>NZ_CP080599.1:0-4800000 GCF_019598965.1 Nocardiopsis sp. MT53 | reverse complement strand
CGCGCTGCGCGGCCTGGACCTGGACGTCCCCCGCGGCGAGGTGCACGGCCTGCTCGGCCCCAACGGCGCCGGCAAGACCACCCTGTGCAAGATCGTCTCCACGGTGCTGCTGCCGACGGCGGGCACCGTCCGGGTCCTCGGACACGACGTCGTCACCGACACCGCCCGGGTCAAGGAGCGCCTCGGTATCGTCTTCGGCGGTGAGAAGGGCCTGTACGAACGGCTCACCGCCCGGCAGAACCTCACCTTCTGGGCGTCGCTGTACGGCCTGGGCCGGGCCGCCCGCCGCCGCAGGGTCGACGAGCTCCTGGAACGGGTCGGGCTCGCCGACCGGGCCGACGAGCGCGCCGGGGACTTCTCCCGCGGCATGAAGCAGCGCCTGCACCTGGCCCGGGGGCTGGTCTCCGACCCCGGGGTGCTCATCCTGGACGAGCCCACCGTGGGCATGGACCCCGTCGCCGCCCGCGACTTCCGCGCCCTGGTCGGCGAGCTGCGCGGCCGGGGCACCACCGTCCTGATGACCACCCACGACATGGCCGAGGCGGCGGCGCTCTCCGACCGGGTCTCCCTCATCGACCGGGGGACCCTGGTCATGACCGAGTCCCCCGCCGCCGTCGGCGACCTCGTCTCCGCCTACGAGCGGGTGGACGCCCGCGGCGTCCCCGGCCGGGTCCGCGAGTCCCTGGCCGGCCTGCCCGGGGTGGTGTCGGTGACCTCCCCCGAGGAGGGGCTGACCCGGGTGGAGACCTCCTCCCCCGACGCGACCCTGGCGGTGCAGCGCGCCCTGGTCGAGGCCCGGGTGCGCGACGTGGCCCGCAGCCGCCCCGACCTGGAGGAGGTCTACCTCCACCTGGTGGGCGAGCGGGGCATGGCGGTGGGCGAGTGAGGACGGCGCTCACCGGATTCGCGCTGGGATCCGGTTTCCAGGCCCGGACCATGGCGCGCAGTGTGGACACCTACTTCACGCTGGCCACGGTCCCGATGACCACCGCGGTGCTGCTGTCGATGATGCTGTACAGCGGGCGCACCGACCTGGCCTCCTACGCGGTGGTGGCGCCCACCCTCATGGCGCTGTGGACCGCGGCGCTGATGTTCGCCGGGGAGATGATCGCCGAGGACCGCGAGAACGGACGGCTGGAGCTGCTGGTCGCCTCCCCGGTGTCGCCGACCGCTCTGGTGTTCGGTCGGCTGTGCGGGGCGATGCTGGTGTCCCTGCCCGCGTTCGGGCTGGCCATCGCCACCGCGGGGCTGCTGTTCGGGCACTGGGTCACCGTCCATCACCCGGCGGTGTTCGTGCTCTCGGCCCTGGCCACGGCACTGGCCACCGCTGCCACGGCCACCGCCCTGTCGGCGCTGTTCATCGCCGCGCCGGGGGCGCGCATCGTGCAGAACACGCTGTCCATGCCGGTGTTCCTGCTGTCGGGGGTCGTGGTGCCGCTGGCGTTCCTGCCCCTGTGGGCGGCGGCGCCGGGCCGTCTGCTGTACCTGTCCTGGGGCGCGGACCTGTTCCGCGACTCCCTGGCGCCGGGGCCGGTGGAGCACGCGGCGGCGCGGCTGGCCGCGGTGCTGCTGCTGGGGGCGCTGGCACTGGCCTTCGGCACGCACACCATGGACCGTTTCCTGCGCCGCGCCCGGGCCGAGGGGAGCCTGTCCCGTGTCTGACCTGATCGCGCCGGTGGCGCGTACCGTGCGCCAGGGCGCCGTCGTCTCCCGCGCCGACTTCCGGGCGTTCTACACCTGGAAGACCTGGCTGTTCGGCTGGCTGGTGCGACTCCTGTGCCAGGTGCTGTTCTACTCCACGGTGGGGGTGCTGGTCGGCGACCCGGAGTACACGCGGTACATCGTGCTGGGGGCGGCGGTGACGGTCTGCGTGGCCGAGGCGATGCTGGCGGTGGCCTCCACCTGCTGGGACCACCACCGGGGCACGATGGGGCTGCTGGCCGCCTCGCCGGTGTCCCCCGGGTGGTTCTACTTCGGCCGCAGCCTGCAGTGGCCCGCCTCGTCGGTGGCGACCACGTCGGTGGCGCTGCTGGCCCTGCCGCCTTTCTTCGGGGTCCAGTGGGCCTGGTGGCAGGTGCCGGTGCTGGTCGGGATCGTGGCGCTGACCTGCCTGTCCACCTACTGCATGACGCTGCTCGTCGCCTCGGTGGCGCTGGTCTTCCCCGAGGCGCGCAACGTCATCGGCAACATCGCGTCGTCGCTGGTCGTCGTGGTCAGCGGGGCGATGGTGCCGGTGGAGTACTGGCCCGTCCCGGTGCAGTGGGCCGCCCAGGCCCTGCCCGCGGTCCACGGGCTGGCTGCGGTGCGGCTGCTGGAGGCGGGCGCCCCGGCCGCCGCCGTGGCCGCCGAGACGGGATGGATGCTGCTGGCCGCGGCGTGCTGGCTGGCGGCGGCCCTGGCGGCCTTCCGGTGGATCTTCGCCCGCGCCCGGATCGACGGCTCCCTCCTGGGCTGAGCCGGTCAGCCGACGGGGAGGGAGAGGTCGACGAGGGCGGAGCACTCGGCGAGGCAGCCGCCGACGGAGAGCTCGCCGCCCGGCAGGGCGTCGGGGAAGTGGAAGACGGCGTGGGTGGCGGTCCCCGCGGTGAGTTCGCGGCGGCCCGCGGCGTCCTCGGCGCGCTGCCCGGTGCCGTCGGCGGCGCGGTAGACGGCGCCGTCCAGGTCCAGGGACACGGCGTCGACGGCGGCGAACTCCACCGTCACCACCAGGGTGTGGTCGACGACGGACCGGTAGGCGGTGACCAGGGTCGCGCCGACGCCCTCGGAGTCGGCGGTGGCGCCGTCGCCGACGATGAGGGAGGGGCCCGGGTCGGAGCCGTTGATGTGCAGCCCCGTCACCAGCCCGTCCCGGCCGGTGAAGTCGGTGTACTCGCCGCAGTCGGGGTCGTTGCCCTCGGCCGGGCACAGCCGGGCTCCGTCGGCGGTGGGGGTGAGCCCGGCGGCCTCGGGCGTCCGGCCGCCGTCGGCGCGGGCCCGGGCGACGGAGGCGGCGTGCAGGAGCAGGTCGTGGGCGGCGGAGTCGTCCGCCGCCAGGTTGAGCCCCTCACTCATGCGGTCGGGGTCGTCGGTGGCGGCCAGCGCCTCCAGGTAGCCGGTGACGGCCTCCTTTGGCGGTTCGCCCTCGGGCCGGCCGCCGGGCCCGCCGGGCTCACCGGACCCGCCGGACCCGGAGGGTTCCGCGGTGGCCTGGGCCGGGCCGCCCGACGGGGACGGGTCCGCGGGGGACGGCGCGGCCGGCGCCGGTCCCGGAGCCGGGCTCAGGACGGGGGCCGGGCCCGGGGCGGACGGGGCGCCGGTGGCCTGCGGCGCCTCCCCGCCGGCCGGGGCGGCCGCCCCCGGACCGCCGCAGCCGGCGAGGAGGACGGCCAGGGCCAGCGCACAGCTCCTCGTCACGACCATGTCCGCCCCTCCCTGCCGGTGGCCTGCGGGGATCGTACGGTCACAGTCCGCAAAAAGGGGGTTTCGTCCCGGCAAGGTTCTCCCCGGGGGCCGTCACGCCGTCGGTCCCCGGGGAGGGCGCGGGCTACGGGCGCAGCACGACCGGGAACTCCTTGAGGCTGTTGACCGACAGGGCCGAGGCCACCACCAGCTCCTCGTCCGGGACCGCGAGCCTCAGGTCGGGGAAGCGCTCGAACAGCATCGGCAGGATGATCCCCGCCTCCAGGCGCGACAGCGGCGCACCCGGGCAGATGTGCGGGCCGTACCCGAAGGAGATGTGCCGCCCCTTACCGCGGTCGGGGTCGAACACCTCCGGGTCGTCGCCGAACTCGGCGCGGTCGCGCGAGGCCGCCCCGTAGTGGGTGAGCAGCGCCTCGCCCTTCTTGATGGTCTGACCCTCGATCTCGATGTCCTCGGTGGCGAACCGGAACATCATGAGGTTGTTGGGCGGGTCGTAGCGCAGGGTCTCCTCCACGACCGCGTCCCAGGTGACCTCGCCCTTGCGCAGCCGCTCCAGCTGCTCCGGGTACCTGAGCAGCGCCCGCACCACGTTGGTGAGCAGGTTGACCGTGGTCTCGTGCCCGGCGGCGACCACCGTCAGCAGGGTGAGGGTGATCTCCATGTCGGTGAGGCCCTCGCCGTCCTCGCTCGCGCGGATGAGGTCGGCGGTGAAGTCGTCGTGCTCGTCCAGGGTGGCCCGCTTGCGGGCGACCAGCTCCCCGAAGTACTGGAACAGCGTGTGGTAGATCCGGAGGTGCTCGCCCTCCTCCGTGGTGCCGGAGAACAGCTTGGCGTACATCTCGCCGAGGTTCTCGTACTCGGCCTCGGACACCCCGTACAGCTCGCCGATGACGGCCATCGGCACCCGGAACGTGAACTCCGACTTCAGGTCCAGGGTCTGGGACGCCCGGGGCTCCAGCGCGTCCAGCGCCCGGGCGGTGATCCGCTCGATGCGCGGGCGCAGCCGCTCGACCCGGCGCGCCGAGAACGGGCTGGCGGTGAGCTGGCGCAGGCGCCGGTGGGGGGCGCCGTCCAGGGCCAGCATGTTGGTGTTGTCGGTGGGGATGGTGCCCAGCAGCGGCCAGCCTTCGGGGACGCGGCCCTCCTGGTAGTCGGCCCAGTGGTCGACGCTCTTGACGAACCGGGGGTCGTTCAGCGTCGCCTTGCTGACCTCGTGGTGGGTGGTGGCCCAGGCGCGCACGCCGCCGGGCAGCTCCACCCGGGTCAGCGGGCCCTCCTGGTACAGGCGCTCGCGGTCGGCCTGGACGTCCTCGGGGACGGCGTGGATGAGGGGGACGCCGTCGGCCGCGTGGAAGGGGCAGGACATCAATGGACTCCTTGCGGGGTTGCGGGAGTGAAGGAGACCGGGAGCGCGGTGACGCCCCGGATCCAGGGGGACGGCCGCCAGCGGACCTCGTCTGCGGGGACGGAGAGCTCGATGTCGGGCAGCCGGTCGAGGAGGACCTCGATCGCGGTGACCGCCATCGTCTCGGCGAGGCCCTGGGCGGCGTGCGGGCAGCTGTGCTCTCCGTGGGAGAACGACAGGTGGGCGTGGTTGGCCCCGTGGCCGGGGCCGGCGGCGCCGGTCCGCAGGGCGGGGTCCTGGTTGGCGGCGGCGTAGCCGAGCAGCAGCAGGTCGCCCTTGCGGATGATGCGGCCGCCCAGCTCGACGTCGTGGGCGGCGAACCGGCCGGCGTTCATCTGGGAGGGCGAGTCCTCCCACAGCACCTCGACGAGGGCCTCGCGGGCGCTGCTGCGGGCGCCGAAGAGGGAGGTCCCGAACCGGTCGTCGGTGAGCATCAGCCGCAGCGCGTTGCCGATCCACTCGCCGGTGGTCTGGTGGCCGCCGGCCAGGACCGCGAGCAGGTCGGCGTTGAGGTCGTCGTCGGTGTAGTCCGCGGCGTGGGCGATCATCCGGGACACGATGTCGGGGCCGGGCACGGCCCGGCGGGAGGCGATCAGCTCCGCGAAGGCCCCGACCATGCGCTGGTGGGCGGCGATGGCGTCGGGGCCGGCGTTGAACAGCACGTTCATGTCGGAGGTGATGGCGTCGCCGGTGGCGTCGTCCAGGCCGTACATGCGGCACAGCACCAGGGCGGGGACGCGTTCGGCGTAGCCGGCGCGCAGGTCGGCCCCGCCCGAGCCGCAGAACGCGTCGATCAGCCGGTCGGCGATCCGCGAGACGAGGATGCGCAGCTCGTGCGGGTCGGCGCCGTTGATGGCGTCGTTGATGGCGCGGGTGCGCCGCCGGTGCTCCTCGCCCTCCGCGCACAGCACGTTGGGCAGCGGGGCGAGCATCGGCAGCAGCGGCCAGTTCTCGGGCACCCGGTCCCAGGCGTTCCAGCGGCTGGGGTGGCGGGCGAAGGTGTCGGAGTCGCCGAGCACCCCGTGCAGTTCGCGGTAGCCGATGACGAGCCAGGCCGGGACGTCGCCGTCCATGAGGACGGGCACCACGGGGCCGTGTTCGGCGCGCATCTTCCGGTAGAAGCCGCGGGGGTCGGTGTTGAATTCGGGGTCGTAGAGCCGGACCGGGGTCGTCGTGTCCACCGGGCACCTCGTGTGTCGGTTGTGGATGGCGGCATGGGGCGGGCCGCCCCGGCCGGAGCGGCCCGGTGGCCGGGTCAGGGACCCGGCGGGACGGGGGGTCGCGCAGGCCGGGGGCGACGGGCCGGGCTCACCGGGGGGCCTGGGCGATGAGGGTGCGGATGTGCTCGACCAGGGCGATGAGGACGTGCTTGGCCGAGCCGCGGTCGCGGGCGTCGCAGCGCAGCAGGGGCACCTGCGGGTCCAGGTCCAGGGCGGCGCGGATCTCCTCCAGGCTGTGGGTGCCCTCGCCGAAGTCGTTGTGGGCGACGACGAACGGGGTGCCCTGGGCCTCCAGCCGGTCGATGGCGAAGAAGGAGTCGTCCAGGCGGCGGGTGTCGACCAGGACGACCGCGCCCAGGGCGCCGCTGAACAGGCGGTCCCACAGGAACCAGAAGCGCTCCTGGCCGGGGGCCCCGAACAGGTACAGGACCGAGGTGGCGTCCAGGGTGATGCGGCCGAAGTCGAAGGCGACGGTGGTGGTGCGCTTGTCCTCCACGCCGTTCAGGTCGTCGATGCCGGTGCCCGCCCGGGTCATCGTCTCCTCGGTGTTGAGGGGGCGGATCTCGCTGACCGAGCGCACCAGGGTGGTCTTGCCGACGCCGAAGCCGCCGACGACGGCGATCTTCAGGGCCTGGTCCACGGTCGGGGGCAGGGACCGGGGCGGGTCGGCGGTGGGGGTTTCAGAGGTTGTGGAGTGCAACGAGGACCTTCTCCAACACGTCCGGGGAGGCGAGGGGGTGGGCGGGAGAGGGGGCGGGCCGGGGGTGGCGCGCGGTGATCCGGCCGCCGTCCAAAAGGTCGGTGAGCAGGATGCGGGTGACCGCCAGGGGCAGGCCCAGGTGGGCGGAGACCTCCACCACCGCCATGGGCCCGCGGCACATCCGCAGGATGGCCGCGTGTTCGGACTGCATGTCGGGGGTGGGCTCGCTCTCGGCGACGACGAGCGTCACCGCGTCCAGTGCTTCGTCGGCCCCGTCGCTGCGTCCGGAGGTGATGACGTAGAGGCGGTCGGGGCTCTCGTCGCGGTGCGAGCGGCTCATGCGGTTCCGGTGGCGGCCCGGGGCGGCGTGGACAGGTGCTCGCCCAGCTGTTCGACCAGTTCGTTCATGTTGTGGCCGACCAGGCCCGGGTCGGCCTCGGGCGAGGTGATCACCGCCAGGTGGGCCCCGGCGCCGGCCTCGACGATGAAGAGCAGGCCGCCGTAGAACTCGGCCATGGCCTGGCGGACGCCTCCGGCGCCGTCGCCGAACTCGACGGAGGCGCTGTGGGCCAGGCTCTGCACCCCGGCGGCGATCGCGGCGAGGTGGTCGGCGCTGTCCTTGCCCAGGCCCGGGGTGTGGCACAGCTTGAGGCCGTCGCGGGAGAGCACGAGGGCGTGCCGGGCCCCGGGGGTGCGCTCCAGGAGGCCTTCGAGGAGCCAGGTCGAATGTTCGAGGTCCATCATGCGTCCTTCGGTGTTCCGTTCTGGTCCTGGCCGCTCACCGCCGCGCGGAACGCCCCGAAGCCACGTGGCGACGTGGCCGGGCCGGCGTCCTTTGCGGGTCGGGAGTCGGCGGTCTGCTGCTGGACGGCCGCGAGGGTCTTGCCGCGGCGGCGCTGGGGCAGCCCTCCGGTCTCGGCGGCGGTGTCCCGCGGCGGGGCCGACGCGGGCGCGGCCGCCTCGGGGGCGGCCGCCGGGGAGGCGGCCACGGCGGCCGGCTCCGGCCGCGCGGCGGGAGCGGGCGCCGCGGGCAGGGGCTTGACGAGCTTGTTCGGGAGCAGCAGGACCACGGCGGTCCCGCCGCGGGAGGAGGACCGGAAGGACACCGTCAGGTCGTAGCGGCGGGCGATGCGGCCGACGACGGACAGGCCCAGGCGGCTCCCGGAGATGGTGGTGATGTCCGCGTCGCCGGCGACGGACTCGCGGGCGCGGCGCAGCGCCTCCTCCCCCATGACCAGGCCGCTGTCCTCGACCATGACGGCGATGCCGGCCTGGACCTCCTCCACGTGGACGTGGACCTCGGAGGTGGGCGGGGAGAACTTGGCGGCGTTGTCGAGGAGCTCGGCCACGGCGTGGATGACGCCCTCGGCGGCGAACCCGGCGATGGCCTGGCGCGGGACGTTGTGCAGGCGCACCCGGCGGTAGGCGCCGATGCGGGCCATGGCGCCGCGCAGGATGCTCTCGATCCCGATGGCGCGGCTCCACCGGCGCCCGGAGCGGGCCCCGGTGAGGACGGCGATGCTGTCGGCGATGCGGCCGGCCTGGGCGGTGCTGTGGTCCAGGTGCATGAGGTCGCCGAGGATGCCGGAGTCGGTGTCGCCGTCCCCGTAGCGCTCCTGCATGCGGCGCAGGTCGGCGAGCATGGCGGTGGTGAGGGCCTGCATGCGTCCGGCGGCGGTGGCGCAGGCGGCCATGGCGGCGGAGCGGCGGCGCTCGGAGACGGCGATCTCGGCGGCGATCAAGCGCACGACGGCCGCGCGGGCGGCGTCGGGCGGCAGCGGGATGCGGTGCAGGGCGGTCTCCGCGGAGTCGCCCTCGCGCAGCCGCTCGACCAGGCGCGGCAGGTGGTCGCGGGCCAGGAGCTCGGTGCTGGTGCGCAGCTCGTCGAGTTCGGCGCGCAGGGCCCTCACGGTGCGCTCGCGCCGCTCCACGACCAGCGCCAGGACCGTGAGCAGGACGAGGCCGGTGATCGCGGTGCCCAGCGGCCAGGGCTGGCGGGCGGCGGGGAAGGCCAGGAGCGCGCCGCCCCACAGGAGCAGCGGCACCGCCGGGAGGTACGCCCAGCGGAAGGCGGGGCGCGGCTGGGAGACCGCGCCCCGGGGGGTGGTGGTTGTCATGGCTCACGTCCGGCGGCGGCATGTCCCCTGGTCGCACCGGCTGCGGCCGGGCTGGGGACCGGGGGGTGGGATCGGGGTGCGCAGTGGATACGAGAAGGGGATGTTTTTCCACAACACGCACTTTTCAGCGCACAGCGAGTCAACATATCACCAGATTCACACAAACGGTATTGCCGCACAGTGAACAACCGAAAGGACATGTCCGCGACCGGGCCTCTCCCCCGCCCGGACGGGGCCATTGCCGCCCCCGGGGAAAGGGCGGTGAACTGCGGGAACGGAGTTCCGGCGGCGGCCCCGGCGGCCCCGGCCGGCGGAGGCCGGCCGGGGCCGCCGGGCGGGGGTCAGGGCGCGGGGCGGTCGGTGAGGCCGCACCTGTCGAGGGCCCTGCGGAAGGCGTAGGCGGGCGAGGCCGACACGTGCGCCCACAGGGAGCCCGGGGGGATCACGCGCCCGGCGTGGGCCAGGGCGCGGGCGGCGCGTTCGAGGTCTCCCCCGTAGTACAGGGCGGCGCCGAACAGGTGGGCGACGTTCGCGTGCTCGGGATCGAAGGAGACGTCCCCGGCCAGCCACCGGTCGGCGGCCCCGGCCAGCTCGCCGTGGACGCCCGGGTCGGCGAGGTAGCCCCCGACGAACTCCTTGGCGTCGGCGACGGTGGCGATCTCGGCCTCGTCCCGGATGGTGAGCATGATGAGCTCCCTGTGGGCGGCGGGCAGCAGCCCCAGGCAGGCGTCGCCGGGCCCGGCCAGGGCGGCGGTCTCCCGGGCGAAGGAGAACATCTCCTCGTGGGAGCCGCTCCACTTGCGGCACAGGACCTGGAGCCGGGAGTAGCGGCCGCGGTGGTGCCAGGAGTCCCGGGCGCACAGCTCCAGCCAGATCCGGTCGAGGTCCTCGCGGCGGACGCCCATGCCCAGGCAGTACCACTGGAGGTTGTTCCAGGGACGGGGGTCCTCGGGGGCGAGTTCCGCGGCGCGCATCAGGGCACCGGCCGCCGGTTCCAGGAACGCGAGGAAGGCGCGCGCCCGGTCCATGCCCACCGAGGCGGCCCAGCCCCCGCCGCGGATCTCCCAGGCCGCCTTCATGCGGGTGGACCCGCCGAGCAGGAGCAGGAGGGGATCGTCGTCGCCGTAGCGTTCCTCCAATACGGACAGGTGCGGGGTGCACTCGTCCGGGAGCACGTGCAGGCGCAGATCGGCCCGCTGGGGGTCGTCGACGGTCAGCAGCTCACGGGCCGTCGCGATGTCGCCGGCGCGGACGGCGGGCAGCGCCGCCGCGAGATCGGGGTCGCGCCAGATGTCGCCGAAGGTGATGCCCGCCTTCCTGACCTGGCGTTCCGTGATCTTGTCAATGCTCTTCTCGAGGAGCTTCAGGAGAACCACGGAGAACTTATATCGGATATACAGGCAATTTCTTCTTGTTCCTCGATATCAATAGCGAAACACGCGGAAAGCCTCTCGAAGAACAATGGCCACTCGCGTCCCGGTCCGGCCACGGAACGTCACCGGACGGGTTTTCCGCAGTCCGTACCGGCGTCGGGGTGTGCATCCGGAAAAGAGCGGGAAGGAGTGCGACAGGTCACACGCACGGCGTCCTGCCGCTCCGGGCCGCCCGCTCCACAGGGCCCGGGGCCCGTGGTTCGACCACGGGACGGCGGGGAATCTTGACGTGTACCCGCGTGTTACAACCCCGCGAGACCGCACAAGCGCCTGGGAGGCACCCACACGATGGCCGAGCGAGCACTGCGCGGCACCCGACTCGGGGCGACGAGCTACGAGAACGACCGCAACACCGACCTGGCTCCGCGGCAGGAGGTCACCTACGACTGCAGCCGGGGCCACCGCTTCTCGGTCACCTTCGCGACCGAGGCCGAGATCCCCGCCGAGTGGGAGTGCCGCTTCTGCGGCGACCGCGCTCTGCGCCGCGACGGCTCCGGGGAGGAGCCCAAGGCGGCCAAGCCGACGCGCACCCACTGGGACATGCTGCTGGAGCGCAGGAGCATGGAGGACCTGGAAGAGGTCCTCGCCGAGCGCCTGGAACTGCTCCGCTCGCGCCGCCGCGAAGAGGCGGCGAAGGTGGAGGAGATCGCCAAGCAGCGGCAGAGCGCCTGACGCACCGCATCCGGCAGGGGCGGCGGACACGGGAGTGTCCGCCGCCCCTGTCCGTGTGTCCGGGCCCTACTCGGCGCCGCGGCCGAACGGGTCGCCGGTGGAGCCGACCAGCTCCTTCACCGACTCGATGACGCGGGTGGGGCGGTAGGGGAACTCCTCGGCGGTCTCCCGGCCGGAGATGCCCGACAGCACCAGGATCGTCTGCAGCCCCGCCTCCAGGCCGCTGAGCACGTCGGTGTCCATGCGGTCGCCGACCATCAGCGTGTTCTCGGAGTGGGCGCCGATCCGGCGCAGGGCCGAGCGCATCATCAGCGGGTTGGGCTTGCCCACGAAGTACGGGCTGCGCCCGGTGGCCTTCTCGATGAGCGCGGCGACCGCGCCGGTGGCGGGCAGCGGGCCCTCCGCGCTGGGGCCGGTCTCGTCCGGGTTGGTGGCGATGAACCGGGCGCCGGCGCGGACCAGGCGGATCGCCCGCGTGATGGCCTCGAAGCTGTAGGTGCGGGTCTCCCCCAGCACCACGTAGTCGGGGTTGCGCTCGGTCATGACGTAGCCCACGTTGTGCAGGGCGGTGGTCAGGCCGGACTCGCCGACCACGTACGCCGACCCGTTGGGGCGCTGGGTCTGGAGGAACTGGGCGGTGGCCAGCGCCGAGGTCCAGATGGACTCCTCGGGGATGTCCAGGCCCGTGTTGAGCAACCGCGCCCGCAGGTCGCGCGGGGTGTAGATGGAGTTGTTGGTCAACACCATGAACGGGGTGCCGTGCTCGCGCAGCTCGGCGATGACTTCGTCGGCGCCGGGGACGAGGTGTTCCTCACGGACGAGCACGCCGTCCATGTCGAAGAGGTAGTTCCATTCGTTGCTCACGGGCCCATTGTGCCGGTAGCCGCGCCCGGCACGCCATTCCTACTCCCCGGTAGTCGATACTCCTCACACCCGGGGCGCGTCCCCGGACCCCTCCTCCAGCAGGGCGCCCAGGCGCTCGCGGGCGGCCGTGCGCAGCAGGTGCGCGTCGGCCCCGGCGGCCCCGCACTCCAGGGTGCTCCCGTCGCGGTTCTCCAGCACCAGGGTGGCGCGGTGCCCCTCGTCGGAGAGCCGGGCCCCGGCCAGCCCCGCGTACGAGTACGAGCGGCCGCCCTCCTCCACGGTGCGCCGCCGCCGCGGCTTCTCGCCGTCCCCGTCGCCGGAGGGCAGGGCCGCGCCCACCCGGCGGCGCACCGCCGGGATGAGCAGCAGCGGGAAGTAGAGCGGGAACAGGGTGACGAGCAGGAAGACCGTCAGGTACCCCAGGAGCTCCCCGGCGAGCTCCCTCCAGGCGAAGGCCAGGCCCGTGATCAGCAGCCCCGCCAGGCCGATCCCGACGGGTGCCAGGTGGAGGCCGGTGGGCTCGCCGCCGGTGGCCTGGAGCCAGATCAGCGGGATCCAGCCCACCCCGAACAGGATCAGCGACGCGGTCCCGAGCACGGCGGGCACCCGCTCCCAGCGGGACGGGCGCGCGAAGGTCCGCAGCCGGTAGCCGGACCGGCCCAGCGCCAGCAGCGCCCGGCCGCCCGGGTCGACCCGGACCTTGATCTCGGTGGCCATACGTTTCTCCGCCTCTGTGGTGGTCCCCGGCGATTATGGGCCACGGCGGGGGCGGTGGGAACCGGGTGGCCGGATCAGGACGCGCCGCGGGTCAGACCGGCGGCCAGGGCACCGCGGGCCAGTCGGGCGCCGGGTAGGGGTGGATGCGGTGCTCCAGGAGCAGGTCGGTGCGGGCCCGCACCGCGTAGACCTCGGGGCCGGTCAGGCGCAGCCCCAGCTCCCGGGTCAGGGCGTCCCGGGGGTCGGCCAGCCGGTCGCGCAGGCGCGCCAGCCCGGCCAGCGCCTCCTCGGGCAGCGCCAGCCCCTGCCACTGCCACAGCACCGTGCGGAGCTTGTAGTCCTCGGCGAAGGTCACCCCGTGGTCGCAGCCGTACAGATGCCCCTGCGGGGTGGGCAGCAGGTGGCCGATCTTGCGGTCGGAGTTGTTGATGACCGCGTCGAACACGGCCATGCGGCGCAGGGCGGCGTTGTCGGTCTCCCGGGACAGGGCGATCAGGTCCACGGTGGTGTCGCCGTGCACCCACAGCTGGACCATGCCCTCGCCGAAGGGCCCGTCCCGGTGGACGGTGGGCGGCACGATCTCCCAGCCGAGGGCGTCGGAGACGGCGTGTGCGGCGACCTCGCGCCCGGCCAGGGTGCCGTCGGGGAAGTCCCACAGCGGCCGCTCCCCCGCCACCGGCTTGTACACGCAGTTCGCCGAGAGGGTGCCGTCGGAGACGGTGCAGTACAGGGTGGTGTTGGAGGCGGCGGTGAGGCGCCCCTCGACGGTGATCTCGCCGGTCCGCAGCAGTTCCAGGCCCGCTGCGGGGGTGAGGCCGTCGAAGGGGCCGTCGAGCGCGGTGTCGTCGTGCGTCAAGGCGGGATCAGACCAGGCGGTCGGGCCGGTAGCCGTTCTGGCGCACGCAGATGTGGCCGGCGGGGTCCAGGGGACGCCCGCACAGCGGGCAGTCCGGGCGGCCCGCGGCGACCACCTTCAGGGCGCGGCCGGCGAAGGCGCGGGCGGCCCCGGGGGTGAGGTAGACGCGCAGGACGTCGCGGTGGGCCGGGCCCTCCTCGGTGAAGACCTCCAACTCCTCCTCGTCCTCGGTGAACTCCTCGGCCGCGGTCTCGTCGATCTCCTGGGCCTCGACGATGACGCGGGAGGCCTCGGCGTCCCAGGCCAGGGCCAGGGTCCCGACGCGGAAGTCCTGCTCGATGGGCTGTTCGAGGGGGCCCTCGTCCTCGGGGACGGCGCTGTCGTCCGGCGGCGCGCCGAAGCGTCGGTGCACCTCTTCCAGCAGCTCCTCGATACGGGTGGCCAGCGCCTCGACCTGCGCCTTCTCCAGGACGACGCTGGTGATACGGCCTTCCCCCACCGCTTGGAGGAAGAACGTGCGCTCCCCCGGCTGGCCCACGGTCCCGGCGACGAAGCGCTCCGGCGGATTGAACTGAAAGACGGGCATGCCTAGAACCTTAAGGGATCTCGGTGACGGTGTGCTCGGCCCCGGCGCCGCCGCCCACGGCGGCGTCCCCCGAGGCCTCGGCCGGGGTGGGCAGGACGGGCCCGGCCCCCTGGCCGGTGTCGTTGAGGACGTTGAGGAAGGGGCGGGTGCGCGTGTAGGTGATGGAGGTGACCGAGCAGGGGTCCACCCGCAGCCGCTGGAAGAGGTCCAGGTGCAGGCCCAGGGCGTCGGCGACGACGGCCTTGATGATGTCGCCGTGGCTGCACGCCACGTACACCGGGGGCGTCTCCCCGGGGGTGAGCAGCAGCCGGGCGTTCCAGTCGCGGACGGCCTCGACGGCGCGGGCGGAGGCCGCGGCCAGGGCCTCGCCGCCGGGGAAGCGGACGGCGGAGGGGTGGTCCTGCACGACCCGCCACAGGGGCTCCTCGGCCAGGTCCTTCAGGGCGCGCCCGGTCCAGGACCCGTAGTCGCACTCGATGAGGCGGTCGTCGGTGGTGACGGGGACGCCCAGCGCCCCGGAGACGGCCTCCGCGGTCTCCTGGCAGCGTTCCAGGGGGCTGGAGAGCAGCACCGCGGGGCGCAGCCCGGTCAGCCGGCGGGCCAGGTCGGCCGCCTGGCCGCGCCCGGTGTCGTTGAGGTGGATCCCGGGGGCGCGGCCGGCCAGCCGGGGCCCGGTGGCGTCGGTCATCCCGTGCCGGACGAGGATGAGCGTGACCGCCTGCGGGAGGGTGTCCTGGGATGGTGGTGTCGCCATGGCCACCACCCTAGGGCGGTGTGCGCCGGGAGGGGACCGGGGACACGGGCGGGCCCGGCCCCGCGGGGGCCGGGCCCGCGGCGGGGCTGGTCAGCCGACCCCGGCTCCGCCCTCCGGGTCGAGCACGCCGGAGAAGACGAGCACGAGGATGAGGACGCCGAGCGCGATGCGGTAGTACACGAACGGCATGAAGCTGTGGGTGGAGATGAACCTCATCAGCCAGGCGATGACGATGTAGCCGATGACGAACGCCACGATGGTGCCGACGATGGTCGCGCCCCAGCCCGCGTACTCGCCGCCGCCGATGTCCAGCATCTTGTACAGGCCGGAGGCGAACACCGCGGGCAGCGCGATGAGGAACGCGAACTCGGCGGCGGCCGGGCGGTCGAAGCCCAGCAGGCGGCCGCCGGTGATGGTGGCGCCCGAGCGGGAGACGCCCGGGATCAGCGCCAGGGTCTGGAACAGGCCGAACGTGATGCCCCGGCCCAGGGTGAGGTCCTCCAGCTGCCGCTCGCGGCGGGCGAAGTGGTCCACGGCGCCCAGGATGACGCCGAAGACGATGAGGGTGAGCGCGATCAGGCGCAGGTCGCGGAAGACGCTGTCGATCTGGTCTTCCAGGAGCAGGCCCAGCACGCCGATGGGGATGGTGGCCAGGATGACGTACCAGCCGATGCGGGCGTTGACGTCGCCGCGCAGGTCGCGGTCGAACAGGGAGCGCAGCCAGGTGGAGATGACCGCCCAGATCCGCTTGCGGAAGTAGACCACCACCGCCAGCTCGGTGCCGATCTGGGTGACGGCGGTGAAGGCCGCACCGGGGTCGGGCCACTGGAAGAAGGCCGCGAACACGCGCAGGTGGGCGCTGGAGGACACGGGCAGGAACTCGGTGAGCCCCTGGATGAGGCCGAGGACGACCGCCTCGAAGATGGACACTCGGTTTCGGCTTTCCTTGACGGTCCGGCATGGGGGGCACCGGAGGGCGGCTGCGGGCTTTCCCCTGGGAACCGGGGGCCGGACCGGAGGGGGTCCGGGGGGCGGGGGACCGCTCCGGCCCGCGCGGACGGCGCGGTGGACGTCTCCGGCCGGGGCCTGACGAGGGTACGCCGTGGGGGTGGACGGCGGGCCGACTTCGGATGAACACGGTACCCTCCGCCGCATGGAACAGCGACAGGTGGGCCGATCGGGACTCTGGGTGTCCCGCACCGCCCTCGGCACGATGACCTGGGGCCAGGACACCTCCGAAGAGGAGGCCGGGCAGCAGCTCGCCGCGTTCGTCGACGCGGGCGGCACGCTCGTGGACACCGCGGACATCTACACGGGCGGGCAGAGCGAGCGGATCCTGGGCCGGCTGCTGCGCACCGCGGTGCGCCGCGAGGACGTGGTGGTGGCCACCAAGAGCGGCCACACCCCGGAGGGGTACCGGCCGGTGGACGCCTCGCGCCGCCACCTGCTGGCGTCCCTGGACGCCTCGCTGCGGCGGCTGCAGACCGAGTACGTGGACCTGTGGCAGCTGCACGTGTTCGACCCGGCGACGCCGCCGGAGGAGACGCTGGCGGCGATGGAGGCGGCGGTCGCCGCGGGCAAGGCCCGCTACGTGGGGGCCGGCGACCTGGACGCCTGGCAGTTCGCCACGCTGGCGACCTGGCAGCGGGCGCGGCCGGGCCGGGTGCCGCTGGTGAGCGTCGGCGCCGAGTACTCGCTGCTCAACCGGCGCGCGGACGACGACCTGCGGCCCGCCGCGGCGTCCGCCGGGGCGCACCTGCTGGCGTGGGCGCCGCTGGGCCGGGGGGTGCTCAGCGCCAAGTACCGGACCGGCACCCCGGCGAGCTCGCGGGCGGCGCTCCCGCACATGGCGTCGTACGTGGAGCCGTACCTGGACGAGCGCAGCCGCCGGGTGGTGGAGTCGGTGTGCACCGCGGCGGAGGGGCTGGGGGTGCCGCCGCTGGCGGTGGCGCTGAGCTGGGCGCGCGACCAGCAGGGGGTGGCGGCCGCCGTGGTGGGGCCGCGCACCCTGGCACAGCTGGAGCAGGTCCTGGGCGTGGAGGGCGTGGAGCTGCCGCCGGAGATCCGCGACGCGCTGGACGACGCGACGGCGGCGGGGCGCCGCTGAGGCGCCCGGCCGCCGCGGCGGTCAGTCCCCGGCCGGTTCGATCGGGAAGTTCTGGTCGAACACGTTGTGCGGGTCGTACTGGGCCTTGATCCCGCGCAGCCGGGAGAGGGCGGGCCCGGGGAAGGCCAGGGAGAGCACCCCGGGCCCGGTGCGGGTGTCGAAGCTCAGGTACATCCCGTCGATCGCGCCGTCCAGCTCCGCCCACCGCTCGTCGAGGCGGGCCGCGGTGCGCGGCGAGGCCAGCGCCGCCAGGGACTGGGCCTGGTGGCGGTGGGCGTAGGCGGTCGCGTCGGCGGGGACGTCGTTGACCGCCCCGCCGACCTGGCGCAGCTGCATGAAGTAGGTGGCGCCGGAGGCGAGCATGCCCGCCAGGGTCCGCGCGGTGTCCTCGGAGACCTCGGAGAGCAGTCCGGAGCGGCTCGCGGGGACGCCGGCCCCCGTGTGGGGCCCCTCGCCCCGGGGCAGGATCGCCGGGTAGGGCGCGAGCTGCGCGCTCTGGTCCAGGACCGGCCCCGCCTTGAGGAAGGGCTCCAGCGCCGCCACGGCGGCGTCGGTGTCGTCCCCGGCGTGGACGACCATCGCCCGGGCGACCGGCCCCGATCCGCCCCGGCCCGGGGCGGCGATGAGGAAGGCCGTGACCTCGCGGGGCGCGGCGGCGGTGATCTCCCCCCAGGCGCGCAGGAACCCGGCGGTGCGGGAGGCGTCGTAGGCGAACTGGGCGAGGACGACGTCGCCGACCGGCGCGGCGACGGCCTCCACGGAGGTGAGCACGCCGAAGTTGGCCCCGGCTCCGCGCATGGCCCAGAACAGGTCGGGGTTCTCGTCCGCGGCGGCGCGCAGGACCCGGCCGTCGGCGGTGACGACCTCCATCGCGGTGATGTGGTCGATCGTCAGGCCGTGGGCGCGGCCCAGGTAGCCGATGCCCCCGGTGGTGGCGATGCCGCCGACGCCGACGCCGCCGTGGTCGCCCGAGCTGACGGCCAGCCCGTGCGGGTGCAGGGCGGCGGCGACCTCGCTCCAGCGGGCCCCGGCGCCCAGGCGCACCCGGCGGGTGTCGGGGTCGAGGACCTCGACGCGGTTCATCCGGGACAGGTCGACGACGACGCCGCCGTCGTTGGTGGAGCGGCCGCTGATGCCGTGGCCGCCGCTGCGCACGTTGAGCGGGACGTCCTGGTCCAGGGCGTAGCCCAGGGCCTCGGCGACCTGGTCGGCGCTCTCCGGCCGCAGCACCAGGCCCGGCCTGCCGCTCTGCATGTAGCCGTGGCGGAGCCGGGTGTAGGCGCGGTCGCCGGGTTCGACGGCGTGGCCGCGCAGGTCCTCGGGGACGGCGTCGTAGTCGATGCCGGGGCAGCGTGCGGCCAGGGCCGCGGCGGCGCGGGCCGGGCCGGTGGCGGTGCCGGCGGAGGCGCGTTCCTTCTCGACGGCCTCGCGCAGGGCGGGCGCGACCTCGGCGCCGAACTCCTGGATGGTGCGCGGGTCGTCGCTACCGAGGATGAACGTGCTGAACCCGTGTTCCAGGACCAGCGGCAGCAGGTCGTCGACCCACTGGTCGGCGGGGCCCTGGAGGAAGCCGCGGCCGGTGGGCAGCAGGGCGCCCCCCGAGAGGTTGAGCATGCGCCGGACCATGCGCGGGTCGCGCCCGGCCTCCTGCGCGGCCTCGTCGATGATCCGGTTGGCGCCGGGCGCGTCGGCGATCTCCAGGTAACCCAGGCTGGGCAGCCAGCCGTCGGCCTTGGCGCCGGTGAGGCGGAGCATACGGGGTTTGTAGGCGCCCAGGTGGATGCCGATGTCGTGGGCGGGCGCGGGGCCGCGTTTCATGCCCGAGACGCGGTGGTGCTCGCCGTCCACGCGGACGCCGCCGCGGGCGTCGGTGTCCCAGGCCTGGCGGATGATGTCGATGCCCTCGGAGAGGGCGGCCACGCTCTGGCCGGGGGTGAGCCGGGGCCCGCCCATGGCGGCGATGCCGTCCCAGAAGGCGCCGGCGCCCAGGCCGAGCTCGAAGCGGCCGCCGGAGAGCAGGTCGAGGGAGGCCGCCTGGCGGGCGAGCATGGCCGGTCCGCGCAGCGGGAGGTTGAGGACGTTGCCGGAGACCGAGATGCGGCCGGTCCTGGCGGCGACCCAGGTCATCAGGGTCCAGGTGTCCAGGAAGCCCGGGTTGTAGGGGTGGTCCTGGAAGGTGGCCAGGTCGAGCCCGGCGGCCTCGGTGAGCTCGCCCAGGGCGACGGCGCGCTCGGGGTCGCCGGCCGAGGGCGTGATGAAGGTGCCGAACCGCAACGGGTGTCCGTAGTCGGGCATGGTGCTGTGTCTCCTCGGAGGGACGGTCGGAGGTCCGTGTCCCGGACGCCCGCAAAGTAGTTTGTGAGATCAATGATGTTCTGTGCAACTCATCGTACAGAAAACCTATTCCTGGTAGTCTCGGGGCATGACGACACCGAGCCCCGAGAGCGCGCGGGAGCCGCGGGAGCGCACCGACGGCCCGGCGCCCGACCTCGGCTGGTCGCTGGCGGTGGTGCTGCAGCGCTGGCACGAGCGGGTGGAGGAGTCGCTCTCCGACGTCCCGCACGGCAGCCGCGGCTACCACGTGCTGGTCGCCTGCGCCGCCGCCGAGGTCCCCACCCAGGCCGCGCTCGCCGAGCGCCTGCTCATCGACCGCAGCGTGATGACCTACCTGCTCGACGACCTGGAGGCCGCCGACCTGGTGCGCCGCCGGGTGGACGACGACGACCGCCGGGTGCGGCGGGTGTGCGTCACCGCGCACGGCCGCGAGGTGCTGGCCGACCTGGCCGCGCGGGTGGCCCACGTGGAGGAGCGCGTCCTGGCCGGACTGGACGAGGGCACCCGCGCCCTGTTCTGCGCCGCCGCCCGCACCGCGGCCGTCGCCATCCAGGAGTCCTCGCCCGACCTGGACCCCTGCGCCGCGGTGCGCACGGTGGTCGGCGACCCGTCGGCCGCGCGCCGGAACCCGCGCCGCCGCCCCCGCGCCCGCTCCTGAACGCCCCGCGCGCCCCGGGTCCGCACGGGGCCGACCCGGACGTCGTCACCTCTCGGTAGGCTCGTCGCGAGAGCAGGAGCACGAGATCGAGGGGGACCGGCCCAGGTGTCCGAGGCAGTCGAACAGGTCAGCGCCGTCCTACAGGGCATGCAGGCCCCGCCCTCCCTGGCGCCGCGGCTGGTGGCCGCGCTGGGCCCGGCGGCCGCGTCGGAGCTGGCCGCCGACCCGTGGCTGCTGCTGCGGCTGCCGCAGGTGACCGCGGAGCAGGCCGACTACTGCGCCCGCCGCGCCCTGGGCGAGGCCGCCCGCCCCGACGACCCGCGCCGCCTGGCCGCCCTGACCGCGCACACGCTGCGCACCGCCGCCGCCCGCGGGCACACCGCGGTGGAGGAGAAGCGGCTGGCCTCGCTGGTGGGCCGCCTGGGCGTCCCGGCCCCGGCCCGCGCCCTGGAGGCCGCCGTGGAGGCGGGCGCCTCGGCGGTGTTCGAGAGCACCGACGACTCCGACGACGACTTCGACTTCGAGGAGGGCGGGGTCCCGGACCTGCCCGAGCCCGAGCGGTTCCACGCCCTGCCCGACCTGGGCGAGGCCGAGCAGCGGCTGGGCGGGCACCTGGTGCGGCTCATCTCCGCCAACGACCCCGTCATGGACTCGGCCACCGCCGCCGAGACCGTCGACGCCGCCTGCGCCAAGGGCGGGTTCACCGTCACCGAGCACACCCGCGCCGCGCTGGTCACGGTCGCCCTGCGGCCGGTGACGGTGCTCTGGCACGGCCCGGGGGACGCCGCCGAGACCGCGCGCGCCCTGCTGTGCCTGGCCGCGATCGGCGAGGACAGCCGGGTGGGGATCACCGTGGTGGCGCCCACCGCGCAGACGGCCGCCGCCGTGGCCGCCGACCTGGCCGCGGTGGCCCAGGGCGATCCGGGGGTGCGCGTGCTCTCCCTGGCCGCCGCGCTGCGGCAGGGCCCCATCCCGTCGGGCCTGGTGGTGCTGTGCGAGTCGATGGCGGTGGGCACCGCCCGCGCCGCCGACCTGGCCGCCGCCTGCGCCGACGGCGCGCACCTGGTGCTGCTCGCCGACCCGAGGCAGGCCCCGTCGGCCACGCCGGGCCGGGTCGCCGAGGACATCGTGCGCTCGCGCACCGCCCACACCGCCGAGATCGCCGGCCCCGGGGACGACGGGGCCCCGGGACCCATCGCCGCCCTGGCGCTGGCCGTCTCCGAGGGCGAGGTCCCCGAGGTGGACGCCCCCGGCCGCGAGGTGGTGCGGGTCCCCGCCGCCACCGCGGAGGAGGCCGCCCACCGGGTCGTGCAGCTGGTCACCGACTCCATCCCGCGCGCGCTGGGAATCCCCGCCGGGGAGGTGCGGGTGGTCACCGCCCGCGAGGACGGCCCCGCCGGGGCCCGCGCGCTCAACGCCGCCTGCAAGGAGCGGCTGAACCCGGGCCCCGGCGCCCTGGGCGGGTTCGACCCCGGCGACGCGGTGCTGCTGGTGGCCGAGGGCCCCGGGTACGGCCCGGGCGACACCGGTGTCCTGCGCGGCCCCGTCGAGGGCGGCGTGGAGGTGGAGCTGGCCGACGGCGCGAAGGTCACCGTCGGCGACCCGGCGGCGCTGCGCCCGGGGTGGGCGCTCACCGTGGGCGCCGCCCACGGCGGCCGCTGGCCCGCCGTGGTGGGCGTGTTCCCGCCCGACGTGCCCGTGTCGCGGCCCCGGGTGTACACCGTGCTGACCCGCGCCCTGCGCCACGTGTCCCTGGTGGACGCCACCGGCGGCGGGCTGGAGACCGGGGTGCGCGAGACCCTGGCCCCCGACCGCGTCACCCGGCTGGTCCAGATCCTGCGCGAGGGCTGACCCGGGCGGGGTCAGCCCAGGACGCGCTGGACCTCCAGCATGCGCTCCACCACGCGGAACCCGAGGCGGTCGTTGACCGCCCGCATCGGGGCGTTGTCGGGGTCGACCCAGGTGCGGACCACCTTCGCGTCGGGGAACTCCCGGGCCAGCACCTCCAGGTTGCGGCGCTTGAGCGCGATGCCCAGACCGTGGCCGCGGTGGGCGCGCATGACCAGGGTGTCGTCCTGGTAGACCTCGCCCCCGCCCTCGGCGGGGACGAGCAGGAGGCTGTACCCGGCCCACTCTCCCGCCGCCGTGCGGGCGACGGACACGACGGCGGTGTACCCCTGGGCGGCCCGGCGCGCGTCCTCCGCCCGGAGGCGCTCGGGGTCCCATACCTCCGGCTCGGTGTCCAGGTCGCCCGTGGGCACGTCGCGCTCCATCGCCGTGCGCATCCGCGCGTAGGCCTCCAGGTGCTCCTCCGGGCAGGGGCCGGTCCAGGTGTGCAGCCAGTGGTCGGCGGAGGCCCCGGGCGGCGCGGCCGTCCTCTCCGGCGGCACCGGGAGGTCGAGGACCAGGTAGTCCTCCTCGTGCACCGTGGCGAACCCGTGGGCGCGGGCGAACCGGGCACCGGGCCAGTCGTCGGGGGTGTGCCCGCCGGGCACGTAGACCTCCCCGGTGGCGGTGGTGCGACCCTCCTCGGCCATGGCCTCCAGGGCCAGGCCCGCCAGGCGCGCCCCCAGGCCCCGGCCCCGGCGGTCGGGGACCACCGACACGTCCACCTCGGCCAGGTGCCGGTTCTCCCGGTCGGGCAGGTCCACCATGAGCGTTCCGACGGTGCGGCCGTCCTCCACCGCCGCGTACAGCCGGTGGTGCCGGTCGTCCCGGGGGGCGAGCATCCCCCTGAGGTCCGCATAGCCCATGACGGCGGCCTCCGGCCGCCCGTGCGTCGCCGCCTCCACCAGGGCGGTGTGCCAGGCCCGCAGGGCGGACTCGTCGGCGGGGTCGATCGGGGTGATCATCGAAGGGTGTCCTCTCGTCCGGTCGATGGTACGGCCGCGGGTTCGCCGAACCCGCGCAGCCGCGAAGACGTCATGGCGGCCGGCGCCGCGACGATCCGCCGCCCGGGTCCGTGTCGACCCCGCCGGAACGGCCCGGGCGGGCGCCGGGGTCAGCCCCGGGGGAGGTTCTCCTCGATGAGCGCGACGATCGCCGGGTCGTCGGGCACGGTCGAGGGCCGGAAGCGGTGGACCGCGCCGTCGGGCAGGACCAGGAACTTCTCGAAGTTCCACTTGACCCGCCCCGCGTCGCCCCCGGCGTCCGGGGTCCGGGTGAGCTCGGCGTACAGGGGATGCCTCCCCCTGCCGTTCACCTTGACCTTGCTCATCATCGGGAAGGTCACGCCCCAGGTCATGGAGCAGTACTCGGCGATCCTGTCCTCGCCGCCGAACTCCTGGAGGAACTGGTTGCTGGGGAAGCCCAGCACCGTGAACCCACGGTCGCCGTAGGTCTTCTGCAGCTCCTCCAGCGCACCGTACTGCGGGGTGAGCCCGCAGCGGGAGGCCACGTTCACCACCAGGCGGACCTTGTCCGCCCACTCCCCGAAGGTCGTCTCGCGCCCGTCGATCAGCGTCACCGGGATCTCGTTCAACTCCGCCATGGTCCACACCCCTCGTCACCGTGCCTGCGCGCCGGACTCCAGAGTGCCAGAGCCGCGCGGCGCGCTCTCACCGGTCTCTCACCCGGACGGCGTAACCTGCCGCACGGCGGCGGGCGAAGACGGGAGCAGTCGATGGAGCATTCCCCTGCCGGGGCCGAGGGGCCCCGGGTCCTCATCGTGGAGGACGAACCCAACATCCTGGAGCTGCTCACGGCGTCCCTGGAGCTGAGCGGCTTCACCACGCGGGGCGCGCCCCACGCCGAGGGCGCGCTGGCGGCCCTGTCCGGGTTCGCGCCCGACATCGCGCTGGTGGACGTGACCCTGCCCGGGCGCAGCGGCCTGGACCTGGTCGGGGACCTGCGGGCCCGGGTCCCCGGGCTGCCGCTGCTGTTCCTGACCGCGCGGGACACGGTCGGGGACCGGATCTCGGGTCTGCGGGCGGGGGCCGACGACTACATCACCAAGCCGTTCAGCCTGGAGGAGGTCGTCCTGCGGCTGCGGGCGGTGCTGCGCCGGTCCGGCGCCGAGGCGGCCGGGGAGCCGCTGCGCTACGGCGACCTGGAGCTGGACGAGGACGCCCACGAGGTGCGGCGCGGCGGGGTGCCGATCGACCTGTCCCCCACCGAGTTCGCGCTGCTGCGCTACCTGCTGGCCAACGCGGGCCGGGTGCTGACCAAGACGCAGATCCTGGACCGGGTGTGGGGCGGCCAGAGCGACGACGTGCGGGTGGTGGAGACCTACATCAGCTACCTGAGGCGCAAGATCGACCGGGACCGGCCGCCGCTGATCCGGACGGTGCGCGGGGTCGGCTACGGGCTCCGCCCGCCCCGGGCCGAACGGTGAGGCGGCCGCGGTCGCTGCGCGGCGGGATCACGCTGGCGGTGCTGGCCCTGGTCGCCCTGGGGCTGGTGGTGTCGGGGGCCGCCGGGGTGCTGCTGCTGCACCGGGCGCTCGTCCAGGAGGTGGACCACCGCCTGCGCGGGCTGGCCGCCGCCGAGGCGCCCCCGCGCTCCGATGGGTTCCCACCGGAGGAGGCCGGGCACCGGCCGCCGCCGCTGCCCACCGACCTGCGGTCGCTGTCGGTGTCCGCCGACGGCGAGGTGACACGGAGCAGCGGGCAGAGCTCCGGGGACGAGGGGCTGCCCGACGTGTCCGGGGTGGGCGCCGAGGGGCTGCGCGAGCGCGCGGGCGTCCCCTTCACGCTGCCGGACACCGGTGGCGGGGACGACTGGCGGGTGCTGGCCACCGCGCGGGAGGACGGCGGCGCGGCGGTGGTGGCGCAGTCGCTCGGCGGCGTCGGCACCACCGTGCGCACCCTGGTGCTCATCGAGGTGTCGGTCGGCGCGGTCATCCTGACCGCGCTGGGGGTCGGCGCGACCGCGGTGGTGCACCGCAGGCTGCGGCCGCTGCGGGAGATGGAGGAGACCGCCCGGGCGATCGCCGGGGGCGACCTGGACCGGCGGGTGCCCCGCGACGGCGCGGCCGCGGAGGTGGACCGGGTGGGCGAGGCGCTGAACACGATGCTGGGCGAGCTGTCCCGGGCGCTGGCCGAGCGCGACCGGTCGGCGGCCACCACCCGGCGGTTCGTCGCGGACGCCTCCCACGAGCTGCGCACACCGCTGTCGTCGATCCGGGGGTTCGCCGAGCTGTACCGCCAGGGGCGCGACCGGGGCGTGGTGGCCGGGGACGAACGCGGCGACGGCTGGGTGGCGCGGATCGAGGGCGAGGCCGAGCGGATGGGCGCGCTGGTGGACGACCTCCTGGTGCTGTCCCGGTTCGACGAGGAGCCCGCTCTGGAACGGGCCGACGTGGAGCTGGGGGCGATCGCCCGGGAGGTCGCCGCGGCCGTGTCGGCCCGGGCGCCCCGGGCGCCGGTGCGGGTCGAGGCGGCCGTGCCGGTGCGGGCCGTGGGCGATCCGGGCAGGCTGCGCCAGGTCCTGGAGAACCTGGTGGGCAACGCGGTCGCCCACACCCCGGAGGGGACGCCGGTGCTGGTGCGGGTGGACCGGGGCCCGGTGCCGGAGGGCGGCGCCCCGGCGCGGGCCGGGGAGCTGCCGCCGGAGGTGGCCGAGGTGGCGGTCGTGACCGTCGCCGACGAGGGGCCGGGGATCGCCGCGGCGGACCTGCCGTTCGTGTTCGACCGGTTCTACCGGGCGCCGGGGCCGCGCGGGCCGGGCGCCGGGCTGGGGCTGGCGATCGTGGCGGCCCTGGTGGGGGCGCACCAGGGGGTGGTGACGGCGGACTCCGGCCCGGAGGGCGGAACGGTGTTCACGGTGCTGCTGCCGCTGGGATGAGGCCCCGGCCCCCGGTGCCGACGGCGGCCGCCGGCACCGGGGGCCGGCCGTCATCCCCCTGTGTCGGGGGCCGCGGGGGCGGAGCCGCCCGGGACGGTGCCCGGGAGGCCGGTGTCGGCGGACAGCTCGGCGGTGATCGCCTCCAGCCGCTCGGCCAGGCCCGCGGAGACCTCGGCGGCGGTGGTGTCCCCGGCCTCCTCGGCCCGCGCGGTGACCTCGGCGAGCAGGTCCGCTGCGGTACCGCTCCCGACCAGTTCGGCGTAGAGGTCGGCGTAGGCGGACTCGTAGAGCGCTTCGAAGCCGGCGTCCGCGAGGAAGCGTTCCTTGAGCGCCCCGCTGCCGCCCATCGACATGCCGCCCCCTTCCCCGCGCTCACCGCCGGGGAAGCCCCCCTGGGGCGGTTCCACGCCCTCCGGAGGCTCCGCGCCCTCGGGAAGCCCCATGCCCTCCGGAGGCTCCATGCCCTCCGGGAACTCCATGCCCGCCGGCGGCTGCGTCCCCTGGGGCGCCTCCGTGCCTTCGGGGGTCCCACCGCCCCCGCCGCCCGTCGGACCGCCCCCGCCCATGCCGCCGAAGGCCAGGTTGAGGTCCCAGGACAGGACGGTGAACCGCTCCTCGGAGAGGTCGTACCAGAGGTAGTAGTTGTTGCCGGGGCCGTCCATGCCGTCGGTGTTGGACACCAGGTCCTGGAGCGCCAGGTGGCGGGCGAAGGACTCCACGTCCAGGTGCCCGTCCAGCTCCTCGGCGAACTCGGCGTCGTCGGCCTCGTCCACGAACCGCAGCAGTTCCATGACCGGCGTCAGGTCGTAGGCGCCCTCGGCGTTGACCTGCTTGAACGCGTCCTCGTACTCGGTGGGGTCCTCACCGAGGTAGTCGAAGGACCCGCCGGCGCGGCCCTTGTAGAGCACCCCGTCACCGAGCCCGGCCGCCCAGGCGGCGTCGGGGTGGTCCAGCAGCAGGCGCACGGCCGTGCCCTCCCCGTTGACCGTGAACGAGGTGACCGTGTGGTCCTGGGTGGTCTGCCCGGCCGCTTCGGTCAGCTCCAGGGCCAGGGCCTCGTTGAGCGCGGTGTCGGAGCCGGAGGCGGCGGGGCGCAGGGCGAGCTCGGTGTGGCCCTGGTAGGCGCGCCCCTCGGCGTACTCGTCGAAGGAGATCAGCCAGGGCAGGTCCTCGGGAGCGTCCTCCGACAGGGCGACCCCGCCGGGACCGCCGCCCGCGCCTTCCTCCTCCTCGCGGCCGCCGCCGCGCAGGCCCATGAGGGTGGAGTTGCCCTTGAGCCGCAGGCCCACGTCCTCGATCCCGGTGCCGTCGATGACGATGTCCGCCCGGATGTACTCCTTCTCCCCCTCCTCCTGGAAGGCGTCCATCATCTCGGCGTACTCCTGCTCGTCGAAGGTCACCTCGATGGTGTGCGATCCGTCGGCGAACAGGTCGGCGGTGCCCTCGATGTCCTCGGTGATCCCGTCGTCGGGGACCGGGGCCGAGGTCACGTAGGGCGTGATCCGGGTCGGTGCCAGGAGCAGCAGCACCGCGACCAGCCCGGCCGCGAGGACGGCGGCCCTCCACCCGTGGTGGCGCAGCCGCGCGGGGATGCGGTGGCGGAGCCGGGGCCGGGGTGCGGCGCCCTCCGCGGCGGTGTCCTCCGCTTCCATGGGGGTCACAGGTCCGTCTGGTCGTAGCCGGTCAGGACGGTGGCCTTCTGCCCGGAGGCGACCGAGCGCAGGGCCGCGACCAGCTCGCGGGGCTCGGCGCCCTTCTTGAGGCGGGCGGTGTAGACGAACTCCAGCAGGGAGCCGCCGCGCACGCTCTCGGTGCCGATCAGCTCGTACTCGTCGGTGAAGCGGATGAGGACGTCCTCCACGAACGGGGCGTGGTCGTCGCCGTCCGCGGGCACCTGCACCTTGACGACCTGGCGCTGGACGTTCAGCGAGAACCAGTCGAACCGGTGCATCAGCAGCACGACGGCGCAGATGAGCACGGTCGCCAGCACGGCCAGCAGGTAGAACCGGGTGCCACAGGCCATGCCGATGCCCATGACCAGGAAGATGAACCCGACGTCGCGGGTCTCCTTGATCGCGTTGCGGAAGCGCACCACGGACAGGGCGCCCACCAGCGCGAAGGCCCGGGCGATGTTGGAGCCCACCACCAGCATGATGAGCGCGATGAGCATGCCCAGGACGATCAGGGTGTGGACGTAGCTCTGGCTGTAGGAGATGTTGCGGTGGGTGGCCCGGTAGGTCCAGGCCACCACCAGGCTCATCGCGAAGGCCAGGCCCATGGCGAGGGCCACGTCCATGACGCTGAACGTTCCGGACAGGTCGGTGAGGGAGAAGTCGAGGTTCATCGGGCGGGCTCCGGAGCGGTGCGGTGGTCGGCGGTCAGCGGTCGGGCCTCGGCGGCGTCGCCGTCGGGCAGGTGGAACACGGAGCGCGGGGCGCGGCCGCAGGCCTCGACGCTCTGGCAATACTTGGAGATGCGCTGGACCTGCAGGTCCATGCGGGCGGCCAGGTCGGTCACCCAGGAGGGGACGCGCTCGTTGACCTTGACCTCCAGCACCGCCAGGTCGGGGCGGATGATGTACCGGTTCTCGGCCGGGGCCCGCAGGTCGAAGTCGCGGTCGCGGCCGCGCACCCGGTGGTCGAGGGTGACGCGCAGCCCCAGGTCGGCGTCGACGCCGACGTAGGGTTCGCGGCGGTAGCCGGTCATGGCGACGGGACGCAGGTCCAGCCGGTGGACCAGGTCCAGGACCTCGTCCACGAACGCCGGGTCGGCGTCGGGGTGGGCGACGCGGATCCGCCGGTCGCACAGGCCGCGGGCCAGGTGGTAGGGCAGGATGACCCGGCGCTTCTGGGTGACCCGGTTGACGCGCTGCTTGATCTCGACCGACACCGGGGTGTCCTCGGGGGCGTCCCCGAGTTCGCCGTAGCGGCGGATGCGGAGCTTGCGGCGGAAGCGCAGCCCCTCGATCTTCTCCCAGTAGAAGCGCAGGCGGTCGGTGTCGTAGTACAGGCTCCAGACCGCGTAGCCGTCGTCCCCGGCGTACGGGTCGCGCCGCATACGGGCGCCCAGCTCGGCGCGCACGTCGGCCAGCCGGGAGCGCGGCACCAGGTACTTGAGCTCGTAGCGGTTGAAGGCGTGCAGCCTGCTCGGCGCACGGAGGCGGTCGCCCGCCGAGGTCGTGTCCGTCGGCACGGTCGGTGTCCCCTCTCGGTTCGTTCGGTGACGACTCGAGGAACGGAACACGACGGGGCGGGGACCTTCCCGGGAGTTTCCTGGGAGTTCGCTGGGAACCGGGGCGTCCGCCCAGGTGGGAGGGCGGGTGCGGGCCCGGGTTGGAATCGGGTGAGAGGGGTCCGGGCGCGGTCAGCCGGTGTACTGGCGGCACTCCCCGGTGAAGACCGCGTCGATCTCGGCGCGCAGGACGGCCAGGGCGCGGTCCCGCTCGCCGGGGTCGCGGTACAGGGCGGTCGCCAGGCCCTCGGTCGCGGCGGCCAGGCGGGCGGCGGCCAGGGCGGGGTCGGCGGCGGGGTCGACCTCGCCGCACTCGAAGCCGTTGGTGACCGCGCGGGCGATCTCGGCACGCATGGTGGCGGCGGTGCGGGCGTCCACCTCGGCCAGGCGGGGGTTCTCCAGGGCGCGGCCCGCGAAGGTGCGGGTGACGCGGAACTCGGCCCGGCGGCGCCCGTCCAGGGGCAGGTACTCGGCCAGGGCGGCGGCCAGGACGTCGGCGATGGAGCGCTCGTGCCGGACGCCCCCCGCGATCACGTCCGCGACCCGGGCGGCGACGGCGGCGCCCACCCGCTCGAAGGCGTGCAGGAGCATGTCGTCCTTGGCCGGGAAGTAGTGCTGGACCAGGCCGACGGAGATGCCCGCGCGGTCGGCGGTGCGGGCGACGGTGACCGCCGCCAGGCCGCCGGAGGCGATGAGGTCGGTCACGGCGTCCGCGATCTGGGCACGGCGCTGGTCGTGGTCTGCGGTTCGTGGCACGGGTTGACCGTATCAGCATACGGCTATAACAATATGCCAATACGGTTATCGAAAGGACGCCGATGCGCCTCCCCCTCGCCCTGCTGCTCGCACTGACCCCCCTCCCACCCGCCGAGGCCGCGGACACCGGGGCCATGGACGCCCGCGCCGAAGCGCACGCCGCCGCGGTCGGAGTCCCCGGGCTGGCCTACGCCGTGGTCGGACCCGAGGGCGTGGAGCACGCCTTCCACACCGGCGTCGACGGCGCCGGGGAACCGGTGGACGCCGGCACCGCCTTCCTGTGGGGGTCGGTCGCCAAGCCCGTCACGGCCACCGCCGCCCTCGTCCTGGCCGAGGAGGGGAGGCTGGACCCCGACGCGCCGGTGGGCGACCACCTGCCCGCCTTCGAGGGGCGCGACATCACCGTCCGCCACCTGATGACGCACACCTCCGGGATCCCCGAACGCGCCGCCTTCGCGGTGGCGGACCACTACGGGCCGGACGCGATGGGCCTCGACGAGCGGGTGGAGCACCTGGCCGGGGTCGCGGCCGCGGAGCCCGGGACGCACGCCTACTCCAGCGCCAACCACCTGCTGCTCGGGGCCGTGATCGAGGAGGTCACCGGGGACCTGCACGGCCACCTGCGGGAGGCGGTGCTGGAACCCGCCGGGATGGACGGCGCGTTCACCGACGCGGAGGAGGCCCGGGCCGCCGGGCTCACCCCCGGCCACCGCTTCCTGTGGGGCGTGCCGGTGGCGGGCGCCGACGCCGGGAAGGTGGACGACGAGGGCGTCGCCTACGGCTACCTCGGCGGGACCCTGGACGACCTGGCCGCGTTCGCCCGCCTCCAGCTGGACCCCGACCCACCGCTGCTGGACGCGCAGACCCTGGCGGGCATGCGCGAGGGCGTCGTCCCGGTGCCCGGGTCGGCGCAGACCTACGGGCTGAGCTGGCGGGAGACCGAGCTGTCGGGCACCGGGGAGCCGGTCGTGTTCCACGGCGGGGCCACCCCGGGGTACGCCGCGATCGTGGTGCTGCTGCCCGAACGCGACCGTGCGGTGGTGGTCGCCCAGAACGCCTACGCGATCGCCGCCGACGGGGAGATCCAGCGGATCGCCTTCGACCTCGCCCGGATGCTCTCGGGCACCCCGGTGGAGGAGCCCGCCGCCGCGTGGATCCCCCCGGCCGCGGCCTGGGGCGCGACCGCCGCGGCCCTGGGGCTGGGCGCGGCGGCCGTGCGGCCGGGCCGGGGCCGGACCCGCACCGCCCTGGGCACCGTCGGCGTGCTCGCCGCCGTCGCCTCGGCCGCGCTGCTCTCCTACCTCGGGCCGCGCAGCTCACTGCTGTGGATCCCCGACCTCGCCCTGGCCGTGGCGGCCGGGGGCCTGCTGGGCGCGGTCCTGGCCGTGCGGGGCCTGGCGCCCCTCCTGCGGGGCGGGGTCAGACCCGGTCCAGGAAGCCGCCGTCCACGACGAGGTTCTGGCCGGTGACGAAGGCCGCCGCCGGCGACGCGAGGAAGGCGACCGCGCGGGCCACCTCCTCCGGGCGGCCCAGCCGCCCGAAGGGGATGCGCGAGCGGATGCCCTCGTAGAAGTCCGGGTCCTCCTCCCGGCGGCGGGCCCAGCCGCCGCCGGGGAACTCGATCGGCCCCGGCGAGACGGTGTTGACCCGCACCCCCTGCGGCGCCCAGGCGCGGGCCAGGGAGGAGGCGTGGTGGTTCAGGGCCGCCTTGACCGCCCCGTAGGAGCGGGCCCCGGCGGGCGGGGTGACGTGCAGCGCCGAGGTGGTGGAGATCAGCACCGCCGACCCGCCCCGGGCCGAGGCCGCCAGGTGGGGCTCCGCCGCCTCGGTCAGCCGCAGGAACGGAACGAGGTCGGTGTCGAAGGCCCGCTCCCACTGGTCGGGGGTGGGCGCGCTGCCGCCGGAGACGTTGGAGACCAGCACGTCCAGCCCGCCGAGGTCGGCGGCCGCGTCGGCCACGAAGGCGGTCAGCGCGTCGTGGTCGCGGACGTCCAGGGGCAGGGCGTACACCTTGGCGCCCTTGGAGCTCAGCTCCCCCGCCGCCTCCGCCAGGGGCACCCCGTCCCGGGCGCACAGCGCCAGGTCGGCGCCCTCGTCCGCGAACACCTCGGCGATGGCCCGGCCGATCCCCCGGCTGGCCCCCGTCACCAAGACCTTGGCGCCCGACAGTCCCAGATCCATGTCCGCGTCCCTCCCTCTGCAACGAGTACGGCCGGCCCCCGGGGAGCGGGGACCGACCGCGTCAACCTAGCAGGGCGCTCAGGCCCCGGTGGAGTGGAACCCGCCGTCCACGTGGACGATCTCGCCGGTGGTGGCCGGGAACCAGTCCGACAGCAGGGCCACGACGGCCTTGGCCGCGGGCTCGGGGTCGCTCACGTCCCAGCCCAGCGGGGCGCGCTCGGGCCAGTGCTTGGCCAGCTCCTCGAACCCGGGGATGCTGCGCGCGGCCATGGTGCTCAGCGGGCCGGCCGAGACCAGGTTCACCCGGATGTTCTGGTCGCCGACGTAGCGGGCCAGGTAGCGGGCGGTGGAGGTGAGCGCGGACTTGGCCACGCCCATCCAGTCGTAGATCGGGTACGAGACGCTGTTGTCGAAGTCCAGCGCCACCACCGAGCCGCCGTTCTTCATGAGCGGCGTCAGCGAGGTGGTCAGCGACTTCAGCGAGAACGTCGAGGTGTGCATCGCGGTGGCCACGTCCGACCACTGCGTGTTGAGGAAGTTGCCGCCCAGGGCGTCCTGCGGGGTGAACCCGATGGAGTGGACGATGCCGTCCAGGCCGTCGACGTGCTCGCTCACACGCGCGGCCAGGGTCCCCAGCTGCTCGTCGTCGGTGACGTCCAGCTCCAGGACCGGCGGCGGCTCGGGCAGGCGCTTGGCGATGCGCTCCACCAGGCTCAGGCGGCCGTAGCCGGTCAGGACGACCGTGGCGCCCTGCTCCTGGGCCAGGCGGGCGACGTGGAAGGCGATGGAGGAGTCGGTGAGCACCCCGGTGACGAGGATGCGCTTACCTTCGAGAAGTCCCATGGTGTCGGGTTGTCCGTCCTGTTTCTGGTCTGCTGTGCGGTGGGCCGGGTCGGCTCAGTGGCCCATGCCCATGCCGCCGTCGACGGGGATGACCGCGCCGCTGATGTAGGCGCCGCCGGGCCCGGCGAGGAAGGACACCGTGCGTGCGATGTCCTCCGTGGTGCCGTAGCGGCCCAGGGGGATGTTCTTCTTGATCTCGGCCTGGCGCTCCTCCGGCAGGGCGCCGGTCATGTCGGTCTCGATGAACCCGGGCGCCACCACGTTGACCGTGATGTTGCGCGAGCCCAGCTCGCGGGCGAGCGAACGGCCGAAGCCGACGAGCCCGGCCTTGGAGGCGGCGTAGTTGGCCTGGCCGCCGGAGCCGAGCAGGCCCACCACCGAGGAGATGAGGATGATCCGTCCCGAGCGCTTGCGCATCATGCCGCGGACGGCGCGCTTGGCGACACGGAAGGAACCGGTGAGGTTGGTGTCGAGCACCGACGAGAAGTCGTCCTCGCTCATGAGGGCCAGGAGCTGGTCCTTGGTGATCCCGGCGTTGGCGACGAGGACCTCGACGGGCCCCTGCGCCTCCTCGACCTCCTTGAACGCGGCGTCGACCTGGGCGGAGTCGGTGATGTCGCAGCGCACGCCCAGGAACCCCTCCGGGGGCTCGCCGGACCGGTAGGTCACGGCCACGTCGTCGCCGCCGGCGGCCAGTTCACGGGCGATGGCCAGGCCGATTCCGCGGTTGCCGCCGGTGACCAGTACCGAGCGGGACATAGAGGGCTCCTTGTTCTACCCGCGGCCGCCGGGGCGGCCACGGCACGTGACGGGGTCGGGGATCGCAATGCAGCGTACCGAGGTCGCGGGGGGTGGTCGCAATGCGGCCGGGTACAGGACTCCTCCCCGGCTTCCTGTGGGGTTCCGACATGCCGGACCGGCCGGGGTGAGGCGGGTCACGCCGTCAGGCCCACCCGGCGTCGTGGGCGAGGATGGCCGCCTGGACGCGGTTGGACATGCCGAGCTTGGCGAGGATGCGGCTGACGTGCGCCTTGACGGTGGCCTCCCGCATCCCCAGGGCGCGCCCCGCCTCGGCGTTGGACATGCCCTGGGCGACGGCGACCAGGACGGCGCGCTCGCGTTCGCTCAGCACCTCCAGGCGCCGCTCGGCGCTGGCCCGGCCCTCGGCGGAGTCGGCCGGGGCCGGGGCGGCGAACCGCTCCAGCATGCGCTTGGTGACACTGGGCGAGAGCATGGCGTTGCCCTCGTGCACGGTGCGCACCGCGGCGATGAGGTCGCGCGGCGGGGTGTCCTTGAGCAGGAAGCCGACCGCCCCGGCGCGCAGCGCGCCGTGCACGTACTCGTCCAGGTCGAAGGTGGTGAGCAGCACCACGTGCGGCGGGTCGGGCAGGGCGGCCAGCCGGGCGGCGGCGGTGAGGCCGTCCACGCCGGGCATGCGGATGTCGAGCAGGACCACGTCGGGGGCCAGCTCCTCGGTGAGGCGGATCGCCTCGGCCCCGTCGCCGCCCTCGCCGACCACCTCGATGTCGGGCGCCGAATCCAGGATCATCCGCAGTCCGGACCGGACCAGTTGTTCGTCGTCGATCAGGACGGTGCGGATCACGGAACGGCCTCCTCGGCGCCTGCGGGTGTATCGGTCGGCACGATAGCGCGCAACCGCCAGCCGCCGTCCGGGCACACACCGGCGGTGAGGTCCCCGCCCGCCAGCACGACGCGTTCGCGCAGGCCGGTGAGGCCGAACCCGCTGCGCGGCGCGGGCGCCCCGGCCCCGGCCGGGGCCGGGCCGTTGGCCACCTCCACCTCCATCCGGTCCGGGGCCCGGTGCAGGAGCACCGTGACGCGGGCCCCCTGGGCGTGCTTGGCCGCGTTGGTCAGCCCCTCCTGGACGATGCGGTAGACGGTGCGCTGCACGGACCCGGGGACGGGCCGGTCCCCGCCGGTCTCGGTGAGCCCGATCTCCATCCCGGCGGCGCGCCACTCCCGGACCAGGCGGTCCAGGTCGGACAGCACGGGCTGGGGCGCGGTGGGCGCGGCCGCGCCCTCCTCGCGCAGCACGCCGAGGATGCCGCGCAGCTCGGTCAGGGCCTCGCGGCCGGTGGTGCGGATGACCCCGGCGGTCTCGATGGTGCGCGGGTCGTCGGAGGAGACCTCCAGGCCGCCCGCGTGCAGGACCATGAGGCTGACCCGGTGGGCGACCACGTCGTGCATCTCGCGGGCGATGCGGGTGCGCTCGGCGGTGATGGCCTGGTCGGCGAGCAGGTGCTGTTCGCGCTCCAGGCGCTCGGCGCGCTCGTGGAGGCGGTCGATGAGCTGGCGCCGGGTGCCCACCCACAGGCCCATGACCGTGGGGGTGATCAGGAACCCGGTGATGAGGAAGAAGTACCCCAGGAAGACCGCCTGGTAGGAGGCGGTCACGGCCAGGCTCAGCGCGACCAGCCAGGCCACCAGGACACGGCGGTCGGAGAAGTAGACGGCGTAGGAGTACAGGGCGATGGCCGCTGGCACGAAGTTGCCGAACAGCAGCAGGATCACGAGCGAGCTGACCAGCAGCCACCGCGGGTCGGTGCGGCGCAGCAGCACCATGGCGGCGGCCCACAGGACGGGGGCGCCGTAGAACACGAACCCGGCGAGGAGGGTCGCGAAGGCGTTGACCGGCGCCAGCGAGTTCAGGAGGAACACGAACGTGCCGCCCAGGATCCCGATGCTCCCCGAGGAGCCCGAGGACAGCTGGAACATGGCGCTGAACGGCAGCGGCGCCAGGGCGTAGAACCAGTCGGCGAAGACGAGCCTGCGCTCCCACCACCAGCGGCCGTTGCGCCGGCCCAGGGCGCCCAGCGCCCTGCCCGACTCCTTCACCCACTTCCACATGCTGCGGAGTCTACGGCGGGGCGCCCGGCGGTCCGGCGGGCGCGCGGGCGCGGCGCCGACTCGGGGGAGAACCGCCGCCTTTCGATGTCCTCGCAGTTCAGAGCGGGTGAAAGCGGGCATCCGTCACCTTCGGTGCCCGGGGGACAACCGACGAAAGTCGGGGGGCCGACAGGACGAAGGGGTCGGTCCGCCCCCGCGCCTCCTTCCTTTGGACGAGGGGGGAAACCGTCCTGGGGGCCGAGGTCCCGGGCTTTTCCCGGACCTAGCGTTGAGATCACCGGCGGCGCCGCCGGGCGGGACCCGTCCCATCCGGTGCGCCCCGGTCCATCGTCACCGCACATCGTCTGGAGCAGTTCCCGTGAACGCACCCGCAGTGGATCCCCTCTCCTCCCCCGTGGCCCCGCCCCCGGTGGTGGTGGCCCGGGGTCTGACCAAGGTCTACGACACCGGGGAGACCCGCGTGCACGCCCTGGACGGGGTCGACGTGGAGTTCCACCGGGGCGCGTTCACCGCGATCATGGGCCCCTCGGGCTCGGGCAAGTCGACCCTCATGCACTGCCTGGCCGGGCTGGACGTGGCCACCTCCGGCAGCGTGCACCTGGGCCGGACGCAGATCACCGGGCTGCGCGACGCCGAGCTGACCCTGCTGCGCCGCGACCGCATCGGGTTCATCTTCCAGTCGTTCAACCTGCTGCCGATGCTCACCGCCGAGCAGAACATCCTGCTGCCCTCCCAGATCGCCAAGCGCAAGGTGGACCGGGAGCGGTTCGACCGCATCATCGGGGTGGTCGGGCTGCGCGAGCGGCTGCACCACCTGCCGGCCAAGCTCTCCGGCGGCCAGCAGCAGCGCGTGGCCGTGGCCCGCGCCCTGCTCAACGCCCCCGAGGTGGTCTACGCCGACGAGCCGACCGGCAACCTGGACTCGCGCTCGGGCGCCGAGGTGCTGGAGTTCCTGCGCGCCTCCGCCAAGGAGCTGCACCAGACCATCGTCATGGTCACCCACGACCCGGTCGCCGCCTCCTACGCCGACCGGGTGGTGTTCCTGCGCGACGGCCGCCTCGTGGACGAGGTGACCGAGCCCACCGCCGAACTGGTCTCCCAGCGGCTGCTCAAGCTGGAAGAGGCCTGATCCGATGCTGCGCACCACACTGGCCGGGCTGCGCCTGCACAAGTCCCGGTACGTCACGACCGTGCTGGCGATCATGCTCGGCGTCATGTTCACCACCGGCACCATGGTCTTCGCCGACACCCTGGAGGCCGGGTACGAGAAGACCGTCATGGGCTCGGCCACCTCGGTCGACGCCATCGCCGTCCCGGCGGAGGGGGGCGAGGAGGAGCCCGCCCCCCTGGCCGAGGAGGCCCTGACCGAGATCCGCGCGCTCCCGCAGGTCGCGGGGGCCGACGGCCTGGCGGAGGGGCAGGTCGTCCTGCTCGACTCCGAGGGCCGCGCGTCCGGCTTCGTGCCGCCCGCGGCGGTGTCCTTCGGCGAGCACACCCGGTTCTCCGCCGAGGAGGGCGACCTGCCCGCCGGCGGCGACGAGATCGCCCTGGCCGTCTCCACCGCCGAACAGCTCGGGTTCGGGGTCGGCGACACCGTGACCGTCCTCGACCCGGACCAGGAGAAGCGGGAGTTCACCCTCACCGGCCTGGTCGAGTTCGGCGCCGACCCCCGGTACAGCTACAGCGGCGTGGTGGTCTTCGACCACGCGACCCTGGGCGGGATGACCGCGGCCGAGGGGTACGTCGAGATCGACGCCGTGGCCGCCGAGGGCTACACCGACCGGCAGGTCGCCGACGCGGTCGCCGGGGTCCTGGGTGCCGACGCCGAGGTGCTGACCGGCGAGGAGTTCGGGGTGGCCCTGGCCGAGGAGTCCGGCGCCGACACCGCGATGCTGCGCGTCGTGCTGCTGCTGTTCTCCTTCATCGCCATGTTCGTGGCCGGCATCGTCATCTACAACACCTTCGCCATCCTCATCGCCCAGCGCCAGCGCGAGCTGGCCCTGCTGCGGTGCGTGGGCGCCAAGCGCTCCCAGGTGTTCCGGTCGATGCTGGCCGAATCCCTGATCGTGGGCCTGGTCGCGTCCGCCCTGGGGGTCCTGGCGGGCATCGGCATCGGGATGGCCGGGGCCACCTTCGGAGGGCCGCTGCTGGGCATGGACGGAGCCGCGCTCACCGTCACGCCCCTGGCCGTGGCCACCGGCATGGTCCTGGGCACCGTGGTGACCGTGTTCTCCGCCCTGGTCCCCGCCACCCGGGCCACCCGGGTGGCGCCGCTGGCGGCGCTGCGCACCAGCGCCACCGCCGCCGGGCTGGAGAAGGGCACCGGCTGGGTGCGTGTGGTCCTGGGCCTGCTCGCCTTCGCCGCGTCCGCGGCCCTGGTCGCGGTCAGCCAGCTCGCCGGCCCGAACCAGCTGGGCCCGGTCATCGTCACCGGCTCCGCGCTGATCGCCTTCCTGGGGGTGGTGGTCCTGGGGCCGCTGCTGGTGCGCGGGATCGTGAACGTGGTGGGCCTGCCGCTGCGCCGGGTGGGGGTGCCGAGCATGCTGGCGGTGGACAACTCCGTGCGCAACCCGCGCCGGGCCGCCACCGCGATGATCGCGCTGACCGTGGGCGCCACGCTCATCACGGGCTACTCGGTGGTGAGCGCCTCCACGGAGACGACCCTGACCAAGATGCTGGACGAGCAGTTCCCGGTGGACTACCAGATCATGGCCCAGATGGGCACCGAGGCGGTCCCGGCCGCCGAGGACGCCCCCGCCGAGGGGACGGGCGAGGAGGCCGCCCCCGCGGAGGGCGCCGCCGCCGAGGGAGCCCCCGCCGAGGGGGCCCCGGCCGAGGGGGCCGCCGAGGAGCAGCCGGGGACGGACCCGGCCGCCGCGGCGGCGGACTCCGAGGTCGAGGGCCTGGCCCTGCCCCTGGACCCGGGCATCCCGGCCGAGGTGCGGGACACGCTCGGCGAGCAGGACGAGCTGGAGCGGGTGATCGCCGACCGCAACGTGTACGTGGAGCTCGGCGGGGACCAGAGCATGCCGGTCACCACGTACATCAACGGCCGGATCGGCGTCGATCTGACCGCGGACACCGTCGAGGGCGACCTCACCGACCTCGGCCCCGGCAGGGTCGTGGTGTCCGAGGGCTACGCCGACGGGGCGCGGGTGGGCGACACCTTCACCGTCCCGGGACTGTGGGGCGCCGACGACCTGGAGCTCGACATCGTCGCGATCACCGAGAACGGGGGCGGCCTGACGGGCGCCACCGTCGACCCGGAGGACTTCGCCGCCGCCTACCCCGAGGTCCGGGAGGACCGGACGCTGTACGTGGTCGCCGACGCCGACACCGAGGCCGACCGGGTGCGGGACGCCGTCCTGAGCTCCGTGGAGGACCACCCGACCCTCCAGGTCATGTCCGTGGCCGAGATGAAGGAGCAGTTCACCGGTATCCTCGACATCGCCTTCTACACGGTGGCGGCGATGCTGGGGCTGGCGATCATCATCGCGGTGTTCGGCATCGCCAACACCATGGCCCTGTCGGTGCTGGAGCGCACCCGCGAGTCGGCGCTGCTGCGGGCGCTGGGTCTGACCAAGGCCCAGCTGCGGCGGATGCTCAGCGTCGAGGCGGTGCTGCTGTGCCTCATCGGCGCCGGCATCGGCATCGTGTTCGGGGTGCTGTTCGGCTGGGCGGCCGCGGACTCGGTGCTGCCGAACATGGTGTTCGCCGTCCCCTCCGGCCAGATCGCGGTGTTCATCGCGGTGTCGGTGCTGGCCGGGCTGATCGCCGCGGTGCTGCCCGCACGCCGCGCCGCGGGCACCTCGATCACCGGGGCGCTGGCGAGCGAGTAAACACCGCCCACATCCGGCGTCAACACACGGAACGGAAGTGCTCGGGCCCCCGCCCACGGCGGGGGCCCGCGTCGTACCGTGGGGCCGGGGGGTGGGGCCGATGGGCGGTTCGACGGCGAGGCCGGTCGCGGCGGGGGGTGTGGCCTGGGGTTCGCCCGAGGCCCGGTGGATGCTCACCGCCACGGTGCTCGGCTCGGGGATGGCGTTCCTGGACTCGACGGTCGTGACGGTGGCGCTGCCCGCCATCGAGGGCGACCTGCGGACCGGGCTGTCCGGGCTCCAGTGGATCGTCAACGGGTACATGGTGACGCTGTCCGCGCTCATCCTGCTCAGCGGGTCGCTGTCGGACCGGTTCGGCCGGGTGCGGCTGTTCGTCTGGGGTGTGGCGGTGTTCGCGGTGGCGTCGGCCCTGTGCACGTTCGCCCCGACGCTGGAGTGGCTGGTGGCGGGCCGGATCGTGCAGGGGGTGGGCGGCGCGCTGCTGACCCCGGGCAGCCTGGCCATCCTCCAGGCGGGGTTCCGGGAGCAGGACCGGGCCCGGGCGATCGGCGCCTGGTCGGGGCTGACCGGGGTGGCCTCCGCGATCGGCCCCTTCGTCGGCGGGTGGCTGGTGCAGATCGGCGACTGGCGGCTCATCTTCCTCATCAACCTGCCGCTGGCGGCGGTCGTGCTGGCCATCGCGTGGTTCAAGGTGCCCGAGTCGCGCGACCCCGAGGCGGCGCGGCGGCTCGACTACCCGGGGGCGCTGCTGGGTGTGGTGGCGCTGGGCGGCACCACCTACGCGCTCATCCAGTGGGGCGCGGCGGGCGCCACCCCGGCGGTGTGGACGGGTGCGGCCGTCGGCGTGCTCGCCCTGGCGCTGTTCCTGGTGGTGGAGTCGCGGGTCGCCGACCCGATGCTGCCGCTGGGGATGTTCGCCTCCCGGGGGTTCAGCGCGACCAACGCGGCGACCGTGCTCGTCTACGGTGCGCTGGGGCCGCTGTTCTTCCTGCTGGTGATCTACCTCCAGGAGGTCGCCGGCTACCCGCCGATCGCGGCCGGGGCCGCCTCGCTGCCCATCACCGTGCTGATGCTGGCGCTGTCGGCCCGGTCCGGGAAGCTGGCCGCGCGGATCGGCCCGCGCCCCCAGCTGGTCGCCGGTCCGCTGCTGGTGGCGGCCGGCCTGTGGCTGCTGTCGCGGATCGGCACCGACGCCGCCTACCTCACCGAAGTGCTGCCCGGGGTGCTGCTGGTCGCGCTGGGGCTGTCCACCACGGTGGCGCCGCTGACCGCGACCGTGCTGGCGTCGGTGCCGGAACGGCACGCGGGCCTGGCGTCGGGGGTGAACAACACGTTCGCGCGCGGCGCCCAGCTGATCGGCGTGGCCGCGGTCCCGGCCCTGGCGGGGATCGCCGCGGGCGGGGAGGCCGGGGGCGCCGCCGACGCCGGGTCCCTGGCCTCCGGGTTCGGGACCGCGATGCTCATCCTGGCCGGGCTGTGCGCGGCGGCCGCGCTGTGCGCGCTGCTGCTGCCGCGGGGGCGGACGCCCGCCGCCTCCGGGGCCGCCGCGGGCGGCCCGCCGGCCGAGGAGGCCGCCGCGGTGCCCCCGGGCGCCGGGGAGCGGCCGCTGCGGTTCTGCGGGGTGGCGGGGCCGCCGTTGCGCTCCTGCCCGGGGTCCGCCGCGGGGCGGCCCCAGGACGGTCCGCCTCCCGGACGGAGCGGCTGACGGCCCCGCGGCCCCTCGCGTCGGCGCCGGGTCAGGCGTCCGGCGCCCCGGTGTCCCTGGGGTCCTCGGCGTCGGGGACGTAGGCGTCCGTGTCCTCGGTGCGGTCGCCGCGGCCGTCGGGCGAGTCCGCCGGGTGCCCCTCCGTCCGGCCGCCCCCGGCGTCGCGGACGGCCGCCCCCGGCGCGTCCTCGTCCACCGAGTCGTCGTCCTCGACCCGCAGGGCGTCCTCCTCCGCGGAGGGGGCCTCCACGTCCCAGCTCTGGCGGGGCAGGACGTCGCTCCGCTCGTCGGCCACCGCGCGGTCGATCCCGCGCTCGCCGCGGCTGTCGTCGTCCTCGAACTCGTAGCCCTCGATGTCGTAGTCGTTCTCGACCCGCCGTTCGCGCTCCTCGATCAGGCTGCGCTCCGGGTCGTCCCCCATGTCGGTGTCCACGTCGTACGGCTCGGTCATCGTCTCCCCCGTCCGTGGTCGGCCTCTCCGCGGATCGCGTCCGCACCGGCGTCCGGGCCGGTGCCGGCGCCGTGCGGCCGATCCGCCGTGGGGTCCCTCCTACCCCCGCGGCACCGGGATCATCACAGGCCGGGGCGAGGTTTTACGGGAGGCGGGGACGGCGCCGGTCAGCGGCGCGAGTTCTCGGCGCGGCGCAGCCGCAGCGGGCGCAGGGCCGCCTCCAGGGCGACGGCGCCGTCCAGCTTGCTCTCGCCCACGGCCCTCTCCTCGAAGTGGATGGGGATCTCGACGATCTTCTGCCCCCGGCGGAAGGCCCGGTAGTGCATCTCCACCTGGAAGGCGTAGCCGGTGCTCTCGATGCCCGGCAGGTCGAGCACCTCCAGGGCGGAGGCCCGCCACACCTTGAAGCCCGCGGTGACGTCGCGGACCGGGATGGCCAGCACCGTCTTGACGTAGGCGTTGGCCCACCCGCTGAGCAGGCGGCGGCGCAGACCCCACTGCTCGGACAGGCTGCCGCCGGGCACGTAGCGGCTGCCGATGACGACCCCGGCGTTGGTCGCCAGCAGGGTGCCCAGCAGCTGGGGGAGGTAGCCGACGGGGTGGCTGAGGTCGGCGTCCATCTGCGCGACGTACTCGGCGCCGTCCTCCAGGGCCCGGGTCATCCCGGCCACGTAGGCGCGGCCCAGCCCGTCCTTGGCCGTGCGGTGCACCACCGAGACCCGGCCGGGGAACTCCAGGGCGAGCTTGTCGGCGATCTCCCCGGTGCCGTCGGGCGAGTTGTCGTCCACGACCACGGCCCGGAGCCCGGGCAGGTCGAGGGACATGAGCTGCCGGACCAGCACCGGCAGGTTCTCCGCCTCCTCGTAGGTGGGCACGACCACCGTCAGCGCGGCCCGGGACCAGGGCTCGGGCAGGGCGACCGGCTCGGGGGTGACGCGCACCGGCGCGGACGGGGGGTGCTCCGGGGGCGTCGCTGAGGAGGGCATGCGCGGAAGGCTCCTGAGGGTCGGTCGGCGTCGGGTGCGTCCAGGATCACCCATCGGGCACGGAACGCACAATGGGCGTGAACGGTAGGGTACGCCCTTTGCGGGCGCAAGCGGGGCTCACTGCCCCCGTTCACGTGCCACGACGGCGACGTGGACCAGGGCCCCGGTCTCCTCCAGGGTCATCAGGACCTCGGGGTCGGAGCTACTGTCCGTGACCAGGTGGGCGATCTCCTCGGGCGGGACGGTGGCGACCATGGTGTCGGCCCCGATCTTGGTGTGGTCGGCCAGGACCACGGTCTCCTCGGCGCAGTCGGCCAGGGCCGTGTCCACGCCCGCGACGGCGGGGTTGGGGGTGCTCAGTCCGCGCTCGGCGCTCACCCCGTTGCCCGACAGGAAGGCGCGGGTGACGCGCAGCCCCTTGAGGCTCTGTTCGGCGGCGGCGCCGACCAGGGCCCGGGCGGGCCCGTAGAGGGTGCCGCCGGTGACCACGACCTCGACGCCGGTCGAGCCGGCCAGGGCCTCGGCGACCCGCAGCGAGTTGGTGACGACGGTGATGTCCGAGCGGGAGGCCAGCTCCCGGGCCAGGGCCTCGGTGGTGGTGCCGGGGCCGATGGTGACGGCGTCGCCCGGGCGGACCAGCCGGGCGGCGGAGGCGGCGATGGCGGCCTTCTCCGCGGCGGCCTGGCCGCTGCGGCCGGTGTAGCTCTGCTCGTGGCCGATGCGCCCGGGCAGGGCCACTCCCCCGCGGCGGCGGTCGACCAGCCCCTCGGTCTCCAGGGCGCGCACGTCGCGGCGGACGGTGACCTCGGAGGCGTGCACCTTGACGGCGATGTCGCGCAGGGACATCGTGCCGTTGGCGCGCACGAGTTCGAGAATGCGCTCCCGGCGTTCGGCGGCGAACGCCGGACGGTTCTCCTCGACCATGGACCTGACCTTCCGTGCTCCGGGCGGGGGCACGGGCGGTGCCCGTGCCCGGTCTAGAGTACGGACCTGCCGGCGACCGGGCGCTCCTCCTCGGCCTCCTCGGCGTCGAGGGGCGTGTCGATACGGTCGGGGTCCTCGGTCAGGAGGGTCGCGATGATGACCGCGGTGAGGGCCACCAGTCCGACGAGCGCTCCGGCTCCGAACAACATCACAACGGACATCTCCGGCCTCCCCAGGGGACGGGCTGACCTGTCCTTTACCCGATTCCCGGTTCGGACCCCCCTCACACCACCGAACACCGTGCGACCGGGTCCACAATGGGGGCATGACTCTCCCTCCTCTGGCGCCCGAGGTCTGGTGGGCGCACACGTCCTCGGCCGCGGACCGGCTCTCGGACCTGTTGGACGAGCGTGAACGGGCCCGGGGCGACCGGTTCCTGCACCGGGCCGACCGGGACCGGCACCTGCTGGCCCGGGCGATGTCCCGGCTGGCGCTGGCGGAGCGGGCGGGCTGCGACCCGCGGGAGGTCGCCTTCGAGCTGCGCTGCCGCTCCTGTGACGAGAAGGAGCGCGCCGGGGCGGAGCGGGACGCCGAGCCGCACGGCAAGCCGCACCCGACCGGCCCGGCCGGCGGGTGGGAGATCTCGGTGAGCCACTCGGGCGAGTGGGTGGTGCTGGTGGTCTCCGAGGGCGTCCCGGTGGGCGTGGACGTGGAGCGGGTGTCGGCCTCGCGCGACCTGGGCGGGCTGGCGGCCTACACGCTGTCCGACACCGAGCGCGAGGCGTGGGAGGGGCTGTCGGAGGCCGAGCGCACGGGGGCGTTCTTCGGCTACTGGGCGCGCAAGGAGGCGCTGCTCAAGGCCACCGGCCTGGGGCTGGCCGGGGGCCTGCGCCGGGTGACGGTGAGCCCTCCGCACACCGGCGCGCGGCTGCTGGAGTGGACGGGGGGCGGCGACCCGGAGGCGGCGTGGCTGACCGACCTGGACCGGGGAGAGGAGTACCGGGCGGCGCTGGCGGTGCTCACCGACCGCCCGGTGGAGCCGGTGCTGCACCCCCCGTCGGCCGTCCGGGACCTGCTGCGCCGTTGAACCGCCGCCGCGGGCGGCCGCGGCGGCGGTGGCGGCTCAGGCGCGGCGGGCGAGATGGCGGCTGATCACCAGGCGCTGGATCTGGTTGGTGCCCTCGACGATCTGGAGGACCTTGGCCTCGCGCATGTAGCGCTCGACCGGGAAGTCGCGGGTGTAGCCGTAGCCGCCGAAGACCTGGACGGCGTCGGTGGTGACCCTCATGGCGGTGTCGGTGGCCATGAGCTTGGCCATGGCGGCCTGCTCGGAGAAGGCCAGGCCGGCGTCGCGGCGGCGGGCGGCGGCCAGGTACAGCTCGCGGGAGGCGGCGACCTGGGTGGCCATGTCGGCGAGCATGAAGCCGACCCCCTGGAAGTCGCCGATGGCGGAGCCGAACTGGCGGCGCTCCCGGGAGTAGGCCAGGGCGGCGTCGAGGGCGGCCTGGGCGACGCCTACCGCGCAGGCGGCGATGCCCAGGCGGCCGGAGTCCAGGGCCGACAGGGCGATGCCGAACCCCTTGCCCTCCTCCCCGATGAGGGCGTCGGCACCGACGCGGACGCCGTCGAAGAGGACCCCGGAGGTGGTGGAGGAGCGCATGCCCATCTTGCGTTCGGGCGCGGCCGCCGACAGGCCCGGGACGCCGGCCGGGACGTGCAGGCAGCTGATGCCACGGGCCCCGGAGTCGGGGGCGCCGGTGCGGGCGAACAGGGTGTAGTGGTCGGCCTCGCCGCCGTGGGTGATCCACGCCTTGGCGCCGTTGACCAGGTAGCCGTCACCGTCGCGTTCGGCGCGGGTGGTCATGGCCGCGGCGTCGGAGCCGGAGGCGGTCTCCGACAGGCAGTAGGCGCCCAGCCGGTCGCCGCCGAGCATGGCGGGCAGGTGCTCGGCCTTCTGGGCGTCGGATCCGAAGGACGCCAGGGGGTAGCAGGACAGGGTGTGGACGCTGACGCCCAGGCCGACGGCGAGCCAGCCGCGGGCCAGCTCCTCCACGACCTGGAGGTAGACCTCGTAGGGCTGGCCCGAGCCGCCGTACTCCTCGTCGTAGGGCAGGCCGAGCAGTCCGGCCGCCCCCAGGGTGCGGAACAGGTCGCGGGGGAAGGCGCCCTCCTCCTCGTCCCGGGCGGCGCGCGGGGCGAGCTCCTTGTCCACGAGTTCCCGGGTCAGCTCCAGGAGCTGTTCCGCCTCGGGCGTGGGCAGCATGCGTTCGACCGCCATGAGTCCTCTCCACCGGTTCCTCGCCATTCCCCGGGATCTTCCGCGGGAATGTAGTAGGACGTCCAACTATATAGTGACGCACGGCACCATATCCCATGGCGACACCCACTCCGGGAGGCGCCCCTTGGACACCGGGGCCCCGGGGGCCGAGGGGGGCTGCACGAGGTGTTCCGCCGCGGCCGCCCGCGGAGGGCATCTGTACAGCGGCGCCCGGAACGCCTAGATTCCACGCCATGTCCCCTCGCAGACACCCACGGCGGAACGGCGGCCCCCGGCCCGTCGGCGCGCCCGTGTCCGCAGCCCGCGCCCGGCACGCACCGGAGCCCCGCCGGGACGCGTTGTACAGTCGACAGTGGCCGATGGGCGGCGCGGGCGGAACGGGAGACCGCGGCACGGCGCCCGGGAGGGGTCCGGCGGGCGCGTCCCCGCGCGCCCGCGGCGGACACGCCCCACACTCCCCCGACCGGCCCGGAGCAGCACCCCGACCACCGTCCGACGGCCGGCCCAGGAGGCCCTGATGGATCTCGAACTCCGCCATCTGCGCACCATCTGCCTCCTGGCCGACACCGGAAGCGTCACCAAGGCGGCCGCCGCGCTCTCCACCTCCCAGCCCGCGCTGACCACCCAGCTCCAGCGGATCGAGCGCGAGGTGGGCGGCGCGCTGTTCCACCGGGGCCGCTCGGGGGTGCGCCCGACGGAGCTGGGCGAGTTCGTGCTGGTGCGCGCCCGCGCGGTCCTGCTGTCCATGGACGATCTGCTGCACGACATCACCGCGCGGGGGGCCTCGCCCACCACGCTGCGCGTGGGCGGGGTGGGGCCGCTGGCGATCGACCTGGCGGCGCGGCTGCCGGAGATCTTCCCGAACGTGCCCGCCCACGTGCGCACCGAGTACTCCCCCAAGCTGGTCACCGACCTGGTCCGGGCCGGGCGCCTGGACCTGGGCACCACCATCGACTACGTGGACCGGGACCTGTCCACGGACGGCCCGCTGTCGTGGGCGATGCTCGCGGTGGAACCGCTGCACGTGGCCCTGTGGGCCGACCACCCGCTGGCGGACAAGCCGACGGTGGCCCTGAGCGACCTGGCGGACTGCCCCTGGGCGCTGACCCCGCCGGACGGCACCGGCTGGCCGGAGTGCTTCTACCTGGCCTGCCAGCGCGCCGGGTTCACCCCGCAGGTGCCCTACCGGCTCTACGAGCGCTCGGAGATCCGCGACCTGGTCGCCCGGCGCCGGGCGATCGCCCCCTGCCAGTCGGACTTCGACACCGGGGAGGACGTGGTGGTCCGCCGACTGGAGGGCGAGCCCATACAGCTGCGCCACCTGCTGGTCTGGCGGCGCGACGGCGCGGTCAGCGGCTCCTCCGACGACATCGCGCGGCTGGCCCGCGAGATCCTGGGCCGGGCGCGCCCGGCCCAGGACTGAGGGGGGTCAGGACGCCCGGGGGCGGACGCGCGGGCGCCGCAGCCAGGGGGCGACCGCCCACAAGCCCAGCCCCGCCCCCGCCGCGAGGACCAGGGCGGTGACGACCCACTCCCCCGACCCGTCCGGATGGACCACCCGGGTCCGGGCGCCGATGTCGACCGCGGCGACGACCGCCCCCTCGGCGCAGTCCCCGCCGCCTCCGGCGAGGGAGACCCCGGTGAGGCGCACGGAGCCGTCGGCGGCGGTGTAGTCGCCCAGGCAGGTGCACGACCGGTGCCCCAGATGGCTGACGCAGTCGACCCCGGTGACGGCGAACCCGCCGGGGACCCCGTCCGCGCGCGCCGCGCGCACCGCCTGGTCGATCCCGCCCGCGCCCACGGCGACCAGCGCCAGGGCGGCGAGGAGGATCACCAGCTCGAACGGGCCGACGCGGCGGCGGCTCATCCGTCGACCACTTCCTCGTAGCGGTCGGCGCACCCGCAGTTCATGGCCGCGCGTTCGGTGTCGCCGGGGCGGCGGTGGAGCAGGACGGCCACCACCATGGGCGCGAAGACCAGGGCGTTGTAGAGGAGGTGCAGCTCCACCCGGGGGATGAGCAGCTGGACCAGGCTGGTGGGCGCCGCCCCGCCGCCGATGTTGAGCCCGGACAGGGCCTGGAGGAGCAGCAGGAGGTGCTCGAAGTGGTGCCAGACCTGGATGCCCAGGGAGATCTTCCACCAGGTCCGGGCGCGCCCGGTGAAGCCGGGGAGCAGGAGGAGCAGCCCCACCAGCATGATGAGCGCGTAGCCGTAGTGCATCCACTCGGAGGTGACCAGCCAGGGGAAGGGGATCCCCAGGACGCCCAGTGCCTCGGGGACGGGCCAGTTGAAGATGTAGATCTGCGCGGCCTGGGCCAGGTGCTCCGCCCAGTGGGCCACGACGACGACCATGAACAGCGCCAGTCCGCCGCGGTGGCCGGAGGTGTTGAGGAGGTGCAGGGGGCGGGTGGTCCCGATCCTGGTCACGGGCGCTCTCCCTTCCGCTCGCCGGGGGTGGGGACGGGGTTCGCGCGCCGGGTCCGGAGCGGCTCCAGCAGGAGGAGCGCTCCGCGCAGCGCGCAGACGATCACGAGGGCGAAGAACAGGCCGAAGACGATGTGCCAGGTGACCAGCAGGCCGTAGACGGCGGCCACGGAGACCCCGAAGACCACCTGGTTCCGCGGACGCGAGGGGGTCGTCCCGGGGTCGGTGATCATGTAGTTGGTGAACAGGATGAACGCCAGGCCGGTCATCGGCAGCAGGGCCGCGACCAGGGCGTGGTCCAGCACCAGCCACCGGACCACCGCCTGGGCGGCGAACCCCCCGACCCAGCCGAGGATGAGCGGCCACCTCCCGGTCAGCCGGACGTTGAGCATGGTCCCGGCCATGAGCACGCCGAGCGGCAGCAGCCAGTCCAGCGTCCCGGAGGTGTTGTTGGTGAAGTGGTAGGGCGGGGCGATGCCCACCCAGGGGAAGAGCACCAGGGTGACGGCGATCCCGAAGTTCGACGGGTTGAGCACGTGCCGGAGGCGGCCGCCGACCGGGATCCTGATGAGGTGCTTGCCCGCGACGGCCACGGTGACGGCGAACATGTAGGGCCAGGGGGACTCGTTGCCCCACAGCAGCATCGCGCAGGCGAGCCCGGCGATGTGGGTCGGCAGCAGGTAGGTGACCAGGGCCCCGGCACCGCCGGCGTAGCCGGGGGCGCGCCCCTCGGCCCGCGCGCCCAGGGTCTCCATGAGCAGGTCCACCGCGTAGCCGGTCAGGAGGGCGACAACCGGGATCACCGGGGCCTGCTCGAAGCCGAGCAGCAGGTGCCCCAGGACGGTGAACACGGTGATGCTGGTCGCGAACATGCGCAGGGCCATGACCCTGGTGTCGGCCCGGGGCGGTGCGGGTTCGGGCGGTGTCCGGTCCGGGACCGGTGCGTCGGCGGGGGGCGCCTGGGGGCTGGTCGTCGTCATTTCACCGTTCCGTCGTCGTGGAGGTGGAGGGTGCGTGCACCCGGCGACAGGTCCAGATCGGCGGAGTGGACCGTCCCGTCGGTGGAGCGCCAGGTGACGGTGACCGGGAGGGTCCCGGTCTCGGGCAGGGCCAGGTGGAGTTCGCCGGCGGAGACACCGGTGTGGCCGTTCGCGGGGAAGAGCTGCCGGGTCTGGTGCGGGGAGCCGCCCTCCCGGACGGTCACCGAGGCCCCGACGGCCGGGCGCCATCCGTCCTCCCCCTCGGCCGCGACGGCCGGGACGAGGGGGCGCAGCACGGCGCCCGGGGGCGCGTCGGGCGCTTCGTTGACCAGCACGGTGGAGTCCTCCCACTGGTTGGCGACCACGGCGTCGAGCAGGCCGTCCCCGTCGATGTCGCCCAGGGCGATGGCGCGGGAGACCTCGGTGGTGTCCAGCCCCAGGGGCGCGGCCAGGTCGGTGTAGCGGCCGTCGGGGTCCCGGACCCAGAAGGGGTTGTGCTCGTGCCCGGAGAGGTCGTCCCCCTCGGTGAAGACCGGCCACGCCCAGGGGTGGCGCAACAGCTCGTCGTTGCCCATGGCCAGTTCCTGGAGCTGGGGCCAGCGGTCGGTGTCCCCCTTGAGGAAGCCGGTGGCCTGCATCAGCTCGTCGGTTCCGTCGTTGTCGAAGTCCCCGGCCTTGACGTCCCAGGACCAGCCGCCGCGGGACAGTCCCAGGGACTCGCTCTCCTGGCGGTAGGGGACGCGTCCCTCCAGCAGGTCCGCGCCCTCCCCGTCGGGGACGAACGCGAAGTTGCTCTCGTGCAGGGCGTAGGGGGTGGTGATGTTGCTGACCACGATGGTGGGCAGGTCGGCCCCGGCGTCGTAGGTGAAGGCGACGCCCATGCCCTTGTAGGAGTCGTTGCCCAGGACCCCGGACTTGGGGGTGACCATGTCCCGTTCGCCCCGGACGATCTCCAGCGAGACGGATCCGGGGGTGGAGCGGTTGACCAGGAGGTGGTCGTTGCCGAAGTCGTTGGCGATGTAGAGCTCGGGCAGGCCGTCGCCGGTGAGGTCCTGCGCACCGGTGGCCAGGGTCCATCCCGTGACCGCGGGTTCGGGCAGGGCCGTCCCGGCGTCGGTGACCAGAGGCGGCGTGTCCGGTGCGCCGGAGGGCTCGGTGAGCAGGAGCCGGTTGCGGCCGGCGTTGTTCGCCAGGCCCATCCCGTCCTGCATCTGCATGCGGGTCTCGTCGTCGGCCTCCGGGTCCAGCACCCGCGCGCCGTCGGGGAAGTAGTTGCCGATCAGGAGGTCCGGGTGCCCGGAGCCGTCGATGTCGGCCACGTTGACGGTGGTCGTGTTCCAGACCTGCATGGGCTCGACGAGCTCGTGGGCGGCGAACCCGGCGGCGGTGGGCGCCGTGCCGTCCCCGGGCCCCGAGGTGTTGAGGAACATCACCGGGGACCGGCCCCAGTAGTAGACGAGGAGGTCGGTGTCGCCGTCGGCGTCCAGGTCGGCCGGGACGCACCCCATGGGCGCCATGGTCCGGTCGTAGGGGAGCCCGTCCGGCACGAGTTCGACCGGCGCGTAGTCGGGGGTGCCCGACCCGGGGACGGACCGGAGGGTGACGCCGTCGTCACGCGGGTCGACCAGGCAGGCGTCGGCCGGCCGGCCGCTGCCGCGCAGGTCGGTCAGCGCGACCGCGGCGCCGACCGCCGAGATCCACCCGCCGAAGTGCTCCAGTGCGGGGGCCACCTCGCGGTACCCGGCCGCGTCGGGCGGCTCCCCGTTGAGGGCCAGACGGGTGAAGGAGAAGCCCGCGGCGAGTTCGGCGGCGTCGGCCCCGGTGGGGGTCGGGCGCTGGGTGAGGACGGCGAGGGTGCCGACGAGGACGATCGCGACGGCGATCCTCATCAGGCGGAACATCGGCCGCATCGGCGCTCCTTTCCAGAGCTGTGGTCCGTGCACCGCCTCATCGTGGGCCGGGCGTCCGATGCCGGGCCTCTTCCGGTTTGCTGTTCGGGCGGGGTCCGCACGAATGAAGAAGGGCAACCCGGGAGAAGGCCCCCGGACCTAGGCTGGCGGGGACGCCGGACACCGAGGGGAAGGACGCCCATGGCGGAGCCGACCGACCGTTCTCCGAACCCGTCGCCCGACTTCCTGCGGGTGCGGGGCGCTCGGGTGCACAACCTGCGCGACCTGGACGTGGACCTGCCCCACCGCGCGCTGGTGGTGGTGACGGGCGTGTCGGGCTCGGGGAAGAGCTCCCTGGTCCACGCGACGGTGCACGCCGAGGCCCAGCGCCGCCACCTTCAGCCGCTGTCGGCGTTCACCCGACAGCTGGTGGGGGGCTCCCTGCGCCCGGACGTGGACTCGGTCACCGGGGTGTGCGCGTCGGTGGCGGTCGGCCAGGCGCGCGCCGCGACCAATCCGCGCTCCACGGTGGGGACCGCCACGGACGTGCACGACTACCTCAGGTCGCTGTTCGCCGTGCTGGGGTCCTGCGACGGGTCGGCGGGGACCCCCGAGATGACCGCCCGCGCGTTCTCGTTCAACTCCCCGGCGCACGCCTGCCCCGCCTGCGAGGGCCTGGGCACGGCCCTGCGCGGCGACCCCGCGCTGGTCCTGGACTCGCCGTCCCGCTCCCTGCGGGAGGGGGTGCTGCGCCCCTGGCGCGACCGCAGGGCCGCGGTGGAGCACGAGCTGTCGCTGCGGTTCGCCGAGTCCCTGGGAGCGGACCCGGACCTGCCCTGGTCGTCGCTGGAGGCGGGGGTGCGGCACCGGCTGCTGTACGAGAGGGGCGCCGAACTGCGGGCGGAGCTGACCATCCGGGGCCGGACGACGGTGCGCGACACGCGGTTCGTGGGTGTGCTGCCCTGGCTGGAGGCCTGCCTGCGCGACGCGTCCGGTGAGGCCGCCCGGGCGCGGGCGACCGCGTTCATGGGCGTGTCGACCTGTCCGGACTGCCGCGGCGGACGCCTCTCCCCCGCCCAGCTGTCGGTGCGGGTGGCCGGGCAGGGCATCGCCGACGTGTGCCGCATGGAGATCACCGAAGCGCTCGCCTGGGCCGACGACCTGGCGGCCGCGGCGGCCGGCGACCCGCGCGCGGCGCTGGGCGCCGCCGAGGTCCGCGACCGGCTGGACGACCTCGTGCGCGTGGGGGTGGGGTATCTGACGCTGGACCGGCCGGTGCCGACGCTCTCCGGCGGGGAGGCCCAGCGGGTCCGCCTGGCCACCCACCTGGGGATGGGCGTGTTCGGCCTCATGTACGTGTTCGACGAGCCCTCCACCGGCCTGCACCCGCGCGACACCGGGAGGCTGCTGGACGCCCTGCGCTCCCTGCGGGACCAGGGCAACAGCGTGCTGGTGGTGGAGCACGACCTGGACGTGATCGCCGCGGCCGACTGGGTGGTCGAGGTGGGGCCCGGACCCGGGGTCCACGGCGGCAGGCTGGTCCACGCGGGCCCGGTCGCGGGTCTGGCCGCGGCCGAGGGGTCGGTCACGGCACCGTACCTGTCCGCGCCGGGCGGGGCGGGCACCGCCCTGCGCGGCGAGGAGGACGGGGCGTGGAGGTTCGCGGAGTTCACCGGGGCCGAGGGCAACAACCTCCGCTCGGTGTCGGTCCGCTTCCCCCTGGGGGCGATGACCTGTGTGACCGGGGTGTCGGGGTCGGGGAAGAGCTCCCTGGTGGCGCATGTGCTGGAGCCGGCGCTGGCGGCCGCGGCCGGTCGGGACGACCGCCCCGCCCCCAGGTGCGCGTCGGTGTCCGGCCTGGCCGGGGTGACCGGGCTGGTGGCCGTGGGCCAGGCGCCCATCGGCCGGACCCCGCGGTCCAACGCGGCCACCTACATGGGGGTGTTCGACCGCCTCCGGAAGATGTTCGCTGCGACGCCGGAGGCCGCGGAGGCGGGGCTCGGCGCGGGCGACTTCTCGTTCAACAACGCGGGCGGTCGCTGCGCGGCGTGCGAGGGCGCGGGCGTGGTCCAGGTGGAGATGTTCTTCCTGCCCGACGTGGAGCTGCCCTGCGAGACCTGCGGCGGGGCGCGCTTCTCGGAGGCGCCCCTGCGGCCGCGCGTGCGCGGGCTGAACATCGCCGAGGTCCTGGGGCTGACCGCCGAGCGTGCGGCCGAGGTGTTCTCCGACGTCAAGGGCGTGGGCGCCCCGCTGCGCGCGCTGGTCGACGTGGGCCTGGGCTACCTCCTGCTGGGGCAGTCGGCCACCACCCTGTCCGGCGGGGAGGCGCAGCGGCTGAAGCTGGCCCGGGAGCTGGCCGGGGACGCGGTGCCGGGAACGGCCTACCTGCTGGACGAGCCCACCCACGGTCTGCACGCGGCCGACGTCGCGCGGTTGAACTCCGTGCTGCGCAGGCTCGTGGACCGCGGGGGGACCGTGGTGGCGGTCACCCACCACCCGGCGGTCATGGCCGCCGCCGACTGGATCGTGGAGCTGGGCGAGGAGGGCGGGGCCGGCGGAGGGAAGGTCGTCGCCCAGGGCGTGCCCGCCCGGGTCGCCGGCCAGGACACGCACACCGGGCGCGTCCTGGCCCGGTGGGTGTAGCGCGCCCCCGGCGCGCGCGGTCGCCCCGCCGGTCCGGCGGGGCGACCGCGGGTCACACCGGCGACCTGCGCATGGAGCGGGCTCCGACGAAGAGCCCGAGCGCCGCCACCAGCAGCGCCGCCACGGCCCCCAGGCCGGCCTGCGCGGTCAGGACCTCCCCGGCGAACAGGGCCCGCTCGGCCTCGACGACGTAGGTCAGCGGGTTGAACGCGGCGACCGCGGCCAGCCAGTCGGGCCCCGAGTCGACCGGCAGCAGGATGCCCGAGAGGATGAGGACGGGGAACAGCAGTGTCTGCTGGATCCCCCAGAAGGCCCATTCCTGGTGGCGCACCGCGATGGCCAGCGCGTACGAGAGGGCGCCCAGCCCGATCCCGAGCACGCCGAGCAGCAGGACGCCGAGCACGGCGCCGAGGGGGTCGGGGGAGAACCCGAACGGCATCGCGACGAGGACGATCACGAGCGCCTGGACCACCAGGGGCGCGAACTCCTTCAAGGCCCGGCCGATGATCATGGAACCGCGGGTCAGCGGTGTGACCAGGAGGCGTTCGTGGGCTCCGGTCTGCACCTCGGTGAGCAGGTTGGAGCCCATGGTCGACGTGCCGACGAGGCTGATCATCACCATGATCCCGGGCACGAACCACTGGAGCGCGCCGCCCGGGCCGAAGACGGCGTCGTCGACGGAGCCCAGGAGCAGTGGTCCGAACAGGCCCAGGAACACCAGCGGCTGGATGAGGCTGACCACGAGGAAGAGCGGGCCCCGCAGGATGGGGCGCAGTTCGCGGACGGTGACGGTCGCGATGTCGGAGAGCGGCTTCATGGGTCGGGGGTCCTTCACCGGGGGGTTCACGCGGCCTCCTCCTGTTCGCGGTGGTACTGGTCCCCTTCCCGCAGGGAGCGGCCCGTGAGTTCGAGGAACACGTCGTTGAGGGTGGGCTCGGCCAGGACCAGGCGGCGCACGCCGGTCCCCTCCGCCTCCAGGCAGGCCAGCAGCCGGGGCACGGCGGTGTCCCCGCCGTCGATGCGCAGGCTCACGGTGCAGCCGTCGACGCCGACGCCGCGGGCGCCCGCGGTGTCCGCGGCGGTCTTGGCCGCCCGGGCCGCCTCGTCGGCCCCGTCGAAGTCCATGGACACGCGGTGCCCGACGTGCTCGCGCTTGAGGCGGGCGGAGGTGTCGTCGGCGATGACGCGCCCGTGGTCGATGACCAGGACGCGTTCGGCGTGCTCGTCCGCCTCCTCCAGGTAGTGGGTGGTGAGCAGGATGGTCGTGTTGAACGCCCTGCGCAGGCCGTCGACGTGCTCCCACAGGCGGGCGCGGTGGTGGGGGTCCAGTCCCGTCGTGGGCTCGTCGAGGAAGAGCAGGGGCGGTCGGGGCACCAGGCCCAGGGCGATGTCGACCCGGCGGCGCTGCCCGCCGGACAGGGCGCGCACGGGCCGGGTGAGGAGGTCCCCGAGGTCGAGGAGGCCGACCAGTTCGGCGACGGTGGCACGGATGTCGGCCCGGGCCATCCCGTAGGCCCGGCCCTGGGCGTACAGTTCGTCGTCCACCCGCTGCTCGTGGGCGGCGCCGTTGCCCTGGCCGACGAAGCCGATCCTGCGGCGGACCCCCGTGGGGTCGGCGACCACGTCGATGCCGGCCACGGACGCACGGCCCGAGGTGGGCGGCACCAGGCCGGTGAGGACGCGCAGGGCGGTGGACTTGCCCGCGCCGTTGGGTCCGAGGAGGGCCACCAGCTCCCCCTCCCCCACGGAGAAGGAGACGTCCTTCAGGGCATCGACGAACTCGTTGCGACGCACCCGGAAGCGGCATCCCAGCTCTTCAACGCTGATCATTGTTCTCCCATTGCTCGGGGCGCGGCGTGCCGCGCCGCGGGGCGGTCAGGCGCGCTTGATGCGGTTGGCCGACCACTCGTCGTTGAGGGAGACCCCGTAGACGGCCTTCCAGCCGACCTCGACCGCCTCGTCCATGACGACGGTCCGGTTGAGTTCGCGCTTGGTTCCGCCCTTGGGGTAGGAGAGCCAGACCACCGTCGTGTCGGGGACGCCGGCCAACCGCTCGGTGAGGTTCTTGCGGAGCTCCTCCAGCGTGGTCGAGAAGAGGTGCAGCAGGTCGGGCGCCGCCCCCGGCTCGTCGGTGACGGTCGCGGCGGCCGGCAGGTCGCCGAGGATGTCGCCGTAGTCGTCCGGGGCGCCGTGCGCGACGACGACGAATCCGGGTTTGACGCCGAGTTTCGCGGCACCGCTTTTCTCCGGCATGAATTCCTCCACTGGACGCATTGCTGTTATATGCGCATACGGATGCGCAAGAAGTGGTTTCCCAAGAAGGGTACCCCGCACCCGATCGGTTACGCAGCGCACGTTTTCTCATGGATTGCTCTCTTCTTCGAAAGCCGTTGACCAGGGTGATCGCTTTTCACGGCGCCGGAGCCGGGGTCCCCGCAACTTGAGAGAAGGAGCGCGCGGCGGGCCGGGCTTAATGTCGAAGTGAATCCCGGCTTGCCCCCGACGAGGCAGGGAAAGGAGCACCATGAGCGAGACGACCAGACCGGAAGTCGTGGACGGTATCCGACGCTGGGTGAGGGAGGTCTTCAACGAGCACCGTGTCGACCGGGTGGAGACCTTGAAGGTCGCCGATTACGTCGACTGGAACCCCTACCCCGGTCAGGACGTCGCCCTGAACGGGTTCAAGAGCGTTCTGGAGGAGTTCCTGGAGTCGTTCCCGGATTTCCGGTACGACGTCGACGAGGAACTGTTCGAGGGCGACAGTGTGGTGTGCGTCGGCAAGTGGTACGGCACCATGCAGAACGACTTCATGGGGCTGCCCGCCTCGGGCGAGCCCGTTACGGCGCGGCGCACCGACGCGGTGCGCTTCCACGGCGACAAGATGACCGAGCGCTGGGGCGTGGGCAACGAGCTGCGCATGCTGCGCTTCCTGGGCGTCGCGGACACCGGCCCCGAGGCCGGGTCGGCCGCGACCTTCGAGGACGCGGCGCGCGCCTACCTGGACGCCGTGCTGGGCCGGTTCGACCTGGCGGCGGTGGACGCGCTGGTGGACATCGACGCGGTGTCCGACGCCGCGGGCTCCCTGGTCCACCTGTGCGTGGTCGGCGCGCTGGACGACTACGCGGTCGAGGTGGCGGACCTGGAGGTGGACGGCGGCACCGCGACGGCCCGGGCGACCGTGCGCGGGACGTTCGCGCGGTCCCTGTGGCGGACCGCCCCCACCGGGGCCCGGGTGGAGTTCCCACTGACCGTCACGCTGCGCGGCTCGGGAGCGGTCATCACCTCCGTGGCCCTGGCCTACGACCTGGACGCCATGGCCTCCGCGCTGGGCGCCCCCCGGGACGCGTCCGCGGGCGAGCCCACCACCCCCACCGGAACGGCCGGGGACGGCAAGTTCGTCCTCCGGGCCTTCGTCAACGAGGTCCTCAACGGCCGCGACGTGTCCGCGGTGGCCCGCCTGGTCGCCCCCGGCGCCACCGACCTGCACCAGGAGACCGTCACCACCGCGGCGTTCCTGCACGCCTTCCCCGACTACCGTTTCAGCGTGGAGCGGGTCGTCATCGACGGCTCCCGGGCCTCGCTGCTGGCCGCGTTCGCCGGCACGCACCGGCGCCCCCTGATGGGCCACGCGGCGACCGGCACCGCCGCCATCACCAGGTCCATCGACGTCTTCACGGTGACCGACGGGCGGCTGTCGGACATCATCTACGGGTTCGACATGTACTCCCTGCTGACGCGCCTGGAGATCTTCCCCGAGAAGGGCCGCTACCCGGGCGTCTCGGCCGGGTGACCCGGCCGGGAGGGAATGTGGACGCGGAGATCGCGTGGGGCCGCGGAACGGCCGGGGAACCCCTCCTGGACCTCGACGAGATCCAGGGCAACATCCTGGTGCCGTTCGGCGGCCCCGTCCAGCACCACCTCTACCTGCGCTGGTCCGCGGACCCCCGGCCGTGGGTGGGGAGGGCGGCCTCGGCGGTCACCTCGACGCGCGCCCTCCTGCGCGCCCGCGCCCGGGGAGGCGGGTGGACGGCGGTCGGCCTGTCCCTCTCCGCCCCGGGGCTGCGGGCCCTGGGGCGGCGCCCCGACACCCTGTTGGACGTCCCCTTCCAGGACGGCCTGGCAGCCCGGTCGCCGCTGCTGGGCGATCCCGTCGACCCCGACGACCCCGGGCACCCGGGCAACTGGCCGGTCGGCGGGCCCGCGACGACGGCGGACGCGCTCCTGGTGGTGCGCGCCGACGACGACGCCGCGGCGGAGCGGCTGGCCGACCGGCTGACGGCCGGCCCCGGCGCACCGCTCGTCCTGCACCGGGACCGCTGCGCCTCCCTGCCCGGCCCCGGCCCCGGGGACGAGCGGGAGCACTTCGGTTACCGCGACCCCGTGTCGCAGCCCGCCGTCCGGGGCGTGGCCGGGGACACCGGTGAGGCGCTCTGCCCTCCCGCCTCACCGGACCGCCCGCAGGAGGCGGCGCCGGGCCAGCGGAGGCTGTGGCCCGGGGAGTTCGTGTTCGGCCAACCCGGCCAGGACCCGATGGCGTCGGACCCCCCGGGCGCGGTGGCGTCGGGCGGGCCGGACTGGACCGTCAACGGCTCGCTGCTGGCGGTGCGCCGCTACCGGCAGGAGGTGGACGCGTTCCCCGCGTTCGCCGAACGGGCGTGCGCGGAACTGGCCGACCGCGGTTTCCCCGGCTGGACCCCGGACGCGCTCTCGGCGCGGCTGTTCGGCCGCTGGCGCGACGGCACGCCGGTGAGTCTGCGGCCGGACGCGCCCGACCCGGCGGTGGCCTCCTGCCCCCTGAGCCGGAACGCCTTCGGGTTCACCGCCGAGCTCGGCCCGGTGGACGACACCCGGGGGTGGCGCGTGCCGGTCGGCGCGCACATCCGCAAGGCCTACCCCCGGGACCACGAGACCGACCTGGAGACCCGGGCCGCCATCGAGACGCACCGCCTGCTGCGCCGGGGCATCCCCTACGACGACCACGGGGAGCGCGGCATGGTGTTCGCCTGCTACCAGACGTCGCTGGAGCGACAGTTCGAGTTCGTCGTGCGGTCCTGGCTGAACAACCCCTACCAGCAGCACGAGGGCGACAACCACGACCCGATCGTGGGCCGCCCCCACCGCCCCCTGGGCGATGCGGTGCCCCGCGAGTTCGTCCTCCGGCTCCCCTCGGACTCCCCCGGGGGGACCCTGGTGCGGCTGCCCATGCCCGAACCCTTCACCGCCCCGCGCGGCGGCGGCTACTTCTTCACCCCTTCGGTCTCCGCCCTGCGCGGCCTGTCCCGCCCCTCCACCCCCGGGAGATACCGATGACCCTTCCCACCCCGGCCGTTTCCCTGGAATCCGACGACTCGGACCGCACACTGACGCTCTCCTTCCCCACCGACGCGTCCCCGCGGGCCGTGTGGTCCGCCCTGACCGACCTCGACTCCGTCGCCGCCTGGCTGGCCCCTGCGGCGGATGCGGGCGGGGGCCGGTACGTCCTGACCTTCGAGCACGGGGGGCGGCGCCACGACAAGGTCTTCGAGGTCGTCGACTGCGTCCCCGGGCACAGCCTCAGCGGCGTGCTCCACGACCCCGGCCACCCCGACTCCCTGCTGAGCGCCGCCCTCACGGAGGGCGGGTTCTCCTTCGTGCACTCCGACGTGCCCGAGGAGCTGGCCGAGGGGTACCGCGCGGGATGGCCCTACTACCTGGGCCGGCTGGCGGCCGCCCTGGGCTCCGGTCCCGCCGGGCGTGCGGGGTCGCCGTCGTGAGGGGGACGGCGCTGCGCACCGGCACGATCGCGGCGCGGTCGCTGTGGACCGGCGTCCGCGCGCTGCCCCACCTGGCCCGGCTCCGTTCCGCCTCCCCCGGGCGCGCGGAGCACTCCGCCGAGCGGGTGGGCGTGCTGGTCTCCGAACTGTGCGCGGGCCTGGGCCCGGCGTTCGTGAAGCTGGGGCAGCTGGTCTCGACCCGCGAGGACCTGCTCCCCCGCGGGATGTGCCGCACCATGCGCGACCGCCTGGCCCTGGGGTACGGGCTGGGGTCCGGGGGCGGCCCCCGGCGGCGCGCGGGGAGCATCGCCTCGGTGGAGAGGCGCTCGACGCCTTCCGGGGAGGTCGCGGTGAAGACGTGCCACCCCCGGGTCCGCGAGAGGTTGGAGGCGGACCTGGCCGTGGTGGAGGCGGCGGCCCGCACGGTGGCGCGGCTCCCCTTCTGCCGCGGGGTGCCGGTGGTGGCCCTGGCGGAGGACTTCTGCGCCGTGGTGCGGCGGCAGACCGACCTCGCGGCCGAGCGGGCGGCGCTGGAGCGCTTCGCCTCCCTGGAGGACCGGCACCCCGTGGTCTTCCCCCGGCCGGTGGGGGGCTCCCCCGACCGGGACACCCTGGTCATGGAGTGGATCCCCGGCCAGGAGGACGGGGACCGGCACCACCCCGGGCCGCGCGGCGGCAGACTCCTGCTGACCCTGGTGTTCGAGATGCTCTTCACCACGGGGGAGGTCCACTGCGACCTGCACCCCGGCAACTGGTGGTTCCTGGCCGACGGGCGCCTCGCCGTCGTCGACGGCGGCTTCACGTACGCCCTGGACCGGGAGACCCAGGACCACTTCACGGAGTTCTTCCTGGGCATGGCCGCGGGCAACGCGGAGGTCTGCGCGGACCACGCCCTGGCCGTGAGCATGAACCCGGTGCCCCCGGAGGCCGAGAAGGAGTTCCGGCGGGAGCTGGAGAGGCTCATCACCGAGGTCCACGGCATGACGGCCGGAGCGTTCAGCCTGACCGGCTTCATCGCCGACTTCTTCATGATCCAGCGGCGCCACAACGCCTACTCCCGTACCTCGTTCGTGTTCCCCCTGGTGGCCCTGCTGGCGGTGGAGGGCCAGGTCAAGCGGATGTGCCCGGACCTCAACTTCCAGGCGGTGGCGCACCCGGTCATCCTGCGCGGCCTGCTCGCGCGCAACCGCAAGCCCACCTGGTGAGCGACGGAGCGAGCCGATGCCGATATCACCGGCGGGCCCCGTCCTCCACGGCGGCGGCCCGCACGGCGCGGACCTGGTGTTCCGCGAGGACGACGCCGTGGGGCGGGGGCCGCGGAACGCCCCCGCCCGCACGGTGGTCGACGCCGGCCCGGGGCGGGTGCGGGTGCGCGCCGGAAGCCGGTGGTACCCCGGCGACGGGGACCGGCTCCTGGAGGCCCTGGCCCGCGCGGAGCGGTGCCGCATCCCGGTGGAGCTGGTCGGGGGCGGCCTGTCCCTGGGCGGGGTGCTGGCCGCCGCCGCGGCGGAGCGCCCCCGGCTGCGGGTGAGGGTCCGGACGGCCGGGGGCCGGACGCACGGCCCCGTGGACGCGACGTCGTGGCGGCCCGTGTCCGCGCCGCGCCGCGTCCGGGCCCGCGGCGCCGTGCTGATCGCCGGAGGGCTGGGCGGGATCGGTCTGTCCCTGGCCCGTGAGCTGGGGGCGGCCGGGCACCGGCTGGTCCTGGTGGATCGGATCCGGGAGGAGGACCTGCCCCCGGGACGGGCGGCGGCCCTGGCCCTGGTACGGGCGTCCGCGCCCGTGAGGGTGGTGTGCGCGGACCTGGACCGGGTCGACCCCGGACCGCTGCTGCGGTCCCTGTCGGACCCGGCCGTCCACCTCGTCCACGCCGCGGGCGAGCTGGTGCTGGAGCGGTGGTCCCGGCTGTCGGGCGCGGCGCTGGACCGGGCCGCCCGGCGGCGCGGGGAGCACCTACGGCGCTGGGTGCGGGCCGCGGCCGCCGGGCCGCTGTCCTCGGTCCTGCTCATGGGCTCCTCGGAGAGCAGGTCCGCGCACCGCGGTTTCGGGGCGTACGCGCTGTCCCACGCCTGTGCGCGCGCCGCGGTCCGCGACCTGGCGGCGGCGCTCCCCGGGGTGGGGTTCACCGTGGCGGAGTGGACGCTGTGGAGCGGGGTCGGCATGGCGGCGGGCGTGGCCGGGCCGGGCCTGCGCGCCGCGGGCTTCGCCGCCGTCCCCCCGGCCTGGGGCGCGCACACCGCGGCCCGCCTGCTGGGCGGGGCCCCGGGGCGGGGCACGGCCGAGGTCTACGCCCTGGGCGGCCCCCGGCCGCCGGCGACCCCGGGATCGGTCGCGGTCGTGGGCGGTGTCGGGGGAACGGCCGTCCTGGACGGCGCGGACCCCGGGGCGGCACTGGGCCGGATGGTGCGGGGCTGCCTGCCCGGTGCCGGGGGCCGGGGGGCGGGGCCGCCGCCGGCCCCCGCGCGCACGCGCACGGTGCGGGCCCTGGTGGGCCCGGCGGGGGTGCGCCTGTGGTCGTCGTCGCCGGCGGACTGGCGCCCCGACGGCGCGTACGAGGCCCTGGTCCCCTTCTGAACGGGCGGGGCGCAGCGGAGCGAGGAGGACGGTGTGGAGGCCATCGAACGGGCGGTACCCCTGCCCGCGACGCCGGACCGCGTATGGCGGGCGGTGAGCGTTCCGGCCGAGATCGGGCGCTGGCTGGGCGGGTTGGGGCCGTACGGTGAACGGCGCGGCGACGGCCGCGGCACCTGGATCCTGACCACCCCGTCACTGGAGTACGTGCGCCTGGGCGTGCTCGGCATCGGGCCGGACCGCACCGTGGCCCTGGAGTGGTCCGAGTTCGGGGTGGAGGCCCCGAGCCTGATCCGGGTGGCGGTGGAGCCCGGACCGGTCGGCACGCTCCTGAGGATCAGGGAGGAGTTCCCGCACCGGCGGTCCGTACCGCGTGTGGCGCGTGAGGTGTTCTGGGACGACTGCGTCGACCGTCTCCGCTTCCACCTCATGGAAGGGGAGGGAGGCGGCGCCCCCCGGGGCATCCGGACCATCTCCCTGGGCGTGCGCATCCCCGTCGGGACCTGGCTCCCCCTGCACCGGGCCAACCTCTTCCGGTGGCTGCCCGCCAGCGGCCCGGGGTACCCGCCGACGGCGTTCTACGTGGTCGACGACGCCGGCCCCCGGCGCTTCCCCATCCGGCGTGTGGAGGACTACTTCGACGAACGGCTCAGCCTGTTCGTCGATGTGGAGGACGGGGTGACCCGTGCGGTGGTGCGGACGACCCACGACGCCGGTGGCGTGGTGCTTTCGGTGCATCACTCTCAGTGGCCTGTCGTGTCGGGGGGCGAGAGTAGGATGACCCGACTGCGCGATGTCTTCGAGATCACCTGGCGGGCGAGTCTGGACCAGGCCGTGCGTGCGGCCGGTTCCGAGGAGGAACGGCATGGCCGTTGACGTGACCGGCAAGGACAACCCGGCCCAGCGCGACGCGGTGCTGGCCGCCGTCGGCGCGATCCGTGAGGACCCCGCCGCCCCGCACCTGCTGGCCGACCTCGCGGCCTCGGGCTTCTACAGCCAGTTCCACTTCCACCGGATCTTCGCCCGGCACACCGGGACCACCCCGGGGCGGTTCCTCACGGCCCTGCGGATGGAGGAGGCCAAGCGGCTGCTCGCCCACACCTCCGAGACGGTGATGAGCATCAGCGACCGGGTCGGCTACCAGAGCCTGGGCTCGTTCACCACGCAGTTCACCCGTCTGGTGGGGATATCGCCGGGCAGGTTCCGGGAGCTGGTGGACGACCTGGCGGGGTACCGCGTCGCCGAGCCGGACCTGGAGCGGGCCCGGGCCGCCGAGAGCCGGACCCTGGGCTGCGAGCTGCGCCTGCCCGCCGGGGAGGCGTCCGGCCCCCCGCTCGACGACCGGGTCTCCTTCGTGGGGCTCTTCAACGCGGACCTGCCCCAGGGCGGCCTCTCCGGGTTCGGGATCGTCCAGGGGGCCGCCGGCAGGCTGGTGGAGCAGCGGCCCGCGTCCGGGCGATCCGAGATGTTCCTCGTGTCCCTGCCCTCCGACTCCCTCCTGGTGGGCCTGGCCGTGGGGGGCCAGGCGGGCACGCTGGTCGGCCGGGGCAGGACGGCCGGGAGGGACGGCGCGCCGGCCGAGCTCACCCTGCGCAGACCCGACCCGCTGGACCCGCCGGTGGTCTCGGCCGCCCCGGCGGTCCACCTGCGGCCGTTCCTGGCGGGGGCGGCCCGCCGCCGCTGAGGGGCCGGCCCGTCAGAACCCGTCCTGGATCTCGACGGTGGGCATGAGGGACCGCAGCGTCCCCTCGGCGATCATCAGCGCGGACAGGGGGAACACGAACTCCGCGCGCGAATGGACGCCGAAACGGGTCTGCAGCTCGAAGATCCCGTTGCCGAACTCCGCCATCGTGAAGACGTTCCCCTCCCCCGTGTGCTCCCGCACGTGGCGCTCCATCGCCGCCACGAACTCCCCGCGCCGCCGTTCGTCCGGCTCCAGGGCGGTGTCGAAGACGATCTCCCCGCACGTGCGCCCGTCCCCGAGGGCGATCGCCCGGAAGAAGCGGTCCAGGTGGCTCCGGGTGTCCTCCGAGACGCGGACGGCGTACCCGGCGTCCAGGAGCACCACCCGGCCGTTGCCGTGGACGTAGAGGTTGCCCGGGTGCAGGTCGCAGTGGACGAAGCCGTCCTCGAACACCATGCGGCGCACGGCCCGCAGGGCCCGGCGTGCGGCCACCGCCTGGGCGGTGGGCGGCATCGGCTCCCCCAGCCCCGGGATGTAACGGGTGACCAGGGCGTTGCGGCCGCACAGGTCCGGGTACAGGGCGGGGACCTCCACCCCCGGGAGGCGGGCCAGGCCGGCGGCCAGGCGCCGGTGGTTCTCCGCTTCGGCGACGTAGTCGGTCTGCGCCAGCACCACTCCGGACACGTAGTCGACCAGGTCGGCCAGGGGGCGGCCGCCCGCCCGGCCGCGGCGGACCGCCAGGGACGCGGCCGCGCGCAGGAGTCTCAGGTCGGCCGCCATCAGCCGTTCCACCCCGGGGCGGCGGAGTTTGACGGCGAGCGGTTCGGTGCCCCGGGCACCGCGGTAGACGCAGCCGACGGTGCCCGAGCCGAGCAGCTCCCCGGTGACCTCGACCGCGGCCAGGGCGGGGATCTCGGCCTCGGCCGCGGCGAGGGCCACCGCCCTCTCCCGCTCGGTCATGGGCCGGGCCCGGTCGTGCAGGACGCCCAGGGCCCCGGCCCAGACCGGGCCGATCATGTCCGGGCGGGAGCCGACCAGTTGTCCGGCCTTGGCCGCGGTCGGCCCCAGCCGTTGCAGTCCGGTGGCCACCGACGCCGCCACGGCCCGCCGCGCGCCGTCCGGCCCCGATCGCAGCAGGCCGACGGCGGCCGCGGCCGCCGCGGAGACGAGCGTACCCGCGCCGATGAGGCCCAGGGCCCCCAGGCGCCGGGCCGTGTCGGCGCGGGTCGGGGCGGGGGTCACCGGCTCCACGCGTGCGGTCCCGGTCCGTCGGGGCCCGCGGCTCCGCCCTCCCCCCGCGGCGGGCCCGACACGAGGAAGGCCAGCCGGCCGAAGGCGGACGCCCAGAAGGAGGTGAGCAGCGCCCGGTCCACCGGGGCCTCGGCGAGCTGGCCGAACTGCTCCCAGCCGGAGTGGAACACCTGGAGGACGCTGCGTCCCAGGCCCGCCGGCTCGATCCACAGGTGGCCGCCCAAGGGGCCGGGCCACCCCGGGCGGTGCAGCTCGAACTCCAGCCGGGGCTGGAAGGAGGGGAAGCTCTGGTTGGCCTCGATGTGCCGGGTCACGGTCAGCGACGCCACTCCGCTGGCGTCCCCGAGGGTGAACTCCACCCGCCCTCCCTCGCCGAGGTCCCCGGAACTCCGCCCGAGCCAGAACTGCAGGGCCGGGACGGAGGTCAGCGCCGTCCACGCCTCGAAGGTCCCCAGGGGCAGCTCCGTCTGGACGTAGGGGCCCATACGCCGCCACGGCCACCGCTGCCGGCGGCCGGTGCGCAGGTGCTCGGCGAGCTGGTCCAGGATGCCGGGCCAGCCCATGCCGTTCCACGACCGCCAGTCCGAGGGGGGATTGGTCGCGCGTTCGACGGCGCGCACGGGCACGACCGGGCCGGGGCCCTCCGACAGCTCCCAGCGCACCGTGGTGGCGGGTCCGACGCCCACCCAGCGCCACAGGTGCTCCAGGACGGCCCGGCCCCCGTGCGGGGGCTCGGCCGCGACGGTGCGGCACCAGAAGAACTCGCCGTCGTTGAAGTCCAGGGCGCTCTCCCGGCCGGGGACGGCCCAGAACTCGTCGGCGTCGGCGAACCACTGGGAGACGGCGTAGGGGTCGGTGAGGGCGTTCCACACGTCGTCGAGGGAGTGGCCCCGGATGTGGACGTCGCTGACGAGCTCCTCCCAGCGCCGGTGGGCGACGGGGTGGCCCCCGGACGAGCCCAGAGGGGGGAAGTCGACGAGCTCGTGGGCGAAGGCGGGGCCCTCGGGCGGGCCGGGTTCCGGGGCGGGGCGTTCGGATGCCAGGGGTTCGGCGGACACGGGGGTCTCCACTCTGCCGGCGGGACGGGGCGGGCATGCGGCGGCGGGCGGACGGGCCGTGCCGCGTCCGCCCACCGCGGTCGGTCACTGGAAGCGCTCGGCGGGCAGGTAGCCGCCCATGTTGAACTTCAGGCTGGTCAGGTAGGCCGTCGGCTCGTCCCAGGGGGTGCGGACGTCGTAGAGGGGGAGCATCCGGTAGATCTGCCCCTTGCCGGGGGCGCCGGCCGGCGGGATGGACCGGACGTCGTCGATGGTGAGGATGACCGGCTCCCGGTTGAAGAGCCTGGTGCCCAGCTTGGGGATGTCGAACATGCACCCGACGGCCATCCGGCAGGCCTTGGCGGCCGGCCCCTCGCCCGCGTAGGGGTCGAAGGGGGTGCGGATCTGGCCGGCGGAGAGGTACTCCGGGTTGAGGGTGACCGTGATGGTGCCCAGCTCCTCGGAGGCACCGGTCATGTGCATCTCGATGAGGTTGGTGTAGACCTCGGCGCCCGCCCACTCCTCGTCCGTGGCCGGGGAGCGCACGACGCGCACGTAGCCGTCGAACTCGACGTCGAACTCGCCGACGCCCGGGATCGCGAAGGTGTCCCAGGAGTGGAGGCCCAGGTTGTCGATACCGGGCTCGGGGGCCTTCCACTTGACGACGGGGGACCCCTCGTACAGGTTCGGCACCCCCTCGGTCTCGACCGGACGGCCGAGCAGGGTCTTCTTTTCGGACATGGGCTTTCCTCACCTTTCCTCTGGGAGAACGCGGAAGTCCGGGCTTCCGGGCCTGCGGTGGCCGTCAGACACGGCCGGGGCGGTGGTCGGAGCAGGTGCGGCCGGGCTCGTCGGGGATCCCGTCCTGGTCGCTGTCGAGCTCGCCGTCCACGGTGCTGTACACGTCGCGGGAGTTGAGGTCGATGCGCCCGTCGCCGTCCCAGTCGTTGAGCTTGCCCTTGAAGGTGCCGAGGATGAACACGTTGGTCTTCGGCCCGACCTCGGGGTCGTGCAGCGTGGACAGGATGCCGTTGCCGGGGGCGAGCATCTCGGTGATGTCCTTGCCGACCATGTTCTCGACGTCCGTGTAGCCCCAGCCCTGGAAGCGCCCACGCACGTAGCGGATGGCCGCCTCGCCGCGGACCCGGATGTCGGGGTCCAGGAACCAGGTGCCGAAGCGGGCGAAGCCGATGTCGGTCTGCCGCGTGCCCCGGGAGGGGTCGGCGGCCCGGCCGGAGTGGTAGAAGGTCCGGGGCACGTGGGACTCGAAGTAGAAGTTGCCCCGGTCGGCCCGCGTCCGGTCGGTGAACCCGCGGAACAGGTAGTTGTCCATGTGCCGGGTGCCGTCCTCGTACAGCCCGTCGATGGTCTTGGCCATCAGGAGCTGCCGTTCCCGCGTGGCGACGTTGGGGCAGGCGTGGGCCTGGCCGTAGACCCGGGCCAGCCCGCGGGGCCCCAGGGAGAGCTTGCCCCAGTGCCGGTTGGTGTCGTCCAGGCGGATGTAGAGGTCGCAGTGGATGAGGAGGTAGATCGTCTCGTCGAAGGTGCGCCCCTCGGTGAAGACGGCCTCCCGGGAGTCGAAGGCGGGGTCGCCGGTCTGCAGCTCGCTGAGGAAGAGCTTGGACCACTCGGCGATCTCGGGGTCGGGGTCGTCCAGGAAGCGGGACAGGGTGCTCATCGCGTGGGGGCCGCCGAGCTTCTCGATGGCCCACAGGGTGTCCCAGCGGATCTCCCGGTCCTTCTCGGTGCGCACGACCTGTTCCAGCACCTCGAAGACGTCCGCGGGGTCGCGGTCGGCGTACTCGAAGACGGCCTGCTCGCGGGCCACCGGGTCCGGGTGGGAGAGGGCGTCGCGGGCGAGCTCCTCGTCGGTGCGCGTGTCCAGGCGGACGGCCGCCTTGTTGAGCGCGTAGCCGAAGTCGCTCTGCCAGGCGGCCGGGTCTCCGGCGACCAGGCGGGGGTCCATGCTGAGGGTCGTGCGGTAGGAGAAGTTGAGCGCGTCGCGCTGCTCGCTGGCCAACTCGGTCAGAGGAGGCCGGCCGGCCAGTTCCGCCCGGCGTTCGGCGTCCGCGGGGTCCGGCGGCGGCTGTTTGTGCGCCAGGTCGATCGCCATCTGATCTCTCCTTAACCAGGTAATGGGCACCGGGATTATGCGCACCACCTTAGGACGGAAGACCAATCAATTCCTTCTCGTGCATTGCGGGCCTCCCCCATTAACACGTCCTCCTTTCCCGCGCAACCCCGAACATCCTGCCGGATACGACGGGGGTCGCACAAAAGAAACAACACCATGAGTGACAGAGCGAAAGCATAGGAGAGTCACTGGAACCCCTGGTTTCACAAGAACCGACGCGAAGAAGACGGGAAACCCCCGGGAAGCCGCAGGTGAGAATGCATGGGACCGATCTTTTCGCCGCCCCGCAAGGACCATGGCACGACCGCCGCGACGCCGCCGGACATCCCGCCGCACCGGCATTGCCGGAACCTGGTCTCATTATTTGCGGTTCCGCAGACAGCAATACAGGAGACGTCCAAGGTTGAATCCTCATGGAGGATGAGCGGGTACACGAGAACGTACAACGCACCGGCGAACGCCACGACATGACCATGCCGTAGAGTCACTAGGAGCGAACATGCGCGAATCGGTTCGTCAGGCGGTTTCTTTCATACACCGGCGCTACGCCGAACCGATCACGCTGAGCGATATCTCGTCCGAGGTGTTCGTGAGCCCTTTCCACTTCTCCCGGCTCTTCACCCAGGACGTCGGTATCTCCCCGGGAAGATATCTCGGCGCGGTGCGCATGTTCGAGGCCAAACGCCTTCTGGTCGAATCCTCCATGAACATCTGCGACATCGTCCACAGCGTGGGCTACAACAGCGTGGGCACCTTCACCAGCAGGTTCACCCGGCTGGTGGGCATGTCCCCGCGCGAGTACCGCAAACCGCCGGTGGGGCGGCTGCTGGTCGCCATGTCCAAGGACTTCAACCGCATGCCCCGGGCCGCCGAACTGGCCGGCCTCCACTCGTCGGCGCCCGACCGGGCGGGCCGGGGCACCGGCAGCGTGCACGGCACGATCGAATTACCGCGCGCCATCCCCGACGGCCAGGTGCTGGTGGGCGTGTACGCGGGGGACGTCCCCCAGGGCAGGCCGGTCGCCTTCCGCGTGCTGCCCACCGCCGAACGGATGCCCTTCACGATCCACGGCACGCCTCCGGGCGAGTGGAACCTGGTGGCCCTGGCCATGCGGGTCGGCGCCACGAGGGGCGGCGACGCCATGGTCGGCTCCCTCCCGCACCGGCTCACGGTCAGGCAGAACATGAACACGTGGACCCACCTGTCGATGCGCCGGATGAAATCGACCGACGTGCCTCTGGCCATCTCGCTCGCCCCCGCGCCCGTGGCCGAGACCGCCACCCTGGTCTGCGGCTGACCTCGAACCGGGAGCCCCCGTGAACACGCACCTCGCGACGCTGCGCCGCCGGATCCTCACCCCCGGGACCGACCAGACCCTCGTCAGCACCCGCGGTTTCCACCCCGGCGCCCCGCAGGCCCGCACGCTCATCGAGACCGTCGGCCTCTTCTTCCTCGTCGGCTACGGGCACGCCGCCCAGACCGCGGATCCGGAACGCACCGACCGCCTGCTGGCCGAGGTGCCCGTGCGCTTCCGCGGGTTCGCCCACGAGGGCGCGGCCATGGCGTTCACCGTGCTGGACGCCCTGAGCCCGCGCGGAGGGAGGTCCCGGGCGTACATGGCCGGCCCCGGGAACCCCCACCTGTACATGGCGCACGTCGGCGTGGGCTGGGCCCTGGCCCGCCTGCCCCGGCCGCTGTGGCCCCCGGTGCGCACGCTCGACCCGCTGCTGCGCTGGCTGGTCCTGGACGGGTACGGCTTCCACCAGGCCTACTTCCGCACACGGCGGTTCGTCCACCGGCGGGCCCTCGACGGCCGCCCGGCCCGCTGGTCCGGCCGCCCCGGGTACGCGCCCAGGGCGATGGACCAGGGGGTGGGACGGGCGCTGTGGTTCGTCTCCTGCGCGGACCCCGACCGCGCCGCGGACCTGGTGGAGTCGTTCGGGGAGGAGCGCCGGGCCGACCTGTACAGCGGAGTGGGCCTGGCCGCCGTCTACGCGGGGGGCGCGGACCGCGCGGGGCTGGAGCGCCTGTGCCGCCGGGCCGGGGCGCACCGGCCGCGGCTGGCCCAGGGCGCGGCGTTCGCCGCGGAGACGCGGCTGCGCGCGGGCCTGCTGGTGCCGCACGTGGAGGAGGCCGTCGGCGTGCTGTTCGGCGGCTCCGCCCAGGAGGCGGCCCGTGCGGCCAGGGATGCCCGGCCGGACGGGGAGGAGCCCGGCGGCCCGCCCGCGTACGAGGAGTGGCGGACGCGGCTGGCGGAGCGGTGGGCCGGATGAGTCCGCGCCGGGCCGCTCCCCGGACCGCCCCCTCGCTCCTCGACGCCGCGGCCCATGTGCTCTCCACCGAGGGCCCGGCGGCGCTGACGACCCGTCGCCTGGCCCGCGAGGCGGGCTGTTCGACCATGGCCGTCTACACGCACTTCGGGGGGATGACGGGCCTGGTGCGGGCGATGGTCCACGAGGGCTTCGCCCGGTTGCACGCGCACTTCGCCCGGGTGGCCCCCTCCACCGATCCGGTGGCCGACCTGGCCCTGTACGGGCGGGCCTACCGGGCGAGCGCGAAGGCCGCGCCCCACCTCTACGCGGTGATGTTCGGGGCCTCCTCCCTGGCGGGCTTCTCCCTGTCGGAGGAGGACCGCCAGCACGGGCGGTACACCCTGGCGCCGGTGGTCTCCTGCACCGAGCGGTGCATGCGGGAGGGGCGCTTCGCCTCCGACGACCCCTTCGCGGTCGCCCACCGCATGTGGACGGGGGTGCACGGGGTGGTGTCCCTGGAGCTGGGCTCCTACCTGGTCGCACCGTACGACGCCGACGCCTGCTTCGAATCGGTGCTCCCCGCCCTCATGGTGGGCGCCGGGGACCTGCGGGAACGGGCCGAGGCGTCGGTGGCGCTGTCCTGCGACCGGTTCCGCGGCGGGCCGGCGTCCGCGAACCCCCCGTCGACGAACACCAGCGGGGCGGCGCCGCCCCCCGGGACCGCGCTGAGGACCTCGCCGACCACGATGGAGTGATCCCCGGCGCGGTGGACGTCCCGTACCGCGCACTCCAGCCATCCGCGTGCGCCCGCCAGCAGGGGCGCGCCCGTCCGCGCTCCCCGGAACCAGTCGCACGGCGCGAACTGCGCGGCCCCCGAGGGGCGGGAGCGGTCGGCGAAGTGGGCGGCCAGGGCGGCCTGGTCGGCCCCGAGCAGGGACACCCCGAAGGCCCCGAGGTCGCGGACGGTGGTGTGCAGGCGCGCGGTCGAGGCCACGCAGCACAGGACCAGCGGCGGGTCCAGGGAGACGGAGGTGAAGGCGTTGGCGGTCATCCCGTGGGGGTCGGGCCCGCCGGTCGTGAGCACGGTCACCCCGGTGGGGAAGCGCGCCATCACCGTGCGCAGATCCGCCATCAGACCACCGCCCGGGCCGGGGAGAACGGCGCCAGTGCGGTGCGCAGGGCCTCGGGCACCCGGACCGGGACCACGGCGTCGCCGTGGCCGCGCATGCACACGACGCGCTGGCTCCCCCGGGCCACGCGCGTCTCCCGGTCCCCCTCCAGCCGCACGTAGTCGAAGGAGAAGCCGAGCTGGGTCTGGCCCAGGTCCTCCAGCCGCATCCTGATGGACACCACGTCGAACGCGGTGGTCTCGGCCAGGTAGTCGCAGTCCACGCGGAGGGTGAAGAGCTTGAGGTCCCCGCGCAGGTCGTCCAGGACCGAGGGGGCGTGCTCGCGCAGGAACATCTCCCGGCAGCGCCCCTGCCAGCGCAGGTAGTGCGCGTAGTAGACGTTGCCGACCAGGTTGGTCTCCTCCAGGCCGACGGTGTGGCGGATCTCGTAGTGACCGGTCACTGCTGCTCCTTCGGTGAGGTGGCCCCGGGAACGCGGCCGACGGCGACGACCACGGGGGCGTCGCGGCCCGCCAGTCCGGTGGCCAGGGTGGCGACGGAGACCGCCCCCGACGCGAACACGGCCCATCCGCCGGGACGGACGCGCTCCAGGACCACTCCGCTCGTGGCGGTCCCGAGCTTGCGCAGGCATTCCAGGACGGCCCAGACCCGGGTGGCCGACGTGTCGGCGTCCTCGCCCGCCTCCCGGGCGGCCAGGTCCGCGGCGGCGAGGGGCCCCGGCCCCAGGAGGTCCGCCCACGCGGCACGGTCCCGGCGGACCACCTCCTCGATGTCGCAGCCGACCGGTGTGTCCGCGCAGACGGCCAGGGCCGCCCCGGCACCGTGGGAGACGGAGACGTGGGCGCCGTCGACCTCGGGGCGCCCGTCGGGCCGGTGGCGCACGGTGGCGGCGCGGTCGAGGCAGCGCCGCAGTGCGGCGGCCCCGGCCTGGGCCCGGCCGGGGCCGGCGGCGGGTTCGGCGGCGACCCGGACCCCCTCCCCCAGGAACCGGGACACGGACCTTTCGAGGTGGGGGCCGAGCAGCGGGGCCGGCCAGGGGGCGGCGCCGCCCCGGGAGCGCACCGCCCGCAGGCGCAGGCCCTCCCAGCGTTCGACGACGAGGCCGTCGGGCCCGGACAGCTCCACGTCGTAGACGTGCGAGTCCCCGTCGCGGAACCGCTCCGCCGCGGCCAGGAGAAAGGGTCCGGAGCGGTCCGGCGGGGCGGGCAGGAGGCGGTCGACCCGCTCCGGCAGCAGGACCGCGTCCGGCACCCCGGCCTGGAGCGCGTGCATGGCGGTGTCGCGGACGCCGGGGTCGGCGAGGACCAGGCCCTGGGGGAGGTAGGGGGCGAACCACAGGAGCCCGCCGGCGTCCCCGGTCACCTCGGCGACGGTGTGCCGGGCGCTCACCCGGCGGTAGGACGACAGCCGCTGGAACCGCTTGCCCTGGAAGAACAGGCCGCCGTAGAGCTCGGCCGTCGGGTCGAGGGGGACGTGCGGCGCGTCCGTGGCGGGCACGCTCCGCTCCGCCGGGGGGCGCCCGGCCGGGGGGAGGCGCAGGACCGCGCGGAAGTGGTCGGCGGCGAACCCGGTCTCCCCGGTGCGCACGACCACGTCCACGGTGCCGGTGTCGCGGACCAGCGCGGCCACCCGGACCACGCAGGTCCCCGAGGGCGGGACGACGATCGGCCGCAGGAACTCCACGTCCTCGAAGTCGGGCAAGCCCGCGTACCCGGCGATCGCGGTTCCGACCTGGGCCATGGCCTCCATGCCGATGACCGCGGGGACCAGCATGTCCCCGTCGAAGCGGTGGTCCTCCAGGTAGGGGTCGTCCGCGAGGGAGAGCTCCGTGTCGGTGACGAGCTCGGTCCCGGCGCAGTGGACCCGGATCCGCTCCAGGAACCTGCCCAGGGGGAGGGGCCCGGGCGCGGGCAGGGTCGGCGGGTCGCCCATGCGTCCGCACACCACGACGACCGGTCCGGCGGAGGGGTCCCCGAGCAGGTCGTGCAGCACCTCCAGTCCCTCGTCCACAGAGATCGGCGTGACCCCGGCCCCCAGGAGGGACTCGACGACGCCCATGCGCTCCCCCATGCCGGCGCCGGACCACACGGACCATTCGAGCGCCAGGACCCTAGTGTGCGGGTGGCGCCGGCCGTACTCCCGGGCCAGCGCGCTCATCCTGTCGTTGGCCGCGGCGTAGTGGGCCTCCCCGCGCAGGCCCGCGCGCCCGATGACGCTGCCGAAGGTGACCAGCAGGCGCAGCCGACGGGGGTCCACCGCCGCCAGGACGGCGTGCAGGCCGTCGACCTTGGGGGCCGCCGCGGCGGCCAGGTCCGCGGGGGTGAGCGCGCCGAGGGGGGCGGGCTCGTTGCGCCCGGCCCCGTGCAGCACCGCGGTGACGGCGCCGAGGCCGGCGGCGCGCCCGACGGCGGCGCGCACCTGGTCGGGGTCGGCGGCGTCGGCGCGCTCGTAGCGGTACCGGACCCCGGAGTCGGCCAGCCTCTCCAGGTTGGCGGCCAGCTCGGGGTCGGTCCCGGGGTCCGACCTGCCGAGCAGGAGCAGGCCCGGACCGTGGCGCAGCGCCAGGTCCCGGGCGCATTCGGCGGTGATCCCCTTGCCTCCGCCGGTGACCAGGACGACGTCGTCGGGCCCCAGGGGGGCCGCGCCCCCGCTCCCCGGCCTGCCGGGGACGAGCGGGACGAGGGCGGGAACGGTCCGCCCCTCCCCGGTGTACCGGACCTCGGTGTAGGCCGTGGTGGCGGCCGCCTCGGCGGCGACCACGGCCGCCGGCGGCGCGGTGTCGGAACCGTCCGGGGCCGTATCGGACTCGATCACCGTGACCGGTACCCCCGCCTCCACGTGCAGGGTCCGGGCCAGGCCGGAGACGACCGGCTCGGACTGGAGCACGACCAGGCGGACCCCGCGGTCCGCCGCCTCCTGGGCCGCGGCCAGGGAGTCGGCCGGGCGGTCGGGGTCGGCCATGAGGAGGACGCCCTCTCCGGCGCCCGCGGCCGCCAGCGCCGCGCGCACCCGCCCGGCACGGCGGTCGCCGTCGGGCGCGTGGACCGTCCAGTGCGACGGGGACGCGCCTGCGGTGACGGGGGCGGGGGCCGCGGCGGGGCGGTGGCGGAGTCCGAACGCCCGCACCCAGGGCCCCGCCCCGGCCACCTCCTCCGTGGGCCGCCCGTCCGCCGCCCGCGCCGGGTCGTCGATGAGGGCGGCCAGCTCCGCGAGGCTGGAGGTGGCGTGGCCGCTGGTCGCCTCCAGCGGGGGGAGCCCCCGGGCCCGCGCGACCTCGTTGGCGATCTGTCCGACGGTGATGGAGCTCAGGTGCAGTTCGTCCAGCGGCCGGGTGTGCTCCGTGACGGTCTCCGGCGGCAGTTCCACCCGCTCCGCGACGCGGCGGCGGAGCAGTGCGAGGGTGTCGGCGCCCTCCTCGTCCGCGGCCGAGGGGGAGGCTCCGGGGCCCGGGGCCGGCTCCAGGCGGGCGGAGGCGTCCCCGGGAAGGCCCGCGGGCGCCGTCTCGCAGGGGTTGGCGAGGAAGCCGCCGGCCGCGGGGAGGGGCCGGACCAGCCGCCCCTCGAAGAGCTTGCGGCCGTCCACCGGGGCGCCGAGGGCGAAGGCCGCGCCCAGGGCCTTCAGGAGGGGCACCAGGGTCGGGGCATCGGTGTCCACGGACAGGGCGGGGACCCCGGGGGCGATCCGGGCGGCGGCCCGGGACAGCACCCGTCCCGGCCCGGCCTCCAGGAACAGGTCGGTGTCCGGGGCCACGCGGGAGACGGCTTCGAGGAACAGGACCGGGCGGACCACCTGGTCGCACAGCAGGTCGGGCAGGGGCGCCCCGGGGCCCAGGTCCGCGCCGTCCACGGTGGAGACCACGCGCCGGGCGGGCGGTGCGAAGGGGATGCCGCCGAGCACCCGTCGCAGCTCCGGGACGGCGGGGGCGACCAGGGGCGAGTGGAAGGCGTGGGAGACCTGGAGGAGGGCGGTGTCCAGCCCCTGGGCGCGGGCCCGGCCCCGGACCCGCGCCACCGCGTCGGACGGACCCGAGACGATCGTCTGGCCGGGCCCGTTGTGCGCGGCGACCACGACGTCCGGGTCGGGGTCGGCCGCCGCCAGGCGGGCCGCGTGCGCGGCGTCCGCGGCGATGTGGAGCATGGCTCCCCCGGCGCGCGCGGTCCGTGCCATGACCCCGCCCCGGGCCCGGGCCAGCTCCAGCAGGGCCTCCTCCCCCAGGGCTCCGGCCCAGTGCAGGGCGGTGAGCTCGCCGAGGCTGTGGCCGACCGCCGCGCGGGCGGTCACTCCGAGGCCGTCCAGCAGCTTCAGGGCGGCCAGCGAGCCCGCGACGATCCGGGGCTGGGCGTTCTCCGTCGCCACCGGATCGCCGTGCTCGGGGACGGCCGCGGCGTCCAGGGTCCGTTCGAGGTGCGGGAAGCGGCGGCGCAGGGCGCCGCGCGCCCCCTCCCCCGTCCCCTGGCCCGGCATGAGGAAGGTGATCGCGGGGGTGCCGGGGCGGCCGGACAGGAAGATCCCCTTCTCCGGGGCGAGGACCTCCTCCTCCCCCGCATCGATGCGGGCGACCAGTTCCGCGACGGCGTGCGCCGCCGCCTGCGGGTCGGCCGCGACGACGGCGCAGCGCACCGCGCCGCCGCCCAGGCCGGCGGCCGCGGCGGCCGCCAGGTCGGTCAGCTCGGCGTGGGAGAGGCCCGGGAGGAGTTCGCCCCAGGAGGCCAGCAGGGAACGCAGGGCGGCCGGGTCCTCGGCGTCCGCGAGCAGGAGCTCGGCGTCCTGGCGCCCCGCCACCAGGAGCCGGGTCCGTTCGTCGGGCCCGGCGGGAGCGGGGGTGCCGCAGGCCTGGAGGGCGATGTGGGTGTTGATCCCGCCGAAGCCCATGGCGGAGACGCCGGCGCGGGCGGGCCCCTCCTGAGGCCAGGGCTCGGCCCGCTCGGGGACCCGCAGGACCGCGTCAGGCCCGGTGAGAAGGGGGTGGGGCGTGTGCTGTGCGGTGCCCGGGGGGACGACCCGGTGGTGGACGGCCAGGGCCGCCTTGATGAGGCCGGCGACCCCGGCGGCCGCCTTGGTGTGGCCGATGTTGGCCTTGATGCTGCCCAGGGCGGAGGGGGCGCCCGGGCCCCGGGCCGCGGACAGGGCCGCGATCTCCGTCGCGTCGCCCAGGGCCGTGCCGGTGCCGTGCCCCTCGAAGTAGCCGACCGTCGCCGGGGAGTACCCGGCCCGGGCGTAGGCGCGCTCCAGAGCGGTGCGGTGCCCGTCCTGTTCCGGCCGGGTGATGCCCCCCGCGCCGTCGGAGGAGACCGCCCAGCCGGTGACGAGGGCGTACACCCGGGCTCCGGAGGCCAGCGCGTCCTCCTCCCTCATGAGGACGACGACCCCGGCCCCCTCCCCCGGCCAGAAGCCGTTGGAGTCGCGGTCGTAGACGCGCATGTCCCCGGTGGCCAGCGCCCCGGTCCGGGCGAAGCCCACGAGCTCGAACGGGTCGAGGGAGAGGTCGACCCCGCCGACGAGGGCGACGTCCAGGTCCCCGGCGACCAGGGCCCGGGCCGCCGTGACGACCGCGAGGAGGGAGGAGGCGCAGGCGCCGTCGACGGTGTGCCCGCCGCCTCCGAGGTCGAAGTGGTTGCACACCCGGCCCGCGATCGTGTTGGACAGCCCTCCCGCCAGGGTGTCCTCGTCGGGTGCGGGCAGGGGTTCCTTGTAGGCCCGCTCCGCCTCGGCCAGCAGGCTCGCGACCTCGTCGCCGTCCCGGCCCCGCCGACGCAGGACGTCGGCCAGTGTCCGGCGGACGTAGGGCCAGCGCAGGCGCAGGGAGTTGGCCCGGGAGAACTCGCCGGTGAGGGTGTTGCCCAGCACCACCCCGGTGGTGGCCCGGGGCAGTCCGCGCCCCTCGGGGAAGCCGGCGTCCGCCAGGGCGCGGGCGGCGGTGTCCAGGGCGAGCCAGTGGGTCATGTCGGTGGACCGGAAGGTGCTGCCGGCCACCCGGTACGCGGAACGGTCGAACTCGAAACCGCGCAGGACGGCGGCCCGGTCGGAATGGAACCTGTCGACATCGGTCGGATCCGCGGACCAGTAATCGGCCAGGGACAACCGCTCGGCGGGAATGCGGCGAAAGGCCCGGCGTCCGGCCAGGACGTTCTCCCAGAGCTGCTCGGTGCTGTCGGCGTCGGGATAACGGCACGCCATGCCGGTGATGGCGATCCTGTCCATGCTGCCTCCGGGACGTCGGGACGACTGTCCACCAGGGTGCACGGAAAGGGAGCCGACATTCTTCTCGGTTTTTGCTGAGGGAAATTCGATAACGTTGATATTTATTTTTCGGTGCGGGAATTCCCCCGGCGGGCCGACCGGAGAGGGACGCGGGCGGCACGCAACGCAATCACCTGACAACAGCTTGGAGTCGAGCGGACGCAGGGCGGCCGACTGTGGACAGCGGCAACATCACGAGTTCACTCAAATACCATCCGCAACATCTCGAACCTGTTACCAGTGGTCTCACGCACGCGTATGGTGTTTACTCACGGGTAACGTACCGGCCAGTAGGTATCCCTGTCGGGCCCGGCAACGGCCTCGTTCCCCCCTTGGGCCACTCACACCCGCTCCGTGAAGGCACAACGAAGTCCAGGACAGCACCATGCGACCATTGAGAACGATCGCCACGGCACTGGCCGTCGCGGTACTCGCCACCTCCTGCGCGGAGGGGGCGTCCTCGGACCAGGCGGCCGAGGAACTCGCAGCCCAGACCCGAGGGGTCACCGACGACGCGATCGTCATCGGCACGCACCAACCGCTCACCGGACCGGCCTCCCCCGGTTTCCGGCACGTGTCCACCGGCGCCCGCGCCGTGTTCAACTACATCAACGACAACGGCGGCATCCACGGGCGCCGGATCGAGTACCAGGTACAGGACGACTCCTTCGACCCGTCCAAGACCGTCGAGGCCGCCCGCACCCTGATCGAGGACCAGGAGATCTTCGCGATGCTCGGCGGGCTGGGCACGCCCACCCACGAGGCCGTCATCGCCGAGATCAACGAGGCCGGCGTGCCCGACCTCTTCGTCTCCTCCGGCGCCCTGGCGTGGGACCAGCCGGACGTCTACCCCTACAGCTACGGCTTCCAGGTGGACTACTCCCGGGAGGCCAAGATCCAGGGGAGGTACATCGCCGAGAACTTCCCCGGCGACGACGTCGGCCTCCTCTACCAGAACGACGACGTCGGCCCCTCCTCCCAGGCGGGGCTGGAGCAGTACCTCACCGACGAGATCGTCGCCTGGGAGTCCTACGACCCCGGGGCCCCCGAACTCGCCGGCCAGATCGCCTCCCTGAAGGAGAGCGATGCGGAGGTCGTCGTGTGCCACTGCATCCCGGCCTTCCTGGGCCTGGCGATCCTGGAGGCCACCGCCATCGGCTACGACCCGCAGTGGATCGCTCCCAGTTTCGGCGGCGACGTGGAGATCGTGACCTCCCTCATCGAGGAGTACGCCCAGGGCACCCCCGCCGAGGACGTCCCGCCGGAGTCGTTCCTGGACGGGCTGATCATCACCGCGTTCCTGCCGATGGCGGCCCAGCGCGACGACCCGTGGACCGAGTTCTTCCTGGAGATCCACGAGGAGTACAACGCCGACACCCCGTTCACCGACACCACGGTCTACGGCATGGTGCAGGCGGTCCTGCTCGCCCAGGTGCTCATGGAGACCGGGCCCGACCTGACCCGCTCGTCCCTGCTCGAGACCCTCAACTCGCACGAGTGGACCGGGCCGGGGCTGGTGCCCTTCGCCGCCTCCGAGACCGACCACAGCGGCTACGGCGGCGTCATGGTGGTCCGGCACAACGCCGGCGAGAGCCCGGAGATCCTCCAGGAGCCGATGGTCACCGACAGCGACGGCGGGGAGATCCTCCCGTTCGACATGGAACGCCCCACTCCCGACGAGGTGGCGATCTTCGGCGGCGAGGGCTCCTGACCCGCCGCGCCCCGGGCGCGGGGCAAGGGCCCGAGGCCCTCGCCCCGTGCCCGCCGGGCCGTCAGGCCTCCCCGGCCCGCGGCCCGCGGTGGGCGCGCACCCACCACAGCAGCCCCAGCAGGGCCGCCAGCGCGATCCCCCCGACCGCCGCGGGCAGCCCCAGGTCCGCTCCCCCGGCCCCGAGCAGCACCATCGCGGCGGTCGCCGGTACGCCGCCCACCAGCGTCCCCAGGGCGAACGGCCCGACCCGCATCCGGGTGAGGCCGCATCCGTAGTTGACCACCTGGTACGGGACCACCGGCAGCAGCCGCAGCTGGAGCACGGCCTTGAGCGCGTGCTCCCCGGCCACGGCGTCCAGCCGCGCACGCGCGCCCGCGGGCAGCAGCCCGGCCACGGCGTCCCCGGCGACGTACCGGGCGACCGCGAACTGCGCCAGCGCCGCGGCCACCCCGCCGGCCAGGGCCAGCGGCAGCCCCGCCGCGACCCCGAAGAGCAGCCCCGCGGCGAGGTTCAGCGCGGGCCGGGGCACCAGCGCGAACACCGCCACCGCGTACAGCACCACGTAGGCGACGGGAGCGGCCGGTCCGGACGCCTCGATCCAGGCGCGCACCTGCTCCGGATCGGGCCCGTAGACCAGGGCGGCGACCAGCGCCGCCGCCCACACCACCACGAGTACCGCCCGCACCCGCACCCCTCGTCCGTCCACCCGGGCAGCCTACGCGGCGCCCGGGCCGCTCAGGCCTCCTCCAGCCGGGGGAACACCACCTTGTTGAGGATGATCGTCAGCGACGCGGCGACCGGGATCGCCAGCAGCGCCCCCACCAGGCCCATCATGGCGCCGCCGACCAGGGCCGCCGTGATGTTGGCGGTCGGCGAGACGTGCACGGCCCGGCGCATCACCCGCGGGGAGATCACGTAGCTCTCGATCTGCTGGTAGACGAGGAAGAAGGCCAGGGTGAACAGCCCCAGCCAGGGGTCCACCAGAGTCATGGCCATGGCCGCCACCACCGCACCGATCGTTGTGCCCACCAGGGGGATGAGCGCCGTCACCCCCACCACCAGTCCCAGCGTCAGGGCGTAGGAGGAACCGACCGCCCAGAAGAAGAGGAAGGCGACCACACCCGTGATCGCCGCCACCACCAGCTCCCCGGCGATGAACGCACCGATGCGCAGCACGATCTCGTCGCCGATCTCGCGTACCCCCGTGCGCCGTGAAGCGGGGACCAGCCGGTAGCAGACGTCGAGGATGCCGTGGAGCGAGGCCATGAAGAACAGGGTGAGAATGAAGATGGTGAAGGAGGCCACCACGGAGTTCACCACCACCTGGCCCACACCGACCAGGCCGCCGAAGAGCTGCCGCCCGACGTCGGGATCGGCGACGGCCCCCTGGAGCCGGTCCAACAGGTCGTAGCGCTCGTTCAGGTCGGCGAAGAAAGCGTTCTTCTGGAGGTCGTCGATCATCGCGGGAAGGCCCGCGGCCAGACTCGCGACCTGCTCGGTCAGCGGTGGGACGATCGCCCAGACGAACACCGCGGTGAACGCCACCAGTGCCAGGCAGACGACGAGGATCGCCAGCCATCGCGGCAGGCGGGCGCGGCTGCGCAGGAACTCGATCACCGGGTTGAGACCGACGGCGACGAAGAGCGCCACCACGATGTAGACGAGCACCCCGCGCACGCCCACCAGCGCCTGCACCATCAGCCAGGCGACGAGCACACCCAGGGCCCCGACGAACCCGATCCGGAAGTAGGCCGGGCGCCGGGCCGGGGGTCCCGGACGGTCCTCCGCCGCGGCCTGCGGCTCCTCCCGGGCCGTGTGCTCCTCCCGTCCGGCCCCCTCCCTCCGCGGCCCCCTCCCCTCGCGCGGTCCGCCCCTGCCGCCGTTCGGCTCCGTCGACGCTCCGTCGCTCATGCCGTCTCCGCCCCCTTCTCCGCTGGAACGCGCAGGGTGAACAGCGCACCGCCGAGCAGGTCGCTGCGACCGGCCACCAGGGTGCCCCCGTAGGCCTTGGCGATCTCCCGGGAGATGGCCAGTCCCAGGCCGCTGCCCTCGGGGTCCAGGTCGCGCGACTCGCGCAGCCGGGCGAACCGCTCGAAGATCCGCTCGCGGTCGGCCTCGGGGACGCCGGAACCGTCGTCGTGCACCTCCACCACCGCGTATCCGTCCTCGTCGAGGTCGACGACGATGTCGATCCGCTCGTGGGCGTGGCGCTCGGCGTTGGCGACCAGGTTGGTCAGCAGCCGGGTCACCCGCAGCCGGTCCATGCACACCGGGACCTCGACCGGGGCGTGGACGTGCAGGTCGGCCACCTCCTGGCGGTCCCCGAACTCCTTCCGCACCAGGGCGGCGAGGTCGAAGGGCTCGCGGGAGGCCGCCAGGTCCGATCCCATGCGGGCGAGTTCGAGCAGGTCGGAGACGATGTTCTCCAGGCGCTCGGTGTCCGAGAGCAGGTCGGTCAGCAGCCGCTCGCGCTCCCGGGGGTCGGGGCGGGGGTCCGACAGCTCCACCTCCAGCTTGGCGCGCATCCCGGCGATGGGGTTGCGCAGCTCGTGGGAGGCGTCGGAGACGAACCGGCGCTGGCGGGTGACGGCCTCCTCCAGCCGGTCGAGGCTGGCGTTGGCGGTACGGGCCAGGTGCGCGATCTCGTCCTCGGTGCGCGGGACCCGGAGCCTGCGGTGCAGGTCGGTGACGGAGATGGCCTCCATCTGGTCGCTGATCAGCTCCACCGGGCGCAGCGCGCGGCCCACGCCGACCCAGATGATCAGCGCGGTGACGGCGAGCAGCCCGAGCGAGGTGCCGATCAGCACCGCCTCCAGGGTGCCCGTGACCAGGACCGGGGGCGTCCGGGCCGCCGCCAGCACCATGACGTCGCCGTAGGCGGAGTCGGCGACGGCGTACCCCACCACCAGGTAGCAGTCGGTGTAGTCCTCGCCGTCCCGTTCCACGCAGGTGCTGGTGTCCACCCGGAAGTCGCCCCGGCTGGGGTGGTCGTGGGTCAGCGGGGGGAGGCCGCGCATGGCGTCGCTGGCGGCGAGCACCTCGCCGGAGTGCCAGTCGACGATCTGCAGCCGCAGGACCGGTTCGGGGGCCGGGACGGGCCCCGGGTAGCGCTCCGTGCTGATCTCCTCGACGACGTGGCGTCCGGCGATGGCGGCGCGGTCCCGGGCCTGGGAGGTGATGAGGTCGCGCAGCAGGAGGACGGAGACGGTCAGGCCGATGGCGACGACGACCACGAGCGCGACCATGGCCCCCGCGGTGACCCGCCCTCTGATCGAGCGGGGACGCACGCGGTTCCAGATCCGTCTGCGGCCACCGCTCCTGTCCGACACCCGCCCATTGTCACCCGCCGTGGCCGTGAACCGCCGAATTGGGCCCGGTGTGGCGCAGTGGGTGCACGGACAGTGACCCGTGTCCCGATTCGGGGCGTTCCGGTCGCCCGGGGGCCCGCGGCGTCACTCGTAGGGGTCCGGCGGGTCGGTCACCTCCTCCCGTTCGGCGACCGCGAACCGGTGCTCGTTGACGTCGTACAGCTCCCCATCGGGCTCCACCCAGGTGCCCCGGACGGTCCACCAGCTGTCCGCCTCCGGGACGGGGCCGTCGGTGATCAGCACCTTGTTGACCACCGCGTCGGCGGCGCAGCAGGCCATCTGGAGCCGGGCCAGGTACCATCCCTCGCCGTCCTCGGCGGGGACGGCGAACCCGGTGAGCTCGACGGTGCGCCCGGCCATCGTGCGCTCCTCGTCGATCCAGGCGCGCATGACGAACTGGCGCAGTTCCAGGGGGACGACCTCGCCCTCGGCGGCCTCCTCCAGGCCGTCGTCGAACTGCCCCGACCGCTCCCGCTGGGGCGGTGGCGCGGAGGACTCCGAGGCGGTGCTCTGCACGGTGTAGGAGCCCAGCGCCGGCGGGGCCACCACGAACACGGCGAGCACCGGGAGCAGCAGCAGCCAGGCCACGTGCGGGGCGCGCGAATGGTCGTGGCCGTGGCCGCCGCCGTGCCCGTACGCCTCGGCGACGGCCTCGTCGTCCCCGGGGTGCGCGTGGTGCGCGTGCTCCTCGGCCTCCCCGCGCAGCTCGGCGATGACCAGCCACACGCCCAGCACCGCCATGACCGCGCCGGCGGCGATGAGGAACGGCTGGAAGGCGGGTTTGACCCAGTTGAGGTACATGTCCGTGGGCACGGTGGCGGTGAGCGCCGAGGTGCCCAGCAGCACCAGTGTGAGCCCTTGCGCGATGCGGTTCACAGGATCAGGCCTCCGATCAGGAAGGTGGCCGCCAGGGCGACGATCAGGCACAGGGGGACGAAGCGCACCACGAACCGCCAGCCGAACACCCCGGCCTGCATGGCGATGAGCTTGAGGTCCACGATCGGGCCCACCACCATGAACGCCAGCTTGGCGGTGGGCGAGAAGTCGGTGAGGCTGAGCGCGACGAACGCGTCGGCCTCGGAGCAGATCGACAGCAGGATCGCCAGCAGCGCGAGCACCAGCACCGAGACGACCGGCATCCCCGCCACGGTCAGCAGCCACTCGCGGGGGACCATGACGTTGATGGTGGCGGCTGCCAGCCCGCCGACGACGAGGTAGCCGCCGGCGTGCATCATGTCGTGCACCATCGACTCGCGGAAGACCCGCCACTTGGACTCGCCCGGGTCGACCGGCCGGGAGGGCAGGCGCAGCCACTCGGTGCGGCCGAAGCGCACCCAGATCCAGCCGATGACGACCGCGGCCAGCAGCGAGGCGACGAACCGGGCGAGCACCATCTCCGGCTGCCCGGCGAAGGCCACGGCGGTGGCGATCATGACGACCGGGTTGATGGCGGGCGCCGCCAGCAGGAAGGTGAGCGCGGCGGCGGGGGCGACCCCGCGCCGGATCAGGCTCCCGGCGATGGGCACCGACGCGCACTCGCAGCCCGGCAGCAGCGCGCCGGACAGCCCGGCCACCGGGACCGCGTGGCCGGCCTTGCGCGGGATGAACCGCTGGTAGACGGAGGTCGGCACGAAGGCGGTGAGCGCCGCCGACAGCGCGACCCCGAAGACCAGGAAGGGCAGCGCCTGGAAGCAGATGGCGGTGAAGATGGTCGCCCAGGTCAGGAACGCCGGCCCGGTGAGCTGGTCGGAGAACCAGGCGTGGCCGACGGCCATCGCGGTGATGAGCGCCGCGAACAGCCAGACCGTCCCGGTGCGGCGCCCGCCGCGGCGGCGCCCCCAGTCGTCGGGTGGCAGCTCGGAGTCCCGTGCGGGGACGAACGGGTCGCCGGGCGGGGGCTCGCCCCCGTGGGTGTGCTGGGGTGTGGTCCGTTCGGACACGGTGGCACTCCGTGATGGATCGTGTGGGTCTCCGGGCATAGTACCGAAAACCGTTTTCGTCCTGGACCGGTCCGGGCCGGCCTGTGGACGACTCCTCCGCAGCGTGGCGGGGACGCGGCGGTGCCGCCCGCCCGGACCGCGCACCCGCCCCCACGCGACGGAGGACCCCGGCACGGCGACGGGGGGAGCGCCGTCCGCTCCCCCCGTGTCCCCCGCCGCGCGGTCCGCGGGCCTCAGTCGCCCCGGCGCTCGTCGTCCCCGGGCCCCTCCTCCGGGGTCTCGTCGTGCTCGGCCAGGGCCTCGGCCGGGTCGGCCGGGGCCTGCCCTTGGCTGCGGTCCACGTCCTCGGGCAGCGCCCCGCCGGGCTCGCCCCAGCACTGGACCCCGCGCAGGTCGGGCATCTTGGACAGTGTGAACTGCGGGTCCAGCCCGTTGCGCAGCTGGCGGCTGTAGTCCGCCAGCAGGCGGAAGGCGATCGCCGACAGCGGCGCCAGGGCCAGCAGGTTGACGGTGGCCATGACGCCCATCGCGATGTCCGCGAGGTTCCACACGACGGTGAGCGGGGCGACGGCGCCCAGGAAGACCGCCGCCAGCACCGCGTAGCGGAAGTACGTCATGTGCTTGGGATCGGCGTCCAGGAACCCGAGGTTGGTCTCGCCGTAGTAGTAGTTGCCCAGCACCGACGTGAACGCCAGCAGGAACAGGATCACGGTCAGGGCGTGCAGGGACCAGCCGCCCAGAGTGCTCTCCAGCGCCCGCTGGGTGACCTCGGCCCCGGTCTCCGTGGCGAAGTCGGGCCCGTAGACCAGGATGATGAACGCGGTGACCGAGCACACCAGCCAGGTGTCGAAGTACACACCCAGGGTCTGCACCAGGCCCTGCTTGGCGGGGTGGGAGACCGACGCGGTGGCGCCGGCGTTGGGCGCCGAGCCCAGGCCGGCCTCGTTGGAGAACATGCCCCGGCGCATCCCCTGGAGGATCGCGGCCCCGGCACCGCCCGCCACGAACTCGCGCAGCCCGAACGCCCCGGCGAAGATGTCGCCGACCACCCGGGGCAGCTCCCCGATGTTGAGGGCCACGACGGCCAGGCCGAGCAGGATGTACAGGATCGCCATCAGCGGGACCAGCGCCTGGGCGACGGTGGCGATGCGGCGCACGCCGCCGAAGATGACGGCCGCGGTCAGGCCCGCCAGCCCCAGGCCGACGACGACGTCGAGGACCCAGCCGGCGGGGAGGCCCAGGTCGCGGACGGAGGTGGAGACGGCTCCAGCGATGCTGTTGGACTGCACCGTGTTGAAGACCAGGCTGAAGGTGACGGTGATGACGACCGCGAACAGCACGCTCATCCACCGGTTCTCCAGGCCGTACCGGATGTAGTAGGCGGGGCCGCCGCGGAAGCCCGTGGGGGTGCGCACCTTGTACAGCTGGGCCAGGGTCGACTCCACGAACGCGGCCGCGCCCAGGACGCAGGACATCGCCCACATCCAGAAGACCGCGCCCGGACCGCCGAGCATCACCGCCGTCGCCACGCCCACGATGTTGCCGGTGCCGACCCGGGAGGCGGCCGAGATCGCGAAGGCCTGGAAGGAGGAGATCTCCCTGCCGCCGTCGGGGGCCGTGCCGGGGCTGCTGCGCAGGACCCGGAACATCTCCGGCAGCAGCCTCAGCTGCACCACACCGGAGCGGACCGTGAAGTACACGGCCAGCAGGACGAGGAGCGGGATGAGGAAGTAGGACCAGAAGACGTTGTTGACGGCGACGAGAAAGGTGTTGAGGACGGGCACGCGTTTCCCTTCCGGCGACCGGGTGGCCCCGTTGACGGCACCGGGGTCTGCCCGCCACTGTCCACCGCGGCCCGGCCGGAACGGGACGCGGACACGCGAAACCGCGGTAAAGGACCTTAATGTCCGCGCCGCACGGGGCCATCACCCATACCGGGGCGGTCACATATGGCGCATGTGACCATGGTCACTGCCGATCGGCGTCTCTACCGTTCGGAACATGAGCACGACCACCCCAGACCCCGCCGCCGCGAAGCGCACCCCCTTCATGCGCGTGGTGACCGCCAGCCTGATCGGCACCACCATCGAGTGGTACGACTTCTTCCTCTACGGGTCGGCCGCCGCCCTCGTCTTCAACCACGTCTTCTTCCCCGAGTCCGATCCGCTGGTGGGCACCATGCTGGCGTTCACCACCTACGCGGTCGGCTTCATCGCCCGCCCGCTGGGCGGACTGGTCTTCGGCCACTTCGGCGACCGGATCGGCCGAAAACAGCTCCTGGTCCTGAGCCTGCTGCTGATGGGCGGCGCGACCTTCGCGATCGGCCTGCTGCCGACCTACGCCGCCGTCGGCGTCGCCGCACCGCTGCTGCTGACCCTGCTGCGGGTCGTCCAGGGGTTCGCCCTGGGCGGCGAGTGGGGCGGGGCCGTCCTGCTGGTCGCCGAGCACGGCAGGCCCGAGCACCGGGGCTTCTGGGCCTCCTGGCCGCAGGCGGGCGCGCCCGGCGGCAACCTGCTGGCCACCGCGGTGCTGGCGATCCTGGCCGTGGCCCTGCCCGACGAGGCCTTCCTGGACTGGGGCTGGCGCATCCCGTTCCTGCTGTCCGGGGTGCTGGTCCTCATCGGCCTGTGGGTGCGCCTGGCGGTGACCGAGTCCCGGGTGTTCCAGGAGGCGCGGGCCCGGGCCGAGGGGTCGGGCGAGCGGGAGCGGGCGCCCATCGTCGGCGTGCTGCGCCACCACTGGCGTGAGGCGCTCGTCGCGATGGGCGTGCGGATGGCCGAGAACGTCTCCTACTACGTCGTCACCGCGTTCATCCTGGTCTACGCGACGCAGCAGGCGGACATGCCCAACGGCCTGGTGCTGAACGCGGTGCTCATCGCCTCGGCGGTCCACCTGGTGACGATCCCGCTGTGGGGCGCGCTGTCGGACCGGGTGGGGCGCCGCCCGGTGACGGCGGTCGGAGCGGCCGGGGTCGGCCTGTGGGCGTTCGCGTTCTTCCCGCTGATCGACACCGGCGCGTTCTGGGCGGTGACGCTGGCCGCGACGGTGGGCCTGGTGATGCACGGCGCCATGTACGGCCCGCAGGCGGCGTTCTTCTCGGAGCTGTTCAGCACGCGGACGCGCTACTCGGGGGCGTCGGTGGGCTACCAGCTGGCTTCGATCGCGGCGGGCGGGGTGGCCCCGCTGATCGCGACGGCCCTGCTGGCCGCGTTCGGGTCGAGCCTGCCGATCTCGCTGTACGTGGCGGCGATGGGCGCGCTCACGCTGACGGCGGTGTGGGCGTCCCGGGAGACCCGGGGCCGTTCCCTGGACTGATCGGCACCGCGTCCGAGAGGAGTCCTCACCCCGGTAAGGGCCCGGGCCCGGCAGGTCATCCTGCCGGGCCCGGGTCGTGTCGGTGCTCGCTCAGTACTGGCGGGCGGAGTCGAAGCGCTCGCCGCCGCGGCGGTTGCCGCGCGGGCCGCCCCGGGAGTCGTCCCGGTAGCCGCCCCGGCGCTCGCCGCCGCGGAAGCCGCCCTCACGGCGGTCACCGCCGCGGAAGCCGCCCTCGCGACGCTCGCCGCCACGGAAACCGCCCTCGCGGTCACCGCCGCGGAAACCGCCCTCACGCCGGTCGCCACCGCGGAAGCCGCCCTCACGGCGCTCGCCGCCACGGAAACCGCCTTCACGGTCACCGCCGCGGAAACCGCCCTCGCGGTCGCCCCGGTAGCCGCCTTCACGCCGGTCGCCGCCACGGAAGCCGCCTTCGCGGTCACCGCGGAAGCCGCCCTCACGGCGCTCGCCACCGCGGTAGCCGCCCTCACGCCGGTCACCGCGGTAGCCGCCGCGGTAACCGCCGCCGCGCGGGCCGCCGCGGCCGCGGCGCTCGCGCACCGGCTCCGGCGGCTCGATCCACGGCTCCCAGGAGGGCTCGCGGGCTCCGGTCACCTCGGCGAGCAGTTCGTCGCCGGGGTTCACCAGGTGCTGCTGGGCGTCGACGCCGGCGTCGCTGAGCAGGCGCCGGGCCATGCGGCGCTGGTTGGGCGCCACCAGGGACACCACGGAGCCGGAGGAGCCGGCGCGGGCCGTGCGGCCGCCGCGGTGCAGGTAGTCCTTGTGCCCGGTGGGCAGGTCGACGTTGACGACCAGGTCGATGCCGTCGACGTGGATGCCGCGCGCGGCGACGTCGGTGGCGACCAGGGCCTGGATGCGGCCCTCGCGGAACTTGGCCAGGGTGCGGGTGCGCACGCTCTGGGTCTTGCCGCCGTGCAGGGAGGCGCTGGGCACGCCGGCCTCGGCCAGCTGCTCGCTGATCGTGTCGGCGCGGTACTTGCTGCGCACGAACAGGATGGTGCGGCCTTCGCGCGCGGCGATCTGGGCGATGATCTTGTTCTTGTCGCGGGGCAACACCTTGAGCAGGTGGTGCTCCATGGTGGCGACCTGGGAGACCGGCGGGTCCACCGAGTGGGTGCGCGGGTCGTTCATGTACTTGCGCACCAGCTTGTCGACGTCGCCGTCGAGCGTGGCGGAGAACAGCAGGGTCTGGCCCTCGGGCTTGACCTGGTCGAGCAGCTCGCTGACCTGCGGCATGAAGCCCATGTCGCACATCTGGTCGGCCTCGTCCAGCACCGAGATCTCGACGTCGCCCAGGTCGCAGGCGCCCTGCTCGATGAGGTCGGTGAGGCGGCCGGGGGTGGCGACCAGGACGTCGACACCGCGGCGCAGCTCGTTGATCTGGCGGGTGTAGGAGCTGCCTCCCACGACGTCGCCGACGCGGGCGCCCACGATTCGGGCGTAGGTGCGCAGCGCGTCGCGGACCTGGTGGGCGAGTTCGCGGGTGGGCACGAGGATCAGGGCCCGGGGGCGGTTGGCGGCGGCCCGGCGCTCGGCGGCGCGGACCAGGACCGGCAGGCCGAAGGCCAGGGTCTTGCCCGAGCCGGTGCGGCCGCAGCCGAGGACGTCGAGTCCCTCGAGGGCGTCGGGGATCGTGGCCGCCTGGATCGGGAACGGGGTGGTCACACCGTTCTTGGCCAGCTCTTCGACGATGTCCTGGGGAAGCCCGAGGCTGTCGAAGGCAGGCTCTACGGCAGTGTCCGTCAAGGTGACGTGTACCTTCCTCATCGGTTGGCGGCGTTTCGAGGAAGGCTCCACACGGAAGGCCATCGCGGTCCCGGCGAAGAAATCACACAAACGCGCCTGATCACACGCGGATGTGGGCCCCTACGTCGGACATGGGGCTTGGTCTCTTCGGGAAGAGTCGCGCCGAGGTGATCGGCGTACGAGATCCGCGTCTTGAGCGGTCTCGGCGCGCCCTGATGCGCGCGGCATTGCGAACGACCGCTTGGTGAAGCCTACTAGAGATCGCTCCGAAGTGGGGACGGGACGGGCGTTTTTCACCGGTGATCCGGGTCTCTCCGCCCCGTCCCCGCCTTCAAGCGGCGCGGGGTCAGGCCCCGGCGCCCATGGCCTTGGCCAGGGAGGTCAGCCGGTCGACCTGCGCGCGGCGCTCGGCGCGCGCCTGCTCCTCGAGCGTGTTGCCCGCGGCCTGCTGGAGCAGCGCCTTGGTGGCGGCGGCCGCCTCGGGGTTGGTCGCCAGCAGAGCGGCGACGACGTCGTCGACGGCGCCCTCCAGCTCCTCCACGGGGACGACCAGCTCCGCCAGGCCCAGCTCGCGGGCCTCGGCGGCCTCGACCCGGCGGGCGGTCAGGCAGATCTCGACGGCGCGGTTGACGCCGACGATGTCGACCAGCGGCTTGGTGCCGGTGAGGTCGGGGACCAGCCCCAGGGCGGGCTCCTTCATCGTGAACTTGGCGTCCTCGGCGAGGATGCGGATGTCGCAGGACAGGGCCAGCTGGAACCCGGCGCCGATGGCGTGCCCGCGGACGGCGGCGACGCTGACGATGTCGGGGCGGCGCAGCCACAGGAACCCGGCCTGCAGCTCGGCGATGTGGCCCTCGATGTCGTCGGCGTCGGCGCTGCCGTCCAGGACGCCGGCCACCAGGGAGCGCTCCCCCTCGACCCCTTCGGGGGTGAACATGTTGAGGTCGATCCCGGCGGAGAAGATGTCGCCCTCTCCGGCGATCACGACGATTCGGACATCCTCGGGAAGGGTCTGGCCGATGTGGGCCAGGGTCGTCCAGGTGCGCCCGGTCATCGCGTTGCGGCGCTCGGGGCGGCTGATGGTGATGCGGGCGACGTGCCCGTCCACCCTCAGCCGGAGCCCGGCCCGGGAGAGCTCGTCCTCGGTGGGCGGCTCACCGGCGCCGTTCGCGGCCTGTGCCATGGGGGTTCCTTCCGTGGGTGTGCCGTGTCACCCCGAATATTACCCATGGGTAACCGCCAGGGCGCGCTCAGGCCTTGCGTGTCGCCCCGCCCCGGCCGCGCAGCTCCACCCCCGCCTCGCCGAGCAGGCGGTGCACGAAACCGTAGGAACGCCCGGTGGCCGCCGCCAGCTGGCGGATGCTCTCGCCCGCGTCGTAGCGGCGCTTGAGCTCGACGGCGAGTTCGGAGCGGTTCTCACCGGCCACCCGGGTGCCCTTTCCCAGCGCGTCGTTCACAGGTTCACTCCTCGAGGGGTCGACGGTCAGGGACCCTCATGATGGGACATCGGGAACGCGGACCGCCACATTGACCGCCCGCCACGCCGGACACGCCGGGCGATCGCCCGTTTTCGGAACGCCGCAAACACCGACCGAAAAGAGGAGGGGTGAACCTCACCGGTCCCCCGGGCGTCCACCCCCACCCCGGGGCGCCCGGGCGCCCCGCCGGCGCTCACGCCAGCGCGATGAGGTCCTCGAACTCGGCGTTCCACACGTCCTCGACCCCGTCGGGCAGCAGGATGACCCGCTCGGGCTGGAGCGCGTCCACCGCGCCCTCGTCGTGGGTGACCAGCACGATCGCGCCCTTGTAGTTGCGCAGCGCCGCCAGGATCTCCTCGCGGCTGGCCGGGTCCAGGTTGTTGGTCGGCTCGTCCAGCAGGAGCACGTTGGCGCTGGAGACCACCAGCGTGGCCAGGGCCAGCCGGGTCTTCTCGCCGCCGGAGAGCACTCCGGCGGGCTTGTCCACGTCGTCCCCGGTGAACAGGAACGAGCCCAGGGTGCGCCGCGCCTCGACCTCCGGCAGGTCCGGGGCGGCGCTCATCATGTTCTCCAGGACGCTGCGGTCCACGTCCAGGGTCTCGTGCTCCTGGGCGTAGTAGCCCAGTTTGAGCCCGTGCCCGGGGACCACCCGCCCGAAGTCGGGCTGCTCGATCCCGCCCAGCAGGCGCAGCAGGGTCGTCTTGCCCGCGCCGTTGAGGCCCAGGATGACGACCCGGCTGCCCCGGTCGATGGCCAGGTCCACGCCCGTGAAGATCTCCAGCGACCCGTAGGACTTGGACAGCCCCTCCGCCATCAGCGGGGTGCGCCCGCTCGGCGCCGGGTCGGGGAAGCGCAGCTTGGCGACGCGGTCGGCCTGGCGCACCCCCGCCACGCCGTCCATGATGCGATCGGCGCGGTTGAGCATCTGCTGGGCGGCGCGCGCCTTGGTCGCCTTGGACCGGAACCTGTCGGCCTGCTTGCGCAGGGTGTCGGCCTGCTTCTCGGCGTTGGCCAGCTCCCGCTTGCGGCGGCGCTCGTCGGCCTCGCGCTGGGCCAGGTACTGCTTCCAGCCCATGTTGTAGATGTCGATGACGCTGCGGTTGGCATCCAGGTAGAAGACCTTGTTCACCACCTGCTCGACCAGTTCCACGTCGTGGCTGATCACGATGAGCCCGCCCTGGTGGGACTTGAGGAAGTCGCGCAGCCAGACGATGGAGTCGGCGTCCAGGTGGTTGGTGGGCTCGTCCAGCAGCAGGGTGTCGGCCCCGCTGAACAGGATGCGCGCCAGCTCGATGCGGCGGCGCTGGCCGCCGGACAGGGTGCGCAGCGGCTGGCCCAGCACCTTGTCGGGCAGGCCCAGGCTGGAGGCGATGGCGGCGGCCTCGGACTCGGCGGCGTAGCCGCCCAGCACGTGCAGGCGCTCCTCCCAGCGCCCGTAGGCGCGCACGCCCTTGTTGCGGGTCTTGGTGTCGGTGCTGGCCATCTTCTTCTCGGCCTCGCGCAGCCCGCGCAGGGCCTCGTCGATGCCGCGGGCCGACAGGATGCGGTCGCGGGCCAGCACGTCGAGGTCGCCGGTGCGGGGGTCCTGGGGCAGGTAGCCGATGCTCCCGGAGGAGGTGACCGTGCCGCCGGTGGGCAGGCCCTCGCCCGCCAGCACCTTGGTCATCGTGGTCTTGCCCGCGCCGTTGCGCCCCACGAGTCCGATGCGGTCACCGGCGGCGACGCGGAAGGTGGTCGGCTCCAGCAGGAGGCGAGGACCGACGCGCAGTTCGAGGTCGGTGGCGATCAGCATGATGGGGCTTCCTACGAGGTGGAGACGGTTCGGGCGGCCGTGCGCGCCGGTCCGGCGGCGGTGCGGGCGGACGGGGGAGCGGTGGCGCGGGGGCCGACCGACCCAGCCTAACGGCAGCGGTCGGGAGCGCCGCCAGGGGTTTTCTCCCCGGGACGACGGCGTCCCCGTCCTGTCGAACAGGAACGGGGACGCCGGACATTCCCGGGGGCGGGGTCAGCCGTCGGAGGGCGGGTCCTCCGGACGCTCCTCCTTCTTGTCCCCCTTGCCGGGCTTGGGAGCGGCCTTGGCCCCGGTCTTGGCGGCGCCCTCCCCCGGGGAGGGCGTCGTGGCCATGACCCCCTGCTTCTTCTTGGCCTTCTCCGTCGGCGCGGAGCCGGGGTCGTCGGGCTCGGCCTCCTCCTGCTCCTCCGGTGCGGCCGGCGGCCGGTCGCGCAGCAGGGCGGCGAGCACCGCGGCCACGGGGGTGGCCAGGAACATGCCGGGGATGTTCCCCAGGACGGCGCCGATGGAGATCGCGATGAGCACGACCGGCGAGGGCAGTTCCAGCGCCTGGCCGTAGATGCGCGGCGCGAAGAGGTTGCTCTCCAGCTGCTGGATGAGCAGCACCCAGCCGAGCACGACCAGGGCCATGACCCAGTCCACGGTCACGAACGTCACCAGGACGGCGACCAGGCCGCTGAGGAACGCACCGATGATCGGCAGGAACGCGCCGATGAAGGTGAGCACGATCAGCGGGATCGCCAGGCTGGGGTCGAGGATGAAGATCAGCAGCACACCGATGCCGATGGCGTCGATGGCGCCGACCGCCGCCACCCCGCGCACGTAGTTGCCCATCACCTTGTAGGCGACGTTGCCGGCGTGCTGCAGGCCGGGGCGCGACCCCGGCGGGAGCAGGGTGAGCAGCCAGTCCATGAGCAGGTCGCCCGAGTGCACGAAGTACACGGTCAGGGCGATGATGAGGACGATGCCGACCAGGATCGAGACGACCGCGGCGCCCGCGGTCCACGCGCCGCTGATGAGCTGGCTGCTGTTCTCCTCGATCATGGTGGTGATCTGCCGGGTGGCGTCGGCGATCATGTCGTCGAGCTCGAACATCTCGGGGCTCAGCCCGAACGGCAGCTGGAGGTTCTGGATCTCCTCCAGGCCCTCGGTGACGCTGGAGACCAGGGCGTCCGAGCCCTGGACCGCCGGCATGATGATCATCGTCAGGACACCGCCGAAGACGATGAGCGCCACCACGATGGAGATCGTGGTGGAGAGCCCCCGGCCGAGCCCCTTGCGGCGCAGCCAGTTGGCGAGCGGCATCAGCAGCGCGGTGATGAAGACCGCCAGGATCAGCGGCAGGGTGACCACCGACAGGTACACCAGCGCGTAGATCAGCAGGCCCGCGACGAATCCGATGAGCAGCATCCGCCAGGCGACGTCGCTGACCCGGCGCAGCAGGTCCGGCGGGGCGGCCTCGGCCTGCGCCGCCGCCTCCTCGGCCCGGCGCCTGGCCTCGGCGATCTCGCGCTCCTCGGCCTCCAGCCTGGCCCGGCGCTCCTCGTTGGCCCGGCGCGCGGCGAGCCACTTGTTCAGGAGCGCCCAGACTCCCGGCCGTTGGGCTTGCACATCGACTCCATTTCTTCACTTCTGCGGGTGCCCCCCGTCACGGGGTGGAGGGGTGCACGGGGGTTCTTGTAGAGGGTGATGCGTCCGGGGGATGGGGGGTTCGCACCCGTCGGCGTGAGAACGGTGTCAGAACTGCCAGGGTTCCCGGGGACGGCCGCTCTCGACGATCTCGTTGCCGAAGGGGGCCAGCGCGACCGGGATCATCTTGAGCGAGGCCCAGGCCATGGGGATGCCGATGACGGTGATCGCCAGGCCGATCGCGGTGGCGATGTGCCCCAGGGTGAGCCACCAGCCGGCGACGATCAGCCAGATGACGTTGAGGACGGTGCTGCCCGCGCCCGCGCCGGGCTTGCGCACGAGTTCGCGGCCGAAGGGCCACAGGGCGTATCCGGCCATCCGGAAGGAGGCGACGCCGAAGGGGATCGTGACGATGAGGATGCAGCAGATGAGCCCGGCGAAGGCGTAGCCCACCGCGAGCCAGAAACCCGCGACGAAGAGCCAGATGACGTTGAGGATGAACCGCAGGAGGGCCACGGCGACTCGAACTCCTTGTGGTGGTGCCAGAGGACGACCCGGTATCGGGGTGTCCTTCGCTTTCTATCGCGTGTGACGCCCGGACACCACGACCTGTTCCTCCTGCGCGCCCCTGGTCCTTCCCCTAGGGGCCCGCCCGTCGCCCGCCACCACCCTCAACGGACGGCCTACAGCCGCAGCCCTCCCGCCCGTCGCCCGCCACCACCCTCAACGGACGGCCTACAGCCGCAGCCCTCCCGCCCGTCGCCCGTCGCCGCCGTCGGCCCCCAGGGGGCGGGGGTTCGCGCCGGCCGCCACCCCGGGGGCGGCGACGGAGGGTGAGGACATACGGTCCCACCCAATCGCGGTGACGTGCCGTGTCCGCAATGTGATCGGCGTATCAGGGGGAGCCCCTAGGCAGGAGCGACATCGCCCCATACGATGTGCTGTGTCCTTCGCAAGGCACTCGTTCTTGCAATAAGTGACGAACTCGGACAAACGACCGGAGATCCGCCGCAAGGCATCAGATTTCGGTAACGGTTGGGCGAGTAATTTCCCCACCCCCCGTGCACGATCGGGAGTGGGGATGGCATGATTACGTACCGGCTCGGACGGATGGCCGTCACCGCCTCCGAGAGCCGTTCGCGTGAGAACACACCCGCAGTCGGCGATCACCGCCGCTCGGTTCGCGTGCTTCTCGTGGTCTCAGCCACACCGGGGAACATCGCCTGCACCGTTCGGCGTTTGCGTCGTGCGGGGTCGCTCACGCCGCATGACCGACTTTTGGGTGACTGAAGCTTTTTCCGACAGCTTACTAGTGATTTCAGTAGAGGTGGTTCAAGCATGTCTCAGGTACGTCGGCAGGCCGCGCTGCGCCCCCGCCCGAGCTGGGGGTGGCAGGATGCCGCCGCGTGCCGGGGCGAGGACCTTGTGCTCTTCTTCGGCCCGGATGGCGAGCGCCAGCCGGAGCGGGAGATCCGCGAGCGCAAGGCCAAGGAGATCTGTGCGGCCTGCCCGGTTCGAACCGACTGCCTGGACTATGCGATCTCGCGTCCGGAGAAGTACGGCACCTGGGGCGGCCTGAACGAGGACGAGCGCGCCTCCGAGCGCCGTCGTCGTATGCGTCGCGCCAACGCCGCCTGAGTCCTCAGGCGGTCGCGCAACCGCGATCCGGCCGATCTTCCTCCTCGGCGGCCCCGGCCCCGTGCGAAACCCGCGTCGCCCCGACACTCCGTCGGCGGCGGCGCGGGTTCTTCGTTCTCCGGCGCCCTCCGGGTCCGGGCCTCAGCCCCGGCCGCGCGGGAGGTACCGGTCGAACCAGTCCTGGGCCTCCACCGCCACCTGCCGCCATTCCCGGGCTCCCCGGAGCAGTTCCTCGGCCCCCGACAGCACCTTGAGGTCGGTGGGCCCGCCCATCCGGCCCCGGGCCCACTCCCCCAGTTCGCGCACGAACGAGTCGCGGCTCTCCAGCATCACCAGGACCGGGGCGCGCACGTCGGGCAGCGCGGGCTCGGCGAGGTCGATCCGGCCGCCGTGCACCACCGCCGCGGCCACGTCGCCCGGCCGCCGCGCGGCGGTCACGAGCGCGGCCGGGGCCCCGGCCCCCGAGCCCAGCACCCCCACCGGGTCGCTGGCGGCGTCGGTGGCCCGGCGCAGCCAGGTGACGGCCGAGCTCAGCCGCTCGCCCAGCACCTCCGTCGCGGCGCCGCCGCCCACCGAGGAGCGCTCCTCCCCCACCAGCAGGTCGAGCATCAGGGTCGCGTACCCCGCCCGTTGCAGCACCGAGGCGATCGCCCGCCAGCGCGGATCGCCGCGCGCCTCCCCGAACGCCATGACCACCGCGCCGCGCAGCGCCGCCGGGAGGGTGAGGTCGCCGTCCAGGTAGACGTCGCCCGCGCGCACCCGCACGCCCCGGGCCGTGCCCGGCCGGCTGTGGCTGCGCCCCACCTCCGACATGATGGCGGTGACGTGGCCGTCGGAGAGCTGGTCGAAGTCGCGGTACCACTCCCCCACGGCCCGGAAGTTGTCCGGGACGCCGAGCACCACGACGGCGTCGGCCTCCTCCTTGAGCATCGCGATCGCCTCCCTGGAGGCGACCGGGACGGCCAGCACCAGCTGGGCCGGGCCGGCCTGGCGCACCATGCGCAGGGCGGCGCGGGCGGTGCCGCCGGTGGCCACCCCGTCGTCGACGACCACGCAGTCGCGCCCGGCGATGTCCGGGGGCGGGCGCTCGCCCCGGTAGACCCGGCGGCGTCGGTCGAGTTCGGCGCGCTCGGCGTCCACCGTCCCGGCCAGGGCCTGGCGGGGCACCCGCATCCGGGCCAGGGCCAGGTCGTCGAAGAGGACGCGCCCGTCCTCGGCGATCGCGCCGACCCCCAGCTCGGGGTGGCCCGGGAGGCCGATCTTGCGGACGACCAGGACGTCGAAGTCGGCGTCGAGGCGGCGGGCCAGCTCCGCGCCGACCGGGACACCGCCCCGGGGCAGGGCCAGGACCAGGGGGTCCGAGACCGCGTACGGCCGGACCCGCTCCGCCAGGCGGCGGCCCGCCTCGGAGCGGTCGGTGAACGGCAGGGAAACGGGTACCGGATTCATGTGCCTCACCGGCGCCGGGCTCGGGCGCCGCTCCTCTCGCCGTGTCGAAGGGAGCCGATGGAAAAGTGGTACCGGACATACCCCGGGAGCCGGAGGTTGCAACCCCGGCCACGGTCAAAACCCCCGGGTCAGGTCCTGCGGTACCCGTTCCGCAGCACGGCCATGAGCAGGGCGTCGTGGCGGCGTCCCTCCCACAGCAGCGAGTCGCGCAGCCGCCCCTCGACGGAGAAGCCGCAGGAGCGGTACACGGCGATGGCCCTCATGTTGAAGGCGTAGACGTACAGCCACACCCGGTGCAGGCCGACGTGCTCGAAGGCGTACTCCAGCACCATCCGGGTGGCCTCCCGGCCCAGCCCCTGCCCGGTGAACTCCAGTGCGGACAGGGCGATGCGGTACCCGGCGCTCTCGTTCTCCGGGGCCACCGAGTACAGCGACAGCTCGCCGAGGTAGCGGCCGTCGTGCGGGGCGGTGATGGCCAGGTCCAGCCGGTCCGGGCTCCGCGGGCGGCCGCGGCACCACTCCCGGGCCTCGTCGTAGGTGAGGTGGTGGTGGGTCCCGGTGAGTCTGCGGATCTCCTCGTCGAGTCCCGCCGCGAAGTAGGCGTCCGTGTGCTCGGGGCCCAGCGGCACCAGGCGCACGTGCTTTCCGGTGAGTGTGGGTTTGTCTCGCAGCGCGCTCGTATTGATCATGGGCTCTTCCGGTTCCGGCCGGGCGCCGCGGAACGGCGGCCGGGGTGAGGGAGTCGGCGTCGGGGCCCGTGCCCTGTGCGTGAGCGGGTCGCTGGGGGCTGGGACCGGGTGCGGTGGTGACCGTGTGCAGTCGTCGGGGGTCGTCGGGGGCTTCTCCGTTACTGAGCGGAATCCCCATGTAAATCGGAACGGCGGCGGATCGCAAGCCCACCGGAGGGGAGATCGCGGGGGCCGGGAATCGCATGGCCGGACCCGGACCGGAGTCGATAGCATCCGCAGGCATCGAACGGCCACCCGTGGGAGACGCATGAACAGCCCGAAGACCACCGCCCCGCCCCGGCAGGCCCGCCGGGCCAGGCTCGCGGTCTCCACCCTCTTCTTCGTCAACGGTTTCACCTACACCAACGCGGTCCCCTGGCTTCCGGCGATCAAGTCGGGGCTGGGGCTGAGCAACGCCGAGCTGGGGCTGGCGATCGCGGCGATGCCGACCGGCGCGATCCTGACCGGGATGCTCGCCGGGCCGCTGATCCACCGCTTCGGAAGCGGGCCCACAGCGGTGGGGACCAGCCTGTTGTCGCTGGGAGCGCTTCCATTCATCGCGCTGGCACAGAACTGGTGGGCGCTGGCGGGGGCCCTGTTCGTCATGGGCTGCGCCGACGCCTGGACGGACTCGGCGCAGAACTCGCACGGGCTGCGGGTGCAGCGCCGGTACGGGCGGACCATCATCAACACCTTCCACGCGGTGTGGAGCCTGGCCGCGGTCTCCGGCGGCCTGCTCGGCGCGGTCATGGCCGGCTCCGGGGTGCCGATCCTGTGGCACCTGGGCGGTACGGCGGTGGTGCTGGTGGCGGTGAACCTGACGGTGAGCCGGATGCTGCTGCCCGGCCCCGAGGACAGTGAGCGCGCCGACGGCGCGCGGGAGGCGGACGGACGGCGTCCGCGCATCCCCGGGCGCGCGGTGCTGCTGCTCGTCGCGCTGGGCGTGCTGCTGATGCTGGCCGGGGGCATCGAGGACTCCGCGGCGTCCTGGGGCGCGGTGTACATGGCCGACGAACTGGACGCCTCCCTGTTCCTGGCGGCGATGCCGTTCGTGGCCTGCCAGGCGATGATGGTGGTGGGCCGCCTGCTGGGCGACCGGGTCACCGACAGGTTCGGCGCCGCGACCGTGGGCCGGGCCTGCGGCCTGCTGGCGGCGGGCGGGATCGCGCTGGCGCTCGCGCTGCCGCACCAGGCGACGACGGTCATCGGGTTCGGGGTGATGGGCCTGGGGGTGTCCACGCTGTTCCCGCTGACGCTGGCGGCGGCCGGGAACGTGCCCGGGGTGCGCACCGGCGACGGGGTGACCATCGTCGGGTGGCTGGGCCGCGCGGGCTTCCTGGCGTTCCCGCCGGCGGTGGGCCTGATCGCGGACGCGACGGCGCTGGGGACCGCGCTGTGGACGATCGCGGCGGCCGGGGTGTTCGCGTTCCTGCTCGCCCCGGTGCTGCGCCCGCGCGCCTGAGGAGGAGCGGGGAGGCGAAGGGCCGGAGGAACGGTGCGGGCCCCCGGACGCCGAGGCGTCCGGGGGCCCGTGCACGTGGTCCGCGCCCTCACCGGGCGACGGCCGGCGGAACCGTGCCGATCCGCCGTGTTACTCCGCCAGCATCGCGGAGGGACGGCGCGCGCCCGCCCAGAGGGCGATGGCGCCGATGCCCGTGACGATGGCACCGCCCAGGACGAAGCCCTCCATGTCGACACCGGTGGTCGGCAGGGTGGGGGTGGTCCCGCTGGAACCCGAGGTGCCGGCGGTCACCGGAGAGGTGCTGCCGGGAGTGCTGGTGCCGGGAGCCTGGCTCTCGTCACCGTCGTCGTCACCGGGGTTCCCGCCGTCACCCGGGTCGGGGTTCTCCCCGCCGGGGTTCTCGCCACCGGGGTCTTCACCACCCGGGTCCTCGCCACCCGGGTCTTCACCGCCGGGGTCTTCACCACCCGGGTCTTCACCACCCGGGTCCTCACCACCCGGGTCCTCACCGCCGGGGTCCTCGCCACCGGGGTTCTCACCCTCACCGGGGTCACCACCGCCGGGGTTCTCACCCTCGCCAGGGTCTCCACCGCCGGGGTTCTCACCCTCACCGGGGTCACCGCCACCGGGGTTCTCACCCTCGCCGGGGTCACCGCCGTCGTCGCCGCCACCGGGGTCCGGGGAGGGCGGGGTGTCGAAGAGTTCTCCGACGCCTTCGGCGATCCCGCCGACGATGGGGGTGACGACCGGGACCTCAGGAAGGACCTGGGGTTCGGTGACCTGCTGGGCCGCTTCGGGAGCGGCCGCAGGGGCGGTCTCCTCGATGGTCTCGGCGAACGCAGGGCTCACCGAGAACCCGGCCATGAACAGGCCGGCCGCGGTCACGGTCAGTGCACGCTTCTTGGGGGTCATCCCACTCCTTTCTTCTTTTATCGGGGGTTGCTACTGAGAGGGGATGGCATAGAGGTGGTCCTCGTGGACCACGATGGCGTTGCCGCCGAGCAGGCCGGCGGGCTGGGCCGAGGCCGGGTCCGGCCTGCGGACCTCGCCCGCGGTGTCCACGGCCGCCGGGGCGCCGCCGAGCTGGCCGAACACGGTGGCGCCGACGGCCACCTGCGGTTCGAACCCGGGGACGACCGCGGTGGTGCCGGTCTCGGGGTCCATCACGACCGGGCCGTAGGAGACGGCGGCGGTGCCGATGGGGCCGGAGCGGTGCCGCACGTCCTCCAGGTCGGCCGGGTCGATCTCGGCCGCGCCGATGACGGAGCCGTCGCGGCTGTCGTGGAAGGCCAGCACGGCCCCCTCGTCGCGCAGCGGCTCCCAGCGGACGATCACGTACTCGCGCAGGGCGGTGACCACCGACTCCATCTCACCGGCGTTCTCGGGGCGGCGGGCGGTGACCTCGGCGACCTCCCCTTCGGGGTCGACCCAGGTCCAGGCACCGGTGCGCACCGCGGTGAGCACCTCGGCGCCCTCGGCCAGCATCGGCGCCGCCCCGCCGGGGACCTCGACCGGCGCCAGCTCGCCGCCGGTCGGCACGAGGGCGTCGTCGCCGCTGCGGACCAGCGCGGAGGAGCCCACGTACTGGGTGGAGGCGTCCTCCGGCAGGGTGATGCTGGTGTGCGCACCGCCCGCGACCGGCCAGAACCACAGGGTCCCGGTGGTCTCCATGACCACCGCGGGCTCGCCGTCGTAGTCGACGAACCGGGGCGGGCCCAGGAACTCGGTGGAGGCGGCCGGGAGGGCGGCCGACCACAGGCGCTCGCCGGAGGCGTCGAACAGGGTGAGCCGCTCGTCGGGGTCCATGAAGGCCATCAGGTCGCCGTCGCGGGAGACGCCGGGCTGGCTGCCGGGGGCGAGCGCCTCGGAGAACTCCACGGTGTCGCCGTAGCCGGGCGGGGCCGGGTGGCCCAGGACCTGCGCCTCGGTCGTGGTGGTCTGCGCGGCGGGGTCGTCGCCCGGGATCAGGTTCCAGGCGGCGAAGCCGGCGCCGCCCAGGAGCACCACGGCGAGCGCCGCCGCACTCGCGATGACCAGGCCCCGCCTGCCGCGCCCGGGCCGCTCGGCGGGCGCCGGGGGGCGGAGCGCGGTGGGAGCGGGCCCACCCGTCGGGGGGAGCCGGTCGGCGGCCTGCACGACGCCGTCGGGGGTGGCGACCAGGTTCCAGTAGCCGTTGCTGTCACGGGCGTCGATGAGCACCGGCTGGCCGATCCTGGCGGCGTAGCCGGTGGCGACGTCCAGCGCCGCGCGCCGGGTCTCCTTGGGGACGCCGCCGGTGACGACCTGGCGCTGTCCCTCGATGACGATCTCTGCGCTGCGCTCGTCCGGGGCGATGGCGATGACGGCGGTGGGCCGGGGATGCCCCGGACGGGACGCCCGGCTCATGGTGCCTCCGAAGGCATGGGAAGGGTGGACCTGTTCGTGTGCGGGTGACGGGGAACGTCAGTCGGGGGCGACGGCGGGACCGGGCCCGGGAGGTCACCGGACGCCGGTGTCGACGTGCACGAAGCCAATGCTGAACGCGATGATACTGATCGTGACGGACACGGCCCACCCGGGTACGGGCGGCCGGTAGCGGACACGACGCGCTGTGCGGTCAACGGTGTTCCCGCTCCCCTTCCCCTGACCTGGCATGTCTTCGGAACGCGGGGAGGGCCGCCCGACCCGCCCTCCCGTGGTCACGTTCATATGGACACGCGGATGTGTCGATGAGTTCACACCGTAACTGGCCGAATCCGGCCACCGGTCTCCCACGGTTCACGCCGGGCCCTGGTCTCCCGTGGGCCCCGTGACATGCGGAAGGATGCGGAAGCCGGGGCCGGGCGGACCGAAGTTCGGTCCGCTGGTGACCGTGAAATGCACGATACCGCCAGGTACGACCGAAAAGGGGTACGGGAGTGACCCCCGGCGCTGTACCCGGACGGTGTGGGCGCCGGGCGGCAAGCCGACGACGAGGGTGCCGCCGGAGGCGAGGAAGCCGACGTGGCCGCCGTCCACCTCCAGGGGCGGGTCCTCGGCGAAGCCGCCGTGCGCGTGGAACACCACAGGGCTCCAGCCGGAGGGCATCCGCGCGGGGTCGCGTAGACCGATGAGCTTGGGCACCTCCGGCGGGGCGGCGACCGGCTCGCGCTCCGCGTCGCGCCGCCCCCGGAGCAGGAGGACCAGGGCCCACACGGCCGCCCCCCACGGGAAGAGCAGGAGCCCGGAGAAGACCAGCGCGTCGCGCAGGGCGGTGAGCCACAGCGCGACGGGCGCGTTGGCCGCGCACAGGGCCAGGAAGAGCAGGGACCCGCGCAGGTCGGCGTCGGTCCGCGCGTCGCGGGGCCGCGGCCCGGGAGCCCTGACCGCGTGGACCAGGCGGACCGCGAGCGTCGTCCACGAGACCAGGAGGACCATGAGCACGAGGGTGAGCCCGCCGGGTTCGAGCGGTGCGCCGGACGCCGGTGGGAAGACGAGGGCCAGGTCGTACAGGACCGACCCGAGCAGCGCCGCACCGGACACCGCGAGCACGGTCCGGGCGGTGTGGTCGCCCACCCCGGGCAGTGGACGCCGCTGTTCGGGAGGCGCGGGGGTCATGCGGAGTGCTCCTGCCGCGTGACGGTCGGATTCCACAGGGCGATACGGGTGTCCGCGCCGACGTAGAGGTGGACGGTGCGCCCCGGGACCGCCGCGAACGAGAACGGGTACTTACCGGGCGAAACCGGGATCCGTGCCGTGTGCTCCCCCGGCGGCAGGCCGATGACCAGGCTCTCCCCCGGCGTCAGCTCCCCGACCCGGTCCCCGTCGATCTCCAGGGGGTGGTCCCTGAGGTTGTGCGGGAACAGATCGGATCTGTAGAACACCACCGGAACCCACCCGGGGGGCATCCGGGCGGGATCGCGCAGGCCGAGGAGCTTGGGCACCTCCGGACGGCCCGCCGCCCGTTCCGGACGACGCCAGGGCCGCTGCCACAGCAGCACGGCCAGGGCGGGGAGCCCGATCGTCTCAGCGGTCACGAGCAGGGGGAGCAGGCCCAGGCTTTCGTAACGCACGGTGTACCAGAGGCCGAGCGGCAGGAGGAGGACATGGCCCGCGGCCAGGACGAGCGCTCCCGCTCCGACCACCGGCCTCACCGCCCGGGCCGAGGATCCCGGACGCCCCCGGGTCCCCTGGAAGGGGAGGAGGGAGAACACGACCACCAAGAACAGGAACCAGCTCAGGGCGAGACCGGCTCCGAGGGTGATCTCGCGCGCCGCGGACTCCATGGAGGTGAGGATCCAGTTGTGGAGCAGCATGCCGAAGAACGCGTGGGTGGTCACGGCGGGGAACCAGCGGAGGTCCTTCAAGGCGATCACCTTCCGGATCGGGGCCCGGGGGCCGGGGGCGCGGCGGGTTCGCCGGGGGTGAGGAGGATGTGCTCCTCCGGCCGGGGCGTGTGGCCTGCGTAGGGCGTGCCTCCGGGGCCGCCGGGCTCGACGGTCAGGTGGGACACGGTGTCCGCCGCGACGGCCCCCGTGTGCAGGCGCCGCCGCTCCCCCGGTGTGGGATCCGGGTCGGCGTCGGCGACCAGGGCGAGCGCCAGGGCCAGGAGGAGGGCGGGCGGCACCGTGGCCGGCCACGGGACCGTGCCGGGGTAGCCGGGGTAAAAGGCGCGGAAGGACGCGGCCAGCATCACGGAGACCAGGGCCGCCGCCATCGCGATCTGCCGCAGCAGCTGGGAGGCCTTCACCGGCGCCCCCTCCCCCGGAAGGAGGCGCGGGGCGCGGACAGGGCGGAGGCACGGAGAGCGGACGGGGCGGGGATGCGGGACGGGACGAAGGCGCGGGGCGTGGACGGGGCGGAGGTCATGGGGGATGCCCTTTCCAGCCGTCCGGGTGCGGGGGGCGGCGGGGGCGCGGCCCGCCCTCCGGAGGCACCTCGAACATACCGACGTGCCGTCGCGTTCGGGTGTACGGCGTACGCTCTGACCGGTTCCGGTCAGCGGCCGTTGTTCTCGACGATGGTGTCGATGACCGCCTGCTCGCGGCGGCGGACCAGGCGGTCGGCGCGCTCGAAGCGGCGGTTGGCGATCTCGGCACGGGCCGCGGCGGTGCGCACCGTCGGCCACATGGCGTCGATCTCGGCGTTGAACGACGACCCCACCAGCACCGCGACCGCCATCACGAACAGCCAGGCCAGGATCGCGATCGGCGCGGCCAGCGAGCCGTAGAGGCTCACCTGCGCCAGTGAGGCGTCCAGGTAGGCGCGCAGCCCGATGGACCCGGTGATGAGCACCGTCGTCGCCAGCAGCGCCCCCGGCAAGTGCCGCCACAGCGGGGTGCGCACCGGGATGCTCAGGGTGTACAGCATCGTGACGGCGGCCGTGGCCAGCACCGCGACGGTCGGCCAGTACAGCAGGTTGAGCCGCCCCACCGTGATCGGCAGCAGCCGGTGGACCAGGTCGGGACCGGCCACCAGGACCGGCAGCACCAGCAGGGCGAACGCCAGCCCGCCCAGGTAGGCCACGAAGGCGAGCACCCGCTGGGTGATCCAGCCGCGCAGCTCCTCCAGGCCGTAGGAGATGGTGATGGAGCGGATGAACACGTTCATCGCCCGCGACCCCGACCACAGCGACACCAGGAAGGTCACCGACAGCACCCCGCCCCGGACGCCCTGGAGGAGGTCGTCCACCAGCGGGGCCACCACGCTCTCGACCGTGTCGGGGGTGAGGATCTGGGCGGTGCTGTCCAGGATGAGCCCGCGGATCTCCTCCACCGTGCCCTCCCCCAGCACCGGCGCCAGCGGGACCAGGACGCCCAGCAGCCCCAGCAGCAGCGCGGGCAGCGAGATCAGGGTGAAGAAGGCGGATTCGGCGGCCAGGCCGACGACCCGGTCACGCGAGAAGGCCCGGACGGTGCGCAGCACGAGCAGCAGACCGCCGCGCAGCCGGGGGCGGCGCCTCAGCCAGGCGTCGGTGATCCGCCACAGCCCCTCCCAGAAACCCACCACGGGGAGAACGTTAGCGGTCCGGGGGCGGACGCCGGGACCGCGCACCGCCCGGGGAGTGGTCTGGGATGTGCGGTGAGCGGTGAGTGGGTGGGTGAGCGGGCGGCATGGCGGGTGGGCCGCGTGGCGCGGCGGGTGGCGGTGGCGGGTGGGTTGCGACGCGTGGCGGGCAGCGGGGGCGGGTGGTGTGCGACGCCCTTCGCCGAGTGACGTGACTCACTCGGGAGCCCTCCGGACCCGCCTGGACAAAGGACGCGCGCACATGACATTCTCATTTCATGATCGCTGCCCTGGACCCCATGCTCTGCGTGCGTCGCCACGTGGACTTCCTGCGGGTCCGCAGCGCCATCTGTTGCAGCGTCGGTTAATCTCGCCGCCTTTTTGACGCACCCCAGGGGTGCGCGCGGCACCGGCGCTCTCCCCTTTCTCTTCGCATCCCACACACGCGGATTCCGACCCGTGGCACCTGCACGACGATGTGCGGCGCCGACGGGCCGTAGCGGTGCGGGCGCCGGGGCCGTACGGACCCCGTGACCCCATCGGAGACACCCGCGATGCCTCCCTCTTCCGCGCAGAACGGTCGGACGGCGACGGCGGCCAAGCCGCGTCGCCGCCGCGGCGAGGGCCAATGGGCCCTCGGCTACCGCGAGCCGCTGAACAAGAACGAGGAGAACAAGAAGAACGACGACGGGCTCAACGTCCGCGATCGGATCATCAACATCTACTCCAAGCGCGGTTTCGACTCGATCGACCCCGCTGACCTGCGCGGCCGTTTCCGGTGGTTCGGCCTGTACACCCAGCGCGCCCCCGGCATCGACGGCGGCAAGACCGCGGTCCTGGAGCCGGAGGAGCTGGACGACCGCTACTTCATGCTGCGGGTGCGCATCGACGGCGGCCAGCTGTCGGTGGCCCAGCTGCGCGCCGTCGCGGGCATCTCCCGCGACTTCGGCCGCGACACCGCCGACATCACCGACCGGCAGAACGTCCAGTACCACTGGATCCGGGTCGAGGACGTGCCGGAGATCTGGGACCGGCTGGAGTCGGTGGGCCTGTCCACCACCGAGGCCTGCGGTGACACCCCCCGCGTCATCATGGGCTGTCCGCTGGCCGGAGTGGCCGAGGACGAGGTGCTGGACGGGACGCCGGAGATCTTCCAGATCTACGAGGAGCACATCGGCAGCCCGCTGTACTCCAACCTGCCGCGCAAGTTCAAGACGTCCATCGCGGGCTGCTCGGTGTACTGCACCAACCACGAGATCAACGACGTCGCGTTCGTGGGCGTGCGGAACGAGGCGGGCGAGGCCGGCTACGACCTGTTCGTCGGCGGCGGGCTGTCCACCAACCCGATGTTCGCGCTGCGGCTGGGGGCCTTCGTCCGCCCCGACCAGGTGAGCGAGGTGTGGGCGGGGGTCTGCGCGATCTTCCGCGACTACGGGTACCGCCGGCTGCGCACCCGCGCCCGCATCAAGTTCCTCATCAAGGACTGGGGCGCGGAGAAGTTCCGGCAGGTGCTGGAGGAGAAGTACCTGGGCTACGCGCTGCCCGACGGCCCGGCCCCGGTGCTGGACCAGGGCCTGCGCCGCGACCACGTGGGCGTGCACCGCCAGCGCGACGGAAGGTTCTACGTGGGGTTCGCGCCCAAGGTGGGCCGAGTCTCGGGCACGTCGCTGGACCGGATCGCCGACATCGCCGAGGCGCACGGCTCCGACCGCATCCGCACGACCGCCGACCAGAAGCTCGTCATCCTCGACATCGAGGAGGACAGGGTCGAGTCGATCACCGCGGCCCTGGAGGCGGAGGACTTCCAGGTGCGGCCCAGCACCTTCCGCCGCCAGACGATGGCGTGCACCGGCATCGAGTTCTGCAAGCTGGCGATCGTCGAGACCAAGGGGCGGGCGTCGACCCTCATCGACGAGCTGGAGAAGCGGCTGCCCGACTTCGAGGAGCCGCTGACCATCAACGTCAACGGGTGCCCGAACTCGTGCGCGCGCATCCAGGTCGCCGACATCGGCCTCAAGGGCCAGCTGGTGATGAACGACCGCGGCGAGCAGGTGGAGGGCTACCAGATCCACCTGGGCGGCGGCATGGGCCTGGACGCGGCCTTCGGCAAGAAGGTCCGCGGGCTCAAGTCCACCGCCGAGGAGCTGCCCGACTACGTGGAGCGGGTGCTGCGCCGGTTCCAGGACCAGAGGAAGGACGGGGAGTCGTTCGCGGCCTGGGTGGGCCGGGCCGCGGAGGACGACCTGAAGTAGGGAAGCAGGGCGGGGCTGTTCGGGCTCGGGTCCGGGTCTGGGCTTGGAGCCGGGCTTGGGTCTGAGGTCGGGTCCGGGCTTGGGTCTGGGACCGGGTCCGGTGTTGGGACCGGGTCCGAACGGCTCCGGGTGGGTCGGGCGCGTGCGCGCGTCCGGCCCGCCGAATCCACCATCCGCGACATCCCCGATTGGAGGAGGTGCGCCGTGTCCGAGAGGGCCGCACCCTACTACTGCCCCTACTGCGGGGACGAGGACCTGGTGCCCGAGGAGGGCGCCCCCGTCAAGGGCGAGGGCTACCCCTGGGCCTGCCTGTCCTGCGCCCGGGTCTTCCGTGTCAAGTACGTGGGCCTGCGGTCCGCCTCGTTCGGCGACGCACCTTCTAGACCGACGGAAGGGTAGGAATGAACGCCACCATCACCCCCGTGGGCGGTCCCGAGCTCGCCGAGCGCGCATCGCGCGAGCTGGAGGAGGCCACCGCCCAGGAGATCATCGCGTGGGCCGCCGAGACGTTCGGCGACGGCCTGTGCATGACCTCGTCCATGGCCGACGCCCTCATGGTCGACCTGGCCTCCAAGGTGGTCCCCGGCATCGACGTGATCTTCCTGGACACGGGATACCACTTCCCCGAGACCATCGGCACCCGCGACGCCGTGGCCTCGATCTACGACATCACCCTGATCAACGTCGAGCCGACCCGCACCGTGGCCGAGCAGGACCTGGCGCTGGGCCCGCGGCTGCACGGGCGCGACCCGGGCATCTGCTGCCACCTGCGCAAGGTGGAGCCGCTGAAGAAGGCGCTGGCGCCCTACAGCGCGTGGCTGACCGGGCTGCGCCGGGCCGACTCGGTGACCCGCCGCGACACCCCGATCGTGCAGTGGGACCGGCGCAAGCGGATGACCAAGGTCAACCCGATCGCCCGGTGGACCCAGGAGGAGGTCGACGCCTACATCGAGGAGAACGGGGTGATCATCAACCCGCTCCAGTACGACGGGTACCCCTCCATCGGCTGCGAGCCGTGCACGCGGCGGGTGGCCCCGGGCGAGGACCCGCGCAGCGGCCGCTGGGCGGGCAGCGGCAAGACCGAGTGCGGGATCCATCTGTGACCGGCGACGGGCCCCGCCCCGCGCCGCCGCTGCTGGCGGTGGCGCACGGCAGCCGCGACCCGCGGTCGGCGGTGGCCGTGGAGGCGCTGTTCGAGCGGGTGCGCGCGCTGCGGCCGGAGGCAGACGTGCGGGTGTCCTACCTCGACCACACGGCCCCGTCGGTGCGGGACGCCCTGGCGGCGCTGGCCGCCGAGGGCGCGGGCGAGGTCGTGGTGCTGCCCGCGCTGCTGACGGCGGCCTACCACAGCAAGGTGGACCTGCCGAAGGTGCTGGAGCGGGCGCGCGAGACCGGACCGTGGGTGCGGGTGCGCTACGCCGGCACGTTGGGGCCGCACGCGGGCCTGGTGGCGGCGGTGGAGCGGCGGCTGGCCGAGGCCGGCGCGACCGCGGCCCCGGACACCGCGCTGGTGGTGGCCTCGGCGGGGTCGAGCGACCCCGGGGCCAACGCGACGGTGGAGTCCGTGGCCGCGGAGCTGGCTGCGCGCGGGCCGTGGCGGGAGGCGGTGGCGGCGTTCGCGTCGGCGGCGCGGCCCACCCCGGCCGAGGCGGTCGCCGCGGCGTACGCCCGGGGGGCGCGGCGGGTGGCGGTGGCCACCTACCTGTTGGCCCCGGGGTTCTTCGCCGACCGGGTCCGTGAGCAGGCGGAGGCGGTGGCGGTGACGGAGGTCGTGGCGGAGGCGGAAGCGGAGGCCGTGACGGTGGCGGAGGCGAAGGTCGTGGCGGAGGCGGTGGGGCCGGTGGGATCGATCGAGGTGGCCGGCGCCGAGGGAGCGGCCGGATCGACCGTGGTGTCGGAGGCGCTGGGCGCGGCTCCGGAGCTGGCGGAGATCGTGTGGGAGCGGTACGACGCGGCACTGGCGGAGCATCACGTGCTGGTCTGAGTGCTGACGTATGAAGCTCTGACGCGCCGTTAGGCGAGGCGGGCGGGACCTTCCGGGTCCCGCCCGCTTTGTACGTTCGGGACTTGACAAGCCTTGGGTGATCAATAAAGTTGAGTGTGTTCGCATCAAGTCATCGACGATGATGTCGAAGGCACTTGGAGGTGACGAGCGATGCTGATGCGCACCGATCCGTTCCGGGAGTTCGACCGGATCACCCAGCGTCTGCTGGAGAACGGCCGACCGGCCGTCATGCCGATGGACGCCTACCGTGAGAACGACGACTTCGTGGTCCACTTCGACCTGCCGGGGGTCTCCCCCGAGAGCATCGACCTCGAGGTCGAGCGCAACGTCCTCACCGTCAAGGCGGAACGCCCCGGCCTGCGCCGCGAGGGCTTGGAGCTGATCGTCAACGAGCGGCCGAGCGGCACGTTCAGCCGCCAGGTCTTCCTCGGGGACACCCTGGACACCGACCGGATCACCGCGAACTACGCCGACGGCGTGCTCACGCTGCGGATCCCGGTGGCCGAGCAGTCCAAGGCCCGCAAGATCGTGGTCGGGCACGACGCCGGGCGGGAGCAGGCCTCGATCAAGGCGTGACGGGCGGACGCCTCTCTTTCTCGCTCCTGGGGGGCCGGGGCCGCGCGAGGGCGCGGCCCCTTTTGTGCGTCACCAGTCGCGGGGGGCCAGAGCCTCCTCCAGGTCCGCGTCGGCGAATCCGTGGGCTTTCATGACGTGCTCGAAGGAGAGGGCGATGGCCTCCCGGATGACGGTGTCGATGTCGCCGCCCGCCTCCCAGAACTCCTCCTGGAGAGCGTTGAACTCCTCGGTGGCCGCATGGGTGAGCACGTAGAGCGCGGGCAGGTCGGCAGGGCGCTCGAACCCGATGCGCTCGTGGAGAGCGAGCAGGATCGACCTGCCCTTGGCCACCAGGTGGTCGGGGAAGGCGGGGTCGTCCTCCATGCCCTCCAGGTAGATGGGGTCGTCGGCCATGGCGTCTCCTTGTCGGGGGCGGGGTCGCGCGGCCATCCTGGCGGTCGGGTACGACAGACACCGTTGGTGGGGACGGGCCGGGCCGGCGGGTTGTGGCGGTTGCGGTCAGCGGGCGGTGACGGCCGCGGTGATGAGGACGGCGGCGGAGAACAGCAGGGCGCCGGGGGCGCCCACCGCCCCGGCGACCGCGGACGCGGCGGCGGGGATGGCGACCTGGCCCAGCCTGTTGCCCCAGATGCGCAGTGCCAGGGCGGAGCCGCGTGCGCCCTCCGGGGCCAGGGTGGTCACCTCGGCCATGGTCAGCGGCTGGCCCAGGCCGAGCAGGAACCCGCCCAGGCCCAGCACGAGGGCCAGCACCGCGAACCCGCCCAGCGGCAGGGCCACCAGGATCAGCGACAGTCCGGCGACCGCGGTGCTGGCGACGATGAGGGTCTTGCGCGACCAGCGGCGCAGCATCCAGGGCAGGGTCAGGCGGGAGAGCAGCGAGGAACCCGCGCGCAGGCTGAGCAGGACGCCGACGAGCACCGGGGGGATGTCCCGGCTCTCGGCGATGAGGGGCAGGTAGGCGGTGAGGATGTCCACCGCGGACAGCAGCGCCAGGCTGGCCAGCAGGGCGGAGGGCATCCGGCGGCGGCGCAGCAGGTCCAGGGTGGGCACCGGCGGCGCGGCCTTCTGTTCGGCGGTGCGCCGGACCGGGCTCAGCCGGAACAGGGCGAGGAGCGGCAGCGCGCCCAGGGCGGCGACGGCCCCGGCGACGACCAGGGCGGTGGAGGTGGCCGCGAGCAGGGCGTCCCCGGAGGCGTCGGCGAGGATGGCGCCGGAGATCAGGGGGCCGGCGAGCTGGCCCAGGGAGGCGGCGGCGGTGAACCAGCCGAAGTCGCGGTCCAGGTTCTCCGGGCGGGAGTGTCGGGCGATGAGGCCCTGCCCGGCGACCATGCACAGCAGGTGGCCGACGCCGACGACGGTGCTGGCCAGAGCCAGGCCCGCCAGCCCGTCGACCAGGGAGAGCAGGAGACCGCCCGCGGCGAGGATGACCGAGCCCAGACCGACGATCCAGGCGATGCGCGCCGAGCGGTCGGTGGCCCGGCCCAGCGGGACGGCGATGACCAGGGGCAGGAGCGCGTAGGCGGCGGTGATGAGACCGACCTCGACGGCGTCGCCGCCGACGGCGATGGTGCGGTAGGAGATGAGGGGGCGGGTGAGGTTGAGGGCGGTGTGGGTGAGGACCACACTGCCGAGCAGGGCCCAGAGCCAGCGTGTGCGTTCGGGAGGTTCGGCGGCGGACTCCGTCGGCTCGGCCATGGTCTCCTCTCGCGCCGTGCTCCCTGGCGCTGCATCCCGGGGGTGGTCCCATCACGGGATCACTCGTCCCTTGGTGGTGTCGGACGTTGAACGTCGGACGTGGGACGTGGGGTGGTTAGAGCGAGGGAGGTGGGCGGGTGAACGGTGAGGGGGCGACAGGGGGAATCGTATCGGGGGCGTTGTGTGGGGATACGGGTGGGGGTGGGCGGTTCTTTCTCTCCTGATCCCCCTCGGGTTGATGCTGCGGGTTTGGGCGGCCTTCATCCCTTGAGCTGAGGTGCGAGGTCCTGTGCTCGGGCTGTGGCTGGGGTTTCGGATACGTGCGGCGAAACCCCCTCGGGCGAGGGTCGCGGTCCCTCCTCCCTCACCCCCTCGGGTTGATGCCACGAGTACGCGCGGCCTTCACCCCCTGCGGTGGAGGTGTGCGGTCCTGTGCCCGGTCTGGGGCCGGGGTCGCGGAAACGTGCGGCTTTCACCCCCGGCACTGACCGGTACCGCGGTCATCCGCGGGAGTAGGCAACAGCGTGGAGCGCCCGCACCGCCGCCGGCGCCCACAACCTTTCCAAGCGGTGCGGGTGTGCGCGCTCCGCGTGCACCCGGCTCCGGCAGTCACACCCCCACCACCCACCACGCGCGCCCAACGCACCCGCCTGCCGGTCTGCCGGACACCGACTGCGGCCGGGGCCGGGCCCACCCGGCGCGGACCGCCCACCCCAAGCGGCCGGCCTCTTGGAAACCTACAACTACCTCGGCAAAGACCCCCTGGGGTCAGGGGCCCCACTGGCCTGACACGACTATGGCGGGCCACCCAAGTCGGGCGGGAAACCCCCTGCAGCGGAGGCACTGCGACGCCCTCCGGCTATGGCCGGCCCCCGGGTGGGGACCCCCTCAGGGGGTGCTGCGATGCCCTCCGGGTATGGCCCACCCCCGGTGGGAATCCCCCCGGGGGTGGGGGTGCTGCGATGGCCTCCGGGGGTGGCCGGCACCCGGGTGGCCGGCCCCCGGGGGCGGAGGAGGTGCGATGCCCTCCGGATGGAGTGGGCCCCGGCGGGTGGACACCCCCGGGGTGGGGTGCTGCGATGCCCTCCGGTTGGGGCGGGGGGTTCCCTGGGGGTTGGGGGTCAGGAGCGGCTGGTGTCGATGATGCAGAAGCGGTTGCCCTCGGGGTCGGCGAGGACGACGAAGTCGGGGTCCTCGGGGTAGAGGTCCCAGTCGACGCGTTCGGCGCCCAGGGCCACCAGCCGTTCGACCTCGGCGGCCTGGTCGGCGGCGTCCTTCGCGTAGAGGTCCAGGTGGACCCGGGGGTGCTCCTGGACGGGTACGTCGCTCAGGCCGAGCGCGACCTGGACGCCCGGTCCCCTGGTGGGGACCAGGACGACCCAGCGGTCGGTGCCGGGGTCGCGGGGCGTGTAGTCGAGGGCCGCGGTCCAGAAGGCCGTCGCACGGGCCACGTCGGAGACGCCCAGCACGACCGATCCGATGTTCAGCATCACCCGATTCTGCCCGAAGGGGTCAACCCAGGAGCAGCGGGGGGACGAGGTAGATGATCTCGAAGGCCTCGTACGCGGCGCCGATCACGAACAGGGCGAGCGCGGGCGGGAGCAGGCGGCCCAGTTGTCCGAGGCCGCGGAGGTACCCCTGGCGGCGAGTGTCGGCGCCGACCGACGCGGGGCGCAGCCAGGCACGGCCCAGGAGGTAGGCGCCGAGCATGACCAGGACGTAGGCCTGGAACTCGATGAGGATGGTCAGGGAGTGCGGGATCAGGATCTTCGCCGCGGTGGCGTCGACCGGGGCCAGGGACAGCCCGAAGCCGAACGCCCGGTAGGCGAAGAGGACGATGCCGGCGAAGGGGACGATCATCGAGGGCAGCAGGATGGTCGCCACAGCGACCGTCAGCACGTTGACCGCGAGGATGGTCAGGCCGAACAGCCAGACGTTCCCGAGCAGTTCGCCCACCAGGTCCGCCGTGCCGTCCTGCTCCATGGACGTGATCTGCGCCGCGTGCAGGTCGGGGAAGGCGAGCGCCGCGGCGACGCCGGCGAAGAAGAGGCCGAACATGACCGCGTTCATGGCGAGGTAGGCACCGAGGTTCGCTCGGATGATCCGGAAGGGCTCTCGAAGGTGGCGCATGCGTCCACTCCAGACCGTGCCCCTGGGGCATGGTCAAGCCCGGGGCGGGAACGGGTGGACCGGAGCACGAACCGAGGAGGGGCGCATGGCGTGGAGCACCCGGCAGGTCGCCGAGCTCGCCGGAACGACGGTGAAGGCCGTGCGGCACTACCACGAGATCGGCCTGTTGGACGTCCCGGAGCGGACGGCCAACGGATACAAGCAGTACGGCGTTCCGCACCTGGTGCGGCTGGTGCGGATCAGGCGGCTGAGCGACCTGGGGATCCCGCTGTCGGAGATCGCGGCGGTGGAGGACGAGCCGGAGGAGGCGATCCGGGCGCTGGACGCGGACCTGGAGGCGAGGATCGACCGGCTGGTCCGGGTGCGGGAGGAGCTGGCCGTGATCCTGCGGCACCGCGCGTCGGTGTACGCCCCGCCCGGCTTCGCCTCGGTCTACGGTGACCTGTCGGAGCGGCAGCGGTCGCTGCTGGCGGTCTATTCGACCGTGTTCAGCGAGAGGTACCTCGCGGAGTTCCGCGAGCTCATCGGCACCCCGGACGAGGCCGAGCGGGAGTTCGAGGCGCTGCCCGCGGACGCGGATGACGCCGTGGTGGCCGATCTCGCCGAGCGGCTGCTGCCGGCGGCCCTCCGTGCGCGGGCGGAGGGCCCGGACCCGGTGGCGGACTCGCCGCGGGGTCCCCGGAGGGCGGCGCAGGCGATGGCCGAGGCGGCTGCGGAACTGTACAACCCGGCGCAGCTGCGTGTGCTCGAGCGCCTGGTCGGGCTCATGGCCACATGAGGTGGAGGATCGGGCCGGTCCCCGCTGCTCAGGTGAGACGGAACGCGGAGCGGTAGGCCGAGGGGCTGAGGCCGGTGTGCGCGCGGACCGCCTCGCGGAGGTTGGCGGGGGTGCCCAGGCCGCTGGACCGGGCCACGGAGGACAGGTCGAGGTCCGTGCGTTCGAGCAGGCGCCGGGCGGAGAGGACCCGTTCCGCACGCAGCCACGCCAGCGGGGTGGTGCCCAGCTCGGCGCGGAAGCGCCGGTGCAGGGTCGCCGGGCTCACCGCGGCGCGGGCCGCCAGGTCGGTGACGGTGAGGGGCTCGCCCAGGCGTTCGCGCGCCCAGTCGAGGACCGGCGCCAGTGAAACGTCGGCGGGGTGTGGGAGCGGAGCGGGTACGAACTGGCGCTGGCCGCCCTCCCGGTGCGCGGTGAACACCAGCCGCCTGCTCACGGAGGCGGCCGCCTCCGCGCCGTGGTCGCGCCGGACCAGGTGCAGTCCCAGGTCCAGGGCGGCCGCGCTGCCCGCGGCGGTGAGCACGTCGCCGTCGTCCACGAACAGCACGTCGCGCTCCAGCCGCACCTTCGGGTACAGCCGGGCGAACAGCTCCTCGTGCCGCCAGTGGGTGGCCGCCCGGCGCCCGTCCAGCACGCCCGCGGCCGCCAGCGTGAAACTGCCCGTGCAGAAGCTCACCAGGCGCGCCCCGCGGGCGTGGGCCGTGCGCACGGCGGCGAGCACCTCGGGGCGGGGCGGCGTCCACGGGTCGGGGCGGTTGGGCACGATGACCGTGTCCGCCCCGGCCGCGGCGTCCAGGCCCGCGAGGCCGGCCAGGGTGAACAGCCCCAGGTGCACCGGCACCTCGGGGGTGGGCGAGCAGACGGTGAGCGTGTACCAGGTCCGGTCGATCTCCGGGCGGCGCAGCCCGAACAGCTCGGTGGCCACGCCCATCTCGAACGGGTTGGACCCGGCGTCCACGATCAGCGCCACCCGGTGCGAGGAATCTTGCGGCATGTGCGATTCCTAGCACTTCCGCGGCCGGGGCGCCACCGGGAGGATGGCGTCCATGAGCGACGAACCCATCGACCTGGCCGCGGCGCTGGCCTCCTTCGAGCAGCTGTGGAGCCCGCGTGTGGTGGCCCGGGTCAACGACTACGACGTCCGGGTGGCCAAGGTGCGCGGCGAGTACGTCTGGCACGCCCACCGGGACACGGACGAGTTCTTCCTGGTGATCGACGGCGACCTGCGCATCCGGCTGCGCGAGGGCGCGGAGGAGCGGGTGGTCGCGCTGGGACCCGGCTCGGTGTTCGTGGTGCCGCGCGGAGTCGAGCACCGGCCCGAGTCCGACGGCGGCGCCTCGATCCTGCTGTTCGAGCCCACCGGGACGCTGACGGTGGGCGACCATGAGGGAGAGGTCCCCGACCACATCGACGCCACCGTCGGCCACCCGCTGGAGGTCCCGGTCAGGGGGCGGACGTGAGCTCGGGGAGCAGGTTCTCCTCGGCGTAGGCGAAGAAGTCGTCCGGGTCGGCCCCCGCGTTCATCAGGACCAGGTGGTCGAACCCTGCCTCGGCGAAGGTCCGGACCTGCTCGAGGTGCTCCTGCGGGTCCGGGCCGGCGGACGCCATCTGGCGCATGTCCTCCGGGGTGGCGAGCGCGGTGGCGGCCTCGAAGTTGACCGGGTTGGGCAGCTCCGCCATCACCTTCCAGCCGCTGAGGCCGAACCGGAACCCCTCCCGGGCCCGCTGGAGGGCGGTGTCCACGTCGTCGGCGACGGCCAGCGGCACCTCCACGTACCGGGGCCCGTCGCCCCCGGCGGCCCGGTAGGCCTCCACCAGTTCCGGCTTGGGCTCGGTCGCGAACAGCCCGTCGCCGTATTCGGCGGCCAGGGCCGCGGCCTGCTCGCCGCCGGCGGCGACGATGATCTCGGGCGGGGTGTCGGGCAGGTCGAACACCCGGGCGTCGTCCAGGGTCAGGTACTCCCCCTCGAAGGAGTGGTACCCCCCGGTCCACAGCATGCGGATGATCTGGAGCGACTCCCGCAGCATCGCGTGCCGGACGGTGACCGAGGGCCAGGCGTCGCCGACGACGTGCTCGTTGAGCCGCTCCCCCGAGCCCACGCCCAGGAAGTGCCGTCCGCCCGACAGCACCGCCGTGGTGGCCGACATCTGGGCGACGATCGCCGGGTGGTACCGCATCGACGGGCAGGTCACCCCGGGGCCGATGCGGATGTTCTCGGTGGCCTGCGCGATGGCCGCCATCACCGACCAGGCGAAGGGCGAGTGCCCGTGCTCGAACAGCCAGGGGTGGTAGTGGTCGCTGATCTCCACGAAGCCGAACCCGAGCTCCTCGGCGCGTATCGCCTGGCGCACCAGCTCGGGGACGCTGTACCGCTCGGCCATGAGCTTGAACCCGATCTCCACGATGGCTCCTCTCGGTCGGATGGCGCAGGGGTGCCACTGCCCAGCGAAGGCCATGGGAACACACGCGGCCCGCGGGGCTTGGGCGAGTTTTGGGCTGCCGTTTCTGCGGCCGGTCCGTAGGGTGGGCTGCGCCGATCCGAGAGGAGACCCATGACCGTCCGCGAACTGCTGCGCGGCCTGCCGGTGTTCGCCGGGGACCTGCCCGCGTTCGACCCGTCCGCCGCCCCCGACGACCCGATCGCGCTGTTCACCGCGTGGTTCGAGGAGGCGGTGGCCGCCGGGGTGTCCGAGCCCCACGCCATGGCGGTGGCCACCGCCGACGAGGCCGGGGCGCCGTCGGCGCGGGTGGTGATCCTCAAGGACCTCACCCCCGAGGGGTGGTGGTTCGCCACCACGACGACCTCGCGCAAGGGGCGGGAGCTGGCCGCGGACCCGCAGGCGGCGCTGCTGTTCCACTGGCGCGAGCAGGGCCGCCAGGTGCGGGTGGGCGGGGTCGCGGAGCTCGCCACGCCGGGGCTGTGCGCCGCGGACTTCCGCTCCCGGCCGCCGGCGTCGCGGGCGGCCGGGCTGCACGGCCGCCAGAGCGACCCGCTGGCCGACCCCGCGGAGATGGACCGGGCCTTCGACGAGAGCCGGGCCCGGGTGGAGGCCGACCCGTCCCTGGTGCCCGACGACTGGGGGCTGTACGTGGTCCGGCCGGTGGAGGTGGAGTTCTGGCAGGGCTCCCCGGACCGCCGCCACGTGCGCCTGCGCTACCGGCGCGAGGAGTCCCGGGGGACCTGGGAGCGCGGCCTCCTCTGGCCCTAGGGGGTCCCGGTGACCGCGGTGACGGCGGCGTCGACCGCCGCGCGCTGCGGGTCGAGTGAGGCGCCCGGGGGCTGGCGGACGGCGGTGAGCCAGATGCCGTCGACGAGCACGAGCAGGAGTTCCACCGCCGCCCCGGGGTCCAGGCCCGGGGCGAGCTCCCCCTGTTCGGAGGCGTAGGAGAGGGCGGCCCGCAGCGCGGTGCGGGCGCGCCCGTCCAGGTCGGCGAGGGTGCGGGCGAAGTCGGGGACCAGGGCCGCCCGCGCGTAGAACGCGGCCCACACCCGCGCCTGCGCCCGCCGCTCGTCGTCGGTGGGCAGCAGGTCGAGCAGGACCGCGCGCAGTCCTTCGGCGAAGGTCGCCCGGCCCGGGCCGATGCGGATGCGGGAGAACCGCTCCTCCACGGCCGCGACGGTGTCGTGGAAGGCGAACGCCAGGAGCTCGTCCTTGGTGGCGAAGTCGCGCTGGACCGCCCCCGCCGAGAGCCCCGCCTCGGCGGCGACGGTGCGGATGCTCACGGCTTCGAGTCCTTCGCGGGCGGCGACGCGCCGCAGCGCCGCGGCCACCTCGCGGCGGCGCGCGTCCTTGTCGACGTACTTGGGCACCGGCCCATTGTGGCACGCGCCCTTATTCGATACATTCGTATCATTACGCTCGTATCGAATTGGGGTTCCACATGGTCCGCTTCGTCTGTCTCCTCCTGTCCGGGCTGACCGTCCTGGCCGTCGCGGCGGCGGCCACGGTGGTGCTGCTCCCACCGCCCTCCTGGGACTTCTGGCAGTACGGCCTGATCGTCCTGGAGTTCGCGCTGGTCCCCGCCGCGGTCGCGGCCCTGGGGGCGCTCCTGGCCCTGGCCGGGCGCGCCGCCCGCCCGCGCGCGGCGGCGGTCCTGGCCGCCGTCAACGCGGTGGCGCTGGCCGCCGCCCTGGTCCCGCCCGCGACCACCTGGTGGGCGGCGCGGCAGGCGGGAGCACCCGTCTCGCTCGGCGGCTACGCCGACGGCCTCGCCACCTCCGCCGACCGGGAACCGCTCACCCTGGTCTACGCCTCCCCCGGCGGCGAGGACCTGGAGATGGACGTCTGGCGGCCGCGGGAGCCCGCGGACGGGCCCCTGCCCGTGGTGGTCAACGTGCACGGCGGGGCCGAGGACCTGCCGCAGAGCCTGCTGCCGCGCTGGGACACCTGGCTGGCCGACCGGGGCCACGTGGTCTTCGAGGTCGACTACCGCTTCTTCCCCGACGGCGACGGCACCGCCGCCGTCGCCGACGTGCGCTGCGCGCTGGGCCGGATCCGGGAGGACGCGGCCGGGTACGGCGGCGACCCCGACCGCATCGTCCTCACCGGCCAGTCCGCCGGAGGCCTGCTCGCCCTGCTGGCCGCCTACACCCCCGCCGGGGACATCCCGCCGAGCTGCCCCGTGGAGCACGTGCCGGTGGCGGCCGTCGCGGCCTGGTACTCGGTGGCCGACGGCACCGCCGACGCGCCGCCCTACCCCTGGCGTCTGCGCAGCTCCCCCCTGGCCGCGCAGCTCGACCAGGAGGGCGAACGGATGACCGACGGCGACCCGGAGGTGTACGCCGCGATGTCCCCGCTGCACCGCGTCTCGCCCGACGCCCCGCCCACGCTCCTCATCACGGCGGGACACGACCTGTTCCTGGACCCCGGGGACAACCGCCGCCTGGCCGCCCGGCTGGCGGAGGCGGGTGTGGAGCACCGGCTGGTGGAGATCCCGTGGGCCGAGCACATGTTCGACCTCAACTGGGGCGGCCTGGCCTCGCAGTGGGCCCGCCACGAGCTGTCCGTGTTCCTCGGCCGGCACACCGGCTGAGGGGCCGCGGAAGGGCGGCGGGGCCGGCCGAAAAGGCGGTGCGGGGAAGGGGCCGGGGTTCCTAGGATCGCGACCATGACGAACCCACTTCCGCTGCACGGCAGGACCGCCCTGGTCACCGGGGTCTCCCGGCGCAGGGGCATCGGATACGCGATCGCCGCGCGACTGGCCGAACTGGGCGCCGACCTGTTCGTCCACCACCACCGGTCGCACGACGCCGACCAGCCCTGGGGCCCCGACGACCTCGACGGGGTGCGCACGGGGCTCCGGAAAGCGCTGCGCCCCGGCGCCGCCTTCGGGGACCTGGGCCTGGACCTGGCCGAGCCCGACGCCCCCGAGCGTCTCGTGGCCGCCGCCCGGGAGCTGACCGGCTCCCTACACGTGCTGGTGTGCAACCACGCGCGCTCGGGCGGGGACGGCTCCCTCCTGGACATGAGCGCGGAGAAGCTGGACGGCCACTGGTCGGTCAACACCCGGTCCACCCTGCTGCTGACCTCGCACTTCGCCAAGGCGTTCGCCGGGCTGGAGGAGGCGCCCGGAGCCCGCCCCGGCGACCGGCAGGAGTTCTCCGGGCCTCTGGACGAGCACGCCACCGGCCGGGTGTTCTGGACGACCTCCGGGCAGATCCACGGCCCCATGGTCGGTGAGGTGGCCTACGCGGCGAGCAAGGCGGCGCTGGCCGGGCTGACCGCCACCGCGGCCGCCGAGCTGCTGCCGCACGGCATCGTCCTGAACACGGTCAACCCCGGTCCGGTGAACACCGGGTACCTGGACCCGGAGTCCACCGACCGTTCCCCGGAGCTCATCGAGCAGGTCCTGGCGGCGACCCCGTTCGGCCGGTTCGGGCACCCGTCCGACCCGGCCCGGCTGGTGGGCTGGCTGGCGTCCGACGAGGGCCGGTGGGTCATCGGGCAGGTGATCACCACCGACGGCGGCTTCTCGCTGGGCGTGGGCCGCTGACCCGCGGGGCGCGGCCTCAGCCCAGGGAGAGCGGGATGCCCGGGTTCCAGCACAGGCGGGGCGGTGCGCCGTCGCGGACGAAGTCCTCGGCCAGCAGCGCCGCCCAGTCCGGGCGCCACTCTCCGTCGCGGGCGGCCATCTCCCCGCGCAGCCGTTCGAGGGCGCGCGTGGACATCTCGGCGGGGTGCGCCCGGTCGGGCAGGCCGTCGTAGAAGCGCTCCACGGTCCCCCGCCCCGTGTCGACGCGCGCGTACAGCCACGCGCCGCTGCGCGGGTCGGCCTCCTCCTCCCGCCAGGCCCGGGCCAGGGCGGCCGACGGGTCCGCGCCCCCGCCGGGGGGCGCGGGGAGGTGCGCCCCGCCGACCCGGACGGTGATGTCGCCGTATCCGACGGCGGAGACCGTCACCCCGGCCGGGGCGTGCCCGCCCGCCCAGTCCAGGAAGGCCCGCAGGGCCGGCCCGGGTTCTCCGGGTTCGGGCCGCGGCCTCTCCGCTGCACCGCGGGCGGCGACCCCCACCGACGCGCCCGCCTGGCCCTCGGGCAGGTGGACGCGGCGGCCGGCCGGCTCGCCCGTCCCGGCGGGCAGCGCCGGAGGCTCCTCCTCGCCGGTCAGCCCGAGCCGGCGGGCCTCGGCCAGCGCCCCCTCGGTGTCGGCGGCGTCCGGGTCGGGCAGGGCGTCGGCGAGCCCCTTCAGCACGCCCTCGCCGAGGCGCCGCTCGGAGGCGGCGGCCACCAGGGCGTCCAGGCCGGATCTGAGCGCGTCCTGCCGCTCCTGCGAGTCCTCGTCGTCATCGTCCCACCCGCCGTCGAGGCAGAACTCGAGCAGGGACTCGTACACGTCGTCGGCGTCGGCGTCCGGGGACAGGACCTCGTCGGCCCCCTCCGGGAGGGGCGCCCGGTACCAGGCGCGGCCGTCCCACCAGGCGAGGAACGAGACGATCTCGGCGTCCCGCAGGGCCTTGTCCAGCCACTCCCAGGGCAGCCAGCCGGGGCCGCCGGCGAGCAGGTCGACGGCCGGGGCCGCGCGCCGTGTGCGAGAGCCGTCGACGTCGTATCCGAACAGCACGGCGCGGCCGCCCTCCACCAGGGCCAGGCAGCACCGCCCCTCGCTGTGGTCGTGGTCCAGTGCGCGGCCCCACCGCTGCCACGGCGAGCCGTGGTCGGGGACCAGTGCGCCGAGCACGGCGATCGCGGCGGGCCCCGCCCACATCTCTTCGGGGGGCGGCATCTCGGGGGCCTGGGCGGGAGCGGGATCCGTGAAGGTCATCGTGTCATTCTCCACCGGCGGGGGCCGGCCCGGGGCGGAACCGAACCCGATTCTGTTACCCCTGGTCGCGACGGGATAGGATGCGCGGCACCCGGCCGCCTGCGAACAGGAACGGAAGAGTACGCCATGCCCCCGACACACGAGGTGTTCAACCAGGCCGCCCCGCTCGGCGACTACAACGCCGCCGACGACCCCGCCCTGCTGGAGGGCGTGCGGCGCGAGGGCGCCGCCTGGGCCGAGCCCGAGGTCCGCGAGGTGGGCGACGCCGCCGGAACGGAGCGGGTCCGCTCCTGGGGCGAGTCCGCCAACGCCTACCCGCCCGTCCTGCGCACCCACGACCGCTACGGGCACCGGATCGACGAGGTCGACTACCAGCCCGCCTACCACGTCCTCATGGACCAGGCCGTCGAGTTCGGCCTGCACGCCGCACCCTGGGCCGACGACCGGCCCGGCGCCCACGTGGCCCGGGCCGCCAAGTTCTACCTGTGGTCCCAGCCCGAGGCGGGCCACGGCTGTCCGATCTCCATGACCTACGCGGCGGTCCCCGCGCTGCGCCACGCCCCGGAACTGGCGCAGCGGTACGAGCCCCTGCTGGCCTCGCGCACCTACGACTTCGGGCTGCGCGCCCCGCACACCAAGCGCGGCCTCATCGCGGGCATGTCCATGACCGAGAAGCAGGGCGGCTCGGACGTGCGCGCCAACACCACGCGCGCGGTGCCCACCGCCGACGGCCACCACCTGCTCACCGGGCACAAGTGGTTCACGTCCGCGCCGATGAGCGACTTCTTCCTCACCCTGGCCCAGGCGCCCGAGGGGCTGAGCTGCTTCCTGGTGCCGCGGGTGCTGGAGGACGGCACCCGCAACGACCTGCGCATCCAGCGCCTCAAGGACAAGCTCGGCAACAGGTCCAACGCCTCGGCGGAGCTGGAGTACGACGGCGCGGTGGCCCACCTGGTGGGCGAGCCGGGCCGCGGGGTGCCGACCATCATCGAGATGGTCAACAGCACCCGGCTGGACTGCGTCATCGGCTCGGCCGCGGGCATGCGGGCGGCGCTGACCCACGCCCTGCACCACGCCGAGCACCGGTCGGCGTTCGGCAGGCGGCTGGCGGAGCAGCCGCTCATGCGCAACGTGCTGGCCGACCTGGCGCTGGAGTCGGAGGCGGCCACGGCGCTCATGACCCGGCTGGCCGGGGCGGTGGACCGGTCGGTGCGCGGCGACGAGGCCGAGACCGCCTTCCGGCGGCTGGCCGTGGCCGTGAGCAAGTTCTGGGTGACCAAGCGCCAGCCCGCGCACGCCGCCGAGGCGCTGGAGTGCCTGGGCGGCAACGGGTACGTGGAGGAGTCGGGCATGCCCCGGCTGTTCCGGGACTCCCCGCTCAACTCCATCTGGGAGGGCTCGGGCAACGTGGCCGCCCTGGACGTGCTGCGCGCGATGGGCCGCAACCCCGAGTCGGTGGCGGCGTTCCTCACCGAGCTGGACGCCGCCCGGGGCGTGGACGACCACTACGACACGGCCGTCAAGCGGCTGGAGCAGACCCTGGGCGACCTGGAGGAGGTCCAGTACCGGGCGCGTTCGGTGGTGGAGCTGATGGCGCTCACACTCCAGGCCTCGGTGCTGCTGCGCCACTCCCCCACCCCGGTGGCCGAGGCCTTCACCGCCTCCCGGCTGGGCGGCGAGTGGGGGCACGTGTTCGGCACCCTGCCCCGGGGCGTGGACACGGGCCTGATCCTGGACCGGGCCCGGCCCGGGGCCTGACCGTCGCCGCGCCGCCCCCGGGGCCGGGGGCGGCGCGGTCCCGGCGGGGGCGAATGGCGGGACCCGTCGGAATTCCCCCTCCCGGGCCGCCTCGCATATCACCTGAAATCACGATCTCCACCGGTACCGCCGCCCGCCCGGGGCGGCCGATGAATGATCATCGGTCCAGTTCGGCATACTTCTGCGGCCGGAGCGGAAGAAAGAAGTCGTCACCACACGACCATCCGCTTTCGGACCATCGACGGACCGTCCGCGCACCCGACCGCAACTGGGAGCGCTCACGGACGGATCTCCAGATACCGCACGAAAGCCCCGAGACCAAGAGACCGATAACGCCTATGGTGGAAGTCTGGCCAGGTAGTTCCTATCCTCTGGGTGCGACCTACGACGGGTCCGGTACCAATTTCTCGCTCTTCTCCGAGGCCGCCGACCAGGTGGAGTTGTGCCTGTTCGACGACGACGGCGAGGAGACCCGTATACCCCTGACCGAATACGACGGATTCGTCTGGCACGGGTACCTTCCCGGTATCGGTCCGGGTCAGCAGTACGGGTACCGGGTCCACGGTCCTTACGCACCCGAGCACGGACTGCGCTGCAATCCGAACAAACTGCTCACCGATCCCTACGCCAAAGCACTGAACGGCAATCTCACCTGGCACGAATCGCTGTTCAGCTACCACTTCTCCGACCCCGGCCGCAAGAACACCGCCGACAGCGCCCCCTACGTGCCCAAGTGCGTGGTGGTGAGCCCGTTCTTCGACTGGGGCAACGAGTCCAGACCGCGCACCCCGTACCACCAGACGGTGATCTACGAGGCGCACGTGCGCGGGCTGACCATGCGCCACCCCGGCATCCCCGAGCACCAGCGGGGCACCTACTCGGGGCTGGCGCACCCGGCGGTGATCGACTACCTCACCTCGCTCGGGGTGACGGCGGTCGAGCTCATGCCGGTGCACCACTTCGTGCCCGAGCACGCCATGGTGGCGCGCGGGCTGACCAACTACTGGGGGTACAACACCCTCGCCTTCCTGGCCCCGCACAGCGGGTACGCCGCACGCGGCTCGCGCGGGCAGCAGGTCCAGGAGTTCAAGGCGATGGTGAAGTCGCTGCACGAGGCGGGCATCGAGGTCCTGCTCGACGTGGTGTACAACCACACCGCCGAGGGCGACCACATGGGGCCGACCCTGTCGCTGCGCGGCATCGACAACCTCAGCTACTACCGGGTGGGGGACCAGGACCAGCGCTACTACCTCGACTACACGGGGTGCGGCAACAGCCTCAACGTCCGGCACCCGCACTCGCTCCAGCTCATCATGGACTCGCTGCGGTACTGGGTCCTGGAGATGCACGTGGACGGGTTCCGGTTCGACCTGGCGTCGGCGCTGGCCCGCGAGTTCCACGACGTGGACCGGCTGAGCACGTTCTTCGACATCGTCCAGCAGGACCCGGTGATCTCCCAGGTCAAACTGATCGCCGAGCCCTGGGACGTGGGCCCGGGCGGCTACCAGGTGGGCAACTTCCCGCCGCTGTGGACCGAGTGGAACGGCAAGTACCGCGACACCGTGCGCGACTACTGGCGGGGCGAGCCGGTGCTGGGCGAGCTGGCCTCACGGCTGTCGGGCTCCAGCGACCTCTACCAGGACGACGGCCGCCGCCCGGTGGCGTCGATCAACTTCATCACCTGCCACGACGGCTTCACGCTGGCCGACCTGGTCGCCTACGACCACAAGCACAACGAGGCCAACGGCGAGGACAACCGCGACGGCACCGACGACAACCGGTCCTGGAACCACGGGGTGGAGGGCCCCACCGAGGACCCGGCGATCATCACGCTGCGGCGCCGACAGGTGCGCAACTTCCTCACCACCCTGTACCTGTCCCAGGGGGTGGTGATGCTGTCCCACGGGGACGAGGTGGGGCGCACCCAGGGGGGCAACAACAACGCCTACTGCCAGGACAACGAGATCTCCTGGATCGACTGGAAGGCGGCCGGTCTCGGCGAGGGGGAGGAGCCCGAGAACGACCTGCTGGACTACGTCCGCGACCTGGCGCGGCTGCGCCGGGAGCACCCGGTCTTCCGGCGCCGGCGGTTCTTCCGCGGCGGCCCGGTGGAGGGCGGCGCCGCGGCGAAGAACGACCGGGAGGGGCTGCCCGACATCGCCTGGCTGCGCCCGGACGGGCGGCCGATGAACGGGGACGACTGGAACAGGCCCGGGCGCGCCCTGGGGGTGTTCCTCAACGGGGACGCCATCACCGAACCGGATCCGCGGGGGAGGCGCATCCGGGACAGCTCGTTCCTGCTGCTGCTCAACAGCGGCGCGGACGCGGTGGACTTCACGGTGCCGGGCACCGAGTACGGGATGGCCTGGGAGACGGTGCTGGACACCGCGGAGCCGGACGTGCTGGACCGGCCGTTCGTCACGGCGGGCGGCCCGGTCCGGGTCATCGACCGGGCGCTGGTCCTGCTGCGCCGGGTGTCCCACCGCACCGGCGGGGGGAGCTGAGCGGAGGCACCCGCAGGAGGGGCGGAGCCGGGGCGGGCCCCGGCTCCGGACGGCGGCCCGCCGGGCTCTGAGCGCCCGGCGGGCCGCCGTCGCCGTTCCCGGGCCCGATGGCGCCCCGTCCGGCGACACGGGCCCCGCGCGGAGCGGCCCCGCCCCGTACAGGCCCTACGCTGGTGCACCATGGTCGGCAACGATGCGCACCCGGTGTTCCGCGAGCTCCTCCCCTCCCCCGGCGGGGAGGTGGACCTGGCCGCCGCCTACGCCCACCCGGTCGGCCTGGACCGCCCGTGGGTGCGGGCCAACATGGTGGCCAGTGTGGACGGCGGGGCCATCGGCCCCTCAGGGCGCAGCCGCGACCTGTCCTCCTCCGCCGACCGCCGGGTGATGGGCGTCCTGCGCGGGCTGTGCGACGTGGTGCTGGTGGGCGCGCGGACCGCCCGGGTGGAGGACTACGGCCCCGTCAAGGACCGGGCCTCCTGGGCCCCGCTGCGCGCCGGACGCCCGGCGACCCCGGCCGTCGCCGTCGTCTCGCGGACCCTGGACCTGCCCGACCGCCTGCTCACCGACGCGCCCCCGCACGCGCGCACCATCGTCTTCACCGTCGCCTCGGCCCCCGCCGAGCGCCGCGCGCACGTGGCCCGCCACGCCGACCTGGAGGTCGTCGACGGGGAGTCGGTCACACCGGTGCACATCGTCAACGCGCTGGCGGGCCGGGGCCTGTACCGCGTCCTGACCGAGGGGGGCCCGCACCTGCTGGCGGAGTTCACGGCCTCCGGGCTGCTGGACGAGCTGTGCCTGACGGTGAGTCCGCACCTGCTGGGCGCCGGCGCGCCGCGCATCGTCGCCGGGGGGCCGGGCACCCCCGGGGCCCCCGAGTTCCTCTCCGTGCAGAGCACGCCCGTGCGGATGGCGCACCTGCTGACCGCCGACGACGCCCTGTTCGCACGCTACGTGCGCTGACGGCGCAGGCCGCGGTCGCTGACCATAACCGGTCGGTTTCGGCCACCACTCAATCACGCATGAACCTTCCCGCAACCGGACATACCCGAGATGTGCCACCCAGTGGTCACAACGCATCAGCGGGGCTGACCGGGCCTGGCCCCCGGCCGAGAGGAAGAACGTGGTGCCGACGTCCGAAAACGGACCCCCTCCACCGGTCTACAGGGAGATAGCCGAGGAACTACGCGAGCAGATCCGCTCCGGGCGGTTCGCCGACGGCGACCGCCTCCCCGGAGAGAACGTCCTCATGGAGCGCCACGGCGTGGCGCGGGCGACCGCGCGCCAAGCGCTCTCCGTGCTCATCAACGAGGGCCTGGCCGTGGCCGTGCGCGGCTCGGGCGTCTACGTCCGCCTGTTCCGCCCGGTGCGAAGACACGGGGCCCGGCGCCTGGCCCGGGAGCTGTGGGGCAACGGACGGGCCATCTGGCAGACCGACAGCGACGACCGCGGCTACGAGGTGGACCGCCTGCGGGTGGAGGAGGCCGCCGCCCGCGACCACGTGGCCCGGGTCCTGGGGCTGGCCGAGGGCGAGCCGGTCCTGGTGCGCTCGCGGCGCTACCTCGTGGACGGCCGCCCCGTGCAGACCGCGGTCTCGCACCTGCCGCTGGCGGCGGTGGGGGACGAGCCGCGGTTCCGCGAAAACGACACCGGGCCCGGCGGGATCTACGCGCGGCTGGCCGAACGGGGGCTGGCCCCGGCGCGCTTCACCGAGGAGATCCGGGTCCGCATGCCCACCCCCGAGGAGACCGGCGCCCTGACCCTGGCGCCGGGGACACCGGTGCTGGAGGTGGCGCGCACCGCGCTGACCGCGGAGCACCGCCCCGTGGAGTTCAACGCCATCACGATGGACGGCTCGGCCTACGTCTTGCAGTACGACTTCGAGGCCTGACCGGCCCCCACCCCGGCGGTGGGGCGCTCCCGGAGGCGCCCCACCGGGGTGTTCATTCCCTCTCCCCGGCCCGGGGACGGCGCTGCCGGGAGGCGAACACCACGTAGGCCAGGCAGGCCAGGACCACCCCGACCGCCAGCGCGCCCACCCCGACGATGGGCAGCGCGCCCGCCTCCGTCCGCATCCACTCGGCGACCCCGAACCCCAGCAGCAGGGCGAGGGCGAGGGCGACGACGGAGAACGCCGTCAGCCCGACGAACAGCCTCCGGTCGTCCCAGGGCTCCGCCTCCGCCTTCTCCAGGCCGGCCGGGAGGGCCTTCGCGGTGAGCCCGGCGGCCCGCCGCATCTCCTTGCCCGCTCCCCTGGCCAGGGAGCGGATCCCGCCGCGCGCGCCCGCGGCGGCCTGTTCGAACCACCACAGTCCGTACCGCATCCATCCGACGCGCCGCGGTCGTTTGCTCACTGTGAGTGACTCTTGCGCTGTAGCGGCCATGTCACCTGCCTTGTTGCGCTTCGACCACTGAACCCTGCTCCATGCCCTACCCTCACGGACGGACACCGAACGCGACCGTTGGTGAAGTTAGAGGTATGTCGTGGCTAAGGACGATTTACCGAAAGCGTCGTCCCGAGGGCGCGGGGAGACACCGGTGTCCGATTCCGGATAACGTCGAAGACATGGCTGATACAGCGGACAGGGCCCCGCAGGGCGGGACCGGAGACATCCCGAAGACCGACCGGGAGTGGCGCGAGCGGCTGGACGAGCAGGCGTACTCGGTCCTGCGCCTGGGGGCCACCGAACGGCCCTGGACCGGGGAGTACGTGGACACGAGGACCGAGGGCGTCTACCGCTGCCGCGGCTGCGGGAGCGAGCTGTTCCGGTCCACCGAGAAGTTCGACTCGCACTGCGGGTGGCCGAGCTTCTTCGACCCGGCCGACTCCGACGCCGTCACCCTGGTCGAGGACCGCTCGCTGGGCATGGTCCGGACCGAGGTCCGGTGCGCCACCTGCGACTCGCACCTGGGGCACGTGTTCCACGGTGAGGGATACGCCACCCCGACCGATGACCGGTACTGCATCAATTCCGTGGCCCTGACCCTGGAGCCTACGGAGTAGGTTGGCGTAGCATCCTGGTTCCGGGCGTACGCCTGCGGGTCGTCCGAGGGCGGCCCGGTGTTCACCCGATCACCGCCCTCGGCGGATCAGGGATAATCGCATGCAGCGTTCCGGCGGGACGGTCCCCCGCCGCCCCCCGGAGCAGAATCACCCGCGACGAAAGCGCTCGATGACCGACGACTCACCTTCCACATCCGTCTCTCACCGGCCCGCGGCCCGTCCGCGCCTGGGCATGGCCCAGGGATCGGCCCCCTGGCTGGTCCCCGCGCTCGGCGCCGCCGGCGTCGCCGCCCTGGCGGCCCGCGGCTCCCGGGCCCGCACGGCCCTGGCCGTGCCGGTGGTGGCCCTCGCCGCCGGGATGGCGTGGTTCTTCCGCGACCCCGAGCGGGGCCCGGCGACCGGACGTGTGCTGTCCGCGGCCGACGGCGTCGTCCAGAGCATCGACGTCCGTCCCGACGGCCGGACCCGGGTCGCGGTGTTCATGAACCCCCTGAACGTGCACGTGAACCGTGCCCCCCTCGCCGGCGTGGTGACCCGTGTCGAACACCGCCCGGGGGGCTTCCGCCCCGCCTTCGACAAGGACAGCGAGCGTAATGAACGCGTCATCTGGACCCTTGAAACCGAGATCGGTGAGATCACGGTCGTTCAAATCGCCGGCGCGATGGTCCGGCGTATCATCCCGTATCTCGCTGCGGGGCAGAAGGTCGAGCAAGGCGAGAGGATCGGGCTCATCCGGTTCGGGTCGCGCGTCGACGTCCATCTTCCGGCCGGGATCACCCCGGCGGTGGAGGTCGGCCAACGCGTCCGCGCCGGGGAAACCCGCCTTGACGCCGACTGACGGCCCGCTCCCCGGCTCCCTCGCCTCCTCCGCCCCCGACACCTCCCGCATCCGGCTGGCCCTGGCCGACTACCTGACCCTGGGCAACGCCCTGTGCGGGTTCCTGGCCGTGTGCGCGCTGGTCGCCGCGCTGTCGACGCACCTGGCAGCCGGGGCCGGCGGGCCGCTGCCGCGCAGCGCCATGGCCACGGTCGTGGGGCTGATGCTGGTGGCGGCCGCGCTGGACCTGCTCGACGGGCGGGTGGCCCGCAAGCTGGGCGGCAGCGGCATGGGCGCCGAGCTGGACAACCTGGCCGACGTCATCAGCTTCGGGTTCACCCCGGCGTTCCTGTTCGTCGTCTGGGGCACCCAGGGCGGCGGCGGGGCGCTGTCGCTCGCGGCCGGCGGCGCGGTGCTGCTGGCGGTGATCGTGCGGCTGGCCCGGTTCTCCCTCCAGACGCCGGGCACCGGCTACTTCACCGGCCTGCCCTGCCCGTTCGGGGCGATGGCGGTGGTGACGGTCGTGCTGCTGGACCCGCCCCCGACGATCGCCGCGGTCGCGGTGCTGTTCATCTCCTGGCTGATGGTGAGCCGCATCGAGTACCCCAAGCCGCGCGGCCGCAAGGCGTACATGGTGCTGGGCATGCTCGGCGCCGGCGTGGCGCTGGTGGTGTCCTGGGGCATGGGCCTGCCCGCCGGGCAGTGGCTCGTGTACCTGGTGAGCGCCCTGGTCCTGCTGTTCATCGTCACCGTCCCCTTCCACGTCCTGGCCACCCGGCGCGCGGCCGCCGAGCCGGTCCCCGCCCCGGCCGAGCCGGTCGAGGAGTAGGAGCGCCTACACGAAGGGCGCCCCGACGGTCATCCGCCGGGGCGCCCTTCGTCGTACCGGGCCCCTGGTGCGTGTCCGGCGCCCGCGCCGACGGCCGGGAGCGGCCGTCCGCGCGCAGGCGGCGCGGCCCCGCGGCCGCGCCCCGGACCGACCCGCCGGCCGCGCCCTAGGCCAGGGACTCCACCAGCTGGGCCACGCTCTTGCGGCGGCCCGTGTAGAAGGGGATCTCCTCGCGGGTGTGCAGGCGGGCCTTGGCGCCGCGCAGGTGGCGCATGAGGTCGACAATGCGGTGCAGCTCGTCGGCCTCGAAGGCCAGCAGCCACTCGTAGTCGCTCAGCCCGAACGTGGACACGGTGTTGGCGCGCACGTCCGGGTAGGGGGCGGCCATGCGGCCGTGCTCGGCGAGCATCGCCCGGCGCTCCTCGTCGGCGAGCAGGTACCACTCGTAGGAGCGGACGAAGGGGTACACGCAGATGTTGTCGCGGGGTTCCTCGCCGGCCAGGAACGCGGGCACGTGGCCGCGGTTGAACTCGGCCGGGCGGTGCAGGCCCACCACCGACCACACCGGGGTGGCGGCGCGGCCGACCGCGGTGCGGCGGAACGCGCTGTAGACGTCCTGGAGCCGTTCGTGGGTGTCGGCCACCCACCAGAACATGATGTCGGCGTCGGCGCGGAAACCCTGCACGTCGTAGCCGCCGCGGGTGGTGACCCCCTGCTCGGCCGCCTTGTCGAGCAGGCCCTGCAGTTCTTCCGCCGCCGCGGCGCGGTCGACGCCCTCCAGGCTCCCGACCTTGAACACCGACCACATGGTGTAGCGGATGAGGGAGTTGAGGTCCACGCCGTCCTCGGCGATGGCTCCGCTGTGCTGGCCCGTCACGGGTTGACTCCTTGCTGTTCGGTGCCGTCGGCTCCGTCGCCGCGGCTGTTACGGCTGTCGGTCTGGAGGGCGGCGGCCAGGTCCCGGGCCTGGCGGTCCGCGTCGGCGATGCAGGCGGGGATGCCCACTCCGCCGTAGGCCGCACCGCACACGGCCGGCCCGCCGTGGCGGGCCAGGGCGTCGCGGATGCGGGTGACGCGGGCGGTGTGCCCGACCGCGTACTGGGGCAGGCCGCCGTCCCAGCGGGTCACCCGGGCCTGGACCGGGCGCCCCGCCAGGCCGGTGACGCGGGAGAGGTCGGCCAGGGCGGCCGCGGTGAGCTCCTCGTCGGAGCGGTCGAGCACCCCGGACTCGCCGAACCGGCCGATGGAGCAGCGCACCACGACCAGGTCCTCGCCCGCCGCGGCCAGCTCCTCCGCGATCCAGGGCCACTTGTTGGAGGAGAAGGTGGCCGCCTTGACGGTGAGCCCTCCCTCCCCCGCCGGGACGAGGAAACCGGTACCGGTGAGCGGGGCGGGGAACGCCGAGGCGGGCAGGGCGAGGGTGACCAGGGCCATGCTCGCGTACTCGACGGCGCGCAGCTCGCGGGCGGCCTCGGGAACGTGGTCGGCGAGCAGCCGGGCCGCCTCCGGGGCGGGGCAGGCGAGCAGGACGCCCGCGGCCCCGATCCGGTCGCCGGTGTCGAGGTGGACGCGCCAGCCGTCGGGGAGGCGCTCCAGGGAGCGGACGCGGGTGCCGGTGCGCACGTCCCCGCCGTGGCGTTCGGCCAGCGCGCCGGCGAGCCCGGCGATACCGCCGCGCAGGGAGGCGAACACCGGGCCGCCGGAGGGGCCGCGGGCCCCGGTGGCGGCCCGGACGCCGCGGATCAGCGAGCCGCCCTCGCGGGCCATCGGCGCGATCTGCGGCAGGGCGGCCTCCAGCGAGAGCTCGTCGGCGCGGCCCGCGTAGACGCCGCCCAGCAGCGGCTCCACCAGGCGCTCGACGACCTCGTGCCCCAGGCGCACGCCCACGTAGGAGGCGACCGGGAGGTCGCCGCGCACCGGTGTGCGCGGGCGCACCAGGTCCAGGGCGGCGCGGGCGGTCCCCCACGGGGAGAGCACGCCGCTGCGGGCCAGCGCCCGCAGGTCCCCGGGCACGCCCATGAGCTGGCCCTTGGGCAGCGGGCGGACGCGGCCGCGGCTGTAGACGGCGGCCGCCCCCGGCCCGGGGTGGACCAGGCGGTCGCCCAGGCCCAGCTCCTCGATGAGGGCGAGCGCCTCGGGGCGGCGGGCCAGGACGGATTCGGCCCCCGCGTCGACGGACACGCCCGCCACCGGCGAGGCGCGCAGCTTGCCGCCGGGCGCGTCGGCGGCCTCGACCACGGTGACGGAGGCGCCGAGCCCGGCCAGGCGGTGCGCGGCGGTGAGTCCGGAGATCCCGCCCCCGACCACGACGACGTGCGGTGCTTCAGGCATACTCCCAGCTTCCCAGATGCCGTGGGTCACAGCGTCCCGCCGTCCCCGTGACGTCCGGCGCACCGCGGCCCTCCCCCTCAAGGATCGCGGACGCGGGGCGCGGGAGCCGCGGGGAACGTCCCGTGTCGGCAGAGTCCTTCCGCCCGATTCGGACCGTTGTCCGGTCGTTACCAGCAGGCCGAAACGCCGGTGACGGGTGCCACGTCCAAGGTGCATGGCTACTTCGGGTTCTTCCCCGGCGCGGCGTGCCGCCGGGGTCTTGCTGTCCACGGGCTTGGCTGCCCTCCTGGTGACCTCCTGCGCGTCACCCATGACCGCCTCCTACGACGCGGGCGGGGGGTCCGCGGGCACCGAGGCGGCGCCCGAGGCCGCCGCCCGGCAGGACTTCGCCGCCGAGGCGGACCGGTCGCAGGAAGAGGCCGCCGCCGAGGAGGGCGGCGGGTCGTCGGTCGTCGACGCCGAGGCGGAGGTGTCCGACCGCAGCCTCATCCACATCGCCGACCTCACGGTCCGTGTGGACGACGTGGCCGAGGCGGCCCAGGAGGCCAAGGAGCTGGCCGCCGCGTCGGGCGGCCACGTCGCCTCCGAGTCGCTGTCCACCCCCACCGGCGGAACGCCCGAGGCGTACCTGACCCTGCGGATCCCCAACGAGGGCTACGAGGGCGCGCTGGAGGACCTGGCCGAACTGGGCGACCGCTCCGACCTCAACCGGTCGGTGGAGGACGTCACCGGCGAGGTGGCCGACGTCGAGAGCCGCATCGAGTCGGCCGAGACCGCCCTGGAGACCCTGCGCGGGTACCTGCAGGAGGCCGACGACGTCGACGAGCTGCTGCGGGTCGAGCGGGAGATCCAGGACCGCCAGGCCGAGCTGGAGGCCTTCCAGGCGCGCCTGAAGACCCTGGAGGACCAGACGTCGCTCTCGACCGTCAATCTCACGCTGGTGCCGCCGCAGACCTACATCGAGGAGCCGGCGGAGGACGGCATCGGCTTCCTGGGCGGTCTGGAGCGCGGCTGGCGGGCACTGGTCTCGGTGTTCGAGGGCCTGGCCGTCGCCCTGGGATGGCTGCTGCCCTTCGCCGTGGTGCTGGCCGTGCCGGTCACCGCCCTGGTCTGGTGGCTGCGCCGTCGCCGCCGCCGCTCCGCCGCGCAGGCCCCGCGCGTCCCCGTCCGCGCCGGTGCTCCGGGCGCTCCCACGCCGCCCGTGCGCGGAGCCGCCGCCGCTGGGACCCCCGCGCCCGCCGAGGCCGCTGGAACCGGCGAGGCCGCCGAGGGCACCGGGCCCGGTGAGACCGACGAGGCCTCGGGCACCGGCGAGCCCACCGGTGGCGCCGGGACCGCCGAGCCCGCTGGTAGCACCGAGGCCACTGGGATCGGCGAGGCCGCCGGTAGCACCGAGAGCGCCGACGAGGCCACTGGGGCAGCCGGATCCGACGAGACCGATGGGTCGGAAGAGGACCCCAAGGACCGGTGACCTCCGCCGATGGGCGAGTCCCGGGACCGGTGGCGGTTCCGGGGCTCGCCCATGCCCGGCTCGGCACGCACGGTCGACGTCGCCGCAGGGGCGGGGGAACCCGCAGGGGACGAACGGAGCCGCAGAGGGCGAACGGACCCGCCGAGGGCGGAGGGCCCAGAGGCGGGGACATCCCCGCGCCCGGCGAGGCCGAGGGGACCGGGGAGGACCCCGCGGGCCGGTGACCCCGCCGATGAGCGGGCCCCGGGACCGGTGGCGGTCCCGGGGCCCGGCCGTGTCCGCGGTGCCGCGGAAGGGGGACGGCGCCCGGCCGGGTGGGCCGGGCGCCGTCGACGGGCACGGGAGCGCGGGCCGGCGGCGGTCCGGGCCGCGCCGCGTCCGCGGATCAGGCGGAGGTCTCCTCGTGGACGAACTCCGTGAGACGCTGGAGCATGTCCGGGTCGGTCTCCGGCAGGACCCCGTGGCCGAGGTTGAAGATGTGGCCGTCGGCGGTGCGTCCGCGGGACAGAATGTCGCGGGTGCGCTCGGCGACGACCTCCCACGGGGCGAACAGGGTCGCCGGGTCCAGGTTGCCCTGGAGCGCCGTGCCCGGCTGGACGCGCTGCACGGCCTTGTCCAACGGCACCCGCCAGTCGACGCCCACGACGTCGGCGCCGGCCTCGCTGAGCAGGCCCAGCAGCTCGCCGGTGCCCACGCCGAAGTGGATGCGCGGCACCTCGTACTCGCTGAGCTGGCCGAAGATCCAGGACGTGTAGGGCAGCACCGAGGCGCGGTAGTCCTCGGCGCTGAGCGCGCCCACCCAGGAGTCGAACAGCTGGACCGCGCTGGCGCCCGCGTCGATCTGGGTGCGCAGGAAGCCGAGCGTGATGGCCGACAGGCGGCGCATGAGCTCGTCCCACAGCTCCGGCTCGCCGTACATGAGCGCCTTGGTGTGCTCGTGGTTCTTGGAGGGCCCGCCCTCGATGAGGTAGGAGGCCAGCGTGAACGGGGCGCCGGCGAAGCCGATGAGCGGCTTGTCGCCGAGCTCGCCGGTGAGCATGCCCACGGCCTCGGTCACGTAGGGCAGGTCGCCGGGCTCGATGTCGCGCAGCCGCTTGACCCCGTCCGCGTCGCGGATCGGGTCGGCCACCACCGGGCCCACACCGGCCTTGATGTCGAGGTCGATGCCGATCGCCTTGAGCGGGACGACGATGTCGCTGAAGAAGATGGCGGCGTCGACGTCGTACCGGCGGACCGGCTGCATCGTGATCTCGGTGATCATGTCGGGGCGGGCGCACGCCTCCAGCATCGGCACGTCGGCGCGGACCCGTCGGTACTCGGGCAGGGAGCGCCCGGCCTGGCGCATGAACCACACCGGGGTGTGGTCCACGGGCAGGCGCCGGCAGGCGCGAAGGAAAGGAGAATCTTGCAGCGTCACCCTTCGATCGTGCCATGCCCCGGCCGGTGCTCTCACGCGGATCGCCCCGAACGGTGACCGTGCGCAGCGCCCCGAGGGGCGGTGCCCGGTCCCAAGATCATCACAAAACCCCGACACGCCGGGGTATCTGCGTCCCGGGGGCGGCGAGTCGTGCCACGGTCGTTGGCGTGCCCACCCTCCTGCGCCGGGGGGAACCGCCCCCTGTCGGGCGACACCCCGCCAGCACGCGATCACACTCAATGAAGGCTGACTTTTCCACCATGCCCGATGTCGGTAGCGCCGCGGACGCCGGCGACACGTTCCGGCGAGCGGTCGAGGCCCTGAACGGCCCCTCCCTCCGGTCAGAGATCACCGTCCGGGAGATCCCCGCCCCGGGGCGGCTGGCCCCCCATGCCGCCGCCGTGTCGGCGCAGGTCACCGTGCACGGCGAGGAGATCGCCTGGGGGCGCCTGATCGTCCTGTACGACCCCGAGGGGACCCGGGAGTGGCCCGGCCCGTTCCGGGTCGTCTGCCAGGTCAACTCCGAGCTGGAGTCGGACATCGCCACCGATCCGCTGCTGGGCCCGGTCGCCTGGAGCTGGCTGACCGACGCCCTGGCCTCGTGCGGGGCCGCCCACCACACGCTGAGCGGCACGGTCACCCGTGCCACCACCGAGGGCTTCGGGACCAAGGCGGGCGAGGGGGCCACCACGGAGGTGGAGATGCGCGCCTCCTGGACCCCCGAGGCCGACGACCTGACCGCGCACACGGCGGCCTGGCAGACCCTGCTGGCGTCGGCCGCCGGGCTGCCGCCGGCCGACGTCGCGGACATCGCCCGGCAGCGTGCGCGGCCCTGAGCCCTCCCCCCGCGGGGGTTCGCGGGCTCCGGGAGGCCAGGTCCGGATCCGCGCGCGGTGTCGGCAGCGCATACCGTAGTGGTGTGGCGAACGCGTTGAACTCGAAGACAGAACCCCGTGAACCAGGTGACGACGACGCCGAGATGGCGCCTCTGCTACGGGAACCACGCGAAGGTCTGCCGGAGGTCACCTCCGACGCCGACGCCCTGGCCGGAGTCGTCGCAGCCGTCGCCGCCGGCAGCGGCCCGGTCGCGGTCGACGCCGAGCGGGCGTCGGGCTACCGCTACGGACAGCGCGCCTACCTGGTCCAGCTGCGCCGGGAGGGTTCGGGGTCGGCTCTGATCGACCCGATCGCCTGCCCCGACCTGAGCGGTCTGGACGAGGTCGTCGGCGACGCCGAGGTGGTGCTGCACGCCGCACACCAGGACCTGCCGTGCCTGAGCGAGGTCAACCTGCGCCCGCGGCGGCTGTTCGACACCGAGCTGGCCGGCCGCCTGCTCGGGTACCAGCGGGTGGGCCTGGGCTTCATGGTGGAGCGGATGCTGCACGTGCGCCTGGCCAAGGAGCACTCCGCCGTGGACTGGTCGCAGCGCCCGCTGCCGGAGGACTGGCTGCGGTACGCGGCGCTGGACGTGGAGATCCTCATCGAGCTGCGCGACGCGCTGGAGACGGAGCTGGAGGAGGCCGGGAAGCTGGAGTGGGCGCGCGAGGAGTTCGCGTCCGTGCTGGCCGCGCCGCCCAAGGAGCCGCGCGCCGACCCCTGGCGCCGGACCTCGGGCATCCACCGGGTGCGCAACCAGCGGTCCCTGGCCGCGGTGCGGGAGCTGTGGTACGAGCGCGACCGGATCGCGCAGGAGCGCGACATCTCCCCCGGCCGGGTGCTGCCGGACGCGGCGATCGTGGAGGCCGCGTCCACGATGCCCAAGAACTCCACGGAGCTGAACCGCATCCGCCAGTTCGGGATCAAACTGGCGCGCCGGTACCCGGGGACGTGGATGAAGGCGATCGACCGGGCCCGGGAGATGGCCCAGGCCGACCTGCCCCGGCCCAACGCGCCCGGTGACGGGCCGCCCCCGGTCAACCGGTGGGCCGACCGCGCCCCCGAGGCCGCACGGCGGCTGGAGGCGGCGCGGGCGACGGTCACGGGCATCGCCGAGGACGTCGTGATGCCGACCGAGAACCTGCTGCTGCCGGACACCGTGCGGCGGCTGGCGTGGGCGCCGCCGGCGGCCGTGGACCCCGACTCGGTGGGGGCGTTCCTGCGCGAGCGCGGGGCCCGGGAGTGGCAGATCGGACTTACCTCGGAACCCCTCGCGACTGCTCTGAGAACAGCCGAAGAAGGGTGAACCTTTACCCTTCTTCCGCGTCCTCAACCCCGGTGTGGCCGAAGTCACCGCACATAGGGGGCCCGGACCGCCTGTTCCATGGCCTCGTGTCCGTTTAAGTTATGGAACTGTGCCTTGGAATTTCAGGGCGCTGTGACCTCTTGACGGTGGAGAGGGAACGTTGCGACGGTGTGGGGGCACACCGCGCGAGGAGCACCGGCGGTCCGGCCCGGTGCGCGCGTGCACGAGGATGCGGTCAGGGAAAAGAGGTGAGTCCGCTGTCGTTCTGGCGTTCGCTGTTCGGTGGAACCGGACGTACGCGTACCGACCGGGTGCGCTCCGTCGACGGGGGTGTCCCCTCCGACGCCACCCCGGTGCGGGCGGACGTCCGGGGTGTGGAGGCCTCCGACGCCCTTCCCTCACGGATCACCGCCCCGACCGCTGTGATCACCGACCCCTCCCGCGAAGTCCCCGGCGCCGGGTCCCCGGCCGCCGGCCCGGGCGGGGCCGGGTCCTCCGCACAGCCCGCCCCCACCGCCGGGATGCGCGCCGCCTCGCTGGAGCGCACCCTGCGGTCCCTGGTGGAGCGCCTGGGCACCGAGCACCCCGACACCATCACCGCCCGCAACAACCTGGCGACCAAGTACGCGCAGATGGGCCGCCGTCAGGCCGCCGTGCAGCAGTTCGAGCTGGCCCTGGACGAGGCCGTCGCGGTCTTCGGCACCGAGCACCCGCGCACCGAGATCATCCGGGAGAACCTGGCCTGGGCGTTCGAGGACGCCGGCCGCCCCGCCGACGCGGCCGCCCAGTGGGAGGTGCTGCTGCGGGACCGGGAGAGCGCGTTCGGGCCCAGCGACGAGGACACCGTGGAGGCGCGCAGCCGGCTGGCCGTGTGCTACCGGCGCAGCGGGCGGCTGGACGCCGCGATGGCGCACTACGAGCGGGCGCTGGCGGACGTGCAGGACGCCGAGCGCAGCGAGGACCTGCGGCTGGGGCTGAGCGCCGCGCAGAACATGGCGGGCCGCCACGACGAGGCCGTCCGCCAGCTGCGGATGGTCCTGGCCGGGCGGCGGCGCCGGATGGGCAAGGGCCACCTGGACACCCTGACCGTGCACCACCGGCTGGGCCGCGCCTACACCCAGGCGGGGCGCACCGACGAGGCGGTGGAGACGCTGCGCGACGCCTACCGGGTGGCGCTCAACTCCTCCGGCGACCCGGAGGTGCGTCGGCTGACGCTGCGGCTGCGCCGCGACCTGGCGGGCGCCTACAGCGCCGCGGGCCGCCACCGCGAGGCCGACGCCCTGTTCTGAGCCCGGCCCGCCGCGGCTCCCACGCCATCCACGGCCCCGTGCCCGGTCTCCCGCCGGGCACGGGGCCTTCGTGTCAGTTCCCCTGGGCGGGGGCCAGCAGCTGCCCGGCGGCCAGGTCGCGGTACAGGTCGTCGCCCTCCAGGAGCTCGGCGTGGGTATCCACCGCCCGGACCCGGCCGGCGTCCATGACGACGATGCGGTCGGCCCCGGTGACGGTGGAGAGCCGGTGGGCGACCACGATGACGTTGGTGGTGCGGGCGGCGTCCATCATCACCTCCTTGAGCGCCCCCTCGTTGGCGGCGTCCAGCTGCGAGGTGGCCTCGTCCATGAGCAGCAGGCGGGGCCGGCGCAGCAGCGCGCGGGCGATGGCCACCCGCTGGCGCTCGCCGCCGGAGAGGGTCACCCCGCGGTGCCCGATGACGCCGTCCAGGCCGCCGGGCAGCCGGGAGACCAGGTCGGTGAGGCGGGCCCGGGCCACGGCCTCGGCCAGGTCCGCGTCGGTGGCGTCCGGGGCGGCCAGGGCCAGGTTCTCCCGCAGGGTGCCCTCCAGCACCGGCGCGTCCTGCTCCACGTACCCGATCCGGGCGCGCAGGTCGCGCAGCGGGAGGTCGCGGACGTCGGTCCCGTCGAGCAGGACGCGTCCCGAGGTGGCGTCGTAGAACCGCTCGATGAGGGAGAAGACGGTGGTCTTGCCCGCGCCGGAGGGGCCGACCAGGGCGGTGAGCCCGGCCCCGGAGGCGGCGAAGGACACGCCGTGGTGCACCGGTGGCAGCTCGGGCCGGTAGCGGAAGACGACGTCCTCGAACACCACCGAGGCGGGCTCGCGGGGGGCCTCGGGCGCCCCCGCCGTGCCGCCGCCGGTGTCCTCCCGGTCGAGCCCGGCGACCTCGTCGATGCGCCGGACCGCGGCCAGTCCGGCCTGGAGGTCGGTGAGCGAGGTGACCAGCATCCCGATCGGCTGCATCAGGTAGAAGAGCAGCAGCAGGAACGCGATGAGGGTGGAGACCTCCAGGGTGCCCGCCGCCACCCGGCCGCCGCCCAGCGCCAGCACCACCAGGAAGGCGACGTTGACGGCCAGTCCGGTGAAGGTGCCCGACAGCGCGCTCCAGCCCGCGACCGCGACCCCCTTGCGCCAGGAGTCCACCGCGGCCTCGTCCAGGCGGGCGAGTTCGGTGTCCTCGGCGGAGGACGCCTTGACCGTGCGGAAGGCCCCGAACACCCGCTCCAGCCGGCCGCCCATCGCGCCCAGCGCGGCCTGGGCCTCCTGGGTGGCCCGGCCGATGCGCGGCAGGACCAGGGCCATGAGCACGCCGACCACGAGGATCATGCCCAGGGTGACCAGGAGCAGGACGGGGTCCAGGACCGCCATGACGGCGATGCCGCCCACCAGCAGCACCGCGCCGGTGACCAGGTCGGTGAGGCCGCTGGTGGTGACGGTGCGCAGCAGGGTGGTGTCGGCGGTCAGCCGGGCCACCAGGTCGCCCGGGGTGAGCCGGTCGACCTCGGCGACCCGCAGCCGGACCAGGGATCCCGCCAGGCCGCGGCGCACGTCCAGTACGACGCCCTGGCCGGTGCGCTCCAGCAGGAAGGAGCCCAGGGCTCCGATCAGGGCCCCGACCACCACCGCGGCGGCCAGCAGCAGCACCGGCGCCAGCAGCGGCCCGCCCGCGCCCAGCGCGTCGATGACGTAGCGGGCCGCCAGCGGCTGGGCCAGGCCGACCGCGCCGCCCGCCAGGGTCAGCGAGCCGCCCACCAGCAGGACCCGCAGGTGGGGACGGGCGTGGGAGAGCAGTCGGTGCAGGGGGGCGCGCGGTGCGGCGCGCAGCATCTCCCGGTGTTCGCGGTCGTCCGCCAAGGGTCGTCTCCCCGTCCGTGTCGGTTTCCCGTCGCGGCCCCCGAACCGTGCGAAAGTAGGCGCGGCGGGACGTCGCGGGCCGTTCCAGTCAACCGGCCCGCCCCGCCCCGCGCATCGGCCGAAAGTTCGAACCCGACCCCATCGATCGTCAGTACCGGACCGCCGTCCGGACGTCGGGGAATCCGGCACTCGCGCAATTTGTTACCGGCGAGTAGCATGGGCTCGAAAGTCCACCCACACCTTGGAGAAGGAGGGGCCATCGTGCCGCGAACCGCCCGCGATGTCGTATTCGTCGACGGGGTCCGCACCCCGTTCGGCAAGTCAGGCAAGGGCCTCTACGCCGAGACGCGCGCCGACGACATGGTCGTCCGCGTCATTCGCGAACTGATGCGCCGCAACCCGGGCCTGCCCCCGGAGCGCATCGACGAGGTGGCCATCGCCGCCACCACCCAGATCGGCGACCAGGGCCTGACCATCGGGCGCACCGCCGCGATCCTGGCCGGACTCCCGCGCAGCGTCCCCGGCTACGCCATCGACCGCATGTGCGCCGGCGCCCTCACCGCCGTGACCACCTCCGGCGCGGGCATCGCCTTCGGCGCCTACGACGTGGTGATCGCCGGCGGCGTCGAGCACATGGGCCGCCACCCGATGGGCGAGGGCGTCGACCCCAACCCGCGCTTCCTCTCCGAGAAGCTGGTCGACCCGTCCGCGCTGGTCATGGGCAACACCGCCGAGAACCTGCACGACCGGTACCCCTCCATCACCAAGGAGCGCGCCGACGCCTACGCGGTGCGCAGCCAGGAGAAGGTCGCCAAGGCCTACGCCGACGGCAGGATCCAGCCCGACCTGGTCGAGGTCGTCGTCCGCTCCCTGGAGCAGGGCTACGGCCTGGCCACCAAGGACGAGCCGCCGCGGCCGGGCACCACCATGGAGTCCCTGGCCGGGCTCAAGACCCCCTTCCGCGCGCACGGCAACGTGACGCCCGGCAACGCCGCCGGCCTCAACGACGGAGCCACCGGCGCCATCCTGGCCGCCGAGGAGGTCGCGCAGGAGCTGGGCCTGGACGCCAGGATGCGCCTCGTCGACTTCTCCTTCGCCGGTGTCGAGCCCGAGGTCATGGGCGTCGGCCCGGTCCCGGCCACCGAGAAGCTGCTGGCCCGCCAGGGCATCACGATGGACGAGATCGGCCTCATCGAAATCAACGAGGCCTTCGCCGTCCAGGTGCTCGCCTTCCTGGAGCACTTCGGCATCGCCGACGACGACGCCCGCGTCAACCCGTGGGGCGGCGCCATCGCGCTGGGCCACCCGCTGGCCTCCTCCGGCGTGCGGCTGATGATGCAGCTCGCCCGCCAGTTCGCCGAGCGTCCCGACGTCCGCTACGGCATCACCACCATGTGCGTCGGTATGGGCATGGGCGGCACCGTGCTCTGGGAGAACACCAACTACGAGGGGGGCAAGTGAGCACCGCACTGGACGCTGCGCGCGAGCTGTTCAAGGACGAGGTCGTCACCAAGGCGATCTCCCGTGACATCGAGCTCCCCTACGGTGCCGGCACCGCCGTCCTGATCACCCTGGACAACGGCCACGACCACACCCGGCCCAACACCTTCGGCCCCGGCGGCCTGCTCGCCCTGGACGCCGCCATCGAGGCCGCCCGCGCCCGCAAGGACATCGTGGCGGTGGCGATCACCGGCAAGCCGTTCATCTTCGCCGTCGGCGCCGACCTCAGCGGCGTGCCCGCGATCCAGAACCGCGAGCAGGCGCTGGCCATCGGCCGGCTCGGCCACGACGTGTTCCGCAAGCTCGGCGAGCTGGACGTGCCGACCTTCGCGCTCATCAACGGCGCGGCCATGGGCGGCGGGGTCGAGGTGGGCCTGCACTGCACCTACCGCACCATCTCCTCCGGCGTCCCGGCGCTGTCCCTGCCCGAGACCTTCCTGGGCCTGGTGCCCGGCTGGGGCGGCACCTACCTGCTGCCGAACCTGATCGGCGCCGAGAAGGCCCTCAAGGTCATCATCGAGAACCCGCTGGCCCAGAACAAGGTGCTCAAGGGCGCGCAGGCGTTCGAGCTGGGCATCGCCGACGCGATGTTCGAGCCCGCCGACTTCGTCGAGGAGTCCCTGCGCTGGGCGGCCAGGGTCGTCAAGGGCGAGGTCACCGTCGAGCGCCCCGCGGTCGACAAGGGCGAGGCCTGGGACAACGCCGTCAACATGGCCCGGTTCGTGGTCGAGGGCAAGCTGCACGGCGCCGCCCCGGCCCCGGCCCGCGCCGTCGAGCTGGTGGCCGAGGCCAGGACCCGCACCCGGGACGAGGGCTTCGCCGCCGAGGACGAGGCGCTGGCCGACCTCATCATGAGCCCCGAGCTCAAGGCCGGCCTGTACGCCTTCGACCTGGTGCAGAAGCGCGCCAAGCGGCCCGCCGGCGCCCCGGACAAGTCGCTGGCCCGCAAGGTCACCAAGGTCGGCGTCGTGGGCGCGGGCCTGATGGCCGGCCAGCTGGCGCTGCTGTTCGCCCGCCGCCTGGACGTGCCGGTCGTCATGACCGACCTGGACCAGGAGCGCCTGGACAAGGGCGTCGCCTACGTCCACAGCGAGGTCGACAAGCTCCTCAAGAAGGGGCGCGTCAACCAGGACAAGGCCAACCACCTCAAGGCCCTGGTCACGGGTTCGCTGACCAAGGACGCCTTCGCGGACGCCGACTTCGTCATCGAGGCCGTGTTCGAGAAGATGGAGGTCAAGCAGCAGGTGTTCGCCGAGGTGGAGGCCGTGGTCTCCCCCGAGGCGATCCTGGCCACCAACACCTCCTCGCTGTCCATCACCGAGATGGCCTCGAAGCTGGAGCACCCCGAGCGGGTCGTCGGCTTCCACTTCTTCAACCCCGTCGCCGTGCTGCCGCTGCTGGAGATCATCCGCGGCGAGAAGACCGACGACGCCGCCCTGGCCACGGCGTTCGCCGTCGCCAAGAAGCTGAAGAAGACCGCCGTCCTGTGCAAGGACGCCCCGGCGTTCGTGGTCAACCGCCTGCTCACCCTGTTCATGGGCGAGGTCCTGAGCGCGGTGTCCGAGGGCACCGAGCCCGAGGTGGCCGACCGCGCGGTGGCCCCGCTGGGCCTGCCGATGTCGCCGCTGATGCTGCTGCAGCTGGTCGGCCCGGCCGTCGCGCTGCACGTGTCGGAGACCCTGCACGAGGCCTTCCCGGACCGCTTCGCGGTGTCGCCGCAGCTGGGCGAGATCGTCAAGGAGGGCAAGACCGCGATCTTCGCCCCCGACTTCACCATCGACCCCGAGGTGAAGAAGCTGTTCGCGGGCGGGGACGCGCCGTCCACCGAGCCGGAGATCCTGGACCGCGCGCTGCGCGCGCTGGCCCGGGAGATCGGGATCATGCTGGACGAGGGCGTCGTGGCCGAGGCCGCCGACATCGACCTGTGCCTGATCACGGGTGCGGGCTGGCCGTTCCACACCGGCGGCATCACCCCCTACCTGGACAAGGTCGGGGTGTCCGAGGCCGTCAACGGCAAGCGGTTCCACGAGGGCGACCCGAAGGCCGTCTGACCTCCGCGGTGACCGCCCGGGAGACCGGGACGGGCCCGGCCCCGGGAAGGGGCCGGGCCCGTCGTGCGCCCGGGGTCAGCGGACGGATCCGGCGCGCGCCTGCCCGGCGGGCAGCATGCCGTGGGTCCGGTACCAGGCGCCCATGGCGGTGACCGTCTCGGCGACGGGGCGGAACCCCACGCCCAGTTCGCGGCGGGCCAGGTCGGAGCTGATGTTGCGCGCGTCCCCCTCCCGCAGCACCCGGACGCCCTCGCGGGTGGCCGTGGGCTCCCCGCCGCGGAGGCGGGCGCTGAGCTCCATGAGGGCGGCGGCCGCGGTGGCCAGGCCGGCGGGGACCGACCGGGGCGCCCGGGCCCCGGTCTCCGCGGCGACGGTGTCGGTCAGGGCGGGCAGCGACCGCTTCTCCCCGGCCACCACGTAGCGGTCGGCGGTGCCCACCCGGGCGGCGGCGACGCAGGCGTAGGCGACGTCGCGGGCGTCCACCACGTAGTTGTGCAGGCGCGGGATGGCACGGACCCTGCCCTTGGCGACGTCGAGGAAGAGGCGGCCGGCGGAGGTCGGTCCGGCGTCGCCCGGGCCCCACATCCAGCCGGGCAGGACGGTGGCCACCCGGGTGTCCCCGGTCCGGCCGGAGCGGACCATGGCGGCGACCGCCCGGTCGGCGCGCACCTTGCTGGTGGGGTAGGTGTCCGACACCGCGGGCCGCGCGTACTTCTCCGGGGGCGGGGTGGACTCGTCGGCGGGGCGCTCGGGGCCGCGCAGGGCCATGGTGTTGATGGAGCCGGTGTGCAGGAACACGGGGACGCCGGAGGTGGCGGCCGCGCTCAGGACCTGTTCGGTGCCCTGCACGTTGATCCTCTCCAGGGGCGCCGTGAGGGTGGGGTCCTGGAAGTACTCGCGGAAGTAGGCGGCGGTGTGGAAGACCTCGTCGACCCCGGTCAGGTGCCCCCGGTAGGTGGACGGCTCGGTGACGTCGCCGCGGACCAGGTGGAGGCGGGGGTCGTCGGGCAGCAGGCGGCGCGCCCGCTCCATGTCCCGGACCAGGGCGACGACCTCCTGGTCCAGGCCGAGGAGGAGTCGGACGATGTTGCCGCCCAGCAGGCCGGTGGCCCCGGTCACCAGGGAGCGGTCCCGCTTCGGAAGTCGTGGCGTTTCCGTGTCCGCCATGATGTCACATCCCAACTATCATGTAACGAGATAATAATTTCGGCTTATGAATTTCTAAGGCGGTCCGGAATGGAGAACGCGTCGGGTTGGGAGACGCCCCTGTGGCACACGACCGGCTACCGGCTGATCAAGTTGGGCGAACTGGTCCAGGCCGTCACCCTCGACATCTTCGGGCCGCAGGAGATCACCGCCCGCCAGTTCCACGTGCTGGCCGCGGCGGAGGCGATGTCCGACCCCTCCCAGAAGGAGCTGAGCCGGGCCCTGGGGGTGGACCCCAACGTGATGGTCGGCCTCATCGACGACCTGGAGTCCCGCGGGCTGGCCGAGCGCAAGCGCAACCCGAAGGACCGCAGGCGCTACATCGTGACGCCCACCCCCGAGTCCGCCCTGCTGCTGCAGAAGGCCCGTGAGGCGGTGTCCACCGCCGAGGAGGAGTTCTTCGCCCCGCTCTCCCAGGAGGAGCGGACGGTGCTGCACGAGCTGTCGGGGCGCCTGCTGGACGCCCACCCCCGGGTCACCAAGCACGAGTGACCCGGGGGTCCGCCGGGGGCCCGGGAGGGGCGGCCCCCGGCGGCACTCCCCCTACTCCGAGATGCCGAACCGGGCGTGCAGCCTCTTGAGCGGTGCGGGCGCCCACCAGTTGGCGTCGCCCGCCAGGCGCATGAACACCGGCACCAGCACCCCGCGGATGAGCGTGGCGTCCACGATGATCACCACCGCCATCCCGATCGAGAGCATCATCAGGTAGAGCACGTCGGACACCGCGTAGGTGGCGAACGACGCGGCCAGGATGACCGCCGCCGCCGTGACCAGCGGACCGCTCCGCTGCAGCCCGGCCGCGACCGCCCGGGTGTTGTCCCCGGTCAGGTCGTACTCCTCCTTGATCCGGGACATCATGAACACCTCGTAGTCCATGGAGAGCCCGAACGCGATGCAGAACATCAGGATCGGGAAGGTCGTCTCCAGGGTCCCGTTGGCGGTGAACCCGAGCAGCCCGGACAGGTTGCCCTCCTGGAAGATCCACACCATCACGCCGAACATCACCGCGAGGCTGAGCACGTTGAGCACGATCGCCTTGGCGGGCAGCAGCAGGCTCCCGGTCATGAGGAACAGCAGGACGAAGGTGATGGCCAGGATGAGCCCGAACACCAGGGGCACCTGCCCCAGCAGCGCCGCGCGGAAGTCGGCGAGGTCGGCCGGGTAGCCGCCGATCTCGGCGGCGGCCGGCGCGGGCACGTCCCGGATGCGCTCGATCAGGTCCTCGCCGTCGGAGATCGCCTCGGTCTCGGGCACCACGGAGAACCACGTGGCCTCGGGCGAGCCGAACCGCTCCTGCGCGCCCGGCTCGGGGCCCGCGACCTGCTGTCCGTCCACGTACCGCCCGGTGAGCGCGTCCACCTGGTAGACGCCCTCCACCCGGGACAGCTCGGCGGCGTAGTCGCTCGCGGACGCGTCCTGGGCCTCGGCGCCCGGCAGGTCGACGACCACCTGGACGGCGTCCATCTCCTCCTGGGCGAACCCGGTCTCGATCTGGTCCTGGACGTCGCGGCTGGAGTTGCCCTGGGGCAGCACCCGGGCGTCGGGCAGGCCGAAGTTCAGTCCCACGGCCGGGGCGGCCAGCACCAGGACGACGACCAGGGCGGGCAGGCCCCACAGCACGGGGCGGCGCATCATCCGCAGGGCGGTGTCGTGCCACCAGCCGCGGTCGGGGTCGGGCTCGCGCTTGGGCCGGACCCGGTGGCCGACCTTGGCCAGCGCGGCGGGCAGGATGACCAGGGAGGCGAACACCGAGGTCAGCACCGTGCCCATGCCGGAGTAGGCGAAGGACTGCAGGAACGGGAACGGGAAGAGCATCAGGCACGACAGCGCGACGGCGACGGTGAGGCCGCTGAACGCGACGGTCCGCCCGGCCTTGGCGACCGCGATCGCGACGGCCTCGGGGACCTCCCGGCCGCGGGCCAGCTCCTCCCGGAACCGGTTGATGACGAACAGGCTGTAGTCGACGCCCAGGCCCACGCCCATGACCAGGGTGAGGTTGGCGGCGAAGGTGGACACATCGGTGATGTAGGTGACCCCGCGCAGCAGGGCCAGCGTGGTGATCACCGAGAACAGGCCCATGCCCAGGGTCAGCGCGGCCACCGAGAGCCGGCGGTAGATGACGAACAGCAGCACGAACACCAGCGGGAAGATGATCGCCTCGGCGAGCAGGAAGTCCGCCTGGGCCTGCTCGGCGGCCTGGCGGAAGATCTCGTCGCCGCCGCCGACCTCCACCCGCAGGACGTCGTCCTCGCGGGTGAAGTCCGGGGAGATCTCGCCCAGCGCGGTGCGGGCCTCGGTGACGGTCCCCTCCATGCGCACGGTGATGAGCGCCTGGGAGCCGTCCTCGGAGCGCATCGCCGGGGAGTCGCCGCGGCCCCAGTAGGAGGCGGTCTCGGCGACGCCCTCCCGGGAGGCCAGCTCCTCCTCCAGGGCGGTGGCGGCCTCGACCACGGCCGGGTCGTCCACGTCGCCGTTCTGGGCGGTGACCAGGAGCAGGAAGTGGTGCTTGCCGGTGCCGAAGCCCTCCTCCAGGCGCTGTTCCACCAGCGCCGACTCCGAGCCGGGGCTCTCGAAGCGGCTCAGCAGCAGCCGGTCCATCGTGCCGGCGGCCAGGAACACCCCGAGCAGCGTCAGGACGATCGCCAGGATGATGACCCGGCCCGGACGGCGGGCCAGGCCCTCCCCCAGGCGGGCCAGCAGGGGCGGGCGCTGCGGCGGGCCGCCGGTGCCGCCGGCGCCCGGGGGTGAGGCGGTGGTCGATGAGGTTGCCATGGTGCTCTCGCCTTCCAGGGTCAGGTCGTGGGGGCGTGCCGGTCCATCCACTCGGCCGCCGTGTCGTACAGGAGTTCCGCGCCGGCGTCGATGGTGACGAAGTGTCCGGCGTCGGTGAGGGTCGTCTCGGTGACCTCGGGGCTGGAGGTGAACAGGCCCGGGTACCCCTCGACCCCCTGGCGCAGCACGTCGTGGGCGCCGAAGACCAGGTGGACGGGGACGTCGATCTCGCCGATCAGGTCGAGGTCGTAGAGGATCGCCATGGGCTCGGAGACCATGACCCCGCAGGGGTTGCGGCCCCACAGCCCCTCGATCTCGGCGACGACGGCCGGGTCGGCGTGCGGGCCGAGCCCGCCCTCGGTGAAGTCCTCCAGGGTGGGGTCGAAGTACACGTAGCCGCGGGGATCGCCCGGGGACCCGTGCTCCTCGCCGCCCTCCAGGCAGGTGCGGTAGGCGGTGAGGAACCGGCGGTTGGTGTCGTCGGTGATGCCGACGGCCGCCCAGCCGGTGAGCAGCAGGCCGTCGACGCCGCCGAAGGAGACCGCCACGCTCTCGGCGACCAGGGCGCCGCTGGAGTGGCCGCCCATGACGACGGTGTCGAAGGACACCGGGTCGTCGCCCTCGACGCGGTAGTCGCCCGCGCGCAGCTGTTCGACCACTTGGTGGGCGATGTCGGCGTGCGCCCCGCTGCAGCTGGCGAACCCCTCGGGGATGTCGCTGGAGCCGTAGCCGAGGCGGTCGATGGTGACCGAGGCGTGCCCGCGCTCGGCGAGCTCGTTGACGTAGTTGCGGCCCTCGACGTCCAGGCGCCAGATCCACTCGCCGGTGTTGGTGCCGTGGACGAGCAGGGCGACGGCGGGCGCGTCGGCGGCCAGGACCTCCTCGGGGGCGGTCAGGTGTCCCCGGACCGTGTACTCCTCGCCGTCGGCGGAGCACTGGCCGCGGGTGCGGTTGACGTTGTCGACGGTGAACTCGACGGCCAGGTCCACGACGCCGGGCGGGGTCACGGCCGGTTCGCGGGGGGTCCGGTGGGCGGCGGGGTCCGCCGCCGGGGCGGGCCCGGCGGCGGCCGCCGGGCCCGAGGAGGGTTCCGCGGCCGCCGCGCCCGTGGCCGCCGCAGCGGCGAGCAGGAGGGAGGCCGCCAGGGCCGCGGCGCGCAGGCGGCGCCGGGACGTGCGGTGCGGGGGTGCTCCGGTGGTGTTCACCGCTGTTCCTCCAGCCAGTCGGCCAGGGACGTGCGCAGCTCGGCCGCCCCGGGTTCGAGGACGAGGTAGTGGCCCGCGTCGGCCACCGTGACGGTCTCGGTGTCGGGGGCCCCGGTGAAGAGCCCGGCGTGGTCGGCGCCGTCGGACACGCGGGTGTCGGCGTCGGCGAAGGCGAAGAGGACGGGCACCTCGACGCGGTGGAGGTTGCGGGTGTCGGTGGCCAGCGCCTCGACCTGGGTCCCCAGGTCGCCGCAGGGCGTGCGGTCCTGGAGGCCGGCGGCCAGGGCGGCCACCGGGGTCGCGGGGTCGCGGAAGTTGGCCCGGGTGTAGGAGGTGCGGCCGACGTCCACGTAGGTGTATCCGGCCGCGTCCGCGCCGTCGGGGTCGGGCGGTCCGGCCTCGGCCTCGGCGGGCACTCCGCCCTGCATGCAGGAGGCCAGGCCGCCGAAGAAGCGGGCGTTGGCGCGGTCGGTCACGCCGGTGCCGCTCCAGGCCATGAGGGCCAGCGCGTCGGGGGCGGCCGGTCCGTCGAACGAGTAGGCGGTGATCTGGGCGATCTGGGCGCCGCTGTGGTGCCCGGCCAGGACGACGGTGTCGAAGGCGGGGGGCTCGTCGGGCACCCGGTCGGAGCCGCCGTCGCCCTCCCCCAGCGTGTAGTCGCCCGCGCGGACCTGTTCGATGACCTGGGCGGTCATGTCGGCCTGCGACCCCAGGCACATGGCCAGGCCGTCGGGCCGCCCGCCGCCGTAGCCGAGCCGGTCCAGGGTCAGGGAGACGTGGCCCAGCAGCGCCATCTCCTCGGTGTGGTGGTAGCCGGGCTCGTCCAGCCGCCAGAACCACTCCCCCGCCGCCTGCCCGTGCTGGTAGACGGTGACGGCGGGGTCGTCCTGCTCCAGCGCGTCGGCGGGGCCGGTGAGGTGGCCCCGGAGGGTGTACTCCCCGCCGTCGCTGTTGCAGGGCAGCCGCGATCCGTTGCGGTTGGTGACGGTGAAGCTCACCGGGACGTCGACGATGTCCGCGGCGGCCATGCGCTCGGCGGTGGCCTGCGCGCGCTCCCGGGCGGTGGGCTCGGGCGCCGCGGACGGCCCGTCCTCCCCCGACGGGAGCAGGACCAGCGCGGCGGCGGCCACGGCGGCGACCGCGCCCGCGGCGATGAGGGTGTTCCTAGTCCCGGGCACGGGCCACCTCCGCGGTCTCTCGGGCGGGTGCGGCACCGGGTTCGGGTGCCGGGGTCTGCGCGGGCCCCGCGGGGTCCCGCCGGTCGGCGGCGGCGCGGCCGGGTTCGGCCGCGTTCTCGCCCAGGGTGGCGTCGAAGAAGCGGTGGAACCGGCGCAGCGGGCCGGGCGCCCACCAGGTGGCGGCGCCGGTCATGCGCAGGACCGAGGGCACCAGGAGGCAGCGCACGACGGTGGCGTCGGCGATGACGGCCAGGGCGACGCCCCAGCCGAGCATCATCGTGTTGGTCACCCGGGAGGCGCCGATGACGACGAGGACGACCGCCAGGGCGACCGCGGCGGCGGTGATGATGCCGCCGGTGCGCCGGAGTCCGAGCTCGACGGCCGTGCGGTGGTCGCCGGTGCGGTCGTACTCCTCGCGCATCCGGGACAGCAGGAAGACCCCGTAGTCCATCGACAGCCCGAAGGCGATGCAGAACATGAGGACGGGCAGGGCCGTGTCGATGAACCCCGTCGGGGTGAACCCGAGCAGTCCGGAGAGGTTGCCGTCCTGGAACACCCAGACGACGGCGCCGAACATGGCGGTCAGGCTGAGCGCGTTGAACAGCACCGACAGCAGGGGCAGGAGGACGCTGCCGGTGAGCAGGTAGACCAGGACCAGCATGGCGGCGACGACCACGGCCAGGGTGGCCGGGACGCGCTCGGCGATGGCCGCCTGGGCGTCCACGACCGCGGCGGCCTGGCCGGTGACCGAGACCTCCAGGGGCGTGCCGACCGCGCGGATGTCGCGGACCAGGTTCTGGCTCTCCAGGGAGATGTCCTCGACCTCCGCGTCCGGGATGACCTGGATGTAGGCCAGGTCCTCGGACTCGCGCAGGGCGTCCACGGGGGTGCGCTCGCGCAGGTGGCCGCCGTCGGTGTGGACGCCCAGCGGGGAGCGGACCTCCTGGACGTTGTCCAGGCGCGAGAGCGCGGCGGCGTAGTCGTCCAGCAGTCCGGTGTCGGTGTCCTGCGGGGCCTGGTGGACGAGCACGTCGACGGCGCCGGTGGCGGTGGAGCCGAAGTCCGTGCGGATGGTGTCCATGACCTCGCGCGACTCGACCCCGGCGGGCAGCTGGCGGTCGTCGGCCATGCCGAACTCCACCCGCAGGAAGGGCAGCCCGACCGCGACGAGCAGGGCCAGGGCGGTCAGGGCGAAGACCGGGGCCCGCCCCATGACCGCGCGGGTCAGCCGGCCCCAGCGCCGGTCGGCCGCCTCCTCCGGGGGCGGGGCCGAGCCCCGGCGCAGCAGGCGGCGCGGGTCCAGCGCGTTGACGCGCGGGCCCAGCAGGGTGAGCACGGCCGGCAGCACGACCAGGGAGGTCAGGGCGGCCAGCAGCACCACGGTCACGCCGGAGTAGGCGAAGGACCGCAGGAAGTACAGGGGGAAGAACAGCATCCCGGCCAGGGCGGCCGAGATGGCCAGGGCCGAGAAGACGACCGTGCGCCCCGCCGTGCGGACGGTGGTGAGCGTGGCCTGCGCCGGCGTGGCGCCGGTCGCGAGCTCGGCCCGGAAGCGGCGGACCATGAGCAGGGCGTAGTCGATGGACAGGCCCAGGCCGAGCGCGATGGTGAGGTTCTGGGCGAACACCGACACGTCGGTGAACCCGGCGATCGCCCACAGCACCGCGTTGGTGCCGATGATGGACACCACCCCGACCAGCAGGGGCAGGGACGCCGAGACGACGCTGCCGAAGACCCACACGAGGATGAGCAGCGTCAGGGGCAGCGCGATCACCTCCGAGCGGACCAGGTCCTCGGCGATGGTGGTCTCGATGTCGTTGAGGACGGCGGTCTGCCCGCCGACGCCGACGGTGAGGGGTCCGTGGTCGCCGCCGTAGCGTTCGGCGAGGTCGGCCACGGCCGCGCCCGCCTCGGCCTCGGTGCCGGACACGTGCGCGGCGATGAGCGCGCGGGTGCCGTCGTCGGACTTCAGCTCGTCGGAGCCGGTCTGCCAGTAGGAGGTGACCCCGGCGACGCCGTCCTCGTAGGCCAGTCCCTCGGCCAGTCCCAGGGCGCGGGCGGCGGCCTCGCGGTCGTCCACCCCGTCCTCGGCGGTCACCAGGAGGATCAGGTTGGGCCTGCTGTCGGGGAAGTGCTCCTCCAGGATCTCGGCGGCCCGGGCCGATTCCGAGGAGGGGTCCTCGGTGCCCTGGCCCGCCCGGAGGCGGTCGGCGACACCGGAGCCCAGGACCACCGCGCCGATCACCGCGAGGAGCGCGGCCGCCAGGACCCACCAGGGCCTGCGCGTGGTGAGCCGGGTCAGTGCGTCGAGCATCGTGTCACCCCCGTTCGTCGTTCGCGGGCGGAACCGCCGATGGCGGCCGGAATCCTCCGGCCGCCATCACGGGTGCCGTCGCCGCCACAATACTGTATAAACATGCGACGATCATCAACCTAAACGATAGGGTTCACATATCATTTACCTGAGGGACCGCTCGGCACCGGGCAGCAGGACGCCGCCCAGGAACACCCCCGGCCTCCAGTCGGCGTCCAGCGCGGCGACCGCGGAGACGACCGCGTCCGGCCGGACGTGGACCACCCACCCGGTCCCGGCCCCGGTGCCCCCGGTCGGGCGGGCGACGTGGTGGTCGCCCTCCGGCTCGGCCGGGGCGGAGGTGAGCAGCAGCACGTCCACGTCGTCGGGGACCTGCTCGCGCAGCGCGGCCGCCGCCTCCCGGACGCGCTCCGCGGGACCGCCGCCCACCAGCAGCGCGTGCCGCCCGGAGGCGAGGTACGCGTGCAGGCTCGTGGCGTCGGTCCCCCGGACCGGGGTCAGGGGGGCGTCGCCGATGCGCCGCCCGGGCAGGGCGCCGCCCACCGCGTCACGGGCCCGCCAACCGGCGGGGGGCGCCGTGACGGCGGGGCTCTCCGACAGGTCCGGGGAGATCTGCGCCAGCTGCGGCACCAGGCGCTTCTCCAGCAGCCCCGAGGCCGACAGGGTCCGCATCAGCGTGTCGCGCACCAGCCGGGCCAGCGGAGACCGCGCCATCCAGGTGCGGGTCTGCTGGTCGGCGCTGCGCACCACCGCCTTGGCGGTCGGGCGGCGCTCCAGCGGGTAGCTGTCCAGCAGCTCCTCCGGCGCGCCCCGCAGCACCGCGGCGAGCTTCCAGGCCAGGTCGAACCCGTCCTGGATGCCCGTGTTGAGGCCCTGGCCGCCGGCCGGGCTGTGCAGGTGGGCGGCGTCCCCGGCGATGAGGACCCGGCCGCGGCGGAACTCGCGGGCCACCCGGGCGTGCACCCGGAAGCGGCTGCGCCACCACACGGTGTCCACGCGCAGGCCCCGCGGGCCGCGCTCGGCCAGCAGGCGGGCGATCAGCGCGTCGTCGGGCGGGGCGGTCTCCCCGTCCGGGGCGATGTCGAAGAACACCCGGTGCCCGCCGCCGGGCAGCGGCACCACCACGAGCACCCCGTCGGGGGTGAGGTGGTACTGGGCCTCCCGGGCCGGGGCCGGGCCGCTCACGACACCGTCCGCCAGCAGGAACACGCGGTCGTAGGTGTCGCCCTCGAAGGCCACCCCCAGGGACTCGCGGACCGTGCTGCGGCTGCCGTCGGCGGCCACGACCCAGGGGACGGCCACCTCCTCCGCCGCCTGCGGCTCGCCCTCGGGGCCCAGGGTGACGCGGACCCCGTCCCCGGCCGGCTCCACCGAGTGGACCCGGGTGGACCACTCGACGGAGCCGCCCAGGGCGAGCAGGCGGTCGTACAGGGCCTGCTCCACCCCGGGCTGGGGCAGGCAGATCGGACCGGGGAAGGCCGTGTCGGCCAGCCCGCCGAAGCGGACCCCGCCGATGCGCCTGCCGGCGGAGAAGTAGGACGCCGACTCCAGCGGCAGGGAGCGGCCGACCACCTCCCGGTCCACACCCAGGCGGCGCAGGACCTCCAGGGCCCCGCTCCACAGGATGAGGGCCTTGGGCTCCTCGGCCACCCCCGCCCGGCGCTCGACCACGCGGCAGGGCACACCGTTCTGCAGCAGGGTGCAGGCGGCGGCCAGCCCCGTGGGGCCGGCGCCGACCACGAGCACCGGGGGGTGCGGGTCGGGGGTGCTCACCGCGCCCCCTCGGCCTTCGCCGGGGCCCCCGAGACCTTCAGGACCGAGGTGATCTCCTCGACGGCCTGGGCGTTGTCCTGGAAGCGGACGGTCGCCATGCCCAGCTCCGCGGCGGGCTTGAGGTTGTCCTCCAGGTCGTCCACGAACAGGCACCGGTCCGGGGTCAGGCCGAGCCGGGCCAGGAGGCGCTCGTAGATCTCGGTGTCGGGCTTGCGCACGCCCTCGTGCGCGGAGTTCACCACGACCTCGAACAGCTCGTCGGCGGGCACGGTCGCCCGCCACAGGTCCTCCCACTCCACGACGTTGTTGGTGAGCAGGGCCAGCCGGTAGCCGTCCATGCTCAGGCCGCGCAGGAAGTCGGCGAACTCGTGGTTGCCGGTGCGTCCGGCGAACCACAGCTCGCCGAAGGTGCGGTCCTCGGGCAAGGCCCATCCCCCTTCGGGCAGTTCGGCGGTGATGGAGGCGACCATCTCCGCCTCGGTGATGGCCCCGACCTCCAGCAGCGCCATGGGGTCGGCGCCGACCTTGGCCGCGGCGGCGCCCATCGCCGTGAGGATGGCGTCGGCGCTCAGGCCGGCCGCCCGGGCGAAGTGCTCCAGGGTCTCGTGGAGCGGGTTGGTGAGGACGCCGCCGTAGTCGCACACGACGGCCTCGATGCGGTTCACACCCACTGGGCCACCTCGATCCGGAACGAGCTGTTGGTCGTGCCCTGCTGGTTGACCCGGACGTCCACGCCGACGACCGGGCCGAACCGCTCGTCGGAGCGGAAGGGGGCCAGGTCGGCCTCCACCGTGGTGGGCAGGTCGTTCTCGCAGAAGGAGGAGAAGGACGCGTCCACCGAGACCGGGACCAGGGTCGCCGGGTCCAGGCCCGCGGAGCGGGCCACGGCGGCCACCGCCACCTGGCGGGCGGCCTCGATCAGGAGGTTGCCGGGCAGGTGGTCCAGCGGGTGGTCGAACAGGTGCGGGTGGTCGTGGTCGGGGACCACGGTGGCCCGCCAGCCCTCGTCGCCGCGCTGGACCGGGTCGGTGATGACGACGTTGCGCGGGTCGCGGCGGCCCACCACGGCGGGCGGGGCCGGGACCGCGCGGGGCGCCGCCGCGTCGCTCCAGTCCAGGGCGTCCCGGCCCTTGGTGCGCAGCGCCTGGTAGGCGGGGCGGCCCACGAAGATGAGCGCTCCGGTGGCCTTGGCGACCTCGGTCCCGTTGATGAGGACGTCGGCGCGGAAGTCGTAGCCGCGCAGCTTGCCCGCCTGGTTGCGGTAGACGTCGGCCTCGGTGCGGATCAGGGCGCGGCCCGGCTCGGGCCCCTGGCGCAGGCCGTCGAGGTCGCCGATGTGCAGCGACATGCGGTGCATGATGAACGCCCGGTCCAGGGGGACGTCCAGGTGCCGGTGCGAGATGAGCACCCCGGTCTGCCGGCAGGCCTCCAGGATCAGCGGGAGGTCGTAGGTGGGCGTCTCCAGCATGACGTGCCCGCGGGGCAGCTGGGCGGCGACGTCGAACGAGTTCTCGCCGGTCTGCCGGGAGTCGGTGACGAAGACCTCCGAGACGGCGTTGCGGTGGACCAGCCCCCGGGGGACGGTCGCGTCGTAGTCGAGTTCCCGGGGCTCCCCGAAGTCGGGGTCCAGGTGGACCAGGTCCCGGTCGGCGGCGTCGGCCGTCGCGGTGGCCTGCGGCCCGGTGGTCGTGCGGTTCATGTCTTCCCTTTCGTTCACATCCCCCTCGGCGGGCGTTCCGCCGAGAGGACACGGGGTTCGGAACGGTGAGGAGGGCGACCCCTGTGGCGGAGGCGGACGGGGAACGGTCCGCCTCCGCCACGGCACCGAGTATCCGGAGGCGACCTGAAGGCGACCTGGAGCACGACCTGAAGGCCCACAGTGAAAAAATTTCACTTCTGACTTCGCACAAGGCGTCCACATGGGAAAATGCGCGTGCAATTGATCATTTCGCCCGATCATCTGTGTTTTGTGATGATCGACACAGGAGATGGCTTCGGAGCCTGTGGTCCACGTTCCCGCCTGCGAAGGGCCGCCCCGCGATGGCGCAGGGAGACTTATCCGTCACTTACAGGTACAGGTCACGTGCTTATGATCGGCTCACCGCACACGGGCGGCGGGCACTCGCCGCCGCGGAGCGGTACTCCGGCCCCCTTCGGAGCAAGGCCTCCGCCACCGACGCCGGAGAGCACCGAACGGGAACGGAGTGCACGAGAAGCTGGAGACGGGTAACGCAAGAATCGCCGGAAGGGCTCCGGAATGATCAGAACCACGCAGGCGGCACCGACGACCGTTTCCGTCCTGGGAGAACTGGAGGTCGTCGGAGAGCACGGTCCCCTGTCCCTGGGCGCCCCCCGACAACGCGCCGTGTTCGCGGCACTCGCGCTCAACGCCGAGCGTGCCGTGACCACCCAGCGCATCATCACGATGGTGTGGGGTCCGAGCCACCCGAACCACGCCGTCAACCTGGTCCACAAGTACGTTTCCGGACTGCGCCGCGCCCTCGCCGCCCTGCCCCCGCACAGGAGTGTCGCCATCGAGAGCGGTCCCTCGGGCTACCGGCTCGTGCCCCAGGCCGGCCAGACGGACCTGGCCCTGTTCCAGACCTGGATCCAGGCCGCGCGCGCGATGCGCGACGACGGCGAGGAGGTGCGGGCCGCCGAGCTGTTCGGCCGCGCCCTGGCCCTGTGGCGGGGCCCCTTCCTGGGCGAGCTGTCCGGCCCCGCGTTCGACGACGAGCGGGAGTTCATGGAGACCGTCCGGCTGGTGGTGCTCGAGGAGTACGCCGCCGTCGGCCTCCGGACCGGCCGCCGGGCCGAGGTGATGGGACCGCTGCGCGACGCGCTGCGGCATCACCCGCTGGAGGAGAACCTGGCCCGGCTCCTCATCCTGGCCCTGTACGAGGAGGGCCGTACGGCCGAGGCCGTCCGCGTGTACCAGGTGCTGGCCACGCGGATGCTGGGGGAGCTCAACGTTCCGCCCCGCCCCGAGCTGCACGACCTCTACCAGGCCATCCGCAGGCACCGGCCGATCGCCGGCGCACGGCGCCTGCAGAACGCCCCCTGACCCGCGTACGGCCGGGCCCGCCGGGAGGAGTCCCCTCCCGGCGGGCCCGGTCCCGACTCAGACCCCCGCGGGCACGCGCCCGCCGTCGGCCCGCGCCGGGGCCGCGGGCTCCTCGCCGCCGCCCTCGGAGATGCCGATGCGGTCGTGCAGCCACCGCAGCGGCCGCGGCAGCCACCAGTTCACCCCGCCCAGCAGGCGCATCGCGGCCGGGACCATGACCGCGCGGACCAGGGTCGCGTCCACGAACACCGCGATCGCCAGGCCGATGCCGATGATCTTCAGGAACAGCAGGCCCGAGGTGCCCATCGCCAGGAGCACCACCACGAGCAGGACCGCCGCGCTGGTGATGATCCGGCCCGTGTGCTGGAGCCCCGCCGCCACCGAGCGGGTGTTGTCCCCGGTGCGCAGGAACTCCTCGCGGACCCGGCTCAGCAGGAACAGCTCGTAGTCCATGGCCAGGCCGAACGCCACGATGGTGATGAGCACCAGGTAGGTGGGGTCGATCGTGCCGACCGGCTCGAACCCGAGCAGGCCGGCGAAGCCGCCCTCCTGGAAGCCCCAGACCACCACGCCCAGCGAGGCGCCCAGGGACAGCGCGCCCATCAGGACCGCCTTGAGGGGCAGCACGACCGACCCGAAGGCCAGGAAGAGCAGGAACAGGGTGGCACCCGCGATGAACGCCACGGTGACCGGGGCCGACTCCACGATCGCGGCCACGTTGTCCTGCTGCATCGCCGCGACACCCCCCACCAGGGTCTCCTCGGCGCCCTCCGGGGCGGGCTCGGCGCGGACGTCGGCGACCAGGCCCTTGACCTCGTCGGAGTCGGTCGCGCCCTGGTAGGCGACCAGGACGTGGGCGACGCCCTCGCCGGTGCGCTCCACGCGGGCCAGGGCGACCTCCGGCAGGCCCTCCAGGCGTTCGGCGTACTCCTCCAGCGCCTCCTCCGAGGGGTCGCCGACCACCGCCACGTGCAGGCGGCCCAGGCCGCCCGCCGGGAAGTCCTCGGCGACCGTCTCGGTGGCGATCCGGCTGCCCGCGTCCTCGGGCAGGTAGCGCTGGTCGGTGGTGCCCAACCGCGCGAAGGCCAGGCCGGAGCCGAAGACCACCAGGACGCTGAGGACCGCGACCAGGGACACCGCCGGGCCGCGCATCACGGTGCGGGCCAGGCGGGTCCAGCCGCCCTCCTGGAGGGTCCCGGTGACGGTGCGGCGGGGCAGCGGCAGCCGGAGCCGGTCGATGCGCCGGCCCACCACCGACAGCAGGGCCGGGAGGAACACCAGGGCGGCCAGCAGGTCGAACAGGACCACGGCGATGCCGCCGAAGCCGATGGACTTCAGGATCGGCTGGGGGAAGAACAACAGGCCCGCGAAGGCGATGCCGACGGTGACCCCGGAGAAGGCGACCGTGCGCCCCGCGGTGTCGACGGTGCGGCCGACCGCGGCGGCCACCCCCCGGCCCCGGTCCAGCTCCTCGCGGAACCGGCTGACCATGAACAGGCCGTAGTCGATGGCCAGGCCCAGGCCGAGGATGGTGGCGACGTTGACCGCGAACACCGAGACGTCGGTGACGTGGGTGAGGGCGCGCAGCACCGTGAGGGAGCCCAGAATGGCCAGGCCGCCCACCGCCAGGGGGACCGCGCCGGCGATGAGGCCGCCGAAGATCAGCACCAGCAGGAACAGCAGCAGGGGCATGGTGATGAGCTCGGCGCGGACGATGTCGGACTCGGCGGTCTCGGAGAGCTCGTGCTCGACCGCGATGGGGCCGCCCAGGTGGGTCTCCAGCGGGCCCGACTCCAGGTGCCCGGCCGCGGACTCGTACTGCTCCAGGCGCTCGGTGTGGCTCTCCCCGGTGAGGGTGACGGGGATGTAGGTCGCGTGCATGTCCTCGGAGACGAGCATGCCGCGCTCGGTGTCGGACAGGTCCTCGTCGAGGTAGGTGTCGAAGTCGGCGACGACGTCCCCGGGCATGCCGTCGGCGAGGCGCTGGACGGCCGCGGCGAAGGTGGGGTTGTCGACCTTGATCTCGTCGCTGCGGTAGACGGCGACGATGTCGACGTCGTCGTGGCCCAGCTCGCCCTCGAGGAGGTCCATGGCCCGCGAGGACTCGGCGCCGGGGTCCTCGAAGCCGCTCTCGCTGACGTCGGAGAAGACACCCGAGCCCCAGGCCGCGGCGAAGGCCGCGAAGAGGGCGGTGGCGGCCAGCACCGCCCACCGGAAGCGGTGGACGCCGAGCCCCAGACGACCGAAAAGCCCCGTGTGCGTTGGCATGAGCAGCCCTTTCGGCAAACGGCCTTCATGTCGGTTAACGGCGTTCACTAAAGCGTGCAGGCATTACGATGTCAATATCACCGACGAAAGACCACAAACCGGGGTGTACCGCATCAGATGACGAAACCGCAGCTGGAGCAGGGTGAGCGGGTGCCGAGCCGGCGGGAGCGTGTGCGCGAGGCCACACTCGCCGAGATCAAGGGCATCGCCCGCAGCCACCTCGTCGAGCACGGGGCCGCGGGGGTGTCCCTGCGCGCGATCGCCCGCGAGATGGGGATGACCGCGCCGGGGCTGTACCGCTACGTGTCGGGCATCGACTCGCTGCTGGTGCTCATCACCGCGGACATGTTCGACGAGCTGGCCGCCGCGGTGGCCGCGGCCGACGCCAGCGTTCCGGCCGGGGACACCGACCGGCGGATCATCACCTCGCTCCGGGCGTTCCGGCGGTGGGCGGTGGAGCACCGGGCGGAGTTCGCCGCCATGTTCGGGCCGCGCGCCCGGCTGGAGCCGGGGGTGGACCTGACGCCGGCGGTGGAGGCGGGCAAGCGGTTCGGGGCGACCTTCTTCACCCTGTTCGAGCGGCTGGTCCGCGAGGAGAGGTTCGAGCTGCCCGACGGGCGGTCGATCACGCCGGAGCTGGAGCGGGAGCTGCGGTCCTTCGCGGACCTGTGCGGGTTCGGGGACTCGCGCACACCGGTGGAGGCGGTGATGGTGCTCAGCTCGTGCTGGGTGCGGCTGTACGGGGTGGTGTGCATGGAGATCTTCCAGCACCTGGATTTCGTGATGCGGGACATGGAACCACTTTTCGAGTCCGAGCTTCAGAACGTACTGACAGGCCTGGGCGTTCGGTACGAATCACCCGAAAGCAGCAACACAGTTACTATGGGTAAGTCCGATTAAGCCCCATACTTAGAGGTCTGTGGCACTTGCCGGATTCGCCCCGGGTGGATCCGGTCCTGGCCGGCGCGCCATGGCATGAGAGCGAGGACCGACCCCGTGGAGAACCGACCCGGCGATGAGCGCTTCCGCCCGTCCACCGGCACCCCCTGGGTCCCCGGCACCACCGTCCACGCGTCCCCGCGGAACACACCCCCGGCCCCCGATCACCGGAACACCCCCGCCCCGGACACCCCCCAAGGCACACCGCCTCCCGCGCACACCACAGGAGCCCCGGCACCCCACCAGAACCCCCACGTGCCGGACGGGCCGCAGGGAACACAGGCCCCCGGGCACCCGAACACGCACGTGCCGCCCTACGCCGTGAACACGGGCGGCACAGGAACACCACAGAGCATCCCCACACCGGGCGGCCCGCCGCACACCGCGGCCTCAAGCGACCCCCAGGGGACGCCCGCACCGGGCGTGCCGCCGTACGTGGGCGGAGAACAGGCCATGCCCTCCCCTGCGGCTACACCCCACAATCCCGCCCCGGGCATGCCACCGCACACCACAGCCTCAAGCGACCCCCAAGGCACACCTGCCCCCGGGCAGCCGAACACGCACGTGCCGCCCTATGCCATGAACGCGGGCAACGCGGAGACACCGCAGGGCACACCGGCACCGGGCGGCCCGCCGCACACCGGGGCCCCGGGCGAGCCTCAAGGCACGTCGGCGCCCGGGCACACCACCGGGCACGTGCCGCCCTACGCCGTGGACCCAGGCGGCACGGGAACACCGCAGGGCACCCCCGCACCGGGCGTGCCGCCGTACGCGGGCGGGCGGCAGGGGGTTCCGGCGCCCGGGCACACCACGGGGCATATGGCGCCGTACGGCGCGGGGACGCAGGGCGCTCCGGTGCCGGGTGTGCCGCCGTACGCCGGGGCTCCGGTCCACGGCGGGCCGTGGCACGGCGCGGGCGTGCCGCCGTACGCGCCGGTGTACGCCGGGCCCCCGCAGTGGGGGCCGCCCGCGCCTCCGCCACCGAGGCGGCGCGGGCTCGGGGTGCTGGCGGCGTCCGCGGTGGCGGCGACCGTCGCGCTGGCGGCGCTGGTGGCCAGCGTGGTCATCGTGACCACGACGCCGCGGCCCGAGCCGACCCCCACCGGCGAGAACCTCGCCGCCCACTACGACGACCGGCTGTCCGAGCCGCCCGCCCAGGTCGTGATCGACATCGCCGACCACCCCCTGTACGACGCCGCCACCCCCCAGGAGGTCGCCTGCGACGTCCCCGAGCTGGACACGGCCTCCGACGACTCCTGGCAGGAGTTCGCCACCGCCACCGGCCACTGCCTGGACGAGCTGTGGGCCCCCGTCTTCGACGACCTCGGCCTGAGCGCGGACACCCCCGAGATCACCGTCACCCGGGAGTCCCCCGACTCCGGCGACGAGGAGGGGTACACCCTCGCCTACTACGAGAGCGACTTCGAGCGCATCACCGTGGTCCTGCCCAACGTCCGCACGCTCGGCGAGCAGATCCCCGCACAAGCCCACGAGGACGTGTGGATCGCCCTCATGGGCCACGAGTACGGCCACCACGTGCAGTACGTGACCGGCATCCTCGACATCTCCCACGACCTGCGCCGCAAGTCCTCCAGCGAGGAGGAGGAACTGGACACGCTGCGCCGCACCGAGCTCCAGGCCGAGTGCATGGCCGGGATCGGGCTGCGCGCCATCACCGGCTCCGACGAGCGGTCCCTGCGGTGGGTCAACGAGAACTTCAACGGCGGCGGCGACCTGCCGACCCACGGCACCGCGACCAACCGCGCCCACTGGCTGGAGCAGGGCTGGAGCGACGCCACCGTGGGCGGCTGCAACACCTACGACGCGGCCCCCGGCGAGGTCACCTGATGGCGTCCCGGTAGGCCGCCCAGCCGTGGAGCTTGACCCGTTCGCCGCGGTCCAGCTCCGCGGCGCGGCGGGCCTCGGCGTCGTCGATTCGCAGCCAGGCGCCGTAGTCGCTGCCCTCGACCACCTCCGCGAGGTCGACCAGGTCGGGGGCGGCCGCCAGCAGGGCGGGCGCGTCGTCGAGCAGGGAGCGCACGGTCGCCGCGGCGTCGGACTTGTTGGTGCCGATCACGCCCGTGGCGCCCCGCTTGGCCCAGCCCGCCACGTAGTCCCCCGGCACGACACGCCCCTGGGCGTCGAGCACCCGGCCGTCGCGGTGGGGCACGGTGCGGGCCGCCTCGTCGAAGGGCACGCCCGGGATCGGCACACCCGCGTAGCCGACGGAGCGCAGCACCATGCCCGCGGGCAGGTCGGCGGTCTCCCCCGTGCCGACCAGGCGCCCACCGTCCTCGCGGGTGCGCTCGACCCGAACGCCGGTCACCCGGTCCGTGCCCAGGACCTCCAGGGGCCGGGACCAGAAGTGCAGGCGGACGGCGCGCGGGTGCCCCTTGGGCGGCAGGGCGGCGCGCTCGCTCAGCAGGCGCAGGTTGGTGCGGGCGGCGCGGGCGACCTCGCCGCGGATCCCCGCCGGGTCGATGTCGACCTGGGCGGGGTCCACCACGACGTCGACCTCGGGCAGTTCGAGCAGGTCCCGCAGCTCGGGCGCGGTGAACTTGGCCTGGAGCGGGCCGCGCCGGGCCAGCAGGTGGACGGTGCGCACCCGGCTGGTCGCCAGCGCCTCCAGGACGGGCTGGGGGATGTCGGTGTGCCGCAGCTCGTCGGCGGTCTTGACGAGGATGCGGGCCACGTCCAGGGCGACGTTCCCCGCGCCCACCACCACGACCTCTTCGCTGTCCAGGACGAACCGGAGCATCTCGCTGTCGGGGTGCCCGCAGTACCAGTTGACGAAGTCGGTGGCGGCGACGCTGCCGGGCAGGTCCTCCCCCGGCACGCCCATGCGCCGGTCCGTGGAGGCCCCGGTGGCGTACACGACGGCGTGGTGGGTGCGGGCCAGGTCGTCCCGGGTGACGTCGGCGCCGAACTCCACGCCCCCCGCGAACCGCACGTCGGGGTGCTCCAGGATGCGCCGCAGGGAGCGGGCCACGCCCTTGATCTTGGTGTGGTCGGGGGCCACGCCGTGCCGCACCAGCCCGTACGGGGTGTGCAGGCGGTCGATGACGTCGACGCGGACCGGCACCCTGCGCTGCCGCGTCAGGGAGTCGGCCGTGTACAGTCCGGCCGGTCCGGAGCCGATGACGGCCACCTTGAGCGGTGCGGGTCGTTCCCCGGCGCGGGGATCGTCGGGAGAGGTCATGCCCCCATTCTGGCAGCAGGACCCCTCCCGTCCGGGACGGTCAGGCCGACTTGTCGGCCAGCGCCGGGCCGGCGGCGCCCTCGGTGCGGCGCGAGACCGTCTCGGTGAGCCTGCGCGAGAGCTCCTGCGGGGTCAGGCCCTGCTCCTGGAGGATGGTGTCGCGCTTGGCGTGGTCCAGGAACTCCTGGGCGATGCCGAAGGTGCGCACCGGCACGTCCACGTCGTTGTCGCGCAGCAGGCGGGCCACGGCGTCGCCGACGGCGCCGGTGCGGCCGTTGTCCTCGACCACGGCGACGACGCTGTGCCGGGCGGCCTCGGCGATGAGCGCCTCGTCCAGCGGCTTGACCCACAGCGGGTCGATGACGGTGACGCCGATGCCCTGGTCGGCCATCCGGTCGGCGACCTCGCAGGCGACCTGGGCCATGGTGCCCACGCCCACGATGAGCAGGTCCTCGGAGTGGCCGCCGTCGGCGGCGCGGCGCAGCAGGTCCATGGAGCCGACCTTGCCCAGGGCGGGCAGCTCCTCGGCGACGGCGCCCTTGGGGTAGCGGACGACGGTGGGGGCGTCCTCGACGGCCACGGCCTCGCGCAGCAGGGTGCGCAGGCGCTCGGCGTCGCGGGGCGCGGCCAGGCGCAGGCCGGGGACCACCTGGAGGATGGACATGTCCCACATGCCGTTGTGGCTGGCGCCGTCGTTGCCGGTGACGCCGGCCCGGTCCAGGCAGAAGGTGACGCCCTGGCGGTGCAGGGCGGCGTCCATGAGCACCTGGTCGAAGCAGCGGTTGAGGAAGGTCGCGTACACGGCGACGACCGGGTGCAGCCCGTTCATGGCCATGCCGGTGGCGGCGGTGGCGGCGTGCTGCTCGGCGATGCCGACGTCGAAGATGCGGTCGGGGTAGGCGTCGGCGAACCTGTTCAGGCCGGTGGGGTGGAGCATGGCGGCGGTGATGGCCACCACGTCCTCGCGCTCGGCGCCGATCTCGACCATGGCGTCGGCGAACACCGACGTCCACTTGAGGGCCTTGGAGCCGGGCTTGGCCCGGCCGGTGGCGACGTCGAAGGGGCCGGGGGCGTGGAACTGGTCCTCGTCGTGGTTCTCGGCCGGGGCGTACCCCTTGCCCTTCTGGGTGATGACGTGGACGATCACCGGGCCGCCGAAGTCGCGGGCGCGGCGCAGCGCCTTCTCCAGCGCGGGCTCGTCGTGGCCGTCGATGGGGCCGAGGTACTTCAGGCCCAGGTCCTCGAACATCATCTGGGGCTGGATGGCGTCCTTGATGCCCTTCTTGAGGCCGTGCAGGGCCTCGTAGAGGGGCTGGCCGACCACGGGGGTGCGGTTGAGGGTGGTCTTGGCCAGGTCCAGCGCCTGCTCGTAGCCGGGGGCCATGCGCAGGGAGGCGAGGTGGTCGGCGAGGCCGCCCCGGGTCGGGGAGTAGGAGCGCCCGTTGTCGTTGACGACGATGACCAGGCGGCGGTCCTTCTTCTCCGCGATGTTGTTGAGCGCCTCCCAGGCCATGCCGCCGGTGAGGGCGCCGTCGCCGATGACGGCGACGACGGTGCGGTCGCGCACGCCGCGGACCTCGTTGGCCTTGGCCATGCCGTCGGCGTAGGACAGCGCGGTGGAGGCGTGGGAGTTCTCGATGAAGTCGTGCTCGGACTCGGCCCGGGAGGGGTAGCCGGACAGGCCGCCCTCGGACTTGAGGTTGCTGAAGTCGTGCCGGCCGGTGAGGACCTTGTGCGCGTAGGCCTGGTGGCCCGTGTCGAACAGGATGGGGTCCTTGGGGGACTCGAAGACCCGGTGCAGCGCGATCGTGAGCTCGACGACGCCGAGGCTCGGGCCGAGGTGCCCGCCGGTCTGCGAGCAGGACTCGACCAGGAAGTCCCGGACCTCCTGGGCCAGGACCGGGAGCTGATCGGCCGGAAGCCGCTTGAGAGCTTCCGGATTGTGCATCGACTCGAACAGTGTCACTGTCTCGTCAGTCCCCTCGTCCAGCGTGTCGGTTGAGTTTGCCGCCCCGGGCCCCTGACATGGGCCGGGTTTGGCTACCGGCAGGTATACATACCCGAGTTTATGGTGCGGCGTCCACGGGTCCCGCCCGGCACCGGGCGTGCCGGTGCGGCGGGGCGCACGGGTCGCGCGTCCCCGGCGGAGCGGGCCTCGAACCGCGGGGACACCGCCCCCCGGCACGGTTTTCGGGGTAGATTACCCGTTCCCGGGGAAGTCTTTGCCGTTCCTCCGCCCCGCCGAGGTTATCCGAGGACGGCCTGGACCAGCAGGGCGACGGCCGAGGCCGCGACCACGGCGAGCATGCCCAGGCGCAGGGGCCCGGGCTCGACCCGGCTGCGCAGGGCGACGCCCGCGGCGAAGCCCAGGGCGACGAGCGGGATCCCCGCCGCCCCGACCACCACGGTGCGGGTGTCGAGCTGCCCGCCGATCCCCAGCGCGGTCAGGGAGAGGGCGCCGCCGAACAGGAAGAACGCGGCCAGGGTGGCGCGCACCCGGGCGGGTTCCTCGTACTGGTAGAGCAGGGCCATGGGCGGCCCGCCGATGGACGTGGCGGTGCCCGCGAACCCGGACAGGGCCCCCGCGGCGACCAGGGAGACCGGGGTGATGCGCACCCGGAAGGACCGCAGGGACAGGGCGACGGCGATGAGCACCATGGCGCCGACCGCCCCGGCCAGCGCCCGGGGCGGCAGGGCGGCGACCACCCACACCCCCAGGACCGTTCCCGGCAGGCGGGCGGGCAGGCCCCAGGCGATGCCCCGCCAGTCGACGTGCTCGCGCTCCTGGATCAGGGTCAGGGCCGGCAGGACGATGACGGCGACCAGGAGCGCCCCCGGCACGAGGGTGGGGTCGAGCAGGGACAGGACGGGGGCGCCGACCAGCCCCAGGCCCAGGCCGACGGTGCTCTGCACCACGGCCCCGACGACGATGGCGAGCGCGGCGACGACGGCGAAGGTCCAGATGTCGCCCGCTGGGAGCACCCCGTGTCCGGAGGGCGAGAAGAATTCCGAGAGCACGGGGTGCGACGTTACATCCGCACCTTCCCGGTCGGGTTCGGGAGGTAGGGACATGGGATGTGCTCCTCCTCCGGTCCGCCTCCCGCGGGGGCGGCGGGGTCAGCGGGGGCGGCCGCCCGCGAACGCGGGCCGGGACACCCCGTCGATGTACTCCAGGGCCCGCTCCGGGTGCAGGAACCACTCGATGAGCCCGGTCGGGTCGGCGAAGGAGTTCGCGAACCGGTCGGCGGTCTCCTGGTGGCGGGCCGCCAGCCGGTACAGCTCCCACACGTGCGGCGGCCCCGAGAGCATCACCCGGCTCCACGCGGTGACCTGGCGCGCCCGCCGCCAGTACTCGGCGAACGCCCCGCGCATGAAGTGCTCGTCGAAGGGGCGCGTCCCGTGGTCGACGATGGCGCGCCGGTAGACGTCGGCGGCCAGCGAGGCCATGTTGGCGCCCTGGGAGGTGATGGGGTCGTTGGCGACCACGGTGTCGGCCATGCCCAGGACCGGCGCGCCCCCTCCGGGGCGGGCGACGGGCTCGCGGACGGCGGGCGCGTACCCGCCGGTGAGGGCGGCCATGGGGTCGGCCGGGCGGGCTCCGGCGAACCGCTCGTACTCCCAGGGCGCGTGGCGGCGCACCACGCGCAGCAGGTGGTCCAGGACGTCCCCGGCGTGGGCGGTGGCGGGCAGCGGGCGGTCCAGGGGTCCCCCGGGCACCGCCTCGACCATGAGCGCGTCACAGGGGCCGTTCAGGGACAGCACGGGCAGGCTGAACACCTCGCCCGCGCCCGGGACGGCGGTGCGGGAGAGCGCCGGACCGTCGGGGTGGGGGGCGGCCCCCGAGGCGTAGACCAGGGCCAGCGAACGCTGGGGGGCGTCGTGCGGGGAGCGGGCGGTGTCCCGGGGAAAGACGTCGGCGAGGCCGCCGCGGCCCGTGGCCACCACGACCAGTTCGTACTCGGCGGCGAGCGCGGACAGCTCGGTCGGGTGCACCCGGTGGCGGACCAGGCGGCCGCCGCCCTGGACGAAGAGGTCCAGCCAGGCGGAGAGCTTGAGGCGCTGGTCGACGGAGCGGGCGGGCTCGTCCAGGCGCCCGAGCCAGGACGGCCCCGGCACGCCTCCCTCCCCGGGGGCGACGCGCAGGCCGACGCCGAGGATCCCCGGGGCCCGGTCCTCCCAGAGGGAGAGGCCGTGCCGCCGCTCGCGGCGCAGGGCGGGCCCGAAGAGGCACTGGGTCGAGGTGATGCGGCCCGCGCGGATCTCCCCGGGCCCGTCGGGGCCGACCAGGGTGACGTCGTAGTCCTCGGCCAGCAGGCCGAGGGCGAGCTGCAGGCCGGACTGCCCGGTGCCGACGACGAGGATTCTGCGCATGTGCCTTGCTCCGTGGTTCGGGCCCGCGCGGGGCCCGGACGGTTCCGGGGCACGACGAGGAGGGGGCGTACACGTGGCGGTCCGTGTGCGACCCCGGGCGGGCGGTGGTTTCGCGGCGAACCTAGCAGCGCGCCCGCGGGCCCCTCGGGCACCCCCGCCGACCGGGACCTTCGCCCCTGCGCGCCCGGGACCTCCGGCCGTGCCGGGCCTCCGGGGGGCCGGAAGGCGTCCGCGGTCCCGCGCCGGCGGCCCCGGACGGGCGTCCGCGCAGCTCACCGCCGTGGCGCACCGCTCCCGCCCCGTCCGCCGCCGGACCGGCACGCCCTCCGCCCGCCTCCACGGCGGCTCCGCCCCCGCGTCCGCCGGGCCGCCCCGCGCGCCCTCCGCCCGAAGCGACGCACATCACAGGCGGATCGGCCCGCGCCCTCCTCCCCGGGACGGCCGGGGCGGGCACGCGAAGGGCCCCGGTCCGGCTACCGGGGCCGGACCGGGGCGCGGAGGCGGCGGGGAGTGAGCGCCGCCTCCTTCCCGGGAGAGGGTCTGGGTGCCGCGGGTGTCAGGCGCCTCCCCTGGCGTTGGTCTTGCGACCGTTGCGGGAGACGGCGTCGATGATGACCGCGATGAGCAGGACGGCCGCGGTGATCATGAAGCGCACCGAGGTGTCCATCTGGAGCAGGAGCAGGCCGGAGGTGATGGCGCCCAGGACCAGGCCGCCCAGCAGCGCCGAGTAGGCGTTGCCGCGGCCGCCGAAGAGGCTGGTGCCGCCGATGACCGCGGCGGCGATCGCCATCATGAGCTCGGCGCCGCTGCCGGTGGACACGCTCGCCGCGAAGTTGCGGGAGACCAGCATGATGCCGCCCAGCGCCGCCAGGGTGGAGGCGATGCCGAACACCGAGATGCGGATCAGGTCGACGTTGATGCCGGCGCGGCGGGCCGCCTCGGCGTTGCCGCCGACCGCGTACACCATGCGGCCGTAGCGGGTCTTGCGCAGGACCAGGTCCAGGACGACCACGAAGCCCACGAAGATCAGGAAGGCCAGCGGCACGCCCTTGTACTGGTTGAGCACCCACACCCCGCCCAGGATCGGCAGGGCCAGCAGCGCGGCGCGGAACGCGATCTCGCTCATCGGCTTGTAGGGCAGGCCGGCCTGGCGGCGCCGCCGCTCGACCACGGCCACCGACACCACGTACAGGCCCACCGCGATGGCCGCGATGGCCCAGCCCACGAACGGCACGAAGTAGGTCTGGGTGAGCATCGCGATCGCCCCGTTGGGGCTGATGTTGATGGTGCCGTCGGCGCCCATCAGGTACAGGTGCACGCCCTGCCAGCCCAGCAGGCCCGCCAGGGTGACCACGAACGCCGGCACCCCGACCTTGGCGAAGACCGTGCCGTGGACCAGTCCGATGACCAGGCCGACGCCGACCGCGGCGGCGATGGCCCCCCATTCGGGGACGCCCTGTTTGACCGCCAGGACCGCCAGGACGGCCGCGGACAGGCCGGCCACCGAGCCGATGGACAGGTCGATCTCGCCCAGCAGCAGGACCATGATGACGCCCGTGGTCATCAGGCCGATGGCCGCGATCTGGAGGGTCAGGTTGGACAGGTTCTGCGGCGACAGGAAGCGATCGTTCATCGACTGGAAGACGACGGCGATCAGCAGCAGCCCCACGATGACGGGGATGGGTCCCAGTTCACCGCTGCGCAGGTTGCGGCGCAGGGCCTGGAGCCAGCCCTTGGGCGAGGCGACCGTGGTCAGCAGCCGGGGGTCGCGCGCGGGCTCGCCCGAGGCGGCCGCACCCTCTCCGGGTGCCTTGGAAACCGGGGTCTGCTGGGTCATCACTTGTCCTCCGTGGCCAGGGCCGAGGAACCGGTGCGCTGCGTGCGGCGGCTCACCGGGTTGTCGGCTGCACCGGTGATGGCGGCCACGATCTCCTCGTAGCTGGTCTCCGCGATGGGGAAGTCGCCGGCGTTGCGGCCCAGCCGCAGCACCACGGCGCGGTCGGCGACCGCGCGGACGTCGGCCATGTTGTGGCTGATCAGGACGACGCCGTGGCCCTGGTCGCGCAGGCGCTCGATGAGGTCGAGGACCTGGGCGGTCTGGGCGACGCCCAGGGCGGCGGTGGGCTCGTCGAGCATCACCACGCGGGGCTGGCCCAGGAGGGAGCGGGCGATGGCGATGATCTGGCGCTGGCCGCCGGAGAGGGAGGCCACCGGCACGCGCAGGCTGGGGATGCGCACCGACAGGGAGTCGAGGAGCTCCCGGGCCCGGCTCTCCATCTCGACCTCGTCGAGGGTGCCGGGGAAGTGGAGCTTCTCGTTGCCCAGGAAGAGGTTGGCGACGATGTCCAGGTTGTCGCACAGGGCGAGGTCCTGGTAGATGGTCGCGATGCCCAGGCGCTGGGAGTCGGCGGGGGCCCCGATGGAGACCGGTCGGCCGTCCCAGCGGATCACGCCGCCGCTGTCGGCGGGGTGGGCTCCGGAGATGACCTTGACCAGCGTGGATTTACCGGCGCCGTTGTCCCCCAGGAGGGCGACGACCTCGCCCTCGGCGACGTGGAAGTCCACGTCGCTGAGCGCGCGGACCGCCCCGAAGGTCTTGGAGATCCCGGACAGTTCCAGGACTGGTGTACTCATGCGTTCGTTATCTCTTCTCTCGTCCCGGGCCGGCGCGGGCGGGCGGCGAGGGCCCGCCCGCGCCGTTGGGGCGTCGCACCGTGCCTAGAGGGCTTCCTGGCAGAAGTCGGTGTCGGCGTAGTCGTCGGTGCAGATCTCCTCGATGGAGTAGATCCCGTCCGAGACCACGGTGTCACCGACGTTCTCCTCGGTGACCGCGATCGGCTCGAGCAGGACGGAGGGGACCGTCTCGCCGTTGGCGTCCTCGACGTCGACGAGGTTGTACTCGCCGAGCTCGGGGTCGGTGCCGGTGGCCAGGGCGACGGCCATGGCGGCGGCGATCTGCGCCTCGGGCTGGATGGCCTTGTAGACCGTCATGTACTGCTCGCCGGCGATGATGCGCTGGATGCCGGCGAGTTCGGCGTCCTGGCCGGTGACCGGCGGCAGGTCGTCGACGTCCACGCCGGCGCTGCGCAGCGCGGCGATGATGCCCGAGGCCATGCCGTCGTTGGCGGAGTAGACGCCGACGATCTCATCGACGCCCAGGGCGGTGATGGCGCCCTCCATCTGGCTGTTGGCCTGGTCCGGGGACCAGTCCGGGGTGTCGAACTCCTGGCCGATCTCGACCTGGCCGTCGAAGATCTCGTGGGCGCCGGCCTTGAAGTCGGCGGCGTTGGGGTCGGTGGGCGAGCCGTTGACCATGACGATCTGGCCCTCGCCGGCGGTGCCGCGCTCCTCCAGGGCCTCGATCAGGGCCTCGGCCTGGACCTGGCCGACGCGGTGGTTGTCGAAGGAGACGTACATGTCCACGCCGCCCTGCGCGAGGCGGTCGTAGGCGACCACGGGGACCCCCTGGGCCTGGGCCTCGCTGACGGTGCCGGCCGCGGCCGCGGAGTCGACCGCGTCCAGGACCAGGACGTCCACCCCTTCGGTGAGCATGGCCTGGGCCTGGGTCTGCTGCTCGTCGACGTCCTGGTCGGCGTTGGCGTAGGACAGCTCGCAGTTGGGGCACAGCTCGGCGAGCGCCTCCTCGAAGAAGGGCTTGTCGAACGCCTCGTAGCGGGCGGTCTGGAGCTCGGGCAGGAGGAGGCCGACGTGGAAGCCCTCCTCGATGCTGTGGGTCTCCCTCTCGGCGTCCTCGCCCGAGGTGGTGAGCGAACCACAACCGGAGACGAGAAGGGTGAGGGCGGCGCCGGCGGCGGCGAAGCCTCCGGCGACCTTGCGCTGGTGTGCGGTGCGTGTACTCAACGCTGCACCTTTCTGACGTGCGGGGGACGGATGTGAACTCGCGAGTGATGTTGTGAAGTAGACCTCTCCGCAGGCTTGTCGTCAACTCCTGAACACATAACCGAAACATCACGGACTTTGCGTTCAGCAGTTAAAATCAAAGAAACCGCAGGTCAGGGCGCATTCGCGAAGAAGGGCGTCCCTCCAGCATGCGCGGAAGGAACACGGACGACCACGTACGGGCAACACAAAGCTTCACCAAGGGAAGGCCAAGAAGGGGCCCGCGGACACCCTGCGTGGTTCAGTGGATGCTCTGCGCCGCCATGCGCAGGGCCCCGTACAGGGAGGCGTCGCGTCCCAGCGCGCTGGGCAGCAGCTCCAGCCGGGACAGGGCGCTGCCCAGCGCCCCCAGTTCCATGGCCCGCCGCATCGGGTCGAGCAACAGCTCGCCTGCCTCGGCCAGGTCGCCGCCGACGATCACCCGGTCGGGGTTGAACAGGTTGGCCATGATCGCCACGCCCTGGCCCAGCGCCGTGCCGGCCTCCGCGAGGATGCGCCGGCACCCCGGGTCGCCCGAGCGGGCGGCGCCCACCAGGTCCTCCACCGCCGCCGGTCCGGGGCCGTGGGAGACATAGGTGTTCTGCGGCAGCATGTCCAGCAGGTACCCGGCCCCCACGAACGTCTCCAGGCACCCCCGGTTGCCGCAGCGGCACACCTGGCCGCGCGGGTCCAGCGCGATGTGCCCGACCTCGCCCGCGGTGCCGCCCGCCCCGCGGAACAGCCCGCCCGAGACGATGATGCCCGCGCCCACCCCGTCGCCGATGACCAGGTGGATGAGGTGCTCGGCGCCCTGGCCCGCGCCCCGGTGGAGCTCGGCCAGGACCGCGAGGTTGGCGTCGTTCTCCGCGATGACCGGGACGCCCAGCCGCTCGCCCAGCGCCTCGGCGGGCCGGAAGCCCGCCCAGCGGGGCAGGCAGGAGATGCCGCCGACCTCGCCGCCGTGCGGGTCGATCGGCCCCGGCACCGACGCCACCACCGAGCCCACCGTGGACAGGTCGATGCGGGCCCGCAGCAGGGTGGTCTCGGCCAGCCATGAGGCCCGGCGCACCCCGCGGTCGGGGTCGGCGGCCACGTCGTAGTCGATCTCCTCGCGGGCCAGCATGTTGCCCTCGCTGTCGCCGACGGCGACCGTGACCCGCTCGGGGGCGAAGTCGACCGCCACCACCGTCCCCGGCGGGCGCACCAGGGTGACCGCGCGGGCCCGGCGGCCGTTGGAGGAGGTGTCGTGGACCGCGACCGTGCCCGCGGCGCGCAGGCCGCGCACGATGTTGGAGACGCTCGCGGCGGACAGGCCGGTGGCCCGGGCCAGCTCGGCCTGGGTGCGGGTGCCCTCGCGGCGCAGGACGTCCACGACCCGCTGCTCGTTGGCCTGCCGGAGGGCGGACTGGGACCCCGGCGTCACTGCGGTGTCGGTCACCGGGCGTCCCTTCCGGTCGGTCGCGGCACGGTCCGACCGTGCCTTCCGTGTCGAATGCTACAAGGATTGAACGCAAGCGGAAACCGCCCACCCGCGCACGTTAGGGTCCGAACGTGACCGCTCTGTATGTGGAGACCGACCGGGCCGGCTGGGACGACCGGCTGGCCGCGGCCGTCCCCGGGGACCGCGGGCGCGTGCGCGTCGTCACCGTGGAGGGGCGCTCCGGGTCGGGCAAGAGCACGGTGGCGGAGCGGCTGCGCGCGGCGCTGGCGGCACGGGGCACCGCGGTCGCCGTGCTGCCGATGGACGACCTGTACCCGGGGTGGCACGGGCTCGCGCAAGCCCCGGAACTGCTGGTGGAGTGGGTGCTGGAGCCGCTGGCCCGCGGGAGCGCGGCGCGCTGGCGGCGCTACGACTGGGCGCGCGGCCGGTTCTCCCGGGAGGAGTACTCGCTGCCGGGTCCGGTGGCGGCGGGCGGGGTCCTGGTGGTGGAGGGGTGCGGCTCCGGCGCGCGGGTCGTGCGCCCCCATGTGGATCTGTCGGTGTGGGTGGACGCGCCCGACGCGGTGCGCGCCCAACGGCTGGACGCGCGCGGGGACGCCGGGCTGTACGCCCCCTTCCGGCGGGTCTGGGCCGATCAGGAGGCGGTGTTCTACGCGGCCGAGCGCCCCCGCGAGCACGCCGGCGCCGTCGTCGGCAACACGCGGGGGACGGACCTCACCACACCTCGGCCCTGACCGGGGCGACGAACGCGGTGAGCCGCTCCAGCACGTCGGGGTCGGCCAGGATGCGGTTGTGCCCGAGGCCGACCGTGCCGACCATCCGGGCCCCCGCCCCCATGGCGGCGAGGATCCGCACGGACTCGGCGTGGGGGATCAGCGGGTCGTCGACGTCGTGGAACAGCAGCACCGGCACGTCCAGGGCGTCGGCGTCGCGGACGGTGGCGTAGCGCTTCCACAGGTCCCGGTCCCCGTCGAAGAGGTCGTCCTCGATGGCGCGGCGCAGTGCCCGGTTCACCCGCGGGCCCCAGCCGTGGGCGGCCACGAAGCCGTCGACGGTGCCCTCGAAGTCGGCCATCGCCGACAGCAGGGCCAGCCGGTCGGTCCGGATCCCCTCGCGCACCAGGTGGGTGGCGAACAGCGCGCCCAGGGAGTGGCCGATCACGGCCGCGAAGTCGCCGTGCCGCTCCTGGAGCAGGCGTGCGACGGCCAGCGCGTCCAGGACGGTCCCGGCGGGGCCGCCGGTGGCGCCGTGCCCGGGGGCGTCCCAGGAGACGACGGTGTGCCCGCGGGCGGTGAGGGCGCGCACCAGCGGGGCGAGGCGGGCGGCGCGCGATCCCCAGCCGTGGACCAGCAGGACGGGGCGCGCGCCCTCGCCCCACGTGTAGGCGGCGACCCGCCACCCCCGGTGGCCGAGGTGGTCGACGCGGGCGCGTTCGTGCACGTCGCGGTCGCGGTCGACCGCGGAGGTGTCGCCCGGGTCGGTCCACAGGCGCAGGGCCCGCCGGCCGGCCACGCGCGGCGCGGTGACGGCCAGGACCTCCAGGTCGATCGGGTGGGGGGCGGTGGTCACGGTGGTCTCCTTCTCGGGTTCGCCGGGGGTCATGCGGTGCCGGTCCTGTCCCCGGGGGCGGGCACGGGCAGGTCGGCGCCTTGGACGAAGGAGGTGATGGCGTCCAGGTGCTCCCGCTCGAAGAGGGCCCCGCTGTGGCCCAAACCGGTGGTGGCGATCATCCGCCCCCGCCCGCCGAGGTGTTCGAGGGTGCGCAGGGAGTGCGCGAAGGGCACGACCTCGTCGGTGTCGTCGTGCAGCAGGAGGAACGGCTGCTCCAGGGTGGCGATCCGGTGGGTGGTGGAGAAGCGCTCCCACACCGTCGGGTCGGCGTCGAAGTAGTGGCGCTCCACGTCCGCGCGCAGGGCGGCCAGGGCGCGGGGTCCCATGCCCAGGGCGTCGGTGAACGCGGTGAGGAGGAAGCCGAAGTCCGACACCCCGGCGAGGAGGACCGCCCGGTCGGCCTCGACGCCCTCGCGCAGGGCGTGGACGGCGAAGGGCGCTCCCATGGAGTGGGCGACGACGGCGTGGAAGCGGCCGTACCGCTCCTGGAGGAGGCGCTGGATCCGCAGCGCGTCGAGGATGGTGCCCACCGGTCCGCCGGTCGCCCCGTGGCCGGGGGCGTCCCAGGACACCGGGCCGTAGCCGAGGTCGACCAGGCGGCGGACGAGGGGGGCGAAGCGTGCGGCGCGCGAGCGCCAGCCGTGGACGAGCAGCACCGGGCGGGCGGTGTCGCCCCAGGCGTAGGTGACCACGTCCCAGCGGCCGACGCGGACCGTCGCGGTGTCGGCCGCCTCGTGCAGGTCCCGGTCCCGGTCGGGGACGGCCCGGGGCGGGGGCGGGGAGGCCCACAGCCGTCTGGACAGCGCCCCGGCCAGGCGCGGGGCGGGCAGCGCCAGCGCGTTGACGGCGGCACCGAGCAGGGGAAGCGGTTCGAACGCGCCCATGGGTCTCCTTCTTCACAAACTATACGAACGATCGTATTATTTGTTTGCGAGAGGTCCGGCGTCAAGTAGCGGCTATGGTGTCCTGACGACCGACCTGTCGTTCGGACGAGGGCCACCCGGCGGGGGTGGTGCGGGAGGTGCGCATGACGACCCGGACCGACGGCCGCGTACAGCGGGGCGACCAGACCCGGCGCGCCGTGCTGCGCCGCGCGGTGGACATCGCCTCGGTGGAGGGGCTGGAGGGGCTCTCCCTGGGCCGCCTGGCCAAGGAGCTCCAGGTCAGCAAGAGCGGGGTGTTCGCCCACTTCGGCTCCAAGGAGGAGCTCCAGCTGGCCGCGATCCGCGCCGGTCGCCGCATCTTCGCCGACCACGTGGTGGACGGAGCCCTGGAGGTCCGGCCCGGGCTGTCCCGCCTGTGGCGCCTGTTCGAGAACTGGGCCGTCTACTCGCAGGGGCGGGTGTTCCCGGGCGGCTGCTTCTTCTACACCGTCAACGCCGAGTTCGAGTCGCGTCCCGGCCGGGTGCGCGACGCCCTGGTGGCGACCCGCCGCGAGTGGCGCGACCTGCTCACCCGCAGCGCCGCCGACGCCGTGCAGCTGGGCGAGCTGTCCGCCGGCACCGACGTGGAGCTGCTGGTGTTCGAGCTGGCCTCGTTCCTGGAGACCGCCAACTCCGACTCCCTGCTGGAGGACGACCTGGAGCGTCCCTACAGGCTGGCGCGCGCCGCCGTCGTCGCCCGCCTGTCGGCCCTGGCCGCGCCGGACGCCCCCCGCCCCTGGGAAGCCGAGGACTGAGCGCCCCTCACCGCCGGGGCGGGGCCGCGGCCAGCGCCCTGGCCTTCTCCAGGTCGGCGCGCATGGTGTGCAGTTCCCGCACCAGGGCGGCCTGGTCCTCCTCCAGCCCCCGCAGCCGTTGCCGGAGCCTTCGGCGCCGCTCGCCGTTCCCGACGCGGACGCGGGCCTGGATGTGGGCGAACAGCACGAACAGGGGGGAGAGCAGGCCGACCATGAGGCAGAGCCCGACGAAACCGGCCCATCCGGAGCCGCTCCCCTCCGTCATCCCCGGCAGCACCACGAAGGCGAGCACCAGGCAGGCGAGCGCCGTCCCGCCCAGCCAGACCAGGCGGGTGGCCGTCTTGTCGTAGAACGCCAGGTCGCCCCGGAGGGTGCGCAGCTCCTGTTCCCGCTGCGCCCCGCGCCGCTCCGGTTCCTCCCACCGCCGGACCAGCCCGTCGATCAGGGGCAGCGCGCTGTGGACCACGGCCGCGCACCCGGCCCGCGCCGCCCCCTCGGAGGCGTCCACCCGCTTCCACAGCGCGTCGATCCACTGCGCGGCCGCGGTGCCCGGGGGCGCGGCCGGGCGGCGCACGCGCCCGGGGTCGAGCACGAACGCCAGCAGCAGGGCCGGGTCCGCTGCCGCGTGCCGCCCGTCCTTCCAGCCGTCGAGCTGTTCGGCCAGTTCCTCCCCGAACGCGGCGGCGGCGCGCCCCGCCGCCTCCAGTTCGGCGGCCGGCGCGGCCAAGCCGCGCGCCGCCTCGCCGTGGTGCAGCGACAGCTGGCGCAGTATCCCCGGACGGGCCAGGCCGCCGGCCTCCGCGGGCGCGGCGGACGGCGCGGCGGCGAAGAAGGACCGCAGGGTGTCGGGTGAGACGTCGTGGCCGCGGAAGCGCGGGGGCAGGTCCGGGCGGGTCTGGGCCACGAAGGTCGCCACGGCCAGGTCGGCGTCGGTCCGCCGGGTGCGGAACAGCGCGCGGTCCACGGTCGTGTCCCGCAGGTCGTCCGTGATCCAGGTGCCCAGGGCCGCCCTGGCGTCCGGGTCCTCGAAGACCGCCGCCGCCTGCGCCCACTGCTCCTGCATCGCGGCGGCCAGGTCGCCGGGCCGGGTGTACCGGACGCCCGCGAAGTGGTACGGCGGCGCCTCCCCCGGGGGCGGCGGGGTGTACGGGACCGGAGCGGGCGCCGGGGCCGCCGCGGTGTAGGCCAGGGTGGGCGGCAGGGGCCCCTCCCCCGGGTCGACCACCGTGGGCTCGGGCACCGCCACCAGGGGCGCGCCGGTGATGAGGTGGTCCACCAGGGTGCGCGCGTCCGGGCGGCGGCGGGGGTCCCTGTCCAGGCAGGTCCGCACCGTCCCGAGCAGCTCCTCGGGCACGCCGTCCAGGTCGGGCTCGCCCGACAGGACCCGCGCGATGCGGGAGGCCCGGGTGGGGCCGGGGAACGCCTCGCGCCCCGTCGCCGCATGGACCATGACCGCGCCCCAGGAGAACACGTCCACGGCCGAGGTGAGGCGGGCGCCCTCCAACTGCTCCGGGGCCATGTACCCGACGGTCCCGATGATGCCGCTGGCGGTCACCGAGGTCGCCTCCACCGCGCGGGCGATGCCGAAGTCGATCACCCGCGGCCCGTCCGCCGCCAGCATGATGTTCTCCGGCTTCAGGTCCCGGTGCACCACACCGGCGGCGTGGATCGCGGCCAGCGCCGTGGCGGTGTTGACCGCCAGCCGCTGCAGCTCCGCCCCGCGGCGCGGCCCGTCCTGGGCGACCGCGCGCTGGAGGGTGGGGCCGTCGATGAACTCGGTGGCGATCCACGGCTGCTCCGCCCCGGGGTCGGCGTCCAGGATCGCCGCGATGCAGAAACCGCTCACCCGCCGCGCCTGCTCCACCTCCGCCGCGAACCGGCGGCGCATCTCGGCGTCGCCCGCCCAGGAGGCGTGCAGCACCTTCACCGCGGCCCGGCTCCCGTCCCCGGCCTCTCCGAGGAACACCTCACCGAAACCGCCGCGTCCGAGCGAACGCACCAGGCGGTAGCCGCCCACGGTGGAACCGTCCGTCTCCCAGGTCTCGTGCACGCCGTACCTTCCTGGTCTGCCGTCGGGGGGTCGGGGGCGTCCGGTCAGCCCCCGGTGATGCGGCGCGCGTGGACCAGGTCGGCGCGGATGCGCTCCACGCCCGAGGTCAGCTCGGGTAGCTGGGCCGCGGCGTTGTTCAGCTCCATCACCCGCTGCCCGCGGCGCACCACGTCGCCGTAGCCGACGCGCAGGACCACCGAGAGCACGACCGAGGCGGCCAGGGCCAGGACCGACAGCGTCACCAGCAGGTCGCCCAGCCACTCGGCCTGGCCGGACATGCCGATGACGATCCCGATCGGGAATCCGAAGAGCGCGTAGTTGCAGTAGCGGCGGATCTGGAAGTAGCGCTGCTGCTGCACGACCTTGCCGTGCAGCGACTCGTGCTCCGTGGCGACCTTGGTGTAGCGCTCCTCCCAGTAGCGGCGCTGGCGGGAGAGCGCCTGGAGGGTGGGGACGGCGCCGTAGATCGCCGCGGCGTGCCCCACCCCGGCCGGGCCGGGGGAGGCGTCCACCCGGCGCCAGAGGATGTCGATCCACTCCCCCACCCCGGAGTCGCCGCCGTCGTGGGGCGGGACCATCAGCTCGGGGTGCAGCAGGAAGGTGAGGATGAGCGCCGGGTTCACGTTGGGGCTCGCCGACCGCCACCCGGCGAGCCGGCCGGACAGCTCCTGGTGGAAGGTGTTCCCGGCGTGCTCGGCGGCGTCGAGGGAGTCGGCCAGGCGCTGGTGCGCCGCCGGGTCGGGAGCGTGGTGCAGGCCCATGGTCCGCAGCACCTCGGGGCGGGCCAGCAGGGCCATCTCGTTGGACATCGGCGCCCCGGTGATGACGGGTCGCGGGTCGGAGAACAGCCCGCCGAGGTCGGTCATGGTGGCGCCGCGGCCGCGGAAGACCGGCGGCAGGTCGGGGCGGGTCTGGGCGATGAAGGAGGCCAGGGCCAGGTTGGCGTCGTCGGCGTGGCGGCGGAACAGGGAGCGGTCGACGAGGGTGTCGCCGAGGTCGTCCATGAGCCAGGCGCCCAGGGCGGCGCGCTCGGTGGCGTCGCCGAACACGCGGACGGCCGCCGCCCAGTTGCCCTGCATGGCCTCGGCCAGGGCACCGGGGTCGGTGAAGCGGATGCCGGCGAAGTGGTACGGGGGGACTCCGCCGACACCGGTGTGGTACCCGGAGGCGCCGGTGTTCCCGGGGCCGGGCCGCGGGGCGGACACCGGTCCCGGCGGTGGGGTGGCCGTCCCGGCGGCCGCGGGCGCGGCGGGCCCGGCCGGGGCCAGGCCGGTGTAGGAGCGGGTGGGGTCGACGCCGTGCGGCGGGGCCACCCGCGTGGGATCCACGCCATGGGGCGGGGCCACCCGCGTGGGATCCACACCGTGCGCCGGAGCGACCCGCGTGGGATCCACACCGTGGGACGGGACCACCCGCGTGGGATCCACACCGTGGACCGGAGCGACCCGCGTGGGGTCGACGCCATGCGCCGGGGCCACCCGCGTGGGATCCACGCCGGAGACGGGCACCGGCGCCGGGTGCACGGCGACGCCCGGGGCCGGGCCCCCGCCCTGGGGGCCCGCGATGAGCAGGTTGAGCAGGGAGGAGGCGTCCGGGCGCCGGTCCGGGTCCTTGTCCAGGCAGCGCTCGACCACGCTCCGCAGGGGTTCGGCGATGTCCTCCAGGTCGGGGCCGCCGCTGAGGATGCGGGCGATGCGCGACGCCTGGGTCGGCGCCTGGAAGGCCTCGCGCCCGGTGGCGGCGTAGACCATGACCGCGCCCCAGGAGAACACGTCCACGGCCGAGGTGAGCCGGGCGCCCTCCAACTGCTCGGGCGCCATGTACCCGATGGTGCCCACGACCCCGCTGGCGGTCACCGAGGTGGTCTCGACCGCGCGGGCGATGCCGAAGTCGATCACCCGCGGCCCGTCCGCCGCCAGCATGATGTTGTCCGGCTTCAGGTCGCGGTGGACCACCCCCGCCGCGTGGATCGCGGCCAGCGCCGTGGCGGTGTTGACCGCCAACCGCTGCAGCTCCATCCCGCGGCGCGGCCCCTCCTCGGCGACCGCCCTCTGGAGGGTGGGGCCGTCGATGAACTCGGTGGCGATCCACGGCTGCTCCGCCTCCGGATCCGCGTCCAGGATCGCCGCGATACAGAAACCGCTCACCCGCCGCGCCTGCTCCACCTCCGCCGCGAACCGGCGGCGCATGTCCGCGTCACCGGACCAGGAGGCGTGCAGCACCTTCACCGCGGCCCGGCTCCCGTCCCCGGCCTCTCCGAGGAACACCTCACCGAAACCGCCGCGTCCGAGCGAACGCACCAGGCGGTAGCCGCCCACGGTACGCGGGGCGGATGCCTCTGCGGGGTCGTCCAAGGTCTTGCCTTTCACGGGTCTCACGGGTCGGCGGCGGTGCGCCGGGGTGACGGGGCGGGGCCGTCGGCGTGATGCGCGGGGCAGGGGCATCGGTGACGCGCGCGTGCGGTCATCGCGGTGCGGCGACGGCCCGGGGCCGAGGGGCGAGGGGCGAGGGGGGTTCCGCCCCGCCCGAATCGACCGCTTCTCCAGGACCACCTTACGACGGAACACCTCCCCCGTCGCAACGGCGGCCGCCCGGCCCGCCCCCGGTCCGTGCCCCCGCGGCGGTCAGCGGGCCGCCCGGTGCCCGCCGCTCAGGACCCGCTCGACCAGGTCGTCGGTGAGCGTCCCGTAGCCGGTGGCCGCCCACACGCTGTGCTCGGCGGGCACCTCGTAGTAGGGGACCGAGCGGCCCTCGTGCTCGGCGGGCAGCACGGTGGGCCGCAGCCGGTCGCGCACGGCGCGGGCGCACTCGGGGCACAGCGGCACGCGGATGGTGCGCAGGCCGCCGAACTCGCGCCACTGGGTCTGCCGGGTGTCGTTGCCGTGCAGCGGGTTGGCGTAGCAGGGGCGGCGCGGGGTGCGCAGTCCGGCCAGCGCGTCCTCGGCCAGGTCCAGCAGGACGAGCACGCCGACCGCGTCGGCCAGTGTGGCGCCCTCCCGGGCCATCCGGTCGTGGACGCGGGCGGCGGCGTCGCGGGCGTCCAGGGCCCGGGACAGGTTCTGCGGGGCCACCCCGGCGTCCCCGCTGAGCCGCTCCCCCAGTTCGATGAGGTCGCGCTCGCCGCGTTCGACCAGCGACTCCAGCTGGGCGCGGTCGGCGTTGTCGAACGCCGCGTGCTGGGCGATCGGCGCCGCCGGGCGGCGGCGCAGCAGCCCGCCGGGGCGGGACCGGTCCAGGCGCCGGTACAGCGGGACGCCGATCCCGGCCAGCAGGGCGAGCACCAGCGCGCCGATGACCCAGGGGTTCCACCACCGCGCGGGCATGAGCGCCCCGCTCGGGGGCTGGCCCGTCCGGTCGTAGTAGGCCTGCTGCGCCGTCTCGTAGGCGGCCTCGGGGTCGTCGGACAGGGCGGCCTCGACCGCGGCCTCCACGAGGGTCGGCAGGGTCTTCTGCCCGTCCATGGTCTTGTAGCTCGCGGCCAGGGCGCCGTAGAAGGCGGGCTGGGACCAGTCGTCCGGGGCCGAGCCCAGGTCGTGGCCCTCCAGGTCGCCGCGGCGGTCGTAGACCAGGAAGTGGCGCTCGCCGCCGCCCATCCGGTCGTGCACGGCCGAGGCCAGCGCCTCGCCCTCCCCGCTCCACTCGTCGCCCTCGACCAGCGGGACGACGATGACGTACAGGTCCAGGTCGTGCTGTTCGAGCACCGTCACGACGCGCTCGCGGGCCTCGGCCGAGTAGGCGCCCTCGTAGGAGGAGTCGACGTAGACGGGCGACTCGGCCAGGGCGTCGGCGATCACCTGGGCCGGGCTGGCGGTCTCCTCCGCCGCGGTCTCCCCCGCCGTCGGGGACGCGGTGTCGGCCGGAGGCGCGGTTCCGGCCGGGGACGCGGTGTCGGCCGGAGGCGCGGTGTCCGCCAGGGCCGGTGCGCCGGCCAGGGCCGCGGACAGGACCGCGGGCAGGGCCAGGGCCGCGACCGTCACGCGGGCCCGCCGGCGTGCGGGGGTGCGGGGGTCAGTGGACACGGTTCTCCTCGAGCAGCAGGTCGACCAGGCGGCGGGGCAGGTGCGCCCCGAAGGAATGACGGATCCACGGGTCCTCCGGTTTCGCCCGGTAGGAGCGGACCGTGCCATCGGTGCGCAGCCGCAGGACGTGCCCGGCCCGGGCGGCGTCGCCGAGCCGCGCGCACTCCTCGCACAGGGGGGCCCGGCCGCCCAGGAGCCGGGACTGAACCCTTTCGGCGGCGAAGGGGTGCAGTGGATCGACGGCGCAGGGCGTGGTGTCCGCGCCGGGGTCGGCCACCGCCGCCAGCACCCGGCGCGACAGCACCGCGGCCCCGAGCAGGTCGAGCCCCTGCGGGTCGCGGCCCATGACCATGAGGGCGGCCTCGGCCTGGGGCATGAACTCGGCGGGGATCCGGCCGGGCTCCCCCTCCACCAGCGCCCGCACCCGGTCGGTCTCCTCCACGGCCAGGCGCCGCAGGACGCGGTCGTTGAGGGGGACGCCCCGGACCCGCCCCCGGGAGAGCCGGAACAGGAAGACGGAGAGGTAGTAGGCGCCGACCACGGCGGCGGCCGCGAAGGGGCCCACCAGCAGCAGGCCGCCGAAGAACCCGCCCGACCAGTAGCGTTCCGCGCGGGGCCCGGGCAGGTTCACCTCGTCGTCGGCGAACATCGGCCGGTACCCGTCGCCGGGGGTGAACTCCATCTCCGACACGGCGGCCACCGCGGCTTCCAGGGCGGCGGCCGGGGTCTGCGACTCGTCGTAGGCCAGGGGGGACCACAGCTCGTAGGCGTCGATCTCCAGCCCGCGGGCGGCCGCCCCGAGCTCGGGGACGCCGTTGCCGGAGCCGACGACGATGTAGACGCCGTCCTCGCGGGCGACGGAGGCCAGCGCCGCGGCCAGGATGTCGGGGTCCCCCTCGGACTCGTCCTCGTGGTGCAGCGGGACCACCGCCGCGAAGACGGGGACGGGCGAGCCGGCGAGCAGGCCGGGGGCGTCCTCCAGGCCCTCGCGGCTCAGCGGCATGATCGGGTCGACGTAGAGCGGGTCCTCCGCCAGGGCGGCGGCGATGTGATCGACCCGGCCGGTGGAGACCACGTACGGCGGCTCCAGCCGGACCAGCTCCTCGGGGTCGGGGACCTCGTGCCCGCCCACGGGGGCGTTCACCGTGTAGGTGTAGGTGGTGGCGACGAGGAGGCCGGTCGCCGAGGCCGCCGCCAGCACGGCCGCGACGGGCAGGAACCGGTGGCCGCGCCGGCCGGCGCGCCAGGTGACCCACCCGGCGCAGCACAGCAGGGCGCCGGCTACCGTGCCCACCAGGAAGCCGAGGTTCTCGGGGCCGTTGAAACGGGTGGGGTCGGTGTCGTCGCGGAACTCGGCGAGGAAGCCCTCCCCCGCTCCGGCCTCCGCCTCGGCGTACTCCGCCGGGGGCTCGGCGCCGGTCAGCCCGGCGACCAGGACCCGGGCCACCTCGTGGGCGGGGACGTCGTAGAGCTCGGCGTCGTAGACGGCGTCCCGGCCGCCGTCCACCGACAGGTCGGCCCCGTAGACGCGCAGTTCGGTGACCCCGCCCGAGGCCGGGAGGACGGCGTAGACGCCGTCGGTGCCGAGCCGGTCGTGCACGGCGGGCATGATCCCGTCCATCCCGGCGTCGCTGCCGGCGCCCAGGAAGGGTGTGACCACGACGTGGTAGGGCACTCCGAGGGGCGCGAAGGCCTCGTGGATCCCGCGTTCCATCTCCTCGGGCGGGACCGGGCCGCCGATCGCGCCGTCCACCACGACCGCGGAGCCCTCGGGCTCGGCGGCGAGCAGTCCGGCGAAGTGTTCGGCGTAGGTCGCCTGGGGGGCGACCGCCGGGGTGTCGGCGCCGTCCACCGTGTCGGCGCCGCCGGGGGCGGGGGCGGTCAGGAGCAGCAGGGCCGGGGCCACCGTGAGGAGCAGGGCGCGGAGCGGGCCGCGGGCACGGTGAGGGTTGGGCATGGGCAGAGCATAGTACCCCGCTGCGGGCGCCTTCGACCCGGTTCCACCTGCTTCTTCGGCGGCCGTCGCACCCGGGGCGGTCCCTCCCCGGGAACTCCCCGTGAACACGGAGGGGGCCTCCGCCGTCGGTCGGACGGCGGAGGCCCCGTGAACCGCGCGCCGCGCCGGTCGGGCGCGGCAGCGGAGTCCGGATGGCTACCCGGCGATCAGCTGGCGCAGCACGTACTGCAGGATGCCGCCGTTGCGGTAGTAGTCCGCCTCACCGGGGGTGTCGATGCGCACCACGGCGTCGAACTCGACGCCGGTGTCGGTGCTCACCTTCACCGTCGCGGGGATGCGGCCCTCGTTCAGCTCGGTCACGCCGGTGATGGAGAAGGTCTCCTCGCCGGTCAGGCCGAGGGAGTCGGCGCTCTGGCCCTCGGGGAACTGCAGGGGCAGGACGCCCATGCCGATGAGGTTGGAGCGGTGGATGCGCTCGTAGGACTCGGTGATGACGGCGCGCACGCCCAGCAGGCTGGTGCCCTTGGCGGCCCAGTCGCGGGACGAGCCGGAGCCGTACTCCTTGCCGCCCAGGACGACCAGCGGGGTGCCCTGCGCCGCGTAGTTCTGCGCGGCGTCGTAGATGAACGACACCGGGGCGTCGGGCTGGGTGAAGTCGCGGGTGTAGCCGCCCTCGGTGCCCGGCGCGATCTGGTTGCGCAGGCGGATGTTGGCGAACGTACCGCGGATCATCACCTCGTGGTTGCCGCGGCGGGAACCGTAGGAGTTGAAGTCGCGGCGCTCCACACCGTGGGCCTTGAGGTACTCGGCCGCCGGGGTGCCCGGCTTGATGGCGCCGGCCGGGGAGATGTGGTCGGTGGTGACCGAGTCGCCCAGCTTGGCCAGGACGCGGGCGCCGGTGATGTCGGTGACCGGGGACGGCTCCTGCGCCATGCCCTCGAAGTACGGGGGCTTGCGGACGTAGGTCGACTCGCCCTCCCACTCGAAGGTGTTGCCGGTCGGGGTGGGCAGCGAGCGCCAGCGCTCGTCGCCGGCGAAGACGTCCGCGTAGGCGGCCTCGTACATGTCGGCGGCGATCGCGGAGTCCATGACCTCCTGGATCTCCTCGGCGGTCGGCCAGATGTCGGCCAGGTAGACCGGCTCGCCGTCCTTGCCGATGCCCAGGGGCTCGGTGGTGATGTCCACGTCCAGGGACCCGGCCAGGGCGTAGGCGACCACCAGCGGCGGCGAGGCCAGGTAGTTCATCTTGACGTCCGGGTTGATCCGGCCCTCGAAGTTGCGGTTGCCGGACAGCACCGCGGTGACGGCCAGGTCGTTGTCCTGGACGGCCTTGGAGATCTCCTCCGGCAGCGGGCCGGAGTTGCCGATGCAGGTGGTGCAGCCGTAGCCGACCAGGTTGAAGCCCAGCTTGTCCAGGTACGGGGTCAGGCCGGAGCGCTCGTAGTAGTCGGTGACGACCTTGGAGCCCGGGGCCATGGAGGTCTTGACCCACGGCTTGCGGGACAGGCCCTTCTCCACCGCCTTCTTGGCCAGCAGGGCGGCGCCCAGCATGACCGAGGGGTTGGAGGTGTTGGTGCAGGAGGTGATCGCGGCGATCACGACGGCGCCGTGGTCGATCTCGGTCTCGGTGCCGTCGGCCATGGTGACCTTGACGGGCTTGTGCGGGCGCGCGCCGTTGGCGGTCTGCGCGGGGGCGTCGGAGGCCGGGAAGGACTCCTCGACGGCCTCGTCGACGCCGTCCTCGACGTAGTTGCGGACGTCGTGGCGCCAGGTCTGCTTGGCCTGGGCCAGGACGATGCGGTCCTGCGGGCGCTTGGGGCCGGCGATCGACGGGACGACGTCGCCCAGGTCGAGCTCCAGGTACTCGGAGAACTCGGGCTCGTTGGCCGGGTCGTGCCAGAAGCCGTTGGCCTTGGCGTAGGCCTCGGTCAGGGCGACCTGCTGCTCGGAGCGGCCGGTCAGGCGCATGTAGCGGATGGTCTCGTCGTCGATCGGGAAGATCGCGGCGGTGGAGCCGAACTCGGGGCTCATGTTGCCGATGGTGGCGCGGTTGGCCAGCGGCACGGAGGTGACGCCCTCGCCGTAGAACTCGACGAACTTGCCGACCACACCGTGCTGACGCAGCAGCTCGGTGATGGTGAGCACCAGGTCGGTGGCGGTGGTGCCCGGCTTGAGCTGGCCGGTGAGCTTGAAGCCGACCACGCGCGGGATGAGCATGGAGATCGGCTGGCCGAGCATGGCGGCCTCGGCCTCGATGCCGCCGACGCCCCAGCCCAGGATGCCCAGGCCGTTCTGCATGGTGGTGTGCGAGTCGGTGCCGACGCAGGTGTCGGGGTAGGCCTGGCCGTTGCGGCTCATGGTGACGCGGGCCAGGTGCTCGATGTTGGCCTGGTGCACGATGCCGGTGCCGGGCGGGACGACCTTGAACTCGTCGAACGCGGTCTGGCCCCAGCGCAGGAACTTGTAGCGCTCCTGGTTGCGCTCGTACTCGATCTCGACGTTGCGCTCGAAGGCGTCGGGGCGGCCGAAGAGGTCGACGATCACGGAGTGGTCGATCACCAGCTCGGCGGGGGCGAGCGGGTTGATCTTGTCCGGGTCGCCGCCCATGTCGCGGACGGCCTCGCGCATGGTGGCGAGGTCGACGACGCAGGGGACGCCGGTGAAGTCCTGCATGATCACCCGGGCGGGGGTGAACTGGATCTCCTGGCTGGGCTGGGCCTTGGCGTCCCAGCCGCCCAGGGCGCGGATGTGGTCGGCGGTGACGTTCGCGCCGTCCTCGGTGCGCAGAAGGTTCTCCAGGAGGACCTTCAGGCTGTAGGGAAGTCGGTTGGAGCCCTCCACGGCGTCCAACCGGAAGATCTCGTACGACTCGTCGCCAACGCGCAACGTGTCACGGGCGCCGAAGCTGTTCGCGGACACGGTGTCTGCCTCCTGATCTCGCCACTTTGTCCCTGGCATCCTGCCCCATCGGGTGGATGCGGGACCCACTGAGGCCGCCCTAACCGGTCGCCGGGTGGACGGAGGGCCGCGGGGATGCCCTCCGACCGTATCCGACCTCTCGGAAGCGGCCATGACCTGCGACGACACCACTCGCCACAGGCCAGGCGGTCCGCTGCGCGCGGACGCCCGTGATACTCGGGGCCGGGGACGCCGAGAGGTCGACGTCACACTCCCGGGCCCGGCCCGGGTCGGGGGGAACCCTCTTTTATCTTGACATCAAGCTATCCCACTTATATCTCGATATCAAGTTATCGCGGGGGCTCCGCGCCCCGGGCCGCGGCCCCGTGTTGTTCCGAACCTCCGCTTCGCTTCGTTCCGTGCCCAGCGCCCTTCGAGGGCGGGGACCTTCGCCCCTACGTCGGCACCCTCGTTCCTCGGACCTCTCCTCCGGGCCTCCAGAACCCCGCCGGCGCTTCGCGCGTCCTCAGTCCAGCTGCCGGGCCACCTCGGCGGCCACCAGCTCCAGGTGCTCCAGGTCCGCCATGTCCAGCAGCTGGAGGTACATGCGCTCGGCGCCCAGCTCCGCGAACCGGCCGATCTTGTCGACCACCTCGGCGGGCGTCCCGGCCAGGCCGTTCAGCCGCAGCTCGTCCACCCGGCGGCCGATGCGCTCCGCCCGGCGGGCGATCTCGGCCTCGTCGCGGCCCACGCACAGCACCTGCGCCGCCGAGTAGACGATCCCGCCGGTGCGGCCCACCGCCGCCGCGGCCGCCCGCGTCCGGTCGAACGCGGCCCCGGTGTCGGCCACCGACGAGAACGGCACGTTGTACTCGTCGGCGAACGTCGCAGCCAGCCGCGGGGTGCGGCGCAGGCCGGTACCGCCGATGAGCACCGGCGGGCGCGGGCTCTGCTCCGGCTTGGGCAGCGCGGGCCCCTCCGCCAGCCGGTAGTACTTGCCCTCGTAGCGGAACGTGCCGCCGACCGGCGTGGACCACAGGCCGGTGATGATGTCGAGCTGTTCCTCGTAGCGGTCGAAGCGCTCCCGGGCCGTGGTCGGGAAGGGGATGCCGTACGCGGCGTGCTCCTCCTCGTACCAGCCCGCGCCGAACCCGAACTCCACCCGGCCGCCGCTCATCCGGTCCACCTGCGCGACCGCGATCGCCAGCGGCCCCGGGTAGCGGAAGGTCGCCGCCGTCATCAGCGTGCCCAGCCGGATGCGCGACGTCTCCCGGGCCAGACCCGCCAGGGTGATCCAGGCGTCGGTCGGCCCGGGCAGGCCGCTGGTGCCCTCCCCCATGTGCAGGTAATGGTCCGAGCGAAAAAGTGCGTCGAACCCGAGCTCCTCGGTGGCCTTGGCCACGGCGAGCTGGTCCTCGTATGTGGCCCCCTGCTGGGGCTCAAGGAAGATCCTCAGGCGCATAAACCCCATTTTCGCCCACCCGCGGGGGCGATCTCCCCCCGGCGCGCGGGTAGCTTCGAAAAGGCCGCACACCGATGAACCGCCCTTCGGGCCCCGAGCGATAGACCGACCGTGAAGCTGTTCCGACGCGCGCACCGCCGCGCACCCTCCTACGGCCCCGAGAGCACCGACCCGGTGCTGCTGACCGCCGTCGCGGCGGGCGAGGCCGAGGCCCTGGAGATCCTGCACCGCAGGCACGCGCCCTGGCTGCGGGCGCGTCTGAACTACCGCTGTTCCGACCCCGACCAGGTCGACGCCGCGCTCCAGGAGACCTTCCTGGCCGTGTGGAGGAACGCGGGCTCCTTCACCCCCCGCCCCGGCGACACCGACGCCGGGGCCTGGTTGTGGACCATCGCCATCCGCCAGCTCATCTCGCAGCTGCGCCGGCGGGCCAACCGGTGGATCTCCGACATCGAGGCCGAGCCCTACGAGACCATCGGGGACGCCTCGGCCGAGGACACCGTGCTGCTCAACATCGAGCACGGACCCCTGGGCGCGGCCCTGCACACCCTGTCCCCCGAGCTGCGGGCCGCCATACAGGCCACCGTGCTGGACGGGCTCACGGTGCGCGAGGCCGCACAGATTCTCCAGATCCCCGAAGGCACCGTGAAGACACGGGTGATGCGCGCCAAGGCGCGCCTGCGGGAGGCATTGACGTCATGAGCGGTTGGCACCTGACCCCGGCCCAGGCCCACGACTACGCGGCCCGGAGAAGCGACGAGATCACCGCGATGTCGGTGGAGGCCCATCTGATGCACTGCGCGCCCTGCCGGTCCCTGCTGCCCGCGGACGAGTCGTGGCTGGCCGACAGCTGGGCGTCGCTGCGCGACGTCGTCGACCGGCCCCGGCGCGGCCCGGTCGAGACCCTGCTGGCCTCCGTCGGTCTGCGCGCGGAGACCGCGAAACTCCTCGCCGCCACCCCGCGGCTCTACCAGGCCTGGCTCGTCTCCACCGTGGTGGTCCTGGGGGCCGCCCTGCTGGCAGCGCACCTGCTGCCGCGCGGCTCGCTGATGTTCTTCTTCCTGGCGCCGGTGGTCCCGCTGGTCGGCGTGGCCCTGGCCTACGGGCGCGGGGTCGACCCCGCGCACACCCTGGCCTCGGTCACGCCCATGGCCGGGCAGCGGCTGCTGTTCCTGCGCACCTGCGCGGTCCTGGTCCCGGCCCTGCTGCTGTGCACCGGCGCGGCGCTGATGCTGCCGCACACCACCACCGCCTGGGACGCGGTCTTCTGGCTGCTGCCCTCCCTGACCTTGGTCGCGGGCTCGCTCCTGCTGGGCCACTGGATCCACCTGAGCGCGGCCTCGGGGATCGTGGGCGTCCTGTGGCTGGCGGTCCTGGGCCTGGTGTCCCTGTCCGGGCAGACGGTCCCCGTCGGGGTGTTCGCCCCCCAGGCCCAGGCGTGCTGGGGCGCGGCCCTGGCCGCCCTGGTCGGCCTGCTGCTGCTCCGGGTGAGGATGGCATGACCGCGGTCCCCGACCGCCGGGTGGTCCTGCGCGGGGTGACCCGCAGGTACGGCACCCGGACCGCCCTGGACGGGGTGGACCTGGACCTGGGCCCGGGGGTGACCGGCCTGCTGGGCCGCAACGGCGCCGGCAAGACCACCCTGATGCGCTGCCTGGCCACCGACCTGGACGCCGGCTCCGGGGAGGTGTGCCTGCTCGGCCTGGACCCGACCCGGGCGCCCGAGCGCACCGACATCCGGCGGCGGCTGGGCTACCTGCCGCAGAACCCCGACTTCTACCCGCACTTCACCGCGTTCGCCCTGCTCGACTACATGGCCGTGCTCAAGGAGCTGGGCGGCCGCCGGGCCCGGCACGACGAGGTGCGCCGGGTGCTGCGCCAGGTCGGGCTGTACGACCGGCGGCACAGCCGGGTGCGCCGCCTGTCGGGCGGCATGCGCCAGCGCCTGGCCCTGGCCTCGGCCCTGATGGGCGACCCCGACCTGCTGCTGCTGGACGAGCCGACGGTGGGGCTGGACCCCGAGCAGCGCATCCGGTTCCGCAACCTGGTGTCCCGCCTGGCCGTGGACAGCACCGTCGTGCTGTCCACCCACCAGATCGAGGACGTGGCCGCGCTGTGCGGGCACATCGTGTGCCTGGACAGGGGGCGGGTCGTCTTCGACGGCGCCCCCGGCGCCCTGCTGGACCGCGCCCGCGGGCACGTGTGGGAGGGTCCCGGCGACCCGGGCAGCGGCCTGACCTCCTGGCGGCTGCCCGACGGGCGCCACCGGGTCCTGACCCCGGGTTCGCCGCTGCCGCCCGGGGAGGCCTTCGGCGCGGTGGAGCCCACCCTGGAGGACGCCTACCTGCTGCTCGTCGGCGTGTCGGGGACCGAGCCCGCCGGGGCCGCGCGGTGAGGCGCACCGCCACCTTCGTCCGGCTGACCCTGTTCAACGCCGCGCGGCTGCTGCGCGGGCCGTTCCTGCTGCCCGCCTCGGCGCTGTTCCTCGCGTACTTCGTGTGGTCGGGCTCCCACCCCGGCCAGTCGGTGGACTCCTGGTACGGCGACATGTCCACGTCGTCCCTGTTCATCGCCGCGATCGGGTTCGGCGCCGTGACCCCCTCCGCCGTGCGCGAGGCCCGCCACCCGGTCGTCTCCGCGACCCCGCTGGGCCGCACCGGCAGGCTCATGTCCCTGGCGCTGTCCGCCGTGCTCCTGCTGTGGGCGGTCCTGGCCGGGCTGGGGCTGTGGCTGTGGACGGCCGCCGAACCCCTGCCGCCCGCCGGGATCATGAGCCCGCTCGCGCTCCCGGTGCCCTTCCTGGTGACGGCCGCCGGACCGTTCGGGGCGCTGCTCCTGGTCCTGTGGACCCGGTCGTACCTGCCGCTGGTCCTCCTCTCCCTCTGCCTGCCGCTGTACCTGGTCTACAACGGCATCCTGCTCTCGGAGCGGCTCAACAGCGCCGTGTCGCGCGCGACCATGGCCCTCCAGCAGGTCGTCAGCCCCTTCCCCGGCTTCTCGGTGTCCCTTTCCCTGGTGACCCTCTACTCGCTGGCCTACACCTGCCTGCTGACGGCCGCGCTGGTGGTGCTGACACTGGGCGCCCGGCACCGCGTCCGGGTCGTGGTCGCCACGTCGGTCACCGCGGCCCTGCTGGCGGCCGGGGCCCTGGGAGTGGCCGTCCACGGCAACGCGACGGTGTGGCGCGACGGGATGCAGGACCCGCAGGGGTACGCCGACGACGAGGTGTACGGGGTGGAGGGCCCCTGGCCCTGCCGGGAGGTCGAGGGAATCACCTACTGCCCGCTGCCCGGCTACGACTCCTGGGTCGCCTCCTGGCACGACACCCTGGAGCCGGTCCTGGACGAGCTGCCCGAGGAGGCGCGGGCCGACGCCCCGGTGGTGTGGCAGGACGCCGGCTGGTACACCCGCGAGTTCGGCGTCCCCAGGCCGGCGGTGACCGTCCACGAGTACATGGACCCGGAGATACAGCCGTGGCAGTCGTACCTGTACTCGTCGTTCGCCCGCAAGACGCTCGGGATGTCGATCGACCCGCCCTCCCCCTACGGGCTGGACGACTGCCGGGGCACCGGGCAGGCCCGGACCGTCGTGGTCGCCTGGGTCGTGGACCGCGCCGTCGCCTCCCACCGCCCCGACGACCTCTACCTGCGGATCGACACGATGGCGATCACCCTGACCGACCTGGCCCCCTCCCCCGCCGACCTGGTCCTGGGGCGGCGGGTCGTCTCGGTGCCCCCGGAGCGGATGCGCGCGCTGCTGGAGGAGCACTGGGAGCGGATCTCCTCCGGGGAGATGGACACCCTGGAGCTGGCCGCGCTGCTGGAGATCCCCATCGCCCAGGAGCAGGACCGGCCCGCCGAGACCGCCGAGTGGAACACCGTGTTCTCCGACGTGGAGCCCAACCTGTACGAGCCCTGGAACCTGCACGCCCCGCTGTGCCCCGTAGGCGGCTGACCGGCCGGCGCCCCGCGGACCCGGGGGACACCGTTCCCCGGGCGGGTGCGCCCTTTCCCGTCGCTTTGCCCGCCGATGCCTAGACTCGCGATCATCCCTGGCTTCCCGGCCGCGCGCCGGCTCCTTCGCGAGGTGGGCACCCGTTGAGTCTTCGCCGTACCGTCTCCTGCGCGATCGCCCTGGGCGTCGCCGCTGCCCCGGCGGCGGCCGTACCCGCCCTCGCCGCGCCGGTGTTCCCGGCGACGGCGGGCGCCACCCTGGTCGGCCTGTCCGTGGCACCCGATGCGGGCGGCGCCGAGGGGCTGTGGGGCACCGTCTATGTCAGCTCCGAGGTCGGCGGGGAACGGCTCGCAGCCGACACCGCCAGCGACCCGAGCGGGCTGCTCGAACCGGTGTCGGTGGTGGGGCCCGCCGAGGCGACGGTCAACACCACGGCGCGGGACGGGGGCCGGGCCGAGGCCGTGGCCGAGCTGGGCGGGCTCACCCTGACCCTGTCCGGCACCGACACGCCCGCGGTCGAGGTCGGGCCGCTGCGCAACTCGATCACCTGCGACTTCTCCGGGAACCTGGAGTGGGAGAGCGGACCGGACCCCGAACGGGTCGTCACGGTGTTCGGGACCGCGCTCACCCCGTCCGGCGGCGAGGCCTCCGCCGAGGTCGAACTGGCCGACGGGAGGACCGCCGAGGTGACGGTGACCGACCACGCCCCGGCCGAGGGGGACACCGGCGAGGGCCGGATGTACACCGGCGTCACGGCGACCGTCGACGGCGCCGAGCTCTTCGACCTGACGATGGGGGCCGTGTCGGTGGAGTGCCCCACCGACGGCGGGGCCGAGGACGCCCCGGCCTCCGGGGAGCGGGGCGGCGGGGACCCGTCGGAGGAGGCGTCACCTCGGGAGGAGGCGTCCCCTGACCAGGACGCCGCGAGCCCCTCCCCGGAGGGCGGGACCCCCGGCGCCGACGCCCCCGACGAGGGCACCGGCCCCGGGACGGACGCCCCCACCCCGACCTCCGCCCCGGCGGCCGACGACGGGGGCTCCGGCCCGGGGGGCCTGCCGATCACCGGCGCGGCCCTGGCCGGGCTGGTCACCGCCGGCGTGCTGGCGGTCGGCGGCGGCGCGGCCGCGGTCTACCTGGCCCGCCACCGTTCCCACGGCCACGGCGACCGGGACACCCGGCCCCCGTCGGAGGAGCCGTAGGACTCGACGAAGCGCTTCTGGCGGCGGGTCTCGACGGCGTGCGGGGAGTAGTGCTCGCGCACGTAGGCGACGGCGTCGGCGGCCGGGACCCCGTCGAGGACGGCCAGGCAGGCCAGGGCGGTCCCGGTGCGGCCGCGACCGCCCAGGCAGGCGAACTCCACCCGCTCGTCGGCGGCGCGCTCCAGGGCCCCGGCGAGCTCCCGGGTCAGGGCCGCGGGGTCGGCGGGCAGCCGGAAGTCGGGCCAGCGCACCCAGCGGGACTCCCAGGGGACCGGCGGCGGGGCCTTGTGGAAGAGGTACACGCCCAGGTCGGGCACGGGGCCCTCCGGCAGGGGCCGGGCGAGCGGGCGGCCCCGGACCAGGCGGCCCGAGGGCAGGCGCAGAACGCCCGCGGCTCCGGGGTTCCAGGTGGTGGTCATCCGGCGAGACTAGCGTCCCGGACACCGCCCCGGAAGGAGTCCGATGACCGGAGGTGTACTAGGCTGCCCCCCGTGAAGAACACGCACTGGCACGTCGTGCTGCCACCCCCGTGCGCCTGACCGGGCGCACCGCACTCCCGAGCTGAGCGAGTCCCGACCGCACCGCGGTCGGCCGCCGTCGTGCGCCCGCACCGGACGTCCCCAGACGCACGATGACGGAGAGAAACACGACCGTGTCGCACGATCTTTCTTCACCGACCCCCGCCCTCACCCTGCTCCGGGGCCCGCTGCCGATCCTGGCCGCGGCCGTCCTGTGGGGCACCACCGGTACCGCCGCCACCCTGGGCGCCTCCCACGCGCCCGCCGCCGCGGTGGGCTCAGCCGGGCTCGTCCTGGGCGGGTTCCTGCTGTTCCTGACCGGCCGGGGCGCCTGGGCGCTCATCGCCGGCGGAGACCGGTCCACCCGCCGCACGCTGGCCCTGGGCGCGGTGGCGGTGGCCGGATACCCGCTGACGTTCTACCCGGCCGTGTCCGAGGCCGGGGTGGCGGTCGCCACCGTGATCACCCTGGGCTCCTCGCCGGTGTTCTCCGGGCTGCTCGCCTGGTGGGCCGACCGGCGGCGGCCCGACCCGCGCTGGACCGTCGCCACCGCCGCGGCCGTGGCCGGCTGCGCGGTGCTGGTCCTGGGCTCGGAGGGCGGGGGCGCCGACCCGGTGCGCCCGCTGGGCGTGCTCGCCGCGCTGGCGGCCGGGTTCTCCTACTCCGCGTACGCCCTCATCGCCGAACGCCTCATCCGGCGCGGCCACGGGTCGTCCGCGGTGATGGGCGCCCTGTTCCTGGGCGGCGGGCTGCTGGCGCTGCCGGTGGTCGCCGCCCTGGGCGCGGGCTGGCTGGCCACCGGGAGCGGCGCGGCGGTCGCCCTGTACCTGGCGGTGTTCACCGTGTTCCTCGCCTACCGGCTGTTCGGGCAGGGGCTGCGGCACACCCCGGCGGTGGTGGCCACCACGCTGACCCTGGCAGAGCCGGCGGTGGCGGCGCTGCTGGGCGTCCTGGTGCTGCACGAGCGCCTGGCCCCGGCCTCCTGGACCGGCCTGGCCGTCCTGGTGCTGGGCCTGGCGGTGCTGCGCGCCCCGTCCCCGCGCCGCCCCTGACACCCGGCCCACCCTCGGCACCCGGACGGCGGGGCAACCCGCCGTCCGGGTGCCCGGATCAGTCCCCGCCGGATCGGTCCCCGACGGTGACGTCGACCTTGTCCGGGTAGAAGGCGGCGTGGCCGGCGATCCGCGCGACCGCCGGGTAGGGCTCCTCGTAGACCCACAGGGCGTCGGCCAGCTCCACCCCGTCGACCGTGAGGGTGCGGTAGGTGGCGGTGCCCTTATAGGGGCAGTAGGTGGTGGTCGGGGTGGGGCTCAGCAGCGCGGGGTCCACGTCGGCCAGCGGGATGTACTGCACCGGCGGGTAGGAGGCCTCCCTCAGCGTCAGCGCGGCCGCGGTGTCGGCGACGACCCGGCCGCCGACCCGCGCGACCACGCGCGCGCCGGTGGGCTCGATGGTGATGGGGTGGTCGGGTCCGGGGACCCGCATCCGTCCGGTCATGTGCGTCCTCCCTCTCGCCGCCGAGACTACCCCCCGACCCCGCCGGGGTCGTGGGGTTATCGAACCACCTATGGTCCTACCTCTGGATCGGCCGGTGCGGACGTCAGTACGCTGCCGGGCACCCCCGCTCCCCCGACCCGGAAGGGCCCTCCCCTTGCGCAGTACCCCGGCGGCCCGAGCCGCCCGACTCGCCGTACTCCCCCTGCTGGCCGCGGCGATCGCGGTCCCCGCCCCCGCCCAGGCCTCCCCGCTCGCCGAGGACGGCACCGTCGTCCCGATCCAGGTGACCGGCGACCCCTCCGAACGGTTCAACCTCGTCATCCTCGGCGACGGCTACACCGCGGAGGAGATGCCCCTGTTCCGCGAGCAGCTGGCCGCGCACCTGAACGTCCAGTGGAGCATCGAGCCGTTCCGCTCCTACCGCAACTACTTCAACGTCTACGCCGTGGAGACGCCCTCGGCCGAGTCCGGCGTCGACTGCGACCCCGCACTGGACGGCGGGACCCGCGACACCGCCCTGGGCATGGGCTTCTTCAACGGCTGCGACGACACCTCGCTGGAGCGCCTGCTCACCGTGGACGAGGCCGCGGCGAACACCGCCGCCGACCTCGTGCCCGGGGTCACCGCGGACAACCGGCAGATCCTGGCGCTGGCCAACAGCACCACCTACGGCGGACGCGGCGGGCGCACCGCCACCGCGTCCTCGGGCAACGCGCTCTCGGCGCTGATCAGCCCGCACGAGCTGGCGCATTCGCTGGGACAGCTCCAGGACGAGTACCCGTACTACTTCCGCGACACCAGCCTGGGCCGCTACCCCGGCCGCGAGCCCTCCTCGGTGCACCACACGCTGATGACCGCCGAGGAGATGACCGCGGCCGAGGCCAAGTGGTGGCGCTGGCTCGGCGAGGAGAGCGAGTCCGGGGGCGTGATCGGGGCCGCCGACCCCGGCGGCAACGAGGGCGGCCTGTACTACTCCGAGGGCGTGTGGCGGCCCAGCCGCCATTCGATGCTCAAGACCCTGGGCTACTACTTCGACCAGGTCGGCCGGGAGGTGATGACGCACCGCATCTCCGGGCTGCGCGACCAGCGGACCCTGCCGGTGACGTCCACCCCCGAGGGCGAGGTCGGCCCGCAGGACGTGCTGTGGGCCGAGGGCCCGCACCCCGCGTACCACGAGCTGGAGTACACCTGGTCGGTCGACGGCGAGGAGCTGGAGGAGGCCGCCGGGGCGCGCGCCCTGGAGCTGGCCGGGCTCGACCTGCCCGCCGGGGCCGAGGTCGGCCTGCGGATCCAGGACCCCACGGAGTTCGTGCGCGACCCCGAGATCCGCGCCTCCTCCGCGATGACGCGGACCCTGGAGTGGACGGTCGGCGAGGCCCTGGAGCCCGACGACCCCGGCGCCGACTTCACCCGGTTCCGCGACACCGGACGCGCCGTCGGCGCCGACGAGGTCGTGTACGTGGAGACCACCCACCCCACCGACCGGGTACCGCAGGTGTCCTGGACGCTGGACGGCGAGCCCGTGTCCACCTCGGCCGACGGCCGCACCCTGGACCTGGGCGCGCTCGACCCGGCGCCGGGGACCCGGGTGCTGTCGGCGACGGTCACCGACCCGGCCGACCCCGGAGGGGACTCCGAGACCCTCACCTGGACGGTGGACGCCGCCGACCCGACCGCGCCGCGCGAGCTGTCCGCCCCCGCGGCCCGGGTGCCGGGGCAGGAGCACCACCTGTACTTCAACGAGTTCTCCATGCGCCTGTCCCCCCAGGACGACGTCGAGGGGCACGTGGTCGGCGAGTTCCGCGTGGACGGCGACGGCTGGCACCACTACTACGGCTGGCCCTCGGACTCGCGGGCGCCGTTCCTGTTCACCCCCGACGGCACCAACGTCGACGACCTGGTCTACGGCAGCCTGGGCAGCGGCGGCCTGTCCATGGCGGTGTTCGAGGTGGACGGCCACGAGCCCGGCTGGGGCACGCACGAGGTGGAGCACCGGGCGATCGACGCGGCCGGGAACATCGGTGAGCCGGAGTCCTTCCGGGCCACCGTCGTGCCCGGCGCCGACCTGGAGTGCACCGAAACGGTGACCGGCACCGTCACCGGCGGCCTGCGGGTCGAGGAGGGCGTGGTCTGCCTCGACGGCGCCGACGTGCGGGGCCGGGTCACCGTCGCCTCGGGCGCCTCTCTGGTGGTCTCCGGCGGCACCCTGCGCGGCGGGCTGGCCTCCTCGGGGGCGCACACCGTGCGGCTCACCGGCACGGAGGTGCGCGGTTCGGTGTCCGTCACACGCACCTCGAACGAGGTGGCCGTCCTGGGCTCCGTGCTGACGGGCTCGGTGTCGCTCACCGGCAACACCCAGGTCCCGTCCGACACCTGGACCGGCGGCGCGGAGGGCTACGGCCCGGTCCTGGCGGGCAACGAGGTCCGCGGCTCCCTGTCCTGCTCGGGGAACACCCCGGCGGTCGGGGACTTCGGGGCGGACAACGCGGTCGCCGGCTCCGCCTCGGGGCAGTGCGCCGACCTGTGACACCCGTCCTCCGGCGCCCGCGCCGGAACGTCCGGGGGCGGGACCGCGCGGTCCCGCCCCCGGCCGCGGTCACTGCTCGCGGGCCTCGCGGTGGCGGCGGGCCGGGTTGACCGGCTCCAGCACCGCCAGGCACTCGACGTGGTGGGTCATCGGGAAGGCGTCGAAGGCCCGGAGGTCGACCAGCCGGTACCCGGACCGGTCGAACTCGGCGAGGTCGCGGGCCAGGGTGGCCGGGTCGCACGACAGGTAGGCCACCGCCCGCGGCCGGGTCCCGGCGATGGAGCGGACCACCTCGGCGCCGGCCCCCGCGCGGGGCGGGTCCAGGGCGACCACGTCGGCGCGCACGTCGGCCCACTCGCGCATCTGCGCGGCCACGTCGTGCTGCTCGATGCGCGCCTGCTCCAGGTCGCGCAGGTTGTACCGGGCGTCGCGCACCGACTCGGCGCCGCTCTCCACGCCCAGGGCGCGCCCCTCGGGGCCGACGGCCTCGGCCAGGGCGGCGGTGAACAGCCCGGCGCCGCAGTACAGGTCCAGCGCGGTCTCCCCCGGCTTGGGGGCCAGCGCGGCCAGGATCGCCTCGGTGAACACCCGGGCGGCGGCCGGGTGGACCTGCCAGAAGCCGCCCGCGCCCACCCGGAACTCGCGTTCGCCGACGATCTCGCGCACCCCGCGGCGGCCGCGCACCTGCTGGACGCGCCCGCCCTTGAAGCGGCGCAGCACGGCGCTGGACGCCTTCAGCTCGGGCAGGGTTCCCAGCTTGGCCCCGGTGGGGGTGACCACGACCGCCCGGTCGGCGCGCTCGGCGGCGGCCACGGCCTCGACCTCGCGCACACCCGGCCAGGGCAGCTCGGTGACGCCCAGCTCGGTGACGCCGGGGTGGGCGATGAGGCAGCGGTCCACCGGCTCGATGTCGTGGGAGCGGTGGCGGCGCAGGCCGGGGACGCCGTCGGCGTCCACCGCGAACCGCACCCGGGTGCGCCAGCCCAGGTTGTCGGGGGTGCCGGGCAGCTCCTCGACGACGACCTCGCGGTCGATCCCGGCGATCCGGCGCAGCTGGTCGGCGACCACCCGGGCCTTGAGCAGGCGCTGGGCCCCGGGGGTGGCGTGCTGCCAGTCGCAGCCGCCGCAGGCACCCGGGCCGGCGAACCGGCAGGGGGCCTCGACGCGGTCGGGGGAGGCGGTGAGGACCTCGACCGCCTCGGCGCGCAGCAGGTTGCTGGTGCGTTCGGTGACCCGCACCCGCACCCGCTCGCCGGGCAGGGCGTGGCGGACGAACACCACCTGCCCGTTGTGCCGGCCCACGCACCACCCGCCGTGGGCGACGTCGTCGACGGTCAGCTCGAACTCGGTACCGGCACGGGTCATGGCGGAGTTCCTCCGGGGATCGCGGATGTGGTGCGGCTGCGTCCACGGGGCGTCGCCCGTCGCGGGAGGGGGCTGAGGCGGAGCGCTGCGGGGCGCCCCGGGGTGCGCGTCGGCGCACGTCCCGCGGGTGACCTGCGCGCACGGCCACCGACCGCCCCAATCTACCGCCACCGCGGGCCGGATCCGGTCACGCCGGGCGCGCGGGGCCCGGCCGGCCCCGCCGGTGTCGGCCCGAGCGCACGGGACGGTGGCCCGATGTGCCAAGGTGTCACTGAGAGGGCACGGGCGACCCCCGGGCCCGGGAGGCGCTGTTTCGACGGGAGTGCGGGCGAGGTGCACATCGTGATCATGGGGTGCGGCCGCGTGGGGTCCACGCTGGCGCACACACTGGTGGACCTGGGGCACACGGTGGCGGTGATCGACCAGGACCCCGAGGCGTTCCGGAGACTGCGCGGGGACACCGCCAAGCACGCGGTCCGGGGGCTCGGGCACGACCGGGAGGTGCTGTTGGCCGCCGGTATCGACCGGGCCCGGGCGTTCGCCGCGGTGAGCAACGGGGACAACTCCAACATCATCGCGGCCCGGGTGGCGCGCGAGACGTTCGGGGTGGAGCACGTGGTGGCGCGGATCTACGACCCGCGCCGCGCGGAGGTGTACCAGCGGCTGGGCATCCCCACCGTGGCGACGGTGCGGTGGACGGCGGACGCGATCCTGCGCCGGATGGTGCCGGGGGACGACCGCCTGACCGCGGGCCCGGAGTGGCAGGACGCCTCGGGGACGCTGGCGATGACCGAGGTCGCCCTGCCCGACGGGTGGGCGGGGCGGCCGGTCGCCGAGGTGGAGCGGAGGGCGCCTCTGCGGGTGGTGTACCTGGCCCGCAGCGGACGGATCGTACTGGCCGGCGCGGAGGTGGTCCTGGAGGAGGGCGACGTGCTGCACGCCGTGGCCGACACCCGGGACCTGGACGGCCTGGCAGCGCGGCTGCACGGCGACGGGGAGGTGTAGCGATGCGCGTCGCGATCGCGGGTGCCGGGAGCGTGGGGCGCTCCATCGCCACGGAGCTGGCGGGCAACGGGCACGACGTCCTGCTCATCGACCGGGACACCCGGGCGATCGGGGTGGACGACCTGCCGCAGGTGGAGTGGCTGCTGGCGGACGCCTGCGAGCTGTCCACACTGGAGGACGCCCGGCTGGGCGACTTCGACGTGGTGGTCGCGGCCAGCAGCGACGACAAGGTGAACCTGGTCGTGTCCCTGCTGGCCAAGACCGAGTTCGGGGTGGGCCGGGTGATCGCCCGGATCAACGACCCCGTCAACGAGTGGCTGTTCAACGACTCGTGGGGGGTGGACCTGGCGGTGTCGCCGCCGCGGCTGATCGCGGACCTGGTGGAGGACGACCCGCAGGAGGAGTCCTTCGACGAGGACGCCCTGCCGCCGCTGCCGGGCGCGGAGATCGCCGAGTCGGTGCTGCACGCGCGCAGCCCGTTCGCGGGGCGGTCCGAGAGCGAGCTGGCCGCGGTGCTGCCCGAGGGCGTGGCGCTGGTCGCGGTGGTGGGCCCGGGCGGGGTGCGCGCGCCCGAGCCCGAGCGGGTGCTGTCGGTGGGCGACACCGTGGTGTTCCTGGCCGAGCCCGATTCGCTGGGACCGCTGGAGGAGCTCCTGGACCCGGCGGGCGAGGGGTCCGGGACCTGAGCCGGGGCGCGCCCGCCGGGCGCGCCCCTGTGCCCGTGTCGGCCAGGGCCCGTGCCCGTGTCGACCCGGCCCGGTCAGTCCCGGTCGGCGGGCCGCCCGGACAGCGGGGTGCGGCCGCGGGCGAGCACCCACACCATCGCGGCGAACGCCGCGACCTGGAGCGGCCAGCCCATGGCGACCTTGGACAGGCCCAGCGCCGCGAACGTGTTCGCCCCGCCGTAGGTGGCGGCCGCCCACAGGGGGTACTGCACGACCACGCGCAGGACGCAGGGCAGGACCAGCAGCCAGGTGAGCTTGGACGCCAGCGAGACCACCGCGGGGTTCTCGCGCCAGGAGGTGAAGTCCTCCTTGTGCCCGATGAACGGGCCGATCATCAGGCCGATGGCGGGCCAGCGCACCAGCACCGACAGGCTCAGCACCAGCGCGTAGACGGCGTTGTAGATGATGCCGGGCAGGAAGGCGTCGGCGGCGTTGCCGCTGCGCATCGCGAAGACCGCGGCGATGCCGATGCCGAACAGGCTGGTGACGACGTACTGCACCGAGGAGCGCTGGACCAGCCGCAGCACGCCCAGCAGCAGGGCCGCGACCACTCCCAGGCCGATCGACAGGCGCAGGTCCGAGCCGATGATGTAGGAGACGGTGAAGGTCAGGGTCGGGACGGCCGCCTCGACCATCCCCCGCTTGCCGCCCAGCGCCTTGGCCAGCTGGGAGCGGACCAGCGCCTCGACCGTCTCCTCGGTCACCGCCGGGGGCCGCTGCTCCTCGGGCTCCCGTCCGGTGTCCCCATCGGCGCGCTGCTGCTCAGTCATCTGCTCCCGGTCCGCTCCGCGTCGTCGGTACCGTCCCCGGGCGGGGGACGCACGGTCATGATGCCCCAGACTACGCGACGCCCGTCCGCTCCCCCGGCCCCGGCCGGGCGGCTATCGGCCGGTTCGTCCGTGTGAGCGGCGGTTGGTCCGCGGGGCTTCTCACCGATTTCTCACCGGCCGGGGGACGGCCCCTCCGCCCGGCCCGGACGGGCGGCCCTGGCCTGCGGCGTCGGCACTCCGTACGCTGGCCCCGGAGAACCACCGATCCGAGGAGCCCGATGTCGCCCATCCCCCTCCCCCGGAGGGACCACCTGGAGTTCGCCGCCGCCATGGACCGGGAACTGATCCATCCCGGCACCTCCCACGTGTGGTCGCCCCACTCGGTCGGCACCGTCCTGGCCCTGCTGGCCTCGGGTTCGTCCCACCGGACCCTGGCCCAGATCGTCTCCCTGATCGGCCGCGACTTCGCCGGGCAGCTGCTCGACCTGGACTCCTCGGTGGCCCCCGAGCCGGGCCTGGACCTGGCCGTGCTCAACGGCCTGTACGTCCCCCGGGACCTACCGCTGCGCCGGACGTTCGTGGACCACGTGCGCGCCCGGGGCGGCGCGGAGATCGCCAACGTCGACTTCCGGGGCGACACCGAGGGGGTGCGCCGGTACATCAACGGCCGGGTCGCCCAGGTGACCCGCGGCCTCATCGACCAGCTGCTGCCACCGGGGCTGCCGCCCCCCGACGTCCGCCTGCTGCTGGTCAACGCCCTGTGGGTGAAGATGGTCTGGCAGGAGTCGTTCAAGCCCTCCCGTACCAAGCCCGTGCCGTTCCGGGCGCCGGGCGGGAGCAGACCGGTGGCCACCATGCACCGCACCGCCAGGCTGCCGCTGGCCCGCGCGCACGGGTGGAGCCTGGTCAGCCTCGCCGGGGGGCACGGCCTGTACCTGGACGTGCTGCTGCCCGACACCGCCGCCCCCACACCGCCGCCGCTGGCCCCGGAGCTGCTGTCCGCCCTGTACCGGGCCCAGGCCCCGACGATGACGAAGCTGGCCCTGCCCCGGTTCACCGTGCGCACCAGCGTGTCCCTGCTGGGCCCCCTGACGCGGCTGGGCGTGGAGGAGATGGTCGGCGGCCGGGCGCGGTTCGACGCCATCAGCCCCGAGCCGCTGGCGGTGAGCGAGATCCTGCACCAGGCCGTGCTGCGCGTGGACGAGAAGGGCGCCGAGGGGGCCGCCGCCACCGGCGTGATCATGATGCGCGCGGGCCTGCCCTCCCGGCCGGTGGAGTTCACCGTGGACCGGCCCTTCGTGTTCGCCCTGCGCCGCGGCGCCTCGATCCTCTTCATGGGCCGGGTCACCGACCCCGTCGACCCCGGACCCGCCGCCTGACCCCGCCCGCCGCCCGATCCCGTCCCTCCCCACGAGAAGGCCCGCCATGACACCAGAGCTCGACCCCGACCACCTCCGTTTCGCGCTGTCCCTGGAGGACTCCCTGGCCGAACCGGCCGCCTCGCACGTGTGGTCCCCGCACTCGGCGGCCACGGCGCTCTCCCTGCTCGCCGCCGGGGCCTCCGGGGAGGTGCTCGCGGCGCTGACCCGCCTGCTGGCGGGGGCCGGCGGCTCCCTGGGAACGCACACCGCCGCCCTGGACGCGGCGGTGTCGGCCGAGGCCCCCGGCGAAGGCCCGCCGGACGGGTGGACCCCTCCCGGACAGGAGGTCCCGCCGCTGGAGCTGGTGTCGGTGAACGACCTGTACGTGCGGGCCGGGCAGGCCGTCCTGCCCGGGTTCGCCGCGGCGCTGGCCGAGCGCCCCTCCTCGGCGGTGCGCCACGCGGACTTCGCCGGCGCGCCGGAGAAGGTGCGCCAGGAGATCAACGCCTCCGTCGCCGAGACCACCCGGGGGATGATCCCCGACCTGCTCCCGGCCGGGTCCGTCACGGCGGGAACCCGGTCCGTGCTGCTCAACGCCCTGTGGGCGCGGCTGGTGTGGATCTCCCCGTTCGACCCGGAGAACACCGCGGAGCGGGTGTTCCACACCCCCGGCGGCGACCGGCGGGTGCCCACCATGCGACAGACGGAGCACTTCCCGGTGGCGGAGGCCGCGGGGCTGCGCATGCTCACCCTGTCCGGGCACCACGGGCTGCACCTGGACATCGTCCTGTCCGGTGACGGCGCCGTCGCGGCCCCGGTGCTGACCGCCGGAACGTACCGGGCGCTGCTGGAGGCACGCCGCCCGGAACGGGTGGAGGTCACCCTGCCGCGCTTCCGGGTGGAGAGCGGTTTCGAGCTGCTGCCGCTGCTGCCCGGCCTGGCGGCCGTCGCGGGCGGCCCCGGCGGCGATCTGAGCGGGATCACCGGCGACCCGTTCCAGGTGGACGCGATCATCCACCGGGCGGTGCTCAACGTGGACGAGGTCGGCGCGGAGGGGGCCGCGGCGACCGCCGTGATGATGGTCCTGGGGGCGATGCCGCAGCGGCCCCGGGAGTTCCACGTGGACCGGCCGTTCGCGTTCGTCCTGCGCCGCGGTTCCGCCGCGCTCTTCCTGGGCCGGATCACCGACCCCGAGGACCCCGGGCCGGCGCGGACGCCCGACCCCACCCTGTGAACGCGGTCCGGCCCGCACGGCGCGGGCCGGACCCGCCTCAGGCCTCGAACACCTCGAACCCGGTGGCGAGCGGCACTCCCGCCCACTCCCCCGCCATCGCGGCGGCCTGCGGTAGGAACGACTTCTGGTCGAAACCGTCCAGGTTGGCGAGGTAGACCTCGTGGGCGTCCAGGGAGGCCACCCCGGCCGCCAGGTCGTCCTCGCCCAGTTCGACGAAGTGGGCGGCCCTCGGCGAGGCGCCGAAGGCGACGAACCGCACCCCGGACCAGGGCTCCAGCCCGTCGGTGAGCTGCTCGGTGAAGACCCACCGGTTGGCGGCGTCGCGGACGGCGTCGAGCAGGGCGGGGCCCAGCACCCGGTGGTCGGCGTGGTTGAAGCCGCTCCCCCCGGCGAAGTGCTCGCGGAAGTTGATCGAGACGATCACCTCGGGCCGGTGCCGGCGGATCGCCTCGGCCAGGGCGCGGCGCAGCGGGAGCCCGTACTCCAGCAGGCCGTCGGGGAAGTCGAGGAACTCCACATCGGCCCCCACCACGGCCGCCGAGGCGCGCTGCTCGGCCATCCTCAGCGGGGCGCACTCCCGGGGCGCCAGGCTGTCGATGCCCGCCTCCCCGCGGGTGACCATGAGTTCGGTGACCTCCTTGCCCTGGCGGGTCCAGCGGGCGATCGCCGAGGAGCAGCCGAATTCCAGGTCGTCGGGGTGGGCGACCACGGCCAAGGCCCGGGTCCAGTCCTCCGGCAGGGGCACGGGTGCGCTGTCGTTCGTCATGGCCCCACCCTACGGCGGCGCCGCCCCGGACACGGGAACGCCCCGGAGCCGGGGCTCCGGGGCGGTTCCGCGGTGTCCGTCAGGCCTGTCCGGAGCCGTTGGGCGAGGCGCCCGGGGCGTCGGGCCGCGTCCCGTTGGGCGTGGTCCCCGGCGTACCCTGCCCGTTGGCCCGGCGGGCCTGGGCCTGCTGGGCGGCGCGCGCCTGGGCGACCTTGGCCATCTGCTCCTGGACCTGCTTGGGCACGGTGATCGGCAGCAGCTCTCCGGGCGGGACGGGCTGGTCGCCGCGCGCCACGACGACGTCGGAGAACAGCTTCTCCACCTCGGCCATCACCTCCGGCTTGGCGGCGCCCTCACCGCGGATCACACCGCGCAGCACCCAGCGCGGCCCGTCCACGCCGATGAACCGGACCCGCTGGGCCAGCTGGCGGCCGTCCTCGGTGGTCCGGCCGGGCACCGGGACCAGGGCCTTGAGCTCGGGGCCGAAGGTGCCGTCGTGGTCCTCGACCTTGCCGCCCTGCTTCTGGACCTGCTCGCGCAGCTCCTCGCGCATCTCGTCCCACAGGCCGGACGACTTGGGGGCCGCGAAGGCCTGCACCTGGACGGCGCTCTTGCCGCGCACCAGGGTCACGCCGATGGCCTTCTGCTTGCCCTGGGCGTCCTGGGCCACGTTGACCTGGATCTCGGTGCCCTGCTCCTGGGGCACCCGGATCCCGCCCAGGTCCATGCGCTTCAGCTCGGGCGCCTCCTCGGCGGCGTCCCACGGCCCGTTGGACCGGTACCGGTCGGCCTCCTTGACGGGTTCGCCGCCGGGATCCGCCGCGGCCCCGGGGTGCACCTCGTTGTCGAAGGAGACGGCACCGGCCGCGCCCTGACGGGGAGCACCGGCTCTGCCGTCCTCTTCTTTCCGCTTCTTGCGGCGGCGTCCAAACACGCCCTCACCTCTTCGTTCTCCGTTGGTCCCGGGGTCGCACCGGGTCGGGGACGTACGTCACCGCAGTGCGGCGCTGCCCCCGGTCGAACCGAAACCGCCCGCTCCGCGCGCCGATCCGGGCAGCGTGTCCGCCTCGACGAACACGGCCCGCTCCACGCGCTGGACCACCAACTGCGCGATCCGGTCGCCCCGGGTGAGTTTCACGGGGTCCGCGGAGTCGGTGTTGAGCAGGGTCACCTTGATCTCGCCCCGGTACCCGGCGTCCACGGTGCCCGGGGCGTTGACGATCGTGAGACCGCAGCGCGCCGCCAGACCCGACCGGGGGTGCACGAAGGCCGCGTACCCGTCCGGCAGGGCGATGGCCAGGCCGGTGGGGACGGTGGCCCGCTCCCCGGGCGCGAGGACGACGTCCACGGCGGTGTACAGGTCGGCTCCCGCATCCTGGGGATGCGCGTACTCGGGCAGGGGAAGGCCGGGGTCGAGGCGGTGGACCGTGATCGGGATCCGGCCGCCCTCCGGGGATGCGCTACTCACATTCGCCGAGCCTATCGCCCCCGGGGCGCTGCCCCGGCGTTCGACGGCGCCCCCGGGCGCCTTCCGTCCCGCTCCGGCGGGACCGCCGCCGCCGGGAACGCGTCGCGGCCGGGGCGGTTCCCGCCCCGGCCGCGACGACGCACACCGTGTCCTTCCGACCTCCGCCGAGCCCCGGCCCGGCCGCCACCGCCCTCACGGACGGCCCGCGGCTCCGCCACCCCGCCCGGCGCCCCCGGCGGCGGGACCCCTCGGTCCCGCACCACGGTCACCGCCCGCCGAATGGCGGAGGGCCCCGACGGACGGCCCGGAACCGCGGCCTTACCGCCCCGCCCGGCACCCCCAGCGGCGCGGGGGCGCCGGCGAGCGGGTGTTACGCCTCGGGCTCCCCGGTTGTCTCGGGGAGGGTGACCTCGACGGTCAGCTCGGCGTCGTCGGTGGGCTGGAAGTCGATCCCGGAGGCCCGGCCGGCGGCGGCGATGTCGGCGGCCGCGGCCCGGGCGGCCTCGACGCGCTTGCCGGTGACCCGGACCCGCTCGACCTCGGCCCGCATGGACAGCTTGGCCTCGGACTTGGCCTTGCGGACGGCCCGCAGGACCTCGGCGGTGGCGGTCAGGACGACGGGGTCGCCGTCGGCGGCCGCGGCCCGGTACTCGGCGGCGTCCGGCCAGGACTGGGCGTGCAGCGAGCCCTCCTGCCACCAGCTCCAGACCTCTTCGGCCACGAAGGGGACGAAGGGGGCGAAGAGCTTGTGCAGGGCGCCCAGGGCGATGAGCAGCGCGGAGCGCGCGGACGCGCCCTCGGCGGACCCGGTGTCGTAGGCGCGGGCCTTGACCAGCTCCAGGTAGTCGTCGCAGAAGTCCCAGAAGAACCGCTCGGTGCGCTCCAGGGCCCGGGTGTGGTCGTAGGCGGTGAACGCCGCGGTGGCGTCCTCCACGACCTCGGCCAGGGTGGCGAGCATCGCGCGGTCCAGGGGCTCGGTGACGCTCGCCGGGTCGGCGACCGCGCCCTCGCCCGCGACGGACATGACGAACTTGCTGGCGTTGAGGATCTTGATGGCCAGCCGGCGGCCGACCTTCATCTGCCCCTCGTCCATGGCGGTGTCGGTGCCCAGGCGGCCGCTGGCCGCCCAGTACCGGACCGCGTCGGAGCTGTACTTCTCCAGCAGCGCCAGCGGGGTGACGACGTTGCCCTTGGACTTGGACATCTTCTTGCGGTCCGGGTCCAGGATCCAGCCGGAGATGCCGGTGGTGTGCCAGGGCAGCGTGTCGTTCTCGAAGTGGGCGCGCACGACCGTGGAGAACAGCCAGGTCCGGATGATGTCCTGGCCCTGGGGGCGGTAGTCCATCGGGAAGACGCGGCGGAACAGGTCCTCGTCGCGCTCCCAGCCGGAGGCGATCTGCGGCGACAGCGACGAGGTGGCCCAGGTGTCCATCACGTCGGGGTCGCCGGTGAACCCGTTCGGCCGGCCGCGCTGGTCCTCGGTGTACCCGGCGGGCGCCTCGGAGCTGGGGTCGACGGGCAGCTGCCGCTCGGTGGGCAGGAGGGGCTCGTCGTAGCGCGGGTTGCCGTCCGCGTCCAGCGGATACCAGACCGGGAAGGGGACGCCGAAGAAGCGCTGGCGGCTGATCAGCCAGTCGCCGTTGAGGCCCTCGACCCAGTTCTCGTAGCGGGAGCGCATGTGCTCGGGGTGCCAGGTGAGCTGACGGCCCCGCTCGACGAGCCGTCGGCGCAGGTCCTCGTCGCGGCCGCCGTTGCGGATGTACCACTGGCGGGTGGTGACGATCTCGAGGGGCTTGTCGCCCTTCTCGTAGAACTTGACCGGGTGGGTGATGGGCTTGGGGTCGCCGACCAGGTCGCCGCTCTCGCGCAGCATCTCGACGACGCGCTCGCGGGCGGTGTGGACGGTGGCGCCGACCAGGCGGTCGTAGGCCTCGCGGGCGGCGCCGGACTCCAGGCCCGCGGGCGGGTCGGCGAGGATGCGCCCGTCCCAGCCGATGACGGGCCGGGTCTCCAGCTGGAGCTCGCGCCACCAGGTGACGTCGGTGGTGTCGCCGAAGGTGCAGATCATGGCGATGCCGGACCCCTTCTCGGGGTCGGCGAGCCGGTGCGCCTTGACGGGGACCTCCACGCCGAAGACCGGCGTGGTGACGGTGGTGCCGAAGAGGTCCTGGTACCGCTCGTCGTCGGGGTGGGCGACCAGGGCGACGCAGGCCGCGAGCAGCTCGGGGCGGGTGGTCTCGATGTGGACCGGGGCGCCGTCGGGCCGGTGGAAGGCGACCTTGTGGTAGGCGCTGGGCCGCTCGCGGTCCTCCAGCTCGGCCTGGGCGACCGCGGTGCGGAAGGTGACGTCCCACAGGGTGGGCGCCTCGGCCATGTAGGCCTCGCCGCGGGCGAGGTTGCGCAGGAAGGCGCGCTGGGCGGCGGCCCGGGAGTTGTCGTCGATGGTCGCGTAGGTGTGGCGCCAGTCGACGCTCAGGCCCAGGCGCCGCCAGATCGACTCGAAGACCTTCTCGTCCTCGGCCGTGAGCCGGTCGCACAGCTCGATGAAGTTGCGGCGGGAGACGGGGATCTGCCGCTTGGGGTCGGGCTTGGCCGGGGGCTCGAACTCCGGGTCGTAGGCGACCGACGGGTCGCAGCGGACGCCGTAGTAGTTCTGGACCCGCCGCTCGGTGGGCAGGCCGTTGTCGTCCCAGCCCATGGGGTAGAAGACGGCCTTGCCGTTCATGCGCTGGAAGCGCGCGACGGTGTCGGTGTGCGTGTACGAGAAGACGTGGCCGATGTGCAGCGACCCCGAGACCGTGGGCGGCGGGGTGTCGATGGAGTAGACGTCCTCGCGTTCGGCCGTGCGGTCGAAGTGGTAGACGCCGGACTCATCCCATACGTCGACCCACTTCGCCTCGATACCGTCCAGCGAAGGCTTGTCGGGCATGCGGAAGGAATGAGAGCGGTTGGTCATGGGGCAATGGTAGTGCGCTCCGGAGCGTGATCGCTCCTGGTTTCACGGCACGGTACGCCCTGGTGCGTCACGCTCCGGCCACCCCCCTGGGGTATCCCGTTCCGGGGCCGGGGTGCTCCCCCGGCGGGGGCCGCTCGCGTGAAAGGATCGTTGCGGTAGACCATGGGGTGGCGGGCGGTCCTCCGCCCGTGCCCGTGCACTCGACAAGAACGGTGAACGATTCATGGCTAAGAAGGACGGCGGTGAGGTCACCCCGGTCCTGTTGGGCTTCGTGGCCGGGTTCGCGGCCGAGTTCGTCATGCGCAAGGCGCTGACCTTCGCGTGGACCCGTGCGACCGGCGAGGAGCCGCCCACGGACCTGGAATCCCCGGACGTGAGCCTGGGCCGCGCCCTGGGCTGGGCGGTCGTCGCCGGCGTCGGCGTCGAGGTGGCCCGTGTCCTGGCCGTGCGCACCGCCCGCAAGGGCCTGCAGCGTACGGCCCCCGAGGTCCTGGAGGCCTGACCCTCCCCCGGGAAAGGACGACGGTGGGCGGCCCACCGCACCGTGTGATCCGTGCGGTCGGCCGTCCACCGTCGTCGGTCCGGCTCCCCGTGCGTGCGCGCCCGTCAGGGGAGGGCGCGCCGGACGCCCGTGGACGGGACGGCGCCTCGTCCGTCCCGACCTGTCAGGCGCATTCCTTGCAGACCAGCTGCCCGGCCCGCTGCTCGGCGAGCTGGCTGCGGTGGTGCACCAGGAAGCAGCGCGAGCAGGTGAACTCGTCGGCCTGACGCGGCAGCACCCGGACGGCGAGTTCCTCGCCCGACAGGTCGGCACCGGGCAGTTCCATGCCCTCCGCGACCTCGTCGGGGTCGATGTCGATCGTGCCGGTGCCCTTGTCCACGCGCCGAGCCTGCAGCTCCTGAAGGCTGTCCTCGTTGATGTCCTCGTCAGTCTTGCGCGGGCTGTCGTAGTCGGTGGCCATCTCTGCTAACTCCATCCCCCTCGTTCAGTGCCTCGTCGCGCGGGTAGTAACGCTTGAGAGACCTCGGTTGTGCCCGGTTCGGCCGATGAGTTTCCCGATCACCGGTGAACCGTGCCCCCTCCCGGGCCACCGCTCACAGGTCGGTAGCACTTTTTGCGGGACCGTGTCCGAAGGCGGCCAGATAGAGTCGCCGCTTTCGAGCCGGTTTCCCCTGGAGTACTACCCGGTATCGGGTGTCCCGTAGACCTGGAAAAGCCGTTTCGCCCACCCCGGACAAAGCGCGGATCACTCCCTCACCGCGGGCGAAAACCGAAGACATGCCCACGTCAGGAGGGATTCCCTCCGTGTCCACGCCCGAGGCAGCATACCCACCCGAGGTCGGCGCACGTGACCCGGATGGGCGTGTCTTCGGACACGTATAGATACCACGAAGCGTGGCGTGACGCAGCTTGGGCCCTATTTACCGGGCCCCGGGCGATATGTTCGGCGGGTCGAAAGGGCCCGGTTCAGCGCCGCTCGGGCGTCTCGCCCGACGGGACGGGAAGGCAGACGGTGATCACCAGTCCGCCGCCCGAGCGCGGCCACGCGGTGACCACGCCCTCGTGGGCGCGCACCACCGAGCGGACGATGGACAGGCCCAGCCCGGCGCTGCGGCCCGAGCCCACCCGGTCGCCCGAGCCGCGGCGGAACGGTTCGAAGAGGCCCTCGATCTCGTAGGCGGGGATCACCTTGCCGGAGTTCTCCACCTGCACGGCCGGGAGCCCCTCGTACAGGCCGCTGCGGACGGTGATCTCGCCGTCGGGGACGTTGTACTTGAGGGCGTTCTCCACCAGGTTGGCGACCAGGCGCTCCAGCAGGACCGGGTCGCCGACGACCACCGCCGGGCGCAGGTCCTTGCGCAGCCCCAGCCCGGAGTCGGCGACCTCCGAGGCGAACTGGCTGAGCACCGTGCCGGCCACCTCCCCCAGGTCGACGCGGGCGCGCACCTCCAGCTCGCGGTCGCTCTTGGCGAGGAAGAGCAGGCCGTCGATGAGGCGCTCGTGGCGGGCGTTGGTCTCCAGCAGGGTGCGGCCGACGGACTTCAGGTCCGGGGAGACGTCCGGGGCGCTGAGCGCCACCTCCAGCAGGGTGCGGTTGATCGCCAGGGGCGTGCGCAGCTCGTGGGAGGCGTTGGCGACGAACCTGCGCTGGCCGTCGAAGGCGCGGTCCAGGCGTTCGAGCATGCCGTCGAAGGTGTCGGCCAGCTCGCGGATCTCGTCGTCGGGGCCGGACAGGGCGATGCGCTCGTGCAGGTCGCGTTCGGAGAGCCGGCGCGCGATGCGGGTGATCTTCTGCAACGGGGACAGGGCCCGGCCCGCGACCGCGTACCCCAGGGCCACCGCGAGCAGCCCCACCAGGAGCAGCGCGAGCAGCGAGAACCGGGTGACGTGGGTGAGGACCTCCTCGATGAGGTACCCGTGCGCCGCCAGCTCGGCCGCGCTGTCCTCGCTGAGCAGGGCGTTGAGCAGGACCGCCACGATCAGGTAGTTGACCAGGACCAGCACCGAGCCCGCGGCGAAGAACAGCATCCCGTAGATGAGGGTGAGCCGGGCGCGCAGGCTGAGGTTGTCGGCGAACCGGTGGACCCGCTCGGAGGCGGCCGAGCGCTCGGCCCCCGCACGGGCCGGGTCGGCCGCGCCCAGGCGGCGCCAGGTGCCGGTGTCCCCCGGGCGGGTGGGCTCCACGCCGCCGTTGGGGTCGGCGCCCGCGGGCCGCGCCCCGACGGACCTGCCTCCGTCCGGGCCGGAGGGTCTCACAGCCGGTACCCCGCGCCGGGCACGGTCTGGATGACCGGGGGCGCGCCGAGCTTCTTGCGCAGGGTCATGACGGTGACGCGCACGACGTTGGTGAAGGGGTCGGCGTTCTCGTCCCAGGCCTTCTCCAGCAGGCCCTCGGCGCTGACCACGGTGCCCTGGGCGCGCATGAGGACCTGGAGCACCGCGAACTCCTTGGGGGTCAGGGCGATCTCGCGCCCCTCCCGGTGGACGCGGTGGTTGGCCGGGTCGAGGGTGATGCCGTGCCGCTCCAGGACCGGGGGCAGCGGCGGGGTGGAGCGCCGGGCCAGCGCCTGCACGCGGGCCACCAGCTCGGGGAAGTGGAAGGGCTTGGCCAGGTAGTCGTCGGCGCCCAGGCGCAGGCCCTCGACCTTGGCCTGGACGGTGTCGGAGGCGGTGAGCATCAGGATGCGCCCGTTGTAGCTCTCGCCGACCAGGGTGCGGGCGACGTCGTCGCCGTGGGTGCCGGGCAGGTCGCGGTCCAGGACGACCACGTCGTAGTCGTTGACCGCGGTGTGCTCCAGGGCGGTGTCGCCGTCATAGACCACGTCCACGGCCATGGCCTCGCGGCGCAGGCCCACCGCGACGGCGTCGGCCAGGACACGCTCGTCTTCGACCACGAGTACACGCAACGTCAAGTCCTCTTCGGTACCTGGGAAAAAGGGGCCGCTGCCGGCGCATCCCCCAACACACCGGCAGCGGCGTTCTCGGTCCCGGCCGCGTCAACCGTTCTCTCACGGCGGGGGTAAGGAGACGGTAAACCCGCCGCGCCGTCGGCGCGAACCGGACCTCGTCCTCACCCCGCGCCGGGACGGGCGCTGGGCCGGGAGTCTCGCGACCCCCTTTGTGCGCGGGGCGTCGCCGTCGGCGAATCCCCCAACCGCCGACGGCGACGTAACCCCGCACATCTCGAATCTGACACATCAAGAATAAGAAACAAGTAAGCCCCGGGCTTTACCCGCGGATGTGTCATGGGACACGTGGCGCGGGCGGCCGGGAGAGCGGCCCGGCCGTGCGCGGCGGCCGCCGCGGGACGCCTGGCTCCACCCCTGCCCACAGGGGCTTTTCCATCCTGCGGAAGGACCCCGCGGCCGCGGGTCCGGTCACGGAAACATCACGCGCGGGGGCCGGTGGTTTGACGTGGGTCACAGTGCGGTAGACGTAAGTGGCACGCGCGGAACCGGGCCGGGAGGCCGGGCCGCGACGTGTTCGCATGTCACAGGGACGTGACCACATCACATTGCGCACGCACGGCGACGTGCGCGACACCGATCGCGACCGGAGTGCGGGAGTCCTCCGGTCCTACCCCTGGAAGAGGTGCAATGGGCGAGTTCTTCGCGGAGATCAAGGTCCGTATCAACGAGACCCGCGGTGCGCTCCAGTCGGCGCAGGCCGTCGGCGACGAGTTCCTCATCGACACCCACACGTCGGAGCTCGAGGACCTGTACCGCATCGCGGCTCGCAACGGCATCGACTGCGCCTGAGCCGACGCCCGGATCCCCCCGGACCGGGACGCGGCCCGTCGGGTCGACGGGGGCGCGGCGGAACACCCGTTCCGCCGCGCCCCCGCGCGCGTTCGCCGTCAGTCGCGGTCGGCGCCCAGCGGCGCCAGCAGGGCGTCCAGGGCGTCGTACAGCTCCGGGCGCGCCGCGATGACCAGGTCGTTGGCGGGCGGGCCGCCGTGCAGGCCGCCCACCCGGATCCCCGCCTCCGAGGCGATCAGGCCGGGCGCGGCCCAGTCCCACGGGTTCAGTCCGCGCTCGTAGAACGCGTTGGCCCGCCCCGCCGCCAGCCCGGTGAGGTCGACGGCGGCCGAGCCGCCGCGGCGGATGTCGCGGATGTGCGGGACGACCTCCACCAGCACGCGTGCCTGCTGCACGCGGCGCTCGGGGAAGTAGCCGAAGCCGGTGGCCACCAGCGCCTGTTCCAGGGGGACCGCCGGCGGGGCCTGGAGCGGTTCGCCGTTGCACCGCGAGCCCTCGCCCAGCACGGCCTCGTACAGCTCGCCGCGCCGCGGCACGTTCACCGCGGCCGCGACCACCACGCCGTCGACCTCGGCGGCGATGGCCACGCCCCAGTCGGGCTGTCCGTACAGGTAGTTGACGGTGCCGTCGATGGGGTCGACCACCCAGCGCACCCCGCTGCCGCCGTCGCCGCCCGCCTCACCGCCCTCCTCGCCCAGGATCGCGTCGTCGGGGCGGACCGCCAGCAGCCGGGAGCGGATGAGCTCCTCGGTGGCCCGGTCCATCTTCGTGACGACGTCGGTGGGGCTCGACTTGGTGTCGAGCACGGTGACTCCCGCCTGCCCCTCGGCCGCGAGCCCGCCCGCCTCGGTCGCCACCCGCACGGCCAGGTCGCGCAGGGCCCTCGGGTCGGGTGTGGTGTGGATACCGGTCACTGCTCCGCTCTCCGCATTCGGATGTGGGTCGGTCCGCACTCTACGCCGCCCGGGCGGACTCCGCCGAACGCCGCGTGCGGGCGGTCCCGGGGGCCGCGGAAAACCGGTTGCCCCGGCGCCGCCGCCGTCGGTAGGACGGTCCGGACGACCGAGGGGACGGGACCGCGATGTTCTGCTGGATGGATCTCAAGACGCACGACGTCGGGGCGACGGCGGGGTTCCTCGCGGCCCTGCTCGGCTGGGAGTGCGCCGTGGCCCGGGAGGACCCCCGCCGGGCGACGTCGGTGTACGCGGAGGGGGTGCGGATCGGCGGTGTGAGCGACCTGTCCCGGCCGCCGTACCCGCCGGGCCTGCCCGCCCACGTCGCCTACTACGTGGCGGTCGACGACGCCGACGGGCGCACGGCGGCGGCCGAGGCCGCGGGGGCGCGGGTGGTCGTCGAGCCGTTCGACGCGGGCGGCCTGGGGCGCGTGGCCACGCTGGTGGACCCCGTGGGCGCGGCGGTGTCCCTGTGGGAGGGACGCTCCTTCCGGGGGTGGACCCGGCCCCGGAACATGCTGCTCACCTGCGCCGAGCCGGAGCGGGCGGCGGACTTCTACACCCGCGTCCTGGGCGGGGTGCCGCGCGGGGCGTCGATCGCGCGCGGGGACGCCGCGCCCGCCTGGGAACTCGTGCTCGCCGATCGGGACCCCGCGGCCCTGGCCGGCCCCGCCCGCGAACGGGGCGGCTCGGTCGTGCGGGAGGACGGCGTGGCCCGCCTGCGCTCCGCCGAGGGGCTGTCCTTCGTGCTCGGCGCTCCCGGCACCGCTCGGAGCGCGGTATGAGCGGCGGGGTGGTGCTGAGGCGTGCGGGGGCCGCCGACGCGGAGGCCATGGCGGGGGTGTGGCTGCGCTCCTTCGCCGCGGCCCTGCCCACGGTGCGCCGCGCGCACGGGGACGACGCGGTACGCGCCTGGTTCGCGCAGGTGGTGGTGCCCGGGCGGGAGTGCTGGGTCTGCACCGCGGACGAGCGGGTCGTGGGGCTCCTGGTCCTGGACGGCGACGCGCTGGACCAGCTCTACCTGGACCCCGAGTGGCGGGGCCGGGGCCTGGGCGACCGGCTGGTGCGCCTGGCGCAGCGGCGCCGCCCCGGGGGCCTGGAGCTGTGGACGTTCCGGGTCAACGGGCCCGCGCGGCGCTTCTACGAGAGGCACGGCTTCACGGCCGCGGAGGAGACCGACGGATCGCGCAACGAGGAGCGCGAACCCGACGTGCGGTACGTCTGGCGCCCCTGAGGGGCCGGGCGGCCGGGGTGGGCCGGCCGCCCGGGGGTCGGTCAGAGGTGCTCGGGCCTGGCCCATTCCTTGCCGTGGACGTGGTGGTCGAGGAACGCGAAGACCGTCTCGTACCAGACCTGCGCGTTGCCCGGCGTGAGGATCCAGTGGTTCTCGTCCGGGAAGTACAGGAACTTGGACTCCACCCCGTACAGCTGGAGGTCGCGCCACAGGCGCAGCCCCTCGCCGATGGGGACGCGGTAGTCCTTGTCCCCGTGGATCACCAGCATCGGCGTGGTGATGTTCGGCGCGTGCAGGTGCGGCGAGTTGAGCAGGTAGCGCTCCGGCTGCTCCAGCGGGGTGCCGAACTCGTGCTCCCACACCGGCGGGTAGTCGGTGGTGGCGTTGAAGCCGTCCAGGCCCCACAGGGAGGCGTGGGAGACGATGGCCTTGAAGCGGTCGGTGTGCCCCGCGATCCAGTTGGCCATGTAGCCGCCGAAGGAGCCGCCCATCATGGCGGTGCGCTCGGCGTCGATGTCCTCGCGGGCCTCGGCGGCGTCGGTGATCGCCATGACGTCCGCGAACACGCGCGGCCCCCACTTGCCCCAGGCGCGGCGCAGCATGTCCTGGCCGTACCCGGTGGACAGGGCCGGGTCCGGGAGCAGGACGGCGTAGCCGCGGGCCGCGAGGATCCACGGGTTCCACCGCCACGACCAGCCGTTGAAGCTCATGTACGGGCCGCCGTGCACCCACAGCACCAGCGGGGCCGGGGCGTCGGCGGACGCCTCCTCGGGCAGGACCAGCCAGGAGCGGATCCGGGTGCCGTCGTCGGCGGTCGTCTCGATCTCGGTGAGGGTGCCCGGCATGGTGAGCTCCGAGCCCGGCGTGCGCAGGTACGCGGGCCCGCCGTCGACGGCGGCGGCGTCCAGGCGCACCGGCGCGGGCGGGGCGTCCCAGGCGTCGCGCAGCGCGTACACGTACCGGCCGTCCGGGGACGGGTTGAGCTCGCTGTAGGCGCCGTCGTCGCCGGTGATGCGGACCACCTCGCCCGAGCCCAGGTCGGCGCGGAAGACCGGGCGGCGGCCGTTCTCGTCGGCGGCGATGAACAGCGACCCGGAGTCGGCCGACCAGGCGAAGTCCCGGGCCCACAGCTCCAGGCCCGGGTGGACCGGGGAGGTCTCGCCGGTCTCGCGGTCCAGTACCCACAGCTGGTAGTCGCGGGGCTCGCCGTCGTAGTCGCCCTCGAAGCCGAGCGAGTAGGCGACGCGGCGGCCGTCCGGGGAGACCAGCGGGGAGCCCAGGTCGTACCCCTCCCGGCTGAGGAGGCTGGTGCGCTCGCCGGTGGCGGTGTCGACGGAGACCAGGACGCTGCGGTGTCCTCCCTTGCCGACGGGCACGTCCCACGTGGTGATGAGGGCCGTGCCGTCCGGGGTGAGGGAGCCCTGGGCGTTGATCAGGGCCTTGCCCGCGTCCGGGGTGAGGTCGCGGGGCTCGCCGAGGCCGTCCTCGGGCCCTGCGGGCGGGGTCGCGGCGAAGTAGCGCGGGTGGTCGGGCCCCAGGTCGTGGTCCCAGTAACGGACGGGGAGGGACTCGTGCAGGATCGCGGTGACACCCGCGTCCGCACGGGCCTTGCGCGCCTCCGCCTCGTCCTCCCCGTCCTGGCTCCCGGGCAGGGTCGCCGAGGCGAAGGCGATCAGGCCCGCGTCCCGGGCGATGGTGAAGGCGCCGATGCCGCCGGGCCGGGAGGCCACGCGGCGGGCCTCGCCGCCTCCGGCCGGCAGCAGCCACAGGGCGGCCTTGGGCTTCTCCTCCGGTTCGGCGTCGGGGTCGGGTCGGGCGCTGGTGAACAGGACCGAGCCGTCGGGCAGGAAGCCCGCCGAGCTCTCGCCCTTGGCGCTGCGGGTGAGGCGGTGCGGGGCGGTCCCGCCCTCGGCCTCGGGGCGGACGTCGATCTCCCACAGGGCGCTGTGGAAGGTCTTGGCATCGGGTGCGATACCGCTGACGGGGGCGACCAGACGGGTTCCGTCGGGGGACAGGCGCAGCCCGTTGACCCGCTTCAGTCGGACGTATTCCGGCAGTTCGTACCAGGAACGGACCAAGGCAGTTACTCCTGAGAGGGGAGGATTCGTGATCTTCCCCGCACCTTATCCGCATCCGGTGTCAGCAGCGTTTACGGAGGGGCCCCGTGTGGCGTCCGGGGCCCCCGGGGGTCAGTCGCGGCAGTGGCAGCCCGCGCACCGGGGCACCGTGCTCAGGCGCTGCGGTTCGCGGCCCTCGGTGTACTCGCGGACCAGGTCCGAGACCATGGCGACGAACGCCGGGTGGGTGCCGGGGCTGAGCGCGCGCTCGTACCCGATGCCCAGCTTCTCGGCGGTCTGCCGGGCCTCCACGTCGAGGTCGAACTTGACCTCCATGTGGTCGGAGACGAACCCGTGCGGGACGACGACGACGGCGGGCACCCCCTCGCGGGCGAGCTCCTCCATGCGGTCGTTGACGTCGGGCTCCAGCCAGGGCTGGCTGGGAGGGCCGCTGCGGCTCTGGTAGACGACCTCGAAGGGGTACTCGCGGTCGAGGCGGTCCACGACCAGGCGGGCCACCTTCGCGAGCTGGGAGCCGTAGGCGCCCTCGGGGCCGAAGCCCAGCTCGGGGCCGCCGCTCTCCTCGGCCATCTTGGTGGGGATGGAGTGCGCGGAGAACAGCAGGTGGGCGCCCTCGCGCTGCTGTGCGGGCAGCGCGTCCAGGGCGGCGCGGGTGTGCTCGACCAGCGGCTCGACGAACCCGGGGTGGTCGTAGAAGGGGCGGATGAGGTCGACCTCGGGTGCGTCCTCGCCCAGTGCGGCGCGGGCGCGGTCGATGTCCTCCAGGTAGGCGGTGCGGCTCGACCAGTTGCAGTAGGCGGAGGTGGGCAGCGCCAGTACGCGCCGCACCCCGTCGTCCCGCATCCGCTCCAGGGTGTCGGCGAGCATCGGGGCCCAGAACCGGTTGCCCCAGTAGATCGGCAGGTCGATGCCGTCGGCGGCGAACCCGTCGGTGACGGCGGCGAGGAGGTCGCGGCACTGTTGGTTGATCGGGCTCACCCCTCCGAAGAGGAAGTAGTGCTCACCGACCTCCGCGAGCCGCTCACGCGGGATGTTGCGTCCGCGCGTGACGTTCTCCAGGAACGGGATGACCTCGTCCTCGCCCTCCGGGCCGCCGAAGGAGATCAGCAGAAACGCGTCGTAAGGCCTCATGCACTTCATGAAACCAGCTCCTCCGGACCCCTGGGCCTCACCCCCCGGTCAGCGGGCCTGTGGCGTCGGACTCCCCCGACCAGGACCTTTCGGCCCGTTCTCCCCCTGGCCAGACAAGTGACCGGCGAGTAATGTCCCCTGGCATGACAGATGTGTTGTGGCACACATGGGCGGACACCTACCGGGCCCGTCCCAAGCGGACGGCCTCCCCCAACAGCACCGCCGAGGTCGCGGCGGCCGTGGCCTCCGCCGCGCAGGAGGGCCTGCGGGTCCGCATGGTCGGGTCGGGGCACTCCTTCACCGACGTGGCCGTCACCGACGGGCTCCTGCTCTCCCCCACCTCGCTGACGGGGGTGCGCTCGGTCGATCCGGCCGCGGGCACCGCCACGGTCGAGGCCGGGCTGCCCCTGTGCGACTTCAACGACGCACTGGCGGCGCACGGGGTGGCGCTCGCCAACATGGGCGACATCGCGGTGCAGACGGTGGCCGGAGCGGTGCAGACCGGCACGCACGGCACCGGCCGGGACGCGGGCGGGCTGGCGAGCCAGGTGGTCGGCCTGGAGATCGTGCTCGCCGACGGCTCCGTGGTGGAGTGCTCGGCGGAGCGCGAGCCCGAGCTGTTCCACGCCGCCCGGGTGGGCCTGGGCGCGTTCGGCGTGGTGACGGCGCTGACGATGGCGGTGCGCCCGGCGTTCCTGCTGCACGCGCGGGAGGAGCCCATGCCCCTGGACGAGGTGCTGGAGCGGCTGCCGGAGCTGCGGGCCGGCAACGACCACTTCGAGTTCTACTGGTTCCCCCACACCGGCAACACCAACACCAAGCGCAACAACATCACCGACGGTCCGGCGCGGCCGCTGTCGCGGTTCAAGGAGTGGCTGGACGACGACTTCCTGTCCAACACCCTGTTCGAGGGCGTCAACCGGGTGTGCCGCCGCTTCCCCGGCGCGGTCCCGGCCGTGAACCAGGTCAGCTCGCGGGCGCTGTCCGCCCGCTCCTACACCGACGTGTCGCACAAGGTGTTCACGTCCGTGCGGGACGTGCGGTTCGTGGAGATGGAGTACGCGATCCCCGCCGAGCACCTGGTGGACGTGCTGCGCGAGGCGCGCCGGATCGTGGACGCGGGCGACCACCGGGTGAGCTTCCCGGTGGAGGTGCGGTTCGCCCCGGCCGACGACGTGTGGCTGTCGACGGCCTACGGGCGCGACAGCGCCTACGTGGCGGTGCACATGTACAAGGGGACGCCGTACGAGGCGTACTTCGCCGACCTGGAGGCGGTGTTCACCTCGGTGGGCGGCCGGCCCCACTGGGGCAAGATGCACACCCGCGACCGCTCCTACCTGGAGGCGGTGTACCCGCGCCTGGGCGACGCCCTGGCGGTGCGCGACCGGGTGGACCCGCTGCGGCGGTTCGGCAACGACTACCTGGACCGCGTCTTCGGCTGACCGGCGCGGACCGGACCGGGTTCCGGCGCCGCTGCGGGCCCCGTCGGCGACGGGGCCCGCAGCGGTGTCCGGGTCAGCCCGCGGGGGCCTCGGGGACGGCGTCCCCGGTCCCGCCCGAGCCGCCGAGGGAACCGGTTCCGCCCGTGCCCCCCGTGCCGCCCGGTTCCTGGGTACCGCCGGTGCCCGGTCCCCCGCCCCCGGCGCCGGGGTCGGTCTGGCCGTCCCCCGGGTCGGTGGTGGCGCCGTCGCCCGGGTCGACAGGGTCGGTGCCCCCGTCGCCGCCATCCGTGGGCGGCTCGGTGGCCGGGGCGGTGGGGTCGGGGGTGGAGGACCCCTCCGCGGGGTCCCGGGACTGCTCCCCCGTGCCGTCCTGCCCGTCCTGCCCCCGGTCCTCCTGGCCTGCGGGTGCGTCACCGGTCCCCTCGTCCTCCGGGACCCGGGGCGCGGAGCTGCCGCCGCCGAGCAGCGTGGGCGAGGTGTGCTCGTCCTGCCCCTGCGTCCACGCGGTCAGGGAGCGCCCGGTGAACAGCTCGAACAGCAGGATGACGAGCATCACCAGGCCGAACACGACGGCGGCGGGCACCGCGTAGGCGCGCCATCCGCGCCGGGCCGGCTCCTGCTCCTCCTGTTCCCGGGCGCCGTAGGGGTCCTCCGGGTGCCCGGGGATGCCGGGGACGACGGGCATGCGCACCGTGGCGTCGGTCCCCCGCACGGGCAGGGCCATGGTGCGGGTGGCGTCGGGCTCCTCCGGCAGGCCGGGGATCGGCCCTGTCGGCGGCACCCCGGGCACCGGGCCGGTGCCCGGCGGGTCCAGGGGGTGGGAGCCGGCGCGGCGAGAACCTGTTCCCGCCGGCTCGGTGTGGCCGACGGCCTTCTCGGCGAACTGCCGCGCCTGGTCGCCCCCGCGCGAGAACCAGTCCTGGAGGAAGGGGCTGACCACCGTGCTCAGGGTGGCCATGACGGCCGCCCCGACGACCGTCCCGTAGACGTTGAGGTAGGAGGCGGCGGTGGCGGCGGCGAGGGTGGCCACGCCCGCCCCGACGACCTGGGACAGGCTCAGGTCGATGCGCTTCTTCCCGGCCTCCTCACCTTCTTCCGCGTCCCGTTCCCCACGGTGCTCGGCCCTCCCCATGCGGCCGTCCCCCTTCGTGCTCCGTCCCGTCCGGAGGGCGCGCGAGACGGCGCGCCGCGCTCCGGGATGGGCGTGTGTCGGGCATGTGGCCCCAGACGCCCCAAAGTTCACATACGACTCATGTACGGATAACTCAGACTAAGGGCGGCAGGGTTCCGATAACGCCATCAATGAAGATGCATCACTCTTCGGCACCCATCGGCGTGTCGAGTTGCGTCCGAGAGGATCCCCCTCCCCGACGAAGCGACCGAGATCGGAGTTTTTCCCGGACCTGGGGCGATTCGGGGGGCGCGGGATACCATCACGGCGGAGCCTTCGCACGGGAACCGCGACATTCGCCCGTGACAGCTCCCGGTCGTGGAAGGGTCAGCGTGCCAAGATTGGCAAAGGAAGCGACCGTGAGGACCCCGGGGACGGCCCGGGGCGCTCCCACCGTGGCGATACGCGTCGCGGATCGGGAGGCGGGCACACATGTTCGGGCGCGCCGGGCGCGGTAGTGGCCGAACCGTTGTCGGCCGACCAGACTTGGAGAACGCGGGGGTCGGTCCCAGGACCTGTCCTCGACGGGACGCGAAAGGGAGGGCGATGCACGAGCTTCGCCTCGTGGCCGTGAGTGAGGACGGCACCTATCTGGTGCTGGCCAGCACCGGCCGTGGAACCCGTTTCATGCTCCCTGTCGACGACCGCCTCCGCGCCGCAGTACGCGGCCAGTTCTCCCGGCTCGGCCAGTACGAGATCGAAGTGGAGAATCCGTTGCGCCCCAAGGAAATCCAGGCCCGCATCCGGTCCGGCGAGACCGCGGAAGCCATCTCCGAGATCTCCGGCATCCCCATCGAACGGGTGCGCTGGTTCGAGGGCCCGGTCCTCCAGGAACGGGAGTACATCGCGCAGCAGGCCCAGCGCGCCGCGGTGCGCATCGCCGGCGAGGCCGCGCCCGCGGGGAACCTGGAGGAGCTGGTCACCCGCCGGATCGGGGCCCACCAGCTGGAGACCGGCGACGCGGTGTGGGACTCCTGGAAGCGCGAGGACCGCACCTGGCAGCTCAAGCTCGTCTTCCTCGACGGCGGCGAGGAGCGCGTCGCCCACTGGCTGTACGAGCCCAGACACAACACCGTCACCCCCGCCGACGAGGAGGCCGCCCGGTTCTCCTCGTCGGAGCCCGCTCCCTCCCCCACCGCGAACGTGACCCCTTTCGCCCCCCGGCGCTCCGAGTCCGAGGCGCCGCGCCCCTCCGTGCGCCCCGCCCCCGAACGGGTCGGCGGAGCGCGGCGCGCCGACGGCCCGCTGGACGACCCGCTGCGGCCGTCCGTGCCGCGCGGCGAGGAGGACGGCGCGGGCCGGCGGACCGGCGAGCGGCGCGAGGAGCCGGCGAACCGGTGGACCGAGGAGCCGCGCGGGCACCGCGGGTACGACGCCCCGCCCGCACGGCCGCAGCGGCCCGCGACCCGGGACGCGGAGCGGTTCGAGCGCGCGTCCGAGCACGACGGGCGGCCGGCGTACCGGGAGGCCGAGCAGGACGGGCGCCCGGCCTACCGCGAAGCCGAGGCGGGCGTACGGGCCCCGGAGCGGACCGGGCGCCCCGCGTACCGCGACGAGCACGAGGACCGCGAGGGCCGCGAGGAGACCGTCCGCCGGGACGGGTACGGGGAGCGCACCGCCCCCCGCTACGAGGAGCCCGCGGGGCACGGGCGCGAGGAGTACCCCGGGCACGGGCGCCCGGACACCGGGCCGCGCGCCCCGCACACGGCCCCGGCCGACGGGCCCGCCCGGCCTGCCTCCCCGGTGTTCGAGGAGGAGGGCGAGCCGTACGGCGGTCCGGCCGCCGCGCCGGTCGCGCGCCCGGAGCCGTCCCGTCCCGAGCCGCGCCCCGAACCGCTCCCGGCCGAGCGGCCGCGCGCCGCGCCCGCTGCGGAGGAGCGGCCCGACCGCCGGGAGCGCCCGGCCTGGTCGGCCGCCGCCGACCAGGTGCCGCCCGCGGCGCCCCTGAGCCAGCCCGCGCCGCGCCGGCTGCCGGGCCACCATCGACCTCAACGACACCGGGACCCCGCGCCGGGCCGCCGACCCGTCCCCGGCCACGCCCTCGGCGCCGCTCCCGGCCGCCGCGGCGGGCGGGGACCGGCCCGCGCCCAAGCGCAAGGGGCGCGGGCGCCGCGCCTCGGTGCCGTCCTGGGACGAGATCATGTTCGGGGCCAAGAAGGACGACTGACCCTCCGGGGTCCCGCACCGCTTCCCACGGGGGCGTCCGCCGCGGCGGACGCCCCCGTTCCGCGTGTCAGCGGGACGCGTCCACGCGGCGGGCCGCCAGGGCCATGGCCGCCAGCGACCGGTGGGACTCCCGGGACAGGTCCAGGCCCAGCAGCGCGGCCGCGCGCCCCAGGCGGTAGTCCACGGTGTTGGGGTGGACGTGCAGCCGCGCCGCGGTCCCCCGCCGGTCCCCGTCCGACCCCAGGTACTCCTCCAGGGTCCGGTACAGGTCCGGGTGCCCGGCCAGGGGGTCCAGCAGCGCCGCCAGCAGGGCGCGGGCCGCGCCCGGCCGGGTCGCCTGGTACTCGAACAGCAGGTCGTCGAGCATGTACAGCCCCGCGGGCCGGTCCAGCGCGCGGGCCAGGGACTGCAGCTCGTCGGCCAGCGCCAGCAGGTCGGGCACCCGTTCCGGCGGGCCGACCGCCCCGCCCGCGGTGACCGGCGCCCCCGCGGCCCCGCCCAGCCGGGCGACCAGTTCCGCCGCCCCGGGGGCGCCGTCCGCGTCGGCGGGCAGCGGCACCAGCGCCGTCCCGCCGCCCCCGCCCAGCAGGGCCAGCACCGGGCCGTCTGCGTAGGCCTCCAGCTCCCGCCGCAGGCGGTGGGCCCGGCGGCGGCGCGCCACCTCCTCGCTCACCCCCCGCTCCTGTGCCGGGGGAGCCGTCGGGGACAGGCTCAGCACCAGGTAGGAGTCGGGCAGCGGCACCCCGGCCCGGCGGGCGGCCGTGCCGGGGTCGGCGCCCGAGACCAGGGCCGAGTAGAGGGCGAAGCGGGCGCCCTGCTCATCGCCCGAGATGTGCTCGCGCTCGTCCAGGTAGCCGCGGGCGACCACGGTGGTGATCCGGCCCAGGTGGGCGATGAACAGGGCGGCCACCCGGGCGAGCGCGTCGAGATCGCCGGGGCCGGCCCGGGTGTGCAGACGGTCCCAGACGGCGGAGAAGCCCCGGTGGTAGGCGTCCAGCAGGGACTCCAGGCTCGCGCCCTCGGCCGCGCGGCGGGCCGCCGAGGCGGCCAGCAGTTCGGCGTCGTCGGGGCCGAGGGTGTCCCCGGCCTCCCCGTCGGCACGGCGCAGCACGGAGACGCACAGGCGCAGGTTGTGCTCGACCACCCAGCGGATGTCGGGGGCGAGGGACCGCGCCCCGTCGCCGTGGTGGTCGGGGTTGGTGGCGGTGAAGGACGCGATGACCTCGTCGACCAGCGCGGGGTCGCCGGGGGCGATCCAGGTGTGCGCCGGGCGCCCGCCGATCATCGGCACGCCCCCGGATTTGTGACGGGTCACAATCCCTCGCCTCCCCTTCCTGGTCCCTGTCCACTTCCACCGGACCCCCGAACGGGACGAATGTGGTGGTGGAGGCCGTCGACGCCGGCCGCGCCCGAGCCTAGGGCACGGGCGGGTCCCGTGCGCGTCACGAACCGGCCTCCGCCGTGTCCCTTCTCCCAAAGGCGGTCCCATGGCCACCACCCCCGCGCCCGGCGCCCCCGGGTCGACCTCCCTGGCCGAGCGCGCCAGCTACCTGGCCGGGAACCTGGGCGACATCGTGCCGAGCACGGTGATCGGCTCGTTCCTGCTGCTGTACCTGACCGACGGCGTCGGGCTGGCCCCGGCCGCGGTCGGCACGCTGCTGCTGGTGGCCCGGCTCGTGGACGCCGCCACCGACCCGGTCATGGGCTACGTCGTGGACCACCTGCCCGCCACCCGCTACGGCCGGTTCCGCCCGTACCTGCTGGTCGGGTCGCTGCTGGCCGCCGCGAGCTTCGCGGCTCTGTTCCTGGCCCCCGCGCTGGCCCCGGACCCGCTGGTCGCGGTGTGGGTCGCCTACCTGGTGTGGGGACTGGCGTTCGACTTCATGGACGTGCCCCTCAACGCCCTGCTCCCCGCCATGACCGACGTGCCGCGCGACCGCGCCCGCCTGGCCGGGATCAAGGGGCTGACCTACCTGTTCGGGGCCGGGGCGGTCACCGCAGCCGTGCTGCCGGCCGTGAACGCCCTGGGCGGCGGCACCGCCGGGTGGGGCTCGTTCGCGGTGCTCGTGGCGGCGGGCTCGGCCCTGCTCATGGCGGTGTCGGCCGCCGGGGTGCGCGAACGCGTGCGGCCGGTGCGGGAGGAGCGGTACGGGCCGCGCGACCTCGGCCGGATGTTCCTCACCGGACGCGCGGTGCCGCTGCTGCTCGTCGCCAAGGTGGCGGTGTCGGCGGCCAGCGCCGCGATGCTCGCCTGCATGCCGTTCTTCTTCACCTACTACGCGGGCTCGGCGGCGCTGGTGAGCGCGGCGGCCGTGGTGATGATCGGGCCGATGATGGCGGGCAGCATCGCGGGCCCGGTCCTGGCCGGCCGGCTGGGCCCCCGCAACGGCTACCTCGCGAGCGCCGCCGTGGCCGTCGGCGGGTTCGCCACGATCGCCCTGGCCCCGGGGATGCCCGGGGCCTACTACCTGGCGGGGTTCGCGGTGGCGGGCCTGGGCGCGGGCGGAGCGGTGGCGCTGAACTACGTGCTGGTGGCCGAACTGACCGACGTCACCGAGTGGCGCACGGGCTTTCGGGCCGAGGCGGCCCTGGCCTCGCTGTCGTCGTTCGCGGCCAAGGCCGGGGGCGGCATCGGCGGCGCGCTGACGGCCTACTCCCTGGCCTTCTCCGGGTACCGGGCCGGCCGGGAGCAGACCGAGGCGGCACTGAGCGGCCTGCACCTGACCCAGTCGCTGCTGCCCGGGGGCCTGCTGCTGTTGGGCGGCCTGGTGCTGCTGGCCTACCCCGTCGACCGCGCCATGGCCGTGGAGGCGATGAGCGCGCTGGCCCGGCGCCGGTCCCTGTCCGCGGACCGCGCCGCGAACGGGACGCCGTGAACCCCCGGGCGTCCGACGCACCGACACGAGAGGAGAACGCCGTGCACGCACCCGCCGCCGCACCGACCGGGGCCGCCCCTCCCGGCTTCCGCGCCGAGCCCCGGGCCTGGACCGGGGAATGGATCTGGTCGGACCGGCCCGCGCTGGCCCCGCCGGGCCCCGACAACCCGTTCGGGAGGCACGACCCCGACCGGTTCGACCACCGGGTCCTGTTCCGGACCGTCTTCCGCGTGGCCGGACCCGTACGCGGGGCACGCCTGTTCATCACGGCGGACTCGCGCTACACCGCCTACCTGAACGGGGTGGAGGTCGGCGACGGCCCCGTCCGCCACGGGCCCGGCACCCTGTACTACTCCGTCCACGACCTGGCCGGCGCGCTGGTGGAGGGGGAGAACGTGCTGGCCGTGGCGGCCCGGTTCTACGGCCATCCGACGCCGTGGTGGGAGCCGACCCCGCCCACGTTCACCCAGGGCGGCGGCTCGCTGGTGGCGGAGGTGGAGGTGGACGGCTCCGTGGCGGCGGCCAGCGGCCCCCACTGGCGGGTCCGGGAGGGCGACGCCTGGGAGCGGTGCCGCCCCATGGGGCTGCTGAACTCCCAGATCCCCGAGGCGTTCGACGCGCGCCTGCTGGACCCGGGGTGGACCGGGGCCGGGTTCGACGACACCGGCTGGGCCCCGGCGACGGTGCAGGCCGCGCACGCCGTCACCGGTCCGCGCGGGCGCACCCGGCCGGGCGGGCACCCGTACGGGGTGCTCCTGCCCCATCCGCTGCCGCCCCCGGCGGTCACCCGGCACGCCCCGGTCGGGCCGCCCCTGTGGTACGCGCTGCCCCCCGGCGCCGACCCCGACGTGCACACCGCGCTGGCGGCCGACGCGGCCGTACTGGAGGACGGGACCCCGGCCGGCCCCGACCGGCCCGGGGGGCGGGCGCTGGCCGTGTTCGACCTGGGCCGGATCGTGTCCGGGCGCACCCGGCTGACCCTGGACGGGCCCGCGGGCCGCACGGTCACCGGCGCCCTGGTGGAGGCCGTCACACCGGTGGCCCTCGGCTCGGCCGCGCCGTTCCGGATCCGCACCCGGAACGGCCGCACCCGGTTCACCGCCTCGGACCCCTCCGGCGGCCGGTACCTGGTGCTGTCCGTGGACGGCCCCGACGTGGAGGTGGCGGTGGCCGTCCGCGAGGCCCTGCGCCCGCGCCCCGCGGGGGCCGGGTTCGAGTGCTCCGACCCCTTCCTGGAGCACCTGTTCGCGGTGGCGCTGCGCACCGTCGACCTCACGGCGCAGGACGCCTACCTCGACTGCCCCACCCGGGAGTCGCGCGCCTGGGTCGGCGACGCCGTCGTGCACCAGGCGGTGGACCTGGCGACCTCGCCCGACTGGTCGCTGGCCGTGTGGAACCCCCGGCTGCTCGCCCGGGCGCGCCCCGACGGCATGCTCCCCATGGTCGTCGCCGGCGACTTCGCCCGCGACGGGGTGCCGCCCATCCCCGACTGGGCGCTGCACTGGATCCGGTCGGTGCACCTGCTGTACCGGTACACCGGCGACCGGGAGGCGGTCGCGGAGCTGCTCGGCACCGCCGAGGGGGTGCTGCGCTGGTTCGCGCGGCACGCGCGCCCGGACGGCCTGCTGCACGACGTGCCCGGATGGGTGCTGATCGACTGGTCCCCCGTCCAGGTGGCCGGGTGCTCGGCCGCGCTCAACGCCCTGTGGGGCCGGGCCCTCGCGGACTTCGCCGAGATGGCCGCCTGGTCGGGAGACCCCGGGCGGGCCCTGTGGGCGCGGGACGCCCACGCGCGCCTGGCCGAGGGGTTCGAGGCGTTCTGGGACGAGGAGCGCGGCGCCTACCGCGACACCCTGGGCCCCGCGGGCCCCGGGCGCGGGGTCAGCGAGCACACGGCCGCGGCCGCGGTGTGCGCGCGCCTGGTGCCGCCGCGGCGGCGGGACCGCGTGCGGGACCTGCTGCTGGACCGGGACGCGATGTTCACCCGCAGCCCGCTGGCCGACCACGGGGTCGACGAGCGCGGCGCCTACGACGGCACCCCCGTGCACCTGCGGGAGGCGCCCGACTGGGACACCGAGGCGCGGGTGGTCGGCGCCCAGCCGTTCTTCCGCTACGTCGTGCACGACGCGCTGGCCGAACTGGGCGCGGCCGACGCCCTGGTGGACCTGTACCGGGACTGGGCGGTCCTGCTGGAGAGCGGCCCGAGCGCGCTGCGCGAGTGCTGGGAGGGCGGGTCGTTCGCGCACGGGTGGTCGGCGACGCCCGCCCGCGACCTGGTCGTGCACACGCTCGGGGTGTCGCCCGCCGAGCCGGGGTACGCGTCGGTGCGGGTGGCGCCGCGGCCGGGCCGGCTGGAGAGGATCGCCGGACGGGTGCCCACCCCGCACGGGTTCGTGGAGGTCGCCGTGGAGAACGGGCGGGCCCGGGTGGACTCCCCCGTGCCGGTGGAGTTCTCGCACCCCTCGGGCCGCGTGGACCGGTTCCCCGCCGGGGAGCGTACGATCACCCTGCACCACGCCTTCCCCCGAGGAGACCAGCCATGACGGACGGACCCACCGCGCACGTCGGAGCCGGGGCGCTGCGCGGCACCGCCGACGGGGGGATCGTCCGCCACCTGGGCGTCCCCTACGCGGCACCGCCCGTCGGGGAGCACCGCTTCTCGGCGCCCGCCCCGGTCACCCCCTGGGAGGGGGTGCGCGACGCCACCGCGTACGGGCCCGGCGCCCCGCAGGCGCCCTACGAGGGCGCCGTCGGGGAGATCCTGCCGTCGGTGGACGCCTGGGGGGACGACTGCCTGCACGTCAACGTGTGGGCGCCGCGGGGCGCCGAACCCGGTTCGCTGCCGGTGCTGCTGTGGTTCCACGGCGGGGCGCTGGTGCGCGGGGCCAACTCCCTGAGCGCTTACGACGGGACCGCCTTCGCGCGCGACGGGATCGTGTTCGTGTCCGCCAACTACCGGCTGGGCTCGGAGGGGTTCTCCGTCCTGGAGGACGCCCCGCTCAACCTGGGGCTGGCCGACCAGCTGGCCGCGCTGCGCTGGGTGCGGCGGGAGATCGCCGCGTTCGGCGGCGACCCCGGGCGCATCACCGTCGCCGGGCAGTCCGCAGGAGCGGGCACCACCGCCGCGCTGATCGCGCACCCCGAGGCCGGGCGGCTGGTGCGGCGGGCGATCGTCCAGAGCGGGCCGCTGAGCGCCGCCACCCCCGACCGGGCCGGGCGGATCACCCGGCTCATCGCGCAGGACCTGGGGATCCCCGCCACCCGGGACGCCTTCGCCGGGGTGGGGCCCGAGGACCTCGTCGCCGCCCAGCACCGGGCGATGGCGGCGGGGAACCCGCTCGCGGGCGGCCCCGCGTTCTCCCTGGCCGTGGACGGCGACCTGGTACCGCGCGCCCCCTACGACGCGTTGCGCGCGGGCGCCGCCGACCACCTGGACCTGCTCATCGGCACCACCCTGGAGGAGCACCGGCTGTGGCTGGCCCCCGGCGGCGCCGACCGTGCCCTGGGGTGGCCGCTGCTGGCCCTGGGCTCGCTGCGGTTCGGGGTGGGCCCGGCGACGCTGCGCAGGCTGCGCTCGCGCCGCCCCGGGATGAGCACCGGGATGCTGGCGGGGGCGCTCGTCGGCGAGGTGCTGCTGGAGCGGCCCGCGCGGCGGGTGGCGCGGGCCCGCGCCGCGCGGGGCGCCGCCACGCACGTGTTCGGGTTCGCCTGGCGCAGCCCGGTCGCGGACCTGGGCGCGGCGCACTGCATGGAGCTGCCGTTCGTGTTCGACCGGCTGGGCACCCCCGGGGCCCTGGCGCTGACCGGCCCGGACGCCCCCGCCGAGCTGGCCGAGCGGACGCACCGGGCCTGGGTGGACTTCGTCCGCGACGGCGACCCCGGCTGGCCGTCCTGGGCCGAACGGCCCGAGCCGCACGTCCTGGACGCGGGCTGACACGGCCCGGCCCGGTCAGGGGCGCGGGCCGGCCAGGAAGGGTCGGACCATGTCCGGGGTGATCCCGGCGGCGAAGCCCACCGACTCCTCGAAGGAGGCGTCGGTGGCGGTGTAGCCCCCGGCGCCCGCGCCCACGGTCACCTGGAGGTCGGCCAGGCCGGGGCGGCGCTGGAACAGGGTCTGCCTCCAGGTCCAGCCGATCACCGCCGACCGCTCCACCGTGGCCTGGGACCGGGACAGCGAACCCGAGCGGACGCTCACCCGCTCCCCGTCGTGCCCGTGGCCCAGGGAGCGGTAGCGGTCCACGCCCAGGGGCACCGCGGCGACCGTGAGGACCAGGGCCACGGCGACGACCCAGGCGGGGGCGAACGCGGCCGCCAGGGCCAGTGCCAGGGCGGGCGGGCCCACCGAGCGCAGCAGGCGGCGGCCCAGGGCGGCCCGGGGGTGGCGGCGCAGCGTTCCGGTGTAGCGGCCCAGGGCGTGGTCCACGACCTCCTCGACCCGGTCCCGCGGGCCGATCGGCAGCAGCACCGAGCGCCCGGCCGTGTCGCCCAGACCGGTGACGATCGCGCGCAGGCGCACCGCGCCCCGCAGGCGCTCCAGGGGGTTGTCCAGCAGCTCGTACCCGCGGATGCGCCGCTTCTCCAGGGTGACGCTGCGCCGGGTGAACAGGCCGCGCTCGGCCACCAGGGAGCCGTCGCGCTCGCGCAGGGTGAACCCCCAGTGGGTGAGGGCGTAGGAGACCACCGCGAACACCGGCATGAGGAACACGATCACCACGGCGGCCGCGACGGCCGCCGTCAGCAGGCCGTTGCGGTCGGAGGCCTGCACCCAGTCGATGAACGCGTCCGTGGCCCACTCCCCCGCGGTCTGCTGGACCGCGCCGAACAGGGCGGACAGCACCGCGAAGGGGGTGAGCAGGTAGCCCAGGCTCAGTGCCCCGTACAGGTACCAGGAGCGGGGGATGGCGAAGTGGACGGTCCCCTCGTCGGCGGCCGGCCCGTCGTCGCCGGGGGCCGGGCTCTGCCCGTCCCCGGCGGGGGCCGCGTCGGCCGCTTCGGTCCGGCCGACCAGCACCGCCTTGCGGTGCAGCAGGACCCGGCGCAGCCGCTCGGCCTCGGCGGTGTCCACGGCGTCGAGCTTGCCGTCCTCGCTGCCGCCGACGGCCCCGGCCGCCGCCTCGATGCGCACCACCGCCACGCCCAGGATCCGGTGCAGGAGCGTGCTGGTGACGTCCACGCCCCGGATGCGCTCCAGCGGGATGGTACGCCGGGACCGGCTCAGCAGGCCCTTGCGGATCTCCAGGTGGTCCCCGGCCACCTCGTAGCGCGTGGTCCGCCAGGTGACGAAGCCGCCGACGAGCAGGGCGACCACGCCCGCGCCGGTCGCGCCCAGCACCCACGGGTTGAACCCGCCCACGACCAGGCCCGCGACGATGGGCAGCAGCAGGCTGCGCAGCTGGTTGACGGGCCCCACGACCATGGTCCGGGCGCTCAGGCGGCGCGCCCGCTCCACCCCGAGCCCGTCCGCCCCCGGCGGCACGACCCCCTCGACACCCTCGACCGCGTCCCCCACCCCAGCAACATCCCCGGGGCCGGGTGCCCCAGCCACGCCTCCAGCCCCACGAACCTCCATGGAACCGGGCACACCCCCGGGCACATCCGCCCCCGGGTGCACAAGCGCTTCGGCACCCTCGACCGTGTCCCCCGCCCCAGCGGCATCCCCGGGACCGGGCGTCACAGAAGGCACGGGCGCCTCCCCAGGCTCCCTGGCCGCCTCGACTGCCCCAGCCGCGCCTCCAGCCCCATGAACCTCCGTGGAACCGGGCACATCCCCGGGCACGTCGGCCCCTAGGTGCGTGGCACCGCTGTCAGCGCGGGTCACCGCAGGGGGCACGGGTGTCCCTTCGGCCCCCTCCGCCCCCGGCCGCACAAATCCCTCGGCGGCCTCGGCTTCGTCTCCCATCCCAGGGGCGTCCCCGGAACCGGAGGCGTCGTCGGACACGAGCGGCTCTTCGGCGGCGTCTTCCGGGGCGCGGGCATCCGTGGGAACGGGCGCGTCCGGGTACGAGGGCGCGGGGGTGGGCGGGGTCGTCCGGTCGTCGTCACCGGTGCCGTCGGTCATGTGGCATCGTCCCGCAGGGTCCCGGCGCGCACGGCCAGCTCCTCGCTCAGCCCGCGCGCCTCGTCGGCGTCCAGCCCCTCGATGGTCGACGAACCCGCGTAGGAGGCCGTCTGCACCTCCAGGGTCGCCACGGAGAAGAGGCGTTCCAGCCACCCCTGGGTGTGGTCGACCGTCTGCAGGCGGCTCACCGGCACCAGCTGCCAGCTCCGGCTCACCCACCCCGAGCGCGTGTAGATGACGTCTTCGGTCACCTCCCAGCGGTGCACCCGGTACCGCCAGGAGGGCACCACCGCCACCCGGAACAGGGCGTACACACCGTAGACGACGGGTACGAACGGGGCGTACTCGCGCACCCACACGGGCGGCCAGCTCCATCCGAGGGAGGTCAGCGCCCACGCGCCCGCGCTCAGCAGTGCCGTGAGGAACAGGCCGCCCAGGAGCAGGCGCACCGTCCACACGCCGATCGCGCGCCTGCTCACCCTGCGCTCCGGCGGCCGCAGTCCGGTCGCGGGCTCCGCCTCCGGCGGGGAGGGATCCAGTGGGGCGTCGGTCGGGGTGTCGTTCACGGACTCGAGTCTAGGGCCGCCCCGGCGCCGCGATCCCCTGCGTGTCAGCGGTCCCGGGACGGCGGTGTCAGCGGGGTGTGGGCGGTGCGATCCCGCATGTCAGCGTTCTGTCAGAACCGCCGACGAGACTGGTCATCGAACGTGCGAACGGAGGAGTGGGATGACAGACGCCATACGCGCGGAGGGCCTGGTCAAAGAGTTCAAGGGCAAACGCGCCCTGGACGGGGTGGACCTGACCGCCAGGACGGGGGCCGTGCTGGGTGTCCTGGGCCCGAACGGCTCCGGCAAGACCACGACGGTGCGCATCCTGGCCACCCTGCTGCAGCCGGACGCCGGCCACGCCGAGGTCTCCGGGTTCGACGTGGTGCGCGAGCCGCACGAGGTCCGCCGGCTGATCGGCCTCACCGGCCAGTACGCCGCCGTCGACGAAGAGCTGACCGGCGTGCAGAACCTGGTGCTGATCGCCCGGCTGCTGGGCTTCGACCGGGCCGGCGCCCGGACCCGGGCGGACGAGCTGCTGGAGCGGTTCGCGCTGTCCGACGCGGGCGGCCGCCCCGCCAAGACCTACTCGGGCGGCATGCGCCGCCGCCTGGACCTGGCCGCCAGCCTGGTCGGCCGGCCGGCCCTGCTGTACCTGGACGAGCCGACGACCGGCCTGGACCCGCGCAGCCGCAACGACCTGTGGGACGTGGTCCGCGACCTGGTGGGCGACGGGGTCACCGTCCTGCTCACCACGCAGTACCTGGAGGAGGCCGACCGGCTCGCCGACGACCTGCTGGTGCTCGACCACGGCCGGGTCATCAGCCGGGGCACCCCGGAGGAGCTGAAGAACCGGACCGGCGGCCAGGTCCTGGAGCTGCGCACCGTCGAGTCCGGCCGGCTGCCGCTGGCCACCAAGATCATCGAGGCGGTCACCAGCACCCCGGTCACCCAGGACGGCCTGGTGGCCAGCGTGCCCGTCACCGACGCGGGCGTGCTGCCCGAGGTGGTGCGCCGCCTGGACGAGCAGGGGGTCGCCGTCGCCGAGCTGTCCCTGCGCAAACCCAGCCTTGACGAGGTGTTCCTGGCCCTGACCGGGCGCACCGCCGAGAGCGACACCGAGGAGGTGCCCGCATGAGCGCCGTGACGACACGGGAGCCGTCGGCGCGGACCGGGGACGCGCCCCGCGTTCCCCGGCACATCACGCCGCTGACCACCGTCCGCAACGGGCTCCAGCTGGCCTGGCGCAGCATCCTGAAGATCAAGGCCAACCCCGAGGAGGTCTTCGGGCTCATCCTCCAGCCGGTCATGTTCGTGACCCTGTTCGTCTTCGTCTTCGGACAGGCGCTCATGGGCGACTGGCAGGCCTACCGGGACTTCCTGATGCCCGGCATCGTGGCGCAGTCGGTTATTTTCGCGACGCTGGGCACCGGGTTCACGCTGAGCCAGGACGTGGAGAAGGGGATCTTCGACCGGTTCCGCTCGCTGCCCATCGCGAGGTCGGCCCCGCTGATCGGCGCGATCCTGGGCGACCTGGTGCGGTACGCGATCACGGTGGTGATGGTGCTGCTGGTGGGCGTGCTCATCGGCTTCCGGCCCGAGGGCGGCCTGGTGGGCGTGGTCGCCGCCGGGGCGCTGGTGCTGCTGTTCGCGTTCGCCCTGTGCTGGATGTCGGCCTTCGTCGGCATGATCGTGCGCACGCCGATGGCGGTGCAGGCGTTCGGCATGATCCTGATGTTCCCGCTGACGTTCGCCAGTTCGGCGTTCGTCGACCCGGAGAGCATGCCGTCCTGGCTGCGGGTGATCGCCGCGAACAACCCGGTGACGCACATCGTGGACGCCATGCGCGGGCTGATGATCGGCGGCGACGTCGCCGGGCCGGTGACCTGGACGCTGGTGTGGGCGGCGATCATCACCGCGGTCTTCTTCCCACCCGCGGTGTGGGCCTACCGGCGCCGCACCTGAACCGCGCCCCCGGGCCGCGGGTACGGCGGAGGGCGCGTGCCCGGGCGGGAGCAACGTCCGGGGGCGCCCCCGCCCGCGGCTCGGGCCGGGGGCGCCCCCGGCCCGCCGGGGCCCGGGCTCAGCGGCGGTCGGCCGGGGCCTCCTCCGGGACGGCCTCCGCCAGCCACCGGGAGGCGGCGGTGAGCACCTCGTCCGGCGACGGGGCCGCGGCCTCCTCGACCAGGCGGTCGTACTCCGGGGCGCCGAGCTTGTCGCGGAGGCGCGCGACGGTGTGCGCCAGGTGCGGGTCGGTGTCGTCGGGGACGCCGCGCAGCGCCCACGCCCACCCGACCAGCCGGGCCGCCAGGTGCGGTTCCTCCTCCGCCGACACGGCCGCCAGGACCTCGAGCAGCTCCGCCCGGATCGGTCCCATGGTGCCGATGACGCCCCACCACGACCTCGCCGCCTCCCGGCGGGCCCGGGCCGGGTCGCCCTCGTCCCAGGAGATGGTCGCCGCCAGCGCGCACGCCCCGACCTCGACGTAGGCGGGCGCGAACCCGCCGAGCGTCTCCACCGTGGCCTCGAGCCGCTCCACCAGCTCCCTGGCCCGTACGAGATCGCCCACCTCGCGCTGCCACTGGGCCTCGGCCAGCAGCACCAGCACCGCGTGCTCCGGCTGGGCGGGGCGGCCCCGCGCCGCCAGCAGGTCCAGTTCCGCGCGGGCCGCCGCCGTCTCCCCCCGGAAGATGAGGACCTGGACGCGGCGCACCCGGAACACCGCCGCCATGCTCTCCAGCCCCTGGGCCTCGGCCAGGGCCACCGCCTCCAGCAGCATGTCCTCGCAGCGTTCCAGGTCGTCGAAGCGGTGCGCGTCCACCACCTGGGCCAGGGCCTGGCACACCCCCCAGGCGTCGCCGAGGGCGCGGAACTCCGCCAGCGCCGCCTCCGCCTGCTCCAGGGAGGGCCGGAAGCGGCCCAGGAGCATGTCGACCAGGGACAGCATCATGCGCACCATGGCCCGCATCCACGGGTCGGGCCGCTCCAGGGCCCGGGCGATCCGGTCCCGGGCCTCCCCCCGGCCGTCCTCCGTCATCGCCCGGTACATGAGGGTGTAGACGAGCAGGGGGTGCTCCTCCGGGAGGCGGCCCTCCTCCGCGAGCACCTCCTCGATGGCCCGGACGTGCCCCTGGATGTCGTCGAGGGAGTCCGTGGTGGCGGCCGCCCGGTGGAACAGGCAGCTGGCGCGGCCCACGGCGCGCCCCTCGGGTGTGGTGTCGCCCATCATGTCCAGGGCCTGGCCGGCCCAGCGGGCGAGCGGCTCCCAGGAGTCGCTCAGGGTCCAGTACCACTGGGAGTACTCGACGAGGTCCAGGACCAGGTGGACGTCGCGGCGCTCCACCGCCCACCGCACCGCCGCGGCGAAGCCGTCGTTCTCGTCGTGCAGCCGGGCGATCGTCTCTGCCTGGCGGGGGCCGCGCAGCAGCCGGTCGGCCTCCTTCCACAGGTCGCGGACGCGGTGGGCGTGGGCGTCGCGGACCGCTGCGTCCTCCCCGGCGCCGGTAAGGCGCTCGGCGGCGTAGGCGCGGACGGTCTCCAGCAGCCGGTAGCGAGGTGGGGCGTCGGCGCGGCGCGGCTCCTCGGCGACCGCCAGGGACTTGTCGACCAGGGCGAACAGGACGGTCCACACGTCGCGGCCGGCGACCGTGCCGGGGGTGCCGGGGTCGGCGCAGACGTGTTCCACCGATTCCAGGTCCGTGCCCCCGGCGAACACCGACAGGCGGCGCAGCAGGCGGCGTTCGGCCTCGTCCAGCAGCTCCCAGCTCCAGTCGACGACCGCGCGCAGGGTGCTGTGCCGCGGCGTGTGGCGGACGCCTCCCCCCAGCAGGCGGAAGCGGTCGTCGAGCCGGGCGGCGAGCTGGGCGGGGGTCATCGCGCGCAGGCGGGCGGCCGCCAGCTCCAGGGCGAGCGGCAGGCCGTCGAGGGCGCGGACGATGCGCACCACGTGGGGGGCGTTGTCGTCGGTGACGGCGAAGCCGGGGCGGACCGCGCGGGCGCGCTCGGCGAACAGGACGACGGAGGGGGCTGCCGCGGCCTCGGAGGCGCGGGAGTCCTCGGCCGGCAGGGGCAGGGAGGGGACGGGCAGGAGGTGCTCGCCGGGGGTGCCCAGGGGTTCGCGGGAGGTGGCCAGCACGCGCAGCCGCGGGCACCGCTCCAGCAGCAGGGCGGCCAGGCGCGCGGCGTCGTCGACGAGGTGCTCGCAGTTGTCCAGGACCAGGAGCACGGGGTGGTCGGCGATGAACGCGGCGACGCGCTCGACGGGCGGCGGGGGCGGAGCGGAGCGGGGCTGGAGGAGGGCGTGCTCGCGCAGGCCCAGGGTGTCGGCGAGGGCCTCGGGCAGCGAGGCGCCGTCGGTGAGGGGGGCGAGTTCGACGAACCAGGCGCCCCGGGACGCCAGGTCCGGGTGCCCGGCGGCGAAGGCCGCGGCGCCCTCGACGGCCAGCCGGGTCTTGCCCGCCCCGCCCGGGCCGGTCAGGGTGACCAGGCGGCCGTGGGCGAGCAGGTCGACGGTGATGCCGACCTCGGCCCGCGGCACGAACCCGGTGAGCGGCACCGGCAGGTGCAGCGGTGTTCCGACCGCCCCCGCCGCGCCGCCGCCGGTCCCGGCGCCGCCGCCTGCGGGGGCCCAGAGGCCCCGAGAGAGGGCACTCTCCGAGGAGCCAGGGCCGAGGCCCGCGGCCTCCGGCCCGACACCACCGTCGCCGGTGGGGGCCCGGAGCCCCCGGGAAGGGGCACTCTCCGAGGAACCGATACCGGAGCCGGTGGACTCCGGCGCTGCGGCTCCACCGTCTGCGGAGGCGGGAGGCCAGAGGCCCCGGGAGGGGGCCGACCCCGAGCGACCGGCACCGCCGCCGCTCCCAGGGGCACCGGGGTCGGCGGCGCCCGGCGCGGCGCGGTGTCCCCGCCCGGTAGGGGCCGGGGAGCCCCAGCGGTCGGAGGGCCCCGGGGCGCCGGGCCCGTCGGGGGCCGCGGGGGCGGACAGCTGCCCGCGGAGCAGGCGCAGGTGGACGTCCTCCAGGTGCGGGGAGGGGTCCAGGCCCACGTCGTCTGCCAGCCGGGCGCGGAAGCCCTCGTAGGCCGCCACCGCGTCGGCGGTGCGCCCGGCCGCCGCCAGGGCGCGCAGCAGCAGCTCCACCGGCCGCTCCCGGTGCGGCTCGATCCCGGCCAGGGCCCCCGCCTCGGCCACCGCGTCGGCGGTGCGGCCCAGGTCGAGCAGGGCCGCCAGCCGCTCCTCCCGGGCGGTCAGGTGCGTCTGGTCCAGGCGCGCGGCGACGCCCTCGGCCAGCCCCTGGGCGGTCAGGTCCACCAGGGCCGGGCCCCGCCACAGCCCCAGCGCCCGGTCCAAATCCGCGAGCGCGGGCCCGGGACGGCCGGCCGCGCGGTGGCCGCGGCCCGCGCGGACCAGGTCCTCGAACACGCACAGGTCGACCCGGTCCGGCGCCACGTCCAGCCGGTACCCCTCCGGTCCGCCCTCCACCGCCGCCCCGGCGGCCAGCGCCCGGCGCAGCCGGGACACCAGCGCCTGCAGGGCGTTGGCCGCCCCGGCCGGCGGGGCGCCCGACCACACGGACTCGAGCAGGTGGTCGGCGGCAACCCACTGGCCGGGGCGGAGCAGCAGCAGGCCCAGGAGGGTGCGCAACCGGGCACCGCCGATGGTCACGGGCTCCCCGGAGGCGTCGTGCACCAGCAGGGGGCCGAGAATGGAGAACCGCACCCCTCCATCATGGCCCCCCGCGGGCGGTGGGGGGCGTCGTCCACAGGGGCGATGCCGGACACGACGGGTCGCCCCGGGCGGCTCGGGTCCGCAGTAAGGTTCGCTGAGGAGCGTGTGCGGGTGCTCGCGCACGCCCCTCGCCGCGCCCGGCGCCGGGACCGTTCCGGACGCCGCGCCGCGGCCGCTTCCGTCCTGCGGTGCGCCCCGTCCCTACGGCGTTCCGCGCTTTTCCAGAGTCCAGCAGGAGTCCCACATTGTTCCCGGCCCTCCCTTCCCTCCGGACGACCGGGGCGCGGCGCGCGCCCCGCACCTCCCCCGGCGCGCTCACCGGCGCCCTGGTGGCGGGGACGGCGTTGACGCTGACCACCGGCTGCGGCCTGTTCGCCCCCGGGCAGAACGGGGACGTGCCCGACGACATCAACGTCGTCAGCCCGATGATGCAGGAGGGCCGCCCGCTCCCCGACTCCTTCACCTGCGTCGGCTCCGAGCCGGGCGAGGACGGCGAGCGCGAGTCGTACTCGCCGCCGCTGAGCTGGTCGGGCCTGCCCGAGAACACGGAGTCCCTCGCGGTGGTGGTGGACGACCCCGAGGCCGCCGAGGTCTTCTGGGTGCTCTTCGACCTGGACCCGCAGTCGGGTGAACTCCGGCAGAACACGGTGCCCGCGGACGCCCGCCAGGGGCTGAACAGCACGGGCGAGGCCGCCTACCAGCCGCCGTGCCCGGAGGAGGACGACCCGCACAACTTCCGGTTCACGGTGTACGCGCTGAGCGCCCCGCTGGACCTGCCCGAGGGCGCGGAGCTGTCCTCGGCGCTGGAGGCGATCGCCGACCGCGCGCTCGCACGGGGGTCGCTGGTCACCGGCACGGAGTGATCCGGGCCGCCCCGTGCGCGCCGTCCCGGGTCGCCCACAGGTATCCCGGGATGGCCGGTCTTTTCCGGATTCCCCGAGGAAGCTCCCATCGCCCTCTGCACACAGGGCGCGACAGCGCATACAGTGGGGCATGCCCCCGCCCCTTTTCAGATGACCGTTATCCGTCCACTCGCCGCGCGGCACGCTGACCTGAGACCGCACAGGAGTCGCCTGCACCCCTCCCGCTCCGCAGGCCGCCCCTCCGCGGGCCCAGGCGGTCGCCGCCCCGCTCCGACCGGCCCCCACCCGGGCCTGTCCCGGAGGGATCCGGGCGCGCGGCCGACCTCCCCAAGGTAGATGCGAAAACCATGACCCTCACCGTCATCATCATCGCCATCGTCGTCGTGCTGGCCGTGCTGCTGCTCCTGCTGCTGGGCATGCGCGCGCTCAACCTGGGATCGCGCGACGACGGCTACGAGGACGACTACGACTACGACGAGGACGGCGGGGGCGACGCGGACCCGGGGGACGGCGGGGACGACGAACGCGGCGCCCCGCGGGGGCGCGGCCGCGGGCAGCGCCCGGCCGGGCGGGCGGAGCGGCGCCCCAGGCCCAAACCCCGGCGGGGCAAGCGCGAGGACGACTGGGACGACGACGAGGACGGCGGCTTCTGGTCGAGCCTGGGCGACGACGACGAACGCGGGGACCGGGGCGGCCGCGACGACCGGGACGAGCGGGACGGGCGCGGGGACGACCGGGCGCCCAGCGTGACGCAGTACGAGTACGAGGACGACTACGAGGACTACGAGGACGAACCGGCCGGCGCCCCCGGGGCCACCACGGTGCTGCCGCGCGCCACCGGCGCCTCGGACCCGTCCGCCGACCTCGCGGTGCTGGCCAGCCTGGGCCGCAACGACGACGGCCGCCCGGGGCCCGACGACGGACGGGCCCTGCCGCCGCGCCCCGAGCGCGCCGAGCTGCCGCCGCCCGTCCGCGAGCCCGCCCCGTCCGCCCCCGCCGCGCCCGCGGCGCGGGAGGACGACCCCCTCAGCTCCAGTTCCTGGAACGTGCGGACCACCCCGTCCCCGGACTCCCCGTCCCTGGCCGACCGGCTGACCGCGCCCCGCACCGACCCGCTCGGCGACCCCCTGGGCTCCGGCGGCCCGACGCGCGACCCGCTGGGCGCGCCGTCGGCGGGCGGCGCGGCCCCGGGCGGTGCGCCCTACACGCCGGCGCCGTCCTCCCCGTCCCCCTACGACGGCGGCACGGGCGGCCGCGGGCGCCTCGACGACCCGGACCCGCTGGGCGGCGGGTACCGCGCGCCCTCCTCCGGATCCGACGTGGGATCGCCGATCTGGTCGAGCCTGGACACCGGCTCCCACCAGCGCCCGGCGGGCGGCTACGGCGCCGGCCCGGGCGTGTCCGGCGACCCGCTGGGCGGCGGCCTCCCCGCTCCGGGGCGGCCCGACCCGCTGGCGGGCCCGGGGGCGCACGGCCTCCCGGACCGCCCCGCCTACGACAGCGGCACGCACGCGCGATCGGACTACGGCGCGCCCCGGCGGCCCGAGTACGAGACCGGCGAACACACCCGCCCCGCCTACGACACCGGGTCCTACACCCGACCCGAATACGACACCGGCACCCACGGCCGACCCGAGTACGACAGCGGCGCCCACACCCGCCCCACCTACCCCGGCCCCGCCTACGACACCGGAACCCACTCCTACGACACCGGCACGTCCTCCTACGACAGCGGCACGCACGCACGGCCGGACTACGGCGCGCCCCGGCGGCCCGAGTACGAGACCGGCGAACACACCCGCCCCGCCTACGACACCGGGTCCTACACCCGACCCGAATACGACACCGGCACCCACGGCCGACCCGAGTACGACAGCGGCGCCCACACCCGCCCCACCTACCCCGGCCCCGCCTACGACACCGGAACCCACTCCTACGACACCGGCACGTCGCCCTACGACAGCGGCACGCACGCACGGCCCTCGGGCAGTGAGCCGCTGTGGGGCGCGGGAGAGGGCCCCGGACCGGTCACGCCGTCCGGGTACGGCGGCCCGGCCCCGGTGGGGCGGCCCGACCGGTTCGACGCGCCCTCCGGCGGACCCGGCTACGGCGGCGGGTACGGCGGTCCCCTCGGGCCGGGCGCACCGGTCGGCACCCCCGGCGCCGACCCGCTGCTCGGCGGCCCGGGGGCGGGCCACGCCCCCGCCGGCCCGGCCCCCTCTTTCGGCGGCCGGCCGGGCGACGGCTACGACGGCATGCCCGGCGGCTACCCGCCGCGGCAGGCGGAGCCGGAGTACGACGGCTACCTCCCGCTGGAGGAGTGGCACCGCGGCGGGACGCCCGACCCCTACCGGGGGGCGCCGCCCTACGACCGCCGCGAGCAGGAGCACCGGGGCTACGACGAGGGACCCGGCGACGGCCGCTTCCGGTGACCGTGCACCGAACGTGACCGGTGCGCCCGGCCCCCGCTGAGGGCGGGCCGGGGGACGATCAGGGGTTCACAACGCCGAGGTGGCGGGTTCACGCCCGCCACCTCGGTTTTTGTTCTGTCCGGATTCGCGACCGCCTCATGTGAACACGGGAAAATGGTTACCGAAACCACAACAGCCCGTAACACAGAGCCACTCCCATTGACTACAGTTGGTGACTGACACGGCACCCTTCGAGACATCTCGAAGGCCGGACGCCGTGCGCGCCCCCCGGTCCGGACACCTCAAGTCCCCGTGCGCCTACGCATCGTCCGCCCGTACAGAACAGGAGCCGCCTTGCGCAACGACGCCCAGGGAACACCGCCCGCACCGCCCGCCGACCAGGAGCCCGCCCCACGGCCCGACCGCAGGGGGGTCGCGGCCGACGTCGGCGCCTCCCTCGTCGTCTTCCTCGTCGCCGTCCCCCTGGCCCTCGGCATCGCCGTCGCCGCCGGGGCGCCGCTCACCGCCGGGATCATCGCCGCCGCCGTCGGGGGCATCGTCGCGGGCCTCGTCGGCGGCTCCGCCGTCCAGGTCAGCGGCCCCTCCGTCGGCCTGACCATCATCGTGGCCGACCTCATCGCCACGTACGGGTGGCAGGTCACCTGCCTCATCACTCTGCTGGCGGGGCTGGTCCAGCTCGCCCTGGGCGCCTTCCGGATCGCCCGCGCGGCCCTGGCCGTCTCCCCCGCGGTCGTCCACGGCATGCTCGCCGGTGTCGGGATCACCATCGCCCTGGCCCAGCTGCACGTCGTCCTGGGCGGCGAACCGCAGAGCTCGGCCCTGGCCAACCTCACCGACCTGCCCGACCAGATCGTCCACAACCACACGCCGGCCGTCGCGGTCGGCGTCGTGACCATCGCCGTGATGTTCTGCTGGGCCCGGCTGCCCGGCTTCGGGCGGTTCCGGCCCGCCCTCGTCCCGGCCGCGCTGGTCGCGGTCGGCGCCGCCACGCTCATCGCCACCCTGGGGCGCTGGGAGGTCGAGACGATCTCCCTCACGGACTCCCTCGCCCAGGGCTGGATCGGCCCCGCGCTCCCCGCCGCGGGCCAGTGGAACGGCGTCATGCTCGCCGTGGTCACCGTCGCCATGGTGGCCAGCGTCGAGACCCTGCTCTCCGCCATCGCCGTGGACCGGCTGCACAGCGGCCGCCGGGTGATGCTCAACCGCGAGCTGTGCGGCCAGGGCGCCGCCAACGCCGTCAGCGGGGCCCTGGGCGGGCTGCCCATCGCCGGGGGGATGGTGCGCAGCACCGCGGGCGTGCGGGCGGGCGGGCACAGCCCGCTGTTCACCATCCTGCACGGGGTGTGGGTCCTGGTGTTCGTCGCCCTGTTCGCGCACGTGGTCGAGCTGATACCGATGGCGGCGCTGGCGGCGCTGCTGGTGTTCATCGGCGTGCAGATGGTCTCCGTGGCCCACCTGCGCGACCTGCGCCGCCACCACGAGGCCGGGGTGTACCTGGTGACCCTGTCCGGCGTGGTGCTGCTGGGGCTGCTGGAAGGGGTGTTCCTGGGGTTCGCGCTGGCCATGGTCGTGTCCCTGCGCCGCCTGACCCGGCTCACCGTCACCACCGAGGAGCGCGGCGGCCGCGTCCACATCACCGTGCACGGGTCCCTGACGTTCCTGGGGGTGCCCCGGCTCGCGCACGTGCTGCGCACCGTCCCGGCCGGCGCCGCCGTGGACCTGGACCTGCACGTGGACTTCATGGACCACGCGGCGTTCGAGGCCATCCACGCCTGGCGCGTGGACCACGAGCGCACCGGCGGCTCGGTCGACATCGACGAGGTGCACGAACGCTGGTACGAGCGCAGCACCCTGCGGTCGGCCCCGGCCGCCAAGACCGCGCCGCGGGGGCTGGCCCGCTGGTGGGCGCCCTGGGGGATGCGCGGCGGCGCCGGGCCCGAGGAGGTGAACCCGCTCGGGCTGCTCGCGGCGGGGGCGCGCGAGTACCACGCCAGCACCGCCGACCGGATGCGGTCGGTGATGAGCCGGCTGTCCCACGGGCAGAACCCCACCGCCCTGTTCATCACCTGCGCCGACTCGCGCGTGGTGCCCAACCTCATCACGGCCAGCGGCCCGGGCGACCTGTTCACGGTGCGCAACGTCGGCAACCTGGTGCCGCCCCCGGACAGCCCCGGCGACGACTCGGTGGGCGCCGCCGTCGAGTACGCGGTGGCGCTGCTGCGGGTGCCCTCGATCGTCGTGTGCGGGCACTCCCACTGCGGGGCGATGAAGGCGCTGTTGGAGGGCGCCCACCTGGACCCCGACTCCACCGACACCTCGCACATGCGCCGCTGGCTCTTCCACGGTTCCGCCGGCCTGGTCCGGGCGGGCGAACGCGCCGGGGAGCTGGCGGGGCTGCCCACCGCGGAGGCGCTGCGCCGCCTGGCCCAGGCCAACGTCCGCCAGCAGCTCGCCCACCTGATGCTGCACCCCCTGGTGCGCGAACGGGTGGAGTCCGGGGAGCTGGAGCTGACCGGGATGTACTACGACCTGGAGACGGCCCGGGTGCACCTGCTGGACGCCGCGACCGGGGAGTTCACCCCGGTCCAGGGTGTGCACGACGTGGCCGACCCGGTGCCGCGGCCGCGCCCTGCGGACGACCCGGGTCAGCCGCTGGAGGAGTCCTCGGGCGCGTCGTCGCGCCCGTCCTCCTGAACCCCTGAGGCCTGGTAGGTGGCGAGCAGCACGATCGCCACGATCGCCAGGAACGGCAGGCCGAAGAGGACCACCCAGAAGAGGGTCGAGTCGAACAAGAGTCACCCATTCCGTGGACGCCGTCGCCCGCGGCCACCGGCCCCGGCGGTCGCGGGTGCCCGCCGCCGCGGTCGCGGTGGCGGAGCGCTCCGCCCAATCTATCGGTGCCCCCGCTCGTCGACCATCACCACGGGGATGTACACACCTGTCCCCGTGCGCACCGGCGGCCGGGGCCCGCGGGGCGGGGCGGACACGTCCGGCCCGCGCGGCGCGGGTCAGAAGGTTGGAAGGAGGGGAGTCGGCCGGTAAGCCGGATTCTGTCGGTCCGCGAACGGACCGGGCGGTCATCCATCTGGGATCGCCGTTGCCGACGACCTCGGTGCGGTCTACCCGCGGACTCGGGCGGGCCGCCCTCGAACATCCGCGCGGGGATCCGGGGATCCCCTTTTTGACCTTGCTCCGGGTGGGGTTTACCGAGCCGGCCGGATCGCTCCGGCCGCTGGTGGTCTCTTACACCACCGTTTCACCCTTACCACCGCGAGCGGTGGCGGTCTGCTTTCTGTGGCACTGTCCCGCGGGTCGCCCCGGGTCGGTGTTACCGACCACCCTGCCCTGTGGAGTCCGGACTTTCCTCGGATCCGCGCACCCGGCGCGGTCCGCGACCGCCTGGCCGACTCCCCTCGACCACGAAGTCTACCGCCGGTGGCCCGGGCCCGGGCCACCGGCGGTTCAGGCCAGGTGGGAGGTGTCGTTGAAGGCGCGCATCACCATGGGGCCGTCGGCGTAGACGTCCACCTCGGTGAGGCTCGCGGTGTCCAGGTGCATCCGGTACAGGGCCTGCACCGGCGCCAGCAGGGCCTGCTGGACCAGCGTCTTGATCGGGGTGACGTGGGTGACGACCAGGACGGTGCGTCCCCGGTACCGCTCCACCAGGGCGTCGCGGGCCGCACCGACGCGCAGCGACACCGAGGCGAAGGCCTCGCCGCCGGGCGGGGCGGCCCGCGGGTCGGACACCCACCGGTCGACCGCCACCGGGTCGTGCTCGCGCGCCTCGGCGAAGGTCATCCCCTCCCAGGCGCCGAAGTCGGTCTCCACGAACCCGTCGTCGGCCTCGACCGGGAGTCCCAGGGCCTCGGCGGCGTACTCGGCGGTGCTCCGGGTCCGCAGCAGCGGCGAGGAGACGATCGCGTCGACCCCGCGGCCGGCCAGCCGCCGGGCCGCCGCCGCGGCCTGGGCGCGCCCCGCCTCGGTGAGCGGGACGTCGCCCCGGCCCGCGAACCGGCGCTCCACCGACAGCGGGGTCTGGCCGTGGCGCAGCAGCAGCAACCGGGTCGGCGAGGTGTCGGGGGCACCCCACCCGGTGCTCACTGGGCCTCCGGCTCCGCAACACGGACCAGGATGCGGCGGCACTCCTCGCAGCGCACCACGTCGTCGGGGGCGGCGGCGCGGATCTCGCCGATCTCGGCCGGGCTCAGCACCAGCTTGCAGCCCTCGCAGCGGCCGTGGCGCAGCGGTGCGGCCGCGACGCCGCCGTACTGGACGCGCAGCTTGTCGTACAGGGACAGCAGCGCTTCGGGGACGTCCCCGGAGACCCGCTGCCGGTTCTCGACGACGCGGGCCCGGTCGAGCCCGATCCCGGCGACGGCGGTGTCGCGGCGGGCGACCACCGTCGTGTAGTCGACGCGGGCCTGCTCGGCCGCGGCCGTCAGCCGGACCACCTCCGCCGACAGGGTCTCGACCTGCTCCATCGCCTCCAGGACGACCTCCTCCAGCTCGCCCTGGCGGCGGCCCAGCGAGGCGATCTCGGACTGGAGGTTCTGCAGCTCCTTGCCGCTGGTGATGCGCCCCGACTCCAGGCGCTCGGTGTCGCGGGCGGCGCGGGCGCGCACCTGGTCGACGTCGCTCTCGGCCTTGCGCTGGGCGCGCTCGGCGTCCGACAGGCGGGTCTGGGCGGCGATCAGCTCGCCGTCGAGGCGGTCGGCGAGCTCGGCGAGCCGGGTCGCCTCGGCGACCTCGGGCAGGGTCGCGGCGCGGTGGTCCAGGCGCTGGACCTCCAGGTCCAGTTCCTGGAGGTCGAGCAGTCTGGCCTGAGCGGCGGGTTCGGCTTTCACTTGTTTCTCCTGGGGTGGTCGGAAAAGGCGGGTACGCCGTCCGCGCTCTCAACTCTGTGCAGTTCGATGACACCGTGCAGTTCGATCGGGATGCCCGGCGGCGTGCGGATGTCAGGCCGACGGGAACGCCTGTGACCAGGCGTCCGTCACCGTGGTGGACACACGGGCCTCCACGTTAGCCCCATCGGGGCCCAGGCGCCGAACGAGGGAGTCGGCCAGGGCCGCGGCCCCGTCCGCCAACCACGGCCACTCGCTCGCGAAGTGGGGCGTGTCGACGAGCGCGGGCGCGCCGGGCCGCTCGGCGAACTCCGAGGCGGGGTGGTGGCGCAGGTCGGAGGTGACGAAGGCGTCGACCCCGGCGGCGAGGGCGGCGTCGAGCAGGGAGTCCCCCGCGCCGCCCGACACCGCGACGGTGGTGACGATGCGGTCGGGGTCGCCGGTGGCGCGGACGCCGGGCGCGGTGGCGGGCAGGCCCGCGGCGACCCGGGCGGCGAAGTCGCGCAGCGTCATCGGGGCGTCCAGGGCTCCGACGCGGCCGATGCCGCGGCGGCCGTCGGGGTCGGTGGTGTCGGGCTCCAGGGGGCGCAGCGGGCCGGTGAGCCCGACCGCGCGGGCCAGCGCGTCGGACACCCCCGGGGCGGCGGTGTCGGCGTTGGTGTGAGCGGTGTACAGGGCGATCCCGGCGCGGATGAGCCGGTGCACGATACGCCCCTTGGGGGTGTCGGCGGCGACACTGTGCACGCCCCGCAGCATGAGCGGGTGATGGGTGACGATCAGGTCCGCACCCCAGGTGACCGCCTCGTCGACGACGGCCTCGACGGGGTCGACGGCGAACAGGACCCTGGCGACCCGGTCCGCGGGGTCGCCCACCACCAGTCCCACCCGGTCCCAGGAGGCGGCCCAGGAGGTCGGGTAGACGTCCTCGAAGGCGGCGGTGACGTCGGCCAGCGCGGGGGGTTCGTTCTGCGTGCTCACGGGCACGAGAGTAGCGCCCCTCCGGCCCGGCGCAGGTGCCCGGCGATCTCGGCGGTGACCTGTTCCACGGTGACCCGGGCGTCCAGGCACAGCACGGCCGCGGTGTACTGCACGACCAGGTGCGGGGAGTCGGCGCTGACGCGGACCCGGCACCGGTCCTCGCCGTCGGGTTCGATGCGCCCGGGGAACGGCCCGTACAGGCGGCCGCGCACCTCCCGCGCGGGCAGGTCCACGGCCAGGTGCACGGTGTGGGCGTAGGTCGCCTCGGCGAACCCGCCGAGCAGGTGGCCGGCCGGGTCGGGCAGGTCGCGGGGGGCGAACCGGCCGTGGGCGGCCCGGACGCCCCCGACGCGGTCCACCCGGAAGGTCCGCCAGCCGTCCCGGTCCAGGTCGTGGGCGATGAGGTACCAGTGGCCGCCGTGCGAGACCAGGTGGTGCGGCTCCACCCGCCGCTCGCCGGGCTCCCCCGACCGGGGCCGGTAGGCGAAGGCGGTGACGACCCGGTCGCGGCAGTGCGCGGCGAGCCGCCCCAGGGTCGCCGGGTCGGTGTCGTCCCGTCCGGCCGGCACGGCGGAGGCGCTGTCGCGGACCGCCGCCAGGCGGGGGCGCAGCCGGGCGGGCAGGATCCTCTCCAGTTTGGCCAGGGCGCTCAGCGCGCCCTCCCGGGCGCCGTCGGCGCTGACCAGCGCGAGCGCGAGGGAGACGGCCTCCTCGTCGTCCAGCAGCAGCGGGGGCAGGCCGTGCCCCGAGGCGAGCCGGTACCCGCCCGCGACACCGGGGACCCCCTCGACCCGGTAGTCGAGGCCGCGCAGCCGGTCGACGTCGCGGCGCAGGGTGCGGGCGCTGACGCCGAGCCGGTCGGCGAGGTCGGCACCGCTCCATTCTCGGCGGGCCTGGAGCAGGGACAGCAGGCGCAGGAGCCGTTGCGGCAGCCCCGCCCGGACGGATTCGCTCATGTCCTCCAGAATGCCGTCCATTGCGGCCGTGATGTGGCCGCATGGGCTCCTACGGTGGCCGGGACCGCACGGGAACGACTTCCGGAGGGCTCCATGACGGATGCGACGAACACCACGAACACGACGAACACGGTGGGCACCGCGGCGCGCGGCCTGGCCGCCCGGGTGAGGGGGGCCGTGCACGCCCCGGGATCGCCCGGCCACGAACGGGCGGGCACCGGAGTCCAGCTCCTGAACCCCCACCGGCCGGCCGCCGTGGTCGAGGCTGCCGGCGCCGACGACGTGCGCGCGGCCGTGGCGTGGGCGGCCGGGCACGGCCTCCCGGTGGCCGTCCAGGCCACCGGACACGGCCGCGGCACCGGCCTGGCGGACGGGGTGCTCGTCGCCACGCACCGGATGGACGGGGTGCGGGTGGACCCCGCCCGCCGCACCGCCCGGATCGGGGCGGGCGCCACCTGGCGGCGGGTGATCGGGGCCGCGGCGCCCCACGGGCTGGCGCCGCTGTCGGGCAGCGCCCCGTCCGTGGGCGCGGTGGGCTACACCCTGGGCGGCGGCGTGGGGCTGCTCGCCCGCCGGTACGGGTTCGCCGCCGACCACGTGCGCAGCGTCGACCTGGTCACGGCCGACGGCACGGCCCGGACGGTGACCGCCGACACCGACCCCGAGCTCTTCTGGGCCCTGCGCGGCGGGGGCGGGGACCTGGGGATCGTGACCGCGATGGAGGTCGACCTGTTCCCGGTGGAGCGCCTGTACGGCGGCGGGCTGCTCTTCGACCTGGGCGGGGACCCCGCCCGGGTCCTGGGCGCCTGGTGGGACTGGACCCGGGACCTGCCCGAGGAGATGACCTCCGGGGTGTCCCTGATCGCCTACCCCGACCTGCCCGGACTCCCCCCGCACCTGCGGGGACGCCACCTGGCCCGGGTGGCGGTCTCCTGGTCGGGCCCCGTCGACGCGGGCCCCCGCCTGGTGGAACCCCTGCGGTCCGCCGGTCCGCTGCTGGAGGACACCACGGAGGTCCTCCCCTACACCCGCTCGGAGGAGGTGTTCGCCGACCCCGACGAACCGGCGGCCTTCCGCGGCGAGGGCCTGCTCCTGGACGACCTGCCGGTGGAGGACGCCGCCGCTGCCGCCGTGCGGGCGGCGGAGGCCCCCTTCATGTCCGTCATGTCGCTGCGCCACCTGGGCGGCGCCCTGTCCCGCCCGCCCCGGGTCCCCGGCGCCGTCGGCCACCGCGGCGCCACCGCCGCCCTGACCCTGCTGACCCTGGACGGGTCGCGGGACACGCCCGCCATGGCCGACCTGCGCGCGTCGACCACCCGGGCGCTGGCCGACCGCACCCTGGGGCGCTCGCTCACCCTGTCCTTCGGGGAGATGGACCCCGGCCTCGTCCGCACCGCCTTCTCCCCCGCGGACCACGCCCGCCTGGTCGGGCTGCGCGGGCGGCTCGACCCGCGGGGCCTGGTCCACTCCCACCGGCCGCTGCGGTGACCGCCCGTCCCCGCAGGTGAGCGGGGCCACCGCTCGTCCGGGACGGGGGCCGCGGGAAACGGTCTAGGCTGGTCGGAGCATGAGTACAACGCAGCGCACCCGCTCCCCGCGGCCCCCGTCCCCGGTCGGCGCACACGTCCCGGTCGCCGGCGGCATGGCCGACAAGGGCCTGGCCTACGCGGCCGAGATCGACGCCGAGACCGTCCAGGTGTTCGTGTCCAACCCGCGCGGCTGGGCGACCAACGGGGGCGACCCGGCCCAGGACGCGCGGATGCGCGAACGGGCCGGCGCCGGGCTGCCGGTGTTCGTCCACGCGCCCTACCTGATCAACCCGGGCACCCCCGACGAGCAGGTGGCCGAGAAGTCGGTGGCCTCCCTGGAGCACGCGCTGCGCCGGTCCGCCGCGATCGGGGCGCTGGGCGTGGTCGTGCACACCGGCTCGGCGGTGTCGGGCGGCCGGGAGGCGGGGCTGGCCCGCATGCGGGAGCGGCTGCTGCCGCTGCTGGAGCGCCTGGGCGAGGACGTCCCGCCGGTGCTGCTGGAGCCGATGGCCGGGCAGGGCCAGGTGCTGTGCGCGACCGTGGACGACCTGGTGCCCTACTTCGAGGCGCTGGAGTGGCACCCGAACGCGGGCGTGTGCCTGGACACCGCCCACCTGTTCGCCGCCGGGCACGACATCTCCACCCGGGAGGGGATGCGCACCGCGCTGGACCGGTTCGGCGAGGTGGTGGGCGCCGACCGGCTGCGGGTGATCCACGGCAACGACTCCAAGGCCCCGTGCGGCAGCAACAGGGACCGGCACGAGAACATCGGGGCCGGGTTCATCGGCGCCGACGCCTTCGGGGAGCTGTTCGTCCACCCGGTGAGCGCGGGGGTGCCGATCGTGGTCGAGACCCCCGGCCCGGCCGGGCCGCACGCCGCCGACGTGGCGACCCTCAAGAAGCTCCGCGACGGCTAGGGCGTGTTCGGCGGATCATTCCGGGTCGCGGCCGCGAGGCCTCCTCTCGCCGCGCCGCCCGCGCTCGGACAGCCGAACCCGGGCTGACCTGCGCCGGCCGTCTTGCGAGAGATCGCCTCGCGGCCGCTCCCGGCATTCGACGCAAGCGCCGAAACGCTCGAAAGCATCCACCGAACACGCCCTAGGAGTCCCCGTCCCGCTCCGGCCGCTCCCGCAGCGGCGGCAGCACGGGGAAGATGTTGACCTGCACCTCGACGCTCTCGGTGTCGGGGTGGTCCCCGGGGGTGCGACCCTCGAAACGGCGCCCGTAGTCGCGCAGGAAGCCGTACAGCGCCGCGGCGAACTCCCGTGCCTCCTCCGGCGTCATCCGCGCGTGCGACAGGGAGTCGGTCGCCGCGTCCTTCCAGCGGCGCACGTCCGGGTCGTCCGGCCGTTCGCCCACCAGTTCCCGCCAGTCCCGGAAGTGCTCCTCGCGCTGGTGGTAGTAGCGGCCCAGGACCGCCTCGGCGGCCGCCCGGGTGCGCGGGTCGGCGAGGAACTCGTGGCCCTTCATGTTCCAGCCGCCGGGCCGGATGCGCCACCACCGCTCCCGGCCCCCGGAGCGGCCGGGGGCGGCGTCGATGAACCCGAACCGGGACAGCTGGCGCAGGTGGTAGCTGGTGGCGCCGCTGCTCTCCCCCAGGCGCCGGCCCAGGATGGTGGCGGTGGCGGGGCCGTTGCGGGTCAGCTCCTCCAGGAGGCGTCCGCGCAGCGGGTGGGCCAGGCCGCGCAGGGCGCTGGCGTCCACCTGCAGCTGCTCGCCCTCCTCGGGGAAGGCGTCCTCGTCGTCGGTCCGGGGTGCGTCGGGCATGGGTTCACCGTAGCGGTCGAACGCGTGCCGCACCGGCCCCCTCAACGGTCGGCCCCGGCCAGGCGGGCGGCGGCCTCGTCGCACAGCCGGGCGCACTCGGCGATGGTGCGCCGGAAGACCAGGACCGTGGCGACCATGAGCAGGCCGCCGGCCAGGTAGGGCAGCGCGAGGTCGATCCGGCCCAGCAGCCCGCCGGCGAACGCGCCCGCCGGGGCCGTGCCCCACCCGACGGTGCGGAAGGCCGCGGACACCCGGCCGCGCAGGTGGTCGGGGACGACGGTCTGGAAGAACACCGACCCGGCGATGTTGGAGGTGGTCATGGACACGCCGACCAGCGCCCAGGCCGCGGCGGCCGGAACGGCGTGGGTGGTGAACGCCATGGCGGCCAGCCCCAGCCCCATGCCCAGGTAGCCGGCCGTCATCACGGTCCGGCGGCCCACGGCGAGCACCAGCCGGGCGGCCACCATCGCCCCGAGGATCCCGCCGACGGCGACGGCCGCCAGGAACACGCCGTAGAGGGCGGCCGGGACCTCCAGCACCTGCCGGACGTGCAGCACCATCACGGCGGTGCCCATCTGGATGCCGGCCATGGTCCCGGCGTTGGTGAACATCATGCGGCGGATGAGGCGGTCGCCGAACGCGTGGCCCAGCCCCTCGCGCAGGGAGGCCAGCACCCCCGCCCCCGGCCCCGGGGCCGCCGGCCCGTCCGCGGCCGCGTCGCCGTCGAGGTCCGGGCGCCGGCGCAGCAGCCGGACGACGGTGAACACGAGCACGGCGCACAGGGCGTAGGAGAGGGCGACCCCGGCCACCGGCAGCAGGGCCGCGACCGCGAACAGCAGCCCGGCGACCGGCTTGGCCAGGCAGTCCTGGGCCACCAGGTGCATGCCCTCCTGCCTGCCGTTGGCCCGGTCCAGCAGCCGCCCCGGCACCAGCCGGGCCACGCTGATCCGGGCGGCCGGGTCCGAGACGGTCTCACAGGTGATCACCACGAACAGGACCGCGTACAGGACCCACATCTCGACGCGGCCCGAGGCGACGACCGCTGCCAGCACCGCGACGGCCGCGGCGGCGACCGCGTTGGCCGCCGCCATGGCGCGCAGGCGGTCGACCCGGTCCAGCAGCACCCCGGCGAAGGGGGCGACCAGCAGCCAGGGCAGGAACCGGACGACCAGCAGCCCGGCGACGGCCAGCGGGTCGTGGGTGAGGGTCGCGGCGATCAGCGGCAGCGCGGTGGCGAGCATGCCGTCGCCGAGGTTGGTCAGCCCGGAGGCGGCCAGCAGGCGGTGGAAGGCACCGCCGAGGCGGTCGTCGCGGGCGGGGGTCCCGGGGGGCGGGGAGGTCATCGCGGCTCCTTTCGGGGATACCGCGAACCTATCCCAAAGATTTCTTTGCAAAGCTGTGTATGCAAATATTTCTTGGCAGCACCCTCCGTGGTCACGGCGACACACCCTCCCGGGGAACCCGCGCGGGGGCCCGGTCGTCCCACAGGACGATGGGTCACAATGGGACGAGGGCCCCGCGCGCGGGGCCGCGGGGCGAGAGAAGGGGTGGCGGCGAATGGATCCGTTCTCCATGGTGTTCGGTGCGGCGATCGCTCTGGGCGGCTTCGTCGTCGGCCGCGTCGTCACGAGACGCCAGGCCCGGGAGGCCGTCGCCGAGCAGCGCAAACAGGAGCAGGCCCGGGCCCTGAACCCCGGCGACCGCGCCCCCCAGCCCCTGTGCGGCTGCGGCCACCACCTCGTCTTCCACGACCAGCAGACCAAGAAGTGCCAGACCCAGGTGGTCATCCCCGGCCGCTGGACCGGCTCGCAGAGCTCCACCTACCGCCAGTGCATGTGCCAGGGCTACCGCGGCCCGGTCCCCCTGGACGAGTACTACGCCCCGGACTACCTCGGCGGAGAGGGCTGACCGCCCGGCTCCGGCGCCCCGCCCCCTCGACACCCCGCTCCCGCCCCGGACCCCGCCGCGCGCATCGTCCGCCTTCGTCCCGAACCGTCCGCTCCCGGGCCCGGCGGCCCGCGCCGACGTCGGGCGCGGCCGAAATGACAATGTCCGCCCGCGACAGCAGAATGGGCCCGCACCGAACACCCGACGAGTGGACACACACCAGTGACGACCCCTGCGACACCCACGATCGACCAGCGCATCGCCGAGGAGCTCGGCGTCGGCGCCCACCAGGTCAAGGCCGCCGTCGACCTCCTCGACGGCGGGTCGACCGTGCCCTTCATCGCCCGCTACCGCAAGGAGGCCACCGGCGCCCTGGACGACGCCCAGCTGCGCGCCCTGGAAGAGCGCCTGCGCTACCTGCGGGAGCTCGACGAACGCAAGGCCGCCGTCCTGGAGTCGATCCGGTCCCAGGGCAAGCTGACCGAGGACCTGGAGCGGAGCATCCTGGAGGCCGACTCCAAGGCCCGCGTGGAGGACATCTACCTCCCCTACAAGCCCAAGCGCCGCACCAAGGCCCAGATCGCCCGCGAGGCCGGGCTCGAACCGCTGGCCGAGGCGCTGATCGGCGACCCGGGCCTGGACCCGCAGGAGACCGCCGCCGCCTACGTCGACGCCGACAGGGGCGTCGCCGACACCAAGGCCGCCCTCGACGGCGCCCGCTCCATCCTCGTGGAGCGCTTCGCCGAGGACGCCGACCTCACCGGCCTGCTGCGCGAGCGCCTGTGGGAGAAGGGCCGCCTGGTCTCCGCCGTCCGCGAGGGCAAGGAGGAGTCCGGCGCCAAGTTCTCCGACTACTTCGACTTCTCCGAGCCCCTCACCGCCCTGCCCTCCCACCGGGTCCTGGCCATGTACCGGGGCGAGAAGGAGGAGGTCCTCACCCTCTCCCTGGAGCCCGAGGAGGCCCCGGCCGAGAACCCCGACGGCACCGTTCCCCGGAGCAGCTACGAGAACGCCATCGCCCACCACTTCGGCATCGTGGACCGCGGCCGCCCCGCCGACCGCTGGCTCCAGGAGACCGTCCGCTGGGCCTGGCGCACCCGCATCCTGGTCCGGCTCGACATCGACGTCCGGATGCGCCTGTGGCAGCGGGCCGAGGACGACGGCGTGAACGTGTTCGCCGCCAACCTGCGCGACCTGCTGCTGGCCGCCCCCGCCGGCACCCGCGCCACCCTGGGCCTGGACCCGGGCCTGCGCACCGGCGTGAAGGTCGCCGTCTGCGACCCCACCGGCAAGGTCGTCGCCACCGACACGGTCTACCCGCACGCGCCCCGCCACGACTGGGACGGCTCCATCGAACGGCTGGCCCGGCTGTGCAGAGCGCACGGGGTCGACCTGGTCGCCATCGGCAACGGCACCGCCTCCCGCGAGACCGACCGCCTGGCCGCCGACCTGCTCAAGCGCCACCCCGAGCTGTCCCTGACCAAGGTGATGGTCTCGGAGGCGGGCGCCTCGGTGTACTCGGCCTCCGCCTACGCCTCCGAGGAGCTGCCCGACCTGGACGTGTCGCTGCGCGGCGCCGCCTCCATCGCCCGCCGGCTGCAGGACCCGCTGGCCGAGCTGGTCAAGATCGATCCCAAGTCGATCGGCGTCGGCCAGTACCAGCACGACCTGGCCGAGGCCAAGCTGTCGCGCTCCCTGGACGCCGTGGTCGAGGACTGCGTGAACGGCGTCGGCGTGGACGTCAACACCGCCTCCGTGCCGCTGCTGACCCGGGTGTCGGGCATCACCTCCACCCTGGCCCGCAACATCGTCTCCCACCGCGACGCCAACGGCCCCTTCCGCACCCGCGAGCAGCTCAAATCGGTGCCGCGCCTGGGCCCCAAGGCGTTCGAGCAGTGCGCGGGCTTCCTGCGGGTGCCCGGCGGCGACGACCCGCTGGACGCCTCCGCCGTGCACCCCGAGGCCTACCCGGTGGTGCGCCGCATCCTGGACCGGACCGGGGTCGACCTGCCCTCGCTCATCGGCAACAAGGACGTGCTGACCAAGGTGCGCCCGCAGGAGTTCGTGGACGAGACCTTCGGCCTGCCGACGGTCACCGACATCCTCGCCGAGCTGGACAAGCCCGGCCGCGACCCGCGTCCGGCGTTCACCACCGCCACCTTCAAGGAGGGCGTGGAGACGCTGGGCGACCTGGCCCCGGGGATGGTCCTGGAGGGCGTGGTCACCAACGTGGCGGCGTTCGGCGCGTTCGTCGACGTGGGCGTCCACCAGGACGGCCTGGTGCACGTGTCGGCGATGTCGGACAGGTTCGTGCAGGACCCGCGCGAGGTCGTCAAGCCCGGCGACATCGTCAAGGTCAAGGTGCAGGACGTCGACATCCCGCGCAAGCGGATCTCGCTGACCATGCGCCTCACCGACGACGCCCCGGCGGGCGGCGGGCGGGACCGCCGCGGGGACCGGAACGAGCGCGGTGGCGGCGGCCAGGGCGACCGGCGCCGCGGCGACCGCGGCGGCAGTCGGGGCGGCGGCCGCGGAGGCAACGCGGGCGGCGGCGGCGCGGCGGGCAGCAGGCCGCCCCGCAGGGGGCGATGGCCGACGCGCTGCGCCGCGCCGGGCTCGGCCGCTAGGCCGCGCCTTTCGGACCTCCGCCGCGGGCGCGTTCGCGCCCCCGCCCCCGGTCCGGGGGCGGGGGCAGGGGCGGGGGCGGGGGCGGGGGCGGGGATCCTCGGCCCCGCGCCGACGTCCTCGCCCTTCCGCCGAGCGGCGGAGGGTCCACGGCCGCGGCCTCCCCTGAGGGCGTCCCCTCCGGGCCCCTGCGGCACGGGAGGGCGTCCGGGACGCCTACCGGGGGACGATGGCCACGTCCGCCCACACCTCGCGGGCCGGGGCGACCGGCGCCGGGTGCAGGGCGTCGGGGGTGTTCCACTCCTTGACCGCCGTGGCCCCGGCGGTGACGGCGGGCCAGCCCGGGTCGCCGGTGGCCGCGAAGTCGCGCCAGGCGGCGACCATCCGCGCCGACAGGGCGTGGTGCTCCTCCCCCGGCCCGCCCTCGAACAGGAACGCCCCGAAGTCGCCGTCCAGGTTGCCGAACGCGAACGGCAGGTCCAGGGCGTGGCAGGCGCCCAGGCGGCCGTCCATCACCGTGCTCTCGGCGGCGAACCGGAAGAGGAACGCGCGGCCCCCGGCCCGGGCGTGCTCCTCGGCGAAGCGGACGGTGTACTCGCAGAACAGGGCGTCCCCCTGGATCACGTTGAACAGCTCGCGCACGGGCGCGCCGGGGTGGGCGGCCCGGTAGACCTCCAGGGCGTCCCCGCGCAGCCCCAGCCTGGACACGAGCCGGTGCAGGACCTCCTCCCGGTCGATCCGCGTCTCTCCGCCGAGCTCGGTGAACAGCCGGAACTCGTGCGCGTTGTGCCCGAGGAGCAGGTCGACCCCGGCCCCCGCGCCGCCGGCGGCCGCGGCCAGCGGCTCCTCCGGCAGCTCCGGCCCGCCGACCACGGGCGCGAAGCAGGTGAAGGTCTTGAAGCCGGCGGAGGGCGCGGCCTCCAGGACCGCGTCGACCGCGTCCAGCACCTTCTCCGGAGACAGCGCGGCCAGGCTCTCGGCCTCGTACGGCACCCCGGCGGCCGCGGCGACGCGCTCGCCGACGGACCGGGCCGTCGCGGTGGTGAGCGTGTCACCGGGCACGCTGTGGGCGACGGCGCGGCGGAAGAGGCCCCGCGCGCCGGGTGAGGCCATCAGGCACACCACCGACCCGGCCCCGGCCGACTCCCCGGCGACGGTGACGTTGCCGGGGTCGCCGCCGAAGCCCTCGATGTTGTCGCGGACCCAGCGCAGCGCGGCGGCCTGGTCCAGCAGGCCGCGGTTGTCGGGGCGGCCGGGGACGTGGCCGAAGCCCTCGAAGCCGACCCGGTAGTTGACGCCGACCACGACCAGGCCGCTCTCGGCCAGCCGGGTGCCGTCGTAGGCGGGTTCGGAGGAGGCGCCGACGATGTAGGCGCCGCCGTGGATCCACACCAGGACGGGGGCGCGGTCGCCGGGCCGGGCGGAGCTCCAGACGCTGAGGGTGAGGCAGTCGCCGGACATCTCGGGCGACCAGGCGGCCGCGCCGACGAGGTGGGGGCGCTGGGGGGCGGGCGGCCCGAACGCGGTGCAGTCCCGGACCCCGTCCCAGGGAACGGGGGGCGCGGGGGCGACGAACCGGTGCTCGCCGAAGGGCGCGGCCGCGTAGGGGATGCTCCGGTGGACGATGACGGTCCCGTCCTCGGAGCGGGGCGAGGCCGTGCCGCGGACCCGGCCGCCGGTCGTCGTCACCATGTTCTCGGTCACTGCCGCACTCTCCTCTTCCCTCTTCCTGTGGCCCACACCACACCTAACAGCGTTAGGTAACTTGGCGCAAGCCCCCCGGCCTCCGGGGAGGACATCCGGGCGACCGGCGGGTAACATACCACCCGGTCGGTATGACACGGACGAACGGAGACCCGCCATGCGCGCCATTCAGATCACGGAGTTCGGCGGACCCGAGGTCCTCACCCTCACCGAACTCCCCGACCCCGAGCCGGGACCGCGCGAGCTGCTGGTCGAGGTGACCCGGGCCGGGATCAACTACGCGGACACCCACCAGGCCGAGAACAGCTATCTGGCGCCCGCTACCCTCCCGATGGTGCCGGGCTCGGAGGTGGCCGGACGCACCGCCGACGGCCGCCGGATCGTCGCCCTGACCACCGGCGGCGGCTACGCGGAGAAGGCCGTGGTCGACCCGAACACGGCCTACGACATCCCCGAGGGCGTCACCGACGAGGCCGCCTTGGCCCTCGTCGTCCAGGGCGCCACCGCCTGGGTCCTGCTGCGCAAGAGCGCCCGTATGCAGCCCGGCGAGTCCGTGGTGGTGCACGCCGCCGCGGGCGGGGTGGGCACCCTGGCCGTGCAGCTGGCCCGGTTGTTCGGCGCGGGCCGGGTGATCGCGGTGGCGAGCAGCGCGGACAAGCGCGACCTGGCCCTGGACCTGGGCGCGGACGCCGTCGTGGACTCCGCGGCCCCGGACATGACGGCGGCGCTGATCGAGGCCAACGGCGGCCGCCGGGTGGACGTCGTGCTGGACATGGTGGGCGGCCGGGTCACCGACGAGAGCGTGCGCGCCCTGGCCCCGTTCGGGCGGCTGGCCTTCTACGGCATGGCCTCGCGAGAGCTCCCCTCCCCGGTCAAGCTGCCCAACCTGATGCGGTTCTCCACGACGGTGGCCGGGATGTGGCTGCCGCACGTGTGGATGCTGCCGGGGGACGTCATGGGCCAGGCGATGGCGGAGATGTTCACGCTGGTGGCCGACGGGGACCTGAGGACGGTCACCGGCGGGGTCCACCCGCTGGCGCAGGCCCGGGAAGCGCACGAGGCGCTGCGTTCGCGGGGCACGATCGGCAAGCTCCTGCTCGACCCCACCGCCTGAATCCGGCGCCGCCGCGAACCGTGGTGACCGGAATCGACACCTTGACAACGTAGATCATGAAATGTCCGAATTACCGCACCGGAACGGTGGGGGCCCGCGTCCCCGGACACGGGCCCCCGCGCTCACCTCTCGGAGGCCCCGTACACCAGGTCCGTGTAGTCGGGGTGGCGCTGGATCCACCCCTTGACGAACGGGCACAGCGGGAGCACGTCCAGGTCGCGGCCGCGCACGTCGTCCAGGACGCCGCGGACCAGCGCCCCGCCCAGTCCCCGGCCCTCGTGGGCCGGGTCGATCTCGGTGTGGGTGAAGGTGATGAGCCCGTCGGTGAGGATGTACTCGGCGAAGCCGGCCACCTCGCCGTCGACACGGATCTCGTAGCGCTTGTTCTCGGGGGCGTCGGCCACCTCGGTCGCCATGGCGGGAGCCTTTCGTGTATCGCTGCCGCGGTCCCGCGCGGACCGCAGGGGCCATTGTGCCGTTCCCGCGTCCCGCGCGCCCCTTGCGGCGCGCTTCCCGTGGGCATAGAGTCCACAGGAGCATACCGACCAGTCGGTCTAAGGAGAATGTGATGACTTCCCGGTTCGGCGGCCGAACCGCCATCGTCACCGGTGCCAGCCGCGGCATCGGCCTGGCCATCGCGCGGCGCCTCGTCGACGACGGCGCCCGCGTGTGCATCACCGCGCGCAAGCCCGAGCCCCTCCAGGAGGCCGTCGAGTCCCTGGGAGGCCCCGAGCACGCCATCGGCGTCGCGGGCCGCGCCGACGACCCCGAGCACCAGGACGCGGCCATCGCCGCCACCCTGGAGGCCTTCGGCGGCGTCGACATGTTCGTCAACAACACCGGCATCAACCCGGTGTACGGCCGCATGGTCGACCTCGACCTCGACGCCGCCCGCAAGATCTTCGAGGTCAACGCCCTCTCCGCGATCTCCTGGGTGCAGAAGGCGTACAAGGCGTGGATGGCCGAGCACGGCGGCGCCATCGTCAACGTCTCCTCCATCGCCGGGATCAAGCCCGCCCCGGGGATCGGCTTCTACGGTGCCACCAAGGCCATGCTCATCCACATCACCGAGGAGCTCGCCGTGGAGCTGGCCCCCTCGGTGCGGGTCAACGGCGTGGCCCCGGCCGTCGTCAAGACCAGGTTCGCCGCCGCCCTCTACGAGGGCCGCGAGGAGAAGGTCGCCGCCCAGTACCCCATGGACCGCCTGGGCGACCCCGGGGACGTCGCGGCCGCCGTGGCCTTCCTGCTCTCCGACGACGCCTCCTGGGTCACCGGACGCACCCTCGTCCTGGACGGCGGCCTCACCCTGACCGGAGGCGTGTGATGGACCTCAACGGGATCGGCGCCGTCGTCACCGGCGCCGGGAACGGCATCGGCGCCGCCCTGGCCCGCCGGCTGGCCTCCGCCGGCGCGAGGGTCGTCGTCAACGACCTCGACGCGAACGCCGCCTCCGCCGTGGCCGCCGAGATCGGCGGGGTGGCCGTCCCCGGCGACGCCGCCGGCGAGGCCGGGGTCACCTCCCTGATCGCCGAGGCCGCGGCCCACCTGGGCGGCATCGACCTGTACGTCGCCAACGCCGGTGTGGGCGTCGGCGGCGGCCCCGAGGCCCCCGAGGCGGACTGGGACCTGGCCTGGCAGGTCAACGTGATGGCACACGTGCGCGCCGCACGCGAGCTGCTGCCCGGCTGGCTGGAGCGCGGCCGCGGGCACTTCATCGGCACCGTGTCGGCGGCCGGCCTGCTCACCATGCTGGGCAGCGCCCCGTACTCGGTGACCAAGCACGCCGCCCTCTCCTTCGGCGAGTGGATGTCGGCGACCTACGGGGACCGCGGCGTCACCGTCCAGTGCGTGTGCCCGCTGGGCGTGCGCACCGACCTGCTGGAGGGGAGCGGGCCGCAGGGCAAGGCGATCCTGGCCGGGGACGCGATCACCCCCGAGGAGGTCGCCGACGCCGTCCTGGAGGGGATGGCCGACGGCCGCTTCCTGATCCTGCCCCACCCGCAGGTCGCCGACTACTACGCGGGCCGCGCCGCCGACCCCGACCGCTGGCTGGCGGGGATGCGGCGGCTGCAGGCCAAGGTGTTCGACAACGAGGGAACGCATGACTGAGGAACTGCCCGGGCTCGACCTGACGCGGCTGCGCGCGCACCTGGACCTGGCCGCGCCCGGGCTGGTCGGCGGGCCGCTGACGGGACGGGTGATCACGGGCGGCAAGTCCAACCTCACCTACCTGGTCACCGACGGCACCGGCTCCTGGGTGGTGCGCCGCCCGCCGCTGGGCCACGTGCTCGCCACCGCGCACGACATGGCGCGCGAGTACCGGGTGATGACGGCGCTGCGCGACACCGCCGTCCCGGTGCCGCGCACCCACCTGCTGTGCGAGGACACCGGGGTGCTGGGCGCCCCGTTCTACGTCATGGAGCACGTGGCGGGGACCCCGATGCGCACCCGCGACCAGATCGCCCCGCTGGGCCCCGAGGGGACCCGCGCGGTCGCCGAGGCGCTCATCACCACGCTGGGCGACCTGCACGCGGTGGACCCCGCGGAGATCGGCCTGGGCGACTTCGGCCGCCCCGAGGGGTTCCTGGAGCGGCAGGTGCGGCGCTGGCGCAAGCAGCTGGACGCCTCCCGCAGCCGCGACATCCCCGGCATCGACGAGCTGCACGAGAAGCTGGCCCGGACGCTGCCCGAGCAGTCGGCCCCCGCGATCGTGCACGGCGACTACCGGCTCGACAACGTGCTGGTCACCGGGGAGGGCGGCATCTCCGCCGTCCTGGACTGGGAGATGGCGACCCTGGGCGACCCGCTGGTCGACCTGGGCCTGATGCTCGTCTACCAGGAGCGCCCCGTGGACGCGGGGGTGCCGCAGGCGACCTCGGCGGAGGGCTACCCCTCGGCCGAGGAGCTGGTGGCGCTGTACGCGCGCTCCACCGGCCGGGACGTGTCCCGGCTGGGCTGGTACGTGGCCTTCGGCTGCTTCAAGCTCGCGGTGATCGCCGAGGGCATCCACTTCCGCCACACGCAGGGACTGACCGTGGGCGCCGGCTTCGACCGGATCGGCGAGGTGGTCGCCCCCCTGGTGGCCGCCGCCCACTCCATGCTCAAGGAGGACTGAACGATGGACTTCGCCTTCGACGGGGAGACCGAGGAGCTGCGCGAACGGCTGCTCGCCTTCATGGACGAGCACGTGTACCCGGCCGAGCCCGTGCTGGAGGAGCAGCTGGCCGCGCGAGAGGACCCCTGGTCCACCGCACCGGTGGTGCGCGTGCTCCAGGAGAAGGCGCGCGAACGCGGCCTGTGGAACCTCTTCCTGGCCGGGCACCCCGAGCACGGCGGGCTGAGCAACCTCGCCTACGCGCCGCTGGCCGAGATCACCGGGCGCAGCCCCCGGCTGGGCCCGATCGCGCTCAACTGCGCCGCCCCCGACACCGGGAACATGGAGGTGCTGACCATGTTCGGCACCCCCGAGCAGAAGAAGCGGTGGCTGGACCCGCTGCTGAACGCCGAGATCCGCTCGGCGTTCGCGATGACCGAGCCCGCGGTGGCCTCCTCCGACGCCACCAACATCGGCACGAGCATCGTCCGCGACGGCGACGAGTACGTCGTCAACGGGCGCAAGTGGTTCATCACCGGCGCGCTCAACCCCGAGTGCGCGGTCTTCATCGTCATGGGCAAGACCGACCCGGACGCCGAGCGGCACCGCCAGCAGAGCATGATCCTGGTCCCCCGCGACACCCCCGGGCTGACGGTCGTGCGCGGCATGACGGTGTACGGCTACAGCGACGGCGACCACGGCGGGCACGCCGAGGTGGTCTTCGAGGACGTGCGGGTGCCGGCGGAGAACCTCGTCGGTGGCGAGGGCGAGGGGTTCGCGATCGCCCAGGCCCGCCTGGGGCCGGGCCGCATCCACCACTGCATGCGGCTGATCGGCATGGCCGAGCGGGCCCTGGAGCTGACCTGCCGCCGGGTGCTGGAGCGCACCGCGTTCGGGCGCCCGCTGGCCGCCCAGGGCGTGGTGCGCGAGTGGATCGCCGAGTCGCGGGTGGAGATCGAGCAGCTGCGGCTGCTGGTGCTCAAGACGGCCTGGCTGATGGACACGGTGGGCAACAAGGGCGCGCACACCGAGATCCAGGCGATCAAGATCGCCACCCCGCGCACGGTGGAGCGGATCCTGGACCGGGCCGTCCAGGCGCACGGCGCCGCCGGGGTGAGCCAGGACCTGCCGCTGGCCGGGTGGCTGGCCGGGGCGCGCTCGCTGCGGCTCGCGGACGGGCCCGACGAGGTGCACCTGCGCTCGCTGGGCCGCGCCGAGCTGCGCAAGTACGCCTGACCGCCGCGTCCGGCCGCGGAACACCGCCCGGGGCCGGGGGGACTCCCCCCGGCCCCGGCCCGTGTCCGGGCTACTTCTCCGGGCGCAGCCCCGCGACGAGCAGGTCGGCGAAGTGGCGGCCCACGTCCTCGCCGGTGAGCGCGCCGCCCGGGTGGTACCAGGTGCTCAGGTGGTGGACCGAGCCGAAGTAGTAGTTGACCACCAGGTCGGCGGAGACGTCGTCGCGGAAGACTCCCTCCTCCTGGCCCTCCCGGACCATGTCGCGGAAGATCTCGTGGTAGCGGCGGCGCTCGCTGCGCACCTCCCGCTGCTTCTCCTCGCTGAGCTGGTGCATGGAGCGGAAGAAGATGACGGTGTCGTCGAGGTTGGCGACGCTGGTGACGATGACGTCGGCCGCGGCCGCGCGCACGCGCTCGGCGACCGGGGCGTCGAGCCGGGAGATCCGCACCAGGTGCTCGGTCTGCATGCGCAGCACCCGGGCGTAGACCTCGTAGAGCAGGTCGTCCTTGGAGCCGAAGTAGTGGTACATGGCGCCCTTGGTGACCCCGGCGGAGACCACGATCTCCTGGACGGAGGTGCCCTCGTAGCCGCGTTCGGCGAACAGCCGGGTCGCGGCCTCCAGCAGGCGCTCGGGCACCGATCCGCGTCCGGTCCCCGCCTCGGCCGTGCGCCGCGCCATCGCCATGTCCCGTCCCATCCCGCCGCCGCCGTCGGCGGCGGCGCACCCGTTCGTACGTCCGGTCCAGCATACCGACCGGCTGGTATCAATGCACGTGCACCGGAGGCCGCCCGGATCACTCCGCGCGCACGTCGACCGCCCGCCCGTCGGGGTCGGTGAACGTGTACCGGCCCGGGGCCAGGGCCGGGTCGGTGCGGTGCGCCGGGACCGCGAACCCCAGGCGCAGCGCGCCGGTGGCGCGCTCCCCCGTGGCCGGGTACAGCTCCAGCACCAGGCCGCCCGCCAGGACCGCCGCGTGGTGCTCGGGGCCGGAGCCGTGGCGCTCGCGGACGAAACGCAGGCCCAGCCCCTGGTAGAAGGTCCGGCACTCGTCCGGCCGCGGGCTGTACAGGACGATCAGCGTTCCCCGGCTCTCGGCGCCCTCTAGGACGGCGCGGGCCCGCGCGTACCTGGTGCGCAGCCGCTCCGACTGCTCGGCGGGCAGTGCCGCCAGCCGGGCCTCGTCGGAGTTGTGCGCGTTGTCGGCCAGCTTGACCAGGCGGCCCAGCGGGTCGGCGGCGGCGCGGGCGATGAGCTCGTCGTAGGTCTCGCCGGGGCGGCGGCTGACCGCGAGCACGGCGCGCACGACCTCCTCGGGGCAGCCGCGGGCGCGCAGGTCGTCGGCGGTGAGGTCGGTGTCCTCCAACACGTCGTGCAGGACCCCGGCCACCTGGGCGCGCTCGCCGTGGGCGGCCAGCAGGTCGCGGACCGCGTAGACGTGCTCCACATAGGGGCGGCCGGCCTTGTCGACCTGTCCGGCGTGCGCGCGGGCGGCCAGCTCCGAGGCCTGTTCCAGGGTAAGGGCCATGGTGTCGCCTCCGCTGGGTGGGACGGGGGTGGGGTGACACCAGGGTAGGCGGCGCGGCGGGCTCAGCGGTCCAGGAAGTTCGCGGCGTACTCCTCGCCGGGCGGGACCTCGGTGATGACGTCCACGAGGATCCCGCCGGGGTCGGCCACGATGAAGTGCCGCTGCCCGAACTCCTCGGTGCGGATCGCCAGTTCGGGGCGCAGGCCGCCGCGCACCACCAGGCGCTCCCACTCGGCGTCGACGTCGGCCACCTCGAAGTTCAGCAGGATCCCGCGGGCGGGCTCCCGGAAGCCCTCGGGGACGGTGGGGTGGGCGGGGTCCAGCAGGGCCAGCTCGACCTCGGGCGGGCCGGGCCGGCGCAGGCTGACGTACCAGTCGGCGGCGAAGGTCTCCTCGAAGCCGAACCAGGTGACGTAGAAGTCGCGGGACTCGGGGAGGCGGGCGGTGCCCAGGACCGGATAGAAGGAGTTCAGCTTCATGACGCTTCCTTTCACATACCAGCGGTATGCGAACTAGACTATTCGCGTACCGTCGGTATGTCAAAGATCGGAGGACCGCCCCATGCCCGAGGCCACCGGGGTCCGCGCCCGGCAGCGCGAACAGACCCGCCGCACCCTGCTCCGCGAGGGCCGCCGCCTGTTCGCCGAACACGGCTACGCCGAGGTCGGTCTCAGCGGTGTCGTGGCCGCGGCGAAGGTGACCAAGGGCGCGCTCTACCACCACTTCGACGGCAAGGCCGCGCTGTTCCGGGCGGTGCTGGAGGGGGTCCAGGAGGAGGTCGCCGCCGCCGTCGCCACCGCCGCCGACGCCGAGCCCGACCCCTGGGACCGGCTCACCGCCGGGTGCCGGGCCTTCCTCGCCGCCGCGACCGCGCCCGACGTCCGCCGGATCATGCTGGTCGACGGCCCGGCCGTGCTGGGCTGGAGCGCCTGGCGGGAGATGGACGAGGCCAACTCGGCCCGCCACCTCACCGAGGCGCTGACCGACCTGGTGGCGGCGGGGGTCCTGCCGCCCCGGCCGGTGGAGCCCGCGGCGCACCTGCTCTCCGGGGCGATGAACGAGGCCGCGCTGTGGCTGGCCGACCGCAGCGGCCCGGGCGACCTGGACGCGGTGTGGGAGGCGCTGGAGCCCATGCTGGAGTCGCTGCGCGCGGACCGCGCCCCGGGACCGCGGTCCGGGCGGTGACCGATAGGGTCGTGCCCATGCCGGAAGAGCGGGAGAACCAGGCGGAGCAGGGGTTCCGGGACGATTTCGTCCAACGCTTCGCGGACCACTGGAACGCCCAGGGCGGACCCCGCTCGGAGGGGCGCATCCTGGGCTACCTGCTGGTCGCCGACGACGAGGCGGTCAGTGCCGAGCAGATCGCCGAGGGGGCCGGGGTGAGCCGCGGCTCGGTGTCGGAGGCGGTGCGCCGGCTGCGCAAGGCCGGGTTCGTGGACCTGGTCGAGACACCCGGCGAGCGGACCCGCCGCGTCACCGTGGACGAGGACGTCTGGGGCGGGTTCCTGCGCAACGAGCGCGCCTACCTCCAGCGGCAGAAGGCGCTGGCGGCCGACGCCCTGGAGCGGCTGCCGGGGCTCAGGCCCCACGCCCGTGCCCGGCTGCGGAACATGCACGACTACATGACCTGGCTCGACGACCACCACGACGCGCTCCTCGCCCAGTGGGAGGAGTACAAGGCCGCCCGGGAGGGGTAGCCCGGGCGGCCTGCCCGCCCCGAACGGACACGGCACGCCCCACGGGGCGCCATGGCCGGACGGCCGCCGCCCTCGGCCTCCTCGGCCGAACACCACCGGCGTCCGGGCCCGCCCTCCCCCGAAGGAAGGCGGCATGCCCGCAAGGCACCGCAGCCGGGCGGCCGCCGCCCTCGGCCTCCTCGGCCGGGCGGCGCCGGTGTCCGGGGGCCGCGGGCGCCCCGGACGGGTGGTCAGGACCGCTCGTGCGGGATCACCAGCGGGGTCCGGGTGCGCGGGTCGGGCACCACGTCGCAGGACAGCCCGAACACCTCCCGCACCCGGTCGGCCGTGATGACCTCGTCGGGCGTGCCGTCGGCGACCACGCTCCCCCGGTCCATGAGCACCAGGCGGGTGGCGAACCGCGCCGCCTGGGCCAGGTCGTGCAGCACCGCGACCACGGTGCGGCCGCGCCGGTGCAGGTCGGCGAAGAGCTCCAGCAGGTCGTACTGGTGGGCGATGTCCAGGTAGGTGGTCGGCTCGTCCAGCAGCAGCACCCCGGTGTCCTGGGCCAGGACCATCGCCACCCACGCCCGCTGGCGCTGGCCGCCCGAGAGCGAGCCCACCCGGGTGTCGGCGAGGTCGGAGAGCCCGGTCAGCTCCAGGGCGCGGTCCACCGCCTCGTCGTCGGCCGGGCTCCACTGCCGCAGCAGCGTGTGGTGCGGGAACCGGCCGCGGGCGGCCAGTCCGCGCACCGTGATGCCCTCGGGCGCGGTGGGGCTCTGCGGCAGCATCGCCATCCGACGGGCGACCGCCTTGGCGCGCTGGGAGCGGATGTCGGTGCCGTGCAGCAGCACCCGGCCCGAGACCGGCCTGTTGATCCGCCCCAGGGCCTTGAGCAGGGTGGATTTGCCGCACCCGTTGGGGCCGACGATCACCGTGAACTCGCCGTCGGCGATGCTCAGGTCCAGGCCGCGCACGACCGGCTCGGCCCCGTACCCCAGGGTGAGGTCCTCGGCGGACAGTACCGGGCTCATAGGACTCCCTTTCGCCATTCGCGGATGAGCAGGTGGCCCAGGTAGACGCCGCCCAGGGCCATGGTGAAGAGGCCGACCGGCAGGCCGTCGCCGACGGGCGACTGCTGGACGCCCAGGTCCGCGGCGGCCAGCAGGAGGGCGCCGGTGACCGCGGACAGGACCAGGTGGGGCCCGGCCGCCCCGGTGAGGCGGCGGGCGATCTGCGGCGCGGTCAGCGCCACGAACGCGATCGGCCCGGCCACCGCCACGGCGGCCGCCGACAGCACCACCGACAGGCCGATGGCCAGGGTGCGGGTGCGGGCCGCGGAGGCGCCCAGGGCGTCGGAGAGCTCGTCGCCCATCTCGTTGACGGCCACGGGGCCGGCCAGGTACACCAGCAGCGGGACCGCGAGCAGGAGCGCTCCCCAGATGGTCGCGGCGTGGCCCCAGTCGCGGGCGCCCAGGCTGCCGTTGACGTAGGCCGACAGCACGTTCGCCTGGTCCCGGGCCATGACCGACACCACGAAGTGGGTGAAGGCCTGGGCCATGGCGGCCACGCCGATCCCGGCGACGATGAGCCGCCCGGGGTGGCGCAGCCCGGTCCCGGTGCTCAGCGCCACGAGGGCCATCGCCAGGACCGCCCCGGCCAGCGCGCCCAGCGGGATCGGTATGGTGCCGGGCAGCAGCAGGGCGGCGCAGGCCGCACCCGCCCCGGCCCCCGCGCCGAGCCCGATGACGTCGGGGCTGCCCAGCGGGTTGCGGGTGACCGACTGGAAGAGCGCGCCGGACAGGCCCAGCGCGGCGCCGGTGCCCAGGGCGACCGTCAGCCGGGGGCCGCGCAGGCGCTCGAACACGAACGCCTCGGCGCCCTCTCCCCCGCCGGCGACCACGGCGGGGATCCGGGTCAGCGGGATGCCGAGCCGCCCCAGGGAGAGCGTGGCGGCCGCGACGGCGAGCACCGCGAGCACCAGCAGCACCCCCCACAGCAGGGAGCGGGGGTGGACGGGCAGGGCCAGGGCCCGGCCCAGGCGCAGCACCGGGTCGCGGCGGGTGGCGGCCGGGGCCTGCGGGGCGGGTCCGGTGAGGGTTCGGTTCATGAGGTCGTCCGCATCTTCCGGACCGCGTACAGCAGCACGGGCGCGCCGACGAACGCGGTGACCACACCGACCATGAGCTCGATGGGCCGTATCACGGTGCGGCCCGCCACGTCGGCGAGCAGCAGCAGGACCGGGCCGGCCAGGAGCGCGAAGGGCACCTGGAGCCGGAAGTCGACGCCGACCAGGGCCCGCACCACGTGCGGGACGGCCAGGCCGACGAACGCGATGGGCCCGGCCGCGGCGGTGGCACCGGCGGCGAGCAGCACACCCGCCACCAGCCCGGCCGAGCGGGTCCAGGCCGTGTTGGCCCCGGTGGCGGTGGCCGCCTCCTCGCCCAGGGCCAGGGCGTTGAGGCCGCCCATGGTGAGCACGGCGAGCAGTACCCCGGCGCCGACGACCGGGAGCACGGCGACGATCACGTCGAAGCCGCGCCCGGCCAGGGAGCCCACCACCCAGTAGCGGTAGCTGTCGAAGGTGTCGGGCATGCTCAGCGCGATCGCCTGGACGTAGGCCATGAGCACGGCGGAGACCACGGCCCCGGCCAGGACCAGGCGGACCAGGCCCGCGTCGCCGCCGCGGCTGCCGACGGCGTAGGCGGCCAGGCCCGCCGCCAGCGCTCCGGGCAGCGCCCACCACACGGTGCCGGTGACCGAGGTCGGTCCGAACAGCGCGGTGGCGGTGACCACGGCGGCGGCCGCACCGGCGTTGACGCCGAGCAGCCCGGGGTCGGCCAGGGGGTTGCGGGTGACGCCCTGCATGAGGGTGCCCGCCAGGGCCAGGGCCGCGCCGACCAGGACGCCCAGGACGGTCCGGGGGACGCGGCTGTGCACCACGGTGGTGATGTAGGGGTCGGCATCACCGGTGAGCACCCGCCACACGTCGGGGAGCGGTGTGGGCTTGCCGCCCGCGACGAGGCTGAGCAGGATCGCCCCGGCCAGCGCGGCGACGCCCGCGCCGAGCATGAGCACGGCGCGGGCGGGGCCGGTCCGGGGCGGCGTCGTGCGTGTTCTCACAATCGCCTTACCGGTGCGTGTCAGCCGTCGAGGTTCGCGGCGGCCTCTTCGATGAGGGGCACGTAGCGCTCCAGCGTCCAGGGGACGGTGAGCGGGTTGATGATGGAGGAGGCGGTGACGAAGGGCTGGTCCTCGGGGGCGACGACGGAGCCGCGTTCGACGGCGGGGATCGCCTGGTACAGCTCCTGGGCCTCGATCTCCTCGCGGTTCTCGGGGCTGCTGTAGAAGGTGAAGACCAGGTCGCTGTCGGCGAGCTTGTCGGCGTTCTCCAGGCCGATGACGGCGGAGTCGGTGCCCTCGGTCTCGGGGAAGGTCTCGACGACCGGGTCGACCTGCAGGCCCAGGCCGCGGACCATGGCGACGCGCTGCTCGTCGGGCAGGAAGACACCGAGGGTGCCGGGGCCGGTGTTGTACACGTAGGAGAAGGTCAGGTCCGCGAACTCGGGGTTGGCCGCGGCGGCCTCCTCGAACTGCGTCTCGATGCCCTCGATGAGCTCCCCGGCCTCCTCGGGCTTGCCCAGGGCCTGCCCGATGATCTCGATCTGCTGGTCCCAGTCGGTGCTCCAGGGCAGGTCGGGGTAGGCGACCGTGGGGGCGATGTCGGTGAGGACGTCGTACTGCTCCTGGGTGACACCGGACCAGGGGGCGAGGATGACGTCGGGCTCCAGCTCGATGATGGCCTCGAAGTCGATGTCGTCGGCCCCGGCGAACTGGGTGGGCGGCTCGGCTCCGGCCTCGGTCACGGCCTCGTGGATCCAGGGGAGGTAGCCGGTCTCGTCGCTGCCCCACTCGTAGCTCTCGATGCCGACGGGGACGGTGCCCAGGGCGATGGCGGTCTCCGCGGAGCCCTGGCCCAGGGTGACGACCCGCTCGGGCTGGGCGGGGATCTCGGCGGTGCCCAGGGCGCTCTCGATGCTGACGGGGAAGGCGCCGTCGGCCGATTCCGCGGCGGGGGCCTCCTCCTCGGCGGGGGTCCCGCAGGCGGCGAGGCCCAGGGTCAGCAGGGCCGCGATTCCGATGCCGCCGGCGCGGCGCAGGGTGGAGTCCATGTGCACAGGTGCTTTCTCGGTGAGGATCGGCCGCGCTTTGGGCAGGCGACCGCTGCGCACGGGTCGGGAGACCCGGGGGAGGCGCAAAGGGGCGAAGCGGGATGATCCCGGCAAACGAAGGTTAGTCTAACCTCACCTGGCCCGCATTTCAAAAAAGTTGAAATCACCGGGACGGCGGCCACCGCAGGTCACCGGCGCGCACGCCGGGTTCAGCGCGACAGGAGCACGCGCGACTCCCAGGGCCGCAGCGGCGCGAACACCCCCTCCTCCGCCGCCGGGTGTGTGCCCAGCAGGAGCTCCGGACGGGGGCCCGCGACGGCCGGGGCGGCGTCCACCGCCACCGTGTCCGCGCTCCAGTTGGCGAGCACCGTCAGCACCGTGCCGTCCAGCGTTCGGGTGTAGGCGTACAGGGCCGGGTGCTCGGGCAGCAGCGGGGTGTAGGCCCCGTGGACGACCACCGGGTGCTCCTTGCGCAGCGCGATGAGCCGCCGGTAGTGGTGGAACACCGAGTCGGGGTCGGCCAGCGCCGCCTCGGCGTTGACCTCCGTGTGGTCGGGGTTGACCGCGATCCACGGGGTGCCGGTGGTGAACCCGGCGTTCGGCGAGGCGTCCCACTGCATCGGGGTGCGCGCGTTGTCCCGGCTCATCCGGGCGATCCCCGCCATCACCCGCGCCTCGTCGGCCCCCGCGGCCATCGCGTGGAGGTAGTGGTTGTGGGTCTCCACGTCGCGGTACTCGGAGATGTCGGAGAAGCCGGCGTTGGCCATCCCCAGCTCCTCGCCCTGGTAGACGTACGGGGTCCCCTTCATCATGTGCAGCGTGGTGGCCAGGGTCTTGGCCGAGGCCGTCCGGTGCTCGCCGTCGTCGCCGAACCGGGACACCGCCCGGGGCTGGTCGTGGTTGTTCAGGTAGAGGCTGTTCCACCCCCGGTCGGCCAGCCCGAGCTGCCAGCGGTCCAGGGAGCCCTTGAGGCGGCGCAGGTCCAGCGGCACCCGGTCGAACTTGCCGCCGGGCCCGTGGTCGAGGTCCACGTGCTCGAACTGGAACACCATGGACACCTCCCCGTCCACCGGATCGGTGTGCGCCCGGGCCTGCTCCACGCTCACCCCGGGCATCTCCCCCACCGTGAGCACGTCCCGCCCGGCGAAGGCGGCGTCGCGCAGCTCGCCGAGGAACTCGTGCAGTCGCGGCCCGTTGATGGAGTACTCCGCGAACAGGCCGTACCCGCTCCCGGGGGGCACGGGGCCGTCGGGCAGCCCGGGGGCCTTGGACACGAAGTTGACGACGTCCATCCGGAACCCGTCGGCGCCCCGGTCCAGCCACCAGCGGGCGATGTCGTGCACCTGCTCGCGGACCTTGGGGTTCTCCCAGTTCAGGTCGGGCTGGTTGCGGGTGAACAGGTGCAGGAAGTACTCACCGGTGGCGTCGTCGCGGGTCCAGGCCGGGCCGGAGAAGACGGAGCCCCAGTTGTTGGGCGGGCCGTCGCCGCGGCCCGGGCGCCAGAAGTAGAAGTCGCGGTAGGGGGAGTCCCGCGACGCCCGGGAGTCGGCGAACCAGGGGTGCTCGTCGCTGGTGTGGTTGACGACCAGGTCCATGACGAGCCGCATGCCGCGCTCGTGCAGGCCGTCGCGCAGCCGGTCCCAGTCGGCCAGGGTCCCGAACCGGGGGTGGATGCCGAGGTAGTCGCTGATGTCGTAGCCGTTGTCGGCCAGGGGCGAGGGGTACACCGGCGACAGCCACACCACGTCCACGCCGAGGGTGTGCAGGTAGTCGAGCCGGTCGATGACGCCGGGCAGGTCGCCCAGGCCGTCGCCGTCCGCGTCCTGGAAGCTGCTCGGGTAGATCTGGTACACGACGGCGGACTTCCACCAGGGGTCGGCGGGGGTCTGGGGCATCGGCGTCTCCGGGTTCGCAGGGGTCCTCGCCCCTGCTTCCTGCCCCGCCCCGCCCCCGGCCGAACCCCCGCCCGGCCCGGTAGGGTGGCAGCGCCCGCGGGCCGGGCGTACCGCGGTGGAGCGAGCGCGAGGGGTGGCACATGTGTCTGCACGGAACCGGTGAGACCGTCCGGGCCCGGACGGCCGGGGACGCCGCCGCCACCGCCTCCGCGGGGGGACGGCCCCCGGCGGAGCCCCCCGCGTGGCCGCGGGGGTACCGGCACGTCGCCGACCTCAGCCACGTGATCACCCCGTCCCTGCCGGGGTGGGACGACGAGAAGCCGCGCCGGGAGACGGTCTCCGGGCCCGCCCCCGACGGCGAGTTCGGGTTCTACGTGCAGCGGTGGACACTGGGCGAGCACACCGGCACCCACCTGGACGCGCCCGGCCACGTGATCGGCGGGGGCAGGATGGTGCCGGACATCCGCCCCGAGGAACTGGTGGCGCCCGCCGCGGTGATCGACATCTCCGCCCGGGCCGCCGAGGACCCCGACACCTCCGTGACGGTGGACGACGTGCTGGCGTTCGAGCACGCGCACGGGGAGATCCCGCGCGGCGCCGCGGTGCTCATGCACTCGGGGTGGAGCGCCCGCTGGGAACGGGGCGACGCCGCGGTGCGCGGTACGGACGGGGACGGGTCGTGGCACTTCCCCGGGTTCTCGGCGGAGGCCTGCGACTTCCTGATCTCCCGGCGGGGCATCGTCGGCACCGGGGTGGACACGCTCAGCACCGACCCGGCCGTGTCCGCGGCGTTCGAGGCCCACGAGGTGGTGGGCCGCGCCGACCGGTGGGGCCTGGAGGCGCTGCGGGGCCTGGACCGGCTGCCTCCCGCGGGCGCCCTGCTCACCGTCGGCGTGCTGCCGGGCGCGGACGCCTCCGGCGGGCCCAGCCGGGTCCTGGCCCTGTGGTGAGCGTGCGGCTCACGCCTGCGGGGTCCGGTCCGCGCCGGGCCCGTCGGGGGTCCACTCCAGCAGCACGATGGTGGCGTCGTCGGTGAAGCTGCCGCGCTGGTGGTCGTGGATGGCGTGGATGAGCCGCCGCAGTGTCTCGGGGGCGGGCTCCTCGGCGGAGGTGGCGCGGATGATGAAGTCGGCGAACCGTTCCAGGCCGAACATGCGGCCCTGCCCGTCGTGGGCCTCGGTCACCCCGTCGGTGTAGAGCAGGACCTGGTCCCCCGGTTCGAGCCGGAGCTCGTGGACGGTGCGCGCGGTGCCCGCGCCGATCTCGGCCAGCCCCAGGGGGAGCTCGGAGTCGCGTTCCAGGGCGCCCGGGGCCAGCCGCCCCTTGCGGATGAGCAGCGGGGCGGGGTGGGCGCAGTTGACCCACGAGAACAGGCCGTTGCCCAGGTTCAGGGTGGCGAAGACGCCCGTGCAGAAGCGTTCGGGCAGCCAGGCGGTGAGCGCCTCCTCCACCTCGGCGGTGAGCTCCCTCAGCCCCGCGCCGTTGCGGCGGGCGCTGCGGGCGCCGGCCATGGCCACGGACGCGGTCAGGCCGGAGGCGAGGTCGTGGCCCATCGCGTCGAGGATGGCCACGTGCAGGACGTCCTTGGTGAGGGAGTGGTCGAAGGCGTCGCCGCCCAGCTCGTAGGCGGGTTCCAGGACGGCGGTGGAGATGCCGCGGGCGGTGCCCAGGGTGCGGGGCGGCAGGAAGGCGCGCAGCATCTCGGTGCGCAGGTGCACCGGGCGGGTGCGGGTGTGGCGGGCGTAGGTGTCGCTGTAGGCGCGTTTGGACGTGATGACCAGGCCCAGCAGGGAGGCCAGGGTCTGGCAGCGGCGCAGGGTGGGCTCGTCCAGGAAGGGGGCGCACACGCACAGGACGCCCATGCGGTCGACGCCGTCGCGCAGCGGCAGCCACAGCTCCAGCCAGCCCTCGGCCTCGACCAGGCGCAGGGTCTCGGAGCGGTAGGCGCTGCCCGCGGTGGTGCCGTCCACGGGGAGGGGCTCGCCCTCGGTGAGCGGGACCAGCAGGCGCTGCTGGATGTCGACCACGTAGACGATGATCCGGCCCAGGCCGATGGCCGCGGCGTAGGACTCGACCGCCTCCAGGACCTCCAGCGGCCCCCGGTCGTGCACCGACCGGACCAGCTCGTCGAACAGGTACTCGCCCTCCGGGTCCGTCAGAGCCATGCGCACCACCACCCCCTTGCGCCATCTCACACCACGAACGCGGCGAAGGGGCGGTGGCGGGCCCGCGTGTCCCCGGTCCGGGGCGCGGGGCGAGGTGTCAGGCGGACTTCTTGCGGTGCTCGGGCTCGATCTGCGCCCGCGGCACGATCGTCGGATTCACGTTGTCGATCACCGTCTCCCGCGAAATGATCACCCGACCCACATCCTCACGAGACGGCACCTCGTACATCACCGACAACAACACCTCCTCGATGATCGCCCGCAACCCACGCGCACCCGTCCCCCGAATGATCCCCTGCTCCGCGATCGCCTCCAACGCGTCCGGCGTGAACTCCAACCCCACACCGTCCAACTCGAACAACCGCTGATACTGCTTCACCAACGCATTACGCGGCTCCGTCAGAATCCGGATCAACGCCCCCCGATCCAGATCATGCACACTCGTGATCACCGGCAACCGCCCGATGAACTCCGGAATCATCCCGAACTTCAACAGGTCCTCCGGCATCACCTCACCGAAACCGCCCCCCGCCAACTCCTCCTTCGACCGCAACACCGCGTTGAACCCCATCCCCTGCCGCCCCGTACGCGACTCGATGATCTTGTCCAACCCCGCAAACGCCCCACCACAGATGAACAGCACATTCGTCGTATCGATCTGAATGAACTCCTGATGAGGATGCTTCCGCCCACCCTGCGGAGGCACACTCGCCGTCGTCCCCTCCAAGATCTTCAACAACGCCTGCTGCACACCCTCCCCCGACACATCCCGCGTGATCGACGGATTCTCACTCTTCCGAGCGACCTTGTCCACCTCGTCGATGTAGATGATCCCCGTCTCGGCCTTCTTCACGTCGTAATCGGCCGCCTGGATCAACTTCAACAGGATGTTCTCCACATCCTCACCGACATACCCCGCCTCCGTCAGCGCCGTCGCATCGGCGATCGCGAACGGCACGTTCAAAATCCGCGCCAGCGTCTGCGCCAACAACGTCTTGCCCGACCCCGTCGGACCCAACAGCAGGATGTTCGACTTCGCGATCTCCACATCCTCACCACCCGGACGCTCCCCCTCCGAGCGCACCCGCTTGTAGTGGTTGTAGACCGCCACCGACAACGCCTTCTTCGCCTGCTCCTGCCCGATCACATACGAATCCAGGAACTCGTAGATCTCCCGCGGCTTGGGCAACGCATCCCAGGAGTCCTCGGCGGGGAGGACGGCGTCCTCCTCCTCCATGATCTCGTTGCACAGGCCGACGCACTCGTCGCAGATGCAGATATGGCCGGGGCCCGCGATGAGCCTGCGGACCTCACTCTGGTCCTTGCCGCAGAACGAGCACTTGAGCAGGGGCCCGTCGGCACCGGTGCGTGTCACTGAACGTCTCCTCACGGGCTGGGGCGCAGGCCCCGTCGCGGGGGACGCCTCCGTCCTCCACGCTACCCCGGTTCGGAGACCGCGCAATCCAGCCGCCGGAGCCGTGAGCGGGGGCGCGGCCGTCCAACGGAAGTCAACTGGGGTTGACTTCCCCGAGAAGTCAACCTAGGTTGACTCATGTCGGGGCCGTCCGCGGCCCCGCCACGCATCCGCACCCGGCCCCGGAGGACCCCGTGAAGGACACCGCCCGCACCCGCACCGCGCTCGCCCTGGCCGTGCGCGCGAACCTGCCGGTCCTGCTGTGGGGCGCCCCCGGCACCGGCAAGACCGCGTCCGTGCTCGCCCTGGGGCGCGAGCTGGACCTGCCCGTGGAGGTGGTCGTCGGCTCCGTCCGCGAGCCGGGGGACTTCTCCGGCCTTCCCGTCGTGCATGAGGGCGGCACCCGGTTCGCCCCGCCCCGCTGGGCCGAGCGGCTGGCCGCGGCCGGGGAGGGCCTGCTCTTCCTGGACGAGCTGACCACCGCGCCGCCGGCCGTGCAGGCCGCGATGCTGCGCGTCCTGCTGGAGCGCACCGTCGGCGACCTCGTGCTGCCCGCCGGGGTGCGGATCGTGGCCGCGGCCAACCCGCCCGGCCTGGCCGCCGACGGCTGGGAGCTGTCGGCCCCGCTGGCCAACCGCCTGGTCCACCTGGACCGGGAGGTGTCCGCCGCCGAGATCGCCGCGGGGTTCGCGCACGGGTTCCCCGCCTCCGGCGCCGGGGAGGCGGTGGCACCGTCCGCGGAGCAGGCCGCGGCGGCCCGCTCGGCGGTGGGGGCGTTCCTGCGGGTGCGCCCCGAACTGGTGCTCGCCGTTCCCGGCGACCCGGCCGCCGCGGGCCGGGGGTGGCCCAGTCCGCGCAGCTGGGAGGCGGCCGCGCTGGCGCTGGCCGCCGGACGGGCCAACCCCGGGGCACCGGACGTGGAGGCGGCGGTGGCCGCCCTGGTGACGGGCGCGGTGGGCGAGGCCGCCGGGTTCGAGGTGCTGTCGTGGCTGCGCACCCTGGACCTGCCCTCGCCCGAAAGCCTCCTGGCCGACCCCGGCCTGCCGCTGCCGGACCGGGCCGACCGGCTGCACGCCCTGCTGGGCGCCCTGGTCGCCCACGTGGCGGCCGACGGCGGCGCCCCCGCGTGGGAGCGGGCCTGGGAGGTGGTCGCCCGTGTCTCCCGGAACGTGCCGGACGTGGCGGCCGCGGCCGCGCGCGACCTGGCGGCCCGCCGGCCGGCGGGGGCGGTCCCGCCCGCGGCGCTGCTGGAACTGGCCCCGGTGCTGCGCGCGGCCGGGCTCATGCCCGGGGAGGCGGCGTGAACGACCACGCGGCGCGGACCGCCGACCGGTTCGCCGCGGCCCGCCTGTGGGCGGCCGCCCAGGCGCCCTACCTGGCCCACGCCCTGTTCTCGCTCACCCCGGTCGTGCTGGAGCCGCGCCGGGACGAGGAGACCGGGGAGCCCGTACCCGACCCCGACTTCCGCGCCTTTCCGACCGACCCGGGCTGGCGGGTCCACATCGACCCCGGCACCGCGCTGGCCGTGCCGGTGCGGGAGTTCGGGTGGTGGCTGCTGCACGGTGTGGGGCACCTGGTGCGCCGCCACGCCGACCGCGTCCCGGAGGGGGCCGCGGACCCCGGCGGTCCGGCGGCCCGGTGGTGGAACCGGGCCGCCGACGCCGAGGTCAACGACGACCTGGAGGCGGCCGGGCTGGAGTCCCCCGCCGGCGTGGTCTCGCCCCGGGCCCTGGGCCTGCCCCCGGGGCGGCTGGCCGAGGAGTACCTGTCGGAGATCGAGGTGCTGGACGAGGCACAGGCGCGCGGCGGGCGGCCGGTGGCCGCGCTGGTGGACTGCGGCCGTTCGGCGGACGGACTGGCACGGTCCTACGAGCTCGCCGGCGGCGGCGCCCTGTCCGATGTGGAACGGGCGGTGCTGGAAGCGGCGCTGGCCCGCGACATCGTCGCGCGGGCCGCCGCGCGCTCGGACGTCCCGGGCGGCTGGGAGCGCTGGGCGCGGGAGCGGCTGCGGCCCGCGGTGGACTGGCGGGCCCGGCTGGGGGCGGTCCTGCGGCGCGGGGTGTACCACGGCGCGGGGCGGGTGGACTTCACCTACCGCAGGCCCGCGCGCAGGCAGGGGCCGCCGGGGCCGCACGGCCGGGTGCTGCTGCCCGCGACGGCCGCGCCCGTCCCCGACGTGGCGGTCGTGGTGGACACCTCGGGCAGCGTCGGCGACGCGGTGCTGCGGCGGCTGGTGTCGGAGGTCGCCGGGGTGCTGGAGCGCGCCTGCGGCCGCCGGCGGCTGCGGGTGATCTGCTGCGACCGGCACGCCCACCCGGTGCAGACGGTGCGCCGGGTGGAGGAGGTGCGGCTGGTCGGCGGGGGCGGCACCGATCTGCGCGAGGGGATCGCCGCGGCCGCCGGCCTGCGCCCCGACCTGGTACTGGTGCTCACGGACGGGGACACGCCGTGGCCGGACACGCCGCCCCGGATGCCGGTGGTCGTCGGCCTGGTCGCCGGGGGCGCGGCTCCGGAACCGCCCGCCTGGGCGCACGTGGTGCCGCTGCCCGGGGACGCGGACTAGAAGAGAGGGGACATCCCGTGGAGACGTTGTCCGACCCCGACGGCCCGGAACGGCCGGAGGACCTGCACGAGTGGACCGCGCGCGGCTACGAGGTGGGCGAGGCCCGGCGGTGGATCGGCGCCGGGTTCGCGCTGGCCGACGCCGACCGGTGGCGGACCGCGGGGGTGTACCGGCCCGGCCCCGCCCTGTCCTGGCGCACCGCCGGGCTGACCCCGTACACGGTGCGGCCCCTGCTGCGGGCCGGGATGGCGCCGCGGGAGGCGGTGCGCTGGCACGAGCTGGGGTACTCGCACGCGGAGGCGGCCGAGCGGCACCTGGCGGGCGAGCGCCCGCACCCGCGGAGCGCGGTGCGCCGGATGCTGCACCGGCTGCTGCGCGGTTCCCCGGCCCCCTCCCCCGAGGACGGGGGCGCCGAGGCGATGGGGGCGCTGCTGGCCGCCGGGATCGGTCCGGCCGCCGCGCGCCCCTTCGCCGACACCGGCTGGGCCGGGCCGGAAGCGGTGCCCTGGGCCCGGGCCGGGATCGACCCGGCACGGGCGCTGATCCTGCGCGAGCTGGGGTTCACGGCCGCCGAGGCCCGCTCCCTCGGTGCCGACGCGGTGGAGCTGCTGCGCGCGTGGTGGGACGCGGGCGTCCCGCGCGGCGAGGTCGCCGCGTGGGCGGTGGCGGGGTTCGCCCCCGCCGAGGCCGCCCGCCTGCGCGCCCGCGGTGTGGACCCCGAACGCGCCCGCGTCCTGCGGGCCCTCGGCGGCGACACCGGGCGGGGGTGAGCGGCGCCTCCGGGGCGGCGGTCCCGGGCGGGGCCGCCGCCCCGGGCGGTCAAGAGCCGAGCAGGGGTGCGGGCGGCGGCCACGGCGTGGGCCGCCCCGCGGCCGCGCGGCGCGGGCGGTGATCCGACCGCCGCCGACGCGCACCGCCACCTCGGTGTCCTCCGCCGCGGCCGCCCCGACCGCGGCCGCCACGGCGCCGGCGGCGTCCAGGACCAGCCGTGCCCGGGGGACGGCGCGGGCGGGGAAGGCCGCGGCCAGGTGGCGGTACAGGTCCGCCAGGAAGGCGTGCAGCAGCGGCCCGTGCTCGGCGGGGTCGTCGGTGGCCAGGACCGCGGTGACCGCGTCGGTGTCGGCGGCGGCGCGCAGCGCGTCCTCGACGGCCTCCAGGCGGCCCGGCCCCAGGACGGCCACCACGCCGTCGGCACCGAACCCGACCCGCTCGCCGGTGGCCGGGTCGACCGCCTCCGGGGGCTCCCAGGGGTCGTCGGCGGGCTCGGCCGGGCCGATGTGGGCCAGGTGGGGCGGCTCGGGGTCGTCCAGGTCCAGCCCCGCCAGGTGCTCACAGGTCCGGATGACGGTGAAGGGGTCCACCGTGCCCGGGGCGACGGCGGCGGTGCGCTCGGCGCCGTGGAGCACGGTGAGGACGGCCCGCGCCTGCCGGACCCGGCGGCGGCCGTCGCCGGCCAGGGCCTCCAGGGACAGGGCGAGCAGGACGGCCTCCACTTTGACCAGCTGCGCGAAGAGGCCGCGCACCGGGGCGTCGGAGAGCACTTCCGGGGTGAGCCCGGCCGCGGTGCCCAGCGGCTCGTCGGAGCCGGTGAGCGGGACGCGGGAGAGCCGGGCCCGGGCGAAGGCCCCCAGCGCGGCCGCCGGGTCGGCGGGGCCGGGGGCGTCCGCCGGGGGCCGGGACGGGTCGCGGGCGGGGTCGGAGCGTTCGGCGGCGTCGGCCAGCACCGAGAAGTACAGGGCGCGCTTGCCCGGGAAGTTGGAGTACACCGCCCCCCGCGTGAGGTCGGCCCGGGCGGCGATGCCGTCGATCCTGGCGTCGTGGAACCCCCTCTCGGCGAACTCCTCCGCGGCGGCGGCCAGCACCCGCGCGCGGTTGCGGGCCTGCTGCTGCGCCCTCGTGAGCCGGACCATGCCCCTCCCCCGTGTCTGGTGGCGTCCACCCATCCTACGTTGAGATGCCAGCGGCATTCGGATACTCTCATCATCTGAATGTTGTCATCATCTGAAAGGAGGCGGAGCCGTGGAGGAACCCGCGTTCCAGGCCGAGGGCCTGGTCAAACGCTTCGGGAAGACCGTCGCCCTGGACGGCGTGGACCTGTCCGCCGCCCCGGGCACGGTGCTGGCCGTGCTCGGCCCCAACGGCGCGGGCAAGACCACCGCCGTGCGCATCCTGGCCACCCTCGCCCGCCCGGACGCGGGGAGCGCCCGCGTGGGCGGGTTCGACGTGGTGCGCGAGGCCGCCCGGGTGCGGCGGCTCATCGGCCTGGCCGGGCAGAGCGCCACCGTGGACGAGGAGCTCACCGGGCGGGGCAACCTGGAGCTCATCGGCCGCCTGCTCGACCTGCGCCGGGGCGCGGCCCGGGCCCGCGCCGCCGAACTGCTGGACCGGTTCGGCCTGGCCGGGGACGCCGACCGGCCCGTCTCCGGCTACTCCGGCGGGATGCGGCGGCGGCTGGACCTGGCCGCGAGCCTGGTGGGCCGGCCGCGGGTGGTGTTCCTGGACGAGCCCACCACCGGGCTGGACCCGGGGCGGCGCGAGGAGCTGTGGCGGATGGTCCGCGAGGTCACCGCCGAGGGGGCGACGGTGCTGCTGACCACGCAGTACCTGGAGGAGGCCGACGCGCTGGCCGACGACATCCGCATCATCGACCGCGGCCGGGTGATCGCCCAGGGCACGCCCGCCGAGCTCAAGCGCGTGGTGGGCGGCCAGGCGGTGTCCGTGCGCCCGGGCGGCCCGGACCACATGGACGCGGCCGCCGCGGTCCTCGCCTCCGTCACCGGCCGCGCCCCCGAGCGGACCGGGCGGACCGCCCTGTCGGCGCCCGTGGAGGACGCCGACACCGCCTGGCGGGTGGCCGAGGGGCTGCGCGCCCGGAACGTGCCCGTGATCGAGTTCTCCCTGCACCTGCCGAGCCTGGACGAGGTGTTCTTCGCCCTGACCGGGGACGCCCGCCATCGTGACGAGGAGCCCGCCGCATGAACACCCCTTCCCTCTCCCCCTCGCCCGTCCCTCCGGCGGCCCCGCCCGCCGCGGCACCCCCGCGGCCCGGCGCCCTGGTCCGGCACAGCCTGCTGCTGGCCCGTCGCGGCCTGGCCCGGTCCGTCCGCGACCCGGGGGCCATCGTCAACGGGGTCGTCACCCCGTCGCTGTTCATGGTGCTGTTCGTGTACCTCTTCGGCGGTTCGGTGTCCGGGTCCACCGGCGACTACCTCCAGTACCTCTTCCCCGGGGTGCTGGTGATGGGCGCGGGCCTGTCGGGGATGCTCGCCAGCGGGGTGAGCATCAACGTCGACCGCCGCAAGGGCGTGTACGACCGGTTCCGCAGCCTGCCCATCGGGCGCTCCGCCCCGCTGTGGGGGTCGGTGCTGGCGGACGTGGTGCGGTACGCGCTGGCGGTGGCGCTGCTGTTCGCGATCGGGGCCCTCCTGGGGTTCCGGGTCACCACCGACGCCGGCTCGGCGCTGGCGGCGGCCGCGCTGGCCATGGGGTTCGGGTTCGCGCTGAGCTGGGTGACGGTGTTCCTGGGCGTTCTGGTGCGCGGCGAGGGGACCGTGCTGGCGATCGCGTTCGTCGCGTTCCTGCCGCTGCTGCTGGGCACCAGCCTGGCCGCGCCGGTGGACACCCTGCCGGACTGGCTGCGGGCCTGGGCGGAGGTCAACCCGGTGACCCGGGTGATGGACGCCTGCCGGGCGCTGCTCACCGGCACCCCGGCCGGGTCGTCGATCGCCGCCTCCCTGGCCTGGTCCGCGGGTCTGGTGGCGGTGTTCTGCCCGCTGGCGGTGGCCGCCCACGGCCGCGAGCGCTGAAGGCGCGCGGACCGGACGCCTCCTCGCGCCGGGTGACATCGGCCCGGGGGCTTGACCTGGAGTGCGCTCCAGGTCGCAGACTCCTGTTCCAGGACCCGCGGAGAGCGGGCCGCGAACGGGAGGAACCCCCATGCGTCAGCGCACCATCGGCACCGGCCCCGACACCCGGCGCGAGGTGAGCGCCCTCGCCCTGGGCACCATGCTCATGGGAACGCGCACCGACGAGAAGACGTCCTTCGCCATCCTGGACCGCTACGCCGAGGCCGGCGGCACCTTCCTGGACACCTCGAACAACTACGCGTTCTGGGAGAACGGGGACCAGGGCGGCCAGAGCGAGGAGGTGATCGGCCGCTGGCGGCGCAGCCGCGGCGTCGGCGACGAGCTCTTCATCGCCACCAAGCTCGGCGCCCGCCCGCTCGCCCCGGGGACGGGTTACACCGACAACGCCGAGGGGCTGTCGGCCCGGACCGTCCGCGAATCCTCCGAGGCCAGCCGCGAGCGCCTGGGCCTGGAGCGGATCGACCTGCTGTACGCGCACATCGAGGACCGGGGCACGCCGCTGGAGGAGACCGTCGAGGGCTTCGCCGAGCTGGTGAAGGAGGGCTCGGTGGGGATGCTGGGGGTGAGCAACCACTCCGTCTGGCGTGTGGAGCGCGCCCGCGCCCTGGCCGCCGCCGCGGGCCTGCCCGGCTACGAGGTGCTCCAGTACCAGCACAGCTACCTGCGGCCGCGCACCGACATCGGCGACCCGCTGTGCCGGTACGGCAACATCGGCGGCGCGGGCCCGGACCTGCTCACCTACCTGGAGGCCGAGCCGGGGCTGACCCTGGTGGCCTACACCCCGCTGCTCAGCGGTGCCTACACCCGCGCCGACAAGCCGCTGCCCCGCGACTACGACCACCCGGGCACCGCGGCCCGGCTCGCGGTCCTGGGGGAGGTCGCGGCCGAGACCGGCGCCACCCCCAACCAGGTGGTCCTGGCCTGGCAGATCGGCCACGAGCTGCCCGTCATCCCGCTGGTGGGCGCCTCCTCCGTGGAGCAGCTGGAGGAGAGCCTGGGCGCCCTCGACCTGGAACTCACCGAGGACCAGCGCGCCCGCCTCGACGCCGCCGCCTGAACCGGACCGGGGCGGGGCCGCGGCGCCGGTTCCGGCCCGGCCCGGCCTGCGACACTCCGTTTCCCCGGAAATCCTTCGAATGGATGTACGAAGAATGTTAGTTTGAAGATACGGAGCCCGGCTCCGCCCCCCGACGAACCGAACGGAAACGAGGCACCCATGGCCGACGGCCTGAAGCCCGCCCTGGTGATCATCAACCTTCCGGTCAGGGACCTCCGGGCGGCCACCGCCTGGTACACCCGGGTCCTGGGGCACGGTCCGTCCGGCGAGCCCTCCCCCACCGATGTCGAGTTCGACCTGCGCGACGGGGTGAGCCTGCTGCTGACCACGGGCGACGAGGGCGCCGAACGGGCCGGGGCCAAGGTCCTGCTCGGGGTCGGGGACCTGGACGCCGAGCGGAGCCGCCTCGCGGACGCGGGCATCGGGACCGGCGAGCGCCAGGAGATCGAGGGCGCGCTGGCCTGGTCCGACTTCGAGAGCCCGGAGGGCCACCTCCTCGGGCTGGTCCAGCAGCTCGAGCGGTAGGGACCGAGGCGCTCCGAGAACACGCGACACCGGGGAGGAAGCAATGGACACCGACGAGCGGGCCGCCGCCGTGCGCCGGACGGACGACGGCTGGGAGCTGCGCTTCCGGCGCGGGTTCGCGCACGGCCGCCCGAAGGTCTGGGAGGCGATCACCGAGTCCGGGCACCTCGCCCACTGGCTGCCCTGCGACATCGTCGGCGAGCGCCGGGCGGGGGCCGCGATCGAGCTGCCCTTCTGGCCGGCGGGGGCCGGGGAGGAGGACGACGCCCCCCTGCGCGGCGAGATCCGGGTGTGGGATCCGCCGTCGGTGTTCGAGTGGACCTGGGACGGCGACGTCCTGCGGTGGGAGGCGGCGGAGGCCGACGGGGGGACGCTGCTGACGTTCACCACCCGGCTCGGCCCCGACCCCGACGCGGCCGCGCGCACCGCCACCGGGTACCACGTCTGCCTGGAGTACCTGGAGGCGCTCCTGGACACCGGAACCACCGACCACGTGGTGGAACCCGACCCCGCTCCGCTGCGGAAACTCTACGGCGGGGCCGTCGCGGCGGCGGGCTGAACCGGAACGTCCGCTCCCCGGGGCCGTCGGCCCCGGGGAGCGGACGCGTTCCCGCCGCCTCCCGTGCCCCGGGGGAGGCGGCGGCCCTGGCGCACACGCCCTCCCGCCCGGCCGCAGAGCGGGTCAGGCGGGGCGCGCGTCCAGGTGGGCGCGCAGGGCGCGGGCGATCTCCCCGGCGGCGGCGATCTGCTCCGGGGTGAGGGCGTCGACGAAGAGCTCGCGGACGGCGGTCAGGTGCGGGACGGTCGCACCGTGGAAGGCCCTCGCCCCCTCCTCCTCCAGGACGATCTCGGCGCCCCGGTTGTCCACGGCGCAGTCCTCCCTGCGGATCAGCCCGCGCCGCTCCATGCGCTTGAGGTGGTGGGACAGGCGGCTGCGCTCCCACTCGACGGCGTCGGCCAGCTCCGAGGAGCGCAGCCGCCCGCCCTCGGCCTCGGAGAGGGCGAGCAGGACCCGGTAGTCGGACGGCGAGAGCCCCGTCTCGTTCTGCAGGCGCGCGGACAGCTCGGCGCGCAGGGCGTCCGAGGTCTCGGTGAACACGCGCCAGTCACGCAGCTCCTCGCGGGTGGGCAGGCGCCTGCGCCGCCGCACCGGTGTGTCGTCGCTCATCCACGGCCTCCTTATTGACACGTCAATCATATGATCGCATAATTGACGCGTCAATCAACATGCGGCCGGGGGCCGAAGCCTCCCGCCGAGGAGGAGAACCATGTCTGACCTGCTGTTCGGACTCGACACCTTCGGCGACGTCCCCGAGGACGGCAACGGGGAACCGCTCTCCTACGGGGCGGCCATCCGCCAGGTCGTCGACGAGGCCGTGCTGGCCGACGAGATCGGCGTCGACGCGATCGCCCTGGGCGAGCACCACCGGCCCGAGTACGCCATCTCCACACCGGAGACCGTGCTGGCCGGGATCGCCGGGCGCACCTCCCGGATCAGGCTCGGCTCCGGCGTGACCGTGCTCAGCTCCGACGACCCGGTGCGGGTCTTCCAGCGCTTCGCCACGGTGGACGCCCTGTCGCAGGGGCGGGCCGAGGTCATCCTGGGCCGCGGCTCGTTCACCGAGTCCTTCCCGCTGTTCGGCTACGACCTGCGCGACTACGACGCGCTGTTCGAGGAGAAGCTCGACCTCTTCGTCAAGCTGCTCGACGAGAAGCCGGTGACCTGGAGCGGCACCGTCCGCGCGCCCCTGGAGAACGCCGACGTGTTCCCCAAGACCGAGTCCGGGAGGCTGCCCACCTGGGTCGGCGTCGGCGGGTCCCCGCAGTCGGTCATCCGCACCGCGCGGCACGGGCTGCCGCTGATGCTGGCCATCATCGGCGGGTCCCCGACCCGGTTCAAGCCCTACACCGAGCTGTACGAGCGCGCCGCGGCGCAGTTCGGCACCCCCGCCCACCCGGTGGGGATGCACTCGCCCGGGTTCATCGCCGACACCGACGAGCAGGCCAGGGAGATCTTCTACCCGCGGTACAAGGTCATCCGCGACCGGATCGGCGCCCAGCGCGGCTGGCCGCCGCTGCGCCCGGAGGAGTTCGAGTCCGAGATCGCCCACGGGTCGATGTACGTCGGCTCGCCCGAGACCGTGGCCCGCAAGGTGGCGGCGGCCGTCCGGGCCCTGGGCGTGGGCCGGTTCGACCTGATCTACTCCTCCGGGTCCACCCCGGCGAAGGACCGCATGCGCGCGGTCGAACTGTACGGGACCCGGGTCATCCCGATGGTCCGCGACATCCTCGCAGGCTGAGAGGCGGAGAACATGGGCACGACGGAGCGGACGGGCGCCCCCGTCCTGGGCGTCCTGGGCGCGGGCAAGGTCGGCACGGTGCTGGCCCGGCTGGCCCTGGCCGCCGGGTACCGGGTGCTGATCGCCGGTTCGGGCGACCCCGCCGAAATCGCGCTGACGGTGTCCGTGCTGGCCCCGGGCGCCGAGGCGGTGACCGCGGAGGAGGCCGCCGGCCGGGCCGACGTGGCCGTGCTGGCGCTGCCCCTGGGCAAGTACCGGTCGGTCCCGGCCGGAGCGCTGGCGGGCAAGCCGGTCATCGACGCGATGAACTACTGGTGGGAGGTGGACGGGGTCCGCGAGGACCTGTTGGACCCGCGCACCTCCTCCAGCGAGATCGTCCAGGGCTTCCTGCCGGGGTCCCGGGTGGTCAAGGCGTTCAACCACATGGGCTACCACGACCTGGAGGACGGGGCGGCGCCCGCGGGGACGCCCGGCCGCCGGGCGATCGCGGTCGCCGGGGACGACCCGGCCGACGTCGAGCTGGTCTCGGGCATCGTGGACGCGCTGGGGTTCGACCCGGTGGTGGCGGGCCCGCTGGCCGCGGGCGTGCGCCTGGAGCCGGGCACCCCGCCCTTCGGCGCGAACGTGGGCGCCGGGGAGCTGCGCGCGATGATCGCCCGCTTCCCCGAGTCCGAACGCGGGCGGGCGGTGGTCTCCGCACGCGGGGGCGTCCCGGCCTGAGGCCGGCGCGCCCGGCGGTCCGGGCCGGCGCCGTCCGTACCGGGACGCCCGTACGCCCGCTTCGATGCACGGGACACGCCCCCGGGTGGAATCGGTCACGTGGAGCAGAGGGACCGGAGTTCCTTTTGTGGAGTTCCCACAAGGATCGGCCCCAGCTGTGAGTGATTCGGAATATCGCATGCCCGTGAGCGATCCAGCAGAGTAGATGCACAAGCTAGGAAAGGCGGCCTCCACACCCCGGAGGTCGCCTTCTGTCGTCAAACAATCGGGGAGGTCGGCCGGTGTTCGGTCGTGTCGCCATCGTCAACCGTGGAGAGGCCGCGATGCGGCTCATCCACGCCGTCCGGGAGCTTTCCGCCGAAACGGGGGCACGGATCGAAACGGTCGCCCTCTACACCGACGCCGACCGCAACGCCACCTTCGTGCGCGAGGCCGACATCGCCTACTCCCTGGGGTCGGCCGCGGCCCGCCCCTACCTCGACCACGCCGTCCTCGAGCGCGCGCTGGTGGAGACCGGCGCCGACGCCGCCTGGGTCGGCTGGGGCTTCGTCGCCGAGGACCCCGCCTTCGCCGAGCTGTGCGAGAAGATCGGCGTCACCTTCATCGGCCCCAGCGCGGACGCGATGCGCCGCCTGGGCGACAAGATCGGCGCCAAGCTGATCGCCGAGGAGGTCGGCGTCCCGGTCGCCCCGTGGAGCCGCGGCGAGGTCGCCACCCTGGAGGACGCGCTGCGCGCGGGCGAGGAGATCGGCTACCCGCTGATGCTCAAGGCCACCGCGGGCGGCGGCGGGCGCGGCATCCGCAAGGTGTCCTCCGGCGAGGAGCTGGCCGAGGCCTACGAGCGCACCGGCCAGGAGGCGCTGCGCGCGTTCGGCTCCGGTGTCGTCTTCCTGGAGCGCCTGGTCACCGGCGCCCGCCACGTCGAGGTCCAGGTCATCGCCGACGGCCAGGGCACCGCCTGGGCGCTGGGCGTGCGCGACTGCTCCGTACAGCGCCGCAACCAGAAGATCATCGAGGAGTCCGCCTCCCCCGTCCTGGCCCCCGACCAGATCGCCGACCTCAAGGCCTCGGCCGAGCGGCTCGCCGTCGCCGTCGGCTACCGCGGCGCCTGCACCGTGGAGTTCCTGTACCACCCCGGGGAGAAGCTGTTCGCGTTCCTGGAGGTCAACACCCGCCTCCAGGTCGAGCACCCCATCACCGAGGTCACCACCGACACCGACCTGGTCCGGCTGCAGCTGCACGTGGCCTCCGGCGGCCGCCTCGAGGGCGCCCCGCCCCGCGAGGAGGGCCACGCCGTCGAGGCCCGCCTCAACGCCGAGGACCCCGACCGCGACTTCGCCCCCTCCCCCGGCCGCATCACCCACCTGCGCTTCCCCGTCGGCCCCGGCATCCGCGTGGACACCGGCGTGCGGGAGGGCGACGAGATCCCCGCCGACTTCGACTCGATGATCGCCAAGGTCATCGCCTACGGCAGCGACCGCGAGCAGGCGCTGGCCCGGCTGCGCCGCGCGATGGCCGAGACCACCGTCGTCATCGAGGGCGGCGCCACCAACAAGGGCTTCGTGCTCGAACTCCTCGACCAGCCCGAGGTCATCGACGCGAGCGCCGACACCGGCTGGATCGACCGGGTGCGCGCCCAGGGCCGCCTGGTCGACCACCGGCACTCCGCGGTCGCCCTGGCGGCGGCCGCCATCGAGGCCTACCTGGACACCGAGGAGGTGAGCCGCCGCCGGCTGCTGTCCACGGCGCACGGCGGCCGCCCGCAGGTGCAGCACGACCCGGGCCGCCCCCTGGACCTCAAGCTCCGCGGGGTCGGCTACCGGGTGCACGTCGCCCGGACCGGCCCGGACCGCTTCCGCGTCGGCGTCTCCGGCGGCGGCGAGGTCCACCCCGCCGACGTCTCGGTGGAGCGCTTCGACGCGTACAGCGGCCGGATCACGGTCAACGGCCACCGGTACCGGATGGTGTCGGCCGTGCACGGCCCGGTCCACCTGGTGGAGATCGACGGCGTCACCCACCGGATCAGCCTCGACGAGGGCGGCGTGGTCCGCTCCCCCGCCCCCGCCCTGGTGGTCGCCACCCCGCTGGCGGTCGGCGACGAGGTCGAGGCGGGCGCCCCGATCCTGGTGCTGGAGAGCATGAAGATGGAGACGGTGCTGCGCGCGCCGTTCCGCGCCCGCGTCCGCGAGTGCCCGGTGTCCGTGGGCGCCCAGGTGGAGACCGGCGCCGCGCTGATGCGCCTGGAGCCGCTGGCCGACGGGGACGAGGACGCCGCGCAGGGCCCCGGCGACGCCGTGGAGATCGACCTGCCCGCCGAGGCCGTCGCCCCCACCGCCGCCGAACGCGCCGAGCGCGGGCTGCGGGACCTGCGCGCCGCGCTGCTGGGCTACGACTTCGACCGCGCCGAGGCCGACCGGGCGCTGGCCGGCTACCTGGCCGCCCGCGCCGAGCTGGGCGACCGCCCCTCCGAGGGCGAGCTGGAGCTGGTCGCGCTGTTCGCCGACCTGTCCGAGTTGAGCCGCAACCGGCCCGCCGGGGCGTCCGACGCCGAGCGCGACGCCCAGGTGCACAGCCCCCGCGAGCTGTTCCACGGCTACCTGCAGAGCCTGGACGTGGAGCGTTCCGCGGTCACCCCGGCCTTCGAGGCCACCCTCACCGCCGTCCTGGCCCGCTACGGCGTCACCGGCCTGGACCGCACCCCCGAGCTGGAGGACGCGGTCTTCCGGATCTTCCTCACCCAGCAGCGGATGGCCGCGCACGTCGAGACCGTGTCCGGCCTGCTGCGCGCCTGGCTGGCCGGGAACGTGCCCGCACAGGCCCTCACCGAGAGGTTCGGGCTCACGCTGGAGCACCTGGTGGCCGCCACCCAGGTCCGCTTCCCGGCCGTGTCCGACCTGGCCCGCGGCGTCGTGTTCCGCTGGTTCACCCAGCCGCTGCTGCGCCGCAACCGCGCCAAGGTGTACGCGGCGGTCCGCGACGACCTGCGCCACCTGGACCGCGACCCCGACGCCCCGGACCGCGCCGAGCGCATCCAGGCCATGGTCGCCGGGTCCGAGCCGCTGGTCCGGCTCATCGGGCAGCGGATCGGGCGGCCGGGCCGCGACCACGCGCCGCTGCTGGAGGTGCTGACCCGCCGCTACTACGGCAACCGCGGCCTGTCCGCGGTCTCGGTCGGCGAGACCGCGGGCTGCCGTACGGTCACCGCCGACCACGCCGACCCGCGGGGCGCCACCCGCCTGTTCACCACCGCGGTGGACATCTCCGCCCTGCCCTCCGCGCTGGAGGCCGTCGCCGAGGCCGCGGCCGGGGCGCCCGAGCGGGGCCTGGTCGCCGACCTGTACATCGGCTGGGAGGACCAGCCGGACGTGGACGCGATGGCCGTGCGCCTGGGCGAACTGCTGGCCGCCCGGGAGCTCCCGGCGGGCGTGCGCCGCATCACCACCACCGTGGCCGGCGCGGGCGGCACCGTGATGCACCACCACTTCACGTTCCGCCCGACCGACGGCGGCCTGGCCGAGGACCGGCTGATCCGCGGCCTGCACCCCCAGCTGGCCCGGCGGCTCCAGCTGCAGCGGCTCCAGGAGTTCGACCTCACCCGGCTGCCCTCGGCCGACGAGGAGATCTACCTGTTCCAGGCCGTGGCCCGCAGCAACCCGGCCGACGAGCGGCTCATCGCGATGAGCCAGGTCCGCGACCTCACCCCGCTGCGCGACTCCGACGGCAGGCTCATCGCGCTGCCCGCGGTCGAGGACACCCTCAGCGGCTGCCTGGAGGCCATCCGCAACGTCCAGGCGCGGCGGCCCCAGCACAAGCGGTTCGACACCAACCGCATCCTCATGTACGTCTGGCCGTCGGCCGAGCTCGACCTGGAGGAGCTCGACACCCTGGTGCAGCGCGTCCTGCCCACCACCGAGGGCGCCGGGCTGGAGGAGGTCCAGTTCGTGGCCCGCCAGCGCAACGCCGCGGGCGAGCTGGCCGAGGTCGCGGTGCGGATCACCCTCGACCCCGCGCAGGGTCCGCAGGTGCACATCGACCGGCCCTCCACCGAGCCGGTGCCGGTCCTGGACGACTACCGCCAGAAGGTGCTGCGCGCGGCCCGCCGCGGCACCGTCTACCCCTACGAGCTGACCGGCATGCTCACCGGCCCCGAGGGCACCTTCGTCGAGCACGACCTCGACGCCGAGGGGAACCTGGTCCCGGTGGACCGCCCCAAGGGCGGCAACACCGCGGCGCTCGTGGCCGGTGTCGTCACCACCCCCACCCCGCTGCACCCGCAGGGCGTCACCCGGGTGGTGCTGTTCGGCGACCCGACCAAGGCGCTGGGCGCCCTGTCCGAGCCCGAGTGCTCACGGGTGATCGCCGCGCTGGACCTGGCCGAGCGGATGGGGGTGCCGCTGGAGTGGTTCGCCCTGTCCGCGGGCGCCCGGATCTCCATGTCCTCGGGCACCGAGAACATGGACTGGGTGGCGGCCGCGCTCCGGCGCATCGTCGAGTTCACCCAGGCCGGCGGTGAGATCAACATCGTGGTCGCGGGCATCAACGTCGGCGCCCAGCCGTACTGGAACGCCGAGGCGACGATGCTCATGCACACCCGGGGCATCCTGGTGATGACGCCGGACTCGGCGATGGTGCTCACCGGCAAGCAGTCGCTGGACTTCTCCGGCGGTGTGTCCGCCGAGGACAACTTCGGCATCGGCGGCCACGACCGGGTCATGGGCCCCAACGGCCAGGCGCAGTACTGGGCGCCGGACCTGCCGGCCGCCCGCGACGTGCTGATGGCGCACTACGAGCACACCTACGTCGCCCCGGGCGAGGACCGGCCGCGGCGGGCGCGGACCGAGGACCCCGTCGACCGCGACGTGTCCGTCTACCCGCACCGGGTCGAGGGCAGCGACTTCACCACGGTCGGGGAGATCTTCTCCGCGGAGCACAACCCGGACCGCAAGAAGCCCTTCGACATCCGCACGGTGATGCGCGCCCTGTCGGACCTGGACCACCCGGTGCTGGAGCGCTGGGCGGGCATGGCCGACGCCGACACCGCGGTGGTGCAGGACGCCCACCTGGGCGGGCAGCCCGTCTGCCTGGTCGGCATCGAGTCGCGGGCGGTGCCGCGGCGCGGCTTCCCGCCGGCCGACGGCCCGGACACCTACACCGCGGGCACGCTGTTCCCCAAGTCGTCCAAGAAGGTCGCCCGGGCGATCAACGCGGCGTCGGGGAACCGGCCGCTGGTGGTGCTGGCGAACCTGTCCGGGTTCGACGGCTCGCCGGAGTCGATGCGGGCCCTGCAGCTGGAGTACGGCGCGGAGATCGGCCGGGCGATCGTCAACTTCGACGGCCCGATCGTGTTCTGCGTGATCTCCCGCTACCACGGCGGCGCGTTCGTGGTGTTCTCCAAGGCCCTGAACCCGAACATGACGGTGCTGGCCCTGGAGGGCTCGTTCGCCTCGGTGCTCGGCGGCGCCCCCGCGGCGGCCGTGGTGTTCTCCGGCGAGGTCGACAACCGCACCGCGCGCGACCCGCGCGTGGTGGAGCTGCAGAACCGCGTGGCCGAGACCAGCGGTGCCGAGCGCGCCGAGCTCAACACCAGCCTGGCCGAGGTCCGCGCCTCGGTGCGGGCCGAGAAGCTCGGCGAGGTGGCCGCGGAGTTCGACCGGGTGCACAGCATCCAGCGCGCGGTCGAGGTGGGCTCGGTGGACGCGATCATCGGCGCGGCGGAGCTGCGTCCGCGGATCATCGAGGCCATCGAGCACGGCCTCAAGCGCTGACCCGGGTGTGAGAGGGGCCCGGCGGGATCTCCGCCGGGCCCCTCCCGTTGGAACGGGCGGGCGGTACGGACAAGCGGTACGGGCAAGCGTACGGGCGCCGGGAACGGCCCGCTCTCGAGGAGGATCCAGGATGTACGTGAGGACGTTCGGCCCGCCGGAAGCCCCGGCCGTGCTGCTCCTGCACGGCGGGGGCGTCGCCGGGTGGATGTGGGACCCGCTGCGGGAGCGGCTCGGGGACGGGCTGCGCCTGATCGTCCCCGACCTCCCGGGGCACGGCGGCAGCTCCGGCGAGCCGTACCGTTCGCACGATCGGACGGTACGGGAACTGGCCGGCCTCCTGGCGCGGGAGAACCCGGACGGCCCCGCGGCGGTCGTCGGCTTCTCCCTCGGCGCCCAGCTCGCGGTGCTCCTGGCCGCGTCCCGGGACGACCTCGTCGACCGGGCCGTGGTGGTGAGCGCGCAGGCGGTCCCCACCCCGTTCCCCGCGCTGACGGTGGGCCTGGTCGGAGCGACCGCGGGGCTCGCGCGCCGCAGGTGGTTCGCCCGCCTCCAGGCGAAGGAGCTGTTCGTCCCCGAGTCCCTGATGGAGGACTACGTCCGCACCTCGGCGGGGATCTCGCGCCGGACCCTGACGGCGGCCGTCGGCGAGAACATCCGCTTCACGGTGCCCGCGGGCTGGGCGGGGTTCCCCGGCCGGGCCCTGGTGCTCGCGGGGGAGCGGGAGCGCGGGCTCATGCTGGACTCCGCCCGTGTGCTCCACGGGGCGCTCCCCGGCAGCGGCCTCGCCGTCGTCGGAGAGTGCGGGCACGGCATCCCGCTCCAGCGGCCCGGATGGCTCGCGGAGCGGCTGCGGGCGTGGCTGTAGCCGCGCGGGGCGTCCGACCGCCGGACCCGAGGCCGTCCGCGGATTTTTCGCCTTACCGTCCTTGACGTCCCCCCGGAGTCGCGGAAGCCTCTGAGCGACAGCCGATTCGGGTGCACCACGGTGGCCGCGCCGTCCGCCCGGACGCCTCCCCCATGTCCCCCATCCCCCTTCCCCCGTTTGCGAACACGTCGACCCCCTCCGGTGTGAGTGCCGTCCCCGTGGTCCCGCGGCCGATCCCGTCGCGCCCGTCCGCCCCGCCCGAACGGCGGTGGCGCCACTTGCCGCGGACACCGGGCCATCCGCCCGCTCCGCGCCGAGCGAGAAGGACACCATGGGACACAGGACATGGAGCGGGCCGAGGCGCGCGGGGCGCGCCGGGCTCGCCGCAGGGGCGGCCGCCGCGCTGCTGCTGCCGACGGCGGTGCCCGCGTCGGCCGCACCCGGCGCGGCGGTTCCGCAGCTGGACGGGCCGTCGGTGGTGGAGGTCCTCCTGGACGGCCGCGACGACCTCGACCGACTCGTGGAGCTGGGCGGCGACATCGCCCGGCTGGACCCGGCGGACGGGGGCGGGTTCGTCGCCCAGACCGTGATCGGACCCTTCGACGCGGAGGTCTACGAGGAGGCCGGGTTCACCTTCGGCGAAGTCCTCTACACCGAGTCCGACGCGCAGGACCGCATCGACGAGCGGGAGGAGGCCATCGAGCGGCTGCAGGCCGAGAACGGACCCGCCGACACCCCGCGCGCGCTGTCCTCCACCGACCGGCTGGAGGTCCTGCGGGCGGACTACTTCGAGGGCCGCAACGGCGCCTTCCTGTCCGTGGAGGTGCGCTCCGACTTCGGGCAGGCCGAGGACTTCCGGCTGACCGTGGAACGCGACGCCGGGCCGGGCACCGAGTTCGGCGACGGCGGCACCCAGACGCTGGGCCGGTTCGTCGACGTCGGGGTGTACATGTACCACCGCGGCCAGGCCCAGGTGCAGGAGCGGCCGGACCGCATCCGGGTGACCGGACCCCACGGCGGCACCGCCGTCGCGGAGGTCACCGAATGGCTGCCCGACCCCCGCGGGCCCGGCGACCCGCTGCCCTACACCGACTTCCTCAACGCCTACATGACCCCGGGCGAACTCTACGACCGGATCCACCAGATCGCCGAGGAGTACCCGGACATCGCCGAGGTCATCGAGCTGCCCCACCGCACCAACGGCTACCGGCGCCACGCGCAGGCGATCCTCGGGGTGAGCGCCGACGGCCGGAACGCGGACCGCGGCGTCATCGTGGAGTCGCTCGCCTACGGGCACGAGGGCGGCAACGACCTCGTCGTGGACCTGGTCGACCCCGCCGCCCCCGACTCGGCGCTGTCGGTCGCCGTGGACGGGGACGAGATCACCGTCTCCCTGGCCAACGACGGCGGCGGCGCGGTCACCACGACCGCGGCGGAGGCGGTGGCGGCGATCAACGCCGGGGCCGGCGACCTGGTCCGGGCCTTCACCTACCGGGGCGATGCCGGCGCCGGGACCGTGCGGGCCGAACGCGTGCGGGCCGACGACTTCCTCAGCGCCCCCGAGGACGCCGTCCCCCGCGAACCGGCACCGGTCTACGCGCTGCGCATCGGCGCAACCCGGGACGGCTCCAAGACCGGTGTGCTGGGCTACGCCCAGGAGCACGCCCGCGAGTGGCAGACCCCGCTGGTGACCATCGAGACCGCCGAGCGGCTGGTGCGCAACTACGGCATCCACGACACGACCACCGAACTGGTGGACGAGCTGGACATCTTCCTGATGCCCTCGTTCAACCCCGACGGCGCGAACTACTCCTTCTACGACGTGCCGCTGCACCGCAAGAACATGACCAACTACTGCCCCACCGACGGGGCCCGCGACCAGTGGGCCGTGGAGCAGGGCGCGCAGTGGGGTGTGGACAACAACCGCAACTACGGCGCCTACACCCTGTGGGACGGCTACTCCGGGGCTTCCTTCAGCTGCACCAGTGGCAGCTTCGCCGGGCCCCGGGAGCTGGGTCCGCTGTCGCAGCCGGAGAACCGGAACCTGGTGTGGCTGGTCGACACCCACGACAACATCGACTTCTCCATGAACATCCACTCCTCCGGCGACTACTTCATGTGGTCCCCGGGCGCCTACATCGCCGAGGGGCGCGTTCCCACGCCCCGGCCGACCGCGATGCAGGAGGCGTACTTCTGGGAGTCGTCGGCGGACATCCTGGGCGCGATCAAGGAGCACCGCGGCACCGTGGTGACCCCGGCCCGCACCGGCCCGATCATCGACGTGCTGTACTCCGCGGCGGGCAACTCCGGCGACCACCTCTGGTACGAGAACGGGATCTTCGCCTGGAACTTCGAGCTGGGCCAGGCGGGCTTCCAGCCGCCGTGGGACGAGGCCCACGCCCAGGGCATGGAGTACGCCGACGGCCTGTACGCCATGCTCGGCGTGGCGCTGGAGTACCAGCGGGACCGGTACAGGCCGCGCTCCAGCGCCTCCCCCCGCGCGGGCGCGCACACCGGGCCCGTGGAGGTCGCCTTCGACACCAACGAACCCGCGGAGATCTACTACACGCTCGACGGCAGCCGCCCGGACTACGACTCCCCCCGGCTGAACCTGACGGGCGTGCGCGGCGGGCTGGAGACCCTGACCCTGGAGGAGACGACCACCGTCCACTGGTTCGCGGTGGACATCGCGGGCAACGTCGAGGGGGGCTACGACCCCGACGGCAACGCCCGCAACCACCGCCGCGGCACCTGGACCGTCACCGACTGACCCCGGGGCGGCCCGGGGACCCCCTCCCCGGGCCGCCCGGCTCAGGCGAAGTCGGCCTCCGTCATCCCGGCGGGATGGCCGGGCGGCCACTGCACCAGCTCGATCCGGTGGCCGTCGGGATCGGTGAGCCAGGCGGTCCGCATCCCCCGCCCCAGGTCGGTCGGCGGCTCGGCCGCCACGCCCTTCGCGGCGAGGCGGGCGATGACGGCGTCCAGGTCCTCCACCTGCACGACGAGGTGGTTCACGGAGCCGGTGTCCCGGACCGGCCGGGCGGGGTCGTGCACGAGTTCGAGGCTGACGAACGGGTCGTCGGGCAGCCGGAGCATGGTCAGGGCGCCGAACTCCGTCCCGGGCACCCGGCCGACCTCCAGGTACCCGAGCGCGGTGTAGAAGGCGAGCGAGCGCTCCGGGTCGGTGACCCGCAGCCCCAGGTGCAGCATCCGCATACCGGCAGCCTAGCCGCCGGGGTGCCCCCGCAGCGGGACGGCCGTGCGGACCGCCTCCGTGCGCGTCTTCCGCCACCCCGGTCGTCGGGCCCGCGCGGCCGTCGCCCATGATGATCCGGTGCGTTGCGGCTGGAACCCCGCGAGGGCCCGCCCCTCCCGGAGGGGGTTCCCCTTCCTCGGAACGTGGAGGTTCGGCGATGAGCGATCGTGAACGGGCGACGACCGTGCCGTCATCCGCCGGCACGGCGGGCACCGGGACCGGGAAGGGGAAGGGGCGCCGCCGGTGGCCGGTCGCCGCCGTGTGGATCCTGGCCCCGCTGCTGTTCGCCACCGTGGTCGCCACGACCGTCGAGAAGACGCACGGTCCGGCCTTGACACGTCCGTCGAACGCGATCGCCACCGGTCAGACCGCCGACGGGCGCCGGGTCGCCGTCGTGGCGTACGAGACCGACACCTTCCCCAGCCTCGACCTCTTCCGGATCCGGTCGATCGGGTACAGCGTGCAGGCCACCGCGTTCGACCTCGACACCGGGGAGCGGCTGTGGGACACGATGCTGTCCAACGACCATCCCTCGGTCGGGGCCCAGGCCCTCGCGGTCGGCGGGGACCACGCCTATGTCCGCACCGACGACGGGCTCGTGATCCTCGACGCCGCCACCGGCGACATCGTCGCCCGTGACGACCGGATCCGCGGCCTGGGCGAGGACCGCGTCGCCTCGCTCACCTCCTACGCCTACGACCCGGAGTCGCGCCTGGTCGTACTGAGAGCTCATCTCATTTGGTTTCTCGGTAGCCTGCTCCTGTGTCGATGGTGGAACGGCTGGTGCCGGACGAGCTGTGGGAACTGTTCCAACGGGTGGTGCCCGAGGCGCCCACCCGCCCCCAGGGCGGTGGGCGGCGCAGACACGGTGACCGGCAGGTGCTGGCCGCGATCATCTTCGTGGCCACCAGCGGCTGTACCTGGGCTCAGCTCCCGCCGGTGTTCGGCCCCTCCGGGCCCACCGCGCATCGGCGCTTCACCGAGTGGACCCGGGCCCGGGTGTGGGCCAAGCTCCACCGCCTGGTCCTGGACGAGCTCGGCTCCCAAGGCGAGCTGGACTGGTCGCGGTGCGCGATCGACTCGGTGAACATGCGGGCCCTCAAAGGGGGGACCTGACGGGTCCGAATCCTGTCGACCGAGGCAAGAAGGGGTCGAAGATCCACCTGATCACCGACCGGCAGGGTTTGCCCCTGTCCATGGCTATCTCGGGGGCCAACACCCACGACAGCCAGGCGCTGCAGCCCCTGGTGGAAGGGATCGCTCCGATCCGCTCCCGTCGCGGACCCCGGCGGCGCAGACCGGGCAAGCTGCACGGCGACAAGGGCTACGACTACGCCCACCTGCGCCGCTGGCTCCGGCGCCGGGGGATCGTGCACCGTCTGGCCCGCCGGGGTGTGGAGTCCTCGCAGCGGTTGGGCAGACACCGGTGGCAGGTGGAACGCACCATGGCCTGGCTGGCCGGATGCCGCCGACTTCACCGCCGCTACGAGCGCAAGGCCGACCACTTCCTGGCCTTCGCCGGCATCGCCTGCACGCTGATCTGCTACCGCCGACTCACCAAATGAGATGAGCTCTGAAGGACGGGGACGGCACTGTCCTGGGCATACCGCTCGGCTCCGACGCGGCCGGTCCCGTGCCCCCGGCCGTGGCCCGCCGTTGGGAGGAGGACCTCGCCGCCACCGAACCCGACCTGTTCCTGTACTCCGAGACCATGGACGGCGCGACGAACCACGAGGCCCGGCTGCCCGGCCCCGAGCCCGAACCCGACCCGCTGACCGGCATCGTCCCGAAGAGCAACATGCTGTGGGCCTCCTGGGCGCCGGAGGACGCCTGGAGCGCGAACGTCGTCCTCGACCCCGCCACCGGGTACGCGGCGGGCTCCGAGTTCGGATTCGCCGTGTCCGAGGCGCACGACGGCGGCGGTTACACCTACCAGGTCGCCGATCTCACCACCGGCGAGGCCCGGGCGGGCCTCGAGATCCGGTCGGGTTCCGGGATCACAACGGTCACGGTCGACCCGGCCGGATACGTCGTCATGACGGTCCCGAACGAAGAGGGCCAGGGGCTCCTCGTCGTCGCCACGGCCGACTCGATCCGCGCGTCGGTGATCGGCGAGCGGGGATGGCTGGGAACATGACCGCCCCGGCGGCGAAGCCCCCCGAGCAGCCGACCACGACCCCGGGGCAAGGCCCCCTGTTGTCAGGGATCGCTACCCACCCCGCCGATCCGCACGGCCCCGACCGCAGGGGGTGCCTGGGGGGTTCGGGCCCTCGGGAGAAGCGACGAGACGACCCGTGAGGCGGCCGGAGGCCCCGAGCAGACGACCACGACCCACGAGGCACGGCCTCGCGTTGCAAGGGATCGCTCCCCCACCTCACCGATCCGCGCGGCCCCGGCCGGAGGGGGTGCCTCGGGGGATTCGGGGGTCTCCCCCCCCGGGAAAGACGAAGGACGACCCGGCGAGGCGGCCAGAGGCCCCCGAGCAGGGTCGTCCTGAGTGCGTGGGCGCGAAGGGACTCGAACCCCTGACCTATTGCTTGTAAGGCAATTGCTCTGACCAGCTGAGCTACGCGCCCTTGCGTCGCAGGCGATCATACCGCTTCGGGACGGCGGCCCGCGCGCCGTTTTCGGCGCCCCGGTTCATGCCAGGGCGCGCATCTGTTCGAGGTAGGCGTCCGTGTCGCGGGGCTCGGAGACCGGGACGAGCGTGCTCCAGCGGACGACGCCCGCGGCGTCGATGAGGAAGGTGGCGCGGCGGGCGGTCCCCCGGCCGTGGTCGAGGACGCCGTAGGCGTCGGCGACGGCCCCGTGCGGCCAGAAGTCCGACAGCAGCGCGAACGGGAACGCCTCCCGGTCCGACCAGGTCCGCAGGGCGAAGACCGAGTCCACCGAGATGGCCAGCACCGTGCCCAGTTCGGCGAGTTCGGCGTGGCGGGCGCTCAGCTCGGCGAGCTCGCCGGAGCACACGCCGGAGAACGCCAGCGGGTAGAACACCGCCAGGACCGGCCGACCGCGCAGCGCGGAGAGCGCGGTGTCCCGTCCGTACTGGTCCTGGAGGGTGAAGTCGGGGGCGGCGGCCCCCGGAACGATGTCCGTCATCTACTCGTTCGTTCGGTCGTGTGCGGGCGTCCGTCAGCGCCGCGCGCCCGTGGTCGGGACGCGCGGCACCGGATGCGTCACCCCGTACGGGTGATGTCCGTCACCGCTTGGGCACGACCAGGCGCGTTCCCGACCAGTCCGCTCCGACGCTCACCGCGCTGGTCTGGGACAGACCGGAGGTGGTGGCCGCCTCGGCGACGTCGTTGGGCGACACGTGCAGCTCACGGCCCGCCTTGGGGGTCAGGACCAGGATCGTGCCGCCGTCCGCGATGGTGGTCACCACGTCCACGAGGACGTCGGTCAGGTCGCCCTCCTCGTCGGACCGCCACCACAGCAGCGCCGCATCGACGTCGCCGTCGTAATCCTCGTCGACCAGCTCCTCACCGGTGAGCTCGGCGATGGATGCGCGCAGGCCCTCGTCGACGTCGTCGTCGAAGCCGAATTCCTGCACCACCTGACCCGGCTTGAATCCGAGTCGGTCAGCCAAGCCACGCTCGCTCTGTGCCTGGCCCGCGGTCGCGCTCACGAAAGTTCTCCTCCACAGATGGTTTTTCTCAATCTTGCCTGCACGAAGCAGTTGTCACAACGATGCCGGGCCTTTCCCCCGCCCGTCACGTGTGCCGCGACCATCGCTGATGGCCTAGTTCACACGCTAGCGGGCCCGTCCGTCAACGTGTTCCCGCCGACGGCCGGCCCCTCGGCTCACCCGGAGGAGAGGAAGGACAGCCGGACCGTGCGGTCGGGGTTGTCCACGTTGAGGTCGACCACCGCGATGGACTGCCATGTTCCCAGTCCGAGGCGGCCCGAGAACACCGGAACGGTGGTCTGCGGTGCGATGTAGGCCGGCATCACGTGCGACCTGCCGTGTCCCCGCGTCCCGTGCTCGTGCCGCCACCGGTCGTCGGCGGGGAGCAGGTCGTCGAGGTTGGCCAGGAGGTCGTCGTCGGAGCCCGCTCCGAGTTCGATGATCGCCACACCCGCGGTGGAGTGCGGCACGAAGACGTTGAGCAGGCCGTCGCCTCCGTGGTCGGCGACGAACTCGTCGCACTGGCGGGTGATGTCGGTGATGCTCTCCGATCCGCCGGTGTGCAACTCCAGGATCTGTGTCCGCATAGCGCCACCTTCGCGCAGGCGGGGCCGTCGTGCAACCATCCCGTTTTCGGCCTGTGGATGGCGATACGGTCCGGGAGGGGCCATACTCGTCCACTACGTGTGCCAACCCGCCCGAAACGAGGGAGAACGGTGACCGCCTCTTTACCGCTGGGACCCGTACTGCGGCATGTCGGCACGACCACCGCGACCGTGTGGGTGCAGACGTCCGCGCCCGGCCGGGTCCGGGTGGTGGCGGACGGCGGGGTGACGGCGGTCGCGGACACGTTCACCGTGCACGGCCACCACTTCGCGGTGTGCGAGGTCACGGGCCTGGAACCGGGTTCCGCGACGCCCTACGAGGTCTTCCTGGGCGAGGAGCGGGTGTGGCCGGAGCCGGGGTCGGCGTTCCCGCCGAGCACGCTGCGCACCCTCGACCCGGACGCCCCGACCCGGCTGCTGTACGGCTCGTGCCGCACCCCCACCGGCGACACCCCCGAGGGAGTGGTCCGCTACGGGCCGGACCTGCTGCGGGCGACGGCCCGGCGGCTGGCCGCGGAGCCGGTGGAGGGCAACCTGGTGATGCTGCTCATCGGCGACCAGGTGTACGCCGACGAGGTCCAGGAGCCGATGCGCGCGTTCCTGCGCGGGCGCCGGGGGGAGGACGGCGACGGTCCCGAGGACGAGGTCGTCCACTTCGACGAGTACGCCGAGCTGTACCGGCAGGCGTGGAGCGACCCGCAGGTGCGGTGGCTGCTGTCGACGGTGCCGGCCCTGATGGTGTTCGACGACCACGACATCCGCGACGACTGGAACACCTCGGCGGCCTGGCGGCGCACGATGGACGACCGTCCCTGGTGGCGCACCCGGATCACGTCGGGGCTGGGCGCCTACTGGGTCTACCAGCACCTGGGCAACCTCTCCCCCGCGGAGAGGGACAAGGACCCGCTGTGGGCGCAGGTGCGCGCCGCCCGGGTCGACGCCGGGGACGAGGTGGACGCGTTCGCGCTGCGGGCGTACGAGGAGCCGGAGTCCTACCGGTGGAGCCACCGCCACGACATCGGCGGGGTGCGGGTGCTGATGCTGGACACCCGGTGCGGCCGGGCCCTGGGCGAGGGCGACCCGTCGGACGGCTCCCGGTCCATCCTGGGGGCCTCGGGGCACGCCTGGCTGGACGAGCACCTGACCGGCGGGCCCGACCACGTGGTGGTGGCCTCCACGGTCCCGGTGCTGCTGCCCCCGGCGGTGCACCACCTGGAGTCCTGGAACGAGGCGGTGTGCGCGGGCGCCTGGGGCGGGTGGCTGCGCGGACCCGCCGAGCGGCTGCGCCAGGCCCTGGACCTCGAACACTGGGGGGCCTTCCGGTACTCGTTCGAGCGGCTGGCGGACACCGTGGGCCGGGTGGCGCGCGGCGAGCGCGGTCCGGCCCCGGCGTCGGTGCTGCTGCTCAGCGGCGACGTCCACTTCTCCTACACCGCACCGGCCCGGCACCGGGGCGTGGGGGAGGGCGGGTCGAGGATCCTCCAGCTGGTGTCCTCCCCGCTGTGCAACCGGCTGCCGTCGAACTTCCGCCGGATGGCGCGGCTGTCGGCGAGCGCGCCCGTGCACCTGGCGGGGCGGATCATGACGTGGCTGGCGCGGGTGCCGTCCTCGCCGCTGCGCTGGCGGCTTTCGTCGGGGCTCTACTTCGGCAACACCATCGGCGAGGTGTCCTTCGCGGGACGCACCGCGCAGGCCCGCTGGTACCACGTGGTCCAGGGCGGGCCCGACGCCCTGCCCGAGGTGCACTCCACCGTGGACGTGTGACCCGGGGGCGACCCGCGGCGCTTCCGGCCCGGCCCCGGCCCCGGGGCTTTCGACCACGAGAGGCCCCCTGTGCCCCCGCCCTCCCCCGCATGGACCGACCGGATCGACCGGCTCGCGCGCGCCGCCGAGGCCGGCGGACTGCGCTTCGCCTTCCACGCCCCGCCGCGGCGGCTGGGCGGCGGCTCCCAGGACGTATGGGCGTTCGACGACCTGTTCCTCGGCCCGGTCGTCCTGCGGGTGGCATGGGGCGGTGACCTCGGCCGGGCCGACCGGGAGGCGCTGGTCCTGCGACACCTGCCGGCGGAGGTGCCCCACCCGGAACCGCTGGGCCACGGCCGCGCGGCGGACGGCGGCCCTCCGCTGGCCTACTCGGTGACGCGGCGGCCGCCGGGCCGCCCGCTGCACGAGGCCTGGCCGTCCCTGGACACGGTCCGACGGCGCTCCGCGGTTCGGGGGTACGCCGCCGCCCTGCGCGCCCTGCACACCTGGTCGCCCCCGGCCGAGGTCGCCGCGGCGCTCGCCGCCCGCCCGGAGTCCTCCCCGGGCGGCCCGGCGCCGCCCGTCGGCGCGGACACCGTCCCGCTGCCGGTGGAGCGGGGCCTGGCCCTGGTGGACCACGCCCTGGAACTGCCGGGTGTCGACAGGGGCGTGCTGGCGGCCGCACGGGACATGGTCACCGCCCTGGCCGACGCGGCCCCGGTGGTGGACGATCCGGCCGCGCACGGCCCGGTGCACGGCTGCGCCCGCCCCGCGGACCTGTGGTGGCACGAGGGGGCGCTGACACTGCTGGGCTGGGAGCGGGTCCGGGCGGGCCCGCCCGACCTGGAGCTGCGGGCCCCGGTGGAGCGGGCCGACACCGCGGCGCTCGCCGGGGGACCGGAACGGCCCGAACTCCTGGAGGGGCTGGCCCTGCACTACCCGGAGCTGTTCGCGCACCCGCGGCTGGCCGACCGGCTGCGCCTGTACTCCCTGCTGCGGGCGGTGCGGCAGGTGGTGGTCCTGCGCCCGCGCGGCCCCTGGTCGGAGCTGCCCGCCGCCCACAGCGGCAACCGGCTGTGGCGGCTGGTCCGGGGGCGCTGGCCCGCGCCGGGGGTGCTGCCGCGGGGCGGGGCGGCGGGAGGCGGGACGGGACCGTGATCCGGAGCGGGCCGCGGGGTCGGGGCGGCGGCTCCGGAACGGGTCAGGGCTTGTGCGGGTGGGGCCGGGTGGCGGAGTGGCCGCGGCGGGTCTTGCGGACGGCCAGGCCCAGGGCCCCGCTGCCGCGTTCGATGAACTGCCGGGCGGCCCGGTTGACGGTGGCGCGCGGCCCGGAGGCCCCGCGCTTCTCCTCGGCCTCGTCCTCGGTCCCGGCGCCGGGCTCCCCGTCCTCCGCGGCGGAGTCCCCGCCCAGGTGCGGGAGGACCGCGGTCGGCTCGACCTCGGTCAGGTGCGGCAGGGCCGCGGTGGGCTCCTCGCCGTCACCCGCGGTGTCCCGGGGGGCGTCCCCGGCCGTGTCGGCGCCCAGGTGCGGGACGACCTCGGTGGGCTCGTCCGCTCCGGCCGCCGACGGGGCCGTCGGCGGGACCACCGGGCGCAGCAGGTCGGTGCGCTCGTTGGCGGCCCGCACCTCCGGCTCCTCGGCGTTCTCGGTCTCCTCGCGGACGGCCTTGCGCCAGGCCCGCTCGGCGAGCTTCTGCCGCATGGACTCGCGGGAGCGCTCGGCCCGGCGGGAGCGCCAGGCCCGGTACGCCGGGGTGGCGATCGGCCAGGTGACCTTGGCCGGACGCGAGAGCGCGTGCCACAGGTAGGCGGTGGTGCCCCACGCCTCCATGGCGCGGCGGGCACGGGTGATGGTGAAGAAGGTGGGCATCGCCAGCAGCATCTGCGGCAGCGCCAGGGCCAGGGCCGCCAGCAGCGGGTACAGCCCGCCGCCCACCAGCGCCGCGGCGGCGCCGATCGCCGTCGTGGACAGGGCCAGCGCGATGCGCAGCCCGGTGAACTGGCGGAACCGGTGCAGCGCCCGGCGGGCGGACACCGGCGGGGCCAGGCCCTCGGGCAGCGGCGTGAGCTGGACGATGAGGGACATCAGCAGCGTGCCCACGCCCACACTCGTCGCCAGCAGGATCGTCCACCCCGCGGCCGAGAACGAGCCGCCCACGAACAGGGCGACCAGGCCGACCGCGAGGAGCGGTGCGGGCAGCCAGAAGAGCACCCGTCTGCGCAGCTCGCCCTCCTGCGTCGGTTGGAGCACGAACTCGGTCACAGGATTGTCGGTCCAGGACCACTTCCTCGGCCGTTCGACCACAGCGTTGACCCCCCAAGAACGTCGTGACCCGACGGTGTGCGCGGGTCCCCGCCCGGGAGTGCCCTCAGACCGGGAGGACCTCGCGCTTCACCGTTACAAAGCTATCCCTTTTCATGCGGTCCCCGGGCGCACACGGGCAGTAATAGACATACCCGGCGCAGGTGAAACCCGGATAAGGGCGCACGCATGGCGGACTAACGATCAGGTTACGTCCCGGGTTCCCCGGACGACAGGGTCGCGGCCGATCAGGGATGAATGACACATCCCATGTCAACCGTCGGCGGCCTCGGAGAGTCGTCCCAGTGCGACGGCGACCCGCAGCACGAACGAGCCCCGCCCGTCGGAGGGCGTGTGCCCGGTCAGCTCGGCGATCCGGCTGAGCCGGTAGCGCACCGTGTTGGGGTGGACGAACAGCATGCGGGCCGTGGCCTCCAGCGACGACGCGTGCTCCAGGTACACCGACAGGGTGTCCAGCAGCGGCGACCCGGCCCCGGCCAGCGGCAGGTACACCTCCCGGACCAGCTGGGCGCGCGCCTCGGCGTCCCCCTGGAACGCCCGTTCGGGCAGCAGGTCGGCGGCCGACACCGGGCGCGGCGCGTCCGGCCAGGCCACCGCGGCCCGCAGCCCGCTGACGGCGGCCCGTGCCGACGCCCCGGCCGAGCGCAGGTCGGGCACGACCGGGCCGACCACCACCGGTCCCGGGCCGAACAGCCCGGTCAGCGGCTCGGCGGCGGCGCCGGGCAGGTCCTCGGCCGGGTAGCGCTCCCCCACACCCACCACCACGACCACACGGCGGCCCTGCGTGCCGGCCAGGACGTCGTGCCCCAGGCGGCGCGCGGCGGCGCGCAGGTCGTCCAGGACCTTGGTCGCGTCGTCGCCCTCGGCGATCTCGCCGGCCACCGTGACCACCGGCGTGAGCGACCAGCCCAGTGCCGACCCCCAGGTCTGGAGCCCGTCCTCCCGGTCGCCGTGCAGCAGGGCGTCGACGATGAGCGCCTCCAGCCGGGCGTCCCACGCCCCGCGGGCCTCGGCGGCACGGGCGTAGACCTTGGCGGAGCTGAACGCCACCTCGCGCGTGTAGCGCAGCACGGCCTCGCGCAGCTGCTGGGCGCCGCCGGGCGCGGCCAGCTCGTCGACCTGGCCCTCGACGACGTCGATGACGACGCGGATCATGTCGACGGTCTGCTGCAGGGACACCGACCGGGTCAGCTCCCGCGGAGCGGTGCCGAAGACCTCGACGGTGATGGCGGGGCGCCCGCGCCTGGGGTTGCGGAACCAGTCGACGAACGCCGCCACCCCGGACTGGGCGACCAGGCCCACCCAGGACCGGTCCTGGGCCGACATCCGGCGGAACCAGCCGAGGCGTTCCTCCATGCGGGCGACGGCGGCGGTGCCCAGGGCGCCCATGGAGCGCTCCAGGCGGCGGACCGTCTCGGCGCGGACGCGCTCCTGCTCGTCGGTCCCGGCGTTCTCATCGGTGTTCACCCCTCTAGGTTCGCATCCCCCGCCCCCGGGGGCTGCGGTCCACCCCGGCGCTCCGGGGCTGAAGCCCTCCGGACGGCGGCGGGAGAGCCCCCGGGCTGCGGGGATGTACGGTCGGAGGGTGACCCCTCTCACCGGCCTGCGGGCTTGTGGACACACGTCGAACACGGGTTTGTGGGGTTCCCACAAGCACCCCCGAGGGAACTTCGTGTGCCTCCCCCTCCAACCGGTGATCTCCTACAGGGCAAGGTGGATGTCGTGCTTGTAATCGTTGCTCCCGGCCAAGGTGCCCAGGTTCCCGGATTCCTCTCCCCGTGGCTCGAGCTGCCCGGCGTCGCCGCCCAGCTCTCCGCGTGGTCGGAGGTCGTCGGGCTCGACCTGGTGCGCTACGGCACCACCGCGGACGCCGACGAGATCCGCGACACGGCCGTCGCCCAGCCGCTGCTGGTCGCCGCGGGCCTGGTCGCGGCGTCGGCGGTCCTGAGCCCGCTGACCTCGCCCTCCCCCGCCCTGCCGGCGGAGGCCTCCCTGGTGGACGCCGTCGCCGGCCACAGCGTCGGCGAGTTCACCGCCGCCGCGGTGGCCGGTGTGCTCTCCCCCAAGGACGCCCTGTCCCTGGTCGCCGAGCGCGGCCGCGGCATGGCCGACGCCGCCGCCCGCACCGAGACCGGTATGACCGCCGTCCTGGGCGGCGACCGCGAGCAGGTGCTGGCGGCCATCGCCGCCGCGGGGCTCACCCCGGCCAACGACAACGGCTCGGGCCAGATCGTCGCCGCGGGCACCACCGCGCAGCTGGCGGCCTTCGCCGAGAACCCGCCGGAGAAGGCGCGGCTGCGCCCCCTGTCGGTGGCGGGCGCCTTCCACACCGAGCACATGGCCCCGGCCGTGGAGCGGGTGCGCGCGGCCGCGGGCCTGCTGTCGCCCTCCGACCCGGTGGTGCCGATCCTGTCCAACGCCGACGGCGCGGTGGTCGAGGGCGGCAAGGAGTACCTGGACCGGCTGGTCACCCAGATCTCCTCCCCCGTGCGCTGGGACGCCTGCACGGGGACCCTGGCGGATCTGGGCGTCACCGCCCTCATCGAGCTGACCCCCGCGGGCACGCTCACCGGTCTGGCCAAGCGCGCCCTGCGCGGCATCGACCTCCTCGCGGTGAAGACGCCCGAGGACATCGAGCGCGCGGGCGTCCTCATCAAGGAGCACGCGGGGACCTCCGCCGCGGGCACCGACCAGGAAGGCTGACCCATGTTCCCCACCCCGAGCATCCCCGGCGGCGCGGCCATCCGCTCCTTCGGCGAGTACCAGCCGGCCCAGGTGGTCACCAACGCCGACCTGGAGAAGCGGGTCGACACCAGCGACGAGTGGATCCAGAGCCGCGTCGGCATCAAGGAGCGGCGCATCGCCGGGCCCGAGGACACCGTGGCGAGCATGGCCGTGGCCGCGGGCGGCAAGGCCCTGGCCGCCGGCGGGCTGTCCCCGGAGGACATCGACCTGGTGATCGTGGCCACCTGCACCCCGCAGGACCAGATCCCCAACACCGCGGCGACCGTCGCCGCCCGGCTGGGCATCGTCGCCCCCGGCGCGTTCGACCTCAACGCCGCCTGCGCCGGGTTCTGCTACGCCCTGGGCGTGGCCGCCGACATGGTGCGCGGCGGCAGCTCCCGCAACGTCCTGGTCATCGGCTCGGAGAAGCTCTCCGACTGGGTGGACTGGGAGGACCGCTCCACCTGTGTGATCTTCGCCGACGGCGCCGGGGCGGCCGTGGTCTCCGCCTCGGAGGACAACGCCATCGGCCCGGTGGTGTGGGGCTCCTCCGGCGAGCGCGCCGACAAGATCCACCTGCGCGACCACAAGTACCTCTGGCAGGAGGGCCAGGCGGTCTTCCGCTGGACCACCACCGAGCTCTACAAGACCGCGCTGGAGGCGCTGGAGCGCGCCGGGGTGGCCCCCGAGGAGCTCACCGCCTTCGTCCCGCACCAGGCCAACCTGCGGATCGTCGAGTCGATCGCCAAGAAGCTGGGCGCGCCCCAGGCACTCGTGGCCCGCGATATCGTCACCGCTGGCAACACCTCCTCCGCGTCCGTCCCGCTCGCGCTGTCGCGCATGATCGGACGCGGGGAGCTCCCGTCGGGGAGCACCGTCCTCACCCTGGGCTTCGGCGCGGGGCTGGTCTATGCCGCACAGGTGATCCGCATCCCCTGAGGCACGCGGCCGAAGATCCGGACCGCATCCCCGTTCACAGAACACACGCAAGGAGAAGAACATGGCTTCCAGCGAGCAGAAGACTTTCAGCGAGCAGGAGATCCTGGAAGGCCTCGGCGAGATCATCGAGGAGATCGTCGGCACCGACCCCTCCGAGGTCACCCCGGAGAAGAGCTTCGTGGACGACCTCGACATCGACTCGCTGTCCATGGTGGAGATCGCCGTCGCCGCCCAGGACAAGTTCGGCGTGGAGATCCCCGACGAGCAGCTCAAGGACCTCAAGACGGTCCAGGACGTCGTCACCTTCATCCAGAAGTGATCGTCCGGGTCGCCGGGGACCGATGACCCGGCCCGGCGACCCGACCGGCCCACTCCGCCGGACCACCCCAGTCATCCGCCACGCCCGGCCCCGCAGCCGGGACCGACCCACGAAGGGCGATCGGATCATGGCAAAGACCGATGTCGTCGTCACCGGCCTCGGCGCCACCACCCCGCTCGGGGGGGACGTCGCGACCACATGGTCCGCGCTCCTCGACGGCCGTTCCGGCATCAGCACGCTGCCCGAGGAGTGGCACGAGAGCCTCCCGGTGCACTTCGCCGGGCGCATCGCGCAGGAACCCTCGGAGAAACTCCCCAAGCCCCGGCTGCGCCGCCTGGACCGCACACAGCAGTTCGCGCTCATCGCCGCCGGCGAGGCCTGGGCCGACGCCGGCTCCCCGGAGGTGGACCCGCTGCGCCTGGGCGTGGTGGTCTCCAGCGGCATCGGCGGCATCCTGACCATCCTGGAGCAGTACGACACCTTCCGTGAGAAGGGCTGGCGGCGGGTCTCCCCGTTCACCGTGCCCATGCTCATGCCCAACAGCCCGGCCGCCGCCATCAGCCTGGAGTACACCGCCCGTGCCGGCTCGCACGTCCCGGTCAGCGCCTGCGCCTCCAGCGCCGAGGCGATCGCCAACGGTGTCGACATGATCCGCGCCGGCCGCGCCGACATCGTCATCGCGGGCGGCACCGAGGCCGCGATCCACCCGCTCAACATCGCCTCGTTCGCGTCGATGCGCGCCCTGTCCACCCGCAACGACGACCCGCAGACGGCGTCGCGCCCCTGGGACAAGGACCGCGACGGCTTCGTCATGGGCGAGGGCGCGGGCATCGTCATCCTGGAGTCGGCCGAGCACGCCGCCAAGCGCGGCGCCCGCGTGTACGCGCACGCCTCCGGTGTCGGCTACACCAACGACGCCTACGACATCGTCCAGCCCGACCCGGAGGGCGCCGGCCAGTCCCGAGCCATCACCCAGGCGCTGGCCGACGCCGACCTGGCCCCCGAGGACATCGTGCACGTCAACGCGCACGCCACCTCCACCCCGGCGGGCGACGTGGGCGAGACCCGCGCCATCCGCGCCGCGCTGGGTGCGGCCGCCGACCGGGTCGCGGTGACCTCCACCAAGTCCATGACCGGCCACCTGCTGGGCGGCGCGGGCGCGGTGGAGTCGATCGCCACGATCCTGGCGCTGCACGACGGGCGCATCCCGCCGACCATCAACATCCAGGAGCTGGACCCGGAGGTGGCGGTGGACATCGTCCGCGACAAGCCCCGGGACATGCCCTCCGGCGATGTCGCCGCGATCAACGAGTCCTTCGGGTTCGGCGGCCACAACGTCGCGCTGGTGTTCCGCCGGGCCTGACCCGGCGACACCGCGTCCGCGGACGCACGGGGCCCCGCCCGCTGGCGGGGCCCTTCTCCTTGTCGGGGGAGGACCCGACCAACGGCCCGTGAAGGTGAGCTGAACAGCCGCGAAAACGCCTTCAGGTACGCAGGGCGTGTCGTCACCATGGAGAGGTGACCACAGCGCACTCGCACCGGGCCCCCACGGTGACAGCTCCCCGGGCGGCCGGACCGGCACCCCGTCCGGACCGGACGCCGTTCGGCTTCCAGCCGATCGTCGACCTGGACTCGGGCGCCATCGTGGCCGTCGAGATCATCTCCCCCGCCCCCGCCGGGACCGGGGCCGGGCCGTTGGAGATGCCTCCGGAGGAGATGGAGGCCATCGCGGAGTGGCTGCTGTCCCTGGTGCGCGAGTCCGCCGGGACCGAGAGCCTGCTCCCGCTGGTGCTGCCGCTGCCCGCGCGGACCCTGATGGCGCGCAATGGGTTCGTCGACCTGGTGGACAGCCTGCTGCGCCGGGCCGGGCGGCGGCCCCGCGACATCACGTTCATGCTCGGGGCCGAGCTGGCCGACCTGCCCCGCAAGATCGTCGTGTCGGGGGTGGCGCGGCTGCGCAGCGCGGGCTTCCGGTGCGGTTTCGGCACCGCGATGGTGCGCCCGGACCTGGTCGTCGAGGCGGCGCCGTTCCTGATGCGGATCGACCCGGGCGTGGTCTCGGGTGTGGCCGCCGACCAGCGGCACGCCACCGTGGTGGAGGGCCTGGCCCGGATCGGCCGCGGCAGCGGGGTGTACGCCATGGCCGCGGGGGTGGACACCGCCGAGGACGTGGTGCGGCTGCGCCGCTGCGGGGTGAAGGTGGGCACCGGCCCGTTCTTCGCCGACGCCGCCTGGCGGCCCGGGGAGCGGGTGACCCCGGTGCCGGAGCCGACCGCCGGGCAGGAGCGGGCGGGGGACGAGGGCCCGCGGGTCACCGAGTTCATGGTCCCGCCGGTGGGGTTCGACGCCGACACCACGGCCGAGCAGATCCTGGAGGCCTTCACCGACGACAAGGCCCTCAACAGCGCGATCCTCATCGACCACCGGGATCGCCCGGTGGGCGTGATCGACCGGACCCGGTTCCTGCTGTCGGTGACCGGGCGCTACGGGCACGCCCTGCACGCCAAGCGCCCCGCGATCCGGCTGGCGGAGTCGCCGCGCACGGTCCCGGCGTGGATGTCGGCGATCGCCGCGCTGCGCGTCGCCGGCCAGGACACCGAACGCGTCTACGACGACCTCGTGGTGGTCAACACCTACGGGCAGTGCCTGGGCGTGGTCCACATCAGCGACCTCATCCAGTCCCTCTCCCGCAGCTAGGCCGTCTCCTTTCAGACCCGTGGGCCCGGCGACCGAAGCACCGCCGCCCCGCCCGGTGCCCTCGACGGACGGCCCGCGGCCGCGGCCCTTCCTCGCAGCCGTCTCCCTTCGGACCCGCGCTCCGCGGACGGGCCCGGCGGCCGAAGCACCGCCGCCTCACCCGGCGCCCTTCCGGAGCGGGGGCCTTCGGTCCCGCGTCGGTGACCTCGACGGACGGCCCGCGGCCGCGGCCCTTCCTCGCGGCCGTCTCCTCCGGGCCTCCGGAACCCCGCCGGTCCGCCCGAAGCCGGGGCAGGGGCGCGGACGGGCCCGGGAACGGCGACGCCCCGCACCGGGGTCCGGGGCGGGGCGCGTGCGGCCGGGTTCAGCGCAGGGGCTCGGGGCCCTTGACGCCGGACGGGCTGTTGGTCGGCTGCTCGGCGGCCTCCTCCACCTGGGGCAGCGGGGAGCGGCCCTCGGCGATGGCGCGGGCGATACGCTCGCGGGACGCCTCGTCGTTGAGGTAGTCCAGCTCGGGGCGCTTGGGCAGCAGGCCGTCGCCCGAGGAGCGGCCCATGGCCCGGCGGCGCAGCCACGGCACCAGGTACTGGCGGGCCCAGCGACGGTTCTCCCGGCGGCGCAGGATGGCGGGCAGCTGCCGGGGCGGGGTGGTCCAGGGGTCGGTCCAGGACTCGCGCGGCCCCATCGGGAAGCCCAGCAGGTCGGCGATGCGGGCCGCGACGATCTGGTGGCCGGTGCCGTTGAGGTGGAGCCGGTCCTCGCTCCAGGCCCGGGGGTCGGTGAGGGCGTTGAGCGCCCACATGTCGACGATCTCGGTCCCGGTGCGCTCGGCGATCGCGCGCATGTGCATGCTGAACACGGCGATGCGGCCGCGGTAGTAGCGCAGCACGGGGATCCACCCGGTGTCGTGACCGGACAGGATCACGGTGCGGATGCCCGCGTCGCGCAGGCGGCGGATGCCCCGCTCGAACTCCTCGGCCAGGTCGTCCAGGTGGGTGCCCGGGCGCAGCACGTCGTTGCCGCCCGCCAGCACGGTGACCAGGTCGGGTTTCCACTCCAGGGTCCGGTCGAGCTGCTCGCCGAAGATGTGCTTCATACGGCGGCCGCGCACACCCAGGTTGGCGTAGCGGAAGTCCGCGGTCACCTGGCCCAGGTGCTCGGCGAGCCGGTCCGCGAAACCGCGGTACTGGCCGCCGGGACCGCTGTCGTCCTCCATCCCCTCGGTGATGCTGTCACCGATCGCCACATAGGACCGGATGGGCTCCGGTCTGCGCGCGGGAGCGGTCACGGGGGGATTCATCTCAAGGTCTGTCACGTCAACCAATCATCCGGCTCGACCGTCCCACGCCGACTGGGCGCCGTAGGGTGCGCGGGTACGGAATCCTGGTACGGGTCGCGGTGGGTCGCCCCCCGTCTCCGAAACACCGTCGACCCCTGCGGCCGCGGGGCGGCCACCCGGCTCGAAGGTCGTTCGGGCGAGGACAGTGCCCATCCAGCATACCCGGGACCGACGAAGGCGTGCCGGTCACCGAACGCGCTGGTGGGGCGCGCCTGCATCCTCCGTCTCCGGTAGTCCTCCCCCGTTGCGGGAACGGGGAGCAGGCGTGAAGGCTCCGTGAACAACAACGGCCGCACACCGGTGGAAGAGCCGAATGTCCTTTATGAGGTGGATCACATATTCTTGCAGTCGCATGTGCCCCCGTTCCCGTACCGGGGAGACGGCCGGCCCGCCGCCGGGGCGCCCTCCGCCCGGACCGGGACGGCCTGGGGGTACCCATGTGGCGTCAAGGGACGTACGATCTCCGAGAAGTGCTCACGGCACCCCTGTCCCCCGGCCGCCGTGCCCACCCCTGGCATCCCCGCCCGTCCTCCGGACGGGTCCCCCCAGCGGGTGAAGGGCGCGTACTGTGGTGCATCGAACCGAAGGCCCGTGCGGTTCCTCCCCAATTCACGTGCAGACACCAGGAGGTCGAGGTCCCCAGCGGATGAACGCCGTCTCTCCGATCTGCCTCGTCGACCTCGCACCCGCGCTGCGGTGGTCGAGGTCGCCGGACGTGGCTCCACTGCTCCACCATGACCGGTTGATCGACGGCTGGTGGCACTCGCTGCCGGTCGCCAGGGTCCTGGAGATCGCCGGTCCGCCCTGGCTGGCGCACGGGATCGCGCGCCTGGCCGTGGAGCAGTGGGCGCACGTGCCCCTGGCCGAGTTCCTGCCGAACCTGCGCTCCCAGGAAGTGCACTGCGAGGACCTCGCCGAGCCGGTGCGCAGCGCCGTGCTGTCGACGGCCGGCGACTGGGACCACCTCATCTCCAGCCCTCCCCAGGAGATCGGCTCCTGGCCCCTGGGCGACTGCCGCGTGATGGACGTGGTGAGCACCGTGGCCTGGCGGGCCCTGCAGCCCTGCGGCGACCTGCCCGGCGGCCCCGCCCCCTCGCCCGCGCTGATGCTGGAGGCGGTGCGCACCATCGCGCATTGGCTGCCCGACACCGCGCCCGAGCACGTGCGCAGCGCCCTGGACTACCTGACCACCGCCACCGGCTCCGACCAGGCCTCGGCCTCCGGGGGCGTCGGAGGCGACCCGACTCCGCCGCAGACCCCGGCCACCCGGGCCATCCGCACGCTGCGGGCGCTGCGCGCCCAGCGCGACGAGGAGCACCAGGAGGCCCCCCTGCCGGTCGCCGTCGGCGGGCACGAGCCGGTGCCGATGGCCATGGTGAGCTCCGCCGCGATGATCCCGGGGGCGGCGCTGGAGGCCGAGGTCTCGGCCGGGAACGGCGTGGGCGATCTGCGCTCGCAGTTCCGCAGCTCGCTGCTGGGTCCCGGGCGGACCCTGCGCAGACCCAGCTTCGGGCCGCCCAAGCACCGCCCCGAGCAGGAGGAGCGCCCGGCCGCCCCGGCCCTGGGCGAGCACCCCCTGGTGGACATGGTCGAGGAGATGTTCCGCTCCTGGCCCGACCTGGAGCGGACGGTGGCCGCCGAGCGCCTGTTCGCCACCGACCCCATCAGCATCCGGGTGCTGTCGGAGCAGATCGCCGTGGACGTCACCGACATCCGCGCCGCCCAGCGCAAGGTCGAGGAGCGGCTGCTGCGCTGGCTGAACTCGCCCGAGGGCGCACCCATCACCAAGCACCTGCGGGACCTGTCGGAGCAGCTGGGCACGGCCACCACGATCGACCGGCTGATCAACGCCCACCCCGACCACCCGGTGGAGGTGCCCACCCTGAACACGCCGCTGTGGCGGGTGGTCATCACCCTGTTCACCGACCGGCGCATGCACAACGGCTGGCTCATCGCCGACGACCCGGGCCGGCTGCGCTGGCAGACCCGCGAGCTGCTGGCCGACGGGCCGGGCCTGACCGAGGCGGGCATCCGGCTGGGCCGGATCGGCATCCGCCAGCAGGAGCTGCGCGCCTGGCTGCTCAGCACCCCCGGGGTGAGCCTGCAGGACGGGCGCGTGCTCGTGGACCCGTCGGTCCCGATGGAGGCGCCCGGCGGCCAGCCCGGGCACACCGCGGACGACTCGGGGGCCACCACGGAGAACGGGCTGCCGATCCGCCGCCGCCCCGACGGCCCGGGCCCGGCGCCGGAGCCCGTACGCCCCGCGCCCGCGCCGTTCGCGGCCCCCGCGGGCATGCGGATGCCCGCACCGCCGGAGCAGCCGCCGCCCGCCCCGGCCCCGATGGCACCGCCCGCCGCCCCGGCGCGGCCGGTCCCGGGCGACCCGGCCATGGCGGCCCGCTGCTTCCGGGCGCCCGACGGCCGGTGGTGGCACCGCATCGACATCACCGCCGACCACCTCAACGGCGCCCCGGTGGCGGTGCCCGCCGGGTACGCCACCCACCTGGGCCTGCAGCCGGGACGGCTCCTGTGCCTGACCGCGCCCGGCGCGGACCTGCTGGTCCTGGTCTGGCGCGACCAGCCCGCGTTCGACTCGCTGCGGCCGCTGCTGCGCCGCCAGGCCGCCCAGCCCGGCGACCGCGTCTTCATCACCGTGTCGGGCGACCGGCTGGACGCGCGCAAGCTGCCGGCGACCGACCTGAGCAACTACTCGCCGACCGCGCGGGCACTGCACCTGAGCGGCTACACGGCGCCGTCCTCCACCGAGGAGGCGCTCAAGATCCTCTCCCGCCGGATCACCGACAGCGACGAGCGGGCCCCGACCGATCCGCAGTCCCTGGTGGAGCTGCTCACCCGACGGGGCGACAACGACATCGCGGGCGAGCTGCGCGCCGGCCTGTTCGCCGCCCACTAGAACCCCACCGCCCAGGCCCCCGGTCCCCCGACCGGGGGCCTGGTTTTTTACCCTCCGGGACTTTCCCCCCGCCTCACCATTCTTGTAGGTTAGCCTTACCTAAGCATAGTTGAGGTGGTTCCCCTGCATACTTCCCGGCACCTGGCCCCCTCCCCGGCCGAACGCGCCAGAGCGGTCCTGGCCCGGCCCAACCCGGCCACCGTCACGACCCAGAGCGGCACCCTCCACCTCGTCGACCCGGCCTGCCACGTACACCCCGGCGGCACGGTGAGCCTGCTGCTCCCCGACCGCCACCACCTGCTGGACGAGATGTCCCGCGGGCGCACCGCGGCCACCGTCGAGTTCACGGACACCAGCGCGGTGGCGCTGCGCGACCCCACGCGCTCGCTGCTGTGGATCAGCGGCACCCTCACCGCGCTGGACGAGGCGACGGCGCGCATGCGGGCCCTGCGGCTGATCCGCGACGACCCCGACGAGCGCCTGCTCGACATCGGCCACGGCCGCACCATGGTCGCCATGGACCCCTACCTGGTGGTGCACTCCGACGCCGAGGGCTGCCACCTTCTCGGCAACGACGAGTTCCTCCGGGCCCGGCCGGACCCGCTGGGCCGCTGGGAGGGCCCCTGGCTGCGCCACCTGGAGGAGGACCACCCGGACCTGCTCGCCGCGCTGGCCGAGGCCTGCCCCGGGGACGTCCCCCCGGTCCCGCCCCGCCCCCTGGGCGTGGACCGCTACGGCCTGACCCTGCGCTTCGAGGGCCCCGACGGCGACCACGACGTCCGGCTGCCCTTCGGCCGCGCCGTCGAGGGCCCCGAGGAGGTCGCCGCCGAGGTGCACGCCCTGGCGGACCCGGCCGGCGCCCGCCGCCCCTTCTAGGCCGGGTCCCGGGCGGCGTCCAGGGCCGCCGCCAGCCGGACCGCCCCCTCGGCGGCCTCCTCCGGCCCCGAGGTGCCGGCGTAGGCCAGGCGCAGGTACGGCGCGGGCGGCTCCCCGGGGAAGAACGGCCTGCCGGACGCCGCCTTCACACCGGCCCGCTGCGCGGCCTCCGCGACGGCGTCCTCGTCGGTGCCGTCGGGCAGGCGCGCCCACACCTGGTAGCCGCCCGGCCGGAACACCTGCTCCACCGCCGGCGCCCGCTCCAGCAGGGCGGCCGCCACCGCCGTGCGCCGCCGGGTCAGCCCCTCGGCCAGCGCCCGCAGGTGCCGCCCCCAGGCCGGGGAGCCCACCAGCTCCAGGGCCGTCTCCTGGAGGACCCGGGGGACGAAGAGGGACTCCACCACCTGGACGGCGCGCAGCCGGCGCAGCACCGGCCCGCGCGCCGCCAGGGCGCCCACCCGCAGCCCGGGCGAGGACGCCTTGGTCAGCGAGTGGACGTGCACCACCGTCCCGTGCCGGTCGTCGGCGATCAGGGGCGGCGGCAGGGGCGGGGCGTCGGTGTGCGCCAGCCGCCGGGCGTAGTCGTCCTCCACCACGAACGCGCCCGCCTCCCGGGCGGCGCGCAGCACCCCGGCGCGGCGCTCGGGCGCCAGCACCGCCCCCGTCGGGTTGTGGAACAGGGGCTGGCACACCAGCACCCGGGCACCGGTGGCGGCGAACGCCTCGACCAGCAGTTCCACCCGCACCCCGTCCCGGTCCACCGGGACCGGCACCGGGCGCATGCCCAGGGACCGGGCGATGGCCAGCAGGCCCGGGTAGGTCGGCGACTCCACCAGGACCGGCGCCCCGGGCCGGGCCAGCGCCCGCAGCGCGGTGGACAGGGCGCTCTGCCCGCCCGCCGTGACCAGCACGTGCGAGGCGTCCAGCGAGGTCCCGTCGATCTCCCGGGCGAACCAGTCGCGCAGCTCCGCCACCCCCTCCAGCGGCGGGCTCCCCCACACGCCGGGGCGGCGGGCGGCCCGGGCCGCGGCGGCGGCCAGCTCCCGGTCCGGCCGCAGTGAGGCGTGCGGGTAGCCGCCGTTCAGCGGGACGACGCCGGCCGGGGCGGGGGCGAGGGTGGCGAGGAACCCGGAGTCGTCCGGGCCGCGCGGGACCCCGCCCGCCTCGGGCACCGCGTCCAGGGCGACCTCCTGCCAGGAGGTGTCCCGCACGGGCCGGCGCACGGGCTCGCCGGCCCGGAAGGAGCCCGCGCCGGGGCGGGTGACCACGAGTCCCTCGGCGACCAGGCGGGCCATCGCCCGGGAGAGGGTCACGGGCCCCACCCCGTGCCGCTCCACCAGGGTCCGGCTGGCGGGCAGCCGCTCCCCGGGAGCGTAGCGCTCGAACTCCCGACGCAGGGTCTCGGTCAGATCCCGGCCATTGCTACCCTTGTTCATGAAAGCACACGATAGCGCTACCACCAGTTCTTCGGTAGCGGTTCCGCACGGCGCCGTCCTGGCCCTCCTCGGAGTGGTCGCCTTCTCCTTCACCCTCCCCTCCACCGCCCTGGCCCTGGAGGGCTTCGGCCCGTGGACCACCGCCGTGCTGCGGGCCTCGGTCGCCGGGCTGATCGCGGCCGGATGCCTGGCCGCCGTCCGCGCGCCGCTGCCCACCCGCGCGCAGCTGCCCGCGCTGGCGGCGGTCGGCGCGGGCTGTGTGGTGGGCTTCCCACTGCTGACCTCCCTGGCGCTGGGGAACACGGGCGCGGGCGACGCCGCCGTGGTCGTCGGCCTGCTCCCGGTGACCACCGCCGTCCTGGCCACCCTCCTGGGCGGCACCCGCCACTCCCCCGCGTTCTGGATCGCCGCCGGGGTCGGCGCCGCGGCCGTGGCCGGGTTCACCCTCGCCCGCACCGGGGGCTCCCCCGGGCTCGGGGACCTGTTCCTGGCGGGCGCCCTGCTCGCCTGCGCCTACGGGTACGCCGAAGGCGGCCGCCTGGCGGCCTCGATGCCCGGCTGGCGGGTGATCGCCTGGGGCCTGGTGCTCACCCTGCCCCTCAGCCTGCCCGCCACCGCCGCCGCCCTGGTCCTGGAGCCGGCCGCGCCGACCCCCTCGGCGGTGGCCGGGCTGGTCTACCTCTCGCTGGTCAGCCAGTTCGGCGGGTTCGTCCCGTGGTACCGGGGCATGGGCCTGATCGGCGTCGCGCGGGCCGGGCAGATCCAGCTGGTCCAGCCCCTGCTCACCCTGACCTGGGCGGTGCTGCTCCTGGGCGAGCGGCCCGGCGCCGGCGCCCTGCCGACCGTCCTCGTGGTCCTGGCCTGTGTGGCCGTCACCCAGAAGGCCCGCTGACACGGCGACGGGCCGGACACCCCGCGAGGGTGCCCGGCCCGTTCGGCCGTCGGACGGATCAGACGTTGAAGCCCAGCATGCGCAGCTGGTCGCGCCCGTCGTCCGTGATCTTGTCCGGACCCCACGGCGGCATCCAGACCCAGTTGATCTTGACCTCGCGCTCGAACTCCTCCAGCGCGCTGGTGGCCTGGTCCTCGATCACGTCCGTGAGCGGGCAGGCGGCGCTGGTGAGGGTCATGTCCAGGGTGATCACCGAGTCGTCGGCGTTCACCCCGTACAGCAGCCCCAGGTCGACGACGTTGACGCCGAGCTCGGGGTCGATGACGTCCTTGAGGGCCTCACCGATCTCCTCGACGAGCGCCTCGGCCTCGGGGGACAGCGGGACCTCGGCCGGTGCGGCCTCGGTCGTCGTGGTCTCGTTCTCGCTCGCTGACATCAGACGCCTTCCTTCTCCAGGGACTGCGCTACCGCGTCCTTCCACGCCATCCATCCGAGGAGGGCGCACTTGATCCGGGCCGGGTACTTGGACACCCCGGCGAACGCGACCGCGTCCTCCAGGACCTCCTCGTCGGGTTCGCCCTTGCCCTTGGAGTGCATGAGCTCGTTGAAGGCCTCCAGGGTCCGCATCCCCTCGGCCACCGTGCGCCCGATCAGCAGGTCGGTCAGCACCGACGTGCTGGCCTGGCTGATCGAACAGCCCATGCCCTCGTAGGAGACGTCGCTGACCAGTGCCCGGTCGTCCAGCGTTCCGTCCCCCTGCGCCGGGGTCAGCGCCACCCGGAGCGTCACCTCGTCCCCGCAGGTGGGGTTGATGTGGTGCGCCTCGGCGTTGTGCGGATCCCGCAGCCCCTTGTGGTGCGGGTTCCGGTAGTGGTCCAGGATGATCTCCTGGTACATCGCGTCCAGCTGCATGTGCGGGTCTTCCTCGTCGTTCTTCCGCCCTGCGTTCCGCCGCGGGCGGGTCCGGGGTCTGCGGGGCCCGGACCCGTCCGCGGGACGCGGGCCCTAGCCCCGGGTTCCGAAGAACTCCTGCGCGGCCCTGACGGCCGCCACGAGAGCGTCCACGTCCTCCGTGGTGTTGTAGAGGTAGAACGACGCGCGCGTGGTGGAGTGCACGCCCAGGGCGCGGTGCAGCGGCCAGGCGCAGTGGTGTCCCACCCGGACCTCCACCCCGCGGTCGTCGAGCACCTGCCCGAGGTCGTGCGGGTGGATGCCCTCCACCTCGAAGGACACCGCGCCGCCGCGGTCCACGGCGTCCGCGGGGCCGATGAGGCGCAGCCCCTCGACGTCGGAGAGCGCCTTGAGCGCGTACTCCACCAGCGTGTGCTCGTGGGCGGCGATGCGGTCCATGCCCACGGCCGACAGGTAGTCGCAGGCCGCGGCCAGGGCCACCGCCTGCGGCGCCATCGGCACCCCGGCCTCGAACCGCTGCGGCGGCTCGGCCCAGGTGGAGTACTCCATGTGGACCACACCGATCATGGACCCGCCGGTGATGAACGGCGGCATGGCCTCCAGCAGCTCCCGGCGCCCCCACAGGACGCCGATGCCGTTGGGCCCGAGCATCTTGTGCCCGGAGAAGGCCAGGAAGTCCACACCCAGCTCCGCCACGTCCACCGGCATGTGCGGCACCGACTGGCAGGCGTCCAGCACCGTCAGGGCCCCCACCTCGCGGGCCCGGGCGACGATGTCGGCCACCGGGTTGACGGTGCCCAGCACGTTGGACTGGTGCGTGAAGGCGACCACCCTGGTGCGCTCGCCGACGAGGGTGTCGAGGTCCGAGAGGTCCAGCCGGCCCTGGTCCGTCACCGGGAACCACCGGAGGGTGGCCCCGGTGCGACGGCACAGCTCCTGCCAGGGCACCAGGTTGGCGTGGTGCTCCATCTCGGTCACGACGATCTCGTCGCCGGGCCCCACCTGGAAGCGGCGCAGGCCCTCGTCCGCCGTGGCGGCGTTGCCCATCGCGTACGCGACGAGGTTGACCGCCTCGGTGGCGTTCTTGGTGAACACCACCTCTCCGGCGTCGGCGCCGATGAAGCGGGCGATGGTCTCCCGCGCCGCCTCGTAGGCGTCGGTCGCCTCCTCCGCGAGCTGGTGCGCACCGCGGTGCACCGCCGCGTTGTGGCGTTCGTAGAACTCACGCTCGGCGTCCAGCACCTGGCGGGGCTTCTGCGAGGTCGCCCCGGAATCCAGGTACACCAGCGGACGCCCGTCGCGGACGGTCCGGGACAGGATCGGGAAATCCTTCCGGATCGCCGCGACGTCGAGCGGGCCTGGGGCCCCACCGAACTCGCGGACCGTGGTCATGGGTTATGCGCCCGCCTTCACGAAACGCTCGTAGCCCTCGGCCTCCAGGGTGTCGGCCAGCTCGGAGCCGCCGGACTCGGCGATGCGGCCGTTGGCGAAGACGTGGACGTGGTCCGGCTTCACGTAGTTGAGGATCCGGGTGTAGTGCGTGATGAGCATGACGCCCAGGTCGTTGTTCTCCTTGGCGCGGTTGACGCCCTCGGAGACGACCTTGAGCGCGTCGACGTCCAGGCCGGAGTCGGTCTCGTCCAGGATCGCGACCTTCGGCTTGAGCAGCTCCAGCTGGAGGATCTCGTGGCGCTTCTTCTCGCCGCCGGAGAAGCCCTCGTTGACGCCGCGGGCGGCGAACGCCGGGTCGATGGACAGGTCCTTCATCGCGCCCTGCAGCTCCTTGGAGAACTGGCGGAGCTTGGGGGCCTCGCCGCGCACCGCGGTGACGGAGCTGCGCAGGAAGTTGGACATGGACACGCCCGGGACCTCGACCGGGTACTGCATGGCCAGGAAGACGCCGGCGCGGGCGCGCTCGTCCACGCTCATGTCGAGGATGTTCTCGCCGTCGAGGAGGACCTCGCCGTCGGTGATCTCGTAGCGCGGGTGCCCGGCGATGGCGTAGGCCAGAGTGGACTTGCCCGAGCCGTTGGGGCCCATGATGGCGTGGGTCTCACCGGAGTTGATGGTGAGGTCGACGCCCTTGAGGATCTCTCGGCGCTCGTCCTCGCCGATCAGGACGTCGGCGCGCAGACCGCGGATTTCGAACTTCGTCATTTCAGCCTCAGGAATTCTTCTCGTCCAACGACACGAGCACGTCGTCGCCGTCGATCTTCACGTCGTAGGTGGGGACCGGCCGGGTGGCGGGCGGGTTGATCGGCGCCCCCGAGCGCAGGTCGAAGCAGGAGCCGTGCAGCCAGCACTCGATGGTGCCGTCCTCGACCTCGCCCTCGGACAGGCGGACCTCCGCGTGCGAGCACACGTCCCGCAGCGCGAACACCTCGCCCTCGGACCGGACCAGTGCGATGGGCGTCTCGTCGTCGGTCTCGACCCCGAGGACCCCCTCCTCGGGGATCTCGGCGAGCTCGGCGACCTTCACCCAGCGACCGGCGTCACTCATGCGCGGCCAGCTTCCGCTCGACCTTGGCCATGATCTCCTCGGCGAGCTCCTCGACCGGGATGCGGTTGATGAGCTCCAGGAAGTAGCCGCGGATGACCAGGCGGCGCGCCTCGTCCTCCGGGATGCCGCGCGAACGCAGGTAGAACAGGTGGATGTCGTCGAGGCGACCGCTGGCGGCGGCGTGGCCGGCGCCCTCCACCTCACCGGTGAAGATCTCCAGGTTCGGCACCGAGTCCACGCGGGTGTCGTCGGTGAGCTGGAGGTTGCGGTTGTGCTCGTAGGAGTCCGTGCCGGTGGTGCCCTCGCCGATGATGACGTCGCCGATCCACACACCGTGGGCGCCCTTGCCGCTCAGCGCACCCTTGTACTCCACCCGCGAGCGCGTGTTGGAGATGTTGTGGTCGATGAGCGAGCGGTGCTCGTGGTGCTGGTCGTCGCCGGTGAAGTACAGGCCGTGCAGCTCGGCGTTGCCGCCGCGCCCCTTGTAGGCCACCTTCGGGGAGAGCCGGACCAGGTCGCCGCCGAGCGTGACGACGATCGACTTGAACGTGGCGTCCTTCTCGACCTGGGCGTTGTGCTGGGTGACGTCGACGGCGTCGCGGTCCCAGTCCTGGAGGCTGACCAGGGTCAGCCGGGCGCCCTCGCCGACGTGGACGTCCACGCTGCCGGCGCGCACGCCGGTGCCGGTCTGCTCCAGGACGACGATCGCCTCGGCCAGCGGCTGGACGTCGATGACGAACTGGTCGTAGCGGGTGCCCCCCTGGGCCTCGCGCCTGATCGTGACCGGGCGGTCCGGCGCGGCGCCGCGGGCGACGGTCACCACCGTGGCCTGCTCGAAGGACGAGTAGGCCTGGGCGATGACGCGGTCGGCCGGCATGCCGGCGGTGCCCAGACGGGCGTCGTCACGGCCGACGGTCTCGACGGTGACGCCCTCGGGGGCGTCGATGTCGACCTTGTCGGTGCCGTCGGCGACGGCGCTGCCGTCGTGCAGGCCCTTGAGGCGGCGCAGCGGGGTGAACCGCCACTCCTCCTCGCGGCCGTTGGGGACGGGGAAGTCGTTCACGTCGAAGGACCCGTGGGTCGCGAGCTTGGAGAACGGGATGTCCCCGAGGCCGTGGCTGTGGGCCTTGGGTTCGATGCTCGGGCCGGTCAACTTAACCAACCGCTCCTTCCATCTGAAGCTCGATCAGCCGGTTCAGTTCCAGCGCGTACTCCATGGGCAGCTCGCGCGCGATGGGCTCGACGAACCCGCGCACGATCATGGCCATGGCCTCGTCCTCGTCCATGCCCCGGCTCATCAGGTAGAAGAGCTGGTCCTCGCTGACCTTGGAGACGGTCGCCTCGTGCGCGAGCTCGGCGTCGTCCTCGCGCAGGTCGTTGTAGGGGTAGGTGTCCGAGCGGCTGATGGTGTCGATCAGCAGCGCGTCGCACTTGACGGAGGACTTGGCGTTGTGGGCGCCCTCCTGCACCTGCACCAGGCCCCGGTAGGAGGCGCGGCCCCCGCCGCGGGCCACCGACTTGGAGATGATGGTGGAGGAGGTGTTGGGCGCGCAGTGCACCATCTTGGAACCGGTGTCCTGGTGCTGGCCCTCGCCCGCGAAGGCGATGGACAGGGTCTCGCCCTTGGCGTGCTCGCCCATCAGGTAGACGGCCGGGTACTTCATGGTCACCTGGGAGCCGATGTTGCCGTCGATCCACTCCATGGTCGCGCCCTCTTCGGCGATGGCGCGCTTGGTGACCAGGTTGAAGACGTTGTTCGACCAGTTCTGGATGGTCGTGTACCGGCAGCGGGCGTTCTTCTTGACGATGATCTCGACGACCGCGGAGTGCAGCGAGTCCGACTTGTAGATCGGCGCGGTGCAGCCCTCGACGTAGTGGACGTAGGCGCCCTCGTCGACGATGATCAGCGTCCGCTCGAACTGGCCCATGTTCTCGGTGTTGATCCGGAAGTAGGCCTGGAGCGGGATCTCCACGTGCACGTTCTTGGGCACGTAGATGAAGGAGCCGCCGCTCCACACGGCGGTGTTGAGCGCGGCGAACTTGTTGTCGCCGGCCGGGATCACCGTGCCGAAGTACTCCTGGAACAGCTCCGGGTGCTCCTTCAGAGCGGTGTCGGTGTCCAGGAAGATGACGCCCTGCTCCTCCAGGTCCTCGCGGATCTGGTGGTAGACGACCTCGGACTCGTACTGCGCGGCCACACCGGCGACCAGGCGCTGCTTCTCCGCCTCGGGGATGCCCAGCTTGTCGTAGGTGTTCTTGATGTCCTCGGGCAGCTCCTCCCAGGAGGTGGCCTGCTTCTCCGTGGACCGCACGAAGTACTTGATGTTGTCGAAGTCGATCTTGGACAGGTCCGCGCCCCAGTTGGGCATGGGCTTCTTGTCGAAGAGCTTCAGCGACTTGAGGCGGAGCCTGGTCATCCACTCCGGCTCGTCCTTCTTGGCGGAGATGTCGCGGACGACCTCTTCGTTCAGACCGCGGCGGGCCGAGGCACCGGCCTGGTCGGAGTCGGCCCAGCCGTACTCATAGTTACCGATCCCTTCGAGTTCGGGATGCGCGATAGACGTCATGCGCGGACTCCTCCTGGACTCAGACGTCCTAGTGGTGTTGCAATCCTCCGCCCGCCGTGCGGCGGGCGCTGGTGGGCGCGGGGGCGTGGTCGTCCCCGCCCGCCCCGTCGTCACCCCTGGGGGTGACGTGCGTGGTGCACACACCGTCGCCGTGGGCGATGGTGGCCAACCTGCGCACCGGGGTGCCCAGAAGCCGCGCGAAGGCCTCGATCTCGGCCTCGCAGAGTTGCGGGAACTCGGCTGCGACGTGGGCGACAGGGCAGTGGTGCTGGCACAGCTGGTCGCCGCCTCCGGGGGCCGGCGCCCGGCCGGCGGTGGCGGCGTAGCCGTCGTTGGACAGGGCCTCGGCCAACAGCCGGACGCGCTGTTCGGGTGGAACGGCGTCGAGCAGCGGCTCGTAGCGCCTCTCCAGGTCGGCGACCTGACTGCGGGCGAACTCCCCGACGGCCTCGGGGCCGGCGGTCTCCGCGAGGAAGCGGAGCGCGCTGGTGGCGAGGTCGTCGTAGGCGTGGACGAAGGCGTCGCGACCGGCCTCGGTGATGGCGAAGACGCGCGCGGGGCGCCCCCTGCCGCGTCGGCCGCCCGGGGGCCGGGCGTCGCGTGCCTCGACCATGCCCTCGCCGGTCAGGTTGTCGAGGTGGCGGCGGATGGCCGCCGGGGTCAGGCCGAGCCGCTCGCCCAGGGCGGAGGCGGTGATCGGCCCCTGCTCCAGGATGAGCCGGGCCACGCGCGCGCGGGTGCCGGTCTCGGCCCCGCGTTCGGGCCCGGTCAGGGGGCGGGGTACGTTGGCGGCGTCGGGCACGACGATCCCTCCCCTCGACGACTGCTCCTGGTTTTGACAACATCAGTGTGGCGTAAATCAGTCCGTCGTGGCAAACCCGCTTTCATGCCCTTCGTCACCAAGGTCAGGCTTGCCTAACTGGGAGTTCGCCACAACGGGGCCGCCCCGGGAAAAGCGCAGGTCATCCCACCTCCGACCGATCGTCTCGCCGAATGAGACCGCCATCCCGCCATGCGGACACCCCGTCCGCCCCTCCCCCGGGGCGCGCCGCCGCCCCGCCGCTCCCCGCGCCGCCCCCGTGCGCGCGGGGCGGTGAAGGGCCTCGCGCGGGCGCACGTAGACTCTGGGCCCATGGACACAGCCGCCGTCGAGGTCGTCGACCTGGTCAAGCGCTACGGCGCCACCACCGCCGTCTCCGGCCTCACCTTCCGGACGCGCCGGGGCGCGGTGACCGCCCTGCTCGGACCCAACGGTGCGGGCAAGACCAGCACCATCGAGATCTGCGAGGGCTTCCGCCGCGCCGACGGCGGAAGCGTGCGGGTGCTGGGCCTGGACCCGGTCTCCGACGCCGACGCGCTCAAGCCCCGCGTCGGGGTCATGCCCCAGTCCGGCGGCGTGCCCACCGGGGCCCGCGCGGCCGAGTGGCTGCGCCTGATGGCCTCCTTCCACGCCTCCCCCGTGTCCCCGGACCTGCTGCTGGAGCGGCTGGGCCTGACCTCGGTGTCGCGCACCCCGTTCCGCCGCCTGTCGGGCGGGCAGCAGCAGCGCCTGTCGCTGGCCTGCGCCGTGGTCGGCCGCCCCGAACTGGTCTTCCTCGACGAGCCCACCGCGGGCCTGGACCCCCAGGCGCGGATGGCCACCTGGGACCTGGTCGCCGAACTGCGCGAGGCGGGCGTGGCCGTCATCCTCACCACGCACCACATGGAGGAGGCCGAGCGCCTCGCCGACCACGTGGTCATCATCGACCGCGGTGCCGTCGTGGCCGAGGGCACCCCCGCCGAACTGGCCGGGGGCCGCCGCGAGGTGTGCTTCTCCACCGACACCCCCGTCGACGCCGACGCCCTGCGGGAGGCACTGCCCGCCGGGACCCGGATCTCCTCCGCGCGCGGCGCGGGCGGCCGGAGCGAGTACGTGATCGGCACCGACGACCCCGGGGCGCTGGGCCCGGAGTTCCTCGCCACGGTGACCGCCTGGTGCGCGTCCGCCGGCGTCCTGGCCGAGGACCTGCGCGTGCGACGGCGTACCCTCGAAGACGTCTTCCTCGAACTCACCGGCAGGGAACTGCGCGAATCATGAGCGAGCACATCTCCAGCACCGCCGCGCCCGCGCCGGGCGCCGCGCGCCCGGCGGACGGGGCCGCGTCCCCGTTCGCCCCCGCCCCCGGCGCCGCGCCGATGTGGCGGATGGTCGCCGCGCAGGCCGGGATGGAACTGCGGGTGATGCTGCGCCACGGCGAGCAGTTCCTGCTGACCATGGTCATCCCCGTGCTGCTGCTGGTCGGCTTCAGCCTCACCTCCGTCCTGGACGTCGGCGAGGGCCCCCGGGTGGACGCGCTCACCCCGGGCGTCCTGGCGCTGGCGATCATGTCGACGTCGTTCACCGGGCTGGCCATCGGCACCGGGTTCGAGCGCCGGTACGGGGTGCTCAAGCGGCTGGGCGCCACCCCGCTGTCCCGGTTCGGGCTGCTGGCCGCCAAGACGCTGGCCGTGCTGGGCGTGCAGGTCATCCAGGTCGCGGTGCTGTGCGCCGTGGCGCTGGCGCTGGGCTGGGCCCCGGCGGTGTCGTTCGGCGGCGCGGCCGCGGCGGCCGCCCTGGTGCTGCTGGCGACCGCCGCGTTCAGCTCGCTGGCGCTGCTGATGGCCGGGACGCTGCGGGCCGAGGCCACGCTGGCCGGGGCCAACCTGGTCTACATCCTGCTGCTGGGGCTGGGCGGGGTGCTCTTCCCCGTCAGCGCGTTCCCCGGCCCGCTGGAGGCGGTGTCCTCGGCGCTGCCGATCACCGCTCTGAGCGAGGGGCTGCGGGCGGTGCTGGCGGACGGCTCCCTTCCCTCGGCGGGCTCGTTCGCGGTCCTCCTGGTGTGGGCCGTCGTCGGCGGGGCGCTGGCCGCCCGCCTCTTCCGCTGGGAGTGAGCACCGCGGCCCCGGCCGCGAGCAGGGGCACGGCCACCAGGGGCAGGGCCGCGACCAGGTAGCCCTGGGCGGGTGCGACCAGGGAGACGAGCACTCCCGCCGCCGCGCCGCCCGCGGACGCCCCGGCGTTGTAGGCGGTGTTGACCCACGTGCCCGCCCGGACCGCCCGCCCCGGCCCCGCCGCCGCGTCGGCCGCCAGGTAGGCGGTGGTGATCGCCGGGGTGGCCAGGACGCTCGCGGCGAAGAGCACGGCGCACAGCGTGAGCGGCCCGGACGCGGTCGCGGCCAGGAGCGTCGCCGCCCCGGCGCCCAGTCCGAGTCCGGCGAGACGGGCCTGCGGCCCCCGCCGCCACAGCACGGCCCCGTAGGCCAGGCCGCCGACGACCCCGCCCGCGGTCTGGGCCGCCTCGAACCACACCAGCAGCGCGGCGCCGCCGTGGCGCTCGGCGAAGGCGACGTGCACCAGCCCGGCCGCGCCCAGGGTCAGGCCCAGCGCCGCCGCCGTCGCCATCACGGGCAGCAGGGCCCGCCAGGGCGGCGGGCCGCCGTCCGGGGCCGGGTCCCCCTCCTCCCGCGGCCGCCGCCGTGCCAGGGGCGCGCCCGCCAGCGGGACGGCCCCGGCCACCAGCAGGAGCGCGGCCCCGGCCAGGCCGGCCGCGGGCGGCGCGAACGGCAGCAGCGCGCCCAGCAGCAGCGGACCGGCGAGGAAGACCGCCTCCTCCACGACCGAGTCCAGGCTGTAGGCCCGCTGGCGCAGGCCGTCGCGGTCGTGGAAGAGACGGCTCCACAGGGTGCGGGTGACCGGCCCCAGCGGCGGGATCACCACTCCGATGAGCGCGGGCAGGGCGATCAGGGACCAGGCGGGGGCGCCCGGCCGCCAGGTCAGGAACGCCAGGGCGAGCAGGCCGGCGGCGGCCAGGAACGCCATCGGGACCAGGGCGCGCGGCATGCCGTGGCGGTCGATGAGACGGGCCCGGGCCGGCGCCAGGGCCGTGGCGGAGGCGCCGTAGGCGGCGGTGGCCGCGCCGACCACCGCGTAGGAGTCGGCCGCGGCGGTGACGGACAGGACCAGGGCCAGGCCCAGCAGGCCGAAGGACAGGCGCCCGAGCATGGCGGGCGCGAAGAAGCGGACCGCTCCGGGCGTGCGCAGGACGGCACGGTAGGAGTCGGCCCCGTGGGGCGAGGACATGGGTGTGTTCCCTCAGGGGGCGGCGGCGCGCGGGCGCCGCGGACGTGCGTGGACACCGGAGGGACCGCGGGCGCGGAGGGCGCGGCGGTCCGGTGTCGGTCTACGCACGGGGGTGGAACACGGGGCCAGGCTACCAGGCGTGTCGGGGCCCGGTCCTAGGATGGCGGGCATGATCGACATGGACGCGGTGACCGGAATCCTGCGCGATGCGGCCCGCGAGGTGATCCTGCCCCGGGCCCGCTCGCTGTCCGAGGGCGAGGTCATGGAGAAGGGCCCCGGCGAGCTGGTCACCGTCGTCGATCAGGAGGCGGAGCGGGTCATCACGGCCCGGCTGCGGGGGCTGGTGGACGCCCCGGTGGTGGGCGAGGAGGCGGTGGCCGCCGACCCCTCGCTGGTGGAGGCGCTGCGCACCGAGCCGGTGGTGTGGCTGGTGGACCCGCTGGACGGGACCCGCAACTTCGTCGAGGGCCGCCGCGAGTACGGGGTGATGGCGGCCCTGGTGCACGGCGGGGAGACCGTCGCTGCGTGGATCGTGCAGCCCGAGTGGGACCGCGCCTACGCCGCCGAACGCGGGGCGGGCGCCTGGCGCGACGGGACGCGGCTGCGCCGCGATCCGGCGCCGACCGACCCCGGGCGGCTGCGCGGTTCGGTGCTCACGCGCTTCCTGGCCCCGGAGGCCAGGCGGCACGTGGAGGCGTCGGTGCCGCGGTTCGCCGGGGTGGACGGCGGCGCGCACTGCTCCGCCGTCGACTACCCGCTGCTGTGCGAGGGCTCCCGGGACTTCCTGCTGTTCCACCGGACCCTGCCCTGGGACCACGCCCCCGGCGCGCTGCTGCTGGCCGAGGCGGGCGGGGTGTCGCGGCGGCCGGACGGGACGCCCTACCGGCCCGACCAGGGCCCGGACGTGCTGGGGCTGCTGAACGCCGCCGACGAGACCTGCTGGAAGACGGTGCGCGAGCTGCTGCTGCCCTGACCGGCGAGGGGGGCCGTGCTCAGCCCAGGGGGACGAGCCGCCACTGCTGGAAGGCGTGCCCGCCGTCGGGGGCCTGGACCACGGGGGTCCCGTTGTCCGGGGCGCCGCCCTGGCCCTCCAGGGCCTGGCCGGTGGCCCGGTTCACCAGGCGGACGACGCCGCCGCCCGCGTCGACGACGGTCCAGTGCTGGTTGGTCGCCCCGGTGCTGGTGAGCAGGGTGGCCGCGGCCTGGGCGGCCGCGTCGGCGGGGACCTCCAGGACCTTCCCGCTGCCCACGCCCGTGATCTCGTAGAACCCGCCCTCGACCGGCGCGAACCGCCACTGCTGGTTGGCCTGGTCGTGCCGGTCCCACAGGTGGACCGCGGCGCCGTTGCCGGTGGCGGCTTGGGCGACGTCCAGGACGCGGCCGCCGTGCACGTTCTGGAGGACGTAGACGGTCTCGGGGTCGATGCCCGCGGGGTGGGTGGGCTCCTCGGAGGGCTCCGGAGAGGGCTCGGGGGACTCCTCCGGCTCCGCGGGCTGGACCAGGACGCCCGAGACGGCGATCACCCCCTCCTCGGCGCGCGCGCTGTCGGAGGCGAACAGCCCGCCCACGTAGCCGAGGATGGCGGCGATGAGGACCAGGGCGGTGGCGCCGGCCAGCACCGGCCAGTGGGGTATGTACCGTTCCGTTGCGGCTCGGGGGGCGTCGCTGCGGCGGGATCGGGACATGGGGAACAGGGCTCCAGTGGGCGGGGTACGGTCCACCAGGAAGCATGTCATACCGTTTCGCTCCCTTCGTTCGTGTTCCCCCTGGAATCGGGGAACACGGGGCGTTCTCGGTAGGGTCCCCGCATGGAAGCCCTCGGAGTCCCGTGGTTCATGTCCGTGCGCCTGCTCGGGCCGCCCCTGCTCCTGCTCGTGGTCGGCGGGGCCCTGCTGCTGTGGCGGCGGCCGGGCCGCTCGAAGGCGGTCTGGGCGGCGCTGGCGGTGAACCTGCTGGCGGCTGCGCTGCCGTTCCTGTGGATCGGGGTGCAGGCCGTCACCGACCAGGCGGAGCGGACGGTGTACGGGCTGGTGATGACGCTGCTCCAGCCGTCGGTGTCCCTGGTGGCCTGGGGGCTGCTGCTGTGGGCGGCGGTCTTCCCGGCCCGCGCCCCGGACGGCGCGGCGGCCGCGCGGGAGGGCGGGCGCCCGGAGCACGAGTCACAAAACATAGGATGAATGACCATGGGCACCCCGACCACACCGAAGGCACCGTTCTCCCTGCGCACCGCGGCGGACGCGGTGCCGCCCGTCTGGCTGGTGCTCATCGGCATCGTCTCGGTGCAGACCGGCGCCGGGGTGGCCAAGAACCTGTTCGAGGTGCTGCCGCCCGCCGCCGTGGTCTGGCTGCGGCTGCTGACCGCCGCCGTGCTGCTCGGCCTGGTGGTGCGCCCCGCCTGGAAGGCGTACACGCGCGGCGACTGGCTGGTGGTGATCGGCTACGGCGTGGCGCTGGCCACGATGAACTTCTTCATCTACCAGGCGTTCGCGCGCATCCCCCTGGGCATCGCGGTGACCATCGAGTACCTGGGCCCGCTGGCGATCGCGGTTCTGGGCTCGCGCCGCCGCGTCGACCTGCTGTGGGCGGGCCTGGCCGGGCTGGGCGTGGCGGCCCTGGGCCTGGAGTCGGGCTCCCTCGACCCGCTCGGCATCCTGTTCGCGGCGCTGGCCGCGGTGTCGTGGGCCGGGTACATCCTGCTCAGCGCCGCCACCGGCCGGCGGTTCGACGGGGCGTCGGGGCTGGCGATCGCCGGCGTGGTGGGCGCGCTGCTGATGGCCCCGGCGGGCATCGCCCAGGGCGGGGCCGCGCTGCTGGACTGGCGGGTGCTGCTGTTCGGCCTGGCGGTGGGCGTGCTCTCGTCGGTGGTCCCCTACACCCTGGAGCTCAACGCCCTGCGCCGGATGCCGCCGCGGGTGTTCGGCGTGCTGATGAGCCTGCAGCCGGCCGCCGCCGCCCTGGTCGGCCTGGTCCTGCTGGGCGAGATGCTCACCGTCTGGCAGTGGCTGGCGGTGGGCTGCGTCATCCTCGCCAGCGCGGGCTCCACCCGCACCTCCGCCTCCTCCGGAACCGCCGAGCAGTCGCCGTAGGCGCAGGTCGCACACGTCGGCGGGGGCGCGTCACGACTCCCGGAGCCGTGTACTACGCTCTGTCGTATGTCTGATTCCCCGGCTTCCGCGGCGTCCGCCGCGATCACCCCCGCCCCGCTCGCGGCGGAGGACATCGCCCTGCTCGGCGTCCCCCTGTGGGCATGGCAGATCGCCGTCGCGGCCGCCGGCGTGCTGGCCCTGGTCCTGCTGGCCCGCAGTATCTGGGAGCCCACCGCGAAGTCCCTGCGCCTGTGGTCGCTGGGCAACATCGCCGCCAACGCGGGCATCGCCGTCACCGGCGCGACCGTGCGCGTGACCTCCTCGGGTCTGGGCTGCTCGGAGTGGCCCAAGTGCACGCCCGACAGCTTCGTGCCGATCGACACCGGGCACGCCGCGCTCAACGCCGCCATCGAGTTCGGCAACCGGACGCTGACCTTCGTCGTGCTGGCGGTGGCCGTCATCACGTTCGTGGCGTTCCTGCGGGCCCCGCAGCGCCGCCGCGACCTGGTGCGCCTGGCCGCGATCGTCCCCTTCGGCGTCCTGGGCCAGGGCGTGGTCGGCGGCATCACCGTGTGGACCGACCTGCACCCCGCGTCCGTGGGCGCGCACTTCCTGCTGTCCATGGTGATGGTCTTCATCACAGTGGCGCTGTACGTGCGCTCCCGCGAGCCCGAGGGCACGCCGCGGGTCTGTGTGAACCCGATACTGCACACCCTGAGCATCGGCCTGGTCGTCATCGGCTTCCTGCTGCTGATCGCCGGGACCGTGGTCACCGGCACCGGCCCGCACGGCGGCGACGCCGCCGCGCCGCGCTGGGGCTTCGCGCTGGAGGCCGTCACCAAGCTCCACTCGGCGCTGGCCTGGCTCACCCTGGCCTGCGCCGTCCTGGCCGCCGTGCTGGCGTTCCGCACCGGGGCGGGCCGCCCCGCGAGGACCGCCTCCCTGCTGCTGATCGCCGTGGTGCTCGGCCAGGGGGTCGTGGGCTACGTCCAGTACGCGCTGGCCCTGCCCGAGGGCCTGGTCGTCCTGCACGTGCTGGGCTCGGCGCTGACCTGGATCGCGATCTCCCGGCTGTACTTCGCCACCACCCGCCTGACCCCGGCGGACGGGGCGGCCGTCCTCACCGACCGTGCCGGGGAGAGTACTCCTGCTGAGCCCGCGCCTGGGCGATGACGTGGGCGAAGTCCGCGCGGCGTAGGAAGCCCGAGTCCGTGGGCCGCTCCGCCCAGCCCGGCGCCACCGGCTGGGGGAGGCGGCCCAGGAACGCGTCCCGGGACACGTGCATGAGGGCCAGGAACGCGTCCCGGCGCACCTTCCAGTCCTCCCGTCGCAGCCCCGCGTCCAGCTTCTTGTGCAGCAGCGCCAGCTCGGTCGCCGCGAGCTGGTACTCGCGCATCGCCTCGCGGCCCTTGGACCCCGCGTTGCGCGCCGCCCACTCGCGGGCCTGACGGCGCCCCTTGAGGGTGCTGAGCATGGAGATGTCGGCCGGGGTGACCAGCCCGGTGGGGATGTAGGGCGGCAGGTAGTGGGCGATCGCCTGGACCTGGCCGCGGCGGTCGTGGGCGGCCAGCGCCAGGACCCCCACCAGCACGGCGAACAGCACGAGGTAGGCCAGGCCCAGCCCGGTCCAGCCGAAGTAGGTGGAGGCGTTCCACATGCCGTGCAGCAGGACCGCGAGCACCCAGCCCGCGACCGGCGCGAGCAGGCGCAGGAAGCCCGGCCGCATGGCCGCGTAGGCGACGCCGATGCCGATCATCGCGGTGTAGAGCGGGTGCCCGAACGGGGCGACGATGCCGCGGATCGCGAACGTGGCGACCAGGGTCCCGTCGAAGAAGGCGCTGAGGAAGTACAGGATGTTCTCGGTGAAGGCGAACCCGGTCGCCACCATGCCCGCGTAGACGACGCCGTCGGTGAACGTGTCGATCTCGTTGCGGCGCCGCCACAGCAGGATCAGCAGCACCACGCCCTTGGCGCTCTCCTCGACCAGGGGCGCCACCGCCGAGGTGCCCAGGAAGTCACCCACCTCCTGCCCGAACAGCGGGACGGTGATCGCCGCGAACCCCCAGGTGTTGAGCAGCAGGGCCGCCACCACGGCCACGCCCGCGCCCCAGACGAACGCGAAGAAGAGCACCCAGCCGGGCTCGGGCTCCAGGCGGTCGAGCATGAGGATGAGCGGGACCAGGATCCCGGCCGGGATGACCGCGGCGACGAGCGCGACGACGAACCCGGTGGCGCCGTCGATGCCCGCGGCCGCGCCGCCCGCCAGGGCCAGGAGCCACAGGTAGACGAGCATGCCCGCCATGCAGACGAGGCTGACGGTGATCCCCAGGATCAGGGTGATCGAATGGCGGGAGCGGCGGCCCTGGAGCACGGCCTTGCTGTCGAGACGGGACATGGGCACCGATCGTAGCGGGATTCGCGGCCCGGGAAGCGGCCGGACCCGGCCGGGGACGTGTGGCGTCCGTGTCGTCTCCGGGCGGGGACGCGGGGCCCCGCGGGGGGACAATGGGCGGGTCGGCCGTACCGAGCACAGACGAAGAGGCCCGCCATGGACAGGACCACCACGACCACCGCTACACCGGCACCGCTGTGGGCGGTGCGCGTCGCCGCCCTGGCCCACCTGGCCGCGATCCTGTGGGAGGGGGCGACGGCGGGCCAGCTGGTGACGTTCAACGCGGCCGCCCTGCCGCTGCACTACTACGGGGCGTTCGGGGTGCACACGATGGCGGTGCTCCAGCTGGCGGCGGCGCTCTGGTACTGGAACTCGGCGGGCCGGGGCGGCGGGGTCCCCCGGACGCTGGCGCTGGTCAGCGGGCTGGCGCTGCTGTTGGGCTTCCCCCAGGCGGCGCTGGGCACCTACGGCCCGCTCCAGGCGCACGTGCCCCTGGCGCTGGTCCTGACCGGCACCGCCGTCTGGGCCGCCGCGCTGGCCTGGCGCCGCCCCTGACCCCGGCCCGGCCCGGCGGCGCCGCCGGGCCGGGCACCGGTCACAGGTCCCAGGCGAGGGTGTGCAGGCGGTGGCGGACCGCGGTGAGGTAGGTCGAGGCGGCCAGCCAGGCCAGCGCGAGCCGGTCCGGGGGCGGGGCCGCCGACTCCCCCGTCGCCGTGCGCACCCGTTCGCGCGCGGCCGCCGCCAGCGCGGTGAGCAGGTCGGCGCCGGTCCGCAGGTGGCGCTCGCGCAACCGTGTCCCGGGGTCGGCGGGGACGGCCTCCCGGCCGGCCTCGGCCAGGCGGCTCAGCACGCGGTCCAGCACCGCCGTCCCGGGGTCGGAGGCGGTGGGCGGCGGGGGCGCCGGCGCGGCCGGGACCGTGTCCGGGGCCGGCTCCGGGTCCGCCCAGCGCAGGGTGTCCAGCGACAGGTCGGCACGGCCGCGGCGGGCCCGCGGCAGGTCCGGCAGGCCGTCGGCGGTGATCGGCACCAGGCGGCCCGGGCGTTCCAGGACCGGGCGGGCCATGACCCGCAGCACCGTTCCCGGCTGCCGGGCGAGCCTGGCCAGGTTGCGGGCGCGCAGCGGGTCCCGGGCCCCGTCGGCGGCCAGGACGAGGGAGCGGCCGCCCGCGGTCGCCTCGGCGCCCTCCGGGTGCGGCCCGACCACGGTGAACTCGGTGAAGACCAGGTCGGCGCCGCTGCGGCGGGTAGGCGCGGCCAGGGCCGCCAGCGCGTCCGCGATCTGCTCGGCCGCCGGGCGCTCCCACAGCGCCGCGAGGGGTCCCTCGTCCCAGGGCGGGGCGTCGGCGGTGGCGGCCGTGGTGGCCGACATCCCGCTGAGCCGGCCGTCGGCGCTGGCGCCCACGCGCTGCGCGACGAGGGCGGCCCGCCCCAGGTCCCGGTGGCTCAGCGCGGTCCCGCCGAAGGAGACCCGGGCACCGTGCGCGGCGGCCGCCCGCTCGGGGCCTCCGGGCGCGATGTCGGAGACGCTCCACGTCCGGGGCGCTCCGTCGGAGACCGACACCAGGTGGGTGACCACGCCCGCGTACCCCGAGGCCGTGACGACGCGCTCGCAGCCCAGGCCGTACAGGCGCAGCGACCCGATCTCCGTGTAGGCGCGCCGGCCGACCCCGACGTCGGCCCGGGTGGGGGTCGGACGCTCCCCCTCGGGTCCCCCGCCCAGCCGCCAGGCCAGGTCGAGCAGTGCGGCGAGGGAGGCGGTGTAGGCGGACAGGTCGAAGTCGGGGGTGGGGTGGTCGCGCGGTCCGGCCGCCACGGCGACGCAGGCGGCGGACAGGCGGGGCAGGCGGGCGGCGCGCGCCAGGGCGGAGGCGCGCAGCAGTTCGGCGCGGCCGGAGGCCCCGGCGGCGCGCACCCCGCGGGCCAGGGCGCGGGCCGCGGCGTCCCAGGCCGCGCGGGCGGCGGCGCGGGCCGCGGCGTCCGGCTCGACGGGTTCGGCCAGGGGGTCGTGGCCGGCGGGCGGCCCGGAGGGCTCCCCGTCGGAGGCGTCCGGGGGGTCGGCGGGTCCGTCGTCGGCCGTGGTGTCGAGCAGGGACACCGCCGACAGCAGGTGCAGGCAGCGCGGGGAGAGCAGGCAGGTGCACACGGCCTGGCCGGGGTCGGTGAGGTCGGCGCCGGTGAGGGTGACGGTCTCGCCGCCCGCGGCGACGGTCCACGTCCCGTCCCCGCGGGTCCAGGTCCACTCCCCTGCGGCGCGGGGCGCGGCGTCGAGCTTGCGGCGCACCCGTGCGGGCGCCGCCTCCACCAGGGCGGCGAGCAGCTCGGGGGCGATCCGGGGCCGGTCGGTCATCGTGGGTCCTTCCAGGGTGGTCAACCGCGCACCTTCTCACCGATCCACGCCGCCAGCTCCTCCGGGCCCAGCGCCGCCACCGGCATCCCGGCGTCGGCGAAGGAGGAGGCGATCGCGCGGTTGTACACGGGCGCGCCGCCGTGGTCGAGGGCGGCCAGGCCCAGCAGGTGGACCCCGCTGGAGGCCAGGGCCCGGACCTCGCCCAGGGTGCGGCCGAGGCTCCCGCCCTCCTCGAAGTCGGTGATGAGGGCGACGATGGTGCGGCCGGGAACGCGCACCGCGGAGCGGGTGTGCGCCAGGGCCGCGCCGATGTCGGTACCGCCGCCCACCGAGACCTCCAGCAGCAGGGCCAGGGGGTCGTGGACCCGGTCGGTGAAGTCGATGACCTCGGTGGAGAACGCGGTCAGGGAGACGCTCAGCGCGGGCAGGCCGTGCAGGATCGCGGCGACCAGGGCGGCGTGGATCGTCGAGCGCTCCATGGACCCGGAGACGTCCACGACGATGTGCACGTGCCAGTCGGCGCTGCGCCGGGCCCGGGTGGCGAACACCGGCCGTTCGGGGAGCAGCAGCGGCCCGTCCGGTCCGGGGCGGACGGTGTGCAGATTGGCGCGGACGGTGCGGCCCAGGTCCAGGCGGCCGCCCCGGCGGCGGGTGGGCCGGGGCACGGACAGGCCGGTCAGGGCGGGGCGCAGGCGGCGGGCGAGCTCGGCGGTGAGCCGGTCGGTGATGCGCTTGACCAGGGGCCGCAGCCGGGCCAGGCGCGCCTCGGGCAGGGCCCCGGCCAGGGAGAGGACCTGTTCGAGGAGGTCGACCGAGGGGGTGACGGTGTCGGGGTCCAGGTGGTCGAGGACGTCGGTGCGGCCGCGTTCGGCCGCCCGGCCCAGGACCTCCTCGCGCACGGTGGCCCCGAAGAGGGCCTCCAGTTCGTCGGACCACTCCCGGGCGGCGGGCACGGAGCGGCCGCGGCCGCCGGTGGGGTCCTGGGACCCCTCGCCGTGGCCGTGGCCGTAGAGCTCGTCCAGGGCGCGGCCCGCCCGCCGCGCGGGGGCGCCCCCGCCGTGCGGTTCGCGGCCGAGCACGAGCCGCCAGCGGTCGGCGGCGCCGATGGCGCGGGGCCCGGGGGCCGTCCCGGCCCCGGGGGCGCCGTCCGCCCCCGCGGCCGGGGCGCCCGATCCGGAACCGGTCCCCGCCCGCGGGAGGGTGTCCGGGGCCACGGCGGCGGGGGGCTCCGCGGCGGCGAGGCCGGGGAGGAGGGCCGGGAGGAGGGCGCCCACGGCGGCGCGGGCGACACCGTCCGCGTCGGTCAGGGCGGCGGCCAGGGCCGCGGGCACGGAAAGGTCGGTGTCCACCTCGCCCAGGCGTTCGGTGACCGCGTCCAGGAAACGGCCGCGGGCCGCGGTGGACAGGGCGTCGAACCCCTCGCGCAGCGCGGGCAGGCGGGCGAGGAAGCCCGCGTCGTCCCAGCCCTCCACGCGTTCGGTGAGGGTGTCCAGCAGCGCGGGGTCGGCCTCCAGCACCGGGGCGGCCACCACCAGGGCTCCGGTGAGCCGGCGGGCCAGGGCCGTGCCGTCGGAGGCGTCGTCGGCCCACCCGGCCAGGCGGGCGGCGGTCTCGCCGGGCCCGGCGGCCTCGAGCAGGAGCAGGGCGGCCGAGGCCGCGCCCTGGGCCAGCGGACCGCCCTCGGCGAGCAGCGCCCGCAGCTGCCACAGCAGCCGGTGGGGGCCGACCGCGCCGGGCAGGGCGGCCTGGTCCTGGACCATCCGCACCACCCGCAGCAGGGACACGGCGTCGTCCCTGCCGGTGGCCCCCGCCATCCCCGGCACGGAGGCGATGGCGGCCTCGGCCAGCCGCGAGCCCAGCCGCACCAGGGACTCGGGGGCCTCGGGCAGGCCTGGGACGCGTCCGGCGGCGATCCGCTGGACGCGGTCGTGCAGGGCGACGGCGTCGGTCAGGCCGGCCCGGGGCAGCACCTCGTCGAGGATCCTGGCGCCCAGTTCGGTGACCAGGTCGGGCAGGGCGCACTCGGCGGCCCGGGTGAGCAGGTCCCCGGCGAGTCCGGGGGTGAGGTCGCCCTCGTGTTCGCGCAGCCGGGCGGCGATGCGGCCGCGGGCGGCCTGCTCCAGGGTGGTGCCGTAGCAGGCGGCCAGTTCCAGCGTGGCCTCGGTGGAGGGGGTCCAGCGGGCCTCCCAGGTGCGGCCCAGGGTCTCGCCGTCGGTGGTGGGGCCGGCGCCCCGCACCGGGTCGGCGTAGGCGACGCCCGCGGCGGACGCGCGCTGTAGGGCGATGTGCCGCTCGCGGTCCAGCGGGGAGCGCTCGGGGTCCAGGCGCAGCTCGCGCCGGTCGTCGGCGGGGCCGGGCAGGCGCAGCCGGGCGACCAGGGCTGCGACGTGCACGCCGAGCCCGGAGGCGGGGGCGTCCGGGGCCGCTCGGCCGCGGCGGAGGCCGATGAGCTCGCCGCGGGCGGCGCGGGCCAGGGCCCGGGCGCGCCCCAGCGGCTCGCCCTGGGCCAGCGCGGTGGTGAGCGCCTCGATCAGCTCCCGGCGGCCCGGCGCGGGCAGGCCGCGCAGAGCAGCGAGGTCGCGCGCCAGGCGGTAGGCGGCCGTGGTGTCGGGGACGCCGCACACGTGGCCGGCGGCGCGCAGCCGGGCGCCGATCCCCGCCAGGCGGCGGATCGCGGCCTCCTCCACCCGCCGGGGCGCACCGCCCGCCGCGTACACGTCCTGCTGCCACTCGGGGTCGCGGATGCCGGCGGGGTAGCCGGACCTGGAGTCCAGGAGGGCGAAGGTGTAGGGGATGAGGGCGCTGACGACACCGGCGGTCTGCTCCCCTGGCGCGGGGAGGGGCACCTCTCCGGGGTCGGGCAGCCCGACGGGGCTCTCCGGCACCTCCAGCGAGGCCGACGTCACGGCCGCCGGGGACGGGGAGGGGGCGCCGGGGTCCGCGGAGCCGGCGGCGAGGAGGCGGCGCAGGGCGTCCCGGGCGGGGTCGGGCAGGAGGGCCGCGGCGTGGTAGGAGCCCACGACGGCGGCCGGGCGGGCGGCGCCCACCTCCGCGATGCGGCGGCGCATCCACGCCTCGCGGGCGCGGTCGCGCGGGCCCGGGCCGCCGGGGTCGGCGGCCCGGTGGGCCCAGCCCAGGGCCAGCGCGGCCCTGCGGACCCGCTCGGGGTCGGCGCCGTAGGAGCGGGACTCCACCAGGCGGTCCCACAGTTCCTCGCCGTCGTCGACCCCGGCGGCGCGCAGCAGCGCCCCCGAGAGCCCGGTGTCGGCGCCCGGCCCCTCCCCGGGGACGGGCACCGCGACCGGCAGGTCGACGGCGTGGACCGGGACGCCGCGGTCACGGGCCCAGCGCAGGGCGGCCAGCTCCGGGGAGAAGTCCGCGAACGGGTAGAAGGCGTGCCCGCCCCCGTCGGCGGCGCCGAACACCAGGGCGACGGGCGCCTCGGTGTCCGGGTGGGCGAGCCACTCCAGCCACGGCCCGGCCTCCCAGGGCAGCTCGACGAACAGCGCGTCGGGGTCGGCGGCGTCCAGCAGCGCGGGCACCGCCGCGGCCAGCACCGGCGAGTGGTGGCGCACTCCCACCAGGAAGGGGTCGGCGCACCCGGCCAGTGCCTCCAGCACGGCCCCGGGCGCCTCGGCGGAGGTGGTCAACTCACTCCCCCAGCACGTGGCGCAGTTCGTACAGGCGGCGCCACATGCGGGCGCCGTTCTCCGCGCGGTGGCGGATGGTGGAGTCCCAGTAGGCGAGCAGCCGCCCCTGGTCCTCCGGGTCGTCCTTGCGGACGGCGCCCAGCAGGTAGCCGGGCAGCAGCGACAGCGGGTCGGTCACGCCCAGGTAGGCGCTCTGCAGCCCGAGGGAGGTGGTGACGCCGACCGCCTCCGCCGTGCTCATCACGGTGGTGGGCCGCTCCACGGGCCAGCCCTCCGCCGAGGTGCCCGAGCGCAGGTCGCGGAACGCGGTGACCAGCGCCTCCAGCACGGCGTCGTCCACGGGCAGCGAGTGCCCGTGGTGGGCCAGGGCGGCCCCGGCCCGGTCGCGCACCAGCGCCACCTCGGCGGCGGGGTCCGCGATGGGCGGCACCACCTCGAAGTTGAACCGGCGCTTGAGGGCGGCGCTCATCTCCGACACCCCGCGGTCGCGCAGGTTGGCGGTGGCGATGACGTTGAACCCGGGCCGGGCGTGGAAGGTGCCCTCGTCGCCCAGTTCGGGGACCGCCATGCGCCGGTCGGACAGGATCGACACCAGGGCGTCCTGCACCTCGGGCAGGCAGCGGGTGACCTCCTCGACCCGGGCGACGCGGCCGGTGCGCATCGCGGTGAGCACCGGGGAGGGGGCCAGCGCCTCGGGGACGGGGCCCTTGGCGAGCAGCAGCGCGTAGTTCCAGCCGTAGCGCAGGTGCTCCTCGCTGGTGCCCGCGGTGCCCTGCACGGTGAGCGCGCCGGTGCCGCAGACCGCGGCGGCCAGCAGTTCCGACAGCATGGACTTGGCGGTGCCGGGTTCACCGACCAGGAGCAGCCCGCGCTCCCCGGCCAGGGTGACGACGCAGCGTTCGACCAGGGAGCGGTCGCCGACGAACTTGGCGGGGATCTCCAGCGCGTCGGGCAGCCCCTCCACGGGTCCGGGCAGCCGCAGCCGCTCGCCGCCGCTGCCGGCGATGAAGGTCACCACGGAACGGGGCGTGAGCGCCCACCCGGGCGGGCGCGGCCCGGTGTCGTGGGCGGCCAGGAAGGCCAGTTCGCCGGCGTGGCTGCGCTCGGCGGGTTCGATCTGCACATCGGTGGCGGGCTCGGGCACCACGGGCTCCTCAAAGGTCTGCGGTTCGGGGGTCGAAGGGGAGGGGCGGAGGGCGCCCCGGCCCCGGCGGGTCGCGCCGGGGCCGGGGCGCGGCTCACAGGGCCGGCGCGTCGCCCTCACGGGTGCGCCGCCACGCCTCGGCGAAGATCTCCGGGACCGGGCGCGGGGGCAGGTGGCGGCCGGGGACCGGCCCCGACACACCGTGCTCGCCCCGGACGAGACCGTACAGCGGCGCCTTCCAGGTCTCGAAGGGCAGGTCGGCCCCCGACTTGATGTCGGTCCACGCTCCGGGCAGGAAGACCGTGCGGCCGGCGCGGGCGCGCTTGGCGGTCATGACCAGGCCGTGTTCGAGCAGCTCGGCCTGGGCCTTCTTGTGCCGGGCGGGGGTCCACCCGTTGAAGGCGCGGACCTTCTTGTCGGTGGGTTCCAGGACCGCGAGCAGCTGGAGGTACAGCCGGGCCGCGTCGTCGGACAGCCCGAGCGTCGCGGCCGCCTCGGTCAGCAGCTCCGGCGCACAGGCCGCCGGGTCGTACTCGCGTGCGCCCGCGGGCAGGGAGCCGGCGGCGATGCGCTCGGCGATCGCCGTGTACCCGGGGCTGCGCAGCAGGTCCACGATCCTGGTCTGGTTGTGGCCGTACACGGTGTACTCGCCGCCGCCGATCAGGGCCCGCAGGGTGCGGGCGTCCACCCCGTCGTCGAACCGGGCCGGGCGGAAGAACAGGTGCAGCGAGTAGTGCGACTGGACGGCGAGCACCGTTCCGTTGTCGCGGGCCTGGGCCGAGGCCCCGGCCTTCCCGGGCACCGGGCACTCCTCGCCGCCGATCCGTTCGAGCAGCCCGTCGTGGTCCTCCCCCCAGGTGGTGAACGCGCTCAGCAGCAGTTCGGGGGCGTCCAGGCGGGCGCGCACCGCCTCGAGCAGCGCGGGGACGGACTCCCGGACGGGGTCGCCCGCGGGCAGTTCGGCGTACGCCCAGGGGATCAGCAGGGCGAACTCCCGGAGCAGGTCGTGCAGCCGCGCCGCCTGCTCGGGCTCCTGGCGGAGCGCGACGTCGACGCGCCCGTACCTCTCCCCGACCTCCAGGTGACTGCTCGCGTCCTCGGTCAGGGCGGGGTGCCCGGTGGGGTCCGCCAGCAGTCGCACCGTGGTGGTGCCGACGGGGCGCCAGGGGGCGTTGAGGGCGTCCAGCACGGTCCGCGGCAGGGACGTGCGCGCGCCCCTGAGGCGGTTCCAGGCGTCCGCGAGCCGCTCGGCGGCGGCGCGCGCCCCCGCCGGGGACCACAGGCCGGCGGTCTCCTCGGGGGCGGGCAGGGCTTCGTGGTAGAGCGCGCACCACAGGTCGCGGTCGTTGCCCGCCGCGAGTTCCTCGGCGCCGATCGAGAGCTGGGCCTCGGTCAGCCCCATGGCCTTGCGCTGGTCGGCGGGCAGCCCGAGCTCGTTGAAGCGCTGGTGCAGCAGCAGGGTCGCGGCCTCCCGCGGCAGCCCGGTGCGCTCGGCCAGCACCTCGACCGCCTCCTCGTCCCAGGTCAGCGGGCCGTGTTCGGCCAGGGCCGCCAGGAACGCCGTGATCGCCGCGGCGGTGCCCCAGCCGGGGGCGGTCCGGGTGCGGTCCACCTCGCGCAGGCCCTCCGGCAGGGGGAGGGGGTCCCCGGTCCGGACCTCGGCGAACCACTGGGCGTGCTTCTCCTCCATGCCGCGGGGTCGGCCGGAGAGGTCGGGGACCAGGGCGAGGCCGACCCTGCGGCCGCCGTCGGCGCCCACCGCGACGGGGTCGCGTTCGTCCGCGGAGACCGCGGTCCCCAGGTCGAGCTCGACGGCGGGGTCGGCGAACACGGTGCCCGCCCACCGGGCGAGGAAGTCCACCAGGGCGGCGCGCTCCTCCTCGCCGGTCAGCGGTGAGGCCGCGGACCAGGCCAGCAGCCCGATCGCCCCGGGCAGCCCGGACCAGTCGATGCCGGCGGGCGGCCGCGCGGCCAGCGCCTCGGGGCCGGTCTCCCCCCGCAGGAAGCGGGAGGTGGCCTCGATGTGGCCGCGCACGTCGCCGCCCACATGCCGCAGGTTCGGCAGGAACCGGCAGAGCCCGCCGACGAGCGCTTCGGGCTCGGGACCGGAGGGGACGACCTCCCGGACCTTCCGGATCGCCTCGAGGTACCCGTCCAGGTCGCGGCGGAGCCGGACGGCGGCGACGGTCAGGCCCACGACCCCGTCGGCCACGCCCGTGTCGGGGTTCCGGTCGCCGCCGGAGAGGACGGACAGGGCCGCCTCCCGGCTGCGGGGCATCTTCTGCTCCACGGTGAACACGGTCGTCGGCGCCGGGTAGGGGTTCGCCCCGACGACCCGCCGGTTGCGGACCGGGGCCGCGGCGGTGGCACTGTGCTCGGCGGTGGCGGCGGCGACCAGGTCCTTGAGGTCGGCGCCGCGCACGGCGCGCAGGCGGGCCGAGGCCCCGGCGTCGCGCGGACCCATGAAGTACCAGTACTGCAGGGGCGGCAGGTGCGGCGTGCCCCACTTGGCGGTGCACTCGCAGGCCCCGCCGGTGTGGCAGTTCCACATCTGGCCGCCCGTGGAGTCCAGGAGGGCGATGCCGTTGTCGGAGGCCAGCATGCGGGTGTCGCCGCCGGGCGCGGTGAACAGGCCGATCGCCGCCGGGGGCCGACCCCGGCCCTCCCCGGCGGACCGGACCGTGAGCTCGCCGCCGCCGGTGGAGACGACGCGGTAGGAGCCGTCGCCCCGCACCACCGCGAACCCGGCCGCTCCCGCGGCCTCTCCCAGCGGCCCGCCGGAGACGGGCCCGGGCAGCGGCGCCAGGCTGGACAGCCCCGTCTGCAACCACTCGCCGGCCCCGAGCCGCAGGTCCTCCAGGAAGGACGGCAGGCTGACGCGCCCCCGGGCCCCGGTGGCGGGGTCGACCTCGACCAGCCCGTCCCCGAGCTCCCGCTCGGCCCAGTAGGTCCGGCCGTCGGAGAGCACGTGCCGGTCCCGGGGGCCGTCGGGGTCCCCGGCGCGCAGCGCGCGCTCGCCGTTCATGCGGGCGCCGTCCGCGGTCAGCTGGGCGGCGCTGGGCAGGGTGTAGCGCCACCCGTTGCCGCGGGACACCGAGGTGTGGCTGTTGACCACCGACGAGTAGTCGAAGGAGAGCCGTTCACCGGGGGCGTCGGACCAGTAGCCGTACCGGTCGTGGTTCTGCGAGTACGCGACCAGGAACCGGTCCTGGACGTAGAACGCGATGGGCTCGTGCGCGCCCTTGGGCAGGTCCAGGACGTGCTCGGCGACACGGCCCTGTGGTCCCACCGCGATGGTCCGCTCCTGCGAGGTGAGCGTGTAGTACGGCCAGCTGGCGGTCCCCGCCAGCCGGGCGCCCCCGCCCGCCTGGGCGCCCAGTTCGAGGGCGGCCTCCTCCAGTGCGGGCCAGGCGTACTCGTCGATGATCCCCGCGTTGAGGGTGTCGGCCAGCAGGTCGGCGACGTCGAGGGAGGCGAGCCGGTCCAGGTGTTCGGGGAAGGCCCGGAACACCCCGCCCTCGCACTCGTTGCGCAGGCTCTGGAGGCCCTCCTCCACCTGGAGGAGCCCGCCGCCCAGCGCTCCGGTGAGGACGTCCAGCCGCTTCCCGATGTAGGGGTGCAGGTACTCGTAGGGCAGGAGGTCCTCCAGCACCCGGCGGCCGCCGTGCCCCCGGGCGTACCCGCCGCTGTAGGCGGCGACGGCCCGGCCCACCAGCGGCTCCCAGGCGGGGTCCGCCCGCAGGAAGCGCAGGTCGCGGCGGGGGCCGCCGCGCGGGTGGTCGACCCAGGTCTCCAGGTCCAGGCCGCGCTGGTCGGTGTCCGCGGTGACCGGGACGCCCAGCTCCAGGCACAGGTCGAGCAGGTCGGCGGGGATGTTCCCCGCGTAGTACCCGGCGGTGCGGGTGAGGTCGACGGGGGTCCCGTCGGCGCGCAGCCGGTCGGCGATGCGGGCGGTCAGGTCCAGGAACCCGGCGGGCAGCGACCAGCGCCAGCCGCGGGTGTGGGAGATCATGCGGCTCAGCCATCCGGCGGCACCGCCGGGCACGGCCTGGGCCGGGTCGGCGAGCAGGTCCACGGAGCCGGCGTCGGACAGCAGCTCCAGCCACCAGGCGTGGAAGCCGGTGTCGTCGTAGCCGCTGGAGTCGACGAACATGCCCAGTAGGGCGCGGGCCACCTCGGCGTCATCCCGGCCCAGGGCCGCCAGGGTGGCGCGGGCGGACTTCCAGAACCCCTCGGGGGCGGAGGAGGTGGCGGGCACGGCCAGCAGCTCCCGCAGCAGCTCCCGCTCCTGCTCCACCTGGTCGATCCCGGCGGCCTTGGCCAGGGAGCGCATCTGCTTGAGCAGGCCGGTCCACGGCGGCAGCCCGCCCAGGGTGCGGCGCACGGCCAGCTCGCGGAACTCGGTGTAGGCCCGGTCGGCGGTGTACCGGCCGGACAGCTCGGCGGCGTGGGCGGTCAGGGCCTTGACGGTGAGGGCCCCGGCGAACGCGAACTCCAGGAACGACTCGCGCCGGGTGGCCTCGTCCACGGGCAGGCTGTACACCTGCTCGGCCTCACGGGCCCGGCCGAACATGACGGCGGCGGTGCGGGCGTTCCCCGCGGCCAGGAAAGCCCTCCCGGCCTGCTCCCAGTAGGCGGGCAGGTGCGGGATGGGCACCTCGGCGGCGATGCGCGCGAACTCGTCGGCGGCGGGGCCGGGCCGGGTCCCGGCCAGCCGGGCGGCCTTCTCCATCGGGCGGACCAGGGCCAGCGCCTGCGCCCGCCGGTCGGGGTCGTGGATGAGCGCCCACTCGGGGTAGCCCAGGCCGCGCGGGCGGGTCAGGGCCAGGGGCTCGGAGTGCCCGCCGTCGGCGAACCCGAGGAAGTCCATGGCGGAGTCCTCGGCGGGGGCCAGGGCGTCGGGCACCAGGCGCACGACCGCGCGGTCGCCCAGGGCGGTGTGGGTGTACACCCGGGCGGAGACGGTGTCGGTGTGTCCGTCGACGGCGGCGTCCAGGGGGGCCAGGGCGGCGTCGAGGAGGGCTTCACTGGGGGTGGTCACTTCTTCTCCTCCTCGGTGTTCTTGCGGCCGGCGTGGACGAGCTCGGCCATCCGCACGCCCTCGGACCAGGCGACGGGGCCGATCTCGGTGAGCTTCAGGACGCGCTCGTCGTCGTCCACCCACACCAGGGGGCCGGTCTCGGTCTCCCAGTCGGGGGCGTCGGAGCCGATCCAGTACCGGGCCTGCACCGGCCGCCCGCCCTCGACGACGCGGCAGGTGGTGTAGCCGCCGCGGACGGGGAAGCCGTGGCGCTGGGCCAGGCCGGCGGCGTGGCGGAGCTGCTCGAACCGCCCGCCCGCGTAGTCGTCCACCCGGGTCGCGTCGGCGTCGAGGGTGTCGGGGAGGCGGTGGATCTGGCGGGTGAGCTGGGGCAGCCGCTGGGTGATGCCCAGTTCCAGGGCGAACTCGCGCACGTCGTCCAGGTCCTCGATGAGGACGGGGTGCAGCGGGACGACCCGGTCGGCGTCCAGCCAGGTGCTCTCAGCGTCCAGGTCGAGCACGCCGATGCGCCCCCGGTCGTCGACGCCGCGCAGGAACCCGCCCTCGCCGCCGCCCTCGGGGGCGACGAACAGGTCGGAGAGCAGGCCCTGCCAGGAGGGGTCGGCCCATACCCGTGACAGCACGGCGGCCGGGACGGGGAGGGAGCCCAGCAGCCAGGACTCGACGCGGGCCGCGCAGTCGCGCTCGTGGCGCTCCAGCCACAGCAGCACGTCGGACAGGCGCTGGGCCTGCTCGGACTCGCGCACCTTCTTGGGGACCGTCTTGAGCCGTGTGCCCTTGGCGTTGCGGCAGGCGAGGGCCGTGCCCTCGATGGCCAGGGAGTAACCGTCGGGACCCTCGGTCCAGATCGGCTCCGTGACGTGTGGGGAAGTCGTGGACATGCCTGAGGTTATAGCGGGCTCCTGTGACAGGAGTACGGCCTCCGGGGGAACCCTCGCGGATGGCGGCCCGCCCGAATGAGATGTCCGATGACCGCCGGTGCCCGGGCCGCGGACGGGGGATGCTCCACCCATGACCACGATGAACGCGACTGTCCCGACCGTCCCGGTGGCCGCGCCGCCGAAGGCCCGGACCACCCGGACGACCCCGTCATTCGAGATCCGGGCGATCGCGCCCGGCGTCCTGGAGCGGCTGCGCGTCGGCGACGACGCCGGCCGTGTCCGGGAGATCTTCGCCGACCCCGAGGGCGGCGCCCCGTTGCGCTGCTGCCTGCGCCGCAGCCGGGCCGGGGAGCGCATCATGCTCGTCTCCTACGCGCCGCTGCGGGCCTGGGCCCTGGAGCGGGGCGTGGACCCCGGCGCCTATGACGAGGTCGGGCCGGTCTTCGTCCACGGGGACCCGTGCGGCGGGCCGGAAGGCGGCGGCTACCCGGTGGGGCTGCACGGGTCCCCCCGGGTGCTGCGCGCCTACGACGCCCGGGGGCGCATCCGCGGGGGCGTCACGGTGGAACTGCCCGTCGAGCGGGCCGGGGAGGTCGACGGGCTGCTGGCGGAGGTGTTCGCCGACCCCGGGGTGGCCCTGGTCCACGTGCGCGCGGTGGTGTTCGGCTGCTTCCTCGCCGAGGCGCGCCCGCTCCGCTGAGGCCCCCGCCTCCCGGGGAGCCCCGGAGGCCGCCGGAAAGGCGACGGCGGCGGCGCCCCGGGAGGGCGCCGCCGCCGCGGAGGTGCTCACCGGCCGGTCAGGCCAGCAGCCCGGCGATCAGCGGGTCCACCGTCACGGCCGCGAACAGCAGCGCCAGGTAGGCGTTGGAGAGGTGGAAGAAGCCCATGGTCTTGAGCTTGGCCCCGCTCACCCCGGCGCGGGAGCGCTGGAGCAGGCGGTGGGCCTGGAAGACCAGCAGCAGGCCGAGCACGGTCGCCACGGCCCCGTAGAACCAGGTGGTCCCGGCCACCGGCCAGAAGACCAGCGACACGATCACGGTGGCCCAGCTGTACAGGACGCACTCCAGCAGCACCCGGCGGTCGCCCGCGACCACCGGCAGCATCGGGACCTTGGCCTGCGCGTAGTCCTCCCGGTAGCGCATGGCCAGCGTCCAGGTGTGCGGCGGCGTCCAGAAGAACACCACCAGGAAGAGCACGAACGGCGCCCAGTCCAGGCTGTTGGTGACGGCCGACCAGCCGATCAGGACCGGCATGCACCCGGCGATGCCGCCCCACACCACGTTCTGCGCGGTGCGGCGCTTGAGCAGCAGGGTGTACACGAAGATGTAGAACAGGATCGCGAAGACCGACAGGGCCGCCGACAGCAGGTTCACCAGCAGGGCGAAGCCCGCGGTGGAGCCGACCGCCAGGACCAGGCCGTACACGAGGGCGCCGCGCGGGGTCACCACGGCCATCGCCCCGGGGCGCTGGCGGGTGCGACGCATCTCACGGTCGATGTCGCGGTCGATGTAGCAGTTCATCGCGTTGGCGCTGGCCGCCGACATGGTGCCGAACAGCAGCGTGTACACGGCGGTCCACAGCGGGGGGACGCCGCCGGCGGCGACGAACATCACCGGGATCGTCGTGATGAGCAGGAGCTCGATGACGCGGGGTTTGGAGAGCGCCACGTAGGCGCGCACGTACTCGCCGAAGGAGGCCTTGCGGGGGGCCTCCGGTGCGGCGTCGGACGTGGTGCGGGGCGCGGGGTCAGCGAGGGCCATGGGTCACCGCGTCCTCACGGCCGGACGGCTCGCTCGCGTTCCCACGGGGGGCACCGGCTCGGTTTCAGACACGCGGATACCTCGACAACTCTTAGGGTCTTCGACACTGCTCGCCACGCGGGGTCGGGCGGACCGACGAAAGCGTCAGGATCGGCGGAAACCCCGTCAACGACATACTGTAGTACTTGTTCGCAGAGCCCGATGACCAGCCCCCTCGGATGCGAAAGTCCCAGGTCCTTCGGCCCCTCACTGCGCTCCGCGGCGGCGCCGGGTGACAGCAGGGTCGCACACGCCCCCGCGCCCCGCCACTCGCCACGCGCCCCTCCCCCGCCGTCCCACCGGCCGCGATGTGCGGTGTCGGGCAACGACATCCCCGGTTACGGGCGATAGGCTCGAAGTCGGCCGAACCGGTCAGCGGCCCCGCACGCCCCGGCGCATCCCGCCGGGACCCCGGATCCGCCGTCCGGCGGCCGCGCACAATCGCACGTCACCCCCGCGCTCCCCCTGACGCCCCGCTCCGGCGGGGGCCGTCGGGAATGCCCGGCGACGGTGCCGGCGACCGATGCGACACCGACCGCACGCCCGCGCCCGAGGGACGTGCCCGAGAAGGAGAAACGAGAGTCCGTGAACGCCCACACCCCGCAGGCCCTGGAGTGGTCGGACCTCGACCGCCGCGCCGTCGACACGGTCCGCGCCCTGGCGATGGACGCCGTAGAGAAGTCGGGTAACGGACACCCCGGCACCGCGATGAGCCTGGCCCCGGCCGCCTACCTGCTGTTCCAGAAGGTCATGCGGCACGACCCGGCCGCCCCCGAGTGGGTGGGCCGCGACCGCTTCGTGCTCTCCGCCGGCCACTCCAGCCTGACCCTGTACATCCAGCTCTACCTGGCCGGCTACGGCCTGGGCCTGGACGACCTCCGGTCGCTGCGCCAGTGGGACAGCCTCACGCCGGGGCACCCCGAGTTCGGCCACACCCCCGGCGTGGAGACCACCACCGGCCCCCTCGGCCAGGGCGTCGGCAACGCCGTCGGCATGGCCATGGCGACCCGCCGCGAGCGCGGCCTGTTCAACCCCGAGGCCGGTCCCGGCACCAGCCCCTTCGACCACCACGTCTACGCCATCTGCTCCGACGGCGACGTGCAGGAGGGCGTGAGCCACGAGGCCAGCGCCCTGGCCGGCACCCAGAAGCTGGGCAACCTCACCCTGATCTGGGACGACAACCGGATCTCCATCGAGGACGACACCCGCGTCGCCCACACCGAGGACGTGGCCGAGCGCTACCGCGCCTACGGCTGGCACGTCGAGGAGGTCGACTGGACCGCCACCGGGGAGTACGTCGAGGACGTGCCGGCCCTGTTCGAGGCGATCCGGCGGGGCAACGCCGAAACCGAGCGCCCGACCTTCATCCGCCTGCGGACCGTCATCGGCTGGCCCGCGCCCAACAAGCAGAACACCGGCGCGATCCACGGCGCGGCCATGGGCTCCGACGAGATCAGTGCCACCAAGGAGATCCTCGGCCTGACCGACGAGCCGTTCCACGTCGACGAGGCCGTCATCGAGCACACCCGCAAGGCTCTGGACCGGGGCCGCACCGCCCGCACCGAGTGGGAGGGCCACTTCCAGGCCTGGCGGCGCGGCGCGGGCGAGCGCGGCGAGCTCTTCGACCGGCTCCAGTCCGGCAAGCTGCCGGAGGGCTGGGAGGAGTCCCTGCCGACCTGGGAGCCCAGCGAGAAGGGCGTGGCCACCCGCAGCGCCAGCGGCGCGGTCCTGAGCGCGGTCGCCCCGGTGCTGCCCGAGCTGTGGGGCGGCTCCGCCGACCTGGCCGGGTCCAACAACACCACGCCCAAGGGCGAGCCCTCGTTCCTGCCCTTCGACCGGTCCAGCAGCATGTTCCCGGGCAACCCGTACGGCCGGGTGCTGCACTTCGGCGTCCGCGAGCACGGCATGGGCTCGATCCTCAACGGCATCGCCCTGCACGGCCCGACCCGCCCCTACGGCGGCACCTTCCTGGTGTTCAGCGACTACATGCGCCCGTCGGTGCGCCTGGCCGCGCTCATGAAGCTGCCGGTCACCTACGTGTGGACGCACGACTCCATCGGCCTGGGCGAGGACGGCCCCACCCACCAGCCGGTCGAGCACCTGTGGTCGCTGCGCGCCATCCCGGGCCTGGACGTGGTCCGCCCGGCCGACGCCAACGAGACCGCCGTGGTCTGGCGCCGCATCCTGGAGACCTCCGACCGCCCGGCGGGCCTGGCACTGACCCGCCAGAACGTGCCGGTGCTGGACCGCTCCGAGTACGCCCCGGCCGAGGGCGCCGCCAAGGGCGGCTACATCCTCGCCGAGGCCACCGGCGGCACCCCCGCTGCGATCATCATCGCCACCGGCAGCGAGGTGCAGCTGGCCCTGGCCGCCCGCACCGAGCTGGAGGCCGACGGCACCCCCACCCGCGTGGTGTCGATGCCGTGCGTGGAGTGGTTCGAGGAGCAGAGCGAGGAGTACCGCGAGGAGGTCCTGCCGTCCTCGGTGCGCACCCGCGTGTCCGTGGAGGCCGGGATCGCCCTGGGCTGGCGCGCCTACGTCGGCGACGCGGGCGAGTCGGTGTCCCTGGAACACTTCGGGGCCTCCGCGCCTTACCAGACTCTGTACGAGAAGTTCGGCATCACCGCCGAGGCCGTCGTCGCCGCTGTCCGTACCAGCGCCGCCAAGGCCGGACGCTGACGTCGCGGGCCCCGCCGGAACCGTCCGGCGGGGCCCGCACTCCCCGCGAGAGGAAAGGCGCACACACCATGAGCAAGCCGCTTGAGGCCCTGGCCGACGCGGGCGTTTCCGTGTGGCTGGACGACATCAGCCGCGAACGCCTGCGCACCGGGAACCTGGCCTCCCTGATGTCCACGCACAACGTGACCGGGGTCACCTCCAACCCGACCATCTTCGACAAGGCCCTCGCCGAGGGCGACGCCTACGACGAGCAGGTGGCCGAACTGGCCCGCCGCGGCGTGGCCGTGGACGAGGCCGTCCGCCTCCTGACCGCCTACGACATCCGCTGGGCCGCCGACACCCTGCGCCCCGTCTACGACGCCACCGACCGCGTCGACGGCCGGGTCTCCCTGGAGGTCGACCCGCGCCTGGCCCGCGACACCGAGCGCACGGTCGCCGAGGCCAAGGCCCTGTGGTGGCTGGTGGACCGGCCCAACCTGATGATCAAGATCCCGGCGACCGCCGAGGGCCTGCCCGCCATCACCCGCGTGCTGGGGCTGGGCATCAGCGTCAACGTCACGCTGATCTTCTCCCTGGCCCGCTACCGCCAGGTGATGGACGCCTTCCTGGAGGGCCTGGAGCTGGCCAGGGACAACGGCCACGACCTGACCCGTATCCAGTCGGTGGCCTCCTTCTTCGTCAGCCGGGTGGACAGCGAGGTCGACAAGCGCCTCAAGGCCATCGGCACCGACGAGGCCGAGGCGCTGCTGGGCAGGGCCGCGATCGCCAACGCCCGGCTGGCCTACCAGGCCTACGAGGAGGTCTTCTCCAGCGCCGAGTGGAAGGCCCTGGAGGCGCTGGGCGCCACTCCGCAGCGACCGCTGTGGGCGTCCACCGGCGTCAAGGACCCCGCCTACCCGGACACCGCCTACGTCACCGAACTGGTGGCGCGCGGCACCGTCAACACGATGCCGCAGGCGACCCTGGACGCGACCGCCGACCACGCCGACGTCACCGGCAACACGGTGCTGGGCACCTACGACCGCGCCCGCGCCGACTTCGCCGCCCTGGAGGACGCCGGTGTGAACCTCACCGAGGTGTTCGGCCTCCTGGAGGAGGAGGGCGTGACCAAGTTCATCGACTCCTGGAAGAGCCTTCTGGAGGGGCTCTCCGCCAAGCTGGAGTCGGCCGCCTGACCCGTACGGCCACGGCATCCCGCCCGCGCCCCGAGCCGGGGCGCGGGCGGTACGCGTCACAACCCGCCGGCCACTCTCGACAGGAAGAGCGAGAACCGTGAAAGAACCGGTGATGCCGGGAGCGGTGCCCAACCCGCTCCGCAGCGTCCTCGACCGAAGACTGCCGCGCATCGCCGGGCCCAGCGTCCTGGTGCTGTTCGGCGTCACGGGCGACCTGGCCCGCAAGAAACTCCTTCCCGCCATCTACGACCTCGCCAACCGCGGGATGCTGCCGCCGGGCTTCGGCCTGGTCGGCTTCGCCCGCCGCGACTGGGAGCACCAGGACTTCGCCGTGCAGGCCTACGAGGCGGTGCGCGAGCACGCGCGCACCCCGTTCCGCGAGGACGTATGGCGCCAGCTGAGCGAGGGCGTCCGGTTCGTCCAGGGCGAACTGGACGACGACGACGCCTTCGACCGGCTCGCCGACACCGTCCGCGAGCTGGACGCCGCCCGCGGCACCGGCGGCAACTACGCGTTCTACCTGTCCCTGCCGCCCAAGCTGTTCCCGACCGTGGTCAAGCAGCTCAAGCGGTCGGGGCTGGCCGAGCCCCCCGAGGCCGGCCCGGAGGGGGTGCGCCCCTGGCGCCGGGTGGTCATCGAGAAGCCGTTCGGCCACGACCTGCACAGCGCCCAGGAGCTCAACGCGGTGGTGGACGACGTGTTCCCGCCGTCGTCGGTGTTCCGCATCGACCACTACCTGGGCAAGGAGACCGTCCAGAACATCCTGGCGCTGCGGTTCGCCAACACCCTGTTCGAGCCCCTGTGGAACCGCGGGTACGTCGACCACGTGCAGATCACCATGGCCGAGGACATCGGCGTGGGCGGCCGCGCGGGCTACTACGACGGCATCGGCGCGGCGCGCGACGTCATCCAGAACCACCTGCTCCAGCTGCTGGCGCTGGTGGCGATGGAGGAGCCCATCTCCTACGACGCCGACGCCATCCGCAACGAGAAGGAGAAGGTGCTGGCGGCGGTGTCGCTGCCCGAGGACCTGGAGACCGGGACCGCGCGCGGCCAGTACGCGACCGGCTGGCAGGGCGGCGCGGCGGTGCGCGGCTACCTGGAGGAGGACGGCATCCCCGCCGACTCCGTCACCGAGACCTACGCGGCGCTGAAGCTGGCCGTCAACACCCGCCGCTGGGCGGGGGTGCCGTTCTACCTGCGCACCGGCAAGCGGCTCGGGCGCCGGGTCACGGAGGTGGCCCTGGTGTTCCAGGCCGCGCCCCAGCAGCTGTTCCCGCGCAGCGACATCAGCGAGCTGGGGCAGAACGCCCTGGTGCTGCGCATCCAGCCCGACGAGGGCGTGACGCTGCGCTTCGGGTCCAAGGTGCCCGGCGCCAGCATGGAGGTGCGCGACGTCAGCATGGACTTCGCGTACGGCCAGTCGTTCACCGAGGCCAGCCCGGAGGCGTACGAGCGGCTCATCCTGGACGTGCTCATCGGCGACCCGCCGCTGTTCCCGCGCCAGGAGGAGGTGGAGCTGTCCTGGCGGATCCTCGACCCCGTCGAGGAGTTCTGGGCCAAGGAGGGCCGCCCCGAGCAGTACGGGTCGGGCACCTGGGGCCCGGAGTCGGCCGAGCTCCTCCTCGCCCGCGACGGCCGCCAGTGGCGGCGTCCGTGACCGGCAACGACCACGTCGGGAGGAACCGATGACCCTCTACCTGCCGCGCACCACCACCGCCCAGATCGCCGAGGCGCTCATGTCCGAGCGGCTCAGCGTCGGCGGCGGCGCGATGAACATGGTGCTCACCCTGATCATCGTCACCGACGAGGCCGACCACTACGACGCGGTGCGGGCCGCCACCGAGGCCGGGCTCGAACACCCCTCCCGGGTGATCGCGCTGATCCGCCGCGACCCGGAGGCCGAGCCCGCCATCGACGCCGAGATCCGCCGCCCGGGCACCGCCGGGCCCGGTGAGGCGCTGCTGCTGCGGCTCTACGGTCCGCTGGGCGAGCACCCCGACTCGGTGGTCACCCCGCTCCTGGTGCCGGACGCCCCCGTGGTCGTGTGGTGGCCGGGCGCCGGCCCCGCCGACCCGTCGCAGGACCCGGTCGGCCGCCTGGCCCAACGAAGGATCACCGACGCTTTGCGCGCCCCGGACCCGTTGCGGGACCTCGTGGAGCGGGTGTCCCACTACAGTCCGGGTGACACCGACCTGACCTGGACCCGGCTGACCCCGTGGCGCTCGCTGCTGGCCAGCGCCATGGACCAGCCGTGCGGGTGGGTCACCTCGGCCAAGGTGACGGCCGAGTCGCACTACCCGAGCGCCGAACTGCTGGCGGCGTGGCTCTCGGAGCGGCTGGAGGTGCCCGTGGAGCGCGAGACCTCGCACGGGCCCGGGCTGACCGAGGTGCGGTTGATCACCGACCAGGGGGACATCGCGATCTCCCGGGCCGACGGCCGCACCGCCACCCTGTCGCGCTTCGGCCAGCCGGACCAGACGGTGGCTCTGGCCCGGCGCGGCGCGGCCCAGGCCCTGGCCGAGGAGCTGCGCCGCCTGGACGCCGACGAGATCTACGAGGCCGCGGCCCGCCACCTGGGGTCGCTGCCCACGGGGAGCGCAGTATGAGCACACCGCAGATCGTCCGGCACGCCGACGCCAAGGCCCTCGCCGAGGACGTCGCGCTGCGGCTGGTCGACGAGATCGTGCGCGCGGAGGCCGACGGGCGCGCGTTCCACCTCGTCCTGACCGGGGGCGGGATCGGCATCGCCGCCCTCGAAGCCGTCCGCGACCACGCGGCCGAGTCCGGAATCGACTGGTCGCACGTGCACCTCTGGTGGGGCGACGAGCGGTTCCTGCCCGCCGGGCACCCGGACCGCAACGAGACGCAGGCCTGCGCGGCCCTGATCGACGCGATCGACATCCCGGCCACGCAGGTCCACCCGATGCCCGCCGCCGACGGTATGGACGGCGACCACGCGGCGCACGCGGCGACCCGCTACTCCCGGGAGCTGGCGGTGGCGGCCCGCGGCCAGGGCCCGGTGCCGGCCTTCGACGTGTGCCTGCTGGGCGTGGGGCCGGACGCGCACATCGCCTCGCTGTTCCCCGGCCTGCCGCAGATCGGCGAGGACGAGGCGGCGACGGCCCCGGTGCACGACTCGCCCAAGCCGCCGCCGACCCGGATCACCCTGACCCTGCCGTCGATCAACAGCTCGCGGCAGGTCTGGCTCCTGGCCTCCGGCGAGTCCAAGGCCGAGGCGGTGCGCCTGGGCCTCTCCGGCGCCGACCCGAACGAGGCGCCGGTCGCCGCGGCCCGCGGCACCGACAGGACCGTGTTCTGGATCGACGAGGCGGCCGCCGCCCGTCTGTAGGGGTACCCGGAGGGGGCCGGCGCGGCCGGCCCCCTCCGTCGTGTCCGGAACCGGCCGCGGGGGGCGCCGGGGCCGTCGGCGGGCTATGCTCCGCTGAGCACACGCCCCCGGGGGCCGGTGCCCGGCCGACGCCCGCACCGGCTCCCGCCGCAGACCCGCCGAGGAGCCCCCGTGCCCGCCGACCAGGCCCCACCCCGCCTGAGTGCCGCCTTCCACCGCTTCTGGGCCGGCTCCCTGGCGAGCAACCTGGCCGACGGGGTCATGCTGACCGCCCTCCCTCTGCTGGCCGTGGCCCTGACCGACGACCCCCTCGCCGTGGCGGGGCTGACGGCGGCCCGGTACCTGCCCTGGCTGCTGTTCGGGCTGGTGGGCGGCGCCCTGGTGGACCGGGTCGACCGCGGCCGGGCGATGGTCGCCGCCAACCTGCTCCGGGCGGGGGCCGTGGCCGCCCTGGCCGCGCTCGTCGCCCTGGACCAGGCCGGTGTCGGCTGGCTCTACGCCGTGATGTTCACGGTGATGTGCTGCGAGATCGTCTACGACCTGTCGGGGCGCGCGATGCTCCCGGCCCTGGCGCCGGGGGCGGTGGACCGGGCCAACGGGAGGCTGACGGCCTCCCAGGAGACCGCGCAGGACTTCGTGGGCGCTCCGCTGGCCGGGTTCCTGTTCGCGGTGGCGGCGGCACTGCCCCTGGCGGTGAACTCCGGCGCGTACCTGCTCGGAGCGCTGATCCTGATGGGGCTGCCCTCCGCCGCCCGGCGGCCCGCCGCGCAGGCGCGCGAGGCCGCCGGGCGCGGGTCGCTGCGCGCCGACATCGGCGAGGGTCTGCGGTTCGTGTACGGCGACCGGGCGCTGCGGGCGCTCGTCGTGTTCTCCACGGCGGTGAACCTGGCCGCGGGGGCCCAGGCGGCGGTGCTCGTGCTGGTGGTCCGCGACCACCTCGGGGTGCCGGCGCCGCTGTTCGGGGTGTTCCTGGCGGTCGGCGCGGTGGGGGCGCTGACCGGGGCCCTGTTGGCCGCCGGGCTCGCCGCCCGCGTCGGCCGGTTCGCCGCCGTCACGGGCGGCTACCTGCTCCAGGCGGTGTGCGCCGTGGTGGTCGCGGCCGCCACCGGGTCGCCGTGGATCGGGGCCGCCGCCTGGGCGGTGCTCGCCGGGGCGAGCGCCGTGGCGGGGGTGCTGTCCGGCGGGATCGTCCAGCAGATCGTCCCGTCGGGCCTGTTGGGGCGGGTGATGAGCGTGCGCCGCATGCTCGGCCTGGGAATGGTGCCCGTGGGCGCCCTGCTCGGCGGCCTCCTGGCCCGGCTGGACCTGCGCCTGCCCCTCCTGCTGGGCGCCGTGGTGTTCACCCTGAGCACCCTCGCGGTGCTCCGCCACCTGCGCCGGGCGGCCGCCCGCGCCGACCTGGCCGAGCGCCGGGCCCGCCGCGAGTCCCCCGACCCCGACTGAACCACCACCGGACGTCCACGCCGGGGGGCTCCGCCGGACGTCCGCGCCGGGGTCGGCCCGCACCGCCGTGGAGCGCGGCACGCGCGAGGCCGACCACCGGCCCGCCGGGAGCGGGTGCTCCGCCGGACGTCCGCGTCGGGGCTCTGTGCAGCACCGTCGCTGCACGGGCGGGGCCGGCGACCGGGGGTCGCCGGCCCCTGCCGGGCGTCGGGTGACGGCCGCTCAGGAGGTCGGGGAGGACTTCCAGAAGACCGGGATCACCCCGGCCGCGACCACCAGGTGGGACAGCTCCAGCACGACGGTGGTGGCGACCGTGCCCCCCGCGGACAGCGGCGGCACCACCATCAGCAGCGTGATCAGGACCGCCGCCACCGTCCAGGCCACCAGCCCCCGGCGCCCCAGGAGGCGCTCGCCCAGGGCCAGCACGCCCCAGCCCAGGAGCCCGAAGCCCGCGCTGAACACCGCGAAGGCGCCGGCGGAGACCGCCGCGGGGTCCTGGCCCGGCGGGGCGACCACCAGGTCCGCGCCCAGCAGGGGCGCGACCAGGGCCAGCAGGGCGTTGGCGACGGCCACGGCGGCGACGGCCGCCAGGCGGGGCGGCCAGGAGGAACGGGTCGGGGCGGTGACGGGTGCGGCGGTCATGGCCAAACTCCTTCGTGTTCGGGGTTCGGACCCAACACTAGGAAGCACGGGCGAGACTTCCCATGCCTGAAAAGCTTGTTCCTATACTCCATCGTCCACATCCGGATCCTCCGGGGATACGATGGCGGCATGGACGTGCTCAGCGACGTGATCGGCACCGTACGGACCGGGCGCCCCAACGCGGCCCGCGTCGAATGGCACTCGCCCTGGGGCATGCGCTTCCCGGAGGTCTCCGGCGTCGGCTTCCAGGTGGTCCTCCAGGGCTCCTGCGTGCTGTCCGTGGAGGGCGGGGAGCCGCTCCACCTGGGGGTGGGCGACATCGTGTTCCTGCCCAACGGCCAGGGGCACGTGCTGGCGGAGGAGTCCGCCTCGCCCGTGCGGGACCTGTGCGACCTCCTCCCCCACGGCCGGGACGCGGACCCGGGCGCCCCCGTGACCGAGCTGGTGTGCGGACCGCAGGGGGCCGGGCCGCGGTTCGGGTCGGCCGCGGTCGGGGAGGACGGGCGCGGGAGGCCCTCGTGCGTCACCCTGGGCGGCTCGTACCACACCTGCGGGGCGCGGCCGCATCCGATGCTGTCGGAACTGCCCCGGCTGGTCCACCTGCCCGCGCGGGTGGGGGCCCGTACGGAGCTGGGCGCGGCGGTGGAGCTGCTGGGCGCGGAGCTGGACCGCCCCCGACCCGGCGGGGACGCGATCGTGCCCTCCCTGCTGGAGATGCTGCTGGTGTACATCCTGCGCACCTACATCGAGGAGAACCGGAGCGCGGCCGCCCGGGGCTGGCTGGGGGTCATGCGCGACCCCGCCGTGTACGCGGCGGTGCAGGCCGTGCACAGCGACCCGGCCCACCCGTGGACGGTGGCCGGACTGGGCGAGCGGGCGGGCCTGTCGCGGGCGGCGTTCGCCAAGCGGTTCACCGCGCTGGCGGGTCTGTCCCCGCTGGCGTACGTCACCTGGTGGCGGCTGACCACGGCGGGGAGGATGCTCCAGGAGAACGACGATCCGATCTCCGCCATCGCCGCGCGGGTGGGCTACTCCTCGCAGTTCGCCTTCGCCAACGCCTTCAAGCGCGAGTTCGGCCTGTCCCCGGGCCGCTACCGCGCCGGGACGCCGCTCCCGGCCCCGCCCGCCGCCGCCCCGTCGGCGGGGTGAGGGTCAGCAGTCGAACACGTCGGCCCGGGGGGCGCCGTCGGCGGCCAGGCAGAGCATGGCCTCGTCGATCCCGCCGGTGGCGACCTCCGGAGCCGACACCGCCAGCGTCTCGGGCAGTCCGGCTCCCGGGAAGACCAGGGAGAACGGCGCCGCGGGCGCGTCCGCGGTGAGCGCGGGCAGTTCCGAGGCCTCCCCGTCGGCCGCCGTCCCGCCCAGGGTGAACTGGTGCGGGCGCAGCCCGTAGCCGCCCTCGCCGAGGTGGTAGCGGGCGGTGCCGGTGACCCGGACCCCGTCGGCGTCCGCCTCGGCACCGGTGACGACCAGCCCGAACACCCCCGTGCCGCCGACGTGCAGGACGATCCGGTCGTCTCCGTGCACCACCAGCGCGTTCAGCCCGTCCAGGGCCGGGTCGGCCGGCTCCACCCGCGGCGGCACCGCCTCCTCCGGCTCCCCGGAGGGCGCGGCGTCCGGCGGGCCGGACGGGTCGGTGAACACCGCGCCGACCGCCGCCACCGCGTACCCGCCCGCCGCGGCCAGCACCAGGACGAGCGCGGAGGCGACCAGCAGGACCGTGGAACGGGCCCACAGCCGGTACGCGAACCTGGTCAGGACCCGGCTCATGCGGGGCACTCCTCTCCCTCGGCCGGGGCGGTGAACGCGGTCCCGTCCGCGGCCCCGGTGTCGTAGCACAGGCGCAGGTCGGCGTAGGAGTCCCCCGGCGCGAACGTGTAGCGCTGGTGGAAGACCACCGTGCCGCGCGCCGGGGCCCCGGGGAACGACGCCGTGAAGACGGCCGGGACGGAGGCCGGGGCCAGGTCGTCGGCCCCCGGCCCGGAGAGGGCGCCCTCGATCTCGCTCCCCCGGGCCCCGGCGGTCAGATCCACCTGGGTGGAGCTCATCGGCCCCACCGGCCCCTCCGCGAAACGGGGGGTGCGCAGGCCCGTGATGCGGACCCCGCCGTCCTCGGCGACGGCCTCCCGCAGGGTCACCACCAGGGCCTCGGAGACGAACGCGGAGTCGCCGACGACCGCCGCCGCCAGCCCCGCCGTGTCCTCGGCGGTGACCTGGGTGAACGGCTCGGGGTCGGGCACCGGCGCGGTGGCCGCGTCGGGATCCTGTCCGCCCGCGGCGCCGGAGGGGTCCGGGGCGGCTCCCGCCTCCCCGGCACCCGCGGCGGACGGGTCGGCCCGCGCGGCGTCCGCCGCCGGGGGCGCGCCGCCCAGCCGGTACCCCGCCGTCCCCGCCACGGGGACCGCCAGCAGCACCGCGGCCGCGACCGCGAGCGTGGGCCAGGGCGACCACGAACGGCGGCCGGTACGCCCGCGGCCGGGCCCGCGCCCGGGTCCGGTCGCCCGTTCGCGCCCGGGCGACCACTCCCCCTCGACCAGCCGGGTGACCAGGGCGGTGGGCTCGGCCGCCACCAGGGTCGGGTCGGTCCCGTACCGGCCCCGGCCCACCGCGTGCAGCGCCGCCAGCGCGCTCGGCCGGGCGGCGGGGTCCTTGGCCAGGGCGGCCGACACCACCCCGTGCAGCCAGCCGGGCAACCCGGCCAGGTCGGGCGGCTCCTTCCGGGTGCGCTCCAGCACGGCCGCGGTGTCGCCGCGGCCGAACGGCGGGCGGCCGGTGGCCGCGTAGGCGACCATGCCGCCCCAGGCGAACACGTCCGAGGCGGGGCTCGGGTCGGCCCCCTCCAGCAGCTCCGGCGCCGTCCACCCGGGGGTGCCCATGAGCATCCCGGTCCGGGTGACCGCGGTGCCGTCCACCGCCCGGGCGATCCCGAAGTCCAGCACCCTCGGCCCGTCGGGGGACAGCACCACGTTGCCGGGCTTGAGGTCGCGGTGCACGACCCGGGCCCCGTGGATCGCGTGCAGCGCCTCCGCCGTCCCCGCGGCGAAGGCGGCCAGATCGCCCTCGTCCAGGGGGCCGCGGTCGCGGATCCGGGCGGCCAGCGTGGGCCCGGGCACGTAGTCGGTGGCGATCCACGGGCTCTCGGCGCCGGTGTCGGCGTCGCGCACCGCCACCGTGCACAGCCCGCCGACCCGGCGCATCAGGTCGGCCTCGCGGGCGAACCGGGCCCGGAAGACGGGGTCGGTGGCGAAGTGGGCGTGGATCACCTTGACCGCGACGCAGCGGCCGACCTCGTCGGCGGCGGCGTAGACGGCGCCCATGCCGCCCGCGCCCAGCAGGCCCGCGACCCGGTAGGGGCCGAGCCGCCGCGGGTCCTCGGGGGTGAGCGGGCCCAGGTCCGGCGGGACCGGCCCGTGGGTGAAGAGTCGTGTCATGGATTCTCGGGGGTCTCGGGGGGACGGCTACGGACGACGAAGGTACCCGGGTGCCGGGCGCGTCCGGATGCCCGGGCCGGTGAAGGACCGGGGCGCCCGGACGGCGGGGCGCCGCGGGGGCCGGGTCAGGTGGGGCAGTCGGTGAGCATGCTCTGCTCGGGCCGGTAGTCGGACAGCGCGAAGCCCTCGTTGCCCTGGTGGACGTCGTCGCGCCAGCCGGTGGTGCCCTCGACGTCGTAGCAGTGGCCGCTGACGTCGTGCACCATCGCCCCGAACAGCGCCGAGGGCCGGTAGGCGATGCCGCCCCGCTCGGGGGCGCCGGGCAGGAGCACGGTGGCCTCCTGGACGGGCTCGTCGGGGCTCAGGGTGGCGACCGGGGTGACCGGACCGCTCCAGTCCTCGTTGACCCCGCCGTGCACGATGACCTTGTCGCGGCCCTCGGGGTCGGTGGCCGGATCCAGCGACGCCACGGCCATGAAGTCCTCCGCGTGGACGGTGTAGGAGCCCACGTGCGGGTGGTAGGTGAACCTCGCGGTGATCTCGACCCCGTCGGCGGCGGCCTCGGCCGACACCCAGCACACGGTGGCCACCGGGAACCCGTCGATGGCGCCGTTGCCCAGGCCGAAGTCGGCGGTGTCGTGGTCCAGGGGCGCGACGAACGGCCACACCTCGACGGAGGAGTCGGTGGCGGTGAGGGAGTCCGGGGAGTCGGCCGCCTCCAGCATCATCTCGTACTCCTCGTCCGTGATGGTGTCGGGGGAGAACGGCCGCCAGGTGGCCACGGCCTCCTGGGCCGCCAGCCGTTCTCCGTCCGGCTCGCACGGGACCGGTTCCGCGGCGGCCCCCTCCCCGGTCCCCTCCCCCGTCCCGGTCCGCGGCGGGGTCGCGGCGGCCAGGGCGCCCCAGGTGGCCTGGCGCAGCGGGGGGACGATCGCGGTGAGCAGCCCGGCGACGAGCACCAGCACCGCCGCGGCCGCGGCCGCCAGCGGCCAGACGCGCCGTCCGCGCCGGGGCGGGACCCACGGGGTGTGGTCGACGGGCGTGTCGATCCGCCAGCCGGTGGCCAGCAGCCGCGCCAGGGTCTCCTGCTCGTGCCCGGGGCCGGCCGGCCCCGGAGCGAACACCCCGGCCCCGTCCCCCGGCCCGCCCGGACCGGGGCCGCCGGGTCCGCCCGTACCGCCGAACCCGCCCGTACCGCCCGCTCCCGGACCGCGCAGCAGGGCGGTCATCACCTGGGCCGCGGTGGGGCGGCCCCCCGGGCTGCGGTCGAGGGCGCCGCGGACCAGCGGCAGCAGCTGCGGCGGCACCCCCGCCAGGTCGGGCTCCTCCTGCCGGGTGCGGTGCACCAGGGTGTCGAGGGGCCCGGTGCCGAAGGGCTCGCGGCCGGTGGCGGCGTAGGCGATCAGCGCGCCCCAGGAGAACATGTCTGCGGCGGGCGCGGGCACCGCCCCGTCGTACTGCTCGGGGGCCAGCCAGCCGGGGGTGCCCACCACGCCGCCGGTGCGGGTGAGCGCCGTCTCGTCCAGGGCGCGGGCGATGCCGAAGTCCAGCACGCGCGGCCCCTCGGGGGACAGCACCACGTTGTCGGGCTTGAGGTCGCGGTGCACGATCCCGGCGGAGTGGATGGAGTGCAGCGCCTCCGCGGTCCCGGCTGCCAGCGCCAGCAGGGTGTCGCCGCCGAGCGGCCCGCGGGCGGCCACGTGCGCGCGCAGCGTGGGGCCGGGCGCGTACTCGGTGGCCAGCCAGGGCCGGGCCCCGGTGGTGTCGGCGGCCAGGACGCGGACGGCGCAGGCGGAGCGGACCCGGGTGAGCAGGTCCACCTCCCGGGCGAACCGGTCGCGGAACTCGGGGTCGGCGGTGTAGTGGCGGTGCAGGGTCTTGACCGCGATCCGCGTGCCGTCGGGGGTCAGGGCCGCGTAGACGGTGCCCATGCCGCCCGCTCCGAGCCGTCCCACCAGGCGGTAGGGGCCCAGGCGGTCGGGGTCTCCGTCCAGGAGGGGGAGGAAGCCGGTGGAGGGCGTGGTCATCGACGCTCCGGGGGTGTGCAGGGGTGTGGTCGGCGAGGACGCGTGTCCTTCTGGGACATTAGCGCCCCCGTACACAGGATTTTCTGTGTTCCGCCGCTCGGATCCCCGGTGGACGGTCCCCGGATTGTCGGTGGCGGGTGTGAGACTGGGGTCACAGTCGACGAGGCCGGGGGCTCTCCCCGGCGACTCCCACACCGTTCTCCCGATGGGGGCGACACCGTCATGGGCGCGAACACGCGGAATCCGCAACGGACCCCGGTCCGGCCGGAGCGCGCCGACGACCGGCCGGAGCCGGACACCATCCGTTCCCTGCTGCTCTGCGGTATGGCCGCGGGGCCCGCGCAGCTGCTCTTCTCGCTGGCCCAGGTGTCCTGGGGCGGCCCGGGCGCCGCGGCACCGCCCGCGAACCCGTTCGTCTCCTCGGGCGGGAGCTGGACGCAGGCACTGGCCGTGCTGGTCTGCGGGGCCCTGGCCGTCGGCGGCGCGGTGGGGCTGGCCCGGGCGCTGCGCGGCCGGGCGTCGCAGCGCTCCACCTCGGTCTCGGTCGCGGTGTACGGGGCGTGCGTGCTGCTGAGCGGGGTGTGGACGGTGGACCCGATGGCGGCGCCGTCGCCGGGGGCGACCGAGGCGGCGTTCCCGGCGCTGAAGGAGCCGGCGCGCGTCGCCCTGGGGTGGGCGGCGCCGATCGCCCTGACCCGCGGGGTGCTGGGCGGCTCGGGGTGGCTGCGGTCCACCGGCCGGGGTGGTGCCGTCCTGTACTCGTGGTCGTGCGCCCTGGTCCCGGTGGTCTGCGGGGTCGTCGCGGTCTCCGCGCCCGCGGCCGCCACCGCCGCGGCCTGGCTCGCGGCACTGGTGCTGTGGACCTGGCTGCCGGTGTTCTTCGCCGGGGTCCTGTGGGAGCCCTCCGAAACGCGCCCGGCCCTCCCGGGGCCGGGTCCCGTCCGGCGCCCGGCGGTGCCCTCCCCGCGCCGCCCCCTTCCCTGAGAGCCCCTGACCGGGGGACCCCGTCGCGCGGAGCGGCCGTACGGCGGGGTCTCCTCCACGTCCGGCCCCGGGCGGCCGCCCCTCACATGGTGCTGGCGTCGGTGTCCCACAGCCGGGGCGGCGCCGCGGGGTCGGCGACCACCAGCACCGGCCGCTGCGGATCTCCGAAACCCCAGCCGCCCCCGCCGTGCTCCCCGGCCTCCTCGGGCTCCTCCTGGGTGATCCAGGCGACCAGCTCGGCGGCCCGGCCCACGTCTCCGCCCGGCCGGGTCAGCGCCATCACCTTGCCGGCCACGTCGCAGCGCAGGTTGAGGTGGCCGGTGGCCGCGGAGACGCTCTGCGCCCAGGCGCCCCGGCTCACCCTGCGGACCGCGCCCGACCGGACGGGGCGGCTCCAGGCCGGGGCGGCCAGGCCCAGGGCCCGGTCGTCGAAGGTGAGCACCAGTGCCGGGCGCTCCCGGGCCGTGTCGGCGGTCTCCGGGTCCGCCAGGGAGCGGTCGACCCACAGCCCCACCGGGCCGCTCGCCGCGCGGACCAGGTGCTCGGCGGCGGCCGCCACCAGGGGGACGTCCACCTGCGCGGCGCCCCGCGGGCACACCGCGTCGGCCAGGGGCCCGGCCAGCGGGGCGTACCCGTCCAGGACCAGGGACCAGTCCACCACCGCCCGGCCCTGTACGGCGGCCCCGCCGTGGGTCAGGCACACGACCTTGCGGTCGCGCACCACCTGGCAGGCGACGCACGCCCCCGAGCGGCGGGCGGCCAGGGCCAGGCCCAGGCTCATCGCCTTGGTGCCGGTGGTGACGTCCACGACCACAGGCCGGCCGGGGTCCTCGGCGCGCATCCCCGCGATCCAGGCGTGCGCGGCGTCGGCGACGGCCCCGGCGCTGGAGCCGTCCACGGGGTCGGCGGCGAACCGGATGCGGTCGCGGTGGCCCGAGGCGCGCAGCCCGTCCGCGTCCGGGACGGGCTCTCCGGGGTGCTCGGCGGCGTACAGGGCGCGCGCCGCCGCCTCGCGCACGCCCGCGCGCACCCCCTGGCGGGAGGAGAGCAGCAGCGCCCGTTCGGGCCGGTGGACGTGCACGGCCGACAGCAGGCCCAGACGGCTGCTGCCCAGCGCGGTGACCAGGATGGGGGCCGCGGAGGCGGCGGTCACCGCGCACACCGGTGCGGGCGGCGCCGGGGGCACCGCCGGCCGTGCCGGGGGCTCCGTGCCCCGCACCGGGACTGCCGGTGCCGCGGCGGCCGGGGCCGCGGCCGCCTGTCCGGGGAAGAACACCCTGCGCAGCGTCTCCGCGTCGGTCAGGCGGGCGCGCAGGTCGTCCAGGCTCCACACCTGCACCTGGGAGGAGCTCAGCGCGGGGCCGTGCCCGGCGATGCGGTCGCGCAGCCCGGGCACGGCGGGCCCGGTGTGCACGAACAGCACCTTGGCCACGTTGCCGAACACGCGCCGGGCCTTGGCGACGGTCCACCCCGCGCGGGCGACCACTTCCTCCGCCCCGCTCTTGACCTCCACGCACAGCACCCGGTGCCGGAAACGGACCAGGGCGTCGAAGTCGGCGATGGAGTCGGCGGGATGGCGCGGGTCGGCGACCCGGCGCGGCCCCAGCACCTCCACCCCCTCCCTGCCCCTGGTGATGCGCCGCAGGTGGCGCAGCACGTCGGCCTCGCCGACGACCCCGCGCACCTCCGTGGGGTGCAGGCCGGGGAAGGCCTCGCGCAGGGCGCGGGCGCCGCCGCGCAGGGCGGTGCCCACGGTCGCGGGGTCGCGGTCGGAGAGCCAGCGCGCGCCGTGGACGCCGGCGAGGACGCCCAGGTCGATGCCGTCGTCGGAGACCGGCAGCGGCGGGTCGCCGGGGTCGACGGGGCGCAGCAGGTCGGAGGCGGGGTCGAGGTAGTGGCAGCGGGGCGCCGCGGCCTCCGGGTCGGCCGCGCCGCCGTCCCGGTACAGGGCGGCGGCCACGCTCATGACCTTGGTGCCGCCGGTGTAGTCGAGGTGGCGGGGGGCGGTGCCGTGTTCGCGGTGGATCCGCTCCAGGGCGGCGGCGACCCCGGCCGGGTCGTGCGGGTCGGGGCCCACCCCCTCCACCCGCACGGTGCGGTCGGGGGCGAGCCGGGCCAGGGCGGCGGCCGTGCGTTCGGCCAGGGCGCGGGTGCCGTCGCTGCTCAGCAGGACGATCCGGTCGGCCGGCAGGGTGAGCGAGGACAGCAGTGCCGGGGTGGGGTTCCGGCCGACCAGCACGACGGCGACGCGGGGAGTGTCCACGGCGTCCTTCTCCACACGGGGGCGTTGTTCGTTTCGTGGGGGTCAACGCTATCCCGTAGGTGAAGGCGATACTCGAACCCGTTACGTCCGTTTTGTCGTTGCGTCGATTCGGCCGACCCCTTTTCTTGTGGCCGAAACGGTCGGTTTCCGCGGCCGCCGTCCGCTGACCACGAACGAACGACAGGCGGTGACCACGCCCTTATTGTCCCTGACCAGGTCGGAGGGGATCAACAGGTCGTCGCGCTCGGGGTGGGCGAAGCCGACCACGGACGAGACGATGAGCCACACGCCCGGTTTCGGCTCGGGCAGATTGGCCCTGGTGCGCCGTTCGGCGATCAGCGGCACCGGGCCCGGGCAGGTGGAGTCGTCCAGGTGGCCCACGGGCACCCGCTCGGCCTCGACCCTGGCGGGGTCGTCCGTGCCCGGCCAGGTGCCGATGACCTTCGCCTCGTCGTCCACGACTGTCACCACATGCGGCGTCAGGTTGAGCACCGGCATCCGGCGACCTCCGTTCCTCTCTCACAGCGCGTCCCCCGCGGCCGCGCCCGCCCCTTCCGGAGGGCTCACCGCAGTCTCTCGGACAGGGACGATGGGGGCCGGGAGTGACATACCGCCGACCGCCTCTGGGACTCCAGTGACCTGTGTTTCTGGTGTCCGTTTAATGGGCTTCTCTATTGTTTTATATGCCTTAGGGACCAGGGCCGATAATTGACAGTTGGTCGCCTCAGTCCTAGTTTGTTAGTTGGTCTCCCGTTGACTCGGGAGTGCCACCTGAGGTCTCACGTACTCGCACACGCTTCTCCGGAGGGCTGGGGAAGCGACCCGGCCCCGGAACACCCGGGGAGAAGAGTTCGTGAGCACGCACCACTGCTCCGCCTGGGAGCTGTTCGGCTCCGCCGCCTTCCTGCGCGTCTTCACGCGCGTCCTGGGGTGCGGGCCCTGCTCCGCGGACGGAACCGCGCAGGGCTGCTCGGGCCACGCCGAACAGTTCTGCGACTACGTCGACCTGTGCGCCGAGCACTGCCCGTGCCCGGACCACGGCGGCGACCCCGACGGCGTCATCGCCGTGCGCATGCGGCGCGCGGCGCCCGTCGGAGGGGCGGTCGACCGGACCGCCGCGCACCGGCTGCGCGACGCCCTGGACGACGTGCGCCGGGACCGGTCGTACAAGAACCTGCGCCACGTCTACCCCCAGCCCGCCGCCGACGGGCGGGTGCGCTGCGCGTTCTCCGAGCGGCCCCGGCGCTGGGCCCAGCGCCGCGACGTGGCCCGCGTGGCCGCCGACGTGGTCGACCAGGAGGCGCTGGCCATGCTCGTGCTCACCGCGGGCTGGGGCAACCCCGCCGCCGACCTGCCCGAGGACATCTCCCCCGGCGAGACCGTCTCCTTCACCGAGGACGGCAGCGCCGTGCCCGTCGCCGACCTGCACGGCCGCGGGCTGGGCGGCCCCAAGGAGGCCCCGATGGTCTCCACCGCCACCGGCGACTACCTCCTGCGCAAGCTCGCCGAACTGGCCGCCGGCCGCGACGCCGACCCCGGGCGCACCCCCGACCAGCGGCGCCGCCTCCTGCTGCGCCGCCTCCTGCCGGCCCTGAGCGGCGAGGACGTGGCCCGCAGGCTCACCGGGGTCCTGGGGCGCATGGCGGTTGACATGCCCACCCACTTCGCCCTGGTGCAGCAGGCCCGGGGCCGGGCCCGCAGCGCCCCCTACGCACCCGTGCCGGACGCCCCGGCCGTCCCGGCCGGGGCCGACCCCGAGCGCCGCGAGGTGCTCAGCGAGGAGGAGAAGATGTGGCTGGAGCGGACCGCCCTGGAGCTGTCCGCCCGCGCGCAGGAGCGGCGGGCCGCCCTGGAGGCCGACCCCCAGGGCACCCTGGACACCCTGCTGTGCGCGATCCTGGAGGAGGGGCGGGGCGTGCCCGCCCGCTGGGCGGACGCCCAGGACGACCCCGACCGGCGCGCCGACCTCATCGACGCGCTGACCGAGGTCATCACGGGGTGAGCAGGCCGGCCGCCGCGTAACGGTCGACCAACGGGGGCAGGACCGGGTACTCGGCGAACGCGCGCAGCGGCATCACCGCCGTGTCCTCCCAGGGCAGCCGGTGCCGCCAGCGCGCGGCCAGCAGCACGTCCACGGCCTGGTCCACCTCCCGCCACCGGGACGGGTCGCCGCTCCCGGAGATCCGGCGTGCCGCCAGCGCGCCGTCGAAGGCGTCCAGGAACGCCCGCACCCGGGCGGCGCCGGCGCGCTCCACCCCGGCGTCCGGGTCCGGGGACAGCGCCCGGGCCCGCCGGTCCACCAGGTACAGCCGCGGCCGCAGGTGGACGCTGCCCATCCCCAGCGACTTGCCCATGCCGATCTTGTGCGCGTACTCCGGATCGGCCGGGTCGCCGCCGTCCACCGGGTTGTCCAGCAGCAGGGCCCGCAGCAGGGCGCCCAGCTCCCCGTCGGTGAGGTTGGTGAAGGTGATCCGCGACCGGAACACCAGGCCGTCGCGGAGGGGGACGACGTCGCGCTGGGTGTCCCGCGGCGGGCCGTGGCCGCCCCCGGGCGGCAGCACCTCCAGGCCCGGGTCCTCGCGGGCGGCCTCGTCGTAGCGCACCGGCGAGCCCAGGCCCTCGCGGTGCCGGTGCAGGTAGGCCTTGTAGCCGTTGAGCCGCACCTGCCCCTCGTGCGCCCACGTGATGACGTCGGCCCTGCCCCCGGCCGCGTCCGGCCCCTGGAGCAGGTAGTTGGCGAAGCAGCCGCGCTGGGGGGAGAGCAGCCGCACCCGCAGGGCCGCCCCGTCTGGGTAGTCCGGGTCGGGGTCGGTGCACACGGCGTTGCCGAAGAACACCCGCCCCTTGGAGGCGGACGCCTCGCCCGCGAACGTGTCCACGTCCCCGAACAGGGCCCGGCCCACGTCCACCGGCCGCCCCGCGCGGTCGGCCCGGTCGGCGTCCCCGTGCTGGGGGCTGAGCAGCGCCTCCGGCACCGCCCGGCGGATCGGGTCGTCGTCGCTGACCGCGATCCGGTAGCCGCCCGAACGGCCGAAGGACACCACCGACCCCCGCGGGTCCACATCGAACCAGACCGGCTCCATACCGCGGCGGGGCAGCCCGCCGCCGCCGGAGCCGCCGACCCGCTCGCGCTCGGGGTCGCCCTCCTCCGTACCGAGCCCGTCGGGGAACGCGGCCCGCTGGTACCCGGTGATCTGCTCGGCCGACTCGAACATCTCCACCAGGGCGTCGGGGACGCGCAGCCGGCCGGTGCGCAGGTCCGGGGGCCGGGGGAACAGGTAGGCGTTGCGGCGCTCGCCCCCGGCCGCGCCGGTGAGCACCACCAGGGCCGGGACCACCCCGCCCCGGCCCAGGTCGCGGACGTCGATCCGGTGCTCCGCCAGGTGGGCGCGGGCCTCCTGCTCCGTCGGGGCGACCGCGGAGACGCGCCGCTCGCCGGGCAGGTGGACGGCGTACACCCAGCGGTACTGGAGCCGGCCGTGCTGCTCGTGGGCGGTGGGCACGTACGGGGCGCCCCGGGGGTTGTCCGGCAGGTCGTCCACCCCGAAGTCCCACCGCTTGAGGCTCTCCCGCAGCACCGTGAACGGCACCTTCAGCGCCTGGCCGCGCTCCCCGCCGGGCCTGGCCGCCGGGACCTCCACGATGTACCAGCGGTCGCGGGAGCGCTCGTGGAACAGGAAGCCCTGCCGGGTGCGCAGGCCCGCCCGCCGCCTGCGGTACTGGGAGTGGCGCAGCGCCATCACCGAGCGGGTGCGGGGCGACAGCGTGCTGTCGGCCGAGGCCGGGTCGATGCGCACCGGCGCCCGGAAGAACAGCATCGGCGTGTTGACCGGCCCGGTCTCCCCGCTGGTGAGCATGCGCAGGGTGTTGCGGACCAGGCCGCGCAGCCCCGAGCCCGGCAGCACGGGCAGCGGGGTCTCGCCGTGCGGCAGCCGCAGGGAGCGGCTCACCCCGCCCCGGTCCGGGGTGCGGCCCACGAAGGTGGGCGTGAGGGTCGTCAGGGACAGGTCGATCCACCCCGAGTGGGTGCCGCGCACCGTGCGGTCGTGGCTGCGCAGCAGGTCCCCGGTGTCGTAGCCGCCGTGCAGGTCGGCGGCGGGCACGGGCTCGGCGGCCATGCGGACCGCTCCGTAGGGCGCGGTGGCGCGCGCCGGGGCGTCCCGCCCGGCGGGTCGGGGCCGCTCGGCGGGGCGGGGACGCTCGGCTCCGCCCAGGCGGGAGGCCACGTCGCGGGGGTTCACCACGGCGCCTCCCCGACAGGCTCGTCGCCGGTGCCCGGGTCGAACACCGGGCCGGTCGGCTTGGGCCCGGTGGACAGGCCGGTCAACCGGTGGAAGGCCACCCCCACGGTGCCGGTCCCGGGGTCCTGCGCCCAGTACTCGCGCACGGTCAGCCAGCTGCCGGTCCCCTCGGCGACGGCCCGCCCCCCGCGCACACGGCGCACCCGCGCGGAGAAGTCGCTCCACACGACCGGCAGGACCGCGCGCGCTCCGGAGGGCTCGGCGGTCACGGTCAGCGGCACCCCCTCGCCCGGGGAGCGGCCGTGTTCGGGCCCGGTCCAGCCCTGGAGCAGGAAGGAGCGGTCGCGCGGGCGCAGCCACGGGGGGACCTCTCCGGGCGCGTCGGCGCAGATCCACCCGGACCGGCCGCCCTCCCCGATCCGGATCTGGGCGTGGGCGGCGAACACCAGCACCTCCAGAACGCGGACCCGGTCGGCGGGCGCGGCCGGCGCCGCCGCCGACAGGTCGGCGGTGCCGGGGCCGTCCGACCGGTGCCAGCGGTCCCGCGGGCAGACCCCGGTGATCCGGCCGTCGCCCAGCTCGGCCAGCAGCCACTGCGGCGCGTCCGGGTCGCCGGGGGGACCGGGCGGACCGGTGTCGAGCAGGCCGCAGCGGACGCCCCGCACGAAGACGTCGTCGAAGACCGCGTCGATCTCCGCGGTGCCCAGCCGGCGCACGGTCACTCCCGCAGGGGCGTCGGTCACGGCCGTCCTCCTTCCCGTCGTGGCGCTTCGGGCCCGGTGTCACCGGAGACCAGGAGGCGCAGGGCGGCCACCCACTCCCGGACGGCCTCCGCGTCCGGGCCGTCGGGGGCGAACACCGCCGCGACCAGGTCGACGCGCCGCCGCGGCCCTTCACCGTAGGACACCAGCTCCGCGCCGACCGCGCTCACCCGGCCGTGGCCCACGCCCGAGCCCGCCCCCAGCGTGTCGAAGGGCACCGTGGCCAAGTCGCGGACGACGAGCGCGCACAGGCCCAGAACCGCGTCGTCGGGGTCCTCGACGTCGAACACCGCCTCGGCGGTCCCCCCGCACTGGAGGTCGTGGGTGAACAGGCGGCCGTCCACGGAGTCCCCGAACAGGGGGTCCACGGCCATCCGGGTGGCCGTCACCGGCGCCCCGCCGGTGATCACCGGGACCTCCCGCAGCCGCACCCGGGAGGGGCGGGGGGCGGCGTCCCGCCCCGGGGTGTCGGCGCCCCACCAGTGGCCGAACCAGTCCTGCGGACCGGCTCCGCCCAAGGCCTGGGCGGCGTCGCGCACCGTCCGCGCCGCGATCCGCTTGACCAGCGCGAACAAGGCAGTGTCGCCGAGCACCGGGGCCATGCGCACCTCGCCCTTGTCGGGGTCCTCGACCACCGGGCGCCACCGGTGGGCCCGGTCCGTCTCGCCGAGCCGGTCTCCGGCGGGGACGTCCCCGACCGACAGCAGCCCCGGACGCAGAGCGTCCGGCGGCGGCGCCAGCGGGTCCTCGCGCTCGCCCACCGCCAGGGTCAGCCGCAGCTCGGCCCGGCGGCGCCGGTCGGGGGCGGCGACCCGCGCCGCCACGTGGGCGGCCGTCCCGGTCCGGCCCGCGGCGCGCAGCTCCCGGCCCAGGGTGTCGGCCAGGTCGGCGGGGGCGTCGGCCAGGGCGTCCTCGCCGGCCTGCCACCGCTCCCGCCAGGAGACGCCGTGGTGGGCGAACCAGTCGTGTTCGTCCCCGAGGTCCAGGCGGCGGGCCGCCCAGTGGGTGGCCCGCACCGCCCCGTGCCCGCGGCCGGTGCGCCCGCCCAGCCGGGCGCCGGCGCCGCCGACCCCCTCCGCGGCCAGTGCCAGCAGTGTCAGCAGCCGGGCCTCGTCCGCGGGCGCGGGAACCCGCAGCCGCAGGTGGACGACGAACACCGTGCCCGCCGGGAGCACCTCCCACTGCCACAGCAGGCCGGGCAGGACCGTCCCGGAGGCGGGGTCCACCCGGGTCCCGGTGCGCACCGCCACCCCCGTCCCCTCCGGCAGGCGCGCGAACGCGTCGTCGACCTCCAGCGCGCTGGCCCGGGGAGCGGTCCCGTCGTCCTCGGCGGTCCCGAACAGCTCGCCGGCCCGGCCCGGACCGCCCGTGCGGGCGGCCAGGGAGTGGCGCAGCAGCCCGGCCAGGGTGGTGGCGCGCAGCCGGGGCGCGCCGGTGCGCGGGTCCCGGTCCAGGTACAGGTCCACGTCGCTCTGGGCGGCGTGCCGGGGCACCGCCTGGGCGGCGCCGATGTGGGTGTCGGAGAGCAGGCACCAGCGTCCGGCGACCTCCCACAGCACCCCGGGTCCGGGTGTGTTCACCGGCGGCCCCCCTGGGTGTGGGCCGGGTCGCGGGTGCGCAGCACCCGGGCGGTCTCGGCCAGCCAGGAGGACACCAGCGCCAGGCACAGCCGGGCGGCGTTCCGGCGCTCCCAGGCGCGGGCGCGCGGAGAGAGCCCGGCGGGGTCGTCGCGCGGCGGCAGCCCGTCGGCCAGGGACAGGTCCACCGCGGCGATGGCGGCCGCGTAGGCGGGGCTGTGCGCGGGCCGGGGGCGGTTGGCCTCCCACCAATCGGCCGCGGCCCCTCCCCCGCCGACCCCGGACAGCCACACCCGCACCGGGATCGGCGGGCTGCCGGGCGGCACCACCCGGGCCCGGGCCAGCGCCCGGACGGCCCGGTCGTGCAGGGTCTTGGGGGACCCGCCCGCGGAACGCTCCCCGGCCAGGACCCCGGCCAGCGCGTCCAGGGCGGCGTCCGCGCCGTGGTGCGGGTGGGTGACCGCCTCCCGCAGCCGCCCGACCAGGCTGGGGGTGAGCGGTTCCAGCCGGCGGGCGGACCGGCGGGCCAGCATCCGGGCGTGGTCGCGGACCGGTTCGGCCGCGGCGTTCCACAGCAGGTCGTCGTACAGGGCGGCCAGCCCCGGGTCGTCCCACTCCAGGGGGCCGTGGGCGGCGACGGCGCCGCCGTCGGGCAGGGCGACGGTCCCGGCGGGGCGCCCCGCCAGGGGCACGGCCTCGGGAGCGGGCGGCAGCGGGCCCCGCGGGGGCGGGTCCAGCAGTACGAACTGGCCGTGGCCGTCGATCACGCGGTCGCCCAGCGGGTCGGCCTCGATCGCCCGGACCAGGGCGGCGGGCAGGGCGCGGTCCAGCACCAGCCGCACCACCGCGCCGGGGGCGGCCGCACGCCTCTGGGCCATCGGCCCGCGGTAGCCGCGGTGGTAGGCGCCGACCACGGTCGACTCCACGTGGGAGGCGACCACCCGCACACCGGCCCCCGGCAGGTGCCGGGCCAGAAGCGCCCGGACCTCCGCGACCAGGGCGCCGGGGGCGTACTGGCCGTGGTCGCCCACCACCAGCGCCGGGGACAGCAGCAGCAGGTCGACCGGCTCCCCCGCCGCCCAGGAGCGCCGCCCCGCCGGCGCGGTCCGGTCCGGGGAGAGCGGGGCGTCCGGGTCGACCGGGGACACGCGCACCCCGCCGTGGGCGCGGGTGCCGCCAGACCCCAGGGTGAGCGAGCCCCGCGCGGCGTCCAGCACCCCGATGACGCGCTCGGCGAGCGCCTCCAGGCCGGCGGGGTCGTCTGCCAGCAGCTGCCAGCGCGCCTCGAAGACCTGGCCCGAGTCCAGGGCCGTGGTGAAGAACGGCACCCCCCGGTCGGGGTCGCCGGTGCGCGCCCGCCCCAGGTAGCGCTCGGTGGTGGTGCGCACCCGCGCCCGCAGCGACCGGTCCAGGGTGATGGGGTCGCGCACCGCCCGGTAGGGCACGGCCGGGTCGGCGTCGGCGAACACGTCCGCCATGGTGTCGCTGTTCTTGCCCAGGGTGTACAGGTAGGCGGGCGGCGGGTAGGCGGCCCGGGCCGGGCCCGGGCCCGGCAGGTCCGGGTCGGCCCCCGGCTCCAGCCGCGGGTGGGCGGCGGCGAACCGGACGGCGCCGCCGTCGGCGACCCATGCCCGCTCCTCCTCCCCGAGCCCGGCCCTGCGCAGCGCCGCGGCGAGCATCCCGCGCTGGGCGCGCCCGCCGATGACGTGCTCGGAGTCGATCCGCAGCGGGTCGAAGGAGGTGCGCACCACCAGGGTGTCCGCCAGGACGTAACGCAGCGGCAGGTAGCCGCTCACCCCGCTCACCGCGGCTCCCGCACGGGCGGGGCGGCCAGCCGCAGGGTGAGGGCGTCCGGGTCCTCGTCCGGATCCCCGGCCAGGCGCACGTCGACCCGGCCCCGCCCCCGGGTGCCCTTGAGGCCGATCCCGGTGGTGGCCAGGCAGGCGCGGGCCAGCAGCCGCCAGTGGTCCGGCCCCGGCTCCCGGGCCCAGGTCAGCTCCGAGGTCAGGACCAGGCCGGGCAGCAGCACCCGGTGGGTGCGCAGCCGCCCCGGCTCGGCGGCACCGTGCGGGCCGACCTCGATCCCGGTCTCCAGCACGGTGTGGGCGTCGGTCACCGCGCGGCGCAGCACCGCGCGCGCCGACTCCGACCGGCCCGCCAGCGCGCGGGCGACCGCGGTGCGCACCGCGTCCCCCGCGACGGCGTGCCCCAACCGCAGCATGCGGTCGCGGCCGTGTGAGCGCTCCCGGCCGAACACCTCGCCCACCGCGTCCTCCAGGCCCGGGGACACCGCCAGGGCGCGCCGGGCGCCCGCGCGCAGCCGCGCGGCCAGCCGGTGGCGGGGCAGGTAGGGCAGCCCGTGGTCGTCGGTGACCACGTCGGTGTCGGCGCCGGTGCCGTCGGCGCTGGCCCCCACGAACAGCGCGGGCGAGGCCAGCCGCACGACGACGCGCCCGGGGGCGCTCACCGGGGACCGCCCCCGGGTCCGCCGCGGGCCGCCGACAGGCGGGGGTCCAGGGCCCGGGACAGCCCCGGGTCCAGGTACAGGTCCATCATCTCCACGGCGTCGAGCAGGCCCGCGGGCTCCCAGTCCCGGGGCAGGTCCACCGGCCCGCCGGTCACCCGGGCGCGCCGGGCGATCTCCGGGGCCGGGTCGGTGCCCGACTCCAGCAGGGGCACCAGCGACGAGATCAGCCAGCCCCGCCGCCGGGAGTCGCCCTCCGCGGTCAGGCTCCCCGGGGCGTCCGGGTCCAGGTACCGGTCCAGGAAACCGGTGAACCCGGTACCGGTCAGCGGCAGGCCGGTGCGCCGCACCGGGCCCCGCCGGGCCGCCTCCCACCGGGCGAGCACCCGGTCCACCCCGTCCACCCGGGTCGTCCACGCCACCACGTGCTCGTCGGGGGCGCCGTCCTCCATCGCCGCCACCCGGTGCCGCTTCGCGGTGGCGCACATCGCCTCGCACAGGTCGTGCCCCAGGGACAGGGGCGCGCCCACCGGCTGCACCGCGACGCCCACCCCCACCGTGGGCACGAACGTGGTGTGGCGGTGCCCGCCGTACCCGGCCGCGGTGCGCCCGCCGCCGGGCCGGTCGCCGTGCGCGGCGACCAGCGTGCGGTGCAGGGCGGTGCGGGGGTCGGCCGGGTCGCCGATCCCCTCCGGGTCCGCGTCCAGCCACTCCAGGGCGTACCGCACCAGGGGCAGGGCCAGCCGCGCGTCGCACAGGACGGTCAGGTCGTCCCCGGCCACCACGATCGGCCGCACCGGCAGCCGGACCGGGCCCGACGGCTCGTGGTCCAGGGCGATCGAACGCGCCCCGCCCGGAATGACCGGCTCCCGGCCCGGGTCCGCGCGCACCGTCGCCGCCACCGCGCGGACCAGCACCCGCGCCAGCGCCCCGGTGAGGTCCGCGATGCGCTGCGACAGCCGCCGCTGCGCCAGGGCCCCGGAACCGGGCACGTCCCGGTCGCCCGCCCGCTCGCGGTACTCGCCCAGGATCGCGCCGAGCCCGTTGACGTCCAGGTGCACCACCGCGATCCGGCTGACCCCGCCCGGCTCCCGGCCCAGCCGGTCCACCTCCATCGGCAGCGCCAGCCGCGGCGCCCCGGTGGCGGTGGCCGCCCCGGCGGCCCAGGCGGCGCTGTGCGCGCGGTGCCAGCGGCGGCCGATCCCCCGGGCGCGCGCCACGTCGGCGCTCACCCGTTCGGGGACCCCGGGGCGGTCGTCCTGGGCGCGGCTGGGGTCGAGCACCTCGGCCGGGCCGCCGCCCACCGCGCACACCGCGGTGATCCCGTACCCGTGCGCGGGGTCGTGCAGGGTGGACATGTACCCGCGGGCCCGCCGCAGCCGGTCCGGCAGCAGGGCCAGGGCCTCGTCCACATCGTGCGCCGGGGCCGACCCCTCACCGGGGGCGGAGGGGCCGTAGGGGACGTGCGCCACCACGGGGGTGAGGTCGCCGGCGCGCTCGCGCAGCACACGGGTGTAGCGGGCGGTGAAGCGCCGGGCCGCCGCCGCGTCGGGCAGGACCACGGTGAGCGCCCCGCCCGCGTCGCGCAGCACCGTGCAGTCGTCGGGGACCAGGCCGGCGATCCCCCGCACCGGGTCGGAGGTGTCGGTGAGTTCGGCGACCAGGGCGGCCCGTCCCACCGCGTCCAGGATGCGCCGCCCGCTGTACACGTAGGCCTGGATACCGCGCAGGTCCACGCCGACCACCACGCCCCGTGCCGGGGGCGCGGGCACGCCGGCGGCGGACCGGTGCTGCTCGGAGGCGGAGGTCACCGTGTCGAGACTCCTCGTCGCGTGGCCGGGCGGGGGCAGGGCGTGGGCCGGGCGGGACCCGTCCACCACTCTCGGACGGTCCGGTCCCATCGACGGCCCACAACCCTTACCAGCCCAAGGGCGGCGAGGCATCCCCGGGAAGGGGATTGGCCCGAACCGGCCACCCGGCGAGGGGGCCGGGCGGCCCCCGCCCGTGTCTGTCCGAGAGGGTTTCCATGCACGAACCACCCACGGTACGGAGGTTCCCCGGTGTCGCCGCACACATCAGAGACGATCACCCAGCACGAGCCCGCTCCGACCGCCCCTCCGGAGCCCGCCCCGCTCACCCCGCAGGAGCTGGTCCCGCACCTGCGCGACCTGGCCCGGTCCCTGCGCGAGCGGGCCGCCGACCGGCGCCCCTCCTGACCCGGACGGGCAGCGGACCCCACGGTCCCCCCTCCCCGGAACGCCCCGACCGGAGCCGTTCCGGACCGGTTCCCCGGCCCCACCCCGCCGGGAGCCGCACGGCGACGAGATCCACCGCCCCCGCGCCCTTCGACCCCGCGCGCAGGCGGCCCCGCCGGTCCGGTCATCCCTCTCCTCCCGCGCCCCGCCCCCCGCGCGTGCACGACAACGCCTCCGGCGCGCCCGTCCACCGCGGACGCCGCCCGCCACCGCCCCCGGCCGCGAGCCCCTCAGTCGAAGAGCAGTCCTCCGAACTCCTCCAGCCCGGCCACCGCCGCACGTGTCTCCAGCGGCCCCGGCCCGGGCCGGGAGGGCGGCCGCTGGGGGGCGCGGCGGGCCCTCTGGGCCACCACCGCGGAGGACGGGGCGCCCGGGGTCACGGTGTCCACCAGCACCGAGCCGAAGCCCTGCGCCGTGTACTTGCCCACGCCGGTCAGCTCCACCAGTTCCAGCAGGGCGGTGAAGGCCTCGGCGTGCCGCCGGTCGCCGCCGGTCAGCTCCAGGCGCAGCCCGCCCTGCCAGCCCAGGACGGTCCGGCCCTCGGCCTGATGGTGCTCGGCCAGCCGGATCTCCTCACCGGGCACGGGGAGGCGGCGCACCAGGTCCAGCCCCTCGAACGCCGACTCCAGCCAGGTCCCCGCCAGCGCGGGCGGCGCGAACCGGGCGACCGCGCCCATCGCCCCGCTGCCGCCGACGATCCCTCCGCCGGAGCGGTGGACCGCCCCGAAGATCCGGCGCGGCCCCGGCCACACGTGCGGGATCCGCTCACCGGAGGAGTCCCGGGTGGCGGTGACCACGGGGGTGCGGCTGCGCAGCTCGGCCGAGCGGACCGGCAGCGGTCCCCGCGGACCGGCCAGCAGCTCCCCGTAGCGCCGGTCGAAGGTGCGGGTCACCGACAGGGGTTCGAGCAGGTGGTCGCCGATCCGCTGGACCCGGCCCACCGCCTCCTCGGGGTCCGAGGGCGGCGGCACCTCGTCGTCCAGCCAGGTCAGCGTCCAGTGGTACAGCCGGTCGCCCAGCGGGGCGGGCCACCCGTTCATCGCCCACCGCTTGGCCAGCGCGTGTTCCTCCGGCGGGTGGGGCCACCAGCGGTTGAGCAGGCCGTGGCAGTCCTCGGGACGGATCGGGCGCGCCGTGTCGGCCCGGTCGCGCAGGATCACGGTCCATCGTCTCGGCACCGGTACCACCGTCCATTCGGGGAACGCGCCGTGGTCTTCTCTCGGACAGATGTTTTCTCTCGGACAAGTATTTCGGCAGGGGTCAGGAGCGCGCCATCTCCGCGAGCCTGAGCACCGTCCGCCAGTTGCGCCCGGTGACGAACCCGTCGGCGTGCCGGGCCACCACGTCGGGCAGCCGCGCGAAGCGCAGGCCCTCCTCGTGGACGGTGTACGCCTCGGTCGCGGTCGCCGCGAGGCGCTCGCGCGGGTACTCCGCCGGGTCCAGCGCGGACAGCGCCGCGGTGTCCAGCGTCCCCGAGCAGAACAGGACGAGGAAGCGGGAGGGGTCGGCCACCTCCAGCGGATTGGCCTCCACCGCGGCGCCGAGCGCCTCCGCGGTGCGCACCACCACCGGCACCTCCAGCCCGAACCGCTCGCGCAGCCCCGCGCCCACCGCCGCGGCCACCGCCTCCGGCCCCTCGTCCCCCGAGGCGACCACGGCGTTCCCGCTCTGCAGGTGGGTGGTGACGTCCCGGTAGCCCAGGTCGCCGAGCAGGCCCCGCAGGTCGGCCATGGCGATCCGGTTGTGCTTACCGACATTGACCCCGCGCAACAACACCACGTAGACACCCATGGGGCCATTGTGCCGACCGGTACCGACGCCCCGGCCCGTACCCTGGGGAACGCCGCGCTGTTGCACCGAATCCCGGAGACGCCGTGACCCGCCTGAGCCATACGTTCGACCTCGCCCCCGCCGACCGGGGAACGGTGGACCGGATCGTCGCGGGCCTGTACGAGGTGGCCGCGGCCTGCCGGTTCGACGGCCGCGGCTGGCTGCTGCCGCCCGCCGAGGAGGACCTCGCCCCGCTGGTCGAGCGCGCCGGGGAACTCGGGCTCGTCGACGTGCGCGAGCGCGCCGGGCGGCTGGCCCGGCGGGAGGCCGCCGTCGCGGAGCTGCGCGACGGCTCGCCCGACCCCGAGCGCCGGAAGGCGCTGGAGGCCCTGGCGGCCCGGTCGGGGCTCCAGCTCCAGACCGGCCGCCACCTCCAGGAGCGCGCCCACTACCTGGTCGCCGAGCTCTCCCCCGACGGGGTCCCCGTCGAGCCCGGCGACGACGAGGACAAGGGGTGGAGCAGCACCGGCGTCACCGTCACCTCCTGGGACCCCTGGGGCCGCGCCTCCGTCGAGTACGCCATGCCCGACACCGCCGGCACCGGCGACGCCCCGGTGACCTGGGGCTCGGTGTCCCACGACGGGGCGGCCGGCACCGTGGACTGGACCCTGGACGTCCGGCTGCCCGGGCGCGGCCCCCGGCTGCGCTCGGCCTCGGCCTCCCTGCACCTGGACCTGGACGCCTGGTACGCCGCCCTGGAGGACGGCCCGGTGCCGCCGGCGCACCTGACCGCCACACACGCCATGGCCCGGGTGGAGGGCTGGATCGAAGCGGCGGCGACCCCGGAGGGGCGCTGGTCGGTGAAGGTCGTCCTGGACGTGCGCGGCCGGGGCCTGTACAGGCCGTTCGTGGCGGCGGCCCTGTGGGCGACGCGCACCTCCTTCCGCAGGCGGGACGCCCGGATCCGCCGGGAGGGGGCCGACGAGCCGACCGTGGCCGACCGGCTGGAGCAGGCGACCCGGGCCTGGGACGCCGCGGCGCGCTCCGCACCGGAGATCCCCGGCCTGCTGGCCGACCTGGCCCGGGCCCTGGAGCGGGCGCGCCGCCCCTGACCCCCTCCCCAGGCCCGGCCCCGGGCGCCCCCGCGGTCACTCCTGGTCGGCGCCCCAGCCGGTGAGGGAGCGCACCCGCAGCTCGGTGAACCGGGCACTGTTGCGCTCGGGCGAGAGCAGGCTGCCCACCACCGCGCAGGCGAACCCGACGGGCACCGCGATCAGCGCCGGGTTCTCCAGGGGGAAGAAGCCGATGTCGATCCAGGACGGCAGCACCGACAGGTTCTCCCCCGTGGCCGGGTCGGTCTTGCCCGACATCACCGGCGAGAACAGCATGAGCAGCAGGGTGGACGCCAGGCCGCCGTAGATGCCCCACTCCACGCCCTTGGTGTTGAACCGGCGCCAGAACATGGTGAGCACGATGACCGGGAGGTTCGCCGCGGCCGCGATGGCGAAGGCCAGGCCCACCAGGAACGCCACGTTCTGCTCCTGGGCCTGCACGGCCAGCGCGATGGCCACCGCGCCGATCAGGCACGCGGAGAACCGGGCCACCGCCACCTCCTGCGACTCGCGCGGGCGCCCCCACATGAGGATGTGCCCGAACAGGTCGTGGGCGATGGAGGAGGACGAGGCCAGGGTGAGGCTGGCGATGACCGCCAGGATGGTGGCCAGCGCCACCGCGGAGATCAGCGCGAGCAGCACCGCGGCGCCGACCGGCCCTGCGGTGAGCCGCCCCAGCTCCTCGGCGAGCATCGGCACCGCGCTGTTGCCGGAGGGGTCCAGGGCGAGGATGCGCTCGGAGCCCACCAGGGCGGCCGCCCCGAACCCCAGGGCGAGGGTCATCAGGTAGAAGGCCCCGACCATGAGGATGGCGCGGTTGACCGACGAGCGCGCCGAGCGCCCGTCGGGCACGGTGTAGAAGCGGATGAGGATGTGCGGCAGGGCGACCGTGCCCAGCACCAGTGCCAGCCCCAGGCTGATCAGGTCGAGCTTGTTGAACATGGTGGTCGCCGGCTCCCCCGGCACCTCCACGCCGAAGCCCAGCCCCGGCTCCAGGAACGCCGGCCCGTGGCCGCTGGCGTCGGCGGCGGCGCCCAGCAGGGCGCGCGGGTCGAACGAGAACATGGCCAGGACCAGGACGGTGAGCAGCCCGGTCGCGCCCAGCAGCACGACCGCCTTGATGATCTGGAGCCAGGTGGCGGCCTTCATGCCGCCGTACATGACGTAGACGATCATCAGCACCCCGACCAGCACGATCGCGCCGGTGCGGGCCTGAGCGGCGTCCACGCCCAGGAAGGTGCCGCCGTCGTGCAGCCCGAGCAGGACCGACACCAGCGCGCCGGCGCCGACCATCTGGGCGACCAGGTAGAACACGCACACGATGACGGTGGAGACCGTGCAGGCCAGCCGCACCCGCATCCGGCGCATCCGGAACGCGGGCAGGTCGGCCATGGTGAACCGGCCGGTGTTGCGCATCAGCTGGGCCATGGGCAGTACCAGCAGCCAGGCCACCAGGAAGCCGATGGAGTACAGGAACCCGTCGTACCCCTGGAGGGAGATCATCCCGGCGATGCCCAGGAACGAGGCGGCCGACAGGTAGTCGCCGGTGAGCGCCAGGCCGTTCTGGGTGCTGGAGAAGCCGCGCCCGCCCGCGTAGTAGTCGACGGCGCCCCTGGTGGTGCGCCGGGCCCGAATGGTGATGGCCAGGGTGACCAGGACGAACAGGGCGCACAGCCCGATGGTCCAGGCGTGCGCGGCGCCGAACCGGCCGTCCAGCGCGGTGGGCGCGGCGAGGAGGTGGGCGGTGCCGTCCCCCGTGACGGCACCGATCATCCCGGACGCGCCGGCCGCGGTCATGGGCGCACCGCCGCGCCGTCCGCCCCGTCCCGCGCGGCCGGGTGCGGCCGGGCGCCGCCGGCGGCGCGGTCCCGGACCTGTGCGGCCAGGGGGTCGATCGCGCGTTCCGAGAAACGGCCGAACGCCCAGGCGAGCACGAAGGTGAGCAGGAACTGCCCTATTCCCATGACCAGGGCGACATTGACGGATTCGGCGATCCGGATGCTCATGAAATCGCGCGCGTAGGCCGACAGCAGCAGATAGGACATGTAACTGCCGAGGAAGGCGGCGACCAGCAGGCCCGCCTGAATCGCGAATCTCCTTCGCAGCCGAACGAAGCCCGGATCGACGGACATGCGTTCGCAGGCGTGGGCGATATCGGCCTGTGCGCGCCGCCGCGCCGCCGCCGACCTGCCCGGGGGCGCGTGGAGTTCCCCTCCGGGATCCGGCACGCGCCTTCTGTAGACGCCCTCCATGTAATCGACCACGGCCCTCCCCCTGAATTCACCTTCTTCCGGGCACCGCTCCCCCGCGGCCCCGCCACCGCTCGGCGCGCCGTCCGCGGCGGGCGTGTGCGAACCCCCGCACCCGCCGCGGGCGCCCCCCTATTTCCGAGCGGTACGGGCAACACCCTAGCCACGGTTTCCACGCCGTGTTCATCAAATGCGCAAATCGACTGGAGGAAATCACCGGACACCGTTTCAGGAACGGACGAAGAAGAAGTCGCGACTACAGTCGGCACCAAATCGCCGCACATCACGCGACCCGGATCACACGTGCGCGGAAGCGGGGAAGGCCCTGTTCAACACGGGCACGCCGGAGCCGTCGGGCCGCAACGGTCCCCGGTCTTCGCTAGGCTTCGGGGCGACCCCGAACCCTTGCACGGCGAACCCGGTGAACATCCGGCCGTTTCGTTCGTACAGGTGTATGATCAGGGGGTCCTGCACTGTTCAACGCGATACCGAAGGGAAATCCCCGCCGTGGTCACCGAGGTCTTCACGCGCAAGTACTGCGATCCCCACGCCGTCCGCGAGGAGAAGGTCGAGGCGACTGAGGTCATCCAGTTCGCCTGGGACGGCACCGTCCGCGAGGTCGACGCCTGCGCCGACTGCTTCAAGGAGCACGAGGCCCGCTTCGAGCCGCTGGTCGACTACTCGCGCCCGGTCAAGAAGCGCCGCGCCACCAAGAAGTCCGCCGAGACCGCGGGCACCGAGGCCGACGAGAGCGGCGAGTAACACCCGCGCCCGGTCCGGCACCGACCGCGACCGCCCGCGCACCCGAGCACTCCTCCACGGACGAGCGCTCCCGTGCCCCAGGAGACGGCCTCGACGCGTCGAGCACGAACGGGGGTCGGCGACACCCCCGGTGCCGTCGGCCCCCGTTCCCGTGCGGACGGTCAGCCGCGGCCCATGAGGCGGGCCAGGCGGCCCTCCCGCTCCCCGGAGGGGCCGGACTGCAGGGCTTCGGCGACCGGGAGCCGCGCGTGCACGTAGGAGCCCTCCTGCACCCGCACCGAGGCACCGGAGCGGCTCATGATCCGCAGCATCGCGGTGTTGGACAGGGTGGTCTCCGCCCGCACCTCCGCCAGCCCCCAGTCCGCGGCGACGACGGTCAGCGCCCGGGCCAGCGCGGTGCCCACACCGCGGCCCTGCCAGGCGTCCTCCACCAGGAACGCGATCTCCCCGACGCCCGGGTCCAGGGTGTACATGAGGTGGCCCAGGGCCACCGGCTCCTCCTCCCCCTGCGGCCGCACCGCCAACGTCAGCCCGCGTTCGGGGTCGCAGAACACGCGGAGCATCTGCGGGGTCGGCTCGGCCAGCCCCGCCAGGTAGCGCCCGCGCACCGTCTCGGGGGTGCAGCGGCGGTGCAGGTCCACCACGGCGGGCGCGTCCGCCTCGCGCACCTGGCGCAACGACAGCGGGACGCCCTCTCCGGTACGGACGATCCGGTCGGTGGGCACCGGGCCGGCGGAGGGCATCACCGAGCGCACCAGGGCGTCGGCGCGGCTGGACTCGGTCCAGGTGAAGGGGCGGGAGGCGCGGCGCACCAGCACCCCGCGCAGCGGGCCGACCGGCACCAGCAGGGAGGTGCCCGGCTCCGGTCCGCCCGGGCCCTCGGCCCGGGTCAGGTTGGTCCAGCCGGCCCCGTCGGCCGTCAGCAGCTCGGCCAGTGCTTCGGGCAGCCGGTTGGGGTGGGCGCGCAGCCGCGCGGTGAGCAGCAGGGCCCGGGTCACGTCGTCGCCGACCTCGCGCCGGTGGGCGGGAACCGCCGTCACCGTCCCGGTCGGGCAGTGCTCCTGGAGCGCGCGCAGCGCCGCCCCGGGGTCGCCCGGGATCTCCGCCACGAACTCGTCCACCACGCCCGAGACGTCGGTGTGGATGGACAGTCCCACGATGTCGCCGCCGCATTCCGCGAGGGCTCCGACGAGTCCGGCCAGACCGCCGGGCCGGTCCTCGACCGCGGTCCTGATGCGCCACAGACCCACAGCGCCCCCTGGAGAAGATGTTCCCGCCGCCGCGGGGACGACGCTGTCCCCGCGGCGGCGGGACGCGCACCGACGTGATCCCAGGTTGGGGGACGCAGGTTTCCGGGACGTTAGGCGCCCGTTGAGTTCTGCGCCCCGCCGCTCCGCACGGGGCTCAGGGGCGGCCGTGGGCCAGGACGCCGTCCTTCCACACCGCGGCGACCAGGGGGACGCCCGGCCGGTAGGCCAGGTAGAGGTGGTTGGGCGCGTCCAGGAGCACCAGGTCGGCGCGGGCGCCCGGGGCCAGCCGGCCCACGTCGGTGCGGCGCAGCGCCAGCGCCCCGCCCGCCGTGGCCGCCCACACGGCCTCGTCGGGGGTCATCCCCATGTCGCGGACCGCGACGGCGATGCAGAACGCCAGGCTGGAGGTGAAGCACGACCCCGGGTTGCAGTCGCTGGCCAGGGCCACGACCGCGCCCGCGTCGATGAGCGCCCGCGCGTCCGGGTAGCTCTGCCGGGTGGAGAAGTCCACCCCCGGCAGCAGGGTCGCCACGGTCGGCTCGGGCCGCCCGCCCGCCTGCGCCAGCGCGTCCACGTCCTCGGCGGACAGGTAGGTGCAGTGGTCCACCGACGCCGCGCCCACCTCCACCGCCAGGCGGACCCCGGGGCCCTCGCCCAGCTGGTTGCCGTGCACACGGGGCAGCAGCCCCCGCTCCATCCCGGCGGCCAGCACCCGGCGCGAGGCCTCCTCGTCGAAGGCGCCGCGCTCGCAGAACACGTCGATCCACCGCGCGTGGGGGGCGCACGCGTCCAGCATCGGGCCGGTGACCAGGTCCACGTACCCCTGCGGGTCGTCGGCGTACTCGGGCGCCACCACGTGCGCCCCCAGGAAGGTGACCTCGTCGGTCACCCGCCCCGCCACCCGCAGGGACCGCGCCTCGTCGGCGACGGTCAGCCCGTACCCGGACTTGACCTCCAGGGTGGTCGTGCCCTGGGCGCGCGCCTCGGCGGCAAAGCCGCGCGCCCGCCCCAGCAGCTCGGCGTCCGAGGCCGCCCGGGTGGCCGCCACGGTGGTGCGGATGCCCCCGGCGGAATAGGGGGTCCCGCTCATCCGGGCGGCGAACTCGCGGCTGCGGTCGCCCGCGAACACGATGTGGGAGTGGGAGTCCACGAAGCCGGGGAGGACGCACCTCCCGGCGGCGTCCACCCGCGCGTCGGCGGCCGGGGCCCGGCCGCGCGGACCGGCCCACGCCACCGTCCCGCCCTCGATGACCAGGGCGGCGTCCTCGATGACGCCGACCGCCCCCTCCCCCAGCCCGGGGTCGTTGGTGACCAGGGTGGCGATGTCGTCGATGAGGATGCTCTCGGGCACGTCGGTCACTTGAGGATCTCCTTGATCACCGTGTCGAGGTCGCGGGCGAGGTCGGGCATCCGGGTGTGGACGCCGTCGCGGACGGTCCAGCGCCCGTCGGCCATCACGTTGCGCACGTCGGAGGCGTCGGCGGCGAACACCACCGCGTCCACCCCGCGCGCCGGGTCCGCGCCGGCCAGCCGCACCCCCTCCAGGGGCACGTTGACCAGGTCGGCGCGGGCCCCCGCGGCCAGCGCGCCCGCGTCGTCCCAGCCCAGGGTGGCGTGGGCGGTGGCCGCGCGCAGCAGGTCGCCCGCGCCCAGGGTGCCCCGCCGGTGGGTGCGCAGCCGCTCGTGCAGCTCCACGGCGCGCGCCTCCTCGAACATGTCGATCCGGGCGTGCTGGTCGCTGCCCAGGCTCAGCCTGCGGGCGTCCAGGTCGCCGGTGCGGGGCAGGCCGTCGGCCAGGTCCCGTTCGGTGGTGGGGCACAGGCACACCACCGAGCGCGACCCGCGGATCGCCGCGACGTCGCCGTCGGTGAGGTGGGTGGCGTGCACCAGGCTGGTGCCCTCCCCCAGCAGCCCGGCGTCGCCGAGCACGGCGGTGGGGGTGCGGCCGTGGGCGGCCAGGCAGGCCGCGTTCTCGGCGGGCTGCTCCGACAGGTGGACGTGCAGCGGGCCGCCGATCCCCGCGGCGGCAGCCGCCACCTCGGGCAGCTCCCGCGCCGGGACCGCGCGCACCGAGTGGGCGGCCGTGCCCAGCAGGGCGTGGCCGGGCAGCGGCCCGAACGAGCGGACCCGCTCGGCCCACCCGGCGGCGTCGCCGTCGCCGAACCGCGTCTGGGGCCCGGACAGCGGCCGGTACGTCCCGTCCGGCTCCAGCCCGCCCGCCAGGTAGCAGACGTCGAGCAGGGTCAGCCGCACCCCGGCGTCGGCGGCGGCCGCCACCAGCGCCCGCCCCATCTCGTTGGGGTCGGTGTAGCGGACCCCGCCCGGGGCGTGGTGCAGGTAGTGGAACTCGCCGACGCACGTCACCCCGGCCAGGGCCATCTCCGCGTAGACCGCGCGGGCCAGGCGCAGGTAGGTGTCCGGGTCGAGCCGGTCGGCCACCCGGTACATCACCTCGCGCCAGGTCCAGAACGAGCCGCCGTCGGCGTGGGTGCGCCCGCGCAGCGCCCGGTGGAAGGCGTGCGAGTGCGCGTCGGCCAGGCCCGGAAGGGTCACCCCGGGCAGCACCTCGGCGTCGGCGGGGGCCGCGGTGCGGGCCGTGACCGCGGTGAACCGGCCGCCGGCGACCTCCAGCAGCACCCCCGGTTCGGGGGCGCCGTCGGCGGAGCCGGTCCAGGCCCATTCGCACCACAGGCGGGTCGGCGCGCTCATCGGACCGCCTCTCCGGTGAGCAGGTCGGCCAGGACGTCGGCCAGGGCCGCCACCCCGGCGTGGCAGTCGTCCGGGCGCGCCCACTCGTGCGGGGAGTGCGACACCCCGGTGGGGTTGCGCACGTACAGCATCGCGGTGGGGACGTGCGCGGCCAGCACCCCGGCGTCGTGCCCGGCGCCGGTGGGCAGCACCGGCACCGCCGGGCCGTCCCCGGCGAGCACCGCGCCGAGCCGGTCGCGCAGGCCCTCGGTGAAGGCCACCAGCGGGGTGCGGGACTCGGCGGTCACCGCCACCCCCACCCCGTGCTCCAGGGCGGCGCGCTCGGCGGCCCCGCGCACCCCGGCCACGACCGCCTCCAGGGCGGCCTCGTCGGCGGCCCGCGCGTCCAGCCAGGCGTTGACCAGCGACGGGATCGCGTTGGTGCCGTTGGGGGCGACCCGGGCCTTGGCGACGGTGGCGCGGGCGCCGTGTGCGGCCGCCATCTCGCGGGCGGCCAGAATGGTGTGCGCGAACGGCAGCATGGGATCGCTGCGGTCCTCCAGGCGGGTGGTCCCCGCGTGGTCGGCGCGGCCGGTGAAGTCCAGCCGCCACCGGCCGTGCGGCCAGATGGAGGAGCCCACGCCCACCGGGTGCGGGGTGTCCTCCAGTGCTCGGCCCTGCTCCACGTGCAGCTCCACGAACACGTCGAGCAGCCCCAGGGTCGCGGGGTCGGCGCCGGCGGCCGCCGGGTCCAGCCCGGCCCGCTCCATCGCCGCCGCCCAGGTCGTCCCGTCGGCGTCGGTCAGGCCCAGGGCCCGCTCCGGGGAGATCTCCCCGGTGCTCAGCCGGCTGCCCAGGCAGGGGACGCCGAACCGGCCGCCCTCCTCCTCGACGAACACCGCCAGGGCCAGCGGCCGCGCCGGGCGCACCCCGCGCCGGCGCAGCTCGTCCACCGCCGCCAGTGCGCTCACCACCCCCAGCGGGCCGTCGAAGGCCCCGCCCGAGGGCACCGAGTCCAGGTGCGAACCGGTGGCCACGGCGCCCGGACCCGGCGCGCCCCACCAGGCCCACAGGTTGCCGTTGCGGTCGGTCCGCACGTCCAGTCCGCGGGCCTTCGCCTCCTGGACGAACCAGGCCCGGGCGTCGGTGTCGGCGCCCTCCCAGCTGAACCTGCGGTAGCCGCCGTCCGGGTCCCGGCCCACCGGGGCCAGGTCCGCCCACATCCGATCGAACGCCCCCGCGTCGGGGGTGGTGCCGTGCTGCGCCACCGGGACCCTACTCCCCCTCGCGCATCGGAACGCGGATGCCGTGGGCCCGGGCGACCTGCTCGGCCTGCTCGTACCCGGCGTCCACGTGGCGGATGACGCCCATGGCCGGGTCGTTGGTGAGCACCCGCTCCAGTTTGGCGGCGGCCAGTTCGGTGCCGTCGGCGACGCTGACCTGGCCGGCGTGCAGGGAGCGGCCCATGCCCACGCCGCCGCCGTGGTGGATGGACACCCAGGAGGCGCCCGAGGAGGTGTTGACCAGGGCGTTCAGCAGTGGCCAGTCGGCGATGGCGTCGGAGCCGTCCTTCATGCCCTCGGTCTCCCGGTAGGGGGAGGCCACCGAGCCGGTGTCCAGGTGGTCGCGGCCGATCGCCAGCGGGGCGGTGATCTCCCCGGCCGCCACGAGCTCGTTGAACCGCTGTCCGGCGGCGGCCCGCTCGCCCTGTCCCAGCCAGCAGATGCGGGCCGGGAGCCCCTGGAACGCCACCCGCTCGCCGGCCATGCGGATCCACCGGCCCAGGTGCTCGTTCTCGGGGAACAGGTCCAGGATCGCGCGGTCGGTGCGGGCGATGTCGGCGGGGTCGCCCGACAGCGCCGCCCACCGGAACGGCCCCTTGCCCTCGCAGAACAGCGGCCGGATGTAGGCGGGCACGAACCCGGGGAAGTCGAAGGCCCGGGTGAACCCGCCCTGGCGGGCCTCGTCGCGGATGGAGTTGCCGTAGTCGAACACCTCCGCCCCCGCGTCCAGGAACCCGACCATCGCCTCCACGTGCGCGGCCATCGACTCGCGGGCCCGCACCGTGAACTCCTCGGGCTTGGCGGCGGCCAGGCCCTTCCAGTCCTCGAACGCCACCCCGGCGGGCAGGTAGGCCAGCGGGTCGTGGGCGGAGGTCTGGTCGGTGACGATGTCGATGGGCGCCCCGCGCGAGAGCAGTTCCGGGAACACCTCGGCGGCGTTGCCCAGGACGCCGATGGACAGCGGGCGGCGCTGGTCGCGGGCGGCGGTCGCCAGCTCCAGGGCGTGGTCCAGGCCGTCGGCGCGCACGTCCAGGTAGCGGTGCTCGATGCGGCGGTCGATGCGGCTGGAGTCGCACTCCACCACGATCGCCACGCCGTCGTTCATGGTCACCGCGAGGGGCTGGGCGCCGCCCATGCCGCCCAGGCCGGCGGTCAGGGTGATGGTGCCGGCCAGCGTCCCGTTGAAGCGCTTGGCGGCGACCGCCGCGAACGTCTCGTAGGTGCCCTGGAGGATGCCCTGGGTGCCGATGTAGATCCACGAACCGGCGGTCATCTGCCCGTACATGGTCAGCCCCTGCGCCTCCAGGCGGCGGAACTCGGGCCAGTTCGCCCAGTCGCCCACCAGGTTGGAGTTGGCGATGAGGACGCGGGGCGCCCACTCGTGGGTGCGCATGATGCCGACCGGGCGGCCGGACTGCACCAGCAGGGTCTCGTCGCCCTCCAGGTCGCGCAGGGACGCGGTGATGCGGTCGAAGCTGCGCCAGTCGCGGGCGGCCTTGCCGGTGCCGCCGTAGACCACCAGCTCCTCGGGGTGCTCGGCGACCTCGGGGTCGAGGTTGTTGTGGAACATGCGCAGGGCGGCCTCCTGCTGCCAGCCCTTGGCCGACAGGGTGGTGCCGCGGGCGGCGCGGACGGTGCGCGGGGTGCTCATGGTGCCGTGTCCTCCTGGGGGTCTCACTGCAGCGGGGTGACGGATTCGGCGGCCGCGAGAACCGAGCCGTCGGTGATGAGTTCGCCGACCCGGGCGATCTCGGGGGCCAGGTAGCGGTCGGGGCCGGGGCCCTGGACGTGCTCGCGCAGGGCGCGCACGACGGCGCCGGTGGCCGGGCCCGGCTCCAGTGGCGAGCGCAGGTCCAGAGCGCGGGCGGCGGTCAGCAGCTCGACGGCCAGCACGCCGGTCAGGCCGTCGACGGCGCGGCGCAGCTTGCGGGCGGCCGACCAGCCCATGGACACGTGGTCCTCCTGCATCGCCGAGCTCGGGATGGAGTCGACGCTGGCGGGCACCGCCAGGCGCTTGAGCTCGGAGACGATGGCGGCCTGGGTGTACTGGGCGATCATGTGGCCGGAGTCGACGCCGGGGTCGTCGGCCAGGAAGGCGGGCAGCCCGTGCGAGCGGGACACGTCGAGCATGCGGTCGGTGCGGCGCTCGGCGATGGACGCCACGTCGGCGACCGCGATGGCCAGGAAGTCGAGCACGTAGGCCACCGGCGCGCCGTGGAAGTTGCCGTTGGACTCCACCCGGCCGTCGTCGAGCACCACCGGGTTGTCGATGACGCTGTCCAGCTCCCGGCCGGCGACGGTGAGCGCGTGGGCCAGGGTGTCGCGGGCGGCGCCGGCCACCTGGGGGGCGCAGCGCAGCGAGTAGGCGTCCTGGACCCGGCTGCAGTCGGGGCCGCGGTGGGAGGCGACGATCGGGGAGCCGGCGAGCAGGGCGCGCAGGTTGGCGGCGGAGGCGGCCTGCCCGGGGTGGGGGCGCATCCGCTGGAGGTCGTCGGCGAACACCCGGTCGGTGCCCAGCAGCGCCTCCACGCTCATGGCGGCGGTGATGTCGGCGACCTTGAGCAGCCGCTCCAGGTCCGTGCAGGCCAGAGCGAGCATGCCGAGCATGCCGTCGGTGCCGTTGATGAGCGCCAGGCCCTCCTTGGCGCCCAGCTCCACCGGCGTGATCCCGGCCTCGTGCAGGGCGGTGAAGGCGGGCTTGAGCTCCCCGGCGGAGTCGCGCACGTCGCCCTCCCCCATCAGGGCCAGCGCGACGTGCGACAGCGGGGCCAGGTCTCCGGAGCAGCCCAGGCTGCCGTACTCGTGCACGACGGGGGTGATCCCAGCGTTGAGCAGGGCGGCCAGGGTCTCGACGGTGGCCACCTCGACCCCGGTGTTGCCCGAGGCCAGCGTGCGCAGGCGCAACAGCATCAGCGCGCGCACCACCTCGCGCTCCACCTCAGGGCCGGCGCCCGCGGCGTGCGAGCGGATGAGCGAGCGCTGCAGCCGCGCCCGCAGGTCGGGGGCGATGTGGCGGGTGGCCAGGGCGCCGAACCCGGTACTGACGCCGTACGCGGGGACCTCGCCGCGGGCCAGGGCCTCGACCCGCTCGCGGCCGTGCCGGACGGCCTTGCGGGCCTCCTCGGTGAGGGTGACGTGGGCGCCGTGGCGGGCGACGGCCAGGACTTGGGCCGGGGTGAGCGGGGCGCCGCCGACGGTGACGGGAGCAACTGCTGTGGACATGCCCCCATTCGACACCCCGCGCCACCACCGCCGCAGGCCCGACACGGCCATTGTGTCTGAGATACCGGACAGGCGGCCTCCGGCTAACGGATCACCCTCACCTCACAGCGCAGCCCCGGAGCCGCGGCGAGTCGGGCGTCCGCGGTGACCAGGGCGCAGTCCAGCGCTTCGGCGACCGCCGCGTAGGCGGCGTCATAGGCGCTGACGTTGTTGCGCAGCTCCCAGACGCGCTCGGCGATCGCCCCGACCACTTCGACGTAGCCGATGGTCTGCATCCCGTAGAGCTTGAGCGCGGCCTCCGCGTCGGGCAGGGGGATCTTGTGTCCCAGCACGAGCCCCCGCATCGAGCTCAGGAGTTCCACCGGCTGATGGCTCGGCGCGTACCACTCCGGGTCGCTGCCGAGGACTCTTTGGGCGACTCCGGAACCGTGTCCGGACACTCCGAGGTAGAGGTCGACGAGGGCCGAGGTGTCGACAACGATCACGCCACTTCACTTCCGGACTCGGGGGTGCCGTCTCCTCGGGCCTCGCGCACCGCGGCGACGATCTCCTCCACGGTCAGCTTGGCTCCGGGCAACGGAGTCTGCTCGACGATCGCACGGTTGCGTGCGAAGCGGGCCTCTTTCTCCAAGAGGGCGAGCAAGTACGCCTGGAGCGATTTGCCCGACCTCTTGGCCTCCGCGGCCAAGGCCTCTCTGACCTCATCGGGGACGTCTTTGATCTGGATAGCGCTCATGGAGTCATCATAACCTCAATTTAGCTAAATTGAAGTTATTTCAGCGCCACTATGGCGCCAATGCGTATGCAGGATTCCGTGGCAGACTCGGGGCATGAGCATCGTCCCGGCGGCGACCCGCGCCCTGCGGCTCCTGCGGTTCCTGGCGACGCGCCCGGGGCCGGTGTCGGCGGCGGCGGCCGCCGCGGAGCTGGGCATCCCGCGTTCCAGCGTCTACCAGCTGCTGGAGGCGATGGCCGAGGAGGGGTTCGTGACCCACCTGCCGGAGGAGCGGAGGTGGGGGCTGGGCGTGGCCGCCTTCGAGATCGGCTCGGCCTACCTGCGCCACGACGGCATGGAACGGCTGGCCCGGCCGCTGCTGGCGCGCCTCACCGAGGCCACCGGCGCCACCTCGCACCTGGGGGTGCTGCACGGCGCCGACACGCTCTACCTGCTCAAGGAGCAGCCGCCGCACGCGCCGTCGCTGATCACCGGGGTGGGAGTGCGCCTGCCCGCGCACCTGACCGCGTCCGGGCGCGCCATGCTGGCGCTGCTGCCGCGTGCCCAGGTGCGCGCCCTGTACCCCGGGGCGGCGGCGTTCACCGACCGCACCGGGCGCGGCCCGGGCGACCCCGCCGAGCTGCGCCGGGTGCTGGCCGAGGAGGCGCGGCAGGGCTGGTCCATCGAGGACGGCCAGGTGACGGAGGGGTTCGTGTCGGTGGCCGCCGCGGCGCTGGACCACAACGGGCGCCCCGCGGCGGCGATCAGCCTGACCGTGCCCAGCGCCCGCCCGGTCACCCCCCAGGCGCTGGCCGGCCGGGTGCGCGACGCGGCCGCCGAGCTGACGCGCAGGCTCGGCGGCCGCACCCCCTAGGCCGCCTTGGGGCGGACGCGCTGGACGATCCCGGGGAAGGGCGCCGTGTTCTCGATCATGCGCAGGATCTTCTCCTCCAGGTCCTTGGGCACCTGGACGTAGAACTGGGTGGCCGCCTCGGGGTCCTCCTCCAGCCCCAGGGCGCCGGCGCTCTCGGCCCAGGAGGGCAGTTCGGCGTCGGTGCGGTGGGTGTCCAGCGAGAACTCGATGAAGTAGGTGGTCCGGTGGGCCACCACGGTCTCCTCGCGGATGCGCCGGATCTCGGGCCAGGCGATGAAGGTGCCCTCGCCCGGGAACCACCACTTGCGCTCCTGGAGCACCGTGACGCCGTCGCTGTCGGCGCTGATCCCCTGCCGGGTGATGCGCTGGGGCAGGCCGCGCAGCACGAACACGTTGCTCACCGGGCCGATGAACATCATCGTCAGCGACGCCGAGACCCACAGGGCCACCGACCCGACCGTCGTCTCGTCGTTGAGCACGTGCCAGAACGTGGAGCCCAGGACCACGAGGAAGCCGAGGGTCAGGGTGGCCGAGAAGTAGGCCACGGCGATCCACATGCGGGCGTTGGGTCCGCGCAGGCTGACGTATCTGCGCAGGTGGGAGACTCCGGTGGGCGGATGGGTCAGGTCCGAGGGGACGCCCCGTGTCACAGGGACGTCCGAGGGGTCGGGGGAAGCCATGGGTCCATTGTCCCCCTCCCCCGCCGTACTCGGTGCGTCCGACATGCCCGCTTCTGCCGCTATATAGGCGGTTCGGCACCGAACGGTCCGGAACGATACGGTGAAATCCCGGGTGGGGAGGGGAGCGGGCCGTTAGAGTCCGACCCATGAATCCCAACACGAGACCGGGCGCGAGCGAGTACGACACCGAACTGAGGGCCGGTGGCCGGGTCGTCTCCCTGGACGGGATGGTCTACCAGGGGCGCACCGTCCTGGTGGAGGGCCCGGAGATGTTCGAGCCCCTGGAGCGCTGGGCCAAGGGGGTGGCCGAGGCGCTGGGCGAGCCGGTGACCTGGCGGGCCACGGACCGCAAGGGGGAGCTCGCCGGACGCGGCACCGTCCAGCCGGGCCCCGCCGCTCAGAACCTGCGGGCGCTCTGAGCACCGCACTTGGCGCACTGGAACTTGCGGTCGTCGCCGAGAATCCAGTCGTGGTCCCCGCCGGTAGGGCATGCGGACATGGACACCAACTCCTTGGGAGGGGGCTGCGAGGGGTCTGCGCTGCTCACTGTACGTCCCACGCACCACACCAGTCCCGAGAATGAGGAAATTCCACGCTTCGCTCACCTTTGCCACGACGTGCGCGAACGCCGACGGGGCCCGTCGCGCAGGCGACGGGCCCCGGGCAGGTTCGAAGCGAAGGGGGTGTGCGTCAGTTGCGGGCGGCGCGCATGTGGGCCTCGACCGCGGCGCGGTCGGCGCGCAGCTTGGCCAGGGCCTCGTCGAGGATGAGCTTGCCCTCCTCCGCGCTGCGCCGCTCCTTCACGTACGCCAGGTGGGTCTTGTAGGGCTCGGTGCGCGGCGGCGACGGGGGGTTCGCCTTGTCCTTGCCCGCGGGGAACCCGCAGCGGGGGCAGTCCCACTCGTCGGGGACGAGCGCCTCACTGGCGAAACTGGGCACGACCTCGTGCAGGTTCGCACAGTAGAACGGGACCCGGATGCGCGGGGCGGCCTCGCCGCGCTCCGCCTCGCCCATGGGACCGGCTCCGACCCGGCTGCCACGGATGGCACTGCCACTACCCACGAAAAACTCCTTCGGCGAACACGCTCACCGGCGACTCTGGCGAGCTTGACTGTGGAGGGTGAGCACCCGCTGGGTCGCGGGTCACATCCCCCGGTTGATCAGCAGGCCGAGGACGACACCGGCGATGATCCAGAGGACGGCGACGATGATGGTCATCCGGTCGAGGTTGCGCTCGACCACCGACGATCCACCGAGCGAGGAGGTGACACCGCCGCCGAACATGTCGGAGAGGCCGCCGCCCTTGCCCTTGTGCAGCAGCACGAGGAGGACCAGCAGCACGCTGAGAAGCATCACGAAGATGGACAGACCGAGGATCACACGCTCACCCGTAGCTCGACCCCGCAGCGGGGGGATGGACACCTCGATCCCCCGCTTCCCTCCCGTCCCGTCGGTGCCGTCGCGGCACCGGCCCGGTTCAGGGGGAGGAGGAGATCGGGGACGATTTCGGATTTTACCGTGCCCTGAGTGACACGGGTGGGGAAACGGCAAGGGACGCAGGAACCCCACAGCGAAGTGTAGCCCGACCTGGAGACCCGTCGGGCGCCCCGCCCGTCACCGTTGCGCAACGGAGTGCGACGATGGCGGACGGGGCGGGAGGGGTCAGCCGTTCTCCGCGAAGCGGATGATCTTGACGAACTCCTCGGCCTTCAGGCAGGCGCCGCCCACCAGGGCGCCGTCCACGTCCTTCTCGGCCATGATGCCGGGGGCGTTGTCGCCCTTGACCGAGCCGCCGTAGAGCACGCGCACCTTGTCGGCCAGGTCGGCCGAGTACAGCTCGGCCAGGCGGCCGCGGATCGCCGAGCACACCTCCTGGGCGTCGGCCGGGGTGGCGACCTCGCCGGTGCCGATGGCCCACACCGGCTCATAGGCGATCACGAGGCGCTCGGCCTGCTCGGCCGGGATCTCCTTGAGGGCGCCGTCGACCTGGGACAGCACGTGCTCGACCTGGCCGCCGGCCTTGCGCACGTCCAGGCCCTCGCCCACGCACAGCAGCGGCACGATGTCGTTCTTGAACGCGGCCTTGATCTTGGCGTTGACCAGCGCGTCGTCCTCGTTGTGGTACTCGCGGCGCTCGGAGTGGCCCACCAGGACGTAGGCGCAGTCCAGCTTGGCCAGCATGGCGCCGGAGATCTCGCCGGTGTAGGCGCCCTTGTCGTGGGCGGAGATGTCCTGGGCCCCGTACCCGATGCGCAGCCGGTCGCCGTCCACCAGCGTCTGCACGCTGCGGATGTCGGTGAACGGCGGCAGGACGACGACCTCGGCGGCCTCGTAGTCCTTGTCCTCCAGGGAGAAGGCCAGCTTCTGGACGAGCGCGATGGCCTCCAGGTGGTTGTTGTTCATCTTCCAGTTGCCCGCGATGAGCGGCAGTCGCTGGGTCATACGGATCACTTCCTCGGAAAGTCTCGGGGGTTCGCGTCAGCGCAGGGCGTCGATGCCGGGCAGGTCCTTGCCCTCCAGGTACTCCAGGCTGGCACCGCCGCCGGTGGAGATGTGGCCGAAGGCCGCCTCGTCGAAGCCGAGGGCGCGCACGGCCGCGGCCGAGTCGCCGCCGCCGACCACGGTGAAGGCGTCGGAGTCGATGAGGGCCTGGGCCAGGGCGCGGGTGCCCCCGGCGTAGGGCTCCATCTCGAACACGCCCATGGGGCCGTTCCAGAACACGGTCCTGGCGTCGGCGAGCTTCTCCGCGAACAGGGCGCGGCTGCGGGGGCCGATGTCCAGGCCCATCCGGTCGGCCGGGATGGCGTCCACGTCCACGTCGGCGTGCGCGGCGTCGGCGGCGAACTTCTCGGCGGCCACCACGTCCACCGGCAGGACGATCTCCACGCCCTCGCGCTCGGCCCGCTCCAGGTAGCCCCGGACGGTGTCGAGCTGGTCGGCCTCCAGCAGGCTGGTGCCGACCTCGTGGCCCTGGGCCCGCAGGAAGGTGAACACCATGCCGCCGCCGATGAGGATGCGGTCGGCGGTGCCGAGCAGGTTGTCGATGACGCCGAGCTTGTCGGAGACCTTGGAGCCGCCCAGGACCACGGCGTAGGGGCGCTGCGGGTCGGTGGTGAGCTTCTTGAGGACCTCGACCTCGGTCAGGACCAGGCCGCCGACGGCGTGCGGGAGCCTGCCGGGCAGGTCGTACACGCTGGCGTGCCTGCGGTGCACCGCGCCGAACGCGTCGCCCACGTACAGGTCGGCGAGCTGCGCGAACCGGTCGGCCAGCTCTCCGCGCTCGGCGTCGTCCTTGCTGGTCTCGCCGGGCTCGAAGCGCACGTTCTCCAGCAGCGCCACCCCGCCGTCGGCCAGCCCGTCGCAGACGGCGCGGGCGGACTCGCCGGCGGTGTCGGCGGCGAAGGCCACCTCGGTGCCGAGCAGCTCGCCCAGGCGGGCCGCCACCGGGCGCAGGGAGTAGCGGGGGTCCGGGGCGCCCTTGGGGCGGCCCAGGTGGGCGGCGACGATGACGCGGGCGCCGCGCTCGCGGAGCGCTTCGATGGTCGGCAGGGCCGCACGGATGCGCCCGTCGTCGGTGATCCGCTCGCCGTCCAGGGGCACGTTCAGGTCGGCCCGGACGAACACGCGCTTGCCGGAGACGTCGAGGTCGTCGATCGTCCGCATGCTGGTCTCCTCGTGACGAATATCGGGTCTTGCCGCCCCTGGTCGCAGGGGCCGGAAAGGGGCGCGCTCACGACGGCACCCCTCCGCGCGCAGTGCGGGCGGAGGGGTGCCGTGTCACGCGCCGGAGGCCGCGGGGGCCGGGGCGTCCTACAGACCGGAGCCGACCAGCTTGGCCAGGTCGACCAGGCGGTTGGAGTAGCCCCACTCGTTGTCGTACCAGCCGACGATCTTGACCTGCTTGCCGAAGGCCATGGTCAGGCTGGAGTCGAAGGTGCAGGAGGGCGAGGTGCCGACGATGTCGGAGGAGACGATCGCGTCCTCGGTGTAGACCAGCACGTCCTTGAGCGGCCCCTCGGCGGCGGCCTTGAACGCGGCGTTGACCTCTTCCTTGGTGACCTCGCGGGTCAGGGTGACGACGAGGTCGGTGACCGAGCCGTCCGGCACCGGGACGCGCATGGCCATGCCGTCCAGCTTGCCCTTGAGCTCGGGGATGACCAGGGCGGTGGCCTTGGCGGCACCGGTCGTGGTCGGGATGATGTTCTGCGCGGCGGCGCGGGCGCGGCGCAGGTCCGAGTGCGGGAAGTCCAGGATGACCTGGTCGTTGGTGTACGCGTGCACCGTGGTCATCAGGCCCTGCTCGATGCCGAAGGCGTCGAGCAGCACCTTCGCCATCGGCGCCACGCAGTTGGTGGTGCAGGAGGCGTTGGAGATGACGTGGTGGGCGGCCGGGTCGTACTTGTCGTCGTTGACGCCCATGACGACGGTGAGGTCCTCGCCCTTGGCCGGGGCGGAGATGATGACCTTCTTGGCGCCGGCGGCCAGGTGCTTCTTGGCGTCCTCGGCCTTGGTGAAGCGGCCGGTCGACTCGATGACGACGTCGACGTTCAGCTCGCCCCAGGGCAGCAGGGCCGGGTCGCGCTCGGCCAGGACCTTGATGTTCTTGTCGCCGACGCGGATGAAGTCCTCGCCCACCTCGACGTCGCCCGCGAGGGTGCCGAGCACGGTGTCGTACTTGAGCAGGTGCGCGAGCGTCTTGGTGTCGGTGAGGTCGTTGACCGCGACGATTTCGATGTCGCCGCCGCCCGCTGCGACCGCACGCCAGAAATTGCGGCCGATCCGGCCGAAGCCGTTGACGCCTACACGGATGGTCACGGAACCAATCCCCTCATATATCGCACTTCATTTACACCCGCGCATTGCCGACCGGCTCGCGTCCGGACCGCGGTGTACTCCGCACGGACGGCTGTGAACAGGTGTTACGCCGCATCGGGTGTTCACAAAGAGCCTAGCGGAGGACGTGCGGGGGTCGGTTACCGACCCATGCCGACCGCGCTCCGAACGGCTCGTGGATTCGCGACCATCCTGGCACCGCAAAGCGAAGAGGTCTATACCATTTGCCGAAGTTATCGGCGAGTTCTCGCAGTTAACAAAGCCGAACATCGGTGTTACGCGCGCGCTGCGGCCCGGACGGCGGCGCCCCAGGTCAGGGCACCAGCATGTCCGGAGTGAGGTTCGCCTCGGTCCCCTCGATGCCCAGGTCGGCCGCACGCTTGTCGGCCATGGCCAGCAGCCTGCGGATGCGCCCGGCGATGGCGTCCTTGGTCAGCGGCGGCACCGACAGCTGGCCCAGCTCCTCCAGGGACGCCTGCTTGTGCGCCAGGCGCAGCTTGCCCGCCGCCACCAGGTGCTCGGGGGCGTCCTCGCCCAGGATCTCCAGCGCCCGCTCCACCCGCGCCCCGGCCGCCACGGCCGCCCGGGCGCTGCGCCGCAGGTTCGCGTCGTCGAAGTTCGCCAGCCGGTTCGCGGTCGCCCGCACCTCCCGGCGCATCCGGCGCTCCTCCCAGGCCAGAACACTCTGGTGGGCGCCCAGCAGGGTCAGCAGCGCGCCGATGGAGTCGCCGTCGCGGACCACCACGCGGTCCACCCCGCGCACCTCGCGCGCCTTGGCGTGCACCTTCAGCCGACGCGCCGCGCCGACCAGCGCCAGCGCCGCCTCCGGGCCCGGGCAGGTCACCTCCAGCGACATCGACCGGCCGGGCTCGGTGAGAGAGCCGTGCGCGATGAAGGCGCCCCGCCACGCCGACTCGGCGTCGCAGGCCCCGCCCGCCACCACGTGCCGGGGCAGGCCGCGCACCGGGCGCCCGTTGTTGTCGACCAGCCCCGTCTGCCGGGCCAGCGACTCGCCCTCCTTGATCACCCGCACCACGTACCGGTTGCCCTTGCGCAGGCCGCTCGGGGAGAGCACGACCACCTCGGACTCGTGTCCGAACACCTCGGAGATGTCCTTGCGCAGGCGGCGCGCGGCGGCACCGGTGTCCAGCTCGGCCTCGATCACGATCCGGCCGCCCACCAGGTGCAGGCCCCCGGTGAACCGCAGGATGGTGGACACCTCCGCCTTGCGGCAGCATGGCTTCAGAATGGCCAGACGGCTCAGTTCATCCTTCACCACGCCGGTCATCGCCATCGCTGCGATCCTCCCCTTGAAACGACCTTGACCGGTGCCGCGCGCCCGTACACCGGCGATGCCGCCGCGGCCCCGCCACGAGCGACTTTCTCCGAGGAGACTACGTTACGAGACGCCCGGTGCCGACCCTTGAACGGCGTGTTGCCCCCACGACGGCGCCGTCTGCGCCGCGGGGCACGGGGTTCGTGGCGGTGTGCGGTCAATTGCCCCCGACCTGCGATGACAACAGCTCCAGCAGGTGGTCGCGCAGCACCACCGCCTGATTGTGCTCCTCATCGCGCGCCGAGTACAGCAGCGTCACCGGCCCCCGCCGCGCGGCCTCCAGGATCGGCTCCAGCGCCCGGGGCCGGTCGGCCAGCTCCGCCCGGTAGCGGCGGGCGAACTCCTCGAACCTGGCCGGGTCGTGGCCGAACCAGGTGCGCAGCTCCGAGCTGGGACCCGCCTCCTTGACCCACGGCACGCCCTCCAGCGCGCTCTTGCGGACCCCGCGCGGCCAGAGCCGGTCGACCAGGAACAGCGCACCCGGCGGCCGGTCCCCGCGCACCTCGTCGTAGACCCGTTCCACGGTGATGTCGTAGCCCATGGCGGCGGTGTTCCCCGGGGGCCGCCAGGGGGAACCCGTCAGTCGTTCAGGATCCGCTCGAAGGCCCGCGCCAGCAGCTCCGGGTCGTGCCGGGGGCTGCCGTCGCCCATCGCCAGGTCGGCCAGCTCCAACCGCCCGCCCAGGTCCCGCGCGGCCGCGGCCAGCGGCTCGGCCTCCTCCACCGTCCCCCGGTCGGCCAGCACCACGTCCACGCCCAGCTTCGGGGCGTGCTCGCGCAGCACCTCCAGGTAGGTCTCGGGCCGGAAGTCGTCGGTCTCCCCCCGCTGCGGGGACAGGTTGAGCGCCACCACCCGCCGGGCCCGCGTGGTGACCAGGGCGTGCGCCAGGTCCGGCACCAGCAGGTGCGGCAGCACGCTGGTGAACCACGACCCGGGGCCGAACACCACCCAGTCCGCCTCGCGCACCGCCTTGACGGCCTGCGGCTCCGCCGGGGGCTCCGCCGGGATCAGCGAGACGGAGCGCACCCGGCCGCCGGTGCTCGCGCACGCCACCTGGCCACGGATCGTCGTCACCTCGTCGGGGCGCCCGGCGTCGGCGCCCACCACCTCGGCGGAGATGTCCAGCGGCACCGACGACATCGGCAGCACCCGGCCGTGGGCGCCCAGCAGCTGGCCCACCCAGTCCAGCCCGGCCACGGAGTCGCCCAGCAGCTCCCACAGCGCCACGATCAGCAGGTTGCCCACGGCGTGGCCGTGCAGCTCGCCCTCGGAGCGGAACCGGTGCTGGATCACGTTGCTCCAGGTGTGGCCCCACTCGTCGTCACCGCACAGCGCGGCCAGCGCCATCCGCAGGTCTCCCGGGGGCAGCACCCCCAGCTCGCGGCGCAGCCGCCCGCTGGAGCCGCCGTCGTCGGCGACCGTCACCACCGCGGTCACGTCGGTGGTCACCCGCCTCAGGGCCGACAGGGACGAGTACAGGCCGTGCCCGCCGCCCAACGCGACCACCCGGGGCGGACGTGTTCCGTCCCCGTCCGGTGCGGTGCTGTTCGCCATGGTCGTGGCCTGCCCCTCGTACCCGTGTGCAGCGACGGGCCGCCCCGCCGAGGACGGCGGACGCGCCCGACGTCCCCGAACCGCCGGAGCCCCCGCCCCGCGGGGTATCGGCACCGACGGTGACCGAGTCAATGTAAGGGAAGACGGCCCGCTTGGCGATTCGGTTGACCCGGCCCCCGCTCACTCCCGTCCCACGTCCCGGTGCACCACGTGGACCTCCACGCCCTGGGTGCGCAGCCGCTCCGCGAACTGCTCGGCCATGGCCACGCTGCGGTGCTTGCCGCCCGTACAGCCCACCGCCAGCGTCATGTAGTGCTTGCCCTCGCGCTGGTAGCCCTCGATGGTGAGCTTGAGGACCTCGCTGTAGGCCTCCAGCATCTCCTTGGCCCCGTCCTGGGACAGCACGTAGTCGCGCACCGGCTCGTCGCGGCCGTTCATCGGCCGCAGCTCCGGGATCCAGTGGGGGTTGGGCAGGAACCGGCAGTCCAGCACCAGGTCGGCGTCCACCGGCAGCCCGTGCTTGAACCCGAAGGAGACCACGTTGGCGCGCGGACGCGCCTCGTCGCTCTCCCCGAAGAACCCGATCACCCGCGCCTTGAGCTGGTGCACGTTGAGCTGGGAGGTGTCGATGACCAGGTCGGCCTCGCCGCGGACGGCGCGCAGGGTCTCGCGCTCGCGGGCGATGCCGTCGGTCAGCCGGCCGTCGCCCTGCAGGGGGTGGGGCCTGCGCACGCCCTCGAACCGGCGCACCAGGGCGTCGTCGCCCGCCTCCAGGTACAGCACCCGCGCCGTGATGTCGCGCTTGCGCAGCTCCTCCACCGTGGACAGCAGGTCCTCGGTGAACGCCAGCGACCGCACGTCCACGACCACCGCCACCCGCGGCACCGCGCCGTGGGTGCGCCCCGCCAGCTCGATCATCGTCGGCAGCAGGCCCGGCGGCAGATTGTCCACCACGAACCAGTCCAGGTCCTCCAGCGCCCTGGCCGCCGTGCTCCGGCCCGCACCGGACATCCCGGTGACGATGACCACCTCGGGCGGCAGCTCCCCGCCCAGTTCGACCGTCATGTGTCTCCTCCCCCGTCAGTGCTGTTCGGTACCGGTGCCCCGTCGGTCTCCCGTCCCGCAGGGCTCCCGGAAAGGTGCGCGTGCACGGACTCGGCCAGCTTGGGCCCGATGCCCGGCACCGCGGCGATCTCCTCGACCGTGGCCCCCGCCAGCCGCTTGACCGAACCGAATGCCTTGATCAGGGCGGTGCGGCGGGCCGGGCCCAGGCCGGGCAGCTCGTCCAGGGCGCTCCCGGTGAGCGCCTTGGCCCGCTTCTGGCGGTGGTAGGCGATGGCGAACCGGTGCGCCTCGTCGCGCACCCGCTGCAGCAGGTACAGGCCCTCGCTGGTGCGCGGCAGGATGACCGGGTCCTCGTCGTCGGGCAACCACACCTCCTCCAAGCGCTTGGCCAGACCGCAGACGGCGATGTCGTCGATGCCCAGCTCGTCCAGGGCACGGCGCGCGGCCTGCGCCTGGGGGCGCGCCCCGTCCACCACCACCAGGTTAGGGGGGTAGGCGAACTTCCCGGGTTTCGGCTCGTCGTCGATCACGTGACCGTCCTGTGCGGCGGAGTCGCCGCCGGTCTCCCCCATCCGGGCGACCTCGCCGCTGCGGGCGCTCTCCTCCAGGTAGCGCCGGAACCGGCGCTTGACCACCTCGTACATCGCCGCGACGTCGTGCTGCTCGGCGCCGCCCTCGCCGCTGCCGCGCACCGAGAAGCGCCGGTACTCGGACTTGCGGGCCAGGCCGTCCTCGAACACCACCATGGACGCGACCACGTGCTCGCCCTGGAGGTTGGAGATGTCGAAGCACTCGATGCGCAGCGGCGCCTCCTGGAGCTCCAGTGCCTCCTGGAGCTCGTTGAGGGCGCGGCTCCGGGTGCTCAGGTCCCCGGCCCGGTGGGTCTTGTGCCGGGCCAGCGCCTCCGCGGCGTTCTTCTCCACGGTCTCCATCAGCGCCCGCTTGTCCCCGCGCCGGGGGACCCGCAGGTCCACGTTGGCGCCCCGGTGCCCGGCCAGCCAGCCGGCCACCGCCTCAGGGTCGGCAGGCTCGTGGGAGACCAGCACCTCGCGCGGAACCGCGGTGCCGGTCCCCTCGCCCTCCTCGGTGCCCTCGGCGGAGCCGTACAGCTGGCCCAGGAACGTCGCCATCAGCTCGGCGGGGCCCGCGTCGTCCACCTTGTCCACCACGTAGCCGCGCTGGCCGCGGATGCGCCCGCCGCGCACGTGGAAGATCTGCACGGCCGCCTCCAGCTGGTCGTCGGCCAGGGCGATCACGTCGCAGTCGGTGGAGTCGGGCAGCACCACCGCCTGCTTCTCCAGCGCGGCGCGCAGGGCCTCGATGTCGTCGCGCAGCCGGGCCGCCCGCTCGTACTCCATCTCCTGGGCCGCGGCCCTCATCTCGCCCTCCAGGCGGCGGATGAAGCGGCCGGTGTCCCCGGCCAGGAAGGAGCAGAAGTCGTCGGCCAGGGCGCGGTGGTCCTCCGGGGAGATCTTCCCGGTGCACGGCGCCGTGCACTTGCCGATGTACCCCAGCAGGCAGGGGCGGCCGCTGGTGCGGGCCCCCCGGAACACCCCCGCCGAGCAGGTCCGCACCGGGAACACCCGCAGCAGCAGGTCCACGGTCTCGCGGATCGCCCAGGCGTGCGAGTACGGGCCGAAGTAGCGCACCCCCTTGCGCTTGGCCCCGCGCATCACCTGGACGCGCGGGAACTCCTCGTCGAGGGTCACCGCCAGGTAGGGGTAGCTCTTGTCGTCGCGGTACTTGACGTTGAACCGCGGGTCGTACTCCTTGATCCAGGAGTACTCCAGCTGGAGCGCCTCCACCTCGGTGCCCACGATCGTCCAGTCCACGTCGGCGGCGGTGGAGACCATCTGCTGGGTGCGCGGGTGCAGCCCCGCGAAGTCCCGGAAGTACGACGACAGCCGCGAGCGCAGGTTCTTGGCCTTGCCGACGTAGATGACCCGGCCCGCACCGTCCCGGAAGCGGTAGACCCCCGGGGAGGTCGGGATGGAGCCGGGCGCGGGACGCAGGTGAGGTGTCGCAGGCATGCCCCCATTCTGGTGTGCGGCGGTGACATCCGGCCACTCGCGCCCCGGGCGTCCCCCGCCGGGGACGAGAGCCGCGTCACGAGCACCACGATCAGGTCGCCCGAACGTCACGATCGGGTATCCGCATGCTCTAGGTTGGGCGGGTAGATCGACCCTTTCCGACATGAACGACAAGGGGGCCTCGCGTCGTGGACATCGACGAATATTGGGCCTGGATCGCCCTCGGCATCGCCGTGGCCATCTCCCTGGCACTGGTGTTCGCCGCGCGCTGGGTGCTCAAGCACAAGCTCGCCAAGATGTGGAGCATCGCGAACTTCCTGGTGATCAGGACCCGCTACTCCGGGTACGCGGCGGGCGCGGTGGTGGGCGCCAACCTGGGCATGCCCAGCATCACCGACGTGGGCTGGTCCACCTACGGCACGCTCCGGCACGGCATGGTGATCCTGATGATCGGGTCGCTGACCGCCCTGGGCATCAGCCTCGCCTACGCCGTCACCGACACCATCCTGGCCCGCCTGTCCCACGCCAACGGGGACGCCGACCGCAAGGCGCGCCGCCTGCAGACGCAGGTGCGGCTGCTGCGCCGGGTCGTCACCTCGATCATCGTGGTCGTGGCGGTCTCCGCGATCCTGTTCACCTTCCCGCAGGTGCAGGCGCTGGGCGCCGGGCTGCTGGCCTCCGCGGGCATCATCGGCATCGTCGCCGGTGTGGCCGCCCAGTCCACCCTGGGCAACCTGTTCGCCGGATTGCAGCTGGCGTTCAGCGACGCCCTGCGCATCGGCGACGTCGTCGTGGTCGAGGGCGAGTGGGGCCGGGTCGAGGAGCTGTCCCTGGTCAACGTCACCATCAAGATCTGGGACGAGCGCCGGCTGGTGGTCCCGGTCGCGAACTTCACCACGACCAGCTTCGAGAACTGGACCAAGTCGGGCACGGCGATCACCGCCAAGGTGATGATGCCGCTGGACTGGGAGGTCCCGATCGCCGAGCTGCGCGAGGAGGCGGGCCGCCTCATCACCGCCAGCGAGTACTGGGACGGGCGCAGCTGGTCCTGCCAGGTGGTGGACATCACCGAGAACGGCGAGGTGATGGTGCGCGTCGTGGCGACCGCCGCCAACACCGGCGACCAGTGGAACATCGCCTGCGAGATCCGCGAGCACCTCATCGGCTGGCTGGTCGAGCACTACCCGCAGTCGCTGCCGCGCAACCGCACCGAGGTCGTGGCCGCCGAGGACGAGGACGCCTTCCGCGCCGCGGCCGCCTCCGCCGCGATCCGGCGCGCGGAGCGCGACGCCCCGGGCAGCCGGGAGGAAGTCCCCGAGGACGCCTGACCCCTTGTGTGAACGTGCGGAACGCCCGGGACCGTGTCGGTCCCGGGCGTTCCGCGTTGGGCGCCGCGGCGCTCAGTCCAGGATGATGTCGGTGCCGTCGACGGTGACCGTGAACTCCTCCAGGGCCACCTGCGCGGGGCCCGTCACGACCTCGCCGGTGGCGTAGTCGAACTCGCTGCCGTGGCACAGGCAGCGGATGACGCCGTCCTCCACCTGCTGGACGGTGCAGCCGCCGTGGGTGCAGGAGGCGGCGAAGGCCCGGTAGTCACCGGCCTCGGGCTGGGTGACCACCAGCTTGCTGTGGCTGAAGACGGCGCCGCCGCCCTCGGGGACGTCGGTGGTCTGGCCGACCACCTGGCCCCGCCGGGCGTCCTGCGGCTTGGGGGGCTCCCCGCCGCAGGCGCTCACCGCGGTGACGGCCCCGACGGCCGCGACCGCCCCGGCCGTCCCGAGCAGGCGCCGCCTGCTCACCCCGCATCCGCACGTCTTCTCGACCGCCACGACGAACCGCTCCTCACCTGCGCGTCCAAACCTACGACGCACTGTAGTAGGCGGTCCGGAGTGCTTCGCCCCGGGCCCCGCCAAAGCCCCCCGGCCGGGGACGACGGCGGCCCGCCCCCGGAGGAAGGGCCCGGGGACGGGCCGCGCACCCGCGGGTGCGGCTCAGAGCAGCTTGGCGAGGAACCGCCCGGTGTAGGACTCGGCGACCGCCGCGACCTCCTCGGGGGTGCCCTGGGCGACCAGGGTGCCGCCGCCGGAGCCGCCCTCGGGGCCCATGTCGATGATGTGGTCGGCGGTCTTGATGACGTCCAGGTTGTGCTCGATGACGATCACCGTGTTGCCGGAGTCGGTGAGCCGGTTGAGCACCCCCAGCAGCTTGCGGATGTCCTCGAAGTGCAGGCCCGTGGTGGGCTCGTCCAGCACGTACACGGTGCGGCCGGTGGAGCGGCGCTGCAGCTCGGCGGCGAGCTTGACCCGCTGCGCCTCGCCGCCCGACAGGGTGGTGGCGGGCTGGCCCAGGCGCACGTACCCCAGCCCCACGTCGGTGAGGGTCTGCAGGTGGCGGCGGATGGCGTTGACCGGCTCGAAGAACTCCAGCGCCTCCGAGATCGGCATGTCCAGGACCTCGGCGATGTTCCTGCCCTTGTACTTGACCTGGAGCGTCTCCCGGTTGTAGCGGGCGCCGTGGCACACCTCGCAGGGCACGTACACGTCCGGCAGGAACTGCATCTCGATCTTGAGCGTGCCGTCGCCGGAGCAGGCCTCGCAGCGCCCGCCCTTGACGTTGAACGAGAACCGGCCCGGCTGGTAGCCGCGCGTCTTGGCGTCGGTGGTCTGCGCGAACAGCTTGCGGATGTGGTCGAAGACCCCCGAGTAGGTGGCCGGGTTGGACCTCGGGGTGCGCCCGATGGGGCTCTGGTCCACGTGCACGACCTTGTCGACCTTGTTCAGGCCGTTGACCCGCACGTGCCGGCCCGGGACGTCGCGCGCCCCGTTGAGCTCCTTGGCCAGCGCCTTGTACAGGATCTCGTTGACCAGCGTGGACTTGCCCGAGCCCGACACCCCGGTGACGGCGGTGAACACCCCCAGCGGGAAGGCCACGTCGATGTCGCGCAGGTTGTTCTCGCGGGCGCCCTTGACGACCAGCTCGTGCCCCTTGGTGAGCGGGCGGCGCACCGCCGGCAGGTCGATGGAGCGGCGCCCGGACAGGTAGTCGCCGGTGAGCGACGCCTCGTTGGTGAGCAGCTCGTCCACGATGCCCGACACCACCACGTGGCCGCCGTGCTCGCCCGCGCCCGGGCCGATGTCGACCACCCAGTCGGCGGCGCGGATGGTGTCCTCGTCGTGTTCCACGACGATGAGCGTGTTGCCGATGTCGCGCAGCCGCTGGAGGGTCTCCAGCAGGCGGGCGTTGTCGCGCTGGTGCAGGCCGATGGAGGGCTCGTCCAGCACGTAGAGCACGCCCACCAGGCCCGAGCCGATCTGGGTGGCCAGCCGGATGCGCTGGGCCTCGCCGCCCGAGAGCGAGCCGGAGGAGCGGGCCAGGCTGAGGTAGTCCAGGCCCACGTCCAGCAGGAAGCCCAGCCGGGCGTTGATCTCCTTGAGGACCTGGGCGGCGATGACCGCGTCGCGGTCCGACAGCCGCAGGTCGGCCAGGAAGCGGGCGCTCTCGGCCAGCGACATCGACGCCACCTCGGCGATGGACCGCCCGCCCACGGTCACCGCGAGCACCACCGGCTTGAGCCGGGTCCCCTCGCAGGCGGGGCAGGGCACGCTGCGCATGTAGCCCTCGAGGCGCTCGCGGCCGTAGTCGCTCTCGGTCTCGGTGTAGCGGCGCTTGACCCAGGGGACGACGCCCTCGAAGTCGGTGTAGTAGGACCGCTCGCGGTTGTACTTGGTGCGGTAGCTGACGTGGACCTGGGTGTCGTGCCCCTCCAGGATCGCCTTGCGGGCGCGCTTGGGCAGCTTCTCCCAGGGGGTGTCCAGGACGAACCCGACCGACTCGCCCAGGGCGGTGAGCAGCCGCTCCCAGTACCCGCCGTTGGGGCCGCCCGACCAGGGGGCCAGGGCGCCCTCGGCCAGGGTCTTGGCCGGGTCGGGGACGATCAGCTCCGGGTCGACCTCCATGCGGGTGCCCAGGCCCGAGCACTCCGGGCAGGCGCCGTAGGGGGCGTTGAAGGAGAAGGAGCGCGGCTCCAGCTGCTCGAAGGACAGGTCGTCGTAGGGGCAGTACAGGTGCTCGGAGAAGACCTTCTCGCGCTCGGGGTCGTCCTCGGCCAGGTCGACGAAGTCCAGCACGATGGTCCCGCCGGCCAGCTTGAGCGCGGTCTCCACCGAGTCGGTCAGCCGCCCGCGGGAGGACTCCTTGACGGAGAGCCGGTCCACGATCACCGAGATGTCGTGCTTGTCGTAGCGGCCCAGCTTGGGCGCCTCGTCCAGGCGCACCGGCCGGCCGTCCACGACCGCGCGGGTGTACCCCTTGGACTGCAGGTCCTTGAACAGTTCGAGGTACTCGCCCTTGCGGCCGCGCACCACCGGGGCCAGCACCTGGAAGCGGGTGCCCTCGGTCATCTCCAGCACCCGGTCCACGATCTGCTGCGGGCTCTGCCGGGAGATCTCCCGGCGGCACTGCGGGCAGTGCGGGACGCCGATGCGCGCCCACAGCAGCCGCAGGTAGTCGTACACCTCGGTGATGGTGCCGACGGTGGAGCGGGGGTTGCGGCTGGTGGACTTCTGGTCGATGGACACCGCCGGGGACAGCCCCTCGATGAAGTCCACGTCGGGCTTGTCCATCTGGCCCAGGAACTGGCGGGCGTACGCCGACAGGGATTCGACGTAGCGGCGCTGCCCCTCGGCGAAGATCGTGTCGAAGGCCAGCGAGGACTTGCCCGAACCGGACAGGCCGGTGAACACGATCATGGCGTCGCGGGGCAGGTCCAGCGACACGTCCTTGAGGTTGTGCTCCCGGGCACCCCGGACTACCAGTTGTTCGACCATCGAGTCAGACATCCTTCGGCTGTGGCACACAGGGCACCGGTCGGGCGTCGGCCTGCCGTGCGCGGTTCGTGTGTTCGGCGGTCGGGTCCCCCGGACGACCGCCCCGGCCCCGGATCCGGGCCGCTGAAGGGGGGTGGGGAGGGCGTGGGCCTCCCCGTCCGTCAAGACTAACGACCCCCGCCGACGGAATCTTCCGCAACGGAGAAGTGCCGTGTCCTGATGCCCCGACGCCGATACGGGGTCCACTATAGACGAACGTGTGTTCGACGTCCGGGTTTTCGCGCGGCCCGGGGAAAAAGAACCGGGGGCGGTCCCGGTGAACGGGACCGCCCCCGGGCGGGAGCGCGGGACGGCCGTCAGGAGCGGTCGGCCGCGGAGTCCCTCTCGCCCTCCTCCTCGACGGCGGGAGGGGCGTTGCGCTTGTCGGCCGCGGACTTGATCAGGCTGCCGACGATCGTGATCACCATGACGCCGATGATCACCGTCAGGGACAGGGAGGTGCTGATCTCCGGGACGTGCACGCCGTTCTCGTGCAGCGCGTGCAGAATCATCTTGATGCCGATGAACACCATGATCGCCGACAGGCCCCAGCTGATGTAGGACAGGCGGTCCATCAGGCCGGCCAGCAGGAAGTACAGCTGGCGCAGGCCCAGCAGGGCGAACGCGTTGGCGGTGAAGACGATGTAGGCGTCCTGGGTGAGGCCGAAGATCGCCGGGATCGAGTCGACCGCGAAGACCAGGTCGATGACGCCGATGGCCAGGATGACCAGCAGCATCGGGGTGATGTGGCGCTTGCCGTCGAGCTTCACCGTCAGGTGCGCGCCGTGGTAGCCGTCGGTGACCGGCCAGAACCGCTTGACCAGGCGCACGACCGGCGTCTGGGTGAAGTCCTTCTCCTCCTCGTCGCCCTTCATGTGGTCCCGGACGATCTTGTACCCGGTGTAGATGAGGAAGGCGCCGAACAGGTAGAAGACCTCGCTCCAGGCGTTGATGACCTGGGCGCCGAGGATGATGAAGATACCGCGCATGATCAGCGCGATGACGATGCCGATGAGCAGCACCTCGTGCTGGTACTTCTTGGGCACCGCGAAGGAGCCCATCAGCAGGTAGAAGACGAAGAGGTTGTCGACGCTCAGGCTCTTCTCGGTGACGAACCCGGCGAAGTACTCCGCGCCGGCGGTCGCACCGCCGTAGTACCACACACCGAAGCCGAAGATGATGGCGATGCCGATGTAGAAGGCGGCCCACCAGGCCGCCTGCTTGACCCCGAACTCCTGGGGGCCCTTCTTCTTGCTCCACGGGTGGTCCACGATGGCGAGGTCGATGACCAGGATCGCGATCATGGCGCCGATCGTGGCGACCCAGACCCACAAGGGTACGTTCACTGTCGTTAACTCCTCCGGTCAGTGCGCGCGGGCTGTTTGCACGCACGTCGAACCGCCGGAGGTCTCTCCCGCTCGCCTCGGAATCCAGGACGAACCGACGGTACCGGGAACACGCCCTTGTGTTCCGTGATGACGACACCGCCGCGACAGGGATACTCCCCTCACATGCCAGGCCAGGATACCGGCCGCACGATGTGACCGTGCACGCCCGGCCTGTGACCACGATGCCACATCCGCCCTCTCCGCAGAAGTAGCGCGGAGGACGAAGTAGCACGACCCCCAGGACACATCATCCGCTCCTGGCGGATATCCGGCGAACGAACAGGGGATCCGGGTATATAAGGCACAAAACGCCCCTGACATTCCCTTTTCCCGCGTCACCGACTTTTCCCGTGCCGCTTTTCCCGTGTCACCGCCCCAGTACCGACTTGTACACCGCGCACGCCGCCGCCACCGCGTCCTCCTCGCCGGGCAGCGACCGCGCCGCCGCGGCGGACCGCGCCCGCAGGTCCGCGGCGAGGGCCGGATCGTCCAGCACCCGCCCCACCGCCGCCGCGAACGCCTGCGGGTCGCCCGGCGGCACCATGAGCACCGTCCCCGAGTACAGGTCCGGGATGCCGCCCACGCGGGTGGACACCACCGGCAGCCCCGCCCGCAGCGCCTCCATGATCACCAGCGACGGCCCCTCCCACTGGCTGGTCAGGCAGAACACGTCGGCGGCCGCCAGCAGGTCGGCCACGTCCGTGCGGTGCCCCAGCATCCGCACGTCGGCCCCCAGCTCCGCGGCGGTGTCGTGCAGGGTCCCCCACAGCGGCCCGTCCCCCGCGATCGCGATGACCGGCTCCGGGTGCCGGGCGGCGATCCGCGGGGCCGCCTCCAGCAGCATGTCCAGGCCCTTCTGCTCGGCCAGCCGGGCGATGGTCAGCAGCAGCGGCCGCTCGGGCAGCACCGCCAGGTCCGACCGGGTCGCCTCCCGGCCCTTGACCGGGGGGCCGGTGTCGGGCGCCGCCACCACCGCCGGACGGGCGTCGCGCGCCCCCACCCGCTCCAGCCGCCGCACCAGGTCCCCCGACACCCCCAGCACCACGTCGGCGCGCAGCGCCACGATCCTCTCCAGCACCGGGTAGGCGGCCGCCTTCAGGCCGTCCACCGGCGGCGGGGCGTTGTGCGCCGTCACCACCAGGGGGCGTGCCCCCGCCAGGGCGCACAGCGCGCCGGCCCGCATCCCGTGGGCGTGCACCACGTCGGCGCCGCCGAGCACCGACCGCAGCCGCAGGACCGTCGCGGGATCGGCGACCGAGGGGGCCGCCCCGATCCGCACCGGCGCGAACCGCATCCCGGCGTCGGTGAACGCGAACTCCCGCTCGGCCGAGGCCGGGCCGACCACCGCCACCCGGTACCCCCGCCGCACCAGCCCCTCGCCCAGGGACCGCACATGCCTGCCCGCCCCACCGGTACTGGTCCCCAGCACCAACGCGATCCTGCCGTTCACCGGCTCCCCCTCCTGCGTTCGAACACGCTCCGGACCCGATCCAGGGCCGCCCGCGCCGACGGCCGGTCCACCACGGCCGCCACCAGGGCGAACACCACCACCGCCAGCACACCCGACGCCAGGGCCGCCCCAGCCGAGGACCACACCCCGCCGCCCGCCAGCGCCGAGGCCACCGGCCGGCCCGCCGCCCAGCCCAGCGCACCGCCCGCCGCCACCGCCGCGAGCGACCGCCCCGCCCCGGCCAGCGCCGCCGGGCCGTGCACCCGCCCCACGGCCACCGCGCAGGCCAGCGCCGCGCACGTCAGTCCCAGTGTCGTCGACCAGCCCAGGGCGGCGATCGCCCACCCGGGCGGCACCAGCGCCACCGACACCGCCGAGCACGCCATCACCAGCAGCCAGCCCAGGGTCTGGGCGGCCGCCGCGGGCCTGCCGTGGTGGGAGGCGTACAGCGCCCGGCTGAACAGCGCCACCAGTCCGAACCCCACCACACCGGGCGCGTAGGCCGCCAGGGCCCGTTCCAACGCCACCGGGTCGTTGCGGGCGAACACCTCGGCCACCGGCGCCGCCGCGGCCGCCAGGGCGGTGCCCACCGCGGCGGTCAGCACCGCGGTGGCCCGCGCGGGCCCCGCCACCAGCTCCGCGTACGCGCCCCGGTCGCGGTCGGCGTGCGCCACCGCCAGCGCGGTGAAGGCGCTGGTGGCGATGGGGACCGCGATCACCCCGTAGGGCAGGGTGAACAGCGCCCACGCGTAGGAGTACAGCACCGATCCGCCCGCCCCGCCGCCGCGGTTGGCCAGCGCCACCGACAGCAGCAGGCACGCCTGCATCGCCACCAGCGGCACCAGGGACGCCGCCGCGAGGGACCGCACCCGCCGGCCCACACCGGGCGGGAAGACCAGCCGAGGACGCCAGCGCAGCCCCAGCCGCAGCGCCGGGCCCAGCACCGTCAGGAACAGGGCCACCACTCCGGCCGTCGTCCCCAGCGACAGCACCAGCTCCGCCCCCAGGGGCAGCCCGGCCGGGTCCTGCCGGTGAGCGCCGCCCAGCGGAACGAACAGCAGGTAGGAGCAGATGACCACCACGCTCGACACCAGCGGCGCCGCCGCCGGGGACAGGAACCGCCGGTGCGCCTGCAGCACCCCGTACAGCACCGCCGCCAGCCCGTAGAACACCACCTGCGGGGCGAACACCAGCAGCATCCGCACCGACAGCGCGGCCAGCACCCCGGGGTCGCAGCCCGCGCCCGCTCCCAGCATCAGCGCCATCGCGTAGGGGGCGGACAGCGCGATCAGCCCGGCCAGCGGCACCGACAGCAGCAGCACCCAGGTCAGCAGCGCCGACGCCGTGTGCTCCACCTGCTCCCGCTCGCCCCGCCCGGCCGCGGCCGCCAGCACCGGGACCACCACCGCGGTCAGCGCCCCGCCGATGACGATCTCGAACAGCACCGCGGGCAGCTGGTTGGCGGTGATGTAGGCCGTGCCCAGGCAGGTGTCGCCCACCGTCTGGGAGAAGACCACCGTGCGCCCGAACCCCGCCACCCGGGCGCCGACGGTGACCGCCGCGATGAGCAGCGCGGCCCGGCCGACCCCCTGCGTCACCCCGGCGGCGAGGCGGGACACCCCGGGCCCCTCACGCGCACCGCCCCCAGCGGTCCAGTGCCCGCAGCGGCGGCACCCGGTCGATGACCCTGGAGAAACTCGTGACCTCGCTGGCCAGGGTCAGGGCCACGACCCCGCCCAGCAGCGCCAGCCGCACCGGGCGGGGGGCGCGGGCGGCCGCCGCCGCGCCCAGGGCGGCGCCCAGGGCGTTGGCTCCGGCGTCGCCGAGCATGGAGCGCTCGGCGAGGTCGTCGGGGAGCAGGGCCGCGCAGGCGCCGACGGTGGGCGCCAGCACCGGGGCCGCCGGGGAGGCCAGCCCGGGCAGGGCGGCCAGCAGGCCGAGTTTGACGGCGCGGCCCGGGCGCAGGTCGAAGAGGTTCACCAGGTTGGCGCCCGCGGCGATGAGCGCCCCGTCCACGAGGGTGTCGAGGGGGCCGCGGCGCAGCAGGGCGGCGGCGGCCAGGCCGGTGGCGCCGATACCCGCCATCTTCACCGCCCCGGTGGTCACCCGCCCCCGGGCCAGGGCGCCCAGGTGGCCGCGCAGCCCGCGGGCGTCGGCGGATCCGGCCAGGTCGTCGTAGGCGCCGAACGCGGCCGCCCCGGCGGCGGCCAGCGCCGTCGCGGCCCGCACCCGGGGGTCCAGGCCGGGCGTGAGCAGGCTCGCCGCGCACACACCCGAGGCCAGGGCCGGACCCTCCTGGAGGGTCACCCGCCGCCCCCGAAAGTTGGTCCGCCACCACGCGGCCGGGCCGGGTCCCCCGGCCGGAGCGGTCTCCGCGGCCGGAGCGGGTTCCGCCGCCGGAGGGGACTCCGCGGCGCCGTCGCGGTCGGCGGCGGCACGGGTGAGCAGGGTGTAGGCGGTACGGGCGGCCGCCGCCGCGACCGCGGCGCCGACCAGCCCCTGCACGGCGGACGCGGAGACGGGGTTCCGGCGGCGGCCGGCGCCCGGGCGCTGGAAGGACGGGTCCATCACTCCTCCCCCCGGGCGGCCCTGCGGGCCTCGTCGGTGTCCGGCGACGGGGACGGCGAAGGCGAGGCCGACGCCCGGGGCTCGGGCAGCGGGTCCGGCATGAACCCGCGCACCCCCTCGCCCACCCCGTAGGCGGCGCCGTCGCCGTCGACGTCCTCGGCCAGCGCCAGCACCGCCACGATGTCGCCCATCGGGCGGCCCGCCATGTCCACGGTCGCGAAACCCGCCTCCGAGGCCCGGGCCCGGGCGAGCATCCCGTCCCCGCGCGAGGACGGCACGTCCCCCGCCAGCACCAGCCCCTCGACCCGGTCGTGCAGGGCCGAGGAGAACGACGCCAGCACCGTGTTCTCGGCCTCCCGGTCCTCGCGCCCGGCCTGCTCGGCCGAGGACGGGGCGACCACCACCACCGCGTCGGTCCCGCCCGCGGGCTCCCCGTGCACCGAGATCAGCCCGCCCTCGACGAACGTCTCCAGCGCGGCGGCCGGGTCGTGCCCGCCGTTCCGGCCGCCTTCCTCCCGGTCCTCCCCGTCGCCGTCGCGCTCGGAGGAGCGGGCCAGGGCCCGGCCGATCTCGGTGCCCGCCTTCTCATAGGTCCCCACGCCCTCCAGGGATGCCGGGTCGGCGGAGACCTGGAGCGCCAGCTCGTCGACGAACGCGGTGTTGCTCGGGTCGACGAACTCCGAGCGGACCTCGATCCGCCCGGAGACCGAGCCGCCCGCCTCCTTCACGCGGTCCTCCAGCGAGGCCGCCGTGTCGGCGTCGGCGCCCGGCGCCTGCACCAGCACCACGTCCAGGCCCCGCAGCCGGTCCTCCAGCAGGTCCCCGGCGGCGGCGTCGGCGAGCTCGTCGGCTCCGGCGTTGACCCGGTCGGCGACGTCGCGCTCGGCGCGCAGGTCCTCGGTCTGGCCCCGCAGCTCGGCGGTCTCGTCCTGCAACGTGTCGAGCAGCGGGTCCTGGAGCATGGTGGTGCCCAGGACGAGCCCCACCGTCAGCGCCAGGAACACCGCGATGATGGACACCAGGTGGTAGCGGAAATCGATCACGTGAACAGCCCCGTCAGCCAGTAGGAGAAGGCGTCCCAGCGCGCCGCGAGGAACGTGAGGTAGACCTGCCCGGCCGGTGAGCTGTAGGCGGCGACCACGATGGTCAGCAGGCTGGCCGCGACCAGCCCGAGCAGCGCCCAGGGGGAGATCCGCGAACGGTACAGGCGGCTCACGCCCTTGGCGTCCACGAGCTTGCCGCCCACCCGGAGCCGGGTGAGGAAGGTGCTGGCCATCCCCGACCGCCCCTTGTCGAGGAACTCCTCCAGGGTGGCGTGCGTGCCCACCGCCACGATGAGGGAGGCCCCGGCACCGTCGGCGAGCATCATCGCCACGTCCTCGCTGGTGCCGGTCGCGGGGAAGACCACGGCCGGGTAGCCCAGGTCGGTCAGGCGCTGGAGCCCGGGGGCCCGCCCGTCCCGGTAGGCGTGCACGACCAGCTCGGCGCCGCTGGCCAGTGCCCGGTCCGAGACCGAGTCGAAGTCCCCGACGATGATGTCGGGCCGGTAGCCGCCCTCCATGACCGCGTCGGCCCCGCCGTCCACGGCGATGATCACCGGCCGGAACTCGCGGATGTAGGGCCGCAGCGCGGCGATGTCCTCCCGGTAGTGGTAGCCGCGCACGACGATCAGGACGTGGCGGCCCTCCATCTCCGTGGAGATCTCGGGGATGCCGATGCCGTCCAGCAGCAGGTCGCGCTCGTGCTGGAGGTAGGCCATGGTGTTGGCCGCGAACGCCTCCAGCTGGGTGGCCAGCCCGGCGCGGGCCTCGGCCATGGCGGCGGCGACCGTCTCGGGGGTCTGCACGGTCCCCTTGGCGACGGGTTCCCCGCCCCGGTAGAGCACCCCGCCCTCCAGGCGCAGAGGTTCGCCGTCGCGGACCCGGGTGAACACCTCGGGGTCGACGTCGTCGACCAGCGGGATGCCCGCCTGGGTGATGAGTTCCGGGCCCTGGTTGGGATAGCGGCCCGAGATGCTCCGGGCGACGTTGAGGACCGCCGACACCCCGCACCCGACCAGCGCCTCGGCGCTGACGCGGTCCAGGTCGACGTGGTCGATGACCGCGATGTCGCCGGGGCGCAGGCGCTTGGTCAGGTTCTTGGTGCGCCGGTCCGAGCGCACGGGAGCGACCAGCCCGGAGGGAGAGTCCGCCCGGGTCCGGCGGAACCGCATGACTGTGGCGCTGAGCGCGTCCGATACCTTCATCGCTGGCATACTGTCAGAACTCGCCTACGCAGAGTCATAACAGCGTGGTGGTCGGCGTGTTCGGTCATCGGCGCCCATGGCGCCGCACCCCGGCCCCTACCCGTCTCGGGGCGACTCACCCATCACATGTCACGGCGGACCCGCCGGGGACGTCCTCAGGCCGCCGGGTAGGCGCGCTCCGGATCGGCGTTGACCAGCAGTTCCTCGGCGTGCGCCCGGCCCAGCTCGGAATCCTCCAGACCCGCGAGCATCCGCGACAGCTCGCGCACCCGGCCGCCCCGGTCCAGGCGCAGCACACCGCTCTCGGTGACCAGCCCGTCGGTGGACTTCTCGACCACCAGGTGGGCGTCGGCGAACGCCGCCACCTGCGGCAGGTGGGTGACCACGATGACCTGGGACCGGCGCGCCAGGCGTGCCAGGCGGCGGCCGATCTCGACCGCGGCCTTGCCGCCCACACCTGCGTCGACCTCGTCGAACACGAAGGTCGGCACCGGGTCGGCGCCCGCGAACACGACCTCGATCGCCAGCATCACCCGGGACAGCTCACCGCCCGAGGCGCCCTTGTGCAGCGGCAGCGGCCGGGCGCTGGGGTGCGGTGCCAGCAGCAGCTCCACCTCGTCGCGCCCGTGGGACCCGAAGTCCTGCCCCGTGGTGATCCGCACGCTCACCCGCGCGTGCGGCATCGCCAGGGCGGTCAGCTCCTCGGTGACCGCCGCGCCGAACCGCTCGGCCGCCTCGGTGCGGATCCGGGTGAGCTCGCCCGCCCAGTGGTCCATCCGCCCGTACAGCTCCTCGGCCTCGGCCCGCAGCTCCTCGATGCGCTCGTCGTCGCCCTCCAGGGACGCCAGCCGCTTGGCCGCGTCCTCGGCCCAGGCCAGGATGTCGTCCGCGGTCTCGCCGTACTTGCGCGAGAGCGAGGTGAGCAGCGCCCGCCGCTCCTGCACGTGCGCCAGCCGGGCCGGGTCGGCGTCCACCGACTCGGCGTAGGAGGCCAGCTCCGTGGCCGCGTCGGTCAGGATGTAGGACGCCTCGTCCAGCCGCTCGCCGATCGCCGCCAGCTCCGGGTCGTGCTCGCGCACCGCCGCCACCGCCTGGCGGGCCGCCGACAGCAGCGCCGACACGTCCACCTCCACGTCGGAGGCCGGGTCGCCCACCAGCGCCTCGTGCGCGGTGGTGGCCGCCACCCGGAGCCCGTCGGCGTGCGCCAGCCGGGTCTCCTCCGCCAGCAGCTCGGCGTCCTCGCCCGAGACCGGCTGGGCCGCGGCGATCTCCTCCACCCCGAACCGGAGCATGTCCGCCTCCTGGGCGCGCTCGCGCGCCCGCTCGGTCAGCTCCGTCAGCTCCTCCGACACCTCGCGGTGCCGCCGGTGGGCCGCCGCGTACTGCTTCAGGGCCTTGCCCAGCTCCTCGCCCGCGAACCGGTCCAGCGACGCGCGCTGGCGGTCGGTGCGCAGCAGCCGCTGCTGGTCGGACTGGCCGTGCACGGCCACCAGGTCGTCGGCCAGGTACGCCAGCAGGCTCACCGGCGCCGACCGGCCGCCCAGCGTCGCCCGGGAGCGGCCCTCGGCGGACACGGTGCGCGCCACGATCAGCACGTCGTCGTCGAGCTCGCCGCCGGCCTCCGAGACCCGCTCGGCCACCCGGCCCTCGCGCGGGACCGTCAGCCGGCCCTCGACCAGCGCCCGGTCGGCGCCGGGCCGGACCCGCTGGGGGTCGGCGCGACCACCGAAGAGCAGTCCCAGCCCGGTGACGACCATGGTCTTACCCGCGCCGGTCTCACCGGTGACGACCGTCAACCCCGGTGACAACTCCAACACGGCGTCGTCGATGACCCCGAGTCCCTGGATGCGGACTTCTTCGAGCACCGAACCCTCTCCTGATCGTCGGCCACACTGTCTTGACGTTCTCCCGCGCCTCCCGGACGGCGCACCCGCGCGGGTGCGCACGCGGTCAGCGGCCCTGTTCCCGGCGGCCGCGCCACCCCGCCACGGGGAGGCCGAACTTGGCCACCAGCCGGTCGGTGAACGGCGCCCGGTGCAGCCGGGCCAACCGGACCGGCGTATCGGCACGGGTGATCTCGATCCGTGCCCCGGCGGGCAATTCGACCATACGCCGTCCATCGCACCAGAGCACGCCCGGCGCCGTGTCCGGCAGCACCTCCAGCGCCACCGTCGCCCGCGGGCCCACCACCAGCGGCCGGGCGAACAGCGCGTGCGCGCTCAACGGCACCACCAGCAGGGCTTCGACATCCGGCCACACCACCGGGCCGCCCGCGGAGAAGGCGTGCGCCGTCGACCCCGTCGGTGTGGCGCACACCACCCCGTCGCACGCCCACCGCGACAGCGGGCGGCCGTCGACCTCCAGGACCGCCTCGACGATCCGCCGCGACTCGCCCTTCTCCAGCGTGGCGTCGTTGAGCGCCCACGTGCGCACCGAGGGGACCCCGTCGGCACGGCCGCCGTTGAACACGGCCACGTCCAGGGTCATCCGCTCCTCGACGTCGTAGTTGTGCTCCACGACGCTGCGGACGGTCGCGCCCAGGTCCTCGCGCTCGGCCTCGGCCAGGAACCCGACGTGCCCCAGGTTCACGCCCAGCAGCGGGGCGCCCGCGGGCCGGGCCAGCTCGGCCGCCCGCAGCAGCGTGCCGTCGCCGCCCAGCACCATGACCAGCTCCACGCCCTCGGCCGCGGACTCCGGTTCGACGACCTCGATCGGGGACAGGACACAGCCCGCCTCGGCGAGCTCGTCCACCTCGTCCTTGAGCATGCGCACGGTCAGCCCGGCGCTGCTGAGGCTCTCGTGGACCAGCCGTGCGCTGCGCACCGCCGCGGGCCGACCGGTGTGGGCCAGCAGGAGAACACTGCGTCCGCCGGTCCTGGTCATCGTCGTCCCCTTACGTCCACTCCCCGAAGGGGAGTTCGAATGCGGGCCGGGGGGCCTGTGCGCCCACCCGGCCGGGTCACGTTACCGGACCCGTGCGACAGGGTGCCACGCCCTAGGCCGGCCCCTCCGCCACCGCCCGCTCCAGCCGGGCCGCGTCCAGCGCCGGGGCGCCCGAGCGCAGCCACAGGAAGTACTCGACGTTGCCCGAGGGACCGGGCAGCGGGCTGGCCGCCACGTCGACCGTGCCCAGGCCCAGGGTGAGGGCGTGGGCGGCCACGTCGGCCACGGCCCCGGCGCGCAGCTCGGGCTCGCGCACCACACCGCCCGCGCCCACCCGGTCCTTGCCGACCTCGAACTGGGGCTTGACCATCATGGCGAAGTCGGCCCCGGGGGCGACCGCGTCCCGCAGCGGCCCCAGCACCAGCTTCAGGGAGATGAACGACAGGTCGCCCACCACCAGGTCCGGGCGCGGCTCGCCGACCATCTCCGGGGTGAGCTCGCGGACGTTGACCCGCTCCATGACCCGCACCCGGTCGTTGCTGCGCAGCGACCACGCCAGCTGGCCGTAGCCCACGTCCACGGCGGTCACGTGGGCCGCGCCCCGGCGCAGCAGCACGTCGGTGAACCCGCCGGTGGAGGCGCCCGCGTCCAGGGCGCGCCGGTCGGCCACGTCCAGGGAGAACGCGTCGAGGGCCCCGATGAGCTTGTGCGCCCCGCGGGACACATAGGGGGGCTCGTCGGAAGGAGTGCGCACCACGATGGGCTGGTCCTGTCCGACCTGGGTGGCCGGCTTGGAGGCCACGATCCCGGCCACCTTGACCAGGCCCCCCTCGATGATCTCGGCCGCGTGGCCGCGTGAGCGTGCGTGCCCGCGGCGGACCAGTTCCGCGTCGAGCCGAGTACGTTTCGCCATGATCACCTAGGATACCGGCGACTGCGGCGCCGGCCCCTGGTCCAGGGCCCCCAGCACCGCGGACAGCTCGCGGTGCAGGGAGTCGAAGACCTCCACGTGCTCGGCGGTGGGCAGGCCCGACAGCCCCTCCAGGCGCTCCCGGGTGCCCTCCAGGGTCCGGGCGGCCAGCTCCTCGGCCTGTTCCTTGGGATTCATCGCCCCTCCGGTATCGACGGTCCGCGGCGGCCCCGACTTCTGGGCGGCCCTACTTCTTGGTGGCGCTGCGGGACTTGGTGGTGCGCTTGGCCGCGCCCGCCCGCGCCCGGCCGCCCTTGGCCGCGGGCTTGGCCGCCCCGGCCTTGGCGGCGGGCTTCTTCCCGGCCTCCTCCGCGTCCCCGTCCGCGCCGTCCTCCCGGGCGGGCTCGGCCGCCGCGGCCCCATCGGGGGACTCGGCGTCCACGGGGGCCTCGGGGGCCTCGGGGGCGTCCTGTCCGGCGGCCCCGTCCGGGGCGGGGTCCGCCACGGCGGTCGCCACCGCGGCGACGGCGGCCGCGGGCACCTCCTCGACCTCCACGGCCCGCACCTCCACCGCCGGGACCGAGGGCACCCGCTCCCGGCCCGACCGGGCCGCCAGCCGCCGCTCCAGCTCCGCCACGCGGCGCACCAGGCGCTCGTGCTCGGAGCGCGGCACCACGTCCATCCGCTCCAGGCGGTGCTCCACCTCCGAGCGCACCAGCTCCGCCAGCGCCTCCCGGTTGGCCCGGCTGGTCTCCAGCAGCTCCCCCGCCAGCGCCTGGATGGTCCGCCCCACCCGCGGCGGCGTGCCGCCCGGCTCCTGCTCCGCCGCCGGCGCGCCCGCCCCGCCCGCCCGCAGCAGGACCTTGGCCGCGGCCACCGCCTCCTTGCGGGACAGCTCGGTGAGACCACTGGCGGCATCCAGATACGTGCGCACCGCGTCGACGACCATGATTCGCGTACTCCTTGACGGACAGAACACCGGAAGGGGGAACGGCACCGGAAAACGGAAGGGCACCGTGGGCGGGGGGTTGCGCGCACAACGCTACCCGGGCGGCACGGCCCCTGCCACGCGAAACCGGGAGGTCGTCCCCTTCGTCCCTTTGCCCGGACGGCGACGCCGCCCCGGCGCCCCGGGCCGCATGCGGCATCATGTGCCCATGAACAGCATCGACGCATGCCTGGAGGGCATCGCGAAGCTCAACGAGCGGATCCTCGCCGAACCCGAGGCCGAACGCCGCCGGGTCATCGTCGAGCGCTCCGTCAGCGTGCTCGTCCCCGACCTGGGCACCGTGTTCGACATGCGGCTGACCGCCGACGGCCTCAGCGACATCACCCACCGCCCCCAAGAGGCTCCGGCGCCCCGGGCCCAGGTGCACATCACCGTCGGCAGCGACGACCTCGTCGACCTCGCCGACGGGCGGCTGGACCCGGCCCGCGCCCTCCTGACCCGCCGGGTCAGGGTCGACGCCAGCATGGGCGACCTGCTGCGCATGCGCAAACTCCTGTGACCGGGCGGTACCTTGCTGGGATGCCACGCCAACCTCTCGGGCTGGAACCCTTCCGCGGTCTGCGCTACACCGACGGAGACCTCGACCGGTTCATCGACGGGGGATTCGACCTCGCCCGTCTGCTGGCCCCGCCCTACGACGTTCCCGACGCCGAGGAGGCGCGGGCCCTGCAACGGTCCGACCCGCACAACGCCGCCCGGGTCACCCTGCCCTTCGAGCTCAGCCGCGCCAGCGCCGACGGCACCGAAGGGGCGATCCCCCGCCGGTACCGCGCCGCCGCCGCGCTGCTGCACGACTGGGTCGCCACCGGCGTGCTCTCCCCCGACCCCCGCCCGGCCCTGTACGTGTACGAGCAGGTCACCGCGGACGGCCGCCGCCAGCGCGGGCTGATCGGCAACCTGCGCCTGCCCGACGAGGGGTCCGAATCCGCGGTCCTGCCCCACGAGGACGTCGCCGACGCGCCCGTGCACGACCGGTTCACCCTCATGGGGGTGGCCCGGGCCAACCTCGAACCCATCTTCCTGCTGTACCGCGGCGCGGGCGGCGCCGCCTCCGCCGTCACCGAGGCCGTCGCCGACCCGCCCCTGGTGGAGGCCCGCACCCGCGACGGCTCCGAGCACCGCCTGTGGGCGGTCACCGACCCCGCCGACCACGCCCGGGTGGCCGCCGACCTGGCCGGCCGGTCCGCGCTCATCGCCGACGGCCACCACCGCTACGCCGCCTACCGCCGTCTGCACGCCGCCCACGGCGACCCCGGCTGGCGGTACGGGCTGGCCCTGCTCGTGGACAGCGACACCCACCCGCCCCGCCTGGGCGCCATCCACCGGGTCCTGCCGGGCCTGCACCCGGAGGAGGCCGTCGCGGCCGCCCGCTCCGTCGCCGCGGTCGAGGCCGTGGACGGGGTGTCCCCCCGTGTGTACGAGGGGGTGGAGGGCCCCGCGCTGGTGCTGGCCTCCCCCGACGGCGGGGCCCACCTGGTGCACGGCTTCGACGGCGACACCCTGGCCCGGGCCATGCCCGGCCGCTCCGAGCAGTGGCGGCGCCTGCCCACCGCGGCCCTGCACGAGGTCCTGCTGCCGCTGTGGGGCGTCCCCGAGGAGGCGGTGCGCATGGTCCACGACGACCCCGGCGAGGCGGTGGCCGCCGCCCACCACGAGAAGGGCACCGCTGTGATCGTGCCCGCCCTGGACGTCCACCTGGTCTACGACATCGCCGGGCAGGGCGAGCTCACCCCGCGCAAGTCCACCTCGTTCGGGCCCAAGCCGCGCACCGGGCTGGTCATGCGCCTGGTCGAGCCGTCGCCCCGGTACCGCTGAGCTCCCGCTGCGGGTCCTGTCCGCGGTGCGCCGCCAGGGCCCGCAGGCGCACCGCCCACACCACGGCGAGCGCCACCGCCGCCGCGACCAGCAACACCACCACGGACGGCACCGTGTACAGGGTCTGCACCCACGTGGCGTCGCGACCTCCCGCCAGCGGCGAGATCAGCCGGTGCGGGGCCAGGGCCGCGGCCACCACCGCGGCCGACCCCACCGCCCCGAGCACGCGCCGCCACCGGCGACCGTCCCGCACCCACACCCCGGCACGGCGCACCCCGCGCACCGCCCCGGCGGCCACGGCCGCCACCGCGGCGACGCACACCAGGTCCAATGCCAGCAGCCACGGCGCCGAGGAGCCGGTCGGCCCCTCCCCCTCGGCCAGGGCCACCAGGTTCCACAGCAGGGCGGAGGCGTCGCCCGCGCCCAGGCCGGTGTTGGCCATCACCGCGATCCCCACCCCGCTCTCCGGCAGCAGGGCCTGGTGGGCGGTGTAGGTGAACTGGATACCGCCGTGCACCAGCAGTGGCGCGCCCCCGCCGGTCTCCTCCACCTGCCAGCCCAGGCCGGAGTCGGCCGCCGGGCCCGTGCCGCCCGCGGCGGCGTGCGTCAGCGCCACCGCGTCCGCGGGCACCCCCGCGCCCCCGTCGGCGGTACGGCCGCCGGTGTTCTGGGCGACCAGCCACCGCGCCATGTCGCCGGCCGTGGACACCATGCCACCGCTGCCGTTGAAGTAGCCCTGCGGCTCCGGCAGGGCCCGGGCGCCGCCCAGCACCGCCACGTGCCCGGGGGCGACCCCGGCCTCGAACACGTCCCGCGCGGTGTCCACCGTGACCGTGTCGGCCATCCCCAGGGGGAGCAGCACCCGCTCGCGCAGCACGTCCGCGAACGGCTCGCCCTCCACCACCTCCACCAGGCGGGCCGCGATGTGGTAGTTCGGGTTGTGGTAGTTGCGCTCGGCCCCGGGGTCGGCCACCATCCCGGCGCCGGCCAGCCGCGCCACCGCGCCCTCCAGGTCCGCCGGGGTCGGCTCGCTCTTCTCCCGGAACCCGCGGTCGGACATGCCGGAGGTGTGCGTGAGCAGCTGCCGCACCGTGATCCGCGCACCGCGCGGGTCGTCCACCGCGAACTCCGGCAGGTGCTCGACCACGGGGTCGTCCAGGTCCAGCCTCCCCTCCTCCACCAGCGACGCCACCACGAGGGCGGTGAACGCCTTGCTCACCGACGCCATCCCCATCGGGGTGTCGGCCCCCACCGGCTCCCCGCGGGAATCGACCCCGTACCCGGCCGCCCGCACCACCTCGCTCCCCCGCGTCACCGCGACCGCCACCCCGGGCAGCGGCGCGTCCTCCAGGTAGGCCTCCACCCGTGCGTCCACCGCATCGGCCGTGAGACCATCCACGGGCGCGGCCGCCGCGGGCGCCGCCCACGACAGGACCGCCGCCACCGCCAGAGCCGCCGCCGACATCGTTCTCATCACCATGGCGCCATGCTCCCGGCCGGCCCGCTCCGCGCACCACGGTGCCGACCGCACACCCACCCTGCGGTACACCCCACCCCGAGGAGGAGACCCGCCCTATGACCGCCGCGCCCGAACCCGCGCAGGACGCGCCGCGCACCCGCGTCTCCCTCGCCCGCGACCTGGCCGGCCTGGGGTTGCGCCCCGGGGAGACCGTCCTGCTCCACTCCTCCCTCTCCGCCCTGGGCTGGGTGTGCGGCGGCGCCCAGGCCGTCGTCCAGGCGCTCCTGGACACCCTGGGGCCCACCGGCACCCTCGTGGTGCCCACCCAGACGATGGACAACAGCGACCCGTCCCAGTGGCGCAACCCGCCGGTGCCCGAGTCCTGGTGGCCGACCATCCGCGACCACACGCCGGGCTTCGACCCGCACGCCACCCCCAGCGCGCACATGGGGCGGATCCCCGAGCTGGTGCGCACCCTCCCGGGGGCCGTGCGCAGCCCGCACCCGCAGACCTCCTTCGCCGCCGTGGGCCCGCGCGCCCACGCCCTGCTGGACCACCACCCCCTCACCTGCCGCCTGGGCGACGAGTCGCCGCTGGGCCGCCTGCTGGACGCCCGCGTCCTGCTGCTGGGCACCGGCTACGACTCCTGCACCGCCTTCCACCTCGCCGAGTACCGGGTGCCCGCGCCCCGCACCGAACCGGTGGGCTGCGCGATCGCCACCCCCGACGGCGGCCGCGCCTGGGCCGCCTTCACCGACACCGCCCTGGACTCCGACGACTTCCCCGCCCTGGGCGAGGCGTTCGAGGCCACCGGGGCCGTCACCACGGGCCCGGTCGGCTTGACCACCGCACGCCTCTTCCCCGTCTCCGACGCCGTCGCCTTCGCCACCTCCTGGCTCACCGCCCACCGCCCCACCGCCTGACCCCCCGCCCCGGCACGCCCCCGCCGCCCTGAAGACGCCCCGCCCTCCAGCCGACAGCCCCCTGCCAGGCCGGTACAGGCGCGACATCCCGGCGGGCCGCCGGGGCGGGGTCTCCGGGGTGGGGCCGGTCCGGGGCGCTGCGACGGACGGCACACCGGGTGGGGAGGCCCGCGGCCCCACCGGCCGAGGGCCGCGTCATACCCTGGAGGGCGTCCGCCACCGCCGCAAGGAACGGGTCCGCCATGCCCCTGCTCGCCGCCGAGCGCCCCCTGAGCACCATCCACGACGCGATGCTCCTGGACCTGGACGGGGTCGTCTACATCGGCCCGAGCGCGGTGCCGGCCGCCCCCGAGGCGATCGACAAGGCACGGGCCGCGGGGGCGCGGGTGGCCTACGTGACCAACAACGCCGGACGCACCCCGGCCCGCATCGCCGAACACCTCACCCACCTGGGCATCAACGCCACCCCGCAGGACGTGGTGACCTCCGCCGAGGCGGCCGCCCGGCTGGTCGCCGAACGCCACCCGGCCGGCTCGGAGGTCCTGGTGGTCGGCGACACCGGGCTGCGCCAGGCGGTGCGCCGCATGGGACTCGTCCCGGTCACCATCGCCACCGACTCCGTGGTCGCCGTGGTGCAGGGCTACTCCCGCTCCGTGACCCGGGACCTCCTCGACCAGGGCACGCTGGCGGTGTCGCGCGGCGCCCTCTACGTCGCCAGCAACGCCGACGCCACCGCCCCCACCGAATGGGGCGTCACCCCGGCCAACGGGTCCTTCGTCCGGGTGATCGCGCACGCCACGGGAGTGGAGCCGATCATCGCGGGCAAGCCCATGCGCCCCCTCCACGAGGAGGGCATCCGGCGCACGGGGGCCCGCGACCCGCTCATCGTCGGCGACCGCCTGGACACCGACATCGAGGGCGCGATCGTGCACGGCGCCGCGGGCCTGCTGGTGCTGTCGGGGGTGACCACCCCGCTGGACCTGCTCGCCGCCCCGGAGCACCGGCGGCCCAACTACCTGTCCTGGGACGTGTCGGGCATGAACGACACCCACCCGGGCGTCGACGCCTTCCACGGCGGTACCCGCTGCGGGGGCTGGACGGCGACCCACACCCCCGACGGCCCGCTCCTGGAGGGCTCCGGCGACCGCCTCGACGGCCTGCGCGCCCTGTGCGAGGCCGTGTGGGCGAACCCGGCGGTGGACCCGGCCGGCCCGGCCGCACGCACCGCCCTGGCCGCCCTGGGCTGGTGAACCGGGCCGGGGCACCGCCCACCCGGGCCTGAACGCCTCCCCGTACGGCGACCTCCGCGGCACCCTCGCGCACCCCCGCCCGCCGTACCGGGTCGGCGCGCCGAACGGGGCCCCCGTCGCACGGACCGCTCCCGTCCCGGGCCCGCGGACGCGGGCCGCGGCCGCACACGGAACCCCGCCTCCGGGCCGGGCACCTACCGCACCCGGCCCCGCCCCGGGGAGGCGGTCCGCTTCCGTACTGGGCACACCGGGTCCGCGCCGGACCGGCGCCGCACCCGGCGCCCCGGATCCGGCTCGGCCCCAGGAACCGGCCGCGGCGCGGGCCAGGGGGCGCACCAGGACGGCGAGGACCCGTGCGAGCACCGCTCCGAGGAGACGCACCGGGCGGCGCGCCGCGCGGGCGGTCATCGCCCGGCCCCTTCCTCCGTCGCGCGCGGGAACGCGGCGGCGGGGAGGTCCCCGTCGGCCGGCCGCGAGCGGCGCACCAGAGCCACGGTCCGCGCCTCCACCTCGCACGTACTGCGCTCCTCCGCCCGCCCGTGCCAGAACCGGCGGCGCAGCGCCCCCGTCACCCGGACGACGTCGCCCAGCCGCCACTCCACCAGCTCCGGATGCAGCCCGGGGTCGAAGCCGACACAGTAGACCGCGTCGGAGCGGCGCCCCGACACCCCCTCGCGCGGGGGCCTGGCCATGCACATCCGCCAGCTGGCCAGGCGGTTCCCGTTCGCCATCTCCCGGAACACCGGCTCGGCGGTGATGCGCCCCACCAGCAGCACCTCGTTGCGGTGCCCGCCGTCCCGGCCGGGGTCCTCCCCCGGGTCCGTGCCCTGCGCCGCCCGTGCGCCCCGCCCCGCGCTCCGCAGACCGTTCTCCCGCATGCGTCGTCCTTCTTCCCGAAGACCCTGTGACACCGGCGTGGACCAGCGGGCGGCACGACGGCCGGCACGTGTGCCCCCACCTTCAGGATCACCGGGGCCGACCGGCGGCGAAAGGGCTTCGCCCCGCCTGTGGACAACCTCCGGAACGGTGTCGTCCGATGATCCCGCCCCCGGTCAAGACGCACACCGCCCCCGTGTCCTAGAGTCGGATTCGGATGCGGTTCCTCCCGGAACCCACGACGACCACAGGGAACAGGGGTGCCTGCCGTGCACGACGACGTGGACGTGAGCCGCCTGCCCGAGGGGGTCACCCCCCTGGGCGACGACATCTTCGCCATCGACACGATGCTCGCCGGATATCCGGGCATCGTGTCCAGCTACCTCATCCGTTCCGAGCGTCCCTGCATCGTCGAGGTCGGCACCGCCGGTTCGGCCCGGGTCCTGCACGACGCCGTCACCGCCATGGGCCTGGCCCCCGCCGACCTGGCCACCATCGTCGTCACCCACATCCACCTCGACCACGCGGGCGGCACCGGCGACATGGCCGCCCTCTTCCCCAACGCCGAGATCGTCGTCCACGAGCGCGGCGCCCGCCACCTCGCCGACCCCAGCCGCCTCATGCGCAGCGCCGCCATGGTCTGGGGCGACCGCCTCGACACCCTGTTCGGGCAGATGCACCCCACCGAGGCGCGGCGCATCCGCTCCGTCGCCGAAACCGGCGAGATCGACCTGGGCGGCGGCCGCAGGCTCGTCACCCACTACGCCCCCGGGCACGCCAAGCACCACATGGGCCTGGTCGACACCCTCACCGGCGACCTGTACGTCGGCGACGCCCTAGGCGTCTACAACCAGCTCACCGGCGACGTCCGCCCGGCCACCCCGCCGCCGGACTTCGACATGCAGGCGTGCCTGAGCACCCTGCGGCTGTTCTCCGACATCGACGCCCAGCGCCTGATGTTCTCCCACTTCGGAGCGGTCGACACGGTCGCCGAGACCATCGACCGCGCCCGGTCCGAGCTGCACCTGTGGGTGGAGACGGTCCGCGAGTCGCACGGTTCGGCCGGCGACCTCGACCACGCCATCGCCATGGTGCGCGACAAGGTCGTCAGCCGGTACAAGCCGCTGCCCCCGGACGCCTCCCCGGAGTCCGCCGCCGTCCTGGACATCCTCAGCGGCGCCGAGGCCAACGTGTCGGGCATCGTGCACTGGCTCGACCGGCTCGAACAGGAACGCGCCGAGGCCGAGCGCAAGGAACGCGAAGAACAGGGCTGAGCGCCCCGGCCCTGGCACGGCGACGGGAGGGGCGGGCCCTGGAAGTCAGCCCCTCTCCCTCACACGGCCCCGGCACCGTGGCACCCGGACGGGTGACGGCACGTCACGGGCCGGGGCGGGAGAAGCCACAAAGAACGGTGGCGCGTTCACGGACGCGTTCACACCTGCAGAGGGGGCCCGGGCCGGCTCCGACGGGGAGCGCGGAAAGGCCCGGAAAACCATGTGCGGGGGTGACCCGGGCCACCTAGGCTCACCGCATGACGCTCCAGATCCGGCCGATGGAAACCGAGGACGTCCCCGCCGTCCTCCCGTTCCTGCGCGCCCACCACCCCTACCGTGTCCTCACGGAGAAGGCCGTGCGCTGGCGCATGGCGAACCCCACCCCCCATTCGACGGACCTCCCGCTCGTGGCGACCGACGGCGACGGCGGGATCGTGGGGTTCACCCGCTCCCTGCTCACCCGCCCGGAGGGCCGCGACCCGCACGGCCTGACCTTCCTCACCGCGGTCGCGGAGCGGTACCGCGGCGGCGACCTGGCCGCCCGCCTCCTCACCGCCTCCGAGGAGTCCCTGGTGGAACGGGGCGCCCGCACCCTGCGCACCGAGGTCGCCGAGGAGCCGGTCCAGGCGGGCGGACCGGTGCTCCACGAGGTCGCCCTCGACCAGGGGTACGCGGAGGAGGAGACCCACCACATCCTGGGCCTGGACCTGTCCCTGCTGCCCCCGGCGCCGGAACCGCCCGCGGGCGTGGAACTGCGGACGTTCCGGGAGTACGCCGACGACCCCCGGCCGGTCTACGAGCTCGACCGGCTGGCCAGCGAGGACGAACCCGGTGCCGTGCCGAGCGTCGGCTTCATGACCTTCGAGGACTGGGTGAACGGGCCCTGGAACCACCCGCTCACCGACCTCGACCTGAGCCTGGTCTTCCTGCACGAGGGCACCCCCGCGGGCATCACCTGCTACGGCTCCGACCGCAGGAGCCGCATGGAGTCGTCGATGACGGGGACCCTGCGCGAGTACCGGGGGCGCGGGCTGGCCGGATACGCCAAGCATGTCGCCCTGCTGCGGGCGCGCGAACAGGGGTTCACCCACGCCGCCACCGGAAACCACGAGAACAATGCGCCCATGCTGGCCATCAACGCCCGGCTCGGCTACGCGCTGCTGGGCAAGGAGACCGGCTACGTCAAACCCGTCGCCTGACCGGCCCCCTCAGGGGCGGGCGCCGGGCAGGTCCAGTACCCGCAGCAGGTGGGCGTAGAGGCCGTCGGCCCACGACAGGCTCTCCTCCGGGGGCAGGACGTCGAACTCCCGCACCTCGACCGTCTCGAACTCGCCGCTGAGAGGGACCGTCTCCAGGACGGGGGCGTGGGTGACGACCGTGACGTGCCCGTCGGCGAGCACGTAGTACCCGGCGACCTCCACCGCGCCCAGGGTCGCCCCGGCCTCCTCAGCCGCCTCCCGCCGGGCGGTGTCCACGACGCCCTCCCCGGCCTCGGCGTGCCCGCCGGGGAACTCCCACGCGCGCCGCCGGTTGCGCACCATCAGCGCTCGGCCGCCCCGGTGGGTCAGGCACACCACGGAGTCGTACGCCGGGGGAAGGGCCCCCAGGCGCACGACGGCGCCGCCGAGCGGTCCACGACCGCCCGGCGGCGCCAGGGGATCCGGGGTCAGTCGCGCTCCCGGTCCCGCGGGGCGTCGGCCCCGTCGTCCTTCACTGCCTCGGACTCGGCGTCGGATTCGTCGGCGGGCCCGTCCTCGGGCTCGTCGGCATCACGGGAGTCGTCCTCGTCCTCGAAGTCCTCAGGCTCGCCGTCCCGGGAGTCGTACTCGGCCCCGTCCTCATCTTCGAGGGCGGGCTCGGCCGGACGGGCCTCCCGCGGGGCCTGCGGCTCCGCGAAGTCCTGTTCCTCGAAGTCCTGCTCCTCGGCGTCGGTCCAGATGATGCCGTCCTCCGGGTCGACGTCGACCAGCTCGACACCCTCCAGCACGGCCAGGCGCTCATCGGCGTCGGTCACCCCGTCGCTGTCCACGGCGGAGGCGCGCGAGAAGTACTCGCGGGCGTCCTCCTCACGGCCCAGCTCCTCCAGGACGTCGGCGTAGGCGTAGAACAGGCGCGCGATCCACGGCCGGGCGCGGCGCTCCTTCAGTTCGGGAACCTGGAGCTCGGCCAGGGCGCCCTTGATGTCGCCCATGTCCCGCCGGGCACCGGCGGCCACGATGCGCAGCTCGATGCGCTCGGCGGCGTCCAGCTGCTCGCCGGCCGGGTCCCCGGTGATCTCCAGAGCCCGCTCGGGTCGGCCCAGGCCGCGCTCGCAGTCGGCCATGATCGCCAGGAAGTTGTCACGGCCGCTCATGCGGCGCGCGGCACGCAGGTCGGAGAGGGCCTCCTGCCACTTGCCCACCGTGTAGGCGGCGACACCGGAGGCCTCCCGGACACCGGGGACCCGGGACGCCTTGCGCCGGGCGTAGGCGGCGTGGGCGTAGGCGCGCTCGGGGTCCTCGTCCACGAGGAGGCCGGCCGCCACGATGTGCTTGCCGACCAGTTCCGCCAGGGACTTGGGCAGCGAGCTGAGGTCGCGCCTGGTGTCGGCGTCGAGCTGGTCGTAGGTCGCCTCTTCGGGAAGCTGGGGAGCGATGTCCGCGGGGTCGCGGTCCTCACGGGGACCGCGACGGTCGTCGCGCCCGCGGTACCCGCCCCGGTCGTCCCGGCGGCCACCTCGGTACCCGCCGCCCCGCCGGTCGCCACCGCGGTATCCGCCGCGGTCATCGCGCCGGTCGCGGTCTCCGCGGAAGCCGCCGCGGTCCTCGCCGCCACGGTAACCACCACGGTCGTCACGGCGGTCGTCGCGGCCGCGGTACCCGCCCTCACGGCGGTCACCACCGCGGAAGCCGCCGCGGTCATCGCCACCGCGGTATCCGCCGCGGTCATCGCGCCGGTCGCGGTCACCCCGGTATCCGCCGCGGTCCTCGCCGCCACGGTAACCACCACGGTCGTCACGCCGATCCCGGTCACCGCCGTGGTAGCCGCCACGGTCGTCCCGGAAACCACCCTCACGACGGTCACCACCGCGGTAACCACCACGGTCGTCACCGCCCCGGTGGACCCCGCGGTCGTCACGGCGGTCGCGGTCGCCCCGGTAGCCGCCACGGTCATCGCGCCGGTCGCGGTCACCCCGGTAGCCGCCACGGTCATCGCGCCGGTCGCGGTCACCCCGGTAGCCGCCACGGTCATCGCGCCGGTCGCGGTCACCCCGGTAGCCGCCACGGTCATCTCCGCCGCGGTAACCACCGCGGTCGTCACGGCGGTCGTCGCGGCCGCGGTATCCGCCCTCACGGCGGTCGCCGCCACGGTATCCGCCACGGTCGTCGCCACCGCGGTACCCGCCGCGGTCATCGCGCCGGTCGCGGTCGCCTCTGTAACCGCCGCGGTCGTCGCCACCGCGGTACCCGCCGCGGTCATCGCGCCGGTCGCGGTCGCCTCTGTAACCGCCGCGGTCGTCGCGGCCCCGGTAACCACCACGGTCCCGGTCCCCGCCGCGGAAACCACCGCTGCGGTCATCACGGCCACGGTCACCCCGGTAGCCGGAACGGGAGCGGGAGTCGTCACCACGTCCCCGACCGTAAGACGCGCCGGAGCGGTCACCACTGTGCTCGTTCGCTCCGGAGTCCTGGCGGTCTCCCGATCGGCTGTCCTCAGTCATCCAACCCGTCCGTCAACAGTCAAAAGCGCTGCCACTGAGCAGTAGCAGCGCGTCAAGTACTCGTGCCCTCCAGCTTACGTCATGGAGCAGATGCGGGCCGCCAAAGTCCCAGTGCTCAAAGTCCCAGCCCAGCGGGAAATACCAGCTCCCGCGGGCCGCCCTAAGCGCCCGCCCGCGCCGGGGTGTGCCCGCCGGCCCGGCCCCGCCGGAGGTCGTTCGACGGGGCCGGTTCACGTTCCGGGGTCACTTCTCCGCGAGCGCTCCGACGGCCGCGACCCACTCCACAGCGGCGAACTCGAGGTGGCCGAGCTCCTGGTGCCGGGTGTCGCGCACGGCCGTGGTGGAACCTTCCGAGACCTCGACACAGTCTCCGCCATTTCCTCCGCTATAGGTTGATTTGTGCCAGTCCTGATGCTTCACGCCATCAGATCCTTCCTGATCTCACGAATTCGCTGTGCTCAAAGTCCCAGCCCGGCGGGAAATACCAGCTCCCGCCGGCCGCCCGAAGCGCCCGCCCGGGCCAGCGGGCGCACCCCGGTCCGGTCCCGCCGGAGGTCGTTCGACGGGGCCGGTTCACGTTCCGGGGTCACTTCTCCGCGAGCGCTCCGACGGCCGCGACCCACTCCACAGCGGCGAACTCCAGGTGGCCGAGCTCCCGGTGCCGGGTGTCACGCACGGACGTGATGGAACCTTCCGGCACCTCGACACAGTCACCCTGGGCCCCGCTGTAGCTGGACTTGTGCCAGTCCTGATGCTTCACGCCATCAGATCCTTCCTGATCTCACGAATTCGCTCAATGGAGTCCGAGGGAGGAAGCGCATCCGCTTGCATTGCTCCGAACAACGTCCGCATATGGGCCACATCCTGCGTGCCACTCCGCGCCACGTCACCCAAGGCGTGTTCTACGAACACGACCGCCTGTTCCTCACGCAGGAACATGAGGCGGAACGGAGGGCAGATGCCCGGGTGCAGCAACCGCTGCGGCAGGACCTGGAAGCGGATGCTCCTCCGATCCGCCAGCTCAGCGATGTGCTCCAACTGATCGGCCATAACGGTGAGCGACCCTACCGGATGCGTGACCACTACTTCGTCCACCACGAACCATAGCGCCGCCTTTCGAGGGAGTAGGGCCGCCAGCCGCCTCGTGCGGGTCTGGACGATCTGGTCGACCTCCTCATCCGAGGCCTGAGGCTGCCACGCACGCACCAGGGCCTCGGCGTAGGAGGGGATCTGAAGCAGCCCTGGAACGAGGATCGACTGGTACTGGAAGGTCTGCTCGGCCCGACCTTCACTCGCCAGGGCGTTCTGGAACCAGTCCGGCACACTTCTGCTCTTGATAGCGGAGGACCACCGCCTGAGCAGGCTTCCCTCTGTAGCGAAGACGGCTTCCAGGGCGTCCACTTGATCCCGTGTCGCTACACGTATCGCCCTTTCCAGGTGCCCGACCATGGCGCCGCTCACCTGGATGCGCTTGCCCAGCTCCGCCTGAGAAATGCCCAGTTCAAGGCGGTTTCGTCGTATTTCCTGGCCGAATGAGATCCATTGCTTATGGGGATTCTGCGGCATACAACAAGTCAACTACAGATCCACAACTCTCGCTACCGGATTCTCCTATAAGCGACGGTTCTCCCGTAGTTCTTCCGCGAGGGGCCTGCGCCGGGGATATTGATTTCCGTAGGACGCCTCTCACAGGCAAAAGCCCTGGCGACCGTTTGCTGCGGTCCCAGGGCGGAATCCCTACCGGATATCGAACTCACCGAGGAGAGACGCAATGAAGTGTATCGCCGGGTGGCACGGCCCTCCAGGGGGCGACCGGGAGGCGCCGGCCCCGACAGAGGAACGGCCACGGACGCGCCACCTGCGAACAGGCGAACTGATCACCGTGCACCGACTCGCGTCCGAGGCGAACGCGGCCTCCCGTGCGGATCGGAGCACGAACACCACCGCTGGAACCGCCTTCGCACTCCACCACCGGGTCAGTCGGTTCGGCGACCTGCTGTCATCGGAGTTCTCCCCTGATCGCACCGGACCGGTGCCGCTCCCACCGAGGACCACGCCGAGCCCGGATCCGGAGCCGGGGTCGGGCCCGGCTCGGTCGAAGCGCCGAAAGTCCCCGGGGATGGGCCGGGTGATCCCGCTGCGGCCGGGCCAGGCCGGGTGGACCCTGCCCCTCGAAGGGCGCCCCCTGGCCCTGGTGCCGGGGCACGGCCGCCACCACCGGCCCGAGCCCCGGCGGCACCTGTCATTGGAGGAGTACAGCCACCGGTTCCCGAAGCGAATCCCGAACGTGGCCGCGACCAGGGGCTCCTCCTCGGCCGACACGTCCGGCTCCCTTCCCCCTCCTACTCCGGCCGCCAAGCCATCACAACGGCTCCGAGCGCGGTGGCGCGCGTCCCGGGTGCGGACCTACGTATCCCACCCGGGAAGGGACATGGCCCCGCTCTCGCTCGCGGTGCGCGCCTACCTCGAGCGGAAGGTGAAGTGAATGTCCGTCGGTGACATCCGGATCGCGGACCTGTTCGAGGCGATAGGCGACGCCTTGACCCTGCCGCCGGGAACGACCCCGGCGGACGAGGCCGCCCGCCAAGCCCTGCTCGGACACCGCATCACCGCGGTATGCGCGGCGGTGGACCACGTGCAGGCCACGGGTGATCCGATCCAGGCCCTCGCCCTGCTCGACACACAGGTCGAGACACATCCGATCGCCTACACCCCACAACCGCGTCGAACCCCGGAAGGTGGCCGATGATGCCGCCGCTGTGCGAGCAGACCAGCCTGAACAGCTCCGGCCTCCGCCGCACCTGTGTCCTGGAGGCCGGTCATTCCGGCGAGCACGAGGACCTTGTCGGGTGGAGGTGGGAAGCACCGGAGATCGTGCTCGAACGGCTCCGCTCCACCTGGGGAGGTACGCACAGGGTCGCCTGGACGGGGTCCCTGTGGGTGGCGACCCACAGGGACCCGAACGCGGCCTGGCGCACACACGTGGAACCCACACCCGCCCAGTTGGAGGACCGCCTCCGCCGGCACGCGGGCTCTGCCGCCACAGGTGTGGGGCGCGGTGGCTCCTCCCTGCCGGGCATGAGGGGGTGTTCGCCCGACCGGGGTGGCCGGTCATAGCGGAGGGCGCTGTGGGGCCTTCGCCCCTCCGGGGAAAGGAGGAGAGAAGGGCCAGAGGTGTCCTTCTGCCTTGGCCCGGGGGTGCCCCTATGTTCTTTCAACGCTGTGGTGGGTGGCGGGTGTGTCTGTTGGGGGCCGAGGCACTACCGGAGAGCGGACCATCTCCTTCGGCCCCAGGAGGTGTGGGCAGGAGAGACCGCCACTTCCGCCCCAGGGGGTGACGGCCGTACATAACCGCGGCCCCGACCACAGACCGGAGGAAGGACCGCGACCTGCACCCCGGACCGGCCGGACCGATGGCCGCAACCCGCACTTGCGCTCCTACCAGGAGAAACAACGGGCCGGGTACGTGATGGAGATGGCCGCTACCGACACCCTCTCCCAATCCGCGCGGGGCGATCGCGGTCAAGGAGTTGGCCGCCCTGGTTCCCGAACAGGCCCGGCAAAAGCGCTCTGCTGGGGCCGGGGCCAAGGGAGAGCGGCTTTACCACTGGGCTCTCATTGACGATCGCTGTGATGAGTACGGGGCGCGGTCGGTGCTGATGCGCCGCAACCGCACCAATGGTGAGCTGGCGTTCTTCCACTGCTACGCCCCCGAGGCGGTGCCGCTGTCGCGGTTGGTAGCGGTGGCCGGGCGCCGCTGGAAGGAGTCCTTTCAAGGACACGCTCGACGTTGCCACTACCGCAGACAAGCAGTTCAGAAATCATGACAAACCGGAAGTCCAACTGGAGTACCAGAGTCACCGCGCTTCGTCTGTCCTCCGGAGCTGCTAGGTACGGGGGACATTCCACCCCCTGAAGGGATTTTCCATGCCTGACTTGACCGAGTTCGCGGGTCTGCCCGTGGTCGAGTTCCCTGCCAGTGGCACGGACGAGGAGCGGATCATCCGTGCACGCGAACGGGGCGGGGATCCGCACGCTCCCGGCTCCGTGGCCTGGCGGCTGCGGTACGACAGAGAGGCGTGCGAGGAGCACCTCGCCCGTTTCCTGTCCGTGGTGGACACCGAACAGGTGGGTGCACTGGTCATCGGCGACTGGGAGGCCGCCGCCGGAGGCCAGTACCAGATCGCACGCCTGCTGACCGAGCACGCCCACGCGTTGCCGAACCTGCGTGCGCTCTTCTTCGGCGACATCGACGGCTCGGAGTGCGAGCTGTCTTGGATCGACCAGCCCGACCTGGCCCCGCTCGTGGCGGCCTTCCCCCGGCTGGAGGAGCTGGCTGTGAAGGGCGCCGACGGCATAGACGGCGAGCTCGGGCTGCACATCCCCTCGCACGCCTCGCTGCGTTCCCTGACGCTGGAGACCGGGGGCCTGCCGGGCCGGGTCGCGCGTCAGGTGGCGTCGTCGGGGCTGCCCGCGCTAGAGCACCTGGAGCTGTGGCTGGGGATGTCGGACTACGGCTGTGACACCTGGCCGTCGGACCTGGAGTCGGTGCTCTCGGGTGAGGTGTTTCCCCGACTGCGGTACCTGGGTGTGCGCAACGCCGAGACGCTGGACGGGTGGCTTCCGGCACTGGCCGACGCACCCGTGCTCAAGCGCCTGGATGTGCTCGACCTGTCGCTGGGCGTCCTCACGGACCGGGGCGGTCAGGTGCTCGTGGACCGGGCCACGGCCTTCGCTGGTCTGCGCAAGCTCGATCTGCACCACCACTACCTGAGTGAGGAGATGGAGGAGCGGGTGCGGGCCGCGTTCGACGGGTCCGGGGTGGAGGTCGACCTGTCCGACCGGCTGGAGCCCGAATACCACGGGGACGATGACGAGCCCTTCTACTACACCGCCGCGTCCGAGTAGCCGGGACCCGTCCGCCCTCCCCGGCTCCAGGGGGCGTCGGGAGGAGAAACCTCCATCCGCACCCCAACGGGTGACAGCCGCAGGTACCCGCGGCCTCGGCCTCGGCCCGGAAGAAGAACCGCAACCTCGCTCCAAGGGGTGAAGGCGACAGGTACCGGGATGGGCGAGGGCGACAGGTACCGGGACCTCCGCCACAGAGGGGTGAAGGCCGGCGGTCCCTCCTCCCCTGACCCTCGCGGGCCAGGGCTGCGTGAATGCTCTGCCTTCACCCCCCGAGGGGTCGGGGAGGGCAATGCCGACAGGGGTTACTACGGCGGGCGGCTGGGGTGACAAGCGAGGTCTGAGCAACAGCCTGTTTCCAGTCGGAGCGTTCTTTCCCTGGACCTGTGGCTGAGCGTGCCGCCTGGCGCCGACCCGTCCCCTGAACCAACCCCCACCACCCCGGACGTGCACTCAACGCACCCGCCCGGCGGTCTGCCGGGCCTCGTACGCGGGGACGGATCGACGCCCGGCCCGGGTCTGTACCTTCCCAAACGGTGATCGGTGGAGCACAACACTTCTGAGAGAGCGCCCACAGACCGCCCTTCCCAGATGGTGACCGACCTGGAAAAACCTCACAGTCCGCCTCACCCCCTTGGGCTGCGGTTGAGTCCCGCTCTACCAAAACCCCCTGGAGTCCGGCCGAGTCCCGCTCTACCGACACCCCTTGTGGCCCGGGCCGCGTGACGCCCTCCGGCTGTGGCCAAGGCCTCCAGGACAGGCAGAAACCCCTCGGTGTCCGGGACAGAGGAAACACCCGCCCCGACCTCTTGCAGCCGAAGGAGACGATGCTCCCTCCGGCAACCCCCGAGACCCCGGACAGACCCACCCCCACCCCACACAGCATTGAAAAGGGAACAAGCAGAAAGACCGCTGCGGCCGCCACCCCTGCGACCAAGGCCCCTAGAACACAAAAAAGGGGGGCCGCCCCGAGGACGACCCCCCACACACAAACACCCGCACCCCGAAAACAGGGAAAGCCCCCACCCGAAGGCAGGGGCTCTCAACCCGAAGAAAACCGTGGCGGCAACCTACTCTCCCACCCCACCACAGGGCAGTACCATCAGCGCAAGGAGACTTAACGACCGGGTTCGGAAAGTAACCGGGTGTGACCCTCCCACCATAACCACCACGGAAACCTATCACCCAACACCACACCCACCAGGGCACAGCACCAGGAAAACCAGATTCCACCAGTTATGTGAAACGTATGCGCGAGCACCCAATTATCTGCAGCGGACAAGCCCTCGGCCTATTAGTACCGGTCAGCTCCACCCCTCACAGGGCTTCCACACCCGGCCTATCAACCCCATCGTCTCTAGGGAGCCTTACCCTCTCAAAGGAGGCAGGAGACCTCATCTCGAAGCAAGCTTCCCGCTTAGATGCTTTCAGCGGTTATCCCTCCCGAACGTAGCCAACCAGCCATGCCCTTGGCAGGACAACTGGCACACCAGAGGTTCGTCCGTCCCGGTCCTCTCGTACTAGGGACAGCCCTTCTCAAGTCTCCAACGCGCACAGCGGATAGGGACCGAACTGTCTCACGACGTTCTAAACCCAGCTCGCGTGCCGCTTTAATGGGCGAACAGCCCAACCCTTGGGACCAACTCCAGCCCCAGGATGCGACGAGCCGACATCGAGGTGCCAAACCATCCCGTCGATATGGACTCTTGGGGAAGATCAGCCTGTTATCCCCGGGGTACCTTTTAGCCGTTGAGCGACACCGCTTCCACACGCCGGTGCCGGATCACTAGTCCCAGCTTTCGCTCCTGCTCGACACGTCCGTCTCACAGTCAAGCTCCCTTGTGCACTTACACTCAACACCTGATTACCAACCAGGCTGAGGGAACCTTTGGGCGCCTCCGTTACTCTTTGGGAGGCAACCGCCCCAGTTAAACTACCCACCAGACACTGTCCCCGAACCGGATCACGGCCCAAGGTTAGATGCCCGAAACAGTCAGAGTGGTATTTCACCAACGCCTCCACCACCACTAGCGTGGCAGTTTCACCGGCTCCCACCTATCCTACACAAACCATCCCAAACACCAATGTCAAGCTATAGTGAAGGTCCCGGGGTCTTTCCGTCCTGCTGCGCGAAACGAGCATCTTTACTCGTAGTGCAATTTCACCGGGCCCATGGTTGAGACAGTGGGGAAGTCGTTACGCCATTCGTGCAGGTCGGAACTTACCCGACAAGGAATTTCGCTACCTTAGGATGGTTATAGTTACCACCGCCGTTTACTGGCGCTTGGATTCCCAGCTTCACAGGGCGAACCCCGTTAACCGGTCCTCTTAACGTTCCAGCACCGGGCAGGCGTCAGTCCGTATACAGCGTCTTACGACTTCGCACGGACCTGTGTTTTTAATAAACAGTCGCTTCCCCCCGCTATCTGCGACCCCACCCAGCTCCAGCCGCAAGGGCTCTCACCAGACAGGGCTCCCCTTCTCCCAAAGTTACGGGGACAATTTGCCGAGTTCCTTAACCATGGTTCACCCGAACGCCTCGGTATTCTCTACCTGACCACCTGCGTCGGTTTAGGGTACTGGCCGCTCACGAACTCGCTAGAGGCTTTTCTCGACAGCATGGGATCACTCACTTCGCCAAAAACGGCTCCGCATCACGTCTCAGCCATTTATGGGGGGCGGATTTGCCAACCCCCCGGCCTACACGCTTACCCCCGGACAACCACCGCCGGGTAGAGCTACCCTCCTGCGTCACCCCATCACTTACCTACTACAAGCTCGGATCCCAGACCAGCACAGCAACCCGTCCCGAAGGACAGAAAGCCGGCCGGCGTGGTTAGCATCACCTGATTCGATACTGGGCGCTCGTGCACGGGTACGGGAATATCAACCCGTTATCCATCGACTACGCCTGTCGGCCTCGCCTTAGGTCCAGACTCACCCTGGGCGGATTAACCTGCCCCAGGAACCCTTAGTCAATCGGCGGCAACGTTTCTCACGTTGCTTTCGCTACTCATGCCTGCATTCTCACTCGCACGCCCTCCACCACACGATCACTCGGCGGCTTCACCGAACGCACGACGCTCCCCTACCAACCCCACCCCAAAGGTGGAGCTTCACAGCTTCGGCGGTGTGCTTAAGCCCCGCTACATTATCGGCGCAGAACCACTTGACCAGTGAGCTATTACGCACTCTTTAAAGGATGGCTGCTTCTAAGCCAACCTCCTGGTTGTCTCAGCAACTCCACAACCTTTCCCACTTAGCACACGCTTAGGGGCCTTAGCTGATGATCTGGGCTGTTTCCCTCTCGACTACGAAGCTTATCCCCCGCAGTCTCACTGCCACGCTTCACTTCACCGGCATTCGGAGTTTGTCTGACGTCAGTAACCTTGTCGGGCCCATCAGCCAAACAGTAGCTCTACCTCCGGCAAGAAACACGCAACGCTGCACCTAAATGCATTTCGGGGAGAACCAGCTATCACGGAGTTTGATTGGCCTTTCACCCCTACCCACACCTCATCCCCCAGGTTTTCAACCCTGGTGGGTTCGGGCCTCCACGAGGTCTTACCCCCGCTTCACCCTGGACATGGGTAGATCACTCCGCTTCGGGTCCACAGCATGCGACTCAAATCGCCCTATTCAGACTCGGTTTCCCTACGGCTACCCCACCCGGGTTAACCTCGCCACACACCATGACTCGCAGGCTCATTCTTCAAAAGGCACGCCATCACCAGATACAAGACCCAGCTCTGACGGCTTGACAGCACACGGTTTCAGGTACTATTTCACGACCCCTCACCGGGGCACTTTTCACCTTTCCCTCACGGTACTAGTGCACTATCGGTCACCAGGACGTATTTTGGCTTAGCAGGTGGTCCTGCCAGATTCACACGGAATTCCTCGGGCTCCGCGCTACTCGGGGACAGCGTCAACACCCGACCAGAACCTTCACCTACGGGACTCTCACCCACTCCGGTACCGCTTCCCAACGGTTTCAGCTAGCTCTGATCTCAAGTGCTCCGGGCCGGCAGACCCGAAAAGACACGCCCCACAACCCCGCACACGCAACGACTGCCGTCTATCACACGCGCACGGTTTAGCCTCTTCCCCGTTCGCTCACCACTACTAGGAGAATCACTGTTGTTTACTCTTCCTACGGGTACTGAGATGTTTCACTTCCCCGCGTCACCACCAACCGCCCTATACATTCAGGCGGCGGCAACCCGACACAACTCGGGCTGGGTTCCCCCATTCGGACACCCACGGATCACAGCTCGGTTGACAGCTCCCCGTGGCCTATCGCGGCCTCCCACGTCCTTCATCGGCGCCTGGTGCCAAGGCATCCACCGTATGCCACTATCACTTGGCCACTACAGATAACAAGATGCTCGCGCACACTATTCACAAATCAAAACACCAACCGCATACCCCAACACCACTCGGCCACCCGGTACACACGGAACACCGACCTCGCGAACGAAGAACGATGCACCAGACCAGGGACTCTGAGAGTTCTCAGAGGCGGTCCGCGGGAACCAACCGACCCGCTGGCCCGAAACCAGGCCAAGGCGAGGGTTGCTTCCTCAGACACCCAACAGCGCGCCCCCCGAGGCTTCTAGGACCCCCAGGAGGAAGTTCGATATGAGTTCTACAGCCATCCCGCTGCTTCCTCAAAGAGAGGAGAACGGGTCCACTTTCGAGTCCGGCCAACCATCGGAAAAGTGTTGGCCTTGAAAGACTCCTTAGAAAGGAGGTGATCCAGCCGCACCTTCCGGTACGGCTACCTTGTTACGACTTCGTCCCAATCGCCAGCCCCACCTTCACTCACTCCCTCCCCGAAGGGTTAGGCCACAAGTTTCGGGTGTTGCCGACTTTCATGACGTGACGGGCGGTGTGTACAAGGCCCGGGAACGTATTCACCGCGGCGTTGCTGATCCGCGATTACTAGCGACTCCACCTTCATGGGGTCGAGTTGCAGACCCCAATCCGAACTGAGACCGGCTTTTAGGGATTCGCTCCACCTCACGGTATCGCACGCCCATTGTACCGGCCATTGTAGCATGTTTGCAGCCCAAGACATAAGGGGCATGATGACTTGACGTCGTCCCCACCTTCCTCCGAGTTGACCCCGGCAGTCTCCCATGAGTCCCCACCATTACGTGCTGGCAACATGGAACAAGGGTTGCGCTCGTTGCGGGACTTAACCCAACATCTCACGACACGAGCTGACGACAGCCATGCACCACCTGTCACCCGCCAACCAAATGACCCTGTATCTCTACAGGTCCACGGGTGATGTCAAACCTTGGTAAGGTTCTTCGCGTTGCGTCGAATTAAGCAACATGCTCCGCCGCTTGTGCGGGCCCCCGTCAATTCCTTTGAGTTTTAGCCTTGCGGCCGTACTCCCCAGGCGGGGCGCTTAATGCGTTAGCTACGGCGCGGAAACCGTGGAAAGTCCCCACACCTAGCGCCCAACGTTTACGGCATGGACTACCAGGGTATCTAATCCTGTTCGCTCCCCATGCTTTCGCTCCTCAGCGTCAGGTAAGGCCCAGAGACCCGCCTTCGCCACCGGTGTTCCTCCTGATATCTGCGCATTTCACCGCTACACCAGGAATTCCAGTCTCCCCTACCTACCTCTAGCATGCCCGTATCCACTGCAGAACCGGGGTTAAGCCCCGGTCTTTCACAGCAGACGCGACACGCCGCCTACGAGCTCTTTACGCCCAATAATTCCGGACAACGCTCGGACCCTACGTATTACCGCGGCTGCTGGCACGTAGTTAGCCGGTCCTTATTCCCCACCTACCGTCAACCCCGGGAGAACCCGGGGCCTGCGTGAGTGGTAAAAGAGGTTTACAACCCGAAGGCCGTCATCCCCCACGCGGCGTCGCTGCGTCAGGCTTTCGCCCATTGCGCAATATTCCCCACTGCTGCCTCCCGCAGGAGTCTGGGCCGTGTCTCAGTCCCAGTGTGGCCGGTCGCCCTCTCAGGCCGGCTACCCGTAATCGCCTTGGTAGGCCGTTACCCCACCAACAAGCTGATAGGCCGCGAGCCCATCCCCGACCGAAGAACTTTCCACCCCCCACCATGCGGAGGAGGGTCGTATCCGGTATTAGACGGCGTTTCCACCGCTTATCCCGGAGTCAGGGGCAGGTTGCTCACGTGTTACTCACCCGTTCGCCGCTCGTGTACCCCGAAGGGCCTTACCGCTCGACTTGCATGTGTTAAGCACGCCGCCAGCGTTCGTCCTGAGCCAGGATCAAACTCTCCATAAAGGTCGTGCACCAAGCCGCGATGGGCTCGGAAACCTAGAAGAAATCCTGACCGAACCATGTCTGGCTCAATCAAAGGAACCTCGCACACTCGAATCTCACCGATTCTCGTGTGACGGGGCCAAAACAAACTTGGCTGTAAAAATCGAACACGCGCTGTTGAGTTCTCAAGAAGCAACCGCCCTTCCCGTACAAGCCCGGAACCTCAGGTCCCGTGTGCTCTTCCGTGGAAGGCGTCTGCGTTTCCGCTTTGTTGTGTCTTCACTTTATCAGTGTTCCCGTTCCTCGCCAAATCGGCGTGGTCCGGAATGGACCGACCAGGAGTGAAGAATTCCTGTTTTCCTTCGCCGCCCTTTTCAGGGCCGCCTCCGAAGCCTACCGCCTGCGGGCGCATGCCCGTGACGCTCTGGTCGGAGTGAAGAGGAGGTGCCGCTTCGACGCGGTCCGGGGCCGAAGACGCCCTCTGGGCGCTCGCCGTCCCGCAGCGGCTCTTTCGAGTATAGGGAGGTGTACCGAGGACGTCAAACCGTGGCCCGGGTCGGGTGTCGAACCGGGGACCTGGCGCCCGTGGGGCGCGGTTGCGTCTCTGGGTCCTGGGGGCCTCGTGCCTCGGGCCGCTCCCCACACCGGGAGCCGTCCACTCACGTGGGCCGTTGTTCATCGGACAACAGTCGTTCTCCCCGGGAGATTCCCCTCGAAACCCTCATACCGGGGCAAATTTTCCGCCTTCCCCGCAACACGAAGGGCCGACGCCCGAAGGCGCCGGCCCCGTGGGTCCCGCGGCTCAGCCGGTCAGGACGACTCCGCCGATGTTGCGCTTGCCCTTGCGCAGCACCACGAACCGCCCCTGGAGGACGTCGTCCTCGGTCAGGCGCGCCTCCACGTCGGTGACCTTGGTGTTGTTCACGTAGGCACCGCCCTCCTGGATGGCGCGGCGGGCCGCGGACTTGCTCGGGGTCAGGCCGCTCTGGGCGAACAGGTCCGCGACCCCCGGCAGATCGGCCACCGGGCCGGACACCTCGGCCTTGGGCACCTCGGCCAGGGCCGCCTCCAGGGTGCGCGCGTCGAGCTCGGAGAGCTCGGCGCGGCCGAAGAGGGCCAGGCTGGCGTCGATGACCTTGCGGCACTCGTCCGCGCCGTGCACCAGGGTCGTGAGCTCCTCCGCCAGGGCGCGCTGGGCGGCGCGGGCCTGCGGGCGCTCCTGCGTCTGGCGCTCCAGCTCGGCGATCTCCTCCTGCGAGCGGAAGCTGAACACCTTGAGGTAGCGGGCCACGTCGCGGTCGTCGGCGTTGAACCAGAACTGGTAGAACGCGTACGGCGAGGTCAGCTCCGGGTCCAGCCACACCGTGCCGGTCTCGGTCTTGCCGAACTTGGTGCCGTCCGCCTTGGTGAGCAGGTTGGTGGTCAGGGCGTGCGCCTGGCCGTGGGGCTCGTTGCCGTCGATCCGGCGGACGAGGTCCAGGCCCGCGGTGATGTTGCCCCACTGGTCGGAGCCGCCGGTCTGGAGCGTGCACCCGAAGCGCCGGTACAGCTGCACGAAGTCGTAGGACTGCAGCAGCACGTAGCTGAACTCGGTGTAGCTCATCCCCTCGCCGTCGAGGCGGCTCTTGACGGTCTCGCGGGCGAGCATCTGGTTGACGCTGAAGTGCTTGCCCACGTCGCGCAGGAACTCGATGGCATTGATCCCCGACAGCCATTCGGCGTTGTTGGCCAGGATCGCGTCGGTCGCCCCCGGGGTCTCCCCCTCCGGGGCGAACCGCAGGAAGGCGGACAGCTGGCCGCGCAGCGCCTCCACCCAGCCGAGCACGGTCTCCACGGAGTTGAGCTGGCGCTCGGCGTTCGGCTTGGGGTCGCCGATCATGCCCGTCCCGCCGCCGACCAGGGCGATGGGCCGGTGGCCCGCCTGCTGGAAGCGGGCCAGGGTGAGGATCTGGGTGAGGTGGCCGACGTGCAGGCTCCCCGCCGTCGGGTCGAAGCCGCAATACAGGGTGATCGGACCATCGGCGAGCGCCTTGCGGAGTGCGTCAAGGTCGGTCGTCTGCGCGATGAGGCCGCGCCACTGGAGTTCGTCGATGATGTCGGTCACTGTGCTTGCTCTCTGATTCGTAGGCGGGCCGGGGCCCGATCTGCCTTGCAGTGTAGGTCGGGCCCGGAGGGGGCACACCCTCTTTTCCCCTCCGCCGCCCCTGACCTGCGCTCCACCGTCACGCTATCGGTTCCGCGGCCGCGGGCGTCCGCACGGCTCCCGGTTCCCCTTCACTAGGGGCTCTTGACACCCGAAGCTAATGCCCTTAGCTTCATGGCTATGGAGATGAGCTTGAGCAGTGGAGAGCGGACCGTGCGACACCTCACCCGGCCCCAGGGGCGGATCGCGTACGACCTGTACGGGGCGGACCACACCGACGGCACCCTGGTGGTCTGCGTGCCCGGGATGTTCGACCACCGCGCGTCCTTCCGGTTCGTGGGCGAGGCCCTGGCCGCGGCCGGGCACCGGGTCGCCGTCATGGACCTGCGCGGGCACGGGGACAGCGACGCGACCTTCGACGACCACACCAACCGGGCCGCGGCCACGGACGCCATCGCGCTGGCCGAGGAGCTGGGCGGGCGGGACGTCGTCATGGTCGGCACCTCGATGGGCGGCGCCGCCGTGACCATCGCCGCACTGGAGCGCCCCGACCTGGTGGCCGGCATCGTTCCCATGGCCGCCTTCCTGCGCGCCGGGAAGCCGAACGTGTTCATGCGGGCCGCCCTGCGGCTGATGCTGCTGCGCCCCTGGGGACCGCGGCTGCTGACCGGCTTCTACGACGGCCTGCACAAGGGCCGCACGCCGCAGGGGCACCGGGAGCAGCTGGACCGGGTCCTGGCGATGCTGCGCCCCGCCGACCGGTTCCGCGCGGTGCGCGACACCGTGAACGCGCCGAACGAGGAGGTCCTGGCCGCGGAGGGCCTGCGCGCCCGGGCCGTGGTCGTCGGCGGCGAGCTGGACCCCGACTGGGCGGACCCGGCGGCGGAGGCCGCCTGGGTGGGCTCGGTCGTCGGCGGCCGGGTGGTGATGCTGCCCGAGTGCGGCCACTACCCCCAGAGCCAGCGGCCCGACCTGGTCGTGCCGGTGCTGGAGGAGCTGATCGCGCAGGTGCGCGCCGATGCCTAGGGCCGGACTCACACCCGAGCTGGTGGTCGCCGAGGCCGCCCGGCTGGTGGACGAGCAGGGCTGGGAGGCGTTGTCCCTGGCCGCGGTGGCCAAGCGGTTCGGCGTGGCCGTGCCCAGCCTGTACAAGCACGTGGAGGGCCTGCCGGGGCTGCGGAGCGGGATAGCGGTGCTGGCCGCGAACGAGATCGGCGAGGCCGTCCAGCGGGCGGCGGTGGGCCGCTCCGGGCCGGACGCGCTGCGTGCCTGCGCCGACGCCTACCGCGCCTACGCCCACGCGCACCCCGGGCGCTACGTCCACCTGCAGCGGCTCCCCCGGATGGCCGCTCCCGACGTGAAGCTGGACACCGATCCGGTCGCGGTGCTGGCGGCGGTGCTGCGCGGGTTCGGGATCACCGAGGACCGGTCGGTGCACGCGGTCCGGGCGCTGCGCAGCGCGCTCCACGGCTTCGTGGACCTGGAGGTGCAGGGCGGGTTCGGCCTGCCCGAGGACGTGGACGAGAGCTTCGCGCTGCTGGTGGAGGGCTTTGTGCGCGCTTACCGGGACTGGCCCGGGAACGGGGACGACGGCGGGGCGGCCCGCGGGCGGAGGGCGGACTGATGCTGGCGGGACACTTCGGGGTGGCCGGGATCGTCAAGGCGTGGCGGCCGGAGATACCGATGGCGGCGCTGCTGGTGGCCTCACAGGTCCCCGACCTGGTGTTCGCGCCACTGGCCGCGCTGGGCGCGGAGTCCATGGCGCCCGCCGCCCCCGGGCTGAGCGGGTACGGGTCGCTGCTCATCACGGCGCCGTTCTCGCACGCCCTGGTGTCGAACGTGGTGTTCGCGGTGGTCGTGGGGCTGCTGGTGCATGTGTTCCTGCGGGGGCGGTGGGGGCCCGATGCCGGGTGGGTGCTGGGCGGGGTGGTGTTCTCGCACTGGCTGCTCGACCTGCTGGTGCACCGGCCCGACATGCCGCTGCTGCCCGGCGGTTCCGGACCGCCGCTGCTGGGCCTGGGCCTGTGGGAGGCCCCCGTGGCGGCGGCCGTGGTGGAGGGCGCGCTGGTGGCGGCCGGGGCGCTGCTGTACGGGTGGCGCACGCTGCGGGACCTGCCGGACCACCGGGGACGTGCGTGGGTGTACAGCGCGGGTGTGGGGCTGCTCCTGGCCGGATCGTTCGTGTTCGACCTCGTCGCCTCCTGAGCCCCTCCCGTCCCATGGGCACCAGGGGGCGGCGGACCGCTCGGCGGTCCCCGTTCCGGTCGTCCGGATCGGGGGCGGCGTCGCCGAATGTTCCCGACCGGCCCCGGAATGCGACAAGCTGGAGGTCGGCGCCGCTCCACGGCGGCGCTCCCCGTTCACCAGCCCGTGGAGTTCCCTCATGGCCGATAAGAAGTCGTCGTCGAAGCTGGGCGGGATCATCTCCGCCGTCGTCGGCGCGATCGTCGTCGCAGCGTTCGTCCTGTACCAGCTCGGGATCATCGACCTGGGCCTGGAGGAGGACACCGGCGCCCCTCGGGACGGCGCCCCCTCCTCCCCCTCCGGGGACGTGTCCGTCGAGCAGGCCCGGACCATGCTGGACGAGCTGACCGTCGAGGCGGAGAACGACCCGCCCGGATACGACCGCGCGATGTTCCCCCACTGGAGCAGCCAGGACGGGTGCGACACCCGGCAGACGGTGCTGGAGCGCTCCGGCGAGAACGTGGAGATGAACGAGGACTGCCGCGCGGTCTCCGGGTCCTGGTACAGCGCCTACGACGGCGAGACCTTCACCGACCCCCAGGACCTCGACATCGACCACATGGTGCCGCTGAAGGAGGGCTGGCGCTCGGGGGCCCACGCGTGGACCACCGAGGAGCGGGAGCGGTTCGCCAACGACCTGGAGTCGTCGCCGCAGCTGTGGGCGGTCAGCGCCACGACCAACCGGTCCAAGGGCGACGCCGACCCCGCCGACTGGATGCCCCCACTGGAGTCCGTGCACTGCGAGTACGCGGCCGCGTGGATCGAGGTCAAGCACGTGTGGGACCTGAGCGTGGACACCGACGAGGAGGCCGCGCTGCGCGGGGTGCTGGACGGCTGCTGAGCCGCCGCCCCGGCGCCGCCCGCGGGGCGGCTCCGGAGTCGGGCCCGGCCCGGCGTACCGCGGAGGACGTCCGCGGCGCGCCGGGCCGCTCCCTTCTCAGCGGGGGTCGGCGAGGGTGATCCCCCGGGCGGTGGCCAGCAGTTCTTCGGGACCGAGGATCCCGAAGGCGTCGCGGACCTCCACCGCGACGCCCGTTCCCGGGGTCCAGAAGGCCTCGGTCTCACCGTGCAGCGCCGGGACCCCGCCGTTGTCGAACGGGGTGAGTTCCCACTCGTCGGGGTCGCGCTCGTGGTACTCGGCGAGGAAGGCCCGCAGCGCGTCCAGGTCGGTGAGCCCGTCCCCGCGCAGGACCAGGACCTGGAGCACCACCTCGGCGCCTCCCCCCTCCCGGGGGCGTTCCCACACCCTGCTGGAGAAGGCGACGTCCCCCCACTCGTACTCGAAGTCGGAGACCGAGGTCCGGTCGTCGATCGCCACTGGCAGATGTCCGATGCTGAAGCCGTCCAACTCTCCCCCTCGTAGGTCGGTGACGGCGGCGGCCGTCGTGAGCGCGAGCGTGAACACCGCGGCGAGGAACGCCGCGAGCGGGCGGATGAAGGACATGGGACCTCCGACCGGCGCGGTGCGGGACCTTCCCGGACCGTCCGGCTCCCTTTCATGCTGGGCCGCTCACGAGGTCGGGACCAGCGTGTTCCGGAACCTGTGGATAACTCCGTTGCGACACGCGCCGCCACCCGGTTCGGTCCCCTTCCCGCTCGCGCCCGGGTCAATCCGGCGGGGTGGGGGACGTCGGGGGACGGGCGGGGGACATCGGGGTGCCGTCCGGGGGAACGGGAACCGGCCGGGGACGGGGATGGGAACGGGGGCGGGGACGGCTCCACCCCGGGGACGGTCGTGCCCGGGGCGGGCGGGAACGGTCGTGTCCAGGGCGGTCATGGCCGCTCCCTTCTGAGTTCGGTCGCCGCCGATCCGTCGAGAAGGCGCACGCAGGCGGAGGGCCGCTCGTGCCCGGGGGCCGGGACCGGTCGGGACCGGGCCGGCGCCGGTCGGCGGAGGAAGCGCGCACGAGCGGAGGGCCGGTCGCATCCGGAGCGGTTGGGGCCGGATACCGCTGGGCCGCCGGTCCAGGGAAAGGGCGCGCGTGGGCAGAGGGCCGACCGTGGCCGGAGCGGCCGTGGCCGGGATGGCCGTGGCCGGGATGGCCGGGGCCGGTCGGCACCGGGCCGCGGAGAGGGCGCACACCGATGGAGAGCCGGTCCGGGCCGGACGCCACCGGACAGCGGAGGAAGCGCGCACGGGCAGAGGGCCGGCCGCGGCCGGGGCGGCCGGGGCCGGCCAGCGGAGGGCGCGCATGGGCGGAAGACCGGTCGTGGCCGGGGCCGGACGCCGCGGGGCCGCCGGTCCGCGGAGGGCGCGCACGGGCAGAGGGCGACCGGGGCCGGGATGGCCGGGGCCGGGCCGCGGAGAGGGCGCGCACCGGTGGAGGACCGGTCCGGGCCCGTCGCCGCGGGTGCGGGCGTTACAGGGAGCGCAGGCCGACGAGGACGGCGTGCAGGATGTCCTTGCGGGCCAGCGGGCGGGAGGGGCCGCACCGTTGCAGGGAGCCGTCCGCGATCATGCGGGCGGCCATCTCCCTGACCTGGCCGACGGGGAGGTTGACCTCGGCGGCCAGCTCGACGACGGTGCGGGCCCGCAGGGCATGGCGGAGGATGGCCTCGCGCTCCGGGCGCAGCCATTCCCGGCGCCCCGGGGTGCGCGCGGCGACCACCAGGGTGAGCAGGTCCAGCGTCTCGGGACCCGGACCCGGGCCGGTTCCGTCCGGGTCCCCTGCGGCCACGGCGAACGGGCGCAGGAACCGCTCCTCGGCCCGGTCCGGGTCGGCCCCGCCGTCGGGGTCGAGGTCCGCGCCTTCCCCTTCGTGCCGGGCCAGGGCCCGGCGTCCGTCATGGCTCACTGTGTCCTCCCGGTGGTGTGGGGGCCGGTACTCGGGGGACGTCCCGCTCGCGGGGCGCGGGGCGTTTGGGCAGGGGCGCCCGTTCCGGGTCCGGGGGGCCGTCGGGGGCCCGACGGGAGCGCCGGGGGCCCTCGGCGCGGTCGTCGGGGGCGCCGCGCGGGTCCCCGTCGGCGGGCCGGCCGTCCGGGGTCGGGAAGGGCGCGGTCGGTGCGCCGTCCGGCCACGGGCCGGCCGGGCGGCCGTGGTCGGGGCCGACGGGGCGGGGGCCGGTGAACCCCGGGGGCAGGTCGCGGCGGGGGGCCGGGCGACCGTTCTCGGGCGCCGTGCCGGGGCGCGGCGGGGCCGGGTCGGGGCGGCGGTGCTCCGCCGTCAGGTGGGGCAGGGGTTCGGTGGGGTCGCCCGGGTACCCGCCCGGGGCTCCGGGCGCCGCCCCGGGTCCGGTGGCGCGGAAGGGATCGGTGCGGTGCCGCGGTTCGGCGTGGTGCCGACGGAGGTCACCGAGCACCTCCTGCGGGCCGCTGTCCCCCCAGCGCACGTCCCACTGCCGGTCGGCGTCCGGGCCCGGGCCGCCGGGGCGGGGGTCCGCGGGGTACCGCGGCCGCCGCTCGCCGGCGGGCACGTCGTCGAAGGCGGGTGGTTCGGCGAACAGGTCGATCTCGCCCGGGGCGTCGGCCGGGTGCGGCCCGCGCGGGGGCTCCCCGGCCGGCGGGCGGGGGTCGGCCGGTGCCTGCGGGCCGGTGGTCCGGACACGGTCGGCGTCCGGGCCGGGCCCGCCCGGGGCGTCGCCCGCGGCGGCCCGGGGTCCGACGCTCCGGACCGGACCCGTGTGAACGCCGGCCCCGTCGCCGGGGGCCGCCTGCGCGCCGGTGCCCGGGAGCCGTTGCGGGCCCGTCTCCCCGCCGCCGGAGGCGGCCCGGGGTCCGGTGACCGGGATCGCGCCCGAGTGGAGGGCCGGCCGGCCGGTTCCGGGGCCGGGGACCGCGCGGGGACCGGTGTCCCGGACCGGTTCGGGGCGCGGGCCCCCCGGTTCCGCGGGGCCGTCGTCGGCGAAGGCCGCCAGGGGCCCGGTGGGCCGGGGCGGTTCGGTGTACGGGTTCGGGGCGCCCGAGGGCCCGACGCGCTCGGGGGGCGTTCCGGTGCGGGGGTCCGGCTCCGCGGGGTCGGCGGTGCCGGGGTCGCCGGTGTCGGGGCCCTCGGCGGCGACCGGCCGCAGGTCGGGCCCATCCTCCGGGGCGGCCCAGCGTTCCGGCTCGCGTTCGGGGCGCACGCCCGCGGGGGCGGACCCGGCCCGGGCCTCCGACAGGCCGAACGCCCGGCGCACGTCCCCCTCGGGGGGAGCCGCCGCGGCCGGGACCACGCCGCGCGGGCCGGCGGCCGGCGGGGCGTCGGCGGGCTCCAGCAGGGACTTGGGAACGAGGGTGATCGCCCGGGTGCCCCCGTACGGCGAGGGCTCCAGCCACACCCGCACGCCGTGGCGTTCGGCCAGGCGGGCCACCACGAACAGTCCCAGCCTGGGGTCGTCGGGCAGCGCCATCACGTCGAACTCAGGCGGCCGCGCCAGGGTGCGGCGGGCCTGCTCGTACCCGTGCTCGGACATGCCCAGGCCGCGGTCCTCGACCTCCACCAGCAGTCCCTCCGGGCAGGGGCCGCAGCCCACGTCCACCGGGGTGCCCGCCGGGGAGAACTGGGTGGCGTTCTCGATCAGCTCGGCCAGCAGGTGCACGATGTCGGCGACGGCCTGGCCGTGCATGAGCATGCGGGGCGCCGAGGTCAGCCGGACCCGTTCGAAGTCCTCGGTCTCGGCGATGGCGGCGCGCAGCACGTCCACGAGGGGGCGCGGCTGGCGCCAGCGGCGGGCGGACTGGCCCCCGCCGAGGATGATGAGGTTGTCGGCGTACCGGCGGGCCCGAGTGGTGAGGTGGTCGAGCCGGAACAGCCGGCCGAGGGCCTCGGGGTCCTGTTCGTCGTACTCGATCTCATCGAGCAGCCGCAGCTGGCGCTGGACGAGGTTCTGGTTGCGGAAGGCGATGCCCAGGAACGCCTTGTTGGCGCCGCGGCGGATCTCCGCCTGCCGCACGGCCGCCTCGACGGCGGTGAGCTGGGCGCTGTCGAACGCCTCGGCGACCTGGCCGATCTCGTCGTCGCCGAACTCGTCCAGCGGGGGCAGCTCCTCGTGGGCGTCCACCCGGTCCCCGCGCTGGGCCCGCTCGACGATGTCGGGCAGGTCGTCGTCGCGCTCCATGACGCGTTCGCGCAGCAGGGCGAGCCGGTCGGTGAGGCGCCGGGAGGAGCGGCGGACGGTGGCCAGGGCGATGGCGCCGCCGGCCAGGCTGACCAGGGCGGCCGCCACCCCGAAGGACACCTGAGCGAGGGAGGCCCTCCAGGCCAGGTCCACGGTCCGGTCGGCCTGGGCGCGGGCCAGCTCGTCGATCAGGGCGACGGAGGCGCCGGAGGACTCGTCCCAGTCGGCGCCGTCGACGTCGACGGCGGTGCTCCACTCCGGGGACGGGCCCTGCCCGGGGTCGTCGGCGGCGGTCGCCGGGGAGCGGGTGACGACCCTGCGGCTGATGTCCTCGGCCCGGATCCAGGCCGGGTCGGCCGCCATCTCCTCCTGCCGGGCGCCCACGGCCGGTGAGAGCAGGGGGGCGGCCTCGGCCAGGGTGTCGCGGTAGGAGGCGGTGAGGTAGGTGAAGTGGGCGGTCTCCTCATAGCCCATCGTGCCGCGGGCGGTGACCCCGGCCAGGAGGGCGTCGGCGGTGGAGTACTCGGCGGCGGCACGCAGGAGCTCGCTGGTCAGGACGGCGTCGGTGAGGTTCTCCCCGCCGTCGGTGGTGTGCACCAGGGCGGTGGTGACGGCGGTGGCGCCGTCGAGGACCTCCGCGTAGCCGACCAGGATCTGCTCCTGGACGGCGGAGCCGTCGTCCAGGGCGGTGCGCAGGGCCGGCAGGGTCTGGGCGGCCTCGGTGAACGCGTCGGCGCTGCGGCGGACCTCGTCGTCGCGGGTGGCCTCCAGGCGCCCGGCGAAGCCGACGGCGTCGGCGACGGCGGCGTCGGTGCGGGAGCGCTGCTCGCGCAGGGCCTCGGTGTCGACGGCCTCCCCCGCTTCGAGGCGACCCAGGTGGACCAGGCCCATGCGGCGCTCGGAGCGCAGCTCCAGAACGGCGGTGGCGAAGACCTCCGTGCCCTCGCGGGCCTGGACGACGGCGCCCATGAGCCGGACGGCCTGCACGGTGCCGACGGCGGCGACGATCAGCCACAGGGCCAGGAAGCACAGGCTCGGCACGAGCACGATGCGGTTGAGCTGCCCACGGATCGTGGACGCTTTGACGCGGGTTCTGCGCATGGCCCCTCCAGCCTGTGCGGGTGCCGGGCCGGGGGGCCTCGGCGGCTTTCGGTCGTGCCGAGGCTATCGAAAAATCATGGCGGAACGCTGTCAAATGATTACTACGAGTTGTCTTCGGAGATACGGAAGACCCGTGACGACCTTCCCGAACGCCCTCGAAGCTCCAGGTCGAGGCGCCTGTGAACGGCGGCGGGGCCGCCCGCCGAAGCGGACGGCCCCGTGAACACGCCTCATCCCACGGCGTGTCGCCGTGCTCAGGCCTCCGGGCGGTGGCGCGAGCCGACCGGGGCGGGCAGCTGGTCGGCGGTCGGCGGCTGCTCCACGCCCAGCGAGTTGAGGATCTCGGCGTAGCGCAGCGCGGCGATCTTGCCGAGCAGGCCGTCGGCGCCCAGCGGGGCGCCCAGGCGCGCGCCGAACCGCTCCGCGGTGGCCGACAGGTCCGCACGCAGCTCCGGGCCCAGGGCGCTGGGGGCGATGACCGGGCGACGGCAGCCGCCCTGGCGCAGCTGCCCGATGGCCTGCTCCAGGGCCGCCTCGTTCTCCAGGTCGGCGGGCAGCACGGTCAGCCCCAGGCGGGCGGCCAGCAGGACGGCGGTCACCCCGGCCGCGGCCACGGCGGCCTCGCCGCCGACCGCGCCGACCACCACTCCGTCGGCCATACCGGTGTCGCGGGCCACGACGCTGATCAGGCGCATGCGGTCGGCCCGCACATAGCCGCTCTCGGCCAGCCGCAGGTGCAGGACCTCGGCGAGCATCGGGTGCGGGCCCAGGCCCTCGCTGACGCGCACGTCGGCGCCGGAGGCGCGCACGGCGGCGTCGATGGCGGCCGAGACCCCGGCGTGCGGGGCGGTGACCAGGGGGACGACCACGCCGGTCAGCGGCCGCTCGCCGTCGCCCTGGAGGCCGGACAGCGCCTCGGCGAGGGTCTCCTCGTCGCCTTCCAGGTGCCCGTGGCGGATCGTCACCTCGGGCCGGTAGGCGCGCACCAGGTCGGCCATGCGGGCGCCGATGGACTCACCGTCGACGCCCCGGGCCCGCTCCGCGGTGCCGGGGACCGCCATGATCAGGGTCGGGGTCCCGAACCAGTCGTCGAAGGACAGCGGGTTCCGATGGCGGCCGGACCGCCGCTTGGGCAGTTCGCGTGGGGGGAGTCGATCTGAGTTTCGCATACCAGGATTCAGGATGAGAGGCGGACGGATCGCCCGGTCGGAGCGTTGTCACTGACGCGCCATTGTAGCGTTCCAGGGCATATCCACGGGTGTGTCTCCCGAACGTACACCGGACCGTTCCCCCGCCGGCGGGGCGGGGTACCACCCCGGCGGGCTCACCCGCTCAGGGCCGGCCTGCGGCCGTGGATGACATGGGTGACCAGGGCGACCAGCACGTCCCGGCAGGAGGCGCGGTCGCGGGCGTCGGCGAGGACGACGGGCACCGAGGCGTCCACGTCCAGGGCCCTGCGCACCTCCTCGGGATCGTAGTCCTCGGCGCCCTCGAAGCGGTTGACCGCCACCACGAAGGGCACGCCGCGGCGCTCGAAGAAGTCCACCGCGTGGAAACAGGTCTCCAGGCGGCGGGTGTCGGCCAGGACCACCGCGCCCAGGGCGCCCTCGGCGAGCTCGTCCCACATGAACCAGAAGCGGTCCTGCCCGGGCGTGCCGAACAGGTAGAGGACGACGTCGGGGTTGACGGTGATGCGGCCGAAGTCCAGGGCGACGGTGGTGGTGGTCTTGTCCTCCACTCCCCCGAGGTCGTCGATCCCGTAGCTGGCCTCGGTCATCACCTCCTCCGTGCTCAACGGGGTGATCTCGCTGACCGAGGCCACCATGGTGGTCTTCCCGGCGCCGAAGCCGCCGGCGATGATGATCTTGACCGCCTGGGGGATCGCCTCGGCCTCCCCCGGCCTGGTCTCAGAGTCTGCGGATGCCATCGAGTACCGCCTGCAGCACTTTCTTCTCGGGGAGCTGGGAGATGGGCGTCGCCGCCCGGGTGCGGATGTCGCCGTCGGCGAGCAGGTCGCCCAGCAGCACCCTGACCACGGTGAGGGGGATGTCGAGCCGGGCGGAGACCTCGGCCACCGAGATGGGCCTGCGGCACAGCTCGAGGATGGCCCGGCGCTCGGGTTCCAGCGGCCGCTCGCGCCGGTCGCGGGCGGCCACCACGATGGTGATGAGGTCGAGCCGGGGGCCCGCGGCGGTGGGCCGGACCCGGCCGCGGGTCAGCGTGTAGGGGCGGACCAGGGCCCCCTCCACGGCGCCGCCGGGGGACAGCCCCTCGGCGGGGCCCTCGGACGTGGGGTGCCCGCGCCCGGGGTGCCAGGGCGGGGAGGTGCGGCGGGAGGCCGGGCTCCGGCGTTCCTCCTGCGCGGTCATGAGCCGGCACCCCCGGTGGCGGTGAGCTCGCCGGGCCGGCGGGGCGCGGCGGTGAGGAACTGGCCCACCCGCTTGACCCGCAGGTTCATCTCGTAGGCGACCAGGCCCACGTCGGCGTCCTCGGTGGCCAGCACCGCCAGGCAGGCCCCGGCCCCGGCGGCGGTCACGAAGAGGTAGGAACGCTCCATCTCCACCACGGTCTGGCGGACGTCGCCGCCGCCGAAGTGGCGGCCGGTGCCGCGGGCCAGGCTCTGGAAGGCGGAGGCCAGGGCCGACAGGTGTTCGGCGTCCTCGGGAGGCAGGTCCCGGGACCGGCCCAGGAGGAGTCCGTCGGCCGACAGCACGATCGCGTGCGCGGCCCCCACGACCCGGTCGGCCAGGTCGTCCAGGAGCCAGTCGAGGTTGTCCACGGCGTTGCTCTTGCCCACCATCTCAGTCGTTCTCTCCCGTGTGGTCGTCGGTGCTGCCACCGACATGGCTGTCGTACTGCCGCCCGTCCCCGTCGACGTCCGCGGCGCGGCCCCGGCGGGTGCCCGCGCTGAAGGCGTCCATCATCCGGCGGGCCTCCTCCGGGCTGCGGGCGCTCGGCGGCGGGGCCTGCTCCTCCCCCGGTTCCGGTGCGGGCGAATGTCTGAGCTGGGGGGCGAGGCTGGCCTGCCGCCTGCGCCGGGGCAGGTCGGGGCGGTCTCCGCCGGCCGCCGCGCGGTCGGCGGTGCGGGAGGGGCCGCCGTCCGCGGGTGTGCCGTCGTGCGGCCCGTCCGGGGCCGGCAGGTCGGGGACGCTGCGCAGGACCGGGGCGCGGTGCCCGGCGCCGTCCCCGTGCCCGTCGGGCGGGGGCACCGGGCGCAGCCGGGGCCGGGGCGGTGCGGCCCCGTCGTCGGCGACCAGGACGCCGACCGCGGTCCCGGCGTCCGCCCCCTCCTGGGCCGGGGCGTGCTGGACGCGGCGCGCGGCGGGCCGGGAGTGGTCGGGCGCCGCCCCGGCGGCGGTGAACAGCGCTCCGGGCAGGAGCACGACGGCGCGGGTGCCGCCGTAGGGCGAGGGCCGCAGCTCCACCTGGACGTCGTGCTTGACGGCCAGCCGGGCGACCACGAACAGGCCCAGGCGGGCGTCGGTGCCCGGCGCCATGACGTCGAACTCGGGCGCCTCGCTGAGGGTGGTGTTGGCGCGGGTCAGGGCGTCCTCGGTCATGCCCAGGCCGCGGTCCTCGATCTCGACGGCCACGCCCTTGGGCACGGTCTCGGCGGAGATGGTGACGTCGGTGTGCGGGGGCGAGTAGGCGGTGGCGTTCTCCACCAGTTCGGCGAGGAGGTGGATGACGTCGGCGACGGCGGCGCCGGCCAGGGAGAGCTCGGGCACGGCGGTGACGTGGACCCGGGCGTACTCCTCGGTCTCCGACACGGCGCCCCGCAGGATGTCGATCAGCGGGATCGGCCGGCGCCAGCGCCGCCCGGGCCGGGCGCCGCCGAGGATGATGAGGTTCTCGGCGTGGCGGCGGCCGCGGGTGGCCAGGTGGTCGAGCCGGAAGATGCTCTCCAGCAGGTCGGGGTCGTCCTCCTCGCGCTCGATCCGGTCCAGCAGCTGGAGCTGGCGCTGCACGAGCGACTGGTTGCGGTGGGCGATGCCCAGGAAGACCCGGTTGACCCCCGACCTCAGCTCGGCCTGTTTGACGGTGGCGGCGACGGCGGTGCGCTGGGCGATGTTGAAGGCGTCGGCGACCTGGCCGACCTCGTCGTCGCCGTGGTCGAGCTGCTTGATCTCGGCGTCGGGGTCGACGCTCTCCCCGGCCTCCAGGCGGCGCACGATGCGGGGCAGGTCGACGCGGGCGACGCCCAGGGTCTCGGCGCGCAGCCGGGCCAGCCGGCGGGTGAGGCGTCCGGCGGAGCGGGCGGCCACACCGTAGGCGACGGTGCCCGCGAACAGGGAGGTGATGCCGCCGCCCAGGGCGAGGCTGAGCATCCAGGCGCTGGCGGCCTCGGTGGCGGTGACCACGTCGCCGGCCCGGCGGGCGGTGAGGTCGGCCAGTTCGGCGTTGACCCGGTCGGCCTCGGCCCGCCAGTCGGCCAGCCCGGCGGGCGGCGAGGTGTCGCGGACGATCTCGGCGGTGACCGGGTCGAGGGAGGCGGGCGCCTCGTGGGAGCCGATGGCCGCGCCGATCTCCAGGAGCCGCTGCCAGGGGCCGCTCCGCGTGACGGCCGCGGGGGTGGGCGCCCCGGCGTCGTCCCCGGGGTGGACGGTGTCCAGGCGCAGGCGGGCGTCGTGGAGCAGGGCGGTGATCCGCGTCTGCTCGTCCCGGGTGAGGTCGCCGCGGACGGCCACGGCGGCGACCAGGGCGTCGGCGTGGCTGAAGGACTCCTGGGCCCAGAGCAGGTCGGTGGTGGCGGCGGCCTCGGCGGAGGCGCCGCCGTCGTCCAGGGAGCGGATGGTGCCGGAGTACAGGCGGATGCCCCGGTGGATCGCCGAGGTGTAGGCCTCCAGGGTGTCGGCGCCGGCGGCCGGGGGGTCGGCCAGGGCGGCGGTGCGGGCCGCGGCGACGGCGTCGAAGGAGGCCAGGAGGTCCTCGGTGAGGGCGGGGGTGCCGGGGTCGTCCCGGTCTCCCAGGGAGCCGTCGAGGCCGCGGACGGTATCGACGGCCTCGTCGGTGAGGCGGGCGCGGTCGGCCAGCGCCCGGCGGCTCCCGGACCCGGGGTCGGCCAGGTACTCGGCGGCCAGGCGGCGCTCCTCCTGTAGCCGGGTGAGCGCGGTGACCAGGTGGATGCCCGCCCGGCCCTCGGCCACCGCCGAGCGCAGCGAGACGGCCTGGGCCAGCGTCGCCATGCTGAGCAGGACGAACAGGGCCAGGAAGGTGATGCTCGGGATCAGCACGATCCTGTTGAGCTGCGCCCGGATGCCGCGGCCTCGGCCTCCCGGTCTTCCCATTGCGCTCCTCCAGCGGACTGACCGCGGGCACCGGTCGGCGTGGTTCCGACGCGGATCATCACCGTGTGCACCGGAGAGGGCACTCAGCGGCACCCGCGGACTTCGGACGCTATCGCACCGTCGGACGGGCCGCCGGGGAAACGGCGAAATACGCCCGGGTCCGGGTGCCCGCCGCGCGTTCGGCGCCCGTGGGCCGCCCCGGCACCCGCCCCGTGCCGGGAGGGGGAAGCGCGGCAGGGCGCCCCGAGGTCTCGGGACGCCCTGCCGTGTGGACCGCTGGAATGGACTAGGACCTGTCCTTGAACGCCCTCCTGTGCCATGGGGGGTTCGCGAGGCGCCGGCGGGGTTCTGGAGGCCCCGCAGGAACAGTCCAAAGAACGCGGTCTAGGAGAAGGCCTTGCGGTTCTCCTCGACGGCGGCGCGGAGCCGTTCGAGCTGTTCCGCGACGCGGACGGGCGCGGTGCCGCCCCGGCCGGCGCGCGAGGCCAGGGAGCCCTCCACCGCCAGCACCTCGCGCACCGCGGGGGTCAGGTGCGGGGAGATCGCGGCGAAGTCGTCGTCGGACAGGTCGGGCAGGTCGATGCCGCGCTCCTCGCACACCCGCACGCAGGTCCCGGCGATCTCGTGGGCGTCGCGGAACGGCACCCGCTCGCGGACCAGCCACTCGGCGATGTCGGTGGCCAGCGAGAAGCCCTGCGGGGCCAGCTCGGCCATCCGGTCGGTGTGGAAGGTCAGGGTCGCGACCATGCCGGTCATCGCGGGCAGCAGCAGGTGGAGGGTGTCGACGGCGTCGAACACCGGCTCCTTGTCCTCCTGGAGGTCGCGGTTGTAGGCGAGGGGCAGGCCCTTGAGGGTCGCGAGCAGCCCGGCGAGGTCGCCGATGAGGCGGCCCGCCTTGCCGCGGGCCAGCTCGGCCACGTCCGGGTTCTTCTTCTGGGGCATGATCGACGACCCGGTGGAGAAGGCGTCGTCGAGGGTGACGAAGGAGAACTCCTTGGTCGCCCAGAGGATGACCTCCTCCGACAGCCGGGACAGGTCCACGCCGATCATGGCGGTGACGAACGCGAACTCGGCGACGACGTCGCGGGAGGCGGTGCCGTCGATGGAGTTCTCCACCGAGGCGGGGAAGCCCAGCTCGGCGGCGACGGCCTCGGGGTCCAGGCCCAGGGAGGACCCGGCCAGCGCGCCGGAGCCGTAGGCGGACACGGCGGCGCGGCGGTCCCAGTCGCGCAGGCGCTCGATGTCGCGCACCAGCGGCCAGGCGTGCGCCATGAGGTGGTGGGCCAGCAGCACCGGCTGGGCGTGCTGCAGGTGGGTGCGGCCGGGCATGGCCGCGCCGGGGTGGGCGGCGGCCTGGTCGGCCAGGGCGTTGACCAGCTCCAGCAGCCCGGCGGCGATCGCCCGGGCCTCCTCCCGCAGGTACATGCGGACGAGGGTGGCGATCTGGTCGTTGCGGGAGCGCCCGGCGCGCAGGCGTCCGCCCAGCTCGGCGCCGACCCGCTCGATGAAGCCGCGCTCCAGGGCGGTGTGCACGTCCTCGTCCTCCAGGACGGGAGTGAAGGCGCCCGAGGCGACGTCGGCCTCCAGCCGGTCGAGGCCGGCGATCATGCGGTCGAGCTCGTCCCCGGTGAGCAGTCCGGCGCGGTGCAGCGCCCGGGCGTGGGCGCGCGATCCGGCGATGTCGTGGCGGGCGAGCCGCCAGTCGAAGTGGGTGCTCAGCGACAGCCGGGCCAGGGCCTGGTCCGGTCCGCCCTCGAAGCGGCCTCCCCACAGGCGCAGCGCCTCGGGCTGGTCGGCCATGGTGTGGTTCTCCTCAACGTGGTTCGGGTGCGGTCCGCGGGCCGCCGGCGGCGCGCGGGCGCCGCTACGGCCTGCGGTCGGCCAGCCGCAGCAGCGCGGCGGCCAGCTCCTCGCCGCCCTGGGGGTCGCGGGAGATGACCAGGATGGTGTCGTCTCCGGCGATCGTCCCCAGGATGGCGTGGAAGTCGGTGTGGTCGATGGCCGAGGCCAGGAACTGCGCGGCGCCCGGCGGGGTGCGGACGATGACCATGTTGGCGGACGCCTCCGCCGACACCAGCAGGTCCTCGGCCAGCCGGGTGAGCCGGGCGCCGGAAGCCTGGGACAGGTCCAGGGTGTCGGGGCGGGTGCGCTGGAGGCGTTCGCCCCCCTCCCCCGGCAGGACGTAGGCGAGGTGCCCGGCGGCGGTGCGGAGCTTGACCGCGCCGAGTTCGTCCAGGTCGCGGGAGAGGGTGGCCTGGGTGACCAGGACGCCCGTCTCGGCGAGCCGTTTGGCCAGCTCGCCCTGGGAGCGGATGTCCTCGCGGGTGAGGACCTCGGTGATGCGGGCGTGCCGCGCCGCCTTGGTCATCGGTGCGGTGGCGCCCCCGTCGACGGTCATCGTCGCACGTCCCCTTCGGCGTCGGTGTGCTCCAGCAGGAAGGCCAGCAGGGCCTTCTGGGCGTGGCGCCGGTTCTCGGCCTCGTCCCAGACGACGCTCTGCGGCCCGTCGATGACGCCCGCGGAGATCTCCTTGCCGCGGTAGGCGGGCAGGCAGTGCAGGACGATCGCCCCGGGGTCGGCGGCGGACAGGAGGTCCTCGTCGACGATGTAGGGGCGGAAGGGCGCCTCGCGGTCGGCGGCCTCGGCCTCCTGGCCCATGGAGACCCAGGTGTCGGTGGCCAGGACGTCGGCCCCGGCGGCGGCCTCGCGGGGGTCGGTGGTGACGGAGACCGACCCACCGGTGGTGCGGGCGATCTCGGCCGCGCGGGCCAGGACCCGCGGGTCGGGGTGGTAGCCGTCGGGGGCGGCGACGCGGACGTGGAGCCCCGCGGTGGCGCCGCCCAGCAGGTAGGAGTGCGCCATGTTGTTGGCGCCGTCGCCCAGGTAGGCCAGGGTGAGCCCGGCCAGGGCGCCCTTGTGCTCGCGGACCGTCTGGAGGTCGGCCAGGATCTGGCAGGGGTGGAACTCGTCGGTGAGGGCGTTGACCACCGGGACGGTGATGTCGGCGGCCAGGGTCTCCAGGTCGGCCTGGGCGAAGGTCCGCCAGACGACGGCGGCCACCTGGCGCTGCAGGACGCGGGCGGTGTCGGCGAGGGGTTCGCCGCGGCCCATCTGGGTGCTGCCCGAGTCCAGGACCAGCGGGGCGCCGCCGAGGTCGGCGACGCCGACGCTGAAGGACAGGCGGGTGCGGGTGGAGGGCTTGTCGAAGAGGAGGGCCACGGTGCGCGGGCCGGCCAGGGGCCGGTGGGCGAAGCGGTCCTTCTTCATGGCGTCGGCGAGGTCCAGCACCCGGGCCTGCTCGGCCGGGCTCAGGTCGTCGTCGCGAAGGAAGTGCCGGGTCATGACTGCTTCTCCTTGGTGGCGGCCTCGGCGGCGTCGAGGATGGTGGGCAGGGCCTCGATGAAGACCCCGATCTGCTCGGGTGTGATGACCAGCGGCGGGGCGAGCCGGATGGCGTCGGGGGCGACCGCGTTGACCAGGAAGCCGCGGACCGCTGCCTGTTCCTGGACGTGGGCGGCGTGCGGCCCGGTCAGGGTCAGGGCCCGCCACAGGCCCGAGCCGCGCTGCCCGGCGAGCAGGGGGTGGTCGATGGCGTCGAGCTGCTCGGCGAGCAGGTCCCCCATGACGGCGGTGTGGGCGAGCAGGCCCTCCTTCTCGATGGTGTCCAGGACGGCCAGGGCCGCGGCGCAGGCGATGGGGTTGCCGCCGAAGGTGGAGCCGTGGTCGCCCTTGTGGAAGGCGTCGGCGTAGCGGCCGAAGCCGACGCAGGCGCCGATGGGCAGGCCGCCGCCCAGTCCCTTGGCGAGGGTGAGGACGTCGGGGCGCACCCCGGCCTCCTGGTGCGCGAACCAGGCTCCGGTGCGGCCGATGCCGCTCTGGATCTCGTCCAGAACGAAGGCCGTGCCGGTGGCGTCGCAGATCTCGCGGACCCCGGCGAGGTAGCCCTCGGGGGCGGGGACGACGCCGGCCTCGCCCTGGGTGGGTTCGACGAACACGGCGGTGCAGCCGGTGTCGACGGCCTCGCGCAGGGCGTCGAGGTCGCCGTGGGGGACGAAGCGCACGTCCATGCCGAACGGCCCGAAGGGCTCGCGGATGGAGTCCTTGCCGGTCAGGGCGAGGGAGCCGGAGGTGCGGCCGTGGAAGCCCTTCCCCGCGGCGACGAAGTAGTGGCGGCCCGGGCCGGCGGCGCGCTTGACCAGCTTGAGGGCGGCCTCGTTGGCCTCGGTGCCGGAGTTGGAGAAGTACACCTTGGCGTCGCCGCCGAGCAGGGAGACGAGCCGCTCCGCCAGCTCGATCTCGCGCTCGTTGATGAAGAGGTTGCTGGTGTGGGCGATGGTGGCCGCCTGGTGGGCCACGGCCTTGACCAGGGCGGGGTGGCCGTGCCCCAGGGAGGAGACGGCGATGCCCGCGATGAGGTCGAGGTACTGGCGCCCGTCGGCGTCGTAGACCTCGCAGCCGCGTCCCAGGGTGAGGGCGATCGGCGGGACGCCGTAGTTGGGCATGAGCGAGGCCGAGAAGCGTTCGCGCAGTTCGGAGCCGGTCATGGCCTGCCTCCGTCGGTGTGGTCGGTGCGGGTGTCGTGGGGGCGCCAGGGGCGCGGGCGGTCTCCGGCGAGCAGGGCCGCCTCCAGTTCCTCGTCGGCGACCATCGTGCCGACGCCCTGGTCGGTGAAGACCTCCAGGAGGAGGGAGTGCGGGACGCGGCCGTCGATGATGTGGGCCTGGGGCACACCGCCCTCGACGGCGGTGAGGCAGGCCTCCATCTTGGGGAGCATGCCGGAGGAGAGCGTGGGGAGCAGGGCGCGGAGCTCGTCGACGTTGAGGCGGCTGACCAGCTCGGTGTTGGCCGGGTAGTCGGCGTAGAGGCCTTCGACGTCGGTGAGCATGATGAGCTTGCTGGCGCCCAGGGCGACGGCGATCTCGGAGGCGGCGGTGTCGGCGTTGACGTTGTAGACGCCGCCGTCGTCGGCGCGGGCGACGCTGGAGACGACGGGGATGCGGCCGTCGGCCAGCAGGGCGGCGACGGCGCCCGCGTTGACCTCGGTGACCTCGCCGACGCGGCCGAGGTCGACCTCCCGGCCGTCCACCGTGACGCTCTTGCGTTCGGCGACCAGCAGGTTGGCGTCCTCGCCGGACATGCCGACGGCGAAGGGGCCGTGCCGGTTGATCAGGCCGACGATCTCGCGGTTGACCTGGCCGGTGAGGACCATGCGGACGATGTCCATGGCCTCGTCGGTGGTGACGCGCAGCCCGGCGGTGAAGGTGGACTCCACCCCGGAGCGTTCGAGCATGGCGCTGATCTGGGGGCCGCCGCCGTGGACGACGACGGGGCGCAGTCCGGCGTAGTAGAGGAAGACGACCGATTCGGCGAAGCGGACGCGCAGTTCCTCGTTGATCATGGCGTTGCCGCCGTACTTGACCACGACGGTGCGGCCGTGGAAGCGGGACAGCCAGGGCAGCGCCTCGATGAGGTTGGCGGCCTTGTCGATGGCCTGGGCTCGGTCGTCGCCGGTGGCGGCGCTGTCGGTGGCTCGGGAGATCATGTCCGGTCCTCGTGCTCCGTGGTGGCGGGGTCGGCGTCGATCTGGGCGGCCAGGTCGGCGCACACGTCGGCGAGCAGGGCCGCGAAGGCCTCCTCGTCGGGGGTGGTGCCGGCGGCCCCGCTGGCCATGAGCAGGGCGGTGTCGGCCGGTCCGGTGAACGGGGGGAGGGTCTTGGCGGCGGCGTCGGCGATGAGGGCGCGGCACCGGTCGGCGGTCAGGTCGGCGTCGGTGGTGACGATGTACAGGCCGCTGGACAGGGAGGGGTCCGGTCCCTTGGCCATGGCGCCGACGGTGTAGCCGTCCCCGCGCCGGAAGACGATCTTGACGACGGTGTCGGTGGTGCGGACGGCGTCGGCGGCGGTCAGCCCGCCGGAGCGGGAGAGTTCGGCGACGGCGGCGGTGACGCCGCCGGTGAGCCGGTCCAGGGGCGGGCGGGTGCCGACGGGTCCGGCGGCGCACAGGGCGATCTCGGCCGCGGAGTCGTCGACGGCGGCCGCGGTGTGCTCGGCCAGGGCGTGGACGTCCTGGAAGCCGAGGGGGACGGTGTCGACGTTGGCGCAGCCGGAGTTGAGGACGGCGGCGCGGACCCGGCCGCCGGCCAGGACCTGGCGGGACCACAGGGCGGGGGCCGAGCGGTCGGCGCCGGAGCCGAAGACCGCCCCGGCCGCCCGGGAGGGGCCGTCGTTGACGAGGACGGCGACGTCGCGTACGCCGGGGACGGCGATGCCCGCGCTGACTCCCGCGGCCCGGAAGCCCAGGGGTGCGGTGACGCTCACGTTGTGCCTTTCCAGCTTTCCGGTGGTCAGGGGGCCACGGCGGCGAGCGGGAGGCCGGTGGTCTCGGGCAGGCCCAGGGCGAGGTTGGCGCTCTGGATCGCGCCGCCCGCGGTGCCCTTGGTGAGGTTGTCCAGGGCGGCGACGGCGACCATGCGTCCGGCGTCGGGGTCCACGGTGACCTGGACGAGGGTGGTGTTGGCGGCGAGCGTCATGGCGGTGCTGGGCCAGGTCCCCTCGGGCAGGAGGTGGACGAAGGGCTCGTCGGCGTAGGCGGTCTCGTAGGCGGCGCGGACCTGCTCCGCGGTGGTGCCGGGCTTGAGGGGGGCGGTGCAGGTGGCGAGGATGCCGCGCGGCAGGGGGGCCAGGACGGGGGTGAAGGACAGCTTGACGGGTTCGCCGGTGACCGCGGTGAGGTTCTGGACGATCTCGGGGTTGTGGCGGTGGGCGCCGCCGACGCCGTAGGGGGTGAGGGCGCCCATGACCTCGCTGCCGATGAGGTTCGGCTTGGGGGCCTTGCCCGCGCCGGAGGTGCCGGTGACGGCGACGACGGTGAGGTCGGGTTCGACGAGCTGCTCGGCCAGGCCGGGGAAGAGCGCGAGGGTGGCGACGGTGACGTGGCAGCCGGGGACGGCGACGCGCTTGGCGCCGGTGAGGCGCTCGCGCTGTCCGGGCAGCTCGGGCAGGCCGTAGGGCCAGGTCCCGGCGTGGGGGGTGCCGTAGAAGCGTTCCCAGGAGGAGGAGTCCACGAGCCGGAAGTCGGCGCCGCAGTCGATGACGAGGACGTCCTCGCCGAGCTGCCGGGCGATGTCGGCGGACTGGCCGTGCGGCAGGGCCAGGAACACGAGGTCGTGGCCGCGCAGGGAGTCGACGTCGGTGGGGGCCAGGACGCGGTCGGCCAGCGGGAGCAGGTGCGGCTGGTGCCGGATGAGCGGCGTCCCGGCGTTCTTGGCGGCGGTGACGGCGCCGATCTCGATGTCGGGGTGGCCGATCAGCAGGCGGAGCACCTCGCCTCCGGCGTATCCACTGGCCCCGGCGACCGCCGCGTTGTAACCCATGGTGCTCCCCTCACTCTCAATGACTGAACTATCATGCACACTGCTGCAAATTTATGCAAGCCGGATCGGAGGAAGGCCGGTGCGAGCACGCTCACACCGGCCCCGGTACGGCGGTGTCCGGTCAGCGGCCGGCGATGCGCCCGGCGATGCCAGCGAGGCGGGAGGTGTGGGCCTTCTCCTCGGAGGTCTTGGACTCGCGGCGGTCGGCGGTGCGGTAGAGCCCGTAGATGACCTGCGTGCCGACCCAGCGCAGCGGCTCGGGCTCCCAGCCGCGCACCTGGTGGCCCACCCAGGGCAGCCGGGTGAGCTCGGTGTCCCGACCCAGGATGAGGTCGCGCAGGGTGCGCCCGGCCAGGTTGCTGGTGGCCACGCCGCTGCCGACGTAGCCCCCGGCCCAGCCGATGCCGGTCTCGGTGTCCATGTGCACGCTGGGGCACCAGTCGCGGGGCACGCCCAGGACGCCGGACCAGGCGTGCTCGACGGGCACCTCCGCCACGTCCGGGAACATGCGGGTGAGCGCGCGCCACAGCTCGGCGATGGCCTGGGGCTGGGTGGCGCCGTCCTTGTCCTGGGCCGACCCGAAGCGGTAGGGCACGCCCCGGCCGCCGATGGCGATGCGGTCGTCGGCGGTGCGCTGGGCGTAGACGTAGGCGTGCGCGGTGTCGCCCAGGACGTCGCGGCCCTCCCAGCCGATCTTGTCCCACACCTGGGCCGGAACGGGCTCGGTGACGATCATCGAGGAGTTCATCGGCAGCCATTCGCGGCGCTGGCCGCGCAGGGTGGAGGTGAAGCCCTCGGTGGCGCGCACGACGTGGTCGGCGTAGACGGTGCCGTGGTCGGTGACCACGGCCGGGCGGGCCACGCCCCGGCGGGGGCGGATCTCCTCCACGGCGGTGCCCTCGAAGATGGTCACCCCCAGCGCCTCGACCGCCCTGGCCAGGCCGGTGACCAGCTTGGCGGGCTGCACGCGCGCGGCGTGCGGGGAGTAGGCGCAGGCGACCGCGTCGGCGACGGCCAGGGAGGGGGCGTGCCCCTCGGGGAGCATGTGGATGTCGTCGGGCCAGTACCCCCACTCCTGGAGGTACTCGATGTCCTCGGCCAGCCGGTCCCGCTGGGCGGCGTTGGTGGCGACCAGGCGCATGCCGCCCTTGACGATGTCGGCGTCGATGCCCTCGGCGGCCGCGGCGGAGATGACCTCGTCGACGGTGCTCATCATCGCGCGTTGCAGGGCGATGAACGCGCTCTTTCCGTGTGACTGCGCGTAGCGCTCGCGGGAGCCCGCGAACTCCGCCGACAGCCACCCTCCGTTACGGCCGGAGGCGCCGAAGCCGGCGAACTCGCGCTCGACCACCGCGATGCGCAGGTCGGGCTGCGCCTTCTTGAGGTAGTAGGCGGTCCACAGCCCCGTGTACCCCGCGCCGACGACGCAGACGTCGTAGTCGGCGGTGCCCGGCAGGGGGTCCCTGCGCTCGGGAAGGCCGATGTCACGGAACCAGAAGGAGACGGAACCGTTGGCGAAGCGGGGGGACCGGGGGATCGGCCTCAGCTGCGCGGCAGTGGTGAACAGTCCCATGATTCCCCCCGGGGCCTTACCGTTGGGACCCCTCCCCCGGAGTCCTCGAACATCCGCCAACCTACACGGGAACGAAGGCCGGTGGGACGTTTTCCGTACTTTCGTACGGACACGACGACATTCCGACCGGGGAATCGACTACCGAGCGTTTCCGACGGGTGATCCGGGGTCAGACCGTGCTGTCACGGAGCGTGCGCGCGACCGCGGACAGGGTGCGCACGCCCTCCTCGCCCAACGGCCCCAGGACGTGCTCGCGCAGACGCTCGACGTGCTTGACCCGCACCTGGCCGATGAACTCCACTCCCTGGGGGGTGAGGGTCGCGTAGACCACGCGCCGGTCGGACGAGCAGTTCTCGCGCTTGAGGTACCCCTCGCGTTCGAGCCGGTCGGCGAGCTTGGTGAAGCCGCCGGTGCTGAGGCTGACCTCGCGGGCCAGGCGGCTCATCGGGAGCCGGTGCCCGGGGGTGCGCTGCAGGCGTATGAGGACCTCGAACCAGGGCCCGGCCATGTCCTTGCCGTCGGGGGTGATACCGCGCAGCAGCCTGGGGTGGACGCCGTTCATGGCCTCGTGCAGCAGGCCCCAGGCGGTGATGAGGTCGTCGTCGGTGAGCGTCGCGGTGTCCTCGGTCGGCCGTGCGGTCATGGTCCGCCCCCTCAAGAAGTATCTTCCCGAGAAACAATACCGGATGATGGGCGCACGGGAAAGTCTTTTCCAAGGAAAATATTTCACCCGGCCGACTCCCCGGCGGCCGGGACCGCGCCCCGGCCGACCGAGGGCCGCCCACCGCGGTGTTCCGCGGGAGGCGGCCCTCAAGGCCCGGCCTCAGTGGCGGGCGGCCACCGCGTCCAGGGCGCCGGCCAGGGTGGAGACCAGGTGGTCGATCTGCTCCCAGGTGATGGTCAGCGGCGGCGAGATGAGCAGCGCCGTCGGGACCGGCCGCAGGATCACCCCGCGCGCACGCGCCTCGGCGAACACCTCCGCCGTGGTGATCCCCCGCCCGGCCAGCGCCTCCTCGGTGAGCTCCACCGCGGCCATCACCCCGGTGCCCGAGCGGACCTGCGCGACCAGCGGGTGGTCGGCCAGGGAGCGCAGGGCCCCGTCCAGCTGCCGCTCCACCTCCAGGGACACCGTGAACAGGTCCTCCCGCTCCAGGATGTCCAGGTTGGCCATGGCCGCGGCACAGGCCGTCGGGTGCCCGGCGTAGGTGGTGCCGTGCAGGAAGGGGTGGCCCTCCCGGTACCAGAACGGATCGGCCACCCGGCCGCTCACCACCACGCCGCCCAGCGGCAGGTAGCCGCTGGAGACGCCCTTGGCGAAGACGATCATGTCGGGCCGCACCCCGAAGCGCTCGATCCCGAACCAGTCGCCCAGCCGGGCGAACGCGCAGATCACGCTGTCGACGATGAACAGCACGCCGTACCGCTCGCAGATGCGGGCCACCTCGGTGAAGTAGTCCGGCGGCGGCGCGTACACCCCGCCCGCCCCGATGACGGGCTCGGCGAAGAAGGCGGCCACCCGCCCGGGGCCCACCCGCAGGATCTCCGCCTCCAGGGCGGCCGCGGAGTCGTGCGGGACCACCGACACGTCCTCGACCAGCGGCCCGTAACCGGTGCGGAACCGCTCCATGCCGATCACGCTGGTGCCGAACCCGTGCAGGCCGTGGTAGCCGCCGGTGCGGCTGATCAGGTGGACCCGCTCCGGGGCCCCGGTGACGGCGTGGAAGCGGCGGGCCAGCTTGGCCGCGGTGTCGATGGACTCCCCTCCCCCGCAGGTGAGGATCACCCGCGGGTCGTCGACCGGGGCGTGCGCGGCCAGCCGCTCGCTGAGCCGCGCCGCGGGGGCGTTGGAGAAGTCCCCGTAGACGGTGTAGGCGTCCAGGGTCAGCATCTGACGGTGGACGGCCTCGGCGATCTCGGGGCGGCCGTGGCCGACGTTGCAGTACCAGAGGCTGGCCGTGCCGTCGAGGTACCGGTCGCCGGCCTCGTCCCAGAGCCACACGCCCTCGGCGCGCGCCACCGTGAACTCGGGGCCCTTGCGGACCGTGTTCATATCGCAGAAGGTGTGCCAGAGGCGGCCGGGCTCCCGCACCTGCGGGGCGGCGGGAACGAACGGGAGAGCCGTTTCGGTCATAGGGCGACCTCCGAACCGTGGACGTGCGCGAACGACGACGCGCTGCCGGGAATACTGCGGTCCCCGCCCCCGGGCGCCCTGGGAGGGGCGGGTGCTTGCAGGCTAAATGTGGGGGACGCCTCACAGCAAGAGACGAAACGAACTTTCATGCCCCGAAACACCGGGGTCATTCCGGCTACCCCGGCACATGGTCCGGAAAACCCATGACACGCTGGGAGAACAGGGCCGAAAAAAGTTCTTCGCGTCCCCTCCCCCGGAGAGCGTTCCGCCTTCCGGCGGCCATCTCCGGGAAACACGGGCCCCTGAGGGCACGGGCCCGGGGAACGCGGGAGGGGCCGCCCCGTCGGTGGACGGGGCGGCCCCTCGCGGTGGCGCGGTGCGCCGGCGCGGCGTGTCAGGCGCGCAGCGCGGCGCCGGTGCGCTCGGCCGCCGCGGCCACGGCGGCGTCGCGGGCGGCGCCCGCCTCCTCCGCCGTCAGCGTGCGGTCGGCGGCGCGGAAGCGCAGGGTGAAGGCCACCGACTTGCGGCCCTCGCCCACCTGCTCGCCGGTGTAGACGTCGAACAGGCGCACGCTCTCCAGCAGCTCCCCGGCGCCCGCCGCCAGCGCGGCGCCGATCTCGCCGACCGGGACGGACTCGTCCACGACCAGGGCCACGTCCTGGACCGCCACCGGGTAGGTGGAGACCTCCGGGGCGACGACCGGGGTGCGGGCCCGCTCGAGGTGGTCCAGCTCCAGCTCCATCGCCGCGGTGCGCTCGGGCAGCCCGAACGCCTTGACGGTGCGCGGGTGCAGCTCCCCGGCGTGGCCGACGAGCACGCGCTCGCCCCCGACCCGCACGTACAGTGCGGCGCAGCGGCCCGGGTGCCAGGGGGCGTGGGCGTCGGCCTCCGCCTCCAGCTCCACCCCGGCGACCCGGGCGACCTCGCGGGCGGCCTGGATCGCGTCGGCCCAGGTGGCCGCTCGGCCCCCGCCCCACCAGCCGGCGCGCTCGGCGTCGCCGGTGATGACGACGCCGATCCGGCGCGGCTGGGCGGGCAGGGCGGCGTCGATCAGCGCCAGCTCCTCCGCGCTCGGTCCGCGGTCCACCGGCAGGAGCGGGGCGCGGGTCGCGCCCCGCTCGGGCCGGTACACCAGGCCCGTCTCGAAGAGGGCCACGTCGGTGAAACCGCGCCCCACGTTGCGGGCCAGCGCCTTGAACAGGCCCGGCAGCAGCGTGGTCCGCAGCAGCGGCTCCTCGTCGTTGAGCGGGTTGGCCAGGCGAAGGGCGACCCTGCGGGCGTCGTCGGCGGGCAGCTGGAGCCCGTCGAGGTCGCGCTCACCGGTGAACGGGTAGGACAGCACCTCGTTGTACCCGGCGTCGGCCAGGGCCCGGCCGACGGCGCGGCGCAGCCGCTGGCCCTCGGTGAGGCCGCGGCCCGAGCCGCGCGGCCGGATCGAGGGGATGTTCTCGTAGCCCTCGAACCGGATGACCTCCTCGGCCAGGTCGTTGGGGTCGGTGAGGTCGGGCCGCCAGGACGGCGGGGTGACGGTCAGGACGTCCCCGTCCGCGGCCACCTCGCAGCCGATGGCCGTCAGCCACTTCTCGGTGGTGCCGGCCGGGTAGTCGACCCCGGAGACCGAGGAGGCGTGTCCGGCCCGCACCGTGATGGGCGCGCGCGGGGCGACCCGGTCCAGATGGGTGTAGGCGTCCTCGACGGTCGCCCCGCCCAGCTCGGCCAGCAGCCCGACGGCGCGGGTGGCGGCGGCGAGCTGGAGGCCGGAGTCCACGCCGCGCTCGAAGCGGCGGGAGGCCTCCGAGGAGAGCTGGTGGCGGCGCGAGGCCCGGGCGATGTGCATCTCGTCGAAGTGGGCGGCCTCGATCAGGACCGAGGTGGAGGACAGGCCGATCTCGGTGTCCACACCGCCCATGACCCCGGCGATCGCCTGGGCGCCGGACCCGTCGGCGATGACGATGTCGTCGGTGTCCAGGGAGCGCTGGACGTGGTCCAGGGTCTCCAGCTTCTCCCCCGCCTCGGCGGCGCGCACGGTGACGGTGCCGGTGAGGCGGTCGCGGTCCCAGGCGTGCAGCGGCTGGCCGAGCTCGAGCATCACGTAGTTGGTGATGTCGACGGCCAGGGAGACGGGGCGCACCCCGCACTGGTGCAGGCGCCGCTTCATCCACAGCGGGCTGGGCGCGTCGGGGTCGAAGCCGGTGGCGCCGCGCAGGACGAGGCTGTCGCACAGGGAGTCGTCGGCGATGGCGGCCGGGTGGCCCTCGCCCGCGGGGGCGGGCACGGCGACGTCGGCGGGGTCGTGGAACGCGACGCCGTACAGGGAGGCGGTGTCGCGGGCCACGCCGCGGATCGACAGCGCGTAGCCGCGGTCGGGCGTCACGGCGATGTCGATGACGTCCTCGCGCAGGCCGAGCGGGCCGATGGCGTCCTCGCCGACCTCGCCGAAGCCCTCGGGGAGGACGACGATGCCGCTGTGGTCCTCCCACAGGCCCAGCTCGGTGGCCGAGCAGATCATGCCCTCGGACATCCGGCCGTAGGTCTTGCGGGCGCCGATCCTGAAGCCGCCGGGCAGCTCGGCACCGGGCAGCGAGACGACGACGAGGTCGCCCTCGGCGAAGTTGCGGGCGCCGCAGATGATCTGCTGGGGCTCGCCGGTGCCGTTGGCCGACCCGACGTCCACCCGGCAGTAGCGGATGGGCTTCTTGAACCCGGTGAGCTCCTCGATCTCCAGGACGCGCCCGTAGACGACGGGGCCGGTCAGGTCGGCGCCCAGGGTGTCGACGGTCTCGACCTCGAGCCCGGCCAGCGTGAGCCGCGAGGCCAGGTCGCGTGCGGTGACGTCGGCCGGCAGGTCGACGTACTCCCGCAGCCAGGAAAGGGGGACGCGCATCAGTTCTCACTCCCGAACGCCGAGGTGAAGCGGATGTCGCCCTCGACCATGTCGTGCATGTCGCGCACGCCGTGCGCGAACATCAGTGTCCGTTCGATTCCCAGGCCGAAGGCCCAGCCGCTGTAGACCTCGGGGTCGACCCCGGCGGCGACGAGCACGCGCGGGTTGACCACGCCGCAGCCGCCGAGCTCGATCCAGCCCTCGCTGGAGCAGGTGCGGCACGGGTTGTCGGGGTCGCCCACCGACGCGCCGCGGCACACGAAGCACTCCATGTCCACCTCGGCCGACGGCTCGGTGAAGGGGAAGTAGGAGGCGCGGAAGCGGGTGCGCAGGCCCTCCCCGAACATGGACCCGACGAAGGCGTCGATGGCGCCGCGCAGGTGCGCCATCGTGATGCCCTTGTCCACGACCAGGCCCTCCAGCTGGTGGAAGACCGGGCTGTGGGTGGCGTCGAGCTCGTCGGTGCGGAAGGTCTTGCCCGGCGCGACCACGTACACGGGCAGCTCGCGCGAGAGCAGCGCGCGGACCTGCACCGGCGAGGTGTGGGTGCGCATGACCATGCCGGAGTCCCCGCCGCCGGGGCCCTCGACGAAGTAGGTGTCCTGCATGGTGCGGGCCGGGTGGTCGGGCTGGAAGTTGAGGGCGTCGAAGTTGAACCACTCCGCCTCGACCTCGGGGCCCTCCGCGATCTCGAAGCCCATGCCGACGAACACGTCGGCCATGCGCTCGGCGACGGTGGTCAGCGGGTGGCGGGCGCCGCGCGGGGCCCGGTCCCAGGGCAGGGTGACGTCGACCCGCTCCTCGACCAGGACGCGCTCGTCGCGCTCGGCCTCCAGGGCGGTCTGGCGCTCCTTGAGGGCCTGGCCGACGTCGCGGCGGGCGCCGCCGACGCGCTTGCCCGCGTCGGCCTTGGCCGCCGGGGGCAGCGCCCCGATCTCACGGTTGGCCAGGGCCAGCGGGGACCGGTCGCCGGCGTGGGCGAGACGGACCTCCTTGAGTTCGGCGAGGTCCTTCGCCGCTGCGATGGCGGCCAGAGCCTCCTCGCGCATGCGGGCGACCTCGTCGGGGTGCAGGGGGGTCACCTCGACCGGGTCGAAGGAATTGTTCGGTGCAGACATGGTTGGTCACCTCACCGCCGCGTCCCCGTGCAGGAGGGAGGCGTGCGGTGGTCACGGTCCGCCGTGGGGCGGACGGGGCCGACAGGGAAGGCTCAGGGATGTCGGGCGCGCAGGGAAGGGTCCACTCACCGGTCCCGGGCACGCCGTGGAGCCCACCGGGGGCGTCGGAGGGTCTGAAGGGCTTCAGACGAACTCGGGCGTCCCGGCGGGCATGGTAAATCGGAACTCGGCACCGCCGCTGGGGGCGCGTCCGACGGTGATCGTGCCGCCGTGGGCCTCGACGAGGCCCTTGACGATGAACAGCCCGAGGCCGGTCCCGCTCCGGCGCTTGCTGCGCCAGAACTGGCGGAAGACGCGCGGAATGGTCTCGGGCGCTATGCCCTGGCCTTCGTCGCGCACCGACACCGCTGCTCCTCCCTCACACGGCTCGATCACGATACTGACAGTACCAGCGCCGTGCCGCACCCCGTTTTCCACGAGGTTGGAGAGGATCTGTTCGAGCTTGTCGGGGTCCAGCCACATCTGCGGGAGGCCTTCGCGCGTCTCGACCCGGAAGCGCTCCTCCGACTCGCCGGAGGCGACGCGGCCGGCGACGACCCGGCGCACCACCTCGGTGACGTCGACGACCTGGCGGCGGACCTCGATGCGGCCGGACTCGATGCGGGAGACGTCGAGCAGGTCGTGGATGAGCCGGGTGACGCGGTCGGCGTCGGCGTTGACGGTCTCCAGCATGAACAGCTTCTGCTTGTCGGTGAGCCGTTCCCACTTGGTGAGCAGCGTGGAGGTGAAGCCCTTGACGCTGGTCAGCGGGGAGCGCAGCTCGTGGGCGACCTCGGAGACGAGGTCGGCGCGGCTGCGCTCGGCGCGTGTGGAGGCGTCGCGCAGGGTGACGACCAGGCGGACGAGGTCGCCGCCGGGGCGGGCGCGCACGTAGCGGGCGGCGACGAGGATCTCGCGGTCGTCGGGCAGGTACAGGGCGCGCTCGGTCTGGCGGGTGCGGCCGCGGTCCCCCCCGTAGGGGTCGCTGGCCTCCCACCAGTCGTTGCCGTCCGCGCCGACCAGCGGCAGGGCGGCGCGGAAGTCGCGCCGCAGGGCGTCAGCGGCGGGGATGCCGGTGAGCTGGGCGGCCTGGGCGTTGTAGAGGATGACGCGGCCGCGGGCGTCGGCGACGACGACGCCGTCGGGCAGGTCGTCGGCGTGCAGCGGGGCGTGGCCGGTGACGGTGTCGTCCACGTCCCACAGCGGTGCGGGGGTCGGGTCGCCTCCGGTGCCGTCGTCCGGGGGGGTGTCGGAGGGGTGTGCACCCTCTCCGTCCTCCACCGGGTGATCCACCTGCCGGCCGCTGCCCACGCCTCTCCCCGCTCCCCTTGTAGGTCCACGGACGCAGGGCATCCGCGCCTGCGTGCCGCCGACCGATGGCGCCGGCATCCGCGACCACCACCGCAGATCTACCCGGCACGTCCGTCCGGTACGCCTCTTGAACAGGGATCTCCGCCCACGTCGGGGCGGGTGGCGCATCGGGGGGCGCCACCGTGATCCCGCTCAGACCCTATCGGCACCGACACCCCGTGCACGTGCATTTGCCAATGCGAGTGGCGCGTCGGCGCCGGAAATCCCCGCCGGCCCTCAGGAGCGCCGCTGCTGGCGCGCGGTGGTGTAGAGGCACACGGCCGCGGCCGTGGCCAGATTCAGGCTCTCGGCCCCGCCGTAGATGGGGACGCTGACCGCGCCGTCCGTCAGGCGGACGGTCTCCTCCGGCAGGCCCCAGGCCTCGTTACCGAAGACCCAGCCGACCGGACCGTCCAGGTCCCCGCCGTCGGCGACCTCGTGCAGGTCCCGCGGCCCGCCGCCGTCGGCGGCCCAGACCCGGGCGCCGCGCTCGCGCAGGAAGTCGACCGCCCGCGCCACCGGGACGCCCACCACGATGGGCAGGTGGAACAGGCTCCCGGCGGAGGCCCGCACGCACTTGCCGTTGTAGGGGTCCACGGAGGCGTCGGTGAAGATGACCACGTCGGCCCCGGCGGCGTCGGCGGTGCGCAGCACCGTACCCGCGTTGCCCGGGTCGCGGACGTGGGACAGGACCGCCGCCAGGCGCACGTCGCCGACCCCGTCCAGGGGGACGTCGACGAACTCGCAGACGGCGATGACGCCCTGCGGGGTGACGGTCTGGGCCAGCTCCGTCATGACGTCGAGGCTGACCCGGTGGACCGGGACGCCCGCCGTGTGGGCGGCGTCCATCAGGTCCAGATGGCGCTGCATGGCCTCGGTCGTGGCGTACACCTCGACCACGCCGGGGGCGGTCCCGCCATAGGGGGACCGCCCGGCACCGCCGGCCGCGGCCAGCGCTTCGCGCACGGCCTGCGGCCCCTCGGCGAGGAAGCGCCGCTCGCGCTGGCGGAAGGTGCGTTTGGCGAGCCGCCGAACCCCCTTGATCCTGGGTGACCGGACACTCGTGAACTCGTGGCTCGCCATCGCTCTACCCGTCAGACTCCGTGTGGAACCGGTCAGGCCGCGGCCTCGGCCGGAAGGGCCTTCTTGGCGGTCTCCACCAGGGTCGCGAACGCGGCCTCGTCGTTGACGGCCAGCTCGGCGAGCATACGGCGGTCGACCTCGATGCCGGCCAGCTTCAGGCCCTGCATGAAGCGGTTGTAGGTGAGGCCGTTGGCGCGGGAGGCCGCGTTGATCCGCTGGATCCACAGACGACGGAACTGGCCCTTGCGGTCCTTGCGGTCGCGGTAGGCGTAGGTCATCGAGTGGAGCATCTGCTCCTTGGCCTTGCGGTACAGGCGCGAACGCTGACCGCGGTAGCCGCTCGCCCGGTCGAGGACGACCTTGCGCTTCTTCTTGGCGTTGAGAGCCCGCTTCACGCGTGCCACTGTGACTCCCTCTTGTGTGTTCCGGCGCGCGGGGCGCGCCGACCGGCCCGACTCCGAGGAGTCCGGCGACCGGATTCGCTTCTGGTCGATCCCACCCGGCGGCCGTCACCGCGCCGCTGGGGCGCGGGGGCGCTTCCGGTGGGAGGGGAAGGTTCGCGGACTACTTGCCGAGAAGCTTCTTGATGAACTTCGCGTCCGCGGGGGCGAGCACGGCCTCGTTGCTCAGCTTGCGCTTGCGCTTGGAGGTCTTGTGCTCAAGGATGTGGTTCTTGTTGGCACGGCGGCGCATGATCTTGCCAGAGCCGGTGACCTTGAAGCGGTCCTTGGCCCCACTGTGGGTCTTGTTCTTCGGCATGTCGCCGTCGTCTCCTACTCCGTCGGCGTGTCGGTCCGCGCGCGGGGCGCGGGCGACACGGTTGTTCCGCCACTGCTTCCGTCACTGTGGCGGGGTCCCTGGACGCCGGCCGTGACGCGTTCGGATGTCCGCGCACAGCCCACCCCACCACCCGGTCCCTTCCGGCGGCCGGGCGGTGGGGGACTTCCCCGGAGCCGCTAGGCCTGTGCGTCGGGCTGTTCGCGGCGGGACTTGTCCCCCGCCGCGGCCGCGCGGGCCTCGGCCTTGTGCTCGGACCGCCGCTTGTGCGGGCCGATCACCATGACCATGTTGCGGCCGTCCTGCTTGGGCTGCGACTCCACCGTGCCAAGGTCCTGGACGTCCTCGGCGAGCCGCGCCAGCAGGCGGCGGCCCAGCTCCGGACGGGACTGCTCACGACCACGGAACATGATCGTCACCTTGACCTTGTCCCCGCTCTTGAGGAACCGCACCACGTGACCCTTCTTGGTCTCGTAGTCGTGCGGGTCGATCTTCGGGCGGAGCTTGATCTCCTTGATGATCGTGTTCGACTGGTTCTTACGGGCTTCGCGGGCCTTGACCGCTGACTCGTACTTGAACTTGCCGTAGTCCATCAGCTTGGCGACCGGCGGGCGCGCGGTCGGCGCTACCTCGACGAGGTCGAGGTCCGACTCCTGGGCGAGGCGCAGGGCGTCCTGCACGGAGACGATTCCGACCTGTTCACCGTTGGGTCCGACGAGACGGACCTCGGGCACCCGGATGCGGTCATTGATGCGGGGCTCGGCGCTGATGAGACCCCTCCCTAGCTTTCTCGGATTACCTGGGACCGGCCGCCCCTGATTGGTGCGGCCTGCTGGATCGGCCCGCCCGTCTCCGGCGGGTGGACCGACCGCGTCGGGGTCTCCCTGGAAAAGCGAAAACCCCGCCAGCGTGTGCAAGCGGGGTCGATCCGGTGGACGGCACGGCGACGCGCGTATCGGACGGACTCCGCGTACACGGAGCCCCGTCGCGACGGCGACGCATCGGGCCGACTCGGTGGACCCGCCCGGGCGTGACCCGACGGGTGGGAGGATCATCTCCGCTTGCGGTTCCAGTGTGACAGGCACACCGGACCAAGTCGATATCTCATACTACCAGTCGGGCGGACCCGCCCGGTCCGCGCCGCTCAGGAGGCGGCGCGGCGGGCCAGTTCGGCCTCCCCCGCGGCGCGCATCGCCTCGACCGGGACCCGTTCCCGGCCCGTCATCAGGCGCACCTGGGCCACCGCCTGGTGCAGCAGCATGGGGAAGCCGCCTACGACCCGGCCGCCCCGTTCCGCGACCCGGCGGGCCGCGGCGGTGGGCCAGGGGGAGTACACCACGTCGAACAGGTCCGCGCCGCTCTCGGCCAGCGGTCCGGCCAGGCCGTCGGCCGCGCCCGAGGGCAGCGACGAGACGACGAGGTCGACGCCGAGGTGGCGCTCGGCCTCGGCCAGGGGGGCCACCTCCACCGGGTGCCCCAGGCGCCCGGCGGCGGCGACCACCTCCTCGGCCCGGGAGGTGTCCCGGGCCAGGACCGTGACCGGGGCGGTGAGCCCGAGCCCGCGCAGGGCGGCCAGGGCCGAGGCCGCGGTGGCCCCGGCGCCCAGGACGGTGGCACTGCGGGGGGCGTCCACCCCGGCCTCGGCCAGGGCGGTGACGATGCCCTCGACGTCGGTGTTGTGGGCGGCCCAGCCGTCGCCCTCGCGGACCAGGGTGTTGGCCCCGCCGACGCGGACGGCCAGGTCCTCGGCCCGGTCTGCCAGCTCCAGCGCCCGCCGCTTGAGCGGCATGGTCAGGGAGAGCCCGGCCCAGTCCGGGCCGAGCCCGGCGAGGAAGGGGGCCAGCCCCTCCTCGCCGCACTCGTGCAGCCCGTAGGACCAGTCGTCCAGGCCCATCGCCGCGTAGGCGGCGGTGTGCAGGACCGGGGAGAGGGAGTGGGCGACCGGCGAGCCCAGGACCGCAGCGCGCATCAGCCGCCGCTCCAGTTCTCCATGAACTCCTGCTTGAGCAGCTCGAACTCGGCCTCGCTGTCGGTGAACTCGGTGACGCCGTTCTCCGGGTCCGTGGCCACGAAGTACAGCCACGGCCCCTCCGCCGGCTCCAGCGCCGCCATGATGGCGTCCTCGCCGGGGGCGACGAACGGCCCCGGCGGCAGGCCGGGCTTGTGGTAGGTGTCGAACCCGCTGGTGTCCGCGGCGCACGCGGCCAGCTGGTCGTTGTTCAGCGCGATGCCGTACTCGCCGATGGCGTAGAAGCAGGTGCTGTCCATGCCCAGGTTCATGTCGATCTCCAGGCGGTTGTAGATCACCCGGGAGACCTTGGGCATGTCCTCCTTGCTGCCGCTCTCGGCCTGGACGATGGAGGCGACGGCCATGACCTCGTCGGGGGTCAGGCCCAGTTCGGCAGCCCTCTCCTCCAGCCGCACCTTCTCGGCCGTCGCGTGGAACTGCTGGACCATGGTCTTGAGCATGGTCTGGGCGTCGGTGCCGGGGTCGAACATGTAGGTCGAGGGGAACAGGTACCCGGCGGCCTCGCCCTCGGCGTACTCGGGCAGGCCCAGTTCGTCGGGCCGGGAGTGGGCCGCCTCGAACTCCTCGTAGGGGACGCCGGTCGCCTCGGACAGCTCCTCCATGGCCTGCTCGTTGCGCAGGCCCTCGTTGACCGTGACCCGGCCGCCGAGGCGGTTGGCGGGGTCCAGCAGGGCCCGCACCGCGTTGTCGGCGCTCATGCCCAGGGCCAGGGAGTAGCTGCCCGGGACCAGGCCCTGGCCCCGCTCCTCCTCGGACAGGTCCTCCAGGGCGTTGGTGAACGCCCGCGGGCTGGCCACCACGCCCAGGTCGGTCAGGCCCTGGCCGACGGCGAGGCCGCTCTGGTTCTCCTCGATCACATAGACGACCTCGCCCTCGCCCGCGCCGTCGAAGTCCGGCGGGAAGACGTAGGTGCGCATCACGAAGAACCCGCCGCCGCCGATGACGGCGATGAGCGCCAGGACGAGCAGGATCATCATGCCCTTGCCGCGCCGTTTGGCCCGGCGGCCCTCCGGCGTGCGCTGCTGCTGGGCCAGGCGGGCGCGTTTGAGCTCCTTGGCCTTCTTGCGGCTGCTGCGGCCGCCCCCGTAGGCGGCGGCGATGTCGGCCAGGGCCGGCTCTTCGTAGTCGTCGTGGTCGTCCTCTTCGGACCCGGCCTCCTCGGACGCCTCCGGCTCCTCCGCGGGCTCCTCCTCGCGGCGGCCGCGCCGGCGGCCCCCGCGGCGGGCGCCGCCGCGTCGGCCGCGGCCCCGGCCGCGCCGGGCGGGGGCTCCTCGTCGTCGTCGGCCGGGGCGCCGTACCCGGCGTCCTCGGACTCGCCGGCCTCCTCGGGCTCGGGCGCCTCGTCGGCCGCCGCGCCCCGGCGGCGCCGGGAGCGGCGGGGGGCCTCCTGCGCCGGGGCGGCGAAGGCGTCGTCATCGTCGGGGGCGTCCCGGAACGGCGCGCTCTCGTGGGACCCCGTGTCGCGGGGGTCCGTGTCGCGCGGGCCGGTGTCGAAGGACCCGGTGTCGTAGGAGCCCGTGTCGTAGGAACCGGTGTCGTAGGAGCCCGTGTCGTGGGCTCCCGTGTCCTGCGGCGCCTGTGCCCGGCGGGCGCGGCGGCCCCGGGGCGGGGCGTCGGCGATGAACGCGCCGGACTCCGCGGGCGGTTCCTCCACCGGGCCGCGGCGGCGTCGGCCGGAGCGGGTGCGGCCCGTGTCCTCGGCGGGCTCGGCGGCCTCCTCGGCGGGGACCCCGCGGTGGCGGCGGCCGCGGCGCGGGGTGGAGTCGAAGGAACCGGAGTCGGGGGACCCGTCGCCTCGGGCGCCGCGCGGACGCAGGTCCTCTTCGGACAGGGCTGCGAACGCCCCGGTGTCGGCGGAGCTGTTCACGCCGGGGAAGGGGACGGCGTCGAACGCCCCGGTGTCCTCGGGCAGGCCGTCCAGGAAGCCGGGCTCCTCGTCCCGGCGACCGCGCTTGCGGCCCCCGCGCCCGCGGCGCGGGGGCTCCTCGGCGGCGGCTCGGCGGCCGCGGCGGGAGGCGCGCGGCGCCTCCTCCCCGGCCGCGGGCGGAGCGGGGTCGGGCTCGGTGCGCTCGCGGCGGGCGCGGCGCGGCGGCTCCTCCTCGGCGGGGGCGGGCGCCGCGGGCGAGCCCAGGCCGGCCAACGCGGCCAGGGCGTCCTGGGTGGTGTCGGCGGCGGGCGGCCGCCCCCGGTGTCGGGGGCGGCGTCGCGCGAGCGACGGGCACCGGAGCGGGCCGCACGGCCGCCGCGCAGCGCGTCGGCGGCACCGCCGCGGCGCTGCGGCGCCGCGGGCTCCTGGTCGCGGTCGGAGCGGCCCGGGTTCAGCGGGTCGTACTCCTGGTCGGGCCGGGGAGCGTAGCGGGGGGTCCGGAACTCGCCGGTCGAGGGCCCCGTGTGCCGGGGGCCGGACGCCTCGGAGTCGGCCCACGGAGAGGCCTCCGGGCGGGCGCGTCGGCCGCGCGCGGGGCCGCCGCGCGGGTCGTAGTCGCGACCGCTGTCGCGGTCGGCGCGTCCACGATAGGGATTTTCGGGGTAGTCATCCCTGTCGTTCATGATTCTCCCTGGCTGGAGCGGACGATCTCGCCCGGGGGCCGGCCTGTCGACCGTTCCTGGTCCAAGGCGCTCTGAAGGAGGACCGTGGCCGCCGCCTGGTCGATGACCGACCGGCGGGCGCGTCCGCCCTTGGCGCCCTTCTTACTGAAGGAGGCTCCGGAGAGCAGGTGTCCCTGCGCGGTCACCGTGGTGAGGCGTTCGTCGACCAGACGGACGGGGACGGGGTGCAGGAGTCCGGCCAGTGACGCCGCGAACTCCCGGGCCGACCGGGCGGCCGGCCCCTCCTCTCCTGACAGAGAGGCAGGGTAACCCACGATGACCTCCCGTGCCTCCTTCTCCAGGACCAGCAGGGCGATACGGTTCTTGTCGCCCCTGCCGCGCGGCACCGTCTCCAGGGGGCTGGCGAGCGTACCGGAGGGGTCGCTGACGGCCACACCGATGCGGGCGTTGCCGGGGTCGACGGCCAGGCGGACACCGTTCCTCACGAGGAGCGCCCCCCGGTTCGGGGAAGGCGGCAGGGGCGGGCCGTCCCGGTACGGGTACGGCACCGCGATGGGAGAATCCTCGACACGGTGGTCCTGTTCGTCAGGTGGATCGCGGGGAAAGTCCGCGCAGACGGCCGTTTGATCGGCTGTGACGCGCCACAGTATGCCCGATTCGATGACCGTACGCAGCCCGGGTCACGCGGAGTGGGTGCCGGCTCACGGTCCGGGCGCTCGGTCCACCGCTGCGCGGGATGCGGGACGGCCGTGGAGGCCGCATCCGAGTGTAAGTCACGCGAATCCCCCGTCATGGCGTCCGATCGCGCCCACACGGCCGGAGCCGGGAGCGCGGACGACCGCGTTCGCCCGGATCGTCACAGGTCGTGATACTACCCGGCACTGTATGTCACGCTGTGTCACCACGCCCGTGTTGCGAAGACCACGCCGGGAGCGGCGGCCGAACGAGGGCCGCCGCCCCGGCGGCACGGGGCGCCCAAAGCCCGTTCCCGGATGCCCTCCTGCACCGCCGGGGACCGCGAGGCGCAGACGGGGCCGAGGGCTCCCGCCCTCGGAGGGCGCCGGGCGGGGCGGCGGTGCCGCGGCCGCCGGGCCGTCCGTCGGGGGTTCCGACGGACGGCCCGCAGCGGAGCGGAGGCCCGGAGGAACAGGCGCTAGGCGCCGGCGATACGGGCCTCCACGGCGCGGAGGGCCTCGTCGACCTTGGTCGCGTCGGTGCCGCCGCCCTGGGCCATGTCGGGCTTGCCGCCGCCACCGCCGCCGAGCGCGCGGGCCGCCACGCCCACCAGGTCGCCGGCCTTGATCCCGGCCTTCTGCGCCGCCTTGTTGACCGCGATGACCACGACCGGGCGGTCCTTGGGCACGGCCGTCAGCGCCACCACGGCGGGCTCGGCCTCGCCCAGGCGGCCGCGCACGTCCGCGGCCAGGGTGCGCAGGTCGTCGCCGCCGGTGCCCTCGGGGGCCTGCTCGGCCACGACCAGCGCCGGCCCGTGGCGGCGGGCCCGCTCCGCGATGGAGCCGGCGGCCTGCAGGACCTGCGCCGCGCGCAGCTTCTCGATCTCCTTCTCCGCGGCGCGCAGCCGGGAGATCACGGCGTCGATGCGCTCGGGCAGTTCCTCGCGCGGGGCCTTGAGCTGCTCGGACAGGCGGCCGACCAGCGCCGACTCCTTGGACAGGCGCTTGAACGCGTCCACGCCGACCGCCGCCTCGACCCGGCGCACGCCGGAGCCGATGGAGGACTCGCCCAGGAGCTTGACGATGCCCAGCCGCGCGGTGGAGGGCACGTGGGTGCCGCCGCACAGCTCGACGGAGTAGTCGCTCATCTCCACGACCCGGACGCGGTCGCCGTACTTCTCGCCGAACATGGCCAGGGCGCCCATCTTGAGGGCCTCGTCCAGGCTCTTCTCCTCGGTGCGCACCGCGATGTCGCCGGCCAGGACGGTGTTGACCTCCTCCTCGACCTCGGCCAGCCGGGACTCGCCCAGGGCGTTGTCGGCGGTGAAGTCGAAGCGCAGGCGGCCCGGGCTGTTCTCCGAGCCGGCCTGGCCCGCCGAGGGGCCCAGCGCGTTGCGCAGCGCCGAGTGGATGAGGTGGGTGGCCGAGTGGGAGCGCTCGATGGCGTGCCGGCGGCCGCCGTCGATCGCCGCGTGCACGGTGTCGTCCACGGTGATCTCGCCCGACCGGACTGTGCCCCGGTGGACGAACAGGCCCGGCAGGGGCTTCTGCACGTCCTCGACGTCGACGATCCCGCGGCCCTCGACGGTGAGCGTGCCGGTGTCGGCCAGCTGGCCGCCGCTCTCCGCGTAGAACGGGGTGCGGTCCAGGACGATCTCGACCTTCTCCCCCTGGCGCGCGGCGGGCGAGGAGACCCCGCCGACCACGATGCCCTTGACCGTCGACTCGCTCTGGGCGTCGGTGTAGCCCAGGAAGTCGGTGGTGCCCGCGCCCTCGAGCAGCTGCGCGTACAGGGAGATGTCCGCGTTGCCGAGCTTCTTGGACTTGGCGTCGGCCTTGGCGGTGTCCTTCTGCCGCTGCATGAGCTCGCGGAAGGACGCCTCGTCCACGGTCAGGCCCTGCTCGGCCGCCATCTCCAGGGTGAGGTCGATGGGGAAGCCGTAGGTGTCGTGGAGCTGGAAGGCGTCGGAGCCGGAGAAGACGGTGCCGCCCGCGTGCCGGGTGCGCTCGGCCGCCCGGGAGAACAGGGCGGTGCCCGCGCGCAGGGTGTCGGCGAAGTTCTTCTCCTCGGTGTCGATGACACCGTGGATGACGTCGGCCTTGTCGAGCAGGTCGGGGTAGATGTCCTTCATCGCGTCGATGCTGACAGCGGTGAGGTCGTGCATGTGGCCGGTGTCGGTGCCCGAGAGCAGGCGCATGTTGCGGATCGAGCGGCGCAGGATGCGGCGCAGGACGTAGCCCGCCTTCTCGTTGCCCGGCTTGACGCCGTCGCCGACCAGCATGACGGCGCTGCGGACGTGGTCGGCGACCACGCGCAGCAGGACGTCCTGCTCGTGGTCGTCGCCGTAGCGGACCCCGGCCAGTTCGGCGGCGCGGTTCAGGACGCGGCCGATGATGTCGGTCTCGTAGATGTTGTCGACGCCCTGGAGGACCGCGGCCAGGCGCTCCAGGCCCATCCCGGTGTCGATGTTCTTCTTGGGCAGCTCGCCGAGGATCGGGAAGCCGGACTTGTCGCCGCCCTCGCCCCGCTCGTACTGCATGAAGACGAGGTTCCAGATCTCGATGTAGCGGTTCTCGTCCGCCTCGGGGCCGCCCTCGGCGCCGTACTCGGGGCCGCGGTCGTAGAAGATCTCGGAGCAGGGGCCGCAGGGTCCGGGGACGCCCATCGACCAGTAGTTCTCCTCCATCCCCATGCGCTGGATGCGCTCGGGGCGCACGCCCACCTTGTCGCGCCAGATCGCCTCGGCCTCGTCGTCGTCGAGGTAGACGGTGACCCAGAGCTTCTCGGGATCGATGCCGAAGCCGCCCTCGGCCACCGGGCCGGTGACCAGCTCCCACGCCAGCGGGATCGCCTGCTCCTTGAAGTAGGCGCCGAAGGAGAAGTTGCCGAGCATCTGGAAGAAGGTGGCGTGCCGGGAGGTCTTGCCCACCTCCTCGATGTCCTTGGTGCGGATGCACTTCTGGACGCTGGTGGCGGTCTCGTACGGCGGAGTGCGCTGGCCCAGGAAGTAGGGCTTGAAGGGGACCATGCCTGCGGGCACCAGCAGCAGCGTGGGGTCCTCGGCGATGAGGCTTGCCGAGGGCACCACGGTGTGTCCGTTCTTCTCGAAGAAACTGAGGAAGCGGCGCGCGATCTCTGCCGTCTCCATTGATGCCCTCCTGTGCTCGGCTCCGCCGCCCTCGGCGGGCCCGTCCCTGCCCGGGACCTGGTTGCGCGTGGTCGGTCGGTCGCCCCATCGTAGGGGGGACGACCACGCGGATGCCTGTGGTTTTCGCCTGCGCGGCCGGCCCCTGCGGGGGCGGCCGACCCGGGACCCGTCCTGTCGACGACAACGCGGGGACCTCGGTTGTTCCAAGGCTATCGCCGTCGGGCACCGGGAGGCGCCGGGTCGGCGGGCCCTCGCCGGGTGATCGCCGCCGACGCCTCCCTGGGGAGGTCGGGCGCCCGACCGGCGGAAGGCGCGGGGCCGGGCGGCGCCGCAGCCCCCGGCACGGCACGGAGGGCGGACGCGCCCGCCCGCGGCACGGGAGCCCCGGGCGGGAACGGGCGCGGCGGGAGGGGCCGGCTCCCGCCCGGCGCACGCGGGGGCGGTCGGCCGCCCGGGCGCGGAGCCGGCGGGGTGACCGGGCGGTGCCGCGGCCCCGGCACGGGGGCCGGGGCCCCGGGCGGGGACGGGCGCGGTGGAGGGGCCGGTCCCCCGGCACCGGTCAGTCCCCGGGCAGGGCGCGGCGGCCGGCGGGGGGCAGGGCGCGGGAGCGGCGGGGCGCGTAGGTGCGCAGCAGCTCCTCCTCCTGCTCGCGGACGGCCTCGGCCAGGTCCTCGTTCAGTTCGCGCAGCGCGCCCTTGTACTCGCCGACCCGGTCCTCGACCCGCTCGGCGATGCCGCCGGGGGTCAGGGCCCGCCGGGCCTGGTGGACGCGGTGCACGGCGTAGCCGCCCAGGGCGGCCCCCGCGGCGAGGTAGAGCAGTCGCCGGATCACCGGTTCTCCTTCCGGCGGCGGCCGCGCACGACCGCCAGGGCGCGGCGCTGGCCCAGGACCCGGCGGACGCCGTAGGACAGCGAGGCCGCCTTGACGAGCGGACCGGTGACCACCGAGCGGGTGAGCGCGGTCATGGTGGCCACGTCCTCGGTGGTGGCCTGGGCGTTGGCGGTGATCTCCTCCACGCGCTCCAACGAGGTGTTGGCGCGTTCGACGGTGGCGGCGACGTCGTCCATCAGGGGCGGGGTGCGGTCACCCAGTTCCGAGACGACCGTGGTCGCGGCGTTGATGAGCTTGATCAGTTTGACGAGCGCCACGCAGATGAACGTGGCCAGCACCGCCCAGACCACCGCGGCGACGAGCGCGGCGACCTCTCCTCCGGTAAGCATGCGGGCTCCGTAAGGCGGATAGGGGCTACTTCTGAGGGTCTGTTTCCGAGGGTCCGTGTGCGACACCTGCCCCCGCGCGTGCGCCGGAGTGGCGTCGGGGGCCGCCCGCCGTCGGCCGCGCTCCGGGGTGGGGGCGTCCGAACCGGCGGGTTCCGGCCGACCATATCGCGTCGGGCCGACCGGTGTGCGGGGGCCTCGCCGTGCGCGGGCCGACCGGCCTCCGGGCGGTGGCCGATGCGGGACGCGGGCGTCGACTCCACTCCCCGTTTTCGGGAGAATGATCGTGGATCGGGATCTTCACTACGATGTCCGGACACTCCGCCGCCCCGTCGGCCCAGAAGCATCGCGACAGGACACCCATGAGCCCTCGTTCTCCCCGAGAGATCTCCGTGCTGGTACCGGAGCACCTGCCCCCGCTGTATCCGGACGACCCGACGCGGATAGGCCCCTACCTCGTCCTCGGACGGCTGGGGCAGGGGGCGTCCGGAACGGTCTACGCCGCGGTGGACGCGGCCTCTCCGACCGCGGGCGAGCGGCTGGTCGCGGTGAAGGTCGTCAAGGCCCCGGCCCCGGGCCCCGAGCGCGAGGCGCTGGTGCGGCGGCTGACCGCGCTGTCGCAGGTGGACCCGGCGCGGGTGGTGGTGCCGCTGGCGTTCGACGGCCGGGCCGACCGGCCGTGGCTGGCGATGCCGTACATGGAGGGCCAGCGGCTCTCGCACTTCATCACCAAGCGCGGGGGCCTGGGCACCGGAAAGCTGCTGGCGCTGGCCGTGGGCCTGGCCGAGGGGCTGTCCGCGCTGCACGCCCGGGGCGTCGCACACGGGTCGCTCAACCACGAGCGGGTGCTGCTGGAGTCGCACGGGCCGCACATCATGGACTGCGCGGTCGCCGACGCGCACACGGCCGGCTCAGGCGCCACCTGGATGAGCCCGGAACGCTACCGGGGCGCGGCGGCCTCCCCCGCCGCCGACGTGTTCGCCTGGGGTGCGGTCACCGCCTACGCGGGCACCGGGCGGCTGCCGTTCGGCCCCGGCGAACCGGAGGAGATCGCCGGACGCGCCGCGGCCGGGGAGCACAACCTGACCGGGCTGCCCAAGGGGCTGGTGCCGCTGGTGTCCCGCTCCCTGGACCCCGATCCGGACGCACGGCCGAGCCTGAACGAGGTGATCGGCTCGGTCCTGGCCGTCTGGCAGAGGGAGAACGGCCGCGAGGGGTCCGGACCGCCCGACCGCGACGAGGTCGCCGCCCTGATGGAGCGCGAGTGGCGTGCGGTCGAACCGGCCCAGCGGGTGCCCCGGGTGATCCGCCTGGAGGGGCGCCCGCCCCGGCGGCTCCCCCGGCGGGCGCCGATCCTGGTGGGCGCCGGCGTGCTCGCCGCGGTGCTGGTCGGCGCGGGCGTGTGGGGCGTGGTCCGGCTGGCGGGGTCCTCCGACGACGAGGCGCTGGTGGCCGGCACCGAACAGGAGGCCTCCCCCTCGCCCTCCCCGGAGGAGGCGCCCCGGACGCTGGTGGTGCGGTTCGATCCCGCCGAGCAGGAGAACGTCGTGGAGGGGCCCTGGGTCTACACCCCGGTGGACCGCGACGACGAGCCGCAGCGCGGCCAGGGCGTGCCCACCCACCAGGACTGGGCCGCGCAGTGGGAGGAGGCCGGGGAGCCGGCCTCCGCCGTGATCGACCCCGAGGCCGAGGTGCTGTGCGCCAAGTTCTGCGCCGCCCCCGACCACGTGTTCCTGGACGAGGAGGGGCGCGGGACCTGGGAGCTGACCGGCCGCGACTTCATCGACTACCTGTCGTGGGGGCCGGTGGTGATCGTGGAGGTCACCTTCTCCGAGGAGGAGCCCGCCGAGGGCGGGCCCCGGGAGATCGTTCAGGTCACCGAGCTGTTCACCGACTAGCGTCGGGCCGGGGGCCCTGCGCGTCGGGCCGGCCGCCGCGCAGGACCTCCTTGATGCGACCCAGCACCTCCGAGACGCGGCGTTCGGCGCCGTGCTCGGTGGGGCGGTAGTACTCGCGGCCCACCAGGCCCTCGGGGGCGTGCACCTGGGGGGCGACGCCGCCGGGGTGGTCGTGGGCGTAGCGGTAGCCCTTGCCGTGGCCCAGCTCCTTGGAGCCCCGGGAGTGGCCGTCGCGCAGGTGGAGCGGGACCGGCCCGGCCCGTCCGGCGCGGACGTCGGCGATGGCCTCTCCGATGGCGGTGATCACCGCGTTGGACTTGGGCGCGACGCTGATGTGGATGACGGCCTGGGCCAGGTTGATGCGCGCCTCGGGCATGCCGATCAGCTCGACGGCCTGGGCGGCGGCGACGGCCGTCTGGAGCGCGGTGGGGTCGGCCATGCCGACGTCCTCGCTGGCGTGCACGACGATGCGCCGGGCGATGAACCGGGGGTCCTCCCCCGCCTCGATCATGCGGGCCAGGTAGTGCAGGGCGGCGTCGGGGTCGCTGCCGCGCATGCTCTTGATGAACGCGCTGACGACGTCGTAGTGCTGGTCCCCGGAGCGGTCGTAGCGCACGGCGTGGCGGTCCACGGCCCGTTCGAGGTGGGCGGCGGTGATCTCGACCGGCTCGGCGGCGGGCGGCCCGGCCACCAGGGCCGCGGCCTCCAGGTAGGTGAGGGAGCGGCGGCCGTCACCGCCGGCCAGCCGGACCAGGTCGTCGGCGGCCTCGCCGGTGAGCGTGTAGCGCCCGTCCAGGCCGCGCTCGTCGGTGAGCGCCCGCTCCAGCAGGGCGTGCACGTCGGCGTCGTCCAGGGGCTCCAGGGTGAGCAGCAGGGAGCGGGACAGCAGCGGGCCGACCACGGAGAAGAAGGGGTTCTCGGTGGTGGCGCCGATGAAGCTGACCCACCGGTTCTCCACGGCGGGCAGCAGCGCGTCCTGCTGGGTCTTGTTGAACCGGTGGACCTCGTCGACGAACAGCAGGGTGCGGGTGCCGTTCATGCCCATCCGGCGGCGGGCCTCCTCGATGACCGCGCGCACGTCCTTCACACCGGCGCTGACCGCGGACAGCTCCACGAACCGGCGCTTGGTGGCCTTGCTGACCACGGTGGCCAGGGTGGTCTTGCCCGTCCCGGGCGGGCCCCACAGGAACACGGACATGGGCGCGTCGTCCTCGACCAGGCGGCGCAGCGGGCTGCCCTCGCCCAGCAGGTGGCCCTGGCCCACCACCTCGTCGAGGGTGCGGGGCCGCATGCGCACGGCCAGCGGCTCCTGTCCTTTGGCCGCCTCGGACCCGGCATCGTCGAACAGAGTTGCAGACACCCGTCCAGGGTAGGCGGTGGCGGCGACGTTCGCGGCCGGTACGGCTCGTGGCCCGTCGGCCCGGGCGGGGCCTCAGGCGGCCGGGCGGCGCATGCGGGCGACGAGCAGGGCGATGTCGTCGCCGCGTCCGGCGGGGGCCATCTCGGCCAGGGCGCGGGCGGCACCCTCGGGGTCCTCGCAGTGCTCGACCAGGGCGGCGCCGACCTTGTCCAGGCCGGCCTCCATGAGCACGTCGGCGCTCTCCACCAGCCCGTCCGTGCACAGCAGGAGGGTGGTGCCCGGGTCCAGGACGCGGGTGGTGACGGGGTAGGCCGTGTCGGGCAGCACGCCCAGCGGCGGCCCGGTCTCGGGCTCCCACAGCTCGTAGCCGTCGGGTCCGGCCAGGATGGCCGGGGGCTGCCCGGCCCAGGCGGCCTGCATGGCTCCGGTGGCCCGTTCCAGCACCAGGTAGCCACAGGTGGCGAAGACGATCTCGCCGGTGTCGGTGAGCAGCCGGTTGGTCTCGCCCAGGACGACTCCGGGGTCGGACTGGTTGCTGGCGTAGGCGCGGAAGGCGGCGCGGATCTGGCCCATGGCGGCGGCCGCCTCCACACCGTGGCCCTGGACGTCGCCGACCAGCAGGCCGACGCGGCCCCCGGGCAGTTCGACGACATCGTAGAAGTCGCCGCAGATGCGCCAGTCCGCTCGGGAGGGCAGGTACTTGGTGGCGATGTCCAGGTCGGGGAAGCTGGCGACCTGGCGGGGCAGCATGCGCCGCTGCACGGCGTCGGCCAGCTCCAGCTCGGCCTGCTGAGCCTTGATGCGCTGAAGCGCCTGGCCGGCCAGCCCGGCGAAGGTGAGCATGAGGGCGCGCTCGTCGCGGCTGGCGTGGTGGGGGCGGTCCCACACCATCTGCCAGACGCCCAGGGAGACCTTGCCGTCGCCGAAGATCGGCACGGTCGCCCAGGCCTGGGACTTGGAGTCGTTGTGGCGCATGAGGTCGACGGCGGCCGGGAAGCGGCTGACGACCTCGGCGCGGCTCTCGAAGAAGCGGGGCTGGCGGTCCTGGACCACCGCGCCCATGGGGAAGTCGGTGTCGTAGGCGCTGCGGCCGTCGATAAGGCCGGCGTTGCCGCGACCGCGGGCGCCGGGCGAGGTGCGCAGCACCCCGTCCTCCACGTACAGGGCCACCGCCTTGTAGCCGCCGAAGATCGGCAGGAACTCCTCGCTGAGCAGGTCCATGACCTTGTCGACGGTGGTGGCCGAGACGAGCTTGGACGACAGCTCGGTGACCAGGCGGCCGTGCTCGGCCTCGGTGCGGCGGCGGTCGGCCAGGCGGCGCACCAGCTGGACGTGCTCGGTGACGTCGTCGACGATGCCGACGAGGCGGTCGGGCTCGCCCGGCACGAACCGGGCGCGCACGTGCAGGGAGCGCTCGTCGCCGAGGCGGTCGAAGACCCGGAAGCGCTGCTCGTAGTCGCGTCCGGCGAAGGAGGCGGCCATGGCGTCGCGGACCCGGGCGATGTCGTCGGGGTGGACGCGTTCCAGGATGCGGTCCAGCTCGCGGTCCTCCCCGGCCAGCAGCGAACCGAGCGGGGTGGGGCCGAAGAGCTCGTGCAGGCGGCCGCTGCCCAGGTCCAGGCTCCACAGGACGGAGTCGGAGTTGTCGGTGCGCAGCTCGCCGATGACCCGCAGGTCGGTCTCCTCGGTGGACAGCACGTGCACGAGCACCACGGCGTCGCCTCCGTCCACCGGCAGTACCTCGGCCTCGGCCAGGCGGTCGGCCTTCGAGGTGACGGAGACCCGCAGGCGGCGGCGCGGGCGGCCGTTCGGGGAGGTGCGGTGGGCCAGGGACTCGTGGTGGAAGCGGGCGGCGCGGCCGTCGTCCCCGGCGAGCAGGTCGTACCAGCGGCGGCCCGCCAGGTCGTCGGCCGCGCGGTCGACGAGGGCGAGGAAGGCGTGGTTGGCATGGCGGATCGAGCCGTCGGCCGCGGTGAGCACCATGGGTTCGGGCGCGTGAAGGAACGCCCCGGCGAGCGCGCCCTGCGAACCACCACCTGCAGCACGTTCTTCGTTCACGGACTCAATCCTCATGTCGTCTCGGACGTCACAGCCGTGCCCGGGCACGGTCACCCCCTGCGGACATTCCGATTCGGCTCATTCTAGTGTCGGGGGTGGGGCTGTCTCCGGGGAGCGCTCCGAGGGCGGTCGGCTCCCCCGCCCGTCCGCGCCACCCGCGCGACCTCGTGCGGCACGGGTCGGTGCGGCCCACCGGCATGGGGGTGTTCGGCGCACGCGGGCCCACGGGCCGGCAGGGGCCGACCCCGGTGCACAAATCGTTACGCTCGCGTGACTCGGTGGCACAGAAGGCACTTCACCACCATTTCCGCCCACCGGTGCGACGAGGCCCCCGTCGTACCACGCGACCACTCCCGAGGACGCCGGTGCTTGGTGGGGGGAAGGGTGATTCGCCCACAACCGTAGGGGATGTCACGGCCGGGCGCATCCACAGGAGTCACACGAGGCCATGTTCGGCCAGGTTTTTCCAGGAGAACCGAGGAATTCCTTCACATAGGTCACCTAGGACCGTTTTATGGAGTTCCCGAAAGTATCGCCGGAACGCGGAGAGCGCGGCCGGTCGGGGCCGCGGGCACCGGCCCTCCCCCGGGCGCCGAATCCCGCGCGAAGGCGCAGGTCGGACGCGGTCCCTCCGAGCGGACCGTTCCGGGCTGTGCCCGGTGCGGTCCGGACGGCGGCACAACCCGGACGGGGGCGCGGCGTGTCCGGTGAAAGCCGCGGGGGCGGTGCGCCGACGCGCACCGCCCCCGCGGACCCGGTCACCCGGTTCAGGCCTCCTCGGCCTCCGGGTCGACGTCCACCCCGGCCTCGGCGCGCTGCTCCGCGGTGATCGGCGTCGGGGCGCCGGTCAGCGGGTCGCCGCCGGAGGCGGTCTTGGGGAACGCGATGACCTCGCGGATCGTCGGCTGCCCGGCGAGCAGCATGATGATCCGGTCCCAGCCCACGGCCAGGCCGCCGTGCGGCGGCGGGCCGAACTTGAACGCCTCCAGCAGGAAGCCGAACTTGGACTCGGCCTCCTCCTTGCTCAGGCCGATCGTGTCGAAGACGCGCTGCTGCATCTCGGCCCGGTGGATACGGATCGAGCCGGAGACCAGCTCGTAGCCGTTGAGCACCAGGTCGAAGGCGCGCGAGTTCGTCGTGCCCGGGTGGTCCTGGAAGTCGTCCTCGTCCTCGACGGCCGGGGCGGTGAACGGGTGGTGCACCGGCTTCCAGGAGCCCTCCTCGTCGGCCTCCTCGAACAGCGGCATGTCGGTGATCCAGAGGATCTCCCAGCGGGACGCGTCGATCAGGTCGCAGCGGCGGCCGATCTCCAGGCGGGCCGCGCCCAGCAGCTCCTGGGCCTCGAACCGCTTGCCCGCGGCGAAGAACACCGCGTCGCCCGGGGCGGCGCCGACCTTGGCGGCCAGGCCCTCCCGCTCGGCGTCCGACAGGTTCTTGGCCACCGGGCCGCCCAGGGTGCCGTCCTCCTGGACCAGGACGTAGGCCAGGCCCTTGGCGCCGCGCGAGCGCGCCCAGTCCTGCCAGGCGTCCAGCTCCTTGCGGGTCTGGGACGCGCCGCCGGGCATGACCACGGCGCCCACGTACGGGGCCTGGAACACCCGGAAGGTGGTGTCGGCGAAGTAGTCGGTCATCTCGACCAGCTCCTGGCCGAAGCGCAGGTCGGGCTTGTCGGAGCCGAACCGGTCCATCGCCTCGGCGAAGCGCATCCGCGGGAAGCGCTCGGGCAGCTCGATCCCGCGCACCTCGCGCAGCAGCCGAGTGAACAGCTGCTCGCCGACGGCGAAGATGTCCTCCTCGTCGACGAAGCTCATCTCCAGGTCGATCTGGGTGAACTCCGGCTGGCGGTCGGCGCGCAGGTCCTCGTCGCGGAAGCAGCGGGTGAGCTGGTAGTAGCGCTCCATGCCGCCGACCATGAGCAGCTGCTTGAACAGCTGCGGCGACTGCGGGAGGGCGTACCAGTGGCCCGGCTGGAGGCGGACCGGGACCAGGAAGTCGCGGGCGCCCTCCGGCGTGGAGCGCGTCATGTACGGGGTCTCGATGTAGGTGAACCCCAGGTCGCGCATGGTCTCGTGGGCGATGTAGGTCGCCTTGGAGCGGATGCGCAGGTTCTCGGCCATCTCCGAGCGCCGGATGTCCAGGTAGCGGTAGCGCAGCCGGGTCTCCTCGGCCACGTCGGAGGCGCTGTCGAGCTGGAAGGGCAGCGGGGCGGCCTCGCTGAGCACCTCGATCTCGTCGGCGACGACCTCGACCGCGCCGGTCGGGATGTCGGGGTTCTCGTTGCCCTCGGGGCGGACCCGGACCGAGCCGGTGACCTTGATGCAGTACTCCGCGCGCAGGTCGTGGGCGAGGTCGTCCTCGCGGACGACGACCTGGACCACACCGGAGGCCTCGCGCAGGTCGAGGAAGACCACGCCACCGTGGTCGCGGCGGCGCGCCACCCAGCCGGCGAGCACGACGCTCTCCCCGGCGTTCCCGGCGCGCAACGCACCTGCTTCATGCGTGCGTATCAACGAACTTCTCCTTCGGCGTCTTCGAGTACGTGTCAAGTCTGCCCGACCCGCGCCGGGGCACGGTGCGCCCCGGGGCGCACCGGCCCGGTCACGGGCGGCGGGTCGGCCGGCGGTTCCGCGCGAACGGGGTCAACCGGCGATATCGCGCAGGTAGGGATTGGTGGCGCGCTCGCGGCCCACGGTGGTAGCCGGGCCGTGGCCCGGCAGGACGCGGGTGTCGTCCGGCGCGCCCAGCACGGCGCCGGCGAGGCTGCGCGCCATCGCGGCCGGGTCTCCGCCGGGGAAGTCGGTGCGGCCGATGGAGCCCGCGAACACCAGGTCGCCGGCGAACATCACCGGGACGCCGTCGTCGCTGCGGGTGGTGTAGACCACCGACCCGGGGGTGTGGCCGGGGGTATGGGAGACCGTGTACTCCACGCCCGCCAGGGACAGGACCTCGCCGTCGGAGACCTCCACCACGCGGGCGGGCTCGCGGTAGGGGCCCGGGCCCAGCAGGGCGGTCAGCTGCGCGGCGAAGGCGGCGTCCACGCCCCGGCCCGGATCGGTGAACAGGCCGCGGTCGGCCGCGTGCACGTACACCGGGACGCCGTGGGCGTCGGCGATCTCGGCGGCCGACCACACGTGGTCGAAGTGCCCGTGGGTGAGCAGGACCGCGACGGGCGTCAGCCGGTGCTCGGCCAGGACCTTGGCGACGGGCTCGGCCGCGTCCTGGCCGGGATCGACGACCACGCACTCGCCGTTCGGAGCCGCCGCCGGGACGTAGCAGTTCGCGGCGAGGGGTCCGGTGGGTAGTGCGGCGATGAGCACGGCGGGTGGCGTCCTGTTCCTCGGTCGGGTGGTGCGGGAGGCCGCGGCTCGTGGAAGGGCCGCCCGCGGGTATTACCAGAGCCTACCGACGTGAACGGGGCCCGGGCGACCGGAAGAGCACACCTGTGCGCTCTTTTGATCACCATTCGATCACCGCACACGCCCGGACTCTTTGCCAAAGCGCGTGGTAATGCCATATTGGGCACCGTCCCATGTGCACCGGGCCCCGACCTGCGCCTCTTCCGGGAAAGCGGGCCGTCGGTTCTCGGCTCCGGTCCGGCACGACGGGGGACACCGACGGCGGGCGCCGGAAATGCCCGCCCGGACGGATGAGACACGGCGCGCCGTCATCATCGAATCGGATGGATACCGTGGTCAGCACAGTGGTTTCCATCACGGATCGGCGAGGGACACCGCGACGACCAGAACCCGCTCTCCGCGGGTTCATGACAGCAGGAGGACACGGTGACCACGGACCCTTGGGGCCGCGTAGACGACGACGGCACGGTCTACGTGCGCACGAGCGAAGGCGAGCGGGTCGTCGGATCGTGGCAGGCCGGGGAGCCGGAGGAGGCCCTGGCCTTCTTCCGCCGCAAGTACGACTCCCTGGTCACCGAGGTTGAGCTGCTGGAGAAGCGGCTCAACACCACCGACCTGTCCGCCGCCGCCGCGATGTCGAACATCGACAAGCTGCGCTCGGCCGTACAGGAGGCGCACGCCGTCGGCGACCTCGACGCCCTCACCCGCCGGCTGGACGCCCTGGCCGGGCGCGCCGAGACCCGCAAGGTCGAGCAGAAGCAGGCCCAGGAGCGGGCGCGCGGCGAGGCGCGGGAGGTCAAGGAGCGCATCGTCGCCGAGGCGGAGCGGGTCGCGGTCGAGACCACGCACTGGAAGTCCGGCGGCGAGCGGATGCTCCAGCTGATCGAGGAGTGGAAGAAGGCCCCCCGGGCCGACCGCCCGACCGAGCAGGCGCTGTGGAAGCGCATGTCGGCGGCGCGCAACTCCTTCTCCAAGCGGCGCAAGGCATACTTCGCCAACCTGGACCACGAGCGGGAGTCGGTGCGGGCCGAGAAGGAGCGCATCGTCGCCGAGGCGGAGGCCCTGTCCGGGTCCACCGAGTGGGGCGAGACCGCCCGCGCCTACCGCGACCTGATGCAGCAGTGGAAGCGGACCGGCCGCGCCGACCGGGCCAGCGAGGACCGTCTGTGGGCCCGGTTCAAGGCCGCCCAGGACACGTTCTTCGACGCCCGCAACGCGGTCTTCGCCGAGCGGGACGCGGAGCTGCGGGTCAACGCCGACGCCAAGGAGAAGATCCTGGCCGAGGCGCAGACCGAGATCCGCGGCCTGATCTCGGACCCGCGCCGGGCCCGCGCCCGGCTGCGCGACTTCCAGGAGGCCTGGGAGGAGGCCGGGGAGCTGCCGCGCGACGCGCGCGACCGGCTCGAGGGCTCCTTCCGCCAGATCGAGGACGAGGTGCGCCGCGCCGAGGAGTCGGAGTGGGAGCGCAAGAACCCCGAGGCCCAGGCCCGGGCGCGTGACACGGTGGCGCAGCTGTCCACCGCGATCGCCGACCTGGAGAAGAAGCTGGAGAAGGCGCGGGCGAACAACGACGCCCGCCGCGTCAGGGAGGCCGAGGAGGCGCTGGAGGCCCGCCGCGCGTGGCTGGCCGAGGCGGAGAAGGCGCTCGGCGACCTGAGCTGACGCCCGGTCCCGGCATGTAGGGGCGGGTCCCGTGTCCGAGGGGACGCGGGACCCGCCCTTTCCGTACCCGGCGGTGCTCTCCCCGCGGGCCGCCCGGCTCCGCCACCGCGCCCGGCGCCCCTGGGGCCCTCGGCCCCTTCGTTGCGGTCCGCGTTCCCCGGAGCGCTCCTCCGGAGCCTCCGGCAAGCCCGCCGGGAACCTCGCGGACCCCCGGCAGCGCAGGGGGGTGTTCGGGAGCGGGCCCTAGCGGTGGGCGTCCAGCCGGTGGACGGTGGCCCCGGAGAGGGTCTCGGTGCCGGGCTCCGTCCCGGGGGTGTGCTCCGCGGGTTCGGACGGTACCGGTTCGGACGGCTCGGGTCCGGACGCCGCGGGTACCGCGGGCTCGGACGGCGCGGGCGCGGACGCGCGGGCGCGCAGGCGGAACGCGGCGACCCCGCCGGCCAGGGCGAGCAGCCCGGCCGCCGCGGTGGCCACGGCCCACAGGGGGGCGAGCGGCCTGCGCACCTCGTGCTCCTGCGCCGCGCAGGAGACGAGCACCCCGTTCGCGCCGGAACGCAGGCAGGCCGTGGCGACCGGGCGCCCCGCCCCCTCGGGGAGGGCGGCCAGTTCGCCGGTGACGGTGAACGAGGCCCGTTCGCCCGCCTCCAGGGGCCGGCTCCAGACGACGCGTCGGCCGTCCACCTCGGCGCCCTCCGTCCCGGTGACGTAGCGCATCGTCGGGGGCAGGTGGTGGACGACCTCGGCCGCGGCCACGGCCCGGGAGCCGGAGTTGCGGACCCCGATCGTGTACTCCACCCGGTCCCCCGGCGACAGTCTCTCGTGTTCGGTGGTCTTCTGGAGCGACACGTGCAGGGTCTCGGCGCCGGGGACCACTTCCCGGGACTCCGACGGGTCCGGCTCCGGGGCTCCCGGTAGGGCGACGAGGGCCGCCAGGCCCAGCGCCGCCATCGCCGCAGCTACGGCCATGGTGCTTCCTCCGTGTACAGCACATTACTATGTGTATTTACTTGATAACACGGAGTGTTCTTTTTGTGCGTGCGCCATGCAGTGAGGGGGCGGACGACCTCCCGGTCGTCCGCCCCCTCACGGTGGGTGCGTCGGCGCTCAGGCGCCCACGAAGGAGCGCAGGGCCGCGGCGCGGTCGGTGCTCTCCCAGGTGAACTCCGGCAGCTCACGGCCGAAGTGGCCGTAGGCGGCGGTCTTGGAGTAGATCGGGCGCAGCAGGTCGAGGTCGCGCACGATCGCGGCCGGACGCAGGTCGAAGACCTCCTTGACGGCCTTCTCGATCAGGTCCGGGGCGACCTTCTCGGTGCCGAAGGTCTCGATGAACACGCCGACCGGGTGCGCCTTGCCGATGGCGTAGGCGACCTGGACCTCGGCCCGCTCGGCCAGCTCGGCCGCGACGATGTTCTTGGCGACCCAGCGCATCGCGTAGGCGGCCGAGCGGTCGACCTTCGACGGGTCCTTGCCGGAGAAGGCGCCGCCGCCGTGGCGGGCGTAGCCGCCGTAGGTGTCGACGATGATCTTGCGGCCGGTCAGGCCCGCGTCGCCCATCGGGCCGCCGATCTCGAAGCGGCCGGTCGGGTTGACCAGCAGGCGGTAGTCGTCGGACGCCAGGCCGAACTCCTCCACCACCGGCTGGATGACGTGCTCGCGGATGTCCGGGGTGAGCAGCTCCTCCAGGCTGATGTCCGCGGAGTGCTGGCTGGAGACCACGACCGTGTCCAGGCGGACCGGGGTCTGGCCGTCGTACTCGACGGTGACCTGGGTCTTGCCGTCCGGGCGCAGGTAGGGCACGGTGCCGTTGCGGCGGACCTCGGACAGGCGCTCGGCCAGCGAGTGGGCCAGCTTGATCGGCAGCGGCATCAGCTCCGGGGTCTCCCGGTTGGCGTAGCCGAACATCAGGCCCTGGTCGCCCGCGCCCTGGCGGTTGAGGGCGTCGTCCTCGTGCTCGACACGCGCCTCGTAGGCGGTGTCGACACCCTGGGCGATGTCGGGGGACTGGGCGTCGATGGAGACGTTGACCCCGCAGGAGTCACCGTCGAACCCCTTGGCGGACGAGTCGTACCCGATCCGGAGGATCGTCTCGCGCACGATGGCGGGGATGTCGACGTAGGTCTGAGTGGTGACCTCACCCGCGATGTGGACCTGACCTGTGGTGATCAACGTCTCGACTGCGACACGGCTGGCCGGGTCGTGGGTGAGCATCGCGTCGAGGATCGCGTCACTGATCTGGTCGGCCATCTTGTCGGGATGGCCCTCGGTGACCGACTCGGAGGTGAAAAGGCGGCGGGACACGGTTGCGTGACTCCTTGCAGCGGCTGCTGGCTGACATGTGGCGGTGGGCACGTCCCGGCCCGACTGCCTGCCGGGACGGTCAATACCGACCGTTGCGGTTGGTTATCGGTCCACTGTAACGGGGCCGGTGGGGAGGGGCACACCCCCGCCGATCTCGCCGATCGCGGACGCCCGAACGAAGTGTGGCGTACCAGGTGGTGGGAAATCCAGTCCCCCGTGCCGGTGCGTCACCTCGGAAGGCGTTCCCCGACCAGGTCCCACACCCGGTCGGCGAGGTCCTCCTTGGGCCCGCGGGGGATCTCCACGGCGCTGCCGTCGGCCCCCAGGACCACGGCCTGGTTGTCCTCCGTACCGAAGGCGCGACCGCCGCCGACCTGGTTGACCACGAGCAGGTCGCAGCCCTTCCTGGCCAGTTTGGCACGGCCGTTGGCGATGACGTCGTCGGTCTCGGCGGCGAACCCCACGATGACCTGCGCGGTGCCCTCCCGGTCCCGGGAGACCACCAGGCCCGCCAGCACGTCGGGGTTCTCGACCAGCTCGATGGGGGCGGGCGCGGCGCCGGACTTCTTGATCTTGGAGGCGACGCTGGCCGCGGGCCGGAAGTCGGCGACCGCGGCGCTCATCACGATGACGTCGGCGCCGGCCCGCTCGGCCCCCACGGCCTCGGCCAGCTCCACCGCCGAGGTCACCGGGACCACGCGCACCCCGGCCGGGTCGGGCAGGGCGACGTTGGCGGCGACCAGGGTGACGTCGGCGCCCCGGGCGGCGGCGGTGCGCGCCAGGGCGTAGCCCTGCTTGCCCGAGGAGTGGTTGCCGATGAACCGGACCGGGTCGATGGCCTCGCGCGTGCCGCCCGCCGAGATCACGACGCGGACCCCGGCCAGGTCGGGCGCGGCGGCCCCCCGGCTCAGCACCCGCCGGGCGGCCTCGAAGAGCTCCGCCGGCTCGGGCAGCCGCCCGCGGCCGGTGTCGGCCCCGGTGAGGCGGCCCACGGCCGGGTCCAGGACGACGGCGCCGCGCGAGCGCAGGGTGGCCACGTTGGCCTGCGTGGCCGGGTGCTCCCACATCTCGGTGTGCATCGCGGGTGCGAACACCACCGGGCACCGGGCGGTGAGCAGGGTGTTGGTCAGCAGGTCGTCGGCGAGGCCGGCGGCCGCCTTGGCCAGGATGTTGGCGGTGGCCGGGGCGACGAGGACGAGGTCCGCGGACTGCCCGATGCGGACGTGCGGGACCTCGTGCACGGCGTCCCAGACACCGGTGGCCACGGGGTTGCCCGAGAGGGCGGCCCAGGTGGGCTCACCGACGAAGCGCAGGGCCTCGTCCGTGGGCACGACCCGGACCTCGTGGCCCGACTCGGTCAGTCGGCGGAGCAGCTCGCACACCTTGTAGGCGGCGATGCCGCCGCCGACGCCGAGGACGACCTGGGGTTTGCTTCCTGTGTCACTCACAGACAGGAGTTCTACCAGGCCGTGTCTCAGGTGCCCTCGTAGGGCTCCGCGGTGAGGAGCCCGGACTTGATCTCGCGCAGGGCGATGGACAGGGACTTCTCCTGGACCTGGGTCTCCACGAGGGGACCCACGTACTCCAGCAGGCCCTCGCCCAGCTGGGCGTAGTACGCGTTGATCTGGCGGGCCCGCTTGGAGGCCATGGTGACCAGGCTGTACTTGCTGTCCACCAGATCGAGCAGATCGTCGATCGGCGGGTTGGTGATGCCTTCGGCGACGGGCTCGGTTCCAGCCACTTTCGATTACCCCCAGGGAACGGTCGGATGCGAGGCGCGGTGCGCCGCGGTGTACAGGGTACGCGGGACCGGGGGTCCCGGCGCCGTTATCACACCTCGGAAGCGGTGATCAACGCTAGCAGTTCGCCGCACACGTCCTGGACGGACGTGTTGACGAGTGTGGTGTCGAACTCCTTCTCGGCGGCGAGTTCGACCTTGGCGGCCTCCAGCCGGCGCTGGACGACCTCCTCGGACTCGGTGCCGCGCCCGGTGAGGCGGCGCACCAGCTCCTCCCAGGAGGGCGGGGCCAGGAAGACGTGCAGGGCCTCGGGCATGGTCTCGCGGATCTGGCGGGCGCCCTGGAGCTCGATCTCCAGCAGCACCGGCAGTCCGGCGGCCAGGCGCTCCTCGACGGGGCGGCGCGGGGTCCCGTAGCGGTTGCCCGCGAACCTCGCCCACTCCAGGAGCTCGCCGTCGGCGATGAGGCGGTCGAACTCGGCGTCGTCGACGAAGTGGTACTGCACCCCGTCGACCTCGCCCGGCCGGGGCGCGCGCGTGGTGGCCGACACGGAGAGCCAGACGTCGGGGTGGGCCCGGCGCAGCTCGGCCACGACCGTGCTCTTGCCCACACCCGAGGGTCCGGACAGGACGATCAGCCGTTGTTCTCCTGGGTTGGGCATGGCTCTCGCGGGCTTCCCTTCGGGCCTTGGGCGGCCGCCCGCGGCGCGCTCTGGGGCGCTCGGCGACGGGGCCGCTCCGGGCCCGGGATCGCCCACCGCGCGGGCGGCGGGTGCGTGCGGGGTTCATCCTCGCGTTCGGGCGCGGGAAGCTTCATTTATACCACCGGGCCGTGACCGCGGTGCGCCCCCCGAGAGGGGTCGACCGTGGTCACGGCCCGGTGCGGGTCCACCCGGGGGTGGTCGCCGCGTGCGGTCCGGCCCGCCGCGTCTGTGGGGGACGCGGCGGCCCGGGGTCCGCGGACGCGGTGTTACTTGGTGAGGTCGCCGAACTCGGCCTCGAGGGCCGCGCGCTGGTTGGTGCCCAGGCCGCGGACGCGGCGGGACTCGGCGATGTTGAGCCGCTCCATGATCTGCTTGGCGCGGACCTTGCCCACGCCGGGGAGGGACTCGAGCAGGGCCGAGACCTTCATCTTGCCGATGACGTCGTCCTTGAGCCCGTCGGCGAGCACCTTGGACAGCGAGATGCCGCCGTTCTTCAGCTTGTTCTTGACCTCAGCGCGCTCTTTTCTGGCCTTGGCGGCCTTCTCGAGAGCCGCGCTGCGCTGCTCGGGTGTGAGGGGAGGAAGGGCCACGCCGGGTCACCTCGGATTTCTACTCGTTTGTAGAGGGCGGACGCCTGCGCAAGTTAGTAGGTCTGACCCCTGTTAGGCAACGTAAAGTGCCCTTTCAGCGGCTATTTCATCGAACTAACTACCCAGAGTAGCGACTCAATTGCTCTAAGAGATGAAAATCGGGACTTTGGTCCCGATTGGCCGGGTCATAAAGCATGCCACCTGCGCAGGTCACAGAGGGGTGAGCCGGGTCACTCTCAGCTGCGGATTCCGCATTTGGGACATACCGAATCAGTGACCCTCTGTGACCGAATCCGGCCTCCTCCGGGCGTCAGACGCGGCCCCCGGCACGGCGTACGGCCTCCGCGATGGAGGCCGCCGCCGCACCGGGGTCCGGCGCCCGGGTGATGGGGCGGCCGATGACCAGAAGGTCCGCCCCCGCCGCGATGGCCTCCTCCGGGGTCGCCACCCGCGACTGGTCACCCCTGTCCGCCCCCGCCGGGCGAACGCCCGGCGTGATGAGGGTGATGTCCGGGCCCACTTCGGCGCGCACGAGGGCCACCTCCTGGGGCGAGCAGACCAGGGCACGGGCCCCGGCGCCCACCGCCAGCACCGCCAGCCGGCGCACCGCGTCGCGAGCCGGCCCGAGCAGCCCCACCTGCTCCAGGTCCTTCTCGTCCATCGAGGTGAGCACCGTCACGGCGGCGATCTCGGTGTCCGGGGCGGCCTCCACCGCGGCCCGGACCATGTCCGCCCCTCCCCCGGCGTGCACGGTCAGGATGGCGGGCTTGAGCCCGGCGACACTGCGCGCCGCCCCCGCCACCGTCGCCGGGATGTCGTGGAGCTTGAGGTCGAGGAAGACACCGACCCCGCTGGCGCCGCGCACCGCGCTGACGACCTCGGGGCCGTAGCGCAGGTAGAGCTCCAGCCCCACCTTGACCGTGCTGACGTGGGGGGCGACCGCCGAAGCCCAGGTCGCAGCGGTCTCGATCTCCTTGGCGTCGATCGCGACTGCGATGGGCGCGGAAGGCGCGGTCATCGATTACTCCCTTTCGTGTGCCATCGGCCCCGTGGCCGATGCGTCGCATTCGCCGCGTTCTTACGAACGTGATTGCGAATGCACGTTCACCGTCCTGTGCACACCGACATGGTGTGCGGTTCCCAGAACCGAGCGCTTCATGCGCCCGATGAGGGTCACTTCGCCGTAACGACCGCCCAAGCGGCCGTAGGCGGCCTTTGCCCGGGTTCCGGCCCATCCGCACCGGGACGCAGGCGTTCGGTCGCACAGCGCCACCTCAGCGCCGTTCAGGCCGGTCAGGGCATGCGCGGGCCGGGCGGGCCCCTCACACCCCGGTTCCGGGGCGGTGGGCGGCGCCCACCAGATCCGCGGCCCGGGGGACGCCCCTGGACTCCAGCGCCTCGGTGAACTCGCGCAGCACCCGCACGCACGCCGAGGGGTCGGAGAAGTTGACCGTGCCCACCGCGACCGCGCTGGCGCCGGCCGCCATGAACTCCACGACGTCCGCGCCGGTGCGCACCCCGCCCATCCCGATGATCGGCACCTCCGGCAGCGCCTCGTGGACCCGGTACACGCAGCCCACCGCCAGCGGCCTGACGGCCGGGCCCGACAGCCCGCCGATGCCCCCGGCCACCGCGGGGCGCAGCGTCCGCGGGTCCACGGCCATGCCGCGCACGGTGTTGATCATCGACAGGCCGTCCGCTCGGGCCTCGACGCAGGCGGTCGCCAGGGCCACCACGTCGGGCACGTCCGCGGCGAGCTTGGCCAGCACCGGCAGGTCCGACCGGGCGTGCGACCGCACGGTGCTCACCACGGCGGCCGCGCGCGCGGCGTCGTCGGCGAACCGCCGCCCGTCCGGGTCGGCCGGGTCCGGGCACGACAGGTTGACCTCGATCGCGTCCACGCCGGGCTCCGCGGAGATCCGCCGGGCGAGCTCGCCGAACTCGGCGGTGCCCGAGCCGGCGACGGAGACGATGGCCCGCCCGCCCCGGGACAGCAGCCACGGCAGGTCGCGCTGGAGGAACACGTCCACGCCGGGTCCCTGCATCCCCGTGGTGCTGAGCATGCCGCTGGGCGTCTCGGCCATGCGCGGCGCCGGGCGCCCGGCGTGCGGTTCCAGCATCACGGACTTGGTGGTGACGGCGCCGATCTCGGCGATGTCGAAGAACTGGGCCAGCTCCCGGCCCGAACCGGCGCACCCGGCGGCGGTCACCACCGGGTTGGGCAGCTCCAGGGCGCCCAACCGGACTCTCAGGTCTGTGTTCACCGTGTCTTTCCCGGTCGGTGGTGTGGGGTCGGCGGGCGCGTCCGGACGGTCAGGCGATGTCGCGGGCCGACTCCGCGGGCCGCGAGGCCCCGGCGCCCTTCCAGCCGGGCGCGCCCAGCGCGTCGAAGGGGATGGTGCCCACGTCGTCGAAGCGCACCTGCTCGCCGCGGAACACCGGGCCGTCCACGCAGGAGCGGACCATGCGGGTGATGCCGTCCTCCCCCACCACCGGGATCACGCAGGTCATGCAGATCCCGGTGCCGCAGGCCATGGTCTCCTCGACCGACACCTGCACGGGGATGCCGTGGGTGCCGGCGACGGCGGTGACCGCGCGCAGCATCGGCATGGGGCCGCAGGCGTAGACCACGTCGGAGCGGCACTCCTCGATGACCCGGCCCAGGACGTCGGTGACCCGGCCGCGGGTCCCGAAGGAGCCGTCGTCGGTGGTGAAGACGGCGGTCTCGGCGATCCGGCGGGCCGTGATGGCGCTGAACACCCGGTCGGCGGAGGCCCCGCCCAGCACGAAGTCCACCCGGCAGCCCCGGCGGCGCAGCGACTGCGCCAGCGGGAACAGCGGGGCGCTGCCCGAGCCGCCGCCGACCAGGACGCAGTTGACCGGGTCACGGGGCAGCGGGAAGGGCCGCCCCAGCGGCCCGACGACGTCCAGCAGGTCGCGGGAGCGCCGCTCGGCCAGCCAGGCCGTGCCGGTGCCGCGCACCGCGAACAGGAACTCGACGGTGCCGCCGTAGTCGGGTTTGACGTCGTGGATGGCGAAGGGGCGCCGCAGCAGCGTGCTGGAGTGGTCGCCGCCCACCGCCACCGACACGAACTGGCCCGAGCGGAACCGCTCGGCGATCCCGGGGGCGACGACGGTGATGGCGTAGTAGGCGTCCACCCTGCGCACGTTCAGCACGGGGCACCTGACCTGCACCGGTCCGTAGTCGCTCATCGTCTGGGTGTGGCCTCTCTCGCGCCTGGTGCCTGGGGGCGCCGCGGTGTGCCCACCGCGGCGCCCGTGCCGTCCGGTTCCCTACAGCCTAGGGCCGTACCGGTGCGGCGGCCGCCGGTGCTCCGGGGCCGGGCGAAGGACCGCTACCGGCCCGCGGTGAGCGCCCGGGCGTGCTCCTGGAGGGAGCGCACCCCGACGTCGCCGCGCACCCGGGCCTCGATCGCCTGGACCGCCGCGGCCAGCCCCTGCACCGTGGTGACGCTGGGGACGGCGCGCACCACGGCCGCGGTGCGGATCTCGTACCCGTCCAGGCGCGGTCCGGCCTGGCCCGCCCCGCCGAACGGGGTGTTGACGATGAGGTCGACCCCCCCGTCGTGGATGAGCTGGACGATGGTCTTCTCGCCCTCGGGCCCGGGGCCCTCGCTGTGCTTGCGCACCACGGTGGCGCGGACGCCGTTGCGGCGCAGGACCACGGCGGTGCCCTCGGTGGCGAGGATCTCGAAGCCCAGGTCGGCCAGGCGCTTGACCGGGAAGATCATCGAGCGCTTGTCGCGGTTGGCCACCGACACGAACACCCGGCCGCTGACGGGCAGGTCCCCGGTGACGGCCAGCTGCGACTTGGCGTAGGCCGCGCCGAACTCCACGTCCAGACCCATGACCTCGCCGGTGGAGCGCATCTCCGGACCCAGGATCGTGTCGACGCCCTCGCCCTGCTTGTCGATGAAGCGGTTGAAGGGCAGCACCGCCTCCTTGACCGACACCGGGGCGTCCACGGGCAGGTCGCCGCCGTCGCCGGTGGCGGGCAGCATGCCCTCGGCGCGCAGCTCGGCGATGGTGGCGCCGGCCATGACGCGGGCGGCGGCCTTGGCCAGCGGCACGGCGGTGGCCTTGGAGACGAACGGCACGGTGCGCGAGGCGCGCGGGTTGGCCTCCAGGACGTTGAGCACGCCGGAGGCGAGCGCGTACTGGACGTTGATCAGGCCGCGCACCCCGGTGCCGCGGGCGATGGCCTCGGTGGAGTAGCGGATCCGCTCGATGTCCTCCTTGCCCAGGGTGATGGAGGGCAGGGAGCAGGCGGAGTCGCCGGAGTGGATGCCGGCCTCCTCGATGTGCTCCATGACGCCGCCGAGGTACAGGTCGGTGCCGTCGTAGAGGGCGTCGACGTCGATCTCGATGGCGTCGTCGAGGAAGCGGTCGACCAGCACCGGGTGCTCGGGGCTGACCTGGGCGTTGCGCTCGATGTAGTCGGCGAGCATCGTCTCGTTGTAGACGATCTCCATGCCGCGGCCGCCCAGCACGTAGGAGGGGCGGACCATGACCGGGTAGCCGATCTCGTCGGCGACGGCCTTGGCCTCGGCGAAGGAGTAGGCGGTGCCGTACTTGGGCGCGGGCAGCCCCGCCTCGCTCAGGACCTTGCCGAACTCGCCGCGGTCCTCGGCCAGGTCGATGGCCTCGGGGCTGGTACCGATGATGGGCACCCCGGCGTCCTTGAGGCGGCGGGCCAGGCCCAGCGGGGTCTGGCCGCCCAGCTGCACGATGACGCCGACGACGGGCCCGGCGAGCTGCTCGGCCCGGACGACCTCCAGCACGTCCTCCAGGGTGAGCGGCTCGAAGTAGAGCCGGTCGCTGGTGTCGTAGTCGGTGGAGACGGTCTCGGGGTTGCAGTTGACCATCACGGTCTCGTACCCGGCGTCGGACAGCGCGAAGGAGGCGTGGACGCAGGAGTAGTCGAACTCCACGCCCTGGCCGATGCGGTTGGGTCCCGAGCCCAGGATGATGATCTTGGGCTTGTCGCCGACGGGGACCTCGGTCTCCTCGTCGTAGCTGGAGTACAGGTACGGCGTGGTGGCCTCGAACTCGGCGGCGCAGGTGTCCACGGTCAGGTAGACGGGGTGGATGCCCAGGGCGTTGCGCAGCTCGCGGACCACGTCCTCGCTCTTGCCGGTGATCTCGCCGATCTGGACGTCGGAGAAGCCGATCTCCTTGGCGGCGCGCAGGACGCCGGCGTCGAGCTTGGGCGCGGCGGCCAGGGCGCGGGCGGTCTCCTCCAGGCGCAGCATCTGGTCCAGGAACCAGGGGTCGATGCGCGTGGACTCGTACAGCTCCTCGACGGTGGCCCCGGCGCGGAAGGCCTGCTGGACCTGGCGCAGCCGGAACTCGGTCGGAGTGGCGGCGGCGCGGACCAGTTCGTCCTTGTCGCCGGGCGTGCCCGCCCAGGTGAAGCCGACGCCGGGCTTCTCCAGGGAGCGCATGGCCTTCTGGAGGGCCTCGGGGAAGGAGCGGCCGATGGCCATGGCCTCGCCCACCGACTTCATGGTGGTGGTGAGCCCGGGGTCCGCGCCGGGGAACTTCTCGAACGCGAACCGGGGGGCCTTGACGACCACGTAGTCGAGCGTGGGCTCGAAGCTGGCCGGGGTCTTCCTGGTGATGTCGTTGGGGATCTCGTCGAGGGTGTAGCCGACGGCGAGCTTGGCGGCGATCTTGGCGATCGGGAAGCCGGTGGCCTTGGAGGCCAGCGCCGAGGAGCGCGAGACCCGGGGGTTCATCTCGATGACGATGACCCGGCCGGTGGTGGGGTGCACGGCGAACTGGATGTTGCAGCCGCCGGTGTCCACGCCGACCTCGCGGATGACCGCGATGCCGATGTCGCGGAGCTTCTGGTACTCGCGGTCGGTGAGGGTCATGGCGGGGGCGACGGTGATGGAGTCGCCGGTGTGCACGCCCATGGGGTCGAGGTTCTCGATGGAGCAGACGACCACGACGTTGTCGTTGGTGTCGCGCATCAGCTCCAGCTCGTACTCCTTCCAGCCGAGGATGGACTCCTCCAGGAGCACCTCGGTGGTCGGGGAGAGCGCCAGGCCCTGGCCCGCGATGCGGCGCAGCTCGGCCTCGTCGTGGGCGAAGCCCGAGCCGGCGCCGCCCATGGTGAAGGACGGGCGCACGACGACCGGGTAGCCCAGTTCGTCCGCGGCGGCCAGGCACTCGTCGAGGGTGTGGCAGATGCTGGAGCGGGCGGACTCGCCGCCGATGCGCTCGACGATGCGCTTGAAGCTCTCGCGGTCCTCGCCGGACTGGATGGCGGCGATGTTGGCGCCGATGAGCTCGACGCCGTACTTGTCGAGGATCCCGGCCTCGTGCAGGGCGACGGCGGCGTTGAGCGCGGTCTGCCCGCCCAGGGTGGGCAGCAGGGCGTCGGGGCGCTCCTTGGCGATGATCTTCTCGATCATCTCGGTGGTGATCGGCTCGACGTAGGTGGCGTCGGCGATCTCCGGGTCGGTCATGATCGTGGCCGGGTTGGAGTTGACCAGGATGACCCGCAGGCCCTCGGCCCGCAGGATCCGGCAGGCCTGGGTGCCCGAGTAGTCGAACTCGGCCGCCTGCCCGATGACGATGGGACCGGATCCGATCACGAGGACGGAGGAGAGGTCACTACGGCGCGGCATGCTCTTGTCTTCCTTACTTCTCGGCAGCCGCGGTGGGCTGGGCGGCGGACATCAGGTCGACGAACTCGTCGAAGAGCCCGGCGGCGTCGTGGGGGCCTGCGGCGGCCTCCGGGTGGAACTGGACGCTGAACACGGGGCGGTCCAGCAGCCGCAGGCCCTCGACCACCTGGTCGTTGAGGCCGATGTGGCTGACCTGCGCGCGCCCGTAGGGGGTCTCGAAGGTGCCCTCGAGCGGCGCGTCCACGGCGAACCCGTGGTTCTGGCTGGTGATGGAGACCTTGCCGGTGGCGGTGTCGATGACCGGCTGGTTCACCCCGCGGTGGCCGAAGGGCAGCTTGTAGGTGCCCAGGCCCAGGGCGCGGCCGAGGATCTGGTTGCCGAAGCAGATCCCGAACAGGGGCCTGCCCGCGTCGAGGACCCCGCGCATGGCGGCGACGGGGCCGTCCGCGGTGGCGGGGTCGCCGGGGCCGTTGCTGAAGAACACGCCGTCCGGGTCCAGGGCGAGGAGGTCCTCGGCGGTGGCGGTGGCGGGCAGCACGGTCACCTTGCAGCCGCGCTCGGCGAGGCGCTGCGGGGTCATGGCCTTGATGCCCAGGTCGACGGCGGCGACGTGGAAGCGGGTCTCGACGCCCTCGGGCGGCAGGACCTCGTAGGGCGCGTCGGTGCTGACCTCGCCGGCCAGGTCGGCCCCGGCCATGCGGGGCTGCTCCAGGACACGGGCCAGCAGGGCCCGGGGGTCGGTCTCGACGCTGCTGACGGCGGCGCGCATGGCGCCCTTGTCGCGCAGGTGGCGGGTGAGGGCGCGGGTGCCGGTCATGGCGATGCCGACGACGCCCTGGCGGCGCAGCTCCTCGTCCAGGGTGCGCTGGGCGCGCCAGTTGGAGGGGATGCGGGCGGGTTCGCGGACGACGTACCCGGCGACCCAGATGCGGCCGGACTCGGGGTCGTCGTCGTTGACGCCGGTGTTGCCGATGTGCGGCGCGGTCATCGCGACGATCTGGCGGTGGTAGGAGGGGTCGGTGAGGGTCTCCTGGTAGCCGGTCATCCCGGTGTTGAAGACGATCTCCCCGAAGGTCTCCCCGGTCGCGCCGAAGGATCGGCCGTGGAAGACCCTGCCGTCCTCCAGGACCAGGATCGCCGGTCCGCCGGTTGCCTCTGACACGTTTCCCCCCTCTGCCGCGCCGGGTACGGCCCGGGCGCTGCTCACTGCGTTGTTCACTGGATCTCCCCCGCGAGGACCGTGGGGACGCCGCGCAGGAACGTGGCGCGCACCCGGCCGGGCAGGGTCATGCCCCGGAAGGGCGTGTTGCTGCTCTTGGTGACCATGGCCGTGCCGTCCGCCTCGTAGGGCGCGGCGGGGTCGTAGAGGACCACGTTGGCGGGCTCGCCGGGCGCCAGGCCGCGGCCGTGGTCGGCGACCCGGCCGATGCGGGCGGGCGCCGCGGACATGCGGTCGGCGACGTCGGCCCAGGTCAGCAGACCGGTGTCGACCATCGTCCGCTGCACGACCGCCAGCGCGGTCTCGAGGCCGACCATACCCATGGCGGCCGTGGACCACTCGGTCTCCTTGGCCTCCCTGGGGTGGGGGGCGTGGTCGGTGGCGACGATGTCGATCGTCCCGTCGGCCAGGCCCTCGCGCAGCGCCTGCACGTCCTCGGCGGTGCGCAGCGGCGGGTTGACCTTGTAGACCGGGTCGTAGTTCTCCACCAGCTCGTCGGTGAGCAGCAGGTGGTGCGGTGTGACCTCGGCGGTGACGTCGCAGCCGCGGGCCTTGGCCCAGCGGATGATGTCGACCGAGCCCTTGGTGGAGACGTGGCACACGTGCAGGCGCGAGCCGACGTGCTGGGCGAGCAGGCAGTCCCGGGCGATGATCGCCTCCTCCGCGACGGCCGGCCAGCCCGGCAGGCCGAGGCGGTCGGAGACGCGGCCCTCGTTCATCTGGGCGCCCTCGGTCAGGCGGGGCTCCTGGGCGTGCTGGGCGACGACGCCGTCGAAGGCCTTGACGTACTCCAGGGCCCGGCGCATGAGCAGGGCGTCGGAGACGCAGATGCCGTCGTCGGAGAAGACCCGGACGGCGGCGGCGGACCTGGCCATGGCGCCGATCTCGGAGAGGCGCTCCCCGGCCAGGCCGACGGTGACGGCGCCGACGGGGCGCACGTCGCAGTATCCGGCCTCGCGGCCCAGCCGCCAGACCTGCTCGACGACTCCGGCGGTGTCGGCGACGGGGTCGGTGTTGGCCATGGCGTGCACGGCGGTGTAGCCGCCCATGGCGGCGGAGCGGGAGCCGGTCTCGACGGTCTCGGCGTCCTCGCGCCCGGGCTCGCGCAGGTGGGTGTGCAGGTCCACCAGGCCGGGCAGGGCGATCAGCCCGGTGCCGTCCACGACCTCGGCGCCCTCGGGGGCGGTCAGGTCGGTTCCGGTCTCGGCGATCCGGCCGTCGGCGAGCAGGATGTCGACGGGGTCGCCGCCGAGCGGGCGGGCACCGCGGATCAGGTGCGGTCCGTGGGTGTCGGGCATCGCGGTTTCGTTCCTCAGTGGTCGTTCGTGGAGAAGTGCGCGGGCGCGGGCGGCGGTGGTCCGCCGGAGGCCGCGCCGGGCGCGCCGGAGCGGGCGCGCCGGGTGGTTCAGGAGCCGCCGAGCAGCAGGTAGAGCACGGCCATGCGCAGGCTCACGCCGTTGGCGACCTGCTCGACCACGGTGCAGCGCGGGGAGTCGGCGACCTCGGCGGAGATCTCCATGCCGCGGACCATCGGGCCGGGGTGCATGACGATGGAGTCCTCGGGCATGCGGGCCAGGCGGGCGCCGTCCATGCCGTAGCCGCGGCTGTACTCGCGCACGGAGGGGAAGAAGGAGGCCTGCATGCGCTCGGCCTGCACCCGCAGCATCATGACGACGTCGGACTTGGGCAGGACGTCGTCGAGGTCGTAGGAGACCTCGCAGGGCCAGGTGTGCACCGAGACCGGCAGCAGCGTGGGCGGGGCGACCAGCGTGACGTGGGCGCCCAGGGTGGTGAGCAGCAGGACGTTGGAGCGGGCCACCCGGCTGTGCAGGATGTCGCCGACGACGGCGACGCGCAGCCCCTCCAGGCGGCCCAGGCGGGCGCGCATGGTGTAGGCGTCGAGCAGTGCCTGGGTGGGGTGCTCGTGGGTGCCGTCGCCCGCGTTGAGGACCGACCCGTCCACCCAGTTCGCCAGGCGGTGGGCGGCGCCGGAGGCGCTGTGGCGGATGACGACGCCGTCGGCGCCCATGGCCTGGAGGGTGAGGGCGGTGTCCTTGAGGCTCTCGCCCTTGGAGACGCTGGAGCCCTTGGCGGAGAAGTTGACGACGTCGGCGGACAGGCGCTTGGCCGCGATCTCGAAGGAGGTGCGGGTGCGGGTGGAGTCCTCGTAGAAGAGGTTGACCACGGTGCGGCCGCGCAGGGTGGGGAGCTTCTTGACGGAGCGGTCGCCGACCTGGGCCAGCTCGGCGGCGGTGTCCAGGATGAGGACGGCCTCGTCGCGGGTGAGGTCCCCGGTGGAGAGCAGGTGGCGCATCAGGAGTCCTTCCCCTCGGTGCCGGTGGTTCTCTTGGGACGGGACGGCCCGAGGAGGACCGCGTCGTGGCCGTCGGTCTCGGCGAGCCGGACGGTGACGCTCTCGCGCAGCGAGGTGGGCAGGTTCTTGCCCACGTAGTCGGCGCGGATCGGCAGCTCGCGGTGGCCGCGGTCGACGAGGACGGCGAGCTGGACGGCGCGGGGGCGGCCCAGGTCGTTGAGCGCGTCCAGGGCGGCGCGGACGGTGCGGCCGGAGAAGAGGACGTCGTCGACGAGGACGACCACGCGGTCGTCCAGGCCGCCGGCGGGGATCTCGGTGCGGCCCAGCGCCCGGGGCGGGGCGGTGCGCAGGTCGTCGCGGTACATGGTGATGTCGAGGGAGCCGTGGGGGACGGCCAGGTTCTCGACGCGTTCGATGCGCTCGGCCAGGCGGGCGGCCAGGGGCACGCCGCGCGAGGGGATTCCGAGGAGGGTGACGCCGTGCCCGCCCTTGGTGCGCTCCAGCACCTCGTGGGCGATGCGGGTCAGTGCGCGGTTGATCTCGCTGCCGTCGAGGACGGCCCGGGTGCCCTCGGGCACCTCCGGTGGCGCCGCACCGCCACCTGTGTCACTTGCCGTGGGTTTTTGCGCACGCAAAGTAGTGACCCCCTTCCCTGCCTCGCTGAACAGGTCGTTAAAGGATGTCGATCGGGCCAACGCTATCAGCGGAGCCCGCGGTGACCGGGGGCGGGTCCGGAGACAACGCGAGCCAATGTGACTCTCGTCACACAGACAAACGGGATGACGAGCCCGGCGAGCGATGCGACGACTACGCTACGTACACACCTCACATGGCCGACAAATGCGAAACCCCCTGAAAGAACGGGCTTTTCGCATCGCCGTGATGCACCACTCATCACGATCGGTCCTGACATGAGAGGAGTCTCACTTACGCACGGTTTGGCCACCGATTAGTCGCGTTTCACACCAACAGCTTGACCTGGGGGGCAGACCCCCCTACCGTCACTGTCTGTAACCATTACCGGGTGGGGTTGCACCCCGTGACCTCCGGCGGTACCGCCGCCGGGCCCCGCGGGCGCCTCCCCCACCACGCCAGCCACTGTCACGGCCGGGAGCGACAAGAAGATGCCATCCGAATACGCCAAGTCCCTCGGCGCGCGACTGCGTGCCATCCGCACCCAGCAGGGCCTGTCCCTTCACGGGGTGGAGGAGAAGTCCCACGGACGCTGGAAGGCCGTCGTGGTGGGCTCCTACGAGCGCGGCGACCGCGCCGTCACCGTGCAGAAGCTGGCCGAGCTGGCCGACTTCTACGGGGTGCCGATGTCGGAGCTGCTGCCCGGCGGCGCCGCCCCCGCCCCCCTGGGCCCGACGCCCAAGCTGGTCATCGACCTGGAGCGCATGCAGCAGCTGCCGCAGGAGAAGGCCGGCCCGCTGTCCCGCTACGTGGCCACCATCCAGAGCCAGCGCGGCGACTACAACGGCCGCGTGCTGTCCATCCGCCACGAGGACCTGCGCTCGCTCGCCGTCATCTACGACAAGTCGCCCGGCGACCTGACCGAGGAGCTCATCAACTGGGGCATCCTCGACCCGGAGGCCCGTCGCGCCGTCGACTCCTTCTGACCGCTCCGACACGGATCGCACCGGCTCGTCGCAGGACCGGCCCGCCCCCGGCACCGGGGGCGGGCCGGTCCTCGTCGTTCCCGGGGTCCCGCCCCGGCAACGGCGAACGGCGCGGCCGGACACGGGGCTTCCCCTCCCCGATCCGGCCGCGCCGCCGCCACCGGGTCTCCCCGGCGGCCTTGATCGAACTCTCGTTCGACACGACTGTAGTCAACCCCAACCCCGGCGGCCCGTCAAGGACCCCGGGCGGCCGCGCCCGGTGCCGGTACCGGCCGCGCCGAACACCGGCGCCGGGGGCCCTCCGGAGACTAGGGTGAAGCCGTGGTAGCCGATGTCGAGCTGCGCGAGCTGGCCCCCGCCGCCTTCGCGCACGCCGTTCCCGCCCTCCTCCAGGTGTACGAGGCGGCCATGGAGCCCCCGCCCGAGCAGCTGCCGGGACGGGCCTCCGTCATGAACGCCCACGCCCGTTACCCGGGGTTCCGTTCGATCGTCGCGCTGCTGGAGGACCGCCCGGTCGGCTTCGCCTACGCCTTCCACGGCGTGCGCGGCCAGTGGTGGCACGACACCGTCGCCGCCGGGATGCGCGCCGCGGACGGCCGGGCCGGGGTGCGCCGCTGGCTGTCCGACCCCTTCGAGATCGCCGAGGTGCACGTCCGCCCCGAGGCGCAGAACCGCGGCATCGGCCGGGCCGTCCTGCACGCCCTGTGCGAAGGACGGCCCGAACGCACCGCGGTGCTGTCCACCCGGACCGGGCCCACGGCGGCGCGCCACCTGTACCGCTCCTGCGGGTTCGTCGAGGTGCTGGAGGACTTCTCCTTCCCCGGCAGCCCCGACCGCCCCTTCTCGATCATGGCGGCGCCGCTGCCGCTCACCGGCTCAGGCGCCCCGACACCTCCCGGTAGATCTCCCTGGTGGCGGTGGACTGGTTCGAGGTGATGAAGTGGATGCCGGGCGCGCCCTCGTCCAGCAGCCGCTCGCACATCTTCTTGGCGTACTCGATCCCGAACGCCCGCACCGCCGCGGCGTCGTCGCCGTAGGAGGCGAACTTCTCGGCCAGGTCGGCCGGGAAGGGCGCGCCCGAGAGCTTCTCCGAGCGCGGGATGAACGAGGTGCGCACCACCGGGAAGACCTCGGGGATGATCGGGATGTCGCAGCCGCGGGCCGCCACCCGGTCGCGCAGGCGCAGGTAGTCCTCGGGGTCGAAGAACATCTGCGTGATGGCGTAGTCGGCGCCCGCCTCGCACTTGCGCACGAAGTGGTCGGTGTCGGTCTCCACGTCGGCCGAGCGGGGGTGCTTGTACGGGAACGCGGCCACGCCCACGCAGAAGTCGCCGCTCTCCTTGATGAGCCGGACCAGCTCCTCGGAGTAGGTCAGGCCCTCGGGGTGGCTGTTCCAGGGGCCGGAGGGGTCGCCGGGCGGGTCGCCGCGCACCGCGAGCATGTTGGACACGCCGGCGTCGGCCAGGCGGCCGATGAGGTGGCGCAGCTCGGCGACGGAGTGGTCGACCAGGGTCATGTGGGCGACCGGGAGCAGCGTGGTGTCGGCGGAGATGCGCTCGGTGGTCTCCACGGTCATCCCGCGGGTGCTGCCGCCCGCGCCGTAGGTGACCGAGACGAAGTCGGGCCCCAGGGCCTCCAGCTGGCGGATGGCCAGCCAGAGCTTCTCCTGGGCCTCCGGCGTCCGGGGCGGGAAGAACTCGAAGGAGAACAGCGGCTCGCCCGTGTGGAGCAGGTCACGGAGGTGCCGCGCTCGGGGAGCGGGGGTTCGGGGCGCCACGGGGCGCGTCGGTGCTGCCAGCATGCCTACCACCTTACGCAAGCGCCCTCCCGGGAACAGAGGACGAGTCCCGCGGGTCGGGGCCCGGTCGGGACCCGGCCGGACGCCGCACGCGCGGGCGGGGCGAACCGGACGGGGCCCGCGCGGCATCCACCCCGTGTGACCTTCTCCTCCCTCCCCCTCCCCCTGGTCCAGCTCGTCCGCTTCGGTGTGCTCCAGGCCCGCGCCTGCGCGTTCGCGGTGTGCATGTTCGCGGGGTTCGCGCTGTCGGCGGTCGTGCCGCTGCCCGTGCCCCGCTACGACGCGCTGCTGGTCTACGCGGTGGGACTGACCGCGCTGTTCTGGGCGCTGCGGCTGGAGAGCGGTCGGGAGATCGCCGCGATCGCGGGCTTCCACGTGGTGGGGCTGGCGTTCGAGCTGTTCAAGGTGCACATGGGGTCGTGGTCCTACCCCGAGCAGGCGTGGACCGTGGTGTGGGGGGTGCCGCTGTACAGCGGCTTCATGTACGCGGCGGTGGGCTCCTACATCGTGCGCGCCTGGCGGCTGCTGGACCTGGGGCTGGAGAACTACCGGCCCTGGGCCGTGACGGCGGTGGCCGTGGCGGTCTACGCGAACTTCCTGACGCACCACTGGCTGCCGGACCTGCGGGTCCCGCTGGCGGTGCTGCTGGTCGCGGCGACCTGGGGGACCCGGGTGCACTTCACCGTGGGGCCGCAGCGGCTGCGCATGCCGCTGGCGCTGTCGTTCCTGCTGATCGGCGTGTTCCTGTGGGTGGCGGAGAACATCGCGACGCTGTTCGACGCCTGGCGCTACCCCCACCAGGCACAGGTGTGGGCGCTGGTCCACCCGGCCAAACTGGGCGCCTGGGCGCTGCTGGTGACGGTGTCGTTCGTCCTGGTGGCCCTGTGGAAGGGGGCGGATGTGCGGGACCGGGGCGGGAACGCCGGGGTGAGCCGCTAATGTGCTGTTCATGGCCGCTTCCACTTCCCCATCCGTCTCTCCCGCCTCCGTGATCCGCGCCGACGCGGACCGGGAGCTCGCCGCGTTCTGCGCCGACCACCGCGCCGCCCTGCTGGAGATCGGGGAGGAGCTGGGCCCGGCCATGGACGCGCTGGAGGCCATGCTCGCCGGGGGCAAGCGCCTGCGGCCCACCTTCTGCTACTGGGGCTGGCGCGGCGCCGGGGGCGCGGCCGGGGACGGGCGGATCGTGCGGGCCGCGGCGGCCCTGGAGTTCCTCCAGGCGTGCGCGCTCGTCCACGACGACGTCATCGACAACAGCGACACCCGGCGCGGCCTGCCCGCCACCCACAAGCGGCTGGCGAAACTGCACGCCGACCACGGCTGGAGCGGCGACAGCGAGGGCTTCGGGCGGGGGGCCGCCATCCTGATCGGCGACCTGTGCCTGGCCTGGTCCGACGAGATGTACCAGGCCAGCGGGTTCGGCCAGGACACCCTGGCGCTGGGCCGGCGCCCCTTCGACGCGATGCGCACCGAGGTGATGGCCGGGCAGTACCTGGACACTCTGGAGCAGGTGCGCGGCACCGGCACCCGCGAGGCGGCACTGCGGGTCATGCGCTACAAGTCCGCCAAGTACACGATCGAGCGCCCGCTGCACCTGGGCGCAGCGCTGGCCGGGCGGCTGCCGGAGCTGGAGGCCGTGTACACCGCCTACGGCCTGCCGCTGGGGGTGGCCTTCCAGCTGCGCGACGACGTGCTGGGCGTGTTCGGCGACCCCACGACCACCGGCAAGCCGGCCGGGGACGACCTGCGCGAGGGCAAGCGGACCCTGGTGGTCGCCGAGACCCTGGCCCGCGCCGGGGAGGCCGACGGCGCGCGGTTCTCTGCCCTGCTGGGCGCGCCGGGGCTGTCGGTGGAGTCCGTGGAGTGGATGTGCGGGCTGATCGAGTCGTCCGGGGCGCTGGCCGCGTGCGAGGAGCTCGTCGAGCGCTACGCCGGGGAGGCGCTGGCCGCGCTGGAGAGCCCGGAGCTGGACGCCTCCGCGCGGGAGCCGCTGCGCGCGCTGGTGGCGGCGGCCACCCGGCGCACGCACTGAGCGCGGGTACGGATCTCCCCCTAAGGGGGATTTCAGGGCCGTTCGCACATCGAAAGTACATTGTGCCCGACTGTCCCCTCCGGTTGAATCGATAGGAGATATATCGCGACCGGAGGGGCGTCCCCAATGTCTCGGCACACCGCCGCGAGAGGTCCGGTCGGAGCGGGCGAGCGAGCGCTCGCCCCCGACCTGGCCCGCGGCTTCATGCTTCTGTTCATCGCCTTGGCCAACACCGTCTGGTACCTGTGGGCGGTCCCCATGGGCGGCCTGAACGCGCACCCCGAGCCCCAGGGCGCGCTCGACGCGGTCGCACAGTTCTTCACCATCGTGGTGGTGGACGGCCGCAGCTACCCGATGTTCGCCTTCCTGTTCGGCTACGGCATGGTGCAGCTGGCGATGCGCCAGGAGGCCGCCGGATCCTCCCCCGCCGACGTGAACGCCCTGCTGCGGCGGCGCAACCTGTGGCTCCTGGTGTTCGGCTTCTTCCACGCGCTGCTGCTGTGGTTCGGCGACGTGCTGGGCGCCTACGGCCTGGCCGGGCTGGTCCTGGCCTGGCTGTTCCTGCGCCGCAAGGACGCCACCCTGCTGGTGTGGGCCGGCGTGTTCATCGGCCTGCTCGGCCTGCTGACCGCGTTCAGCGTCGTGGGCATCGTCTTCGCCCCTGAGGGCGGGGCCGCCGCGTCCGGCGGGATGGACGGGATGGCCGACAGCGCCGGGGAGGCCTCGATCCTCGCCGCCGCCCTGGGCCGCCTCACCGTGTGGCCGCTGATCAGCGTCGCGCAGGGCCTGCTGGGCCTGGTGGTGCCGACCATGATCCTGCTGGCGTTCTGGGCGGCGCGCCGCCGGGTCCTGGAGGAGCCGGAGCGCCACCTGGCCCTGCTGCGGTGGACCGCCGCGCTGGGCATCCCGATCGCCTGGCTGGGCGCTCTGCCCGACGCGCTCGCGCAGGTGGGCCTGTGGGAGGTGAACGAGGCGCAGGGCTCTATGCTCGCGGTGCCGCACATGTTCTCCGGCCTGTTCGGCGGCCTGGGCTACGTCGCGCTCATCACCCTGATCGCACACTCCCTCCGGCGCCGCGGGCGCGACCACGGCGTCGTGCCGACCGCGATCACGGCCACCGGCAAGCGGTCCCTGTCCTCCTACCTGGCCCAGTCGGTGCTGTGCGCGCCGGTGCTGGCCGCCTGGGGCCTGGGCCTGGGCGCGTACCTGACCTCGTGGACGATGTTCCTGTACGCCGTCGGGGTGTGGCTGGCCACGGTGGTGGCCGCCTACCTGATGGAGCGGGCGGGCAGGCGGGGACCGGCCGAGGTGCTGCTGCGCAGGCTCTCCTACCGGCGCGCCGCGGGGAAGGCCGTGCAGGCCCAGGGGCGGCCGCCCGGGGCCGAGGACCAAGAGCACGCCACTCCCTGATCCGGGCGCGCAAAAACGGGCGCGCCGGTGAGTGCCCGGCGCGCCCTCGTCGTTCAGGATGGGGTGTCATGGGCGACGATCACATGACAAACCACACCATAGGGGTGACCGGGGCGACCGGGGCGGTGGGCGGGCGGGTGGCCGCCCGCATCGCGCGGCTGGGGCGGGCGCAGCGGCTCATCGTACGCGACATCAACCGCGCACCCGAGTACCCCGGCAGCAGCGCGGCGATGGCGGCCTATGAGGACACCGCCGGGTTCGAGCGGGCCTGCCGGGGGGTGGACACGCTGTTCCTGGTCTCGGCGACGGAGTCGCAGGACCGGATCGACGTGCACCTGAGCGCGGTGGACGCGGCGGTCGCGGCGGGGGTCTCGCGCATCGTCTACCTGTCGTTCCTGCGGGCCGGGCCCGCCTCGACGTTCACGTTCGCGCGGACGCACTTCTTCACCGAGGCGCACATCCGGTCGACGGGGGTGGCGTACACCTTCCTGAGACCCTCGCTGTACCTGGACCTGCTGCCGCACTGGGTGGACGATGACGGTGTGGTGCGCGGCCCGGCCGGGGACGGGCGGGTGGCCTGGGTGGCCCGCGACGACATCGCGGACGCCGCCGCGGCGGTGCTGACCGACCCGGCGGTCGCGGCGGCCGCCGAGAACGCGGCCTACGACCTGACCGGCCCGGAGGCCCTGTCGCTGGGGGCCACCGTGGAGCGGTTGAGCACGCTGACCGGCCGGACCATCCGGTACGTGCCCGAGACCCGGGAGGAGGCGCTGCTGTCCCGCAAGGCCACCGGCGCGCCCGACTGGGAGCTGGAGGGGTGGGTGTCCTCCTACGAGGCGATCGCCGCCGGGGAGCTGGACACGGTGTCGTCGGCGGTGCCGGAGCTGACCGGGCACCCGGCCCGGTCGATCGAGGGCTTCCTGCGCCGCCATCCGAGCGCCCTGTCGCACGTGTCCGTCTGAGCCGCTCCGGCCCCTCCCCCGGGGCCCGCCGGTGTATTCCCGTGCCCGCGCTCCCGCTGCGCGGGCCTTGACCTCAATATTTGTTGAGGTTGGAGGGTGGACGGTGTCGCGCACGGAGCGCGGCGGACGGACACCGGAGGGAAGTCCCATGCGTGCGGTACGAGTCGAACGGTTCGGCGGGCCCGAGGTACTGGTGGCCCGGGAGGTCCCCGAGCCCGAGGTCGGGCCCGGCACCGCGGAGATCGCGGTCGGGGCCGCCAACGTGATGTACCTGGAGGTCCTGGTCCGCTCGGGCTGGGGACGCGACCACTTCCCCGTCGTCCCCCCGTACACCCCCGGGACCGGGGTCGCCGGGACGGTGACCCGGGTCGGGCCGGACGTGGACCCCGCCTGGGTCGGGGTCCGCGTGGTGGCCGACACCGGGGAGGAGAACAGAGAGGGCGGCAGGCTCCCCGTCGGCGGGTACGCCGAACGGGCCGTGGTCCCCGCCGACGGCCTGGTCCGGGTCCCCGAGGGGGTCGACCCGCGCGACGCGCTGGCCCTGCTGCACGACGGCCCCACCGCGCTGGCGCTGGCCCGGACCGCCGGGTACCGGGCCGGGCAGACGGTGCTGGTGACCGCGGCGGCCGGGGGCGCCGGCAGCCTCTCGGTACAGCTGGCCCGCCGGGCCGGGGCGCGGGTGATCGCCGCCGCCCGGGGCGGGGCCAAGCTCGACCTGGCGCGCCGACTGGGCGCGCACGAGGCGGTCGACTACTCCCTGACCGGCTGGGCCGACCGGGTGCTGGAGCTGAGCGGGGGCGGGGTGGACGCGGCCCTGGACGGGGCCGGGTCGTCCCTGGGCGAGGCCGCCTTCACCACGGTCGCCGAGGGCGGGACGTACATCAACTACGGGTCGGCCGGGGGCCGGTTCGCGGAGATCGAGCCCGCCCGGGCCCGCGAGCACAAGGTCCGGGTCTTCGGGCTGTTCGACATCAAGTCCGAGGTCGAGGGCGGCACGGACGACCTGACCCGGGCCCTGGAACTGGCCCGGGCCGGGGAGCTGGTCCCGCACATCGGCCTGGCCCTGCCCCTGGAGAGGGCCGACGAGGCCCACCGGGCCCTGGAGGAGCGCCGGGTCCTGGGCAAGGTGCTGCTGACCCCCTGAACCCGGACCCTTCGTCCCCGTCCCTCCGCTGCGGGCTCAGTCCCCGCGGCGGGCGGCGCGGGCCGCCACACCGTCGAGGATGAGCCCGACGGCCAGGTCGAACTCCGCCTCGTCCTGCGCCGGGTCGTCCGCCCGCGCGGCCCGCTCCGGGGACAGCAGGTCGGCGGCCAGCAGTTCGCGCACACGCGGGAAGGCGTCCTCGGGGACGAGGGTGCGCAACCGGTGGCCGAAGGCCCGGTGGGCCGTGGCGGCGTCCATCTCCTCGCTCGCGCGGACCCTGGCCTGGTCGCCGGCCAGCTCCCCCTCCGCCCGGGCGTAGGTCCACAGCAGGATGAGGATCTGCGCGCGGTCGGACACGTCCAGGCCGGTCTCCTCCAGCGCGGCCAGCCCCTCCTCCGTCCACCGGACGAACGAGGGCGCCAGGGGCTCGGCGGTGACGGGGACCTCGGCGGCCCAGGGGTGGGCGCGGTAGACCCGGCGCAGCCCCCGGGCAAGTTCGGCGGTGCGCTCGCGCCAGGTGGCGCCCGCCGGAGGGGGCGGGGAGCCCAGCGCGGCGTCGACCGCCAGCAGGAGCAGGTCGGCGCGGGACTCGACGTAGCGGTACAGGGACATCGTGCCCACCCCCAGCTCGGCGGCGGTGCGGCTCATGGTGATGGCCCCGGGGCCGTGCCGGTCGCCGAGTCCCACGGCCACCTCCACGATCCGCCCGACCGTCAGGCTGGGCCGGGGGCCCTTGCGGCTGACGGGGTGCGCCCCCCAGGCGGACAGCAGGGCTTTGGGGATCACGAGGGCCGGGTCGGTCTCCTGTTCTGGCATGCCCCCAGCGTAGTGACGGCCCGTGCCGGGCGCGGCCGCACCCGGCCTTTTACTGCGTAGGGGTTGCGCAATGGTACTGCGTAAGGGTTACTCTGTACGGCATGGACAAGGCACATCCCCCCGGAGCGGCGCCCGCCATCGCCGTCCGGGGCCTGCACAAGAGCTATGGCGGACACGAGGTCCTCGTCGGCGTCGACCTAGAGGTGCCCGCGGGAGGCGTCTTCGCGCTGCTGGGGCCCAACGGGGCGGGCAAGACCACCCTGATCGACGTGCTGACCACCCTGGTCCGCCCCGACGCGGGCACCGCCGAGGTGCTCGGCCTGGACGTGGTGCGCAGGGCCCGGCGGGTGCGCCGCGAGATCAGCGCCACGGGCCAGTACGCGACCGTCGACGAGGAGCTCACCGGCCGGGAGAACCTGGTCATGGTCGCCCGGCTGCTGGGCGCGGGGCGCCGCGCCGCCCGGGACCGGGCGGCGGAACTGCTGGAGCGCTTCGACCTGGTCGGCGCGGCCGACCGGAGGGTCGCCGAGTACTCCGGCGGCATGCGGCGGCGCCTGGACCTGGCGGCGGGCCTGACCGGCTCGCCCTCGGTCGTGTTCCTGGACGAGCCCACCACCGGCATGGACACCCGCAGCAGGCGGGCCCTGTGGCGCACGGTCGGCGACCTGGCCGCCGACGGGACCACCGTCCTGCTCACCACCCAGTACCTGGAGGAGGCCGACGTGCTGGCCGACCGGATCGCCGTGCTCGACCGCGGCCGGATCGTCGCGGAGGGGACGGCCGCGGAGCTCAAGCGCCGTGTGGGCGGGGAGTGGATCGAGCTCTCCCTGGCCGACGGCGGCACCGAACGGGTCCCCGGCGACGGCACCGCCGACCGGCTGCGGCGCGTGCTCGACGAACGGCACCGGGCCGGGATCGCCGTCGCCCGCGTGGAGGTGCGCACGCCCGGCATGGACGACGTGTTCCTCGCCCTGACCGGGGACGGGGGCGGACGACCGTGAGCCTCCTGCGCGCCGAACGGGTCATGACCGGGCGCGGCCTGGTCCACTCCCTGCGCAACCCCGACGGGACCGTCACCGCGGTGGTGGCCCCGGTCGCGATCATGCTGCTGTTCGTCACCGTCTTCGGGACCGCCGTGCAGGACATGGCGGGCGGTCCCTACGTGGAGTACGTCACCCCGGGCGTGATGCTGCTGTGCGCCGGCTTCGGGGCGGCGATGACCGCGACGGCCGTGCACGCCGACCTGTCCAAGGGGGTGGTGCGGCGGCTGCGGACCATGCCGGTTCGGGCCTCGGCCGTCATCACCGGCCACGTGGCGGCGAGCGTGCTGCGCAACCTGCTGTCCACGGCGGTCGTCCTGGCGGTGGCGGTGGCCCTGGGCTTCCGTCCGCAGGCCGGTCCCCTGGAGTGGCTGGGCGCCGCCGCGCTGCTGGCCGGGTACATCACGGTGCTGACCGTGCTGGCCGCCGCCTGGGGACTGGCCTCCGGCGGCCCCGACACCGCCGCCACGTTCGCGTTCGTCGCCCTGTTCCCGCCCTACCTGTCCACGGCGTTCGTTCCGCTGGAGGGGCTGCCGGGGTTCCTGCACGGGGTGGCCGCGCACCAGCCCGTCACACCGGTGACCGAGACCCTGCGCGCGCTCACCTCGGGCACCGCGCCCGGCGACCACGCCGCCGCCGCACTGCTGTGGCTGGCGGGCCTGGGCCTGGCGGGGGCCGCGCTCACCGGGTGGCTGTTCCGGCGGGCCGCCGGGCGGCGCTGACTCCTCCGGGTACGGCGGCGGCCCCGGTCCGGTGGGATCGGGGCCGCCCGCTCTCAGCCCTGCCGGGCCGCGACGCGGTCGCGCAGGGCCGCGGCCGCGGCCGCCGGGTCCTCGGCCTCGGTGACGGCGCGCACCACCACGATCCGGCGTGCGCCGGCGTCCAGGACCCGGTCGACGTTGTCGAGGTCGATGCCGCCGATCGCGAACCAGGGGCGGTCGGTGCCCAGGGCGGCCGCCCGCTCCACCAGTCCGGTCCCGGCCGCCGGGCGGCCCGGCTTGGTGGGCGTGGCCCAGACCGGGCCCACGCAGAAGTAGTCGCTGCCCGGCTCCTCGGCACAGGCCCGGGCGGTGTCGATGTCGTTGTTGGAGCGCCCGATCAGCGGATCGGCCCCGATGACGTCGCGGGCCATGGGCACCGGCAGGTCGCGCTGCCCCAGGTGGAGCACGTCGGCGCGCACCGCGCGGGCGATGTCGGCGCGGTCGTTGACCGCGAGCAGGGCGCCGTGGCGTTCGCACGCCTCCCGCAGCACCTCCAGGGCCGCGAGCTCCTCGCGCGCCTCCAGGCCCTTGTCCCGGAGCTGGACGATGTCCACTCCCCCGGACAGCGCGGCGTCGGCGAACTCGGCGAGATCGCCGCGCTCGCGGCGGGCGTCGGTGCACAGGTACAGAAGGGATGCGTCCAGGCGCTTGCGCAGGCTGGTTCCGTGGCTGGTCCTCACGCCCACCAGCCTAGGCCCTGGCCCCGGCGGGCCCAAGGGGGCGGGCGACGCGGGCGCGCCCACCCCGGCAGGGGCGTCAGAAGGCCAGGCTCTGGGCGCGGCGGCGCACCTCGGTGCCCCGGTTCTCGCGCATCGCCTGGATCGGGGTCCCGGGCAGCGTGTCGTCCGGTGTGAAGAGCCAGCGCAGCGCCTCCTCCGTGGAGTAGCCCGCGTCGCTGAGCAGGACCAGGGTACCGGGCAGCCCCTTCACGAGGTCGTCACCGTCGACGAAGGCGGCCGGGATCGAGAGTTCGCCGCCGCGGACCACGCCCATGAGCCGGTTCTCGCGGATGAGCGTCTTGATGCGGTTCGGGCTCACGCCCAGAGGCGCGGCCGCCTCCTTGAGGGTCAGCCACTCGCCGACCAGGGTGTCGAGATTGGTATCGCTAGATGTCACCCCACCAATCTGCCACAGGCCCGGTCCCGCGGACACCACGCACGCCGCGGACACCGGCTCCGGCCCCCGGATCCGGGGGCCGTAGTATGTGGGGCGAACACAGACGTCCCGCGGGAGCCGGGTGGACCCGGCTGAGAGGGGGGCTGCCGCCCCCGACCGCACGAACCTGATCCGGATCATGCCGGCGAAGGGAGCGGAGGCAGCACCGTGCGCACCCCTGAGACCGAACGGCGCCCCGACACGATTCGTCCTACCTCTGGGGGGCCGGAGGGCGGCCACGGCGTCGTCGTGGTCGGCGGCGGCCTGGCCGGCCGCGTGACCGCCTGGCGGGCGGCACAGGACGGACACCGGGTCACCCTGGTCGAACCCGACCCCGTCACCGACCCGGCCGGCGCCCGGGCCGCGTCCACCGTCGCGGCGGGCATGCTCACGCCGGCCACCGAGGCGGTGTTCGGCGAGGAGCCCCTCATGGAGTTCGGCATCCGGTCGGCCTCCCTGTACCCGGACTTCGTCGCCGAACTGGAGGCCGCGAGCGGGCTCGGCGTCGGCTACCGCACCACCGGAACACTGCTGGTCGGCTTCGACGCCGACGACATGGCGGTCCTGGACCGCCTGCACGACCTCCAGAAGCGCCTGGGGGTGGAGACCGAGCGCCTGAGCGGTCGGGAGTGCCGGCGGCTGGAGCCGATGCTGGCCCCCGCGGTGCGCGGTGGCGTGCTCGCCCCACAGGACCACTCGGTGGACCCGCGCCTGCTGCTGCGCGCCCTGGCGGTGGCCGGGGAGCGCGCCGGGGCCGCGGAGGTCCGCGGGCGTGTCACGGCCGTGCGCTCGCCCGGCGCCGGGGGCGCCCGACTGGGCGCGGTCCTGGACGACGGCCGGGAGCTGCCCGCCGACCAGGTGGTGGTCGCCGCCGGGTGCTGGAGCGACCGGATCGACCTGCCCGAGCCCGTCGTGCCGCCGCTGCGCCCGGTCAAGGGGCAGCTGCTGCGCACGCGGGTGCCCGCCGGGGAGCCGCCCCTCGTGGAGCGGACGGTGCGCGGCCTGGTCCGGGGCTTCCCCGTCTACCTGGTGCCGCGCGCCGACGGCGAGATCGTCATCGGCGCCACCCAGGAGGAGCTGGGCTACGACACCTCCCTGACCGCGGGCGGGCTGTGGCAGGTGCTCCGGGACGCCCGCGAGCTGGTCCCCGGCGTGACCGAGCTGGAGGTCACCGAGACCTGCGTGGGCCTGCGCCCCGGCTCCCCGGACAACGAACCCCTGCTGGGCCCCACCCGGGTCCCCGGCCTGCACCTGGCCGGGGGGCACTTCCGGCACGGGGTGCTGCTGACCCCGGTCACCGGCGAGGTCATGGCCCGTGCCCTGGCCACCGGGACCCTGCCCGAGTACGCGGAGCGGTTCGCCGCCGACCGCGCAGGCGAGACGACGTGGAAGTGAGAGTTGTGGAGCTGATCGTCAACGGCGACCGCCGCGAGGCCGCCGACACCACCACGGTCGAGGAGATCGTGCGCGACCTGACCGCCGCCGACGGCGGCGCCATCCCCGGCGGCATCGCCGTCGCCGTCAACGACGAGGTGGTGCGCCGCGCCGCCTGGGCCGGGACCCGGCTGGGCGCGGGCGACCGCGTCGACGTCCTCACCGCCGTCCAGGGGGGCTGACCGTGACCGAGCACATCGACGACCCCCTGGTCATCGCCGGGGTCTCCTTCGGGTCCCGGCTCATCACCGGCACCGGCGGCGCGCCCTCGCTGGAGGTCCTGGAGGAGGCCCTGACCGTCTCCGGCACCGAGCTGACCACCGTGGCCATGCGCCGGGTCACCCCGGGCGCCCGCGGCTCGGTCTGGGACGTGCTGGAGCGCAACGGGATCCGCCCGCTGCCCAACACCGCCGGGTGCTTCACCGCGGCCGACGCGGTGCGCACCGCCCGGCTGGGCCGGGAGGCGCTGGACACCGACTGGGTGAAGCTGGAGGTCGTGGCGGACGAGCACACGCTGCTGCCCGACCCGGTGGAGCTGCTGGAGGCCGCCGAGCGGCTGGTGGACGAGGGGTTCACCGTGCTGCCCTACACCAACGACGACCCGGTGCTGGCCCGCCGGCTGGAGCAGGTCGGCTGCGCGGCGGTGATGCCGCTGGCCGCGCCGATCGGCTCGGGGCTGGGCATCCGCAACCCGCACAACCTGGAGCTGATCGTGGAGCAGGCCGGGGTCCCCGTGATCGTGGACGCCGGGATCGGCACCGCCAGCGACGCCGCCCTGGCCATGGAGCTGGGCTGCGACGCGGTGCTGCTGGCCAGCGCGGTGACCCGCGCCGAGGACCCGGTGCTCATGGCCCGGGCGATGCGCGACGCGGTCCGCGCCGGGCGCGCCGCCCGGCTGGCGGGGCGCATCCCCGTGCGGCGGCACGCCCGCGCCTCCTCCCCGGCCGCCGACTGAGCGGAACCCCGGCGCGCGGGCCCCGCCTCCGGCGGAGGCGGGGCCCGCCGGAAGAGACCTCGAACACGTGGGGACCGGGTCCCTTCCGTGATCATGCGAGCGATCCGGAACCGAATGCGCTCGGCGAGCGACGAAGATACACGGGGGACGCGGTCACCGACCGGCGGTCCGGCTCAGGCCGGAGCGCACCGCACCGACCCGGCCGCACACGGCGTCATCGCTGTTCAGAGCACTGACCGGTGGCCATCGGGAAGGCCGCCGGTGCGGCGGCACCGCGGCGTTGCCCCCATCCCCTACCGTGAAGAGGGGTGCGCACCGCCCGGAAGCGGGGCCCGGCGCACCCCAGGACGACCCAGGACCGCGCGTCCCACCCCCCGTGGAGCAGGGGCGGCGCGGCCGTGAACCGCGGGGCAGACCCGGGACGGGCTTCCGCTATCGTGTCGGTTCGACACCCGGTGTCGGGTACGCGCCACCGACCGCGACAGCCCGCGCTCCCCGCAGCAAGGACACTACTCCGCCGTGGACATGACGACTTCCGACCCGCTCGTGGGCGCCACTCTGGACCAACGCTACTTCGTAGAGTCCAGGATCGCCGGAGGCGGGATGGCGACCGTCTACGTCGCCCACGACCTGAGGCTGGACCGCCGGCTGGCGTTGAAGGTCATGCACCCTTCGCTGGCCCAGGACCCCACCTTCGTCCAGCGCTTCATCAACGAGGCGCACTCCGTCGCCAAGCTCTCCCACCCCAACGTCGTCCAGGTCTTCGACCAGGGCGAGGACCGGGGGCACGTGTTCCTGGCGATGGAGTACGTGCCGGGGCGCACCCTGCGCGCCCTGCTCAAGGAGCGGGGGCGGCTGTCCGCCCGCGACGCGCTCCAGGTGATGGCGCCGGTGCTGGCCGCGCTGGGCGCCGCCCACCAGGCCGGCATGGTGCACCGCGACATCAAGCCCGAGAACGTGCTCATCACCGAGGACGGCCGGATCAAGGTCGCCGACTTCGGCCTGGCGCGCGCGGTGGAGCAGTCCACCCAGGGCCTGACCCGCACCGGGACGCTCATGGGCACCGCCGCCTACCTGGCGCCGGAGCAGATCGAGCGGGGCACCGCCGACGCGCGCACCGACGTGTACGCGGCCGGGATCATGCTCTACGAACTGCTCACCGGCAGCCAGCCGCACACCGGCGAGACGCCCATCGCGATCGCCTACCAGCACGTCAACGAGGACGTCCCGCGTCCCTCGCACTTCCTGCCGGGCCTGCCGCCGGAGGTGGACGCCCTGGTCACCAAGGCCACCGAGCGCGACCCCCGCTACCGGCCGGGCAACGCCGGGCAGTTCCTGGCCAAGGTGCTGGAGGTGCTGCACCGGCTGCCGCAGACCCCGGAGACGGGCGGCCCGCTGCCCCCGGTCGCCCCGGCGGCCGCCGCGACGGCGGCCGTCACCGCCCCGCAGCTCATCGCGGGCGGGGCCGGGCCCGGGACCGAGAACGCCACCATGATCGTGGAGATGGGCCCGGGCGCCCCCTACGACGATGACGACGACTACGCGGACGACTACCCCGGGGACGGTCCCCCGGGCCGGCGCCGCGGGGTGCTGCTGGGCGCGGGCGCCGCGGCCCTGGCCCTGATCGTGTTCGTCGCCGGGTGGTGGTTCCTGGTCGGGCGGTTCGAGGAGGTGCCCGAGGTCGTCGGCGCCGAGCAGGAGGCCGCCTGCGCCGCCGTGCGCGACGCGGGCCTGAAGTGCCTGGTGGCCGACGAGGCCGTCTACAGCGACGAGACCGCGGGAACCGTCGGCGCGGTGGACCCCGAGGCCGGCGAGCGGCTCTCCCCCGGCGACGAGGTGACCATCAGCCTGTCCAAGGGGCCGCGCGAGGTCGAGATGCCCGACTTCAAGGGCGAGGACATCTCCAACGCGCTCAAGGAGATGGAGGAGCTGGGGTTCGCCCCGGAGAACCTGGAGCAGAACGTCGTCGACGCCGAGGACGTCCCGCCGGGCCAGGTCATCTCCACCGACCCGGAGCCCGGGCAGGTCGCCGACCGGGAGTCGACCGTCACCTTCGAGGTGAGCCGCGGCATCGACGTCCCGCCGGTGGCCGGGCAGAAGGTCGAGGACGCCGAGCGGACGCTGACGGACCTGGGCCTGACGGTGAACATCGTCGAGGTCGAGAGCGACAGCGTCGACGAGGGCCTGGTGATCAGCCAGAACCCCGACACCGGCGCCACCCTGAGCGCGGGCAGCGTGGTCGAGCTGACCGTCTCCACCGGCCCGCCGGGGGTGGAGATCCCCGACGTCGTGGGCATGAGCGTCCGCGACGCCAAGGAGGAGCTGGAGGACGCCGGGTTCAAGGTGAAGGTGGAGCGCATCCTGGGCGGCCGGATCGTCGCGGAGCAGTCGCACACCGGCAAGGCGCCCGAGGGCACCGAGATCACGATCACCGCGACCCCCTTCGCGTTCGAGGGCGAGGACGACGACTGACCCGGTACGGGTGAGGCGGGAGGGGCGGCGCGCCGGAGCGCCGCCCCTCCCGTGTCCCGGGCCCCGGCCGGGTGCGGACGCGCGGGGGCGCCGCGGACCGGGGCGGGATAGGGTCACCGCCATGGAGAGCAGTGAGGACATCCGGGTCCTGGTCGTGGACGACCACCCCATGTGGCGCGACGCGGTCGCGCGCGACCTCGACGAGGCCGGGCTGACCGTGGTCGGTACGGCGGGCGACGGCGCGAAGGCGCTGCGGATCGCCCCCGCGGCCCGGCCCACCCTGGCCATCGTCGACCTGCACCTGCCGGACATGACGGGGGTCGAGCTGACGGCGGGGCTGACGGCCCTGGCCGAGCCGCCCCGGGTGCTGGTGCTGTCGGCGAGCGGGGCCGGGGACGACGTGCTGGCCGCCGTGAAGGCCGGGGCCACCGGCTACCTGGTCAAGTCGGCGGGCCGCGACGAGCTCCTGGACGCGGTGCGGCGGGTGCACCGGGGCGAGGCCGTCTACACCGCGGGCCTGGCCGGGCTGGTGCTGGGCGAGTACCGCAGGCTCTCGTCCTCGCGCGAGCGCGACGCCGACGACGGCGCCCCGGCGCTGACCCCGCGCGAGACCGAGGTGCTGCGCCTGGTCGCCAAGGGGCTGGCCTACAAGCAGATCGCGGAGCGGCTGTCGATCGCCCACCGCACGGTGCAGAACCACGTGCAGAACACCCTCACCAAACTGCACCTGCACAACCGGGTCGAGCTGGTGCGCTACGCCATCGACCGCGGCCTCGACGACTGACCCGGCGCGGGGCGGGGAACGGGCCCCGAAAGGACCGCTCGGCGGGCCCCTCCGGACGGCGCGAACCGGTACAGGAGGCCCGTTCCGGGCGGACCGCGGCGGAGTTCGGACGGTGTTCACCGGCCCGGGTTGGCCTGGGATCGCCCGTACCACTATGGTCTAGACCATATGGCGCCAAGCGCCGTGGAACCCACAACGTCGAGGAGATTCGTATGCGCGTCGGGGTGCTGACCGGTGGCGGCGACTGCCCTGGTCTGAACGCGGTCATCCGGGCCGTGGTCCGCAAGGGCATCAAGGACTACGGCTACGAGTTCGTCGGTTTCCGGGACGGCTGGCGCGGCCCCCTGGAGGGCGACACCATGCCCCTGGACGTCGAGGCGGTGCGCGGCATCCTCCCGCGCGGCGGCACCATCCTGGGCTCCTCCCGCACCAACCTCATGAAGATCGAGGGCGGCGTCGAGCGCGTCAAGGACAACATGGCCGGCCTGGGCGTCGACGCCCTGGTCGCCATCGGCGGCGAGGACACCCTGGGCGTGGCCCGCCAGCTCCACGACCGCGGCGTCAACGTGGTGGGCGTGCCCAAGACCATCGACAACGACCTCAACGCCACGGACTACACATTCGGGTTCGACACGGCCGTCAACATCGCCATGGAGGCGATCGACCGCCTGCACACCACCGCCGAGTCGCACCACCGCGCCCTGGTCGTGGAGGTCATGGGCCGCCACGCCGGCTGGATCGCCCTGCACTCGGGCATGGCCGCGGGCGCCAACGTCATCCTCATCCCCGAGCGCCCCTTCGACATCGACGAGGTCGTCGCGCACGTCGAGAGCCGCTTCCGCACCCAGTACGCGCCGATCATCGTGGTCGCCGAGGGCGCGCACCCCAAGGAGGGCCAGATGGAGCTGGCCACCGGCGAGAAGGACTCCTTCGGCCACGTGCGCCTGGGCGGCATCGGCCAGACCCTCGCCGACGAGATCGAGCGGCGCACCGGCAAGGAGGCCCGCTCGGTGGTCCTGGGCCACGTGCAGCGCGGCGGCACCCCGACCGCGTTCGACCGCGTGCTCGCCACCCGCCTGGGCGTCAACGCCATCGAGGCCGTGTACGACAAGGCGTTCGGCAAGATGGTCGGCCTCCAGGGCACCGACATCGTCCGGGTGGACCTGGCCGAGGCGACCGACACCCTCAAGACGGTCCCCGTCGAGCGCTACGCCGAGGCCGAGGTCTTCTTCGGCTAGGCCGTGTTCTCTCGGACCTCCGCTCCGCTTCGGTTCGTGCCCGGCGCCCCTTGAGAGCGGGGACCTCCGCCCCTCCGGGCGCCTCGCGAACCCCCGGCGGCGCAGGAGGGCGTTCAAGAGAACAGGCGCCGGGCCGGAGTTCTCGGGGAGCGGCGGAACACGCTCCCCCGCGGGCCCCTGAGGGGCCCGCCGCGCACCGCCCCCTCCCACGGCTCCCGGGAGGGGGCGGCCGCGTTCGGGGCGCCTCAGGAGAGCACGGGCTCGCCGAGCCGGACGGCGCAGGGGCAGTCGAAGGCGCCCTCCGGGTGCCGGCCCGCGTCCGGGGCCACTCCGCGCACCCGGTGGATCTCACGCACCGTGACGGTGCGGGGGACGAAGACCTCCCAGCCCCGCGGGTCCGGCAGGGCCCGCACGATCCGCACCGCCTCCCCCGCGGTGACCCGCAGCGGCCGGTTCGCGTAGTGCCCGACGGTCACCGGCTGGTCGTCGTCCAGCCGGATGTGCACCGCGACGAACCGCCGGTGGTCGTCGTCACGTGCGAGTTCCCGCAGCCACTGGTGGGTGAGCGTGTAGCAGGGCAGTACCGGGAAGCAGTACACGCCGCGTCCCCGGCCGCGGCCGCGGCCTGCCGCACGGACCCCCGAGCGGCGCAGGCGCACGGTGTTCGCGGCGGGGGTGAGGTGGACGAACAAGGCCATGCCGCGATCCTAGGTTTCCCCCGGCGGATACGCACGGTGGTCAACCGGGTGCGTCGTCTTCCGTCCGGACCGAAATTTGGATGGAGCGGTGGCGGAGATGTTCGATACTGGTAGAAGTACGGCGATGGGCGATCCCGGTTTCCCGCCACCGCCGGTCCGATCACGGCAACCGGGCACCCACGCATGTCTATCCGGAGGTAGCACCCATGTCCGCGTCGCTTGAGTCCGCGCCGGTCCCCGTCGGAGGAGCCGGGGACGGGCTGGGCGAACTCTGCGTGCTCATGAAGCTCGGCGAGATCGTCCTCAAGGGCTCCAACCGCAAGCTGTTCGAGCGCCGCCTGCACAACAACATCCGCTCGTCCGTGCGCGACCTGGGCGAGATCCGCGTCTCCCAGCGCGGCTCCGGCGTGATCATCGTGCGCAAGCCCGGCGCCTCCGACCTCGAGGTCGCCGAGATCGCCGACCGCATGGCCAACGTCATGGGCGTCGTCTGGGTGCACCTGGTGCGCCGGGTGCCCAAGGACCTGGCCGCGGTCACCGACGTGGCCGTGCGCTCCATGGAGGGCCGCGAGGGCACCTTCGCGGTGCGCGCCCGCCGCCGCGACAAGCGCTTCGAGATGACCTCCTCCGAGCTGGCCGGGTACCTGGGCTCGGAGATCATCAAGGCGCACGGCTACCCCGTGAACCTCAAGCGCCCCGACAACACCCTGTACGTCGAGGTGGACAAGGACGAGGCGTTCGTCTTCACCGACGGCGTCCCCGGGCAGGGCGGGCTGCCCGCCGGGATGAGCGGCCGCGGCCTGGTCCTGATGTCGGGCGGCATCGACTCGCCGGTGGCGGCGCACCGGATGATCCGGCGCGGACTCAAGGTGGACTTCCTGCACTTCTCCGGGATGCCGTTCACCGGCCCGGAGTCGATCTACAAGGCCTACAGCCTGGTCCGCCAGCTGGACCGCTACCAGGTGGGCTCGCGCCTGTTCGTGATCCCCTTCGGCAAGGCCCAGCAGCAGCTCAAGAGCTCCGGGATCGAGCGGCTCCAGATCGTCGCCCAGCGGCGGCTCATGCTCAAGACCGCCGAGGTGCTCGCCGACGACCTGAAGGCCGAGTGCCTGATCACCGGCGACGCGCTGGGACAGGTCTCCAGCCAGACCATGACCAACCTCACGGCGCTGGACGACGCGGTGGACCTGCCCATCCTGCGCCCGCTGATCGGCATGGACAAGACAGAGATCATGGACCAGGCCCGCCGGATCGGGACCCTGTCCATCTCGGAGCTGCCCGACGAGGACTGCTGCACCATGCTGACCCCGCGCCAGGTGGAGACGGCGGCCAAGATCCCCGACCTGCGCCAGATCGAGAAGCGCCTGGACGCCGAGGAGCTGGCCGAGTACCTGGTGACCACCGCCCAGGTGCACAAGCCCAGCTTCCTGGGCGAGGCCGCCCCGGCCCGGCTGGAGCCCGCCAAGGCCGCGGCGGTCAGGGTCTGACGCTCCCGGCGGGCCCGGACGGCCCGACACGACGGGGCCGTGCGCGGATCGTGGGTCCACGGTCCGCGCACGGCCCCGTCGTCGTGGCCGCGGGGTCTCAGAGCCCGGCGAGCTCGTGGCCGGGCGCCGGGGTGAGCGTGCGCCCGGTGAGCGCCGCCAGGGTCCCGGCGAGGTCGCGCAGCTCGGCCAGGTCCTCCTGGACCAGGGCCTGCGGGCCGTCGCACAGGGCGGTCTCCGGGTGCGGGTGGACGTCGACGATGACGCCGTCGGCGCCGACCGCGACGGCGGCCCGCGACAGCGGCAGCACCAGCGAGCGCTTGCCGCCGGAGTGGGACGGGTCGACGATCACCGGCAGGTGGGACAGGTTCTGCGCGACCGGGACCGCGCTGATGTCCAGGGTGTTGCGGGTGGCCTTCTCGAAGGTGCGGATGCCGCGCTCGCACAGGACGATGTCGAGGTTGCCCTGCTGGGCGATGTACTCGGCGGCCATCAGCCACTCCTCGATGGTGGCGCTCATGCCGCGCTTGAGCAGCACCGGCTTGCCCGCGGCGCCCGCCGCCTGGAGCAGGGCGAAGTTCTGCATGTTGCGGGTGCCGATCTGGAGCATGTCGGCGTAGGAGGCGACCAGCTCGACGTCGGCGGCGTCCACGACCTCCGTGACGATCGGCATCCCGGTCTCCTCGCGGACGTCGGCGAGGATCCTCAGGCCGGCCTCGCCCAGCCCCTGGAAGGCGTACGGCGAGGTGCGGGGCTTGTAGGCGCCGCCGCGCAGCAGGGACGCGCCGGCCTCCAGCGCCATCCGGGCCGCGGCCAGGGTCTGCTCGGGGGTCTCCACCGCGCACGGGCCCGCGATGACGGTGACGTTGTCGCCGCCGATCGGCACCCCGCGGACGCTGACGACGCTGCGGCTGTCGTGGTTCTCCCGGCTGACCAGCTTGTAGGGGGCGGAGATGCGCAGGACGTCGGCGACGCCGGGCTTGGCGGCCAGCCCCAGGTCCTGGAAGCGCTCCACGTCGCCGACGAGGCCGATGATGGTGCGGCTGACGCCGCGGGTGACGTAGGCCTCGCCGCCGGAGGAGGCGACCAGTTCGACGATCGAGTCGATGTCGTCCGAGGTGGCGCCCGGCGCCATCACGATGACCATGTGGGTTTCCCTGCCTGTCGTTGGATGTGGTGCGGGAGAGCCGTGGCCCGGTGCGCGGTGCCGGAACACAAAGAGCCCCGGGCCGCTACCGGCCCGGGGCTCCTGTCGTCTGTGTCAGCGCAGCGCTTTACAGGCGACCGGGGTGTAGGGCCGGTAGCCATAAAAGCGCCAGAAGTTCCGCTGCATGGCTGTGACTATAGCGCACGGTCGCGGCATCGTCGCACGACGGGGGCGCGTGACCTACCTCTCGTCGCCGCCTGGCAGGATGGCGATCGGACGAGAGGAACAGGAGGCCGAGTGTCCGAGTCAGCGGAGGACCTGGACGACCACGGCGACCGGCGGCTGCCGCCCGGGCAGGCGGCGCGCACCACCGGACACCGGGCCCTGCACTACGGTCCGGTGCCCGCCTTCCGCCCGCAGAAGTGGGACTTCCGGGTCATGGGGGCGACCGAGGACCTGGGGTCGTACCGGTGGACCTGGCAGGAGTTCTCCCGCCTGCCCCGCACCGACCGCGTGAGCGACTTCCACTGCGTGATGCGGTTCAGCATCCCCGGTGTGCGCTGGTCGGGGGTGCGCGCCCTGGACCTGGTGGAGGCCGCGCCGCCCGCGCCCGAGGTGACGCACGTGATGGCGTGGGGCGAGTACGGGTACAGCGCGAACCTGCGCCTGGACGACTTCCTGCGCGAGGACGTGCTGCTGGCCACCCACCGGGACGGCGCCCCGCTGCCCGCGGAGAACGGCCACCCGCTGCGGCTGGTGGTGCCGCACCTGTACGGCTGGAAGAGCGTGAAGTGGCTGCGGGCGGTGGAGTACATGACCGCCGACCGGCGCGGGTTCTGGGAGGAGCGCGGCTACCACAACCTGGCCGAGGCGTGGCGCGAGCAGCGCTTCTTCCACCAGGAGGAGCCGGGCCAGGGCCCGCCCCTCTGACCTCCCGCCCCTCTGGCGGCCCGCGCACCCGGCGGGCCCGGCCCCCGGGGTCAGCGGGGCAGGCGCATCTCCACCTCGGTGCCCTGGCCCGGGGCGGAGAAGACCTCGACCGTGCCGCCCAGATCCCGCAGCCGCCCGCGCACGGACTGGGCGACGCCCAGCCGCCCTTCCCGGCCCGCCTCCTCCAGGCGCCCCTCCGGGATGCCCGGGCCCTCGTCGCGGACCGTGACGGTGACGGCGTCCTCCTCGTCCTCCACGAGGATCCAGGCGCGGGTCCCGGGCGGGCAGTGGAGCACGACGTTGGCCAGCGCCGCCTCGACCGCGGCGAGCAGCTCGGCCGCGACGGCGCCGGGCAGCGGCACCGGGGTGGCCGGGGCCGACACCGACACCCGCACCGACTCCAGGCGGCGCAGGGGATCGCGCAGGTCGACCTCGGGGTCGGCGCCGGCCCCCGCGTCCGCCGGGCCCGGCGCCGCGGCGGACCGCGCCGCCCCCGGCCCGGGCGGGACCCCGGTGAGGTCGGTGAGCCCGTCGGTGATCATGGCGCGCAGCCGGACCTCCTGCTCCCCGGCCAGGCGTCCGAGCTCGGCGGCCTCTCCCCCGGCCTCCGCGCCGCGGCGGCTCACCAGGGTCAGCACCTGCAGCACCGAGTCGTGGATGGAGCGGGCCAGCTGCTCGCGCTCGCGCAGGCGCGCCTCCAGGGCCACCGCCCGGGCGAACCTCTCCTCTGCCTGCCCGGCCACGCGCGCCATGTAGCCGACCGCCAGCCCGGCCAGCAGGAGCAGGACCACGCCACGCGCCGTGGCCGGGGTGATGGGGGCGCCCATGACGACCCGCAGGGTGATGTCGGCGACGCCGTAGAGCACGGCCACGGCGCCCGCGCCCCGGCGCCCCCAGACGACCCCGGCGGCCAGCGCCGCCCCGGCGAACCAGTAGCCGCTCAGCGGCGGCGCCTGGGTGAGGTAGAAGGGCGTGGCGGCCAGGGCGGTGGCGAACAGGCAGGCGAAGGCCACCGCCAGGTCGGTCAGGAGCAGCCGCCCGGTGCGCAGCTCCGGGCGGGCGTAGGCGGAGGAGGCGACCACCGTCCAGGCCGCCATGGCGACCAGGACCGTCCAGCCCAGCCAGGGGCGGGTCAGGTGCTCGTGGTGCTGGACGAGCAGCAGCAGCGAATAGACCAGGGCCGCGGCGCGGAACAGCGAGATGCCGCGCCACAGGGGGATGTCGAAGCCCAGGGCTCAGACCACCGCCCCGTTGTCGGGACCGTTGTCACCCGGCGGCCTGCCGTCGGTCATGCGCAGGATGAGGATGACGAACCCGGCCAGGAACGCCACCACCGCCATGAACATCAGCCAGTTGGGCAGGGTCAGCCCCAGGAAGGCCGCGCCGAACACCAGGACCGGTCCGCCCAGCAGGCCGAACCAGGCCGCGATGCCCAGCCGGTCGCCCTGGAGCAGCGGCGGCGGGGGCGGCGGCTCGTAGTGGCCCTCCAGCTCGTCCTCGGCGCGGCGCAGCGCCTCCTCGTCGTCGTCCTCGTCGTCGGGGTCGCCGGCGAGGATGTCCCCCGGCGTCGGCGTCTCCGTCCTCCCGCGGGGCGCGGGGGGACCGGCGTTCTCGGCGTCGGGCCACCGGGCGCCGCGGGAGGACGGAGCGTCGTCGTCGTAGAAGCGGGCGACGAGGTCGTTCCACACCGCGTCCTCGTCGGCGGAGCGCGCCGGAGGGGCGTCCGGGTCGACGTTCCCGGGCGGGCCGTCCAGCAGGTCCCCGCCGACGGCGGCCTCCTGGTCGTCGGCGTCGGCCTCCTCGCGGCGCTCCTCGGCCTCGGGGACCGCGCGCACCCCCAGTTCCGGCAGTTCGGTGCCCAGGACCCGCTCGGCCGCGACGCGCTCCTCGGCGTCCACGTACAGGTGGTCGGTGGGCGGATCGTCCCCGTCGCCCCCGGGGGGCTCCAGGACGTCCTCCGCCAGCGGCACCGCGTAGGCCGCGATACCGCTGCGCCGCAGCGCCTCCAGCATCAGGTCGGCGTGCGTGGGCGCGAGCAGGATCAGGGGCACGTAGGCGTCGGCGAGCAGGCCGTTACCCCGACGTTGCGTCATCGGTCGGCTCCTTCCCCGCTTCTGGCGTGGGCCCGCACGAAGGCGAGGCTTCCGTCGAAGATGTCGGCGGCGTCATGGTCGAGGGTCGCCACGTGATAGCTGTCGTGGAGCAGGTGGATCGTCAGCCGGGTGTTGACCGCTCTCCTAGCGAGGATACGCAGACTGCGCGGTCCGACAACGTGGTCCTGGGGACTCCGGTAGGCCAGAATCGGCGCGCGCAAACCGGACATGCCCTCCTGAACCGCGCGCCACAGCTTCGGGAGTGTCGCGGCGGCCGCGGTGGGGACCCGGTCGTAGCCCCCCTCACCGGCGCCGACGTCGTCCTTGGCGATGTCGCTCTCCAGGCCGGGGGTGTAGGGCAGGAACCTGGCCGCCAGGGTGCGGAACGGCGCGATGAGCGGCAGCCGCGGGTCCTCGACCGCCAGCGAGGGGTTGACCAGGACCAGGCCGCGCACCAGGTCCGGGTGCTCCTGGGCCAGGCGCAGGGAGAGTGCGCCGCCCATGGACAGGCCCATGACGAAGACCTCGGAGCAGCGCGAGGACAGCTCCAGCAGCGCCCGTTCGACCTCGGCGTACCAGTCGTCGCTGGTGGTGAGGGCCATGTCGGTCCAGACGGTGCCGTGGCCCGGCAGCAGGGGCAGCTCCACGCTCAGGCCCGCCGCGGCCAGGTGGTCGGCCCAGGGGCGCATGGAGCGGGGGGAGCCGGTGAACCCGTGGCACAGCAGGACGCCCACACCGGAGCCGTGGTGGCTGAAGGGCTCCGCCCCGGGGATCAGCGCGGTGTCTTCGGTCGGTCTCACGGACTTCCCCCAGGGATGCGTACGGCGCCGCGGCGCGCGTGACAGGACGACGGTGCCGCGGCGGTCACCCCGGCTTCACAGGCGTGAGGCTAACCGTTCCGCGGACCGTTTGTCATGGGTGGGCACCCATGTTCCGCTCTCGTCCCCAAAGAGGGGTGTCGCGCATCACGTGGCACGAACTGAGTATCCTCATCGCAGTGCTGGCCGAGCGGGACAGCGGATCGCGGCAGACCCTGCCCGGAGCTCCCCGCGTGTGCAGGGGTGATCCGAAGAGATGTTCTACTGGGTGGTCAAGGCGATCCTGGGGCCGATCCTGGCCGTGCTGTGGCAGCCCCGCGCCGAGGGCGTGGAGAACGTGCCGCGCCGCGGGCCCGCCCTCATGGTGGGCAACCACCTGTCGTTCTCCGACCATTTCTTCGGGCCGCTGCCGCTGCCGCGCAAGATCACGTTCCTGGCCAAGGCGGAGTACTTCACCGGGACCGGGGTCAAGGGGCTGGCCAGCCGGGCGTTCTTCTCCGGCGTGGGCCAGATCCCCATCGACCGCTCCGGCGGCAAGGCCAGCGAGGCGGCGCTGCGCACCGGGCTGAAGGTGCTCAAGCGCGGCGACCTGCTGGGCATCTACCCCGAGGGCACCCGCTCCCCCGACGGCCGCCTGTACCGGGGCCGCACCGGCGTGGCGCGCATCGCGCTGGAGGCGCGGGTCCCGGTGGTGCCGATGGCGATGATCAACGCCGACAAGATCATGCCCCCCGGGCGCACCGTCCCCAAGCTGGGCATCCGCCCGGTGGTGAAGTTCGGCAAGGCCCTGGACTTCTCGCGGTACTACGGCATGGAGAAGGACCAGCGGGTCCTGCGCGCCGTCACCGACGAGATCATGTACGCGCTCATGGAGCTGTCCGGCCAGGAGTACGTGGACCGCTACGCGCAGGCGGTCAAGGCCGAGCTCGAGGAGGAGGCGCGCGAGGCCCGCAAGGAGCAGAGCGCCGACAGCAGGGAGCGCCGCCGGGCCGAGAAGGAGCGCCGCAAGGAGGAGCGCCGGGCCCGCCGGGCGGAGAAGAAGGCCGCGAAGGCCGCAGGGGACTCCCCCGCCGAATAGACCACGGCGAAGGCCCCGGTGCGCGCACCGGGGCCTTCGCCGTTCCCGGGGGTCGGTGTCCCGGGGGTCAGTGGCGGGCCAGGTCGCCCGCGCCGACGATGCCCGCCTCGCCGCCCAGCTCCGCCAGGCGCACCTCGGCCAGCCGGCGGCCCGGGCGCCCGGAGACGTGGCGGGCGTAGGAGTCGCGGATGGGCTCCAGGATGAACTCGCCGGCGTCGGACACGCCCCCGCCCAGCACGAAGCACTCCGGGTCCAGGATGGCCGCCAGGTCGGCCAGGCCCACGCCGGCCCACTCGCCGATGGTGCGGAAGCAGGAGAGCGCGCCCTCGTCGCCCTCTCCGGCCGCCTCGGTGATCACGTGGCCCTCGATGTGCTCCACGACGCCGCCCGCCAGCTCCAGCATCCGCCGGCCGGCCGCCGGGTCGGTCCGGGCCAGGTCCTGTCCGGCCGCGACCAGGGCGCGGCCGCTCGCGTACTGCTCCCAGCAGCCGTGGTTGCCGCAGGCGCAGCGGCGCCCGTGCGGGACGACCCGGTAGTGGCCGACCTCGGCCGCCACGCCGAAGCGCCCGCGGTGCAGCCGGCCGCCCATGACCAGGCCGCCGCCGATGCCGGTGCCCAGGGTGACGCAGACGAGGTGGTCGCTGCCCCGGCCGGCGCCGAAGCGGGCCTCGGCCCAGGCCGCGGCGTTGGCGTCGTTCTCGATGACGACGGGGAGGCCCGCCCTCTCCTGGACGCGCTCCTTGAGGGGGTCGTCGCGCAGGCCCAGGTTGACGGCGACCTGCACGGTGGCGCGGTCCTCGTCGACGAACCCGGCCACGCCGACCCCGACGGCCTGGACCTCGCCGTGGCGGCCGCGCAGCTCGTCCACGGCCTTGGCGACGACGTCGGCCAGCCCGCGGGGGTCGTTGGCGGGGGTGGGGTACTTGACGCGGTCCAGGATCCGCCCGTCGTGGTCGACCACCCCGGCGGCGACCTTGGTCCCGCCGATGTCCACTCCGATGGTCAGCATGAGGGGCGGCTCCTTCTCACTTACGCCCGAACTCTGACATAAGTAGCCAGGCCCATGGCATGGGTCTTTTCAAATGGTGTAAACCATTCGATTAAACCAGGCTCGGACCGCTGTGGACACCCCGGCTGTGCTACGAGGTGACCTGGCGCCCCTCCCCCTCGGGGCGCTCCTCGGCACGCCAGGGCGCGGAGGTGTCCGGGGCGTGCTCGGAGGCGCGCCGCTCGCGCTCCAGGGAGCGCTCCAGCGCCCCCAGCGTCCTCCCCAGCGCACCCACCATGCCCAGGCCCGCGCGCCCCAGGTGCCCGGCGATCTCCGGGGCCGACTCCCGCACGATGCCCAGGACCTCCTCCACGAGGGGGCGCGGCTCGGGCTCGGCCTCCAGGCGGATGGCCTCCTCCCACACGTCGCCCTTGGGCGGCGGGGAGGTGACCGCGCCGACACCGCGCTTGACCCCGGCGATCAGCAGTCTGCGCTGCAGGCCGTCAACGATCCTCAGGGCGTCATCGATGATGTCGCCGGTGTTCTCCGCCATCAGGTCCTCCTCGACAGGCCGGTTCTCGCTTCACGTTAACCGCCCCGGGGGCGCCGCGCCGGGTGCCCCGGGAGGGATCAGGGAAGGATCAGGGGAGCCCCGATGTTCCACACCGAGAAATGAAACGGACACACGACGCGAACGATCACTGATGTGCGCAAAGCACGACCCGAGCGTATAGTTCGCGTGCGTAACGGGTTCCTGACCTGCACGCTCACCGGACGTCACAGGCCGCACCCGCGTACATACGACCCGCCCAACGGGGGATCACTGTTGGATACCGAACGGCAACCCGTTCTACTCACGAGTAGCATGGTGTTGTTACGGTCGTCACGTCCTTGAACATCCAGAACCCGTACACGTCCAGGAGCATCACGTGCGCGAATACAGCTCTCCCGCGAAAGCCGAGATCTCCGATGACGCGCGGCTGACCGACACGCTCTACGCGCGCGCGGCCGGTGAGCCGAGCGCCGTCGCCGCCCGCCAGCAGGAGTCCGGCCAGTGGCGCGACGTCACCGTCGCGGAGCTGCACGGCGACATCGCCGCCTACGCCAAGGCCCTGATCAACGCCGGCATCGGGCACGGCGACCGCGTCGCCCTGCTGTCGCGCACCCGTTACGAGTGGACCGTCGTCGACTACGCGATCTGGTCCGTCGGCGCCGTCACCGTCCCCATCTACGAGACCTCCTCCGCCGAGCAGATCGAGTGGATCCTCTCCGACTCGGCCGCCAAGGCCGTGTTCGTCGAGAGCCAGGCCCACGCGGAGCGCATCACCTCCGTCCGCGACAAGGCCCCCGAGCTCAAGGAGATCTGGCGCTTCGACGGCCCCGAGTTCGCCGAGCTGCGCGACACCGGGTCCGGGGTCTCCGACGAGGACCTGGAGGAGCGCCGCACCGCGGTCAAGGCCGACGACCTCGCCACCCTCATCTACACCTCCGGCACCACCGGGCGCCCCAAGGGCTGCCAGCTGACGCACCGGAACTTCCTCTTCATCGCGCACAGCGCCCTCGAGGGCCCCGCCAAGCGGGTCCTGCGCGGCCGGGAGAACCCCTCCACCCTGCTCTTCCTGCCGCTGGCGCACGTGTTCGCCCGCTTCGTGCAGGTGATGGTCATCGAGGCCAAGGCCACCCTGGGCCACTACCCCTCCACCGGGCCCGACCTCATCGAGCAGTTCTCGGTGTTCAAGCCGACCTTCCTGCTGGCCGTGCCGCGCGTGTTCGAAAAGGTGTACACCAAGGCCGAGCAGAAGGCCACGGCCGAGGGCAAGGGCAAGATCTTCGCCGCGGCCGCCGACACCGCCATCGCCTACAGCCAGGCGCTGGCCACCGGGCGCATCCCCCTCACGCTCAAGCTCAAGCACGCCCTGTTCGCCAAGCTGGTCTACGGCAAGCTCCTGGCGGCGCTGGGCGGCAACGCCGAGTACGCGGTCTCCGGCGGCTCCGCGCTGGGCGCGCGGCTGGGCCACTTCTTCCGCGGCATCGGGTTCACCATCATCGAGGGCTACGGCCTCACCGAGACCACCGCCCCGACCTCCGTGAACAGCCCGGAGTTCAACAAGATCGGCACCGTCGGCCAGCCGATGCCGGGCACCACCATCCGCATCGCCGAGGACGGGGAGATCCTCCTCAAGGGCGACCACATCATGGTGGGCTACTGGAACAACGAGAAGGCCTCCCAGGAGGCGTTCACCGAGGACGGCTTCTACCGGACCGGCGACCTGGGGTCGCTGGACGACGACGGCTTCCTCAGCATCACCGGGCGCAAGAAGGAGATCATCGTCACCGCGGGCGGCAAGAACGTCGCCCCGGCGGTGCTCGAGGACCGCATCCGCGCCCACGCCCTGGTCAGCCAGTGCATGGTGGTCGGCGACAACCGCAAGTTCATCGCCGCGCTGGTGACGATCGACCCCGAGTCCTTCGAGCAGTGGAAGGCCGCCAACAAGAAGACCGGCGGCATCCCGGAGCTCACCGAGGACCCGGACCTGGTCGCGGCCATCCAGGAGGCGGTCGACCACGCCAACCAGGCGGTGTCCAAGGCCGAGGCGATCAAGAAGTTCAAGATCCTGCCCAGCGACTTCACCGAGGAGAGCGGCCAGATGACCGCCTCCCTGAAGGTCAAGCGCCACGTGGTGAACAAGGAGTGGAGCAAGGAGATCGAGGAGATCTACGCGGGCTGATCTCCACCCCTCACTGGCCGGTCCTCCTCTTCGAGGGGGACCGGTTTTTTCGGGCCTGCCGAAACCCCCGACATACCGGACACCGATCCCACCGGCCCCACCCGCGGCCGGGATCGGGGCGGAGGCCGCAGGCGTCTCCCGCCGCGGTCTGGGGGTGTCCCCGTGTTCTTTCAACGCTGTGATGGGTGGCGGGTCGGCCTGTCGGGGGCCGAGCCGCGACCGGAGGGCGCATCATCTCCTTCGACCCCAGGGGGTGGGGGTGGGCGTTCCCTCCGCCCCAGCCACACGGGGGTGAGGGCCGCACGTACCTGCCGGCCTCGGCCACCGGGGGTTGGCCACCCTCCTCGGAACCCCAGCCACAGCCGGAAGGCATCGCAGCGCCCCCGCCCAGAGGGGTTTCCCACCCGACCGGGAACCTGAGCCACAGCCGGAGGGCACCGCTGGGCCCCCGCCCCAGGGGGGTGAGGGACGCAGGTGGCTTCCCGCTGCGGCCCGAGGGGTGTCCCATGCTCTTTCAACGCTGTGGTGGGTGGCGGGTGTCTGTTGGGGGCCGAGCCACGGTCGGAGGGCGGATCATCTCCTTCGACCCCAGGGGGTGGGGGTGGGCGTTCCCACCGCCCCGGACACACGGGGGTGAGGGCCGCACGTACCTGTCGGCCCCGGCCACAGGGGGTTTCCCGCCTGACCGGGGCCCTCAACCACAGCCGGAGGGCATCGCAGCGCCTCCGCCCCAGGGGGTTTCCCGCCTGACCGGGGCCCTTGACCACTGCCGGAGGGCATCGCTGGGCCCCCACCGCAGGGGGTTTCCCACCCCACCGAGGCCCCGAGCCACAGCCGGAGGGCATCGCTGGGCCCCCGCCCCAGGGGGTGAGGGCCGCAGGCGGCTTCCCGCCCCGGCCCCAGGGGGGTTGGTGCACCCGACCGGGGCCTCGGCCCCAGGGGGTGAAACGGACTGTGAGGTTTCCAAGACGTCCGCCATCTGGGAACGGCGGTCTGTGGTCGCAGCCACAGGTGACTGGTTTCCAAAAGCCCGATCGCTTGTGAAGGCACAGCCGCGGAGCGTGGATCCGTCCCCGCGCAGTCGGTGCTCGGCAGAGCGCCGGGCGGTTTCGTTGGGCGCACATGGTGGGTGGTGGGGGTGCGCTTTCCGGGGACGGGTCCGCGCGAGGTGCGCACACCCGCACCGCCTGGAAAGGTTGTGGGCGCCGGCGGCGGTGGGGGCGCTCCACGCTGTTGCCTACTCCCGCGGATGACCGCGGTACGGACGGGAGCGGGGGTGAAACCCGCACGTACCCGCGACCTCAGCCCCAGACCGGGCACAGGACCGCGACCCTGGCCGTAGGGGGTGAAAGCCGCGCGTTCCCGCGGCAACAGCCAGAGGGGGGTTAGGGAGGAAAGACCGCGACCCCCGCCCCAGGGGGTGTCGCCGCACGTACCCGCGGCATCAGCCTCAGCCCGGACACCAGACCGCGCACCTCCGCCCCAGGGGGTGTGGGAAGGAGGGCCCGCGACCCCGCCCCAGGGGGTGAAAGCGGTACGTACCCGCGCCCTCGGCCCCAGCCCGGACACAGGACCGCGACCTCCACCCCCAGGGGGTGTCGCCGCGCGCACCCGCGACCCTCGCCGCAGGGGGTGAAAGCGGTACGTGCCCGCAGCCTCGGCCACAGCCCGGACACAGGACCGCGACCCCGGCCACGGCGGGGGTGAAGGTGCGCGGTCTCTCCTCCGTGCCTGGGCGGGGGTCGCGGACACGTGCGCGTTTCACCCCCTGTGGCGGGGCTTCCGATTCTTCCTCCCTAACCCCCCTCTGGCTGATGCCGCGGGTACGCGCGGCCTTCACCCCCGTGGGTTGAGCTGCGCGGTCTTGCACCCGGGCTGGGGCTGAGGTCGCGGAAACGTGCGGCGACACCCCCTGGAGCGGGGGGTCGCGGTTCCTCCTCCCCACACCCCCTATGGCTCGGGGCTGCGGGTGCGCGCGGCTTTCACCCCCGGCACTGACCGGTACCGCGGTCACGCGCGGGAGTAGGCAACAGCGTGGAGCCCCCTCACCGCCACCGGCGCCCCCAACCTTTCCAGGCGGTGCGGGTGTGCGCACCTCGCGCGGACCCGTCCCCGGAAAGCGCACCCCCACCACCCACGGTGTGCGCCCAACGCAACCGCCCGGCGCTCTGCCGGGCACCGACTGCGCGGGGACGGATCCACGCTCCGCGACTGTACCTTCACAGGCGATCGGGCTCTTGGAAACCAGTCACCTGTGGCTGCGACCACAGACCGCCCTTCCCAGATGGTGCACGTCCTGGAAACCTCACAGTCCGCTTCACCCCCCGGGGCCCGGGCCGAGTACCGCTCTACCCCAACCCCCTGGGGCCGGGGCGGGAAGCCTCCTGCGGCCCTCACCCCCTATGGCGGAGGAAGCAGCGACGCCCTCCGGCTGTGGCTCAGGGGCCCGATCGGGTGGACAACCCCCTGTGGCGGGGGCCCAGCCACGCCCTCCGGCTGTGGCTGAGGTTTCCAGGTGGGTGGACGACCCCCTGCGGCCGGGGCCCGCAGATACGCGCGCCCCCTGGGGTCGAAGGAGATGATGTGCCCTCCGGTCGTGCCTCGGCCCCATACAGACCGACCCGCCACCCACCGCAGCGTTGAAAAGGCATGAGGGCCCCCTCGGACCGGGGTGCGGGTCCCAGAGCGCCCGCCGGCCGTGGCTGCGGCACCGGACGGTGCCCCCCGCCCCACCCCTCTACAGCGAAGGCCCCGCAACGGGGCCCTGAGGACCCCCGGCGGGCACCCCCCGAAAACGCAGGGACCCGGCCGTCGGCCGGGTCCCTGTGGGGCTTCACCTCGGTCAGTGGTGGGAAGCGTGCTCCTTCACGACCTCGTCGGAGTGGTGGAGGTGGTGGCCGCTGTGCGGCTCCACCCCGTCCAGGGACACGTTGTCCTTGGTGTACCACTCGGCGAGGGCGCGGCGGAGGCGGCCCTTGGCCTTGCGCGACGCGGGGTTCTTGACGCCCTTGTCGTCGGTCTCGGGCTCGGTGAGGGCCGTGGAGGTGATCTCCGGCTTGCTGGCCAGGACCTCCGTGGTCTCCTCCGAGTTGCGCTTGTGCACCTCGATGAACTCACCGCTGGGCAGCTGCTGGATGATGCCGCTCTCGTACCCGTGCTCCAGGCTCTCCCGGTCACGGCGCTGCAGGCCCAGGCAGATGCGCTTGGCGACGATGAAGGCGATGATCGGCCCGACGATGGCCAGTACACGGAAGATGTACGTGGTCACGTAGAGGCTGATCGAGAACGTCTCCGAGATGATGTCGTTCGACCCGGCGAGCCACAGGATCCCGTAGAACGTGATGCCCGCGGCGCCCACGGCGGTGCGGACCGGGGCGTTGCGCGGCCGGTCGGCCACGTTGTGCGCCCGCTTATCGCCGGTGATCCACTGCTCCAGGAACGGCCAGGCGCCCAGACCGCCGAAGATGATGCCCGGGATGACGAGTCCGGGCACCAGCACGCCGATGGGGACGGCGTAGCCGAAGATCTGGAAGTCGAACCAGTTCGGGAAGATGCGCAGCGAACCCTCCATGAAGCCCATGTACCAGTCGGGCTGGAGCCCGGAGGTGATGGACGTCGGGGTGAAGGGCCCGAACAGGTGGATCGGGTTGATCTGCACGAACGCGCTCAGACCCGCGATCACCGCGAAGGTGAAGAAGAAGAACCCGCCGGCCTTGACCGCGAAGCCGGGGAACATCGGGGTTCCCACCACGGTCTTGTCCGTACGCCCCGGTCCGGGGTACTGGGTGTGCTTCTGGTGCCACAGGATCATGAAGTGCGCGACGATGAGCCCCAGCAGGAGCGCCGGGATCGCCAGCACGTGCAGCATGTACAGGCGCGTGATGATGTCCTCGCCGGGGAACTCCCCGCCGAACAGGAACATCGAGATGTACGTGCCGACCAGCGGCAGCGCCAGCATCACGCCCTGGAGGATGCGAACGCCCATGCCCGAGGGCAGGTCGTCCGGCAGCGAGTAGCCGAAGAGGCCCTCGAGCATCGCCAGGGTGAAGATCACGACGCCGATGATCCAGTTGATCTCGCGCGGCTTGCGGAACGCCCCGGTGAAGAACACGCGGAGCATGTGCACGACGAGCGAGGCCACGAAGATCAGCGCGGCCCAGTGGTGGATCTGGCGGACCAGGAACCCGCCGCGCACCGCGAAGTCGATGTGCAGCGTCGAGGCGTACGCCTCCGACATGACGACGCCGTTGAGGCGCTCGTAGGGCCCGTCGTAGACGACCTCGATCATGCTCGGCTTGAACCAGAGCGTGAGGAAGACACCGGTGACGAGCAGGATGATGAACGAGTACAGCGCGATCTCGCCCAGCATGAACGACCAGTGGTTCGGGAAGACCTTGCGCAGGTTCTTCTCGCCCATCTTGGCGACGTGGAAGCGGTCGTCGATGAAGTTGCCGACGCCGCGCAGCGCCTTGGGTGCTTGGGTGGTCTTGCTCATCGACTAGTCCTTCGCGTAATCCCAGAACGTCGGACCGGGCGGCTCGGTGAAGTCGCCCCGCGCGATGAGGTAGCCCTCATCGTCGACGCCGATGGGAAGCTGCGGCAGCGGCCGGTGGGCCGGGCCGAAGACGACCTTGGCGGCGTCCGACGCGTCGAACGTGGACTGGTGGCACGGGCACAGGATGCGGTGCGTCGTGCGCTCGTACAGCGCGGCCGGGCAGCCCACGTGGGTGCAGATCTTCGAGTAGGCGATGATCCCATTGTGCGTCCAATTCAGACGCGGGGCCACCTCCCCGTCGACCTCGATCTCGTCCTCCATGCTCGGCTTCCAGTCCTCGGCCGGCATCTTGATGAGCAGGATGACGGACTTGGCGGAGTCGTTGAGGCTGATCCCGTGCGGGTAGTGGTCGTCGTCGACGGCGGGGAGGGCGGAGATCATCCCGTACGGGTCGTTCTCGAAGTCCTCGGCGCGCACGTAGCGGTGCGTGCCCTCGACGTACATGCGGCGGCCGTTCTCCCACGGCGTGTTCTTCAGCTTGTCGCCGGGCAGCGGGCCGGTGTCGCGCAGCAGCACGAGCGGGGCCAGGCCCAGCGGCACCATCGCCAGGATGAGGGTGCGGCGCATGAGCGGGCGCTTGGTGAACCCGCTCTCGTCGGCGCCCCGCATGAAGAAGTCGCTGAAGGACCCCTTCTCCTGGTCGCTGGAGGGCAGCTCGTCGTAGGGCGAGGAGACCTCGTAGTGCGGCATGACCTTGCGGGCCCACACCGTCATGCCCGCGCCGATGCCGAACATGGCGAGGGTGAGCGTGCCGCCCAGGAGCATGTTCGAGTACTGGCCCAGCTGCGGGTCGGCGATCTCGCCGGGGGTGAACAGGAAGTAGGAGACCAGGAACCCCATCCCGCCCAGGAAGGCGAGGACGAACCAGAGGGAGGCGACCCTCTCTCCGGCCCGCTGCTGCTCCTCGGAGCTGAAGTGGGTCTCCGACGCCGGGTACGGGCCGGCGTGCTCTTCCTCGGGACGGGGACCGTCGGTCACGACGGGCCTGTCGTCCGTGGGGGTGCCGACGACGCGCTCGGGCGTCTCGTCACCGTTGTTGTTGGTGTTGTTCTCAGTCATGGGCACGCTGCTTCGCGGTGATCCAGATCGCGCAGGCGACGATCAGGGCGAGCCCGACGACCCACCCGATCAGGCCTTCGGCGACCTGGCCGACCCGCTGGAGGTCGAAAATGCCACCGGCGTTCGGTTCGGCCTGGAGGGTCTTGACGTAGGAGATGAGCTCCTGCTTCTCCTCCGGCGCGAGGACGCCGTCGCTGAACATCGGCATGGCGCCGGGGCCGCTGACCATGGCCTCGTAGATCTCACGCGGAGTCGAGTCGTGGATCTCGGGCGCCCACCGGCCGTCGGTGAGCGCGCCGCCGCCGCCGGACCAGCCGTGGCAGTGGGCGCAGTTGGTCAGGTACAGGCGCATGCCCATCTCGGTGTCATCGGCACCGGAGATGTAGTCGTCGTACTCGGCCTCGTACTCCTCGAGGGCCGCCTGGTACTCGGCCTCGGCCTCCTCGACGGCCTCGTGGTAGGCCTCATCGCTGTCGAAGTCGCTGCGGAGCGGCTCGAAGTCGGCGAAGTCCGGGGCGACGTCGGGAACGTCGTACGGGATCTCGGCGCCGTTGCCGCCGTTGCGGATCGACTCGTTGTAGTAGGCGATCAGGTTGGCCAGTTCCTGCTCGGTCATGACCATCGGCTTGCGCGGCATCTGCGCGTCCGGGTTCATGGACGGCATGCGGCCGGTGCTGACCTGGAAGTCGATCGCCGCGGGACCAACGTCGCGCAGGTCCGGGCCGAACTCGCCGCCCGAACCGTCCAGGCCGTGGCACGAGGCGCAGGTCTGGTCGAAGATGGTCTTGCCCTCGGCGACGTCCACGTCCTCGGGGGACGGGGCGTCAGCGGCGAGGGTCTGCGCCTGCGCCTGGTCGGAGGTGGGGGCCACTGCGGCGTACCCCACCCCGAACAGGGCTAGCGCGAGGATGACGACGACATACCCCGCAAGGGGATGCCGTCGCCGCGCGGTAATCCATTTCACGGTTTCCCCGTTTCGGGTTACTGGATGAAGTAGATGGTGAAGAACAAAGCGATCCAGACCACGTCGACGAAGTGCCAGTAGTAGGACACGACGATCGCACTGGTCGCCTGCTGGTGAGTGAAGCGCTTCGCTGCGTACGTACGTCCCAGCATGATGAGGAACGCGATCAGACCACCGATGACGTGGAGTCCGTGGAAGCCCGTGGTCAGGTAGAACATCGACCCGTAGGGGCTGGACTGCAGGGTGAGGCCCTCGTGCGCGATGAGTTCGTAGTACTCGTACGCCTGCCCCAGAACGAAGAACAGGCCCATGAAGAACGTGATGAAGAACCACATGCGCAGCTTCTTCACGTCACCGCGCTCGGCGGCCCAGACGCCTGCCTGAGCGGTGAAGCTGGAAGCCACGAGGACCACGGTGATCGTCGAGGCCCACGGCACGTTGAGGTGCGTGTCGGGCCAGGCCCCCAGGTCGGGGTTGCCGTTGATCACCGATCGGATGGTGAAGTACATCGCGAACAGCGCAGCGAAGAACATGAGCTCGTTGGCCAACCACACGATGGTGCCAACGCTCACCAGGTCAGGACGCTTTGCCGCACCATGGGCTGGTGTCGGTGCTGTTTTTGGTTTCGCGGTTGCTGTCGCCACGGGAGCATTATTACGGCATCTCGCGAAGGTCCGTACTCGACCCCCCGTAAGGAGGCGGATCGGTACCGGTATCGACCGTCTCGCGGCCTCCGGGCAGGGGTTTCACCGTGACTCGGGCGTTACTGTACCGCCTCGGCCCGTCCCTGCGGCCCTCCGACGCGCCCGCGTCCGGCCCCGGACGCGATCCTCGGGCACCGAAGGCGTTCCGTACCCCCCTGGATGCCCCTTCAATCCCCTTCGTCCAACGGCGGGACAACGAAACGGTCACCGTTGCACAACGCCCGCCGCGAGGCCGGTTAGCGCACCCCGGGGAGGTACTGGCATCCTGTGGTGTCGAAGGTCTCAGCCCCGCACCGGCGGATCCGGAACTCCTGGGCACCGGGACCCCAAGGCAATAGAGTCAGAGGCACACAGCCTACGAACGCCTCGGCCGCACCCCCCACGGCGGCGGCCCTGGTCCGAAGCGATGGGACGGTTGCGCGATGGTGGACAGCGGTACGGACACGGGTGCCCGGATGCGCGTGCTGGTCTACAGCGACAAGGCCGACACCCGCGAGCAGGTGCGCCTGGCGATCGGCCGCCGACCGGCCGCGGACGTGCCCAGGGTGGAGCTCGTCGAGTGCGCCACGGCGCCGATGGTGCTGCGCAAGCTGGAGGAGACCGACCCCTCCGAGCGCATCGACGTGGCGATCTTCGACGGCGAGGCCGCCCCCGTCGGCGGCATGGGCCTGTGCCGCCAGGTCAAGGACGAGATCTACCGGTGCCCGCCGGTGCTGCTGCTGGTGGGCCGCCGCGACGACGGCTGGCTGGCGACCTGGTCGCAGGCGGAGCAGGTGGTCAGCCACCCGATCGACCCGGTCGCGCTGGCCGGCTCGCTGGCGGAGCTGATGCGCCGCCGGCTCACCGCGCTCAGCGGGTGACCTCCGTGACGAGTGACAACGGCGAGGGGAGCATGCGCCGTCGCCGCGCGGTGGGCGGTGCCCTGAACCACGGCGCCGACACCGGGCGATGGCGTGGCGGCGCCCTCCCCCGTCCCCCGCTGCACTGAGAAGGGCCGCGGCGCGGTCGTGACCGCGCCGCGCCCGTGCGGCCCCACGCCCTTGTCACCCTGGAGTCGAAATGAACGTCCCCGCCGCCGAGCCCCGAGAGAACTCCGCCGTCACCGAGCGGACCTGGGCCAACCTCATCACCGCCCTGCTGGGCGGGACCACCCTCAGCTCCGCCGACACGGCGTGGGCGATGAACGAGATCATGTCGGGCTCGGCGACCGACGCGCAGATCGCGGGCTTCGCGATCGCGCTGCGCGCCAAGGGCGAGAGCGTGTCGGAGGTGACCGGCCTGGCCCGGGGCATGCTCGACAACGCCGTCCGCATCGAGGTGCCCGGCCCCACCCTGGACATCGTCGGCACCGGCGGCGACCGGGCGCACACCGTGAACGTGTCGACGATGGCGGCGATCGTCGCCGCGGCGGCCGGGGCCCGCGTGGTCAAGCACGGCAACCGCGCCGCGTCCTCCTCCTGCGGGACGGCGGACGTGCTGGAGCGGCTGGGCGTGGTCCTGGACCTGCCGCCGGAGCTGACCGTGCGGGTGGCGCAGGAGGCGGGCATCGCGTTCTGCTTCGCCCCGGTCTTCCACCCCTCGTTCCGGTTCACCGCCAAGCCGCGCCGCGAGCTGGCGGTGCCGACGGTGTTCAACTTCCTGGGCCCGCTCACCAACCCGGCGCAGACGACGGCGGCCGCCATCGGCGTGTTCGACGAGCGCATGTGCGAGGTGATGGCCGGGGTGTTCGCCGGGCGGGGCGCGTCGGCGCTGGTGTTCCGCGGCGACGACGGCCTGGACGAGCTGACCACCACGACCACCTCCACCGTGTGGGTGGTGCGCGACGGGGCCGCCCGGCGCGAGACGCTGGACCCGGCCGACCTGGGCATCCCCCGGTCCGCGCCGGACGCGCTGCGCGGCGGCGACGTGGAGTTCAACGCCCGCGCGGTGCGCGACCTGCTGGCGGGCCGCCCCGGCCCGGTGCGCGACGCGGTCCTGCTGAACGCCGGCGCGGCGCTGGCCGCCGTCGACGGGGTCGAGGGGCCGCTGGTGGACGCGGTGCGCGCGGGGTACGAGCGGGCGGAGGCCGCGATCGACGGCGGTGCCGCCGAGCGGACCCTGGCGACCTGGGTGGAGACCAGCCAGGAGCTGGCCAAGGACCTCTAGGGCGCGTCCGGCGGGTCCCGAGGGGTCCCGCCGGAGAGCGCGAAGGGGCGGGCGCCGCGCGGCGCCCGCCCCTTCGCGTGCGGCTACCAGCCGATGGCGAACGCGGACTCCAGGTCGTGCTTGGAGTAGGTCTGGAAGGAGATGTGGGTGTCGGAGGAGAGCACGCCGGGCACCTTGTTGACCCGCCCGGGGATGACCTCGGCGAGGTCCTCGTGGCGGCGGACCCGCACCATGGCGATGAGGTCGACCCCGCCGGTGACCGAGTAGACCTCGCTCACCCCGTCGATCTCGGCGATGGCCTCGGCGACCTCGGGGATGCGGTGGACGTCGGCCTTGATCATGACGATCGCGGTGATCACTGTGCCTCCTGGGCGGTGTCGGCGCGGGCGGAGGTCCCGGGGCCGCGCACGGCTAGTAGACGTCGGAGAGCCGCGTCCCGGAGCGCCATCGCAGCCGGTAGACCACCCATCCCACGACCACCCCGGCCACGAATCCGTACACGTGCGCCGCGTAGGCGACGCCGGAGCCCGCACCGGGGGCGTTCGATGTGGTGACGTAGAGAAGATACTGAAGGACGAAGTAGCTGCCCACCAGCGCCCACCCGGGCAGGCGCATGGGGACCACCCCGAACACCAGGGTGGTGACCCGGCTGCGGAACTGCACGACCAGGTAGGCGCCGAGCACCCCGGAGATCGCGCCGGAGGCGCCGACCATGGGGATCATGCCCTGCGGGTCGCCCAGGGCGAAGCCGTAGGCGGCGGCCAGGCCGGTGACCGCGTACAGCGCCAGGAACCGCAGCCGCCCGATCCGGTCCTCCACCACCGGCCCGAACACGAACAGGTAGACCATGTTGCCCACCAGGTGGGCGGCGCCGGAGTGGACGAACATGGAGGCGAACACCGACAGCCACACCTGTTTGCCCTCGATGCTCCCGCACTGGGGGACGACCGGGTCGGCCAGGTCGGTGTGCCCGAACATCTCGGCGGGGACCGCGCCCCAGCGCATGAAGTAGTCCTGGATCGAGCAGAAGCGCTCGACCATGTCGGCCGGGTACCAGACCGCCGTGGTCGCCTGCGGCGACATCAGGTAGGCCAGCACGTTGGCCGCGATCAGCAGGTAGGCGACGACGGGGGTGCGGCGGACCGGGTGGTCGTCATTGAGCGGTAGCGCGGCCATGCGCCCAGTGTGTCATCTCCGTGTGCGCCTCGGCCGACCGCAGCGGGCATGTCCACTCCCCGTCGATCTCCACCAGGCGCGTCGCGGGGTCGTCCAGCCAGGCCAGGATCAGCTCGGTCTCGCCGGGCAGGGCGGCGGACTGCGGGGGGACGGCCGGCTCGACGGTCTCGGCGGTGGCGGCCAGGGCGCGCAGGAACGCCGCGGGGTCGGTGCCGGGCTCCAGCACGGCGCTGGCGGCCAGCCGCCCGTGGCGGACCACGCAGGTGTCCCACCCGGTGGGGCCGCGCCGGGTCGCGACCAGGTGGGGGACGGCGGCGAGGGCGGCCATGCGCTGGGCGCGGCGGGCGCCGCGCAGGAACGCGGCGAGCCGGTCCCGCAGCGCCGCGGCCTCCTCGTAGCGCAGGTCGGCGGAGAGTTCGGCGATGCGCTCGGTGTGGGCGGCCACGACGGCGCCGGGGTCGCCGGTCATGGCGGTGCGGGCGGCCGCGGCGTGCTCCAGGTAGGCGTCCAGGGGCTCGGTGCCGTCGCAGGGCGCGCCGCAGCGGCCCATCTGGGCGAGCACGCAGGGGACGACCCCGCCGGTGCCGCCGGGGGTGAGCCGGTGCGTGCACCGGCGCAGCGGCAGGGCGTGCAGCAGCGCCTCCTTGGCCCGCTCGGCCTCGTGGGCCGACGCGTAGGGGCCGATGTAGGGGGCGCCGTCGTCCTTGACGGTGGTCACCACCGACAGGCGGGGGTAGGGCTCGGCGGTCAGGGTGACCCAGCGGACCCGTTCGGGGTTGCGCGAGCGCCGGTTGTAGGGGGGTTTGCGCTCGGCGATGATGCGCAGCTCGCGCACCGACGCCTCCAGGTCGGTGGCGCACACGATGGGGGTGACGCCCGCCGCCACCCCGGCCATCTCCCGGATTCGCTGGCGGTTCTCGGCGGCGGTGAAGTAGGAGGCGACCCGGCGGCGCAGGTTGTTGCTCTTGCCCACGTACAGGTCGGCGCCGCGCGCGTCGGTGAACACGTACACCCCGGGGCGCTCGGGCAGCCCCTCGGCCAGGTGCCGCTTGGCGCGCTGGGCCTTGGTGGGCGGTTTGGTGACCGCGCGCAGCTCCTCAAGGCTGCCCACCCCCAGCGGGGTGAGGCGGTCGATGAGCCCGGTGAGGACGGTGACGGTGGCGCGGGCGTCGTCCAGGGCCCGGTGGTTGGGGGTGACCGGTGAGCCGAAGAACGCCGCCAGGGTGCCCAGCCGGTGGTTGCGGGTCTGCCCCTGGGGCAGGACGGCGCGGGCCAGGCGCAGGGTGTCCACCACCGGCGGGTCCGGCCAGGTCGCGCCGTGGCGCTCGCAGGCAGCCTTGAGGAACCCGACGTCGAAGGGGGCGTTGTGGGCGACCAGGGCGGTGTGCTCCTGCGCGGTGAGGAGGGCCAGCACCCGCGGCAGCACCTCCTCCAGGGGCGGCGCGGTGGCCACCATGGACTGGGTGATGCCGGTCAGCAGGGTGATCTCGGCGGGGATGAGCACACCGGGGTCCACCAGTGTGGTGAACTCCTCCTCCACCCGCCCGCCGCGCACCCGCACCGCGCCGACCTCGGTGATCCGGGAGTTCGTGGCGCTGGTGCCGGTCGTCTCCAAGTCCAGCACGACGAAGGACACGGCGCCCAGCGGAGTGCCGATGTCGCCGATGTCGAGTTGCACGCCCGTGGGCGCCGCGGACCGTCGAATCACCCGGTCAGGGTAATCGGAGGCGACGACCGAACACGGCCGCCCTCCGGTCCGGGCCACCCGACGTGGAAAGATGTGGGTGTCGGGACGTAAGTCCCGCACTTACCCGATCAAGAGGAGGAACCGTGGGGATCGCGATGCCGGGTGACAATGAGCGGTGGCGGTGCACCGGATGCGGCAACCTCACGCGGTTCGACGTGACGCGCACGGTCCGCTCCCAGGACTTCGTGCACCTGGACCTGTCCGGTGAGGGGCGGGTGGAGGAGCGCACCGTGCTGTCCGAGACGATCGAGCAGGTGAAGTGCCGCTGGTGCGGGGCCACGGACCGCATCGAGACCATCGCCCGCCCCGACGCCGACCGGTCGGTCTCCGACACTTCGGCGGAGAGCCCGACGGGTCGGGCATGAGCACCCGCCCGGAGGCCGGCGACTCCGGGAACGGGGCGGCCCCCGCGCACGGCCGCGGGGAGGACGGGGAGCGGCTGCTGCGCCCCCTGCCCGAGGCCGTGCGCTCCCGGGTCATCGACTACGGGTCCGACGTGCTGGGCGGCATGCGCGCCGCCGAGCTGCCCGCCCCGCTGCGGCGGGTGGCCAAGTTCGAGCCGCGCCGCCGGGCCCGGCTGGCCGGGCCGCAGATCGCCGCACAGCTGGAGACCGACCCGGAGTTCCGGTCCCTGGTGGCCGAGCGGGTCGAGCAGGTGTGGCCCGAGCTGGCCGAGGGGCTGCGCTCGGGTGTGGTGCCCCCGGCCGCCGACCCCGTGGCGGTGGGGGCCTGCGCGTACCTGCTGCGGCCGCCGGGGTGGGCCGACATCGTCGAGGGCGTCCACCGCGAGCTGGACCGTGAGGCCGGGGCCAAGGAGGCCGACGAGGCCGCCGAGGCCCTGGAGGAGGTGAACCGCCGTCTGGCCCAGGCCCGCGAGGAGCACCGGGTCGAGACGGACCGGCTGCGCGCCCAGCTCAAGGAGCACAAGGCCGAGATCTCGGAGCTGCGCCAGAAGGTGCACACCGAACGCCGCCGTGCCCGGGAGGCGGCGGCCCGTGCCGAGCAGGCGGCGCTCCAGGCCGACGAGCGCGCCGCGGAGGCCACCGGCCGGGTCGGCGCCCTGGAGTCGGAGAACCGGCGGCTGAAGTCCCGGCTGTCGGCGGCGGAGGCGCAGGTGGAGAACGCGCGGCGGGCCGTGCGGGCGGGCCGCAACGCCGACGAGGCGCGGCTGCGCGTGCTGCTGGACGTGCTGGTCGACGCCTCCCACGGGCTGCGGCGCGAGCTCGCGCTGCCGGCCGCGGTGGACTCCCCCGCCGACCTGGTGGCGGCCGAGGCGGACGAGCGCCGCCGGGTGTCGCTGGGCGGGCTGCCCGACGACGACCCCGGCCTGCTCGAACACCTGCTGACGGTGCCGCGCGTGCACCTGCTGGTGGACGGCTACAACGTCACCAAGACCGGCTACGGGACCCTGCCCCTGGCCGACCAGCGCACCCGGCTGCTGTCCTCCCTGGAGGGGCTGGCCAGCCGCACCAAGGCGGAGATCACCTGTGTCTTCGACGGGGCCGACGTGGACGCCCCGCCGGCGGTGGCCCAGACCCGCCGGGTGCGGCTGCTGTTCAGCGCGCCCGGGGAGACGGCGGACGAGCTGATCGTGCGCCTGGTGCGGGCCGAGCCGCCCGGGCGGCCGATCGCCGTGGTCACCTCCGACCGGGAGATCGTGGGCGCGGTGCGCCGGGCCGGGGCGCGGGCGATCTCCTCGCCCATCTTCCTGCGCAGGTTGGAGTCGCACGGCTGACGCGGGTGCGGTGCCCGGGGCACCGCATCCGCTTCCGTGCCCCCCTGAGATCCTCGCCATGTGTTCGACCGTGTGGTTGAGCCGTGCCGTACGGTCCGCTAGGTTCTACCGGGAACGTGAGTGCTCTACCGGATAGAACACCACCCGTGTGTCCCCGGTGGGTCCCGCACACTCACGCCCGGTGCCCGCGTCCCGGACGCGGGTGCTCCCCTTGTACGTGTTCTCCCCAGCACCCCCGTGCGGACTTCTCACACCCCAAGGAGCGTGGCCCGCCATGAAGAACACCGGTGGTCGGCGTACGGCTCGCCGCATCGCTGCCTCGACCGGAATCGGAGCGGTCGTCGCAAGCTCCCTCCTCGTCCCCGGCACCGCCCACGCGGACCCCACCCGCGAAGAGGTCGAGGAGGAGATCGAGCGCCTCAACGAGGAGGCCTCCACCGCGGTCGAGGAGTACAACCAGGCCAAGGAGGACCACGAGGTCGCCGAGGCCCGGTACGAGGAACTCGAGGAGCAGGTCGGGGACGAGCAGGAGAACTACGAGGCCCTCAAGGAGAAGGTCCAGAAGCTCGCCAACGCGACCTACCAGTCCGGCGACCTGGACTCGATCACCAACATCCTGACCTCCGACGGCCCCGAGGGGCTGCTGGAGCAGAACGCCGACCTCACCTACCTCTCCGAGACCCACCAGACCCAGCTGGACGAGTTCGGCGAGTCCGCCGAGCGCCTGTTCTCCCTCAAGGACGAGTCCGAGGAGGCTCTGAAGGAGGCCGAGGAGGCGCTGGAGGAGGCCGAGGAGGCCAAGAAGGAGGTGGAGGAGAAGATCGAGGCGCAGGAGGAGCTGCTCGCCGAGTTCCCCGACGCCGACGCCTCCACCGAGGGCGCCAACGACTCCGGCGGCCAGTCCTACACGGGCGGCGCCTCGGGCAGCGCGGGCGCCGCGCTGGACTTCGCCTACGCCCAGATCGGCAAGCCCTACATCTACGGCGGCACCGGCCCCAACGGCTACGACTGCTCCGGCCTGGTGCAGGCCTCCTGGCGCGCCGGCGGCGTGGACCTGCCCCGGACCACGTACTCGCAGGCCGAGGTGGGCAACCGCATCTACGACATCAACGCCCTCCAGCCGGGCGACATCATGTTCTTCACCGGGCTGAGCCACAACGGCCTGTACGCGGGCGGCGGGCAGATGGTGCACGCCCCGCGCACCGGCCGCAACATCGAGGTGGTCGGACTGGCCGCCTACTGGGGCGGCGTGTTCGAGTTCGCCGTGCGCCCCTGACGCACTCCCGGTCCCGCCGAGGCCGTCCCCTTCCACGGGGGGCGGCCTCGCGGCGTTCCCGGGTGAAGGGCCGTCGTGTCCGCTCTCGCCGCGGTTTCTTACGCCCCCTTTTCGGCCATATCCGGCCATGGTTCTGAACATCACGAAAAGGTTGAGAGCGCCCCGGGGATGCACTAGTGTTCAACGCCGAACGTCTTTCGGCCCCTTCACCGCGCCGGTCCGGTCCCCCGCACCGCACCCCGGAAGCCCCTGTTCCGGTCGGCGCCTCCCTTGAGGAAGGTGTTTCCCACCGTGTCCGTATCGCGCCGCATATCGGTCGTTGCCGTCCTGTCCTGCGGAGCGTTCCTGCTGCCCGCGTCGGTCGCGTACGCCGAGCCGACCGCCGATGAGGTCCGCGAGGAGATCGAACGCCTCGAAGAGGAGTTCGCCGAGCTCAACGCGACCTACAACGAGGCGAAGGAGGACCACGAGGTCGCCGAGGAGAAGCTCGAGGACATCCGAGAGGACCTCGAGGAGGCCCAGGAGCGGGTGGAGAAGCTGGGCCGCGGCGTGCGCACCCTGGCCAACCTCGCCTACACCGGCACGGACTTCACCTCCCCCACCCAGCTGATCGGCTCGGGCGCCCCCGAGGAGGCGATGTTCCACCAGGCCGACCTGACCTACCTCTCCGAGCAGCACAACGCCAGCCTCGACCGGTACCTCGAGGAACTGGAGGAGCTGGAAACGCTGGAGGCCGAGGCCGAGGAGACCGAGGAGGAGGCCGCCGAGGCCCTCAAGGAGGCCGAGGAGGCCACCGAGGCGGCCGAGGAGAAGATGGAGGAGCAGGAGGCCCTGCTCGGCGAGCTGACCGAGGAGGAGCGGGCCGCGGCCACCTCCAACACCGCCAACACCGGCGGCTCCACCGGGGGCTCCGGCGGGGGCGGCTCCAGCTACACCGGTCCGGCCTCGGGCAACGCCCGGGTCGCCCTGGACTTCGCCTACGCCCAGATCGGCAAGCCCTACGTGTGGGGCGGCACCGGCCCCAACGGCTACGACTGCTCCGGCCTGACCCAGGCCGCCTGGGCGCAGGCGGGCGTGAGCCTGCCGCGCACCACCTACGACCAGGTCAACGCGGGCCAGCGGGTCTCCTGGGAGAACAAGCAGCCCGGCGACCTGCTGTTCTTCTACGGCTCCAGCCCGAGCCACGTGGGCCTGTACGCGGGCAACGGCATGATGGTGCATGCCTCGACCTCGGGCAAGCCCATCGGCGAGGTCGCCCTCAACGACTACTACCGGTCCAACTTCGTCGCGGCCGTCCGCCCGTAGGGCGCGCCCTGCGGACCCGCTCCGCTCCTTCGGGCCCCGCACCGGCATTTCGGTGCGGGGCTCCGTGCCGCGGGGGCCGCTACGCTCGTGGCGTGCCGCGAACGCTGATCATCACCAACGACTTCCCGCCCCGGGCCGGGGGCATCGAGGCCTTCGTCCACGAGGTGGCGCTGCGCCTGCCCGACGTCGTCGTGTACACGTCCTCCCCCTCCACCGCGGACGGCGCCGCCGACCCCGGCTTCGACCTGCGGCTGCCGTTCCCCGTCGTGCGCGACGCCGCGAAGGTGCTGCTCCCCTCGCCCCGGGTGGTGCGGCGGGCGGCCGCCATCGCCCGGCTGGAGGACTGCGACTCGGTGCTGTACGGGGCGGCGGCACCGCTGGGGCTGGCCGCCGGGCCCCTGCGGGAGGCCGTGGGCCGCCAGGTGGCGCTGACCCACGGGCACGAGACGGGGTGGGCGCTGGTGCCGGGGGCGCGCGAGGCGCTGCGCCGCATCGGCGACACCACCGACACCGTCACCTACCTGGGCGAGTACTCCCGGCGGCGCCTGGCCCGCGCCCTGTCCGCTCCCGCCGCGGCACGGATGCGGCGGGTCGCGCCGGGGGTGGACACCGGCCGGTTCCACCCCGGCGCGGGCGGGGAGCAGGTCCGCGCGCGGCACGGGCTGGGCGGCCGCCCGGTCGTGGTGTGCGTCTCCCGGCTGGTGCCCCGCAAGGGCCAGGACACGCTGCTGCGCGCCTGGCCCCGGGTGCTGGCCGACGTGCCCGACGCGGCGCTGCTGATCGTCGGCGACGGCCCCTACGCCGGGCGGCTGCGGTCGGCGGCCGCCGGCCTGGACTCGGTGGTGTTCACCGGCCCGGTCCCCGCCGCGGAGCTGCCCGCCCACTACGACGCCGGGGACGTGTTCGCGATGCCCTGCCGCACCCGGCGGGGCGGCCTGGACGTGGAGGGCCTGGGGATCGTCTACCTGGAGGCGTCGGCCACCGGGCTGCCGGTGGTAGCGGGCGACTCCGGGGGCGCCCCGGACGCGGTCCTGCCCGGGGAGACCGGGCACGTCGTCGACGGCTCCCTCCCCGGTCCCGCCGCCCGGGCGCTCGTCCGGCTCCTGCGCGACCCCGACCGCGCCGCCCGGATGGGCGCACGCGGCCGGGAGTGGGTGGAGCGGGAGTGGTCCTGGGACCGCGCCCGCGCACGCCTCACAGGTCTTCTGACGGCCTAGGGGACCTCACAGGCCCTCTCCGTGGACGCCGCCGGGCGGGCCGTCGGAGTCGGTCGCCTGCGGCTCGCCCGTCTCGCTGTGCTCCAGCCACTGCTCCCAGGAGCGCTGGTAGAACCCCCAGCCGTTGTCCCACTCCAGCTCCCGCGCGGTGCCGGTGGTCTCCAGCACGTCGCCCATCAGGGTGTTGTCGTGGAACCAGCGGGCGTCGGAGACCGACATGTTGGTGCAGCCGTTGGACCGGTTCGCGTAGCCGATGCTCCCGTTCCAGGGCGCGGCGTGGGTGAACTCGCCGCTGTTGGAGGTGCGCACCGCCCAGTCGGCCTCGACCCGGTAGTAGCCGGGCGATCCCGCCGGGATGCCGACGGTCGCCGAGTCCATCACCAGCCTGCTGTACTTCTCCATCAGGACGTGGATCCCGGACGTGGTGGTGTTGAAGTGCCGCTCCCCCTTGCCGTTGCTGACCGGGATGGAGCGGACGCGCTCCCCGTCCACCTCCACGTGCATCCGGTGCTCGGGGACGTGCATGGTGGCGATGAGCTCGCGGCCCACCTCGAACCCGATGCGCCGGTCCTCGGTGCCGAACACCCCCTCGGAGGCCTCCACACCGGTCAGCCGCAGGTCGACGGTGACCTTCTGGTGCGGTTCCCAGTACTTCTTCGGCCGGAACACCGCGGTGGTCTCGTTCGGCCAGTTCCAGGCCCCCTCGGTGGCCTCCTCCGAGGTCACGTGCATGGAGTTCTCGACCTGCTCGCGGTTCTCCACCGGCTCCTCGAAGGTGACGACGACGGGCATGCCCACCCCGACGGTCTGCCCGTCCTGCGGCAGCACGAAGGGCTCGGCCAGGCGGTCCTCCCCGGCCACCGCGTGGGTGCCGAACGTGGAGACGACCTCGGTGCGCTCGCCGCCGTCGTCCCGGGCGGTGGCGTAGACGGAGACGACCCCGCCGGGGGCCAGGTTCCAGTCGCTGACCCAGGCCGAGCCGTCCTCCGAGAGCGTTCCGGTGACCGGTGCCCGCGCGGGGCCCCGCCCGTCCGTCCGCCCCGCCTCCGCCGCGGCCCACTGCTCCCGGTCGACCTGTTCGACGGTGACGTCGGTGAGGACCCCGCCCTCCACGGAGACCCGCACCGGTGTGTTGGGCGCGATCCCGGCCTCCCCCGGGGCCGGGCTGATGGAGATCCGCGGGCCGGGCGCCTCCTTCGGCTCCTCTTCCGCGGCCGTGCAGGCCGTGGCCGCCAGGGCCACCGCGACCGTGCCGGTGGCCAGGCGCCCCGCGAGCCGGACTCGTCGGTTCATGACAGAACCCCCAGATGTCACGTTAAGTGATTAAGAGGTTACAACGGACATGGGGGAAATCCCGGCATTTGCCACTCATGCGCCTCGACCACCCGCCGCGCCGCAGTGTCCGGGCACGGAAAAGCCCCGGCGGCGACCGTGCGGTCGCCGCCGGGGCGGGTGCCAGGCGTTCCGGCTAGTGCTGGAACTCCTTGCGGTAGTACTCGAAGACCCAGCCGATGGCGGTGAGGATGATGGCGAAGCCGCCGATGATCACCATCCACCAGCCGATGGCCACGCCCACCGCGGTGAACGCCACGGCCATGGCCACGAACATCGGCCACCAGCTGTGCGGGCTGAAGAAGCCGTACTCGCCGGCGTTCTCGGCGATCTCGCCGTCGAGCCGCTCCTCCGCGGGGAGGCCGTGGAAGTGCTCGCTGCGGCGGGCCGCCTGCCAGAGCCAGTAGCCGACCATCCAGCCGAAGCCGATGGAGACGACCAGCGCCGTCGTACCGGTCCACTCGATGGCCCCGGTGTCCTGCCAGGACCAGTAGATGTACAGGGCGGCCGCCAGACCGAAGAAGGTCGAGACGCCCATGAACAGATAGGCCTGTGTCTTCATGAGCCCCTACTCCTTCGTGGCGCCGACGGGGACCGCGCCCGGGGCGGCGGCGTGCGGGTGGTTGAGGTCGAACGCGGGGCGCTCGGACCGGATCCGCGGCAGCGACGTGAAGTTGTGCCGCGGCGGCGGGCAGGAGGTCGCCCACTCCAGCGAGCAGCCGTAGCCCCACGGGTCGTCGACCTCGACCTTGGGCGCCTTCTTCGCGGTGATGTAGATGTTCCAGAAGAAGATCAGCGTCGAGGCGGCCAGGACGAACGAGGACACCGACGAGATCTGGTTCAGCTCGGTGAACCCGTCACCGGGCAGGTAGTCGGCGTAGCGGCGCGGGAAGCCCATGGCGCCCAGCCAGTGCTGGACCAGGAACGTGCCGTGGAAGCCGAGGAACAGCAGCCAGAAGTGGAACTTGCCCAGCGGCTCGTTGAGCATCTTGCCGGTGAACTTGGGCCACCAGAAGTAGAAGCCCGCGAACATCGCGAACACCACGGTGCCGAACACCACGTAGTGGAAGTGCGCCACCACGAAGTAGGAGTCCGTGACGTGGAAGTCGATCGGCGGGGAGGCCAGCAGCACACCGGTGAGACCGCCGAAGAGGAAGGTCACCAGGAAGCCGATGGTGAAGAGCATCGGCGTCTCGAAGGTGAGCTGGCCGCGCCACATCGTGCCGATCCAGTTGAAGAACTTCACACCGGTCGGGACCGCGATGAGGAACGTCATGAACGAGAAGAACGGCAGCAGGACCGCGCCCGTCGGGAACATGTGGTGGGCCCACACGGTGACGGACAGGCCCGCGATGGCGATCGTCGCGGCCACGAGGCTCTTGTAGCCGAAGATCGGCTTGCGGCTGAACACCGGCAGGATCTCCGTCGCGATGCCGAAGAACGGCAGCGCGATGATGTACACCTCGGGGTGGCCGAAGAACCAGAACAGGTGCTGCCACAGGATGGCACCGCCGTGCTCGGCGTTGTAGACCTGCGTGCCGACCATGCGGTCGGCGCCCAGGGCGATCAGGGCCGCGGTCAGGACCGGGAACGCGATGAGCACCAGGACGCTGGTGAGCAGGGTGTTCCAGGTGAAGATCGGCATGCGGAACATCGTCATACCGGGCGCGCGCATGCACAGGCCGGTGGTGATGAAGTTGACCGCGCTGAGGATGGTGCCCAGACCGGAGACGGCCAGGCCCAGGATCCACAGGTCGCCGCCCAGGCCCGGCGAGCGGACCGCGTCGGACAGCGGGGTGTAGGCGAACCAGCCGAAGCTGGCGGCGCCGCCCGGGGTGATGAACCCGCTGATGGCGATGAGGCTGCCGAACAGGAACAGGTAGTACCCGAACAGGTTCATCCGGGGGAACGCCACGTCGGGGGCGCCGATCTGCAGCGGCATGATGATGTTCGAGAACCCGACGAACAGCGGGGTCGCGAACATCAGCAGCATGATCGTGCCGTGCATGGTGAACATCTGGTTGAACTGCTCGTTGGACATGACCTGCATGCCCGGGAGGAACAGCTCGGCGCGCATGAGGAGCGCCAGGACCCCGCCGAAGAGGAAGAAGCCGAACGAGGTGATCAGGTACATGTACCCGATGATCTTGTGGTCGGTCGACGTCAGCCAGTTGACGATCATCGAGCCCTTGCGGCCCGGCAGCCCCTGCGTGGCGCTGTGCGTGGGGGTGGTGGTCGTGCTCATTACTCGTTGGTCTCCTCGGCCTCGTCGGCACCGGAGCCCGTGCCCTCCGCGTTGGAGCCCTCGGCGCCGGAGCCCTCACCCGAGTCCGGGGTGTCGGGGGCCTCGGCGGCCTCGGTCTCATCGGCGGCCGCGGCCCGCTCCTGCTCGGCGGCCCAGGCCTCGTACTCGTCCTCGGGCAGGACCTCGACGTTGAAGAGCATGCGGGTGTGGTCCACACCGCACAGCTCGGCGCAGCGGCCGATGTACTCGCCGGCGGTGCCGTCGTTGAGGTTCACCTGGAACGCGTTGTCGCGGCCCGGGACGACGTCCATCTTGAAACCGAACGCCGGGATCCAGAACGAGTGGATGACGTCCGGGGAGTACAGGTCGAAGTGCACGACCGCGTTCTCCGGCAGCACCAGCGTGGACTGCGTGGAGGGGTCGGCGGTGCCGTCCGGGTTGGGCGTGCCCACCTCGGAGAACAGCACCTCGCCGCCCTCGTCCTTGGGGGCGTCCAGGTAGTTGAACTGCCACGCCCACTGGAACGCGACGACCTCGACGTGGACGTCCGCCTCCTGCTCGGTGTCCAGCAGGTAGCTCTGGTCGCGCGCGGTGAAGTAGAACAGCACCGCGATGACGACGATCGGCAGAACGGTGTAGAGCGCCTCGATGGGCATGTTGTAGCGCACCTGGGGCGGCAGCTGCTCAGAGCGCTTGCGGTGGAAGATGATCGACCAGATCATCAGCCCCCACACGAGAATGCCGACCGCGAACGCCGCCACCCAGGAACCCTGCCAGAGCGAGAGAACACGCTCGGCCTGCTCGGTGATCGGCTCCGGCATGCCCAAACGAGTGAGCTCGTTCGACGCGCAGCCGGTCGCGGCCAGCCCCAGCACGGCGAGCGCGGCGCCGCGTGGTGCCCATCGGCGCAGAGTGGAGCGCCGATTTTCTTGGCGGGTCGGACTCACGGATTGCCTTCCCAGCGGTGTAGCCCGTGGACTTCCACGGGCGGCCTAAGTATCCAAAGCTTGTCAGGGGGAAACATTATCGCGAACCGCCCAGGGTCCCGTTCATGGGCTTGCCTGGTCAGCGTGTTGCCGAAGGCCCGTGATACGGGACGCTCGGTGGTCCGCGGAGCCGGGCCCGTCCGCGCGCCGGGGGTGATCCCCTCCGGCGTCGGCGAGGCACGGCCCGGCGTTCCCCCGGGCCCCTCCCCCGTGAGGCGGCCGGGGCACCCGTCCGGGTGTCGGGCGGCGCCCGCGTCCACAGCGGGTGCGTCCGATCTCCGGCGTCCCACGGGGAGAGAACAAGGTGAGCGTATCGCTGGGTTTACGGCACCCTTAACCGGGTTCGCCTTACCGGGCGGGAGGGGTCAAGATTGGGACACGGAACGACAACGCACAGGGGGTTCCCGTGTCCGAGGGACGGCCGCTGCCCGGGGCGATCACGGCGTCGGTGACCGTGGAAGCGGTGGGCCGCAAGTGCCCGATCCCCATCATCTGGGTGGCGCAGCGCATGCACGAAGTGCCCATCGGCGGGGTCATCGCGGTCACCGCGGACGATCCCGCCGCCAAGGCGGACATCCCCGCCTGGTGCCGGATGAAGATGCACGAGTTCGTCGCGGAGGTGCCCCTCGCGCGGGGTAGCGCTTTTCACATCCGGCGCATGTACTGAACCGTTCCGGATTCCGGCTCCGGTTGGGTAACGATTCGGGCACACCGAATCCCGGGGGGTGCGGGGCACGAGAAAGGCCGCACGGACCCGGGGGTCCGTACGGCCGATCCTCGCTCCGGCGGCGCCGCGGGGACGCCGGCCCGCTAGCGGGCGTAGAACTCGACGACGAGCTGCTCGTCGAAGGGCACCGGGATCTGCTCGCGCTTGGGGCGGTCGACGACCGCGATGCGCAGGTCCTTGTGGCTGACCGCCAGGAACCCGGCGATCTTGTCGTCGGCGTGGACGCCCTCGGCGGCCTCGACGAACGGCACCATGGACCGGGACTTCTCCCGGACCTCGATGATCTGGCCCGGCTTGACCTGGTACGACGGGATGTCGACCTTCTTGCCGTCCACGGTGATGTGGCCGTGGTTGATGAACTGGCGGGCGGCGTAGATCGACGCGGCGAAGCCGGCGCGCAGAACCACGGTGGCCAGGCGCAGCTCCAGCTCGGCCAGCATCTCCTCACCGGTGCGGCCGGGGCGCTTCTTGGCGTTCTCGTAGATCCTGACCAGCTGCTTCTCGGTCAGGTCGTAGTACCAGCGCACCTTCTGCTTCTCGGCCTGGCGGACGGCGAAGTCGCTGCTGTTGCGGCGAACGCGGCGGCCGTGCTCACCGGGCGGGTAGGGGCGCTTCTCGAAGTAGCTGACCGCCTTACGGGTCAGCGGCATTCCGGCGCGCCGCGACAACCGCACCTTGGGTCCGGTGTAGCGCATGCAATGTCCTTTCACATGGAATGCGGGGAATCCCAGGTAAGGCTGACCTAGAACTGGGAGGCGTGCGGGCACGCCCGGGCCCCGTGCGCCTGGCGGCGCGAGCGGAGCGGGTTCCCCACCGTCGCGGTGACCCCGCGCGGACGGTTCGGGCTCTGCACCGGCACGCGTTTCAGCGCACCGGCGGGCACGGCGGACCCGCCGAAGAAGGACGACGGGAGCCGTGCGGTCGCGTCCCGGGCATGCGAACGCACGGGACGCGGGGTCACGACTGTCTACTCTACGGGGTCCGGGGACCCTAGACGAACGGGCGGACCTCGGCGGCGACCTCCGCGCCGTAGGAGCGCTCCAGGCGGTCCAGCAGCGAGGCGCCGGTGAGCGTGTACTCCTGCGGGCCGTCGACCTCCAGGCAGTGCACCGCGGTGGCGTTGCCCACCTGGGCCGCGCGCTCCAGGGACAGGCCCCAGGAGTGGGCGGCCAGGAACCCGGCGCGGAAGGCGTCGCCCATGCCGGTCGGGTCGACCAGGTCGCCGACGACGGCGGCGGGCACGTGGACGCTCGGCTCGCCCGCGCTGTCGATCCGGGCGCCCTTGGCGCCCAGGGTGGTGATGCGGGTGCCGACCCGGGCCAGGATCTCGGCGTCGGACCAGCCGGTCTTCTGCTCGGCGAGGGCCTTCTCGTACTCGTTGGTGAACAGGAAGGCGGCGCCCTCGATGAGGGTGCGCACCTGCGGGCCCTCCATGCGGGCGAGCTGCTGGGAGGGGTCGGCCGCGAAGGCGATGCCCCGGGTGCGGCACTCCTCGCTGTGGCGGACCATCGCGGCCGGGTCGTCGGCGCCGACCAGGACCAGGTCCAGGCCGCCCAGGCGGTCCGCGATCGGCTGGAGCTCGATGTTGCGGGCCTCGGCCATGGCGCCCGCGTAGAACGACGCGATCTGGTTCTGGTCGCGGTCGGTGGTGCAGATGAACCGAGCGGTGTGCCGCAGCTCGGAGATGTAGACGTGGGAGGTGTCCACGCCGTGGCGGTCCAGCCAGGCGCGGTAGTCCTCGAAGTCGGCGCCGGCCGCGCCGACCAGGACGGGGGACAGTCCGAACCCGCCCAGTCCGAAGCAGATGTTGGCGGCGACGCCGCCGCGCCGGACGTCCAGCTCGTCGATGAGGAAGGAGAGGGACAACTGCTGGATCTGCTCGGGGATGATCTGCTCCGCGAACCGCCCCTCGAAGGACATCAGGTGATCGGTGGCGATGGATCCGGCAACCGCGATACGCACGGGACGAGGTCTCCTTGGTCGGGACGCGCCGGCCCGGGGCCGGACACTGCTCCGGGCGCGCTCACGGCGCCCTTTCGGACTGACCCAGGGTACCGACCCGTGTTCGGCCCCACACACGGCGACGGGAGGGCGGATCAGGTCCGCCCTCCCGTCGGTGGCCGTCGGCGTCCCCGGCTCGTCCCGGGGCCGCGCGCCCTAGTTGAAGGAGTCGCCGCAGGCGCAGGAACCGGTGGCGTTGGGGTTGTCGATGGTGAAGCCCTGCTTCTCGATGGTGTCGACGAAGTCGATCGTGGCTCCGACGAGGTAGGGGGAGCTCATCCGGTCGGTCACGACCTCGACGCCGCCGAAGTCGGTGACGATGTCGCCGTCGAGCTCGCGCTCGTCGAAGTAGAGCTGGTAGCGAAGCCCGGAGCAGCCGCCCGGCTGGACCGCGACGCGGAGGCGCAGGTCGTCCCGGCCCTCCTGCTCGAGAAGCGCCCGGACCTTGCTGGACGCACCCTCCGTGAGGATGATCCCCTCGGTGGTCTCGCTCTGAACCGTCATCGTGTAAAGCTCCTCGTGGAAAGGGGTTGCGGCCCGCTTGCGCCCGCGGCCCCGGTCTGACGCCCGCCGCCGGGACGGATGTCCTCTTCAACGGGTGCCAACACCCGGACCCGGCGCCGCATTCCGACGCGCCGCCGCCGTGTCCGTCCGGCCCTCCCGGCCCCGGTCGCGGGGTCCGGTACGGGCTGACTTGCGCGTGTTCCACCAGGGTACCCATCCGGCTCCGCCGCCACACCGGACGGCGGGACCGGACGGCGGTGCTCAGCGGCTCCAGCGGCGGGCGACCGAGGCCGCCAGGTCCCGCAACTCCCGGGCGGGGTGCTCCATCGCGGCGGCCACCGAGCCGGCGGACTCGACCAGGGAGTAGGTCTCGGTGATGCCCGCGGCGGCCGCCTCGGCCCGGCCGACCGCCACCCGCCCGGCGGTGACCACGCAGGGGACGGCGTGCTCCCCCGCCAGGCGGGCGACGCCGTGGGGCAGCTTGCCGCGCAGGGACTGGGAGTCGAAGGACCCCTCCCCCGTGACGACGAGGTCCGCCGAGGCCAGCCGCCCGGCCAGGCCGACGGCGTCCAGGACCAGGCCGATGCCCGACTCCACGGCGCCGCCGAGCAGCAGCAGGGCGAAGCCCAGGCCGCCGGCCGCGCCGGCGCCGGGCTCGGAGCGGGCCGCGCCCTCGGAGTCGGCCCGGTCGGCGAAGGCGGTCAGGGCCAGGTCCAGGCGCTGGACCAGGGCGGGGTCCGCGCCCTTCTGGGGGCCGAAGACCGCGCTGGCCCCGTGCAGTCCGAGCAGGGGGTTGTCGACGTCGGTGGCGGCGACCAGGCGCACCCCGGCGACGGCCTCCCGGGCCGGGGCGACGTCCACCTTGTCGATGTCGGCCAGTGCCCCGCCGCCGCGGGCGAGGTCGGCGGCGGGGGTCGCGCCCAGGGCGGCGAGCAGCCCGGCCCCGGCGTCGTTGGTGGAGCTGCCGCCCAGGCCGACGACGACCGTGCCGGCCCCGTCGGCGACGGCGAGGGCGAGCAGTTCGCCGACCCCGGCGCTGGTGGTCCGGGCGGGGTCGCGCCGGCCGGCGGGGACCAGGTGCAGGCCGCAGGCCTGGGCGCTCTCCACGTAGGCGGTGTCGCCGACGAGCAGGTAGCGGGCGGTGACGGGCTCGCCCAGGGGGCCGGTGACGGAGGCCTCGCGCAGGGTCCCGCCCAGGGCGGTGTGCAGGACCTCGACGAAGCCGGGCCCGCCGTCGGAGAGCGGGACCAGGTCGATGCGGGCGGAGGGGTCGACGGACCGCCAGCCGTCGGCGACGGCGCGGGCGGCCTCCAGGGCGCTGAGGGTTCCGGCGAACTTGTCCGGTGCGATCACGATGTGCACGTGTTCAGTGTGCTGGGTCACGCGGCTCCGCACCAGGGTTCGGCGCCAGAAAAATTCATATCCCGGACTTTTGTTTCCGAGATACGGAAATCAGAGGCCGGGTGCGCCGTACACCGGGAACCAGCGCGACCGGTCGGACTCCAGCGGCAGGTCCCCGCCGATGGCCGCCTCGGCCTGGAGCTCCAGGGCGTTGTCACGGCGCTGCCCCGGCAGCGGCGCGAACGGGTAGAAGGTCCCGCGCTTGTACAGGTAGACCAGGCCCAGCGAGCGCCGCCCGTCGGTGAAGCCCACCAGCGAGCACAGCAGCGAGGGCCCGTAGCCGTTCTCCTCCAGGGTGGAGTTGACCGCGTGCAGCGAGGTGACCAGCCCCGTGATGTCGGGGTCGGTGACCTCGCCCTGCTCCGTCGGCGGGTGGTCGGAGCGCACCACCAGCCACGTGTAGCCGTACTCGTCGGCGACCTGGCCGACCGGCGGCCCGTCCCCGGCCTCCAGCAGCGCGGTGATGTCCTTCTCCAGGTCGGCGAAGGCCGCCCCCTCCGTTGGCCGGAAGGCGACCGACCCCGTCCCGGTGGGGCGGAAGCCGGCCGCCGCGCGCAGGGTGACCGCCGCCGACGGCAGCCCGAAGAGGGCGTCCAGGTCGGGACGGACGGGCTCGGACCGGCCCAGCAGGGCTCTCCAGAAACTCACACTGCCTCCTCGGCGGGAACGGATCTCAGGCGCCCCGGCCCAGCTGCCGGGAGATGTCGGAGAGCTGCGCCAGGCGCCGCTCCACCGGCGGATGGGTGGCGATCAGGCTGTTGAGGCTGAACCCCTTGGTGAACGCCGGGGCGAAGAAGAAGGCGTTGAACGGCTCCACCTGGCGCAGGTCCCGGCTGGGGATCCGCGCCATGTCGCCGGTGATCTTGGTCAGGGCGCTGCCCAGGACCGAGGGGCGCCCGGTGAGGTAGGCGGCGGCCCGGTCGGCCGCCAGCTCCCGGTAGCGCGACAGCGCCCGGGTCAGCAGGAAGCTCAGCGCCCACGCGACGGCGCTGACCAGCACCACCAGCAGGGCGACCACCGCCGGGGCCGGGCCGTTGTTGTTCCCCCGGCTCGCCCCGGAGAAGGCGGCGAAGCGCAGCCCGGCCTGGGTGAGGAACCCGGCCACGATGCCCAGGAAGCCGGCCACGGTCATGACCGTGACGTCGCGGTGGGCGATGTGGGACAGCTCGTGGGCCAGCACCGCCTCCAGCTCCGGCCCGTCCAGGCGGCGCATCAGACCGGTGGTCACGCAGACGACGGCGGTCCTGCGGCTGTGCCCGGTGGCGAAGGCGTTGGGCACGTCGGTGTCGGCGACGCCCACCCGGGGCTTGGGCATGTCGGCCATGGCGCACAGCCGGTCGATGAGCGCGTGCAGCTCGGGCGCCTGCTGGGGGGAGACCTCCTTGGCTCCCATCGCGAACATGGCGATCCGGTCCGAGGAGAAGTAGCTGAACAGCGCGAACGCGAGGACGATGACCAGGACCAGCCAGATGTTCAGCCCGACGGCGACCAGCCCCACGACGAAGGCGACGTACACCAGGACCAACAGGAACATGGTGAGGGCCATCCGGCCGGTCAGGCCTCGGTCAGGAGTGAACTTGGAACCCGCCATGCGCTGCGCCCCTCCCACTGGTCCGGACGCCTCGGAGTCTAGTTCGCGAAGGTGAGAAAGGGGTGAAAACCGCACGTGAACACGCCGGAGCCGCCGCGACCGGGAGGTCGCGGCGGCTCCGGAACAGCATGCGCAGGCACCGAGCCGGCCCCGCCGAGGACGGTGGTGGCGGAGACCGGCGAAACGGCCCGGACCCGGGAAGCGGCCCTAGCCCGGGATCAGGCCGTCGTCCTGCAGCATCTGGCGGACCTCGTCCATGCCGGCGTCGGCGTGCGGCAGGATGAACTGCGAGGGCTCCAGCGCGTCGGCGGCCAGCGGCGTCCCGTGCTCGCGCACCTTGTCGAGCAGGTCGTGCAGCGCCTTGCGGAAGGCGGCCTCGTCACCCTTCTCGATCGCCGTCTCCAGGGCGGAGTCGAACGAGTTGAGCAGGTCGAGGTCGGCGTCGGTGAGGTCCACCTGGCCCTCGCCCATGATGCGGACGATCACGCGCCCTCACCCCGTCCCGAGCCGCTGTTGCCGCCCTCGATCTGCGGGGTGGAGGAGGACCCGCCGCCGCCCAGCTCGAGCTTCATGCGCTCCAGCTCGGCCTCGACACCGCTGGAGCTGGCCATGCGGTCCAGCTCGGCCTGGATGTCGTCGCGCGGGCCGGACCCGGTGACGTCGTCGAGCGCGCCGGAGGCGAGCAGCTCGTCGACGGCCCCGGCCCGGGCCTGCATCTGGGCGGTCTTGTCCTCGGCGCGCTGGATCGCCAGGCCGACGTCGCCCATCTCCTCGGAGATGCCGGTGAAGGCCTCGCTGATCTGCGTCTGGGCCTGGGCCGCGGTGTAGGTCGCCTTGATCGTCTCCTTGCGGGTACGGAAGGCGTCCACCTTGGCCTGGAGGCGCTGGGCCGCCAGGGTGAGCTTCTGCTCCTCGCCCTGGAGGTTGGCGTGCTGCTCGCGCAGGCCGTCGATCTGCTGGGCGAGACCGGAGCGGCGGGTCAGGGCCTCGCGGGCGAGGTCCTCCCGGCCCTGGGTCAGGGCCGCCCGGCCCTGGTTCTCCAGCTTGGAGGACTGCTGCTCGAGCTGCTGGATCTGGAGCTCGACCCGCTTGCGGGAGGTCGCGACATCGGCCACGCCGCGCCGGACCTTCTGCAGCAGTTCGAGCTGCTTCTGGTACGAGTAGTCGAGGGTCTCCCTGGGATCCTCGACCGAGTCCAGGGCCTTGTTGGCCTTGGACTTGAAGATCATGGAAAGTCGCTGAAACACGCTCATCGGCGTGGCCGTCCCCTTCTCGGTGCGTACATCGGCTGTTCCCAGCGGGCGCTTCGCCCAACCCTACGCGGTCTGACCCGCGGTCGCCATAAAGCTGTGACCGGCTACCCTGAGGGTGTGTTCCGACGTCGCTCCGCTTCCGCAGACACGGATTCGAAGACCACCGAATCCGCCAGCCCCGAGGCCTCTGAGGCCACCCAACCTAAGGGATATACCCCTAAGAAGGGTGTGCCCACCCCCAAGCGCAAGGAATCCGAGTCGAACCCGCGCAAGCTGGTCAAGGCTCCGGAGACCCGCAAGGAGGCCTACGAGATCCACCGCGCCCGCTCCGAACGTAAACGAGGCGTCAGCAAGGTGAGTTCCGGCGGCCTCAAGGGCGTTCCCGCCGACGAGGCCCGGTTCTACCGTCCCGCCGACCTGGGCCCGGCCCGCCGCTACGCCCGTGACCTGGTGGACTCCCGCCGCACGCTCAGCGAGTTCTTCCTGCCGCTGTCGATCGTCATCATCCTGCTGATCATGGTGCCCAGCCCGATCTTCCAGGTCGGTGTGGCGTACGTGGCCTGGCCGCTGATGATGGTGTCGCTCATCATCGAGGGCGTCTTCACCTCGCGCCGGGTCAAGCGGGAGGCCGCCGAGCACTACCCGGACGACGACATGCTGCGAGGCATCGGCTGGTACGCGGTCATGCGCCAGATCCAGTTCCGCCGGCTGCGGCTGCCCAAGCCGAAGGTCAAGGTCGGCGAGGTCCCGGTCCCGCACTAGCGCGGACCCGGGACGGGGCCCGCGCCCCCCACGGACACCCGGGGCCGGTGCGCGTGCGCGCACCGGCCCCCGACCTTCTCCCCCGTCTTTCCCCGGGACCGCCCCGGGGCTTCCCCGATCTTTCCCCGAGTTCTCCGCGGAGGCCGGTGGGAGCGTTCCCACGGCCGCCGGGGCCGCCCTCGCGGAAGGACCCGGTACCCGGCTAGAGTGCCCGCCATGGAATTCCGCCATCTCGGCAAGAGCGGTCTCGCCGTCAGCGAGATCGCCTACGGCAACTGGATCACCCACGGCTCCCAGGTCGAGGAGGACGCGGCCGTCGCCTGCGTCCGCGCCGCCCTGGACGCCGGCATCACCACGTTCGACACCGCGGACGTCTACGCCCGCGGCAAGGCCGAGGAGGTCCTCGGCCGGGCGCTCAAGGGCGAGCGCCGCGACGGCCTGGAGATCTTCTCCAAGGTCTACTGGCCGATGGGCCCGGGCAAGAACGACCGGGGCCTGTCGCGCAAGCACATCATCCGCGGCGTGGAGGACACCCTGCGCCGCCTGGGCACCGACTACCTGGACCTGTACCAGGCCCACCGGTTCGACCACGGGGCCCCGCTGGAGGAGACCCTGCGGGCCTTCGAGGACCTGGTCCGCCAGGGCAAGGTCCTGTACGTGGGCGTCTCGGAGTGGAACGCCGAGCAGATCGAGCGGGCCCTGAAGATCGCCGACGAGTCCGGGTTCGACCGCATCGTCTCCAACCAGCCGCAGTACAACATGTTGTGGCGGGTCATCGAGTCCGAGGTCGTCCCGGTGTCCCGCCGCGAGGGGCTGGGCCAGGTCGTCTGGTCGCCCATCGCGGGCGGCATCCTCACCGGCAAGTACAAGCCGGGCGCGCCGCTGCCGGAGAACACCCGGGCCACCGACCCCAACAGCAAGCACTTCATCGCCGACCGGGTCGGCGACCAGGAGCTGCTGGAGCGGGTGCAGAAGCTGGCCCCGCTGGCCGCCGAGGCGGGTCTGACCCTGCCCCAGCTGGCCGTGGCCTGGGTCCTGCAGAACGACAACGTCTCCACCGCCATCGTCGGCGCCACCCGGCCCGAGCAGGTGCGGGACAACGTCCAGGCGGCCGGCGTGAAGCTGGACGCGGAGCTGCTGGCCCGGATCGACGAGATCCTCGGCGACAGCGTCGACCGCGACCCGGCGCTCACCCGCAGCCCGGAGGACATCCGCGCCTAAGCGGTGTTCCCGGACCCTCGCTCCGCCGCGGTCCGCGCCCGGCGCCCTCCGGCGCCCGCGGACCCCGCCGGCGCGGGAGGGCCCGGGGAGAACAGGGCCCCGGCCCCCGGAAGGGGCCGGGGCCCGTCGGTCATTCGGCGGGTTCCAGGGACATCGTGTAGACCTCCCTGCCGTCCTCCAGCAGGACGACCCGGTCCACTCCGCCCTCGGTGAGCTCGCCCCAGTTCTCGCCGAGCCAGCTCTCCGCGTCGCCGCGCGAGGTGAACGACTCCGCGGGGAGGTCACCTGCCAGCGGGTCCGCCCCGTCGGCCTCGCGGTACCGCCAGGTCCACGCCATCGTCGACCGCCCTTTCGTCCCGATAGGTCGCGGTCTACGGGTCACCGCGATCCAGTCCCGAGCTTAACCAAGGCTTGGTGGAGCATGCGGTTTACTTCTTCAGGTGCGAATCCGATTCCCGGGGACGGCCGGCCACGCCGGATGGCCCGCCCCGCAGTGCACCTGCGCCTCGTGCAACCAGGCCCAGGCCGACCGCCGGCTGCCGCTGCGCGTGACCGTCGACGACCGGTTCCGGCTCCGCGAGAGCGGCGCGGTGGGCCCGGTGCCCCCGGACTACTCGGTGACGCCCACCCCCGACGGCATCCTGGTGGCGAGCCCCGGCGGCGGGCGGCTGCTCTACGCCCGCTCCGGGCCCGCGACACTGCCCGCGGTGCCCCCGGTGGAGGCGGTCCCGCCCGGTTCGGGGTTCGCGTCGGCGCCGCCCCAGCAGGTGGACATGGTCATCGTGGACGCCGCCCAGCGTCCGGAGACCATCGGTGAGCTGCGGCGTAGCGGGGTGATCGGTGTGACCACGGCCGTGGTCGCGGTCGGCGGCGACCACCGGGTCCGCTCCCCCGCGGAGTTCGCCCGCCGGGCCCGGCTGTGGGGCGCGTTCGCCCCCGGCGACGGCCACGTCATGTCGTGCCCGCCGGCGGTCTGGCCGCAGTCGCGACCGCACGGCCCGCACCGGGTGCTCATCACCGGCGGCGCCCGCTCGGGCAAGTCGGTCGAGGCCGAGCTGCGGCTTCTCACCGAGCCGAAGGTGTCCTATGTGGCCACCGGCGAGCCCGCCGACCCCGCGCGCGACCCGGAGTGGGCCGAACGGGTGGCCCGGCACACCGCCCGCCGGCCGTGGTGGTGGGAGACCGAGGAGACCCGCGACCTGCCGTCGCTGCTCAAGCGGGCGCGGGGCGCGGTGCTCATCGACTGCCTGGGCACCTGGCTGACGGCGGTCATGGACGAGCACGGGCTGTGGGACGAGGAGCCGGCGCCGGACGCCGAGGAGCGGGTCGAGGCCGAGGTGCACGACCTGCTGGAGGCGTGGCGGGCCACCCAGGCCTACGCGGTGGCGGTGACCAACGAGGTGGGCTCGGGCGTGGTGCCCGCGACCCGGTCGGGGCGGCTGTTCCGCGACCACCTGGGGCGGCTGAACCAGTGGGTGGCGGCCGAGTCCGAGGAGGTCGTCCTGGTCACGGCCGGACGCGTGCTGGAGCTTCCGTGAGCGGTACCGCCGGCGCGGGCGCGCGTCTGGCGGTGGGGACGTTCACCGTGGTCCCGGTCCGGGTGGAGCGGGTGGACCGGGCGGCCGCCCGGTGGGCGATGCTGTGGGCCCCCGCGCTGGGGGCGGCGGCGGGCGCCCTGACCGGGGCGCTGGCCGCGGCCGGGACGGCGGCGGGGCTGCCCCCGGCACTGGCGGCGCTGCTCGGTGTGGGCGCCGGGGCGCTGTTCACCCGGGGGCTGCACCTGGACGGGCTGGCGGACCTGGCCGACGGGCTGGGCAGCGCCCGGCCGGCCGCGGGCGCGCTGGAGGTGATGCGCCGCTCCGACATCGGCCCGTTCGGTGTGATCACCCTGATCGTCGTGCTGGGCGCGCAGGTGCTGGCGCTGGGCCGGCTGGCGGAGGTGTCCCCGTGGGCGGCGCTGGCCGGGGCGGTGGCGGCGGGGGCCGCGGGCCGGACGGCGATCACGTGGGCGTGCACGCCGGGGGTGCCCGCGGCGCGTCCGGAGGGGCTGGGCGCGCTGGTGGCCGGGACGGTGCCGGTGGCGGGCGCGGCGGCGGCGACCGCGTGCGCGCTCGCGGTGTGCGCGCTGGGGCTGGTCCGGGGACCGGCGTTCGCGGCGGCCTGCGCCGTGGCATTCGTCGCGGGACTGGCGGGGGCGGCCCTGCTGAGGCGGCGGGCGGTGCGCCGGCTGGGCGGCGTGACCGGGGACGTGCTGGGGGCGCTGGCGGAGACGGCGGCCACGGTGGCCCTGGTGGTGCTCACCGGCGCGGCCGCGTGGCTGTGAACCCGGGACCGCGCGGCCACCAGGCGTTTTCTACCGATCGGTAATATCAACGCGCACCCGATGTAGCCATCATCACATTTTTTCACACCACGTTTCACCGCCCACCACGCCGGGGAACGCGCCGCCCGCCCGCCGCCCGGCTGTGACGGCCCCCACCGGCGGCCAGGGACGCCCTCCCCGGCCGGTCGGCCCGGGGCCGACCCCCGACCGGCCCCGCCCTCCGCTCCCCCGCGCAGCGCCCCCTCAGGGGCCGGAGCGCCACGTCACCGACCGGAGCACGGGGCGACTAGCATCGTGGGTGTGAGCACGACGTTGTCAGTACACACGGAGTCCCCCAGTTCGCTCGACGCCGACGCCCTCGTCGTCGGTTACCACTCCGGGGGCGACGCCCCGGAGCCCGCGTCGGGCGCTCATGACGTCGACGCCGCCTTCTCCGGCGGCCTCGCCCAGACCCTGTCGCTCCTGGGAGCGAGCGGCGCCGCAGAGGAGGTGCACACCCTTCCCTCCCTCGGGGCCGTCGCCGCCCCGGTGATCGTCGCCGTCGGCCTCGGTGACAGGCCCGCCGACGGCCCGGTCGACGCCGACACCCTCGCCCGCGCCGCGGGCGCCGCGCTGCGCGCCCTGGCCGCCCGCCCCGAGGGCGCGGGCCGCGTGGCGCTGGCCCTGCCGGCCGGCACCGCCGAAGAGGCCGGGGCCGTCGCCCTGGGCGCCCGGCTGGGCGCCTACTCCTTCGACCGCTACCGCACCGGCGAGAAGGCCGGGAAGAAGGCCGCCCCCGCGCTGCTGCTGGCGAGCGGCGCCGAGGGCGCGCAGGCCGCGGTCGAGCGCGCCGCCGTCCTGGCCGACGCGGTCGAGCTGACCCGCGACCTGGTCAACACCGCCCCCTCCGACCTGGTCCCCGAGGACCTGGCCGCGACCGCCCAGGAGATCGCCGCGCAGGCCGGCCTGGACATCGAGGTGCTCGACGAGCAGGCCCTCGCCGAGGGCGGCTACGGCGGCCTGACCGGCGTCGGCCAGGGCTCGGCCAACCCGCCGCGCCTGGTCCGCCTGGCCCACACCCACCCGGAGGCCACCCGCACGGTCGCCTTCATCGGCAAGGGCATCACCTTCGACTCCGGCGGCCTGTCCCTCAAGCCCGCCACCGCCATGGACTGGATGAAGTCCGACATGGCCGGCGCCGCCTCCGTGCTCGCCGCCCTGCGGGCCGTCTCCGCCCTGGGCCTGAAGGTCAACGTCGTCGGCTACCTGGCCGTCGCCGAGAACATGCCCAGCGGCACCGCCCAGCGCCCCTCCGACGTGCTGACCATCTACGGCGGCAAGACCGTCGAGGTCCTCAACACCGACGCCGAGGGCCGCCTGGTCATGGCGGACGCCCTGGTCCGCGCCCAGGAGGACGGCCCCGACCTGGTCGTCGACATCGCCACGCTGACCGGCGCCCAGCTGGTCGCGCTCGGCACCCGCGTGTTCGCGGTCATGGCCAACGACGACGAGGTGCGCGAGCAGGTCGTCGCGGCGGCCGGCGCCGAGGGCGAGGCCGCCTGGCCGATGCCCCTGCCCGCCGAGCTGCGCGCGGGGCTGGACTCCGCGGTCGCCGACATCGCCAACGTGGCGGGCGAGCGCTGGGGCGGCATGCTGTCCGCCGGCGTCTTCCTCAAGGAGTTCATCGGCGAGGGCGTCAAGTGGGCGCACCTCGACATCGCCGGCCCCTCCTTCAACCAGGGCGGCCCGCACGGGTACACGCCCAAGGGCGGTACCGGCTCCGGCACCCGGACCCTGGTCCGCATCGCGGAGTCCTACGCCGAATAGCCCGACCCCGGGGCGGCCGGCGCTCCCTGAGCCCGCGCCGACCGCCCCGACCGCGGTCCCCTCCCCCCGAGCCGCGGAAACCACCGGCAATCACCAGCCACCACAACAAGGAGTTCGTTCCCGTGAGTGAGAGCGGCGGCACCTTCGACCTCGTCGTCCTTGGCGGCGGCAGCGGCGGATACGCGGCGGCACTGCGCGCCGCGGAGCTCGACATGAACGTCGTGCTGATCGAGAAGGACAAGCTCGGGGGCACCTGCCTGCACCGCGGCTGCATCCCCACCAAGGCCCTCCTGCACTCGGCCGAGGTCGCCGACTCCGCCAAGGAGAGCGAGAACTTCGGTGTCAAGGCCACCTTCGAGGGCATCGACATCGAGGCCGTGCACAAGTACAAGGACAAGGTGATCAACGGCCTGCACAAGGGCCTCACCGGTCTGATCAAGTCCCGCAAGATCACCGTCGTCGAGGGCGAGGGCCGCCTCACCGGCAAGGACGAGGTCACCGTCGGCGACGCCGTCTACAAGGGCAGGGCCGTCCTGCTGGCCACCGGCTCCCAGCCCAAGACCCTGGGCCTGGAGATCGACGGCGAGAAGGTCATGACCAGCGACCAGGCCCTGGGCCTGGACCGCGTCCCCGGCTCCGTGGTGGTCCTGGGCGGCGGTGTCATCGGCGTGGAGTTCGCCAGCGTGTGGCGCTCCTACGGCGCCGAGGTCACCATCGTCGAGGCCCTGCCGCACCTGGTGCCGGTCGAGGAGGAGTCCAGCTCCAAGCTGCTGGAGCGCGCCTTCCGCAAGCGCGGCATCAAGTACGAGCTGGGCACCCCCTTCGAGTCGGTCAAGACCACCGACTCCGGGGTCACCGTCACCCTCCAGGGCGGCAAGACCCTGGAGGCTGAGGTGCTGCTGGTCGCCATCGGCCGCGGCCCCGTCTCCGCCGGCCTGGGCTACGAGGAGCAGGGCATCTCCCTGGACCGCGGCTTCGTCACCGTGGACGAGAACCTGCACACCGGCGTCGGGAACATCTACGCCGTCGGCGACCTCATCCCGACCCTGCAGCTGGCCCACGTCGGCTTCGCCGAGGGCATCTTCGTCGCCGAGCACCTCGCGGGCCTCAACCCGGCCCCGATCGACTACGACGGCGTCCCCCGCGTCACCTACTGCGAGCCCGAGGTCGCCTCGGTCGGCCTGACCACCAAGGCCGCCAAGGAGCGCGGCCTTGAGGTCGTCGAGATGAACTACAACCTGGCGGGCAACGGCAAGAGCCAGATCCTCCAGACCCAGGGCGCCGTCAAGGTCATCGCCGAGAAGGACGGTCCCGTGCTGGGCGTCCACATGGTGGGCAGCCGCGTCGGCGAGCTGATCGCCGAGGGCCAGCTCATCTACAACTGGGAGGCGCTGCCCTCCGAGGTGGCCCAGCTCATCCACCCGCACCCGAGCCAGTCGGAGGCGCTGGGCGAGGCGCACCTCGCGCTGGCGGGCAAGCCGCTCCACGTCCACGACTGACCGCACCGGGGGCGGGCCCGGCGGGCCCGCCCCCGCCGCCGTACATCCGCGCTGCCCATCACCGGGATCGGGCAGGACACCGCGCCCATATCCAACGAGGAACCCATGCCGACATCCGTTTCCATGCCCGCCCTGGGTGAGAGCGTCACCGAGGGGACTGTGACCCAGTGGCTGAAGAACGTGGGCGACACCGTCGAGGTAGACGAGCCGCTCCTTGAGGTCTCCACCGACAAGGTGGACACCGAGATCCCCTCCCCGGTAGCGGGCGTGCTCACGCAGATCCTCGTCCAGGAGGACGAGACCGTGGAGATCGGCGCGGAGATCGCCGTCATCGGCGAAGCGGGCGAGGACTCCGCCGCGCCGGCCGCCCCGGCCGCCGAGGAGGCGCGTCCGGAGCCGGCCGCCGCCCCGGAGCCCGAGCCGGCCCCGGAGCCGGAGCCCGAGCCCCGGCAGGAGCAGGCGCGGTCGGCCGCCGAGGCCCCGGAGCCCGCCGCCCCCGCCGCGGAGGGCCCTGAGACCCCGGTGACCATGCCCGCCCTGGGTGAGAGCGTCACCGAGGGGACCGTCACCCAGTGGCTCAAGAGCGTCGGCGACACCGTCGAGGTGGACGAGCCGCTCCTCGAGGTCTCCACCGACAAGGTGGACACCGAGATCCCCTCCCCGGTGGCCGGCGTGCTCACGCAGATCCTCGTCCAGGAGGACGAGACCGTGGAGATCGGCGCCCGGATCGCCGTCATCGGCGGTGCCGGCGCCGCTGCCGCCCCCGCGGCCCCCGCCGCCCCGGAACCGGCCCCGGCGAAGGCCGCCGAGCCCGCGGCGGCCGAGCCGGCCCCCGAGCCCGCCGCCCCGGCGCCCGCTCCGGCCTCCACCGACACCCCGTCGGTGGACATCGGCACCCTGAGCAGCACCGGCCCGTCGGGGACCGACACCGGCACCGAGGGCTACGTGACCCCGCTGGTGCGCAAGCTCGCCGCCGAGCACCGCGTGGACCTGAGCCGCGTCCGGGGCACCGGCGTGGGCGGGCGCATCCGCAAGCAGGACGTGCTCAAGGCCGCCGAGGAGCAGAAGGCCGCCGCCGCGCGCGCCGCCGCCCCGACCGCTCCGTCCTCGGCCCCGCGCAAGCAGGGCGCCGACACGGCGCTGCGCGGGCGCACCGAGAAGCTCACCCGGCTGCGCAAGTACATCGCCGACAGCATGGTGGAGTCCCTGCACGTCTCGGCGACGACCACCCAGGTCGCCGAGGTGGACGTCACCAAGATCGCGCGCCTGCGCGAGCGGGCCGCCGAGAACGGCGGAACGGCTCCGGACTTCTTCGCGTTCTTCGCGCTGGCGACGGTGGAGGCGCTGCGCGCCCACCCCAAGCTCAACGCGTTCATCGACGCGGACAAGCAGGAGGTGACCTACCACGACGTCGAGAACCTGGGCGTGTCGGTGGACACCGAGCGCGGCCTGCTGGTCCCGGTCGTCAAGGACGCGGGCAAGCTCGGGCTGAGCGGCCTGGCCGGCACCATCTCCGACCTGAGCGAGCGGGCCCACACCGGCCGGCTGGGCCCGGACGAGCTGGGCGGCGGCACGTTCACCATCGCCGAGACCGGCGGCACCGGGGCGCTGTTCGGCACCCCGATCATCAACCAGCCGCAGGTCGCGATCCTGGGCACCGGCGCGGTCGTCAAGCGCCCGGTCGTGGTCGAGGACCCGGCCATGGGCGGCGAGGTCATCGCCGTGCGCTCGATGGTGTACCTGTCCCTGGCCGTGGACCACCGGCTGATCGACGGCGCCGACGCGGGCCGCTTCCTCACGGCGGTCAAGGACCGCCTGGAGGAGGGCGACTTCGAGGGCGAGCTGGGCCTGTCCTAGCCGTCCGCCGATCCGCCCCGGAGGGCCGGGCACCGCACGGTGCCCGGCCCTCCGGCGTGAAAGTTCACATCCGCTTGACCTCTACAGCGGTTGAGGTTTTAGCGTTGGTGCACCGACCAGCACGGCACAAGGACCTGACACATGGACAACCTGCGGATCGCGGTGATCCTGGGCTCGAACCGGAACGGACGCACGGGGCCGGCGGTCTCCCGCTGGTTCGTGGACCTGGCCCTGGGCCGACCGGACCTGGACGTCGACGTCCTGGACGTGGCCGACCTGCCCGCCGACGAGCGGTACGGTCACGGGCACGGCGCCCCGCTGGCGGACTTCGGCCCCCGGGTGGCGGCCGCCGACGGGTACGTGGTGGTCACCCCCGAGTACAACCACGGCTATCCGGGCCCGCTCAAGAGCGCGATCGACTCGGCCCGCCGGGAGTGGTTCGGCAAGGCCGCGGGGTTCGTCTCCTACGGCGGGATGTCCGGCGGCCTGCGCGCGATCGAGCAGCTGCGCACGGTCTTCTCCGAGTTGCACGTGGCGACGATCCGCGACACGGTGAGCCTGCACAACGCGGGCGCGCTCTTCGGCCCGGACGGGCTCCCCGGCCCGGAGATGGCGGGCGCCGACGCCGCGGCGAAGCTCCTGCTGGACGAGCTGTCCTGGTGGGCCCTGGCCCTGCGCGAGGCGCGCCGACACCGGCCCTACCCGGCCTGAGCCCGCCGGGCGCGAGAGCACGGGCCGGGAACGGTGGACGGGGCGGCACCTCGCGGTGCCGCCCCGTCTTTCTACCCCACCAATCACCATCCCCTGATGATCCCCATCATCAAAGGTCTGTTGGGTGGACGCGACAGCCAGCCCGACAGCGCGTCGCCCACGGTAGCCCCGCGTTGACGCGGAGTTCCATGTCCCACGTTCAAAGTAGAAGACCCGGGGCCCCGCGCGCAGGACTTTGGCGAAAATCCCCGGGAAAAAATCGGGGCGGCCCCCACAAGGGCACCCCGGCCCCGGTACTCGCTCCCGCGCCGGGTAGACACCTGAGCATGAAAGTGGCGATCACGGGCAGTTCGGGACTCGTCGGGGCGGTGCTGGTCGAGGCGCTCCTCGCCGACGGGCACCGGGTCGTGCGGATGGTGCGGCACGCGCCCCGGCCGGTCTACCGGTCGCGGTTGGAGGAGGCCGAGTGGCGTCCCGAACAGGGGCGGGTGGACACCGTTGCGCTGCACGGCGCCGACGCGGTGGTGCACCTGGCGGGGGCGCCGCTGAGCCATGCGCCGTGGCCCCGGGGGCGGCGGGAGGCGATCCGGCGGGCCCGGGTGCGCGGCACCCGCACCCTGACGCGGGCGCTGACCGGTATGGACGCCCCTCCCCCGCGGCTGCTGGCCGCCTCCGGCATGCAGTTCTACGGCGACACCGGGGGCCGGGTAGTGACCGAGGCCGACCCGGCGGGCACCGGCTTCCTGGCGCAGGTGTGCCGCGACTGGGAGGCGGCGGCCGCCGAGGCCGCCGGGGCCGGGATCTCCACCGCGCACCTGCGGATGGCGGTGGTGCTGGACCGCTCCGGCGGCTACCTGCGCTCGGTGCTGCCGCTGTACCGGGCGGGGCTGGGCGGCCGGATCGGCTCGGGGGCCCAGTACATGACGTGGATCGCGATGCGCGACGCCATCGGGGCGATCCGGTTCCTGCTGGAGCGGCCCGACGTCACCGGGCCGGTCAACCTGTGCGCGCCCGAGCCGGTGAGCAACGCCGCCTTCACCGAGGCCCTGGCCCGCGCCCTGGACCGCCCGGCGGTGCTGCGGGTCCCGGCGACGGCGCTGCGCGCCACCCTGGGGGACTACGCGGAGGAGACGGCCCTGCTCGATCTGCGGGGGCGGCCCGAACGCCTGATCAAGGAAGGTTATTCCTTCACACTTCCCACCATCGACAGTGCGCTATCCGACATCCTGGCCCGACCGCTGCCTTCCGCCGGGGCGTAGAGTGAATGTGTGAGTGATCTCGTTTACGCATGGCTCGGCGCCACCCCCGTCCCCTACCATCAGGGCTGGGACCTGCAGAAGCGGCTCCACGAGCGCCGCGTCGCCGACGAGGTGGCCGACACCGTCCTCCTCCTGGAGCACGAACCCGTGTACACGGCGGGCAAGCGCACCGGGAGGTCGGATCGTCCCATCACAGACCCCGGAGCGCCGGTCGTGGACATCGACCGGGGGGGCAAGATCACCTGGCACGGCCCCGGGCAGCTCACGGTGTACCCCATCGTGCGGCTCCCGGACCCCATCGACGTGATCGCCTACGTCCGCATGCTGGAGGAGGCCATCATCCGCACCATCGCGGAGTACGGCCTCGTCGGCAGGCGTGTGGAGGGGCGCACGGGGGTGTGGCTGGACGCCGACCCCGACCGCGGGCTCATCGAACGCAAGATCGCGGCGATCGGCTGCCGCATCGCCCGCGGGGTCGGCATGCACGGGCTCGCCCTGAACTGCAACAATGACATGTCGTGGTTCGACCGGATCGTCCCCTGCGGCATCTCCGACGCCGGGGTCACCTCGCTCACCGCCGAAACCGGGCGCGACGTCCCGGTCGCCGAGGTGCGACCGCTGATGGAGCGCCACCTGGCGGACGTCCTGGGCGCGCACCAGTACAGCCACATCGACGGCCCCGGACTGCTGTCCGAGCCCGTCGCCGCCCGGGGATGACACACCACACCATGAGCCGGCCCCCGCACGGCCCCGCCCTCACCAGGGCGTCCGGGTCCGCGGGGCACAGAAGGGAACGGGTTCACGTTGACCATCGCTCCTGAGGGCCGCCGCCTGCTGCGCGTCGAGGCGCGCAACAGCGAGACCCCCATCGAGAAGAAGCCGCCGTGGATCAAGATCAAGGCGCACATGGGGCCGGAGTACTCCGAGCTGCGCTCACTGGTCAAGACCGAGGGCCTGCACACGGTGTGCCAGGAGGCGGGCTGCCCCAACATCTACGAGTGCTGGGAGGACCGCGAGGCCACCTTCCTCATCGGCGGCGACCAGTGCACCCGCCGCTGCGACTTCTGCCAGATCGCCACGGGCAAGCCCACCGCGCTGGACCGCATGGAGCCGACCAAGGTCGCCAACTCGGTCAAGACGATGGGGCTGCGCTACGCCACCATCACCGGTGTCGCCCGCGACGACCTGGAGGACGGCGGCGCCTGGCTCTACGCCGAGACGGTGCGCAAGATCCACGAGCTGAACCCGGACACCGGCGTCGAGCTGCTCATCCCGGACTTCAACGCCGACCCCGACCAGCTGGCCGAGGTCTTCGGGTCCCGCCCCGAGGTGCTGGCGCACAACGTGGAGACGGTGCCGCGCATCTTCAAGCGCATCCGCCCGGGCTTCCGCTACGAGCGCTCCCTGGAGGTCATCACCAAGGCCCGCGAGGACGGCCTGGTCACCAAGTCGAACCTCATCCTGGGCATGGGCGAGACCCGGGAGGAGATCAGCGAGGCCATGCGCGACCTGCACGAGGCCGGCTGCGACCTGCTGACCATCACCCAGTACCTGCGCCCCTCCAAGCTGCACCACCCGATCGACCGCTGGGTGAAGCCGCAGGAGTTCGTGGAGCTGGGCGAGGAGGCCGAGGAGATCGGCTTCGCCGGTGTCATGTCGGGGCCGCTGGTGCGTTCGTCCTACCGGGCCGGACGCCTCTACCAGCAGGCGCGCGAGAAGCGTGACGCCGAGGCCGCCGCCCTGACCAAGTAGTACATAACGGGCTTTCCGCCCGAGTCGTGACCAAGCTGGAACGGTGGCCTCCGGGCCACCGTTCCGCGCACCCGGGTCCCGCCGCATATCCTGGGGGTCCGACAGGGCGCCCCGGCAGGTGGCGCCGAAGGGCGCCGCACGAGTCGACCGCGTAGGTAGAAGGAGGCAAGGCAGCTTCGGGATCTCCGTCCCCGCCGACGGTCCGTCGGCGCCCGCTGCCTGAGAGCACGATGGCGAAAAAGGGTTCCGAGAGCACAGCACCCGCCCAGGGCAAGGACAAGAAGGAGCCCGGCCGGCTCAAGCAGATCGGCATGGTCGCCAAGGTCGTCCACCGCCAGAGCCCGCGCAGTATCCCGCTGGCCGCCGGCGTCGCGGTCCTCATCCTCGCGGTGTTCGTCGCCATCGGCATCTGGACCGGTTCCTGGATCCTGTGGCCGCTGACCGGCCTGCCGATCGCGCTGCTGACCGGTTTCATCATCTTCACCCGTTCGGCCCAGCGCGTGCAGTACCAGATCCTCGACGGCCAGATCGGCGCCGGCGCGGCGATCCTGGACAACATGCGCGGCAACTGGACGACCGAGTTCGCGGTCAACGCCAACCGCCAGCAGGACGTGGTGCACCGGGTGGTGGGCCGCCCCGGCGTCATCCTGGTCGGCGAGGGCGACCCGCACCGCCTGAAGTCGCTCATCGCCTCGGAGAAGAAGCGCGTGTCCCGGGTGGCCCTGGACACCCCCATCTACGACTACAAGGTGGGCAACGGCGAGGACCAGGTCCCGCTGGCCAAGCTCCAGCGCACGCTGGTCAGGCTGCCGCGCACCCTGGACAAGAAGGACGTCACGCAGCTCAACTACCGGCTGCGCGCGCTGCCCGCCAAGATGCAGATGCCCAAGGGCCCGATGCCCAAGAACGCCAAGATGCCCCGGGGCCTGCGCGGCCAGAGCGGCGGCTGACCGCCCCGGCGCCTTTCGCCACGCGACGAGGGGGCGCGCACCGGATCCGTCCGGTGCGCGCCCCCTTCCCATCGTTCAGGACCGGTCCGCTGCGGGCGCGTAGTCGATGAGGTCGCCGGGGCGGCAGTCCAGCTCCCGGCACAGGGCCGCCAGCGTGCTGAACCGGATGGCCCGGGCCCGGCCGTTCTTGAGCACCGACAGGTTGACCACGGTGATCCCGACCCGGGCGGCCAGTTCGGTGAGGGTGATCCCGCGCGCGGCGAGCACCTCGTCCAAGCGGACGACGATGTCCGCGCCCTCGTCCTCCTCCGGCGGCATCAGACCAGTCCCCGCACGTCGTCGCGCATCCGTGTGCCGCGCCGGAACACCTCGGCCAGCCCCAGTAGGAGCAGGGACACGAAGACCATCGTGAAGGAGATCCCGCCCTCCCCGATGAGAACGTAGGAGATCTCGAAGCCGTCGACGCCCAGGGCCTGGCCGCGCAGGAGCCCTTCCCCGACCTTCTCCGCGGCCGGGACCAGCAGCGTTCCGGCCAGGACGGTCAGGGCGATGACGCGCAGCCGGAGGGCGTTGGCGGGGACGAAGGGATCGCCGAGGTCCAGGCTCCGGACGATGCGCAGCAGGTTGACCATCACCAGGAGGGCGGCCGCCTGGGCCAGCAGGCCGGGCAGGACCAGCAGCAGCCGCTGCACCGTCGTGGGGTCGTGGAACGTGATCACCATGCCCTGCTCCGACTCGATCCCGTACTCGGGCCCGGCCGGGACCGCGGGGGGCGCCGACTCCGGGGCGCCGTCGGGGGACGGGACCGTGATGGTGTTCGCGGGCACGGAGCCGTCGGCGGGCAGCAGCGGTGTGATCCACACCAGGGCGAACACGGTCGTGAACAGAGTGACGCCGATGGCCATGACGAGGATGAACCGAGCCACGAAACCGTCGGCACGGCTCCACCGAAAGGGGGTCCTCTTCGACATGCCTTCCCTCCTTATCGTTTTTCGATATTAACGATAAACGATAAGCCCCGGTGTGCCGAACGGATGGAACGGCGAGGGCCCCGGGGCGCGTTCGGCGCTCCCGGGGCCCTGTGTGCGTGGTGTGCGGGCCTAGCCGCAGTCGACGGACTGGTCGGCGGAGGTGCCGCTCAGACCCGCCAGCGGGTCGTCCGCGGACTCCCCGCCGGACTCGCCGCCGCCCTCGGCGCCCTCCAGGGCGACGCCCTGCCAGTCGGTGCCCATGACCAGCTCGACCGAGCCGGACAGGTCCGCGGCCTCCTCGATCTGCGCCCCGCTGACCAGCGCGTCGGCCACGGCCTGCGCCTGCGCCTGCTCGCCCGGGGCGTGGTAGACCGTGGTCTGCTGCGGGGCCCGGGTGGTGGGGTTGCCCGAGCCGGTGACGGTGAAGCCCAGCCCGGTCAGCAGCGGCTCCACCTGTCCGGCCAGCCCCTGGGTGCCCTGGTTGTTGACGATGTACACCGAGACGTCGGAGGGCGAGACGGACTCCTCGGGGGCCTCCTCGGCCGCCTCCTCCGGCTTCTCCTCCTCGGGCCTGGTCGCCTCGCCCGCGGCGACCGCCGCGAACAGCTCGGACGCCTGGGGCTCCATTAGCTGGACCTTGGCGTCGTTGTAGTCCTCGACCGGGACCGTCACCATGTTCATCCGCCCCAGGTCCACCCCGCGCATGGCGATGGCGAGCTCGGCCATCTCGTCGACGCTGAACTCGCTGTCGGTGGTCATGCTGTCGGTGACCGAGCCGAAGAAGTCGTAGAGGGTGGCGGGGCTGGTCATGACCTCGCCGGTGGTGACCTTGCGCAGGATCGCGCCGATCATCTGCTGCTGGCGCTTGATCCGGTCCAGGTCGCTGCCGTTCTCCGTGGTGTCCCGGGAGCGGGCCAGGGCGAGCGCCTGGGTGCCGTCCAGGGTCTGCTCCCCGGCGGGCAGGTCGAGCTTGGCCTTGGGGTCCTGGAGCGGCTCGGGGATGCACATGTCGATCCCGCCGATGGAGTCGACGATGGCCTGGAACCCGGCGAAGTCGACGAGGACCATGTGCTCCAGGTGGACGCCGGTGATGTTCTCGATGGTCTTGCCCTGGCAGTCCATCCCGCCGTAGAACATGGCGTGGTTGAGCTGGTCCACCGTCCCGGCGGTGATGCCGGGCTTGTCCTCGACGGGGTCGCAGCCCGGCATGGTGACCATGAGGTCGCGGGGCATGTTGACCATGGTCACCCCGCCCTTGTCGACGTCGATGTTGACCAGCACCAGGACGTCCGGGCGGATCCCGTTGGCGACGCTGTACTCGGCGTCCTCCCCGGCCCGCTCGTCGGTGGCCAGCAGCAGGATGTTGTGGATCCCGTCCACCTGCGCCGGGCGGTCGCCCCAGGCGTCGGTGTTGATGTCCTCGGTCTGCACCGCCAGGGCGTCGCGGTAGCCCGCGTAGCCGACCAGGCTGGCCGCGATGACGACGCCCGTCAGCCCGCAGGCCGCCCACTGACCCGGGGACATCCACGCCTTCGCCGTGGACTTCGCCGTTCTGGACACGTGTCTGGGAGCCAAGAGGGCACCTGCGATCCGTTCAGGGACAAGGGAAGGGGGAGGCCGTTCTCCCGGGCGGGCCCGGGGGTCACGACGGGATCACGGCCGAACGCTACCGCACGGTACGCCGAAGGCCGGGTTTCGGTCAAGTAAGGGTAACGAACCCCTTCGACCGGAATGTCCCCCCTGGGGATCAGCAGGCGCTCTCGGGCTTCTCCTCCGCGGTGATCCCGCCCAGGTCCTCGGTGACCGAGATCTCCGGCGCGGCCTCCTCCTCGTCGCCCTTGAACCCGGTCCAGTCCGGGCCGAGGACCAGTTCGAGGGTGCCGGTGAGCCCGGCGGCCTCCTCGGTGACCGCGGTCTCCAGCGACCCCGCCAGCAGCTCGGCGGCGGCCTCCTGGCCGGGCGCGTAGTAGACGGTGGTGACCGCGGGGACGCGGACCTGGGGGTTGCCGGTGGCGTTCACCGTGTACCCGTCGGTGGTCAGCCGCTCGGCGACCTGGCCGGCCAGGCCCTCGATCCCGGTGCCGTTGAGCACGTCCAGGGAGATGTCGGCCGGGGTCGGGCCGCTCTCGGCGTCGTCGGCCCCCTCGTCCCCCTCGCCCTCGTCCTCTTCCTCCTCCGCGCCCCCGGAGAGGTCGGCGCCGGAGTTGATGGCCGTGAAGAGCTCGGAGGCGGCGGGCTGGCTCAGCGCCAGGCGGTTGGGGTCGGCCGGGTGCTGGCCGTTGGGCACGGTGACGAACTGGATCCTGTTCAGGTCCACCTCGCGCATGGAGATCGCGATGTCGGTCATCGTGTCGACGGTGAAACCGTCGTCGGCGGTGACCGATTCGGTGACCGCGTTGAGGAAGTTGGTGATGGCCAGGGGGCTGGTCATCACCTCGCTGCTGAGGACCTGGCGCAGCATGGCGCCCATGAACTGCTGCTGGCGCTCGATGCGGGACAGGTCGCTGCCGTCGCCCTGGCCGTAGCGGGAGCGCACGTACCCCAGCGACTGCTCGCCGTCCAGGGTCTGTTCCCCGGCCTCCAGGGTCAGGTGGGCCTTGGGGTCGTCGATCGGGGCGGGGATGCACATCTGCACGCCGCCGACGGCGTCGACCATGTCCTTGAACCCGGTGAAGTCCATCATGACGAAGTGGTCCAGGTGGACCCCGGTGACCTGCTCGACGGCGTTCCACTGACAACCCACGCCGCCGAAGGTCATCGCCGAGTTGATCATGCCGCTCTGCGGGGCCATCCCCTCGTAGCCCTCGACCGCCTCGCAGCCGGGCAGGTCCACGACCAGGTCGCGGGGCAGGTTGACCATGGTGACGGCGCCGCGGTCGACGTTGATGCTGGCGATGAGCATCATGTCGGGGCGCTCGCCCTCGGCCTCGCCGTAGTTCGCGTTCTCCCCCGAGCGCACGTCCGACCCGATGACCAGGAGGTTCATGACGCCCTCGACGCTGGTGGGCCGGTCCCACTCGTCGGTGTCGACCTGGGCGGTCGTGATGTTGTTGGCGATGCCCTGGTACCAGAGGTAGCCGCCCAGGCTCCCCACGATCGACAGCGCGGTGACCGCGCAGGCGACCCACTGCCCCGTGGACAGGCGCACGGCGTCCAGGAAGCCGGCGGGGCGTGGGGCGGAGCGTTTTCCAGCCATGGCGAACCTTCGAGGGGTGCGGTGAGACCCGGGAGGGAGGGGACGCCGGGCGTCCGATGAGGGGATCACACAGTCCCGGGACGGTGTGACCGAGAATCGGATGCTAACAGCACCGGAGGGCCTGTTGATCCCGTCGTCATCCGGGCCGGGGCCCGGGTGCTCAGATGCGGACGGCCACGGTGCCCGCGGCGCGGTCGTGCAGGCCGCGGGTGTCGCGGTCGTAGATGACGGCCGGGATGACCAGGCACAGCAGGAGGGTGCGCACGGCCATGGAGGCGAACCACGGCCAGGAGCGCTCGCCGGTGGCCTTGATCCGCACGCCGACCAGGCGGCGGCCGACCGAGGTGCCGAACAGGCTGAGCAGCACGATGTTCATGGCGGCGAACACCACGAGGGCGGTGTTGCTGACCAGGGTGGTGGCCTGCTGCTCGTCGGCGACCCCCGCGCCGATGGCCCCGGCCGAGTACAGCCCGGCGGAGATGAGCAGCGCGAGCAGCCAGTCCAGCAGCAGGCCGGCCAGGCGGCGGCCCACGCCGGGCACCGAGTCGGGTCCGTGTTCGGGCAGGCCCAGCCGGTTGCCGCGGTAGCGGAAGTCGTCCTCGGTCACGGCCCTGTCCTCGCTCATGCCTCCACGGTATCCACCGTCGCGCGCGGCCTCGTCCCGGGTCGCCCGCACGGGGCCGCCCCGGGCCCGGCGGCGCCGTGGCACGGACCACATCCGGGCCTCCCGGCGTTCCGTTTTCGCCCTGTACACACAGGAATCACCGGGTCAGGCGGTATGGTCTGCGAAAACACCGGAGTCCGTAACATGCAGGAAACAATGGAGACACGGCATGGAAATCCCGCGCTCCTAGCTTCGTCAGCGAAGCCGGGAGACACCGCGTCGATCCGCCGCGTCCGCGATGGGGCGGCCCGCGGATCCGGTCGTCTCAGCCACCTGCACGGAGGTTCGTTTTGTTCAGCAGCGTCGACGAGGTGCTCGCTTTCATCCGGGACGAGGACGTCAAGTTCCTCGACGTCCGTTTCACGGACCTGTTCGGAGGCGTGAACCACGTTACCCTCCCGACCGAGAACGTCGACGCCTCGACGTTCACCGACGGTCAGATGTTCGACGGCTCGTCGATCCGCGGTTTCCAGGCCATCCACGAGTCCGACATGCTGCTGCTCCCCGACCTGAGCACCGGCGTGCTGGACCCGTTCCGCAAGTACAAGACGCTGAACATGACGTTCTTCGTCCACGACCCCCTCACCCTGGAGTCGTACAGCCGCGACCCGCGCAACGTCGCCCGCAAGGCCGAGGCGTTCCTGCGCGGCTCCGGTGTCGCCGACACCGCCTTCTTCGGCCCCGAGGCCGAGTTCTACATCTTCGACGACGTCAAGTTCGAGACCCGGTCCAACACCGGCTTCTACGAGATCGACTCCATCGAGGGCGCCTGGAACACCGGTTCGGCCCTCGAGGGCGGCAACCGCGGCTACCGTCCCCGCTACAAGGGCGGCTACTTCCCCGTCGAGCCGGTCGACCACTACAGCGACCTGCGCTCGGACATGGTCCGCACCCTCATCGAGGCGGGCATCGAGGTCGAGCTCCAGCACCACGAGGTCGGCACCGCCGGCCAGGCCGAGATCGGCATCAAGTTCGGCACGCTGCTCCAGCAGGCCGACCGCGTGCAGCTGTACAAGTACATCGTCAAGAACGTCGCCAACAACGCGGGCAAGACGGCGACCTTCATGCCCAAGCCGCTGTTCGGCGACAACGGCTCCGGCATGCACTGCCACCAGAGCCTGTGGAAGGACGGCGAGCCGCTGTTCTTCGACGAGTCCGGCTACGGCCAGCTGTCCGACACGGCCCGCTACTACATCGGCGGCCTGCTCAAGCACGCCCCGGCGCTGCTCGCCTTCACCAACCCGACGGTGAACTCCTACCACCGCCTGGTGCCCGGCTACGAGGCCCCGATCAACCTGGTCTACAGCCAGCGCAACCGCTCCGCGTGCATCCGCCTGCCGCTGACCGGCTCCAACCCCAAGGCCAAGCGCATCGAGTTCCGCGTGCCGGACCCGTCGGCCAACCCGTACCTGGCCTTCTCCGCCATGCTCATGGCCGGCATCGACGGCATCAAGAACAAGATCGAGCCGCCGGAGCCCGTGGACAAGGACCTCTACGAGCTGCCCCCGGCCGAGGCCAAGGCCATCAAGACGGTCCCGGCCTCGCTGGACGACGCGCTCAACGCGGTCGAGGAGGACCACGAGTTCCTCCTGGAGGGCGGCGTGTTCACGAAGGACCTCCTGGAGACCTACGTGGACTTCAAGCGCACCGAGGAGATCGACTCCCTGCGCCTGCGCCCCCACCCGCGCGAGTTCGAGCTCTACTACGACATCTAGGCCGTAGCGCAGCTCCCCGGGGAGGCGCGCCCGCGCGGGCACGCCTCCCCGCCCGGGGCCGGTATCCGTTCGGATACCGGCCCCGACCCGGTTCCGGACCATCCCCGGGCGAACCCGGCGACGGGGGCGCGTGGAGGTGTTCCGGCCCTCACCGTGCGGCCGTCCCGGGGCCGTGCGGCTACCGTTGACGCGTGGCAAGGGACGGAACAGACACCATGACGGCAGGCTCGCTCGCACGGCGCGGCTTCAGTGACAGCCCGCGGGCCCTGCGGCTGCTGACGGGGGCGGGGCTGGACTCCTCCGCCGACACGGCCGTGATCGACTCCCTGGCGGCGGCCCCCGATCCCGACCAAGCCCTGCTGGGGCTCATCCGGGTCCTGGAGAGCGACCCCGACCCGGACGTCCTGCGCGACGCCCTGCGCGAGGACTCCGACCTGCGGGAGCGGCTGTGCCGGGTGCTGGGCACCGGCGGCGCCCTCACCGACCACCTGGTGCGCCACCCCGGCGACTGGCGGGAGCTGCGCGGCGCCGACGCCGCCCGCACCCCCGAGCCGGAGGAGCTGCGCCGGGGGCTGCTGCACACCGTGGGCGCCGACCCCCACTCCCCCGCCCCGGCCGCCGACCTCTCCGGCACCCGTTCCGCCGCCGAGCTGCGCCACGTGCTGCGCGTCGCCTACCGGCGCCGGGTGCTGCGGCTGGCCGGCCGCGACCTGACGGGGCTGGTCACCGTGGACGCGGTGGCCGCCGAGCTGGCCGACCTGGCCGCCGCCCTGCTGGACGGCGCGCTGGCGGTGGCCCGCGCCGAGCACCCCGAGGACGCCGCCCGCTGCCGCCTGGCCGTCATCGGCATGGGCAAGTGCGGGGGCCGCGAGCTCAACTACGTCAGCGACGTGGACGTGGTGTTCGTGGCCGAGCCCGCCGGGGACCCCGGGGACGGGGAGCCGGCGGACGAGCAGGCGGCGATGCGTTCGGCGACCCGGCTGGCCACCGCCATGATGCGGGTGCCCGTCGAGACCGACGCCGAGGGCACCCTGTGGGAGGTGGACCCGGCGCTGCGCCCGGAGGGCAGGAACGGCCCGCTGGTGCGCCCGCTGTCGGGGCACCGCGCCTACTACGAGCGCTGGGCCAAGACCTGGGAGTTCCAGGCCCTGCTCAAGGCGCGGCCGATCGCCGGGGACGCGGAGCTGGGCCGCGCCTACATGGACGTCATCACGCCCATGGTGTGGCAGGCGTCCGCGCGCAAGGACTTCGTCGAGGACGTGCAGGCGATGCGCCGCCGGGTGCTGGAGCACATCCCCGCCGGGCAGGCCGACCGGGAGCTCAAGCTGGGCCCGGGCGGGCTGCGCGACATCGAGTTCTCCGTGCAGCTGCTCCAGTTGGTCCACGGCCGGGCCGACGACCGGCTGCGGTCGGGCACCACCCTGGTGGCGCTGGCCGCCCTGTCCGAGCACGGGTACGTGGGCCGCCAGGACGCCGCCGGGCTCGCCGACGCCTACCGGTTCCTGCGCCGGCTGGAGCACCTGCTGCAGCTGGAGCGGCTGCGCCGCACCCACCTGATGCCCGACGGCGCGACCGCCGACGGGCAGGCGGAGCTGCGGCGGCTGGGCCGGGCCCTGGGCTTCGTCGCCGACCCGGTGCGGGAGCTGACCGAGGCCCGCCGCAAGGTCGCCGCCGAGGTGCGGCGCCTGCACGAGAAGCTGTTCTACCGGCCGCTGCTGAACGCCGTCGCCAAGCTGCCCGGCGGGGAGGTGCGCCTGTCCCCCGAGCAGGCCCGCGACCGGCTGGAGGCGCTGGGGTTCGCCGACCCGGCCGGGGCGCTGCGCCACCTGGAGTCGCTGACCTCGGGCGTGTCCCGGCGCGCGGCCATACAGCGCACCCTGCTCCCGGTGATGCTGGGCTGGTTCTCCGACGCCCCCGACCCCGACGCGGGGCTGCTGGGGTTCCGCCAGGTCAGCGACTCGCTGGGCACCACCCCGTGGTACCTGAGGCTGCTGCGCGACGACGTCCGGGTCGCCGAGCGCATGGCGTGGCTGCTGGGCACCAGCCGCTACGTCACCGACCTGCTGCTGCGCGCCCCCGACGCGATCAAGGTGCTCGCCGACGACGCCGACCTGGTGCGCCGCGACCCCGGGTCGCTGGCCGCCGAGGCCGACGCGGCGCTGCGCCGCTACGCCACCGCCGAGGAGTCGGTGTCGGCGGTGCGGGCGCTGCGCCGCCGCGAGCTGCTGCGCACCGCCGCCGCCGACCTGTTGGAGGTCTCCGACGTCCGGGAGGTGGGCGCGGCCCTCACCGACATCTCCGCGGTGACCATCGACGCCGCCCTGCGGGTGGCCACCGCCCGGGTGCTGGAGGCCGACGGCGAGGAGCTGACCCGGGTGTGCGTGGTCGCGATGGGCCGGTTCGGGGGCGGTGAGCTGACCTACGCCAGCGACGCCGACGTCATGTACGTGCACGCCCCGCTGCCCGGCGTGGACACCACCGCGGCCACCCGGCAGGCGATGGCGGTCGTCCGGGAGCTGGCGCGGCTGCTGGAGATGCCCGCGGCCGAGCCGCCGCTGAAGGTCGACACCGACCTGCGGCCCGAGGGCAGGAGCGGCCCGGTGGTGCGCACCCTGGACTCCTACGCCGCCTACTACGGCCGCTGGTCGCAGGTGTGGGAGAGCCAGGCGCTGCTGCGGGCCCGGCCGGTGGCCGGCGACCCGGAGCTGCGGGCCGCGTTCACCGCGCTCATCGACCCGATCCGCTATCCGGCGGGCGGGATCGACTCCGCGTCGGTGCTGGAGATCCGCAAGCTCAAGGCGCGCATGGAGGCCGAGCGGCTGCCGCGCGGCGCCGACCCGACCCTGCACACCAAGCTGGGCCGGGGCGGGCTGTCGGACGTGGAGTGGGTGGCCCAGCTGACCCAGCTGCGCCATGCCCACGATTACCCGGACCTGCGCACCACCGGCACCCTGGAGGCGCTGGGGGCGGCGGTCGCCCACGGCTTCCTGACCGCCGACGACGGCGCCGTCCTGGAGCAGGCCTGGCGGCTGGCCTCGCGGGTGCGCGGCATGGTGATGCTGGTGCGCGGCCGGGGCGGCGACTCGCTCCCCACCGATCTGCGGGTGCGGGCGGCGCTGGCCACCGCCATGGGCTGCCGCAGCGCCCAGGACGAGGAGGGCCTGTGGGCGGGGCCCGCCGAGCAGCTGACGGAGGCGTACCTGCGCACGACCCGCCGGGCGCGGGCCGTGATGGAGCGCGTCTTCTACGACGACTAGGGCCTGTTCTCGAACGCTCTCCTGTGCCGGGGTTCGCGAGGCGCCCGGCGGTCCGAAGCGCGGCGGAGGTTCGAAAGAGCACGGCCTAGTTACCGGCCGGGAAGGGTGACGGTGACGGTGAGGCCTCCGCCGGGGCGGGGGGCGAGGTCCAGGGTCCCGCCGTGGACGGCCACGACCCGGGAGACCAGGGCCAGGCCCAGCCCGTAGCCCTCGCCGCCGCGCCGGGTGCGGCCCTCGCCGCGCAGGAACGGCTCGGTGAGCCGGGCGACGGTCTCCGGGGCCAGCACGGGGCCGGTGTTCCCGGTGCGCAGCACGGCGGACCCGTCCGGGGCGCGGCCGACGGAGACGGTGGCGGTGCCGTCCTCCACGTTGTGGCGCAGGGCGTTGCGCACGAGGTTGTCGGCCAGCCGCAGCAGCAGCTCGGCGTCCCCGGTCACCGGTGCGGGCGCGGCGTCCAGGCGCAGGTCGACGCCGCGCCGCCCGGCCTCCTCCCGGGCCTCGGCGACGGCGCGGCGGACCGGGTCGGCCAGGTCCAGGGGTTCGGCGGCCGCGGTGACGGCGTCCACGTCGGCCAGCCGCAGCAGCGCCTCGGTGATGCCGACCGCGCGGGCGTTGACCTCGGTCAGCCGGTCGAAGACCGGGTCGTGCCCGGGTTCGCGGCGGGCCACGTCGAGCATGGTGGCGGTGATCGCCAGCGGGGTGCGCAGTTCGTGGGAGGCGTTGGCGGCGAACCGCTCCTGCACGGCGAAGGCGTCCTGGAGCCGGTCGAGCATGTGGTCGAAGGCGTCCGCCAGCCGCCGGAACTCGTCGTCGGGACCGGTCAGGCGGATGCGGTGGTCCAGCCTGCCGGCGGCGACGGTGCGGACCGCGGCGTCGATGCGGTGCAGGGGCCTGAGCACCCACCCCGCCAGGAACCAGCCCCCGGTCAGGCCGATGGCGGCCAGCGCGAGCAGTACCCCCAGGGACACGTCCACCAGGGCGTCCACGATCTGCCCCCGGGAGGTGATGTTGACGTGGGTCACGCTGGGGTCGGAGGTGGTCAGCGGGTAGTCGGGGATGTAGCGGACGACGATGTACACCCCGGCCAGGACCGCCATCCCGGACACGACCAGGAAGGCGGCGTACCCCAGGGTGAGGCGCAGGCGGGCGCTGACCGGCAGTCCCGGCCGCCGCAGCGGGGCCCGGTTCACCGCTCCCGCCCGGGGTCGACCAGGCGGTAGCCGACACCGGGGACGGTGACGACGGGGTCGGGGGCGCCCAGGGCCTTGCGCAGGTGGGAGACCGCGACCCGGGGCGCGCTGGTGAAGGGGTCGGCGTGCTCGTCCCACACCTTCTCCAGCAGGGTCTCGGCGGTGACCACGGCCCCGTCGGCGCGCATGAGCAGTTCGAGGACGGCGAACTGCTTGCGGGGCAGCCGCAGCGGGCGGGCCCCCCGGTGGGCCTCCCGCCGGTAGGGGTCCAGGCGCAGGTCGCCGACCCGCAGCACCGGGTCGACGGCGGTGGTCGGGCGCCGGGCCAGGGCGCGCAGGCGCACCACCAGTTCCTCCAGGGCGAACGGCTTGGTGAGGTAGTCGTCGGCGCCCAGGGAGAACCCGTCGACCTTGTCGCGCAGCCGTCCGGCGGCGGTGAGCATGAGGATCCGGGTGCCGGGGTGGTCGCGGACCAGGACGGCGCACACCTCGTCGCCGTGCACGCCGGGGATGTCCCGGTCCAGGACGACCGCGTCGTAGTCGTTGACGGCGACGCGTTCCAGCGCCTGGTCCCCGTCCAGGGCGATGTCGGCGGCGATGGCCTCCTGCCGCAGGCCCGCCTGGAGGGCCTCGGCCATGTAGGGCTCGTCCTCGACGACCAGTACGCGCATACGGTTCCGCCCCCTCTTCCCGGCGGGCTCCCCGGGCCCGCTCGGCCCCGAGTCTAGGAGCGCGCCTGTTGCGGAAGTGTTGGGTTGCGCAAGTGTTGCGCGAACACTCAACACGGACGCAACTCCCCCCTTGATGGTGTGGCCCCCGCAGGCCGGGCACCGGGCCCGGCTCCGGACGAGGGGGAGTTCGTTGAACGCAGTGCGCCGCTGGGCGGTGACCGCGGCCGTGGCGGCCGTGCTGGTGTCGGGGGGCTGCGCGTCCCAGGAGGCCGGCGGCGGGGGCGCCGCGACAGGCCGGCTGTCGTTCGGCTCCGAGCCGCTGACCGAGGAGGACGGGTTCGTGCCGGTGGGCGAGGGGTTGGAGGTCGACGCCGACGTCCCGGCGCTGGCCAACCTGGACCCTGAGCTGCTGGCGGCGGTCCGGGAGGCCGCGGCGGACGCCCTGGACGCGGGGATCGACGTGGTGATCGTGACCGGCGGCTGGCGCAGCGAGCGCTACCAGGAGCACCTGTGGGAGGAGGCGCTGCGCGAGCACGGCGGCGAGGAGGAGGCGGGCCGGTGGGTGGCCTCGCCCGAGGAGTCCACCCACGTCAGCGGGGACGCGGTGGACATCGGGTACACCAACGCCGCGGACTGGTTCTCCCGGTTCGGGCACGAGTACGGGCTGTGCCAGACCTACGCCAACGAGCTGTGGCACTACGAGCTGGCGGTGGAGCCGGGAGAGCCCTGCCCGCACCCGGTCTCCGACGCCTCCGAGCGGAACGCGGGCGCCCCCGTGCCGGAGGAGTGAGGCACGGGGGCGCCGTTCGGGGCGGGTCCGGTCAGGCGGTCACCGGTGGTTCCAGGTGACGGTGGCGGCGGGGCCGACCCGGTTGGACCCCGTCTCCCATTCCACGTTGCCGGAGCCGTCGACCTTGACGAGCTTCCATTCGGTGCCGGCTCCGATGTCGACCGTGCCGGACCAGGTGGGGTAGGCGGCGGCGTCGGTGGACAGCTTCACGCCCCGGGAGGGGTCCCAGGACCCGAGCCCGGGAGTGGATCCCACCACGTACACCTCCTGTCCCCAGACGGTGTGGACGACCGCCCGCAGGGTGTCCCCGGTGCCCGGGTCGGGGCCGCCGCAGTCGTCCTCGCACTCGCCGTCGACGTGCAGGGCCACGGCCCCGTTCGCGGGCACCTCGACGGTGACGCGGCCGCCGGAGACGGTGGCGGTGCCGCCGCCCGCGGCGTTGTCGTAGGTGCCGTCGGGCAGGGAGGTGTCGGAGGTCAGCCGCCAGGTGTCGCCGGTGGCGTTGAAGGCGGCGAAGCCGCGCGCCCCGCGGTCGAAGGCGAGGCGTCCGTTCCCGTCGGTGGCGCGCTGGACCAGCGCGGTGTCGCCGGCGGAGGCGCGGAAGGCGGCCATGCCCGCGACGGTGGGGTGGCGGTGGGAGCAGACCCATGCGCCGGTGGAGCAGTCGGTGTCCTCGGTGATCCAGCCCGCCGGGTTGCCCTCGGCGTACCCGGTGCTGGGCGGGCCCTCGGTGACGTTGTCGCCGAAGTCGTACCCGGAGGTCACCACGGGGGTGCCGTAGGGGTGGGCCAGCATGAACGCGGCCGCCAGGTGGTAGCGGTCCCCGTCCTTGTAGGTGAGGGTCGGGTGGTAGCGCTGGGTGTCGTGGTTGTCGATGAAGACGGTGGCCTGCTCCGAGGTCAGCCCGCCGTAGTCCGGCATGTGCGCCAGCCCGGCGATGTTCCCGTCCTTGAACTTCCCGGCCACGTCGCGCTGGTAGTCGAAGTTGGTGACCTCGCCGTAGGGGGCGTAGGCGGTGTAGGGGACGGTGGCGTCGCCGTAGACCTCGTAGAAGACGCGGGGGGTGCCGCCGAACCCGGGCACCGTGTTCAGGTTCCCGAAGATGTCGGCGATGTGCGCTTCGGGGACGTGCTTGGCGGCGTCCACGCGGAAGCCGCCCACACCCAGGTCGACGAGGCCGTTGAGGTAGCGCTTGATGTGGTCGCGCACCCGCGGGTCGGCGGTGTCGAGGTCGGCCAGGCCCACCAGCTGGCAGTTCTGGACCTCCTCCTTGTCGTTCCAGTTCGCGATCTCCTCGTAGCAGGGACCGAAGTCGTCGTACCCGTAGGAGGCGGTGCCGTCGCCGAAGAGGTCGGGGTGGTCGTACTTGGCCCAGGAGGTGCCCGCGCTGCCGACGCCGTCGCCGTCGCCGGTCATGTGGTTGACCACGGCGTCGACGTAGACGCGCACGCCGTTGTCGCGGCAGGTCCGGACCATGGCGGCGAACTCCTCGGCGGTGCCGCGCCGGGTGTTGTCGAGCCGGTAGGAGACGGGCTGGTAGTCCTGCCACCAGGGGTGGTTGCCGCCTTCCGCGAAGGGGATGACGACGTGCTCCTGGGGCGGGGACACCTGGACCCCGGAGAAGCCGTTGGGTCCGAGGAAGTCCTCGCACTCGGCGGCGACGGAGTCCCAGTTCCACTGGAAGAGCTGGACGAGGGCCTCGTCGTCGGGAGTGGTCCGGGCGGCCGCGGCCTCCGCCGGGGCCGGCAGGGGTGCCGCGGACGCGGGGAGGGCGGTCAGGGGGAGGAGGAGCAGGGCCGCGGCGGCGGCCGCTTTCAGGGGGGTGCGTCGGTGCATCGGCGCTCCAGTGTCGCTTGCGGGGGGTCGCGCATCCTCTTGCGTGAAATGCAAGAAATTGCGTGATGCCGAGCACACTACCGGCCCGTTACGGCTTTGTGAATAGAGCGCTACCCGCGCGTCGAAATGGGACGCGGTCCCCTCCAGCGGTCGGGACCGGCGGCGATCGCGTTCCGCCACGTCGGATCACCGGTGGCGCTCGCGCAAGATCTTGCGCCACGGGTAAAGAAAAACCGGCGCCGGCGCGGTTCACGGGCTCCGCGCCGACGCCGGTCGGGGACCGGCGGGGTCCTATCCCCAGAAGACGGCGACGCCGATGTTGACGATGGCGAGCACGCCGGCGATGATCGCCAGGTTCTTGGCGGGCTTGCGCAGGTTGAGCACGCCCACCACCACGACGGCCAGTGCGATGAGCAGCTTGACGCCGATCTTGATGTGGTTCAGGTCGCCCAGGTCGCCCATCTCGGCCACGCCCACCAGGAGCAGGCCGGTGACGAGCTGGAGCAGGGAGCTGTGCAGCAGGACCTTGGTCGACTTGGGGTTGTCGGTCATGAGCTGCATGAGGAAGCCCGCGATGATGCCCGCGAGGCCGATCATGTGAAGGAAGACGAGCGCGGAGTAGAGGATTGCCATGGCCCTAGACTACTACCGCGTGTAGTACTGGTGGGATTTTTCCTGACACCCTGACGTAACGATCGGGTGGACTTCACGCCACCCGGCGCCGCCACACCAGCCACCCCAGCCCCACCAGCAATGCCGCCCCCGCCACCCGCGCCAACAGCGCGCCGTCCACCGTCTCCGTCACCCGCGACAGCACCGTCGGAGAGGCCACCACGACCGTGTCGCTGGCGCACGCCGTCGGGTCGGCGTTCCGGTCCAGCAGCAGGCAGGCCGTGCTCATCAGCCGCTCCGCCCCCTGGACGTCCTCGGCAACCCGGACCCGGACCGTGTAGTCCCGCTCGCCCCCGGCGGGCACGTCCACCCGCCAGTTGACGATGCCGTCCTCCAGCACCCCGCCGGCGCCCACCTCCAGGACCTCCAGGTCGTCGGGGACGTGCTGGGCGAGCTGCGCGCCGCTCACCGCCTCGCCGGAGTCGCCGTTGGCCACCGTCGCCCGCAGCACCGCCTCGTGCCCGGGCAGCGGCGCCTCCCCCTCCACCGCCAGGGACAGCCCGACGAAGGCCTCCGGGGACTCCTCGGCCGACGGAGCGGTGCGCACGTCCCCGCCCGCGTCGGCGAGCGCCGCAGGCGCCGACACCACCAGGCCGGCGCCCATCAGGGCGGCCGCCCCGGCCGCCAGTCGGCGGCCGCGCAGGCCGCCCCCGATCCCGTCCATCATCCGCGCCTTCCGTCCGTGCGGTCACGACACCACCCAAGACAACTATGCGCGCATGCGGGATCACCATGTGTGACACGCCGGTCCGGGGTCCCGGACCGGGTGCCCGGGGGTCCCGGACCCGGACAAGGCGCCACGGGCGTCTAAGACCCCCTAAGACCCCGATACTCCACCCCGAACGGGGATTTCTCCCGATGCGCGCCCCGCCTCCTCAGACCGATCGTGGAGTGAGGAAGGAGGGCGGGGCACCCGGCCCCGCCGCGAGGAGGAGAACGTGTACCACGAAGCCCTGTTCCTGGCCCACCATCCGCCCCTGACCGAGGAGGACGTCCGCCGCCTGGGGCACCGCGCCGCGGCGCGCCGGAAGGCCCGCGCCGAACGCCGCGCCCGCCGCCGCTGGTGGCCCCGCCGCGACGACGGCCCCCGGGCCTACGCCCGTGCCGCCTGAGCCCGCCGCCGCCCGGCCCCCGCGGGGCGCCCCGGACACGGCGCCGTTGGGGATAATGGCGCCCATGCCCCTACTCCCTGGAACCGCTCCGGTGCTCGTCGGCCGGGCCGCCCCGCTGGCGGCGCTCACCGAGCACGCCGACCTCTGCCGCACCGAGCGCTCCGGGGCGCTGCTGCTGGGCGGGGACGCCGGGATCGGCAAGTCCCGGCTGGTCGCCGAGTTCGCCCGGACGCGGCGGCCGGGGACCGTGCTGGTCGGCGGCTGCCTGGAGCTGGGCGTGGACGGCCTGGCCTACGCGCCCTTCACCGCCGCCCTGCGCCAGCTCCTGCGCGAACGCGGACCGGAGCCCTTCGCCGCCGGGGGGCGGGCGGGCGAGCTCGCCCGCCTGCTCCCCGAGCTGGGACCGGTCCCCGAGGGCGGGCACCGGGACCGGGGCCTGCTGTTCGGTCTGGTCCTGCACCTGCTGCGGACCGTCGCGGGCGAGGAGGGCCTGACCCTGGTTCTGGAGGACCTGCACTGGGCCGACAGCGCCAGCCGCGACCTGCTCGTCTACCTCATCCGCAACCTCGATCCGCCCGGCGTGCAGATCGTCGCCACCTACCGCAGCGACGACCTGCACCGCACCCACCCCCTGCGCCGCCTGCTCCCCGAGCTGGAGCGCCTGCCCTCGGTGACCCGGCTGGAGCTGGAGCCGCTCACCCGCGCCGAGGTGGACGAGCACGTGCGCGCCCTCACCGGCCGCTCCCCCGCGCCCGCCGAACTCGACGACCTGTACCGGCGCAGCGACGGCATCCCGCTGTACGTGGAGGCCCTGGCCGCCTCCCCGCTCCGGCCCAGCGGCGTGCCCGACGCCTTCCGCGACCTGCTGCTGGCCCCCGTGGACCGGCTGGACGACGCCGCGCTGTCCGTGCTGCGCCTGTCGGCCGTCGGCGCGGTCTCCGGCACCGTCTCCCACGAGGCACTGCGCCACGCCTCCGACCTGGGCGACCGGGACCTGGAGATCGCCCTGCACACCCTGATCGACGCCCGGCTGCTGCACGTGGACGGCGACGGCTACCGGTTCCGGCACGCGCTGCTGCGCGAGGCCGTCCACGAGTCCCTGCTGCCCGGCACCCGCACCCGGCTGCACCTGCTGCTGGCCCGCATCGTCGGGGACCACCCGGGGACGGTCCCGCCCGAGCGCCGCGCCGCCGAGCTGGCCCACCACTTCCAGGCCGCCCACGACCTGCCGCGCGCGGTGACCGCCGCCTGGGCCGCGGCCGAGCGCGCCGGGGAGACCCTGGCCCACGGGGAGCGGCTGGCGATGCTCCGCCGCGTCCTGGAGCTGTGGGACCGGGTGCCCGACGCCGCCGCGCTGCTGGGCGGGCGCGAACGCCCCGCGGTGCTGGCCGAGGCCGCCCTGTCCGCCCTGGAGGGCGGACACCCCCGCATGGCGTGGGAGCTGTGCGACGAGGCCCTGGCCGCGGTCCCCGAGGAGCCCGCGGACGACGCCGGGCTGGAGCTGCGGGCGCTGCTGCTGCGCCGCCGCGGGCAGGCCCGCAGCCAGTGTGTGGACCCGGGCGCCGAGGACGACCTGGCCGAGGCGCTGCGGCTGCACCCGCCGCACATGCCCGGGTACGCGCGCATGCTGTCGATCCTGGCCCGCGAGACCATGGTCCGCGCCGACGGCCGCGGTCCGCTGGACCGCTCCGCCGAGGAGCTGGCGACGGAGGCCATCACCGCGGCCGAGCGGGTCGGCGACGACAGCGCCCTGGCCGCCGCCCTGGTCACCCTGGGCTCGGTCCTCATGGCCCAGGGGGAGGAGGGCCGGGGCCGCCCCTACCTGAAGCGGTCCATCGAGCTGAGCCGCCGCATCGGCGACCCGATGATGGAGGCCCGAGGCGTCAACAACCTCTCCCACTACCTGCGCGAACAGGGGCACCACACCCGCGCCCTGGAACTCCTGGAGGACTTCCTGGCGGCCCCCGGCCACAGGGGCTCCGGATGGGTGCACGGCGGCTTCACCTCGCAGAACCTCGCCGAGCTCCACTACGAGATGGGGGACCTGGCCGGGGCGCGCGCCATCGCCGTCCGGGCGCTGGGCCACAGCCCCTCCCCCACACACCGGGTGTTCCTCCTGGTCCCGGCGTCCCGGGCCGCCATCGCCCAGGGCGACCTGGAGGCCGCCCGCTCCGGGACGGCCCGGGGGGAGCTGGGGAAGACGGGCATCGCCTCGCTCGACCGCGCCTCCGTGCTGAGCCTGGAGCGCGTGGACCAGGCCCAGCAGGCGGCCTCCGCCTGGCTGGACCTCCTCCTGGCCGAGGGCGACGCCGAGACCGCCCGCGCCTACGCCGTGCAGGTCCTGGAGCGCCCCGGGTTCGCCGGGTCGGCCGGGTACGGGTGGGTGATCACCGAGCTGGCCGCCGAAGCGGTGCGCCGCTCCGGCGCAGGGCCCGGCGACCCCGCGCGCACCCGGGTGGAGGAACTCCTGGAGATGCCCGTGCACGGCCCGGTTCAGGAGGCGTTCCGGGCCTCGACCGCGGCCCGGCTGGCCGAGGGGACCGCCGACCCGCGGGAGGTCCTGGAGCGGTGGGCGGCGGCGGTGGCCGCCTGGGAGGCCACCCCGCTGGTGCTGAACCTGGCCGCGGCCCGCCTGCGCGCCGCACGCGCCGCCCTGGCCGTGCGCGACCCGGAGCGGGCCCGCGCCTGGTGGGAGCCGGTGAGCCCGGCCGCCGCCGCGAGCGGGGCCGAGCCCCTGGCGCGGGAGGCCGCCGACCTGGGCCGCCGGGCCGGGTTCACCGCCCCGGACCGGGCCGCGCCCGCCGGGCTGACCCCGCGCGAGGCCGAGGTCCTGCGGCTGCTGGCCGCCGGGGGCACCAACGCGCAGATCGCCGCGGAGCTGTTCATCTCCCCCAAGACGGCCAGCGTGCACGTCTCCAACATCCTCGCCAAGCTCGGCGCCCCCAACCGGGCCGCGGCCGGCGCCCGCGCCCGCGACCTGGGCCTGGTCTGAGCCCTGTCCCCGGAGATCGCGGGAGAGGTCTCAGGACCGGGGCGGGACGTCTTAGGCCGGGGCCGCCGGGCGCCCGGTCCGGGCCCGGATGTCTTAGACGGGGCCTGCCCCGCCGCCCGGGACGGTGCTCGGGACTGGGTGTTCTCCCGATGTGGGGGCGGGGTTCTCAGCGGGATCGTGGAGTCGTCGGTGAGGGACACCGGCACGACACACCGCTTCGAGGAGCACAGCATGAACCCCGAACTGCTCAACGCCACCGCCCGCGCGATGACCGAGGAGCGCCTGCGCTCCGCGCAGCTGCGCAAGGAGGCCCGGGAGCAGCGCGCCGAGGCGCGCCGACGCGAGCGGGACGAACGCAGGGCCGAGCGCTTCGGCCGGGCGGCCTGACGGGCCGCCCGGCCGGGCCCGGCCGGCACCGACCGGTCCCCTGCCCCGCCGCCACGACCGGAAATTCCCATCGGACCGACACCCGGGGTCGGCATAATGAGCGGTATGCCCCTTCTTGTCGACAACGGTCCCGTGTTCATCGGCCGCGAGGCCGAACTCGGAGCCCTGCGCGACCACGCCCGTCGCACCCGCACCACAGGCCCCGGCATGATCCTCCTGGGCGGCGACGCGGGAGTCGGCAAGAGCCGCCTCATCAGCGAGTTCGCCGCCACCCTCCCCCCGGGAGCCGTGTACGTCGGCGCCTGCCTGCAACTGGGCGGCGACGGCCTCGCCTACGCCCCCTTCACCGCGATCCTGCGCCGGCTCCTGCGCGAGCGCGGGCCCGAGCTCTTCGCGGCGGCCGCCCCCGGCGGCACCGGCGAACTCGCCCGCCTCCTGCCCGAGCTGGGCGAACTCTCCGCCAACCGCACCGGCGGCCGGGGCGCCTTCCACGAGCCCGAGAACCGCGGCATCCTCTTCGAACAGGTGCTGCGCCTGCTCTACCACAGCGCCGGGGACGAGGGCGTGACCTTCGTCCTGGAGGACCTGCACTGGGCCGACAGCGCCAGCCGCGACCTGCTCGTCTTCCTCATCCGCAACCTCGAACTGCCCGGTGTGCAGATCATCGCCACCTACCGCAGCGACGACCTGCACCGCGCCCACCCGCTGCGCCGCCTGCTGCCCGAACTCGAACGCGTCCCGGGCGTGGAGTCCCTGCGGCTGGCCCCGCTCACCCTCGCCGAGACCGGCGAGCACGCCGCCGCCCTGCGCGGCGGCCGACCGCTGCCCCCGCACGAGCTGGACGAGCTCTACCGCCGCACCGAGGGCGTGCCCCTGTTCGTAGAGTCCCTGGCCGACGCCCCCGCCGGGCACGGCGACGTCCCCGACCGGTTCCGCGACCTGCTCCTGGAGCCCCTCCAGGGGTTCGACGACACCGCTCGCTCCGTCCTGCGCACGGCCTCCGTGGGCGCCGTCTCCGGCGGCATCGACCACGAGGTGCTGCGCCAGGCCGCCGGCCTGCCCGACGGCGACCTCGAGGCTGCCCTGCACGCCCTGGTCGACGCCAACGTCCTCAAGGTCGACGGCGAGGGCTACCGGTTCCGGCACGCCCTGCTGCGCGACGCCGTGCACGGCGAGCTCCTGCCCGGCCCGCACACCCGCCTGCACCTGCGCTTCGCCCTGCTCATCGACGAGCGGCCCGACCTGTTCCCCTACGAGCGGCGCGCCTCGGAGGAGGCCCACCACTACATGGCCGCCCGCGAGCTGCCCCGGGCGCTGCAGGCCGCCTGGTGGGCCGCCGTCCGCGCCGGGGACACCCTCGCCTCCAGCGAGGAGCTCGACATGCTGGAGCGTGTCCTGTCCCTGTGGGACCAGGTGCCCGACGCCCGGGAACGGGTCCAGGACCACACCTGGGCCGAGGTCGTCTCCCGCGCCGCCGGCGCCGCCGTGGACGCCGGGCGCGGCCGCCGCGCCCTCGAACTCGCCGACGAGGCCCTGGCCACCCTCCCCGAGGACCCCGCCGACGACCACACCCGCGCCGTCAAGGCCACCCTGCTGCGCCGCCGCGGCCTGGCCCGCTCCCTGACCACCTGCGGCGGCGGCATCGACGACCTGGTGGCCGCCCTGGACCTGCACCCGCCCCACATGCCGGGCTACGCGTCCCTGCTGTCCGTCCTGGCCCGCGAGAGCCTGCGCCACCGCGCCGACCGCCTCGTCCCGCCCGACCAGGAGCGGCTGCGCGACCTGCGCGAGACCGGGCACTCGGCGCGCGAGCTGGCCGAGAAGGCGATCGCCCTGGCCGAGACCACCGACCCGACCGACCGGTGCGCGGCCGCCGACGCCCGCATCACCCTGGGCAGCCTCCACATCGGCGAGGGCGACCTGGAGCGCGGCCGCCCGCTCATCGAGGAGGCCATGAGGATCGCCGCCGAGGTGTCCGAACCCTCCCTGGAGGCGCGCGGCGCCGGGAACCTCGGGCACTTCCTGCGCGAGCTGGGCCGCCACGAGGAGGGGCTGCGAGTGCTGGAGGAGTCCCTGGCCCGCCACGAGGAGATGGGCTGGGCGTCGGTCCACAAGACGTTCAACCACCAGAACCGCGCCGAGATCCACTTCGAGCTGGGCAACCTGGCCGAGGCCCGCGAGATCTGCGAGATGATCCTGCGCACCCGCGGCCCCGTCAAGGACCGCTCCTACGTGGACGCGGTGCTGGCCCGCAGCGCCGCCGCCACCGGCGACCTGGAGACCGCCCGGCGGGTCTCCCGCTGGGCGCCGGGCGAGCGCGTCCCCGGCGCGCAGCGCATGAACATCATCCAGCTGGACCTGCTGGCCAAGCTGGAGACGGGCCTGGCGGAGGGCTCGGTGGACGCCGTCCTGGCCCTGTCCGAGCAGGCCCTGGAGCAGCTGGAGCTGGAGGCCTCGCGCGGCTACACCTGGCCGCTGGTCGACGTGATGGCCGAGGCCGCCGCGCGGGCGGCCGGGGCCGGCACCGCCGGGAACGGCGCGGGGGACGGCGGTGCAGGGGGTGACCGGGCCCGCCGCGTCATGGCCATGGCGGTGAAGGTCATGGGGGCCATGGCCGTCACCGGCACCCCGCAGCGCGCCCACCGCGCCCGGATCCTGGCCTACGCCGCCGACCTCGACGGCAGCGGCCCCGCCGACCGCCTCGGCCTGTGGGAGAAGGCGGTGGCCGCCTGGGAGGCCACCCCCATGCCCCTCCACCTGGCCTCCGCCCGGCTGCGCGCCGCCCGCGCCGCCGTGGCGGCCGGGGAGCGCGACCGGGCCCGGGAGCTGGTGCGCGCGGCCTACGAGGCCGCCGACCGGCACGGGGCCGTCCCGCTGGCCGCCTCCGCCGCCGACCTGGCCCGCCGGCTCGGTGTCGGACCCGCCGGCGGGGCGCCCGCCCCCGCCCCCGCCGGGCTGACCGCCCGCGAACTGGAGGTCGCCCGGCTGCTCGCCGCCGGGAGCACCAACGCCCGCATCGCCGAGGAGCTGTTCATCTCCGCCAAGACGGCCAGCGTCCACGTGTCCAACATCCTCGCCAAGCTGGGCGTGCCCAACCGCGCCACCGCCGGCGCCCGGCTGCGCGAACTCGGCCTGGGGTAGCCCCGGCCCCGGGCCCGGAACCGGTCTGGAGCCGGGCCCGGGAGGCGGCATAGGGTGGCGGGAAGACCACGATGCCAGGCGCTCCCCCACCGACGAGGTATCCCCCATGCCCACCTCTGCCGTGCCCGCCCGACGTGTCCGCACCCGGAAGACCGCGGTCGTGTCCGCGGCCGCCGTCGCCCTCTTGTTCGCAGCCGGGGCCCTCATCCTGGGCTCCGGCCCCGGGACCGGGCCCGCCGCCCCGGCCGGCGCCGGATCCCCCACCGACGCGGTCTCCCCCTCCCCGGCCCAGGGCGCCCCCTCGGCCGACCTGCTCGCCTACGCGGGACCGGAGCAGGCGAGCCGGCTCGACCTCGGCCCGGGACCGTACACGCTCCCCGACGAGCCCTGCACCGCTCTGACCGAGGAGACCCTGGCCGGGCTGGGGCACGCGGCGTCCTCCGGCGTCCCCGGTGAGCGCGGCTGCTCCTGGAGCGCCCTGAGCCCGGACGGCGGCCTCCACGGCCTGTCCGTGTCCTACACCGCCTGGGAGGACGCCGACCGGGCACGGCACCGCTTCGACGAGGAGTTCGCCCGTGTCCGGGGCGGCGAGGAGGGCGTCCACTGGGACCAGAGCTCCAACGCCGGTGAACAGAGCCGCCTGGCCCTGGCGGAACGGGACGGCGCCTTCCTGGCGACCCTGCTGGCCCGCCAGGGGGAGGTGCACGTCACCGTGGTGCGCGCCTTCACGCCCGGCCCCGGCGGCGGGGAGGGCGCGGACCGCAGCGTCGAGGTGGGGCTCATGGGCGAGCTGGGCCGCCAGGCCCTGGGCCGGCTGGGCTGAGGCGACCGGACCGCGGCGGTCTGACCCCGGGCCGGGCCGGGGTCAGACCGTCCAGCGGTTAGTGATCGGCAGCCGCCGGTCCCGGCCCAGGTTGCGGGCGCTGATCTTGGTGCCCGGCGCCGACTGGCGGCGCTTGTACTCGGCCCGGTCCACCAGCCGGATCACCCGCCGCACCAGGTCCGGGTCGTAGCCGGCGAAGACCAGCTCCGCCTCGCCCTTGTCGGTGCCGATGTAGGCGTCCAGGACCGCGTCCAGCAGCTCGTAGTCGGGCAGCGAGTCGGTGTCGAGCTGGTCCGGGCGCAGCTCCGCGCTGGGCGGCTTCTCGATCGAGTTCTCCGGGATCGGCGGCACCTCTCCCGCCCGGACCGCCTCGGCGTTGCGCCACCGGGACAGCTCCCACACCAGCGTCTTCCAGCAGTCCTTGATGGGCGCGAACCCGCCCACCGAGTCGCCGTACAGCGTCGAGTACCCGGTGGCCGCCTCGCTCTTGTTGCCGGTGGCCAGCACCAGGTGGCCCTCCTGGTTGGACAGCGCCATCACGAGGGTGCCGCGCACCCGCGCCTGGAGGTTCTCCGCCGACAGCCCGTCCAGCGGCGCGTCCGCGGCGGCGGTGGCCGCCTCGAAGGCGTCCACCACCGGCGCGATCGCGATCGTGCGGGCCGCGAAGCCCTGGCGCCGGGCCAGCTCCTCGGCGTCGGTGACCGAGTGGCCGCTGGAGTGCCCGCTGGGCAGCAGCACCCCGTGCACCCGGTCGGCGCCGACCGCGTCGACGGCGATGGTGGCGGTGAGCGCGGAGTCGATGCCCCCGGAGATCGCCACCAGGACCGAGGCGAAGCCGTTCTTGGCCACGTAGTCGCGCAGGCCCGTGACCAGGGCCCGGTAGACCTCGCCCACGTCGGAGAGGGGGTCCGGGCGCGGGGTGACCACGTTCTCCAGGGGTTCGTAGGGCTCGACCGGGGTGCTTGAGACGGTGCGGCGCACGATGGCCAGGCCGTCCACGACCCCGCCGGGGGCCGGGTCGGCGCCGGAGGCGGTGTCGGAGCCCGTATGGGGCGCGGTGTCGGAGCCCGTGCCGGGTGCGGAGCCGAGGGGCAGGTCGAGGTCCGCCACCAGCAGCGTCTCGGTGAACTGGGGGGCGCGCGCCACCAGCTCGCCCTCGGCGTCCACCACCAGCGAGTCGCCCTCGAAGACCAGCTCGTCCTGGCCGCCCACCATGTTCACGTAGGCCAGCGCCGCGCCGATCTCCCGGGCGCGCCTCTGGCACAGCTCCAGGCGCACGTCGTCCTTGTGCCGCTCGTAGGGGGACCCGTTGAGCGACAGCAGCAGCCCCACCCCGGCCGCGCGGGCCGCCGTCACCGGGCCGCCCTCCTGCCACAGGTCCTCGCACACCGCGATGCCCACGTCGACGCCGCGCACCCGCACCACCGGGAAGGTGTCGCCCGGCACGAAGTTGCGGAACTCGTCGAACACCCCGTAGTTCGGCAGGTGGTGCTTGGCGGAGGTGACCACCACCGCGCCCCCGTGCAGGACCGCCACCGAGTTCTGCGGCGCGCCCGCGGGCTGGCCGTACCGGGCCCCGGGCCCCTCCCGGCGGGACAGGAAGCCCACCACCACCGGCAGGTCGCCCAGCCCCTGCTCCGCCAGCTCCCCGGCCAGGCGGTGCACGGCCTTGACCGAGGCCGACACGAAGGAGTTGCGCAGGGCCAGGTCCTCCACCGGGTAGCCGGTGACCACCATCTCCGGCAGGGCGAGCAGGTGCGCCCCCCGGTCCCGGGCCTCCCGCGCGGAGTCCACGACGATCCTCAGATTGCCCTCCAGGTCACCGACCGTCGGGTTGACCTGGGCGAGTGCGATTCTCAGCTGTGCCACGACCACGAGCCTAGCCGGAGGGTTCCCGGCCGCGCCCGTGCGGGAGTCCCCGCAACGCGCCGTCACCGACCATAATGCGAGGAAGAGGAGCGACAGGGGGACGAACCGGACGGCCGTCGGGACGGGCGCGGAAATACCCCGGAAATATGCACACGGCAGACTGGGCCCGGGACACCCGACCAGGGCCGACCGTCATCGAGGAAGGTTGATCGTGAATCGACAGCAGGAATTCGTGCTCCGCACGTTGGAGGAGCGCGACATCCGGTTCGTACGGCTGTGGTTCACCGACGTGCTCGGGTACCTCAAGTCGGTCGCCGTGGCACCCGCCGAGCTCGAGGCGGCCTTCTCCGAGGGCATCGGGTTCGACGGCTCCGCCATCGAGGGCTTCGCCCGCGTGTACGAGGCCGACATGCTGGCCCAGCCCGACCCGTCCACGTTCCAGGTGCTGCCCTGGCGCAACGAGCCGCACGGCACCGCGCGCATGTACTGCGACATCCTCATGCCCGACGGCTCGCCGTCCTCCGCCGACCCCCGGCACGTCCTCAAGCGCCAGCTCGGCAAGGCCTCCGACCTCGGGTTCACGTTCTACACGCACCCCGAGATCGAGTTCTACCTGCTCAAGAAGATGCCCGAGCTGGGCGAGCTGCCCGTGCCCAACGACTCCGGCGGCTACTTCGACCACACCCCGCACAACAGCGCGCACGACTTCCGGCGCAACGCCATCAACATGCTCGAGGCCATGGGCATCTCGGTGGAGTTCAGCCACCACGAGGGCGGGCCCGGCCAGCAGGAGATCGACCTGCGGTACGCGGACGCGCTGACCACCGCCGACAACATCATGACCTTCCGGCTCGTGATGAAGGAGGTGGCGATGGAGCAGGACGTGTACGCGACGTTCATGCCCAAGCCCTTCACCCAGTACCCGGGGTCGGGCATGCACACCCACCTGTCGCTGTTCGAGGGCGACCGCAACGCGTTCTACGAGCCCGGCGCCGAGTACCAGCTGTCCAAGGTCGGGCGCGGGTTCATCGCGGGCCTGCTGCGGCACGCCGACGAGATCACCGCCGTCACCAACCAGTGGGTGAACTCCTACAAGCGGCTGTGGGACGACCCCGCCGCCTCGGCGGGCATGGGCGGCGAGGCGCCCGCGTACATCTGCTGGGGCCACAACAACCGGTCGGCGCTGGTGCGGGTGCCCATGTACAAGCCGGGCAAGTCGAACTCCAGCCGGATCGAGATCCGGTCCCTGGACACGGCCTGCAACCCGTACCTGGCGTACGCGGTGATCCTGGCCGCGGGCCTGAAGGGCATCGAGGAGGGGTACGAGCTGCCCCCGGGCGCCGAGGACGACGTGTGGGCGCTCACCGACGCCGAGCGCCGGGCGCTGGGGATCCGGCCGCTGCCGCAGAGCCTGGACGAGGCGCTGCGCCTGATGGAGAACAGCGAGCTGGTCGCCGAGACGCTGGGCGAGCACGTCTTCGACTTCTTCCTGCGCAACAAGAAGGCGGAGTGGCACGACTACCGCCGCCAGGTGACCCCGTACGAGCTCCAGCGCTACCTGCCCACCCTGTAGGCCCAGGACACCGCGGGCCCCGGCCGCCCGGCCGGGGCCCGCGCCCTGTCCGGGGCACCGTCAGTGCTTGAGGAGGGCGGTGAGGGCGGCGCCCCCGGTGACGGGCACGGACCACTCCGGCAGCGGCGGCAGGGTGATCGCGTAGTCCGCCTCCTGCGGTGATCCCCCGGTCGCGCGCCTCTTCCGGGGAGGTCCGGGCCGCCCACCACACGGCGAGCGCGGCACCGGCCGGCAGGAGGGCGGTGTACAGCGCGAACAGCGGGCGGGGCGGGCGCGTGCGGGTCGTCCTCATGCCCCTGGTCCTCCCGCCGCCCGCCGGCCGGGCGCACGGGCACCCGCGCTCAACAGGAGCGGGGTGAGGAGCAGCAGCACCCCGGCGGCGGCGATCGCGGACCGCGCGCCCGTCACCGCCGCGAGCAGGCCCCACAGCGCGGTCACGGCGGCGACCACCACGGCCCTCGTCACGTTCCAGGCCACCAGGACCCGGGCCGCCCGCTCCGCCGGGACGCGCCGCAGGCGCTCGGCGGCGAACAGCGGGTTGAACACCCCGATGCAGGTGATCATCGCCGCCTGAACCGCGATGACCAGCACCATCCCGGCCGGGCCCGGCACCACCGGGACCAGCCCGAGCGGCCACACCGCCCGCAGCGTCCCGGCGGCCCGCAGTACCCGGCGGCGCCCGTAGCGCGCCTCCAGCCGCGGGGCGAGCCGCGCCCCGCAGAGCCCGCCCAGGCACGGCAGGCCCAGCGCCAGCCCGTACTGCCAGGCCGACCAGCCGAGTTCTCCCAGCAACAGCACCGCCAGCAGCGGCTCGGTGGCCATGATCAGCGCGTTCACCGCCACCGTGTTCCGGAACAGCGGCCGCAGCACGGGGTCGGCGTGGACGAACCGCCATCCCCGGACCAGGTCCGCGGCCCGCGCGGGCTCCGGACGCGCGGGCGGCTCCTCCCGGTCCCGGATCGCCGCGACCGCCAGCGCCGACGCCAGGAACCCGAGGGCGTTCGCGGCCACCGTGGCCACCGGTCCCAGCAGCCCGACGGCCGCTCCGCCCGCCACCGGCCCGACCGTCGTCGCGGTCCAGGTCGTCGCCTCGAACCGGCCGTGCGCCACCACCAGGTGCTCGGGCCGCACGATCTGTTTGAGGTGGGCGCCGCCGACCGAGGTGAACGTGATCCCGGCCGCCGCGGTGACCACCGACACCACGAGCAGCTGCGTGTACGTCAGCAGGCCGCACCAGTAGGCGGCCGGGACCGACAGCAGCGCGGCGCACCTGACGGCGTCGGCCCCGATCATGACCGGCCTCTTGCGCCGCCGTTCCGCCCACGGCCCCAGCGGCAGCGCCAGCAGCGCCCCCGCCGCGGTCCCCGCGGCGGCCAGAGCCGACACCTGCGCCGGTCCCGCCCTCAGCACCGTGACCGCGATCAGGGGGAACGCCCCGAACGCCAGCCAGGTGCCGGCCGTGGACACGGCGAACCCCGCCCACAGCCACCCGAACGCGCCTCCCGGCCCCTGCCGCGACATCCGATCCCTTCCGACGGCCGCCCGCTGACGGAGAGATCAGAGCAGACCGGCCCGCCCGTGATCCAACAACGGCGGGACGTGCGGTCCACAACCGCGCGTTGTGGCCCCCTACGATGCGGGCATGGACATCGAGGCCGTGCGCACCTTCGTCGCCGTCGCCGAGACGGGGCGGTTCCAGGACGCCGCCGCCGACCTGCGCGTCACCCAGCAGGCCGCCTCCAAACGGGTCGCGAACCTCGAGCGCTCCCTGGGCGCGGTGCTGTTCACCCGCACCGCGGGCGGCGCCCGGCTCACCCCGGAGGGCCGCGCCTTCCTCCCGCACGCCCGCGGGGTGCTGCGCGCCGTGGAGCACGCGGCGGCCTCCGTACGACCGGGAAGGCGGGCGCTGCGGGTGGACGTGCTGAGCCGGCGCATCGCCCCGGGCGCGGCCCTGCACCGGTTCCACCTCGACCACCCGGACACCGGGCTGGACGTGGTCTCGCTGCCGAACGCCGGCGCCGGGGCCGCCGTCACGGAACTCCTGGCCGGGCGGATCGACGCCACGTTCCGCGCCGTCGCCGACCCGCCCGCGGGCGTCACCGCCGAACGGGCCCTGGACGACCCCCTCCAGTTGCTGACGGGGCCGCGCCACCCGCTGGCCGGGGCGGGGATGCTGCGCCCGGCGGATCTGGCCGGGTACCGGATCCGGATCCCCGGCATCCGCCCGGGCACCGAGTGGGCCGACTACTACGACGCCCTGGCGGAGGAGTTCGGCCTGGGCATCGACGCCAGGGGCCCGGACTTCGGCAGCGACGCCCTGTTGGACGCCATCGCGGAGTCGGCGACCGTGGCGACGCTGGTGTGCGCCGGGGACCGGTACGTGTGGCCCGACTCCTGCGGTCTGCGCCGCATCCCGCTGGCCGACCCGGTGCCGGTGTACCCGCACTCGCTGCTGTTCCGCACCGGGGACCCGCACCCGGCCCTGGACCTGCTCCGCCGCCACCTCGCCGCCCGCCGCACGGTCCCGCCCGGCCCGGTCTGGGAGCCGCCCGGCCGCCGGGTGCCGTGAGGGGGCGGCCGCCCCCGCTCCGGCCCCGAGGCCGCCGGGCCGTGTGAGTGCGCCGGCCGCCGCCGGGGGCTTGTGCCGGCGGGCAGGGCGGCCTTATCTTTCATATGTAAGAAATTTCTTACACGTATAGGGAAGTCATGACACAGCGCGAACCCACCGGTGACGAGCTCGTCGAACTGTTCGCCGCACTCGCCAACCCGGTACGCCTGCGGATCATCGCGACGCTCCGGGGCGGCCGCGACTACGTCAGCAGCCTCGCGCGCGTCATCGGCATCAGCCGACCGCTGCTCCACATGCACCTGCAGCGCCTCGAAGCGGCCGGAGTGGTCGTCGGCAGCCTGGAGCTGTCCGACGACGGCAAGGCCATGAAGTACTTCGAGCTCGCCGACCTGGACCTGCACCTCACCCCGGAACTGATCGCCGCCGCGGCCGCGAGCCTCACCGTCAAGGAGAAGCAGTAATGGACTGGCCCACCGTGATCCTCATCCTCGGCCTGCTCACGATCGCCACCTTCATCGGCATCGCGATCGAGGCCGGCCGCCAGGAGTCCCGCAAGACCACCATCGGCGCCGCCCGCGCCGACGAACTCCGGAGCCTGGTGGCCCGCTACGAGGAACTGGCCGCCACCACCCTCGACGCCCAGCAGCGCACCGCCGCGGACGTCGCCGAACTGCGCGCCCGCGCCGCCTCGATCGAGCAGATCCTGCGAACGGTGGAATGACGATGTCCGACCTGATGCGAGCACTCGTACAGACCGCCTACGGCGAGGCCCGCGACGTCCTCGCGTTCGCCGAGGCCCCCGTGCCCGAACCCGGTGAGGGCGAGGTGCGCGTCCGGGTCCACGCCGCGGCGCTGAACGCCGCCGACGTGTACATCATGCGCGGCGAGCCCGTCGTGGGCCGCCTCGCGTTCGGCCCGTCCCGGCCGCGGCAGCGGATCCGGGGACGGGACCTGGCGGGCGTGGTCGACGCCGTCGGACCCGGGGTCCGAGGCCTCGGCCCCGGCGACCGCGTGGCCGGCGAGGGCGAGGGGTCGCTCGCCGAGTACGCCTGCGTCAAGGCGTCACGGGCGGCGCGCGTGCCCGACACCGTGTCGCTGCACGACGCCGCCGCCGTCCCGCTGGCCGGGGTGACCGCCCTCCAGGCGGTGCGCGACGGCGGAGTGGGGCCCGGCGACCGCGTGCTCGTCAACGGCGCGGCGGGCGGCGTGGGCTCCTTCGCCGTGCAGCTGGCCGCGGCCGCGGGGGCCGAGGTCACCGGGGTGTGCAGCGCCGGCGGCAGCGGGTTCGTGCGCTCGCTCGGCGCCCGCGCGATCGACTACGCGGCCGAGGACTTCACCCGCACCGGGCCCTACGACGCCGTCATCGACCTGGCCGGGAACCGCACCCTGCGCGAGCTGCGCGGCGCGCTCGCCCCCGACGGCACGCTGGTGCTGTCCTCGGGCAACGGGACACGGATGATGGGCCCGCTGTGGCGCAACGCCGCCGCGTCCCTGGCCTCGCCCTTCACCCGGCAGCGCCTGCGCCCGTTCCTGGCCCGGACGGCCCGGGAGGACGTCGGGGACCTGCTGGCCCGGATCGCCGGGGGCGGCCTGCGCGTCCGGGTCGAGCGCACCCACCCGTTCGAGGAGGCCGCCGACGCGCTCGCCCACGTCTCCGGGGGCCACGCCCGCGGCAAGGTCGTGGTCACCCTGCGGGAGGAATGAGCCCCAGCTCCCGGGCCCGCGCCCCGGCCGCGTGGCGGTTGGTCACGCCGAGCTTGCCCATCAGGTTGGACATGTGCACGCTCACCGTCTTGGCCGAGATGAACAGCTTCTCCCCGATCTCGGTGTTGCTGAGCCCCGCGGCCGCCCGCACCAGCACCTCGGCCTCCCGGGGCGTCAGCCCCGCCGGGAGGCGCGGCTCCCCGGCCACCGCGCGCAGCGGTTCCACGTACCGCTCGCGCAGCGGGGCGTCGGTGTCCAGCAGCCCCACGGCCTCCTCCAGCCGACCGAACAGCTCCCGGGCCCGGGCGCCCTCCCCCGCCTCGGCGGCGGCCCGGCAGGCCTCCTCCAGCAGCAGGAACTCCTCCGCGTGGAGACCCCTGCCTCTCACCATCTCCAGCGCCCGTTCCCAGTGCCCCAGGGACCCGGCGGGGTCGGCCGTCAGACGCGCCAGCGCCTGGGCGCGCCGCAGCTCCCCGTACGGGGTGGACCACCACTGCGACGGACGCAGGTACACCCCGACCCGCCCGGCCAGCTCCTCCGCCTCCCCGGCCCGGCCGGCCCGCCGCAGCGCGCGCACCAGTCCGGCCAGCGGCCCCGGCCCGTTCAGCGACGACTGCGTCGGCCGCCCTCCCTCCTCACGCTCGACCATCCGGTACGCCGTCTCCAGCGCGCCCTCCAGGTCCCCCTCCGCGGTCAGCACCCGGACCCCCACCTGGTCCACCGCCGCGAACAGGTGGGCGTCGGTGTCCCGGACCGCCTCGACCGCCTGCTCCCAGTGCTCCCGCGCCCCCGCGGTGTCCCGCTGGGCCAGCCGGATCTCGGCGAGCACGAACCGGCGGGTCCCCTCGTCGAGCCGGCCCCCGGAGGACCCGGCCAGCACCTCCTCGGCCTCGCGCATCCTCCCCAGGTCCAGGAGCGCCCCCGCCTTCTCCGTCTCGGGGACGGGCCCGCGGGTCCGGAGGACCCCCAGTTCCGCGCACCGGTCCAGGAACTCCCGCTCCGCCCGCAGGCACTCGTGCCACTCCAGCCGGTACAGGTGGTGGACCGCGATGTTGTTCCGGGCCCGCAGCTCGGCGTCGACCATCCCCAGTTCCCGCGCCAGCCCCATCCCCCCGGTGAGCAGGGGCAGCGAGCCGTCCGCGCGCCCCACCTCCAGCGTGCTGCCCAGGGTGATGAGGGCCTCGGCCTCGCTGCGCCGGTCCCCCGCCGCGCGCGCCCGGTCCAGGACGTCCCGGGCGGCCCGCCGCGCCTCCGCGTCCCGGCCCACGAGGTAGAGCAGCGCCGCCCGGGCGCCGCTGACCGCGATGTGGTCCGGGTGCCCCCGGGGCAGCAGCACGGACGCCTCGTCCAGTACCTCCAGGCCCTCGTTCCGGCGGTGCAGCGCCTTGAGGGCCTGGGACCGCAGCAGCAGGAAGCCCGCCCGGGAGACGGGGTCCGCGGACTGCTCCGCCCCCTCGGCGGTGTAGCGCAGCGCTTCGTGGGAGGAGCCGCCGATCTGCACGGCCGCCCGGGCCGCGTCCAGCAGCAGCCGTGCGCGCGTGACGCCCAGCGGGGCGGCCGCGGCCTCCGGGTCGGGCAGCAGTTCCCACAGCTCCAGCAGCCGCTCCACCGCGGCCAGGTGCTCGGGGTGGGCGAACGCGTCCGCCGCGTGCCCGGCCGCCGCCCACAGGGCGGCGAAGGCGCGGGGGTGGTCGTGCACCGCGTCGGCGTGGTGGGCCAGGCGCAGCACCCGCTCCGGTTCGGCCAGGCCCGGCACCCCCGCCTCCAGTGCGGTCACGTAGCGGCGGTGGCCGCGCACCCGCCGCCCCGGCAGCAGGTCCTCGCGCACCGCCTCGGCCAGCAGCGCGTGCCGGAACCGGTAGTCCTCCCCCACCACGCTCAGCACCCGGGCGTCGACGGCCCGGCGCAGCACCCCGTCCAGCTCGTCCTCGGAGAGGTCGCCGGCCACCGCCGCCAGCAGCGCGTGGTGCACGCGGACCCCCGACAGCGCGGCCAGGCCCAGCACCGCGCGGTCGGTGTCGGGGAGGCGGTCGACGGCGCGCAGCAGCAGGTCGCGTGAGGTGTCGGGGAGCCCGTCGTCCGGGGACGACACCAGGGCCTCCACGAACAGGGGGTTTCCGCCGCTGCGCTCGCAGAGCAGGTCCAGCGCGCGCGGCTCGGGGCGGGCGCCGCCGCGCAGGGCGGCCGCCTGGGCGGCGACCTCCTCGCGGCCGAAGGGACCCAGGTCCAGCCGGGTGACCCGGGCCGGGCGCTCCAGGTCGGGCAGGAGGCGGCGCAGGGGGTGGGCGCGGTGCAGGTCGTCGGTGCGGACGGTGGCCAGCAGGTGGACCGGGGCGGGGCCGAGGTTGCGCACCAGGAAGAGCAGGAGGTCTCGGGTGGAGGCGTCGGCCCAGTGCAGGTCCTCGACCACCAGGGCCAGGCCGCCGCCGTCGGCGGCGGTGTCCTCCAGGTAGGACAGGACGGCCTCGAACAGCCGGGTGCGGTCCTCGTCGGGCGCGGCGGCGGTCCCGAGTTCGGGGAGCAGCCGGGCGAGCGCCCCGGCCCGGGCCGGGGAGGGCGGGACCTCGCGGACCAGGTGGCGCAGGGCGGCGGTGAAGGGGGCGAAGGCGACGGTGCCGCCGCTGGTCTCCAGGCAGGCGCCGACCGCCGCGCGGGGCAGGGGCGTGCGCCGCAGGTACTCCTCCAGCAGGCGGGTCTTGCCGACCCCGGCGTCCCCGAGGACCAGGGTGGCCCGGGCGTCCCCGCGGGCGGCGAGGTCCCCCTCGGCCAGCAGGTGTGCCAGGTCGGGGCCGCGTCCGATGAACGCCGTGGGAGTGGGGGCCATGGCGCCAGTATGCCCGGGCCGCGAAACGACCCCCACCTTTACGACATAGATCACATATCGGACATCAGCCCAGGTTCAGGTCCCGGGCCTTCGCGGCGGCCGCGCCGCGGTTGGCCACCCCGAGCTTGCCCATGAGGTTGGACATGTGGACGCTCACCGTCTTGGCCGAGATGAACAGCTTCTCCCCGATCTGCCGGTTGGTCATCCCCAGGGCCGCCAGGCGCAGCACCTCCGCCTCCCGCTGTGTCAGCCCCGCCGGGGCCTCCCCCGCGGCCCGCGTGCGCGGCCGGGGCAGGCCGTGTGCGCGGCGGATCCGGTCGGCGAGCTCCGCGAACAGGGTCAGGCCGCTCTCCCGGGCGGCCCCCTCCACCTCCTCCAGGTGTGCGGCGGCCCGCTCCGGCTCCCCCGCCCGGGCCGCGGCGCGCGCCGCCGCCAGCAGCAGGTGCACACGGTGGAAGCGGTGCTCGCGCACCTGCGGCAGCAGCCCCTCCAGGGTCCGCGAGGCCGCGGCCGCGTCCTGCGAGGACTGGGCCGCGACCTGGTCGCGGACCAGCCGGTCCACCGGGTGCGTCATGTCCCGGGGCAGCGCGGCGGCGGCCTCGCGCAGGACCGCGGTCAGGTCGGCCGCCCGTTCCCGCCATTCCGGCTCGTCGCGCATCATGTCCGCCACCTCGGCCACGGAGGAGAGATTGCTCATGTACCGGCCGTCCAGGTGGGGGGCGTCCCGGTCGCCTTCGTCCAGGAGGCGCCGGGCGATATCGGCCGCCGTGTCGAACCGCCCCTCGACCGCCGTGCGCATCATCTCCGTGAAGCGGATGGGCGTGTACTCCGGCGGGGAACTGCTCTCCTCGGGCAGCAGGCGGCGGAACTCCTCCAAGGCCCTGTCCGCGCCCGCGGCGTCCTGCCGGTAGAAGGCGAGCTGCTGGATCAGCGTCCACGTCCGGGCCCGGATCAGCCGGTCGCCCGCTGACGGGTCCAGCAGCCGCTCGCACTCCTCCACCCGCAGCTGGTAGAAGCGGCTCAACCCCATGCTCAGGCGGAACGCCGGGCCCTGGGTGCGCGCCAGCCCCAGCTCCCCGGTGCGCTCCAGGCCGCGCCGCGCGGTGTCGTAGGACTCCGCCGCCCTCCCCTCCGCGGAGAGGACCCCCGAGAGGTTGATCCACCCCCGCAGCTCCGCATGGACGTACCCGGTCGCGCGGGCGAGGGCGATGCCCTCCGTGAGCAGCCGCAGAGCCCTGTCCGGGTCCTCCTGCGCGGTCAGGCTGCCCAGGGTGACGAGCACGTCGGCCTCGCTGCCCCGGTCGCCGGCCTCGCGGGCCGTGCGCAGCGCCCTCTCCGCGGAGTGGCGGGCCCGGGTGGGGTGGCCGCGCACCATGAACGTGGACGCCAGCAGCGCCCCGGCCGCGGCCTGGTGGGGGTCGCCCCTCTCCATCACCACGAACGCGTCGGCCAGGTCCTCCAGCGCCCCGTCGCTGCCCAGGTCCTTGTAGGCGTAGGCGCGGACGTAGCGCAGACCCGCGATGAGCGCGCGGTGCGGCGGGGGCTCCTTGACGCCCGGGTCGTGGTGGCCGGTGACCCCCAGCTCCTCCAGGCCCTCGGTGGCGTAGTCCACCGCGCGGCGCAGCGACCCGGCCAGCAGGCACACGGCGGCGGCCAGGCGCAGCACCTCGGCGCGGGGCGCGCCCACCCGTTCGGCGGCGTCGGGGACGAGGTCCCACAGTTCCAGGACCCGTTCGAGCAGGACCAGCCGCTCGGGGTGGGCGGCCGCGTCGGCGGCGTGCCGGGCCGCGGCCCAGGCGGTGGACAGGGCCAGCGGCTGGTCCCCGGCGGCGTGAGCGTGGTGGGCCAGTTGCAGGGCGGTGCCGGCCTCGTCCAGTCCCGGCACCCCCCGCTGGAGCGCTTCGGCGTAGCGCCGGTGCGCGCGGATGCGCTCGCCGGGCAGCAGGTCGGTGTAGACGGCCTCGGCGAGCAGGGCGTGCCGGAAGACGTACCCCTCCGCCGTGGCGCGCAGCACCCGCGCGTCCACGGCCGGGCGCAGCGCGGCGTCCAGGGCCTCCTCGCCGGTCCCGGCCCGGCGGGCCACCGCGGACAGGAGGGTGTGGCCGATGCGGTCCCCGGCGGCGGCGATCAGCCCGACCACCCGGCGGGCGTCGTCGGGCAGCCGGTCGACGGCGGAGGTCAGCAGCTCGCGGGGCCCGTCGGGCAGCGGACCGCCCGGTCCGTCCAGGAACGCCTCCACGAACAGGGGGTTGCCGCCGCTGCGCTCGTGCAGCAGGTCGGGGTCGGCGGGCGGGGCGCCGCGCAGGGCGGTGGCCTGGGCGGCGACCTCGTCCCGGCTGAACGGTTCGAGGTCCAGGCGCGAGACCCGGGGCAGCCGTTCGACCTGGGGCAGCAGGCGGCGCAGCGGGTGGGTGCGGTGCAGGTCGTCGGTGCGCACGGTGGCCACCAGGTGGACCGGGGCCTCCCCCAGGTTGCTCATCAGGAACACCAGCAGGTCGCGGGTGGAGGCGTCCGCCCAGTGCAGGTCCTCCACGACGACGAGGAGTCCGTCCCCGCGCGCCCGCTCCTCCAGGAAGGTGAGGACGGACTCGAACAGCCGCGCCCGGCCGGTGCCGTCGGCCTCCGGGACCGGGCCGGCCCCGGGCACCGGCCCGGCGCCGCCGTCGCGGGACAGGTCCCGCAGCAGCGCGGTGAAGGGCGCGAAGGGGATGCCGTCGCCGCCGAGTTCGAGGCAGCCGCCGACGGCGGTGCGGCCCAGCGGCGTCCGGTCCCGGTACTCGTCGACGAGCCGGGTCTTGCCGATCCCGGCGTCGCCGCAGACCAGCAGGGCACGGGCGCCCTCGGACCGGACGCGGTGGGCGTCCTCGACCAGGGCGGCGAGCTGGCGGTCGCGGCCGATGAACACGGGGCGGGGGGAGTCGTCCTGCATCCCGTCACAGTACGGCGTCCCGCACCGCCCCGCACCGGGCCGCGGTCAGGCGGTGCCCTGCCACAGGTCGGGGCCGAACACCTCGTAGCGGACACGCCGGGCGGGGACCCCGGCGTCCAGCAGCCGGGCCCGCACCCCGCGCATGAACGGCAGGGGGCCGCACAGGAACGCCTCCACCCCCTCGGGGACGTCCACCCCGGACAGGTCCATCCGGCCGGTGCGGTCGCCGCCGCCGGTCTCGTACCAGGTGAGGGCACGGGCGCCGGGCAGCGCGTCGACCAGGGCGGCGACCTCGTCGCGGTGGGCGTGGTCCCCGGGCGAGCGGTCGGCGTGCAGGACCAGGACGGGCCGGGTGTCGCCGCGTTCGGCCAGGCCGCGCAGCAGGGCGACCACGGGGGTGCAGCCGATCCCGGCGGAGGCGAACAGCAGCGGGTGGTCGCCGCCGGGCAGGACCACGTCGCCGGCCGGGGCGGACACCATGAGGGTGTCGCCGGGGCGGGCGGTCCCGTGCAGGAGGGTGGAGACCTCCCCGGCGGGGGCCGACCCGGCGCGCAGGCGCTTGACGGTGATGCGGCGGCGGGTGCCGTCCCAGCCGGTGAGGGTGTACTGGCGGGCCTGGCGGACGCCGTCGGGCATGCGCACCCGGACGCTGACGTACTGGCCGGGGAGCGGGGCGGGCGGGGCCCCGGCGCCGTCCCCGGGTTCGAGGGTGAGGCTGACGGTGTCGGGGGTCTGCTCGCTGCGCTCGGTGACGGTCCAGGGGCGCCACACGTCGCGGCCCGTGGCGTGCCCGGCGTCGGCGTACAGGCGCGCCTCCAGGGCGATGAGGGCGCCGGCCATGAGCCAGTAGACCTCGTCCCAGGCGGCGACCACCTCGGGGGTGGCCGCCTCGCCGAGCACGTGGGCGATGGCGCCGAACAGGTACTTGTGGACGACGGTGTACTGGTCCTCGGTGACGCCGAGGGAGGCGTGCTTGTGGGCGATCCGGCCGAGCAGGGCGTCGGGGCGCTCGCCGGGGTGGGCGAGCAGGGCGGAGGCGAAGGCGGCCACGGCCCCGGCCAGGGCGCGGCGCTGCTCGCCCGATGCCTGGTTGCCGCGGTTGAAGAGGCCGTCCAGGAGTTCGGGGTGTTCGCCCAGCATGGTGTCGTAGAAGCGGGCGGTGACGGCGTCCAGGTGTTCCGCGACGACGGGCAGGGTGGCCCGGACCGTGGCGGCGGACTCGGCGGAGAGCATGCGACCTCCTCGCACTCGTTAATTTGCATCTGAAATGCACATTAAGAGCGGCTCCGCGACCCCCTCCGCCGGGGCCCGGCCGGGCGGGGCCCCGGGCGGGGCCGGGTGCCCGGCGGGCGGCGCCGGGGCCAGGGTCTTCGGTCCCGCGGGCGGTGGGGCGCGGGTCCCCGGCGGGGCCGGGAAAGGTCCGCGGCGGGGGTCCGCGGAGAGCTCGGTCACATTCCGGAGGCGTCCCGATCGGGCGCTTCCGGGCGCAGCAGGACCAGGGTCTCCCGGGCCGGGGACGACACCAGGGACTCCACCGTCACCTCGTCGAGGGAGGCGTAGAACGCCTCGCGGGCCCGGTGCAGGGCGCCGCGCAGGCGGCAGGCGGCGCGCAGCGGGCAGGGCGGGTCGTCCTCGCACCCGGCAAGGTCCCCCGCGCCCTCCAGTTCGCGGACGATCGCGCCGACCGGGGTCCGCCGCCCCCGTGCGGTGAGCCGCAGGCCGCCGCCCCGGCCCCGGCGGGCCTCCACCACGCCCAGCTCGGACAGGCGCGCCACCGCCTTGGCCATGTGGGTGTAGGGCACCGAGGTCATGTCCGCGACGGCGCGCGTGGTGAGGAGCTCGCCCTCCCCGGCCACGGCGAGCCGCATGACCAGGCGCAGGGACACGTCGGTGAAGGCGGTCAGGCGCATGTCCGCGAGCGTAGCCGCACCCTCCGGGCGCACGGCGCTCCGCGCCCGGGGCGGGCGCGGAGCGCGGGGCGGTGCGGTTCAGAGGCGGAAGACCAGCTCGGCGGCGACCCAGACGTCGACCACGCCGCACCACTCGGCGAAGGAGCGGGACACCGCGCGGTCCTTCCACAGGTGGTAGAAGTCCCAGATCCCGTGCAGGAGCCAGCCCGCCGCGATCAGGTAGCGGGCGGCCTCGGGGTCGACCGCCAGGCCGACCAGTCCCAGCCCGCCGAAGAACAGCATGCCCAGCGCCTGGATCCGGTACGTGCCGGGGCGGAACAGGTGCCCGTCCAGGGCCGACCAGACCAGGACCAGCAGGGCCAGCGCGGTGAAGACCGTGGAGGGCGCGGCGATCTCGGTGGCCCGCAGGACCGTGACCACCACGAAGGAGGCGAGGACCAGGGGCCAGGTGAGGTACCGGTACTTCTCCCCCACCTTGGCCATGAGCAGGTAGACCAGGGGCAGCAGCGGGAGGATCTCGGCGTAGCCGTACGCGGCGTCGGCCTCCCCTCCCCCTCCGCCGCCGAGGACGGCCGCGGAGAGCAGCGCCACCGCGGTGGGCCAGCGGGCGAGCAGGAAGCGCCCGGCCCGGCGCGGGCCGCCCTCCCCGGACCGGTCGGCCCGGGGCCCGGGCCCGGCGGTCCGGGTGTCGTTCGGTTCGGGTGCGGTCTCGTACGCGTTCACGGGAGGTCTCCTCTGCGTCACCCCCCGGTACCCGGAGGGGGTATCTTCCGTCGTGTCTCCAGACTCCTCCCGGCGGGCCCCGCCCGGTAGTGCCGGACCACCGGCGTCGGCGTGCGCGCGTCACCTCCCGGCATGACATCCGTCATGCGCCCCCTGCCGCGGCCCCGGGCCCGCTGCGACAATGGCCCGGTGGACACTGCCGACGACGGACCCGGGACCGGGGGCCTGCGCCGCTTCACCTGGTGGAGCCTGGCCGGGGTGACGGTGGCCTTCATGGCCCCGGCACTGGCCCCGCACCTGTGGGACCCCGGCCTGTCCCCATGGGCCGCGGCCGCCGGCGGCGCGGCCCTGGCCCTGACCTCGCTCTCGCTGTTCGCCCTGTTCGGCCGCCGCCTGACCCGCGGGCCCGACGGCCCCTTCCCCGCCGGGTGGGCCGCCGCGGGGTGCGCGGGCGCGCTGGTCACCGCCCTGGTCCTGTGGCCGCTGGACGAGGTGCTGTGGTCGGTGGCCCCCGCGACGGTGGCCGCCCCCGTGGCGATGTTCCTGCGTCCGCGCCCGGCCTGGGTGTCCCTCGCCGCGGTCGCGCTCGCCCTGGCCGTGCCCGGGCTGCTGCGCGGGTCGGACGCGTTCGGGGTGCTGTTCCCTCCCGGGCTGGCGCTGGTCGTGGCCTGGGCGGTGCTCGGCCTGCTGTGGACCTGGGACGTCGCCGCGCGCCTCGACGAGTCCCGTCGGCTGGCCGCCCGGCTCGCGGTCGCCGGGGAGCGGCTGCGGTTCGCCGCCGAGCTGCACGACGTGCAGGGCCACCACCTCCAGGTGATCGCGCTCAAGGCCCAGCTGGCCGCCCGGCTGGCCGGGACCGATCCGGAGCGGGCCGCCGGGGAGATGCGGGAGGTCGCCGGCCTGGCCGCCGACGCGCTGCGCGACACCCGCGCCGTGGTCCGGGGCTACCGGGGCACCTCGCTGGAGCGGGAGGTCGCCAACGCCGCCAGGGTCCTGGAGTCCGCCGGGATCCGGGTGCGCTCGTCGGTGGAGGCGGTCGACGGCGGGAGCGACGGGGTCCGGGGGCTGCTGGGCCTGGTCGTGCGCGAGGCCACCACCAACGTGCTGCGGCACAGCCGGGCGGGCGAGGTGGAGATCGCCCTGCGCCCCGAGGGCGACGGCGTACGGCTGCGGGTCGCCAACGACGGCGCCGACCCCGCCGGGAGCGGCGACGGTACCGGCCTGCGCTCCCTGGCCGAGCGGGTCGGGACCGCCGGGGGCACGCTGACGTGGGACGACACGGGCGGCCGGTTCACCGTGACCGCCGTCCTGCCCTGGGAGGGGAACGGATGAGCATCCGGCTGCTGGTCGCCGACGACGAGGACCTGCTGCGCGGCGCCCTGGCCGCCCTGCTCGGGCTGGAGCCCGACCTGGAGGTCGTGGCGCAGGCCGCCACCTCCACCGAAGCGGTGCGGCTGGCCCGCGCGCACCGGCCCGACATCGCGGTCCTGGACCTGGAGATGCCCCCGGCGGACGGGCTGCGGGCGGCCGAGGAGATCCGGGACGACCCCGGCTGCCGGGTGGTGCTGGTGACCCGGCACGCCCGGCCCGGCGTGCTGCGGCGCGCCCTGCGGGCGGGGGCGAGCGGTTTCGTGCCCAAGACCACCCCGGCGGAGCGGCTCGCCGAGATCCTGCGGGAGGTGGCGGCGGGCCGCCGGTACGTGGACCCCGACATCGCCGCGTCCGCGCTGACCGAGGACGACTGCCCGCTCGGGGAGCGGGAGCTGGAGGTGCTGCGACACTCCCGGGGCGGGGCGTCCGTCAACGAGATCGCCGCCCGGGTTCACCTGGCGCCCGGGACGGTGCGCAACTACCTGTCGTCGGCGATGGGCAAGCTGGGGGTGTCGTCCCGGCACGCGGCCGCGCACCGCGCCTGGGAGGAGGGCTGGATCTAGGCGTACCGGCCCACTCAGCCCTGGCCGTCCGCCTCGGGCGCGGGCGTGCGGGGCCCGTCCGCGGCCTGGTGCGCTCCGGCCTCGCGCGGCATCCACACCAGCACGATGACCACCCCGACGGCCGCGCAGCACAGCGACACCAGCGCCGCCGCGTGCAGCCCCGACAGGAACGCCTCCTTGGCCGGTGCCACCAGCGCCGCCCCCGCCTCGCCCAGGCTCCGGGCCACGGCCATGGTGGCCTCGATCGACTCGCCCGCCGCGTGCAGCCCCGGGTCGCCCGGGTGCGCGGCGGCTCCCTCCTGCGCGGCGGCCTCCTCCAGGGCCGGGGTGATGTCCGCCCGGTAGCGGAAGGAGATGACCGCCCCCAGCACCGCGACGCCCATGGCGGTGGCCACCTGGCGGACGGTGTTCTGCATCGCCGAGGCCGCGCCCGCCTTGCCCGGCGGCACCGACGAGACGATCGCGTCGGTGGACGGGGTGAGGACCACCGCCATGGCACTGGCCTGGGTGAAGAAGAAGACCAGGATCAGCCAGAGCGGGGTGTCCGCCTCCAGCAGGGTGAAGAACGCCAGGCTGGCGCAGACGATGAGGATGCCGGTGGCGGCGACGGCGCGCGGCCCGAACCGCCGGACCAGGTTGGGGCTGAGCGGAGCCAGGAGCATCTGGCCGACCGCGGCCGGGAGCACCAGCAGCCCGGCGACGAACGGGCTGAACTCGCGCACGCTCTGCCAGTAGAAGCTCATGAAGAAGATGAGCCCGGACATGCTGAAGAACATCAGCATGACGGTGGCCATGGCGACGCTGAACCGCGGGTTCCGGAAGAACCGCACGTCCAGCGACGGGTTCTCGGTGCGCGACTCGTGGAACAGGAACAGGGCGACGACCGCCACCCCGCCCAACAGGCTGCCCCACACGTCGGGCCCGGCCAGGGAGGAGCGCTCGCCCGCGGTGATGATGCCGTAGATGAGCAGGACCAGGCCCGGGACGGACAGCAGCACCCCGGGGACGTCCAGGCGGCCGGGGGCCTCGTCCCTGGACTCCGGGACCAGGAAGTACATCAGGGCCAGGCCCAGCAGCACGAACGGCACGTTGACGAGGAAGATCGACCCCCACCAGAAGTTCTCCAGCAGCAGGCCGCCCGCCGACGGCCCGATCGCCATGGCCAGCCCGACCGAGCCCGACCACAGGCCGATGGCGCGGCCGCGCTCCTCGGCCGGAAAGACGGCGGTGATGATCGACAGGGTCTGCGGCATCACCATGGCGGCGCCGAAGCCCATCACCGCGCGGGCGGCGATGAGCTGCTCGGGGCTCTGGGAGTAGGCGGACAGCGCCGAGGCCGCGCCGAACACCGCGAGCCCGGCGGTGATCATCCGTCTACGCCCCCACCGGTCGCCCAGGACGCCGAAGGTGAACAGCATCCCGGCGAAGACCAGGGTGTAGGAGTTGATCGCCCAGGCCAGCTCGGACTGGCTGGCGCCGACCCCGAGCTCGGGGTCGGAGAGGGTGCGCAGGGCGACGTTGAGGATCGTGTTGTCCGCGACGAGCACCAGCAGGCAGATGATGAGGACCGCCAGTCCGCCCCACCGCCGTCGATAAGCCGTCCCAGCGTCCACGTGAGCACCCTCGTTCTCCACGAACCCGTCCGCGCGCGGGCGGACGACCCGCCCGACGGGATCGCCATGGTAGCGGCCGGGCCCTTCCGTCCCCGCGGCGCGCTCCCGGTGACCGCGTCCGCCCGGCGGGGGCGGGCGGCGTGACGCACGCCCGTCCGAGAGAGAGGGCCACGGGGGAAGTTCCCGCCCCGGGTCCCGGTTGTATCCCGAAGGAAGCGGACGCGCGCGACCGTGCGATGATGCACACACGGCACGCGGGCCCGGCCCTTCCCACCGCCGACGGCGGCGGCCGGAGCCCGACCGCCCCCGGCCCCGCGGGGCCGCACATCCGCCGCGTCCGCGCGGCGCACATCTATTTCGTCCACACGTCCGGGGACACCCACGCGGTGCTTCGAGACAACGGAGGAAGACATCATGAGCACCACTGACAAGACCCCCTCCGCCCTGTACGGCGGGGTCACCAACCGGCGCGTCACCATCCGCGACCTGGCCGCCGCCAAGCGGCGCGGCGAGACCTGGCCGATGCTGACCGCCTACGACGCCCTCACCGCGCGGGTGTTCGACGAGGCGGGCATCCCCGTCCTCCTCGTCGGCGACTCGGCGGCCAACGTCGTGTACGGCTACGACACCACCGTCCCGGTCTCCGTGGACGAGCTGGTGCCCCTCACCGCCGCGGTGTCCCGCTCCACCAAGCGGGCGCTGGTGGTGGCGGACCTGCCGTTCGGCTCCTACCAGGGCTCCCCCGAGCAGGCCCTGGCGACCGCCTCCCGGTTCATGAAGGAGGGCGGCGCCCAGGCCGTGAAGCTGGAGGGCGGCCACGCCGTCGCCCGGCAGGTGGAACTGCTCGTTTCGGCGGGCATCCCGGTGATGGCCCACCTGGGCCTGACCCCCCAGTCGGTGAACACGCTGGGCGGGTACCGGGTGCAGGGCCGCGGCGAGGCCGCCGCCGCCCTGCTCAAGGACGCCAAGGAGCTGGAGCGGGCGGGCGCGTTCTCCGTCGTCCTGGAGTGCGTGCCCAGCGACCTGGCCGCCCAGGTCACCGAGCAGCTGGGCATCCCGACCGTGGGCATCGGGGCGGGCAAGGCCACCGACGCCCAGGTGCTGGTGTGGCAGGACATGGCCGGGCTGAGCCCGCGGGTGGCCAAGTTCGTCAAGACCTACGCCAACCTGCACGACACGCTGCGCGACGCGGCGTCGGCGTTCGCCGACGAGGTCGTCAACGGGGTCTTCCCCGACGCGGAGCACTCGTACGCGAGCTGACCCGCGGGGCGTCCCCCGCAACGGACGCCGGCCGGGGCACCCGCCCCGGCCGGCGTCCGCCGTGTACGGGCGGTCCGGGCATCGGGGTGCCGGATTCATGTGAGGCGGGACACGAACCGAATCGTACTCGGGAGTAGAGTCGCCTCATATCCCAGCACCTACGCGGGCCGGGGCACCCGGCCCTTGGGAGGACGCATGCGCATCTCGATGCCGCTCCAGTACGCGGGCGAGCCCAAGGCCGCGGTCGACCAGGTGGTCGAACTGGAGAAGGCCGGGCTGGACACCGTCTGGGTCGCCGAGGCCTACGGCTTCGACGCCGCCACCCTCATGGGCTACATCGCCGCCCGGACCGAGACCGTGAACATCGGCTCGGCGATCCTGCCCCTGTACACCCGCACCCCCACGCTCATCGCGATGACCGCCGCGGGACTGGACCACCTGTCCGGCGGCCGGGCGATCCTCGGCCTGGGCGCCAGCGGCCCGCAGGTCATCGAGGGCTTCCACGGCGTCCCCTACGTCAAGCCGCTGGCCCGCACCCGCGACACCATCGAGATCTGCCGCAAGGTGTGGAAGCGCGAGGAACGCCTCACCCACGACGGCCCGGTGTTCCGGCTGCCGCTGCCCGCCGACCAGGGCACCGGCCTGGGCAGGCCGCTCAAGATCATCAACCACCCCGTGCGGTCCGAGATCCCGATCTACGTGGCGTCCCTGGGCGTCAAGAACGTGGAGATGACCGCCGAGATCGCCGACGGCTGGCTCCCCCACCTGTTCATCCCCGAGAAGGCCGGCACCGTGTGGGGCGAGGCCCTGGCGGCGGGCGGGGACAGGCGCGACGCGTCGCTGGGCGGGCTGGAGATCGCCGCGGGCGGCCTGCTCGCCATCGGCGAGGGCGAGGACACCAAGAAGCTGCTCGACCTCGTGCGCCCGATGATCGCCCTGTACGTCGGCGGCATGGGCGCCAAGGGCAAGAACTTCTACAACACCGTCGCCCGCCGCTACGGCTACGAGGAGGCGGCCGAGAAGATCCAGGACCTGTACCTGGACGGGAAGAAGGACGAGGCGGCCGCCGCCGTCCCCGAGGAGTTCGTGGAGCTGACCAACATGGTCGGCCCCGAGTCGTACGTGCGCGAGCGCGTGGAGGCGTTCCGCACCGCCGGGGTCACCAGCCTCAACGTCATCCCGGTGGGCGAGGACCCGGCCGCGCTCATCGAGAAGGTCAAGGGCTGGGTGTCCTGACCCGGACGGGGCGCGGCGCGGGGCCGGGGGCGCTCCCCCGGCCCCGCCGCGGTGTTCACAGGCCGGTGATCCGGATCCCCGCGTGGGTCTTGTAGCGGCGGTTGACCGCGATGAGGTTCGCGGTGAGCGCCTCCACCTGGTGGGCGTTGCGCAGCCGCCCGCCGAACACCCCGCGCACGCCCGGGATGAGCTCGGCCAGGGCCCGCACCGTGTCGGTGGCGGCCCGGTCCTCGCCCAGCACCAGGACGTCCAGGTCCACGGTCTCCACCTCCGGGTCCAGGAGGATCACGGCGGAGACGTGGTGGAACGCCGCCGTGACGGTGCTGTCCGGCAGCACCGCGGCGGCCTGCTCCGCCGCGCTGCCCTCGGGCACGTCCAGCGCGAACGGGCCGCGCTTGTCGAAGCCGAGCGGGTTGACGCAGTCCACCACGAGCTTGCCCGCCAGCGGCCCGGCCAGGGACTCCAGCAGCTCCCGGTGCCCGTCCCAGGGAACGGCCACGATGACGATGTCGCCCTCGGCCGCGGCGGAGGCGTTGTCCAGGCCGCGGACGTCGATGGCGGCGGACTCGGCCTCCACCAGCTCGCGGGCGGCCTTCTCGGCGCGCTCGGCGCTGCGCGACCCCAGGTACACGGTGTGCCCGGCCAGGGCGAACCGGCGGGCCAGCCCGCGCCCCTGGTCGCCCGTCCCGCCCAGGACGGAGATGGTGCGCCCGGTGATGTCGGTGGTCTCAGGTGTGCTCACTTCGGTCATGCGCCGATCCTGTCAGAACCGGGTTCGGAATCCGGTGCGCGCCCCCTCACCACCCGTCCTTCTCGTCCTCGTCCTCCCAGTCGCTGTTGCGCTCGGCGGCGATGGTCAGCGCCCGCGCCGCCGTGGCCTCGTCCGGATAGGGCCCCAGGCGCTCCCGGTTGGGGCAGCCGGCCCCGTGCTCGACGGTGTTGTGCCTGAGGCAGTACCACCAGCCGTCATCCTGTACGTCGGCCACCGCGTCCGCCTTTCCTCGTTCCTGGTCGGTCACCTACCCGGGCGGGGGTGTTCCTCACACCCGCGCGGCCTCTGCCGGCCGGCGCCACGAACTACAATCCGTGTCCATGACTACTCCGCTGGTTCCCGGGCGCATCTCGCCACAACGTTCGGTCCCCTCCCACATCGTCCGCCCCGAGTACGTCGGGCGGAAGCACCCCGTGGAGGGCGTCCTGGGCGACGTGCAGACCCCGGAGACCATCGAGCGGATGCGCGTGGCGGGGCGGATCGCCGCGCAGGCGCTGGAGGAGGTCGGCAGGCACGTCGTGCCGGGGGTGACCACCGACGAGCTCGACCGGATCGGCCACGAGTTCCTGCTGGACCACGGCGCCTACCCGAGCACGCTGGGGTACAAGGGCTACCCCAAGTCGCTGTGCTCCTCGCTCAACGAGGTCATCTGCCACGGCATCCCGGACGACACGGTGGTCTCCGACGGCGACATCGTCAACATCGACATCACCGCCTACAAGGACGGCGTGCACGGCGACACCAACGCCACGTTCCTGGCCGGGAACGTGTCCGAGGAGCACCGCCTGCTGGTGGAGCGCACCCGCGAGGCCACCATGCGCGCCATCAAGGCGTGCCGCCCGGGGCGGCGGATCAACGTGATCGGCCGGGTCATCGAGTCGTACGCCAAGCGGTTCGGCTACGGGGTGGTGCGCGACTTCACCGGGCACGGCGTCGGCCCGGAGTTCCACTCCGGCCTGGTGGTGCCGCACTACGACGACCCGCGCGCGGACACCGAGATGGTGCCCGGGATGACGTTCACGATCGAGCCGATGATCACCCTGGGCGGGGTCGACTACGACATGTGGGACGACGGCTGGACCGCCGTGACGGCCGACCGCAAATGGACGGCCCAGTTCGAGCACACCCTGGTCATCACCGACACCGGCGCGGAGATCCTCACCCTCCCGTAGCCGCCGTCCCCCGGCTCCCCTCCCAGCGCACCCCCGGAGGTCCCGTGGCGCGGTTCGTCCACCTGGCGCCCGCCGCGGCCGCCCGGCGCGCGGCGCGGTCCGGGCTGCGCGCGAACCCCGGGCGCGACGGGCAGCGCGGGGTGTACTGCTTCCCGGTGCTGCCCTCCTACACGCTCACCCACCAGTGGCTGCGCGAGCTGTCCCGCTGGAAGGACGCCCGGGGCATGGCCGCCGTGCACCTGCTGCTGCCCGACGGCGAACCCGTCCTGGTCGGGCACTACGGCGGCCCCGGGCGCCGGACGACCGCGGCCGGGGCCGTGGGCGCCGTCGCCGCGCTGGAGGACCCGCGCGGCTGGGAGGTGTTCGTGCCCCGGGCGGTGACCGCCCGGGAGGTGCGCGCGGTCCGGACCGTGCGCCGCGGGGTCGGCTGGCGCTACCTGCCCGGGGCCCACGGGCGGCCGCCGTGCACGTGCGCCGGCTGCCCGGTGCGCGGCGCGTACGGATCGCGGAGACTGCTCGAACGCAGGCCCCATCCGGCGGACGGCCCCTGGCCGCCGCCCCGGGTGCTGCTGGAGCGCATCGACCGGGCGTCGGCCGACGGCGACGCGGCGGCGCTGTGCGCGGCGCTGGAGGGGTTCGGCCACCGGCGGCGCGGTCCCGTGGACCGGCTGCTCCCGCTGGCCGGCCACCCCGACCCGCGGGTGCGCTCCGCCCTGGTGTGGGCGGTCTGCGGGTGGTCCACCCCCGGCACCGGCGACCTGATCTCCCTGCTGGCCGCCGACCCCGACCCCGGCGTGCGGGAGGCCGCCGGGGACGTCCGGGAGATCCGCGGGGACCGGTAGTCCGGGCCTGTTCCGGCGATGTCTGGCGCGGTCAGTGCGGTGGGGGCTAGTGTCGGGCGGGTGAAGATCCTGATCTCCGCGGACATGGAGGGCGCCACCGGCGTCACCTGGCCCGCCGACTGCGAACCCGGCACGGAGCAGTGGCAGCGCTGCCGGACGATGTTCACGGGCGACGTCAACGCGGCGATCGCCGGGCTGTTCGACGGCGGCGCCACCGAGGTCCTGGTCAACGAGGCCCACTCCACCATGCGCAACCTGCTGCTGGAGGAGCTGGACGGGCGCGCCACCATGATCACCGGCCGCCACAAGGAGCTGTCGATGGTGGAGGGCGTCCAGCACGGCGACTGCGACGGCGCCGTGTTCCTGGGCTACCACTGCGGCGCGGGCGAGGAGGGCGTGCTCGCCCACACCTACCTCCCCAACGCCGTCACCGGGGTGTGGCTGGACGGGGAGCCCGCGAGCGAGGGCCGGCTCAACGCCGCCGTGGTCGCCGAGTACGGCACCCCCGTCATCCTGGTCACCGGCGACGACCGCGCCTGCGAGGACGCCGAGACCTACGCCCCGTTCGCCCGCACCGTCGCGGTCAAGGAGTACGTGAGCCGGTACGCGGCCCGCTGCCGCCCGCCCGCGCGCACCGCCGAGGACATCCGGCTGGCCGCGTCGAAGGCCACCCTGCTCGCCGGGCGCCTGGACCCCGCGGAGCCCGCCGCCCGGGCCGTGGAGGTCGAGGTGGACGCCGCCCACCTGGCGCAGGCCGCCGCCCTCGTCCCCGGGGTCACCCGGACCGGGGCGCGCCGCGTCCGCTACACCTCGCCGGACGCCTACGAGATGATCCGCTGCTTCAAGACCGTCACCACGATGATCTCCCAGGCGATGGAGCAGGACTACGGCTGACCGGCCGCCCCGCGTCCACCTCCCGGACCCGCACACCCTCCCGCACCGCAGAACCGCAGAAAGGCCGCGCCGTGGCCCCCACCTCCTCCGCCACCGACACCGCCCGGGCCGGTGAGGACGCCGTCGTCCTCACCCGGGGGCTGATCCGCCGGGACTCCACCAACCGGGGCGGGGGCGAGGGGGACGAACGGGCCGCCGCCGAGTACGCGGCCGAGGCGCTGACCGACGCCGGGCTCGCCCCGGTGGTGCTGGAGTCGAAGCCGCGCCGGGCCAACGTGGTGGCCCGGGTGCCCGGCACCGACCCGGACGCGCCCGCCCTGCTCGTCCACGGCCACCTGGACGTGGTGCCCGCCGACGCCGCCGACTGGACGGTGCCCCCGTTCTCCGGGGAGATCGCCGACTGCCCCGTCACCGGGCTGCCCGCGCTCTGGGGGCGCGGCGCCGTGGACATGAAGAACACCGTCGGCATGGTCACCGCCGTCGTCCGGGAATGGGCCCGCGCCGGAGTGCGTCCGCGCCGCGACATCGTGCTGGCGTTCGTCGCCGACGAGGAGGACAGCTCCGAGCACGGCGCCGAGTTCCTGGTGCGGCGGCACGCCGACCTGTTCGAGGGCTGCACCGAGGCCGTCGGCGAGGGCGGCGGCGAGACCGTGTACGCCCGCGGCGCCGACGGGCGGACCGTGCGGCTGTACCCGGTGGGGGCCGCCGAGCGGGGCAGCGCCTGGCTGACGCTGCGCGCCGCGGGCACCGCCGGGCACGGGTCGCGCCCACCCCGGGACAACGCCGTCGCGAGCCTGGCCGAGGCGGTCGTGCGGATCGCCGGCCACCGCTGGCCGCTGCACCCCACCCCCGTGGTGCGGGCCGCCCTGGACGGCATCGCCGCCGCCCTGGGGGTGGAGCGTACCCCTGGGGACGCCGACACCGACGAGGCGGTGGAGGCGCTGCTGGCCCGGCTGGGCACGGCGGCCCCGCTGGTCTCCCCCGCCCTGCGCAACAGCGCCGCGCCCACGATGCTCTCCGCCGGGTACAAGGTCAACGTGGTCCCGGGCGAGGCCACCGCGGGGGTGGACGGCCGGGTGCTGCCGGGGGCCGCCGCGGACTTCGAGCGCACGATGGACGCGCTCACCGGGGACCGGGTGTCGTGGGAGTACGCGCACTCCTCGCCGCCGGTGTCCGCCCCGGTGGACTCGCCCGCGTTCGCCGCGCTGCGCGCCGCCCTGCTGGAGCAGGACCCCGGGGCGCACGTGGTGCCGGTGTGCCTGTCCGGCGGGACCGACGCCAAGGTGTTCGCGCGGCTGGGGATCGACTGCTACGGGTTCTCGCCGTCCTGGCAGCCGGAGGGCCTGGACTACACGGGGCTGCTCCACGGGGTGGACGAGCGGGTGCCGCTGGAGGGGCTGCGGTTCGGGGTGCGGGCCCTGGACCGCTTCCTGCGGGCCTGAGCGGCCGAGCGTTATGGGTGGGCGCGCGCCGTCAAGGCGGGCGCGGCGATACCGGGATCCATGAGGGGGGAACACGTGACGGAACCGACGGCGGTGGCCGACCGGGGGGTGGCGGCGGGGGTCCGGCCGCCGCGGCTGCGCAGGGGCGACCGGGTGCGGCTGGTGGCGCCGTGCAGTCCGGTCCCGGAGCCGATGCTGGAGACGGCGGCCGAGGAACTGCGCCGCTGGGGGCTGGCCGTGGAGTTCGGGGCGCACGTGCGCGACCGGCACCCCGTGCTGCCGTACCTGGCGGGCGAGGACGCCGACCGGGCCGCCGACCTCCAGGAGGCGTGGTGCGACCCGGACGTGGCCGCGGTGTTCTGTGTGCGGGGCGGGGACGGGGCGCACCGGACCCTGGACCTGCTCGACTTCGCGGCGCTGCGGGCGGCCGCCCCCAAGGCGCTCATCGGGTTCAGCGACGTCACGGCGCTGCACGAGGCGTTCGCGGTGGAGCTGGGCGTGGCGACGGTCCACGGGCCGGTGATCGGTACCAAGTACTTCGTGGGCGACCCGGTGGCGCAGGAGGAGCTGCGCGTGACCCTGTTCGAGCCGGAGCGGCGCACGGTGCTGACCTCGTCGGGCGCGCACGCGCTGGTGCCCGGGCGCGCCGAGGGGGTGGTGTTCGGCGGGAACCTGAGCCTGCTCAACGACGGCCTGGGGACGCCGCACAGCCGGGCGTCGGCCGCCGGGGGGATCCTCATGCTGGAGGACGTCGGCGAGGACGTGGCGCGGGTCGACCGGATGCTCACCCACCTGCTGCGCACCGGGTGGACGGACGGCCTGGCCGGTGTGGTGCTGGGCACGTGGACCGACTGCCCGCCGGACCCGGGGGCGATCGCCGACCTGATGCGCGACCGCCTCGCCCCGCTGGGGGTACCGGTGCTGTGGGGGCTGGAGACGGGGCACTGCGCCGCCCAGCTGACGGTGCCGCTGGGCGTCCCGGCCCTGCTCGACGCCGAGAACGGCACCCTGGAGCTCGCCGTCCCCGGCCTGGCCTGAGCCGGCCGGTGCCGGGCGCGGCGCCCGGCACCGGCCGCGCGGCTGGTCGGGCGGCCCGGGACCGCCCGTCCGCGCCCTCGGGACCGGCGATCGGATACCTATACCGGCGGAATCCGGGGCGGGAGTCTAGACTCGACGGCATGGTGAGAGAGCCGCTGACCCAGACCCAGATCGAACGCGGACGCCTGCTCGGCGGGCTGCTGCGCAGCGCCCGCGCCGACCGCACCATGGTGGACGTGGCCCGGCAGGCCGGGATCTCCGTGGAGACGCTGCGCAAGATCGAGGGCGGGCGCATCCCCACCCCCGCCTTCTTCACCGTCGCCGCCATCGCCGCCGCCCTCGACCTCTCCCTGGACGACCTGCTGCGCCGCGTGGACGACGCCGCCGCGGCCCCGGTGAGCGCCTGAACGAGGGCCCTTCCCCCTCTTTCGCCGGCGCCCGCCGCCGTGGTCTGATCCGGTGGCCGCACGTCCGCGACCGAAGGAGGACCAGTGGAGAGACCGTCTCAGAGCGTGCGCCCCGCGTGGTGGCTGGAACCCGTGAACGCGCTGCTCGCCCCGTTCGAGGGGCGGTCCGGGGACGGGGGGTCCTTCGACGCCGCGCTGCGGGCGGCCTCCTCCCGCAGCGGCCTGCCCCGGCTCCCCGACGAGCCCTTTTTGTCCGACCTGAAGGTCCTCCACGACGCCTGGCAGACGTCGCCCGACCTCACCCCGGTCGGCCGGTTCGCCCTGCGGAGCGAGATCCGGCGGCGGCTGGAGACGCGCCTGCGCATGCTCCACCTGCTCGACGCCCGCCCCGAAGTCGCCGCCGAGACCGTCGACCGGCCGGTGTTCATCACCGGCCTGCCCCGGACCGGCACCACGTTCGGGCACGGGCTCCTCGCCCGGCACGTCCGGGGCCGCGCCCCGATGCTGTGGGAGCTGCTGAGCCCGGTCCCCGACACGGGCAGGCCCGGGGAGCGCACGGTGGGCAGGCGCGAGCGCCTCGCCTCGGCCCGGACGCAGATCCGGGGCATGAACGCCCTGGGCCCGGGCTTCGCGACGATCCACCCCATGCACCCCATGGAGCCGGAGGAGTGCGTCTTCCTCCTGCCGCACGGCCTGAACAACCACGTCCGCGCCCCCGTCCCCGGCTACCGCGCGTGGCTGGAGCGGCGCGACGCCACCCCCGACTACGTCTACCTCAAACAGCAGCTCCAGGCGCTCCAGTGGGGGCGGCCCGCACGGCGCTGGGTGCTCAAGTCCCCGCTGCACCTGCCCAACCTGGACGTCCTGCTGTCGGTCTTCCCCGACGCGGTGGTGGTCCTGACCGACCGCGACCCCGCCCGGGCGATGCCGTCGTGGGCGAGCCTGACCGAGGCGGGGATGCGCCTGCACTGCCGCGGGGTGGACCCGCGCCGGATCGGCCGCGAGTGGCTGGACATCTGGGCGCGGGCCGCCGAGCGCGCCCGGGCCGTGCGGCGCGGGAGCGCCCCCGAACGCTTCCTCGACCTGCCCTACGACGAGCTGACGTCCGACCCGCTCGGCGCGGCCGAACGCGTCTGGCGGAGCCTGGGCGAGGAGTTCGACGCGGACAGCCGGGCCCGCACGCTCGCGTACACGCGGCGGGACCGGCGCCGGAACCCCGGCGGCCACAGGTACGGGCTCGACCGCTACGGCCTCACCGCCGGGGAGATGCGCGCGGCCTTCGGCCCGGACCCGACCGGCTCCGCCGCCGCCCGCGCGGCCGCCTCCGAAGGCTGAGGCCCCCGGGACCGCCGGGCCGGCGGTCCCCTCGCGGCCCCGGCGACCCGCGCGGACGCCTCCGGTGGCCGAGGCGTGCCAGGGCCACCGCCCCGGCAGTCCATGCGACCGTACGGGGACGGCCGCCCGCACCGGCGTGCCCGGTGGCCAGGACGCACCGGGGCCCGTGGCCGCGTGAGGAGGGCCCTTGCGGTCCGCACGGGCGTCTCCGGAGGTTGAGCCGCCCCGAGACCGGCGGCCCTCGGGCGGCGGTCCCTGCGGCCGCACCGGACGGCCGCCCACGCGGGCTTCTCCGGCAGTGAGACGCACCGGGGCCGCCGGACCTGCGATCCCCGCACGGACCCCGCGACCCGCCCGGGGTGGGCCCCGGGGCGGCGGACCTCTCCGGTCCGGCGCGGAACCCTGGGGCTAGGTTGGGATCACACGCCCGTACCGGGCGTGTTCCCGACCCCTCCGGCCGCGCGGGTGGTAGGCACGAGGGGGCCGCGTCGACGAGGACCAGCAGGGGGAAGACATGAGCGAACAGGCGTTGCGGGTGGACGAGGCCGAACTCCGCGGCCTCCTGGACGGCCGGTGGGCCCACGTGCGCGAACGCGTCCGGGACGTCCTGCGGGGAGAGCTGTACGCCCCCGTGTACGGCCTGTCCGTGGAGGAGCACCGCGAGCGCACCCTGAAGCAGCTGCTCGCACTGGCCGAGACCGACCTGCCCGCGTACGGCTTCCCCGCCTCGGTGGGCGGCGCGGACGACATCGGCGCCTCCGTGGTGGCCTTCGAGATGCTCGTCGCCGACCTGTCCCTCATGGTCAAGATGGGCGTGCAGTGGGGCCTGTTCGGCGGGGCGATCCGCGCCCTGGGCACCGAGCGGCACCACACCGAGTACCTGCCGCGGGTCATGTCGGTGGAGCTGCCCGGCTGCTTCGCGATGACCGAGACCGGCCACGGCTCGGACGTGCAGAACCTGCGCACGACGGCCACCTACAACCCGGTCACCGAAGAGTTCGTGATCGACACCCCCGACGAGTCGGCGCGCAAGGACTACATCGGCAACGCCGCCCGGGACGGCCGCATGGCGGTCGTGTTCGCCCAGTTGCACGCCGACGGCGAGGAGCACGGGGTGCACGCCCTGCTCGTGCCGATCCGCGACGAGCACGGCGACCCGATGCCCGGGGTGCGGATCGAGGACTGCGGCCCCAAGGCCGGGCTCAACGGCGTGGACAACGGGCGGCTGTGGTTCGAGGGCGTGCGGGTGCCCCGCGCCAACCTGCTCAACCGGTACGGCACCGTGGCGCCCGACGGCACCTACTCCAGCCCCATCCAGAACCCCAACCGGCGGTTCTTCACCATGCTGGGCACGCTGATCCGCGGCCGCATCAGCGTGGCCGGGGGCGCGGGCGGCGCCGCCAAGGCCGCGCTGGCCATCGCGGTGCGCTACGCCGACACCCGGCGCCAGTTCACCCGGCCCGGCGTCGACGGCGCGCCCGAGCAGGAGGTGCGCATCCTCGACTACCTGGCGCACCAGCGCAAGCTGCTGCCCGCGCTGGCCCGGACCTACGCCCTGCACTTCGCGCAGGAGGAGCTGGTGACGCGGCTGCACGAGCTGTCGCGGGCACCGCGCCGCGACGAGCACGCCCAGCGTGAGCTGGAGTCGCGGGCGGCGGGGCTGAAGGCCGTCTCCACCTGGCACGCGACCGCCACCATCCAGACCTGCCGGGAGGCGTGCGGCGGTGCCGGGTACCTGTCGGAGAACCGCATCCCGCAGCTCAAGGCCGACTCCGACATCTTCACGACGTTCGAGGGCGACAACACGGTCCTGCTGCAGCAGCTCACCAAGGGCCTGCTGACCAACTTCCAGGACTCGTTCGGCGACCTGGACACGATGGGGCTGGCCCGGTTCATGGCGGGCAGGGTGTTCGAGACGGTGATCGAGCGGACCGCGGCGATCCCGCTGATCGACCGGCTCATCGCGGCCTCCCCCGGACGCGACGGCGCCGACCTGTACAACCGGGGCTGGCACCTGGAGCTGTTCGAGGACCGGGAGGAGCACATCATCGAGGGCCTGGCCGGGCGGCTGCGCCGCGCCGGGAAGGACGGCGGCGACGCGTTCGAGGTGTTCAACCGGGCCCAGGACCACGTGCTGGCCGCCGGGCGGGCGCACATGGACCGGGTGGTGCTGGAGGCGTTCGTGGCCGGGATCGACCGGTGCGGCGACAAGGCGACGGCCAAGCTGCTCAACCGCGTGTGCGACCTGTACGTGATGTCCGTGATCGAGGAGGACCGCGCCTGGTTCCTGGAGCACGAGCGGCTGTCGACGGCGCGGACCAAGGCGGTGACGCGGGCGGTGGACGACCTGTGCCGGGGGCTGCGGCCGTACGCGGTGCAGCTGGTCGACGCGTTCGGGCTGCGCGACGAGTGGCTGGCGGCGCCGATCGCGCTGGGCTCCGAGCACCGGCGGCAGGGCGACACGGCCCCGGCCCGCGGGTGACCGGGGGTGCGGCCCTGGGCGCGGGCCGCACCCGTCGGATAGAGTAGTCAAAGTTGATTAGCATTCCGTTGCCGAACGGGGAGGGTGTGGCATGTCGGCCATCCGGCTGCTGGTCCTGGGGGCGGTCCGCCTGCACGGCCGGGCGCACGGCTACCAGGTGCGCAACGACCTGGAGTTCTGGGGCGCCGACGAGTGGTCCAACGCCAAGCCGGGGTCGGTCTACCACGCCCTGAAGCAGCTGGCCAAGCAGGGCCTGCTGCGCGCGCACGACACCGCGCCCTCCACCGCGGGCGGCCCGCCCCGCACCGAGTACGAGATCACCCCGGAGGGCGTCGAGGAGTACTTCTCGCTGCTGCGGCGGGCGCTGTCCGCGCACGACGAGCGGCGGGACATGCTCTCGGCCGGCCTGGGGTTCATGGTGGACCTGCCCCGCCACGAGGTGGTCGAGCTGCTGAGCGTCCGCGAGGAGGGGCTGAAGGCCTGGCAGGACTCGGTCAGCAGCCACTACATCCCCGACGAGTACGCCGACACCATGGGCCATATCGGCGAGATCATGGGCATGTGGCTGGCCGTGGGCCGCGCGGAGGCGGAGTGGACGCGGCGGCTGATCGAGCGCATCGAGACGGGCGCGCACTCGTTCGCGGGCGAGGGCGGGAACCCCTTCGAGGGCGTGTTCGCCGAGGACAACCCCGAGCTCATGGCGGCCTGGCGGATCGGCGAGCCCCCGGCCTGACCCCGGCTCCCGGGGGGCGGTGCCCGGGAGGAGCCGGGGCACCCGGAGCGGCGTGCGCGGCACGGGAGAACGCCCGGGAGTCCGGTAAGCGAAACGCAGGACGCGGACGGGAACTCACGGGAACCCGGTAGGCGAAACGTGGGGCGCGGCCAGGGGCTCCCGGGGGCCCGGTATACGGAGCGCGGGGCGTGGGCGGGAACGCACGGGCGCCCGGGGGCGGACAGGTCGTCCTCCCCCGGGCGTCCAGGTACGGAGCGGGTGTCCGCGGGATCCGGTCGGACCCCGCGGATGCCCACGGCCGGGTCAGCGGGACAGGGACCGGAATCGGGCCGCGGCCATCGGGCAGGCGACCAGGAGCAGCAGCACCGGCCACAGCACCGCCAGGAACAGGGCGTTCTCCGCCGCCCAGGAGGTGCCCGCCGCGCCGGGGTTGCCGAACAGGTCGCGGACCGCGGTGGCCGTCGCCGACATCGGGTTCCACTCGGCGACCGCGCCCAGCCACCCCGGCATGGCCTCGGGGGAGGCGAAGGCGCTGGAGGTGAAGGCCACCGGCCACACCAGGATCTGCACCGCCATCACCAGTTCCGGCCGCCCCACGACCAGCCCCAGCCAGACGCCGCAGGCCAGCATCGCGGCGCGCAGCAGGAGCAGCAGGCCCACCGCGCCCAGTGCCGCGCCCAGGCTGCCGTGCCAGCGCCAGCCGAGGGCGAAGCCGGCGGCGAGCACGATGAGCAGGCCCGCGACGGACTCCAGGAGGTCGGCGACCCCGCGCCCGACCAGCACGGCGGTGGAGGCCATGGGCAGGGAGCGGAACCGGTCCAGCACCCCGCGCTCCAGGTCACGGGTGATGGCGGTCATCGTGCCCTCCAGGCCGAACGCCATGGTGAGCACCAGCAGGCCGGGGACCAGGAACTCGGTGTAGTCGCCGCCGCCGGCGACGGTCATGCTCCCGCCGAGGAAGAGCGCGAAGAGCACCAGCATCATCACCGGGAAGAGCAGCCCGATGACCGGGCCCCACGGGTTGCGGGCCCAGCGGGCGAACTCCCGGCGGGTCATCGTCCAGGAGTCGCCCGCCCAGCGGGCGAGGGCTCCGAGTTCCTCCTCGTGCGCCCGGGCGTCGTACAGGTCGGTCGTGCGTGTCATGTCCTTCTCCGATCGTCGTCAGCGGCCGGGGCCCGCCCCGGATGTCCGTCCCCGCCCCCGCCGGGCAGGGCGCCTCCCCCGTCCCGCAGGGAGTTGCCCCCGGCAGCCGGGGCGCCGTCCCAGCCGGTCAGGCCCCCGCTCCCAGGGGGCAGGGCACCATCGCCATTCCGCGGGGTGCCGGTCTCCCGGTGCAGGGCACCTCCCCCGCCCCGTGAGGCACCGCCCCCGCCGGCCGGGGCGCGGTTGCGGCCCCACCGGGCACCGCCCCTGCCGGGCAGGGGCCGGTCGCGGGTGGCCTCGCGCGGGTCCGGGCGGGTGCCGGAGCGCGCGGGGCGGAGCCGCGGGGCCGGGGTGCGCGGGTCGGTCACGTGGTGCCCGGGGCGGCGGGGACGCCCGCGGCGGGCGAGGCCGGGGCCCCGGCGGCGTCCGCGGGGGGCTCGGCGGGGGATCCGGTGAGGCGGAGGAAGACCTCGTCCAGGGTGGGGCGGCGGACGGCCAGGTCCTCCGCCTCGATCCCCTCCGCGTCCAGCGCCCGGACGGCGCGGGCCAATGCGCCCCGCCGGTCGGCGACCGGGAGGCTGATGCGGCGTGCGCGCTCACCCTCCCCGGACGACTGGTCAAACTTGACCAGTTGGTCAAGGTCGAACGCGCCGGAGCCGCCGAAGAGGCGTCCCAGCACGACGGCGGCCTCGGCCAGGCGGCCCGGGTCCGCGATGACCACGTCGAGCCGGTCGCCGCCGACCATCCCCTTGAGCCGGTCGGCGGTGCCCTCGGCGATCACCCGGCCGCCGTCGACCACGCTGATGAGATCGGCCAGCTGGTCCGCCTCCTCCAGGTACTGGGTGGTGAGCAGCACCGTGGTCCCCGCGCCCACCAGCGAGCGGACCGACTCCCACACCTCGGTGCGCCCGCGCGGGTCCAGGCCGGTGGTCGGCTCGTCCAGGAACAGCACCGCCGGGTCGACGATGAGCGAGGCCGCCAGGTCCAGGCGGCGGCGCATGCCCCCGCTGTACCCGGACACCGGGCGCTTGCCGGTGTCGGCCAGGCCGAACCGCTCCAGCAGTTCGCCGGCGCGGGTGGCGGCCCGGCGGTCGCCCAGGTGGTGCAGGCGGCCGAACAGTTCGAGGTTCTGCCGCCCGGACAGCTCCTCGTCCAGTGCCGCGTGCTGGCCGAGCAGCCCGATGCGGCGCCGGACGTCGCGCGGCCGGGTGGCGACGTCGACCCCGTCCACCTCCACCCGTCCCCGCTGCACCCGCAGCAGGGTGGCCAGGGTCCGGACCAGCGTGGTCTTGCCCGCGCCGTTGGGCCCCAGGATGGCGTGCACCGTCCCCCGCTCCACGGTCATGTCGAGACCGTCCAGCGCACGCGTGTCGCCGTAGGCCTTGTGCAGCCCTTCCACCAGAACGGCGGGCTCGCTGTTCTCCATGGACCCTCCCCATGACTGATCAAGTTTGACTACCCGGAGGAGGGTACTGCCCACCCCGCCCCCTAGTCAAACTTGATTACCTGATGTTCTTCAAACGTCCGGCCCACCGGCGGCGCGGCGCCGCTCAGTCGGACAGCCAGCGCCGGAGCTCGCCGGCGTTGCGGAGCTCCGCCTCGACACGGGCCCGCTCCGCCTCCGTGAGCCCGATCCCCCGCAACTGCCCGATCCACTCGGCACTCCGCTCCTTCTCGCCGAGCGGGACGGACAGCTCGATCAGCATCGCCAGCGCCATCGCCCGTTCCACGGGCGGAGCCCCGTCGCCGTGCCTGCGCAGCCCCGACTTGAGGAAGCGCCAGGCCATCCGGTCGTCGAGCTTGAAGTCGCGGATGATGCGGGCGCCGTCCAGGACGCGGGCCAGGCCCTCCAGATCCGGCGACCCCCCGTACTCCAGGTCCTCGGGCTCGTCTCGCTGGATGACCATGATCGAGTTGCCCGAGGGGTCCATCACCGTGAACCGGCTCGCTCCGGGCCGGTAGCGGGTGATCCGGGGCAGCCCCCGGGTCGGCACCCGCCCCTTGGCCGCACGCACGGACGCCACCAGCGCCGCGTGGTAGGCGGCCACGTCGTCGACCAGGACCAGGCAGCCGCCGCTCTCCTCCAGCGCGGGGTCGAGCCCCTTGGGCGCCCGCCCGTAGTGCAGGTGGATTCCGCTCCACTGGAACGCGAGGTAGAGGTAGGGCCGGTGCTGCCGGTAGGTCACCTCGAACCCGAGGGACTGGAAGAAGTCCAGCGTCTCCTCCGCCGAGACACACGGCAGCAGGGGGATCGTGGTCTCGTTCGGGCGCACCCCCGGCGGCGCATCCCGCACCGCCGGCCCGCCCTCCTCCACACTCCCGCCGATCCCGCCCCCGGCCTCCGCGACGCCTTCGCCCACGACCCCTCCTTCGCCACACCACTCCCCCTGGCACCACGAGACCCGAAAGCCCGGCCACCCCGGCCCCGCAGTCCGCAGCCGGGCCATCGACGCCCCGACACACAGGAGTGATCAAATTTGATCAGTGGTGCGAGCCTAGACCACACCACTCCCACTAATCAACTTTGATCAATCGCGGGAAATGCCGCCTCGGACTTCCACCCGTGCCTGTGACCCACCTAACATGAAGACAATTCACGTTAGGCAGGTGATCCGTGCGCACACCCCCGGCGCCCCCGCCCTCCGAACGCCCCGGCCCCGCCGACCCGCCCCCCGGCACCGGCACCGCCCCCGACACCGCGGCCACCTCCCCCGCCGGGGCCGCGACCACCTCCGAACCGGTCCCCGAGGCCCTCGCCGAGCCCGCCTCCCCCGTCGGCGCCCTGTGGGTGGCCGGGATCAGCCTGGCCAACCTCGGCATGTGGATGGCGTTCTTCGGCCCCCTCCAGGTCCTCCTCCCCGAGCAGGTCGGGGCGATCGCCCCGGAGGGCAAGGAGACCGCCCTGGCCTGGGTCACGGGAGTCGGCGCCCTCGTGGCCACGCTCGGCACCCCCCTGGCCGGGGCGCTGTCCGACCGCACCACCGGCCGCCTGGGCCGCCGCCGCCCGTGGGTGCTGCTGGGCGCCGTCCTGGGCGGGATCGGCCTGACCGTCCTGGGCCGCCAGGACAGCGTGGCGGGCGTCCTCGTCGGCTGGTCGCTGGTCCAGGCGGCCCTGTCCCTGCTCAACGCCACCCTGCTCGCCGCCGTCCCGGACCGCGTCCCGGTCCGCCAGCGCGGCGCGGTCTCCGGCTGGGTCGGCATCCCCCAGTCCGCGGGCGTGGTGGTCGCCGTGGTGCTGGTGACCGCGGTGGTCACCCGCGTCGCCCCGGGCTACACGCTCATCGGCGTGCTGCTCATCGCCTGCGCCCTGCCCTTCGCCCTGCTGTCCCCGGACCCCCCGCTGCCGCGCGGGGCCCGCCCGCCCTGGCGCGACCTGGGCCGCGGCTTCTGGGTGTCCCCGCGCCGCCACCCCGACTTCGCCTGGGCCTGGCTCACCCGGTTCCTCATGCAGACCGGCAACGCCATGTTCACCCTCTACCTGCTGTACTTCCTGCGCGACGGCATCGGCTACGAGGAGCTCTTCCCGGGCTCCTCGGCCACCGACGGCCTGCTCCTGCTGATCCTGGTCTACACGGCCGCTGTGGTGGCGACCACCGTGGTCGCGGGCGTGCTCTCCGACCGCTGGGGGCGCCGCCGCGGACCGGTGTGCGTGTCCGGCGCGGTGTGCGCGCTCCCGGCGTTCCTGGTGGCGCTGTTCCCGTCCTGGCCGATGACGATCGCGTGCGCGGTGGTGCTGGGCGTCGGGTTCGGCATCTACCTGTCGGTGGACAACGCCCTGGTCACCGAGGTCCTCCCGGCCGCCGAGGGCCGCGCCAAGGACCTGGGGATCGTGAACATCGCCAGCGCCGGCCCGCAGGTGATCGCCCCGGCGCTGGCCGGCCCGATCGTGGTGTACCTGGGCGGCTACCCGGTCCTGTACACGGTCTGCGGCCTGCTGACCCTGCTGGGCGCCGTCCTGGTGTGGCGCATCAAGGGGGTGGCCTGACCCGCGCCCCCGCCCGTACCCCGTACCCCTGTCCCCGCCCTCCCCGGCCGGTCTCCGCTTCCGGACCCGGCACCGGAGGGCACCCGTGCACGAAAGGCGGATCCGTTATGTCGTCACCGTTCCTGTGGGGTGTGGCCTCGGCCGCGTTCCAGGTGGAGGGGGCCCTGGCCGAGGACGGCCGCGGCCCGTCGGTCTGGGACACCTTCGCCGCCCGCCCGGGCGCCGTCCGCGACGGCCACAGCCCGGCCGTGGCCTGCGACCACTACCACCGCTGGCAGCAGGACGTGGACCTGCTCGACCGGCTGGGCGTGAACGCCTACCGCTTCTCGGTCGCCTGGCCGCGGGTGGTGCCGCAGGGCACCGGGCCGGTGAACAAGGCGGGCCTGGACTTCTACGACCGGCTGGTCGACGCCCTGCTGGAGCGGGGCATCACCCCGTTCCCGACCCTGTTCCACTGGGACCTGCCCCAGGCCCTGGAGGACGCGGGCGGCTGGTCGTCGCGGGACACCGCGTCGGCGTTCGCCGACTACGCGGCGGTGGTCGCCGACCGGATGGGCGACCGGGTCCCGCGGTGGATCACCCTGAACGAGCCGGTGGTCCACATGGCCTACGGGCACGCGTTCGGGACCCACGCCCCGGGTCACGCCCTGGAGGTCCCCGGAGTCCTGGCGGTGGCGCACCACCTGCTGCTCGCCCATGGCCTGGCCGCCGCGGAGCTGCGCTCGCGCGGCCTGGAGGCCCTGCTCACCAACAACCTGAGCCCGGTGCGCGGCCCCCAGGACCCGACCGGGGCCGACCTGGCGGCGGGGGCGGCCTACGACGCCCTGCACAACCGGCTGTTCACCGACCCGGTGCTGCTGGGCTCCTACCCGGACCTGTCGGCGTTCGGCGCGGCGGAGGTGCCGGGGGTGCGCGAGGGGGACCTCGGGGTCATCGCGGGCAGCGCGGACGGCATCGGCGTCAACTACTACAACCCGAGCCTGGTCCTGGCGCCGGAGGAGGGGGCGGGGCTGCCGTTCGCGCTGGGCGAGATCACCGGGGTGCCCACGACGGCGTTCGGGTGGCCGGTGGTCCCCGAGGGGCTGACCGACACGCTGGTGGGGCTGTCGGAGAGGTACGGGGAGGCGCTGCCGCCGCTGTACGTCACCGAGAACGGCTGCTCCTGCGAGGACACCGTGGTCGACGGCCGGGTCGCCGACCCCGGGCGCATCGCCTACCTGGAGTCGCACATCGCCGCCGTGGACGCGGCCCGCGCGCGGGGAGCGGACGTGCGCGGCTACTTCGTGTGGACGCTCACCGACAACTTCGAGTGGGCGGAGGGCTACCACCAGCGGTTCGGCCTGGTGCACGTGGACCACGAGACCCAGGTCCGCACGCCCAAGGACTCCTTCGCCCGCTACCGCGACATCATCGCCGCCCGCACCGGGGCGCCCGACTCCCCCGCCTGATCGCCCCGGGGCGCGGCCGACCCACCGGCCGCGCCCCGGCCCGCACCGGAGGCGCATACGTGTCGGCGGCCCCAGGGCCGCCCACCGCCCTCTCGGCTCCGCCGGAAAGGACCCACGCGCACCACCAGGGTGCACCGGAGCCACATCCGTGCCAACGGTCCCAGGGCCACGTGACACCGTCGCCCCGGCTGCCGTGCACCGCCCCGGATTCCACCGAAGAGGCCCTGCGCGCACCGGAGCCATTTCCGTGTCGGCGGCACCGCCGCCCCCGGCGGCCGTGCGCCAAGCCGGGCTCCGCCGGAGAGGGTCCCGGAGCGCACCGGAGACGCATCCGCATCAGCGGCACCGCGACCATCGGCGGCCGTGCGCGGCGCCGCACGGCGCCGACCGGGGGCTTACTCGGCGACGGGGTCCAGGGGGCCGCTGTCGAACCGCTCGGGGGCGTGCTCGCCGCGCTTGCGGGCGGGCTCCCACCACCACCAGTGCGAATCGGGCACCCAGTCGGGCACCTCCTCGCCCGCGGAGGACACCGCGGTCTCGGCCACCGCCTCCAGCGCGTCGTCGATGCGCACCACCGCCTCCAGGTCCTCCTGGCGCAGGAACTCGCGCCAGGGCACGAACTCCTCGGCGAGGATCTGGAGCATGGACCGGCGCCAGCAGGCGGGCCGGTAGCCCTCGTAGCGGCCGTTCTCGGCGGCGGTCTGGCTGCGCACCACGTACAGGCCGAGCCGGTCGGGGTTGTTCCCGCTGACCAGCAGCTCGGCGAGGGTGGACGTGAACTCGCGGCCGGCGGGCGACCGGCGCGCGGCGCGGTCGGTCGCCCGGTAGAGGTCGAACAGCGCGGCGAAGGCCTCGTCCATGAGCGCGTCCCGGTCCCTGCGGCGCGCGGCGCTCTCCGCGAAGGCGTCCAGTGCTCTCCTGGCCAGGGCGGGGATGTCCCTGCCCGCGTCCGCACTCACCTGTCCACCGCCTTTTCCTGTTGTGAGGCTGTTCTCTCGGGGGAGGCGCCACCGGGGGTGTCGGCACGTTCGGTGACGGCCGGGCTTCCGATGATAAACACCGCGTTCGCGGTGCCGCCATCGCGGGAGGCCCGGACGCGCGGCCTCATCCGGCCAGGACCGTGTCGAGCATTCCGGCCCACTGGCGCACGATGCGCCTGCGACGTGCGGTGTCGTCGGTGAGCAGGTTGGCCAGCCCCAGGCCGCGGGCCAGGTCGAGGGTGGCCTGGACGGCCTCGCGCACCCCGGGCCGCGACTCGTCCGCCCCCAGCAGCTCCACCGCGGCCCGGTGCAGCTCGCGCCCCACCTGCTCCTCCATCGGGACGACGCTCTCGCGCAGGGCGGGGTCGCTGGCGGCGGCCGCCCACAGCTGTAGCGCGGCCCGGAAGTCGTCCCCGGTGAACGCGTCCACGGCCACCTCCACCACGGCCTCGGTCCGCCCGGGCCCCTCGGGGACCTCGGCGATGCGGCGGCGCAGCTCGGCGCCCCGGGTGTCGAGCATGTGCCGCATGGCCGCGAGGAACAGGTCCTCGCGGGTCGGGAAGTGGTGCTGTGCCGCCCCCCGGGACACCCCGGCCGCCTCGGCGACCGCCCCGACGGTGGCCCCGGCCACCCCGTGCCCGGCCAGGCGGTCCACGGCCGCCTCCAGCAGCCGGGCGCGGGTGGCCCGGCTGCGCTCCTGTCTGGGTTCGCGCTCCGCTGCGGTCCCCAACCGTCGCCCCCTCGCTCACCACCGTGCGGACGCCCGGCCCCGGGCGCCCGCACCCGAATCAGTACGACTTGGGCAGCCCCAGGGACTGCTGCGCCACGTAGTTGAGGACCATCTCCCGGCTGACCGGGGCGATCCGCGCCAGGCGGGCGCTGGCGATCGCCGACCCCAGCCCGTACTCGCTGGCCAGGCCGTTGCCGCCGAGGGTCTGCACGGCCTGGTCGATGGCCCGCACGCACGCCTCCGCCGCGGCGTACTTGGCCATGTTGGCCGCCTCGCCCGCCCCCGCGTCGTCGCCGGAATCGTAACGGAACGCGGCGTGCTGGGTCATCAGCCGGGCCTGTTCCAGCTCGATCTTCACCTGGGCGAGGGGGTGGGCCAGGCCCTGGTGGGCGCCGATGGGGGTGTTCCGCCACACGGTGCGCTCCTTGGCGTAGGCCACGGCCTTGTCGAGGGCGTGCCGGGCGCTGCCGGCGGCCAGGGAGGCGGCCATGATGCGTTCGGGGTTGAGTCCGGCGAACAGCTGCAGGAGCCCGGCGTCGGGGTCGCCGACCAGGGCGTCGGCGGGCAGCCGGACGTCGTCGAGGAACAGCTGGTACTGGTGGTCGGGGCTGACCAGGTCCATCTCGATGCGGTGCTTCTCGAACCCGGGGGTGTCGGTGGGCACCACGAACAGGGCGGCGGAGAGCCTGCCGGTGTCCTCGTCCTGGATGCGGCCCACCACGAGGACCGCGTCGGCGACGTCCACCCCGGAGATGAAGGTCTTGCGCCCGTTGAGGACCCATTGGTCGCCCTCGCGGCGGGCGGTGGTGGTGATCCGGTGGGAGTTGGACCCGGCGTCGGGTTCGGTGATGGCGAAGGCCATGATGGTCTCGCCGGTGGCGATCCCGGGCAGCCAGCGCTCGCGCTGGCCGGGGGTGCCGAAGCGGGACAGGACGGTGCCGCAGATGGCCGGGGACACGACCATCATGAGGGTCGGGCACCCGGCGGCGCTGAGCTCCTCCAGGACGGCGGCCAGGTCGCCGATACCGCCGCCCCCGCCGCCGTACTCCTCGGGGAGGTTGACGCCGAGGTAGCCGAGCTTGCCCGCCTCCCTCCACAGCTCGGTGAGGTAGGCGTCCTCCTTGGCCTTGGCCCGGTAGTACGCGGACCCGTAGCCGCCGGCGAACGCGGAGACCACGGCTCGCAGTTCGACGCGCTCGGGGGGTTCGTTGAAGGTCATGGCTCCGGTCATCGGCTGTGCTGCCCTTCGTAGTCGAGTACGGCCAGGGGGGTTCCGGCGGCGACCCGCTCCCCCGGGGCGACCGGGATCTCCCGGACGGCTCCGGCGGCGGGCGCGGTGATGCGGTGCTCCATCTTCATGGCCTCCATCCGCAGCAGGGTCTGTCCCGCGCGGACCTTCTCCCCCGCCGCGACGTCGACGGAGGTGACGGTGCCCGGCATGGGCGCGGGCAGCGCCCCGGGGTTGACGGCGGCCTCGGGGACGGGCAGGGGGTCGACGCGGGTGAGGGCGACCGACCCGTGCGGGGTGTCGACGTGGATCCGGTCGCCGGAGCCGTGGACGTCGAAGGCGCGCACCAGCCCGTCCACCTCCAGGACGGCCCGGCCGGCGGTGGCCGCGGCGGGGGCGGCCCGGTCGGCGGTGACCGACCGGACGCGCACGCCGGGCCGTTCGGGGACGGGGGCGCCGCGGACGGTGCGGTGGGCCGCGGTGACCTCGCGCCCGTCGTCGGTGGTGTAGCGGCGCAGGTGCGCCCCGGAGGGCAGGTTGCGCCAGTACGCGGGGATCCCGGCGGGCAGGGGCCCGCTCCCGCGGGACGCCTCGGCGCCGACCAGGGCCGCGGCGAGGGCGGCGAGCTCCTCGGTGTCGGGGGCGGCCAGCGGGGTGGCCAGCGCGGTGAGGCGGTCCCCGGTGAGGAAGCCGGTGTGCAGTTCCCAGGGGTGTTCGGCGGCCCGGGCGAACACCGGGTGGCGCAGGACGCGCACGAGCAGGTCGCGGTTGGTGCCCACGCCGTGGACGCGGGCGCCGGCCAGGGCCGCGGCCAGGCGGCGCAGGGCGTCGCGGCGGTCGCGGCCGTGGGCGACGACCTTGGCGAGCATGGGGTCGAAGTCCGTGCCGACGGCGTCCCCGGCCTCCACCCCGGAGTCCAGGCGCACGCCGGGGCCCGCGGGCCGGTCGAAGCGCGCGGTGGCGGCGGGGACCTCGAACGCGGTGAGCACGCCGGTGCGCGGCCGCCACCCCTGCCGCGGGTCCTCGGCGTAGAGGCGGACCTCGACGGCGTGGCCGGCGGGCGGGGGCGGGCCGCCGTCGGGCAGCGGCTCGCCCTCCGCGATCCGGATCTGCCATTCGACCAGGTCCAGCCCGGTGACGCATTCGGTGACGGGGTGCTCGACCTGGAGCCGGGTGTTCATCTCCAGGAACACGGGCGTGCCGAACGCGCCGCCGCCCCCTTCGCCGGGCGGACGGACCGGGACGAGGAACTCGGCGGTCCCCGCGCCGACGTAGCCGATGGCGCGGGCCAGGCCGCGGGCGGCCTCGTGCAGTCCGCGGCGCACGTCCTCGGGCAGCCCCGGGGCGGGGGCCTCCTCGACCACCTTCTGGTGGCGGCGCTGCACCGAGCAGTCGCGTTCGCCGACGGCCCACACGGTGCCGTGGGCGTCCGCGAGGATCTGCACCTCGATGTGGCGCCCGCGCTCCACGTACGGCTCGCAGAACACCTCCGGGTCGCCGAACGCGGCGGCGGCCTCGGCGCGGGCGGCCCGCGCCTCGGCGGGCAGGTCGGCGAGGTCGCGGACCACGCGCATGCCCCGGCCCCCGCCGCCGGCGGAGGCCTTGACCAGGACGGGCAGGTCCTCGGCGCGCACGTCGGCGGGGTCCAGGGAGGCGGCGACGGGGACCCCCGCCGCGCGGGCGGTCTCCTTGGCGCGGGTCTTGGAGCCCATGCCCTCGATGGCGTCGGCGCCGGGCCCCACCCAGGTGAGCCCGGCGGCGGTGACGGCGCGGGCCAGGGCGGGGTTCTCGGACAGGAACCCGTAGCCGGGGTGGACGGCGTCGGCCCCGGCGGTGCGGGCCGCGGCCACGATCGCGCCGGGGTCGAGGTAGGCGTCCACGGGCCCGCCCCCGGCGGGGACCGGGAGGGGGACGGCGGTGTCGGCCTCGGCGACGTGGGCGGCGGCCTCCTCCCCGGGGGCGTGCACGGCGACGATGCCGATGCCCAGGGTGCGGCAGGTGCGCATGACGCGGCGCGCGATCTCGCCGCGGTTGGCGACCAGCAGGGTCGTGACGGGGCGGGGGTGCTCGGTCGGAGTGGTGGTCACGGGTGCCCTCACATTCGGAAGACGCCGAAGCGGTCGGTGCCGCGCACCGGGGCGTTGTGGGCGAAGGACAGGCACAGTCCCAGGACGGTGCGGGTGTCGCGGGGGTCGATGACGCCGTCGTCGTAGACCCGCCCGGACAGGAGCAGGGGCAGGGACTCGGCCTCGATCTGCCCCTCGACCATCTGCCGGACCAGGGCGTCCTGCTCCTCGTCGTAGGGCTGCCCCTTGCGGGCCGCGGACTGGCGGGCGACGATCGACAGCACCTCGGCGAGCTGGCGGGGGCCCATGACGGCGGAGCGGGCGCTGGGCCAGGCGAACAGGAACCTGGGGTCGTAGGCGCGGCCGCACATGCCGTAGTGGCCGGCCCCGTAGGAGGCGCCGACCAGCACCGAGAAGTGGGGGACGGTGCTGTTGGAGACGGCGTTGATCATCATCGAGCCGTGCTTGATGATGCCGCCCTGCTCGTACTCGCGGCCGACCATGTAGCCGGTGGTGTTGTGCAGGAACACCAGCGGGGTGTGGGCCCGGTTGGCGAGCTGGATGAACTGGGTGGCCTTGTGCGCCTCGGCGCTGAACAGCACCCCGTTGGCGTTGGCGAGGATACCGACCGGGTACCCGTGCAGGTCGGCCCAGCCGGTGACCAGCCCGCCGCCGTAGGCGGGCTTGAACTCGTCGAATTCCGAGCCGTCGACGATGCGGGCGATGATCTCGCGGGGGTCGACGGGGACCTTGAGGTCGGGCGGCATGACGCCGATGAGGTCCTCGACCGGGTGGAGCGGTTCGCGGGCACCGGCGGCGGGCGCGGGCCCGGCCTTGCGGTGGCCCAGCCGGGCGACGATGCGGCGGCCGATGCGCAGGGCGTCGTGCTCGTCCCGGGCGAGGTGGTCGGCCAGGCCGGACACCTCGGCGTGCATGCGGGCGCCGCCCAGCGACTCGTCGTCGCTCTCCTCCCCGGTGGCGGCCTTGACCAGGGGCGGGCCGCCGAGGAACACCTTGGCGCGGTCGCGGACCATGACGACGTGGTCGCTCATGCCGGGGATGTAGGCGCCGCCCGCGGTGGAGTTGCCGAACACCAGCGCGACGGTGGGGATCCCCTCGGCGGACAGCCGGGTGAGGTCGCGGAAGGTGCGCCCGCCGGGGATGAAGATCTCCTTCTGGGAGGGCAGGTCGGCGCCGCCGGACTCCACCAGGCTGATCATCGGCATCCGGTTCTGCGCGGCGATCTCCCCGGCCCGGTGGGACTTCTTGAGCGTCCAGGGGTTGCTGGCGCCGCCGCGGACGGTGGGGTCGTTGGCGACGATGACGCACTCGACCCCCGAGACCACGCCGACGCCGGTGATCAGGCTCGCGCCGACGGTGTACTCGCTGCCCCAGCCCGCCAGCGGCGACAGCTCCAGGAAGGGCGAGCCCTCGTCGAGGAGGAGTTCGACGCGCTCCCGGGCGGTGAGCTTGCCGCGGGAGCGGTGGCGCTCGACGTACCTGTCGCCGCCCCCGGCCAGCGCCTTGGCGTGTTCGGCGTCGATCTCGGCGAGCTTGCCGAGCATGGCCTCGCGGGCCCGGGCGAACTCCGCGGACCCGGTGTCGATCCTGCTGTCGAGCACGGTCACGGGCGGGCCTCCCCGGGTGCGGGCAGAAGGGACTCCGGGAGCGGCAGGCGGCGGGCGCGCAGCCACTCGCCCAGGCCCTTGGCCTGCGGGTCCGGTCCCCCGCGGCGGGCGGTGCCGGGGGCGAGCATGCCCTCGATCCAGAAGTTGGCGGCGCGCAGGTGCGGCAGCAGGTGGCGGGTGACCTCGAGGCCGGCGGTCTCGGGGAGCAGCTCGCGCAGCAGGTCGACGGTGAGCCGGTGGGCCAGCCAGCGCCAGCCCTCGTCGTCGCGGGCCCAGACGCCGAGGTTGGCGTCGGCGCCCTTGTCGCCGCTGCGGGCGCCCAGGACCAGCCCCAGCGGGGCCTCGCGCACGGGCCCCTCGGGCAGCGGCGGCGGCAGCGGGGGCTCGGGCACCTCCTCCAGCGGCCGGGTGGTCTTCGGAGGGGCGATGACGAGGCGGTCGCCGTCGGGCAGGATCGCGGTGTGCTCGACCTCGGCGGCGGGCACGAACGCGTGGCTCGCGATCACCCCGTCGGGGCGGGCGTCGCGCGGCGGGGAGGTGAGGTGGAACCCGGCGTAGCCCGCCAGCGCCAGTTCCACGGCGGCGGCCCCGAAGGGGCGGCCGACGACCGCGGGGTCGTGGTCGCGGGCGGTGACGCGCAGCCGGGCGGTGGCCGCGTCCTGGGTGTCGCCGTGGGGGTCGGCGGCGGGGACGAACTCGAAGTCCAGCTCCTCGGGGCGGCGCCGTGCCAGGGCGGCGCGCAGCTGGCGCTCGGCCCAGGCGGCCTTCTCCCGGGCGTCCAGGCCGGTGATGAGCAGGTCGACCTCGTTGCGGAAGCCGGTGAGGCCGGTGAGGCCGACCTTGAGGTCGGGCGGCGGGGCCTCCCCGCGGACCCCGGACAGGCGCACCCGGTCGGGGCCCTCCTGTTCCAGGCGGACGGTGTCCAGGCGGGCGGTGACGTCGGGGCCCGGGTAGCGGGCCCCGGCGATCTCGTACACCAGCTGGGCGGTGACGGTGCCGGTGGTGACGGCTCCGCCGGTGCCGGGGTGCTTGGTGATGACCGCGGAGCCGTCGGCGTGGATCTCGGCGACCGGGAAGCCGGGCCGGTCCATGTCGTACCCCTCGCGGCGCAGCTCGCCGGCGAAGGCGTAGTTGCCGCCGGTGGCCTGGGCGCCGCATTCGATCACGTGCCCGGCGACGGTGGCCCCGGCCAGGGCGTCGAGGTCGTCGCGGGTCCAGCCGAAGTGGGAGATGGCGGGGCCGACGGCGAGGGAGGCGTCGGTGACCCGGCCGGTGACGACGATGTCGGCCCCGGCGTCCAGGCAGGCGGCGATGCCGAACGCGCCCAGGTAGGCGTTGGCGGTGAGGGGTCCGTCCAGGCCCAGCTCCTCGGCGCGGTGCAGCAGGTCGTCGCCGGTGACGTAGGCGATGCGGGGGTCGAAGCCGAGGGATTCGGCGAGCTCGGTGAGCCGGTCCGCCAGGCCCTGGGGGTTGAGGCCGCCCGCGTTGGTGACGACCCTGATGCGGCGCTCCAGGATGAGGGCGAGGCTCTCGCGCATCTGCCGCAGGAAGGTCCTGGCGTAGCCGCGGCCGGGGTCGGCGAGCTGGTCCCGGCCGAGGATGGCCATGGTGAGTTCGGCCAGGTAGTCACCGGTGAGGACGTCGACCGGTCCTCCGGTGATCATCTCGTGGACGGCGGAGAGGCGGTCCCCGTAGAAACCGGAGGCGTTGCCGACCCACAGCGAGGGCGTATCGGTCATGGTGATGAGAGTGACACCGGACACATGAAAAAACAAGCACTCGTGATTGTTTTTCTGTTATCGCGCTTTTCATCACGATATGGCCGGAACCGGCCACGGAGCGTGGGTTATCACCCTCGGGGAACCGGGGAGCGAGCGGATATTTTGTCCGGGTGAGCACCTCCGAGAACACCACCCCCGCCGACGACGCCGCCTCCGACGACACCCCCGCCGCGGCCGCCCCCGCCGACGACGCCCCCGAGGCGAACGCCCCGGCCGCCGACGCCTTCCTGGACGCCGGGCGCGCGGCGACCGCGCCGGGTGTCCTGTCGGCCGAGACCTTCGCCCTGGCCTCCCTGCTGCTGCTCGCACCGGCGGCGACCGGGCAGCGCCTGTTCGAGCTCTTCGGCCGGTTCGCCTTCACCGACGTCACGCTGGAGACCGAGGGCCACCTGGCCTCCGTCAACGCCGACCTGCTCGCCTACGGCGGGCTCGGCGTGCTGACCGTGCTGACGGCGTCGCTGTCGCTGTTCCTGGGCCGGGCGACGACCCGCCCCTGGGCGCGCTGGCTGTCCTCGGCGACGGTGCTGGCCGGCGGCCTGTTCGTGGTCCTGGCCATCGTCACCTACGTCATCGCGGCGGGCCGGATCTGACGGGCCTGCCGGGGGACGGGACTGTTAGGATGCGCAAACCCTGACAAGCAAGGCATAAGCCACATAAAGGCCGCCTTCTCCCGTGCCCCGGAGACCATCCCCCTTGGCATCCCCCTCCCCGGCGCGCCACCCCCGGCCCCCGGCCGGTGCCCGCGCCGCCTCCCCCCTCACCGTCATGGCCGCCGCCGGTACGGCCCCGGTCCGCTCCCCCGCCACCGGCCGCACCGGTGCCGCCCGGGCCCTCACCGACGGGTCGGCCCCGCCCTCCTCCCCCGAGGGTCCGCCCGGATCTCCTGCCTTCGGGTACGCACCCCCGGGCCATGCGAGGAGAACGGCCCCGTCACCGGCGAGGAGGCCGCGCCCGTCCGCGTCCACGCGGCCCGCATGGACCGCCCAGGGAGCGCCCTCGCAACCCCGCCATGCGGACCGGCCCCGCCCTCCGCACAAGGTGGGCTCCGCGGGGGCACCTCTGCGGACCCGCCGCGCGAACTGCCCCTGCCCTCCGCACCAGGTGGGCTCCACGGGGGCATCTCCGCGGACCCGCCGCGCTGGCCGGCCCCGCCCCGCACACCGGACGGACCCCCAGGGGACGGCGCCCTCGTGGCCCCGCCGTGCGAACCACCCCCGCCCTGCGCACCGGACTGCCCCCGAGAGGACGCCCTCGCGGCCCCTCCGCGCGGGCCGTCCCGCGCAGGCCCCTTCGGCACCGGCGCGGTGACCCCTGCCGAGGGCCTGCCCGGCTCCACATCGGCGGGAACACCCGCCCGGACACCCCGGCGGAGCGGCTCCACGCCCCCGGCCCGGACCCGGCCTCCGGCCTGCCGGACCGACCACGGCGGCACCCGCCGCCGACATCCCCATTCCCCCTTCGGAGAACCATGACCACCCCTCCCCTCCCCCGCCCGAGACACCCGCGCCCGCCGCGCCGAAGGCGCCGAACCGGCGCCCGCTGGTCATCGGCGCGGTGGCCCTGGCCGTCGTCCTCATGGGCGCCGCCGCGGGCGCGGCCTACTGGCTGCGCACCCCGTCGGTCGGCGACCCCCTGGCGGTCTCCCCCGAGCCCCTGGCCCTGGGCCTGTTCTCCGTCGAGGGCAGCACGGGACCCAAGCAGGAGGCCATCGCCCTCGCCCTGGAGGAGATCAACGCCGTCGGCGGCGTACTCGGCCACGAGGTGGCCGCCCCGATCGCGTCGGAGGACGCCGGGGACCTGCTGGGCGCCGACCTGGACGCCGTGCTGGGCTCCCACGCGATGGGCGGCGAACAGCTCCTCCCGGGGCTGCTCGAGGCGGGCACCCTCTACTGCGGCAACGCCGAGCCCTACACCACGACACCGGGCTTCGGGGACGGCCTGTACTTCTCCGCGATCCCGGGCCAGGACCAGATGGTGCGGGCGCTGGTCCGGCTGGCCGCCGAGGACGGCCGCGAGAAGATCGTGGTGCCGCACACGCCGGGCAGCGAGGTCTGGCTGGACGCCATCACCGCCGAGGCACAGGCCCACGGCGTCGAGGTCGTCGGAGTGGACCTCCTGCGGGCCATGGCGGACCCGTCGTCCGACGGGGTCGGGGCGGCGGAGCTGCTGGAGGAGGGGGCGGACGCCGTCATCCCCTTGGAGCCGACCGCCGTGGTGGTCACCGAACCCCTGATGGACGAGGGCCTTCCGGCCGAGGGCGTCTACCTCCCCGGCCTCCCGCTCGTCGCGAACCCGACCGCCCCGCTGGACTCCCTCGGCCCGGCCGGGTCGACCGTGGTCCGCCACCACTCGGGCGGCGAGCGCTTCCCGGAGATCGAGTGGGGCTCCTCCGACAGCGGGGACATGTCCTACGCCGCCCAGTTCGGCGGGGTGACGGCCGCGCTGTACGACTGCGTGAACCTGGTCGCCCTGGCCGCCGAGGCCGCGGGCTCGGTCGAGCCCGCCGAGGTCGCCGCCCGGATGCCCGCGGTGAGCGCGGGCGGCCGGGAGTGCACCGGGTACGAGGACTGTGTGGCCCGTGTCCGCGCCGGGCAGGACATCGCCTACGTCGGCCCGCGCGGGCCGCTCACCTGGGACGACGGCAACCTGCTGGTGGACGTGCCGTTCGAGGTGGTACGCCTGCACGGCGAGGGCGAGCCCGTGGACACCGAGGTCCGCACGTTCTCCCTGGGCTCCTGACCCGTTCTCCCCGCGGGGCGGGCGCCGGGGGTCCCGGCTCCCGCCCCGCGGCGTGCACGGCGGTCAGGCGATGCGGTCGATGACGATCGGGCCCGGCTCGAAGACGCCGTCCGGGTCGATGTCGAAGGCGCCCTCCAGCGCGGCCGCGCCGCGCTCGAAGCGCTCCGGCTCGTCCGCGTGCAGGGTGAACAGCGGCTCGCCGGCCGAGACCGCCTCCCCCGGCTTGGCGTGCAGGGTCACGCCCGCACCGAAGGACACCGCGTCCTCCTTGCGGGCGCGGCCCGCCCCCAGGCGCCAGGCGGCCAGGCCCACCTGGTAGGCGTCCAGGCGGGTGAGCACGCCCGAGGCCGGGGCGAGCACGGTGCGGCGCTCGGCCGCCTGCGGCAGCGGGGCGTCCGGGTCGCCGCCCTGGGCGCGGATCAGCCGCTTCCACGACTCCAGGGCACTGCCGTCCCGGAGCGCCTCGGCGGGGTCCTTGACCCCGTTCTCGCCCGGGGTGAGCCCCGCGGCGGCGAGCATCTCCCGGGCCAGGGCCACGGTCAGCTCCACCACGTCGGCCGGGCCGCCCCCGGAGAGCACCTCCACGGACTCGGCGACCTCCAGGGCGTTGCCCACCTGGCGCCCCAGCGGCACGGACATGTCCGTGATGAGCGCGACCGTGCGCACCCCGTGGTCGGTGCCGATGTCCACCATGGTGCGGGCCAGCTCGCGGGCCGAGTCGACGTCCTTCATGAACGCCCCCGACCCCGCCTTGACGTCCAGCACCAGGGCGCCGGTGCCCTCCGCGAGCTTCTTGCTCATGATGGAGGCCGAGATCAGCGGGATCGACTCCACGGTCCCGGTGACGTCGCGCAGCGCGTACAGCTTGCGGTCGGCCGGGGCCAGCCCCTCGCCGGCCGCGCAGATCACCCCGCCGGTGTCGGCGAGCACGGACCGCATCTCGTCGGTGCTCAGGGCGGCCCGCCAGCCCGGGATGGACTCCAGCTTGTCCAGGGTGCCGCCGGTGTGCCCCAGGCCCCGGCCGGACAGCTGGGGCACCGCCGCGCCGCAGGCGGCGACGGTGGGGGTGAGCGGCAGCGTGATCTTGTCGCCCACGCCCCCGGTGGAGTGCTTGTCGGTGGTGGGCCGGTCCAGGTCGGAGAAGTCGAGCCGGGCGCCGGAGGCCAGCATCGCCTCGGTCCACCGGGACACCTCGGCGCGGTTCATGCCGCGCAGGAAGATCGCCATGGCCAGCGCCGACATCTGCTCCTCGGCGACCGCGCCGCGGGTGTAGGCGTCGATCACCCAGTCGATCTGCTCCGGAGTGAGCTCTCCCCCGTCGCGTTTGGCGCGGATGATCTCGATGACGTCCATGTCATTCCTTCCGGGAGAAAACGGGTCTCCCCGGCCGCCGCCGTTCGGGCGGCGACCGGGGAGAGGGATGGTGCCTGTTCTCTTGGTTCTCAGGCCAGGTTGTGCGGACCGAAGGCCTGCGGCAGGACGCGGTCCATGGTCAGGATCCCCTCGGGGGTGTCCACCAGCAGGTCCGGCCCGCCGTGCTCGTACAGCAGCTGGCGGCAGCGCCCGCACGGCATGAGGGTCGCCCCCTGGCCGTCCACGCAGGCGAACGCGACCAGTCGGCCGCCGCCGGTGGCGTGCAGGGCGCTGACCAGGCCGCACTCGGCGCACAGCCCCACCCCGTAGGAGGCGTTCTCCACGTTGCAGCCGCTGACGGTGCGGCCGTCGTCGACCAGCGCCGCCGCGCCCACCGGGTACTGCGAGTACGGCGCGTAGGCACGGGTCATGGCCTCCCGGGCGGCGCCGCGCAGCGCCTCCCAGTCCACGGCCTCCGCAGTGCTCATGACCGGCTCGCCCTCCACTGCTTGCCGACCCCGGCGGGCGGCCGCAGCCTCTGGGAGGCCAGCGACAGCACCAGCAGCGTCGCGATGTGCGGGCTGTAGGTGGCCAGCTCGCGGGGCAGCGAGTCGGTGGTGAAGTACCAGACCAGCAGCAGCACGGCCGCGATCGCACCGGCGATCGCCAGGCCCTTGCGGTCCTGGCGGACCTGCCACAGGGCGACCAGCAGCAGCACCACGGCCAGCAGGAGCAGCAGGGCGTGGATCGCCGCGCCGCCGCCGCGGATCTGGAGGGCGTCGGTGTACCCGAACAGCCCGGCGCCCATGGCCAGGCCTCCCGGCCGCCAGTTGCCGAAGATCATCGCGGCCAGACCGATGTAGCCGCGGCCGCCGGTCTGCCCCTCCTGGTAGATCTGCGAGGCGACGACGGCGAGGAACACCCCGCCCATGCCGGCCAGGCCGCCGGAGATGATCACCGCGATGTACTTGAAGGTGTACACGGGCACGCCCAGGGACTCGGCGGCGTCGGGGTTCTCACCGACCGAGCGCAGCCGCAGGCCGAACGCGGTCTTCCACAGCACCAGGTAGGTCACCGGGATCATGAGGATCGCGATGACCGTCAGCGCCGACAGCCGGGTGGTGACGCCGATGACCAGGGACGCCAGGTCGCCGACCACGGGGATCCCGCTGGCGGCGACGGGTCCCAGGGCGTCCGCCACCCCGGGCAGGCTCAGCTGCGGGAAGGGCGGTGCGGTGGGCGACTGCGAGGCGCCGGCCCCGGGCACGTCGGCGTAGACCAGGATCGACAGGTAGCGCATCGCGCCGAGCATGAGGATGTTGATCGCCACACCGGACACGATGTGGTCCACGGCGAAGGTGACCGTGGCGACGGCGTGCAGCAGGCCGCCCGCCATACCGGCCAGCACACCGGCGGCGAGGCCGATCCACGGGCTGCCGGTCGACCACGCGAAGTACGCGCCGAACCAGGTCCCGAGGATCATCATGCCCTCGAGGCCGATGTTGATGACGCCCGCCCGCTCGGCCCACAGGCCGCCCAGGGCGGCCAGGGCGATGGGCACCGCGAAGGTGAGGGTGGTGCGGACGGTGCCCGCGTCGGTGAGCATGTCCTGGCCGGTGACGACCCGCAGGCCCGCCAGGGCCACCAGGACCGCGCCGAACAGGCTGAGCAGGCGCCACACCGACCGGCCGCCGGAGCGGGCCGGGGGTGCGGACACCGGCTCCATCACGTTGAGTTCCTGGCTCACTTCGCCTCCCCGCCGCGGTCGCCGCCGGGGGTGTCGTCCCCGGTGGCGTCACCGCTGTCGGACGCCGTGCCGGCCGGCACGGTCTCCTCGGCGGGCCCGGCGACGGTGGTGCCGAGCTCCTTGCCGATCTGCTGCTGCTGGTACCGGCGGCCCCAGCGGTGGACGATCTCGTAGACCACGACGACCGTGAGGACGATGGTGGCCTGGGCGATGACGGCGATCTCCTGCGGGATGCCGTCGAAGGGCAGGATGCCCGCCGCCTGGTTGAGGAAGGCCCAGAACAGGGCCGCGAAGGCGATGCCCACCGGGTGGTTGCGGCCCAGCAGCGCGATGGCGATGCCGATGAAGCCGATGCCGGTCGGGAAGTCCAGCGCGTAGTAGTGGGAGCTCCCGAGCAGCTGGGGCATGCCCACCAGGCCCGCGACCATGCCCGAGAAGAGCATGGACAGGAACACCATCTTCTTGACGTTGACACCGCTGGCCTCGGCGGCGCTCTGCGACTGGCCGGTGGCCCGCAGCTCGAAGCCGAAGCGGGTGCGGTTGAGCATCACCGCGTAGCCGATGCCCACGGCGATCGCCAGGAACACCAGGCCGAAGATCTCCCGCTCCGAGCCGAGGAACAGGGCCGGGACGCCGGGCACCCAGGAGCCCTCCGGCAGCGGCGGGGTGCCGATGTTGTTCGTGCTGATCTCCACCGCGAGGCGGTCGGTGTTCAGCAGGTAGGCGGTGATGCCGGTGGCGATGGCGTTGAGCATGATCGTCGAGATGACCTCGGACACGCCGCGCGTGACCTTGAGGTACCCGGCGATGCCGGCCCAGGCCCCGCCCACCGCGACGGCGACCAGGATGATGACGATCTGGCTCAGCACCGGCGGCAGCACCAGCCAGCCGCCGACGGCGGCGGCCAGCAGGGCGGCGAGCCGGTACTGCCCGTCGACGCCGATGTTGAACAGCTTCATCTTGAAGCCGATCGCCACGGCGACGGCGGCCAGGTAGTAGGTGGTGCCGTCGTTGATGATCTGCACCAGGCTGTTGGGCCGGGTGCCGTACTCGATCATCCGGGCGAAGGTGGCGCCCGGGGCGATCCCGCTGAAGAACAGCACCAGCGCGGTGACGGCGATCGCGATGATCCCGGCGGCGAACACCGCGGCGAAGGACAGCGCGAGCATCGCCGCCAGGCGGCGGTACAGCAGGAAGGCTGCGCCCGAGCCGACCAGCGCGCCCACGGCGGCGGCCACCGGCTCGATCAGGGACAGGTCGAGGAACCAGGCCACCAGCAGGCCGGAGACCACCGACAGCACCAGGGCGGTCGGGACCACCAGGGTGCGGTGCAGCGTGGTGCCCTCCTCCTTGGTCCCCGCGGCGCCGGCCCGCCTGGCGTCGGGGATCCGGCGGTCCACCAGGACCACCGCGGCGAACGCCAGGACGACCCCGATGATCAGTGCCGCCCACCACAGCAGCACCGTGTCGAGGGCGGCGGTGACGCCCGTGCCCAGCAGGGCGATGAGGAGTGCCGGGAGCAGTGCCCGGGACGTTCCGGGGCGGGTGCTCTTCTCAGTCACGATCCACCCCCGTTCCGGTCGGCGGTGTCGTCACCGCTGCCACCTTCTGTGCTGTCGGTGGCCCCGTCGCCGCCGAGGGTGGCGCCGGTCATGGCGGAGCCGAGCTGCTCGGGGGTGACGGTGGCCGGATCGGCCTGGGCGACCAGGCGGCCGCGCAGGATGACGTGCAGTGTGTCGGACATGCCGATGAGCTCGTCGAGGTCGGCGGAGATCAGCAGCACCGCGAGGCCCGCCGCGCGCGCCTCGCGCAGCTGCTCCCAGATCGCGGACTGTGCGCCGACGTCCACACCCCGGGTGGGGTGGGCGGCGACGAGGAAGCGGGGGTTCCCGCTCATCTCGCGGCCGATGATGAACTTCTGCTGGTTGCCGCCGGACAGGGCGTCGGCGATGACGTCGATGTTGGGCGTGCGCACGTCGTACTCGGCGACGATGCGCTCGGCGTCGGCGCGCGCCCCGGCCCTGTCGATCCAGGGGCCGCGCACGCTCGGCGGCTTGGTCTGGTGGCCCAGGATGCGGTTCTCCCACAGGGAGGACTCCAGCAGCACGCCGTGGCGGTGCCGGTCCTCGGGGATGTAGCCGACCCCGGCCTCGCGGATCTTCAGGGTGTGCCAGCCGGTGACGTCGTCGCCGCCCAGCCGGATGCGGCCGCCGGCGACCGGCCGCATGCCCATGATGGCCTCGATGAGCTCGGACTGGCCGTTGCCCTCGACGCCGGCGATGCCGACGATCTCGCCCTCGTGGATGTCGAGGGTGACGCCCTCGACGACGGCGCGGCCGTCGGCGGCGCGCACGGTGACCCCGTCCAGGGAGAGGACCACGTTCTCGGTGACCGTGGACTCGCGCAGCTCGGGGACGGGCAGCTCGCCGCCCACCATGAGCGTGGCCAGTTCCCGCGCGGTGGTGGTGCGCGGGTCGGCCGTGGCCACGGTGGTGCCGCGGCGGATCACGGTGATCTCGTCGGCGACGGACAGCACCTCGTCGAGCTTGTGCGAGATGAAGATGACCGTGAGGCCCTCGCTCTTGAGCTCGCGCAGGTTGTCGAAGAGCTCGTCGACCTCCTGCGGGACCAGGACGGCGGTGGGCTCGTCCAGGATGATGGTGCGGGCGCCGCGGTAGAGGACCTTGAGGATCTCCACCCGCTGGCGGTCGCCGACGCCCAGCTCCTCCATCAGGCGGTCCGGGTCGACCCCGAGGCCGTACTGCCCGGACAGGCGGAGGATCTCGGTGCGCGCCTTGGAGCCGATGCCGTGCAGGCGCTCGGCGCCCAGCACCACGTTCTCCAGGACGGTGAGGTTGTCGGCGAGCATGAAGTGCTGGTGCACCATGCCGATGCCGTTCCTGATGGCGTCGGACGGCGAGTTGAACTTCACCTGGACGCCGTTGACGGCGATGGTGCCCTCGTCGGGACGGTGCATCCCGTACAGGGTCTTCATCAGCGTGGACTTGCCCGCACCGTTCTCGCCGACGATGGCGTGCACGGTGCCGGGGGCCACGGAGATGTCGATGTCGTGGTTGGCCACGACCCCGGGAAAACGCTTGGTGATCCCGCGCAGCTCAACGGCGGGGGGCGCCTGGCCCCCATCGCCCGATGGCGTGCTGCTCATCTGTCTCCTTGAGGAATGCGGAGCGGCGCGGGGCCGGTCGCCACCGCCGGACGCCCTCGTCCGCGTAACGACGGCCGGGACGGCGGCCGGAGCGGGGGTCCCCCGTCCGGCGGCCGTCCCAGGCCGTGAGTCACCACGGGTCCTACCCGCGGTTCAGGTGCGCGATCGCGCGTTTACGGCTCGGTCGGAACCTCGATCTCGCCGTCGATGATCTGCTGCTTGATCTCGTCGAGCTCGGCCTGGATCGGGCTGATGAGCTCCTCGTTGGAGGTGGTGTAGTCGACACCGCCGCCCGCGAGGTCGAAGCGCTCGATGCCGGCGGCGACGTCGCCCTCGGTGGCGGACTGGATCAGCTCGAACACGGCCACGTCGACCTGCTTGATCGCGGAGGTCAGCACGAACGGCTTCTGGTCGTCCTCGGCGTTCTCGTACTGGTCGCTGTCGACGCCGATGAACAGGAAGTCGTTGGCGACGGCGGCCTCCAGGACGCCGTTGCCCGAGGCGCCGGCGGCGTGGTAGATCACGTCGGCGCCGCGGTCGTACTGGGCCTGGGCCAGCTCGCGGCCGCGGGCCGGGTCGCTGAAGCCGCTGAAGTCCGGCGGCTGGCTGAGGTAGTCGACCTCGACCGTGATGTCCTCGTTGACGTGCGCGACGCCGGCCGCGTAGCCCGCCTCGAACTTGTGGATCAGCGGGGTCTCGACGCCGCCGACGAAGCCGACGTGGTCCTCCTCGGTGGACAGCGCCGCGGCGGCACCGGCCAGGAAGGAGGCCTGCTCCTCGGCGAAGACCAGGCTGGTGACGTTGTCGACGTCGGCGATCTCGGAGTCGACGATCGCGAAGTCGACCTCCGGGTACTCCGGCGCGACCTCGCGGACGGCGCCGTCGTAGGCGAACCCGACCGCGATGATGACGTCGTAGCCCTCCTCGGCCATGGTGGACAGGCGCTCCACCTTGGCGGAGTCGGCCTCGCCGTCGGTGGGCTCGAACTCTTGGGCGTCGATGCCCAGCTCGTTCATCGCCTGCTCCAGGCCGCGGTAGGCCGAGTCGTTGAACGAGCGGTCGCCACGACCGCCGACGTCGTAGGCGAGTCCGACGCGGAGCTCGGAGGCCTCCTCGCCGCCGTCGCCGCCCCCTTCGCCCGATCCCTCCTGGGCCGCGTTGTCACACGCGGTGAGGGCAAGCACACCGGCCGCCGCGATGGCGGCGAACCTGAGCGTGTTGCTGCGCTTCACTTGTTAACTCCCCTTCGCCCTCTCAGCGGCCCGCTTTCAACCGGGGGCCGGGCTGAGTTCTGCGGTCGGACGATATCCGGTAGTGGAAAGTACACCCAACCGGCACACAGACTTGTTATGAAGGCGAGAGCTGAATGACACGGGGCCTTACTCGGAAGTTACCAAGCACACACCCGGGCGGGGGCGACCACGTTTGCCGGGGAGGTATATTCCCGGCCCCTGCGGGGCCCCGACGAGCCACTACTACACAAGGCCCTCCGGCCGCCACAACGGGTCACAACGGCACGTGGGGCGGTGCCGGTCTAGACCGGTCTGGACTCCGGCGGGCGGTCCCGCCGGAGCCCGGACCGGCGCCCCGGGGCCCGGCGTTGGGAGCGGCGGACCGGACCGGGGCGCGACCCCGCCTCTCAGGAGGCGAGGAAGTCGAGCACGGCCTGCTTGAAGAGCCGTGAGGAGACCGCGTTGAGGTGGTCCCGCCCGGGGATCTCCGCGTGGGCCCCGTCGACCGCCGCCGCCAGCTCGGCGGCGCCCGCCGCGATCGCGTCCTTGGCGCCCGTGACCAGCAGTGTCGGCACCGTGACGGGAGGCTCCGGGGAGAACGGCCGGGCCGCCTGGCCGCGGGCGCAGGCGGCCAGCGCGGCCGGGTCGTTGCCGGGCAGCGCGGCGACCGTGCGGAACACGTGGTCGAAGGGCGTCGCCCCCTCGCCGGGCGCGGACAGGTCGGTGCCGTCGAACGCGTTCCCCGGGCCGAATCCCCCCAGGACCAGGCGGCGCACCCGCTCGGGCCGGGTGAGCGCCAATTCCCAGGCCAGCCGCGCGCCCATGGAGTATCCGACGGCGTCGACCCGCTCCACTCCGAGTTCGTCGAGCAGGGCGACGAGGTCGGAGACGAAGCATTCGGGGAGATAGGAGGCGTCGTCGCCGGGTTTCCCGCTGGCGCCGTGCCCGCGCAGGTCCGGGCCGAGCACGCGCAGCCCCGCGGAGTCCAGCAGCCGGGGCCACCCGGCGGCCTGCCAATTCATGTCGAAGTTCGTCCCGAAACCGTGGAGCAGAAGCACGGGGACGGCGCCCGCCGGGGACTGCGGACGCAAATCCACATAGCGCATTGTCACGTCGCCGATGAGATTCGCAGACATGAATCCTTCAATCCTTGTGCGGCCGTATGTATTAACAGAAGAAGGAACGGGGTCCTTTCAGAGGTTCCGATAAACGGAGGGCGGGGAAATCCGCCTCCACTCGTGGCTTCCTCCGAACGGACCCCGTGTGCGGGCCGGGTCAGTCCGACGGCGGCCTGAGCCGGACGCGGCGGGCGGGGCGGGCCTCCTCGGCGGGGACCCTGCCGACGATGCCCGCCTGCTGCTCCTGCGCTTCGACGGCGAAGGTGACCAGCGGGTCCCCCACGGGGACGACCTGGTCCTCCTGCGCATGCAGCTCGACGATCCGCCCGGCCTTGGGCGAGGGGATGACCACGGCCGACTTGGTGGTCTCCACCTCCACGAGCGGGGCGTTGCGCTCGACGACGTCGCCGACGGACACCTGCCACTCCAGGACGGTGGCCTCGACGAGGCCCTCCCCGAGGTCGGGGAGGGTGAAGGTGACGTTCTCTTCAGCCATGGTCGTTCTAGTACTCCAGGGTTCTCTGCACCGCGAACAGGATGCGGTCGATCGTCGGCAGGTACTGCGGCTCCAGGGGACCCGCGGGATAGGGGACGTCGAAACCGGTGACGCGCTGCACGGGGGCGGCCAGGTCGCGGAAGCACTGCTCCGTGACCAAGGCCGCCACCTCGGCGCCGAGCCCGGCGGTGAGCGGGGCCTCGTGGACGACCACGGCGCGCTTGGTGCGCGCGACCGAGGCGGCCAGTCCGGCGGCGTCGATGGGCTTGAGCCAGCGCAGGTCCAGGACCTCCAGCTCGACGCCGTCCTCCGCGGCGAGCTCGGCCACCTGGACGCACCGGTGGACCATGGCGCCCCAGGCGATGAGGGTGGCGTGGCGGCCGGGCCGGACGACGCGGCTGGTGCCGATGGGGTCGGTCGGCTCGGTGAGCCGGACCGGGCGGCGGTCCCAGTAGCGGGCCTTGGGCTCCATGTAGACGACCGGGTCGTCGGAGCGCACGGACTGCAGCAGCAGGCTGTACGCGTCGGCGGGGTCGGAGGGGGCCACGACTTTCAGCCCGGGGGTGTGGGCGAAGAGCGCCTCCAGGCTCTCCCCGTGGTGCTCGGGGGCCTGGATGCCGCCGAAGGACGGCAGGCGCAGGGTGATCGGCATGGGTGCGGCGCCGCGGGTGCGGTAGTTCATGCGCGCCACCTGGTTGACGATCTGGTCGATGGCCGGATACGCGAACCCGTCGAACTGGAGCTCGGGCACGGGGCGCCAGCCGTTCATGGCCAGGCCCACCGCCATTCCCATGATCGCCGATTCGGCCAGCGGGGTGTCGAAGACGCGCTGGTCGCCGAACTCCTTCTGGAGTCCGTCGGTGACCCGGAAGACGCCCCCCAGGGCGCCCACGTCCTCGCCGAACACCAGGACGTCCGGGTCCTCGGCCAGGAGGACGCGCAGGGCCCGGTTGATGGCCTGCTGCATGGACAGCTCTTCGAGCACGGGGGTCTCGGCGGCGGCGTCGGTGCGGTCGATGAGTTCCGTCACGGCTGGACCTCTTCCTCCCAGATGCGGCGCTGCCGGGTCAGCTCCTGGGTGGTCTCCCGGAAGACGTGCGTGAACAGTTCGGAGCCGTCGGGCTCGGGTGCGGCGGAGACGCCGTCGCGGATCTCCTCGGCGCGCTTCCCCGCCTGGGCGTCGATCGCGTCGAGCTCGTCGGCGGTGGCGTGGCCGGCCTCGAGGAGGGCGGCGCGCAGCAGCGCGACCGGGTCGCGGTGCGCCCGCCAGCGGTCGGCCTCGGTCTCGTCGCGGTAGCGGCCGGTGTCGTCGGAGGTGGAGTGGGGCTCCACCCGGTAGGTGAGGGCCTCGATGAGGGTGGGGCCCCCGCCGCGGCGGGCGCGGTCGGCGGCCTCGGTGACGGCGTCGTACACGGCGGCGGCGTCGTTGCCGTCCACCGTCACCCCGGCCATGCCGTAGCCCCGGGCCCGGGCGGCGACGGAGCCGCCGGCGACCTGGCGCTCGTTGGGCACCGACAGGGCCCAGCGGTTGTTCTGGCAGAAGAAGACGACGGGGGCGCCATAGACCCCGGCGAAGTTCATGGCCTCGTGGACGTCGCCCTCGGAGCTGGCGCCGTCGCCGAAGTAGGCCAGGGCGACGCCCTCTCCGCCGCGCATGCGCTCGCCGACCGCCCAGCCGACGGCGTGCGGGACGGGGCCGCCGACGACGGCGTTGATGGCGCCGAAGCGGGACTCCATGACGTCGTAGAGCCCGCCGTGCCACAGCGCCCGGTGGGTGGCCATGTAGCCGACCATCTCGACCCCGTAGGCGAGCGCCGAGGCCATCTCGCGGTAGGTGGGGAAGACGAAGTCGCGCTCGGGGTCCAGCGCCGCCGCACTGGCGACCTGGGCCGCCTCCTGTCCGCGGACGGACACGTAGGCCGGGAAGACTCCCTGGCGCTGGAGGGCGACGGCCTCGGCGTCCAGGTCGCGTGCGGTCCGCATGTGCGTGTACAGCGCGCGGGTGAGGTCGGGGTCCAGGTGGTCCACGGAGACGGAGTCCCGGTCCGGCGGCTCGTGGGTCGACATGTGCAGCGGCTCCCAACATGGTCCGTCGCAAGCGCCGGACTCCTGGGTGGTCTGTTGACTGATGAGGCGATTGTCCGGATCACTCGACACTTGCGCCAGATAATCTGGAAAACTTGATACAGATGGGAACAAAAAAGCACGTCTGGTTCGCCATCGTCCAACGAGTGACCCACGCCACCAGCGAAAACGACAGGTGCACCTATACACCACTAATCGGCGCCCATCATCACAGAACGATCGCAGTTGGCCACGATGGGTGCCCCGTTCGACAGTGGAGCGCATACGTTCGGATGCACCCCAGCAGTCCGACCAGGAAAAGGCGGCGCGGCACGACAGAGACGACCGAAAGCGGCCATCCCGCGAGAACACCGGTCACCGCCTCGGAACCCGCGCGCGAGCACCCCCGGCCACCGGAAACCCCCGCACCGATCGCCGCGTCAACCCTGGGTACAGTCGGTTGACCCCGGCGCCGGCGCGCGCCGGGAACGCGAGAAGAAGATTCCGCATGGTGAGACCACCCGTACGCACCCCCTGGTGATCGGGCGCATACGCAGACGGACATCGTCTCGGCGACTGAGACCCCGATGGAAGCAAACGATGTTTACCTGGTAGTTCGTTAGCCCCGGTCGACGACGATGGAAAGGGGCTTGCACTGGAACGAGAAGACACGAGGAGCACCCACATGGCCATGGGCGAGCAACGCCGGAACGGCCGGCGGCCGGATGCGACCGACCAGACGATCCTCAGCGCGCTCGCCAAGGACGCGCGGACCGGGATCACGGAGATCGCCGCGCTGGCCAACGTCTCCCGCGCCACGGCCTACAACCGGATCAAGCGCCTGACCGACGAGGGCGTCATCCGCGGCTACTCCGTGGTGACCGACCACTCCAAGATGGGCCTGGGCGTCACCGCGCTCGTGCTCATCTCCGGCAGCCAGCCGGACTGGCGGGCCAACCGGGAGATCCTCTCCTCCTACCCCGAGATCGAATACTGCTGGTACGTGGTCGGCTCGGCGGACATCGTCCTGCTGGTCCGCGTCGCCAACACCAACCAGCTGCGGGACCTGATCCTGACCCGCCTGCAATCGCTCCCCGGCGTGACGTCCACCCAGACGCTCACCGTCATCGACGAGGTCGTGCACCGTCCCGTCGTGGAGCCCGGCGACACCGAGTGAAACGGACCCCTATCCCCCCGAACCCCCCACTACCCCCGTACCACCAGGGCGACCGAGGCCATCAGTTCGGCGAGCAGCGCCGAACCCTGCGCGCGGGTGGCCGCGACCTCGCCCTCCACGTCCATCACGATCTCGGCGTACGCCTTCAGCTTGGGCTCGGTGCCCGAAGGCCGTAGCGTCACACGCCCCCGGGCCCCGCCCTCCAGACGGAAGCGCAGGGCGTCGGTCGGCGGCAGGCCCGCGTGCCCGGCGGCGAAGTCGTCGATCCCCGCGACCTTCAGGGGACCGAACGCGGCGGGCGGTTCGGCGCGCAGCCGCCGCATCGCCGTGTCGATGAGCGACAGGTCCGTCACCCGCACCGAGAGCTGGTCGCTCAGGTGCAGCCCGTACCTGCGGGCCTGGTCGTCGAGCAGGTCCGCCAGCGTCCGCCCGTCCGCCTTGGCCGCCGCGGCCAGCGCCGCCGCCGCCAGCGCAGCGCTGATGCCGTCCTTGTCCGCGACGGGGCGGCCGCCGTCTCCCCCCAGGCAGTAGCCCAGGGCCTCCTCGTAGGCGAAGACGCGCCGGGAGCCGGGCGCGCCGGCCCGGGCCAGCCACTTGAACCCGGTGAGGGTCTCCTCGTAGTGCACCCCGCGCTCGCGCGCGATCTTGCCGAGCAGGCTGGAGGAGACGATGGAGGCGGCCACCACCCGGTCGTCCCCGGTGGTGTGGTCGAGCACGTACTCGGCGAGCAGTCCGCCCACCTCGTCGCCCGTGAGCGGGCCGCGCCCGGGCAGCGCCAGCGCCAGCCGGTCGGCGTCGGGGTCGTTGGCGACCACCAGGTCGGCGCCGGCCTCCGCGGCCGCGGCCAGCGCCAGGTCCAGCGCCCCGGGCTCCTCCGGGTTGGGGAAGGCCACCGTCGGGAAGTCCGGGTCGGGGTCGAACTGGGCGGCCACCCTCTCGGGCGCCGGGAACCCGGCCCGCTCCATCGCCTCCACCAGGACCGCGCCGCCGACCCCGTGCATCGCGGTGTAGACCACCGACAGCTCCCTGGGGCCGGGCGGGACCAGCGCGGTGACCGCCCGCAGGTAGCGGTCGACGGCCTCCCGGCCCAGCACCGTCCACCCGGTGCCCAGGGGCAGTGCGGAGAGCGGGCCGACCTCGTCGATGGCCGCGGAGATCTCGATGTCGGTCGGGGCGACGATCTGGGCCCCGGCGTCGTCGCGGTCCCCGCCCACGTACACCTTGTAGCCGTTGTCCTGGGGCGGGTTGTGGCTGGCGGTGACCATGATCCCGGCGTCAGCGCCCAGGTCCCGGACGGCGAAGGCCAGCACCGGCGTGGGCAGCGGTCCCGGCAGCAGGGAGACCCGGTGCCCGGCCCCGGTGAGGACGGCGGCGCTGTCGCGGGCGAAGTCCGCCGACCGGTGCCGGGCGTCGTAGCCGACGACCACGTGCCCGGCCCCGCCGCGGCCGTGCAGCCAGGCGGCGATGCCGGCCGCGGCGCGCATGACCACGGCCCGGTTCATCCGGTTGGGCCCGGCGCCCAGCGCGCCGCGCAGGCCGGCGGTGCCGAACTCCAACCGCCCGGCGAAGCGGTCGCCCAGGTCGGCGGCGGCCTCGGCGTCCCCGGCGGCCACCCGCTCCAGCAGGGCGGACAGCTCCTCTCGGGTGGCGGGGTCGGGGTCGGCCTCCAGCCAGGCGCGGGCGCGGGCGACGGTGTCGGTGGTCATGTCGGGTCTCCTCGGGGCCGGCTCGGGTCAGATACGGGCGACGATGTCGGCGAGCAGGCGGCCCACGGTGTCGGCGGCGTCGCGGCCGGCGGCCAGCACCTCCTCGTGGTCGAGGTTGGCGCCCTCCAGCCCGGCGGCGATGTTGGTCACCAGGGACATGCCCAGCACCCGCGCCCCGGCCTCGCGGGCGGCGATGGCCTCCAGCACGGTGGACATGCCGACCAGGTCGGCTCCCATGGCGCGGAGCATGCGGATCTCGGCGGGGGTCTCGAAGTGCGGGCCGGGCATGGCCGCGTAGACGCCCTCGGGCAGGCGCGGGTCCACCTCGCGGGCCAGGGTGCGCAGCTCGGCGGAGTAGGTGTCGGTGAGGTCGACGAAGGTCGCCCCGGTGAGCGGCGAGCGGGCGGTCATGTTGAGGTGGTCGGCGATGAGCACCGGCGAGCCCACCGAGTAGGTGGAGTTGATGCCGCCCGCGGCGTTGGTGAGGACGATGGTCTTGGCCCCGGCGGCGACGGCGGTGCGCACGTTGTGCACGACGGCGTCGGTGCCGTGCCCCTCGTACAGGTGGGTGCGGCCCAGGAAGGCCAGGACGTTGCGGTCGCCGTCGACGATGCCGCGCACGGTGCCGCTGTGCCCCTCCACGCCGGGCGGCAGGAAGCCGGGCAGCTCGGCGGTGGGCAGCTCGTCCCTGCCCTCCCCCAGGAGGTCGGCCGCGGGCGCCCAGCCCGAGCCCATGACCAGGGCGATGTCGTAGGAGTCCACGCCGGTGCGCGAGCGCAGCGCGGCGGCGGCCTGCTCGGCGAGGGCCTCGGGTCCTGTGGTCACAGCGGTTTCTCCGTTCGTTCGGGCCGCTGGCGCGGCGCGGGGTGCGCCCCGGTGTCCAGGGGGCGCGACATCACGTGTTGCGGGCCCGTGTCACTGGAGATGACGCGCCCGGTGTCGGTGTAGCCGGCGGCCTCGTAGACCCGCCGGGCGCCGGGGTTGGCGGTGTTGACGCACAGCACCGCCTCGGCCGCGTACGGCGCGGCCTCGGCGGCCAGGCGGTCCAGCAGGGGCGCGGAACAGGCGGCCCGGCCGATGCCCCGGCCCTGCCATTGTGGCGTGACGTAGTAGGCGCGCAGGAGTACGGCGCGCTGTGGCTCGTCGACCAGCTCGCGCAGGCCGGCCCCGCCGTCCAGCACGCCGAACCCGGCCGCGGCCTCCGCAGCCCCGGCCGCGTCGGCGACCGGGCCGACCACGATGGCGAACGGCACCCGGTCGGGGTCGGCGTCCGCGGCGGGCAGGGTGGCCACCGGCAGGCCCACGAACCGGGTCTGGCCCGGGGCCAGCCGGTGGCGCAGCACGGCCGCGCGCAACAGGGCGGCCTCCCGCGTGTCCAGGTCCAGCCGCACCAGGCGCGGCGCCGCACCGCCCGGGGTCCGCGCCGTCTCCATCACGTCCTCGACCGCATCGCCCACCGTGGGCTCCTCTCCCGTGTGGGGCGGACACGATCCGCCCCGCCTCACACTGGCGTTCGATCCGGGTCCGGCGCAAGCCGGGGCCGGCCGCCCGCGGACGGCGAGAGGGGCCGCGGACGGCGGCGGGAGGGGCCGCGGGGGCGCCCACGGGGTTCCGGAGGGCCGAAGAAGCACGGCCTCACACGCCGACGGGGTGCCAGACGGTCTTGGTCTCCAGGAAGGGCGTCATCCGCGAGGTGCCGGGGTCGGGGTCGAGCCAGGCCTCCTCGCCCGCGTCGGCGCCCGCTCCGGGGCGCACCACACGGGTGAGGGTCTGCGCGGCGGCCTCCTCGAAGGCGACCGCGTCCGGGCCCGCCCCCGTCAGGTCCAGGGCGTCGACGTCGGCGTGCGAGGCCAGGTGCGGGCCCAGTTCCGGAACCCGCCCGGTGAGCAGGTCCACCACCCCGCCGGGCAGGTCGGAGGTGGCCAGCACCTCGGCCAGGTCCACGGCGGCCAGCGGGGCGGCCTCCGAGGCCACGACCACGGCGGTGTTGCCGGTCGCGATGACCGGGGCGACCACCGAGGTGAGGCCGAGCAGCGGCGCGTTCTGCGGGGCGAACACCACGACCACGCCGACCGGTTCGGGGGCCGAGTGGTTGTAGTACGGGCCCGAGACGGGGTTGGCCCCGCCCACGACCTGGGCGACCTTGTCGGTCCACCCGGCGTAGTACACCCACCGGTCGATGGCGGCGGAGACGACCTCCTGCGCGCGGGCCCTGCTCAGCCCCTGCGCGGCGACGGCCTGGGCGGCGAACTGGTCGCGCCGCCCCTCCAGGACCTCGGCGACCCGGTAGAGGATCTGGCCCCGGTTGTAGGCGGTGCGCCCGGACCACCCGGCGAACGCCTTGCGCGCGGCGGCCACCGCGTCGCGGGCGTCCTTGCGCGAGGCCAGTGCGGCGTTGGCCAGGTGCGTTCCGTCGTTCGAGGTCACGGGGTAGCTCCTGCCCGACTCCGAGCGCGGGAAGGCCCCGCCCAGGTAGAGCTTGTAGGTCTTGCGGACCGCCAGGCGGGCGGGGACGGCGGGCGCCTCCGCCGCCTTGGCCGCCTTGGCCGCACCGGCCTTCTTGCCGCCGCGTCGTTCAGCCAACGTAGGCCTCCAATCCGTGCCGTCCGCCCTCGCGGCCGTAGCCCGACTCCTTGTAGCCGCCGAAGGGGCTGGTCGGGTCGAACTTGTTGAACGTGTTGGACCACACGACGCCGGCGCGCAGCCGCTCCGCGGTCCACAGCATGCGCGAGCCCTTCTCGGTCCACACCCCGGCCGACAGCCCGTAGGGCGTGTTGTTGGCCTTGGCCACGGCCTCGTCGGGGGTGCGGAAGGTCAGCACCGACAGGACCGGGCCGAAGATCTCCTCCCGGGCCACCCGGTGGGCCTGGGACACACCGGTGAAGATGGTCGGCGCGAACCAGTAGCCGCTCTCGGGGATGTCGCAGGCGGGCGACCAGCGCTCGGCGCCCTCGGCCTCGCCGCTGTCGGCCAGCTCGCGGATGCGCTCCAGCTGGGCTGCGGAGTTGACGGCGCCGATGTCGGTGTTCTTGTCCAGCGGGTCGCCCAGCCGGAGCCTGGCGACGCGCTCCTTGAGCCTGGCCAGCACCTCGTCGGCGACGGACTCCTGCACCAGCAGACGGGACCCGGCGCAGCACACGTGGCCCTGGTTGAAGAAGATGCCCGAGACGATGCCCTCGACGGCCTGGTCGATGGCGGCGTCGTCGTAGACGATGTTGGCGCCCTTGCCGCCCAGTTCCAGGGTGAGGCGCTTGTCGGTGCCCGCCACGGAGCGGGCGATCCGCCGCCCGACCTCGGTGGAGCCGGTGAAGGCGACCTTGTCCACGCCGGGGTGCTCGACCAGGGTGCGGCCGGTCTCGCCCGCGCCGGTGAGGATGTTGACCACGCCCGGGGGCAGGTCGGCCTCCTGGCAGATCTCGGCGAAGACCATCGCGGTCAGCGGGGTGGTCTCGGCGGGCTTGAGGACGACCGTGTTGCCGGTGGCCAGCGCCGGGGCGATCTTCCACGCCAGCATGAGCAGCGGGAAGTTCCACGGGATGACCTGGGCGGCCACGCCCAGGGGCCTGGGGTCGGGTCCCAGCCCGGCGTGGGCGAGCTTGTCGGCCCAGCCCGCGTAGTAGAAGAAGTGGGCGGCGACCAGCGGCAGGTCGACGTCGCGGGTCTCCTTGATGGGCTTGCCGTTGTCCAGCGACTCCAGCACCGCCAGCTCGCGCGAGCGCTCCTGGACGATGCGGGCGATGCGGAACAGGTACTTGCCCCGCTCGGCGCCGGACATGCGGCCCCACACGGTCTCCTGGGCGCGGCGGGCGGCGGCGACCGCCCGCTCCACGTCCTCGGGACCGGCGACGGCGACCTGCGCGAGCTTGGTCTCGTCCGCGGGGTTGAGGCTGGTCAGGTTCTCGCCGCTCGCCGCGGGGGTGAACTCCCCGTCGATGAACAGCCCGTAGGACTCGCGCAGGGTGACGACGGAGCGGGACTCCGGGGCGGGCGCGTACTCGAAGATCACGGCTAGTCCAGCGTGTAGTAGTCGGGGCCCGGGTAGGTGCCGGTGGTCAGCCTGGTCCGCTGCATGAGCAGGTCGTTGAGCAGGCTGGAGGCACCGATCCGGAACAGGTCCGGCGTGAGCCAGGCGGGTCCGGCGGTCTCGTTGACCAGGACCAGGTTGCGGATGGCGTCCTTGGTGGTGCGGATGCCGCCCGCCGGTTTGACGCCCACGTAGCGGCCGGTCTCGGCGCGGTGGTCGCGCACCGCCTCCAGCATGACGAGGACGACGGGCAGGGTGGCCGCCGGGGAGATCTTGCCGGTGGAGGTCTTGATGAAGTCGGCGCCCGCGCGCATGGCCAGGTGCGAGGCCCGGCGCACGTTGTCGTAGGTGACCAGTTCCCCGGTCTCCAGGATGACCTTGAGGTGGGCGTCGCCGCAGGTCTCCTTGACGGCCCCGATCTCCTCGTACACCTTCAGGTAGTCGCCGGACAGGAAGGCGCCGCGGTCGATGACCATGTCGATCTCGGTCGCGCCGTCGGCCACCGCGCGGGCGGTGTCGGCGAGCTTGACCTCCAGGGGCGCGCGCCCGGACGGGAAGGCGGTGGCGACGGAGGCGACGCCGATGCCGGTGCCGCGCAGAGCCGCGACCGCGACGGACACCATGTCGGGGTAGACGCAGACCGCGCCCACGTGCGGCACGGAGCGGTCGGCGGGGTCGGGCAGCGCGGCCTTGGCGCACAGCGAGCGCACCTTGCCGGGCGTGTCGGCCCCCTCCAGGGTGGTCAGGTCGACCATGGAGATGGCCAGGTCGATCGCCTGGGCCTTGGCGGTGGTCTTGACGGACCTGGTGGACAGGTCCTGGGCACGGGCGCGGGCGCCGACCTCGTCGACGCCCGGGAGTCCGTGCAGGAACGCCCGGAGCGCGCGGTCGGTCATCGCCTCGGGCGCGGATGCGGTGTGGGACACGGGCACCTACAGCTCGGTCGAACGATGGGACGGGCTCCTCCGCCGGGTCGGCGGGGGCGGCGCGGGAGGGATCGGCGATCCCCTCCGGGCCGTCAGGTGGTCACCATAACCCCGGGGGCACGGGCCGCCGGTACCCCTCGACGACGCACCGTCCAAGGTTGGAGGAGAGTCCAACCGAGGCTTGACCGAACCATGGTCTTTTCCTCCAATTCCTTGGTGCGAACCCCCGGAAACGGGACTTCCGGCCATGTCCTCGGTCACAGGAGGGCCGACCGCGGTCTATACCGGACTGTCCCTGTGCGCCCCTCCCCCGGCCCCCGCCGCGGCGCGCCCGGACGCCTGCCGTGCGTACCCTTGCCCCATGGCGGAGTTCCGGATCAGCAGCGAGGACGCGCAGGTCGACCTGCGCAGGTTGGCGACGGCCCTGGCGGAGTCCCAGGGGTGGGCGCGGGAGGACGTGGGCATCTGGGACAACCGGCGCGGGGAGGTCATCGTCACCGTCGACGACGCCCTGCTGCGCCGCCCCGAGCCGGACCTGCGCACCCGGCCCCTGCACACCCCGCGCGACGTGCACCGGGCCTGCGAGATGATCCACGCCGAGGACCCGACGCTGCGCGGGGTGGACTTCGCGTCGCTGCGCACGGAGGCGGCCCGGCTGTTCTCCGCCGGGTGGACCACCGAGGACGTGCTGCACGCGTTGGGGCACCGGCCCGACGGCGAGCCGTGGCCGACCGGCCCCGAGCGCCGGGGCACCGAGTGGCTGGCGGCCCGGCTGCGCGCCTGGCGCACCCCGGACGGGGACATCCGCCCCTCCCTCTCCCAGGAGGGCGCCCAGCTGCGGGTGATCGGCAGGGCCGGGCTGCCGGTGGACCTCGGCCTGCCCGAGGACGCCGAGCCCGCGCTGCGGCCGGTGGCCAGCCCGGCGGTGGCCCGGTCGGCGGCCGACGACGCCCGTCGGCTCATCCGGCAGAACGCGCGCACCACCTCCGACACGCTGGCCCACCGGGACCGGACCTCGTCCACCATCCGCCGCCCCGAGCGGTGACCCCGGGTCAGGCCCGGTCGCGCAGGGAGTCGACCAGGCGCACGGTCCCGTCGGCGGCCTCGCCCAGGAGGAACTCGGCGGGGCCCCGGCCGAACGCCAGGCGCCACAGGGTGGCGAAGAGCAGCGCCCCGAGGATGAACCGCTCGGTCAGCCACGGGGTGTAGAACTCGTACCCGGCGGCCGCGACGAGCATCGCGATCACCACCAGGTGGCCCGTGTAGACGGTCAGCGGCATGCGCCCCACCGAGACCAGCGGGTACATCACCGGGCGGGCCCGCTCGCACAGCCACATGCACAGGACGAGCACCACCAGGCCCTGCCCCACCGCCTCCAGGATCTCGAAGGTCGTGCCGGTGTGCGGGGTGTTGACCGCCAGCCACCACCACGAGTCGGTGGGCACCTGTCCCGAGATCGACTCGGCCTCCTGGTCGACCGCGTAGCGCAGCTCCTCCAGCGCGACGGGGTCGGTGACCGCCGACAGCGGGGCCCCGGCCAGCTCGGGGGCGCGCAGCTCCATCAGCCGCTCCATGCCGCCCAGCGGCCCCAGGGCCAGCCACGAGCCCAGGTAGCCGCAGGCCGCGGCGACGGCGCCGACGACGAGCAGGCGCAGGCGCACGGCGCGGTCGGTGAGGTCCAGGCGGCCCACCGCCATCCCCGCGGTCATGAAGACCATGAAGGTGATCGCCGGGTAGTAGCCGGTGAGGAAGAACTCGGTGAACGAGGTGACCGCGCCGGTGCGCGGCTGGACCGGGAACAGGGTGTCGCGCAGCAGGAACGACAGCGGGGGACCCACGACGGCCAGTGCCCCCGCGACCGTCCACAGCATCCACGAGCGCAGCCTGACCAGGGGCAGGGCGAGCAGGAAGAACCCGCCGTAGTAGGTGAGGATGATGGCGACCGGCACCGCCATCAGGTCCAGGATCAGGCCGAGCAGGGCGATGAGCACCGCGCGGGTGACGATCCGCACCACCGCCCGGAACAGCGGATCCCCCGCGAGCGGCCGGGTGCGGCCGGTCATCATCGCCAGCGAGACCCCGGCCAGGAAGGCGAAGAGCGCCGACGAGTTGCCCCGCACGATGCCGTGCAGGTCCCAGGCGTAGTCCTCCGGGGAGAGCAGGCCCATGGAGTCCACGCCCAGGTGGACGATGAACATGCCGAAGACCGCCAGGGCCCGGGCCGCGTCGATGCCGTCGATCCTGGTCCGGGCGGGGGCCGGGCCGGAGGCCGGCGCGGTGGTGTCGTCTGGTCGCTTCTGTGCCACGCGGGCCAGGCTATGCCTCCGGCGGTAGGGCCACAATCAAGACCGTTCGCCCCGGTGTGGCCGGGTCCGGCCACACCGCCGCCGGGCGGGACCGGCGGCCGGGGCCCCGGGCTGGCGCCCGGGACCCCGCAGCTCAGTCGGCCAGCGTGCTGAAGAGGTCCAGCGCCTCGGGGTCGGCCAGGGAGTCGCGGCTGGCGACCTTGTCCGGGCTCTGGCCCATGAGGATGCGCTTGACCGGCACCTCCAGGATCTTGCCGGAGAGCGTGCGCGGCACCGCGGGGACGGCCCGCACCCGGTCGGGCACGTGGCGGGGCGAGCAGTCGGTGCGGATGCGCCGGGCGATCTCCTTGACGAGGGCGTCGTCGAGTGCGGCGCCCTCGCGCAGGACGACGAACAGCTCGATGCGCGAGGAGCCGTCGCCGCGGGGCACGTCCACGACCAGGGCGTCGGTGACGTCCTCCAGGGCCAGGACGGCACGGTAGATCTCGCTGGTCCCCATGCGGACGCCGCCGCGGTTGATGGTGGAGTCCGAGCGGCCGTAGATGATCGCGGTGCCGCGGTCGGTGATCTCGATCCAGTCGCCGTGCCGCCAGACGCCCGGGTACATGGAGAAGTAGCTGTCGCGCAGGCGCTCCCCGTCCTCGTCCCCCCAGAAGAAGACCGGCATGGACGGGGCCGGGCGGGTGACGACGAGCTCCCCGACCTCGCCGACCAGCTCCTTGCCGTCGGGGTCCCAGGCGGCGACGGCCATGCCCAGGGCCCGGGACTGGATCTCGCCCTCGTACACCGGCAGGGTGGGGGTGCCGCCCACCAGGCAGCTGCACACGTCGGTGCCGCCGCTGGTGGAGAACAGCCACAGGTCGTCGCCGAACTCCTCGTAGACCCAGGCGAACGCCTCGGGGCTGAGCGGGGAGCCGGTGGAGCCGATCGCCTTGAGGCGGGACAGGTCGCGGCCGCGGCGGGGGTGGACGCCGTCCTTCATGCAGGAGGAGAGGAACCCCGCGCTGGTGCCGAACACGGTGATCCCGGCCTCGTCGGCCAGGTCCCAGAGCGCCCCCAGGTCGGGGGCCGCGGGGCTGCCGTCGTACAGGACGATGGACGCCGGGGTCAGCAGCACGCTGACCAGGAAGTTCCACATCATCCAGCCGGTGGTGGTGAACCAGAAGACGCGGTCGTGCTCCTGCGCGTCCAGGTGCAGGTGGAGGTTCTTCAACTGCTCCAGGAGGATGCCGCCGTGGCCCTGCACGATGGCCTTGGGCAGGCCGGTGGTGCCCGAGGAGTAGAGCACCCACAGCGGGTGGTCGAAGGCGACGGGGGTGAACTCCAGGTCGGCGCCCGCCCCGGAGGCCTCCAGGGCCGACCAGGCCAGGGTGCCCTCGGCCGGCCCGGCGCCCGGGCGGAGGTGGTCGAGCACGACGGTGTGCTCGACCGTGGGCAGGGCCGTGCGCAGCTCCTCGACGACGGGGCCGCGGTCGAAGTCCTTGCCGCCGTAGCGGTAGCCGTCGACGGCCAGCAGGACCTTGGGCTCGATCTGGGCGAAGCGGTCGATGACGCTGCGCACGCCGAAGTCGGGAGAGCAGGAGGACCAGATCGCCCCCAGGGAGGCGACCGCGTAGAACGCGGCGGCGGTCTCGGGCAGGTTGGGCAGGTAGGCCGCGACCCGGTCGCCGGGACCCACGCCCAGCTCGCGCAGGCCGGCGGCGATCGCGGCGGTGCGGGCGCGCAGCTCGCCCCAGGTCCACTCGGCCAGGGGGCGCAGCTCGGTGGCGTGGCGGATCGCGACCCGGTCGGGGTCGCGGCCCTCGAACACGTGCCGGGCGTAGTTGAGGGTGGCCCCGGGGAACCAGCGGGCGCCGGGCATGGCGTCCTCGGCCAGGACGCCATCGGCGGGGGTGTCGAAGCGGACGCCGTAGTACACGCGGATCGCGTCCCAGAAACCGTCGGTGTCGGTGACCGACCAGCGCCACAGCGCGTCGTAGTCGAAGTCGCCGTCGGCGCCGAAGGCCTCGACGCCCCTGTGCTCCTCGGCCCACCGGGCGAACGCGACGATGTTGGAGGACGCCACCGTCTCCTCGTCGGGTCGCCAGAGCACACGGGGCACGCTGCTCTCCGTCATTGGCCCGCCTTCCATTCGCGTGGCTGTGTGTTGCTGTGAGGTCCATCTAACAGCACACCATGACGGGGGCCACCCCCAGGGCTCCCCGGAACAGGGCCCGGGCGACGACGGGAAGTTCCCAGGTCACACCGCGTTCACGGACCCTGTGGCGAGCCCACTGCCGGGCGCCCGCACAGGGTGGGGGACCACCATTGACAGCCCCCTCCCCCGCGGTGCGGCCGGCCGGGAGAACCGGTCATGGGTTCTTTCGGCCGACCGCTGGGCGGGCCCCGCCCGGCCGGCTCAGAGGCCGCGCAGCGCGCGGACCGCCGCCACCGGGGACTCGGCCACCGGGGCGCCCGTGGCGGCCAGCCTCTCGGGCGCCATCAGGCCGGTGGACACCAGGATCGAGTGCGCGCCGGCCGCGTGGGCGGCCCGGGCGTCGTCGTCGATGTCGCCGATGAGCACGACCCGGGAGGGGTCGATGTCCTGGCCCGACAGGTGGTGCACCAGGTGCTCCGCCTTGGAGTCGACCTCGGTGTCGTACCTGCGGCCGTCGACCCGGGTGAAGTGCGCGGCCAGGCCGCGTTCGGCGATGAGCGGGACGACGTGGTCGTGCGAGGCCATCGACAGCAGCGACTGGGTGCGCCCCAGGCCCGCCCAGTCGAGCAGCACGTCCGGAACGCCCTGCGCCAGCCGGCACGCGGGCAGGTGGCGCAGGTAGTCCTCGTCGTAGAGCTTCTCCAGGCGCTCCCACTCGCCCACGGCGAGGGCGCGGCCCAGCAGCTCCTCGTAGAGGGGGACGAGCGGGCGCCGGAAGACGCTGCGCCAGTGGTCCAGCTCCACCGGGTCGACGCCGTAGGCGGCGCACACGGCGTTGACCGCGGAGAGGTTCGCGTGGTTGTCGTCCAGGAGGGTGCCGTTCCAGTCCCAGACGATGTGGGTGATGTCGTTCGGATCGAAAGTCAGCTCTGTCATCACCTGCACTTTACGCGGCCTTGGCCGGCCGGCGCCGTGTGCCGGTCGCCTCAGGCGGGGGCCCCGGGGCCGGTGTCCCCGCCCCCCGCGGCGCGTTCGGCCCGCAGGCGGCGGCTGCGCCGCACCAGCAGCGCGCCCACCGCGGCCAGCGCCGGGACCACCAGCAGGATGAGGACCGGCAGCAGGATGGCCGCGAGCGAGGTGAAGAAGCTGACGACGTCCTCGATGAGGGAGACGAACGGGGCCGCGCAGCCCGCCGTGACCGAGTTCGCGGCCAGCCGGCCCAGGAACTTGAGCAGGTGGAACACCAGGGCGATGACCACGCCCGCGATGACGGGTCCCCAGGAGACCCCGTCCTGCGCCGTCGCGCCGGAGGCGGCACCGGTGATCTCGGAGAGCTCCACCGCGGAGGCCCCGGCGCCGAAGACGATGCCGCCGGAGGTGGGGCGCACGACGGTCTGGATCACGTCGTTGATGCTGTCGACCGCCGGGAACTTGTCGGCGAGGAACTCGACCACCAGCAGCACGGTCAGCAGGACGAGGGTGACCGGGTGCTCCAGCCAGGTCCAGGAGTCGCCCAGGACCAGCAGGTCGGTGAAGCGGGCGATGAGGCCCACCAGCAGCAGGGGGATGTAGGCGTTGAGCCCGGCCGCGGTGGACAGACCGATGCCGGTGAGTGCAGTGAGCAAGAGGGGCCCTTCCGGATCCGTGGCGCGGGGCCGGTCCGGGCGCGCGGGCCGGTCCCGGCCCGCGCCGGTTCACCGTGGTTGATGCCGGCCGGGGCCCTGTGGTTTCGGCCGGCGGCGCTTCACTGGCGGTAGTTCTCGACCTCGGACACCGGCCGGACCTCGGCCTCGTCGGGGTCCTGCCCGAACTCCTCGCGGGCCCGCCGCCGGCGGAGCAGGTCCCAGCACTGGTCGAGGGCCTGCTCGACCTCCTTCATGCGGCCGCGCTCCTCGTCGGACAGGCCGCCCGGTGTGGCGCGCAGGGCGTGCTCCTCGTCCATCAGGCCCTTGATGGTGGACAGGATGTCGTTGTCGGCGCTTCGATCCATAGGGCCATGGTGGTGCGGCCCCGGGGCGGGGGCAAGCCCCCCGCCCCGGGCTTGCCCAGATCAGGCCCGACGTTTACGGGCGGCGGCCAGCACCGCGATGGCGGCGCCGAGGGTGATCAGACCGCCGGAGACCAGGGCGGCCAGGCCCGGCCCGGTGACGGGCAGCGAGGGCTTGTACCCCGGCTTGGGCGGCGGGGGCGGCTCCGGCGACACGGTCGGCGGCTCCGTCGGAGACGGCGACCCCGTGGGCGACGGGGACGGAGACGGCGACGGAGACGGGCTGGGACTCGGCGAGGGCGATTCCGTGGGCGACGGACTCGGACTCGGAGACGGACTCGGACTGGGCGAGGGACTGGGACTGGGCGACGGGCTCGGAGAAGGCGACTCCGTGGGCGACGGGGACGGAGAAGGGCTCGGACTGGGCGAGGGACTCGGGCTCGGGCTGGGACTCGGGCTCGGAGACGGACTGGGACTCGGGCTCGGGGACGGGCTCGGCGACTCCGTCGGCGAGGGAGACGGGCTCGGGCTCGGGGAGGGACTCGGGGACGGGCTCGGGCTCGGAGACGGCTCCGGAGCATTGCAGTCGACCGTCACGTCGCCCAGGACGAGGTCGTACAGGGTCACCGGGTCTCCCACCGGGGCGCCCGCCGCGTCGTAGCGCTGGGCCGTCGCGGTGAAGTCGGTGTAGACGTGCCCGAAGTAGGGGTCGACGATCTCCTCGACGTGCTCGATGCGCGACGTGACCCGGACCTCGGTGGCCCCGTCGCCGTAGTCCCCGGCGAAGGTCAGCTCCGAGGTCCCGGTCCCCGCCTGGTTCGCGGGCGGGGCGTCGACCAGGCGACCGAGGACGTAGGGCGCCGTGGTCGCCGTCTGCGCGATGACGTCGGCGGGCGGCGCGCACTGCACCCGGTTGTTCCAGGTCGAGACCTGGAGGACGGTGCTGCCGCCGCCGCTCGGGGTCCCCTGGTCGAGCAGCTGTGAGACCCAGGGGATCCCCGAGTCGGGGACCGTCAGGTTGGTGAAGGCGCCGTTGGCGTTGGTCATGGCGCTCTCCGGGCCGGTCACGACGTTCACCTCGCCGGTGGCCGTCGCGGAGGTCAGGTAGGGCGACTCCGGCAGTCCGTTCCAGGAGTCGTTGCCGTTCCCCGAGACCTCGATGGCCCGGAGGGTCTCGTTCACCGGGCTCCCGTACACGGAGCCGTCCAGTGACAGCCGGCTCCAGACACTCGACGCGTAGGGGGTCGCGGGCGCCGCCACCACGTCGCGGGCCCCGAAGACCGCGCCCGCGGCGAGGGCTCCCGAAGCCAGCAGGACCGACGTGACGGCGGCGGCCCCGGCACGCCGCCGCACCAATGAACGATCTCGCACCGCAACCAATTCAACACTCCCCGTAGTTGATCCCGGCCATGGGGAACACTCTAGGTAACGGACGCCCGGAGATCCGGCAGGACGCGGCACACCCTACGCCCCTGTTCGTCTGGGAAACTCCTCCTAGGGCACCCGACGGCGGAATGCTCCGCCGACCCGGGTGGTTCAATACCTCGAGGGGGTATTGTTCATGGCAATAGAGCAGGAACGACACGGAAGCGGGACCATGGCTGCGACCCACGGTTACAGCAATGACAAGCAGAGCCACATCAATCGACTCCGCCGCATCGAGGGGCAGATCCGCGGCCTGCAGCGCATGGTCGAGGACGACCAGTACTGCATCGACATCCTCACCCAGACCTCGGCCGTGAACAGCGCCCTGCGCTCCTTCGCGCTGGCCATGCTGGACGAGCACCTCAAGCACTGTGTGGCCCACGCCGTCGCCAACGGCGGCGAGGAGGCCGACGCCAAGGTCAAGGAGGCGTCGGAGGCCATCGCCCGGCTGGTCCGCTCCTGACCCGCCCGCCACGCGTCGTTCCGGGGGCGGCGGCCGCCACGGCCGCCGCCCCTCGCCGTGTCAGTCCTCGCCGTAGCGGGCCCTGAGGTTCTCCAGCAGCCTCGCGCCCTCGCGCCCGGCCGACTCCGCGTCGAGGTAGTCCACGGCCTCGTTGGCCACGAAGGACGACGGCCGCCCGTCGTCGGCGAAGCCCATCCGGGACACGTCCCCGCCGATGAGGGCCCGGATGCCCCAGTTGGCCAGGATGCGCGCCCGCGCGTTGGGCGAGGGCACCGCCATCAGGTGGTAGCCGCGGGTGGCGCCCAGCGCCGGGAGCCCCGTCAGCTCCATGTCCATCACCCGGGCCAGCGCGTCCCTGCCGCTCAGGTCCACCACCAGGCCCAGGTCCCGGTGGCGGAACTCCCGGAGCGGCCGCCCCAGGATCGAGGCCACCACGTTGTCCGCCGCGGTCACCGCCTGCCGGGTCGCGTACTGGGCCGTGGGCGGGCAGTAGGGCGCGTCACCGGACAGGTTCGGCACCGCCGCGGCGTCGCCCAGGGCGAACACCTCCGGCACGCCCGGCACCCGCAGGTCGGCGTCCACCTCCAGGCGGCCGCGCTGGGTGGGCCTGCCCAGGGTCTCCACCAGCGGGCTGGGGGACACCCCCGCGGTCCAGATCAGGGTGCGGCAGGGCAGCGCCCGCCCGTCGGTGAGCACCACCTTGTCGGCGGTGACCTCGCGCACCGACACCTTGAGCTTGACCTCGATGCCCATGCGGCGGAGCAGGTCCAGGGCCTTGCGGCCGAGCCGGTCGCCGAGTTCGGGCAGCACCTTGGGCGCGATGTCCACCAGGTGCCAGCGGATCACCGAGCGCAGCTCGGGGTAGCGCTTGGCCGCCTCCTCGCACAGGCGCATCAGCGAGGCGGCGGTCTCCACCCCCGTGTAGCCGCCGCCGACCACGATGAACCGGCAGCGCTCCTCCCGCTCGACCGGGTCGGCGGTGTCGTTGGCCAGCTCCAGCTGGGCGAGCACGTGGTCGCGCAGCAGGACCGCCTCGGCCAGGGTCTTGGCCCCGTAGGCGTGCTCGGTCAGGCCGGGGATGTCGAAGGCCCGGGTGAGGCCGCCGGGGGCCAGCACCAGGCGGTCGTAGCGTACGGGGATCAGCTCGCCGGTGGGCCGGCACACCACGACGACGCGGTCGTCGGTGTCGACCCCCACGGCGTTGCCGGGGATGAGCCGGGTGTCCCGCGTCAGCCGGTGCACCGACATCGCCACGGACTGCGGTGTCAGCAGTCCGGAGGCCACCTGCGGCAGCAGCGGGCTGTAGAGCATGTAGTCGTGGGGGGCGATCAAGGCGATGTCCGCCGCCCCCGACGGGATGCGGCGTTCCAGACGACGCAGGGTGTGGATACCGCCGAACCCCGCGCCGACCACCACGATCCGAGGCCGAGCCATGTGTTGCTCCTTCTCCGTGTCGGTCGCCGTCACAGGCGGCCCTACCCGATACGGCCGAATGTAGAGCCGCGCCCGGACGCCCCCGAAACCGCAGAGCCGGTCCGTTCCCACCTCTTGGTGACCTTTTTGTCGGACTTCGCCCTGTGCGGGTGAAGGGGAGGGCCGTCCTGCGGCGGTCCTCTCCGGGGACCGGAGCGGCGGCCTGTCCGGGAAGGGCGCGGGCCGCGGTCAGCGGCCGCCGTCGGCGGAGGCGGGACCGGCGCCGCCCGCCGGGGACTCGGGGGCCGTCAGCGCGGCGGCGCCCATGTCCAGCAGCAGGTCGGCCATGCGCGCGCGGGGCAGCTCGCCGCGGCTGTGGGGGGTGGAGTTGAGCAGGCCGAAGACGGCGTGGACCGCGGCCCGCAGCACGGGGGCCGGGGTGTGCGGGCGCGTCTGGGAGAGCACGCCGACCCACTCCTCGACGTAGCCCCGCTGGAGGCGGCGGACGCGGCGCCGGTCCCCCTCGGTGAGGTGGTGCAGCTCCCGGTCGTGCACGGTGATCAGCGCCGGCTCGTCCAGGGCGAACGCGATGTGCCCGCGCAGCAGAGCGGTCAGCGCGGACGCGGGGTCGGGGGCGGCGGCGACCAGTTCCCGCCCGCGGCCCGCCAGGCGTTCGCTGACGTCGATGAGGATCGCGCCCAGCAGCGCCTGCTTGCCGGAGAAGTGGCGGTACAGGGCCGGACCGGTGGTGCCGACGGCCCGGCCGATGTCGTCGATGAGCACGCTCCGGTAGCCGCGTTCGGCGAACAGTTCCGCCGCCGCGCCCAGCAGCGCCGCGCGGCGGTCGCCCGTCGGTCTGGACACCATGCCCGCTCCGTTCCTCACCCCGCCCGGCGGTTCGCGGCGCCGGACTGTGGACACCCATGTTAATGGTCACTAACATCACTGATGTTAGTGAGCATTAACACCCCTCCACGAGAGGACAGCATGAGCAGGGCATCCGTACTCGGCTCGGCGGTCGACACCGCCGGTCCCGCGTTCGCCGCCAACGACGCGGCGAACCGCGCCCTCGCCTCGGAGCTGCGCGAGCGGATCGCCACCGCGGCCCTGGGCGGCCCCGAGAAGTCCCGAGCCCGCCACGTCGAGCGCGGCAAACTGCTGCCGCGCGACCGTGTCGACCACCTCCTGGACCCGGGCTCCCCCTTCCTGGAGATCGCCCCCCTGGCCGCCTACGGGCTGTACGGGGCCGACGGGCAGGACGCCCCCGGGGCCGGGATGATCGCCGGGGTGGGCCGGGTGGCCGGGCGCCCCACGGTGGTGGTCGCCAACGACGCCACCGTCAAGGGCGGCAGCTACTACCCGATGACCGTCAAGAAGCACCTGCGCGCGCAGGAGGTCGCCCTCCAGAACCGGCTGCCGTGCGTCTACCTGGCCGACTCCGGCGGCGCGTTCCTGCCCATGCAGGACGAGGTGTTCCCCGACCGCGAGCACTTCGGGCGGATCTTCTACAACCAGGCCACCATGTCGCGGCTGGGCGTCCCGCAGATCGCGGCGGTGCTCGGCTCCTGCACCGCCGGGGGCGCCTACGTCCCGGCGATGAGCGACGAGGCCGTCATCGTCCGCGACCAGGGCACCATCTTCCTGGGCGGCCCGCCGCTGGTGAAGGCCGCCACCGGCGAGGTCGTCACCGCCGAGGAGCTGGGCGGCGGCGACCTGCACTCCCGGGTGTCGGGCGTGACCGACCACCTGGCCGACGACGACGCGCACGCGCTGTCCATCGTGCGGCGCATCGCCGACACGTTCGGCCCGCAGGGCGCGCCCGCCTGGGAGACCCGCGAGCCGCGCCCGCCCGCGCTGGACCCGCAGGAGCTGTACGGGGTGGTGCCCGCCGACACCCGCACCCCCTACGACGTGCGCGAGGTCATCGGCCGCGTCGTCGACGCCAGCGAGTTCACCGAGTTCAAGGCCGAGTACGGGACCACCCTGGTCACCGGCTTCGCGCACATCCACGGGCACCCGGTGGGGATCATCGCCAACAACGGGATCCTGTTCGCCGAGTCGGCGCTCAAGGGCGCCCACTTCATCGAGCTGTGCGACCGGCGCAGCATCCCGCTGGTGTTCCTGCAGAACATCTCCGGGTTCATGGTGGGCCGCGACTACGAGGCCGGGGGCATCGCCAAACACGGCGCCAAGATGGTCACCGCGGTGGCCTGCGCCCGCGTCCCCAAGTTCACCGTCGTCATCGGCGGCTCGTTCGGGGCGGGCAACTACTCCATGTGCGGCCGGGCGTACTCGCCCCGGTTCCTGTGGATGTGGCCCAACGCCCGCATCTCCGTCATGGGCGGCGAACAGGCCGCGTCCGTGCTGTCGACCGTGCGCCGCGACCAGATGAGCGCGCGCGGCGAGGAGTGGTCCGCCGAGGCCGAGGAGGGGTTCAAGGCCCCCATCCGGGACCTGTACGAGGAGCAGGGCAGCCCCTACTACTCCACCGCCCGGCTGTGGGACGACGGCGTCATCGACCCCGCCGACACCCGCGACGTGCTCGCCATGGCCCTGTCCGCCGCCCGCCACGCCCCGCTGGAGCCCGTGGGCTACGGCGTCTTCCGGATGTGAGGAACCCTTGACCACGACCGTACTCGTCGCCAACCGGGGCGAGATCGCCCTGCGGGTGATGCGCACCCTGCGCCGGATGGGCCTGGGCGCGGTGGCGGTGCACACCGACGCCGACGCCGGCTCCCCGCACGTGAGGGCCGCCGACCTGGCCGTGCGCGTGCCCTCCTACCTGGACGCCGACGCCATCGTCGCCGCCGCCCTGGAGACCGGGGCCCGCCTGGTCCACCCCGGCTACGGCTTCCTGTCGGAGAACGCCGTGTTCGCCCGCGCCTGCGCGGACGCCGGGCTGGTGTTCATCGGCCCGCCGCCCGCCGCCATCGACGCCATGGGCGACAAGATCCGCGCCAAGGAGACGGTGGCCGCCGCCGGGGTGCCGGTGCTGGGCGGCTTCACCGAGGAGCCCGGGGCCCCGTTGCCCGACGACGCCTTGCTGGAGCTGGCCGCTGGCACCGGCTACCCCCTGCTCATCAAGCCCTCCGCGGGAGGCGGCGGCAAGGGCATGCGCGCCGTCCACTCCCCCGCGGAGCTCCCCGACGCCGCCGCGGCCGCCCGCCGCGAGGCCCTGGCCTCGTTCGGCGACTCCACCCTGCTGGTGGAGCGCCTGGTGCAGCGTCCCCGGCACATCGAGGTGCAGGTGCTGGCGGACGCCCACGGCACCGTGCTCCATCTGGGCGAGCGCGAGTGCAGCCTGCAGCGCCGCCACCAGAAGGTGGTGGAGGAGGCGCCCTCCCCGCTGCTCACGGACGGGCAGCGGGCCGCCATGGGCGAGGCCGCCGTGGCCGCCGCCCGCTCCTGCGGGTACGTGGGCGCGGGCACCGTCGAGTTCATCGCCGAGGCGGGCGAGGACGGCGGGCTGTCGTTCTCGTTCCTGGAGATGAACACCCGGCTCCAGGTGGAGCACCCGGTCACCGAGGAGGTCGTCGCGGTCCGCGGCGAGCGCGGCCTGGACCTGGTCGAGCTCCAGGTGCGGGTGGCCCTGGGGGAGCCGCTGCCCTTCGGGCAGGACGACGTGTCCTGGGTCGGGCACGCGGTGGAGGCCCGGATCTACGCCGAGGACGCCGACCGCGGGTTCCTGCCCAGCGGCGGCCCGGTGCTGGCCCTGGCCGAGCCCGCCGGCGAGGGGGTGCGGGTCGACTCGGGCATCGCCGCCGGGAGCGAGGTGACCTCGTCGTTCGACCCCATGCTCGCCAAGGTGATCGTGTGGGGCCCGGACCGCGGCGCGGCGCTGCGCCGCGCCGACGACGCCCTGGGCGGGTACCTGCTGCTGGGGTGCGTCACCAACACCGCGTTCCTGCGCCGGCTGCTGCGCCACCCGCGGGTGGTCGCCGGCGACCTGAGCACCGACCTCATCGGGGCGGAACCGCCCGAGTCCGCCCCCGAGGGCGTGCCCGACGCGGTGTACGCGGCCGCAGCCCTGGACCACATGCTCGACCTGGAGCCGCCCGCGCCCACCGCCGACCGGTTCGCCGTCCCCGACGGGTGGCGGATCGGCGGGGCCGCGTGGACGCCGTGGCGGCTGCGGGCCCCCGGCGGCGAGGCCGTGACCGTCCGGGTGCGCCGCACCGGGTCCGGCTTCTCGGTGGCCGTGGGCGAGATGGAGGCGGTGGACGCCCGCGCCCGCCGCGACGGCGACCGGCTCACGGTGTCCTACGCGGGCCGCACCCGCACCTACCTGCGGGCCGACGACCCCGCCACCGCGCACCGGTGGCTGGGCGCCGACGGCTCCGCCTGGACCCTGCACGAGGAGCCCGTCGACGCCGCCCTGCGCGGCGACGAGGCCGCCGCCGACGGCACCGTGCGCAGCCCGATGCCCGGCACGGTGCTCGCCGTGCCGGTCGCGGTCGGCGACACGGTCACCGCCGGCCAGGCGCTGGCCGTCGTCGAGGCCATGAAGATGGAGCACTCCGTCACCTCACCCGTCGACGGCACCGTGGCCACCGTCGCGGTCCGGCCCGGCGCGTCCGTACCGATGGACGCCGTCCTGGTCGTCGTCGAGCCCACCGGGACCCCGGACACCCCCGGGGCCCCGTCCGCCCCCGCCACCAGCGAGGAGAACCAGCGTTGAACCGCCACCAGCTGTCGACCGAGCACGCCGACCTGCGGGCCTCCGTGGAGGAGTTCGCCCGGACCGAGGTCGCCCCGGTCATCGCCGAGCACTACGAGAACGGGACCTTCCCCTACGAGGTCATCGCCAAGATGGGGCGGATGGGCCTGTTCGGCCTGCCGTTCCCCGAGGAGCACGGGGGCATGGGCGGCGACTACTTCGCGCTGTGCCTGGCCCTGGAGGAGCTGGCCCGGGTGGACTCCTCGGTGGCCATCACCCTGGAGGCCGGGGTGTCGCTGGGCGCGATGCCGCTGTACCGGTTCGGCACCGAGGAGCAGAAGAAGGCCTACCTGCCGCGGCTGACCTCCGGCGAGGCGCTGGGCGCGTTCGGGCTGACCGAGCCCGACGGCGGGTCCGACGCGGGGGCCACCCGCACCACGGCCCGGCTGGAGGACGGGCAGTGGGTGATCAACGGGACCAAGTCGTTCATCACCAACTCCGGCACCGACATCACCGCGCTGGTCACGGTCACCGCCGTCACCGGCCGGCGGGAGGACGGGCGTCCGGAGATCTCCTCCATCCTGGTGCCCGCGGGGACCCCCGGGTTCTCGGTCGGGCAGAAGTACTCCAAGGTCGGGTGGAACGCCTCCGACACCAACGAGCTGGTGTTCGAGGACTGCCGGGTGCCCGAGGCCAACCTGGTGGGCGAGCGCGGCCGCGGGTACGCCCAGTTCCTGCGCATCCTCGACGAGGGGCGCATCGCCATCGCCGCGCTGTCGGTGGGCCTGGCCCAGGGCTGCGTGGACGAGAGCGTGCGCTACGCCCACGAGCGCAGTGCGTTCGGGAACACGATCGGCCACTACCAAGCGATCCAGTTCAAGATCGCCGAGATGGAGGCCCGCGCGCACACCGCCCGGCTGGCCTACTACGACGCCGCCTCCCGGATGCTGGCGGGCGAGCCGTTCAAGAAGGAGGCGGCGATCGCCAAGCTGGTGGCCTCCAACGCAGCCATGGACAACGCCCGCGACGCCACGCAGGTGTTCGGCGGGTACGGGTTCATGAACGACTACGCGGTGGGCCGCTTCTACCGGGACGCCAAGATCCTGGAGATCGGCGAGGGCACCAGCGAGGTCCAGAAGATGCTCATCGCCCGCGAACTGGGACTTCCCGCCTGACGGGGGCCCGGGCGCGGGACGGTCGCGCCCGGGCCGCCCGGGCGAACGGCTCCGCCACGGCGCCCCCGGCGGTGACGGGGGCGCCGACGACCGTGCCCGTGGCCGCACCCGGGAACGCTCCGGCGCTCTGCTCCGGGCCCCGACGCGCGGACACCGCCCGCCCGCTCGCGGGCGGCGTCCGTGGCCGGGACCGGCCTCCGCCCGCCGTTCGGTGAAGGTCAGGGGTGACAAGTACCCACAATCGGCACAGAATGGACTCCGTACGGCCAGTGCGGGTCCCCTGCGTTCCGGACCCGGAAGACCCGGTCCGCCCACGCAGCGGCCCCCGCCACGGGTCCACGGCCGCCCGTATCCCCGGCCGGAGGAGTCACCGGATGGAAGGCGCCCTGCCCGTCCTCGCCCTGGTCGTCGTCGTGGTGACGGCCGGCGCGGTCGCGGTCTCCGCGCACTTTCGCAAGGAACGCGTCGCCGAACTCCGCGGTTGGGCGCGCGCACAGGGATGGACCTACACCGAACACCACCCCGCCCCGTTGGGCGGCGCCGCCCTGCCCCGCCCCCTGGGCGGGCGCTCCCCGCGCTTCCACCACGTCCTGGACGGACGGCACGGCGGCCACCGCGTCACCTTCTTCGAGCACACCCCCCGCCCGGCCGCCCGCGGCACGGACGAGGTCCCGCACACCTACCGGGTGGTGGCCGTGCGCACCCCCGGCACCGACACCGACCTGGAGATCCGCCGCCGCGACGACGCGGCGACCGGAGCCACGACCGACTTCGCACGGGCCTTCCAGGTGTCGGGCGGCGACGGGTTCGCCCGCGCCGCCCTGGGACCGGAGACGGTGGAGTGGCTGCTCTCCGACCCCCGCTCGCGCTCCTTCCCGGTCCGCTTCACCGGGGAGCACGTGCTCACCTGGGCCGTCATGCGGCTGGACCCGGACCGGGCGCTCACGGCGGCCGACTACCTCATCGACCTCATCGACCGCGTCCCCGCGCAGGCCTGGGGGACGCACGCCACCGGCTCCTGACCCGGCCGTACACCGCTCACGCCGCCGGGAGAGCGCTAGAATCCGGCTTGCCCCAACGCAGCAAGGAGTGACATCCGTCTTGAGCGACCCCAACTCGACGGCGCGCATCTCCCGCGCGGACCTGTTCCGCGACGAGGAGGTCCCCGACCCCAACTCGACGGCCCGGATCTCCCGTGCCGACCTCTTCCGCGACGAGGAGGCCCCCGACCCCGACTCGACGGCGCGCATCTCCCGTGCCGAGCTGTTCCGCGATCAGGACGCCGCCCAGGCGCCCGACCCGAACTCCACCGCGCGCATCTCCCGCGCGGACCTGTTCCGCGACGACGACTGACGCGGCCCGCGACGCGAAGAGCGCCCGCCCGGCGGACCGGACGGGCGCTCTTCGCGTGCGGAGGGGCGGGCTCAGCGGCGCTCGCGGACGGCCGCGACGATCTCGGCGACCGCCTCGTCCACCGGCACCCCGTTGTTCTGGGAGCCGTCGCGGTAGCGGAAGGAGACCGCACCCTTGCTGATGTCCTCGTCGCCCGCCAGCAGCATGAAGGGCACCTTCTGCTTCTGGGCGTTGCGGATCTTCTTCTGCATGCGGTCGTCGCCGGCGTCGACCTCCACGCGGATGCCCTGGGAGCGCAGCTCGGCGGCGACCTCCTCCAGGTACGGCACGTGCTCGTCGGCGATCGGGATGCCGACGGCCTGCACCGGGGCCAGCCAGGCCGGGAAGGCGCCCGCGTAGTGCTCCAGCAGGACGGCGAAGAACCGCTCGATGGAGCCGAACAGGGCGCGGTGGATCATCACCGGGCGCTGGCGGGAGCCGTCGGAGGCGGTGTACTCCAGGTCGAACCGCTCGGGCAGGTTGAAGTCCACCTGGATGGTCGACATCTGCCAGGTCCGGCCGATGGCGTCCTTGGCCTGGACGGAGATCTTGGGGCCGTAGAAGGCGGCGCCGCCCGGGTCCATGACCAGCTCCAGCCCCTGCTTCTGGGCGGCCTGGCGCAGGGTCTCGGTGGCCTCCTCCCAGACCTCGTCGGAGCCGATGGACTTCTCCGGGTCCTTGGTGGACAGCTCCAGGTAGAAGTCCTCGAGCCCGTAGTCGCGCAGCAGGTCCAGCACGAAGGTCAGCAGCGAGTCGAGCTCGTCCGCCATCTGCTCCTTGGTGCAGTAGATGTGCGCGTCGTCCTGGGTGAAGCCGCGGGCGCGGGTGAGCCCGTGGACCACCCCGGACTTCTCGTACCGGTACACGGTGCCGAACTCGAACAGGCGCAGCGGCAGCTCGCGGTAGGAGCGCCCGCGCGCGTCGAAGATCAGGTTGTGCATCGGGCAGTTCATCGGCTTGAGGTAGTAGTCCTGGCCGCCGTCGAGCTGCATGGGGGGGTACATGCCGTCCGCGTACCAGTCCAGGTGCCCCGACTTCTCGAACAGGGCGCTCTTGGTGGCGTGCGGGGTGTAGACGAACTGGTAGCCGCTCTCCTCGTGGCGCCGGCGCGAGTAGTCCTCCATGACGCGGCGGACGATGCCGCCGCGGGGGTGGAAGACCGCCAGGCCCGAGCCGATCTCGTCCGGGATGGAGAACAGGTCCAGCTCGGCGCCGAGCTTGCGGTGGTCGCGCTTCTCGGCCTCCTCCAGGAAGGCCAGGTACGCCTTGAGGGCGTCCTTGCTCTCCCAGGCGGTGCCGTAGATGCGCTGCAGCTGCGGGTTGGTCTCCTTGCCGCGCCAGTAGGCGGCGGCGGTGCGCATGAGCTTGAACGCCGGGACGACCCGGGTGGTGGGCAGGTGCGGACCCCGGCACAGGTCCTTCCAGCACTGCTCGCCGCTGCGCGGGTCGATGTTGTCGTAGATGGTCAGCTCGCCCGCGCCGACCTCGGCGGAGGCGCCCTCGGCGGCCTCGGCGGCGCCGCCCTTGAGGCCGATCAGCTCCAGCTTGTAGGGCTCGGTGGCCAGCTCGGCGCGGGCCTCGTCGTCGCCGACGACCCGGCGGTCGAAGCGCTGCCCCTGCTTGATGATCTGCTGCATCTTCTTCTCGATGCTCTTGAGATCGGCCGGGGTGAAGGGCTCGGCGACGTCGAAGTCGTAGTAGAAGCCGTTCTCGACGGGCGGGCCGATGCCCAGCTTGGCCTCGGGGAACAGCTCCTGGACGGCCTGGGCGAGGATGTGCGCGGTGGAGTGGCGCAGGATCGCCCGGCCCTCCTCGGAGTCGATGGTGATCGGCTCGACGGCGTCGCCCTCGTGCAGCTCGCGGAACAGGTCCCGCGGCTCGCCGTTGACCAGCGCGGCGATGACGGTCCGGCCGTCCGCCTCCAGTGCCTGCCCCGCCGTAGTGGTGGCCGCCACCACACGCGGTGTTCCGGCGATGGTGATGTGCAGCTCGGGCGCGGCGGACACGGTGACTCCTCGTAAGACGCGAACAGGTGGTGACGCCGGGCGCCGCGTCCCTTGCGGGCGGCGCCGCGTCTGCGAACGATGCTATCGGCTCCGGGCGGCGGCCGCCCCGCGGTCCGCACGGGACGGGAACGGCGTTCCACCTCGCGGTATACGGCGTATGCGCAGAAGGGGGCGGGGGTTTCCCCAGGGAATTGGGAGGCGTCGGGAACCGGCCTGCCGACACGATCGTTCCCCCTGGAGATCGCATGATTCGGACTCGGGTGTCGCCGTGTCCGAGGGACCGTAACAGGAGGCCCGAGCCGGGACGACCGTGCAGGGCACTCGGTGGGGCACCCGCGGGCAAGACGAATCTGTCACGAATTGTCAGGTTTTCAGCGAGTCGTCCACAGGTTCGCCGAGGGCCATTGATCCCCTTCCGGGGATCGGTGACAATCAGCAGACATCCGACCACCGTCCCAGTCGACCCGAATGCACCCACTCGCTTCGACCGAATACCGTGAGCGCATGTCACCGAGCCCACCGAACGGACCATCGACCCCGGAGACATCCCCCAGCACGTCCCGCAGCAGTCGCCGCGCCCGCGTGTGGCGGCGCACCAGGGCACGGCTCCGCCTCTTCCGCAGGCGCATGCACACCCATCCGGTGCTGCACCTGCCCTGGCGCATCCTCGTGGGCACGGCGGGCGCCCTGATCATCCTCGCCGGCCTGCTGATGATGGTGGCCCCCGGACCGGGGGTCGCGGCGGTCATCCTCGGCCTGGTGGTGCTCAGCACCGAGTTCCTGTGGGCCCGGAAGGTGGTGCGCCCGGCCCAGATCTGGTTCCACCGGGCGGAGCGGTTCGGCATGCGGCTGCGGGCCGAGGCGATGAGGCGCTACCGCGCCCGCCGGGAGCTGCGGCGCAAAAGACTCGCCGGGTGAGCGCGCCCGTCCGCTGAATCGAAGGGCCCGCACGGGCCCTTCGCCGCGTCCGGCGCGGCCGAAGCACCCGGAGGGGCCGCGTCCCGAGCGGGGACCGGTCGCGGCCGCCGACTCGTGCGCCGGGGTCCTCTCCGGCCTGAACGGCGAAACGGCCCCGCGCGGGGGCCGAGGCCTCCGAGCAGAGCCGTTCCGTGAAGCGAGTGGGCGATACAGGACTCGAACCTGTGACCTCATCGGTGTGAACGATGCGCTCTAACCAACTGAGCTAATCGCCCGAGAACCGCGGTGTTCCGCCGTTTCGGTGTCCGCCCTGTCGTTCGGACAAGGAAAACTCTAGCGCATCCCGGAGGGTGGTCGCTCCACCCCGGATCCCTCCCTCCGATACCCCCTGTGACCGAGGTCACATTACGCTACCGTCGGGTTCATGGCAGAGTCACCCGTCGGGCGTGCATCCCCACAGATAGAAGGAGTTCACGGCCCGGTGGGCGCCCTGCGCGACCCCGTATAGCGCAGTCTTCGTGACGCGGGCCACCCGACATTGGGAAATCTTTGGTTTCTCCTGGTCATTACAGTGACGAAGGATCGCGGAGCCGCCGAGCGGCGCGCCGCGCCCGCAGGGCGGGCGGCGAGACCTCCGGTCCGATCGAAGAAAGTCCCCGTACTCACGTCATAGTCCGCGAGCGACCCCGTTGGAGCGAGTGAGACGGCACCGACCCGCACCGCCGCAGGCGAGGGCCGGACGAGAAAAGGTTTGGCGAACATGAACAGTAGCGACACCACTGCCACCGCCGAGCTGGGCCTTCGGCTCGTGGTTCCCGAGCGCACCGCGGTTCCCCTGGTCGCACGGCTCGACTACAGCGCGGAGGACCCGTACGCGATCCGCGTGGCCTTCCACACCGGCGAGGAGGACCCCGTCGAGTGGATCTTCGCCCGTGAGCTCCTGACCGTCGGCATCGTCCGCCCGGTCGGCGAGGGCGACGTCCGCGTGTGGCCCTCCAAGGACGAGCACGGCGAGCGCAACGTCTGCATCGCGCTCTCCTCCCCCTTCGGGCAGGCCGAGTTCGACACCCAGGTGTCGCCCCTGGCCGAGTTCCTCCACCGGACCTACGAGATCGTCCCGGCCGGCCAGGAGGCCCAGTTCGTGGACCTCGACGAGGAGATCCAGCAGCACCTGGCCTCCTAGGCCCGCGGGCCACGGGGTCGCACGGTCACAGCACCGCACAGTCCAACAGCAGGGGGACGGCGCCGAGCGCCGTCCCCCTTCGTGTGTCCCGCGGGTCCGTCACGGGTCCAGGTCGGCCGCCGCGCGCTCGGCGAACACCTTCATCGCCTCCAGGGTGACCGGCCCGGGGGCCTGCGACACCTCCAGGTCGCCGATGCCGAGGACCGGCTGCACGTCGCGGCCGGTGGAGGTCAGGAACGCCTCACCGATCTCCGGCAGGCGCTCCATCGGCACGTCCTCCTCCTCGCCGCCGTACCACTCCAGGACGAGCTCGCGAGTGATGCCCGCCAGCGGGCCCGCGGACAGCGGCGGGGTCACCAGGCGGCCGTCCAGCACCACGAAGATGTTGCTGCCGGTGCCCTCGCACAGGTTCCCCGAGATGTTGCGGAAGACCGCCTCGCTCGCCCCGCGGGCCTTGGCGTAGGCCAGGGCGCGCACGTTGTCGGCGTAGGAGGTGGTCTTGAGCCCCGCCAGGGCGCCGAACTCGTTGCGCGGCCAGGGGGCCAGGGCGACGTTCGTGTGCGGGGGGATCGGCGGGAAGGGGCCCAGCGCCACGATCATGGTCTGCTCGCCGACGGACCGGTCCGAGCCCAGCGGGCCGGCGCCGTCCGTCACGGTGATGCGCACCCGGGCGTCGGAGAGCTCGGGGTTGGCGGCCACCGCCTGTTCCACGCCCGAGGCGACCAGGTCCAGGTCGGGCGTCTCCATGCCCAGCCCCTCGGCGGAGCGGGCCAGGCGGCGCAGGTGGCGGGTGAGCGCGAACGTGCGGCCCTGCCGCGCCCGAACGGTCTCGAAGACGCCGTCGCCCACGGTGATGCCGTGGTCGGCCACAGGAATCCGCGCCTCGGCCGCGTCGACGACGGTGCCACGGCCGTAGCCGGCCCCGGCGATCCACACCCTCATTGTCCCAACCCCCACGCTTCTCGGGTGCCCGGACGGGCCCGGGCCGCGGCACGATCCTCCCACCTCAGGGGCGGCGGCGACGCCCGGGTGCCTACCGGCAGCCCGTCGGGCTTGGCAAGGGTCATGACCGGCACCGGCCGTGGTCCGGTTCTCCAGGTCCGTTCATCATCGCATCGTGACTGGTCAGGCGCACACCGAAAAAAGGCGGCCCGGTCCCCTGACGCCCGGAGGGCCGAAAAGATAAGTTACGAATGGCTATCATCTGGGCAACGCTTATGCGGGACCCGGCGGTGACCGGTCGTGCTCTCCCCCCTCGGACGACCGTCCCGCGGCGCACGGGCCCCGCAGGTCCCCTGACCGCTCCGACCCGACAGAGCAAAGAGAGACATGACCCCACCGAGCACCGCCCGCGGAGAACTCAGCTGGCTGCTGGACGACCTCCTCACCCGGGCCTCCGGAACGCAGCACGCCATCGTCCTGTCCACCGACGGACTCCTCATGGCGACCTCCAGTGGTCTGGACCGCCCGGCCGCCGAACACCTGTCGGCGATCGCCTCGGGCCTGCACAGCCTCGCCGGAGGGGCCAGCAAGCAGTTCTCCGCGGGGAACATCCGCCAGAGCATCATCGAGATGGACCGCGCGTTCCTCTTCGTCGCCGCAGCGGGCGAGGGGGCGTGCATGGCCCTGATGTCGGACTCCGACAGCGACGTGGGCCTGATCGCCTACGAGATGAACAAGGTGATCGAGAGGGTCGGCCAGTACCTCTCCGCACCGCCCCGGCCCGACATGCCCTCCACCCCGGCACACGTCGAGAAGTGACCTCCCCCGCCGCCGCGGCGGGCCGCCCGCCGGCCCTGCCACGGCAGGGGGCCCGGGCGCGTCCGGGCCGCCGATTTCGCGCTCGGCCCGGAATCCGCTAGAGTTCTTAACGCAGCGAGCGGGGCGGACCGGCACGACCGGGAGGCCCGCGGAACTCGCCGCGCGGACGTGGCTCAGCTGGTAGAGCATCACCTTGCCAAGGTGAGGGTCGCGGGTTCGAATCCCGTCGTCCGCTCCAACGGTCCGACTCGGCCACCGCGAGGTGGCGGAGTGGGACCGGCCCCGGGACCCGGTCCCGGAGCACACGCGGACGTGGCTCAGCTGGTAGAGCATCACCTTGCCAAGGTGAGGGTCGCGGGTTCGAATCCCGTCGTCCGCTCGGAGAGGCCCGCATGGGTGTCCACAAGGCGGCTCCCCCATGTCGTTTCCTGGCGGAGTGGCCGAGTGGTTGAGGCAAGGGACTGCAAATCCCTGCACACGGGTTCGATTCCCGTCTCCGCCTCCATGCACCTCATCTCCCATGAGGGCGGTTAGCTCAGTTGGTTAGAGCGCTACCTTGACACGGTAGAGGTCACAGGTTCGAATCCTGTATCGCCCACGCCCGGCCCGCACGGACGTCGCACAGCGACACCGTGCGGGCCTTCTGCTTTTCCCGGGAGGGTCCTCTCCGGGGCCGTCCGGGGGCCGTCGCCGGGGCGGGGCCCGGGGCGATGACAGATGTCATCGGTGGGGGCGTGCGAATCACAGGGGAAACCGGTGATGGCCGCCTCTGCCGGGCGCTGCGGCCCCCTCGTTAGGTTCGGGGTATGAACAGCGACGACCACCTCCACCCCTCCCCGACCGCGCGGCCGACCGACGCGCCGCCCGCCCCCGCACAGGAATCCGCCCCCGTCCCGCCGCCCGCCCCGCGTCGCCGCGGACCGCGGCCGGTCCCCGAGGGGGTGCCCTACCACCGTGTCCTGGCCGGGGAGAAGCGCGGCGTCTGGCGCGGCATCCTCGCGATCGTGCTGCTCGTGGTCGGGATGCTGCTGTTCAGCACCGTCCTCTCCTTCCTGGCCGTCGCCGTCGACATGCTGACGGGCAGGACCGACCCGACGTCGGGCGAGTTCGAGCTCACCCCGCTGCTCAACGCCTCGGGCCTGCTGGCGATGGCGCTGCTCACCCCCTGGAGCATGCTCGTCCAGCGGTGGCTGTACGGGGTGAGGGGCGCGTCCCTGCACTCGGTCCTGGCGCACTTCCGGTCCGGGCCGTTCACCCGCTCCCTGCTGGTCATCGGCCCGATCTGGGTCGTCTACATGACCGCCTTCTCGTTCGTCACGCCCTACGAGGAGGGCGTCTGGTCGACCACCGACCTGTTCCTGAGCTTCGGCATCATCATGCTGCTGGTGCCGCTCCAGGCCGCCGGCGAGGAGTACGGCTTCCGCGGGCTGATCTTCCGGGTCGCCGGGAGCTGGAGCCGCGGCCCGCGTGCGGCCCTGGCCATCGGCGTCACCGTCTCCAGCCTGGTGTTCATGGCGGCGCACTTCGCGGCCGACCCGTGGCTCAACCTCTACTACTTCACGTTCGGCGCCACCCTGGCCCTCATCACCTGGCGCACGGGCGGGCTGGAGGTCGCGATCGTCATCCACGCGGTGAACAACACGCTCGCGTTCCTGATCTCCGTCCTCACCCACTCCGACCTCGCCGCCGGGTTCGACCGCTCGGTGGGCACCGGGTCCGCGATCATGCTCGTCCCCTGCGTCCTGCTCGTCGCCGTCACGGCGGTGGTGTGGTGGCGCACCCGGCGGACCGGGCCCGCGCTGACCCCCGCCGGGCCCCGGCCCGGCCAGGTCCCCGCGGCCTGACGCCCGGCGTCCCGGGACCAGTCGGCGGGGGCGGCACGGCGTGCCGCCCCCGCCTTCCCCGTGTCCGCGCGGGCGTCAGGGGACGCGGTGGCCCGCGGCGCGGAACAGCTCGTACCACTCCGGGCGGGTCAGGGGCAGGTCCGACCCCCGGGCCGCCCCGGTCACCCGCTCGGGGGTGGTGGTGCCCAGCACGACCTGCATGCGGGCGGGGTGGCGGGTGATCCAGGCGGTGGCGACGGCCACGGGCGGCACCCCGTACTTCCCGGCGAGCCGGTCGATGACGGCGTTCAGCTCCGGGTACTCGGGCGAACCGAGGAAGACCCCGTTGAAGAACCCGGCCTGGAACGGCGACCACGCCTGGACGGTGATGTCGTGCAGCCGGGCGTGGTCCAGGACACCGCCGCCGTCCAGGGTGGCCGACTGCGGTTCCCCGAGCATGTTGGAGGCCACCCCCTGGGCGATGATCGGGGCGTGGGTGATCGACAGCTGGAGCTGGTTCACCACGATGGGCTGGCGCACGTACCGGCGCAGCAGGTCGATCTGGCGGGGCGTGTGGTTGGAGACCCCGAAGGCGCGGACCTTCCCCGCGGCCTCCAGTTCGTCGAACGCCCGGGCGACCTCCTCCGGCTCGACGAGGGCGTCGGGCCGGTGCAGCAGCAGGATGTCGATGCGGTCGGTGTCCAGGGCCCGCAGCGAGCCCTCCACGGACCCGACGATGTGCTCGTACGAGTAGTCGAAGTACGGCCCCTCCGGGACGATGCCGACCTTGGTCTGAATGGTGAGGGCGTCGCGCTCGGCCGGGGTGAGGCGCATCGCCTCGGCGAAGCGGCGCTCGCACTCGTGCAGGGTGCGGCCGTAGATGTCGGCGTGGTCGACGAAGTCGATGCCCGCCTCCCGGGCGGTGCGCACGAGGGTGCGGATCTCGTCGTCGGTCCTGTCCGCGATGCGCATGAGGCCGAGCACGACGTTGGGGGCGGTGATGTCCGTCCCGGGCAGGGTGAGGGTCTTCACGGGTTTCCTTTCGATCCGGCGGTCACGACGTTAGGAGCCCGGACCGGGGGAAGTCCAACGGGGGTGTCCGGCGGCCGGGCCGCCCCGGGCGCGTCGGCTGACACGGCGGCGGCGCATCCTCCCGGAACGGGCGGTCGGCGTCTACCGTGGGCCCATGAGCGAATCCGAGATCGACACCTCCGCCCCGCCCAGCGGCCCCGGCTGCCAGGAGTGCCTGGCCGGTGAGGGCTGGTGGTTCCACCTGCGCCGCTGCGCGGCCTGCGGGCACGTGGGCTGCTGTGACAGCTCCCCGGGGCAGCACGCCACCCGCCATTTCGAGGAGACCGGGCATCCGCTCATCCAGAGCTACGAGCCGGGCGAGGCGTGGTTCTACGACTTCCGCAGCCGGGAGGCCGGCGACGGCCCGGAGCTGGCGGAGCCCACCTCGCACCCCGCGGACCAGCCGTCCCCGGGGCCGGAGGGCCGGGTGCCCGCCGACTGGACGAGGCGGCTCCACCGCTGACCCTCAGCCGTCCCCCGGGCGCCCGCGGGCCTGGAGGCGTACGGCCACCAGGCGTACCGCGGCCGCGATGACCCCGGCGTTGAAGAGCATCTGGACGATGAGCAGTGCGCGCGCCCACTGGCCCTGGGCGTGGATGTCGCCGAAGCCGATGGTGGCCAGTGTGGAGAGGGCGAAGTAGAGGGCGTCGGTCCGGGTCTCCAGTCCGCTGAACTCGTCGGGACGGGTCAGCGCCAGCCCGTGGTCGGCCAGGGCGAAGAGCGCGATCCCGGAGGCGGCGAGCAGCACCGGCGGGCGCAGGGGCAGCGCGGCCGGGTCCTCGCGCGCCTGGAGCCGGGCCGCACGGGCCACCAGCAGGGTGATCAGTCCGACCCCGAGGACCAGTCCCGTCCAGCGCAGCCCCAGCTGCCAGGCCGGGCCGGTGCCCTCCAGGGGTACGAGGTAGTACAGCGCGCCGATCAGGAGCACCTCCCCCGCGAGGGTCGCGTGCTCCCACCGGCGCCGGGACGGGCTCCGCCCGCTCACGAAGGCCATGACCCACAGTCATAGCACGGACACGGCGGGCTTTCCCGGTGGTCAGCGCAGGGCCGCGCGGCGCTCCAGGATCTCCAGCACCCGTTCGTACCAGCGCAGGTTCTCCTCCTCCAGGGCGATGCCGCGGAGCAGGGTGAGGTAGGGGCCGATCCGCTCGGCCCGGGCCAGGTGCTCCTCCTCGCCGCGCCCCTGGAGCAGGCGCTCGCGCAGGCGCAGGTAGTGGCCCAGGCGGGCGCTGGACCAGGCGGTGCGCTCGGTCACGGCGGTGCGCACCGCGTCGGTGTCGCCCGCGTCCACCGCCTGCACCTGGACCATGAGCTCGTCGCGGATGGCGATGTGCCGCGGCGGGCGCTCGGTGAAGGCCCGCAGCTCCGCGTGCCCGTGCCCGGTGAGGGTGAAGACGCGCTTGTCGGGTCTGCGCTCCTGGCGGACCACGGTCGCCTCGATGAGGCCCTCGCCCTCCATCCGCTCCAGCTCCCGGTAGATCTGCTGGGGGGTGGCCATCCAAAAGTTGCCCACCGAGGAGTCGAAGACCTTCGTCAGGTCGTACCCGGAGGCCGGCCCCTCCAGTAGGGCGGCCATGACGGCGTTGCGCAGTGCCATCCGGTCACTGTAGCGCCGGGCCCGCCGCCGCGCCGTCGGCCGGCCGCTCCGCGCGAACCGCACCCGTGTACAGGCCGCGCGGGAGCTGTTAGCCTCCCGTCCACCTACTCAATTTTTTGAATAAGGAGTGTGCGCCATGGGGACCTTCCGCGAAGCAGTCGAGGCCCGGGACCCCGACGCCGTCGCCGGCCTGCTCGCCGACGACGTCGTCTTCACCAGCCCGGTGGCGTTCAGACCCCACCACGGCAGGGCCGTCACGGCCGCGATCCTGCGCGCGGTGCTGGAGGTGTTCGAGGACTTCCGCTACGTCGGCGAGTACACCTCCGACGACGGCCGCGAGCACGTGCTGCGGTTCCGGGCCTCGGTGTCGGGCAGGGAGGTGGAGGGCTGCGACCTGCTCCACTACGCCGACGACGGCCGGGTCGACGCCCTCACCGTGATGGTCCGCCCGCTGTCGGGCCTCCAGGCCCTGGCCGACGCCATGAACGCCCGGTTCGACCGGATCCGCGAGGAGGCCGCGTCCGCCGGGTGAGGGCGGGAGGGCGTCGCCCCCGGCGGGCGCGGCGCCTACCCTCGAAGGCGTGACGAACGCACTCGCGACGACCGACCCCGCGACCGCGGCCGACCGGATCCGCCGGGTCCTGGGGGACGGCCCCGTCCTGGCCCTGACCGGGGCCGGCATCTCCACCGACTCGGGCATCCCCGACTACCGGGGGCCCGGCTCGCCGCCCCGCACCCCCATGACGTACCAGCAGTTCGTCGGCGACCCGGCCTTCCGCCGCCACTACTGGGCGCGCAACCACGTCGGCTGGCGGCACGTGCACCGCACCCGGCCCAACGACGGCCACCGCGCGCTGGCGAGGCTGGAGGCCGCGGGGGTCGTCTCGGCGGTCATCACCCAGAACGTGGACACCCTGCACGAGGCGGCGGGCAGCCGCTCGGTGATCGACCTGCACGGCCGCTACGACCGGGTGGTGTGCCTGGAGTGCGCCGCGGTGATCCCCCGCGACCGGCTGGCCGAGCGGCTGACCGCGCTCAACCCCGGCTTCACCGGCGGGGTGGACGACGTCGAGATCGCCCCCGACGCCGACGCGGCGCTGTCGGCCACCGAGGGCTTCCGGGTGGCCGACTGCGCCGACTGCGGCGGCATGCTCAAGCCCGACATCGTCTACTTCGGCGAGAACGTGCCCCCCGCTCGGGTCCGCCGCGGGTACCGGCTGGTGGAGGAGGCCGCCGCGCTCCTGGTCGTCGGCTCGTCGCTGACCGTCCTGTCGGGGCGGCGGTTCGTCAAGGCGGCCGCCGACCGCCACCTGCCGATCGTCATCGTCAACCGGGGCGCCACCCGCGGCGACGCGCTGGCCGACCTCACCGTCGACGCGGGCTGCTCGGAGGTGCTCACCGCCCTGGCCGACTCCTACACCGGCTGAGGGCGCGGCGGGGCCGGGGGCTCAGTCGAGCCCGGCGAGGAACTCCAGCAGGGCCGCGTTGACCTCCTCCGGCCGTTCCTGCTGCGTCCAGTGGCCGCAGCCCGGCAGGGTGACGTCCCCCCGCAGGTCCGGGACGATCGAGGTGAGCGCCGCACGCAGCTCCGGGACCCCGCGCATGGCCAGGACCAGGTCCATCGTGCCCACCATGTACAGCCCGGGCACGTCGATGGTGCGCCCTCGGAAGGGGGACATCAGCCCCTGGTTGGCCTCGATGTTGCGGTACCAGTTCAGCGGCCCGGTGTAGGCGTGCTCCTTGTGCAGGGCGTGCTCGCGGGCGAAGAACCGCACGGCGTCCTCGGTGAGCCAGCCGGGCAGCGTCTCCGGTTCGGGCAGGCTGTCCACGGCCGTCGTCCCCTCGGGGATCATCCACAGCCCGGGCTCGTCGACGCCGGGCTTGTCGCCGGAGCCACCCGCCAGGAGCCGCCGCAGGAACCGGACCGGGTCGGCGGCCATCTCCGCGTCGGCCCGGCCCGGCTCCTGGAAGTAGACCTGGTAGTAGCCCTCGCCGTAGAGCTTCCGCGTCACCGAGGGCGGCGGCATCATCGCCGGGGGCGCCGGCGGCACGCTCAGGCCGACCACCCCGCGCACCAGGTCCGGGCGCATGAGCGCGGTGGCCCAGGCGACCGGGGCGCCCCAGTCGTGGCCCACCACGACGGCCCGCTCCTCCCCCAGCGCGTCGATGAGCGCGACCACGTCGCCCACCAGGTGCGGCAGCGAGTAGTCCGACACCTCCTTCGGGCGGTCGCTGCGGCCGTACCCGCGCTGGTCGGGGGCGACGACCCGGTATCCGGCCTCGGCCAGGGCCGTGAGCTGGTACCGCCAGGAGTACCAGCCCTCGGGGAACCCGTGCAGGAGCAGGACCAGCGGCCCGCTCCCCTGCTCCGCGATGTGCAGTCGGACTCCGTTGACCCGGATGTCCCTGTGCGCCATGTCCACCGTCCGTTACTCGGTCGATCGGGGGGGTCACGGCCACGCTACTGTGCGGGCCGCCGCTCCGTCCGCCCCGCCGGGCGACACGGAGCGAACGTTCTCGGACACGTCGGCGGATGCCAGAGGAAAAGGGACCCCGGCGGTAATCCCGCCCGCCCCGCCGAGGACTACTTCCCCGAGAGTCCGATGACGGCGAAGGAGACCGATGAGGACCGACAGGGCCGATGCCCCGCCCACCGACCGGTTGGCGGATCTCTACGACCGATATCACGCCAGGATCCTGGCGTTCTGTCTCCTGCGCGCGGACGAGACGGTGGCCGAGGAGGTGGCCAGTGAGACGTTCGTGATCGCCTGGCGCAAGCTGTCCGCCCTCCCGGACCCGCCGCTGCCCTGGCTGTTGGGCGTGGCCCGCAACCTGCTGCGCAAGCAGTACGGCGCCCGGATGCGCCGGGAGACCCTGCTGCGGCGGCTGGCCGAGCTGGCCGACCGGCGCGACGAGCAGGAGTGGGACGTCGCCGAGCGGTTCGTGTTGCGCGAGAGCGCCGTCCGGGCCCTGAGCGAGCTGTCCGAGAAGCACGTGGAGGCGCTGACCCTCGTCGCCTGGAACGGGCTCTCCCCCGCCGAGGCGGGACGGGTGGTGGGCTGCTCGGCCGGGACCTTCTCGGTCCGCCTGCACCGCGCCCGCCGCGCACTGCTCAAGGAACTGGAGGCCCTGGAGGGCTCCGCGGCCCGCCGGGGGCGGGGGCGCGGCTCCCCCGATCCGCGGCCGCCCGGCCCCCGCACCCCCGACCACACCATCGTCCGCACCGTGCACCAGGAGGCCCGATGATCCAGGAAGACATCCTCGACACCGTGTCCGCGCTGGAGCCCCCGGCCCTGCGCGAGCGCGCCGAAGAACTGAGCCGGGCGAACCGGGAACAGGTCCTGGCGCGGGCCCGGGCCGCGGGCGGCCGGCGCGCGTTCCTGCGTGCCGCCGCCGACCGCCGCTGGCGGCTCCCGGTGACGGTGGGCGCGCTGGCCACCGCCGCCGCGGTCGCCGCCGGACTCTTCGTGTACTCCCCGGAACGGCTCGTGGTCCCCGGTGAGCCGGGCGGCGCCGACGTGCAGAACAGCGGCACGGAGGCCCCCGCCTACGCGGACGCGCGGGAGCTGCTCGCGGCCGCCGCCGAGGCGGCCGCGGCGCAGGAGGAGGAGCAGGGCGGCTTCTGGTACGTGCGCACCCGCAACCACCGCCCGGCGGGCCCGCTGGACTACGGCCAGGCCGAGTACACCGCCCTCCAGACCTTCACCGAGGAGGAGTGGGTCGAGTTGGGCGGCGGGTTCCGGACACTGAACAACCTCAACCTCCGCACGGAGACCACCTTCCCCAGCGAGGCGGACGAGAGGGCGTGGGAGGAGGCCGGGTCCCCCGAATTGGACCACACCACCCCGATGAGCACCGCGTACCGGGGCGAGGGCGTCAACATGCTGAACCTGAGGGTCTCCGAGCTGCCGCGGCTCCCCGGGGACGCGGAGGGGCTGGAGGTCCTGCTGCGTGAGCAGTGGACGGCGGAGGTGGAACGGGGAGGCGAGCCCGGGCAGGGGACGGAGGAGCACTTCGACGCCTACCTGAGGGAGGCCTTCGCCGACCTGGCCACCTCCCCGGTGCGCGGCGACACCCGTGGGGCGCTCTTCACCGTGGCGGCGGGGCTGGAGGGGATCCGGCTGGTCGGGCCGGCCGAGGACCCGCTCGGGCGGGCGGGCTACAAGGTGGCGGTCCCCTACGCGCTCGCCCCCCAGGACGAGGAGCTGACGACCTACTGGATCATCGACCCCGGGACCGGCACCCTGCTGAGCGAGCACCGCGCCGGCGGCGAGGTCTGGGTGGCCTACGAGGAGGCCGGTTTCGTCCAGGAGATCGGCGAGCCGGCGGTGCCCGTCGACTACCAGGACCTGCGCGGGGAGTGACCCCCGGTCCGCCCCCCGCTTCCCCAGGGGGGCGGACCGGGGCGTCACCGCGGGCGGGGTGTGAAGGCCACCGGGAGGCGGTCCGGGCCGCCCGCCCACGGTGAGGGCCCGCGGTCCGGTCCGGACGGGACCGCCCGCAGGTCCGGCAGGTGCTCCAGAGCGGTCTCCACCGCGGCGGCGGCGATCGCCGCCGCGACCCCGGGCGCGGGGTGCGGACAGCCGCGCTCCCCGTGGCCGAAGAAGACCCGGGGCCGCTCCCGCGCGGTGCGCGGCGCGTCGCGGCCCGCCGCAGCCAGCCCCAGCACGAGCAGGTCGCCGCGGCGGATCCGGCGGCCGCCCAGGTCGCAGTCCTGCACCGCCCAGCGGCCCGCCGTGTTGCGGGCGGGGGTGTCCCGCCACAGTGTTTCCTCGAGGAACCCCGGGACAGTGGTCCGCCCCGCGGCCAGCGCCGCCGCCGGGCCGTCGCCGGCCAGGGCCAGGCGCAGGGCGCCGGCGATCCAGTCGCCGGTGGTGGCCTGGCCGTGGACCAGCGCCAGGAGCAGGTCCAGGGCGGGCTCCCCCGGGTCCGCCGGCGTCCGGCGGGCGGCCAGCAGGGAGAGCGGGTCGGCGCGCGGCAGGCGGCGGCGGTCCAGCAGCAGCTCCGTGAGGCGGGCGTGCAGGCGGCGGCGGGCCGGGACGGCCCCCGGACCGGGGTCCGCCGCGGCGACCAGGTCCGCGAACGGGGACGGGTCGTCCCCCGGAGCGCACAGGCGGGCGAACACGCGCGCCGGGACGTGCCGGGCGTAGTCGGCGACCAGGTCGGCACTCCCCGCGGCGGCGAAGGCGTCGATGCGCTCCAGGCAGACCCGCACCGCCAGGTCGCGCAGGTCGGTCCCGTCGACGGCGGCCAGGGCGTCGCCGACCGCGTCGGCCCGGTCCCCGCCGTCCTCGCCGAACGGCACCGGCGCGCACAGCACGTGTTCGAGTACCGGGTGGTCGGCGCCGACCCGGTCCCAGAGGTTCCACCGGCGGTGGTCCCGGGAGAACCATTCGGGCCGCCCCATCACCTGCCGCAGCTCGCGCACGCCGGAGACGAACCAGGCGGGGACGTCCCGCTCCAGCAGGACCGGGGCGACCGGGCCGAGCGCGCGCAGGCGGGCGTACAGGCCCGGGACGTCGCGGCGGACCCCGTCCCCGTACAGGCGGGGCGCGTCGGCGTGGTCGGGAGAGGGCGGCGGCGGGCCGCCGCTCGCCGGGACCGGGGTGTCGGGCGCCTTCCGCCACCGGAACGGGTCGTCCGCGCTCACGAGGCGATCCCCGCGCCCGCGGTCACCGGGCCGGCCGCCGCGACCAGGGTCCGCGGGACCAGGACGCCGACCCTGAGCCCGCCCTGCGCGGAGGCGCCGAAGTCCACGGAGAAGCGGTGGCGGGCCGCGATGAGGCCGACCACGGCCAGCCCGGTGCGCTCCCCGTCCAGGGTCTGGAGTCCCCCCGGGGAGTCGATGCGGGCCCGGGCGGCCTCGCGTTCGCGGCGGCGCATCCCGGGGCCGCCGTCCTCGACGCTCAGGAGGACCCCCTCCTCCCCCTCCTCGGCCCGGACGAGCACCTCGGTGTCAGGTCCGGAGAAGGCGGCGGCGTTGTCGAGCAGCTCGGTCAGGACGCGGGCCAGCGGCTCGGCGGCCTGGCCGAGGACCTCCACCCCCTCGGCGCCGCGGGCGCGCACCCGCCGGTGGGCGCCGATGCGCCGGGTCGCCCGGCGCAGGACCTCGGGCAGGGGGACGGTCCCGGTGTCGCGGCGGCCGAGGCCGCCGCCCGCGAGGGTGACCAGGGTGTCGGCGGTCCGGACGGTGCGGGCCAGGACCCGGCCCGCCTCCACCAGGTCCTCGCGGACCTCGGGCCGGTCGCCGTGGGTCTCCCGCAGGGTGTGCAGGTGCTCGGCGGCGGTCTCCAGCCCGGCGCGCAGGCGGGCTCCGCAGGCGGCGGTGGCGGCCAGCGCGGTATCGGTGCGGCGGGCGGCGGTCAGCAGCTCGTCCCGGACGTGGTCGCACAGCCGGGTCAGGGCGTCGTCGATGGGCTGGTGCCCGCTGGGCGGGGGCGGCGGGTCGGCGGCCTCGGCGGCGGCGCGGCGGTCGGCGCGGATGCGGGCGGTCAGCAGCGGCAGCCAGGTGCGGTCCAGGTCGGTGATCCGCCGTTCGCAGCGGGCGATGAGCGCCCGGGCGTGCTCGGCCCGGCGGGCGGCCAGGTCGAGTTCTCCCCCGGCCGCGCGCAGCAGCCGGTCCAGTGCCGCGTGCCGGACCGGGGGGTGCGCGGCCAGGACCTCCCGGACGGTGCGCCCGGCGCGGACGCCCTCGGCCAGGGCGGGCAGGAGGTGGTCGGCCAGCAGCGCGGCCTCGTGTTCGAGGGTCTCGCCCGCCGCCTGGGCCCGGATACGCCCGTCCCGGACCACGTGGACGGTGGCGGCGCGGTGGGCGGCCACGGCGACGGCCGCGCACAGGGCCGCGCCGAACGCCCCGGCGGCCGCGGCGACCAGGGGGCGGTCCCGGACGCCGACCGCGGCCACCGTCCACGCCCAGGCGGGGACGACGAGGACGGCGGTGGCCAGGAGGGCGATGAGGGCCTGGTGGGCGGGGTGCACGGAGGTCCGGGTCCGGTCGCGGGAGTCGGTCGGCATGGGGTCCTCGGGTCGAACGGAAGGGGGTCCCGCCGCGCGTTCGACGGGCCACGGCGCTCGCCGGGAACGCGCGGTCGGACGATTTTCACGTTAGACCACATTCGCGTTCGGCGCGTGGCTTACAAAAAGGAATCCCCGCCGAAAAAGCGGGATTCCCCCAGGTCGGCACGTACCTTGATCACCGAATTCGCCATTTGTCAGGACAATGCATTCACCGGTCGAGGCATCGTCCCGTCGTCCCGGATTCCCCCCGGCCCTTTTCAGGGCAGGAACAGGGCGAGCGCGCAGACGAGCGCCGCGGCCAGCGCGGTGTTGCCGATCGCCGAGGCGCGGCGGCCGGGCGCCCCGGCGTCCTGCCCGCGGGCGGGCAGGCCGGGCAGGCGCAGCACGACGAGGGCGACCGCCGCGGCGGTCAGAGCGGTCAGCAGGTACCACAGGGCGACCGGGACGGCCGTCCAGGTGACGGCGACCAGGCAGATGGGGACGAGGAAGGCCAGCGAGGCCGTGCGGGACAGCGCGTCCCAGCGGTCGGCGAGACGGCGCCCGCCCGAGCCCGGGCGGGCGGCCAGGACGAGGGACACGGCGGCGACGGCCCACCAGAGGCAGAAGAAGGCGCTGATGACGACGGCGACCGATTCGGTGTTCACGACCACTCCTTTCCGGTGAGCAGCTCGACGGCCTGCCCCTCCACCTCGGCGGTGGTGTTGGAGAGCACGACGACCGCCCGGCCGGCCTCCCGGTCCAGGGCCAGCATGGAGGTGAACCCTCCGGTGCCCCCGTTGTGCCAGGTCACCTCGGTGCCGTCCACGTCGGTGGCGACCCACGCGTAGCCGATGCGGTCCTCGCCGTCCGGCCAGCGCGGTTCCAGGGCCGCCGCACCGGGCGCGGTGCCGTCCAGCAGCGCGCGGGCGAACCGCTCCATATCGGCCGGGGTGGAGCGGACGCCGCCGGTGGGGGCGTAGGCCATGGCGAGCCAGGGGGCGGCGGTGCGGCCCTTCGCGGTGTGTCCGAGGGTCGCGCCGGCGGGCAGGTCCGCCTCGGTGCGGGGGAGGTACGTGTCGTGCATGCCGAGCGGGTCCAGCAGGCGTTCGCGCAGCAGGTCCGGGTAGTCGGCCCCGGCCGCCTCGGCCAGGGCCAGGCCCAGCAGGGCGAAGCCCAGGTTGGAGTAGCGGGACTCGCCCCGGTCGGTGAGCTCGGCGGCGCGCGCCTGGTCCAGCAGGGCGGCCTCGTCGTAGCGGTAGGGGTCGCGTCCCAGGAAGTTGGCGGCGATCGCGGCGTTCACGACGTCCCGGAACCGGGAGGGGAGCCTGGGCAGCCCGGAGCGGTGGGAGGCCAGTTCGGCCAGGGTGACGTCGGCGGCCGGGGCGTCGCCGAGGTCGAGCAGGTCGCCCAGCCGCGTCTCCTCGGCGACCTCGCCGCGCTCGATCGCGTCGGCCAGGAGCAGGGCGGTCATGGTCTTGGCGATGGAGCCGACCTCGAAGTCGGTGTCGGCCCCGCCGCCGAAGTGGGCGGCGGCGGTGTCGGCGCCGTCGACCTCGACGACGGCGAGCAGGTCGCGGGGGCCGTCGGCGTACAGGTCACGGGCGCGGTCGAGCAGGTCCGGGTCACCGGTCCCGGCGGCGGAGAGCGTCGGGACGCGCGGGGCGACCGCGACGCCCAGGGCGATGACCAGGAGCGCGGCCAGGAGGGCCGCCACGGCGGTGCGGGTGTGCACGGGCCACCTCTCTCTCGGGTCAGACGGCCCCGCCCGCGGCGGTGAGGATCACCAGGAGCGGGACGAGGCGTTCGGGAGGGACTGCGTAGCGGCCGCGCCGGACGGTGACGAGCCATCCGGCGGCGGCCAGCAGGTTGACGTGGTGGTAGATCTGGCCGGTCGTGCCGAAGTCGGAGCGTTCGGCCAGGGCGGCGACGGTGTCGGTGCCCTGCCAGACCGCCTGGAGCAGCTGGAGGCGGACCGGGTGCCCCAGGGCGTCCAGCGCCCCGGCGCGGCGGGACCAGTCCTCCGCGGCCAGCCGTTCCGCGGGCAGGCCCTGCTGCCACTCGACGGCCTCGGGGCCCGAGCCGACGACCCCGGCGAAGACCACGCCTCCGGCTCCGGTGACGCGCCGCTTCAGGGCGTCCAGGGCGAAGAACGGGTCGCCGTCGGCCTCCGGCGCGGGCCCGGCCGTGCCGCGTGCCTCCAGCGCGGCGATCCTGGCCTCCAGGTCGGCCAGCCTGCGTTCGGTCGTCTCATCTGCCACACCCGGACCATACCAGGAAATCCGTAATTACGTAATTCCGTAGAAACGCGAGGGCACGTCCGGCTTTGCCGGATGCGGGACGACCGCTGGCGTTCCGCTGACCCGGACCGGCAGATCATGAAGGGGCGGAGCGCGTCCCGCGTCTTCCGTGCACGTCCGAGGGGCCGGGGCCCGGACCGTCGCGCCCGGTCGGGGAGGAGACGAGATGCGTGGAGATTCACCCAACGGATGGCAGTTCTTCGCCGCGACCCTGATGATCGTGATCGGGGCGGTCAACATCATCCAGGGGCTGGTCGCCCTGTTCACGCCGGAGTTCTACGTGGTCGGCGACACGCAGATGCTCGTCATGGGCTACGGCGCCTGGGGCGTCCTGCTCGGCCTGTGGGGCGTGGTCCTGGTGGCCTCGGGGCTGTCCCTGCTGTCCGGCAGCACCTGGGCCCGGGTCTTCGCCATCGTGCTGGCCTGCCTCAACGCCCTGGCCCAGCTGGCGTTCGTCATGGCCATGCCGGTGTGGTCGATGGTGGCCATCGCCATCGACATCCTGGTGATCTACGGCCTGACCGCCGGGTGGCCCAGCAGGGCCGCCCGGGAGGGCTCCGGAACGTCGGCCGGGATGAGCGCCGCCGAGCAGGAGGCCTACCGGAGCGGCTACCAGGCCGCGCACGAGGCGCCCCGGCCCGCGCGGGCCCCGGAGCAGACCGCCGGGCACCCGACCGAGCGCGGCCGGCCCGCCGGCTGAGCCCGGACCGGCCGGGCACCGGACGGCCGAGAACAGGCAGGCCCAGCGGAACACGGACAGGAGGGGCGCCCCGGACGGGGCGCCCCTCCCGCCTGCTCCCGCCGGTTCCGCCCGGGCCCCGCAGGCGCGGGGCCGCGGCGGAGAGCGGCGTCAGTCCCGGTAGAGGGCGTCCAGCTCCTCCGCGTACCTGTCCCGGATGACGCGCCGCCGGAGCTTGAGGGAGGGGGTGAGCTCACCGGTGTCCGGGCCCCACTCCCCCGCCAGCACGCGGTGGCGCTTGACCTGCTCGGCCCGGCTCAGCCGGGCGTTGGCCGCGGCGACGGCGCGCTCCAGCTCGGCGTTCACCTCCGGATGGGCGACCAGCGCGTCCCAGTCCCCGCCGGTGTCGATGCCCCGGGCCGCCGCCCACACCGGGGCGACCTCGCGGTCGGGCACCACCAGGGCCACCAGGTAGGGCCGGCCGTCCCCGTGGGCGTAGACCTGGCCGACCAGCGGGTGCTCCTTGAGGGTGTTCTCCACCAGGGCGGGCGAGACGTTCTTGCCCCCGCTGGTCACGATGATCTCCTTCTTGCGGTCGATGATCCACAGGTGGCCGTCCCCGTCCAGGCGCCCGACGTCGCCGGTGGCGAACCAGCCGTCGGCGTCGGTGGCCGGCCGCACCGCGCCCCCGGCGTCCACGTACCCGTCGAACACCGTCTCGCCGCGCAGCAGGACCTCGCCGTCGTCGGCGACCCGGACCTCCACCGTGGCGAGCGGGCGCCCCACCGAGCCCAGCCGGAACCCGGCCGTCGGGGTGTTGACGGTGGCCACGCCCAGGGATTCGGTCAGGCCCCAGGCGTCCATGACCGGCACGCCCAGGCCCGCCCAGAAGCGGACGACCTCCTGGGGCATCGGGGCGGAGGCGCTGGAGGCCCACACCACGCGGTCCAGCCCGACCTTCTCCAGGAGCGGGGTCAGCGCGAGGCCGCGGACCGCCGCGAACCGTTCGGCCAGGTCCGGCGGGACCGGCTCGCCGCGCTCCAGACAGGCGGTGTGCTCGGTGGCCACCGCCATGGCGGCCTCGATCCCCGCGCGCTGCTCCTCGGGCAGCCCCGCGATGCCCGCCCGCAGCGCCGAGGCCAGCTTCTCCCACACCCGGGGCACCCCGAAGAACTGGGGCGGGCGCACGTGCCGCAGCACCTCCACCAGCCGGGCCGGGTCGTCGCACATCCACACGTGGGAGGCGCGCAGCAGCGGCAGGTACAGGCCCAGGACGCGCTCGGCGATGTGGGCCAGCGGCAGGTAGCAGATGTGGGCGGCGTGCTCGGGCAGGTCGATGAGGGAGTCCAGGGCGGCCAGGTTGGCGAGCATCCGCCGGTGGGTGACCGCCACGCCCTTGGGGTCGCCGGTGGTCCCGGAGGTGTAGACGACCGTGAGCAGGTCATCGGGCTTGAGGTCGTGGCGGCGCCCGAACGCGTCGCCCTCGGGGGTGGCGGCCAGGGCGGCGTAGTCGAGGTGGCCGCGGCCGGGGTCGGCCCCCGAGACCACGACCAGGGACTCCAGCGCCGTGCCCGGGTCGGTGGCCAGGGGTTCCCAGGCGGCCGCGACGGCGGCGTCCTCCACGACCGCGAGGCGGGCCCCGCTGTGCCGGGCGATGTAGGCGATCTGCTCGGGTGCGGCGGTGCCGTAGACGGTGGTGGGGACCGCGCCGATGTGCACCAGCGCCAGGTCGGAGAGCCAGTGCTCGGGCCGGTCGCCCATCATCAGCAGGGCGCGGTCGCCCGGGGCCACGCCGAGCGAGGCGTAGCCCTGGGCGAGGCGGGCGACGGCCGCGTTCACCTCGGACCAGGTGAGGGTCTCCCAGTCGGCACCGGAGCGCCAGGACAGGGCAGGCAGGTCGGGGTGGACGGCGGCGTTGTGTTCGAGGAGGTGCGCGAGGGTGTGGTCAGGGGAGACGGCTGGGGGCACGAAGGGCTCCTGACGGTCGTCACTGCACTCAGATGTGATCTAGAGCACAGGCGAGCGTAACACCGGGCCCCCTCCCCGGACAGACCCCGAACGGCACTCAGCCCCTGCGGGGTCGCGGGTGCAGCTGCGAGGTGACCGCCAGCCGGTTGTAGAGGTTGATCATCGAGATCGCGACCTCCAGGGCGGCCAGCTGCTTGTCGTCGAAGTGCTCGGCCGCCTCCGCGTAGACCTCGTCCGAGACCCCGCGGTCGCCCAGGCGGGTCATCTCGTCGGTGAGGGCCAGCGCCGCGCGCTCGGCCGGGGTGAAGTTCTCCCCCGCCTCGTACCAGGCCGACACCAGGAAGAGGCGCTGCTGCGACTCGCCCTCCTTGAGCGCCCGGCGGGTGTGCAGGTCGACGCAGAACGAGCAGCCGTTGAGGACCGAGGAGCGCAGTTTCACCAATTCGAGCAGGGTGATGTCGAGGTGCTCGGCGACGAGGGCGTCGACCTCGTCGAGTTTGGAATAGATCTCCGGGACCTGCTTGGACCACACGATGCGGTTCTGGGACACGGGGCTCCTCCTCGGTCGGGGCGGGCCCGCATGGCCCGCACTACCGGCAACGTACTCGACGACGCGGCTCTTCCCGGGGTCGGGGCCGCCCTTTCCGGCACCGCGGGCCGCGCGTCGGCGGGGCTGCGGACGCCGTTCGGCACCGAACGGCGGGAGGCCTTTTTCAGAAGAATCGCCGCCGTGATGGAGAGGACTTTTATCGACACATTCTTCCGGAGCCTCCAGAAAAAGGGTGCTACGTTTTCCGGGACCCATCGGGAACCACCCCGGGAGGCCCCCGCCGTGACCACGGAACCCCCGACCGCGTCCGAACAGGCCGACTCCCCCGCACCGCTGGGACGGACCGCGCTGCGGTTGGGGGGCAAGGCGTTCCCCCTGTACTGCTCGATGCTCGCCGGGACCGCCGGGAGCATGGTCACGGTCGGCGTGATCGGCAACACCGCCACCGCCGACCTGGCCGCCTACGCGCTGCTCATCACGGTGTTCAACCCGCTGCTCATGGTGGTGCAGGGGGCGCTGCGCGGGTCGATGCCGTTCATCGCCGAGAACGGGGACGACCCGGCCGCGCTGGCGCCCGTGGTGGGCGACTCCACCTGGCTGGCCCTGCTCATGGGCGGGGCGGGCGGGGCCGTCCTGGCCCTGGCCCCGCTGTGGGCACGGGCGATCGGGGTGGCCGGGCCGACCCTGGCGGCGCTGGGCGTGCTGCCCGCGGTGCTGGCGGGTCTGGCCCTGGTGGCCTCCGCGCTCAAGGCATCGGTGACGGTGCTGCTCATCGGCCTGGGGCGGAACCGGTCGGTGATGCTGCTGAGCCTGGTCAACACCGGTGTGGCGGTGACCGTCACCCCGCTGCTCGTGCTGGGCGCGGGACCCGTCCCCGGGCTGGGGCTGACCGGGGCGGCGCTGGCGCTGTTCGCGGACGGCTGCCTCATGGCGGCGCTGTTCCTGTACGTCTCGCGCCGCCGGACCGTGCTGCGCGGACACCGGGTGGGGACGGGCGCGCCCGAGTGGGCGGGTGTCGTGAGGATCGCCCGGGTCGGGCTGCCCACCGGGGCCACGCTGCTCATCAAGTTCGGGGCGCTGAGCCTGCTGGGCCTGGTGGTGGCCCGCATCGGCACGGAGCAGGCGGCCGCGCACCAGGTGCTGGTTGTCATCGCCAACCTGCTGTTCCTCCCGGCGGTCGCGGTGGGCCAGTCCGGCATCCCGTTCACGGTCCGGGCCGCCAAGCGGGGGTCGGTGGCGGGGGTGCGCCGTCCCGTCACCGCCGGGTACCTGGTGGCGGTGCCCGCGGTGGCGGTCGGCCTGGTGCTGCTGTGGGCGTCGGGCGGGTCCGTGGTGGGGGTGTTCACGCCCGACCCGGAGGTGCGGGAGGCGGTCGTCGCGCTGCTGCCGGTGCTGGCGGCGGCGGTGGCGGCCGACGCCGTGCAGTCGCTGCCGGGGATGGGGCTGCTGGGGCTCAAGCAGGCGCGGTACTCGATGTACACGTTCGCGGTCTGCTACGGGCTGCTGTGCCTGGCGGCGGCGCCCGCCGCCGCGCTGGGCGGGCTCGCCGGGGTCTGGACCGCTTACGCGGTGGCCAACGCCGGCCTCGTCGTGGGCCAGACCGCGGCTTTCCGAAGGCGGTCCGCCCACCTCTGAGGGGCCGCCCCCGGCCTCCACCGGAACGGGCCGCGGCCAGGGAGGGCCGCTGCCGGAACGGGCCGCCACCAGGGCGGAGCAGGGGCGGGACAGGTCGCGGTCCGGGGCCGCCGCCGGGGGGCGCCATCAGGGCGGTACGGGGTCAGGGGACCGCCGTCAGGACGGATCGGGGTCAGGGCAGGTCGGGGTCGCGGGCGTCGTGGGCGAGCAGCGCCAGCGGCACCCGCCCGGCCAGGTCGAGTTTGGTGAGCGCGCTGGAGATGTGCGCCTTCACCGTGCCCAGCGACATGTGCAGGGCTCGGGCGATCTCGGTGTTGGACAGCCCGGCGGCGACCGCGTCGGCCACCTCGCGCTCGCGGACGGTGAGCAGGGCCAGCCGCTCCCGGGCGGCGCGGCGGCGCTCGGCGTCCCGTCCGCCCCCGGGGCCCGGCCCGGCCGATCCGCCCCCGGCGGCATCGCCCGGGCCGGCGCCGCCGTCCCGGGTTCCGGTACCGGGCCCGGTGCCGGCCGCGACCCGGTCCATGAGGGCGCGGGCGACGGCGGGCGAGAGCACCGGCTCACCGGAGGCGGCCCGGTGCACCGCCTCGACGATCCTCTCCGGCTCGGTGTGCTTGAGCAGGTACCCGGCGGCCCCGGCGCGCAGCGCCCGGGCGACGGTGTCGTCGGCGTCGAAGGTGGTCAGCACGATGACCTGGGGGTCGTCGGCGCCGCCGGTGCGCAGCGCCCGGGTGGCGGCGATCCCGTCCATGCCCGGCATGCGCACGTCCATGAGCACCACGTGGGGCCGGTGCTCGGCCACCGCGGCGACCACCTGCTCCCCGTCGGCGGCCTCCCCGACCACGGCCAGGCCGGGCGCCCCGGAGAGCATGATCCGCAGCCCGGTCAGCACCAGCGGGTCGTCGTCGACCAGGAGAACGCGCACGGGTGTGTCCACGCCCCCCACTATCGCACCCCCGGGGCGCGGGCCGCGGAGCCCGCCGGGACCGGTGGGCGGGCGGGCTCCCCCGGGGCCGCCGTCCCGGATGGTCGCGGGGCCGGAGCGCCCTCGGGCCAGGGCAGCTCCGCGTCCAGGCGGAAGGCGCCCCCGTCGGGCCCGTGGGCCAGGGCGCCGCCGTCGAGGCCCACGCGTTCGGCCAGGCCGGTGAGCCCGGCGCTCGCCCCGGGGATCTCGGACACGGCCACCCCGACCGGCAGCGGGTTGCGCACCGACACCGCCAGCCCCCGCCCCGGACCGCCGTGGACCCGCACCTCCACCCGGGCCCCCGGGGCGTGCTTGCGGGCGTTGGTCAGCCCCTCCTGCACCACCCGGTAGGCGCTGCGGCCCACCCGGTCGGCGAGGACGGCGCCCTCGGGCAGCTCCACCCGGGCGGTCACGCGCTGCCCGGAGTCGGCGGCCTCGCACAGCAGCCGGTCCAGGTCGGCGAGGGTCGGCTGGGGTGGGGCGGTGCCCTCCTCCCCCGGTCCGCCGCCGTCCCCGTCCCGGGCGGTGTCGGCGGCGCGCAGCACCGCCAGCACCCCGCCCAGCTCGTCCAGCGCCCGGTGGGCGTTGTCGCGGATGACCTGGACGGCCGCGCCGAGCTCCTCGGCGGTCGGCGGCGGGGCCTGGCCCTGCTCGCTCTGGCGGACACGGTAGGCCAGGGCCCCCGCGTGCACCGACAGCAGGGACATCCGGTGGGCGAGGACGTCGTGCATCTCGCGGGCGATGCGCCGGCGCTCGTCCGCGCGGGCCTCGTCCAGCCTGCGGTCCCGGTCGGCGCGGGCGCGCAGCACGTCCTCGCGCAGCCGCTCGACCAGCCGGAGCCGGGACTTGATCGCCAGCCCCCAGCCCAGGCAGCCCGAGAGCAGGAGCACGGTGACCGCGATCGCGAAGGAGACCTGGTGGCCGGGGACCAGGAGCAGGAACCAGGGCAGTCCGACGAGCAGGGTGCCCGCCACGACCGCGGCCGCCTGCCACCAGGGACGGCGCGCGGCGAGCCCGATGAGCGCGATGACCAGCGCCACCACCGAGGCCGAGGACACGGCCGAGATCAGCCCGACGGCCACCGCCGTGCCCAGGGGGTGCCGGGGCCGCGCGAGCAGCGCCACCGAGGCCGCAGCGCCCAGGGCCACGTCCACGCCCCTCAGCCACGGGGGCACATAGGAGTTGTACCCCGCCGCGTACAGGAGGGCGTACAGCACGGCCCACACCAGCCCGGCGGCGACCGCCACCACCGTCCGCCAGGTCACGCCCCACCGGCCGGGCCGGACACCGCGGTGCTCCGCGCTCCCGTCCTCCCCGGTCCCGCTCCCGGTCCCGTCGCCCGCCATCACGCCCCCCGTCACCGACGTCCCTTCCAGGGTAGGCCGGGGGCGGGCGGCGGCACCTCGGCCGAAAGGCCGATCCCGCGGCCCGGGGTGGTCGGCGCGGATGTCGGCCGATCGGCCGATGTGCGGCCCCGCCCCGCGGCGGGACGATCGGTGGCATGGTGAACGACGCTGTGCCGACAGACGCTGTGCCGAAGGACACCGGCCCGACGGGCGCCGGGCCCGCTGCCGAAGACGTGCCCGCCCTCGAACTGGTCGGGCTGACCAAGGCCTTCAACGGGACGACGGCCGCCGACGGGGTGTCCCTGTCCGTCCCCCGCGGGTCCCTGCTGGGGCTGGTGGGCCCCAACGGCGCGGGCAAGACCACCTCGATCTCCATGGCCGTCGGCCTGCTGCGCCCCGACGCGGGCACCGCCCGGGTGCTGGGCGTGGACATGTGGTCCGATCCGGTGGCCGCCAAGCGCCTGCTCGGCGTGCTCCCCGACGGCCTGTCCCTGCCCGAGCGGCTGACCGGCGGCGAGCTGCTCACCTACTGGGGAGGGCTGCGCGGGCTCGGCCGCGACCTGGTCCGCGAACGGGCGGAGGAGCTGCTGCGGGTGCTGGAGCTGGACGAGGCCGACCGCAAGGGGGTCCTGGTCGCGGAGTACTCCACCGGTATGCGCAAGAAGATCGGCCTGGCCACGGCCCTGCTGCACGCCCCCCGCGTCCTGGTGCTGGACGAGCCCTACGAGGCGGTCGACCCGGTGTCGGCGCGGGTGCTCACCGCGATCCTGCGCCGCTTCACCGACGGCGGCGGCACGGTGGTCGTCTCCAGCCACGTGATGGCCCTGGTGGAGCAGCTCGCCGACCGGGTGGCCATCATCGCCCGGGGCCGGATGCTGGCCGACGGGACCCTCGACGGGGTGCGCGGCTCGGACGCCACTCTGGAGGACACCTTCGTGCGCCTGGTCGGCGCACGCGGGATCGGTGAGGAGGAGCTGTCGTGGCTCTCGTCCTGATCCGCCTGAAGCTGGCGCTGATGCGCCGCTCCTTCACGGGCATGCGCGTCCTGGGCCTGGTCCTCGCCCTGCTGGGCACCGCCGCGACCTGGTACTTCGCCCTCGCCGTCCCGGCCCCTGGGATCCGGTCGGACCTGTTCGCCCTGGTCTTCGCCGTCTGGGCGGCGGGCTGGGCGCTGGGCCCCACGGTCGCCAACGGTGCGGGGACGCTGCGGTCGCAGTACTTCGCGCTGCTGCCGATGGACCGCCGCCGCACCGGCGCGCTGCTGCTGGTCACGGCCTTCGTGGACATCGGCCCCGCGCTGACCCTGGTCGCGGCCGCGGCCCTGGTGTGGCACGGCGCGACGCTGTCGGCGGGCGCGGCCCTGGTCGCGGTGCCCGCGGCGCTGCTGCTGTGGATCTCGCTGATCGCCCTGTCGCGCCTGGTGTTCCGGGCCCTGGGCGCGGCGATGCACTCGCGGCTCGGCGTCGAGATCGCCTCGGTGCAGTGGGGGCTGATCCTGGCCCTGCTCTTCTTCGGGTGGATGGCCGTGCAGCCGGCGCTGGCGGCGACCCTGGAGCTGCGCGAGCAAGGCCTGGGCGAGGGGACGGCGGGCGCGGTCCTGGCCGCGCTGCCCGCCTCCTGGCCGGTGCACGCGGTGGACGCGGCGGGGGCGGGCAACTGGGGCGCGGCCCTGGGGTGGCTGGCGGCCACGGCCCTGACCGCGCTGGTCCTGGCCTCGGTCACCGCGGTGCTGCTGGCCCCCCGGGTCGCGGCGCGCGGGGTGCGGCGCCGGGGGCGCCCCCTGGGCGCCCGGCCGCTGTCCCGCCCGGCCCGCGGCCTGCTGCCGGACACGCCGCTGGGCGCGGTGGTCGGCAAGGAGGTGCGCCAGTGGTGGCGCGACCCGTGGCGGGGCCTGGAGGTGCGCGCCGCGCTGTGGGCGGGCCTGTTCATCGGGCTCCTGAGCTGGTGGAGCGAGGTGTTCGCGTTCTTCGCACCGTTCTCCGGGGTGATCTGCGCGTTCATCATGGTGCTGGCCACGGCGAACATGTACGGGCACGACGGGACGGCGCTGTGGCAGGCGGTCGTGGGGCAGGGACGGGACACCGCCAGGGCGGACGTGCGCGGCCGGCAGATCGCCGTCCTGCTGCTGAGCGCTCCGGGTGCGCTGGTGCTGAGCGCGCTGTTCATCGTGTCGACCGGCGAGCACTGGACCTGGCCCTACGTGCTCACCGGGCTGGCGGCGGTGTTCGGGGTGGGGTCGGGCCTGTCCCTGCTGTTCTCGGTGGTGGCCCTGTCCCCCGGTGTGGACCCGCAGCTGCGGGTGGACGCCAACGACAGCGGCGACAACCAGGTCCAGGTGTGGCTGTCCCTGGCGGCGCTGCCGGTGCTGACCGCCCCGGCGGTGCTGGCGGCGGTGTTCCTGGGCCTGGCCGGGACGCCGTGGGCGGCGCTGCCGGTGGGGGCCGCCAACGGCCTGCTCGGGGCCTGGTGGCTGGGGCGGGTCGCGCACCGGCGGCTGGCGGCCCGTCTGCCGGAGACGTTCACCCGCATCCGCTACGGCAGGGAGGTCGCGCTCCGGTCGGTGCCGGAGCGGGGGTCCCTGCTGGACCGGCTGGAGCGGACGGCGATCTCCGGCAACGGGGAGACCCGGCCGCAGGGGTCGTGAACGCGGCGCCGGGCCGGGGCGCGGACGGCGCCCCGGCTCAGCGCCCGGGCTCGGTGCGGACCTTCTCGTAGAGGGTGTCGAGGCCGTCCAGGAACGACGACAGGGCCAGGTCGAAGCTGTCCTCGTCGATCTCGGCGGCGTGCTCGGCCAGCCGGTGGGCCTGGGACAGGTTGGGGTAGCGGTCGCGGTAGACGCGCACGTCGTCGTCGAAGCCGCGGGCGAAGGAGCCGGTGGCCGACCCCAGGACCAGGTACCGGGTGGAGGCGCCGATCATGGTGGCGTACCGGGGCGGCCAGCCCGCGCCCACCAGGCCGCCGTGGATGGCGTCGGCGCGGCGCAGCGCCTCCTCCCGGCGGCCGGGGCCCGCGGCGATCACCGGCAGCAGGTTGGGGTGGGCGACCAGGGCGCCGCGGTAGGAGCGCGCCCACGCGGTGAGGCCCCGGCGCCAGTCGCCGCTCTCGAACGCGGAGACCTCGATGTCCCGGGTGACCTCCTCCGCGATCGCGGTGAGCAGCTCCTCCTTGGTGCGGTAGTGGCTGTACAGGGAGGCGGCCCGCACGTCGAGCTCCTCGGCGAGCTTGCGCATGGACAGCCCGTCCAGCCCGTCCCGGTCGATGAGCGCGAGCGCGGCGCGGCGGATGGCCTCACGGCTCAGGATCGGTGTCTTGGGTCGGGCCACGGGCGTAGGTCCCCTCTGCGGTCTGCCGGCACCGGCCCCTACCGGTGTCCGGCCCGATCATCGCACGCCATCGGGCCGGCCGGGCCGTTCGCGGAAGGGCGGGCCCCCTCTTGCACCGGCGGCGGGGATCGTCGTACCCTCACATAACCGAACACTGTTAGGTTAATTGGGAGCAGGCCGTGATCGATTTCTCGTTGAGCGAAGAGCAGCGCGCCGTCCGCGACTGGGTCCGGACCTTCGTCGAGCGGGAGCTGATGCCGCTCGAGAACGACGTGCTGCGGCGCGAACGCGAGGGGCACCCCCCGGGCCTGAACCGGGAGGAGCGCACCAGACTGCGCGACCTCGCCCGCAAGTCCGACTTCTGGGGCGTGGAGACCCCGGTGGAGTACGGCGGCATGGGCCTGGACCCCGTCACGGCCGCGGTCATCGAGATGGAGCTGGGCCGGACCTTCCTGACCTTCAAGTTCGGCGGCGAGGCCGACAACATCCTCTACCACTGCAACGAGGAGCAGAAGGAGCGCTACCTGCTGCCCACCATCGCCGGCGAGAAGCGCTCCTGCTTCGCCATCACCGAGCCGGGCGCGGGATCGGACGCCAAGGCCATCCGCACCCGGGCCGTCCGCGAGGGCGACGAGTGGGTCATCAACGGCGAGAAGACCTTCATCACCGGCGGCTACGAGGCCGACTTCGCCATGGTCTTCGCGGTCACCGACCCCGAGAAGGGCGCCAACGGGGGCGTGACCTGCTTCCTGGTGGACCGCGACATGGGCTGGACCGCCGAGCCCATCGACACCATGGGCGAGCGCCGCCCGGCCGCGCTGGTCTTCCAGGACGTGCGCGTCCCGCACGAGAACATCCTCGGCGAGGAGGGCAGGGGCTTCGCACTGGCCATGCAGTGGATCGGCAAGGGCCGCTACCTGCTGCCCGCGCGCGCCGTCGGCAGCTGCGAGCGCCTGCTGACCATGGCCGTCGACTACTCCAAAACCCGGGAGACCTTCGGCGCGCCGATCGCCGACCGCCAGGCCATCCAGTGGATGATCGCCGACTCCCAGGTGGAGATCGAGGCGCTGCGCCTGCTCGTGCTGCACGCCGCCTGGCAGGTGGGCGAGGGCCGCGACTCGCGCCACGCGCAGTCCATCGCCAAGCTCTTCGGCGGCGTCAAGGCCAACGAGATCGTCGACCGCGTGCTCCAGATCCACGGCGGCATGGGGTACACGCGCGAGCTGCCCATCGAGCGGTTCTACCGCGACCTGCGCCTGCTGCGCATCTTCGAGGGCACCGACGAGATCCAGCGCCGCACGATCGCCCGCGACCTGCTCAAGGGCCACGTCAAGGTGGGCGCAACCCTGGGCTGACCGCGGGGACGGGGCCCGTGCCGCGCAGGCACGGGCCCTTCACGCGTGCTCCGCCGAAGGCGTGTCCTAGCGGACGCCGACCAGGTCGCAGACGAAGATCAGGGTCTCGTTCGGACCGATCGCGCCGCGTGCGCCGCGCTCGCCGTAGGCCAGGTGCGGCGGGATGACCAGCTTGCGGCGGCCGCCGACGCGCATGCCCAGGACGCCCTGGTCCCAGCCCGGGATGACCTGGCCCTTGCCGAGGGTGAAGCTCAGCGGGGCGCCGCGGTTCCAGCTGGCGTCGAACTCCTCGCCGTTGGAGAAGGCCACGCCCACGTAGTGCACGTCGACGGTGTTGCCGTGTCCGGCCTGCTGCCCCTCGCCGACCACGATGTCGGTGATCTGCAGGTCCGCCGGGGGCGGGCCTTCGATGGGGTCGATCTCCGGGCGCTCCAGAGCCATGGTGCTACCTCTTCTGTGACACAAGTGGACAGAGAGGGCCAGCGTATCGGTCCCGGGGCTCAGTCCAGCAGCGCGCCGACCGTGGCGGCGACGACGTGCCCCTGCCCCTCGATCTTGAGCGGCCCGCTGTCGGCCTGGACGAACACCGACTCGCCGCGGCGCAGCTCGATCCGGCGGCCGACCTCGGGGATCAGCTCGACCCGGCCGTTGAGGGCCAGCACCACGGCGGGCCCCTCCCCCGGCAGGTGGGCGGTGACCCGGCCCGGGCCGATCTCGTGCAGGGCGAACTCCGGCGCGGCCGGGCGGAACTGCCGCCGCCCGTCCTGGACGGTCGGCAGGGAGTACGGGATGGGCAGGACCGAGAAGTCGACCACGTCGAGCAGCTCGGCCGGGTCCACGTGCTTGCGGGTCAGCCCGGCCCGCAGCACGTTGTCGGAGCCCGCCATCACCTCCACGGCCGTGCCCTGGAGGTAGGCGTGCAGGTTGCCCGCGGGCAGGAAGAGGGCCTGGCCCGGCCACAGGGTGACCCGGTTGAGCAGCAGCGACGCCACCGCTCCGGGGTCGCCCGGGTAGCGGGCGGCCAGGTCGCCGATGATGCCGGCGTGGGCGCACCGGGGGCGGACCCGCTCCCACTCCTCCACGAAGCCGCCGATGAGCCGTTCGCGGTCGGCCTCGTCCAGGGTGAGCAGGCGGGTGAGCGCCGCCCGCAGCGCGGCGCGGTCGTCCTCCTGGGAGAGGTCCTCGCGCAGCAGGGCGGCCAGGTCGCAGGACAGGTCCAGCAGATCGCGGTGGGCGGCGGCCGGCTCCCGGAAGCCGCACAGGGCCTCGAAGGGCTCCAGGGCCAGCAGCAGTTCCGGCTTGTGGTGGGGGTCGCGGTAGTTGCGGTGCGGCGCGTCGACCGGGATGCCCCGGCCCTCCTCGGCGGTGAACCCGGCCCGGGCCCGGTCGGCGTTCGGGTGCACCTGGAGGGAGAGGGGCTCGTCGGCCGCCAGGACCTTGAGCAGGAACGGCAGGCGCACCCCGAACCGGTCGACGACCTCCGGGCCCAGGACCCGGTGGGGTTCGGCGGCGATGAGCGCGGGCAGCGGGAGCGGGCCCTGCTCGCACTGCGCGGTGCTGGGGGCGCCGTGGTGGGCGCCCAGCCACAGCTCCGCCTGCGGGGTGCCGTCCGGCTCCAGGCCCAGCAGCCGGGGGATGGCCGTGCGCGCCCCCCAGGCGTACGGTCGGACCTGGTTGGTGAGCCTGTGCATCCGCTCCCCGCTTTCCCGTCTGCGTGTTCTCACCCCGTGGACGCTCCGGCGAGGTGGGGCCAGTCTCGCGAACGGAGCGCCCCTGCGTCGACCCGGCACGCCCCACTTCCGCGGTGGTGCACGCGTCACCTCACGGTGTGAGCGGGCACCCGGCGGTCCCGGGACCCGGCGGCGGCAATGAAGTTACTGGGAAGTAAATCATGATCCCGGACACATGGACAGCACCGCCGTGTCACCGTCCGGCGAACAGCCGGGGGCCGGACGGGCGGAACGGCGGTGCGCCGGGCCCGCGCGGGGGGCCGGGGGCGCCCGGAGGGGTCAGCGTGCGCGGCGGACCCGGTCGGACTCGGCCGCCAGCCGGTCGATCACGGCCTGGAGCAGCGCGGGGTCGGCGGGGGGCAGGCCGACGATGTCCGACAGGTACAGCCCGTCCCCGGCGCGCAGGATGATCTCGGCCAGGACGGGGTCCTCCAGCTCCTCGTGGAGCAGGCGGCGCCAGCGGTCGAACAGGTCCTGGACGTGCGCGAAGGCCTCGGGGGGCATGTCGTCCTGGCCGCGCAGCGCGGCGATGATCGCCCAGTAGAGCTCGCGCTCCTCCGAGCTCTGCGGCAGCGAGGTGCGCAGGAAGACGCGGACCACGCCCTCCTCGCCCTCCACCGCCTCGCGGAACTCCTGCTCGGCCAGGACGGACAGGCGCTCGATGAGGCCGGTGAGCATGGCGGCCTTGGAGGGGAAGTGGTACAGCAGACCGCCCTTGGAGACCGAGGCGGCGCGGGCCACCGCCTCGAGCGTCACCGATGAGTAGCCCTCCCGGATGAGGATCTCCTGGAGGGCGTCGAGGATGCGGTCGCGGGTGTTGGAAGTGTTCACGATTGACACTGTACCGGCTGGACGGTACTGTACCGTCTGGACGGTTGAAGAATCCCCGAGGTGCGCCCCGCGCGCCGCACGGTCGACAGCGCTTCCCGTCCCCCACCTTCCGGCCCGGAGCCCGCCATCCCGCCGGAGCCGCGCCCGGCCGCTGCCGGGAACGCGGGAACAGCGAACACGTAACGAGGAGAGATGACTTCCGCCAAGGCCGGAAACGGACACGACCGCGCACGCAACGGCAGCCCCGCGCTGGCCGGTCCCCGCGAGTGGACCGCGCTGGCCGTCCTGGTCCTGCCCGTGATCCTGATCTCGGTCGACTCGACCGTGCTCGGCTTCGCCGTACCCGCACTGAGCGAACAGCTGTCGCCCACCGCGGGCCAGCTGCTGTGGATCGTCGACGTCTACGGCTTCATCCTGGCCGGGCTGCTGATCACCATGGGCTCGCTCGGCGACCGCATCGGCCGCCGCCGGCTGCTGATGATCGGCTCGGCCGCGTTCGGCGCCGCCTCGCTGCTGGCAGCCTTCGCACCGACGCCCGAGGTCCTCATCGCCGCCCGCGCCCTGCTGGGCGTCGCCGGCGCCTCGCTCATGCCCTCGACCCTGTCCCTGCTGCGCAACATCTTCCTGGACGCGCGCCAGCGGCTGCTGGCCATCGCCCTGTGGGCCTCCGGCTTCTCCGGCGGCGCCGCGCTGGGCCCGATCCTGGGCGGCTGGCTGCTGGAGCACTTCTTCTGGGGCTCGGTGTTCCTCATCAACCTGCCGGTGATGGCCCTGATCCTGGTCCTGGTGCCGCTGCTGGTGCGCGAGTCGAGCAACCCCGACGCGGGCCGCCTCGACCCGGTCAGCGTGGCCCTGTCCCTGGCCGCGATGCTGCCCGCCGTGTACGGCGTCAAGAAGCTCGCCACCGAGGGCCTGTCCGTGGTCCCCGTCGCCTCGCTGGCGATCGGCCTGATCCTGGGCTACGCCTTCGTGCGCAGGCAGAAGAAGCTGGACGACCCGCTCATCGATGTGGACCTGTTCCGCGACCACGTGTTCAGCGTGGCGGTGGTCACCAACCTGATGATCGTCTTCTCGCTGGTGTCGTCCCTGTTCTTCCTGACCCAGTACCTCCAGCTGGTGCTGGACATCTCGCCGATGCGGGCCGGGATCGTCCTGATCCCGGGTCTGACGCTGTCGGTCCTGGCCGGCCTCGTGGCGGTGCGGCTGTCGCGCCGGCTGAGCCTGGCCACCGTGATCGGCGGGGCCCTGCTGGTGACCGCCGCCGGGTTCGCGGTGCTGGTCATCGCGCCGGTGAACGACGTCACGCTCGGCGTGACGGCCGTGACCACCGGGTTCGCGCTGATCGCGACCGGCGCCGGGTTCGCCGAGACGCTCACCAACGGCGCCATCATGTCGGCGGCCCCGCCCGAGCGCGCCGGTGCGGCCTCGGCCATCTCCGAGACCGCCTACGAGCTGGGCGCGGCCCTGGGCGTCGCCGTGCTGGGCAGTGCGCTGACCGCGTTCTACCGCTCGCACCTGACCGGCCCCGAGGGCGTGCCCGCCGACGCGGTGGACTCCGCCCGCGAAACCCTGGGCGGCGCCGCGAACGCCGCCGCCGACCTGGGCGGGGCCTCCGGGGCGGCGCTGATGGAGGCCGCGCGCACCGCGTTCACCAGCGGCATGCACATGACCAGCGCGATCGCCGTGGCGATCGTGGTGGTGGCGGCGGTCCAGGCATGGCTGCTGCTGCGCGGCCTGGGCAACCCGGCGGTCGAGCAGCCCGAGCCGCCGGTGCTCGCCGAGCAGCACGGGCAGGAGCCGGCCGACCGGTCCTGACCCCGGCCCGGGAGGCCCCGCAGGGATGCCCTGCGGGGCCTCCCGCCTGTTCAGGGCAGGTGCAGCAGCTCGACCGCACCGCCGCTCCAACCGGGCGGCACCACGGCGTAGGCGTCGGCCAGGGCCGCGCCGCGCAGGCTGGCCGGACGGTCGTGGCCGACCGGGACGGCCCGGCCGCGCTCCAGGCGGACGGCGACCAGCCGGGTGTCACGGGGATGGGCGTCCACATCCCCGTCCAGCGGCACCGGATCCGGGTCGGCCGCGGGGTCGGGGCGCCCGGCCATCGCGCACAGCAGCGGAACGACCAGGGTGAGGGCCGCCACCAGGGCGGCCCCGGGGTTGCCGGGCAGGCCGACGACCGTTGTGCCCTCCCGGCGCGCCAGCAGCTGCGGGTGCCCGGGGCGGCAGGCCACCCCGTCCACCAGGACCTCCGCGCCCAGGTCGGCCAGCACGGAGCGCAGGTGGTCGGCGGGGCCCTTGGAGGAGGAGCCGCACACCACGAGCACGTCGGTGTCGGCGGCGGCGATCGCCTCCGCCAGCGCGCCTCGGTCGTCGTCCAGGTGGACCGTCCGCGCCACCCGGCCGCCCGCCCACGCCACCAGGCCGGGCAGCATCGGGCCGATGGCGTCGCGCACGAGGCCCTCGCCGGACAGGCCCGACGTGGTGACCTCGGCACCGGTGACCAGCACCCCGACCCGGGGTGCCAGCACCGGCAGGGTCTCGTGGCCCAGGGAGGCCGCCAGGCCCAGGACCGCCGGGCCCACGGCACGTCCCCGGGTGAGGACCGTCTCGCCCGGGGCGGTCTCCTCCCCCGTCCAGCGCACGTGCCGCCCCGCCCGCACCGGGCCCGAGACGCGGCCGCCGGAGCGTTCGGCCAGTTCGTAGGGCAGGACCGCCTCGGTCCCCTTGGGCACCCGCGCGCCGGTGGCGATCTCCACCGCCTCGCCGGGCGCCAGGCCCGCGGCGGCCACCGGGGCGCCCGCCAGGCCCGCCCCCACCAGCTTCCAGGGGCCGGGACCGGCCACCGCGAAGCCGTCCATGGCGGAGGCGTCGAACGCCGGGACCCCGGTCAGCGCGCGCACGTCCGCGCCCAGCACCGCGCCCAGCGCCTGCGCCAGCGGCACCTCGCGCACCGCGGCGGCCGCCCGCTCCCCCGCACCGCGCGCGCGGTCCCGGGCCGCCGGCCAGTCCAGCGGCCCCCCGCGGTCCGATCCGCACCCGCCCATGGCGTCGCCCTCCCGTCGTCAGCGGCCTGGCCACCATTGTCCACCCGGGGCTGTGACGGCGGCGTTTCCACCTCCTCCCAGCGTGTGGGCCGGGGCCCGCGCAAACCCGATTTGCCGTCTGACGACTTTCCGCTAAAGTTCTAACCAGCGACAGGGCAACGACCGAGGGAACGAGGCCGGGCCGGTCGACAAGCGGACGTGGCTCAGCTGGTAGAGCATCACCTTGCCAAGGTGAGGGTCGCGGGTTCGAATCCCGTCGTCCGCTCGGAGGAGACGCGCGGCCACCCCGGTGGCCGCGTGGAACTCGGTGGAGTGGCCGAGAGGCGAGGCAGCGGCCTGCAAAGCCGTCTACACGGGTTCGAATCCCGTCTCCACCTCACATCGCTTCACGCGGGCGGTTAGCTCAGTTGGTTAGAGCGCTACCTTGACACGGTAGAGGTCACAGGTTCGAATCCTGTATCGCCCACCAGTACGCAGCGGGCCGGAGGACACCTCCGGCCCGTTCGTCATGTGGGGGCCGTGACCGGGCCGGCCGCCCCGGGTTCCCGGGGCCCGCGAACGCTCGGAAACGGCCGTCCAGGGCACGGCGCCCGTACGCATCACGGGTGCCGGCGGACAGGTCCCCTGTTTTCGGAGAGCACGTAAGACGCACGTTCTTCGTTCGCGTCCCGGCAGGCCGGCGCGCGGGAGGCCCCGCACCCTCCCCCGGCCCCCGCACGCGGCGACCCGCGTCGAATGCCCCTCTTTGCCCTGCCATGTCAGGCCGATCTCTCTTCCCAGAGGTCGATCCCCCACCCCCGCCCCCACCGGACCATCTGGCAACGAAACCCTTTGCACCTTATGCCTAATTCTCCCTTTGGGTTCACATTAGGGCTTCTCTGCGACTGAGGATTCCGCTGTTTTAGAAGAAGAATCTCCACTCCTTTTTTTGGCCCACCCGAAAAGCGAGATATTTTTTTCTTCGGCGACACTTTCCGCTTTTTCGCTGTTACGGTTTCATCAAATGCCCGGCGCCCGGGCCCACCGGCAAATCCCGCGTCCCATTCCCGTGGAACCGCCCTCTCCGCAGCATGGACGGTGTGACCGTTGTCCGAAGAGAAACTCGTGGTCGTCCTCTCCGACCCCGACCGGCAGCGCCTGGGAGCACTCCGGGAAACGCTCGACGACCGGCTCGGGAACGACGCCCGCCTCATCACGACCCCTGACCTGGACCGGGCGCGCGAAGCGCTCCGCGCCCTGCCCTCCGAAGCCTCCGCTGAACCGCCACAGGTGGTCGTCGTCGCCGATGAGGACGCGGTGGCCGGCGAGACCGGGCGGACCGCGCTGAGCGCCCTCGGCGACGCCCCGGACGAGGCCGGCGTGGCCGAGACCCTCCTGCTCACCGCACGGCCCCCGGCACCGGACGGCATCGGGGACGTGACACCGGAGTACCTCGCCGCGCTCCGGGACGAGCCCGTGGCCCTGCTCCACCGCCCCTCCGAGACGGAGGACCTCGCCCTCCGCCTCACGCGCAGGCTCCTGCCCGAACCCGTGCCGGAGTACCCCCTGGTCGTGGTCTTCGGGGACCGGCTCAGTCCCCGCGCGCACCGCACCAAGCGGTTCCTGGCGCTCAACCGGATCAACCACCTCGCATTCCCGAGCGGCACCCCGACGGACGAGATCCGGGTCCTCATCGAATGGGGGTCCGGACACCACACGGTGCACGCCGACCCCTCGCTCACCACGCTGGCGAAGGAGCTGGGGCTCTTCCAGAGGGGCGGGGAGGGCCAGCGGTTCGACCTGGTCGTCACGGGCGGCGGCCCGGCGGGGCTCGCGGGGGCGGTGAGCTCCGCGGCCATGGGGTTCAGCACCCTCGTCCTGGAGGACGACGCGCCCGGCGGCCAGGCCGGGACCGGCATCAACCGCATCGAGAACTACCTGGGCTTCCCCGGCGGCATCTCCGCCCCGAGCCTGATCCGGCGCGCCCTGTCCCAGGTCGTGCGGTCCCGGTACACCTACTGGATGCCCACGGTCACCGCCACCGCGCTCGAGCGCGAGATCCTCACGGTGGACCTCGGGCAGGGAAACGTCCGGCTCAAGAGGTACCGGGTCCATTGGCGCGACCAGGACGGCGCCACCGGCACCTACTCGGCGGGCATGGTGCTGCCGGCCTGCGGGCGCAGGCCGCGCCGTATCGGCGCTCAGGACGAGGAGAAGTACGTCGACCGGGGCCTGTACTACGACGCGCTCCCCGGGGACGCCGACCTCCTCCGGCCCGGCCCCGGCGGCGCCCGGAAGAAGGTCGTCATCGTCGGCGGGGGCGACACCGCGGAGCGCGCGGCCGTCCTCTTCAGCGCGGTCGCCGACGTGATCCTGGTCGTCCGGTCGGACCTGAGCATGGGCGGCCCCCTCCGGGAGGAGGTGGAAGCGCTCGCCACGGAGAAAAAGGTCACCCTGTACAAGGAATGGACCGTTCGGGAATTCGTCGCCGGGGAAATCCGGCCCTTCTCCCACGTGGTCATCCGCCCCACACGGTCGGCCACTCCGACAAAGGCGATCCCGGCGGACTTCGTCTTCGCGCTCATCGGCGGTGTGCCCGCCACCGAATGGCTCCGCCCGCCCGATGGCCGGAACCCGAACGCGGCCCGTGTGGCCCGGGACGGGAACGGCTTCGTCCTCACGGAACAGATCCCCTGGCCCTATCCCCGCAAGTACAAGCCGAACGGTGAGGAGGACCCCGACACCGAGAACCAGAAACCGAAGGTCCTGGCCTTCCAGACCACCGAGGAGGGCCTGTTCGCGGCCGACGACGTGCGCGCCGCGTCGGTCCAGCGGATCGCGCAGGCCGCCGGTGAGGGGGCCGCGGCCACGGTGAGCATGGACGCCCACCTCAGGCGCGGGGACAACGCCGGCCTGGTCCTCGGCGACACCGTCAGCAAGGCCTACAGGTACTACCGGCGCGCCGGAAAATGACGACGGAGCACCAAGAGGAGAACACAGTGGCGGAGAAACTCACTCCGAACGTCCTCGTCGTGGGCACGGGCCCCATCGGGGCACTGTTCGCCCGCGACCTGCACGCCCAGGGCAAGAACGTGCTGATGGTGGACGCCGGTCCCCAGACGGCCGGACGCTACGGGGAGCACCAGAAGAACTCCTTCCTCTACCAGCGCAACATCGACGAGTTCGTCAACGTCATCAAGGGACACCTCCACCCCCTGTCGGTGTCCACCCGAAGCGACATCCCGACGACCCTGGACCCCTCCTCCTACCGCTACGACACGGAGGAGTACGCGGGTTTCGTGCTCAACAACCAGAACCCGTACCAGAGGGAGGAGGACAACCTCGGCGCCTACGCCGCCACCTACGCGGTCGGCGGGATGGCCACCCACTGGACCTGTGCGATGCCCGAGTTCGACAAGGCCCTGGAACGCACCTGGGTGGACGAGAACGGCAACGAGATCGGTTACCCGCTCGGCGACCAGGACCTCAACGGCGGTTACGCGCACTCGGCCGAGGTGCTCAAGCGCACCACCGAGGCCTACCGGCACTCGGCCCGGCACCAGCTGGTGAAGAAGGTCCTCAACCAGGACGCCGGCTTCCAGGTCTCGGAGCTGCCCCTCGCGGTGCAGCGGCGCACGGACGAGAACGAACACGGCCACCGGGAGTTCGTCACCTGGAGCGCGGCCGACACCGTGCTGGGAGGGCTCGCCGACCCCGCGTGGAAGAAGGGGAACGGCGAGGCCGAGTTCACGCTCCGGGCCGAGTGGCAGGCCACCCGGATCGAACTGGAGGGGGGCTCGGACTCCGCGCCGGCGAAGGTCAAGCGCGTCCACCTGCGCAACCTGCGTGATCTCGGCAAGACCGCCGAGGTCGAGGCCGGGGCCTACGTGATCGCCTGCGGCCCGGTCCTCACCGCCCAGCTGCTGTACGCCTCCGAACTCGACGAGAAGCTCAACCTGCCCATCGGCAAGTACATGACCGAGCAGCCCATGGCCTTCTGCCAGGTGGTGCTCCGGCAGGAGCACCTGGACGGCCTGGAAAGGCACCTGGACGAGGTCACCGGGGACAAGGACAGGCCGCTCGCGCAGCAGGCGAAGGCCCGGGTCGCGGCCTACCGCGCCGCCCAGCGCAAGGTCCTCAAGGAGAACCAGAAGAACTTCCGCAAGGCCCCGGCCGACCCCATCCCGTTCCCCAAGGACGAGCCGGAGCCGAACCTGTACATCCCGGCCTCGACCGCGCGCCCCTGGCACTGCCAGATCCACCGCGACGCGTTCAGCTACGGGGCGGTCCCGCCCAACATCGACACCCGGCTCATCGTCGACCTGCGCTGGTTCGGCCTGTCCCGGCCCCGGGCGGCCAACCGGGTGGAGTTCAGCGAGCGCTACCGCGAGAACGGCGTGCTGAAGTTCCGCAACGTCGACTCCTTCGACATGCCCCAGCCCACCTTCCACTTCCAGCTCACGGAGGAGGAGCGGCACACGGCCGGGATGATGATGGCCGACATGATCAAGGTCGCCTCCCACCTGGGCGGTTTCATGCCCGGGTCGGAGCCCCAGTTCCTGGTTCCGGGGCTGCCGCTGCACGTGGCGGGGACCACGCGAATGGGCAGCGACCCCGCCAACGACGGCAGGGCCCACGTGACGGAGGAGCGCGACCACGTGGTCACGCCCCGGTCGAGGGTGTGCGGGACCTCGAACCTCTGGCTGGGCGGCAACGGCCTGCACCCGTTCGGCAACGCGGGCAACCCCACGCACACGAGCATGGCCATGGCGCACGTGGCCGTCCAGGACGTGCTCAGCGTCCTCAACGCCGGCACGCAGAGCTGAAGGGGGCGTCATGGCAGAGAGCAACACGGACAGGAGCATCCTCACGGGTGTGCGGATCGGGATCACGCCCACCGGATGGCGCAACGCCGACTTCCCGGACCTGACCGCGGACGCGAACGGAACGCAGTACTACACGGCCCAGGAGTGCCTGAAGGAGATCATCGCGACCGGGTTCACCGGGTGCAGCGACGACCGGGACTTCCCGAAGGACGCCGCCGACTGGAAGGCGTTCCTGACGGCGGCCGGGCTGCCGAGCGGCCGGGAGTTCCACGTCACGGAGCCCTGGATCAGCACCTGGTTCACCACGGCCGGAGGCCACCGGCGCACGCTGGACTTCTACGAGGCGAACAAGGGGCAGTGGTCGGCCCGCGGGGTGCAGAACATCGGGGCCGCCGAGTTCGGCAACGCCGTGCACCTGCGGCCGCACGTGCCCCTCAAACAGCGAAACCGGTTCTCCGACCAGCAGTGGAACGCCCTCGTGGAGGGCCTCAACGAGCTGGGGAGGCGGGCCGCCGCCGACGGGTTCCGCCTGTGCTACCACCCCCACATGGGGACCGGCGTGCAGACCCAGCCCGAGATGGACCGCCTGATGGCGGGCACCGACGCCGCGTACGTCCACCTGCTCCTGGACACCGGCCACCTCACCTGGGCGGGCGGCGACCCCGTGGCCGCCGTGCACCGGCACGGTGAGCGGATCAAGCACATCCACCTGAAGGACCTGAGGCCGGACAGGTTCGCGGGTCTGGACCTGGCGAAGACCTCCTTCAAGGACGGGGTGAAGGCCGGGATCTTCACCGTCCCCGGCTCCGACGGGAAGTGGACGGTGCCCTTCGACAAGGTGCTGAAGGCCCTGGACGACGTCGACTACGCGCGCGAGGACCGCTGGAAGAAGACCGGCCAGGCGCCGGACCCGCAGAAGAAGTGGCGCAAGTGGCTCGTGGTGGAGGCCGAGCAGCCCACCTTCGCGGACTTCCACCACGGGAAGACGCCCAAGGACTACGCGGTCGACGCCTACCGGACCGTCAACAGCCTGCTCGGGGGCGCGAAGCCCTCCCCGAAGGGGGGATCGTGATGACGGCCCACGCGCGGCCCGCCTTCACCCCGGAGACCATCGCCTCCGACACCGGGGACGGCTACTGGGTCCACCGGACCGGGGCGGGGCTGGTGACCTCCGGGCTGACGAGGCAGAAGGTGGAGAGGTACGGGCACTCCAACGGCTCCTGGACCCGGAGCGACGTCTTCGACTTCGGCACCGGGGGACTGAACAAGCCGGTGGCGCTGGACCACGCCCGCCTCGGCACCGGCCCCCACCCGGACCTCGTCGTCTGCCACAACTACGGCCAGTGCATGTTCGGCTGCGGGAACGACGACGGGAAGATCTCCTGGCTCAAGCCGGACGCGAACGGGGCGTACACGCGGAAGGAGGTGGCCTCGCTGGTGGCGACCCACCGGGTGCGCCTGGGCGGATTCACCAGGGACCCGGCACAGGGCCTCCAGTTGGCGGCGTTCCCCGTCGTGGGCAGGGCCGCGCCGGGGACGCCGGAGGCCGAGAAGGGGGAGAAGGGGTTCCTCACGCCCTACAGCCCGGTCCTCTACGACATCCCGGCGGACCCCGCCGGGGAGTGGAGGCCCGCGTCGGCCCCCGGCCTGGACCGGCTGAAGTTCCGGATCATCCACGCGGTCGTCGCCGGGCGCTTCCCCGGCACGCCGCGGCCCGACCTCCAGTCGTTCGTCGTCGCCTCCCACAGCGGCCTGGACTGGATCGGGCCGGGGCGGGACGGCGTCTGGATCCGCAGGCACATCGGCGACGGGGTCCCTCCGCGCGCGTCACAGGAGATCGGCAGGCCGCCGAACTACAAGGAGACCCCCCTGTTCGGCGGGAGCGGCAACGTCGCCGTCGGGCGGATCGGAGGACAGGCCGCCTCCTGCATCGTCACGGTGGAGCCCTTCCACGGCAACACCGTCGCGGTCTACACCCGCCCCTGGGGGACGGGGAGCCCGTTCGAGCGGCCGTGGGAGCGCCGGGTGGTGAAGGTCTTCCCCCAGCCGATCGAATCCGATGAGGAGGGGCCGAAGAAGTCGTACGACGCGGTCGGGCACCACGTCGTGGCCGCGGACTTCGACGGGGACGGCGACGACGAGTTCCTCATCGCCATGCGCGGACCGCAGAACAGCGATCCGAACGAACCCACGCAGGGCGTCCTCTACCTGAAGGCGGACTCCACCGGCCGCGTGGTCGTGCGCGAGTGGGTGAGCGGGGACTCCACCGCCCACATCGCCGTGCTCGACGCGAACGGCGACGGCAGGCTGGACTTCGCCACCACCTCCTACCACACGGTCGGCTACTACAAGAGCAGGAAGACCGAGGTCCGGCTCTTCCGCAACACCTTCGCCCGGCCGGTGGCCGATCCCGTCATCCCGTCCAGCGCCGACGGTTGACATACCGTCCACCGCCGCACGCGCCGCGCGGTGCCCGCCGCGGCAGTGGGGGGCACCGCGCGGAGCCGGGTGCCGGCCCGGGGGGAGGGAGCGGAGCGTCCGCCCCTCCCCCGCACGGTGTGTCGGGACGCGCGGCCCGGCACCGCCCCGGGGCGGCCGCGGGCGGGATCCGGGCCGGCGGAGCCGGTCAGGGGCCCTCCCCGGCCTTCCCGTGTTCCTCGGCGATGGCGCGGAAGCCGGTGATCAGGCAGCGCAGGCCGAACTCGAACTGGCCCTCGTGGGAGGTGAGGGCGCCGCCCTCCACGGCGCGCTGGAGGGCGAGGGCGCCGGAGTAGGCCTCCCCGACCTCGGCGGCCAACTCCGGGGCCGCGACGCGCTCGTCCTCTCCGGACTGGGCGTCGCTGGTGGCCGCCCCGCAGACGTAGGCGTCCAGGGCCTCGATGATGTCGAGCTTGACCTGTTCGGGCAGGCCGGTGCCGTCGAACACCCGCAGCGCCGAGTCCAGCCAGGTGATCAGGGCCGGGCCGACGCCGCGGGCGGACCGGCGCAGATCCAGGATCCACGGCCGCTCGCGGAAGGCGGCCAGGTCCCGCCGGGCCCACTCCTCCAGCTGGTGCCACCACGGCCCCGGCTGTTCGTGCGGGAGCGCGTCGCGGGCCACCACCGCGTCCAGGATGAGGGTCTCCAGCGCCGTCCGGTTGGCGACGTAGGTGTACAGGGTGCCCGGGGCCACGTCGAGGCGTTCGGCGAGGCGGCGCATGGACAGGGCGGGCAGCCCGTCGGCCTCGATGACCGCGATCGCCTCGTCGACGATGCGCTCTCGGGTCAGGCTGCGGCGCGGGCCGCGGCGGGGTGGGGATGTCGACGGCACCGGCCCAATCTAGCGCGCCGCCTCCGTCCGGCGGCGCGCCGCGCGGGCGCCGAGTCCACGCAGCAGCACCTCGAACGGTCCGCGCATCCCCTTCTTCTCCATGAGGGCGGCCACGACGACGGTGAGCAGCCACAGGCAGAACGCGAACAGGGCGGCGGTCGCCTCGGTCAGGTGCGCCGCCAGGCCCAGCCCCCACAGCGAGAGCACGGGGGCCATGACCATCGAGTGGGCGAGGTAGCCGCTCAGGGACCTCTTGCCCAGGGCCGCCACGGCGGCGACCGGCCGGGGCGTGCGGCCTCCCCGCGTGAGACGCCCGGCGGCGAGCACGAACAGGGCCGCGTACCCCAGCCCGCCGGCGAGCCCTGAGGTCCAGGCCAGCAGGAACAGCGCCGCCTCCGCGGCCTCCGACGCCGGGGTGAACACGCCCGCGTACGCCAGCGCCGAGGGGAGCGACCCCGCCAGCCCGAGGCCCACCCCGACGGCGGCCGTCGTGGTGATGAGGCGGCGGTGCCGGTGCGGCTCCTCCAGGATCCGCCTCCGGGCCGTCCACATGCCGATGAGGATCGCGGTGGGCATCACGACCCCGAGCCCGTTGGCGAACACCATCAGGAAGACCCAGCCCCACAGGCGGGTGACCACGGACTCCAGGTAGTCGGTGGTGCCGGAGCCGTTGAGGCTCAGCTCCTGCGCGCTCGGTTCGAGCGCCGGCGCCGCCCCGGTGGACGGCAGGACCACCGAGGCGGCCAGGACGGCCGCCGACACGAGCAGGACCGCGGCGAGCAGGCCCGCTCCGGTGAGGATCGCGGCCCTGAGCCGGCGTTCGCCGCGGCCGAGGAACACCGCGCACAGGATCAGGCCGATGACGCCGTAGTCGCCCAGGACCTCGCTGCCCATGAGCAGCGCCGCGTGCGCGAGGCCGAAGACGACGAGCCACCGGTTGCGCGAGCGGATGACGGCCCGCGCCGCGTCCTCCCCCAGTTCGGCGGACCTGGCCTGGTAGGCCCGGACCAGCCCGTAGCCGACGAGGAAGGCGAACAGCGGGTACACGCGGACGTCGAGGAGGGCGATCATCGCGAAGCGGACGACCTGGTCGGCCACCGGGGTCGCCGAGGTCCCGCCTTCGACGGCGGCGACCCCGTGGAAGAAGATCGCGGTGTTGGACAGCACGATGAGCAGGAGCATCCCGCCCCGGGCGAAGTCGGGTGCCAGCAGTCGTCCGTTCATCGGCGCCTTCCTCTCTGAACGGCGTTCAATAATTGAACGGTGTTCAAGATTCTAGGCCGCGCGCCGTACCGGCACAAGGGGGCCGGGCGGGGGCATGATGGGCCCATGGCGGACGGCAGGGCCACTGTGGCCGAAGCAGCGGACCGGTACACGATCAGCGTCGACGGGGAGGTCGTGGGGTTCACGAAGTTCGTGGACGCCGACGACCGGCGGCGCGTCTTCTTCCACACCGAGATCGACGAGCGCTTCTCCGGGCGCGGTCTGGCCGGCACGCTGGTCGCCGAGGCCCTGGCGGAGACCCGCTCCCTGGGCCTGGGCATCGTGCCCGTCTGCCCCTACGTCGCCAGGTACGTCGAGCGCCACCACGAATTCGACGACGCCCTGCTCGAGGTGACGCCCGACGACCTGGAGCTCGTGCGCGCCCTGCCTCAGTGAGCCGGACCCCCGGCCGCCGTCCGGCCGCGGAGGGTCCGCCCCCAGGGCTTGACGACCGAGATCGCGATGGCGAACGCGACCGCCGTGGAGGAGACCACCGGCGGGAAGAGCATCCCGGGGTCGAAGGCCAGGTCGCCTCCGGAGGCCAGCGCCGCCCGCCCCTCCCCGGCCAGCGCCCCGACCTGCGGGGAGAGCGCGACGACCACCAGGAACACCAGGACCACGTTGAGCACCAGCTTGACCAGCACCCATCTGTAGCGCACGAGTCCGTACCTGCTCCCCAGGCCCAGCACCACACCGCTGGCCAGGGTGAGGACGCCGACCGCGACCATGGGCCAGGTGGCGAACGCCGCCACCGCCACCGCCAGGGCCGCCCCGTCGCCGCCCAGCAGCGCGGTGGCCACCAGGATCCCCAGGACCAGGTCGAGCCCGAGCCACGCGCCCGAGGCGGCGATGTGGACGATGAGGACGGCCTTGCGAGTGCGGGGCCCGAGCCTGCCCGCGCGCCGCCGCGGCGCCCGCCGCGACCGCTCCCGTCCGCCCGGCCGCGCCTTCTCCGTGGTCCCCGCCGTGTCCATGGCCCCTCCGCTCCTCGCCCGTGCGGCCAGTATCCGCGGGGGGCGGCGACACGGCGTACAGCGTGCGACGTATCAGCGCGTACGCGATTCCGCGGGGGGTCCGGGTGATCCGCGCCACGTTCGACCGCCGGGGTGTCCATCGGGTTGAACGGTGTTTACCCTGGCGGTGAACGCCTGTTCACCCCCCTCCCCGGAGGCCCCATGTCGTCCGCACCGCGGATGCCCGTCCGGCTCACCACCGGTGTCCTCACCCTCTGCGGCATGATCGTCTCCCTCCAGCAGACCCTGGTCATACCGCTGCTCCCCGACCTGCCCCGGATCCTGGGCGTCTCCGCCGACGACGCCTCCTGGCTGGTCACCGCCACCCTGCTGACCGGCGCCGTGGCCACCCCGATCGTCGCCCGCATGGCCGACATGTACGGCAAGCGCCGCATGCTGCTGGTCTCGCTCGCGGTGATGACGGCCGGGTCCCTCATCGCCGCCGTCGGCGGGGGCTTCTTGCCGCTCCTGGTGGGGCGCGCCATGCAGGGGTTCGGGACCGCCCTGATCCCGGTGGGCATCAGCATCATGCGCGACCAGCTGCCCCGGGAGAGGCTGGCCGGGGGCATCGCCCTGATGAGCGCGACCCTGGGCATCGGGGGCGCGCTGGGGCTCCCGCTGTCGGGGGTGCTCTACGGCGCGTTCGGATGGACGTCCCTGTTCTGGTCCACCGCGGCCGTCGGCGCCGTGCTCACCGTGCTCATCCGGCTGGCGGTCGCCGAGTCGCCGCAGCGCTCCCCGGGCCGTTTCGACGTCCTGGGCGCCCTGGTGCTGTCCGTCGTCCTGGTCGGCCTGCTCCTGGTGCTGTCCAAGGGCGCCGCCTGGGGCTGGGGCGGACCGCGCGTGCTCGTCCTGACCGGGGTGTCGCTGCTGTTCCTGGCCCTGTGGATCCCGCTCCAGCTCAGGACCCGCGCCCCCATGGTCGACCTGCGCACGGCGGTGCTGCCGCCGGTGCTGCTGACCAACGTCGCGTCGTACTTCACCGGGTTCGCGATGTTCCTCAACGGCCTCGTCCTCACCCAGGAGCTCCAGGTCCCGGCGGAGACCGGGTACGGCCTGGCACTGCCGGTGGTCACCGCGGGGCTCCTCATGGTGCCGAGCGGGCTGATGATGCTGGTGTTCTCCCCCGTGGCCGGCCGCATGCTCGACCGCTGGGGAGGCAAGCCGACCCTGCTGTTCGGGCTGGCCGTCATGGGGCTGACCTACCTGGGCCGGGTCCTGGCCCCCGGCTCCCTGGCCAACGCGGTCCTGGGGAGCACCCTGGTCAGCGTGGGCACGGCCGTCTCCTTCGCGGCCATGCCCGTCCTCATCATGGGCGCGGTGCCCCGCGACGCGACCGCCTCCGCCAACGGGATCAACTCCCTGGTCCGCTCCCTGGGCACCTCCTCGGCCAGCGCGGTGCTCGCCCTGCTGTTCGCCTCGCTGACGGTCACCGTGGACGGCGTGCCCTACCCGTCGGGCGCGGGCATGGACGCCGCGCTGTGGGCGGGGGTGGCGGCCTGCGCCGCGGGCACCGTCGTCGGGCTGTTCATCCCGGTGCGAGGGCGCGGGGCGGACCCCGGCCGGGAACCCGCCGCGGAACCCGGGGAGGCCCCGGCCCCCGGCCCGGCCGACCGGGACCGCCGGCCCCGGGAGTCCACCGGGACCTGACACCGGGCCCGGAACCGGCGGCCGCGGGGCGTCCGCCGCCCGGGCGGGCGGTCCCTCCGGAAGGCGGACCCTGTTCCGGCGCGCGGGAACCCCCGGTCGGCGCGGCCCGTATCATCGGCGACACCGCCCCAGGGCGCAGGACCTGCCGCCGCACCGGACCCGGGACACGGCCCGCCGGGTCCCCTCCTCCCCCAGGGCCCGAACAGAGAGCACCCCCATGAGGATCAACAACGAATTCGTCGTCCACGCGCCCGTCGAGCGGTCCTGGGAACTGCTCACCGACGTGGAGTCCCTCGTCCCCTGCGTTCCCGGGGTACGCCTGGTGGGAACCGACGGCGACACGCACCTGGCCGAGGCGCGCATCAAGGTCGGCCCCGCCGTGGTCGCCTGCCACGGCACCGCCCGCCTGGTGGAGAAGGACGAGGGCGCGCGCCGCATCGTCGTCGAGGCGACCGGCCGGTCCCGGCGCGGCGAGGGGACCGGCTCGGCCCTCATCACCGCCGGCCTGCGCGAACGCGGGGAGGACACCGTCGTGTCCGTGACCACCGACCTGGAGCTGGCCGGAGGGCTGACCCGCTGGACCGAGCCCGTGCTCACCGAGGTCGCGGGCGGGCTCATGGAGCGCTGCGCCCGCCGCCTGGACGAGCGCGCGCCCGGATCCGGCACGGACGCCGCCCCGGCCGCCCCGGAGCGGGGCGGGGCCGGGGTCCAGCGGCTGTGGTCGGCGGCCGCCCTGGTGGTGGTGGCGGGCGGCATGCTGCTGGGCTACCTCCTGTTCGGCTGACCCGGCACCCCCGCTCTCCCGGCCAAAGCATGGCGGGAGGCTCGGTTCTCCTTGACCCCGGGCCGGGCACGCCCTGATGGCGCACGCATGGCAACTGCGCACTCACTTCGAGTGACGACCATCGGGGGAACCGGAATGACCCACCTGGAGGACGACCGCGCATCCCAGCGCCGTCTGGAGGGGCTCAGCCCCTTCGAGCTCAAGGGGCACCTCATCGACCTGGCCGAGGCGGAGCAGCGCAAGACCGCGCACGCCATGCTCAACGCCGGCCGGGGCAACCCCAACTGGACCGCCGCGCCGCCGCGGGAGGCGTTCTTCCTCCTGGGCCGGTTCGCCGTCCTGGAGAGCCGCGCCGCCTGGAACGAGTGGCCCGCCGTCGCCGGCATGCCCCGACGGGAGGGCATCACCGAGCGCTTCTCGGTGTTCCTCGACCAGAACGCCGGGGAGCCCGGCGCCGACCTGCTGCGGCGGATCCTCAACCGGGTGACGCACGACCGCTCCGACGCCGTCCTGCACGAACTCGTCGACGGCATCATCGGTGACAACTACCCGGTGCCCGACCGCATCCTGCCGTTCGTCGCGAAGTCCGTGCACGAGTACCTGGTGCACGCCATGGGCGGCCGGCAGCCCGAGGCCCCCTACGACCTGTTCGCGGTCGAGGGCGGCACCGCCGCCATGTGCTACGTCTTCGACTCGCTCCAGGTGAACCGGGTGCTGCGGGCGGGCGACCGGATCGCGCTGATGACCCCGATCTTCACGCCCTACCTGGAGATCCCGCACCTGGACCGGTACGGCTTCGACGTCGTCGAGGTCAGCGCCTCGCGCGGGACCGCGGACGGCTTCCACACCTGGGACTACGACGACGCCGAACTGGACAAGCTCGCCGACCCCTCGGTCCGCATGGTCTGCCTGGTCAACCCCAGCAACCCGCCGTCGGTGGCCCTGTCGGAGCGGGCCCTGGACCGCATCCGCGACATCGTGGAGAACCGCAACCCGGACCTGGTCATCGTCACCGACGACGTCTACGGCACGTTCGTGGAGGGCTTCACCTCTCTGATGGAGGTGTGCCCGCGCAACACCATCGGCGTGTACTCGTTCTCCAAGTACTTCGGTGCGACCGGCTGGCGGCTGGGGGTCATCGCGCTCCAGCCGGACAACACCGTGGACGCGCAGATCGCCCGGATGAGCGGGGAGGACGCCGAGGCGCACCGGCGCCGCTACGCCTCCCTCACCCTGGACCCGGCGTCGATGAAGTTCATCGACCGGATGGTCGCCGACAGCCGCTCGGTGGCGCTCAACCACACGGCCGGGCTGTCCACGCCCCAGCAGGTGCAGATGGCCCTGTTCGCGCTGTTCGCCCTCACCCACGCGCCGGAGGAGTACCACGGGCCCGTCAACGAGGTGCTGCGCCGCAGGCTGGCCGCGCTGTCGGAGAGCCTGGGCGTGGAGTTCCCCGACAACCCGCTGCGGGCCGGCTACTACGTCGAGCTCGACCTCCTGTACTGGGCCGAGCAGCACTGGGGCTCGGAGTTCGCGGCCTGGATGAGGGAGAACTACGAGCCCGTGGACCCGGTGCTGCGCCTGTCCGAGGAGGACGGGGTGGTCCTGCTCAACGGCGGCGGCTTCGACGGACCGGCCTGGTCGGTCCGGGTCAGCCTGGCCAACCTCGACCACGACGCCTACACCCGGATCGGCCGGGCCCTGCGGGAGATCGGGGAGGAGTACCACCGCCGCTTCACTTCGTCCCACGGCGCCTAGGACCTGTTCTCGAGTGTCCTCCCGTGCCGCCCGGCGGCGGCGCGGCCGCCGGACCGTCCGCCGAGGTGATGGCGGGCGGCGGGCGGGCCGGTGCGGAACGGACATTCGAAGGACACGGCCTGGGCCGCCCCGAGTCGTGAGGAGGCCGCCGTGGGCGGTTGGATCACCGACCTGTTCCAGAACACCCCGGAGATCGCGCTGTTCACCGCGCTGGCGCTGGGGTACGCGTTCGGCAAGGTGCCGTTCGGACCGATCCGGTTGGGCGGGGTGTGCGGCACCCTGCTGGTGGCGCTGGTCATCGGCTACCTGACCGGAGCCCAGCTCGACGACGGGGTCAAGAACCTCGCGTTCGCGCTGTTCATCTTCGCCCTGGGGTTCAGCAGCGGGCCCCAGTTCTTCGCCAACCTCAACCGCAAGGGACTGCGCTACCTGGGCTTCCCGATCATCGAGGTGGTCTCGGTGATCGGGGTGGTCCTGGTGTTCACGGTGCTGCTGGGACTGGACCAGGGCACCGCCGCCGGGCTGATGGCGGGCGGCGCCACCGAGTCGGCGGCGCTGGGCACGGCGAGCGAGGCGATCGGCCGCCTGGGCCTGTCCGCCGACGAGACCACGGAGCTCCAGAACAACGTCGCCACCGCCTACACCGTCAGCTACCTGTGCGGTCTCATCACCATCGTGCTGCTGACCAGCCAGATCGCGCCCCGCATCATGCGGTTCGACCTGCGCGAGGAGTCGGCGAAGCTGTGGCAGAAGATGAGCGGCGGCCGGGAGCGGGCCGACGGGGAGACCCCGGCGCTGCCGGACCTGGTGGGCCGCGCCTACCGGGTCGAGCAGTCCGACGGGCGCAGCGTGGACAACATCCACGCCTCCCTCAACGGCCATTCGACCGTCGAGGAGGTGCGCCGCGGCGACCAGACCGTCAAACGCCCCGACCCGGGGTTCCGGGTGCGCACCGGCGACCTGCTGGTGCTGGTGGGCCGCCGGGCGGCGCTGGTGGGCGCCGAGTCGGTCATCGGCCCCGAGCAGGCCGAGGAGCCCGACACCGTCCTCCAGAGCCTGGACGTGGTGCTCACCCACCGCGGCACAGACCACCTGCCGCTGGAGTCGCTGGGCGAGGTGCTCGGCGCCGACCTGCGCGAGGCCGTGTTCATCCGCAGGCTCACCCGCACCGAGCAGGAGATCCCGGCGCTGCCCAAGACCCGGCTGCACACCGGCGACGTGCTCACCGTCGTGGGGGCGCCCGCCGATGTGCGAGCGGTCGAGAAGAAGCTCGGGTACCCGGTGGTCTCCCAGAAGACCACCGACTTCGTCTACCTGGGCCTGGGCCTGGTGCTGGGCATCCTGGTCGGCCAGATCGTCATCCCGATCGGGGGCGCCGACCTCACCCTGGGCACCGGCGGCGGGGCGCTGCTGTCCGGGCTGGTGTTCGGCTACCTGCGGGCCCGGCGACCCACCTTCGGCTCGCTGCACCCGGCGGCCGCCGGGACGATGAAGGACCTGGGGCTGGCCACCTTCATCGCGGCGGTGGGCATGTCCGCGGGCCCCTCGGCCTGGCAGCTGGTGCAGCACTACGGGGTGATGCTGCCGGTGGCGGCGGTGCTGACCACGCTGATCCCGGCGTCGATCTCGCTGTTCGTGGGCCGCAGGCTGATGAGGATCGAGCCGCCGCTGCTGATCGGCGCGGTGGCCGGACAGCAGTGCAGCACCCCGGCGATCAGCCAGGTGGTGTCGACGGCCGGGAACACGGTGCCGGTGATCGCGTACACGATCACCTACGCCATCTCCAACATCCTGCTGCCGTTGACCGGGCCGATCATCGTGGCCCTGGCAGGAGCGGTGGTCTAGCACCGCGGGACACGCGAGGGGCCCGCCGCCGGCCGGACCGGCGACGGGCCCCTCGCGTGTCCGGTACCGTCCGGGACCGCGTTACCGGGGGGCCGGGCTTGTCCCCGGAACGCGGCTCTGGTGGTATGGATGTGTCCCCCGTCACCCTCGGCGGGGCGCACCCCGATTCTGGCGCACGGAGCACGCGCGGGCGTGCCACGGACGGCTCCGCCGTGCGTCCGCGCCGGAGGAGACATGACCCGTCCCCCGCGGGAGAGCGGCCGCACGGACCCGTTCTCCGACATCCCCCCGGAGGTGGGCGCCCGCATGCGCTCCCTCGCACCGGTACTGGTGGAGGAGGCGCTCGCCGGCATCCACCACAGGCTCGGCGAGGCCCTGGTGGCGCCGGACGCGAAGGCGGGGGCGCGCCGCCTGCTCGACATCGGGGTGAAGGGGTTCATGGAGCGGCTGGGGACCGGCCGCGGCCCCGACGAGGCGCTGCTCGCGCGCTTCCGGGCGTTCGGCGCCCACGAGGCCGGGCACGGACGCGGCCTGGAGCGCCTGCACGCCGGGATGCGCGTCATCGCCGCCGCCGTCTGGCGCGTCCTGTCCGACGACGACACCCTGTCCCGCGACCTGCTGGGGCCGCTGGGCGAGGCCGTCCTGCTCTTCGAGGAGGAGCTCGGCGAGGCCGCTGCCCAGGGGCACGCCCGGGTGAGCGCCGCGGGCGCCGACGCCTCCCGGCACCGCCGCACCCGGTTCCTGGAGGCCCTGCTGGCCGGGGTCGGCCGGGATCCGGCGGCGGTCGCGGCACTGGCCCGCGGCGCCCACTGGCGCACGCCCGAGCGCGCCGCCGTGGTGCTGCTCCACCCCGGGCCCGCGGGCGAGGGGGCCGCCCGGCCCGACGCCCTGCCCCCGTCGCTGCCGCCCGACGCCCTGGTGGACCTGGAGCGCCCCGAGCCCTGCGCCCTGGTGCCCGACCCCGAGGGCCCCGGCAGGCTGCGGGCCCTGGAGCGGTCGCTGCGGGGCTCCTGTGCGGTGCTGGGGCCGAGCGTGCCGCTGGAACGCGTCCCGGAGTCGCTGGAGCGGGCCCGGGAACTGGCCGAGCTCGTGCGTTCGGGCGCGGTCCCCGGGGAGGGGCTGGTGCGCTGGGACGACCACCTGCTGGCGCTGCTGCTGTCCCGCGACCCCGCCCTGCTGTCGGCGATGGCCCGGTCCCGGCTGGCACCGCTGGCCGAGCTGCGCCCGCACCAGCGGGAGCGGATGGCCCAGACCCTGCTGGCCTGGCTGGAGGCCGGGTCCAACGCCAACGAGGCCGCCGAGCGGCTGCACATCCACCCGCAGACCGTGCGGTACCGGATGCGGCGGCTGGAGGAGCTGTTCGGTGCGCGGCTGCGCGACCCCGGCGAGCGGTTCGAGCTCGAACTCGTGCTGCGCGCCCGCCGGCTGCCCGGGACCGTCGAAGGGCCCTGAGGGCCGCTCGGAGGGTCCCGGGCCGAACGGGGCCGGTCCCCGCGGGGTCAGTCCCGCGGGGCCAGGGCCCGCACCGCCCGGGCCGGGTCGGCCCCCGGCGGCAGGATCGGGGCCAGGGCCGGGGTGGTCACCCCGTTCTCGACGTAGGCGGCGACGCGCTCGCGGCAGTACCCGGCCGGCCCGTGCACGATCAGCTCGTCCACCACCGCGTCGGGGATGGCGGCCAGCGCGCCCTTGCGATCGCCCTCCTCCCAGGCCTTCCACATCGGGGCCAGCTCCTCGCGGCCCAGCCACTCGTGGAACGCCCGGTAGACCGGGACGTTGAGGTAGGCCGCGATCGCCCGGCGGCCGATGCCCCGGGCGGTGTCCGGGTCCGCTTCGGGGATGACGAAGATCCGGGCGACGATCTCCTTGCCCTCGCCCTGTTCGTGCACGTAGGGGACCACGGTGCGCACGTCCTCGGCGGACAGCCAGTTGATGATGGCGCCGTCGGCCTCGCGTCCGGCCAGCCGCAGCATGCCCGGGCGCAGCGCCGCCACCAGGATCGGCGGGGCCTGCGGCGGCACCGCCCCCAGGGTGAAGCCCTGGACGGAGAACGTGTCGTAGTCGGCCTTGACCCGGGCACCGGTGAACGCCTCGCGCAGGAAGCGGACGGTGTCGCGGACCTTCTTGTAGGGCTCGGTGAAGGGGACGGCGTTCCAGCGCTCGACGATGATGTTGGAGGAGGTGCCCAGCCCCAGGGCGAACCGGCCGGGCGCGGCCGCGGCCAGCGTCGCGGCGCTCATCGCCAGGGTCGCCGGGCCGCGCGTGTAGGCGGGCACGATGGCGGTGCCCAGGCGCAGGTCGGGGGCCCAGACCGAGGCCAGGGCCAGGGGGGTGAACGCGTCGGTCGAGCCCGCCTCGGCCGACCACAGGTCGGTGTAGCCCTGGTCGGGCATCCGCTCGATGACCGCCCTCTGGTCGGGGAGCGGGATCCCTTCGAGCGGAACGGTCATGCCCCAGCGACTGGTCATGGTGGCTCCCTGTCGGTGTCGTCCGTGCCGGTGACCCCCGACCATACCGCCCGGTCGGTCTGCCGTCTTCGGGCGGCCCCGCGACACGGCGGCCGGGAGCCGGGACGCGCGGTCGCGCACCAGCGTATGTTCGTAGGGCCCGAGAAACAGCAACGAACGAAGGAGGCCCCTCACCGTGGCCGTGCCACCCTCCCCCTACGACTTCCTGCCCCCGGTCGCGTCGTTCACCGTGACCAGCGCCGACGTCGCCGACGGGCGCGCCCTGCCCCGAGCCCAGGTCAGCGGGATCATGGGCGCGGGCGGCGAGGACGTCTCGCCGCAGCTGTCCTGGAGCGGCGCCCCCGAGGGGACGCGGAGCTTCGCCGTGACCTGCTTCGACCCCGACGCCCCCACCGCGAGCGGGTTCTGGCACTGGGCGGTGGCGAACATCCCCGCCGACGTCACCGGGCTGCCCGCCGGGGCCGGGTCCGGCGAGTCCGGCGCCCTGCCCGCCGGGGCCGTGACCCTGCGCAACGACGCCGGGTCCCACCGCTACATCGGCGCTGCCCCGCCGGCCGGGCACGGACCGCACCGGTACTTCTTCGTGGTGCACGCCGTGGACGTCCCCGAACTGTCCGTGGACGCCTCCGCCAGCCCCGCGTTCCTCGGGTTCAACCTGTTCTCGCACTCCATCGGGCGCGCGGTCGTCACCCCCGTCTACGAACAGAGGTAGGACGGTCGGACGGCGTGTCGAGGGCGGGTGTCCTCTCCCCAGAGAGCACCCGCCCTCGGCCCTCTTCCTCCCGGGGGCCGATGGATACACGCGCGAGGGGCTCCCGCGGTTCACCGCCGAGCCGGAACCGGCCAATGACGGGCCATCGCGCCCGCCGCGGACTACTCTCGGTCCATCCCCCGCGATCCGCCCGACACGGCTTGGAAGGATTCGTCCGGTGCCAGAGAAGTCTTCGAGGAAACCGACCATCGTGGTGACGACGGCGGGGTCGGCGCCCACCCCCGGCACCATCCTCCACCTGCGGTCGCGGGGCTACCGCGTGGTCGCCACCGACGTCGACCCGGCCGCACCGGGCCTGTACCTCGCCGACCGCGGCCACCTCGTCCCCCCGGGCGACAGCGAGGCCTTCCTGCCCCGCATGCGCGCGCTGTGCGCCGAGGAGGGCGCCGCCGCGGTCGTCCCCCTGGTCGACGAGGAGCTGCTGCACGTCGGCGGCCTGGCCGAGGACGGCGTCGCCGTGCTGCTGCCGCTGCCCGGGTTCGTCGCCACCTGCCTGGACAAGTACCGGCTCATGCGCGAACTCGACGCCGCCGGGATCGGCGTCCCCCGCACCCGGCTCGCCTCCGAGTGGCCCACCGACACCTTCGACGCCGCACGGGGCCTGGTGGTCAAGCCGCGCAGCGGCCGGGGCAGCCGCGGGGTGCGGTTCGTCGACTCCGTCGGCGACCTGGCCCGGGTCGTGGCCGAGAGCGGCCTGCCCGCCGACGAGCTCATCGTCCAGGAGCGGATCACCGGGCCCGAGTACACCGTGTCCGTGGTGGTCTGGCGCGACGGCGGCGTGCAGGCCGTCGTCCCCAAGGAGGTCGTCCTCAAGCAGGGCGTCACCAAGTACGCGGTGACCCGCCGCAACGAGGCGGTCATCGAGACCTGCCGGGCGGTCCAGGAGTCCCTGCGGGCCGACGGCCCCTTCAACGTCCAGCTGAGCCTGGACGGGGACGGCGCGCCCCGGGTGTTCGAGATCAACCCGCGCTTCTCCTCCACCTCCGCCCTCACCACCGCCGCCGGGGTCGACGAGATCGCCGGGCTGGTGGGCCAGGCCGTGGGGAGCGGCCCGCGGCTCGCCGACGACTGGCGCGAGGGGGTGGCCATGGTGCGGCACTGGACCGACGACTTCATCGACGAGGAGCAGTTCACCTCGCACGGCATCAGCCCGGCGCCCGCGACCGTCGGCGTCCCGGTCCGGGACCCCGCCCTGGCCCCGGCGACCCCGCTCGCGGGGCGGTGAGCGGACCCGTGAGCGAGCTGTTGAGCGGAACGGCCGACGGGGCCGCGGAGGGTCCCGGGAGCGCGCACCCGCTGGCGGAGGCGGTGGCCGGAGCGGTCACCGAGGTCGGCGCCCTGCTGCGCGAATGGCGCGGGGACGCCGAGGCCCTGCGGGGCGTGTGGGAGGGGGACCAGTTCAAGGCCGGGGCCGACGCCCGGGCGCACCGGGCGCTGTCGGACCGGCTCACCGCGATCGACCCGGACATCCCCGTGGTCAGCGAGGAGGACCCCGGCTCCCTGGCCCGGGAGCGGCCGCCCCGGTACTGGCTGATCGACCCCGTCGACGGGACCGCCAGCTACGCGCACGGGTTCCCCGGGTACGTCACCCAGGCCGCCCTGGTCATCGGCGACCGCCCCGAGGTCGCCGCCGTGTACGCCCCCGAGTCCCGGACCCTGTACACCGCCGTGCGCGGCCGGGGCGCCCGCCGCGACGGCGTCCCCCTGCCCCGCCACCCGGCCGTCCCGCCCGGGCACGGGGTGCTCACCGACAACACCCCCGAGCCGCGCGGCATCGCCGCCCGGGTCGCCGAGCGCTTCGGGTACGGCGGCTACCTGGAGAGCGGCAGCATCTCCCTGAAACTGTGCCTGATCGCCGAGGGGACCGCCCACCTGTTCGTCAAGGACGTGCCCGTGCGCGACTGGGACGTGGCCGCGCCCGGCCTGGTCCTGGCCGAGACCGGGGGCCTGCTCACCCGGCTGGACGGCACGCCCTTCCCCTACCGGGGAGGGTACGAGCACACCGGGCTGGTCGGCGGGGCCGACCCGGCGACCTGCCGCACGGTCGCGCGCTGGCTCACCGCCCGATGACCCTTCCCCCGTCCCGGGGGTCACGCGTATCGTGTGGGCACCGCACCGCGCCCCGGGGGGTGGGAAGTGGAGAACAGGTACCGCACACGCGCCTCCGACGACGAGCGCGAGCAGATCGTCGAGCGGCTCACCACGGCGTTCGTGGAGGGCCGCCTGGACCTGGTCGAGTACGAGCGCCGGGTGGAGTCGGCACTGAGCGCGGTGCTGATCGGCGAGCTCGACGGGCTCATCGCCGACCTGCCCGCGCCCGCCCCGCCGCCGCTCGTGCCGTCCGCCCGGGAGGAGCCCCGGTGGGAGCACGCCGACGAGTGGCGGTGGTGGCTGGGCATCGCCGTGCTCCTCACGGGGGTGTGGGGCGCGGCGGTCCTCATCGGCGGCGAACCCGTGCCGTACTGGCCGCTCGTCCCCCTGGGGATCTGGGCGGCGGTGCTGCTGGCCTCCCTCATCTGGCCCGACGAGGGCGAGCCCCTCTAGGCCGGGTTCGACGGACGGCCTGCGGCCACAGCCCGGCCACCTTGTTCGGCGCCCCCGAGGGCGGGAGCCTTCGGCCCTGCGTCGCGCTCCTCGCCGCCCGTCGGGTGGCGGAAGGTCCTCAGCGGACGGCCTGCGGCCACAGGCCTCCCCGGGAACCGCTCCTCCGGGGCCTCCAGAACCCCAGCGGGCGCCTCACGAACCCCAGCGGCAGTGGAGACTCAGCCCACGGCGTGGAGCCAGCGGACGGGGGCGCCGTCTCCGGCGTAGCGGAACGGCTCCAGCTCCTCGTCCCAGGCGCGGCCGGTGAGGCGGTCGATCGCCGAGGCCAGGTCGGAGCCGCCGGCGGCGGCCTCCTCCACGGCCAGGCGCAGCCTGCCCTCCGGTACCAGGACCTCCCCGGCGGCGCTGGTGACCGCGGTGAACATACCGAGGGACGGCGTGTAGCTGTAGCGCACGCCGTCGCAGCCGGGCGACCCCTCCTCGGTCACCTCGAACCGCAGGCGCTGCCACGTGTTCAGCGCCGAGGCCACCTGCCCCGCGGTCCCCGGCCGCCCCTGCCAGTTCAGCTCGGCGCGGTGGTTGCCGGGTGCCGCCGGCTGGGCGACCCAATCGAGTTTCACGGGCACTCCTACGACACCCGCGACCGCCCACTCGACGTGTGGGCACAGCGCCGCGGGCGCGGAGTGGACGTACAAGACGCCACGTGCGGACACCGAACCTCCTGATACGAACGAGTGCGCTTCCCCGACGCCCTCGTACCACGAGAAGGTTGCATACCCGCCTGAATGCCTTTGCCCCATTGTGCCCGAAGGGCACCCTGAGGACCAGCGATCTTCTGGGATCTCCCAGTATCCCCCGCCCCTCCGGAGTAACGTGTGCCCCGAAGGTGCTATGGGGGAATCCGATCATAGTGGGGGCGCGTTTGCCAGACCAGTCGCACGAGGACCCTGAAACCGTACTTTCCAGCGACCCGCGGCACGAACACCCCCCGACATTGGCCACAAGCGGACTCGGCCTTGACGACGCCGAACTCGTGCGCCGGGCCGCGAACGGCAGCCGCGAGGCCTGGCGGGACATCGTCGACCGCCACCTGCCGATGGTCAACGGCATCGCCCGCTCCTTCGGGCTGTCCGCGCCGGACCGCGAGGACGTCGTCCAGACGGTGTGGCTGACCCTCAACCTGCACCTGCCCCGGCTCCGCGAGCCGCACCGCCTGCGCGCCTGGCTGTCCCGGGTCACCCGCGACAAGTGCCTGCGCCAGCGCGGGCGCGACGCCCGCCAGTACCCGACCGACCCGGAGGAGTTCGCCCGCGTCGACGGGAACGCCCCGGACCCGGAGGCCGAGTACCTGCGCAAGGAGCGCGACGAGGCGCTGCACCGGGCGGTCGACCGCCTGCGCGACCCCGCCGAGCGCCGGGCCGCGCTGCGCATCCTCGAACCCGGTTCCACCCCGCCGCCGCAGGACCGCCGGGCCGCGTTCAACGAGCGCCGCCGCATGGTCCGCCGGCTGCGCAACACCCTGGAGGACGAGATATGAGCAGCCGGGAGGAGCGGGAGGGCCTCGAGGGCCGGGAGGCCGCGCTGGCGGCCTTCGACCGGAGCGTGGACGCCGTGGACCTCGCCGTCCTCGTGGCCGAGCGGGGCCCCCGCACCGAGGAGGTGCGCTCGGTGGACGACCCGGTCGTCGGGGAGCTGTCCTTCGAGTTCGGGGACGTGCGCATCGACCTGGCCCTGCACGCCCGCGGCCCCTCCCGCACCCTGTCGGGGACGGTCCGGGGCGACTTCGGGTACGCCCTGCTGGAGGCCCACCGGCCGGGCGGCGGCGAGGACGTCGCCTCCGTCGAGGAGACCGGCGAGTTCGCCCTGCCGGACCTGCGCCGCGGGCCGATCCGGCTCACCCTCCGCCGCGACGCCGAGGCCCCGCTCAGCACGGAGTGGTTCACCCTCTGACCGCCGTCCGCAGACGGGGCCGGACGGTCACAGAAGGGGCGGTTCCGAATTGCCATTGCATCCCGCCGGGAACCCCCGCGCGCTCGTCGGCCTTCGCACCCCCTTGTCCGCTTTTGGGCGGCCGACTCCGAGGTGACTTCACGTTCCCATCTCCACACGGACCGTCACCCGCTGCTATTCCTAGAGGTGCTCCTCCCCCTCGGAGAAAGGCGGCCGGACCTTGACCCCGTCCCGTCCCGCACCCCGTTCCTCGACCCCCTCCGTCCGTTGGCGAACAGGCCGGGACGGTCGGGTGGAAAGGTCCGGCCGTCTCCTCCTCCAACGGGTGGTCCTCGGTGTCGCCCTGGCCGAGCGCGGGCTGTTCGACCGGACCGTGGAGATCCTCGACGACACCCACGTCCGGCTGCGGCGGCACCCGTTGGCGGAGGAGGCCGCGCCCGTCCTGCCCGGGTTCCTCGCCAACCTGGGACTGGCCCGGATCCTGTGCGGCGGGTTCGGCGCGGCCGAGGACCACCTGGAGGAGGCCCGTTCCCTGGCGTTGGATCGGGACCTGCACCTGTTGGAGCTGGTCACCCGGCAGAACCTGGGCTGTCTGGCACTGCGCAGGGGCGACGCCGCCGGGGCGATCGCCACGTTCACGGGCCTGGCGCACCGGCTGCCGACCGACCGGCGCGAGGCGCTGTGCGCCGACCTGGCGGAGGCCCTGCTGGCCGAGGGCCACCTGGAGGAGGCCGCGCTCACCCTGGCGGACGGCCCGTGGGCGCACGGCCGGTCGGCGCAGCCGGTCACCCTGCTGGTGGAGGCCAAACTGCGGCTGCTGCGCGGCGACCGCCACCGTGCGCGGGAGCTGGCCCGCCGGGTGCGGGAGACCCACGGCCCGGGGTCGCTGTGGTACCGCCTGGCCGTGCGGCTGGAGGAGATGGCCGAACGGGTGTGCGCGGCCCCGCTGGACTGGTCGTCCGCGTCGCCGCAGGAGCGGGCGCACGCCGCACTGGAACTGCGGCGGCCGGTGAGCGCCTCCGAGCCCGTCCCCCGCCTGGTCGCGGCGCACCGGGCGGTGGACGTGCAGCTCCCCCCGTGGCCCCCGGCCCCGCGGACGGCCGGTGGCGCACGGGCGGCCCGCACCGAACAGTCGCCCCCGGAACCGCGGGCGCCCCGGGCCCCGGGAGGACCCGCCGGTCACCGGCCTGCCGGCGGTGTGCACAGGGCCGGGGAGCGGCGGGCGGCCCCCGGTTCGCGGCTGACCCGTGAGTCGCAGGAGGTCCGCGGCCCGTGGGCCGCCTTCGCGGGGCCCGCCGAAGCGGACCCCCGTGTGCTCGGGGACCCGCAGGTGGCGCGGGCCGGGGTGGAGGTGTCGCTGGCGCGGGGCGACCTGCGCGGTGCGCTGGAGTGGGCCGAGTTCACCGTGCCCCCGGCGCCGCGGGTGCCGGCGGGGCGGTGCGACCCGGTGGTCGAGCGGTACCGGGAGGCGCTGGCGAACGGACGGGACCGGCACTGCCTGGTGTACGCGCGGCGGTGGGAGCGGGCGCGGTACGCGCAGGGTGCGGCCGCGCGGGAGTGCGCTCCGGTGGGCGCCCGGCTGGCCGGGCTGCTGGGCGGCCGGGCGTTCGTGCGCCTGGTGGTCGTGGGCGACGTGGTGGCGCTGGTCGTGGTCGAGGGCCGGGTGCACGCCCGGTCGCTGGGCCCGCCCGCGCGGGTGGCGCGGGAGTTCGGCGCGGCGCTGGCCCCCGTGCTGGAGCTGGTGGACGACCGGCCGCTGGTGGTCGCCGCCGACCCGCGGCTGGGCCACCCGCCGTGGGGCGCGCTGCCCGGGCTGCGCGGCCGGCCCGTCGCGGTGGTGCCGTCGGCGCGGGCGTGGGCGGACCGGGTGGTGCGTCCGCTCCCCCGGTGGCGGCGGGTGCTGCTGGCGGCGGGCCCGGCGCCGCGGGGCGCCGTCCGCGAGGTCGCCGACCTGGGCAGGGTCCACTCCCGGGCGCACCGGGCCGTGCGGGTCGGCGAGGTGGCGGCGGGCGCCGCGGGCTGCGACCTGGTGCACCTGTCCGGGCACGGCCGGGTGGCCGAGCGCTCCCCGCTGCTGTCGTCGGTCGCCCTGGCCGACGGTCCGCTGCTGGCCCTGGACCTGGTGTCGGCGGCGCCTCCGAAGGTGGTGGTGCTGACCTCGTGCGGAGCCGGGCGCTTCGCCGGGGCGCTGCTGGAGGCGGGGGTGCGCGCCGTGGTGGCCAGCCCGGCCCCGGTGCGCGATGCCGGGACCGGACGGGCCGTGGCCGGTTTCCACCGGGCGCTGGCGGCGGGCGCCGCCCCGCCCGAGGCGGTGGCCGCCCACCTGGGGCGGCACGGCTTCGTGTGTCTGGGGGCCTGACTCACCAGCCCCGTTCGCGCCACTCGTCCAGGTGGGGGCGCTCCACTCCCAGAGTGGTGTCGCGCCCGTGGCCGGGGTAGACCCAGGTGTCGTCGGGCAGGACCCCGAACACGCGCTCCTCGACGTCGCCGAGAAGGGTTCGGAAGTCCTCGTCGGACCAGGTGCGGCCGACCCCGCCCGGGAAGAGGCTGTCGCCGGTGAACAGGTGGACGTGCCCCTCGGGGTCGTCGTAGCGCAGCGCGATCGACCCGGGCGTGTGGCCGCGCAGGTGGATGACGGTGAGGTGGCAGTCCCCCACGGAGATCCGCGAGCCGTGGACGACGGGCTCGTCGACGGAGACGGGCAGTTCCTCGCCGTCCTCGGGGTGGGCCACGGTGCGGGCGCCGGTCTCCCCGACCACCTCGGCCAGGGCCTGCCAGTGGTCCTGGTGGCGGTGGGTGGTGATCACCCGGTCGAGGCCGTCGGCGCCGATGAGTTCGAGGATACGGTCGGGCTCGGCGGCGGCGTCGATGAGGGCGGCCTCGCCGGTGGAGCGGCAACGCAACAGGTAGGCGTTGTTCTCCATGGGGCCGACGCTGATCTTGGTGATGGTCAGATGCGGTAGTCGTCGCAGGTCGGCGGGGCCGCCGACCCTGGTATCTCCGGAGTAGCTCACCCGACCATTGTGACCTCTGCGCAGGAGCGGACGCACCGGACGCCCCGAAAGGAGGGGCGCCCGGCCACGGTCACCTGGCCCAGCGCGGCGGGCGCTTCTCGAAGAAGGACAGCCGGCCCTCGGCGGCGTCCTCGCCGGCGAAGAACTCGGCGGACAGCTCCCCCATGCGGGCGAACGCCTCGGCCCGCCGCTCGGGGGCGGCCAGCGCCCCGGCGCCGAGTTCGCCGAGCAGCTCCTTGGTGCGCGAGAGCGCCTTGGGCGCGGAGCCGCGGATGCCCTGGAGGACGGCGTCGAGGGCGTGCGCCATGTCGCGGTCGGGCACCGCCTGGGTGATGAGCCCGGCCTTGGCGGCGGCGGAGGCGTCGAAGAGCTCGCCGGTGAGGAAGTAGCGGCTGAGCTGGCGCGAGTGCATCCGGGCGGACACGGGGACGGAGATGATCGCGGGCACCACTCCGATGCGCACCTCGGTGAACGCGAAGGTGGCGCTCTTGGGGGCCAGGGCGATGTCGGCGGCGGCGACCAGGCCGATGCCGCCGGCGCGGGCGGCGCCGTTGAGGACGGCGATGACGGGCTTGGGGGCTCCCATGATCTGCTCGAAGACCTCCGGCAGCTCCGGGGCGGGCTCGACGGGTTCCCCGGCCAGCGCGGCGGCGACCTCCTTGAGGTCTGCCCCGGCGCAGAACACGGGCCCGGTGCCGGTGAGGACGACGGCGCGCACCTCGTCGTCGGCCATGGCGTCGGACAGCGCCTTGGAGAGCTCCGACCGCAGCCGCGCGGACAGCGCGTTGCGGTTGCGGGGGGAGTCGAGGGTGACCGTGGCCACTCCCCTGTCCACGTCGAGGCGTACCAGGGGCGTGTCGTCCTTGGGCGTCGGGGACGAGTGCTGCGTCATCGCAGACCGACCTTTCTCCGGGTCCATCATCTCCGCGGGTGCGGGGAGTGTGTGAGAGCGGGCGCGCCGTCGGGGTACGGCGTGCACGGAAACGCCTGGTTTGTGACCGGACGCGCCTCTCTTGTGGCGGAATGCACGAATCCGGTTCCACCCTAGACGGACGGGTCGCCGGGGCACCACGGCCGGGTGAACCGTGTTCGTTAAGTCCGTGTCACGGCCGGGGGGCGAACGCGTGAAACGCGGCGGGGCCGGGGACCGCGGCGGTCCCCGGCCCCGCAGGGTCCCGGTGTCAGCGGGTGGCCGCCGACAGCGCGTTCGCGAAGTTCAGCATGGTGGCGACGGCCTCGGCCCCGTCGGCCGCCTCGCTCACCCGCAGGGTGAGCGGCTCGGCGGTGATGGCGCCGGTGTAGCCGTGGTCGAGCTCGCAGCTCTCGTCGGCGCAGGAGGCCGGCTCCAGGTCGATGTGGGCGACCGCGCCCCAGTTGACGGAGAGGTTGACGCTGAGGACCAGCTCGCTGGGCATGCTCCCGGGCGTGTACTGCGCGGGGTTGGGCACGACCCTGGTGAGGGCGACCGACTGGATGTTGCCGAGCTGGATGCTGTCGGTGGTGGTGGACGCGTGCGAGGTGCCGCCGGGCTCGGTGGGCGGGTGCTCGTCGGTGTGGCACACCACGAGCCGGGTGGCGGTGAGCAGCATGACGGTGATGTGCCGCCGCATCTCCATCGCCGGGTCGAAGGTCGCCTCGTGGTGCACGACGAACGCCTCGGCGCTCTCGTCGCCCAGGGCCGTGGCGACGGCGTCGATCACCAGCGCGGGATAGTAGCCGCTGCGTTCGATCTCCAGCCGCCAGTCCGTGGACACGGCGCGTGTTTTCCTCATATCCCTATCCTGCCTCCTCACCGCGGCACTTCGCGACCGCTGGGAGAAACGGGATGCCCAGTGCCTGATCAGGACGTCACCCCTCGCCCGGACCCGGGCGCGGGCCGCCGCATCAGAACGTCACCCCGCGCAGCCGCCGGGGGCCGGCGTCGGGCCGGACCTCGGGGGCCTCGCGCAGCCACATGCGGGCGCCGAGCACGTGCGCGCCGGTGGCGTTGACCAGCACCGGGTCCAGGTCGATGTAGCCGATCTCGGGGAACGCCTCCACCAGGCGCGAGACCCGGATGAGGAGTTCCTCCAGCGCCTCCACGTTGGGCTGCTCGGCCAGGGAGGTGGCCCCGGCGGGCAGCCCGAACAGCAGCGGCGCGGCGCGCACGGCGTGGATGAGGTCGGCGGCGTCCATGTCGGTGAGCGGGGCCAGCCGGAACGCCCGGTCGTCGAGGAGTTCGGCGGTGACGTCGGCCAGGCCGAAGGAGACCACCGAGCCGAACGACCGGTTGTCGCCCGCGCGCACCACGGTGGGCACCCCGGGGGCGACCATGCGCTGCACGACCAGGTCGGCCTCCGCGCCGAACCGGTCGGCCAGCGACAGGTAGGCGCTGCGCACGTCGTCGGGGGTGCGCAGGTCGGCGCGGACGAAGGTGCCCCCGGCCCGCACCCGCAGGTCGGGCGAGTCGGCCTTGACCACCACGGGGTAGCCCAGCCGCCCGGCGGCCACCACGGCCTCGTCGGCGGAGGACACGGGGATGTCGGGGTAGGCGGTGATGCCGTAGCAGGAGAGGAGTTCGCGGGTGTCCTCGGCGGAGACCGCGGTGTCCTCGTCGTAGCGGCGCTCGCCGCCGAACCAGACCTCCTCCCCCGGGGCGTTCTTGAGCGCCCGGGTGATGGTGGCGCGGGCCCGCGCGCCGTCGATGTCGGGCAGCTCGGGGTGGCGGCCGGGCTTGCGGTCGCGCCACTGGGTGTACCGGGTGGCGTAGGCCAGGGCGCGCACGGCGTCCTCGGGCGCGGGGTAGGAGGGCACCGAGCCGCGCAGGGTCTCCCCGCGCTCGCCCACGTGGCGCAGCTCCTCGGGGACGCCCTGGCGGGCCAGGTAGGTGGTGACGATGGGCTTGTCCGAGCCCAGCGAGCGGGCCCGCAGCACCCGGGCGACGTCGTCGGAGATGGGGTGCAGGGCGGGGACGAACACGACCACGACGGAGTGGACCTCGTCGTCGGCCAGCGCCGCCTCCAGGGCCCGGTCGAAGTCGTCCGCGGTGGCCTGCGGGCCCAGGTTGACGGGGTCGTGCGGCTTGAGGCCCTGGCGGACCGCGGCGTCCTTGACCAGCAGCTCCAGGGAGTCGGAGTTGCCGATGACGCCGACCCGGGGGCCCTTGGGAAGGGGCTGGTAGGCGAACACCTGGGCCGCGTCGAACATCTGCGTGATGTCGTCGACCCGGACCACGCCGGCCTGCTGGAACAGCGAGGTGACGGCGTAGTCGGGCAGCGCCAGCCCGCCCGCCGCGTGCCCCGTGGGGGTGGTCTGCGCGGACCCGCCGCTGCGCACCGCCACGACCGGCTTCAGCTTGGCCAGGCGCCGGGCCAGGCGGGTGAACTTGCGCGGGTTGCCCAGGGACTCCAGGTACTGGAGGACGACCTCGGTGGAGGGGTCCTCCTGCCAGTACTGCATGAGGTCGTTGCCGGACACGTCGGCGCGGTTGCCCGCGGAGACGAACGTGGACAGGCCCATGCCCCGGTCGGCGACGCGCTGCAGGATGGCCCGGCCCAGGGCGCCGGACTGGGAGAAGAACCCGATGGGACCGCTGCGGGGCAGGTCGGGGGACAGGGTGGCGTTGAGGGACACCGAGGGGTCGGTGTTGGCGACGCCCAGGCAGTTGGGGCCGACCACGCGCATCCCGGCGGCGCGGGCGGTGCGCACCAGCTCGTCCTGGCGGGCGCGCCCCTCGGGGCCGGTCTCGCCGAAGCCGGAGCTGACCACGATCAGGCCGTGCACGCCCTTCTCGGCGCACTGCTCCACCACGTCCGCGACCGCTTCGGCGCGCACGGCGACCACGGCCAGGTCCACCTGGTCGGGGATGTCCAGGACGGAGGGGTAGGCGCGCACGCCCACGACGGCCTTGGCCTCGGGGTGGACCGGGTAGACGGGGCCCTGGAACTCGCTGTCGAGGAGGTTGCGCAGGGCGGTCTGGCCGATGGTGTGGGCGGTGCGGCTGGCGCCGATGACCGCGACGGACTCCGGGAACAGCAGCCGGGCGATGGAGCGCGACTCGGCGCGCTGCTCGCGGGCCCGCATGACCTCGGTGGAGTCGTCGGTGGGCTGGATGTCGAGGGTGAGCCGGATGACCCCCTCGTCGAAGGTCTGCTGGGCGGTGTACCCGGCCTCGCGGAAGACGTTGATCATCCGCCGGTTCTCCGGGAGCACGTCGGCGATGAACCGGCGGATGCCGCGTTCGCGGGCGGCCGCGCCGATGTGCTCCAGCAGGACGGAGGCCAGCCCGCGCCCCTGGTGGGCGTCCTCCACGACGAAGGCGACCTCGGCCTCCTCCGGGGCGACCTTGTCGTAGCGCACCACCGCGACGAGGGCGTCGGAGATGGTGGCGACCAGGGCCACCCGGTCCTCGTAGTCGACCGTGGTGAAACGTCTCACGTCGCGGTCGGAGAGGCGGGGGTAGGGCGCGAAGAACCGGTAGTAGATCGTCTCCGGGGAGAGTCTGCCGTGGAACTCGCGCAGCAGGTCGGCGTCGTCCGGGGTGATGGGGCGCAGGTGGGCGGTGCCTCCGTCGGTGAGGACGACGTCGGCTTCCCAGTGGTTCGGGTAGGACTGCACGACTGCGAGACTAGACGACAATCGGTCGATTCCGGGGAAAGTCGATGCGGTCGGCGCGAAAACACCCGCGGTACGTCCCGTCCCCGGGGGCCGGAGGTCCCGATCCGGGACCGAGCACCCTATGGCCGGATACGCTTGTCCACGGGGCTCGGCTCCGGGACGAGGGCCCCGAATCGGCGTGTGTCCGGGGTGCCGTCACTTCGTTACACACCGCTGACGATTCACCTGTTAACGTCGAGCGGGCACGAATTCTCATGACTCGGTGGTGGCTGGCGATATGACACGAGTGGTCGTGATCGGTGATCTGATGACCGACGCCGTCGCGCGCGCGTTCCACCCGTTGGCCCGCGGCAGCGACACCCCGGCGTCGGTGGTGATGTACGGAGGCGGCTCGGGGGCCAACATCGCCTCCTGGCTGGCCGTGGAGGGCACCGAGACCACGTTCGTGGGCCGGCGCGGATCCGACATCACCGGGCGCACCCGCGAGATGGAGCTGATGGGCTACGGGCTCGACTCCCGGATGGTGATGGACCCCGAGGTCGCGACCGGGACCTGCGTGGTGATGATCACCCACCGGGGCGACCGGACGATGCTGAGCGACCCGGGCGCCAACGCCCGCCTCCAGCCCGAGGACCTGCCGCGCGACGTGTTCGGCCCGGACGGGCACCTGCACGTGTCGGGCTACACGCTGATCAACGCCGACTCGCGCCGGGCGGCGCGGGTGGCGCTGCGGATGGCGCGCGAGAGCGGCATGTCCATCTCGGTGGACGGCGGCTCGCACGCCCCGCTGGAGCGCGCCGGCGCGGAGAACTTCCTGGACTGGACGCAGGGCGCCCGCCTGCTGTTCGCGAACCTGGCCCAGGCCAAGGTGCTGACCGGCCGGGAGGACCCGGAGGCGGCGGCCAAGGTGCTCACCGCCTGGTTCCCGAACGTGGTGCTGAAGCTGGGCGAGGAGGGCGGCCTGTGGGCGTCCAAGACCCGCGACGACGTGGTGTGGGCCCCGGCCGACCAGGTGGACCCCTCGCCGGGCTCGGTGGGCGCGGGCGACGCGTTCATCGCGGGCTTCCTGCCCGCGTGGCTGGCGGGCCGCCACCCCAAGGAGGCCCTGGCCCGGGCGCACCGCCTGGCGGCGCGCGCCCTGCACCAGCCGGGTGCCCGCCCGGACCTGGGCAACGGCCAGCCGGTGCGGCGCGGCGCCCCGCGCGGCCAGCGCATCCGCTGACCCGCACCCCCATGACGTCCCGCGACGGGGCCCGGCCGACACCGGGCCCCGTCCGTGTTCCCTGAGCACCCCCGGACCTGCCGTCGACCGGCGGCGAGGTCTCCGCGCACCCGGGGATGCGGCGGCCGAAGACCGCCCGCGGCAGGCAAGGGAGCGCACGCGCCGGAGGGCGTCCACGGCGGTCGGGTGTCCGGTGCCGCCCGAAGCGACGGCGGAGTCCCGTGGCACGCCCCGGGAACCGGAGACCGTTCGCGGCAGGCAAGGGAGCGCGCGCCGGCGAACGCCGCGCCCGGGCGGGGGTCAGCCACCGGTGGTGGCGAGGGTGAGGGGCAGGACGGCGGGCGCGCCGAGTTCGCGCAGGATCGCGGCGCCGACGGTGAGGCTCCATCCGGTGTCGGTGTGGTCGTCGACGAGCAGCACCGGCCCCGGCGTCTCGGCCTGGAGGGCGGCCAGGGCCTCGGCCAGGCCGGGGCCCGGGACCAGGGCCCGGTGCACCTGGGCCAGGCGCATGGCGCTGTTGTGCCGCCGCTCCCCCGGGCCCTCCGGGGTGGCGTAGGCCAGGGAGCCCACCGGGGCGAGGCGGCCCAGGGCGCACAGGCGCCCGGCCAGGTCGTTGATCATCCGCGGCCGGGTGAGCGAGGGCATGGCCACCACACCCACCGGCCTCTCTTCCCAGCCCCAGGCGGCCAGGACCCGCACCAGTCCCTGGAGGACGCGGTCGCTCACCGGGGCCTCGGGGGCGTCCTCGGCGAGCAGGGCGCGCAGCTCGACCCCCCAGCCGATGTCGGTGAACCGGCCCAGGGCGCGGCCCGGCGCGGCCTGGAGCTCGGGCTTGATGCGCCCCGACAGCGGCACCCCCAGGGTGTCCATGCCGGTGGGCCACTGGCGGCGCGGCTCGATGAGCACGCCCGGCCGGTCCAGGTGGGCGGCGGCCGCCTCCCGGCGGCCGGGGTCGACCCCGGTCTCCCAGGTGCGGCCGGTGCAGTTGTCGCAGCGCCCGCAGGCGGTGGCCTCCGGGTCGTCCAGCTGGCGGCGCAGGAACTCCATCCGGCAGGTGTCCAGGGCGGTGTAGTCCAGCATCGCCCGCTGCTCGGTCTCCCGCGCCTTGGCGACCGCCTCGTAGCGTTCGGCGTCGTAGGACCAGGCCCGCCCGGTGGCCTCCCAGCCGCCGCGCACCCGGCGCACCGCCCCGTCGACGTCCAGGACCTTGAGCATCTGCTCCAGGCGGCTGCGGCGCAGGTCCACCCGGGTCTCCAGGCGGGCGACGGACAGCGGCCCGCCCTCGGCCAGCGCGTCCAGGGTGCGGCGCACGGTCTCCTCCGGCGGGAAGGACAGGCTCGCGAAGTACTCCCAGATGCGGGTGTCCTCGCGCCCCGGGAGCAGCACCACCTCGGCCCGCTCGACCCCGCGCCCGGCACGGCCGACCTGCTGGTAGTAGGAGATCGGCGAGGAGGGCGCGCCCAGGTGCACGACGAACCCCAGGTCGGGCTTGTCGAAGCCCATGCCCAGGGCGCTGGTGGCCACCAGCGCCTTGACCCGGTCGGCCAGCAGGTCGTCCTCGGCGGCGCGGCGCTCGTCGGGGTCGGTCTGCCCGGTGTAGGAGCGCACCTCCATGCCCTGCTCGGCCAGGAACCGGGCGGTCTCCTCGGCCGCCGCGACGGTGAGGGTGTAGACGATCCCGGAGCCGGGGATGCGGGGCAGCTGCTCGGCCAGCCAGGCCAGCCGGTCGGTGGGCTCGGGCAGGTCCACCACCGACAGGTGCAGGCTCTCCCGGTCCAGGGGCCCGCGCAGCACGAGCGTCTCGTCCCGGTCGGCCCCGGCCCGCAGCTGCTCGGCGACGTCGCGGGTGACGCGCTCGTTGGCGGTGGCGGTGGTGGCCAGCACCGGGACGCCGTCGGGCAGGTCCAGCAGCAGGGAGCGGATGCGCCGGTAGTCGGGGCGGAAGTCGTGGCCCCAGTCGGAGACGCAGTGGGCCTCGTCGACGACGACCAACCCGGCACCGGCGGCCAGCTCGGGCAGCACCCGGTCGCGGAACTCGGGGTTGTTGAGGCGCTCGGGGCTGACCAGCAGCACGTCGACCCCGCCCGCCTCCACGTCGGCGTAGACGGCCTGCCAGTCGGTGGTGTTGGCGCTGTTGACGGTGCGGGCGCGGATGCCCGCGCGCTCGGCGGCGGAGATCTGGTTGCGCATGAGGGCCAGCAGCGGCGAGACGATGACGGTGGGACCCGCGCCCCGGGCCCGCAGCAGGGCGGTGGCCACGAAGTACACCGCCGACTTGCCCCAGCCGGTGCGCTGGACGACCAGGGCCCGGCGCCGCTCGGCGACCAGGGCGTGGATCGCGGTCCACTGGTCCTCGCGCAGCCGGGCGGAGTCCCCGGCCAGGGCGCGCAGGTGCGCCTCGGCGCGCTCGCGCAGGTCCCCGTCGGCGGGGTCGGTGGTGAGGGTGGGGTCAGGGGTGGTGGCCATGATCCCTTCGTACCAGAGCGGGCCGACGCCCGGGGCGTCGTCCACTCCCGCCCGTCGCCCACCGCCGCCCCCAACGGACGCCTCCGACGAGGCCCCCTGCCCGTCGCCCGCCACCGCCGGCGAGCGGTGCCCTGAAGCTCCTCCCCCGCCCCTCGCGCTCCGCACGGTTCGCGGGGTGTGCCGGTTCCCGCCGGCCACGGGAGCCGACCACGGTAACAAAACAGAAACTTTCGAAGTTTCCTCCATTGCGCTCACATCTTCGCCTGAGCACACTCTGAGCACGGTTCCTCACGCATGGGAGCGCTCCCATGCGCGAACCCCCCGCTGAACCCAGAGAGGCGCACCGATGGACGACAACCACCCGCCCCCCGCCCCCTCCCGACGGTCCCCCGGCCGCGGCACCGCCGCCGTCCTGGCGGCGCTCGCGATCGGCGGCGCGACCGCCCTGACCACCACCGCCCTCACCGCAGGCCCGAACGCGGCCCCCGCCGCGGCCGCGGCCCTCGTCCCGGTCGGCGCCGGGAGCTACGACGACGCCCTCCCCGCCGGCGCCACCGGCCCCTCCGACCTCAACGGGGCGCCGGTCGACCCCAAGGTCACCGAGGACTTCGAAGGACCGGCACCCACCAACGAGTGGTGGTCCTCACTCATCTTCCAGCGCTACCCGGACAACCCCTACGGCGAGAACCTCTACGCTCACCCGGCCACCTACCGGCCCCACGCCGGGGGCCTGGAGATGGGCCACCCCCGCGAGCCCCGGCTGGTCGCGGACGGCCTCAAGTACGAGTTCCCGCACACCGCTGACCTCTCCCTGGGCGCCGTCGGCCTGGACTCCCCCGACACCCGGGTCGCCGACAGCGGCGACTGGACCGTGACCGCCCGCTGGTCGGGCGGCCCCACCCTGGACGTCACCATCGGCCAGGGCCTGCCCTTCGCGCACGCCCGCACCGACGGCGGCGACGCCGAGGTGGCCTTCACCGGTTCGCCGGACGTCTGGCACGAGGAGGGCTCGACGGTCGGCGCCACCGTCAACGGCAACCACTACGCCCTCTTCTCCCCCACCGGGTCCCCCTGGACCCGCTCGGGGGACACCTTCACCGCGCCCACCGGGGACGGCGGGCACTACTCCGTCGCCCTGCTGCCCTCGCCGGACGCGCTGGACGACTTCGCCCCCTACGCCCACTCCGCCGTCACCGGCTCCGTCGTCGAGTACGACTACGACGAGGCGGCCGCCACCCTCACCAGCACCTACCGGGTGGAGACCGAGGCGCTGGAGGGCGGCGCCGAGGGCACCGTCCTGGCGATGTACCCGCACCACTGGGGCAACAGCGACGACGAGGTCGCCGGCCTGTCCTACGCCTCCCCGCGCGGGGAGATGCGCGTGGCGCTGGGCGGCTCCTTCACCACGGAGCTGACCACGCAGGGCATCCTGCCGAGCCTGCCCACCGTCGACTCCGCCGACCACGACCGGCTGCGCCTGCTCATCGACGAGGTCCTCGCCGAGGACGCGCACTTCCCCTCCCCCGGCGACACCTACTGGGACGGCAAGGCCATGGGCCGCCTGGCCCAGCTAGTGCCCATCGCGGACTCCATCGGGTACACCGAGGCCCGCGACGAGCTCCTGGGCCTGCTCAAGGGGCGCGTCGAGGACTGGCTGACCGCCGGGGGCGGCCGCGGCCTGCACTACGAGGCCGACTGGGGGACGCTCCTGGGCTACCCGGACAGCTTCGGCGCCACCACCGAGCTCAACGACCACGACTTCCACTACGGCTACCTGGTCTCGGCCGCCGCCACCATCGCCCGCTACGACCGGGGCTGGGCGGCCGAGGACGCCTGGGGCGGCATGGTGCGCATGGTCATCGACGACGTGGCCGCCACCGAGGCCGGCCTCTTCCCCCGCCTGCGCTCCTTCTCCCCCTACGCCGGGCACGGCTGGGCCTCCGGCCACGCCGGGTTCGCCGCGGGCAACAACCAGGAGTCGTCCTCCGAGGGCATGCACTTCGCCTCCTCCACCGCGCTCTTCGGCGCGCTGACCGGCGACGAGGAGCTGCGCGACCTGGGCGTCTTCCTGCACACCACCCAGGCCTCCACCGTCACCCGCTACTGGCAGGACCACGGCGGGGAGGCCTTCCCCGACGGGTTCGGCCACGACGTGGTCGGCATGGTCTGGGGCGACGGCGGCGACTACCGCATCTGGTGGGACGGCGGCGACGAGGAGCACTACGGCATCAACTACCTGCCGATCACCGCGGGCTCCCTCTACCTGGGCCACGACCCGGCGCACGCCGGGGCGATGTACGAGTCCCTCGTGGACCGCCTGGGACGCGAGCCCGAGATCTGGCGCGACATCCACTGGGCGCACCGGGCGCTGTCGGACGGCGACGCCGCCCTGGACATGTTCGAGGCGCAGTGGCAGACCTACGAACCGGAGGCGGGCGGCTCCAAGCCGCACACCTATCAGTGGATCTCCACGCTGGCCGAGGTCGGCACCGTGGACGCGTCCGTCACGGCCGACACCGCCCACTACGCGGTGTTCTCCGACGGCGACGGGCGCGCCTACACCGCGTTCAACCCCGGCGGCTCGCCGATCACGGTCACCTTCTCCGACGGCACCGAACTGGAGGTGGCCCCCGGCACCCTGGCCTCCACCGTCGGCGAGGGCGGCGGGGGCGACCCGGGCGGCCCCGACCCGTCGCCCGACCCCGACCCCGGGGGCGGCGACCTGGGCGACGGCGTGCTGTACCCGAACGGGTCGGACCTGTCGGCCGAGCCCCCCGGCACCGCGGGCGTCATCACGGTCCCCGACGCCGGGGGCGCCAACCGCGACGGCGACCCGCCCGCGGACGCCGTGGTCCTCGAACTGGAGGGTGTGAGCGGTTCCTTCGACGGCGGGGAGACCGCCTTCTCCCTGCCGGTGGACTCCGGGGCCTCGGTCGCCAACGCCGTCCAGGTGCGCGTCGAGTACGACTTCGACGGCGACGGGACCGTCGACCGGACCGAGACCTACCCCTACTTCGCCACCGACGACGTCACCGGGTGGGAGACCCACACGCAGGGCCGGGGCCCCTCCTCCGTCTCCGGCGGCTTCGCCGACCTCGACGGCGGGACCGTGCGCCTGAAGATCTGGAGCGCCCTGGGCACGGCCGACTCCAGCGTGCGGACCGGCGCGGACGGGGGTGCGACCCTGACCGTCCCCTTCGGCGGCTGACCCGCGCGACGGCACCCCGGCGGCCCCGTTCCGATTCGCTCCCGGAGCGGGGCCGCCCCTCGGCAGGAAGGTCATAAAGCGCCACCGCCACGGACGAAACCCGCCAGTCGCGCGACTCACACACGCCCGACCACGCGCACACGTACGTTTCAGTCTCTGGTTCGGGCCAGAATTACGGACATGGCCCGTACAACTTCCCACCCCCCCGAGGATCTCGCAGAGAAGATCATCGACATCGACGTCTCCGAGGAGATGCGCGGCAGCTTCCTCGAGTACGCCTACTCGGTGATCTACCAGCGCGCCCTGCCCGACGCGCGGGACGGCATGAAGCCCGTCCAGCGCCGCATCCTGTACCAGATGAACGAAATGGGGCTGCGCCCGGAGCGCGGGCACGTCAAGTGCGCCCGCGTGGTCGGTGAGGTGATGGGCCGCCTGCACCCCCACGGCGACTCCGCCATCTACGACGCGCTGGTGCGCCTGAGCCAGCCCTTCGCCATGCGCGTCCCCCTGGTGGACGGCCACGGCAACTTCGGCTCCCTGGGCGGCGACGACGCCCCCGCCGCCATGCGGTACACCGAGGCCCGCCTGGACCGGGCCGCCGAGCTGCTCGTGTCGGGCATCGACGAGGACGTCGTCGACTTCAAGCCCAACTACGACGGCCAGGAGACCGAGCCCGAGGTCCTGCCCGCGGCCTTCCCGAACCTGCTGGTCAACGGCGCCGCCGGCATCGCGGTCGGCATGGCCACCAACATGGCCCCGCACAACCTGGGCGAGGTCATCGCGGCGGCCCGCCACCTCATCGCCCACCCCGAGGCCACCCTGGAGGAGCTCACCGAGTTCGTCCCGGGGCCGGACCTGCCCACCGGTGGCAGCATCGTCGGACTGGACGGCATCCGCGACGCCTACCGGACCGGGCGGGGCACGTTCAAGACCCGCGCCACCGTCGCCATCGAGAAGGTCAGCGCCCGGCGCACCGGCCTGATCGTCACCGAGCTGCCCTACAACGTGGGCCCCGAGAAGGTCGTCGCCCGCATCAAGGAGCTGGTGCAGTCCAAGAAGCTCCAGGGCATCTCCGACCTGAAGGACCTGACCGACCGCAACCAGGGGCTGCGGCTGGTCATCGAGCTCAAGAACGGCTTCAACCCCGAGGCCGTCCTGGAGGAGCTCTACCGGCTGACGCCGATGGAGGAGTCCTTCGGCATCAACAACGTCGCCCTGGTCGACGGCCAGCCCCAGACCCTGGGCCTGCGCGAGCTCCTCCAGGTCTACGTCGGCCACCGGCTGGAGGTCGTGCGCCGCCGCAGCGAGTTCCGCCGCCGCAAGCGCCGCGAGCGCCTGCACCTGGTGGACGGCCTGCTGGTGGCCCTGCTCGACATCGACCGCGTCATCGCGCTCATCCGCGAGGCCGATGACTCCACCGCGGCCCGCGAGTCGCTGATGTCGGCCTACGACCTGTCGGACATCCAGGCCCGCTACATCCTGGACACCCCGCTGCGCCGCCTGACCAGGTTCGACCGGCTGGAGCTGGAGACCGAGCGCGACCAGCTCAACAGCGAGATCGACGAGCTCACGTCGATCCTGGAGTCGGACAAGAAGCTGCGCCGGGTCGTCTCCAAGGAGCTGGGCGACGTCTCCAAGAAGTTCGCCACCCCGCGCCGCACGCAGCTGCGCGAGAGCGACGGCGTCTCCCGCGCCGCGGTGATCCCGCTGGAGATGGCCGACCAGCCCTGCCACGTGCTCATGGACGTGGACGGGCGGATCGGCCGCAGCCGGGGGGCCGTCCCGCCGCCCATGTTCGAGGGGCTGCGCGTGCGGCACGACGCGATCGCCGTGTCGGTGCCCACCACCTCCCGTTCGGACGTCGGCCTGGTCACCGACCTGGGGCGGATGATCCGCGTCCCGGTGGTGGAGCTGCCCGAGCTGCCCGACGAGGGCGAGGAGGCCCCGCCGCTGGCGTCGGGCCTTCCGGTCGCCGAGTTCGTCCAGCTGGACGGGGACGAACGGGTCGTGTCGGTGGTGTCCATGGACGCCTCCGGGCCCGGTTTCGTGCTGGGCACCGTCGCCGGCGTGGTCAAGCGGGTCGCCCCGGACTACCCGCCCAACAAGGACGACTTCGAGGTCATCACCCTCAAGGACGACGACCGCGTCATCGGCGTCTCCCAGCTGTCCACGGGCGAGGAGGACCTGGCGTTCGTCACCTCCGAGGCGCAGCTGCTGCGCTTCCCCGCCTCCGCGGTGCGCCCGCAGGGCCGCCCGGCCGGCGGTGTGGCGGGCGTACGGCTGCCGGAGGAGGCCCGCGTGCTGTGGTTCGGCGCGGTGAGCAGCCCCGAGGACTCGGTCGTGGTGACCGTGTCCGGTGCGAGCAGTGCCCTGGAGGGGACCCAGGCCGGAGCGGCCAAGGTCACCCCGTTCTCCGCGTACCCGGCCAAGGGCCGCGCCACCGGCGGTGTGCGCTGCCACCGCTACCTCAAGGGCGAGGACACCCTGCTCATGGCGTGGATCGGCCGGGGTCCGGCGCGGGCCGCCCGCGCCGACGGCAAGCCGGTGCGCCTGCCCGACACGACCGAGCGTCGGGACGGGTCGGGTGAGGCTCTGCCGCGCGCGATCGTTACGGTAGGGAGTGGACGGACCGACTTCGGTATCACGGCCCCGGGTTCCGGGGCCTGAGGAAGTCGCAACATGCCGTGCACACCGACCTGGTTCGATGTGCACGGCATCGTCTTGGGTACGGACTGAGGGGGATCTCATGAGCAACGACAGCACGAGCGGCCCGGCGGGCGGCGCGTTCGACGACGTCATCGCCGCCAACGAGGACTACGCGGCCCGGTATTCACTGGCCGGGCTCAAGCCCGTCGCCGCGCGCGGCCTGGCCCTGGTGACCTGCATGGACTCCAGGATCGAACCGCTGGACCTGCTGGGCCTCAAGCCCGGCGACGCCAAGATCATGCGCAACGCGGGCGCCCGGGTCACCGATGACACCCTGCGGACCCTGGTGCTGGCCGTGTACCTGCTGGGAGTGGAGCGGGTGCTGGTCATGCCGCACACCAGGTGCAAGATGGCGTCCGTCCCCAGCGACGACGCGGTGCACGACACCATCATGGAGGAGTACGGGGTGGACACCCGCAGCCTGGACTTCCACACCGACAACGACCAGCTGGGGGCGCTGCGGCACGACCTGGAGCGCATCCGCCACCACCCGCTGCTGCCCGCCGGGCTGCCGGTGGCGGGGGCGGTCTACGACGTGGACACCGGCCGGCTCTCCCCCGTCGACTTCTGAGGGGGCCCGCGGGCGTGTGCGCCCCCGGTGACCGGGGATCAACTAGGGGAATGCGGTCGTCCCCCCGACCGTTCGACCCGATGACGGCCCCCGTGCCGCCGGGAGGAGCACTCGTGGAAGAGAGCACGTACGACATCTTCAACCGCGCCCGCATGTTCATGGAGCTGGGCGACCCCATCTACGCGGCCAGAACCCTGGAGCCGGCCGTGGAGGACGAGCCCGAGAGCCGTTCCCTGCTGGAGCTCCTGGGCCGCGCCTACTTCCACTCCGCGCAGCTGAACAAGGCGGAGCGGACGTTCCGCCGGATCATCGAGCTCGACCCGGTGGACCACTGGGCGCACATCGCGCTCGCCCGCACCCTGGAACGCCAGAGCAGGCACGAGGAGGCGGCCACCTACCGCCGCATGCACGCGGTGATGTCGGGCGGCTCGCTCGACTGAGGGCCGCACCCCGCCGAGGGCCCCGGGACGCGGAGTCCCGGGGGCCTCGCCGTGCCCGCCCGCTACCCTGCTGGTCATGGCACCTCCGACAGACCCCGACGGCACCCCCTGGGTGGACCGATGCAGCGACTCGCGGCGCTCCTGGGCCGACGAGGCGGTCCGCAAGGTGATCGCGGACGCGAACCGCTCGGCCGACACGCACCTGCACGTGTTCCCGCTGCCCCCCGAATGGGGCATCGACCTCTACCTCAAGGACGAGTCGGTCCACCCGACCGGCAGCCTCAAGCACCGGCTCGCCCGGTCCCTGTTCCTGTACGGGCTGGCCAACGGGTGGATCGACGAGGGCACCACGATCGTGGAGGCCAGCTCCGGCTCCACCGCGGTGTCGGAGGCGTACTTCGCACGGCTGCTGGGCCTGGACTTCGTCACGGTGATCCCCCGCAGGACGAGCCCGGAGAAGATCGCCCTGATCGAGCGCTACGGGGGCCGCTGCCACTTCGTGGACTCCCCGCCGGACATGTACTCCGAGGCGGAGCGGCTGGCCGCGGAGAGCGGCGGCCACTACATGGACCAGTTCACCTACGCCGAACGGGCGACGGACTGGCGCGGCAACAACAACATCGCCGAGTCGATCTTCGAGCAGCTGTCGATGGAGCGGCACCCGTGCCCCGACTGGATCGTGGTGGGCGCCGGCACCGGCGGCACCTCGGCGACGATCGGCCGTTACCTGCGCTACAAGCGGCTGCACACACGGCTGGCGGTGGTGGACCCGGAGAACTCGGCGTTCTTCCCGGGGTGGGTGACCGGCGCCGCGGACTACGGCACGGGGATGCCCTCGCGCATCGAGGGGATCGGCCGCCCGCGCATGGAGCCGAGCTTCGTTCCGTCGGTCATCGACCTGATGATGCCGGTGCCCGACGCCGCGAGCATCGCCGCCATGCGCCACCTGTACGACCGGACCGGCCTGTCGGCGGGCGGATCCACCGGGACCAACCTGTGGGGCGTGTGGCACCTGGTGGCCCGGATGCTCGACGAAGGGCGCCGGGGCAGCGTGGTGACCCTGATCTGCGACGGCGGCGAGCGCTACCGGCACAGCTACTACAACGACGCCTGGGTGGCCGAGCGGGGGCTGGACCCCGCCCCGTACCGCGACGCCATCGACCGCTTCCTCGGCGAGGGCGTCTGGGCCCCGCCCGCCTGACCCGGACGGCCCCGGCCCCGGAGTGTCCGGGACCGGGGCCGAGGGGGCCGTGGCGGGCGGGGGCGGCCGCGGGGGCTAGGCGTCGATGCGGGCGACGTCGAGCTCCTGGGCGCCCTGCTGGATGAACCGGCGGCGCGGCGCGACCTCGTTGCCCATGAGCAGGTTGAACACGTTCGCGGCCTCCTCGGCCTGCTCCACCCGGATGCGGCGCAGGGTGCGGTACCGCGGGTCCATGGTGGTCTCGGCCAGCTGGTCGGCGTCCATCTCGCCCAGGCCCTTGTAGCGCTGCACCGGCTCCTTCCAGGCGATGCCGCGCTTCTCCAGGTCCAGGAGGGTGCGGGTCAGCTCGGCGTCGGAGTAGGTGTAGATGTACTTGTCCTCGGGCTTGGCCCCCCGCTTGCGGCGGGTGTTGGTGAGCTCGATGCGGTGCAGCGGCGGGACCGCGGCGAACACCCGGCCCGCCTCCAGCATCGGCCGCATGTAGCGGTAGATGAGGGTGAGCAGCAGGCACCGGATGTGCGCGCCGTCCACGTCGGCGTCGGCCATGAGGATGACCCGGCCGTAGCGGGCGGCGTCGAGGTCGAAGCTGCGGCCGGACCCGGCGCCGATCACCTGGATGATGGCGGCGCACTCGGCGTTCTTGAGCATGTCGGCGACCGACGACTTCTGCACGTTGAGGATCTTGCCGCGGATGGGCAGCAGCGCCTGGAACTCCGAGTCGCGGGCCAGCTTGGCGGTGCCCAGCGCCGAGTCCCCCTCGACGATGAACAGCTCGCTGCGGTCCAGCCCCTCGCTGCGGCAGTCCACCAGCTTGGCGGGCAGCGCCGAGTTCTCCAGGGCGTTCTTGCGCCGCTGGGTCTCGCGCTGCTGGCGGGCGGCCAGGCGGGCCTTGGCGGCGTTGACCACCTTCTCCATGACGGTGCGGGCCTTGGCCTTGTCCGCCTTGTTGGTGGAGGTGAGGAATTCGCGCAGCTCCCGGCCGACCACCTGGGAGACGATGCGGGCGGCCGCGGAGGTGCCCAGGATCTCCTTGGTCTGGCCCTCGAACTGGGGCTCGGGCAGGCGGACGGTGACGACCGCGGTGAGCCCCTCCTGGGTGTCGTCCTTGGTGACCGGGTCGTCGCTGTTCTTGAGCAGCTTGACGGCGCGCAGCTGGTCGTTGATGACCCGGACCAGGGCGCGCTCGAACCCGGTGATGTGGGTGCCGCCCTTGGGGGTGGCGATGACGTTGACGAAGGAGCGGACCGTGGTGTCGTAGCCGGTGCCCCAGCGCAGCGCGACGTCCACGTCCAGCCGGCGCTCCACGTCGGCGGGGACCATGTGCCCGGCGTCGTCGAGCACGGGGACGGTCTCGGTGAAGTTGCCGCTGCCCTGGATGCGCAGCACGTCGCTGACCGCGTCGTCGGGTGCCAGGAAGGTGCAGAACTCGCTGATCCCGCCGTCGAAGCGGAACTCCTCCTCGAAGGGCTGCTCCTCGCCCTCCACGCGCTCGTCGCGCACGGAGATGGTGAGCCCGGGCACCAGGAAGGCGGTCTGGCGGGCCCGCTCCAGCAGGGACTCCCGGGCGATCTCGGCGCCCTTGATGAAGATCTGCATGTCCGGCCAGAACCGGATGCGGGTGCCGGTGAGCTTCTTGGCGATCTTGCGGAACTGCTCCAGCCCCGAGACGGCGGTGAACTCGGCGTCGGGCCCGGCCCCTGCGAAGCGCCCGGGGATGCCGCGGCGGAAGGAGAGGCCGTGGGTGTGGCCCTGGCGGTCGACCTCCACGTCGACGCGGGCGGACAGGGCGTTGACCACGGAGGCGCCGACACCGTGCAGGCCGCCGGAGGCGGTGTAGGAGCCGGAGCCGAACTTGCCGCCGGCGTGCAGCTTGGTCATGACCAGCTCCACACCGGAGAGCCCGCTCTTGGGCTCGATGTCGACGGGGATCCCGCGGCCGTCGTCGGCCACCGACACCGAGCCGTCGTTGTGCAGGACGACGTCGATACGCGTGCAGAAGCCGCCCAGGGCCTCGTCGACGGAGTTGTCGATGATCTCCCACATGCAGTGGGTGAGGCCGCGGCTGTCGGTGGAGCCGATGTACATGCCCGGCCGTTTGCGCACCGCCTCAAGACCTTCGAGGACCGACAGGTGCCGGGCGGAATAGTCCTCGGGGTCGTGGACGGCTGCGGTCAAGGCGGTCACTCGGACATCTCCTGCGTCTTGAGGGCCATCGGGGCTCGGATGCGGTGCGTGCCCTTTGTACCGCGCCGCACCGACGAAAAGGGCCAGGCCACGGCGTACGGGTCGGTTCACCTCGTACGCCGGGGAGGGTTCGGGCGGGTTCGTACGGGTCCGGCGGCGGTGCCGGACGGTCGCCCGGGGCGGGCCGGCGGCGACCGGGAACACCGCGGGGAGCGGGGTCGGCGGCGGCCGGAACGGTCCTGCCCCGCGCGAGACTACCACCTCCGGTGGATGCGACCTGGATACTCCCCTTTTCCGGGGATGCGTCGGGCGTTCAGGGGGTACACCAAGGAGTAGAAACGACGAGCGGCCACAAAGGCCCCAAAGGGAGATCTCCAGGCACCAATCAGGCGGATTCCGCTGTCGGCGTACACGGCCCCGGGTTGGGAACGTCTGGGTCGGGTTAGATGTTGTCTGAGGTGACCGACGCCGAGTATTGAGGATGGCGAAGTGACTGGAACCCTTGCCCCCACCCAGCCGCTGACGGCTGCTGACCGTTGCGACCGCTGTGGTGCACAGGCTTACGTCCGGGTGCTGCTGAACTCCGGTGGCGAGCTGCTGTTCTGCGCGCACCACATGCGCAAGCACGACGATTCCCTCCGGAAGATCGCTTCGGACATCCACGACGAGACCGACAAGCTCAACGACGACAAGTAGCGCCGGTCGCACCGCACGGACACGGGCGGCGGCCCCCGACAGGGGACCGCCGCCCGTCGTGTGCCCGGACCGCGGAGCGGCCTCAGGCCAGGACGCGGTTGTGGTACGCGGACACCTCGGTGAACCCGAAGCCCTCGTAGAGGCGGCGCGCCGCCGTGTTCTCCGTCACCACGCACAGGTAGGCATCGGTGGCGCCCTTGTCATGGGCCGCGGCCAACAGGTCGGCCAGGATCCCCGAGGCGACGCCCCGGCGCCGGGCCCCGGGGGCGGTGACCATGGCGCAGACCGCCGCCGAGCGCCCCGACAGCACCGCGCAGCCCCGGCCCGCGCCGCCGGGGGCGGTCCCGTACAGCGCGGTGGTCCCGCCCAGGATGCGGGCGACCACGTCCACCCGGGCCGGGCCGTGGGCGAGCCAGTCGGCGCCGGGCGCGGCGGCGACCGCCGTGGTGCCCGGGGCCCGCGGGCGCCCGAGCGGCTCCCGGGCCAGGACCAGTGTGGGCTCCACCACCGCGTAGCCGTGCCGTTCCAGGCGCGCGTCCGCCTCCTCCTGCCCCGGCCACACCTGGGCGCAGGGGGTGAGCCCCCGCTCCCGGTAGAACGCGGTGACCTCGGCCGGGTCCGCGCCGGGTGCCAGGAGCACGGCGCTGTTGGCGCGCTTGGTCACCCCCTCCGCGGTGCCGAACCGCCAGCCGCCCCGTTCGACGACCTCGAACGCCGGCCAGTCCCGCGCCACCCGCGCCGCCCACTCGTGCACGCCCGCCGCCTCCCTCTCTCCGGAAGCGGCGATCCTAGCGGGCCGCGGGCCCGCCCCGGCCGCCGGGGCGCCCGCCACGCCCTAGCATGTGGACCGACCACCCCGATCGAACCTGGAGACCGTTCGACCATGCTCATCCTGCTGCCGCCGTCCGAGGGCAAGGCCCCCTCCGGCACCGGTCCCGCCGTGGACCCGGAGTCCCTGGTGCTGCCCGCACTGGCCCCCGCCCGCCGGGAGGTCCTGGCGGCGCTGGAGGAGCTGTGCTCGGGCCCGGAGGACACCGCGCTGGAGGTGCTGGGGCTCACCCCGGGACAGGCCGACGCCGTCAAGCGCGACCTGGACGCGGCCACCGCGCCGACCCTGCGCGCCGCCGACCTGTACACCGGCGTCCTCTACGACCGCCTGGGCCTGCCCGAACTGCTCCGGGAGCACCCCGGCCGCGTCCGGGAGCGGGTCCTGGTCTTCTCCGGGCTGTGGGGCGTGGTCGGCCCCGACGACGCGCTGCCGCCCTACCGGCTGTCGATGGGTGTGAAGCTGCCGCCGCTGGGCGGGCTGGGCGCCTACTGGCGCAGGGCCATGGCCGGACCGCTGGGGGAACTGGCCGGGGACCGGCTGCTCGTGGACTGCCGGTCGGCGACCTACACCGCCGCGTTCAAGCCCCGGGGCGCCGCGGCCGAGCGGCTGGTGTCGGTGCGGGTGCTGCGCGAGCGGGTCGTCGGCTCGGAGGTCCGGCGCTCGGTGGTCAGCCACATGGCCAAGGCCACCCGCGGCGACATCGCCCGGTCGCTGCTGGCCGAGGGGGTCGAGGCGGCCGGCGTAGCGGAGCTGGCCGCGGCGCTGCGGGACCTGGGGCACACGGTGGAGACGCCCGAGGCGAAGGCCGGGGCCCCGCGGGTCCTCGACGTCGTCGTGCGCGACTGAGCCGGAGGGACCGGGGGACCGGGGACCGCTCCGTCGCTCTGCGTGAGATAACGAACCGGCATCGCGACTTTATCCCGCACCTACAGGCACTGCGCGAGCATGGGCGGTGTCGGATGGACGACGGAACACCTGGGATCGAATCCACCGCGGCCGGGCGGTACCCGGTCAGGTCGGCGCGTGTGGGAACGGGCCGGCCGATGGTGCGGGAACGCGGGCGTCGCCACACCCGTCGACCGACGAAGGCACCGCGGAACCCGTGTGCCCTCCCGTTCAGCGAACGGAAGGGCACACGGGTTCAGGCCGTCTCAGGCCGCGATGCACTCCGGACGGCCTAGTCCAGGTAGTCGCGGAGCACCTGGGAGCGCGACGGGTGGCGGAGCTTGGACATCGTCTTGCTCTCGATCTGCCGGATGCGCTCGCGGGTGACCCCGTAGACCTTGCCGATCTCGTCTAAAGTCTTCGGCTGGCCGTCGGTCAGGCCGAAGCGCATGGAGACCACGCCGGCCTCGCGCTCGGACAGGGTGTCCAGCACCGAGTGCAGCTGCTCCTGGAGCAGGGTGAAGCTGACCGCCTCGCCCGGCTGGATGGCCTCGGAGTCCTCGATGAGGTCGCCGAACTCGCTGTCGCCGTCCTCGCCCAGCGGGGTGTGCAGGGAGATCGGCTCACGGCCGTACTTCTGCACCTCGACGACCTTCTCGGGGGTCATGTCGAGTTCCTTGGCCAGCTCCTCCGGGGTGGGCTCGCGGCCCAGGTCCTGGAGCATCTGGCGCTGGACGCGGGCCAGCTTGTTGATGACCTCGACCATGTGCACCGGGATGCGGATGGTGCGGGCCTGGTCGGCCATCGCGCGGGTGATCGCCTGGCGGATCCACCACGTGGCGTACGTGGAGAACTTGAAGCCCTTGGTGTAGTCGAACTTCTCCACCGCGCGGATCAGGCCCAGGTTGCCCTCCTGGATCAGGTCCAGGAAGAGCATGCCGCGGCCGGTGTAGCGCTTGGCGAGCGAGACGACCAGGCGGAGGTTGGCCTCCAGCAGGTGCTTCTTGGCGCGGCCGCCGTCCTCGGCGATCCACTCCAGCTCGTCGCGCAGCTCGAAGGAGAGGCCGTCGGCCTCCTCGGCGAGCTTCTCCTCGGCGAACAGGCCGGCCTCGATCCGCTTGGCGAGCTCGACCTCCTGCTCGGCGTTGAGGAGCGGCACCTTGCCGATCTGCTTGAGGTAGTCCTTGACCGGGTCGGCGGTGGCGCCGGCGGCCACCACCTGCGCGGCGGGGGCGTCGTCGTCATCGTCGTACAGAACGAAGGACTCGTCCTCGTTCCCGGTCTTGACCGGGGAGCCCACGGCCTCGGGGCGGGCCGGCTTGAGCTCCTTCTCCGGCACCTCCTCGGCGGTGTCCTCGACCAGCTCCAGCTCGGCGCCGGTGTGCTCGAGGTCGTCGAGGTCGTCCTCGTCGAAGTCCTCCGCGTCCGCGTCCGCCTCCGGCGCGAGCTCCAGGTCCTTCTTGCCCGCGGTCTTGCGGCCGGCGGTCTTCTTGGCCGCGGCGGGGTCCTTGGCGACGGCGGCCTTCTTGGGCGCGGCCGTCTTCTTGGCGGCGGCCGCGGTGGTCTTCTTCGCGGTCGTCGCCTTCTTGGCGGCGGCCTTGCGGACGGGCGCCTTCTTGTCGGCGGCGGCCTCGGCGGAGTCGACGACGGCGGTGACCGTCTCCGGCTGCTCCTGGGCGGCCGCGGCGCGCACCGGCTTGGCGGTCCGGGCCGTGGTGGAGGTCGTGGTGACCTTGGTGGACCTGGTCGAGGTGGTGGACCGCGTGGCCGTCGTCTTGCGCCGCGTGGTCTTGCGCCGGGAGGACGCGGACTCGGGGACGAGTACGGTCACGCCCTCCTTCGCGAGGCTGCGGAGCACGGACTGCGCCTGCGACATCGGGATTTCGGCCTCTTCGAAGGCACGGCGCACGTCCTCGGGCTCAAGATAGCCCTGGGACCGCCCACGCTCGATCAGCTGCTGAATGACGGGCTCTTGCAGTGACTCGGACTGCTTCGAGCGAGTCGAACTGGCAGATGACACAAACACCTCTCGAACGGACGTGTGGCGAGATTGTCGGACCCGGTGGTCCGCCTGGCCGGGACCGGGCACCGCGCCCTCTCCCACCTGCGGCCTGGGATCGTCCCCGCCGGGGCGGGGAAGCCGTTTGTCTTTCAAGCGTATGCGCTCTCGGAGATCATTCCCCGCAGGAGACGCACGGTGAGCGGTCGGCTCTCCGGGCGGCTGCGCGGAATCACCCCCGTGCGGGGCGGAACGGCTTCTTCACTGTAGGCAAAGGAATGGACTTGTTCGTACGGTCCACCGCTCCTCCCCACGGTGTCCTCCTCCGTACGCGACTCAACGGTCGGCGACGGACTCGATCACCGGGAGCTGGACGGCGAGCAGAGTGACGTCATCGTCCTGCTCATACCCTTCGAGCATGCTCTCAACAAGGTACTCCAGCATCTGCTGTGGATCGCCCACCACTTCCGGTGGAGCCGAGGACGCCACGTCGACGAGCTCCTCGAGCCCGGAGTCGACGGACCGTTTGCGGTTCTCGACCAGTCCATCGGAGTAGAGGGCGACGGTGTTACCGGGTTGGACGAAGAATTTGTGGTGTCCTCGCACGGAGGTGATCCCCAGCGGTGTGTCGGGGTCGGTGTCCAGCAGTGAGGGCCGGGTCCCGCCCGCCACGACCAGCGGCGGCAGGTGCCCCGCGTTGCTGAGGTCGAGCTGGCCGGTGACCGGGTCCAGGACGAAGTACACCAGGGTGGTGACCTGGTCCATGGCCTCGGTGGCGCTGAACATGCGGTCCAGCCCGGTGAGGACGTCGGCGGGCTCCGGCATGGAGAACGCCAGTGCGCGCAACGCGTTGCGGATGCGGCTCATTCCCGCGGCGGCCGGGATGCCCTTGCCCATGACGTCGCCCAGCACTCCGGCGATGCGCCCGTCGGGCAGCGGGAAGGCGTCGTACCAGTCGCCGCCGACCTGGACGTGGCGGGAGCCGGACCGGTAGTACGCGGCCAGGCGCACCCCGCGCACGTCGGGCAGCTCCTCGGGGAGCAGGCTGCGCTGGAGCTCCTCCGCGGTGTTGTGCTCCTGCTCGTAGAGCGCGGCCCGGCCGATGGCCAGGGCGCACTGCCCGGCCAGGGCCTCCAGGAACACGCGCTCCTCGTCGCCGATCTCGCGCGGCGCGGTGAAGGCCAGGCGCAGCGCCCCGATGGGGCGGCCCGCCACCATCATGGGCAGCGCGGCCCAGGCCCGCTCGGGGGTGAGGCGGACCAGCTCCTCGACCGCGGGCGCGTCCTCCAGGAGGGCGGCGAGCCCGGCCGGGTCGGCGGCGGTGCGGGGGGCGCGCTCGGCGATGGCGAGCGCGCTGATCTCGGGGTGGCCCAGCGGGAACGACGCGCGGGGCAGCGGATGGGCCCCGGCGGCGGCGACGGTGTCCAGCCGCGCCCCGTTGCGGTCGAGCAGGACCACGCTGATGTGGTCGGCGCCCACGCCGGAGCGGCCGATCTCGGACATGGCGGCGACGACCTCGTCGACGGTGAGGGCCTCGGCCAGGTCGGAGGTGGCCTGCTGGAGGCGGGCGGTGCGCATGGCCGCCTCGCTGAGCTGCTGGTTGAGCCGGCGGCGCAGCTCGTCGGCCTCGCGCTCGGTGGTGACGTCCACGAGGCTGCCCACCCACTCGACGGGCGCCCCGCCCTCGGTCACGGGCTTGGCCCGGGCCCGGAAGTGGTCGTAGCCGCCGGAGCGGGTGCGCACCCGGAACAGCGCGTCGAACGGGGTGCCGTCCAGGACGGCGTCGTCCCAGGCGCGCTCGACGGAGGCCCGGTCGTCGGGGTGCAGGGCGTCGAGCCAGCCGCGGCCGAGGTAGTCCTGCGTGCTCTGGCCGGTGATGTTGCGCCACTGCGGGCTGTCCTCGTGGACCTCGCCCCGGGCGTCGGCGGTCCAGACGACCTGGTTGCCGATCTGGAGCAGGGCGCGCAGGCGCTGCTCGTCGCGGTGCACGCCGCCGCCGTCGCGGATCGCGATGAGGGCGAGCCGGGGGTCGCCGGTGACGGGGTCGACGACGGGGAACCAGGTGAGGTCCCACAGCCGGCCGTCGTCGGTGCGGTGGCGGACGCGGACCACCCGGTCCTCGGCGCGCTCGGCGACCGCCGACCCGGCGGCCGGGACGCCGCAGGCGCGCATCAGCTCGACGGGCTCGTGCCCCGGGCACAGTTCGGGGGCGCGGCCGAGCACCTCGGCGACCAGGCGGTTCGCGGCGATGATCCGCCCGGTGGAATCCATCAGGGCGAATCCGATGGGGGAATCGTCCAGAAGTGCGCGGACCGCGTCGTCCGGAACGGCGTCGCCGTCGGAACGGGGCGGAGGAATGGACGTCTCGGCGCTCACCTGCTCGACACCTCCGCTGAACCCTCGGATTTCCCGACCCGACCGACCGAGCACACGGACCCCTCGTCCCGGGGACCGGACCGCGCGGGGGTGATGTGAATCCGCGGCGCGGTGCCGAAAGGGGATCGGGGGGCTCCACGGCCCTCGGGAGTCACTCCCACGACTCCTCTCGGCCGCTGTCACGGCTCAAGCATAGGACACGCCCGTCCGGGCGCAACGGCCCGCGGGGAGCGGGCCCCGCACGGACGGGGAGGTAAATAGTAGGCCACCGGCGGACCTCGTACGAGGAGACCATTGGTTTTCCACAGGAGTTTTCTCCCGAATTCCCAGGCATCGGGATACTTGTCCGCTTTGGGATCATAGCTTGGAAACAGCTCCGTTATATGCCCGAAACGTCCTTTTCGCCTTGTTGACCTGGGGTGATGGTGGTGTCCGAGTAAACGATGCCCACCTCAGGTTTTATCAACAGCGTGCCGGGAGAGGGGTTGACAGCCCGCTCAGAACAAGTGGAATGGGTGGAGGTCACCGTCCAGGCCATCACCAACCAGGAGTGTGAGCGAGAATGCTCCAGACCTTCCCGGTCCAGGATCTCCGACGGATCTCGGCTCGTCTGCACGACGAGTTCAACGGTCTGTCCCACCGCTGCGTCGAACGGTGCGTCAGCGACGCCTGGAACTGCGCCGAACACCTGGGCATCGCGGTCACGCCGCACCTCGTCGAACGCATCGCCCGCGAGCACCTGGAGGCGATGGTCAACTCGGTGCCGCCCTCCCAGGGCGCGCGCAAAGCGGCCAAAGCGGCCGCCCGGGCCCAGGGGCCGACCCTGTTCGCCGGCCACCGGGTGGTTCCCCGGCCACGGTGATCCGCCCGACCCGCGGCGAGCGGGGCGTGCCCGGCCGGGCACGCCCCGCTCCCCTTTCCGGAGCGGCGGACGCGCCGGGAGGAACCGGGTGAAACCCCCGGACCGTGAATCACGGGCCCCCGGCTGTCATACGCTCGGACCGTGCCCTCCCCTACACCTCCCTCATCCGCGAACCCCGAACCGGTTCCCGGCGCCGCCTTCGACGAGATGCTGCGCGCCGCCAGGGCGATGCTCGCCATGCGGCACCCCCTCGACGCCGAGCTCGCCTTCAGTGAGCTGCTCGGCACCTGGTGGGGCGAGCGCGTGCCCGGGCTCGACGTCGAGCGGGTGCTCGGCGAGGGCCTGATCACCCACGCCGCCGCCTCCGGCAAGCCCGCCGGACTGGGCGTGCTGGCCGCGGTCGCCGCTCTGGGCACCACGCCCGGCCTGCGCCTCCTCGCCGAGCAGGGCATGATCGCGCTGCGCGAGCAGGGGCTCCAGGTCCCCGAGTGGGCGTCCCAGCTGGGCCGGGTCGTACCGCTGGGCGCCTACGTCAACAGCGACCTGTTCGGGGACACCGACGACGTGGTGTGCGTGTTCGGCCGCGGGGAGGGCGAAGCCGCGGCCGTCCCCGAGCACGCGCTCATCCTGGTGGTGGACCACAACGCCGGCGGGGTGCTGCGCGACGCCTGGGTCACCACCAAGGTCGAGAAGCTCCTCCAGGGGTGCCGGGAGCGGGCCGCCGCCGACGAGTTCACCCGGTTCGCCGAACTGGACCCCGCCCAGGCCCGCAGCCGCCTGGTCCGCGCCCTGCGCGTGACCGAACGGGTGATCGCGGGCGGGGGCGCCGACGCCGCCCCGCTGCCGGCCGGCCCCACCGCCGCCGACCTGGCGGGCGGCTCCCTGGCCGCGCACTTCGCCCTGGCCAACGCCCGGGTGCGGACACTGCCGGAGCCCTGCGGCCGGGACGCGCAGGACGGCGTCCCGGTGTGGCGGCGCGACCGCCGGGCGGTGCTGGCCGCCCGCTTCCTGTCCTCCGACGAGGCCGCCGAGCTGTCGGACTCCTACACCGCGAGCCGCTGCGCCGACCACATCATCGCCTACGGCTGCGACGTGGACGCCGGCCGGCCGACCCGGGTGAGCCCCCGCAAGGTGGAGGCGTTCCTGCTGCGCTGGCTGCCCGGCCGGGTGGTGCTGCTGCCCGAGGAGCAGGAGGCCATGCCCCACGTGCTGGCGGCCTGGGTGCGCTGGGCCGGTCCGCGCACCGGCCTGCCCGAGGTCGCCGTCGGGGCGACCCTGGACGCGGTGTGGGAGTCCACCGCCGAGTTCACCAGGGTCTACCGGGACCCCGCCCGACCGCTGGGGCTGCGCCAGGAGGCGGTGCGCAGGCTGCTGCCCGACGGCGACTTCTCGGCGCTGGCCCGGCGCATGTTCGCGTTCCCGCTGCTGGCCAGCGACCTGATCTCGTGGGCCCCCGAGGAGTTCGACCCGGCGACCCCGCGGGGCCGCCGGGCGCTGCTGCGGCTGGACCACTTCGGCGAGTACGAGGCGGCCACCCCGCCCAGCGGCCGCCACTCCACCGGACAGGACCACTGGTACCGCCCGGTGACCGGCGACGACCCGGACCGGGAGCGGGCGCTGGACCGGCACGAGCGGCTGGCCGAGCGGCTGTGGTCCGGGCGCCCCGCCGAGCTGTGGTCGGCCGCGCGGCGGCTGCTCGACCGGGGCCGCGACAGGGCCTCGGTCCTGGCCGAGCTGGGCGACGTGCTCGACGCCGCCACCGACGGCGCCGACCTGCGCCGCCGCCTCGACGCCCTGTAGGCGCGGGTCAGGCGACCATGCGGGCGCGCAGGGCGTCCACCGTGGCCCGGGACAGGCCCAGCCCGTCGAAGACGTAGCCGTCGAAGGAGCCGTACACCTCGTCGATGTGGGAGAACGAGGTCTGGAGGTACTCGGCGCGCACCCTGGTCATCGGCACGACCTCCTCCCACTCCAGGCCGCTGTGCTCCGACAGCATGCGCATCCACTTGTCGGTGTTCTCCTGGCGCTCGTTGCTGGCCAGGTAGTCGGCGACCACCGCGGCCCGGTCCACGCCCAGCAGGGTGAGCAGCAGGGCCGCGCCCCACCCGGTGCGGTCCTTGCCGGCGCTGCAGTGGAAGACCAGGGCCGTCGGGCCCTCGGCCGCGCGCTCGACCAGGTCGCGGTAGCCGGTCAGTGCGGCCCCGTCGGTGACCAGCTCGCGGTAGACGCCGAACATGAAGCGCTCGGCGGCGCCGTCGGCGAACATGGCCCGGGCGCGCTCGCGGTCCAGCAGGGCCTGGGAGAAGTTCGCCCCGGCCGCGGTCGGGTCCTGCACCGAGATGGCGGTGTAGGCGGCGCCCTCGGGGGTGATGTCCGGCAGGCTCTCCCGCTCGTGGGCGGTGCGCAGGTCGATGAGCTGGCGGATGCCCAGGCCGTTGTAGACCGGCAGGTCCGGCTCGGAGATGGTGTGCAGGGCGTCGGAGCGGTACAGCAGGCCGTGGCGGACCGTGCCTCCCCCGGCGGTCCGGTGGCCGCCGAGATCGCGGAAGTTGGGGGCGCTGGAGAGGATGAAACCGTTGTTCGTCACGAAGGCGACGATACCGACCGCCTCCCCGGCGCCCCGAGCCCGGTTCGGGGTCAGGCCCCCTGCCGCATGGCGGTGATCTCCTCCCCCGCCTCCTTGACGTCCTTGGCGGTGTCCACCCCGCGCCAGAACCCGCTGATGCGGTAGGCGGTGAGCCGCCCCTGCCCGGCCAGGTCGGGGAAGGTGGACGACTCGTGGTCGCCCTTGACCGGCAGCAGCGGGGTGATGCCGGGTTCGAACAGGTACACGCCGGCGTTGATCCACACCGGCAGCAGCGGGCTCTGGGTGAACCCCTCGATCCGGTCCTGGCCGTCGACGTCGACGATGCCCCAGGTGGTGCGGAACTGGGCCAGCGCCAGGGTGGCCAGGCCGCCCTTGGCCCGGTGGTGGGCGGTCATCTCGTCCAGCGGGAACCAGGTGAGGACGTCCCCGTTGAGTGCGAAGTAGGGCGCGTCCTGCGCCGGCAGCCCCTGGGAGGCGTAACGCAGGGCGCCGCCCCGGCCGAGGGGTTCGTCCTCGACCAGGAGGGTGATCTCGGGGCCGCCGTCGCGGGAGGCCAGGTACTCGCGCAATACCTCGGCCTTGTACCCGCAGGAGACCACGACGTGCTCGACGCCGTGGCCCGTCAGCCATTCGAGTTGGTAGTCGATGATGGGCCGTCCGGCCACCTCCACCATCGCCTTGGGGCGGGTGTCGGTGTAGGGCCGCAGCCGGGTGGCCTGCCCGCCGGCCAGGATCAGGGCCTGGGTGACGGGCGCCGCGGAGGTTGAGGGTGAAGCGGTCATGCCCGGACACTAGCAGTACGCGGAATCCGGTGGCCGGTGCGCCACCGGCGCCCGCCGGATCAGCTCTGCTGGGTGGCCTCGGCATAGGCGGAGCGGACGTCGGCACTGGTGAGGACGGTCAGTTCGGCGGCGGTCGCCGCGTCGCCGACCTCCTGGGAGACCCGCAGGTCCCGCTGGGAGCACGCCTTCTCGAACAGGGATCGGGCGAAGCGCCCGTTGCCCAGCTCGTCGATCCACCCCTCGGCGCACACGTGGGAGAAGATGCTGCGCAGGTCCTCCACGGCGGTGTCGTCGAAGGCGTCGCCGGTGCGGGCGGCCAGCGCCTCCGCGATCGCGGTGAGCTCGTCGGCGGTGTAGGACGGGAAGCGGACCCGGACGTTGAACCGCGAGGCCAGCCCCGAGTTGGAGGCCAGGAACCGCTCCATCTCCGCCGGATAGCCCGCCAGCACCACCGCCAGGCGGGAGCGGTCGTCCTCCGCGCGCTTGAGCAGGGTCTGCACCGCCTCGGCACCGAAGGCGTCCCCGCCGCCGTACCCCGGGTTGATCAGCGAGTACGCCTCGTCGATGAACAGCACCCCGCCCAGGGCCCGGTCCACCAGCCGGTTGGTCTTGATGGCGGTGGCGCCCAGGTGCTCGCCCACCAGGTCGGCGCGCTGGGCCTCCACCACGTCGGCGCGGGCCAGCATGCCCAGGGCCGCGAAGACCCGGCCCAGCACGCGGGCGACGGTGGTCTTGCCGGTGCCCGGCGGCCCGGTGAAGACGAAGTTCCGCATGGGCGCGTGGTTGAGCAGCCCCTGCTCCTCGCGCAGCCGGGCCACCCGCAGCTGGGCGACCAGCGAACGGACCTGGGCCTTGACCGGCTCCAGCCCGATCATGGCGTCGAGCTCGGCCAGGGCCTCCTCGATGCCCGGCGCCTCGCCGAACCCGGGCAGGCGCGCGGTCAGCTCGTCGTAGGCGGTGATCACGTCGGCGGACCGCAGGGTGATGAGCTCCTCGGCCTCGGGCCGGGGCGCGGGCCGGTCGCCCGCCACCCCGGAGGTGACCACCCGTACGTCGCGGGCCTGGGCCGCCTTCTCCACCAGGGAGCGGGCGAACCGGCCGTTGCCCAGCTCGTCGACGGCCTCGCGCTGCACGGCCTGGTCGAGTCTTCGCCGCAGAGTCCGCTCGGCCTCGGCGTCCAGGACGTCGCCGCGCTGGGCGACCAAGCTCCCGGCGATGCGGAACAGCTCGTCGGCGGTGTAGCTGGGGAAGGTGATCCGGGTGGAGAAGCGCGAGGCCAGGCCCGGGTTGGACGACAGGAAGGCGTCCATCTCCTTCTCGTACCCGGCCAGCACGATGACCAGGTTCTCCCGGTCGTCCTCGGCGCGCTTGAGCAGGGTCTGCACCGCCTCGTTGCCGAACCGGTCGCTCTGCCCGTCGCCTTCGTTGACTAGGGAGTACGCCTCGTCGATGAACAGCACCCCGCCCAGGGCGCCGTCGATGAGGCCGTTGGTCTTGATGGCGGTGGCCCCCAGGTACTCCCCCACCAGGTCGGCGCGCTGGGCCTCCACCACGCGGGCCGTGGGCAGCAGCCCGAAGGAGTGGAAGATGGTGGCCAGGGTGCGGGCCACACTGGTCTTGCCGGTGCCGGGCGGGCCGGAGAAGACCAGGTGGCGGAGCGGCCGCTCCACCGGGAACCCGGCGTCGGCGCGCAGCCGGGCCGCCTCGATGGACGCGGCCAGCCCGCGGACCTGCTGCTTGACCGGGTCCAGGCCGATCATCGCCTCCAGCTCGGCCAGGGCCTCGTCGACCGGCACCGGCTCACCTCCCGCATCGGCGGCCGCCGCGCGCCCGCGGGCGGGTGCCGCGGGCCGGGAGGCGTCGGCGCGGCCCTTCACACGTTCGGAGCGGGCGCCGCGGGAGACCGGGCGGGTGTCGGCCTGGGCGCTCTCCCGGGCGGCCTCGGACTCCTTGCGGATCTGCCGGGACGCGGACAGCCGCCACAGCAGGCAGGCGCCGGCGGCGGCGTAGAGCGCCCCGATCCCCCAGGACGAGGGCGGCGTGGGGGCGACCATGCCGACCAGGGCCAGGGAGAAGCCGAAGACGAGGCCCGCGGTCAGGGACAGCGCGGCGGTGTGCCAGACCGGGAACTCGCGCACGGCGGCTGCCGCCGCCACGACCGGCAGCGGCAGCAGCAGGACGAGCAGGGTGACCGGCTCCCCGGCCAGCGGGAGCTGGAAGAGCGGGAAGGCGACCGCGGTCCAGATCAGGCAGACGACCACGGTGACCAGGGCGTCGGCCGAGCGCATCAGCGCGGCGAAGAGCAGGATCAGGGCCAGCGCGACCGAGACCGCGGTGACCACGGGCACCGAGGCGACCAGGGCGGCGACCGCGACGACGGCGAGCACGGCCACCCCGGCGACCAGCCGTCTGGCCGGGGGGACGGCCCGGTACCTGGTGCGCAGGCGTTCCAGCCCGGAAGGTCCGGGGACCTCGGTACCGGGGCGCGTGTCGCGCGTCATCGGTGCCCCTTCCTGCGTGGGGGTCCGGAGGCGGGCCTCCGGCCGGGGGTCGCTGGCCGGAGGGGGGTCGAGGGGTCGACGCCACGCCTTCAGCTTAGTTCGGTGGGGCCTCCCTGGGCTTGAAGCCCCGGGAGGAATCGCCGCATAGACCGTACCCGGCATCCGGTGACGCGGGTCACCCCCGGGAAAAAGGGCGTCCGAGCGCGTTCCGCCACCATGCGGGTGCAGAATGCAACCCGTGTCGACGATCACGGTGCAGGTGAAGCTGACGCCGTCGCCCGAGCAGGCGGCGGCGCTGGCGGCGACCCTGCACGCGGTCAACACCCAGGCCAACCGGGTGTCGCAGGTGGCCTTCGACACCGGCACGACCAGGAACTTCCCGCTCCGCAAACTGGTGTACGCGGATGTGCGGGCAGCGGGGATCGGCTCCCAAGCGGCCCAGCACCTCATCAAGAAGGTCGCCGACGCCTACACCTCCCTGGCCACCGGCATCCGCAACGGCGACCACGGCAGGCCCGGATCGAAGCGCCGCCGCGGAGCCGGGTCCAAGCCGATCGTGTTCCGATCCGACGCGGCCCAGCCCTACGACGCCCGCAACCTGTCCTTCGCCCCGGACGCCCGCACGATCTCGCTGTGGACCGTGCGGGGACGGCTGAAGGGGGTGCCGTTCACCTGCTCACCCGCCCAGGCCAAGGCGCTGGCCGAGCACAAACGGGGCGAGGCCGACCTGGTGGCCCGGGACGGGACGTGGTACCTGCTGGTCAGCGTGACCGTGCCCGACGCCCCCGAGTACGAGCCGGACGGGTTCTTGGGCGTGGACCTGGGCATCGTCAACATCGCCACCACCAGCGACGGCCACATCATGGCCGGGCGCACACTGAACCGGTACCGCAGGCGCCGGCTACGGCTCCGCGCCAAGCTCCAGGCCAAGGGCACCAAGAGTGCCAAACGCCTGCTGAAGAAGCAGCGCCGCAAGGAGTCCCGCCACACACGGGACACCAACCATGTCATCGCCAAACGCATCGTGGCCGAGGCCGAACGCACCGGACGAGGAATCTCCCTCGAGGATCTGACGGGGATTCACGCACGGGTACGGCACCGCAAGCCCCAACGGGCCGCGCTGCACAGCTGGTCGTTCCGCCAGCTGGGAGACTTCATCACCTACAAGGCGAAACGGGCCGGGGTGCCGGTGGTGTCCGTGGACGCGGCGTACTCCTCACGCGAGTGCGCCCACTGCTCCCACACCCACCGCCACAACCGCATCTCCCAAGCCCGTTTCATCTGCCGGTCGTGCGGCGTCGTTGCGCACGCCGACCGCAACGCTTCCCGCGTCCTGGCCCGCAGGGGCCAGGACGCGTGGAACGCGGGGCGTGAGTCACGCGTCCCCACCGCCCCCTAGATCGTTGATGGGGAAATGTGTCCTGGTCAGTGGTCGTAGGCGATCAACGACCGCTTGACCGGGGCACCCACCAGCCAGTTGTGCCAGATCGCGGCGTTGAGCGCGCAGATGCGCTGGCACACCCGCGCCCACAGCCCCTCACTGGTGCGAGCCTGGTGGCGCTCCAGGCCGAGCTGGTTCTTCAACGTCCAGATGACGGCCTCGATCCTCTGACGCAACCAGCCCGGGAACCGGCCCTCGACGGATTCGCCCTTGAGCGCCGGACGCACCAGGGCAAACCCCAACCCGGCGGCCGCCGTCTCGATACCGACCCCGGCGAAGCCCTTGTCGCACACGATCACCGCCGGCCCCGGAGCGCACGGTCGGACGTGCAGCAGATGCAGTGCCTGTTTGCGTTCGTCCAACTCCTTGGGGTGGGCCAGGGAGAACGCGCACACCGACCCCTCCGCGGTAGTGATGAGCACGAGCTTGGCACCCCAGTAGAAGGCGTGGTGGGACACGTCCCGCCCGTACCCGGCCACCTCGCCCGGGCCGGAGCGGTCCACCGTCACGCGAGAGGCCCCGCACCGCACCGGGGTGCCGTCCATCAACCGCAGGTTCTCCCACCAGGTCGGGACGGAGCGGGCCGGCCACATCGCGGCCTTGAGCAGGACCGGGGCCGCATCGCGCAGGTGGCGGTTGTACTCGGACTGGCCGGGCAGGCGGGGGAACAGGTGCCCGATCCGGGCCGGTGCCGCCCGCATCCAGTGGCGTTCGGAGTCACACCTGAGCAGGACCTGGGCCAGGGCGACACAGACGAGTTCGGCGTCGGTGAGCTTTCGGGGGCGGCCCGGGCCGCGGCGCTGGTTCGCCGAAGGGAGCACATGGTCGTCGAGATGGACGTAGAGTGCTGTCAGAAGGGCGTCAAGGTCATTGGTCACACTCTGATCCTCGACGCCCTTCGCCATGCGCGCAGCGGGTTCAGGGATTTCCCATCAACGATCTAGGGGTGGTCGGACGGAGGAGCCCACCCGGCAGCCGGTCGGGCGCCACCTCCAATCCCGGGATCGCGGTCCCGGGTGAAGTTGACCCTTGCCCCAACCGTCCCCGGTTGTCCAGTGCGGGGCGGCGTGTCGCCCCGCGCACCGCGGGGGCGCGGGCCGTCACAGCAGGGGGATCTGGCCCCCGGGGCCGGGCCGGGGCCTGCGCAGGTGGCTCCACCGGGGCAGGTCGTCGAGGTAGGACCAGCTCATCCGGTGCTGCGGGGTGGGGCCGTGTTCGGCCAGGTGGGCGCGGTGGACGGGCGAGGGGTACCCGGCGGCCCGCTCGAAGGCGTAGCCCGGGTGCAGCTCGGCGAGCTCGGCCATGTGCGCGTCGCGGCGGACCTTGGCCAGGATCGCGGCGGCGGCGACGCTCACGCAGGTGAGGTCGCCCTTGACCTGGGTGCGGACCCGCCAGGGGCGGCCGATGAAGTCGTGGGAGCCGTCCAGCAGGACGGCGTCCGGGCGGACGGTGAGCCCCGCCAGGGCCCGGCGGGCGGCGCGGCGCAGGGACTCGGTCATGCCGACCTCGTCGATCTCGGCCGCCTCGGCCCAGCCGAAGGCGTGGTCGGCCACCCAGGGCTCCAGCCGGGCGGCCAGGTCGCGGCGGCGAGCAGGGGTGAGGCGCTTGGAGTCGGTCAGGCCGGCGGGCGGCTCGCCCTCGCCGGGGACGGCGGCGCAGACCAGCAGCGGCCCCGCCCAGGCGCCGCGCCCCACCTCGTCCATTCCCGCGACGACCCGCGCCCCGGCGGCGCGGAGCTCGTCCTCCACCTCGTAGGTGGGTGCGGCGGGGGCTGCGGCGGGTGCTTTGGCGGCGGGCTCGGAGATCGACACGTTCCCAGATTAGAGGGCGGCGGCGGGCTCCGCCGCCGGTTCGCGCAAGGACCGGGACAGGCCCACGGCCACGACCAGTGAGGCCAGGGTGGCCAGGGAGGCGGCTGTGAGGAGCACGGGCTGCCCGACCACGGCCAGGGCCGCGCTGCCGGCGGCGAAGCCGACGTTCTGGGGGGCGAAGGCCCAGGAGAAGTACCCGGCGCGCTGCCCCGGCGGGACGGCGAGGTCGATCATGTGCGAGCGCAGGCCCAGCAGCGCGGCCACCGGGAGCCCGCTCAGCGCCAGGGCCAGGGCGGCCAGGGGTAGGGCTGGTCCCGAGGCCAGCAGCAGGCAGCCCGCGACCAGCAGGGCCGCCGCGCCGAAGGCCCACAGGCCCTCGCGGCGGCCGGGGGTGCGCGCCGCGTGCACACCTGCGGCGCGGACGACTGCGACACCCCGTTCCTGGACACCTCGCACCGGGCGAACCGGCACTACTGCTCCCCGCGCTGCTCCACCCGGATGCGGGTGCGCCGCCACCGCGAGCGGACGCCGGAGGCGGGCGCCGCGTCCGGCTGACACCGGGGCCGGGCGGCTCCGCGACGGCCGCGGGCCGCCACCAGGGAGCCCGCGGAGCGGCCGAACGCCGGGAACGGGCGTCCGGGACGGGTCTTTGCACGACTCGCCGTTTATCACACCGCGTCATGGCTCATGACTTTCGGTAGTTTCCGCTTGTCAGGACCGCGCACAGGTGTGACCCGGAGGAATGGACATGCAGCGCCCCACCCGGCATCCCCGGAGCCAGAGGCCACGCCCCCGGTCGCGCGTCCGCCTGCGCCGCCGCGGCCTGTACGACATCGGGGCCGCGCTGACCCGGATCGGCGTCGGCTGGGTGTTCGCCGACCACGGCCTCGCCCTGCGCGGCCAGGAGGCGCGGCTGGCCGCCCACCTGGCCGAGTCCGGGACGCCCCTGCCCTCCCTCGCGGTCCACCTGCTGCCCGCCCTCATGGTCGCCACCTCGCTGTCCTTCGCCGTGGGTCTGCTCACATGGCTCGCCGGCCCCCTGCTCGCCCTGTGCGCGGTGCTGGGCGCCCTCTCCCCCGCCTCCCCCGGGCTCTCCCCGTTCGACTCCTGGCCGGTGACGGCGCTGGTCACGGCGGTATGCCTGCTCATGGCGGTCAACGGCGGGCGGTGGTCCTGGGACCACCTCGTGCTGGCCCCCGAACCCGCCGAGCGCCCCGAACGGCGCAGGGCGGCCCGTCCCCGCCCGGACCGGGCGGAGGGGAAACCTCCCGCTATTTCCACGCGTCGCCCCGAACACGCTCCGCCGCTGCTCTATCCTGTGGGACAGGCCGCTGTACGTCGGCCGTCTCAACTGTGACGCGGCCCGTTCCGGCTCCTCCTTCTCACGCCCTCCCGGGACCGCGTCCGTCACCAGCATGGATTCGGTGGGGGGAACACCATGTCCGCCGTAGGTTCCGGCCCGACCCCTGACGGGTCCGTGGCCAAACTGATCGAGATCGCCGAGAAGCCCACCCTGGGCCGGCGGCTCATCAGCTGGGCCTCCCGGCCCCCGGGGCGGCTCTACATCCCTTCCTGCACGGTGGTGGCCCTGCTCATCCTCTTCGAGGACAGCGTCCCCTCCGGCCACCTGCCCACCTTCGTGGTGGGCCTGGTCGGCGGTATGCTGCTGGCCGGGATGGGCGCGCTGCGCCTGGGCATCGCCCTGGCCGTCGCCCGGCCGATGATCCGCCACTACTGGCTGCGCTGGATCTCCGCGCCGCTGATCGCCGCCCTGGCCATCGGGGTCTCCGCGGCCGACGTGCCGCTGAGCGCCCGGGTGCAGGCCTCCGCCGAGGACCTGCTGGCCATGGCCGACCGGGCCGACGAGTCCTCCGCCATCCCCCTCAACGGGGAGCGGGCCGGGCTGTACTCGCTGCGCAGCCTCAGCGTGACCGAGGGGGTGCTCCACTACGAGGTGGAGGGCGCCGGGCTGGTGGGCCGCTCCGGGCTGGCGCACAGCGACGGGGACCTCCCCGAGGGCGTGTTCGTCAGCGGGCAGGGCACGCGCATCTACGAGCACGTCACCGACGACTGGTACGTGTGGGTGGAGCACTAGCGGCGGGGCCGCGCGGCCGGGGGACCTCCCCGGGGAGCCGCACACCGCGACATCCGGACGAGGGCCCGGCGGCGCAGGCCGCCGGGCCTTCTCCGTGCCTTTGCCGGGGCTTGTGCTCCTCCAACGCGGTTCTCACCTTGGCCGTGTAGACAGAGAGGTGCCCGGGAGGGGTCCCCCTGACCCCGGCCCGACGGCGGACCCTGAGGAGAGGATTCATGCGCGAGTTCACGCTCACCCTTCACCTGCGCATCCACGACTCGATCACCGCGCTGCGCCGGGCCCACGCCCGGGGCGACGACGACCTGGCCCTCGGCCAGGCCGGGGAGATCGAGGACCTGGTGGAACTGGCCGCCCGCAACGGCATCGACATCGGAACGGGCTACGCCGACCTCTCCCCCCGCGGCTGACCGGAACGGAGAAGGGCTCCGCGACCACGAGGGTCGCGGAGCCCTTCCGCTCTCAGGGGGTACGGGTCAGCGGCGGCCGCCGAACCCCTCCCCGTTCTCGAACTGGTGCCGCATGGCGATGTCCTGCTGCTCCTGGTACTCGTCCGCCAGCTGCTGCTGGCGGGCGGCAGCGGCGGCGACCGCGCCGCGCGCGGACTCCAGGCCCTCGACCGCCTTGGCCGTCGCGCTCGCGGCCCGCGCGCCGTTGCCCAGAACCTGCGGCAGCAGCTGCGCGGTGAGCAGCGTCGACAGCGCCGAGGAGTCCCCCGACCCGGCCTCGGTCTGCACCACGACCGGGCGCGGGGCGCGCTCGGCCAGGGTCGCGCCCACGTCCAGGCGGCGGCGGGCCAGCTCGTACTCCAGCACCGCCCGGTTGTCCCGGTAGGCGGTGGCCAGGCGCTGCTGGGCCTTGGCCTCGTTCTCGGCGGCGACCAGGTCGGCCCGGCCGCGCGTCTCGATCTCGTAGCGCACCCGCTGCGCCTCGGTCTCCTGCTCCTGGAGCATCTGCGCGACGTCCTTGCGGGCCTTGTTCAGGGACGCGTTGACCTCGACGATCTTGGCGTCCCGGACCTTCTTGGACCGCTCGATGTCCATCAGCAGGGTGTCGATGCGGCGCTTGCGGGTCAGCTCCCACTCCTGCTCGTAGGCCACCAGCTCCTTGGACACCCGCTCCCGGGTGGCCAGGTGCTGCTGGTACTGGTTGGGCAGCTGCACGTCGGGGATGTTGCAGCCGGTGATGACCACGCCGTACTTCTCCAGCTGCTGGTTGAGCAGGGTGCGCATGTCCTCGACGTTGGACCCGCGCAGGTCGTAGGCGGCCTCGGTGCGCACCAGGCGGCTGCGCTGGCGGATGGCGTCCTGCACCGCGCTGGACAGCACCAGGTCGAAGTTGCTGGCGCCGATCGACAGCACGAACCGCTGCGGGTCGTGGATGCGGAACTTCAGGAAGAACTCGATCGACTTCAGCGGCACGTTCTCGCGGGTCGGGCAGGCCACCACGGGTGCGGTGTACGGGATCTCCGTGCTGGTGTCCACCACGTAGTCCACGCGCTTCCACGGGTGCCACAGGTAGTGGCGGCCCGGGGCGATGACCTTCTGCACCTTGCCGTACTTGGTGAGGATGCCCTGGGTGCCGTGCTCGATCTCGATGATCGAGCTGCGCCACCACCACAGCACCGCCACCACGATGGAGATGACGCCGACGAACAGGGCGGGCAGCGCCAGCACCGCGTTGATCGGCGCGGACATCGCGCCCTCGACCGCCACGTTGATGGACATGACCAGGCCCGAGGTGAGGGCGAACAGCCCGATCCACACCAGGACCATCCACCGCAGGCCGCGGTTGTCCTTGGGGATGACCACGGGCACCACGGCGCCCTGGTCGCCGCCGCGCAGCAGCCCGGCGAGATCGCTCCAGGAGGAGAGGGACTCCTTGATGCTGGAGCCGCTCCTGACATTGACCTGCTGGCTCATCTAGCGGCCTCCCTCGAACGTGTCGGGTCCCTGGGACCACGGCGGCAGCGGCGGGTCCTGCGGGTCGGCGTAGGGCTCGGCCGCGGGCGGGGCCTCCGGGGCCGGCTCCTGCGGCGCCGACTCGGCGTCGCGCGCCTCGGCCAGCCGCTCGTCGATGGCCTGGTCGGACACCGACTGGCGGATCTCCTCGACCAGGTCCTCGCCGGGGGCCTGCGCGTCCGCCGGGGACTGCTCCCGTCCGGCGCCGTCCTCGCGCAGCAGGGCGTCGATCTCGTCCTGGCGCTCGGAGATGCGGGCGTTGATCTCGCCCAGGCGGGAGCGGATCGCCTCCATGTCCTCCTGGGAGAACAGGGCGGCGTCGGCCTGGCCGATGATCTCCTGCGCGATGCGCAGGTAGTCGACGCTGGCCGCGTCCCCCGAGCCGATCCGCAGGACCTGGGGCAGGCTGTCGGCGACCTCCGAGAGCTTGTCCAGCAGGCTCTCGCGGAACCGGTAGTTGAGGATCTCCGGGGCCTCGGCCGCGCTGACCGCGCGGATGTCCAGGGCCTGGGCCTGCAGCAGGGCCGCGTTGGCGTTGGCCTCGGACTCGGCCTCCACGAACCGCTGGCGGGCCAATGCTCGGGCGCGGTTGGTCTCCCGCTCCAGGGCGGTGTCCATCTGCGCCTGGTACTGGGCGATGTCGGCCTGGATCGCCGACAGCGTCTCGTTGAGGGTGGCCAGCTCCTTGTTCAGGTCGCCCTCGTTCTGCTCCTTGCGCAGCTGCAGCTCGTACTCGAACGTGTAGGCGTCCTTGGCGACACGCACCATCTCCGACGCCGCCAGGTCCATCCGGTACTCCTGGCTGGAGGGCTCGGCGTGGGTGATGTTGGCGCTGGTCAGCACGACGATGTCGCTGAACTGGCGGTTGAGCTGGGCCAGCAGCCCCTGGGTGCTCTCCCCGACCAGGTCGTAGATCGCCGAGGCCTCCTGCTCGTAGATGAGGCTGCGGGTGGTCTCGCTGATCGCGTTGTTGAGCTTCTCCTGGAAGCCGTGCACGCCGCCCAGCGTGTAGACGAACCCCTCCGGGTTCTTGATCTGGAACTGGACGAACAGGTCGACCGACGCCTGCACCCCGCTCTTGGTGGGGGCCGAGCGGATGGGCGCGTTGAACGGGTACTCGCGCACCACGTTCACGATGTAGGACACCCGCTTCCACGGGTTGAACAGGGTCACCAGGCCCGGCGGGTAGATGCGCTCCATCCGCCCGAAGTGGGTGACGATGGCGACGCAGCCCTCCGGCACCATGACCATGCCCTGGCGCCACCACATGAAGGCGGTGATGGCGATGGTGATGATCCAGTAGTGGAGGCCGAAGAACGGGTTGAGCAGCGCGTTGCCGCCGGCCAGTGAGTACGGCAGGAGGACGAGGAGGGCGCCCACCAGGCCCAGCGCGATGAGCGCGACGGCCGGGAGCATGGTGACGAACGTGCGGCCCCGGGGGATGACCATCGGGCAGACCACGTGCACCGGGCCGTTGGGGCCGCGCTCGTAGCTGCTGCGGTTGATGGCCTCACCGGCGTTGTTGAGCGAGGCGGTCTTCTGCTCGATCCGAGTGCCCACGGAACCGCCCTGGTCGCGGGCGGCGACGAAGTCGCTCGGGTCGAGTCCACCACCTTCGGTGACCTGCCTGGAGGTCTGTTGCAGGGCGTCGGTCACGGCCTGCCGCGGGTCGCCTCCCTGGGCGACCGCCGCGGCCGCGCCGCGCACCGTCTGCGCGAACGACATGGGCGGGAACTCCTAGGTTCGGAGATGTCTGGGAACTATCCGCTTCGACGCCGCGTATCGGGGACCGGTTCCAGGTCGACGGCGGTTCCTGTGGGGCGAATGCCATAGCGGATGGTTCCGACCTTCGCATATGTGATGCCCGGAACCCAGAGGCGCCCCCGGAGCGTGGCCGTACGGTGATCACCCCGCGTCGGGAGCGTGCCGAATGGCACCCCCGGGACGCGGGCGATAACGTCGTTCGCGCGTACCGTCCCCGAACACGAGGAGCTCCCATGGCCGCCGTACCGAGCGCCGTCCTGACCACCGCCGGGCTCATCGGCGGCTATACCGTGGCCAGGGCCACCGGGAACCGGCCGCTGGGCGGCGCCGTCCTGGCCGGGTTCGGCGCGGCCGCGTTCGAGACCTGGCGCCGCGGCCCCGGGCTGGGCACCGCCGTCGCCCTCACCGGCGTCTACGTGGCGGCGTTCGGGCTGTCCCACCCGCTGGCCAAGAAGATCGGCTCCTGGCCGGCCGTGCTGGGCGTGACCGCGGCCACCGCCGCCGTCGCGGTCGCCGCCGAACGCGACTGACCGCGGGCGGGGCGTCAGCGGCCGTGGATGTAGGCCTCCAGCTGGGCGCGGTCGTACTCCAGGCCCCGCACCCGGCTCTTGACGACGTCGCCGATGCTGACGATGCCCGCCAGCCGGCCGCCCTCCACCACCGGGACGTGCCGGAACCGGCGCCGGGTCATGGTCTCGCCGATCTCCTCGACGGTGTCGCGCGGTGTGCAGGTGACCACGTCCGCGGTCATGATCGAGGAGACCGGCGCGGCCAGGAGGTCGGCGCCGTGCCGCTCCAGGCCGCGCACCACGTCGCGTTCGGAGGCGATGCCCAGCAGGCGGTCGCCGTCGGTGACGACGACGGCGCCGATGTTGTGCCGGGCGAGCTCGGTGAGCAGCAGCGCGACGGTCGCGTCGGGCGGGACGCGCACCACGTCGGGTCCCTTGGTCCGGAGGATCGCGGCGATCAGCATGGGGTCCACCTTCCGCGGGCGTGTCGCTGCTGAAGGGCTACCCGCCGCCCTGCACGCCCAACCACCGGTGTCCGCCCCACGGGACGGGCTCGGTGGGGCCGGCCCATGCCGCCAGCAGGGTGCGCCCCAGGCGGCGCGCCCGCCGCGGGTCCCAGCCCAGTCTCTCCGGCGTGTTCGCGTGGAGGTGGCGGGTGAGCTCCTGCACCGCGCGGAACCTCGCGGACGTGGGCCCCAGCCGGGACACGTGCTCGAAGAACGCCGTGACGGCGACCCGCGCGTGCGCGTAGCCGAGCAGGTCGGTGCCCATCCCCCGGCAGTGGGTGAGCGTGAGCAGGAACAGGCCGGTGTTGTCCACCAGGGCGGGGTCGGCGTCGGGCCGGGCCACCTCCTCGTGCGCTCGGGTCCCTACCAGGACCGCGTGCGCGAAGTACCCCTGGGCGATGTCGCCGTCCGCCGGGCGGCGCAGCAGCCACTGCCGCGCCTCCTCCGTGTCCTGGCGCAGCAGCGCCTTCACGGCGTACACCAGCCCCCACCCCTGGGAGCGCTCGGCCGCCCAGAGCAGGGAGTCCGTCGCGTCCGGCAGCCGCTCCAGGATCCGGTAGGCCAGCGGGCCGAAGGTCTCCGAGTACAGCGAGACCGTCTGTACCAGCGGAATGTCGGCGGGTTCGGCGCTCTCCAGCAGCAGAGCCAGTCCGATGAGGACGGAGTTGACGTCGGTGGCGCGGCGGACCAGCCAGCGGCCCGTCCGGCGGGCGTGCGCCGGGTCCGCCTCGCGCACGGCCTCGGTGATCCGCTCGTCCCGGAAGATCGGCACGGCCACCTCGCGCACCGCCCACCCCAGGAAGCGAGGGTGCAGGTCCGGCCAGGCCAGGTGGGCGCGCACGGCCTCGGCGGCGTCGATCCCGATCCGGTCGCGCGGCGCGTGGCGCAGGTTCATCGCCCCCTCCGGGAAGGGGTCGTTCTGCGGCTCCAGGGGGCCGTCGGGGATGCGGGCGTGCAGGCACAGGGCGTGCTCGTACAAGGAGATCCCGGCACCGGGCGCCGGGCTCACCACGCGTTCGTGGACTCGCTTCCGTTGGTCATGCGGGGAATGCTCCCACGCCTCCCCGCCCCGCACAAGGCGTTGCGGAAACGGCCACCCCCGTTCACGCCCGGGGAGTTCGCCGGGCTGCACTGCGCGGGCTCAGACGGACCAGAGGGCACCGCGGCGGTGGCGGCCGGAAGGCCACACGACCTCCTCGGCCGCGTCCGGGACGAGGTGCCCGTCGGCGGTGACCGCGCGTCGGGTCAGGCCGACGGCCCGGCGGGCGCGGCAGCGCTCACGCCGTTCGGCGACGGCCGCCTCCGCACCCAGGGAGCCGTCCCGGACGAGGACCCGGGCGAGTTCGTGGACCCGCACCCGGCGGACCACGCGTTCCGGGGGACGGCCGCGGGCGTACCGCAGGCCGACCAGCGGCCTGCCCTCCCGGTGGATCCGCGCGTGGTGGGCGGTGCGCGCCATGGGTGCTCCCTCCGCTCGCCGTGAGCGTAGCGGAGGGGGCACCCCGGGTTCAGCTGCAGCCGCTGGTGGAGCCGCAGCCCTCGCAGACGTAGCAGCTCCCCGCCGGGCGCATCTTGGTCCCGCAGGTGACGCACAGCGGGGCGTCGGCGACGAACCCCTGCGCGCGCTCGACCACCTCCGTGGTGGAGTGCGCGTCGTCCGCCCGCGCGGACGGCGCGACCCGCGGCTCCCGCTCGCCGGTCGGCGCCGACTGGGCGTAGGACTCCACCTGCGCCGCGACCTGCGCCGGGTCCTCCCCCGCCAGCTGCGCCTGCCGCTCGGCCGCGGAGAACACCCCCAGGGCCGCCCGCTCCTCGTAGGGCAGGTGGTCCAGCGCCAGGCGGCGGAAGATGTAGTCCATCACCGACTGCGCCATGCGGATGTCGGGGTCGTCGGTCATCCCGGCGGGATCGAACCGCATGTTGGTGAACTTCTCCACGTACGTGTCCAGGGGGACCCCGTACTGCAGGGCGATGGAGATCGCGATCGAGAACGCGTCCATGACCCCGGCCAGGGTGGACCCCTGCTTGCCGAGCTTCATGAACACCTCGCCCAGCCCGTCGTCGGGGTAGGACCCCGCGGTGATGTACCCCTCGGCCCCGCCCACCGAGAACGACGTGGTCTCGCTGGGGCGCTTCTTGGGCAGCCGCCGCCGCACCGGCCGCGCGGGCGCCTCGGCCTCCTGCGGCTCCTTCTTCGCGGTGGACAGGGGCTGCCCGACCTTGCAGTTGTCCCGGTAGACGGCGAGTGCCTTCAGGCCGAGCTTCCAGCCCTGGAAGTAGATGTGCTCGAAGTCCTCGACGGTGGCCTCCTCCGGCACGTTCACCGTCTTGGAGATCGCCCCGGACAGGAACGGCTGCACGGCGGCCATCATGCGCACGTGGCCCATGGGCTCGATGAACCGGCGGCCCATGGCGCAGTCGAAGACCGGGTAGTGCTCCTCGCGCAGGCCGGGGGCGTCGACCACGTGGCCCTGCTCGGCGATGTACTCGACGATCGCCTCGACCTGCTCGGGCTGGTACCCGAGGTGCTCCAGGGCCCGCGACACCGAGCGGTTGACGATCTGCATGGACCCGCCGCCGACCAGTTTCTTGAACTTCACCAGCGAGAAGTCCGGCTCGATCCCCGTCGTGTCGCAGTCCATCATGAACCCGATGGTGTTGTGGCTGACGAGCCCGTTGGCCACATAGGTGACATTGTCGGGGACCGAGAGGTCGTAGGTGGGCTGCACGCCCCCGTCCTCGTTGGCCGCCACCCGCTCGAAGAGGTACCCGAGGGCGCGCCCCAGGCGGGCGTCCGGCGTCCCGGCGTGGACCAGCGAGGCGGTGCGGCGGGGCACACCCGCGTACTTGCGCAGGGCCTGCAGGACGTCGCCGCGGAGCGGGTGCCCCGGCGGGACCAGGTCGTCCCAGACCGCACGCGGCAGCACGATCCGGTCCCGCTTCGGCGCGCGGTCCGGTTCCAGGTCCGCCACGAGCCGGTTCTTGCGGTCGCCCATGAAGCCGACCGCCTCGTCGAAGCGCAGGGCGTGGTCGAGGTTGCGCAGCCGGAGGATGTACAGGTCCCCGCCCAGGCCGCTGCGGGTCGTCCGAGTGGTGGTCGCCATGCCCAGGGCCAGCAGCAGGGTGCGCACCTCCCCGGCGAAGGCGTCGTGTGCGGTGGACAGGCTCGGGACCCCTTCGAGCACTGTGCCATCGGCCTCGAAGAGGCCCCGCAGGAAGGCCGCGTACACGGCGGGATCGTTGGCCTCCAGGACCGCCGAGGGCACCCGGGGCGTCCACCCCTTGCCCGTGTGGTCCTGTCCGGGCGATCCCTTGGCGAACCCGGCCGCCTTCCACCACCGGGCCAGCCGGACCGAGGAGAGCAGGACCTCCAGGTAGCCCTGCCTGCGCGTCACCTTCGGGACCAGCCCGAAGCAGCCTTTGGCCAGGACGGCCAGGCGTTCGGCGACGTCCTCGTCGGTGTCGGCGACGCAGAGCCGGATCCCCTCGGCGTGCAGGCTGCCGTCCCCCATGAAGTAGCCGACGAGTTCGGCCAGCTCCTCATCGACCGTGTCGGGGACGGTGACCCCCCGGTCGCCCGTGTAGTAGGCCTGGTCCAGGACCGGCAGCGCCACGTTCCGCGGGACGCCGACGAGGGTCCCCATCTGCAGCGGGACGAGGTCGCCCTCGGAGATGTCCGCGAAGCGCTTCCACCTCCAGGCCCCGTCCGCGTCCACCACCTTGATCCGGTGGGTGTGCGTTCCCTGGAGCCGGTAGCCGCCCTCGGTGACGATGCGGCGGGTGGGCGCCTCGCCGTTGACGTAGAACTTCGTGGCCCGCCTCGGTCCCTCGTCCGTGGAGACGGTGGCGGACAGGTCCTGCCAGCGGGGGCCGTGCACATCGCCCAGCTCGGTCAGCCGGGTCAGCCCCCGGTCGGTGGTGACCAGGGTGTCCCCGGTCAGGCACCCCGTGGGCGCGAGGAGGCTCGCCTGGGCGTTGCGCCAGCCGTGGCGTTCTCCGGTCTCCAGGCAGTCGGCCCAGGCGCGGGTGGCGGCGGCGTGGATCGGCTCCTCCAGGGCGCCGACGGTGCGCAGGGCGCCGTTGGCGGCGGCGTGCTTGCGCATGACGCGGATGTGGGACGCCTCGTTGCGCCGGTAGCCCTCGTAGGGGCCCACCGCACCGGCCAGCTCGGCGCTGCGCCGGTAGGCGACGCCGGTCATCAGCGAGGTGATCGCGGCGGCGACGGCGCGCCCGCCCTCGGAGTCGTAGGCGTGGCCGGTGGCCATGAGCAGGGCGCCGAGGTTGGCGTAGCCGATGCCGAGCTGGCGGTAGGCGCGGGTGGTCTCGGCGATCTTCTCTGTGGGGAAGTCGGCGAACGTGATGGAGATGTCCATCGCGGTGATGACCAGCTCCGTCAGCCGGGTGAACCCCTCCACGTCGAACGTGCCGTCCTCGCGCAGGAACGCGAGCAGGTTGATCGACGCCAGGTTGCAGGACGAATCGTCCAAATGGAGGTATTCCGAGCACGGGTTGCTGGCGGTGATACGTCCGGACTCGGGGGTGGTGTGCCAGTCCTGGATGGTGTCGTCGTACTGGACGCCCGGGTCGGCGCACTCCCAGGCGGCCTCGGCCATGCGGTGGAACAGGGCCTTGGCGTCGACCTCGTCGACGACCTCGCCGGTGGTGCGGGCGACCAGGCCGAAGCGCCCGCCGTCCTCGACGGCGCGCATGAACGCGTCGGAGACCCGCACCGAGTTGTTGGCGTTCTGGTACTGGACGCTGGCCATGTCGGCGCCGCCCAGGTCCATGTCGAACCCGGCGTCGCGCAATGCCCGGATCTTGCGCTCCTCGTGCGCCTTGGTGTCGATGAACTCCCCGATGTCGGGGTGGTCGACGTCGAGCACCACCATCTTGGCGGCCCGCCGGGTGGCCCCGCCGGACTTGATGGTGCCCGCGGAGGCGTCGGCGCCGCGCATGAACGACACGGGCCCCGAGGCGCTGCCCCCGGAGGAGAGCAGTTCTCTGCTGGAGCGGATCCGGGAGAGGTTGACCCCCGCCCCCGAGCCGCCCTTGAAGATGATCCCCTCCTCCTTGTACCAGTCGAGGATCGACTCCATGGTGTCGTCGACCGACAGGATGAAGCAGGCGCTCACCTGGGCCTTCGCGCGGGTTCCGACGTTGAACCACACGGGTGAGTTGAAGCTGAAGAGCTGGTGGGCGAGCGCGTACTTGAGTTCGTGGTCGAAGACCTCGGCGTCGGCCTCGCCGGCGAAGTACCCGTGCTCGCGGCCGGTGCGGGTGTAGACGCCGACGACCCGGTCGATGAGCTGTTTGAGGCTCCACTCCCGTTCCGGGGTGCCGAGCGCGCCCCGGAAGTATTTCCCGGCGACGATCTGTGTGGCGTTCATCGACCAGGTCGAGGGGAACTCGACCCCGCGCTGTTCGAAGTTCACCGTTCCGTCGCGCCAGTTCGTCATGACGACGTCCCGGCGCTCCCATTCCAGGGTGTCGTAGGGATGAACGCCTTCGGTGGTGAAGATCCGCGGGATCTTCAGCCCCTTGCGCCTCCCCTTGCCCTTGCGTCCCGTCGATCCGCTGGTGGTTTCCGTCATGGCGGAGTCCCCCGAAGATAGGGCGCGGGCGCGGCCCGCGCGCGGAACCGTTGCTCGGGGGCGTTCCCTCGGCGCCCCCGGGGAGCGGTGCGTCAGGCCGTGGTGTCGGCCTCTTCCTTGGCCCGGGCCTCGGCCTCGCGGTCGCTGCGCAGGCTGGCGATCTCGGCCTCGAAGTCGGCGAGGCTCTCGAAACCGCGGTAGACACTGGCGAAGTGCAGGTAGGCGACCTCGTCGAGGTCGCGCATGGGGCCCAGGATGGCCAGGCCGATCTCGTGGGCCGGGACCTCCGCGACGCCTCGGCCGCGGATCTCCTCCTCGACCTGCTGGCCGAGCTTGGCCAGCGCGTCCTCGGAGACCGGGCGGCCCTGGCAGGCCCGGCGGACCCCGGCGATGATCTTGGTCCGGCTGAAGGGCTCGGTGACGCCGGAGCGCTTGGCGACCATCAGCAGGACGGTCTCCTGTGTGGTGAAACGGCGTTCGCAGGCAGGACAGGAACGGCGGCGGCGGATGGCCGCGCCGTCGTCGGTGGACCTGCTGTCGATCACCCGGGTGTCCGGATGGCGGCAGAACGGACAGTGCATCCCGGCTCACCTGCTTCCCTCGCCGAACTGACAACCCTGGGTCTACTTAACCACAACTCCTGGGCCGACGCCTCAAACAGCGACACCAGATGTTGTGGTCGAACCTAGTCGGAGGGTCGGACGAACCGCAACTTTCGCGCGCCCCGCGTGTCACAGCCGCGCGCCGCCCAGGATATCGCCGCGAATCCCCTTCCACGGCGCGGCTCGGGGTTTTCGGTCGACCCCTTGCCCGGGGGTGATCCGCCCCGCATCCCCCCGTTCTCGAACCCGACGGCACATCTTCCGCCATTCCGGGGGCGACGCGACGTGAACACGTGTACACACGTAAGTGAGGCCGGAAAAGCGCCGCGGAAAATCCTCTCGGCAATTGTCCACAGGCCTCGAACGCTTGTTTGATATCACCGTGCGCAACGACTAACGTTGGCCTTGATTTCACGCCGGTTTCGCCATCACGTGGACACAGGGTCCGGAGCGGTCGCAGACCGGTGGTGGCCAGTCGTGCAAGCAGGCCCTGACCGAACCGATGCCGAGGAGGCCGGCCGTGCCGGAGGAGAATCCCGGACCCCTGGATTCCGCAACCACCACCGTTCTCGCGCCCGTGGGCGAGGCGGGCGCGCCCGAGGAGGCGCCCAAGCTCACCGCCCGCCAGCAGAGCGTCCTGAACTGTATCCAGCGGTACCTGCGCGAGCGCGGCTACCCGCCGTCGATCAGGGAGATCGGGGAGTCGGTCGGCCTGTCCAGCCCCTCCAGCGTCGCGCACCAGCTCAAGGTGCTCCAGCGCAAGGGCTACCTGTACCGCGACCAGAACCGGCCGCGGGCCGTGGAGCTGCGCCAGCCGGGCCGCCCCGGGGTGCGCGCGCTGGTCGCCGCCGAGGAGTCCGACCCGGCGCACGCCGCCCGGGTGCCCCTGGTGGGGCGGATCGCCGCGGGCGGCCCGATCCTGGCCGAGGAGTCGGTGGAGGACGTGCTGTCGCTGCCGCGGCAGCTGGTCGGCGAGGGCCGGCTGTTCATGCTCACCGTGGTCGGCGACTCGATGACCGACGCCGCCATCACCGACGGGGACATGGTGGTGGTCCGCCAGCAGCCGGACGCCGAGAACGGGGACATCGTCGCGGCGCTGCTGGACGAGGAGGCCACGGTCAAGGTGCTGCGCCGCACCGAGGACGGGCACGTGTGGCTGATGCCGCGCAACGACGCCTACGAGCCGATCAACGGCGACGCGGCCACCATCCTGGGCAAGGTCGTCACCGTGATGCGCCGGGTCTGAGCGATACGCCCCCGGTCGCCCCCCGGCCGGTCCGCCCCGCCGGGCGGGACCGGGCGCGGGTCCGCGGGCGGTACGGGACATGTCGCACCCGTGCGGGGCCACGGGTGCGACCGGCGGGCCGCCGCGGCGGCCGGTGGCCGTCCCGGACACCGGTGGCGGCCCCCGCCGCTCCGGGCCGCCCGGGGCGTCGGGCGTCCTCCCGGGCGCCTAGGCTATGGGGGTGTTCGCTTCCCTCGTCTTCCCGCGTGCCCGAGGGCGCGCCGTGGCGGTCGCCGCGGCCGCGGCCCTGCTGTCGACCTCCGCCTGCGCTCCGGCCGGGGAGGAGGCCGCCCCGCCGCCCGGGGTGGCGGGTTCCGAGCGTGAGCTGAGCTTCACCGTGGACGGGATCGAGGTGTTCGCCACCCTCACCCTGCCCGCGGACACGTCCGGCCCGGTCCCGGGCGCGCTGATCGTCTCGGGCAGCGGCCCCACCGACCGCGACGGCAACGCCGACATGCGCCCCGACGCGAACACCAACCTCAACTTCGCCCGCCTCCTGGCCGATTCGGGGGTGGCCTCCCTGCGCTACGACAAGCTCGGCAGCGGCGAGACCGGACTGGGCGGCCTCGACCCGGAGGCCCCGGTGGACCCGGACGTGTTCGACGCCCAGATGGCCGCTGCCTACGAGGCGCTGGTGGGGCAGAGCGAGGTGGACCCGGCCCGCACCGCGGTGGTCGGACACAGCGAGGGCTCCCTCTACGCGCTGCGCGCCCACACCCTGGTGGACGCCGCGCCGGCCCTGGTGCTGGCCGCACCGGTGGGCGACCGCTACCTGGACGTGCTGGACCGCCAGCTCACCGAGCAGGTGCGCGCGGTCGAGGCGGCTGGGCAGCTCACCGAGACGGAGGCGGTGACCATGCTCTCCGACGCCCGCGCCGGGCGGGCCGCGGTGCGCGGCGGCCGGGAGGTCCCCGACGACCTCACCGGCGTCGTCGGCACCCTGTACTCGCCGCAGAACGCCGGGTTCCTGGCCCGGATGGACCGGATGGACCCGGTGGAGCTGGCCGCGGAACTGCCCGAGGACACCCCGGTCCTGGTGCTGTGGGGCGAGGCCGACGCCCAGGTCACCGGCGAGGAGGTGGACCGGCTGATGACCGGCCTGCCCCGGGCCGAGCGGGTGGACATCCCCGACGCCGACCACATCTTCCGCGTCTACGAGGACGGGCCGGGGGCGACGGTGCTGGACGCCGAGCGCCCCTTCGCCCCGCAGGTCGCCCCGGCGCTGGCGGAGTTCGTCGACACCGCCTGGTGACCGGCGGGCCGCGGTGACGGCGCGTCCGTCACCGCGGCCCGACCCGCCGGGGCGGGGTCAGTCGTCCTCGGTGGTGATCTCCTCGGGAAGGGCGTCCACGGTGGCGCGGGCGATCTCCTCGGCGCCGGCGGAGAGGCGCTCCTCGTCGGCGGGTTCGCGGCCGTCGTACCCGGCGGCGGCCGAGTAGCAGGTCTCCAGGTAGAGGTTGGACACCCGCACCGCCACGCAGGAGGTGGTGTAACCGGTCTCGTCGAGCCAGGTCACCGCCTCCTCCCCCAGGTCGTCGACCGGGGAGGTGCTCTGGGCCCCGGTGGTCTCGGCGAAGTTCTCCCGCGCGGTGACCACCCCGCCCGGGTTGGGCGCGGCCACCATGACGAGGGTGGCGGTGGCGGGGACGGAGTCGCCGTCGCCGCCGGGTGTGGCCCAGCGGCACTGCCAGCCCTGGCCGAAGGGGTCGGCTGCGCCGCCGACGGGCTCCTCCAGGGCGAGCTCGCGCTCGGGCACCCGGGCGTCCAGGGCCTCGGTCTCACCGACCTCGCAGCCGGGGGCCGCGTCGTACACGCCGGTCTCGGGGTCCTCGCGGGTCAGCACGTACCAGGCGGCGCCGCCCGCGGCGGAGAGCAGCAGGAGGGCGAGGGCGACCACACCGGCGGTGGCGCAGCCCCGGCTCTGCGGCTGGCTGGAGGGCACGGTCTCGGGCGGCTGCCCGGGGGGCATCACAGGGAGGCTCCGATCCGTTCGGCGAAGGCGACCGCGGTGGCCCGGCCCTCGTCGGGGGAGACGGGTTCGCCGCCGGTGACGGCCGTGTAGGAGACCCGGACCAGCAGGTTGTCGGCCCAGAAGGCGAGCTCGGTGTCGCCGGAGCCGCCGCGCCACACCAGGCCCCGGCCGGTGGACAGGTCCACGGTCTCGGCGGCGTCGGGGGCCAGCGCGGTGGCGGCCGCGCTCACCCGGTCCTCGCCGGAGACGGGCTCCTCGGCGGTGGAGTCCGTGAACAGGGCGGAGTACTCCACCCGCAGGACGCCCTGGCGGGGGGTGTCGGAGGTCCCGGCGGAGGTCCACCGGCACACGGTGCCCTCACCGCCGGTGAGCGGCCCGCGCTCGGCGAGGTCGCGGACCGCGCCGGGCAGGTGCTCGTCGAGCAGTTCTCCGAGGTCGCCGCAGTCGGGCGCGGCGGTGTGGACGTCCCCGGGGTGGGGTCGGTCCGGGTCGTCCTGCGCGGCCCACAGGCCGCCGCCGATCGCCAACGCGGACACCACCACCGCGCCCGCCGCGATCACACCCGCCCGTGCGAGGGGACCCAACCGGTCACCGCCTCCCTGTCCGGCCGCCGGTCGACCGAGGTGCGACGGCGGCCGCGGGTCGCGGCCGCCGTCGCGGTGGTCAGCCGACGACGATGTTCACCAGTTTCGGCGCGCGCACGATCACCTTGCGGATCTGCTTGTCGCCGATGAAGCCCTGCGCCTTCTCTGACGCCAGCGCGAGCCTTTCCAGTTCGGCCGGGTCGATGTCGGGCGCAACGGACAGCTTGTCACGGACCTTGCTCTGCACCTGCACGACACAGGTCACGGTCTCCTGGACCAGCAGGGAGGGGTCGGCCTCGGGCCAGTTCCCGACGGCGACGGTGCCGGTGTGGCCCAGCCGCTCCCAGCCCTCCTCCGCCACGTAGGGGGCGAACAGGGACAGGGCGACGGCCACGAACTCGGCGGCCTCGCGCACCGCCGGGTCGGCGGCGCCGGGGCCGGAGTCGATGGCCTTGCGGGCGGCGGAGACCAGCTCCATGACGCGGGCGATGGCCACGTTGAACCGCTTGGCCTCGATCAGGTTGGTGACCTGGTCGATGGCGTGGTGGGTGGCGCGGCGCAGCTCGATGTCGCCGGCGGCCGGGTCGGCGCCGGGCTTGGAGGCGGCACCGGCCTCGTTCATCACCCGGTAGGCCCGGTTGAGGAACTTCTGGGCGGCGACGACGGACACGTCGGCCCAGTCGACGTCCTCCTCGGGCGGGCTGGCGAACAGCATGGTCAGCCGGACCGCGTCGACGCCGTAGGCGTCGATCTCCTTGCCCAGGTCGACGCCGTTGCCCAGGGACTTGGACATGGCCCGGCCCTGGTTGATGACCTGGCCCTGGTTGGTCAGGCGGCGGAACGGCTCGGTGAAGGACACCATGCCCATGTCGTGCAGGACCTTGGTGAAGAAGCGCGCGTACATCAGGTGCAGCGTCGCGTGCTCCTTGCCGCCGATGTAGTGGTCGACGGGGCCCCACTCGTTGACCAGGTCGGAGTCGAAGGGCGCGGTGTCCAGGTGCGGCGAGATGTAGCGCAGGAAGTACCAGGACGAGTCCACGAAGGTGTCCATGGTGTCGGTGTCGCGCTGGGCGGGGCCGCCGCAGGACGGGCAGTCGACGTTGACCCAGTCGGTGGCGGAGGCCAGCGGGGACACGCCCTTGGGGGCCAGCTCGGCGCCCTTGAGCTCGGGCAGGGTGACGGGCAGCTGCTCGTCGGGGACGGGCACCTGGCCGCAGGCGGGGCAGTGGATGATCGGGATGGGCGTGCCCCAGTAGCGCTGGCGGGACAGCAGCCAGTCGCGCAGGCGGTAGTTGACGGTGCCGCGGCCGGTGCCGCGCTCCTCCAGGACGCCGATGATGCGCTCGATGGCCTCGGCCTTGGACAGGCCGTCCAGGGGGCCGGAGTCGCGCAGGCTGCCCTCGCCGGCGGTGGCGACGCCGGTCTCGGCGGGGTCGGGCTCGCCGGTCTCGACGACGACGCGCACGGGCAGGCCGAAGGCCAGGGCGAAGTCCAGGTCGCGCTGGTCGTGGGCGGGGACGGCCATGATGGCGCCGTGGCCGTAGTCGGCCAGGACGTAGTCGGCGGCCCAGACGGGCATGCGCTCGCCGTTGACCGGGTTGACCGCGTAACGGCCCAGGAAGACGCCGGTCTTGGGGCGCTCGGTGGTCTGGCGCTCGATGTCGGAGAGCTTGGCGACCTCGGAGCGGTAGGCCTCGAAGGCCTCGCGCTGCTCGGGGGCGCACAGCTCGTCGGCCAGGTCGGCGTCGGCGGCCACCACGAAGAAGGTGGCGCCGTACAGGGTGTCGGGCCGGGTCGTGAAGACGGTGACCGGCTCCTCGCGCCCCTCGATGGCGAAGTCGACGTCCGCGCCGGTGGAGCGGCCGATCCAGTTGCGCTGCATGGCCAGGATCTCGTCCGGCCAGTTGCCGCCCTCCAGCTGGTCCATGTCGTCCAGCAGGCGCTGCGCGTAGTCGGTGATCTTGAAGTACCACTGGTTCAGGCTGCGGCGCACGACCTCGGTGCCGCAGCGCTCACAGCGCCCCTGGACGACCTGCTCGTTGGCCAGCACGGTCTGGTCCTTGGGGCACCAGTTGACCTGGCCGTCCTTGCGGTAGGCCAGTCCGCGGTCGAAGAACCGGGTGAACAGCCACTGGTTCCACTTGTAGTACTCGGGGTCGCTGGTGTGGATGCGCCGGGACCAGTCGACGGCGATGCCGTAGCGGCGGAAGGAGGCCGCCTGGGTCTCGATGTTGGCGTAGGTCCACGCGGCGGGGTGCGAGTCGTTCTTGATGGCGGCGTTCTCGGCGGGCAGGCCGAAGGAGTCCCAGCCGACGGGGTGCAGCACGTTGTCGCCGCGCTGGAAGCGGTAGCGGCCGATCACGTCGCCGATGGCGTAGGCCTCGGCGTGGCCCATGTGCAGGTCGCCGGAGGGGTAGGCGAACATGTCGACGATGTAGGAGCGGGGGCGGGTGTCGCCGGGGTCCTCGTCGGCCTGGAACGGGAGCTCGGCGGCCCAGCGCGCCTGCCACTTGTCCTGGAGGGCGCGGGCGTCGTAGGTGTCGCCCGTCGTCTGGTCGCCGTCTACCGCTGTCATCGCTGCTTGTTCCCTCGGGTTCGGTCGTACATGGGATCCGCGGACCAACATGCGAGATCCGTTCCCCCTCAGGTTATCGGCTGGGGGACCGGGGCGCGGACGGGTTTCCCCGCCTGTGGACGGCGCCCCCGGACCGGCGGCGGCACCCCGCGTTCGTCACGGTGCGTCACCCGACATTGCGTGAGATTACGGACCTCCTTCCCCTCCACACCGACTGTCCGGTTTGTTACTCTTCCGTCAACTCAGTCGTGAGAGTGGCGCAGAACACGCGACCCGGATCACACCCGGGTCCCGTTCCCTTGTCGTCCCTGGACACATCTGCCTGCGGGAGGCCCCATGCTCAACCTGTCCGTGGTCCTGGAGGACGGTGCCCGATCCGTCCCGGAGAAGGACTGCCTGGTCTTCGGCGATCTGCGCCTGAACTACGCGATCACCAACATGATCGCCAACCAGGTGGCCAACCTCCTCGTCTCCCGGGGCGTCCGGCCCGGCGACCGGGTGGCCCTGGCCAGCCCCAACGTGCCGTACTTCCCCTTCGTCTACTACGGAGCGCTCAAGGCGGGCGCGGTGGTCGTCCCCCTCAACGTCCTGCTCACGCCGCGTGAGATCGCCTACCACCTGGAGGACTCCGGCGCCAAGGCGATCTTCGCGTTCACCGGCACCCCGGAGCTGCCGCTGGGCGAGCGCGCCTTCGAGGCGTTCGGCCAGGTGGACACCTGCGAGACCTACATCGACCTGCCCGCCGTCCCGGGGGCGACCGAGTCCGCCATCGAGGGCGCCCAGACCCTGTGGAAGGCCCTGGAGGGGCAGCCCGGCGAGTTCGAGACCGTCCAGGCGAGCTCCGACAACACGGCCGTCATCATCTACACCAGCGGCACCACCGGCAAGCCCAAGGGCGCCGAGCTGAGCCACAACAACCTGATGATGAACGCGGTCGTCTCCTCCAGCCTGGTCAACCCGCACCCGGACGGCCGCGACGTGGCCCTGGTGGTGCTGCCGCTGTTCCACATCTTCGGCCAGACCGTCATGCTCAACGCGGCCCTCTACCGGCACGCGACCCTGGTGCTGATGCCGCGGTTCGACGGCGACGAGGCCCTGCGCCTGATGGAGAAGGAGGGCGTCACCGGCTTCGCGGGCGTGCCCACCATGTACTGGGGCCTGCTCAACGCCGTGCGCTCCGCCGGCGAGGGGAAGTACGACATCAAGGCGATCGCGGACAACATCGTCGACGCGGTCTCCGGTGGCGCGGCGCTGCCCGCCCAGCTCGCCCAGGACTTCCAGGACACCTTCGGCGTCGGCATCAAGGAGGGCTACGGCCTGTCCGAGACCTCCCCGGTGGCGTCCTTCAACAACCCCAACGTCAAGGCCAAGACCGGCTCGATCGGCAAGCCGGTGTGGGGTGTGGAGATGAAGCTGATCGACCCGGAGTGGAACGAGGTCGTCAAGACCGGCGACGAGGACCCGGTCGGCGAGATCGCCATCCGCGGCCACCTGGTGATGAAGGGCTACCACAACCGGCCCGAGGTCAACGCCGAGGTGATCCGGGACGGCTGGTTCCGCACCGGCGACATCGCCCGCCGCGACGAGGAGGGCTTCTACTTCATCATCGACCGCTCCAAGGACATGATCATCCGCGGCGGGTACAACGTGTACCCGCGCGAGGTCGAGGAGGTCCTGATGGGGCACGAGGCGGTCAGCCTCGCGGCGGTCGTCGGCGTCCCGCACGACACCCACGGCGAGGAGATCAAGGCGTTCGTGATCCTCAAGGAGGGCGCCGGGCTCACCGCCGAGGAGCTGACCGGGTGGGCCAGGGAACGCCTGGCCGCGTACAAGTACCCGCGCGAGATCGAGTTCCGCGAGAGCCTGCCGATGACCGCCACCGGCAAGATCCTCAAGCGCGAGCTGCGCGACTGACCCCGCGGGGCGGACGAGGGGCGGGACCCGGCCGGGTCCCGCCCCTTCCCCTCGCCTCCCCCGGCCCGCCGCCGGGCCGGGTCAGCCCTTGACGGCGCCCTGGACCAGCCCGGAGGCCAGCCAGCGCTGCACGAGGACGAAGAAGACCATGACCGGCAGGGTGATGAGGGTGGACGCGGCCATGACGTGCCCCCACTCGTTGGCGTACTCGCCGAAGAACTGCCGCAGGCCCACGGCGACCGTGTACTTGTCGCTCTGCTGCATGAACGTCAGGGCGAGCACGAACTCGTTCCAGGCGATGATGAACGCGAAGATCGCGGTCGCCACCAGGCCGGGGGCGACCAGCGGGAACAGCACCTTCCAGAACATGACCGGCCACGAGGCGCCGTCGATGTAGGCGGCCTCCTCCACCTCCTTGGGGACCGCGGCCACGAACCCGCGCATCATCCACACCGCCAGCGGCAGGGACAGGGCGATGTAGACGATGCCCAGGCCCAGCACGGTGTTGAGCAGCCGGAGGTCGCGGACCTGGAGGAAGAGCGGGATGACCAGGGCCTCCAGCGGCACCATCTGGACGACGAGGATCATCACCAGGATCGCGGTGCGGAACCGGAACCGGAAGCGCGCCACGGCCACGGCCGCCAGCAGCGACAGCACGCACGCCCCGACGACGGTGATGCAGGCGACCGCCAGCGAGTTGAGCATGTACGTCCCGAAGTCGCCCTCGGTCAGGACGTGGACGAAGTTGTCCAGGGTGGGGTCGCGGGGCACCAGCGTCCCGACGGCGGAGGTCATCCGGTCGGAGAACGCGCTGGCGAGCATGAAGTAGACGGGGAACAGGGTGAACAGCAGGATCGCGGCCACCCCGGCGGCCCGCCCGGCGAGCCGGGTCAGGCGCAGGGCGCCGCCGCGGCGGCGGGCCCGGCGGACCCGGCTCTCCCAGGCGGCGGACGCGGCGGTGTCGGCCCGGGCGCTCAACGCAGTTCGTCCTCTCGGAACAGGGCCCGCAGGTAGACCGCGGTGACCGCCAGCAGGAGCAGGGTGAGGACCACGGCGATGGCCGATCCCATTCCGTAGTCCCTCTGGCCGAAGGAGCTCACGTAGGTCCACACGCCCAGGTTGAGCATCTCCGAGCCGCCGACCCCGCCTCCGGGCATCAGGTAGACCTGCGCGAAGACCTTGAAGTCCCAGATGGTGGACAGGATGGTGACGACGGCGAACACCGGGCGCAGGACCGGGAAGGTGACGTGCCAGAACCGCTTCCACGCCCCGGCGCCGTCCAGCAGGGCTGCCTCGTGCAGTTCACGGGGCACGGTGAGCAGCCCGGCCAGAACGGTGACGGCCACGAACGGGAACCCGCCGTGGACCACGTTGAGCACGACGACCGCGTAGAAGAACAGCCGGTCGGCGAACCAGTTGTACCCCTCGGGGCCCAGCAGGCCGGCGCCCTTGAGGGCCTGGGCGACGACGCCGCTGTCGACGTCGAAGATCCACAGCCACACGTAGGTGCCACTGACGGCGGGCATGGCCCAGGCGACCATGATGCAGGAGACCACGACGACCCGGGTGACCGGGCGCAGCCGGGACAGCAGCAGGGCCACGAGGGTGCCCAGCACCACGGTGGAGACGACCGCGACCACGGCGAACCCCACCGTGTTGGGCAGGGCGACCCGCCACAGGTAGGAGTCGGTGAACAGGGTGACGTAGTTGGCCGGGCCGATGAAGTCCGACTCCCCCGACACCAGGTTGCGCAGCCGGTACTCGCGGAACGACAGCCACACGATCCGGCCGAGGGGGAAGAGCAGCAGGGCGGCGATGACCGCCAGGGCGGGGGCGAGCAGCACCCAGGGCAGCAGTGCGCTGCGCCGCCTCAGGCCGAGGGCGGGAGCGCGCCGCCCCCGGCCGGGCGGGCCGGCCGGCGCCCGGAGCCCCGGGCCCGTGCCGCCGACCGCCTGCCCGACCGGTGTTCCCACGTGTCAACCTCCGTTGAGGATGCGTTCGATGTCGTCGGCGGCCTGGGCGGTGGCGTCCTCCACCGAGGTGCCGTTGAGGATGGACTGCTGCATGCCGACCAGGACCTTCTCGGCCTCCACCTGGCTCCAGGCGGGTGCGGTGGGCACGCCCTTGCTCGCCTCCCCCAGCTGGACGGCGTAGGCCTCCAGGACGGGGTCGGCCGAGGCGGTGAACGCGTCGACGCTCCCGGTGAGGCCGGGGAAGAACCCGGTCTGCTCGGCCCAGAGCATCATGTTGTCCTCGCCGGTGAGGTGCTCCACGTAGCTCCAGGCGGCCTCCTCGTTGCCGGTGCCCTCGAACACCGACAGCAGCGAGCCCCCGGCGAACGACGGCGTGTAGGTCCCGGCCTCCCGCCCCGGGATGGGGAAGGAGCCCAGCAGGCCCTCCAGTTCGGGGTTGTTCTCGACGATGGCCTTGGGGTTGGCGCTGCCGAGCAGCGCGATGGCGGCGTCGCCCTCGGAGAACGACTCCATGATGTTGATCTCGTTCCAGTTGACGGCGCCGGTGGTGGAGGTGCCGTCCTCCAGGGCCAGGCCGGTGAAGAACGCGATGCCCTCGCGCGCCTCGGGGGAGTCCACCCCGGACACCCACGTGCCGTCGTCCTCCTGGACGGCGATCTCGGCCCCGCCGCCCCAGATCCACGGCATGACCGAGTACTGGGCGTCGCCCGGCACCGGCAGGGCGACCATGTCCGGCTCGGCCTCCTTGATCTCCAGGGCGGTCTCGCGGAGCTCGTCCCAGCTCTGGGGCACCTCCAGGTCGTGCTCCTCGAACACGTCGGTGCGGTAGACCATGGAGCGGATGGAGGCGTACCAGGGGATGCCGTAGACCCCTTCGTCCAGGGCCCCCATCTCCATGAGGCCCGGCACGTAGAGGGAGGTGTCGACCCCGTAGGCGGACAGGTCGTGCAGGGCCCCGGAGTCGGCGAAGCCGGGGACGAAGGTGTTGCCGAGTTCGATGACGTCGGGCATGGTGCCGCCGGCGATGGCGGTGGAGATCTTGTCCTGGGCGCCGTCCCACGGGACGAACTCGACCACCACCTCGATGCCGGTCTCCTCGGTGAAGGCGGCGTTGACCTCGTCGAAGAAGCCGGTGGCGTCGGGGTTGGTGCCCTCCATGATCCACACGGTGAGGCTGTCGGTGTCACCGCCGCCGTCGCCGCCGCCTCCCGCGCACGCGGTCGCGGCCAGGGTCAGGGCGAGTGCGGCTGCGGGGAGCGGAACGTGCTTTCGGGTTCGTCTGCGGGCCATGGGCTCGCCTCCCGTTCCTGTCGTGGGTCCCCTCGGGGTTGGTAGGAAACCTACGTAAAGAACGGCTCGGAGTGAAGTAAACCACTCCATTTTGTGTCTGAGCTGTTAGGGGACGCCGCCGGACGGGCCCGGGAACCCCGGTGCCGCAGGGGTTTCCGGGGCTCCGGCGAGGTGCGCGCCGAAGGAGGGCCCGCCTCCCCCGACCCTCGCCCCGGAGCCCCGTGCCCCCTACTCGGAGAGGCCGGTCACCTGGCGCAGGGTGGAGATGAGCTCGGCGCGCTTGTACACCGCCAGGCCGATGGCGGCGGAGAAGGCGGCGAGCATGTGGACGTAGACCATGGGGTCGCCGCGGGTGAAGCGCTCGGCGGCCTCCTCCTCGCCCACGGTGTGGGCCTCCCAGGCGGTGGAGACCGCGAACTCCAGCTCCGGCGGGAGCATCTCCGCGACGGTGCGGGCCACGGCCTCTCGGGAGTCGGCGGGCTTCCACACCACTCCGGTCTCCTGGACCCGGCGGCCCAGGAACGCGGAGATGACGCGCAGCTCCGACTGCACCGCCCCGGCGTCGTCGGCCGCCCGCGGGATCACCCGCTCCAGCTCGTCCCGGTTGCGGTCGGCGTAGGCCGCGATCAGGTCGATCGCGGTGCGCTTGACGTGGTCCGGCTGGTCCGGGACGAGGGGGCCTTCCCCCCCGGCGTTCTCGGTCACGGGCACTCCTCGTAGGGTCTCGCGTCCATGATGCCGTGCCGCGGGCCGCGGCGGGGCGCGGACAGGCCGGGATCGCCGCGGGCGAACGGCGTTCCCGGCCCCGCCTCCTACTGGAACCGCGGGCGCAGCGGCATGCGGGCGTCGGTGCCGTCGAGCTTGACGCCCAGGATCTGGTGGAGCTGCACCACGTTCCGCTCGAAGCCGAGCACGCACCCGGCCATGTACAGCCGCCAGACCCGGGCGGTGCCCTCGCCGACCTCGGCGACCGCCGCGTCCCAGTTCCGCTCCAGGTTGGCGCCCCAGTGGCGCAGGGTGAGCGCGTAGTGCTCGCGCAGGTTCTCCTGGTGCCGGATCTCGAACCCGGCGTCGTTCATGGCCGTCTGGATCTGCCCGGGCCCCTCCAGCTCGCCGTCGGGGAACACGTAGCGGTTGATGACCCCGTCGGTGTCCATCGGGGGCAGGTCGTTGCGGGGCCGGGTGATGCAGTGGTTGAGCAGCCGGCCGCCCGGCACCAGCTTGTCGTTCAGCGACGAGAAGTAGGCGGGGAGGTTGCGGGCGCCGATGTGCTCGGTCAGGCCGATGGAGCTGATCCGGTCGAAGCCGCCGTCGGGGACGTCCCGGTAGTCCATGTGGCGGACCTCGGCCAGGTCGGACAGCCCCTCCTGGGCGATGCGCTTGGCCGCCCACTCGGCCTGCTCCTTGGACAGGGTGACGCCCAGGGCCTTGACCTTGTGCTCGCGGGCGGCGTGCATGACCATGCCGCCCCAGCCGCAGCCCACGTCGAGCAGGCGCATGCCCGGCTCCAGGCCGAGCTTGGCGGCGACCAGCTCGTACTTGCGGAACTGGGCGCTCTCCAGGGCGCCGTCGTCCGCCTCCACCCGGTCCAGGGCCCCGTCGGCGTCGTCGAAGACCGCGCAGGTGTAGGTCATGGACGGGCCCAGCACCAGCTCGTAGAAGGCGTTGGAGACGTCGTAGTGGTGGTGGATGGCCTCGGCGTCGCGCTGCTTGGAGTGGCGCCAGCCCAGCCCGGCCAGACGGCCGCGCGTCACCTCCTGGGGCGGCGGGGCGACCCGGTTGACGAACTTGACCCAGCCCACGGAGCGGGCGATGGCCGCCAGGTCGCGGGCGGACACGTTGAACCCCTCCGCGAAGACGAAGTCGGACATCCGCCGGAGGATGGTGTACATGTCGCCCTCCACCTCCAGGTGCCCGGAGACGTAGGCGCGGGTCAGGCCCAGCGCGTTGGGCGACTGGGCCAGGTAGTTGACCGCGACCGGGGTGCGCACGTGCAGGTGGACGTCGCTGCCCGGGTCTCCGGAGGCACTGCCGTCGTAGGCCGTGAAGCGGATGGGCGCGTCGGGTCCCACGACGCGCTCGAAGATCTCGGCGAGCCGCATGTTCTTCTTTCCCTTCCTCTCGCGGACGCGGCCCACTCCGCGGGTCGCCTCCCGTTCGCGTGCGGTGTCATCCATTGCGTACGCACTTGGCGTACAGGTCGAGCAGCCTCCCCCGGGGGTCGTAGGTCTCCTTGAGGTCGGCGTAGACGGAGCCGTTGTAGAGGCGCCAGAACTCCTCCTCGGTGTAGAAGGAGTCGGAGTACAGCGACTTGTGGCCGCCGAGCTCGGCGACGCGCTCCTCCACCCGCCGGTTGTGGTGGGCGCGGCGCTGGCCGGGCTTCATGTCGACCATGCCCCAGAAGCCGAAGTTGACGTAGAGGCGGTCGTTCTCCAGGGGGTAGAGCGGCCACACGTGGCCGCCGGGCCCCAGGTCGGCCCGGCGCGGCTCCTTCAGGCGCATCGGGCAGATCCACACCGGGGTCACACCGATCTCCTCGTGGAAGAAGTCGAGGAACTCGGCCCCGCGCTCCACGCCCACCTCGATGTCCTGGATGAGCGGTTCCTGGGGGCGGCGGCCCCGGTAGTGGTTGAGCAGCCGGGAGAAGGCGGTGCGCCGGTCCCAGGCCACCACCCTGCGGTAGACGTCGGAGCGCTTGAGGGAGCGCGGCCACAGGGAGCGCACCACCGGGTTCTGCACGCCGAGGGCGCGCGAGCACCAGAACCAGTCGGTGTCCCAGCGCCACAGGTAGTCGTGGACGGTGAGGTAGTCGCCCGGGCCGTTGTCGGCGTTGGCCTGGATGGAGCGGTAGTAGATCTCCTGGCCGGTGTAGTCGCTCGCCCAGGGGGCCCGGTCGGTGAAGCGGGCCACCGTCAGGTACAGCTCGTCGCGGGAGAAGGCGACGCCGTCGACGAAGTCGACCGGCTGTCCGTCGTGGGAGCGGTCGTCGCAGATGCGGGCCAGGGCGTCCATGGCCTCGGCCGCGTCGTGGAAGCGCAGGTGGCGCAGGTGCACGTACGGGGAGACGGGTTCCAGCTCGATGCGCAGGCGCAGGCTGTAGCCGAGGGTGCCGTAGGAGTTGGGGAAGCCGTGGAAGAGGTCGGCGTGGGCGTTGTCGCGGGTGGCGGTGACGATGTCGCCGGACCCGGTGAGGATCTCCATCTCCTGGACGGCCTCGTGCGGCAGGCCATTGCGGAAGGAGGAGGACTCGATGCCCATCCCGGTGACGGCGCCGCCCAGGGTGATGGTGCGCAACTGGGGGACGACGGTGGGCATGAGCCCGTGCGGGAGCGTGGCGGCGACCAGGTCCTCGTAGGTGGTCATGCCGCCGACGTCGGCCAGGCGCTCGACGGGGTCGATGGAGATGACGCCGGAGAAGGCGGAGACGTCGAGGGCGGGCGCGGAGGTCGGCTCGCGGAACCGGAAGAGGTTGGAGGTGGGCTTGGCCAGCCGGACCGGCGCGTCGGCGGGCAGGGACCGGTAGTCGCGGCGCAGGCGGTTGACCGCTGCGATGTGCCGGGCCAGCCCGATGTCGCCGCCGGAGGCGGTGTCGCTGTTCGTTCCCTGCCGTTGAGGACTCATCCCTGATCCCGTTCCCGGTCGTGGCGCGCGCGAGTGAGGCACAGCGTGGAACGGTCGGATCCGGTCGCGGTGGGCCGGAAGTGACCGATCCCCTCAGTTCTACCTATCGGTAACGAAGGAGACCACCCCATTTATGTCGTGTCGCGGTGGAAACGGCCCGCCCCGGGGCCGCGCCGCCGGTCAGGGCGGTGGGTCGGGTGGGGGACGGGGGCCCGCGGATAGGATCGGGGTTCATGCGCATCGCTGTCGTAGATTCCGGAATCGGCATGCTGTCCACCGCCGCGGCGCTGTTCGCCGCCCGGCCGGACGCCGAGCTGTACCTGTCCATGGATCCGGACCACATGCCGTGGGGGCCGCGCACCCACGACGAGATCGTCGAGCGCGCCCTGGCCGGCGCCCGGGCCGCCGTGGACGCGGCGGGGGGCGATGTGGACGCGGTGGTGGTGCCGTGCAACACGGCGTCGGTGCACGGGCTGGCGGAGCTGCGGGAGCGGTTCGAGCCGGGTGTGCCGGTGGTGGGGACGGTCCCGGCGATCAAGCCCGCGGCGGCCGCGGGCACGCCGATCGCGGTGTGGTCGACCGAGGCGACGACGCGCAGCGAGTACCAGCGGCGGCTGGTGGAGACCTTCGCCCGGGGCGTGGACGTGACGCCGGTGGCGTGCGTCGGGCTGGCGGAGGCGGTGGAGTCGGCCGACCCGGGACGGATCGCCGACGCGGTCGCCTACGCGGCGGAGCGCACGCCGGGCCGGGTGCGCGGGATCGTGCTGGGGTGCACGCACTACGACCTGGTCGGTGAGGCGATCACCGAGGCCCTGCGGGCCCGGTCGGGCGCCGCGGCCGGGGTGGAGCTGTTCACCGCGGCGGACGCCGTGGCCGCGCAGACGCTGCGCCGTATCGGAGCCGCCGGAGACGCCGGGGCCGCGGGGGCCGGCGGGGGCCGGGTGCGGGTGCTGGCCAGCGGCCGCCCGGCGCGTCTGCCCGCGGCCGCCCTGGCCTATCCGGCCGGCCGGGCGCTGGCCGCCGGGGAGCCCTCTCCCGCCCGTTAGTCCGGACGGGCCCTGCCGCGGACGGGGCGAGGCCCGCGGCGGGTCGGTGTCGGCGGGTCAGCTGTGCGGGGTGAGCACGGCGGCGCGGTCGGCGGCCAGGGTGCGGACCAGGTCGCGCACGCCCGCGGTGTCGTTGTCGTGCAGCAGGGTCTCCAGCAGGGACAGCGCGGCGCGCTGGTCGCCGGGCCGTTCGCGGACGTGGCGCCACTGGGGCTCGGTGGCGGCGTCGGAGAGCATCAGAGTGCGGCCGACCTGGCCCAGCGCGGTGAGCAGCAGGGTGTCGTGCGGCCGGTGCTCCAGCGCGGCGTTGACCTGCTCGGCCTGGTTCTCCGGGTCGACCTCCTCGGCGGGCTGGGCGCGCAGGAAGTCCAGGATGCGGTCGGGCGGGGCCAGGGGGCGCACGGCCGGCATGGCGGCGATCATGGCGTGGACCTCGGCGAGGTCGCCGCGGATCTCCCCCGTGTTGGCGAGGTCGCCCATGAGGCGTTCGGCGCGGCGGGCGGAGCAGCCCGCCACCCACAGGGCGCCGCGTCCCACGGCCAGGCGGGCCGCGGCCAGGGCGAGCTCGGCGCCGCGCCGGGGCGCGCCCACGCGCTCGAAGTAGCGGGACCAGGTGGTGACGCGCACGCCCAGCCGCCAGTCGTTGCGGACGATGCCCTGGCAGACCAGGTTCTCCACCGCCTCCACCCAGGCCGGCCGCAGGGACGGGTGGGCCTCGGCCTCCTCCACGGTGGGCAGGGGCGCCACGGCGTCGCGGGCCGGGCACTGGCCCAGGCGGGCCAACCAGGACAGCAGCCGGGCGCGCTCGAACCGGATCCGGCGGCGCAGGGCGGGCCTGCGCGGGTTGTTCGGCTCCAGTGCGAGCTCGGCCTCCATCCGGTCCAGCACCTCCAGCGCCTGGGTGTGCGCGTCGCGGTGGCGCAGGGCTCGGACCAGGGTGAAGATGCCGTCGGCGCCGAGCAGGGCGGGGCCGGTGGCGGTGTGCTCGTAGCGGCGCAGCTCGGTCTCGGCGCGCTCCGGGTCACCCTCGTCGATGAGCAGGTGCACCCGGGCCAGGGTGAAGGCCGGCCAGGCGGGGGTGCGCTCCCACCCGGCGAGGTTGCGCGACGACAGCAGCTCGCGGCGCAGGCCGACGGTGCCCGCGGCGTCGACGTTGGCGTGGCAGCGGACCAGGGTCTCCAGCGCGGAGACCGGCAGCGGCCCGTGGGCGTGCGGGCCCGGCGCGTCCTCGGCGGCGGCCACCGCGCGGGGCAGCGCCCGGCCGCCCTCGGCCAGGGCCGAGACCCGGACCGCCAGCGGCCAGTGGGCCAGGAAGAAGAGGGTGGCGGGGCCGAACACCCCGGGCACCTCGGCGTTCTCGGCGCCCGCCTCGGCCACCAGGCGGCGGGCGGTGCGCAGTGCGGAGCGGGCGACCGCCTCCACTTGGACGGCGTCACCCGCCTCCGCCAGTTCGGGCAGGCCGACGACGGCCTCGGCCAGCTCGGCCTGTCCTGCGTTGGCGAGTCGGCGTGCGGTCTCCCCCGCCCACGTCCACATCGGCATCATCGTCTCCCCCTGTAGTGCCGTGGGAACAGAACGTAGCAGCCGGTGTGCGGGCCTGTCCGGAAAACGCGTGAAACCGGTGCAGGACAGGCGGTCGAGGCCTCTGATCATGAAAGTCGCATCGATAGACTCGGGGCCACCCGACCGCACTACCTCTGTTAGGGGACAAGGACACCGATGGGATGGCGAGACCGCTTCGGTTTGCGCAAGGCCAACCGTTCCGGCAAGGCCCGGTTCGACCGCGCCACCGAGGACGGTGACATCAAGGCCCTGATCGAGTTCGCGCAGAGCAGGGTGGGCGTGGAGTTCTTCGTCGAGCCGGAGACCTTCGCGACCCAGACCACGGCGGTGGCGGTGGCCACCGACGGCGAGTGGATCCGGCGCCGCTGCGGCTCCCCCGCGGTCATCCGCAAGGTGGCGTCCAAGCGGGGCATCCCGGTGTACGACGTGCAGATCATGGGCTACCCCCAGCGGATGCGGGACTGGAGCGCCCGCAACAAGAACGGTCGGTCCCTGGACTGATCCCGGCGCGTCCCGATCCCCCCTCCCCCCGACCGGATCCATGAGACGTAGGTCACCTTGCATGCGTGCTCGGCGTCCCCGCCCTCCCCTGCGGACGGGGACACGCCCGGACGAAGGAGGTGAGAACGGACACGTCGAGAACCGGGACCTGCCCACGCGAAACCCGTCACCGGGTCATTTTGGGCATTGATGACGAGTCCTTGCCGCGACTTCCTCACCGAACGGGTTCCCTAACGACCCGCATCCGTCGCATACTCACCTGGGAGGGGGGACTCTGATGAAGCAGGATCTCACGGCCCTGTGCTGCGAATGCGGCACGATTCGCGAGGTGAGCGACTACCAGAGTGTCGGCGAGGCCCAGTCCGCCTACGGACTGGCCCGGTGCGTCGTCTGGCGCAAGTGCCGCACCTGCAACCGTCGCACGTACCACGCCTACCTGCGCGCCGACGAGGACCGCGACGAGCTGGAGGACGCCCTGCGCCTGGACGGCGCGCTGGCCGCGGAGGCCCTGGACGAAGAGGTCGAGCAGCTGCGGCTGTGCGGGGTCGAGGTCGGCCACGCCCCCGTCCCCGCCATCTGGGACGGGCAGTCCGTGGGCATGGTGACGCAGCGGCTGACCGACCGCGCGTACTCGATCGTGCTGGACCCCGAGGCGTCGGTGGTCTCCCGGCTCAAGCTCATCGACATGATGTGGAACGAGCTCCTGGTGGGAGAGCACGACGACCGCTGGTTCATCCAGGAGGCCGAGAACGACTCCCCCGGGTACGCGGTCCGGCTCTTCGGCTACCGCACCCGCGGCTGACACGGACGTGCGACGGCCGGGCGCCCCGCGGGCGCCCGGCCGTCGCCGTGTCCGGGGCCGGTCAGGCCGCCGGGGCGGCGCGGCCCGAGAGCCGGCGCAGCGCCGACCGGGCCACCTGCGGGTCGGTGGTGCCCCAGTACGGCGGCAGCGAGGCGCGCAGGAACCCGCCGTAGCGGGCGGTGGCCAGCCTCGGGTCCAGGACCGCGATGACGCCCCTGTCGTCGGTGGAGCGCAGCAGGCGCCCCGTGCCCTGGGCCAGCAGCAGGGCGGCGTGGGTGGCCGCCACCGATAGGAAGCCGTTGCCGCCGTGGGCGGCCACGGAGCGCTGGCGGGCCGAGGCCAGCGGGTCGTCCGGGCGCGGGAACGGGATGCGGTCCACGATCACCAGCGACAGCGACGGTCCCGGCACGTCCACCCCCTGCCACAGCGACAGGGTGCCGAACAGGCAGGCGTTCTCGTCCTCGGAGAACCGGCGGACCAGCTGGCCGGTGGAGTCCTCCCCCTGGCACAGCAGCGGGTGGTCCAAGCGCTCGCGCAGCTCGTCGGCGGCCTGCTGGGCGGCGCGCATCGAGGAGAACAGCCCCAGGGTGCGGCCGTCGGCGGCCTCGATGAGCTCGGTGATCTCGTCCAGGTAGGCCGGGGAGAGCCCGTCCCGGCCGGGCGGCGGCAGGTGGGCGGCGACGTAGAGGATGCCGCTGCGGGCGTGGTCGAACGGGGAGCCGACGTCCAGCGCCCGCCACCGGGGCTCGCCCGCGGCGCGGTGCGGGCCGTCCTCGGCGTCGTCCCCGCCGGTCGCGGCGGCGCGCTCGGCCTCCGCCCGCTCCTGGCCGACCTCCCGGCCCAGCCCCCACTGGCGGGCCAGCGAGGAGAAGGAGCCCCCCAGGGTGAGGGTGGCGGAGGTGAGGACCACGGTGCGGTCGCCGAAGAGCTTCTCGCGCAGCAGCCCGCCCACGGCCAGCGGGGCGACGCTCAGCGCGGGGCGGCGCCCCGGGGTCTTGGTGAGCCACACGACGTCGGTGCGGTCGCGCAGGGCGGGCTCGAAGGACTCCAGGACGCGCACCGCGGTGTCGTGGACCTCGTTGAGGGCGGCCAGGGCCAGGCGGCGCTCGCTGGCGGCCTCGGCCTCCTGCTCGCCGGGCGAGGGCCCGATGGCGGTGACGCACGCCGCGGCGGCGTCGCGGACGACCGCGACCGCCCCGGCCAGCCCCTCGTCGATGTGGTCGATGCGCCCCTCGGGGGCGTCGGCGAACATCAGCGCCAGGCCCTCGCCGGCCTCGGTCAGCCGCTCGGCGACCATGGGCTCGATGAGGCGGCCGGCGCGTTTGGCGGCGACGGTGACGGTGCGCTCGGCCAGGGTGCCGGTGGCCACGGAGGTGGCCCGGTCGACCAGCTCGTGGGCCTCGTCGATCATGATCGTGTCGTGCTCGGGCAGGATGTGGTTGCCCTGGGTCATGTCGATGGACAGCATCGCGTGGTTGGTGACCACCACGTCGACGCCCTTGGCCTCCTCGCGGGCGAACTCGGCGAAGCACTCCTGCCCGAAGGGGCAGATGCGGGCGCCCATGCACTCGTTGGCGGACACCGAGACCTGCCGCCAGGCCAGGTCGGTGACGCCCGGGACCAGCTCGTCGCGGTCGCCGGTGGCGGTCTCCTCCGCCCACTCGTGCAGGCGGGCCACCTGCTTGCCCAGGGAGGACAGCTGGCGGGGGTCGAACAGCTCGGCCTCGTCGGAGTCGTCGGCCGCGGTGTGCAGGCGGTTGCGGCACAGGTAGTTGCGGCGGCCCTTGAGGACGGCGAACGTGGGCTCGCGGCGCAGCAGGGGCTTGAGCGCCCCGGCCAGCCGCGGCAGGTCGCGGTCGATGAGCTGGTTCTGCAGGGCGATGGTGGCGGTGGAGACCACGACGGAGGTGTCCTTCTCCATCGCGCGCCGGATGGCCGGGACGAGGTAGGCCAGGGACTTGCCGGTGCCGGTGCCCGCCTGGACGACGAGGTGCTCGCGTCTGTCGACGGCGTCGGCGACGGCCGCCGCCATCGCGGACTGGCCGTCGCGGCGGCGGCCGCCCAGGGCGGCCACGGCGGTGTCGAGCAGGGTCGGGACGTCGGGGAGATCTGCCACGGATCGACAGTACCGGCCGCCGGGGACGGACCGGGCCCTGTCCACAGGCCCGGCCCGCCGCGGGTCACCCGAGCTCGCGGAGCAGCTCGTCCAGGGCGTCCATGGACTGGCCGAGGCCGTCCTCCATGCCGGAGGCGATCATGCCGTCCCGGTCCTCGACGCTCTGGTAGACGGAGACGTTGGTGTAGAGGGTGCGGCCGTCCCCGGCGTCCTCCAGGGTCATGGTCTCCATGGCCACGTGGCCGGGCATGCCCTCGAACTCGAAGGTCTGCACGACCCGCTCGGGCGCGGTGACCTCGTGGTAGACGCCGCGGAAGGCGTACTCCTCGCCCTCGGCCCTCTCGACGAACCGCCAGCTGCCCCCGGTGCGGGGCTCGGCGTGGTCGATGACGGTCTCGGAGGTGGGCAGCCCCCACCAGGCGGCCAGGTGCTCGGGCTCGGTCATGGCCCGGAACACCAGCTCGCGGGGGGCGTCGAAGCTGCGCTTGATGACTATGTCCTGCCGGCCGGGCTCGGCGATGATCTCGAGGTCGCTCATTGTCCTTCTCCCTGGTTCTTCGCTGCCTGTTCCCTGATCCTGCTGATCTCGGCGTCCAGCCTCCCGAAGCGGTCCTCCCAGCGGCCGCGGTAGCGGCCGAGCCAGTCGGAGACCTCGCGCAGCGGCGCGGTCTCCAGCCGGCAGGGGCGCCACTGGGCCTCCCTGCCCCGGGTGATGAGCCCGGCGCGTTCGAGGACCTTCAGGTGTCGCGAGATCGCCTGGAGGCTGATGGGGAACGGCTCCGCGAGTTCGTTGACGGTCGCCTCGCCCTCGGCCAGCCGGGCGAGCAGGGCCCGCCGCGTCGGGTCGGCCAGAGCGGCGAAGGTGAGACTCAACGGGTCGTCCGCCATCCGTGTATTCAACCTCCTCGTTGATCAACCGATGTGTTGATCATCGCATCCGGCACCGACAGAACGGGGAGCGGTACGGTCTCCTCCCGGCAAAATCTCGAAAGGGGTCCCGGGGTGTCCTTCACGCCGAGGGGGAACCGGCGGGGAGGGAGGGCGGCCGCGTTCCAGGGCGGCCGGCGGCCGGAGCCGCGGGGGCGGCCGTCCCGGCCGTTCCGGCGGCGAGCAGGTTCAGGGCGTCGGCGGAGGCGACGTCCTGCGGGGTGTAGATCTCCAGCCGGTGGTCGGGGCTGTCCGGCTGGATCCACACCTGGTAGTCCACGTCCACGTCGCCCAGCACCGGGTGGCGCAGGTTCATCGGCCCCGTCGTGCAGTCCGCGACCTCGACCCGCGCCCACAGGGACGCGAACTCCGCGCTGTGCATCATCAGCTCGCCGATCAGCTCCGCCAGCCGGCCGTCCGTGGGGTACCGGCCGCTGGCCAGGCGAAGGTAGGCGACGTGGGCGCGGGCCAGCTCCTCCCGGTTGCGGTACAGGTCCCGGGTGTGCGGGTCCAGGAAGAACAGCCGCGCGTTGGTGGGGCGCCGGGACGGCTCGTCGGGGGCGCCGAAGTCGACGTGTTCGGCGAACAGGGCGTGCCCGGTCCGGTTCCACGCCAGCACGTCGCCGCGGCGGCCCCACACGATCGCCGGAACGCTCTCGCCCAGCGACCGCAGCAGGGTGAGCACCCGGGCGTCCGGGCGCTCCGGCCGCGGGCGGACCATGCGCAGGGCGGCGGGACGGCGGGCGAGGTTGTGCAGGTGGGCGGTCTCGTCCGCGTCCAGCATCAGGACCCGGGCCAGGGCGTCCAGGACCTGGGCCGAGGCGGTGCCCGCCTGGTCCTGTTCGAGGCGGGTGTAGTAGCCGGCGCTGACCCCCGCCAGCTGGGCCAGCTCCTCGCGGCGCAGGCCCGGGACGCGCCGGGCGGTGCCGTAGGTGCGCAGGCCCACGTCGTCGGGGGTGACGCGGTCCCGCCGGGTCTTGAGGAAGGCTCCGAGGCTGTCCGTTCTCATGCCCCGAGCGTAGGCGGCGGGCGGGCCGGCGTGCCTGCACCTGCCGGGTGTACCCACGGCGGGTGTCTGGTCGCGGCGGCGGGGCGGCGGCACTGTTGCCGCCATGGGAACGAATCGAGAACGAACGACCGCACGGACCTGGTTCGGCCTGCTGGTCGTGCTGGGGCCGGTGCTGCTGGTGGCCATGGACGCCTCGGTGCTGTACCTGGCGATGCCGCGGGTGATCGCGGACCTGGAGCCGGGGGCGGACCAGGCCCTGTGGATCCTGGACTCCTACAGCTTCGTGGTGGGCTCGCTGCTCATCGCGTTCGGCAACCTGGGGGACCGGTACGGGCGGCTGCGGCTGCTGATGATCGGGGCCGCGGTGTTCGGCGCCGGCTCGGTGGGGGCGGCGCTGTCCCCCACGCCGGAGGTCCTCATCGGGTTCCGGGTGCTCATGGGGCTGGGCGGGGCGACGCTGCTGCCGTCCTCGCTGGCGGTGATCGGCGAGCTGTTCACCGACCCGCGGCGCCGGGCGCAGGCGATCGGGGTGTTCGCGGCGACGTTCGCGGCCGGGTTCGCCGTCGGGCCGGTGGTGGGCGGGATACTGCTCAGCCGGTTCGACTGGGGGTCGGTGTTCCTGATCAACGCGCCGGTCGTGGTGGCCTTCCTCGTCCTGGCACCGCTGGTGCTGCGCGAGGTGCGCGCCGGGCGGCCCGGCCGGGTGGACGCGGCGAGCGTGGTGCTGTCGGCGGGCGGGCTGCTGCTGGCGGTGTACGCGGTCAAGGGGATCGCGGCGCACGGGGTCTCGGCCGTGACGGTGGCGACCGGGGTCGCGGGGGCGGCGCTGCTGGTGTGGTTCGTACGGCGCCAGCGCACCCTGGCCCACCCCCTGGTGGACCTGGGGCTGTTCCGGGACCGGGTGTTCGCCCTCGCCATCCTCACGAGCGTGTCGACGCTGGTGGTGTGGGCGGCGTCGATCTACCTGACCGGGGTGTACCTCCAGTCGGTGCTGGGGCTGCAGGTGCTGACGGCGGCGCTGTTCGCCCTGCCGGGGGCGGCGGTGCTGACCCTGAGCTCCATCGGGACACCGGTGCTGGTCCGGTGGATCGGAGCCCGCCCGGCCCTGATCCTGGCGCACGCGAGCATGGGCGCGGGCCTGCTCCTGCTGCTGGCGCTGGCCTCGGACGGCGGGGTGGTGCCCTACGTCGCGGCGACGATGGTCGCGGGCGTCGGGTACGGGATCTCGTTCAGCCTGGTCGCCGACATCGCGGTGTCGGCGGCGCCCCGGGAGCGGGCGGGCGCCGCGGCCGCCATGGCCGAGACCGGGAACGAGATCGGGCACGCGCTCGGGATCGCCCTGCTGGGGTCGCTGGCGGCGTTCGTGTTCCGGCTGCTGGGGCCGGGCGCGGCGGGCACCCTGGACGAGACGCTCCGGACTCCGGGGCTGACGGCCGCCGCCGCGGACCAGGCCCGGGAGGCGTTCGTGACGGGCCTGCACGTCACCGTCGCCGTGGGCGGACTGCTGGCTCTGGGGCTGGCCGTGCTGGCCGTGCGCCTGCTCCCCCGGTCCGCGCCGGCCACCGAGGCGCCCGAGCCGGTCACCCGCTGAGCCGCGGCCGGGGGTGGCCCCGGCGGGCGCGACGAGGACGACCCTGCCGGCGCGTGGAACGCGTGGGCAGGGTCGTCTCGGAGTCGAACGGGCCCGACGGGACGTCACCCGAACCCGTGGGGCGAAGCCCCGCATCGGGAGACCGGGGGTCGTCCCCCGGCGGAAACGACGGAACGACCTTGCGAGGCGGACGAGATCCACCGGACAAGGTCGTTCCGGAGTGAAGTGGAGCTATGGGGATTCGAACCCCAGACCTCCTCCATGCCATGGAGGCGCGCTACCAACTGCGCCATAGCCCCGTGCGGGTGCCGCCCGGGTCTCCCCGGCGACATGGTCGAGTCTATCGGATCGCGGGGGGTGCCGTGACCCGGCCGGGTGTCGGGCGGCCCACACCGCCCGCCACCGGCGGGGGTCAGCGGACCCGGACGGGCATCGGGTAGACCTGCCCCAGGCCGAAGCAGCCGGCGACGAGCAGTGCGGTCACGGCGATGAGCAGTACGTCCCACCGGTCGGCCCTGAGGTGGGAGAGGCGGATGCGGCGCCCCGCCGGGTGTTCGGCGGCGTAGGTGAACCCCTTGGTCTCCAGCGCCTCCACGGTGGTGCGGGTGCGCTTGGCGGTGTTGAGCATCAGGGGGTAGAACGCCGCCACCACGGTGGTGGCCAGCCGCACGGCGGCCCGCCACCCCAGGAACCCGGGCGGGGGCGGCGGTGCCGCGCGCAGCCGGTACCCGTCGACGACGGTGTGGAACTCCTCCATCAGCACCGGCAGCATCCGGTACCCGTAGCTCACCCCGAACGCGACCATGGCGGGCGCGTGCAGGGCCAGCAGCGCGTCGGACAGCTTCTCCGGGTCCAGGGACACGAACGCCGCCATGCTGGCCAGGCTGACGGTGGCGAGCTTGAGCGTGAGCTCGGACAGTGCCAGCACGGTGCCCAGGTCCCCGCCGAAGAACCAGGACGCGACCAGCAGGTACACGCTCTCCAGCACGAACCCGATCAGGAACAGCCCGAGGATGAGCGGCCCGACCCGGCTGAGCACGACGGCGGCCGCGCACACCAGGAACAGCCCGGCGAGCACGGTCAGGTCGTGGGTGAGCCAGGGCACCACGGCGAAGACCAGGTACCACCCGATGACGAACCGGGGGTCCCGGGAGGCGAGCAGTCCGCCGCGGGTGGCGTAGGCGGTCCGCAGGAGTTCGAGTTTGACCCACTCGACGGAGAGGGTGTCCCGTTCCCTGCGGTGGCGTTCAGCGGCGGCCATCGGCGGTCCCCTCGGTGATCGGGCGGCGGCCGAGGAGGTCGGCCACGGACAGGGGCGGCGGTTCCAGCCCCAGTTCCAGGCCGAGCCGGACGACCTGGGGCGGGACGAGTCCGGCCGCGGCCATGAGCCCCGGGTCGGAGAACAGCGCCGCCGGGGCGGTGTCGGCGGCGATCCGGCCGCCGTCCAGGACGACGACCCGCTGCGCCCAGGTGGCGACCAGGTGCATGTCGTGGGTGGCGACGACGGTGCAGCGGATGGTGTCGGCGAGCGCGTCGAGCATGGCGATGACGGCGTCGCGGCTGGCGGTGTCGAGGCTGGAGGTGGGCTCGTCCAGCAGCAGGAGGGCGGGCCGCACGCCCAGTCCGATGCCGAGGGTGGCGCGGCGCTGCTGGCCGCCGGAGAGCAGGCGCCCGTCGCGGTCGGCGAGGCCGGTGAGCCGGATGCGCTCCAGGATGGTGTCCACCAGCGCGTCGGTGTCGGGGACCCCGCGCGCGGCGGGGAACATGGCGATGTCCTCGCGCACGCTGTCCTTGAGGAACATCTGCTCGGGCCGCTGGTACAGGTGGCAGACCCGGTGGGCGAGGTCGGCGGGCCGCACGGTGCGGGTGTCGACGCCCTCGACGCGCACGGTCCCGGCGCGGGGCACCTTGAGGCCGGTGAGCAGGCGCAGCAGGGTGGACTTGCCCGCCCCGTTGCCGCCGACCAGGGCGACGCGCTCGCCGGCGCCCAGGGTGAGGTCGACGCCGCGCAGCACTTGCGTGAGCCCGCCGCCGACCTCGCGGTACCCGTGGTGGACGCCGGAGAGCTCGGCCACGGCCTCCCCCGGCGGCGGCGCCGGCGGCGCCGGGGCGGCCCCGCCCAGGGGTACCCCGCGCAGTGCCCGCGCGGCCTCGGGGACGGTGAGCGGGACCGGTGCCCCGGGGGCCAGGGCCCGCACCGCCCGGGCGATCTGCGGTGCGGGGATGCCGTGCCGGTCGAGTTCGTCGTGCCGTTCCAGGGCCTCGCGCACCGGCAGGTGCCACACCGGTGCGCCCTCGGCCATGAGGACCACCGAGCGGGCGTACCGGGCGACGAACTCGGCGTGGTGCTCGATGACGACGACGGTGGTCCCCCGCCGGGCGTTGAGGTCGGTGAGCGCCTCGTAGATCCGTTCCGCGCGGACCGGGTCGAGTTCGGCGACGGGCTCGTCCACCACGACGACCTCGGGCCGCAGCGCCAGCACGGAGGCGAGCGCCACCAGGTGCTGCTGCCCGCCGGACAGCTGCCAGGTGAACCGGTCGGCGAGGTGGGCGAGGCCGAGCAGCTCCATGGCCTCCTCGGTGCGCTCGGCGTGGTCGGCGAGCCCGAAGTTGACGGGCGCGAAGGACACCTCGTCGCGGACGGTGGGCCGCACCAGCTGGTTGCCGAAGTCCTGGTAGACGTAGCCGACCAGGTGGGACAGGGCGGCGACGGAGGCGGTGCGGGTGTCGGTGCCGCACACGCGCACGGTCCCGTCGAAGTCGCCGGACCAGTAGTGCGGGACGAGCCCGTTGAAGGTCTTGCACAGGGTGGTCTTGCCGGAGCCGTTGCCGCCGATGACGGCGGTGATGTCGCCGCGTTCGACGCGCAGGTCCACGCCGGTGAGGGTGTCCCGGGCGGCGCCCGGGTAGCGGAAGCGCAGCCCCTGGACCTCGACGGCGGGTGCGGCGGGGTCGCCGCCGCTCACCGCGGCCCCTCCCCGTCCCGGACGTCCTGGGCGGCGCGCTCGCGCCGGGAGTGGACGACGAACCGGACCGCCATGACCGCGGCGGCCAGCACGATGGCCGCGGCCGACGCCCCGATCCACAGGAACCGCTGCCCGTACCGGTCGATGAAGTCGGGCTGCCATACCCCGAAGTTGTCGAAGATCTCGGAGGTGAACGCCGCGATCATCGACACGAACGCCAGCACCAGGGCCAGCAGCAGGAACGCGCCGGTGCCGCGCTCGGCCAGCGCGTGGGGCCGGGCGGGGTCGCGCGGGGCCAGTCCGAGCAGGGGCTCGATCCTGCCGTACAGCCGGGGCGCCAGCGCCATCGCGGGCAGGGCGCCGAAGAGGATGCCGCTGATGACCAGTTCGGTGGTGAACCCGACCGCCTCCAGCAGCAGGATCGACTCGGGCAGGCCGGGCACGAACTCGGCGTCCTCGACGCCGACCATGACCTTGCCGATGTCGACGACGGCCGACAGGAGCTTGTCGACGAACACGACGGTGACCCCGGCCAGGAACAGCTGCCCGCGGCGGCGCGGGTCGCGGACCAGGCAGCCCGCGATGTACACGCCCAGGAACATCTGGAGGTACCCCTCCAGCTCCCCGATGCCGGAGAAGTCGCCCATGAGCAGGTCGACGAAGACGATCTCGCCGAGCGGGGCGCCCAGGGCCGCGTAGAGGGGGTGGAACAGGGAGGCCATGACGACCGGGACGAAGGCCAGGTAGGACACGGACAGCTCGACCGGGCCGAGCCTGACCGCGGGCAGGACCTCGGTGATGATGTTGGCCAGGCCGAACAGCGTCATGCTCAGGACGAAGACCATGAGCTTCTGGCCGGAGTTGAGCGCGGGCGGCCGGGACGGCTCCCGGACGTCGGGGGGCCGGGGGGTGGGGGTGGCCATGGTGGGTGACCTTTCGGGGGGAGGGGGAAGGGGGTCTCTCAGGTGGCGAGGGGCACCGGGGTGCCCGTCCACAGCCGGAGCAGGTCGCCCGTCTCGTCGATGACGTGGTCGGGGCGCAGCAGCGGGTCCCGGCCGGTGCGCGCGGCGTCGATGCGCTCGTCGGAGGCGGAGCCGCCGCGCACGATGACCGCGGTCCCGACTCCGGCCCGGCGGGCGGCGGCGGTGTCGCGCCAGGGCTTGTCGCCCACGAACCACGCGCGCGCCGGGTCGGCGTCCAGGGCGGTGAGGGCAGAGCGGACGGTGGCGGGGTCGGGTTTGCGGTGGCCCAGCTCGTCGGAGTAGACGTGGGCGCCGATGAGGTGGGCGATGCCGAACCGGTCGAGTTCGTCGCGGACGGCGCGCCCGCAGACGGTGTTGGAGACGACCGCGACGGGGATGCCCCGTTCGGCGCAGTGCTCCAGGACCTCGCGGACGCCGGCGCGCATCCGGGCCAGGCTCTTGGAGTCGGCGTACTCCAGGGTGAGCTGCGCGGATTCGGCGTACAGGAAGGCGCGGACGCGTTCGGGCAGGTCGCGGCCGACCATGTCGTGCCAGAACGCGCGCGGGGTGATCTCGGGGATCGGCCCGTCCTCGTCGTGCCCCGCCTTCCAGTCGCGGTAGCGGTCGCGGCCGGCGCGCACCAGGGCCAGCATGTCCTCGGTGGTGGCGGCGTAGCCGACGCGTTCCAGGCGGCGGGCCAGGGAGGCGGCGAAGTCGCGCTGGACGTCGGGGGTGGCGCTGGAGACGGCGATGACCCCGCCCTGGTCGAGCAGGAGCGCGCCGGGCTCCCCGGGGTCCGGGGCGCGGCGCGCCGCGGCGGGGCCGTGCGCCCGGGGCCGGACCACCCGGACCGGGTCCTGTTCCGTGTCCTCTCCGGCGGTCCGTGCCGGGGCGGCGTCGGCCGCCCGGGCCGGGACGCTGTGCCAGAGCGGGTCCACCAGCCCCTCGGGGGTGTCGAAGACCGCGTCGGCGCTCTCCCGTACCGGGTAGGGCGGGGTGTCGGTGTGGTGGTGGCGGGTGAGGACGACGGCGGCCGCCCCGGCCCTGCGCCCGGCGACCACGTCGCGGTCCTGGGTGTCGCCGACGTACCAGCAGTGCCCGGGATCGGTGCCCAGGGCGCGGGCGGCCAGGGCGATCATCTCCGGGTGGGGCTTGCGGATGCCGACCTCGTCGGAGTACACCTGCACGCCGATGGCGTCCTCCAGCCCGGCTTCGCGCAGCAGTGACCGGTGGGCGCGGCCGGAGTGGGCGTTGGAGACGATGCCCACGCGCACGCCCAGGGTGCGGGCGGCGTGCAGCAGGTCGCGGATGCCGGGGCGGAGGCGGTGCTCGGAGAGCAGGGTGGACATGTCGGCCAGCAGCGGGCCCGCGCTGCCGGCGAGGGTCTCCCGCACCGGGTCGGGCAGGTCGGAGGCGAGGAAGTCGGTCCAGATCTCGCGGTGGGTCAGCTCGCGCGGGGTGCGCCGGCGGCCGGCGGCGTTCTTCCAGTCCTTGAGCGCCGCCAGGCCCGCGTCCAGGGAGGCCCGCAGCTCCGCGGCGGGCACGTCGTGCCCGGCGCGCAGCAGGGTCTCGCGCAGGTGCAGGGCGACGGCGGCGCGGCCCTCGGGCGGTTTGCGGGTCTGGAAGACGACCCCGCCGAAGTCCAGCAGCAGGGCCTCGGGGCGTCGGCGCAGGGCGGGGATCGGGTCCAAGGTGGCTCCTGCCGGTCGGGGCCCGCCGCGGCGGCCCGGAGAGTGCGTTCACCGGTGACGGTAAACAGGGGCCGGAGCCGGGGGAAGGACTTTCGGTGGCCGGTCGGGAAACGGGTCTGGAACGTTCCAGTCGATGGCGGGCGAGGCACTCCGATCCGGGACACAATGGTCGTTGTGACAGGAACCAGACCCGGGCGCCGTCCCACCATCGTCGATGTCGCCGCGGCCGCCGGGGTGTCCAAATCCCTGGTGTCGCTGGCGCTGCGCGGGGATCCCGGTGTGAGCGAGGAGACGGGGGCGCGCATCCTGGCCGCCGCCGACCGGCTCGGCTACCGCTCCAACCGCCTGGCCCGCGGGCTGGTGCAGGGGCGCACGATGATCCTGGGCGTGCTGCTCACCGACCTGGCCAACCCGTACCACACGGAGGTCGTGGCGGGCGTGGAGGAGGCCGCGGAGGGCCGCGGGTTCACGGTGCTGCTGGCGCACGGCCGCCGCGACCGGGGGCGGCTGGAGCACCAGCTGGACTCCCTGCTCCAGCTCAACGTGGACGGGGTCGTGGTGGTGAGCTCCTGGGTGGGCGCCGCGGCCCTGGCCGACGCGGCGCGCAGGGTGCCGGTGGTGATGGTGGGGCGGCCGCGGGAGTTCGCCCCGGGGGTGGACACGGTCGCCAACGACGACGAGGCGGGGGCGCGGGCGGCGGTCCGGCACCTGCTGGAGCTGGGCCACACGCGGATCGGGCACCTGTCCGGCAGCGGCAGCCCGTCGTCGCGCTCGCGCGAGGCCGGGTACCGGGAGACCATGCGGGAGGCGGGGCTGGCCGGGGAGGCGCTGGTGCACCCGGTGGGCGGCGACCGGGAGCGCGCGGCCGCGGAGCTGCTGGCGCGGGGACCCGGCGCGGTGTTCGCGGTCAACGACCTGGCGGCGCTGGCGGTGCTGGACCACGCCCCGCCGGAGGTGTCCGTGGTGGGCTACGACAACACGTCCCTGGCGGAGGTGACCCGCCCCCGGCTGACCAGTGTGGACCAGCCGCGCGCGATCATGGGGAGGCTGGCCACCGAACTGCTGTGGGAGCGCATGGGCGGCCGCACCGGGGACCGGCACGAGGTGCTGGCACCGGAACTGGTGGTGCGCGATTCCACCGCGCCGCCCGGGGAACGGCGAGGAGGCGGTACGCCATGACGGATCCGGTCGACGTCCTGCGGCGCTGGGAGGAGCACGGGGGTGTGTGGCGGGTGGTCGCGCGCACGGACTCCGAGGTGACGGTGTCGCTGTGCCGGTGCGACGGCGGCGAGGAGGCGGAGCGCCTGGTCTCGGGCGATCCCGGCCTGTTGGCCTTCGTGGACGCGCACGGGTGAGGACCGCGGCCGCCCCCGCGGACCCCGGTCCCCACCACCGCGCGGCCCCCGCTACCGGGCGGCCGCCCGGTAGCGGTGCACCGCCAGCGGGACGAACACCGCCAGCAGCACCAGCGGCCACACCAGCGCCATGAGCAGGGCGTTCTGCGCCACCCAGGAGTCGGACACCACCCCGGGCGAGCCGAACAGGTCGCGGGCGGCGATCACCGTCGCCGACAGCGGGTTCCACTCCGCCAGCGGGGCCAGCCAGCCGGGCATGCTCGACGTGGGCACGAACGTGTCCGCGACCATGGCCAGCGGGAAGACCAGTGAGAAGAACTTCATGGCGGCCTCGGGGCTGCGCACCACCAGCCCCAGGTAGATGCCGATCCAGGTGAAGGCGAGCCGCAGCCACAGCAGCAGCCCCAGGGCGGCCAGCGCCGAGAGCCAGCCCTCGTTCCAGCGCCACCCGATGAGCAGGCCCATCCCGGCCAGCACGGCCAGGTCCACCACCCCGGAGACCACGTCGGAGACGCTGCGCCCGGCCAGCAGCGCCGACGGCGCCATCGGCAGGGTGCGGAACCGGTCGATGACGCCCCTCCCGGCGTCGGTGACCACGGCGATGGTGGTGTTGCCGATACCGAAGGCCATGGTGAGCGCGAAGAGGCCCGGCATCAGGAAGTCCCGGTAGTCGTCCACCCCGGCGGCGGCGCCCATGGTCTCGCCGAACACGAACCCGAACAGCAGCACCGCCAGCACCGGGATGAGCAGGGTGCCGATCAGCTCGTCGGGCTTGTGCACCAGGTGGGACAGGTAGCGGCGGGCCACCACCCCGGTGTCGGACAGCGCCCATCCCAGGCGCCTGGCCATCACGGTCATCGCGGACCCTCCCCGGTGGTCGCGTCCTCTCCGGTGCGGCGACCGGTCAGGCTGAGGAACACCTCGTCCAGGCTGGGCCTGCGCAGCGCGATGTCCTCCACCTCCAGCCCGGCCTCGTCCAGGGCCCGCACCACCTTGGCCAGTTCACTGCCGCGCCCGCCCACGGGGGCGCGCACCGTCTGGGTATCGGGGTCGACGTCGAGCGGGGCGCCGCACACCCGGCCCAGCACCTCCACGGCCTTGTCGACCTCGGAGGGGTCGGTGACCACCACCTCCACGCGGCTGCCGCCGACCCGCCGCTTGAGCTCGTCGGGGGCTCCCTCGGCGATGACCCGGCCGGCCTCCATCACCGACACCGTGTCGGCCAGCCGGTCGGCCTCCTCCAGGTACTGGGTGGTGAGCAGCACGGTGGTGCCCCGGTCGACGAGGTCGCGCACCGCCCGCCACACCTCGGCGCGGCTGCGCGGGTCCAGGCCGGTGGTGGGCTCGTCCAGGAACAGCACCTGCGGGTCCAGGATGAGGCTGGCCGCCAGGTCCAGGCGGCGGCGCATGCCGCCGGAGTAGTGGCGGACCGGGCGCTCGGCGGCGTCGGTGAGGCCGAACCGCTCCAGCAGCTCCGCGGCCCTGGCCTTGGCCTCCCGGGGCCGCAGGTGGTGCAGGCGGGCGAACATCTCCAGGTTGCGCCGGCCGCTGAGCACCTCGTCCAGGGCGGCGTACTGGCCGGTCAGGCCGATGCGCTCGCGTACCCGGCGGCTCTGGGAGGCCACGTCGTGCCCGGCCACCCGGACGCTGCCCTCGTCGAACCGGACCAGGGTGGACATCGCCCGGACCGCGGTGGTCTTGCCCGCGCCGTTGGGGCCGAGCAGGGCGTGCACCGTGCCCGGGCGCACGACCAGGTCGAACCCGTCCAGGGAGGGCCGGCTCCTGGACGGATAGGTCTTGCGGACCCCCTCGGCGAGGATCACCGGTCCGTCGGCGGTCACCGGGCGATCCTCTCCCCCGGGACGGCGGCCGCCCGCTGCGCGGGCAGGGCGGCGGACCGGGCCGGGGCGGCCGGTCGGGGCAGCGGGGTGCGGGCCACCGGGTCGACCAGGGTGACCTCCTCGTAGCGGCCCAGGGCGATCCGGGCCATGTTGCGCACCGACTCGCTGCCCTCGGTGTAGTAGGCGCAGTGGCCGGGGATGTCGCCGGTCTCGATGCGCAGGCCCCCGAAGCCGGGGCGCAGCGGGGTGGGCCCGTGGCCGAGGTCGCCGAGGCGGCCGCGCGGGAAGCGGCGGATCCAGTCGTCGCGCCCCTGGGCGACCCAGAGGTTCCCGGAGTAGCGCAGGTCGGCGGTGGAGGAGCCGCCCATGCCGGGGCTGCCCAGGGCGATGCAGTCGTCGACGCGGCCCTCGGCCAGCGCCAGGCCGCACACGACGGTCCCGTAGCTGTGCCCGACCAGGGTGATGTGGGCGTCGCCGGGCAGGTAATGGGTGAGCCGGACGAGGTCGGGGGCGGCCCGCCGGGCCGGTCCGCGCATCGCGCCCTCGAAGAATCCGCGGGGGGTGTCGTAGCCCATCCACACCACGACGGCGAAACTCTCCCCCGTGGCGACCTCGCCCATGGTCCGCAGCAGGGTCGCGCCGTTCACCCGGGGGCGGGTGGGACGGCTCGGGTCGAAGTAATTCCCCAGGTAATTGTCGTTTCCGGGGACGAGGACGATGATGTGATCGGCGGTCGCCGGATCACCCAGGGCCTCGACGATGCGCCCGTCGCCGGACTCGTCGTAAGCCAGCAGTCGAAGGCCGTTCCACTCCTGCTCCTCGTAGTGCAGAGGCGCCAGGGGCGGCGCGGTCCGGGGGCCCGCCGTGATCATGATCCTCCGTCGGATCGAGGGATTCTCTAACGGTTTCGACGTTAGATGCGCGGGTCGCCGCATTCGATGGTGCCGACTCCCGATTCACCGTCCACCCACACCCACCACGCGGGTGGTGGTGGCACTACCGACGAAAGTGGTGGAGGCCGCTTGATCTGCGATTCCTCCATTCTTCGCGGGAGATCCGCAGGTGAATTGTCCCCCCTCTCCATTCGCGTGTCCGAAACCGGCCGCCGACCGTTCACCGCCCGCACACCGTTCGAACGTCCGGGGAAATTCCGGGGAATCGTCCGGTACCGGCCCCCGCGGCGCTCCGGTGGCCCACCGCTCCGGCGGCGGGCAGCGAGGACGGGTACGGCCTGATCGAGAGGACCGCTTCGACACATCGGCGGTCTTTCGTGGGGGGAGCCGCCGCCCGCCTTCGACCCGTGCTTCACGTCCCGGCAGTCCTACTACGCGGCCCTCACCCCGACCTGAACCGCCCCCGCGCACATGTGAGGTCCGCCACTCCCCCGCAGGGGTCACCTCAAAGAACGCCCCGCGGGCACAGCCCGCGAACGATGCAAGACCGGCCACCGCCGAGATCCACAATGCACGCGGCCCCCGCCGCAGAGGATCGCCTCCGGCCGACCTGTCGGCACGGCCCGCGAACGATGCAAGACCGGCCACCGCCGAGGCCCCCGATACACGCGGCCCCGCCACAACGGGCCACCTCGAAGAAGACCCCTGCGGGCACAGCCCGCACACGATGTAAGACCAGCCGCCGCCGAGGCCCACGATGCACGCGGCCCCAGCCGCAGGGGGTCACCTCGGGGGGTTCGGGGGGTCTCCCCCCCCGGCAGGCACGACGAAGACGACCCTGCGAGGCGGCCGAAGGCCCCCGAGCAGGGTCGTCTGAGAGTCGAGTGGAGCTATGGGGATTCGAACCCCAGACCTCCTCCATGCCATGGAGGCGCGCTACCAACTGCGCCATAGCCCCTGGTGCGCCGCTCGGTTACCCCGGTCGGCGATGGAATTACTGTACCGAAGGTTAAGAGGTGGTTGAGCCAGGGGGGCGGTCCCGTGGCCGGTGGTGGCGGCGGACGGCCCGGGCCGGGGGCGAATACCCTGGGGGTGTGCCCGAATCAAAGCTTGAAATCCAGATGCTCCACGACCGCCTGCTGGTGAAGACGGTCCCCGACAAGAGCGAGCGGCGCAGCAGCGCGGGTCTGGTCATCCCGGACACGGTGAAGCTGGCGACGCGGCTCGCCTGGGGCGAGGTCGTGGGCGCCGGCACCGGCGCCCGCCATGTCAAGACCGGGGACCGGGTCCTGTTCGATCCGGAGGAGCAGGGCGAGGTCGAACTGAACGGCGAGCGGTACATCATCCTGCGCGAGCGGGACGTGCACGCGATCGCCAAGGAGGCCCCGGAGCGGGGTACCGGCCTGTACCTGTAGCACCCGTCGCCTCCGGGGCCCGTGGGCTCCCGGAGGTCCGCTCCGTATCGGGTCAGTCGTCCCGCCCGGGCCGCCGCTCCACCGCTTTGACGAGCGAGTGCAGGCACAGGGTGAGCGCTTCGTAGGCGGGGACCCTGGCCGTGGTGACGTAGGTCCAGCCGGCGTACAGCCCGGACCACAGCAGCTGTTCGGCCCACAGCGGGGTGATCCTGGGGTCGATGGTGCCGTCCTCGTGCCCCCGGACGATGAGCGCCTGCAGGGCCAGGTCGGCGGCGCTGCACTCGTCCTGGTCGCGGGCGTCCTCAGTTAGGTCGTCGGAGCCGAACGCCAGCATGATGACCTTGCGCAGCGTGAAGTACTCGGCGACGAGCCGGGTGAACGCCTCGATGGCGGTGCCCTCGGTGGTGCGCGCCCGCTCGCAGGCCTCGTTGGAGAGCTCGTCCGCGTAGTCGCGCAGGGCTTCGATGAGGTCGGCCCGTTCGGCGAAGTAGCGCTGCAGCGTGCTGCGGGCGACCCCGGCTGCTCTGGCCACCTGGGACAGGGGTGCGGCGGGGTTGTCTCCGAGGACCTGCACGGCCGCGTCCAGGATGGCGCGGCGGGTGCGGGCACGGGTCCTCGTCTCTTCCTCTGAGGTTGCGCTCTTCACCATGCGCTCATCCTAGGCTTGCGGGTATTTGGTTGACAATAATCGGTCACGTATGACCTAATTTCAAGCATGGCTGATCGCATTGAGACAAACGATGCCCCGATCCCGGCGGAGTCCCCGCCCGGGGAGGAGCCGCGCTTCGCCCAGCTGAAGGTGCTGTGGTCGTTCGTGCGCCCGCACCGCCGCAAGCTCCTGCTGGGCCTAGTCCTGGCGCTGCTCGGCTCCGGGTTGGAGCTGGCCAACCCCATGGTGGTCAAACTCGTCCTGGACACCCTGGCCGAGGGGGGCGGGCTGACGCTGCCCATCGTCCTGCTGCTGGGCCTGTTCGCCGTCGGCGCGGTGCTGGGCATGTACCACTGGATCCTGATGGGCACCGTCGCCGAGAAGGTCGTGCTGGACGCGCGCACTTCGCTGGTGCGCCGCTACTTCCGGGCCGCGCTGATCCCGCTGTCCCGCCGCTCCTCCGGCGAGCTGGTCACCCGGGCCACCTCCGACACCGTGCTGCTGCGCGAGGCCGCGTCCACGAGCGTCATCAGCCTCATCAACGGCGCCGTGCTGCTGGTCGGCACGCTGGTGATGATGGCGGTCCTGGACCTGGTCCTGGTGGCCGTCACGGCGGCCGCGGTGCTCATCGTGACGGTCCTGTTCCTCACCCTGATGCCCGCCCTGGCCAAGGCGCAGGAGAAGGCGCAGAACTCCCTGGGCCTGATGGGCGGCGTGCTGGACGGGGCGCTGCGGGCGATCCGCACCGTCAAGGTGAGCCGCGCCGAGGAGCGCCTGGGCGACACGATCCTCGTCCACGCCCGCGAGGCCGCCGAGCACGGCGTGCGGGCGGTCCGCCGGGAGGCGGTGGCCTGGACGATCGCGTTCAGCGGCATCCAGCTGGCGATCATCGCCATCCTGGGCGTGGGCGCCCTGCGGGTGGCCTCCGGCGACATCGGCGTGTCCACCCTGATCGCGTTCCTGCTGTACGCGTTCACGCTGCTGAACCCGGTCATGGAGCTGTCCCAGAGCGTGAGCACGCTGCAGTCGGGCATCGCCGCGGCCAAGCGGATCCGCGAGGTGGAGGCGATCCCGCTGGAGCCGGCCGCCGAGGCGCCCGCGGGCCCGGCGCCGGCTCCGCTCGGCGGCCGCCCCGCCTTCTCCAACGGGCACGGCCCGGACGCCCTGCTGGAGCTGCGGGGGGTGACCGCCCGCTACGCCCCGGGCGCCGCGCCCGCGCTCCGGGACGTGGACCTGGTGATCCCCCGGCGGGGGCACACCGCGATCGTGGGCCCGTCGGGGGCGGGCAAGACCACGGTGCTGTCGCTGCTGCTGCGGTTCCTGGAGCCGGAGGGCGGCGAACTGCGGGTGGACGGCACCCCCTACCGGGAGCTGACCCCCGAGCAGGTGCGCGCGCACTTCGCCTACGTGGAGCAGGACACCCCGGTGGTGCCGGGCACCCTGCGGGACAACCTGCTGTTCAGCCGCCCGGAGGCGACCGAGGAGGAGATCCGCCGGGTGGTCGGGGACGTCCGCCTGGCCGACAAGGTCGACGCCCTGGAGGAGGGCCTGGACACCCCGCTGGACGCCACGGCGTTCTCGGGCGGCCAGCGCCAGCGGGTGGCCCTGGCCCGGGCGCTGCTGCGTTCGCCGGACGTGCTGCTGCTGGACGAGGCGACCTCGCAGGTGGACGCCATCACCGAGGCGGCGATCACCGAGAGCGTGCGGCGGCACGCCGACCGGGCGGCCGTGGTGACGGTGGCGCACCGGTTGTCGACGGTGATCCACGCCGACCGGATCATCCTGATGGAGGAGGGCGGGGTGCGCGCCCAGGGGACGCACACCGAACTGCTGGAACGCGACGAGCTGTACCGCGACCTGGTCGCGGCGCTGCACATCGCCGAGGTCGAGGCCGAGGTGCCGGAGCCGACCGCGGCCGGCTGAGCCGCGGGTGCGTTCGGCCGCGCCGCCCCGGCCCGGGGTCCCCGGGCCGGGGCGGTCCCGTGTCCGGGCGGTCAGGGCGCGGCGGGCGCCCCGGCCACGCCGAACGGGTTGTCGATGACGTACCGCCACAGCCCGTCGGCCCCGCGCCGGGCCACGTCGGTGGCGGTGCCGCGGATGTCGACCTCCCGCCCGTCGGGTCCGGTGCCGCGCACCTCCCAGTCGACGATGAGGAAGGCGATGTCGCCCGCCTGGTGGACGTGCCGGGGGCTGACCGCGATCGGCACGCCCAGGGACATGAACCGGGCGTTGCCCTCGCGCCGCGCGGCCCCGGTCAGCGGGGCGGCCGGGTCCAGGACGAGGATCCCGTCCTCCTCGTAGACGCGTTCCACCAGGTCGGGGTCGCCGGAGTTGAAGGCGCTGGCGAACACGGCGGGGTGTTCGCGCACGTCGGTGGTCAGGGGCAGTACGTCGGTCTGTGATCCGCTCATGCCCCCAGCCAACCGTGCGGCCGCGCCCGGGTAAAGCGGTTATCCCAGGAGCGCCCCGACGGTGCGCAGGGTCCCGTCGCGCAGACCGGTGAGGCGGGTGGCGGTGGCGAGCCCGCTCATCGCCCGGGAGGCGCGCACGAGGCGGGCGGCCGGGCGGCGGCGCTCCCGGTCGTAGCGGGCCAGCCCCCGGGCGACGGCGGGGGCCTCGCCCAGTGCCCGGGCCAGGGCGGCCGCGTCCACCAGGGACTCGCAGGCGCCCCGCCCCAGGTTGGGCGCCATGGCGTGGGCGGCGTCGCCGATGAGGACGTGGCGCCCGCGCACGTAGGAGGCCGGGGCGGGCAGGTCGTAGAGGGTGCGCCGGTCGACGGCGGTGCCGGGCAGCGCGTCCAGGACCCGGGCGACCCCCGCGTGCCAGCCGCCGTACAGCCGGCGCAGCAGGACGACGGGGTCCGCCCCGCGGTCGGGCGCCAGGTCGGCGCGCACGGCCGCGTACCAGTTGGCGGCGCGGCCGTCCATGGGGGTGACGCCGAAGAGGCGGCCGCTCCCCCAGGTCTCGGTGAAGGTCGCGACATGGCCGGGCACGGCTCCCCGGTAGGCGACGGTGCCCAGCCCCCGGGAGGCGGGCGCGGCGGGGAAGGCGCCGCGGCGGACGGCGCCGTTGAGGCCGTCGGCCCCGACGACCACGTCGAATCCGCCCGCTCCGGCGGCGGCCTCCTCCGGGGTGACGGGGGTGTTCCAGCGGACCGTTCCCGCGGGCAGGGCGCCGGCCAGGATCTCCAGCAGCGCGGAACGGGCGACCAGGCGGGCGGCGGGGGCGCGCCGGTCCAGGCGCACGAGGGTCCGTCCGGCGGGGTCGGCCAGCCGCGCGGCGGTGGGGACGCTCCCGGTGGCGCGGACCGCATCCCCCAGGCCGAGCCGGTCCAGGGCCTCCAGGGCGGGCGGCCACATGCCCAGCGCCCCGCCGATGTCGGGCGGGCCGGCGTGGCGTTCGCGCACCTCGACCTCCCAGCCCCGGTCCAGCAGGCCGCGGGCGGCGGCGAGTCCGGCGATGCCGCCTCCGACGATGAGTGCTCTACCGTTCATGGCCCCACGCTACTACGATCATAGTAGCCCGTCACTACGTTTATAGTTCCCCCATGTCGGAGACTCGCGAACGCGCCCTGGACGCCGCCATCACCCTGCTCGGCACGGGCGGCGCGCACGCCCTCACCCACGGCCGGGTGGACGCCGCGGCGGGTCTGCCCAGGGGGTCGTCCTCCAACCACTTCCGCACCCGCGACGCGCTCGTCACCGCCGTCGTGGAACGGCTGGAGGAGCTGGACCGGCGCGACTGGGCGGCGATGGACCTGCCCGGGGAGCCGACGCTCGACCTCTTCCTGGACGCCGTCACCCGGTTCATCGAGGCCTCGGTGACCACCGACCGGGTCCGCACCGTCGCCCGTTACGCGCTGTCGGTGGAGGCCACCCACGACCCCCGGATCGCCGCCGCCCTGTCCCGGGGCGCGGCCCTCATCCAGGAGTGGGGCGCGCGCGTCCTCGCCGACCTGGGCGCGGCCGACCCGCAGGCGGCGATGCGCACCCTGATGGCCTACGCCGACGGGCTCATCCTGCGCGGGGTCACCCGCCCCGGGGTCGTCGAGCCCCGGGAGCGGATGGCCGCCGTGGTCCGCGCCTGCCTGGAGTGACCCCGGCGTTCAGCCCTTGACCGCGCCGGAGGTCAGCCCGGCCACGATCCGGCGCTGGAGCACCAGCGCGAAGAGGATCAGGGGGACCGAGACCAGCACCGACGCCGCCATGACCTGGCCGATCGGGTTCTCGTACCCGACGCGCTGGAAGGTGCCGATGAACACCGGGACCGTCTGCACGTTGAGGTCGCGGGGCGCGAACGAGAACGCCAGCAGGAACTCGTTGGTGGCGTACACGAACGTCAGGATCGACGCGGCGCCCACCCCGGGCGCCGCCAGCGGCGCCACCACCCGCCAGAACGCCTGGAACGGCGTGGCCCCGTCCACCTTCGCCGACTCCTCGACCTCGCGCGGGATGCCCGCGAAGAACGTGGCCAGGATGAAGATGGACAGCGGCAGGGTCAGCGCCACGTACGGGATCACCATGCCCGCGTAGCTGTTGAGCAGGTTGACCCCGGTCAGCGACTGGAGCTCCAGGTACATCTGGTACAGCGGGTTGACCAGCGCCACCGGCGGGAAGAGGGTCGCCACCAGGGTGACGGCCAGCAGCACGAACCTCCCGCGCAGCGGCAGCCGGGCCAGGGCGTAGCCCGCCAGCGCCGCCACCGGGATGCAGATGACCGTGGTCAGCGCCGCCACGAGCAGCGAGTTGCGCAGCGCGAACTGGAACCCCAGGTCGAAGACCTGGCCGTAGTTGTCCAGGCTGAACGGCCCGTGCAGGATGTTGGGGTCGGTGAGCGCCACCGACCCGGTGCGCAGGCTGGTCATCGCCATCCACAGGAACGGGAACAGGCACCACAGCAGCACCACCGCCAGTCCCAGCAGCTTGAGCGCGTTGACCAGGGCCGGCGGCGTCCCCCGCCGTGTCCGGTGCGCCTCGCGCACCGCCTCGCGGGCCCGGTCCTGCTCCGAGATCGTCACCGCTTCACCTCCCGTGCCGTGTCGCCGACCATGTGCCGCCCCATCCGGGAGATGAACGCCAGGCCGACCAGCATGACGATCACGAAGGTGACGGTGGACAGCGCGCTCGCGTAGCCGAGGCGGGGCTCGGCGACGAGGAAGCGCTGCGCGTACACCGACAGTGTCGCCAGCGAGTTGGAGTACCCGGCGAACACGTACGCGAAGTCGAACATGCGCAGCGCGTCCACCGTGCGGAACAGCAGCGCCACCACGATCGCGGGGCGCAGCAGCGGCAGCGTGACGGACCAGAAGCGCTGGAGCACCCCGGCGCCGTCCATCTTGGCCGCCTCGTAGTAGTCCTTGGGGATCGTCTGGAGCCCGGCCAGCAGCAGCAGGGCCACGAACGGCGCGGTCTTCCACACGTCCGCGGCGATGATGCCGACCATGGACCAGGCCGGGTCGCGCAGCCAGTTGACGTCGGTGCCGAGCACCGCGTTCACGAACCCCGGGTTGTGGTCGAACATGTACCGCCACACCTGGGCGGCGACGGCGGTGGGGATCACCCACGGCACCAGGATCACCGCCCGGGTGAGGCCGCGGCCGACGAACGCCTGGTGCATGATCAGCGCGAAGCCCAGTCCGATCACGAACTCCAGCGTCACCGAGGCCACGGTGAAGACCAGGGTGTTGAGCGCCGCGTTGTAGAAGCCGGGGTCGGTGAGGGCCCGCGCGTAGTTGCCCAACCCCGTGAAGTCCTGGTTGAAGCCGCGGATCTCGTAGAGGCTCATCAGGACGGCGTAGAAGACCGGGAAGAGCGCGATGACGGCCATGAAGGCGAACGAGGGTGCCAGGAAGATCCTCCCCATGGCCCGTTCGCCCAGGCCGTGGCCCGGGTTCCGGCGGGGCCCCCGGCCGCCGCCCCGGGAGGTCCGGCCTCCCCCGCCGCCTCCGTCCCCGCCCCCGCGCGGCCGGGGCACCCGGCCCGTGCGGTCCTGCGCCGTGTGTCCGCTGCTCTGTCGTGTCGCCATGTCCTACTCCTGCCGGAGGGCGTCGTCCGCGGCGCGTTCCACGGCCTCCAGGGCGGGCCCGGGATCGGCCTGGCCCAGGAAGGCGGGGTGGAGCTCGTCCTGGATCGCCAGGGAGAGCGAGTTGTACCCCGGGACCGGGGGCCGGGCGTGCGCCTCGGCCAGGATGTCGCCGAGCATCCGGAAGTTCGGGTCCTCCGAGTCCTCGTAGACCGACTCCATGGTGGGCGGCAGACTGTTCTCGGCCAGCAGGGCCTGGGCCCCGGGGTCGGTGGCCGCCCACAGGACGAACTCGCGGGCCACCTCCTTCTCGTCGCTCAGAGTGCTCACGGCGTTGTTGAGCCCGCCCAGGGCGCTGGTGGTGCCCTCTCCGTCGAAGGTCGGCAGCGGGGCCACGGCGAAGTCGTCCGCGACCGCGCTCTCCTCGCCGGCCTCGCCCGACAGCAGCGGCACGGCGTAGGGCCAGTTGCGCATGTACACCGCCTCGCCGGCCTGGAACAGGGCCCGGGCGTCGTCCTCCACCATGGAGTCGTAGCCCTCGGCGTAGAAGCCGGTGGCGTGGGCCCGGGTCATGAAGTCCAGCGCGGTGGAGGCGGCGTCGCCCTCCAGGAAGGTGCTCCGGGTCTGCCCTTCGTCGAACAGCTCGCCCCCGGCGGCCCAGAACAGCTCCAGGTAGCTGACGACGAACCCCTCGTAGCGGTCCCCCTGGCCGACGAAGCCGGAGATCCCCGCCTCCTCGGCGGCCGCCGTCCCGGTCTCGTACAGCTCCTCCCAGGTCCGGGGCGGCTCGTCGATGAGGTCGGTGCGGTAGTAGAGGAAGGCCCCGTTGGAGGAGTACGGGAGGGCGAAGAGCTCCTGCCGCCACTGGGCGGTGTCGACGGCGCCGGGCAGGCTCACCCCCTCGACCTCCGGGCGCAGGTCCTCCAGGCTCTCGATGTAGCCGAAGTCGGCGAACTCGCCCGTCCAGATCACGTCGAGCCCCAGGACGTCGAACTGCCCCGCCCGGCTCTGGAGGTCCTGGAACATGGCCTGGCGCTGCTCGTCGGCGGTGGGCGCCAGGAAGAAGACCTCCACCTGGCGGTCGGGGTGGGTCTCGTTCCACAGGGCGGCGACCTGCTCGTGGGCGGCCCGGTCGGCGCCGGTGACGGCCCAGACGATCCGGGGGTCGTCGGCCAGGCCGGCCCCTCCGCCCTCCTGCCCCGGCGGCGCGCCGCACCCGGACGACAGGACCATCAGCAGGGCGGCGGCCCCGGCCGCGAGCGGACGCGCGACCCGCGTCCGGCGCCCCCGCGGTCCGCGCCCCGGCAGGAAGAACATGGGCCTCTCCTTCCGATCCCGGTGGCTGTACGCGATCGGTCGAACGTGTTCTGGAGTCATCTCCCCGGAAACGGCACGGAAACATCCTCGCGCGCGGTGTGGAAAAGCGAGGGCAAGTCTTCGCACTGGGTTCGGACGGAAAAGGCGGCCCGTGGGACGGCGGCGGCGCGACGCGGCGGGCCGCGGGCCCGGTCCCCGACCGGGCCCGCGGTGTGTCAGGCGCCGTGGGCCGCGGGGACGTCCAGGACCCAGGTCAGGCCGAAGCGGTCCCGGAGCATGCCGTAGGCCCGCGCCCACGCGGACTCCCCCAGGGGCTGCACGACGGCGGCGCCCTCGCTCAGCTTCTCCCAGTACCCGGCGACCTCCTCGACCGAGTCGCCGCGCACCGACACGAAGTAGGGCCGCTCCCCCGGGTTCCACGGGGTGTGCCCGGGCACGTCGTAGGCCATCAGGCGGAAGCCCGCCGGGGACTCCACCTGCCCCCACATGACCTGGTCGGCCTCGGCCTCGTCGGTGACACCGCCGGCGTCCCGGTAGGTGATCACGGCGAGGTCGCCGCCGAACACGTCCCGGTAGAACTCCAGCGCCGCCCGGGCGTCGCCCCGGAAGTTGGCATGGGTCGTCGTGGTGATGGACATGGTCGCTCCCTTGTTCCGGGCCGCCGTCCGGCGGCCCCGCGGACAAGGTCGCAGGGGAGGCGGACAGGGGGTGGCCTCTTCCCCCGGCAGGATCGGGGGCGTGCAGAAGACCTCCGTGCGGCTGCTGAAGCTGCTCTCGCTCCTCCAGGTCCGCCGGGACTGGCCGGGCCCCCTGCTGGCCGAGCGGCTGGGCGTCAGCCCGCGCACCGTGCGCCGCGACGTCGACAGGCTGCGCGAGCTCGGCTACCCCGTGGCGGCCGCCAAGGGCCCCGACGGCGGCTACCGCCTGGACGCGGGCGCCGACCGGCCCCCGCCTTTGTTCGACGACGGGCAGGCGACCGTCCTGGCCCTGGCGCTGCGGCTGGCGGCGGCCGGCCCCGAGGGCTCCGACGTGGCGGAGGACGCGTTGCGCGCCCTGCACACCGTCCGCGGGCTCGTGCCCGCGCGGCTGCGCCGCCGGATCGACACCCTGGACGCCTCGGCGGCCGAGGATCCCGGTCCCCGGCCGCCGGTCGGCGGCGGCGTCCTGGCCGCGCTGGGCTCGGCCGTGCACGCCCGCGAGGTGCTGCGCTTCGACTACGCCGCACCGGGCCGGGACGACGGCCCCCTCGGGCCCCCGCCGCGCCGGGCGGAGCCCCACCACCTGGTGGCCCGGGGCGGGCGCTGGTACCTGTTGGCCTGGGATCTGGACCGCGGCGACTGGCGCACCTTTCGGGCGGACCGCATCACACCGCGCCCGCTCACCGGTCCCCGGTTCTCCCCGCGCGAGCCGCCGGGCGGGGACGCCGCGGCCTTCGTCGCCGCCCGGTTCCGGGGCGCGGACGGGACGGGCGTCCCTCCCTGCCGCGGCGAGGTGCTCCTCGACCTGCCCGCGGCCGCGGCGGCCCCCTACGTCGGCGACGGCACCGTCGAGGAGGCGGGCCCGGACCGGTGCCGGCTCGTGCTGTACTCGTGGTCGTGGACGGGCCTGGCCGCGGCGGTCGGCCGGTTCGACGCCGGGTTCGAGGTCGTCGGTCCGGACGAGCTGGCGGACGCCTGCGCCCGCCTGGCCGACCGCTACACGGCGGCCACCCGCCGGAGAGCGGGCGGCACCCCCTGAACCGCGCACCGGCCCCGCGTCGCCGGGCCGTCCAGAGGCGGATCCCCGGCCTCCGGTGGCCCCGTGTCGGTGCCCGCGGCGATGATGGCACCACGGACCGGACCCGGAGGGGACGATGGCGATCGAGAGCCTGCACAGGATGTCGGACTCGCCCCACGTGGCGTGCGTCTGGCGGGGGCGGGCGTCGGGGTTCGAGGCCATGACCTCGGTCGCGACGTCCACCTGGGAGCTCGTGTTCTGGGAGGAGGGGGGCCGCGGGCACGCGGCCGTCCGCGGGCCCGAGACCGCCGCGTCCAGCGTGGAGCTGGCGGGCGACTCGGAGTCGCTGGGCATCACCTTCGCGCACGGGACCGTACTGCCTCACCTGCCGCGGCTGGTCGACTCGGCCGTGGAGAGCCCCCACGTCACAGAGCGGACGTTCGTGCTGGGCGGCCGGGAGTGGGAGGTCCCGGGCTTCGACGACGCCGAGGCCCTGGTGGCACGGCTGGCGCGGGCGGGGGTGATCTCCCGCGACCCCCTCGTGGACGAGGTGGTCTGGGGCGGGATCGCGCGGGTGGGGACCCGGTCGGTGCAGCGGCGCGTCGCGGCCGCCACCGGGCTCACCCAGGGGGCGATCCGGCAGATCGAACGCGCCCGGGAGGCGGCGCTGCTCCTCGGCGGGGGCGCCGCGCCGCTGGACGTGGTGCACCGGCTGGGGTACTACGACCAGCCGCACCTGGCCCGCTCGCTCCAGCGGTTCATCGGGCGGACGGCCACCCAGTTGCAGGAGGGGCGGGGGACGATGTCGCTTCTGTACAAGACCGGGCCCCCGGCCGGTTCCTAGCCTGGGGTCACAGCGGTGGGAGGCCACCGCGGACGACAGAAGGGCTGGACATGTCCGAGGGAACGGTCACCTCCGCCGACGGCACCGCCATCGCGTACAGCGCGTGGGGCGAGGGCGATCCGATCGTCATCATCGACGGGGCGACCGCGCACCGTGCTACGACCCCGGAGAACGCGGCGATCGCGGAACTGCTCGCCGACGGCTTCCGAGTGGTCAACCACGACCGGCGCGGCCGGGGCGCCAGCGGCGACACCGCGCCGTACGCGGTGGAGCGCGAGTTCGAGGACCTTGCGGCGGTGATCGACCGGGAGGGCGGCGGGCGGCCCGTGACGGTGTTCGGCTGGTCCTCGGGCGGGCACCTGGCGCTCAACGCGGCGCAGGCGGGCGTGCCCGTCGCGCGGCTGGTGCTGTTCGAGCCGCCGGTCGTCGTCGACGGCTCCCGGCCGCCGCTGCCGGACGACTACGTCGAGCGGCTCGACGCGGCCGTGGCCGCCGGGCGGCCGGGGGACGCGGTGGAGCTGTTCATGACGGCGGCCGTGGGGATGCCGCCGGAGTTCCTCGGCGACGTGCGTGGGAGCGAGATGTGGCCGGGGCTGGAGGCGATCGCGCACACGATCGCCTACGACGGCCGCAACCTCGGCGACACCATGTCCGGCCGGCCGCTGCGCGCCGACCTGTGGGACGGGGTCGACGTCCCGGTGCTGGTCCTGCACGGCGACCGGACCTGGCCCTTCCTCGCCGCGGGCGCGCGGGCGGTCGCCGGTCACCTGCCGACCGCCACCCTCCAGGTGGTGCCGGGCGAGAACCACAGCGCCGCCCCGGAGGTGCTCGCGCCCGTGCTGCGGGCGTTCGCCGGGAAGGAGGGCTGACATGGGACGGGTCGTGGTGACCGAGTTCGTCTCGCTGGACGGCGTCGCGGAGGCACCGGGCGGCGAGGACTTCAGGTACCCGAACTGGAGCTTCGAGGTGGACCGCGGGGAGGGGGAGAAGTTCAAGGAGGACGAGGCGTTCGGGGCGCGGGCGCTGCTGCTGGGACGGCGGACCTACGAGGGGTTCGCGTCCGCCTGGCCCGAGTACGAGGGGGCGCTCGCGGACAAGTACAACGGGATGCCCAAGTACGTCGTCTCGAACACGCTCACCGAGCCGCGGTGGAACAACACGACGGTGCTCTCGGGGGACCTCGTATCGGCGGTGACGGCGCTGAAGGAGGAGGTGGACGGCGAGATCTCCGTCCCGGGCAGCCTCTCCCTGGTGCGGGGACTGGTCGGGCACGACCTCGTGGACGAGATCCGGCTCATGACGTTCCCCCTCCTCCTGGGGCACGGCCGCAGGCTGTTCGGCGAGACCGCCGACAAGTCGGCCTGGAGGCTCGCCGAGGCGACCGTCTACGGCGACGGCGTGCTGGTGACGGTCCACCGCCGCGCCCGCTGACCCGCGCGGGCGCGGCGGCCGGTCCTCACCCCCGCGCCGACCGGGTGAGGACCTCGGCCCCGTCCTCGGTGATGGCGACCGTGTGCTCGCTGTGCGCCGTCCGGCAGCCCGTCGCGCTCCGCAGCGTCCACCCGTCGGCGTCGGTGACGAGCCGGTCGGTGTCCTGCATGACCCACGGCTCCAGCGCCAGCATCAGACCGGGGCGCAGCTTGTACCCGGTGCCGCGCCGCCCGGTGTTGGGGACGTGCGGGTCCTGGTGCATGGTCGAGCCGATGCCGTGGCCGCCGAACTCGGTGTTGATCGGGTACCCGGCCTCCCGGAGGACCGAGCCGATGGCGTGGGAGATGTCGCCGATGCGGGCCCCGGGCCCGGCAGCGGCGATCCCCGCCTCCAGCGCGCGCTCGGTCGCGTCGATCAGCGCGACGCTCTCCGGGGGCCGCGACTCGCCCACGATGAAGCTGATGGCGGCGTCGGCGGCGACGCCGTCCACGGAGACGGCCAGGTCCAGGGACAGCAGGTCGCCGTCGGCGAGGGCGTAGTCGTGGGGCCGCCCGTGGAGCACGGCGTCGTTGACGCCCGTGCAGATGTAGTGGCCGAACGGCCCGCGCCCGAAGGAGGGCGCGTAGTCGACGTAGCAGGACTGCGCCCCGGCCTCGAGGATCATCTCCCGGGCCCACCTGTCGATGTCCAGGAGGTTGGTGCCGACCTCGCTGCGGCTCCGCAGCGTCCGCAGGATGTCCCCGACCAGGGCGCCGGTGACTCCGGCCCGGGCCAGCTCGGTGGGGTTGAGGATCTCGATCATGGGGCGCCCTTCCCGCGTCTCAAATAACTATACCGGCCATACTATACCGCTCCACGGGTTCGAGGGCCCTCGCGCCGCCGTCCTCAGGCCGATCCGCTCCGGCGTTCGTCCCGCCGCCTCACCAGCTCCTCGACCGCGCTGGGCAGGGTCGTCTCGAAGTCGATGAGCTTGGCCCAGGTGGGGGTGATGACGATCCGCACCATGCCGTCGTAGAGCGAGCGGACCTCGGCCTCCCACTCGACGCGCTGCTCGGGCGTCATCCCGTAGGTGCCGTTCATCCGGAGGTACTCCTCCGGGATGCCGTCGACCTCGTCCAGGTCGGCGCGCCCGCGGAGGAGCAGGATCCTGGGCGGGTGGACCTCGGTGTCGATGGTCAGGGCGACCGTGGGGTTCACCCGCAGCGAGCGCAGCTTCGGGGCGTTCTTCGTGGTGCACAGGACGATCTCCGAGCCGTTCCAGGTGAACGCGATCGGGATGCTGCGCGGTGTGCCGTCCGTGGCGACGTAGGCCAGGCGCGTGATGTCGCGGGCCAGCAGCTCCCGGCTGACGGGTCGGTCCAGGATCTCGGCGATCTCGTTCGGTCGCATGGCGGTCACCCCTTCGTCGGTGTCCCCACTCCTACCCCGGGGACGGAGCCCCCCGCCCCTTCCCGACACCCGAACCGCACACCACCGAGATCCCCCGACCCCCCACCCCAGAGGCCCTCGACCCACGCGGCCCCACCACAATGAGCCACCTCGAAGAAGACCCCGCGGGCGCAGCCCGCACACGACGCAAGACCGCCCACCACCGAGACCCACGATGCACCCGGCCCCCGCCACAATGGGCCACCTCGAAGAAGACCCCGCGGGCGCAGCCCGCGAACGATACAAGACCGCCCACCGCCGAGATCCACGATGCACCCGGCCCCCGCCACAGGGGGTCACCTCGGGGGGTTCGGGGGGTCTCCCCCCGGCAGGCACGACGAAGACGACCCCGCGAGCGCGTCCAACGCGCGAGCAGGGTCGTCTCAGAGTCGAGTGGAGCTATGGGGATTCGAACCCCAGACCTCCTCCATGCCATGGAGGCGCGCTACCAACTGCGCCATAGCCCCTTGTGGGAGTCGGACCTCGCACTGCCGTGCGCTGCCGACTCCCACACCATAGCGGAATCCGGTGCGAACGTCGAAACGGATTACGCGTCGTCGCTGAGCACGACGGGCTCGGGCAGGCTCGCCGCGTTGTGCTCCATGAGCCTCCAGTGCCCCCGGCGCTGCTGGAGCACCGACCAGCAGCAGTTGCTGAGCGGTCCGAGGATCTCGCGCTGCTCGTCGGGGATCCCCAGCATCCGGGAGATGCCCACGCGCAGCGCCGCCCCGTGGCTGACCACGACCAGCAGCCCCCCTTCGGGGGTCCGTGCCAGCGCCTTGCCCACCGCCGTGTGCATGCGGTCCCCGACCTCGGCGATCGGCTCGCCGTCGGGGATGTCCATGCGCGGGTGCCGGTCGGGCCAGCGCTCGGCCAGCTCCTTGCCGGTGAACCCCTCCCAGGATCCGCCGAACCGTTCGCGCAGGCCCTTGTCGAACTCGATGGGCAGTCCCGTCGCGCGGGCGAGGTAGCCCGCGGTGTCGGCGGCCCGTTTGAGGTCGGAGGCCACGATCAGGTCGGGTTCCAGGGTCGCGAGCAGCCGCCCCGCCCGGTCGGCCTGGGCGTGCCCCACCTTGTCGAGTTCGATGTCGGTCTGGCCCTGGAAGCGGTTCTCCATGTTCCAGGCGGTACGGCCGTGCCGCCAGAACAGCACGCGACGGGTGTCGGTCACCTTGGTGCGTCTCTCCACTCGGGGGTGTTCCGGGGGCCGGCTACTGCTCGTCGAGCGGGGTGCGCTCGGCGCCGCGGGCGTTCTCGGGCAGTTCGATGGTCGGGCAGTCCTTCCACAGCCGCTCCAGGCCGTAGTACCCGCGCTCCTCCTCGTGCTGGATGTGCACGACAATGTCGGCGTAGTCCAGCAGGACCCAGCGGCCGTCGCGCTCACCCTCGCGGCGGACGGGCTTGGCGCCCGCCTGGAGGCGCAGCCGGTCCTCGATCTCGTCGACGATCGCGCGGACCTGGCGGTCGTTGGGCGCCGAGCAGAGGACGAAGGCCTCGGTGATGACGAGCTGCTCGCTGACGTCGTAGGCGATGATCTCCTGGGCGAGCTTGTCGGAGGCGGCCTCGGCGGCGACCTTGACCATTTCCAGCGCCCTGTCGGTGGCTGTCACGTTGTGCTTGCTGCCTTTCAGCTTTCTCGGTAAAGCCCGGTCTTGTTGATGTAGCGGACGATGCCGTCCGGGACCAGGTACCAGATGGGCTCGCCCTTGCGGACGCGCTCGCGGCACTCGGTCGAGGAGATGGCCAGTGCGGGGACCTCCACCAGGGAGACCTTGCCCTCGGGCAGTCCCGAGTCGCTGAGCCGGTGACCGGGCCGGTTACAGCCTACGAAATGCGCGAGCTCGAAAAGTTCGTCCGCGTTGTGCCAGCCCAGGATGGCACCCAGGGCGTCGGCCCCGGTGATGAAGAACAGCTCCACTTCGGGGCCGTAGGCGGCCCGCAGTTCGCGCAGTGTGTCGATCGTGTAGGTGGGCCCCTCGCGGTCGATCTCGATGCGGTCGACCCGGAACTGCGGGTTCTCCGCCGTGGCGATGACCGTCATCAGGTAGCGGTCCTCGGGCGGGGTGACCTTCTCCGGGTCCTTCTGCCAGGGTCTGCCCGTGGGGACGAACACCACCTCGTCCAGTTCGAAGAGGTGGGCGACCTCACTGGCCGCGACGAGATGGCCGTGGTGGATGGGGTCGAAGGTGCCGCCCATGATACCGACGCGGGGGGGCCGTCCCCGCTGCCCGTTGTCCTCGTGCACCACTCGACTGCTCCGTTCCTCGGTCCGGCGTGCCGGAATCGGCCAACCGAGATTAGCCGACACCCCCGGGGGACCCCGCCCCCGTCCCCCGGTGCACAGGCACAACGACGGTGCGCCCCGCTTCCTTCCCGCGGGCGGGGGCGGGCCCCGTCCCTGAGGCGCCCCCGGGATCCCCCTGACCTTCCCCCGATGCCGCCGGCGGCCCCTCCCCCTCTCCGGTCACCCCCTTCACCGCCGCCACCTCGGGTTCCGCGCCGGTTCCCTCCGGGGTCCGCACCCCCGCCCGGGAAACGCGTCATATCTCGTTGCCCCGAAACCGTGGCCAAGCGCGACCCCGGCGCATAGCATGCCGGTATGCCCAACTCACCAGATCGCGTCCGTGTCCGGCTCTCCGACATCTCGCCCCGCGCCTACGAGCATCCCGCCGACCGCGGCGCCCTGGTCGCGTTGCGCTCCCTGCGCGGGTTCGACGAGGTCTTCAAACGCCTCTCCGGCCTGTTCAACGAGCGCGCCCTGCGCCTGATGTTCCTGTCCAGCGCGGTCCGCGTCGGCCCCACGCAGTTCCCGCACGTGTACGACTACGTGCGCGACGCCGCCTACGTCCTGGACATGGACGAGGTGCCCGAGCTCTACATCCAGATGAACCCCAAGCCCAACGCCATGGCGATCGGCAGCCACAAGCCGTTCATCGTCATGACCACGGGCCTGTTCGACCTCCTGGAGGCCGACGAGCAGCGGTTCGTCATCGGCCACGAGGTCGGCCACATCCTCAGCGGCCACGCCGTGTACCGCACCATGCTGCTGGCCCTGATCCGGCTGGCCACCCGGGTGGCGTGGGTGCCGCTGGGCTACATCGGCCTCCAGGCCATCGTGGCCGCGCTGGAGGAGTGGTACCGCAAGTCCGAGCTGTCCTGCGACCGCGCGGGCATCCTCGCCGCCCAGGACCCCGAGGCGGGCAAGCGCGCGCTGATGAAGCTGGCGGGCGGCTCGCGCCTGGCCGAGATGAACCCGGACTCGTTCCTGGAGCAGGCCCGCGAGTACGAGAGCGGCGGCGACGCCCGGGACGGCCTGCTCAAGCTGCTCAGCCTGGTCGGGCAGACCCACCCGTTCGCGGTGGTGCGCATGGCCGAGCTCAATCGCTGGGTGGAGGAGGGCTCCTACCAGCGCATCCTCAACGGCGACTACCCGCGCCGCTCCACCGACAAGGACGCCCGGGTCGGCGAGGAGGCGCGCAACGCCGCCAAGTCGTACAAGGAGTCGTGGGAGCGCACCGGCGACCCGCTGCTGGGCACCCTGCGCGACGTCGCGGGCAGCGCGGCCAGCGCGGGCGGGAAGATCTTCGACACGGTGGCCGACCGCTGGCGCAACGGGTCGGGCGGCCAGAACCGGAACTCCGACAACTAGGCCCCGCGGGGCGGATGGACGGGGGCGGCCCCACGGGCCGCCCCTTCGCCCTTTCCGGGCCCGGCCGGGTGCCCCGCCCGGTCAGACCCCCAGGTGGGAGCGGACCTCGCCCCAGGCGGCGTGCCCCGGGTCGATGACGGCGAAGTGGTCGGCCCCCGCAGGCTCCCGGTACTCCACCCGGTCTCCCGCCGCCCGGGCCGCCGCCGTGTAGTCGCGGCTGTGCTCGACCGGGACCCGCTGGTCCGCGTCGCCGTGCACCACCAGCTGCGGCCGTCCGAGCGGGACCCGGTGCAGCGGCGAGGACTCCGTGTACGCCCCCGCGCCGGGCCGCGGCCCCAGGAACGGTCCGACCGCCCCCTCGCCGAGCCCCGCCCGGGCGCAGCGCTCCAGGTCGGTGATGGGCGCCAGGGCGACCACCCCGGTGACCGGGGTGTCGGGGTCGAGGGCGTTGAGCAGGGCGAGGTGGCCGCCCGCGGAGTGGCCGACGGCCGTCACCCGGGCGCCGTCGTACCGCTCGGGCGCCGCGCGCAGGGCGCGGCCGATCCACCGCAGGGCCGCGTTCACGTCGTCGAGGGTCTGCGGCCAGCCGCCGCCGTCCTCCCCCGTACGCCGGTACTCGACGTTCCACACCGCCCACCCCGCCGCGGTGAGGTCGCGGGCGAGCGGGTCCATCAGGGAGGCGTCGTGCAGGTCGCGCCACCAGCCGCCGTGCAGCAGCACGGCCACCGGGGCGGGGCCCGTCCCCCCGTCCGAGGGGTCCCATCGGTGGGCGATCCCGCTGGGGTGGTCGCCGTAGCGTTCGGTGGTGGGCATGGGGTCTCCTCGCGACGCCGTCGTCGCCCGCACCGTAGCAGGCCGCGGACGGGGATCGGCGCCGCCGGCACTGTGCCGGCGGCGCCGATGCGCGTGGAGGGGTACCGCTGTCCTCGGTCCTAGAAGGCCGGGCCGGCGGCCATGGCCTCGTCGACGGTCTCGGCGCGGGCGGCCTCGACCTCCTCGACCAGGCCCTCCTGGTGCGCCTCGAACTCCTCCGTCACGGCGGTGCTGAAGGAGCGCAGCGCCACCTCCTGGGTGAGGATGTCGCCGCGCACGCGGTTGTTGTCGCCGACCTGGGCGGTCGGGGTGTTGCCCGACGCGGCCAGGTCGCCGCCGATGATGTTGTTGTCGATGTAGGCGCCACCGGAGATGCCGGTGACGGTCAGCGTGCCGTCGATGTAGTTGACCGACGAGCAGAAGCCCTCCTGCTCGCCCGCCCCGACGGCCACCGGGCCGGCGCCGTCGGTGTAGGACGCCGCGCCGAGGACCTCGCTGTCGCAGAGGATGCCGCCGCCGGTGGAGCCGCTGACGGTCAGGGCGCCGCGCACGACGGAGTCGTAGATGTCGACGTACTCGACGCCGGTGCCCTTGACGGCACCGCCGACCCGGGAGCCCTCGACGTAGACGGCGCCGGTCTCGGCGTTGATGCTCTTGACGGAGGAGTCGACGACGAACGCGAAGCCGTCGTTGGCCGCGCCCTCGACCGGAACGGTGCGCAGCGCGTCACCGGCGGTGCTGTCCTCCAGGTAGCTGCCGTACGAGCCGCGGTTGACGACGCGGCCGTCGACGGTGGTCTCGGAGGCGTCGAAGTAGCCGTCCTGCTGGACGATCACCTGGCCCTGGATCTCACCGCCCAGGATGTGCAGGTTCGCGCCCTTGCGGACGGTGACGTCGCCCTGGATGACGGTGCCGTCCAGGAAGCAGCTCTTGCCGGCGGGGACCGCGAGGTCCGTGGGCAGCGTGATGGCGCCGCCGTGGCCCGAGCAGAGCGTGACCAGGTCCGCCTGAGCGGGAGCGGCCATGAGCGTGACACCGCCGACGGCCAGGGCTGCCGTGGCCGCGGCCGCGACCGAGCTCCGGATCTTCATGCGGGGGGATTCCTTTCGTCGTGACCGTGGGGGTGACGCTCCCGGGGTGCTTCGAGCGGGGTAAGAGCGTCGTAAGACACCCCAGTGAAATTACCGACCTCTCGTCGCTTTGGGAATACTCGCTGAGAGAAGATTCGCTTCTGTCCAGGTTTCCTCTGGGAAAACGTTCCAGGTGACAACGGAGGCCGGGCACCGTCGGCGACCGGCCCCGGCGGACCGGTCCGGATACGCCGCGGGCCGCCCCCGGACGCTGTCCGAGGGCGGCCCGCACGGGCGGCGGCGGCTCACTTCACATGGCCGTCACCGGTCACGACGTACTTGGTCGAGGTCATCTCGGTCAGGCCCATCGGGCCGCGGGCGTGCAGTTTCTGCGTGGAGATGCCGATTTCCGCGCCGAAACCGAATTCGCCGCCGTCGGTGAACCGGGTGGAGGCGTTGACCATGACCGCGGCCGCGTCCACCCGGGACACGAAGTACCGGGAGGTCTTCAGGGAGTCGGTGACGATGGCCTCGGTGTGCTTGGTGGAGTAGCGGCGGATGTGCGCCAGCGCCTCGTCCACGGTGGGCACGACCCGGACCGCCAGGTCCAGGGACAGGTACTCCGTGGCCCAGTCCTCCTCGGTGGCCTCGACGACCTCGGCGGGCGACCCGTGGGCCGCGGCGACCTCGCGCACCCGGGCGTCGCCGTGCACGGTCACCCCTTCCTCCGCGAGCCCGGCCAGCACCCGCGGCAGGAACTCCTCGGCGACGGCCTCGTGCACCAGCAGGGTCTCGGCGGAGTTGCACACCGAGCAGCGCTGGGCCTTGGCGTTGACGGTGATGGCCACCGCCTTGTCGAGGTCGGCCTCGGCGTCCACGTACACGTGGCACAGGCCCTCCCCGGTCTCGATGACCGGGACGGTGGAGTCGCGGACCACGGCCTGGATGAGGGAGCCGCCGCCGCGCGGGATGAGGACGTCGACCAGGCCGCGGGCGCGCATCAGCGCCAGGGAGGACTCCCGGGTGCGGCCGGGCACCTGCTGCACGGCGTCGACGGGGACCCCGGTGCCGGCCAGGGCGTCGCGGATGACGCCGACGATGGCGGTGTTGGAGTCGTAGGCCGAGGAGGAGCCGCGCAGCAGGGCGGCGTTGCCGCTCTTGAGGCACAGGGCGGCGGCGTCCACGGTGACGTTGGGGCGGCCCTCGTAGATGATGCCGACCACGCCCAGCGGAACACGGATCTGGCGCAGGTCCAGGCCGTTGGGGAGCACCCCGCCGCGCACGGACTCGCCCACCGGGTCGGGCAGCTCGACGATCTCCCGGACGGCGTCGGCGATCGCCTCGATGCGCTGCGGGTTCAGCGTGAGGCGGTCGATCATGGCCTCGGAGGTGCCGTCCTCACGGGCCCGCGCCACGTCCTGGGCGTTGGCGGCCGTGATCTCGTCGGCCCGCTTGACCAGGGCGTCGGCGATCGCCTCCAGGGCCGCGTCCTTGACCGCCCGGCTGAGCGGGGCGAGGTCGGCCGCCGCGTCCCCCGCACGTTCGGCTACCGCGCGGACCTCGCGCTCGATGTCACTCATGGCGTTACTCTCTCGGGATCGGGGAGGGCCCCGCACGCCCGGGTCCTGCCGCGTCGAAGGACCGGGCCGGGGTGATGCTCCAGCCTATCCATCCGGCCCCCGCACCGCCCGGGGAATTCCACAGGGTGGGACGGCGCCCGGTCCGGTCCCGGGGCCGGACCGGGCGCGCGGGTTCAGGTCCAGCCGTAGCGGCTGCGCAGGACGTCGGCGACCAGCCAGAAGACCTTCTCCTCCAGGATGGCGGCCTCGCGGCGGATGTCGTCCTCGTCGAACTCGAACAGGCGGTCCACCCGCAGGAAGGAGTCGCGGCCCTCGCGGTCCCAGGGGCCCGAGCCGATGGGCAGCCAGTCCTGGCGCTCCCACTGCTCGGGGCGCTGGGAGGACAGCATCAGCCCGTGCAGGCGGCGGCCCCGGCGGCCCACCACCAGCAGCGGCCGGTCCTTGCCCCGCGAGGGGTCCTCCTCGAAGGGGACCCAGGTCCACACGATCTCGCCCGCGTCGGCCAGACCGTCCCGTTCGGGGGCGTAGACGAGCCTGGTGGCGCTCTCCGAGGTGGGGATCTCCCGTACCTCGCCGCGGTGGGGGTGGTCGTCGCTGCGGTGCATCGTCCGTTCGCTCATCCCCGCATGATAGGGGCCCGGGCCGGGCTCGGGCGCCCGTGCGCGGGACCGGCCCGGGGCCGCCGAACGGCGTTCACTAGGATCGTGGGCACGGCGCCCCGCCGCGAGCCGGGCGCCCGCTGACGGACCCGGCCCGGCGCACCGGGTTCCCGTCGTTCGACAGCGGACCGATGGAACACGGAGCCGGATATGACCACCTCCCCCACCCCCCGCACCGTGCTGGTGACCGGCGGCGCCTCCGGACTGGGCGCCGCCCTGGTCGCGGAGTTCCACGCCCGGGGCGACCGCGTCCTGGCGACCGACCTGGCGGAAGGGGCCCCCGCGGGCCTGCCCGCCGGAGCCGACTACCTGCGCCTGGACGTCACCTCCGACGACGACTGGGCCGGCGCCCTGGCCTGGGTCGAAGAGCACTGGGGCGGCCTGGACGTCCTGGTCAACAACGCCGGGGTCGCCGCGGGGGGCCGCATCGACGTCCTGGGCATGGACGACTGGCGCTGGATCACCGAGATCAACCTGTTCGGCGTGGTGCGGGGCTGCCGCACCTTCACCCCGCTGTTCAAGCGCCGGGGGTCGGGCCACATCGTCAACACCGCCTCGGCCGCCGGGCTCGTCCACCCGCCCGCGATGAGCTCCTACAACGCCACCAAGGCGGCCGTGGTCGCGCTCAGCGAGACCCTGCTCCACGAGCTCCACCCGTTCGGGGTGCGGGTATCGGTGGTGTGCCCCTCGTTCTTCCGCACCAACCTGGCCGCGTCGCTGCGCGGCAGCGACCCCGAGGTGGAGCGCAGCGCGGTCGCGCTCATCAACGGGTCGCACCTGGGCGCCCAGGACATCGCCGCCCGCGTGGTGCGGGCCGTGGACCGGGGCACCCACCTGATCCTCCCCGACGCGCAGGCCAGGGGCGCGTTCTGGGCCAAGCGGCTGGCCCGCCCCCTGTACGACCGGGCCATGCGGGCGGTGGCCGGGCAGATGCTCAAGCGCGTCGGCGGTTCCACCCCGAAGGAGCGGGTGTGAGCAGGGGGACCGTCGTCATCACCGGGGCCAGCTCGGGGCTGGGGGCCGAGATGGCCCGCCAGTTCGCCGCGCTCGGCTACGACCTGGGCCTGTGCGCCCGGCGTACGGACCGGCTGGAGGGGCTGCGCGAGGAGATCGCCGCCGCCCACCCCGGCCGGCGCGTGGTGCTCAGGGCCCTGGACGTCACCGACGACGGGGCCGTCTTCCGGGTCTTCGGCGAGTTCGCCGCGGAGCTGGGCTCCGTGGACCGGGTGATCGTCAACGCCGGGCTGGGCAAGGGCGCGGCACTGGGCACCGGCCGGTTCGACGCCAACCGGCAGACCGCCATGACGAACTTCGTGGGCGCGCTGGCCCAGGTGGAGGCGGCCCTGGAGATCTTCCGGGAGCAGGGCCGCGGCCACCTGGTGGTGATCTCGTCCATGTCGGCGCTGCGCGGCATGCGCCGGTCCATGACCGTCTACGCCGCCACCAAGGCGGGCGTGTCCGCCCTCGCCGAGGGGGTGCGGGCCGAGGGCGTCCCGGGCGTGGACGTGTCGGTCGTCCACCCCGGCTACATCCGCTCCGAGATGAACGAGCGGGTCGAGCAGAGGACCCGGTTCATGGTCGACACCCGGACCGGGGTGCGCGCCATGGTCGCCGCCATCGAGAAGCGCAGGGCCAAGGCGTACGTCCCCGCCTGGCCGTGGGCGCCGATCGGGTTCCTGATGAAGCGGCTGCCGCTGTCGGTGGTGCGGCGCCTGACCTGACCCCGCGCCCGCTGCGCCCGGCCCGGCGCCGGGCGCCGCGGGCGCTCACAGGTCCCGGACGGTCCGCAGGATCTCAGCCCGCGCCGGGCCGCCCTCGGGGACGGGGACCAGCGGGTAGACGTGGAAGGCGTCCTCCTCCTCGCTGAGCCGGACCGTGCCCCCGACCTCGGCCACCAGGTCCCGCAGCCGACGGGTGTCCGGCAGCAGCACGTCGCGCGTGCCGATGTAGAGGTCCATGGGCGGCAGGGTCGCCAGCTCCCCGTACACCGGGCTCAGCCGGGGCAGGGACAGGTCGTCGCCGCCCGACCAGGACTTCGCCGCCTCCAGCATCCCTACCGGGCTCAGCCAGGGGTCGCGCTCGTCCACCTCGGCGATCTCGGGGTTGGACATCGTCAGGTCGGCCCACGGGGAGATCAGGATCAGCCGCGCCGGTTCGGGCAGCCCCGCGCCGGTCAGGGTCTGGGCCAGGGCCAGCGCGAGCCCCCCGCCCGCGGAGTCGCCCGCGAACGCGGTCCGCTCCGGTGCCACGTCCGCCGTCAGCTCCCGGTAGACCTCCGTCAGGAACGGGAAGGCCTCCCGGTAGGTGTGCTCGGGGGCCAGTCCGTACAGCGGCACCTCCACCCGGCAGCCCGTGTCGGCCATCCGGGAGACTAGCACCCAGTGCCACGCGGAGATCTCGGTGACGTAGGTCCCGCCGTGCACGTACAGCACGGCCTTCACCGGGTTCTCGGTGTCCTTGGGCAGGACGGTGTAGACGGGGAAGCCGGCGACCGTCCGCAGGCCGATCCAGTGCCGCTGGGAGACCCAGTGCGGCGGCGCGGGGTCGTCCTTGGGCTCGTACAGCCACTCCCGGGCGCTCTCCACCGAGCCCATCGGGCGCTTGCGCGCCACACGCAGCGCCAATGACAGCAGCCGCGCCATCAGACTCTGCATGGGGAACTCCTTCTCCGAACGTGCACGAACCCGACTTTTCCATACCCCCGTCACCGGGCGGGGGAGGCGCGGGCCCGGAATCCGGGTCAGTCGAGTTCCCCCATGTGGATCACGCAGGCCCACCGGTCGGTGAGCAGGAGGTGGTCGACCCAGGCGAAGTCGTACGCGCAGCAGTCGCCCACCCTGCCGGTCGCGGTGAAGGAGCGGCGCACCTCCCCCAGCTCGGCCTCCACCTCGTCCGCGACGTCGGACAGGATCCCGGCCACCTCGGCCATGATCGCGGCGTGGCCGGGGACGGGGTGCTCCTGCGAGTCCCGCGCCCGGCCGGTCGCGTTGCGCACCAGGCTCCTGCGCCACCACCCCCGGTCCGGGACCAGCGTGCGGATCTCCACCCGGGCCTTGGGCCACATCGCCCGGTACACCCGGAGCAGGGCCGCCTCGGGGTCCGCCCCCTCGTGGTAGGGGACCACCCCAGTGCAGGACAGCTCCAGCGAGGTCAGCAGGCCGGTGCGGGTCCACACCGGCTCGAGCCGTTCGTGGGCGTGGTCGGCGACGGCCCCCGCCAGACGGCGCCAGCGGTCCCGGGCCTCCTGCGCGCGTTCGCTCATGCCGGTGTGACGGCGCCGCCGCCCGCGCGGTTCCGCGGGCGGCGGTGTCACGGGGCGGGCGTCACGCGGCCGCTGTCACAGGACGACGAGGTCGTCGCGGTGGACCAGCTCGCGCTCGTAGGAGGGGCCCAGCTCCCGGGCCAGCCACCGGGTGGAGCGGCCCATCAGGTCGGGCACCTCGGCGGAGTCGTAGTTGACCAGGCCGCGGGCCACCACGGCGCCCTGCTCGTCGCGCAGGTCCACCGGGTCCCCGGCGCTGAACTCCCCGAGCACGTCCACCACCCCGGCGGGCAGCAGCGATGCCTTGTCCCGGACCACCGCGGCCACCGCGCCCGGGTCCAGGACCAGGCTGCCGCGCCCGGCGGTGGCGTGGGCCAGCCAGAGCTGGCGGACCGAGGGGCGCCGTCCCGAGGCGGCGGCGAAGAGCGTGCCGACCCCCTCCCCCGCCAGCGCCGCGCGGGCGTTGGCCGCGGAGGTCAGCAGTGTGTTCACACCCGCCTCGGTGGCGATGCGCGCCGAGGCCACCTTGGTGACCATGCCCCCGGTGCCCACACCGCGCTTGCCCGAGGAGCCGATGTCGATGCCCTCCAGGTCGTCCGGCCCGGAGACCAGGCCCACCACCCGGGAGCCCGGCTCGGCCGGGTTCCCGTCGTAGAGGGCGTCCACGTCCGACAGCAGGACCAGGGCGTCGGCCTTCATCAGGTGTGCGACCAGGGCGGCCAGCCGGTCGTTGTCGCCGAACCGCAGCTCGTGGGTGGCCACGGTGTCGTTCTCGTTGACGATGGGCAGGGCGCCGATGTCCAGCAGGCGGCGCAGCGTGCGCTGGGCGTTGCGGTGCTGCACCCGCCGCATCAGGTCCTCGACGGTGAGCAGGATCTGGGCGGTGTTGATGCCGTGGCCCGCCAGTTCCGCGGTGTAGGCGGCCAGCAGCAGCCCCTGTCCGACACTGGCGGCGGCCTGTTGGGAGGCCAGGTCGCGGGGGCGCGTGCGCATGCCCAGCGGGGTCATGCCGGCGGCCACCGCGCCGGAGGAGACCAGGATGACCTCCTGGCCCAGGGCGCGGCGGGACGCCAGCACCTCGACCAGGTCCCGGATGCGGCCGGAGTCGATCCGGCCGTCGGGGGTCGTCAGCGACGACGACCCCACCTTGACGACGACCCGGCGGGCGGCGGCCACGGCCGCGCGCCCGCGGGCCTCTTCCCGGGAGCCGGTCTGTTCCAGTTGTTCTGCGCTGTGCACCGTATGGGGGCTTTCCATCCGAGGGCGCGGTCCGGGCGGCGGAGCCGCGCCCGTCTCGCCTGTGCGGCCGGGCCGATGCTTCCCCGCGCGGTTCAGCCCAGCCGGGCGTCGGTCCCGCGCGGGCCGGACGGGACGGCCTCGGCGTCCAGGGACGGGTCCCAGTCGAAGACCACGGAGTCCTCGTCGGTGCCGATGTGGACCTCGGCGCCCTCGGTGGCCCCGGCCTTGGCCAGCTCCTCCTCGATGCCCAGGCGGTTGAGGCGCTCGGCGAGGTAGCCGACGGCCTCGTCGTTGGAGAAGTCGGTCTGCCGCACCCAGCGGGCGGGCTTCTCGCCGCGGACCTGGAAGGCGTTGTCCCCCAGCGGGACGACCTCGAAGGGCACGTCGCCGATCATCTTGGGCCGGATGACGATGCGGGTGGGCTCGGCGGCGGGAGCGGCCTCACGGGCCGCGGAGACCTGCTCGGCCAGGGCGAAGGACAGCTCGCGCAGGCCCTCGCGGGAGGCCGCGGAGACCTCCAGCACCCGGTAGCCGCGCTCGGTGAGCATGGGCGCGACGAGCTCGGCGAGTTCGCGGGCCTCGGGCACGTCGACCTTGTTCAGGACGACGATGCGCGGGCGGTCGGACAGGTCGACGCCGGTGGCCTCGCCGTAGGCGGTCAGCTCCGCCTCCAGGGCCTCCAGGTCGCTGACCGGGTCGCGGCCCGGCTCGTAGGTGGCGCAGTCCAGGACGTGCAGGAGGGTGGAGCAGCGCTCGATGTGGCGCAGGAACTCCAGGCCCAGGCCCTTGCCGTCGCTGGCGCCGGGGATGAGGCCGGGAACGTCGGCGATGACGTACTGGGTGGTGCCCGCCTCGACCACGCCGAGGTTGGGGATCAGGGTGGTGAACGGGTAGTCGGCGATCTTGGGCCGGGCGGCCGACATGGCGGCGATGAGCGAGGACTTCCCGGCGCTGGGGAAGCCGACCAGGCCGACGTCGGCGATGGTCTTCATCTCCAGGCGCACGTCGAACGCCTCGCCCTCCTCGCCCTTGAGGGCGAAGCCGGGGGCCTTGCGCTTCTTGGAGGCCAGCGCGGCGTTGCCCAGGCCGCCGCTGCCGCCCTGGGCCAGCACCAGGCGAGTGCCGTGGCCGACCAGGTCGGCGACGACCTCGCCGTCCATGCGGGTGACCACGGTGCCGTCGGGGACGTACAGGACCAGGTCGTCGCCGTTGGCGCCGCTGCGGTGGCCGCCCATGCCGGGGGTGCCGTTCTGGGCGTTGCGGTGCGGGCGGCGCTGGTAGTCCAGCAGGGTGGCGGTCTGGGAGTCGACCTCCAGGACGACGTCGCCGCCCCGGCCGCCGTTGCCGCCGTCCGGTCCGCCCAGCGGCTTGAACTTCTCGCGGTGGACGGAGGCGCAGCCGTGCCCGCCGTTCCCGGCCTTGACGTGCAAGACCGCCTCGTCGACGAAGTCGGGCATGGTTCTCCTCGGTTCACTGCTCCGGCCGCGGGGCGGCCCGATGGGAAATGTGTGCGTCACCTGGTGACAACACCAGAGGCGGGCCAGTGTTCCCTGGCCCGCCCCTGTGCACAACGAACGTTCGCGCGCGACCTACTCGGCGGCGGCGGGAACGATGTTCACGGCCTTGCGGCCGCGGAAGTTGGCGAACTTGACCTCGCCGGCGACCAGCGCGAACAGCGTGTCGTCACCGCCGCGGCCCACGTTGGCGCCGGGGTGGAACTTGGTGCCGCGCTGGCGGATGAGGATCTCGCCGGCCTGGACGGCCTGGCCGCCGAAGCGCTTGACACCGAGGCGCTTGGCGTTCGAGTCGCGGCCGTTACGGCTGGACGATGCGCCCTTCTTGTGTGCCATCTCTCAGATCCTCCTACTTCGCCGAGATGCCGGTGACGCGGACCTGGGTGTGCTTCTGGCGGTGACCCTGGCGCTTCTTGTAACCGGTCTTGTTCTTGTACTTCAGGATGTTGATCTTGGGGCCCTTGGTCTCGCCGAGAACCTCGGCGGTGACCGTGTAGCCGCTCAGCTTGTCCGTGTCGCTGACGACGTTGCCGTCCTCCACGACGAGGATGGGCTGCCACGTGATGGTGGCGCCGGCCTCGGCGGAGACCTTGTCGATGTTCAGGACGTCATCGACGGACACCTTCTCCTGACGGCCGCCCGCCCGCACGATCGCGTACACCGCGTAACTCTCTTCCTGCTCGCTCAACGAATAATGCTCGGGACCAATCCCCGAGACATGTGTTCGGGGTCCGGGTCCGGCCGGGTGCCCTGACGGGCGGGCCGGGAGGACCGCCCCGTGTGGGAACCCGGGGAGTCCTCGTTCCACGATCCACTGTTGCCTGTAGCGGGGCGCGGGGATCTGAGGGAAACAAACCCTGCGTGGAGAGCACTTGGTGTCGGGGCGCGCGATCACGAGGAGCGCGCCGACGCACCGTCCATCAGGTTACCATCGCCCCGCCACGGGCCTGCACACGTGCCGCGGTCCGGGCCGGGGGCGAACCCCGGCCCGGACCGGGCCCACGTCCCGGCCGGGCTCAGCCGGCGTCCACGGCGGTGGACGGGGCCGCCGCCCTGGTCCGCCGGGTGCGGCGGCGCTTGGGCCGCTCTCCGGCCTCCTCGTCGCCCTCGGCCGGCGCCGCGGCCTCGGTCACGGTCTCCGGCTCGCCCACGGCCTCGGCGGCCGCACGGGCGGTCCGCCGGGTCGCGGTGCGACGGGTCCGGCGCGGGGCCGCGGCCTCTTCGGCCGGTGCCTCGTCCGCGGCCGCCGCGGCGGCCTCCTGCGGCTCCTCGGCGGCCCGGGGGGCCTCCGCGGCCCCGTCGGCCGCCTCGGGGGCCGGAGCGACCTCGGCCACCTGCTCGACCGCCGTCTCGACCACCGTGTCCTCCGCGGCCTTGCGCGAGCGCGTGGTGCGCTTGCGGGTCCGCTTGGGCTCGGCCTGCTCCTCCGCCTCGACCTCGGCCTCGGCGGCCTTCCTGGTCCTGGCCGACTTCTTCTCCGACTTCTTGGCCGGCTTGTCGGCCTTGGCGGCGGGCTCGGGGGCCTCCTCCGCGGCCGGGGCCTCGGGCTCGGCGGGCTCGGGCTCCTCGGCCGCCGTGTCCGGCGCCGCGGGGGTCTCGGCCTGTTCGGCCTCGCCCTTGCCCTTGCCCTTCTTCTTGCGGCCGCCGCCACCGCCGTTGCCGGCGGCGGCGCCCTTGCCCTCCACCGGTTCGGTGGACAGGATCAGGCCGCGGCCGCTGCAGTGCTCGCAGGTGTGGGAGAAGGCCTCCAGCAGGCCCTGGCCCACCCGCTTGCGGGTCATCTGCACCAGGCCCAGCGAGGTGACCTCGGCCACCTGGTGCTTGGTGCGGTCCCGGGACAGGCACTCCAGCATCCGCCGCAGCACCAGGTCGCGGTTGGACTCCAGGACCATGTCGATGAAGTCGATGACGATGATGCCGCCGATGTCGCGCAACCGGAGCTGGCGGACGATCTCCTCAGCCGCCTCCAGGTTGTTCTTGGTGACGGTCTCCTCGAGGTTGCCGCCCTGGCCGGTGAACTTGCCGGTGTTGACGTCGACGACCGTCATCGCCTCGGTGCGGTCGATGATGAGCGAACCGCCGCTGGGCAGCCAGACCTTGCGGTCCAGCGCCTTGTTGATCTGCTCGTCGATCCGGTAGGCGGCGAAGACGTCGCGGTCCTCGGTCCAGTGGGAGGCCCGCTCGGCGAGGTTGGGCGCCACGTGCTCGACGTAGTCGTGCACGGTGTCCCAGGCCTCGTCGCCGGAGACCACCAGGCTGGAGAAGTCCTCGTTGAACACGTCCCGCACGACCCGGATGGTCAGGTCGGGCTCGCTGTTGAGCAGGGCCGGGGCGTTGGCCGACTTGGACTTGCGCTTGATGGACTCCCACTGGTTGGCCAGGCGGGAGATGTCGCGCTCCAGCTCCTCCTCGCTGGCGCCCTCGGCGGCGGTGCGGACGATGACGCCCGCTCCGGAGGGCATGACCTTCTTGAGGATCTGCTTGAGGCGGGCGCGCTCCTTGTCGGGGAGCTTGCGGCTGATGCCGGTCATCGAACCGCCGGGCACGTACACGAGGTAGCGGCCGGGCAGGCTGATCTGGCTGGTCAGGCGGGCGCCCTTGTGGCCGATCGGGTCCTTGGTGACCTGCACCAGGACCGACTGGCCGGACTTGAGCACCGACTCGATGCGCTTGGGCTGGCCCTCCAGGCCGAACGAGTCCCAGTTGACCTCGCCCGCGTACAGGACGGCGTTGCGGCCCTTGCCGATGTCGACGAACGCGGCCTCCATCGACGGCAGCACGTTCTGCACCCGGCCCAGGTACACGTTGCCCACGTAGGAGCGGTGGGTGGCGCGGTCGACGTAGTGCTCGACGAGGATGTCGTCCTCGAGGACGGCGATCTGGGTGCGGTCGCCGGTGCGGCGGATGACCAGGTCGCGCTTGACGGCCTCGCGGCGGGCCAGGAACTCCGACTCGGTGACGATCGGGGCACGGCGGCGGCCCTGCTCGCGGCCCTCGCGGCGGCGCTGCTTCTTGGCCTCCAGGCGGGTGGACCCGCGCACGGCCTGGACCTCGTCCGAGATGGGCCGCTCCTGGCGCGGCTCGCGGACCCGGACCACGGTGTTGGGCGGGTCGTCGGAGGTGGCCTCGCCCCCCGCGCCACCGGAGCGGCGGCGACGGCGGCGGCGACGCCGGCTCCCGCCGCGCTCGTCCTCCTCGGCGGTGTCGGCGGAGTCCTCGGGCTCGGCCTCCTCGGCGGCGGCCTCGGCCTCGTCGGGGACCTCGGTGTCATCGGCGTCGTCGCCGGAGCGCGAGCGTCCGCGGCCCCGTCCGCCGCGGCGGCGACGGCGGCGGCCGGGCCGCTCCTCGGCGGAGTCCTCGGCGCCGGTCTCCTCGGCGATCTCGTCCTCCGCGGCGTCCTCGTCCTCCTCGTCCTCGTCGACGACACCGTCCTCGGTGTCGGCCTCGACGGGCGCGGGGGCCGCGGGCGGGGCGGCGGCCACGGGCGGCTGGAAGAGCATGGAGGGTGCCTGGAAGACGGTGCCGACCTGGGCGGCCTCCTCCTCGCTTTCGTCCCCGGCCTCGGGGACGGCGGTGGTCTCGGGCGCGGCCTCGGGCTCGGCGGCGGCGCGCGTGCGCGAGCGGCGCGCACGGGTCCGGGGCTCGGGCTCGGCGGCCGCGGAGGTCTCGGCCGCGGCCGCGCGGGTGCGGCGCGTGCGGGTCTTCTTGACGGGCTCGGCGGGCTCGGCGGCCGCGGGCCCGTCCTTCTCCTCCGGCCCGGCCGGGGCCGTCGCAGGGGTCGCGGGGACGTCCAGCGGCCGGTCCTCGACGCGCACCGTGCGTCGCCGCACCGGGGTCGCGGAGGTGACCTTGACCGTGCCGCCCTCACCGGAGCCCGCGAGCGTGGTCACGGGCTTGGCCGGGGGGACGAAGACGTCGTCCGGCTCGGGGGGCGGTCCTGCCGCGCGGCGCACGCCCTTGGCCGGTGCGCGCGTGGTCACGCGCACCTCGCCTCCCCCCACGGGGGACGTCGCCGCCCTCGTTTCGGTTGTTTCAGTTGTACCCACGGTGTCGTCTGCACCGTTGTTGGGCTCGTTGTCGAGCATCCGGGCGGTCTCCCGTCAAAGTCCCCGGGCGCGCCGCGACCTCTCGGTCGGCGGCGCGGCTCACGGGAACTGTCGTCGCAGTGTCAGCGCCGACGGCACCGGGGTGCCGTCGGGGCAAAGTCCTGTGGTGGCGCCCACGTTCCCCGCTTCGGGGCCGCTCATCAGCGCGGTCCCGTCATGGGCGCCGACGGCTGTGGTGCGCTGTCGCCCCGCTCCTCGGCGTCGTCCGCCGGTCCGGAGTCGTTTCGGTCCACGGCGAGCGGGTCAGCGATCGCACCTGTCGCCTCGTTCAGCGGCCCCTGCGCCAGCCGGGTCACCGTCACCGGTGACTGCGGCGCGAGGTCGGCCACATGGCGGAGGCCGGTCAGCACGTCGTCCGGTCGAACGGCCGGTGTGGTGTGCCGTACGACCATCCGAAGTATGGCATATGTGGTGTCCTGCTCCCTCGGGGCGCGCCCGGGATCACGACACACGTCGATTCCGACCACCGCCGGCCGGGTGTCGAAGCGGCGGCGACCCTTCTTGGTCATCCGCTCCACCTCGACGGTCTCGGCCGCCAGGTAGGCCCCGACGGCGCGTTCCGCCTCGTCGGCTCCCACCCCGTCCAGTTCCACCCGCCATACGGAGGCCTGGAGCCGCTCGGCCAGTCCCGGCACGCGGGCCTCGACGACCTCGATGATGTCGATGCCGTCCGGCATGGCCGCGTCGATGTCGGTCCCGACCCGGGCGGGCTCCCGCTCCTGGGCGAGGGTGAGTTCGAGATACTCCGCCTCACTGGCGACCCCGGTGGGGGCGGCGCCGGTGTAGGAGACCTTCGGGTGGGGCGAGAAGCCGGCGGAGAAGGCCACCGGTACGTCCGCCCGGCGCAGGGCTCGCTCCAGCGCCCGGGCGATGTCCCGGTGGCTGGCGAACCTCATGCGTCCGCGCTTGGCGTAGCGGACGCGGAGCCGTTGTCCGGATGCGGCGGTGGAGGGTGAAGTGGTGCCCTCGGGTGCGGGGGGCAGCTCAACTCCTTTCCTCATGCCCCTCGGAGCGGCCGCGGGGCGGCCGGTGAGGGACTGTTCCTCGTCCTGTTCAGCGTACGGTGCGCGGTGGTGCACCTGGACCGGCGAACCGGCGGGTGCTCCGTTGCACGTGCGTCCGACAGGACCACGCATCCCGTATCTGCCCCACTGACCTGCGCTCGAAAAGTCCCGATGGGACTCCGGACGGGCCGCTGCGGGGTTTGCGCGCCGGGTGAACAAGTGTTCACCACCGGAACGCGGGGGGCCGGAAAAAAAATCCGAAGAAAATCCCGGACCCATGGCAACCCCCCCACGGGGCCGCGAGTCCTATTACACGTACGGCCCGGCGCGAGCGGGGCGCCGGGCCGTACACCTTCTCCCCCGGGCGCTCCCCTTCACAGGGTCGAGGACCGCCGCACAGGCGGCGCCCGGAGCGGGCATCGTACTCCACCGCCTCCGCGCCCCCGTCGGGCGCCTCCCCCTCCCGAGCCGGAGCACCCGATACGCCCCTGTGGCCGGATCCGGCCGCGCGAGACGGGCGGGGACCACCGATCACCGCGGGTGCCCCGCTGCCGCGCGGGGACGGCCGCGCGACGCGGGCGGCGACCGCAGGGCACAGCGAAGGGCCCGCACCGATCCGTTCCCTCTGCCGACCGGGCCCCGGCCCTGGGCCGGAAGCGGCGGTACGGCTGACGGAACCTCACCCGCTCCCCGCTCCACCCCTGGCCCCGGGCCGGAAGCGGCGGTACGGCTGAGGGGCCCTCGCCCGCTCCCCTCTGCGCACCGGGCCCCGGCCCCGGACCGGAAAACGGCGGTACAGCTAATGAACTCTCACCCGCTCCCCTCTGCGCACCGGGCCCCGGAGCGCTCCCCGGCCGCCGGCGCCGGGGCGCCGACGGCCAGGGCAGGGGTCAGATGACGGTGAGCGGGAGGGTCGGGCGGCCCTCCGCCGGGGCGTTGATCTGGATCTCGGTGCCCATGCTGGGGCACACGCCGCAGTCGTAGCAGGGGTTCCAGCGGCAGTCGTCGACCTCCAGCGACTCCTCGCCGTGCAGGGAGTCCTGCCAGTCCTGCCACAGCCAGGAGCGGTCCAGTCCCGCGTCCAGGTGGTCCCAGGGCAGCACCTCGTCCTCGTCCCGCTCCCGGGTGGTGTACCAGTCGACGTCCACCGGGTACCCGGCCAGGCCGACCTCGGCCGCCTTGGCCCAGCGGTCGTAGGAGAAGTGCTCGCTCCAGCCGTCGAACCGGCCGCCCGAGCGCCACACCTCCTCGATGACCCGGCCCACCCGGCGGTCGCCCCGGGAGAGCAGCCCCTCGATGATCGACGGCCGCCCCTCGTGGTAGCGCAGCCCGATGGCCTTGCCGTAGGCGCGGTCCGAGCGCAGCCGGTCGCGCAGCTTGCGCAGCCGGGCGTCCACCACCTCGTGCGGGGTCTGGGCCGCCCACTGGAACGGGGTCTGCGGCTTGGGCACGAACCCGCCGATCGACACCGTGCAGCGGATGTCCCGGCGCCCGGTCACCTCCCGGCCGGTGCGGATGACCTCGGTGGCCAGGTCCGCGATGGCCAGCACGTCCTCGTCCTCCTCGGTGGGCAGCCCGCACATGAAGTACAGCTTGACCTGCCGCCACCCCGCCGCGTAGGCGGCGGTGACCGTGCGGATGAGGTCCTCCTCGGTGACCATCTTGTTGATGACCCGGCGCATCCGCTCGCTGCCGCCCTCCGGGGCGAAGGTCAGCCCCGAGCGGCGGCCGTTGCGGGTGAGCTCGTTGGCCAGGTCGATGTTGAAGGCGTCCACCCGGGTGGAGGGCAGCGACAGCCCGGTGTTGGTGCCCTCGTAGCCGTCGGCCAGCTCCTTGGCGATGTCCTTGATCTGGCTGTGGTCGGCGCTGGACAGCGACAGCAGGCCCACCTCCTGGAAGCCGGAGTTCTTCACCCCCTCGCGGACCATGGAGGTGACGGTCTCCTTGTTGCGCTCGCGCACCGGCCGGGTGATCATCCCCGCCTGGCAGAAGCGGCAGCCGCGGGTGCAGCCGCGGAAGATCTCCACGCTGTAGCGCTCGTGCACCGACTCCGCGGTGGGCACGATCGGCTTCTTCGGGTAGGGCCACCGGTCCAGGTCCATGACGGTGTGCTTGAGGACCGTCTCGGGCACGCCCGGCCGGTTGGGCGTGTACGCGGCGATGCGCCCGTCCTCGTGGTAGTCCACGTCGTAGAAGCGCGGCACGTACACCCCGCCGGTGGCGGCCAGCCGCAGCAGCAGCCCGTCGCGTCCCCCCGGCTCCCCCTCGTCCTTGAACTCGCGGACGATCTCGGTGATGGCCAGGCTGATCTCCTCGCCGTCGCCGAGCACCACCGCGTCCAGGAAGTCGGCCATGGGCTCGGGGTTGAACGCCGAGTGCCCGCCGGCCAGCACGACGGGGTGCCCCTCGCGCCGGTCCTCCGTGCGCAGCGGGATGCGGGCCAGGTCCAGCGCCGTGAGCAGGTTGGTGTAGCCCATCTCGCTGGCGAAGCTGACCCCGATGATGTCGAAGGCGCCCAGCGGCCGGTGGGAGTCCACGGTGAAGTGCTCGACCCCGTGCTCCCGCAGCAGGGCCTCCATGTCCGGCCAGACCGCGTACGCGCGCTCGGCCAGCACCCCCTCGCGCTCGTTGAGGACCTCGTACAGGATCTGGACGCCCTGGTTGGGCACCCCCACCTCGTAGGCGTCGGGGTACATCAGCGCCCAGCGCACCCGGGTGTCGTCCCACTCCTTGACGACGGAGTTGAGCTCACCGCCCACGTACTGGATGGGCTTGCCCACCCGGGCCAGCAGGGGCTCCAGTCGCGGAAAGAGGCTTTCGACGGTCATGGCCTCGAGACTTTCGATCGGCGGACGGGGACGGATCTGCCCTTTCAGGCTACCGGCGCCGCGACCCCCGGTCCCGGGTTCTCCACAGGCCCTATTCGAACCCCCGGTCCCGGGAGTTCACCCCGAGCACCAGTCCCAGCGCCAGCAGGTTGGCCAGCAGCGCCGTGCCCCCGTAGGAGACGAACGGCAGCGGGAGCCCGGTCACCGGGACGATCCCCAGCCCCATGCCGATGTTGATGAAGGTCTGGAACCCGAACCACGACGCCACCCCCACGCACAGCAGGCGCGGGTAGGGCTGGTCGCAGCCCAGGGCGATGCGCAGGATCCGCCACAGGATCACCGCGAACAGGCCGATGACCAGCCCGGCCCCGACGAACCCCAGCTCCTCCCCCGCGACCGTGAAGATGAAGTCCGTGTGCTGTTCGGGCACGAACCGGCCGTGCGTCTGCTCCCCCTGGAACAGCCCGGTCCCGTCGAACCCGCCCGATCCGACGGCGATGAGCGCCTGGTTGGAGTTGTAGCCGGCGCCCTGCGGGTCCGCCGACGGGTCCACGAGCGTGGCGATGCGGTCCAGCTGGTAGGGCTCCAGCATGTCGAACCACCAGACGCAGAAGCCGGCCACCACTCCCGACAGCAGCATCCCGGCCACCCAGAAGACCGGGGCCCCGGACAGTGTCAGCATCCCCAGGAAGATGGCCCCCAGTACCAGTGTGGTCCCCAGGTCGGGCTGGAGCATGACCAGGGAGAGCGGTACCGCGAGCGCCAGCAGGCAGAACAGCACGTCCCTGGTCATCGGCCGGGTCTCGCCGTCGCGGGGCTCCCCCAGCAGGGTGGCCAGCACCAGGATGAGGCCCGCCTTGGCCAGCTCACTGGGCTGGAACTGGAAGCCGCCCACCACGATCCACCCGCGCGAGCCGTTGATGACGGCGCCCAGCGGTGTCAGCACCAGGATCAGCGCGATGACGGTGACCACGTAGACGATGGGCGCGTACGCGCGGACCGTCCGGAAGTCGACGGCGGCCACGGCCAGGCACACCGCCCAGCCCACGGCCAGGTGGGCCAGGTGCCTGCGCAGGTGCTCGGTGGAGTCCAGCGGGTTCCCGCCGTCGCCGGGCTGGGTGGCCGACCACACCAGCAGGCAGCCGATGGCGCACAGCGCGGCCACCGCCAGCACCAGGACCCAGTCCAGCCTGCGGGCGGCGCCCGCGGCGGTCACCGCGGTGCGGCCCAGGTCGATCCTGCGCGGGACGTGTACGGTCATGGGTCACCGGTCCAGAGGGTCGATGGAGCCGTCGGAGCGGACCTCGGGCAGCTCGGCGCGGGGCTCGCCGCCGGGCAGGGCGGGCTCGTCGAAGTCGCCGAACCCGTAGATGCCCTCGTAGATCTTCCGGGCGATGGGCGCGGAGGTGGTGCCGCCGGTACCGCCCTGGGAGACGAACACGACCACGGCGAACTGCGGGTCGTCGGCGGGCGCGTAGGACACGAACCAGGACGACACCTGCCGGTTCTGGGCGTCGGCGCTACCGGTCTTGCCCGCGATGGACACCTTGTCCTGCGGGAAGCCCGCGAAGGCGCCGCCGCCGGTACCCGTCTTGGGGACCTCCTCCAGCGCGTTCTGGAGGTAGCGGATGGTCTCGTCCTTCACCGGCACCCTCCCGGCGACGACCGGCTCGATCTCCTCGACGACGCTGCCGTCGGCCGAGACCAGGGCCCGGGCCACCCGGGGCTCGTACACGGTGCCGCCGTTGGCGATGGCGGCGTAGGCGCGGACCAGCTGGAGCGGGCTGACGAGCACGTCGCCCTGGCCGATCGCGAAGTTGACGGCCTCGCCGGCCCGCCACTGGAACCCCTCCACGCACTGCTCGTAGGCCAGGAGCTTGAGGTAGGCGGCATGGGACGGGTTGGTCTCGGCCACCTCGGGGTAGCCCTCCTCCCCGCGGCGGCAGTTGTTCTCCCGGGTCTCCTCCCAGAAGGTGCGCTTCCACTCGCGGTCGGGGATGCGCCCGCTCGTCTCGTAGGGCAGGTCGATGCCGGTGGGGGCGCCGAACCCGTACCCGCGGGCCATCTCCGCCATGGCCTCCTTGGGCTCGCCCTCGGGTTCGAGGCCGCCGTCCTTGAGCCAGAGCTGGTAGCCGAAGTTGTAGAAGATCGTGTTGCAGGAGACCACGATGGCCTGGTGCAGGCTGATGGTGCCGTGCCCGCCGCCCGCGTAGTTCTGGTAGTTCTGCCCGGCGATGTTGACCGACCCGGGGCAGGCGTAGGTGCTGCGCAGCGAGTAGCCGTTCTCGACCGCGGCCGACAGCGACGACACCTTGAACGTGGAGCCGGGCGGGTACTGGCCCTGGACGGCGCGCGACAGCAGCGGCTCGCCGGCCTCGGTGCTGAGCAGCTCGTCGAAGGTCTCCTGGTCGATGCCGCCCTGCCAGATCGCGGGGTCGTAGGTGGGCAGGCTGGCCATCGCGACGATGCCGCCGTTGCGCACGTCCATGACGATGGCGGCGCCGGAGTCGGCCTTGTACCGGGGGCGGGCGCCCCGCATGCCCTCGGCCAGCGCCTCCTCCACGATCTCCTGCACGCCCATGTCCAGGTGGGTGACGATGTGCATCCCCGCCTGGGGCGGACGGTCGGAGATGACGTCCATGACCTCGCCGTGGTTGTTCACGCCCAGGGTGCGCACGCCCGCGATGCCGCGCAGCTGCGAGTCGTAGACCGCCTCCAGGCCGTCGCGGCCGACCTGGTCGATGCCGGTGAACTGGGTGCGCAGCTCCTCGCGCGCCTCCAGCTCCTCCTGGGTGACGGGCTGGAGGTAGCCCAGGACCTGCCCGGCCCGGGCGCCGTTGGGGTACTCGCGCACGGCGTGGGCCTGCGCGGTGATGCCGGGGAAGTCGTCGGAGCTCTCCATGATCTGCAGCGCGACGGACGGCTCGATGTCCTCGGCCAGGGTGACCGGCTGGTAGGGCGAGCCGGGCCAGCAGGGCCGTTCCACCTCGGGCCCGCACAGGCGCATGCGCTGCCGGAGCTGCTCCACCGGGACGTCGAGCACCTCGGAGAGGTCGGTCAGGACCTTCTCGCCGCCGTCGTCCATGCCCAGGAGCTCGTGGTAGTCGGCGGAGACCACGAGCTCGGTGCGGTTGGCGACCATGGGGCGGCCGGTGGCGTCGAGGATCTGGCCGCGGGTGGCGGGCACGACGAGCCGCTGGTGGTGGTTGGCGACGGCCAGGTCCCGGTAGTGGTCGGCCATCGGGATCTGGAGGTACCACAGGCGCGCGCCCAGGACGGCGAACAGGGCGACCACGAGGATCTGCGCGAGCACGAGGCCGGTGCGCCCCAGGCGCGGTCCGGCCAGGGCCGGGTCCACGGGAGGTCGTCGCACGGTCACCACCCCCGGGGGGACATGGGCCCCTGGACGGTGGCGAACTCGTGGTCCGACAGGGACTCGCGCAGCCACAGCAGGGGCAGGGTCACCAGCGGGGCGACCACCAGGGTGAGCGCCGCGCCGACGCCGACGGCGACCACGGTGTCGGACAGGCCCGTGCGCGGGTCGCCCATGAGCACGCCCAGCCCGGCGTAGGCCAGGCCGACGCCGAGCGAGGTGGCCAGGACGGCGCCCAGGGCGAACAGGCGCGAGGTGCGGGCGCCGACCCCGCCGGGCGCCCCGGTGTTGCGGTGGACCAGCGACACCAGGTACCCGGCCAGGCACAGGATCAGGGCGTAGCGGCCGATCGCGTGGTCGGCCGGGGGCAGCACGTCCAGGGCCAGCCCGATGCCGAACCCCCAGCCCGCGGCGGCGGCGGGGGCGGTGGTCAGGGCCAGGGCCACGATGGCGGCCACGGCCAGGTCGGGGCCGGGGCCGCCGTCGGAGAGCGCGCCGAACGGCAGCCGGTTGACGACCACCGCCTGGACGAGCACGACCGCGGCCACCGAGAGCAGGGTCACGGCGGACCTCATGGCTACTTCTCCCTCTCGGGTGCGTCGGGCTTGGGCGGGAGCACGGAGTCCCTGGGGTCCTCGGCCGGGCCGGCGACGACGACGCCGACCGTGTCCAGCGAGGCGAAGTCGACCGCGGGCGTCAGCACCGCGAGCCGGCTGAGCGCCCCGGGGGCGGCCTGCACCTCCTCGACGGTGCCGATGGGCACACCGGGGACGAACGGCGCCCCCTCGTGCGAGCCGAGGGTGACCAGCCGGTCCCCGGCCTCCACGGGCGCCTCCATGTCGAACAGCTCCAGGGTGAGGTCGGCCTCGGGCCCGCCGGGCACGGTGCCCCCGGTGACGACGCCGATCTTGCGGGTCGACTCCAGGCGGGCGCCGACCGCGGAGGTGACGTCGGTGGCGAGCAGCACCGTGGCGGTGCGCGGGCCGGCCTCGATGACCCGGCCGACCAGCCCCTGGCCGTTGACCACGGTCATGTCCGGGGCGATCCCGGACTCGGTCCCGGCGTCGATGGTGGCGACGTCGGCGTAGCCGCGCGGTGTGGTGCGGGTGACCGCCTGGGCCGGGACGATCTCGTAGCCGCCCATCCCGGACAGGTGCAGGAGCTCGTCGAGGCGCTCGGCGCGGTCCTCGTCGAGGCGGGCGGCGTGCAGCTCCTCCTTGAGGTCGGCGTTGGCCGCCTCGAGTTCCGCGATGCGTTCGGAGGCCCCGGGGGCGCGCCGTACGGTGTCGTAGAGGCCGCCGAACGGCGCGGCGACGTACCCCACGCCCGCGGCGGCGGGGGCGAAGACCAGTTCGCCGCCCGCGCGGGCCGCCGCGGTGACCGGGTTCGGGCCCTCGCGGCCGTCCAGGACGAGCAGGACCACCGACAGGACGACGAGCACCGTCAGGGTGAGCCGGGACCTCGGGCTGTCGCGCAGCATCAGCGCCGCCGCTCGGGGACGAGGACCTGGTGGAGGCGCTCGTAGTTCTCCACACAGGTGCCGGAGCCGATGGCGACCGAGTCCAGGGCGTTGTCCGCCACGTGGATGGGCATCCCGGTCTCGTGCAGGAGGCGCTCGTCCAGGCCCCGCAGCAGGGCCCCGCCCCCGGTGACGGCGATGCCGCGGTCCATGATGTCGCCGGACAGCTCGGGCGGGCACTTGTCGAGGCTGGTGCGGACCGCGTCGATGATGGCGGTGACGGGCTCCTCGACGGCCTGGCGGACGTCGGACTCGGACATGACGATGGTCTTGGGCAGGCCGCTGATGAGGTCGCGGCCGCGCACCTCGGCGTGCAGTTCCTCGGCCCCGGTCGGGTAGGCCGAGCCGATGGCGAGCTTGAGCTCTTCGGCGGTGCGCTCCCCGATCATCAGGGAGTACTCCTTCTTGACGAAGGTCATGATCGCCTGGTCCAGCTCGTCGCCGCCGACCCGGATGGACTGGGAGGTGACGATGCCGCCCATGGAGATGACGGCGACCTCGGTGGTGCCGCCGCCGATGTCCACGACCATGTTGCCGGTCGGTTCGTGGACGGGGAGCCCGGCGCCGATGGCGGCGGCCATGGGCTCCTCGATGATGTAGACCCGGCGCGCGCCCGCCTGGTACCCGGCCTCCTTGACCGCGCGGTGCTCCACGGAGGTGATACCGCTGGGGACCGCGACGATGATGCGGGGCTTGGCGAAGTGGCGGCGGCGGTGGATCTTCTGGATGAAGTAGCGCAGCATCCGCTCGGTGATCTCGAAGTCGGCGATGACGCCGTCCTTGAGCGGGCGGATGGCGGTGATGTTGGTCGGGGTGCGGCCGATCATCTGCTTGGCCTCGATGCCCACGGCGACGATCTTGCCGGTCGAGGTGTTGAGGGCGACGACCGAGGGTTCGTTCAGGACGATGCCGCGGCCACGCACGTACACGAGCGTGTTGGCGGTCCCCAGGTCGACGGCCATGTCCCGGCCGAGAAAAGCAAGGTTGTTCGGCATGTAACGTCCTCAGAGGCGCCGTGTCGGACGTGGTTGCACGGGGCGACCATACGTAGTCGTTCCGGCACGATAGGTATTCAGTCCCCCGTATCGTAACGGTCGGCACTTAGTTGGTTACGCAAACACACCGAATCGTTGTCTTCTCCGCGTCCGCGGCGCGCGGACGGAAGTGCGGCGCCGTCGGCGCCGTCGGCCGCGGGGGACGGCGGGAGACGGGCCCGGGGCTCCGGGAGTGTCCCCGGGTGCGGGAGGGCCCGGGCCGGGCGGGGGCTCCGGGAAGCACAGCGTAGCCGCGCGGCCCCCGGCGTGCGGGGGGTTCGGCGCAATCGCCCCCCGAACGGCGCGAAGGGCCGCCCCCGGCGGGGGCGGCCCTTCGGCCTCGGTTCCGGCGACCGGGATCAGCCCAGGTCGGGGAAGAACAGCTTGATCTCGCGCTCGGCGGAGTAGGTGGAGTCCGAGCCGTGCACGATGTTCTGCTGCACCTCCAGGGCGAAGTCGCCGCGGATGGTGCCCGGGGAGGCGGTGACCGGGTCGGTCGCGCCGGCCAGGGCGCGGAACGCCTCGACGGCGCGCTCGCCCTCGACCACCAGCGCCACCAGCGGGCCGCCGGTGATGAACTCCACCAGGGAGCCGAAGAACGGACGCTCGGCGTGCTCCTCGTAGTGGGTCTTGGCAGTCTCGGCGTCGAGCGTGCGCAGCTCCATCGCGACGATCCTCAGGCCCTTGCGCTCGATGCGCGAGATGACCTCGCCGACGATGCTGCGGCGGACGCCGTCCGGCTTGATGAGAACGAGAGTGCGTTCCACGTGCGATTCAGCTCCTCACTGGACTCCGCGTGGCGCGAGGGCACGACGCCCACGGCGTCTGTGCACGCGGAAACGTGCGTCACACTATCGCGTTCGGGACTCCGACGAGGCACCGACGGCGGTCTCGGCCTCCCGGGCGGCCTCGGCCTCGGCCCGCGCCTGATGGGCGGCCTTCATCTCGTCGGTCCGGCGGCCCAGGACGACACCGGTCACCCACAGGGACACGAAGACCACGGCGACCAGCATGCCCCCCGGGAGCATGAACGAGGTGAACAGGAACACGGCCTGGAGCGCCCAGGACGCGTAGTGGGCCCAGCGGTGCTTCTGGAGCCCGGCGAGCACCAGGGCCGCGACGGCCATGGTGCCCCACAGCCCTCCGGCGAAGGCGGGGTCCATGCCCGCCAGGGTCACGGCGACCGGGATGAAGAGGCCGATGACGATGACCTCGAAGGCCAGAACGACGGCGCAGACGACACGCACGGTGGGAATTCCCTTCGTAATGAGAGCGCGTCGGCCCGCTACTCCCCCGCGCCCCGCAGCAGGTGGACCGCGTCGCCCGCGGTGACCACCGAGCCGGTGACGAGCACCCCGGAGCCGCCGAACTCGCCGTCGTCCTCGGCCCGGCCCACTGCCAGGTCGATCGCGTCGTCGAGTCGGGGCGCCAGGTGGACGCGGTCCTCGCCGAAGATGCCCACCGCGATGGCGGCCAGGGACTCCGGGTCGAGGGAGCGGGGTGAGGAGTTGCGGGTGACGACGATCTCGTCGAGCAACGGTTCCAGGGGATCCAGGATCCCTTCGACGTCCTTGTCGGCCATGATCGCGACCACGCCCACCAGGCGGGAGAAGCCGAAGGACTCCTCCACGGCCGCGGCCGTCGCGATCATTCCGGCCGGGTTGTGGGCGGCGTCCGCGATGACGGTGGGGCTGGTGCGCACCACCTCCAGACGCCCGGGGGAATCGACCCCGGCGAGGGCCTCGGCGACGATGCCGGGGTCCAGGCCGGCCGCGTCCTCGCCCGCGGCGGCGAACGCCTCGACCGCGGCCACGGCCACGGCGGCGTTCGACGCCTGGTGGGCGCCGAACATCGGCAGGAAGAGGTTCTCGTAGCTCGCGGTGAGCCCCTTGACGGCGATCTGCTGACCGCCCACCGCGACCTCGCGGCCCAGCACCCCGAACTCCATGCCCTCGCGGGTCACCCGGGCGCCGACCTCGGACGCGTTGCGCAGCAGGACCTCGGCCGCGGCCACCGGCTGCTGGGCGATCACCGCGACGGAGTCGGGCTTGATGATGCCCGCCTTCTCCTCGGCGATGCCCTCGACGGTGTCGGGCAGGTAGTCGGTGTGGTCGATACCGATGGGTGTGATCACCGCGACGTCGCCGTCCACCACGTTGGTGGCGTCCCAGCGGCCTCCCATGCCCACCTCGACGACGGCCACGTCGACCGGGGTGTCGGCGAAGACCGCGTAGGCCATCACCGTCAGGATCTCGAAGAACGACAGGGGAGCGTCGTTCATCTCGTCGGCCATCTCGATGTAGGGGCGGATGTCGTCGAAGGTCTCGACGAACCGCTCCTGGGAGACGGGCTCCCCGTCGACGACGATGCGTTCCCGGACGGTGCGCAGGTGCGGGCTGGTGTAGCGGCCCGTGCGCAGCCCCCGGGCGCGCATGAGCGCGTCGATCATGCGGGCGGTGGAGGTCTTGCCGTTGGTACCCGTGACGTGGATGACCCGGAAGTTCCGCTGTGGATCGCCCAAGAGGTCCAGCAGGGTGCGGACGCGGTCCAAGCGGGGGTCGATGTCGGTCTCGGGCGCCCGGGCGAGGATCTGCGCCGTCACTTCGGCGTAGCGCGCGTCGGCGCGGTCCTCACTCACGGCTGCTGAGAGGTCGGAGTCGGGGTGTACACACCGCGTCAGTGTACGCGGCCCGGCCGGGGCGTGACCTCCGGGTACGGGGTCCGGACCCCGATATGGCCGGGAGCATACTGGGGGCATGCCCGACCTTGACCCTTTCTTCTCCGAGTGGGCCGGCCGCGCCGCCGGCTCGACCCGCAGCCTGGAGCGCGCCCGGGAGCTGATGCGCGCGCTGGACCTGGACGGCGCCCGGCCCCCGGTGCTGGGGGTGGTCGGCTCCAAGGGCAAGGGCACCACGGCCACCACGGCGGCGGCCGCCCTGTCCTCGGCGGGGCTGCGGACCGTGCTGGCCACCGGGCCCAGCTTCCGCTCCTACCGGGAGCGGGTGCGGGTGGACGGGGCCTCGGTCTCCGACGGGGTGCTGGACTCCCTGGGCGCGCGGATCGACCGGGCACGGCGCGGCCTGCCCGGCCCCGCGGAGTCCGGCGGGTACCTGGCGCCGAGCGGGGTGTTCCTCGTCGCGGCCCTGCTGCACGCCCGCGACGTCGGCGCCGACGTGTGCGTGCTGGAGGCCGGGATGGGCGGCCACCGCGACGAGCTGCGGCTGATCGGCCCCGAGGTGGTCGCCCTCGGCGCGGTCTTCGCCGAACACGTGGGGATCCTTGGGGACACCGTGACCGAGATCGCCCGGGAGAAGGCGCGCGTGGCCGGCGGGCGCACCCGGCGCCTGGTCCGGCTGCCGCAGACCCCGGAGGTGGCCGCGGCCGTGGACGCCGCCCTGGAGGAGGCGACCGGGGGCCGGGTACGGGCCGAGGTCGCCGATCCGGAGGCGCCCGGGACGGAACCGCCCGCGGACCTGCGCCCGCCGGGGCTGTCGGCGGCCTCGGGCGTGCTGGGCACGGCCGCCGCCGCCCGGATGCTGGAGCACCTGGGCCGGGGCCCGCTGGACCCGGCCCGGCTGCACGCGGTGCTGCGCACCCTGCGGCTGCCCGCCCGGCTGTCGCGGCACCCGGTTCCGGGCACGCCCGGGGCGGAGGCCATCGTGGACTCGGCGATCGACCGGGTGGGGGTGGCCGCGGCGCTGGCCCACGCGCGCGCCGCCTGGGGCGGGGTGGACCACGTGCTGCTGTGCCTGCCCGACCACAAGGACGTCTCCGGCGCCGTGGCGGTGCTGGGCGACCTGCCGGTCACCATGGTGCGCCTGCCCGAGGCGCACCTGCGGTTCGAGTACGCCCCGCCCGCGCACTGGGGCCGGGTGGACGCCGCCGACCTCTCCCCCGCACGGGTGGCCGCCCTGGGCGACCGGGTACTGGCGCTGGGCACGGTCTACTTCACCGGCCGGATGACCGAGGTCCTGGACGTGCCGACCGACCGCCTCTTCGGCTGACCGGTCCGGGAGAGGGGGCGGGGGCGGCGCCCCGGGCGCCGCCCCCGCCTTCACGGAGTGGACCGGTCACGGCCTAGCGGCCGGGCCGGTAGCTCTCCTGGTTCTGCGGGTTGAGCTCGTCGAACGTGATGCGCTCGGCCGCCCGCAGGCGCGGATCGGTCACCTTCAGGACGTCGAGGCCCCGGGTGATGTCGTTGGAGTAGATGTAGCCGTTGTAGTAGTACGTCGACCAGGTGTCGTTGTCCAGGACACCCTCCTCGACCCGGGAGTCCACGTCGAAGAAGGCGATCTCCTTCGGCTTCCTCGGGTTGTTGAAGTCCATGATGGACACGCCGCCCTGGTACCAGGACTGGACGAAGAAGTCCTGGCCCGGGACCGGGATGAGCGAGCCGTTGTGCGCGACGCAGACCTGGTCGCCCTGGTGCCGGTCGATCTTGTAGTAGCTGGCGAAGTCCATCTCCGGCGCCGCGTCGGTGCCGTTGATGGAGTAGATGGCGTTGGCGCCGCGCTGGCCGCCGATCTCCTCGGTGCAGGTCGGGGCCCCGCCGCCGCCCAGCTCGTCGGTGAACACCACGTTCCGGGCGTCGTTGGTGAACGTCGCCGAGTGCCAGAACGCGAAGTTCGGGTCCTGGACGACCTCGGTGACCACCGGGTTCACGGGGTCGGAGATGTCCATCAGGATGCCGTCGCCCATGCAGGCGCCCGCGGCGATGTCCTTCTCGGCGTAGACGGTGATGTCGTGGCAGCCCTGGGTGGGCAGCAGCAGGCCGTCCTGGTCGTGGTTGCCGCCGTCGGGGAACAGGACCGGCTCGTTGACGATCGCGGCCGAGGCCGGGTCGTCGTGCGGCACCTCGATGATCGAGATCTTGTCGTGCGGCGGCCGGCAGTTGGGGAAGTTGGACGAGGGCGAGTAGGACGACACGTAGATGAGGTCGCTCTCGCCGTCCTTGCTCGGGACCAGGGTGTTGGTGTGCGAGCCGCAGTCGGTGCGCACCGCCGCCACGTACTCCGGGTTCTCCTTGTCGGAGATGTCGAAGATCCGGATGCCCTCGAACCCGTTCGGGTCGCTGGTCGGCACGGCCGGGGCACCGCACTCGTCACTCGCGCGGGCGTAGTCGACGGAGAAGTACAGCAGGTCGCCGCTGACCGACACGTCGCCCTGCCCGCCCGGGCACAGCACCTCGGTCAGGACCCTGGTGTTCTCGGGGTCGGAGATGTCGTAGATGACGAAGCCGTCGTAGTTGCCGCCGATGGCGTAGTCGCCGGTGAACGCCAGGTCGGAGTTGACGTTGCGGACGGTGGAGGGCTTGGGCACGTAGGCCACGTGCTCGATGTTGGCACTGTGGATCGAGTCGGCCGGGGGCGTGTCCGCGTACGCGGTCGCCGGGCCGAGCAGGCCCACGAGCAGAGAGGCCGCGGCCGTCGCCGCCAGGGCGACGGAACGGCTCAGGCCTCTCCTGTTGCGGGGTGCAGGCATCGGGACTCCTGTGCACTAGGGGGTGTTCGAGGGGTACGTGAAGGGGCCGCGGCGTGCACGGCCGCGGCCCCTCTCACGTCACCCGCCCCTGCCCCGGAGGGCCGGGGGCGTCTTCGGGGGCGGTCAGCGGCCGTTGCCCCTTCCCGGGCGGTACTCCGGCTGCGACTGCGGGTTGAACTCGCTCATGTGGACCTGCTCGGCCACACGGAAGCGCGGGTCCTCCAGCTTGATGACGTCCAGGCCCCGGGTGATGTCCGAGGAGTAGACGTAGCCGTTGTAGTAGTAGGCCGACCAGGAGCCGCCGAGCACGAGGCGGCTGTCATCGATCGGGCCCCGGTCGAAGTAGCCGATCTCCTGCGGGTCGGACGGGTCGTTGAAGTCGATGACGGAGACGCCGCCCTGGTACCAGGACTGGACGAAGAAGTCGCGGCCCGGGACCGGGATGAGCGAGCCGTTGTGCGCCACGCAGTTCTCGGTGCTGCCCTGCATGCGCGGGATCTTGAAGTACCCCTCGAAGGACAGCTCGGGCTCGCCCTTCTTGAAGCCGTCGATGGTGTAGATGGCGTTGGCGCCGCGCTCGGAGCCGATGCTCTCCAGGCAGGTCGCGCCGCCACCGCCGCCGAGCTCGTCGGTGAACATCACGGTGGCGCCGTCGTTGGTGAACGTCGCCGAGTGCCAGAACGCGAAGTTGGTGTCCTGGACGACGTCGGTGACGACCGGGGCGGCCGGGTCGGAGATGTCCATCAGGATGCCGTCGCCCATGCAGGCGCCCGCGGCGATGTCGTGCTTCGGGTAGACGGTGATGTCGTGGCAGCCGCTGGTGTTGCGGTAGCCGCCCTCGGGGAAGAGGACGGGCGCGTCGATGACCTGCGCGGAGGCCGGGTCGTCGATGGGGACCTCGATGATCGAGATCTTGTCGTGCGGCGGCTGGCAGTTGGGGAAGTTCGCCGACGGGGAGTACGAGGAGACGTAGATGTACTCGTGCTCGCCGTCCTTGCCCGGGACGAGGGTGTTGGTGTGCGAGCCGCAGTCGGTGCGCACCGCCGCCACGTACTCCGGGTTCTCCTTGTCGGAGATGTCGAAGATCCGGATGCCCTCGAACCCGTTCGGGTCGCTGGTCGGCACCGAGGGGGCGCCGCACTCGTCGCTGGCGCGGGCGTAGTCGACGGAGAAGTACAGCAGGTCGCCGCTGACCGACACGTCGCCCTGGCCGCCCGGGCACAGGACCTCGGAGACGACCGTCGGGCTCTCCGGGGTGGAGATGTCGTAGATGACGAACCCGTTGTAGTTGCCGCCGATGGCGTAGTCGCCGGTGAACGCCAGGTCGGAGTTGAAGTCGCTCATCACCTCGGTCTTGGGGACGTTGGCGATGTGCGTGACGTTGGCGCTGGTGTCCGCGTCACTGGTGAAGGCCGGGTCGGCGGAGGCGGCGGAGGGGGCGAGGAGGGACGCGACGAGGGCGGTGGCACCGGTGAGGGCGACCGCTCCCCTCTTCAGCGTGGATCTCCACGAACGCGGCGGAGGGGTTGGCATGGGGGAGGACGCCATGGGGGCTCCTGTTCGGGTCTGGCGCTGAACAGGAAGAAAGTACACACTTCAACATCTATCTGTATAGGGGGGAACAAAAGAAACACACCAGTTAACACACTGTCCACACGACCCCATCCGGCTACGCACGGTGCCTAGGTTCCCTCGGGGGTCGGTGGTGCGCCGCGCGGGTCGGCGGTTCCCAGCGCCCTCCTATGCGCTTCCATGTTCTCCCAGGTGGCGACCGTTGTTACGGATGTTGTCCATGTCCGGAAAAGGACGTTTGCGACTGGGGGTTGAACTCCTCCATGACCACGCCCTGTGCCTGCTCCAGGCGCGGGTCGGTGAGCCGGAGGACGTCGAGCCCGTTCCGGATGTCGGACGAGTAGACGTGCCCGTTGTAGTAGTACGCCGACCAGGAACCCGCGGTGCGCAGGGCCCCGGGATCCCAGGGCCCCCGGTCGAAGTGGCCGATCTCCTCCGGACTCTCGGGGTCGGTCAGGTCGATGACGGAGACCCCGCCCTGGTACCACGACTGGACGAAGTAGTCCCGCCCCGCGACAGGGATCAGCGAGCCATTGTGCGCCACACAGTTCTCGGTTTCGGTCTGATGGCGCGGCAGTTTGTAGTAGCTCCTGAAATCGAGTTCCCATTGGTCCCCGGAACCGCTGAGTGAATAGACCGCGTTCGCCCCGCGTTCGGATCCGGTCTCCTCGGTGCAGACGGCGGCGCTCCCCCCGCCCAGCTCGTCGGTGAACAGGACGTACCGGGCGTCGTCGGTGAACGTCGCCGAATGCCAGAAGGCGAAATTCGGGTCCCGCACCCGGTCGAGCACCCGCGGCTCCACCGGGTCGGAGATGTCGAGCAGCAGCCCGTCGCCCAGGCAGGCGGCGGCCGCGATGCCGCGCTCGGGGTAGGCCGTGATGTCGTGGCAGCCGGTGGTGGACTCGGCCCCGCCGTCGGGGAACAGCACCGGCTCGTTGACGATCGCGGCCGAGGCCGGGTCGTCGTGCGGCACCTCGATGATCGAGATCTTGTCGTGCGGCGGCCGGCAGTCGGGGAAGTCCGGCGAGGGCGAGTAGGACGACACGTAGACGAGGTCGCTCTCGCCGTCCTCGCCCGGAACGAGGGTGTTGGTGTGCGAGCCGCAGTCGGTGCGCACCGCCGCCACGTACCGCGGGTTCTCCTTGTCGGAGATGTCGAAGATCCGGATGCCCTCGAACGCGCCGGCCTCGGTGGCCGGTGCCGCCGCAGCGCCGCACTCGTCGCCGGCGCGGGGGTAGTCGACGGAGAAGTACAGCAGGTCGCCGCTGACCGACACGTCGCCCTGGCCGCCCGGGCACAGGACCGTGGACACCACCCGGGGCCGGGTCGGGTCGGAGATGTCGTAGACGACGAAGCCGTCGTAGTTGCCGCCGATGGCGTGGTCGCCGGTGAACGCCAGGTCGGAGTTGAAGGCGCCCTCCCGGTCCAGCGGCGCGGGCCGGGGCAGGCCGCCCACCCGGACCACGCCCTCGGCGGAGACGTCCTGCTCCGCGACCGCCGCCCCGGGGACCGCGGTCGCGGCGGCCAGCAGGACCGCGGCCGCGCTGGCGCCGCCCCAGCGCAGGAGCGCGCGGGCCGGCCCCTCCCCTCGCCCCGTCTCCCCGCCCACGGCCCACCTCCGACACAAAGAGCAACAAATCGCCTACTTTGTGTTTTACTCTCCCGATGGCCAACGGACCAGCAGAAACGCCGCCATGGGTACACAGGCACCAGGTCTGACATACGGGACGGCCGGGACACGCGGAGCGAACAAAACGATGGAGACACGCCCCCAAGGGTGGACAAAACACCCGGGCAGTGAGTAGAAAGCCCAGCAGAGCGTTCTCCTCCGACCGGCCCGCCGCGCCGGAGGCGGCGCACAGCCCCCGGGCCCGCCCCACACCCCCGTTCTTGGAGGACACCCCGTGCGTCGCCTGGTACTCGCGGCAGGAACCGCCCTCGTACTCCTGGGAACCTCGGCCTGCACCGGGGAGGACGAGCAGCCGCAGGAGTCGGCGAACGTCATCGCCCCCGGCGCTCCCGGCGAGTCGTCCTCCCCGGCCACGGCCGACCAGATCGCCGCCCTGGCCGAGGAGCAGGGCCACAACGAGGCCGACGTCGTCTACCTGGTGAAGATGATCGAGCACCACGCCCAGGCCCTGGAGATGACCGACCTGGCCCCCGAGCGCCACCGGCGCGAGGGCATCGGCGGCATCGCCGAGCGGATCAGCGCCGCCCAGGGCCCGGAGATCACCGCCATGGAGAGCTGGCTGGAGACGAATGTCTTCGGCCCGGCCCGGGAGAACCCCGCCCACCAGAACTTCTGCGGGCTGGAGGGGGACGGCGACCACCACGGCGAGGGCGAGGTCCCCGCCTGCGACCTCCAGGTGGACCACGAGGACATGCCGGGCATGGTCTCCGAGGAGGACATGGGCCGGCTGGAGGCCGCCGACGGCGACGAGTTCGACCGGCTGTTCGTGGAGCTGATGACGGCCCACCACCGCGGCGCGGTGACCATGGCCGAGGAGGTCCTGGAGAACGGCAAGGACCAGACGGTGATGAGGATGGCCAACGACCTCATCGCCGAGCAGAACACCGAGATCGAGCGCATGGAGGCCGTCCTCGAGAACGAGGACTAGGGCGCGTTCGGCGGATCGTTCCGGGTCGCGGCCGCGAGGCTTCCTCCCGCCGCGCCGTCTGTGCTCGGACGGCCTCCCCGGGCCGGTCTCGCCGGGCGCCTTGCGGGAAACCGCCCGGTGCCCGCTCCCGGCACCCGGTGCAGGCGCCGAGCCACGCGAAAGCACCCATCGATCACGCCCCGGGACCGGCCCCGGAACGGAAAGAGAGGACGGCGCCCTCCGTCGGGAGGGCGCCGTCCTCTCATGTGCGGCGGCGGAAGGCTCAGGCGGACTTCTCGCGGTGCTCGGGCTCGATCTGCGCCCGCGGCACGATCGTCGGATTCACGTTGTCGATCACCGTCTCCCGCGAAATGATCACCCGACCCACATCCTCACGAGACGGCACCTCGTACATCACCGACAACAACACCTCCTCGATGATCGCCCGCAACCCACGCGCACCCGTCCCCCGAATGATCCCCTGCTCCGCGATCGCCTCCAACGCGTCCGGCGTGAACTCCAACCCCACACCGTCCAACTCGAACAACCGCTGATACTGCTTCACCAACGCATTACGCGGCTCCGTCAGAATCCGGATCAACGCCCCCGATCCAGATCATGCACACTCGTGATCACCGGCAACCGCCCGATGAACTCCGGAATCATCCCGAACTTCAACAGGTCCTCCGGCATCACCTCACCGAAACCGCCCCCCGCCAACTCCTCCTTCGACCGCAACACCGCGTTGAACCCCATCCCCTGCCGCCCCGTACGCGACTCGATGATCTTGTCCAACCCCGCAAACGCCCCACCACAGATGAACAGCACATTCGTCGTATCGATCTGAATGAACTCCTGATGAGGATGCTTCCGCCCACCCTGCGGAGGCACACTCGCCGTCGTCCCCTCCAAGATCTTCAACAACGCCTGCTGCACACCCTCCCCCGACACATCCCGCGTGATCGACGGATTCTCACTCTTACGAGCGACCTTGTCCACCTCGTCGATGTAGATGATCCCCGTCTCGGCCTTCTTCACGTCGTAATCGGCCGCCTGGATCAACTTCAACAGGATGTTCTCCACATCCTCACCGACATACCCCGCCTCCGTCAGCGCCGTCGCATCGGCGATCGCGAACGGCACGTTCAAAATCCGCGCCAGCGTCTGCGCCAACAACGTCTTGCCCGACCCCGTCGGACCCAACAGCAGGATGTTCGACTTCGCGATCTCCACATCCTCACCACCCGGACGCTCCCCCTCCGAGCGCACCCGCTTGTAGTGGTTGTAGACCGCCACCGACAACGCCTTCTTCGCCTGCTCCTGCCCGATCACATACGAATCCAGGAACTCGTAGATCTCCCGCGGCTTGGGCAACGCATCCCAGGAGAGCTCGGTGGAGTCGGCGAGCTCCTCCTCGATGATCTCGTTGCAGAGGTCGATGCACTCATCGCAGATGTAGACGCCGGGGCCGGCGATGAGCTTCTTCACCTGCTTCTGGCTCTTGCCGCAGAACGAGCACTTCAGCAGGTCCCCGCCGTCGCCGATGCGTGCCACCCAGCCACTCCTCGAAACTAAGGCCGCCGATGCCGCGTACCGCGGCGGTGCGGGGTCCGATACCCCGCACCCGTCCGTTCACGGACGGGCGATCCGTGTGTCGCTCTTTCGCCAGACTAAGCGAAAAACCGGACCGGCTTCACCACCGGGCCCTTCCGGGCGGGTTGGCGGCCGGTCCGGTCGACGCCTTCTCGACCTGTGCCCGCAGGGTCTACTTGTTCAGGGAGGCCTTGCGGTAAGGGAGCACGAAGTCGATGATGCCGTAATCCTTGGCCTCCTCGGCCGTGAGGATCTTGTCGCGCTCGATGTCCTTGGACACCTGCTCGGGCGTGCGGCCCGTGTGCCGCGCCAGGGTGGTCTCCAGCTGGGTGCGGATCCGGGTGATCTCGTTGGCCTGGATCTCGATGTCGCTGGCCTGGCCGTGCATGCCCTCGGTGGCGGGCTGGTGGATCAGGATGCGGGCGTTGGGCAGCGCGCCCCGCTTGCCCTTGGTCCCGCCGGCCAGCAGGATCGCCGCGGCGGAGGCGGCCTGGCCGATGCACACCGTCTGGATGTCCGGGCGGACGAACTGCATGGTGTCGTAGATCGCCATGAGCGAGGTGAACGACCCGCCGGGCGAGTTGATGTACATCTGGATGTCGCGCTCGGAATCGAGCTGCTCCAGCGTGATGAGCTGCGCCATCAGGTCGTTGGCCGACGTGTCGTCGATCTGCACGCCGACGAAGATGATCCGCTCCTCGAAGAGCTTGTTGTACGGATTCATCTCCTTGACGCCGTAGGACGTCCGCTCCACGTAGGACGGCAGGACGTAGCGGCCCTGGGGAGACATCGGGGCCGTGCCGCCGATAAAGGGATTGAACTCGGTCATTTCACGCCTTCCACGCTTCCACGCACTACGCCGATCCCGGCACCGCCGGGTCGGGCGGGGTCACCGTGCCGGTCCCGGGTGCTCCGGGACCCGACGGTTCCGATCACCGACCGATCGCTAGCCGCGATCCTGGGCCACGTCGAGCGTGCCCTCCAGGACCTCGTCGATGAAGCCGTAGTCCTTGGCCTCCTGCGCGGTGAACCAGCGGTCGCGGTCGGCGTCCTTCTCGATCTGCTCGACCGTCTGACCGGTGTGCTCGGAGATCTTCTCGATGAACATCTTCTTCACGTACAGCAGCTGGTCCGCGAGGATGCGGATGTCGGAGGCGGTGCCCCCGATGCCGCCGGACGGCTGGTGCATCATGACCCGGGTGTGCGGCAGCGCGTAGCGCTTGCCGGGGGCACCGGCGCACAGGAGCATCTGGCCCATCGAGGCGGCCATGCCGATGCCCACGGTGCGGACGTCGTTGGGGATGTACTGCATCACGTCGTAGATCGCCATGCCCGCGGTCACGGAACCGCCGGGCGAGTTGATGTACAGGGTGATGTCCCGCTGGCGGTCCTCCGCGGACAGCAGCAGGAGCTCGCCCACCAGGCGGTTGGCGATCTCGTCGTCGACCTGCTGGCCGAGGAAAACGATTCGCTGGCGCAACAGGCGCTGAGGCGTCTGCTCAAGAAAAGGGGAAAACTGCGGCTCCGACGTACGAGCGTCGAATCGCGAGGACTCATCAAAGATCGGCGGCACTCTCGTCACCTGCTCCGGAATCGAAACGGTTGCGATACAGCGACACTAACGCCGACCGACACCGGGGTTGCACGGATACCGTGCCTGTTCGCTTTGAGCGCAGGGTGACGCAAGCCCGGCAGGCCCTGTTCTCCCGAAGGCGAACAAGAACGCGGTCGGGAGCGGGAATAACGGGCGCTCCGGTGCCGCACCGCACCGCCCGCACCCCCTCGAAGCCATGTCGGCGCGGCCCGGGGAAAGCGGCGGGCCCCGCCCGACCCGGGAGGGTCGTGCGGGGCCCGCGAGCGCTCGGCGCGGCGGCCGGGGCTACTTGGCCTCGTCGGCCTTGGCCTCGGTGCCCTCGTCCTCGTCGGCCTTGGCCTCCTCGGTCGCCTCGGCCACGGGGGCCTCCTCGGCGTCCTCCAGGACCTCCAGGCCCTCGGCCGCGGCGGCGGCCTCGGCGGCGGCCTTGGCCGACTTCTCCTCGGCGGTCTCCTGCTCGATGACGTTGCCGTCCTCGTCGGTGACCTTCGCGGAGGACAGCACCAGGTCCATGGCCTTGCCGCGGACGACCTCGGTGAAGGCGACGCGGATCTGGTTGGACTGCACCAGGTGCTGGGCCAGCTGGTCCGGGCTGACGCCCATGCGCTGGGCCTGCTCGAACACGTACTGGCTGAGCTCGCCCTGGTCGGCGCTCAGGTCCTCCTGGATGGCCAGCTGGTCGAGGATGAACCCGGCCTTGACCGCGGAGCGGGCGCCGGTGGTCAGCTCCTCCTCGAACTCCTCCTCGGTCTTCTCCTGCGACTCGAGGTAGGCCTCCTTGGTGAGGCCGCTCTGCGCGAGCTGCTGCTCCAGGCTCTCGCGGCGGCGCTGGATCTCCTCATCGACGACCGCGTCGGGCAGCGGCAGCTCGATCGACTCGATCAGCTTCTCCAGGGCCTTGTCACGGGCGGAGGACAGCTGCTGGAGGCGGCGCACCTCGGTCATGCGCTTGCGCACGTCCCCGCGCAGCTCGTCGATGGTGTCGAACTCGCTGGCCAGCTGGGCGAACTCGTCGTCCAGCTCGGGCAGCTCCTTCACCTTGACGCTGTGCACGGTGACGGTGACGTCCGCCTCCTTGCCCTCGTGCTCGCCGCCCACCAGGGTCGTGGTGAAGGTGGCCTCGGCACCGGCCTCCATGCCGCGCAGGGTCTCGTCGAGGCCCTCCAGCATGGTGTTGGTGCCGACCTCGTAGGAGTAGCCGCTCACGGCGACGTCCTCGAGCTTCTCACCGTCGATGGCGGCGGACAGGTCGATGGAGACGTGGTCCCCGTCCTCGACCGGGCGCTCGGCGCCGACCAGGGTCGAGAAGCGCTCGCGCAGGAAGCCGAGCTGCTCGTCGATCTGCTCCTCGGTGACCTCGGCGCTGTCGACGGTCACCTCGATCCCCTTGTAGTCGGCGACCTCGAACTTGGGGCGGACGTCGACCTCGGCCGTGAAGGCGAGCTCGTCGTTGTCCTCCAGCTTGGTGACCTCCACGTCGGGCTGGCCGAGCGCGAAGATCTCCTCCTTCTGGATGGCCTCGTTGTAGAGCTCGGGAACGGCGTGGTTGACCGCTTCGCTGATCACAGCGCCGCGACCGACGTAACGGTCGATCAGTCGCGCCGGCGCCTTGCCCGGGCGGAAGCCCTTGATCCGAACCTGCTTCGCGAGCGACTTGTAGGTCACGTCGAAAGCGTGATCGAGCTCCTCGAAGGGCACCTCGATGGTCAGCTTGACCCGGGTCGGGCTCAGCTCCTCGACAACGGTCTTCACGGGGCGGTACTCCTAGGTTTGCCGGCTGGTGTCCGCGTCGGCCCGCAGGCGCACCACACAACGGCGAATGCACGCGTGCACCCCCGCCCGATCTGACGATCTCCGGCGACGGGGTGCCCTGCGACGGGCTGGGACTTACAGTTTCCTGCTGATCGCACCAAGTCTAGGGCAGATGCGCAGGGGGCCACCGCGCACGGCCGGAGCCGCCGCCGTGGCCGGTTTCGTCGGGGTGGCGGGATTCGAACCCGCGGCCTCATGCTCCCAAAGCATGCGCGCTAACCAAGCTGCGCCACACCCCGTGCGCCTGCTCCCCGAACACCGTGTTCGGCTCCGGGTTCCCGGCACGGACCGAACACGCCGCCCGCACGGACCCGGGAAAGGGGTGTGCGACCAACGCTGCGGAGACTGTAGTCTTGTCCCCGTCGGCTCAACGAGTCTAGAGGAAACTCGAAGGCTCCGGCGCCACGCGGGCGTAGTTCAATGGTAGAACCCCAGCCTTCCAAGCTGGTCATGCGAGTTCGATTCTCGTCGCCCGCTCTTCACACTGCGGGGGCCGGTGCGCGAGCACCGGCCCCCGCCGTCGTGCGCGGCCCCCGCGGACCGGCCCGGGTGAGCTCCCCCACAGGGCCGAACACCGTTCGGGCCCGGAGGCGGAATACCCGGCCCGACCGGGTACGTTGACCTTGCGGGCGGGGTCGCCGACGAGACCGGACACGGGCACCCCTGTGAGGATCGGGTGACTGGATGGCGGACACGGGCACGGGTACTGCGCTGAGCACACGCTGGTTCGAGCGGCCGGAGGGGCCGGAGCGCCCCGCCGTCGTCACCGGGGTCTTCGACGTCCTGCACGTCGGCCACATCCGCTTCCTCCAAGCCATCGCCGACCGCGGCCTCCCCCTGGTCGTCGGCATCGAGTGCGACGAGCGCGTCCGCGCCTGGAAGGGGCCCGGACGCCCGGTCAACCCGGCCGAGGAGCGCGCCGAGACCATCGCCGCCCTGGGCTGTGTGGCCGGCTCCTTCATCATCGACGGGCCCCCCGGGGTGGCCGACTGGTCGGCCTACGCCGAGGTCCTGCGGCCGCTGGCCCCGGCGGCCCTGGCCTTCACCGCCGGGGACCGCTACACCCGCGCCAAGATCCTGGGCGCCGAGGCGCTGGACGCCCTCGCCTGGGAGCTGCCCTTCACTCCAGGCCGCTCCACCACAGCGGCGCTGGGCAGGCTGGCCCGAGCCCTCTGAGCACCCCGGACGCCTCGGGAAGCGGTGGGCGCGGGCGGTTGTTGACCCACGCGTAACGCGAATCGAGGCCCGTATGACCATGATGTCCGGTCGGCCCTCCTACAGGGCCCTGGTCAACGACGGAAGCGCCCGGGGGCAGGCACTGCCCCCCGGCATCACCCGTCGCATCATCTCCTACGCCCGCCCCCACTGGCGGGCGATACTTCTGTTCCTGCTCGTGACGTCGGTCGGCGCCGCCATCGTGGTGGCCAACCCGCTGCTGCTCAAGGCGATCATCGACCGGGGCATCGTCGCGGGGAACAGCTCCCTGGTGATCGGCCTGGCCGCCGCCGCGGGCGGCCTGGCCCTGCTGGAGGGCGCGCTCGCGCTCACCGGCCGGTGGCTGTCCGCCCGCATCGGCGAGGGCGTCATCTACCTGCTGCGCACGCAGGTCTTCACCCACGTGCAGAAGATGCCGCTGGCGTTCTTCACCCGCACCCAGACCGGCTCGCTGATCAGCCGGCTGAACACCGACGTGGTCGGCGCCCAGCGGGCGATCACCTCGGTCCTGCAGTCGGTGGTGTCCAACCTGGTGAGCGCCACCGCCGTGATCATCACCATGCTGGCGCTGTCCTGGCAGGTGACCCTGCTGGCGCTGGCGCTGGTACCGCTGTTCCTCGTCCCCGCCAAGCTGATCGGCCGCAGGCTGGCGCACATCTCGCGGGACGCCATGGACACCAACGCCGACATGAGCTCCCTGATGACGGAGCGGTTCAACGTCGGCGGCGCCATGCTGGTCAAGCTGTACGGCCGCCCGCGGGACGAGGCCGACGGGTTCGCCCGCCGGGCCGGCCGGGTGCGCGACCTGGGCGTGCGCCAGGCCGTGTTCGGCGGCCTGCTGTTCACGATGCTGGGCACCGTCACCGCGCTGGCCACCGCGATGGTCTACGGCGTCGGCGGCCTGCTGGCCGTGGACGGCGCGTTCGAGGTCGGCACCCTGGTGGCGCTGACCACGCTGATGGTGCGCCTGTACGGGCCGGTGACGAGCCTGTCCAACGTGCACGTGGAGATCATGACCGCGCTGGTGTCGTTCGACCGGGTCTTCGAGATCCTGGACCTGGACCCCGCGATCAAGGAGTCCCCGGACGCCCGGCCGATCCCGCGGGGCCCGGTGGGGGTGGAGTTCGACAACGTGTCGTTCCGCTACCCGGGAGCCGAGGAGACCTCGGTGGCGTCGCTGGAGCTGAACCCGCAGGGGCGCGGCTCCGACGACACCCAGGTGCTGAGCGGGGTGTCGCTGCGGGCCGAGCCCGGGACGATGGTGGCCCTGGTGGGCCCCTCCGGCGCGGGCAAGACGACGCTGACGCACCTGGTGTCGCGGCTGTACGACCCGACCGAGGGAGCGGTGCGCGTCGGCGGGCTGGACCTGCGCGAGGCCACCTCCGACTCGCTGCGCGAGGCCGTGGGCGTGGTCACCCAGGACGCCCAGCTGTTCCACGACACGGTGGGCGCGAACCTGCGCTACGCCAAGCCCGACGCCACCGACGAGGAGATGGAGGCGGCGCTGCGGATGGCGCGGCTGGGCCCGCTGCTGGAGCAGTTGCCCGACGGGCTGGACACGATGGTGGGCGACCGCGGCTACCGGCTGTCGGGAGGCGAGAAGCAGCGCCTGGCGATCGCCCGGCTGCTGCTGCGCTCGCCGTCGGTGGTGGTCCTGGACGAGGCCACCGCGCACCTGGACTCGGAGTCGGAGGCGGCGGTGCAGGAGGCGCTGGCCGAGGCCCTGTCCGGGCGCACCTCCCTGGTGATCGCGCACCGACTGGCGACGGTGCGCGAGGCCGACCAGATCCTGGTCCTGGAGGACGGGCGGATCCTGGAGCGGGGCACCCACGAGGAGCTGCTGGGCCGGGGCGGCCTGTACACGGCGCTGTACCGGACCCAGTTCGCGCCGCAGGACCACTGACGGGACACGGGGGCGGGCGCCGCGCTACTTCTTCTTGCGGCGCTCGTCCTTCTTCCGGCCCCTCTTCTTGCCGTCCTTCTCACCCTTGCCCTTCTTCCCGGGCCGGCGGGAGGCCTTCTCGGCCTTGCGCTCCTTCGCCTTCCGGCGCTCCTTCTCGATGGCCTTGGCCTTCTTGGGCCGCTTGCGCTTCTTGGGCTTCTTGGCGTCCTTGGAGGTGACGTGGTCGGCCAGGGCGTCGGGGAGCGGGGCCAGGCCCGGGCCGCCCTCGAAGATCCAGTCGTCGAGGGCGTCGAGGAGCCCGTCCTCGGTCATCTCCCCGAGCCACACGGGCCGGCCCCCGGCGGCGTGGCCCTTCTGGGAGGGCTGCACGACCACCACGTTGGCCTGGAAGCAGATGCCCAGGCACTTGCTGGTGCGGACCGGGACGGTGCGGCCGGCGTGGTCGTCGATGGCGGACAGGCGGGCGAGCTGGGCCTTGTGGTCGACGCCCGGGACCTTCTTCTTCGTCCCGCAGCAGCAGCCGCGGCAGACCGTGAGCCGGCAGGGCCGCCCGTCGATCTCGCCCACACCGTCCTCCTCACCCGAACCTTAGGTTCGCCTTACCTCATCAGCCTCAGGGTAACCCGCCTCCGGACCGCTCTGACCAGCGGGGACGTCGAACGGCCGCCAGGTCTCGGGAAGCCCCGCGGTGTCGGACCCCCCGTCCCAGCCCGCCTCCCACAGGAACGGCAGTCCCGCCGCCACCAGCGGCCACCGGTGGTCCATGAGCTGCATCCGCAGCTGCGGCTCGGTGCACGCCCCCGAGTTGCCGCAGCGGGCGATCAGGGCGCCCGCCGCCACCCGGTCCCCCCGGCGGACCCCGACGGAGCCCTTCCGCAGGTGGCCCAGCAGCACGTACGCGCCGCCGACGTCGATGACCACGTGGTTGCCCAGCAGGCCCGCCGGGCCGCGCAGCTCGCGCAGGGTGTTCTCCAGGACCGAGCCCAGCAGCCACGGCCAGGAGTTGCGGCTGCGGTGGTCGCGGCTCCGGTCGTGCACGGCGACGACGAGCCCGTCGGCGGGCGCGTACACGGGCCTCCCGAACGCGGGGAAGTCCTCCGGGGGGCGGCTCAGCGGCCGCCACCCGATGTCGGGCCGGGTCCCGTCCTCGGCGACCAGCCCCAGGGCGTGGGTCTGCCCGTAGGCGTGGGTCCCCTGGCTGGGGACCGCGTCCACCGGGCTCGTCAGCGCCATCCACCGCCCCCGCACCGGGGGCCGCAGCACCCGCGGGGCGCAGCGGACGGTGCCCAGGCGCAGGTACACGGCCAGCGCGACGGCGAACAGGGACCAGCCCGCCCACCACGACAGGCCGGCGTACCCGGCGAGCAGAGCGGCGCCCGCGGCCCACATGAGGGGGACGCGGACTCGGGCCAGGACGACCTGGGAACGGGTCGGGGCGGGATCGGGCATCTCCATATTGTGGACGCCCGGTCCCGCCCCGCCGAACCGTGTTACCGCTCCCTGTTCTCCCGGGCACGCTTGCGCAGGTAGTCGGTGGCGGCGCCGGCCCCCTTGTCGATCTTGTCGTCATGGGCGCCGCCGGTCGCCTTCTTGGCGGCGTTCGCGGCCTTGCCGACCAGCCCCTCGACCTTGTCGGCGTTGTCGTCGACGGCCTTCCTCAGTTTGTCGAACGCATCTCCGGCACCGGACATGGATTCCCCCCTCAGGTCCGTCCTGCACCCAAGGCGATACCCGGTGGCACGCCGGTTATGCCCCCGTGTCATATGTGCAGGATGAGCCGTGCGACCGAGAAGTAGATGATCAGGCCGGTGGCGTCCACCAGGGTCGCCACCATCGGCGAGGACACCACGGCCGGGTCCACGCCCACCTTGCGGGCCAGTAGCGGCATCGACGAGCCGATGATCGCCGCCCAGGTGCAGATGGCGATGACCGAGCAGGCCACCACCACGGCGACCTGGAACCCGACCAGCAGGGCGCCGATGGCCAGCGCCAGGCCGGCCAGCATCACGCCGAGCAGCAGCCCGACCCGGGCCTCCTTCCAGATCACCTGGGGCAGGTCTCGGACCCGCACCTCGCCGACGGCCAGGGCGCGCACGATCGCGGTGGCGGACTGGGCGCCGACGTTGCCGCCGGTGCCGATGAGCATCGGCACGAACACCGCCAGCGCCGTGACCTCCTCCAGGGTGGCCTCGAAGACCTGCATCACGTTGACGGTGAGGGTGGCGGCCACGATGAGCAGCATGAGCCACACCGAGCGGGCGCCGACCAGGCGCAGCACCCCGACGCTGACGTAGTGGTCGCCGACGGGGCTGGCGCCGGACTGGCGGGCCATGTCCTCGGAGTCCGCCGCCTCGATGAGCTCCAGGGCGTCGTCGAAGGTCAGCAGGCCCACGAACCGGTCCTCGGAGTCGACCACCGGCAGGGAGACCAGGTTGGCCTCCTGCATCAGGCGGGCGGCGTCCTCGGCCGGGTGGGTGGCCCGCACCCGCGGGGCCAGGACGTCCACGATGTCCTTGAGCAGCCGGGCGTCGTCGTTGACGACCAGGTCGCCCAGGGTGACGGTGCCGACCAGGCGGCGGCCGTCGGTGACCACCGGGAGCGTGTAGATGGTCTCGGCGTCGGCTCCTTTGGCACGGACGATCTCCAGGGCGCGGCCCACGGTGAGGTCGCGGTGCAGGACGACCGTCTCGGGCGTCATGAACCGGCCGACGGCGTCCTCGGGGTAGCCCAGCAGCGCCGCCGTCATCCGGCGCTCCGCGGGGCTGAGGCCGGCCAGGGCGCGGGTGGCGATCTTGGCCGGGGCCTCCCCGATGAGGCGGGCCCGGTCGTCGGGGTCCATCTCCTCCAGGAGCTCGTGGAAGGCGCTGTCGCGCAGACCCAGGAGGATGGCCTGCTGCTGGCCGGGGTCGAGTTCCTCGAAGACCTCCAGCTCGCGGTCCTTGTCCAGGAGCCGGAAGGGGATGATCGCCTGCCTGCCCGCCATGCGGGCGAGCTCGTCGGCGATCTCGTAGGGCCTATGTTCGGCCAACCAGAGCCGGATTCCCGTCAGGTCGTTGTTCTCGACCAGTTCGGTGAGTTCTTCAGCGCGCTCGCCTTCTGACATGCGAAGCACCCCCTCGCGTTCTCCTCCGCCCGCAGGGCACGGCCGCGGACGACACCGGTTGCGTATGACGGCTCCGGGTCCCGTCGTCACTGGTGTGGTGGACCGCGCGGAGTCGGCGCCGGGGATGAGGAGGGCGCGCACGGGTATCCGGGGACGTGTACGGGGACGGCCGCCGTACGCGGGACGGGGAGCACCCCGAACCTTACCCGTCCGGGGGCCGCGCACGGGTCCGCCGCCCCGTCCGGGGGTGTCGCCGGGGGGTCAGTCGCGCCAGAGGACGACCAGGGCGCAGTCGTCGTTCTTGTCCTTGCTGAGGGCGTCGACCATCTTCCCGGCACCGGTCGAGAAACCCCTGGTCACCAGGGTCTCGGCCGCGCCGAGCAGGCGGTCGATGCCGGCGTCGAGGTCCTCGCCGGGGGTCTCGATGAGGCCGTCCGTGTAGAGCATGAGGGCGTCGCCGGGCCGCAGGCGGCCGCGGACCGAGGTGTAGGTCATCTCCGGGATGACGCCCAGGACCACGCCCTTGGCCTCGGTGGTGGTCCAGGAGCCGGTACCGGCGTCGTAGTGGACCGCGGGCGGGTGCCCGGCGGAGGCGATGCTGTACTCGCCGGTGGTCAGGTCCACGCTGAGGTGGACGGCGGTGACGAATCCCTCACCGCCGCCGGTGCGCATGAGGTAGTCGTTGCAGTGGGCGAGGAAGTCCTTGGTGGGCACCGCGCCGATGAGCCCGCTGAAGGCGCCCGAGAGCATCAGGGCGCGGGTCCCGGCGTCGACGCCCTTGCCGGAGACGTCGACCACGGCGATGTCCAGCCGGTCGCCGTCGCGGTCGGAGACGACGAAGTCGCCGCCGAAGGAGGAGCCCCCGGCCTGGCGCAGGACGGCGGTGCGGCCCCAGCCGGACGGCAGCCCGGGCAGCCGGCCCTGCTGGCGCAGCCGGTCGCGCAGGTCGAGGAGCATCATCTCGCCGCTCAGGCCCTGCACGCCCAGGCGCTCGCGCACGCCCGACAGCAGGTAGGACAGCACCGCGGTGACGCCGATGGTGACCAGCAGCCCGGGGCCGACCTGCCCGAAGTCGAGCATGAAGGCGACGAAGACCAGGACGGCCGCGACCACGGCGAGCAGGGCCGCCAGGCTCTTGCGCTTGAGCAGCAGGCCGCCGGCCAGGACGGTGAGGATGGTGGAGCTGGGCGGGAACCACCCGGCCGGGCCCCAGACGGCGCCGACGCCGATGCCGACGGCCAGGGTGACCAGGGTGATCAGGACGAGCCGGTAGCGGAAGAGCACCTTGCGCCGGAGGACCGCGACGATCCGCTGCGCGGTGGTGCGCAGCAGTCGGGCGGCCTTGGCGTTCGGTGTGGGCTTCATCAATCCTCTGTGCGGGCGCGCCCGCCCGTGGGGGTTCGGTCTCGGTCGGCTCGGGTGGCCCGTGCCGCGACCGTGGCGGTCCGGCGGGGCTCCGGCGCCGTCCCCGGCTCGGGACGTGCGACGGGCTGAGGGCGGTGTGGGGACCCGCCCGCGGTCGTGGCGGCGGGCCGAGGGCACCGCCGGGCGGCGGCCGGGACGGAACCGAGCCGCTGTGCACGAACTGTAGCGCGGGGGATGTCCGACTGGCACGTGCATCCGTCGGTGTTCTCCCCCATAATCGAGGGTTTGGGATCAGCCCAAACCCGTTCCCGGGGCCCCGCACGCGGACGCCCCCGCCCGGGTTCACGGACGGGGGCGCTCGGTTCCCGGCGGGGCCGGGAGGGGTCCTCAGGGCAGGGGCGGGAGCTCGCCGGTCTCCTCGTAGGCGCTCAGCATCGCGATGCGGCGGGTGTGCCGCTCCTCGTCGCTGTAGGGCGTGGCCAGGAAGACCTCGACGAAGCGCGTGGCCTCGTCCAGGGTGTGCATCCGGCCGCCGATGCCGAGCACGTTGGCGTCGTTGTGCTCGCGCGCCAGCCGGGCGGTGTCCTCGCTCCAGGCCAGGGCGGCGCGGACGCCCGCGACCTTGTTCGCGGCGATCTGCTCGCCGTTGCCGGAGCCGCCGATGACGATGCCCAGCGCACCGGGGTCGGCGGCGACGCCCTCGGCGGCGCGCAGGACGAAGGGCGGGTAGTCGTCCACGGCGTCGTAGGCGAAGGGCCCGGCGTCGACGACCTCGTGGCCGCGCTCCTTCAGCCAGGAGACGAGGTGTTCTTTGAGCTCGTAGCCCGCATGATCTGATCCAAGGTAAACACGCACGGACACAGTGTCGCAGGTCGCCGGGGTGGGGATGCACGACGCCCCGCCCGTCGAGGGGACGGGCGGGGCGTCGGACGCGTCTGTGACCGAGGGTCAGGCGGCGCCTGCGGCGGCCGCGACGCTCAGACCCAGCACGGCGAAGAGGGCCATGGAGGCGATCGCGATCACGTTGCTGATCACGATCATCTTGATGTCCTTGCCGAGGGGTCCTGCCTTGGAGACCGCGGGCTTGTTGCTCAACTCACACCTCGATTGGGTTCGACCAGGGATGACCAGTCGGAATTTTTCCACACCCCTCAACGCGATTCTCACCGGGGCCGATTCCTGGTATGAACCGTTCCGGCCCGTGAGTCCGGACACACCGGCCGGTCACATCTGCACGGCCTTGATCTCGCAGAACTCCTCCAGGCCGGGGAGCCCCCACTCGCGCCCGTTGCCGGAGCGCTTGTAGCCGCCGAAGGGGGCGCGGGGGTTGAGCGCGCCGCCGTTGAGCTCCACCTGCCCGGCCCGCAGGCGGCGGGCGACCGCCAGGCCGCGTTCGGGGTCGCCCGACCACACCGCGGCGCTGAGGCCGTAGTCGGTGTCGTTGGCGATGGCCACGGCCTCCTCCTCGGTGTCGTAGGGGATGAGGACCAGGACCGGCCCGAAGATCTCCTCCCGGGCGATGCGCATGTCGTTGCCGACGTCGGCGAAGACCGTGGGGCGCACGTGGTAGCCCGGCCCCTCGACGGGCTCGGGGCCGCCGGCGACCAGGCGGGCGCCCTCCCGGACGCCGAGCTCGATGTAGGAGCGGACCTTGTCGAGCTGGGCCGCGGAGACGAGCGGGCCCAGCCGGGTGGACTCCTCCTTGGGGTCGCCCGGGACGTACTTGGCCGCGGCCTGCGCGGCCAGGGCGACGGCCTCCTCGTAGGAGTCGCGGTGGACGAGCATGCGGGTGAGGGCGTTGCAGCTCTGGCCGGTGTTGCGCATGACGTCGGCGACGCCGCGCTTGACGGCGGCGGTGAGGTCGGCGTCGGGCAGGATCACGTTGGGCGACTTGCCGCCCAGCTCCAGGGCGACCCGCTTGACGGTCTCGGCGGCCACCTGGGAGACGCGCACGCCCGCGCGGGTGGAGCCGGTGAACGAGACCATGTCGACGCCCGGGTGGGCGGCGATGGCCTCCCCGACGACCGGGCCGGTGCCCGAGACCAGGTTGAACACGCCCGCGGGCAGGCCCGCGTCGTGGAACACCTCGGCCAGGGCGTAGGCGCTCAGCGGGGCGACCTCGCTGGGCTTGAGGACGACCGTGTTGCCCGCCAGCAGGGCGGGCACGACCTTGAGCACGATCTGGTGCAGCGGGTAGTTCCACGGCGTGATGGCGCCCACCACGCCGACCGGCTCGCGGACGATGAGCGAGTTGCCCAGCTTCTCGCCCTCGAAGTAGCGCTCGCCGGTCTCCTCGACCAGGTCGATGTAGGTCCGGAACATGAGCGCGGGCAGGCCCGCCTGCACGCTGCGGGAGAACTTCACCGGCGCGCCCATGTCGCGGGTGAGCAGGGCGGCGATGTCGTCGATGCGCTCGTTGAAGAGGTCCAGCGCGTGGGCGAGGTGGGTGACGCGGCGGCCGGGGGCCAGGGCCGACCAGGCCGGGAGGGCGGCCGCCGCGGCCGCCACCGCGGCGTCGACGTCCTTGGGGTCCCCGGCCGGAACGGTGTCGATGACCTGCTCGGTCGCCGGGTCGATCACGTCCAGGGCCTCGTCGGAGGCGGAGTCGCGCCAGGCGCCGTCGATGTAGAGGGATCGCATGCCCCCACTGTCGCAGAACCGGATTCGGTCGGCCAGTGCGGGAGGCACGACCGGTGGACCCGCCGATGACGGCCGGGCCGGGCCCCGGTCGCGGGTTCCTCAGTCCCAGTGCGGGGGGCGCTCGGCGATCAGGCGGTCGGTGGAGTCGTCGGAGACGTCGTCGCCCCAGCCCAGCGCGCCCTCGTCGGAGGTGGTGTCGGGCAGGACGTCGAGGTCGTCGAGGAAGTCGACCCTGCGTTCGTCGTCGGGTTCGGGCACGGCCGGTCCTTCCGTCGTCGTGGGCGGCCGCCGCCGCGGCCCCCTCCAGTGTGCACCCGCGCGCACCCCGGATCGCGCCGCGCCCGGGGGCCGGGCGCGGCGCGCCGCCGTGCTCCCGTGTCAGTCGAAGACCGGGCCGCGGGTGCGGGTGCGCTTGAGCTCGAAGAAGCCCTCGGTGCCGGCGACCAGGCGGACGCCGTCCCAGAGCCTCCCGGCCTCCTCCCCGCGCGGGGTGGGGGTGATGACCGGGCCGAAGAACGCGACGTCCTCGACCTGGACGACGGGGGTGCCCACGTCCTCGCCGACCAGCTTCATGGCCTCGGCGTGGGAGGCGCGCAGGGCCTCGTCGTACTCCGTGGACCCGCCGGCCTCCGCCAGGTCCTCGGGCAGGCCCGCGTCGGCCAGGGCGGCGCGGATCGTCTCGTCGGTGCGGGGCTCGTCGTTGTTGTGGAAGCGGGTGCCCAGAGCGGTGTAGAGGGCACCCAGGACCTCGGCCCCGAAGCGCTGCTCGGCGGCGATGCACACGCGCACCGCGGACCAGGACCGGTCCAGCAGCCGGCGGTAGTCCTCGGGGATGTCGCGGCCCTCGTTGAGGACGCCCAGGCTCATCACGTGCCAGCGCACCCGCACCGGCCGGACCTTCTCGACTTCCAGCAGCCAGCGGGAGGTGATCCAGGCCCAGGGGCAGGCCGGATCGAACCACATGTCCGCGTAGGCGATGTCCTGCTCGCCCGCGTCCGCGGCGGTCTGCGTCATGGAGTGCTCCTCGCAAGAGAGTCGGGGCGGCGCCCCGCGGGGGTCGACGTAGCGCTACAACCTTCGATTTCGGTTGCGCATTCCGACCCCGTGCGTGGCAGGATCGGAGCCGAATCGACAACCGATCCACCGGCCCCGACGACGCCCCGCCCAGAGGAGTTCCCCCGGCCCGCGCCGTCGTCCCCGGTGAAGCGATCCGGCCGGCGACGACGGCGGCCGTGGAGGGAGCGTGGCGTGGCAGGGAACCTGACCCGGGACGAGGCTCGGGAGCGGGCGCGCATTCTGAGCGTCGACTCCTACGAGGTGACACTCGACCTCACCACCGGGGACGAGACCTTCCGGTCCACCACCGTGGTCCGCTTCTCCTCTTCGGAGCCGGGTGCGCGGACGTTCGTGGAGCTGGCGGCGCCCCGGGTGCTGTCGGCGACGCTGAACGGGGCGGAGCTCGACCCGGCCGGGCTGTTCGACGGCGAGCGCCTGACGCTGCCGGAGGTGGCCGCCGACAACGAGCTGACCGTGGTGGCCGACGCCGCCTACATGCGCACCGGCGAGGGCCTGCACCGGTTCGTGGACCCGGTGGACGACTCGGTGTACCTGTACACCCAGTTCGAGACCGCCGACGCGCACCGCATGTTCGCGTGCTTCGACCAGCCGGACCTGAAGGCGACGTTCGAGCTGACCGTGTTCGCGCCGCCGTCGTGGACCGTGGTCTCCAACAGCGCGCCCGACGTGACGCGCGAGGCGGCCGGCGAGGAGCGGGTGCGCTGGCACTTCCCCGCCACGAAGCGCATGTCCACCTACATCACGGCGCTGGTCGCCGGCCCGTACCACGAGGTGCGCGACACCCACGACGGCATCGACCTGGGCCTCTTCTGCCGGGCCTCGCTGGCCGAGCACCTGGACTCCGACGCCCTGTTCGAGGTCACCAGGCAGGGCTTCGACTTCTTCCACGACCTGTTCGGGGTCCGCTACGCCTTCGGCAAGTACGACCAGCTGTTCGTGCCGGAGTTCAACGCGGGCGCCATGGAGAACGCGGGCGCCGTCACGTTCCTGGAGGACTACGTCTTCCGCTCCCGGGTGACCGACGCCCGCTACGAGCGGCGCGCCGAGACGATCCTGCACGAGATGGCGCACATGTGGTTCGGCGACCTGGTCACCATGCGCTGGTGGGACGACCTGTGGCTGAACGAGTCCTTCGCCACCTACGCCAGCGTGTACTGCCAGGCCAACGCCACCAAGTGGACGGACGCCTGGACCACGTTCGCGAACGTGGAGAAGTCCTGGGCGCTGCGCCAGGACCAGCTGCCCTCCACCCACCCGATCGCCGCCGATATGGTCGACATCCAGGCGGTCGAGGTGAACTTCGACGGCATCACCTACGCCAAGGGCGCCTCGGTGCTCAAGCAGCTGGCGGCGTACGTGGGCGTGGACGCGTTCTTCGCGGGCGTGCGCGCCTACTTCCAGGAGTTCGCCTTCGGCAACACCGAGCTGAAGGATCTGCTCAAGCACCTGGAGGCGGCCTCCGGCCGGGACCTGTCGGGCTGGTCGCGCGAGTGGCTGGAGACCACCGGCGTCAACACGATGCGCCCGGACTTCGAGGTGGACGCGAACGGGGACTTCACCTCGTTCGCGGTGCTCCAGGAGGCGGCCCCCGAGCACCCGACGCTGCGCTCGCACCGACTGGCGATCGGCCTGTACGACCGCACCGAGGACGGCATCGTGCGCCGCGACCGGGTGGAGCTGGACGTCAGCGGCGCCCGCACCGAGGTGCCGGAGCTGGTCGGCAGGGCCCGCCCCGACCTGGTCCTCATCAACGACGACGACCTGACCTTCACCAAGATCCGGCTGGACGAGCGGTCCCTGGCCACGGTCGTGGACGGCATCGGGAGCATCCGGGAGTCCCTGCCCCGCGCGCTGGCCTTCGGCGCCGCCTGGGACATGACCCGTGACGGCGAGATGCCCGCCCGCGACTACGTGGACCTGGTCGTCTCCGGCATCGACGGCGTGGACGACGTCATGGTCGCCCAGACGCTGCTGCGCCAGGCCGTCTCCGCCCTGCACAACTACGCCGACCCGGCGTGGCGCCCGTTCGGCTTCGAGAAGCTGTCGGAGCGCCTGCGCGAGCTGCTGACGACCGCCGAGCCCGGCGGCGACCTGCAGCTGGCCTACGTCAACGCGCTGGCCTCCAGCGCGGTCGGCGACGCCCACCTGTCCCTGCTCCGGGGGCTGCTGGACGGCGCGATCACCGTGGACGGCCTGGTGGTGGACACCGAGCTGCGGTGGACCCTGCTGCGCCGCCTGGTGGCCACCGGCAAGGCGGGCGAGGAGGAGATCGACGCCGAGCTGAAGAACGACGCGACGGCCGCCGGGCAGCGGCACGCCGCCGGTGCGCGGGCGGCGGTCCCGACCGCGGCGGCCAAGGCCGCGGCCTGGGACCGGATCGTGGGCGAGGAGCTGGCCAACGCCGAGTTCCGGTCGGTGCTGCTGGGCTTCGTGGAGCCGGGCCAGGCCGACCTGTACCGGCCCTACGTGGAGAAGTACTTCGCGCAGCTGGCCCCGGCCTGGGAGAAGTGGACCGGCGAGTTCGCGCAGACCTTCGCCGAGTTCATGTACCCGGGCGGCCTCGTGGAGGAGGCGACGATCGAGCGCACCGACGCCTACATCGCCGAGAACTCCCCCGCCCCCGCCCTGCGGCGCCTGCTGGTGGAGGGGCGCGCCGGGGTGGAGCGGGCGCTGAAGGCCCGCGCCGTGGACATCGCCGCCGGCGAGGCCCGTTAGGACGTGTTCGGCGGATCATTCCGGGTCGCGGCCGCTCCCGGCATTCGGCACAAGCACCGAAACGCTCGAAAGCATCCGCCGAACACGCCTTGGCCGCGTCGACGCGGCAGAGGTGACGGGCCCGGGGACGTCCTCCCCGGGCCCGTCCCGTGTCAGGAGCCCCGCGTCCGGAACCGCGGGGCCGGGCGCTACAGGGTGCGGCCACGCCCGTCGGCGAGCGGGCCCAGGGTGCGGCGGATGCGCGACACCATGCGCGGGTCCGCGAGCAGCTCGTCCACCAGGACGGGCTCTCCCTCGCCGTTGGTCAGCGGGATCCGCCAGTTCGGATACTCGGTGCTGGTGCCCGGCTGGTTCTGCATGCGCCGCTCCCCCACCACGTCGGTGAGCGCCACCCCCACCATCCGGGCCGGGGTCGCCATGAGGTAGGCGTGCATGGCGGTGACCACGGCGGCCGGGTCGGCCAGCGGGTCGGCGTCCTCCTCCAGCAGCCCCAGCTCCACGAGCAGGGCCCGCCAGCGCTCCACCCGGGCCTCGGCGTCGGCCCGCTCCTCCTCCACCGGCCGGGACAGCAGCCCCAGCCGGTCGCGCAGCTCGACGTGCTCGGCGGACAGGAACGACGCCACCGGGGGCAGATCGTGGGTGGCAACCGTGGCCAGGCAGTCGGTGCGCCAGTCGCCGGGCGGGCGCGGGGAGCCGTCGGCCCCCTGCTCGAACCACAGCACCGAGGTGCCCAGGATGCCGCGATCGGACAGGTGGTCGCGCACCCAGGGCTCGACGGTGCCCAGGTCCTCGCCGATGACGACGGCGTCGGCCCGGCGCGCGGCCAGCAGCAGGGCGCCGACGGTGCCCTCGTGGTCGAAGGAGACGTAGGTGCCCTGGTCGGCGGAGGCGCCCTCGGGCACGCACCACAGGCGGAACAGGCCCATGATGTGGTCGATGCGCACCCCTCCGGAGTGGCGCAGGGCCTGGCCGAGGATCTGGCGCAGCGGGCCGTAGCCGCGTTCGGCCAGGCGGCGCGGGTGCCAGGGCGGCTGCCCCCAGTCCTGGCCCAGGCTGTTGAACTCGTCGGGCGGGGCGCCCACGTGCAGTCCCTGGACGAGGGCGTCGCCGAACATCCAGGCGTCGGCGCCGCCCGCCTGCACGCCGATGGCGAGGTCGTGCACGACGCCCATGCCCATGCCGCCCGTGCGTGCGGTGGTCTGGGCCTGGGCGAGCTGCTCGTCCAGGACCCACTGGAGCCAGCGGTGGAACTCCACCAGCGGCCAGCGGTCCAGGGCGGCCCGGCCCACGGCGTCGTCGGTGACGTCGCGCAGGTGCGCGGGCCAGGTCCGGTGGTCGGGGCCGTACTCCTCCGCCAGCGCCGACCAGGTGGCGAACTCCACCAGGGGGCGGCCCTCGCGTTCGAGGTAGGTGCGCAGCGCGGCCTCGCGGCCCGGTGCCCGGGGCACCTGGAAGAGGATCTCCAGGGCGGCCCGCTTGGACTCCCAGACGGCGTCGCGGTCGAGCAGGTCCGCCGTGCGGCCGCGTTCGCGCAGCGGCCGGGCCAGGCGCTGGATGCCCTCGCGCTGGGCGGGGTCCAGCCGGGAGTACTCCGGGACGTCCTCGATGCGGATGTACAGGGGGCTCGCGTAGCGACGGCTGACCGGCAGGTACGGGGAGGGCTCCACCGGGGCGACGGGCTCGGTGGCGTGCACCGGGTTGATGAGGACGAAGTCGGCGCCCAGGTCGCGGGCGCTCCAGTCCGATATCTCGGCGAGGTCGCGCAGGTCGCCGATGCCCCAGGAGGCCCGGGAGCGGACGCTGTAGAGCTGGGTCATGACCCCCCACAGGCGCGGGTTCTCGCGCAGGGCGGTGGGGTCGATCCGGTCGGGGACCACCAGCAGGGGCGCGTCGTGCTCCGTGCCGCGGTGGGTGACGCGCAGTGTGTGGACGCCCAGGGGCAGGCCCTGGTCGAAGGGCAGCAGGGAGCCGTCGGCGGTCTCGACGGTGCTGTGCACCCCCTCGGGGAGCACCGGGTCGGGCGCCTTGCCCTCGCGCAGGACGACCGCGGGAGGGAGCAGGGCGGGCTCCCGGTCCGGCGGCTCCCGGTCCGGGTCGGCGCCCAGCGCGGCCAGGACATGGCGGATGACGTCGGGGTCGACCGGGACCCTGCGCCCCCGCCAGTCCTCGTAGCTCGTCGCGACACCGTACTGCTCGGCCACACGGGCCAGCTGAACGTCCCTCACAGAAACCGATCATGCCCTAACGGGGACTCCGTACACCGCAAGGACGGGCCGGTACCGGCCGGTGGACGCCCGGTAACAGCCGTCCCGTGGGGGAAAGCGGCGGTCATTCCGGGCCCGGCCGGGCGCGTCGCGGGCCCCGGCCCGGCGGGCGGGGGTGACACGCCGTCGAGCGCAGGGCCATGACACCGGTCGTATCGATAATCGGATGGCCCCCGACCTGCACTCTCTGCATAATCTTGGAGTGTGCTCGCCAACTATCGCCGGCTCTTCGCCGTCCCCCATGTGCTGTCCCTGCTGGCCTGGTCCCTGACCGCGCGCTTCTACACCCCCGGTCTGATGATCGCGGTCACCTTCCTGGTGGTCGACTGGACCGGCTCCTACTCGCTGGCGGGCCTGGTGGCGGGCGCGTTCACGCTGGGGATGGCGCTGGTGGGGCCGCTGCGCGGGCGGATGGCGGACAAGGGCGGCACCGACCGGCTGGTGCTGGTGTGCGGTGTGGTGTTCACGGTGGGCCTGCTGGCGCTGACGTGGCTGCCGGGGTCGCTGTGGTGGGTGTCCATCCCACTGGCGCTGGGGACCGGCCTGTTCGGCACCCCCGCGAACCAGATCGTGCGGGCCCTGTGGCCGCGGCTCACCCGCGGCCCGGAGCGGCAGGCGATCTACGCGGCCGAGGCCACCACGCAGGAGCTGCTGTTCGTCTTCTGCCCCATCCTGACCGCCGGTGTCGTGGCCTTCGCCGGAGCGCGCTGGGCGCTGGTGATGCTCGCCGTGCTGGGTCTGCTGGGCGCGCTGGGCTTCGCCCTGGCGCTGCGCCGGGCCGGGGTGACCGGACCGGCCCCCGTGGAGGCCGGGGCGGCGCCGGAGCCGACCGGGCCGCGGCGCAGCCTGCTGCGCCGGCCCGCCCTGGTGGTGCTGTTCGTGATGTGCCTGCTGATGGTCAGCGGGATCATGGGCGTGGACATGGCCATCGTGGCCTGGGCCAACGAACTGAACGCCCCGCACCTGGTGATGGTGCTGGCGTCGGTGTGGGCGCTGGGCTCGCTGGTGGGCGGCGCGATCGCGGGCGGCCTGCGGGGCAGGCCCCGGCTGGTGCGGCGCTCGTTCGCCTCCGCGGCGGGCGTGGCGGTGCTGCTCCCGTTCACGCCGCCGCTCGTGGAGCTGTCCACCCCGCTGTGGGTCACGCCGCTGCTGTTCCTGTCGGGCCTGGCGATCGCCCCGACGCTGGCCGCCACGATGGGGCGGCTGGGCGACCTGGCCCCCGCCGACCGGCGGGCCGAGGCGTTCGGGTGGATGGCCACGGCCCTGGGCACGGGCGGCGCGGTCGCCGGTCCGCTGGCGGGCGCGCTGATCGACCTCATGGGGATCACGGGCGGGGTGCTCGGAGCGACCGTGCTGGTGACGGTGGCGGCGCTGCTGAGCGCGTTCGTCCCCCAGGCCCCGGACGAGGCGTCCGACGGCGGGGCCGCGGACACGGTCCCGGCGGAGGTCTCCGGGATCGCCGAGGCCGCGCCGCCGGCGGGCGCGGCCGGACTGGTCGCCCCCGTGGCGGAGTCGGGCCCGGGCGCGGCCCCCGGGACCCCGGCCGGGCGGCCGGCGGACTGACCCGCGGCCGGGGGCCGGCCGTCCGCGCTCAGTCGTGCCAGACCGGGGGGACCCGGTCGGCCCAGGGCCGTGCCCGCTCCAGCTGCGCCGCCAGGGAGAGCAGCAGGGGTTCGCCGCCCATCCGGCCGGTGACCATGGAGCCGATGGGCGCCCCGTCGGGGGCGTGGTGCAGGGGCACGCTCATGGACGGCTGGCCGGTGACGTTGAAGACCGACGTGAACGGGGTGAACGCGGTCATCCGCCGGAACTCCTCCTCCGGGCCGTCCCCGGCGAAGTACCCGACGGGCACCGGGGGCTGCGCCAGCACCGGGGTGACCACCGCGTCGTAGGGCTCGGTGGCGGCCATCCAGGAGCGGACGCCGCGCTGGAGGCGGGCGCAGGCGGCGATGTACTCGGGGACCGGGAGGGCCCGGGCGCGTTCGCGCAGCCAGCGGTTGAGCTCCCCGAGTTCGGGCTCGCGCTCGGCCGGGACCGGCGTGGCCGAGGCCATGGCGGCCCAGATGACGGCGAAGTCGTCGCTGAAGGTGCCGCCGAAGTGGGCGTCGCCGGGCTCGGGGATCTCCTCGACCTCGTGGCCCAGGTCGGCGAGCAGGCGCAGGGTGGACTCGTGGGCGGCCAGCACGTCGGGGTGGACGGGCAGCCCGGCCGAGCCGGTGTGGGCGTAGTGGCCGATGCGCAGCCGTCCCGGTTCGCGCCGGACGTGGTCGGCGAACGTCTCGCCGGGCGGCAGCGGCGGGGCCGTGTAGTAGTCGCCGGGGAGGTTCCCGGACATGGTGTCGAGCATCAGCGCGGCGTCGGCGACGTGGCGGGTGAGGGGGCCGCTGGTGGACAGGCCGACGAGGTCGGGCTTGACCGGGGCGCCGGAGATGCGGCCGCGCGTGGGCTTGAGGCCGAAGAGCCCGCAGACCGAGGCCGGGATGCGGATGGAACCGCCGCCGTCGCTCGCGTGCGCGACCGGGGCCAGCCCGGCGGCCACGGCCACCGCGGCGCCGCCGCTGGAGCCGCCCGGGGACAGCTCCGGGTTCCAGGGGTTGCGGGCGGGCGGGGCGACGTCGTTCTCGGTGTAGCAGCTGGACCCGAACTCGGGGGTGTTGGTCTTGCCGGGGAAGACGGCCCCGGCGGCGCGCAGCCGGGCGACGGTGTCGGAGTCGATGGGGGCGGTGTTGTCGGCCAGGACACGGGAGCCGTAGGTGGCCCGGACCCCGGCGAGGAGGTCGAGGTCCTTGATGGGGACGGGGACCCCGAGCAGTGGGGGCAGGCTCTCCGGCGTGTCGCTCATCACACGTTTCTCGGCATATTGGGCCTGTTCCAAAGCTTTTTCCGCTATGACCGTAATGTAGGCCCCATAGCCGGGGTCATGGCGCTCGGTCCGGGCCAGAACGTGCTCTGTGATCTCACGAGGGGACAGTTCACGACTGCGGACCATCGCGGCGAGGCGGTGGGCCGGAAGGTCATGCATCTGGGTCATACCGACCCAGATTAGCGGGCACGCCAACGGGCACCACGAGAGGTGGAACCCAAGTTCTCTGGAGAGGTCGACAGAAAACCAATCATTCCCCGCCCCCTGCGACCCGAACCCTCCTGTGAGCCACAGAACAAGGAGGGAAAGTGTGAGAAGTAATGCACTAGGACTCGGATATGAGTGGAACTAACCTGTCCGACGTGGAATCGGCAACCAGAGTGAACCCGTCGTCCCAGAGGCCGGAGCCGGAAGGGCCCGAAAGCCTCTTCTTCCCCAACCAAAAGAAGCAGAAGAGCATTTCGACCACAAGGGTGCTTTACAGCGCCCTTCGCGAGAAGGGCGCGGCCCGCAAATGGGCCGTGCGCGGAGCCGTGGCCGTCGTCGTCGGGATCGCCTGCGGTCTCATCACCTCCGACTGGCGCATCGGCGCGACCCTGGGGATCGGCGCCATGGTCGGCATCTCGCTGTACCAGTCCCGGCGCGAGTCCGAGATCCCCCGCTGGCGCAAGCCCTCGGCCGCGCAGCGCAAGACCGAGGTCCAGCTCAAGGTGATGAAGCAGCTCGGGTACAAGGTCCTGCACGCCCGCTCGGTGCCCGGCGGCAACGGCCAGATCGACCACTTCATCGTGGGCCGACGCGGCGCGTTCGCCATCGACTCCGAGTCCTGGGACAAGCGGTTGCCGCTGCGCAACAAGCTCGAACAGCTCTACCACGGGCGCTTCAACAAGAACCAGCGCATCGACGAGGCGCTGGAGGAGGCCAAGCGCGCGGAGGAGCTCATCAGCAAGGAGCTCGGCCGCGAGATCAAGGTGCGCGCCTCCCTGGCCATCTACGGGCCCGGCATGCCCTGGGACAGCCACCGGCTGCGGGGCGTGGACATCATCTCCGGCACCAAGGTCCGCAAGTGGCTGCGCACCGGCCGGGACCGCCTGACCGAGCAGGAGATCGAGGACATCTACAGGGCGGCCGAGCGGGCTCTGCCACCGCGCCCGTGACGTACGGACCCACAGGCCCGGCCGGACCACAACGCCGTGGTCGCCGGGCCTCACGTACGTCCGGGGCCGGCCGGCGCCCCGGACGGGAACAGGGGAGATCCACCGCCCGTCTCGGCATGCGGACCGCACGTCTTTCCCCCTGAGACCGCGAGCGCGCCGAAAGGGGACTACCATCGTGGGGAAACACCCGTATCGATGGGAGTCCGCGCCATGCCACCCCTACGCTCACGCACCGTCACCCACGGCCGGAACATGGCGGGAGCGCGCGCCCTCATGCGCGCCACCGGCGTACAGAGCGAGGACTTCGGCAAGCCCATCGTGGCCGTGGCCAACAGCTTCACCCAGTTCGTCCCCGGGCACGTGCACCTGCGCGAGGTCGCCGACGTCGTCGCCGACTCCGTGCGCGCCGCCGGCGGCGTCCCCCGCGAGTTCAACACCATCGCCGTCGACGACGGCATCGCCATGGGCCACGGCGGGATGCTGTACTCGCTGCCCAGCCGCGAGCTGATCGCCGACGCCGTGGAGTACATGGTCAACGCGCACTGCGCCGACGCCCTGGTGTGCGTGTCCAACTGCGACAAGATCACCCCGGGCATGCTGCTGGCCGCGCTGCGCCTGAACATCCCCACCGTGTTCGTCTCCGGCGGGCCGATGGAGGCGGGCAAGGTGACCGTGGTGAACGGCACCGCCACCACCGTCAAGAAGCTCGACCTGATCAACCCCATGATCGCCGCGGCCGACGAGAGCGTGTCCCAGGCCGAGCTGGACGAGCTGGAGGAGAACGCCTGCCCGACCTGCGGTTCGTGCTCGGGCATGTTCACCGCCAACTCGATGAACTGCCTCACCGAGGCCATCGGCCTGGCGCTGCCCGGCAACGGCACCGTCCTGGCCACCCACACCGCGCGCCGGGCCCTGTACGAGGACGCCGGCCGCCTGGTCGTGGAGGCCGCCCGGCGGTACTACGAGCAGGACGACGACTCGGTGCTGCCACTGTCCATCGCCACCCCGGCCGCGTTCGGCAACGCCATGGCCCTGGACGTGGCCATGGGCGGGTCCACCAACACGATCCTGCACCTGCTGGCCGCCGCCACCGAGGCGGGCGTGGACTTCGGCCTCACCGACATCGACGCGGTCTCGCGCCGGGTCCCGTGCCTGTGCAAGGTCGCGCCGAACACCGAGAAGTACCACATCGAGGACGTCCACCGGGCGGGCGGCATCCCCTCCATCCTGGGCGAGCTGGCCCGCGGCGGGCTGCTGGACACCTCGCTGCCCACCGTGCACGGCAAGACCGTCGGTGAGTACCTCGCCGAGTGGGACATCACCTCCGACGGAGTCCTGCCCGAGGCCGTGGAGCTGTTCCACGCCGCCCCCGGCGGGGTGCGCAGCACCCGGGCGTACTCGCAGAGCACCCGCTGGGACAGCCTGGACACCGACCGGGAGAAGGGCTGCATCCGCTCGGTGGAGCACGCCTACACCAAGGACGGCGGCCTGGCCGTGCTGTTCGGCAACCTCGCCCCGGACGGCGCGATCGTCAAGACCGCGGGCGTGGAGGAGGAGCTGTGGACCTTCTCCGGCCCGGCCAAGGTGTTCGAGTCGCAGGAGGACGCCGTGGACGGCATCCTCGGCAAGCGGGTCGAGCCGGGCGACGTGGTGGTCATCCGCTACGAGGGCCCCAAGGGCGGCCCGGGCATGCAGGAGATGCTGTACCCGACGAGCTTCCTCAAGGGGCGCGGCCTGGGCAAGGCCTGCGCGCTCATCACCGACGGGCGCTTCTCCGGCGGCACCTCGGGGCTGTCCATCGGCCACGCCTCCCCGGAGGCGGCCGCGGGCGGTGACATCGCCCTGGTCGAGGACGGCGACATCATCAGCATCGACATCCCCAACCGGGGCCTCGTGCTGGAGGTGTCCGAGGAGGAGCTGAACACCCGCCGCGAGCGCCTGCTCAAGGAGCTGGGCCGGTTCCAGCCCCGCGACCGGCAGCGGCCGGTGACCGCCGCCCTGCGCGCCTACGCCGCGATGGCAACCTCGGCCTCCACCGGCGCGGCCCGCGACGTGTCCCAGATCGAGCGCTGACCGCGGAGCGAGGGGCCGGACCCGTACGGGTCCGGCCCCTCGCCGCGCTCACGTCCTCCCGGCCCGCCCGAGGCGGCGCAGGAGGACGGCCGCCACCGCCAGGAGCGCGACCGCGCCGGCGAGCACCATGACCGCCGGGGGCGAGGACCGGTCCACCACCGCTCCCCCGGCCAGCGCGCCCAGGGAGAGCGTCGCCTGGAACGAGGCGGTGAAGAGCACCGCGGAGACCTCGGGCGAGCCGGGCACGGCCCGGGCGAAGAGGGTCTGGGAGCAGACCGGCACGGCTCCGTAGGCGGCGCCCCACAGCACCAGCAGGGCCAGCGAGCCCGCCGCGCCCCCGCCCAGGACCGGGAGCAGGAGGGTGGCGGCGGCGATCAGCAGGGCCGCCCCCGCGAAGGCGGCACCGGGGCGCCTCGCCGCCGCCGCGCCGCCCAGGAAGTTCCCGGCGACCCCCGCCGCACCGTAGGCGAGCAGGTGGACCGTGACGAGCCCGGGCCCCGCCCCGGTCACCTGCTCCAGGAACGGTGTGATGTAGGTGTAGGCGGCGAAGTGGGCGAAGACCACGAGGAACGTCAGCACCAGGGCGGCCCGGGTGCCGCTCCCGCCGAGCGCGTCGGCCAGCGCCCCCGCGCGGGTCGGCTCCTCGGCCGGCAGCGGCGGGACCACCGCGAGCAGCAGGACGAGGACCCCCAGGCTCAGGACCGCCAGGGCCGCGAAAGCGGTCCGCCACCCCGCCGCGTCGCCGACCAGGGTCCCCAGGGGGACCCCGAGCACGGACCCCAGGGGCACCGCCGAGAAGATCACCGCGGTCGCCCGGGCCGTCCGGGCGGCGGGGACCAGGCGGCCGGCCAGCCCCGCCCCGATGGACCAGAAGCCGCCGATGGTGACGCCGACCATCACCCGCGCGAGCAGCACCGGCCAGTAACTCGACGCGAGCGCGGTCATGATGTTGGCCGCCGCCAGCAGGAGGATGAACACCGCCAGCATGGCCCGGCGGTCCACGCCCCCGGTGAGCGCGGTGACCAGGGGCGCCGAGACCGCGGCCAGCAGGCCGGGCATGGTCATCATCAGCCCGGCCACCCCGTCGGAGACGGTGAAGTCCGCGCCGATCGAGGTCAGCAGCCCGATCGGCAGGATCTCGGTGGTGACGATCGCGAAGATCCCCAGCGTCACCGAGAGCACGGCGAGCCAGGAGAGCAGGGGCGGGCGCTCCGGCGCCACGGGAGGGCCGGGGGCGAGAGGGATCGTCATCGACACGGGTTCCGTCCGCTAGGGGTCCACTGGGATGCGGGCCCCATTGCAGCAGAGTCCGTACCCCCCGGACCGGCGGTTTCCGGCCGTCGACACCGGCCCGGCCCGCTCCCGGAACGGCCGGAGGGGCGGCCCTGGCGGGCCGCCCCTCCGCTCGTGGACCGCACGCGGTCAGCCGCAGCAGCCGCCCCCGCAGCAGCCACCGCCGCCGTTGGACGCGGGCGCCGGGGCCAGCCCGCCGACGGCCACTGTGGACAGCAGCCGCACCGTGTCCCCGTGCCCCTGCGGGCAGGCGGCCGGGTCCCCGGACTCGGCCATCGGACGGGAGAGTTCGAAGGTGTCGCCGCACTCGCGGCACCGGAAGTCGTATCTGGGCATGCCCCCAGAATACGGCCGGCTCCCCGCCGGGGCGGGGCGGGCGCGAAGAGCCGCCCCCGGCGGCCCGTGGAGGGCGCGCCGGGGGCGGCGGTGCGGCGCGGGGGCGGGACGCGCTGTCCCCGCGGCCGGGGCGTTCAGGGCCGTCAGGCGGCCAGGTGCGCCATGTAGGGCTCCCACTGCGGGTCGCCGTGCAGGTCCCCGTTGATCAGCCGCCAGTGCGGACCCTTGGGCACCTTGGGGGTGACGTGCAGCTCCCAGCCGAGTTCGTCCAGGAACTTGTCGGCCTTGCGGTGGTTGCACGGCTTGCAGGCCGCCACCACGTTCTCCCACACGTGCGCGCCGCCGCGGCTGCGCGGGATGACGTGGTCGATGGTCTCCGCCTTCTTCCCGCAGTAGCCGCAGGTGTGCCGGTCGCGGCGCATCAGCGCCACCCGGGTGAGGGGGACCCTGCGGCTGTAGGGGACGCTGATGTAGCGCCTGAGCCGGATCACCGACGGCACCTCGTACGAGTGCGTCGCCGAGTGGAGCACCGCCCCTGCGTCGTCGCGGTGGACGACCTCCGCCTTCTCCCGCAGCACGAGCAGGATCGCCCTGCGCAGCGGCAATGTCGTGAGTGGTTCGAAACTCGCGTTGAGAAGCAGCACGTGCCGGCGGGCGGTTGGACCGCCCTCCCTGCTGCGCGCGCCGCTCATCGCGACACCTCGGCCGTCGGGTGCGACGACCGTGTCTCTTCCCCGGCCAGCCGTTCGGCCAGCCAGGAGACCTCCCTGTGCACCGATCCCGTGATCGGTGGCTCTGTACGCCTTGCCACACGGACCTCCCGGTGGTCCCGCCGAGTTGCGTCCCGCATTCAGTGTGCGTGGTGGGGAGGCTCCGGCGCCACCCCAATTTCCCCCGCCCGAGTCGTGAACCCGCTGTTATCGCTATTCCTGGTCATAATGCGAGTCACCGAAACCACGTTCCATGTTCCCTTCCCATACCGATCGCGAGTGAGATAGCGGTGGATAGAGTGCGAAGCATGCCTGAACACCGCTATCCCACGGCCGAGCGCCTCGACCTCGTCGAAACCCTGCACGGCCGTCCCGTCGCCGATCCCTACCGGTGGCTCGAAGACCCCGAATCCGCCCCGGCCAAGGAATGGGCGGCCGCCCAGGACACCCTGTTCTCCGAACTCGGCGCGCACCTGCCCGGCCGGGACCTGTTCGCCGCGCACGTCCGCGAACTGATGGGCGCCGGAAGCGTGGGCGCCCCCGTGTGGCGCGGGGAGCGCCGCTTCTCCGGGCGCCGGACCGCCGACCAGGAGCACCCCGTCCTGTACGTGCGGGACGGCGACGGCCCCGAGCGGGTCCTGCTGGACCCCGGTGCGCTCGACCCCACCGGTCTGACCACGCTGGACGCGTGGAAGGCGGACCCGTCCGGGCGGCTGCTCGCCTACCAGCTGTCCGAGGGCGGGAACGAGGAGTCCGTCTTGCGGGTCATGGACGTGGACACCGGCGAGATCGTCGACGGGCCCATCGACCGGGCCCGGTACACGCCCGTCGCGTGGCTGCCGGACTCGTCGGCCTTCTACTACGTGCGCAAGCTGCCCCCCGAGCAGGTCCCCGACGGGGAGCAGGACTACCACCGGCGCGTCTACCTGCACCGGCTGGGCACCCCCGCCGACGAGGACGTGCTGATCTTCGGCGAGGGCCGCGACAAGACCGAGTACTTCGGCGTATGGGTGAGCCCGGACGGCCGCTGGCTGGTGCTCGACGCCGCCAAGGGCACCTCCTCGCACACCGACCTGTGGCTGGCCGACCTGACCCGGAGCCCGCACGAGGCGCCCGCCTGGGTGAGCGTCCAGGAGGACGCCGCCGCGTCGCTGTCCGCCCGGGTGGGCCGGGACGGCCGGCTGTACCTGTTCACCGACCGGGACGCCCCGCGCGGACGCCTGTGCGTGGCCGACCCCGCGGCGCCCGGGTACGAGAACTGGCGCACGCTCGTGGCCGAGGCCGACGACGCCGTGCTGGAGGACTACGCGGTCCTGGACGGCCCCGGGCTGGAGCGCCCCGAGCTGCTGGTCTCCTGGTCCCGGCACGCGGTCGGCGAGGTGACCCGGCACGACCTGGCCACCGGCGAGCTGCTGGGCACGCTGCCGCTGCCCGGGCTGGGGAGCATCGGCAGCCTGCTGGAACGCCCCGAGGGCGGCCACGAGGCCTGGTTCGGCTACACCGACAGCACCACCCCGTCCGCGGTGTACCGCTACGACGCCGGCACCGGCGCGGTGGACCTGTGGGAGAGCGCCCCGGGCACCGTCACCGTGCCCGACGTGCGGGTGGAGCAGGTCGCCTACACCTCGAAGGACGGCACGACCGTCCGGATGCTGGTGATGGCGCCCGCCGCCCCGGCCGAGGGCCCGCGGCCGACCATCCTGTACGGGTACGGCGGCTTCCGGATCTCCCTCACCCCCGGCTACTCGGCCACCGCCCTGTCCTGGGTGCGCGCCGGCGGCGTGTACGCCGTGGCCGGGCTGCGCGGCGGCCTGGAGGAGGGCGAGGAGTGGCACCGCGGCGGCATGCTCGCCGACAAGCAGAACGTGTTCGACGACTGCGCGGCCGCGGCCGAGCACCTCATCGCCACCGGGGTCACCGACACCGACCGCCTGGCGGTCATGGGCGGCAGCAACGGCGGCCTGCTGGTCGGGGCGATGGTCACCCAGCGGCCGGACCTGTTCGCGGCCGCGGTGTGCTCGGCCCCGCTGCTGGACATGGTCCGCTACGAGCGGTTCGGGCTGGGCCGGCTGTGGAGCGTGGAGTACGGCAGCGCCGACGACCCCGAGCAGCTGGGGTGGCTGCTGGGCTACTCCCCCTACCACAACGTGCGGGAGGGCACCCGGTACCCGGCCGTCCTCTTCACGGTGTTCGACAACGACACCCGGGTGGACCCGCTGCACGCCCGCAAGCTGTGCGCGCAGCTGCAGTGGGCGACCTCGGCCCCGGTCGACGAGCGCCCGGTGCTGCTGCGCCGGGAGGCGGAGGTGGGGCACAGCACCCGCTCGGTGAGCCGCAGCGTGGAGCTGAACGCCGACCAGCTGGGGTTCCTCGCCCACCACCTGGGCCTGGACGCGGGCTGACCCCGGCCCGGCGCGCCCCGCGGCCGGGCCGCGGGGCGCGCCGCCCGGCCGTGCTCCGGGGTGGGCCCGCTCTCGCCCCCGGGAGAGCAAGGACACAGGCCTCCCGGGCGCCCGGCCGTGTGCCCGCGCGCCCCCTGCTGGGAGAATCGGTACCGGGCCCACCCGCGCAGAGCCACGAGAGGACACGGACGTGACACAGACCGAGGAGGCCGCGGGCACCGGAACGGAGACCGGGCCGCGCCGCCACGTACACCTGGCGCAGGTCCGCTACGCCGACCTCGACCCGCAGCACCACGTCAACAACGTCCGGATGCTGACCTACCTGGAGGACGCCCGCATCTCGTTCCTGCGCTTCGGCGGAGCGGTCGAGGGCGAGGAGGTGTTCGGCGCCATGGTGGTGGCCCGCCAGGAGGCCGACTACGTGGCGCCGCTGCTGCCGCGTTCGGAGCCGGTGCGGGTGGAGCTGTGGGTGACCGAGGTGCGCAACGCCAGCTTCTCGCTGGCCTACGAGATCCTCGACGACGAGCGCGTGTACCTGCGCGCCCGGACCGTGCTCGTGGGCTTCGACGTGCCCACGCAGCGCGCCCGACGCCTCAACGGCGTCGAGCGCGCCTTCCTGGCCCGGTACATCTGACCGGAGCGTGCGGCCGCCGTCCGCGCCCCCGCGGGGACGCGGTCAGGAGGCGGGCGGACCCGCCTGTTCGAGGGCGTGGGTGAGCAGTTCCAGGGCCAGCGCCTCGTGGTCCGCCGACGCGTCCTCGGGGTCGCCGCCGAACACGGTGACGTGGACGATCAGGTTCTCCACGTGCGCGGCCGCGTGCGCCGTCCGGCCGTACACGTCCTCCTGGAAGACGGTGTACGCCGGGACGCCGTTGCCGTCGGTGGTCGGGACCAGGCCCAGCCGGTCGACGTAGTTGATCCCGAACTCCTCGGCCGCGCGCTCCTGGCCGGTGTCGCGGACCAGGCCGTCGGGGTCGTTGGTGAACACCTGCGCGGCCAGGGTGAAGTCGAGGGAGCCGTCCCCCGCGGCCGTGTCCGCCACCAGGCAGTGGCTGGTGGGCATCGTGAAGAGGTCGTCGTCCTGCTGCTCCAGCCCCCGGCCCGGGGCGATCCGCTCCTGGACGCCGGGGTCGACCAGTTCGCAGGCCTGCGGCGCGGACGTGTAGGGGGGCTCGGGCGCGAGCCACCCCAGGGCGTAGGCGGCGCCCACGCCGCCGCCCGCCACCAGGAGCAGCAGCACCCCGCCGATCGCGAGCAGGATCAGCCCGACCCGGGAGCGCCGCGGGGGGTGCGGCGGCCCGGGGCGGACGGGGACCGCGCCGGGGTGGGGCGGCCCGCCCGCCCCGGGGGCGCCGGTGATGGGGGTCCGCCCGCGGGCGGACGTCCGGAGGAGTCGTTGTGCATCCCCAGAAGATAGACCGGCCGCCGGGCGTCCGCGCGGGCGGTGTCCGGAACCGGCCGGTGGCGCCCGTCAGGGCCGGCGCCGACCCGGGGGCCGGCGCTACTTCAGGGAGATGGTGACGGTCTCGCCGTCGTCGTCCTCGTCGCCGCCCTCGGAGGACACGGAGACCCGGGTGGGGTCGGCGACCGCCGGGCGGGGCGCCTCCTCCGGGACGTTCACCATGCTGTGCGCCGCCATGACCATGTACTCCCACAGCTGCCGCTCCAGCACCTCGTGCAGGTCCAGGGAGTCGACGGCGGCACGCATGTGCCGGAGCCACAGGTCGCGTTCGGCGGCCCCGATCCGGAAGGGGACGTGGCGCATGCGCAGCCGCGGGTGGCCGCGCTGCTCGTTGTAGGTGCGCGGGCCGCCCCAGTACTGGATGAGGAACAGCCGCAGCCGCTCCTCGGCGGGCCCCAGGTCCTCCTCGGGGTACATGGGCCGCAGGACGGGGTCGTCGGCCACGCCCTCGTAGAAGCGGCGGACCAGGCGGGTGAAGGTCTCCTCACCGCCCACGGCCTCGTAGAACGTCATGTGCACGGGCTCCTCGCCCGGGCTCCTGTGGTCATCGCGCGCGGAAGTCATCGCCCCTAGGGTATGCCACGTTCCGCCCCCGTTCCGAGGGCCGTACGGCCCCGGAATAAAGGCCGGGGGCCGCGGGACCGTCACCGGTCCCGCGGCCCCCGGCACGAGGGCTCCGCCCGCGGGCTAAGGCGTGTTCGGCGGATCATTCCGGGTCGCGGCCGCGAGGCCGCCTCTCGCCGCGCGCCCGCGCTCGGACGGCCGAATCCGGGCCGACCCGCGCCGGCCGTCTTACGAGAGATCGCCCCGCGGCCGCTCCCGGCATTCGGCGCAAGCGCCGAAACGCTCGAGAGCATCCACCGAACACGCCCTAGTCGCGGGTGAGCTTGCGGTGGGTGACCGCGTGCGGACGCGCGGCGTCCGGACCCAGGCGCTCGATCTTGTTCTTCTCGTAGGACTCGAAGTTGCCCTCGAACCAGAACCAGTTCGCGTCGCCCTCCCAGGCCAGGATGTGCGTGGCGACGCGGTCCAGGAACCAGCGGTCGTGGGAGGTGATCACGGCGCAGCCGGGGAAGTCCAGGAGGGCGTTCTCCAGCGAGCCGAGGGTCTCGACGTCGAGGTCGTTGGTGGGCTCGTCCAGGAGCAGCAGGTTGCCGCCCTGCTTGAGGGTGAGCGCCAGGTTGACGCGGTTGCGCTCACCGCCCGACAGGACGCCGGACTTCTTCTGCTGGTCGGAGCCCTTGAAGCCGAACGCGGCGACGTACGCGCGGCTGGGGATCTCGACCTTGCCGACCTGGATGAAGGTCTCCCCGTCGGAGATGGTCTCCCAGACGTTCTTGGAGTCGTCGATGCGGCCCCGGTACTGGTCGACGTAGGAGATCTCGACGGTGTCGCCGACGTTGATGGAGCCCTGGTCCGGGGTCTCCTCGCCGACGATCATCTTGAACAGGGTGGTCTTGCCGACACCGTTGGGGCCGATGACACCGACGATGCCGTTGGGCGGCAGCGAGAAGCTGAGGTCCTCGATGAGGACGCGGTCGCCGAAGCCCTTGGTGAGGTTCTTGACCTCGACCACGGTGGTGCCCAGGCGCGGACCCGGCGGGATCTGGATCTCCTCGAAGTCCAGCTTGCGGGTCTTGTCCGCCTCGGCCGCCATCTCCTCGTAGCGCTGGAGGCGGGCCTTGCTCTTGGTCTGGCGGGCCTTGGCGTTGGAGCGGACCCACTCCAGCTCGTCCTTGAGGCGCTTGGCGCGCTTGGCGTCCTTCTGCCCCTCGACCTTCAGGCGGCCCTGCTTGGTCTCCAGGTAGGTGGAGTAGTTGCCCTCGTAGGGGTAGAACTGGCCGCGGTCCAGCTCCAGGATCCAGGTGGCCACGTGGTCGAGGAAGTACCGGTCGTGGGTGATCGCGATGATCGTGCCCGGGTACTTGGCCAGGTGCTGCTCCAGCCAGTTCACGCTCTCGGCGTCGAGGTGGTTGGTGGGCTCGTCGAGGAGCAGCAGGTCGGGCTGCTCGAGCAGCAGCTTGCACAGGGCGACGCGGCGCTTCTCGCCACCGGAGAGCCGGCTGACGTCGGCGTCCCCGGGCGGGCAGCGCAGCGCGTCCATCGCCTGGGCCAGCTGGCTGTCCAGGTCCCAGGCGTTGCGGTGGTCGAGCTGCTCCTGCAGCTTGCCCATCTCTTCGAGCAGGTCGTCGGAGTAGTCCGTCGCCATCTGCTCGGCGATCTCGTTGAAGCGGGTCAGCATCGCCTTGGTCTCGGCGACGCCGTCCTCGACGTTCTCCAGGACGGTCTTGCTCGCGTCGAGGTGGGGCTCCTGGGCGAGCAGGCCGACCGTGAACCCGGGCATGAGGCGCGCCTCGCCGTTGGACGGCTGCTCGATGCCGGCCATGATCTTCAGAAGCGTCGACTTACCCGCACCGTTGGGGCCCACGACACCGATCTTGGCTCCGGGCAGGAACGACCCCGAAACGTTGTCCAGGACGACCTTGTCGCCGTGCGCCTTGCGCACGTTGTTCATGGTGTAGATGTACTCCGGCATGCCTCCAAGCCTAGGGCGTCGCGGGTCGTGCCCCCGCCATCGCGGGGGCCACCCGAGCGGTCGTCACTCCCCCGTGGAATCGCGCCACCGCTCCACCGGGAGCCCCCAGGCCAGGGCCCGCCCCATGAGCACCGCCATGGAGTAGCCGGGGTCGGCCGCCAGGGCGGTCTCCACGGCGGCCATGGCGAGCACGTCGTCCCCCTGCTGCCAGGCGGCGACCGCGGTGAGCGCGGCGGGGGCGGCCCGCCACCGGTCGGGCAGGTGCCGGACCAGGTGGCCCCACAGGTCGCGGTGGCGCGGGGCGGTGTCCGCGGTGATGGCCGACCAGGCCCGGTCCCGGACCCGGAGGTGCCCGAGGTGGACGCCCAGCCGGGCGGTGTCCTCGCGCCCGGGGAGCCCCTCTGCGTCGGCGGCCGCCCGGACCGCCGCCGTGCCCCGGGCGACCCGGGTGTCCTCCGACAGCGCCCGCACCCGGAGGGCGAACGCCTCCGCGGCGGCTCCCACCGCCGCCCGTTCGGGTCCGCCGACGGGGGCCAGCAGGGCGCGGACGCGCCGGAGCTCGGCGGGCGGGACGCGGGGCGGCCGGACGGGGGCGATGCCGCGCAGGACGGCCCCGGCCGGCACCGGCGAGCCGTCGACGTCGACGACGGTGCCCTCGGGCGGACAGCAGGTGGGGGACGCGCAGGTGTAGGACCAGTAGCGCCCGCCGGTGACGCGCAGGGCGTCGATGATGTTCACCCCGCGTTCGCGCGCCGTGAGCATCAGGGCGTCGACGTAGGGCGTGACCCTCTCGGCCGCGCCGTAGGCCACGATGAGCAGCCCGCCGCAGCCCTCGGCGACGGCCAGGTCGACCGGCGGCCGCGCCCGCTCCATGGGCGACAGGTGCCCGTGCGCCCCGTCCAGCGCACCGCAGAACGCGGCGTACACGCCGACCCCCTTGGCCGCCAGCACCACGATCCCGGGGTCGGGCGGCTCCCCCACCAGGTAGGGCATCCCGGCAATGATGTCCAGGGGGTTGCGCAGCGCCAGGCGCCCGCCCACCGGCACCCCCTCCACCGCGCTCCCCCGCCGGACGGCGCCGCCCGGCGGCCGCTCCCCCCGCGCACCCGGGTCCGGGGGGCCGCCCTCCGGGGGACGGCCCCGGCGCGCCGCGCGGTCCGCGGCCGGGCCGCCGTCGGGATCCGCGGGCGGGGGCACCCCCGGGGCCCCGTCCTCCCGTTCCTCCCCCGGCGGGTCCGCGTCGCCCTGCCGAACGGGCGGCGGCGGGCGGTCGCCGCCGCCCGGCGGTCCGGTCGGCCGGACCGCGCCGCCGGGCCGCGCACCCGCCCCGCGGCCGGCCTCCGACCCGGAGCGCGGCGGCTTCGTCCCGAACGGGTAGGGGCCATCGCGCCGCACATCCGAGGAAGGCGATACGTCACCGGGCACACCAGGGAACGCTTTCGACCCGAACGGAAAGAGACCTTCGGGCCACGGGCTCAGAGCCGAACCGTCGGCGGGCGGGCCGGGGCGGGACGGTTCCGGCACGGGCGGGGAAAGACCCTCGCGCCACGGGGCCGAGACGGGCGGCAGTGCGTTCGCAGGCGGCCCGGAGCGCGGCGGCTTCGCCCCGGGCCGGAGGAGGCCTTCGGGCCGCGGAGCAGGGGCGGACGGCGGGCCGTCGGCCGGCGGAACGGAACGGCTCGGCTTCGACGGAGGCGAGGAGAGACCTTCGGGCCACGGGTTCAAAGCCGAGCCACCGGCGGACAGGCCGGAGCGGGGCGGCTTCGCCCCGGGCCGGAGGAGGCCTTCGCGACGCGGAGCAGGGGCGGACGGCGGGCCGTCGGCCGGCGGAACGGAACGGCTCGGCTTCGACGGAGGCGAGGAGAGACCTTCGGGCCACGGGTTCAGAGCCGAGCCATCGGCGAGCGGTCCGGAGCGGGGCGGCTTCGCCCCGGGCGGGAGGAGGCCTTCGCGACGCGGAGCAGAGGCGGGCGGCGGACCCTCGGCGGGCGGAACGGAACGGGACGGTTTCGGTGCGGGCGGGGGGAGACCCTCGCGCCCGGGATTCGGGGCGGGCGCGGTCGGGAGGTCGTCGGCGGGCGGTCGGGGATCGGGGAGGCGGCGGCGCGGGAGCGGGGGCCGGGGGTCGTCGGACGCGGGGTGCTGGGCGGAACGATCCTGGTCGAAGTGCATATATTCACGGTGCGTGACCGGGCGACCGCGCGCAATGGCCTTCTGCCACCTGTGGAAAACCCCGGCCTCGCGGGAGCCCGCCGCCCGTCAGGCTTCCGCGATGCCCTGCGGGCTCTCCGGGACGGCCTGTGTCCCGACGCCCCCGTGCGACTCGGGGCCCCGGCCGTCCTCCCGGCCGTCCGGCAGGCACACCCGGTTGCGCCCGGTCTCCTTGGCCCGGTACAGCGCCAGGTCGGCGGCGGTGAGCAGCTCCACCAGGTCGTTCCCGTGCTCCCCGACCACGGCCAGGCCGACCGACACGGTGACGGCGACCTTGACCTTGTCCACCTCGATCTCCATGCAGCCCACCTCCACGCGCAGCCGTTCGGCGGCGTGCCAGGCCTCGTTGACGTCGGAGCCCGGGAGGAGCACCACGAACTCCTCGCCGCCGAACCGCCCGAGCAGGTCGGACTGGCGCAGGTGGTGGGAGATCGTGGTCGCCACCCCCATGAGCACCTGGTCCCCGAAGAGGTGTCCGTGGGTGTCGTTGACCCGCTTGAAGTGGTCGATGTCGATGATCAGGACCGCCGACCGGTGGCGGGCGGCACGGGCCCTGGCGATCTCGATCGAGGCCTCCTGCTCCCAGGTGGGCGCGTTGAGCAGCCCGGTCTTGGGGTCGGTCCGCGCCGCGTTCTGCAGCTGCTGGTAGAGCAGGCTCCGCTGGAGCAGCAGGATCGGCGGCAGCGCGATGGGCACCAGGAACAGGGAGATGTTGCACAGGACCGCGACGACGATGCCCATACTGATCTCCACTGCGTCGACCATGAGCGACTCACGGTCCCACAGGGGCGGCAGCTTCCGCTTGCCGCGCATGCTGATCCGGATGGCCAGGGCGACGGCCAGCGTGTTGATGAGGGTGAACACGGCACAGCCGGCGAAGGCGACCAGGAGCCCCGGGAGGGTCGCCAGCCACTGGGACACCTCGCCGGACCCTCGAAGCCCTTCCATCAGGTCGCCGCTGATCAGCCAGTGCCACGCGACGGAGACGAAGAACCCGAACAGGCCGACGGAGACCATGTTGAAGATCCGCCGGTACATCAGGGTCTGCCGGATCCGCTGCTGGTTGAGGAGGTAGATCGGGATGGGGATGAGGAACGCGTAGACAGGGGGCAGGAGCAGGACGACGGGGAACCACCAGGCGCCCAGGAGGTCGCGGCTGCTCCCCGCGTGCCGCTGCGTCTCCAGCCTCCGGCTGCCCTCGACACAGACGGCGGCACCGATCGTGAAAACGACGAGGACGACGAGATCCATGACGGAGAAGACGGTCACCGCGAACGCCAACCCGCACAGGAAGAGCGCGACGAGCACCATCAGGGACATGTAGACGATCAGCCCGAGCGGCTCCTGAAGGAACGGCCAGCGCGCCCGGTCCAAGGCACCGAGCGGCGGCCTGCGCCTCTCCGAGTCCCTCACTCCCCTGCCCTCCCTTCGCCCTCCACCACGGCCACCCCTCCCCTTTCGGCACCGATCGTGACCCACCTCCTCCGGAATCCCCCCTAGGACGGAGGCTTCTCGCTCGGCGTTCCCCTACCGTGCCACCCGGTGACCACTTCTGGATAGATGTGTTCCCAAGTGGTGACCCTCGGTTCCCGGGCAAGGCGACACCCTATCACTTTACATTACTTTGAGTAATAGCTTAATTGCTCAGTGTACGAGAATGGGTCTGGGAAGACCAATGAGATCGAGTACCACAACGGGGGTGGATAGAACACGAGAACTAGGGCATTCTGCTCTAGGATCCGGAACCGCCTCCCGGCTCTTGGAGCACCGCCCCACTCGATGCTCCACCGTCCCAGGGACGCTGACGCGGACCTGCCCAGAAGGAGTTCAGATGATCGGCAGCGGCATAATTTGGGTCTGAGCCCAATGACAAGGCCCGGGTGCAGATGATCTGACACCATCCACCCCGGGCCTCGCCGTCAACGGCGGCGGCCTCCCGGGGAGGCCGCCGCCGTTCTCACTCCTCTGCCGGTGCCGCGACCTCGTACGCGGCGCGGAACGCCCGGTAGCGCGCGAGTTCGGCCTCCATCGGCTCCACCACACGCGCCGCGGCGATCTCCCGCACCCTGGCCTGGGCCGCCCGTTCCACGTCCTCCCGGCGCTGCACCGCGGCCACCTCCACGAGGTTGCCGCAGCCGACGCCGGTCAGCCACCCCACCGCGAGGGCGGCGACGACCAGGGCCGAGGCGTAGGCCACGAACACCACGTCGTCGAACATCGCGATCCCGGTGAGCCCCCCGCCCAGCCGGCTCACCAGCGCCACGAGCGCCCAGGCGAGCCCGACCCCGGCCACGGCCAGCAGCGCGAACTGCACCGACCGCGCCATCCGCCACCACGACGGGCTCTGGTCGGGGTCGCCCACGGCGGACGCCACGGCCCCGCCCAGCTCGGCGGACAGCTCGGTCACCGCCGACCGGGCGGCGGCGCGCATCCGGCGCCGCCACGGCGCGGGCATGTCCTCGGAGACGGTGTCGGCCGCGTCGGAGAGGACCGTCTCCAGTTCGGCCTCGTGGGCGTCCACCGGGCCGCCCAGCACCTGGCCGCCGTCCTTGCGCAGGAAGTCGAGCTGGACCGCGGCCAGCGGGTCCTTGCGCAGGCGGGCCGCCCGGCGGGCGACCGGCCAGCCCACCCGGCGCCGCCCGCGGCGGACGTCGTTGGCCTCGACCGCGTCGGCGACGGCCGTGACGGCGGCCGCCCGGGCCAGCCCCTCCTGGACGCGCGAGCGCACGTCGGCGGGGACGTTCTCGGGGACCTCCGCCTCGCCGATGTACTCGGCGTAGGGGGCCACGACCTGGTCCAGGTCGGCGACGAGCCGGTCGACGAGGGCGCGCCGCTCGCGCACCGTCTCGGCGAGGAACTCGCGCAGGTCCCGGATCCCCTGCCCGGTGAGGGTGGAGGTGGTCAGCACCCGGGGGTGCACACCGGACTCCGACTCCAGCAGGCGGCGCAGGTCGGTGAGCAGCTCCTTGAGCTCGTCGGGTTCGACCTTGTCCACCTGGTTGAGCACCGCGACGGTGACCGCGCCGTGCCCGGCCATCTTGGCCAGGTAGCGGTGGTGGACGGCGGCGTCGGCGTACTTCTGCGGATCGAGCACCCACACGAGCAGGTCGACGGAGCCGATGAGCCGGTCGGCCTCGGCGGTGTGCATGCTGCGCACCGAGTCGTGGTCGGGCAGGTCGAGCAGGACCAGGCCGGTCAGCTCGGAGCTGCCCGAGTCCAGGACGCTGCTGCGCGAGTGGCGCAGGCGGGTGGGAACCCCGAGCCAGCTCAGCAGTGCGTCGGCGCCCTCGTGGCCCCACACGCAGGCGTGCGCCTGGGAGGTGGTGGGCCGGGTGATGCCGGTCTGCGACAGCTCCAGCCCGCACAGGGCGTTGAACAGGGACGACTTGCCGCTCCCGGTGCCGCCCGCGAGGGCGACGACGGTGTGCTCGGCGGACAGCCGCAGGCGGGCCCCGGCGTGGTCGAGCAGCTGCGCGGAGCGGGCGGTGATCTCCTGCGGGAGGTCGCCCTGGCCGAGTTCGGCGAGGGTGGACAGGGCGTCGAGCCGCTCGACCAGCTCGGCGCGGGTGGTGTTCCTGGTGTGCTGCCAGGAGTCGTGGGTGGTGGGCCGGTACTCCTCGTCGGGGTCGGCGCCCACGGGCTCCGCCGCGTCGGGGTCCACGGCCCGGAAGGACCCGGAGACCGCGGAGGGCCCGGGGACGCGGCGGGGCAGCGGCTCCGGCTCCTCGTCTCCGGCGCCGGCCGCGGCGGGTTCCGCGTCCCGGTCCGGGCGGGCGGAGGGTTCGGGCACCCAGGGGTCGTCCGCGGCGGGAGCGGTCCGCGGGGCGGCCCGATCCGGGGCCGCCTCGGGCGCGCTCTCCCCGTCCCCGTCTCCGGTCCCGTCCTCCTCCGAAGCGCCCCGGGCGGCGCGTTCCACCCGGGCGCGGCGGCCCGTGGCGGGAACGGCGGCGAAGGCCCCGGTGCCGGCGCTGCGTCCGGCGATGCGCGTGTCGTCGGCGGCCTCGGCGAGGCTGCCGACCCATCCGGCCAGGCCGTCGGGGTCCTCGTCGGCGGCCTGCACCTGTGGCCCGCGGCCCGGGTCGTCGGCCTTCTCCGGCCGGTCGGCCTCGGGGCGCGGGGCGGCGTGGCGCGCGTGGCGGCCGCTGCGGCGCTGGGTCCGTGCCCCATCGCCCCCGGGTGCGGTGTCACCGGCGTCCCCGGGGACCCGGGGCGCCTCTCCGGCGGGCTCGCCCGGAGCGGCCGACACGTCGTCGGGGTAGGCGGAGATCCCGTCGTGCGCGGGCTCCTCCGCCTCCCCTCCGTGGCGGGCGTGGTCCGGGTGCTCGGGTACCGGCACGGTGTAGCCGCGCCAGGGCCCGTTGTCCGCGGGTGCCGGTGCGTCCCCGTCGGGGGCGGCGTCGGTGTCCCCGTGCGCCTGCGCGGGGTTCCACTGAGTCGTCATCGTGCTATCTCAAGGTTGTACGTGGCCTGGTAGAGCTGGACGGCGGCGTCCTCGGAGGGGATCCCCGCCGACGCCAGTGCGGTGTCGAACGGGACCCGTTCGCGGTCGAGCAGGCCGTTGATGCGGGCGATGAGGTTCTCCCGCGCCTTCGCGCCGATGCTGCGCAGCGACTGCGCGCCGAACAACCCCTTGAGCAGGCGTTGCGGTGACGGGCCGGGGGGTTCCGCGGCGTGCGCGCCGCCCCCGGAGCTGGACCGCTCGTAGCCGAGCAGGTCGATGATGAGGATCAGGGTGACGATGTCCCGGTCGAAGGTGACCAGGCGGGCGACGGAGCGCTTGGTGGCCCCGGCCTCCCCCGTCATCTCGGCGATGTCGCGCTGCCACTCGCCGATCTCGTGGCGGATCTGCTGGACCAGCAGGCCGGTGCCGGGCTGGTCGAGGGCCCGGGCGGCCAGGTCGGCGCCGCCGGGGACCCCCCGCCAGACGCTTTCGACCTCCTCGGAGGCGCGTTCGCAGGAGGACACAACGAGGGCCTCGACGGCGTCGCGGACGGCGCGCTCCAGGGCGGCCACCCGCTGTCCGCGCTCCGCCTGCTCGACCCGGCCCGCCCTGCGGGTGCGCCGGCCGCGCGGGCGCAGGCTGCGGGCGAGCTCGCCGCTGGCGGCGACCTCCTGCCAACGGGCGATCAGCGAGCCGCGCAGCAGGGAGCCGTCGCCGAGCCCGCTGCCGATGCGCGCCCGGGAGTCGGCGTAGGCGGTGTCCACGGCGGTGGCCATGACACGGCCGGCCTCGATCTGGGTCTCCACCTGGCGGGCCAGTTCGGGCACCCGGGTGCGGAAGCTGTCGATGACCCCGATGAAGGTGCGCCGGGACACGCGGTCGCGCTGCTCGGCCTCGCCCGCCACGTCGGCGAGGAAGCCGCGGATGTGGTCGGCGACGTTGGAGGTGAAGCGCTCGCCCCGGATCTGGTCGGTCTCGGGGATGGCGAACCGGGCCGCCGCGCCCAGCCCGTTGGCCTCCAGCATGGCGCCGAAGTGGTCCAGGAGCCTGCGGCGCCCCTTGCGCGGCACCCGGGACAGCACGACCGCCATGGAGGTGTCGCGGTCTCGGGCGACCTGGAGGAACTCCCACACGCGGGCGTCGGCGTAGCGGCTGCTGGTGGTGACGAACACCCACAGGTCGGCGGCGTCGAGGAACTTGGCCGCGAACTCGTGGTGGGCGGCCACCGCGGAGTCGACGTCGGGGGTGTCGAGCAGGGCCACACCGGGCGGCATGGCCTCGGTGGCGGCCAGGACCAGCATGCCGTCCTTGCCTGGCATCGCCAGGCCCTGCTGGCGCACGCGCGGCAGCGACGGGATGAAGGAGGCCTCGCTGAACCAGTCCACGTCGGCGGGGTTGCACGCCAGGACCGGGCTGTTGGTGGTGGGCCTGCGTACGCCGGTGGTGGTGACCTGCTCGCCGACCAGGCTGTTGACCAGGGTGGACTTGCCCGCGCCGGTGGATCCCGCGACCGCGATGAGCAGTGGGATGTCGGGGCGGCGCACCCGGGGCAGCACGTAGTCGGAGAGCTGGGCGAGCACGTCGGCCTGCAGGACGCGCCCCTCCTCGGCCCCGGGGAGGCCGTCGGCGAACCTCAGGTCCCGGATCTGTTTGCGCAGGGACTCCAGGACCTGTTCGAAGCGGTCGTCCTCCGGGACGGGGGCTCGGTGTTTGGCGGGTCCGGCCGCAACGGGGACGGTGGGCCCCCGCCGGGCCTCGTTGATGGCCCGGGGGTCCTCCCCGGGCAGCGGTCCGGAGCCCTGGGCGGGCTGGTCGGAGGTGGCGGCCGGTCCGGTACCGAACCGGCCCGCGGGACCGGAACCGGTGGTGTCCGGCGCGGCCGACGGCCGGGTCATGATCGGTATGCCCTCCTCAACGGTGCTGGCGTCCCACCGGGCGGGCGATGCCATCGGGGGGTGTCATGGGAGATCGCGCCCGGCCGCCAGTCGATGGGTCTCGAACTGGTTCCCCGTGTGCAGTATGTCAAGTTCCCGCGCTGTTTGGACCACTTCCCCGATGATCACCACGGCGGGGGGCCGCACTCCGGCCCTGGCGGCCGAATCGGCGATGGTGGCCAGCGTACCCGTGACCGTCCTCTGCCCGGGCAGGGTCGCCTCCTGGACGACGGCGGCCGGGGTGTCCGGGGAGCGCCCGTGGGAGACGAGCGCGTCGGTGATCGCGGCCAGGCGCTCCACCCCCATGAGGGCGACGACGGTACCGGTCGAGCGCGCCAGCGCGGCCCAGTCCACGGTGGACCGGGGGTCGCCGGGGGCGACGTGGGCGGAGACGATGTGGAGGTCCTGGGAGACGCCGCGGTGGGTGGCGGGGATCCCGGCGGCGGCGGGGGCGGCGAGCGCGCTCGTGACGCCGGGGACGGCGATGACGGGGATCCCGGCGGCGGCGCAGGCCGCGGCCTCCTCTCCCCCGCGGCCGAAGAGGAAGGAGTCGCCGCCCTTGAGGCGGACCACGAACCTCCCCTGCCGGGCGCGGTCGACGAGGATCCGGTTGATCTCCTCCTGGAGCATGGAGCGGCCGTAGGGGATCTTGGCGGCGTCGACGATCTCCACGTCGGCGGGGAGCCGGTCCAGCAGCGAGGTGGGGGCGAGCCGGTCCACCACCACGACGTCGGCCTGGGAGAGCAGCTGCCGGCCCCGGACCGTGATCAGACCGGGATCACCGGGTCCGCCGCCGACCAGGGCGACGCCGGTGAGGCGCTCGCGCCCGCGGCGGGCGTCCAGGGTCCCGTCGGCCAGGCCGTCGACGATGGCGTCGCGCAGTCCGGCGGAGCGCCGCGGGTCGCCGGAGGCGACGACGCCGACGGTGATGCCGCCCTCCTGGCCGCTGGCCGGGGTCCAGGCCGCGGAGGCGTGCCGGTCGTCGGCGCGCACGCACCAGATGCGGGCGGCCTCGGCCTCGGCCGCGACCGCGGCGTTGACCCGCGGGTCGTCGGTGGCGGCGTGGACCAGCCAGTGGGCGGGCGCGCCGGGCCCGGCGACGTCGCCGGGCTCGTAGGCGCGGGCGGTCCAGGTGATGCGCCCGGCGGCGGCGAGGTCCTCCAGCGCGGCGGAGACGGCCGGGGACACCACGGTGACCCGGGCGCCCGCCTGGAGCAGGACGGGGACACGGCGTTGGGCGACGCGGCCGCCGCCGATGACGAGGACGTCACGGTCGTGCAGGCGCAGGCCGAGGAGATAGGTCACGGGGCGCACCCCTTCGGTCGTCGGTTCCGGCGGACCCCGGCGACGGCGGCGGGGCACCGGCGGGGGCCGTCACCGGGCACGGGGCCCGGGCGCCCGCCGGGTATGGTCGGCGATTGCTCCAAATTACCTTGTCAAAACGGTATTACAGGGAGATGAAGCAGACCCTGTGGAGAATGTGAGACCGCCCGCACCCGGAGGGGCGCGGGCGGCCGTGGCGGCCGGGAGGTCCCGGCGCGCGGCGCGCGGCGGGTCAGTGCGCGGAGGAGACCCCGGCGTCGTCGAAGGTGGCGACGTCGCGCAGGGCCCGGGCCGCGCCCTGGAGGAGCGGCAGGGCCAGCAGCGCGCCCGACCCCTCGCCCAGGCGCATCTCCAGGTCCACCAGCGGGCGCAGCCCCAGGTGCTCCAGCACCAGGGCGTGGCCGGGCTCGCTGGAGCGGTGGCCGGCGAAGTACGCGCCGATGGAGTCGCCGGAGATCGCCGCGGCGGCCAGTGCGGCCGATCCGGCGATGACGCCGTCGAGCAGCACCGGGACGCGCATGGCCGCGCCGCCGAGGATGAACCCGGCCAGAGCCGCGTGCTCGAACCCGCCCAGGGCGGCCAGGGTGCCGATGGGGTCGGCCGGGTCCACGGGGTTGGCCGCCAGGGCGCGGCGGACCACGTCGACCTTGTTGTCGAACATCGCGTCGTCCACCCCGGTGCCGCGGCCGGTGGCCTCCTCCGCGGCGGCGCCGGTGAAGGCGCAGATGAGGGCGGCCGAAGGAGTGGTGTTGGCGATGCCCATGTCGCCGGTGACCAGGCAGCGGTTGCCCGCGGTGACCAGGTCGCGGGCCACCTCGATGCCGCTCTCCAGGGCCTGCATGGCCTGGTCGCGGGTCATGGCGGGGCCCTGGGTGATGTCGGCGGTGCCGCGGGCGACCTTGCGCGACAGCAGCCCGGCGGCGTGCGGCAGGTCGCCGACCACGCCGACGTCGACCACGGTGACCTCCGCCCCGACCTGGGCGGCGAACGCGTTGACGACGGCTCCGCCGTTGAGGAAGTTGTGCACCATCTGCTCGGTGACCTCCTGCGGCCAGGCGGTCACCCCCTGGGCGTGGACGCCGTGGTCCCCGGCGAACACGGCGACGGCCGCGGGCTCGGGGATGGGCGGGGGGCACTCCCCGGCGAGCCCGGCCAGGCGGACGGACACCTCTTCCAGGATCCCGAGGGAGCCCGGCGGCTTGGTCATCCTGTCCTGCCGGTCCCGGGCCTCCTCCACCGCGCGGGTGTTCAGGACTCCGATGGCGGCGATGGTCTCCTCCAGCAGGGTCGTGGGCTCCTGGCCGGGCAGACCGCGGCGACCGTAGCGGTCGTGGTGCACCGCCCAGGACAGGGGGCGTCCCTTCGCCCGGCCGGAGAGGCCGAGCTCGGGTTCGGTGGGGAACTCCTCGACGTGGCCCAGGCAGAGGTAGGCGACGACTTCGAGGTGGGAGGGGAGGTCGAGGACGCGGGCGACGTCGCGTTCGTCGGCGAAGCCGACCCAGCCCACGCCGAGGCCTTCGGCGCGGGCGGCCAGCCACAGGTTCTCCACGGCCAGGGCGGCGGCGTAGGAGGCGCTCATGGGCCGGGCGTGGCGGCCGGGGGTGTGCCGCAGGCCGCGGGCGGGGTCGACGGTGACCGCGATGTTGAGCGGGGCCTCGGCCACGGCCTCGACCTTGAGCCCGGAGAAGGCGCGGGCGCGGGTGCCGGGCAGGGCGTGGGCGTACTCGTCGCGTTCGCGCCGGGCCAGGTCCAGGACGCGGCCGCGCAGGCCGGGGTCCTCGATGACCACGAAGTCCCAGGGCTGGGAGTGGCCGATGCTGGGTGCCCGGTGGGCGGCCTCCAGGACGCGGGCGAGCACCTCGTGGTCGACGGGGTCGGGGAGGAACCCGGTGCGCACGTCGCGCCGGTCGTGGATGGCCCGGTAGACGGCGGCGCGCTCGGCCTCGTCGTAGGCGTGGTCGGTGCGTTCCGCCGGTGCGGCCGGCTCCGCGGGGGCCGGTGCCGGGGAGGCCGGCTCCGGTGCGGGTCGGACCGCGGCGGGGCGCGGCGGCTGTGCCGGGTGCGGCTCGGCGTGGGGGACGGCCGCTTCGTGTACGTGCATGCTCTGTTCTGCTTCGGTGGTCGCGGGGGTGGTGTCCGCTGGTGTCCCGGCGGCGGTGGCCGCCGGGTGGTCGGCGCGTTCCGGCGGCGCGTCGGCCCCGGTCCGGTCCTGTGGCGGGTGCTCGGCCCGGGGGTCGGGCTCGGGCGGGTTCCGGAAGGGGATCACGTTGGGCCGGGCCGGCGGGGTCGGGGCGGGGTCGGCGGGCGGTTCGGGTTCGGGTGCCCGGGCGGCGGGCTCGGCCCGGTCCTCCGGCTCGGGCGGCGGCGCGGCGGGGGCCGGGGGCGGTGGGGCCGCCGGGGACCGCTCGGGGCGGGCGGCGGGGGCCGGGTCGGGCCGCCGGAACGGGTTGGCCCCCGCAGGCCGCCGGGGCCTGGTGCCGCGGCCGCTCTCGGGCAGGCCGTCGAGCAGGCCGCCGAGCGGCCCGAAGCCGGGCGTCCCGGCGGTCCGGCCGCGGGGGTCCTCGCCGCCCGCGCCGCCGCGGCGGGAGTCCTCTCGGTCGTCCTCGGTCATGATCGCCCCCCGTGAAGGTGTGTCGACTGCCCGTTCCCACTGCTCGTCCCGGTGTTCGACCGGTAAGCGTAGTCTGCGGCGGCGTACCGCTCGCACGGGTCCCCCGGGCCTTGGGCGGATCGCCTCTCGACCCCCTCTCCCCAAGCCCCGCACATCACCGTCAACTGTGCCAGAGTCACCCTGAAGGCGCGCGGACGGTGTCCGGTATCCCCCCTGTCCTCCCAGGTGGAGGCGGGTCCCGGAAGGGGGGTGCGAGCTGCCGGGGCGGGGCGGGCGGAACACGAAGCGGGCCGCCGGCGCCCGGAGCCGCGGAGCGGGGCGGCCGGATCCGGCCAGGCTCCCCCCGCCTCCGCCCGCTATTCGTCACCCACCGTGGTCGGTCATGTGCGAGAGTGGCGGGGCTCCCTGCCCCCGGGTCCCCATCGCTCACCCCAAGGAGACGACCCGCATGCGACGACGCACGTTCCTCACCGGTGCCACCGCCGCGGCCGGACTGGCCGCGCTGGGCGGTGTCGCGGCACCGCGCGCCGCTCTGGCCGCCGGGGACGGTACCGTTCCCCGCGTCCTGGCCGAGACCGCCCCCGCCGGTACCCCCGTCCGCCCCGGGCGGCCGTTCGACGTGGTCACGGTGACCGGCCGCCCCGGCGCCCGCGGCGCCATCCGCTTCCGCACCCCCTCCGGCACCGGCGCCTGGGAGCCCCTCCACCTGCACGCCGAGGGGCGCGACGACGACGCCCCGGTCGGCTCGGCCCTGGTCCGCGCCCCCGAGGGCGCCACCGGGTACGAGGCCGACATCGAGGGGGACACCGCCGCCGTGAACCTGTTCGACGGCGAGGGCCTGCGCGTCGGCGGTCCCGAGCGGACCACCCTGTCCGCCGGGGACGGCCGGACCGCGGGCCCGCCCGCCCTGCGCCTGCGCACGCGCGCCGGGTGGGGCGCCGACGAGTCCTGGCGGTTCGACGGCGAGGGGAACGACCTGTGGCCCGCGGTCTTCCACCCGGTGCAGGCGATCACCGTGCACCACACCGCCATGGCGACCACCGGCGACCACTCCGCCGACGTGCGCGCCGTGTACTACCTGCACGCGGTGGAGCAGGCCTGGGGCGACATCGGCTACCACCTGCTCATCGACCCCGAGGGCGGGGTGTACGAGGGGCGCCACTCCGGTGAGGACGGCGTCCCCGTCTTCTCCGGTCTCCCGCTGCCCGGCCGGGCGCGTTCGGTCACCGCCGGGCACGCCTTCGGCGTCAACCACGGCAACGTCGGCGTGTGCCTGCTCGGGGACTTCACCGACGCCCTGCCCACCCCGGCCGCCCAGGACTCGCTGGTCCGCGTACTGCGCCTGCTGTGCGCGGTGACCGGGGTGGACCCCCGCGCCCGGATCGACTACACCAACCCCGCCACGGGGGCCGTCACCCCCGGCCCTGCGCTGGGCCGGCACCGCGACTGGCTGTCCACCGAGTGCCCGGGCAACGCCTTCGCCGAGGTGTTCGACACCGCGATCCGCGACCGCGTCGCACGCGGTCTGGTCTGATCCGCCGCGGTCGGCGTTCCGGCGCCGACCGCACGGGTCCGTCGGGGTCGGCGGGGCCGGTCGCGAGGCGTGTCTACGCTTGTGGGACCGAGTCCTGCGAACCCGGGAGTTCCCCATGACCGCCCTGCGCCCACCGCGCCCGGTCCTGCCCTCCGTCGTCCTGGAGACCGAGCGCCTGCGCCTGCGCGCCTTCATCGAGGACGACATCGACGACGTGTACGCCTCCTGCAGCGACCCGGGCCTGCAGGCCTGGCTCCCGCTCCCCCGCCCCGACGCCCCCTACACGCGCGCGGACGCCGAGCAGTGGTGCCGGGAGATCGCGCCGGGGATGCGCACCGGCGGCGAGGGCCAGCAGTGGGCGGTCACGCTCAGGGACGGCGGCCGGCTGGTGGGCGCGGTGGGGCTGGTCCGCGTGATGTGGCAGGCGATGAACAGCGAGATCGGCTACTGGGCGGCCCCCGGCGAACGCGGCCGAGGCCACATCACCGAGGCGGTGGTGGCGGTGTCCCGCTGGGCCCTGGACCAGGGGTTCCAGCGGCTGGAGATCAAGGCGGCGCCACGGAACACCGCCTCGCGCCGGGTGGCCGAGAAGGCCGGGTTCACCCTGGAGGGCGTGGAGCGCGGCGCCATGCCCCTGCACGGGGGCCGCCGCACCGACCTGGCCGTGTACGGACTGCTCCCCGCCGACCTCCGGGACCGGCCCCCGGCGCACTGAGCCCCGGAACACCGGGCCCCGGCACGGCGCACGCCCCGCCTCACCCCCACACCCGGGACAGCGACCAGGTCCCGGTGGCGGTGTCGTGGCGCAGTTCGTACACCCCCTCGGATCCGGCGGCGCCGGCCTCCAGCCGCCAGTGCTCGCTGCGGGGCGTCAGGGGACCGCGCGAGGCCCGCCACCCGTCCTGCGGCGTGACCCAGTGCTCCATGATCCGGCGCACGCCGTAGACCCTGCCGTTCCAGGTGAACCGGGCCGGCCGGCCCGCGTCCTCCACGACCGTCACCTCTGTCCCGTAGTACCTTCCCACGACACTTCCCCTCGGCATCGACCCCTCCGGCCCCGGATGCGCCCGCCCGCGGGGAAGATACGGACAGATGTTCGAACAAGTGTTCCCACAGTAGCGAAATCGGCGGACCCGTGGAACTGTTTCGCGAAGGTCGGCATCACCTCATGTGACCGGTGTGCGGCACCCCCTCCGGCGTGCGCGTCCGGCGCGGGGATCCCCCCGTTCGGAATCGCACGGCGTGTCGCCGTCGATACGCTTGCACCACCCCATCCCCGATCCATGCGAGGACCCTCCACGTGACGTCGAACGGCCACCAGAGCGGCAAACCCCTGCGCGCGGGCGACCCCCGTGAACTCGGTGGCTACCGGATCACCGCGCGCCTGGGCCGTGGCGGCATGGGCACCGTCTACCTGGCGGAGGACGCCTCCGGCCGGCCCGTCGCCGTCAAGCTCATCCATCCCGACCTCGCCGACGACGAGTCGTTCAGGCTGCGGTTCGCCCGCGAGGTGGAGTCGGCCCGCCGGGTGGCCCGGTTCTCCACGGCGGGGGTGATCGACGCCCACCTGGAGGGCGACACCCTGTTCATCGTCTCCGAGTACGTCCCGGGGCCGAACCTGGACGAGGCGGTCCGCCAGGGCGGCCCGATGACCGGGGGCACCCTGGACGGCCTGGCCATGGGCGTGGCCGCCGCGCTCACCGCCATCCACGGGTCGGGGGTGATCCACCGCGACCTCAAGCCCGGCAACGTGCTGCTGTCCCCGGTGGGCCCCAAGGTGATCGACTTCGGGATCGCCCGCGCGCTGGAGGACTCCGGCGGGGTCACCCGGTCCAGCCAGCTGATGGGCACCCCCTCGTACATGGCGCCGGAACTGCTGATGGGCGAGCGGCCCACGGCCGCGGCCGACATCTTCGCCTGGGGCTGCCTGGTGGCCTTCGCGGGGATCGGGGAGGCGCCGTTCGACGCCGTCTCCGTGCCCGCCGTGCTGCACAACATCACGTCGGCCCCGCCCCGGCTGGAGGGCCTGGACCCGGGCCTGTACGACCTGGTGGCCGCCGCCCTGGACAAGGACCCGTCCCGGCGGCCCACCTCACAGCAGATCCTGGCCCGCCTCACCGGACAGGACGCACCGGCCGAGGCCGAGGTGCGGCGCAGCATCAGCGACTCCTGGGAGGTGCCGACCGGCGCCCCCGTCCCGGGGGCCCCGCCCGCACCGGCCACCCCGCCGCACGGGCAGACCCCGCCCGAGGGGGCCACCGCCCCCTTCCCGCAGGGGCAGGTCCACTACGGGGGCGGCACCGGCGCGAACCCGACCCTGCCCTACCACCCGGGCCGCGAACTGCCCCCCGCCACCGCCCACCAGGGCCCCGGCGGCCAGGTGCCGCCCACCCTCCACGAGCGGGCGCACCACGGGCCCTCCGGCCCCCAGCCCCCCGCCACCCACCGGATGCCCGCCGGGTACGCCCCGCCGCCGCACGGGCAGCCCGCCCACGGCTTCCCGGCGGGTCCGGGCGGTCCCGGCGCCCCGGTGCCGCCGAACGCCGGCGCGAACGGCGGGGCCGGCGGCGCGGGCGACGGCGCACGGCGCAAACGCCGACTGCTGCTCGCCCTCGGAGCGGGTTCGGGCGCTCTCGTGCTGATCGCCGGGATCGGCCCGGTGGTCCTGTCCAACCTGGAGCCCCGGCCCCCCTCGGAGGAGGACAACGAGATCGTCTCGATCTACAACACCGACTTCTCCTTCAACCCCGCGTGGAACACCTATTTCTACGACGCCGAGGAGGTCGAGGACGGTGCCCTGTACTGGGAGGAGCGCCGCGGCATGCTCCTCCGGCACCCCGAGCCCTCGGGCGACGACCCGAGCCGGGGCCTGGTCGTGCCGTTGGACCGCGAGGACGACATGCCCGACCGGGTGCTGGTCACCGCCGGTGCCTACGTGATCGAGGGGCCCGAGCAGGCGACCTTCGGCGTCCGCTGCTGGGACACCTCCGGCGAGGAGTACCGCACCCAGTACGAGGCCGCGGTGCGCTACGACGGGCAGCAGGCCGAGATCCGGCGGATGAGCGAGGAGGAGGGCGACCAGGTCCTCGAACGCACCAACGAGGTCCGCGGGTTCGAGCCCTACCCGCTGTTCGAGGAGAGCGCCAGGACGGACGGGTACGACCCCGGGTCCCCGTACGAGTTCGACCGGGACGAGATCGTGGTCAACACGCTCGCCTTCGCCTGCGAGTACGTCGAGGACGAGGGCGGCGAGGCACGCATGGAGCTGGCCCTGTGGGTGAACGGCGAGCACGCGGTGAGCGCCGTCGACTCCGACCCGCTGCCCGCGGAGGCCGAGGAGGCCGAGGACCGCCGGCGGATCGGGATGATGACCCGGTCGGGCCCCGGCCACCAGCCGATGGCCGTGCTCTACACCGATTTCTCGGTGCACGAGATCCTCGCGCAGGAGTGACCGCGCCCCGGGGCGGGTGCCGCCGTGGCGCCGCCCCGGACGGCCTGGCATGATGCCGGGCATTCGCATTCGGCAAGGAGTGGAAGCATGCGCGCCATCGTCCTGGAGGAGACCGGCGGACCCGAGGTCCTGCGCGTCTCCGAGGTCGTCGACCCCGTACCCGGCCCCGGTGAGGTCCTCATCGACGTGGAGGCCCGCGGGGTCAACTTCATCGACATCTACCAGCGCAGCGGCCAGTACGACGTCCCGCTGCCCTTCGTCCCGGGCATGGAGGCCGCCGGCACGGTGGCCGCCGTCGGCGAGGGCGTCGGGGACCTGTCCGTCGGGCAGCGGGTGGGGTGGGCGATGGCGCCGGGCGCCTACGCCGACCGCGCCGTGGTCAAGGCGTCCCTCGTGGTGCCGGTGCCCGAGGAGGTGTCCCCGGAGCAGGCGGCGGCCCTGCTGCTCCAGGGCATGACCGCCCATTACCTGGTGAACTCGGTGCACCCGGTGGCCGGGGACGAGACCGTCCTGGTGCACGCCGCGGCGGGCGGCACCGGCCTGCTCGTCACCCAGCTGGCCAAGGAGCGGGGCGCCCGCGTGATCGGCACCGTCTCCTCCGAGGAGAAGGAGCGCGTCGCCCGCGCGGCCGGCGCCGACGAGGTCGTCCGCTACACCGAGGTCCCGGTGGCCGAGGCGGTGCGCGACCTCACCGGCGGAGCGGGCGTGGCGGCCGTCTACGACGGCGTGGGCCGCGACACCTTCGACGCGAGCCTGGCGTCGCTGCGCCCGCGCGGTGTGCTGGCGCTGTTCGGGCAGTCCTCGGGAGCGGTGGACCCGGTGGACCCGCAGCGGCTCAACGCCGCCGGCTCGGTGTACCTGACCCGGCCCTCGCTGGCGCACTTCGTGGCCGACCGCTCGGAGCTGCTGTGGCGGGCCGGGGACCTGTTCTCCCTGGTGGGCGCGGGCCGCCTGGACGTGCGGATCGGCGGCCGGTACCCGCTGGCCGACGCGGGCGCGGCCCAGGCCGACCTGGCCTCGCGCCGGACCACCGGCAAGCTCGTCCTGGTCTGACCCCGGTCGGCCCCGGACGGGCCGCACGGCGCGGCCGCGGTCCCGGGAACGGGACCGCGGCCGTTCCGGCCCGCCCGGGCTACCCCTCCCCCTCCTCGCGCGGGCGCGGAGCCGCCTCGGGACCGCGCACACCGGCCACCCCGGCGCGGCGCACGTCGTCGCGGGCGTCCTCCACCGCCTGCCTGGCCGCCTCCGCGGCGTCCACGGCGGCCCGCTCCGACGCGGACAGCTCGCTCGGCTCGGGCCCGGCGATCCGGGCCGGTCCGTCCACCCCGGCGTCCTCGTCCTTCTCCGTGGAGGGGCGCGAGCGCACCGCCTCCCCCGCGAAGGCGTGGCTGACGTTCTTGACCGCCTCGGTGAACTCGCCCGGGATGACCCAGAACGTGTTCCCCTCCCCGTTGGCCAGCTGCGGCAGGGTCTCCAGGTACTTGTAGGCGAGCAGCTTGGCGTCGGCGTTGTTGGCGTGCACCGCCTGGAAGACCCGCTCCACCGCCTGCGCCTCGCCGTCGGCCCGCAGGATCGCCGCCTGCTGGTCGCCCTGCGCCTCCAGGATCGCCTGCTGGCGGGCGCCCTCGGCCTTGAGGATGCGGGCCTGGCGCTCGCCTTCGGCGTGCAGGATGGCCGCGCGCTTGTCGCGGTCGGCCCGCATCTGCTTCTCCATCGCCTCCTTGATGGTGGGCGGCGGGTCGATGGCCTTGATCTCCACCCGGTTGACGCGGATGCCCCACTTGCCGGTGGTGTCGTCCAGGACGCCGCGCAGGCGGGTGTTGATCTCCTCGCGGGAGGTGAGCGTGCGCTCCAGGTCCATCGAGCCGATCACGTTGCGCAGGGTCGTGACCGTGAGCTGGTCGATGGCCTGGATGTAGTTGGCGACCTCGTAGGCGGCGGCCTTGGGCTCGGTGATCTGGTAGTAGAGGACGGTGTCGATGTTGACGACCAGGTTGTCCTCGGTGATGACCGGCTGGGGGCGCGAGCTGAACACGTGCTCGCGCAGGTCGAACCTGGTGTTGACGCGGTCGACCCCCGGGATGAGGAAGTTCAGGCCGGGTCCGAGCGTCCTGGTGTAGCGGCCGAAGCGTTCGATGTTGTACGCCCTGGCCTGGGGGACGATGCGGATCGCCGACATGGCGAGGGCGACGCAGAGGACGGCGAGGATGATGAGCGGTAGGGCATCCAACATGTTCGGCACCTGACTTCGGTTCGTGTCTGCGGCGGTGCGCGCGGCCCCGGCCCGCCCGCCCTCCCCGGCGGCCGGCTCAGGGAAGGGCCTCGCGCGGGTAGACCACGGCGGTGGCGCCGTCGATCTCCATCACGTCGACGTGCGCTCCCACGGGGATCACCAGGTCCTCGTCGATGCTGCGCGCCGACCACTCTTCTCCGGAGAGCTTGATCAGTCCCTTGTCCCGGTCCACGGGCTGGAGCACCACGGCGCTGCGCCCCACCAGCCCCTCGACACCCGAGCGCACCACGGGCCCGCGGGCGAGCTGGCGGCGCATGATCGGCCGCAACAGGTAGATTCCGGCGGCCGAGGCTCCGACGAACCCGATGATCTGCACCGGGAGCGGGAGTCCGACGGCGCCGAGCAGGGCGGCGACCAGGGCCGCCGCGCCGAGGAGTCCCAGGACGAAGGTGAGGGTGACGATCTCGATGATCCCCAGGACGACGGCGAGGACCAGCCAGACCAACCAGGCGTCCATGTACCACCCTCCCGTTCTTGTTCCGGGTATTCCTTTGCTACCCACCCAGGGCCGACGAACCACACGATTCGCTTACGAGTACGGGGATTTCGTCCTCTGGTTCCGGTCGGGCCCCGGGCGGCCCCGGTCCGCGCCGGACGGTGCCGGCGGCGGGGCCCGCGACACGGGTTCCGCGGGTCGCGCTCCGGGGCGGGCGCCCCGTGTCCGGGGTCCGGCGGCGGGGCTTTCGGCCGGGGTTCCGGTCGGAGCCCGGCGAGGCCTTCCACGCACCGGTCCGCCGCTCGGGTACAGAGGCGCCCGGGCACGGCACGGCCCCCGGAGGCACCCGCTCAGGGCCGCCGGGGGCCGTGCCGCCCGTCGCTACCGTCCGCCGGAGAACTGGTAGACGAGCTGGTAGGTGGGCCGGTTCTGCCAGGCGATCGGCCACATGTTGATGCCGCCCACCGACTGGTGGATCACCGTGTCCGCGCACACCTGGGCGCCGACCGCGCAGTGGCCGTCACCCGGGTAGACCTCGCCCGCCGGGGTGGCCACGGCCTCCGCGAGGGTGTCGAGCAGGACCGTGCGGCACTCTGCCAGGTCCCCGTCGCCGCAGTAGGCTCCGTCGCCGAGCGGTCCCTCGACGTCCTGGCCCAGCACAGTGCGCAGGTCCTTGTCCACGTACGACCACCACCCGTACTGGAAGGCGGAGCCGCGGTGGGGCTGGCCCTGGTTGACGCTGCCGGGGGTGCCGCCGCCGATGTTGCCCGAGGGCGACTCGTCGATCTGCGCCGCCCTGGTCAGCTCGGTGTACAGGTCCTCGCCCAGCTCGGGCTCGAACTGGGCCCGGACCAGGAGCGGCCACCAGGCGTCCAGGATCCGGATGGAGTCGGCGTAGGAGTAGTAGCCCGCGTCCCGGGAGGGCTCACGGCGCTGGGACCCCGCCTCGTTCCACTGCCGCAGGCCCTCGACCGCCGACGCCAGGGCGGGGTCGTCGACCTCCTCGGAGCCGATGACCTCCAGCAGCAGCGGAAGCACCTCCTGGGCGCGCAGGTCGGTGGTGCCGGCCTCCATCATCACCTGCGTCAGGCTCGCGGTGGTGAACCTGTGCCCGCCGTCGATCAGCGAGGAGACGCGGGTGTCGAGCAGGTCGCCGCGGTGCACCGAGCCGGTGGCCCAGCCCGAGGTGTACCCGTGCGCGGGCTTGTTGTTCCAGTTGACGATGTAGTCGGGGTTGACCGCCTGCGGGTGCTCGCTCTTGGGGATGTAGGAGGCGGTGTTGCCGTCCGGGTCCCAGCCGGACCAGCCCGCGTCCGAGTAGGCGTCGATGGGCAGGTTGGGGTTGGTGCCCGGGTTCCGTTCCGGGTTGGCGCCGGAGTTGATGAACGCGATGTCCTCGTCGTCCACGTAGTGCCAGTTGAAGGCGTATCCGATGTCCTCGGCGGCGTCGGTGAACGTCTCCGCCGAGGTGATCTCGTCGGGGTCGTTGAAGCGCTGGAACCCGATGATGGAGTCCACCTCGTGCATGTAGGTGGAGCGCAGCGAGGTGAACGCGACCGGGGTGCCGTCCACCGTCGCGAACGACTGCACCAGCCCGTACTCGGACCGCAGCGAGGTGAGCGTGTAGCCGCCCGCCGGGGTGCCGTCGGCCACGGTGGGCGTCCACTCGTTGGTGACGCTCAGCTCCTCGAAGGGGGTGCAGTCCCCGGAGGAGTCGATGTAGGCACGCGAGGCCTTGGTGGGCTCGGAGCCGTCGGTCTCGCACAGGTGGACGGCGAAGGTGTCGGTGAGGTCCTGGCCGGCCGAGGTGGCGCTCCAGGCGTAGTCGACGCCGCGGCCCATCTGGACGTAGAAGCTCACCCCGGCGAAGGAGGCGCCGCGGGCGCTGATCCCCGGCCCCTGGAGTTCCTGGAGCAGGAGCAGCTGGGGCGAGAAGTAGGCGGTCTGCGGACCCATGACGGCCACCGGGTTGCCGCTCTCGGTGTGCTCGCCGGAGACCAGCAGGGCGTTGGACATGCCGTGCGGTTCGAGCAGGCCCTCGGGCAGCACGCCCTCGTTGAACACGCCCTCGGCGGCGGAGAGGTCGCCCTCCTCCACCATGGCGTCGAGTTCGTCCTGCTGCTCCTCGCTGAGGTCCTCGACGGTGACCTCCTCGCCCCCGTCGGGCGCCTCCGTGGCCGCGGCGAGGGGTTCGGCGGACTCCGCCGCCTGCCCGGAGGCCGCGGAGCCGTGCTCGTCGTGGACGATGTCGTAGTACTCCACCGAGCCCGGGTCGGGCCGGACCTCGCCGACCGGGTCCTCCGGGGTCCCGCTGTAGGGGAACTCGCCCGGGACGCTGACCACGGCCTCGGGGTCGTTCTCCATGCGCCAGTCCTGCCACAGGGCCAGGCCCTCCTCGGCGCCGTAGCGGTCCTGGAAGTTGGCTAGGACGATGGCGGCCTGGACCTCGCCGCCACCGCCGCCGCCGAAGATGCCGCCGACCATGGAGGCGATGCCGACGACGTCGGTGACGGTGAAGGGCTCGATCTCACCGGCGTTGGTGATGGCGTTCTTGTGCCCGGTCAGGACGTACTCACCGGGGAAGTAGCGGCCCTCGTCGGCCTGCTCGATGTAGGTGTTGACGCCGTCGAGGTAGTCCCCGACGTCGGCCAGGGCCTGCTCCCCGCGCTCACCGCTGGCGGCGACCCGGTCGACCTGGGCCTGCTTGTCCTCCTCGGTGTAGGGGGCGTTGCGCCACAGGTCCTGTTCCAGGCCGCGGTTGCCCTCGGCGCCGCCGGCGAAGGAGGTGAGCTCGCCGCGGCCGACGCGGCGCAGCACGTCCATGAGGAAGAGCCGGTCCTCGGCGGCCGCGTACCCGGCGCCGAACATCGTGCCCTCACGGGTGGTCCCCTCGATGTGGGGGATGCCGTGGTGCCGGTCGCGGGTGATCGTGACGTCGGACCGCGGCTGGTACCTGCGGCCCACGTCGCCCTCGGCCACACCGAAGGTGGCGTCGAGGAAGAAGTCGTCCAGGCTCTCCTCGGTGAGGCCGTCGTAGTAGTGGACGAGGTCGTCGTACATGTCCAGCTGGCTGGAGGAGAACCGGGGCCGGGTCCCGAAGGCCTGGTGGCCGAGGATCTCGACGAGGGTCGCGCTGCCGTTCTGGCCCGGCGGGAGGATGTCGTGGCATCCCTCGGGTGCGCAGTAGTCGGGGAGGGGTTCGGCCAGGGCGGGTGCCGCGGGGAGCGCCGAGACGGTGGCGGCCGCGACCGCCAGGGCGACACCGGAGGCACCGGCGCGCAGCCGCCTTGCCAGCGAGGGGGGAGAAGGGGGCATGTGCTGTCACCACCTGGGGGTGCGGGCGATGGTTCAGCGGCATGTTACGTACGGGTAAGTAAATCGCGAAAGAGTTTCACGTTTAGCGTCCGGGCCTGCTCCCACCCCCTCCGCCCGCCCGCGGGAAGTGGCATGTTTAGAGTGACCCACACCACATCCAGCGGGAACGCTCCGGCACGCAGCGAACGGGAGCCGTCACGAACGGTCCCCGGCGCCGCGGGAGTGGCCACATCCGGCCACGGCCCCGAAGCCCTCTCGGCCGAGGTCGTGCCCGGGATCGCGTTCCCCGGGCCCCCGCGCTTTGACACAATCGGCCCATGAACCCTTACCCTTCCCCCGACGGCGACCCCTGGCAGCAGCAGAACCAGCAGCAGCCCGACCCGTCGGCCTGGAACCCCGCCGACGGGTACGGGGCGATCGAGCCCTACGGGGCCCCCACCGGCGGCTACGCCCCCGTCCCCGCCGGACCGACGCCCGGTGGGGCGAACGAGCCCGTGCTCAGCACCATCGGGGACATCGCCATCACCCAGAACACCGTCATCACCCCCGGCGGGCGCTTCCCGATCCGGGGGACGGTGTGGACCGTCACCGACATGACCCGCACCGAGCGCAGCACCCCGGTCTGGGCCGTCATCGTGGCGATCCTCGTGTTCTGGTGGACCTGTCTGCTCGGCCTGCTCTTCCTGCTGGTCAAGGAGGAGAAGACCAGCGGGCACATCCAGGTCACCGTGCAGGGGCACGGCCACTACCACGCGGCCTCCATCCCGGCCTCGCACCGCGGCCTGTCGGCGCAGATCAACCAGCAGGTCAACTACGCCCGCAGCCTCGCCGCCTGACCCCGGCCCCGCCCCCGAGCGAGCGGGGCCGGCCGGTCCGGTCCCGCCGGGGCCCCGGGGCGGCGTTCACAGGGCGGCCACCGCGAGCGCTCCCGCGCCCACGGCCCGGGACAGCCGGACCGCCCGGCGGATGTCCGCGACCCGGGGCGGCGGTCCCTCGCCCATGCTCGGCCGCCGCTCCTCGCGGTCCCCGTAGACGTTCGCCCCGCCCAGGGACACGCCCAGGGCGCCGGCGAAGGCGGCCTCGCACTGACCCGCGTTCGGGCTCGGGTGCCGGTCCCCGTAGCGGCGCCACACCCGCCACGCCTCGCCCGCGTTCCCGCCCACCAGCGGCGCGGCGGCGACCGCCAGCAGCGCGGTGAGCCGCGCGGGCGCCCAGCCGGCCAGGTCGTCCAGCCTCGCAGCGGGCGCGCCGAACCTGCGGTACCGCGCGTTCCGGTGACCGACCATGGCGTCCAGCGTGTTCACGGCCCGGAAGCCGGCCAGCCCGGCGGCCCCGCCCAGGGCACCCCAGACCAGGGGGCCGACCACGGCGTCGGAGGTGTTCTCGGCGACCGACTCCACCACGGCCCGCGCGATCTCCTGCTCCCCCAGCCCGCTCGGGTCGCGGCCGCACAGCCGCGGCAGCAGCTCGCGGGCCAGCTCCACGTCCCCGTCCTCCAGGGCCCGGGCCACGCCCTCCGCCTCCCGGCACAGCATGGTCCCGCCCAGCACCGCCCAGGTGACCGCGGCGGTCGCCGCCTCCCCGCCCCGCTCGGCGAGCCGCCCCAGCCCCACGGCGGGCAGGACGGCCCCGGCGGCGAACATCGCCCCGGCGACCGCCGAGTCCCGGTACACGCGCCGCTCCCACCACCCCGCGGCCCGGCCGAACACCGCCACGGGATGCCCCCTCCGGGGGTCCCGCACCAGCATGTCCAGCAGGTAGCCCGCCGCCATTCCTCGTGATCGCACCGCACCACGGTAGCGACTCCGGGTCCTGACACGCCCCGCTTGATTACTCAGAGTAATAATCTGTGTACTTAGAGTGACGGACTTCAGAGGGCACCCATGTTCATCCTGACCTGGCTGGCCGTGCTCATCGGCCAGTGGTGGCACTTCTGACGCCGGGGCGCGAGGAGTTCACGAAACACCAGCGGGGGTGCAGCACACCCGGAGTTAATCACCGGTAACGTGGTGCACGGGGCCCATAGCGACCGGTTTGACGGAACACGCGCGGTAACGAGTGTCAACCACGAATCACCGTAGTTGATGAGGCTTTGCCCACCTGTGGGCGAGATCTTCCAAATACCCTAGAATGTCTGCCCGGGACACCATGACACGGGCGGACCGCCCGGTCGCAGGCCACCCCGACCGCACCCTGGGTCACAACGTGGTCACGACCCGCCACCGCGGGCCACAATTGAACCGAGCACCCGTAGCTCAGTGGATAGAGCACCGGACTTCTAATCCGATGGCCGCAGGTTCGAATCCTGCCGGGTGCGCCACAAAACCCCAGGTCAGAGGGGGTTTCCGAGGACCTCGCAAGAGGTCCTCGCCGCGTTCTAAGCCCCCAAGTGCTCCATGCGTGCTCCCCAGTACAAGGTCGCGTACACCCGGGTGAGGACCTCGCGGAGCATTTTGCCACCCCGTGACCCTGGCGGTTCCGCCCCGGCTACCCCAGCGCCCGCCCACCAGCGCCCCCACAGCCCACCCAACGCCGCCACGCGGCCCAGTTCAACGCCCGGGTCCCTGTGCGCCCCACGGGCTCGGCAGGCCGCATACAGCCGTTTCAACCGAGAACCCCTTATCGGCAGGGGTTCGCACGCGACTATCCGATGACACCGAATCCCGCTGATGGAAGTGATCCTCGAACTCCGCCAGCGAGAGGCCGACCGAGACCAGGCTGGTGTCGGCGAGCGCCTTGATACTGGCTTTGAGACGAAACCGACCGAGGATCCCGTCAGCGCCGCAGCCCTCGGGCAAAATACCCGAGAGTCATTCCACCGGCCTGAACTCGCGATCCGCAGCGCCAGTGTCGTCCAGCAGACGCCCGAGCGGTCCTGACAACGTTGGTACCGCAGGTGTTCAACAGTAGGAGTGTGGGACCTGAGCAACATATTCTCTGGCATCGATGCCCTGGTCGGCTGGATGCGCAAACACTGGCGCCCCACTGCCCTCGGAGCGGGCACGGCCCTGCTCCTGCTAGCTAGCACACAGTTCATCCCACAAACCTGGGCCGGCCTTTGGGCTTTGCCTCACGCGGTCAATGTTGTCTGGGGCACCATCGGGGCGGTCCTGATCGTTAGCGCACTGCTTCTGAAGACAACCCTGAAGCTCCGTGAACACCTCGAAGAGAAGAACTTGGGCGCGGTGATCGCGACCGCGTGGCTGATGGTGGCCTGCATGGTCTTTCTCATCATCGCGGGGACATGGTGGTTCATGGGAGCACCCAGGATCGTCTTCCCAACGGAGCTGGAACCGCGACAGCTAGGAGCGATCATCACCCGCGCCTTCGCGATCGTGACCGGCCTGGGAGCCGTGGCTTTCCTGGTGATCGCCTACCGGCGCCAGCACACCACCGAAAACGGCGAGCAGCGCGAGAACACCAAACTGTTCACCGAGCGGTTCACCACGGCCGTGGGACAGCTCGGAGACGCTCAGCCCGCTGTGCGACTCGGCGGGGTACACGCCTTGGCGCACCTGGCCGACGAAGCCCCGGCGGGGCGCGAGGACCTGGTGCAGATGGTCATTGACGTGCTGTGCGCCTACCTGCGCATCCCCTTCCAGACCGCCCCGACCCCCCTCCCAGAGCAGACCACCCCGCAGCAAGAGGCTGAGCACCGTAAGAACACCCTGGAGTACGAGGCGTTTCGCGAAGTGCGACACGCCATCGTCCGTGTCATCGGTAACCGCCTGAGAGAACGAGGCGACAGCCGCTGGCGCGGCAAGGACTACGACTTCAGCGGGGTGGACTTCGACGGCGGCGATTTCCACGGCGCCCACTTCACCGGTGGCAGGCTGAGTTTCCGCAGAGCCGGGTTCACCGGCGGCATCGTGGACCTGAACGACGTCCGCTTCCGGGGCGCCGTCGTCGATTTCACCCACGCCAGATTCGTCGGCGCCGGGGTGGAGTTCAACGGAGCCCAAATCAGCAGCGGCCAAGTCGACTTCAGCCATGCCCTCTTCCAAGAGGGGGTCGTGTCCTTCAGCGGCATGCGAGTCTTGGGAGGCGAGGCCATCTTCGCCCACAGCAAGTTCGAGGGTATCGAGGTGAACTTCACCCATGTGAGCATCAACGGAGGCCGAATGCTCTTCAACTACGCCTGGTTCGAATCAGGCGAAGTGACCTTCGACGCCGCCACCATCGCCGCTGGCATGCTGGGCTTCACCCGGGCCAAGTTCAAGGGCGCCTACGTGACCTTCAACGCTGCCAGGTTCGAAGGCGGAGAGGCGAAGTTCGCCCCGCTAGTCTTCGGTGACCCAAACGTGGACTTCACCGGAGTGGTCCTGAGCGGAAGCCGTGTGACATTCGTCGAGGTTCATGAGAACAGAAACTCAACGACGTGGGCCGCAGGCCCTGCCCCCATGGGGATCGTGAAGGCAGCCCGAGAGGCTCCTCTCAACACGACCCCGTTGCCTCTGAAGTGGTACGGGAAACCTTTCCAGGGATCCCCTGCAGCAACTGCGGAGGGGAACGATCCCAATTCTGGAAACGAGGACGGGAACGGGCCGTGAGAATGTACACTGCTTTCTCTGAGGAGACTGATCCACCGACTAAGCGAGGTGCAGCAGCAACACCGCCTCCTAGTCGTGGTGCAGGTTTCGAAAATCTGAAAACGGATACGTGGTACTGGACAATGTTCTCACAACCTGCGAAAACCCGACGACTGACCAGGTATTCCCTTCAGCCAGGCAACGCCATCATGCCCAACAGGCCCCAGAAAGCATTCACGCCAACCAATAATTCTTCAGCGCCAAGAAACTACCGCATCCCTCCAGCGATCCCAATGCTCACAGGAAAGAGCGCCAGGGAGACCACACCGACATATATCGAGATATCTCCGAAGCCCTCCTTCTCCAACCCCAAGACTCTGAAAGATATCCCAATCAGAAGGCCCGCTTTCAATAGTGGAAATTAGGACTTGAGTTTCAAATCGAAGCGCGTCTGCAATTATTTCATTGATGCCAATATCGCCAAATCCATAACCCGCAACGAGAAGAGAATTGGACCTTGCTACGCCTCTAATGAATTCATTGTAGGCCAAGCTGAACGGATCCACCCTCATTCGATTGAGCTTCTCGTACTTACTGGTTAGAATAACTTGAGGCTGCCACAAGGAAAGTCGATTGCAAAGCCCAATCCAATAGTCAATATCCCTAAGCTCACTTGCTGGAAATCGAACTACTTTGGAGCATCCAGGACATTTGAGCCAAGCGATGGAGCCGTGCAACTCAAGGAAAATGAAATCCCGATCCTCTGGAAAATCACCAACCTCCCTCAGGAGCCAACCGCAAGCAGGCCTAGCCCCCTCAACCACGACCCCCTCTACCTCACGTCGTCCGTGAGCCAAGTCACATTTATCGATCCATGATGTTTCGATGTTAGATGCGTAGACCAATCCGTCATAATTGAGTGTCCCAAAGTAGCACTTTTCTCCGTTCTTTTTAGCAAGAGCGTGAACCTTCTCAGCAAGCTCCCTAGTACACTCAAAATTGACCGCCCGACGTTGAATCTCATCCAAAGTTATCGCCACACCAATGTTATATATATCTCTAAGGTATCCTTCTGATTTCACCACCCCCTGCAATACTTCCTCGTCAAAAAAATTCTCCCCAATGACCCCGATTAGCGGCGAAGCGGCAGATATGCCGCTAGCCGCCACGTCAAGCGGACCTAGAAGATCTTCGAAAGATCCCACGAAGTCACGGAATTGACTTAAAGAATCTTCCACGCCACCTTCCCCAACGTCAGTGAATCTTCTCACCAGAGCCCGCGTAAGACTGTCCGTTGACATATCAGGATTATCACACACAGACACACCGTTCCCTGTCAATACAGCTATGCTCATAAATCTCACTCCCGACTAATCTAATAGTACATTCCGCAGGGTGCGATTAGAGAATAACAAGAAATCCCTAAAAGATTCCTCTCGATTGTCAAAATTGTCTTCCCGCACTCCAGGTGGACTCAAAAATCCAGCCTGGCGTAACTCTTTGCAAAAATTACGAAGTCATCGCAATCAATCGGACCTTTGATCCGATGGCCAGCCACCTCCACCCACGAGGAAGCCCCAGGCCAGGCGGGGTGAACCCGCCGCACGGCCCGGGGCCCGGGGTGTTCAATCGTTCCTGGTGTGCTTCCCCGTCCCGCTATCCGGCCGAGACCGGGGTACCGCGCAGCAGCGCGGCAGTCGCCTCGGCCGCCGCCTTGGCCACGTCGGGGTACACCGACTGGTAGGTATCCTGGGTGAAATGGGTCGTGGCGTGGCCAAGCTCGGAGGAGACCACCTTCACGTCCGTACCCGCCGCCAGCGCGAGCGAGGCCGCCCCGTGGCGGAGCCCGTGCAAGGTGATCGGCGGGAGTTCGGCGGCTTTGGCGATGCGGCAGAACCAGTCACTGACCTGACCCGGATGCCACCCCGACCCGTCCTGACAGGTGAACACCAACCCGGTGTTCGCCCAGGAGGCCCCAGCTGCGAGGCGCTGTTCATTCTGGAACCTCTTCCACCCCCGCAGCACTTTGATGGTGTCGGCGTCCAGGGTGATGGTGCGCTGGCCCGCCGCGCTCTTGGGGGTCGAGGTGATCGTCTCCCACGCCAGTTGCACCACCTGGACGCGGATGTCGATCTGGCCGTCCAGCAGCCGGGTGTTCGCCCACGGCAACCCCACCGCCTCACCCCGGCGCAGTCCCTTGGCGGCGATGAGGTGGAACAGAGGATGCAGCCACGTGTACCTCCTCGCATGGGCCAGGAAGGTACGGGTCTGCTCGGGTGTCCAGACCATCACCTCCCCCGGCACCGTCCCGTCCTTCTCCCACTGACGGACCCGGTCGGCGGTCCACACCAGGGGCCGCTTCCTCGGGCAGGAGGGAAGGCGCACGTGCGAGGCGATGTTCACCGACACCGGTAGGTCCGGGGAGCGGACCGCGTCCGACAACGCGCTGCGCAACGTGGCCCGGATACGGTGCTTCGTGGACAGCGAGATCACCCGCCGCCCCCGCACCGACCTCTTCACCTCTGGGTCCTCGGATTCGCGGCACTCCAGGATGTGCACGTTCTCCTCCTCCACTACCGCGAACATCGCCTCCACATGACGCGCTTGGAGCCGATCCACCCGGATCTTCCCCAAGTGGGGGGTCAGGTATTTGCGGATGTGCCCGTCATAGGAAGCCCGGGTGCCCTCCGCGAGATCGGGCTTGCCGTCCAGCCACTGGCGCAACCACTCCTCCACCAGCGGCGGCTCGCGCCGGATGTCTGTCCCCGCGCCGATGCGTTTACGGACCTCCTCAACCTCGGGCAGAGGCCGACGACCCTTGAGCGCGGTCTGGATCAGGTCCGCGACCTGGACTTCAAGATCCTGCTCGCCCTCAGCCAGGGCCAGCAGCGCTTTCACGTGGTCGAGCTGTCCCCGGGCCTGCTCCTGAGAGGCCAGACCGCCCCGGCGGGCCTGGCGGCGCTTGCCCTCACCGGTGCGCGGGAGTTCGAGCTGGAACCACCAGTTCCCGTGCCTGGGGTTCCACGCCCCGTCCTCCCGACGCAGCCGCGGGCACTTCACCCCCAACGCCCGACCGCTGTCCTCGTTGCGGCATCCGCACCGTTTGAACACCGACCCCTCGTACGCGCTCATCGATGCCCTCACCCTTCTTCCGTGGTGTTCGCACGCGCACCGCACCCGCACCCACCGCCGGTGGCAATGGAAGTGGTCGGGGTGTCCAAACCGAGAAAGGTCAGCACCCCGGAGGTCGGCACCACCCAGCTACGGCCCACCCTCCGAACCGGAACCGGGAAGGCCTCCTCGCGGAGCAGCCGGTAGACGGTGGTCCGGCCCAGGCCGAGCATCCGACCGGCCGTCACCGGATCCAGCGCCACCGGCAGCATGGCGACCTCGGCCAAGGTAACCGGAGTACCTGACCTCACTTCACCCACCTCCTCACCACCTCTGAACTGCACGAACACAGTGCGTGGCCCCGCCGGCAGCGGGGCACCACGTATCCACGCTCGACCTCGCCGAGCAATGCAAGCGGATTCGCCGAAACACCCACCGGACCCACGCTCCACCTGGCAAGCACGCACGAACATCGGCGATATGCCCGAGCCCGTGGAAGCGGCCCCGCAGCCGCCATGTCGGCCCCTGACCCCACCAGCTACCCGCGTGGGGCCGATGTCGGGTGTCCGGGGCCGTGTGGGGCACCACGGCGCCCCACACGGCCCCGACCGCCCTACCCGTCCGCCGGTCAGTCGGGGCGGACGTGCCCGGTGTACGTGACCCAGGCCCGGTGGGCGGCCCTGACCCGCTCCGGGATGGCCACCGCCCGGTACCGGGCCGCCCCGCAGGAGTGTTCGACCACGTAGTGGTCGCCCTCCCACGCCGGAATCCGCTTCAACAGCGCCCCGACATGGGCGACCTCGTCGAACGCCTCCTCATCGGTGGCGGTGTGCGGGAAGTAGGTCACGTCCAACGTGGTGTGCTGGCTGACGGGCAGCTCCGGGTTTTCCGCCAGGAAGTCCGCCAGCGCGCGCAGGTCGGCGATGATCCGGGACCGCAGCGCGGGCCCGGCGGTGTCGGTGAACGGCATGCTGGTCTGTCCCGTCTCGGGTTCGGCGGGCTGGTCGTGGCCGGTGGTGTTCATGCAGCCCGCACCTCCCGCTCGACGCTCTGTCGCGGTGCGGGGTTGGTGAAGACCAGGGCATCCTCGTGCTGGACCACGTGCACCGGCACACCTCCCTTGCGGAGCCTGCGGGCCTCTACGAGCTGGAAGAACGAGGTCCGTCCCACCACCTCGCCGTCACGGACCGCGCACAACAAGGCTGCGCACCGGTCGACCTGCACCAGCCCCGCTTCCTGGCACGCGTGGGTGATCTGCCCGGGGAAATCGACGAGCTCCCCGCCCTTCCGGTAAGGGCGGGTGGTGACCACCACGATCCCGCCGGGGGTGAGCAGCTCGCGGCAGGCGGCCATGATCCGGGCGAAGGAGCCGGCCAGCTTCTCCGGGCGCTGGTAGGCGAGGTTCGCCGCCCTCCGGTCGCGGTCCCGGGAGTAGGTGTAAGCGGTCTTCTCCACCGCGTCCGCCCCGTCCCTCCGGGAGCGCACCTGGCCGTGGGTCATCGACCCGTAGGGCGGGGAGGTGATCACCAGCCGCACCCGCCCCGCAAGCCCGACCTGGGCCAAGCGGGTAGCGACCTCGGCGGCGTCGCCGGTGTGCACCTCACCCGACCCCGAAGCGCCCTGCACCGTGGCGGTCTCCAGGTTCAGCCGGGCGATGGACGCCCATTTGGGCTCCAGCTCGATGCCGACCGCCTGGCGGCCCTGGTGGGCGGCCTCGACCAGGGTGGTGCCGATCCCGCACATCGGGTCCAGCACCACATCCCCCGGGCGGGTGTAGGTCGCGATGGCGTGGGCGGCGATGGCCGGGAGCATCCGCGCGGGGTGCTCCAGCGACAGCCGCGAGTAGCGGTTACCCCTTTGGCGAGCGGCCTGCTGCTGGCCGGTCTCCCACACCGAGAGCCCCGACGTGGACACGCACAGGTCCGGGGAAATGGCGGGATCGGTGTTCTCATGGAGCATCAGGCCGCCACCTCCCCGGTGCGGCCGGCGTCGGTGCGGTGCGCCAACCTGCGCAGCCGGAACACCGACACGTTGAGGTGGGCGGGCGAGGTGATGGTCACCGCGGCCTCGGCCACCGACGGCGCCAACCCCGCTTCCTCCACTTCGGGATCGTCCTCCCACCAGCCCAAACCGGAGTCGTCCCGGTCACGCACGGGGACGGTGGCACCGAGCCCGCCCAGGCAGATCGGCACCGTCAACGCGATGACGTGCTGGAGGTAGACCAGGTCCGCGCAGGCGGCGGACCGTACCACCGTCGGGGCCGGATCGACCAAGGCACCCGCGCGGGTGTGGTCCAGGCCGGTGATCACCGCGACGATCCCGCCGGGGCGGGTCACGGTCGCGGCGAACACCAACCGCGCCCGTACCGACGCGCCCTCGGGTCGCATCCGGTCGGAGGGGACGGGAACGTGCAGGACGGCCAGGTCGGCCCACCCCACCTCCTCCGTACCGTCGCCGGTAGTGGCGGGCGAGGTGGTCCGCTCCGACTGGAGAGCCGCGTTGGTGACCATCCCGGTTCCGGTCAGGTCCGCGACCGCCTGCCCGGGGCGGGTGTACTCGGCCACCAGCCGCTCGGCCAACCGGGCCGGAACGAGGTACTCGTCGGGGTCGTGGTCGTGGGTGCCGCAGGCCCACACCGCCAGCGGCGGCCTACCCGACCTCGTCGGCTCGTGTGCGTGTGTCATCAGGTGCACCTCTTTCTGCTCGCCCTGATGACCCCTTAAAAAGACACCCCCGCAGCCGATACGACACCGGCCCGGGAAAAGCTCAAAGAAAGCTGAAGCCCCGGGACCCGTACCAGCCGTTCGTGCTGGTGCGGGTCCCGGGGCTTCAGCCAGTCGGGCGGTGCGGGTCAGGTGCGCCGGTGTTCGATCCGGCAGGGGCAGCCCGCCTGCTGCACGATGCCGCGCAGGGCCAGCGGCATCGGCAGGGCGATGATGGCGGCGAGCCGGTCCAGGGGCAGGCCGTGGCAGCAGCGGCCGGTGGCGCGGTCGTGCGCGGTCAGGTGGTGCCCGCAGTGCCCGCACACGGTGCCGGGTCCGCGTTCGGAGTGGTGGACCATGCCGGGCCAGTCGCCCTGCACGTGTAGCGGTCCAGGAGCCGGGCGGTGCGGGCCACGGTTCCGGCGAGGGTGACCAGGACACACGTTCCGGCCAGGAGCAGGGCGGTTCCCCATCCGGGGCAGGGGTCCCAGTAGGGGTTCATGATGAACACGGTTCTATACCTCCCAGGGGTATTCATGGGGTGGGGGTGTGGGCTGGTTCGGGCCCACACCCCCGGGGTGGTGCGGTCAGTTGCCGGACTTGGCGGAGCGGTAGCGGCGGGGCTTGTCGCCGGTCTGTGCCGCGCGTCCCTCCTTGGCCAGGCGGGCGAGGTTGTTCTGGATCGCGCCGATGGACCGGCCGGCCAGGAGGTGGCTGATCTCGGTCGCGGTGAACTCCTCCTTGGGGGAGGCGTCCAGGAGGGCCTTGACCATCACCTTCAGCTCGCCGGGGGCCAGCCTGGGGGATCCGCTGACCGGGTTGGGGGCGCCGACCTCGATGAACGCCGCCTTCGAGGTGGCGGGTTCGGCGGCCGGAGCCGTGCGAGGCCGCTCGCCGGTACCCGAAACGGTGCCGGTCTCGTTCCTCTCCTCCGGGGAGGGCGCCGGGTTCTTCTGCTTGGGCGTGGTGGCCGGGGCGAGCTCGGTGGTCTCCTGCGGGGAGGCGGGCTCCGGTGCGGGGGTGGCATGCCAGGTGTCGGGCAGGCGCTTGTTCCCCTGGCGCCCGCCCGGGGTGCGCACCGTCTTCTTCTCCTCCTCCAGCGTATTGAGGTGCTTGGCCAGGGTGGAGGCGCCCAGCCCGGTCTCCTCCGCCAGCGCGGCAACCGTGACGGGCTCGGGTGCCTCGGTGAGGGTGGCCAGGATCAGGGCGCGGGTGTGCTCGGCCGAGCGGCGCGGCGCGGTGGCGGTCGTGGTGGTGGTCATGGTGAACGTGGTCCTTTCGTGCGGTCGGTGGTGTCTGTAGGGCCCCGGTGCAGGGCGGTCCGGGGTCAGGTGTCGCAGGCCAGGTGGGCGTGTACCCGGGCGCGGATCACTTCGGGCAGGGCGTGCCGCTGCGAGGCGGGGGTGTGCCAGCCGGTCAGGTAGGAGCCGCGGCGGGTGACCCAGGTGAAGACCGCCCCGTCGGGCATGTCGGGGTCGGGGTAGGGGGTGGCGACCGTGACCACGGTGGCCGGGTCCCGGGTGTCGAGGTAGACATCGTCCAGCCGCCCCACCTCGCCCCGGTCGTGAAACAGCGGGCGGCGCAGCAGCGCGAACCCGTCCCGGTGCATGGCGCGGCGCAGGGCGGCCAGGGCGGTGCGGGGCCGGGGCCGGACCGGCTCCCAGGGGTCCTGGGCCAGGCAGGCGTGGGCGAGCTGGTCGGCTGCGTTGGTGACGCTCGGCCACACCCGCTCCCGGGGCAGGATGAGGCTGTAGGTTTCCAGGCCGTGGTGCAGGTCACCGAGTCCGTAGACGATCACCTCCCGGTTCCGGGTGGTGAGGTAGCGGGCGTGGGTGAGGCGGTACTCGCCGCTGGCCGGGTCGGCGATGATCAACCCGCCGGGCCCGGTGCGGTCCAGGGCACGCAGCAGCGGTTCCGTGAGGTGCTGGTCGGCGAACCGGGCTGACATCGGCCGGTAGGGGTGAACGGTCACCAGAGGTTCCCTTCGTGCAGGCGCGCCGAACACCGGGTGCGGCGCGCGGGTAGCGGTTCGGGTGTCCGGGGCCGCCCCGTTGGCGGGGCGGCCCGGGGAGGTCAGGCCTCTTCGGCGGCGATGTCCTTGACCATGTCGCGCAGACCGGCAGCGGCTTCCTCGGCTCCGCAGCCGTGGCACAGGTGACCGGAGGCACCCCCGGCAGGCGCTTTGTGCCGGTCCAGAATCGTGGCCTCGCACTCCACCGCCCCGTCGGTGAAGGCGGGCATGGCCAGGGTGATGCGCAGGTCGGGGGCGTCGGCGTGGATGTAGGTGTCCACCAGGGTGTCGTCGGGGGTGACGGTGGGCCGGGCGGCGAGCTCGAACCCCCCGTGGCTGCGCATGGTGCGGCGCATCCGCCAGGCCAGCGGGCTGATGAAGATGAACGGGAGCCAGTCCTCGGTGCTCGCCCGGACCGCGGTGGTGGCCTGATCGGAGGCCAGGAGCCAGGCGGGCTCGGCATCGTGGGCCCCTGCTCCGGCCTGGCGCAGGTCGGTGGTGACCGTGTCGTGGTCGTAAACGATCACCTCGCTCTGGTTGCCGTTCAGGGCGAGGGTCGCTGACGAGGAGGCCTGGTAGGTACGTCGGAACATGTCGGCGGTGATCAAGCCGGTGGGGCCCAGATCGTGCACCTTGCGGAGCATGTCGGGGGTGATACGCGCTTTCGCGAACCAGGCGCGCAGTCCTTCGGGAGTGACGGCAATGGCCATTGCAGGTGCCTTCCGTGAGGTGGTGTCGGGTGTCAGGCCGCGGTGTGCGGCCGCAGGTGCGGGCCGGGTGTCCGGGGCCGCCCCGCCCCGTTGGCGGGGCGGCCCCGGGGGTGTCAGGCGCGGGTGCGGGCCAGGTGGGCCTGGACCGCCCGGTGCACGCGGTGGGCGCAGGGCCCGGAGGAGAACTGGGTGCGCATCAGGGCGGGCCATCCGGTCACGTGGCGGTCGCTGTCGGAGATCTTGACCAGGGCCATGCCACCGGTCCTTTCGTCCACCGGGCTCTTGACGGTGACCGTGATGTGCGGGGCGGCCCGGTAGGCGTACCGGTCGGTGACGACCCGGCGGATGAACACCGCCCCGCCCGCCTCGGCAGCGTTGTGGTCCCGGTAGCGCGGAACCGAGGTGAGGTCGAACCCGAGCTTGTGCATGTGCTGGCGCATCCGGGTCACAACGAGCCCCGTGGCGGCGATGTCGTCGAGCTGGTCGTCCATGCAGTCGAAGGCGGTGCAGTCCACCGCCGCGACCAGCTCCTCCCAGAACCGGTCCCCGTAGTCCCGGCGGAACGCGGGAAGGTCGTGGGTCAGGTCGTGGTGGCCATACACGATGAGGTAGGTGTGCATCCGGCCGGGGTCCAGGGTGCGGGCGTGGGTGGCCCGGAAGTCGCGCCGGTAAAGGTCGGCGATGATCACGCCGCCGGGGCCGATCCTGTCCAGGGTGCGCAACATGCCCGAGGTGATGCGGGCATGGGTGAACCAGTCGGAGATCGCCACTTCGGGTGCCTTGTCGTACACGGAGTGTGCCTTTCTGTGGGCGCGCCGAACACCGGGCCCGGCGCGGGTAACGGGTCTCGGGGTGGGGCCGCCCCGCCCCTTTACGGAGGCGGCCCCGGGGGCGGGTTAGTCGCGCAGGTCCAGGTGCAGCCGGGCCCGGTCCCCCGCCAGGTGGGCGAACCGGGGCACGCCGCTGGTGCGGGTGATGCGCTCGGACCAGCCGGTCACGTGGTGGCCCCCGCAGTACAGGTCCAGGGCCGCCATCAGGCTGTGCGGCTGGCGCTGGACGGTGCACAGGGTGACGGCGATCCGGCGGTCCGCGCGCCAGGTGAAGGTGTCGTCGATACGCGCCCCGCCGTCCTCGGTGGTGCTGAACTGCGGCCGGGCGTTGAGGTGCAGACCGTGCCGGTGCAGGTCCCCGCGCACCCGCCACACCAGGGGGCTCGCCTCCCGGGTCCGGGCGGCCCACCCCCGCAGACCGGCCCGGACGGTGCGGGTCAGGTCGGCGGCGGCCTCGCCGTGGTCACGGTGGCGCAGGGCCAGGTCCAAGGCCAGGTCGCGGTAGCCGTAGACGATGACCCGGCGCCGGTTCCAGTCCAGGTGCTCGGCGCGGGCGACGGTGAACCCGCTGCTGTCGGCGTCGGGGATGATCAGCCCACCGGGGCCGGTGCCGGCCAGGGCGAGCAGGTCCTCGGGCGTGACCTCGGCGGCCAGCAAACGGGTCAGGTTCAGGTCGATCACGAGAATGCGGTCCTTTTCGGGCATGCCGAACACAGGCTCGGCAGTGGTTCGGGAAGAAGGGGGCCGCCCCCGCCCCTCGCAAGGGGCGGCCCCGGTAGGTGCGGCGGGTGGCTACAGGTCCAGGTCCAGGGCCCCGTCGACCGCGGCGGCGATCAGCCGGTGGACCTGGTGGGCCTTGCAGGGGCCCGCGGTGCTCACCGTCAGGTCCGCGACCGGCCGGGGGACCTCGCCCGGCGTGCACACGGTGATCCGGGTCGGCTCCAGGTAGCCGAAGGTGACCGTGACGCACGCGGTGATGCCGGTGTGGGTGCGCCGGTAGTAGTCCGTCATCCGGGGCAGGCCCCCGGCCGGGATCTCGAAGGTCGGGGCGGCGTCCAGGTAGATGTGCGGTCCGATCAGCGCCTCGCGCAGCTCCTGCACCTGGAGGTTCATCGCGCGGATGCCGGGCCAGTCGGTGAGCTGGTCGTTGGCGATGTCGGTCAGGTCCCGGGCGAGCTCTTCATCGGTGGCCGGCCGCCCCTGCTCTTTGAGGTCCCGGGCCAGGTGCTTCAGCCCCCAGTGGCCCGTGATGATCATGCGGGAGGGGGCCTGGGCCTTGTCCCCGCTGACCGCGAGGACCCAGCAGGCCCCCTCGTCCCAGACCAGGCAACCGGCGGTTCCCAGCTCGCGCAGCTCGTCGATGTTGCCGGGGGTGACGGTGATCCCCGCCGTGTAGGGCATACTCGTGCTCACAGCACACTCCACTTCGTTGGTTGTGTGGGAACCGCGCCCGCCCTTGGGCTCCACACCTGTTCGGCGGGCACGGTCGTTGTAGGTGGGGCCGGTCCGGAGGGGGCAACCTCCGGGTCGGCCGCATCACCCGGCCGGGGGCGCCCGGCCGACGGTCCGTCCTTTTGCGCGGCGTCCGTTTATAATCACGGAAGTTCCCTCCTTTCCATTCCGGTGTCCCGTGTTCGGCGGTCCGAGGTTCGCTTGGGTGTCGCGGGTTTGTCAACTCGCCCCGCGAACCTTTTTTCGCACCCCCGATAAACGTTTCCGTTATCCGGGGCGGCCACTAGGTGACCTTGGGTGAAGCGGGTTTGTTAACTCGCGTCGCGGAAAAGTTTTCCCGCCCGCCCCGGGGGCCGTGTTCCGCCCCGGTGGCACGCCAATAGCACCTTGGGTTCGGCGGGGTTGTCAACCCGCGGCGCGAGATTTCTCGCGAGAATCTTTCCCGCCCGCACGCCAGAGGAAGGAACCGCGCACGCGCGCGAGGCGAGAGAACTTCGCCTTCGTTGACCTTTTGGCTGATCATGTTTTTCATGAAAAGTGAGCATCTGGGCGATCAAAGCACCCATGAAATGCTTTTTCCATGAAGAGAGAAGCTGAAATAAAAACGGGGATTGGGGTGAGGATAGGGGGAAGCGAGGGAGGGGTAGACAGTTCCGAGCATCAGGGCGGACGGGAGCCGTCCGGCCGCCGAAGCCGGAGGGACGGCCCCGCCCCTACGTGAGGATGACTACCCACTGGGTATAAGTCTGGATTTCTATCGGCCCACCTAAGCGGGCTTTGACCTGCACTGATAACGCCTCCAGGGTGGGCCGCCCAAGGCGGCCCACCGATCGGCGGAGTTATCGGCCCAAGGATCGGCCCTCCAATCGGCGGAGCTATCGGCGGGGCGATCGGCCCTCGCGCGGCCCACGGGATTCTCAGGCAGGCACTCGCCTGCCCAGGCACCCAGCTCGCACCGAACCTGGCTCGGGAGTGCTAGCGGACGAGGCTTTCAAAGAGGGACCGGGTTTCCGGGTCAGGCTTGGCGCCACACCGGCGGAGTTCGCTCTCCAACATCCGGAAGCACCGATGAACAGCGTCCTTCCTCCCCAGGGAGGCATAGTTCTTCATTTTCTCCCGGTGAAGAACTTCATTCAAGCTGTCCATCTCCAATGCGGAGTCGATGAGGCGTATACGCTCTTCTTCGTTTTCGACGTAGTCCAGCAGCCTCACATACACATCGGCGATAATCTCCTGGAACTCGCGCCGGCGCTCGAAGAACCATTCGTCCTGGACATCTACAAGGAGATCGGTTCGGTAGAGGTCAACCAACTTCCACAACCGATCTTCTTCGTCTGAATCATCCGAGCTTCTCACCTCGTCGTGAAGGCTGATGAATTCACGGACGTCGATGTCGAAGTACTCCTGCTGGAGTCGGAGCCTTCCTTTCTCGTTCTCGACGACCGGCGTCTCCGGTCCCAGCTCCAATGCGTCGCGGACAGCCCTGCGCAAAGCCGAGATCGCATTGGACCGAAACCGGCGGGCCTGTTCCTCGGGCATCTCGGGTGCCAGGACCTGTGTCAGCTCCTGGCGGGAGACCCCTGACACCGGAGCAAGGGCCAGAACGGCGAGCAGGGTGTAGGTGCTGCTGCGCGTTCCCTGGAGGACATCGCGGCCGTTCACCTCGCACATCACCTGTGGCGCGAACAACTGGACCCGCACCCTGGCCTGCGAGTCGGCCTCATGCGGTTCCCTCCCCGGGACCGCAGCAGCGTCGGGCTGTCCCTCTCCGGCCCGGTTCGGCCCGTCCCCGGCCCGGTCAGGAGCGGGTTCCGGAGTGCCCGGGAGCTGATCGTCGTCGGCTTCCCCACCTGGCGGTGGACTCACGTGCCGCAGGGCGCCGTCGTGCGTCGCCTCCCCGTTACGGGTGCGGACCCGCACCTGGTGGGCGTCTTCGCAGTCCAGTACGGATCCGGTGCGGTCGGTGTCGCCGAGTACGCAGGCCACCACCCCGGCAGCAGTGGCCAGCTCCGCGGGCAGGCCCCGGGCCGCAGCGAGGTCGTCTGCTTCGACCGCCACCAGGACGGGCCGGGCGGGGACCGCGGGTTCAGCAGGATCATCATCGTCCTCGTCCAGGAGCCGGGCGAGGGACAGCAGCTCCGTCTCGACGGCGAGTTGTGCATGGTGCAGATCGGGGACGATCCGCGCCCCCTCCAGTGGTGCGCCGTCCGCTGTGAAGGCCGCGGCGACCGCTCTGGTGAGCACCACCGGGCCCGGGGCGTGGGCGGTGACCGTGGCCGCGAGTACTCGCGCCGCGTGGGTTCCGGTGAACGCGAGGCCTCCGGCACCGCTCACCCTGACCGTGTCAGAGAAGAGCATATGGCCGTCTTTTTGGATGACACCGCGAGCAGGCCCGGCCTCGTCCCGGGGCGCCGAACCGCCCTGGCTCAAAGGCAAAGAGGTGTCACCGGTGGCGGGGTCCGCCACCGGGGCTTCGTGGCCGGTTGACCGCCCGTCGTCCGCCTCCGGTTTTCCGGGAGCGGACGCTCCCCTCCTCCTCCCGACCGCGTAACCGACCCCCAGGCCGGCCGCCCCTGATACGGCACCGACCAGGACCACGTCCTGCCCTGCGAACCGGTGGCCCGTGGCGGAGATGTCCGGCTCCACCCGTTCCTGAACAGGGGCCGCCTCTGCGGGAGCCCCAGGAACGGATTCCACGGGCGGTGCGGGTTCGGGGGTGGGGCGTTGGACGGTGTAGGAGATCTCGACCCGTCGGTACTCGCCGTACGAGGCACCCGGGTCCGATGGGGCCTGGGCTGCTCCGCTGCCCCGGACTTCAATCCGGATCTCGGCGTCCAGGTGCTCGGCCAGGTGGTCAGCAACGACTTGGGCACGCTGCTCGGACAGTGCCTGGTTGTAACGGGGGTCGCCGATCGGGTCGGTGTGCCCGGTCACCACCACCGGCTCGTCCGGGTGTCCGAAGTCGGCGATCATGCCGATGGTCGGTTCCAGGGAGTCGGCCATGGCCGGTGTGAGGTCGACCGAGTCGAACCCGAATCCCGCCAGGGTGCGGGTGCGGTCGATCGCTCCCCGTTTCTCCACCTGTTCCTCACCCGCGTTCCGAGGCTGCTGAACGGGATCGGTGGTGGGTGTGACCGGTGCTTCGGCCACCGTGTCCGTGTGCGCGGCCAGAGCCGCGGTGTGGGTGGTGGTCGCGGTGGCACCTCCGGCCACCAGCACCCACACAAGTCGGACCAGCCCTATCCGCGGCACGACGCCGCGCACCACGGCGACGATGTCCAGGGCGACGATCACCAGGTGGAACGTCCATACTCCCCAGAGGCCGACCATCGATGCGGCGATCACGGCCGCGCTGGGCACGGTCCCCCCGCGCAGGTACTGGAGGAGCCAGACCCAGGTGGTGTCCTCCCCCAGCGGCCACTCCATCCGGGTCGCCAGGAAGGGCGGGCCCACCAGCATGACCACCGTGAAAAGTGCTTCACCCGCCACTGACCACGGGCTTCGCGTCATACCTCTTCCCTTCGGTTCTCTTCCGGCCTTGATGCTGGGACCATGCGAGTCCCGCGTCACTACCGCGGGGGCAGCGCGGTCGCGGTCGCCTCCGCCTCGATCTCGCGGACGCCTATCGGCAGCAGAACGGGGGTGTAGGTGGTGTGGGCCAGAACCGTGACCCGGTCCTCGCCGACCTCCACCCGCACCGTGGTGTCCGGAGACCGGAGGTGGTCGATGGCGGCCCGGCGGGCATCGTGCGGGGCCAGCACCGGGGTTCCTGTGCGGAGTGTCTCGTTCTGGTCGATCTGTTGGGCGCCCGCCCGGGCGGCCTCGTGCGCGGCCGTCAGCAGTTCGGTCTTGGCGAGGAGCATCTGCCCGGCCTCCCACACCAGCGCGAACACGGCCATCACGACCGGCATGAGCATGATGAGGAACACCGACGCGTTCCCCCGGTCTCCGGACCAGCGCAGGTTGCGCCCCGGGACTCGGGTCACCCGGCTCATGGCGTCCTCCCTCGGTAGGGGTCGATCGGGGACTCGGCGGAGGAGCGCAGCGTGCGCTGGCCGCCGAAGCCGCCCAGGTCCACGGCGCTGACCGTGCAGGCCACCTCCACCCGCACCGTCCCTCCCGCCTCGAAACGGGAGGTGTCCACGGAGGCAGTGAAGGGGTCGCAGACCACGCCCCGGTCGGCCAGCTCCCCCAGAGCAGTGTCATGGGCCTGGGCGTGGGCGGAGGTCATGTCGCGTTGCAGGGAGGCGGACCGGGCCGCCGCCGCGGCCGCGTCCTGGGTGACCAGGGCGGCCGAGACCTGCCGTCCGGCCACGACCATCAGCATCAGGGCCAGCAGGAGCACGGGAACGAGGAGCATCAGCTCCACGGAGGCGCTCCCGTCGTCACGTCCGCGCCGCCGCACACACCCGCTCCTCACGCAGAGGTTCATGGTGCGAGGCGTTCGACCGGTCCGGACATCTCCGCCGAGACCGGCACCCCCGCCCCCGGTACCAGGCCGACCGTCCGGGCCGCCACCCGCACCCGCGCCAGGTCCGCGGTGCGGTCGACCTCGACCTCCACCCGGTGGAGCACGCCTCCTCCCAGCTGCTCCCGCGCCTGCCCGGCCCGCTCCCGGGCCGCCTCCGCCGAGCCGTCGAAGGCGCGGGCGGAGGCCAGGGTCTGGGAGGCGATCGCCTGGGTCCGGTGTTGGGCGTGCGCCCACACCCCCGCCTGTGCGACGGCCAGCACCATCACGAACACGATCGGCAGGACGAAAAGCGGCTCCGCGCTGCCCCGGTCGTCGTCGCTCCTCCGGCTGCGGCCGCTGCGGCACCGGGACCGTGTGTTCACCGGTTCACGCCCAGGTCGATGGATTCGGCCGCCGTGGTGAACTCCCCGACCAGGATGCCGCCGACGACAGTGGCGATCGCGATGGACACCACGATCACCAGGATCCACTCGGTCGTCGCCGCCCCCGCGTCGGAGGTGACACGGCGTTGCGGTGTCAGCCGGGTGCGTGCACGGCTCTGGGCACGTTGAAGGACATCCCTCACTGGGACCTCTCCCTGTCTAGAAGCCGGCCGTCACGTGGGTGAGGGCGGCGTAGCTGATCAGTGTCAGGAACCCGGCGACCAGGCCCATGGTGGGCAGGGTCATGCGTTCGGTGGCCGCGTTCGCGGCCGCTTCGGTCTCCGCCAGGCGGCGAGCGCGCAGCGATGTCGCCTTCGCCGTCAGGGAGGTGCGGGTGTGCGCTCCGCAGGTGCCGCCCAGGTGCAGGGACGCGGCCAGCTCCGCGAGCTCGCGCACCCCTGTTTCCCGGGCGAGGGTCTCCAGTCCTTCCCAGGCGGGCCGGTGGCGCAGCGTTGCCGCGCGCACGGCCCTGCGGATCCGCTCAGGGGCGCGCCCGTTCCCGTACTGGAGGGCGGTGGTGACCGCTCCGGTGGTACCGGCACCCGCGGCCAGGCCCATCACGACCAGGTCCGCCAGCACTGACGCGGTCGCGCGGAGCTCGCCACGGTGTTCGGCCGCGGCACTGTGCGCCGCCAGGTCCGGGGCGCAGAACCCCGCCCCCGCGACCAGCACAGCAAGCAGCCACACCATCGCGGGGTGCGGCGAGATCATGGCGCCCACAACGGCCAGCGCCGCTGCCGTCACGATGCCGACTCCAGCGGCGGCGGCCTTCTCCGCCCGGTAGGACTCCACAGAGGTACCCGATGCCGCGAGTGTCCGCACCATGGCCGGCCCCGGGATACCGGTGCGGGCCAGGAGGCGGCCCGCGCGGTGTCCCAGTCGTCGGGCCCACCCCTTCTCCGAGGGGGTTCGCGGCGCGGGAGCAGGACGGGGTGTCAGGCGCTCGATCAGGGTCGGTCGGCGCATCGCGTACGCGGCGGCGCAGACCCCCGCGCCCATCATCGCCCCGGCCATGGACAGCACGGCCGCGCTCACCCCGCACCACCCGCCCCGGCCGTCGGGACCGCCGTGAGGGTGAAGGGGCGCGCCTGCCCGGGCGGTGAGGCAAGGCGTGCGAGCCAGAAGAACGAGGCCGCCCACAGCCCGCCGGTCAGAGCGAGCACGAGTTGGCCGGAGACCGTTCCCAGCGGAGCCAGGAACGACGGGTTGAACACCGTCATGCCCAGGAGCATGAAGGCGGTGGCGGCGGCGATGATCCGTATCGAGGAGCGCACCTGCGCTCGGGACGCCGACACCCGGGCCACCGTGGTCGCCCTCTCACGCGCGGCCTCCGCCAACCGCGACAGGGCTCCGCCGAGATCGCCGCTCTGGTGGGACGCTCCCATCGTCAAGGCGACCGCGATCAGGTCGCCCAGGTCGGAGTCGACCTCGCGGGCGAACACCGCCGCCGCCCGCTCCATGGACTGTCCGGCACGCAGCCGGGCATCAAGCGCCCGGACCTGGTCGCGGACCGGATCCGGGGCGACGGGCACCGTGGCCGTGACGGCCTGGTGCAGTCCCGAGGCCCCGGTGAGCATGTCGCGCAGTTGTTCGGCCCAGGAGGCCAGGGCCTCGCCGAGGTCGGCCTGTGCCCGGGTCGTGGTGTCGGGGCCGAGCAGGGCGGGCATCCACCACCCTGCGGCGGCGGCGAGCACGGCTCCGACCGGCCATCCCGTCACCAGGCCGGTCACCGTCCCCGCTGCGGCGGCGCAGGCCGCACGCGTCCACGTGCCGCGTCGGCTCGGGAGCTTGACCCACCGTCCCGGTCCCGTAGAGGGCACGCGCCCGGGGAAGAGGCTCAGCGTGTAGGCGGCGCAGGCGATGCCCGCACCGGCCAGCACACCTCCAAGGACGAGGGCGCCCACCGTCCAGTCCCACCACGGCGCCATCACGCCCACCTCCGCATCGGGTATCCGACCCTGGCCAGGTGCCGACCGACCTGCCCGCTCGGCGGGCACACCATCTCCCCGGTGGGCTCGTCGGCTTCCCGGGTGTACAGCTCGTCCGAGACGACCTGTTCGCCCTGGGAGCCCACGACCTGGCGGACGCTGGTGACCACCCGGTCCCCGTCCGGGGCCACATCGATGTGGACGACCAGGTGCACCGCCGCGCCCACCAGCGCTGCCGTCGCCGAAGGGGTCATCCGCTCCGGGGCCTGGGCGCAGTACGCTGCCAGCTTGGCGAACACCTGCTGCGAGCTGGACGCGTGGACCGTGGACATCGACCCGTCCGTGCCCATGCTCATCGCGTTGAGCAGTGCGATGGTCTCCGGCCCCCGGGTCTCCCCGACGATCACCCGGTCCGGGCACATCCGCAGCGCGGCCCGCACCAGCTCGGCCAGGGTGACCTCGCCGAGGCCTTCGATGTTCGCGGGCCGCCCCTGTAGCGCCACGACGTTGACGTCCGTCAGGTGACGGTGCAGTCCGAGTTCGAGTGCATCCTCCACGGTGATGATCCGCTCGCCCTCGACCGTGCCCGCCAGTGCACGCAGCAGGGTGGTCTTACCCGCGTTCGTGGCCCCGCTGATGAGGAGGTTCATCCGAGCCCTGACCGCCGCGACCAGCAGGTCACGTGCGGCCTGGTCGACCATCCCCGCCCGGGCCAGGTCCCCCAGCCTCAGGTACCGGGCGGGGTGACGACGGATCGTCACGGTCGGTCGGGCCGCAATGCCGGGCATCACCGCCGACAGCCGGGAACCGTCCTTCAGCTCCATGGACAGGATCGGCGCAGCGGTGTCGAAGCGCCGTTCCCCGCCGGGAGCGCGTGCCGCGATCCGCTGCACCAGGGAGACGAGGGCGGCGTCGGTGTCCACCACGGCCGGGCGGGGTTCCCGGTGTCCCCCGCCGAGGTCCACGGTCACCGGGTCGTTTCCGGTGATGTGGATGTTCTGCACCTCCGGTTCGGCGAGCAGCTCCTCCAGCGGCCCCAGGCCCAGGACGTGGTCCAGGACCACGCGGCGCAGCCGGGCCTCGTCCGCGGCCGTGAACTCGACGCCTCCCCGGATCAGAGCGGTGCGGGCCCGTTCCTCCAGCAGGGCGTCGACGAGTCGGCCCACGGACTCGGGGTCCGCAGCCCTGTCGTGGTCGGTGATGAGCTGTTCGGTGATGCGGCCGGCCAGCGCCACCGCGGTGGTTCGAAGGGCGGCCTCGTCCGGGCCGTCCTGGAAGGTCGGTGCCAGTCGTGGAACGTCGTTCGTCGCTGTCATGCCGCACTCACCGCCGTCGTGTTCTGCCCCTGGCCGTCCAGGCCGAGGCCGGAGAAGTCGTCGCAGAGCTCCGCCAGGGATTTGGCGGTTTTGACCAACGGCATCCACTCCATACCGTCGGGGTCGCGGCGCTGGGACCGCCACGCGGCCCAGCGGTCCCGCAACCGCGTGGGCGGTCGGTGCTCGCCGCGGACCAGTGCCGCCCCGGCGGGGTCGTGCGGGATGCACGCCCACACCGGCAGTCCGAACAGCCGGGACACCTCCTGGTCGGGATGCGGGCAGGTGCCGGCCACGGCCAGCCCGACCCGCACCCCGTCCTCCTTCAGCGAGGCCAGGACCGGAGCGCACACCCTCAACCGGTTCGCGTGCCCCACATCGCCCGGGTCGGCCAGGACCACGACGATGTCCGCGCAGCGGACCAGGGACGCCCCCGCGGACCCTGGTACCGCCCGCCCCACATCGAGCACGGTCACCCGCCCGGCCCGCAGCAGGGCCGGGTTGTGGGCGAGCGCGGCCACAGCGCGGCCCGCCTCCAGCGGGTCGGCCGGAGCGGCCACCACCCGCAGGCCGCCGGGCAGCTCCACCGCGTGGTCCAGCACCGGCGAACCCGCCGCGACCGCGTTGACCACCCCGGCCTCCGCCCAGGCACCGGCCGACACCGGCACCGGGACGCGGGAGGCGGCGGCCAGCGGCACCAGCCCCTTCTGCTCCCGGCCGAGATCGATGCCGTACCAGGAGGCCACATCTCCGCCGGAGGCGTCTGCCTCCACCAGCACCGGCACCGTCAACGGGGTGGAGGGCCAGCACGCGGCGACCGCCGTGGCCAGGCTCGTCACACCCGGAGCCCCGCTCAGTGAGCACACCGCCACGATCATTCGCTCTCCTCCCCCGCCTCACCCGTTCGGGTTTCCTCACGCGGGTCGACCACCGCGACCTGCACGTCTCCCCCGGCCGCAGCCTGGGAGAAACGTGCGGCCCGGTCCCGGGGCAGGACCACCTCCACCACCTGGCGGTCACCGCTGAACCCGTCTTCGCTACCGGAGACCACACGGTGCACTAGGCCCGTCACGACCCCGGGCGCACCGCCCGAGCCGTCCTCCTCGGATCCTGCGTCCTGCACGGCTTCGTCCGGTGCCAGGCGGGTGGCGATCAGGTCGACTCGTGCCCCCGGTTCCATGTCCTGGGGCACCGTGGCCACGGGCACCGCGAGCAGGGCGGTGCCCGGCTCGGGCCACAGCCCGGAATCGGCGACCGAGCCCGCCACCAGAGGGGAACCCGCGGTCATCGGCCTGCTCAGTGCCATCCCCTCCACGGCATCCGGTGCCAGCAGGTGAAGTCCTTCGATCCCCTCCGCTTCGACCTGGGACACGTCCTGGGCGGTGAGCACGTGACCGGCCGGAAGGTCGGCCGCGAGCACCGCGACCATGTGGGTGTCCTCCGAGGCGAGTCCCGCCCAAGCTCCGGCGAAGCCGCCCGAGAAGATCAGGGATCCGGCCAGCAGCCCCCACTTCCACCGGCGGCGCGAGACCGCCGCCAGCCGGACCGACTCCCACTCCCCTTCCACCCCGTCCGGGTTTTCCCTGGCTTTCCGATTGGCATACTTGGGATTCGCGAGCGCTACCATCCCTCCCCCTTCTTGATCAACGTCTCTGTCCGCTGCCTTCAGCGGTTGTCGGTGACCACCGCGTGGATCTCGCTCACCGGCACAGCGACCACCGCCGTGGTCGTCAGTGCCTCCAGCTCCCCGCTCCGGCCGTCACTGGCCGACCACGACACCTCCCACTCCCACGCCGCGGCCAGGTCCACCCTCGCCCCGGCGCCGCCCGGGGGCAGCGCCGTGTAGGTGTGCCCGCAGTCCGGTGAGCCCGTCTGCCGATAGGCGGTCCGGGAGAAGACGGTGCCGGGCCCGGTGCACACCACCTCGTGTCCGTCCCCGGTGTCCCACACCACCCGCTGCGGGGTCGCGAGGACCGTCACCGACCCGGCGCTCACCGACGCCGTCGCCGACACCGGCGCCCAGTCCGCTTCGGCCAACCACATCCACTGGGGGATGTTCACGAACCGGAGCTTGTCCGGGGTGGGTGTGACTCCGATATCGGGCTCGGGCAGGCGCATGACCGCCCGCGCCTGTTCGGCCAGCACGGCGGGGTCGAACACCGGCACCCGCACGGTGCCGCCCGTGCTCTCGCACCGGGCCATGCTCGGAGGCGCCTCCAGCGGCCCTTCGGTTCCGGACTGCGCGAACTCCGTATCCGGCATCACACAGGCAGGCCCGCTCTGTTTTCCCTCACCGCCGCCACCCCCTCCTACGGGGCTGTCGGCAACCGCCGGGCCGAGGCCGGGCGTGCGGGCCGTGACGTGGCACCCTCCGTCCGAGCACACGCTGTCGGCGAAGAAGCCGTCGGCCGCCGCCTGCTGGGGCAGCGCGACGACCACGGCGGCCGTTGCGGTGCAGAAGACCAGGTTCCAGGAGGTGACCCGTGTCAGCATGACCCGTAGTCCTCCATCCACAGGTCGTCCACGAGCCACCGGCCATCGGTGGAGACGACCGTGGCCGTCACCAGTCGTGAACCGCTCGGCCCGTCGGCCGCGGTGTCGGCTATGAGCCATCCCGAATCGTCGATGCAGTCCTTGACGGACACGGTCCCTGAAGACCCGGAGCGGTCGGTGCCGACCACCTCGGGACTCATCACGGGTTCCCCCGTGGCCACCACACCGCGCAGCATGTCCGAAGTGAAGTCGAGCGCCTGGCCCGAGGCGTACTGCTCCAGGTCCGGGTGGCCGACGGTTCCTTCATGGGAGCCTTCGACCACCACGTCCCACATGCCGCGGTAGGCGTCCAGCGCCAGCTCCTCCGCGGTCGGTTCGGCGGGCGCCGCGAGGGCCGGGGGCGTGCTCGCCGGCTCGCCGACGGGGTCGCTCTCCTGTGCCGCGCACCCCATCAGCGTGACCGCCGCCACCGCCGCCCAACCCGTCGCAGGCACACGCATGACCCACCGCCGATTCCTCACCGGGCGCGGCCCTGACGCCGCGCTTTCGATGAGTGACAGTAACCACACTCAGAGTCACCTCACAACCGTTTCTTGAACACCCACGGTGACCAAAACTGTGAAGAGAACCACGAGGATTCGATGTCGCACGCTCTACCTGCGCAAACACCGAGCACGAGCAAAGACGAAGGGGCTGCCCCGCAGGGAGACAGCCCCGAAATCACCGCCGGGATCAGACCGCGGACACCCGTAGCGCGTCCCATCGGCGGATCAGCCCGGCCAGCTCAGCCCACTCGCCAGAGGTCTCCGAGCCGGCCCCCTCGGCGGGAGCGTTCAACACGGACCTCCCGCGATAAGGAGTGCGCGGCCCTGCATAGTGCCGTTCGGCCCGCTGGCTCTGTTCATGCGCGATCAGGTAGGGGCGCACCGCCCGTACCCCGTCCTCGTCCACGCACCAGCCCGTTTCCGGCAACCGCACCGGGGCATCTGCCGCGTTCCTCTCGTTGCCCTCGGTGAAAAGGGTGCGCGACCGATCCGTGTGGGAGCGCCTCGCCTCGTCATAGCGCCGTACCCACTCCGGCTCACGATCCGAACGTGTGCCCGTTGCGCCCGTAGGTTCCGGACTCGAAGCCGGAGTCGGCCCTTCCGAGGGCACCGGGCGCCGGGAGGGCGCCGGCCCCGCTCCGACGATCGCGGCGAGAACCGCACTCGCAGCCCGCCGCATGCGGTCGGCCCACCTTCGCCGGCGCCTGCGGTGCCGACCCGTAGCATGTCCCATGGATCTTCTCTCCTGGTGTTCTCAGGTGGGGGATCACGCCTCGGCCGGTGCGCCATCACCGTCCGGGGCGCCTTCTCTTCTGCGTTCTTTTCGGCTTTCGTTTCCGTGCTCCGGGCGGGGCGGGTGTCAATGGCCCCGAAGGTCGGCCGCCCTGCGAAGCTGCGCTTCCTCACCCCGCCGGACACGGTGGCACCGGCCCTGCTACGCGGCAGCGGAACCGGCACAGAGCTGGGCGAGATACGTTTTTCTCAGGGCACACTCGGGCATGACAAAATCCCCCATTTCAGACATAAGAAATAAGCCGTTTCCATAAGAACGGCCGCGTTCACCCGGGCTGAACAGCGACGATGTTTCCCCATACTCGCGAGAAGTTTCAACCGGAATGGTTCGGAAAAGTCATTACGCTTGAAAAAGAGGGGGCATCACGCGACGGCGCCCCAGGGGGCCGCCAGTCGGCCCCGTGGGCGCGGACGGCCCTGGATCGGCCGTCCGCGCCTCCAGGGCGCTGTGGGCCCGTCAGCCCGGCCTGACGGCCGCCACGAAAACGCTGCTGTAGTAGGCGCCGTTCACCGGTTCGACGCGGATCAGCTGGCCGGTCCTGGGCGAGTTGACCATCTGCCCGTCGCCGACGTACATGGTGACGTGCGAGGGCGAGCCGCCGGGCGCTCCGGTGTCGTAGAACAACAGGTCCCCCGGCTGGAGCTCACCTAGCCCTATACGGGTTCCGGCATTGACCTGGTCGGTGGTTACCCGCGGAATGCCCACTCCTGCCGTCTCCCACGCCCGCATGACCAGCCCCGAGCAGTCGAACGCGCCCGGCCCCGTTCCACCCCACAGGTACGGCTTGCCGACCTGGGCCAGGGCCCACTGTGCCGCCGCCCGCCCCTGCGGGCTCCCGGCCCCCAAACCCACCGCAGGAACCGGGGCCGTCTGGACGGCGACTTCGGCGTAGGAGTCGATGAACCCGCGCACCTCCTCCACGTAGGAGGCCGATCTGTTGTAGCGCAGCAGCGCCGATTCGAGGTCGTCCTCATCGGTGAAATCCACGGCACCGGCTTCCGGGCGGCTCACGCACAGGTAGACCGCCGCGCTCCACGCCGCGTCAAAGATGTTGTGCGGGTCCGCGACACCGTCACCGGAGGCATCGAGACCGTGGGAGGCCCAGGTGGTGGGGAGGAACTGCATGGGCCCCACCGCGCGGTCGAACCCGGTGTCCCGGTCCCACTTCCCACCGTCGCTGTCGGGGTGCGGGGTGGTGTTGCCGCCGGCCCCTGAACCGTCCAGGCGGGGCCCGGTGATCAGCGGCCGGTGCGCCAGCCCCGAAGCGGAGATCTCGCTTCCGGCCGCATGGCTCGACTCCCTCCTCCCGATGCCCGCGAGCACGGGCCACGTCATCCCCTCACAGTCCGGGTACTCCTTCTCCAGGTGCCCGGCCGCACGGGCGTAGGCCGACAGCACCACGTCGGGAATGCCGTCCACCCTCTGTGGAACCGATGCCAGATGTCCTCCGGAATCGGCCATCGCGCCGATGAGCACCGGTATCAGCAAGAAGACCGCCCCTGCCGAACCGGCCGCGTGACGGATCACCCCGCCCCCCGACCGGAGAAGTCGTGGCGGTGGGCGATGTCCGTCAGCCTCCACCGGTCGCCGGTATCCCGACAACCCACGGCCCGCCACACCGACCGGTCCGGTCCTGGATCGGCGAGCCGCGCGTGGGTGGTCACATAGGCCGCGACCATGTCCGTGACGTCACCGGCCAGCTTCGCCTCCAGGTGCTCGGCCCGCTGCTCGGAGTGGACCGCGAACAGCACGATCGAGGGCAGGGTGCTGTGCCGTGCCAGGTTCGCGTACCCCGTCATCTTGTAGCGGAGCCTGGCCAGGGATTCGGTTCCGGTGTCGTACTCGACGAAGGCGTGCAGGGCACGCTCCTCCTGGAGCCACCGCACGTAGGCGTCCGGCCGGATGTGGGCTCCCCACCGGCGCGCGCATTCCCGCTCGCCGTACCAGCGCACCAGCTCTCCCGGGCCCCGGGCGGCTTCGACGAAGCAGACGTAGCTCTCGGCGAGGCCGCGGATGTGTTCCAGCTGCGCCGAATACCTCAACCGCATCGCCTGGTCCCTCCGGAATCCCAGTTCCGAGACCTGGACGTCGCGGTGAAGAGCCAACAGCTCCGCTCCGAGGGGAGCCAGGACCCAGTGATCGGGGAGCGTGCCGTGCTTCGAGTACTTGCGGAACCGGTCCAGTACTCCATGCCGGTGCAGGACCAGCAGGCGACGGCGGGCCCGGCGTTCGTCCGCGTCTGCGAAGTACATCCTCTCGATCTGGTGCGTGGTGAGCGTCTGGTGGTCGTGGACGTCGCAGATGATGGCCATGTCTCGTTCGGTCAGGCGCATCGACAAGAACTCCAGGGTGTGACCGGGTTCAGTCATCCAGCCTCTCCTCAACGGGTTTCTGTGACGTGGTGTCCGTGCCGCTCGCCCCGGCTCCGTGGCGCCGTGCGGCCTTGCGGACCTTGGTCGCCCGGCCCTTCACCCCGGGCGGGAGCGGGCGGGTGCGCACCGTCGCCGCCCCCAGCTCCTTCGCCCCCACCAGGGGTCGCACCGCTGCCTGGTAGGCCCCCAGGTGGGTCAGGTCGTAGGCGCCCAGCACGGGGTGGGTGTGCTGCTGCAAGCTGGCGGCGTCGTCCGGGGAAGCGGAGAAGTAGACCTTCGTGCGCGCGTTCGCCGACACCGCCTTGCGCAGGTCCGCAGGCAGCTGCCCGAGCTCTTGGTGGGCGAGCGTCAGCCCGAGCCGGTAGCCGCGTGCCTCGGCGAGCATGTCCTCCAACGAGCCCGGGAGGTTGAGGAAGTTCTGGCACTCGTCCACGTACGCGCACAGGTCCTTGCGCTGTGCCTCGGGCGTGTGGATCCGGGCGGTCACCGCCTGCCAGGTGGCGGCGAGCGCGAAGCTGCCGATGAGCGAGCTGGTATCCTCGCCCAACCGCCCCTTCGGCAGCCTGAGCAGGACCAGGTGGCCGCTGTCGAACAGGGTGGGCAGGTCGACCGTGGACGGCCCCGAGGCCACCACCTGGCGCACCCACTTGCGTAGTAGGGCCGTCCGCAGCTTGTTGAGCACCGGTCCCGTCACCGCCGAACGCGCCGAGACCGTCAGGCCCGAATACCAGCCCCAGAAGTCCTCCAGGGCCTCGTCCTGGCCGGTGCGGGCGATGACCCTGGCCATGACCGACTCGCGCAGAGCGTCGTTGGCGAGCAGGCGCGGGACATCGCCCAGGGTCAGCCCGGGGTCGTCCGCCCGGGTGAGGGTCAGCGTCGCCGCGCGCAGGATGTCGTCGGTCCGCGGTCCCCAGTACTCGGCGTAGATCCTGCGGAAGATGCCCACGACGGTGTCGGAGACGAAGTCCGCATCCCCGCCTTCGAGCAGGTTCAACCTGGGCGGCGGCTCGTTGTCGTCGGGATCGAACAGCACCACCTTGTCCACGGCGTGCTCGGGCAGGCGGGCGATGATGTCGGTGACCAGGTCCCCGCGCGGATCGATCACCAGCCCCGCCCGCCCCGCCTCGGCATCCTGGAGGACGAGGTTGGCGAGCAGGGTCGACTTGCCCGAGCCGGTCTTGCCGAGGATGTGCGTGTGCTGCCTCGCTTCGACGACCCCGACCGCGATGGGTCGGGGCGTGCCCGCGTCGGCGTCGCCGATCACCCGCGTGTTCTCACCTCCGCGCGGAACGGCCGGGGAGGGTGCCGCCGGTCGGGCTCCGGCGCGGGTCAGGCCCGGGACGGTGGTGTCGGTGGGCAGGTGCGCGATCCCCGCCAGTTCGCCGGTGGACAGCAAGTACCCGTGCCCGAGGAACCTGTTGGCCGCCCACCAGGCGGGGACGATCATGAAGCGGCGGTCCAGGTGGTTGGTGCCGGAGGTGAAGGCGGCGAACGCCGAGGCCACTCCGTGTGCCCGCCCTCGCAGTCGTTCTTTCGCTTCCTCCCCGGGATGGGTGGTGGTGAGGATGTAGGAGGCATCGCACGCCAGCCGGGGCGAGGACGCCTTCGTCAGGATCGCCCGCACGTCGTCCCCGATACCGGGAAGGATCGGGGTCCGGGTGCGGGTGGCACCGTGGCGGGTGGGGTCGAAGGCGTCGACCATGACCGCAGCGGGTCCGATGTGGCCGTGCAAGCGGGCCGCCGCTTGGCGCGCACGGGCCGCCCGCCACCCCGTGGCAGGGCGAGCGCTGACTCTGACCAGGGCGTGCTCGCCTTCGACCAGGTCCTCCAGCGCGCCCAGGAGGGGCCGGGCCGGGTCGTCGTCGAACCGGGTCCGCAGCGGGAACACCTCCCCGCGGCCCAGGCGCAGGTGACCGCCCGTGGTGTAGGCCCCGGCCGGAAGCGGTGACTCACCGGGGGCAAGGTGCCGGGTGGAGGTGGTGGCTCCGGGCCAGGCCGAGGCGATGGCGCGTTCGACCGTCCCCGAGGGTACGGTCCCGGGGACCCACACCTGGAATCTGACCCCTGAGGCGGAGGCGATGACCTCCATCGCGAGGTGGGGTTGGAGCAGCCATCGGGACCAGCGGGGCTTCAGCAGCCCCAAGGTGTGGTTCCAGAACGCGGTGGCGTTCTCCATGGTGGCCTCGGGCGGGGGCAGGATCTCCACCACCCGCGCCTGACAGGACAGATAACGGTGACGGGCCAAGCGCGCTCCGAGCACGACCGCGCACACCAGCGCACCGGCCAACGGGATCATGCCGAGGACGAGGAAGAACCCTCCGTTGAGCAGGAAACCGACCATCACGCCACCTCCCCGCCCTCGGACCCGTCCGTGCAGTGGCCATGGTCCTGGGGGCCAGAGTGCTTCTGCGCCCTCATGGCGGCCAGCTCGGCGGGGTCGGAGGTGATCAACCGGTGTTCCTCGGCCGAGGCGACCGGGTGGAACCCGACGCGTTGGTGGCCGGCGACCAGCAGCGCACTGCCCCGCGGCGCGGTGCCCACCAGGTGGGCCTCCCCCTCGGAGAGCCGGAACGCGGCCTGGACCGCGTCCAGGGTCTGCGGCGCCTGCTTCAACAGAACCTGGGTGGCCGCGTTGGCGATCACGACCTTGCCCAGCTCGCTGCCGAGCACGTCACCGACATCCTGGGTGATCACCGTCAACCCCACCCAGTGCTTGCGACCCGCCTTGGCCAACCGGGCCAGGTAGCGGGCCGCCGCCGGGTCCTGGAGCAGCAGCCACGCCTCGTCCACCACGACTATGCGTGGCCGGGCCTCGGTGCCCGCGGTGACGTGCCGCCAGATCGCATCCAATGCCACCAGCACCCCGACCGGGCGCACCTGGTCGGGCAGCTCCCGCAGGGACACCACGGTCAGGTGCCCGCCGACCACGCTGGTAGAAGGGCCGGTGAACAGGTCGGCGTGGGAGCCCTGGGCGAAGGGTTCCAACCGCCCGGCCAGGCCCTGGGCCGCGTGGGCGAGGTCCTGTTCGGTGTCCGGGGCGGTGGCCAGCTCTTCCACCACCGCGGCCAGGTCCGCGAGCACGGGGGCGGGCCGGTCCCAGGTGGCCGGGTCGCGGGTGATCCCGGCCTGGGCGTAGGCGGTGACGATGGCCCGGTCCAGGACCGTCCTGTCGGTGGTCGAGAGGTCGCCGACCATCGCGCCGATGAGCGTGTGCAGGAACAACGCCCGGTGCGTGAACCCCTGCCCGTCCTGCGCCGCCGCGGGAAGGGAGAAGGGGTTCAGCCCCGGCTGCCCGGCGGCTCCGGGGCGCAGCACGGTGCCGCCGACCGCCTCGGCCAGCCGCGTGTACTCGCCCTCGGGGTCGATGACGGTGACCTCCACCCCCACCATCAACGACCTCACCACTTCCAGCTTGGCCAGGTAGGACTTGCCCGCCCCTGAGCGGGCGAGGATCACGCTGTTGTGGTTGTCCAACCCTGCGCAGAACCGGTCCCAGGCCACCAGGCCGGAGGAGTGCGTGTTGGTGCCGTAGACCACGGTCGTCTCGCTCAGGTCCGCGACCAGCTCCGGGGAGGAGAACGGCAGCATGCCGGCGACGGCGTCGGTGTCCATCGACCGGACCGTCCCCACCGGGTCGGTGCCCAGCGGCAGCGTGGAGATCCACCCCTGCAGCGTCCGGAACACGGTGGGGGTGACGTCCATGAGCAGGGAAGAGCACAAGGCCCGCACCTGTTGGAGATGCCCGTCCAGCAGCTCCAGGGTGGGGGCGTGCACCGTGATGTACACCCCCACCCGGAACAACCTGCCCTGGCCGGTGGCGATGCGGTCGGCGATCTCGGCGGCGTCCAGTGCCGCCGCCGTCTGGTGCGGGTCCTCCACCCGCCCGCGAACCAGATCGGTGCGCTGCGCCGACTCCAACCGGGCGCGGCGCCTGCGCAGCTGCACGGCGGCGGTCGGCGCCGGTACCGGGTCCAGATGGAAGGCGATGTCGAGCTGCCCGGGGTAGGAGAGCAGGGGTTCGGCCCACCCAGCGCTCACCTCTCGCGGGTAGCCGATCACCGCCAGGGTCTGGCACACCCCGCCGCCCACCCGCAGATGGCGGGAACCGATATGGATGGCAGGGCCGCCCAGCTCAGGAGAGTCTGAGCGTTTCCAGAGTTCACGAAGACCCATCACCACTCCTGCTCCTGTTCGTGTGCGTCGCCGACCCGATCTGCCCACGGATCGCCTGTATCGGGGTCGTGGGTCAGGGGTGCTTCGGGGGAGGCCATCGACGCGCGCAGCACCTGCTCGGCGTCGTGTCCGTCCAGCACCTGGGTGCGCACCCCGATCGCGGCGAGCCGCCCGGCGGTGTCCCGGGCCGCGCGCACCAGGGCCGCCCCCGCGCGTCGGGCGGACCCGGTGGCGGTGACCACGACCAGGACCTGCTGGTGGGACAGCTCGTGCGTGGCGGCCATCTCGTGCAGGAAGTCGGCATGGCCGTGGGCGGCGTCGGCCAGAGCCGGATGCGGCAGGTGGGCGGTGTTGGCGCGGATCATCTCGGCCAACGGGCCCAGGTCGGCGGTGCGCCGCTGCACCAGGATCTGGACCGGTGCGGTGAGGGCGTCCAGAACCCCGGCGAACGCCGCCAGCACCTGGCCGCGCTCACGCGTAGAGGAGAGCTGGAAGGGGAGGGTGGTGCAGGCGATGACCACCGCGCACCGCCCGCCCAGGTCGAGCACCCCCTCGGGGGTGATCGCCGAGACGGGCAACCGCAACGGCTCCAACCGCGGTGCGCGCCGTGTCCGGGGCGCCCACCGCGGCCGGGCGGGGACCTGCCCTGACGGTGCGGCGACCAGGTGTTTGGGGGCGACGACCCACCGCGCCGCCTGCACGGCCAGCTTCTCCAGCCCTTGGCCGCCCTTCTCGCCCAGGGCCAGGGCGATGACCACCCCCAGAACGGGGACCACCGTCGCCGTGAGCACCCACCACGGGAGGTGATCGCGCAGCAGCAGGTAGGTCCCCCAGGCCCCCGCCAATGCGGGAGTGATCATCAGGCACTGACGCGCGGTCAGCCCGAACACCAGGGGTTCAGGCCGGTCGATGTCAGCGGGGATACGGCCCCGCCACCCCGTTTCCTCATCCGAGGCCACGAACATTCCTCCTTCGTTGCACTGGTGGTGTCGTCACGAGTCGTCCCGTCCCGCTCCCGGCTTCGGTACCGGGAAGAGGCCGTACTGCTTCCACACCCGCCTGGGGCTGGAGAACAGCGGGATCTGTCCCTTCACCTGCGGTTTCTTGTCCCAGGTCAGGGCGGGCATCGACGGCAGGTGCCGCAGCCCCTCCCTCGCCCGGGGACGGGGCCCCACCCACCCCAGGCGCTCAGAGGCGCGCCTGCCGGGCACCCGCACCGGCGGGGGCGTGGGCAGCACCAACTGCCGCCACCGCCGCCGCGGAGCCCCGGTGGGCGGGGCCGGTTGCGGCCGCACCGCCGGTGCGGCCGGGCGCGGGAACAGCACCTGCTGACCCGTCTCGGGTGATCCGGGCATGCGTCCCTCCTCCAAAGCACGACGCGGCGGAACCCCGGGCAGGCCACGCGGAGCCCCCGCATGGGGTGAGGGCAACGGGCGGGGGCCGGGAAGGGCGAGCGGTCGGCCGGGGCCTCCGGGGGTGCCGGCACCGCCCGGCCCGCCAGGTGCTCCCGGACCGGCCGGCCACGGGCCGGTGGCCCCGCCGGAGCCGGGCAACCCCGGGCGGCCCGCACCGAGCGCCCCGGCCGGGTCGGGTGGGTCACGGCGGGGCCGGTACCACCAGGTCTGCGGCTGCAACGGCTGCAACCCACTCGACGGGGCCGGGGTGTAGCGCGGCAGCGGCCTGCCCGACGGCACCGGTGAACGCCCCGGCCAGCGCACCCCCAGGCCGGACAGGGAGCCCGCGGTGCGCGGTAGGCGCAGGCCGCTGACACTGCGGAAGGCGAGCATCCACGCGATGTTCTTCAACAGGCTCGCGATGGGCGAGGTACCGGGGTTGGGCTGCCACACCAGGCGCATCACCCACGACCCGATCCTGATCTGGGTGTAGATCAGCACCAGCAGCAGCATGAGCTGCATCAGCCAGTCGCCGTCGCCCACCTCATCCCCGGTCTCGGAGGGAGTGTGGCTGATGTCCGCCAGTGTCAGTTGCCCTTCGAAGAACAGCTTCGCCAGGGACATGAACACGATCGCCTGCCCGACGGGGATGGCGCACAGGCCCGCCATGCACCGCCACCACATCTCCGCGATCCGGTTGGTCTGCGGCAGGGCGTGGAAGATCAACAGGATCGGTGCGCCGATGACCAGGACGATGGCCATGCAGATGCGCACCGCCTCGGTGATCATCCACACCACGAACAGCACCACCACGACCACCACCAACAGCACGGTGAAGATCAGGGCGTCGGCGACCAGCGCGTCCAGCCGGTCGCGGAAGTTCTCCGCCGCCTCCCGGGGGTCGATGGCCTGGGCGCCGATCGCCGCTGAGACCTGGTTCGAAACGGTGATCATCTCGGTGGAGACCCACAGCGAGATGTTCGCGGCGACGAACCCCCACACGAGGCGGGGCAGGATGTCGGCGGCCGAGTACCGGGACTGCACGCTCTGGTGGCCCATCGCGATCAGCCCGCCCGCCACCACCAACAGCACGAACAGGGTGTTGGACACGCCCAGGATCCCGGCGTGCAGCCCTTGCATTCCCTCGGTGGGGACGGGGGTGTAGAACGCTTTGGATGCCAGCCACCCCAGCGCGGGGTTCAGGCCCGAGACGGCGAAGTCGGCGAACCAGTTCGAGACGTGGCAGCCGGCGTCGATCAGGTCGCAGTCGAAGACGTTGTCGTCGACCTCCAGCTCCACCGGCTCCGGCTCCACCACCGGAGGCTCGCCCCCTTCGGGGTCCTCCGGCGGTGGCAGCGGGTCATCGGTGATCTCCGGATCCACCTCCGACCCGGCCCCGGGTACGGGTTCGGGCTCGGGTTCAGGGGGCGGATCGTCGGACGGCGGCGGCAACGGGTCGTCGCTGATCTCCAGATCCGCGGGCGACCGCCCACCCGGCGGGGGCGGGGTCACTGGCCGCCCCCGGCCTGTGCGGCGAGCACCCAGTCCAGGATCTGCATGAGTGTGCTGGCCAGGACCGCGATGCCGTAGCCGATGGCGGTCCCGGTCAGCGCCCGCTTGGCGGAATCGATCGACCCCGGCTCCCCGCCCGCGACCATCCACCGCACCCCGGCGATCGTCAGGAACAGCGTGCCCAGGGCCGTACCGAGCACGATGAGGATCAGCTGCACCCGGTCCACGATCTGGAGCAGCGCCGAGGCCTCCTGCTCGGCGCCCTCCCGGGTCTCCGCCCACACCCACGAGGCGTCCTCGCCCACCGCCACCCACCACACCGCTGACACGGCGGCGGCCAGCACCACCGCCCGCCAGCGGACGCCACACCGCGAAGAGCCGCCCTGCGCCGATGCCCTCACCCGATCCCCCTCACTTGATTCCGATCAGGGCACCAGGCGCTCAACACGACGCATCCGAGGCCCAGTGCCCGTATTCGCTCCCCTAACAAGCCAGGGGCAGGGGCAGATACGACATCGACTTCGCCGGAATCTTGGCGTTCAGGAGCCGGCCAAGGTGTTCGGGGCCGTCTGCGGGGCGAGTCCCAGGGCGGATGAGGGCGTCGGCGATCACCACCTCGCCCGCGTGCACAGCGGCCACGAGCCGGGCTTCGGCGCGCTCACGGCGCTTGGCCACCGCCGGGTAGGACACCCCCAACTCACCCGCCACTTCGGCCAAGGGGATGTTCTCCAAGCGGGTCCGAGCGATCAGGTTCGCCTCGGAACGCAAGAGCACCCCGACCCGCATCGCGGCCACCAGCAGCAGTTCGGCGCTGCCCTGCACACCGGGCTCGGGGGCCTCCTGCTCGCTCGCCGCCCCGGCCGGCCGCGGTGCCTCTTTCTCACGCCTGCGCATTGAGAGGGCCGTTCGGTGAACCGGCCGGGTCAAGTACCAGGCCAGGCGGGCGTAGTCGGTGTTGATAGTGCGGATCTGGTGAACGGCCTCGCTCAGGATGGCGGACTCCACCGTGTCCACACCGTCCGATGACAACCCTCGGCACGTGCGCCGTGCGGTGGACCGGAACGCGGGCATGCACAACCCCAGGGCGCCGACCATCCAGTCCTGGGACAGGCGGGCCCTCCGGATGGTGTACCGCAGCACCTCGTCCTTCACCTCATGCGGGGTGTCCACGTCCATGAGGACGTCGCGCAGTTCGTACAGCGCATAGATCCGCTCCTGGAGCCAGAGGTGGACCGCGGAACCGGTCAGGGTCAGGTGGGCGGGTGCCAGGTGAACGAAGTGGGTCTCGACCACTTCCAGCGGTGACGGCGCAAAGGCCACGGGTGCCCCCTCGGATCGCAGAGAGAAATGACACCCGAATCAAATCAAACGCCTTTCTCGGCACCCCCTCGAAGCACTCTCGCTAAAAACTCACCCCGCACTCAAAAGAAGTTCACCACGTTAAATAAAAAGTAAGATTCGCACCCCGGGAGGCGACTTCCGCTGCAACCCCCGGTCCGATCAACCTCACACGAACTCGCACCCACCTGCACGGATGACAAGGTGAGCAGCCTCCGATCACCCTCCCAGACGACTCTCACCAACCCTCTCCGACAGGTCATGAAAGATTTTTTTCGACACGCAACGAGAAGGGTCGAATAAGTCACGGACGCCGCATGGGCTCAGGACACTCGTAACGCGCTCATTCTCTACTCACTCGCAGTGCATGAGAGAGCAGAAAACCGATACGGCGGTGAATCTATCGAAGCGGATTCCTGTGCGCCGAGCCGAGACACGGCGGCTCGGAGGGCCTCGCTGCGCCCGGGGCCCACCCCCGTGGTGGGTACCCCCGCGGGGGATCCCACGCGGCTTCGACCGGGCCAGAGTGAGGAGCAGTCCCCACGCTCGCTGTCGCGAACCCCCGGTTCCGCCAGCGGTCGGCTCTCTCAGCAGTGAAGCGAGGAGAGGCATTGAACGCCCCCGATTCCCACCCCCAGGGCACCCTCACGATAGGCAGACGGTTCACCTTCGAGGCCGGCCACCGTCTCCCCGGCCTCCCCGTCGAGCACAAGTGTTCACGGCAGCACGGCCACAGTTACGAGGTCGAGGTGATCCTCACCGCCGACCGCCTGGTCCCGCCGGGCTTCATCACCGACTTCGCGGACCTGGCACCGTTCAAGGAATTCCTCGACGAGGAGCTGGACCACCGGAACCTGCACGAGGTGCTCCCCGTCGAGCCAACGTCCGAACTGCTGGCCCGGTACCTGGCAGAGTGGTTCATCGGCCACGTCGAGCCCCACATCCCCGGACGCCTCCAAGCGGTGAAGGTCAGCGAGACCGCACGCAGCTGGGCACGATTCGACGTGGAGGGAACGTGACCCCCGCCGGCAACGGAACCCGGCACGTGTCCGGCGGCGGGAGGTCGTTGATCGTCGCGGAGTGCTTCGGCGACGTCGAGCCGACCTTCCAGGGGGAAGGGCCGAGTCTGGGTGTGCCGGCTCTGTTCATCCGGCTGTCGCGCTGCAACCTGACTTGCTCATGGTGCGACACCAAGTACACCTGGGACTGGACAACCTACGACCCCGCTCGCGAGGCACACCGCCGCGACGTGGGCGAACTGGCGGACTGGGCGTGCGGGACCGACGTCGGCCTGGTGGTTGTCACGGGCGGAGAACCGCTCCTCCAGCAGCGCGCCCTCATCCCGCTCGTCCGCCGACTGCTGGCGGCGGGAAAGCGCGTGGAGGTCGAGACCAATGGCACGATCGCACCCCAGGAGGAACTCCTGGTCGACGGCGTGGGCTTCAACGTCTCCCCGAAGCTCGCCACCTCCGGTGTCGACGCGGCCAAGCGCATCGTTCCCGCCGTCCTCGACGCCTTCTCGGCCAGCGGGCGGGCCGTGTTCAAGGTGGTGGCCCGAACCGCGGACGAACTGGAGGAGGTCGACGAGCTCGTCAGCCGGTTCGCTCTGAGCCCCGTCTACGTCATGCCCGAGGGCGCCACCGCCGACGACCTGGTGCGTACCACCCGTGTCCTGGCGCCGGTGGTCGCCGCGCGCGGCTGGCGGCTCACGTCCCGCCTGCACGTCCTCGCCTTCGAGAACGCGCGAGGGCGCTGACCCTTCTCCGTCGAACCGGCATCACCCCCGACCCCTGACCCCCGAAATGAGGCGAACACGGTGTCTCCACCTGGCGTTCAAACACATGAGAGCGAGGCGCCCGACGGGCGGCTCCTTCACCGGCCAGCGGACGGTGTGGACACCGCCCGTGTGGCCGAGCTGGTGCGTGAACTCCTCGTCGTTCTCGGCGAGGACCCCGAGCGCGAGGGCCTGCTCGCGACCCCGCGGCGCGTGGCGAACTGGTGGCGGGAGTTCCTGGAACCGCCCGCGGCCCTGGTGCCCACCAGCTTCAGCGAGACGCGGCTCAGCGACCAACTGGTCGTGGTCAGCGGCATGGAGGTGTGGTCACTGTGCGAGCACCACCTGCTGCCGATGCGGCTGGAGCTGACGGTCGGCTACGTCCCCGCCGACTCGGTGCTGGGACTGTCGAAGTTCGCGCGGATCGCACGCCGCCATGCGGGGCGGCTCCAGCTCCAGGAGCGCTTCACCCGCCAGGTCGCCCGAGAGGTGCAGGAGGCGACGGGGAACGAGGACGTGGCCGTAGCGGCGCGCGGTGAGCACCTGTGCATGAGCATGCGCGGTGTGCGGATGGAATCGGCGAGCACCAGCACCGTGCTGGCCTTCGGCCGCCTGCGCGAGGACGCGGTCCTCTCCCAGCAATTCCTGGCCTTCGCGCAGACCACCGGCTCCGGGAGGCCGAGGTGAGCGGCGGAGGCATCAACGTGTCGGTGATCGCCCCGGCCGCCTACCTCGCCGACTTCGTCGCCCAGGACCCGGCGACGGTGCACCACGTGGCGGCACAGCGCGTCCTGAACGACCCGTCCTACCGCGCCTTCTTCCAGTGCGAGGCCGAACGCGGCGCGTCGATCATCGTTGACAACGGCGTGTTCGACCTGGGCAGGGCTCTGCCTGCGGAGGATCTGGTGCGGGCGGCCCGAGCGGTGCACGCCGAGGAGATCATCCTGCCCGACGTGATGGGCGACGGGCCCGCCACCATCAAGGCCAGTGACGAAGCCGCCGCACGCATCCAGGATCTGAGCGACGAGTTCCGACTGTGCGCGGTCGTGCACGCCGCTGACGATGAGCAGTGGCTGCGCTGCTACGACCACTTCGCCTCCTGCGACTACGCCGGCGCCATCGCCCTGCCCGCCTCCAGACGCCCGGCACCGCCCGACCGGTTGTCCGCGACCCGCACCGCCGCAACCGCCTACCTGAAAAAGCACGGGCTGGTCAATCACCGGCTCGTCTACCGGCTGCTCGGATTGGGCCGCACCGGCCACCTGGAGCTCGTCGAGCAGCGCGAGCACGACTGGATCGCCTCGGTCGACGGCGCGGCTCCCGTGCTCCTGGGAGCGATGGGAATCGCGATGCTGCCCGAGGGCCCCTACTCCAAGCCCAAGACCCCCCGTGTCGAGGAGCTGGGAACCATCCCCCCGGAACGCTTCCCCTTGATCAAGGCGAACATCGCGGCTGTGCGCCGCGCGGCCGACTGCCCCCTGCGCATCCCGGAGGCACCAGCATGATCAGCCCCGTACCGAGCACTCCACTCAGCGAAGCGACCGAGTCCCCAGTAGCCGCGGCACCCATCGACCCCCACGAGCACACAATGGGCGCGGCAAGCCTGCTGCGCTACCTCCAGATCAAGACCCACCACCTCGTCCAGGAACGCGACTGGGAGAGCATCCACGTCGTGGGCGGCTACAACCGCGACTGTGTCGTCTCCACCAACGAGAAGTCCGACAAGCTCTTCAACTGGCAGCGCCCCACCGCACAGATCGACGGGGACTCCCTGGTCATCCGATGCTTTCCCGGACGCGACTACGTCCAGCACTACGGGTTGATCCTGGCCACCTATCTGGCCATGGCGGACCGCCGCCACGACCACATCACCTACACGTTCCCGCACCCGGCGACCTGCCGATCCGCGGTCGACCGGGTCGACCTGGATGTGGACGGGGCCCTCGTCGTCGTGGGATGGGGCCTGGAGCACCTGGCCCCAGGCCGCACCGGATGGACCTACGGGCACGGATACGCCTGGCAGAGCGCCAGCGTTCACGGCCGCCGCGTCGTGTACCTGGGTTTCCTGCACAGCATCTGGGGCGACGTCGCCGGCCGTGTGGTCGCACGGCTCGCGGCCCTGGGCGCCCGAGACGTCGTCTATGTGGGCAAGGTCGGCGCGCTGGACCCGTCGGTCGTTCCCAACACGGCGCTGGCCACGGGATCCGTGAGCCTGGTCGAGGGCACCCCCGTCACGTGGAGGGACTTCTTCGGCCCCACCGCAATCAGTCAGCCGGAGGTACGCACCGGTGTCCACGTCACCTCCCCCTCGGTCCTGCTGGAGGGAAACCTCTGGCTGTCCGCCAACGCCCAGCACGCGTTCGTCGACCCGGAGATCGGCCCCATGGGCCAAGCGGCGGCCGCCGCCGGAATCGGCTTCGGGTACCTGCACGTGATCTCCAACAACCTGGCCCGCCGCTACCCCGAGGACCTGTCCAACGAGCGCCTGCTCCAGGTCCTGCGGCAGCGCGCCGACCTGGTCACGCGCATCCGCCGGATCATCGAGATGCGCCTGGCCTCAGACCCGACCTGACCCACCGTGGAAAAGGAAGCAACCATGGCCACCGAGCCGCGCCCCGGCACAATCCCCGCCGGGAGGCTGATCACCGTGACCGGTATCGACGGCGCGGGAAAGTCGACTCTCGCCACCGCGCTCGTCCAGCGCCTGAACGCCGCGGGGGAGAAGACCGTTCTCGTCGGCAAGCACACCACCGGGGTCCCCGTGGACCCGGCGCTGTCGGCGTACGTCGACGGCCTCAACGCCCTGGTCTACCGGCGAGACGCCGAGGTCGCGCAGCAGTGCGGTGACCACTACTGGCTGCTGGCGCTGGCCGCCTGGTACACGTTGCAGGACCGGCTGATCGTCCGACCCGCGCTGGAATCGGGTACGCATGTCGTCCTCGACAACGCCCACCACAAGATCCTGGCCCGTTACGCGGTCAACCCCGGAGTGCCCACGGACCTGGCCGAGCAGGTCTTCGCCCACCTCACCATCCCCGACCTGGTGCTGTTCCTCCGTATCGACGCCGCCGAGGCGCTGCGCCGCAAGGGCGGCTTCACCTCGCTGGAGGCTGGGCACTCCGGGGCGGCGGGGGCCGACTTCGTGCGGTACCAGGACACTGTCACCGACCAGCTGAGCCACCGGACAGATCCTGGCGGGTGGGTGTGGATCGATGTCGCCGGCAAGGACCGCGGCCAGGTCCTCGACGACGCGGCCGAGATCCTGTGGAATCGCTTCGCCCTCAGCACCATCTGAGCTCCCCGGGAGGACTCCGCAGTGTCAGCGAGCCGGATCGACAACGAGAACGAGTACGTGTGCCATGGGGTGACGTGGGCCGGTGGCCGTCCCCGGCTCCTGCTCGCCCCCGTCCCCACGGGACCCTTGTTCGCCGTCGAGGTCATGGGCGGGAAGATCGGCCTGCGAACGATCGGCCGGGAACGCTTCTGCACCGGACGCTTCGGTTTCACCGACACCTTCCGTGTGGAGCCGGTGCCCTGCTCCGACCGGGCGCAGGCGGGACGGGGCGGCCAGTGTGCTCTGTGCGCCCAGCAGGACGAGTTCCGTTTCGCCCACCAGGTCCACACCGGCGGATACGTGTCTCCGGCGCTGGAGCGGTACATGGCCCAGCCCCACTGGCTGTACATCGCCACCTTCGCCCACGGCGTCAGCAAGGTGGGCACGGCGGCACAGCCCCGAAAGCGCTCACGCCTGGACGAGCAGGGGGCGCTGATGGCGACCTTCGTCGCCAGAACACAGGACGGCCGGACCGTACGGCGGTTGGAGGACGCCATCACACGCGGCCTCGGGGTCGTCCAGCAAGTACGCGGAGCCGCCAAGCTCGCGGCGCTCATAAGCCCCGGCAATCTCCGGCAGGTCGAGGAAGCACACGCGCACACCGTGCAACGGAGCGTCGAGCTCCTGGCCGACCTGGGCGTCGAGACCATGGTGGAAGGGTGGCAGCCGCCTCGGGAGGGCGAAGGACTGCGCCGGATACACCCGGGTGTCGGGCGTTCCCTGTATCCCCATGACCTTCGCGAAGGCGAACACGGCTTCACCGTCGAGGCGTGTCTGGGCTCCCATGCCCTGGTCCGCCTCACGGACCCGGACGATGCTGTGCGCTATGTGCTGGACCTGGGCGTTCTCAAGGGACACCGGCTCGCGCTCGGCGATTACTCATCCCCGGCGACGAGCGTGCAGACCGCTCTTTTCTGAACGTGTAGGACGCGAGGAGACACCTGTGGTTCCACCGGATGCCGTCGCGGGCTGGGATGAGCGGCACACCGCCGAGGCCTACGCCTGTTTCACCCACCTGTTCCCCATGTACACGAACACCAGCCGTGACCTGGTGGAGCGGGCCGAGCTACGCGGCAGTCGGCTCGTGGTCGACCTGTGCGGGGGCACGGGTGTCACCGCCGGGGCCGCGCTCGCCGTCCTGCCCTCGCGAGCGCGGGTCATCTCCTTGGACGCCTCCGCCGCCATGCAGGAGGTGGGGCGGCGGAGCCTGCATGACACACGTCTGTCCTGGGTCACCGCAAGAGCCGAGGACGTCGCCCGGCACGTCGGCGAAGGAGCCGACGCGGTGGTGTGCAACTCCGCGATCTGGAAGACCGACACCATGGCCACTTTCACGGCCGTCCGAAGTGTTCTGCGGCCCGGCGGGCGGTTCGTCTTCAACATCGGGGGCGGCTTCGCCGGAGTCACCCATCCCGACGAGGAGGCCGCCCGCACCGGACCGTCGTTGAGCGCCCTAATCCAGGACGTGGCCGTCCGCGACTACGGGTATGTACCGCCGCGAAAGACCCGGGCCCGACCGAAGCTGCCCCTGGAGGTGGTTCGGGCACAGCTGCGTGCAGCGGGGTTCCGGGTCCTGGAAGCGGGTGTCGTAGCCCACCACGGGACGATGGCGGAGAAGCGGGCATGGTTGTCCATCCCGATCTTCGCCCAACCCGAAGGCGATCTGACCTATGAGCAGCGCATGGAGATCCTCCGCAAGGCCTACGCGCTGGTCGCCCCGGGCCAGGTGACCGTCACGAGCTGGCTCGTCGTCGTCGCCCAGGCCGCGGGATGATCCCCCGGTTCCGGGCCCGGCGTCAGCGGATGCCGGTACGGGCTTCGGCCAGTCGCCGGGCGTGTCGTCGAATCCGGTCCCGGTCCTCGGGGAACACGCTCTCCCAATCGTGCTCCAGCGGGACCCAGGCAGCCGGCTGCCCGCTCTCCCCTGAAAGCGGCAGCGTGCGGTCGGCGAGGGCCGCATACGCCAATCCGAGCGTCGGTGTCCAGTCTGAGCGGTAGGAACGGACCGACACGGCGGCTGGCACAGGCAGGAGTTCGGCAGAGATGCCCGCCTCCTCCCGGAGTTCCCGAGCCGCGGCCTCACGCGGTGTCTCCCCGGGCTCGACCTTGCCGCCGGGCGGGACCCAGCCGCGCCACCGGTGCCGGACGAGCAGCACGTGGCCGCAATCGTGGTCGATGACCCACACTTCCGCTGAGAGGGGCTCCATCGGCTTGCGGCGGGCCTGCTCCAGCCAGGCGCGGGCGTTGTCGAATTCGGCCACGGCCAGACGCACGTCGACATCAACCGCATCGAGGGTGCGCTGCTCCACATCCTGTATCACCCGTCACACCCTACGCCGCCCGGCATTCGGCTTCACGTTCCTTCACGAACCCGTGCGTCCGCATGCCGGGCGGCGGACTCCTCATCCCAGGAGTCAGGTAGACCGTGGTTCCCGCATATGGAGTTGAGGCCGGTGCCGCTGTCGGTGTGGAGCGCTCAGCGCGCTACTGGACAGGCCGTCGGGCTCGGAGGGCGGGAATCGCCTGGATCTTCTCGGCTTGGAGGTCGTCCCAGAGGATTCCCTGTGGGCGGCGGCGCGGCGGGCACAGGATGGTCTCCGCCGGGGTGACGATCACGTCGACGCTCGCGTCGTGGTCGCTGTCCGGCAGTTCTTCGTCGACGACCTGGAGCTGGTGCACGGTCGTGACGATGAGGGTGCGGGGGCCGATGAGCCCGGCGTCGGCGAGCAACCCCATCTCGATGTCGCTGTATCCGGCTCCCTTGCCCAGCCGGACGCCCGCCCGGTTGACCGCCACACTGCCGCAGACCACGACGTCCACCGGGTGCATCCGTTCGACGGAGATGTGGGGGGCGTGCGAGGCCGCCCACCTACCGGTGGACGCGACCTCTACCGGATCGTGGATGGCGGCGGGGTCGAGTTCGTAGAACGGTTCGGGGGTGGCCATCTTGGAGACGGCCATGTACAACAGTTTCCCGGCGGCAAGTGCCTCGGCCCGCACCTCGGCCTGAGCCTTGTCCGGATTCGACTTGACCACCCGGGCGCGGGCCCAGCCCTCCAGCCCAGCAAGGCGAAGCGCCGCTCGATCAGCGCCGTGGAAGTCCGGGATCTTGCCATGAACCGGCCCGCTCCGGCCGATCCGGCGGGCGTCCAGCAGAGACCAGATGCGTTGGCGGACGTCGTCCTTGGCGCTGTTGATATCGGTGGTCATGCTTCTACTTTCTAGCTCGCCATGAGGGTGAAGAGACGATCGTGCACGTCGGCGACCCAGGGTTCGCCCCTCCAGGGGGACAGCTCCCGTGATGCCGTCGCGACCAGGGTGAGTGCTCCTCCGGCGCGGGTCGACTCGATGAGGTCCATGGCGTCGTGCAGGACGGCTGCGGCTTCATCGGGGCGCTGTTGGCGCAGGTGGGCGAGGGCGAGGTTGGCGACCACGATGGCCTGGGACTTGGCGCGTTCCTCCAGCAGGGGGACCGCCTCTTCCAGGATCCGCTGGGCCTGCTGCGGGCGTCGCAGGGACAGGTACACGGATCCGGAGATGCGCAGTCGGCGTCCGTTCCATTCCCCGGGTTCGAGGTCGGCCTTCTCCACCAAGCGGTCGACCTCCCTCAGGTGCTGTTCGGCCGCGGTTCGGTCACCGAGCCGGGCGTGGGCCTCGCTGACGTGCAGAGCAGCCAGTGCGTGCACGGCGGGTAGCCCGCGGGCGGCGTGAACAGCGCGCTGGGCGGCGATTAACGCGCCTCGGTTGTCGCCGGTTCCGTAGAGCGGGATGAACGACTGGCGCAACAAGGCCTGGGCGAGGACATCGCGGTTCCTGCTGTGGCGGGCCGCATGCGCAGCCTGGTCGAGGTACGAACCTGCGGCTCCCCCGTCGCGGCGGTGGGAGGCGTCCCAGATGAGCTGGCCCATCAGGAGGGCCGAACGTGCTCGCAGTTCCAGCACAGCCCGTGTTCCCTCGGAGTCGGCGGGAACGGTCGCGTTGGCCAGCACCCCGTGGATCTGACCTGCTTCGGCGAGCAGCATGGATGAGGAGACCAGGTCGTAGTCGCGCTCCAGGCGTCGCAGTTCGTCGTCGGCCCAGTCTCGGGCTTCGGAGTCCAGGCGTTCGCCGGGCTTTGGAACCGGCGATGTCGTTCCCTCTGAGTTGGAGTGACCCGGGGTAGCCAGCCCCCGGGGCTGCGTGGTCTCCCATGGTCGGGGCGTGAGTCCGAGGAGGTGGCCGGGGATGCGCAGTCCGTCGGCGATCTCGCAGATCTTGTCGTAGCTGGTCACCCGAACGAGGTCGCGGGCGATCCTTCCGACACGTTCCGCTTTGACGCCGCAGGAGGCACCGATCTTCCCGAAGCTGATCCCGTGCCGGCGAGCCAGCTGGAACACGGTCGCGAAGTCGTGCTCCTGGAGGGCGCGCTGCATATCCTCCCGGGCGAGGAGTTCGGCTGGCAGGGCCGCTGAGGGGGTGTAGACCATGGTGTCTCCGTCAGGCGCTGTCACAGAGGGTGGAGGTGCCGACGGCATTCAGTATCCCTGGACAGCGGACGGTTCACCATGGGTTCCGGCGGCTCTGGACTGTTCGTCGGCGAGCAGCGCGGACTCTTCGGAAGTCTCACTGGGTGACGGTTCGTGCGTCTCTAGAACGGCTGCTCGGGATTCGGAAACACAGGCCGAGCCAGCTCTGGCCGCTCGTTGATCAGGTGGCGGATCGCATCGGCCAGGTCATCGAGGTCGTCGGCCCCACCACTGACCTCCAGGCCGGAGGTAAGGACGTTCAGCTGCTCCATCGCGTTCGCGTGGACCTGGCCCACGGCGATCCGTCCGAGGACGCGCAGTCCTTCGTGGGCGCTTCGGGCCGTGTTCCTTCGGTGGGCCATCTCCGAGGCCGTGACCTGTTCTCCGAGGTACAGGTAGGGGCGAATCAGCGGACTGCCATCCGAGGCGCACTCCCATCCACTGGACCAGCTGCGTCGAGAAAGCCCTCGTTCGGTACGGCTGGACGATGACATGCCTTCGACTCCTCCTTGTAAATCAGGTTCAGTGGGAACGGGGTTCTGTCCTTGCCGGGAGAAGGCGAGGCGACCCACCACAGGTGCCGTTCGCCCCTCCCCCTCCGCAAGGGCGAACGGCCGTCGATCTCACTCCCGGATCGGAGCGAAGTTCTTGGCCCTCAGGGCGTGGACCTCGCTGGCGAGGTAGCGCCGGTGACCGCCGGGCGTCCTGAAGCTGGACAGGAGTCCTCGGTCGGCCCATCTGCTGACGGTGTGGACGTTGACCCGGAACAGTCCGGCCACTTCAGAGGTGGTCAGCACTCTTTCGGGCTCTGTGCTCGGGTAGGTGGTGGAGGGTATGGGGAGCACGTGCGAAGTTCCTTTCCGGTGGAACGGACGTGTTATGGGTGAGGAAGGCGTGCCAGTCGGTCACGTCAGGGTGGCGGCGGAGAAGGCTCTTCCGCTCGCTGTGGGTCATCCCGCCCCAGAGTCCTGCCTTCACGCCTTCGGAAAGCACTCGGGTCAAGCAGGCGATGTGGACGGAGCACGGGACGCAGATGTGTCGGAGCCGGCGTTGTTGCAGTGCGCCGCCGAACAGGAGGTCCGGGTCGGCCAGGCTCTGGCACGGGGTTCGGTCGGTCATGGCGAATGCGGCCGAGCGGGAGCAGCCGGAAGCGGACAGGGAGCGTGAACGGTGGGCCTGGCGGAGGACCACGTGCATCCCGGGGTCGGGCAGGCCCACCACGACCGGGGTGGGGTCAGTGTGCGCGCCAGCTCGCGCTCGGTGTTCACGATCCGGTTGTGCAGCTCGGAGCAGGTGGGGGCGGCGAGAGGGGCGACGTGGGCCTCGCCCTGGTAGAAGGCGAAAAACGCCCGCGAAGCCGGTCCCCACAGGATGAGCCACAGCCGTCCGTGTCGTCGTTGAAGGTGCCGGGCGGCCTGATAGCGGTCGTGGTCGTCCTCGTACCTCCATCCCACGAGACGTCACCAACCTTCTCCTGGAACCCCTGGCCTGGATTCCTGGGCGTGGTCGATCTCGAACCAGACGCTGGTGCGGCCGTCGTCATGGTGAACTGTTCCCCACCGGTCGGCCTCCGCGGCGACCAGGAACAGTCCCCGTCCTTCCTCGGCGTCCGCGTCCCAGGGACGCAGGTGCGGAACGGTGAACTCCTCGAGGTCGGGGCCGGCGTCGATGACGCGGACCTGGAGGCGCCCGGGGAGCTGGAACACCGCCACTACGACCTCGCCCCCGGGCTCCCCACTGCGGGAGTGTTGGGTCGTGTTGTTGAAGAGCTCCGTGGCCAACAGCTCGACAAGGGCGAACTCTCGCTCGGGCAAGGAAACCAGCGCGCGCAGATAGCGGCGGACGGCCTTGGCGTAGACGGGCTGCCCCGGAGCCGCTACCGCATGTCCCACCAGCTTCCTGGAAGGCTCCACCATCACGGATGCGCGATCATCCGGGGCGGTCACCCGACGGAGGAGGAACGGCTTCGCGTCAGGCGAACACTCCGCGGCCACTGCCAAGCGATCACGCCCACCGCCTCGGATTGCGGAAACAGAACCCATACCAGCCCCAAACGAGCGCTACTCCTCAGACGGCAAGGCTCACTGGCGGAGAAAGCCTGTGAGGCCCCTATGTCCACGGTCAGCCCGGGATCCAGACCCGTGTCCTTCGGATCGGCCGGTTGCCTATGTCCAGGGTGGCCGTACAAGCGCACTCAGCGGATCCCCTTGAGGGGTACCTACCAGGAGTACCCGTAGAGGTTCAGCGACCGCAGCCTGGATATAGAGCACAGCCAGGCCTTCGGCTTGACGGGGCCTGCTCACCGGATAAGGCAACCGCCCCATCCTGCACGAGCAGCCGGCCGTCTTGCCCTGGAACGAGGTCCCCTCACCCACGACGAAGGGTCCACCCATGCACATGGAAGGGAGGAACTCCGCTTTCTCAAGGTCACCGCGGAGAACGGGTTCGTCTTCCCGAAGCGTGTCAGGCGGTGCGCATCGAGCGCCACCGCCACCCGCACGGCAAGGAGAAGGGCGGCCGCGAGGTGGTCTTCGCCGTACCGACCTGGACGCCCACCAGGTCTCCCTAAGGAATGGGCCACCTATGCCCGCGGGCACTAAACGGTGGAGAACCGGGTGCACTACGTGCGCGACGTGACCCGCAAAGAAGATGCCCGCCGCATCCGTACCGGAGCTGAAGACTCGGCAATCACTCGGTTCTTACATGACAGACAGTCCCCATAGTTGAAAAGCTACGGGGACCTACGTTTACATGGGACAGAGAAATTCGAAACCGATCTTCGCACACTCCCCAACTAAAACAAAACTACAGGACCTAACTGCACCTCAGGTCCAAACGGCCAAACCGGACCAATACTCACAATGACTGACACCCCTACCCTCCAAAATTTCATAAATCATCCATTATGTCAAAAACCTGGAACAACCTCCACAAATCTCACGATCCCAGAATAATAGCACTTGACTATACATCCAAACTAGATCGTGATGAGATACTCAAGGACGGGCAGCTCACCTCCCTATGAATCCGAGGAGACAATTAACATAGTTATCATTCCATGGTCAACGTAGACGTGAGAAGACCAGTTCTGGACTCGAGCTCACGTGCAACTTGCATACGACGCTGCGCCTGAGATGGCTTAGGAAGAATGGTTTTCAAGTCAGTCTTCACGTTCCGAAGCCAAATCCTCCAAGCTTCGCTCCAGTTGCTTACAGCATCTGCAACAACGCTGGATTCGACCGGGATAGCGAATTCCCCAGTGAATTTTGGATTCACAGTCAATAGGGCAACCAGAGCCTGAGAATGCGCTTCACTTGGAGTGTCCATCAGCTTATTTGAACCAATGAGAACATCTCCCTGGTCAAGCAGCGTTTCGCCAAGAGTTACTGGAAGCACTTCATGGGCAGGCACATCTAGAATGATAGTCATCTCCGCCGAGCTCTCCTCAGACGGAAGAAAATCTCCAATCTTAGGTGGAACCCCATTATCCACCAGGATACGTGCTGCGATAGGAACAGGATCGAAAACAGTCCTGCGAACTGCCTTCTGCTGCTGCTCTCGACCACTCACCGTGCGCTGAGTTCGCTCCATGACCAGGTCTCTTATAGACCGTTCGACAGCACGAGCAGCGTCATCGGCATCAGGGCCAAATAGGTACCTCATCGCCCATGAATCAAATTCTTGGCGATCCGCCTGACGAAGCTCATCGTCAATCGGTAGCACCGGACGGTTAGACAAGCGCTCAAAGAGTTCAACCAGATCTTCTGCTTGCGAAGTTGTAAATTTCAACGGATTTATGATCGGCATCTGCTCAAGTTCGCGGATATAGGTGTGAAGGACTCCATCCCCACCCCCTCGCCGCCCATACACCTCTGCCATAAGGTTTGTCCACGTAAGATTAGCAACCGCCGCGAAGGCGCGAGGAACAGAAAGATCCGCAGGTGGGGCCGAGTAAATAAAGTTATCTGGGATTAGAATTTCTGCTGCTAGCGTAGGCGCATAGTGCCGGTCTCCCCTACCCTTGACCCAACAAACCCTTCCTGGGCCAGTGGAGATCCTGGGAACTTGAAACCATACGGGCCTAACGCGAACTTGAGATCGCTGAGCCGGAATACCTCCGGCCCGCCGGCTTCCTTCTCTAGCTGAAAAGTCGGTGGTCTCACCATAGTGGATATAGGAAAGCACATGAGCCCACCGCTTTAGTTCTATTTCACTCTTCGTCTCTTGCAGATAAAGCATTCGCCAGGGATCAGTGTCCTCTACTTTAACATCAATTCGCCCTTCCAGCACCCCTGGGCGGCGAACCATAGGTTTGAGGGCCTCACGTTCGATAACATGTAGAGCCTGCCTACCATCCCGAACAACTGTTAGGCGCTGTCGGTCTCGTTGAGACCTCAAACCCATTCGTGCCATGATCGTTGGATCAGCGATTTCCTCAAGGCAAAAATAACCTACAACTCGGGTGGGGATTCCGGACCTAGCAGGTGCAATATCACCTAGACGAATAAGCTTGGAATCTGCCTTGCGACGCAGCGCTCCGATACTCGGCGGCTCGACAAGACACGCACCCCAGAAGGAACTGAGTTTTCCAGGGAATGCATTCTTGGCACCAAGGATCCTAAAGTCCACTCCGCCAGACATTATTTCTCCTCTCCAGAGTCACCAACATCGCGCCCAGGACGCACCAACTGAGCCTGTGGAAATACACGGATATCCCACCGGAGGTCCTCGCCTACATCAAAATTAGTTTCCAGGATCTCATCGATTACATCCTCTCCTCGCTTGCCACGAGGAAAGTCCATTTCCAAGAGATCAGCCAAAGACTGCTTAAATCTCACGAAACGAACCAAGTGACCTTCTGGTATGTTCGGGTTTGGCATATGCGAGAACCTCGCAGTGGGCTCATCTACCTTCTCTGCAAGGATGATTACGGTATTCTGCTTCGCAGCAAACCATCGCTCCACCCTGCTATCAATAATAGCATGCACCTTAAAATATCGAGACAGGAAAGCGAGTACGGCATCTCCATATTCAGAGGCCAGCAGGCTCCATGAAACAATAAAGCCTAGCCTTCCACCAGGCCGCAAGTACATGTGAGCGCCCGCGATGAAAAACGCCCATACGTCAGCCTTGCCAGTGAAATTTGGGTAGGTCGTTTGAGTTTTATTGAAGTGGTTCTGAAGGAATTCAAGGACCTCCTGACGCTCCTCAGGAGTACGGTTTTCGAACCGGATATATGGTGGGTTTCCGACTACAGCGTCTACGTTCTTTGGATACTTCAGGCGACCTACCGAAGGGAGAGTCAGCGGGCTCTTATACCCGGGGTAGGTATCAAAAAAGTCGGCACGAAATACACGAGGATAAGCAGATGTTGCTGAAGAGTCAGCAAGCGTCAAGTTAAATCCAGTTAGGGAAGCGGCAAACTCCGCCAACTCAATGGCGTAAACTTCCTCAAGCGCCTGTTCATGTGTTGACCCAAGTGCCCTTTTTCGATCGTAACACATTGTAACGAATGTACCGGCGCCAGAAGATGGATCCAGAACAACATCTGCAGGCTCCCGCACAGCATATGCAGTAATCAGCTCTACGACAGTGTCAGGGGTGTAATGAACTCCCATGACATGCCTGTGCTCATCATCAAGGAGAGATTCATAAAGCCCTGGGACATAGGATGCTGGGGCTTCCCAATCAGCACCTTTAACCACATCAATTAGCTTACCCCAACGCTCTCCAATGTCGCGGGTGGAACTTTCACCATCGACAAAAACGATGTCATCGAGATCTGTAGAAGAGAATTGAACTTCAAAGTCTCCTGTCTTTCGTCGTGCGTGCTCGTACAAACTTCGCAAATCACTAGCAACTCTCCTGGGATCAGATGTGTTCCTGGCGATCTCCAGGGAATCCAACCCAAAACTGCTTCCATCCGGACGTGTAGCTGTCGCCAGGGCTTGATAAAGCATAAGACGTGTGGATATAACGAACGCAGATATGGTTGCCACTTGCTCGGATTCCGAAATGAAATTATCCATATTCCCCTGCGGGTCAAGTGAAATTTCAACACCAAACTGGGAACGGAATATATCCAGAGTCTTTTCTCGAAAGTTGTTATCCTTCGCCGATTCACGGATTCGCTCGGACGCTTCTTCCGCAACGCTGGCAATAGAGACCTTCAGTTCAGAAGCTTGTGGCGGAAGCTTCTTCTCTCCCTCCTTACGATACATCTTCTTTCGGTATATTTCAGAAAACTCATCGAGAAACTCCCGCCAATTGGCTCGCATTTCATCCCGACGGGCATGAGCGAAGCGAGAATGACTCAGGTCACGGGCTATTTCAAACTTTAAGATTGGATCAGACTGGCTAGGTCCTTTTTTAGTTTCCCAGAGCATGATTTCACGAAAATTGCATGTCAAAAAGAACGGAAGACCTCGACCGACCGCTTTCTTCCAGGCGTCCATCAGAAGCTCTGGGGAATTTGCCTGAGCCACCTCTGGACGCTTCATCTCCACGCTTGCCAGTGCGAATTTCTTGGATCGAATGGTCAGGTCACATCGCTTGGTTCCACCAGAGCTCTGATCGAATACATGCTCTTCAACATCGGCGTGATAGAAGATGGGATCAATTCCATCGCTTTCAAGCTTCTCCGCCCTGGATTCCGTTGGTGCACTAAACCAGCCTGCAAGAGTACGTTCGTCAGTAATTGTCTTGGTCTTTGCCACGCCGACCATCCTTGCTTCCTTGTACGACCGTTCGCTGCCTTGCCTTCGCCTCACCTCGTGTGGTATAAGGCTCCTGAGGCAGCTTCCACAAGTTTCCAGAACCAGGGGCTCCGCTACCGTCGTTGCAGCACCAGGATAGCTGTTTCACCTAGATGAGACGGTCTCCTAATCCACATAAGCGCCTTTGCCTCCGTATCACCCCGAGCATGATCGCAGCCGACGCCACTGAACCTTTTTCATCCTTCTTCTCGGAGCTGAAGGACCAGAACAGTGCGGGTGGTCTGGCCGGCCCGCTGCGGGCAGCAACGCAGGCGGCACGGAATGTACCACTGTTTGTGCTGGGCGATCGCGTGTTCGCCCGGTGCGCGGAGCTTGCCGCGCCCCTTGAACGGGCAAAACACCATAGCCATCATCGACCACGCAGCGGGCCAGGGCGAGGCGGCTGGCGGGTGTGAGTTTGGCGTTGGCGTGGGTAGTGTGAGCCATCAAGGGCCTTCCGGTGAGTCGGTGCAGAACTTGCAATCCGCACCGATACCGGAGGCCCTCATGGCTTGTGTCAGATGGGGTGGGTGTTACCAACCTCCGTGGTCAGTACACCTAGTTCGCCCCAGCTCCACGCCCGCGCGGGAGTACCATCCGGATCACGTCCATAGGGCAACAACGATGAGGGCAGCTCCTGAAGGACACCAGCGTCCAGCGCTCGCCTCGATAGTTCGGCCACCATCTGTGCTTGCTCGGTGTCCCGCAGTATCTTCATCAGAAAGGCGATGCCGCTTGGGTCGGTGAGGTCGGCGTGGGCGGCGGGGTTGCGTGCCAACAATGCAGCCACCGCCTGCTCCTGTCCTGCTGCACGCAACTCTCCCAGCAAGTGGGCAATACCGCTTGGGTCGGTGAGGTCGGCGTGGGCGGCGGGGTTGCGTGCCAACAATGCAGCCACTGCCAGTTCCTGTCCGATGCCCCGTAACTTCCCTAGGAGAAAGGCCACGTCGGAGGCGTTGGTGAGGTCGGTGTAGGAAGCCGCTCGGGAGGCCAGCACCTCCAGTACCTGTTCCTGCCCCATCCGGCGCAGTTCCTCCAACAGGAAGATGAGGCCGCTTGGGTCGGTGAGGTCGGCGTGGGCGGCGGGGTTGCGTGCCAACAATGCAGCCACCGCCTGCTCCTGTCCTGCTGCACGCAACTCTCCCAGCAAGTGGGCAATACCGCTTGGGTCGGTGAGGTCGGCGTGGGCGGCGGGGTTGCGTGCCAACAATGCAGCCACCGCCTGCTCCTGTCCTGCTGCACGCAACTCTCCCAGCAAGTGGGCAATACCGCTTGGGCTGGTGGGGTCGGTATGAGAGGCCGCTCGGGAGGCCAGCACCTCCAATGCCTGCTCCTGCCCCGCCCGGCGCAACTCTCCCAGCAAGTGGGCAATACCGCTTGAGTCGGTAAGGCCAGTATGAGAGGCCGCTCGGGAGGCCAGCACCTCCAATGCCTGCTCCTGCCCCGCCCGGCGCAGTTCCTCCAACAGGAAGGCGACACCGCTTGGGCTGGTGGGGTCGGTATGAGAGGCCGCTCGGGAGGCCAGCACCTCCAATGCCTGCTCCTGCCCCACCCGGCGCAGTTCCTCCAACAGGAAGGCGACACCGCTTGGGCTGGTGAGGTCGGTATGAGAGGCCGCTCGGGAGGCCAGCACCTCCAATGCCTGCTCCTGCCCCACCCGGCGCAGTTCCTCCAACAGGAAGGCGACACCGCTTGGGTCGGTGAGGTCGGCGTGGGCGGCGGGGTTGCGTGCCAACAATGCAGCCACCGCCTGCTCCTGTCCTGCTGCACGCAACTCTCCCAGCAAGTGGGCAATACCGCTTGAGTCGGTAAGGCCAGTATGGGAGGCCGCTCGGGAGGCCAGCACCTCCAATGCCTGTCGCTGCCCCGTCCGGCCCAGCTTCATCAGCAGGGGGAGGATGCTGTGCGGGTTGGCGGGGTCAGCGTGGGAGGCCGCTCGGGAGGCCAGCACCTCCAATGCCTGCTCCTGCCCCGCCCGGCGCAACTCTCCCAGTAGGGGGAGGATGCTGTGCGGGTTGGCGGGGTCAGCGTGGGAGGCCGCTCGGGAGGCCAACACCTCCAATGCCTGCTCCTGCCCCGCCCGGCGCAGTTCCTCCAACAGGAAGGCGACACCGCTTGGGCTGGTGGGGTCGGTATGAGAGGCCGCTCGGGAGGCCAGCACCTCCAATGCCTGCTCCTGCCCCACCCGGCGCAGTTCCTCCAACAGGAAGGCGACACCGCTTGGGTCGGTGGGGTCGGTATGAGAGGCCGCTCGGGAGGCCAGCACCTCCAATGCCTGCTCCTGCCCCACCCGGCGCAACTCTCCCAGCAAGTGGGCAATGCCGCTTGGGTCGGTAAGGTCGGCGTAGGTGATTACTCGGGAGGCCAGCACCTCCACCGTTTGTTCAGGCCCTATATCCCGCAGCCTTTTCAGGAGAAACCCGACACCGTGCGGGTCGGTCACGTTGGCGTGCGCGGCAATCCAGTCCGCGCCCTGCTGCTGGGGATCGGTGTCGGGGGAGAGCAGTTCGGCAGCTAAGTGTGCGGCTTGGGGATGGTGAGCCAAGATAGCCCGGTGGCTGAGCCGGACTGAGTGCCGGAGCAGGCCCCGGCGCCTTGCAGCCTGCGCCAGGACATACAAGTCGTCAGGATCAGTGAGGTGGCGGTGCGCGGCTTCCCAGAACGATGCAGGAGGGCACTTCTCCCATCGCGTGTCCCTGGCGTGCTGTTCGAGGTACTCCTCTAACCGGTAAACGGGGCCCTGCGGCTCCGTGGGGTTTTGGTCACGCCGCCGGAACCTTATGCGACGCAGCGGGGCCCACCCACCATGCACGGGTAGCCTTGTCTCCCTCAATCCTGCTTCCATCCACTGATCATCCAGAGCGTCGATCTCGTCGTCAGTGAGATAGTCCTCGGCGGCCTCAGCCAGGAAGTTCAGCGGCAGATGAAAGCCCACCCCTAAAAGGCGTGCGTCCATCGCCGCCTCCAGCAGCGCTTGGGCGGGGCGGGAGCCGTGCTGATAGCGGAGCACCAGATCGGGCGCCCCGGCCAGAGTCTGGGTCAGCCGACGGTCACGGACGTGTTCCAGGGCGTGAGCAAGCTGGCCGTCGCCCGCCTCGGCCAACTTGCGGACGTCGTCGAGCTGAGCGTGGGTGAAGTCCACGGGCACAGGAACCAGTCGGCCCTCCAACAGAGCCCGTGCTGTGGCGTGCTCGTCCGCCTGCCCCGGTTGAGGGAGGGCTGTGAAGGTCTGGGCGGGCTCTTTCCACAGGGTACCCAGAACCAGAACGGGGGCACGGTCAGGGCTGGTGAGCAAGGTGTGCAGGGCTGATGCGACGCGCTCACCGAAACGGGGGTGGCCGAGGTAATGCTGGGTCTCGTTGAGCCAGAGCACGGTGTGCGGGCCCACGTTTTCAATATCAGCAAGGAGGGCTTCGGCGCGAGTGGGGTTCAGAGGGTGCCACAACCGCCATCCCCGCTCGGCGAGAGGTTGAATAGCCTCCCAGCAGGCGCGGGTCTTGCCGGTGGAGGAGTACCCCACCAGCACCACCATTCGACTGGCCCCGTCCACGGCCGCCTGCATGGCACGGCCCAGTTCGTCGTCGTGGTCACGTCGTACGTACCCCGGCAGCCTCGCCGTGTCACGTTGGGGAACGCCGACAGTTGCGGTGGGGGAATCCGGGGGGTTCCCGGCCACGCGCATCTCCAGGTCGTGAGGGTCCCACGCACGAATGGGCCGCCCCAGCCCAGACTGTGGCTGGGCAGGGGCGGCCACAGCAGCGGCGAGCAGGGTGAGCAGCGGACCTTCCTCCAGCTTGAGCGCCTCGGCCAGGCGCCTCACCGTCCGCTCCGAGGGCACCTTTTCGTTGTTGGTGGTGCTCACCACCGGGTTCACCACTGCGCGGCTCAGACCAGCCCTGTCGGCCAGCGTGTCCTGGTTCCAGTTCTTCTGGTGGAGGGCTTTCCGAAACCGGCTTCGCAGCTCCGACAGCGCCACGTCAGGGGTGAGTCCGTCCGTGCCGAAGTGAGGGCCCACACCATCTCCTGATTCGCGTGGCCGTGTCTTTTTATGTCTCATTGTGTCCAGTCCCGACCATCACAGGCACGTCTTCGACCACATTCAACTCCGCCGATAGAACAATGATGACGGAGGAAAACCGACATGCCCGAGTGGATCGTGCTGCTGGTCCTGGCCGGCACCCTGGTCACGGTCGTAGCTGTGCTGGCCGGTGCCGGCGCCGCCTACTTGGCCCGCCGCGACGGCGCCACCTACCCCAAAGCCATCCGCCACGCCGCAGCCACCCTCGCCGCCACCCTAACCCTGGCAGCCGTTCTTACCACAGCCCTGGCCGCATTGGTCACCCTGCTCCGTTGACCACTGCCCTCTGCAGGAGGGCCCCACAGACACAGGGGCGCCGCACGGGAACACCCCAGCGGCGCCCTGACCTGACTCGTGCCGCTTTTAGTCACCCCGAACCCTTGAGCCGGTCGAGGATCTCGCGGGCGCTCTCGGGGATATCGGGTGCGGCGGTGAGCCGGTGACCGCTGATCTCGATGATCGCGGACCGCAACGGACGCAGCGTCTGCACGATCTTGCGGATCGACACCCCGCTGGTGGTCTGGAGGTGCCGGGAGACGGCCAAAGCGGTGAACACGATGGTCAGGTGCGCTTCGACCGATTCGCGCACGTGATGGAAGACCGGCCGCGCGGCCAGATCGGACTTGGCCATCCGGAAGGACCGCTCGACCTGGTACAGGTCGTGGTAGGCGTCGATCACCGCCTGGCCTCCCATCACCTCCGGGTCGATGCTGGTGACATAGCCCTTCAGCCCGGCCAGGTCCCGAGCTCGCTGGACCAGGTCCCAGTCCACCCCTTTGTCGGCGCCGTCCAGGCGCACGAACCGGTCCTTCTTCACCGGCCGGGTGCCGTCGGCGACCTTCTCGGCCCGGGTGATCTGGGCGTTGATCGCCCGCTGATCGCGCTGGTGGCGTTCGAACAGGTACTGGTAGACCACCCGCCGGGTGCGGGCGTTGCGGCCGGTGCCCATCACCCGCTCCGATTCGAGGATCTGCCCGTCTTCGAAGTAGGTGCCGCGGGCCTGGAAGTGTTCGGCCAGGTCGTAGCGCGCCTTGGTGATCCGGGAGCCGACGATGAACCGTCCTCCCGCCTTCTCCAGGGCGTTGAGGTTGGCGGCCGAGAGCATGCCGGCATCGGCCACCACGACGACGTCCTCGGCCTCGGGCAGGCCTTGTATGAGGTCGGTGACCACGGGCAGCAGCGTCTTGGTCTCGGCTTTGTTGCCCTCGAAGCAGTGCACAGCCAGCGGGAAACCGGTGGCGTCCACCAGCAGGCCGACGAGGATCTGCGGGTCCACGCGGCGTTCCTTGCTCATCCCGACCTTGCGCAGGCCGTCCTCTTTCTCGGCCTCGAAGTACAAGGTGGTGCAGTCGTACATGATCAGGGCCAGGCCGGTGGTGGAGCGGGCGTGGGCCGGGCACGCGTCGGTGATCCTCTGGCGGTAGTCGTGCTCCTGGCAGCGGGACAGGCACCGAAAGACGGTCCGCAGCGAGGGCGCGGGCACACCGAGTTCTCCCAGGACCCGCAGGGTGTCGGCTTTGGAGGTGGGTTCCACGATGCGGGCGAGCACGAGCTTGGCGAAGGTGGCATCGCGCACGGCATCGAAGCCCAGGCGGGTGTAGGCATCGGCCAGGGTGTCCCATAGCAGTTCGGAGCGGGTGCCCACGGCCCTCGGGCCGCTGCCGCTGCCGCTGCCGGTGTGGGGCGCGGGTTCGGGTTCTGCCGCAGGTGGCGGTCCCACATCCAGGTCCAGGGCGAGCTGGCCGGGGTGCAGTCGCTGGTGGGCGATCTCCATCAGTGCGGCGAGTTCGGCGTCGTTATGGGCCGAGCCGATGTGGTCGATGTCCACGATCTGGCGGCCGTTCTTATGGACGATCTGTACTGCTTGCGCGCCTGATGCGGTGGGGACCTTCCTGATGAACGATGCCACTCGTTCACGCTATGGCCGGCACCGCGATTAGTCACCCCGAGTGCCCCTCCCGGCCACTATCAGACCAGGTCAGCAGGTTGCTCTTCGCCGGGATGCTCAAAAGTGGCACGAGTCAGGCCTGCCATATGCATGAGAGCGGACGCGCGGATGTCTCACGCCGGGTTTGATGGAGTCCGTGGTGTGTGCCAGGTGGCGGGAGGCGATCCCAGCACACTCCGCAGCGTCTACTGCCCCCGATACGAGATGCCCCAAGCGGGCTCCGCACTTCAGTCGTGGGCCAACGCATCACCCCACCCCTCGATGCACCCGGGTTTCTGACCCAAAATGTCGGGCGGGTGCGGAATGATAGGAGACGTGGAGACTTTCAAACGGACGCCGCTGCAACTGTTCAACCTGCCGCAGCATTTCGTGATCCCGCTGTTCCAGCGCCCCTACGTCTGGAAGGAGGACGAGCAGTGGGAGCCGCTATGGAAGGACATCCGGCGCATCGCCGAACTCCGGATCGAAGAGCCTCATCTGAACGCCACTCACTTCCTCGGCGCGGTGGTCATCCAGTCCCAGGAAGCTCAGAAGCAGCTGCCGACGTGGAACGTGGTCGATGGCCAGCAGCGACTGACGACCTTGCAGGTCTTCGCGGACGCCACGTGTGCACTCCTGGCGCAGTCGGGCAACACTCCGCTCGCCGGTCAACTCGAACGTCTCACCCACAACGACGATGTCTACGTCGAAGACGGCGACATCCGGCTGAAGGTGCGCCACCTCAACAAGGACCGGGCTGCGTTCGACGAGGTGATGTCGGCTGAGCCGCCGGTCGACCACACCGCTCTGGCCCACTCGGACTCCCAGATCGTCGCCGCGCACGCCTACTTCTCCACGGTCGTCGAACAGTGGCTCGGCCCGCCCGAGTCGGAGGATTACACCACCAAGGCCAAGAACCTCACCGCCGTCCTGCTGAACGGCCTCCAGCTGGTCTCGATCGAGTTGAAGGATTCAGAGAACTCCCAGGAGATCTTCGAGACGCTCAACGCTCGCGGTACCCCGCTCACTGCGGCCGACCTTGTGCGCAACTTCGTGTTCCAGCGGCTTGAGGCCGAAGGCGCAGACACGAAGAAGGCCTACCGGGAGGACTGGCCCTTCGAGACCAAGTTCTGGACGAAGGAGGTCAGCGTCGGGCGCAACCTCATCAGCCGCAGCTCGCTGTTCCTCAACCAGTGGCTCGTATCGCGTACCGGCGAGGAGATCAGCCCGCAGGCGACGTTCAGCCGGTTCAAGTCCTACGTGGAGCTCGAGTCCGGTCACAAGATGACCGGCCTGCTGCCTGTGATCAAACAGCAGGCACAGCAATACGAGGCCTGGACCGAAGCCGCAGCCCACCACGGAGGAAGTCTCGACTCCGCCGAGATGGCGGTGTACCGAATGCAGGCCGGCGGTGTCGAGGTGCTCAAGCCACTGCTCATCTGGTTGCACGAGCCGGGCCGTGACCTTCCGCGGGAGTCCGTCGACCAGATCATCCGGGCGGCCGAGAGCTGGGTCGTCCGCCGTCAGCTGCTTCGTCTGTCCGGCAGCGATCTGGGGCGCATCGTCGCCGACCTCATCAACGCGAACTCCGCCATGCCCGCCGATGAACTCGTGGAACGCGTCACCGGGCACCTTGCCCGGCTGAACGTCACGAGCACCTATTGGCCGGGAGACGAGGAGATCCGCAGGACGCTCACCACGGAATCAGCATACTCACGGTTCCCGCGGGGACGACTCCGCATGATCCTCGAAGCGATAGAGGACCTCTACCGGGCGGAGACGGGCCAGCCGCAGATCGAGCGGAAGAATTACCCGGTCGAACACCTGCTTCCGCAGAAGTGGCACGACCACTGGGCCGTACAGACACCGGAGGGCATCGAGGAGCGGCAGCTGCGTGTCCACCGTCTGGGCAACCTGACGCTCCTGACACAGAAGCTCAACGCGAAGGTGTCCAACGGACCGTGGTCAGCGAAACGGTCGGCGCTGATGGACCACAACACGATCACGCTCACGGGACGGGTGATCAAGCGAACCGAGCACCATGCCTGGGACGAGGAGCTGATCGACGAGCGGACGACAGAGCTGATCGATCGGGTCCTTCAGGTGTGGCCGGTCCCTGAGGGCCATCACGGCAAGGTGATCGACCCGCAGACCAAGGCTGGTGACTGGGTCGAGTTGAAGCACCTCATCGAGGCAGGACTTCTCGCTCCTGGCGACAAGCTGGTGGCAACGCACCGGGACTTCAAGGGCAGGGAAGCCACTCTGACTGCCGACGGGGCCATCGAGCTGGCCGGCAAGCGCTACATGTCACCATCGGCTGCCGGATACGCATTGCGCAAGAAGGCCACGAACGGGTGGTACTTCTGGTCCGTGGCGGACGGCCGCCGTTTGAGGGACGTTCGCACACAGTTCCAGAACTCCATGCCGGAAGACGAAGAGTTGAAGTCCGGAAATGCGTAGCAACGCACGAACGTTCCCTCTGGGGTACCCCAAGGTTTCTGGGCACAGATTCGGTCTCAACGGCCACGCCGTGAGGATCTCGCGAGGTGCCATCGGACGCTGCCGACAGGGCGTGCGTGCTCCGTTGGTGCTCCGCGGTTTTGGACCGGGGCGACACCACACGGCACCATGTGGCACAGGACGGCATCCGGATTCGGATGGTGCGGGACGCGACGGCATGAAATGACACGTGAGGATACCCGGGCGCCGGACTTCTAATCCGATGGCCGCAGGTTCGAATCCTGCCGGGTGCGCCACAAATCCCCAGTTCAATCGGAGTGCGTGAGGACCTCGCAAGAGGTCCTCGCCGCGTTTCGGGGCCATGTGTGCTCCTGGTGTGCTCCCCAGTCCAAGGTCAGTACAGGCAGGGCACCCACCTCCCGAGCACTTCGCCATCCCACGGCCCCATGGCTTCGCCGTCAGTATGCCCTGACACGCCTGCCGCTGCCGACAGCCGTCTGGCGCCGCCCCGGACGCGCAGGGCACGGAAACAGAACCACTCTGGCGCCCTGCAGAACGTACACAGCCAATTCAACGGTAAACCCTGATCCCGCAACGCTGACGCGAAGAAAGCCGCCCCGGACTTCGAGATCACGTCGACCCGGCGCGGTTCCCACATCTCGGGTTTCGGTCCGGTGCCCATGTGAACCTGATCGAGTTCCCCCGGCCCGGCACCGGCGTCAACCTGGCAACCCTGATCACTCGTTCGCGCATCCCAGACGACCATCTCCTCGGCGCCGGGCCCACTTCCAGAGCTTCCATCGCACCCGGCACAAGCACAAAGCAACCCGTGCGCAGACGTGTCGATACCGCCTGTTCCCGGGACCCGGGGATCATTTGGATACCGTGGACGGGCGGTATCACGTAACAGTGAAGGGCTCAGCCAGTTCCAGGTTGCGGGCCAGCTGCTCGCGGTTCTGTCGTGCGTGCTGGACCCAGGCAGGTTGGCCCGGGGCGGTGCGCCAGGACTCGCTCAACGGACTGTTGTCCACCGTGTCGAATCCGAACTGGTCGTACAGCCGTGTGACGATTTCCACGGCCTCTGGATGGTCGCTCGACACCGACAGAGCCCGCCGAGCCGGGTGACCTGCGGGTCGGGCCGTGCGGAGCAGGCTCGGAGCCTGGATGTGGGTGAACGCCTTGGCCACCTTCGATGTCGGGAGCTGTTCCTGGCGCAGCTCATGGACCGTCTTCTCACCGGAGTCGACCATCGGAAAGTGGCCGTCGCGCCAGATCATGTAGTTGTTCGTGTCCAGTACGACCTTGCCCGCCAGCTCTGCGACCGGCATGTGGTCGACGAGTTTGAGGGGTACGGCGATGACCGCGAAGTCGCCCGACGCCGCGGCCTCCGCCGCGTACGCGGCGGAGGCCGCCGGACCGAGCTCATCGATGAGCTCTTCCAGGGTCTCGGGGCCCCGCGAGTTGGCGATGACGACCTTGTAGCCGTTCGCCACCGCCGCGCGGGCGATCTGGCTCCCCACCTCGCCCGCGCCGATGATCCCGATCGTTGTCACAGGTGCCTCCACTGCAAAGCCTTGATGAGAAATACCGGTCGCCCGTGCGATCGCGCCGTGCGCCGTACCCGGTGCTGGAACGGGTTCACTCAGGCGCAGCGCCGTTCGTCTCGCGGGCCGGAGTGCCCTCGTTCCCTCCGCGCTCCCGTGTGGGCATGTCCGCCGAAGCCAGCAGAGCCAGCTTCTCCGCGCTGTCGGACCCGGCGTCCGGGTGGTACACGACGAGTTTCAGGCTCTCGGCCCCGCCCACGCTCAGCCGCTCCCTGTTGAGGGTCAGTTCCCCGATCCGCGGGTGGTCGAGCCGGATCGGCGTTCCGCGCTGGCCCCGCACCTCGTGCCGGGCCCAGAGCCTGCGGAACAGCGGGCTCGCCAGTGAGAGTTCTCCGACGAGGTCGGCGAAGCGGGGATCGTCGATGTCGGTGCCCACGGACTGGCGCAGGTTTGCGATGAAGCACTCGGTGACGCGCTTCCACTCCGGGTACAGCGCCTGCTGGCCCGGGTCCAGGAACATGTCCCTCAGCTGGTTGCCGCCCACGGTCAGTCGGGGGTCGAGGGCCCGGGCGAGCGCGTTCGAGGCCAGGATGTCGAAGTACCGGCCCTCGATGAAGGCGGGCTGGACGAGGGAGTCCAGCAGCTTGAGCGCACCGGTCGGTGCGGTCTCCTTGCGCGGCCTCCGTCCACGCCGCCGGGGAACCTCGGCGACCAACGACAGCAGATGTGCGAAGTGGTCGTCGTCCAGGCACAGCACGCGTGCGATCGACTCCAGGACCTGCACCGACGGGTTGCGGTCGCGGCCCCGCTCCAACCGCAGATAGTAGTCGGCACTGATACCGGCGAGCATGGCGACCTCCTCCCGCCGCAATCCGGGCACGCGCCGTACACCGACATCGGGGATGCCCACCTGCTCGGGCCTCACCAGAGCTCGCCGAGCCCGCAGGAACGCGCCGAGGGCGTTCGATGTCTCGCTCATGTGATCAGCCTAGATCGCCGCAGGGCAGATAGAGGGGCCCTGTCACACCCCCGGCTCAGCAGGGCTCTGGGGCGGGGGCGCGTTCCCTCCTAGCGTGTCCGAGAACCCGTTCGGGCCGCGTATCCCAGGAGGAGAACCATGACCATCACACTGATCACCGGGGCCAACAAGGGCATCGGTTTCGAGACCGCGAAACAGCTTCTGGCACTGGGCCACGTCGTCTATCTCGGTGCGCGCGACACCGAGCGGGGGGAGAAGGCCGCAGCGGAGATCGGTGCACGGTTCGTGCGGCTCGACGTGACCGACGACGCGCTGGTGAAGAGTGCTCTGGCGGCGATCGGTGCGGCCGAGGGCCGGCTCGACGTCCTGGTGAACAACGCGGGCATCCTGGCGTCCGGAGACATCGACGGCCCTTCGGCACTGCGCTCCTTCGACACCAACGCGGTGGGGGTCGTGCGGGTCACGGAGGCGGCGCTGCCCCTGCTGCGCAGGTCCGCCAACCCCACCGTCGTCAACATCTCCAGCAGCGCCGGATCGTTCTGGGCGGTGACCGACCCCGGACGGCCCGAATTCCACCTGCCGACCGCGCTCTACTCCGCGTCCAAGGCCGCGGCCACCATGTTGACGGTCCAGTACGCCAAGGCCCATCCGGACATCAAGTTCAACGCACTGGAGCCGGGTACCACCGCCACGGACATGACCGCGGCTTTCGGCATCGGAAGGTCACCCGAGGAGAGCGCCAGGGCCGTCGTGCGGCTGGCGACCCTCGCCGCGGGCGGGCCGACGGGGACCTTCCAGGATGAGAACGGGGAGATGCCCTGGTGAATACCTGACGATCTCCAAGAAATCAGCGACGGAGGCCATCGGTTCCGGAAGCGGCCCCGACGACAACGGTCGCCGCGCGACGACATGGTGTGGAAGACGGAGTCCTCTCCGCAGTGGACACTTCCTTGAGGTCACCTCCAGGGGACCTTCGATCCGATGGCCAGCCACCTCCGCCGACAGTGAAGCCCCAGGCCAGGCGGTGTGAACCCGCCACAGGATCCAGAGCTCAGGGAGCTGAATCGCTCCTGGTATGCTCCCCCGCCCCGCTACCCGGCCGAAACCGGCGTCCCGCGCAACAGCTCAGCGGTCGCCTCGGCCGTCGCTTTGGCGACGTTGGGGCAGACCGATTGATAGGTGTCCTGGGTGAAGTGCGTAGTCGCATGGCCCAGCTCGGCGGGCACCACCTTCACGTCCGTGCCCACCACGAGCGCGAGCGAGGCGTCCCCGTGGCGCAGCCCGGGCATCGTCCGGGCAGCCAAGACGAGCCGGGCCTGGAAGGTCTGGGCTTGAGCCACCCAAGGACAGGTGGGTGGAGCGGGGCGACAGACGGCTGCCGGGGAGGGTGTGCGGGGGAGGGAACGCCCCCGGACACCCCCGGGCGCCGCGCGCCCTATGTGAAGGAACCCGCCTACCGGGCATAAGTCTGGATTCCTACAGGCCCACCCACAGGGGCGTTGACCTGCACTGATAACGGGCTGAGGGTGGGCCGTTCAAGGCGGCCCGCCGATCGGCGGGGTCACTGGCCCCCGAAAGGGCCCACCGATCGGCGGCGTTATCGGCCCCTCGACGGCCCACCCTGATCAGCTTCCCTCGACGGCTTCCGGAACGCCTCCAGAGCGCTTCGACGGTCCGAGAAATCACCCCGGGTTCCTTCTTCCCGACCGTTGATCGAGAAACCCGCGATGGCACCATAGGAGTTCAGGAACGCAGCGGAGGGCGCCTCCTCCCGCAGGAGAAGACGCCCCCAGCCTGTTCGGTTTTTTGTCAGCCCCGCAGTGCCAGGTAGGTGCGGATGCGGTCGGTCAGCTCGGCGAACTCCTCCTCCACCGGCTCGGACTCGACACCCGAAAGCGGGGCCGGGTGGTCGTCCGGTTCGGCCGGGCGGGGGCGAGGAACGGAGCCGAGGTCGAGGTAGGGGCGCACCAGGGCCCCGGTGATCAGGTCGGGGTCGACGTCCACCCGGTCCTCGAACTCGAACGGGGCGGCAAGCCGTGACGAACACGTTCCCCTGACTTCCTCCGACAAGCGTTGGCGGCCAGCCTCCGTGGACCGTACCCCGACACCCACCGGCAACCCGGTGTCACTTCCTCAGTACCTGTCGTCCTCCGCGCAACGGCCACAACACCATGCCGCCTGCCCGAAGCGCCCCACCACCCCGGCAAAGGCGTCCGCCCTGACCACAGCGACCGTTCGTCCCTCCCGAGCACGACCGCTTCCCAGCCTGCACCAGGAAATCGACTACCACCAACCCACAGAAATTAACTGCCTCACCACCTCCACCAAAGTCACCAATCCCGTAACAAAAAGTGCGCCCCCCAGCACAACCCAAACAAGAGATGACATCGCCCTATTGGCCGAATCAATCCGCCCTCCTCGAGATTTCTCCCAAGCACTCAACATAAAAGGAAGCAAAAAGAGAGAAGCTCTTTGAATTTCATCCCAGTTCCTCCAGTTTCCATACCCAGAGGCCACCAACAAGCCACCAAAAAACATAAGGACAACCGCCAACACGAGATATCCCAACATCTAACCCTCCCCACCTACCAGCGCCACCAGGAAAACAGAGGAAATAAAAGCTTCACTCGGGGTCCTGAAAATCGCCTTCCTTTCTCCAAGGAAGGCAGGAACTTCGGTGAAATCCAAACTACCCACACCTCAATCAGCACCGACCTTCAAACCGGCACCAGCTTCAAGCGTACTGGTGGCCGCGTTCGCCGACTTTCCGACCAGGCACGGGAAGAAGATCTGGCCGACCAGCCTGTTATAGCAGTTGAACCGGGAGGGCAAACACAGAGCGGACGTGGCACGGGCCTTCGCCGATCCCGCGACGTTGGTCGGATCGGCCAAACGGTGCTGTCCGAGATACACGATGAATGGCAGGTCAGTGATCGATGCTACTTCTCCGAGGCGTCCATGATCGAGCTGCTGGGCGAGGACGCGCACTACCCGAGCAGCCAGCAGGGTCCCAACGAGATCAAATCTGGGTCAGGTGCTGCCACTTCGTGAGCTGGTGAGGTTACGCCCTTCGGTGGAACACCATCCCGGTCTCGTCTCGGCACTGTTTCGCGTCTGGTGTAATGGCGACTCTGAGGTGCGCCAGATGACGGAAGGCGCTCCTAAAATACCGACACCCGGAGCAGCTCACGGTTCGATGGCGTGACGGACGCGTTCCAAGCGTCGCTGGTTCTCCTCCCCCCAGTCAGAGGTGTCATCGATCGGCATGCGCACCGTGATCTGTGTCGACGGCATGTCATGCACGATCACCTCCAGCGGATCCTCGGGCGATACTTCCAACCAAGCGGTCCGATCGCCCTTGGGCCACGCCGTCCCCTCCTCACCCCGAAGCGTGTCGAGGCAGCGCTCCCAATCGTCCAGGTCCTTGACTGACACCATCAGACGGGCATGGCCGTTGACGAAGTCGCTTCTCAGCACGATGGAGGCGGCGTAGTACCGCTCCTCGCCCATGACCAGAGGATCACCGCACACCACTTCAACAGCGACGCTCTGTACCGGATCCGCGAACAGAAAAAGTTCCAACTTCTGGACTTCGTCTTCCACGGCTTCCCTGCCATTCATCCGTTCGGTCAAGGCAGTCCTGATCTTCTCGCACAGCACCCGACCGGTGATCTCAGCCCCGGCCTGTCATCACTGGCAATTCCCGTCGGTAGGGACCAGAGCTCCGAAACGCCCGCCCGATTCTCACGAGACCCTCGCGAACTGCCATCGAACGCCGCCGACAGGGCGTGCGTGCTCCGTTCGTGCTCCGCGGTTTTGGACCGGGGCGACATTGCGCGGCATGACATGGCACAGAACGGCAGGGCGGATCGGATGAGAAGGCACAAAACTGTACGTAGCGTCTTGCGAGGGTACGCAACCAGGGCACTTCCAATCCGATTGCCGCAGGTTCGAATCCTGCCGGGTGCGCCACAAAATCCCAGTTCAAAGGGGTTACCTGAGAACCTTGCAAGAGGTCCTCGCCGCGTTCCAGGCCCCTGCGTGCTCCATGTGTGCCCCCCAGTTACAAGGTCAGTGCAGGCGGGCGGAGACCTCCCGGAGCGGTCCGCATCCGGGGGGGTGCCTTCGGCTTCGAGAATCAAGCCGGGCAGGCGGCGCCCGACCTCGTCGTAGCGGGCCGCCTGTTAGGCGGCATAGGTGTGTTGGGCCTGAGCGAGAAGGGATACGGGGTCGGTCCGTGGTTCCCTGCCGATCTCAGCGACGATGGCGCCTTCGATGGCTCGGACTGCGTCGTAGCGCATGTCGGTGACCGCCTCGGGTTCGGCTCCGGTCAATTCGGCCGGGTCCAGGTGCAGGACGCGGGCCAGGCGGGTGAGGATCTCGTGGGAGTCCACCATGAGGATGCCGCGTTCGACCGGGGAGAGCCACGATTCGAAGCGGCCGAGGAGGCCGGCCGGCACGCTCTGGGAGTAGCCGCGGCGACGTCAGGCGCGTTTGATCGTCCGGCCTCGGGTGGCGGGGTCCACGGCGCGCCTTTCGGTCAGAGGCTGTTCACGGCGTCGATGACCTGCTTCCAGGAGGGCAGACGGGCTTCGTAGGGGGCGTCGGGGTCGTGCAGGACGGTGATCGCGTCCATGGAGCCCAAGGTCTCCAGGGAGCGGGTGAACGCCGGGTGGGACGCCAGCTGGGGTTTGCAGTGGGGCACCACCACGGTGGGCATCCCGTATCCGGCCATCTCGCACAGCAGAGCGATCGCGAAGTTGTCGGCCAGCCCTTGGGCGAACTTGTTGGTGGAGTTGAGGGTCAGCGGACAGGCCAGCACTGCGTCGGCGGGAGGCAGGGGTGTGCCCTGGCCGGGTCTGCGGAACGTCACCCGGACCGGATCGCCGGTGACCTCCTCCAAGCGGGCCGGGTCGTGGAAGTCCGTGCCGGTGGGGGTGGACAGCACCGTCACCGCCAGTCATGGCCTTGGAAGGCCTGGACGAGTTCGACCGTTCCTTCGGGTGCTGGGGCTCCGGACAGCACCAGGTACAGGGGCCGCGGCATGGCTCGAGTGTAGAGCCGGGCCGCCGAGCGGATTCGAGGTTCAGCCGTCTCGAACGGAGAGCACGGCAGGTCTCAGCCGCCCGAGCACTGAGGGGCGATCCCGGCGCACACCGGATACGGCGATCAACGCAAGACAGCCCGCTGTTGAGGCCCTGGCACCGACAACCCACGCCCCCGGGGAGATCCCGGAGAGTTCCCTGATATCGAAGCGAACCCCTGGCGGCCACCAGCGCACCCGCCTAGTGTGCTGTCCATGTGGACAGTAAAGAATCCAAATGGACAGCAACTACAGGCGGGCAACGGACGGCTGTACTACCTCGACCACCTCAAACTCCTGCTCATCGCACTCGTCGTGCTCCTCCACGCGGCACAGCCCTACGGCCCCGCCGACTGGTGGTACTTCGAGGACCAGGCCCAGGCGCCACTGCTCTCCAACGCCGCTCTCGTCGCGGGCACTTTTCTGATGAGCCTCTTCCTCCTGATCTCCGCCTACCTCGTCCCAGCGGCCTACGACCGCAAGGGCCCCAGGGCCTTCCTGGGCGACCGCTTCCGGCGGTTCCTGCCGCTGGTGCTCATCGGATTCCTGGTTGTCGTCCCGGTCCTGATGTACGCCTACTACTCGAACTTCCGTCCTCACCCCGACCTCGGCTTCGCCACCTACTACGCCGACGTCTACATGGGCGGTGCCGATCGACCGCAGGGCTGGTCCGGCCCCATCTGGCCGGACCGCCAGTTCGCCCACCTGTGGTTCATCCAGCACCTGCTGGTCTATGCCGTCCTGTACGCCCTGTGGCGCGTTCTGACGGCCCGGCTGCGCGGCCGGGCGCCCTCCTCCTCCACGGACACCGCTCCCCGGGCCCCCTCGACCGCCGCGATTCTGCTCTTCGCGGCCCTGGTGGCGCTGGCGACTTTCGCACTCCGGGTCTGGTATCCCGTGGACACCTGGATCCCGCTCCTGGAGTTCATCCAAGCCGAGCCCGGCGACCTGGCCCTGCAGTCCTCCTTCTTCGTGGCAGGCCTCCTCGCCTACCGGCAGGGCTGGCTCACGGCCTTCCCCGACCGCGCGGGATATGCCTGGCTCGCCCTCGGCACGGTGCTCGCCGGAGCCCACCTGGCCTTCGGTGAGGAACTGGGCGGGTGGTACGCCGACGGCGGCTGGAGCGCCGGCTCCCTGCTGTGGTCGACCATGGAGACACTGATGTGCGTCTCCCTGTCCATCGGCCTGCTCGTGCTGTTCCGCCGGTGGGCCGCCCGGCCGAGTCGTCTGCCGCTCGCGTTGGCGGGGCTGGCCTTCACCGTCTACCTCATCCACGTTCCGGTGGTCGTCGCCCTGCAGTACATGGCGGGCGCCCTGGCCGCAGGCCCGTGGGAGGGTTTCGCCCTGTCCGCCGTCGGGGGCCTGGTGTTGAGCTTCGCGCTGGCCTGGGGCGCCGGCCGAACCCCCTATCTGCGCAGGGTGCTGTGAACGGCGCCCCGCCGGTGGGGCGGCTAGGCTGTGCGCCCATGACGCACAGTGCCGATCTCACCGGCCGGGCCCGCATCCGGATGTCCGCGCTGCGCCTGTTCGCCGAACACGGCTTCTCCAGCACCTCGCTCCGCGCCATCGCGGCCGACGCCGGGGTCTCTCACGCCCTGGTCCGGCACCACTTCGGTTCCAAGGAGAAACTGCGCGAGGCCGTGGACGAGGACGTTCTGGACGCCTTCGACACGGTCCTCTCCGATATCGGCGAACGGGAAGGCGAAACGGAGAGCCTCGCCGCTTTCGGCGAGGCCAGCGCCAGGCTGTTCGGAACGGACGCGATCCGGCGTGAATACCTCCGCCGCGCCTTGGCGGAGGGCAGCGACCTGAGCGCCCGCCTCTTCGCCCGTCTGCTGGAGGGGGTACGGGTACGGCTCTCGACGATGGGCGGCACGGACGAGCGGTGGGCCCCCTACCAGGTACTCTTCCTCGTCCTGGGCCCCATGCTCCTGGAACCGGTGATGCGACCGGGCCTGGACACACCGGTCTTCGACCCCGTGGTGGTCGCCGAACGCAGCGCGGCCAACCAGCGGCTGATCGCCCACGGGATGTTCGCCAAGGACTGAGATTCACACGCAGGACAGACGCGACGGAACCAGTTGGCTTCTCATCCGATGGCCGCAGGTTCGGATCCTGCCGGGTGCACCAGAAAATCCCGGTTCAGGGGGTTCGAAGAGGACCTCGTAAGGGGTCCTCGCCGCGTTTCCATTCCCTGTGTGCTCCCCGGTGCAAGGTGGGTGCAAGTGGGGGCGATCTCGCGAAGCGCTTCGCCATCCCGTGAGCCTTTTGGGTGGGCCCGTGTCCGCTCGGCTCCCAGCCGGGAGGAGTGACCACGGACCTGTACCGCCATGTCCGCCCCCGACACCGCACCTCCCCCCTGGGGACCGTCCGGGCCGGTGCCGCCTGCACACGGCACAGGCGCCAGCCGGGGCAGTAGCGACACCGCCGATTCGGCCACGTTAGGAGACACCGGGCGGGAGGGGGCCTGAATCAAACGGGCCGGAGGTCTGGGCTGATGGCGGCGACGGCGTCCTTCACGCCATCCCCGGCATCGCCCGTCTGCACGGCCTCGCTCTCGCGGAATGGCTCTTGCCGTATGCGGGACCTGGGAGGACCAGGGGAGACGGCTCTCGGCCTGGCAGTCGCGGAGGGGACTCAGGAGAGGCAGAACTCGTTGCCCTCGATGTCCTGCATCGTGATGCACGACTCGTTGACGCCGTCGGCGGGCTGCGTCAGCACGTGCTTCGCGCCCAAGGCCATCAGCCGTGCGCATTCGGCCTCGAGGGTGGCCAGGCGCTCGTCACCCACGAGCCCGTCGCCGGTCCGCACACAGAGATGCACCCGGTTCTTGACGACCTTGCTTTCGGGAACCCGCTGGAAGAGCAGGCGCGGAGCCACACCGGAGGGGTCGGTGCACGCGAAGTAGATCTCGTCCTCGGGCGGCAGCGAGCGGTGGTGCTCCTCCCAGGTGGCGAAGCCCTCCGGGACCGGCGGTATGACGTACCCCAGCACCTCGCACCAGAAAGCGGCGAGGCGCGCGGGTTCCGCGCAGTCGAAGGTCACCTGGAACTGTTTGATCGTTGACACCAGCGCAGGATAACAGGGGTCCTGTTCATCCCTCGGGGGCCTCTGTCGCACCCGGCACAGGACACCGTCATCGCCGGCCGTGCGCTCGCCGGGGCGCCGAACGCGGGCCTGGGGCGGGCCGCTCCCCTGCCGGCCGTGCCACCGGTTTCATCCCGGCGGTTCCGAGGTCCCGGGCTCCGTGCAGCGCTGCGTGGAGAGCTTTCCGGGAGGCGGGCACGCCGCGGCGCGGCAGATGGCGCCGTCCCGGTGTGTGCTCCGGCCGGGCCGGGGGGTGCCGGTTCCCGTGCCCATGCGGACGCGACCGTGGACGGCCGCCCCGTCTTCGCCGGGGCCCGGGGAAGACGGGTGACGGGAGAGTGACAGTTCGCGCCCCCGGCCCGGGGCTCAGGTGTTCGGGGCCGGGTCCGGGCTCGGGGCGCGGAGGGCGTCCCGGCCCAGCCCCAGTTCGACTTCCACGAGGGTGCGGACCATCTCGGTCAGGGGTTCCGAGCGCTGTGGCGCGCTCGTGTTGATGTAGGAGTTGGCCCCGTCGATGGCGGCCATGATCCGCACGGCCGCGCCCCACGGGTCGTCGCAGCGGAAGCTCCCCTGTTCCACGCCGAGGGCGAGGACCCGCTCCACCCGCCGGCACCAGAGGAGTTCCTGGCTCACGACCCTCTCGCGCAGGGCGGGCCGGTAGCGGGCGAGGTGCCGGGCGTTGAGCCAGAGCCTGCTGACGTCGTCGAACACGGGGCCGGACATCCTGCTCAGGAAGTCCCGCAGGATCGGCATCGCCGCCGGCGCCGCCTCCTCCGGGGCGGGTTCCGCGGGCGTCTCCGGGAGCAGGACGTCCAGTTCCCCCAGGGCCGCGCTGGTGAAGGCCTCGGCCACGAGCTCCTCGACCACGGGGAAGTAGTGGCCGACCAGGCCGGGGCGCACTCCGAGGCCGTCCGCCACCCGGCGCAGGGTGATGCGTTCCAGGCCCTCGACGAGCCCGGTCCGGGCCGCGGCCGCCACGATCTCGTCGCGGCGCTCCCCGGGGGCTTTGCGAACTCGTTTCCTGCGATCGCTTGACGTCATGCCACAGATGCTATTGGCTAAGCACCCAGTATCTTATTGGCTTCGCGAACAATAAGCGCGATCCGTAGGGTGACCTGCTCGAACCCGCTCCGTCGGCCGTAACGCCGACGGCACCGGATCCTTCCCCGGCCCGGCTCACCGCGCCCCGATCCCCGGGCGCCGCCGGCCCTCGGGAGCCGTCGCGCATCCCTCACAGGAGACGAACGTGGACAACTCACGCACCGATGCCGGTGAACTGGCCGAATACGGCTACCGGCAGGAACTTCGACGCAGCTTGTCCGTATGGGCCGTGTTCGCCATCGGGTTCGCCACCATCTCGCCCGTCGTGGGCATCTACGCCGTGGTGCAGCTCGGGTTCGTCTTCGCCGGCCCCGCCTGGATCTGGGCGGTCCTCCTCGCCTTCCTGGGGCAGCTGCTCGTCGCGGTGGTCTACGTCGAGCTGTCCTCCCAGTTCCCCGTCACCGGCGGCGTCTACCAGTGGGTGCGGCGCCTGGCCGGTCCGCGCCAGGGCTGGCTGGTGGGGTGGATCTACCTCGCCTCGGCCATCGCCTCGCTGACGACCGTGGCCTACCTGGGGGCGACGTGGCTGCACATGCTCTTCAGCGACGGGCCGCTGGAACCCCTACACCACGTGCTGCTGGGCGTGGTCTTCATCGCGGTGGCCCTGGGGATCAACCTCCTGGGCGTCAACCCGGTCAAGCACTTCCTCAACGCGGGCATCGTCGCCGAGGGCGTCGCCTCCATCGCGGTGAGCGTGTTCCTGCTCGTCTTCGCGCACAACAACGGGTTCGGCATCCTCTTCGAGACCCTGGGGGCCCAGGCCGCCTCCGGCGGATCGGTCCTCGCCGGATTCCTGACCTGCCTGGCCGTGGCCGGCTGGGCGTTCCTCGGCTTCGACGCCACCACCCAGGTCGCCGAGGAGACCGAGCAGCCCCGGCGCAACGTCCCCCGGGCCCTCATCCGCGCCTACCTGTTCGTCGCCTTCACCGTCCTGCTCACCGGCCTCGCCGTCACGCTGGCCCTGCCGAACCCGGAGGAGGCCGTCGCCGGGCGGCTCGCGGACCCGGTCTTCACCGCCGTCACCGCGGGTCTGGGCGGTTGGAGCGAGAAGCCCTTCATCGCCGTCGTCCTGCTGGCGTTCATCGCCTGCGCCATCTCCATCCAGACCTACATCGGCCGTGCCGTCTACGCGTTCGCCCGCGACCGGCAGCTGCCCTTCTCCGCCACCCTGGCCACCGTCGGCCCGCGCCAGATCCCGTGGGTGTCGCTCGTGGTCACGGCGGTCCTCGCCAGCCTCGGCCTGCTGCTCGGCCTGAACGGCAACGCGGCGGCGACCCTGATCGCCTTCGGCTCCGGCGGGTTCTACTTCGTCTTCCTCTCGGTCGCCGTCGTGGCGCTCGTCGCCCGCCTCACCGGGCGCTGGCGACCCTCCCGGGGGCGGGTGGACCTGGGCCGCGCCGGCCTGGTGATCAACGTCCTGGCCGTGGTCTGGCTGCTCTTCGAGGCGACCAACATCGCCTGGCCGCGGGTCGAGCTCGCGCCGGTCGGCGGCAGCTGGGTCCAGGTCTGGGCCGTGGTCCTCGTCTTCTCCGTGCTGCTGGCCGTCGGCCTCGTCTACGTGGCGATCGCCAAGCCCCACACCCGCCTCCCCGCGAACCAGAACCAGAACCAGGAAGAGAAGTTGGAGACGCCCTGATGTCGTCACACCCCTCCCCGGCCGTCGTCGTCGACCCCGACCGGGGGATGCACACCCGTGAGGTCGCCCTCCGGCCCGCCGGCCCCGGCGAAGTGGAGATCGAGGTGCGGGCCGCGGGCGTGTGCCACTCGGACCTGCACATCGTGAACGGGGACTGGCCCACCGACCGGCCCCTCGTCCTGGGCCACGAGGCGGCGGGCGTGGTCACCGGGACCGGAGCCGGGGTGACCGGTCTGGAACCGGGCGACCACGTCGTCCTGTCCTGGTTCGCGCCCTGCCGCCGGTGCCGCAAGTGCGCGGCCGGCAGGGCCTGGCTGTGCACGGAGACCCGTGCCGTCGAGAACACCCTGCCCGACGGGACCACGCCCTTCACCGACGCCGACGGCGACCCGGTGTGGCCCTACCTGGGCCTGGGCGCGTTCACCGGCCGCCTCACCGTTCCCGAGTCCGCGGCGGTGAAGGTGCCCCGGGAGCTCCCCTTCGAGGTGGGCGCCCTGCTGGGCTGTTCCATCACCACCGGGATCGGCGCGGTCACCAACACCGCCGAGGTGCGGCCCGGCGAGTCGGCCGTGGTCATCGGCACCGGCGGGGTCGGCCTGTCCGTGGTCATGGGGCTCGCGCTCGTCGGCGCCGATCCCATCATCGCCGTCGACCTGTCGCCCGAGCGGCGCGAGGCGGCGCTGCGGTTCGGCGCCACCCACGTCCTGGACGGGGCCGTGACCGACGTGGCCGCCTGGTGCCGAAGGGAGCTGGGGGGCGTGGACCACGCGTTCGAGGCGATCGGCAGCCCACGGGTGATCGAGACCCTGCCGGCCATGCTCACCTCGGGCGGGGCCGCCGTCCTCGTCGGGATGGCCCCCACCGGGGCGACCGGCGCGTTCGACCTGTTCGACCTCGCCGACCAGGGGAAGCGGATCCTCGGCTGCAACTACGGCTCCAGCGTCGGCCAGATCGACATCCCGAAGCTGGCGCGGCTGTACCTGGCGGGGCGGCTGCCGCTGGACGACCTCATCGGCGCCACCCGCCCCCTGTCCGAGGTCGAGGCCGCGTTCGCCGACCTCGAGGCCGGATCCGGCCTGCGCACGATCCTGCGACCGTGACCCCGTGACCCCGTGACCCGGTGGCCCGCCCCGCCCCGGGCCGCCCCGCCGTCCCGCACACGCCCACCCGCTTGGAGGACCATGTACGCCGTCACCGACCCCGCCACCGGCCGGGTCCACACCACCCGCCCGGCCGCCACGGACGCCGAGATCGAAGCGGCCCTCGCCCGTGCCCACCGGGCCGCGGAGTGGGGGCGCACCGGCGCCGCGGCCGAGCGCGCCGCGCTGCTGCGCCGCCTGGGCGACCTCCACACGGAGCACCGCGCCGCCCTGGCCGCGGGCATCGTGCGGGAGATGGGCAAGCCCCTGGCCGAGGCCGAGCAGGAGGTCGACTTCTGCGTCGAGATCTACCGCTACTACGCCGACCACGCCGAGGAGTTCCTCGCCGACGAGCCGCTCGACGTCACCTCCGGGCCCGGCGGCGCCGTGCTGCGGCGCTCCCCGCTCGGCGTCCTCCTGGGCATCATGCCGTGGAACTTCCCCGCCTACCAGGTCGCCCGGTTCGCCGCCCCGAACCTCGCGGCGGGCAACACCATCGTCCTCAAGCACGCCCCGCAGTGCCCGGACACCGCCGAACTCCTCCAGGAGCTCTTCACCCGGGCGGGCTTCCCCGAGGGGGCGTACGTCAACGTCTACGCGACCAACGAGCAGGTGGGCGCGATGATCGCCGACCCGCGCGTGCGGGGGGTCTCGCTCACCGGCTCCGAGCGAGCCGGTTCCGCCGTCGCCGAGATCGCGGGGCGGCACCTGAAGAAGGTCGTGCTCGAGCTCGGCGGCTCCGACCCCTTCATCGTGCTGTCCACCGACGACCTCGACTCGGTCGTGGACGCCGCGGTGGCGTCCCGCCTCGACAACACCGGCCAGGCGTGCAACGCGGCCAAGCGGTTCGTGGTCGTCGCGGAGCTGTACGACGCGTTCGTGGAGCGGTTCTCCGACCGGCTGCCGGCCGGGTGGTCCGGGGCACCGCTGGCCTCGGCCGCCGCCGCCCGGGCCCTGGGGAGCCAGGTCGACGCCGCCGTCGCCCAGGGGGCGCACCTGGTCAGGGCGGAGGAGCCCCACGGGGCCTACTACCCGCCGGCCCTCCTTACCGGTCTCACCACCGACCTCCCCGTGGCCCGGCAGGAGCTGTTCGGCCCCGTCGCCCTGGTGTTCCCGGCCGCGGACGAGGAGGACGCGGTACGGATCGCCAACGACACCCCGTACGGCCTGGGGTCGTACGTGTTCACCACCGACCCCGAGCAGGCGCGGCGCGTCGCCGACCGCCTCGACACCGGGATGGTCTTCATCAACGGTGTCGGTGCGGAGGGCGCCGAACTGCCCTTCGGCGGTGTCAAGCGCTCGGGTTTCGGCCGCGAGCTGGGGCGTCCCGGCATGGAGGAGTTCCTCAACAAGAAGCTCATCCGCACGGTCGCCTAGTGCGGTGAAGGTCTGCGGGGACGGGGGCGGCCGGGGCCGCCCCCGGTCCCGGGGGCGGCGCGCCAGTGGGCGCGCCGCCCGCCCGGGGTCAGACGGGCTGGCCGATCGGACGGATCGTCACCGTGTTGAGGTCGACGCCCGCCGGCTGGTCGAGCGCGAAGCCGATCGCCTCGGCCACCGGCTCCGGGCTCATGGCGGTGGGGGGAGCCTGGCCGTGCCAGAACGCGGTGTCGATCATGCCCGGGTTCACGACCGTGACCCCGACGCCGCGGGTCGTGGCGTGCAGGCGGAGGTTCTCGGCGAAGCCGACCACCGCCCACTTCGTGGCGGAGTAGAGGTTGCCCGGGCTGTTCTTGATCCCGGCCACGCTCCCGATGAGCACCAGCCGGCCGCGGGACCGCTCCAGGTGGGGCAGGGCCGCCTCCGCCAGCAGGGCCGGGCCGAGCACGTTGGCGAGCACCATCGGCGCCCACAGCTCCGGGTCGCCGCCGCCGATGACGCCGGCGCCGCCCGTCCGGAAGTGGTCCGCGGACGCGCCGCCCGCGTTCGCGACCGCTGCGTCCAGGGTCCCGAAGCGTTCTACCGTGCCGGTGACCGCCGTGTTCGTGGCCTCCCGGTCGGAGGCGTCGGCCACCAGGCCCAGGACGCGGTCCGCGTGGCCGACGTCGTCGAGGAAGGCCCTGAGCCGGCCGGGGTCGCGCCCGGTGACGGCGACCCGGTGGCCCCGGGCGAGTAGGAGCCGGGCGGTCGCGGCGCCGATGCCGCTCGTGCCGCCGGTGATGAGGACCGTCTTCCCGGCGTCCGCCGAAGCGCCGCCGGCGGGGGTGTCGGTGAGTGGAGTGTTCATGGCGTCCACTCTGCGGCGCGGCGCGGGCCCGCGACAGCTGCCCCCGAAGGTGGGGACGGTGTCCTCTGGTACCGGGGGCACCGCTCGGGGATGCTGGGCCCATGTCGAACACGAGGTACTCCGAACTCGGCGGCTTCCTGCGTTCGCGGCGCGAGCGGATCCGCCCCGAGGAGGTGGGGATCGCGCCCGGCCCGCGGCGCCGCGTCCCGGGACTGCGCCGTGACGAGGTCGCCGTCCTGGCCGGCGCCTCGGTGGAGTACTACACCGAGCTGGAGCGAGGTGCCGGATCGCAGCCCTCCGACCAGATGCTCGCCGCGCTCGCCCGCGCCCTGCGCCTCGGCCTCGACGAACGCGACCACCTGTACCGGTTGGCGGACCGCCCGGTCCCGGGCCGGGGCGGGGCGGCCTCCCATGTCTACCCCGCGATGCTCGACCTGCTGACACGGATCGACGGGACCCCGGCGATGGTGAGCACCGACCTGCACACCGTCCTGGTCCAGAACCCGCTCGCCGTCGCGCTGCTCGGCGACCTGTCCGCGCACCGCGGCCGCGCGGCGAGCTTCATCCACCGGTGGTTCACCGACCCGGCCGCGCGGCGGATCTACCCGCGGGAGGACCTCGCCCCGCAGTCGCGCTCGTTCGTGGCCGACCTGCGCGCGGCGGTCGGGCGGCGCAGCCCCGGCGACGCCGAGGCGGCCGGGCTGGTGGACGACCTGTCGGAGCGGTCGCCGGAGTTCCGGGAGCTGTGGGCCGCCCAGGACGTGGGGGTGCGCAGGGACGAGCGCAAGCGGATCGTCCACCCCGCCGTCGGCCTGCTCGACCTCGACTGCCTCAGCCTCTTCAGTGAGGACGGCCGACAGCGGTTGCTCTGGTTCGCACCGCGCGCGGGGACCGACACCGCCGAGAAGCTCGCGCTGCTGGGCGTCGTGGGCACAGAGTCGATGCGGACCGGTCCGGCCCGCTGAACCGGCCGCGGGGTGTCGGCGGGCCGGGTCCTACCGGTCGCCCGCGGGCGGGCCGGACGGGGCGGCGTCCTCCTCCCGCCTGTCGCGCCGGTACCGGCCGCGCAGCCCCACCGCGATGAGCACCAGCCCCAGCGCCGCCAGCAGGACCGCGTCGGCCCCGGAGCCGCCGATCCCGAAGATCCATTCCTGGAGTCGGTGGGCGGCCTCGTCCAGGCGGCCCGTGCCGCCGAACAGGGCCGCGGTCCCGTCGGAGACGAGGAACAGGACCCCGACCCCGATGAACAGCAGGCCCGACAGCAGCGCGGTCGTGTGGAACTCCACCGGCCCCACGCGGAAGGTCCGGCCCCGCAGCCAGCGGCGGGACCCGAGGTCGTAGCGGTCCCAGAGCAGGGCCAGCAGGAACAGCGGGGCCGCCATGCCCAGGGCGTAGGCGGCCAGCAGCAGCGCGCCGCGCACGGTGCCGCCGGTGGCGGCGACGGTGAGCACCGCGCCCAGGATGGGGCCGGAGCAGAACCCGGCGAACCCGTACACCGCGCCCAGGACGAAGACCGACGCCGTGTCCCTCCTGCCCGACAGCCGCCCCTGGATGCGCTGTGCCAGCCGGGACGAGAAGCCCAGGCCCGCGATCTGGGCGACGCCGAAGGCGATGACGAGCCACCCGGCGACGGCGATCAGGAGCTCCCTCTCGCCGTAGACCAGGCGGCCGACCAGTGCCGACCCCGCCCCCAGGGGCACCAGGGAGGTGCACAGCCCGAGGTAGAAGACGGTCGTGCGCGCCACCAGGCGGCGCGGGTCGCGGAAGGCGTAGCCGAAGAAGGAGGGCAGCAGGAGGGCGCTGCACGGGCTGAGCAGGGCGAGCACTCCCCCGGCCAGGGCGGCGGCGAACCCGATGTCGGTCACCATCCCCCTCCCCCGGCCTGGGCGGCCACGGCCTCCAGGGAGTCGTCGATGACCGTCTCGAACACCTCCAGCGGCTGGGCGCCCATGACGGCCTGTCCGTTGATGAGGAAGGCCGGGGTCGAGGTGACGCCGATCGACAGGCCCTCGGAGAAGTCGCGCCCGACCAGTTCGGCCGCCGCGGCGCCGTTGCGGTCCTCGTCGAACCGCTCGGGGTCCAGTCCCAGGTCGTCGACGATGCGGGCGACGGCCGCCTCCGGGTCGCGCCGGTCGGACCCCTCGTCGATGGCGTAGTAGGCCTCGTGGAACTCCCAGAAGGCGCCCTGGGCCGCGGCGGCGCGGGAGGCCAGGGCGACCGCCTCGGAGGTGTCGGTGATGATGGGGAAGTCGCGCCACTCGATGCGCAGGTCGCCGGAGTCGACGTAGTGCATCAGTTCGGGCTGGGTCTCCTCGACCCAGCGCCCGCAGTAGGGGCAGTGGTAGTCGGAGTAGACGACCATGACGACCGGCGCGTCGACCTCGCCCAGGGCGGTGGGGTCGTCGGGCTGCCTGCGGGCCATGGGCGCCTCGGTGCCGGCGGCGGCAGCGGAGTCGGGTGCCTCCCCGTCCGCCCCGGTGGGCTCGGACGGGGCGCCGGCCGTGTCCGGTGCCGCCGCCCGGTCCTGTTCGGTTCCGGTGTCCTGCCCGGAGCGCCCCAGGGTGATCACGGCGGCGATCAGGAGCAGAGCCGCCCCCAGGACCAGCGGCACCTTCCAGGAGGCGCCGCCGCGGCCCTCGCCGGCGCGGCCCGTGTCACCGTCCCCCGCGGAACGACCCCCGGGTCCGGTCCCCCTCTTCGGCGCATCGGGCATGCTCGGCCTTCCTTCGTCCGATGTGGTTTCTATCGACCATAGTAGACCTACTAAGGAAGATAGATCGGGTGGGGCGCGCCCCTCCGCCGGATCCGGCGCATACTGGCCGGGGGCGCCGCGACGGCCGGGGCCGGGCAGGGCACGGGAAGGGGTGGCCGCGGGCGATGGGCGGCGGGACGCTGGGACCTCTGGAGTCGGCGGTGATGGACGCCGTCTGGGAGGCGGAGGAACCGGTGACGGTGCGGGCGGTCGCCCGACACCTCGGCGGGGACGGCCCCGCCTACACCACGGTGGCCACCGTGCTCGGCAACCTGCACGCCAAGGGGTGGGTCGACCGCGAGCAGCGGGGGCTGGTCTGGTTCTACCGGCCCGTGCTGGACCGCAGCGAGCGGGCGGCGCGGGACATGCACCGGGCCCTGGCCGGCAGCGACCGGCCGGGGAGCACCCTGCTGAGGTTCGTCGACGCCATGTCCCCCGACGACGTGCGCACGCTCAGGCGCCTGGTGGAGGCGGCCGACGAGGGGGAGCCCGGAAGCTGACGCGCGGCCGCCGTGCCGGACCGCTTCCCCGGCGCGCCCGCGCCCGGCAGGGCGTCGTGGGTCCGGGGCGGTCAGCCGGCGCAGCGGCAGTGCGGGATCAGCACCGCGGCCAGGGCGGACGCGACCGTGAACACCAGGGGGAGCGTCACGAGCACGGCGGCGGCCCCGGCGCGGAGCCGCCCCCTCCAGATCCGGCACCCGGTGGGGCGCTGGACCTGGCGGCGGACGCGCTCGACCGGGCACGCGCCCGCGATGGACAGCGTCCGCGCGGCGCCGGTCGGCCCGCCCGGCCCGGCCTGCCCGGTCCGCGCGAGGGATCCCAGCGCGTGGACCAGGGGGCGCATCCCCACGGTGCGCACGGCGCGGTCGTCGGCGGCCCACTCCACGAGTTCGGGGACGTCGCGCGCCGCGGCGCGGAACAGCGGGACCCCGGGGAACGCGCGGTCCAGGAGCCGGACCCAGCCGACCAGCAGGTGGTGCCGGCCGCGCAGGTGGGCCCGCTCGTGGGCCAGGACCGCGCGGGCCTGCGCCGCGGTGAGCACCTCCAGCGCCCCGCTGGTGATGACGACGCCGCCCCGGGTCCCGGGGACGCAGTAGGCGCCCGGTTCGGCGGCGTCGAGCAGCCACACGGGGTGGCCGTACAGGCGGCGGCGCCGCGCCGCCGCGAGCAGGTCCCGGTGGTGGGCCCGGCGCCAGGACAGCCCCGCGCGCCCCTGGCGGGCGGCGGTCCACAGCAGCCGCGCGAGGGCGGCCAGCACCAGGACGGCCCCGGCACCGATCCCCCATCCGGCGTGGTTGCGCTCCAGTGCCTGGAGGACGCTCACACACGCGGCGATGACGCCCTTGACCGCCGGCCCCAGCAGCTCCGCGGCGAGCACCCCGAGCAGGGCGGCGCAGGAGAGCACCCAGGCCGCGGTGGCCGCGGTCCACAGCGCCAGCATGGCGCGCGGTCCCGGGCCGCAGTCGCGGGCGGTGCGGCGCAGTACCGCGGGTCCGCGCACACCGACCGCTGCCACGGCGCACAGGGCGGCGAAGGACCAGGTCACCGCCCCTCCTCGTCGGGCAGGTCGGCGAGCAGGGCCCGCAGGGCCCGCACCTCCTCGGGCCGCATGGCGTCCACGAAGCGCAGCAGCGTCGCCTCGGAGTCGCGGCTGCCGGCCAGCGCCTCGTGCATCACCTCGGCCGCGTGCGTCGACCGGTCGCGCCGGGGGCGGTAGAACCACAGGCGACCGGTCCGCTCGCGGTCGACCCAGCCCTTGCGGCGCAGGTTCTCCAGGACGGTGGAGGCGGTGGTGTAGGCGACCTCGTGGTCGGTGAGCCCCTCCAGGACGCCGCGTACGGGCAGGGGCCCGGGCGCGCGCCAGAGCACCTCCATGACCGCGGCCTCCAGCGGTCCCAGCCCAGCGATCATGGCATCCGCATCCCACCGGTCGACATCGGAATCCCCCTCAGCATAGTGATCACGCGCCCCCCTGCCCGCGGCCTGCGCCCGGTGACGGGAACAGGGCGTAGGCGCCGCCTCCGCCGGGCACCGGCATCGCGGCCGACCCTCCAGCCGTCCCGGCCACGGGCGCCTCCCACGCACCGCTGTCCAGGAGCGCGCCGTCGGCCATGGAGCGGACGCGGTTCTCCCCGCCGGCCTCGGTGTACAGGTAGCCGGAGACGATGCGTACGGGCCGCTCCCCCGCCTCCGCCTCCACCGTCCAGCCGCCGGTTCCGGGGGCGCCGTCCCAGCCCGTGATCACGGGTGCGCCGGACCTGGCCGAGGTGCCCGCGACCGCGGCGCGCCCGTGCTCGTCGCCGACCGGTACGGGCTCGGACCGCGAGGAGAACTCCGCCAGCGTCCGGCCGTCCTCCAGGCCGTGGACGGTGTAGGCCGCGGCCTCCCCCCGCTCCCAGGCCATCACGGCCACCGGCGCGGAGTCGCTCACGGGGCGGGGGCCGTAGGACACGACGGCCTCCCCCGCAGCCCCTTCCAGTGCGGCGGGGACCTCCAGACCGGTGTGGTCCCAGAGTTCCCGTCCGGAGCCGGCGTCGACCGCGCGCAGCGCTCCGTCGCGGTGGAGGAGCACGGTGCCCTGGTACTCGTGCAGGACCGCGTCCCCCTGCCGTTCGTCGGCCGCGACGTGCCCGGTGTCCGCGGCCAGGGCCACCGCGGGCCCGGTCTCGGCGCTCATGACGGTGTGCGCGACCTGCGCGAACACCAGACCCGGCCCCACCCAGGTGCCGGGCACCTCCACGGGCCCCCACACCTTGCGCCCGGTCCCGGGGTCGAGGGCGGCCACCGTGGTCCGGGTCGCGAGCAGCCCGCGCTCGGGTGCCGCGTCGCTGTCGAGCAGCACCACCAGGTCGTCGCCGCCGCCCGTGCGGGTGAGGGCGAACCCGGTGCAGCTCGGGTTGCGCTCGGTGGACCAGCGGGTGCGGCCCCGGTCGTCCATGCCGACGAAGTGCAGTTCTCCCCCGCCCTCCGGGGACACGGGGCCGACGAACCCGGTGTCGGAGCCCTTGGGCTCGGAGGAGTAGGGCGTGGCCCATCCGGCCGAACCGTCCACGGGTCCGGGGAACCGGCCCGGCTCCACCTCCGGGGCGGGGGTCGGTTCCCCGTCCAGGGGCAGGGCGTCGACCGGGTCGGCGGGTCCGGGCCTGCCGCAGGCGGTGGCGGCCAGGAGCAGGCACAGCGCCGCGGCGGGGAGCCGGCGCCGGGCGCGTGCGGCACGGCGGGGCGGGGACGGGCGGCGGAACCGCTCCGGCATGGGTACCACCTCACGTCGTCGCGCGGGCGCCGTCCTTCCGCACGGGGCGGGAAGGGGCGGTGTCCGGCCGGGCGGGGCGGCCGGGGGTGCCGCGGCGGCTCGGCGCCCGCTCTGTTCTCTATCGGCAATAGAAGATATTCTATGTCGGATAGAGAGAAACGCGCCGCGGGTGGCGGAGAACCGCCGACCGCCGCACGGGTCCGGGAACGGCACCCAGCGGCCCGCCCCGGCTCCACCGGGTCCCGGTGTGCCCCGGTGCGGTCAGTCCGAGGACACGGGCAGGGGGGCGCCGTGGAGTCCGGCCGCCGTGCGGACCAGCGCGGCGACCGCCCGGGACCGGCTGTGGGGCGGCCAGGCGATCACCGTGGTGACCTCCGGGGCGTCGACGACGGGCACCGCGACGTGTTCGGGCCACTGCCAGGCGCGGCTGGAGGCGGGGATGACGAGCAGCGTCCTGCCGAGCGCCACGAGCTGGGCGAGCTGCGCCTGGGTGCCCACCTTCGGCCCGGGCCCGTCCGGGTAGGACCCGTCGAGCCGCGGCCACCGGGCGATCGGCAGCCCCGGGACGTCCTGCACCTGGGCCAGCGTGAGCCGTTCGTGCGACGCCAGCGGGTGGTCCGCGGGCAGGATCGCGACCTGGCCCTCGGTGTGGAGGTCCTCGGTGTCGAACCCGGCGAGGTCGTCGAACGGACGGTGCATGAGCGCCACGTCGGCGCGTCCGCTGCGCAGCAGGCCCGCCTGTTCACCGACCTCGCACAGCAGGACGTCGACCGGCGCGGCGCCGGGCTCCCCGGCCGCCCGGTCGAGGAGGCTCCGCAGCAGTTCGTGGGAGGCGCCGGCCTTGGTCGCGAGCACCAGCGGCCGCTTCGGATCCCCGGCGCGCCGTGTCCGGTGGACGGCGGCCTCGACCGCGTCGAGGGCCGACCGGGCCTCCCGGAGCAGCACCGCGCCCGCGGGGGTGAGATCCACGCGGCGCCGGTCCCGGTCGAGGAGCCGGACGCCGAGCCGGTGTTCGAGCCGGCGGATCGCACGGGACAGCGGGGGCTGTGCGATCCCGAGCCGCTCGGCGGCGCGCCCGAAATGCAGCTCTTCGGCGACGGCGACGAAGTACCGCAGCTCGCGGGTCTCGAGATGGTCCACGCCGGCAGACTACCGGCCGATACCCGGCGGGTATCACAGTGGACCCACTCGGTCTTGGACGCCGGGCTCGCGGCCCCCCGAGGATGGGACCCGTGAACGACACGAAGACCGCGCTGGTCACCGGCGCGAACAAGGGAATCGGCCTCGCCATCGCACGGGGCCTCGGACAGGTCGGGTTCCGGGTCGCGGTGGGGGCGCGCGACGACGGGCGGCGCGGGGCGGCGGTGGAGCGGCTGCGCTCCGAGGGCGTCGACGCGTTCGGGGTCGCGCTGGACGTCACCTCCGACGAGGGCGTCGCCGCGGCGGCGGAGGCCGTCGAAGAGGAGGCGGGGCGCCTGGACGTACTCGTCAACAACGCGGGCATCGCCGGCCGCTCCGACGGCGGCGGGCAGGACCCGACGACGCTGGACCTGGACGTCGTGCGCACCGTGCTGGAGACCAACGTGTTCGGGGTGGTCCGGGTCACCAACGCGATGCTGCCGCTGCTGCGCCGCTCGGACGCGCCGCGGATCGTCAACATGTCGAGCAACATGGGGTCGCTGGCCCTGCGAACGGGGCCGGTGCTGGCGGCGTACGCGCCGTCCAAGACCATGCTCAACGCCGTCACGGTCCAGTACGCCCGCCGGTTCGCCGACACCGGCATCATCGTCAACGCGGCCTGCCCCGGATACGTGGCCACGGACTTCACGGGGTTCAACGGCTCGCGGACCCCCGAGCAGGGGGCCGCGATCGCGGTCCGGCTCGCGACCCTGCCCGACGACGGGCCGCGCGGCGGGTTCTTCGACGAGGCGGGGGCCGTCCCCTGGTGAGGGCGGGAGCTCCCGGCGCGGGGGCGCGGTGTTCGCGAATGGTCGTTCTGCACTCCTTGTGAGGACGGGGCGCTACGCATAGCATCGCCCCGACCCCACCGGGTCACCGATCAGTTCAGCACCCTCACCCCCGGGAGCCCCCGCATGCTGAGACGTATCCTCACGCCCCTGCTCATCACCCTGAGTGCTCTGGCGATGACGCTGGTGGGCGTCGCGCCCGCCGGCGCCGCGCCCGTCCACGCCCCGACCGCGGAGCAGGTCCGGCCCGCGGCCCAGACCGTCCTGTACTACGACTCCAGCCAGGCCGCGGAGTACACCTCCGCCGTCGCGGCGGCCGTGAACGTGTGGAACTCCAGCGTCGGCAACGTCCGCCTGGAGCCGGCCCCCGCCGGACGGCGCGCCGAGATCCGCGTCATCGCCGACGACGGCTGGCCCCGGGCCCACCTGGGCCCGGTGCGGCCCGGCGGGCAGGTCACCGTCTGGATGGGCCGCCAGGGCACCGCGCAGGGCTACGACGCGGTGCGCATCGCCGCCCACGAGCTCGGCCACAGCCTGGGGCTGCCCGACGCCAAGCCCGGTCCGTGCTCGTCGCTGATGTCGGGCTCCACCGGTGGCGTGAGCTGCACCAACCCCAACCCGAACGCCTCCGAGCGGTCCCGGGTCGAGGCCAACTACGGCGGCGGCGCGGCCGGTCAGAGCGCGCCCGACGGTCAGATCGTGGTCGACCGCGGCTGAGCGGTCGCGGACCGCGGAGCCGACGGCCCGCGGCGCCGGCCCGCCTCGGCGGGTCGGCGCCGCGGGCGCCGGTGCGCGGGGGCGCGGCACGGCGGGCACGCCGTGGTCGACCGGCCCCTCCCCGGGCCGCCGTCCGGGGCCGACCCCCGCCCCCGCCCCGGTCCGCCGCAGGGGGCACCTCCTAGACTGCGGCGATGCGCACCGTGTTCGTGTTCCCCGGCACCGGACGTGAGGAGACCGCCGCCCTGCTCGACCGGCACCTGCCCCGGTCCGGCGGCACGTGGGTCGTGCCGGACGTCCTCTACGCCCACATCGACGACGAGCCGGCCGGCCTGCTGTTCGGCGACTGGGAGCCGGAGGAGGTGGCGCGGATCGACGCCGCGCTCGGCCGCCATCCCGACTGGGCGCTCCAGGTGGACGTCTCCAGGCGCGTCGAGGGCCCGGCCGAACTCCTCCCCCTGCTCGCGCTGCTGCTCGAACACGACGGTGTCGCCGCCGACGACCACTCCCCGCACGCGTGGACGCTGCGGGAGATCGAGGCCGGGACCGTCGTCGACGGCCTGCGCTTCCTCGGCTCCCGCGCCGGGGAGGACTCCTCCGACGAAGGGCCGAGATGACGGACGCGCACACCACGGGGTACACGGCGGTGGACCACGGACGAGTCCGAGTGCTCGTCGGCGCCGAACGCGGCGCCTACCCCTACGCGAACTCGCTGCTGGTGCGCGGCACGGAGTCGACGGTGCTCATCGACCCGTCGCTCTCCCTGGTCGGCTCCCCGCCGCCCGCGGACCTGGTCCTGGTGAGCCACGCGCACGAGGACCACATGGCGGGCCTGGCGGACCACAGCGCCCTGGTCGGCGTCCACGAACACGACCTCGAAGGGGTGCGTTCCCCCGAGAAGCTGATCGCCGGGCTGGGCCTGGGTCCCGAGGCGGCGGCCGCCGTCGAGAAGGACTACCGGGAACGGTTCCACGTGCGCGAGCGCCCCGATGCGACCGGGTTCGGGGACGGCACCGTGTTCGACCTGGGCGGATGCACCGTGACGGCCGTGCACCTGCCCGGCCACACCGCGGGCCACTGCGGTTTCCTGGTCGAGCCGGACGGGTTCCTGTTCGTGGCGGACATCGACCTGAGCTCGTTCGGCCCCTTCTACGGGGACGCCGGCAGCAGCCTGACGGACTTCGAGGCGTCGATGCGCCGCTGCCGGGAGATCGAGGCGCGGTGGTACGGCACCGGGCACCACAAGGGCGTGGTCGAGGGCGCCGGGGAGTTCCGGCGCAGGCTCGACGCCTACGCCGGGGTGGTGGACCGGCGCAGTGCCGCTCTGCTGGACCTCCTCGCCGTGCCCCGGACCCTGGAGGACATCGTCGCGCACCGGCTGGTCTACCGCCCGCACGTCGAGGGGCCGCACGTGGACCCGGTGGAGCGCCGGACCGCGGTGCAGCACCTGGAGGTGCTGGCGGCGCAGGGGCGGGTCGCCGAGGTGGAGCCGGGGCTGTTCCGGGCCGTCGGCGACGGCAGGGCGGCGCCCCCACCTGCGGCGGGTCCGGCGTCCGGGGGGTGACGGCGCCCCGCCGGAAGGCCGTTTTACCGTGAGGGCATGACGAAATACGCGCGGATGTACCGTCTCGGCTTCACCCCGTGGGAACGTTACGGCGCCGCCGGCGGGGCGCAGCTCGGCGGCCTGATCGACCGGGAGACGCGGGAGCGGCCGGGCGGGCCCGGGCGGGCCCTGGACCTGGGCTGCGGGCGCGGCCAGTTCACCCCCGAACTGGCCCGGCGCGGCTGGGAGGCGGTGGGGGTCGACCTCGTGCCGGCCGCGATCGAGGCCGCCCGGAGCAGGGGCCCGGCGGAGGTCTCCTACGTTGTGGGGGACGTGACCGACCTGCCGTCGGCCGGTCTGGGGGTGTTCGACCTGTTCCTCGACATCGGCTGCTTCCAGGGGCTGACCCCGGAGCAGCGGGCCGCCGAGGGGCGGGGTGTGACGGCGCTGGCCGCCCCCGGCGCCACCCTGCTGATGCTCGCCTTCGGGCCGTCCCGCTACCGGCGCCTGGTCGAGGGCGTCTCTCGGGCCGAGGTCGAGGCCGCGTTCCCCGGCTGGGAGCTCCTCTCGGCCGAGGACGCCGATCCCGCGGGCCTGGGGTGGCCGATGAACCGGACCTCGCCGCAGTGGTACCGGTTCCGCCGCGCCGCCGACTGACCGGGAGCGGTGCGCCGGCGCACCGCGGCGTCCCCCGGCCCGGTCCGCCCCCGCAGGCGCGGGGCGGGGCCGGATGCCCGCAGAGCCTGGGGGGCCGCCGATCCGGCCGGGCCGGGGACGCCCTCCCCGGCCCGGCCGTGGCGGTGCGCTTCAGGAGCGGCGGGCGGGCAGGCGCAGACCGTGGCCGAACCGGAAGAGCGGGTCGGCCGTGTCGAAGGGCACGTCCTCGCGCGCCGCGGCGACGGCCGCGTCGGAGCGGGGCAGGTCGAAGGGCAGCCGCCCGGAGACCTCGGCCCTGCCGGACACGGCGTCGAGCAGGACGTCGTCGTCGACGCCGAACGTGCCCACCAGGGTCACCCCGGGCAGCTCGGCGAAGGGGGTCAGCACGGCGGCGCGCTCCAGGAACACGTCGACGACCACGGGGACGGCCGCCGCCAGGCGCTCCACGCGCCGGACGGTCTCCTCCGGGAACTCCAGGGTCCCCGAGTGGAAGGCGGCCTCCAGGCTCCCCTCCGGGGCGGGGTCGAAGGGGGCGGCCAGCCGCAGGACGGCGAGGTCGGCCTCCTCCGCCCTCTCCACCGGCCGCGCGTACCGGGCCAGGACCCCGGGGTCCACCCCCTCGGCGTAGACGCGCACGTCCGGTCCCAGCCGGACGGCTCCGCCGGACAGGACGACGACGGACGCCGCCTGCGCCCGGCGGGCCAGCGCGAGGCCGGCCGTGGTGGCGACGCGTTCGCGGACCCGCTCCGGCGCGACCGTCCCCGCCGCCGGGTCGTCGAGCAGTCCCAGGCGCTCCTTGTCCCGGAGCACGCGCCGGACGGAGGCGTCCAACCGCTCCTCGGTGACCAGGCCGCGGTCCAGGGCCTCCAGGACGAGCGCCGGGTCGTCCTCTCCGCCGAGCTGGTCGACCCCCGCCTCGAACAGGCGGGCGACGCGTTCGACGGGGGTCAGGTCCAGCAGCCCCCAGGCGCGCACGGGGAGTTCGATCCCCAGGCGGGGCAGGCGCATCCCCGTCACGACGTTGAAGTCCGTGACCACCGTGCCGTCGAAGCCCAGCCGATCGCGCAGCAGGCCGGTGATGACCGTGCGCTGGAAGGCGAAGCCGACCTCGTCGTGGTCCAGTCCCAGCGGGGCGGCATAGCCGGGCATCACCATGGCGACGCCCTCGCCGATCGCGGCGGCGAACGGCAGCAGGTGGTCCTCGAAGCGGCCGCCGGGGTACACCGTGTGGGCCCCGCGCTCGAAGTGGGCGTCCTCGCCGCCGCGCTGCGGGCCCCCGCCGGGGAAGTGCTTGGCGGTGGCCAGCACGCGTTCGTGCGCGCCGCCGTGCTGGAGGCCGCGGACGAAGGCGCGGGTCATCGCGGCCGCGTGCCCGGGGTCCTCGCCGAAGGTCCCGGCCACGCGCGCCCAGCGGGGCTCGGTGGCCAGGTCGGCCATGGGGTGCACGGCGATGTGGACGCCGACCGCGCGCAGCTCGGCCGCCATCATCCGGGCGACCTCCTCGACCAGCGCGGGGTCGTGGGTGGCCGCCAGGCCGAGGGGTTCGGTCAGGGTGCTGAAGCCGCCGCCGCTCTGGCTCACCTGGGCGTTGCGGCCGCGGCCGTGGGTGGGGTCCGACCCGACCGTGAGCGGCACGCCCGGGCCCGAACGGGCGGCGATGGCCCGGACCGCCGTGCCCCAGCGCGCCAGCTCCTCCGCGCCGGGGGAGTTCATCAGGCAGAAGGACCGGACATGGCGGTCCAGAAGCAGTTCGGTGGTGGGGGTGAAGCCGAACGGCGACTCGTCGTCCGTGCCCTCCCAGGGCGTTCCGTCCGGGTTGACGGTCACCCGGGCGACCAGGAGCGCCCCCGCCTTCTCCTGGGGGGTCATCCTGGAGAGGAGGGACTCCACCGCAGGTGAGGCGGTGTGCGGGGCGGTCGGCGAGGGTCCGGTGGAAGGGGTTCCGATGGTGGGCATGCGCTCACCCTAGCGGGATCCGACCCCCTGGACCTAGTATTCACTAGGTATTACCTAGTAGCCACTAGGTATTCAACTCCGGGTCCGGCCGGAGTCCCTACGCTCACGGCGGGCACCGCGGTGCCCGCCCACAGAACACCCCGGCCCGAAGGGATCCCGCCGTGCCACCGGCCCCGTCCGCTCCCCCGCCCCACCCGCCGACGCGCATCCCCATGTCGCGCGTCTACCTGCTCGCCCTGGTCGAGCTCGCCTCGCTCGGCCCGCTGGCCACGGCGCTCGCCGTCTCGCTCTCCCTCAAGGTCCTGGAGATCGCCCCGGAGTCCAAGGAGGCCTCGCTCGCCCTGGTCACCACGGCCGGGGCGGTCGCCGCCCTGGTCTCGAACCCGGTCTGGGGCCACCTCTCCGACCGCACCCGGTCCCGTTTCGGACGGCGCCGGCCCTGGATCGTCTCCGGGGCCGTCCTGGGCGCGGTGAGCGCGGTCCTCATGCTGCTCGCCCCGGGCGTGGGCTGGCTCGCCGCCGCCTGGGCGCTCGGCCAGGCCGGGTACAACGCCTCGCTGGCGGCCCTCAACGCGATGCTGGCCGACCAGGTCCCCGAGGAGCAGCGGGCCAAGGCGTCCGGGGTGTTCGGCGCCTTCGGCTTCCTCGGCCTGGTCCCGGCGATGCTGATCGCGGCCGTGTTCGCCGAGAACCTGGCCGTGGTGATGCTGGCGATGCCGCTGATCTCGCTGGTGATCGTGGGCGTGGTCTGCGCCGTCGTGCCGGACGCGCCCGTCTCCGGCGCCGGGGCGCGGGAGCGCGGGATCGGGGACGTGTTCCGCGCGTTCCTGTTCAACCCGCTGCGGGTGCCGCGGTTCTCGCTCGTGTGGGTCCAGCGGTGCGTGATGCAGTTCGGGTACACGATCGTGGGCACGTTCGGGCTCTTCTACCTCATCGAACGGCTCGGCATGGAGCAGGGCGAAGCCGTGTCCCTGACCTCGCTGGCGACGGTCGCCGGGGCCGGCCTGAACACCGCGGCCGCGTTCGCCTGCGGGTACCTGGCCTCGCGGCGGGGGAACTACGGCCCGTTCATCGTCGCGGCGACCGCGGCCATGGCGGTGTCGCTGCTGATGAAGGCCTACACCGGGGACGTCTCCGTGTTCTGGGCGAGCACGGTCGTCGCGGGCTTCGCCCTGGGCGTGTACTACTCGATCGACCTGGCGCTCGTGATGCGGACCCTGCCGGCCGGCGAGGAGGGCAAGTTCCTCGGCATCTTCAACCTCGCCAAGACGATCCCGCAGTCGGTCGCGCCCGCGCTCGCTCCGCTCGCCCTCGCGGTGGGCGGGCCGGACCCGGTGACCGGGCACGAGAACAACTACGCGTCGCTCTACCTGGCGGGAGCGGTCGCGGTACTGCTGTCGCTGGCGGTGCTGCCCGGGCTGCGGCCGGTCCTGCGGCGCGCCCCCGCGACCCCCGAGACCTCTGCGGTCCCCGAGACCCCCGCGGTCCCGGAGGCCCTGGTGCCCCCGGCCGCCTCCGTGGCCTCCCCCGCCCCCTCGAACCCGCCCGGGGCCGCCCGCTCCGAGGGCGCCCCCGTATCCACCGACAGCGAGGACACCACACCATGACCGAAACGCTCGTCCGGGCCCCCGAGGGCCTCGTCAACTTCCGCGACGTCGGCGGCCTGCGGACGCCCGCGGGCGCCGTCCGGACCGGGGTGCTGTGCCGGTCCGCCGGGCCCGCCTCGCTGACCGAGGCGGGGGCCCGGACGCTGCGGGACGACTTCGCGCTGGTGGTCGACCTGCGCGCCGAGTACGAGGTCGCCCGGGCCCCGGGGGTGCACCCGGCCACCGTCCGGCTGCCCCTGCTGGAGGGCTCCGCCGACTCCATGGCCGCCGTGCCGACCCTGGGCGAGGTCTACGCGGGCCTGGTGGACTCGGCCGGCGAGGCCTTCGTCCGCATCGCGCTCCTGGTCGCCGACACCGGCGGTCCCGTCCTGGTGCACTGCACGGCGGGCAAGGACCGCACGGGACTGGCCGTGGCACTGCTGCTGGACGCGGTGGGCGTGGAGCGGGAAGAGATCGTCGCCGACTACGCGCTCAGCGGGTCGCGGCTGGGCGGCGCCTGGGCCGAGGGGATGCTGGCCTCCGTGCGCGCGATGGGGATCGAGGTCACGCCGGAGGTCGAGACGCTGATCGTGAGCAGTCCCGCCCCGGTGATGGCGGAGGTGTTCGAGCGGCTGGACGCCCGGTACGGCGGCGCGGCCGGGTACCTCGCCGCGCACGGCCTGGACGCCGAGGCCCTGGAGCGGCTGCGCGGCCGGCTGCTGGCGGCCGGCTGAGGCGGCGTCCGCACGCCGGCCCGGCCCGGGGACGCCGGGCGCCGTCCCCTCAGTCGGGCGGGGCGTCCCCGGTCGGGGCGGCGATGCGGCGGTAGAGGGAGTCCACGGCCGCCTCGAAGGTCTCGACGTAGTCGATGCGGTCGGGCAGGGTGAGCCACTGGTCGCGGATGCCCTCGTTGAGGGCCAGCAGTTCCAGGACGGTCCGCTCGGGATCGGTGTCCGCGGCCAGCTCGCCGGACCCGATCCCGTCGCGCACCACCGGGACGAACTCCTCCAGGGCGCGTTCGAGGTTGTGCCGGTGGCGGCCCTCGATGGGGTGCCCCTCGATGCCCGCCGCGCCGGTGAGCATCCGGCGGAACCGCACCAGGTCCGGGTCCTGCGCCGCCCGTCGGACGGCGGCGACCAGCCCGTCGCACAGGTCGCGGACGGTGGTGATCTCGCGGAGGTAGAGCTCGCGGTAGACGTCCTCGCGCAGCTCGACGACGGCGAGGAACAGGTCCTTCTTGCGCGGGAAGTGGTGCAGGACGCCGGCGTCGGTCACCCCGGCCGCCCGGGCGATGTCGGCGATCCGCGCGCTCTCGTACCCCTTGCGGCCGAACTCGCGGGTCGCGGCCGCCAGGATCGCCGTGCGGCGGGTGTCGCCGCGCACGATCCGCTTGTCGTCGACCACGACCGCCGCGTCCTCGCCCAGAGATGCCATGGCCGGAATCATAGGCCGAAGCCGCTCCGGCCCGGTAAGCGGCCGGGAGGCCCGCAGGTCAGCGCAGGAGGCCCTGCGTCATCGCGATCAGAGCGTCGACGTCCTCCTCGACCATCGGCCGGCCGCTGATGCCCAGGCGGTGCAGCAGCGTCCCCGCGATCACGTCGACGATGAGCAGGATCCGCTGTTCCGGCTCCTTCAGCGCCTCCCGGAGCACGGCCAGGTACGGCGCCTGGAAGCGCGTGTTCAGGATCTCGCGCAGGGCGGGGTCGTTGATGGCCTCGCTGAACACCCCCGCGAACGCCGCGCCCACCCCGGGCTCCCCGATCTTCTCGGCGGCCCAGCGGACGGCCGTCTCCAGCATCGCGTCCCGGGTCTCCCCCTCCAGCGGTACCACGCCGATCGCGTCGAGCAGGCAGTCCACGATCAGAGCGCCCTTGGAGGGCCACCGGCGGTAGAGCGTCGTCTTGGCGACCCCCGCCTCGGCCGCGATGCGGTCCATCGTGGCGCCCGCGTAGCCCAGTTCCCGCACCGAGCGCAGTGTGGCCGCGAAGACGGTCGCGTTCAGATCGGAGCGGGGGCGTCCGGCCGGAGTGGATTTCTGCACCGGTTCAGGCTATCTTGCCGATTACGCTACTGGAAGTAGCGTAATTGATCCGAGAGGACACGCCATGAGCGGAAAGGCCCCCCTGGGCACCCGCATCCTCGCCAGGAACACCACGGACTGGGAGTCGCTCACCGACGAGCAGGTGATCGCCGCACGGCACCGGACCAACCGCCTGCGGGCCTCGCGCGCGATGCGCGTGGTCACCGGCCTCCCCCACCGGCGCACCCGCATCACGGAACGGGTCCTGGACCTCCCCGGCCGCCGCCTGACCCTGCGCGTGCACCGGCCGCGCGACGCGGGCCCCCGGCTCCCGCTGGTCCTGTCGTTCCACGGCGGGGGCTTCATCGCCGGCACCGCCGCGCAGAACGACTGGCTCAACAGCCACCTGGCCGCCCGCTGTCCGGCGGTGGTCATGGGGGTGGAGTACCGCCTGGCCCCCGAACACCCGCTGCCGCTGCCGGTCGAGGACGGCCACGACACGCTCGCCCGGATCCTCGACGAGGCCGGGGCCTGGGGCGTCGACCCGGCGGCCGTCGCGGTCCTGGGCGAGAGCGCCGGGGGCACGATCGCCGCGCTCATGGCCCTGCGCTCCCGCGACGGCGGCCCCGCGGTGCACGCCCAGGTGCTGGCCTACCCCGCCCTGGACTGGACGGAGACCATGGCCGACCACCCCTCGATCGCCGCCAACACGGGTCAGCCCGCGTTCTCCCTGTCCGAGCTCCGCACCGCCGCCCGGCTGAGCCTGCCGCCGGGTCTGGACCCGCGGGAGGTGTCCCCGCTCAAGCTCGAGGACCTGTCCGGCCTGCCCCCGGCGCTGGTGGTGACCGGCGGGCTGGACCCGCTCGAGGACCACGGCGGCCGCTACGCCGAGCGGCTCCGCTCCGCGGGCACCGACGCCCGGCGGGACCGCTACCCGGGGGCCGTCCACGGGTTCCTCAGCATGCCCGGCCTGGTCCGGCAGGCCCGCCCCGCGCGGGACGGGATCCTCGCGTTCCTGCGCGGCCGGCTGCACCCCGCGGCGCGACGGGCGGGGGTGGAGCGGCGATGACCGCCACCGACACCGCCGGGGCGGCGACCGGGACCGCCCCGCCCGCCGAGGCGCGGGACCCGGGTCGCACGCCGGACGGGGGCGCCGGCGGGCTGCTGCGCCCCTACGCGGGCGGCTTCGCCTCCGTGGTGGTCCTCCAGGTCGTCGGGGCCCTCGCGGGCCTGGCCCCGCTGCTGGCGGTGGTCGAACTGGGCCGGGTCCTGCTGGCGTCGGGACCGCCCGACCCGGACCGCGTCCGGGCGGCCGTGGTGGTGGGCGCGGCCGGGCTGTTCGTCCGCCTGCTGTTCACGGCCGCCTCGTCCGGGGTCGGGCACCTGGTCGACGTCCGGCTGCAGCTGGCCCTGCGCCGGAGGCTGGCCGAGCGGCTGGGGCGGGCGCCGATCGGCTGGCTCTCCCGGCGCCGGACCGGCGAACTGGCCAAGGTGGTCGGGGAGGACGTGAGCGCCGTGCACCCGTTCATCGCCCACGCGCCCGGCGAGCTGGTCTCCGCGTTCGTGGTGCCGCTGGTGGCGCTGGCCTACCTGTTCACCGTGGACTGGCGGCTCACCCTGGTCACCCTGGTCCCGGTGGTGCTGGCGGTGGCGCTGGTGCCGCTGATGATGACCCCCGCCCGGCTGCGCGAGCAGGAGGAGTTCGACGCCGCCCAGGGGCGGATCGCGGACGCCGCCGTGGAGTTCGTCCGGGGCATCTCGGTGGTCAAGGTGTTCGGCGGCCAGGAGCGCGCCCACCGCGGGTTCCTGCGGGCCGTGGACGACTTCACCGCCTCGTTCTCCCGCATGGTGCGCAACCTCTCCGTGGTCGCCGCGGGCATGCAGCTGGTGCTGTCGCCGCCGTTCGTCCTGCTGGCCGTACTGGTCGGCGGAACGGTGCTGGTCACGGCGGGCGGGATGGCCCCGGCGGACCTGCCGCCCTTCCTGCTGCTGGGCCCCGGCCTGGCCGCCCCGGTGGCGGCCCTGGGCCACGGGTTCGACGACCTGCAGGCCGCCCGGCGCGCGGTCGGGAGGATCCGGGAGGTGCTGGCGGTGCCCCCGCTCCCCGAGCCCGCGCACCCGGTCGCGCCCCGGGGCCACCGGGTGGAGCTGCGCGGGGTCGGATTCGGCTACGGGGACGGCCGCGAGGTGCTGCGGGGGATCGACCTGGTGCTCGAACCGGGGACGGTCACCGCGGTCGTCGGGCCGTCCGGCAGCGGCAAGTCCACCCTGGTCCGGCTGCTGCCGCGGTTCTTCGACCCGACCTCCGGCTCGGTCCTCCTGGGCGGTGCCGACCTGCGGGAGATCGACGGCCGGGAACTGTACCGGAAGGTGTCGTTCGTCTTCCAGGACACGCGCCTGCTGCGCGCCTCGGTCGCGGACAACATCGCGCTGGCGGTGCCGCGGGCCGACCGCGGGGCGGTGGAGCGGGCCGCCCGGGCGGCGGAGGTCCACGAGCGCGTCACGGCCCTGCCGCACGGCTACGAGACGGTGTTGGGCGAGGAGGCCGGGCTGTCGGGCGGTGAGGCGCAGCGGATCGCGATCGCCCGCGCGCTGCTCGCGGACACCCCCGTCCTGGTGTTGGACGAGGCCACCGCGTTCGCCGACCCGCTGACCGAGCGGGCGGTGCGCCGGGCCCTGACCGCGCGCGGAGGAGAGCGGACGGTCCTGGTCATCGCCCACCGGTTGGAGACGATCGCCGACGCCGACACCGTCGTGATGCTCAGGGACGGGGAGGTCGTCGAACGCGGCGCGCCCGCCGAACTGCTGGCCCGGGGCGGCGAGTTCGCCGCGTTCTGGAGGACCCACCGGGCCGCCTCCGAGGAATCGACCGCCGCGGGCGACGCGGTGCGAGGAGACGAACCCCGATGATCCGGATGCTGCTGCGCGTGCTCGGGGACGAGTACGCGCGACCGGTACGGCGTACCGTCGTGCTGATGACGGCCGCCGCGGTGGCCGAGGGCCTGGCCTGCGCCCTGCTGGTCCCGGTGCTGCGGGCGCTGTTCGGCGACGACCCCGGCGGGGCCCTGCCCTGGCTGGCGGCGTTCGGCGCCGCGGTGGCCGGGTACGGGGTCCTGCGCTACCTCGCGGACCTGTCCGGGTTCCGGGCCGGGACCACGCTGCTGCGGGGGGTGTACCACCGGCTCGGCGACCATCTGGCCCGGCTGCCCGTCGGCTGGTACACCGGCGACCGGGTCGGGGAGGTGTCCGGCCTGGCCGGGCGCGGCGTGCTCCAGGCGATGGGCGTGATCGCGCACCTGCTGGCGCCGTTCCTCACGGCCTGCGCGACGCCCCTGACCATCGTCGCCGTGATGCTCGCCTTCGACTGGCGGCTGGGGCTGGCCGCCGCGATCGCCGTGCCGGTCGTGGCCGCGGTCCAGGTCCGGGCGGGGCGTGCGTCGGCGGCCGCCGACGCCGAGCGCGCTGCGCGGGACCACGAGGCCACGGGGTGGGTGATCGAGTACCTCGGCGCCCAGCCGGTGCTGCGTGCGGGAGGCCGGGGCACCGAGCGCTTCCGGGCGCTGGACGAGGCGCTGCGCGGGATCCGGCGCGCGTCGCGCCGCTCGCTCGTGTCGGCGCTGCCCGGAGTGGTGGGCCTGGCGCTGACCGTGCAGGCGGCGTTCACGGCGGTCCTGGCCCTGGGCGCGTACCTGGTGCTCGGCGGGGACATCGGGGCGGCCGAACTCCTGGCCGTCCTGGTGCTGGCCGCCCGCTGCGCCGACCCGCTGCTGTCGCTGGCGGACCTGGGCGGGCAGCTGCGCGCCGCGCGGGCCGAACTGGAACGGCTCGACACGGTGCTGCGCACCGAGCCGCTGCCCGAGCCCGCGGAACCGGTCCGGCCCCGGCGGCACGACCTGGAGTTCGCGTCCGTGGAGTTCGGGTACGGCGGCCGCACGGTGATCGACGGCCTGTCCCTGTCGGTGCCCGAGGGGCGGCGGCTCGCCGTCGTCGGCCCGTCCGGGGCGGGCAAGAGCACGCTGCTGCACCTGGTGGCCCGGTTCCACGACGTACAGGGCGGCTCGGTGCGGCTGGGGGGTGTGGACGTGCGGTCCGTTCCCACGGAGGTGCTGATGGAGCGGATCGCCGTGGTCTTCCAGGACGTGCACCTCTTCTCGGGGACGATCGAGGAGAACGTGCGGCTGGGCCGGCCCGGCGCCACGGCGGCGGAGGTGCGCGCGGCGGCGGCCGCGGCCCGGCTGGACGAGGTGGTCGAGCGGCTGCCCCGGGGCTGGGAGACGGAGGTCGGCGAGGGCGGGGCGCTGCTGTCGGGCGGGGAGCGCCAGCGGGTGTCGATCGCGCGGGCGCTGCTGAAGGACGCGCCGGTGGTGCTGCTGGACGAGGTGACCTCCGCGCTGGACCCGGTCGGCGAGGCCGCGGTGCACGAGGGCATCGAGCGCCTGTCGGCGGGCCGGACGGTGGTGATGGTCGCGCACCGGCTGCGCACCGTCCGCGGCGCCGACCACATCGTGTTCCTGGACGGCGGCCGGATCGTGGAGGAGGGCGACCACGAGGGGCTGCTGCGCCGCGGCGGCCGCTACGCGGACTTCTGGCGGGCCTCCACCTCGGGCGTGCCCTCGGGGGGCGGCGGGTGACGCCGGGGCGGCCGGGCCCCTGGCAGGGGCACCCGCCGCGGCCGCCCCACCCGCCGCACCACTGAGCGGGGCTCAGGCCGGCCCGGCGGTCCCGGTCAGGAGCACCAGCAGCGGCAGGGCGAGGTTGTTGACCGAGTGGACGGCCACGGCGGGCCAGATCGACCCGCTGCGGCGCATCACCTCGGCGGCGACGAGGCCCACCACGAACGCCGCGGGCAGGATGACGTTGACGCCGTGGAACACGGCGAAGACCGCCGAGCCGCCCAGGGACCCGATGACGGGCCCGTACCGCAGCAGGGCGGTGGTGACGACGCCGCGGAAGAGGAACTCCTCGCCGATCGGCGTCAGCACCGCCAGGAACAGGACGGTCAGGAAGAAGGCGGGCAGGCCGCCGCCCGCGGCGTCGTAGTACATGCCCTGCGGGTTCTCCTCGTACCCGGTCAGGGCGGTGATGGCGAGGATCAGCCCGCCCTTGAGGAGCAGCGCGGCCACGCCCCAGGCCGCGCCGATGAGCATCCAGCGCGCCGTGGTGCGGCGGACGTTGAAGGCGGCCAGGGAGCGGATGCGCAGCGCCGCCGCCACGGCGAAGCCGAAGAGCCCGGCGACGCCCGACCAGGCGGCCACGACGAGGCCGAACGCCACCGGCCCCAGGGGTTCGGACGGGATGAACACGAGCAGGACACCGGCCGCGGTCAGGGCCGCCAGGCCGGCGATGATCTCGGGCCAGCCGGGGCGCCGCGGGGCGGCGCCGGCGGCCGGAGCCGGCCGTCCGGGGTGGTCGGAACGGGTGCTGGACATGGCTGGTCCCTCCTCGGTGTCGGGTGCCCCGGGGACCGCGGGCCCGCGCGGCTCCGGCCGCGTCGGGCGCCCTCGCCCGCGGTCCCCCGGGCATGCCCCCATTCCATCCCCGGCGGCGCCCGCACGGCAGTGGCGCCGCGTCACCGCCCGGGGATGACATTTCCCCGGGCGCTGCCATGACACGGCGTCACGGGTGGCCCGCCCCCGCCCCGGCCACCGCCCCTCCGGCGCTCCCGCCCCCGAAAAGGGGGAAGCCGGTCCGACCGTGGCGGTCGGACCGGCTCCGGGTCCGGTTCCGGGCAGGACCCGGTGGCGGATCAGGCCAGGTCGAAGCGGTCCAGCTCCATCACCTTGGTCCACGCGGCGACGAAGTCCTCGACGAACTTCTTCTTCGCGTCGTCGGAGGCGTACACCTCCGCCAGGGCGCGCAGCTCGGAGTTGGAGCCGAACACCAGGTCGACGCGGCTGCCGGTCCACTTGACCGCGCCGGACTCGTCCTTGGCGACGAACGTCTGCGAGGTCTCGGAGCTCTCACCGGTCGGGGTCCAGGTGGTCCCCAGGTCGAGCAGGTTGACGAAGAAGTCGTTCGTCAGGGTGCCCGGCGCGTCGGTGAGCACGCCCACCTCGGAGTTGTCGTAGTTGGCGCCCAGCACGCGCAGGCCGCCGACCAGGACGGTGGTCTCCGGGGCGCTCAGGCCCAGCAGGTTCGCCTTGTCGATCAGCAGGTACTCGGCGGGGAGGCGGTTGCCCTCGCCGTAGTAGTTGCGGAAGCCGTCGGCGACCGGCTGCAGGTAGGAGAAGGACTCGACGTCCGTCTGCTCCAGGGTCGCGTCCACGCGGCCCGGGGTGAACGGCACGACGACGTCCTGCCCGGCGGCCTGGGCCGCCTTCTCCACGCCCACGCCGCCGGCGAGGACGATGAGGTCGGCGAGCGACACCTTCTTCGCGGAGGAGGCGTTGAACTTGTCGGCGATGCTCTCGAGGGTGCTCAGCACCTCGCGCAGCTCCACCGGGTTGTTGACCGCCCAGTCGATCTGCGGGGCCAGGCGGACGCGGGCGCCGTTGGCACCGCCGCGCTTGTCGCTGTCGCGGTAGGTGGACGCCGAGGCCCACGCGGTCTTGACCAGCTGGGACACGGTCAGGCCGGACTCGGCGACGGCCGCCTTGAGGGCCGCGATCTCGGGCTCGCCGATGACCTCGCCCTCCTGGGCGGGCAGCGGGTCCTGCCAGAGCAGGGTCTCCTCCGGGACCTCGGCGCCGAGGTAGCGGGACTTCGGGCCCATGTCGCGGTGGGTCAGCTTGTACCAGGCCCGGGCGAACGCGTCGGCGAACTCCTCGGGGTTCTCGTAGAAGCGGCGCGAGATCGGCTCGTAGATCGGGTCGAAGCGCAGCGACAGGTCGGTGGTGAGCATGGTCGGCTTGTGCTTCTTGTTCGGGTCGTGGGCGTCGGGGATGATCTCCTCGGCGTCCTTGGCGACCCACTGGTGCGCGCCGGCCGGGCTCTGGGTGAGCTCGTACTCGAACTCGAACAGGTTCTTGAAGAAGCCGTGGCTCCACTGCGCGGGCGTGGAGGTCCAGGTGACCTCGAGGCCCGACGTGATGGTGTCGCCGCCCTTGCCGGTGCCGTAGTTGTTCTTCCAGCCCAGGCCCTGCTGCTCCAGGCCGGCGGCCTCGGGGTCGGCCTCGACGTTGTCGGCCGGGCCCGCGCCGTGGGTCTTGCCGAAGGTGTGGCCGCCGGCGATGAGGGCGACGGTCTCCTCGTCGTTCATGCCCATGCGGCCGAAGGTGTCGCGGATGTCGCGGGCAGCGGCGATCGGGTCCGGGTTGCCGTTGGGGCCCTCCGGGTTGACGTAGATGAGGCCCATCTGGACGGCGGCCAGCGGCTTCTCCAGCTCGCGGTCGCCGCTGTAGCGCTTGTCGTCGAGCCAGGTGGTCTCGGGGCCCCAGTAGACGTCCTCGTCGGCCTCCCAGACGTCCTCGCGGCCGCCGCCGAAGCCGAAGGTCTCGAAGCCCATGGACTCCAGCGCGACGTTGCCCGCGAGGATGAGGAGGTCGGCCCAGGAGATGTTCTGGCCGTACTTCTTCTTGACCGGCCACAGCAGGCGGCGGGCCTTGTCCAGGTTGGCGTTGTCGGGCCAGCTGTTGAGGGGGGCGAACCGCTGCTGGCCGGCGCTGCCGCCGCCGCGGCCGTCGAACAGGCGGTAGGTGCCCGCGCTGTGCCAGGACATGCGGATGACGAGGGGGCCGTAGTGCCCGAAGTCGGCGGGCCACCAGTCCTGGGACGTGGTGAGGACCTCGGCGATGTCCGCCTTCACGGCGTCCAGGTCCAGGGCCTTGAACGCCTCGGCGTAGTCGAAGCCCTCACCGAGGGGGTTCGCCACGGCCGGGTTCTTGGCGAGGATCTTCAGGTTGAGCCGGTTGGGCCACCAGGTGCTGTTGGCACCGGTCTGGGTGGGGTGCGGGGCGCGACCGTGCGCGACGGGGCAGCCGCCGGACGCCTCGGTCTCGGCGGTGGGGGTGACTACCTCGTTGTTTTCGGACATCGTCTTCCTTCCGGAACAGGGAAGAGGTGAACTCTTGGTTTCAGGACTCGCGTGTACGGGCGCAGTCGGGGCAGACACCCCAGTAGACGACCTCGGCCTCGTCGACCCGGAAGCCGTGGTCGGACGATGCGGTCAGGCACGGTGCGTGCCCGACGGCGCAGTCGACGTCGGCTATGGCACCGCAGGAGCGGCACACGACGTGGTGGTGGTTGTCCCCGACCCGTGTCTCGTAACGGGCCACGGAGCCCTGTGGCTGGATGCGCCGAAGCAGCCCGGCGCCGGTCAACGCCTTGAGCACGTCGTAGACGGCCTGGCCGGACACCGTGCCGAGGTTCCCGCGCACGAGGTCGATGACCGACTCCGTGTCGGCGTGCGGGTTGTCGTGCACGGCGGACAGCACTGCCATCCGAGGGCTCGTCACCCGCAGGCCGGACTCGCGCAGCATGCGCTCGAAATCCGAAGGGGTTGGCATGGCCGCCAGTCTGCCGCCTTTTCTGGAACTAGTCAAATGATGTGATGGATCCACCCTGGCCGGGCACGGTCCGGCCGGGAGCGGCTCCGGCCTGCGCGGACGCCGGAGGGCGGCCGACGCCCCCACGGCGGCGGGAGGGCGGAAGGGGACCCCGGAAACGCATTCTCCGACCCCGGGGCGCGGATTACACGGAAGGACACATGAACCCCCGGAGAATCCGGGGAGGCAGGGACGGGGCCGATGAGTTCCGGCGCCGGCGGTGGTCGGTACGGGTGACGGACCGCGGCGGGCGGCGGCCGCCGGGGGAGGGGACCCGCGGAGAGGGAAGGGAACCGGTATGGGAACAGCAGGAGGAACCAGGCCGGAGGCGCTGGCGCGCCTGGACGTCTTCGTCGGCGAGTGGGACCTGGAGCCCCGCTTCGCCGCCGGGCGCCCCGGCGGGGCCGGTCCCGGCGGGGGGCAGGTCGTGGCGCGCAGCCGGTTCGAGTGGGACCTGGACGGGAGGTTCCTGGTCCAGCGCAGCGAGATCTCGATACCCGAGGCGCCCGACGGCCTCATGGTCGTCGCGCCGGGGAAGGCGGCGGGGACCTACACGCAGCACTACTTCGACTCCCGGGGCGTGGTGCGCCTGTACTCGATGGGGTTCGCCGACGGGGTGTGGACCCTGCTGCGGGAGGAGGCGGACTTCTCACCGCTCGACTTCCGGCAGCGGTTCACCGGCACCTTCTCGGCGGACGGGAACGTCATCGACGGTGCCTGGGAGATCGCGCACGGGGACGGCGGCTGGGAGAAGGACTTCGACCTGGTGTACCGCCGGATCCGGTGACCGGGGCGCCGTCCCGTGCCTTCGCTCAGCCGCCGGAACGCTCCGGGAGGTCGACCAGGAGGGTGTCGGGCGGGTGGCGGGAGGTGCGGCAGAGGGGTTCGGCCGCGCAGTGGGCGCAGGCGGAACAGCACAGGTGGTGGACGCCGAACGCGACGGATCCGTCCTCTTCCTCCGTGAGGTGGACCGGACGGACCCGGCCGTCGGGCCGGGCCAGCAGCCACCGGAAGGGGTTGGCGGTGTCGTCGGGGACCCGGCAGCGGTATCCGGTCCCGCGGGCGACCCGGGCGGCGAACCGCCATTCGGGCAGCCGGGCGTGGGTGACGGAGCAGGAGACCAGGGTGCCCCCGGCGGCCGGGTCCGGCGCGGCCTCGAGGAGCCCGTACCGCTCGGGGAGGGAGGGCAGGGCCGCCAGCTCCTCACCGGTGTACACGGGCACGCCCAGATGGCGGGCGCACAACGCGCGGGCCCGCTCCGGGGGCACCGGGCCCTCGACGAGGACCTCGTACATCCCGGCCGTCACCGGTGCCCCGTGGTCACGGGGACGAGCAGGGCCAGGGCGTCGGCGTTGGTCCGGCGGCCGGGGCCGCGTTCGCCGTATCCGGCCGCGCCGCCGGCGCCGGCCCGGCTGTGGCCGAGGAGGTCGGAGAGGTCGGCGCCGCACTCCCAGCAGCGCCCGTCGGGGGCGGGTGCGCCGCCGCACCGGGGGCAGTCCGTGTGCTCGTTCATCTGCCCCGCATTCTGGCAGAGGCGCCCCGCCCCGGCGGGCGCTCAGGAGGCGGCGGCCCGGAGTGGACGGGCGCGCAGGGCGGCCAGGGCGGGGACCAGGCTCGCGAGCAGGCCCACGGCCGGGACCAGCAGGGCGACGGCGGCGTAGCGGTCGGGGGGCACGGCCGGGAGGGCGAAGCCGCCGGTGAACGCGTGCGCCATGGCGGCCAGGCCGACCAGGGCGACCGCGGTCCCCGCCGCCAGGGCCGCGGCCGACACCGCCAGCGCCTCGCCCGCGACCACCGCCGCCACCCGGCCGCGGGTGGCGCCGGCCAGGCGCAGCAGCGCGAAGTCTCGGCCGCGGGCCGAGGCTGACACCGCCAGCGTGGCGATCGCGCCGACACCGGCCAGCCCGGCCACGACGGCGACCATCAGGTAGGTGATCCAGCCGTCCTCCTCGGCGAGCGCCGCCAGGTCGGCCAGGTGGCCGGCGCGGTCGGAGACCTCGACCCCGGGCACGTCGGCCACCGCCTCGCGGAGCAGGCGGGCCGTCCCGGCCGGGTCTGCGCCGGGTTCCAGGCGCACGTGGACGGCGCTCTCCAGGGGGTCGACCATGCGCTCGGCCAGGGCCGCGCGGGGCAGCAGCACGTCGGGGAAGTCCAGGCCGGCCCGGTACACGACGTCGACCCGGGCCCGGACCGGTTCCCCGTCGGGGCCGTGGAGTTCGGCGGTGTCGCCGGCCTCCCAGCCCTCGGCGGCGGCCAGGCCGGCGCTCAGGGCGACACCGCCGTCGTCGAAGCGGTCCCACGACCCCTGTTCGGGGTCGAGGCGGTAGAGGTCGCCGACGGCCTCCGGGGTGACGATGTGGGCGGGCGCCGACACGCGCTCGCCGATCACGACCGTCTGGCGGAACCCGCCCGCCGCGGCGACCCCCGGGACGGCGGCGGCCGCCCCGACCGTGCCCGCGGGCAGGCCGACCCCGACCGGCCCTGATACCACCAGGTCGGCGGCCAGGCGGTCCCCGTAGGAGTGGGCGCGGGCCTGGGCCAGGGTGGGCGGCTGGAGGAGGAGCAGTAGTCCGACCAGGGTCGTCACCAGTAGGGGGGTCAGCACACCGGTGACCCGGCGCGGGGCCGCCGCGGCCTCGCGTGCGACGAGGAAGGGCACCGCGGCGCGCGGCCGCAGGCGGCGCAGGGCCCGGGCCAGGCCGACGGGGACGAGGAGGGCGGCGGCCGGGACCAGGGCGATCGCGGCCGCGGACGCCGCCAGTACCGACTCCCGGGTCCCGGCGGTGGCGGCGGTGAGCCCGAGCAGCACGGCGGCGGCGGTCAGGGACAGGGCGCCCCAGACGACACGCCCGCGCACCCGGTCCGGGTCCTCGGCGGCGGCCTCCCGCACCGCCTCGATCGGGGCGGTGCGCCCGGCGGCGCGGGCCGGGCGCACCGCCGCCGCCAGGGACGCGGCCAGTGCCACCAGAGGGCCGGCCGCGACCGCCCCGGGGCCGACCACGGTCTCGAACCCGGCGGGCAGCACCCCGGTCGCGGTGAAGGCCCGGGTCAGGGCCGCGGCGCCGAGCAGCCCCAGGGGCGGTGCGAGCACGGCGGCCGCGGCGCCCAGGGCCAGCGCCTCCCCCCACACGATGCGGCGGACGGCCCCCGGGGAGGCGCCGGCCAGGCGCAGCAGCGCGAACTCCCGGCCGCGGGCGCGCATCGCCGTGGTGAGCAGTCCGGTGGTGACGACCGCGGCGACGGCCAGGGTGAGGACGGCGGTGGTGCCGAAGAAGCGGCCCATGCCGGTGGACAGTTCGCGGTCGGTCCGGTCGACGGTGAACGCGGTGCTCCGGTCCGCCCCGGTGAGCACCCGCACCCCGGGCACCTGTCCGGTGACGGCGGCGGCGAGTGCGGCGGCGTCCACGCCGTCGTCCGGGTACAGGGCCACCGCGGTGGGGGCCCGCGGCTCCTCCGGGACGGGGCCCGCCGTGGCGGCGAAGAACACGGCGCGGCCGCCGGGCGGACCCGCGACCACCCCGGTGACGGTGGCCTCGGAGACGCCGCCGTCGGTGAGGACGCGCACGCGGTCGCCCACGCCGATCCCGGCGTCGGCGGCGGTCCGGGCGTCCACCGCCGCCTCCCCCGCACTGGCGGGGCCGCGCCCCCTCTCCGTTTCCAGTCCCGGGTCCCAGGCGAACCCCTGGGACCGGTCGGCCTGTCCGCCCAGGACGGTCCCGCCCGGGCCTCCCGCGGTGTCCGCGTCGCCCGCATCGTCGGCGCCGTCCGGGCCGTCGGCGATGACGTAGGCGGCGAAGGGCGCCTGGGCGACGGCCGCGCGCACCCCCGGCAGAGCACTCAGGGTGTCCACCGCGTCCCCGGACAGGCGGGCGGGTTCGGCCGAGGGCGTGGCGGCCAGGCGGTCGTCCGCCGGTTCGGCGGCCACCACGACCGGGGCGGCGGTGGGCAGCCATACGGTGCCCGCGGCGTGTTCGGCGGAGGCCTGGAGGACCAGGGCCGCCGTGGTCAGCGCGGCGCCCAGCGCCAGGGTGAGGACCGATAGGGCGAGGGTGCGCCACCGCTCCCGCAGCCCGCGCAGCACGAAGCGGATCACCGCGCCCCCATCCGGTCCAGGACCGCCGCCGGGGTCGGCGCGGTGAGGGTGTCGGCGATGAGGCCGTCCCGCAGGAACAGCACACGGTCGGCGCGGGCGGCCGCGGCCGGGTCGTGGGTGACCATGACGACGGTGCGCCCGTCGTGGTCGACCGCGTGCCGCAGGGCGTCCAGGACCCGGCCGCCGGAGCGGGTGTCCAGGGCCCCGGTGGGCTCGTCGGCGAACAGCACGTCGGGCCGGTGCACCAGGGCGCGGAGCAGCGCCACCCGCTGGCACTGGCCGCCGGACAGCTCCGCGGGCCGGTGGTCGAGGCGGTCGCGCAGGTCCAGCAGGTCCGCGAGGGCGTCGCGGCGGGAGGCGTCCGGGGGCCGCCCGGACAGGCGTGCGGTGAGCTCGACGTTCTCCCGGGCGGTGAGGGAGGGGAGCAGGTTGAAGTCCTGGAACACGAACCCGAACGCCCCCGCGCGCAGCCGGGTGAGGTCGCGTTCCGGCATCCGGGCGAGGTCGCGGCCGCCGAGCAGCACCTGTCCCCCGTCCGGGCGGTCCAGCCCGGCGGCGCAGTGCAGGAGGGTGCTCTTTCCGGAGCCGGAAGGGCCCATGATCGCGGTGAACCCGCCGGGGCCGAAGTCCGCGTCGACCCCGCGCAGGGCGGGCACGGGGACGCTCCCGCGCCGGTAGGTCCTGGTCAGTCCTCGAAGGCTCAGCACGCCGTTCCGCCTCTCCCCTGCCGGATGTGTCCGTACGCCATGCAAGCGGACCGGCGGGGTCCGGTCACGGGGGCCGGGGCGAGGCCCCGGGGTGGGGCCCGCCCCACCTCCGGGCCGGCAGAGGTGAAGAACGTACAAGACCGGGGGGCGGGCCGGACCCGAGCATGGGGGTCATGCAGAACACCGGACGACCCGCGGACGCCGGCGCCGAGGCCGTCGGCGCGCCCGCGCGCTTCGACACCAAGATCGCCGTACTCCTGCGCGGGGACCTCGCCGTATGGCAGCGGCTGAACGTGACCTCGTTCCTGGTCAGCGGACTGGGGACCCGTGAGCCCGACGTGGTCGGCGAGCCCTACGAGGACGGCGACGGCACCGTTTACCTCCCCATGTTCCGCCAGCCGGTGCTGGTGTTCGAGGGGGAGAAAGAGGTCCTCACCCGGGCCCACGCGAGGGCCGTGTCCCGGGGCCTGGCCGTCGCCGTGTTCACCTCCGACCTGTTCGCCACCGGCAACGACCGGGACAACCGGGCGGCGGTGCGGGCGGTCGCCCGTGACTCCCTGGACCTGGTCGGGATGGCGGTGTACGGGCCGAGGAACGCCGTGGACAAGGTCGTCAAGGGCGCCCGGATGCACCGCTGACCGGGTCCGCGCGCAGCGCCCGGGCGAAGCGGCCCGGGGACAGCCCCAGGACGCGCGTGAAGTGCCGGTGCAGGTGCGCCTGGTCGTGGAACCCGGCCGCGGCGGCAGCGGCGGCCGGGCTCCGCCCCTGGAGGATCAGGCGGCGGGCCAGGTCCACCCGGCGCCCCACCAGGTAGCGGTGCGGGGGCAGGCCGAACCTGCGGCCGAAGGCCCGTACCAGGTGCGCGGGGTGGGCGTGCAGGACGGCGGCGGCCTCGTCGAGCGAGACCCCCTCCACCACCCGGGAGTCCAGCAGGTCGCGCAGCCGCCCGGCCAGCGCCGAGCGGTCGACGGGCGGCGGGGGCTCGGGGTCGCCCAGCAGGTGGCCGCGCAGGCGTTCGGTGACGAACGCCAGGCGGCTCTCGGCCTCCAGTTCCCCGCCGGGTTCGAGCAGGGCCCGGTGCAGGGCGTGGATGCGCCGCCGCAGCACCGCGTCGTCCAGGGCGGGGCGGTCGACGGAGCGGCCCACCAGGTCGGCGCCGATCCGGGCGGGTTCCAGGTAGACGACGCGTTTGCGCAGCCCCTGCGCCGAGGCGGGGGTGCCGTTGTGCGGGACGTGCGGGGGCAGCAGGGTGACGGTGCGCTCCAGGGCGCCGTGCTCGTGCCGTCCCAGGTCGTAGCGGACCAGCCCGGAGTCGATGATGAGCAGCGCCCAGGTGTCGTGGGTGTGCATCGGGTAGGCGTGCCCGAGCATGTGGGTGTGGAAGACCTCGACGACGCCCGGCACGTTCGGCCTGGCGACCAGGGTGTCGGCGTGCGCGTCCATGTCCGCAGCGTACGCCCGGGCCGGGGGTCCCGGTCCCGGGTGGGGGAGCCCTTGCGCTCTGGAGAGCCCCGAATAGAATGAACAATTGTTCATTGAAAAATCGGGGAGACGAGGGGCCGTGCCGCGCAGTCCGGAGCAGAACGAGGCCATGCGGGCCGCCACACGCGAGCGGATCCGGGGAACGGCGATGCGCCTCTTCGCGCGCCACGGGTACGCGACGGTGAACATGCGGAGGATCGCGGCCGAGGCGGGCATGAGCACCGGCCTGGTCTACCGGCACTTCGCCACCAAGGAGGAGCTGTACGGCGACCTGGTCGGAGAGGCCGCGGCCGGGCTGAACGCCACCGCCGCACGGCTGCGCGGCCCCGGCTCCCCCGCGGAGCTGCTGCGCGCCTTCTGCGAGGGGTTCCTGCGGGACCTGGCCGGCGACGCGGAGTTCGTGGACTTCTACCTGCTCATGAACCAGGCGTTCACCCACGGGACCGCCGGACACGGCGGACCGGAGGGGGCACCGCCCGCGGTCCGGGACCTGGTCGAGGGGAACACCGCGCTGCTCCGGGCGACGGTGGAGCTCATCGAGCGCGGCCGGGCGGAGGGCGGGTTCCGCCGCGGCCCGGCGGACGAGCTGGCGACCTGCTTCTTCGCCACCCTGGGCGGATTGGTGACGATGCGCTCCGCCGTGGGCGACGGGTTCGCCGTTCCGAGCGCCGCCGTGGTACTGGCCCCGCTGCTCGAGGAGGACGGACACCGATGAGAGGACGGACACCGATGACAGGTGGGGCGGAGAGGGCCGGGATGATCGAGGTGGTGCGCGCCGACGCGCTGGGCGAGACGCGCCGGCGGGAGGTCGCGCGGGTGTTCGTGGACGGGTTCGGGCCGGACCTGGCCGCCTTCTCGAAGGACCCGGAGGTCCTGGCCGACGCCATCGCGCACATGTTGGTGCCGGAGCGGTTCTACGTAGCCCTGGTCGACGGCGAGCCGGCGGGACTGGCCTCGCTCACCGTGGACGACGAGGAGTGCGTCGAACCCGACGCGAGGACCCTGCGGCGGCACCTGGGCGCGGTCCGGGGGACCATCGCCGACCGGGTGTTCCGCAGCCAGTTCCAGGGGGCCGTGCGGGAACCGCGGGAGGGCAAGGCCGAGATCGGGTTCGTGGCCTCGTCACTGCGGCACCGGGGGCGGGGGGCGGCCAAGGCGGTCCTGCTGCACCTGCTCGCCCTGCCCGGATACGACGAGTACGTGCTGGAGGACATCGCCGGGAACAACGAGGCCGCGCTGGGGCTCTACCGGCGGCTCGGGTTCCGGGAGTACCGGCGGCGCAGGGCCCCCTACGCCGGGTTCAGCGGCATCAAGGAATACGTGTCCATGCGCCTGGTGCAGGAGCACCCCGCCCAGCGGGACTGAGCCCCGGGCCCGGTGCGGCGCGCGGCCCGGGGGCCGCGCGCCGCGGGGGTCAGTCCGTGCCGGACTCCATGGCGGCCTGGTCGAGGAGCAGCTCGTCCTCGGGGGCCTGGCCGCGGGAGGCGATCGCCTCGGCGCCGCCCTCGGGCATCGCGCCGATGAGGCCGGTGGAGGCGGCCTGGGCGGCGCCCACGACCGCGGCCTCGCCGGTGCCGACCATGCCGAGCCGGGCGTACTCCTCCAGCTTGGCGCGGGAGTCGGCGATGTCGAGGTTGCGCATGGTCAGCTGGCCGATCCGGTCGGTCGGGCCGAACGCGGAGTCCTCGGTGCGCTCCATGGACAGCTTGTCCGGGTGGTAGCTGAACGCCGGGCCGGTGGTGTCGAGGATCGAGTAGTCCTCGCCGCGGCGCAGGCGCAGGGTCACCTCGCCGGTGACGGCGGTGCCCACCCAGCGCTGGAGCGACTCGCGGAGCATGAGCGCCTGCGGCTCCAGCCAGCGGCCCTCGTACATGAGGCGGCCCAGGCGGCGGCCCTCGGTGTGGTACGCGGCGAGGGTGTCCTCGTTGTGGATCGCGTTGACCAGGCGCTCGTAGGCGGCGTGCAGCAGGGCCATGCCGGGCGCCTCGTAGATGCCGCGGCTCTTGGCCTCGATGATGCGGTTCTCGATCTGGTCGGACATGCCCAGGCCGTGGCGGCCGCCGATGGCGTTGGCCTCCAGGACCAGGTCCACAGCCGACGGGAAGGACTTGCCGTTGATGGTGACCGGGCGGCCCTGCTCGAAGCCGACGGTGACGTCCTCGGGGGCGATCTCCACCGCGGGGTCCCAGAAACGGACGCCCATGATCGGGTCCACGATCTCGATGCCGGTGTCCAGGTGCTCCAGCGACTTGGCCTCGTGGGTGGCGCCCCAGATGTTGGCGTCGGTGGAGTAGGCCTTCTCTGTGCTGTCGCGGTAGGGGAGGTCCCGCTCCTGGAGCCACTCGGACATCTCCTTGCGGCCGCCGAGCTCGTTGACGAAGTCGGCGTCCAGCCAGGGCTTGTAGATGCGCAGGGCGGGGTTGGCCAGCAGGCCGTAGCGGTAGAACCGCTCGATGTCGTTGCCCTTGTAGGTGGAGCCGTCGCCCCAGATCTGCACGCCGTCCTCGAGCATGGCGCGCACCAGCAGGGTGCCGGTGACGGCGCGCCCCAGGGGGGTGGTGTTGAAGTAGGCGCGGCCGCCGGAGCGGATGTGGAAGGCACCGCAGGCCAGCGCCGCCAGGCCCTCCTCCACCAGGGCCTCACGACCGTCGACGAGCCGGGCGATCTCGGCGCCGTAGTCGTGGGCGCGGCCGGGGACCGAGGCGATGTCGGGTTCGTCGTACTGGCCGATGTCGGCGGTGTAGGTGCACGGGACGGCGCCCTTCTCGCGCATCCACGCGACCGCCACCGAGGTGTCGAGCCCCCCGGAGAAGGCGATGCCGACACGTTCGCCGACGGGCAGAGAGGTGAGTACCTTGGACATGGCAATAAGTATGCATCACGATGAATGCACATGCAACGCGGGGCGCACTCCCCTCCTGTGAGCCTCGTCATCCCGCAGGCCCCGGCGCCGGGAGGGCCCCTCAGGGCGCGGAGAGGAAGCCGCGCAGGAGGGAGAACCAGGCGCCGGGGTCCTCCAGGTGGGCGTCGTGGGCGGTGTCGAGGTCGGCGCGGACGGTGGCGGGGCGCCGGGCGATCATCTCGTCCTTCTGCGCGTCGGAGAAGATGCCCAGGTCGGCGAAGACGGCGAGCGTGGGGGCCGCCACCCCCTCCCACTCGGCCCAGCGGGGCTCGTCGGCGGCGGCGACGACCGCCTCCATCACGTCGGCGTCGAACCGGGGGCGCAGCCCGTCGGGCCCCTCGGCCAGGTCGGCGGCCCAGGCCCGGGAGAGCACGTCCGAACCGAGGAAGGCGCGGGCCGCCGCCCGGTCGGGGAACGGCAGCGGCCAGGAGGCGAAGAAGGCGCCGATCCGCGCCGCCCCCTCCGGGCCCTCGCCGCCCGCCGGGTGGCCCTCCAGCAGCACCAGCCGCTCGACGAGGTCGGGCCGGGCCGCGGCGGTGAGCAGGGCGGTGTGCGCGCCCATGGACTGGCCGACCAGCCGCACCGGCCCCCGGGCCACCCGTTCGGCGACCGCGGCGGCGTCGGCGACGAAGGCCGAGCGCGAGACGTCGGCCGGACGGCGGGTGCTGCGGCCGTGGCCGCGCTGGTCGACCAGGATCACCCGGAAGTCCGGCGCCAGGGCGCGGGCGGTCGGCTCGAACTCGCGGACGCTCCCCGCCAGCCCGTGCAGGACGAGCACCGGCGGCCCGTCTCCCCCGCTGTCGAGGACGTGCAGGTCGGCGCCGTCCCGGCTCAGAGTAGTGGCGCGCAGGGGGTCGCTCATGCACCCCAGTGTGGCGGACCGGGCGGAGCGCCACGAAGGGCGCACACGGAACATTCGGCACTCGCGTACCAAAAACGCGTAGGTCTCTTGCGACACACCGGAAAATCATGAAGGTTTTCTACTGGGTGGGTCATCGTCGCGTACCGTCGTCGCCAGGACACGACCCGGAATCCGTCGGGCCCCACCCGCAGGAGAGCCCCCGGAAGGAGCCACGTTGGCGCACCCGTCCCGACCCACCTCCCCCGTCCCCCGATGCGGCGCGCTCCTGGCGGCGACCCTGGTCGCCGCCCTGCTGCCCGCGCTCCCCGCCGCCGCGCTGACCGCGCCCGCGACCGGCACCGGATCCGCCGAGTGCCGGGCCGACCCCCGGGCCGCGCCCGAGCGGCAGATGCGCGCCGAGTGGATCGCCGGGGTGCAGAACATCGACTGGCCCAGCCGCACCGGGCTCACGCCCGAGCAGCAACAGGCCGAGCTGACCGCCCTGTACGACCGCGCCGTCGACAACGGCCTGAACGCGGTGTTCGTACAGATCCGGCCCACCGCCGACGCCTTCTGGCCCTCCCCCCACGAGCCCTGGTCGCAGTGGCTCACCGGGACCCAGGGCCGGAACCCCGGCTACGACCCCCTGGAGTTCGCCGTCGCGGAGGCGCACGCCCGGGGGCTGGAGTTCCACGGCTGGTTCAACCCCTACCGGGTGGCCATGCACGACGACCCCGACCGCCTGAGCGCCGACCACCCGGCCCGCCGCAACCCCGACTGGACCTTCTCCTACGGCGGGCGGCTCTACTACGACCCCGGCATCCCGGAGGTCCGGGAGTTCGTGATCGGGGCGATGATGCACGCCGTCGAGAACTACGACATGGACGGCGTGCACTTCGACGACTACTTCTACCCCTATCCGGTGTCCGGCCAGGAGATCCCCGACGCCGACACCTTCGCCGAGTACGGCGGCGACCACGACGACATCGACGACTGGCGGCGCGACAACGTCGACACCATGGTGCGGGAGATGGACGAGGCGGTGCACGCCGCCAAGCCGCACGTGAAGTTCGGCATCAGCCCGTTCGGCATCTGGCGCAACGCCTCCACCGACCCGGAGGGCTCGGCCACCAACGGCCTCCAGTCCTACGACGCCATCTTCGCCGACAGCCGCCGGTGGGTCCGCGAGGGGTGGGTGGACTACATCAACCCGCAGATCTACTGGGAGATCGGCCTGCCGGTCGCGGACTACGCGGTGCTGGTGCCCTGGTGGGAGCAGGTCGTGGCGGGCACCGACGTGCACCTCTACGTGGGCCAGGCCGCCTACAAGGTCGGGAACGCGGGCGCCTGGTCGGACCCACGCGAGCTGTCCCGGCACCTGGAGTTCAACCGGGACCACCCGGGGGTGCTGGGCGACGTGTACTTCAGCGCGAACTCGCTGGACACCAACGCGGCGGAGGCGATGGCGCTCGTCCGCGAGGAGCACTACCGCCACCCGGCGCTCGTGCCCCTGCACGAGGGCCTGCCCGGCCGGGCGCCGCAGGCGCCGCGGGTGGTCGGCGGGGCCCAGGGCGACGGGGTGGAGCTGTCCATCCGCCCGGGCCGGGGCGAGCGCCCCGCCTACTACGCGGTGTACGCGGTGGAGGGGCAGCCCGGGCGCGACCCCGACTGCGCCGTGCCCGGCGTGCGCACCCTGGTCGGGACCGTGCCCGCCGGCGACGACGGCCGGGCGGTGTTCACCACCGAGGGCGGCGGCCGCACCTACTACGCGACCGCGCTGGACCGGACCCACCGCGAGAGCGGCGTGAGCAACCCCCGGCACGTGCCCTAGGGAGCGCGTCCCCGCCCGCCGACGCGAACGGGGCCCGGTGCGGCGCACCGGGCCCCGGCCCGTGTCCGGCCCCGCGGGTGTCAGGGGCGGCCCGCCCGGGTCCCGGCGGCGAGGACGACGGCGATGCCGGCCAGGGCGGCGAGCACCACCACCGTGTTCGGCGACAGGAACTCGGCGAGCGCCCCCGCCAGTGCGAACCCCGCCCCCTGGAAGATCATCAGCCCGGCGGTCACGAGCGTCATGACCTGGCCGCGCTCCTGCTCGGGGACCGCCGCCACCAGCAGCCGGTCCACACCGAGCGCGTACCCGTACCCCGCCCCGGACAGCACGAGCAGGGCGAGCAGCGCCACCGGACCCGGGTGCAGGCCCAGGCCGAGCAGCGGCAGGAAGGCCAGCAGCCCGAGCGGGACGATGGCCCGCACCCGCTGGGCGTCGGTCAGCAGGGTCCCGGCCAGGAAGGTGCCCGCGATCATGCCGACCGGGGTGGCCGACAGCAGCATCGCGACCAGGGCGGGCCCGCCACCCAGGGCGTCGGCCAGCGGCGCGGCCAGCGCCTCGGCGGCCACGCCCAGCACCGGCGGGAACCAGGTCAGGGCCAGCAGGACGCGCAGGCGCGGGGAGCGCAGGACCTCGCGGACGCCGCGCAGCGAATCGGCCACCGGGGAGGACTGCGCGGCCTCCGGGGAGCGGCGGGGCCCGAAGGCGGGGAGCCCGAGGCGCAGCAGCAGGCAGGACGCCAGCAGCAGCCCCGCGCCCGCGAGCAGTGCCGGGGTGGGCGAGAGCACCGCGAACAGCACACCGCCGAACGCGAACCCGCAGATCTGCGCGAGCTGCGCCGCCATCCGCAGCAGGGACCGGCCCAGCGCGAACCCCTCCGGGGGCAGCACGTCGGCCACCGTCGCCGCCTTGGTCCCCTGGTAGAGCGGGGCGATCGCGCCCATCACGAACATCAGCAGCAGCATCACCGCGATGGGCGTCCCCGGCACCGCCATGCCGACCACGAGCAGAGCGGTCGCCCCCTGGGTCAGGACCATGAGCCCGCGGGCGGGGACCCGGTCGGTGAGCGCCGACAGCAGGGTCGCGCCCAGCAGGTGGGGCAGGAAGCCCATGGCGAAGGCCAGCGCCGACAGCAGCGGCGAGCCGGTGCGCGTGTACACGGTGAGGGACAGTGTCATCTGCGCGGCGACCTGGCCCAGGATCGCCAGCACCTCGGCCAGGAACAGGACGCGGAACTCGGGGACGGCCAGGACCCGCAGGTATCCGGTGCGCGCGGCGGCGCGCGGCTCGGTCGGGGATGTCATGCCCCCAGGTTCGGACCCGCCCGGGGTAGCCTCAAACGATTCGGCGGTGACCGAAACGACGACGCGCACGGGAGGCGCCGGTGGCCGGACGGCTGGTGTTCAGCCATGACGACCTGCTGCGCTGCCGCTTCGCGGTCTCCCCGCTGTGGGAGGCCACCGCGGCGGTGCGGCTGCTCGGCGAGCCGCACCGGGGCACGCTGCGCCGGCTGTGGCCCGCGGCGATCCGCGAGCGCAACGGCACCGACCTGGGCCTGGACCCGCTGCCGCTGCTGTCGCCGCGCCCCGGGTACACGCCCGACTTCCTGACCCCTCCCCCGCCGGGGCCGTCCGCGGACCTGGAGGACGAACTGGAGGCGCTGCTCACCACCCCGCCCGAGCAGGTGGCGGTGGAGCTGCGGCAGTGCCTGCTGGATCCGCGCCGGGCCCTGCCGGAGTCGGTGACCGGGCCGCTGCTGGCCGATCCGGAGGCGACCCTGGAGCGGATCGTCCGGGCGGTGCGCCGGGCGTGGGAGGCGCTGGTGGCGCCGCACTGGCCGCGGGCCCGGGCGCTGCTGGAGGCCGACGTGTCGCTGCGCGCCCGCACCGTCGCCGAGGGCGGGCTGCGGGAGGTGATCGCCGCCGTCGCCCCCGACGCCCGGTGGCGGGGGCGGGTGCTGCACCTGCCCGACCCGGCCCAGGGCGAGCGCACGCTGGACGGCCGGGGCCTGGTGCTGATGCCCAGCGTGTTCATGTGGCCGGAGACGGTGGCCAAGACCGAGGAGCCCTGGCAGCCGACGCTGTTCTACCCCGTGCACGGGGTGGGGCGGCTGTGGGAGGCCGAGCCCCCGGCGCCGGCCGGGGACGCCCTGGCCCGGCTGCTGGGCGGGACCCGCGCGCGCCTGCTGACGGTGCTCGCCGAACCCTCGACGACCACGGTGCTGGCCCGCGCGCACGGGTGGAGTCCGGCCACCGTTTCGGAGCACCTGTCGGTGCTGCGCGCGGCAGGGCTGGTGCGGTCGTGGCGGGTGGGGCGGCGGGTGTTCTACACCCGGACGCCGGCGGGCGACACCCTGCTCCGGGCGGGCGGCCCCGTCGGCCGCACCCCCGGCGCGGACCCGGGAGAGGCCAGGGTTTAGGGTAGGCGAGCCTTATCTGCTTGTGAACGGAGTCCCGTGTCTCCCCTGCTCAGTAACCCGCGCGCCCGAGCGCGCGCCCTGTCGTCCGCCGCCGCCCTGGCCGCCCTGACCCTGCTCAGCGCCTGCGGCAACGCCGCGGACGGCGCCTCCGACGGCCAGGACGCCGACGGCTCCGGCGGCGGGGTCGCCGCCGAGGCGGGCGCCTTCCCGGTCACCATCGAGCACGAGTTCGGCGAGACCACCGTCACCGAGGCGCCCGAGCGCATCGTCACCCTGGGCGTCACCGACGCCGACGCCGTGCTGGCCCTGGGCGCGGTCCCCGTCGGTCACACCGGCTACCCGTTCTTCGAGAACGGGCTGGGGCCCTGGACCGACGACCTGGTGGGCGACGCGGAGACGACCCTGCTGGAGTCCGAGGCCGAGCCCAACTTCGAGCAGATCGCCGCTCTGGAGCCCGACCTCATCATCGGTGTCTCCTCCGGGTTCGACGAGGCCGCCTACGAGAACCTGTCGCAGATCGCCCCCGTGCTCGCGCGCCCCGCCGGGACCGCGGCCTACGCCGTCCCGCGCGAGGACGCCACCGCGTCCATCGCCGCCGCGATGGGCGTCCCGGAGAAGGGCGAGCAGCTCAACGCCGAGACCGACGCCCTGCTGGAGGAGGTCCGCGCCGAGCACCCGGAGTTCGCGGAGATGACCGGCGGGGTCGTGCTGCCCTACGACGGGAAGTTCGGCGCGTACCTGCCCGGCGACGCCCGCGGCCAGTTCCTGGTGTCGCTGGGCTTCCGGATCCCCGAGGAGATCACCGAGCGGGACACCGGCGAGAGCTTCTTCGTGGAGGTGCCCGCCGAGAACGTCGAGTGGCTCGACGGCGACGTGCTGCTGGTCCTGAGCGACGACGAGGACTACGACGTGGTCGAGGCCGCGCCGGTCTTCGCCGACCTGGACGTGGTGCGCGAGGACGCCGTGGTCGTGGCCACCATCGAGCAGCGCGGCGCCATCACCTACAACTCGGTGCTGTCGATCCCCTACGCGGTGGACACCCTGGTCCCCCGCATCGCGGACGCCCTGGCCTGAGACCGGGCCGCTCCCGGCGGCGCCCCGCTCCGCGGCGGGGCGCCGCCGGCGTTCCCGGGGCCGGCGGGAGCCCCGGACGGCTTGACCTCGACCCGGGTTGAGGTTGTGGAATTCTCCCGGGCGCGACCGTGCCCGGCGAGGAGGGGAACGTGGAGACGACGAGCGCGGCGGACCGCGGGGCGGCGGCGTGACCGCCGAGGCCGGGACGCCCGGACGGGCGCGGCTGTGGGCGCCTCCCCACCGTCCCGTGGTGGCCGGGGTGTTCGGGCTGATGACCTTCATCGCCTTCGAGGCCTTCGCCGTCACCACCGTGATGCCGGTCGTCGCGCGGAGCCTGCACGCGGAGCAGTGGTACTCGCTGGCGTTCGCCGCGACCGCCACCACCGGGCTCATCGGCATGACCGTCGGCGGCCGCTGGGCCGACCTGCGCGGGGTGCGCCGCCCGCTGGTCGCCGGCGCGGTGATGTTCCTCGTGGGCATCGCGCTGTGCGCGGCCGCCCCCGGCATGCCGGTCTTCGTCCTCGGCCGCCTGCTCCAGGGCGTGGGCGGCGGCATCGACTCGGTCGTGCTGTACGTGGTCATCGCCCGGTTCGTCCCCGAGGACCTGCGCCCGCGCATGTTCGGGCTGCTGACCGCGGCCTGGCTGCTGCCGTCGATCGTGGGGCCGCTGGTCACCGGCGCGCTGGTGGAGCTGATGCACTGGCGGCTGGTGTTCGCCCTGGTGCTGGCCGGGTCCGCGCTCTCGCTGGCGGTGCTGCTGAACGCGATCCGCTCGGCCCCGCGCCCGGACACCGCGGGATCCCCGGTGGGCCGCCGGGGCCTGTGGGCGGTGGTCGCGGCCGTCTCGGTGCTGGGCCTGCACCTGGCCGGGCAGCAGCAGATGCCCTGGCTCGTGGTGGGTACGGCGGCGGGCGCGGCCGCCGCGGCGGTCGCCGCCGCGCGCCTGCTGCCCGCGGGGACGCTGCGGGCGCGGGCGGGCATCCCCCGGCTGGTCGCCTTCCGGGGCGTGCTCGGGGCGGCCAACGCCGCCACCGACATCTACCTGCCGCTGTACCTCCAGCACCGGCTGGACTTCAGCCCCGTGGCGTCGGGCGCGGTGGTGGCGATCGGGGCGTTCGGCTGGGCGCTGGGCGCCTGGATCCAGGGGCGCTCGGACGCCCCCGCCGGATCGCCCGCCTCGCTGCGTACGGCGGCGCTGCTGGCGCTGTGCGGGCCGGTGGCGGCGCTGGGCCTGGTGACCGGGGTGCTGCCGCTCTGGGCGACCGTGCTCGGCTGCGTGCTGATGGGGACGGGCATGGGCCTGGCCTACCCGCAGGTGAGCTCGCTGGTGCTCGCGCTGTCGCCGGTCGGGGAGCAGGGGGGCAACAGCTCGGCGCTGCAGGTGGCGGAGTCGCTGGGCGTCTCGCTGCTGATCGCGGTGACCGGCGCCGTGCTCGCCGCGTCCGCCCTGACCGGCTACGGGCCCGTGTACGGGGTGGTCGCCGGGACCGCCCTGCTGGCCGTCGCGCTGACCATGGCCTTCACCCCGCCGCCGCCGGGTCACTGATCGCGTGTCAGCGGGGCGGCCATGGCCGAGAACAGCTCCTCGATCCGCGCGGGTCCGGCCCCGGTCAGCGCCGGGGACCCCACGACCGAGCGCATGACCCCCAGCCCCAGCAGGAGGGCGCCGAGCATCTCGGCGCGCAGCGCGGCGTCGTCCCCCGGCAGCCGTTCGGCGAACCCGGCGAGGTGCTCGTCGCAGATCCGGACGCGCAGCTGCTCGCGCACGTCGGCCCGGCCGGAGGAACGGAGCATCGCCACCAGGGGGTGCTCGCCGGCGGGGCCGCGGTCGGCCAGGACCACCTCGCGCAGCAGGTCGGCGGCGATCTCCCCGGCCGGGCGGTCCGGGCCCCCGTGCGGCACGTCGGGGACCTCGGGCCGCATCGCCTGCGCGTAGAGCTCGCGTTTGGAGCCGAAGTAGCGGAAGACCAGCGCGGCGTCGACGCCCGCGTCCGCGGCGATCTCCCGGACGCCGACACCGTCGAAGCCCTGTCGGGAGAAACGCAGGCGCGCGGCGTCGAGCAGGGCCGCGCGGGTGGCCGCCTTGTCGCGGCGCCGTCGTGTGGTCATGCGTGTCAGCATAAGTCATCAAGCGTTGACTTAATACCCGGCTCCGCCTAGCCTTTGTCATCATCTGATGACTTGATCGGACGGGGAAACGGTATGCGGGTGTACGCCATCACCGGAGGGACCAACGGGATGGGCCGGGCCCTGGGCCTGCTGCTGGCCCGCCGCGGGGACCGGGTCCTGGCCCTGGCCAGTGGGGAGGCGGGCGGGCGAGCGCTCCTCGACCGGGCCCGGGAGGCGGGGGCGGGCGACCGGGTCGACTTCCTGCGCGCCGACCTGAGCACCGTCGCCGGGATGAACGCGGCGCTGGCGGGTGTGCGCGAGCGCGCCGACCGGCTCGACGGGCTCGTCTTCGGCGCGCAGCGGTTCCGCCCCGTCCGCGAGGAGACCGCCGACGGCCTGGAGGCCACCTTCGCCCTGACCTACCTGAGCCGGTCCGTGCTCGGCCACGGACTGGTCGACCTGCTCGAACGCGGGGAGGCGCCGGTGATCCTCAACATCGCCGGCCCCGGCGGACTGCCGGGGCGCGTGCACTGGGACGACCTCCAGCTGACCCGGGGGTACACCGGGATGCGCGCGGCCATGCAGGGTTCGCGCTGCAACGACCTGCTGGGGGCGGACTTCCCCGCCCGCCACCCGGGGGCGCGCACCCGGTACGTCCTCTACAACCCCGGGTTCGTGCGCACCGGCATGGCCGACCCGCTGCCCGCGCCGCAACGGCTGCTCACCCGGGTGCTGGCCCGGGTCCTGGCGAGATCCCCGGAGGCGGCGGCCGCGGACCTGGCCCGGCTGCTGGACGCGCCCCCGGCCGAACCGGTCTCCGCGTTCCGCCGGAACACCCGGTTGGACCTGTCCGGCCCCGCCTTCGACCCCGGAGCGGCCGCCGGGCTGTACGCCCTCACCCGGGCGCTGCCGTTGGACGGCGGTCCCCCGGAGCGGGAACGGCACGTGTGACCGCCATCACCGGCGTGCTCCATCCCTTGGGACACAGGGCCTGCCGCTTCGCCCAGACGGCACTCGTGCCCCTTACCCGTGGCTTACAGTGCGGGGGTAGGGCGCCCGGGTAAGGGTCAGAGAACCGAGAAGGAGCGTGTCGATGTTCGACAGTGTCGTGGAGTGGTTCAAGGGCATGTTCGGCGGGGCGGCCGAGGAGGCCGTCCAGGGGGTCACGGACACCGTCCAGGGGTACGGCGAGGCCGCGCAGGGGTTCGGTGAGACCGCGCAGGGCTACGGCGAGACCGCGCAGGGGTACGGGGAGGCGGCCCAGGGGTACGGCGAGGAGGTCCTCGGCGGGGCCGCCGAGACCGCCCAGGGGTACGGCGAGGCCGCTCAGGGCTACGGCGAGGAGGTCCTCGGCGGGGCCGCCGAGACCGCGCAGGGCTACGGCGAGGCCGCCCAGGGGTACGGCGAAGAGGTCCTCGGCGGGGCCGCCGAGACCGCCCAGGGCTACGGCGAGGCCGCGTTCGGCGAGGCGGGCGAGGCCGTCCAGGGCTTCCAGGACCAGGCCGGTGCCGTCGGCGGGTTCGTGGAGGACCCGGGCGGCGCCGTCACCGACGCCGCCCGCGACCGCCTCATGGGCGAGGGCGGCTGACGACGTCCTGCCCGGCACCCCCGCCGGGCAGGGCGCGTCCCGCTATCCCCGTCCGGGACGCTCCGGACCGCCTCGCGCGGCCCGGACGGGCCCCGGGCCGTACCGGGCGCGCACCGCCGCCGCGGCCAGCGCGAGCAGGGCCGCCGCGCACAGCCACGCGAAGACGTCCCCCACCCGCGCGTACACCGTGGGGACCCCCTCCCGGGGGACGTGGGCCACCAGGAGCTGCCGTTCGGCGGTGTAGTAGTCCACCGTCGCCAGGGTCCGCCCCAGCGGGTCCACCGCGTTGGCCCGGCCCCGGCTCGCCTGGCGGACCAGCGACACCCCGTTCTCCACCGCGCGGAACACCGCGTTGCGCGCGTGCATCTCCTTGATCCCCTCCCAGGTGTTGGCGCCCACGAGCAGGATGTCCGCCCCCGCCGCGCCCGCCTGCCGGACCGTGCCCGGGAAGTCCCCGTCGTAGCAGATGACCGTGGCCAGCCGCCCAGCGGGCGTGTCCGCCACGGGCACCCGGCCGTCGCCGGGCTCGTACGGCTCCAGGATCGGGATCGGGTGGCTCTTGTCATAGGTCCACAGCACGGTCCCGGCGGGGTCGACGAGGACCATCTGGTTGCGCAGGTGCGGCGCCTCCTCGGTGTAGACCGACATCCCCGCGTTCACGTACACGCCGTGCCGGCGGGCGACCCGGGCGATGTCCTCCACGAGCAGGTCGCGGTCGGACTCCATGGTGAAGGCCGCCGACTCCGCCCAGACCACGACCTCGGCGCCCGCCTCGGCCTCGCGTCCGGTGGCGGCGAGCAGGTCGTCGTTGACGGCGGCGAAGCGTGCGCGCATCTCGGCGCGGTCGGCGGCGAGCAAGGCCTCCAGGGAGTCGTACTCGTGGAAGGTCGGCCGGAGCTCCTCCCAGGCGGCCTGGGAGGCGCTGACCCCGGCGACGCGCACCGTGTCGTCGGGGAGCGGGGAGAACACCAGGCGCGCCCCGCCCAGCGCGGTGACCAGGACGACCGCCGAGACGGCGGCGACCGCGGCGTTCCGGGAGGACCGGTCGGCCGCTCCGCGCTCCCACAGCAGGGCGGCGGCCGAGGCGGTCCACGCGATCAGGAGGCTCACCCCGTACACCCCGGTCAGTGAGGACACCTGGATCAGCGCCGTGTTCTCGGCCTGGGTGGCGCCCAGGACCCCCTGGATCGTGCCGAAGGGCGTGACCGAGGCGACCGCGAACTCCACCGTGACCACGGCGGCCGGGAAGACCGCGCTCGCCCACCGGCCGACACGGAGGTACAGGAGCCGGTCGAGGGTGTAGGGGACGGCGTGGACCAGGGCCAGGACGAGGGCGATCGGGAGGAAGGGCGGGGACAGCAGGTCGGCCAGGGCCAGCCAGACCGTCGTGGAGACGGCGGTGGAGGCCAGGGCGACGCCGAACGCGGCGAGGGGGCCGAACGAGCGGATGGAGCGGAGCAGCAGGACGGGGTAGAGCCAGGCGAGCAGGGCGATGTCCCAGGCCGCCTGCATGGCGAAGACGGACAGGAGGGTCCCGGCCGCCCAAAGGATCGCGCGGCGCACGGATGCGGAGTCCACGGATCTCCCTTCGGATCGGGTCTTCGGATCGGATGGTGCGGTGCGGCCCGGCCGGGGCTCCGCAAACGCTACGCCGCGCGCTCCCCCGTTCCCATGGGGGATCCCGCCCGGTCCCTACGGGATCCCGCGGCCCGAACTGCGGAGTCCCGCAGTACCGGTGCGGCCCCGGGGGCGGCTACCGTCCTAGGGCGTGCTCCGCGGATCATTCCGGGTCGCGGCCGCTCCCGGCATTCGGCGCAAGCGCCGAAACGCTCGAAGGCATCCACCGGGCATGCTCCAGGACGTGCCCCGCGGACGCCCCTGCGGCCCGGTGCCCGCGCCGGGGAGGGCCCGGGCACATCCGCGGGGCGAGGACCGACGAGGAGGAGGACCCATGGGCGGCGAGGACCGGTCGGCGCGCGTCTGGGCGCGGGCCGTGGCGGGCACCGCCCTGGGCGCGGCGTCCGCGGTGGTGGAGGCCGCGGCGCTGGTGCCGCTGCTCGTCCTGCTGCCGCTGGCCGCCGCCCGGCCCGGGCGGCGGTGGCTGCACCGGCTGCTGCGGCCGTTGGAGCGGGCCGAACGGTGGCGCCTGGCCGCCCTGTTCGGGATCGAGATCGTGGGCGAGCCCGGGCCGCTGCGCGTGTCGGCGTACCTGGCGGTGCGCTGCCCGGTGGGGCTGTTCGGCGGGCTGGTGCTGGGGTTCTTCCTGCCGTCGGGGGTCTACCTGGCGCTCTCCCCCCTGGCGGTGCTGGACGGCAATCCGGTGGCGGTCGTCCCGTTCGGGCTGGCCCTGGTGTACTTGAGCGTGCAGGGGATCGTGGGACTGGTGGGCACCGAGCGCTGGCTCGCGCGCCGGCTGCTGGGCCCCAGCCGCCAGGACCTGCTCCGGGAGCGGGTCGCCGAGCTCACCGCGTCCCGGGCCGGGGTGGTCACCGCCGTGGACCGGGAGCGCCGCCGGATCGAGCGCGACCTGCACGACGGCCTCCAGCAGCGGCTGGTCCTGGTGGGCATGGCCCTGGGCCGGGCCCGGCGCGACCCCGGCTCCGCGCGCGGCCGGGAACTGGTGGAGCAGGCCCACCGGGAGATGGGCAACGCGATCCGCGACCTCAAGGAGGTCGCCTGGCGGGTGTACCCGGCGGTGCTGGCCGAGTCCGGGCTGGCCGCGGCCCTGGACGGGCTGGCCGCCCGGTCGGAGCTGCCGATCCGGGTGTCCTGCCGGGTTCCGGCGGAGATCCCGCCGGCGGTGGAGACCGCGGCCTACTTCGTGGTGGCCGAGGCGGTCACCAACACGGTCAAGCACGCCGGGGCGACCCGGGTGGACGTGCACGTCGAGAGTGAGGGGAACGCGTTGGTGGTCCGGGTGAGCGATGACGGGGCGGGCGGGGCCGACCCGTCGGGGACGGGACTGTCCGGCCTGGCGGGCCGGGTGGGCGCGCTGGACGGGAGCCTGGCCGTGGACAGCCCGGTCGGCGGACCGACGACCGTGACGGCGGTGCTGCCGTGCGGGTGATCGTGGCCGAGGACTCCGCGCTGCTGCGCGAGGGCCTGGTGCGGCTGCTGGAGGACGAGGGCCACCGGGTGATCGCCTCCGTCGGGGACGCCGAGGCGCTGCTCGCGGCGGTCGCCGAGGAGGAGCCCGACGTGGTCGTGGCCGACGTGCGCATGCCGCCGACGCACACCGACGAGGGCCTGCGGGCGGCGGTGCGGCTGCGCCGGGAGCGCCCGGGGATCGGGGTGCTGGTGCTGTCCCAGTACGTGGAGCGGCGGTACGCGACCCGGCTGTTCACAGAGAACACCGGCGGGGTCGGCTACCTGCTCAAGGACCGGGTGATGGAGGTGGACGGCTTCCTCGACGCGCTGGAGCGGGTGGGCGCGGGCGGGGCGTCCTTCGACCCCGAGGTCGTCCGGCAGCTGCTGGCCGGCGGCGAGGGGGGCGGGCTGACCGAGCGGGAGCGCTCGGTGCTGGAGCTGATGGCGCAGGGGCACACCAACCCGGCGATCGCCGAGCGGCTGTTCGTCTCGGTGAGCGCGGTGGAGAAGCACGCCAACGCGATCTTCGAGAAGTTCGGGCTGGCCGCGACGCCGGGCTACAACCGCCGTGTGCTGGCGATCCTGCGCCACCTGGGCGCCTGACGGCGGCCCGCCGGGTGTTCCGGGACCCGGCGGGCCGCCCGCCCGAGAGGGCGCTCCGGCGGAGGGGATCAGCCGAAGTCCACGTCACTGCACAGGTAGTACACCTGGTCCTGGTGGGAGGCCTTCCAAATCGTGTAGACGATGTGGTGGCCGGTGTACCCCGAGGTGCTGACGTCGATCAGGTAGTCGTTGCCGGGCGGGTACTGGCCGGTCTGCTCGACCAGTTCCAGGTCGTCCCAGCCGGGGGCCTGCGTGGTCGGGTCGAAGCCCTGGCGGGTGACGTACACCTGGAAGTAGTCCGCCCCGTGCGACGCCTGGTCGTACAGGTGGATGGTGAAGTCGTCCTCCACCGGGGTGGTCTTCCAGGCGCCGGGCGTGTCGAGGGAGTCGTAGCGGCCGCCCTCGGTGTTGCCGCCGCTGCACAGGGTGCCGTCGGGCACCTGGCCGCGGTGGTCTCCGCCGACGTTGTCGCGGTACAGCCCGTTCCAGTTCCACATGGCGTTGGGGTTGTCCTGCCACGCCTGCCAGCACATGGGGTCTTCCTGCGCCATGCCGGGGTTGAGGTGGTCGTCGCCCCAGCGCTCGAAGCAGCCGTAGTTGCGGGAGGCGGGGTCGACCACGGAACCGTGCGCGGAGGCGGGCGCGGCCGTGGCGGTGAGGGCGAGCAGGGGCAGTGCCGCCAGCGTCAGGGCCCGGGCCGCCAGGGGGAGGCGGGGGCGGGCGGTGGTCGTTGCGGTGTTCTCGTTCATTGCGTCTCCGTCGGTCTCGGCCGGGTGGCCACACGACGGGGAGCGCTCCCACGCCGATTGTTACCCACCGGATCCGCCCCGAAACACAGCGCTCCGGAATTCCCTCGCCGCCGGGTGCCGGCCGGGGTTAAGGTGCCGGGACGACATCCCGACGGGAAGGGGCCGCATGAACGAGCACTCCGGACGACGAGCCCTCCGCACCGCCGCGGCCGGGGAGCCGACCCGCCGCTGACGGCCCCGGGGCCGCCACCGGCGCCCCCGCCCGGGGCGCGCCGGCGGTCCGCGGTGCCCGGTGTCCCCGGACACGGCCGGGCGGAAGGCACATGCGTGTTCTCTTCCCTCCGTGTCTCGGGAGTCCCCGTGTCATCGTTGTTCCCGTTCCGCCGCACGCGCGCCGGACGCCCTCCCCTGGGCCGCGACTTCACCCTCCTGTGGCGGGCGTCGGCCCTGACCAACCTCGGCGACGGCGCGCTGCTGGCCGCCGGCCCCCTGCTCGTCGCCTCCGTGGCGCCCTCCCCCCTGGCCGTGGCGGGCGCCGCGGCCGTGCAGACCGCGCCGCACCTGCTGTTCTCCCCCTTCGCCGGCGCCCTGGTCGACCGGCTCCCCCGGCGGTCGGTGCTGGTCGCCGCCGACCTGGCCCGGGGCGCGGTGCTCGCGCTGCTGGCCCTGGCCGTGCTGACCGGCGGGGCCCACCTGTGGACGGTGTACGCGGCGGTGTTCGCCCTCGGCGTGGGCGAGACCCTGGCCGACACCGCCTACGGTGCCCTGGTCCCCTCGGTGGTCCCCAGGGAGCTGCTGGGCAGGGCCAACGCCCGGCTGGCGCTGACGTTCTCGCTCAACAACCAACTGCTGGGGCCGCCGCTGGGCGCGGCGCTGTTCGCCGTGCTGTGGGCGCTGCCGTTCGGGTTCGACGCCCTCGCCTACGCCGTGGCCGGGCTGGTCGTGCTGCGCCTGTCGGTGCGGCCGCGGACCCCGGAACCCGAACGCCGCAACGGCGGCGGCCTGTGGGCGGACACGCTCGGGGGCCTGGTGTTCGTCGGCGGCGTCCCGGTGCTGCGCACGCTGACCGGCTGCATCCTCGTCATGAACCTGACCGGGGTGGGCGCGTTCTCGATCTGGGTGCTGTACGCCCGCGAGCACCTGGGGCTGTCGGAGGCCGGGTTCGGCCTGTTCATCGCGGCCGGCGCCGTCGGCGGGGTGGTGGGCTCGCGGGTGTACGGGTTCTGGGAGCCCCGGGTGGGGCGCGCGTTCCTGCTGCGCTGGGGGTTGGTACTGGAGGCGGCGACCTACGCGGCGCTGGCCCTGGTCGCGAGCCCGTGGGCGGCCGGGGCGGTCATGGCCCTGTTCGGCGTGCACGCGGTGGTGTGGGGGACGGCCGCGGTGACCGTACGGCAGTCGGTCACACCCGACGGCCTGCTGGGCCGGGCGGCCGGGGTGTACCGGTGGGCCGACCTGGGCGGGGCGGCGCTGGGCGCGGTGCTCGGCGGGGCGCTGGCCCAGACGCTGGGACTACTGGCGCCGTTCTGGGTGGCGGCGGCCGCGGTGGGCGTGCTGGCGGCGGTGGCCTGGCGGCCCCTGGGCGCGGCCGACGCGGAGCCGGCGGCGGGGAATTCGGGACGGCGTTCCTGAAATAAGTCGTTCATATGGTGTTTACATATCACCATTGGCGGGTTACTTTTCTGGCACGCCGCCGGAACCCACCGGGCACCGGCGCGGAAGGCCCGGCGGCGTGCCATTGTCCGTCCTTTCACCAACCCGCTCACGGCACGATTGGGAGCGCTCCCGAACCCCCGATCGCACCCCTTCCTTTCCCTTTCCCCTTTCACCCCCGGAGACCGTTCCCCGGCTCCGCAGGACGCCCGCCTCCTCGCCGGGGCGGGCGTCCGTTCCATCCGGTCCTGGGATGATGGGTGCCATCCGAGGTGGAAGGGGCGAACGTGGCGAACCCGGTGGAGACCGACACCGTCGTCGTCGGTCTGGGAGCGATGGGTGCCCAGACCCTGTGGAGACTGGCCCGGCAGGGGGTCGACGCCGTCGGGGTCGAGCGGTTCGCCCCCGGCCACGACCGCGGCTCCAGCCACGGCGAGTCCCGCATCATCCGCACCGCCTACCTGGAGGGCGAGGAGTACGTCCCGTTCGTGCGGGCCGCCTGGCGGGCCTGGGCCGAACTGGAGGAGGCCTCCGGGGAGCGGCTCGTCCACCGCACCGGGGCGCTCATGCTGGGCGCCCCCGACAGCGCGGCGGTGGCCGGCTCGCTGGCCGCGGCCGCCCGGCACGGGCTCGCCGTGGAGCACCTGTCCGGCGCCGGCCTGGCCGAACGCTTCCCCCAGCACGCGGTGCGCCCCGGCGAGGAGGGCGTCTTCGAGGAGGAGGGCGGAGCCGTCCTCCCCGAGGCGGCGATCCTGGCCGCGGTGCGGCTGGCCCGCGCCCACGGGGCCCGCGTGATGACCGGCACCGCCGTCACCCGGATCGAGCCCGACCCCGACCGCCCCCGCGTGTTCGCCGGCGACACCGAGATCCGCGCCCGGCGGGTGGTCGTGACCGCCGGGGCGTGGCTGCCGACCCTGCTGCCCTCCCTGGCCGGGCTCGGCGGCGGTATCCGGGTGGAGCGGCGGGTGCTGGGCTGGTTCCGGCTCACCGGGGACGCCCCGCCGCACGCCGCGGGCCCGGTCTTCGCCCGCGACGAGCCCGACGGCACCCTCTGGTACGGCTTCCCGAGCCTGGACGGGCGCACCGTGAAGATCGGCGTGCACGCCGAGGCCCCCGGCGCCCCGCACCGTCCCGGGTCCCAGTGGGGCGAGCCCGTCGACCCCGACGCGGGTCCGCGCGCCCCCGACGCGGACGACGCCCGCCGCCTCGGCGAACTCACCGCCGGGCTGCGCGGTGTCGAGCCGCTGCCCGAGCGCATGGCGGCGTGCATGTACACGATGACCTCCGACGAGCACTTCGTCATCGGCCGCCACCGCGACCTGCCCGGCCTGGTGGTCGCCGGGGGGTTCTCCGGGCACGGGTACAAGTTCGCCTCCGCCGTGGGCACGGCCCTGGCCGACCTGGCGCGGGACGGTGCGACCGCGGTGCCGGTCTCCATGTTCGACCCGCACCGCTGGGACACCGGGCGGCCGTGACCCGCGGGAGGGGGCCGTGCGATCATCTCCCCCAGCGCGGCGCGAGCGCACCCTCCCCGTCCCACCCCCGGAAGGACCCCCGAATGCAGAACACCACCCGGCGGACCGCGCTCGTCACCGGCGCCTCCTCCGGCATCGGCCGTGCCGTCGCCGCCGACCTGGTCCGGCGCGGGTACCGCGTGTACGGGACGAGCCGCAGGCCCGAGGCGGTCGCCGACCCCGTGGCCGGGGTGGAGTACCTGGCGCTGGACCTGACCGACGCGGACTCCATCGCGGCCTGCGCCGCGGCGGCCGGGGACGTGGACGTGCTGGTCAACAACGCGGGCGAGAGCCAGAGCGGGCCGCTGGAGGAGCTGCCCATGGACGCCCTGGAACGGCTGTTCCGCCTCAACGTGTTCGGTGCGGTGCGGCTCACCCAGCTGCTGCTGCCGGGGATGCGCGCGCGCCGGTACGGGCGGGTGGTCATGGTCGGGTCGATGCTGGCCAGCTTCCCGCTGGCGCACCGGTCCTCGTACGTGGCGTCCAAGGCCGCGATCAAGGGGTTCGCGGACGCGCTGCGCCGCGAGGTCTCCCCGTACGGGATCGGGGTGGCCACCGTGGAGCCCGGTTCCATCAACACCGGCATCAGCGAGCGGCGCACCCAGTACCTGCGCGAGGGCTCCCCCTACACCGGCGACTACCGCACCATGCTGGCCGCGCTCAACGCCAACGAGGCGGCGGGCATCCCCGCGGAGACGGTGTCCCGCACCGTCCTGCGGGCGATCGAGGACGCCCGGCCGCGGCCGCTGTACGCGGTGGGCAGCAACGCGCCGCTGGTGTTCGCGCTGCGGCGGCTGATGCCGCGCTCGGTGGTCCTGGGCATGGTCGCCCGTAGGCACGGCCTGCGGTGAGCCGGGCGCCCGTCCGGGGCGCCGCGCCGTGCCGCCGCGCCGGGGGACCGCGCGACCTCTCCGGAGAACGGTAAGCGGGTTGAAAGCGGGACGCCGGAGAATCGGCTGCGAGGCAGGGCGCGAGGCGGCAGGCGACCACGAGAACGCCACAGGACGGAACCACGACCAGTACGCTCCGCCGGAGGGCCGGACCCTCCGGCGGTGACCGGTCCCCTCAGGACCCGAGCCGTCGCCGCCACCAGTCGGGGATGTGCTCGGGGGCGCGGGGGAAGCAGCGGAAGTCCAGGACGTAGTGCCCGTCGTGGGTCCTGCGCCCGAAGCCCGGCTCGGAGTCGCGGTCGTAGGAGAAGGTGTACGCCCCGTCCGGCTCCACGGTGACATCGGCACGGAACCACGTGCCTGTCCCGGGCTCGTACATGCCGCGGCGCAGTCGCGCCAGGGGCGCGGAGACACGGGCGGGAACGGTGAGGCGGCGGGCGCCCCCGGCCACAGCGTGCACCCCGACGCGTCCGCCCAGCAGCACCGCGAACCCCCGGACGCCGGCGCCCGCGGCCCCCTCCGCGAAGGCGGCGGCGACCTGCGCCTCCAGCGTCTCGCGCTCCCCGGGGGCCAGGGGGATCCAGGCCCCGCCCGGGGCGGTCTCCAGGCCGTCGGGCAGGTCGTTCCCCCGGTGCCGCTCATCGAGGGGGTGGCGCCAGGCCGGGGCGCGCCGCTCCAGGTCCCGCAAGAACGTGCTCCCCGCCGCCTGCGCGCTCGCGGGTTCCCAGCCGCGGCCGTCGGCGGGGAACCAGGAGGGCCAGTGGTCGTACGCCCGGAGCACGCAGGCCCCGGCGGGGCCGACCTCCAGGCGCAGGAAGCACCAGCCGCCGTGCTCGGGGTGGAGTTCCGCCTCGTAGAGGGCGTTGAGCAGGGTCATGGGCTCGGTGAGCGGCGAGCGCCGGGCCAGCGGCTCGGGGCCGCTCACGGCGAAGCCCCAGTTCCGGCCGATCCGCTCGTGGAGGAGGACGGCGGTGCCGCCGGGCGCGTTCGCGCGCGTCCAGGCGACCAGGGCGTCCAGAGCGGGCGAGGGCCCGGGGACCGGACGGCCGGGGATCTCCGCGCGGCGGCGCAGGTCGTCGCCCAGCCGCAGGGAGACCATCGCCTCGTAGTCCTCCAGCAGGCGCGTCCGGACCGGGGCCGCGGAACCCGCGGGGAGGGCGGGAGGGGTGCTCCCGGGGGTCAGCCCGAGCCGGGCGGCCGTGGACAGGGCCGTCGGGGCGTCGAGCCCGCCGCGGTACCCGGGGCGACGGGCGTACAGGGCCAGGGCGCGCTCGACCACATCCCCGGTGATCCCAGCGGTCCGGGCCCGGGCCGACAGGTCGGCGGCCAGGGCGTCCGGTTCCGGGTCGGGGCCCGCGGGGAGCCCGAGCCCGGCCGCGATCCTCGCCCGGACGGCCGCGTCGTCGGCCAGGTCCCCGAGCAGGCGGGACAGGCCGTCGTCCTCCACCCGGTCGTCGTAGGCGACCCGGTCCCAGACGGCGCCGTCCCACCAGTAGGCGAGGCCCGGCGGGCGTTCGGCCTCGTTGTCGGCCAGCCAGGCCCAGGGCAGCCAGCCGGGGGCGCCGTCCAGCGGGTCCACGCCCATGTAGAGGTGCTCGTCGCAGGAGCGTTCCGTGCCCGTGAGAACGGCTCGGCCGCCCGCCACCGGGACCAGCTCCCAGCGGCTTCCGCCGTGGTCGTCGAAGCGGATGACACCGTCCTCGTCCGCGGTGTACCGGGTGCCCGGGGACAGGGCCGCCAGCAGGGCGGCGCGCGCCCACAGGTCGGGCAGCGGGGGCAGGTCCCCGGCGCGGCCGGGGCGGTGGAAGGCCATGGAGATCCTCGGTGGTCCGGGGTGCAGGGGCGTCGGCCAACGTACACCGGCGGGGGCGGCGCGGGGGCGGGGGCGGATGGCCGTAGGTTGGGCGTACAGATCGCCGACAACCGTGGAGGTGCCGCGTGAGCGTCGTCAAGTTCAACGTCCTGACCGTCCCGGAGGGTGCCGGGGCCACGCTGGAGGAACGGTTCGCGAACCGCGCGGGCCTGGTGGAGGGGCAGCCCGGGTTCGAGGAGTTCCAGCTGCTGCGCCCGGTGGAGGGCACCGACAAGTACCTGGTGTACACCCGGTGGCGGTCCCAGGAGGACTTCGAGAACTGGCTGAAGAGCCGGGAGTTCCGTCAGGGGCACGCCCAGGCCGCCGCCGACGCGGGCCGCACCGGGCACGGGCACGGCCATGGCCACGGGCACGGCGGTCCCGCCGCGACCGGCAGCGAGCTGTGGGGCTTCGAGGTGATCCAGCGCGTCTCGGCGAAGGACGAGGGGTGACGGGGCCGGGGCGTGACCGTCCCCGGGTGCCCGCCCCGCGCGGGCACCTCCCCCTCCGACCACTTGGCGGCGGCGCGCGGCTCCCGTGATCCCGCCGAGCTGCGCCGCCTGGCGGCCACGCCCTATCCGTTCGTGTGGCAGGCCCTCGCGGAGAACCGGCGCACACCGGCGGACGCACTGGCGCTGCTGGCACACGCCCGGTCGGACGAGTGGAACCACCACCGGTTGCTGCGCCTGTTGGCCGAGCACCCCGGGGCCGACGGCGAGGTGCTCGGCGCCGTCCTGCGGGCCGTCGCCGCATCCCTGTCAGCGGGTGCCCGGCCCTACGGCGCCGCGCTCGCCCTGGCCGGGAACCCCCGGGTGGACCCGGACGGGGTCGCGGCGCTCGGAGCCCTGCGCGGGGCCTCCGCACGGCTGCGGCGGGGGCTGCGCGGACGGCTCGCGGTCAGGGGTTCCGCGGGGCCCGGGCCTCGATGAGGAAGCGGGTCGTGGTGGCGGTGAAGGAGCCCTCGCGTTCGATGTGGTCGTGCATGGCGCGCAGCCGGTCGAGGTACTTCTCCACCGTGAAGTCCGGGACCATCCACACGACCTTGCGCAGGAAGTAGACCACCGCGCCGACGTCGAAGAACTCGGTGTGCAGCTCCTCCAACCGCAGGTCCACCACCTCCAGCCCCGCCGCCTCGGCGGCGCGGCCGGCGTGGTCGGGGCTGCGGTTCGCCCGGACCTCCTCCGGCTGGGGGCCGAGGAAGAACTCCACCACCTCGAACACGCTCGCCGGGCCGACCTCCTGGGACAGGTAGGTGCCGCCCGGGGCGAGCACCCGGGCGATCTCGGGCCAGTTCGCGGCCACCGGGTGGCGGGAGACCACCAGGTCGAAGGCGTCGTCCCCGAACGGCAGGGGATCGGTGTCGGCCGCGGCGACCACCACCGCGCCCAGGGGGTGCAGCAGCCGGGTGGCCCGGGCGACGTTGGGCGGCCACCCTTCGGTGGCGACCGTCAGCGGCGGCCTGCGCGGGACACCCGCCAGGAGCTCCCCTCCCCCGGTCTGCACGTCCAGGGCGGCACTCGCCCGCGCCATGCGTTCGGCCACCAGGCGGTGGTAGCCCCAGGAGGGGCGCTGTTCTGTGGCGCGGCCGTCCAGCCAGGAGAAGTCCCACCCGGCCACGGGTGCGTCGGCGGCCTCGGCCACCAGGTCGTCGAAGGTGCTCATGGAGGCATGTTCACATCCGGGACCGTCCGCGGCCAGCCGGTTTTCCGCGGGCGGCGGCATGTCATCCGGTGATGGGGCCACCCCGCCGCGGGTGCGTCGGAGCGGACTCGCCAGGATGGACCCCCATGAGGACTCTGCTCCGGTTCGCCGGTTCCGTCACCCCCCTGCCCGCCGTCACCGCCGGGCTGGTCGCCGTGCTGGTCGGGGTGACGAGTTCCGCGGCCATCGTGTTCACCGCCGCGGAGGCCGCCGGGGCCGACTCCGGGCAGGTCGCGTCGTGGATGCTCGCCCTGGGCGTGGGCATGGCCGTCACCTGCGTGGGCCTGTCCCTGCGCTACCGGGCGCCCGTGGTCACCGCCTGGTCCACGCCCGGCGCCGCGCTGCTGGCGGTGGGCCTGGACGGTGTGACGCTGGCGCAGGCGGTCGGCGCGTTCGTGTTCTCGGCCGCGCTGATCACGCTGAGCGGGGTGACCGGCTGGTTCGAGAAGGTCATGGACCGCATCCCCGTGCCGTTGGCCGCCGGACTGCTGGCCGGGGTGCTGCTGCAGTTCGGGATCGGCCTGTTCACGAGCATGGAGGGCGACCTCGCCGTGGTGGCCGCGATGTTCGCGGTGTACCTGGCGGCCCGCCGCTGGGCGCCTCGGTACGCGGTGCCCGCCGCGCTGGTCGCCGGGGGCGCCGTGGCGGCCCTGGGCGGAACGCTGGACCTGTCGGGGGTGGTCCCCCGGCTCGCGGTCCCGGTGCTGGTCGTCCCCGAGTTCTCCTGGCAGGTGCTGGTGAGCGTGGGGGTGCCGCTGTTCGTGGTGACGATGGCGTCGCAGAACCTGCCCGGGGTGGCGGTGCTGCGCAACGACGGCTACCGGGTGCCGGTCTCGCCGCTGATCGGGTGGACCGGGGCGACCAACCTGGTGCTGGCGCCGTTCGGCTGCTTCGGCATGAACCTGGCGGCGATCACCGCCGCGATCTGCACGGGGCCCCAGGCCCACCCCGACCGGGAGCGGCGGTTCCTCGCCGGGGTGTGGGCGGGCGTCTTCTACCTGGTCGTCGGCGTGTTCGGGGCGACCGTCGCGGCGCTGCTGGTGGCGCTGCCCCCGGCGCTGATCGCGGCCATCGCCGGGCTCGGCCTGCTCGGCACGATCGGGGGGTCGCTGTCGTCGGCGCTGTCGGACGAGCGGTCGCGGGAGGCCGCGCTGGTGACGTTCCTTGCGACGGCGTCGGGGGTCACGTTCCTGGGCATCGGCTCGGCGTTCTGGGGGCTGGTCGCCGGAACGGTGACCTGGGCGGTCACCGCGCGGCGGGGCGCGCGGACCGACGAGGAGGCGGAGGCCGCGTGAAAGACGGTTGCGCTCCCCGGCACGCGACCGGTAGAAATTACGCGCCCCGGTACGAACGGTGAACCGGGGTCCGAGAACGAGAGGAGGCCGGGCCATGTCCACCGTGCACATCGCGCTCGTGGCCTCCCGGGGGAACCGATAGGGCTCACGCGGCCCGCCTCCGGGCGGTCGGGCGCACACACGAAGGTGTCGCCTTGACTGTTGCAGTATCCGACCTGACCGTCCGTCCGATCACCGGACCCGAAGAACTGTCTCTGTTCAACCGGTTCCCCTACCTGTTGAACGACGAATTCGCCGAGGACCTGGCCGACGGCCGCCGCCGCGCCGCATGGATGTGGCTGGCCCTGGCCGGCGACCGCCCGGTGGCCCGGCTGTCCTTCTGGGCGGCGAAGCAGGGCGACGAACCCCTGCTGACCGACGTCCTCGACGTCGACGACGAGGCCTCCGGCCTGGACCGGGAGGCCGTCCTCGAACACCTGCTGCGCACGGCGCTGGCCGCCACCGTCCCGCCGGGGACGGTACCGCCCGAGTTCCTGCGGTTCGTGTCCGCCGACTGGCGCTCCGACCCGCACGAGCGGCGGGCCGTGGCCGAGCGGATGGCCGCCGTGGAGAAGACCGGCGGCTCCCTGCTCGTGGAGCGGCTCCGCTTCCAGTGGGACCTGGGGGACTCCGCGCCGCGCCCCGGCGACCGGCTGCGCTTCCGGGGCATCCGGGACGAGCAGGAGATGCGGGAGCTGATGGAGCGGGCGCTGCAGGGCAGCCTGGACGCCCACCACCGGCACGAGCTGCTGACCATGACCCCCGAGGAGGTCGTCTCGGGCGAGTTCGCCCAAGAGTTCGGGCGCTACTCCACGCCGCGGTCCTGGTGGCGGATCGCCACCGGGCCCGACGGGGAACCGGTCGGGTTCGTGCTGCCCGCCCGCAACGCCAAGCACCCGATCATCGGGTACATCGCGGTGCTGCCCGAGTACCGGGGCAACGGGTACATCGACGACCTGCTGGCCGAGGGCACCCGGGTGCTGGTCGAGGAGGGCGGCGAGACGTACGCGCGGGCCGCCACGGACCTGGGGAACACCCCCATGGCCGCGGCCTTCGCCCGGGCGGGGTACGCCACCATCAGCGGGGTCGTCGACATGGTGTGGGACGCGCCCCTGTAGGCGCGGCCGCCGGGGCCTCCGATCGGCCGGCGCCCTGCGTCGGCCGACCGGTCGCCCCTCCCCGGGCGACACCGCCCGGGACGTCGTGCCGTTCCCGGCGGTGTCGGCTGCACCGGCACCGCCGCACGGCGAGCACGGCGGTGTCGCCCGACGAGGCCCGGCAGACCCGGCGGTACCAGCACCGCCCCACGGCGAGCACGGCGATGTCGCCCGACGAGGCCCGGCGGTCGCGGGGCAGGGAGAACACGTCCCGGGTCCGCCGGTGACCACGCCGCGCTCGGACGCGGCCGGGGCTCGGCCACGCCGACGCAGAGGCACGCTCAAAGCTCGGTCGGCGCCAGGTGGCACCGCCTGGGACGCCGCGCCGCGGTCTTCGCTCACGCCGTGGCGAAGACCCGTCCGGCCTCGGCGACGGCCGCCACCAGGTCCTGGGGGTCGGCGGTCATCCCGGCGATGACCAGGTCGATCTCCTCCAACCCGGCCCTGGCCAGCAGGGCCTTGTCGTTGGTCGTCCACTCGCCGCGCCCGGCCAGCACCGCGTGCGCCGTCTGGGCGGCCGCCTGCGCGATGAGGCCCGCGGTCTGGCTCACCCGCCCCTGCGGGGCGTGGTTGTGCTCGGCGTACCCGAGGGTGGCCGCGGCGACCCCGCGCCAGCGGGGCGGCGCGTTCCGGCGCAGGGCCTGCGGGTAGTCCGGCCGGGGCAGTTCGCCCAGGAGGGTCCGGCCCAGGGCGAGCTCGGCGACCACCAGGTAGGTGGGGATGCCCGCCAGGTGGAACAGCAGGGGCTCCACGTCGAAGTCGCCGGCCTGCGCCCGCTCGACCTCCCGCTCCACCACGTCCAGGTCCCGGTAGTGCACGTCCACCGGGCGGCCGTCGATGCGCAGCCACGCGCCGCCGTTGAACACACCCCCACCCCAGCCGCCGACCTCCGATACCTCACCGGGCCAGCCGAGCTCCCGCAGCTCCCGCGGGTCGAACTCCCCGCGGTAGTAGACCGCCAGGTCCCAGTCGCTGTCGTCCCGGTGCGTCCCCTGCGCACGCGACCCGCCCAGGGCCACCGCCCGCACCCCGGTCAGCCCGCCCAGCCGGGCCGCCGTGTCCTTGAGGAAGATGTCGTCAGAACGTCCCATCCCGCCATGCTCCCACCCTCCCGGAACCCGGGCTCCGGGAGGGTGACACGGCCTTCACCCCGGACTCGGGAGGCGGTGGTGGTGGTTCAGCGCACCGACGGCTGTGCGGATGGTCGGTCGCCGTGACCCCCGGGGTCTCCGGCCGGCTGCTCGCGCTCCGGGCCGTAGGTCCGCCACCGCAGGAACCGCTCGGCCGGCCCCCGCACCCCGGTGCGCCGCATCAGGTCCGCCAGGACCACGGTCGTCGCCCAGACGGCGACGCCCACCAGGACCGAGGCGGTGGCGGACAGCTCGGCGCCCAGGTTCAGCGTGTACGGCATGAACAGCGTCATCCAGGCCACCGACTGCAGCAGGTAGCAGGTCATCGACCGCTGCCCGGTGGCGACCAGGGCGCGGACCACCGGCCCCTGCCGCTCGCCGAACCGCACCGCCACCAGGGCGATGAGCGCCGCGTAGCCGAACCCGCCCGCGTATCCCGTGAGCACGTGCAGCCAGGCCCCCAGGCCCTCCACCGCCGTCGACGACGGCGCCCACAGGCCGGCGGACACCAGCGCCTGGGGAAGCCCGCCCAGAACGGCGAGCGGGATGCCGATCCCGGCGGTCCGGCGCAGCAGCGCCAGGTGCTCCTGCGGCCGCTCCATGACCCGGCGCCGGGCGGCCCACACCCCGATCGCGAACGGGAACACCGAGGTCAACAGCAGCAGCGGGGTCATCACCGGCCAGGTCATCAGCCGCATCCCCACGTCCGCCAGGTAGTCCTGGCCGAACACGCTGGCGTCGGCGGAGGTGGCCTCGGGCAGGGTGGTGCCCAGCGCGTAGACCAGGGAACCGCCCGCCATCCAGCCGAACGCGTGGGAGAGCAGCCTCCGGTCGGTGACGTGCAGCAGACCCGCGAAGCACAGCGCGATGAGACCGTAGACGGCGATGATGTCGCCGAAGAAGAGCAGCGCGGTGTGCAGCACCCCGATGAGCAGCATCCAGCGGCCGCGTCTGCGCACCAGGGAGCGCACGCGTGGCCAGGGCCGACCTTCGGCCGTCCGCCGCAGGTGGATCCAGGCCAGCCCGTATCCGAACAGGGCGGCGAACATCGGGTAGCCGCGCGCCTCGGCGAACAGCATCAGCGCCATCGTCGTCACGGTGTCGGCCACTCCCGCGGAGTGGCCCCCGGCGGTCATCTGCCACAGGATGTGGGCGTGCACGACGGCGATGATCAGCAGCATCACGCCGCGGGCGAGGTCGGGGGCCACGGCCCGTCCCGTCAGCGGGACGCCGTAGGTACGAGGAGGGGGCATAGGGATCACTCCGGGAAGGTCGGACGCTAAGATACGGGTACGTAGCCAGTACGCGTTTTTAAGATACGGCATCGTTTCTTAGTTGGGAAGCCCTGTGGACAACCGGAACGAGGATTCGGCCGCGCCATCGGACGGGGAGTCCTCCCCGCGGCGTACACGCAGGCGCGGCGAGCAGCTCGTCGGCGCCATCCACGAGGCCGCGATCCTGGAGGCGGCGGACAACGGCGTGGGCGGGCTGTCCATGGAGGGGATCGCCCGCCGGGCGGGCACCGCCAAGACCTCCCTGTACCGGCGCTGGTCCCTGCCCACGGACATCCTGCTGGACGCGATGTACAGCCACTTCCCGCAGGAGCGGCCCGCCCCGGGCGCCGACGACCTGCGCGGGGACCTCATCGACTCGCTGGCGATGCTGACCGAGCTGAGCTCGTCCCCCCTGGGACAGGCGATGTTCGCGGTGATCGCCGAGTCCCTGCGCGACCCGGTGCTGCACGAGCGGTTCGACGACGAGGTGTTCGGCCCCCGGGGCGGGCGGTTCACCCGCACCGTCCTGATGCACTACGCCGAGCAGGGCCGGATCGACCCGGCCCGGGTCACCGACGTGACCACCGACATCGGGGAGGCGATGGTCCTCAAGTACTCGATCGACCACGGCCGGGCGCCCGACCGCGACCACCTCGCCCAGGTCGTCGACGAGGTGATCCTGCCCGCCGTCGGCGCGGACCCCCGCCCGAGCCGCACACCCTAGCCGCGCCGCACTCGGGGCGGCCCGGCGAAAGCGGAGAGCCGGCGGAATCGCCACCGGCCATCCGGCCGCGGCACCGGACACGCCGCCCCGCCGGGGTCGCACCGCGCGGAGCGGGCTCCCGCAGACGGCGGCCGTGGCGGACGCCGCTGCACGGACCCGGCGGCCGCGGAGAACCGGTGGGAACAGCATCGGCCGCCCGGCAGGGGCACCGGACATGCCGCCGTCCCGCTGCACGGGCCCGGCGGCGGGAAAACCGGTGGGGCGGGGCCGGGCGTGCGGCTAGGCTGCCGGGCATGTCACTGCCGCCGGGTGTCGCCGCCGACCGGGTCGAGGAGATCGACGTGGGCCTGTCCGGGGCCCGGGTCGCCCGCCTGTACGTCGCGGGGCGGCCGACGGCGGTGTTCAAGTCGGCGGACGCGGGCCGCCGCGACCTGGTGGCCGAGCTGGTCGGCACCGAGCGGCGGCTGCGCCTGCTGGCCGGCACGCGGCTGCCGGTCCCCCGGCTGTTGGACTCCGGGCGGTGGCGGGGCTCGTACTGGCTGACCATGGAGCACCTCCCCGGCCGGGGCGCCCACGAGCCGAGGCACGACCGCGCGGAGCTGATCGCCCTGCTGGCCCGGGCGCTGCGCGACCTGCACGCCGTCCCGGCGGCGGGGCTACCGCTCCCGATGGGCCCGGACGTGCTGCTGGAGCAGGCGCGCGAGCGGGTGGCGTCGGGCGCCGTGGACCGCGGCTGGCGGGCGCAGGGCCACACCCCGCGGGTCCCCGGGGGCAACGGGCGGCGCGCGTCGGGGGCGGCGGAGGTGCTGGCCGCGCTGGCCGACCGCCTGGAGCGGATCCCGGTGTCCGGGCCGGTCCTGCTGCACGGCGACTACTGCCTGCCCAACGTCCTGGTGGACGGGGAGGGCGGGTGGTCCCTCATCGACCTGGGCCGGGTGGGCGTGGGCGACCGCCACCTGGACCTGGCGGACATGACGGGCAGCATGCTGAGCGATCTCAACCCGTCGTTCGGGCCGCGCGACGCGGAGGCCTTCCTGGACGCCTACGGCCGCGACCTGGTCGACCCGGGGCTGCTGGAGCTGTACCGGGTCCTGGACGACTTCTTCTGGCCGGAGTGAGCCGGCGGCGCCCCGCCCGTACGGCTAGGGCCCGTCCGCTCCGGCCTCCCTCTTCTCCTCCCCGGGCTCCCCGCCGTGCGGCGGGCGCCTGCGGAAGGCGCTCTCCGGCTCCCGGCGCAGGCTGCGCACCAGGCCGACCATCATGAAGAACGTGAGGACGAAGAACGGCAGCCCGAAGACGATGATCGTCTGCTGCAGGGCCTCCAGCCCGCCCACCCCGCTCGCGGTGAGCACGGTGGCGGCCACCACCCCCTCCGTGACGCCCCAGAACACCCGCTGGCGGACGGGCGACTCGGGCCCGCCCGCGCACAGCATGTCGACCACGAGCGAGGCGGAGTCCGAGGAGGTGGTGAAGAAGACGACCACGATGAGGATGCTCGCCGCGGAGACGAGGGTCGGCAGGGGGTAGTGGGCGAGGAAGGCGAACAGCGCGCCGGGGATGTCCTCCTCCACCACGACGTTGCGGACCAGCTCCCCGCCCTGGTTCATCTCGATGTCGAACGCCGACAGGCCGAAGACGCCGAACCAGATGATGCTGAAGGCGGTGGGCACGGCCAGGACCCCCAGGACGAACTCCCGGATGGTCCGGCCCCGGGAGATGCGGGCGACGAAGATCCCCACGAACGGCGACCAGGTGATCGTCCACGCCCAGTAGAAGACCGTCCACGTCCCCTGCCACCCCGTGTCGCCGAAGGTGTCGTTCCAGAAGGAGAGCGGGACCAGCCACGACAGGTACACGCCGGTGGTCTCGATGACCCCCTTGACGAGGTACAGGCTGGCGCCGGCGAGGAAGACGAAGACGAGCAGTCCCACGGCCATCACGATGTTCGCGGTGGACAGCCACTTGATGCCGACGTCCAGGCCGGTGGCCACGGAGATCACCGCGAGGGTCGTCACGGACGCGATGAGGACGAGCTGGACGGCCCTGTTCTCCGGGACCCCGAAGAGCGTGTGCAGTCCGCTGTTGATCTGCATGGTGCCCAGGCCGATGGTGACGGCGACCCCGAAGAGCGTGCCCAGGACGGCGAACGCGTCGATGAAGCGCCCGAGGGGCCCGAAGGTGCGCCTCCCCAGGAACGGGTACAGGATCGAGCTCACCCGGAACGGCAGCCCCTTGCGGTACGCGAAGTAGGCGAAGGCGAGCCCCGGCAGGCAGAAGATCGTCCAGGTGTGCAGGCCGAAGTGGTAGAGGGTGAACCCCATGGCCTCGCTCGCCGCCTGCACCGACTCCGGTTCCACGTCGCGCAGCGGCGGCTCGGCGAAGTGGCTGATGGGCTCCGCCACACCCCAGAACATGAGGATGCTGCCGATGCCGGCGGCGAAGAGCATGCAGAACCAGACGGGGTCGCTGTAGTCGGGCCGGCTGTCGTCGCCGCCGAGCCGGACGCGGCCGTACCTGCTCAGGGCGATCCAGACGAGGAAGCCCAGGAAGGTGGTCACCCCCAGGATGTAGAACCATCCCAGGTGGGTGAGGATCCAGTCGGACACGGCGCCGAAGACCGCGTCCACCGTGTCGGTGAAGGCGATGGCGCACACCACGAACAGGACCGTCGCCGCGACCGCGCCGAAGAAGATGACCGGATCGGTCCTGAGACCGAGGGCTTTCGCCGCCCTGTCGAGCATATGCGCCTCCCCGTGATGGCTTCCTCACGGAGAGTCTTGCCGCTCCGGCCCTCCGATGCGGGCCGGGACACGGCCGCGGACGGTTCCGGGGTCGCCCCCGGGGGCCGCCCGCGGTCGGCGTGCGGGGCCGTCAGGCGCCGTCGAGCGAGCGCAGCAGCCCGCAGACCTGCTCGGGGTTCTCGTACAGGGACAGGTGGCCGGCGCCCTCGATGGTGTGGACCTCGGCGTCCAGGAAGCGCCGGGCGGGCCCGTGCAGGCGCGCCGGCGAGAAGAACGGGTCGTGCGACCCGGTCGCGACCGCGACGGGCGTGTCGGACCAGGCACGGATCTGCTCCGCGTACAGCGGGCTGGGCGTGGACCCGGTGCGGCAGCTGCGCGCGAGCAGGGTGAGCCACTCGGCCTCCTCGCGGTGCTCCTCGCAGGGCGTCTGCGGCCCGCTGAGGAACTCGACGAGGCGCCCGCTGTTCTGCTCGGTAGGGCGGAGCATCCACGGCAGGGTGGCCCGCATCGACTCGGAGGTCATCCCGGGCGCGGTCAGCCCGGCCGGGTTGAGCAGCAGCAGCCCGGCGACCAGCGGCGACGGGGTGGAGGCCAGCGCGATGGCGGCGCCCCGGGAGTGGCCGAGCACGATGACCGGCCGGTCGGTGATCTGCGGCAGGAGCTCGTCGAACCAGGCCCCGTACGCCTCGATCCCCGGCCTGCCGACGCGTTCGCCGCAGCTGAGGCCGGGCTGCCCGGGCAGGTCCACCAGGTACACGGGGCGGTCCGCGGACAGTGCGCGGGCCGCGGGCACCGTGGTGGCGGCGTTGAAGTTGGTGCCGGACAGGATCAGGACCGGCGTCCCGGGGCCGCCGGTGGACCGGAACGCCTGGGTGCTGCCCATGCGGGTGTCCACGGGGGGCAGGGGGCCGAGTTCGGGCCAGCGGCTGAGGGCTTTGTGGCACCAGGCGTGTACCGAACGCTCGGCGCTCTCGGAGCGGTAGACACGCGCGGTGCGCGAAGGAACGACGGTCATGGATCTGGGATTTCGCGTAGGGAGAGTGCTGTTCGCCGGTCTGCTGCCCGGCGCGCCAAAAGAGGACTGTACGCCTCCCGTCGGCCCCGTGCCACCTCGGGGGCGGGAGCGGCCGCGGGAAGGCGTTCCGCGATCTTCTCCGATGCGCGGAATGTGTCCGCTCCCGAGCGCTTTCGACCCGTTCCTCCCGGAAGAACGGGCGGCGGCGGGGAGGGCGCGGCCCGGGGGTGACCGGCACCGGCCACCGCCGCGGGGAACGCCGGAGGGCGCCCCCGCCCGCCGGGAGCGCCCTCCGCACGCCGGGGTCAGACGACGTTGAACCCGTCCGGGTCCGGCCCGATGCGGCCGTCGCGGTCCAGGGCGCCGATCCTGTCCAGGTCGTCACCCTCCAGTGCGAAATCGAACACGTCGAAGTTCTCCGCGATGCGGGACGGGGTCACCGACTTGGGGATCACGATGTTGCCGGTCTGGAGGTGCCAGCGCAGCACGACCTGGGCGGCGGTCTTGCCGTGCTTCGCCCCGATCTCCGCCAGCACGGGCTCCTCCAGCAGGCCCTTGCCCTGGCCGAGCGGGCTCCAGGCCTCGGTGAGGATGCCGTGGGAGGCGTTGAGCCCGCGCATGGCCTCCTGCGAGAAGTACGGGTGCAGCTCGATCTGGTTGACCGCGGGCACCAGGTCGGTGTTCTCCAGCAGGCGGGCCAGGGTCTTCTCGGTGAAGTTGGACACGCCGACCGCCTTGGCGCGGCCCTCGGCGGCGATGCGCTCCAGCACCTTCCAGGTGTCGACGTAGGCGTCCTGGGCCGGGACCGGCCAGTGGATCAGGTACAGGTCGACGTAGTCCAGCCCCAGGCGCTCCAGGCTCGCGTCGAACGCCTTGAGGGCCTTGTCCGCGCCCTGGTCGTCGTTCCACAGCTTGGTGGTGACGAACAGCTCCTCGCGGGGCAGTCCGGAGGCGGCCAGGGCCCGGCCGGTGCCCGCCTCGTTGTCGTAGATGCGGGCGGTGTCGATGCTGCGGTAGCCGACTTCCAGGGCGGTCTCGACGGAGGCCTGGGCCTGGTCGTCGGGGACCTGCCAGACACCGAATCCGAGCTGCGGCATGCGGAGGCCGTTGTTGAGGGTGACGTACTGCATGGGTCCCTTTCCGGGGTCACGAGGATGAGGAAGGTGTGGCGCGGGGGGCGGGAGCAGACTAGGGCGTGTTCGGTGGATGCTTTCGTGTGGCCCGGCGCTTGCGCCGGGTGCCGGGAGCGGTCGTCGGGCGATCTCTCGCAAGCCGCCTGGCGAGGTCGGCCCGGGGTAGGCCGTCCGAGCACAGGCGGCGCGGCGAGAGGCCGCCCGGCGGCCGCGACCCGGAATGATCCGCCGAACACGCCCTAAGGGGCCAGCCGGACCAGCATCTTGCCGGTGTTGGCGCCGCGCATCATGTCCAGGAAGGCGGTGACGGCGTTCTCGATGCCGTCCACCACGGTCTCCTCCGCGCGCAGGTCGCCGTCGGCCAGCCACCCGGCGGCGCGGCGGGCGTACTCGCCCATGAGGCGGGCGTGGTCGCCGACGATGAAGCCGCGCAGGGTGAGCCGCTTGCCCACGGCGAGGAACAGGTTGTCCGGCCCGGGCACCGGCTCGGTGGCGTTGTACTGGGAGATCGCCCCGCACAGGGCGAAGCGGGCGTGGTCGCGCGCGGCGGCGATGGCCGCCCGCAGGTGGTCGCCGCCGACGTTGTCGAAGTAGACGTCGATCCCGTCGGGGGCGGCCTGGGCGAGCTGCTCCTCCAGCCGGCCCTCGCGGTAGTCGATGGCGGCGTCGTAGCCGAACTCCTCGACCAGGCGGCGCTTCTTCTCCGGGCCCCCGGCCGAGCCGATGACCTTGGCGGCGCCCAGGCGGCGGGCGATCTGCCCGGCGAGGGAGCCGACCGCCCCGGCGGCGCCGGAGACGAACACCACGTCCCCCTCGCGGACGGGGGCGATCTCGGTGAGGCCGACGTAGGCGGTGAAGCCGATCATGCCCAGCGCGTTGAGGTAGGCCTGGGCGGGCGCGGCCCCGGCGTCCACGGCCCGGACCGCCCCGGCGGGCGCCAGCGCGTGGTCGCGCCAACCCAGCGAGTGCAGCACGGTGGTGCCGACCGGAACCGAGTCGTCACCGGAGGCGATGACCGTGCCGACCGCGCCGCCCTCCATGGCCTCGCCGAGGCGGTAGGGGGCGACGTAGGACTTGGTGTCGTTCATCCGGCCGCGCATGTACGGGTCGACGGAGATCCACTCGTTGCGGATCAGGACCTGCCCGGGACCGGGGTCGGGCAGGGTGGTCTCGACGAGCGCGAAGTCGCCGGGGACGGGCTCCCCGACCGGGCGGGCGACCAGGTGGACTTCCCTGCTGGTGACGGACACGGTGGCACCTCTCGAACGGACTGCCGTGGGAACGGGTACGGGCCCCGCGCGGTGGGCGGTGGGCCCGGTGGCCGACGCTAGTACCTCCACGTATTGACCGACCAATAAAATCGCCGAAGTGAGCCATAGGTATTCCAATGGATCCGCGGCGGTCCTCGGGGACGCCCGCGTCGAGACCGGTCCCGCCCCGCTGGATCTCCAGCAGCTGCGGACGTTCCTGGCCGTGCACCGGTCGGGGTCCTTCACGGCGGCCGCACAGGCGTTGCGCCTGTCACAGCCGACCGTGACCACTCAGATACGGACCCTGGAGCGCCGGCTGGGGCACTCCCTGTTCGAGCGGCTGCCGCGGGGTGTCGCGCCGACCGCGGAGGCCAACGAACTGGCGGCGCGGGTCGCAGAGCCCCTGGACGCTCTGGAGCTGGTGGCCGGGGGCGGTCCGGCGGTCCCGCACCGGCCGCTGCGGCTGGCCGGGCCGGCGGAGGCGCTCCAGGTGCTGGTGCTGCCCGCCCTGGCCCCGCTGGTGGAGTCGGAGGGGCTGCGGCTGCGGGTGCGCCACGGCCTCTCCGACGACCTGCTGGAGGAGCTGCGCGCGGGACGGCACGACCTGGTGGTGTCCACGGTACGGCCGCGCGGGCGCTCACTGGTGGCCGAGCCGCTGGCGGACGAGGAGTTCGTGCTGGTGGGGGCGCCGCTGTGGGCGGATCGCATCGGCCCGGGACGGATCGCCCGGCAGGGGGCGCCGGCCCTGTGCGAGGTCCCCCTGGTGGCCTACGACGAGAGCCTGCCGATCCTGCGCCGGTACTGGCGGCACGTGTTCGGGGTGCGGCTCACCTGCAAGGCGGCGGTGGTCGTGCCGGACCTGCGGGCGGTGATGGCCACGGTGGCGGGCGGTGCCGGGGTCAGCGTGCTGCCGCGCTACCTGTGCCAGGGGGAGCTGGACGCGGGGCGGCTGGTGACGCTGCTGGAGCCGGAGGACCCGCCGATCAACACGGCGTTCCTGGTGCGGCGGCCGGGGATACCGGAGAACTCCTGCCTGGAGGGGGTGCTGTCGCTGCTGTCCGCGGCGGGGCGCTCCTGGTGAACCCCGCGTTCGCATCCGGTCGCAACCGTCCCCCCCTGTACGGGGATCCCACCCCCCGGCAACGGCGGAGCGGAGGAGGACGCATGGCGGAACGGACACCGGTGGGCGTGCGGCGCGGGTCGCGGCCCGTGACCGTGCTGGTCGGTCTGGTGGCGGCGGGGTTCGCGGCCTTCGCGCTGGCGCGCGGGCTGGGCCTGGAACGCGGGTTCCCGCTGGTGCCGCTCATGGCCTACACGCCCTACGCCGCGGGGGCCGCCGTCCTGGCCGTCGCCCTCGCGGGGGTGCTGCGCCGGTGGGTGTCCCTGGCGGTCCTGTCCGTGGCGGCCGCGGTGCTCGTGGCGGCGGTCGTGCCGCGCGCGGCCGTGTTCTTCGCGGTGACCGACATGGGCGGGCCCGAACTGCGGGTGGCGACCTTCAACGTCCTAGGCGGCGGGGCCCGGATCGACGAGATCGTCGGCCTGGTCCGCGAGCACGGGGTGGACGTGCTGGCCCTCCAGGAGGTCACCCCGGAGGTGCTGGCCGACCTGTCCGCCGCCGGGCTCGACGACCTGCTGCCGTACACCGTCGACCACTCCGGTGCCGGGGTGGAGGGGAGCACCGTGCACGCGGCGCTGCCGCTCACCGACGCGGGCGCGCTGAACGGGCCGGACGGGTTCGCCATGCCCGTCGCCGCCATGGAGGTCCCGGGCGCGCGGTACGGCGGGGCGGTGGAGGTGGTGTCGGTGCACACGCCTCCCCCGCTGAACGCGGAGTACGTCGCGGCCTGGGAGACGGAGCTGGCGGCGCTGACCGCTCCCCCGCCGGAGGGCGTGCGGCGGATCCTGGCCGGGGACTTCAACGCCACCCTGGACCACGCGGCCCTGCGCGACGTCCTGGACTCGGGCTACCTGGACGCGGCGGCCGAGCTGGGCGAGGGCACCCGCCCGACCTGGCCGGTCCTGGGGCGGACGCTGCCCCCGGTGACCATCGACCACGTGCTGGTGGACCCGGGCATGGGGGTGGCCGACCTGGAGGTGGTGGAGGTGACCGGCAGCGACCACCGGGCCGTGGTCGTCACCGTGACCCTTCCCGGCGGCCGCTGACGGCACGCCGCGGCCGGGCTTGACCTTCACACCGGTGGCACGGTCTACGGTCGGCGCATGAGCGAACAGGCCCCCGGCACGACATCCGCGACCCGCTTCCAGGTGGTGCTGCCCGACGAGTCCCCGGACATGCCGCCGCGGGTCCTCGCCGACCTCGCCCGGCGGGCCGAGGAGCTGGGCGCGGACGCCCTCTGGCTGCCGGACCACCTGCTCCCGCCCGCCCCCTACGGGGCCACCTTCGGCGGCGTGTACGAGCCCCTGGTGACGCTGGCCCACCTGGCCGCCCGCACCGAGCGGGTACGGCTGGGCACGTCGGTGCTGGTGGCGGCGATGCGCGACCCGTTCACCCTGGCCAAGCAGGCGGCGACGCTGCACGCCCTGTCCGGCGGGCGGTTCGTGCTGGGGGTGGGGGTCGGCTGGTCCCGGGAGGAGTTCGCCGCGGTGGGCGCGGACTTCGCCACGCGCGGCGCCCGCACCGACGAGACACTGCGGCTGCTGCGGCACCTGTTCGAGGGCTCGGGCCCCTTCCGGGGCCGGTTCCACTCCTACGAACGGGGGGTGTTCGAGCCCCGCCCGGCGTCGCCCCTGCCGGTGACGGTGGGCGGCGCCTCCGAGCCCGCCCTGGCGCGGGCCGCGGCCCTGGGCGACGCCTGGCAGGGGGTGGGCCTGGACGCCGCCGGGTTCGCGCGCTGCCGCGACCGCCTGCGGGAGCTCACCGAACGCCCGGTGCGGGCGCAGACCCGGATCGCGTGGGACGGCGGGGAGGCCGGGTTCGACGGGGCCGTGGACCTGTACCGCGCCCTGGAGCGGGAGGGCGCGGACGCCGTGGCGGTGTGGTTCGGGGACTGGGAGGGGTCCGGCGAACGGATGGAGCGGTTCGCCGCGGCGGTCCTGCGGCCGGCCTGACGGGCCCGGCCGCCGTCAGCCGAAGAGGCCGCCCCGGTACTTCTTGTGGACCGCCTGCTTGGACACCCCCAGGGCGTCGGCGATCCGCTCCCAGGTGGCCCCCTGGTTGCGGGCCCGGCGCACCAGGACCGCTTCGAGCCGTTCCATCTCCTGGCGCATGCGCACGGTGGCGTCCAGCCCGACCAGCGGGTCGGTGTTCTCGGTGGCGCGGGCCAGGTCGGCCAACCGCTCGGCGTCCATGGATCGACTGTAAACGAGGCCCGCGGCGACCGCACCGTGCGGACCGCACCCCCTCCGGCCGCCCGGCCGGGTGCGGACCGTCCGCCGGGGTCCGGTCCCGGGGCCGGCATCGGGCCTGTGACAGGGTGGGGACGCTTCGAGGAACCGGACGAAGGAGTGCATATGGGACGCGACATCGCGACGGAGGAACTGGTGCCGGGAGTGTTCGTGGACCGCGCCCGGTTCGAGGACGTCCCGGCGATCGTCCGGCTGCTCGCCGACGACCGGCTGGGCGCTTCCCGGGAGGCCCCGGACGACCCGGAGGTGTACCGGCGGGCGTTCGAGGACATCGACGCCGACCCGAACCAGTTCCTGGCGGTGCTGCGCCGGGGCGACCGGGTGGTGGGCACCCTCCAGCTGACGTTCGTCCCCGGGCTGTCCCGGCGGGGCGCGCTGCGGGTCCAGGTGGAGGCGGTCCGGGTGCACGGCGGCGAACGCGGCACCGGCCTGGGGTCCGCGTTCATGGAGTGGGTGGAGCGGGTGGCCCGCGGCCGGGGCGCGGCACTGGTGCAGCTCACCTCGGACCGGGCCCGCGAGGACGCCCACCGGTTCTACGAGCGCCTCGGCTACGCGCCCTCGCACCTGGGGTTCAAGAAGCCCCTCGGCTGACCGGATCGTTCCGGTGGCGGCCCCGATCGTGTCTGTCCGGACACGGGGGCGGCGCGGGAGGATCGGCGCATGACGAGAGCACTCCTTGTGGTCGACGCCCAGAAGTCCTTCCTCCAGCGGGAGACCTGGCGGGCCTCCTCCAACCCCGACGTCGCCGACGACGCCGCCCGGCTCGTGGCGCACGCCCGGGGGCGCGGCGACCTGGTGGTGTGGGTCCTGCACACCGAGCCGGGGACCGGCACCCCCTTCGACCCCGCGCTCGGGTTCGTCGAGCCCCTGGACGGGCTCGACCCCCGGGAGGGCGAGCCGGTGCTGTACAAGACCGTGCACAGCGCGTTCGGCGGCACCGGCCTCCAGGGCGTCCTCGACGAGCGGGGGGTGACGGAGGTGGCGGTCTGCGGCATCCGCACCGAGCAGTGCTGCGAGACCACCGCCCGGGCCGCCTCCGACCTGGGGTACGGCGTCACCTTCGTGGTGGACGCCACCGCCACCGAGCCGATCCCGGCCCCCGGGTCGCGGCCGGGGCGGCCGCTGGCGGAGATCCTCGCCGACCCGGCGACGCTGGGCACCGGGGACGTCGTCACCCGCACCGTGTACGCGCTGTCGGGAAGGTTCGCGCGGATCTCCACGGTCGCCGAGGTGACCGGCGTAGACTGACCGGATCGTGACCCTCGTCAGCTTTCTCCTCGTCTCCGGCGTGCACCTGTTGGACCTGGCCGGTCCGGCGCAGGTGTTCTCCACCGCGGCCGACCTGGGCCTGGGGTACGAGGTGCGCTACAGCGCGGCGCACGAGGAGGTGGCCACCGCGCAGGGCCCGGCCCTGCGGGTGGGCACCGACGTCCCGCCGCCCTCCCCCGACGGCCTGGTGGTGGTCCCGGGGTGGCGGGCGGGCGGCCGGGTCCCGCACCGGGTGCTGACCGACGGGCAGGCCGGCGCGCTGTCCGCCCACCGCGCCGCGGGCGGGACGGTGGCGAGCGTGTGCTCGGGCGCCTTCGCCCTGGGCGAGGCCGGGCTGCTGGACGGGCGGCGCTGCACCACCCACCACGGCCTCCAGGACCTGCTGGCCCGCCGGTTCCCGCGCGCCCGGGTGGTGCCCGACGTGCTGTACGTGCCCGACGGCGGCGTGCTCACCTCGGCGGGCATCGCCAGCGGCATCGACCTGGCCCTGCACCTGGTCACCGTGCGGCACGGGCCGTCTGCGGCCGCGGCGATCGCCCGGGAGATGGTGGTCTACGCCCGCCGCAACGGGGACGAACCGCAGGCAGGGGTGATGCTGAGGCACCGGGGGCACCTGGTGGACGCGGTGCACCGGGTGCAGGACGTCATCGACGCCCGGTTCCGCGAACCGCTGCCGCTGGCGGAGCTGGCGGCGACGGCGCGGGTGAGCGAGCGGACGCTGACCCGGCTGTTCACGGCGACGACCGGGCTCACGCCGCTGCGCTACCAGCAGGGGCTGCGCCTGGAGCACGCCGAGCACCTGATCGGCGCGGGCGAGACCGTGGAGGCCGCGGCGCGCGCCGTCGGGTTCGGCGACGCCCGGATGCTGCGCCGCCTGCGCTCGCGCCCCTCCTGACCCGCGCCGGAGCACCCCCGGTGGACCCGGAACGCGCGGGGACCCGCCGCTCATGCGGCGGGTCCCCGGGGGCCGCGGGTCAGGCCCGCAGGGCCTCGACGAGCTCGTGCTCGTCGTCCTTGGACAGGTTGGTCTGGATGACCGTGGGCCGGAGCGGCTTGACCGCGTCGATGACGCGGTCGGCGGTGGTGATGTCGGCGAGCAGGAAGACGGCGGCGCGGCCGTCCTCCAGGTGGGTGCCGATCTGCTTGATCATGTCGTCGTCGATGCCGATGTCGGTGAGCTTGCCCGCGACGGCGCCGGTGGCCGCGCCGACGGCCAGGCCGAGCAGCGGGTTGAGGAAGATCAGGCCGATGAGGGTGCCCCACAGGGCGCCGCCGGCCGCGCCCATACCGGTGGTGCTCACGGTCTGCTGGATGCGGGGGCGCCCCTTGTCGTCCTTGTAGGCGTAGGCGGCGTCCTCCAGCCGGAGCAGCTGCTGCTTGTTGAGGTCGGCGGCGATGTCCAGGGCGCGCTCGGCGGTTTCACGGTCGGCCACGCCGAGGACGATGAGCTGTGACATGGGTGTGCGTTCTCCCGTCGTCGCCGGGCCCGGGTGTCGGGCCCGATCGGCGGAACCCTTCCCGGAGGCGGCTCCCGCCAATGTCAGGGGGCCCTTTTCATCCGGCAAAGCCCGCCCGTCGCCCTCCACCACCCTCAACGGACGCCCCCGGCGCAGCCCCTCCCTGTCCGTCGCCCTCCACCACCCTCAACGGACGCCCCCGGCGCAGCCCCTCCCTGTCCGTCGCCCTCCACCACCCTCAACGGACGCCCCCGGCGCAGGTCCCGTGCGGGGCCGGGCGGGGGCTCAGGTGCGGCGGGCGAGGAAGAGGCGGGTGACGTAGGGGATGCGGATCCGCCCGTCCGGGAAGTGCTCGCGGGCCAGGGCCGTGAGGGCCGCGCGGGTGGCGTCCTCGCCCAGGGCGCGGACGACCGAGGCGACCTTGCTGGAGGACAGCGCGTTGCCCAGCAGCTTCTCCAGGTCGAGCTCCCGGGTCCAGGCGGTGGAGTGCCCGACCGCGTCGGCCAGCCCGTCCGCGGCGTTCATCTCCCCCACCGTGTCGAACACCCGGTAGTCGCGCCGGTAGTCGTCGCCGTACTTCTCCAGCAGGCCCTCGTAGGCGTCGACGAAGTCGCTGGACTCCCAGTCGCGGTCGTTGTGCAGGACGGCGGCGGTACCGCCGGGGACCAGGACACGGACGGCCTCGGCGTAGAACACGGGCCGGTCGAACCAGTGCACGGCCTGGGCCGCCAGGACCAGGGAGGCCGACCCGTCCGGGAAGGGGAGCGCCTCGGCGCGGCCGTCCGCGTACTCCAGGCCGTCGGCCTCGTCGGCGGCGGCACCGCGCATGGCCCGCCCGGGTTCGACGCCGACCACGCGGGGCCCGGGGCCGAACAGGTGGCGCAGGGTCCGGGTGGAGATCCCGGTTCCGGAGCCGACGTCGAGCAGGAGCCGGGGCTCACCGCCTCCCGCCAGGACATGCTCGCGGAGGCGTTCGGTGATGTCCGCGGGATAGCCGGGGCGGAAGCGCCGGTAGTCGTCGGTGAGCCGGTCGAAGGCCTGGGTCCTGTCGGTCAACGGAGGCGCCTCCCCATGGGGTCGTGCGACCCGCCCGGTCGGCGGGCCCGGACACCAACCTAGCCCGGCGGGCCCGCCGCGCGCCCGACCGGGGCGGGCCGGGTCAGGGGGCGGGGGCCGGGGCGCGGTAGTGGGAGGGGCTGCGTCCAGTGTGGTGCTTGAAGGCGGCGCTGAAGGCGAAGGCGCTGCCGTAGCCGACACGGGCGGCGACGGCCTCCAGGCCGAGGTCGGGGCGGGCCGTGAGGAGGTCGCCGGCGAGGGTGAGGCGCCACGTGCGCAGGTAGGTCATAGGCGGGGTGCCCACGGCGCGCTGGAAGCGGTCGGCCAGGGTGGAGCGCGAGACCGCGCAGGCGCGGGCCAGGCCCGCGAGGGTCCACGGGTCCGCCGGGCGTTCGTGGACGAGGTCCAGGGCACGGGCCACCACCGGGTCGTGGCGGGCGTTGAGCCAGCTCGGGGCGTGGTCGGGCGCGTCCTCGATCCAGGCGCGGACGGCCATCACCAGCAGGCAGTCCAGCAGCCGGTCGTTGAGCCCGGACTGGGCGACGCGGTCGCTGGTGATCTCCCTGGACAGCAGGGACACCAGGGCCGGGTCGACGCGCTCGCCCGGCAGCACCGCCAGGCGGGGCAGCGCGGACAGCGCCAGCCGGCCGACCTCGCTGTCGTCCTCGTAGGCGCCGACGATCAGGGTGTCGGGCCCGTCGGGGTCGTTCCCCCACGTCCCGACGCCGTGGAGCATGCTCAGGTGCACCTCCTGGCCGTCGGCCGCCACACAGCGCTGCCCGGGGTGGACGGTGATCGTGGGGGCGCGCCCGCCCCGGTCGGAGAGCGTGTAGGGCTCGGGCCCGCGCACGAGGAGCACGTCCCCGGCCGTGGCCCGGGCGCCGCCGTCGCCGACGTCCACCCACACGTCCCCGGAGGTGACCACGGCCAGGGTGAGGGCGGAGCGGTCCAGCAGCCGGATGCCCCACGGGGGGCGCATGACGACGCGCAGGGTGAAGGCGCCCCGGGCCCGGGGTCCGTCCAGGAGGTGGGAGAGCGGATCCATGACCCGACCCTATGGTAGACGATCTCTTATGCCTTCCGGTATCCGGACCATGTTCCGTCCGGCTCCGGACTGGTGGACTCGGACCATGAACGAGAACACGAGCACCGAGCACATCCTCCTCACCGGCGGCACCGGGATGACCGGACGCCGCGTCCACGCCCTCCTCTCCGAGGCCGGGGTCCGGACCCGGGTCGCCTCCCGGTCCGGGGAGCCGCGCTTCGACTGGCACGACACCTCCACCTGGGACGCCGCCCTGGACGGGGCCACCGGCGTCTACCTCTGCTACCACCCCGACCTGGCGTTCCCCGGCGCCGCCGGAACGGTGGCGGCGTTCGCCGAACGCGCCGCACGGGCCGGGGTCCGCCGGATGGCGCTGCTGTCCGGGCGGGGCGAGAAGGGGGCGCGGGACGCCGAGGACATGGTCCGCGCGGCGTTCCCCGGCACGACCGTGCTGCGCTGCTCGGTGTTCGCCCAGGACTTCTCGGAGAGCTTCTTCCTGCCCCCGCTGCTGGGGGGCGCCCTCCCGCTGCCGGTGCCCGACGTCCCCGAGCCGTTCGTGGACCTGGACGACGTCGCGCTGGTCGCCGCACGCTCCCTGACCGGGGACGGGCACGGGGGTGCGACCTACGAGCTGACCGGGCCGGAGGCGGTCACGTTCGCCGAGGCGGTGCGCGTGGTGGGCGAGGTCTCCGGGAGGGACGTCCGCTTCCTGGAGGTGCCGCCGGAGGAGTTCGTCGCGGCGATGGCGGCGGCGGGCGCCCCCGAGGAGCTGGCGCACGGACTGGTGGGGCTGCTGGAGGAGATCCTGGACGGCCGCAACGCCGAACCCGCCGACGGGGTGGAGCGCGCCCTGGGCCGCCCCGCCACACCGTTCGCCGACTACGCCCGCAAGGCGGCGGACGCCTGGCGGTAGCCCGGCACGGCGGGGCGGGGAGCCGGGGCGGCGGTGGGCGGTCGCCGCCGTTCCGGCCCTGTTCGGCGGCCCGTGGCGGCGCGTCGCCGGCGGCCGATCTCACGGTCCGTGACGAACTCCGCCCCCTGGTCACGATGTGTGGATAAGAGCGGAGTAAGCGGGCACGGTGTGTGAGCAAATGTCAGGTAAATCTTAAGTTTCCGTTTGAAGTTCGACTGCCGCCCGCCTCTCGGTGAAAGTTCCTGTGACCAGCCGCACAAGAACTTTCACAAGAACTTTCAGAGGAGGGGGCCATGCCGACCTTCGGACGTGCCGCCACCGCGGGGAAGGGTGCCGCCTCCGGCCCCGCCCCCGCCAAGAAGCCCATCTACCGCCACCTGTACTTCTGGGTGCTCGTCGGTATCGCACTCGGCATCGCCGTCGGTCTGCTCTTCCCGACCTGGGCCGCCGAGATGCGGTGGCTCGCCGACCTGTTCATCAAGCTCGTCAAGGTCGTCATCGCCCCGACCATCTTCTGTACCGTCGTCGTCGGCATCGCCAGTCTGGGCAACCTCGCCAAGGCGGGCGGCCTGGCCCTGCGGACCCTGGTCTACTTCACCGCGCTGACCGTGATCGCCCTGGCCATCGGCCTGGTCACCGTGAACATCATGCGGCCCGGCGTCGGCCTGAACATGTCGTTCGACGAGGCCGACGCGGCCGACACCATCGCCAAGGCGGAGGAGAGCGGCGAGGGCTTCTCCGGCTTCGTCCTCCACACCATCCCCGATTCGTTCTTCTCGGCGTTCGTCGACGGCCAGCTCATCCAGGTGCTGGTCCTGGCCATCCTGGTCGCCTGCGCGCTGACCATGCTCGGCAAGCGCGGCCAGGCCGCCGTCCGCGCCCTCGACACGATGTCGCACGTCATGTTCGGCGTCATCAAGATCGTCATGTACGCCGCCCCCATCGGCGCCTTCGGCGGCATGGCCTTCACCATCGGCGAGTACGGCGGCCAGGTGCTGAGCAGCCTCGCCTACTTCATGCTCAGCTTCTACGTCACCTGCGTGCTGTTCATCATCGTGGTCCTGGGCATCGTCAGCCGGATGGCCGGGTTCGGCCTGTTCAAGCTGCTGCGCCTGATCCGCGACGAGCTCCTGATCGTCCTGGGCACCTCCTCCAGCGAGTCCGTGCTGCCGCGCATGATGACCAAGCTGGAGGCCGCGGGCGCCAAGAAGTCCGTGGTGGGCCTGACCATCCCGACCGGGTACTCGTTCAACCTGGACGGCACCGCGATCTACATGACCATGGGCGCGATCTTCATCGCCCAGGCCACCGGCTCGGACGTGTCGGTCTGGACCCAGGTCGGCCTGCTGCTCTTCATGCTGCTGTCCAGCAAGGGCGCCGCGGGCGTCAGCGGCGCCGGACTGGTGACCCTGGCCGCCTCGCTGGCCGCGTTCGGCGACGTCATCCCGCTGGCCGGGATCGCGCTCATCGTCGGCATCGACCGGTTCATGTCCGAGGCCCGCGCCCTGACCAACCTCATCGGCAACGCGGTGGGCACCCTGGTCATCGCCCGCTGGACCGGCGGCCTGGACCGCGACCGGCTGAAGCACGTGCTCGACAACCCGAACTCCATCGACATGGACGCCCTCATGAGCTTCGACGACAGGTCCTCCGACAAGGAGGAGGACCGGTCCGGCGAGGAGTCCGGGGACGGGAGCGCCGAGGACACCGCCGAGGCCGCGGAGGCCGACGGCTCCGGCACCCGGCCCTCCGACGGGGGCGCGGACGGGGACCGCTCCCCGGTGGGGACCCGCGGCTGACCGACCGACCCCGCGCGGTCCGGCTCACTCCCGGCCCACGGACCGCGCCCGGTGCGCGCACTCCTCCCGGAACCCTGGTGCCGCACCGGCTCCCCGCCCGCCCCGTACCGGCCTCACGAGGCCCGGTGCGGGGCGGCGCACGTTCGCCGGTCGGCCCTCAGCAGCCGGCCAGCTGGGCGCTGAGGGCGCCGCGCCGTCCGGACAGCTCCTCGATGCGGGCGTCCAGGGCGGCGACCTCCGCCCGGATGGTGGCCACCAGGTCGGGGCACAGCTCCAGCTCGACGGGGTCGGCCTCGGGGTCGCGCACGCACGGCAGCACCGAGGCGATGGTCTCCGTGCTCAGCCCCATGGCGAGCAGGGCGCGGACGGCGCGCACCGTGCGCACCGCGTCCGGGTCGTAGGTCCGGTACCCGTTGGCCGCGCGCGCGGAGTCCAGCAGCCCCTGCTCCTCGTAGTAGCGCAGCAGCCGACGGCTCACTCCGGTCCGCTCCGACAGCTCCCCGATCAGCACGAGGTGACCCTCCTCACTTGACGTTCACACCGGTGTCACGGCCTACCGTCGCCGCATGATCGAACACTACGCACGCACCGTCAAGGGTTCCGGTCCGGGTCTGCTGCTCGCGCACGGCGGCGGGGGCGGGATCGAGCCGAACTTCGGCCCCCTGATGGCGGACCTGGCCCGCACGCACACCGTGGTCGCCCCGGACCTGCCGGGGACGGGGGGCACCCCGCGCGCCGCCGGCCCCCTGGACCTGGACTCGGTGGCCGACTCGCTGGTGGCCGCCGCCGTGGAGGAGGGGGTCGAGGAGTTCACCGTTCTGGGCTACTCCCTGGGCACCGCGATCGCGGTCCGCGCCGCCGCCCGCCACCCCGGGCGGGTGACCGGGCTGGTCCTGACGGCCGGGTTCGCCCGGATCGACAACCGGACGCGGCTGAACGTCGACGTGTGGCGGTCCCTGCTGGACGGGGACAGGGACACCCTGGCCCGCTTCAACCTCTCCGTGGCCTTCGGCGCCCCCGCGCTGGACGCGCTCTCCCCCGGGGAGCTGGAGGAGGCCGTGCGCTCCGCCGCCGGTTCCGTGCCCGCGGGCACCCCCGAGCACGTGGACCTGGTGGCCCGGGCGGACACGCGCGCCGACCTCCCCGGCATCGCGGTGCCGACGCTGGTCGTGACCACCGCGCTGGACCGGCTGGTCTCGCCGGAGCTGTCCCGCGCGCTGGCCGCGGGCATCCCCGGCGCGGAGTCGGTGGAGATCGACTCCGGCCACCTGATCGCCGCGGAGGCCCCGCGGGAGTGGGGCCGGGCCGTCCGCGGGTTCCTGGACCGGCGGGTGCCCGTGCGCGGGTGACCGCCCGGCCGCGGGCCGGCCTTCGGGGCGGCGGGAGCGGTCGGCGTCGGGAGAAGCGGGGCGCATCGGGCCCCTTCGGTCACGGCGGCCCCGGATTCCCCCTCCGACACGGGAACCGGCGGAATGCCGATGCGTCGGAGCGGGTAACGGATGAGCGTCCGGACACGAGGTCCGGCTCCCCCGACCCCCTGGGAGACCCCGTGAAGCTCTACGCCGACCACCCGGTCCGCGCCCTGTTCCAGCTCGCCTCCGACGCCCTGGCCGTCGCGTGGGTCTACCTGTGGGTCCGGGCCGCGCTCGAACTGCGCGACATGATCGGCGCGCTGGACCGGCCCGGCGAGCTCATGGCCGCCACCGGCCGGGGGTTCAGCGAGCACATGGACAGCGCCGCCGAGCAGGCCGCCAAGGTGCCGCTGGCCGGGGAGACCCTGGCCGTCCCCTTCACGAACATGAGCGAGACCGGCGCCTCCCTGACCTCCGCCGGCGACTCCTTCCGCGAGACGGTCGCCTCGCTGGCCACCACGCTGCCCCTGCTGGTGGCGGCGGTGCCGGTGCTGCTGGTCGCCACCACCTGGCTGCCCGCCCGGGCCCGGTGGATCGCCCGGGCCACCTCGGTGCGCCGGACCGGGAAGCTGTCCCCGGAGGCCCGCTCCCGCCTGCTGGCGCTGCGCGCCCTGACGTCCGTGGCCCCGGCCCGGCTGGCCGCGGTCCACCCCGACCCGGCCGGGGCCTGGCGCTCCGGGGACACCGCGGCCCTGGACCGGCTGGCCGCCCTGGAGCTGCGCCGCATGGGCTTGAGGGCGGGGTGAGCCCCGCCCCCGGGACCGGGTCCCGGGGTGGCCCGATCCGGCCACGGGGAGCGGGGCGGATGTCGGTGCCGCTGCCTAGCCTGGAGGGAACCGACCCCGGGAGCCGCACATGCACCTGTCCGCCCTGCTCGACTTCGACGCCGTCCCCCTGGACACCGAGGACGCCGTGGCCGTCCTGCTCGACATCGTCGCTCCCGAACGCGAACAGAACGCCCAGCGCCCCCGGGCCACCCTCCAGATCGTCCTGGACACCAGCGGCTCCATGCACGGCGGCCGCCTCGACGGGGCGGTGCAGGCGCTCCTGGGGCTGATCGACCGGCTCGACCCCTCCGACGACTTCGGGCTGGTCGTGTTCGACACCCAAGCCCGCGTGGTCGTGCCCTGCGGCCCCCTGGCCGACAAGCCCGCCGTCCGGAGGTCGGTCGGGGCGCTGCGCGCGGGCGGGGGTACCGATCTGTCCAGCGGCCTGCTGCGCGGCATCCAGGAGGCCCGCCGGGCGGGCGGGGAGCGGGGGGCGACCCTGCTGCTCGTCTCCGACGGGCACGCCAACAACGGCGTCACCGACCACGACCTGCTGCGCCAGGTGGCCGCCGACGCCTACGGGCACGGGGTCACGGTGGCCACGCTCGGCTACGGGCTGGGCTACGACGAGGCCCTGCTGGGCGCGGTGGCCGAGGGCGGCACCGGCAGCGCCCTGTTCGCCGAGGACCCCGACACCGCGGGCGGCCTGATCGCCCAGGAGGCGGAGTACCTGCTGGCCAAGAGCGCGCAGGCGGTGTCGCTGCGGATCCCCGCGGGCGAGCACGTGCGCGCGGTGGACGTGGTCGGCGAGATGCCCTCGCACCGCCTGCCGGACGGGTCGGTCATGGTGGAGCTGGGCGACTTCCACTCCGGTGAGGAGCGCCGGCTGCTGCTGCGGCTGGAGGTGCCGGGGATGTCGTCGCTGGGGACGGTCACCCTGACCACGCTGGAGGCCACCTACGTCGACCCGGAGACCCTGACGACCTACAACGCGACGCTGCCGGTCAGCGTGAACGTGGTGCCGGGCGACGAGGCCGCGGGCCGGGTCCCGCGCCCGGAGGTGCGCACCGAGGAGGCCCTGCAGAAGGCGCAGACCGCCAAGAAGCGGGCGAGCGAGGCGCTGCGGCGGGGCGACCGGGCCGAGGCCGCCCGGCTCCTGGACCAGGCCGGGCGGGACCTGGACGACCTGGACGCGCCCGACTTCCTCGGCGGTCCGGCCGCCCCGGGCGGGGCGTACGGAGCGGCCCCCGCCCCCGCGGCCGCGCAGGCCGTGGAGCTGCGGGACATGGCGCGGATGGCCCGGGAGGACGACCTCTCGCGGGCCGCCAAGACCGCCTACGCCAGCCAGTCCGGGTACACCCGCAAGCGCGGCCGCTACCAGCAGGCCCAGGGGCCCGGGTCCTCGCAGACGCCTCCCCCGCAGGCGCCGTCCCCGGCGCCCCCGACGCCCCCGGCCCCGCCGCAGGAGCCGTCCGGGCCGGGGCGGCTCGGCGGGTGGATCCGGCGGCTCGGCGGCCAGGACCCCGACCGCCGGCTCTCCTCCCCGGACTCCCCCGGAGAGGACGGCGGCCGGGACGGGGCGGAGCGCTCCTGACCTGCCGCGTCACGGCACCTGGTAGTAGGAGTCCCTCACGTCGGTGACGGCCATGTGCCCCGGAGCGTGCCCGATCGCGAACTCCGGGGCCGAGGCCGCCACCGCCGCCTGCGGGGTCACCCCGCAGGCCCAGAACACCGGGACCTCCCCCTCCCGGACCTCCACCGGGTCGCCGTAGTCGGGCCGGGACAGGTCGGCGATGCCCAGCGCCGCCGGGTCGCCCACGTGCACCGGCGCCCCGTGCACGGCCGGGTAGCGGGAGGTGATGCGCACGGCGTCGGCCACCCGGTCCGCGGGGATCGGCCGCATGGAGACCACCAGCGGGCCCCGGAACCGACCGGCCGGACGGCACTCCCGGTTCGTCCGGTACATCGCGACGTTGGTCCCGGCCTCGGTGTGGCGCACCGGGACCCCGGCCTCCAGCAGCGGCGTCTCGAACGTGAAGCTGCACCCGATGAGGAAGGCCACCAGGTCGTCCCGCCACAGGTCGGTGACGTCGGCGCGCTCCTCCACCAGCTCGCCGTGCCGGTACACGCGGTAGGCGGGCAGGTCGGTGCGCAGGTCGCCGTCGAACACCGACGCCGACACCTGCCCCGGCTCGGTCACGTCCAGGACCGGGCACGGTTTGGGGTTGCGCTGGGCGAACAGCAGGAAGTCGAAGGCCGCCTCGCGCGGCAGGGCGATGAGGTTGGCCTGCGCGTACCCGGGACTGAACCCGGAGGTGGGCGTGCGCAGCCCGGAGCGGAACAGCTCGCGGGCCTGCTTCGGGGACAGCTGGGCCGGGTCCATCGGCGGTCTCTCCTTCTAGAGCGTGAAACGGATCGCGGTCCCGGGCCGGGCCTGTGCCGCCAGGGGCAGGTCGGCGGCGCGGACCACCGCGATCACCGGATACCCGCCGGTCACCGGGTGGTCGGCCAGGAACAGCACGGGCTCGCCGGTGGGCGGCACCTGGAGCGATCCCGGCACCATGCCCTCGCTGGGCAGCTCGCCGTCGCGGGACCGCTCCAGGGCCGGCCCGGACAGGCGGGCGCCCACCCGGTCGCTGCGCGAGGTGACCTCGTAGGAGCAGGTGAGCAGGGTCTTGAGGGCGTCGCCGGTGAACCAGTCGTCGCGCGGGCCCGGGACCACGCGCAGGGTCGTCTCCGGTCCGCCGACCGGCGGGACCGGGGCCAGGTCGACGTTGGGGAACCCGGCGGGCGGCGGGCCGACCGGCAGCAGGTCGCCGGGGGCGGGCAGGTCGGGGCCGAGCCCGGCCAGCACGTCGGTGCTGCGCGAGCCCAGGACCGGCGGCACGTCCACGCCGCCGCGGACGGCCAGGTAGGTGCGCAGGCCCCGCGCCGGGGAGCCCATCACGAGTTCGGCGCCGTCGGCCAGGCGCAGGACGGTGTTCATGGCGGCACCGCGGCCGTCCACCCGCAGCGGCACCCCGGCCCCGGTGACGGCGACCGTCAGGGGGCCGCGGGCGCGCACCCGCAGCCCGCCCAGGGTGGCCTCCAGGGCGGCGGCCCCGGCCGGGTTGGCGAGCATGCGGTTGGCCAGGGCGTAGGAAGCGGTGTCGGCGGCGCCGGAACGGCCCACGCCCAGGGCGGCGTGGCCGGACCGCCCGGTGTCCTGGACCGTGGTCAGCGGCCCGGTCGCCACGATCTCCAGAGCGCTCACCGCACCTCCTCGAAGCGGACGCGCACGCCCGGGCGCAGCAGGCCGGGCGGGTCGCGGTGCAGGTCCCAGATCTTCTCCCCGGTGCGGCCGAGCAGCTGCCAGCCGCCCGGGGAGCTGCGCGGGTACACGCCGGTGAACTCCCCGGCCAGGGCGACCGACCCGGCGGGGACCCGGGTGCGGGACTCGGCGCGGCGCGGGACGCGCAGGCGCTCGTCGTCGCAGACCAGGTAGCCGAACCCGGGGGCGAAGCCGCAGAACGCCACGGTCCAGGTGGCCGCGGTGTGCGCCTCGACCACCCCGCGCGGGGTGAGGCCGGTCAGCCGGGCGACGTCGGCGAGGTCCTCGCCGTCGTAGACCACCGGCAGGACCACGGTCTCCCCCTCGGCGCGCTCCCCGGCCGGGGCGAGCGGGACCCGGCGCACCGCCGCGGCCACCGCCCCGGGGTCGGCCCCGGGGGCGAGCCGCAGCAGCACGGTCCGCGCCGCCGGGACGACGTCGGCGACGCCCGGGACGGGGGCGGCCTCCAGGGCCGCCCCCAGAGCGATCACCTCGGACAGGTCGGCGACCTCCACCAGCACACCGCTGTCGGCGCAGGTCAGTACGCGCACGGATTCTCCTTCGGGCCGGGGTCGGGTCCCCGGTCGGTCAGCGGGCGAACGGCGCCGGGGTGACGCCTTCGGCGCGCAGCCGGTCGGCGACGGCACGGGCGATGGCGACCGCCCCGGGGCTGTCGCCGTGGACGCACAGGGAGTCGGCCTCGATGAGGATCTCACTCCCGTCGACCGCGGTGACCGGCTCCCGCCGGGCGATGCGCAGGCAGCGCTCGGCGATCTCCTCGGGGTCGTGCAGGACGGCGCCGGGTTCGCGGCGGGAGACCAGGGTGCCCTCGGGGGTGTAGGCGCGGTCGGCGAACGCCTCCCGGTAGGTGGGCAGCCCGGCCTTCTCCGCCAGCTCCAGGAACCGCGATCCGGGCAGGCCGAGCACGGGCAGGCCGGGGTCGAAGGCGCGGACGGCCTCGACCACGGCGGCGGCCTGCTGCTCGTGGTGGACGATCGTGTTGTACAGGGCCCCGTGCGGCTTGACGTAGCGGATGCGGTCGCCGGCCAGGCGGGTGAAGGCCGACAGCGCGCCCATCTGGTACAGGACGTCGGCGGTCAGGTCGGCGGGTGGAACGTCGATGAAGCGGCGGCCGAACCCGGCCAGGTCGCGGTAGCCGACGTGGGCGCCGACCGCCACGTTCTCGGCGGCGGCGTCCGCGGTGGTGCGGCGCAGCACCGAGGGGTCGCCGGCGTGGAAGCCGCAGGCGACGTTGGCGCTGGTGACGATGGACAGCAGGGCCCGGTCGTCGCCGAGCTCCCAGCGGCCGAAGCCCTCGCCGAGGTCGGAGTTGAGGTCGATGCGGGACACGGGTGCTCCTCTCTACTGCCAGAGGGCGGCGATGCCGCCGAGGGAGTTGACCGCCATGTAGGCGGTGAGCGCCCAGGCCAGGACGCCGATGACGATGAGCCACACGGGGTACCTGTAGCCGCCGAGCAGGTCCCGGGAGCGGCGCGCGGCGACCCAGAGCATGATGCCCAGGCCGACCGGAAGGATGACGCCGTTGAGCGCGCCGGCCAGGACCAGCAGGGTGTTCGGGGCCTGCCCGGAGACCAGCAGGATGACCAGGGAGACGCCGATGAAGACGGTGACGAGGATGCCGCGCCGCTTCTCCAGCACCGGGTGGAAGGTGGAGACGAAGGAGATCGAGGTGTAGGAGGCGCCGATCACGGAGCTGACCGCGGCCGCCCACATGATCACGCCGAACAGGCGCATCCCCGCCTCGCCCGCGGCCTGGAGGAAGGCCTCGGCGGAGGGGTTGTCGGACTGCATGATGTCGACGCCGCCGGAGACCACGCCGAGGATGGCGAGGAAGAGCAGCACGCGCATGACACCGGTGACGATGATGCCCAGCACGGAGGTGCGGGAGATCGCGGCGATGTTCTCGGGGCCGCCCTGCCCGGACTCGATGAGGCGGTGGACCCCGGCGTAGGTGATGTAGCCGCCGACGGTGCCGCCGATGATGGTGACGGCGGCGAGGAAGACGTCCGTGCCCAGCTGCTCGGGCAGGACGGCCTGGCGCAGGGCCTCGCCGACCGGGGGCCGGGAGATGACCGCGACGTACAGGGTGAGGCCGATCATCGCGACGCCGAGGACGACCAGGACGCGGTCCAGGGCCGCGCCCAGCCTCTTGGCGCCCAGGATGACGACGGCCAGGACCGCGGAGATGACCGCGCCGAGCCGGGGGTCGACCCCGGCCAGGGCGTTCAGGCCCAGGCCGGTGCCGGCGAGGTTGCCGACGTTGAAGACCAGGCCGCCGAAGACGATGAGGGCGGCCAGCAGGTAGCCGGCGCCGGGGACGACCTTGTTGGCCAGGTCCTGGGCGCGCGTGTTCGCGACGCCGACGACCCGCCAGATGTTCAGCTGGACGGCGATGTCCACGAGGATCGAGATGAGGATCGCGAAGGCGAACGTGGCGCCGAGCTGCGCCGTGAACTGAGTGGTCTGGGTGATGAAGCCGGGGCCGATGGCGCTGGTGGCCATCAGGAACATCGCACCGAGCAGGGTGCTGCTCAGCGCGACCCGTCCGGGGCGGGGACGCACCTTGGCGGGTGCGGGGGGCGTGTCGCCCATGGTCTCTCCTGGGGATGCGGTCTGGAGATACGACGTGACGCGGACCACTCCACGCCGTTGGATTGTTGAACAATACTTCAATCCAACAAGGCCAGTAAAGAGCCTTGCCGCAAAGACCGCTGGTCAGGGATGTAACGTTCTGCTCTCGTCGGCCGATTATTCATAGGATCATCCAATGAAGCGTTCACATGAGAACGCACCGACCGGAACCCCGCGGCATCGGCGACAATGGGAGGGCACCGTTCCCTTCCCAGCGAGGAGCTCCTGTGACGGCCACGGACGACCGCGTCGGCAGGCCGACCCGACGGCTGCTGCCGCTGCCCAGCCAGGCCGAGCGGGTCGCCGAGCTGCTGCGCGAGGCCGTCATCGACGGCGACCACCCGCCCGGCCGGCGCCTGTCCGAGGAGCGGCTGTGCGAGGAGCTCGGCGTCTCCCGCAACACCCTGCGCGAGGCGTTCCGGCTGCTGGTCCGCGAACGGCTGGTGGTGCACCAGATGCACCGCGGCGTGTTCGTCACGCTGCCCACCACGGAGGACGTCCGCGACCTGTTCAGGGCGCGGCGCTCCCTGGAGCTGACCGCCGTGCAGCGCGCCGCCGACCCCGCCCCCGAGGCGGTGGCGGCGGTGGGGCGGGCCGTCGACGAGGGCGAGGCGGCCCGCGACGCGGGCGACTGGTGGGGGGTGGGCACCGCCAACATGCACTTCCACCAGGCGCTGGCCGGACTGGCGGGCAGTACCCGGGTCGACGAGTTCATGAGCCGGGTCCTGGCCGAGACCCGGCTGGTCTTCCACGTGATGGACGCCCCCCGCGAGTTCCACGCGCCCTACCTGGACTGGAACCGGCGCATCCACACCCTGCTCGCCGGCGGCGACCACACGGCCGCCGCCGCCGAACTGGAGGCCTACCTGGACACCTCCGAGGAACAGCTGACCACCGCGTTCCTCGCCCGCGAGGCCGGCGGAGGCGACTGACGGGGCGATCGGCATCGCGCTGACCTGGGGGTTCGCCACCGCTTCGGGCGAGGCGGAGGAAAAGCCACGTGACACAGGTCCCGAAATGCCATGATGGGCGCGCAATGGAACTGAACGGACGCCCTGCCACCACCGGGGAGCTCGGCTCCCTCGCCCTCCACGGCTACGGCCACTTCACCACCATGCTCGTCGCCGACCTGCGCGTACGCGGCCTGGAACTGCACATGGACCGGCTGCGCGGGGACTGCCGGGCGCTGTTCGGCACCGAACCGGACATCCCCCGGGTGCGCGAGCTCGCGCGGCGCAGCGCCCGCGCGCACCCCTCCCCCGCCGTCATCCGGGTGACCGTCTTCGACCCCGCGCTGGACCCGGGCAGACCCGCCGGGCGCACCTTCCCCCAGATCCTCGTCACCACCCGCCCCGCCCCCGTCCCCGACCGGCTGCCGCCCCCGCTGCGGCTGGGCACCCGGCTGTACACCCGGGACACCCCGGAGGTGAAGGGCACCGGCCTGTTCGGCCCGATCCGCCAGCGGCGGGCGGCCCAGCTGGACGGGCACGACGACGCCCTGTTCCACGGGGCGGACGGGCTGCTGTCGGAGGGGCCCACCTGGAACATCTGCTTCCTGGACGGCGAGGGCCTGGTGTGGCCGCAGGGCCCGGCACTGCCGGGGGTGACCGCGCGGCTGGTGAGCGGGCTCGCCGAGGACATGGGCGTGCCCGTCTCCACCCGGCCGCTGTCGGCGGCGGACGCGGCCGGGATGTCGGGGGCGTTCGTGACCAACGCGGTCACGGGGGTGCGCCCGGTGGCCTCCGTCGACGGGGAGCGGCTGCCGCTGGCCGCGCTCACCAACAAGCTGGCCGCCACCTACCGGGACCTGCCGGGCGACCCCCTGTGACCCGCCGGTTCAGGCCCCGGCGCGGCGGGCCCGCCCCGGCCACCAGGTGCGCGGCCCCACGTCCAGCGCCAGGGCGGGCACCAGCACGGTGCGCACCAGCAGCGCGTCCACCAGCACCCCGAACGCCACCAGGAAGGCCAGCTGGAGCAGGAACAGCAGCGGGATGACGGCCAGCGCCGCGAAGGTGGCGGCCAGCACCACGCCGGCGGAGGTGATGACCCCGCCGGTGACGGTGAGCGCCCGCAGCACGCCGTCGCGGTGGCCGTGGACCAGGGTCTCCTCCCGGGCCCGCGACATCAGGAAGATGCTGTAGTCGATGCCCAGCGCCACCAGGAAGACGAACGCGAACAGCGGCACCACCGGATCGGCGCCCGGCAGTTTCAGCACGTGGTCGAAGACCAGGGTCCCCACGCCCAGCGCGGCGGCGAACGACAGCACGTTGGCGGCCATGAGCAGCAGCGGGGCGACCAGCGCGCGGAGCAGGACGACCAGCACGAGCAGGACCACGGCCAGGACCAGCGGCACCACCACGAGGAAGTCGCGCTGGGCGGTCTCCAGGGTGTCCAGGTCGGTGGCGGTGACGCCGCCGACCAGGGCGTCGGCCCCCGGGGCGTCCGCGGCCAGGCGTTCGCGCAGGTCGCGCACGGCGTCCACCGCTTCGGGCGACTCTGGTCCCACGGTGAGGACCACCTCGACCAGGGCGCGCCCGTCCTCCTCCAGGGGCGGCGCCCCGGCCCCGGGGGGACCGGGCTCGGTGACCGGCGCGGCGGACTCCACGGACGGCGAGCCCTCGGCGGCCGCGACGACGTCGGCCACATGGTCGGCGTCCGTGACGACCAGCGCGGGGGCCGCCGCGGCGTCGGTGCCGAAGCCCCGGTCCAGGACCTCCTGGGCGGTGACCGCCTCCACCTCGGTGCGGAACACCTCGGCCTGGCCGGTGCCCTCGGCGCTGAACGCGGGGGCGAACACGGCGGCCGCGGCCAGCAGCACCGTGGTGGCCGCCCACAGCGTGCGCGGCCGGCGGGCCACGGCCCGGGCGACCCGGCCCCAGAACGGGTGGGCGGCCATGACGCGGTCGGTGTCGCCGCCGGTCTCGGCGGTGGGCCGGTGCGGCGCGGTCGGCCAGAACGCGGCCCGGCCGGCCAGCGCCAGCGCGGCGGGCAGGAAGGTCATCGCCGAGAGGACGGCCGCGCCGACCCCGATGGCGACGACCGGGCCGAGGCTGCGGGTGGAGGCCAGGTCGGCGGCGAGCAGGCAGAGCAGGCCCAGGACGACGGTGCCCGCGGAGGCGAGCACCGGTCCGGTGACGCCGCGCAGGGCGGCCATGACGGCGGTCGGGACCCGTTCGTGCAGGGCCAGTTCCTCGCGGTAGCGGGCGACGAGCAGGAGGGCGTAGTCGGTGCAGGCGCCCACGACGAGGATGAACAGGATGCCCTGGCTCTGCCCGTTGAGGCTGACCAGGCCGGCGTCGGCGGCCAGGTACACGAGGGCCCCCGACAGGCCCAGGGCGAGCAGGGACGCCAGGATCACCAGGACCGGGAGCAGCGGGGAGCGGTAGACGGCGACGAGGATGACCAGGACGGCCGCGACCGCGACGAGCAGCAGGGTGGAGTCGATCCCGCCGAAGGCCGCGGCGAGGTCGGCGGCGTAGCCCGCCGGACCGGTGACCTGGGGGGTGAGGTCGCCGACGGGGTGGTCGGCCAGGACGGCGCGCAATTCCTCGACGGCGTCGGAGGTCTTCTCGCCGGAGTCGATCGGCACGATCAGCTGGGCGACGGAGGGGTCCTCGGTTCCGGGGAAGGGGCCGACCACCTCGCCGGAGACCCACGGCCGTTCGGCCACCTCCTCCCCGACGGCGGCGATGTCCGCCAGTTCCTCCGCGGTGACGTCCCCGTCCCCGGACCACAGGGCGATGGCGGGCACCGCGTCCTCGCGGTCGAAGTCCTCGGCGATCCGGGCGACCTCGGTGGACTCCGCCCCCACCGGCAGGAAGGCGGACCGGTCGTTGGTCTGCACCTCGCCGAGCCTGCCCAGGAAGGCGCCCAGCGGTCCGCCGCCCAGGGTCCACAGCAGGACGACGAGCAGCGCCGCTCCGACCCACCACCGCGACCGGCGTAGCGGTCGCCTCTCCTCGTTCACCGGTGTTCCCCTCCACCGCGACAAAATTCACGGAAAACAAGTATCTCGCTTTTCGAGCCTTTCTTGGACGCGACTCTACACCCTCGCCGGACCGGCCGTTCCCTCCCCCTCCGCACGCGCCCGCCCCGCACCGGACGCGGTGCGGGGCGGGCGGCGGGGCCGGCGGTCACACGGCCGCGGGCTCGCGCGCCTCGCTGTGGGCCGTACGCGCCATGTTCCGCGACATCGAGCCGAACACCACCCCGTGGAAGGGCGTCACCGCGGCCCAGTACAGGTGGCCCAACAGGCCGCGCGGCCGGAACAGCGCGCGCTGGCGCAGCACCGTGCGCCCCCGGCCGGGCTCGACGGTGAACTCCAGCCACGCCGGACCGGGCAGGCGCATCTCCGCGCGCAGCCGCAGCAGCTCCCCCGGCACGATCTCCTCCACCCGCCAGAAGTCCAGCGAGTCGCCCACCCGAAGGCGCCCCGGATCGCGGCGGCCCCGGCGCGGGCCCACCCCGCCCACGGCGAGGTCGATCCAGCCGCGCGCCGCCCAGGCCAGCGGCCAGGAGTACCAGCCCCGTTCGCCGCCGATCCCCTCGACCACGCGCCACACCGCCTCCGGCGGGGCGTCCACCTCCCGCACCCGCTCGTCGGTGTACAGGCTGCCCCCCGCCCAGTCGGGGTCGGTGGGCAGCGGGTCGGACGGGGCCCCGGCCCAGGAGGCCGACGTCCACCGGGTGTCCACGCGGGACTGGGAGGTGCGGCGGACCGCCAGCTCCACCGCGCGGTCGAACCCGATGCGGGCGTGGTCGCCGAGCAGGCCGGACAGGTCGTCCTCGCCGCACACCGCGTCATGGCGCAGCGACTCCACCAGCGGCCGGGCGATGGCGGGCGGCACCGGCGTGACCAGTCCGACCCACAGGCTCGACAGCCCCGGCGAGAGCACCGGGACCGGCAGGATCAGGCGGGGGCGCAGCCCCGCCACCCGCGCGAACCGCTGGATCATCTCCGCGTAGGTGAGGACGTCGGGTCCGCCGACGTCGAAGGTGCGGTCCTGCTCCGGCGGCAGGTCGGCGGCCTCCACCAGCAGCCGCAGCACGTCGCGCACCGCGACGGGCTGCACCCGGCTGCGCACCCAGCGGGGCGTGGTCATCACGGGGAGCCGCTCGGTGAGGTACCGCAGCATCTCGAAGGACGCCGACCCCGACCCGATGATCACGGCGGCCCGCAGCACCGCGGCCGGCACCGGGCCGTCCAGCAGGATGCGGCCGACCTCGGCGCGGGAGGCCATGTGCGCGGAGAGGTCCTCCCCCTCCGGCGCCAGGCCGCCCAGGTAGATGACGCGCCCGACACCGGCCCCGGCCGCCGCCTCGGCGAAGTTCCGCGCGCCCCGGGCGTCGTCGCCGGAGAAGTCACGGCTCCCCGACATGGAGTGGACCAGGTAGTAGGCGACGTCGGCCCCCTCCAGCGCCTCGGCCAGCCCCTCCCCGGAGACCACGTCGCCGCGGGCCGCCTCCACCCTGTCCCGCCAGGGGTGGTCGCGCAGCTTGCCGGGGTCGCGGGCCAGGCAGCGCACCTCGAACCCGGCGTCCAGGAGCTGCGGGACCAGCCGCCCCCCGATGTACCCGGTGGCCCCGGTGACCAGCGCCCGGCGCCCGCTCACCGGGCCGCCCCCGCGGGGGCCGTGCCCCGGCGCAGGCTCCGCCGCCGCTCCCGGTGGCGCCGGTACGGGTTGTCCTCGGGCAGGCCGCCGGTGAAGCGCCCGTACATGCCCACGGTCAGCATCAGGATGCCGACCACGAAGCTGAAGATCACGTTCGGCATGGAGAACGCGAGGATGTTGTAGTCGGTGCTCATGAGGTACAGGTTGACCAGGCCGCTGGCGACGAAACCGGCGCCGACCAGGGTGGAGACCGTCGACGAGTAGGTGCCGCCCACCACGGCGGCGCCCACGAGCAGCGATCCGACCGCCACCGAGACGAAGCCCAGCGCCCCGTTGGTGGACAGGCCGGCCACGACCTCCCCCCGGGTGTCGAAGAGCGGCAGGCGCACGAACAGGCTCGTCACGCCGAATCCCACCAGAACGAGTCCGATGAACGCCGTTCCGAACCGGTGGACGGCGGCCAGGCGCCGGTCGGCGTTGTGCGAGGTGTCCAGGTCCATGGGTCCCCTCCGTTCCACGTCTTTGCAGCTAGAGTCGGTGGCGAGGACGGGTGCGACAAGTCGCGCCGCTTTCGCAACGGTTGGGATGCCATGGCGGAGACCCTGACCCCCGGTGCGACCGCCCGGATGCTGGGGGTCGCTCCGTCCACCCTGCGCAGCTGGGACCACCGGTACGGGATCGGGCCGCGCGAGCGCAGCCCCGGCGGGCATCGCCGCTACACGCCCGAGGACGTGGACCGGCTGCGGGAGCTGTGCCGGCTGGTGGGCGAGGGGCTGGCCCCGGCGGTCGCGGCCGAGCGGGTGCTGGCCGGGGGCGGTGCCCCCGCCCCGACCGTGCCCGCGCCGCGCGACGGACGGGACCCCGGGACGCGCGGGCACGCGCTCCCGGCGGGCGGGGCGTCCCGCCTCCAGGGGGTGGCCCGGGCGGCGGTGCGCATGGACTCCGAGCTCGTGGAGGCGCTGGTCGAGCGCGCGCTGCGCGCCGAGGGCGTGGTGGCCGCCTGGGAGGGGCTGGTCATGCCGCTGCTGTACGGGATGGGCCGCAAGTGGCAGGACACCCGCCGCTACGTGGAGGTGGAGCACCTGCTGTCGTGGTGCGTGTCCTCGGCGCTGCGCCGGGTCCCCCCGCCCGGCGGCCCGCCGCGGACGGGGCAGAGGCCGGTGGTCCTGGCCTGCGGGCCCGAGGAGACGCACAGCCTCCCGGTCGAGGCGCTGGCCGCCGCCCTGCGCGAACGCGGCCTGACGCACCGGGTCCTGGGCGCCTGCACGCCGGCGGACGCCGCGGCGCGGACCGTGCGGCGGACCGCTCCCCGGGCCGTGGTGCTCTGGTCCCATGTGGGCGGGCGGTCCGACCTGGCGGCACTGCGCGCGACGGTGCTGGCCGCGTCCGAGTCGCCCCAGGCGGTCCGGGTGTACACGGCCGGGGGCGGCTGGCGCTCCCTCACCGCGCGGTCCGGGGGCGGCCATCTGAACTCCCTGCCGGAGGCGGTGCTGGCGCTCGACCCGGGCTGAGCGCGGTGCGCACCGCGTGGCCCAGCTGGTCCAGCACGGTCAGGGACATCGGGACGACCGGGGTGCGCAGGCCCAGCGCCAGTTCACGGGACAGCCGGGTACCGCCGTCGAGGAAGGCCAGCACGTCGCCGAGCCGGTCCGGGGCGAGCAGGCGGGTGAAGAAATCCGCGCCGCGCACGCGACCGGTGGCCAGCGCGCGCAGCAGGACCGCGTCCATGGCCAGGTGGCGGCGCCGGTGCGGGATCGGGGGGACCGGCACGACCCCGCGTTCCAGGGCCGCGGCCACGGCGGCGGTCTGGCGCAGCACCCCGCTGAAGGTGTAGCCGGTGGAGGGCCGGGTGGCCCCGCCCGCCCCGCCGATCCGGAAGACCCGCCGCCCGGCCCGGGTGCGGAAGGGCGCGTCGGTCATCGGGATGACGCCCTGCTCGGCGGCGGTGACCTCGAACCCCGCCAGGCCCATGCGGGCGCAGTGGTCGGCCAGGCGGCGGTCGTACTCGGCGGCGGTGAGCGGCGCGGGCCCGAACTCGGTGTACTCCACCAGCGCTTCGCGCGCCGACAGCGGGAGCACGTAGGCGAAGGCCACCGCGTTCTCCGGCTGGGGCGGGGTGAAGTCCATCAGCACCGCCGCCTCCGGGTCGAAGGCGTCGGCGGGGGTGCGCACGAACCAGCCCCGGAAGTGCTGGAGCAGCAGGGTGCGGCCCGTCGGCAGGGGGCGGGGCGGTCGGGAGTCGAACACCCACCGGGCGGTCAGCCTGGCCGGGGAGCCGTCGGGCATCACCCCCTCCACCACGGCGCGGTCGGCCCCGTCCCGGACCGCGTCCACCAGCAGGGGCACCTCCGCCACCCGGTCCCCGAGGCCGGACCGCACCCGGGCCTCCAGGTCGACGGAGCGCAGCATCTTGTACACGAAGGGGTCGGCGGGCGCGGTGCGGGCGTCGCCGTCCGGCCCCACGACGGTCAGGTTCCGCCACCGGGCGGCCAGCAGGCCGTCCCACTCGCCGCCGTCGGGCTCCCAGAAGCACCAGGTGCGCGGGGGCGGGGTGTGCGGCCCGCGCGGGGGCTCCGCCAGGGCGACACGCACGGGGGCCCCGTCGGGGTGATTGACGCCCGACAGGCGGTGGGCCAGGGTGAGGCCTGCGGCTCCCCCGCCCACGATCACCACGTCATGATCGTTCATGGCCCCCACTCTGCCGGGGATGCCGCACACAGGCCAGCGCGCACCCGGAGGACGTGTGGACACCACCCGAGCCAAACAGGACGGAGCGGTCACGGAGGGGTTCGACCTCGCCTCGGCCGCCTACGACAGACTCGTGGCGGGCAGCCCCGGCTACCACGCCCACCTGCGGCTCTCCGCCCGGAGGCTGGACCCCGGGGCCCTCTCCCCCGAGCCGCGGATCCTGGACCTGGGCTGCGGGACCGGGGCCTCCACGGCGGCCCTGCTCGACACCGTGCCCACGGCCCGGATCGTCGGGGTGGACGCCTCGGAGGGGATGCTGGCGACCGCCCGGGCCAAGGACTGGCCCGACACGGTCTCGTTCCACCACGCGCGGGTCGAGGAGCTGACCCCGCAGTGGGCGGCCGACCGCCTGGGCGGGCCGGTGGACGCGGTGTTCGGGGCGTACCTGATCCGCAACTGCCCCGACCCCGACCGGGCGCTGGAGGTGATGCGGGACCTGCTGCGCCCGGGCGGCCGGCTGGTGCTGCACGAGTACTCCGTGGCCGACTCGGCGGTGGCGCGGGCCGTGTGGACGGCGGTGTGCCAGGGAGTGATCATCCCCGCCGGACGGGTGTTCTCGGGTGACGGGACCCTGTTCCGGTACCTGTGGCGCAGCGTCCTGGAGTTCGACGGCCGCCGGGCGCTGCTGGAGCGGATGCGCCGCGCGGGGCTGGTGTCGGTGGCCTCCGCCCCGATGCCGGGCTGGGAGTACGGCATCACGCACACGTTCGCGGGCATGCGGCGGGAGGAGGACCGGTGAGCCGCCCGGTGGACGTCCGCGACCGGCTCGCCGAGGAGGTCCCGCCCGCACCGCCGGTCGGCCCGCGCACCGCGGAGGCGCCCGAGGCCGCGGTGGTCGGCGGCGGGATCGCCGGGCTGGCGGCGGCCTGCGGACTGGCCGAGCGCGGCGTTCGGGTCACGGTGTTCGAGCGCGAGGAGTCCCCGGGCGGGCGGCTGCGCGGCTGGGAGACCACCCTGGCGGACGGCTCCCGAGCGGCGATGGACCGCGGGTTCCACGCCTTCTTCCGCCAGTACTACAACCTGCGCGGGCTGCTGCGCCGGGCCGACCCGGCGCTGGACGCGCTCGTCCCCCTGGCCGACTACCCGCTGGTCCACCGCGACGGGCCGCGCGACCGCTTCTCCGGCCTGCCCGCGACCCCGCCGTGGAACGCGCTGGCGCTGGCCGCCACCAGCCCGAGCTTCCCTCCGCGCGACCTGGCCCGGGTCAACGTCCCGGCCGCGCTGCAGCTGCTCGACGTGGACGTGCCGGGGGTGTACGAGCGGCTCGACCACATGAGCGCGCGGGACCTGCTGGAGGCGATCCGGTTCCCGCCGACGGCGCGGCACCTGGCGTTCGAGGTGTTCACGCGCAGCTTCTTCGCCTCGACCGACCGCCTCTCCGCGGCGGAGCTGGCGGTGATGTTCCACCTGTACTTCCTGGGCTCGGCCGAGGGCCTGGTGTTCGACGTGCCGCGCGGGCCGTTCCCGGAGTCGCTGTGGGAGCCGCTGGTCCGGTACCTGGCCGGGCTGGACGCCAAGGTGCGCACGGGCGTGCCGGTCGAGCGCGTCGGGCCGGGCTCGCAGCGGCGGTTCGCGCTGCCCGGGCACGGGGAGTTCGACGCCGTGGTGCTGGCCGCGGACGTCCCGGGGACGCGCTCCCTGGTCGCCGCGTCGCCCGGCCTGGGGGACGCCGCCTGGCGGTCCCGGATCGCCCGGCTGGAGTCGGCGCCGCCGTTCCTGGTGTCGCGGTACTGGCTGGACCGGCCGGTGCGGCCGCACCGGCCCGCCTTCCTGGGCACGGCCGGGTACCCGACGCTGGACAACATCAGCGTCCTGGAGCGGTACCGGGACGGGGAGCGGGAGTGGGCCGACCGCACCGGCGGCTCGGTGGTGGAGCTGCACGCCTACGCCCTGCCCGAGGGCTGCGACCCCGACCGCGAGCGCGAACGCCTGTGGGAGCAGGCGGTCGCGGTGTACCCGGAGCTGGCCTCCGCCGGCGTGGTGGACGCCCGGCACGAGCTGCGCGCGGACTGCCCGCTGTTCACGCCGGGCTCGTACCGCGACCGGCCGGGGACGGCCACCCCGGACCCGTTCCTGGTGATGGCGGGCGACCACGTCCGCACCGGCCTGCCGGTCGCGCTCATGGAGCGCGCGGCCGCCGGCGGCCTGCTCGCCGCCAACGCGCTGCTGTCCCGCTGGGGCCTGCCCGGCCACACCCTGTGGACCGTGCCCCGCCGCGGCCGCCTGGCCCCCGCCCGCGCCCTCGCCCACCTCTCCCGGCGCACCCCCGGTCCCTGACCTTTCGTTTTTTTCGAATAGGGTAGATTGGAGGTATGGCGACCACACTGCACGAACGCACCGTCCTGCCGCCCGATGACCGCTCCGCGCTGACCAGGCTCGCCCGCGACCTGGGCACCGACGGCGGCCCGCACGCCCGACTGGTCGGCCCGGACGGGTCCGAGACCGAGCTTCCCGAGGAGCTCTACAGCGTGCTGCGCGACGTCGTCGCGGCACTGTCCCAGGGGCTGGCCATCTCCATCGCCCCGCACAACACGATGCTGACCACCCAGGAGGCCGCGGACCTCCTCGGCGTCTCCCGCCCCACCCTGGTCAGACTGCTCACCGAGGGCGAGATCCCTTACAGCATGCGGGGAAGACACCGGCGGGTCCTGCTCCACGACCTGCTCGGCTACCAGGAGCGTTCGCGCCGGGAGCGCGAGCACACCCTGGACGCCATGGCGGCCGAAGGCGAAGAGGCGGGACTGTACGACCTGACCGAGCCGCCCGAGAACACCCGGTGAGAACGGACGACCGTGGCCTTCCCCGCCCTCCTGGACACCTGTGTCCTGTACCCGGCCTACCTGTGCGACACCCTGCTGCGGCTGGCCTCGGCCGGCACGTACCGCCCCCTGTGGTCGGACGGCATCCTCGATGAGCTGCGCCGCAACGTGATCGCACGCGGCATCCCCGAGGACAGAGCCGATCGCCGGATCGGACAGATGCGCCGGGCCTTCCCGGACGCGACCGTGCGCGGCCACGAGCCCATGATCGAAGGCATGACCAACGACCCCAAGGACCGGCACGTCCTCGCCGCAGCGGTCCGCGGTGGCGCGGAGGTCATCGTCACCCGCAACATCAAGGACTTCCCGGATAGCGCGCTCTCCCCGTACGACCTGTCCGCGGTGGACCCGGACGACTTCCTGCTCGACCAACTCGACCTCCACCCCGGTGCCACTCTCGGCGCGCTGGAGAGACAGGCCGCCTCCTACCGCAGGGAGCCGACCACCGTCATCGGCGTACTCGGCCTGTTGGAGCGCACGGGTGTCCCCCGCTTCGCCGCCGAGGTGCGGCGGCATCTGCGCTGAACCGGTCAGCCGGGGAAGCGGCCGGTGGAGCGGAGGAGGTAGCGGCGCTCGGCGTAGGCGAGGTCGTCGCGCCACAGGCGGCGGGCGGCGGCCCGCACGGCCGGGCGGACCACGGCGGACAGGCGGCGGGCCAGCAGGAAGCCCGGCCGGTCCGAGGCGGCGACGGTCGCCTCGACGACCGCGGTCCGCGGCACGCCGCGGGCGTCCGTGCCCAGCGGCGTCGCGTGCGTCTCGACCACGCTGCCCAGGCCCTCGCCCTCGATGATGCGCATGACCACGGTGCGCGGCTCCGGGCAGTGGAACTCCGCCCGCACCGGCACCCCCCAGCGGCCCGCCACCTTGAACCCCACCTCGACGACCATCCGGTCCGGGTCGGGGTCGGGCCCCTCGGGCACCTCGGTGACGCGCAGGCCGACGAAGCTGTAGGGGTGGAACCACGACCCGTGCCAGGGGTCGAGCCGGTTGGCCACCACGTCCTCCGGCTCGCACCGGCCCGCCAGGCTCTCCACCGCGCTCACCGCCTTCTCCAGCGGGGGGCGCTCGGGGACGACCGGCGCGTCCAGAGGCACCTCGCCGCCCACGCGGTCCAGGCGCACCCACACCAGCACCCCGTCGTCGTGGGCCGGGTACGGGCTCCAGCCGGGGAAGCCGTCCGCGCCCAGGGACAGCCCGTGCCAGCGGCACACGAGGCGCCCGTCGTCGACGGCCCCGCGGCACAGGGGGGCTCCCAGGTGCGGGCAGGCCCCCGGGGCCACGTGCGCGGTGCCGTCGGGGGTGCGCCAGGCGACGAGCTCGACGCCCCCGACGACCCGCCCGAAGGGCCGGTCGGCGCGGACCTCGCGGGAGGCGGCCAGCACGTACCAGTTGCCCGAGGGCCGTGCCAGCGCCCGTTTGAGGGCGGCGGCGATGATGCCGGGCGACCCGTCGCGCCAGGTCGGGTCCTGCGCGGTCCAGGCGGTGGCGGGCATGCGCCGCAGCGGGATGCGGCGGGGGGTCGGATCGGGCAGGGTCACGTCGGGCCTACCTTTCGGATGCCGGACGGGGACGGGGGACCGTCCGGGCGAGCATCGACCGGGCCAGGGCGGGCACCGCCGCGGCGATCTTGCGGGCCTCGGAGACCCGGTGGCGGGTGCTCCACACGTCGTGGCCGGCGGCGGCGATCTCGTCCAGGATGGCGCGGTAGAGCCGGAACGCCGTGGCGACACACGGACGGGCGACCGGATCGAGCATGGCGATGCCGGGCTCGGCCTCCCGGTAGAACCCCTGGTTGACCTCGACCAGGGCGGCGACCGCCCGGCGGGCGCGCGGGTCGGGCCGGCGGGTGCGGGCGCAGTGCGCCAGCAGGTCGCGGTCCACCCCGTGGTCGGCCAGCACGTCGGCGGGCAGGTACACGCGCCCCCGGTCGAAGTCCTCCGCGGTGTCGCGGAGGAAGTTGGTGAGCTGGAAGGCCTCGCCCAGGGCGGCCGCGGGCCGCTCGGCCTCCTCCCGCGGCACCACCGTGCCCAGCACGGGCAGCACCTGGAGGCCGATGACCGCCGCCGACCCGTACATGTACTCGCGCAGGTGGTCGAGGTCGCGGTAGTCCGTCACGGTGAGGTCCATGCGCATGGAGCGCATGAACGCGGTGAAGTGCGCGGCCGGGAGGCGGTACCTCCGCACGGTGTGCGCCAGGGCCCGCAGCACGGGGTCGCCGGGCTCGCCGCCGCCCAGCGCCCGGCCCAGGTCGGCGTCGACCGCGTCCAGCCGGGCCGCCTGTCCGGCGGCCGTGGCACCGGGCCCGGGCTCGTCCACGATGTCGTCCACCCAGCGGGCGAACCCGTACAGGGCGTGCACCCCGGGCCGCCGGTCCGGCGGCAGGACCCGGGTGGCGGTGAAGTAGGTGCGCCCGTGGCGGGCGTGCAGCTCACGGCAGCGCAGGTAGGCGCGGCGCAGGTCCTCCGGGGCGATCCCGGCGGCGTCGAGTTCTGCGGTGGCGGTCCTCATCGTCCCCCCGTTCGCTCCACCACGCGGGCGGCGGCGAGCTTCCCCGAGATCAGCACGGTCGGCAGGCCGACCCCGGGCGTGGTCCCGCACCCGGCCAGGGCGACGTTGGCCAGGCCGGGGACGGTGTTGCGGGGCCGGAACGGCCCGGTCTGGGCGAAGGTGTGCGACAGCGAGAAGGGCGTGCCGTGCGCCAGCCCCCGCCGGGCCCAGTCCGCGGGGGTGACCAGGTGCTCGGTCCGGACCGCCGTGTCCAGGCCGGTGAGGCCGCGCTCCTCCAGGGTGGACACCAGGTGGTCGCGGTAGCGCGGGCCCTCGGCGGCCCAGTCGATGCCGCCGACCGCCAGGTTGGGGGCGGGCGCCAGCACGTACAGGGACTCGTGCCCGGCGGGGGCCAGGGACGGGTCGGTGTGCGTGGGCCGGGTGACCAGCAGGGACGGGTCCCCCATCACCCGCCCCTCGCGGATGATCTCGTCGAAGGTGCGCTCCCAGGCGCCGCCGAAGGAGATCGTGTGGTGCCCCAGCCGTTCCCAGGTGCGGTCCACCCCCAGGTGCAGGACCACGGCGGACGGCGAGTAGCGGAGCGGGACCCGGCGCCGGGGAGCGCCGCCCAGCAGCCGGTACGCCGCGGGCAGGTCGGCGGTGACCACCACCTGGTCGCAGGGGAAGCGCTCGCCCGACTCCGTGACGGCGGCGGTGACCCGGTCGCCGGAGCGTTCCAGCGAGGCCACGGCGTCGCCGTAGCGGAGCACTCCCCCGGCCTTGGCCGCCGCGCCCGCCAGGGCGTCGCCGAGGGCGCGCATGCCCCCGCGCGGGAAGTACACGCCCGCCACGGTGTCCATGTAGGCGATGACGGCGTAGGCGGCCAGGGCCCGCCCCGGAGCCACGCCCGCGTACAGGGCCTGGAAGGAGAAGATCCGCCGCAGGCGCTCGTCGCGCACGTGCCGCCCCACCGCCCGGGAGAGCCGCCCGAACCCGCCCAGGGCCGCCAGCCGCACCAGGTCCGGCCGGGCGAGGTCCAGCAGCGAGTCGAACTGCGCGTCGATGAAGGTGCCCATCTCGGCCCGGTAGAGGCGGGTGAGCCAGTCGCGGAGCCGGAGGTAGCCGTCGGCCTCGCGCTCGCCGGCCACCCGTGCCACCTCGGCCGCCATGGCGTCGGCGTCGGTGTGGACGTCGATGGTGGAGCCGTCGGCGAAGTCGGCGCGGTAGGCGGGGTGCAGCGGGACCAGGTCGAGGCGGTCGGCGACGGTCTCGCCGACCGCCCCCAGGGCCTCGTCCAGGAGTTCGGGCATGGTCAGCACGGTGGGCCCGGTGTCCATCCGGAAGCCGTCCTGGTCCAGGCGGCCCGCCCGTCCCCCCGGATGGGCGTCGCGCTCCAGGACCGTGACCTCCCGCCCGGCCCCCAGCAGGTGCAGGGCGCAGGCCAAGCCGGACAGCCCCGCGCCGACGATGACGACCCGGCCCCGGCCGGGTGCGGTGCGGCGGCTCACGCGGCCTCCCCCAGTCGGGCGGCCAGGCCGGCGAGGACGTCGCGCACCGGTTCGGGCAGGTCGATCCCGTCCAGGTGGGAGACGCCGCGGGCGGCCAGGCCCCGGCAGTGCTCGGCGACCCGCTCCCGGGCGCCCAGGCCCTCCAGCACGGCGGCGGCCTCCGCCGGGTCGGCCCCCGCCCCGACCCGCTCCAGGAGGTCCAGGCCCGCCGTGTCGCCGCTCTCGCGCGCCAGGCGGGTGCCGAGGGCCAGCAGCAGGGTGGTCTTGCCCTCCAGGAGGTCGTCGCCGACGGGTTTGCCCGTGGACCCGCTGTCGCCGTAGGCGCCGGCCAGGTCGTCGGCGAGCTGGAAGGCGACGCCGACGTCCCGCCCGTAGGAGCGCAGCGCCTCGGCCACGGCCGGGGGCGCCCCGGCCATGGCGGCCCCCAGGTGCAGCGGGCGCTCCACGGTGTAGGAGGCGGTCTTGAGCCGGTCGATGCGCAGCGCGAGGGACTCCGAACGGGACCCCCTCGCCTGTCCGCGCACGTCCAGGTACTGTCCGGCGATCATCTCGGTGCGGATCTCCCGCCAGACCGCGCGGCCCGCCTCGGGGCGGGGCACCCCGGGCAGGGCCTCGGCGAGCATGTCGTCGGCCCAGGCCAGGGCGAGGTCGCCGACCAGGACGGCGAGGGACTCGCCGTAGCGCCTCGCCTCCCCCGACCAGGCGTTCTCGCGGTGCTCGTCCTCGTGCCGCCGGTGGACGCAGGGCGCGCCGCGCCGGGTCGCGGAACCGTCCATGACGTCGTCGTGGACCAGGGCGCAGGTCTGGAGCAGTTCCAGGGACGCGCAGGCGACCAGGGCGTGGTGGGCGACGGGGCCGGACACCGGGCCGCCGCCGGCGCGCCAGCCCCACCAGGCCAGCGAGGAGCGCAGGCGCTTGCCGCCCTCCAGCGTGAAGGCCGCGGTCTGCGCGGCGGTCCCGGCGGCGAACTCGGGGTCGGTCTGTTCGGCCCCGAGCAGGCGGCGGCGCAGGTGGTCGCGGAGCACCTGGTCGAGTGCCGGCCGCGGGTCGCCGTGGACGTGGTGGATTCGGAGTGCTCCGGGACCGTTCAGAACCGGTTCGATGTCTGCCTCCCCTGGACGGGTCATGTCATGGACAACTATCTCGGAAATCATGAATCTCGGCAACCGAGCTATTGCCTTCGCTCCCCCGGATCCGGCAAGGAGGAACCGGGGGTTCCGTTGGCCGTAGACTCGGGGTGACCGAAGTCCGAACACCGGGGAGAGAGGAACCGTGGACACCGTGTCGACCACCTCCCCCACCGGGCCCGACGAGGCCGCGGTGAGGTTCGGCCACTACCGGTCCCTCCAGAACGACGGGCAGATGCTCGCCGTCCGGCTCATCAAGCTCCTGCACCGGATGGCCGACCGCTCCGGGATGAACCCCACCGACTTCCAGTGCTACACGCTGCTACGGGTCGCGGGCACGATGACACCCGGAGAGATCGCCTCCAGTCTGTGCCTGTCCACCGGCTCGGTCACCGGCGTGATCGACCGGATGGAGGCCCACGGCCTGGTCGAGCGCACCCGCCACCCCGAGGACCGGCGCAAGGTCGCCGTGCGCCTCACCGAGAGCGCCGAACTCCGGGCGCCCGAGACCGCCCCGGGTATGCGCGCCGCCATGACCGCGCTGCACGAGGGCTACACCAACGACGAACTGGCCGTCATCGTCGACTGGCTGGGCCGGGTCGGCCGCACCCTGGACGGGCTCGCCGAAGCGCCCTGAACGCCCCTTTCCGCCGGAACCGTCCGCCCCTGCGGTGATCCGTCACCGACCCTCCGCACCCGCGCGGCTCACCGCCGTGTCCCGGAGCCGCTCTTACGATGCCGACAGACCAGTCCGTATCCGGCTTCGCACCCGGCCGACACTCCACCCGGGGACCCCCGCCGAGGTTGGGGAGGAGTCGTCATCTCGACCCTGCGCACCTACATCCGAGAGCACACCAACCCCGCGGTCTTCGCGGTGTCCGGGATCGTCATCATCGCCTTCGTGGTCCTGGGCATCGTGTTCACCGACCCCCTCCTGGACGCCGCGACGGCGACCCGGGACTGGATCGGGACCAGGCTGGGGTGGCTGTACGTACTCGCCACCACGTTCTTCCTCGGCCTGGCCCTGTTCCTGATGTTCAGCAGGTACGGCAACATCCGGCTGGGCCCGGACGACTCCCGGCCCGAGTTCGGGACCGTCGCCTGGTTCGCCATGCTCTTCACCACGGGCATGGGCATCGGCCTGGTGTTCTGGGGCGTCTCCGAGCCCATCCACCACCTGCACTGGCCCCGGACGGCCGCGTTCCTGCCCGGCGAGGACGGCGCCCCGCACGTCGAGGCCGCCGGCGAGGCCATGGCCCTGAGCTTCTTCCACTGGAGCTTCCACCCCTGGGCGATCTACATCGCCCTGGGCGTCTCGCTCGGCTACTTCACGTTCCGCAAGGGACTGCCGCTGCGCCCCGCCTCCGCGCTCTACCCGCTCCTGGGCGACCGGGCGTTCGGCTGGCCCGGCAACCTCGTGGACATCCTCGCGGTCTTCGGCACGATCTTCGGCCTGGCCACGTCGCTGGGCCTGGGCACCCTCCAGATCGGCGGCGGCATCCAGCACGTCTTCGGCATCGAGTCGAACCCGCTCGTCCACTCGGTGCTCATCGTCGTCATCACCGGCATCGCCCTGCTCAGCGTTCTGGCCGGGATCGACAAGGGCATCCGCCGCCTGTCGGTGATCAACCTGTGGCTGGCGATCGCGCTGATGCTGATCGTCTTCCTGCTCGGGCCCAAGCTGTGGATCATCAGCATCACCACCACGGGCCTGGGCGAGTACCTGGACAACCTCGTCCCGTGGAGCCTGTCCTTCCCCAGCTCTCTGATGGACGAGCAGGCCGCGAGCTGGACCACCACGTGGAGCATCTTCTACTGGGGCTGGTGGATCTCCTGGGCGCCGTTCGTCGGCATCTTCCTGGCCCGCGTCTCCTACGGGCGGACCATCCGGGAGTTCGTCATCGGCGCGCTGTTCGCACCGGTCGTCGTCTCGGTCCTGTGGTTCGGGGTGTTCGGCGGCTCCGGCCTGTACTACGACCTGTTCGAGGGCGGCGGGCTCAACGCGCTGGCGGAGGAGGACCGGGCGTTCCGGCTCATCGAACTGCTGCCCCTGGGCCAGATCGCGGGCGTGCTCGTCTCGGTCCTGCTGATCATCGTGGTGGCGGTCTTCTTCATCACCTCCTCCGACTCCGGCTCCCTCGTGGTGGACATGCTCACCAACGGGGGCGACCCCAACCCGCTCAAGGCCCAGCGGGCGTTCTGGGCGATCAGCGAGGGCGCCGTGACCCTGGTCCTGCTGGTCCTGGGCGGGGCCGACGCCCTCTCCGCGCTCCAGGCGGCGGCGGTGGTCACCGGGCTCCCGTTCGCGGTGATCCTGCTGTTCATGTGCTGGGGGCTGGCCAAGGCGCTCAAGGACGAGCCCCGCAGGCACGGGCCCAAGATCGTGTACGAACCCGAGGACCAGATGCCGTCCTACCGCCCGCCCGGCGGCCGCTAGCAGAAGGGGCCCGCGATGGCACCGAAGAAGTTCAGCAACCCCTTCCACGGGGTCGTGGACATGATCACCGAGATGAACCGGGTCTCCGACGCCATGGCGTCGATCGAGACCAGCCAGACGGGCCTGCGCGAACGCGGGTACGCCGACGCCTGGAGCCCGCCCACCGACATCCTCGCCCGCGGCGAGGACCTGGTCGTCCGCTGCGAGGTGCCCGGGGTGTACGAGGAGGACGTCGCCGTCAGCTTCAACCACGGGGTCCTCACCATCAGCGGGGAGCGCAGGCGCGACGAGGAGGGAACGGTCGTCTACTACTCGTCGGAGCGGTTCATGGGCACCTTCCGCCGCGAGATCACCCTGCCCGAGGGGGTCAGCGAACGCGACGTGGAGGCCTCCTACGGGGAGGGTCTGCTGGAGGTGGTGGTGCGCGGCGCGGCCAACGCCGCCGCGCCCAAGACGATCTCCGTCCGCAGGCGCAAACGGGGCTCCTGAGCCGGGCGGCGGCGCCTCCCGGGCGCCGCCGCCCGGAACCGGCGGGAACCGCCCGCCCCCGCACGACGACTCCGATGACGGAAGGGCCGTCTCCGGTACGGCCCCGAATCGGAGGAACGATGCAGTACACCCGCACCGCCCGCGCCCTGCCGATCGCGGCCGTGCTCGGCCTCGCCCTCACCGCCTGCGGCACGGGGACCCCGGCCGACACGCCCCGGGGCGCGGCCGCCGAGTCCGCCCCGCCCTCTCCGGCGGCGGAGCAGGCGGAGGCCTTCTCGATCACCGACCCCTGGGTCAAGGCCGTCACCGCCGAGGAGGGGATGACCGCCGTGTTCGGCGAGGTGGCCAACGGCTCCGACGCGGAGATCGTCATCGTGGCGGCCGAGCACCCGGCGGCGGAGACGGTCGAGCTGCACGAGGTCGTCACCGAGGGCACCGAATCCACCATGCGCGAGATCGACGGCGGGTTCCCCGTGGAGCCCCGGGGCACCCGTGCCCTGGCGCCCGGCGGCGACCACATCATGCTCATGGGCCTCACGGAGGACCTGGAGCCGGGCATGGAGGCCACCGTCACGGTGGAGTTCGCCGACGGGTCGACGGCGGAGTTCACCGCTCCGGTGAAGGAGTACGCGGGGGCCGACGAGGAGTACGAGGGCGACGGCCACGGCGGAGGGGGCCACGGGGACCACGGGGACGGCGGGGACCACTGATGGACCGGACCGTCAGCAGACGCGGCCTGCTCCTGGGCGGCGCGGCGGCCGGCGCGGGAGCGGTCGGCGGAGCGCTGGCCCACCGCTGGGCGGCCGGCGCGCCTACCGCGCCGCAGGAGGCCGCTGCGCTCCCCCTCAACGGGGAGCGGACCGTGCCCTTCCACGGGCCCCGCCAGGCCGGGGTGGAGACCCCGCCGCAGGCGCACGCCGCGTTCACCGCCTTCGACCTGGGCCGGGACGTGGACGCCGAGGGGGTGCGCCGGCTGATGAGGCTGCTCAGCGACGACGCCGCCCGCCTGACCCGGGGCGAGCCCGCCCTGGCCGACACCGAACCCGAGCTGGCGGCCGTCCCGGCGGGCCTGACCGTCACGTTCGGGTTCGGCCCGGGCCTGGTGGAGCGGGTGGACCCGGACGCCGTGCCCGGCTGGCTGCGGCCGCTCCCGGAGTTCGACCACGACGACCTGGACCCGCGCTGGGGCCAGGCCGACCTGCTCGTCCAGGTGTGCGCCGACGACCCGGTGACGGTGGCGCACGCGGTGCGGATGCTCGGCAAGGACGCGCGCGCCTTCACCGAGCCCCGGTGGACCCAGAGCGGGTTCCGGCGCGCCCACGGCTCCGAGGCCGACGGCACCACCATGCGCAACCTCATGGGCCAGGTGGACGGGACGGTCAACCCGCGCCCGGGGACCGCCGACTTCGACCACCTGGTGTGGCGGGAGGCCGGACCGCCCTGGCTCGCCGGGGGCACCGGGCTGGTGCTGCGGCGCATCGAGACCCACCTGGACACCTGGGACGAGCTGGACCGGCCCGCCCGGGAGGCGGTCATCGGCCGCCGCCTGGCCGACGGGGCGCCGCTGACCGGCGGCGGCGAGCACGCCGAGGTGGACCTCGCGGCCACCGACGCCACCGGGCTGTCCGTGATCGCGGACTTCGCCCACGTGCGCCGCTCCCGCACCGACGACCCCGAGGAGCGGATCTTCCGGCGCGGCTACAACTACGACCTGCGCGACCACGGGACCCCGGAGGCGGGGCTGCTGTTCGCCTCCTACCAGGCCGACCCGGTCCGCCAGTTCGTCCCCATCCAGCGCAGGCTGGACGAGCTGGACCTGCTCAACGAGTGGGTCACCGCCGTCGGCTCGGCCGTGTTCGCCGTCCCCCCGGGCTGCGCCGAGGGCGGCTACGTCGGGGACACCCTGCTCGAAGGCTGACCGGGCGCACAGCGGGCCCGCGCCCCGCCCGGTGCGGGGTGCGGGCCCGTACGGCCGGCCGGGAGGTCAGAAGGTGCGGCCCTCGTCGTAGGGGCCGATGACCGCGAGCGCCCGCGGGCGCGACAGCAGCTCGGCGGCGACCTCGGCGACCTCGGCGTCGGTGACGGCGTCGAACCGGGCCAGGTCCTCGTCGATGGAGAAGTGGCGCGGGTGGTTCAGCTCGTGCCCCAGCAGGCGGCCCATCCGGGCGTTGGTGCCCTCGCTGCCCAGCACCAGGGAGCCCTGGATCTGCCCCTTGGCCCGGCGCAGCTCCTCGTCGGTGATCCCCGACGCCGCCACCTTGGCCAGCTCGTCCCGGCACACCCCGATGACCTCGTCGGCCTTCTCCGGCAGGCAGCCCGCGTAGATCTGGAAGGTCCCGGTGTCGGCGTAGCCGGTGTGGTAGGCGTGCACCGCGTAGGCCAGGCCGCGCTTCTCGCGCACCTCCTGGAACAGGCGCGAGGACATGCCGCCGCCCAGGGCGGCGCTGAGCAGCCGCAGCGCGTGCCAGCGCGGGTCGGTGCGCATGATGCCCTCCGACCCCAGGATGATGTGCGCCTGCTCGGTGTCGCGCGGCTGCACCACCTGGCCGCCGAAGGTGGGGACCGGGCCGCCGCCGATGCGCGGCCCCGCCGGGCGGGCGTCGCCCGCGGCGGCCAGCCGCTCGGCGAACATCTCCCGGACCTGCTCCACCACCAGGTCGTGGTCCAGGCTCCCGGCCGCCGTGACGATCAGCTCCGAGGGGACGTAGGCGTCCCGGTACTGCTCGGCGATCCGCTCCCGGGGCAGCGCCTTGATGGTGTCGATGGTGCCCAGGATCGGCCGCCCCAGCGGGGTGTCCCCGAAGAAGTGCGCCGCGTAGACGTCGTCCACCAGGTCGGCGGGCTCGTCCTCGTACATGGCGATCTCCTCCAGGATCACGCCGCGCTCGGTCTCCACCTCGCCCTCGTCCAGCACCGAGTTGGCGACCATGTCACCGACCACGTCGATGGCCAGCGGCAGGTCGCGGTCGAGCACCTTCGCGTAGTAGCAGGTGTGCTCCTTGGTGGTGTAGGCGTTGTGGTCGGCGCCCACCCCGTCCAGCAGCGCGGAGATCTCCAGCGCCGACCGGGTCCGGGTCCCCTTGAACAGCAGGTGCTCCAGGAAGTGCGCCGAACCGGCGTGCGCGGCGTCCTCGTCGCGCGAGCCCGTGGTCGCCGAGATCCCGAACGCGGCGGAGCGCCCGCCGGGGATGTGCTCGGTGACCACGCGCAGTCCGCCGGGCAGCACGGTCCGGCGCACCAGGCCGGAGCCGCCGTCCGCTTCCAGCAGCGTCACGGTCGTGCCCGGCTCCTGCTCGGCGGCGATGGGGACAGAACTCATGAATCCTTCTTCTTCGCGTCGTGTGCGTGGGACCTACCGCCCGAGGATACGCGGTGGGGGCGGCCGCACCCACGGTGCGACCGCCCCCTCACGTGTTCAGAGCGGATCAGGTGTTCTCGGAGCGGCTGCTCGAGCGGCGGCGGCGCCGGCGCGGGGCGCCCTCGCCGTTGTCGCCGTCCTTGTCCTCGGCCTCGGCCGGGGCGTCGCCCTCGGCCGGAGCGGCCGGAGCCGCCTGGGCGGCCTCCGCCTCGACGACCTCGACCGGGACCAGCGACAGCTTGCCGCGGTCGTCGATCTCGCGGATCTCGACCTGGATCTTCTCGCCGATGCTGATCACGTCGTCGAGGTTCTCGATCCGCTTGCCGCCGTGCAGCTTGCGGATCTGCGAGATGTGCAGCAGGCCGTCCTTGCCGGGCAGCAGCGACACGAACGCGCCGAACGTCGTGGTCTTGACGACGGTGCCCAGGTAGCGGTCGCCGACCTCGGGCATCGTCGGGTTGGCGATCTGGTTGATCGTGTCGCGGGCGGCCTCGGCCGAGGGGCCGTCGGTGGCACCGATGTAGATGGTGCCGTCGTCCTCGATCGTGATCTCGGCGCCGGTCTCGTCCTGGATCGAGTTGATCATCTTGCCCTTGGGGCCGATGACCTCGCCGATCTTGTCGACGGGGACCTTGACGGTCAGGATGCGCGGAGCGTTCGGGCTCATCTCGGCCGGACGCTCGATGGCCTCCTGCATGACGTCGAGGATCGCCAGGCGCGCGCCGCGGGCCTGCTGGAGCGCGAGCGCCAGCTGCTCGGCGGGGATGCCGTCGAGCTTGGTGTCGAGCTGCAGGGCCGTGATGAGCTCACGGGTGCCGGCGACCTTGAAGTCCATGTCGCCGAACGCGTCCTCGGCGCCGAGGATGTCGGTGAGGGTGACGAACTCGTCGCCCTCGCTGATCAGGCCCATGGCGATGCCGGACACCATCTCCTTGAGCGGCACGCCGGCCGACAGCAGGGCCATGGTGGAGGCGCAGACCGAGCCCATCGAGGTGGAGCCGTTGGAGCCCAGCGCCTCGGAGACCTGGCGGATGGCGTACGGGAACTCCTCGCGCGAGGGCAGGACCGGGATCAGGGCGCGCTCGGCGAGGGCGCCGTGCCCGATCTCGCGCCGCTTGGGCGAGCCCACCCGGCCGGTCTCACCGGTGGAGTAGGGCGGGAAGTTGTAGTTGTGCATGTAGCGCTTGGTCTTCTCGGGGTTGAGAGTGTCGACCGTCTGCTCCATGCGCAGCATGTTCAGGGTGGTGACGCCCAGGATCTGGGTCTCACCGCGCTCGAAGAGCGCCGAGCCGTGGACGCGCGGCAGCACGCCGACCTCGGCGGACAGCGGGCGGATGTCCTTGGGGCCGCGGCCGTCGATGCGGACCTTGTCGCGCAGGACGCGCTCGCGCATCAGGTTCTTGGTGAGCGAGCGGAAGGCGGCCGAGACCTCCTTCTCGCGGCCCTCGAAGTCCTCGGCGAGCTTCTCGGCCGCGGCGGCCTTGACCTTGTCCAGCTCGGCCTCGCGGTCCTGCTTGTCCGCGATGGTCAGCGCCTTGGACAGGTCCTCGCGCACGGCGGAGTCGACGGCGGAGTACACGTCGTCCTCGTAGTCGAGGAAGATCGGGAACTCGCCCTCCTCGCGGCTGGTCTGGTCCGCGACGGCCTGCTGGGCGCGGCACAGCACCTTGATGAAGGGCTTGGCGGCCTCCAGGCCCTCGGCCACCGTCTGCTCGTTGGGGCCGACGGCGCCCTCGGCGACCAGCTTGAGGGTGTGGACCGTGGACTCGGCCTCCACCATCATGATCGCGACGTCGCCGTCCTCCAGGACGCGACCGGCGACCACCATGTCGAAGGTGGCGTTGTCCAGCTCCGAGTGCGTCGGGAAGCCGACCCACTGGCCGTCGATCAGGGCGACGCGCACGCCGCCGATCGGACCCGAGAAGGGCAGCCCGGCGATCTGGGTGGACATCGAGGCGGCGTTGATGGCCACGACGTCGTACAGGTGGTCCGGGTGCAGGGCCAGGATCGTCTCGACGATCTGGATCTCGTTGCGCAGACCCTTCTTGAACGACGGGCGCAGCGGCCGGTCGATCAGGCGGCAGGTGAGGATGGCGTCCTCGGAGGGACGGCCCTCACGCCGGAAGAACGAGCCGGGGATGCGGCCGGCCGCGTACATGCGCTCCTCGACGTCCACCGTCAGCGGGAAGAAGTCGAGGTTGTCCTTGGGTCGCTTCGAGGCGGTGGTGGCGGACAGCACGACGGTCTCGTCGTCCAGGTACACCGTCGCCGAACCGGCGGCCTGGCGGGCCAGGCGACCGGTCTCGAAGCGGATGGTACGGGTGCCGAACTTGCCGTTGTCGATGACGGCTTCGGCAGAGTAAACGCCCTCCATGGGCGACCTCCTACTACACGTGTTCGCGTTGGGATGCGCCGGACCCGCTGGTCCGGCGCGTGTGTTCGTTCCCCGCGTCCGTGCCCCGGAGTTGATGACGGCCGGTCATCGATCGAAGCCCACGGGGTCCCGTGACGGGACCTTCCGGAGGCCACTACCGAGGACCGGCCTCGACTCTGCGGCCGAGGGAGTGATGGGCGCGGGTGGTCTCTGTTCAGTTGGCGTGCGGGTGCGGCGGTGACCGCCGACACGTACACCCTACTAAGAAAGGGGGAGCGGCCGAAGCCGCTCCCTCCGACGTCCTAGCGGCGCAGGCCCAGGCGCTCGATCAGCGAGCGGTAGCGGGTGATGTCCTGCTTGGCGATGTACTTGAGGAGACGGCGGCGACGGCCGACCATCAGGAGCAGGCCGCGACGGCTGTGGTGGTCGTGCTTGTGGTCCTTGAGGTGCTCGGTGAGCTCGGTGATGCGGTGCGTGAGCAGCGCGACCTGGACCTCGGGGGAGCCGGTGTCGCCCTCGCCGGTGGCGTACTCGGCGATGATCTTCTCTTTGGTGGCGGCGTCGATCGACACGTCGTTCCTTTTCTCAATGATTCGGTACGCAGGGCGAACCCGGCCGGAAGGGACCGGGGTCAGACGCGGTGACCACGCGTACGAACAGTCACCGTCGGGTGTGCCGCGCGGCTCCCGCCGACGGCGGGAGGACATCGCGCTCCCCCTCGGGTCACGCTACCGTGACCTCGTGCGGGGCACACGTGGACGACTCCACCCTACCGCAAACACGGAGGGCGCGGGCGTGCACGCAGCGTGGGGGCGGTCTCCCCGGCTCAGGAGACCCCCAGGACGGCGCGGCAGCGCTCGACGTCGCGCCGCATCGCGACGATGAGGTCGTCCAGCCGGTCGAACCGTTCCTGGCCGCGGATGCGCTCGGTGAAGTCCACGGTCATCCGCACCCCGTACAGCTCCAGGTCGTCGCGGTCCAGGGCGTAGGACTCCACGGTCCGCTCGGCGCCGTCGAAGGTGGGGTTGGTGCCCACCGAGATCGCGGCGGGCCAGCGCGACTCGCGGCCCGGGACCGGCTCGACCCGGCTCAGCCAGCCCGCGTACACGCCGTCGCCCGGGACGGCGGTGTGCGGGGGCAGGTCCATGTTGGCGGTGGGGAAGCCCAGCAGCTCGCGGCCGCGCGCGGCGCCGTGCACGACCTCGCCCTCGACCCGGTGCGGGCGCCCCAGCAGCGCGGCGGCCCCGGCGACGTCGCCGTCGGCCAGCAGGCCGCGCACCCGGGTGGAGGTGATGGCCTCCCCGTCGGCGACCAGCGCGACCCCGTCCGCCGTGAAGCCGAACTCCCCGCCCAGGCGGGCCAGCTCGGCCACGTCTCCGGCGGCCCGGTGCCCGAACCGGAAGTCCTCGCCCACCACCACGGCCGCGGCGTGCAGCCGGTCGACCAGGAGGCCGCGCACGAACTCCTCGGGGGTGCGCGCCGACAGGTCCTTGGTGAACGGCATGACGCACACGGCGTCCGCCCCGTACCCGCCGAGCAGCTCGATCCGCCGCTCCACCGGCGTGAGCACCGGCGGGGTCACGCCGCGCAGCACCGCCTCCGGGTGCGGGTCGAAGGTCACCACGACCACCGGCAGGTCCAGCTCCCGGCCCCGTTCGACCGCGGTCGCCAGGAGGGCCCGGTGTCCCCGGTGCACACCGTCGAAGACACCGACGGCCACCACGGACCGCCCCCATCCGGAGGGCACGCCCTCCGGCCCGTCCCATCGCCGCACGTCCGACTCCCCTTCGTCACGAGGCCAGGCGGAGGGCCCTGCGGCCCCCTCGCCCCAAGCCTGCCACGTCCGCCGCCCGCCCGCCGACACCAGTCCCCCCGCGGCGCCCGTGCCCCGGCGGGCCGTGCTTCGGGAGCGCCGGGGTTCTGCGGTGGGGAGAAGGGGGTCGACAGGGAGCGGGGGGGTCGTTAGCCTGCCCGGATGCCGATGATCGACACGGGCTCGACCCGACTCGCCTACGACGAGGCCGGCGACGGACCGGCCGTGGTGCTGCTGCACGCGGGCTTGGCCGACCGGCGCATGTGGGACCACCAGTTCGCCGCGCTGGCCGCGGACCATCGGGTGGTGCGCTACGACCGGCGCGGGGTCGGCGGCTCCGCCGACCACGGGGGGCCGGTGGAGCACCACCGCGACCTGCTCGACCTCATGGACGCCCTGGACATCGACCGGGCCGCCCTGGTGGGCGCGTCGTACGGCGGCGCGCACGCCGTGGACGCCGCGCTGGCCGCGCCCGGCCGGGTCGGCGCCCTGGCCCTGGTCTGCCCGGGGATGTCCGGCCACCGGTGGCCGCAGTCGTTCACGGACGCGGCGGCCGCCGCCGTCGGCCCCGCCGTCCCGCCCGAGCGCCTGGCCCGCTACCGGGCCGGGAACGCCGCCCCCGACCCCGCGGACGTGGCCGCGATGGCGCAGGCGCAGGCCCGGTTCATGGTGGCCGGCCCCGGCCGCTCCCCCGAGGACCTCCCCCCGGAGTCCTGGGACCTGAGCCTGCTGATGCTGCGCGAGCTGTTCGCCCGCCTGTGGTCCTCCCCGGCCAACACGCCCCGGTGGATCGACCCGCCGGCCAACGGGCGGCTCGCCGAGGTCGGCGTGCCCGCCCTGGTCGTCAAGGGCCTGTCCGACGTGCGCGAGATCCAGGAGGTCGCCGACCTCTACCACGCCGGGATCCCCGGCGCCCGGCTGCTGGAGCTGCCCGACACCGGGCACGTGCCCTCGGTGGAGCGCCCCGCCGAACTCACCGCCGCCCTGGCCGGCTTCCTCGCCGAGGTCCCCGCTGCCTAATGCCTGTTTTTTGAACGCTCTCCTGTGCCGCCGGGGTTCGTGAGGCGCCCGGCGGGGTTCTGGAGGCCCCGAAGGAGCGGTCCTCGAGGAAAGCCTGTGGCCGTAGGCCATCCGTTGAGGGAGGTGGTGGGCGACGGGCGGGCGAGGACTGCGACGGAGGGGCCGAAGGTTCCCGCCCTCGAGGGGCGCCGAACAAGGTGACCGGGCTGCGGCCGCAGGCCGTCCGTTGAGGGTGGTGGCGGGCGACGGGCGGGCCGAAGCGCAGCGGAGGTTCAAAGGAACACGGACTAGGCGGGTTCGAAGACCACCAGGGGCTTCATGTGGTCGCGGCGGTTCTCCGCCAGCGCGATCACCCGGCCGTCGGGGGCGAACAGGCCGATGGGCCCCCGCCCCTGGTCGGTGGGGTCGATCCGGTTGCCGTGCCGCACCCGCCGGGTCTCCTCCTCGGTGAGCGCGCGCGACGGGAAGGCCGCGGCGACCGCCTCCGCCAGCGGGACCTGGGTGAACTCCTCCGCCAGCTGGTCCAGGGTGCGCGCCTGCGCCAGGTCGTAGGGGCCCACCCGGGTGCGGCGCAGCGCCGTCAGGTGGCCGCCGACGCCCAGGGCGGCGCCCGCGTCGCGGGCCAGGGAGCGGATGTAGGTGCCGCTGGAGCAGACGACGGAGGCGTCCACGTCCACGAACGTCCCCGCCTCGTCGGTCACCCGGCGGATGCCGGTGACCTCGAACGCGGAGACGGTGACCGGGCGGGCCTTCAGCTCGACCTCCTGGCCCTTCCGCGCCGACTTGTAGGCCCGCACGCCGTCCACCTTGATCGCGCTGACCTGCGGCGGGACCTGCATGATCTCCCCGGTGAGCGCCCGCACCGCCTCGTGGACGGCCTCGTCGGTCACCCCCGAGGCGTCCACCCGCTCCCCCGGCTCGCCCTCGGCGTCGTCGGTGTTGGTGGTGAGCCCCAGCCGGAGGGTGGCGTCGTACGCCTTCTCCGTCAGGGTGAGGTGGCCCAGGAGCTTGGTGCCCTTCTCGATCCCCAGCACCAGGACACCGGTGGCCATCGGGTCCAGGGTGCCCGCGTGTCCGACCCGGCGCGTCCTGGCCAGCCCGCGGGTCTTGGCGACCACGTCGTGCGAGGTCCAGTCGGCGGGTTTGTCGATCACCACGACGCCGCTCTCGGCCATCGGTCTCCTCGGGAAGGGGTCGGGAAAGGGGAGCGGGCGGCGGCGCTGCGCCGCCGCCCGTACGGCGGGGACCGGAGGGTCCCCGGCCGGCGTCTCCGGCCGCGGTCTCCCCGCGGCACGGGACGGGAGGGCTACTCCTCGTCCTCGTCGTCGTCCTCGGCCTCACGCGGCGCCTTGTAGGGGTCGGCCTCGCCCGCCGGGCTGGCGCCGGTGGCCCGCTGGGCCACCTCGGCGTCCGACTGCCGCGCCTTGACCAGCAGCTCCTCGATGTGCTGGGCGTTCTCCTGAACCTCGTCGATGACGAAGGTCAGGCTCGGCGTGTGCCGGATGCCGGTCTGCCTGCCCACCTCGCTGCGGATGAGGCCCTTGGCGCTCTCCAGCGCCGCGGCGGAGGCGGCCCGGTCCTCGGTGCTGCCGAACACCGTGTAGTACACCGTGGCGTCCCGCAGGTCGGCGGTGATGCGCGCGTCGGTCACGGTGACGAATCCCAGGCGCGGGTCCTTGATCCGTCGGTCCAGCATCTCGGCGACGATGCGCTGGATGCGGTCGGCGATCTTTCGCGCGCGTGCGGCGTCAACCATGGTCAGTCTTCCTCTTCGTTGAAGAGCCGCTGCCTGGCGGACAGCAGCTCCAGTTCGGGACGGCCCGCGACGAAGCGCTCGCAGGTGTCCATCTGCTCCCGGGCGTGGGCCGCCGTGGGGGCGACCACCGCGACGCCGATCTTGGCGCGACGGTACAGGTCGTGCTCTCCCACCTCGGAGACCGACACCGAGAACTTGCGGCGCAGCTCGGCGATGACCGGCCGCACCACCGAACGCTTCTGTTTGAGCGAGTGGACGTCGCCCAGAAGGACGTCCAGGGTCAGCGCCCCAACGTACAAGTGATCACCTGTGGTGTTGTGAACCGTCAAAGGCGGGGCCCCGGACAGCTCGTGTCCGGGGCCCCGGTGGATCAGGCCTCGCGACTCCTAGTCGCGGGGCTTCTCCTGCATCTCGTACGTCTCGATGACGTCCTCGATGCGGATGTCGTTGTAGCCGACACCGATACCGCACTCGAAGCCCTCGCGGACCTCGGTCGCGTCGTCCTTGAACCGGCGGAGCGAGTCCACCGTGAGGTTCTCGGAGATGACGACCCCGTCGCGGATGAGCCGCGCCTTGGAGTTGCGGCGGATGATGCCGTCGCGGACGATCGAACCGGCGATGTTGCCGATCCGGGGCACCTTGAAGACCTCGCGGATCTCGGCCGAACCGAGCTTGACCTCCTCGTAGATGGGCTTGAGGAGACCCTTGACGGCGGCTTCGACCTCGTCGATGGCCTGGTAGATGACCGAGTAGTAGCGGATGTCGACGCCCATGCGGTCGGCGAGCTCGCTGTTCTTGCCCTCGGGCCGAACGTTGAAGCCGATGATGATGGCGTCGGCGGAGGCCGCCAGGTTGATGTCGTTCTGCGTGATCGCACCGACACCGCGCCCGATGACCCGGATGTTGACCTCTTCGCCACCCGCGTCGATCTTGAGCAGCGACTCCTCGAGCGCCTCGACCGAACCGGACATGTCACCCTTGATGAGCAAGAGCAGCTCGGAGCGCTCGCCCTCCTTGAGGTGGTCCTGCCAGGTCTCGAAGGTGACACGGCGGGCCGACCGCGCCTGCTGGGCGAAGCGCTCGCGCGCCTCGCGCTGCTGCGCGATCTGGCGGGCCACCCGGTCGTCCTTGACGACCAGGAAGCTGTCGCCGGCGCTGGGAACGTTGGTCAGACCCAGCACCTGCACCGGACGGGACGGCTCGGCGCTCTGCACGTTCTGGCCGTGCTCGTCGAGCATGGCGCGGACGCGGCCGTAGGCGTCGCCGCAGACGATCGAGTCGCCGACGTTGAGCGTGCCGCGCTGGACCAGCACCGTGGCCGTGGAGCCGCGGCCGCGGTCCAGGTAGGCCTCGATGGCCAGACCCTGCGCGTCCATGTCCGGGTTGGCCTGGAGGTCCAGGGCCGCGTCGGACGTCAGCACGATCGACTCGAGCAGGGCGTCGATGTTGGTGCCGCGGAGAGCGGAGATGTCCACGAACTGGACGTCGCCGCCGTACTCCTCGGCCACCAGGCCGTACTCGGTGAGCTGCGCGCGGACCCGCTGCGGGTCGGCGCCCTCGACGTCGATCTTGTTGACCGCCACCACGATCGGCACCTCGGCCGCCTTGGCGTGGTCGATGGCCTCGGCCGTCTGCGGCTTGACGCCGTCGTCGGCCGCGACCACCAGGACCGCGATGTCGGTGACCTTCGCACCGCGGGCACGCATGGCGGTGAACGCCTCGTGACCGGGGGTGTCGATGAAGGTGATCTTGCGCTCTTCGCCGTCCACCTCGGTGGCGACCTGGTAGGCACCGATGTGCTGGGTGATACCGCCGGCCTCGCCGCTCACGACGTTGGTCTTGCGGATGGTGTCCAGCAGTCGGGTCTTACCGTGGTCGACGTGGCCCATGACGGTGACCACGGGCGGACGGGGACGCAGGTCCTCTTCGGTGCCGTCGTCCTCGCCGAACTCGATGGAGAAGGACTCCAGCAGCTCGCGGTCCTCGTCCTCCGGGCTGACGACCTCGATGCGGTACTTGAGCTCGTCGCCCAGCAGCACCAGGGTCTCGTCCGGCAGGGACTGGGTCGCGGTGACCATCTCGCCCAGGTGCATCAGCACCTGGACCAGCGACGCCGGGTTGACGTCGATCTTGTCGCCGAAGTCGGACAGCGAAGCGCCGCGGGACAGGCGGATGACCTGGTCGTTGCCGCTCGGGATCTTGACGCCGCCGAACGACGGGGCCTGGAGGTCGTTGAACTCCTGACGCCGCTGCTTCTTGGACTTGCGGGCACGCCCGGGACGACCGCCCGGACGGCCGAACGCACCGGCCGTGCCGCCGCCGCGACCGCGGCCACCGCCGCCGGGACGGCCGCCGAAGCCACCGCCGCCGCCGGGACGACCGCCGCCGCCACCGCCGCCGCCGGGACGCGGACCGCCGGCACCCGCGGGGCGCCGCCGCGCCGCGGCCGCCGGGGCCGGGACGACCGCCGCCGGGACCGCCGCGACCGGCACCGCTCGGCCGGGGCGGGACGGGACGAGGGCATGTTCATCGGGCTGGGGCGCGGACCGCCCGGACGCGGAGCGCCGCCACCGGGGCGGGGGCGCCGGCCGCGCCGCCGGGACGCGGCACGCCCGCGGCACCGCCCGGACGCGGGGCGCGGTCGCCCTGCGGACCCGGACGCGGGCCGGGACGGGGACCGCCCTGGGCGCCGGGAGCACCCGGACGCGGAGCGCCACCGCCGGGGCGGGGAGCGCGCTGGTCGCCCTGCGGGCCCGGACGCGGGCCGGGACGGGGACCGCCCTGGCCGCTGGGGCCGCCCGGACGCGGGGCGCCGCCGCCGGGACGCGGGGCCGGCTTGGCACCCATGCCCGAGGCGTTGGTCTGGAACGGGTTGTTGCCGGGGCGCGGACCGGCCGGGCGCGGGCCCGGACGGGGGCTGCGGCCCTCGGGACGCGGACCGCGGTCGCCGCGCTGCGGGCGCTCGCCGCGCTCGGGGCGGTCACCGCGCTCGGGACGGTCGCCGCGCGGGGCGCCGCCCTCGGGACGGCCCTGCGGACCGGGGCGCGGAGCACCGCCGGGACGCTGGCCGGACTCGCCGCGCGGGGCCTTGGGGCCCGGCTTGGGGCCCGCCGGACGCGCGGGCTCGCCCTGGAAGGACGGGGGCTGCGCGGCCGGGGACTGCGGGGCGGGCTTGGCGGCCGGACCCGGCTTGGGACCCGGCTTGGGCGCGGGCCCCGGCTTGGGGGCCGCGGAGGACTCGGCGCGCGGGCCGGGCTTGGGGGCCCCGCCCTTCTTGCCGCCGTCGTTCCCGTTGTTGAAAGCTTCCTGCAGGCGTCGCACGACGGGGGCCTCTATCGTCGAGGACGCCGAACGGACGAATTCGCCCATCTCGTTGAGCTTGGCCAGGACGGCCTTGCTCTCTACTCCGAACTCCTTCGCGAGTTCGTACACCCGGACCTTCGCCACTACTCTCCTTCAGCTTCGGTCCGGGACATGGGCTCGTGCCGGACCGTTGTTAGCTCGTACTCATCGCTGCGTACTCATCAGGCGCTCATCGCAATCTCGACCTGCTTCCTCATCGCTACACAACAATGGGCCGTACACAACTCGTGCAGCGCGCAGCACTGCACGCCGACCTCGGTCACTACAACCCGGAGGCCGGCCCGGACATTCCAACCCTATCGGGACGGGTCCGCCGGCGGGTCGTGCGGGGTGACACCGAACAGCGCCTCCACACGTGAAACGTCCCACCCACCGTCGCCCGGTCCCCTCCGAAAGGCGCGTGACCACACCCGCCTGCGCTCGGCCGCCTCGAGGCAGCGCCGATCGTCGTGCAGGTAGGCACCGCGACCCGGACGTCGACCCCGAACGTCGGGGATGACGGCCGTGCCCTCGGCCACCATCCGAACGAGGTCGGATTGGACTGCCCGCGACCGGCACCCCACACACGTGCGCGTGGGACGGTCGGGACCGTCTTCGGCAACCATATCGCGTCGAGCCACGACCGCGACCCGTTAACCGTCCGTCGCGGCGCCGCGACCGCCCGCGCCGGTCCCGTCCTCGGCCTCGTCGGCGTCCTGCGGGACCTCCGCGTCGGAGCGGATGTCGATGCGCCATCCGGTCAGACGCGCGGCCAGGCGGGCGTTCTGGCCCTCCTTGCCGATCGCCAGCGACTGCTGGTAGTCGGGAACGATCACCCGGGCCACCCGGGCGGCCATGTCGAGGATTTCCACGGAATTGACCCGCGCCGGGGACAGTGCGTTGGCGACGAACACCGCGGGGTCGTCGGAGTAGTCGACGATGTCGATCTTCTCCCCGTGCAGCTCCGCCATGACATTGCGCACGCGGCTGCCCAGGGGGCCGATGCAGGCGCCCTTGGCGTTGACGCCGCCCCGGTTGGAGCGGACCGCCATCTTGGTGCGGTGGCCGGCCTCACGGGCGATGGCCGCGATCTCCACGGTGCCGTCGGCGATCTCGGGGACCTCCAGCTCGAAGAGCTTGCGCACCAGGTTGGGGTGGGTGCGCGAGAGGGTCACCGAGGGGCCGCGGTGGCCCTTGCGGACCTGCACCACGTAGGCGCGCAGGCGCTCGCCGTGGGTGTAGGTCTCGGTGGGCACCTGCTCCTGCGGGGGCAGCACCGCCTCGATCCGGCCCAGGTCGACCAGCACGTTGCGGGGGTCCTTGCCCTGCTGGATGATGCCGGAGACGATGTCGTGCTCGCGCCCGGCGAACTCGCCCAGGGTCAGCTCGTCCTCGGCGTCGCGCAGGCGCTGGAGGATGACCTGCTTGGCGGTGGAGGTCGCGATGCGGCCGAAGTTGGTGGGGGTGCCGTCGGACTCGCCGACGACGTCGCCCTCCTCGTCCAGCTCGGCCACCCACACGGTGACGTGCCCGGTGGAGCGGTCGAGTTCGACCCTGGCCTTCTTGTCGGGGCCCTCTTCCCGGTGGTACGCGATCAGCAGCGCGTCCTCGATGGCCCGGGCGACCAGCTCGACGGAGATGTCCTTCTCGCGTTCCAGGCTGCGCAGAACGCTCATGTCAATGTCCACGGGGCTCCCCCTCTAGTCCGCCGCGTCGGTGTCGGCGGCACGGCGGAATTCCACCTGCACCCTGCCCTTGCCGATCTCGGCGTAGGTGAAGGTGCGGGGACGACCCTCGACGTCCAGGGTGACGCCCTCGTCGTCGGCCTCGGTGACCCGACCGGTGATCCCGCCGCCCTCGGCGAGGGTGGCCTGCACCAGGCGCCCGCGCGAGCGGCGCCAGTGCCTGGGCAGGGTCAGCGGACGGTCCACCCCGGGGGAGGTGACCTCCAGGACGTAGGGCAGTTCGCCCATGACGTCGGAGGACTCCAGGGCCGTGTCGACCTCCTGGCTGACCTCACCGACGGTGTCCAGGTCCACCCCGTTCTCGGAGTCCACGACCACGCGCAGCACCCGGCGCTTGCCGGCCGGTGTCAGCTCGACGGCCTCCAGGTCCAGCCCGGCCGCGGCCAGGACGGGTTCCAGCAGCTCGGCGATGCGCTCCTCACGCGCCTGCGCTCCCATGTGGTGTGCCCCTTCAAGGCGAGAATCCCGCCCGCGCGGCCTTCGGGCCGGTGTACGGGGCGGTCCAGCTCTGTACGTAAGTCTTCGACTGGTGGGTCCGCTCCCGCTCGGGGACGCGAACCGGCCGCGCGTCGCGTACGACGGCGGTCGTGGTGCAAGGGTATCCACACCCGGACCCCTTCCAGGTCGCCGTCCGTGGCGGGGGCGCGTCGGGGTGTGTCCCGGCGGACCCGCAGGCCCTGTCCCGCAGGGGGTGTGGACGGGGACCGGTTCCGGCGCCGGGCGTGGAAAGATGGGAGCGCGAGAACGAAGAGGCCGGGCGTCCGGCGCCGAGGGCGGCGCGGGGCGGAGGGCCGGGCACGGAGGGGAGAGCGCGTGGGCGAGGTCGGGATCAGCCGCCGTACGGTCCTGGGCGCGGCGGCGGCGGTCGCCGGGGCCGTCGGCCTGAGCGGGTGCGGCGGGGCCGACTGGTATCCGGCCGACGTGACCCCCGACGAGCACGTGGTCCGCTCGCTGCTGTGGGAGAAGGAGCTGGTCGCGGCCCGCTACGCCGCGGCGATCGAGACCGGCTCGGGGCCGTCCGACCTGTTGGAGCGGTTGCGCGCCCACCACCTGGAGCACGTGGACGCCCTGACGGCGGCGCTGCCCGAGAAGTCGGCGGCGGAGGAGTCGGCGGCCCCGTCCGGGGAGCCGACCGACCCGGCCCCGGACACCGCGCCCGACGCCGAGGGGCTGCGGGTGCTGGAGGCCTCGGCCGCGGCGGCCCGCATCGACCAGGCGGCGGCGGTGTCCGACCCCGGCCTGGCCCAGCTGATCAGCGGTATCGGGGCCTGTGAGGCCGTGCACGCCCACCTGCTGGCGCGCGCGTGAGCGGCCGGGCGATGGAGAGAGCGATGGAAGGTGGCGGTGCCCGGTGAGTGACGCGGACCTGTCCGTCGAGGCGGCCGACGACGGCCCCGCGGCCCTGGCGGAGGCCCTGGCCGCCGAGCACGCGGCGGTGTACGGGTACGAGTTCGCGGGCGGGGCCGGGGGCGACCTCGACTACCGCACCCGGGCCGGGGAGGCGGCGCTGGTGCACAAGGCGCTGCGTGACGAACTGCACGCCCTGTCGGTGGCCGCGGGCGTGGACCCGGCGCCCGCGCTGGCGACCTACCCCCTGCCGGCGTCGCGCGACGACGCCGCCCTGGACTCCTTCCTGCTGGGGCTGGAGGAGGCGACGGCCCGCGCCTACGCGTGGCTGTCGGCCGCCCGCGACACCGACCTGCGCACCGCGGGGGCCCGCGGCCTCCAGGAGGCGGCGGTCCGGGTGGTCGAAGGCGGCGGGGAGCCCGGCGCCCTGCCGGGCTTCGACGAGGCCTAGCGCCCACCGCCCTCGCCCGCCCCCCGGGCGCCGGGCGAGGCCGCACAGCCGCGGCCGTCGGCCGTCAGTCCTCAGCCGAGGACCTTCTAACGGGTGACGAGCGGACCAGGACTGCGGCCGTCCGCCGTCCGTCAAGGGCGGTGGCAGGCGCCCGGCGGGCAGAGCCCCGGCCGCAGGCCGCCCGCCGAGGACCTTCCAGCGGGTGCGAGCGGGCCGGACCCGCGGCCGTCGGCCGTCCGTCGAGGGCGCCGGGCGGGCGGAGCGCGGCGGAGGTCCGCAGGGACACGGACCGACGGAACGGCCCCGCCCGGGCTTCCGGGCGGGGCCGTTCTCGCGCGGGTCAGGCGCGGCAGGCGGCCGCGGCGCGCTCGACGATCGCGTCCAGGGCGACCTCCTCGCGCTCCCCGGTGGCGCGGTCGCGCAGCTCCACCACGCCGTCGGCCAGGCCGCGGCCGATGATGACGGCGGTGGGCACGCCCAGCAGCTCGGCGTCGGTGAACTTCACACCAGGCGAGACGCCCTTGCGGTCGTCCACCAGCACGCGCAGCCCGCGGGCCTCCAGCTCACCGGCGATGCGCAGCGCCTCCTCGATCTGGTCGCCCTTGCCGGTGCCGATGACGTGCACGTCGGCCGGGGCGATCTCGCGCGGCCAGACGATGCCCTTGTCGTCGTGGGACTGCTCGACGACCGAGGCCACCACCCGGGAGACGCCGATGCCGTAGGAGCCCATGGTGATGCGCTTGGGCTTGCCGTCCGGGCCCAGGGCGTCGACCTGGAAGGCGTCGGTGTACTTGCGGCCCAGCTGGAAGATATGGCCGATCTCGATGCCCCGCGCGGTGTACAGGGTGCCCTGCCCGTCCGGGGAGGGGTCGCCGTCGCGGACCTCGGCGACGTCGATGACGCCGTCCGGGGTGAAGTCGCGCCCCGCCACCAGGTCGATGACGTGGTGGTCGGTCCGGTCGGCGCCGGTCACCCAGGCGGTGCCGGTGACCACGCGCGGGTCGACCAGGTAGCGGACCTTGTTGTCGAGCAGCGCGCGGGGGCCGATGTAGCCCTTGGCCAGGAACGGGTTGGCGGCGAAGTCCGCCTCGTCCAGCAGCGCCACCTCGGCGGGCTCCAGGGCGGCCTCCAGGCGCTTGAAGTCCACCTCGCGGTCGCCCGGCAGCCCGATGGCCAGCAGCTCCCACTCGCCCGAGCCCGGGGCGCGGGTCTTGACCAGGACGTTCTTGAGGGTGTCGGCCTCGCTGAAGTCGCGGCCCAGGTCGAGACCGTTGAGGAAGTCGACGAGGGTGCGGATGGTGGCGGTGTCCGGGGTGTGGTGGACCTTCGCCTCGGGCAGCCCCTCGACCGGCAGGGCGGCGGGGGCCGGGGTGGCGACCGCCTCGACGTTGGCGGCGTAGTCCGACCCCGTGCTGCGCACGAAGGTGTCCTCGCCGGTGGGCGCGACCGCGAGGAACTCCTCGGAGGCCGAGCCGCCCATGGCGCCGGAGGTGGCCTTGACGATGACGTACTCCAGGCCCAGCCGGTCGAAGATCCGGATGTAGGCGGCCCGGTGCTTGTCGTAGGACTCCTGGAGCCCGGCGTCGTCGATGTCGAAGGAGTAGGAGTCCTTCATGTGGAACTCGCGGCCGCGCAGCACGCCGGCCCGGGGCCGGGCCTCGTCGCGGAACTTCTCCTGGATCTGGTACAGGATGACCGGGAAGTCCTTGTAGGAGGAGTACTCGCCCTTGACCAGGAGGGTGAAGACCTCCTCGTGCGTGGGGCCGAGCAGGTAGTCGGCGCCCTTGCGGTCCTGGAGGCGGAAGAGGGTGTCGCCGTACTCCTCCCAGCGGCCGGTCGCCTCGTAGTACTCCTTGGGCAGCAGCGCGGGCAGCAGCAGCTCCTGGCCGCCCATGGCGTTCATCTCCTCGCGCACCACGCGGGCGACGTTCTCCAGGACGATCTTGCCCAGAGGCAGCCAGGAGTAGACGCCGGGGGCGGCGCGGCGCACGTAGCCGCCGCGGACCAGCAGCTTGTGGCTCGGCACCTCGGCGTCCGCCGGGTCCTCACGCAGGGTGCGCAGGAACAGGGTCGACATCCGCAGTAGCACGGCCACTCCTCGGTGAACGCGCCCCGGCCGGGGCGCGGGTGTTGGAACAACTCGAAAGAATCAGGGGAACCCCAGGCTAGCGCCACCGGGGTGCGCAGCGCGCGGCAATTCCCCGACCTGGGGACGGCTACGCTGGGGGCCGCACCGGGACGGACGGGACGGGGACATGGGCGGACGCGGGACACGGGAGGACGACGAGGTCGTCGGGGCGCCGGGCATGGAGCTGCTGGCCGACGCCGACCGGGCCGAATCGTGGTTCCTGGTGGTGGACGGCACGCCCCAGTCGCACGTGGACCTGTCAAACCCCGGGCACCTGGACTTCTCCTACGTACGGCGGATCGCGCACGCCGCCGACCTGGTCGCCCCCGCCCGGGAGCCGGTCGACGCCCTGCACCTGGGCGCCGGGGCGCTCACCCTGGCCCGCTACATCGCGCACACCCGCCCGGGTTCGCGCCAGCGGGCGGTGGACGTGAACGCCCCGCTGGTGGAGCTGGTGCGGCGGCGGCTGCCCTGGGACCGGCGCGCGCAGCTGCGGGTGGGGATCGGCGACGCCCGGGAGTGGATCGCGGCCCGGCACGACGCGAGCGCCGACCTCATCGTGTCCGACGTCTTCGCGGGGGCCCGTACCCCGGCCCGGCTGACGTCGGTGGAGTTCTACGCCGAGGCCGCCCGGGTGCTGCGCCCCGGCGGGCTGCTGGCGGTGAACGTGGGCGACGGCGGCGCGCTGGCGCACACCCGCGGCCAGGTGGCGACCGTCCGGGAGGTGCTGCCGCACGTGGCGCTGTCGGCGGAGCCGGGAGTGCTGCGCGGCCGCCGGTTCGGCAACCTGGTGCTGACCGCGTCCCACGGGCCGCTGCCGGTGGACGAGCTGTCCCGGCGGGCCCACCGCGACCCGGAGATGGCCCGGCTGCTCTCCGGCGGGGAGCTGGACCGGTTCGCCTCCGGCCGCGGCCCGGTGCGCGACACCGGCGCGGTCGACTCCCCCGCACCGCCCGACGGCGTCTTCTGACCGCCGTCCTCCGGCCGCCCGGGGCGGCGGGGTACTCCGCGGGGAGTAGGCGCGGGGCCGCGATCGCCTCCCGGGGGAGGACGGAAACCCCTACGTGCGGGCCGTACCGTCGGGGGTGTGACAGCACTACTCCCGCGCCCCGCACGGACCGACGCCTGGATCGCCCTGGGCCTGCTCCTGCTGTCGGCGGGCAGCACGTTCGTGGTCCAGGTGGCGGATCCCGCGACCGGCGCGCGCGACCCCTGGCCGTGGGGCTACGCGCTCATCGCGGTCGCCTCCCTGTCCCTGCTGTGGCGCACCGCCTTCCCCTGCGCCGTCGGACTGGTTTCGGTGAGCGCGGCGACCGTCTACTACCCCCTGGGGTTCCCCGACGGCGTGGTCATGGCCTGCACCGCCGTCATGCTCTACAGCCTGGTCCGGTGGGGGTACCGCACCTTCGGCTGGACCCTGGGGATCGTGCAGTTCCTGGCCGTGAACGGCTACGAGCTGGCGGCCAACGAGACGTTCCGCCCCGAGGCACTGGGCATCGTCGGGTGGGTGCTGGTGCTGCTGTGCGCCGGCGAGGTGGTGCGCTGGCGGCAGGAGTACCTCAAGGCGGACCGCGAGCGCGAGGCCGAGGCCGACCGCACCCGGGAGGAGGAGCTGCTGCGGCGGGCCTCCGAGGAGCGGCTGCGGCTGGCCCGCGACGTCCACGACACGGTCGCGCACAACATCTCGCTCATCAACGTGCAGGCGGGCACCGCCCTGTACCTGATGGAGAGCGAGCCGGAGCGGGCCTCCCAGGCGCTGGCCACCATCAAGCAGACCAGCAAGGACACGCTGGTGGAGCTGCGCGCCATCCTCGGGGTGCTGCGGGCGGCCGACGAGGGCGCGCCGCGCTCCCCCGTCGCCGGGGTCGACCGGATCGACGAGGTCGCGGAGGCCGCCCGGGGCGCCGGGATCGCGGTGGAGGTGAAGGTCGCCGGCACCCCCGTGCGGCTGCCGGTGGGCACCGACTCCGCCGCCTACCGGACCGTGCAGGAGGCGCTCACCAACGTGGTGCGCCACGCGGAGGCGGACCGGGCCACGGTGCTGGTCGACTACCTCCCCGACGCGGTGGTGGTGGAGGTCGCCGACAACGGGCGCGGCACCCTGGGCTCCCCCGCCGCGGGCAACGGCATCAGCGGCATGCGCGAGCGGGCCGCCCTGGTCGGCGGGACGGTGGACGCGGGACCGCTGGAGGGTGGAGGATTCCGGGTGCGGGCCCGGCTGCCGATAACGGGTTCCGAAGAACGAACGGGGTGAACGTTGATCCGCGTACTGCTCGCCGACGACCAGGCGCTGGTGCGGGCCGGCTTCCGCGCCCTCCTGGACAGCGCGGACGACATCCAGGTGGTCGCCGAGGCCTCCGACGGCGAGGAGGCGGTGCGGGTGGCCCGCGCCGAACGCCCCGACGTGGTCCTCATGGACATCCGCATGCCCGGGGTGGACGGCCTGGCGGCGGCCGCGCGCATCATCGCCGAGCCCGCCCTGGAGAAGACCCGGATCATCATCCTGACCACGTTCGACCTGGACGAGTACATCTTCGAGGCGCTGCGCTCGGGGGTGAGCGGGTTCCTGGTCAAGGACACCGAGCCGCGCGACCTGTTGCAGGCCGTGCGGGTGGTGCACCGGGGCGAGGCGCTGCTGTCGCCGGGGATCACCCGGCGGCTGATCTCGGACTACACCAGCCGCCCGCGCGCGAACGCGGAGCCGTCGCCGCGCCTGAACGGCCTCACCGACCGGGAGCGGGAGGTGGTGGCGCTGGTGGGCCGCGGGCTGTCCAACGAGGAGATCGCCCGGGAGCTGGTGCTCAGCCCCGCCACGGCCAAGACCCACGTCAGCCGGGCCATGGTCAAGCTGGGCGTGCGGGACCGGGCGCAGCTGGTGGTGCTGGCCTACGAGTCGGCGCTGGTGACCCCCGGCTGGAGCGGACGGAACCCCTAGGGGACCCCCGTAACCCCCCGGGAGTAGCGCCCCGGGGCCGGCTACCCCCGTGGGAGACGGGCGAAAGCCCTCCGCCGGACGATGCCCGGGACCGGACCCGCGGCGGATGCTTCTCGTGATTCCCGACGACGATCACGAGGCCCTGCGATGTTCGACGATCCCCTCCTCCTGGCGCGGCTCCAGTTCGCGTTCACGGCGGCGACGCACTTCATGTTCGTGGCCCTGACCCTGGGGCTGGCGCCCTACATCCTCACCGCCCAGCTGCGGGCGACCCTGTCCGGCGACCGGGAGCGGATGTCCGCGGTCCGCTTCTGGGGCGGGCTGTACCTGGTCAACTACGGCATGGGCGTGCTCTCCGGGCTGGTCATGGAACTCCAGCTGGCGCTCAACTGGAGCGGCCTCCAGGAGATGTACGGCTACTCCTTCGGGGCGCCGCTGGCCCTGGAGACGATGACGGCGTTCTTCATCGAGTCCACGTTCCTGGGGCTGTGGATCTTCGGGTGGGACCGGATGGGCCGCTGGGCGCACCTGGGGTGCTTCGCGGTGGTCACCGCGACGGCGTACCTGTCGGCCTGGTGGGTGCTGGTGTCCAACGGGTTCCTGCGCAACCCGGTGGGCTTCGAGATGGTGGACGGCGTCGCCCACCTGACCGACCCGGTGGCGCTGATGACGAACCCCGCGGCGACGATGGCGTTCGGGCACATCGTGACCGGCGCCCTGCTGGTGGGCGCGGCGGTGATCATCGCGACGAGCGCCTACCACCTGCGGCGCGGGAACGACCCGCAGCGGATGTTCTCTCGGGGCATCGGCTACGGGGCGCTGGTGATGGTCCTGCTGCCGATCCCGGTGGCGGGCTTCGGCGGGGTGCAGTTCGGTCTGTTCGGGCAGGACCCGCCCACCAGCGGCCAGACCTACTCCGCGGCGGAGATCGAGGCCATCGAGGCGGCCGGCAGCGGGGTGCACGCCGGCGTCGGGACCGCCGCGGAGGTCTTCATGATGGGCATGTGGGGCCTGATGTTCCTCCTGGGGCCGGTGCTGCTGCTGGGCTGGGTGATCGCCCGTGTGTCCAAGAGCGCGCGGAGGCTGCGGGGGGCGCTGTACCCGCTGGCCGTGCTGCCCTTCCTGCCCTACCTGGCGAGCGTCGGCGGGTGGGTGTTCCGGGAGACCAACCGCCAGCCGTGGACCGTCGTGCACCACCTGACCACCGCCGACGCGGTGACGCCGATGTCCCCGGCGGCCGCCGCGACCTCCTTCGGGCTGTTCACGCTGGCGTTCGCGCTGCTGGCCGGGACGACCTGGTGGCTGCTCGTGCGGTTCGCCCGGCGCGGCCCCGAAGGCGGCCCGCTGGCCGAGCGCCGCGACGACGGCGCCGCCCCGGCGGAGTCCTCCACCCCCGTCCCCACGTTCTGAACCGGAGCCTTGCCATGTCGGACGTCCTTTCCTCCCTGTCCTCTCTTCTGCTCGCCCTGTTCGTCGTCGGCTACCTGGTGCTGGCCGGGGCCGACGTGGGGCTGGGCATGCTGATGCCGCGCGTGGCGCGCGGCCCCGACCAGCGGCGCCGGGTGGTGGCCGCGATCGCCCCCTACTTCCTGGCCACCGAGGTGTGGCTGGTGGCCCTGGTGGGGGTGCTGGCCGGGCTGTTCCCGTCCGTGGAGCACCACGTGGTGGCGCGGCTGTGGCCGGTGCTGGTGGCGCTGGCCGCGGGGCTGCTGGTGCGCGACGCGGGCCTGTGGCTGCGCTCACGGGTGCCGGGCCCGGTGTGGGCGGCCCTGTGGGACGGCGCCGTCGTCGCGGGCAGCTGGACGCTGGCCCTCTCCTGGGGCTGGGTCCTGGCGTCGCTGGTCGCCGGCGACCCGGGGGTCTCCCTGTTCACGGTCCCGTGCGCGCTGACCGTGGTGCTGCTGTTCGCGCTGCGGGGTGCCGCCTTCGGGGCCGAGCGGCTGGTCGGCGAGTCCGACGCGGAGAGCGCGGACGTGGCCGCCCGCGACACCCGCCCGATCGCCCTGGCGGCCCTGGCGGGGACCCTGGTCACCGCGGTGTCCGCCCCGCTGTCGGGCGCCGGAGTGGGCGCGGCGGCGGTGGTCCCGGCGGTGGTGCTGGCGGCCACTCTGGCGGCGACCGCGGGGCTGTCCGGCCCGATGCTGTCCCGGCACACCTCCGCGGTGGCGATCGCGGTGCCGGGCGTGCTGGTGGCGGTGGTGGGAGACCTGCCGCTGGCCCCGGTCCCGGACACGACCGCCGTGCTGGTGTGGTCGGTGCTGGCCCCCGCCATTCCGGTCATGCTCATCGGCCAGGTTTGGCTCTACCGAATGACGCGTCGCCCGAGCCGTTCCCCGAGTTTCTTCGCCTGAGCCCGGATTCGCCCGGGCCGGTGGGGACGGGCCGCCCGGACCTCGGCGTGTCGGTCAGGATTCGTCAAGGACACCGTCCCGGATTGGGAAAGCCCGGCCCCGGGCACGTCATCCGTCGGGAACCGCGCCGCCCGGCGCGGTGGACCGGATTCCGGACCGATCCGAGGAGGGATCATGACCCACCCCCTGACCACTCCCCCGAGCGCCTGCAGCTGCGGTTCGGGCTGCGGGTGCGGCTGCCAGAGCGGCGGTTCGTGCGCCTGCGGCGGCAGCTGCGGCTAGCCCGTACCCGACCCCCTTCCCGGCGGGCTGCCCCTCCCCTTGGGGGCAGCCCGCTCCTGTGCACTCCTCCCCGTGTCGCGACATTGCGCGACGATAGGTATACGCTGAGTCACTAGATGTATCTGCGCATCCACCCGTTGGGGGGAGATCGGCGATGCCGTTCACCAGGCCGACGAAAGGGAGTGCCACCGAGCACGCGTTACTGCTCCGGTGCGTCGAGGGCATCCGGGAGCGCTCGGCCCGGGCGGTCCCCTGGGAGCCCGACACGGTCGGGATACCGCGGGGCGGCTCCGAGAGCCCGCTGTCCCGGATCAACGACGTGGCCTTCTACGCGAACGCGCGCAACGACGTGGCGGCCCTGGCGGGGGTGTGCGCGGAACTGCTGCGGCTGCACCACCCCGTCGAGGAGGAGGGCGGCACGTGCGCGGGGTGCGGACTGGCCTGGCCCTGCCCCACCTTCGAGGAGATCTCGCGCCTCCTGGCCTGAGACGGCCGCCGCCCGCCGGTCCCGGGGCGCGATCCGGTCTCGGCGGGCGACGATCCTCACCGGCCGTCCTTGGCGCCGGGTGACCGAACCACCGGGCGCCCTCACCGGGCCGGGCATGGCCTGAGCGTAATACTGAAACTCGTTCTAATGCAAGCCCCGCAGAGCGACCTTCCCCCAGCAGGGTAACGACTTCCCTCCTCCAGAAGACACTGGAACCGGTTATGAACCGCCGCCCGGACGAGGGCAGGGCTGTCCCCGGAGGCGGGAACGGGGCGGGAAGGCGGAAGCAGAAGGCCCCCGCCGACGGCGGGGAGGCCAGGCCCAGGGGCGGGGGACAGCCCCTGGGACCGGCCACGGGGCGGCGGGCGCGGCGGCCCGGAACGGGGCGCGCCCTGCACGAACGACGTTAACGAGGCGGCGGTAACACGGACACCCCCCTTCCGATAACCGGAGCGTCTCGATTCCCCCGGCGGCGGCCGAAATACCCGCCGTGACCTGCGGCGACACCGGCGCTCACCGTTACCGGACACTCACCGGGCGAAAACACGCCACATAAGAAAAACCGGGAACCGTCACCCTGTGCGACCTTTCCGTAAAGGTTGCACGGGGTTGCGATTCCCGGCCCAAGCAAACAGGGGTGCCCGCCGGACCCGCCGGCGGGCGTGAACTCAGCTAATGCGCGTGGCCAGCAGATAAGCGGACGGGGACTCCGCGTCGACGATATCGGTGACCCTCCACACCTGGCCGCCGACGCTGAACACGTCGCCCACACGGACGTCGATCATCGGCGTGGGCCGCCACTCCTTGGGGCCGCCGATCTTGGCGACCGCCCGGCCGTCCTCGTCGATCCAGAACTGGCCGCCGCCCACCGGGCCGCCGAGGAAGCGGTCATTGCGTCCGTAACTGATCTTTTCCTGCGCGCCGATTTCGTGGACCACAGCAGTTTCTGTCCCAACCGTCTCGGATTCTCTGGAAAACGCAGCCATGTTAACCCGCACCGGTCAATTCCGCATGGCGATTCCCCCGCCACGGAGGCTTTTCAGAAGAGTAGCCGACAAAAGTAAGTGCGGGCCGGGACCAAAGTCCCGACCCGCACCAGGGAAAAGCGGGGGGCACGAACCCCCGAGAACACGCGTTCCCGGAAGATCTCCCCGGAACACGTGTCCCCTGGAACACGTGCCCTGGAAACTACTTGTTCCCCTTGTTCCCCATCAGTCCCTTGAGACGGCCCGCCACGGCCTCCAGGGCCGAGCTGAACGGGTGGTCGTGGACCATGTACGTCCACGTCATCGACGGCCGCTTGACGCCCACCTCGGAGACGTCCAGGGCGCCGTCCTCGACCTCCAGCTCCTCGAAGCTCTCCGCGGCCCGCGAACGGGCGTCGTCCAGGAAGCCCTTGAACACCGGCACCGCGTCGCGGTTGAACTCGTCCAGCGGGTCCCGGCGGCCCAGGAAGCGCAGGTGGATGCCCTCGCGCAGCTCCGACAGGAACGCGTTGTGGTCGGTCCAGCCGCGGTCCAGGTGGTACAGGGTGATGAGCCGCGCCGCGTCGGCGACCGCCTCCTCCCCCACCTCCTCGACCAGCTCCGCGTGCTTCTCGGGACGGTCCTTCTTGATGTGCCGGTCGCCCTCGTCGCCGGTGAGGACCAGCTCGCGGTGCTCCAGGACCACGTCCCGCTGCACGTCGATGAGCTGGTTGTAGCGCCAGGTGTTGCGGTGCACCTCCAGCAGCTGCCCCTCGGCGACCCGCTGGGCGTGGTCCACCATCGACAGCCAGGCAGGGTCGGTGATCTCGCCGCGGTCGTCGGTGGAGTACCCGGAGGTCTCGGACGCGTTGTTGACCACCACGTCGTCGTCCATGCTGACGAAGAACACCGAGTCGCCCGGGTCGCCCTGGCGCCCGGCGCGGCCGCGCAGCTGGCCGTCCAGGCGGCTGCTGGGGTAGCGGCCGTAGCCCATCACGTACAGGCCGCCGGCCTCGACCACCCGGTCGCGGTCGGCCATGTCGCTGCCGCCCAGGCGGATGTCGGTGCCGCGGCCGGCCATCTGGGTGGACACCGTGATGGCGCCGTGGGTGCCCGCCTCCGCGATGATGGCGGCCTCGTCGGCGTCGTTCTTGGCGTTGAGGACCACGCACTCCAGGCCGGCCTTGCGCAGCCGCTCGGCCAGCCGCTCGGACTCGGCGACGTCCTGGGTGCCGATGAGGATGGGCCGCCCGGTGGCGTGCACCTCCTCGACCTCCTCGATGAGGGCGTCCTCCTTCTCCTCGCGGGTGGCGAAGAGGTGGGTGCCGTGGTCCTCGCGGACGTTCGGCTTGTTGGAGGGGATGACCGCGACCTCGAGCTCGTAGAACTCGCGCAGCTGCTCGGCCACCGCCATGGCGGTACCGGTCATCCCGGCCCGGGTCGGGTAGCGCAGGATCAGCGACTGGACGGTGATGGAGTCCAGCACCTCGCCGGTCTCGCTGACCGCGACCTTCTCCTTGGCCTCGACGGCCGCCTGCAGGCCGTCCGGCCAGCGCTGGAGCAGGGCGATGCGGCCGCGGGACTCGTTGATGATCCGGACCTCGCCGTCGCGCACCACGTAGTGGACGTCGCGCTGGAGCAGCACGTGGGCGTGCAGCGCCAGGTTGACCTGCGGCAGCAGGGACGACTCGTCCTCGGCGTACAGGTCCACGCCGCCCAGCGCCTTCTCGACCGCGTCGATCCCGGCGTCGGTGAGCTGGACGTTGCGGCCCTCGCCGTCGATCTCGTAGTGCATGCGCGGCTTGAGGGCGCGCACGATGTCGGCCATCTCCACGTCGGCGTCGACCCGCTCGGCCGCGCCGGCCAGCACCAGCGGCACGCGGGCCTCGTCGACGAGCACGGAGTCGGCCTCGTCGATGATGGCGACGTGGGGCTCGGGGACCACGCGGTCGGCGATGTCGGTGACCATGCGGTCGCGCAGCACGTCGAAGCCCAGCTCGCTGACCGGGGCGTAGGTGACGTCGCAGGAGTACGCCGCGCGCCGCTGCTCGGTCGTGGAGTCCTCGGTGATCCACCCGACGGTGACGCCGAGCATGCCGTACAGCGGCTTCATCCACTCGGCGTCACGACGGGCCAGGTAGTCGTTGACGCTCATGACGTGGACGCGCCGGCCGCGCAGGGCGAAGCCGGCGGCGGCCAGGGCACCGGTCAGGGTCTTGCCCTCACCGGTGGCCATCTCGGCCACGTGCCCGTCCAGCAGGGACATGACGCCCAGCAGCTGGACGTCGAAGGGGCGCTCGTCGAGGGCGCGCCGGGCCGCCTCGCGGCCCACCGCGCACAGCGACACGAGGTCGTCGCGCCCGTAAGGGAGGTCGCCGGTGCCGAGTTCGATGGCCCTGTCCGTCAGCTCGGTGTCGTCGAGCTCGCGCAGACCATCCTCCTCGGCCTCGATAGCCGACAGGAGCTTGGTATAAGGCCGCAGATCCACCGCGCCGGGCTTACCCAGCAGACGGCGCACGCTTTCCGCCATTCGTCCGAACACCACCACAGAGTAACGCCGGACACACACCCCACAAGACCCCGAACGCGCACGTTCGAGAACCGGCCGCGCGGACGCGGCGGCCGGTCTGCACCGGGATCAGACCACGAGCCGGCTCCCCCCGCTCTGGCGGGCCTCCACCGCCATGGCGTGCTTGACGAGGGTCACCAGCACCCGCACGACCGACCTGCGGTCGCGGGCGTCGCAGCGCACGACCGGGACGTCGGGGGTGAGGTCGAGGGCGTCGCGCAGGTCGTCGGCGGTGTACATCGACGCCTCGGGGTCGAACTCGTTGACGGCCACGACGAACGGCAGCCGGTACTGGCGCTCGAAGTAGTCCAGGGCCTGGAACGTGTCCTCCAGGCGGCGGGTGTCGGCCAGGATCACCGCCCCCAGGGCCCCGCGCACCAGGTCGTCCCACATGAACCAGAAGCGCTGCTGGCCGGGGGTCCCGAACAGGAACAGGGTCAGGTCCGTGTCGAGCGAGATGCGGCCGAAGTCCATGGCCACGGTCGTGGTCTGCTTGTCCGGGGTGTGGGAGAGGTCGTCCACCCCGGCGCTGGCAGCGGTCACCGCGGCCTCGGTCCGCACCGGCGGGATCTCCGAGACGGCGCCGACGAACGTGGTCTTGCCCACGCCGAAGCCCCCGGCGATGATGATCTTGGTGGACAGCGCGCCGGGTGCTTGAACGTCGTTCGTGGTGTTGGCTGGATCGATCACAGTCACAGTCCTAGCGAGAGTGCCGGGTCCGAACGGACGGGTGCGGCTCGCACGGCCCGGGCTAGCGAGGGGCGCGACGCCCCCGGGTCCGGCCTCCCCGCGGACCTTCACGGGTTCCTTCAGCCGACCGCGCGGGGTCGCCGCCCCTGGAACCTAACACCGGACGGCGGTGCCGGACGGCGTTTTGGGCACAGTCGCCGCGCGGGTCCGCTTTCTCACACCGGCGGGGGCGGGGTCCCGGGCAGCGCGAAGCGCCACCGCGCCCCCGGGGCGTCCGATGGCGATCGGCCCCCCTCCGGGAACCGAGAGTGATCAGACAAGCACAGAACTCTACCCCGGGAGGCGGACTTTACGACATCGTGAGCGACCGCTTTCGGCCGCTTCCGGCCGCGCCGATCCCTGTCCGCCACCGCCCACGGCGTCTACGGTGGAGGACAGGGCCCCCGCACGGTGTACGCGGTCGCGGAACCGACTCCTGGCACGAGCACCCGACCGCACAGTGGGAGCCGTCGGCGGCGTTCACGGACGCGCGACCGGCGAACCGACGTCCCGCTCTTCGGCGTCGGAGCCGTCGCGCCCGACCTCCGCCGGAGCCCCACCGGCCCACAACCGTCCACGTGGGCCGGTGGCGGCCGTGCCCGCACCCCCTGTGGCCGTAGGATGGTCACGCCCCCGTTCGGGGGCTTTCCACGTACGACTTCCAGGGAGCCGAGAACTCCGCATGTCCGATCAGCGCGTCGTCCGCCCAGCCCCGATCAGCGGTTTCCCCGAGTGGACCCCCCAGGTCCGGTCCGTGGAGCAGCGCTGGCTGGACCATATCCGCGCCGGATTCGAGTCCTTCGGCTTCGCGTCGGTGGAGACCCCGTCCGTGGAGAACCTGGAGGTGCTGACGGCCAAGGGCGAGACCTCCCAGGAGGTCTACACCCTGCACCGCCTCCAATCCGACCCCAAGGACGACTCCGACGCCCGGCTGGGGCTGCACTTCGACCTGACGGTGCCGTTCGCCCGGTACGTCGCCCAGCACTTCAACGAGCTGACGTTCCCGTTCAAGCGCTACCAGATGCAGCGCGTGTGGCGGGGCGAGCGGCCGCAGGAGGGGCGCTACCGCGAGTTCACCCAGTGCGACATCGACGTGATCAACGTCGACTCCGTGCCGCTGCACTTCGACGCCGAGCTGCCGCGCATCGTGCACCGGGTGCTCAGCGGTCTGGACATCCCGGCCTGGACGCTCAACGTCAACAACCGCAAGGTCCTCCAGGGCTTCTACGAGGGGCTGGGCGTCAAGGACCCGATCATGGTCATCCGGGCCGTGGACAAGCTCCACAAGATCGGCGACGACGGCGTCCGGGAGATCCTCACCGGGGGCGGGCTGAGCGCCGAGCAGGCCGACGCCTGCCTGGCCCTGGCGCGCGTCCGCGGCACCGGCGCGGACGTGCCCGACAGGGTGCGGGGGCTGGGCGTCTCCTCCCCGCTGCTGGAGGAGGGTCTGGAGGAGCTGTCGTTCGTCCTGGACGACCTGGCCGACCTGCCCGAGGGCGCGGTGGTCGCCGACCTGTCGATCGCCCGCGGGCTGGACTACTACACCGGCACGGTCTACGAGGCGTCCTTCGACGACGACCCCGGCTACGGCAGCATCTGCGCCGGCGGCCGGTACGAGGACCTGGCCGGGCAGTTCATCCGCCGCAGGCTGCCGGGCGTGGGCATCTCCATCGGCCTGACCCGGATCTTCGCCAAGCTGGTCGCCGAGGGGCGCATCGGGGGCGGCCGGATCTGCCCGACCGACGTGATGGTCGTGGTGCCCGGCGCCGAGCGGCGCCGCGACGCCCTGGCCGTCGGCGAGCTGCTGCGCTCGCGCGGGTTCAACACCGAGGTGTTCCACTCCACCGCCAAGGTCGGCAAGCAGATCCAGTACGCCTCGAAGAAGGGCATCCCCTTCGTGTGGTTCCCGCCCTTCGACGAGGACGGCGGCCACGAGGTCAAGGACATGGGCAGCGGCGAGCAGGCCGCGGCGGACCCGGCGTCCTGGTCGCCGGGCGACCGCACAGAGTAGCCGGTCCACGACGCGAACGCGACCGGCATGGGCGGTTTCCGACCGCTCGTGCCGGAAGCGGCCATTCCCGGGACAGGGCGCGGGGAGAAGTGCGACACTGGGTGCGACTGTTCTCCGCGGTCCCGGATCCGGACGGGCCCGTGCCGCGGACCGTTCGGTGTCCTATGTAAATCGAGGCCATGTCTCCCCCTCGCCACAACCTGCCCCTGTCCGCCGGCGAGTTCATCCGCTTCGTCGGCCGTGAACGCGACATCGTCGACCTGGGCCGCCTGCTGGGCACCGCCCGGATGGTCACGCTGACCGGGACCGGCGGGATCGGCAAGACCAGGCTGGCCCTGCACCTGGCCGAGCGCGTGATGCGCCGGTTCCCCGACGGGGTGCGCTTCGTGGACCTGAGCGAGGCCACCACCGAGGACCAGGTGCTGCGCGCGGTGGCCGGGGTCCTCCAGGCGGTGGAGGACGACAGCCGCACCACGACCGAGGCGGTCATCACCGCCCTGCGCACCCAGAGCCTGCTGCTGTTCCTGGACACCTGCGAGCACGCGGTGGACCCGGTCGGGCGGCTGTGCCGCGCGGTGCTGCGCGACTGCCCGCGGGTGCGCGTCCTGGCCACCAGCCGCCAGCCCCTGCACGTTCCCGAGGAGAGCATCTGGCGGGTGCCGCCGCTGTCCCTCCCCGCCCGGCCCACGCCCACCGACCCCTACTCCGCCGACCCGGCGCCGCTGCCCCGGCGCGACGCCCAGCGCTACGAGTCGGTGCGGCTGTTCGTCACGCGGGCGCACGCGGCCCGCTCCGGGTTCGAGATGACCCGCGAGAACTCCGGCCACATCGCCGAGATCTGCCGGCTGCTCGACGGCATGCCGCTGGCCATCGAGCTGGCCGCGGCCCGGGTGCGGGTGCTGTCGGTGCAGCAGATCCTGCGCCGCCTGGACGACCGGTTCCAGCTGCTCACCAGCGACGGGTCCGGCGACCTGCCGCCGCGCCAGCGCACGCTGCGAGCGGTCCTGGAGTGGAGCCACGGCCTGCTGAACGAGCCGGAGCGGGCGCTGCTGCACCGCCTGTCGGTGTTCGGAACCTGGTACCTGGAGGCGGCCGAGGACGTGTGCGCGGGCGACGGGGTGGACCCGGCCGACATCCTGCCGCTGCACTTCTCGCTGCTGGACAAGTCCCTCATCATGGTGGACTCCGAGATCGAGGGCACCGCCCACTACCGGCTGACCGAGACGGTGCGCGCCTACGCCGCCGAGCACCTGGCCGCGGAGGGCGGCGAGGACGAGCGCTGGTCCCGGTACCTGGACTTCTGCGTCACCCGCCTGGAGGCGGCGGCCGAGGGCTCCCGGTCCCCGATGGGCTGGTCGGAGCGGCTGGCCCACTTCCGCCTGCTCGACCACCACCGGGAGAACCACGCCCGGGTGGTGCGGTGGGCGCTCTCGCGCGGCCGGGTGGACGACGCCCTGCGGGTGTGCGTGGCGCTGCGCCCCTACTGGCTGGTGCGCGACCAGGCCGCCGCCGGAGGGCGGATCCTGGAGTCGGTGCTGGCCGCCGACCCCGACGGGCAGTCGCCGCAGCTGCGGGCCCGCGCGCTGGCGCTCCAGGCCGAGCTGCGGCTGGACCTGGACGTGGCGCCGCGGGTGTCCACCCTGGCCATGTGCGCCCTGGAGGCGGCACGGGCCTGCCGGGAGGCGGGGGCCGCCGCCTCGGCGCTGGCCACCATGGCGGCGCTGGCGCTGCGCACCAACGCCCTGGACGAGGGGCGCCGGCACGCCGAGCGCGCCCTGGCCTGGGCCGAGCAGGACGGCGACCCGCTCACCGAGACCACCGCGCTGGGCGTGCTGGCCCAGCTGGCCCGGCGGCGCGGGGAGCCGGACAGGGCCGTGGAGCTGCTGCGGCACTGCATCGAGCTGGGCGAGAAGCTGCACGACCGGTGGAGCGTGGCGCGCTGCCTGCACGTGCTGGGGTCGATCGCCGCCGAGCAGGACGAGTTCGAGCGGGCCCGCGACCTGTTCTCCGAGTCCCTGGCGGTGTTCGAGGAGCTGGGCGCCGCCCCGGCCACCGCGCACTGCTCACGGGAGCTGGGCCGGCTCTACCTGGCGCAGGGCCTGATCCTCCAGGCCCGCGAGCCGCTGGCCTCCTGCCTGCGGGTGAGCTTCACCTCCGGGCAGCGCATCGCGGTGGCCCGGGCGCTGGAGGCGCTGGGCGAGCTGGCGCTGGCCGAGGAGGAGGCCGAGCGGGCCGCCGCGCTGACGGGGGTGGCCGCCGACCTGCGGACGGCCCTGGACCGGCCCTCGGCCGAGACCGTGCGGCTGCGGTCGGCCGTCGAGGAGCGGGTGGGCCCCGTCCGCACCGCCGAGGCCTGGAACGCCTGGCGGTCGCTGCCGCTGGAGCAGGTGCGCGACCGCGCCCTGGCCTTCCCCCGCTCCTCGGACCGCCCGGCCGAGCCGGTGACCCTCACCCCGCGCGAGCGTGAGATCGCCGAACTGGTCGAGCAGGGGCTGTCCAACAGGGAGATCGCCGAGCGGCTGACGATCAGCCAGGCGACGGCGGCCCGGCACATCGCGAACATCTTCAGAAAACTCTCGATTTCCTCGCGGACCCAGCTGACCGGCTGGGCTTCCTCCCGAGATCGGACATGAAGGGACCGGCGCGCTCCGACCGCACTTGCACACCGCGCGTACAGGCGCTAAGACAGAGATTCCGACCACCCCCTCTACGAAGTCGTCCCCTTGCCAGCGACCCCCACCACGGTGAGGACCTCCCCGACCGCCCTGACATGTGAAGGCCATGGCATCTTCGACCGCGCCCGCGCGGCACAACCTCCCTCGGCCGGGCACCGGCTTCGTGGGCCGTGAGCGGGACCTGAGCAGCCTGCTGCGGCTTCTCGAGTCCAGCCGCTCGGTGACGCTGTGCGGCACCGAGGGGATCGGCAAGACCCGGTTGGCCCTGCGTGTGGCCGAACAGTCCACCGCGTCCTTCCCCGACGGGGTGTGGGCCGCCGACCTCACCGACGCGCACACCGAGCTGGAGGTCCACGCCCGGGTGGCGCAGGCGGTGGGCGTGGTGGAGGAGCCGGGACAGCCCCTGGGGACGACCGTGGTCGAGGCGCTGCGCGACCGGCGGCTGCTGCTGGTGCTGGACGCCTGCGACCCCGTGGCGGACGCGGTCACCGGTATCGGCGAGACCCTGCTGGCCGCCTGCCCGGGGGTGTCGATCCTGATCACCGCGCTGGAGCCGGTGCGGCTGTCGGGCGGGACGGTGTGGCGCATGACGCCCATGGCGCTGCCGGTGGCCTCGCGCAACGGCCCGCCGCCCGACCCCGCCGACTCCGAGGCGGTGCGGCTGTTCCTGGACCGGGCGCGCATCCGCGACCCCCGCTTCGACCCGTCCCGGCAGGACCTGGAGACGGCGGCGGTGCTGTGCGACCTGGCCGGCGGGGTGCCGCTGGGCATCGAGGTGCTCGGGGGGAGCGCTCCGGGCATCGGGCCGGACGCCCTGGCCGAGGGGCTGCGCGCCCACCTGGCCTCGCCCGAGTTCCGGCCGGGCCCGGGCCAGGCGGTGGCCCGCAGCGAGGTGCTGCCGATCGTCCTGGACTTCGTCTACCGGACCCTGCCCGAGCCGGAGCGGGTCCTGCTGCGGCGGCTGTCGGTGTTCCGCGGCTGGGACCTGGAGTCGGCCGAGCAGGTGTGCGCCGGCGACGGCCTGGCCCGGGAGCACGTCCTGGACCTGCTGGCGTCGCTGCTGGACCGGTCGCTGATCACCGTCACCGGCGAGTTCGAGGGGCGGCTGCGGTACCGGCTGCCCGAGGCGGTGCGGGCGTTCGCCGCCGAGCGGCTGGCCGAGGCTGGCGAGGACGGCCTGCTCCGGGAGCGGCTGCTGGACCGGATGACCCGGCTGGCCGAGGACCTGGGCCTGCGGCTGGAGTCGAGCCGGGCCATGCCCTGGAGCGAGCGCGACGCCGGGCGGCGCCGGGTGCTCGCCGAGTTCGACACGCTGCGCTCGCTGCTGCGCTGGGCGCACCGGGAGGGCCGGGCCGAGCCGGGGCTGCGTCTGGCGTCGAGCCTGGTGGCGCACTGGGTGAGCCACCACGACTACTCCGAGGGCGCCCACCTCATGGACCTCCTCCTGGACCTGGAGGACGCCGAGAAGGCCCCCTCGCGGGCGCGCGCCCTGGTGGGCCGGGCCCAGCTGGCGCGGGTGCGCCGCGACCACGCCCTGGCGCTGTCCCTGGGCGAGGAGGGGCTGCGGCTGTGCCGGGAGTCGGGCGACGAGATGTTCGTGCGCACCGCCCTGAACCTGCTGGCGCTGGTGGAGGTGCGCGAGCGGGTGCCCGACCGGGCGGCGGTGCGGGTGGAGGAGGCCCTGCGGCTGTGCCGGGAGTCCGGCGACCTGTGGGGCGAGGCGATCGCCCTGGGCACCCGGGGCGCGCTGGCCGCCCAGCAGGGCGACCACCAGACCGCCGACCAGCACTACAACGCGGCGCTGACCCTGTTGCGCGGGATCGACCACCGCTGGGGCGTGGGCGTCACCCTCATCGGCCAGGCCCGCGCGGCCGAGCTGGGCGGGGACCTGGTGACGGCGGACCGCTGCTACCGGGAGGCGCTGGACACCCAGCGGATGATCGGCGCCTCCGCCGAGGAGGCCCGCTGCCTGGCCGGGATCGGTAGGGTGGCGTACGCGCAGGAGCGGGTCGAGCAGGCCTGCGACTACCTGAGCGAGGGACTGCTGCTGAGCCACGCCGCCGGCCAGCGGGCCGAGGTCGGCCGGGCGCTGGTCGCGATCGCCCGGGTGGCGTTCGCGGTCGGCATGCGCGACGCCGCCTGCCGTATCGCCGGGGCGGCCGTGCAGATGCGCGAGCGGCTGGGGCTGTCCGTACCCCCGGCACCCTGGCCCTTCGGCGACGAGGAGAAGACCCGCAGGCGCCGCAAGCGCCTGGTCTCCCTCTGGGAGGAGGGCCGGGGGCTGAGCACCGCCGAGGCTGTGCGCGAGGCCGAGCGCCTGGCCGAGGAGGGGCGCCGGCCGCCGTCCCGGCGCAGCCCGTCCCCCGCCCCCCGGCGCACGCCCGCCCGGGCGGCCCGTCCGGCGCGGACCGCCGCGGCCCCGCCGCCTCCCCCGCCGCAGACGCCGCCCCAGCAGCGCCTGACCCGGCGCGAGCTGGAGGTGGCCCGGCTGGTGAGCAGGGGGCGGAGCAACCCGGAGATCGCGCGGGCGCTGTTCATCAGCCCGGCGACCGCCGCCCGGCACATCGCCAACATCAACAGAAAGATGGGCTTCCATTCGCGCACGCAGATCGCGGCGTGGATGCAGAGCCACGGGGGACGGGACTGACGGTTCCTCCGAAACCCCCGCGAACGGGGCCTGTACCGGCCCCTGCGCACTGAATCTACATATGCATCTGCATAGCAATATGCATGTGCATCCGACCGTGAACGCGCTAGGCTTCCAGCCATGGAACGCACGCGATCGCGGCACTTCGGTGGCGCGGTCCGGGCGCTCCGGGAACGGCCGTCGGCCCGGGTGCGCTGCCCGGAATCCCGGCGGACCGTCAGCCCCGGGAGGACTCCCGGGGCCGGTGGGAACCCGCACCGGCGCGAGGTGGAACCTGGGGAGGGACCTCGCTCGGACCGGCCGGTGCGGCGCCGCCGGGCTCGCCACGTGGAGGGGGCGTGACGAGCCCGGATGGCGGTACCGCCGCGACCAGGGTGAACTGGGGGAACGCATGGGGGTAGGGCTGTCTTCTGGAACCGGACGACCGGGGCGCAACCTGCCGCGCCGGGACGACCCCATCGGCTCGCTGACCGGCGGGCTGTGCGAGCGCCTGCGGCTGCGCCCGGGCCTGGGCGGCAGCATCCGCGGCGGGGGGGCGCGCGTCGACGCGCTGACCTTCGCCGCCACGGTGGAGCGGGCCGCCGCGGGGCTGAGCCAGCGGGGCCTGTGCCTGGGCGACGTGGTCGGCGTGCTGGCCCCGGTCTCGCCCGAGCGGTTCCTGGCCACCTACACCGTAATGGCGGTGGGCGGCCGGGCCCTGCCCCTGTCCCCTGCCTCCGATACCGACGTGCAGTGCGCGGCCCTGGCCGAGACCGACGCCCGCCTGCTGGTGGTGAGCGCCGACCTGGCGCCCGTGGCGCTGGAGCTGGCCGAGCGCTCGCGGGTGCGGCAGGTCATCGCGTTCGGCGACGCCCTGGGCACGACGCCCTTCGAGGACCTGCTGCGGCCCAGTCCGGACGGCACCGGGTACAGCCCTTCGCGGGGGCTGTTCGACAACGGCATCCTGGGCTATGAGGAGACCGGGGCGGGACTGCTGACGACGCTGTACCCGCACAGCGACCTGATGGCGCGGTTCGTCGCGCTGCGCGAGCACCTGTCACTGACCGCCGAGGACGTGGTCGCCGTGGACGAGCGCGGCGAGGAGGCCACGCGGGCCGCGCTGGTGGCGCTGGCGCTGTGGACGGGGGCCTGTGTGATGACGGGGGCGGACTGCCCCGCTCCGGAGGGCCGCCGGGTGACGGTGCGCTGCGCCCCCGAGCCCGAGCGGATCGCCGCCCCGGGCCTGACCGCCTGACGCCGCGCTCCGTCCCGACGGGGTTCGGGGCGGGGGGCGGGGCCGTGCGCGGCGCCCGCCGGGCTCAGGCGGTGTCGCCCGCCAGGGGGAGGCCCGGGCGGGGGTCCTCGATCTCGAACCAGGCCACGTGGGTGGCCTCGCTCCAGTACTCGCCGCTGCGGGTGGCGCAGCTGTCGACGATGAGCTTGCCGCGGCCGAAGTCGTCGCCGTCCTCGCGGCTGTGGCCGCCCTCCCCCGCGCGCTCCCCCTGGTCCGCGATGGCGACGCGCAGCCGGGAGCCGTCGGAGCGGATGAACAGCGTCATGACCCCGCCGCTCTGGCCGGAACGGGAGTGCAGCAGGGCGTTGGTGGCCAGTTCGCTGACGGCGAGCTCGGCGTCGTCCAGGACGGTCTCGGAGTGGCCCATGCGGGCGAGGAAGTCGCGTACGCGGGCGCGGACGGAGCGGACGGCGGTGAGGTTGCCCGCGCAGCTCCAGACGGTGTGGTCGGTGGCGCCGCCGGTGAGGTCGCCGCCCTCGATGGGGGCGGGTTCCGCGTTCTCGGGTACCTCCGCGGGCACGTATTCCCGGAGTTGCCTCGCCTCAGCCATCCGGTCACTCCAATCACCCGCGTCGGGCGCGCGGGTTGCGCCGCCTGCACTCACCTTAGACAAGGGTGTGCCGAGTCCAGAACAGCACACCCGCCTTCACCCTGCCTGGGATTGGCCACAAAACCCCGTCACGTGTCCTCCCCGATGCAGACAAAGGAAACAGTGCGGGCCCCAGGGAGAGCCATGTGACATGCAACACGTTGGCAATGCCCGGGACGGGGTCCCGGAAGGCCCGCCGGACCTCCGGGGGATCCCGCACCGCCGCTCAGGCCTCGGCGACGGGGACACGGGGACGCCGGGAGGTCATCGCCACCAGGACCAGCAGTCCGACGGCGGAGGTGCCGAACAGCAGGGCGCCCATCGGCACCGCCGTCGTCTCGTCCAGCCCCACCAGGGGCGCGACCACCGCGCCGAACAGCGGGGACAGCGCGCCCAGCAGCGCGCTGGCGCTGCCCGCCCGGCGCTCCTGCCCCTCCATGGCCAGGGCGAACGAGCCGGTGAGGATCATGCCCATGCAGGTCATGTAGACGAAGATCGGGACGACCAGGGCGACCAGCGGCCCCTGGAACACCGTCGCGGCCAGCAGCACCCCGGTGGCCAGCACGGCCACGGAGACGGCGGTGACCAGCAGGCGGCGTTCGCCGAAGCGCGGCGAGAACCGGCCCACCGCCCAGCTGCCGCCGATGATCGCGATCCCGTTGATGCCGAACAGCACCCCGAAGACCTGCGGGGACACCCCGTGCAGCTCCTGGTAGACGAAGGGCGTCCCGGCGACGTAGGCGAAGCTGCCGCCGTGCAGCAGCCCGGTGACCAGCGCGTACCCCAGGAACACGCGGTCGCGCAGCAGCCCGCCGATGCTGCGCAGGGTGCCCCGGACCGTGCCGGGGGTGCGCCGCTCCCGGGGCAGGGTCTCGGGCAGGCGCAGGGCGGTGACCGCGACGATGGCGACGCCCAGCAGCGCCAGGGCCCAGAACACGGTCTCCCACCCGGTGAAATCCGGCCACAGCAGGGCGCCGCCCGCCACCGGCGCCACCAGCGGGGCCACCGCGTTGATCACCATGAGCAGGGCGAAGAACCGGGTGAGCTCGTGCCCGTCGAACACGTCGCGCACGACCGCGCGGGAGAGCACCACCCCGGCCGAGGCGGTCAGCCCCTGGAGGAAGCGGCCGGCCACCAGCACGGCGATGTTCGGGGCCAGCGCGCACACGGCGGACGCCAGCACGAAGAGGCCCAGGGAGACCAGCAGCGGCCCGCGGCGGCCGTACGCGTCGCTGAGCGGGCCGACGATGAACTGGCCGGCCGCCAGCCCGACGAGGCAGGTGGTGAGGCTGAGCTGGACCTGCGAGGCCCCGGCGCCCAGGTCGGCGGAGATCTCCGGGAACGCGGGCAGGTACATGTCGATGTTGAGCGGCCCCAGCACGGCCAGGGCGGCCAGGAGGAAGGCCAGGGACAGGCGGGTGCGGCCGGTCGGGTTGCGCAGGGTCATCGGCGCTCTCTCGGGGTGCGGTGACGAAAAGCGCGATCGGCGCCCTTTGCAGGCTAACCGTGGCGGGACGCCGCGAAACCGCCTCCGCCCCCGTTCTGACACCGATGTGTGCGAAACCTCCGCGGCCGTCCGGCGGCCCCCGTCAGTCCCCGGCCTGGGCCTGGACGGCGGTGATGGCGACGGTGCTGACGATGTCCCGCACGGTCGCGCCCCGGGAGAGGTCGTTGACCGGGCGGCGCAGCCCCTGGAGCACCGGCCCCACCGCGACCGCGCCGGCGCTGCGCTGCACGCCCTTGTACAGGGTGTTGCCGGTGTTGAGGTCGGGGACGACGAACACCGTGGCGCGCCCGGCCACCCGGCTGTCGGGGAGCTTGGTGCGGGCCACCCCGGGGTCGACGGCCGCGTCGTACTGGATGGGGCCCTCCACCGGCAGGTCCGGTCGGCGTTCGCGGACCAGGTCGGTGGCGGTGCGCACCTTGTCCACGTCGGCGCCGCTGCCGGAGGCGCCGGTGGAGTAGGACAGCAGGGCCACCCGGGGGTCCACGCCGAAGCGGGCGGCGGTGTCGGCGGAGGCGGAGGCGATCTCCGCGAGCTGTTCGGCGGTGGGGTCGGGGACGACGGCGCAGTCGCCGTAGACGAGCACCCGGTCGGCCAGGCACATGAAGAACACGCTGGACACCAGCGAGGTGCGCAGGATCTCGAACGAGGGGCGGATGGTCTGGGCGGTGGTGTGGACCGCCCCGGACACCATGCCGTCGGCGTACCCCAGGTGGACCATGAGGGTGCCGAAGTAGGAGACCTCCCCGACGGTGTCGCGGGCCAGCTGCTCGGTGACGCCCTTGTGGGAGCGCAGCCGGGCGTACTCGGCGGCGAACTCGTCCCGCAGCGGCGACGCCTCCGGGTCGACCAGGTCGGCGGCGGCCACGTCCAGGCCCAGGTCCGCGGCGCGGGCCCGGATCTCGCGGGGGTCCCCGAGCAGGGTGAGGTCGGCGACGTCGCGGCGCAGCACCAGGTCGGCGGCGCGCAGCACCCGCTCCTCGGTGCCCTCGGCCAGGACGATGCGCCGCCGGTCGGCGCGGGCCCGGCCGAGCAGGGTGGACTCGAACATGAGCGGGGTGACGGTGTCGGTGCGGGCCACCTGGAGGCGTTCGAGCAGGGCCGGTCCGTCCACGCCGGAGTCGAAGGCGGCCACCGCGGACTCGATCTTGTGGTCGGGCAGGGGCGCGCCGCCGCCGCGGACGTCGGCGAGCAGGGTGGCGGCGGTGAAGGTGTCCAGGCCGGTGGCGATGACGGGGACCCGCACGTGCATCCCGGCGAGCAGCCGCCAGACGGGTTCGGGCATGTCGGCGTCGGTGTCGCCGGTGAGGAACACCCCGGCGATCGCCGGGAAGTCCGGGGACAGGTGGGCGGCGATGAGCGCGGGCAGGACCGCGCCCGCCCGGTCGGCGGGGAGGATGACGGCGCTGTCGTCGCGCATCCGGTCCAGGATGTGCGGCAGGGACATGGCCGCGACGAGGATGCCCGACACCTCGCGGCCGGTGCGCTTGTCCTCCCCGAACAGCAGCCGCCCGCCGCAGGCCCGTTGCAGGTCGCGGACGGTGGGCACGGTGAGGCCCGGCACCTCGGGCAGCACCGACCAGGGCCCGGCGGCGCGCAGCGCCGCGACCCCGTCGGGGTCGACCCGGCCCACGACGGTGCCCAGCGGGGCGGCGTGCTCGCGGGCGAGTTCGGCCTCGGCGACCGCGGCGGCGCCGCGGACCTGCTCCTCGGAGAGGCCGCGGCCGGAGAGCACCAGCAGCACCGGGGTGCCCAGGTTGGCGGCGACACGGGCGTTGAACGCGAACTCGGTGGGGGTGGCCACGTCGGTGTAGTCGGTGCCGATGACGACGACGGCCGCGCACTTCGCGGCCAGCGCCCCGTAGGCGGCGACGATCTCGGACATGGCCTGTTCGGGGTCGTCGCGGACCCGGTCGTAGACCACGCCGGTGCACTCCTCGTAGGGCGCCGCGACCCCGAACCTGCGGCGGACCGTCTCGACCAGCGGGTCGCGCTCGCCCGCGCCCACCACCGGCCGGAACACGCCGAGGGTGTCGACGGTCCCCGCCAGCAGCTCGGCCAGGCCGAGCGCGACCGGGCGCTTGTCCCCCTCGGCGTCGCTGGACGCTATGTAGACACCGTGCACCGTCGCGGTCCCTTTCTCCCGGCGGTGTCGGCGGCCGCCGGTCAGAAGAGCACCGACATGACCTCTCCGACCTGTCGGAACCCGACCCGCCGGTAGGCGGCCCGGGCCGGGGTGTTGAAGTCGTTGACGTACAGGGTGACCCGCGGCGCGATCTCGGCCAGGGCGTGGCGCACGACGGCGGCCATGCCCGGCACCGAGTGGCCCTGCCCGCGCAGGTCGGGGTGGACCCACACGCCCTGGATCTGGCAGGCCTGCGGGGTGACCGCGCCGACCTCGGCCTTGAAGACGACCCGGCCGTCCTCGATGCGGGCGAAGGCGCGGCCGGTGCGCACCAGCTCCTCGATGCGGGCGCGGTACAGGGCGCCGCCGTCGCCGGAGTCCGGCGGGACGCCGACCTCCTCGGTGAACATGGCCACGCAGGCGGGCACGAGGATGTCGAGCTCGGTGCGCCGGACCCGGCGCACCAGCGGGTCGGCGGGCACGGCGGGCTCGCCGGAGATCTCCAGCACGGGCTGGCTGGCGCGGATGGCGCGGGCCGGCCCCCAGGCGGGGGTGACCTGCTGCCAGAAGTCGCTGACCGCGTCGACCGGGCCGACGATGGAAGAGCAGCGCCGACCCCGCCAGCGGGCGTGGTCGGCGAAGCTGCGGATCGCCGCGGGACCCGCGTTGACGGGGACCAGGTTGGCCCCGGAGTAGCAGAGCGCGGTGAGGCGGCCGTGCTCGACGTGCCCCCACACCTCGGTCCCGTTGCCCGCGGAGATCCCCGCGGCCATCAGCCGGGAGGTGACGAACACGTTCCCCACCGGATCCATGTCCAGGAGGGCGCGCACGGCCTCCCTGTCCCGTTCGCCGAGAATCCTCACCGGTGAGGTCCGCAGCATCGCATCTCCCCCATCCGCCCGCCGTCGGCTCCGCGACCGCGGGATCAGGTCCGTTCGCGCTGATTCCAGCCTATTCCACCCTCACCCGGACGTCCCCGGGCGATCCACCAAAGGCTCGCTCTGCGCGGTGCGCGGGGACGGCTCGGGCCGGGCCTGGCAGACGGCGTCGGGCCCCTCGCCCTCCGCCCGCTCGGGGAGGGTGCCCTCCAGCAGGTAGTCGCGGGCGATCTCGTCGACGCAGACGTTGCCGGTGAGCGTCACCCCGTGGGTGAGCCCGCCCTCCTCGACGACCAGCGCCGACCCCGGCAGCCGGTCGCGCAGGGAGTAGGAGCCCTCCACGGGGGTGGCCCCGTCCCCGGTGGCGTGCACGATGAGCGCGTCGCCCCGGTAGGCGGGGTGCTCGTAGGCGCCGTCGCCGACCTGGAACCAGTCCTCGACCTCGGCGTCCCAGGTGGCGCACGGAGCGTTGTACCAGATGTTGTGCCAGCCCATGAAGGGCGCGGCCGCGTGCACTCCCTCGGCGTCCTCGTGCCAGGTGTCCCAGTCCTTGGGCCAGGGGGCGTCCGTGCACTGGACCGCGAGGTAGCCGCCGTACCCGGTGTCGGTGTCGGCGTCGGGCTGCTCCCCGTAGGTGTCGAAGAGCTTCTTGAGGGCGGCGGGGTCGCCGTCGATGATGCGGTCGGACAGGGCGGCGGCCACGGTCGGCCAGGAGGCGCCGCTGTAGGCGACGACGATGACGGCGCTCTCCAGCTCGGTCGGCCCGACCACGCCGTCGACGGGCTCGGAGGCCAGCTCCGAGCGCAGCGTGTAGTACGCCTCCTCGACCGCGTCGGCGTCGGTGCCCAGGCCGTAGGCGGCGTCGTGGCGGGCGACCCAGCCGAAGAAGTTGCGGGCGGACCGGTCCAGGGCCAGGCTCTGGCGCAGGTTGCTCTCGTACCAGGGGGTGTCAGGGTCGACCACGCTGTCGAGGATGAGCGAGCGCACCCGGTCCGGGTACAGGGCGGAGTAGACGGTGCCCAGGTAGCTGCCGTAGGAGTAGCCCAGGTAGTCGATCCGCTCCAGGTCCAGGGCGGCCCGGATGGCGTCCATGTCGTGGGCGATGTCCTCGGTGCGCATGTGGTCCAGCAGGTGCCCGGTGTTCTGCGCGCAGGACCGGGCGTACTCCTCGGCGTCGGCCCGCAGCGCCTGCTCGGCCCCGGCGTCGGCGGGGACGCCGTCGGGGCGCGGCGGGGTGAAGTGCTCCGGGTCGCAGGTGATCCTCGGGGTGGAGGCGCCCACGCCGCGCGGGTCGAAGGCGACGACGTCGTAGACCTCGCGCAGTTCGGGCGACATGCGCAGGTGCGTGTAGGAGGCCCACCGGCGCCCGGCGCTGCCCGGCCCGCCCGGGTTGACCAGCAGGGTGTGCTCGGCGGTGCCGGTGGCGGGCACCCGGGACAGGGCGATCCGGACGGGGTCGCCGGGGCCGCGGCCGTTGTGCGCCATGGGGACGGTGAGCGTCGCGCACTCCAGGGTCTCGTCGCCCACGGGGTCGAGGTCCTCGCAGGGCTCCCAGCGCAGGGCCTTCTGGTCGATGCGCGTGGTCCCGGGCCGCTCCGGGGCGGGGGCCTGCCCGGGGGCCTGGCCGGGGGCCTGCGCCGCGGCGGGTGCCGGGGCCGCCACCAGGGAGGCCATGAGGACCCCCGACATCACGGTCAGAGACGGTGCTCGCACGTGTCCACTCCCTCGCCCAGGCGTTGCGACCATATGCATTGTCCATGTCACCATCAGTGACCATAGGAAACGACACGGCGGCTCACCTGGGGACGCGCCGGTACGATGTGACCGCCGGCATCAGAAGTGGACAAAGGGACACCATGCGTCTTGATCGTGTCGATGAGCGGATCATCGCGATCCTCGGCGCGGACGCGCGCATGAGCTTCGCGGAGATCGGCGGCCAGGTGGGGCTGAGCCCGTCCGCCGTCAAGCGGCGGGTGGACCGCCTGGTGGAGTCCGGCGCGGTGCGCGGGTTCACCGTCGTGGTGGAGCCCCAGGCCGTCGGCTGGACCACCGAGGCGTTCATCGAGCTGTACTGCCGGGCCCGCACCTCCCCCGGGGAGATCCGCACGGGCCTGTCCGCCTACCCCGAGATCACCTCGGCCTGCACGGTCACCGGCGAGGCCGACGCCATCGTCCAGGTGCGGGCGCGCGACACCCGGCACCTGGAGGAGGTCATCGAGCGCATCGGCGCCGAGCCCTTCGTGGTCCGCACCAAGAGCACCCTGGTGCTGTCCCGGCTGGTCGACCAGCCCATCCTGGCCGGGAGCGCCGAGAACCGGACCTGAGCCCGGGGTCCGGAGGGGCGCGGCCCACGTTCCGGGCCCTCCCCCGCCGGGCCCGGACACGCCCCCGGCCGGGGCCCGGGCGCCCCGTACCGGGCCGTCGCCGCCGACCGTACCGGCCGGCGGCCGGCGCTCAGGCGCGCAGCGGGCCGGCGGAGAGGTCCAGGCGCAGGAGGTTGCCCCAGTCGTTGACCGCCACGGCGGTCTCCCCCTCGTAGCTCACCCCCGTGAACGGGTTGGAGCGGAACAGGGGCAGGACCCACCGCAGGGATCGGTCGGGGCCCAGGCGGGCGAGGAACCCGATGTTGCCCATCCCGCCGCCACCGCCGGTCAGCCACCCCAGGCCGTCCGGCAGCGGGGACTCGAACCAGGGGTCGGCGCCGTTGGCCCCGTCCTCCTCCAGGGCCCGGGACACGTCCATCGGTCCACCCAGGCGGAAGGGGATCGGCCGCCCGGCGTCCGGATGGTAGGCGCCGGGCCCGGGGGCGTCGGCCTCCAGCGCGGTGTCGTCCGGCCGGTACAGGCCGTCGCGGAAGGGCATCTCCCCCGCGGCCCACAGCTCCTCGATCATGCGCCCGACCCTAGCGCCGGGCCGTGCCGGGCGGGCGTGGGCGGGCCGGGGGCCGGGGCTCCGCTCAGCCGCCGTGGACGATCCGCCCGTCCAGGACGGTCAGCCGGTTGCGGGTGAGGTGGACGTCCTCCGGTCGGCCCGAGAAGGGATTCCGGTCGGCGACGCACAGGTCGGCGGCCCTTCCCGCCTCCAGGAGGCCGGAGTCGGCGAACCCGAGCAGCCGGTGCGACCCGGCCGTGTACGCCTCCAGAGCCAGGGCCAGGGGCAGCGCCTCCCCCGCCTCGAGCGGCGGGGACACCGTGTCACCGGGCGAACGGCGGTTCACGGCGACGTGGACCGCCTGCCAGGGGTCGGGGGTGGACACCGGCCAGTCCGAGCCCATGGCCAGGTCCGCCCCGTCGGCGGCGAGCGAGCCGAAGGGGTACTGCCACCGGGCGCGTTCGGGTCCCAGGAGCGGCAGCGTCAGCCCGGTCATCTGCTCCTCGACGCACGCCCACAGGGCCTGCATGTTGACCGTGACCCCCAGCTCCCGGAACCGGGGGACGTCGCGGGGGTCGACGACCTGGAGGTGGGCGAGGTGGTTGCGCACCCGGGCGCGGTGCCCGGGCGCCACGCGCCGGACCGCGTCGAGCGCCATGGTGACGGCGCGGTCGCCGATCGCGTGGAAGTGGGCGGCGATCCCGGCGGCGTTGAGCGCGGGCACGAGCGCGTCGAGCAGGTCCTGGCCGAAGTAGGCGAGGCCGCGTTCGGGGCCGCCGCAGGCGCAGGGCGACAGGTAGGGGTCGTGCAGGGCGGCGGTGCGGTTCTCGGCGACCCCGTCCACCATGATCTTGGCGGTGTCCAGGCGCAGGCCCGGCCCGTCCCGGCGGGCGCGCAGGGCGGCCACGAAGTCGTCCACGCCGTCGGGGGCGAGCCCCCGCGGCACCCACACCGCGCCGGTCACCCGGGCGCGCAGGCTTCCTGCGGAGGCCAGGGCTGCGTAGGCGGGCGCGATGTCGGGGTACCCGGCGTACTCGCCGACGATCGCCTCGTGCCAGGCGGTCACCCCGAGCGAGAGCAGGTACTCCTGAGCGGTGAGCACACCGGCCTCGCACTCCGCCGCCGTCGTGGGCGGGACCACCCGTCCCACCAGGTCCATCGCCCCCTCGTGCAGGGTGCCCGACGGGGCGCCGTCGGCGTCCCGCTCGATGCGGCCGTCCGCGGGGTCGGGGGTGTCGGCGCCGACCCCGGCCAGGGCGAGGGCGCGGCTGTTGGCCCAGGCGCCGTGGTGGTCGGCGTTGATGACGAACACGGGCCGGTCGGGGACCACCGCGTCCAGCAGGTCCCGCGTGGGGGTGCCGCCGCTGAACAGCGCCATGCCCCAGCCGCCGCCCAGCACCCAGCCGCCGGGGGTGTCGGGGTGGGCGTCGGCGTAGGCGCGGATCGCGTCCAGGCAGTCCCGGGCGGTGGCGGCCCCGGTGAGGTCGCAGCGGGCGGCCTCCACCCCGCCGAAGCAGGCGTGGACGTGGGCGTCGGCGAAGCCCGGCGTCACCAGGCCGCCGGCGGCGTCGACCACCGCGGCACCGGGCCCGGCCGCGGCGCGGGCCTCCTCCTCGGTTCCGACGGCGGCGATCCGGCCGTCCCGGACGGCCAGGGCGGTGGCCTCCAGGAGGCGTCCGCCGGAGAACAGGACACCGTCGCGGATCAGGATGTTCGTCAAGTGCGGTCTCCTCGGGGGGTGGGGGCGGACGGGTCCGCTCAGGGGACGCCGGCGGCCAGGCCGCGCAGCGCGATCGCGAGGCCGGCCTCGAAGGAGCGGAGCCTGCGCGGGTCGTCGGCGTCCCGGTGGGACAGGGCCGCGCCCAGGTGCGGCGCCCCGCCCGTGTCCCGCGGGTCGAAGGGCTTCGAGCCCAGGTCCACGGCGGCGCCGAGCACGTAGCCCTCCAGGAGGCCGAGGGCGGGCATGACCTCGTCCTCGGGCACCCCCATGCGGGCGATCGAGCGGGCGATCAGGTCGTAGTACGCGATCATCTCCGGCTGCCGGATCGGCTCGGAGACGAGCAGCGGGACGAGCTGCGGGACCCGGCTGAGGAAGTCGTAGTAGTCCAGGACGAGCAGTTCGAGCAGGCGCCGGGGATCGGGTTCGTCCCGGAGCCGCTCCAGCGCGGGCAGGAGGCGGTCGCGGCGGATGGCCTGGATGATCTCGGACTTGGAGCGGACGTGGTTGTAGAGCGAGGAGACCCGCACGCCCAGGTGCGCGGCGAGCCCGGCGACGGTGAAGTCGCCCTGCTCGCGGACGATCTCCAGGGCCGCCTGCGTGATGCGCTCGGGGCTCAGGAGGGGGGTGCGGGGTCGTCCCACGGCGGCCTCCTCGGGGGTGGTCGGGCCACATTAAACGAGCGCTGTTCGTTTTCACAAGGCCCGGAACCGCCCGGGCCGGGGGTTGCCGCGCGGGGCGCCGACCGGGAGTATGCGGATACCCGCGCTCCGGTGCCCGTCGGGCCGCAGGCCCGCCATGAGCGGCCCCGGAGACCCCGCGGCCCCGCCGTCGATGCACTCGTCGAGCGGCGCCGCGAACCCGGACCCGGCGGGCAGGAGGCCCCCGCCCGCACGCGGATCCCCGGGCCCCTCCGGACACGGCCTCCGACCGGCCCACCGCACGGAGCAGGCGGAACAACGACGAAGGGGAGGCCGATGGAGGACGTCACGCTCGACGGCGAGCTGGTGCGCGGGCTGCTGAAGGAGCAGCACCCGGACCTGGCGGGGCTGGAACTGGAGCCGGTCGACGGAGGCTGGGACAACCGGATGTGGCGGCTCGGCGAGGACCTGGCGGTGCGCCTGCCGCGCACGCCGCGCGCGTCCTCCCTGCTCCGGAAGGAGCACCGCTGGCTGCCGCTGCTGGCGCCCCGCCTGCCCCTGCCCGTGCCGGTGCCGGTCCGGGTCGGCGAGCCCACCGCGCGCTTCCCCGACACGTGGACCGTCGCCACCTGGGTCCCGGGCGGCCCGGGCGACCGGTCGCCGGTCACCCGCGGCCCGCACGCCGCCGGGGCCCTGGCCGGCTTCCTGTCCGCCCTCCACCACCGGGCCCCCGACGACGCACCACTCGGCCCCGACCGCGGCGTCCCCCTGGAGCGCCTCGCCGAGGCGGCCGAGCGGGGGCTGGACTCCCTGGACCCCGGCGACGGCACCGACCGGCTCCGCCGGGTGTGGGACGACGCGCTGGCGGCCCCCGCCTGGGACCGGCCGCCGGTGTGGATCCACGGCGACCTGCACCCGGCCAACACCGTCATAGCGGACGGCACCCTGGCGGGGGTGATCGACTTCGGCGACATGTGCGCCGGAGACCCGGCGACCGACCTCTCGGCGGCCTGGCTCCTGCTGCCCGCGGGCGCGGACGCGGCGTTCTTCTCCGCGTACGCCCGCGCCGACCCGGCCACCGTCCGCCGCGCCCGGGGATGGGCGCTGCTGCGCGCCCTCGACCTCATCGCCATCGGCCGCGCCGGCGACCGGGGCCTCCCCGGCGGCAAGCCCACCTGGCGTCCCGCCGGAGAAGCCGCCCTCTCCCGCCTGCCCGCCGGACCCAGAACGGGCGGTTCGTAACGTTATGAGTATGCTCGTCGGCGCACGGTGACCCGCCCGCCTCACGGCCGGTCCGTCCCCAGCCCCGAGGAGTGCCGTTGAGCCACGACGTCGTCGCCCTGGTGGCCGCCGAACCCGACGAGCAGGCGGTCGCCCGGGCCCTCCGGCGCGTCGACCCCGAGCTGTTCCTGCACCGGTACCGGGACGACACCGACCTCCTCCAGATCAAGGACGCCGGCGGTCGCCTCCTGGCCACCTTCGAGCCCGGGCTCCGTGTGGAGAACCGGGACGAGGTCGACCGCCTCCTCGGCTCCGACCTCGCCGCGAACCTTCCCGCCCCCTGCTGGTGGGTCGAGATCCGCTCCCGCCCCGACGAGGCGGGACGGAAGGCGGCGCACGACCTCGCCGACGGCCTGGTGCTGCGGCTCGGCGGCGCGGTGTGGACCTCGGGGAGGGCCGACGCCGGCCTGTGGGAGGAGACGGAGCACCCGGCGGCGGAACGCTCCGCGGACCGCGCCCTCCTGGTCGTCCAGGACCGGCCGGTGGTGCCGTTCTCCTCCTGGCTCGCCGACGCCGTCGCCACCCGGGCCCGGCAGCGGACGCTCCACGTGCTCACCCCGTCCGCCTCACGGCTGACCTACGGAACACGGACCCTCCTGGCCTCGGCGCTGGGGCGCTGGGTGGTGCGCGACGACTCCGGCGCCTGCCACGACGGTCTCACCGGCCTGCCGGTGCACTGGGACGACACCCACGGCTTCCTGTCCGAGAAGGAACCGGTCGGCCTGGGCTGGGCCGCCGGGGAACCGGACGTCCGCCCGGTTCCGGAGTTCGTGGAGCGGGCGTCCTCCCTCACCGGGACCCGGCTCGTACTGGACGCCTCCGTCGTGCACAGCGATCCGTTCACCCCGGCCCTGGGCCGTGCCGTCGAGATCGCGTGTTGATGGGCAGCGGAGCAGGTGCCGTGATGGGTCAGGGGGTGAGGGCGTACTCGGTGAAGTGGCCGCTGACGGTGAACCCGAGGCGGTGGTAGACGGGTTCCCCGTCGGCGGATGCCTGCAGCACCGCGGTCTCGTAGCCCGCGTCGCGGGCGGTGCGCAGGGCGGCCGCGGTGATGGCGCCGCCGTAGCCGCGGCGGCGGTCGGCGGCGAGGGTCGCGATGTTGTAGAGCCCGGCCACGCCCGCGTACAGGAAGACCTCGGCCGAGCAGACGGGCCGGCCGTCGACGTAGCCGACCAGGTAGCGGGCGGGGCAGTCGTCGGCAAGCGCCCGGTCGGCGGTGTCGGCGAAGAACCGGCGCACCGTGGCGGCGGGCGGGTCCCAGTTCGCGGCGAGGACCGTGGCGTAATCGCCGAGCTGTTCCGGGGTGGTGGCCGGGCGGATCGCCAGGCCGTCGGCGTGCGCGTCGGGGAGGGGGCCGCGCAGGTCCTTCCACATGCCCGCCTCCGTTTCCGACGCCTCCAGGCCGGCGGACCGAAGATGCCCGGCGAGATCGCCCGGCGTGGAGGCGGGGCCCACCCACCAGGAGAACGGGCGGCCGGCGGCGGCCAGTGTCCGGGCCGTCTCCGCGACGCGGGCCGGGGCGGTACCCGGGGTGAAGCGGGCCCTCGCGACGATGTTGAAGGTGTCGTCGTCGAGACCGCTGTCGGCGATCAGCAGGTCGTCGGTCTCGGACACGGACGCGCCCTTGAGGGTTCGGTGCAGGTGGCAGGCGTGCTCGGCGAGATTCAGCTCCATCGCGAGCGGAAGGTCGGATGCATTGACGGACGGGATGCGCACGGGGTTCATGATGATCCATCCCAGCATGGCGTCCGGGATGCTCGCAGGTCCTTTTTCCGTACCTGGGAACGGGCCGTCCACAGGCTGTCCGCTGGAACACGGGGCATGCCGGCAGCAACGACACGCTGTCACGGGTCGGGCGGCCAGTGCGTGAGCCCCGTGCCTCACGCTTCGCACGCAGCCCGCACCCAGGACGCCACCGTGACCGCACAACCCGTTCCGGACACAGGAACGGCGAACAGCGTCGTCCCGTTCCTTCCAGCCACCCGACCGGCCCTTGCTGCCCGTCGGAGCAGCTCTGACAGGTCGGACACGATTACGGGACAACCCTTAGGAGGGATATTGTCGAGAGCCGAGTTCATCGAGGTTTCAGCCACCCCCAACGAAGTCGCCTCTACGTTGCGCGGGTTTCCGGAAACGGTACGAGAGTGGAGCAATGCCCCTGAAACTTTTGAATTCCGTGTTGCGTCCGGAGACGAACACGTCGGAGACGTCGATGTTCACATCGAAGAGGTTTCATCCGGTCCGTACAGCACGGCCATAGATGTGTTCTCGGCGACCTGGTCGGACAACCCTGAAAAAGTCCAGTTCATCTTCGACCTGGTTGCCAAGAGGACAAGATGGGAGATCTCCTCCCGTTTTGACGAGAACGACCGCCCACTTGTCCACAGGCCTCGCCTGAACTGATGCCCGGGGCTCCCAGGAATCCCGCATGACATTTTGGAGATACCCATCCCAGAGAGGATCCATTGTCAAGAACAGAGTTCATCTGGGTTTCAGCCGACCTCGAGGAGGTTGTGGATACGATCCGAAACTTCCCCGAATCGAACTCGGAACAAGAAGTGACCGAAGGGGAGTTCCGGTTCTCCTTTGAGAGGATGGACGAAAAAGTCGGAAACCTCACGGTCGGAGTCGAAGTAGATCTGAGCGAAGATTATCCTACCGTGATAGATGTCGAACAGGCCAGGTGGATCGACGCACCAGAGAAAGTCCAGTTCTTTTTCGATCTACTGGCGGAAAGAACGACCTGGGAGATCGCGTCGCGGTTCGATGACGATGACCGCCCGCAAGTACACAGACCTCTTTCCCGATGATTTTTTCGAAGAGCGCCGGATTCCGAAAGGACCATGTTCTTACTGGTGATGGTGTCGGAGGCCACGCCGCGTGGACAATGGGTGGTCGAACCAACCAAGGACTCGAACTCCCCGGAACACGACCTGCCGTATACAGCACGAGAACCCTCTGGCGCCGGGCTTTAGGCAGCCGACGCCCCCAGCAGGGGCTTCTCACTTCTCAGAAGAGACATAGCGCGACATCCATCCGGAGTGATCATCATGGCACTTCTTCGATCCGCACGCGGAGTAGTCGCTTCGTGGGAGTGGCTCCAGGAGACCCCGGATGGCCGGGACCTGACCCTCGGCGTCTCCACGGCGGTGAAGGCCGCTCGGGTTCTCGGTGCGAAAAAGTTGATGGAGGCCAGACGCATAGAGATATCCTGGGACCAAAAAGGCAAGGGCCCGATCGGCCTCGGCTCCACGATATCCATTCCTCCGGGCGAGCGGCTCGAAGCGGATGAACTGGCCGCCCGCATAGCCGACAGCCAGCCGAGAGCCCACCCGGAATCAAGGGCGTATCGGATATATATGACGGGCCCGGGAGCCTGGATCGACGAGCAAGGGAACGAGAAGTGGGAGCCCAGGCTTGTCGACTTCTCGGTCGATGTCCAGATATTCGGTGTCACCGGAGTCCTCGGTGTCATTCATGACATCTGGTCCTGGTATGATTTTTCGGGCGATCCCCATCCGTTGATCCATCAGAATAATGCGCCGCGACTGGCCGCCGCCATAAAAGAGATCGAAGATTCGATCGGAGTCGAGGTGGAGCCGGGCGAGCCCACGTTCTACGCAGAGCCCGAACGGTACGGGATCAAGTACTACCCTCCGAACGAGGAGGGCCAAGGATTCAACGCGGCCGGACTGAAATAAGACTCCTTTGGAGCTGCGCCGCGAACTCGTCCCTGAGCCGTTCATCTCGGAGCGATACCGCTTCCGCACAGCGGAGGCGGGCGGCCGGGGTCGGCGGAAACACCGGCCGCCCTCCGGCCCCGCGAACCCCGCGTGGACGCGGTGGCTCGGAGAAGCCCTGGCGTGCGCTTTCCGAGGGTGGGGCTTGCTGTGAGCGTTCCGGTAAGGGTCCCGAAGGACCACCTGAGCCCCCGGCGGGCATTGGTGGTGGCGGGTCGCCGTCGCGGGGTGAGCCGGGCTGGGCTCAGAGGAGGGTTCCGAGGTGGCGGCGGACGAACGGCTCCAAGCGGGCGTGGGTGTCGTCGTGCTCGGCGGCCTGGACGACCTCGGCGGCGACGGCCAACTGCGCCAGACGGCCGGACGGGGTGTCCAGCAGCCCCGCGAACTCCGCGCGCACGCGGCGGGCGAGGTCCGGTACGGGCAGGGCGTAGGTGTGCAGGAGGGCGGCGTCGAACCCGGCCGGGGCGGCGCCCCAGCCCTCCCAGTCGATGATGCGCAGCGGCGCGGCCGTGAGGTTGGCCCAGTGCAGGTCTCCGTGGGCGGTCTCCCAGTGCCGGACGGTCAGGTCCTCCGCCGCGAACTCGGGCAGGATGTCCGGAACGCGGTGGACGTATCCCTGGTCGATGACCGTGCGCTCGGGGTGCGCGGGGACCCCGCGGATCGCGGCCACCGCCTCGGCCAGGTCCGCCCACCACTGTTCCGGCAGGTCCGGGGCCTGGAGCAGCGCCGGCTCCGGTGACAGCGGCGGCGAGGGCAGCCGCTCGTACAGGTGGGCCTGCACCGCCCACCGGTCGTCGTCCTCCCCGTCCCAGGCGGCCTCGGCCAGCAGCGCCGGGCGCGGGACGCGTTCGTCGAAGAGGTGCGCCGCCAGTGCCGGCCCCTCCCACACCGCCCCCTCCGACCGGGGCGCGCACCAGATCCGCAGCCAGCCGGGCTCCCCGTCGGCCGTGGTGACCGGCCCGCTGCGGGTGTGCCCGCCGGACCCCGGGTGCGGGGTCGCGGTGTCCGGGCGGGCGCCCAGGTGGTGGGCGACGCGCGACCAGTGGGAGTCCAGGTCGGGAAGCGACGGGATCAGCAGGGACACGGTTCTCCTTCGCGGGTGGACGGCGGTGGCACGGGGTGTTGACTCCCCCGCCGCGCCATCCTGCCCTCTCGGGCCCCGCCCCGGGGCCGGTTCCCCCGAACACGTCCGAACGATCCGGCTTCCCCACCGGATGTGCGACCCGCACAGAGGACCCGGGGCCCGGAGCCCCCGCGGCGGGGCTCCGGGGGCAACGGTCCTCCCGGCCGGTCAGGCGGTCTTCACCGGTGCGCTGCTGCGGCCGCGGCTCCGGCCGCTGAGTTCGGCGTCGAGCGTCTCCTGTGCCTGGCGCATGCCCGCGACGTGGACGGGGTCCTCCAGGCGCTCCCACATCTGCTCCTCGGTGACGTCCTCGACGTGGGCGGTCACCCACCAGATATTGCCGAAGGGGTCCCTGACCCGGCATCCGCGCTGGCCGAAGGGGTTGTCCATCACGGGGGTGACCACCCGGCCGCCGAGCGCCACGGCCCGCGCGCAGGCCTCGTCCGCGTCGGGCACGAACACGCGCAGGAGGCCGGGCATGGCGGGCCAGTCCTCGCGCCGGTCGAAGGCCAGCACGACCGTGTCTCCGACGCGGATCTCCGCGTGGCCCACCAGGCCGTCCTCGGTGAGCACCCGTCCGATCTCCTCGCCGCCGAACGCCCCGGTGACGAACCGCAGGAAAGCCGCCGTGTCCTCGGTGACGATCCAGGGGGCAACGGTCGTGTAGCCCTCGGGGGTGGCGCCGGTCTGCTCGGGCATCGCGTCCCTCTCACTTCGGTCTGCGTGATTCACGGTGGCGATGCTAGGAGGCGTCCAGGCCGACTCCTGTCCTACATCACGCGGGAATCCGGGCGGCGGCCCGCCGGCTTCGGCGCGTGCCCCCGGCGAGGCGCCGGAGCCGGGGTGAGAAGGTGTCCGACAACGGAGAAACCCGCGGAGCAAGGAGTGACATGTCCGTTTTCGATGTAGAGATCGGCGCCCTCGACGGCGGTTCCGCCGACCTGTCCCAGTACCGGGGCCGGGCCGTGCTGGTCGTCAACGTCGCGTCCCGGTGCGGGCTGACGCCGCAGTACGCGGCCCTGGAGAACCTGCAGAAGCAGTACGGGGAGCGCGGGTTCACCGTGCTCGGGGTCCCCTGCAACCAGTTCATGGGCCAGGAGCCGGGCACCTCCGAGGAGATCGCGCAGTTCTGCTCGACCACCTACGGCGTCACCTTCCCGATGACGGAGAAGGTCGACGTGAACGGCGACGGGCGGCACCCCCTGTACGGGGAGCTGGTCTCCGCGGCCGACGCCGAGGGCCACACCGGCGATATCCGGTGGAACTTCGAGAAGTTCCTCATCGCGCCGGACGGCACCGTCGCCGCGCGCTTCGCGCCGCAGACGGAGCCGGAGTCCGAGGACGTCGTCAAGGCCGTCGAGGCCGTGCTGCCCGCCTGAGCGCCGCACCCCGCCCGGCCACGGTTCCGCCGCCGTCTCGACGCCGGAGCCGTGGCGGGCGAGGCGGCGGAACCGCCGTCCGGGGCGGGCCCCGTGGCCGGAGCCGTGGCCACTTCCGGCATCCGGCCCCGACCCCCTGGAACAGCCGGGGCCGCCCCGGTAGCGTCGTGCCATGAGAGCCGCGGTGCACGATCGGTACGGTCCCCCCGACGTGGTGCGGATCGGGGAGGTCCCCGCCCCGGAACCCGGTGACGGCGACCTGCTGGTCCGCGTGCACGCGACCGCGGTGAACCGGACGGACTGCGCCTACCGTGCCGCCCGTCCCTTCTTCGTTCGCGGCTTCACCGGCCTGACGCGTCCGCGCCGACGCGTGCTGGGGACGGAGTACGCGGGGGTGGTCGAGGAGGTCGGGGCGTCGGTCACCGGCTTCTCCCCCGGCGACCGCGTCTTCGGATACAACGAGGGGGCCTTCGGCGCCCACGCGGAGTACCTGGCGGTCCCCGCCTCGGGGATGGTCGCGGAGATCCCGGACGGGGTGCCCTTCGCCACGGCGGCCTGTGCGACCGAGGGCGCGCACTACGCGCTGGCGGCGGCCCGCTGGCTCCGCGTCGTGGAGGGCGAGCGGGTGCTCGTCCACGGGGCGACGGGGGCGATCGGGTCGGCCGCGGTGCAGCTGCTGAAGGCCCTGGGTGCCGAGGTGACCGCGACGGCTCCGACCGCGCACGTGGAAACGGTCCGGAACCTGGGCGCGGACCGGGTCGTCGACTTCGAGACCGAGGACTTCACCGCGGGCGGTCGGACCTACGACGTCGTCCTCGACGCGGTCGGCAAGAGCACGTACGGGCGGTGCCGGCAGCTGCTCACTCCCCGGGGCCGGTTCGCGTCGTCCGACGTGGGCCCGTACTGGCAGAACGCGGTGCTGGCGCTGACGACCCCCTGGCTGCCGGGGCGGACGGTGCGGTTCCCGGTCCCCTCGGAGGACCAGGAGATGGCCCGGTGGTTCGCGGACCTGTTGGCGACCGGGCGGTTCCGGCCGCTGATCGACCGGCACTACCCGCTGGAACGGATCGTGGAGGCGTACCGGTTCGTGGAGACGGGGCGCAAGCTCGGGAACGTCGTGATCGACGTCGTGGAGCCGTGAACAGGGCGGTCGGCCCGCCCGGAGAAGGGCCGCCACGGGGAGTGGCGTAGGGGAAGGACCCGCCACGGAAAGGCCTGTTGCGGAAAGCCGGGTCTCGGCGGATCCCGGTGGCGGGAGCGACGCCTAGGAACTCGGGGTGTTCGGGGCCTTCCCTTCTGGTGCGCACCGAGAGTCCTCGCGCCGAGGGTTTTCGCGCAAGGGGTTCTCACGTAGGGCGACCTCGCGCAGGGAGGCGGCGAGGCCGTGGGCGGTGTCGCGCAGGCTCGGCCGCCGGGTGGCGCCGTCCAGCCGACGGGCCGCCTCGGCGAGCATCCGTTCGACGCGCGTCGAGGCCACCTCCCCCAGGCGCGGCAGCACCTCCTGGACCAGCACCTCCTCGGCCTCGCTCCAGGCCCGCGCGCGGGCCAGCGCCCACAGCAGGCTCGCGTGGGCGACGAACACGGCGCGCGCGTACCCCGGGCGGTCGGTGGCGGCGGCGAACCGCTCGACGGCCCCGGCCCGGTCCCCGGTGTCGGCGTGGATCATGGCGTGGTGCCAGGCGATCTCCGCCTCGTTCACCCACCAGGACCAGGCCGGGTCCCCATCCCGCGGCCCGTCCAGGTGGCGGCTGTGCGTCAGGCGGATCAGGTCCAGGGCGCGCATCCGTTCGCCCAGCTGGCCCGCGGCCCGCGCCGCCCGCAGTGTGAACAGGGTGCGCACGCTGCCCCGGGTCTGCGGCGTCACCGCGTCGCAGATGTCCGCGGCCTCGGCCGGCCGGTGGACGTGCACGTCCTGCATGGCGAGCTGGGCGAGCGCGAAGTGCTCCATCGAACGGTCCCCGGCGGCGCGCGCCAGCCGCAGCGCCTCCAGGCTCATCCGCCGGGAGAGGTGCTGGTGCTCGGCGTCGTAGGCGATCCAGCCGGCGACCTGATGGGCCTCGGCCACGGCGGCGAGCAGGTCCCGGTCGGCTCCGGATCCGGATCCGGTCCTCGGACCGGGTTCGGGGCCGTGGCCGGGGTCGAAGTCGGGCCCGGGTCCGGGTGCGGTCCCGGCACCGGTTCCGGACCTGGCTCCGATCCACGACCGAGCCCCGGCCCGGACCTCGTCCCCGGCCCCTGACCCGACGCGCACCGCACGGCGTGCGGCCGCGGCCGCCGAGGCGGCGGCCGGGACCAGGTGCCGGGCGCCGGTGCGGGTGTCCAGGGCGATGAGGCGGGCGGTGGCGGCGCGTGTCCTCGCCGCCGGGTCCCGGTCGTCCTCTCCCTGGGGGGACGACCGGTGACCTCCGCTGCGGCAGGGGTTCGGGTAGGGGGCCATGCCCCCATTGTCCCCGGGCGCCCCTCGCCCCTCCCGCCGGCGGTCAGACCGCGGGGATCCCGGTCCGGGTGAGCCGTTCGGAGACCTCCCAGACCCGCTCGGCCTCCTGCGGGCTGCGCAGGGGCGGGTAGAGCCTCTGTGCGGCGGGCCGTCCGCCGAGGTTCCCGGGACCGCTGGGGCCGTAGAGCACGGCGGGCTCGGCCGCGGGGTCGGTCGCGGCCATGAGCGCGGGGAGCTTCGCGGTCTCGACGGTGCCGACGAGGATGCCGCGGGCGGACAGGAACCGGATCAGGCGCACGCCCAGGGTGTCCCGGTCGCGGCCGACCTCGGGGCGCGCGGCGAGCAGGCTGGTCGGGGCGACGCCGGGGTGGGACAGGTTGCTGGTGATGCCCCACCCGTGGATCCGGCTGCGCCGCTCCAGTTCCAGGCCGAAGAGCCCGAACGCGATCTTCGACTGGGCGTAGGCGCGCATGCCGTCGTACGAGCGCTCCCAGTTCAGATCGTCCCAGTTGATGGCGCCCCGCCTCGCGGCCACGCTGATCTGCGAGGTGACGCGGGCGCGGCCGGCGCGCAGCAGGGGGAGGAGGTGGCCGACGAGCGCGAAGTGGCCGAGGTGGTTGGTGCCGAACTGGAGCTCGAAGCCGTCCGCCGTGGTCTGCCGGTCGGGCGGGGTCATCACGCCCGCGTTGTTGATGAGGATGTGGATCGGCCGACCCTCGCCGCGGAGCGTCTCCCCGAGGGCGGCGACCGAGTCGAGCGAGGACAGGTCGAGGGAGCGCAGGGAGACCCGGGCGTCCGGGTTGTCGCGGCGGATCCTGGCGACGGCGTCCTCGCCCTTGCGGGTGTTGCGGACGGGCAGGAGGACCTCCGCGCCGGCCGCGGCCAGGCGTTCGGCCATTCCCAGTCCCATGCCGTCGCTCGCCCCGGTGACGAGGGCGAGCTTCCCGGTCAGGTCGGGCACGGTGATGTCGATGGTTCGGCGGGGCATGGTTCGGCTCCTCGGGTCGTGATGGTTCCACGATCGGCGAAGTCGGAGGCCTCATCCAGGGACTCCCGATCCGGGGCTCACGCGGTCGCACCCCGAACGTAAGGGGGGATCGGCGATCCGTTGTCGGAGGCGCGCGGGAACGGTAGACACGGGAGAAGACCCTGGTGAGGCCGTGGTGAGGCCACGGCGGGGTTCCGGCGGCGGATCCCCGGAGGCTCCGGGGCCCGGGCCCCGATCATGGACATCGGATCCCGGCAGGCCGGAGCCCCGGATCCCCGAACCCCTGGCAGGAAGAAGGCGTGCCGTGATCGATCGCACCGGACTGGCGGAGTTCCTCCGGAACCGGCGGGAGGCGCTGCAACCCGAGGACGTCGGCATGCTGCGGGGGCGGCGGCGGAGGACCAAGGGGCTGCGGCGCGAGGAGGTCGCGGCGCTGTGCCACATGTCGACCGACTACTACTCGCGGCTCGAACAGGAGCGCGGGCCGCAGCCGTCGCACCAGATGCTCGCCTCGATCGCCCAGGGGCTGCACCTGTCGCTGGACGAGCGGGACCACCTGTTCCGCCTGGCCGGGCACAACCCGCCCGCGCGCGGGTCGGTCAGCGAGCACGTCAGCCCCGGCCTGCTGCGGATCCTGGACCGGTTGGAGGACACGCCCGCGGAGGTCGTCACCGAGCTCGGGGAGACGCTGCGGCAGAGCCCGATGGGGGTGGCGCTGACCGGGGACACGACCCGGTTCACGGGGCCCGAACGCAGTATCGGGTACCGGTGGTTCACCGACCCGGGGTCGCGACTGCTGTACGCGCCGGAGGAGCACGGGTTCCTCTCCCGCATGTACGCCTCGGGGCTGCGCCAGATCCTCACCCTGCGGGGGCCGGACTCGCAGGCCGCCCACCTCGCGGAGCTGCTGCTGGAGCGGAGCGAGGAGTTCCGGCGGGTGTGGGAGGAGCACGAGGTGGGGGTGCGGCCGCACGACGTGAAGCACTTCGTCCACCCGGAGGTCGGCGCCCTGGAGCTGCACTGCCAAAGGCTGATCGACCCGGGCCAGTCGCACTCGCTGCTGGTCTACACGGCCGTCCCGGGCAGTGAGAGCCACGAGAAGCTCCGGCTGCTGTCGGTCATCGGGGCGCAGGCGCTGGGCTGAGGGGGCCGGCCAAGGAGAACCGGGTGGGAACCGGGGATCGGTGCGCGGGGCCGGTCGGCGGCCTCCCGCCGAACCTGGAGGGGCGGCACCACCGCCGATCCGAAGGACGGGGTCGGCCGCGGCTCTGCCCCAAAGGCCGGGGCCGCCGGAAAGCACGTCCGCGGCCCGCGAACGGCCCGCGAGCACGGCACGCCTCCCGCTGTCGGCGGCGGGCCCGCCCGAAGCCGGACCCCGGCCGGGCTAGGGGGTGGTGTCGGGCTGTTGGAGGCGTACCGGACCGGTGCCGCGGCCGCCGAGGGCGTCGTCGGGGTTGAGGAGCAGACATGCCTTCATCGACAGGCAGCCGCAGCCGATGCAGCCGGTGAGTTCCTGTTCAAGCCTCTCGATGACACGGCGGCGCTCCTCCAGCTGCTTCTTCCAGCGCCGGGAGACCCGCTGCCAGTCCTTGTGGGTGGGGGCGCGGTCGACAGGGAGGCCGGCGAAGACCTCGGCGACGTCCGACAGGGGGATGCGGAGTCTCTTGGCCACGATGACCAAGGAGATCCGGCGGAGCATGTGCCGGGGGAAGACGCGCTGGTTGGCGCCGCCGCGCTCACTGAAGATCAGGCCCTTGCGTTCGTAGAAGTGCAGGGCGGAGGCGGACACACCGGTCCGGCGGATGACCTCACCGATCGTGAGGTGGTCGTCTGGGCCGACGTGCACCGCCTCGCTCCTCTCCGTGCTCGGGGTCCTGGTGCTCAGGCGTTCAGCTTGCCCGGTGGGACACCGTGGCACGGCTGTAGACCAGTGCGGCCACGGTGACCGACAGGGCGAGGCAGAGCAGGCCGACGCCGAGCTGGGTCAGCTGCCAGGACCAGGTGAAGGCTTCCAGTTCCACCGCCTCCGCTCCGTCGGTGAGGCGTCCGGCGCCGACCTCGGCGGCGCGGTCCGCGTCATCGAGCCTGGCCGACAGGAGACCGACGAGAGAAGCACTGTACGCGGCGATCACGAGGGCCTCGGCCGCTCCCCGCAGGGTGTTGAGGAAACCGGCCGCCGTACCGACGGCGTCGGGGTCGACCAGCGCCATGGCCTGGCCGTCGGTGATACCGAAGGACGCCCCCATACCGATGCCGATCAGCACGAGCGGGGCTGCCACGACGGCGACCGCGTCCTCGGCCTCCAGGGTCACCAGCCACAGGTTCCCGGCCACGACCAGCAGCAGGGCGACCATGATCAGCGCACGGGCCGGAACCCCCCTGTTCACCAGCCCCACCGCGGCCATGGGCACGACGAGCACGGGAGCGGTCAGCAACAGCATCGCGACCCCTGCGGCCGCAGGGGACAGGTCCGCCGCCGCCTGCAGGTAGGTGGGCAGGAAGACCAGGACGCCCAGGAACCCGATGGAGGTGGTCAGGGTCGCCAGACTCCACCCCAGGAATCCGCGGTTGGCGACCAGGGCGGGTGCCAGCACCGGAGCGGCACTGTGCCGCTGAACGATGCCGAACACGACCAGGGCGGCCAGGCCCCCGATGCCGGTCACGAGGACGGCCGGGTGGGTCCAGCCGAGCGCGGATGCCTCCAGCAGCGCGAACATCAACAGCGTCAGCGCGGCCACGAACAGGACACCGCCCACACGGTCGGTCCGTTCGGAAGCGGCCGCGCGGGACTCCCGGACACGGGTCCCGCCCACGGCGACCAGCAGTCCGATCACGGTGAAGGCCGCGAAGCCTCCCCGCCACCCCATGGCGCTGATCAGCAGTCCCGACAAGGTGGGGCCGATCGCGATACCGAGCCCGGCCATGGTGCCCATCAGAGCGAAAGCGCGGTTGCGGGCGGCCCCCTCGTACGTGGAGGCCAGGACGGCGCCGCCCGCCGCCATGATCCCCGCGCCTCCGACACCGGAGACGACGCGGAAAACGTCGACGGCCACGATCATCGGGCTCAGTGCCGTCCCGAGGAAGCCGACCGAGAACACCAGCGCCGAGACGACGAAGACCCGCCGCCGTCCGACCCGGTCGGCGGTCGACCCCGCGATGAGCGTCATGGCGGCGAAGGCCAGGTTGTAACCGGCGACGACCCAGTTCAACGGAGAACCGGAGGTATCGAGGTCACGGCCGATGCTCGGGAGTGCCACCGCCGTTCCCGAGATGGACATCGCCACCAGGACGACGCCGACCAGGACCACCGGAAGCGTCAATCGGGACGGCCGGTCCGCCGGCCCCGGGTGCGGTGCGGCCCCCGTGACCGCTCCGCCTGTGCTGTTCGCCATGACCGTTCGCTCTCCCTGGTTCCGAAGCAGACGGCGAACACCTCATCAGCTCAACTGCTGTTGAGGTCAAATTCCCTGGTCAGAGCCGGTTTTCACGCAGAGGCCGAGGCGGGCCGGGTGTGAGGGGCCGGTCGGATGACGGCGGGAACGGGCGCCGCCCCGTCGGAAGCGGTCGGCGTCGCCGGGCTCGTCACCGGCACGGAGACCGTCGGCGGGGCGGACCGCTCGGGGCGCTTGAGGCGCTCGAGGCGCTCGAGGCGCTCGAACGGCCCGGCCACGACCGGTCACATCGCCGGTCACGCCGGTGTGCACCACGGAATCCTCGGCCAGGGCGGATCCGATAGGTTCGCTCGTTATGAGCGGTATTGGGAAGTGGGGCCTGGGCCTGGGGATCGGGTTCATGGTCGTGGCGGTGCTCTCCAGGATGCTGGACCTGATCCCGGTCACGGTGATCACCGGGCTCCTGGGACTGATGGGGCTCGGAATCGCCGGGTACGACGCGGTCTACGAGTGGACGGCACGGGCCGACCTGCGCCGGCGGGGCGCCAGGGCCGCGGCCCGCAGGAACGGGACCGAGGGCCGCTGAGGCGGACCGGCGCGGGTTCCCCTCCGGGGCACCGGACCGTCGCGGGAAGCCCCGGAGGGCGGGGTCGGGCGGCGGGGCGCGCTACGGCCCCGGCCACCCGACCCCGTGCCCGGTCCCGGCCCTGGTCCGGGCGGGACCAGGCGGAACCGGGCGGGACCGGGCCGGACGGGATCGGACGGTCCGGGAACGACCGGTCAGGCCCGGGTCACCGGTGCCTGGAGTTCGGTCACCCAGTCGTCGCGGTCCTCGGGGCACTCCAGGTTGATCTCGCGGGGGTGCCCGGCGGGCCGGTAGCCGTTGGCGTCGATCCAGTGGGCCAGGGCCTGGGCGGTGGGGAGCACGGCGTCCATCGAGCCGCGGTGCACGATGGTCGCCGCCTGGTCCAGGGACGGCAGGTCGAGGACCCGGAAGTCGCCGTCCCGGAGAGGCGCGGAGACCTGGACGGCGGCGTGGACGGTGATCCGGCCGCCGCCCTCGGGAGCGTCCTCGTAGTAGGCGATGCCGGGGCCCGTGGGGGCGATGCCGGCCGCGTCCAGGAGCCGGAACAGCTCGTCGTAGAGCGGCCCGATGACGGGGCCGATGTCCTCGGGCCCGAAGCTCGCGGCGGTCGCGGTCAGCTCCGCCACTCGGACGGCGGGGACGTTCTTGATGACGACGTCGTTGGTGGGCATGTGCCCCTCGCTCTCGATCGCTCGGAGCCTCGCCTCGACCTGGAGCAGCCGGGCCTGCGCGGAAGTCCTCGCGGTCTCCAGGTCGGCCCGCCGCAGCCGCAGCATGCCGCGCAGTTCGTCGGCGCCGACCTTCTCGTCCACGATCTCCCGGACCTGCTGGAGGGTGAATCCGAGGTCCTTGAGCGCGATGATCCGGTTGAGGCGGGAGAGCTGGGCGGCGGTGTAGTAGCGGTAGCCGCTGGCGGGGTCGACGTGGGCCGGGCGCAGGAGTCCTGTCGCGTCGTAGTGACGCAGCATGCGGACCGAGACGCAGCCGTGCCGGGCGAAATCTCCGATGGTGAACATGGTGTCTCCGAGTCGACCGCCTGACACGGTGTGAGGGTCAAGACCCTACCCAGAGGCCGCCGGATCGAAGGAAGCACGGGAGGCCACCGGTCCGGTCCCCATCGAGGGGACGGGACAGGACACCGGGATCCCGGCGCGGCTGTCACCGGAACCGCTACCGCCCCAGAACCGAAAGGGCCGCTCCACCTCGGGGAGCGGCCGTTCTGCGCCGGAACGGATCACTCGCGCCGAGTGCCGTCCGGCCAGACGACGTCGACCGGGACTCCCCGGTCACGAGCGGCCGCGACCGCGTCCCCGGTACCGCCCTTGCCGTCGGAGGGCCGGCCGTCCCAGACTGCGACGAGACGGTCGATCCCGCTCAGGACCGCTTCGTTCGCGTCCTCGTAGGCTTCTCGCCCCGCTGTCTTGTGCGGCATGTAGCGGACCAGCGTCGAGCGCATCAGAAGGTCGTCGAACCGGTCGAGATCGTGAGGCTTCACCTTCGCCTCGCGGTAGTCGACCGAGGGAAGCACGACTTCCAGCTTCCCGCCGGTCTCCAGAACGACTTCGGCGAAGATCTGGTCGGCCCCTCGGGCGAGGCAGGAGAGGCCGACCAGGTCTCCGTCACTGTACGGCGCGAGCACCTCGGCGAGGGCCTTGCGCACGAGGGGAACGCTGTCGGCCGTCAGATTGGAGTGACCGGTGATCCCGATCCGTGTCATGCCGTCTCCTTCGAGGTCGAGGGTTCGGCCAGCAGGGTATTCGACAACTCCTCGCGGACCCCTGCCACAGCGGGCTCCCGGTGGAAGGCTGCGGCTTCGCGATGCCAGTCGTGCAGGCGTCGGCGTACCCGTCCCGACCCGAGGTCACGTTCGATACCGGCGGCCTGGGCGACGACCCGCGCGGCCTCCTCGGGCTCTCCGAGAACGAGGTAGGTCCGTCCCAGGCCGACCAGGTCGAACGCCCGGTTGCGCCTCTTCTCCGGATCACGCAGCCGAAGGGCCTGGGCGATGTAGTCGGCCGACGATCGCGCGTACTCGGTCCGCGCCACCTTGTCGTCCTGCCCGAGGGCGAGATCCCGGTACCGCGCACCGACGACCCCGAGCAGCTCGGCACGGTCGAAGTTGCGCGCCCAGCTCGGAAGCTCATCGGCGTCCCCTTCTTCCAGGAGCTCCTCGGCCTGGGCGACGGACCGTGTGTAGGCCGCTGCGCGCCCCATGCCGGCGTAGGACCACCCCTCCCGGGTGCGGAGCATCGCCAGCACCGTTGACGGCGCTTTGTGCGCCTGGGCACTGTCCAAGGCGATCCGGGAGATGTCGAGGGCATCGCGAGGGTTCTTCGTGTCCAGCATCTGGCGCGCCATGTCGGCCAGGACTCCGACACCGTACAGCTTGTGTTCCGGGCCGGCCTGGTGGATCGCCCGCAGCGAGAGCATGTAGTACTTCTGCGCGGTCGGATGATCGCCTGCGTCGTAGGACATGGACGCGGCTATCTTCGACAGCTCGGCCATGACGACGAAGAGGCGCGCCTGGACCGATGCCGACTGAGTGGTCTCGGCGAGTTCGGAGACCTCGGAGAGCTGGCCGACGACGGCCTTGCGACGGATCCCCAGGCGCCAGCGGTCGTCCCAGTGCCGTAGCGCCACGGTCGCGGCCTCGATCCGCCGAAGCTCGCTTTCCCCGAGCCTCCCCTTGCCGCGGTCGAGGATGCCCCTGGGCGGCAGCAACCAGTGTTCGAAAGTCTCGGTGAGCGCCGCACCGACGACGAGTGCGCCACCGACGACAAGAGCCTCTCTGCGTTTCATCAGGTCCTTCAACGTGATCTCGGCGATGTCCTCAACTGTTCTCGGCGCCGACCATAGATCACCTGTTGCCGCAGTCGACGCACCGGATCGGGAGTTGCCGCCGATATATGCGGACCGGGCGTCGGCGAGCCCGATCATGCAACGGGCATCGTTCGGCATTTCGAGGCCGTCCGCTACTCGCTGCCAACTCTGGAGCGTCGTCATCCGCTGCCGGCCCGACATGATCCGACTGACGTGCGGCTGCGCAAGGTCGACGGCCGCTCCGATCGCCTGCTGGCTCGCGCCGCAGTACTGCCGGACGAGGCGGAACAGGGCTCCGGCATCGTGATCCTCCAAGGCGTGCAGGACCTCGGCGCGAGACCAGAAGCACAGGGGGATCGAGAGGCGTTCCGAAAGGTGGGGGCCGCTCATTCATACCGCCGTCGTATATCGCCGGGAGATTCCTCAACCACTGCCGATCGACGTTACATCGCCTTGTGCCACCGCACACGAAAACGGTCGCCCGGCAAAGAAGCGACAAGCCGCCGGTTCCGATCGTGCTCGCACCCTGTCGCTCGTCCACGGGCCTCAGGAGAAGTGCACGAACAGCCCGATCGCAATGAATTCACACAGTTCACAGGAAAGGGGAAAGTCGCAGGCACCCACGTTGAGGCGGTGAGCGCCGGTGCCTTCGGGGTCCAGCCACCCGCCCCCGCCCCCGCGCGCTCGACGGCGGCCACGGAAACCGGGCTCGCCGGCCCACCCACCGACTCCCTCCGGAGGAACGAATGGCCCCTCAGCAGGACAGCGGACAGTTCCTCGACCTCTCCTACTACTGCGACACCGCCGGTGTGCCGCTCCCCTTCCCGCTTCCCACGACCGTCTTCGAGGTCAAGTCCGCGCTGACCGACTGGCTCACCACCGCCCGCCGATCGCTGGCCGGCGCCATCCATCCCCGGGCCGAGGTCGACGGTGCCGTGATCGTCGAACCCGGCGCGACCGTCGACGCCGGAGCCGTCATCACCGGCCCCGCGCTGATCTGTCGGGGCGCTTACATCGGTCGCGGCCTGGTTCGCGATCACACGGTGATCGGGCCCGGGAGCAGGATCGGCTACGCCTGCGAGATCACCCGAAGCCTCATCCTGGCCGACACACGCGCCATGCACTTCGTGTTCATCGGGGACTCGATCGTCGGCAGCCAGGTCAACGTCGGTTCCTCCTCCGTTCTGGCGAACCTGCGGGTCGACCGGCCCGTCGTCGAGCCGGCCGTCGACGAACTGTCCATCACCATCGCGGGCACCCGCGTAGGGACCGGTCAGACGAAGTTCGGTGCGGTCCTGGGCGACCGTGTGCAACTGCCCGCGCTGACCTCTGTCGCTCCGGGGACGCTGATCGGACCGGACGTGACCATCTACCCGACCGACCAGCTCGGCGGCCTGTACCCCTCTCAAGCGCGGGTGAGGTCATGACCCATCTCCGTATTCGAGGCGGCCGTCCCCTGGCAGGGGTCGTCCGCGTGCAGGGATCGAAGAACGTCTTCCTGCACCTGGCCTCGGCCGCGCTGCTGTCCGCCCACCCGGTTCGACTGCACAACGTCCCCAGGATCACCGATACCGGGGTGGTCGCCGACATCATCGGGGCCGCCGGTGCCCAGGTCTCGTTTGACGGCGCCGGCATGGACGTGCACGCGGCCGACGTCACGAGCGGCGTCATCCCGCCAGACCTCGGCGGCATGATCCGCCCGACCGCCTGTTTCGGCGCCGCGCTACTCGCCCGGACCGGGCGCGCGGTCTTCCCGATGCCGGGCGGCGATGCCTTCGCCGTGCGCCGTATCGACCTCCACCTGGAAGCCATGCGTGCTGCGGGCGCCGAGGTCCGCACGGCCAACGGGATCGTCTCCGCCCGGATCCGGACCGGGCTGTGCGGGTTCTCCTTCGACTGCACGACACCGGGCGGCTTCGGTCCGAGTCTCGGTGCGACCGTGACGGCCCTGCTGCTGGCCGCCTCGGCCCGGGGCGAGTCACGAGTGGTGTCTCCGAGCGGGGAGCCCGAGGTGCACGCGACGGCGGAGCTGCTGCGCCGTATGGGGGTACCGATCGAAGCGGAGAACGGTGTCCTGCTCGTCGAGGGACGCGACCGGCTCGCCCCCGCGGCCGCACGCGTGCCCGCCGACCGGATGGCCGCGGGCACGCTGCTGCTGGCCGGGGCGATCACCAACGGCCGCGTCGAGGTCGAAGACCCCACCCTCGACAGCCTGCCCCGGGGGTTCGTCGACACCCTCGCCGACGTGGGCCTGAAGCTCACCCGAGGCATCGGCACCATACGCACCACACCTTCCGACCTGCACCCGGTCACCGTCGAGACCGGCGTTCACCCCGGCTACCCGACCGATCTGCAGCCCCAACTCGTCGCGCTGCTGACCCAGACCCCGGGAACCTCCCGGGTGCTGGAACGGATCTACGCCCAACGCGCCACCCATGTCCCCGGTCTGGTCGCCCTCGGCGCCGATGTGACCGCACGCGGGCAGGAACTCACGATCACCGGGCGGTCCCGGCTGCGCGGCACTACGGTGCACGGTGACGACATCAGAGCCGCGACCGCCCTCGTCCTGGCCGCCCTGGCGGCCAGGGGTACCACCCGCGTCTACGGTGTGCGCCATCTGCGCCGCGGATACGAGGACCTGGCCGACACCCTCGGCGCGCTGGGCGCCGACATCACCGAGGAGGACCATTGACCGAAACGCCCACCGCGCGATCATCCGTGTGGGCGGACACGGCGCTGGCGACCATGCGCGGAGCACTCGACCGCATGGTGGGCGATCGCCGGACCCCGGGCGGGATCATCGCCGCCGGAACGGTGGGAACCACCCCGGGCTACGCCGTCTCGGGCACGGTGTCGCCGGGCGGCACCATCGCCCCGGAGCCTTCGACGCTGTACGACGTGGCGAGCCTGACGAAGGTCGTCGCAACCTGGCCGCTTTTCGGTGACGCCGCGTCCCGGGCCCTGGTCGACCTCGACGCGCCGGTGTCCGGATACTTCCCGGGGTTCGCGGAGGGTGAGGGTGGTTCCGTAACACCGCGGGAGATCCTCACGCACACCTCGGGCCTGATGCCGGCCACCCGGCTCGATCTGTACTCGGGCGAGGCCCGGGACGTCGCCGAGGCGATCCTGTCCGAGCCGCTCGACTCGCCGGGGAGGCACCGGTACATCAACCGCGGGTTCATCCTGCTCGGTCTGCTGCTAGCCCGGGCCGAAGGCCGACCCCTGTACGACCTCCTCGACGAGTTCGCCCACCGTCTCGGGCTCGCGGGGTTCCAGTACGGGCCGCTTCCGCGCGGAGAGCATGTCGCCCCGACCGAGCAACGCCTGGTCGGCGGATACCCGGTGCACGGGGTCGTGCACGACGAGAACGCGCACACGTTGGGCGGGGTCGCCGGTCACGCGGGCGTGTTCGCTTCGGCCGGAGCCCTCGCCGAATTCGCGCGGCTCCTGCTGGCCGCGCACGACGGCAAGGGCGGCCTGTCGGCTCTGTCCGGGTACATCGGCGAGTCATGGCGTCCGGCGACGCGGGTGAACGCATCGACGAGCCGGGGCCTGGCCTGGCTGCTCTCGGATGGAGGGTTGGTGTATCACCACGGGTTCACCGGCACGAGCCTGTACCTCGACCCGAACGCGGGTCGGTACATGGTGGTGTTGACCAATGCCATCGCCTACGGACGCGAACGGCTCGGCCTGCCAGAGCTGCGCAGGCTCGCGGCCGACCAGTTCGCGTGACCTGAGGAACGATGAGGGCGCCCCGCACCGGGAAACACGTGCGGGGCAGAGAAGTGTCGGTCATTCGGTGGGATGACCTTGGAGAGGGATGTCCCTAGAGAGTTCTGCACAGCCAGCCGTCAACCACCCATCATCGGTCCATCCCGACGTGGGCCGGGCGCAGGAGCCCTGTCGCGTCGTAGTGACGCAGCATGCGGACCGAGAGGAAGGCACGGGGGCGCGGGTGGCCGTCGACCGCGCCTCCGACGGCGCGTTCATCGGCTGGTGCGGCCTGACCGGCTGGAACCCGGACTTCCGCAGCGCCTCCCTGGGCTACATCTTCGACGCCGACGTGTGGGGTCACGGCTACGCCACGGAGACCGCGCACGCCGTCCTGCGATGGGCGTTCGACACCCTGGACCTGAACCGTGTCCAGGCGGAGGCCGACACCCGCAACGCAGCATCCGCCCGGGTCCTGAAGAAGCTCGGCTTCGTCCACGAAGGCACCCTCCGCGAGGACTGCGTCGTCAACGGCGACGTCTCCGACTCCTGGGTGTTCGGCCTCCTCCGCCGCGAGTGGCGCCCGGCGGCCGACCGGTAGGACCGGGACCTGCCCGCCTTTCGTCCGCCCCCGACGAGGTGACCGTGGGCCGCTCACCCCACCGATCCGGGTCGGCCGCGCCCACGGTCCCTTCCAGATCGCCGCCGACCGCAGCCGGACCGACCGTCATGGCGCCCGGCGAACCCTGAAAGTGTTCGTCCGGGCGCCACGCCATCACTCCGTTTCGAACTGTGCAGGCCTGGTCTTCGCCACCGCAGGACCACCGGCGCTCAGGCCATCGAAGCCCCGGAGGAACCACCGGGTCAGGACCTCGTCGACCGCCACTGCGGCGGGCGACTGGGGAACCGGTTCCAGGCCGGGCTCATCTGCCAGCGGGTGGGCCAGGCCCGGCACGGTGGCCAGTTCGATGTCGCAGGGATGCGCGTACCGCTCGCGCAGCACCCCGACCAGGGAGAGCGCGTCCTCACGCAGCGCCGGGTGGTCGTTCTCGCCGCTGACCAGCAGCAACGGCGGCTCCCCCGTGAGGCTTTCGGCGCGGCCGACGAAGTCCAGTTCGTCTGCGACTCTGCGGGATTCAGCGGTCCAACCGTAGGGTTGGCCGAGCCCGGTCGCGAGAAGTTCGACGGCCGCGCTCACCCGTACGGCCGGGTTGACGAGCGCGACCGCCCCGATCGGACTCGGCGGCGCTGTGAGCACCCGCAGAGCCACCGCCCCGCCGAGTGACGCACCGAGGATGCTGATCGGCTGGTCATCGATCGGGAGCTGACGGCGCAGCTCGGCCAGCGCGGCCGGGAACTCCTCGACCGCCTGGTGAACGATCGGACCGAGGTACGCCAGGAGTATGTCCTCGCGTGCGAGTTCAAGGTGTCTGTCCAGGCGGCCGTCGACCATACGCGAGCCGCACAGCGGCAGGCCCAGGTGTACTCGCCAGGCGGGGACACCGGCCATGGGCAGCGCCGCCGCGAAAGCCGCGTTCGTGCGCGGTGCGTCCAGCATGTGCCAGGTCACGATCAACGGCGCACGGCCGGTGTTCCCCCCGGACGGGGGGAGGGCCGTGAACGGCACGCCTGCGGCTGTGCCGGTGATCGCATCCATACGCACTCCTACGGCTTTCAGGGGCTGGGGCCTCCACCGTAGGGGGCTGTACCGAGCGGAAATGTCCTTTCTGCTGCGGGCAGACGTCCGGGTCCGAACCAGCAGGACCCAGCCGAATCGGGGGCGGGCCGGAGGAGTCGTTCCAGGACCGCCTGCATCACCGCTGGGACAGCGGTCGCACACCGCCTGCCCGAATGGTGATCGGGGGAAGCCCGCGCGCACCCGGTCGGCAACACCCCACCGCAACGGATCGCAGCGTCGCCCGCTCTACGTGCAGGCGGCTTCGCCCGCATGCTCGGCGGCGCCCGCAGACGGCCCGACCGCCTTCCCGTGCGCCGTGACCGGTCCCGCCACCGCGGTGTCGGTCGCGCTGCGCCCGCGCGAAGCACCGAGGTCGACCAGGCGCGCCGCCCGGTGCGCTCGGGGCTCACTCAGGCATGTCTCTGCCCGACCTCTTGTCCGAGGGTCCATCCCCGTATGTGCGGGGCTCACAGCTACGTAGTCCAGGTGCTCGCCTGGATCGTCTTGCGCTTGGTTGTACAAGGCCACGGTCTCCGGGGTGTCGGCCTTTTCCGCTGTTCCCCTGCCGTCACGACCGTGGCGTGGCTACCGTGGTGCGGGTCCTGTCACCGAAGCCGCAAGGACCACACCATGGCCGACCCGACCACGGACATTCCCGGCTACTGGGACCGGTACATCCAGGGCGTCACCCGGCAAGGGCCGGAGGAGGCCCCGATCCTGGAGTGGACCCAGTACCCGGGGCACGGGCCCGGAGCCGAACTGCTCGGTGAACCCTCCACGGCCCTGGAACTGGGATTCGGTCGGGGCGACGCGGTCGCCGCGCTGGCCTCCCTCGGCGTGAAGGCCGCAGGCGTAGACATGTCCCCGGTGGCCGTGCGCACCGCACAGCAGCGGTGGGAGCACCTGGGTGCGGAGTTCCACCATGCGGACGTGACCGAGTTCCTGGGCGGCACCGCCCGGAAGTGGGAGGCGGTCTACTCGATCTGGGGCGCGGCGTGGTTCACCGACCCCGCGGTGCTGTTCCCCCTCGTCCATGACCGGTTAGAGCCCGGCGGGAGGTTCGTGTTCTCCCACGCTTCGGCGGTACCGGGGTCGTACGGGGTGCAGGGCATGTACGGGGTCGGGTTCAACGGCCGCCGGGTGTGGGTGTACCGGTGGGCCTACGAACCCGAGGAGTGGGAGAACATCCTCACCGGGCACGGGTTCGGCCAGGTTCGGGTGTGGGAGGAGACGGCACCGGAGGAGGATCACGTGGGCACGGTGATCGGGGTCGCCATCCGGTAGGCGTTCACGGGTCCGGTCGGACCGTTCCCGCGTGCGCGGGGCTCACGGCACGGGGCATGTTGCGGAGATCTTCGGTGTCATCGGCCTGAGGGCGATGAATTCGGGGGCTCGCGGGGGTCGGAAGGGATGGATCCGGAAGACGCACAGAAGGAAGGGAGTGGTCATGGCCGCAAGTGATGGCGGCGCGATCGTGGTGAGTCTGCCGATCGCGGACCGGATGCGGGCGATGGTGTTCTACCGGGAGGTGTTCGGTCTCGCGGCGCTGGGCGAACCGGCCGAGGACGGGGTGCCCGAGCCGTTGCAGTTCGAGATCGGCGAGCGAACGCGGCTGATGCTCATTCCGACGGGAGGGTTCGGGTGGGTCCTGGGCGAAGGCCGGGAGGTCGCACCGCCCCGATCGCACGAGGTGCTGCTGAGTTTCGCGGTCGGCACGCCGAAGGCGGTCGACGAGGTGATCGAACGGGCCCGGCAGGCCGGAGGCAAGATCGTGGCGGCGCCCGAGCAGCAGCCGTGGGGTTATGCCGGTGTCTGCGCCGACCTGGACGGGCATCTGTGGCAGGTGACCGTCGTGGAGGCGGATGGGGTTTGAGGGGTGCGGGGTGGAGGACGCCGGTGCGGCCTCCACCCCGGATGTGCGGGTCACCGGCGCGGCCGGGACTCGCTCGGTCCACCCCCGCGTGCGCGGGGCTCACCGCAGCACCCGCCCTTGAAGATCCGAGCGCTCCGGTCCATCCCCGCGTGCGCGGGGCTCACTTCCCCGGGCACGAGGCCGTCCGCCTGGCCGTCGGTCCATCCCCGCGTGCGCGGGGCTCACGCCCTGTACGAGCAGGCGGAGAAGATCGCGGGCGGTCCATCCCCGCGTGCGCGGGGCTCACTGCTCCACTGCGCGAGCGCCATCGCGGTCCGCCGGTCCATCCCCGCGTGCGCGGGGCTCACGGCCAGCTCGGCGGCAACGAGCTGGGCCCCGCCGGTCCATCCCCGCGTGCGCGGGGCTCACCCATCTAACCCCAGACATGACGGAAGCCCGGGCGGTCCATCCCCGCGTGCGCGGGGCTCACGTCCACCGACCCCTGGTCCCAGTCGAGACCCGCGGTCCATCCCCGCGTGCGCGGGGCTCACCTCTGGGGCGGCCGGCCCGAGGAGGCGGAGCCCGGTCCATCCCCGCGTGCGCGGGGCTCACGAGGACTCCCGCTGCGCGGGCTCCTCCAGATACGGTCCATCCCCGCGTGCGCGGGGCTCACCCCTGGAGACCGAAACCCATGAGTGACCAGACCGGTCCATCCCCGCGTGCGCGGGGCTCACCGGGGATGCCGCCCACTGCGCTGGGAACCGCCCGGTCCATCCCCGCGTGCGCGGGGCTCACGCGATCGCACCCGCGGCCAGGGCCAGGGCGGTCGGTCCATCCCCGCGTGCGCGGGGCTCACGTGCGGCGCCCGTCCGGGCGCACCCACCCCTGCGGTCCATCCCCGCGTGCGCGGGGCTCACTTTCCCGGCCTCGTGCAGCCTGTTGGCCAACGCGGTCCATCCCCGCGTGCGCGGGGCTCACAGTTCGCGACCTGGGAAAACGCGGGACGTTATCCCCGCGTTACCTAGCCTCAGAGGGGCCTGCGGCCTCGTCCACTGTGGCATGTGGCGGCTTGAGTACTCAAGCAGGGCGGCGCACGCGGACGAACGGAGACAGGGGCCGCAGACACGGCACGACCCCTGCCTCAGAGACGAGCTACCGGCGCGGCCGAGACTCGGCACGTGAGGCCGTGTGTCGGCGGAGGCGGTCTTCGAGTTGGGCCGGTGTGGGTTCGACGTGTGTGCGCCAGGAGGCGGCGGGGTCGCGGTGGACCGCGACCCAGAGCGAACCGGTCCAGGCGATGCGGTGGGTGTCGCCCCAGGCGGCGCGCAGGCGGGCAAGAACGGTCCCCGGAGGCTGCCAGGTCCGGCCGTCGAGGTCCTCGTGGTCTCCCGTGTGGTCGGAGTCGAGGACGCAGGTGCGCCGGAACCCGCCGCTGTTCAGCGAGGTCTCCCCGCAGGGCCGCGGGATCACGGCGCGCTCCTCGGGCGCGGGGGCCGGAGGGCGTAGTCGGCCGGGTGCTCCTCCACCGCCGCGTCGAGGATGCCGATGGCCTCGACCGGGTCGCCCGTGGTGCGGACGTGGTCGACCGCCGCGCAGACGGCGGCGATGCGCCGCCCGAGGAGGGAGGCGCGGGCGGCCTCCTCGTCCGGGGTCGCGACGGGCGGCAGGGCCAGGGCGGCCCCGATGGCGTCGAACAGGTCCGTGATGTTGATGTCCCCGACGAGCATCACCGCACCCCCTTGGCCAGGTAGGCGCGGACCGCGAGGGTGAGCGGGGCCAGGTCGCCCGCGGGGTGCGCGACGTAGGCGCGGACCCGGGACGCGCGGCGCCGGATGGCGGGCCGCTGCTCCGGGGTGGAGGCCGGGGGCGGGGCCTCACGTCCGGCCAGGGTGGTGGTCCGCCGGCCGGTGGAAGGCGGTGCCGGGGCCCGGTGGGTGTAGTCCGCCAGGGTCGGGCGGACCGGGGACTCCGGCCGGTGGTGGCGTCCGCGCCCCGGGAGCAGGTGAAGGGGGCTTCCACCGGTCAGGGGACGGGTCCAGCCCACGAGGTCGGGGCGGAGGGGGATCACCCGGCCGGTGGTGGGGCGGCCGGCCCCGGCCGGGCGGGGCGGGGACACATGCGGGGCCGACGCCCGCCGGCCCGGGTGCGGGCGGGTGAACAGTGGGGAGAACTCCGGGGAGAGCAGGTCGCCGCCCGCTCCGCCGTGGTTCAGGGCGAAGGCCGCGCGTGCCTTGCGCCGCACGGCCGTGAGTTCGGCCGGGCGCAGGTGGCGCACCCCTGACCGTCCCCGCACCACCGTGATCGTGGTCGCGTCACCCCTCGGAGGGGCGTGTTCCCCGGCGATACACTGCATTCCGTCTCACCTCGATGGTCATACGTTCGATTTGGGGCACGGCCTCGGCAGGCGCTTCTCACTTCGACTGCCGAGGCTTTTTTATGAATAGCCCCGTAAATACCTTTTGCCCGACAGAGGCTCCCGAGGTCACACGACTCCACTGGGACTCTGCCACGGATCCACCATCCAAGAAGCAGGTTGCAAGCTCAATAGACTGTTCCACCTAGACGAAGGATGGATGAGTTGGTGAATTTCTCTTCCATACCAGTGGAATCCCTGTGTAATCTGTAGATCTCTTGGCGATCCATGGAGGCGAAGGTGAACCGACGAGTCGACCCCAAGTGGAGGACTTTCGGCCGCCAACTGCGGCATCACAGAAATCAGCTCAGCCTGAGGCAGGTGGATGTCGCCCGTGAGATGGGAGTAGTCGGGAGCTATTACTCCGCTTGGGAAACGGGCACCAGGCACGTTGACGAGAAGTACGTCAACAAGTTGGACGAAGTTCTCAAAGCCGCAGGACGCATCGCTGAGGAGTGGGGGAAGCTCCAACGACAGACACAGAATCCCCTGAGGTTCGCAGAGCTTCCGGACCTGGAGGCGGCCGTGACACAACTCAGGGAGTTCCAGCCGTTGGTAGTTCCGGGGCTCGTGCAGACCCCTGACTATGCGCGCGCCATCTTCGAGGACACCTTCCCCGGGATCACCAAAGCCTCAGCGGACAGGCTGGTCGAAGCTCGCATGGAACGCCAGGAGATCCTGGGCAAGGAGCCGCGGCCGCTGATTCTCATGGTCATCACCGAAGCGGTGCTACACCAGCGGGTTGGCGGGTGCGGAAACGGTCTACTGCACGAGCAGCGGCGGCGGCTGCTCCGAGAGGCGGAGGCGGGTAGGGTGCGTCTGCAGATCGTTCCCCATGACACCCCGCACCACTACGGCAACGGCGGTGCGTTCCGCCTCTACACCTTCGCTGATGAGCCCCCGGTGGCCTCCGCCGAGTACATGACCGGTGAGGTCATCATCAATGACACCGATCGGTACCAGGAGTGCGTGACGAACTTCGGCCTCCTCCAAGGTGAGGCGTATCCAGAGGCCCGAAGCCGTCAGCTGATTCGAGAGTTGGTCGACAATGCGTGAACCCCAGTGGCACAAGAGCAGCTACAGCGGCGGCAGCGGCAGCTGCGTGGAGGTCGCGGAGGGGGCCGAGACCCTGGTGCGGGACACACAGAACCGGGAACTGGGGCACCTCGGCTTCGCCGCCGGGGAGTGGACCGCGCTCCTGCGGGTGCTCCCCGCGAACTAGCACCCGGACCGGCCCCACCGAAGACCTTTCGGCGGGGCCGGTCCACACCTTCTCAGCGAGCCCCTCCCCTCAGCGGGTCCGGGCCATCGCCCCCGCACGCAGGGTGTCCCAGCACGGCTCATGGGCGTACGTCAACGGGATCCGGGACACGAACCGGAACGACGACGGCACATGGCTCTCAGGCAACCTTGCGGCCACCAGCGCCCTCAGTTCGTCCTCCCCAACGTCCCCCTCACTCTCCCCCCGCAGGACCACGGCCGTGTGCAGGCTCGCTCCCCCCTCCCCCGGCACGTCGAACGTGACCGAGTCCTCCACCGCCGGGTGCTCCTGGAGGAGCGCGTCCACCTCGGCCGAATAAACAACTTCTCCCCCGATCACCATGGCGTCGGTCGAGCGCCCCAGCAGGGTCAGGAACCCCTCCCCGTTCAAGAACCCGACATCACCGGTGTCCAGCCACCCCTCACGCAGCACCCGCGCGGTGTCCTCCGGCATGTCCAGGTACTCGTCCATCAGGAAGGGGGTGCGCACCCACACCCGCCCGCGCTCACCGGCGGCCAGATCCGCGCCCCCCTCGTCGCGGATCCGGACCTGCGCCCCCGGGATGGGCCTCCCGCACCCGTACGACGCCGCGGGCCCGGTCCTCGCATAGTCCTCCGGCTCCAGCCAGCAGATGTGCCCCGCCTCCGTCTGCCCGTAGGTGGCGTGCACGATCGGCCCGAACCGTTCCACCGCCCGGCGCAGCAGCGCCGGGCTGGCCGCGGCCGTCGCGGTGACGACACAGCGCAGGGACGACAGGTCCGCCCCCGCCGTCTCAGGCAGGTCCAGCAGCAGGCGCAGCTGGTGCGGGGCGAGGAGCAGATGGGTGATCCCTCTCCCCCGGATGACGGCCAGCACCTCGGACGGGTCGAACACCGGGAGCGTGACGAGCTCCGCGCCACAGGTCACGGCCACGTCGCCCAGGGTCCTCCCCAGCCCGGTGAGGCGCTCCGTCTTGAGCACGCGCCGCGGCCCCGTCCCGTCCTGCCCCAGGTGGTGCGCCCACGGCGACCGGGTGTGGACCGGCGCCCGGTACCGGCGCAGAACGGGCTTGGCGCGGCCCGTGGTCCCGCCGGTCAGGGAGATGCGACTGGGGTCCCCGCTCCGGAACCGCGGGGCGAGCGGCCGGGCCGAGCACCTCTCGGCCGCGGCGAACAGGTCCTCGCCCGACGGCGAGGGCGCCAGTGTCAGCACCCGGACCCCCGGCCCCTCGACCGCCGACGCGTCGGCCGCGTCGGGGTCCACGACCACGAGGTCCGCCCGGCACCGCTGAACCAGGGCGGCCTGGTCGCGCGCGGGCATCGCGACGGGGATCTCCACCTGTGCCCCGCCGGTGACCTGGGCGGCGAGGGACACCAGGTACATCCGGGCGCTGATGGGGCCGACCAGGGCCACGACCCGCCCCGGGCCGTGGCCGTACTCCGCCAGGGCCCGGGCGACCCGGTACACGGTGTCCAGAGCCTCTCCCGCCGTGAGCGTGTCCCGGGGGTCGTGCAGGGCCTGCCGGTCCCGCGCGGCGGCCAGGGCCTCCAGTACAGGGGTCATCTTCTCGTCCTCTCCGACTTCTCGCTGCTCGCTCGTCGCTTGTCGCCGCTCGCCACCCTCGGCGAGCGGTCAGGGGGCCGCCGGGGCCGGGTAGGCGAGCCCCGTGTCCTCCTCGGCGGCCGAGAGGTAGCGGGGCTTGGCGACGTGCGAGGCGCGGGTCAGCTCCTCGAGGGAAACCAGGGTCCCCAGGGGCACGGCCTCGACCCGGCACCCCGGCCCGAAGGCCGCGTCCAGGCCCCCGGTCAGCGCGGCGACCGCCTCGGCGGCGTCCGGCTCCGGAACCTCGACGCGCACGTGCAGGCGCCCCGCGTGCGTCCGCGCCCGCCACATGAGCACCCCCAGGCGGGCGGGCAGGCCGAACACGACCTCCTCCACCTGCGAGCCGAACACGGTCCGGCCGCCCACCTCGACCCCCTGGTCCCAGCGCCCCAGCACCCGGATCCGGGGCAGCGCCCACCCGCACGGGCACTCCCCGTAGGACAGCTCCACCGCGTCGCCGGTGTCGTAGCGCACCAGCGGCATGGCCTCGCGGTACAGCGTGGTCACGACCAGGCGGCCGCTCCCCTCCCGGGAGGTGCGCCCCGTGGCGGGGTCGAGCACCTCGGGCAGGTAGCGGTCCGCCCACAGGTGCAGGGTGCCCTCGGGGCACTCGCCCGCCAGGCTGGAGCCGCACTCGGAGTTGCCGTAGCTGACGACGACGTCGCAGCCCCACAGCTCGCCGATCCGGTTCCTGCGGGCGTCGCTCAGCGGCTCACCGGTGGCGAGCAGGGCACGCAGGTGGGGGGCGTGCTCGCGGGGGGTCCCGCCCGTCTCGCGCGCACAGGCGGCCCACAGCAGCGGCTCGGTCGGCAGCGCGGCGGCGACGGTCACCTCCAAGTCGCACAGCAGCCCGAGCACCCGGCGGTAGGTCATCGCGGTCGAGCGCGCGTCCGCCGGGACCACCATCGCCCCCGCCGCCCTGGCCGCACCGTGGACCTGGTGGCCGATGGTGACCATCGCGTAGGGCACCCGGACCAGCACGGTGTCGTCCGGCCCCAGGGACGTCCGCCCCCGGCGGAAGCGGTCGAGCATCTCCTCCCAGTCCGCCTCCGTGTGGAACGACGCCGTGGTCCGGCCCGCCGACGTGCCGCTGGACTCGTGGTAGGAGACCACCCTCCGGCGCGGGACGGCGAGCATGCCGAAGGGGTAGCCCGCCCGCAGGTCGTCCTTGGTGGTCAGGGGCAGCACGGCCAGGTCGTCGGGGCCCGTGCGGGACACCCGGCCCTCCAGGCGGGGCCGGTAGAAGTCGCTGCGGGACGCCCTGGCCAGCGCCTCGGGCAGCCGGTCCTCCCAGACCTTCCGCAAGCCGTCGAAACCAGACCATTCTCCAGGGGAGAGAAAATCAACCGACATACCGAATTAGCCATCTCTCTTCCGATTTTCCGGCCCGCCCGGGCTCGGAAATAAAAATTTCCAGAAAGGTGGTTCCCCCGGCGGCAGGCGGGGAAACAATGCACTCGGCATGCCCGCCCGACCCTCGATCGAAAGGGACCCATGAGCCCGGCCCTGCGCTACGAGACGCTGATGGAGCGCGCGCCCGCGACGCCCGGCGGATTCACACTGATGTGCGTACTGTGCGGAGACCCGTCCCCCGATGAGGCGGCCCATCGCTGTCCGACCTGCGACGGGGCGATCGACGCCGTCCACGACCTGGCGTCGGTGTCCACTGCCGAGGGCCCTCCCCAAAAAGGAGAAAACCCCCTCCAGAGGTATTTCGACCTCCTGCCCGTCCGCGACCGGAATTCCCTCAAATGGCTCGGCGAGGGCAGCACCCCCTGCTTCACCGCGGAGAAACTGGGCGAACGAATAGGGATGTCCAGAATCGCACTGAAGAACGAGAGCGAGAACCCCACCCGGAGCACCAAGGACCGCATCGCCTCCGTCGGCCTTTCCAGGCTCGCCGAACTCGGCGTGCGGCGGTTCGTCATGGCGTCCACGGGCAACAGCTCCACGGCCTACGCCCACGGCGTGCAGTCCCTGGAGGGGGTCGAACTCGCCCTGTTCTGCGGCCGGCGCTTCCGGCACCGGCTCAACTACCCCGACCACCCCTCGGTCACCACCTACCTGGTCGACGGCGACTTCGTCGAGGCCGGCCGGGCCGCCCGGCGCTTCGCCCTGCGGACCGGCGCGTTCACCGAGGGCGGGTTCTTCAACGTCGCCCGCAGGGAGGGCCTGAAACTGGCCTACCTGGAGGCCTTCGACCAGATGGACGCCGAGCCCGACCACGTGTTCCAGGCCGTCAGCAGCGGCATGGGCCTCCTGGGCGCCTACAAGGGCGCCCTGGAGTACCGGCTGCTGGGGCGGCTCTCCCGCGTGCCGAGGTTCACGGCGGTGCAGCAGGCCGGATGCGCCCCCATGGCCCGGGCCTACGCGGAGGGGGCCGAGTCCATCGCCCCGCGGCACATCGTGCACGACCCGAAGGGGCCGGCCGAGGCCATCCTGCGCGGCGACCCCACCCGCACCTACCCCTACATCCGCGAGGTCTGCCGGAGCAGCGGCGGCCGGATCACCTCCGTGAGCGAGGCCGAGATCAACGCGGCCCGCGACCTGCTGGAGGAGACCGAGGGCCTGCGCGTGTGCCACGCGAGCGCGACCGCCCTCGCCGGCGCGGTGAAGATGCGCCGGGAGGGGGAGATCGCCGCGGACGACGTGGTCCTGGTCAACCTCACCGGCGGCGACCGCACCGGCTGGGCGACGCCCGAGCGGGTCCGGAACGTGCCCGCGGACTGGCCCCAGGGCCCGGTGTCCTGGGAGGACGCCCCCGTGCCCGTAGCGTCGGCCGGAACGGAGCGGGCGCATGTGTGACGTTGTGGTCGTCGGCGCGGGGATCGTCGGCGCCTCGGTGGCCTGGAACCTCACGCTGGCGGGGGCGCGCGTGCGGGTGCTGGAGGCCGCGCCCGCACCCGCGACGGCGGCCAGCGCCGCCTCGTTCTCGCGTGCCACCGCTTTCGGCAAGCCGCCCCGGGCCTACTTCGACCTGAACCACGCGGGCCTGCGCGAACTCCACCGGATCGGCGCCCAGGGGGCGCCCGGGTTCCACCCCTGCCCGACCCTGCTCTGGGCGCGGGACCCCGACCGCCTGGACGCCGACCTGGCCCGGGCACGGCAGTGGGGCTACGCGGCGGAGGAGGTCGCACCGGACGCGCCCGCCGTCCCGCGCGGTGTCGACCGCGCCGCCCTGTCCCCCCGTGTCGTGCGGCTGCCCGACGAGGGCTGGGTCGACCTGCCGGCCATGGCCGGGTGGATGGTCGACCGGGCCCGGCGGGAGGGGGCCGAGGTCCGGTTCGGGGCCCGCGTCGAACGGATCCTCACCGACGCCGCGGGCGCGGTGTGCGGCGTCGCTCTGGCCGGCGGCGGCCGGGTGGACGCCAGGACGGTGGTCAACGCGGCGGGCGCGGGGGCCGAGGAGGTCGCCGGCCTCGTCGGCGGCCCCCTGGCCCTGGCCCCCACCCCGGGGCTGCTGGCGGACCTGCCCCTGCCCGGCGGCGTGGACGCCATGCTGCTCGGCCCGGACGTCAGCGTCCGGCCCGCCGGCCCCGACGGCGTGCGGGTCCGCTCGGACGGGGTCGACGCCCGGCTGGCCGGGCCGTCCGGGGAACCGCTCGACTCCCCCGTCCGGGACCTGATCGAGCGGGCGGGCCGCGTCCTGCCCGGCCTGCGCGGCACCCGGCCCACCGCGGTCCGCGTCGGCATCAGGGCCTTCCCGGCGGACGGGGGCTCCAGCGTGGGCTTCCTGGACGCCGTGCCCGGCTACTACGAGGCCGTCACGCACAGCGGTGCCACGCTCGGGGCGCTCCTGGGCCGCCTGGTCGCGGACGAGATCTCCTCGGGAGGGCGCCCGGACCTGCTCACCCCCTTCTCCCCCGACCGGTTCCACTCCATGGCGACACCTTGACCACGTGAAAGGACCATGATGACCACCATCGACGGCCCCAGGACGGGACTGTCCAACCAGGCCGCCTACGCCGACCTCCACGGGTTCGTGGCGGGCGGCGTCAGCAGCAACATGCGGGCCCGCGGGATCATCGAGCCGATCGTCGTGGACTCGGCCTCCGGCTGCCGGGTCCGCGACATCGAGGGCAACGAGCTCATCGACGTCAACATGGGCTACGGCCCCCACCTGTTCGGCTACGCCGACCCGGACGTGACCGCGCAGATCGCCGCCCAGTTCGGCCGCGGGCACATGACCGGGCTGCCGCACCGGATCGACCGGGAGGCGGCGGGGCTGGTGGCGGAGCTGGTGCCCGGCGTCGAACGGCTCCGGTTCGCCAACTCCGGCACCGAGGCGCTGATGTCGGCGGTGCGCCTCGCGCGCGCGGTCACCGGCCGGACCCTCGTGCTGACCTTCGAGGGCCACTACCACGGCTGGAGCGAGACGCTCCTGCGATCGCGCGGGGGCGACGGCCGCCGACCCGCCCCGGGGGCCGCGGGGATGATCCCGGAGGCGATGGAGCACACCCTCCAGGTCCCCTGGAACGACGCGGCGGCGGTGGAGAAGGTGTTCGCCGACCACGGGGCCGAACTGGCCGCGGTGATGTGCGAGCCGGTCCTGGCCAACGACGGCGTGGTCGTGCCCGACGCCGGCTTCCTGGAGCTGCTGCGCCGCCTGACCGGCGAGCACGGCGCGCTGCTGGTCTTCGACGAGGTGATCACCGGCTTCCGGGTCGCCCGGGGCGGCGGCCAGGAGCTGTACGGCGTCGTGCCCGACCTGACCGTGGTGTCCAAGGCGATGGGCGGCGGGTTCCCCGTCGCGGCCTTCGGAGGGTCGCGCGAGGTGATGGAGCCGCTGGCCCGGTACGAGGCGTTCCACGCCGGGGTCTACTCGGGCAACCACGCGGCCCTGCGGGCGGTGGCCGCGACGCTGGCCAAGATCCGGGCGGCGGGGGCGCTGTACACCGAGCTGGACGGGATCGGCGCCCACGCCGAGGCGCGGGTGCGCGAGGCCGTCGACGGCGCCGGGCGCACCGCACGGATCGGCCGGGTCGGCTCGATGATGTCGGTGGCGCTCACCGACCCCGCGACCGGCGAGGTGGACGAGGCCGGGCACCGGCTGCTGCAGACGGCCTGCCAGCGCCGGGGCGTGTACTTCCACCCCGTGCCCGCCGAGCCCTGGTTCCTGAGCACAGCGCACACCAGGCAGGACATCGACACGGTCGCCGAGACGATCTCGGAGGCGCTGGCCGAGACGGCGCGAGGGGAGCGGCGCCGATGACGACCTCGGCGTGGGCCGCCCTGTACGACAGGTGCGCCGACGGATACGACCCGCACGTCGGCCACTTCGCCGTACTGGGGCGCCGCCTGGTCGACCTGGTCGACCCCCTGCCGGGGGAGCGCGTCCTCGACGTGGCCGCGGGCCGCGGAGCGTGCCTGTTCCCGGCGGCCGAGCGGGTGGGCCCGGCGGGTGCCGTGCACGGGGTGGACCTGTCCGAGGGCATGGTCCGACAGCTCGCCGCCGACATCGCCGGGCGGGGCACGGCGAACGCCACGGCGGCCCGGATGGACGCCCAGGCGCTCACCGTCGCCGAAGGCTCCTACGACAGGGTGCTGTGCGCGTTCGCGCTGTTCCTCATGCCCGACCCGGGGTCCGCGGCGCGCGGCTTCCTGCGCGCGCTGCGCCCCGGCGGACGGTGCGGGGTCTCCGTTCCGGTGGAGCAGCTCATGCCGGGGGACCGCGCGGCCATGTCGGACCTGTTCCGGTCCGTCGCGCTGCGCGCCGGTCCGGCGGCCGCGCGCAGGCCGGACTTCGGCATGAACGCCGGGGGGCTGCTCGCCGAGGCGGGGTTCACCGGCGTGCGGGTGGTGGAGGAGGAGTCGGCGTTCGTCTTCGCCGACACCGCCGCCTGGTGGGAGTGGACCTGGACCACCGGTTTCCGGGCCTTCTACGAGCGGCTGCCGGCCGACCTGCTGGAGGAGTTCCGGGAGAGGGCCTTCGCCCTGCTCGAACCCGCGGTGACCCGGGAGGGCCTGCCCGCGACGGCCCGCACCCGCTTCGCCGTGGGCACACGTCCCGGCGGCCCCGGGATGTGAGTCCGGGCCCGGCGGGGCGGGGGCGGCGTGGCGCCGCCCCCGCCCCGCCTTTTCCGGTCCGGTGCCGCGGATCCCCCGGCGCGGTGTCACAGACCGCGGGCCGCCGGTGTCCTGTGGTCGACCCGCTGAAAACGGAGGAGACACCATGACCGCGAACACCCGAGTCGTCGTCATCGGCGGCGGATACTCCGGCGTCCTCGCCGCCAACCGCCTCACCCGGCGCACCGACCTCGCCGTCACCCTGGTCAACCCGCGCCCCGCCTTCGTCGACCGCATCCGCCTGCACCAGCTGGCCGCCGACACCCACGGGGCCGTCGTCGACTACGCCGACGTGCTCGCCCCCGCCGTCGGGCTGGTGGTCGACACGGCCACGCGGATCGACGCGGCCGCGCGCACCGTCGAACTGGCCGCAGGGGATCCGCTCCACTACGACCACCTCGTCTACGCCGTCGGCAGCTCCAGCGCGGTATCCGGCGTCCCCGGCGCCGCCGAGTTCGCGCACCCCCTCGCCAGTCTGGAGGAGGCCCGCGCCCTGAAGCGGGTCCTGGACGCGGCCCCGGCGGCGGCGCCCGTCACCGTGGTCGGCGGCGGCCCCACGGGGATCGAGGTCGCCGCCGAGCTGGCCGAGGCCACCGTGCACCCCGTCACCCTGGCCTGCGGCGGCCTGCTCGGCCCCTACCTGCACCCGCGCGGCCGCCGTTCGGTCGCCCGGCGCCTCGCGGCCCTGGGCGTCACCGTCCTCGACGGCCCCGGCTCCCGGGTGACCGCCGTGGCCGACGCCTCCGTCCGCCTCGCCGACGGCCGGGAACTGCCCAGCGCGGTCACCGTGTGGGCCGTCGGCTTCTCCGTCCCGCGCCTGGCCCGCGACAGCGGCCTGAGCACCGACGCCGAGGGCCGCCTGCTCACCGACGAGACCTACACCAGCCTCGACAGCCCGCACATCGTCGCCACCGGCGACGCCGCCGCGCCGTCGGGCCTCCCCGTCCGGATGAGCTGCCAGGCGGCCGTCCAGTCCGGCCCGCAGGCCGCCGACACGGTACTCGCCCGGATCGAGGGGCGGGCGCCCGAGCCCCTGACCGTCATGTTCGCCGCCCAGTGCATCAGCCTCGGCCGCCGTAACGGTATCTTCCAGATCGCCCACCGCAACGACATCGCCCGCGGAGCCCACATCTCCGGCCGGGCCGGTGGGAGGATCAAGGAGTTCATCTGCCGGGGCATCGTCGGGCAGCTGTCCGACGAGGCGAGCAGGCCCGGCGGGCGCCGGGTGCGGTTCGGGGACGGCGGCCACCGCGAGCGCCTGCTCCGGCAGCGCTCCGCCACCGAGTCCGTGAAGGGATGAGGACCGTGGAGGACACCGGGCGGGAGCGGCGGGCCGATCCGGCGACGGAGGACTTCGTCTCCCACCGCAACCTGCTGTTCACGGTCGCCTACGAGATGCTCGGCTCCGCCGCCGACGCCGAGGACGTCCTCCAGGAGACCTGGCTGCGCTGGGCCGAGGTCGACCGGGAGCAGGTCCGCGAACCGCGCGCCTATCTGGTCCGGATCACCACCCGCCAGGCACTGAACCGCCTGCGCACGCTCAAGCGCCGCCGCGAGTCCTACGTCGGCAACTGGCTGCCCGAACCCCTCCTCACCTCGCCCGACGTGGCCGAGGACGTCGAGCTCGCCGAGAGCGTGTCGATGGCGCTCATGCTGGTCCTGGAGACGCTGTCGCCCACCGAGCGCGCCGTGTTCGTGCTGCGGGAGGCCTTCGGCCTCGGCTACGACGAGATCGCGGCGGCCGTGGGGAAGACGTCGGCGGCGGTCCGCCAGATCTCCCACCGGGCCCGGCGCCACGTGGACGCCCGCCGCCCGCGCGAGACGGTCGCGCCCGACCAGGGCCGGGCGGTGCTGGACTCGTTCCGGCGCGCCTTCGAGACCGGGGACCTCCAGGGCCTGATGGACGTGCTCGCCCCCGATGTCGTCCTCGTGGGCGACGGCGGCGGCATCAAGCGGGCCGTGCCGAACGCGATCGTCGGCGCCGACCGGGTGGTCCGGGCGACCATGGGGGGCCTGCGCAAGGTCGGCTCGGCGGTCACCGGCAGGGCCACGATGGTCAACGGCCACCCCGCGCTGGCCATCCACCTGGACGGCGAGTTCGACGGGATCATGGCGGCCCGCGTCGAGGGCGGCCTGATCACCGGCCTGTACTACGTCCGCAATCCGGAGAAGCTCACCCGTCTGGACTCCGAGACCCCGCTCACCCTGCGCTGAGCGGCCGGGTCCGGGCATGAGGACACCCCGGGGCCATCCCCATAGCCCCGGGGTGCACGTTCCCATCGGCTCGCGACGGACCGGTGCGCGGGCGCGCGGGGTTCGCGGTTCCGCGCGCCCACCGGTCCTGTCGCAGAGGTCTCCCCTGACCTCAGCCTTCGGGCAGGGCCACCGGCGCGAGTTCGTCGAACTCGTCGCCCGGGCCCGGGTTCGTCGGGTCGGTGGCGCCACCGAGGTGGTGCATCACCCCCCACACGGCGTTGAGCGCCGTCTGCACCGCGCCCTCGGCCCAGCCGGCCGTCCAGGACACGTCGTCGCCGGCCAGGAACAGGCCGCGGTACTCCTCCGACAGCGAGTCCTGCGCGAAGTGCGTGAACAGGCGGCGCTGGTACCGGTAGTGCCCCGGCAGGTTGGCCTTGAAGGCGCCCATGAAGTAGGGCTCGTCCTCCCACGACACCGTGACCGGGTCGCCGGTGATGTGGGAGCGGACGTCCACGCCCGGGTACACCTTGGCGAGCGAGGCCAGCATGACCTCCAGGCGCTCGTTCGGGGACAGCGGCAGCCACTTCAGCGAGTCGTCGCACCAGGTGTACGACATGCAGATGGCGGCGGGCCCGTCGGGGTCCGGCCCCTCCAGCAGGTAGGTGCCGCGGGTCATCCGGTCGGTGAGCGTCATGCTCATGACGTCGCGCCCGGTCTCGGGGTCCTTGTCCTTCCAGAACGGCCGGTCCACCGGCACGAACAGCTTGGAGGACTCCATGTAGTGGGTGCGCTCGATCGCGGTCCAGTGGTCGATCGGCAGCAGCGACTCGTCGCAGTCGACCTTGGACAGCATCATCCAGCTCTGCGCGGTGAACACCGCCGCGGCGTAGGTGCGGGTGGAGCCCGACGCGTCCGTCACGGTGATGTTGCCCGCCGCCGAGCCCTTCGCCGCGGTGCGGCGAAGGGCCGTGACGGCCGGGCGCGGACCGTCCGCGTGCAGCTTCGCCAGAGTCGTGCCCTGCGCCCAGTGGACGAGCTTGTCCGGGGCGTCCTCCCAGAGCCGTTGGGGAAGCTGCTGGACACCGCCGATGATGCCCATGTGGTCGTCGTCCGCGCCCGTGTAGGTGACCCGGAGGATCTCCAGGATGGAGTTCGGGAAGTCGGTGTCCCAGCCACCGGTGCCGAATCCCACTTGTCCGAAGATCTCACGGTGGCGGAAGGAAGCGAAAGCCGGAGAATCACACAAAAATCCGTAGAAGGTCTGGTTGTCGAGCTTCTCCACGAGCTCGTTCCAGATCTCCTTCTGGGTCGCGACGTCGCGCTCGCGGATGGCGCGCTGCATCCGGGAGTGCTGCGCCCCGTCCTCCAGGGTCCGCTCCCAGGCGCGGGCGACCTCGCGGTACACCTCAGGGAGGTCGGCCAGGGTGGTCGCGTAGTGCGACTCGCCCTTGAGGTCGACGACGGTGCTGGGGGTGGTGGGGGCGAGCGGGTTGGGGAACGGCTCGGTGCGCAGCCCGACCCGGTCCACGTAGTGCCAGAACGCCGTGGAGGAGGGCGGGAAGCGCATCGCCCCCATCTCGGCGACGACCTCTTCCTCGTCGACGCCGGGGAAGCGCTCGGTGCGCAGGCGGCCGCCGATCCGGTCGGCCTCGTACACGACCGGCCGCAGCCCCATCTTCATGAGCTCGTAGGCGGTGACGATGCCCGACAGGCCGCCGCCGATGACCGCCACCTCGGTCCCGAGCCGCTCCGCCGGGATCTGCCCGAGCCCGGCGGGGTGCTCGAGGTACCGGTCGTAGGCGAACGGGAAGTCCGGTCCGCACATGTTCAGCGGCGGGTCCTGCACCGGGCCGGTGCCGGCGGCCGTGGGCACGGCAGACGTCATGAATCCCCTCCAGGGTCGGTGTGGCGGTGGTGGCGGTGCGGCCGGGAATGGCCGTGGGTCTAGCGGGCGCGGGCCCGGTCGCGGCTCAGGGAGCCGTACAGCCCCGGCCTGCGGTCGTCCAGGTAGGACTGCCCCTCGCGGGCGCGGGCGATGGCGCCGAGGTCGACGTCGCCGACGAGCAGCTCCTCGTCGGCCCCGGCGCGCAGGGTCTCGGTGCCGTCGGGGGCGACGAGGGCGCTGCGGCCCGCGTAGCGCAGGTCGCCCTCGGTGTCGCAGCGGTTCACGTACGCCAGGTGGATCTGGTTCTCCAGCGCCCGTACCGGGACGATGCGGTCGGGCACGTCGGTGTAGGGCAGCATGAGGGCGGTCGGCACCACGAGCAGCTCGGTCCCGGCCAGCGCGTGGGCGCGCACGGGCTCGGGGAACTCGACGTCGTAGCAGACCAGCAGCCCCAGGCGGACGCCGTTCAGGTCGGCCTGGACCACCGGGGTGTCCCCGGGGGCGAAGGCGCCGCGGTCGAGGTCGCCGAACAGGTGGGTCTTGCGGTAGGCGGCCAGCCGGACGCCGTCCGGGCCGGTGAGCAGGACGGTGTTGTACACCGCGTCCCCGTCCCGCTCCGGGAAGCCGTGGACGATCGCGACACCGGTGTCGGCGGCGATCCGCGCGACCTGGGCGGACAGCCGTCCGTCGACGGGCTCGGCCAGGCGGGCGACGTCCGCGCCGATGTTGTAGCCGGTCAGCGACATCTCGGGGCCGATCAGCAGGTCGGCGCCCGCGTCGGCGGCGGCGCGCGCCCGGTCTGAGAGGCGGGCCAGGGCATCGGCGGGGTCGCCGCTGCGGCCGGTGCCCTGGTCCAGGGCCACGCGCAGGGTCCGCCGTGCCATCCGCTCCTCCGTCCCTCGGGTCTGGTGTCCGCGGCGCCGTCGCCGCGGGGTCGGGGGTCTCATCGCCGCTGGTGGGGCGGCTGCGAGGCCGGGTCCACTCTAGGCGGCGGCACCCGTCCGAAGTGTGCGTCGCACATCAGATGCTTTGCGTATTTTCGACGCATTGATGGGTTTCTTTGCGCCTGTGTGCACATATGCACCGAACACGTGCGTCGGCCCCGGCGGCGCCCTCCCCTGGAACACGGCGGAGGGGGCCGGGAATCCCGACCCCCTCCGTGGGCTCCGTCTCAGCTCAGGAGCGGACCTCGACGGTGTCCTCGGCCTCCAGCGCGGAGCGCTTCATGCTGTAGCCGAAGTAGACCACCAGGCCGACGGCCAGCCACGCGCCGAACGCGATCCACACGCTCGCGCCCATGCTGGCCACCATGTAGGCGCAGGCCAGGACGCCCAGGACCGGGGTGACCGGAGCGCCCGGCACCCGGAAGGCGCGGGGCAGGTCGGGGCGGGTCCGGCGCAGCACCAGCACGGCCACGTTCACCAGGGCGAACGCAAACAGGGTGCCGATGGCGGTGGCGTCGGCGAGCGGGCCCAGCGGGATGAACGCGGCCAGGACGGCGATCAGCACCGAGGTGATGACGGTGTTCAGGCGCGGGGTGCCCTTGGCGTCGACCTTGGAGAACGCCTTGGGGATCAGGCCGTCGCGCGACATCACGAAGAGGATGCGGGTCTGGCTGTAGAGGACCACCAGGACGACGCTGGCCAGGGCCAGGACGGCGCCCGCGGCGAAGATGACGGCCCAGATCGGGGTACCGGTGACCCTGGTCAGGATGCCGGCCAGCGAGGTCTCACCGTCGACGAAGTCCGTCCAGTTCAGCGCGCCGACCGCGGCGAAGGCCACCAGGCAGTAGATGGCGGTCACCAGGATCATCGAGAACATGATCGCGCGGGGCAGGTCGCGCTGCGGGTTCTTGGCCTCCTCGCTGGCGGTGGAGACCGAGTCGAACCCGATGTAGGAGAAGAACAGGGTGGCGCCCGCGGCGCTGACGCCCGCCATGCCCATGGGCATGAAGGGGGCGAAGTTGCCGTCCTGGACGGCGGTGACGGCGATGGCCACGAACATCACCAGGATGCCGATCTTGATGGTGACCATCACGGCGTTGACGCGGCTGCTCTCGCGCACCCCGGCGAGCAGGGCGAACATCGACAGCAGGACGACGATGGCGGCCGGGAGGTTGACCAGCCCGCCCTCCATCGGGCCGGCCAGGACGGCGGGCGGCAGGGAGAGGCCGGTGGTCAAATGCAGCAGCTCGTTGATGTACTGCCCCCAGCCCACGCCGACGGCGGCCACGGAGACGCCGTAGGTGAGCATCAGGCACCAGCCGCAGATCCACGCCATGAACTCGCCGATGGTGGCGTAGCTGTAGGAGTAGGCCGAGCCGGAGGCCGGGATCATGCCCGCCATCTCGGCGTAGGCCAGGGCGGAGAAGAGGGCGGTGACGCCCGCCAGCACGAACGAGATCATGACGGCCGGCCCGGCGACGGGCACGGCCTCGCCCAGGACCACGAAGATGCCGGTGCCCAGGGTCGCGCCGATGCCGATCATGGACAGCTGCCAGAAGCCCATGTGCCGCCGCAGGCCGGCGCCCGCGGCACCCTCGGTCTCGGCGACGAGCTTCTCCACCGGCTTGCGCCTGGTCAGGCGCTCCCGAAGCGCGGGCGCACCGCCCGGGCGCGCGGGCACCCCGGGGGCGTCCGCGGGGGTCTTCTGGTCGACCACGTGTCACTCCTCGTTTCATGCGCGGGCACACCGCTCCCCGGACGCGGGCACGCTGAGGCGCCCCGGGTGGGGTGCGGTGTGGGGGGACGGGCGCTCCCCTGTCCGTTAACGGAGGGAAAATGCCCTCAGCAACGGTAACCGCGTTACCTGGGTAACATGACCCACATTCATTGCGTCTATCCGGAATGCGCGCGCGGAACATGCGTCCCAGCGCAAGAAAACGCACATCGACGTGATGGATGCCACACTAAATCACGCTGTGTGATGACACACGGGTGACCTGCACGTATACGGGAAACTCCCCTTCCCGAACGGTCCCGCCGCCCGGCGCCGCCCCACCCCGGGGCCCTCTCCCCACCCGGTCGACGCGCGCCGGACCGGCACCTGCTGGGCTCCCCCGGACGGGGAACACGAACGGCCGCGCCCCGACTGGGGCGCGGCCGTGGTGTGGATGCGGGTGTCAGCCCGCGACGGCGACGGTGGGCTCGCCCGGCTCGACCCCGGCCTCGCCCATCTCCTCGGCGATCCGCATGGCCTCCTCGATCAGCGTCTCCACGATCTTGGACTCCGGCACCGTCTTGATCACCTCGCCCTTGACGAAGATCTGCCCCTTGCCGTTGCCCGAGGCCACACCCAGATCCGCCTCACGCGCCTCGCCCGGACCGTTGACCACACACCCCATCACCGCCACCCGCAGCGGCACCTCCAGGCCCTCCAGCCCGGCGGTGACCTCCTCCGCCAGCGTGTACACGTCCACCTGGGCGCGCCCGCAACTGGGGCAGGAGACGATCTCCAGGCCCCGCTCGCGCAGGCCCAGCGACTCCAGGATCTGCGTGCCGACCTTGACCTCCTCCGCCGGCGGCGCCGACAGCGAGACGCGGATGGTGTCGCCGATGCCCTCCGCGAGCAGGGCGCCGAAGGCCACCGCGGACTTGATGGTGCCCTGGAAGGCGGGGCCGGCCTCGGTCACCCCCAGGTGCAGCGGGTAGTCGCAGGCCGAGGCGAGCTGGCGGTAGGCGTTGACCATGACGACCGGGTCGTTGTGCTTGACCGAGATCTTGATGTCGCGGAAGCCGTGCTCCTCGAACAGGGAGCACTCCCACAGCGCGGACTCCACCAGCGCCTCGGGGGTGGCCTTGCCGTACTTGGCGAGCAGCCGCTTGTCCAGGGACCCGGCGTTGACGCCGATGCGGATCGGCACCCCCGCGTCCCCGGCGGCCTTGGCGATCTCGGCGACCTTGTCGTCGAACTTCTTGATGTTGCCCGGGTTGACGCGCACCGCCGCGCAGCCGGCGTCGATGGCCTGGAACACGTACTTGGGCTGGAAGTGGATGTCGGCGATCACCGGGATCTGCGACTTCTTCGCGATGATCGGCAGGGCGTCGGCGTCGTCGTTGGTGGGCACCGCGACCCGGACGATCTGGCAGCCCGAGGCGGTCAGCTCCGCGATCTGCTGCAGGGTCGCGTTGATGTCGGAGGTGCGGGTGGTGGTCATGGACTGCACGGACACCGGCGCGTCCCCGCCCACGGGGACGTTGCCGACCATGATCTGCCGGGTCTTGCGCCGGGTCGCCAGCGGGCGCGGCGGGGTGGCGGGAATGCCGAGATCGACGGTCGTCACGCTTGATTCACCTCGTCTGCCGCCGGAGGGAGGGGCGGCACTTGGAATTTCGTCCGGTTCACAGAGAAGGCGCCCGGCGCGCTGCGCGGAGCCACGACCGGGGAATCGACGCCTGTGCGGGGCGGCCGTGCGGGACGTGCCGCCGTTCCCGGATCGCGCACCCAGGTTACCCGCACCCCGGGGGGTGCCTCGCATCACACGGAACCCCCGCATCGGGGCGGATCCCCGCAGACCGGGCGGGGTCCGGCCGAAGGCGGCCGAGCCCGGCCCGGATGCGCGCGGCGGGTGCCCGGGCCGGCCGCGGTCCGCGGCCGGCCCGGGCCCGGTCAGCCGAACAGGCGGACCGGGTTGAACAGGTCGGCGATCAGCAGCACCACGCTGAACGCCAGGAAGCAGGCCACCACGATGTAGGCGACCGGTGTCAGCATGGCCACGTCCACCGGGGCCGGCTCCGGCCTGCGGGTGAGCCTGGCCCAGCCGCGCTTGATCCACTCCCAGATGGCCCCCGCCATGTGCCCGCCGTCCAGCGGCAGGATCGGGAGCATGTTGAAGGCGAACAGGAAGAGGTTCACGCCCGCCAGCATCTGGATCATGATCGAGGCGGTGTCGGCGATGGGCAGCCCCTGGGCCATGATCTCGCCGCCGATGCGGGAGATGCCGACGATGCCCACCGGCGAGTCCGCGGTGCGCTCCTCGCCGAGGAAGGCGGCGGCGAACACCCCGGGGATCTTCGACGGCAGCGCGATGAGCGCCTCGCCGACGCCGATCATCATGTTGCCCATCTCCCCGGCCGACTCGGCGAGGGTGAGCGGGGCGCGCTCGGTGGCGAAGATGATGCCCAGGAACCCGACCGTCTCCATCTTGTAGACGGGGAAGCCCTGCTCGTCGGTGATCTCGTCGCCGTCGGCGTCGGTCTCGTAGATGAACTCGCCCTCGGCGTCGCGGGCCGGGAGCTCGTTCTCGATGATGTCGACGGTGAGCGGGAGCCGCTCCCCGTCGCGCTCCACCACGATCTCGGTGGGCCCCAGGGAGGAGCGGATGAGCTGGTTGGCGTCGTTCCACTCGGGGGTGGGCTGTCCGTCGACCTCGACGATGACGTCGCCGGGCCGCAGGCCCGCCTCGTTGGCGGGGGTTGGCGGCAGCCCCTCGCAGGAGTCGACCCGGCTCTCGGCCTCGGCGGAGACCACGCACTCGTTGACCACCGCGATCTGGGTGGTCTGCTGCGGGACGCCGATGCCCATGAAGAGGACGCCGAGCAGGATGGCCGCCAGGACGACGTTCATCCCGGGCCCGGCGAACATGACGATGAGGCGCTTCCAGGGCGCGCGCTGGTAGAACTGCCGGTCCTGGTCCTGCGGCCCCAGCTCCACGTAGGAGGCCTCGCGGGCGTCCTCCGCCATGGCGCGCCAGCGGGAGAGCTTGCGGCCGCTGTCGTCGGCGGTCTTCCGCGCCGGAGGCATCATCCCGACCATGCGGACGTAGCCGCCCAGGGGGACGGCCTTGACCCCGTACTCGGTCTCACCGCGGCGGAACGACCACAGGGTCTTGCCGAACCCGACCATGTACTCGGTGCACTTGATGCCGAACAGCTTGGCGGTGCCCAGGTGGCCGAGTTCGTGCCAGGCGATCGAGAACAGCAGCCCCAGAACGAACAGGACGATCCCGACCACGGTCAGCAGCAGGACCATGCATCTCTCCCTACACCGGTGTCAGGCCCGGCGTGCGACCAGTTCGCGCGCTCGGATACGGGCCCATCCGTCAGCGGCGTACACGTCGTCGAGGGTGAGGCCCCCTGGTCGCTGGGACGCCTCACCGGGGCGTTCCGTTCGCTGATGCTCAGAGACTACCCGCGCGACGGTGTCCAGGATCGCCGGAAACGCGAGGTTTCCAGCGAGGAAGGCGTCGACGGCCTCCTCGTTGGCGGCGTTGTACACGGCCGGGGCGGTGCCGCCCGCCTCGCCGACCTCGCAGGCCAGCCGGACGGCGGGGAAGGCCTCGTGGTCCAGGGGCTCGAAGGTCCAGGTCTGGGCCCTGGTCCAGTCCATGCCGGGCGCGGCGTCGGGGACGCGGTCGGGGGCGCTCATGCCGTAGGCGATGGGGATCATCATGCTGGGCGGGCTGGCCTTGGCGATGGTGGACCCGTCCACGTACTCGACCATCGAGTGGACGATCGACTGCGGGTGCACGACGACGTCGATGCGGTCGAAGGGGATGTCGAACAGCAGGTTGGCCTCGATCACCTCCAGGCCCTTGTTGAGCAGGGTCGCGGAGTTGACGGTGATGACCGGGCCCATGCTCCAGGTGGGGTGGGCGAGCGCCTCGGCGGGGGTGACGCCCTCCAGCTCCTCGCGGCGGCGGCCGCGGAAGGGGCCGCCGCTGGCGGTGACGACCAGGCGGCGCACCTCGTCGCGGCGGGCGGTGACGTGCCCCTGGGCGAGGCTGCGCAGCTCCTCGTCGGGCAGGTGGGGGAAGCACTGGGCGATGGCGAAGTGCTCGGAGTCGACCGGGACGATCTGGCCGGGCCGGGCCAGGTCGCGGACCAGCGGCCCGCCGATGATGAGGGACTCCTTGTTGGCCAGCGCCAGGGTGCTCCCGGCGCGCAGCGCGGCCAGCGTGGACTCCAGGCCCAGGGCGCCGGTGATGCCGTTGAGGACGGTGTCGCAGGGCTCGGCGGCGAGCTCGGCGACGCCCTCGGGGCCGGCGAGCACGGTGGCGGTGGAGCCGTGCCCGGCCAGGGCGCGGCGCAGTTCGTCGGCCTTGGCGGGGTCGGCGACGGCCACCCGTGGGACGCCGAACTCGGCGGCCTGCTTGGCGAGCAGGTCCACCCGGCCGCCCCCGGCGGCCAGGCCGACGACGCGGAAGCGGTCGGGGTTGCGGTGGACGAGGTCCAGGGCCTGGGTGCCGATCGAGCCGGTGGAGCCGAGGAGGACTACGGTTCGCTGCTGTTCTTGTCGCACGTCCCCATTGTCGCCCAAGCGGGGCACCGCCGCCGGGGCCTGTGGACGAACTGTCAGGTCCGCGGGACCGGACGCGGGAGCCGACCCGCGGGTCGAGGGGAAGCGCGGTGTCACGGGGGCTTTACAAGCGGCGCCAGCTGTCCTAACTTAACCGGTGGGTAAGTTACCTCACAGTTACTTGCGACCCCCGTCACCCCCCATTCCTCCTGCGCACCGGCCTCCCCGGTCGGCACTCCCCCGATGGCCTCGGCGGCGCGACGACCCATCGGAAACCTCCCGTCCCTGCTCCCCCGAGGTTCCCGACACATGCCTTCCCAGACCCCGCGTCCCTCTCCCCCGCTCCGCCGCCCCGCCCTCGTCCGGCTGCTGTCCGGGCTCGCGGCGGCCGTACTGGCCGCGGTCCTGCTGACCCCGGCACCGGCCGCCGCGGCGATCGGCTCCGAGATCCGCTACGTGACCATCACCAGCCACGACGGCACCGAGATCAAGGCCAAGGTCATCACGCCCACCGGCGTCGAGGGCCCGCACCCCCTGCTGGTCATGCCGTCCGCCTGGGCCACCCCGCACCTGCTGTACGTGGGCGCCGGGGCCCGGCTCGCCCAGGAGTCCGGCTACCAGGTCGTCACCTACTCCTCGCGCGGCTTCTGGGACTCCGGCGGCGCCATCGAGGTGGCCGGCCCCGAGGACCGGGCCGACGCCAGCGCGGTCATCGATTGGGCCCTGGAGAACACCGACTCCGACCCCGAGCGCATCGGCATGGCCGGGATCTCCTACGGCGGCGGCATCAGCCTGCTCACCGCGGCCGAGGACGACCGGATCAAGGCGGTGGCCTCGCTCAGCGGCTGGGCCGACCTCCGGGAGTCGCTCTACCCCAACGAGACGGTCGACGTGCAGTCCGCCGAGCTGCTGCTGGGCGCCGCCGCGCTGACCGGCCGCAAGGGCGAGACCCTCCAGAACGTGGAGCGCGCCTACCGGCGCGGGGACATCCAGCCCGCCCTGGACATGGCCCCCGACCGGTCGGCCGCCACCAAGGTCGACCGGCTCAACGCCAACGGCACCGCCGTGATGATGGCCCACGGCTGGAACGACGGCATGTTCCCGGTCGGGCACATCACCGACTTCTACGGCGAGCTGACCGGCCCCAAGCGGCTCATGATCGCCCCCGGCGACCACGCCACCCAGGAGATCTTCGGCGCGGCCGGGCTGCCCGACGAGATCTGGGCGGGGGTCGGCGACTGGTTCGACCACCACCTCAAGGGCGAGGACAACGGCGTGGACACCGCCGACCCGGTGATGGTCAAGCCCAACAACGGGCGCGGGACCTGGACCTCGTACCCGGACTGGGAGTCGGTGACCGGCGGCGAGCAGACCTTCTACCTGGGCGAGCCCAGCACGGACTGGGCCCGCTGGCAGAACAGCGGCGCCATGGGCGCCGACCCCGACACCGGGTGGGACTACCGGGTGCGCACCGGGATCGGCACCACCGCGGAGAGCGGGACCGTGATGCTGAGCGGCGCCCTCCAGCAGTTCTTCGACGTGCCCACGGGGGTGCTGCTGCCCACCGTGGACCGCTACCGGGCCGGGGTGTGGACGAGCCCGGCCTACCCGGACGGCGCCCGGGTGGCGGGCACCCCGGAGGCGACGTTCACGTTCACGCCCACCGCGAGCACGCAGTCGGTGTTCGTGTACCTGTACGCGATCGACGCCGGCGGCCGGGGCGCCCTGCTCTCGCACGCCCCCTACACACTGCGCGACGCGAGCCCGGGCGCACCGGTGACGGTGACGACCGAGCTGTCGCCGGTGGTGTGGGACGTGCCCGCCGGGCACCGGCTGTCCGTCGTGGTGGACACCCGCGACCTGCGCTACGACAGCAAGAGCACGATCGGGAACCGGGTGACGGTGTCCTCCCCCGAGGCCGAGCCCACCCGGGTGACCATTCCCTTCTCCTGATCCCGGACACCGGCCCCCGACCGCTCCGGCGGGGCCCGCGTCGCCGAAACGGCACCGACGCGAACCCCGCCGGGTGCGTGACCGGAAAGCGGGTCGCCCGACCGGCGGCGCGCCGCACCACTCCCGCGGCACGGCGCGACCGCCCGGGCCGCCTCCGATACGGCCCCCGTATCGGAGGCGGCCGTCCGCGTTTTCCCGAAAACCCCTGGACACAAACTCAAAGTAGTCATGTGATTACTTCATGTGTGCAAAAATGCGGTCCATGACCTCGTCCACCGCGCACAAACTCCTGGCCGCCCTCGCCGCGGCGGCCCTCTCCGTCGGCGGCCTCGCCTACGCCGACCGGATGCCCGACCCCGCACAGGCCGGAACCGTCCCCGAACGCCTCCAGGAGGCGCACACCGCCCTCTCCGAGGCCGACGGGGTGGTGCGGCTGAGCGCGGCGGTCACCGAGGACCAGCAGCGGGCCGTGCTGTCCTACTGGACCCCCGAGCGCATGGCCGCCGCCCGCCCCATCACCGAACTGCTCGACCGGACCCTGTCCGGCGCGCAGGGGGTGGTCCCCCGCCCCGAGGCCGAGCACCAGGCGGCCCCGCGCGACGACAGCACCGGGGAGAGGTGGACGGCCGGGGGCCGGGTCGTGCGCACCACCGGCAAGGTGTTCCTGACCATGGACGGGCGCGACTTCACCTGTTCGGCCTCGGTGGTGGACGCCCCCAACGGGAGCACCGTCGTCACCGCCGGGCACTGCGCCAAGGACGGGACCGGCTCCTGGGCGCGCAACTGGACGTTCGTGCCCGGCTTCGACGACGGGTCCTCGCCCTACGGCCGCTACACTGCCCGCGACCTGCTGGTGTCGCCGGAGTGGTCCAAGCGGGCCGACGACAGCTACGACCTCGCGGTCGCGGTGGTGAACACCGCCGACGGCAGGACCGTGCAGGACCGGGTCGGCTCCCAGCGGATCGCGTTCGACACCTGGACGGACACGCGGGTGCGCAACGGGGTGCAGGTGTACTCGTTCGGGTACCCGGCGGCCTCCCCGTACAACGGCCGGGAGCTGCACTACTGCTCGGGCCGCACCCGCGCCGACACCGGCGGGACCACCGCCAACGGGATGCGCTGCGGGATGACCCAGGGCTCCAGCGGCGGGCCGTGGCTGACCGGGTTCGACCCCGCCACGGGGGTGGGGACGGTGTCCTCGGTGGTGAGCTTCAAGTACGCCGACGACCGGCGGACCCAGTACGGGCCGCGGTTCGGCGACGAGGCCCGCAGGCTGTACGAGCACGCGTCCGGGGCGTAGGCCCCGGCGCCGCCCCCCGCACGGACGGACCGCGGCCGCGGCCGCGGTCCCCGTACGCCGACGGCTCCCGCCCGGCAGTGAGCGGGAGCCGTCGGCGGCGGCTCACAGGCTGATGCCGGTGAGCACCAGGACACGCTCGTAGGTCAGGTCCGTCATGGCCGCGCGCACGCCCTCGCGGCCCACGCCCGAGCCCTTGACGCCGCCGTAGGGCATCTGGTCGGCGCGGAAGGTCGGCACGTCGCCGATGATCACGCCGCCCACCTCCAGCTCCCGGTGGGCCCGGAACGCGGTCGGCAGGTCGCGGGTGAACACACCCGCCTGGAGGCCGAAGTCGCTGTCGTTGACCGCGGCGAAGGCGGCGTCGGTGTCGGCGACCCGCTGGAGCACCAGCACCGGGCCGAACACCTCCTGGCGCATCACGCGGCTGTCGGCGGGGGCGTCGGCCAGCACCGTCGGCGCGACGGTCACACCGTCGCGGGTGCCGCCGGTGAGCAGCTTCGCGCCGCCCGCCACGGCCTCCTCCACCCACTCCTGGACGCGGACCGCGGCGGCCTCGTCCACCAGCGGGCCCACGTCGGTGCCCTCGTCGGCGGGGTCGCCGGTGCCCAGCGCCTCCACCTTCTCGACCAGGCGCGACACGAACTCGTCGTACACGGCGCCGGTGACGACGACCCGCTGCACGCCGATGCAGACCTGGCCCGCCTGGTTGTTGCCGAACAGGGCGACGCGCGAGGACGCCCAGTCCAGGTCGGCGTCGTCGAGCACCACGGCCGCGGCGTTGCCGCCCAGCTCCAGGGTGACGTGCTTGTGCGGGGCCCGCTTCTGGATCTCCCAGCCGAACGCGCCGCCGGTGAACGAGATGACCGGGAGGCGGGCGTCGTCGATGAGGCGGCCGGCCAGGTCGTTGGGCATCGGCAGCACCGACACGGTGCCCGCGGGCAGGTCGGTCTCGGCGATGATCTCGCCCAGCAGCAGCGCGGTCATCGGGGTGGCCGGGGCCGGCTTGAGGATGATGGGGGCGCCGACGGCGATCGCCGGGGCGATCTTGTGGGCGACCAGGTTCAGCGGGAAGTTGAACGGCGAGATCCCGAGCACCGGGCCGTGCGGGACCCGGCGGACCAGGGCCATCCGGCCGGTGCCGCCGGCGTCGGTGTCCAGGCGCTGGAGCTCGCCGCTGTCGCGGCGGGCCTCCTCGGCGGCCCAGCGGAACACGGACACGGCGCGGGCGGCCTCGACGCGGGACCACTTGATCGGCTTGCCGCTCTCCGCGGTGATCGTCTGCGCGATCTCCTCGGCGCGCTCGCCGATGCGGCGCGAGATGTGGTCGAGGGCGGCGGCCTTGGCGTGCGCGGGCAGGGCGGCGGCCTGGGCGGCCGCGGCGTGCGCGGCGGCGACGGCCTGCTCGACCTGGTCGGCGGTGGGCACGGAGACGCGGCCCGCGACCTCGCCGGTGTAGGGGTTGACGACGGTGAGTTCGCTGTCGCCGGTCGCGGCGGTGCCGGCCAGCCAGAACGGGTGCGTGGACATGGAAGGGACGCTAGTACCCGGGCCCCGCCCCCGCCTTGTCCAGACTTGCCAGGCGGGCGCCGCGGATTGGCCGCAATGGAGCATGTCGGCCCCCTCTTCTAGGGTCGTCCCACAGGACACACCTCGCACACCCGCACCCGAAGGAAGGCCGGCCCATGGGAGTCTCCCTCTACTACAGCGCCGAACGCGACACCCCGCTGACCGGGGACGAGCGCGCGACGATCGCGCGCCTGGCCTCCGAAGGGGAGGAGGCCCTGCGGGAGGAGGCCCTGGAGCTGTTCCCGGCCTGGCACGCCTCGGGTGAGATGCCCGAGGAGTACCGGTCGCCGGCGGAGGTCTTCGAGGGGCTGTTCCTCTACTCCGAGGAGCACCTCCACGGGGCGCAGGTGCTGGCCGGGTCCAGCAAGGTGCCGCCGCCCGCCTGCGGGTTCGAGCCCCTCTTCGCCCAGCTGCGCCACTACCTGGACGCCCTGGGCAGGATGCGCCGCGCCCTGCCCGGCGCCCGGTGGCACGTGCACATCGACGACGCCGAGATTCCCTGGACCGAGGACGGGTACACCCTGGGCGACGGGACCCCGTGAAGACCACCTCCGGTCGCCCGACTGGCGCCGGGGTGCTCTTTCGTACACAGTGGTGATGAGGGCCCTACCGGCTCGTTCGGGTCGGGTCCTCGGGTCCGCCGCCGACGACGGAAGCCCGGGAGTGCCCATTGCCGCTTGTCTACCGCACGCTCATCGCGGTCCCGGAGGACCAGGGGGACCCCATCGCCACCGCGTCGGCCGTGCTGTCCCGGTGGCTGAGCAAACGGGGGAACTCCGGAGCGCGGGTGGACTTCACCGCCTCGGGGCGCTACGAACTGAGCAACCGCTCCCGGGCCCTGGTCGTGCGGCACGACAACCCCGAGGAGGGCCTGTCCTTCCTGCGGCTGACCACCGAGTCCGACAAGCCCGACGGGGTGTGGCGGACGGTCGTCACCGTCGTCGTGGACCCGGAGCTGGCACCGTGGCGGTACCTGTGGCTGGACATGGCGGTGGACACCGCGGGCGCCTCCGAGCAGCCCCGGCTCGACATCATGCCGCCCGAGGCCGCGCGGATGCTGCTGGACGCCCTGCCCGCGCACGACGGCGGGCACCGGATCCCCCCGGTGCCGGTGATCGTGCGCGGCCGCGACGACACGCTGATGGACGCGCTGGTGTCCGCGATCCGCGACCCGGAGCGAAGACTCGCGGTCCTGGCGACCGGCGCCCCCGGCGACGTCACCGTCGCGGACTGGCGCACCGCGATGGCCGCAGCCCTGTCCCGGTGCACCGGGATGGGGTCGGTGTACGTGCTGGACTCCGCCGCCCAGGAGCGGATCGTGCACCTGCTCCCGGAGGGGATGGACATCCCCTCCGGCGGGGTGCGGACCTTCTTACCCGGGACGGGGGGCGACCCCTCCCGGCACCCCCGGATGAGCCCGAGCACCCTGGACACCGCCCGCGACGGGGAGCGCATCCGCAACTGGGTGGGCGCGGCGCTGTCCCGGCGGGTGCGCGAGAACGCCCTGGACATCGACCTGCCCGGCCCCCTGCGCGCGGTGGACGCCCTCCTGGACGAGGAGACCGAGGACCTGCGCCGCGCCCCCTCCCCCGAGACCGGCGTGTCCCCGGGCGTCGCCGGGGCGCACCCGGCGGGCGAGTCCGGGCAGGCCGCGGACCTGGCGGCCGCCCAGGAGGTCAAGGCCCTGGAGCTCCAGGTGCAGCGCCTCAAGGAGGAGGTCACCCGGCAGGGCGAGCGGATCGGCGAGCTGGCCGAGGAGCGCCGCCAACTGCTGGCCGAGACCGCCGACCTGGCCGAGGAGCTGGACGAGGAGCGCGGGCGGCTGCGCGGCGCCCGCTACGAGGTGCGGTGGCTGCGCGAGCAGGCCCGCGAGGCCGGGCTGTTCCGGCTGGCCGCCGCCCCCGCACCGCGCGACCCGGCCCTGCGCCCGCCGCGCAGCGTGTCCGAGCTGCTGGAGCGGATCACCGACGACACCGCGCTGCCGCACCTGTACTTCACCATCGAGGACCAGACGGTCTACGAGCTGTCCGACAGCCGCAAGGAGTCCCTGTGGGTGACCCGGGCCTGGGAGGCCCTGATCGCCCTCAACGACTACGCCCGCTACCAGTTCGACAACCCCGACCGGGGGCTGGGGTTCCACTCGTACCTCAAGGAGAACCCCGACGGGTACCGGGTGATCCCGGTCAAGCGGCTGGCGTCGCAGGAGTCGGACCACGTCCGCAACCGGGGCAAGCTCAACGAGAAGCGCTTCTTCCGGGTGCCGGAGGACGTGCACCCCGCCGGGCGGGTGCCGATGTACGCGCACATCAAGCTCGACATCGAGTACGGGATCTGCCCGCGGCTGTACTTCTTCCCCGACCTGGGGCCCGGGACCACCAACCGGGTGTACATCGGGTACCTCGGGCGCCATCTGCCCGTGCAGCAGTCCAACTGACCGCCGCGTACCCTGGGGCCCGTGATGGGAACGGACACCGGGGCCGTGCGGGCCGTGGAGGTACTGGCGGAGGACGCGTGGCGCGAGCGCGCCCGCCGCCACGAGGAGCGGGTGGACGCGCTGACCGCCGACCACCTGCGGCGCCGCCGTGCGGGCGAGCGCCACCCGGTGGAGGACTTCCTGTTCACCTACTACAACCTCAAGCCCGCCCGGCTGCGACGCTGGGACCCCGGGGTGGGCACGGTGCTGGCCGGGGAGGGCGCGCGCGAGCGGCTGTCGGAGCGGTTCGCGGCGGCCGTCCCCGAGGGGGTGGGCCTGGACGCGGCCGCGTTCCTGGCGGCCCGGCCGGTGGTCGGCTTCGTGGAGGGGCTGCTGTCGGCGGTCGCCTCCCGGGACGCCCACCTGGGGTGCTTCGGGCTGCACGAGTGGGCGATGGTGTACCGCACCCGGGAGGTGCGACACGGGCAGGTGCCGCTGCGGCTGGGGGCCGAGGGGACCGACCGGGTGGTGGAGTCGCACCGGATCCGGTGCTCGCACTTCGACGCGTTCCGGTTCTTCACCGAGCCGGCCCGGCCGCTCAACACGCTCCGGCCGACCCGGGAGACACAGGTCGAACTGGACCAGCCGGGCTGCCTGCACGCCAACATGGACCTGTACAAGTGGGCGTACAAGCTGTCCCCGGCGGTGCCGTCGGAGCTGGTGGTGGACTGCTTCGAGCTGTCCCGGGAGATCCGGGAGCTGGACATGCGGGCCTCACCCTACGACCTGCGGGAGTGGGGGTACGCGCCGGTGCGGATCGAGACGGCCGAGGGCAAGGCCGAGTACATGCGCCGCCAGGAGGGGTTCGCCGAGCGCGGCGCGGTGCTGCGCGGGCGGCTACTGGACGTCTGCCGCGCCCTGCGCGAGGCCGTCGCCTAGCGCCTGTTCTTGAACGCTCTCCGGTGCTTCCTGGGGTTTCGTGAGGCGCCCGGTGGGGTCCTGGAGGCCCGGAGGAGACGTCCTCGAGGAAAGCCTGTGGCCGTAGGCCATCCGTTGAGGGCGGTGGCGGGCGACGGGCGGGCGAGGATGTCGACGCAGGGCCGAAGGTTCCCACCCTCGGGGGGCGCCGAACAAGGTGACCGGGCTGCGGCCGCAGGCCGTCCGTTGAGGGCGGTGGCGGGCGACGGGCGGGCCGAAGCGCAGCGGAGGTTCAAAAAAGCACAGCCTAGGGGCGGGGCAGCGCGCAGGAGGCGGTGCCGCCGGGCAGGCGGTAGCGGTTGGCGGCCACCCACCGGTAGGCGAGGCGGTTGGCCGAGCGCAGCAGCGGCAGCCGCATCAGGCGGCCGACGGGCCGCAGCAGGGGCCGGGAGGACAGCAGCACCTCGGCGACCGCGTCGCCGCCGCTGAAGCGGCGCCCGTCGGGGTGGACCACCCAGGCGGCCTCGGAGGTCTGCTCGGGGGTGAGGCCGAGGGCGTCGAGGTCGGTGTCCTGCCAGGCCGCGAACTCCGTGCGCGCACCCAGCCGGTCCCGCGCCAGCGCGACCATGCGCTTGCAGAAACCGCAGTCGTCGTCGTACAGGAACACTGCCATCGCACTCTCCTGGCGGATACGGGCCCGGCGGGCGGGCCTGCCCCTCCCCTGCGGCGGGGTTCCGCCGCCGGGGAGGGGTCACATCCGGCCCCTACCCGGTCGGGGGCCGGCGAAGCAGGAGGGGGGCGAGGGGTGCGCCACGTTCGCGGCGCACCCCTGCGCTCCTCGGGTCCGACCCCCTACTGGAGCCTGCGCTTGCGGCCGAAGTAGATCGCGGCACCGCCGCCGGCGGCCGCGGCCGCGCCGGCGGCGACGAGCCCGGCGATGGCGGAGCCGGTCAGGGGCAGGCTCGGCTCCTCACCGGCGGGGGCGGTGGGCTCGTCCGACGGGCCGGGGGTGGCGGGTCCGGTCGGGTCCACGGGGGTCTCCGGTTCGGTCGGCTCCACCGGGGTCGCGGGGCCGGTGGGCTCGACCGTGGGCGGGTCGGCGGGCTCGGGGCTCTCCGGCGGGGTGGAGGGCTCGCCGCCGGGCGACGGGGAGGGCTCCGGGGAGGGCTCCTCCTCGGAGCACTCGACCTTGAAGACCTTGTGCTTCGCGGCGTTGCTCTGCTGGCCCTCGAAGGTCCACTCCAGGCGGTAGTGGCCGTCGTCGAGGGTGAGCAGTTCGGTGCTCCCCGCGCCCTCGCCGTCCAGTTCGAGCCCGCCCGACAGGACGACCTCGCGCTCGGAGGGCTTGCCGCCCTGGGTGAGGATCTCCCAGGTGACCTCCTGGGCGGGGTCGAACCCGTGGCCCACGACCTGGAACTCGCAGACCTTGGGCTCGTTCCGGTCGTCCTCCTCCGGGGTCTGCGGGGAGTGGATCTTGACGGTGCCGTTGTCGCCGGGCGGGGCGAAGGGCGCGGACGCGAAGGCCGGGGCGGCGGCCCCGAAGGCCAGCCCCGCGGCGAGCACGGAGACGGCGATGACACGGGGCGCGCGGGCACCCGGACGGAAGTCGGGGGACAAAAGGGTCTCCTGGGGACAGAGATTCTTCCGGTAGGCGGGGATACCGGAGATACAGGACAAGCCGAATATAGCCAATTGTCCGATTGGAAACCCTTCCCCCCTGGTCACGAAGTCGCACCGGGATCCGTGACCGAAACCCCGGGCGGCGCACGAGGCCGGGAGTCCCCGCCCGCGGGAGGATCCGCGGGCGGGGGCGGACCGGGTCCGGCGGCGGGCGCGCTCTCCCCGCCCGCCGCCGGCCCGGGGTCATCCCGCGGAGCCGTGCACGATGCGCTCGGCGCGCTCCTCGCTCGGCAGGATCTCCCCCGACAGGATCCTCTCCGCGTGGTGGCAGGCCACCCGGTGCGCGCCGCCGTTGATCGGCCGCAGCTCCGGGCGCTCCGTGTCGCACAGCTCCTCCTGCCGCCAGGGGCAGCGGGTGTGGAACCGGCAGCCGGGGGGCGGGTCCACGGGCGAGGGCAGGTCGCCCGCCAGGAGGATGCGCTCGCGGGTGTCCTCCACCGTCGGGTCGGGGACGGGCACCGCGGACATCAGTGCCCGGGTGTAGGGGTGCAGCGGCGTCTCGTAGAGGTCGTCGCTGGGCGCCTCCTCCACCAGGGACCCCAGGTACATCACGCCCACCGTGTCGCTGACGTGGCGGACCACCGCCAGGTCGTGGGCGATGACGAGGTAGGTCAGGCCCAGCTCCTCCTGGAGCTCCTCCAGCAGGTTGAGGACCTGCGCCTGGATGGACACGTCCAGCGCCGACACGGGTTCGTCGCAGATGATGAGGTCGGGCTCCAGCACCAGGGCGCGGGCGATGCCGATGCGCTGGCGCTGGCCGCCGGAGAACTCGTGCGGGTACCGGTCCAGCGCCTTGGAGGACAGCCCGACGCGCTCCAGCGCCCCCACGACCCGCCTCCGCCGGTCGGCCCGCGTGGCCTCCCTGCGCTCCGCGGCGCTCATCGACGCGGCCTCCTCCGCGGAGGGGCCGCCGATGCCGTGGGTCTCCAGCCCCTCCATGAGGATGGAGCCGATGTTCTGCCGGGGGTTGAGGCTGCCCAGCGGGTCCTGGAAGACCATCTGGAGGTTGCGGCGCTCGCGGCGCATCTCCTCGCCGCCCAGCGTGGCCAGGTCGCGGCCGTCGTGGACGACGGAGCCGGAGGTGATGTCGACCAGGCGCAGCACCGCCCGGCCCAGGGTGGTCTTGCCGCAGCCGGACTCGCCCACCAGGCCGTAGGTGCTGCCGCGTTCGATGCTCAGGCTGACGCCGTCCACCGCGTACACGTGGCCGACGGTGCGGTCGAACACGACGCCCCGTCTGATCGGGAAGTGGACCTTGAGGTCCTCGATCCGCAACAGGCTCATGCGCTCTCCTCCTCGTCGCCCACCACGGACGGGCTCTCCAGAACGGCCCGGTCCACCAGGTCGGCGTGCCGGACGGGGTTGACGCAGCGGTGCGCGTGGGCGCCGTCGGCGCCCGAGACGACCAGCTCCGGCGGCCCCTGGAGGCAGTCCAGGGTGTAGTGGTCGCAGCGGGGAGCGAACGCGCACCCGTCGGACCAGGCGATGTTGTCGTTGACCGACCCGCGGATCGGGGTGAGCGGTTCGCCGCGCGGGGCGTCGAGCCGGGGGATCGACCCGAGCAGGCCCACCGTGTAGGGGTGGGTGGGGTCGGCGAACAGGGGCGCGCGGGGGGCGGTCTCCACCGCGCGCCCCGCGTACAGGACGTTGATGTCGTCGCACAGGCCCGCCACCACGCCCAGGTCGTGGGTGATCATGAGCAGGGCGGTGCCCTCCTCGGTGACCAGGTCCTTGAGGAGTTCGAGGATCTGGGCCTGGATGGTGACGTCCAGCGCGGTGGTGGGCTCGTCGGCGATCATCACCCGGGGGCGGCAGGCCACCGCCATGGCGATGAGGGCCCGCTGGCGCATGCCGCCGGAGAGCTGGTGCGGGTACTCCTTGAGGCGCCTCCTGGGGTCGGGGATGCCCACCCGGTACAGCAGGTCGGCGGCCTCCTTCTCGGCGGCCGATCCGCGCAGGCCCCGGTGCCGGGTGAGGATCTCGGTGACCTGGCGGCCGATGGGGACCACCGGGTTCAGGGAGCTGAGCGGGTCCTGGAAGATCATCGCCAGCTGTGAGCCGCGCAGGTCGCGCATCCGCGCGGGGGACAGCCCGAGCAGGTCGACCTCGGTGTCGCCGGTGCGCAGGACGGCGGAGCCGCCGACCCGCACGCCGCGGGAGGGCAGCAGGCCCATCAGGGCCAGCGAGGTGACGCTCTTGCCGCAGCCGGACTCCCCCACCAGGCCGGTGACCCGGCCCTCCTCCAGGGTGAAGGAGACCCCGTCCACGGCCCGGACCTCGTCGGAGCCGCGGCCGCCGAACACGACGGACAGTTCTTCGACCGCGAGCAGCGGTGTGCTGGAACCCATGCTTACTTCCTCAGCTTCGGGTCGAGGGCCTCGCGCATCGCCTCACCGAGCAGGGTGAAGCCCAGCGCGGTGACGATGATGGCCAGCGCCGGGTAGACGGCCAGCTGGGGAGCGCTGGAGAGGAACCGCTGCGCGTCGGCGAGCATCGTCCCCCACTCGGGGAAGGACGGGTCGGGGTTGCCCAGGCCCAGGTAGGACAGGGCCGCCGCGTCGATGATGGCGGTGGCCAGGGTGAGCGTGGACTGCACGATGACCGGCCCCAGGGAGTTGGGCAGGATGTGCGTGAGGGCGATCTTGTGGGTGCGCACGCCCAGCGCCCGGGCGGCGAGCACGTAGTCGCGGTTGCCCTGGGCGATCATCGCGCCGCGCAGCAGGCGGGCGAAGACCGGCACCTGGGCGATGCCGACCGCGAGCATGACCGTGGTGAGGCTGGCCCCGATCAGGGCCGCCACGGTGACCGCCAGCAGCAGGGTGGGCAGCGCCAGCATCATGTCGATGACGCGCATGATGACGTTGTCGACGACCCGGCCCCAGCGCCCGCCCAGGGTGGCCGCGGCGCCGGCGGTGCCGCCGATCAGGGCCCCGACGCCGAACCCGACCAGGGTCGCCACGACACCGACCAGGAGGGTCTGGCGGGCGCCGATCACCATGCGGGAGAACTGGTCGCGGCCCAGGTTGTCCAGGCCCAGCCAGTTCTCGGCCCGCGGGCCGACGAAGATGTTCTGGTTGGGGAAGACCTCCCCGCCCCAGGTCTGCGCGGTGGCCGAGTAGGGGGCGATGAGCGGGGCGAGCAGGGCGATGAGGACGAACACGGCGACGATGACCGCGCCGGAGATCGCCATCGGGCTGCGGCGCAGGCGGCGGAACGCGGTGCGCCAGATGCCCGCGCCGCCGGAGCCGTCGTCGCGGGGGCCCATGAGCTCCGCGAGCCGGTCGATCCTGTCGGCCCTGCGGGTGAGCAGGGAGGTGCCGCCCCCGTCCTGGCGGGCGGGGCCGGTGTCCGGGGTCCCCGGGTCGTCCGACGGGTTCTGCGCGTTGGGTGTCGTCGGCATCACTGGGCCCGCACTCTCGGGTCGAGGAGGCTGTAGGAGATGTCCACCAGCAGGTTGATCAGCACGTACATGGTGGCGATGAGCAGGATGAACCCGGTCAGGACCGGGTAGTCACGGGTCTGGGTCGCCGCGTACACGAACGAGCCGACGCCGGGGAACGCGAACACGCTCTCGGTGAGGACCGCGCCGGCGAACAGGCTGCCGGTGAGCAGGCCGATGGCGGTGACCACCGGCAGCATCGCGTTGCGCAGCACGTGGCGGCCGCGGACCGTCCGGCGGTACAGGCCCTTGGCGTTGGCGGTGCGCACGTAGTCCTCGTCCAGGACCTCCAGGACGCTGGCCCGGGTCATCCGGACGATGACGGCCAGCGGGATGGAGGCCAGCGCCAGGCCCGGGAGCACCAGGTGCATCAGGGCGTCCCACACGACGTCGAGTTCGCCCGTGCGCAGGCCGTCGAGGATGACGAACCCGCTCAGGTCGGTGCGGCTCAGCCCCGGGGAGAGCCGGAACGCCGACGGGAACAGGCCCAGGCGTTCGGCGAAGACCACCTTCAGGATGAAGGCGAGGAAGAACACCGGCGTGCAGATGCCGAGCAGGGAGCCGCCGACGGCGGCGAAGTCGAGGATCCCGCCGCGGCGGCGGGCGGCCAGGTAGCCGAGCGGGATGCCGACGGCGACCGCGATGAGGATCGCGGTGACCGACAGCTCGAACGTGGCCGGGAAACGGGTGAAGAACTCCTCCATGACCGGCTGCCCGGTCTGCAGGGAGGTCCCCAGGTCCCCCTGGAGGATGTTGCGCAGGAACCGCACGTACTGGACGGTGAGGGGTTCGTCCAGACCGAGGGCGCGACGCAGCTGGGCCCGCTGCTCGTCGGTCGCGTCGTCGGGGAGGAGGGCGTACTCGGGCCCGCCGGGTAGGCGTTGGAGCCAGATGAACAACAGGATCGACAGACCGCCCAGGGTCGGGATCAGTTGCAGAGTACGCCTGACGATGAAACGCAGCACTTCGCCGCCTTTCGCCAGTGGAGGGTGAGGCTTCCCCCGCCCGGGCGGGGGCGGGGTCGACATGGACGGGGCCCGGCCGACCGGGGGACGGATCGGCCGGGCCTCCCCCTCCCGCGGTGCGGGAGGCGGTCTTCCGAGGCCCCGGGTCACGGGGCCGTGCGGGTCACTCCTTCCAGGAACCCTCCGAGAAGTCCTCCTGGGTGAGCGGGCTGACGTTCGGCGGGTTCACGTTCTCCGCGAACACGATGGACGGCGGGGAGCTGGAGATGGGCAGGCCCGGCAGGATCTCCATGATCTGCTCGTTCAGGCCCTGGTAGGCGGCGATGCGCTCCTCGGTGTCCGGGTTGGAGCTGGCCTCGGCCATGGCGTCGAACAGCTCGGGCTCGTCCATGCCCCAGGCGTCGTTCTTCACGGAGAACCAGGTGCCCAGGAAGTTGTAGGCGTCGTTGTAGTCGCCGGTCCAGCCCAGCAGGTACAGGGAGCACTCGCCGCTGTCGGTGTTGGGGACGTACTCGGTCCACTCGAAGGACTTCGGCTCGACGGTGACGCCGACGCTCTCGAGGTCCTGGCTGATGACGTCGAAGATGTCGCGCGGGGCGGGCATGTAGGGGCGGGTGACCTCGGTCGGGTAGCAGAAGTCGAGGGTGAGGTCCTCCTGGCCCGCCTCGGCCAGCAGCTCCTCGGCCTTCTCCGGGTCGTAGTCGTAGGTGGTGACGTTCTCCGACCAGCCGTCGAGGGTGTTCGGGTGGAACTGGGTCGCCACCTCGCCGCCGGCCGGGAGGATGGTGTCGACGATGCGCTGGCGGTCGACGGCGTGGGCCAGGGCCTGCCGGACCCGGATGTCGGCCAGCTCCTCGCTGGTCTCCTGCTGGAAGGCCAGGTAGAGGACGTTGAAGACGTCGCGGGTCGGGACCTGGAAGCCGGCCTCGGTGAGGGGCTCGACGTCGGCCGGGGCGACCAGGTCGTAGCCGTGGATGTCACCGGCCTCCAGGGCCTGGCGGCGGGCCGTCTCGTCGGGGATGGCGCGCAGGATCATGGTCTCGAACCCGGCGGGCTCGCCCCAGTAGTCGTCGAAGCGCTGGAGCGTGACCTCGGCCTGGTCGCGGTTCCAGGCCTGGGCCGTGAACGGGCCGGTGCCCGCGATGGCGCCCGGCTCCCTGGTGTACTCGGGCAGGGTGTAGCTGCCCTCCTCACCGGTGATCTCGGCCTCGGCGATGGTCTCCAGGCTGGTGGGGCTCAGGATGCCGAACGCCGCGAGGCTGAAGCCGCCCGGGAAGATGGAGGAGTACTCCGAGATGGTGATGACGGCGGTGAGCTCGTCGGTGGCCTCACAGGAGACGTAGCGGGACTCGGGCAGCCCCTCGTCCTCGTTCTCCGCGAAGCCGCCGAAGATGGCCTGCCAGTAGTAGGAGTTGTTGGAGCTCTGCCAGGCACCGGAGAGGTTGTGCCACCGGTCGAAGTTGGCGCAGACGACCTCGGCCGTCAGCTCGTCGCCGTCGTGGAAGACGACGCCCTCGCGGAGGTGGAACGTCCACTCGGTGCCGTCCTCGGACTGTTCCCAGGTCTCGGCGAGGCCGCCCACGATCTCGCTGCCGCCGGATTCGTGCTCGAGGAGGGTCTCGTAGACCTGGCGGCTGTAACGGAAGGTCTCCCCGTCGCTCGCGAGGAACGGGTCGAGGGATTTGATGTCGCCCGCGGATCCGAATACGAACGGCGCGGAGGAGTCGCCTTCGGGGTCCCGCTCACTCTCCGCGCACGCTGTCGCCAACAGCATCACGGACACCGCCGCGGCCAGGAGGGCCGCCGGTTTCCTGGAAGTCTTCGTGAACATGTCCACCTCTGTGGGGGGTGGGCGCCTGTGCCCGGGGGTTGATTGAGAGGACCCTAGACCGGGCCCGTACCAGCGGGGAAGGTAGACGTCCGGGTATTAATACAACCGTTTCAGATCTGTGGCGTGATCCATAGGTGTGTTTTGTTGACCGCCTTGTTCAGGCGGGACCGAAACTCCGATACCGGCGTTACGGGAGTGACCTGAGAGAAGTGCGGATGATCCCGGGGTAACACGGGATTCATCTTTTTCGGGGTCTGGGAAACAATGATGGAACATGGTATTGGATCATGGGGCGAATGACTGTTTTGTCTGCCTTTTGTCTATATCGGGACTTGGGTCGTGAGCTCGGGCAGGGTGCGTGCGGGCCTATCATCTTCCGGGTGACCACTCCCCTTGACGACGCGGCACTGACCGCGTTCCTCGAAGGCCAGGACAGCGCCTGGCTGGCCGAACAGCTCATGCTCGCCGCGGACGACGACCCCATCACGCGGATCCGGCTGACCGCCGCCGCGGGCTCGGAGAGCGCCGTGGACGACGCCCGGGCGGTCCTCCTCGCCGCCGTCGTACAGCACCTCCCCGCGGAGGAGCCCGATGACGACGACCCGCTGCACCGCGCCATCGACCTGCTCGACGACCTCGGCGACTACGGCTTCGAGGACGAGAGCGCCGACATCGCCGACGAGGCCCGCGAGGCCTACGTGGAACGCCACGGCGACGACGACAGCGACCACCTCGCCCGCCTGCACGCCCTCGCCGACGACGAGGACTGAGCCCGCGGGGGGCTTCTGACCCGACCGCCCCTGCGGAACGGGCGCACGAGAACGGGGGACCGGCCACGCCGGTCCCCCGTTTCGGTCGGTCTCGGTCTACTTCTTCTTGTCGGAGCCGCCCTCGGCCGGCTCGGCGTCCTTCCCGCCGTCGCCCTCCGGGGATACGTCCGCCCCCTCGGACCCGGCAGACGCGGTGGCCTCGGCGTCGTCGGTGGACGCGGCAGCCTCAGCGGGCGCAGGGGCAACCGCCGACTCGGACGCATCGGCGTCCGCGGTCCCGGCAGCAGCGTCCTCGGACGTGTCGACGTCCGCGTTCGGCTCGACCCCATCCGAGACCTCAGGGGAAGCGGCCTCAGGCTCAGAGGTAACAGCGTCCTCGGCAGCCTCAGCGGGCGCAGGGGCACCCGCCGACTCGGACGCATCGGCATCCGCGGACGTCTCCTCGTCCACGGCAGCGGGGGTGACCGCCGCCTCGACGGCAGTGCCCTCGGGGGCCTCGGTCGCCTCGGCCGTGTCGATGTCCACGTTCGGCTCGGCCCCATCCACGGCCTCAGGGGAAGCGGTCTCGGACTCAGAGGTAGCAGCGTCCTCAGAAGCCACGGCGGCCTCAGCAGACGCGGTGGCCTCGGTGTCGTCGGTGGTCACGGCAGCCTCAGCAGCCTCAGAGGCACCGGCCGTCTCAGTCGCATCGGCGTCCGCGGTTCCGGCGGCAGCGCCCTCAGGGGCCTCGGCGGACGCAGGTGCCTCGACATCGTCCGTGGTCTCGGAGACCTCGGCGGTCCCGGCATCGTCCGCGGTCCCGGACGCATCAGCGGCCCCGGACGTCACAGCAGCCTCAAGCTCATCCTCGGCACCGTCCGCCTCGACGGGCTCAGAGGCACCGGCCGACTCGGACTCGTCGGCGTCCGCGGACGTCACCTCGTCCGCGGGGGCGGGGGTGTCCACGGGCCCGGAAACACCGGCCTCGGAGACCTCGGCGGACTCAGGAGCACCAGCCGGCTCAGGCGCGTCGGCGCCCACCGCCGACTCGGACTCGTCCACGAACGCCACAGCGGCGGAGATCAGGGCGACGGCGTCCTCGGGGGTCATGGCGACCTCGGTGCCGCCCTCGGCAGGCTCAGGGGTACCGGTCGGCTCAGGCGTGTCGGTGTCCGCCGCGGCCACGGCCACAGCGGTCTCAGGAGCCTCGTCGGCATCGGCGTCCACGGCGGACTCGGTCACACCGGCGCTCGCCACCGCCTCGGACTCCTCGACAGGCACAGAAGCGGCTTCGGAAACCTCGGCGGGCTCGACGGCCTCAGGAGCACCGACCGGCTCGGACGTGTCGGTGTCCACCGCGGCCTCGGCGGGCTCAGGGGCGACAGCGGGCTCGGGCTCGTCGACGCTCACCGCCGGCTCGGGCCCGTCCACGGGCACGGAGGCGCCCGCGGCCACGGACGCCATGGCGGCGGCGACCGGGACGGCGGCGCCCTCGGGGGTCGCGGCGGACTCGGGGGTGCCGGCGGAGGAGGAACGGGGTCCGGCGACCGCGGCGGCGATGGCCTCGACCTCCTCGGCGCTCGCGGTGTTGCGGGCGCGCCGCGGGGAGCACCAGCGGCGGACCTCGGTGGTCCACAGGGCGATGTTGATGACGATGGCCACCACCGCCGCGAGGAGGGCCCCGAGCAGCAGCGGCGTCACCGCGAGCTTCGAGGCGATGTGCAGCGCGAACAGCGGGACACCCAGCGCGAACAGGGCGACCGCCTGGGAGGTGCGCCACAGGGCGTGGTCCCCGCGGCGGACCGGCACCGCCAGGCCCGCCGACGCGACTCCCGCCAGGACCGTGAGGACCAGCAGGATCCACAGGTCGCCCACCACCTCCTGGGGGATGTCGGCCGAGAAAAGCGACCAGGTCAGGTAGCCCAGCAGGCCGTACACGGGGGCGGCGACGAACATCAGGACACACGTCTGCCGCACGTCCAGCGGGGGCCGCACAGGGGAGGCTGCGGGGGACGAAACGGAATCTTGCATGACGAAAGGGTCCCGCTTCCCCCAATTCAACGCAAGACGGCAGGTCAGGAGGGCTGCAGCACCGTTTCCACGTACGCCAGCGCCTCCCGGACCAGCACGTCGGGGTCCGACCGGACGTCGAACTCGCGCCCTGCCTCGTCCGGCTCCAGGGACTCCAGGGTCTCCAGCTGGGAGCGCAGCAGCGCGGGCGGCATGAAGTGGTCCGTCCGGGCGGCGATCCGCTCCCAGATGACCTCCTCCGGCCCGCTCATGTGCAGGAAGTGCACCCCCGGCGCCCCCTCGCGCAGCAGGTCGCGGTAGGACCTCTTGAGCGCGGAGCAGGCCATCACGGTCGACTCGCCCAGCGCGTCGTGGGCGGCGATCCACCCGGCGAGCTCGCGCAGCCAGGGCCAGCGGTCCTCGTCGGTGAGGGGGGTCCCGGCCGCCATCTTGTCGATGTTGGCGCGGGGGTGGAAGGCGTCCGCCTCCGCGAAGGGGAGCCCGAGTTCGCGGGCCACGCGCTCGGCGACGGTGGTCTTGCCGCTGCCCGACACGCCCATGAAGACGAAGTGCATGGTTTCTCCTCGTGGGGACCTGCACGACCGCAAGTTCCACCATCAATAGTGATATCAATCAATCCGGCTAGGCTTCAGCCTGACCCCCCGGTCGAAACAGGGAGAACGATGGGCACAGATCACCGCACGCTGCACAACCGGGTGCTGGCGGTCCTCGGGCCCGCCATCGCCGCGGGCGAGTACGCCACCGGCCACACGTTCACCCTCCAGGGGCTGGAGGTGGACTTCGGCGTGTCGCGGACCGTGGCACGCGAGGCGGTGCGGGTGCTGGAGTCGATGCGGCTGGTGGTCAGCAGGCCCCGTACCGGCATCCGGGTGCGCCCGATGCCGGACTGGAACATCTTCGACCCGCAGCTGATCCGCTGGCGGCTGGCCGGTTCCGGCCGCATGGAGCAGCTGCGCTCCCTCAACGAGCTGCGCTCCGCGGTCGAACCCGGGGCCGCCGCCCTGGCCGCCCAGCGCGGCGACGCCCAGGCCCGCGCCCACCTGGTGGTGGTCGCCGACGAGATGGTCCGCACCGGCCGCGCCGGCGACCTGGACACCTTCCTCGAGCTGGACATCGCCTTCCACCGGCAGATCCTGGAGCTGTCGGGCAACGAGATGCTGGTGGGCCTGTCGCAGGTGGTGTCGGAGGTCCTCGTGGGACGCACCTCCTACGACCTGATGCCCCGCCACCCGCGCCCCGAGGCGCTGCGGCTGCACAAGGCGGTCGCCCAGGCCATCCGCGACGGCCTGCCCGACGTGGCCGAGGCCGCCATGCGCGCCATCGTCACCGAGGTCGTCGAGGCCCTGGAGGACGACCCGACCCGGAACGACGAGGACGACCTCCCCGTCTGAGCCGGGCCGCCCCGGGGTCACAGCACCAGGCTCAGCCCGAAGGCCAGGCCGAACCCGATGAAGCCGATGAGGGTCTCCATCACGGTCCAGGTCTTGAGCGTGGTCTTGACGTCCATTCCCAGGAACCGGCCGACCAGCCAGAACCCGGAGTCGTTGACGTGCGACAGGGCGGTGGCGCCGGAGGCGATGGCGATGACGATCAGCGCCAGGTCGATCGACGACAGCCCGTCCGCCGCCTGCACGGCGGGGGCGATGAGCCCGGCGGCCGTGGTGATGGCGACGGTGGCCGAGCCCTGGGCGACGCGCAGCGCGAGCGCGATCACGAACGCGGCCACGATGACCGGCAGCCCGATCGCGTCCAGGCTCTCGGCGAGCGCGCCGCCGATGCCGCTGGTGCGCAGGACCATGCCGAACATGCCGCCCGCGCCGGTGATGAGGATGATGCCGCAGACGGGGCCCAGGGAGTCGCCGACCAGCGTCTCCATGCCCTGGCGGGTGAACCGGCCCCGGCTGAGCACGAGCATGGCGACCAGCACGGTGATGAGCAGCGCGACGGGGGTCTGGCCGACGAGCTGGCAGACCTGCACCCACAGCGCGTCCGCGGGGACGGCCTCGGTGGAGACGAGGGTGGTGACGCCGGTGTTGGCGAAGATCAGCAGCATCGGCAGGAGCAGCAGGCCGACGACGGTGGCCAGGTGCGGCGGGTTCTCGTGCTTGACGCTGCCGTCGGACATGATGTCGTCGGGCACCGGGATCACGACGCGCTTGCCGATCCACAGGCCGAACAGGTAGCTGGACAGGTACCAGGTGGGGATGGCCAGCAGGAGGCCGATCAGCAGCACCAGGCCCATGTCCGCGCCGACCTCGACGGCGGCGGTGACCGGTCCGGGGTGCGGGGGCACGAAGGCGTGCATGACCGCGAAGGCGCCCGCGGTGGGCAGCGTGTAGGTCAGGACCGAGCCGCCGACCCGGCGGGCGACGCTGAAGACGATCGGCAGCATGACGACGAGGCCGACGTCGAAGAACAGCGGGAAGCCGAAGAGCAGGGACGCGACGCCCAGTGCCAGGGGCGCCCGCTTCTCGCCGAAGACCCTGATGAGGGCCCCGGCCAGGACGGCGGCGCCACCGGTGACCTCCAGCATGCGGCCGAGCATGACGCCGAGGCCGACCAGCAGGGCGACGTTGGCGAGGGTTCCGCCGAATCCGCCCAGGAGGGTCGGCATGATCTCGGCGACCGGGATCCCCGCGGCGACCGCGGTCAGCAGGCTGACCAGGACGAGCGCGATGAAGGCGTGCAGTCGCAGGCGGATGATCAGGAAGAGCAGCAGGGCGATGGCCCCGGCCGCGATCCCGAGGAGGGGACCCGTCCCGTAGACGGGCGTGAAGTTCTCCACAGCGGAGCCTTCCGGTGAGCGGACGTCGGAGGTGCGGGGTCGCCGGACATCGCGACCTCGGCCTGTCCTCGAGGCAGGCGGACGAAATGGTAGTACCATTTGTGAGCTTCTGTGAACACCCACGTGGGCTTCTGTGACCCGAGCGAGATGCGGGTCACCCGCACCCCCGATGACACGGGCGTTCCCGACTGAGAGTGAGCCCCGTCACACTCCACCCCGCGGACGCGCCCCCGGGCCCCGGTCGCGCATTCCACCCCCTTTCCCGCGAACCACCGAAATCCGGACCCCCGACCCTCGTCGACGGAACGCCTTCGAAGTGCGCCCGAACATAACGACGAACCCCGCGCCACACCCCGAACGACCTGCGAAGACGCCAGGGTCTCCCATTTGGGAGAGGGGCCTATCCGAATTTCCTCACCGCCCGGAAAAGCACAAGGCCCGGAAGATGGTTCACCATGCTCTTCAGGCGCAGGGCGCCCCGCGGAACACTCCGCCCGGAAACCGGCAATGGACACCCGATCGAATGCACGTGAACTCTGATTCCCACACCCCCACTCTCTTGACAGCATGCTGTCAGGATGACAGGATGTTGTCATGAACACCGAGAGCAGGAAGACCGTCCACCTCGCCGTCTACGAGGGGCTCGCAGACTGGGAGATCGGCCACGCCGTCTCCACCATCCGCAGCGGCGAGTGGCAGCGCACCCCGGGCCGCTACGACGTCGTCACCGTCGGGCTCAGCGGCGCCCCGGTGACCACCATGGGCGGTGTCACCGTCCTGCCCGACCTCACGCTCACCCAGCTCAAGCCGTCCAGCAGCGCGATGCTGATCCTGCCGGGCGCGGCCTCCTGGGACGTCGACCCGGAGTCGATGACCTCCCTCGCCTCGGCCGCCGGGATCTTCCTCGACGCCGGGGTCCCGGTGGCGGCGATCTGCGGGGCCACCGCCGGCCTGGCCCGCGAGGGCCTGCTCGACTACCGCGACCACACCAGCTCCGCGCCCGAGTACCTGCTGGCCACCGGCTACACCGGCGCGGCCAGGTACCGCAACGCCCTGGCCGTCACCGACGACGGGCTGATCACCGCGGGCTCCACCGCGCCGATCGAGTTCGCCCGCGAGATCTTCGCCCAGCTGGACCTGTTCACGCCCCGGACGCTGGACGCCTGGTACCGGCTGCACGCCCAGCACGACGCCGGCGCCTACTTCGCTCTGATGGAGGGGGCCTGACCATGGCGCGGCCCGACCTCCGCAGCGCCGAACTGCTCAGCGGGACCGCCCTCACCGTCTTCCGCCTCAACGGCCAGTTCCTGTCGGTGGCCGAGGAACTGGCCAGGCCGGCGGGACTGACCGCCGCGCGCTGGCAGGTACTCGGCTCGGTCACCGACGCGCCCAAGGCGGTGTCGGCCATCGCCCGCGAACTCGGCAGCGCCCGGCAGAGCGTGCAGCGCATCGCGGACGTACTGGTGGAGCAGGGACTCGCCGAGTACCGGCCCAACCCCGCGCACAGCCGCGCCAAGCTCCTGGCCCCCACCGGGGAGGGCGTCGCCGCGCTGCGCCGGATCGACCCGGCGCACGGCCGGCTGGCCGAGGCGCTGGTCGCCGAACTCGGCGAGGAGGGCGCCGCGGACGCGCTGGCCTCCCTGCGCCTGCTGTCGGAGGCGCTGGAGAGGATCGGCACGCGGGGCTGAACCCGCCGGGCAGTATCGTCGGTCGCACACCCCACCGCCGCGTTCTCGAGGAAGCGACCATGATCGACCTGCGCTCGGACACCGTCACCCGCCCCACCTCCGCCATGCGCCGGGCCATGGCCGAGGCGGAGGTGGGCGACGACGTCTTCGGCGAGGACCCCACCGTGCGCGCCCTGGAGGAGGAGACGGCCGCCCTGCTCGGCAAGGAGGCCGCCCTCTACGTCACCTCCGGGCACATGGCCAACCAGCTGGGCCTGTACGTGTCCGTCCGCAGCGGCGACGAGGTGTGGGCGCACGAGCACCACCACCTCATCGGGGACGAGCAGGGGGCGACCGCAGTACTGGCCCGGGCGCTGCCCCGGCTGTACTCCGACGGCACGGTCCCCTCCGACGAGCTGCTGGAGTCGTGGATCGCCGGGCGCGGCGACGTCCACCGCGCCGAGCCCGCGCTGGTGTGGCTGGAGAACACCTTCACCGGCCGGGTGGTCCCGCTGGCCGAGCAGCGCCGGGTGACCGGGTTCGCCCACCGCCACGGGCTGCGGACCCACCTGGACGGGGCCCGGCTGTGGAACGCCGCCGCGGCGCTGGAGGTCTCCCCGGCCGAGGTGGCCGAGGGGTTCGACTCGGTGTCGGTGTGCTTCTCCAAGGGGCTGGGCGCGCCGGTGGGCTCGGCCCTGGCCGGGGACGCCGCCACCATCGCCCGGGCCCGGCGGGCCCGCAAGCTGCTGGGGGCGGGGATGCGCCAGGCCGGCATCATCGCGGCGGGCGCCCTGTACGCCCTGCGCCACCACCGGGAGCGGATGGTCCAGGACCACGCGCGGGCGGCGCTGCTGGCGGAGCGGATCGCCCAACTGCCCGGACTCGGGGCGCGGGCGCAGACCAACATGGTGCTGGTGGAGACCCCGCGGGGGCGGGCCGCCGCCTACCGGGAGGCGTTCGCCCGCCACGGCGTGCGGGCCCTGGACATCGGCGCGGAGACGATCCGCCTGGTGGTCCACCTGGAGATCACCGACCGTGACGTCGACGAGGCCGCCACGGCGATCGCCAAGGCCGCCGCCGAGCTGTGAACAGCCGCCCGCGCCCGCGTCCGTGCACGTCGGGCGCGGGCTCCCAAGGCCCGGCGACTACACTGTTGCGACCCTGCGGGCCGTTCCGCGCGATCCGATGTCACTCGTCCCATGGCGGGCGTCACATCGCGTAGTAGCATGCGCGTATGACATTGTCGTACTAGAGAGTGGTAGCACCCCCATGCCGGGAAGAATCCAGTCCATCGAACGCGCGGCCGCGATCCTGCGCCTCCTGGCCGGTGGTGCCCGCGGGCTGAGCCTGGCGGAGATCTCCCGCTCTCTCGAACTGCCCAAGGGCACGGTCCTGGGCATCCTGCGCACCCTCCAGCACGTGGGCTTCGTCGAGCAGGACCCCGAGTCCGGCCGCTACCGGCTGGGCGGGGGCATGCTCAGCCTGGGCACCCGCTACCTCGACGGCAACGAGCTGCGCACCCGCGCCCTGAACTGGGCCGACACCCTGGCCTCCCGGAGCGGTGAGAGCGTGCGCATCGGCACCCCGCACCAGGGGCAGGTGCTCGTGGTGCACCACGTGTTCCGCCCGGACTCCTCCCGGCAGACCCTGGACGTCGGCACCCTGCTGCCGCTGCACGCCACCGCGCTGGGCAAGGTCCTCATGGCCTTCGACCCGCTGGTCACGCCGCTGGAGGACACCGCGGTGGAGGAGGGGCCGGTGTTCCTGCCCGCCTACACGCGCTTCACGATCGTCTCCCCCGGCGAGCTGGAGAAGCAGCTGGCGGAGGTCCGCGACAACGGGTGGGCCTGGGAGGCCGAGGAACTGGTGGACGGCGAGGTGTCCATCGCCGCGCCCATCCGCGACCGGCGGGGCACCACGGTCGGGGCGATCGGGGTGCGCGGCGCCGTCGAACGCCTGCGCGGGCCCGACAACAAGCTGGACATGGAGCAGGTGTCCTACGTCCGCGACGCCGCCCGCGCGATCTCCCGCGAACTGGGCGCCACCCCCTACTGAGACTTCCCTGCCGACGCGCCCCTATCGGCACCATCCCACCCGAGCACTCCGCCGACGCGTCCCGGTCGGCACGCTTCTGCCGAAGCGTCCATGTCGATGCGTCCGGCCTGAGCACCCCGTCGGCGCGTCCCGCGCAGGCCCCACGTACCGACACCCCACCGACACGCCTGTCCGCGCCCCTGCCCGCACACTCCGCCGACGCCGCCGCGCACCTGTGTCCCGCCGATGCGCTCACCGAAGCGTCGTGCAGTGATCTCCGCGCGCCTGGGCCCTGCCGCGCCGACCGCGTGCTCGGCGGTCCACACCCCAGGCCGACCGCTCCCCGCGGCCGTGCCTCTGGCGGCACACCCCACCCACGCATCCTGCCTACACTCCGCCGACGCGCCCCTATCGGCACGTGCCACCTGAGCACTCCACCGACGCGCCCCGGTCACACGGCCCCTGCCGACGCGTCCATGTCGGTACGTCCGGCCTGAACACTCCGCCGGCGCGTCCCGTGGAGGCCGGCGCGTGCCGGTGTCCTGTCGGTGCGCTCCGCCGGCGCGTCGTGCGGCGATCCCCGCGTAGCGGTGCGGTGGCGGCTCTCGGGGCCGGCGTTCCCGGGCCGTTGCGGGGCCGGGGGCGTTCCCCTGCGGCGAACGGCGGGCGCGGCGACTTCGCGCAGCCCCGAGGTGTTGTCACGGTGTTCGCGAGGGTACGTGACCCACGCGACACGATTGCGTCACGCCGTCTTGACACAGGTGGGAAAAGCGGATGAAACTAACGCCTACTCATACGTCAATGTCGTACAACGTGCGGGTATAGCCCGTTGTTCGCGCGTGTCCGTCCCCGTTCCCGAGCCCTCCACTGAAGGCGAGAGCATCCGATGAGTCAGCAGTACGTCGCCGCGATCGACCAGGGCACCACATCGAGTCGCTGCATCCTCTTCGACCGGGACGGCCGCATCGTCTCGGTCGACCAGCGCGAGCACCGGCAGATCTTCCCCAAGCCCGGCTGGGTCGAGCACGACGCCCAGGAGATCTGGACCAACGTCGAGGTCGTCGTCCAGAACGCCCTGGAGAAGAGCGACATCACCCCCGACCAGGTCGCCGCCATCGGCATCACCAACCAGCGCGAGACCACCGTCGTCTGGGACAAGGAGACCGGCGAGCCGGTCCACAACGCCATCGTCTGGCAGGACACCCGCACCGACGCCCTGGTCCGCGAACTCGGCGCCGACGAGGGCCAGGACCGCTTCCGCGCCGCCTGCGGCCTGCCTCTGGCCACCTACTTCTCCGGCCCCAAGCTGCGCTGGCTGCTGGACAACGTCGACGGCCTGCGCGAGCGCGCCGAACGCGGCGAGGTCCTCTTCGGCACCATGGACACCTGGATCATCTGGAAGCTGACCGGCCGCCACGTCACCGACGTGACCAACGCCAGCCGCACCATGCTGATGAACCTGGCCACCCTGGAGTGGGACTCCGAGATCCTCGACGCCATGGGCATCCCGGCGGCCGTGCTGCCGGAGATCCGCTCGTCCTCGGAGGTCTACGGCCAGGCCCGCGGGTACCTGGAGGGCGTGCCGGTCGCCTCTTCCCTGGGCGACCAGCACGCCGCCCTGTTCGGCCAGACCTGCTTCGACCCGGGCGACGTCAAGGGCACCTACGGCACCGGCACCTTCCTGGTGATGAACACCGGCACCGAGCCCGTCACCTCCGAGAACGGCCTGCTCACCACCCTGGGCTACAAGCTGGGCGACGCCCCGGCCGTGTACGCGCTGGAGGGCTCGATCGCGGTCACCGGCTCGCTCGTCCAGTGGCTGCGCGACAACCTCGGCCTGATCTCCACCGCCCCGGAGATCGAGACGCTGGCCCGCACCGTGGAGGACAACGGCGGCTGCTACTTCGTCCCCGCCTTCTCCGGGCTGTTCGCCCCGCACTGGCGCGGCGACGCCCGCGGCGTCATCGCCGGCCTGACCGGCTACGTCAACAAGGGCCACATCGCCCGCGCCGTCCTGGAGGCGACCGCCTGGCAGACCCGCGAGGTCGTCGACGCGATGAACGCCGACTCCAAGATCGAGCTGACCACCCTGAAGGTGGACGGCGGCATGACCGCGGACAACCTGCTCATGCAGATCCTGTCCGACGTCCTGGACGCCGAGGTGGTGCGCCCGATGGTCGCCGAGACCACGTGCCTGGGCGCCGCGTACGCGGCGGGCCTGGCCGTGGGCTACTGGCCCGACGTGGAGACCCTGCGCGCCAACTGGCACAAGGCGGCCGAGTGGACGCCCGAGATGGAGCCCGCCGTGCGCGAGCGGGAGTACCACAACTGGAACAAGGCGGTGAAGCGCACCCTCGGCTGGGTCGAGCACGACGAGAAGTGACCGGACGGGACCCACCCGTCCCCTCGACGACCGCGCCCCGGGGCCCGGCCCGCGACCCCCGCGGCCCCCGGGCGCGGACCGGGCCTCCCCGGCGGGCGGCCCCACCCACCCCATCCCTGTGACGGGTGTGTCCGACCATGCCCGCGTCCGCGGGCGGACACCGCCCCCGTGACCCGGCTGCCCCATACGGGCGGAGGCCATCATGTCTGTTTACCTCGCCGAGTTCCTCGGCACGGCGATCCTCATCCTCCTCGGCGGCGGCGTCGTCGCCGGCGTCACCCTCACCAAGTCCAAGGCCTTCAACGGCGGCTGGATCGTGATCACGTTCGGCTGGGGCATGGCGGTGGCCATGGCCGTCTACACGGTCGGCACGGTCAGCGGCGCGCACCTCAACCCGGCGGTGACGCTGGGTCTGGCCAGCATCGGCGACTTCGACTGGGCGCTGGTGCCGGGCTACATGGCGGCCCAGCTGGTCGGCGCGTTCACCGGTGCGGTGCTGGTGTACCTGGCCTACCTCCCACACTGGAAGGAGACCGGGGACCCGGCGACCAAGCTGGGCGTGTTCAGCACGGCGCCCGCGGTGCGCAACCCGGTCGCCAACATCATCACCGAGGTCATCGGCACCGCGATGCTGGTCCTGGGCGTGCTCGGCATCGGCGCCAACTCCGGACACGTGACGCAGGGCGACGTCGACCTGTCGGGGCTGTTCTCCACCGGTATCGCGCCGCTGCTCGTCGGCCTGCTGGTGCTGGCCATCGGCCTGTCCCTGGGCGGCCCGACCGGGTACGCCATCAACCCGGCCCGCGACCTGGGCCCGCGGCTGGCGCACGCGGTGCTGCCCATCCCGGGCAAGGGCTCCTCGGACTGGTCCTACGCCTGGATCCCGGTGGTGGCCCCGCTCATCGGCGGCGTGCTCGGCGCCTGGGTGTGGAGGCTGACCGGCTTCGGCGGGTGAGCGGCCCCGCCACGGGGAGCGCGGGAGGGCGGCGGACCGTGTCCGCCGCCCTCCCGCCGTCCCGGGTCACCCGTCCGGCGACACCGACATGGAGGGGGCGCCCGCCTCCAGCTCGCACACCCGCACCGGCGCGCTCAGCTCCCCGTGCACGCCCGGGTCGCCGTGGAACTCCTGGTAGACGGTGATCCCGGTGGCGGTGAGCACCTCTCCGCAGTCCCCCGGGTCGAAGTTCCCCGGCTCGGCCTGGGCCATGGTCAGCAGGGCGCGCCCGTCGCCCGGCACCACCCACGGGTCCCGGATCTCCTCGCTGTAGCGGGCCCACTCCCCCACCCGGTCCCCGCCGGGGACGTCGGTCCAGTGGACGCCGAACCGGTCGCTCATCAGGCAGGGGTCCCCGCCCCCGGTGCGGTCCAGCCCGAACTCGACGTACATCGTCCCGGCGGCCGCGCCCCGGTCGATCTCGGTCACCCGGAAGTCGTCGCTGCGGCAGGGGCGGGGGTCCTCCCCCTCGCCCGCGTGGGCGGCCCCGCCGGCGAGCGCCGCCGCGGCCGCCAGTGCCACCGCCCCCGCCGCGGCCGTGATCCGTGCGCGTCCTGCGTGCATCGTGCTCCCCCGTTCCTTTCGGTCTCACCAATGAGACGCCGGTCACATGCCAGGCGTTGACGCCGGCCCGTGTCCGCGGTCGGCCACGGCCACGCCCGCCGCCGACCCACGGAACCGCGTTCGACAATGACGCATCACAAGAACCCCACGCCACACACCGGACACCGACCGTCACACCAACGCACTCCGGGTCCGGGAAGCACACCGAAAGCATGACAAGAACGCCGCAGGGAGCCCCTCCCCCTCCACCAGCGTGCGGCATTGTCGTATGATCTTTGCGATGTCCGCACGGAACGCGGAGTCCGTTCCGGCGGCCGCACAGCCATCCCTCTCCGAGGAGTACCCGGCCATGACGACCACGCCCGACCCGGCCGACCGGCGCCCCGACGCCTCCGTGCCCGCCGCCCGAGACACCGAAGCCCCCGCCGCGGAGCCCGCCGGCACCCCGGACGCCCTGTCCCCGGTGTCCGCCGCCGTCGCGTTCCCGGGCCGCGGCGCGGACCGCGCGCGCACCCGCGCCGAGCTCTCCCGCGGCACCTTCGACCTCCTCGTCGTCGGCGGGGGCATCCTGGGCACCTCCGTCGCCTGGAACGCCGCCCAGTCCGGCCTGCGGGTCGCCATGGTGGACGCGGGCGACTTCGCCGGCGCCACCTCCAGCGCCTCCTCCAAGCTCGTCCACGGCGGCCTGCGCTACCTCCAGACCGGGAACCTCCGGCTGGTCGCCGAGAACCACCGCGAACGCCGTTCCCTGGCCACCACCGTCGCCCCGCACCTGGTCAACCCGCTGCCGTTCCTGGTGCCGGTCTACGAGGGCGGCCCGCACGGCGCGGCCAAGATGGGCGCGGGCGTGTTCCTGTACTCGGCGCTGTCGGCGTTCGGCGACGGCATGGGGCGGCTGCTGTCCCCGGCCCAGGCCGCCCGGCTGGCCCCGGGCCTGCGCACCGAGGGCCTGAAGTCGGTCGCCGCCTACGGCGACCACCAGATGAACGACAGCCGCATGGCGATCATGACCGTGCGGGCCGCGGTCGAGGCGGGGGCCGTCGTCCTCAACCACGCGGAGGTCGTGGACCTGCGCCGCACCGGGACCCGTGTCACCGGTGCCGAGCTGCGCGACCGCGCCGACGGCACGGAGTTCGGTGTCGACGCCCGCCTGGTCCTCAACGCCACCGGCCCGTGGGTGGACCGCCTGCGCCGGATGGAGGACCCCGCGGCGGCGCCGAGCGTGCGCCTGTCCAAGGGGGCCCACCTGGTGCTGCGCACCCCGGAGCCGTGGCGTGCGGCGCTGACCATCCCGGTGGACCGCCACCGGGTGTCGTTCGCCATCCCGTGGGAGGGGCGCCTGCTGCTGGGCACCACCGACGAGGAGTACACCGGGGACCCCGCCGAGGTGTCCGTGGTGCCCGCCGACGTGGAGCAGATCCTGGGCGAGGCCGAGCTGGGCATCGACGCGCCCTACCTGGACGCCTCCCACGTGGACTACGCCTTCGCCGGGCTGCGGGTGCTGCCGGGCGGCGACGGGGACACCAGCGCGGCCAAGCGCGAGACGGTGGTCACCCAGGGCCGCGGCGGCATGCTGTCGGTGGCCGGGGGCAAGTGGACGACCTACCGGCACATCGGCCGGGCCGTCCTGAAGGAACTGCGCAAGGTGCGCGCGGTGCCGCTGGCCGAGGAGATGGCCGACCCGCTGCGGACCGTCCCGCTGCCCGGGCTGGCCAGCCCGGACGCGGTGGCGCAGCGGATCCTGATCGACCGCGAGCCGGGCGCCCGGATGGAGCCGCCGGTGGCCCGCCACCTGGCCTCCCACTACGGCAGCCTGGCCCTGGACATCGCCGCGCTCATCCGCGAGGACCCGGCGCTGGGCGAGCGCATCCACCCCGACGGCCCGGACGTGTGGGCCCAGGTGGTGTTCGCCCGCGACCGCGAGTGGGCGGTGACCGTCGACGACGTGCTGCGCCGCCGCACCACGGTGACCGTGCGCGGCCTGGAGACGCCCGGGGTCCGGGCCCGCGTCCAGCGGCTTCTCGGCGCGCCCGTGCCCGCCGTGCGCTGATCCGCCGGGGCGCCCGGCCGGCGCCCCGGGACGCGCGAAGGCCCCGGAGGGTCGAACCCTCCGGGGCCTTCGCGTGTCCCGGGTCCGGGCCCGGGGAAGACGAAGGACGGCCCCGCCGGGAGGTCGAGGACCTCCGGACGGGGCCGTCCCGAGTCGTGGTGATCTAGCTCACGAGGAGTTAGATGGCGACGACGTTCTCGGCCTGCGGGCCGCGGTTGCCCGTGACGATGTCGAACTCCACGCGCTGGTTCTCCTCCAGGTTACGGAAGCCCGTGCCCTGGATGGCGCTGTAGTGAACGAAGGCGTCGGGGCCACCGTCGTCGGGGGAGATGAAGCCGAAGCCCTTCTCGCCGTTGAACCACTTCACAGTTCCCTGAGCCATGTTGTCTCCTTCAGCTCGGTGTACATCGGGCGCAACCTCGCGCCCGAGTAATTGCCGCGAGCCGACTCCCCAGGGAAACCGCCCGCCGGTCACAAACTCCGCGGGCAAGACACCAACTGCGAAATTCAACGACTAACAATCACCTCGAACGTACCACAGGCACCCCGGATCGCGAGGGTTTTCGGTGTGGCAACACGCACGAACAGCAGGGGAATATCCGGGGTCCTGACAGCGACGGGCGCGGCACCCCCTACCAGTGCGGGGATGCCGCGCCACGGCGCGGTCGGCGGCCCGTTCTCAGCCCTGATCGATCCCGACGAAATGCCCTTCCTCCGCCTCCAGCAGCGGCGCGGACGCGTCGTCCGGGGCGACCGGGAGTTCGACGTCCTCCGGCGGATTCGCCTTCAGCTCGGCGTCCACCTCGGCCCAGGTGCGGTGCAGCTGGGGCACGCAGGAGAGCAGGTGGCGGCTGTAGGGGTGCAGCGGGTTCTCGAACACGCGGGCGGTGGGCCCCATCTCGGCGATCGCGCCCTTGCGCAGGATCACCGACCGGTCGCTGACGTAGTTGCCCAGCGACAGGTCGTGGGTGACGAACAGGATCGCCATCCCCCGCTCCTTCAGGTCGGCGAGCAGGTTGAGCACGTCGATCCGGGTGGAGGCGTCCAGCATGCTGATCACCTCGTCGGCGACCAGCAGGTCCACGTCCAGCAGCAGGGCCCGCGCGATGAGCAGGCGCTGCAGCTGACCGCCGCTGAGCTGGTGCGGGTACTTGCCCAGGACGTTCTCCGGGTCCAGGCGGACCGTGCCGACCGCCTTGAGCACCCGCTCCCGCCAGTCGGCGTCCGAGGTCCCGGGGAAGTACGAGCTCCGGATCATCTCGAACACCCGGTCGGCCTTGAAGATCGGGTTGAAGGAGCTGAACGGGTCCTGGAAGACCCCCTGCACCCGCCGGTAGTAGGCCTTGCGGGCGGCGTGCCCGCGGATGGTCGTGATGTCGGTGCCGTCGAAGGAGATCGTCCCGGCGGAGGGCTTGAACAGCCCCAGCACCATCTTGCCGATGGTGCTCTTGCCGCTGCCGCTCTCCCCGATGAGGGAGACCACCTCTCCGGACCCGACCTTCAGGCTGACGTCGCGGACGGCGCGCAGCCGCCCTCCGCCGAACGCCCCGACCCGGTACACCTTGTGCACGTGGCTGAGTTCCAGCACGTCCTCACCCCGTCTTCCAGCAGGCGGCCAAGTGGCCGGGTTCGATCTCGACCAGCGGGGGCCGCTCGTTGCACTTCTCGAACGCCAGCGGGCAGCGGTCCTTGAACCGGCACCCGGTGGGCGGGTTCAGCAGCCCGGGCGGGGTGCCGGGGATGCCCTCCAGCCGGCCCTGCTCGGTGGTGGTGCCAACCTCGGGCAGGGCCGAGATGAGCATCTGCGTGTACGGGTGCCGCGGCGCGTTGACGATGGTCGACGCCGAGGCCTTCTCCACGACGTGGCCCGCGTACATCACCATGATCGTGTCGGCCATCTGGTACACGAGCGAGATGTCGTGGGTCACGAACACCATGCTCTTGATGTACTCGCGGTCCCGGAACTCCACCAGGGACTCGGCGACGGCGCGCTGGGTGGACACGTCCAGGGCCGAGGTGACCTCGTCCGCGATCAGCAGCGACGGGTTGAGCAGCGTGGACATCACCATGACGACGCGCTGCTTCATGCCGCCGGACAGCTCGATCGGGAACCGGTCCAGGACGTCGGTGTCGAGTCCGACCAGTTCGAGGCGGCGTCCGAGCTCGACGGCGATATCCGCCGGGCGCACCCCCCGCGCCCGCAGGAGGTCGTTGATCATCCGCCCGATCTTGCGGGTGGGGTTGAGCGCGCTCATCGCGTACTGCGGGATGAGCGAGATCTCGTGGTACCGCAGGGGCACCATCGCCCTGTCGTCGGCGATGGGCACGTCCTTGCCGTCCAGTTCGACGGTCCCGCCGATGTGGCGCATGCGCGAGTCGAGGCGGATCAGGCTCTTGCCCAGCGTGGTCTTGCCGCACCCGGACTCGCCGGCCAGACCCATGATCTCGCCGTCGGCCAGATCGAAGGTCACGCCGTCCAGGGCGTGGACGTCCCCGCGCAGGGTCTGGTAGTAGACCTTGAGGTCGTTGACGCGCAGAGTCATCTACAGCTCCCGCAGCTTGGGGTTGAACACCTCGTCCAGCCCGACATTCAGGATGTACAGGGAGCCCACGATCATCGTGATCCCGAGGCCCGGCGGGATGAACCACCACCACATGCCCAGGTAGAGGGAGCTCCACTTCATCGCGCTCTCCAGCATGAGGCCGAGCGAGACGCCGTTGGTCGGGCCCAGGCCGATGAAGTCCAGGCCCGCGGCGATGAGGATCGCCCCGCCGAACAGCAGGATGAAGGACATCACCAGGTAGGAGCTCATGTTGGGGGCGATCTCGGTGGTGATGATCCGCCAGGTGCGGCGACCGCTGAGCCGGGCCAGGTCGACGTAGTCGCGGGTGGACAGCGACAGCGCCTGGGAGCGGACCGCGCGGGCCGCCCACGGCCAGGAGGTCAGGCCGATGAACACGCCCTGGATGAAGACGCCGCGCACCTCCAGGTAGGCCGTGATGACGATGAGGACGACCAGGGCGGGCAGCACCAGCACGACGTTGGTGAGCATGTTGAGGATCTCGTCGACGATCCCGCCCTTGTAACCGGCGACGAACCCGACCGCCGTGCCGATGACGAAGGCCACGCCGCCGCCGAAGGCGCCGATGAGGAAGGTCGAGCGCAGGCCGTACACGAACTGGGCCCAGACGTCCTGGCCGAAGCTGGTCGTGCCGAACCAGTACTCGCCGTTCGGCGGCTGGCTCTTGGGGCCTATGTACTCGTTGGGGTCGTGGTCGATGAAGAACGGCCCGAAGATGCCCAGCAGCAGCAGGCTCAGGACGATGCCCAGGCCGATGAGCAGCTTGGGGTTGCGCACGGCGAAGTGCAGGACCTCGGAGGTCTTGCGCTCTGGGGTGGGCTGGGGGTCGCCCGCGGGATCCGCGGCGCCCGGGGCTCCGGCGATCTCGCTCACGCCGCGCCTCCCGTCATCTGGACCCGGGTGCGCGGGTCGACCAGCACGTAGACGATGTCGATGATGAAGTTGGCGATCAGCACGCCGACGACCACGAACAGGAAGGTGCCCTGGAGCACGAAGAAGTCGCGGTTGTTCAGCGCCTGGAGGATCAGGGTGCCCAGGCCGGGGTAGTTGAACACGATCTCGGTGAGCAGGGCGCCGGACAGGACCGTGCCCAGCTGGACGGCCAGGCCGGTGATCTGCGGCAGCATCGCGTTGCGGAACGCGTAGCGGCGGATCAGGCGGGTGGGGGCGCCCAGGGCCTGGAGGTAGTTGGAGTAGTCCGCCTCCAGCTCGTAGATGATCATGTTGCGCATGCCGATCGCCCAGCCGCCCAGGGCCACGATGAACATGGACAGGAACGGCAGGAACCAGTGGGAGATCAGGCTGGAGATGAACAGCCAGCTGAACTCCGGGCGCAGCGACGGGGCGTAGCCGCCGGCGGTGGGCAGGACTCCCGCGACGATGCCCAGGCTCCAGGCGAGCAGCAGGGCCAGCCACATGTAGGGCATGGCGGTGAGGATGTACCCCACGGGCAGGATCGTGTTGTCGAGCAGCTTCTTGCGGGCGGCGAAGGCGCCGATCCGGTTGCCGACGATCCAGCTCAGCAGGATGGCGGGCAGGAGCAGTCCCAGGGTGTAGGGCACCGACCTCATGATGATGTCCAGGACGGGCTGGGGGAACAGCATCACGCTGACGCCCAGGTCGCCCCGGAGCAGGCCGGCCCAGAAGGCGAGGTACTGCTCGTGCAGGGGGGTGTCGAGGCCGAAGACCCCCGTGTAGTAATCGTTCATGCGCTGCAGGGCCTCGGGGTTGCCGACCGAGGCGCGGGAGAGCATGCTCCGGACGGGGTCGCCCGGCATGAAGCGCGGGATCATCCAGTTGATGGTGACCGCGATGACGAACGTAAGCAGGTAGACGAAGAGCTTACGGCCGATGTAGCGCCACACACGTTCCTCCAGGTGATGGTGGCGGACGGACGAGGAGCCCCGGGCGGGGCGGGAGGCGGAGGGGGACCCGGGCGAGGGGGTCCCCGCGGGGTTCCGCCGTCCCGCCCGCTCCGGGGCGGTCCCGGTCGGGCTTTCGCGCCGCTCCCGGCCGGGACCGGGCGGTCGGCGGGACTCGGGAGGAGGGGTGCTCCGGCCCGCCGACCGTGGTGCGGCTACTCGCCGGCCGGCTCGATGGTGGCCAGGGTGGTGATGGCGCCGAGCTGCCACCAGCCGTTCCAGAGGGTCGCGGCGCTCTTCGGCGCGCCCTCGGCCTCACTCGGCCAGTTCGTCCAGTACGTGTTGTTGGCCTGCGACCACATGCCGTTGTACCAGAGCGGGATGGCCGGGAGCTCGGCCAGCTGGATCTCCTGGATCTGCGAGGTGATCTCGGCCGCGGCCTCGACGTCGTCCGCGGGGACGGCGGCGAGCTGCTCGACCAGGGACCACACCTCCTCGTTCTCGTAACGGCCGAAGTTGACCGTCGTCTGCTGCTCGTTGATGGGCAGCTGGAAGAGGTAGTCGTAGTAGGTCCAGGGGGTGTTGCTCGCCTGGCGCTCGTTGTTGATGATCAGGTCGAACTCACCGGAGTTGCGGTTGTCCACCAGCAGGTCGAACTCGGGGGTCTGCGCCTCGATGTTGATGCCGACGGCCTGGGCGTTCGCCGCGATGACGTTGGACGCCTCCATCCAGTCGGTCCAGCCGGCCGGGACCTCCAGGGTGAGGGCGATGGGGTCGCCGTCCGGGGTCTCGACGAAGCCGTCGCCGTCCTGGTCCTGGTAGCCCGCGTCCTCGAGGATGGCCACCGCCTCGTCGGCGTCGTAGGAGAAGCCCTCCTCCTCGACCAGCTCGTGATCGATGTAGTCGTCCCAGAGCGGGAGCAGACCGGTGGGGTTGGCGGCCTCGACCAGGTTGGAGTACGGGCCCTCGATGATCTGCTGCATGTCGATCGAGTGGGCCAGCGCCTGTCGGAACGCGGGGTCGTTCAGCGGTTCCTTGGTGGTGTTGGGCACCAGCCAGGCGGTGTTGGCGGGCTGCATGTACGGCGGACCGTCGTAGAAGCTGGTGATGGTCTCGTTGCCGTTGATGATCTGGTCGATGCCCGGCAGGAAGTTGTTCGACAGGTCGACCTGGCCCTGCTGGAGCATGCCCAGGGTGACGTCGTTGGAGGCGTTGACGAGGTCGACGATGTAGCGGGGCTTCATCTCGTAGTCGAGCGCCGCGGTGCCCCACCAGTCGTCGTTGCGCTCCCAGACCAGGCGCTCGTCGGTGTGCGACTCGTAGACGTAGGGACCGGTGCCGACCGGGTCCTCGTTCACGTCGCTCATGATCTGCTCTTCGGTCTTCTCGCCCCAGATGTGCTCGGGGGCGATGGGGTGCGAGTAAACCCAGTTCATCCACTCCTGCGGGCGGCTCTCGCTGAACGTGACGCGGACGGTCTGCGCGTCCACGGCCTCCACGCTCTCGATGAAGTTCCACAGGTTGCTGAAGGGGACGGACCCGAACTGACCGATCTCCAGTGTGGAGACCACGTCGGCGGAGTCGAAGGCCTCGCCGTCCGTCCAGGTGATGCCCTCGCGCAGGACGATCTCGTGGACGTTCTCCTCGGGCCAGCTGTCGCTCTCGGCCAGCCAGGGGACGTACTCGCTGGTGTTCGGGTCGAAGAGGAAGAGCGGCTCGTAGGCCAGCCCCACCGTGCCGACCGCGTACTGGCCCTGCATGAAGGGGTTCCAGTTGGCGGGCGGGCCCCACGCGGTCCCGGTGGTGTACAGCGTCTCGTTCCGCGGGTACTCGCCGGAACCTTCTCCGTTTCCGCCGCCGCCACCCGCGCAGGCCGTGACCGCGAGGGTCAGTGCCGCGAGTGCCGCCGGAAGCCGAAGAGATCTCATCTCGACTCCTCCTTCTTCCACCCGGTCGGCCGCTCGTGGGGGGGAACTTCCCTCTCCGGGGCCCGAAGAGGTGGGAGCGCTCCCAATCAGGGGCGCGGAGACAGGCCGTTGCTGAACCGGGTAAGTGACGTTAACAACAACACGCCGACGGGAAGGGCGTCAATGGGCGTCACTCCGCTGTTATTCGCTTGTAACAGCACAGATGTGGGCAAGTCAGCCAGCCGACAACCGTCGAACCGGTTCACCATCGGGCTTCTCCCCTCGTGTGCGTTGTGACGCAGCGCACGGCTTGCGCGTAGTTTTCCACAGTGAATGATGTTTTGGTAGCGCTCCCATGAGGCTCGGGAGGCATGCCGGAGGTGCTCGTTCGGCCGACGCCTGCGCACCGGTCGCTCAGCCCGCCATGGGGCCCGTGCTGCCGCGCGGCTGGAGCTCCCCCGGAACCGTCTCGCGGCTGCCCACGGGGCCGCCCTCGACCGCCTCGGCGAGCATCCGCGCGACCTCCCGGCCCGCGGCGACCACGTCCCGGGCGACCGCGGTCAGGGAGGGGTGCACCACCTGGCACAGCACCGAGTCGTCCCAGGCCACGATGGACAGCTGCCCCGGGACGTCGACCCCCATCTCGCGGGCCACGCCCAGGCCGGCCACCGCCATGAGGTCGTTGTCGTAGACCAGCGCGGTGGGCCGGTCGGCGCGCGCCAGCAGGCGGCGGGTCGTGCGGGCGCCCGACTCCCCCGTGTAGTCGGAGTGGACCGTGACCGCCCCCGGCAGCCCCGCCTCCGCGGCGGCCTCCTCGAAGGCACGGGTCCGGTCCCTGGTGTGCACGAAGTCGTCCGGCCCCGCCACCCGGACCACCCGCCGGTGCCCCAGGGCGGCCAGGTAGTGCACGACCTCCCGGACGGAGGAGGCGTCGTCGGTGTACAGGCACGGCAGGGAGCCCGCCCCGCCGGGCCCGCCCAGGACGACCGCGGGCAGCGGCACCTCGTCGACCAGCGCGATCCTCGGGTCGTCGACCCGCAGGTCGACGATGATCACCCCGTCCACACGGCGCTCGGCGAACCAGCGCCGGTAGACGCCCTCCTCCGCCTTCCGGTCGTCGGTGACCTGGAGCAGCAGGTCCGTGCCCGCGACCGCGAGCTCCGCCTCGATGCCCGAGACCAACTGCATGAAGAACGGCTCGACCCCCAGGAAGCGGGCGGGCCGGTCGATGACCAGCCCGAACGCGCCCACCCGGCCGCCGGGCGACAGGGCGCGCGCCGTGCTGCTGGGCGCCCAGCCCAGGTCGTGGGCGATCGCCAGGATGCGCTCGCGGGTCTCCTGGGAGACCCCGGGCCGGCCGTTGAGGGCGTAGGAGACCGCCCCCTTGGACACCCCCGCGGCCTTGGCGATGTCCATGATGGTCGGCCGTCGCATCAAACCCCCCACACGTCCCCCTGAACTCGAGTCCTGAACCGGTTAAGCGGCGATGTGGGATTGTACTGCACGCTCCGTGAGCGTTCGCCGGGGAGGGGGACCGGGTCTCACGCGGGCTGACAGCCCGGGCACCAGTAGAGCGTTCGTCCGGCCAGCTCGGCCGAGGCGATCGGGGATCCGCACACCCGGCAGGGTTCGCCGGTGCGGTAGCAGACGTACAGGGTGTCCGGCCGGGGCACCGGGAGCGCGCCGGGGTCGGGCCGGTGCTCGGGTCGGGTCGTGATGATGTAGCCGTCGCGGACGCCGTCCCGGAGCAGCCCGGCCAGGTCGTCCCAGAGGGCGTCCCACTGCCGCCGGGTGAGGTCGCGGCCGGGGGTCATCGGGTCCAGGCCCGCGCGGAACAGGGACTCGGCGCGGTAGATGTTGCCGATCCCGGCGATGACCTCCTGCCGCATGAGCAGGGCGGCGATGCTCGTCCGGGAGCGGGAGACCGCACGCCAGGCGCGTTCGGGGTCGGCGTCGGGGCGCAGCGGGTCGGGCCCCAGACGCTCCTGGACCGCCAGCTTCTCCTCCTCGGTGACGACCTCGCAGGCCGAGGGGCCGCGCAGGTCGGCCCAGCCGGAGGCGTTGACCAGCCGGGCCCGGACGGTGCCGGTCGGCGCGGGCGGCACGACGAACCCGTCCGCGTCGCGGACCAGGTCGGTCCGGCCGGCCCCGGCGGCGCGGGGCGCGCCCAGGTGGCGCTCGCCGTCGGCGTCGCCGAAGGTCCACGCGCCGTACAGGCCCAGGTGGACCCGCAGCCACTCCCCCGAGTCGAAGCCCAGGAACAGGTGCTTGCCGTGCGCCTCGCCGGTGGTCAGGACCCGGCCGTCGATCCGGGCCGCCCCGTCGGCGAAGCGGCCCTGGGGGCTGGAGGCCCGCACGGCGCCGCCGCCGAAGGTCTTGTCGAAGTGCGCCGCCAACCGGTGCAGAGTGTGGCCCTCGGGCACCCGATCCCCCTTGCCTCCCTGAGCACGGCGGGGCCTCGTCCCCGCCGCGTCCAGGGTAGTGCGGGTCAGCGGGCCTCGAGGATCTCCCGGACGAGGCGGTCGGGGTCGGCGAGGCAGCGCCAGGCGGGGACCACCACGACGGGGTCGCCGGTGATGCGGTTGAGGGCGTCGCCGCGGGCCATGAGCCGGCGCAGCCCGCGGCCGTCGGGTTCGCGGTCCAGGAGGATGAGCAGGCGCCGGGCTCCGAAGCGGACCACGAGGTCGGCGGTCCAGCCCTCCACGGTCTGCTGGACGCCGACGCGGGTGCCCGCCTCCCGGAGCCGGTCCACCAGGGCCCGGCAGGCGCCGTCCGGGGTGTTCTCGGGTACGGCGACCAGTTCGGCGAGCGGGCCGTCGCCGGCCTCCCAGTGGGAGCGGTCGCCGACGACCACGAGCCGCTGCCCGGTGCGGGTGAGCACCGCGGCCCACAGGTGTCCCATGCGGCGCACGCGGCGCTCGATGATCGCGGGGGCGCCCCTGGCGAGCAGCGGCGAGAGGACGGTGATGTCCGCGCGGTCGAGGTCGCCGCCGAGCAGGTCGGGTCCGCCGACCACGACGCGGTGGCGGAAGGCCCGCGGCCGCAGCAGGCGGCGCAGCAGCGCCACCTGGGGCTGGGTCGGCGCGACCACGGCGATGGTGCGCCCGAGCGGCAGGTGCTCGTCGATCTCGTCGACGACCACGGCGGCGCGGTAGGCCTCCTCCCGGTTGATGTAGGACAGGCCGGGGGCGGCCTCGCAGACGCCCGCGACGTCGCGCCATTCGAAGGCCGGGCCGCCGCCCGGGTCGGGCGCGGTGGACACCGACACCCGCCCTCCGTAGCAGTGGCGCGAGGCGGTCTCGGCGAGCAGGGGCGGCGCCCCGGAGTGCTCGTCCAGCCACAGGATCCCGCCGGCGGCGCGCTCGGCCGCGCGCAGCGCCGACCCGGTCCCGTGGCGCAGGCCCCGCTCGTCCAGCCGGTCGGCGGCGAGCCCGGCGGCGGCCAGGGCGCGGCGCTCCTCGTCGGGTTCCAGCGCGCTGGCCGGGCCGGGGTGCGCCGGGTCGCCCACGACCAGGGCCCGGGCCGCCCGGTGCAGGGCGGGCAGCAGCTCGCAGACCCGGGTCCGCTCCGCGCCCAGCACCACGACCAGGTCGAACAGGCCCGCGCGCGGGGGCAGGGCGCGGACCTGGTCGGTGCGGCACGTCCAGGCGGGCAGCACCTCGATCAGCCCCTCCATACCGGGCCAGCCCGGGCCGTGGTGCCAGTTGAGGGTCTCCAGCCGGTTCTCCAGGGCGGGTCTGCCCCGCCACAGCCGGGGTTCGACGGCGGCGGCCAGGCAGTCGGCACCGGCGCGGCGGTGCTCCTCCCGGGCCCGGGCCAGCCGCTCCGTCAGCTCGCCCAGGGGCGCGTGCCGGGTGCGCCGGTCCAGGGCGGCGCGCCAGCGGCTCTCCAGGCGGGCGGTCGCGCACAGCCGGGCGAGGGTCTCGGGGTCGGTGTCCAGGCCCAGTTCGCGGCGGATGGCGGAGCGGTGCTGGAAGGCGCCCAGGCCGCCGGCGAAGGCGCGTTCGGCCCGCGGCAGCCAGTACTCCGGGCCGCCGCGCTCGGGGGTGAACAGCCGGTCGGGGTCCCAGCCGGCGGCGATGCCCAGTTCGCGCTCCAGGGCCAGGTGGGCGAGCTCGTACCCGCCCGCGGCCATGCCGTCCATCTCGTCCCAGACGGCGCGGACCACGGACCAGTGGCGGGCCAGGTCGGCGCGGTGGGCGGCGGGGTCCTCGTGGCGGGGAGGGGCACCGCCGTGGTCGGCGAGCAGGCGCCCGATGAGGCGCGCCTCGGCGGCCCGGTGCTCCTTGCCGCCGACCCGCATGACCGGGTGGCCGCCCTCGGCCCGGCGCAGGACCTCGCGGATGTCGTGCTCGGTGCGCCCGCACACCAGGACCCGCAGGCCGGAGCCGACGGCGGTGCGGACCACGGCGTCGACGAGGTCGTGGACGCCGGTGCCGGGCGGGGCCGCCACGGCGGTGAGCCGGTCGGCCATGGCCGCGCACAGCGCGGCGTACCGGGCCTGGTCCAGGGGCGAGGCGCTGATCGGGACGGGGTCGGCGCCGTGCCCGCCGGGGTCGCGCCCGTCCTCGGCCCGGGCGCCGCGGGCGGGGTCCGGTTCCGGCCCGGCGGCGCCGCCGGGCCCCCGCAGCAGGGCCTGGAGGGCGGTGTCCCCGATGGCCCCGGGGTCGATGCCGTCCCGTTCGGTGGGATCGAGGTCGGCCAGCACCGCCTCCACGGTGCCCGGTTCGGGCACCCGGTCGCCGGGGCGGGCCCCGGGACCGGCCCGGAACAGGACGGCGACGTTGTGGGCGCCGTCGACGGGGTCGCGGGGCGCGTCCCGGGTGGCCGCCGGGTCGATGTCGTCGACCCGCTCGATCTCCAGGCGGGAGAGCAGGGTGCGCACCTTGACGGCCAGGTCGGCGACGGCCGCGGGGTAGGGGCCGCGGGCGCCGGAGCGCAGCCGGGTCCGCAGCTCGAAGAGGTCCTCGGGGTCGGTGGCGCCCAGCCGCTCCAGCAGCGCGGCGTTGACGTCGGGCGGGCCGATCGCGCGGATCCGGGGGGCGTCGGGGAACGCGGGGTCCTCGACCGCCTGGACGTCCACGGTGAGCAGGGGCAGGGCGGCCCGGTCGGCTCCCTCGCCGAGGATGACGAGGGGGTAGCCGTAGCGCAGGGCCTGCCCGTGCCGGGCGGCCAGGCGCACGACCCGGGCGGCCGCGGCCCCGGCCGGGACGCGGTCGCCGCCGCCGCTGAACAGTGTCTCGGCGCCTCCGGGCAGGCAGGCGCAGGTGTCGCCGTCGAGGTGGCCCAGCAGGACCGTGTGGGTGTGCACGGCCTCGCGGCGCAGGCAGGCGCGCAGGTAGCCCAGCAGGGCGCGGGGGTCGGTGTCCTCGGCGGCGGGCGGCTTCCAGTGCGGGGACGCCCCGCCCGTCCCCTGCCTGCGGATCCGGATGACCGCCGGCCGCCGCCCGGAGGGGACCGGTGTCCCGAGGTCGCCGATCTCCTGCTCATCGTCCCGTAGTGATCTCACGTCCGCCCCCGGCGTCGATCCGGTGATCATTCGATTACACACCGCTGTCAACGCCCATTGTCGTGGATAACGCGGGCCGAGGCCCCCCGAACGCCGGAACCCGTACCGACTTTCAGGCGCGGCCGCCGTGCAGGCGCAGGGCCATCCACAGCTCGGCGCGCACGTCGGGGTCGTCGAGGTCGACCGGAAGCAGGTCGCGGATGCGGCGCATCCGGTAGCGCAGGGTGTGCCGGTGCACGCCCAGGGCGTCGGCCGCGGCGTCCCAGCGCCCGGAGGCCGCCAGGTACGCGCGCAGGGAGGCGAGCAGTTCGGCGCCGGAGCGCTCCGCCAGCAGCGGGGCGAGCAGTTCCTCGGCCATCCGGACCCCGGCGGGGGTGTCGGCCAGGCCCAGCAGGCCGCCGGGCAGTTCGGCGGCCCGCACCGGCTCCCCGCCCCGGGAGCGGGCCGCCTCGCGGGCGCGCTCGGCCTGGGCCAGGGCGACGGCGAGCCCGGTGTAGTCGGCCGGTTCGCTGATCCCGACGGGACCGTCGAGCAGGTCGGCGAGGGCCGCGGCCGGGGTGTCGGCCGAGGCCAGCAGCACGGCCCGGCCCTCGTGTCCGGCGACGAGGACGCCGTGCGGGGGGTGGGCGCCCTGGACCCCGTCCGCGGCGGCGACCACCACCGGGGCGGGAGGGAGCACCGCGACCAGCCGCTCGGCGCCGGGGTGGGCCGGGTCCAGGGCGCCGGTGAGGAGGGCGGCGAGCACCCCCTCGCCCATGCGGGCGATGTCGCCGTGGGCGTCCCGCTCCAGTTCCAGGGACAGCAGGGAGACGGCGGCGTTGACCAGGGTCCGCTGCTCGGGCCCCAGCGGCCCGCCGGTGCCCACGGCCAGGAACCCGCGGACCCGGCGGCCGGTGGCCAGCGGCTGGGCCCAGATACGGTCGCCGCCCGCCGTGACCGCCACGCTGGCGCGCGGCCCCGCGGTCTTGAGCCGCTCCAGCTCCCCGGCCAGGTCCTGCGGGCGCAGGGCCGCCCCGGCGGGGGCCGTGTGGCGCGGGGAGCCGTCGGCCGCCATCAGCAGCACGCGGGCGCCCAGGTCCCGGGCGAGCCGGTCGACGACGGCCTCGGCCCCGGTCAGGGCGGCGCGGGTGAGGTCGCGCTGGGCGGTGAAGGCGCGGCTGAGGCCCTCGTACTCCTCCTTGGCCAGGACCCGGGAGACCTCCTTGCCGATGGCGATGAAGGGGGTCCGGCGGGCGACCTCCAACAGGACGACGCCGAACTCGGCGGCCGCCTCCCGCAGCTCCTCCGGGGTCCGCTCCAGGGCCACGCCCACGCCGAACCCGAGACCGGCGATGTCGCGCCGGGCCAGCCTGCGCACGTATTCGCGCAGGTCCGGCCGGGAGTCGGCCCAGCGGACGCCGGTGGTGAGCAGCAGTTCGCCCCCGGCCAGGTAGGGGGTGGGGTCGGTGAGCTCGCTGACCGCGACCCACCCCACCGTGCGCTCCAGCCCCTCGTCGCCGGTGAGCGGGCTCAGCCCAAGGGAGGGCGTCCGCACCAGTCCGCCCAGGGTCGGTGGCATCGGGCCTCCACTCGTCGTGCTCGGCGGCCTCTGCCGCATTGGCGCAGGGGCCTGCGTCGATTATCCACGGTGTCCATGTCCGCCGGCCCGGACGCGGCCTAGTGTCATGCGGGTCGGGGCCGTGCGGCCCCGTCCCGTTCCACACCCCGTGTCGCACTGAAGGAGGCAGACGCATGGCCGTGACCGAGGTCGCCCAGTCCCGCCGGGTCGTCACCGAGATCCCCGGTCCCAAGTCCCGTGAGCTCCAGGAGCGCCGTGTCGCGGCCGTCGCCAAGGGCGTCGGCAGCGTGCTGCCCGTCTACGTGACCCGGGCCGGCGGCGGGATCGTCGAGGACGTCGACGGCAACGCCCTCATCGACTTCGGCTCGGGCATCGCCGTGACCAACGTCGGCAACGCCGACCCGCGCGTGGTGGAGCGCTCCGCCGAGCAGCTGGGCCGGTTCACGCACACGTGTTTCATGGTCAACCCGTACGAGGCGTACGTGGACGTGTGCGAGGCCCTCAACCGGATCACCCCCGGCGACCACGAGAAGCGCTCGATCCTGCTGAACTCCGGCGCCGAGGCCGTCGAGAACGCGGTGAAGATCGCCCGCAGCGCCACCGGGCGCCAGGCCGTCGTGGTGTTCGACCACGCCTACCACGGCCGCACCAACCTCACCATGGGCCTGACCGCCAAGAACATGCCCTACAAGCAGGGCTTCGGACCGTTCGCGGGCGAGATCCACCGCATGCCCATGGCCTACGCCTACCGCTGGCCCACCGGCCCGGAGAACTGCGGCCCCGAGGCCGCCGCCATGGTCATCGACCAGATCACCAAGCAGATCGGCGCGGACAACGTCGCCGCCGTGGTGATCGAGCCGATCCAGGGCGAGGGCGGCTTCATCGAGCCCGCCCCCGGCTTCCTGCCCGCCGTGGTGGAGTTCTGCCGCGCCAACGGGATCGTGTTCGTCGCCGACGAGGTGCAGACCGGCTTCGCGCGCACCGGGCAGATGTTCGCCTGCGAGCACGAGGGCATCGTCCCGGACCTCATCACGACCGCCAAGGGCATCGCGGGCGGCCTGCCGCTGGCCGCGGTGACCGGCCGCGCCGAGCTCATGGACGCCGTGCACGGCGGCGGCCTGGGCGGCACCTACGGCGGCAACCCGACCGCCTGCGCCGCCGCGCTGGCGTCGCTGGAGGCCATCGAGTCCGACGACCTGGTCGGGCGCGCCCGCGAGATCGGCGACCTGATGCTGGGCCGGCTGCGCAAGCTGGCCGAGGAGCACCCGGTGATCGGCGACGTGCGCGGCCGCGGCGCGATGATCGCGATCGAGCTGGTCAAGGAGGACAAGACCCCGGACGCGGAGGCGCTGGGCAAGGTCCTGTCGTACTGCCACTCCCAGGGCCTGATCCTGCTGAGCGCGGGCACCTACGGCAACGTGATCCGCATGCTGCCGCCGCTGGTCATCGGCGACGACCTCCTCAACGAGGGCCTGGACATCCTGGCCGAGGCGTTCGCCCGCCTGTAGCCGCGCCCCGCGGGCCTTCCCGGCCCGCACCCCGCGGCCCCTCCACCCCGGGGCACCCGGTGGGCATCGCCCCCTACCGGGTGCCCCAGGCGTAGGTCTGCTTGCGGAGCCTGAGGTACAGGAAGGTCTCGGTGGAGACCACCGAGTCGACGGCGCGCATGGCCGCCAGGATCTCCAGCAGGCGGGCGTCGTCCTCGGCGACGACCTCGACCAGCAGGTCGAAGGAGCCCGCCGTGATGACGACGTACTCCACCCCGGGGATCTCGGAGATCACGTCGGCGGCGGTGTTGAGGTCGCCGTCGGTGCGCACGCCGATCATGGCCTGGCGGTGGAAGCCGAGCATCATGGGGTCGGTGACCCCCACGACCTGGACCACCCCGGACTCCAGCAGGCGCTGGACGCGCTGGCGCACGGCGGCCTCGGACAGGCCCACGGCCTTGCCGATGGCGGCGTAGGACCGGCGGCCGTCCTCCTGGAGCACCTCGATGATGCGTTTGGCGGTCTCGTCCAGGACGATGCCGTTGCCCCTGCGCTGGGGGGCGGGGTCCGACTGGCCGTTCACATGGCCCTCCGTGAATCCAACGTATTTTGTGCGTATGAACGCCGGATTTCATCGACATCTGGCGTCCGTACAACGGATTCCAAGGTTACTGCACGGTCATTCGAATGACGAAGACCCCGGCCGGTCAAAGCTGGCCGTCGCGCACCGAATCCAGTGACAGCAGGGCCACGTGCAGGGACAGGCAGGTCTCGACCGAGTCCAGGTCGGCGTCGAGCACGTTGGAGATCCTGCGCAGCCGATCGTAGAACGCGGGCCGGGACAGGTGCGCGTTGCCCGCCGCCAGCGCCTTGTTGCGCCCCGCCGCCAGGTAGTGGCGGAGCATGTCGGTGAGGTCCGAGCCGTGCCGGGCGTCGTGGTCCAGCAGCGGGCCCAGCTCGCGCTCCACGTAGGTCTGCAGCCGCTCGTCGTCGCGGAACAGGTGCAGCAGCCCGCGCAGGTGCAGGTCGGGCAGGCGGTAGAAGGGCCGCCGGTCGCTCTGGCGGACCGCCACGTCGCCCACCTGGCGCGCCTCCAGGAAGGAGCGGCGCACCTCGCGGATGTCGTCCGAGGTGGAGCCGACCGCGAGCACCGCGGCGTCGCCGACGGTCACCGCCAGCCGGTCGGCGAGCATGTGCAGGGTGGCGTCGACGCGCCGCCGGGGCGGCAGCGCCAGCAGGACGCCGACCCGCAGGTCGTCCAGGGAGCCCACCAGCGCGGGCAGCCGCAGCTCGCGGCAGGCGCGGGCGGCGCCCTCCGCGGTGTCGGACAGGCGGGCCTGCGCGGCCAGGCCGGTCCCGTTCTCCCGCAGGCGCAGCACCAGGCCCAGCAGTTCGCGGTTGTTGAGGGGGACGCCCACGGCCCGGGCCCGCACCAGGGCCTCCTCGGGGTCGGAGTAGGCGCGGTCGATGATGCCCGCGATGATCGTGCGGTGGGTCTGGCGCTCCAGGCTCTCCTGGTGGCGTTCGAGCAGCCGGCCCAGCGCCAGCGTGGTGGCCGCCCGCTCGATGAGCATGCTCTGGCGGGGGGTGGGGTTGGCCCCGGCGATGAGGATGAGCCGCCCCCAGTCCTGCCCGCGCGCGCCGACCGTGGTGACCAGCCAGCCGGTGGCCGGGGCGTGGACGGTGCGCGTGCCCGACCGCACGGCTCGCGAGCGGCTCTCCCAGGAGGTGAGCAGGGTCCCGGGGTCCTCGCCGTTGAGGTCGCAGGCCAGGACCTGGTGGGAGAGGTTCTCCAGGACCACCGGACAGCCGGACAGCTGGGTGATCTCGTGCAGGATGCGGTCGGTGTCGGCGCCCTCCACCGACAGTCGGGTGAAGACCGAGTGGAGCTTCTCGGACTCGCGCAGCTCCTCCAGCTGCTCGTTGACGACCCGGATGTGCACGGCCTCGGTGATCTCCACGAACCGGGCCTCCCGGTCCAGCAGGATCACCGGGACCCCGGCCTCGCGGGCGGCGTCCAGGAACGGCCCCGGCAGCTCGGCGTGGTACTTGCGGCCCAGCTCGACGGCGATGCCGCTGACGCCGACGGCCGCGAGATCGTCGATGTAGCGCTTGAGCGCGTGGGGGTCGTCGGGCATGGCGATGCCGGTGCTGAGCACGAGCTCGCCGCCGCGCAGCAGGTGCGCCAGGTCGGTGACCTCGGCGATGTGGACCCAGCGCACGGGCACGTCCAGGTGCTCGGAGCCGACCACGACGCGGGGGCGGGCGCGCTGGAGCGCGGGGAGGCGCAGGACCTCGGCAAGGGTGGGAAGCACGTTCGCATTCTAGGACACAGTGTCAGAAGCCGACCGGGTCCGCCTGACACTGTGCACCCCCTTTCGCGGCCCTGCGGCACGGAACCCGCGGTGAGCAGGGGATGCGGCCTCCTTACAGGTCGTAAATCCGGCCTGCATGTTGTCAACACGGTGGTTCTGGCCACGGCGGCGGTCCGCGGAGAGACTGGGGGCATGTCCGAACTTCTCTCGCGCCACCGCGCGGTCATGCCCTCCTGGCTGCCCCTGTACTACGAGTCCCCGCTGGAGATCGTGTCCGGCAGCGGCTCCCGCGTCACCGACGCGGACGGCCGCACCTACCTGGACTTCTTCACCGGCATCGTGACCAACATGCTCGGCTACGACGTGGCCGAGGTGCGCGAGGCCGTGGAGCGGCAGATCGCCAAGGGCGTCGTGCACACCTCCACGCTGTACCTGATCCGCTCCCAGGTCGAGCTCGCCGAGAAGATCGCCCGCCTGTCGGGCATCCCCGACGCCAAGGTGTTCTTCACCAACTCCGGCACCGAGGCCAACGAGACCGCCCTGCTGCTGGCCACCTGCGCCCGCGGCAGCGACGAGGTGCTGGCCGTGCGCGGCAGCTACCACGGGCGCTCCTACGGCACCATCGCCGTCACCGGCAACCGCGGCTGGAAGAACTCCTCGCTGTCCCCGCTCAACGTGCACTACCTGCACGGCACCGACCACGCCTCCCCGGTGTTCCGCGGCATGTCGGAGAAGGAGTACACCGAGGCCTGCGTCGCCGACCTGCGCGACGTCCTGGATACCGCCGCACCGAACGTGGCCTGTCTGATCGCCGAGCCGATCCAGGGCGTGGGCGGGTTCAACATGCCGCCGGACGGGCTGTACGCCGCCTACAAGGAGGTGCTGGACGAGCACGGGATCCTGTTCGTCTCCGACGAGGTGCAGACCGGCTGGGGCCGCACCGGCACCAGTTTCTTCGGCATCGGGAACCACGGGGTCACCCCGGACATGATGACCTTCGCCAAGGGCCTGGGCAACGGCTTCGCCGTCGGCGGCGTCGTGGCGCGCGGCGACCTCATGGACGGCCTGTCGGCGCTGGGCGTGGCCACCTTCGGCGGGAACCCGGTGTCGATGGCGGCCGCCGGGGCCACCCTGGACTACGTGTTGGAGCACGACCTCCAGGGCAACGCGCTGCGGCAGGGCTCGCTCATCATCGAGGGCCTGCGGCCGCTGACCGAACTGGCGTCGGTGGCGGACGTGCGCGGCAAGGGCCTGATGTTCGCCGTCGAGATGGCGGACCCGCGCACCGGCGGCCCCTCCTCGGCCCTGGCCGGCCGGGTGCTGGAGGCCGCCCGCGAGCGGGGCCTGCTGGTGGGCAAGGGCGGCGTGCACGGCAACGTGCTGCGCATGGCCCCGCCGCTGACCCTGTCCGCCGAGGACGCCGCCCAGGGGCGCGACCTGCTGCTGGACGCCGTCCGCGCGGTCGACGCCCAGGCCTGACACGACCCGAGGAGACCAGACATGGGCAAGCACGTCACCCACTGGATCGGCGGACGCCGCTACCAGGGCCCGGCCGAGCGCCAGGGCGACATCTACAACCCGGCGACGGGCGCGGTCACCGGCACCGTCGACTTCGCGGGCCCCGAGGAGGTGGACGCGGCGGTGGCCGCGGCCCGGGCGGCGTTCCCGGGCTGGCGGGACACGTCGCTGTCGCGGCGGGTACAGATCCTGTTCCGGTTCCGGGAGCTGCTCAACGCCAACAGGGACGAGCTGGCCGCGGCGATCAGCGCCGAGCACGGCAAGGTGTTCTCCGACGCGCAGGGCGAGGTGGCCCGCGGCCTGGAGGTCGTGGACTTCGCCTGCGGCATCCCCCACCTGCTCAAGGGCGGCTACTCCGAGAACGTGTCCACCGGCGTGGACTCCTACTCCATCCTCCAGCCGCTGGGCGTGGTCGCGGGCATCACCCCGTTCAACTTCCCGGCCATGGTGCCGATGTGGATGTTCCCGGTGGCGATCGCCTGCGGCAACGCGTTCGTGCTCAAGCCCAGCGAGAAGGACCCCTCGGCGTCGCTGCTCATCGCCGGGCTGTGGGAGGAGGCCGGGCTGCCCGAGGGCGTGTTCAGCGTGGTCCAGGGCGACAAGGTCGCCGTGGACGCGCTCCTGGAGCACCCCGACGTGGCGGCGGTGAGCTTCGTGGGCTCCACCCCGATCGCCCGGTACATCTACCGGACGGCCGCCGAGCACGGCAAGCGGGTGCAGGCGCTGGGCGGGGCCAAGAACCACATGGTGGTGCTGCCCGACGCCGACCTGGACCTGGCCGCCGACCAGGCGGTGTCGGCCGGGTTCGGCTCGGCCGGGGAACGCTGCATGGCCATCTCCGCGGTGGTCGCGGTGGACCCGGTGGGCGACGAGCTGGTCGCCCGGATCAAGGAGCGGATCTCCCGGCTGCGGGTGGGCCCCGGCGACGACGAGCGCAGCGAGATGGGCCCGCTGGTCACCCGCGAGCACCGCGACAAGGTCGCCTCCTACCTGGAGTCGGGGGTGCGCGAGGGCGCGACGCTGGCCGTCGACGGCCGGGTGCACCCGGTCCTGGGCGGCGGGGAGGACGGGTTCTGGCTGGGGCCGACGCTGCTCGACCACGTGGGCCCGGAGATGTCCTGCTACCGCGACGAGATCTTCGGCCCGGTCCTGAGCGTGCTGCGGGCGGACGACTACGACTCCGCGGTGAAGCTGGTCAACGACAACCCCTACGGCAACGGGACGGCGATCTTCACCAACGACGGCGGGGCGGCCCGGCGGTTCCAGAACGAGGTCGAGGTGGGGATGGTCGGCGTCAACGTGCCGATCCCGGTGCCGATGGCCTACTACTCGTTCGGCGGGTGGAAGCAGTCGCTGTTCGGCGACTCGCACGCGCACGGCACCGAGGGGGTGCACTTCTACACCCGCACCAAGGCGGTCACCGCCCGGTGGACCGACCCGGGCGCGCGCCCGTCCGGCGGTGTGGACCTCGGGTTCCCCACCAACGGCTGACGGGTCCCCCGTCGGCGAATGACAACGGACATTCCCGACTGTCAGCAGTTCAGGGAAATACCGGACGGATACGTCCCACCGACGGTCGCGGCGGGCGACTCGGAGTATCGTGGTTGTCGCCCGCCCCTCACGGGGCGTGGCCGACGGCCTGATCACGGGACCATTCCGGGAAAGGCGCGCTCAACTTCCCCTCCTCCCCATGGAAGCGGGTGCGCCGGCGGGAGCGCTCCGGGTCCTTCTCTCCCCTTGGACCCGGAGCGCGACCGTGTTCTGCTCAGCGGGCGGCGAACACCCGGGTGTCGGCGGCGACCGGCGATCCGGCGCCGACGAGCTCCGCGCAGTCACCACAACCGAACACCGGCATCCCGTCCGGCAGGACGCCCAGGGCGGTCCGCGGCCGGGGCCATCGCGTGTGGCAGACGGCGCAGGCATCCCCCGTGCACTGCTCCGCGCTCAGCGATTCCGGGTCGTACACGTATCCGTCGGATACGGCGTCGGCCTCCGCATCCGATACGCACATCGTGCTCGTTCCGCGCAATGTCCCTGCTCCCCCCGTGGTTTAGGACAGTCTGGCGGGCCGATAGTTACCGGCTCTTTATTCAATCAGAGGCACTCGGCACCTGGAAGGGTCCGTCCCCATCTAAATCACTCCGTGCAGGTAGATCATAGCTCTAAGTAACCAAGCCTGGGAAGACCCCGCCTGAAATCTGAGCGATCAGCGGATTTGTCGGACATCCAGGAGGTGGACTACCCCCGATCACATCGAATCAGTCTCGGGGCACCACCACAAAACGGCGCATCGCCAACGCGGGGTTGGTCGTACGGACCTCGTCCACCCGTGAGGCCGAAACCTCGGCGACGGCCACCTCGAAGCCCTGCTCCCCCAGCGCCGCGATCGGCGTCCCCATCGGGTCGACCACCATGCTGTTGCCCGCCCCCGTGGGCGCGGACTGCCCGGCGGCGGCGACGTACACGGTGTTCTCCACCGCCCGGGCGCGCGCCAGCGTCCGCCAGTGCTCCTCCTTGAGCGGTCCGGGCACCCACTGGGCGGCCAGCAGCACCACGTGCGCCCCGGCGTCCGCGATCCGCCGGGTCACCTCGGGGAAGCGCAGGTCGTAGCAGGTCTGCAGGCCGAAGGTCACGCCCTCGACGGTGAAGGTCTCCGGCTCCTCGACGGGCCCGGGCGCGACCACGTCGGACTCCCTGACGCCGAACGCGTCGTACAGGTGGATCTTGCGGTAGAGCGCGACCCGTTCGCCCCGCGGCGACAGGGCCACCAGCGTGTTGGAGAAGTGCGTGCCCCCGGCGGTCTCCTCGTTGACGCCCAGCACCAGGTGGACGCCCTCCCGGCGGGCGGTGTCGGCGGCGGCCGCGACGAACGGCCCGTCCAGGGGCTCGGCCGCCTCGACGTAGCGGCCGTCGGTGCGGGACGCGGTGAACATCGTGTACTCGGGCAGCAGCACCACCCGCGCCCCCAGGGCCGCGGCCCGCGCGGCCAGCCTCCCCACCGAGCGCAGGTTCTCCGCCTTGTCCTGGGCGGGGGCGAACTGGGCGACAGCGACCTGCACCATCGGATCCTCCTCGTCGACGCGGGTGGGCACGAGTGTACGGCCACCCCCTTGCCAGCGGACTGAACGCGTGTTTAACCTATTGAACATGAGTTCAGCCGCTGCCTCCGACCTCACCGCGCGCGCCCGCATCCGCGACGCCGCCCTCGAATACTTCGGAAGGCACGGCTTCAAGGTGACGATCCGGGCCATCGCCGAGAAGGCGGGGGTCTCCCCCGGCCTGGTCATGCACCACTTCGGGTCCAAGGACGGACTGCGCAGGGCCTGCGACGACCACGTCTTCGAGGTCGTGCACAAGGTCAAGAGGGAGTCGGTGACCTCCGACCCCTCGGTCGCCCTCCAGTACGTGGCGCACGTCGAGGAGTTCGCCCCCCTGCTGGCCTACGCGGTCCGCTCCTTCCAGGAGGGCGGCGCCGCCGGCCTGGCCCTGTACGAGCGCATCGTCGAGGACGTCCAGGGCTACCTCGCCGCGGGCGAGGCCGCCGGGACGATCCGGCCCAGCCGCGACCGGGCCAAGCGCGCCCGGTGGCTGGCCGAGAGCTCCATGGGCTCCCTCCTCGTAGCGCTGTCCGCCCGACCCGACCCCGACGACATCGACTTCCCACTGTTCCTGCGGGAATGGATGGAGGAGCACATGCTCCCGGTACTGGAGCTGTACACCGAAGGTCTCTACACCGACCGGCAGATGCTCGACGCCTACCTGCTGTACGTCTGCGACCCGCCCGAGGGCGCGCGCTGACGCACCAGGCCCCCGGGCACCCCCGTCGGAAGAGAGAAGAGACCACCCGCCATGTCCTCACCCGTCATCGACGCGCGCGGCGTCGACAAGTACTTCGGCCGGTTCCAGGCCCTCAACGGCCTGGACCTCACCGTGGAGGCCGGCAGGGTCGCCGGGTTCCTCGGCCCCAACGGCTCCGGCAAGTCCACGACCATCCGCGTCCTGCTCGGCCTGCTCAAGGCCGACGCCGGCACCGTCCGCATGCTGGGCGGCGACCCCTGGAAGGACGCCGTCTCCCTGCACAGGAGGCTGGCCTACGTCCCCGGCGACGTCACCCTGTGGCCCAACCTGACCGGCGGCCAGGCCATCGACCTGCTCGGGCGGCTGCGCGGCGGCCTGCACCGGGCCCGCCGCGAGGAGCTGCTGGCCCGGTTCGAACTGGACCCCACCAAGAAGGCGCGCACCTACTCCAAGGGCAACCGGCAGAAGGTCGCCCTGGTCGCCGCCCTCGCCTCCGACGCCGAGCTGCTCATCCTGGACGAGCCGACCTCCGGACTGGACCCGCTGATGGAGGCGGTGTTCACCGGGTGCGTGCTGGAGGCCAAGGAGCAGGGGCGCACGGTCCTGCTGTCCAGCCACATCCTGTCCGAGGTCGAGAAGCTCTGCGACACCGTCACCATCATCCGCCAGGGCAGGGCCGTGGAGTCGGGGACCCTGGAGGACCTGCGCCACCTGACCCGGTCCTCCGTGCGCGCCACCGTCTCCGGCGACCCCTCAGCGCTGGCCGGGCTGGCCGGGGTGCACAACGCGGAGGTCGACGGCGACCGGATCTCCATGGACGTGGACAACGACCACCTCGACACCGTCATGCGGGCGGTGACCGGCCTGGGGGTCCGCTCCCTCGTGAGCAACCCGCCCTCCCTGGAGGAGCTGTTCCTGCGCCACTACGGCGACGAGCTGGCCGCCCTCAACGGCGACAGGGGGAGCGCGGCATGAGCGCCCTCACCGGGACCGGGACCCTGACCCGGTTCATCCTGCGCCGCGACCGCATCCGGATGTCGGTGTGGGTGGTCGCCCTGGTGGGCACGGTCGGCCTGACCGTCCCCACCCTGGACGAGGCCTTCGCCACCGAAGCCCAGCGCCAGGCCCGGGCGGCGCTCATGGACACGCCCACCGGGATCCTCTTCGGCGGCCCGGGCTTCGGGCTGGACGACTACACGCTCGGCGCCATGGTGGTCAACGAGCTGACCATGAGCCTGCTCATCGCCATGGCGATCATGAGCATCCTGCACGTGGTCCGGCACACCCGGGCCGAGGAGGAGAGCGGCCGCGCCGAGCTGCTGCGGGCCGGGGTCCTGGGCAGCGGCGCCCAGATGACGGCGGCGCTGCTCACCGTCGCCCTGCTGAACCTGCTCATCGGCGGGCTGACCGGGGCGATCATGGCCGGCTACGGGCTGGACGCCGTCGACTCCCTGGTCTACGGGCTGGGGCTGGGGCTGGCCGGCCTCACCTTCGGCGCCGTCACCGCGGTGTGCGCCCAGCTCACCGAGCACGCGCGGGCCGCCTCCGGGACGGCCTTCCTCGTCACCGGGCTGCTCTTCATGGCCCGCGTGGTCGGCGACCTGGCCGAGCGCGGGGGCGGGCCCTCCTCCTGGGCCTCCCCGTTCGCCTGGGTGCAGCAGACCCGGGTGTTCGACGACCTGCGGTGGTGGCCGCTGGCCCTGTACCCGCTGGCGATCCTGGCCCTGTTCGGCGCCGCCTACGCCCTGGCGGGGCGCCGGGACCTGGGCGCGGGCCTGGTCCCGCCCCGCCCCGGTCCGGCCGCGGCGGGCCCGCTGCTCAACGGCGTCCTCGCCCTGCACCTGCGCCAGCAGCGGGGGTCGATCATCGCCTGGAGCGCCGCGACCTTCCTGTTCTCGATCTCCTTCGGCACGCTGGCCACCGAGGTCGAGGGGATGCTCGACTCCAACCCCGAGCTGATGGCCCTGCTCGGCTCCGCCGCCGAGGACGTGACCGCGGGCTTCCTCGGCGTCATGTCGGGCTACGTGATCATGGCGGCCGCCGCCCAGGGCATCCTGTCGGTCCTGCGCGCGCGCAGCGAGGAGTCGGCGGGCCGCGCCGAACTCGTCCTGGCCACGGCGGTGGGGCGGATCCGCTGGTACGGCGCCGCCCTGGCGGTGGGCGTCCTGTCCACGGGTCTGCTCGTGGTCCTGGGCGGGCTCGGCATCGGCATCGGAGCGCTCAGCGCCACGGACGACGCCTCCTGGATCGGCACGATGCTGGAGTCGGCGCTGTCGCAGGCGCCGGTGGCGCTGGCGTTCGTCGCGGCCACCGCGCTGTTCGTCGGGGCGGCCCCGCGCCTGATGCCGCTGGTGTGGCTGTGGCTGGGGTACAGCGTCTTCACCACCATGCTCGGCGCCCTGCTGGGGATGCCCGACTGGGCGCTGGACCTCAGCGCGTTCGGGATGCTGCCGCAGCCGCCGATGGAGGAGTTCGAGGCGGCACCGGTCGTGATCGCCTCCGCCGCGGTCGCGGCCGCCCTGGCCCTGGCGCTGGCGGGCTTCCGCCGCCGCGACCTGGAGACCGCCTGACCGTCGCCGCCCCCGGGGGCCTCAGTCCCCGGGGGCGGCGCGGCGCGCGCCGGCGGCGAGGCCGCGGGCGTGGAACAGGGCGGCCGCCAGGACCCCCGCCGCACCGCACGCCAGCGGCACGAGCGGGGACGGGGCGCCGTCCAGCCGGGTCAGCGCATAGACGATGCCGGACGCCGCGACGAGCTGCACCCAGCCGCCGAGGACGTTGGGGACCGGCCCGTCGCCGAACACGTTGGGGTACGAGCGGCCGGTGATCCCCGTGACGAAGTGCGGGAGGCCGTTGCCGAGCAGGAGTCCGGCCAGCAGGCCGAGGAGGAGGGAGGGCAGCATGGGGCGCCTCTCGGATCGGGGGTACCGCACCCGATCCTAGGGATCCCGGAGCCCGGCCGGGAAGGGGTCAGGGGAGGAAGGACAGCGCCCAGGCGGGGGCCAGGACGATGATGAGGAAGCGGGCGGTGCGGGTCGCGAAGGTGACGGCCGAGAACAGCACGATGTTCATCCGCACCACGCCCGCCAGGACGGAGACCACCATGAACGGCGGGATGCTCGCGAACGAGCTGAGCGCCAGCAGGCCCACCCCCCAGGCGGGGCGCTCCTCGGCCCTGCTCCGCCAGCGGGCGGCCCGCTCGGTCCACTTGCCCGGCGTCTCGGTGCGCCTGCGCAGCCAGGGCGCGGAGAGCGTCCCCTTGCCCGCGTAGTAGTAGGGCAGCTTGCCCAGGGTCTGCCCCAGGCCGGCGGCGACCGCCATGGCCACCAGGGCGCCGTCGCCGTTCACGGCCACGGCGCCCAGCAGGTAGACCTCGATGTTGAGGACCGGGACCAGTCCCGCCGCGAGGGCGATGACGAAGGCCAGTCCGGTCTCGACCACCCCCGGGTCAGCTCTCCGAGGCCGCGAGCTGGCCGCAGGCCCCGTCGATCTCCTGGCCGCGGGTGTCGCGCACGGTCACCGAGACGCCGTGGGACTGCAGGCGCCGGACGAACTCGCGCTCGTCCTCGGGGCGCGACGCGGTCCACTTGGACCCCGGGGTGGGGTTGAGCGGGATCAGGTTCACGTGCACCAGGTGGCCCTTGAGCAGCCTGCCGAGCAGGTCGGCCCGCCACGCCTGGTCGTTGACGTCCTTGATGAGCGCGTACTCGATGGAGACCCGGCGGCCGGTCGTCCCGGCGTAGCGCCAGGCGGCGTCGAGCACCTCGGCGACCTTCCAGCGGGTGTTGATCGGCACCAGCTCGTCGCGCAGCTCGTCGTCCGGGGCGTGCAGCGAGATCGCCAGGCGCACCTGCATCTTCTCGGCGGTGAGCTTGTCGATCGCCGGGACCAGGCCCACCGTGGACACGGTGACGCCGCGCTGGGAGATGCCCAGCCCGTCGGGCACCGGGTCGGTGATCCGGCGTACCGTCTCCAGGACGCGCTTGTAGTTGGCCATGGGCTCGCCCATGCCCATGAACACGATGTTGCTGATCCGCCCCGGTCCGCCGGCCACCTGGCCGCGGGCCAGGTCGCGGGCGCTGGCCACCACCTGCTCCACGATCTCGCCGGTGGACAGGTTGCGGGTGAGCCCCGCCTGCCCGGTGGCGCAGAACGGGCAGTTCATGCCGCAGCCCGCCTGTGAGGAGATGCACAGGGTGACGCGGTCCGGGTAGCGCATCAGCACCGACTCGAACAGCACCCCGTCGAACGCCTTCCACAGGGTCTTGCGGGTCATCCCGTCGTCGCAGGTGATGTGCTTGACGGGGGTGAGCAGGCGGGGCAGCAGGGCCTCGCCCAGCTTCTCCCGCGAGGAGGCGGGCAGGTCGGTCATGGCCGAGGTGTCCGACTCCAGACCGCCGAAGTAGTGCTTGGCGATCTGTTTGGCCCGGAAGGGCTTCTCCCCCAGCTCGGCGACGACCTCGGCCCGCTCCTGCGGGGTGAGGTCGGCCAGGTGCCGGGGAGGCTTGGCACGGCGCGGTGCGACGAAGGTGAGCTCGGCGGGCATAGAGAGTCCGTAAGGGTGGAGTCGATGGTCTCGGCCCGGCGCGGGACGGCAGCGGCTCGGGTCGTTATACGACCTATACGCGGCTGCGGATACGGCTCCGCCTGTCAGGGCACTACCGTCGATTCTACGCATTGCAGGGACGGGTCGGATCGGACCCGCGAAGGACGGCGGATCGGCACATGTGGGAGGGCCGGTGACAGGGATCGAGGTCCTGCTCGACGAGGTCAGCCCGTACCAGAGCCGTCGCGTCGTCGTCGAGTGCGACTCCCGGACCACGGCCGCCTACCTGCTGGACGCGCGCGGGCGCATCCGCGTCCCGGTGTGGCTGGCCAACCACGAGATCGCCCCCCGCGCCGCCGAGCCCGGCGACTCCTTCGAGGGGCGGGCCCCGCTGATGCCGGAGGGGCACACCAAGCACCCGCAGGGGCGCCCCCGGTTCGACCCCTCCTGTCTGCGCGCGGTGTGGTTCGAGGAGGGCGACGGGGTCGCGCTGGTCGACGAGGAGGGCCTGCTCGCGGTCATCCCCGGCTGGGCGGAGGCCGACAGCGGACTGCCCGGGTACGCCCGCGAGGCGATCGGGCGCAGCGCCTACGCCTGGGAGCTGGACCCGGTCAAGGGGCAGCTGTGGCCGCGGGTGGTGCACGCGGAGGCCTACTGGGACTGGCGGCGGGCCTCGGGCGCGTGGCGCAGCGTGCAGCGCACGGTGCTGGGACACCTCAACCGGACGGTGGGCGCGGCCGGCCACTACTGGGACGTGTCCGACGGCCACCCGCCGCTGCTGCGGGTGTCGGAGCGCCCGCCCTCCGAGGACCGGCCGTTCACGATCCTGTCGACCGTGGGCATGTGCGGGCAGCGGATGCCCACCCTGGACCGGTACATGGCCGACACCTCCAGGTACGCGCGGGTGGAGCTGGCGCTGGCCACCACCATGCCCGCGCACCACGCGGCGCGGATCTTCCGGTGGATCGGCGCCTTCCCGTGGCGGGCGGTGACCTGGTTCGGGACCGGGCACACGGTCAAGTGGCTGGACAACCCCGAGGACCGGGCGATGCGCCGGGGCGCGGGGGCGGTGCTGCTGCTGGAGGACCCCTCGCCCCTCGTGGCCGCCGCCGGGCACGCCCCGCCGGACACCGCGGGGCTGACCTTCCAGGGCGACCCGGTGCGGTGGCTGTGGATCGTGCCCATCACCCGCCCCGAGCACCTGTTCGCCAAGGAGCACGACAGCGCGACCCTCGTGGAGAAGCTGGCGGCGGAGGGCCGCAGCTGGATCCTGTCGTGAGCCCGGAGCCCCGGGAACGGGACGGGGCTTTGACGTGACGGCGACGGAGGACGCGGGGCGCGCGGCCGGGATGGGGGCGCCGCTGCGGCACGGCCCGTTCCGGGCGCTGGCCGCCGGGCGGCTGCTGATGTCCCTGGGCAACGGGCTCGCGAACGTGGCGCTGGCGTTCGCCGTGCTGGACGTGACCGGTTCCCTGGTCCAGGTGGGGCTGGTGGTGGGCGCGCGGTCCGTCGCCAACGTGCTCCTGCTGCTGCTCGGCGGGGTGATCGCCGACCGGCTCCCCCGCGCCCTGGTGCTGCGCGGCGGCTGCGCCCTGGCCGCCCTGTCCCAGGGGGCGCTGGGCGCGGCCCTGCTGACGGGGACGGCGTCGACGCCGCTGATGGTGGGGCTGAGCGTGCTCAACGGGGCCGCGGCCGCGGTGAACCTGCCCGCGTCCGCCGCGCTGGTCCCCCAGACGGTGCCGCCCGGGCTGCTGCGCCAGGCCAACGCGGTGGTCCGGCTGACCGGCAACGGCGCGATGGTGGCGGGGCTGTCCCTGGGCGGGGCCCTGGTGGCGTTCGTCGGCCCGGGGTGGTCGATCGCCGCCGACGCGGGACTGTACGCGCTGGCCTGCGGGGCGTTCGTGCTGCTGCGGCCGCCGGGCACGGAGGCCGGCACGGGGCGGGTGGGCGTGCTGCGCGACCTTGTGGAGGGGTGGCGCGAGTTCACCGCCCGCCCGTGGGTGTGGGTGGTGGTGGCGCAGTTCATGGTCACCAACGCCGCCTGGTCGGCCTCGGTGACGGTGCTGGGCCCGGCGATCGCCGACGCGTCCTTCGGCCGGGCGGCCTGGGGGCTGGTGGTGGCGGCCCAGAGCGCCGGGATGCTGGCGGGCGGGTTCCTGGCCGCGCGGTGGCTGCCGCGCCGCGCCCTGGCGTTCGGGGTGGCGCTGGTCGCCGTCCAGGCGGTCCCGCTGTACGCGCTGTCCCTGCCGGCGGCGCCCCTGGTGCTGGTCGCCGCCATGTTCGCGGCGGGCGTGGCCGTGGAGCAGTTCGAGGTGGCCTGGAACGTCTCGGTGCAGGAGAACGTCCCGGCCGACCGGCTGTCCCGGGTGTACTCCTACGACGCCCTGGGGTCGTTCGCCGCGATCCCGGTCGGGCAGGCGGCGATCGGGCCGGTGGCGGCGGCCGTGGGGCCGGAGCGGGCCCTGGCGGCGCTGGCCGCGCTGACGGTGGCGGCCTCCCTGGCGGCCCTGGCCGTGCCGGACGTGCGCCGCCTGCACAGACGGACCTAGCCGGCGGCGCCCCGGCTGAGGCGGACCTGGCTGAGCACCCGGTGGAAGGAGGCCACCTCCTCGTCGCTGAAGCGCTCGACGAGGCTGCGCAGGGTGGCCTGGGGCTCCGGGCAGGTGCCGAGGAACTCGTCCATGACCCGCGCGGTGTACTCGGCGCGGGTCTCCAGCGTCCAGTACACCCAGGCGCGGCCGCGCTTCTCCCGGTCGACCAGGCCCTTGTTGTACAGGATGCCCGCGACCGTCATGACGGTCGTGTACGCGATGTCCCGGTCGTAGACCATCGTCTCGTGGACGAGCCGTACGGGCAGCGGCTCCTCGGACCGCCACAGCGCGTCCATGATGGCGGCTTCCAGCTCCCCCAGTCCCCTCATGGGCCTCTCCCACCCCCGTGTGTCCGGTGTGCGCGTATCGCGATCCTGGCACGCGGGGCGCGTCGGCGCGGGAGAACTCCGAAGAGCGCACAGATCCGCGCAAGTTCGGCGCCGTTCACCGGCGTTTCGCGAGCCCGGAGGGCCGTCACCGAGGGAAACGCGCGACGGCCGGGCCCGGGTCCCACCGCTCCCGCTGGGAACGTCGGCGGCGGGACCCGGCCGTCCTGCCCGGCCGCTTGCACCTACTCCGACGGGGCCCGCCGGTACCGGGTTCCCCCGGAATCTCGATATCGAGAGTGGTACAGGACACACTGGGAGCGGCCGATAACGGCCAAGGGTTTCACATCTGAAAATCCCCTCAAAAGCCTACAAATCAGGCAGCGCGGGCACACTACGCTTGGTTACCGGCGCGTAGCGACAACGTGATTGTGAAAAAATGTTAGCTATCTCCTAGTTTCAACACGGCCCGCGTTCCCCGCCGGGAGGCCGGTACAAGTAGCCTGGTAACCGACGAGCGCCGGCCTGGTCAGACCGGTCTTCCGCCACGCGGTCGACCACCGTTCTTCCTTGAGCCGACCGAGCCGGCAGCCACCCGTCGTCCTACACATTCACGAGCGAGCTGCGGAAGTGGGCGATCTCCGCCGTGTCGTCTGAGGCGTCTCAACCCCTGACAGACTTTGGTCCCAACGAGTGGTTGGTCGAGGAGCTTTATCAGAAGTACTTGAACGACCCGAACTCGGTCGACAAGGCCTGGTGGAACTTCTTCGCGGACTACAAGCCCGCGGAGTCGGCCGGTGCGAAGAGCGGGGGGACCACCGCCGCGAAGGCGCAGGCCACGACCCCCGCCGCACCCAAGAAGCCCGCCGCGCCGGCCCCCGCCAAGGCGGCGGCCCCGAGCGCGGACGAGGCCCTCCGGGTCGACGAGGAGCGGCTGCGCGGCGCACCGGCGCGCACCGCCACCAACATGGAGTCGAGCCTGGCCATGCCGACCGCGACCAGTGTGCGCGCGGTACCGGTCAAGCTCCTCTTCGACAACCGGATCGTCATCAACAACCATCTCCGGCGCGGCCGCGGTGGGAAGGTCTCCTTCACCCACCTCATCGGCTACGCCATGGTCAAGGCCCTCGAGTCGATGCCGGAGATGAACCACTCCTACACGGAGATCGACGGCAAGCCCGGTGTCGCCAAGCCCAGGCACGTGAACTTCGGCCTGGCCATCGACCTGCAGAAGCCGGACGGTTCGCGCCAGCTCGTCGTGCCCTCCATCAAGAGGTCCGACGAGATGGACTTCATGGAGTTCTGGAGCGGCTACGAGGACCTGGTCCGCAAGGCCCGCACCAACAAGCTGGGCGTGCCGGACTTCCAGGGCACCACCATCAGCCTCACCAACCCCGGCGGCATCGGCACCGTGCACTCGGTCCCGCGCCTCATGCCGGGCCAGGGCACCATCCTGGGCGTCGGCGCCATGGAGTACCCGGCCGAGTTCCAGGGCGCCTCCGCGGACACGCTGGCCGAGCTGGGCATCAGCAAGGTCATGACGCTGACCTCCACCTACGACCACCGCATCATCCAGGGTGCGCAGTCGGGTGAGTTCCTGCGCCGGATCCACCAGCTGCTGCTGGGCGAGAACGGCTTCTACGACGAGATCTTCAACTCCCTGCGCATCCCCTACGAGCCGGTGCGCTGGGTGCAGGACATCCACGTCAACAAGGCCACCCAGCTCGACAAGACCACCCGGGTCCAGGAGCTGATCCACGCCTACCGCGTGCGCGGCCACCTCATGGCCGACACCAACCCGCTCGACCACGAGCAGCGCAAGCACCCGGACCTGGACGTGCTCCAGCACGGCCTGACCCTGTGGGACCTGGACCGCGAGTTCCCGACCGGGGGCTTCGGCGGCAAGCAGGTCATGAAGCTGCGCGACATCCTGGGCGTGCTGCGCGACACCTACTGCCGCACGGTGGGTATCGAGTACATGCACATCCAGAGCCCGGAGGAGCGGGAGTGGATCCAGTCGCACGTCGAGCGCGAGCACGAGAAGCTCGACCGTGACGAGCAGCTGCACATCCTGCACCGGCTCAACAGCGCCGAGGCGTTCGAGACCTTCCTGCAGACCAAGTACGTGGGCCAGAAGCGGTTCTCCCTGGAGGGCGGCGAGTCCCTCATCCCGCTGCTCGACGGCGTGATCTCCAAGGCCGCCAAGTCCGGTCTGGACGAGGCCGTCATCGGCATGGCCCACCGCGGCCGCCTCAATGTGCTGGCCAACATCTGCGGCAAGTCCTACGGGCAGATCTTCGGCGAGTTCGAGGGCAACCTCGACCCGCGCAGCGCGCACGGCTCCGGCGACGTCAAGTACCACCTGGGCACCGAGGGGGTCTTCCAGACCCGCGAGGGCGAGAAGATCGACATCTCCCTGGCGGCCAACCCGTCGCACCTGGAGACCGTCGACCCGGTCCTGGAGGGCATCGTCCGCGCCAAGCAGGACGTGCTCGACAAGGGCGCGCACGGCTTCACCGTGCTGCCGATCCTCATCCACGGCGACGCCGCGTTCGCCGGGCAGGGCGTGGTCGCCGAGACCCTCAACCTGTCCCAGCTGCGCGGGTACCGCACCGGCGGCACCGTCCACATCGTCGTGAACAACCAGGTGGGCTTCACCACCTCGCCGTCGGACAGCCGCTCCAGCGTGTACGCCACCGACGTGGCGCGGATGGTGCAGGCGCCGATCTTCCACGTCAACGGGGACGACCCCGAGGCCGTGGTCCGGGTCGCGCACCTGGCCTTCGCCTACCGCCAGGCGTTCAACAAGGACGTCGTCATCGACCTCGTCTGCTACCGGCGCCGCGGCCACAACGAGGGGGACAACCCCGAGTTCACCCAGCCGCTGATGTACAACGTCATCGACGCCAAGCGCTCCACCCGCAAGCTGTACACCGAGGCCCTCATCGGCCGCGGCGACATCACGGTGGAGGAGGCCGAGTCGGCGCTGCGCGACTACCAGTCCGAGCTGGAGCGGGCCTTCGTCGAGACCCGCGAGGCCGACAAGAAGCCGATCGAGCCGGGTGCCGTGGTCAAGCCCGAGGTCTTCACCGAGGGCCGCCTGGACCACTCCACCGTCGAGACCGCGATCAGCGACGAGGTCGTCAAGCGGGTCATCGACACCCAGGTGAACATGCCCGACGGCTTCACCCCGCACCCGCGGCTGGCTCCCCAGCTGACCCGCCGGGCCACGATGGTGGAGAACGACGCGGTGGACTGGGCGACCGGTGAGCTGCTCGCCTTCGGCGGGCTGCTGCTGGACGGGCACCCGATCCGCCTGATCGGCCAGGACAGCCGCCGCGGCACCTTCGGACAGCGCCACGCCGGCCTGGTGGACCGCGAGACCGGCGAGGCGTACACGCCGCTCAAGCAGTTCGACAACGGCACCGTGAAGTTCCACGTCCACGACTCGCTGCTGAGCGAGTACGCGGCGCTGGGCTTCGAGTACGGCTACTCGCTCACCCGCCCCGAGGCGCTGGTGATGTGGGAGGCGCAGTTCGGCGACTTCGTCAACGGCGCGCAGACCATCATCGACGAGTACATCAGCTCCGGCGAGCAGAAGTGGGGCCAGCGCTCCAGCGTCACCCTGCTGCTGCCGCACGGCTACGAGGGCCAGGGCCCGGACCACTCCTCGGCCCGGATCGAGCGGTTCCTCCAGCAGTGCGCGCAGGAGAACATGACCGTCGCGATGCCGACGACCCCGGCGAGCTACTTCCACCTGCTGCGCTGGCAGGCGAAGTCGCCGATCCAGCGTCCGCTGGTGGTCTTCACGCCCAAGTCGCTGCTGCGCCTGAAGGCCGCGACCTCCGCCGCCGCCGACTTCACCTCGGGGCACTTCCGGCCGCTCATCACGGACGACTCGATCGCTCCGGAGAAGGTGCGCCGCGTGGTGCTGTGCTCGGGCAAGATCTACTACGACCTGGACGCGGCGCGCCGCAAGAGCGGCGACAAGCACACCGCGATCATCCGGGCGGAGCGGCTCTACCCGCTGCCGATCGAGGAGATCCGGGAGCAGCTCAAGGCCTACCCGAACGCGGGCGAGGTCCTGTGGGTCCAGGAGGAGCCGGCGAACATGGGCCCGTGGCCGTTCGTCGCGCTGGTCTTCTCCGAGCAGCTCGACCGCCCGTTCACCCGGATCTCGCGTCCGGCGTCCTCCTCGCCCGCGGCCGGCTCGGCCAAGCGGCACGAGGCGGAGCAGCGCGCCCTGGTGGACACGGTCTTCCCGCCGGCGGACTAGCAGGGGCGTGCGCGTTGTACTACACGGATCGCGGAATCGAGGAGTTGGAGAAACGCCGCGGTGAGGAGGAGGTCAGCCTCGCCTGGCTCGCCGAGCAGCTGCGGACGTTCACCGACGTCCACCCCGAGTTCGAGACCCCGGTCGACCGGCTGGCCACCTGGCTGGCCCGGCTGGACGACGAGGACGAAGAGTAGGGCGCACCACCTGTGAAGGGGGCCCGGGAGAGATCCCGGGCCCCCTTCGCGCTGTCCGGCCCCGTCCCGGGAGGCGCCGCCCCCGGGGGGCCTCGGGGAGAACCCGGAGACACCCCCGGTAATCCGCGACATATCTTGAGTTCGCCGCACTCGCGACATATCGTGAAGGCATCGGAGCGAGCGAAAGGGTGCACACGATGGCACGTTGGACCATCGACAGGCCGACGACCCAGACCCTCGACGGCATCGTGGCCTTGCGGGTACGGATCCTCGGCGGCCAGGTCAACATTCTTCCCACCGACGACCCGGTCACCTTCGAGGTGACCGACATCGTCGGCGAGCCCCTCCTCGCCGTCCAGGAGGCGGGCATCCTCACCATCCACTACGAGGACCTCACCGGGTCCGGACTGCTGGAGCGGCTGCGCCCGGTCCAGCTGGGCGGCTACAAGCAGGTGCAGCGGCGCAGCGCCACCGTGAACCTGCGCGTCCCCCGGGACTGCCCGGTCGACGTCACCACCATGAGCGCGCCGATCGTCGTCGCCGGCGTGGGGTCGCGCACCAGGCTCAAGACCGCCTCGGGCGAGGTGACCCTGGACGGGGCGAGCGGCGAGACCGACATCAACACCGTCTCCGGCAACGCCTCCCTGCGTGACGTGTCCGGGGGCCTGTCCTTCAACAGCGTCAGCGGCCAGCTGGCCGTGGCGGGCGGGCGCGTCTCCTCCCTGAGCGCCAAGACCGTCTCCGGCTCCGTGCTGGCCGACACCGACGTGGCCCCGGCCGCCCGGGTCCGGATCAACACCGTCTCCGGCGAGGTCGCCCTGCGGGTGCCCGCGGACACCTCCGCCTCGGTGGAGATCCGCAACGCCAGCTCCGCGGTCGACTCCGACTTCGGCCTGGAGCGGAGCGGCGGGCGCGCCCGCACCGTTCTGAGCGGGCGCATCGGCAGCGGGGTGGACCCGGCGACCATCACCATCAACTCCGCGTCCAACCGGACCGCGCTGCTGCGGCGCGCGCCCGAGACCCCGGCCGCGATCCCCGAGGGGGCATGAATGAGCACTTTCTTCGGACACGGCAGACTCCGGCTCTACCTGCTCAAGCTGCTGGACGAGAGCCCCAGGCACGGATACGAGATCATCAGCCTGCTCCGGGACCGGTTCCTGGGCGTGTACTCCCCCTCCCCCGGCACCATCTACCCGCGGCTGGCGCGGCTGGAGGAGGAGGGGCTGGTCACCCACACCGAGGAGGGCGGCCGCAAGGTCTACAGCCTCACCGACAAGGGGCGCGAGGAGCTGCGGGCGCGCGAGCGCGACCTGGACGACCTGGAGCGGGAGATCACCGACTCGGTGCGCGACATCGCCCGGGCGGTCAAGCAGGACGTGCGGGAGACCATCAGCTCGCTGCGCGAGGAGCTCAAGTTCGCCGCGGGCGGCGCCCGCCGCCCCGCCGAGGAGGCTCCCGAGCCGGAGTCCGCGGCCGGGGAGGCCCCGAAGCAGGAGGAGCCGACCGCCGAGGCCCCCAAGGCCGAGGAGGAGCGGGACTCCCGGAAGCAGAGCGGTGAGAAGGCGAAGGCCGACCACTCCTGCGACGACGGCCAGCGCTGGTCGCGCGAGTGGGAGAAGTTCACCCAGGGCTTCGGCGCCTTCGGCGCGGTCTGGGGCAAGGGCGGTTCCGGCCGCACCCCCGACCTGGACCACGCCCTGCGCGACTTCAGCGAGCGGGTCCGCGACGTGGCCAGGGAGGCGGGCACGGTCGGCGAGGCCGCCCTGCACGACCTGCGCCGCATCCTGGACGACACCGTCGAGGTGATCCGCCGGGACGCGCGCACCTGGGGCCCGCCGCGCAAGGACTCCGCGGAGCCGGAGGCCGGGAAGGCCGACGGTCCCGGGGCGCCCGGGGCCGGGGCTCCCGCCGCCGAGCGGCCGGAGTCCGGGTCCCGGGAGCCCGAGGCGCCCGGCCCGGAGGCGGAGAAGCCGGGGGCCGGGGAGCCTGAGGCGGACAGGCCCGGGGAGCCGAAGGCCGAGGGTGCCGGGAAGGCCCCGGAGCCCGAGGAGCCCAAGGCCGCGCGGCCCATGCCGCCCTCCGGCGGCGACCCCTGGAGCCAGGTGGTCGACGACCCCGGCGACGACAGGTAGCCGCGACGGACCGAGCACAAGGGAAAGGGCCCGGAGGGGCGCCGCGGGGGCGCGCCTTCCGGGCCCTTCCCGTGTCCGGTCAGCGGCGGGCGACGCCGTCCTCGCGGGCCTGGGCGGCGACGGCGGCCGAGACCGCCGCGCCCACCCGCTCGTCGAAGGGACTCGGGATGATGTAGTCCGCCGACAGGTCGTCACCGACCAGCCCGGCCAGAGCCGTGGCGGCGGCCAGCTTCATGTTCTCGGTGATGTCGGTGGCGCGGGCCTCGAAGGCGCCCTTGAACACGCCCGGGAAGGCCAGGACGTTGTTGATCTGGTTGGGGAAGTCGCTGCGCCCGGTGGCGACCACCGCGGCGTACTTGCGGGCGACGTCCGGGTGGATCTCCGGGTTGGGGTTGGCCATCGCGAACACGATCGCGTCCTGGGCCATGGTCGCGACGACGGCCTCGGGGACCTCGCCGGCGGACAGGCCGATGAACACGTCGGCGCCGGCCAGGGCGCTCTCGATGGAGCCGCGCAGGCCGGCCTTGTTGCTGATCGCGGCCAGCTCCTGCTTGACGGGGGTCAGGCCCTCCCGCCCGTCGTAGATCATGCCCTTGGAGTCGGCCACGGCGATGTCGCCGATGCCGCCGTCGACGAGCATCTTGGTGACGGCGACCCCGGCTGCGCCCGCGCCCGAGACCACCGCGCGCAGGTCGCCCAGGGTGCGCCCGGTCAGGCGGGCGGCGTTGTGCAGGGCGGCGACGGTGACGATCGCGGTGCCGTGCTGGTCGTCGTGGAAGACGGGGATGTCCAGCCGCTCGCGCAGCCGCTTCTCGATCTCGAAGCAGCGGGGGGCGGAGATGTCCTCCAGGTTGATCCCGCCGAAGGACGGGGCCATCCGCACGACGGTCTCGACGATCTCGTCGACACCGGTGCAGGCCAGGGCGATGGGGACGGAGTCGACGCCGCCGAACTGCTTGAACAGCAGCGACTTGCCCTCCATGACGGGCAGGGACGCCTCGGGGCCGATGTCGCCCAGGCCCAGGACCGCGGTGCCGTCGGTGACCACGGCGACCAGGTTGCTCCGCCAGGTGTAGTCCTCCACCAGCTCGGGGGAGTCGGCGATCCCGTTGCAGACGCGGGCGACGCCCGGGGTGTAGGCGAGGGACAGGCCCTCGTGGTCGTGCACGTCGACGGTGGAGGTGATCTGGAGCTTGCCGCCGCGGTGCAGGGCGAACGCGGGGTCGTCGTCCAGGTTCGGATTCCGGGTACGCGAAGAAGAATCGCTGGTCATCGAAAACCCTTCAAGGTCTTACTGCCGCCCGCGTCGGCCATGACGGGGCGGATGGTGTCGGTGCGTACCGCGCGCGAAGCCGGTGTGCCGTGCTAGGGGAGCCCCCTCCGGCGCCGGTCGGCCATGACCGGTGGTGTCGCCGGAGAGGTCGTGCTTCGCCTGACTCCTATGCGAGTTCTGCGCGTACGCCTCACTACGGGGATGACCCGTTACGCAATCCTCTCACAACGGTGACCGCAGGAAAATCGCAGGGTCGGCACGATGGGACGGCACCGACGTATCCACATTTGCCACATATCGCACCGTATGTCGCTTTGGTTCGGGTGGAGGGGCCGCGAACCCGACTCCGACCAGGCACTTCGTGCTCCAGAAGGAGATTCACGATGGCCCTGCACAAGCCCCTGTCCGCGCCCTTCTCCGTCGGCGCCCTCGCCCTGGCCGGTGTCCTCGCCCTCAGCGCTTGCGGCGGCTCCGAGCCGGCCGAGGAGGAGGCCGCGACGCCGGAGGCGCCCGCCGTGGAGGTCGACGAGGAGCTCGCCGCCCTGGTCCCCGCCGACATCGCCGAGGCCGGTTCCGTGAAGATCGGTGTGGAGGCGTCCTACCCGCCCGGCGAGTTCCTGGACACCGACGGCGAGACCGTCCTGGGCTTCAACGTCGACCTGCTGGAGGCCGCCCTGGGCAAGCTCGGCCTGGAGGCCCAGTGGGAGCCCACCACCTTCGACTCCATCATCATCGGTGTCGACACCGGCACCTACGACCTGGGCTCCTCCTCCTTCACCGTGACCGCGGAGCGCATGGAGCAGGTCAACATGGTGTCCTACTTCTCCTCCGGCACCCAGTGGTTCGCCCAGGCGGGCAACCCGCAGGACGTCGACCCCGACAACGCCTGCGGCATGCGCATCGCGGTGCAGTCCGACACCACCCACGACGAGGACATCGAGGCCCGCAGCCAGGCCTGCGTGGACGCCGGCGAGGACCCCATCACCATCCAGAAGTTCGAGAACCAGCCGCTGGCCACCGAGACCGTGGTGTCCGGCGTCAACGACGCCTCCCTGGCCGACATGCCCACCGCGGCGTACGCCCTGGAGCAGACCGGTGAGGGCGTCCTGGAGTTCATCGGCGAGCAGTACGACGCCGCCCCCTACGGCATCCTCACCCACAAGGACGAGACCGAGCTGGCCGACGCCATCGCCGCCGCCTTCAACTCCATGATCGAGGACGGCACCTACGAGCAGGTCCTGGGCGAGTGGGGCGTGGAGGCCGGCGGCCTGGAGTCCGCCGAGGTGAACCCCGCCGCGGAGTAAGGGAAGCCCTCCCCCGTCCGTCACCGAGCGAAAGTCCGATCCTTGACCTCACCGACCGCACCGGTGGGCGGCCCGGAGCCGAGCAAGACCCCGGCTCCGGGCCGACCGGCCGAACCCATCACCGCCGTCCCCGTCCGCTACCCCGAACGGTGGGTCGCCGCCGGAGTCGTGCTGCTCCTGGCGTCGATGTTCGTGCACATGCTCTTCACGAACGACGCCTTCAACTGGCCGTTCATGGTGGAGCACATGTTCTCGGACCCCGTGGTCCGAGGCGTGTGGGTCACGATCAGCGCCACCGTCCTGTCGATGGTCATCGGCATCGCCCTGGGCATCGTGCTGGCCGTGATGCGGCTGTCCGGGAACCCGGTGCTGAGCACCGTCTCCTGGATCTACACCTGGTTCTTCCGGGGCGTGCCCCGCCTGGTCCTGGCCGTGCTCTTCGGCAACCTGGCGATCCTCTACCAGACCATCGAGCTGGGCCTGCCGTTCGACAACTACTGGATGGCCTGGCTCGGCCTCGAAGGCGACGCCCGCTTCTTCGAGATCGACACCCGCACCCTGCTGAGCGGCTACGTCGCCGGCCTGATGGCGCTGTCGCTCTCCGAGGGCGCCTACATGGCCGAGATCATCCGGGCGGGCCTGCAGTCGGTCGACAAGGGCCAGACCGAGGCCGCCCAGGCGCTGGGCATGAGCCGGGCCAAGGTCCTGCGGCGCATCACCCTGCCGCAGGCGATGCGGGTGGTCATCCCGCCCACCGGCAACGAGACCATCGCGATGCTCAAGGACACCGCGCTGCTGGCCTACGTCCCGGTGACGATCGAGCTGTTCTACCAGCTCCAGGCGATCGGCGCCCGGACCTACCAGATCTTCCCGATGCTGGTGGCGGCGTGCCTGTGGTACCTGGCCATCACCAGCGTCCTGATGATCGGCCAGTACTTCATCGAACGCCGCTTCAACCCCGGCCAGTACGGCGGCATCCGCAACCGCATCGTCGGAGGGGCGCACTGATGAGCGAGCAGAACGAGCCGGTCATCGAGACCGCCGAGGGGGCCGAGCTCCCCTCCGACGCCCTCGTGGTCGCCGAGAACGTGCACAAGAGCTTCGGCCGCCTGGAGGTGCTCAAGGGCATCGACCTCCAGGTCCGGCGGGGCGAGGTCATGTGCATCATCGGCCCCTCGGGGTCGGGCAAGTCGACCTTCCTGCGGTGCGTCAACCACTTGGAGAAGCTCACCGCCGGACGCCTGTGGGTCAACGGCGAGCTGATGGGCTACCGGCAGAAGCGCGGAAGGCTCTACGAGCTGCGCGAGACCGAGGTCGCCGCCCAGCGCAGCGACATCGGCATGGTGTTCCAGCGCTTCAACCTGTTCCCCCACCTGAGCGTGCTGGGCAACATCATCGAGGCGCCGGTGCAGGTCAAGCGCGTGCCCAAGGCCCAGGCCACGGCCAAGGCCATGGAGCTGCTGGAGCGCGTGGGCCTGCCCGACAAGGCCGCCGCCTACCCCGACCAGCTCTCCGGCGGCCAGCAGCAGCGCGTGGCGATCGCCCGCGCGCTGGCGATGGAGCCGTCGCTGATGCTGTTCGACGAGCCCACCAGCGCCCTGGACCCGGAGCTGGTCGGCGAGGTCCTGGACGTGATGCGGGACCTGGCCGAGAACGGCATGACCATGATGGTCGTCACACACGAGATGGGGTTCGCCCGCGAGGTCGGCGACTCCCTGGTGTTCATGGACGACGGCGTGGTCGTGGAGGCCGGCGCCCCCGCCGAGGTGCTGGGGAACCCGCAGCACGAGCGCACCCGGGCCTTCCTGTCCAAGGTGCTCTGAGCCGCGCTCCGGGCGGCCCGCTCCCTCCCCGGGGGCGGGTCGCCCCCTTTTTTGCGCCCTCTCCCGGAGAAACGCGCCGCCGCCCCTTGACCCGGGGCCCCGGGGGACACAGAGTCGGGGTGGTGAGCACAGCGGGCGAGGACATGAGCGTACGGCGGCCGTGGACGGGGCGCGGGGTGCCCTGGGAGGGCCCCGCCCTGCGGCGCACCCGGGAAATCCTGTGCGCGGGGGCGCGCGAGCGCACCCTGGAGATCGGTGTGGGCGACGGCGCCAACCTGCGGTACTACCCGCCCCAGGTGCGCCTGACCGCGATCGACCCGGACTCGGCGGCGTTGGCCGCGGCCCGCAAGCGCGCCGAGGAGCTGGGGCTGGTCGCCCGCTTCGCCGAGGGGGACGCCCGCGCGCTGGACTTCTCCGACGAGAGCTTCGAGACCGTGGTGTGCACGCTCGCCCTGAGCGCCATCGACGGCCAGGAGGAGGCGCTGCGGGAGATGTACCGGGTCCTGGTGCCGGGCGGGCGGCTGCTGGCCGCGGAGCGGATCGGCCACACGCGCTTCCCCGCGCGGCTGTGGGAGCGCCGCCGCGAGAGCCCCCGGCGGGCGCCGCGTGAGGTGGCCGCCGAGGCGGGCTTCCGGGTCGGCCACCACGACCGGCTGTTCTTCGGGACGGTCGAGCGGATGGTCGCCCACCGCCCCTGACACCCGCCGGTGTGCGCGTAGGCTGGAGGAGGCCCTGTCCCCTTCCGCGACCGAGGTGATCCGATGATCCGTACCGCCGTGCCCGACGACGTTCCGGAGATCGTCGCGATGATCCGGGAACTAGCCGAGTACGAGAAGGAGCCGGACGCCGCGGTCGCCACCGAGGACGACCTGCGCACGGCGCTCTTCGGCCCCGACCCCAAGGTGTTCTCGCACATCGCCGAGGCGCCCGGGCCGGACGGGACCCCCGCCACCGTCGGCTTCTCGGTGTGGTTCCTCAACTACTCCACCTGGACCGGCAGGCACGGGATCTACCTGGAGGACCTCTACGTGCGCCCGCACGCGCGCGGCGGCGGGCACGGGCTGGCGCTGCTGCGCACCCTGGCGCGCACCTGCGTGGAGCGCGGCTACACCCGTCTGGAGTGGTCCGTGCTCGACTGGAACGAGCCGTCCATCCGCTTCTACGAGGCGCTCGGGTCGCGCCCCATGAGCGAGTGGACGGTCCGCCGCCTGGACGGCGAAGCCCTGGCCTCTCTGGGCTCCCAGAGCCCCTGATCACGACCGATCGTCTCGCGTTCGACCCGATCACGCGGACACGGTCCGTTCTCCCTGCGTCAGTGGCAGGGTGAAACGAGATACATTGCATTCAAGCGGCAACCTCGCCCCCCGAAGGAGGGACGTGACCGAAGAAACCGCTGTGCCCATGGCCGACGCCACCGGTGTACGCGACGCTGTCACCGTCAACATGCCCGCGGACAGCGCATACCTGTCCGTCCTGCGCACGGCGACGGCGGGCCTGGCCGCCCGGCTCGACTTCACCCTCGACGAGATCGAGGACCTGAGGATCGGTGTCGACGAGGCCTGCGCCATGCTCCTCTCCCAGGCGCTGCCCGGCACGGAACTGACCACAGAGTTCGAGCTCGCCGCGGACGGGATGCGCATCTCCGTCTCGGTGATCACCGCCGACGGCCGGCTCCCCGCGCGCGACACCTTCGCCTGGACGGTGCTGTCCGCCCTGGCCGGGGAGGTCGACGCCGAGGTCGGCCCCGACGACCGTGTCTCCATCGTCCTGTACAAACGCCGTGGCACCTTGGAGCCGGCGTGAGCGAAAGGGGGCCCGCTCTGACCGCGAAGACCGAGCACGCGGTGCCCGACCGGGCGCGCGCGAGAGCGCTGTTCGAACGCCTCAACGAACTCGACGCCGATTCGGAGGAACGGCGCAGGATCCGTGACGAGCTCGTGGAGCTCCACCTGCCACTGGTGGAGTACCTGGCCCGCCGGTTCCGCAACAGGGGGGAATGGCTGGACGACCTCACCCAGGTCGCCACGATCGGGCTGATCAAGTCGATCGACCGGTTCGACCTGGAGCGGGGGGTGGAGTTCTCCACCTACGCCACGCCCACCATCGTCGGTGAGATCAAGCGCCACTTCCGGGACAAGGGGTGGGCCGTCCGGGTCCCCCGGCGCCTCCAGGAGCTGAAGCTCTCGCTGACCAAGGCGGTCAGCGACCTGTCGCAGCGCGAGGGGCGCTCGCCGACGGTCGCCGAGCTGGCGGCGCACCTGCAGATGACCGAGGAGGAGGTGCTGGAGGGCCTGGAGTCCGCCAACGCCTACTCGACGGTGTCGCTGGACGCGCCGGACAGCGGCGACGAGGACGCGCCCGCGGTGGCCGACTCGCTGGGGATCGTGGACGAGTCCCTCGAGGGCGTGGAGTACCGGGAGTCGCTCAAGCCCCTCCTGGAGCAGCTGCCTCCCCGGGAGAAGCGCATCCTGCTGCTGCGGTTCTTCGGGAACATGACCCAGTCGCAGATCGCCCAGGAGCTCGGCATCTCGCAGATGCACGTGTCGCGCCTGCTGGCCCGCACCCTGGCCCAGCTGCGGCAGGCCCTGACCACCGACGACTGACGCGCGCCGACGGCCGCGGCTCACCGATCCTTCTTCTCGCCCCATTCGCCGGGGAAGAGGGCCGCGGTCGTCGGAGGCGAGAGCACCGCCGCCGAGGCGGCCACCGCCACGGCCGCCAGCACGCCGCCGATCAGGTACTGGCCGCTGGTGAACATGTAGTACGCCACCACGCCGAGGAAGAGCTGCGTGACGAAGACCGGCGTGCGCGCCCAGTCCTTGAGCCGCCACAGGCCCTGGGCGATGAAGACCAGCAGCGCCGCCACCCCCAGCCCGATGACGGTGAGCGGCAGGGCGCTGTCCAGCTCGCCGGTGCGGCCGGTGACCGCGGTGAACATGCTGTAGAGCCCGCCGATGCCGGCGGCCAGCCCGACGAGCGCCTCCAGCGCTGCTGCGACGACGACGGTGAACGGGCGGGAAGAGACCTCGGAAGACACCCTCCGAGGTTATCCCCGCCCCGGCCGGACCCGCTCCCGCCCCGCCCTCCCGCGGTCCGGGGCGCGTCCGGCGGGCGCGGCGCTCCCGGACCGCGGCACGCGCCCCGTATGGCCCTACACTGGCCGTGTGCGCGCCCTTTTCATCGTGAACCCCCAGGCGACCACGACCACGTCGCGGACCCGCGAGGTGATCCTGGGCGCCCTGGCGTCGGAGCTGGACGTCACCGTCGCCGAGACCGAGTACCGCGACCACGCGGTCGAGCTGGCCCGCGGCGCTGCCGGGGCCGGGTACGAACTGGTGCTGAGCCTGGGCGGGGACGGCACCGTCAACGAGGTCGTCAACGGCCTGCTGGCCACTCCCCCGGAGCTGAAGCGGCCGCGCTACGCGGTGATCCCCGGCGGCAGCGCCAACGTCTTCATCCGCGCGCTGGGGGTGTCCGGCGACCCCGTGGAGGCCACGGGGGCGATCCTGGAGGCGCTGCGGGCGGGCCGGGAGCGCGAGATCAACCTGGGGCGGATCACCAGCGACCGGGACGACCGCTACTTCACCTTCTGCGCCGGGTTCGGCTGGGACGCGGACGTGGTCCAGCGGGTGGAGCACGAGAGGTCGAACGGGCGCAAGGCGACCCCGGCGCTGTACGCGGAGGTCGCGGTCAAGCTGTTCTTCGGCGGCGATATCCGCGATCCCTCACTGGCGGTACAGACCGGCGACGGCGGGGCGAAGGACGTCTATTTCGCCCTCGTCACGAACACCACTCCGTGGACTTACGCGGGTGCGCTGCCGCTCCAGCCCACGCCCTCCTCCCGTTTCGAGCTGGGGCTGGACGCATTCGCGCTCACCCAGGCCGGGCACCCGCTCACGGGGTGGATCCTTTCGCAGATGTTCTTCCCCAAAGGGCTCGCCGCCCGCGGCGACGGCTATCTGACCTGGCACGATCAGGAGTCTCTGCGGATCACGTCATCCCATCCGCGGGCGTTCCAAATCGACGGCGAGTACCTCGGAGAGCGGGAAGAGGTCAACTTCCATTCCGTACCGAAGGCATTACGAATCGTCTGTTAATTGTCGGCTCCGTCGCCATTCAACGGCACTGTGACGCATGCGACATGCCCTTACGGGACCTTTGACCCCGAGAGCTCTTGCACGCCGGGGACGGGCCTGCCACGCTCGACATATCGCCGCGAGTTACGGGCGAGTTAATTGGGGCGCTTCCCACGTGGCCGCGGGGTGAACCCGGGGCCGGACTCCACCGATGGGACCCATCCATCGGGCGCCCGCCGTGCAGTGTTCGTGAAAATCTTCACAAGCCCCCGGACCTCGACATGAGGAGTGGACCGCATGGACTGGCGCCATGACGCAGCCTGCCGTGACGAAGACCCCGAACTCTTCTTCCCCATCGGCAATTTCGGCCCGGCCCTGATGCAGATCGAAGAGGCCAAGGCCGTGTGCCACCGCTGTCCCGTCAGCTCCGCCTGCCTGAACTGGGCTCTGGAGAGCGGCCAGGACGGCGGTGTCTGGGGAGGGACCAGCGAGGACGAGCGCCGCCTGATCAAGAAGCGGCGGGGCATCTCCCACCGTTCGATGGTACGCGGCTGATCCCCGGCGCCCGCACCGCCCCCCGGCCAACGGCCGGAGGCGGCCCCGGTCCCCGCCCGGCGCAGCGGGGACGCCCGCGCCCCTTTCCGGCCTCCGCCCGGCACGGCTCCCGCCGGTCAGGGCAGTGACGCCTCCTCCCGGTCCAGCGGCAGGGTGATCGCCACCTCGGTCCCGCCGCCCTCCTTGGGCCTGATGGCCAGGGTCCCCCCGAGCTCCCCCACGATGAGGGTCCGCACGATCTGCAGTCCCAGGCTCGTGGTGCCCTCCAGGTCGAAGTCCTCCGGCAGCCCCCCGCCGTCGTCGGACACGGCCAGTTCCAGGCTTCCCGCGCCCGTGTACCCCGGCCCGCCCTCGAACCGGAGCACCCGCACCTCGATCGACCCGGGCCCCTGGCCCAGCCCGTGTTCCACGGCGTTCTGCACCAGCTCCGCCAGCACCATCGACAGCGGTGTGGCCACCAGCGCGTTGAGCAGGCCGAACCCGCCCACCCGGCGCGGCACCACGGTGCTGCCGGCGGACGTGGAGGAGACCTCCGCCGCCATCTGGATGACCCGGTCGGCGATGTCGTCGAAGTCCACGACCTCGTCGGGGGTGTGCGACAGCATCTCGTGGACGATCGCGATGGAGCCGACCCGGCCCACCGCCTCGTCCAGGGCCGCCCGCGCCTCGGGCACGTCGAGCCTCCGCGCCTGGAGCCGCAGCAGGGCCGCCACCGTCTGGAGGTTGTTCTTGACCCGGTGGTGGATCTCGCGGATGGTGGCGTCCTTGGTCATCAGCTCGCGCTCGCGGCGGCGCAGGTCGGTGACGTCGCGGACCATCACCAGGGCGCCGATGCGCACCCGGTCGATGATGAGCGGGATCGCGCGCAGCTGCACGGTGACCCCGCGCGCCTCCACCTCCGCCTCCTGGGGCGCCCGGCCGCCCGCCGTGTAGGTGAGGTTCTCGTCGCGGGCCTCCCCCGGCGCCGCCAGCTCCAGGGTGATGCGGTCCAGGCGCGCGCCCACCAGGTCGGCGGTGAGCCCCAGCCGCCGGTAGGCCGACAGGGCGTTGGGGCTGGCGTAGACGACCTCGCCGTTCTGGTCCAGGCGCAGCAGGCCGTCCCCGACGCGCGGCGAGCGCACCATGAGCGGGCCCTGGTCGATGAAGGGGAACACGCCCTCGGCGATCATCTGCGCCAGGTCGCCGGCGCTCTGGAGGTAGGTGAGCTCCAGGCGGCTGGGGGTGCGGGCGGAGCTGAGGTTGGTACTGCGCTGGATGACGGCGATGAGGTTGCCCTCCCGCCGCACCGGAATGGTCTCCTCGCGCACCGGGACCCCGCCCGACCAGTCCGGGTCGCCGTCGCGGCAGATACGGCCCTCGCTCCAGGCGCGGTCGATGAGGGCCCTGCGGCCCACGACCCGGGGCGCGGTACGCGATGTGACGTCCGTCATATCGTCGTAGAGGACGGTCTCCACCAGATCGTCCTGGAACGCGGTGGGACCGGTGGTGGGGCGCATCTGCGCGATGGCCACCCAGCCGTCGTCCTCGCGCAACCGCACCCACAGCACCAGGTCTGCGAAGGAGAGGTCGGCCAGCAGCTGCCAATCGGAGACGAGGGAGTGGATCCATTCGAGATCGGCCTGCTTGAGCGACGTGTGTCGCCTGATGAGATCACTGAGGTGAGGCACTCACAAATCATCCCATGGAGGAGTGCATACTCAAGAGGTACGCGCTCGACCAGTGGTCCACACCAATTCGGGCGCGGCCGAACGCACGAGGAGAGTGATGACCGGTCAGGGCACACTGGACGGCAACCCCCGGGTGCCGAAGTACTACCAGGTGAAGAAGCAGCTCCTGGAACTGATCGAGGCGATGCCGGCGGGCAACCCGGTGCCCCCGGAGCGGGCCCTGGCCACCCAGTTCGGGACCTCGCGCACCACGGTGCGCCAGGCCCTCACCGAGATGGTCGTGGAGGGGCGGCTGCTGCGCATCCAGGGCAAGGGCACGTTCGTGGCCAAGCCCAAGGTCGCCCAGGTGCTCCAGCTGACCAGCTACACCCAGGAGATGCGCTCGCACGGCCTGCACCCGGCCACCCGCATCCTCGACGTGAGCTACATCAACGCCGACGACCAGCTCGCCGAGCTGCTGGCGATCCGCTCCGGCGGCCGGGTGCTGCGCATCGAGCGGCTCCGGCTGGCCAACGGCGAGCCGATGGCCGTGGAGACCGCACACCTGGCGGCCCGGCGCTTCCCCGGCCTGCGCCGGCAGCTGGACCGCTACGCCTCGCTGTACGAGGCGCTGGCGAGCGCCTACGACGTCTCGCTGGCCGAGGCGGAGGCGTCCATCGAGACCGTGCTGGCGACCCCCAACGAGGCCCGGCTGCTCGGCGTGGACGTGGGCCTGCCGCTGGTGCTGCACTGCCAGCACAGCTTCGACCGGGACGGGCACCCGGTGGAGTGGGTGCGCTCGCTGTACCGGGGCGACCGCTACAAGTTCGTCACGCGCCTGCGCCCCCCGACCGACTGACACCCCGGCCGACGGCCCCTCTCCCCGCGCGGTGCCTCCCCGCGCCCCCTCCGTACGAGCGCGGCGTGCGGGACCCGGACCGCGCCCGGGTCCCGCACCGCGCGGCTACCCGCGGTCCAGGACGGTGGCCAGGGCCTCCACCACCCGCGGGTCGTACTCGGTGCCCGCGTCCATGCGCAGCCGGTCCAGCACCGCCTCCCGGCGCTCGGCGTCGCCGTTCTCGCCCACCAGGTCGTCGAAGGCGTTGGCGACCTTGATGATCCGGCTGCCCAGCGGCGGCACGCCCTCGTCGTCGTCACCGGCGACCGGCTCGCACTGGCGGCGCACCACCTCGGCGACCGAGTCCAGCACCCCGGTCTCCCGGATGATCCCCGCGCCCAGTTCGGCGATGCGCCGCTGCTCGCGGGGCGAGGCCAGCACGGTCGCCCCGCCCGCGATGGGCTCGCGCAGCGACAGCTGGCCGATGTCGTGCATCAGCGCCGCGTACTCCAGCTCCAGCAGCTCGGCCTCGGCCAGGCCCAGCTCGCAGCCGACCAGGTGCGACAGGTGGCTGACCCGGCGCGAGTGCCCGTTCTCCACGTACCCGCCGACCTCGGTCACCCGCGACAGCGCGCGCACGGTCTCCAGGTAGGTGCGGCGCACCTCGGCGTGCCTGCGGAAGGCCACCTGGGCCACCAGCAGCGGGGCACTGAACACCAGCAGCCCGGCCAGGCCGGTGACGGTGCAGGACAGCGCGATGAGCACACCGCTGGAGCCGATGGCCATGCCCGAGGCGAACTGGGCGCGCATCTCGTCGCCCGCCGCGACCCGCAGCCGGGTGCGCAGCCGCTCGGCGCGCAGCACCGCGGCCAGCAGGGCGTCCACCGTCCACACGGTCAGTACCAGGGTGAACATGAGCAGCGTCGCCGCCACCGAGGGCCCCGACAGCCCCAACTGCTCGGCGATGGGCCGAAAGCCGACGGCCAGCAGTCCGGCGGAGAGCACCCGGCGGGCGACGTCCTCCACCCGCGGGGTGCGGCCCACCGCGACGTGCGGCAGCTCGCCCACCGCCACACCGCAGGCGACCACCGCCACCACCTGGAGGGGCGAGTGGTCCGAGGGCCCCTGCCCCAGGTTCAGCAGGAAGGCGTACCCGACCGCCCCCGCCGAGGCGATCGGCGCGACCTCCCGGTGCCCGGGCAGGGTGATCCGCACCAGCTCGCCGACGGCGATGACCAGGCAGAAGCACAGGGCCACATAGGGTTCGACGAACCCGGTGGCCGAGGTCCACACCAGGGAGACCAGCGAGACCGAGCCCACCACCGCCACCAGCAGGGCCCGCACCGGGCGGGAGGTCCTCCAGACCGGCCCGCTCCGGCGCCGGTGGCCGAGCGCGCCGCCCTCGGGGCCCGTCGGCCGCCCGGGGGGCGGCCCCTCCGTCTGCCGTTGTGTCATCACCGGTCCCGACCGCCCGTCGCGGTGCCCGTGGGCAGCGCCGTCGTGGGGGCCGCGCCCTCGACGGGCGCCGTCCCCTGTTCGGCGGGCACGGCCGCCGGCGCCGCGGGCGCGGTGCCCGGTCCGGTCCCGCCGGCCGCCCCGTCCTCCGCGGAGGCGGCCTCCGCCGCGGCCGAGCCGTAGCAGCCGCCCGGCGGCTCGGCGATGTCGGGCGTCTCCCAGCCCTCGCGCTCCACCGCGCGGACCAGGGCCTCCACCATGCGCGGGTCGAACTGGGTGCCCGCGCAGGCGCGCAGTTCGACGATGGCGTCCTCCACCGACCACGCCTTGCGGTAGGAGCGCGTGGAGGTGAGGCAGTCGAAGACGTCGGCGACGCTGATGATGCGGGCGGACTCGGGGATCTCCATCCCCACCAGCCCCATCGGGTAGCCGCGGCCGTCGAGGCGCTCGTGGTGGTGCCGGATCCCGGCCAGCGCCTCGTCCAGAAAGCCGATCTCCCGGACGATCTCGTAGCCGCGGGTGGGGTGCAGCTTGATGGCGGCGTACTCCTCGTCGGTGAGCTTGCCGGTCTTCTGCAGCACCTTCGTGGGCACGCCGAGCTTGCCGATGTCGTGGAGCATCCCCGCGTAGCGGATCTTCTGCACCCGTTCGGCCGACATCCCCAGTTCGCGGGCGATCATGGCCGAGCCCTCGGCGACGCGCATGCAGTGGCCGCGCGTGTAGTAGTCCTTGGTCTCCACGGCCTGGCAGAGCGTGGCCAGGGTGGCCTCGTGCGCCTTGGCCTCGTCGGCCTGCTGCGCGAACGCCCAGCGGGCGATGAACAGCGGCAGCAGGACCAGCAGCGGTGCGACGATCCCCACGCCGTCCCAGACCGCCGCGATGGCCAGGCCGAGCATCTGGTAGCCCATCGAGGACAGCTCGACCGCCACCAGGGGCCGCCAGTTGAAGCGGCCGCGCCCGCGCGGGCGCGCCTGGCCGAGCGTCCAGAACAGGATCCCGACCAGTAGCGAGTTGACGGCGGAGTGCGTCAGGACCGCGGCGACGTAGGGGAGGACCACGGCCGGGAAGTCCGCCTCGCCGAGTCCTCCCACCACGCCGCCGCACAGCAGGTAGACATGTCCGGCCGCGAACGCCGCCAGTGCGAACTGCGCCCCGTTGAAGGCGCGTTTGACCGCGGCCAGTCTCCGGACCGCGAAGCATGAGGCGAAACCGACCAGCGCCGCCCCGACGGGACCGACGAGGACGACCGCGGCCAGCGAGACCGCCGAGCTCGGCGACATCCCCGCCTTGCCGCCCGACCCGACACTCGTACTGATCGACTCGGCGACCACGAACAGCAGCGCCACCATGATGAGCGTCTGCAGATCTATGCCCGAATAGGGCCCGATGAGCAGGATGGCGACAGCACTGACAACGATGATCCCGATGTAGACACGCGCGCCCCCGGGAAGAGCCCGCACCCTCGTTCACCTCCCACCAGCGACGACCGGACTGTCATGGTTTCACCGGTTCTGTTCTACCACCAGGACCATCCCGTGAAGGAGGAAGCGGCCAAGATCGCCGCGGCGGCGGTGTGAAGCAGAGCCATGAACATCGTCATCCCCTCTCCCCTGAACGGCATGCCGCCTTTCCCCGGGCACGCCGCGTAAATTACCCCATTCGTTGGATATGGCGTCCAGTTTAACGGGCCCCGAAGGCACCCGGATTCCCCACAACCCGAACCATCGGCGCCACGGACTCCGAAGGGGATGCGAAGTTCCGGAGTATGGAATTACTAATTCAATTAGCAATCACAGACGACTACCCTGAGTGACCATCACCCTCGGCGCCGTGATCGCGGAAGACCGGAACCCGAGCCCCCTTGCCTGGCAGCCCCCCGCAAGACCATCAGCTCCGACTACACAAAGTGATCGCACGCGGGCACTCCCCGCACTCGCAGGAAAAATCATTCCGAGTCGATCACAGGCCGGGTCGACCGAAGGGGGTCGGGCGTGTCGCAGGAGAGGACGAAGGCGTCACCCGGAAAGTCCGATGACCAAAAACCCCCACACCATAGGGGAATCCGAACACGCATTCCCAAGAAATAGCGCAAAACCACATCAAGGCCGCATCATATGACAAGATCCCAGAAAACCCGCAAGACACCAAAAAGGCGGAAGCTGGCATTCCAGCTTCCGCCCAGGGGTGTTCCGGACTTCCGAAAAAAGAACCGGGTCCGTGCGGGAACCGCGTCCGTGCGCGGCTCAGGCGAACGTTCCGGGCCCCGCCGCCTCGCGGGCCGCCTGCTCGTCCCGGGCCCGGGCGAGCCGGCCCAGGACCTTGTCCCGCAGGTCCAGCGGGACCGGGTCGCACCCGCAGTGCTTGGCGACGAGCTTCTTCACCGCCTCGTCGAGCCCGTACTCCTCCAGGCAGGGCTCGCACCCGTCCAGGTGCCGCCTGATCTGCTCGCAGTTGTTCTCTTCCAGCTCCCCGTCGATGTACGTGTAGAGCTTGTCGAGCACCTCGCTGCACGGGGTGTCCCCGTGACGACCCTGGCCGCTCATCGCCGATCTCCTCGATCCGACCCGTCCTGACCCCGCCCGCCCGCGGACGATCCAGAGGCGGCTGCGCCGGCCGTGGCGCGCACCGCGGGGAGGAAGCCGCGGTCGACCGCGTACTCCTCCAGGAGGGACCGGAGCTGGCGGCGCCCCCGGTGCAGCCTGGACATGACCGTTCCGATCGGCGTCCCCATGATCTCGGCCACCTCCTTGTAGGCGAAGCCCTCGACGTCGGCGAGGTAGACCGCGATCCGGAAGTCCTCGGGCAGCTCCTGCAGCGCCCGCTTGACGTCGCTGTCGGGGAGGTGCTCCAGGGCCTCGGCCTCGGCGGACTTCAGGCCCGCCGCCGTGTGCGAGGCGGCCTGCGCCAGCTGCCAGTCCTCGACGTCCTCGGTGCCGGCCTGCTTCGGCTCGCGCTGCTTCTTGCGGTAGGAGTTGATGAAGGTGTTGGTGAGGATGCGGTACAGCCACGCCTTGAGATTCGTCCCCTCCTTGAACTGGTGGAACGAACCGAACGCCTTGGCGAAGGTCTCCTGTACGAGATCCTCCGCGTCGGCGGGGTTGCGGGTCATGCGCAGCGCCGCGGAGTAGAGCTGGTCGAGAAAGGGAAGCACATCCCTCTCGAAGCGCTCTTCCCGCTCCTCGGCTGTCTCCTGGCCCTGATCCAAGCCCGTCGGCCTCCTCGCACTGGTCCCGGCTGGGAAATCCGTACCTCCAAGATACGGTTCCCCGGCACGGGGCCGCGCATCGGCACCACGTGGCGTGGACAACGCCTCCTCGCGTTCGAGGCAAGCACCGGCGATCGGCATGGTCTGGCGGTCCTCCTCGGAAAATCCCTGGTGGCGGTGGGACCGGGGCCCTCCCCGGTCGCGGTGTTCGGTCACAACAACGGCCGCCGCCCGCTGATTCCGGTCCGGACACGGGTCGAAGGTCCCCTCCTCGCGGAACTTCGCCGATCGGACGCGTCAGGGGAGGTGAGGCATGGCAGAGTGCGGGTAAGACCCTTTGAAGGATGGGAGAGGAGTGCACGTGCGACCGTCCTCGACTCCGGCCTCCGACCGCCCCCGGTCACCGGCGGCCCAGTTCGCCACCCCCGACCGGCTCTCCGACTACTGGCGGTTCTACTGGGCCGTCGCCGAGGCGCAGATCGCCCGCTGGCTCCCGGAGGCCCCCTCCCGGCTGCTGGACCTGTCCAGCCCGGACTACCAGGGGACTCCGCGCGCCGTCGCCGCGGGACACGACGTGGTCGCCCTGCTGCCCTCCGCGGACTCTGCGGTGCGCAGGCCGCTGCGCCTGGTCAACGGACGCGCCGCGGTGCCCCGCCCGGCCCGCCGCGGGCGGCTGCGCCAGATCGTGGGGGACGCGGCGTTCCCGCGCTTCCTGGCCGCCGAGAGCTTCGACGGGGTGATCGCCGACAACCGGGTGCTGTCCCGGCAGCTGGCCACCGAGGAGTCGGTGGCCGAGATCGCCCGGGTGCTGCGGCCCGGCGGCCGGGTCCTGCTGTGCGTCGACTCGGTGGTGCTGGGCATGGCCCTGCTCGCCGAGCAGGACTGCTGGCCCGAGCTGAGCCACGCGCCCAGCGCCGACGTCCTGCTGGTGCCCTGGCCCGACGGGTCCATCACCCGCTGCTTCACCGCCGAGCAGCTCACCGACACCCTCACCGAGGCGGGCCTGGAACTGGAGTGGATCAAGCCCCGCACGGTGCTGTCGGCGTCCACGGTGGAGATGATGCTGGCCCGCGACCCGCGTTCGATGAACCGGCTGGTCGAGATGGAGCTGCGCGCCACCGAGTCCGACGACTACGTCGGCGTCCACCTCGTCGCCGCGGCCCGCAAGCCCCTCTAGCGCCCGCTCCCCGAACGCTCCCGAGCGTTCCGGCGCTCGCGCCGGATGCCGGGAGCGGTCGCGGGGCGATCTCTCACAGGAGGGTCGGCGCGGCGAGAGGCGGTCTCGCGGCCGCGACCCGGAACGACCCGCCGAACACGCCCTGGCGCCCGCTCCCCGAACGCTCCCCTGGGCCGTGGGGGCTCCGGGGGCCCGGAGGAGGCGCCCAAGGGAAGAGGCCCGGAGGAGGCGTCCACGGGAAAGCGCGGCGTGGGCCGTCCGTCGGGGCCGGCGGTCGACGAGGACCTGGACGCAGCACCGAAGGCTCCGACCCTCGAGGGCCGTCGGCGGCACGGCCGCGCCGAGCGGGGAGGGGGCCGGCGGCGGTGCCGCCGGCCCGTTCAGGGACGCCCGGTGCGCGTCCGGGCCGTCAGGGCCCCGGGGTCACCCGGACCGTTCGGTGAGGGGCAGGTACACCCGCCCGCCCTGCTCCCCGAACTCGGCGGACTTGTCGGCCATCCCCCGCTGGATGGCCTCGACCGTGTCCAGCCCGTTCTCCGCCGCGTAGCGGCGCACGTCCTGCGTGATCTTCATCGAGCAGAACTTGGGCCCGCACATGGAGCAGAAGTGCGCGGTCTTGGCCGGCTCGGCGGGCAGCGTCTCGTCGTGGTACGCCGTCGCCGTCTCCGGGTCCAGCGACAGGTGGAACTGGTCCTTCCACCGGAACTCGAACCGCGCCCTGGACAGCTCGTCGTCCCACTCCTGCGCCCGCGGGTGCCCCTTGGCCAGGTCGGCGGCGTGGGCGGCGAGCTTGTAGGTGATGACGCCGGTCTTGACGTCGTCGCGGTCCGGCAGCCCCAGGTGCTCCTTGGGGGTGACGTAGCAGAGCATCGCGGTGCCGTACCACCCGATCTGGGCGGCGCCGATCGCCGAGGTGATGTGGTCGTAGCCCGGCGCGATGTCGGTGGTCAGGGGGCCGAGGGTGTAGAACGGCGCCTCACCGCACAGCTCCTCCTCCAGCCGCACGTTCTCCGCGATCCTGTGCATGGGCACGTGCCCGGGGCCCTCGATCATCACCTGCACGTCGTGGGCGCGGGCGATGTGGGTGAGCTCGCCCAGGGTGCGCAGCTCCGCGAACTGGGCCTCGTCGTTGGCGTCGGCGATGGAGCCGGGCCGCAGCCCGTCGCCGAGCGAGAACGTGACGTCGTACTCCCGGAGGATCTCGCACAGCTCCTCGAAGTGGGTGTACAGGAAGCTCTCCCGGTGGTGGGCCAGGCACCAGGCGGCCATGATGGAGCCGCCGCGCGAGACGATGCCGGTGACCCGGCGGGCGGTGAGCGGCACGTACCGCAGCAGGACGCCCGCGTGCACGGTCATGTAGTCCACGCCCTGCTCGCACTGCTCGATCACCGTGTCGCGGTAGACCTCCCAGGACAGCCGGGCCGGGTCCCCGTCGACCTTCTCCAGCGCCTGGTAGATGGGGACGGTGCCGACCGGCACGGGCGAGTTGCGCAGGATGCGCTCGCGGGTCTCGTGGATGCGCTTGCCGGTGGACAGGTCCATGATCGTGTCGGCGCCCCAGCGGGTGGCCCACACCATCTTCTCGACCTCCTCCTCCACCGAGGAGGTGACGGCCGAGTTGCCGATGTTGGCGTTGATCTTGACCAGGAAGTTCTTACCGATGACCATCGGCTCGGACTCGGGGTGGCGGCGGTTGGCGGGGATGACCGCCCGGCCCACCGCCACCTCGGAACGGACGAACTCGGGGTCCAGGCCCTCGCGCTCGGCCACGAACCTCATCTCGGGGGTGATGGTCCCGGCCTTGGCGTGGGCGAGCTGGGTGTCGGCCCCGTTGACGGGGGTGCGGGAGCGGATCCACTCCCCGCGCAGGGCGGGCAGCCCGGCGCGGACGTCGATGTGTGCGGTGTCGTCGGTGTAGGGGCCGGAGGTGTCGTACAGGTCGAAATGGCCGCCGTCGGTGAGTCCCACCCGGCGCCCGGGGATCCGGAGGGTGAAGCCCTCGGGGGTCTCGATGTCCCGGTAGACCTTGGATGATCCCATGATGGGACCAGTGGTCACCCGGTGCTCCCCGGTGGTGGGACCGGTGTCACGGCTCTGCGAAGCCGTCATGGCATGCCTCCCTACGTCGGAATTACCCGAACAGGTTCTGCGGTCGGCGACACCGTTGAGCCGCCCTCTCAGCCCGCCATGGCGCGAGCTCCCGCGTTGCGTTATCCCGTTGTGGGGCACGGTCGGACCGTGCCCGGGCGCGCCCGCGTTCACGGGCGGCCCCGGACACTGTACACAGGGACACCCCGGTCCCGTCCAGGGGTGCAGAGAGCCCCGGAGGCGGACCCCGGGGGTCAGAAGAGGGTGTCCGGCTCCGGCCCCGACCCGGCCGCCAGCGGCGTGAGCAGGTCGGGGCGGTTGTTCTTGATGGTGTTGACGTCGGTGGACACCTCGTCCGCGACGAGCCGGTCCGCCGGGGTGTCGGCCATGATGTGCATCAGCTCGTCGGGCCCGGTGCCCGGGTCCAGCCACGCCGCCCAGTCCTGCCGGGGCACGATGACGGGCATCCGCTCGTGGATGTGCGCGAGCGCGGGGGCGGCCTCGGTGGTGATGACGGCGCAGCTCCACACCCAGCCCGCCGGGTCCTCCTCGGGGGCCTCGGGGTCGCGCCAGCGCTCGAAGATCCCGGCCATCGCCAGCGGCTCGCCGCCGCCGGGGTAGTGGACGGAGTAGGGCTTCTTGTCCGCCTTGGCCTTGCGCTTCTTGTGGTCGGGGTCGGTGGCGGGCGAGGTGCTGGCCTGGACCGTGCCGTCCCTGCCGACGAGCTGCCACTCGTAGTAGGCGTCGGCGGGCAGCAGGCAGCGGCGGCGCCGGAACGCCGTGCGGAACGCGGGCTTGTCGGCGACGGTCTCGCTGCGCGCGTTGATCATCCGGTAGCCGATGTTGCGGTCCTTGGCCCAGGAGGGGATCAGCCCCCAGCGCAGGGTGTGCAGGGAGCGCGGCCCGGGCTCGGCCTCCTCCCCGCCCTGCGGGGGCGGGCCGAGGACGGCGTACACCGGGCGGCCGGGCGAGATGTTGTAGTCCGGCTCCAGCTCCTCCAGCGGCGGCCAGGCGCGGGTGTCCACGTCCTCGCCGGGCAGGGACTCCTCCGGGAGGCCGAAGTCGAGCCGGAGCTGCTGCACGTTCCTGGACTGGGCATAACGACCGCACATGCGTCCGATCCTACGCCGACGGCACCCGCTTCCCATCCGTGACATCCGAATCCGCGGGCGCTCCCGCCCCCTCCGCGCCCCCGCGGCCGTCGCGGCCCGCGTCCCGGGAGCGGTCGCGCAGGGCGATCGCGCCCCCGGCGACCAGCAGCAGGCCGCCGGCCGGGCCCAGGGCCCAGGGCGCCCACGAGTCCAGGGAGCGCAGCAGCAGGGAGCGCACCCGGGCCTGCTCGGCGCGGCCCGCGATCTGGTTCTCCCGCAGGCCCAGTTCCGCGTAGAGCAGGTGCGCCTCGCCGGAGGCGTTCTGCGGGCGCAGCGTCTCCAGCCGCGCCTCGTGGGCGTTGACGACCGTGCCGGACACCGGCTCCACCCAGTAGGTGCGCGTGAGCTCCAGCCAGCGGCCGGCGGTGACCGTGCCCTCCGCGCCGGGGGTGAACAGCCACGCGGGGACCTCGCGGGCCGACTCGGGCACCTGGGTCGCGGGGATCTCCTGGGTGTAGCGGCGCACGGTCAGCCCGGCGACCTCGTCGGTCCCCTGGAACTCCATGACGGGCGCGGCCCGCACCTCGGCGTCGTAGAAAGGGTGGTCGGCCTCCCCCACCCCGGGGGGCCAGGAGAACACCAGCCCTGCCTGGCGGACCGCCCGGTCGCCGTTCACGTGCTCGCCGCAGCAGTTGACGGCGCGGCCGGTGTCCCGGTCGACGATGGCCCGGCGGCTCCAGTGGTCGATCATCGCGCCCTCGGCGACGGTGTCCACCGACATCTCCCAGGCCGACCAGTCCGGGCCGTGGGCCTGGGCGCTGACGGACGTGTTGCGGACGATCCGCACCCCGTCCACCCACGCCCACCGGGACGTGTCCAGGTACCCGGCGCCGTCGGCGACCATCGTCATCTCGAACCGGCCCTGGGCGGGCAGCACCGCCACCCGGTCGTACACGTACAGCGGCAGCATCGCGGCCAGGGTCAGCAGGAAGGCGCCGACCGCCGCCGGGACCGTGCCCCGGGGCAGGGCGCGCCGCCCCGCGGTGTCGTCCGCGCTCATGTGCGGGCCTCCTCGTGGTCGCTCTCCCGGCCGCCGGCCTCCGGGGCGGGGCCGGGGCCGTCACCGTTCCACGATCGGCCCCGGGGCCGGTCCGGGGACCGGCCCGGGCCCGGCGGGCCGGACGCGCCGCGGGCGCCACCCGTCCCGCGCGGGTGGGCGTCGGCCCGGGACGGGTCGGGGCGCTGCCCCAGGGCCAGGACCAGGCGGGCCAGGGCGGGCAGGCACAGCAGCTGGGCGACCCAGCCGCGCAAGGGCTGGCCCACCACGTCGGTGATGTCGTGGAACGGCATGTGGACCGCCAGGTGGGTGCCCACCGCCATCGCCAGGCCCGCCAGTCCCAGCGACACCGCCACCGGCCACGGTCCGGCCAGGCGGGGCAGGAGCCGCCCGCCCATGGACGGGCTCCCCGGCTTGGCGTGCCGGAGCCGGGCGGGCGCGCGGCGGCCCAGCCACCACATGCACAGCAGGATGGCGCCGACCAGGGCGGCGCCGACCGCCCCGGCGACCCAGACCCCGTACGCCAGGCCCAGCGGGAGCACGAACCACCGCGACGGCCAGGCCGCCCCGGCCGCGGGCAGCGCGCGCGCTCCGCGCAGGGCCCCGGCGGCCCCGGCGCGGCCGCCCGGCAGCAGGCGGCGCGGCCACAGGGCGGCGACCACCAGCAGGGCGGCCAGGACACCGCCCGCGATCAGGGCCCGGTGGTAGGCGGCGTCGGGGGTGTAGGTCAGGGTCACGGTGCCCGCGCTGCCCGCCGGCAGCAGCCAGCCCTGCTTCCACCCCTCCAGGCGGACCGGCTCCAGCACCTCCCCGCCCTCCAGGCGCGCCTGCCAGCCCTCGTTGTAGTTCTCGTTGACGACGAGGAAGGAGTCGGTGTCCACGGCCTCGACGTCGAAGCGGCGCTCCCCCGGACCCCACTCGTGCACGGTCGCGGGGGCGGTCAGGGAGACCTCGGGGCGCTCGGCCACCGACTCCCCCGAGCCCACCACTGCGGAGCGGACCTCGTACCGGTTGCCGGGGTCGACGACGATGCGGTTCTCGCCCTCCACCAGGTCCAGGGCGGTGCAGCTCTCGTAGCGCAGCGGGCGGCCGGTGAGCTGGTCGGCCAGGGTGCCCTCGCTGATCCGCGTCTCCACCCGCTGCCCGTTGACCCGCAGGGTGGGGCCCAGGCCGCAGGCGGTGGACGCGTCCCCGTCGGGGACCGGGTCGACCGGGTCCACGCCCGGCAGGGCGATGGTGCCGATCTCCAGCGCCTGGCCCTCGGGGCGCTCGAACGTGATCCGCACCGCGTCGGCGGTGAACGGCGCGAAGTCGACCCGGCCGCTGCCGTCCAGCCACCCCTCGCGCACGGTGCCGCCGCCCTCGACCGTGACCTTGATGGGGCGCAGCACGCTGTCGGCGCGCGGGAAGTCCACCGTGAGGTGGCTCAGCTCGACCGGCCGGCCCAGCTCGATGTCGAGCCAGGGGCGCTTCTCCTCGGGGTCGGGGTACCAGACGGTGCTGCCGTCGTCGTCCAGGGCGCCGCGGCCCATCGCCGCCGGGTGCTGCACTGCGGTGGAGGAGGCGGTGACGTACGGGTACGTCCCGGCGCGGTTGGCCGCGTTCTCGGCCTCGCGCGGGTCGGTGAGGACGACCTCGCCGGACACCGAGTGCGGGGCGGCGGCCGCGGCCGCCGACAACCCGAAGGTGCGGTCCAGCCGGCGGGCGTCCTCGCCCTGCACCTGGAGGCCGCTGTTGCACACCCACACGTGGGAGCCCTCCATGCACCCGGGTGCGGTGCCGGTGGAACCGGTGAACAGCAGGGTCCCGGCGTCGGCCGGGCCGGGCACGCGCAGGGTGCGGGCGGGCTCCAGGCCGGGCACGGAGATGGAGGTGACGCCCACCCGGGTGCCGAACCGGTACTCGGGCTCCCAGGCCAGCTCCTCCACCCGGAGCCGCAGGGTGGTGGTGGCCCCGGGCGGGACCATGACCTCCTGGGGGTCGCCGGTCTGGGAGACCGGCACGTCCACCTCGCCGGTGTCGGTGACGACGCTGATCCGGGAGGGCGGCGGGTCGTTCGCGAACTGCTCGAACGCGACCGTCAGGCCGGTGAGGTCCTGGGGCTCCTCGAACTCGACCTCGATCCACTCGCCCAGGGCGCCGGTGAACGCGCTGGACCGCCACGAGGTGGTGAGGTCGTCGTCGAGCGCGGCCTGCGGCCCGTGCCCGGGGTCGCGGTCGGCGGCGCGGGCGCCCGCCCCCGCCTCGGAGGAGGAGGCGCGCACCGACGCGATCCCGATGTCCTCGGCGTGGGCGGTGTAGTCCTCCCAGGCCGGGTCGGCGATGTCGGGGGCGGGGACGTCGCGTTCGAGCTCCTCGTCCTCGGTGAGGGTGGCCGACACGTTGCGGCGCACGTCGGGGTAGACGACCTCACGGCGGCGGGCGGTGTCGGTGACGATGGTGTCCTCCGCGGACACCTGCTCGGCGCCGGGGTCGTCGCCCAGCAGCACCGGCCGGTCGTCGGTGATCAGCCCCTGCTCGGCCAGGTACAGCAGTGACTCGGGGCCGCCGGTGACGCGGACGGCCTCGTCGGCGGGCACCACGCCCACCGTCGGGGCGGCGCCCTCCACCTCGTAGATCGTCAGCGCCGGGTAGGGCTGGTCGAACCACTGCGAGGCGGAGTGGTGGTCCAGGGAGCCCATGGGCGCCCCGAACTCGGCCACCGGCGTGATGCCGGGCGAGGCTTCGAGCGCCTGGTGGACGCGGGCCGGCCAGCCGCCGTGGTTGTCCACGCGCTGGAGGTCGTTGCGGACCAGCAGGTGGGTGACGCCCATCCGGGCCAGGGTGGCGGAGAGTCCCGCCGAGCCGCGCCCGGAGGACACCCGCTGGTCGATCTCGTGGGTGAGCCGGGAGACCCCCGCCGAGCCCCACGGGATGATCTGGTGGTTGGTCCAGGCCCCCTCCAGGAGGGGTTGCAGGGGCTCGTCCAGGGGGCGGCCCCACTCGTACTCCCCGCGCCCCGAGCCGGGCAGCGCCATCGTCATGCCGCGCTCGTCGGAGCGGTCGTTGAGCCAGTCCACCGCCTCGCGCCAGTACCCGGGGAGGGCGACGAACCCGCCCGCCGGGGCCACGCCGACGGTGGCGATGGGGACGAGGGTGACCAGGAACGCGGTCGCGCACACGGCGGCCACGGTGCGCCGCACCCGGCCCGAGACGGACTCGCCGCGCCGGTCGGCCCGGTCGCGGGCGACCACCACGGGCAGGTGCGCCAGCCCCAGCACCACCGGCAGCCGGATGAGCGCGTCGAACTTGTGGACGTTGCGGAAGGGGGCCAGCGCGCCGTCCAGGAGCTCGCGCATGGTCCCGGCGAACGGCCCGGTGAGGTCGCCGGTGTAGCCGGCGACGACGATCGCCGTGCCGGTGAGCAGGGTGGTGACCAGGAAGAAGCGCTCGGGGGTGCGCCGGTTGACGAGCCCGGCCAGGCCCAGCCCGGCGACCAGCGCGGTGACCGCGATCAGCCAGGGGGTGAGGGACAGGGCCGCGCCCGAGGGCAGGGCCGTGTTGCCCTGGTCGGGCAGGAAGCCCATCCAGTTGGAGGTGCCGCGCAGCGCGTTGAGCAGCGAGGTGATGCCGGTGGTGACGGCGGCGTCCTCGGTGTAGGGCATGAACGAGTACACGTACCGCGACATCAGCAGCAGCGGGGCGACGTACCAGAACGTGGCGGCGACCAGCGCCACCGACCACCAGAAGATCATCCGCCGCTTGCGCGGGCCGCGGGAGCGGGTGAGCAGGTACAGGCCGGGGACGATGAGGACGGCCAGCTCGGAGGCGGCGTTGGTGCCGCCGCACAGCAGGAACGCCGCCCCCGACAGCAGCGCCATCCGGGCCGGCGGGTACCCGCGCCGGGCGCCCAGGACCAGCGGCAGCAGCACCCACGGCATGAGCAGCATCGGCTGCAGCTCGGCGGAGTTGTACGACAGCAGCGTCAGCACCCGGGGTGCCAGCGCGTAGGCGACGCCGGCCAGGATGCGGGTGTTGACGGTGCCGATGTCCAGCGCTCCGGCGACCTTGTACACGCCCAGGAACGCGGCCACCAGCAGCACCGCCATCCACGAGCGCTGGACGAGCCACTCGGGCATGCCGAGCCACTCCAGCAGCAGGTGGAACGGCCCGTTCGGGAAGAAGTACCCGTAGGCCTGGTTCTGGATCTGCCCGAAGTAGGAGGCGTCCCACAGGTGCAGGGCGCGCTCCATGAACCCCAGGGGGTTGACCGTCAGGTCCAGCTTGGTGTCGCTGACGATCCGGCCGGGGTCGATGCTGGCCGCCAGCGCGCCCAGGAGAAGGCACACCGCGAGGACCTTGAGCCGCCGCAGCAGCTTCTCGTCCACTCCCCCGGAGACGGGGGACGGTGTCCTGGAATCCTCCGGTTCGCGCCTGGCGGTGGATTCCGCCGAAGTCACTTCTCTGCTTTCCTGCCTGAGGTCGTGTCGGGGGCGTCCGCGCCGCCGGGGAGATCGAGTTCGCGGGCGACCAGGCGGGTCATCCGCGCGCCGCTGGCCTCCCAGGTGAAGCGGTCGGCCCAGGCCCGGCAGGCCCGGCGGACGGCTGCTCTGCGGTGGGGGTCGGACAGCTCCTTCAAGGCCCGGGAGACGACATCGGCCAGTTCCTCGCCCTCGCGCACCAGCCATCCGGTTTCGCCGTCTCGGACCGAATCGCGCAGTCCGTCCACATCGTAGGCCACGGTGGGCACGCCCAGGCGCGCCGCCTCGATGACGGTCAGGCCCCACCCCTCGAACTCCGAGGCGGTGACGTGCAGGTGGCTGGAGGCCAGGACGCTGTTCTTGTCCTCCTCCGGCAGGAACCCGTGGAGGCGGACCCGGTCGGCCGTGCCGTCCCGGGAGATCTGCTCGGCCAGGTGCTCGCCCTCGGGGCCGCGGCCGACGATGTGGACCCGCAGCCGGGGGTGCTCCCCCTCCAGGGCGCGGGCCAGGTCGGCGACCTGGGAGACGCGCTTCTGCACCACCAGGCGGCCGAGGCTGACGATCGCCGGGTCGCCCATGTCGTCGGGGGCGTCGTCCAGGGGCTTGAGGGGGCCCTGCACGCCCCCGTTGTGGATGATCTCGACGGGCGCGCGCCAGCCCAGCTTCTCGCGCAGGGCGCGGCGGGAGGACTCCGAGACCGTGACGGTGGTGCAGTCGCGGTAGACCCACGAGGCGACGGTCGACTCGACGAACCGGCCGAACCACGCCAGCGGCGCCGAGAAGTAGGCGTTGAACTGGAGGTCGTGGACGTGGTGGACGATGCTGACCACCCTGGTGCGGCGGCGCAGCACGAGGCGGGACAGGAAGGGGATGCCGTTCATGCAGTCGAAGGCGAGCTGGTACTCGCGGCGCCACAGGGCGAGCCAGGCCATCACGCGCGGGTAGACGGTGAAGCGGCCGCCCATGCGGCGGATGACGATCCCGTCCCTGGTCTCCACGCGGGCCTGGTGGGGCTCGCGGCTGGTGAGGAAGGTGACGATGGCACCGCGTTCGGCCAGGTGGCGGCTGATCCGCCAGGCGTACTCCTCGGCGCCGCCGGCCGCGCTCTGCCAGGGGTCGCGCCAGTTGATCATGACCAGGCGGACGCCGTCGAGCCGGGGGCCGAGGTCGACGGGGTCCTCCTCGGCGGCCGCCGGGACCGGGGCGGGGTTCGCGGTGACCGTGGGCAGGCCTCGGTGGTGGGCCTTCGAGAAGACCACGCGCTCTCCTTCCGCGGGGTGTCCGGGACCCGGCGCGCCCGACACCCTCCGGGGTGGAGCGAACACGGAGGGCGAGGGTGCGCGGGAAGAGCGGTGGGCACACCGAACAGGCCCATCGACCGGACGTCTGTGGGGATGGGGCGGTCGGGGCAGAGGACCGCCGGGACGGGGGGACGGATGGGCGCCCCGCTGGGGGCGAGGCGCCCGAAGGACCTCGATGAACTCGGGCGGCCTAGCGGTCGCCGTAGTTGTAGAGGGTTTCGTTCACCGGTTCCGCGGTGGCGGTGGACTCGGTGGCGATGTTGGTGACCATGTAGGCCGACCCGCCAGCCAGAGCCGCACCGATCACGCAGGCGGCGATTACCTTGATCACTAGGGGATCTCCTTCCGCGCGCCCGGACGCCGTTCGACGCCGGTGCGCTGGAACCCGAGACTAGAACCTGATCTAGCTACAGACCAGATGATTGCCCCAACTGTAACTAACCCACAGGTAACTTCCAACCCCGAAATGTCCGCTTCTTCGGTGTTGATCGGCCCTGCGAGCACTTCCAAAAGGGTCATCTCAGGCCCCTCGACCACCACCGAGAACCCGTCCACATCAGACCAGAACCGGTTATCGACCGGGGCGGACACCGCCACGTACCGCACGCCCAGCGCCGCCAGCCCGGCCGCGTCCAGGGACTCCGGCAGCCCGGTCCGGGGATCGGGCCCCAGCACCGCGGCCGCCTCCCGCGCCAGCCCGTCCTCCCCGCGCACCACCACGGTCCCTCCGTCGGGGGTGCCCACCACCAGGTCGTCGTTCCAGACGGTGCGCCGGTCGAACAGCCTCGTCGCCGGGTCCAGCACCACCGCGGGCCCGCCCGACCAGTCGATCCCCCGGTAGGCGCTCCAGGGCAGGACCAGCACCGCCCCGGGCCGGTCGTCGGCGGCCACCGCCGCCTGCGCCGCGAGCCAGTCCCGCGGGTACTCCGCCGGCGCCAGCGCCCCCTGCGCACCCCAGAGCAGCCCGGGCAGCGCCACCACCGGCAGCACCGCCAGCCCCGCGGCGGCGGCAACCCCGGCGATCCGGCCGGCCGCCGGCGCCCGCCGCCCGCCCGGGCCCGCGGGCCCGGGCTCCGCCGAAGAACCGGGCTCCCCGGCGCCCCGGCCCGCCGCGCCGGCCCCGCCGTCCCCCGGACCGTCCGCGGTCCCCCCAGCGGGCCGGGAGAGCCACAGGGCCGCCGCCCCCAGACCCAGGGCCTGCACCAGCGCCAGGGGCGCCACATAGAGCTGGCCGTCGCGCAGCGGGCCGAACCCCGGCCACAGGCCGATCAGCCACGCGAGCACGCCCCGCCCCGGCTCGGTGGCGCCCAACAGGGCCACCCCGAATCCGAGCACCGCCGCCGCGGTCAGCCCCGGGCCGAACCCCGGGCGGTCCCGGTACAGCCACCACGCCCACCCCGCGACCGCGGCCAGGCACAGCGCCAGGCGCAGGGCCACCGCCACCGGGTCCCCGTACCCCGCCGGGACCGCGTGCGCGTTCCACACCCCGCCCAGCAGGAACAGCGACCCCGCCGTCCCCAGCGGGGTGTCGGCCCGCGGCGCGAACGCCTCCACCCCGGCCGGGTCGGTCGTCGCGCCCGCCGCCCCCGCCGTCAGCGCCGGCACCAGCCAGGGCAGCGACACCACGACCAGCGCCCCCGCCAGCAGCCCGCCGCGGCGCAGGCCGCCGCGCCCCCACAGCGCCACCGGACCCGCCGTCAGAGCGGTGAGCACCACCGAGGAGAACCCGCCCACCGCCGCAGGGATCAGCGAACGCACCACCCCCGCCAGCGGCCCGCGCGCCGCCCCCACCACCCAGGGCAGCCCGGCGTAGCCCAGCAGCATCGCCCACTGGCCCAGCAGCAGGCGCTCGGCCACGAACGGGTTCCACACGTACGCCGCGCCCGCCACCACCGCGGCCGCCGGGGACGGCATCAGCCGGGCCGCGCCCGCGGCGCCCACCACGAAGACCGCAGCCAGCGCCGCCGACTGCACCGCGTCCCCCGGCAGCACCCACGACAGCGCCGCCACCACGGCGTCGCTGGGGATCGCCCGGGGGAACCCGTCCGCCCCGCGCAGCACCGTCGGCAGCGACAGGTCGGGCACGAACACCATGTCGTAGCGCAGCACGTAGCCGGGCCCCAGCGCGGGGCCCAGTGCGAGCACCGCCGCGACCAGGCCCACCGCCCAGGGCAGCCAGCGGGACATCCGCGCCCTCCTCACCGGTACCACCGCGCCCTAGGGACGCGCCGTCAGGATCGAGTCGGAGAACCTTCCCTCGACGTAGTCGCGGTGGGAGCGGACGACGATCTCGTAGTCGCCCGACACCGTCACCGCCCACCGCGGGTCCTCGCCGGCCGAGCCCAGCGTGCGCCACCCCTCGCCGTCGTCGGGGCCCAGGCCGTCGCGCCGCTCGCACCGGGGGTCGCCGGGCGCCGGCGGCGCCACCGGAGGCTCCGGGTCCGGCCCGGGGTCGGGCCGGGGCGTCGGGGTCGGCTGCGGGTCCACGGGCCCCGGGCTCGGGTCGCCCCCGCCCGGCGGCGGCTCCACCGGCCCGTCGTCGGGCGAGCGCACCCCGTCGGTCGTGTCGGCCGGGGCCCGCCGGTCGTCGGAGAACGAGCACTCCAGCGGCCGCACCCACACCTCGTAGTGGGTGGCGTCCTCTACCCGCTCCCACACCAGGGTGGCGCCCCCGTCCTGGAGGCGGATCCAGGCGGGCCCCGGCGGCGGGTCCCCGCGCCACACCAGCTGGACGGGCTCGGAGGCCCGGCCGGAGTCGCGCCCCTTGAACGGGATCACGGTGAACTCGTACCGGGCCCCGCTGAACAGGCCCTCCACCAGCGCCGAGTACTTCCCGCCGTCCTCCTCGACCTCCAGCGGCAGCACCGTCTCGCCGTCGGGGTCGGGGGCCACCCTGCGCTGGGTCACCCGGTAGTCGGTCGCCCCCGGCACCGCCTCCCAGCTGAGCACCAGCCCGTCGTCGCCCTCCTCGTGCCCGGGCTCCGGAGCGGTCAGCGGACCGACCTCCATCTCGGGCAGCGGCCGCGGGTGGGCCGGCCCTACGCCCAGGGGGTCGGCCAGGGCGTCGGCGAACGCCGCGGCGATGCGCAGCTCCCCCCGCGCGTTCGGGTGCGCCTCGTCCCAGTTGTCCCGCGCGGGCGAGTACCCGTCGGCGACCCGGGCGACGACCACCGGGGAGTCGGCCGAGGTCAGCTGCTCGGCCAGGGCGACCACGCCCATGTTGAAGCGGGCGATCTCGGAGTTGGCCCGGGCGTCGTCGGCGGTCCCCTCCACCGGGGGCAGCTCGCCCACGACGAACCGCGTCTCCCCCTGGACCACCCGCACCGTCGAGATGGTCTCCCCGACCCCCTCCAGGGCGTGGTCGGCGGTGCCGCCGCCCAGGATGTCCTCCAGCCCGGACAGCAGCAGCAGGTAGTGCGGCTCGTACTCCGCGGCCAGCCGGGACACCTCGTCGGAGAGGTCCCCCGCCGAGTACCCCCAGCGGGCGGCGTGGTCGCGGTCGAAGTCGGGCACGGCGTAGGAGTCGTCGCCGAACTCCTCGCCGGCCAGGTCGTAGAGGTCGTCGTAGGGGCCCACGAAGTCGACCGCCACCTCGCTCCCGGTCAGGTGCCGCCACAGGTGGTAGCGCCAGGTGTGGTCGCCGCTGCTGCCCTGGGTGAGGGAGTCCCCGACGACCATCACCCTCAGCTCGCCCGAGGGCGGCCCGGGCACCGGGACCGGGCCGTCGGAACCCTCGTCGCCCCGCCCGGTCAGTCCCGGGGAGCCGGCCTGGATGAACAGCAGGGTGACGGCCATCGCCGCCAGCATGATGCCGAGCAGGCCCAGGGGCCCGGGTTCGAAACGGGAGGTGCCGGAGCCGCGGTGGCGCCAGGCGGCCAGCCCGCGCCAGGTGAGGGTGCGCCAGCTGACGTCCTGCCAGGTGAGGGTGCGCCAGTGCGCGAGGCGTTCGGTGACCGCGGCGCGCAGGGCGTCGCGGCGGCGGGCGAGCGCCTCCCGCGGCGTGGCCCGGGCAGCACTCGGCCCGGCCCCGCCCTCCGCCGAGGAGGACGCGGAGGCGTCCCCGTCGGGCCCACCCGGCTCCCGCACCGTTCCCCAATCCCACCGCCACAGCGGTATCGGAACGTGTTCTACATCAACATCCGCCACGCCCTCGACCGGTTGCCAGGGAGCGTCGGGCGTAATGCAAAGCTGGCCACACCAGACTAGAACTGGTTATATGGAGGCCGTCAACCCGAGCACACCCTTTCCGCGCGGAGAGGGCCGCAGAGCATGACGTTAGCGGTACGCCGTACCCGGCGCGACACCCCCTCCCGAACCCCGCCGCCCTCCCCGATCCGAAAGGCGCATCCGTGATCGGACTCGTGGTCGCCCTGCTGGCCGCCGTGGTCTACACCGTGGGCCTGACCGTGGAGCAGCGGGCCCTGCACGGCTCGGAGTCCATCTCCGTCAACCGCCCCCTGCACCTGGCCCGCGTCCTGCTGGGCAACCCCCGCTGGGTGCTCGGCTGCGTGTTCGCGGCGCTGGGCAGCGTCGGCCTGATCGTCTCCCTGGGCCTGGCCCCGGTGTCGGTCGTCCAGCCCGCCTTCGCCGCCGGGGTGGCCTGCGGCCTGCTCGTGATGACCCTCGTCCTGGGCGAGCGCATCACCCGCGGCGAGTACATCGCCCTGGGCCTGATGCCGGTCGCGCTGGGCCTGCTGGGCCTGTCCACCGCCGACGGCGGCGAGACCGGCACCACCGCGCACACCCCCCTGCTGGTCGGCGTCAGCGTGGCCACCGTCATCGCCTGCGTCGCCGTGATGGCGTTCGTCGGCGGCCGGGGGCGGTACGTGTCGGCCGCCGCCATGGGCGCCGCCGCGGGGCTCGCCCAGGGCAGCGCCGGCCTCCAGGGCAAGGGCCTGGGCGGGCTGATCAGCGACCACGGCCTGTGGAACGCGGTCGTCCCCGCGCTCCTCTCCCCGTTCCCCTACCTGTACGCCCTGGGCTGGGCGGTGGGGATCGTGCTGTTCCAGACCTCCATGCAGCGCTCCCGGGCCTCGATCACCGCGCCGGTGTCCAACGTGGTCGGGAACGTGTTCATGGTCGTGGCCGGCACCCTGCTGTTCGGCGAGAGCCTGCCCGACGACCCGGTGCTGCTGGGCCTGCGGATCGGCGGCTTCGCCCTGACCCTGGTCGTGGTGGTGCTGGTCCGCGGCAACGTGGCCCGGGCCGAGGCCGACACCAGCCGCAAGCGCGCCGCCACCCTCGTCGAGGGCTGACGGCGGCGCCAGGGCCCGGACGGGCCCCGGCCGCGGGCGGGCGTCAGACCGCGACGGAGACGGCCCGGCGCAGACCCGGGGCGGCGACGTCGGCCCAGGCCCGCACGACGCTCTCGGGGCGGTCGGCCTCGTCCTCGGACAGGATCAGGCCGGGCTCGGCGACCCAGGCGCCCAGGTCGGCCAGGAGGATCCGCAGGTCCTCCTCGATGCCGCGGCTGTTGCGCAGGTCGTCGACGACCGCCAGGGGCACCGCGACGGTGTGGCCCAGCCCCAGCTCGGGCAGGCGGTCGAGGAACACCTTGAGCAGCCCGGTGTAGGTGCCGTGCGCCTGCGGGGAGGCGACCAGCAGGACATCGCTCTCGCGCACCCTGGCCAGGGCGCCGTCGACGGCGGCGGAGGAGTCGGCGAGCAGCTCCGGCCCCAGGTCGCCGAGGTCGATGACCTCGGGCGCGTCGGCGACGCCGGCGCGGGCGGCGACCTCGGCGGCGGCCGCCAGGGCGGTGGAGCGGACGGAGGCGCGGGAACGGGGGGCGGCGACGAGCACGGTGAAGCGGGTCATGCGAGAACTCCTGGGTTCGGTCAGAGCGAGCCGGGATCGACCGGAGGGACCGTCGGGGCGGTGATCGGGACCTGGTTCCCCGACAGTGGGGACTGCGGTTCGGTGACACCGGAGAGGACCGTCGTTCCCCTTACCGACACGGTGCGCGGACCTCGTCGTCCAAGGCGGGGTGTGTCGGGTCTGGCAGGGGTGCTCCCTCGGACCGATGCACGGTCCGGGACCCAGAACTGGGAGAAGATGAGCGTCCGGTGTCTGCGAGGGTCGGGCCACGGGGTACGACCGTGGCGCGGGGCTGCGGGCCCCGCGTGGCGCTAGCTACGACAGAGCGCGCTCGCCTGCTGTCGGAGATCGACGTGCAGGCGCTGGACAAGCAGCTCACCGGCGGACATGCCTCCATCATGGGGCGGCGCGGCCGCTATCGTCAATGCGTGCCGGCGACCCGCCCCGGACCCGTTCCGCCCCGGATCGGAGGGTCCACCTTTCGGACAGGCGTCCCGAGGATCGGGATTTCCCAGCTCCGCAGGGGGTGCGCGGGCCGGAACGGGGGTGCACGACCCGCTTCCCGGAAGCCCGGTCACACGAATGTAATGTGCGACACACACGCCCTGCGCACGGGGTCCGAAGCGAGAGAGAGTCACGAACATGGTGCACGACCCCGTCACGCTCACCGGCGCGCGAGTGGTCACCCCCGACGGCGTCCACCGGGGCCGCGTCCGGATCGAGGGGGGCCGGATCGCCGCCCTGGAGCCCGACTCCGCCGACACGCCCTCCGGAGAGGTCCGCGACCTGGGCGGGGCCTGGGTGGCGCCGGGCCTGGTCGACGTCCACGTGCACGGCGGTGCCGGGCACGCCTTCCCCGACGCCGACCCCGAGGGCGCCCTGGCCACGGTCCGGTTCAACCGCTCCCGCGGGGTGACCTCGATGGTGGGCGGCCTGGTGGCGGCGACCCCCGAGGACACGGTCCGCCAGGTGGCGGCGCTGGCCGAGCTGTGCGACGCGGGCGAACTGGCGGGCATCTACCTGGAGGGCCCGTTCATCGCCAGGTCCAGGTGCGGCGCGCACGACCCGGACCTGCTGCGCGATCCCGACACCGCGGAGTTCGACGCCTGGCTCAAGGCGGGCCGCGGGCACGTACGCATGATCACCGTGGCACCGGAGCTGCCCGGCGCCCTGGACCTGATCCGCGCGGCCGCCTCCTCCGGTGTGGTGGCCGCGGTGGGGCACACCGAGGCGTCCTACGAGACGGCGCTGGAGGCCGTGGACGCGGGCGCGACGGTGGCCACCCACATCTACAACGCGATGCGCCCGCTGGGCCACCGCGACCCGGGCCCGATCGCGGCGCTGCTGGGCGACGAGCGGGTGACCGTGGAACTGATCCTGGACAACGTGCACGTCCACCCGGGGGCGGCCGGCCTGGTCTTCGCGGCGGCGGGCGCGGAGCGGGTGGCGCTGGTGACCGACGCGATGTCGGCGACCGGGCTGGGCGACGGCGAGTACACGCTGGGCGACCTGCGGGTGCGCGTGAGCGGCGGCGAGGCGCGCCTGGTGGAGACCGGGGCGATCGCCTCCAGCACGATCGTGCTCCCCCGGGCCGTGCGCAACGCCGTGGAGGGCCTGGGCGTGGGCGTCCCGGAGGCGGTGCGCTCGGCCTCGTCGGTCCCGGCCGCGGCGCTGGGGCTGGCCGGTGTCGGCCGGGTCGAGGTCGGCGCGCCGGCCGACCTGCTGGTGCTGGCGGACGACCTTTCGGTCGCCGAGGTGCTGTATCGGGGCGAGAGGGTCGAGTGACGGCGTGTCGCCACGACGCTTCGTAGTCGTTATCAGACGCTAGGTGACAATGGCGGTGGGACACCGACCCGGTTCCGTGACGTGAAAGGACCCACCGCCATGAGCCGATCCAGACAGGAAGAGGAGACCCGCGCACCCTCGGAGGAGCACGGGCACCTGGACAAACTGGCCGACGAGCTGTCCCGTTACGACGTCCGCGCGGACGTGGTGGACGAGCACGGCCCCTGCCTGCGGGTGAGCAACCCGGCGTCCACCTACGCGGTCGAGGACGTGATCTGTGAGCGCCGGGAGCACGACTACGCCTTCATCGCCTCCTTCGGCGTCTACCTGGGCAGCAGCGGCAGCCTCGGGGTCACGGCGCACAAGATCGCCTGGCTGGTGGGCGCGACGAAGGCCTGACCGATCGACGGCGGGGCGGTGCCGGACCGGCACCGCCCCGCCGTCGTGCACGGCCCTCCACGGGCCGCCCTTTACAACGTAGATTCCGATTTGCCCCATCCACCCGGATCGCCCGGATCCGACCGTTGCGCGATCCCGGGCCCCCGCCGCCGACGGTGGGGGCAGCGCCGGGGCGGTCAGGCGGGGCGGGTGCGGAAACCGTCGAGGAAGACGCCCGTGGCGAGGGCGCCCGCCTCCTCCACGCCCATCCGGCCCGCGATGACGAGGCCGAGCGCGCGCTCGACCAGGGCCGTGAACATCTCGAAGCGGACGTCCTCGGGGACGTCCGGGCGCAGCGTGCCGTCGGCGGCACCGCGGGCGAGCAGCGACCGCACCGGGGCGGAGATCCGCTCGTCCCCCTCGTCGATCCCCATCCGCCGCTTGTGCTCGTGCACCTCAGCGAGCCGCACCAGCGCCGCGTACTCCCGCCCCTCGGCCAGGAACGCCCGGGTGACCCGGGCCAGCCCCTCGGGCACGGGCACGCCGTCCACCCCGGCGTCGGCGATCCGCGTCCCCAGGCCCTCCATGACCCGCTCCACCAGCCCGGCCACCAGCGCCTCCCGGTTGGGGAAGTAGCGGTAGAGAGTGGCCCGGCTGACCCCGGAGGCCGACGCGATGGCCGCCATGCTCGCGGTCTCCCCCTGCTCCGCCAGCACGCGGGCCGCCGCGTCCAGGATGGCGGCGGCGATGTGGTCGCGCAGACCCGTTCTCTCCATGCCGGGCAGTCTAGATCCCTTCCACCCATTGACAGCCATGACCCCCCTTGAGACATTAGTGTCTCACACAGAGACAAGCATGAGAGGCGGTCGTCATGGAACGGCGACGGTTGGGCCGCACCGACATCGAGATCAGCCCCATCGGACTGGGCTGCATGCAGTTCTCCGGCACCGGGGCAGCCCGGGTCTTCTACCGCCCCATCGACCCGGCCCTGCCCCGGGCGATCGTCGGGGCCGCCCTGGCCGGGGGCGTCACGTGGTTCGACACCGCCGAGATGTACGGCAACGGCGCCTCCGAGCGGGCGCTGGCCGACGCGCTGCGGGCCAACGGGGTCGCCCCGGGCGAGGTCACGGTGGCCACCAAGTGGGCGCCCCTGCTGCGCACCGCGGCGAGCATCGGGCGCACCTTCCCCCGGCGCGCGGAGGCCCTGGGCGGCTACGGGGTGGACCTGCACCAGATCCACATGCCCAGCGGGTCCGTGTCCCCGCACCGGGCCCAACTGGACGAGATGGCGCGACTGCACGCCGCCGGGTCCGTCCGCGCGGTGGGGGTCAGCAACTTCTCCGCCGCGCAGATGGAGCGGGCCCACACCGTGCTGGCCGCGCGGGGCGTCGTCCTGGCCTCCAACCAGGTGCAGATCAGCCTGCTGCACCGCGACATCGAGCACAACGGCGTCCTGGCGACCGCCCGCCGCCTGGGGATCACGCTCATCGCCTACGCCCCGCTGCGCATGGGGGTCCTCACCGGCCGCTTCCACGAGGACCCCTCCTCGGTCGCCGCGCTGCCGCGCATCCGCCGGCTCGCCGTCCCCGAGTACCGTCCGCGTGGGCTGGCCCGGTCCGCGCCGCTCGTCCGGGAGCTGCGGGCCGTCGCCGACGCGCACGGCGCCACTCCCGGCCAGGTGGCGCTGGGCTGGCTCACCTCCTACTACGGCGACACCGTCGTGGCCATCCCCGGTGCCTCCAGCGAGCGGCAGGCCCGCGAGAGCGCGGCCGCCCTGGACCTGCGCCTGGGCGACCGGGAGCTGGAGCGCCTGGCCTGCCTCTCCGGCGCCGGGCGTCGTAGGGTCGGTCCATAATCGGCGTATGAGCACCCCCTTCGACGGCCTGAACCCCGAAGACGTCCTCGGCGAGGTCCTGGAGGACCTGCGCGTCCAGATCGCCCTGGGCACCGACACCTTCGACGAGATCGTCGGCTCCACCATCGAGGACTACGTCATCGACGGCCTGGAGCACTACGTCGACGACCCCGGCCTGCTGCCCGAGGCCGACCGGGACCGGACCCGGGCCTGGCTGGTCTCGGTCCTGGACGCCGAGTTCGCCGCCCACCTGCGCTCCCAGGGCGAGGACGACGGGCCCGGCGACGCCGAACGGCTGACCGCGGCCTTCGGGGAGCTCGACTCCGCCGGGGTCGTCGCCCGGGAGAACTTCGAGTGCTGCAACACCTGTGCCCACTCCGCCATCCGCGGGGAGATCGAGGCCGAGAACGCCGCCCGCGCGGCCGGGGGGCTGGACCCGGTGCACGGTTTCGTGTTCTACCACGCCCAGGACGCCGAGCGGCTCCAGCCCTACCTGGGGTTCGACGCCGTCGGGACCACCGGGGTCGAGGCCAAGACCGCGGTCGGCCACGAGATCGTGGAGACCCTGCGGCGGCACGGCCTGGACCCGGTCTGGAACGGCGACCCGGGGCAGAAGATCCTGGGCCCCTCCCTGGTCCGGCGGCGCACCGGCCGCCTGGCCGACCACCCGAGCCGGAGCGCCTGATCCCGCGCCGAGACGACCTGGGGCACCCGGTCCCCCTGCCGGACCGGGTGCGCCGCGCCGTGTCCCTCGTCCCCTCCCTGTCCGAGGCGCTGGCCGCCACCGACCCCGGCGTCCTGGTGGGCGTCACCGACTGGTGCCCCCCGGTCCCCGGCGCGGAGCGCCTGCGCGGCACCAAGAACCCGCACGTGCGGCGGATCGTCGAGCTCGCCCCGGACCTGGTCGTCGCCAACAGGGAGGAGAACCGGGAGCGCCACGTCCGGGAGCTGCGCGCGGCCGGGATCCCCGTGTGGGTGACCGACATCCGCACCGTCCCCGGAGCGCTGGCCTCCCTGCGCCGCCTGCTGGACGCCTGCGGCCTGGCCGACCCCGGCTGGCTGGCCGAGGCCGGGCGGGTCTGGGCCGCCCCCGCGCCCGCCGCGGGGCCGCGGGTGGCCGTCCCGGTCTGGCGTGACCCGTGGATGTTCGTCGGCTCCGACACCTACGCCCACGACGTGCTGACCCGGCTGGGCGCCGTCAACGTCCCGGCCGCCCTGCCCGGCCGCTACCCGGAGGCCTCCCCCGGGAGCGTCGGTGCCGACCTCGTCCTGCTGCCCGACGAGCCGTACCCGTTCGGCCCCGGCGACGGCCCGGAGGCGTTCGACGTCCCCTCGGTGTGCGTCTCGGGCCGCGACCTGACCTGGTACGGCCCGGCGATGACCGCCGCCCGGGCGCGCCTCAGCTCCGTTCTGGAACGGTGACGCGGATCTTCGACTGCCCGTGCGGCAGCTCCTCCCAGTCCTCCATGAACCGGGCGCGCAGACCGTGCTTCTCCGCCAGGGCGACGAGCGTCTCGGTGCGGTAGTAGAAGTCCTCCCGCAGCACGTGGTGCTCGGCCCCTTCGGTGCGGTCGAACGTGAAGTCGAAGAAGCCCCCGGGGGCGAGCACCCGCTCCACGTGCGCCAGGCACTCGTCGATGACCTCCAGGGGCGAGTGGGAGAACACGCTGTGCGCGTGCACCACGTCGAAGTGCCCCTCGGGCAGGAAGTCGAAGGTCAGGTCCCGGACCAGGGTCAGGTGCGGCAGTTTGTGCTGCAGCCCCCGCGCGGCCAGCGTCTCCTTGGCGGAGATGAGGATGTCCGGGGAGATGTCGATCCCGTAGTACCCGCCGGCGTCCAGGTGGTCGATGAACCGCCACCCGGCGCGCAGGTTGCCGCAGCCGATCTCCAGCAGGCGGTGGCCGGGCCGCAGTCCGTGGCCGACCAGGTAGTCGAACTGCATCCGGCCCAGCTCCAGCCACCGCTCCTCGTTGCGGCTGCCCACGGCGGCCTTGGGATCCCGGGCGGTGTCGGCGGCCATCACCGCCCGGTAGTAGGAGACGTGGTCCCGGTGCCGGAGCCGCAGGCCCAGGTCGCGGGCCGAGCGGCGAAGGTAGGGCCCCACCTTCGCCGGGTTGCGCAGTGCGTAGCGGACCTTGTGCAGCAGAGAGGCCCGGTTGCGGTTCAGGGGGGCGGAGGAGGACATCGTGGGGCTCCCATCGAACAGAGACGGAGGAAGTCCCCGAGGCTACCCACCCCGCCGGGGAAACAACAGGGGGTAGCCGGTTCCGGCCCCGTTCAGCGCCGGTCGCGCACCGAACGGACGATCCGGAGCACGGCCCACACGGCGCCCAGGGCCAGGGCCGCGCCGACGAGCGCCCCCACCGCGAGGCCCGCCAGCTCCTCCGGCCCCTCGGCCGTCAGCCGCCCGTCGGCCGCCCGCTGCACGATCGACCACACCGAGACCGCCACGACCGCCAGCGACGCGGCGATGAGCGCGATCCCCCGGGCCCCGAAGAAGGCCCGCCGGGGCCCGGGCGCGGGCGGGTCCTCCAGCTCCGCCCCGGGACCGGCGGTGGCCGCCCCGGGACGTTTGAAGTAGGCCAGCACCGACCGGTGCCCGCACGGCTCCCAGCCATCGGGGGCCAGCCTCGCGGCCAGCCGCTCCCGGTCGGCGCGGCCCGTGCAGACCTCCTGGCGGTACTCCCAGGTCTGGGGGTTCTCACGGTCCCGGCGGCCGACGAACCGGCCCAGCCGGTCGATGCGCTCCACCTCCCAGCCCTGGGCGCCGAACCCGTTGAGCCGCGCGGGCGTCTCGAAGGCGTCCGCCGTCCAGGCCAGTTCCTCGGGATCGCCGCCCTCCTGCCGGGGCACGAGCGAGTCGGCGAACCCGTCGACCGGCCCGAACTCCTCCTCCGGGTCCACCCCGGCGTCCGCCGCGTACGCGGACAGCTCCTCCAGCAGCACCCGCGACCTCTCGGCGTCCACGCCGCGTGCCGCGAGCCGTTCGGCCAGCTCGTCGAAGTAGGTCATCGGTCCTCCAACACGGTGCGGACGGCGGTCTCGAACTCGCGCCAGGCCGCGGTCTGTTCGGCCAGGACGGTGCGCCCGGCCTCGGTCAGCCGGTAGTAGCGCCGGCCCGGTCCCCGCTCGGCGGCCCGGAACTCGGCCTCCACCAGCCCGGCCTCCTCCAGGCGGTTGAGCACCGGGTACAGCGTGCCGCCCTTGATGGTCCCCAGGCCCGCCTCGTCCAGCCGCTTGGCGATCGCGTACCCGTAGCTCTCGCCCTCGGTCAGCCCGGCCAGCACCAGCAGGTCCAGCACGCCCTTGAGCCAGCTCGACCGGCGGTCCGCCCTCATCGGGCCGCCACCTCCTCGCGCCGGGGGGCGAACGCCAGGGAGCGCAGGTCCAGGAGGATGTGCAGCACGATCGGCACGAACAGGCTGCCGGTGGCCAGGTACACGTTCGTGAACACGAAGCCGACCAGCGTGACGAAGACCAGGCCCACCGGCCCCTGGTACAGGTGCCCCAGGACGAAGATCCCCAGGCTGATCCCGGCGGCGACCACGGGGTCCAGCCCCAGGCCCACCCCGGCGGCGATGAACAGGCCGCGGTAGACGAGTTCCTCGCAGATCCCGGCGGTGACCGAGGCCCCCGCGCCCCACCACCGCTCCCGGGCCGTGCGCGGCAGCAGCGCGGCGACCGCCTTCTGCCCCGGCATCAGGAACCCGGGGGCCTTCCGAGCGGCCAGGGCGACCGCGGCCATCGCGACGGCCATCCCCACGACGGCCCCGGCGAGCGTGCCCCACTCCCCGTTCATCGGGACCAGGCCCAGTTCCGCGAGGCCCACCCCGGGCGAGACCAGGACCGCCAGCAGGGCGACCCCGGTGAGGCCCCACCAGACGGCGATGCCCTGGCCGAACATCCGCGTGAGCGCCCGCGGGTCCGTGTCCCGCACCCGCTCCAGCTCCGTGTAGGCGCGCCTGCCCCACCACGGTTCCACGGCCACCAGGTACAGGACGATCAGCGCCACCAGCGCCAGTCCCCACACGGAGAACCCCACGACGACTCCTTCGGTTCGACTACCTAGACCATAGACCTACCTAGTTAGGAATACAACCTATGTCGCCGCGCCGATTCACCCTCCCAGCAGGACCTCGCCCATCCGGACCGCCACATCGGCGTCCTCCAGGTCCCACTCCCCCTCCCGGGAGACCGCCCCGGTCGCCCAGAACGCCATCGGCCCGCCGGGCACGTGCAGCAGCTCCGCGTAGGCCGCGCCGTTCCCCCCGTTGTGCCAGGCCGCCCTCCGGCCCCCGACCTCGAGGATCACCCAGCCGTACCCGTAGTGCGAGGTCCCCAGGGCGTCCTCCGCCACGTGCGGCGTGAACATCCGCTCCAGGGCCCGCTCCGACAGCACCGCGCCCCCGGCCAGGGCCCGGTGCCAGGCCAGCATGTCGCGCGCGGTGGACAGCATCCCGCCGTTGCCCCGCAGGTTCCAGTACGGCCCGTCGTCCGCCCACGGCCGCTCGTACGGCCGCCCCAAGGAGTCCCCCCGGGCGTCGTACTCCACCGCGACCCCGGCGTCGTCCCAGTCCGGCAGCACGTACCCGGTCCGCGTCATGCCCGCGGGCCCGAACAGGGTCTCCGCCAGGAAACCCTCGTACGACCCGGCCACCACCTCGATGACCGCCGCCAGCAGCCCGTAGCCGACGTTGGAGTACAGGTAGCCCTCCACCGGCTCGGCGGCCACCGCCGCCGCCACGAACTCCTCCCGCCCGAGCGGCTCGTAGTCGTCGCCCAGCGCCTCCGGGAGCCCACCGGTGTGCGTCAGGAGCCGGTGCAGGTCGACCTCCCCCAGCCGCCCCGACGCGCCGGGCAGGAAAGCGCCCACCGGGTCCCCGACGGACAGCTCCCCGTCCATCTCCAGCCGCAGGACGCCGGCCGCGGTGAACTGCTTGGTCACCGAGCACACGTCCCGCGCGGTGTCCATCCCCACCGCCACCAGGGGCTCGCCGTCCGCCGCGACCACACTGACCTCGGGCCCCTCGGGCACCAGGTCCGCCAGCCGCTCCCGCGGGCTCCTGGACGCCCACCGCACCGCGGCGCCGCCCCCACCACCGCGGCCGCGGCCGCGACCCCGCCTCCGACCAGGAACCCCCGCCGAGACCGCATCCCCACTCCCCTCCCACCGACGAACGCAGGAGCAGGGCGCGGACCCCCATCATGCCGCCGGAGCCCGCCCCACGACCAGCCGCGGCCCGGGCCCGCCGGGCCCGGGCCGCGCACGTGTCAGGCCGTTTCGGAGGCCTCACCTCCGCGGCCGCGGAGGATCCTCCCGGCGAGCGCCATCGAAACGGGCCAGGCGCCCATGGTCAGGGCGAACGCGATCGGCCACGCGATGGCGAACTGCCGGGGCCACCCGGTCAACCACTCCATGGTCGGCCCGGTGAAGATGAGGCCCATGATGCCCGACATGGTCGCGGCCATGATGAAGGTCATGATGACCTGAGAGAGAAGAGCGCTCTTCTTGTTCATCGTCGATCCCTTGTCCGGGACGACGACGCCTCGATGCGTACACCTCAGCGCCGCCGTCCACTCCGTAGAAGGATGGGGCGCCTCGGGTTCGCGCCGACGGGCGCGACTGCATCTCAGGAGAACCGAGGGCTGGAATAACCACACCAGCCAGAATCTTTTAGGCCTGCCAACCCTATCGCACCCGGAACAACTCACCCCGCCCGAACAAAAAAGGCGACCCCGCAAGCGGAGCCGCCCGAAAGCGGGCACAGCCCGCCTCACAACGTGAGAGCACCCACCGCCCACCGGACCGATCCCCCCGGCGGACACGACAAAGGGCGACCCCGCAAGGAGCCGAAGGCTCCGAGCAGAGCTGCCCGAAAGCGGGCACAGCCCGCGTCACGATGTGAGAGCACGCACCGCCCACCGGACCGATCCCCCCGGTGGACACGACAAAGGGCGACCCCGCAAGGAGCCGAAGGCTCCAAGCGGAGTCGCCCGAAAGCGGGCACAGCCCGCGTCACGATGTGAGAGCACGTACCGCCCACGGAACCGTTCCCCGCGGCCCCGCCACAGGGGGGTGCCTCGGGGGGTTCGGGGGGTCTCCCCCCGGCGGACATGCCGAAACGACCCTGCGAGGCGGCCGTAGGCCCCCGAGCAGGGTCGTCGTGGAGTGGAGGTGGCGGGAATCGAACCCGCGTCCTTCGATGACGCACCAGAGCTTCTCCGGGTGCAGTCTGTAGTGTCGTTCTACTCGGCCCCAGCGCTTGTACAGACACATCGCTGACGGGCCCAGCCACTGAAATGTCCCGCGCGGGCCCTGTGGCCTGATCCGCGCGGTGAGTCATCTGGCTGATGCCGGTACCCGGGCCGATGACGAGCCCGGACCGACAGAGTCGCTATCGCTTAGGCAGCGAGAGCGAACTCAGTGCGCTTGGAATTGGCACTTGTGTTTAGCGTGAATGCAGGATTAACGAGGTCACAAACACAACCCTCGACCCGCTTCCCCTGAAACGCCGACCGAAGTCGAAACCGATCACCCCCTGTGCAGTTGTCAAGGCTCCGCCGGCCGTGGCCCGCGGTGCCCGCAACGAGCGTCCGGACCGTGGTCCTTCGGCTCGTTCGTCACTCTACCGGGTCAACGCCGCGGGGGCCAAGCTGATTCCCGCCGACGCGGACCGGTTTCGAACAGGGAGAAACCCCCGCGGGGCGGACTCAGAGTGGTCGACGCTCTCCCGCGGGGGCCGGTCGGCAGGGTCGGGCCGACCGTTGGAAACCGGCAGGATCTCCCCCGAGATGAGGTCCTGCCTCCACGCTGGCCCGCTACCCCCTGTCGCGGTGCCAGGTATCCGGAAAGACGCGGGCGGCCCTCCCGAAGGTTGCGGAAGGGCCGCCCGTTTTGCCCCATCAGGGCATGGTATGTACGACCGGATTACCAGCCGGTCTCCTCGGTGGCCGTCAGATCGGCCTCCGTCAGCGGAGCCTCGGTGGTGGTGTCGGGGACCCCGGTGGTGGTCTCCGGGACCCCGTTGGCCATGCCCGACAGGAACGACTGGGCCGCGGTGACCGCGTACTGCGACCACTGCGTCTGGGCCGGGTCCACCTCGGCCAGCACCGCGAACGCCACGTCCCCCTGGTAGCCGACGAACCAGTGCAGCGCGGTGTCGCCCTGCTCGGTGCGCGCGGCCTGGCCGTGCACCTCGCCCTCGCCGACCCCCATGGTCAGCTCGGGCATGCGCTGGACGACGGCCTCGCGCAGCCCCTGGCGGACCACCTCCAGGCCGGTCGCGTCCAGGGCGGTGGCCCCGGCGGCGGCCTCGTCGCGCACCAGCTGCGGCGGGTGCCAGGAGCCGTCGGCGACGGCACCGGCGACCAGGGCCATGGTCAGCGGGCTGACCCGCACCCCGTGTTCGCCGATCATCGCCGAGGCCGTCTCGACCTCGCCGCCGCCGATCTCGACCTCGCCCGGCGAGGAGGGGACCGGCAGCTGCCAGTTCGCCCCGACGCCGAGCTCCTGCGCGGTCGCGGCCAGCGCCTCGGCGCCGACCTCCTCGCCCAGGGCGGCGAACCCGACGTTGCAGCCGAACGCGATGTTGCGGACCAGGCTGGGGTCGAAGCTGAGCGAGCCCTGGCTCGGGTTGGTGAAGGTCTGCCCGCCGATCTCGACGCTGGGCCCGCAGGGCACCTCGCTGGTCGGGGTGGCGGCGCCCGTCTCCAGGGCGGCCAGCGCGGCGATCACACCGAAGGTCCCGCCGGGCTTGTAGGACCCGGTGAAGGCGTTGTCGTCGCCGGTGTTGCCGGAGGCGTTGGCGGCGGCCAGGATCTCGCCGGTGCCGGGGGCCACGGCCACCAGGTAGGCGTCGCCGGGCATCCCGGTGAGCGCGTGCTCGGCGGCCCGCTGCACGTCGGTGTCGAGCGTGGTGTCGACGCCGCCGCTCTGCTCGCCCTCCCAGGACTCCAGGACCCCGGTGACCTGCCCGTCGGCGTCCAGGGTGACGACCTGGGTGGTCGCCGAGCCCGCCAGCTCGTGCTGGTAGATGTTCTGCAGTCCGCTCAGGCCCACGGTGTCGCCGGCCTGGTAGGTGCCCGGGACCCGGGAGGAGACCCGGTGCTCGGCGGTGCCGGCGACCTCGCCGACCACGAACGGCGCCGCGGCCGGGGTCAGGTTGATCTCCACCTCCTGCACGTCCGCGCCGGAGATCTCGCGGACGTCGGCCAGCAGCGCCCCGTCCACGCTGGAGTTGCGCATGAGCACCAGCGGCTGGAACTGCTCGGGCGGCGCGGAGCGCACGCGGTTGAGCAGGCGGTCGGGGTCCTCGTCGAGGAGGCGGGCCAGCTCGGTGACCCCGGCCTCCTTGTCCTCCATCTCGGCCGGCACCACGCCGAAGGCGCTGACCCGGTCGGCGGCGACCAGGGGCCGGCCCTGGCTGTCGAGGATCTGCCCGCGCTCCTGGGCCTCGTAGCTGACCGCGAGGCGCTCCTCGGGGTTCAGCTCGGGGTGCAGGACCCCGGAGGACCAGGTGATCTTCCAGCCGTCGGGGCCCCAGGTGAGCGGCATCCGACCGGTGTAGTCCCAGGTGGGGTCGCCCATGCCGAGGTCGGCGTGGGCCGAGAACTCGGCGGTGGCGCTGTCCTTCTCCCGGGAGATCGGGCCGAGCCCGAAGCGCAGGGAGGCGAGGTCGAGCTGCTCCTTCATGTCCGTGAGGGCGCGCTCGACCTCCTCCGGGTCGCCGTCTGTGTACCGGGCCGCCTCCGCGTGCTCACCGCTCTGCCAGGCGAGCAGGAAGGACCTGACCGCCACCTCGGGGCTGGGGTCGGGAGTACAGGCGGCCAGGGTGGCAGCGAGGATCAGGGCGCTGCCGGCGGCCGCGGTCCTGCGGCCGTGGGGACGGGGGGACACCGTGTGTGTTCCTTTCGGGCGCCTCATCGGTTGCGTTGGCGGAGCGCGCGTTCCATGTCCCGCTTCGCCTCGCGTTCGGCGATGTCCTGACGCTTGTCGTATTCGCGCTTACCGCGTGCCAGAGCGATCTCGACCTTGACCCGACCGTCACTGAAGTACAGCGCCAGCGGGATCAGCGTGTAGCCGGGCTCCCGGGTCTTGCCGATGAGCCGCGAGATCTGCGCGCGATGCAGGAGTAGCTTACGCGATCGGCGGGACGCGTGGTTGGTCCAGGTGCCCTGTGAGTACTCGGGGATGTGCACGTGCTCCAGCCACACCTCGCCGTCGCCGATGTGCGCGAACCCGTCGACGATGGACGCCCGGCCCTCTCGGAGCGACTTCACCTCGGTACCGGTGAGGACGATGCCCGCCTCGTAGGTCTCGTCGATGTGGTATTCGTGCCGGGCGCGCCGGTTCTGCGCGATGAGTTTGCGCCCGGTTTCCCGTGCCACTTGGGGTGTCCCTTCAATACGCCCGGGGGGCACGAGGCCCCCCGGTTCGGTCGTGTCCGTCCCCGACGGCCCGCGTCAGACCTTGAGGTACCGGCGCAGGGTGAGGAACGAGGTGACGGTGCACAGCAGCACACCGAGGATCATCGATACACCGATCACGTACATGAGCGCGCCGGTGCCCAGTGCGATGTCGAACTGGAACCATTCCTCCACGCGGGTCAGCAGCGTGAACCGGGTGGCCACGATGAACCCGGAGGCGATGAGGCCGCCGACGAGGCCGGCGATCGCGCCCTCCAGGAGGAAGGGCAGCTGGATGTAGAAGTTGGAGGCGCCGACCAGGCGCATGATCCCGGTCTCGCGGCGGCGGCTGTAGGCCGACAGGCGGATGGTGTTGCCGATCAGCAGCGCGGCCGCGGCCAGCTGCACGCCGGCGACCAGCAGCGCGGACCACTTGAGCCCGTCCAGCAGGCCGAAGAACTGCTCCAGGACCCGCTGGTCGTTGGAGATGGAGTCGACGCCGGGGCTGCCCTCGACGGCGGCCCGCACGGTGTCGTAGTACTCCGGGTTGGTGAGCTGCACCCGGAAGTTGTCCGGGATGTCGCCCTCCTGCGCGGCGGCGGCCAGGGCCTCGTTGGAGGCGCCCAGGCGCTCCTGGAAGTCCTGCCACGCCTCGGCGGCCGTCAGGTAGGTGACGTCCTGGACCTGCTCCATGCCCTCCAGCTTGTCCTGGAGCGCGGCGCGGTCCTCGTCGGTCGCGGGCCCGTTCTCCTGACAGACGGGGGTCGGCGAGATCTCGTTGCACATGTAGATGGTGAGCGTGATCCGCTCGTCCCAGTAGTTGCGCATCTCGGACACCTGCTGGTTGACCAGCAGGCCCGCGCCGAAGAGGGCGAGGGAGATGGCGACCGTGGTGATGACGGCGATCGTCATCGTCAGGTTCCGACGCAGGCCGATCCACGTCTCGGAGAGAACGAATTGTGCTCGCATGATCTGTTAAAGGTCCATCCTTGGGTGGTTCGCCGCGCCGGTCGGGTCCTCGGCGGGGTGGGACGCCCGGCGCCGGGCGCGCCAGAAGGTCAGTACGCCTGGCCGTAGACGCCGCGCGACTGGTCGCGCACCACGAGGCCCTCTTCAAGCTCGATCACGCGCTTGCGCATCGAGTCGACGATGGCGGCGTCGTGGGTCGCCATGACGACGGTGGTACCCGTGCGGTTGATCCGGTCCAGGACCTTCATGATGCCGATCGAGGTCGCGGGGTCGATGTTGCCGGTGGGCTCGTCGGCCAGCAGGATCTGCGGGCGGTTGACGAACGCGCGGGCGATCGCGACGCGCTGCTGCTCGCCACCGGACAGTTCGTTGGGCATGCGTCCGGCCTTGCCCTCCAGGCCGACGAGCTCGACGACCTCGGGGACGACCTTGCGGATGAACCTGCGGGGCTTGCCGATGACCTCCAGGGCGAACGCGACGTTCTCGAAGACGTTCTTGTTCGGCAGCAGGCGGAAGTCCTGGAAGACGCAGCCGATGCGGCGGCGCAGGTGCGGCACCTTCCAGTTGGACAGGCGCGCGAGGTCCTTGCCGGCCACGTGCACGCGGCCCTTGTCGGGCTTCTCCTCCTTGAGGACCAGGCGGAGGAAGGTCGACTTGCCGGAGCCGGACGGGCCGACGAGGAAGACGAACTCGCCCTTGTCTACGTCAATGGAAACGCCGTCGAGCGCGGGGCGTTTCTGGGTCGGATAGACCTTGGTGACGTTGTCGAAGTGGATCACAGGCGCATCACAAGGTTCTCGAAGGTATGGGTACCCGACGCGGAGAGGACTCCGTGCGGGGATCGTACCGGCCGCATGGCCAACCGACAGTGTAGAGGGGGGAACGACCCGGATCGTCCAGGCCGCGTCGCACCCGAAGATTCCGCACACTATCGGACAACAGCCCCGAGCATATCGGAGGCGTCAACCGATGATAACGTTCACATATAGCCGTTTCGGTAAAACCGCGGAGTCGTGAGCATCACCATTGGGATACAACCTGCGCATTCTTCCCAATATGCTCACCCGTAGCATCCGCACCGACACCCAGGGTGTCACCGCGGTCGCTCCGTGCGGCCGGACCCCGGATATTACAGGGAGAAGGTCCCCGGTCCCCGCGGCCGCGCCGGGGTCCGATACCCCGTCCTCCACGAGACCGGAACGGCCGGGGCCCGCACGCCCCGGGGAGGGGTCCCCGGTCCCGCGCGGGCCGCCCGGCCGGTCGGCGTGTCGTGGGGTCAGGCGTCCTCGGACCGCTCCCGGCTGCGCATCCAGCGGATCTCGGCGTCGATGAACTCGTCGATCTCGCCGTCCAGCACCGCAGCGGTGTTGCCCGTCTCCATGCCGGTCCGCACGTCCTTGACGCTCTGGTAGGGCTGGAGGACGTAGTTGCGCATCTGGGTGCCCCAGCTGCTCACCGACTCGCCGCGGATGTCGTCCAGCGCCGCCTGCTCCTCCTCGCGCTTGCGCGCCAGCAGCTTGGCCTGGAGCATCGTCATCGCGGTCGCCTTGTTCTGGAGCTGGGACCGCTCGTTCTGGCAGGACACCACGATCCCGGTGGGCAGGTGGGTGATGCGCACCGCCGAGTCGGTGGTGTTGACGCCCTGGCCGCCGGGACCCGAGGAGCGGTACACGTCGATGCGCAGCTCGGTCTCGTCGATGTCGATGTGGTCGCTCTGCTCCACCACGGGGACGACGTCCACGCCGGCGAAGGAGGTCTGGCGCCGGTTCTGGTTGTCGAACGGGGAGATGCGGACCAGGCGGTGGGTGCCGTGCTCGCCGCGCAGGGTGCCGTAGGCGAACGGCGCCTTGACCGCGAACGAGGTGGACTTGATGCCCGCCTCCTCCGCGTAGGAGGTCTCGTAGATCTCCGTGGGGTAGCCGTGCCGCTCGGCCCAGCGCAGGTACATGCGCTGGAGCATCTGCGCCCAGTCCGCGGCGTCCACGCCGCCCGCCTGGGAGTTGATGGTGACGAGGGCCTCGTGCTCGTCGTGCGGGCCGTTGAGGAGGGTGCGCACCTCCAGCTCACCGATCTCCTTGCGGAGCTGCTCCAGCTCGCGGTCGGCCTCGGCCCTGGTGTCGGCGTCCTCTTCGGCCTCGGCCAGTTCGTAGAGCACGCCCAGGTCGTCGAGCCGCCGGCCGATGCCCTCGATCTTGTTGACCATGGACTCCAGGCTGGAGAGCTCGCGCGTCACCTTCTGCGCGTTGCCCTGGTCGGCCCACAGCTCCGGGTCGGCGGACTGCTCGCGCAGCTCCTCGATCCGGGTGCTCATCGCCTCCAGGTCCAAGACGGCGGTGACGCTCGCCAGGGTCGCCGCGAGGTCCTTGATCTTCTCTGCTGGGTCCAGTTCTGCCACGGACCCCAGTGTAGGCCCCCGCCCCGCGGGGACCGCCACCGGCGAACACGGCCGGGGCCGCCCTTGCGGACGGCCCCGGTCACCCCGCGGCCCGCCCCGAGGGGCGGGCACGGGGGTCAGTCGTCGACCAGGGAGCGGAAGGACCGCAGCGCCACCGACAGGGTGGCCAGGTCGAACCGCTCGTTCTCCTGGATCTCGGACAGGGTGATCCCCGCCCGCTGGACGGCCTCGCGGTTCTGCTCGAACCAGGAGAGCATCAGCGCCTCGACCGAGTCGTCCGGCGTGCCCGACTCCAGCACCCGGCCGGTGAGGGCCGCGTGCGCCTCGTACAGGTCGTCGCGCAGCGCGCCGCGCGCCATCGTGCCCCACCGGTCGTCGCGCGGCAGGTCGATGATCCGCTCCCGCCACCAGCTGATGTTGAGCCGGTCGGCCAGCTCGAAGTACAGCTCGGCGACCTTCTCCACCGGCCGGCCGGTGCGGTGCGCGATCTCCACCAGGTCCAGGGTGGAGTAGGCGGGCACCATGGCCGCGACCCGCTCGGCCAGCTCGGCCGGGACGCCCTGGCCGATGTACCGGTCGCGGCGCTCGGTGAACGCCTCGCGGTCGCGGCCGCGCAGCAGGCCCACCAGCCGGCCCAGGACCCCGCCCACGCCCTCGGAGAAGAACCCGATCTCGGTGCGGATGTCGAACGGGAAGGTGCGGTTGCGCAGCAGCCACCGGGCCGAGCGCTCGGCCAGCTTGCGGGTCTCCAGCAGCAGGGTGAGCTGGCCGTCCACCGAGATGCGGTGGTCCAGCTCCTCCACCCCGCCCCAGAACTCCTGGAGGCGCAGCACCTCCTGGACGACCAGGTAGGCGCGGGCGATGTCCGCGGCGCTGGAGCCCAGCTCCTCGTTGAGGCGGAAGGCGAAGGTCAGCCCGGAGCGGTTGACCATCTGGTTGACCACCTGGTTGACGATGATCTCCCGGCGCAGCGGGTGGGTGGCCACCGCCCGCGCGAACCGCTCCGTGCGCAGCGGCGTCGGGAAGTACCCGACCAGGGTGTCGGCCAGGTACGGGTCCTGCGCCAGGTCGGACAGGCCGATCTGGTCCTTGAGGCTGATCTTGGTGTAGGAGAGGAGCGTCGCGAACTCCGGGCCGGTCAGGCCCTGGCCCGCGGCGCGCCGCTCCGCGATCGCCTTGTCGGAGGGCAGGTCCTCCAGCTTGCGCTTGAGGACCTTGGTGCGCTCCAGGTGGCGCATGTAGCGGCCGTGGACGTGCAGCATCTGGTGGGCCTGCTTGCGGGCGGCGGCCAGCACCGTGTTCTGCGCGTAGTTGTTGTCCAGGACCAGCTCGGCGACCTCGTCGGTCATGTCGATGAACAGGCGGTCGCGCTCGTCGGCGTCCAGGGAGCCGTCGCGCACCTCCCGGTCGAGCATGATCTTGATGTTCACCTCGTGGTCGGAGGTGTCCACGCCGGCCGAGTTGTCGATGAAGTCGGTGTTGACCCGGCCGCCCTCGCGGGCGAACTCGATGCGGGCGGGCTGGGTCAGGCCCAGGTTGCCGCCCTCGCCCACGACCTTGACGCGCAGCTCGGTGGCGTCGACGCGGACCTGGTCGTTGGCCTTGTCCCCGACCTCGGCGTGGGTCTGGGAGGCGGCCTTGACGTAGGTGCCGATGCCGCCGTTCCACAGCAGGTCCACCGGGGAGGTGAGGACCCGGCGGATCAGCTCGTCGGGGGTCAGCGCCGTGACGTCGTCCTCGATGCCCAGGGCCGCGCGGACCTGCGCGCTGACCGGGACGGACTTGGCCGAGCGCGGATAGACGCCGCCGCCCTCGGAGATCAGCGCCGGGTCGTAGTCCTCCCAGTTGCTGCGCGGCAGCTCGAAGAGCCGCTTGCGCTCCACCCAGGAGGTGTGCGGGTCCGGGTCCGGGTCGAGGAACACGTGCCGGTGGTCGAACGCGGCGACCAGCTTGATCTGCTGCGACAGCAGCATGCCGTTGCCGAACACGTCACCGGACATGTCGCCGATGCCGACCGCGGTGAAGGGCTCGCTCTGGACGTCGACGCCCATCTCCCGGAAGTGGTACTTGACCGACTCCCAGGCGCCGCGGGCGGTGATGCCCATGGCCTTGTGGTCGTAGCCGACCGAGCCGCCGGAGGCGAAGGCGTCGCCCAGCCAGAAGCCGCGCCCCTTGGAGATCTCGTTGGCGGTGTCGGAGAACGTCGCGGTGCCCTTGTCGGCCGCCACCACCAGGTAGGAGTCGTCGCCGTCGTGCAGGACGGTGCGCTCGGGGTGGACGACGGCGCCGTCGACCAGGTTGTCGGTGACGTCGAGCAGGCCGCTGATGAAGTCCTTGTAGCAGGCGACGACCTCGGCCATGACCTGCTCGCGGGTGCCGCCCTCGGGCAGGCGCTTGCAGACGAAGCCGCCCTTGGCGCCGCTGGGGACGATCACCGAGTTCTTCACCATCTGCGCCTTGACCAGGCCCAGGACCTCGGTGCGGAAGTCCTCCAGCCGGTCCGACCAGCGCAGGCCGCCGCGGGCGACCCGGCCGAAGCGCAGGTGGACGCCCTCGACGCGCGGCGAGTAGACGTACATCTCCAGCTTGGGCCGGGGCTGGGGCAGGTCCGGGATGCTCTGCGGGTCGAGCTTGAGCACCAGGTAGGGGTTGCCCTGGTAGTGGTTGGTGCGCAGCGTGGCCCTGATGACGGCCAGGAAGGACCGCAGCACGCGGTCGTGGTCCAGGCTGGCCACCGAGTCCAGCTCGCCCTCGATCTTGCGGACCAGGGCCTCGGTGCGCTCGGTCCGGCCCTCGTCGGGCTGGTCCGGGTCGAAGCGGGTCTGGAACAGGTCGACGAGCAGGCCGGTGATCCCGACGTTGGCGGCCAGGATGTCGGCCAGGAAGTCGGGGGTGAAGGTGGACCCGGCCTGGCGCAGGTACTTGGCGTAGGCGCGCAGCACGGTGAGCTGGCGCCAGTCCAGCCCGGCGCGGACCACCAGGGTGTTGAACCGGTCGGACTCGCCCAGGCCGCGCCAGGAGGCGTCGAAGGCGTCCTCGAACAGCTTCTTGAGCCGCTCGTCGGGCAGGTCGGCCGCGGTGACGGGGCCCAGGCCGAAGTCGTAGATCCAGACCCGGCCCACGCCCTGGACGTCGATGTCGTAGGGCCACTCGTCGACCACCTCGACGCCCAGGTGCTCCAGGACCGGCAGGATCCGGGAGAGCGAGATGGGCTTGCCGACGCGGTGGACGCGGAAGCGCCAGGCGTCGTCGTCGGGGTGCCGGTAGAGGCTGGCGGAGAACGCGCCCCGCCGCTCGTCGGGCGCGGTGCGGGCGAGCAGCTCCTCCAGGGCGCCGATGTCGCGCGCGGCGACCTCGGGCTGGTTGTCGACCTTGTAGGCCTCGGAGAGGCCGGAGCCGTACCGCTCCTTGTACTCGGTGGCGCGGTCCGGGCCGAAGGCGTCGGTGAGGGCGTCGTCGAGGTCGGTGTCCCAGGAGCGGGCGGCCCGGCGGACCTTCTCCTCCAGGGCGAGCTGGTCGATGTCGGCCAGGGTCTCGCCGTGGCGGGCGCGCGCCACCAGGTAGAGGCGGGCCAGCGGGGCGGCGCCGATCATGACGTTGTGGTCCATGGTCGCGCCGTGGAAGGCCTCGCCGAGCACCTGCTGGATGTCCAGGCGCACGCGGGTGCTGTACTCGTCGCGCGGCATGTACACGAAGCAGGACATGTACCGGCCGCCGTAGGGGTCGCGGCGCATGAACAGCTTGGTGCCGCGGCGGTCGCGCAGGCGCATGACGCCGCGGACGATGGTGTACAGCTCGCCGACGGGGATCTGGAGGAGCTCCTCGCGGGGGAAGGTCTCCAGCAGTTCGGTGAGGTCGCGGCCGTCGTAGCTGTCGGCCTCGAACCCGGCCAGGGCCAGGATCTCCGCCTGCTTGCGGCGGAGGATGGGGATCTGGGCGATGCCCGTGTTGGTGGCCTGGGAGGTGAACAGCCCCAGGAAGCGGCGCTCGCCGACGATGTTGCCCTGGGCGTCGAACTTCTTGACGCCGATGTAGTCCAGGTACTTGGGCCGGTGGACGGTGGAGCGGGAGTTGGCCTTGGTGAGCACCAGGATGTAGGGCTCGCGGGCCTTGCCGCGGATCTCCGGGGGCAGGGCGGCGAAGCTGGTGGAGGCCGGGGAGTCCATGCGCATGATGCCCAGGCCGGTGCCGGGCTCCGGGCGCAGGGCGTCGTCGCCGTTCTCGTCGGTGACCAGGGTGTACTCGCGGTAGCCCATGAAGGTGAAGTGGCGCCCGGCGACCCAGCGCAGGAAGTCGACGCTCTCGCCGATCTCGCGGGCGTCCACGCCCCCGGCGACCAGGCGGTCGGGGTAGGCGGCCAGCTCGTCGGCGATCCGGATGGCCCGGTCGCTCATCTTGGCGGCGTCCTCGTCCACGTAGCGGACGTCGTTGAGGACGGACTCGAGCCGGTCGGTGATCTCCTTGATCCGCTCGGGGTCGGTCTGCCGGTCGATCTCGATGTGCATCCAGGACTCGTCGACGGGCAGCAGGCCGTCGCCGCCGAGCTCGGGGTCGATCTGGCGGAGTTCGCCCTCCAGGTCGCGGCCCACGGTCATCTGGGGGTGGATGATCAGGCGGACGCCCGCGTTGAGCTCGCGCAGGGCCATCGTCACGGACGAGACGAGGAAGGGCGCGTTGTCGGTGACGGTCTCGACGATGCTGGTCCGGGAGTCCCAGCCGTCGCGCTCGACGGTCGGGGTGTGCACGCGGACCTTGGCGCGGCCGGGGCGGCGCTGAGCGCCGAAGGCGCGGTGGGCCTCGGCCATGCCGCAGATCTGTTCGGGGGTGCGGCCCGCGATCTCCTCCGGGTCGGTGTGCCGGTAGTAGAGCGGGAGGAAGCGGCGGACGGCCTCGGCCTCGTCGGCGCCGAGCCGCGGGCCGGGGGACCACTTGGTCGCCGCTTCGGCGAGCAGCTGCTGGAGGGTGCCGTCGGATTGCCCGGACATGTGTCTATCTCACTCCTTTGTGAGCAACGTCGCACGAGCGCTGTGGGATCACCGGGTCATGTGCCCTGTGAATCCCTGAGCTGATGTGTGATTTTACGTGAGCACCCAGGGCCGCACGGGACCCCGGGAGCGGTGTGGTGGTGGTGTGACCTGTGCGCACAGGCTGGAAGAAAGAGGCTTCAGACCCCATTGTCACTGCCTCGTCCAAGAACACAGGCTACTGCTTTTCACGTCGGAGGGCAGGAGCAACACCGTTAAACCACGGTTACACACTGTAAGAAGCGGATTGCGACGGTCGGTGGCGATGTGCACGAGGGTTCACCTCGACCCGGTCGGAGACGTACGTGTCGTTATCGAGCCGTTGTCGAATCGGTCGCCTGATGGACGGCGGTCATCACGGCGCGGGGGTCGGTGAGGTCGGGCAGGACGACCTGCGCGCCCGCGTCGCGCAGCTGCCCCTCCGTCGTGGGGCCGTTGAGGACCCCGACCGGGACGGCCCCGCCGATCAGGGCGGCCCGGACGTCGGAGACGTTGTCGGTGATCAGGACGGTACTGGAGTCGGGGATCATCCCGCCCTCCGCCGCGTGCAGGCGGATGGACTGGATGAGCGTGGACTTGGGGTAGTTGACCGACCCGTAGCCGCCGATGGCCAGGTTCAGGTAGGGGTCCAGGCCGAAGGCCACCAGCTTGGCGGTGGCCACCGTCCGGGGGCTGCCGCTGACCACCGTCTGCACGGTGTCGGGCAGCGAGGCCACGGCCGCCAGCGAGGCCGCCGCCCCGGGCATCACCCGCCCCTTGGCCGCCAACTCCCCGGCGCGGGTCTCGAAGGCGGCCTCCAGGGCCGCGAGGAACTGGGCGAGGGTGTCGACGTCGGGCTCGATGTCGACGTAGTTGCGGGCGCAGAACTCGAAGAACATCTCCGAGTCCGTACGGCCCGCGGTCGAGGTCAGGTAGACCAGGGGCTCACCGGTGACCTTCTCGAAGGCCTCGGCGTAGGCGGCCCGCATGACCCGGCCGACGTCGAGGAGCGTGAGGTCGATGTTCCATAGCACCAGGCGGCTGATGGCGAACTCCTCGGGTGATGCACGACAGTCGGACCCCCCTATTGTGCCGCACGGGCGTTTCCCGTCGAGAACCCCGTCCGGGACCGGCCACACCGGGGCCGAACCGGTCACGGTCCGAGGAGCCGCTCCACCAGTGCGCGCACGTCGCGCAGCGCCCGGCCCCGGGTGAGTCCCTCGGCGGCGACGAGGTGGCCCACCAGGTCGGCCCGGACGGCGCCGAGCAGGACGTGCGCGGTCCACGCGGCGTCCGGCGCCGGAGGCGCCTGGCCGGCGCGGGCGACGGCGTCGGCCAGGAGACCGTGGACGAGGCGGTAGGACTCGGAGGCGAAGAGCTCGGCGCCGCGCCCGGCGGGCGCCTCCTCCAGGGTCTGCGTCAGGTGGGTGTTGTCGAGCTTGATCCGCACCAGGGCCTCCATGATCCCGAAGACCCGTTCCCGGGGCGGGGTGCCCGGGCCCAGCGGTTCGGGGCCCGCGGCCAGCGCTTCGCGGAACCAGGCGGTGCGCGCGTCGAAGACGGCGCGCACCAGGCCCGCGCGGTCGCCGAAGCGGCGGAACAGGGTGCCCTTGCCGACCCCGGCCGCCTCGGCGATCTCGTCCATGGACACCGCGGTGCCGTGCGGTGATTCGGCGAAGAGCCGGTCCGCGGCGGCCAGGATGGCCGCCCGGTTGCGCGCGGCGTCGGCGCGTTCGTTCTCGCGGGCCACACTTCCCCCTTGTTAAACGGACTGGCGGTCCGTATATTGATCCGGACCGATGGTCCGATTTTATGGGGGGAGCGGGATGGGCGTGGAGCAGGGCACACCCGAAGCGGTGTTCCACGAGCTGATGGACCTGCTGTGGCGGGGCGACACCGCCGGCTGGGCCGGCCTGGTGGCCGAGGACGCCGTCATGGAGTTCCCGTTCGCGCCGCCGGGCGCGGTCCGGCGGCTCGACGGGCGGGAGGCGGTGCTGGCGTACATGGCGGGCGTCCCGGAGCTGTTCGAGTTCGGCGCGAAGCCGGAAACGGTGGTCCATCAGACGACCGACCCGGGCCGCGCCGTCATCGAGATGGGCCTGAGCGCCCGGGTCAGGGCGACGGGCGCGCCCTACGAGCAGCGGTACGTGGTCGTACTGGAGGTGGCCCAGGGGCGGGTCACCTCCTACCGCGACTACTGGGACCCGCTGGTGGCGCAGGCCGCGGGGGTGGGCGCGTGAAGGTCCTCGTGACGGGGGCGACGGGGACGACCGCCCGCGCGCTCATCCCCGTGCTGGACGGACTCGGCGCGGAGGTGGTCGCGGCGAGCCGCCGTCCGGGACCGGGGCGGGGCGTCAGGTTCGACTGGTACGACCCGGGCGGCCACGACGCGGCCCTCGACGGCGTCGACCGCGTGTACCTGGTGCCGCCGCCGCTGGACGCGGACCCGGTCGAGGCCATGGGGCCGTTCCTGGAGCGGGCGCACCGCCGCGGCGTGCGCCGGGCGGTGCTGCTCGGCGCGTCGGCCGTTCCCACCGGAGGACCAGTGGTGGGGCGGGTGGCGCGGATGGTGCTGGAGGTGTTCGACGAGGCGGTGGTGCTGCGGCCGTCGTGGTTCATGCAGAACTTCGTGGGGGACCACCCGCACGCGACCGGGTTCCGGGAGCAGGGGGCGATCGCGACGGCCACCGAGGGCGGACGGGTGGGGTTCGTCGACGCCCGCGACATCGCGGCGGTCGCCGCGCACGCGCTGACCGGCGCGGAGCCGGTCGAACGGGAGCCGGTCCTCACCGGACCCGAGGCGCTGGGCTACGACGAGGTCGCCGCGATCTACGGCGAGGTGACGGGGCGGGAGGTCGTGCACGAGTCACTGGAACCCGGCGACGTGGAGCGGGCGCTGGCGGCGGCGATGCCGGTGGAGGTGGCACGGATGCTGGTGCGGCTCGACGGCCTCATCGCCTCGGGTGCCGAGGACCGCGTCACGGACACGGTCGAACGCATCACCGGTCGGCCGCCCGGCGACCTCCGCACGGTACTCCGACGCGACCTGCGCCCCTGAGATATTCCCGCGCCGTTCCTCCGGGTTCCTCCAGGAACACCCCGTTATCCGCCCGCGCTGCAACGGGGTGACGAGAGGAGATCCGCCATGACGACCTCATGGGGCACCGAGGCCCTGGACCTGACGGCCTACCTGGACCGGTTGGGGGTGCCCGCACAACGGCCGGACGGGGAGTACCTGGACCGGCTGCACGAGGCGCACATCAGGGCGTTCCCCTTCGAGACCGTGGACGCGCTCCTGGGCCGGTCCCCGGCGGTCGACGTCCGGGGCGTGCAGGAGAAGTTCCTGGGCGGGGGGCGGGGAGGGTACTGCTTCGAGCACGGGGTGCTGTTCGCGGCCGCCCTGGAGCGGCTGGGCTTCGAGGTGCACCGGCGGCTGGGCACGGTCGGCCCCGCAGGCGAGAATGCACGGACGCACCTGCTGGTCGAGGTCGTGCTGGACGGCCGGCGGCTGCTGGCCGACCCGGGGTTCGGCTCGGGCATGCGGCGGCCGATCGCGATGGAGGACGGGGCCCGGAGCAGCGGGGGCGGGATGACCTTCGGCCTCGCCCGGGTGGCCCGCGGGCGGTCGCGGGGCTGGGAGCTGCGCAAGCAGCGGGGGCAGGGGTGGGAGCCGCTGCACGTGACCCACGAGTCGGAGGTGTACCCGGTGGACCTGGTCGCGGGGAACCACTTCGTCGCGACCCACCCGGACTCGGTGTTCCGCAGGATGCTGGTGGTGACGGGCTTCCTCCCCGACGGGATCCACGCCAGCCTCACCCAGGACTCGGTCACCCTCCGCGCCCCGGGCTCCCCCACCCGGCACGGGGAGCTGGCGCCGGAAGACCTCGACCCGTGGCTGGACCGCCTCGGCGTGCGCCTTCCGGAGGACGACCGCGCCCTCCTCCACAAGCGCCTCGCCGACCTCCCCTCCCCCACCTGACCACCCGAACGGCCCCGCCGGCGCGGCGCCAACGCCCCGCTGCCCGGTCCGGCAGAGCCGTCCCGGCCCGTCCCCGCGTGCGCGGGGTTGACGCCGACGGCAACGCCACCTGGTACAGCGTGACGGGTCCACCCCCGCGTGTGCGGGGCTTGCGGGGTGCGTGACCAGTACCTCCAGCGCAACACCGGCCCATCCCCGCGTGCGCGGGGCTGACGAGCCGGGGGGCGATGGTGTACGCCCAGCTGTCGGTCCATCCCCGCGTGCGCGGGGCTGACTGGGCGAGCACGGACGGGACGGCGGCGTCGATCGGTCCATCCCCGCGTGCGCGGGGCTGACGCCGTGACCGTCCAGGTCCACGGCCGCCTCAGCGGTCCATCCCCGCGTGCGCGGGGCTTGCGCGGTGGCCACTGGCCAGGGGGGTGGCCACCCCGGTCCATCCCCGCGTGCGCGGGGCTTGCGGGGCCCGCTCCCGGGCGCGGCGGACGGCCGCCGGTCCATCCCCGCGTGCGCGGGGCTTGCGCCAGGGCCCCCGTGACGGAGCTGCGGGCTCGCGGTCCATCCCCGCGTGCGCGGGGCTTGCTGGATCAGGTGCGGGGGTGCTGCCGGGGCCGCCGGTCCATCCCCGCGTGCGCGGGGCTTGCCAGGTCGGCAGCCGAAGGGGGAACCTCTCCCGCGGTCCATCCCCGCGTGCGCGGGGCTTGCGTGCCCGACATGAGGAAGTTCTCGTAGAACCCCGGTCCATCCCCGCGTGCGCGGGGCTTGCAGTTAATGACCTGGGACAACGCGGCGCGTTATCTCTCCGAGACCTTCCCAGGAGGGCGGCGTCCCGCGTTCGATAGTCAGCGTGGCAGGTACGGAGCGCGGGCTCAAGGGGCGGCCAAGGTCTCCCGGTGGGCGGTGACCCAACGGTGGGCGGCACAGGCCTCGGCGACGGCTCCGCGCTCCACGAACGCGCGGAGGGCGGCGTCGCCCCGGGCGGCTCCCTCTTCAATGCCGTCGGCGGTGAGGGTCTGCCACCAGAGGACGCGGTCCACCAGGGCACCCTGCGGGTCCGGCAGGCCGTAGGCATCGCGAACCGCCGCGATGGCGCGGGCCGAGGCCCCGGCCTCAGCAGTCGGCCCCAGGCCGAGGAACTGCCGGCACAGGTGCGCCATGAAGGCCACCGGCCGTCCCCCGCGGAACACCGTGTTCTTCGGCGCGATGTCGTTGTGGCAGACGGCTTCCGCACCCGCCGCGAGCGGTGTCCCCTCGGTGAGGTCGTGGAACCCGCGCAGGAGGCGGGCCGCCGCCACCGCCCCCGGCAGGTACTCCAGGACCTCGTCCCCGTCCTCGAGGCCGAGGTGGCGGGGCGCCCCCGGCCAGGACTCGAGGTGGGCGAGGAGCGCGCGGACGAACGGGCTGCCGGGCCCGGCGGGCCGGCGGACCGTGCCCCCGTCATGAACCACTCCGCCCGGCATCAGGCGAGGAGGTGGCGCAGCTCCTGGAGCGCGTACCACATGAGCTCGTGGTCGTCCGCGGCGCCGGAGTCCGGGTCGGCCACCGCTGCGGCGACGTCCGGGGCGGCGGCCTCGTCGTCGATGTGCGCGGAGGCCAGGCGCTTGTACGGGATCGAATCGCCGGTGATGCGGACGCGGACCACGTCCGGTCCCTCTCGCCCCTCCTCCTCGACCAGGTGGTCGGCCAGGTTCGCGACGAGCACGACGCGGCGGCGGGGGGCCGCGGGGTCCTGCGCCAGGAGGCGCAGCGACTCCTCGGCGGCCGCGTACATCGCCTCGTACTCCGCCTCCTCGTCGTCGGTGTCCGCCGCGAACGCCACCGGCACCCGGACCCTCCCCTCGTCGAGGACGGTCGCGAGGGCGGGGAGGGTGCTGGGCAGGAAGACGTACATCGCGGCTCTCCGGAAGGTGGGACGGTCACCCTGAAGTCTGCCGCACCCGTCAGGCGGCTTCGCGGTCCGCCGTGAGGAAGCTCCGCAGTTCGCGCGTGGTCGTCGCCACGTCGGTGTGCAGGATGCCGGTCATCCCGAGCTCCTCGGCCGTACGGACGTTGTGCTCCAGGTCGTCGATGAACACGCACTCCTGGGGCCGCAGCCCCATCCGTTGGCAGGTGTGCAGGTAGATGCGCGGTTCCGGCTTGCGCATTCCCACCTCGCCGGAGATGACCACCTCGTCGAAGGTGGTGACGAAGTGCTCGCGCGGGTAGCCGTTCCCCCACGAGTTGGACAGGAGCGCCGTGCTCGCGCCCGAACGGCGGGCGTCGCGGAGCGCCTCGTACATGTCGTGAACCGGGGCGAAGGAGGCGAACATGCGCTCGATCAGGCCTTCGGCGATCACCGGTCCCCCGTGGGTGGAGCGCAGCAGCGACGCCAGGTCGCGCTCGAAGAGCGCGGTGTCGATCTCCCCGCGCTCCAGCGCGTGCACGGGGTTGTCGTCGACCAGGCTGCCGTCGAAGTACGGGGTCATGACCTCGTAGTAGTGCGCGGCGTCGATCCGGTCGGCGGCCAGCCAGGCCCGGATCCCGTCCGGGAGCGGGGGTGTGAGCACGCCTCCCCAGTCGGAGATGACTCCTCGGCGGATGCCGTCCATCCGATCCCCTCCATCCGTGTCGTCGTATCACCCGACCTCGGATGCCCGGGATCGGGCGGGCAACGGTTCTTCCCGTTCCCCGCCCGTTTCAACCCTTCCGCCCGATCGCTCGCCCCGGCCCCTAGTAGGACAGGCCCGCGCCGAACTCGGCCGTGTCGGGGATCGACACCGGGAGCGTCCCAGTGGGCTCCACCTCCCCCGCGATGACCCGGGCGGCGGCCGCCAGGGACGCGTCGACGGCGGAGTAGACGGCGACGAACCCGTCCACGTCCGAGGAGGCCAGCGAATACGGTCCGCCCTGGGACACGGCGACGGTGGGCGCCGTGGAGCGTCCGACCGGCGCCGTGTTGGTGCCCACGATCACCGCGTCGGCGTCACCGGTGACGACTTCGAGCCCCGCCTCGGTGAGCGCGGCGGCGAGCCGGTCGGCATTGGTGCCCTCGACGCGCACCCGGGCGCCGGGGGCGAGCGGGAGGACCCCGTCGGTGTTGCGCAGCACGGTGGCGGAGGCGTCCGCCACGCGCTGGGCGGCCTCGGCGTGCTCCGGGTCGGACACGGCCTCCTCGGCCGCCGCCGGATCGACCGGGTCCGCCTCCAGGATGCCGCGCTTCTCCTTGAGGGAGAGGACGCGCAGCACGGATTCGTCGATGCGCTCCTCGGTGAGGCGCCCCTCCTCGACGGCCGCCTTGATCGCGGCGACCGCGGCGGCGGGGTCCGGCGGCATCAGTAGCTGGTCCACGCCCGCCTCCAGGGCCAGGACCGCGTTCTCCCCGTCGGAGTGGCGCTGCCGCACGCCCTCCATGTTGAGGGCGTCGGTGGTGACCACGCCCTCGTAGCCGAGCTCGTCGCGCAGGATGCCGCCGATGATCTCCGACGACAGGGTGGCGGGCTCGTCCGGGTCCAGCTGCGGCATGAGCACGTGGGCGGTCATGACCGCGTCCACGCCCGCCTCGACCGCGGCGCGGAACGGCGGCAGGTGCTCGGCCTCCCACCGGTCGCGCGGCAGGTCGATGACGGGCAGCCCGGTGTGGCTGTCCACGTCGGTGTCGCCGTGCCCCGGGAAGTGCTTGACGACGGGGACGATCCCCTGCCCGGCGTAGGCGTCGGCCTCGGCGAGCGCCATCTCGGAGACCAGGTCGGGCTCGGAGCCGAACGAGCGGATGCCGATCACCGGGTTGGCCGGGTCGGTGTTGACGTCGGCGTCGGGCGCGTAGTTGAGGTTGATCCCCAGGGCGGCCAGCTCGGTGGCGGTCGTCGTGGCGCGTAGCGCCGCCAGCTCGGGGTCGCGGGTGGCGCCGACGGCCATGGCGTCGGGGAAGCGGGTGCCGACCGGCAGCCGCACCACGAGCCCCTGCTCCTGGTCCACGCCGACGAACAGCGGGGTCGGGGAGAGCTCCTGGACCCCGTTGGAGAACTCGGCGATCTGGGCGGCGCCGGTGAGGTTGGCGTCGAAGTAGATGATGCCGCCAGGGCGGTACGCCTCGATCTGGGCGGCGTTGTCGGCGGCCGTCGTGCCCTGGGCGGTGAGCACCAGGAGCTGGCCGATCTTGGCGTCCAGGTCCATCTCCGCGAGCAGGCGCGGGGCCAGGACCGGCTCGAAGGGCGGCTCGGACGGCGACGGTTCTTCGCGTGGCGAGGTGTCCTCCTCCTGGGGTGCCGTGGTGCAGGCCGTGAGGGCGAGCAGGGCGATTCCCGCGCAGGCCAGGACTCGGGTGACGGGGCTTCTCATGTGGGACTTCATCTCCGGCGGATCGCTGGTCCGCCGGAGACTACCCCCTCGGCGGGGGTGGTCGGAACACCACGACCGACGCGCGGCGCGGCGCACCGGCCGTGGTGTTCAGGCCCAGGTGAAGAGGGTCTCGCCGTTGTCCACACCGCCCTCGGCGACGGATCCCAGGTCGCCGGGCGCGGCGTCCAGGGCGACGACCGGGACCACCGCGGGGAGCCCGCGCGCGGCCACCGACCCCGGAGACCAGCGCACGACGGGCGTGCCCGCCGTCACCTCGGCACCCTCCCCGAGCAGGAGCGTGAACCCCTCGCCCTTGAGTTTGACCGTGTCGATGCCCAGGTGGACGAGCACGCCCCGGCGCTGGTCGGGCGCCATCACCACGAAGGCGTGGGGGTGCAGTTTGACGAGGGTGCCGTCGATGGGGGCGGTGACCTCCTGGGTGCCCTCCTGCCCGCCCTCCTGGCCGGGCTCGGGGTGGACGGCGACACCGGGCCCCACCATCCCCTGGGAGAACACCGGGTCGGGCACCGTCTCCAGGGGGAGGGCGGTGCCGCGGACGGGGGACGACACGCTGAGGGATCCGTTGAGGTCTGGCATGGGGGCTCTCTTCCCTGTCAGGGGGATTTCATCCGGACCGACGGGAAACGGGCCTGCGTTCCACCCGTCGCCCGGCGCGGTGTCCGCCGTCGCGGCCGCCCGCGCTACCCGTCGATGATGTCCCGGATGTCGTCGGTGAGGGAGTCGGCCTCGGGGCCGACGACCACCTGGACGACGTTGCCGGAGATCAGGACGCCGTGCGCCCCGGTGTTCTTCAGGGCCTGCTCGTCCACCAGCGACGCGTCGGAGACCTCGGTGCGCAGGCGGGTGATGCACGCCTCGATGTCCTCGATGTTGCCCGCGCCGCCCAGACCCGCGACGATCGCCGCTGCCTTGTCCGCCATGTGTCGTCCTCCTGCTGTGCCGTGGGGACCGCTACGTCCCCGTGGGGGGAGCTTAGGGCTCCGGGACCCGGGGCGCCAGGCACCGGGTCCCGGGCGCGGCTCAGGCCGTCTGGGTGACCTTGTTGAGGCCCCGGGGGACGTCCGGGTTGTAGCCCAGGCGCCGGGCCAGCCGCTCGGTGAGGAGCTGGGCGGGGACGATGAGGTTCATCGGGGAGACCCACTCGGGCACGTCCGGGACGGGGACGGACAGGTCGCTGGCCGCGGCCAGGGCGGACCCGCCGCCGAAGCCGAACACCGGGGCGCCGGCCGAGCGGGCCCGCTCGGCCAGGGCGACCGTGCCCGCGAGGGTGGGGCCGTCGGGGGCGGCCACCAGCAGCGCCGGGGTGCGCGGGTCGACGACCGCGATCGGGCCGTGCAGCAGGTCGGCGTAGGACAGGCCCATGGCGTGCAGGTAGCAGGCCTCCTTCAGCTTGAGGGCGGCCTCCAGGGCGGTGGAGAAGGCCATGCCGCGCCCGGAGATCACCGCCCCCTGCACCGCGACCATGCGCTCGACGATCTCCTCCAGGGAGTCGGTGGGCGCGGCGAGGGTCTCCTCGATGGCGTCGGGCACCCGGTCCAGGTCGGCGGGGTCCAGGTCGGCGCCCAGGCCCAGGGCCAGCACCGCGAGGGCGGCGAGCTGGGTGTTGTAGGTCTTGGTGGCGGGCACCGCGACCTCGTTCCCGGCCCGGGTGACCAGGGCGACGTCGGCCTCGGCGGCCAGCGGGGAGTCGGCGCCGTTGGTGACGCCCACGGTGCGGGCGCCGCAGTCGGCGGCCCAGCGCATCGTCTCGACGATCTCCTCCGTCTTGCCGGACTGGGAGATGGCCACGGCCAGGACGTCGGACAGGTCGATCTTGGAGCCGTAGGCGGTGGCGATGGAGGGCGAGCCCAGGGTGGCCAGCCGTCCGGCGTGGGCCTGGAGGAGGTAGCTCCCGTACACCGCGGCGTTGTCGGAGGAACCGCGGGCGATGAAGAGCACGTGCTTGGTGGCGCGTCCCAGGGCCGCGATCTCCGAACGGAGCGGGAGCAGCTCCGCGAAGGTGCGGCGCAGCGCGTCGGGCTGCTCGGCGATCTCGGAGCGCATCACGCTCGTCGTGGTGGTCATGAGGGCCTTCCCTGCTCGTGCCGGGTGCCCGGCACTCCCGTGAAGTGGTGCGAACCGCCTGCCGTTGGGTGGATTGACACGCGGACAGAGCTATGGTCTAGTCCGGACTATACCAGTGGCTCCGGGATTGTCCCGATACCCGGGGTACAGGAGGATGTATCCCGCGCTCACGGAGCCACCGCGTCACAGGAGACCCGACCACCACCGAACCGGGAGCGCACCGCACCACCCCGACCCGTCGCCGACCGAGAAGGCCACCCGCACCCATGCCGATCGACCCCAGCAACCCGCTGCCGAAGTACGTCCAACTCCGCGACCTGCTCCTGGACTGGATCACCGAGGCCGGACTGGGCGTGGACGACATGATCCCCTCAGAGCGGGAGCTGAGCGCCTCCTACGGTCTTTCCCGCATGACCGTCCGCCAGACCATCGACCTGATGGTCTCGGAGGGGCGGCTGTACCGGGTCCCCGGCAAGGGGACCTTCATCGCACGTCCCAAGATCGAGATGTCCCTGGTCCTGGCCTCGTTCAGTGAGGACATGCGCGCCCGCGGGTACGAGCCCGGGGCGCGCGAGCTCATCCGCCAGGTCATCCCGGCCAGCGGGCACACCGCCCGCATGCTCGACATCGAGCCGGGCACCCTGGTGCACCACATCGAGCGGATGCGCACCGCCGACGACGAACCCATGGCCGTGGAGCGCTCCAACATCCCCGCGGCCATGGTCCCCGGTCTCGAGGACTTCGACCTCGCCGAACGCTCTCTGTACGAGGTCCTGGAAAACGAGTACGACATCCTGTTGGATTCCGGGGAACAGACCATCGAGGCCGGGATCTGCGACTCGGCCGACTCCCGCCTCCTGGGCCTGCCCGCTGGAAGCCCGGTGCTGGTGATGCAGCGCCGCAGCTTCACCAAGGGACAGTGCGTCGAACTGGCCCTGTCCACCTACCGCGCCGACCGCTACCAGCTGCACTCGCGGCTGGACCCGCGCCGGCACGGCGACTGACCCACCCCCGCGCCCACAAGGCGCAGGTCCGAGGGAAGGACCCCCCCTTTGAGTTCGGACAACACACCGGCCACGGCAGCCGCGGCCGGTACCCCCAAACGCTCCTCCTCCGCGCTGGCCACCCTGCAGCGCTTCGGCCGCAGCCTGATGATGCCCATCGCGGTCCTGCCCGCGGCGGCCATCCTCCTGCGGCTGGGGCAGAACGACCTGCTCGGTGCCGACGGCCTGGCCTCGATCAACGGCCTGGCCTGGATGCAGCGGGTCGCGGACGTGGTGGGAGCCGCGGGCGACTCCCTGTTCCAGGCGATGCCGCTGCTGTTCGCGGTCGGCGTCGCCATCGGGTTCGCCAAGCGCGCCGACGGGTCGACCGCCCTGGCCGCAGTGGTGGGCTACCTCGTCTTCGACCGGGTGTCGAAGCTGCTCTTCTTCCAGGGCGGCAGCGAGGTCGGTGAGCGGGTCACCCTCGAATCGGGCGGCGAGTTCATCGTCAACTGGGGTGCCAAGAACCCGAGCGACGTGCTCGGCGGCATCGTCATCGGCCTCCTGTCGGCGTGGCTGTGGCAGCGCTACTACCGGATCAAGCTCCCGACCTGGCTGGGCTTCTTCGGCGGGCGCCGCTTCGTCCCCATCCTCATGGCGGGCGTGGGCATCCTGGTGGCCGTGGCGTTCGGGCTCATCTGGCCGCTGATCGGCTCCCTGATCAACTCCCTCGGCGAGTGGATCATCGGGCTGGGCGCGGTCGGGGCCGGGATCTACGGCGTGATCAACCGCCTGCTGCTGCCGCTGGGACTGCACCACATCGTCAACTCGGTCGTGTGGTTCGTGTTCGGCTCCTACACCGACCCCGAGACGGGCGACGTGTACCTGGGCGAGATCAGCCGCTACCTGGCCGGGGACCCGGACGCGGGCGGCTTCCTGTCGGGCTTCTTCCCGGTGCTGATGTTCGGCCTGCCGGGTGCGGCGCTGGCGATCTGGCGCTGCGCCCACCCCTCGCAGCGCACCAACATCGGCGGCCTCATGATCGCCGCGGCGCTGACGGCCTTCGTCACCGGCATCACCGAGCCGATCGAGTTCGCGTTCATCTTCATCGCCCCGGTCCTGTTCGGCGTGCACATCGTGCTGACCGGCATCTCGATGGCGGTGCTCAACGCCCTGGACACCCAGTTGGGCTTCGGGTTCTCGGCGGGCCTGATCGACCTGTTGCTCAACGCCACGAAGTCCAATACGCAGGGCCTGTGGATCATCCTCGCGATGGGCGTGGCGTACTTCTTCCTCTACTACTTCGTGTTCATGTTCCTCATCAAGAAGATGAACCTGCCCACCCCGGGCCGCGAACCGGCGGAGGGAGCCGAGGCGGCCGCCTCCGCGGGCGCCGACGACCCCGGCGGGCCCGCCCCGAAGCGGTCGGGCTCCGGGGACGGGGACTGACCGGTCCGTCCGCGGCGCGGGCCCGCACCCTCCCGGGTGCGGGCCCGCGCCCGTTCACGCCGCAGGTCCACCCCCCGCGCCCCGACCTCGGCGGCACACCCGGGGTGGGGCAGCGGCCTTCCTGTCAGCCAACGCCTCTCAGGCCGCCCTCCGGGGGCGGCGGAGGCGCACCCCGTCCGGGAGCGCCCACCGACCGCGGGGGCGCAATCTGGGCGGCCGACTTCCCGTCGGCGACCACTTCCCGGACCGCCCTCCGGGAGCGGCGGCACGCCCGGGGCGGGAACACGTGTGGGCGCGGTCCCCTCGGGGAGCGCGCCCACAGGCGTGTTTCAGCGACGGCTACCGGTTGGCCGGGTCACCGTGGCACTTCTTGAACTTCTTGCCGGAGCCGCAGGGGCACGGCGCGTTGCGGGAGACGCCCGCGTACTCGTCGTTCTCCTCGCTGTGGCGCTCGACGGAGCCGTCCTCGCTCGGCGCGGAGTACTGGAGGCGGCTGGGCTGCCCCTCCCCGAAGCCCGGGACCACCACGTCCTCGGCGGCATCGGCCTCCTCGGTGGGCGCCTCGGCCTCGGCGGCCTCCGCGTCCTCGTCCACGGCGGTGGCCACGGCCCCGGCACCGGAGCTCCCGCCCACGGTCGCGGCCGTGGTGGCGGCCGCGGCGGCGGTGAGCTTGGGCTCCTCCTTCTTGCGGACCTGCACCTCGAGGTTGAAGAGGTAGCCGACCGACTCCTCCTTGATGGCCTCCAGCATCTGCTGGAACATGTCGAAGCCCTCGCGCTGGAACTCGATCAGCGGGTTGCGCTGGGCCATCGCGCGCAGGCCGATGCCCTCCTGGAGGTAGTCCATCTCGTAGAGGTGCTCGCGCCACTTGCGGTCCATGACCTGGAGGATGATGCGGCGCTCGACCTCGCGCATCGCCTCCTCGCCCAGCTCGGACTCGCGGGCGTCGTAGGCGGCGAGGGCGTCCTCGACCACCCGGTCGGCGATGAGCTGACCGGTGAGGGTGTGCAGGTCGCCGTTCTCCTCGATGAACTCGTCCACCGTGAAGCTGATCGGGTAGACCTGCTTGAACGCGCGCCACAGCTTGTCGAGGTCCCAGTCGGCCGGGTCGCCCTCGGCGGTCTCCTCCGTGACGTAGCCGCGCAGGACCTCCTCCAGCATGACCAGCACCTGGTCGCGCAGGTCCTGGCCCTCCAGGACCTTGCGGCGCTCGGCGTAGATGACCTTGCGCTGCCGGTTGAGGACCTCGTCGTACTTGAGGACGTTCTTGCGGATCTCGAAGTTCTGGGTCTCGACCTGGCCCTGGGCGGAGGCGATCGCCTTGCTGACCATGCCGGACTCGATGGGCTGGTCGTCCGGGATGTTCAGCTGGTTCATGAACACCTCCAGACGGCTGCTGTTGAACAGGCGCAGCAGGTCGTCCTGGAGGGACAGGTAGAAGCGGGACACACCCGGGTCGCCCTGGCGGCCGGAGCGGCCGCGCAGCTGGTTGTCGATGCGCCGGGACTCGTGCCGCTCGGTGCCGAGCACGTACAGGCCGCCGAGCTCGACGACCTTCTCGTGCTCCTCCTCGTACTCGGACTTGGCCTTCTCCAGCGCGTCCGGCCAGGCCGCCTCGTACTCCTCGGGCGTCTCCAGCGGGCTCAGGCCGCGCGCCTGGAGCTCCTCGTCGGCGAGGAAGTCCGGGTTGCCGCCCAGCATGATGTCGGTACCGCGTCCGGCCATGTTGGTGGCGACGGTGACCGCGCCGAGCTTGCCCGCGCGGGCGATGATCGCGGCCTCACGGGCGTGGTTCTTGGCGTTGAGGACCTCGTGCGGGACGCCCTCGCGCTTGAGCATCCGCGACAGCAGCTCGGACTTCTCGACGCTGGTGGTGCCGACGAGGACCGGCTGGCCCTCCTCGTGGCGCTCCGCGATGTCCTCGGCGACCGCCTGGAACTTGGAGTCCTCGTTCTTGTAGACGAGGTCCTTGACGTCCTCGCGGATCATCGGCTTGTTGGTGGGGATGGGCACCACGCCGACGCCGTAGGTCTGGTGGAACTCCGCGGCCTCGGTCTCGGCGGTACCGGTCATGCCCGCGAGCTTGTCGTAGAGGCGGAAGTAGTTCTGGAGCGTGATCTTGGCGAGCGTCTGGTTCTCGTCCTTGATCTTGACGCGCTCCTTGGCCTCGATGGCCTGGTGCATGCCCTCGTTGTAGCGGCGGCCCGCCAGGACGCGGCCGGTGAACTCGTCGACGATGAGGACCTCACCGTCCTTGACGATGTACTCCTTGTCGCGGCGGTACAGCTCCTTGGCCTTGAGGGAGTTGTTGAGGAAGCTGATCAGCGGGGTGTTGACGGCCTCGTAGAGGTTGTCGATGCCCAGCCAGTCCTCGACCTTGGCCACACCGGACTCGGTGATGCCGACCGTGCGCTTCTTCTCGTCGACCTCATAGTCCGTGTCCCGCTTGAGGCGGGGCGCGATCTTGGCGAACTCGCCGTACCAGCGGGAGTTCTGCTCGGAGGGGCCGCTGATGATGAGCGGGGTGCGCGCCTCGTCGATGAGGATCGAGTCGACCTCGTCGACGAGGGCGAAGAAGTGGCCGCGCTGGACGGTGTCCCGCAGGGACAGCGCCATGTTGTCGCGCAGGTAGTCGAAGCCGAACTCGTTGTTCGTGCCGTAGGTGATGTCGGCCTGGTAGGCCTTGCGGCGCTCGGCCGGGGTCATGTTGGGGCTGACCACGCCGACCTCGAGGCCGAGGAAGTGGTAGATGCGGCCCATGTTCTGGGCGTCGCGCTTGGCCAGGTAGTCGTTGGTGGTGACGACGTGGACGCCCTTGCCCGCGAGCGCGTTGAGGTAGACCGCGAGGGTACCGGTCAGGGTCTTGCCCTCACCGGTCTTCATCTCGGCGATGTTGCCCAGGTGGAGCGCGGCACCGCCCATGAGCTGGACGTCGAAGTGGCGCTGGCCCAGGGTGCGCTTGGCGGCCTCGCGGACGGTGGCGAACGCCTCCGGGAGGAGGTCGTCGAGGGACTCGCCGTCCTCGTGGCGTTCCTTGTACTCCCGGGTGAGGTCCCGGAGCTCCTCGTCGGAGAGGTCGACGTACTCGTCCTCGAGCGAGTTGATCTGGTCCTTCAGCTTGTTGAGCCGGCGCAGGATCTTTCCCTCACCCGCGCGCAGGAGCTTGCTGAGTATCCCTGGCACTTCCTATGCGCTCCTCGCAGATCGCGGTTGGCTCCACGGCACGCGTGGAGATCAGATCTAGGCCCGCTGACCGCTGTCCCGTGGCCGCGGAGGGCGGCGGGGGGTCCCTGGGCCCTCGGGCCTACATCCTAGAGGACGTGCACCCTGTACCCGGTCCGCTCGGCAACGGAGGGACGGGAGGCCCTTTCCCCCAGGTGAACGATCGAAACAGCGGAGAATGTTCCCCTCGCACGTACGGGCGCCCAGGTGCCGTGCGCGCCCGGCGCCGGAGATTCACACCGTTTTCCAACCGTCGCGGGCGGACGGGCCGCGCGGGCGCGCCCGCCGGAACCCCCGTCCGGTGGACAGCCCCCGTCCGGTGGCACCCGCGGCGGACGGACGGTCGGGGCGGGGCGGGGCGGGACAGGACCGGGCATCGTGCCCGGTGCCGGGGAGCGGAGACCCGGTCGGCGGGGGCGGCGGGCCCGGCGGGCCGCGTTCATCCACCGGATCCGGGTAGACCCTTCGATAGACGCCCGGCCCGTGCCGGAGCGGCCGGGCTGACGACATGAGCGTTCAGGGGGGACCGCCATGCGAACCGGTGAAGGGCCCGAGAGGGCGCAGACCGCGGAGAACGGGGCTCCATCGCCCCGCACACCCGTGGAGGTGCTCGACGACCTGATCGAGAGACGGCGGCACCCGTCGTCGTCCGACCCCAGCCTGGGCTGGGAACAGCACCATCCCGACGACGAGCAGCGTTTCGGCCGCATCCGGGGCTTCCAGCGCCAGGGCGGCAGCCTGGCGCCGACCGGACGGCACCGGGGCCGGGCCGGGTCCTGGGTGGTGGTGGCACTGGCCGTGGCCGGGGCCGTCGTGGTCGCGATCGCCATCGTGCAGGGGATGCCCGTGTGGCTGCTGGTGGTCGCCGGCGTGCTGTTCGCCGCGGCGCTGGTGCTGGCCGCGGTCACCCGCATCTTCGAGGACGTGGTGCTCGACGCCCCGTCGGTGGAGCCGGAGGAGCCGCACGGCGTCTCGCTGCACCGGATCCGCAAGGAACAGCGGCGCGAGCGCCGGGATGGGCTGAGGCAGCGGCGGCGCGGCCGGAGGGCGCGGGGCGCCACCGCCGTGTAGTCCGACCGGGCCCACGGGGGCGGCGGGCCGCGAGGCCCGCCGCCCCCGTGACCGCCTCGACCCTCGGGGAGGGGCCGGGTCAGTCGACGAGGCGGATGACCCCGTAGTTGAAGCCCTTACGCCGGTAGACGACGCTGGGCGCGTCCTTGACCTCGTCGTGGAAGAGGAAGAAGTCGTGTCCGACGAGCTCCATCTCCATCAGCGCCTGGTCGATGCTCATGGGCTTGGCCTGGTGGGACTTCTCCCGAACGATGAGGGGACCCTCCCCCTGGGTGTCGAGCTCGACGAACTCGTCCGAGAAGCCCGCCCGTCCGGCACCGGAGTCGGCGTCCTCCTCCGTGCTGCGGCGGGCCGGGGGCGCCTGCACGATCGTGTCCTCGGGGGGCAGGTCTCCGGGCAGGTGCGCGGTGGCCGAGGAGACGGAGACGGGGGCCCGGGTGCCCCGGTGCACCTTGCGGCGGTCGGCGGCCTTGCGCAGGCGCGCCTCGATCTTGTCGATGGCCAGGTCCAGGGCGCCGTGCCGGTCCACGGCGGCCGCCTCGCTGCGAACGACGGGGCCGTTGCCGTTCGAGCGGATGGTGAGCTCGACGCGTTCCTTCACGTCGGCGAGCTTGGGATTGCGTTCCGTGGACACCTCCACATCGACGGTCATGCCCTTCTTCTCCCACTTGGAGAGCCTGTCGAGCTTGTTCTCGACGTGCTGTCGGAACTTGTCGCTCACACCGGTGCGTCGACCCTTGACGATGATGTCCATAGGACCCCCTTCATCGCGTGGCCGTCGGGAAGGTGACGGCCAGCCTGGCTTCTGCACCTTCCGTCGTTCGGGGGACGGAAGGGTCTCGCGCTGTCAGCCCCCTTCTGCGGGTGATCCGGTTCTGCGCGGATCACGTCTCGGTTGAAAGTGCGTATACCCACCGGGGACACGGTCATCACCCGTCCCACGCACATGATCGCGGGTAGCCCTGAACTGGGGAAAGGGACTTTCGTCGCGGCCGGGGGAAAAGCGGCACACGAGGGGTTCCCCGGGGGCTCGCCCGATGGCGAGGCCCCCGATGGGATGCCACCCGTCCGGCCGACCTGGTCTTCGTCCCCACATCCGCCTGCTGAGAGTGTCGCCGCTCTTGTCCGCGACTACTGCTCTTCTCCCTGTCGTGAGGGACATCGGGACCCTCCGCGGGGCAGGGCTTACCTCTAAGGCGCACCGTGATCGGTCGACGAAAAGTCGCCTTACGTGGGCCGTTTCGCCTGCGCCTGGCATCGGCTTGCCGGAGGAGTGCCCTGGTCTTCCCAGGAACACCGGAACTCCGACGCAACCACGGACCCGGACGGGTGCCATACGGTGACCGTAACCTGTCCTGGCGAGGATGTCAGGTGGCGACCCCGGCGCCAAGGCCCGGAAAAACACCGCGAACCCCTGTACACAAGGACTTTTCATGGTTTCGGGGGCGTTCGTAAAACCTTCTCTCCGTGGAACGGGGTCTCACCTCCGTCGGCCGTCGGAAGGCGCTCGGCGAGCACCACCGCACCGGCCACACGCAGCCCGGCGGCGCGCAGCGCGCGCGTCGCCTCGGCCAGTGTCGCGCCCGTGGTGACGACGTCGTCGACCACCACGGCACGGCGGCCGGCCGCCCACGCCGGGACCGGGTCCGCGCGGAACGCGCCCACCCGGTTGGCCAGCCGCTCCCGGCGGCCCAGGCCCGCCTGGCGCCGCACCCGGCCCCGGTGGCGCAGCAGCGGCAGGAGCGTTCCGCCGCGGTGCTCCCCGCAGGCCGCGACCGCGACCCGGGCCACCGGGGCGCGCGGATCGTGCGGCGGCCCGCGCCCGGGGATCGGCACCAGCAGGGTGTCGATGCCGACGAGACCGCTCGCCTCGCAGACCGCCGCCAGGCGCCCGCCCCACACGCGGGCCAGTGTGTCGTCGCCCTCCTTGTAGGCGAGCAGCACCCGGCGGTGCAGCCCGGCGTAAGGGCCGGCCGCCCAGACCGGCGGGCACCCCGGGCGCGGCGCGCACCGGTGCGGCCGCCGCACCAGCGCGTCGCGGCACATGGGGCACAGCGGCGCGCCGCCCCCGGCCGGTCCCGCGCACCCGGGGCAGGCCCGTGGGAGCAGCAGGTCCAGGAGCGCGTCCCGGATCCGCACGAGTGCCCTGACAAGGGCCTTCCCGACATCCATACTTCGAGGATCGGCGACCGGGGGCGGCCCCGCCACCCCCTCCCCGAACCTGTGGAAAACCCGGGCGGCGGGTGTCGGGTGTCAGGTGTCGATGATCTCGGTGTTCTGATTGGCGGTGAGCAACCAGCGGTCGCCCTCCTTGGTCATCACGTACATGGGGCTGCCCTGGTTGCCGATCTGCGCGCCGTCGGGGTCGCGGTAGGTCGCGCGGGCCTTGACCGCGGCGACGTCGGGCCGCAGGAACAGCACGTGCTCGACCTCGTAGAAGACCGTCCCCTCCTGCACGGAGCCCGGCAGGACCCTGCGCGTGAACGCGGCGATCTCGTCCCGGCCGAACAGCCGTTTGCCGTGCCCCGTGGTCCAGATCGCGTCCTCGCGGAACAGGCCGATGAACTCCTCGGGCAGCCTCTCGCGCTGGGAGTGTTCGAGCGCCGCGACCACCGCGCGCAGGCGCTCGGTCTCGGTCTCGCGGGTCATATCGTCCGGCTGTGTCGTGTCCATGACCCGAGCATCGAGCCTCAACTATGGTTGAGGTCAACCCCCGGGCGTCGACCAGTCCTCGGAGGCCGCCCCTGGGGGGGTCGGCCCCCGGCGGCCGCCGGATCAGCCCGGGAAGGTCGGGGAGCTGCCCTCCACCGCGGTGGTCGAGGTCGACCCCCGGGCGTCGACCAGTCCTCGGAGGCCGCCTCCGTGGGGGCGGCCCCGGATCAACCCGGAAAGGTCGGGGGCCGCCCTCCACCGCGGTGATCGAGGTCGACCCCCGGGCATCGACCGACCCTTGGAGGCCGTCCCCGGGGGGTCGGCCCCCGGCGGCCGGATCAGCCCGGGAAGGTCGGGGAGCTGCCCTCCACCGCGGTCTGCCAGTTCAGGCGGTCGTTGGAGATCCAGATGTTGCCGTCGTCGGTGCCCGCCACCAGGGGCTGGCCCGGCGCGCCGGAGATGGTGACCAGCCCGGTGACCGAGTTGCCGGCGCTGGAGGGCGGGGTGCCGCCGTCCAGGGCGACGAGGAACACCTGGTCGGTGCCGGCCTCGCGGCGGCCCAGCACGGCCAGCTGGTCGGCCGACCTCCAGGAGATCTCCGTGACCTCCTCCAGCTCACCGGCCAGGGGCACGAAGTCCTCCACCGACACCCGGCCGTCCTCGTCGGTGACCACCCGGCCCACCTTGAGCGAGCGCCGGCCGTCCACCTCGGTGACCACGGCGGCGCGCGCGCCGTCGCGGGACACCCGGAAGTGCACCAGGGACTCGTCGCGCAGGTCGCCGACGTCCACCCGGACCACCTCCTGGGCGTCGCGCAGCACCCAGACCGCGGAGGCCCCCGGCTCCGGCGGGGCCGGGTCCGCGAGCGTCTCGGGGTCGGCGGGGGGATCGGAGGGCTCCTCCTCGGACCCGTTCCCGGACCCGTCCCCCTCTCCGTCCCCGGGGTCGTCCTCCGGGCCGCCGGTCTCCTCGACCACCCACAGGTTCCCGTCGATGTCCCAGGACAGCTCGGTGAAGGCGCCCTTGTCGAGGACCTCCTCGACCGCGGCGCCGGGCGCGGAGGCGGAGGTCACGACCGTCTCGCCGCCCATGGTGATGCCCGCGACGGTGCTCTCGTCGATGGAGACGGCGAACCGCTCCAGGAGGACGTCGCCCGCGCCCAGCGGCCCCGGGACGCGCTCGGCGTCGCCGAAGACGTCGGTGTCCCACTCCGAGGCGGACCAGAGCTGCCCCTCGTGGGAGTAGTAGGCGCGCACCCCCGAGCGCAGCGCCCCCGGGCCGACCCCGTTCCAGAACGTGCTGGCGGGCCGGGGCCGGTCGGCGCTGTCGCCGTCGGCGGCCGCGAACGCCACCTCCTCGCCGTTCACGACCAGCGTGAACTCCTGCACGTCCGGGATCTGGCGCAGCGTCCAGGCGATCTGGGCGCCCAGCCGGAACTCGTCGATGTCGCCGACGCGGTCCAGCTCCACCACGACGCTCTCCGCGTCCACGGTCACGCCGACCCGGGAGTCCTCGGGGAACTCCGAGCGCACCGCGGGTCCCAGCCAGGAGGTCGGCCCCTCCCCCAGGCGCGCCAGCAGCCGCTCGGCCAGCCGGTCGGTGCTCACCGGGAGGTAGATCGGGTCGGGCACCAGGGAGGTGCCCTCCGGGTTGAAGTAGTACAGGTTGAACGGCCGGTGGGTGCGCTCCACGTCGAGCTGGCTGAGGATCAGGTCGTCGGGCAGGCTCTGGATCCGCCATTCGCCCTCGGGGTCGCCGTCCTCGCGGGCGAGCGTGAACGTCTCGTCCATCAGCGTCCCCGGGGTGCCGGGGCGGTACTTGCCGTCCTCGTCGATGGTGGCGACCAGCGGGGTGCGCATCCGCACGGTCGCGGTGAGCCCGTCCTCGGACACCTCGGTCTCCAGGTCCACGGTGTCCAGGTCGGTGAAGACCTTGACGGACCCGTCCGGGGACCATTCCCGGCCGGTGTCGGGCAGCATGTAGATGCGGGCCGCCCCGTGGTCCTCCTCGAAGCTGCCCATGTCCTTGAGGAAGCTGCCGACCAGCCCGTCCGGGTTCATGCCCGCCTGCGGGCCGGCGGGCAGCAGCCGCACGTAGCCGCCGTAGGGGTCGGCGCTGCCGTCGCCGCCCTCGCCCGGGACCACCGGGCCGGTCATCGGCACGCTGGCGCACGAGGTGAGGAACAGGCAGGACAGCGCGGAGGCGCCGAACACCAGGAGGTTTCTGCTCACGGGTGGTCCTCTCCCCCCTCACGGGGGTAGGCGCGGCCCAGCGAGAACTCCGGGGGCACCAGCGGCAGCGGGGAGCCGCGCAGCTCGGCGCCCGCGAGCCGGGGCAGGGACAGGCGGAACTGGGACCCCTGGCCGGGCATGCCCCACGCCTGGAGCCAGCCGCCGTGCAGGGCGGCGTCCTCCTTGGCGATGGACAGGCCCAGTCCGGTGCCCCCCGTGGTGCGCACCCGCGCCGGGTCGGCCCGCCAGAAGCGGTCGAAGCACAGGTGCTCCTCGCCCTCCTTGAGGCCGACGCCGTAGTCGCGCACGGCGACGGCGACGGCGTCGCGGTCGCCCGCGGCGGTGACCACCACGTCGCGCCCCTCGCTGTGCTCGATGGCGTTGACCACCAGGTTGCGCAGGATGCGGTTGATCCGCCGGGGGTCGTACTCGGCGACGCACGGGTCGGCGGGCAGCCGCATGACGACCTTGATGCCGCGCTTCTCGGCGATCTGCTCGGCGTCGCCGACCGCCTTCATCACGGCGTCGCGGATGTCGGAGGGCTCGGTCCCCAGGGTGGCCGCGCCCGCGTCGTGGCGGCTGATCTCGAGCAGGTCGGCGAGCAGTTCCTCGAACCGCTCCACCTGGCTCTGCAGCAGCTCGACCGAGCGGCGCATGGCGGGTTCGAGCTCGTCGCGGTCGTCGAAGAGCAGGTCGCCGGCCATCTTGATGGTGGTGAGCGGGGTCCGCAGCTCGTGGGAGACGTCGGAGACGAACTGGCGCTGGAGCTTGGACAGCTCCTCCAGCTCCTGGATCTTCTCCTGGAGGGTCCCGGCCATGTCGTTGAAGGACACGGCCAGGCGCGCCAGGTCGTCCTCGCCCTGGACGGTCATGCGCTCGGACAGGTCGCCCGCGGCCAGCCGCTCGGCGGACTGGGCGGCGGAGCGGACCGGCGAGACGACCTGGCGGGTGACGACGTAGGCGATGAGGCCTAGGAGGACGACCAGCAGCGCGCCGACCAGGACGACGGTGCGCTGGACCAGGTCGAGGATCTCCTGCTCGTGCTGGAGCGGGAAGACGTAGTACAGCTCGTAGGCGTGGGTGAGCTCGGCGCCCACGACCAGGGCGGGCTCCTCGGTGCCCTCCGCCTCGTTCATGATGCGCGCGTAGGTGTGGTACTGCTGGTCGCCCATCGAGTCGCCGACCTGGTCGATGAGCCGTTCCGGGACGCTCAGGTCGAGCTGCTTGTCCGGGGACTCCTCGCCCACCCAGCCGAGCTCGTCGTCCACGGATGGGAGGATGACGACCCCGTACAGGCCGGTGTCGCCGCTGCGCCCGGCGAGCTCGCTGACGATGTTGTACATCAGCCGGTCGCGGTCGCCGGTCTCGTTCTCCTGGATCTCGGCGAGCGCGTAGTTGAGCCCGGCGCGGTGGTCGTTGACCGCGGTGGCGATCTTGGCGTCCAGCAGCCCGCTGCGCACCTGGGAGATGAGCACGTAGCCCAGGCCGGCCATGACCACCAGGGACAGCACCAGGGTCGTGGAGATGACCCGCAGGTGCAGGGAGCGGCGCCAGTTGGTGTGGACGCCGCGGACCAGCGCGCGGGCCGCCCGCTGGGCGAACAGGTACGCGCGGGTGAGCCCGGAGTCGGCGTCCCGGGCATCACGTCGGCCCCCTCCGGACTCGGTTCGTCCGGAGGGCCGGGGCGGCCGCTCCCCCTCGGGGTCGGCCCCCCGCTGCTCCTCGGGTGCGGCTGCGGTCATGGGCGCTTCGTGCGGATCAGGCCGTACCGGCCTTGTAGCCGACACCGCGGACGGTCACGACGACCTCCGGGTGCTCGGGGTCCTTCTCGATCTTGGCGCGCAGGCGCTGCACGTGCACGTTGACCAGGCGGGTGTCGGCGGCGTGGCGGTAGCCCCAGACCTGCTCGAGCAGGACCTCGCGGGTGAACACCTGGCGCGGCTTGCGGGCCAGGGCGACCAGCAGGTCGAACTCCAGCGGGGTGAGGCTGATCTGCTCGCCGTCGCGGCGCACGGCGTGCCCGGCGACGTCGATGGTGATGTCGCCGATCTGGAGCACCTCGGGCGCGGGCTCCTCGGTGCGGCGCAGGCGCACGCGGATGCGGGCGACGAGCTCCTTGGGCTTGAACGGCTTGACGATGTAGTCGTCGGCGCCCGACTCCAGGCCCAGCACGACGTCGATGGTGTCGCTCTTGGCGGTGAGCATGACGATCGGCACGCCGGACTCGGCGCGGATCTGGCGGCACACGTCGATGCCGTCGGCGCCGGGCAGCATCAGGTCGAGGAGGACCAGGTCGGGCTTGGTCTCGCGGAAGGCCTCGAGGGCCTTGTCGCCGTCGTGGACGAACGAGGGCTCGAAGCCCTCGCCGCGCAGCACGATGCCGAGCATCTCTGCGAGGGCGAGGTCGTCGTCGACAACCAGTACACGTCCCTTCATCGGTGTGTCCGGCGCCGGGCGTCGGTCCCACCCTGTGGGGCGGAGTTCGCGGCGCCTACTCCTCTCTCCTCGGAAGAACACGAACGTCGTCGGTGCGGTCTACGGGTGCGCCGCCACGGTCCGACGCGGGGAACCGTCATTGTCCCCCACCCTGCCATCTCCTGGAGCGGTGGGAGGCGCGGTCGATGTCTTTGGGACCTTCCGGGGCCGATTTCGGCCACTTCGGGCGTCCTCCCTGGCCGGGAGGGTGATGGCGCCCTTGATAACGCCCGACCGGTTGGTAACAGAAAGCATACAAAAAGAATGAAGTGCGTCGGTTGCCCGTGAAGGGGCCCGGACCGTGCCCGACTTCGGGGGAACCGGCCGGTAGGTTGTTCTTCGAGACGTGAATGCGGAACCCGGTCCGCTTGCGCAGCGTAACCGAACCTCACGGAGGGCGGGGGCAGATGACCCAGGAGGACGACCACCGGAACCCGTCGGGGGAGACCCCGGAGGCGCCCGCCGACGGTGGATCGCCCGTGCCCGACGCCCGGAACGGCGCCGGGGGCGCGGAGTCCTGGGCCGCTCCGGGGCAGGGGGGCGACCCCGCCGGGGCACAGGGCGCGCCGGGGTCCGCGGAGCCGCGGTATCCGTCCCAGTACCCGTCCTTCGCGCCGCCCGCGGGCGGCGCCCCCGCGGAGAGCGCACCCGCCGGGTTCGCCGCACCGGGTTCGGGCGAGCCCGCGGCGCAGGAGCACGGGGCGCCCGGGTACGGACAGCAGGGGTACGGGCAGCAGGCCCACCAGCAGCCCGCGTACGGACAGCAGGCGTATGGACAGGCGGCGTACGGACAGGCGCCCGCGCAGGGGTTCGCCGCCCCCGGGTACGGCCCGCAGCCCGGACAGGGCCCCTGGGCCGGCCCCCACACCGGTCCGCAGACCGGCCAGTGGCAGGCGGCCCCGGGGCAGTACCCGCAGGGACCGGGCCAGGGCCAACCGGGATATGGGTACGCACCCCAGGCTCCCAAGCCCGGCGTGGTGGCGCTGCGCCCGATGACCCTCGGGGACATCCTCAACGGCGCGTTCACCCTCATCCGCCGCAACCCGAAGACCATGGTCGGCCTGTCGCTGGTCATCATGGCCGTCACCGGCGTGATCTCCTCCGTCGGCTTCGGCAGTTACATGTCCACGTACGGGGAGTTCGTCGACCGGATACTGAACGACCCCCTGGCCATCGACCCCAACGACCCGGTGCCGTTCGGGCCGTGGACCCTGATCGCCATGTACGCGGGCAGCCTGCTGTCCTCCCTCGGAATCGCCATCGCCACCGGCCTGCTCACGGCGACGGTCGGCATGGCGGTGCTGGGCGGCAAGCTCTCCCCTTCCCAAGCCTGGTCCTCCGTCAAGGGGCGGATGTGGCCGGTGATCGGGCTGGCACTGTTGCGGCTGCTCATCGACGCGGTCATCGCCACCGTTGCCGTGTTCCTCGGCGTGGGAGGGTTCCTGCTCGGCCTCCTGATGATCAGCGGGGGCAGCGACGTGGCCGGGGCCGTCGTCGCAGCACTCGGCCTCGTCGGTGCCGCCCTCTTCTGGCTCGTGGTCCGGGTCTGGATCTTCGTGCGGATCAAGTTCGCGATGCCCGCCGTCGTTCTGGAGCGCATCGGTGTCGGTTCCGCGCTGGGCCGCTCGTGGCGGCTGACCCAGGGCAGCTGGTGGCGGATCGTCCTCATCCTGTTCTTGACGATCATCATCGTCTACTTCGTAAGCAACATCCTGATCAGCCCGTTCACCATCGGCGGGATCGTGCCCGCGGTCATGTTCCCGGGCGCGCTGTGGGCGGCCGTCCTCGCCGGGGCACTGATGTTCATCGGCCAGGCGCTGACCTACGCCATCGTGACCCCGTTCGAAGTGGGTGTGACCACCCTGCTCTACGTCGACCTGCGGATGCGGCGCGAGGGCCTGGACCTGAAGCTGCACACCGCGGCCCTGTCCGGCCGCGAGGTCGGCCCGGAGATCTACCTGCCGGAGCAGCGGGCGTGACGGCGCCGTTCGCGGCCGTCCTGGAGGTGACCGGGGACGAGGGGCGCCGCCGCGCCGTCGAGGAGCTGAGCGACCCGGTGTACGGGCAGCAGGAGCCCTCCCTGCTGGAACGTTTCCTGGAATGGCTCTCCAACCTGGAGGTCCCCGTCCCGGGCGTCGGCGGCGGGTGGGCCACCGCGGTCCTGCTCGTCGTGGTCGCGCTGCTGGTGCTCTGGCTCGTCCTGTGGCTGCGCCCCTCTCGGACCCGCCGCGGCGAGGGCGCCGTCCACCGGACCGCGCCCCGGTCGGCGGCCGACCACCGCGCGGCCGCACTGGCCCACGAGGAGGCCGGGGAGTACACGGCCGCCGTCACCGAGCGGATGCGCGCGATCAGCGTCGACCTGGAGGACCGCACGATCATCTCGCCGCGCGCCGGGCGCACGGCCACGGAGCTGGCCGCCGAGGCCGCGAAGGCGCTGCCCGGCGAGGCCGGGGGGCTGCGCGAGGGCGCCCGCCTGTTCAACGACGTCGTCTACGGCGACCGCCCGGCGACCGCCGACACCGCCCGGGTGCTGCGTGAGCTCGACGAGCGCCTGCGCGCGGCCCGCCCGGCCCTGGACCCCGAGGAGGCGCGCGGATGACCGTCCACTCCCCCGAGGCCCCCGCCGGCCCGGTCGCCGCCGTCGACCCGGTACCCCCCGTCGGCGCTCCCCCGGAGTCGGCCGTCCGCCGCTTCTGGCGGGCCGCCCGCTTCCCCGCGATCCTGGCGGCCTCGCTCGTCGTGGTGTCCGTGCTGATGTCGCTGGGCGGGGAGCAGTTCCCCACCGGCCACCTGGAGCCCGGCAGCGTCGCCCCGGACGGCACCCGCGCCCTGGTGAACGTGCTGGGCGAGGACCGCGAGGTCGAGGTGGTCCGCTCCTCCGGCGACGCCGCCGACGCGGTCGGCGCCGCCGAGGACGCGGTCCTGGTCGTGTTCCTGGACCACCGGCTGCTGCCCGAGGAGCTGGACCGGCTGGCCGCCCTGGACGTGGACACCGTCCTGGTGCGCCCCTCGGTGCGGTCACTGTCGGCGTTCGCCCCCGGGGTGGAGATGACCGGCCGCGAGCTGCCCCGCGACATCCTGGAGCGGCCGCTGGAACCGCACTGCGACCTGCCCGCCGCCGAGGCCGCGGGCCCCGCGTACGTGCACGGCGAGCTGTACACCGCCGCTCCGGGGACCGACGCCGTGGGCTGCTACCCGGCCGGAGCCGGCGACGCCCTGGTACAGGTGACCGAGGACGGCACGACCACCACCGTGCTGGGCAACGGGAACCCGTGGACCAACCGGCTCCTGGACCGGGGCGGCGACGCCGCCCTGGCCCTCAACCTGCTGGACGCCGGGACCGTCGTGTGGCTGCGCCCCGACCCGCCCCAGCAGGAGGGGACGGCCTCGCTGCCCGAGCTGCTGCCCGCCGGGGTGCGCTGGTCCCTGCTGCCGCTGGCGGCGGGCCTGGTGCTGCTCGTGCTGTGGCAGGGCCGCCGCATGGGCGCGCTGGTGCCCGAGTCGCTGCCGGTGGTGGTGCGCGCCTCGGAGACCACCGAGGGGCGGGCCGGGCTGTACCGTTCGCGCGCGGCGCGCGACCGGGTGGTCGGCGCGCTGCGCGCGGGCTTCCTGGACCGGCACACCGCCCGGCTGGGGCTGGGGCCGGACGCCCCGCCCGACGCGGTGGTCGCGGCGGTCGCCGAGCGCACCGGGGACGACCCGGAGGCCGTGCGCGGGCTGCTGTACCCGCAGGGGGCCGACCCGTACGCGGCCGACGACGGCGGCCTGCTGCGGCTGGCCGCCGAACTGGACGAGCGGTCCCGGAGGCTGCGGTGACCGGACCGACGGAGAATTCCGACAGAGCGAGAGAGGTGGACGGCACGTGAGCGCCTTCACACACGAGGCACCCCCCTCGGCCGATGAGGCGCGGCAGGCCCTGGTCGCCCTGCGCCGCGAGGTGGCCAAGGCGGTCGTGGGCCAGGACGAGACGGTGACCGCGCTGGTCGTGGCGCTGCTGTGCCGCGGCCACGTACTGCTGGAGGGTGTGCCCGGTGTCGCCAAGACGCTGCTGGTGCGCACCGTGTCGGCGGCCCTGTCGCTGGACCACAAGCGGGTGCAGTTCACCCCCGACCTGATGCCCGGCGACGTGACGGGGTCGCTGGTGTACGACCAGAACACCGCCAGGTTCGAGTTCCTCAAGGGCCCGGTGTTCACCAACCTGCTGCTGGCCGACGAGATCAACCGGACCCCGCCCAAGACCCAGGCGTCGCTGCTGGAGGCCATGGAGGAGCGGCAGGTGACGGTGGAGGGGCGCCCGATGGCGCTGCCCGACCCGTTCCTGGTGGCCGCCACCCAGAACCCGGTGGAGTACGAGGGCACCTACCCGCTGCCCGAGGCGCAGCTGGACCGGTTCCTGCTCAAGGTGACGGTCCCGCTGCCGCCGCGGGAGGCCGAGGTGGAGATCCTGGGCCGCCACGCCGCCGGGTTCGACCCCGGCGACCTGGGCGCCGCCGGGGTGACCGCGGTGGCGGGGGCCGCCGACCTGCACGCGGCCCGCCGTGCCGTGGAGACCGTGCGGGTGGCCCCCGAGGTGCTCGGGTACATCGTGGACCTGTGCCGGGCCACCCGGCAGTCGCCGTCGCTCCAGCTGGGCGCCTCCCCGCGCGGTGCGACGGCCCTGATGCGCACATCCCGGGCGTGGGCGTGGCTGTCGGGCCGCGACTACGTGACCCCCGACGACGTGAAGGCGCTGGCCAAGGGCACCCTGCGGCACCGGATCTCGCTGCGCCCGGAGGCGGAGCTGGAGGGCGCGACCACGGACGGGATCCTGGAGGGCGTGCTGTCCTCCGTCCCGGTGCCGCGCTGATGGTGGTCACCGGCCGGGCGGTCCTGCTCGCGGGGGTGCTGACCGTCGCCGTGGCGTTCTCCGGCTCCCTGGGCCCGTGGGCGGCCGCGGCCGCCGTCGCCGCCCTGGTGGTGTCGGTCGCCGTCGACGTGCTGCTGGCGGCGAGCCCCCGGGCGCTGCGGCTGTCCCGGGCGGGCGACACGTCGCTGCGGCTGGGGGACGCCGCCTCCGTCGAGGTCACCGTGGCCAACCCGACGCGGCGCCGCCTGCGCGGGACCGTCCGCGACGCCTGGCCGCCGAGCGCGCACGCCGGGCCCCGGGTGCAGCCGCTGCGGGTGGACGCGGGCGAGCGGCGCCGGGTGCGCACGACGCTCGTCCCGACCCGGCGGGGCGACGCCCGCGCCGCCGGGGTGACCGTGCGCAGCCTGGGCCCGCTGCGGCTGGCCGGACGGCAGCGCACGCTGCCGGCGCCGTGGACGGTGCGGGTGCTGCCGCCGTTCCACAGCCGCCGCCACCTGCCCGGGAAGCTGTCGCGGCTGCGGGAGCTGGAGGGCCAGCACACGGCGATGGTGCGCGGCCAGGGCAGCGAGTTCGACTCCCTGCGCGACTACGTGCCCGGGGACGACGTGCGGTCCATCGACTGGCGGGCCAGCGCGCGCAACGACGGGGTGGTGGTACGCACCTGGCGCCCCGAACGGGACCGGCGCATCCTCATCGTGCTCGACACCGGCCGCACCTCCGCGGGCCGGGTGGGCGACACGCCCCGCCTGGACCACGCCATGGACGCGGCCCTGCTGCTGGCCGCGCTGGCGGGCAAGGCGGGCGACCGGGTGGACTTCCTGGCCTACGACCGCCGGGTGCGGGCGCAGGTCAAGGCGGCCGGCAAGGGCAGCCAGGTGCACCGGATCGTGGAGGCGATGGCCCCGCTGGAGGCTGAGCTGCTGGAGTCCGACCCTGCGGGCATGGCGAGCGCGATCCTGACCGCCCAGGGCCGGACCCGCTCACTGGTCGTGCTGCTCACCGACCTCAACGCGGCGGCACTGGAGGAGGGGCTGCTGCCCCGGGTGCCGGCGCTGACCGCGCGGCACCTGCTGCTGGTCGCGGCCGTGCAGGACCCCGCCGTGACGGCGATGGCGGCCGGTCGCGACGACTCCGCGGCCGTGTACCGGGCGGCCGCCGCCGAGCGCACGCTGGCCGAGCGGCGCCGGGTGACGGCGGAGCTGCGCCGGGTCGGGGTGGAGGTCGTGGACGCCGAGCCCGAGCACATCGCCCCGGCGCTGGCCGACGCCTACATCAACCTCAAGGCCCAGGGCCGCCTGTAGCGGCACGCGCCCCGGGGGCGGGGTGGCCGGAACCGGCCACCCCGCCCTTTCCCGTGCTCACCGAACCCGGGCGCGTGCGGTCCGCCCGCGGGCGGTGGGGCGCTCCGGCAGTATGTGGGCATGGACTCTTCCCCCGGAACCCATGTGAACTCGGTGGACGGCGACGTGTACGGGCGGCTGGTCCAGGCGCGCGACATCCACAGCCTCACCATCAACGCCGGGGAGCGGCCCGCTCCCCCGCCGGGGGCGGACGTGGTGCTGGACCCGCCGCGCCCCGCGACGGCGGTGCGCGGCCGGGAGGGGCTGGTCGGGGAACTGCTGGCGGAGATGCGCGCCGGAGCGGCCGTGCCGCACGTGCTGACCGGGCCCGGCGGGTTCGGCAAGACCACGGTGGCGGCGGAGCTGGCCGGACGGGCGCGGGCCGAGGGGCGGACGGTGTTCTGGGTGCGGCCCGGCAGCGTCGCGGCGAGCATGATCGAGGTCGCCGTGGAGCTGGGCGGGTCGCGGCGGGAGGCCGAGGAGGTGCGGACCACCCGGCATCTGGCGATGCGGTGGGTGTGGCGGCACCTGGACGACGCGCCGCGGCCGTGGCTGCTGGTCATCGACAACGCCGACCGGCCCGAGGAGCTGGATCCGGAGAACCGGCCCGGCGACCAGCTGGGCTGGATGCGGGCCAGCCCGGGCGGGTTCGTTCTGGTGACGACGCGGGTGGACGACCCCGCCCAGTGGGCGCCCGCACGGATCCACCGGGTGGAGGCGCTGGAGGCGGGGGCCGCGGCGTCGGCGCTGGCCGACCACGCGGCGCTGGCGGGGACGGCCGGGGCGGAGGAGCTGGCGGAGCGGCTGGGCCGGGTGCCGCTGGCGCTGTCGCTGGCCGGGCGCATCCTGGCGACGCACCGGGTGCTGTTCCCCGACGCCCGCGCGCTGCTGGCGCGCCTGGAGGAGGGCGTGGACCGGCTGGACGAGCTGGCGGCGCCGTTCGTGACCGGGCCCGACGTGGACCGGCGGCTGCTGTCGGGCGTGTGGGACCTGTCGCTGCGGTCGGTGGCGGAGCGGGAGCCGTACGCCCGCCCCCTGCTCCAGGTCCTGGCGGTCCTGGGGTCGAACGCGGTGCCGGTGCCGCTGCGGCGGCTGCCCCCGGCGGAACTGGCGTCCGGTCCGCTGGAGGGCCTCGACGACGTGGGGCTGGCACGCGCCGTCAACGCCCTGATCGTGCACGGCCTGGTCGCCCTGGGCGAGCACGGCGGGGAGGCGGCGCTGCGGATGCACCCCCTGGTGGCGGAGACCGTCCGCGCGGGGATCGGCGACAGTGCGGTGACGGACATCGTCAGCGGTCTGCTCCAGTGGCGGCCCGACAGCGATTTCACCCTGGAGGCCTCCGCCTACACAGCGCTGGCCGGGGTCCTGGCCCGTGTGCACCACGCCCGGCATCCAACCGTCGTCCAGGCCTCCGTCGGGCGTTTCAGGGTCGCGATGCTGCTCGGGGACCGGATGGAGGCGGAGAGGTCCCTGGGCCGGCTCGTCGAAACGGCCGAAGCCGCCCTGGGCGGCACGCACCCGGAGACGCTGCGCGCCCGGCACGCCTGGGCCGATTCACTGCGCGCCCTGGACCGGTGGGGCGAGGCCCAGGAGATCTACCGCTCGGTCCACAGCGACCGTGTGTCCAGGCTCGGACCCGACCACCCCGACACTCTGAGCAGCCTGCACCAGGTCGCCCTCATCGCCGGGCTGCGTGGTGACCTGAAAGCCGCGGAACAGGGTTTTCAGACGGTACTGGCGGCCTACGAGGGGCGGGAGGAGGAACCGACCGCGCTCCACGCGCTGCAGAACCTCGCCTACATCCGCATGCTCCGCGGTGACAATGACGGAGCGGAGGCGGGCTTCCTCAGGGTCCGCGAAGCCTGGAGCCGTGTTCTGGGCGAGGATCACCCGAACACCGGCCAGGCCGATTACTTCCTGGCCCGCAACGCGGCCGAGCGCGGGGACCACGCCCGCGCCGCCGCGATGTTCGACGAGGTCGCCCGGACACGGGCCGCGGCCATGGGCGAGGAGAACACACTGGTCGTCCAGGCCCGTGAACGCGCGGAGCGGGCCAGGCAGGCCGTGAAGGGTTCAGACGCGCGCGGCCGAGGTGACGAGGGCGGACCACTCACGTGAGCCGACCGCCAGGACGACGGCGGACCGGTTCTGCGTGTCGCGCACCATGACACCGGCCGGAACCCCGAAGGCCACCTCGACACAGGCGTCCTCGAAGCTGCTGTAGGAGCTCTTGAACCAGTGGGGGGCTTCGCTCATGGGCCCGACACTGCCACACCCGGGCCCGGCGGGCCAGGGCCCTCAGGCCACCGGCACCGCCGCGGGCGCGTTCCTGATGTCCCCGGTCTCGCCCTCCAGGTGGGCCCGGCGGCCGACCACGAACACGTACAGCAGGAACAGCACCTCCGCCAGCACGCCGATCCCCAGCGCCACCGGGATCGGGATGTGCCCGGCGACCGTGTTCCCGGTGACCAGGCCCTCGATCAGGCCGGAGATGAACAGCACCACCGCGAGCCCCAGCGCCGCCGCCACCGCCGAGCGGCCCTCCTCGGCGAAGGCGCGCAGCCGGGTGCGGTCGCCGGGGGCGATGAGCGACCAGCCCAGCCGCAGGCCGATGCCGCCCGCCACGAACACGGCGGTCAGCTCCAGGAGGCCGTGCGGCAGGATCAGCCCGAAGAACACGTCGGCCCGGCCGTGGCCGATCATCAGCCCGGCCATGGCGCCCAGGTTCAGCGCGTTCAGCAGCATCACGTACAGCGTCGGCACCCCGAACGCGACACCGTACAGGATCGCCTGCGCCGCCACCCAGGCGTTGTTGGTCCACACCTGGGCGGCGAAGGAGCCCCGCGGGTTCTCGACGTAGTAGTTCGCGAACTCGTACTCGACCACCTGGGCGACGTACTCGGGCGTGCCCATCGCGTGCATCACCGCGGGGTCGGCGACGATCCACCAGGCCACGGCCGCCGCGATCCCGACGGTGCCCGCGGTCATGCCCAGCCACCACCAGCGCAGCCGGTACAGGATCGCGGGGAAGACCCGGGTGAAGAACCCCACGAGGTCGCGCCAGGCGGGGTCGTGGGCGCCGGTCACCGCGGAGCGGGCGCGCGCGACCAGCGCGGACAGGCGGCCCACCAGGGCGGGGTCCTGGCCGGAGGAGCGCACCACCGACAGGTGGGTGGACACCCGCTGGTAGAGGTCGACGAGTTCGTCGACCTCGGCGCCGTCGAGTCGGCGCCGTCGGCGGACCAGCCGTTCCAGGCGCTCCCAGTCCCCGTTGTGCGCCGCGGCGAAAACGTCGATATCCACGCAAGGGACCCTACCGTCTCGCGGCCCGGGAACGCCGCCGGTGGGAACGCGGTGCCCGGCCTGCGGGTAGTGTCGGGGTCGAAAGTTCCGTTCGGCCCCGAGGGAGCAGCACCGGTGTCCTATCCCGGCGGTGGTGAGGTGCGCGGCGACGCGTACGGTACGACGCCCCTGGTCACGGGGGACGCGGTGGTCCTGGACCTGCGCGCGGCGGGGTTCGCGACCCGTGCGGTGGCCTTGCTCATCGACGTGATCGTGCAGGGCGTGCTCTTCTTGCTGCACATGGTGCTGGTGGCCTGGATGGGCACCGCCGTGGACCCGGCGGCGACCGCCGCGGTGTTCCTGGGCGGCATGATCCTGATCTTCGTGGGATACCCGACGGCGTTCGAGACCATCTCGCGCGGCCGGTCCCTGGGCAAGATGGCGCTGGGCCTGCGCGTGGTCGGCACCGACGGGACGCCCGAGCGGTTCCGGCAGGCGCTGGCGCGGGCCCTGGCGGGGTTCTTCGAGATCTGGGCGACGACCGGCGTGATCGCGCTGATCACCTCGATGATCAGCAAGGACGGGCGCCGGGTCGGCGACTTCCTGGCGGGCACGATGGTCGTGGAGGAGCGTACGGGGCGCCCCCGCCAGGAGCACATCCCCATGCCGCCGTACCTGGCGGGCTGGGCGTCGGGGGCCGACCTGTCCCGGCTCGCGCCGGAGACGGCCGCCGCGGCCCGCCAGTACGTCCTGCGCTACTACGAGCTGGCCGAGCACACCCGCCACGAGATGGGCGTCCGGCTGGCCGACGCGGTGGCCGCGCAGATCAGCCCGCCCCCGCCGCCGGGCGTCGCGCCGGCGGACTTCCTCGCGGCCGTACTGGCCGAGCGCCGGCGCCGCCAGCAGATCGCCCTCCAGCAGCAGCGCTCCCAGCACCGCCCCGCCTCCTGACGCGCGCCGCCTCCCGGCCCGTGCCGGGGCGCGCCCCGGTCAGGGGTGCCAGGAGCGCAGGTAGGACTCCTGCTCGGGGGTGAGGGTGTCGATGGCGACGCCCAGGGCGGCCAGCTCCAGCCCGGCGACCTCGGTGTCGATCTCGTCCGGGACGTCCACGACGCCCGGGGCGAGGTCCGCGTGGGCGCGGGCCAGCCAGGCGGTGGTGAGGGCCTGCGCGGCGAACGACAGGTCCATGACGGCGGCCGGGTGCCCCTCGGCGGCGCCCAGGTTGACCAGGCGGCCCTCGGACAGCAGCAGGACCCGGCGGCCGTCGGCGAACTCGTACTCGTCGGCGTGCTCGCGCACCCCGCGGTCCACGGCGACCGCGAGCCGGTCCAGCGCGGCCAGGTCGATCTCCAGGTCGAAGTGGCCCGAGTTGGCGAGGATCGCGCCGTCGCGCATCAGCGCGAGGTGCTCCTCGCGGATCACGTCGCGGTTGCCGGTCGCGGTGACGAACACGTCCCCGACCGGGGCGGCGCTCTCCATCGCGGCGACCGTGTACCCCTGCATGACGGCGTCCAGGGCCTTGACCGGGTCCACCTCGGTGACGATGACGCGGGCGCCCATGCCGCGGGCGCGTTCGGCCAGGCCGCGCCCGCAGTAGCCGAACCCGGCGACGACAACGGTGCGGCCCGCGAGCATGGTGTTGGTGGCCCGCAGGATGCCGTCGATGGTGGACTGGCCGGTGCCGTACCGGTTGTCGAACATGCGCTTGGTGGCGGTGTCGTTGACGGCGACCATGGGCAGCCGCAGTTCGCCCTCGGCGCTCATGCGGCGCAGCCGGATGACGCCGGTGGTGGTCTGCTCGCAGCCGCCCAGGACGCCTTCGAGCAGGTCGGGGCGGGCGGCGTGCAGGGTGTGGACGAGGTCGCAGCCGTCGTCCAGCAGCAGGTGGGGCCGGGTCCGGAGCACCGTGACCAGGTTGCGGTCGTAGGAGGCGGGGTCCATCCCGGCCCAGGCGTGCACGGCCACCCCGTACTCGGCGACCAGCGCGGCCGCCGTGTCGTCCTGGGTGGAGAGCGGGTTGGAGGCGGCCAGGGCCACCTCGGCGCCGCCGGCGCGCAGGACGCGCAGCAGGTTGGCGGTCTCGGCGGTCACGTGCAGGCAGGCGGCGACGCGCAGCCCGGCCAGGGGCCGCTCCGCGGCGAAGCGCGCGTGGATACTGCGCAGCACCGGCATGGACCGCTCGGCCCAGGCGACCCGGCGCACCCCGGCCGGGGCCAGGGCCAGGTCGGCGACCTCGTGTGGAGTCCCGGTCATGGAGCCCGTTCTGTGGTGGCGGCTCCGGGGCCGGCGTGCGGCGCCGGCCCCGGAGTGGGCGGACGTCCGCTAGTAGCGGTAGTGGTCCGACTTGTAGGGGCCCTCGACATCCACGCCGATGTAGGCGGCCTGCTCCTTGCTGAGCCTGGTCAGCTTGACGCCGAGGGCGTCCAGGTGGAGGCGGGCGACCTTCTCGTCGAGGATCTTGGGCAGCGTGTACACGCCGATCGGGTACTCGTCGGGCTTGGTGAACAGCTCGATCTGCGCGATGACCTGGTTGGTGAAGCTGTTGGACATCACGAAGCTGGGGTGGCCGGTGGCGTTGCCCAGGTTGAGCAGGCGGCCCTCGGACAGCACCAGGATGGTGTGGCCGTCGGGGAAGGTCCACTCGTGGACCTGCGGCTTGATCTCCTTCTTGGTGATGCCGGGGACCTTCGCCAGGCCGGCCATGTCGATCTCGTTGTCGAAGTGGCCGACGTTGCCGACGATCGCCTGGTGCTTCATCGCCGTCATGTGCTCGGTCATGATGACGTTGAAGTTGCCGGTGGTGGTGATGAAGATGTCACCGGTCCCCACCACGTCCTCCAGGGTGGTGACCTGGTAGCCGTCCATGGCGGCCTGGAGGGCGTTGATCGGGTCGATCTCGGTGACGACGACCCGGGCGCCCTGGCCGCGCAGCGCCTCCGCGGCGCCCTTGCCCACGTCGCCGTAGCCGCACACCACGGCCACCTTGCCGCCGATGAGGACGTCGGTGGCGCGCATGATGCCGTCGGGCAGCGAGTGGCGGATGCCGTACTTGTTGTCGAACTTGCTCTTGGTGACCGAGTCGTTGACGTTGATCGCCGGGAACGCCAGGCTGCCGTCGCGCTGCATCTCGTACAGGCGCAGGACACCGGTGGTGGTCTCCTCGGTGACGCCCTTGATGCGCTCGGCGATGGTCGTCCACTTGGTCGGGTCCTGGGCCAGGCTCGCCTGGAGCAGCTTGAGGACGACCTCGAACTCCTCGCTGTCGGCGGTGGAGGGGTCGGGGACGGCCCCGGCCTTCTCGTACTGGGCGCCCTTGTGGACGAGCATGGTGGCGTCGCCGCCGTCGTCCAGGATCATGTTGGGGCCCTCACCGTCGGGCCAGGTGAGCGCCTGCTCGGTGCACCACCAGTACTCCTCCAGGGTCTCGCCCTTCCAGGCGAAGACCGGGACGCCCTTGGGGTCGTCGACGGTGCCGTCGGGGCCGACGACGACCGCGGCGGCGGCGTGGTCCTGGGTGGAGAAGATGTTGCAGCTGACCCAGCGCACCTCGGCGCCCAGCGCGACCAGGGTCTCGATGAGGACCGCGGTCTGGACGGTCATGTGCAGCGAGCCCATGATGCGGGCGCCCTGGAGCGGCTTGCTGTCACCGTACTCGGCGCGGGTCGCCATGAGGCCGGGCATCTCGTGCTCGGCGAGCCGGATCTCGTCGCGGCCGAAGGCGGCCAGGGACAGGTCGGCGACCTTGAAGTCGAAAGCCATGCGTTCCTCACTCGTGATGGTCGTGGCGCCCCTGATTCTAGGCCCGGGCGCCCGCCATCAGCACGAATCTGACAACGCGGTGTCAGGTTGCGCCGGTATGGGCGGCGGGCTCGGTTAGGGTCGTCGGCATGGCCCTGCACGACACCTCCGCCGCGTACGGCGTTCCGATGCCCATCTCGGCCGCCGCCGAACGGGTGGGGACGACCCCGCGCATGCTCCGGTACCGGGAGGGGCTGGGGCTGCTGCCCCGCACCCAGGAGCAGCCTACGGGGCGGGGGCACCGGCACCGCCGGTTCACCGAGGAGGACGTGCGGACCATCGCGACCGGCCTGGAGCTGGAGCGGGAGTTCGACATCCCCCCGGCCGCGCTGGCGTTCGCGCTGCGCGTGCTGTCCGAGCCGGAGGTGCTGGCGCGGGTGCGCGCCCACGGGGAGCGGCTGGGGCGGCTGGCCCCGGCGCCGGCCCGCGCCCTGGACTTCGAGAAGCAGAAGGCGATGCGCCTGCTGGGCCGGCGCCCCTGATCGCGCAGGTCGGAGCCGCCGCGCCGTACCGGCGGGCCCGGGTGCCCGGTCAAGGGGCCATCGGGCAGGTTTCACCGGAGCGCCCACGGGCTACGGAGAGAGCGTGGATACCCTACGCCTGAGTGCGGACCCGGAGCGGCTCCCCGACCGCGTGCGCGAAGAGCTGACCGACGTCGACCGGCTGCGCCGGATCTGGTCCGGTCACCGGCAGGCCCAGCCCCGGGAGGCGCGCGAGGCCGCGCGCCGGTCCCTGGTCCGGTCCCGGATCGAGGGGGCCGGGGTCGGCGGGCCCCTGGCCGAGTACCTGGAGTCGGCGCTGGCGGAGGGGATGGGCGGCCGCACGCTCGACCCCGACTACGTGCTCGAACTCGCCGACCGCGTCCACTCCCTGCCCGACCCGGGCGCTTTCCGCGCCCCGGCCGCGCCCCTGGTCGAGTACGACCGGGCCCGCGCCGTGGCCGCCCCCGCGGCGGTCCCGGGCCACCCCCTGGTCCGCGCGGCGCACACCTACGCCGAGACGCTGGCGGCCGTCACCGAACTGGACCACGGGAACGAGGCCCCGCGGCTGCTGCCGTGGCTGGTGGCCGCGCTGGTGCTGCGCCGCGCGGACCTGCCGCCGGTGCCGCCGGTGCACCCGCCCGCGGTGCCCGGCCCGGACTCCGACGAGGGCCCGGCGCCGACCGTTTCGGCGCTGGCCCGGGCCGTCACGGCGGCGCTGCGCGACGAGCTGAGCTGGACGCCGCCGGGGACCGCACCCGACCCCGGGGAGCCGGTGCCGCCCCTGGCCGCGGTGACCCGCCGCCGGGTGACGGACCACCTGCGCTCGCACCGGGAGTCGGTGGGCCTCATCCTGCGCGGCCTGGACCCCGCGGCGCGCGCCGTGGTCCGCACCGGCGGCCACGACTCCGGCGCCGGGGCGGAGGGCCTCTCCGAGGCGGGGCGGGCCGTGCTCACCCCGGGCGCCGCTCACTGGTGGACGGCGCTGGAGCTGACGGTGGAGGACACGACGCTGTCGCTCGTGGTGGTGGTGCAGGAGATCGGCCGCCCCCGGACGGGGGTGCTGGCGGTCACCGTGGACGGGCGGCTGACCGATCCGGACGGGGTGCGCGACGTTCCCGGCATCTCGGGCGCCGAGGCCGTGACCCTGATGCCCGCCGACTGCGTGGACGACCGCTGGCCGCGGATCCGCGACCTGGTGGACGAGGGGGTGTCCCTGGCGCTGGGCGGGCTCACCCGCGTCTGAGGGCCGCGGACGCCCGTGGGGCCCGGCACCGCGCGGTGCCGGGCCCCGCGGGCGCTCACGTTCAGGAGACGACGATGAGGACCAGCAGCAGGACGAGGATGAGGATCGTCATGAGGACCGCCGGGATCACCCAGCTCTGCTGGAGGATCGACTCCTCGGCGGGCGGCTGCTGCGCCGGTCCCCCGTAGGTCTGGTTGGGGTTGCCCGTGACCAGCGGGTTGCCGAACTGCGGCTGGGGCCCCTGCGGGTAGGGGCCGACCGGCCGCGGGCCGGAGGCGCCGGGGTGGCCGGGCACGCCCATGCCGTGCTGGGGGTTGGACGTCCCGGGGTGCCCCGGCAGGCCCATGCCGGGCCGCGGGTTGGAGGTGCCCGGGTGCGGGTAGCCGGGGTGGCCGGGCACGCCCATGCCATGCTGGGGGTTGGACGTCCCGGGGTGCCCCGGCAGGCCCATGCCGGGCCGCGGGTTGGAGGTGCCGGGGTGGCCGTGGCCGAACCCGCCCTGGGGCCCGGTCTGCGGGCGCACCGGCATCTGCCCCTGCGGGATGAGGCCGGTCTGGGCGATCTGCTCGCCCTGCTTGAGGGCGTCCTCGGTGGAGGGGGCCTCGTCGGCGTCCTCGTGGCCGAGCAGGCGCATGAGGAGCTTCTGGGCGGTGGGCCGCTGGGCGGGGTCCTTGTTCAGGCAGGCCGCGACGATGGGGCGCAGGGCATCGTCGACGCCGTCGATGTCCGGCGGGGCGCTGATGACCCGGTGCACGACCGCCGGGACGGTGTCGGAGCCGAACGGCGCACGCCCGCTGGAGGCGAACGCGATGACGCAGCCCCAGGCGAAGACGTCGCACTTGTCGGTGATGCCGCGCCCCTCGATCTGCTCGGGCGCCATGTAGGAGGGCGTGCCGACGATCGAGTTGGTCATGGTGGCGGTGCCGTCGTCGACCCGGGCGATGCCGAAGTCGATGACGCGGGGCCCGTCCGGGCCCAGCAGCACGTTGCCGGGCTTGAAGTCGCGGTGGACGATCCCGGCCTTGTGGATGGCCACGAGCGCGGTGGCGGTGGAGACCGCGAGCCGCTGCAGCGCCGAGCCGCGCAGCGGGGCGCCCTTGGCGACCGTCTCCTGGAGGTCCTTGCCGGGCACGAACTCGCTGACCACGTAGGGCGGGTCGCTGTCGAGCTGCGCGTCGATGATCGCGGCGGTGCAGAAGGAGGCGACCTTCTGCGCGGCGCGGACCTCCTTCTCGAACCGCTTGCGCAGGTCGCTGTCGCGGGACCACTGGTCGTTGAGGACCTTGACCGCGTACTCCTCGCCCTGCGGGTCCTCGGCCAGGTACACGATGCCCTGGCCGCCCTTGCCCAGGCGTCCGGTCACGCTGTAATCGCCGAACGCGGAGGGATCGCTCGGCTGTAGCGGTTCGGGACCGGGCATCGGTGTCCTCCAGGGAGGTCGTGTTGGACGGGGTGGGCACGAACAGGGTACGGCTTGCGGGGGTATGGGACGGTGCGTCCGTCACCCCCCGGAGACGAAGTCTCTCACTTCGTCGCACCCGCTATGACTACCGGAATGCCCATAACGTTCCATAAGGGTCCGACATGAATTCGGTCCCTTCCCCGTCCGGGACACCGTCAGCCGATCTTGCGGGCCTCGTCGACCAGCAGGACGGGGATGCCGTCCCGGATCGGGTAGGCCAGACCGCTCTCGTCGCAGACCAGCTCGTCGGTCTCGGGGTCGTGGCGCAGCGGCGCCTGGCTCTGCGGGCAGGCCAGGATCTCCAGCAGCCAGCCGTCGATCTTCGTGCTCATGGTCCTCGTTCCTCGTCGTGCGGGGCGGGACGGCCGAACGTCCCACCCCTCCATCATGCCCCCTCTCAGGAGCGGACGATGGCCAGCACCTCGTCGCGCAGGGCGTCGACCGCGGCCGCGTCCGGGGCCTCGACGTTGAGCCGCAGCAGCGGCTCGGTGTTGGAGGCCCGCAGGTTGAACCAGGAGCCGTCGGGCAGCGTGACGGTCAGGCCGTCCAGCTCGTCGACCTCGGCGCCCTCGCGCCCGGCGAACGCGTCGCGCACCGCGGCCGTGCGGTCGGCGGCGTCGGCGACCTCGGAGTTGATCTCGCCCGAGGCGGCGTAGCGCGAGTACTCGGCGGTGATCTCCGACAGCGGCCGCTCGTCGGAGCCCAGCACGCGCAGGACGTGCATGGCGGCGAGCATGCCGGTGTCGGCCTTCCAGAAGTCGCGGAAGTAGTAGTGGGCGGAGTGCTCGCCGCCGAACACCGCGCCGGTCTCGGCCATGGTGGCCTTGATGTAGGAGTGGCCCACGCGGGTGCGCACCGGGACGCCGCCGTGCTCGCGGACGATCTCGGGCACGGCGTGCGAGGTGATGAGGTTGTGGATGACCGTCGCGCCGGGGTCCCGGGCCAGCTCCTGCACCGCGACCAGGGCGGTGATCGCCGAGGGCGGCACGGCGTCGCCGTTCTCGTCCACGACGAAGCAGCGGTCGGCGTCGCCGTCGAAGGCCAGGCCGATGTCCGCGCCGGTCTCACGGACCTTCTTCTGGAGGTCGACGATGTTGGCCGGGTCCAGGGGGTTGGCCGGGTGGTTGGGGAAGGTGCCGTCGAGCTCGAAGTAGAGCGGCACGATCTCCAGCGGCAGGCCCTGCTCCAGGACGGCGGGGACGGTGTGGCCGCCCATGCCGTTGCCCGCGTCCACGACGACCTTGAGCGGCCGGATCCCGGACAGGTCCACCAGGGTGCGCAGGTGGTCGGCGTACCCGGCGAGCAGGTCCTTCTCGGTGACCGTGCCGGCCGGGCCGTCGTGGGCGGGCACGCCCTCCTCGGCCAGCCGGCGGATCTCGGCCAGGCCGGTCTCGGCGCTGATGGGGGCGGCCCCGGCCCGGCACATCTTGATGCCGTTGTACTGGGCGGGGTTGTGGCTGGCGGTGAACATCGCGCCGGGCAGGTCGAGCGCGCCGGAGCCGTAGTACAGCAGGTCGGTGGAGCCCAGTCCGGCGAAGACCACGTCGACGCCCTGCGAGGTGACCCCGTCGGCGAAGGCGCGGGCCAGCTCCGGCGAGGAGGGGCGCATGTCGTGGGCGACCACGACCGCCGGTCCGCCGACGGTCCGGGCGAAGGCCGCCCCGATCGCCCGGGAGATGTCCGCGTCGAGGGTGTCGGGGATCACACCGCGTACGTCGTATGCCTTGAAGATGCCTGCGAGGTCTGCCACGTCTTCTCCGGCCGGATCGGTCCTGCTCCGAATGGTCATGCCGCACGGGCACGCCCGCGCGCGGTACCAACCTAGCAAGGGGCGCGGCGGCCCCCCGGTACGAGGGCGCGCCGGCCGCTCAGGGCCGGGGGTCCGGCCGGGAGGGGTCGGAGCGGACGACCCGCAGGTGTCCGCGGCGCATGCCGTCGGGGCCGTCGGCGTCGTCGGCCGGGCGGGCCGGCGGGCGCGCCGCCTCACGTACGGCGTCCGCGAGGGCCTCCAGGTCGTCGCTTCCGGGACCTCCGCCCACCGTCTCGACGGGGAGCCGGACGACCTCCCAGCCGCGCGGCGCCGTCAGGCGGTCGGCGTGCATGGCGCAGAGGTCGTAGCAGTGCGGTTCCACGTAGGCGGCGAGCGGTCCGAGGACGGCCGTCGAGTCGGCGTAGACGTACGTGAGCGTGAAGACGGCGGGCTGCCGGCAGGCGGTTCGGGAGCAGCGTCGAACAGGGCTCACAGCGTTCGACTGTATGCCTTTACTGAGGGACACGCCAGCATCGTTCCACGACCTGGTCTGTTTCGTGGTGTCCAACGCGATACCGGTGCCGGACGCGCGTTCCGCCGGGGCGGTTCGGGGGGCCGGCCGATCGGCGCGCCCGCGGGGCTACGCGAGGCGCCCGTGATGGCTTAGTCTCGAAGTGTGCGACGAGTGCGCCCTTCCCATGGCCAACCTGACCGAGTGCGACGCCGGGACCGCCGCGGCCGAGGCATCCGCGGTCCTCTCGTGCCCTCCGACCTGCCGGTGTTCCGCAGCCGTGCGCAGGCGTTCGACGACCTCGTGCTGGACGCGGTCGAACGCCTGGAGCGGTTGTGGGCGCGCGAACTGGCGAACGTCGACTTCCTCGTGGAGGACGTCCCACCGGTTCCGCCCCGGGGCCCCCTGACCGAGGCGATCCCCTTCTCCCGACTGGAGACCGATCCCTCGGGCCGGGCCCGCATCGTGGTGTACCGGCGTCCGCTGGAGATCCGGACCAAGGACCCGGAGGAGATGGCCCTCCTCGTCCACGAGACCGTGGTCGAGGAGGTCGCCAACCTGCTCGGCGTGGAACCGGAGTCGGTCGACCCCGAGAACTGACCGGACCGCCCGGGGCCCGGTCCCGGAGGCGGACGGTGGAGGCCGCCGCCGGGCCCCCGGCCCGCGCCGCTCAGGGCACCAGGCCCACCATCGTGTCGCGCACGACCGGCAGGGCCACCTCCACCGGCGCCGGGCGCACCGGCAGCGCGCCGAGGGCGTCGCCGTCGGCGGTGAGGATCCGGGCCGCGTACAGCGGCCCCGAGCCCTCCAGCAGGTCCAGGCGGACCGTGTAGCCGTCCGCGGGGTCGGTCCCCTCCGGTGCCGTCCAGCCCTCGCCGTCCCCGCCGAACACGGCCGTGGTGCCCGCGGCGACCTCGGTGCGGACCGCGTCGCCCTGGGTTCCGTCGGCCCCGACCGGGGTGGCCATCAGCCGGACGTCGCCCTCCGGGGCCGTGAGCACGAGCCGGGTCGTGGTGCCCTCCGGGGAGTCGGGCAGCACCGCCGTGGTGTCCAGCGGGAACGACAGCGGCGGCACGGCCGCGGTGTAGGCGGTCTCCAGGATCTCGTCGGGGTCGTCGCCGGTGGACTCGGCGGCCACCCCGGCGACCACGGGCACGTCGGACTCCACCACGACCGCGCCGGCCCGCCCGGCCAGGGCGGCGTCCAGGCTGACCCGGGCGGAGGCGGCGGGCGGGACCCGCAGCTCCAGCGGGTCGTCCGGGGTGCCCTCGGCCGCCGCGGCGTCGTCCTCGCCGTCCTCTCCGGATCCCTCCCCGGCCTGCCCGGATCCGTCGCCGGGCCCGATGACGTGGACGCGCACCCGGGCGGGCTCCTCGCCCGGGGCGGTGACGACCAGGTGGCGCCGCCCGCCGCCGCCCGGGACGCCCGGGATCACGTGCTCGCGTGCGGGGGCCGCGGTGGGCGGGACCCAGTCGGTGTGCCCCTCGACGTGCTCGGCGAGCAGCGAGGCGGCGACCCGGCCGGTGCTGGTGCGCACCTGCACGCCGATCCCGCCGATGCTCTGTGCCAGTTCGGTGATGTCCAGTTCGGTGGACTGACCGGGCAGCAGGGAGATGCCCCGGCTGTCGAGGGAGTAGGACGGCCCGCCGCTGGTGTGGATGTCCAGGCTGGCGGTGGCCCTGGAGGTCTCGGGGTTGGCGAGGTGGACGGTGATCCGCTCCAGCCGGACGCCCTCGGAGTCGCCGCCGCCGGGCAGGGCGAACCAGGTGCTCACCGAGGGCTCGGCGCAGCGCACCTCGGTGACGCCGTCGGAGGCGACGGTGATCTGGGCCGACTCCAGGCCGGAGGCGAGCGAGCCCCGGGCGTGGACGGCGGTCGGCTCGGCGGCGCCGGAGGTGTCGACCCCCCACACGCTGCCGGGTTCGGTCAGCTCCTCGCCCAGGAGCATGTCGGGGTCGGGGGCGCCGCTGGTGCCGGTGGAGGTGCTCTGCGCGTCGGAGCCGTCCCGCCCCGCCGTGCCCCCGTCCGCGTCCGTGTCCTCGTCCTCGGCGGCGGGCGGGACCGGGACGGCCCACAGGCCGCCGGTGTCGTCGCGGCTGACCCGGGGCGCGAACGCGGCGACGGAACTGTCGGCGTCCTCGTCGTGCGGTGCCGGGCAGACCCGCAGCGTGTGGGAGGGGCGGGCGGTCCCGGGGCCGGTGACGCCCAGTTCGGCGGTCACCGGCCGGACCGCCACGGCGATGCCGAACAGCGCGGCCAGGGCCAGCGCGACCAGCCCGAACAGCGCGAACCGGTTCTCCACGATCAGTCGCACGGCCTACTCCTCCCTCTCGTCACCGGCGGCACCGGTGTCGGGGACCGCGCCGTCCCGCGCGGAACCGGCCCGGCGCCGCCCCTTGCGGCGGGTGCCGCGGCGGCGGCCGCGCACCGCTCGGATCGACCCGGTGTCGGTGACGGCGAACTCGCCGGTGGCGGGCTCCCCTGTGGCGAACTCACCGGCGGGGAACTCGCCGGTGGGGGGCTCCTCCGCCTCCCCGTCCGGGGACGGCTCCCCGGCGTCGGTCCCCGGGTCGGCCCCGGGCGCGGTGCGCGCCCGGGAGCCTCGGCGGCCGCGGCGCGGTACGCGCAGCCCCGCCGGGCGGCGGGGCCGGGGGGCAGGGGTGGACTCGATGAGCCGGGCGTCCTCCTCGGTCCGCACGCCGGGGGCGGCCAGGACCGCGACGACGAGCAGCAGCACGCCCTGGGTGGCCACCCAGGCGGTGTGCACGTGGTCGGTGTGCCACACCCGGAGCTCGCCCCCCTGCGCCGGGAGCTCCCAGGCCTGGGTCCCGCCCTGCCCCTCGGCCGGGGTCAGCTCGGTGCCGCCGATGCTGGCCCGCCAGCCGTTCCCGGCGGTCTCCGCCAGGGCCAGGCGGCGCCCGGTGCCGCCCTCCTCCACCCGGGCGGTGAAGTCGTGGCCGGGCCCGCTCACCCGCAGCGGCTCCGTCTCCAGCCCGTCCTGGGAGACCACGCGCAGCCGCCCGGTGGGCTCGGCCAGCCGCCACAGGCCGTAGCGGTCGGACAGCGACTCCCGCATCAGCCCGGGGGTGCCGTCCAGCATGTCCACGATGGTGACGTCGGTGAGCGTTCCGGTCCGCGGCCGGGGGTAGAGCACGTACTGGATGCCGTGGTCGGCCAGGACGCGCAGCCGGTCTCCGCCCTGCCCGATGGCCAGTTCGGCGACGGCCCGGTCCACGGCCGCCCGGGAGGCGTCGTCGGGGCGGATGCGCTCCTCCCCCAGGCGGGGTTCGCGGCCGCGGACGACGGTGTAGCCCACACCGCCCTCGCCGTCCGGGGCGACGACGAGGGTGCGCGGCTCGGTGCCGTCGTCGCTCAGGCCGACCCCGGCGCCGACCAGGGTGCCGGGCAGGACCGGGGCGGCGCGCGAGGTGAGCGGTCCGTCCACGCCCTCCCACATCCACACGCCCGCCCCGGCCAGGGGTGTGGCGACGGCGAGGAGTGCGACGCCGACGGCGAAGGCCCTGCGCAGGCCGCCCAGGGACAGCATGGTGCGGAAGGCGCGGGCGGCGGTGGCCGCCGACAGCAGCACCGCCGTGGCCGCGAAGGTCAGCGCCACGCCGGGCCAGACCGCCGCGGGCGGTCCGCCGAAGTGGGGCTCGACCACCAGGCGGGAGGTGAGGATCGCGACGAGCAGCCCGAACACGGCCAGGGACCAGCCGGCGGCGACCAGGACGCGGTTGCGCAGGAGCAGCAGCGCGCACAGGGCGGCGGCGAGCAGCCCGGCGGTCACCCAGACCGGGGGCGCGCCGGGTCCGCCCGGGGAGAGCATGAGCAGCTGTTCGGGGGTGGCGCCCGGCTCCGACAGCTCGGGGCGGTGCAGCCCGGCCTCCAGCAGCCACTGGGAGGGGTGCAGCAGCAGGTCGAGGGTCCAGGGCATGAGCATGACCAGGGGGACGCCCAGGGCGATGCCGACGTCGGCGTACAGGCGGCGGCCCAGGTGCCCGAAGGCGGCCGCCACCAGCAGGCCGGTGACCAGTGCCAGCGGCCACACCAGGGGGACGAACGCGGTGGCGGCGGCCAGGGCCAGGCCCAGTCCCCAGGCGGCCCGCCGGGCGTGCTTGGCCGGCATGGCCACCACGCGGATGAGCAGCAGGCCCAGGACCGGCATGAGCACGTGGACCACGGCGGTGCCCAGCCGCCCCTGGGCGATCGCGCCGGTGGCGACCGGCAGCAGCGCGTAGGAGGCGGCCATCCAGACGCGGGCGGGCCGGTAGCCGAGCACCTCGCGGGCGAGCAGGTAGGCGGTGGCGCCGGCCAGGGGCACGGAGCCCAGCAGCAGTACGGAGACCGCGATCCAGGGCTTGCCGAGGGCGGCCGTGGACAGCAGGGCCAGAAGCCCGACGTAGGGCGGGACCGGGCCGTCGGAGCCCAGACCGGAGTCGGGGGCCCCGGACAGGTAGAGGTTCCACAGGTCGGCGGCGCCGCCCGCGACGGGCGGCAGGGCGCCGCCGGCCAGCAGGGGGCCGAAGAGCAGGGAGCGTTCGGCGACGAGCGCGACGACCGTCAGCGCGATGACGAGCAGCGGGCCCGGCCGCAGCACCACCCGGCGCAGGAAGCCCCCGGTGTCGGTGGGCGCCTCCTCGTCCTCGGGGGCGGGGGCGGTGGTGACGGCCTGGTGGCGGCCCGCGGTGTCGATGACCGGCTCGCCGGAGAGCACCCCGGTGAGGAAGTCCGCGAACTGGCGCGCCGCCACACCGCGCGCCAGGTAGGGCCGGATCGCGCTGTAGGTGCGGCGGCGGTCGCGCCGGCGCCGGAAGCGGGCCCGCAGCAGCTTGTCCGGCCGCAGGTAGACCAGGGTGATCGCGGCCGCCTCGTCGAGGGCGTTGGCGGGCTGCTTCATGAACAGGTACATGATCACGCGCAGCAGCGACCCGACGGAGTTGCGCAGCAGCGCGGCGAGCATGCCGCCGAAGGGCAGGTTGGCCAGCAGCACGAACACGGCGTGCCTGCGGTCCACCCGGCGCGGGTGGTTGCGGGTGGCGCCGATGGGGCGCCGCCGGCGCGCGGAGGCCTCGGCGTGGTAGGCGACGGCCTCGGTGACGATGAGGACGTGCAGCCCCGCGCCGCCCACCCGCCAGCAGAGGTCGATGTCGTCGCGGAACAGCGGCAGGGCGCGGTCGAAGCCGCCCAGGCGCTCCCACACGTCGCGGCGGACCAGCATGCCCGCGCTGGACACGGCCAGGACCTGGCGGGTTCCGTCGTGCTGGCCGTGGTCGAACTCGCGCGGCTCCAGCCCGGTCTCGCGGCGCCCCGCTCCGTCGATGGTCACGCCGGCCTCGATCAGCAGGCGGCGGTCGAACCAGTCGCGGAGCTTGGGGCCCAGGACGGCGGCGCGCGGGTCGCGGTCGGCGGCGGCGAGGAGGTGGGCGAGGGCGTCCTCCTCGGGGGCGAGGTCGTCGTGGACGAGCCAGATCCACTCGGTGGCGTCCTCGTCGAACCCGTGGACCGGCGACGTGGAGCGCGGCAGTTCGAGGGCGGCGCGCACCGCGTCGCCGTAGCCCGTGCGGGAGGGCAGGCCGATGACCGCGTCCGGCGGCAGGTACTCGCGGAGGACGTCCACGCCGCCGTCGGTGCTTCCGGTGTCGGCGGCCACGGCGCGCTGCACCGGGCGGCTCTGGGCGCGCAGCGCGGCCATGGTCTCCGGCAGCCAGCGCGCCCCGTCGTGGGACACGATGACCGCGGTCACGACGTGTCGGGCTGAGTCGAGGTCGAGCACGGCTGTGGTGGGTTCTCTCCGAGGGAAGGGGCGGGCCTCCCGGGCGCCGGGCCGAAGGGCGGGGGCGCCGGGGCGGTGGGCGTGCGGTCACGCCGGTCCCGACCACGGGTCGGGGGTGGCACGGGTGCGTGCGGGACATCACCCTACGCCACCTCACACCATTGCGTACCTATTCGCCCCCGGTCCGACGTCCGGCGACTTATCCCCCTATTCGCCATTGCGGGGCCTTGCGTGCCAAACCTCACTTTGGACCTGAACGGTCGGGAACATGAAAAAAGCGCGCCCGGGCTCGCGGCCCGGGCGCGCCTCACGCGCGCGCCCTGCTACAGCATGTCCGCCAGGAAATCGAAATCCCCTCCGGCGGCTTTCTTCAGCCTTCGGCGCTCGCGTTCGGAGAGTCCCCCCCAGATACCGAACCGCTCATCGTGTTCGAGCGCGTATTCCAGGCACTCCGCGCGCACGTCGCACGACTGACAGACCTTCTTCGCCTCCCGGGTCGAGCCGCCCTTCTCGGGGAAGAACGCCTCCGGGTCGGTCTGTGCGCACAGTGCGCGTTCCTGCCAGCCCAGATCCTCATCCGAGCCGTGCGCCAGCGGGATGACCTCGCTCATGCGCACCTCCTGTTGCCCCCCATAGATGACCCGACCCATTTCGTCCCCCGGGCCGGGCGGAATCCCACCTTGAAATTACACGTGGACGCAGTGCTACTCGTCAAGCGCCCTGCGTGGTAATCCACTGAATATCATGTAACGAAGCGCCAACGCTGCTCGGTTCATGTCCGTTCTGCGGATTACCACGCAATTCACGACGTTCCAAGGAGGCGGGGGGCTCGGGGCCCACGCGGAGGGTTCAGCGCTGGCCCTCGCCCCCGTACCAGCCCTGCTGGCCCCCGGTACCGCCCTGTCCTTGCTGGTCAGAGCCGTATCCGGAGCCCGAGCCGTACTGGTCTCCGTAGCCGGAGCCGCCCTGGTCGGTCGTCTCCGTGGCGTTGTTCTCACCGGAGTTAAAGAAAGGTTCAACTCCACTCTCGGACGGCTGCCCCTGGGCCTGCCCCTGCCCGTACCAGCCGTAGTTGATGGCGTCCTGGGCCGCCTGCTCGCCGGAGGCCGACTGCTCGCCCTGCTGCGGGGCGTACTGGGACGGGTCGTAGGCCTGGCCGTACCCCTGCTGCTGCCCCGAGGCGTCGGTGCCGTACTGCGGCTGCACCTGCGTCTGGCCGTACGGGTTCGCGTCGTACCCGGCCTGCGGCTGCTGCGCCTGGCCCGACGTGTCGGTGCCGTACTGCTGCTGGGCCTGGCCGTACTGGTTGGGGTCGTAGGCCGCCTGCTGACCGGACGCGTCGGTGCCGTACTGCGCCTGGCCGTAGGACTGCTGGGCGCCGGTGCCGTACTGCGGCTGCACCTGCGTCTGGCCGTACGGGTTCGCGTCGTACCCGGCCTGCGGCTGCTGCGCCTGGGACGCGTCGTAGGCCTGCGCCTGCTGGCCCGACGTGTCGTAGGACTGCTGCGGGGCGTAGGACTGCTGGGCGCCCGTGGCGTAGTGCTGCTGGACCTGCGCCTGGCCGTACTGGTTCGGGTCGTACGCCGCCTGCTGCTGCGCCTGGCCCGGGACGGCCTGAGCGGGGTCGGCCGCGGGCTGGCCGCCGGTCATGGTCGGGTCCTGGTAGCCGGGCTGGCCGTACGCCTGCGGGTAGCCGCCGTAGGTCTGCGCCTGCGGGGTGGCCCGCGGCACCAGGTTCGGGTCGTTGAACGCCTTGAGCAGCGCGAAGGCGAAGATGCCCAGCACCGCGCCCTGGCCCAGGGTGCTCAGGAAGCCGGCGAAGCCGAGGCTGATCGCGTCGATCTCACTGGCGGCGATGAACTCGGTGATCAGGTTGATGAGCGCGAAGAGCAGCCCCAGGCCGGAGAAGATGAGCGCGGTCAGCACGACGCCGAAGGCCGCCGGCCGGGTCCGCTCGGAGGTGAGGACCAGGAGCACCGCGGCGGCGAGCAGGACCACGACGGACAGGCCGAAGAAGTTGCCCCCCGCGCCCCCCAGCGCCGAGGCGAAGGACCCCGGGTAGCCCGATCCGGCTATCAACCGGATGAAACCCGCCAGCACACCGGCGCCGACGGCACCGATCAGGACCCACGCCGCGGGTAGGCGCAGGCGTTCCAGTGTTTCGTTGTTCAAGGGAGATTCCCCTCTGCTGCTTCGTCGCCGCCCTCGTGGGAGGAAGAGTGGCTCTGTCGTCGGGCTGTTCGGTTGGAATCGGTCGATCCCGGCCGCGGAACACGGGGACGCCGGAGGACCGGACCGTGAAAGTGGGACGGCGGCCACGGTACCGGGGTTCGGCCGAACGGCGAACCGGCGGTACCGGTACGGTCACGCCGGGGTCGCGCCCACGGTGGGGCAGACGACCCGTACATGCTTCCAGCCTGCCAGACTTGGACGCATGCGGATAGTCGTACCGGCCGGTGGTATCGGCGGAGCACGCTTCCTTCGGGGCCTGAAGGCCGCCCTGGGAATCGACTCCCCGGTCCCGGAGGAGCAGAGCACGAACGCCATCACCGTCATCGGCAACACGGGTGACGACATCACTCTGTTCGGACTGAGGATATGTCCGGATCTGGACACGGTGATGTACACCCTGGGCGGGGGTATCGACGAGGAGCGCGGCTGGGGGCGGGCCGACGAGACCTTCACGGTCAAGGAGGAGCTGGCCGCCTACGGCATGCGCCCCACCTGGTTCGGCCTGGGCGACCGGGACACCGCCACCCACATCGTGCGGTCCCAGATGCTCGCGGCGGGGTACCCGCTGTCGGCGGTCACCGAGGCGCTGTGCGACCGGTGGCGGCCCGGGGTGCGGCTGCTGCCGATGACCGACGACCAGGTCGAGACGCACGTGGTCGTCGAGGAGGACGGGCGCAGGCGCGCGATCCACTTCCAGGAGTGGTGGATCAGGCACCGGGCGGCGGTGCCCGCGCAGAGCATCGTGAGCGTGGGCGCGGAGGACGCCAAGCCCGGGCCCGGGGTGCTGGAGGCGATCGCCGAGGCCGACCTCGTGGTCCTGCCGCCGTCGAACCCGGTGGTGAGCGTGGGGTCCGTCCTGGGGATCCCCGGGATCAGGGAGGCGCTGGCCGCCAAGACCGTGGTGGGCGTCTCCCCCATCATCGGGGGCGCCCCGGTGCGCGGTATGGCCGACGCCTGCCTGGACGCGATCGGTGTGGAGACGAGCGCCGGGGCGGTCGCCGCCCACCTGGGCGCCGACCTGCTCGACGGGTGGCTGGTGGACGAGGCCGACGCCGGGACCGAGGTCGAGGGGATCGAGGTGCGCTCGCGCCCGCTGTACATGAGCGACCTCCGGACCACCGAGGCCATCGCCCGGGCCGCCCTGGACCTGGGCCGCGAGCTGGCCGGGCGCAAGGGCGGCGGCGAGTGAGCGCGGACGCGGGCACCGGTGTGCGGGTGCGCGGGCTGGCGGGCCTGCCGGAGGTGGGCGCGGGCGCCGACCTGGTCGCGCTGATCGCGGACGCCGTCGAGGCCTCGGGGGAGCCGCTGGCCGACGGCGACGTCCTGGTGGTCACCTCCAAGATCGTCGCCAAGGCCGAGGGGCGGCTGCGCCGGATGGCCAAGGAGGCCGCCGTCGACGCCGAGGCCGTGCGGGTGGTGGCCCGGGCCGGGAGGACCCGGATCGTGCAGACCCGGCACGGGCTGGTGATGGCCGCCGCCGGGGTGGACGCCTCCAACGTCGAACCCGGCACGGTGCTGCTGCTCCCCGAGGACTCCGACGCGTCGGCCCGCGCCCTGCGCGCCGGGCTGCGCGAGCGGCTGGGGGTGCGGGTGGGCGTCATCGTCTCCGACACCTTCGGGCGGCCCTGGCGGGTCGGGCAGACCGACGTGGCCATCGGCGCGGCCGGGCTGGACCCGGTGCAGGACCTCCGGGGCACGACGGACACCCACGGCAACCTCATGGAGGCGACCGTCAACGCGGTCGCCGACGAGATCGCCGCCGCCGGCGAGCTGGTCAAGGGCAAGACGAGCGGTGTGCCGGTGGCGGTGGTCAGCGGCCTGTCGGTCGTCACCGACGCGGACGGGCCGGGGGCCGCGGCGCTGGTGCGCACGGCGGACGCCGACCTGTTCCGGTACGGCTCGCGCGACGTGGTGCCCGCCCGGCGCACGGTGCGCGCGTTCACCGACGACCCGGTGGACCCCGCGGCGGTGCGCCGGGCGGTGGCGGCGGCGATCACCGCGCCCGCCCCGCACCACACGACGCCGTGGCGGTTCGTCCTGGTGGAGTCGGCGCCGGTGCGCAAGCGGCTGCTGGACGCGATGCTCCAGGCGTGGGTGGCCGACCTGCGCGGCGACGGGTTCGACGAGGACGCGATCGCCCGGCGCACCCGGCGCGGCGACGTGCTGCGGGGGGCGCCCTACCTGGTGGTGCCGTTCCTGGTGGCCGACGGGGCGCACGCCTATCCCGACGAGCGGCGGGCCGACGCCGAGCGGACCATGTTCCACGTGGCGATGGGCGCCGGGGTGCAGGGGCTGCTGGTGGGGCTGGCCGTCGAGGGGCTGGGCTCGGCCTGGATCTCCTCCACGATGTTCTGCGCCGACGTGGTGCGGGAGGTGCTGGAGGTGCCCGACCACTGGCGGCCGATGGGCGCGGTCGCGGTGGGGCACGCCGCCGAGCCGCCGCGCGAGCGGCCGCCGCGCGACCCGGAGGACTTCATCGAGGTCCGCTGAGGCCGGTCCCCGGCGCCGCGGCCGCGGGTCCCCGGCGAGCGCCGGCCTCGCGGCCGCGGCGCCTCCGGGCCGCCCCGACCGGGGGCGCCCGGCGCGTCGCCGGGGGCCCGGCCGCGGTGCGGCGGGCATCCTGGGGTGCCGTACGGGGGTGCGGGCGAGGGGGCGGCGGTATGGGCGTCGAAGAGTACGTGGTCGGCACGCTGGTGGTCGTGGTGGCGGTGATCATCGGCCGGCTGATCGCCATGAGGCTGCGGATACCGGACGCGATCGTCCTGGTGGTGCTGGGCATGGCGCTGGGGCTGCTGCCCGGCGTGGACTCGCTGACGATCGCCCCCGAGATCGTGCTGCTGGTGTTCCTGCCGCCGCTGATCTACAACGCCGCGTTCTTCACCTCCCCCAAGGACTTCCGGGAGCTGCTCCGGCCGATCGTGGTCATGGCGGTCGGGGTGACCCTGGTGACGGCGCTGGGGCTGGCCGCGGTCGTCTACTTCCTCATCCCGGCGGTGGGCTGGCCCGCGGCGATCGCCCTGGGGGCGGCGATCGCGCCGACGGACGCGGTGGCGGCGTCCGCGATCCTCAAGCGGGTGGGCACGCCCCGGCGGGTGCTGACGATCCTGGAGGGCGAGTCGCTGATCAACGACGCGGTCGCGCTCACCCTGTTCAGCCTGGCGCTGACGGCGATGTCGCATCCGCTGACCCCGGCCGAGGGCGTCCTGGAGCTGGCGAAGGTCGTGGTGGGCGGGCTGGCGTTCGGCGCGCTGGTGGCGTGGCTGGTGGCCTGGTCGCGCAGGCTGATCGAGGACTCCTCCGTCCAGCTGATGATCGTGCTGATCACCCCGTTCGCGGCCTACGTCCCCTCGGAGATGCTGGGCTTCTCGGGGGTGCTGTCGGCGGCGCTGGCCGGGATCGTGCTGGGCACCCGGGGCGAGGGCCTGCTGCCGCCGAAGGTGCGGGTGACCGCGCAGACGCTGTGGCAGACCCTGGTGGCGGTGCTGGAGTCCATGCTGTTCGTGCTGCTGGGCCTGCAGCTGGACGCGGTGATCACAGCCGTCCGCGAGCACTACTCGTTCCCGCGGCTGGTGCTGGTGGCGCTGCTGGTGACGGTCACGGCGGTAGTCCTGCGGATGGGGCTGATGATGGCGGTGATCCCGCTGCAACGGGTGATCCCCTTCCTCAACCTGGAGGTGTCGTCCTTCCGGGAGAGGGTCGTCATCGGGTGGAGCGGGATGCGCGGCGCCGTGTCGCTGGCGATCGCGCTGTCGCTGCCCGCGACCGTCGGGGGCGAGCCGTTCACCGAGCGCGGGGGGCTGATCTTCGTCGCCGGGGTGGTGGTGATGGGCACGCTGATGGGCCAGGGGCTCAGCCTGCCCCTGGTGCTGCGCAGGCTGGGGGTGGGCGGCGGGGACTCCCACCGGAAGGAGTTCCTGATCGCCGACCACGCGATGAGCTGCGCGGCGCTGAGCAAGGTGGACGAGCTCCAGACCTCCGGGGAGGTCGACGCCGGGACCGCGGAGTCGCTGCGGAGCGCGTACTCCCGGCGGGTGGGCGAGGTGCAGGCGCTGCTGGACGAGGACGACTCGGCGTTCGAGCGGGCGGAGAGCGTCAAGGCCGTGCACGCGCAGATCCTGGACGCCCGCCGCGACACCCTGAGGGCGCTCTACCGGGAAGGGCGCATCGACCACGCGGTCTTCCAGTCGCTCAGCAGGGACATGGACCTCGGCGAGAGCAAGGGCGGGCCGTTCCAGAGCGGGTGAATTCCAGGCGGACGAATGGAGTCCCTTTCGGTACCGGGCCCCGAAGAAAACTGAAAGCTTTCCTTCCCATTGCATTGACGCGCAGGTAAGGCAACTCTAAGGTTTCTTAACAATTCAATCCCCCGACCTTCGTCACCCGCTCGACGGAAGGAACCCCCCGACCATGAACCGTCACCGAAGCCGTTCCCCCCGGGCGAAAGCCCTGGTGGCCGGGGCTTTCGCGCTCCTGACCGCCGCCTTCGCCATCGGCGCCGCCCAGCTCCCCGCAGGCCCCACCGAGGCCGAGACCGTGGCCGCAGAGGAGGCCGCCGTGCAGGCGAACGGGCAGTGGCTGACCGGCTACTGGCACAACTTCGACAACGGCTCCACCGTCATGCCGCTGTCGGAGATCCCCTCCGAGTACAACCTCGTCGCCGTCGCCTTCGCCGACAACCACCCGAGCCTCCCCGGCGGCATCACGTTCAACCTGGCCAGCGGCGAACTGGACGGGTACACCGACGCGCAGTTCCGCGCCGACATCGCGGCCATCCAGGCCCAGGGCCGCAAGGTGATCATCTCCGTCGGCGGCGAGCGCGGGAACGTGATCGTCTCCAACCCGACCCAGGCGCAGAACTTCGCCGACACCACGTACGCGCTGATGCAGGACTACGGGTTCGACGGCGTCGACATCGACCTCGAGCACGGCATCAACGCCCAGTACATGACGGACGCGCTGCGCGACCTGCACGGCCAGGCCGGGAACGACCTGATCATCACGATGGCGCCGCAGACGATCGACTTCCAGGCCCCCACCATGGGGTACTACCAGCTGGCGTCGAACATCTCCGACATCCTCACCATCGTCAACATGCAGTACTACAACTCCGGCACGATGATGGGCTGCGACCAGAAGGTCTACTCCCAGGGCACGCCCGACTTCGTCGCCGCCCTGGCCTGCATCCAGCTGGAGATGGGCCTGGCCCCGAGCCAGGTCGGCCTGGGGCTGCCGGCCACGCCCCGCGCCGCCGGCGGCGGGCACATGGCCCCGAGCCAGGTCGTCCGCGCCCTCGACTGCCTGGAGGCCGGGACCAACTGCGGCAGCTTCTCCCCCGCCACCCCGTACGGCCCCATCGGCGGCGTGATGACCTGGTCCATCAACTGGGACGCCACCAACGGCTACGCGTTCGCGAACACCATCTCCGACCGCCTGGCACAGGGCCCCGGGACCGGGCCCACCAACCCGCCGACGGACCCGCCCACCGACCCGCCGACGAACCCGCCCGGCGACTGCACCGCCCCCGCCTGGGCCTCCGGCACCGTCTACAACGGCGGCAACGTGGTCTCCCACAACGGCTCCGAATGGCGAGCCCAGTGGTGGACGCAGGGCGAGGAGCCCGGCACCACCGGCGAATGGGGCGTCTGGCGCCTCGTCGGCGCCTGCTGACCCGCCCCTGATCGGGCCGCCCGGCGCAGAACGCCGGGCGGCCCGCATGCCCCTTCCCCTCCCCCGCTCCCCCCGGCCACCGGCCGGCGGGGTCCTCTGCCGTGCCCTCGGACGGGTCCGGCGCATCCCCCGAGATCCCGAGGAAGGTCCCCCATGCCCGAAACCCGACCCCGCGGCGGCCCCGCCCGCCGGTTCGGCTCCGCCCTGGCGGCGCTGACCCTGGCGGCGGGAGCGCTGTTCACCCCCGCGGTCGCCCAGGCCGCAACGGTCGCGCCCACCGCCCCGGCCGCTCCGGCCGAGGTGTCCGCCTCCTCCGACGCCGAGTGCCGCCCCGACGGGCTGTACCCCACCCCCGGCGTGGACGTCCCCTACTGCGACGTCTACGACACCGACGGCCGCGAGAAGCTCCCCAACGACCTGGACCGCCGGGTCATCGGGTACTTCACCAGCTGGCGCAACGGCGCCAACGGGCAGCCCGAGTACCTCGCCGACGACATCCCCTGGGACCGGATCTCCCACATCAACTACGCCTTCGCGCACGTGGGCCCGGACAACCGGGTCTCCGTGGGCGCCGACACCCCCGACAACCCGGCCACCGGGATGACCTGGGAGGGGCTGGAGCCCGACCCGGAGTTCGACTACCAGGGGCACTTCAACCTGCTCAACAGCTTCAAGAAGGAGCACCCCGGGGTGAAGACCCTGGTGGCGGTCGGCGGCTGGGCCGAGACCGGCGGGTACTTCGACGCGGACGGCGAGCGGGTGGCCAGCGGCGGGTTCTACTCGATGACCACGACTCCCACCGGGGTCAACCACGAGGGCATCGAGACGTTCGCGGACTCGGCCGTGGAGTTCGTGCGCGAGTACGGGTTCGACGGGCTGGACATCGACTACGAGTACGCCACCTCCAACAACGGCGCGGGCAGCCCGGACGACTTCTGGATCTCCGACGCCCGGCGCGGCCTCCTGTGGGAGGGCTATGAGGAGCTGATGCGCGTCCTGCGCGAGAAGCTCGACGAGGCGTCCGCCCAGGACGGCACGTACTACCAGCTGACCGCAGCGGTGCCCGCCTCCGGTTGGCTGCTGCGCGGCCAGGAGGTGCACCAGGTCGTGCAGTACCTCGACTTCGTCAACATGATGACCTACGACCTGCACGGCACCTGGAACCACTTCGTCGGCCACAACGGCGCGCTGTACGACAGCGGCCTGGACCCCGAGCTGAGCGCGGTGTACGGGGCCTACAACGGCATCGGCTACCTCAACGCCGACTGGGCCCACCACTACTTCCGGGGCGCGATGCAGGCGGGCCGGATCAACCTGGGGGTGCCGTTCTACACACGCGGCTGGACGGACGTGCAGGGCGGCACGAACGGGCTGTGGGGGACCTCGGCGCTGCCGGACCAGACGCAGTGCCCGCCCGGCACCGGCGTCAACACCCCCTGCGGCAACGGGGCCGGCGGCATCGACAACCTGTGGCACGACAGCGACCCGGTGACCGGCGGGGAGATCCCGGCGGGCGCGAACCCGATCTGGCACGTCCTCAACCTGGAGGACGGCGTGGTCGGGGACTACGTGGACGACTACGGGGTGGACGGCACCCTCGAGGGCACCTACGTGCGGCACTGGGACGACGTCACGAAGAACGAGTGGTGGTGGAACGCGCAGACCCGCACGTTCCTGACCGGTGACGCCGAACAGACCATCCGGACCAAGGCCGACTACGTGGCCGACACCGGCCTGGGCGGCGTCATGATCTGGGAGATGGCGGGCGACTACTCCTACAACACCGCCGCGGGCCAGTACGAGATGGGCGACACCCTCATCACGTCGCTGCACGAGACCCTGAGCAACGCCGGGCCGTACGGCGCGCTCAAGGCCGAGACCGAGGCCCCGGCCGAGGTCCTGGACGTGGACGTGGACTTCGGGGAATTCGCGCTGGGCGACAACAACTACCCCATCAACCCCAAGGTCACCATCACCAACAACTCGGCGGCCGAGATCCCCGGCGGGTCCAAGATCACCTTCGACTACGGCACCTCCGCCCCGGGCAACATGGGCGACCAGTCCGGCCTGGGGCTCACCCACCTCCAGATCGGGCACGACCGGGCGAACAACGTCGGCGGCCTGGACGGGGACTTCCACCGGGCGCAGATCACCGTGCCGGGCTGGCAGTCGATCCCGGCGGGCGGGACGTTCTCGTTCGACCTCAGCTGGCGGCTGCCCATCGCGCAGCCCTCCAACTGGCGGATCGAGGTGGGCGGCACCGAGTACGCCATCACCTACGACCACCCGCGCAAGGGCACCGTGGTGGAGGGCCCCGGCGGCGGGGACCCCGGCGGCGGCGAGCCGGGCGACTGCACCGCCCCCGCCTGGGCCTCCGGCACCGTCTACAACGGCGGCGACGTGGTCTCCCACAACGGCTCCGAATGGCGCGCCCAGTGGTGGACCCAGGGCGACGAGCCGGGCACCACCGGCGAATGGGGCGTCTGGCGCCTCGTCGGCGCCTGCTGACCCCGGGCCGCGCGCGGGGGCCCGTCCCCCCACCCGCTCCGCGCGGCCCCGCATGAGAAGGGGCGGGAGCGCCGTTCCCCCGGCGCTCCCGCCCCTCCCTGCTTCTCCGGGGGCGCGTGCGGGTTCTCAGACGAGGGGGAGGGAGCGGCGGAGGATGCTCGGGGCGACGCCGTCGCTGGCCTCGGCGACGGCGCGGCGCTCCTCGGGGACCTCGCCGTAGAGGGTGGTGCGCTGGCGCAGCGGGCGGCCGGTGGGCCCGACCAGCGCGCGGATGTCGGTGATGGTCTTGTACGAGCCCTGGTCCGAGCCCGCCATCCGGCTGATCGTCTCCTCCATCAGGGTGCCGCCCACGTCGTTGACCCCGCCGCGCAGCAGCAGGCGGCAGGTGTCCTCGGCGAGCTTCACCCACGAGCACTGGATGTTGTCGATCGCCCCGTGCAGCAGCAGGCGGGCCAGCGCGTGCACCGCCCGGTTCTCCCGGACGGTGGGGCCGGTGCGGGCCAGGCCGGCCAGGTAGATGGGCGCGCTGGTGTGCACGAACGGCAGCGGCACGAACTCGGTGAACCCCGGCCGCCCGTTGCGCTCCAGGGAGCGCTCCTGGAGCGAGCGCAGCAGCTTGATGTGCGCCACCCAGTGGCGGGGCGAGTCCACGTGCCCGTACATCATCGTCGACGTGGTGGGGATGCCCAGGTCGTGCGCGGTGGTGATGACCTCGATCCACTCGCTCGCCGGGAGCTTGCCCTTGGTGAGGACCCAGCGGATCTCGTCGTCGAGGATCTCCGCCGCGGTGCCCGGGATCGACCCGAGCCCCGCGTCGCGGGCCCGGGTGAGCCACTCGCGGACGGGCAGGTTCGTGCGCGCCGCGCCGTTGACCACCTCCATCGGGCTGAACGCGTGGACGTGCATGCCCGGGACGCGCTCGCGGACGGCGGCGGCGATGTCGAAGTAGGCGGTGCCCGGCAGGTCGGGGTGGATGCCGCCCTGCATGCACACCTCGGTGGCGCCCGCGTTCCACGCCTCCTCGGCCCGGTCGGCCACCTGGTCCAGGGACAGGGTGTAGGCGTCGGCGTCGGTGCGGCGCTGCGCGAACGCGCAGAACCGGCAGCCGGTGTAGCAGACGTTGGTGAAGTTGATGTTCCGGGTGACCACGAACGTGACGTCGTCGCCGACCGCGTCGCGGCGCAGCCCGTCGGCCAGCTCCGCCAGGGCCTCCAGCTCGGGCCCGTCGGTGTGCAGCAGGGCCAGGGCGTGGGCGTCGGAGAGCCCGGCGGGGTCCTTCTCCGCGGCGCGCAGGGCGTCGGCGACCTCCGGGTCGAACCGGCGGGGCACCGCGCCCTCGCGGTCGACGCCCTCGCGCAGGGACTCCCAGTCGCCGTACACCGAGTCGAAGTCGCCGCGCCGGTCGCCGGTGCGGCCCTCGGTGTCCACCGCGGTGTGCAGGTCGGTGCGCCCGGTGTCGGCCAGCACGGCCTCGGGCTCCTGCCAGGGGCGGCCCACCACGGGGGCGTCCTCGCGGGCCAGGCCGGTCTCGGGGTCCGCCAGGGCCTCGACGTGCGCCCGCAGCCGCGGGTCGAGCCACGGCTCGCCGGCCAGGACGTACTCCGGGTACGCGGTGAGCCGTTCCCTGAGCTCGAACCCCTGGGCGGCGGTGCGGGCGGCCAGGTCGTCGATCTGCGGCCAGGGCCGCTCCGGGTTCACGTGGTCGGCGGTGAGCGGGGAGACGCCACCCCAGTCGTCGATGCCCGCGCGGAGCATGAGGGCGTACTCGTCGCGGCCGCCGTCCTGCCCGCCGATGAGGTTGGGCGGGGCCTGGATGTGCGCCCTGGGCCCCATGACCAGGCGGGTGACGGCGATGGTGGCGGCCATCTCGTCGATCTCGGCGTCGGCCCGGTGCATCATCGCGGTGTCCGGCTTGGCGCGGAAGTTCTGGACGATGACCTCCTGGATCCCGCCGTGGCGGCGGGCGACGGAGCGCATCGCGAAGATGGACTCGGCCCGGTCGGCGAACGTCTCCCCGATGCCCAGCAGGATCCCGGTCGTGAAGGGGACGCTGGTGCGGCCCGCGTCCTCCAGGGCGCGCAGGCGCACGGCCGGGTCCTTGTCGGGGCTGCCGTAGTGGGGCTGCCCCTTCTCCTCGAACAGCCGCCGGGAGGTGGTCTCCAGCATCATGCCCATGGACGGGGCGACGGGCTTGAGGCGCTGGAAGTCGGCCCAGGTGAGCACGCCCGGGTTGAGGTGGGGCAGCAGCCCGGTCTCCTCCAGGATCATGATGGAGACGGCGCGCACGTAGGACAGGGTGTCGTCGTAGCCGTGGGCGTCGAGCCACTCGGCGGCCTGCCTCCACCGGTCCTCGGGGCGGTCCCCCAGGGTGATGAGGGCCTCCTTGCAGCCCATCGCGGCGCCCCGGCGGGCGATGTCGAGGACCTCGTCGGGGGACATGAACGGCGATTCCAGGCGGCCGGGCACGGTCGCGAAGGTGCAGTAGTGGCAGCGGTCCCGGCACAGGCGGGTGAGGGGGACGAACACCTTGCGGCTGTAGGTCACCACACCGGGCCGGCCGGCCGCCTCCAGGCCCGCGTCGCGCACCCGGGAGGCGTATCCCAGGAGGGTCTCCAGGTCCTCGCCGCGCGCGTGCAGCAGGACCTCCGCCTCGGCGGCGTCCAGGGTCTTGCCGTCGCGGGCGCGGGCCAGGGCGCGGCGCACGGCGGACGGCGTGGGGGCGGGTTCGTTCGCACCGGTCATAAGCCGCACCCTACGCCCCGGCGGTTCCGTCCCGGTGAACCGCACCGGCCCTCGACGGGGCCGCGCGGCCGGAGGGCGCCGTGGTCCGGCGGGCACCGCCCGGGGCGTAGGGTCGGCGCAGGACGGAGATGAGGAGGGACCGCGTGCTCGCTCGACTGCGCCGCGACCCCTGGGTGCGATCGGCGCTGGTGGTCCTGCTGTGCGCGTGCGCCGCGTGGGCGCTGCACGGGCACTGGGAGCAGGCGCGCGACGCCGCGCTGTCCCTTCCGCTGTGGACGCTGCCGCTGGCGGTGCTGGCCGGGATGGCCGGGCTGACCGCGCAGATGATGGCCTGGCGCGCGCTGCTGGCCGGGCTGGGCTCGCCGCTGCCGGTGCCGGTGGCGGCGCGGGTGATGTTCGTGGGCCAGCTGGGCAAGTACCTGCCGGGCTCGGTGTGGGCGTTCGTGGCCCAGGTGGAGCTGGCCCGCGACCGCGAGGTGCCCCGGGTCCGGGGCACGGCGGCGACCCTGCTCGCGGTGGGGGTGACGGTGGCCGCGGGGCTCGCGGTGGCCGCGGTGGCGCTGCCGCTGTCCTCGGCGGAGGCCGCCCGGACGTGGTGGTGGGCGCTGGCCCTGGCCCCGCTGCTGCTGGCCGGGCTGCACCCGCGCGTGGTGCGGTGGGGGGTGCGCCTGGCGGCGCGCCCGTTCGCCCGGTTCCGGGAGGTCGCCGAGGCCGGCCCGCTGGACATCGGCGGCCGGGCGATGGCGGCGACGCTGGGGTGGACCCTGGCGGCGTGGGTACCGCTGGGCCTGCACCTGTGGGTGCTCGTGTGGGCGGTGGGCGGCGACCCCCGGGGGGCGCTGGCCCCGGCCGTGGGGGCGTACGCGCTGGCGTGGACGCTGGGCCTGCTGGTGGTGTTCGCCCCGGCCGGGCTGGGCGTGCGCGAGGCGGTGCTGGTGGTGGCCCTGGCCCCGGTCGTGGACGCCGGGGCGGCGCTGGTCGCGGCGGTGCTGTCACGGCTGGTCATGACGGCCGCCGACGTCGCGTGGGCGGGGCTGTCGGTGCCGCTGTCCCGGCTCGGGGACCGCTCGGCGGACGCGGACGGGCCGCGGTCCGGACCGGCGTGAACCCCCTCGGGGGGATCGGGCTAACACGGGTAGAAGCACGTTCCCGACGTCCCCACGGATTGGACCCCCATGTCCCCCACCGCCTCCAGGGCGTTCCCGCCCGAAGAAGCGGAGAGCGACGCGTCGGTCGTCCGCCGGTCACTGCACGAGCCCACCGACTTCGGTGAGATCTTCCGCCGGCACGCGCCCGCACTGCACCGCTACGCGGCCCGGAGGCTCGGCTCCGCCGAAGCCGACGACGTGGTCGCCGAGACCTTCCACATCGCCTTCCGCAAGCGGCACCGCTACGACCCGGCGTACCCCGACGCGCGCCCGTGGCTGTGGCGGATCGCCGCCAACCTCATCCGCAGGCACCACCGCACCGAGACCCGCCACTACCGCGCCCTGGCGCGGACCGGCGTCGACCCGGTCATGGAGGGGCACGCCGACCGGGTCGGCGAGCGTGTGGACGCCGCCTCGGTGTCGGCCTCCCTGGCCGGCTCCCTGGCGGGGCTGTCCAAGGGCGACCGCGACGTCCTGCTGCTCATCGCCTGGGGCGAGCTGACCTACGAGGAGACCGCCTCGGTGCTGGGCATCCCCGTGGGCACCGTGCGCTCCCGGCTGCACCGCGCGCGCAGGCGCCTGCGCGCCGACCTGCCCGCATCCGCCGTCGACCACCAGGAGGTGACCCGGTGAACGAGCTCGACCACCTGAGGGACCTGAGGTCCCGCGTCCCCGAGCGCTCCCCCGAGGAGCTGGCGCTCCTCACCGGATGGCGGCCGGGCGGGAGGGACTTCCGGCCGGTGCGCCGACCACGCCTGCTGCCACTGGCGCTGAGCGGGGCCGCGGTCGTCGCGGCGGCCGCCCTGTTCCTGGCGCTGGTGGTGTTCCCCGGACCGCTCACGGTCGGCGTGGGGCCGGCCACCGAGCCCTCCGGGGAGGCGACGGAGGCGGACGCCCCCGCCTGGGACGCGATGGCCCCGATCATCGAGGCGGTCCGGAACCAGCCCGTCGACGGCGACGTCTGGTACCAGCGGCTCACCTGGGGAGAGGCCCGGGGCCTGGGCCCCGAGGGGGACAGATACGGCGTCCACCACATCCGTTCCAACGAGGCGTGGAGCTGGTCGGGCGAATCGTCCGAAGTGGAGTACGTTCCGGCGGACGCAGAGGCGAGCCTGAGCGCCCGCCGCCACGGCCCGGCCGCCTGGGCCCTCGTGGACGAGAGGCACCGGGCCGCGTGGGAGCGTGACGGCTCCCCTGAGTCCTGGTCCCACGAGGAGACCGGCGACGGACCGATCCCCGACGCCTCGGACATCGAAGGCGAACTCCTCGGCCCCAGCGGCGCCGGCTGGTACCTGGCGGGCGAGATGCGGGAGCACCGGGACCTCCAGGAACTGCCCTCCTCCCCGGAGGCGCTGCGGGAGATGATCCTCGCGTACGACGACCCGGACGCGCCCTCGGGCGAGGAGGACCGGCTCTTCTCGGAGATCGACCACAACCTGGCCACCCCCCTTCCCCCCGAGACGATGGCCGGCATGTACACCGTCCTGGCCGGGCTCTCCGGTCTGCGGCCGCTCGGTGAGGTGACGGACGTGGCCGGTCGGGTCACCGTGGGCGTGGCCTACACCCCCGCCGACCCCGGGGGTTTCGGCACCGTCGAGCACCGTCTCCACTTCGACCCCGTCACCGGTCTGCTGGTCTCACGCGAACAGGTGGTGATCGAGCCCTCCACCTCCGTGACCGACTGGTGCGAGCCCGGAGACCTGGTCGACTACATCACCTACGAGACCGCCTGGATCGCCGAGCCGCCGCTGTAGCGGTCCCGCGCCCCGCCGCAGACCGCCCGGAGGCCCTCGGGGAAGGACGCGGCGGGGCGTCCACGGCCTGCCCGGGATGCGCACGAGGGACCGCGCGCACCCCGGAAGGTGAACCGCACGCCCGGGGCGGGCGTCCCGACAGGGGCGTTCCGCCCCTGAGAATCCGCCCCCGAAACAGGAGCCCCATGCGCACCGTCCGTTCCCTGCTCCCGGCCACCGCGGCCGTGGTCCTCACCCTGACCGCCTGTACCCAGGGCGCCGCGGCGCCCGCCGCCGAGACGTCCGCGGAGCCCGCGGAGGAGGTGCCCACCGCCCTGGAGGTGATGGCCCCGGTCATCGAGGAGGCCCGGAACACGCCCGTCAGGGGCGACGTCTGGAACCTGCGCACCGACTCGGCGGAGGCGTGGGGGGTGGGCCCGGAGGACGACAGGTACGGGGTGTACGACATCTACCACGCCGAGACCTGGAGCTGGGTGGACGAGTACGACCTCGGGACCGGCCGGAGCGAGGGAGGCGAGGAGTGGGGGCTGCACGCCCGGCGGACCGATGCGACGACGTGGAAGCTGCTGAACGAGGACGCCTGGGCCGCGTGGGAGCGTGACGGCTCCCCCGTCCGGTGGGAGCCCGGACCCGAGGGGGAGCGTCCCGACATCCCCACGCAGGAGGAGGGTTTCGGAGAGCTGTCCGGCCCCCATCCCGGGGGCTGGGACTTCGGACTCGGCACCGTGGACCACCAGGGTCTCCAGGAGGCCTCCCCCGACCCCGAGGACCTCGAGGAGATGCTGTTCCCCGCCTCGGAGCCCATGCCGGACGACCCGGCGGAGCAGGGTCCTGACGGCATCCGGCACCCGTCGACCACGGGAAGCGGATACGGGAGCGAGGAGGCGCGGCGGTTCTCCTACGTCAGCCGGTCGCTGCACCTCCCCTTCCCGCCCGAGGTCAGAGCCGGCATGTACACCCTCCTGGCCGGGCTGCCCGGCGTCCGGCCGCTCGAGGCGGTGCGGGACGTGTCCGGCCGATCGGCCGTGGGTGTGGCCTACACCCTCGACCCGACCGACATCGGCACCGTCGAGCACCGGGTCCTCTTCGACCCCGCCACCGGCCGGCTGCTCTCCCAGGAACACGTGGTGGTCGAGCCCGCCGCGTCGGCGGCCGACTGGTGCGAGCCCGGAGACGTGGTGAAGTACACGCTCTACGAGTTCTCCATGTGGATCGACGGCCCGCCTCTGTAGGCCGCCGCCCGCCGGGACCCGCGGTGGACGGCGCGGGTCCCGGCGCTCAGGCGGACAGGAGGCGCTCGACGTAGTCGGCCCACCAGGGCGCGGGGTCGACCGGGCGGACGCCGGCGCGCAGGCGCTCGGGGGTGCCCGGGGTGTAGAACTCCTCGAGCGCCCGGGCCAGGTCGTCGGCGTCGCCCGGGGCGCACAGCAGCCCGTCCACGCCCTCGCGGACGTGGTCGGCCAGCGCCCCGGCGCGGGTGGCGATCACCGGCAGGCCGTGCTCGTGGGCCAGCCACACGTTCTGGCTGGCAGTGGCGGTCCGGTAGGGCAGCACCACCGCGTCGGCGCCGGCGTACAGGCCCGGCAGCTCCTCGGCGGGCACGTACCCGTCCCGCAGCCGCACCCGGTCCCCGAGCCCCAGTTCCGCGGTGAGCGCCTCCAGTTCGGCGGTGCCGCCCCAGAACTCCCCTGCGACGGTCAGCGAGACGTCGCCGGGCGCCCCCGCGGCCAGGGCGCGCAACAGCACGTCCACGCCCTTGTAGGGGCGGACGATGCCCAGGAACAGCAGGTGGCGGCGCTCCCCCGGCTCCGGGGGAACGACCGCGCCGGTGTCGGGCAGGTGCGGGGGCAGCACGGCCGTGACCGGGGCGCCGGCCCCGGCGCCGCGCATGCCCTGCGCCAGCAGGGCCTGGTCGGCGGAGTGCGCGAGCACCCCGTCCACCCTCCGCAGCAGCGACCGGACCAGCGACACGTCCACGGCCCGCCGCTCGTGCGGCAGCACGTTGTGGCACAGGGCCACCACCCGCGTGCGGTCGCCCCGCACCGACCGCACCCCGGCCAGGACGCCGAGGTAGGCGGGCACCTGCACGGGCGAGAACAGGGTGAGGACCACCAGGTCGGCCTCCCGGGCCAGCCGCCGCCCGGCCCGCCACCACCCGTCGGGCCGGTACCAGGCCAGCTCGCGCCTGGTGTCGGGGTAGGGCTCCCCCTCGGGCTCGTCGACGGTCTGCGTCCCCGGGTAGAGGGCCGCGGGGTACTGGGCCCGCCACGACTCGACCATGGTGGGGTGCCCGGCGGCCCGCAGCCGGTGCGCCAGCTCGGTGGTGTGCCGGGCGCCGCCGCCCTTGTAGGGGTGGACCGGGCCGACCAGAGCCACCCGCGCGGGGCTCACGCCCCGTCCCGGGAGCGCACGATCAGGTCGGCCAGCAGGGCGATCGCGGCGATGATCAGCCCCGTCATGAGGATCATGACGGTGTTGTTGGGGATGTACAGCGGGTTGCGCACCTGGTCGAACACGAACTTGGCGGCGCCCACGCCCAGCAGGGCGAGCGCGGGCGGCATCAGCACCTTGAGCGGGTTGAAGTACATGACCATGCGCAGCACCTGGAGGATGTACCGGTACGCGTCGGTGACGAAGTGGAACTTCGACTTCCCGGCCCGCTTGGCGTACTCGATCGGCACGTACCGCACCGGGTGCTGGTTGGACAGGAACGCCAGGGTGATGGTGGTGACGCAGGAGAACCCGGGCGGCAGCAGCCGCAGGTAGGGGCGGGCCACGTCCCGGCGGAACACGCGCAGCCCGGAGTTGAGGTCGGGGATGCGCGTGTTGGTGAGCTTCTCCGCGATCTTGCGGATGATCCACTTGGCGGGCACCCGCAGTGCCTTGTGGCTGCCCATCTCCTGGGTGCGGGCGCCCACGACCTGGTCGATCTCGGGGTCCTCGTCGAGCATGGCGACCAGCTCGGGGATGCGCTCGTTGGGGTAGCTCATGTCCGCGTCGGTCCACACGACGTACTCGCCGCGGGCGCGCTGGCTGCCGATGCGGCGGACCGTGCCGGAGCCGCCGTTGTGCCCGAACGCGATGATCCGCATGCTCGGGAACACGGGGGCGACCTCGCGCAGCCGCTCCAGGGTCGAGTCGGTGGAGGCGTCGTCGACGGCCAGCAGCTCGTACCCGTACCCGGACGCGTCCATGGCCGAGCAGATCCGCTTGACCTCGTCGACGACGTGGTCCTCCTCGTTGTAGCAGGGCAGGACGATGGTGACCCGCACCGGCGGGTCCTCGGACCCGGCTTCGGGGCGGGGGCTGGCGTCGTCGTGTGTCTGGCTCATGCGTTCTTCTCAGAGGGTGCGGGCGGGCTCTGCCCGGGGCGCGGGTCAGGGTCGGGGGACGACCGTGATCCACACGCTCCCGACGAAGCTCCAATGGCCGGTGGGCGGTTCCATGAGGGTACTCGGGTCCATCTGCGCCACCACGTGGAAGGGCCGCTCCGGCTCCGCCTCGGGGACGAGGTCGGCCAGCTGCGCCCAGTCCTCGGAGGCGAGCACGGGGGTGCGGTCGCGCTCCAGGATCGCGGCGATGACACGGTCGGTGTTCTCCGGCGAGGCGTCGTCGAGCGCGGCGGTGGGCACCCCGCAGACGTTGCGCAGCAGCGGCATGTAGTTGCCCGCCATCCCGGGGTCGACCACGACCACCGAGGCGTCGTCGGGCAGGGCCGCGCACAATCGCTCGGTGGCCGCCACCGTCCCCACGTCCTGCCGGTACCCCATGATGCCGGCGAAGGAGGTGACGGCGGTGGGGGCGACCATCGCCACGGCCGCGCCGGCGGCGACCACCACCGGCAGCATGCGCAGGGCCGAGCCCTGCTTCTCCGCCTGCACGGCGACGGCGCAGTAGCGGGTGAGCCAGGCCAGGAACCAGACCGCGAACAGCACGAACGCGGGGATGACCAGGACGATGAGGCGGCGGCTGGCCCAGGGGTGGTCGGGGGTGATGGCGGGGCGCATCAGGGTGGTGGCCACCGACCACACCAGCAGCATGGCGGGCAGCAGCCACTGGGGGTCGCGCCACTGCGTGAGGCGGCGCAGGACCATGGCCACGCCCAGGGACGCGAACAGGACGGTGCCCAGGCCCACGTACCAGCCCACCCAGTACAGGCTCATGTCGTAGTAGGTGCGGCTGCCCTCGATCGGCAGCCCCTCCTGGGACTGGACGTAGGCGACCCAGCCGTCGGTGAAGTCGCTGCCGTGGCCGTAGTCGGGCCACAGCAGCGGACGGACGGCGAAGCCGGCCATGGTGACCAGGGCCAGGGCGGCGACGGCGGCGGGCAGCCACCGCACCCGGTCGGTGCGCGGCAGGCCGTGCCGCCACAGGACCGCGGTGCCCGCGGCCGCGGCCAGGACCACCGCGCCGCTGATCATCAGCAGCGGGTCCAGGGAGTCCGACAGGTACTCCAGGTAGGGCAGGGACAGCCCGTACCCCGCGTAGAAGCCCAGACCGGTGCCGAGCGCCAGGCCGCCGAGCAGCGGGAGGGCCTGGCCGCGCCGGGCGAGCAGGAGCAGAGCGACGAACCCGATGACGGGCAGCAGGTCGCGGATGGCGTCGATGCGCACGACCAGGGCCAGGCCGAGCACCAGTCCGGCGACGGCGGCCAGGGTCTGGGTCCGCGACCACCTGTCGGTGAGGTGGGTGCGCCTGACCAGGGAGTCGTAGGCCAGGACCAGCCCGCCGAGGAGGAGGATCTGGGTGACGGGCTCGCTGTAGGTGAACCGGCTGACCCACTGCTGGGGCAGGCACAGGGCCAGGACCAGGGCCGCCAGGGGCGCCCAGCGGGCGCCGACCAGGCGGGCGGCGAGTCCGGCGAAGGTCAGGACGCCCAGGGCGCCCAGGACCGGCGTGGCGACGAGCATGCCGTCGAGCCCGCCCAGCCAGTACCCGATGGCGGTGACCAGGGGGGCGCCCGCCATGAACTGGGGCCAGATGACGTCGCCGCGCTCGTAGTGCGCCAGGCTCTGGTAGCTCAGCGCGGGGTCGTCCCCGGCGATGAGCTCGCGCTGCTGCGGGATCGGCAGGTGGCCGTTCTCGGCGATCCACACCGTGTACATGGCGTAGGAGGCCGGGTCGCGGCGGATGACCAGGGCCTCGGCGTGGTAGGCGATCTGCACGATCGCGAACGCGGCGGCGACCACCAGGACCAGGACGACGGGCCACCAGGGCACGTCCTCCTCCGGGTCGGGGATGAGCCGCGGCACCAGGGCGCCGGCCGCGATCACGGCGGGCACCCCGAGGATCAGGGCGATCCAGGGAGTGAACAGACCGAGTGCCAGGAGGGGGAAGGCCACCAGGAGCCAGGCGGACACGGCGATCGCGGGCAGCGCGGTGACACGGGCGAGGAATCGTCCGGGGAGCAAGCGCATGGGGTAACTCTGACACTTCCCGTCACCCCCTCGCACACCGTGCGGCGCTTTGTTACGGACCCGCCGCCTCCCGCTCCCGGCGGGTTCTAGAGTGGTGGCCATGTCCGAAACTCCCGCGCAGCTGTGGCGCGACCTGGTCGCCGCCGACCCCTCCCGCCCGTTCGTCACCTCCTACGACGCCTCGGGCGGCCGGGTGGAACTGTCCCGGGCCACCTTCGACAACTGGGTGTCCAAGACCGCGAACATGCTCGTGGACGGCTTCGGCACCCAGCCGGGCGACCGGGTGGTGGCGGCCCTGCCCGTGCACTGGCAGGCGCTGGTGTGGCTGACGGCGTGCTGGTCGGTGGGCGCGGTCGCCGAGGCGGCCGCGGGGCCCGGCCTGCCCGCGGACGCCCAGGTGGCGGTGGCCGACGAGGCCCGTCTGGAGGCGGCCCTGGACAGCGGGGCCGAGGAGGTCGTGGGCACCTCGCTGCACCCGCTGGGCCTGCCGCTGCGGGAGGTCCCGCCGATGGTGCTGGACTACTCGGTGGAGGTGCGCGGGTACGGCGACCGCTTCTCCCCCTACCCGGTGGACCCGCTGGCCCCGGCCCTGCGCCTGTCGGAGACCCGCACGGGCGCGGCCCTGGTCGCCCACGGCCGCGACGGCGCGCGGCGCTGGGAGCTGACCGGGGACGACCGGGTGGCGCTGCTCCTGGACCCCGCGGCCCCGCTGGAGGTGCTGGGCCGGAGCGCGGAGCTGCTGCTGGCGCCGATGGCGGCGGGGGCGCCGATCATCCTGGCGCCGTTCCCCGGCCCCGGCGCCGACCCCCGGGACACCTGGAAGCGGCTGGAGGCGGAGCGCGCCACCGTGTTCGCGACCGCGGACGACACGGACCCGCCCGGCGGGTCCCCCCTGCGGCGGATCTCCACGGCCGGCTGAGCCCGCGGGGCGGGTCCCGCCGGCGGGACCCGCCGACTGCTCGCGCCCGCCCCGCCCCGGACGGAACACGGGGCGGCGAAGAGGCCTCCGACCGCCCTCACCGCCGACGCCCGGCCCGGACGGACACGGGGGTGGTGCGCCGCACCCCGCGCGGCGCACCACCCCCTTCTCCCCGGCCCGACCCGGGGGGTCGGATCGGGCGGGTCTAGACGGCGAGGTCGTAGTCGTCCGAAGGCCCGCCCCGGCCGCGGGGCCGCCCGAACCGGCGCCGGTCACCGTCCCGGAGGCGCTCCTCGCGGATGCGCCGCAGCTCGCGTTCGCGGGCGGCCTCCCGCTCCCGCTCCAGGCGGTGGAACTCGGCGGCCTCTGCCGCGGGGTCGTGGTGGTTCATGGCGTCCTCCCGGAGGTCCCGTCCCGGGCTCCGTCGTCCCGGATGACCTCAGACTCCCGCTAAGGACCCTGCCCGCACATCGGCATATCGGCGTATATCGCAGGCCACGGCCGCCTCATATCCCGCTCACCGCGGCCTGAGGGGCCCTGAGGGGGGCCGGGCCCGGGCCGGCCGGAGCGGCCCGGGCCCACCGCATCAGGACTCGCGGTAGTAGGCGTCCACGGCCGTGCCGCGGCGGGCACCGTAGTCGTAGGTGTACACCTCGCGGCCCTCGATGAACACGCGCTCGGCGCGGCTGCGCAGGTCCAGCGGGTCGCCCGACCAGAGCACGACGTCGCCGTCCAGCCCCGGCTTCAGGGAGCCGATCCGGTCGTCCAGGCCCATGATCTGGGCCGGGTTCACGGTCAGGGCGCGGATGGCCGAGTCCGGGTCCATGCCCTCCTTGACGCACAGGGCGGCCTGGAGGACCAGGAACTCGATGGGCACGACCGGGTGGTCGGTGGTGAGGGCCACCTTCACCCCGGCGCGGTCCAGGATGCCCGGGTTGGCCAGGGTCTTGTTGTTGACCTCGACCTTGGAGCGGCTGGTCATCAGCGGGCCGGTGATCACGGGGATGTTCCGGGCGGCCAGCTCGTCGGCCAGCAGGTGGCCCTCGGTGCAGTGGTTGACGATGAGCCGGTAGCCGAACTCGTCCGACAGGCGGATGGCGGTGTGGATGTCGTCGGCCCGGTGGGTGTGCTGGCACCAGGGCAGCTCCCGGTCCAGGACCCGGACCAGCACCTCCAGCGTGTTGTCCCGGTCGAAGGGCTTGCCCTCGGCCTCGGCGTGCTCCTTCTTGGCCTTGTAGTCCTGGGCCTTGGTGAAGGCGTCGCGGATGACCGCGGCCACGCCCTGGCGGGTGGAGGGCAGCTTGTCCTTGTTGCCGTAGACCCGCTTGGGGTTCTCGCCGAGCGCGCTCTTGACGCTGGCGGGGTGCTTGATGAGCCGGTCCTCCATGCTGCGGCCCCAGGACTTGACCGCCACGGTCTGGCCGCCGATGGGGTTGCCCGACCCGGGCTTGACCACCGAGCTGGTGACGCCTCCGGACAGGGCGTCGACGAAGCCGCGGTCGGCGGGGTTGATGGCGTCCAGGGCGCGCATCCGCGCCCCGTTGGGGTCGGTCATCTCGTTGGTGTCGTCACCGGCCCAGCCGATGCCCTCCTCGTCGATGCCGATGTGGCCGTGGGCCTCGACGAAGCCGGGGAGCACCCACTTGCCGGAGGCGTCGACGACGGTGGCGCCCTCGGGGACGGCCACCTCGGAGTCGGGGCCGACGGCGGTGATCCTGCCGTCGGAGATGAGGACCGTGCCGCCGTCGATGGGGTCCCCGTCGACGGGCACGACGTATCCGGATGTGATCGCGATATCCATGGCGGGCAACCTAGCCCATCATGGGACCCCGCCCCAAGACCTTTCGTGGGAGCGCTTCCCCGGCCCGCCCGCGCTCAGCCCTCGGGCCAGCGCGCGCTGAGGATCTCCGATTCGGGGGTCAGCTCCACCGTGACCTCCTCGATCGCGTCGCGGACCATGGAGCACCGCAGGACCTGCTCGGCGTCGGTGATGAGCTCCCCGCCCTGGGCGGCGAACGCGTACACGATGGGCGACCGGTCGCCGTACTCCATGAGCCGGAAGGGCCCGCCCAGCTCGGGGTGGCGGGGCGACTTCTCCGGGATCATCCCCAGCCGCACGATCCCGGCCGCCACCAGGTCGGCGAGGAAGCCCCGCTGGGCGTTGAGCACCTCGGCGCCGCCCTGGGGCCGCCGGAGCACGGTCTCGTTGAGGACCACCCGCAGCGACGGCCCGTCGGGGCCGGTCATCGCGGCCCGCAGGGACATCTCCTCCTCGACCATGGCCTCGACCTCGTCGTCGGACAGGTCGAAGTAGCTGGGCCGCAGCACCGCCCAGGAGTACTCCCGGGTGCGCAGGAACGGCGGGATGACCACCGGCTGGGTCTCCCACACCTCGGGGGCGTGCACGGTGAGTTCGCGCAGGTCCCCGAACTCGTTGGGGAACGCCTCCGCCTGGAGCGCGACCGCCCAGGCGTCGACCAGCTGGTGCTCGGTGCCCAGCGCGTTGTCCACCCGCTCGACCAGGGAGCGGGCCGGCCTGCAACGGGCGCTCTCCACCTCGCCGAGCTTGTCGTCGCTCACCCCGACCGTGGCGGCGAGTTCGGCGCGGGAGAGCCCCTTGTCCGAGCGGGCGCGCAGGATCCGCGCGCCGAAGGGGAGCCATACCGCCGAGGGCAACACCGTGTTCACGCCCATCATCCTCCTCCGTCGCCCGTGGGGCCGGACCTGGATCGACGCCGGGCGGCCCCGTGGTCCGACCCTCTCCCGGAGCGGGGTGCCCGGTCAAGCGACCGATGAGTGCGGCGATCCGTGATAAGTCAGTACAAGGTCTGACAATGCCACCCGGCGCTCCGGGTGTTCCCCCGATCAACAGGAAGAACCCGTGGCCTACCTCTACCTGCTGTTCTTCGTCGTGGCGCTGGCCGTGTGGGTGTACGCGCTGTTCGACGCCGTCGGCTCGGACGCCGACGCGGTACGCCTGCTGCCCAAGCCCGCCTGGGTGGTGGTCGTCCTGCTGCTGCCCAAGCTGGGCGCGCTGGCGTGGTTCGCCCTGGGCCGGCCGCGGCGGGCCCGGGCCGCCGGCCCCGTGCGCCCGCCCTCCCCCTTCCCCGAATACGACCATCCCAACCGGGCCCGGGCCGCGACGCCGCAGGAGGACGAGGAGTTCCTGCGCCGCTGCCGCGAACGCGCCGAGGAGCAGCGCCGCCGCGCCCGTGAGCAGGCCGAACGCCCGGACCAGGACGGCCCGGAGGAGACGCGGGACTGACGGGTCCCGCGTGGCGGGACGGGCCGCCGGGGTCGGTACCCTTCAGTGGCGTCCACCGTCCCCACCGACCCCGAAGAGTGTTCCATGCGCCTGACCACCCTGTCCGCCGGCCTGCTGGCCGGAGCACTGCTCGCCACGACCGCCGCCTGCGGCAACGACGAAGAAGCGCCGGCCTCGACCGAGGTCCCGGACGTGGACGTCAGCGACGTGGAGGGCGCGACCCTGCACACGAACCACGGGGACATCACCGTGGACCTGCTGCCCGAGGTCGCGCCGGTCACGGTCGCCAACTTCGTCGGCCTGGCCGAGGGCGCGGGGGTGGCCAACCCGGTGACCGGCGAGGCCGAGTTCTACGACGGCACGCTCTTCCACCGGGTCATCCCCGACTTCATGATCCAGGGCGGCGACCCCCAGGGCACGGGCACCGGCGGACCGGGCTACCAGTTCCAGGACGAGTTCAGCGACGAGGAGACCTTCGACGAGCCGGGCGTGCTGGCGATGGCCAACTCCGGCCCGGGCACCAACGGCTCGCAGTTCTTCATCACCGTGGCGCCGACCCCGCACCTGCAGAACAAGCACACGATCTTCGGGCACGTCGCCGACGACGCCTCGATGGACGTGGCCGTGGAGATCTCCCAGATCGCCACCGAGGGCCAGGACCGCCCGGTCGAGGACGTGGTGATCGAGTCCGTCACCGTCCACCGAGCGGGCTGAGCCCTCCGCGGACGGCCTAAGCCCGCCTCGCGTTCCCGCGGCGCTTGGCCAGGGCCGCCCGCGAACGCTCCACCGCGGGCCCGATCGCCTCGACCAGCGCGTCCACGTCGGCCTCGGTGGAGGTCCGCCCCAGCGACAGGCGCAGGCTGCTGGAGGCCGTGTCGGGGTCGGCCCCCATCGCCAGCAGCACGTGGCTGGGCTGGGCCACCCCCGCGGAGCAGGCCGACCCGGTGGAGCAGGAGACGCCCCTGGCGTCCAGCAGCATGAGCAGGGCGTCGCCCTCGCAGCCGGGGAAGGACAGGTGCGCGATGCCCGGCAGCCGCCGGTCCGGGTCCCCGTTGACGACGACGTCGGGGACCACCCCGCGCACCCGCTCCTCCAGGGTGTCGCGCAGCGCGGACAGGTGGGCGGCGTGCTTCTCGCGCTCGGCGACCGCGAGGTGCACCGCGGTGGCCAGCCCGCGCACCAGCGGCGTGGCCAGGGTGCCCGAGCGGACGTCGCGCTCTTGGCCGCCCCCGTGCAGCACCGGGACCGGGCTCAGCCCGCGCGCCAGCAGCAGCGCCCCGGTGCCCACCGGGCCGCCGAGCTTGTGCCCGCTGACCGTCAGGGCGCTCACCCCGGAGGCGGCGAAGTCCACCGGCTCCACGCCCACGGCCTGCACCGCGTCGGTGTGGAAGGGGATCCCGTACTCCGCGGCGACGGCGGCCAGCTCGGCCACCGGCTGCACCGTGCCGACCTCGTTGTTGGCCCACATCACCGACACCACGGCCACGGACTCCGGGTCGCGCTCGATCGCCTCGCGCAGGACCCGCGGCTCCACCCGGCCCCGGGGGTCCACCGGCAGCGTCTCGTGGACCGCGCCCTGGTGCTCGGCCGTCCAGTGCGCGGGGTCCAGGGCGGCGTGGTGCTCGACGGCGCTGGTGATGACCCGGCGGCGGCGCGGGTCCTCGGCGCGGCGGGACCAGTACAGGCCCTTGATGGCGATGTTGTCCGACTCGGTTCCGCCCGCGGTGAAGACCACCTCGTGGGGTGTGCACCCCAGGGCTTCGGCGACGCGCTCGCGCGACTCCTCGACGGCGCGGCGGGCGGCGCGCCCGTGCCCGTGCAGGGAGGAGGGGTTGCCGAGGGAGCCGAGCCCGGCCGCGACCTCGGCGATCACCTCGGGGCGGACCTCGGTCGTGGCTGCGTGATCCAGATACACCATGGCGTTACCAAGAATAAGCGTCCGGGGAGGGCTCCCGATAACCTTGGGGGCATGCCTGAGCCCACAGCAGCACCGCACTGGCCCGCTCCCGTCGCCGAGGGCCCCGTCCGCGCCCGCCTCTCCCTGCCCGGCTCCAAGTCGGTCACCAACCGGGCGCTGATCCTGGCCGCCCTGTCGCAGACGCCGTGCCTGGTGCGCCGTCCCCTGGTCAGCCGGGACAGCGAGCTGATGGTGGGCGCGCTGCGCGCCCTGGGCACGACCGTGGAGGAGCGCGGCGAGGACCTGTTCGTCACCCCGGGCCCGCTGCGCGGCCCCGCCTCGGTCGACGTGGGCAACGCCGGAACGGTGATGCGGTTCGTGCCGCCGGTGGCCGCGCTGGCCGCCGGGGACGTGGACTTCGACGGCGACCCGCGGGCCCGGGAGCGGCCGGTGGGCGAGCTGCTGGCGGCGCTGCGCGCCCTGGGCGCCGACATCGACGACTCCGCCGGCGCCCTGCCGATGACCGTGCGCGGCACCGGCCGGGTGCGCGGCGGCGACGTCGTCCTGGACGCCTCGGGCTCCTCCCAGTTCGTGTCCGCGCTGCTGCTGGCCGGCGCCCGGTTCGAGCAGGGCGTGCGGGTGCGCCACGAGGGCGCCCCCGTGCCCTCCCGGCCGCACCTGGACATGACCGTGGAGATGCTGCGCGCCGCCGGGGTGACGGTGCTGGTGGGCGACGACGTCTGGACGGTCGAGCCGGGGCCGGTCAAGGTAACCGAGATCACCGTGGAGCCGGACCTGTCCAACGCCGCCCCCTTCCTGGCGGCCGCGCTGGTCACCGGCGGCGAGGTCACCGTCGAGGGCTGGCCCGAGCACACCACCCAGCCCGGCGACCACCTGCGGTCGCTGTTCACCCGGATGGGCGGCGAGGTGTCCCGGGACGGCGGGGCGCTGACCCTGCGCGGCACCGGGCGGATCCTGGGCCTGGAGGCCGACCTGCGCGAGGTGGGCGAGCTCACCCCCACCATCGCCGCGGTGGCCGCCCTGGCCTCGACCCCCTCGCGCCTCACCGGCATCGCGCACCTGCGCCGCCACGAGACCGACCGCATCGCCGCCCTGGCCGCCGAGATCAACCGCCTGGGCGGGAACGCCGAGGAGCTGCCCGACGGGCTGGTCATCGAGCCCCGGCCGCTGCACGGCGGGGTCTTCCACTCCTACGACGATCACCGGATGGCCACCTCCGGCGCCGTCATCGGGCTCGCGGTGCCCGGGGTGGAGGTGGAGAACATCGCCACCACGCGCAAGACCCTGCCGGACTTCCCCGGCCTGTGGGCGGAGGCGCTGGCATGAGCCGCACCCGGGGCGGGGGGCGCCACCTCGACGAGGACGACATCCGGGTCCGCGCCCGGGGCGGGTCGCGGCCCCGCACCCGCAACCGGCCCAAGCACGAGAACGCGGTGGAGGGCCTGGTCACCGCGGTGGACCGGGGCCGGTACCGGTGCCTGGTCGAGGGCACCCGGGTGGTGGCGATGAAGGCCCGCGAGCTGGGCCGCGGGTCGATCGTGGTGGGCGACCGGGTGGACGTGGTCGGCGACCTGTCCGGGCTCCCGGACACCCTGGCGCGGATCGTCCGGGTCAGGGACCGCAGCTCGGTGCTGCGCCGCACCGCCGACGACACCGACCCGGTGGAGCGGATCATCGTGGCCAACGCCGACCAGCTGGCGATCGTGTGCGCCCTGGCCGACCCGGCCCCGCAGCCGCGGTTCGTGGACCGCTGCCTGGTGGCCGCCTACGACGCGGGGCTGTCCCCGCTGCTGTGCCTGACCAAGGCCGACCTCGCCGACCCCGGCGGGCTGCTGCGGATGTACGAGCCGCTGGGCGTGCCCTACGAGGTGCTCAGCCCCGAGGGCGACCTCACCGGCCTCGAAGGGCGGCTGGCGGGGCGCACCACCGTGCTGGTGGGGTCCTCGGGCGTGGGCAAGTCCACCCTGTTCAACCGGCTCATCCCCGGCACCGACCGGGCGGTGGGCCACGTCAACGCGGTCACCGGCCGGGGGCGCCACACCTCGACGTCCGCGGTGGCGCTGCCGTTCGAGGGCGGCTGGCTGATCGACACCCCGGGGGTGCGCAGCTTCGGCCTGGCGCACATCGCCCCGGAGGACATCGTGGAGGGCTTCCCGGACCTGGCCGACCTCGCCCTGGACTGCCCGGCGGGCTGCTCCCACCAGGACGGTGCCGAGGGCTGCGCCATCGCCGGGGCCCTGGCGCGCGGCGAGGCCGACCCGGCCCGGGTGGCGTCCCTGCGCAGGCTGCTCGCCGGACGCGAGGGCGACGCCGAGCCCGACGAGGAACGCGAACCCTAGGCCGGGTTCCTTCGAACCTCCGCTGCGCTGCGGCCCGCCGCCGAGCGGCGGAAGGTCCTCAACGGACGGCCTGCGGCCACAGGACTTTCGAGGACCACTCCTCCGGGCCTCCGGAACCCCGCCGGGCGCCTCGCGAACCCCGGCGGCACAGGAGAGCGTTCGAAGATCAGGCCCTAGGCGGTGGGGAGACGGCCGATGACGTGCCGCTCCCCCCAGTCGGCCAGCGGCTCCAGGGCCTGGTTGAGGGAGATGCCGAGCGGGGTCAGCGAGTACTCGACCCGGGGCGGGACCTCGTCGAAGTCCTCGCGGTGGACGAGCCCGTCCTCCTCCATCTCGCGCAGGTGCGAGGCGAGGACCTTCTCCGAGACGCCGTCCAGGGTGCGGCGCAGCTCGCCGAACCGGTGCGGGCGCTCGCCCAGCGCCCACAGGATGACGATCTTCCACTTCCCGTCGATGACGTCCATCGCGGCGGCGGTCCCGCAGTGATACGACTCCGGGCGGCGAAGAGACCTCATGTTCCCCCTGCCTGCATGCTCACCTCGGGGTGAGCACCCACTTCAAAGTGCGTACTTGTGGGCGTCGCCGCCCGCCACGAGCCTAGTCCACATGACAGAGAACACCACTGATCCGTCCCGTATCGTCCTGCTCGGGCTGGGCGACATGGGCACCGCGTTCGCCCGCGCCTGGCTCGCCGCCGGGCACCCCCTCACCGTCTGGAACCGCACCGCTTCCCGCGCCGAGCCCCTGGCCGCCGAGGGCGCCGACGTCGCCGCCGACCCCGCCTCGGCGGTGGCCGCCGGGCGGCTCGTCGTCACCTGCCTGTTCGACGACGCCTCCGTCGGATCCGTCCTGGAGGGGGTGGACCTGGCCGGCAGGGACCTGGTCGACATCACCACAGGCACCCCCGGCGAGGCGCGCGCCCGCGCGGAGTGGGCGGCCGCGCGCGGGGCCCGCTTCGTCAGCGGCGGGATCATGGCCGTACCGCCGATGGTGGGCGCCCTGGAGACGGGCGCGTACACGTTCTACAGCGGTTCGGAGGAGGCGTTCGCCGAGCACCGGGAGGCGCTGTCGGTCCCCACCGGCGCCCGGTTCCAGGGCGGGGACCCGGGGTTGGCCGCGCTGCTGGACGTGGCGCTGCTCAGCGCCATGAACGGCATGTTCGGCGGGCTCACGCACGCCTTCGCCCTGGCCCGCCGGTCCGGGGTCCCGCCCAAGGAGGCCGCCGCGCTCCTGGAGGGCTGGGTGGGGGCGATGCTGTCCGACGCCGCCGGCGGGTTCGCCGAACGCCTGGAGAGCGGCGACCTCACGACCGGGGTCGTCTCCAACCTGGCCATGCAGTCCCGGGGCCTGGACACCCTGCTGCGGACCGCGCGGGAGGCCGGGGTGAGCACCGAGCTGCTGCGCCCCTACGCCGACCTCATGGAACGGCACGTCGCCGACGGGGGCGGGGACCAGGACGGCGCCGGGCTGGTCGACCGCCTCCTGGAGGACCCGGCCTGAGCCGGGTCACAGGTCGACGGTGCCGCCGCAGCGCCAGTAGTGGACGCGGTCGTGCTCCAGGAAGCCCTCGTCCACCAGGCCGCGGCGCAGCGCGGGGACGTCGGCGCTGAAACCGCCGATGACGTCGTTGACCTGCGACTCGGTGTAGCGCACGCCGGGTTCGAACGCGCGGGCCACCCGGTCCAGCACGGCCAGCCGCTCGGGTCTGCGCACCGGGATGGCCGTGATCCGGGCCCGGGCGGGCTCCTTCCCGGTCAACACTCCTCCCGGTGGCCGACCAGCAGCATCCCGTGGGTCACCGTCTCGATCCGGCGGGCCGCCTCGGCGGGGTCGATGGGCTGGAGCGCGTACGACACGGTGAGCCGCACGCCGACGTCGGCGACCGCCTCGGCCAGGGCCCGGTCGAGGCCGGGTCGGTGATCGCGCAGGGAGGCGGCGATGCGCTCGCCGAGCACCTCCAGCAGCGGCTCCGAACGCGTGGTCAGCACCGGGAGCAGTTCGCGGTCGCCGGTGACCACCGCGTGCAGCAGGGGGTTGCCGCGCGCGGTGTCGAGGATCAGGCGGGCGGTCCGGCTCACGGTGTGGGCCGGATCGCCGTGCTCGGCGGCCAGGACCCGCATCACCTCGTCCAGCAGGGCGTTGACCTCGCGCACCACGACGTCCTGGAGCAGCCCCTCCTTGCTGCCGAACACGTTGTACAGGGTCTGGCGGGACACCTGGGCCGCGGCCGCGATGTCGGCCATCCGCCGCTCGGCCCACCCGCCGGAGACGACCTCGGCGTAGGCGGCGTCCATCAGCCGCTCGCGGACCGATCCGCCCTGTCTGGTATCCATCCCCCCATGGTGGCATCCGGACGCCCGGACTCCCACCCCCGGTTCGGTGACCCGGAGGCGTCGGCGACTAACACTCTGGTCACGCGTGTGGGGCCGTTTGGCCATGTTCGTGCCCGGGAGGGTAGCGTTACCGCCCATGGCGTCCTTTGACGATGATCTGCGGCTGGCCCACGTGCTCGCCGACGCTGCCGACGACATCGCGCTGAAGCGTTTCCGTGCGTTGGACCTGGTGGTCGACACCAAACCCGACCTGACCCCGGTGACCGAGGCCGACCGCCTGGTCGAGGAGACGCTCCGCGGTGTCCTGTCGCGCGCCCGCCCCCGGGACGCCGTGGTGGGCGAGGAGTACGGCAAGAGCGGCAACAGCAACCGCGTGTGGGTGATCGACCCCATCGACGGCACCAAGAACTACGTGCGCGGTGTCCCGGTGTGGGCGACGCTCATCGCCCTGCTGGAGGGCGACCGGCCGGTGGTCGGCGTGGTCTCGGCCCCGGCGCTGTTCCGGCGCTGGTGGGCGTCCCTGGGCGGGGGCGCGTGGCAGGGCCGGAGCCTGTCCAAGGCCTCGCGCTGCCACGTGTCGAAGGTGTCGGAGCTGTCCGACGCCTCCCTGAGCTTCTCGTCCCTGAGCGGCTGGGAGGAGCAGGGGCGGCTGGAGTCGTTCCTGGGCCTGACCCGGTCGGTGTGGCGGACCCGCGCCTACGGCGACTTCTGGTCGCACGTGATGGTGGCCGAGGGCGTGGTGGACATCGCCGCCGAGCCGGAGCTGTCGCTGTGGGACGCCGCGCCCCTGCCGATCATCCTGGAGGAGGCCGGCGGGCGGGCCACGAGCCTGCGCGGCGACTCGTTCGCCGACGGCGGGCCGCTGGTGTGCACCAACGGGATCCTGCACGACCAGGCGCTGACCTGGCTGAACGGCGGGCCGACGCCGCTGCGCTCCGTCTGAGCCGGGACGGCCCCGGGTCGCGGACCCCGCTCTTCGACATTGCGCAGCGGAATGGACACGGAGAGTAGTAGCGTGGCGACCGTGCCGACCCACATCCCCGCGCCCGTACGCCTGGGCGCCGCCGTGCTGCTCCTGCTCACCGCCACCGCCTGCGGCGGCGGCCACGGACACACCCCCGACGAACTCGACGCGATGATCGCCGACTCGGTGCGCGCCGGCGGGCCCGGCTCCGGGCCCGCCGCCGACGCGGCCGACACCGTCTTCGACCCGGACCTCCTGCTGTGCACGCCCGCCGTGGACACCGCCGGGGTCCCGGGCGGGGACGCCTGGCGCACCGAGGCGCCGCGCACCGCCGCCGGGGAGGGCCCGGTCGAACTGGGCCTGCTGCCGCCCGAGGACGTCGATCCGACCGCGGTGACCGTCACGGTCCGGACCCCCGGCGGCGACCTCCACACCCTGGAAACGGACACCGCCCCCGGGGAGTGGTCGCATGTCCGTTATCCCCAGGAAGGCGGTTCCGACCTCGCCGCCGGGGTGTACACCGTCCTCTGGTCCGACGCCGCCACGGGAACCCCGCTGACCTGCGACGGCTTCGAAGTCTGACCCCCACCGCCGACCCGGTCCGCCAAGCCGTCCCCATTCCGGTCCCGAAAAAAACAAAAATCCCCCGGTGATCATGAACCGAAACCTGCGACATCCGCGATGATCTGGGGTGAGGCCCCGCCCCCGCGGGCCTGCACGGCGCTGCCCGCGAGGCGGCGCCACCCCACACACATTCACTGGGAAGGGACCGTATGCTGCGTTCCCTCGTGGCCGGGATACTGCTCGCCTTCGCCGGTTCCCGCGCCAACATCGCCAGGACGATCCTGTCCTGCGCCGGCATCGTCGTCGGCGTCGGCTCGCTGATCGCCGTGGTCACCGCGGGCGACTTCGGGCAGCGGTTCGCCACCGCCTACAGCGAGGCCAACGCCGGACGCGCCGCGACCCTGAGCGTCTCCAGCTGGGACACCGAGATCACCGACGTGCGGGCCTTCGAGGAGGACCTGGTCCGCGCCGGCGGCGTGGACGTGTCGATCTACAAGATGGTCGAGGGCGTCTCCATGCGCTCCGGGGAGCAGGGCATCCCCGACGTGGAGATCCGGGCCGTGGACGTCTCCCTCGGCGACATCCGCCGGATGACCATGTCCCAGGGCCGCTGGTTCACCGAGGCCGACGCCGAGTCGCTGGCCCCCGTGCTGGTGGTCAACGAGAGCCTGGCCGCGGACATGGAGGACATCACCCGGGTGCAGATCGGCACCGACCACTGGATGGACGTCCGCGTGGTCGGCGTCTCCTCCAGCTCGGCCCTGGACGGCGGCTGGTACACCGCCTTCCTGCTGCGCGCGCCCGCCAGCGAGGAGCTGATCTACGGCGAGCCCGTCGAGACCTCCGAGGACGGCGCCACCGCGCCGATCTCGATCCGGGACCCCGAGTACAGCGTCCGGATCGACCCCTCCGACCCGGCCGCGACCGACCCCTGGGGCGAGGTCTTCACCGAACGCCTGCTGTCGGCCTCCGACCGCTGGGGCGAGGTGCGCCAGGACTCGCTCATGGCCTACCGGGCGGACTACGCCGAAGAGGTCAACCAGGTGATCGGGTACCTGTCGATCGGGCTCATCGGCATCGCCGCCATCACGCTCACCACGGGTCTGCTCGGCGTCCTCAACGTCGGCCTGGTCACCGTGCGCGAGCGCAGGCGCGAACTGGCCACCTACCGGGCCCTGGGCGCGACCAGGTTCACCCTGTTCGTCGCCGTCGTGATGGAGTCCGTCGTGGTGTCGCTGGTCGCCGGCGTCATCGCCCTGCTCGGCTGCTGGGCCCTGGTCGCCGCGGGCGGCGCGATCGCCGCCTCGTTCATCGAACTGCCCCCCGACGTACCCATCGCCATCCCGCCGACCGCCGTCCTGGTCGGCCTGGGCAGCGCCGCCGGTGTCGGCCTGCTCGCCGGAGTCATCCCCGCCCTGCGGGCACTGCGCTCGTCCGTCGTCGCCGGACTGCGGGAATAGGAGACACACGTGAAGAAGTGGATCATCATCGGCTCGGTGGCGCTGCTGCTCGTGGTCGCGGTCGCCGGCGGCGGGTACTTCCTGCTCAACCGGCTGGGCGGTTCCGGCGAGGAGCTCCCGATGGAGGGCGCCGTCGACGTGGGGGGCGTCCCCTACCCCGTCGAGCTGGGCACCATCGACTCCGTCATGGTGCTGGACGCCACCGTGCAGGCCGAGCCCGGCAGGAGTGTCAAGGCCCAGAAGGGCGGCCAGGTCGTCCACCTGTGGGTGACCGACGGCGCCACGGTGGAGGAGGGCGCGCCCATCCTCAACGTGAAGTACACCGAGGAGCCCGCCCCGGGCACCGGCACCGGTGAGGGCGAGGCCCCGGCCGAGCCGGTGACCCGCGAGGTCAGCCTCTACGCGCCGGTCGACGGCAAGGTGACCGGCCTGGCCGACGTCCAGGTCGGCGACGTCTTGGAGCCGGGGGCCGTGGTCGCCACCGTCGCCCCGGACATCTACCGGGCCGTCGCCACGATCCCCGCCAACGACCTGTACCGGTTCTACGAGGAGCCCGACGACATCCTCCTGGAGATCACGAACGGCCCGCCGCCCACCCAGTGCGACTTCCTGTCGCTGGGCGCCGCCGAGGCCGGCGGTGGCGGCGAGGAGCAGCCCGAGACCGACGAGTTCGGCTTCCCGATGGAGGGCGGCGACACCGGCGGCGGCTCCGGCGGCGAGCTGGCCTGCCGGGTGCCCTCCGACGTCCAGGTGTTCGAGGGCGTCCAGGGCAAGCTGTCGATCAGCACCGGCAAGGTCGAGGACGTCGTGGTCGTGCCCATGACGGCGGTGCGCGGCACCACCGGCGAGGGCGAGGTCATCGTCGTCGCCGAGGACGGCACCGAGGAGGCCCGCCCGGTGGAGCTGGGCATCTCCGACGGCTCGTTCATCGAGGTCGTCTCCGGCCTGGAGGTCGGGGAGCAGGTCATGGACCCGATCCCGCTCGACCCGCGCTTCGACGTGCCCGGTGCCGACGACGGGGTCGAAGAGGAGTTCATGGTCGAAGGGGAGGGGATGTAGTGTCCACCGCTCCGTCCCCCCTGGCCCCGCAGGCTCCCCCGCCCCAGGCCCCGCTGCTGCGGGTGGAGGGGCTGACCCGGCACTTCATGGTGTCGGGGACCCGGATCGACGTCCTGCACGACTGCACGTTCGACGTGTACCGGGGCGAGGTCGTCGCGATCATCGGCCAGTCCGGTTCGGGCAAGTCGACCCTGCTCAGCCTGCTCGGACTGCTGGACAAGCCGAGCGGCGGCGAGTACACGTTCGACGGGCGGGCGACCAGCCGGCTGGGCGAGGGCCCGCGCTCGCGGCTGCGCGGCGAGGGCATCGGGTTCGTGTTCCAGCAGTTCCACCTGCTGGAGCGGCGGACCGCGATGGCCAACGTGGGCGTGCCCCTGGTGCTGGCGGGGATGCCCGCGCTGCGCCGCCGGGGCCGGGCCCGCGAGCTGTTGGAGGCGGTGGGGCTGGGGCACCGGCTCCACTCCAAGCCGCACCAGCTCTCCGGCGGCGAGCAGCAGCGTGTGGCCCTGGCGCGGGCGCTCAGCCGCGACCCCGCCCTGATCCTCGCCGACGAGCCCACGGGCGCCCTGGACGCCGGCAGCAGCCGGATGATCATGGACCAGCTGCTGGAGCAGGCCCGGATCCGCGACTCGGCGGTGGTCGTGGTGACCCACGACCCCAAGGTCGCCGAGCGCGCCGACCGCGTGGTGGAGCTCGTGGAGGGCCGCACCCGCTGAGACCCCGGGCGCCGTCGCCGCGTCCCCTCGCCCGACGGCGCCCGGACCCCCGGGAGGCTCCGCCTCCCGGGTACCGGACCGGGCGGGCCGTGTCGCTCCGGGCGGCGGCACCCGCCCGGGGCGGCTCCCCGGCGGGAAGAACGGGATCGGCCGGGAAAAAGACTCGGGCCCGGAAATCCATTGGATTTCCGGGCCCGGTTTCAGTAGCGGGGACAGGATTTGAACCTGCGACCTCTGGGTTATGAGCCCAGCGAGCTACCGAACTGCTCCACCCCGCGTCGTTGATCTCTACTTTAGAGGGTTTCCCCCCGGGCCGCAAATCGTTTCCGGTGAGGGAGAACGGCGAGATCGGCCCTGTTCGCCCGGGCTCGGGGTCCGGACCGGCGGCGGCCGTGAAGACCGTCACCCTCCCTGCCCATTCCACGGGGGAATGGACCGGGAAAAGCACCGGACCCGGGAATTCATCCCGGGTCCGGGCCTTGGTAGCGGGGACAGGATTTGAACCTGCGACCTCTGGGTTATGAGCCCAGCGAGCTACCGAACTGCTCCACCCCGCGTCGTTGTGTTCTCTACAGTAGCGCGCCCGGGACGGGAAAGCGAATCGATACGCCGCGGCCGGGGCGGGAACCCTGCGGTCCCCGCCCCGGCCGCGGTCCGGGAGGGCGGACGGGGCAGGGCATGGCGCCCCGCCCCGTCCGGACGGCTAGTTGCCGCCCTCCTGCTCTGCGAGCGCCTCCTCGATGCCCTCCAGGGCCTCGCGCAGGCGTTCGTTCGCCTCCTCCTGGTTGTCCTGGGCCTCCTCCCAGGCCTCCACCGCCTCGTTGAGGGATTCGGTGAGGTCCTGGTCGCCGCCGGAGCCGGCCTCGGAGTCGGGCGTCTCCTCCTGCGGGGCCTCCTCCTCGCCCTCGGCCGGCGGCGGGGCCTCCGCCCCGTCGAACAGGTTGCTCAGCGCGTCGGGGAGGTTGCTGCCGATGGCGACCTCCTCGCCGAAGCCGACCATGACCTGCTGCAGCAGCGGGAAGGACGCGGCACCGCCGCCGCCCGCCTGCACGTACAGCGGCTCGACGTAGAGCAGACCGCCCGCGAACGGCAGGGTGAGCAGGTTGCCCCTGGTCACCTCGGCGTTGGACTGCTCCAGCGGGAGCAGCACCTCGCGGACGTTGGCGTCGGCGTCGAACGCGTTCTGGACCTGCCCGGGGCCGAAGATGACGGTGCTGCGCGGCAGCTCCAGCAGCTTCAGCTGCCCGTAGTCCTCCGAGCGCGGGTCGCTGTTGACGGCCATGAACGCCGCCAGGTTCTCCCGGCCCCGGGGCACGAAGGTGCTGGTCAGCGAGAAGCTGGCCTCCTCCTCGCCCGGGTACTGGATGGTCTGGCGGTAGGGCGACTCGGGACGCTCGGTGGCGCCGGTCGGGTCGTTGGGCACCGCCCAGAAGTCCTGGCCGCCGTAGTAGGCCGCCGGGTCGGTCACGTGGTACTCGCGCATGATCTCGCGCTGCACCTTGAACAGGTCGTCCGGGTAGCGGAGGTGGTCGATGAGCTCTTCGCTCATGTCGTCCCGGCTCTGGACGGTGCCGGGGAAGGCGCCCATCCACGTCTGCAGGACCGGGTCCTCCTCGTCCCAGGCGTACAGCGTGACCGTGCCGTCGTAGGCGTCCACGGTGGCCTTGACCGAGTTGCGGATGTAGTTGACCTGGTTGCCCGGGAGCGCGCTGACCTGGGTGAGCGACCCGTCCGTGAACGTGTCGGTCACCGCCTGGGTGAAGTCGATCCGGTTCGCGTACGGGTAGTTGTTGGACGTGGTGTAGGCGTCCACGATCCACACGATCTTGCCGTCGACGACCGCCGGGTAGGGGCGGCTGTCCACGGTGAGGAACGGCGCGACCTTCTCGACCCGGTCCAGCGGGTCCCGCTCGTACAGGATGCGCGAGTCGCCGGTGATCGCGCTGTTGAGCAGGATGTTGGGCTCCTGGTACTTGATCGCGTACAGGATCCGCTCGAAGAACGAGTCCAGCTGCACGCCGCCGCTGCCGTCGTAGCGGTTGTACTGCTGCGAGCCGGCGGAGGAGCCGGCCTCCTCCTCGGTGGTCCCGTCCTCGGCCGGGGCCTCCTCGTCGGCGGCCTCGGCGTCGGCGTCGGCCGGCGCCTGGGCGTCGTCCGCGCTCGGGCTCACCTCGGGCTCGACCGCGTCCTCCGGGGTGGAGACCTCGGGGGTCGCGCCCTCCTCGTCGAGGGGGTAGTCGTACTCCTCCTCGGCCTGGACGATGACGTACTCGGCGCCCTCCCGGCCGTAGTAGACGCGCTCCTGGTAGTCGCCGACGACGTCGCTGAGCTCGCCCCGCGGCGGGATGTTGTACTCGGTGAAGACCGGGCGGCCCTCGGCGTCGATCTGGGTGCCCGCGGCCGCGACGAAGCCGAAGCCGTGGGTGTAGATCAGGTGCCGGTTGAGCCAGTTGTCCTGGTCCGAGGGGGGACCGTCGAGCTCGCGGACGGCGACGATCGTGTCGATCAGGTTGCCCTCGCTGTCCGGGTAGCGGTCGACCTCCAGCACCTCGGGGAACTGGTAGAAGCCGCGGACCTGCTGCATCTGCTGGAAGGTCTGCGAGACCACGGCGGGGTCGGCCAGCCGGACCGTGGTGCCCTGCGCCTCCTGGACCAGGTCCTCGGCGCTCAGCTCGGTGGTGGCGTCGTAGGGCTCCACCTGGGCGTCCTCGATGTCGTACGCCGCCCGCGTGGAGTCGATGTTGCGCTGGATGTACGGGCTCTCCAGGCGCTGCTCGTTGGGGCTGACCTGGAAGCGCTGGACGATCTCGGGGTAGGCGACGCCGACGATCACGGCGGACAGCACCAGCAGGCCGAGGCTGGCCACCGGGACCATGGTGTTCTTGAAGTAGATGTTCGCGAAGAACAGCAGAGCGCAGATGACCGAGATGACGGTGAGGATCGTCAGGGCGGTCTTGACCGCGTTCACGTCGGTGTAGGAGGCGCCGAAGGTGTAGCCGCGCTCGGAGAACACCAGACCGTACCGGTCCAGCCAGTACGACCCGGCGCGCAGCAGCACGAAGAGGCCGAGCAGCACCGACAGGTGCACCCGGGCCGCGGGGGTGGCGCGCTGACCGGTGTCGTTCTGGAGGCGGACGCCGCCGTACAGGTAGTGGACGATGACCGCGGCGATGAAGGCCAGGATCACGGCGGCGTAGAGGTAGCCGAGCAGGATCCTCAGGAAGGGGTAGACGAACGCGAAGAACGCGACGTCCATCCCGAACTCGGGGTCGGTCACCCCGAAGTCCACGCCGTTGACGAACTGCAGGTAGGACCGCCAGTCACCGCTGGCCGCGGCGCCGGAGAGCAGGGCGAGGGCGCCCACGGCGATCCAGAAGAACAGCTTGCGGTGCGGGTCGATGGACTGCCGGTAGCGGTCCAGGCCCTGCTGTTCGAGGCTCATCGGCCGGATTCCGGGGCGCGCCCGGTAGGCGAAGAAGATGCTGGCGCCGACGATGACGGCCATCACCACCGCGGCCACGGCGAACAGCAGCACCCGTGTCCAGAGTTCGGTCAGGAAGACCGAGGTGAAGCCGACGGACTGGAACCACATGAAGTCGGTCCAGAAGTTCGCGGCGAACATCAACCCCGCGATGATGACGACCACGGTCGCCGCGACTGGCGCGAGCAACCTTGATCGACGAGGCATGCGCGCAGGTGGTGCGCCGGGCGATCGGAAGCTCACGCCTCCCCCTCGTTATGGCTTGTTAGGTGCGTTCGGTGCGCGTGCAGCGCCTTGTTTACGGAGAACTTCACTTCGACCCTTCGGAGTTCCCGGAACCCGTTCCGTGGGGGTGACAAGGTCGCATCGTTGGTGTATCGGCCCGGCAACCCCGTGGTTTCCTGTGGTCCCTTTGTGACCCTACTGTCCGCGAACGGGAGCGGCGAGGTTCCCCCATCGGCCACTATGGGAACGTGTCGAACATTCGCGAAGCCGTCATGGACCTCGAACGCCACGCCGCCGCTCAGGGATGGGACCGGCCGCTGGGCCTGTACGCCCTGGTGCCGACGGCCGAACTGCTGGCCGCCGAGCCCGCCCTCGCCGAGATGCTGGGCGTCTCCGGCGCGCCGGACCCCCTGGAGCTGACCCCGGTCGAGCAGGACCCGCTGCCGGCGGACCTGCCGCTGGAGGAGGCGCTGGGCCGCATCATGTGGCCGGAGGGGGTGGCCGGCTGCGCCCTGGTCATGGAGCGGCTGGTGGTGAAGGGCTCCGACGAGACCCTCTCCCCCGGCGAGGACGCCTCCGCCCAGGGCAGGGAGACGGAGGAGATCCGCATGGTCGCGGGGGTCCTGCGGGACGGCTCGCGGCACTGCGCGCTGCGCATGCGCAGCCACGACAGCGAGGAGGCGGTCCTCAACGGCGCCGACCTCGTCCCGGCGCTCACCTCGGCGCTGGCCCTCACCCTCGACCTGGAGGGCTGAGCGGCGTCCCCGCGGGGCCCCGGCCCCGCCCGCGGATCCCGCGGGGGCGGGGCGGCCGTGCGGGCCGCCTACTCGCAGCGGGGCAGCTCGCCCTCGCCGGTGCGGATGGTCTCCAGGGCCTCCACCGCGTCGGAGAGGGTCTCGACGCGGACGACCTCCAGTTCGCCGTAGGCGGCGGACTGGGCGACCTGGGAGCAGCTGTCGGCGGCGACCAGGAAGTACTCGGCCCCGTCCCGCTGGGCGCTGACCATCTTCTGCGGGATGCCGCTGACCCCGCCCACCCGGCCCGCGGAGTCGATGGTGCCCGACCCGGCGACGGAGGCGCCGCCAGTGAGGCCCTCCTCGCTGAGCCGGTCGATGATGCCCAGGGCGAACATCATCCCGGCGCTGGGGCCGCCGATGTCGCCGACGGTGATGTCGACCTCGATGGGGAAGTCCATCTCGTCGGCGATCAGGACGCCGACCGCGGCGCGGCCCTGTTCGCCCTCGGCGGCGACCAGCTCGACCTCGACCTCCTCGCCGCCGCGGTCCAGGGTCAGGGAGACGGGGTCGCCGGGCTCGCGCTCGCCCACGCGCTCCACGACCGCCGCGCTGCCGACGGCGGTGCCGGGCTCGCCCTCGGAGCGGGTGCCGACCTCCTCGCCGTCGACGGCGAGGATGACGTCGCCCGGCTCGACCAGGCCCTCGGCGGGCATGTCCTCGACCACGTCGGCGACCACCGGGACCGCGTCGTAGCCCATGCCGATCTCGTTGAGGGCGGCGGCGGTGGCGTCGGTCTGGGAATCGTTCATCTGGGTGGCCTGCCGCTCGCTGACCTCCTCGGGGCTGCGGCCGGCGGGGAAGAGCAGCTCCTCGGGCATGACCGCCTCGGTCGGCGAGAGCCAGGCGCGCACGACCGTGAAGAAGTCGAGCCGGCGCTGGGGGCCGCCCGCGTACTGCACGGTGACCATCGACAGCGAGCCCTCGTGCTCGTAGCTCTCGGCGCCGTCGATCTCGATGACCGGCCCCTTCTCGGTGCGGCCCACCGTGTCCAGGGTGACGCCCGGCCCGGCCACCAGGTACGGCATCGGCAGGAAACGGCTGCCGAACCCGAGCCCGACGAGCAGGACGAGGGCGACGACAAGGGTCATGACACGACGAAGCATGCTGCACACCTTATTGCGGCCCGGGTAGGGGACGTGTCAGGGAGTCCCCACCCACTCCTGGTCGCCGTCGGTGAACGCCTGGTGCTTCCAGATGGGCACCTGGGCCTTGAGGTCGTCGATCAGCCTGCGGCAGGCGGCGAACGCCTCCTCGCGGTGCGCGGCGGAGGCCGCGACGACGACCGCGAGGTCGCCGATCTCCAGGTCGCCGACCCGGTGGACGGCGGCGAGCCTGACGACGGGGCGGCCCGGGACGGCGGTGTCGGCGAGCACCTTCTCCATGACCGTCCTCAGCATGGCCTCGACGGTGGGGTGCGCCGAGTAGCCCAGCCGGGCCACGTCGCGCCCGTGGTCGTGGTCGCGGACGGTGCCGATGAAGACGGCGGTGCCGCCGGCACGGGGGTCTTGGACGGCCGCGAGGACCTCGTCCACCGAGAGAGGGGTGTCGCGCACCGAGGCGAGAGTGATCTGTTCCACTCCTAGAAGGTACCAATCGTCCCTTGTGGCACCCCACAGGTGTTCCGCCCGGGTGTCGGGCCGCTCGGAGGCCACGGGGTCCCGGTGGCCTCCCGGTCAGCCGCCCTTGCGCTTGCGCAGGTGGCGGATGGTGACGGCGGTCCCGATGGCGGCCGCGGCGGCACCCGCGGCCCCGGCGGCGGTGACGGCGACCTCCTTGCGGCCGATGCTGCGGCCCACCAGGGCCGGGCCGCCGCGGGACTCCAGCAGGCTCGCCAGGGCGGCCTCGCCGTCGTGGTCGGGCTTCCACCCGGCCTCGCGCAGCGTCGCGCAGTCCACCACGCACGGGTAGACGAGGAACTTCAGCTCCCCCTCCGCGGCGGGGGTGATCCTGGCCTGGTGCAGGCGGCGGACCGTGCCGAAGGCGAGGTTGGCGGGCACCTCGAAGTGCTTCATCCCGGCGATCTCCTCCACCTGGCCCTGGGTGAGGGAGCCGCCGCTGGCGACCGCCACCACGCCGTCGGGGCCGTCCACCCCGTGCAGGGCGCAGAACGCCAGCGCGCCGGCCAGGTCCTCGATGTGGCAGAACTGCCAGTGCTGCTCGTGCCCCTTGACGGTGAGCAGGCGCGGCGCCGAGAAGTGGCGGCTGAGCAGGGTGTCCAGGCCGGGGCCGACCAGGGGCGCGGGCCGCACCACGGTGACGGTGAGGCCGGGGTGGGCCCGGCGGGCGCGTTCGGCCAGCGCCTCGATCTCGGCGAAGTCGCCCATGAGGCCGTCGCTGTTGTCCGAGACGCGGACGGCGTTCTCCGGCAGCGGGACCGGGTTGTCCGGAGCCGCCCCGTAGACCATGGTGCTGGTGACCAGGAACACGCGCGGGACCCCCGAGGCGGCCGCGGCGGTCAGGACCGTCTGCGCCGCCCGGATGTTGTGGGCGCGCCGGTCCGCGGGCCGCGTGTCCGGGGAGCGGTCGTCGGCGGTGTGCACCAGCACGTCCACCCCGTCCAGGCGGGAGACCAGCCCCGGGTCGCAGACGTCGGCGATACGCCAGGTGACGCCGCGCAGGTCGGCGAACTCGGCGTCGATGGCCACGACCTCGCGCGGGGCCGCGGAACCTTCCGGCGCCGCCAGGCGTTGCACGAGGAGTCGGCCCACCCCGGAGGCCGCGCCGGTGACCGCGACCACCGCCCCGGCCCCTCCGGACCGGCTGTGCTCTGGGCGAACCTGGCTGCTTTCGGTATTCACTCCGGGCGACTCCCAGCTAACGTGACAGTGGAGACCAAACCTAATCCTGCCTGAGGTCTGATTGTGAGCGACCTGCCTTTCGGTTTCAGCATGCCGAACGATCCCGATGACGAGTCCGGACGCCGCGCTGGCGACTCCGGCTCGGGTGGTGCCGGCAGCGGCCGCCCGGGCGGAGGGGACTCCGGAACACCCGAAGGATTCCCGTTCGGCGACCCGCAGCAGATGGCCGACATGCTGCGCCGGTTCGCCGACATGATGTCGGCCCAGCCCGCCCCCGGCGGCACCCCCGCCGGACAGGGCACGGGCTCGGGCATCAACTGGAGTATGGCCAAGGACATAGCGCGACAGGTCGTCGCGCAGAAGGGCGACCCCAGTGTGCCGCCCGGCGACTACGCCAGGGTCCAGGAGGCGCTGCGCCTGGGCGACCTGTGGCTGGACCAGTCCACCTCGCTGCCCTCGGGCGTGCAGACGGCGCAGGCGTGGAGCCGCTCGGAGTGGGTCGAGAAGACCATGGACTCCTGGGCGCAGCTGTGCGACCCGCTGACCAGCAAGACCGTCAGGTCCATGGGGCAGAGCCTGCCCGAGGAGATGCAGTCGGTCGCCGGTCCCCTGCTCGGCATGATCCAGCAGATGGGCGGCATGATGGTCGGCCAGCAGGCGGGCCAGGCCGTGGGAGAGCTCTCCCAGGAGGTCGTGGGCACCGCCGACATCGGGCTGCCGCTGGCCGGCGAGGGCACCGCGGCGCTGCTGCCGCTGGGCGTCGCCAAGTTCAGCGAGGGCCTGCAGATCCCCGACGACGAGGTGCGGCTGTACCTGGCCGCGCGCGAGGCGGCCGTGCACCGGCTGTACTCGCACGTGCCGTGGCTGCGCTCGCACGTGTTCCGTCTGGTCGCCGAGTACGCCGACGGGATGTCCTTCGACATCAGCGGCCTGGAGGACCGGCTCGGCGAGATCGACATCAACAACCCGGAGTCGCTCCAGGAGGTGCTGGGCGGCCAGGGCATGTTCCAGCCCGAGGACACCCCGCAGCAGAAGGCGGCGCTGAACCGGCTGGAGACCACGCTGGCGCTCATCGAGGGCTGGGTGGCGACCGTGGTGTCGGGCGCGGTGACCGGGCGGCTGCCGCAGGCGGACGCCCTGGCCGAGGCGACCCGGCGGCGCCGGGCCACCGGCGGTCCGGCCGAGCACACCTTCGCGGCCCTGGTCGGGCTGGAGCTGCGTCCGCGGCGGCTGCGCGAGGCGCAGGCGCTGTGGAAGGCGCTGGAGGAGGCGCGCGGCATCGACGGGCGCGACGCCGTGTGGCAGCACCCGGACCTGATGCCGGGCAGCGAGGACCTGGACGACCCGACGGCGTTCGTCAGCGGCGGGGCGTTCGCCGACGCCGACTTCGACATCTCCACGCTCACCGGCGAGGCCCCCGGGGCGTCCGCCGGCGAGGGGCCGGAGCAGGAGAAGCCGGACGGCGAGGAGCCCGACGAGGGGAAGCCGGACCGGCCGGGAGGGGACTCCTAGGTGTCGCTGCACGCCGACGCCCGGGCGGTGCTGTCCGCCTGGGCCGCGCCCGACGCGCGCCAGGAGGAGCTGCGCCGCGCGTACGTGGCGCACCTGGACGCCCACGAGGACGGGATGTGGCGGGGCTGCCTGCCCGGGCACATCACCGCCAGCTCGGCGGTCGTCTCCGCCGAGGGCGACCGGGTGGTGCTCACCCTGCACCGCGTCCACCGGATGTGGCTCCAGACCGGCGGCCACTGCGAGCCGCAGGACGCCACGCTCGCGGAGGCCGTGCTGCGGGAGGCGACCGAGGAGTCCGGCATCCCGGGGCTGGAGCTGCTGCCCGGGCCGATCCGGCTGGACCGGCACGCGGTGCCCTGCGGCGGCGGCAGCTTCCACCTGGACGTGCAGTACGCGCTGCTGGCCCCGGCCGGCGCGGAGCCGGTGATGGACCCGGACGAGTCCGCCGACCTGGGCTGGTTCCCGGTCGACGCGCTCCCCGAACCCACCGACGAGGTCACCCGTTCCCTGGTGTCGGCCGCCGCGGCCGCGGTCGCCGCCCACCTCGCCGCCCGGTGAGGGGGACCGGCCGCGGGCCGCTGTCCCCGGCGGCTCCGCCGCCCGGGGTCACTCCTCCGCGAGGGCGACCTCGGCGCCGGTGAGCGGCTCCTCCGGGGCCAGGCCGGGCTCGCAGGGTTCGGAGCGCGATCCGGCGCTGAACCCCTCCAGGTAGCCGCGGGCGCGCTCGGCCTTGGGGTAGCGGTGCACCAGTTCCCAGAACTCCGAGCCGTGGTGCGGGATGAACAGGTGCGCGAGCTCGTGGATGAGGACGTAGTCGACCACCCAGGAGGGCATTCCGGCGACGCGTCGGGAGATGCGGATCGTGCGGGTGTCGGGGGTGCACGAACCCCAGCGGGAATTCTGGTTGTCGACCCAGCGGACGCTGTCCGGCAATCGGGTGCCGTCCAGATAACGGCGGGCCAGTTCGACCGCGCGTTCGTGGAGCTCCCCGTCACCGGGGCGACGGCGTTCCTCGCGCGCCTCCAGGCGTTGCAGCATGCGTCCCACCCAGCGCTTTTCCTCTGCGCGGGAGAACGTCGCGGGCACGAGGACGACGGTCGTGTCCCCGTCCCTGTAGGCCGACACGGTGCGCCGGCGGCGAGGACTGCGTCGCACCTCGATTTTGGTGTTCGAGGGCACGAACTTTACGGTAGCCGAGGACAGCGCTCTCGAACAGGAGTGTGTTGTCCCGTTATGTCTTTGATTTCGTCTCCTCGGTGAGAACGGACCGGGTGGGCGGAAATCCCGGCCCCGTCGCGCATTCCGGCCTGACCTGGGGTATTCCGCCCCGCTTCGGAGGGCCTTCCGGGCCCCGTTCCGGAGCATTCCTTTATTGTCCGTACACAGAAAAGAGACCGGACGGTGACCCCCTTCGAGGATCGCCATCCGGCCCCGTCTCGGTTCCGCACCGGTTCCGCATGTGTCCGCCGTTGTCGGCCGGGTCCGGCGCGCTGGTCACCTCAGGTCACCACCGCGCCCGGTCACCCGGTCAACACAGGCGTGACCACGCGATTTCCATGAGCGCGTCTTCGGCACGGCGCTGCTCCCGCTGGCGGGCGCGCATCTCCCGTGCCGTCAGGCGGATGCCCTGGCGTTCGCGGGTCTCGGCGATCGGCTCGTTGGTCATGTCCAGGAGTTCCAGGATCATCATGTCTCGTTCAGTCCTTCGGGGTCTGTAGTGCTGCGGTGGAGAGTTCGGGTGGAGCGGTCAGGCGGCGACCGGAGCCGGGTTCTTGCGGGGGCGTCCGCGCGGGCGCTTGCGCGCCACGACCTGGCCGGCGACGAGCAGCTGGCCTCCCCAGACACCCCAGGGCTCCTTGCGGTCCAGGGCGTCGGACAGGCACTGCTCCCGGACCGGGCAGGAGCCGCAGAGGGCCTTGGCCGCCTCGACGTCGGCGGGGGCCTCGGCGAAGAACAGGTCGGGCTGCATACGGCAGGGGATTTCGGTCTCGCCCAGCCAGGGCGTTTCCAGGACCGACGCGAGCATCGGTGCCCTCCAAGATCTTTGTTCGTCTCGTACAACGCGGTCGGTGTTCTCGGTTCACCGGATGCGGTTCCGGTGCGGGACCTGACTTGCGATGCAGACGCCTGCCCTGCCTCCCCGGGGGAGATCGGGCGGACGAGGATACAAAGAAAGCCGCGGCCCCGAATTCGGGGACCGCGGCCACGGATGGAGACCCTGGGCCTAGTCGGCTAGGCCGGATTCCTCCGTGGACACTTCCCCGGTGCGCCATAGCGGCGCGGGGTTGCTTCGGTGCGAGCCGTCATGAGTTCGCCGCGGTCACGGGCGCTCTCGTTGCCGGTGGACACACCACTGCCGTTGGACTCGTGCTCGGCGGCGAGGATCACGGTCGCGACGGGACGGAAGCCGAAGCCTCCGAAGTCCGGACCGGTCCCCTCGACGAAGACGCCCTTCGGGGCACCCTTGGCCGAGGCCAGGCCGATGCCCCTCAGGGCATCGCCGGCGATGGCGCGCTCACCGCGTAGGGCGGAGCCGCCGGGCAGACCGCAGGACAGGGCGGTGCCCGGGACAGCGTTCAGCCACTGCTGACGGGACGACACGGTCGAAGCGAAGCTCGTGGTCATCATTTGATCGGGCACCTCCTTCACGGTCGGGCGGCGGGATCCCTCCCGCGCCATAGAGCGGTCTTGGCGACGATGTACAGACTAAGGGTCGCCCGCGAAAACTAGCAACCTATTTTTGACCTGGGAAAACGTCCTCATCCGGCCACGGGTTCCAGGGAATCCGCGGGGTCCCCGCGTTGTTGCCGGCCCCCGTGGCCGGTAGCGGTCACACCGGGCCGGGGCGCAGGGCGTCGGACCAGCCCTCGGCGTCCACCACCCGGATCAGGCCCTCCTGCACCACCGAGCACACCAGCTGCCCGTCGCGGGTGTAGACCAGGCCGCGGGCCAGCCCCCGGGCGCCCTGGGCGCTGGGGGTCTCCTGCGCGTACAGGAGCCACTCGTCGGCGCGGAACGGGCGGTGGAACCACATGGCGTGGTCCAGGCTCGCCATGGAGATCCCGGCGAAGGACCGCCCGTGGCGCAGCAGCACCGTGTCCAGCAGGGTGAGGTCGGAGGCGTAGGTCATCAGGCACACCTGGGTGAGCCGGTCGTCGGGCAGCTTCCCGTCGACCTTGAGCCACACCGGGTTGACCGCCGTGCGCAGCCGGGGGTCGCGCTCGGCCTCGTAGGACAGCGGCCCCACCGGGCGCAGCTCGATGGGGTGCCAGCGCACGAACCCCGGCACCCGGCCGAACTCGGCGCGCAGCCGCTCGCGGGTGCTGGGCAGCTCCTCGGGCGGGGGGACGTCGGGCATCGGGATCTGGTGGTCCAGCCCCGGCTCCTCCTTGTGGAAGGAGGCCGACAGGGTGAAGATCGGCTTGCCGTGCTGGACGGCGACCACCCTGCGGGTGGTGAACGACCGGCCGTCGCGGACCCGGTCCACCTCGTAGACGATCGGCACCGCCGGGTCGCCGGGGCGGATGAAGTAGGCGTGCAGGGAGTGGACGTACCGGTCCTCGGGCGCGGTCCGGCCCGCGGCCACCAGGGCCTGGCCCGCGACCAGGCCGCCGAAGACCCGCTGGGGGCCCTCCTGGGGGCTGCTGCCCCGGAAGATGTTGACCTCGATCCGCTCCAGGTCCAGAACCGCCAGCAGGTCGGCCAACGACTGGTCCCGCCGGGTCTCGTCGGCTCTGTCGCTCATCCGGCCACATCCTCCTCTTCGCCGTCGGGGGCGTCCCGACCTTCCATGACCTCGGCGGGCTCGGCGCCCGCGACCAGCGCGAGCACCGCCTCCCCGTAGCGGTCGAGTTTCGCCGGACCGACACCGGACACCGCCGACAGCTGCGGGACCCCGGAGGGCTCCTGTTCGGCGATCGCCTGGAGGGTCGCGTCGGTGAAGATCACGTAGGCGGGGACCTTCTGCTCCTGGGAGACCGCGCGCCGCCAGTCGCGCAGGCGCTCCAGCAGCGCCTCATCGTAACTGGAGGGGCAGTCCAGGCAGCGGCCCAGCTTGCGCTCGGCCGCGTCGGTCAGGGTGTTCCCGCACACCCGGCAGCGGGCGGGCCCGCGGCGGCGCTCGGCCCGGCGGGCGGCGGTGCTGGGGGACGCCGGACGCAGGCCGTCCAGGAACCGGGAGGGCTTGCGGGTCTTGCGCCCGCCCGGGGAGCGGGCCAGGGACCACGACATCGCCAGGTGCTCGCGGGCGCGGGTGACGCCGACGTAGAAGAGGCGGCGCTCCTCCTCGACCTGCTCGTCGGTCTCGGCGTAGATGATCGGCATCATGCCCTCGGTGAGGCCGACCAGGAACACCGCGTCCCACTCCAGGCCCTTGGCGGCGTGCAGGGAGGCGATGGTGACGCCCTCGAAGCCGGGCGCGTGCTCGGTGGAGATGCGCACGTCGAGTTCTTCGACCAGGTCGTTCATGGTGACCGGGGCGCCCCCGGGGCGCGGCGCGGCGGCCATGTCCTCGGCCAGCTGGGCCAGCGCGGCCAGCGACTCCCAGCGCTCGCGGGCCTGGCGGCCCTCGGGCGCGGTGTCGGTGAGGCCGATCTGCCCCAGCAGCTGGCGGACGGTGGTGATGAGCGGCGCAGGCTCCTCCCCGGCCGCCTCGTGGCGGGCGCCGCGCAGCAGGTGGACGGCCTGCTTGATCTCGGGGCGTTCGAAGAACCTGGTGGTGCCGCGCACGCTGAACGGGATGCCCTGGTCGGTGAGGGCCTGCTCGTAGGCGGCGGACTGGGCGTTGATGCGCACCAGGACGGCGATCTCCCCGGCCGGGACGCCCTCCTCCATCAGGGCGCGGATCTTGCGAGCGACCCCGGTGGCCTCGGCGGGCTCGTCGTCGTACTCCTGGTAGACGGGGTCGGGGCCGTCGGGGCGCTGGGCCCGGAGGGTGAGGTGCCCGGCGGAGGTGGTGCCCCGGGCCTGGGAGATCACGTGGTTGGCGACCCGCACCACCTGGGGGGTGGAGCGGTAGTCGCGGACCAGTTCCACGACGGTGGCGTGCGGGTAGCGGGCGGCGAACCCGGTGAGGTAGGAGGGGGTGGCCCCGGCGAAGGAGTAGATGGTCTGGCTGGGGTCGCCGACCACGCACAGGTCGTCGCGGTCGCCGAGCCAGGCGTCGAGCAGGAGCTTCTGCAGCGGGTTGACGTCCTGGAACTCGTCCACGACGAAGTAGCGGTACTGCTCGCGGACCCGCTGGGCGATGGCCGGGTACTCGTTGATCATGCCGGCGGTGAGTTCGAGCATGGACTCGAAGTCGAGCAGGTTGTGCTCGCGGCGCAGCTCCTCGTACGCCTCGAAGACCCGGGCGACCTCGCCCGCGGGCAGCGGCGCCTGCCGGGACGCCTTGGCGACGGCGCTCTCGTAGTCGGTGGGGCGGACCTGGGTGACCTTGGCCCATTCGATCTCGGAGGCGAGGTCGCGCAGGCCGGTGCGGTCGGGCTGCACGCCCACGGAGTGGGCGGCGCGGGCCACCGCCTGGATCTTGCTCTCGATGAGGGTGGGCTTCTCGCCGCCGATCACCTGCGGCCAGAAGAACGAGAGCTGGCGCAGCGCGGCGGCGTGGAAGGTGCGGGCCTGCACGCGGGGGGCGCCCAGGGCGCGCAGCCGTCCGCGCATCTCCCCGGCGGCGCGGGTGGTGAAGGTGACCGCGAGGATCTGCTGCTCGGAGACGACCCCGCCGGCGACCGCGTGGGCGATGCGGTGGGTGATCGCCCGGGTCTTGCCCGTTCCGGCACCGGCCAGGATGCATACGGGGCCGCGCAGGGCGCGCGCCGCCAGGGTCTGCTCGGGGTCCAGTCCCTCCAGGACGCGGTCGGGGTCCATGGTGCTCCTGAACATGGTCGAGACGGTTGTGCGGTTCTGTGGGTCAGTCTCTCAAGTATCGGCCGCGCCGGGGACGGAACCGCACCCGTCCACAGGCCGCTCCCACGGGGACCGGGCGGGCGGACCGCGGCCGGTTGCGGCCACGGAGCCGACCGACACATTTCAGAACCAGTCCGGTCTGTGAGGCGTCCCACGTTGTGTCACGCGGTCGGGGGAAGCGGACCGGGCCCCGCGGTGTTGGGATGTGGGACCGGGCGAGAACGCCGACCGTAGGACGAGAAGAAACGTGAGCGAGATGACGAACACGGCCACCGAACAGTTCACGATGTACACCACCCCCTGGTGCGGGTACTGCAAGCGGCTCAAGAGCCAGCTCGCACGCGAGGGGATCACCGGGCGTGAGGTGAACATCGAGGAGCACCCGGAGGCCGCGGAACTCGTGATGAAGGTCAACAACGGGAACCAAACCGTCCCGACGGTGGTCTTCAGTGACGGAGCGGCGATGACCAACCCGTCGCTCGCTCAGGTGAAGCAGAAGCTGGCCGAGCTGTCGTAGCCCGGAGAAGCCGGCCCGCGGGTCCCGCCCGCGGGCCGACCGCCCCGTGACCCCGAGGGGCCCTCTCCCCGGTGCGGCCGCTCTCGGCCATGGACGGCTCGGACGTATGACGACGGGGAGTGTTGAGTTGGGGGACGACGTGAGTTCTCATGACATAGCGGTCGCCGACGCGGTCGACGTCGGTGTGGTGCGCCGCACCCCGACGGGGTGGCGCGTGGGGAACGGGCACGAGCTGCCCGACCTGGTGAGCGCGATGGTCCTCGCCGACCTGCTCACCGCGGAGGCGGGCGGGGAGCGCCGGCGGGCGCAGGCGCCCGGACGGGCGCCGGAAGGGGCGACCGAGGTGGAGCGCCTGCGCCACACCATCGCCCAGTTGGAGCACGCGCTGCACTCGCGCGTGGTGGTGGAGCAGGCGATCGGCGTCCTCGCGGAGCGGCACACCATGCCGCCGCGCGAGGCGTTCGAGCGGCTGCGCTCCTCGGCGCGCTCGCGCGGCCGCAAGGTCGCCGACCTGGCGAGCGACGTGGTGGAGAGCAGCACCAGCCCGTTGACGGTGCTGCCGGACGAGCTGGGCGTCTCCCCCGGTACCAACTGACCCGGCTCCGGGGCACGACGGCCACCGACCCTGTCGGGAGGGTCGGCGGACGGACCGGCCCCCAAGACGCCCCCTCGGTCACCACTGGCCGGGGAGGGCCTCCCCCTGCCAGTGCTCGATGAGGGTGCGGGCGATCGAGACGGGACCGGGGAGCACGATCTCCCCGGTGGCCGCCGCCTCGGCCAGCGCGGTCCGGGTGAACCAGCGCAGGGAGCCGATCTCGTCGTCGGTGCGCTCGGTCTCGCCGACGGCCCGCGCGGTGTAGCCCACCATGAGGCTGCGCGGGAACGGCCACGGCTGCGACGCCAGGTAGCGGGGCTCCTCGACCACGACCCCCGCCTCCTCCGCGACCTCGCGGACGACCGCCTGCTCCAGGGACTCTCCGGCGTCGACGAACCCGGCCAGCACGGAGTAGCGGCGCGCGTCCCAGTTCGGGTTGTTGCCGAGCAGGACCTGCTCGTCCCCGCCCTCTCCGCGGTGGACCAGCATGATGACGGCCGGGTCGGTGCGCGGGAACTGCTCGCGCCCCTCGCGTTCGCACAGGCGCAGGTGGCCGGCGGCGGAGATGACCGTGGGCGCGCCGCAGGCCGGGCAGAACCCGTGGGTGGCGTGCCAGTTGGCCAGGGCCACGGCGCGGGTGAGCAGCCCGGTGTCGCGGTCGCCGAGCAGCGGGCCGAGCTCGCGCAGGGACGCGGGCCGGGCGCCGTCGCGCTCGACGAGTCCGGCCGGGGAGCGGACCGCGAAGTAGGCGCGGCCGCCGTCGACCCCCAGCAGGTAGCGCTCGCCCTCGGGTGCGGCCTCCGGCGCGGTGAGGACCAGCTCGGGGTCCCCGTCGGTGGTGACCAGTGCCCGTGACTGCTTGGCCATCAGGGCCTTCCACCCGTAGCTCGTGGGGTCGCCGCCCTCCAGGACGAGGACCCGGGTGTCGGGGTCCTGCCACGCCCGCTCCAGCCAGGCCTGGTCGGTGCGCCGGTGTGCGGCGGCGTCCACGGCGGCGCGGGAGAGCATGGGGCGGGACGCGGCGGGGCCGGGCCTGGAGGCGGTGGTGTCGACGTGCATGGGTCCTTCCGGGAAGTGTGCGGGAGCGGGGCCGCACCCGGGGTGCGGCCGCCGGCTGACAGGGACAACGCCGTCGGGGCCCGTCGCATGCCCGGGCCCGCGGGAGTGCCCCTCGGGTCGTCGCGGGCCGGGTCAGGCCGTGCCGCCCAGCTCCTCCCACAGGTAGGCGACGCTCTCGGCCCCCTTGAGCAGGAGCGGCGTCTCGACCTTCTCGTTGGGCGCGTGGATGTTGTCCTCGTCCAGGCCCACGGCGACGAACACCAGAGGCGCCCCGAGGATGTCGGCGATGTCGGCCTCGGGGCCGCTGCCGCCCTCGCGGGTGAAGAGCACCGGGGTGCCGAAGGCGCGCTCCATGGCGCGGCGGGCCGCCTTCAGGGCGGTGGAGGACAGGTCGGAGGCGCAGGCCCGCACGCCGGGGCCCCCGAACTCCAGCTCGGCGCGCAGGCCGTCGGGGACACGGGAGTCGACGAAGTCGCGGACGCGCTCCTGGATCTTCAGGGGCTCCTGTCCGGGGACCAGGCGGAAGCTGACCTTGGCGTGGGCGGACCGGGGCACGATGGTCTTGCCGCCGGCTCCGGTGTGCCCGCCCCACATGCCGTTGATCTCGGCGGTGGGCCGCAGCCAGATGCGCTCCAGGGTGCTGTACCCCCGCTCGCCCCACGTGGCGGTGGAGGCGGCGGTGGCGAGCCACTCCCCCTCGTCGAAGGGCAGGCGGGCGATGAGCTCGCGCTCCTCGGCCCCGGCCTCGACGACCCCGTCGTAGAAGCCGGGGATCGCGACCCGGTCGTCCTCGTCGTGCAGGGCGGAGAGCAGGTCGCTCATGGCCTTGAGCGGGTTGGGGACGGCGCCGCCGAAGGAGCCGCTGTGCAGGTCTCGGCCGGGGCCGTACAGGGAGATCTCGACGTCGGTGAGGCCGCGCATGCCCACGCACATGGACGGGGTGTCGGCCGCCCACATGGTGGTGTCGGAGATGACGGCGACGTCGCAGTCCAGGCGGGCGCGGTTGGCCTTCATGAGCTCGGCGAAGTGGACGGAGCCCGACTCCTCCTCGCCCTCGATCAGGAGCTTGACCGTGACCGGCGGGGCGTCGGCCCCGGAGGCGGCCAGGGCGGCGCGCAGGCCCAGGGTGTGGAAGAGGATCTGGCCCTTGTCGTCGGAGGCGCCGCGGCCGTACAGGGAGGTGCCGCGCTCGGTGGGGACGAAGGGCGGGGTGTCCCACTCCTCGACGGGGTCGACGGGCTGCACGTCGTGGTGGCCGTAGACGAGGACGGTGGGGGCGGAGGGGTCGGCGGCGGGCCACTGGGCGAACACGGCGGGCAGGCCCGGGGTCTCCCAGACCTCGACGGTGGGGAAGCCGGTGGCGGCGAGGTGGTCGGCCAGCCAGCGGGCGGAGCGGCGCACGTCCTCGTGGTGCCCGGGGTCCGCGGAGATCGAGGGGATCGCCAGCCACTCCTTGAGGGAGGAGAGGAACTCGTCCCGGTGGTCCTCGATGTAGGTGCGTACGTCCATGTTCGTGTCCTCGTTCCGACGTCCTTGTCGCTTCCGACCTTAGACCTGGTCGGATGCGTCGGAGTCCGCAGGGACCCGGACCGGGGAGCCCGCCGGCGGGGCGTCCGGGCACGGTGCGGCGGGGCCCGCCCGGGGCGGACGGGCGGGCCCCGCCGCGCGCGGTCAGCCGCCGGTGGCCTGCTCCCAGGCGTCGAGGTAGGTCGGCAGCTCGGCCTCGACGACCTCCCAGTCGGGCTCGAAGACCGTGACCCCCTCCAGCAGCGCCGCCAGCTCCTCGGCCTCCTCGCCCTCCGGCTCGACGTCCCCGCGCGCCGGGAAGCCGCCCGCCACCGGGGCCACCCGGCTCTGGGCGCTCTCGCTGAGCAGGAAGTCGATGAGGGCGCGGCCGTTGTCGGCGTTGGGCGCCCCCGTGAGCAGGCCCGCCGTGTAGGGCAGGGCGAACGTGGTGGGGTCCCCGCCCTCCTCCACGGCCGGGAACCAGATGCCGATGTCGGGCATGGTGCGTGACTGCGCGTAGTTCATCTGCACGTCGCCGTTGGCCACCAGCAGCTCGCCCTTGTCGACCTTGGGGCCCAGCGCTCCGGTGGAGGAGGACGGGCCGACGTTGTTGGTCTGGAGTTCGCCGAGGTAGTCCATGGCGGGCTCCAGCCCCCCGAAGTCGTGGACCGCCTGGATGACCACGGCGGTGCCGTCGCCGGCCACCCCGGGCGTGGAGTACTGGAGCCGGCCCTCGAACCGCGGGTCGAGCAGGTCCTCCCAGGTGGCGGGCGGCTCCGGCAGTTCCTCGGTGTTGTGGATGAGGCAGAAGTAGTTGTCCACGATGGACGTCCACCTGCCGTTCGGGTCCTTGGTCCCGACGTGTTCGGCGCCCTCGGGCACGTACTCCTGGAGCAGGTCCAGGCCGTCGGCCTGCTGGATGAACGGCGGCAGGGTGACGATGACGTCCGCCTGCGGGTTGGACCGCTCCCGGGCGGCGCGCTGCACCATCTCCCCGGAGCCGCCCTCCACGTACTGGACGGAGATGCCGGTCTCGGCCTCGAACTCGGCGAAGAGCTCGTCGTACCAGCCCGTCCCCTCCTCGTTGCGCAGGCCGTCGGCGGAGTAGACGGTGACGGTGGGGCCGGTCTCGGCGGGGCCGCAGGCGGTCAGGCCCGCGACGAGGGCCAGTGCGGCGGTGCCGGCCGCGGCGGCGGTCCCGGTTCTGGTGGTCATGGTGGGAACCTCTCGGTGAAGGCGCACGGTGGCGGGGGGGCTCAGCGGAACGCCGCCCGGGTGCGGACCCGGGACAGCAGCAGGAGGACGGCCAGGGTGGCGGCCATCAGGACGAGGGCGGAGGCGGCCCCGGCGAAGAGCGCGCCGCGGTCCGTGGCCGCGAAGATCCGCACCGGGAGCGGCAGCCAGGACGGCGGGTAGAGCATCATCGTGGCGCTCAGCTCGCCCATGGACAGGGCGAAGCAGAGCCCGGCGGCGGCGCTCAGCGAGGGCAGCAGCAGGGGCAGGCGCACCCGCAGCAGGACCCGCAGCGGACGGGCGCCCAGGGAGGCGGCCATCTGCGCGTACACGGGGTCCAGCCGGGTGAGCGCGGCCGACACCGACTGGTAGGCGAACGCGGTGACCAGCACGGTGTGGGCGGCGATGACGATCGTCTGCGTGCCGTTGAGCAGCAGCGGCGGACGGCTGAACGCCACCAGCAGGGCCAGGCCCACCACCACGGTCGGCACCGCGACGGGCGTCATGAACAGGGCGTCCATCAGGGCGCGGTCGCGGCGGCGCAGGCCGTCGGCGGCCAGTGCCGCCCAGGTGCCCAGCACCAGCGCCAGCACGCTCGCCGTGGCGGCGGTGGCCAGGCTGACCCGCAGCGCCTCCAGGTTCGGCCCGCCCAGCGCGCCGGAGACGTTGTCCAGGGTCGGCCCCGAGGGCAGCACGCCGCTCCAGGAGGTGGAGAACGCGGCGACGGCGATGACCCCGAGCGGCAGCAGGAACAGCGGCACGACGACCAGGGCGAACAGCGCCCACACGGTCAGGCGGGCGGCGCGGCTATGCACGAGCACGGTCGGCGCCTCCTCCCAGGCGGGCGGTGAGGGCCCGGTAGACGAGGTAGAGGGTGACCGACAGGGCCGCGTTGACCACGGCGACGACGCAGGCGGTGGTGTAGTCGGCCCGCAGGATCGCCGAGCTGTAGACGAGCATCGGCAGGGTGACGACGTCCTTGGCGCCGGTGAAGAGCACGATCGCGAACTCGTTCAGGCACAGCACCAGGACCAGCGCTCCCCCGGCGGCCAGCGCGGGCAGCGCCTCGGGCAGGATCACCGACCGCACCACCCGCAGCGGGCGGGCGCCCAGGGAGGAGGCGACCTCCAGGCGGGCGGTGTCGATCTGCCCGAACGCGGCCAGCAGCGGGCGCATGACGAACGGCGTGAAGTAGGTGACCTCGGCGAGGATCACGCCCCAAGGGGTGGCCAGGAACCGGAAGGGCCCCTGGTCCGCCCCGGTGACGTCGGTCCACAGGCCGTTGGCCATGCCGACGGTGCCGTAGACGAACAGCAGGGCCAGGGTGATGAGGAAGGACGGGAAGGAGAGGTAGGTCTCGATGAACCGGGCGGTCGCCCCGCTGCCGGGGAACGGCACGAACGCCACCACCAGGGCGAGCAGGAACCCCAGGACCAGGCATCCGGCGGTGGCCGTCACCGCGATGAACACGGTGGTGCCCAGCGCCGAGCGGAAGCGGTCGGAGGCCAGCACCTCGGCGTGGTGGGCGAGGGTGAGGCCGCCCGCGGGGTCGGTGACCGACTCGACCGCCACCAGCAGCAGCGGGTAGAGGAAGACCGCGGCCAGCAGCACCACCGGGGGCACCGCCCACAGCGCGGCGGGGGAGCGCCGGGGCGGCCGGGGCCGCCGGGTCGGCGGCGGGGCGGCGCGCTCCGGGGCCCGGGCGGTGTCCGTCGCGGCGGTCACGTGGCCACCTCCTCCGGCTCCGGCTCCAGCAGGACGGCGTCGGCGCGGGTGAAGCCCAGGGAGATGGGCGCGCCCGGGGCGGGCGGCTCAGCCGTCTCCCGGACTTCGGCGGTGACCGGGTGGCCGCCCACCAGGGCGGTGATCCGGTGCACGGAGCCGCGCCACTGCACCTCGGAGACCTCCCCGCGCAGCGTGTACTCGGCCCCGCCCGGCACCACCCGGTGCGGGCGCAGGCACACCCGCAGCTCGGCGCCCTCCCCCGCGCCCGCCGGCAGCTCCTCCGGCGCGGGTTCCCAGGCCGTGCCCAGGCAGTGGACCCGGCCGCCCTCCAGGCGGGCGGGCAGCAGGTTGGCGCCGCCGACGAACCGCGCGGTGAACGCGGTGCGCGGCCGTGCGTACAGGGCCCGCGGGGTGTCGTACTCCCGCAGCCGGGCCCGGTCCAGCACCGCCACCCGGTCGGCGAGGGTCAGCGCCTCGCTCTGGTCGTGGGTGACGTAGAGGACGGTGACGTCGGGCAGCTCGCGGTGCAGGCGGGCCAGCTCGCCGAGCATGTCCGAGCGCAGCCGGGCGTCCAGCGCCGACAGCGGCTCGTCCAGCAGCAGCACCTTGGGACGGATGGCCAGGGCGCGGGCGATCGCCACCCGCTGCTGCTGGCCGCCGGAGAGCTCGCGCGGGTGGCGGCGGGCGTAGCCGGCCATGCCGGTCATCTCCAGGGCCTGGGCGACCCGGCCCGGGATCTCCCTGCGCGGGGTGCCCTGCGCCCGGAGCCCGAACGCCACGTTCTGGTCGACGCGCATGTGCGGGAACAGGGCGTAGCTCTGCACCACCATGCCCACGCCCCGGGCGTGGGGCGGCAGGTCCGTGACGTCGCGGCCGTTGAGCAGCACCCGGCCCGAGGCGGGGCGGACGAACCCGGCGACGGCGCGCAGGGCGGTGGTCTTGCCCGACCCGGAGGGCCCCAGCAGGGCCGTGAACTCCCCGGGCTCGACGGTCAGGTCCAGGCCGTCCAGGACGACGGTGTCGCCGTAGGCGACGCTGACGCGGTCGAAGCGGATGCCCACGGGTCAGCCCTCCCCGTCCAGGAGGGCGGGCAGCCCGGACACCCCGGGCAGGACGTGGGCGGCGCCGGCGGCGCGCAGGGCCTCGGCGCCGTGGGCGCCGGTGAGCACCCCGGCGACCAGGCCCGCCCCGGCGTTGATCCCGCTGCGCACGTCCGAGGCGGTGTCGCCGACGACGGCGACCGCCGACATCGCGGAGACCTTCGCGCGCAGGGCCGCGGTGAGGACCATGTCCGGGTGGGGGCGGCCGCGGCCGCCCGCGTCGGCCGGGCACAGCACCAGGTCGGGCAGGCCGGTCCAGCCCAGGGCACGGAGGATGCGGTCCTGGGTGTCGCGACCGAACCCGGTGGTCAGGGCGACGGTGCGGCCCTGGGCGCGCAGGCGGCGCAGGGTGTCCTCGGCACCGGGCAGGGGCGCGCACAGGCCGTCGTCGACCAGGCGGGCGTAGGCGTCCTCGAAGGCGCGGTTGGCCTCCTGGGCGAGGTCCTCGTCCCCGCCGGTGAGGTGGCGGAACACGGTGATCTTGGATTCGCCCATGGTGGCGCGCACGTACTCCAGGTCGGCGGCGGTGCGCTCGGGCAGGGCGGCGGCGAAGGCGCGCTCCACCAGGCCGTCGTCGGCGACGGTGGTGCCCGCCATGTCGAGGGTGACGAGTTCGATGTCGGTGGAGGAGGTCATGACCATCCCAGTTCTTCGGCGGTGGTCTCGGCGATCGCCGGGGAGCAGGTCATGCCGCGCCCCCCGGGACCGGTGACGAGGTGGACGCCGTCGGCGACGGCGGCGCGGTGGACGACGGCGGCGGGGTCCAGGCACTGGGCGTAGACCCCCGCCCAACGGCGGCGGATCGGCGGCATCGGGCGGCCGAGCAGGCGGGTGACGACCCCGGCGAGGTGGTCGTAGGGGTCCTCGGAGGTGTCGAAGGAGAAGGGGGTGTCGTACTCGTGGGTGTCGCCGATGGTGAGTGAGCCGTCGGCGCGCTGGACCATCAGCAGCTGCATCGCGTGCCCGGCCGGGACCGGGCCCTGGGGCTGGGCGTCGTTGAGGACGTCCAGCTCCGGGCCCCGGTAGGCGGGGTAGTAGCGGAAGCTGTCGCCGTCGGCCACGGAGGTGGTGAGGGCCTCCCCCAGCGGCGCGGTCTGCGCCATCTGGAGCCGGACCCGGCGCACCGGCAGGTCCGGGACGAGTTCGCGCACCAGCCCGCCCAGCCAGGCGCCGGTGCACAGGACGACGGTGTCGCCGCGGTGGACCTCGCCGCGGTCGTCGCGCACGGCGGCCGGTCCGGCGAGGTCGCGGACCTCCCGGCCGGTCAGCAGGGTGTAGCGTCCGCTGCGGGCCAGCTCGGCCTGGAGCGCGGCCTGGGCGGTGCGGGGTTCGACCTGGGCGTCGCGGCGGCACCACAGGGCGCCCAGCAGGTCGCCGCGCAGGGCGGGGTTGACCTCGCGGACCCGGTCGGGGCCGAGGAGCTCGTAGCCGCGTTCGGCCGCCTCCGGACCGCGGGCGGCGGCCTCGGCCACGGCCAGTTCGCGCTCGGTGGCGGCGACGGTCAGGGAGCCGGAGGGGCGGAAGCCCAGGGCGGGCACCCGTTCGGCGATCTCCTCCCACAGCACGCGGGAGCGCTGCGCCGCGGCCAGTTCCGCGCCGGGGGCGCGGCCGCCGACCCAGACAAGGCCGAAGTTGCGGACCGAGGCGCCGCGGGCGGCGTCCTCGCGTTCGATGTGGACGACCTCGTGGCCTCGGGAGACGGCCTGCCAGGCGTGCATGGTGCCCAGGACTCCGGCACCGACGATGATCACTCGCATGGCCACGAGCGTGGTCGGCGCAGGTGGAGCGCACCGAGCAGGGCAGAGGCGTCCCGGTGAACCGGTGCGAAACTTTGGACTAGACCCGTTATCTTCTCGTGATAAAAAAGCAGGGCGGAGGCCCCGTGCGTGTCAGCGGCCGTCGCCGGACAGGTGGGCGCTGAAGCTGAACCGGTCGCCCCGGTACAGCGAGCGCACCCGCTCGAAGGGGCGGCCCTCCCCGTCCCGCGACACCCGGTGGATGAGCAGCATCGGCAGGGCCGGCGGGGTGCCGATGAGCAGCGCCTCGCGCGGGGTGGCCAGCACCGTCTCCAGGCGTTCGTCCGCGTCGGCGAACACGATGCCGACCTTGTCCGCCAGGTAGCCGTAGAAGGTGGAGTCGGGGTCGAACTCGCTGTCCAGTCCGGGCACGCGGGCCACCGGGATGTAGGTGGACTCCAGGCCGACGCGCTCGTCGTCGGCGAGCAGCACGCGCTCCATGTGCCAGACGGGCTCGCCCGCGGCGACGTCCAGCTCCCGGGCCAGCCCCTCCGGGCAGGGCCAGCTGCGCAGGTCCACCAGGGTCCGCCCCGGGCGCAGCCCCTGGCGGCGGACGCCCTCGGTGTAGCTGGCCAGGGAGAGCGGCTGCTCCAGCTTGGGCCCGGCCACCACCGTGCCCCGGCCGCGGCGGCGCAGCCTCCCCTCCAGGAGGAGGTCGCGCAGCGCCTGGCGCACGGTCTCGCGGGCGGCGCCGAAGCGTTCGGCGAGCTCCCGCTCGGTGGGCAGGGTCCGCCCCACCTCCAGCCCGTCGACCAGCTCCGTCAGGCGGATGCGGACGGCGTAGTACTTGGGCACCCGGCCGTGCTCGGGCACACCGGCCCGGACGGGGGCGCCGCTGTCCTGGGGGATTCCTGGGCTCGGCACACAGGACATTGTCCACGATCGGGATGAACGGGCCGCCAACAGCGCACGGAGGGAACCTTTTCGGCACGATGGGACTCACAGGACGGGGAGGGAACCACCCGCCCCACCGATGGGAGGAACCACGTGAGCATCACCCCCTCCGAGGCGATCGTCGCCCGGTTCAACGAGCTGTTCGACGTACTCGACACCGATGGGGACAAGTACGCCACCTGGGCGGACTACCAGCGGCTGGTGGACCGGTACATCACCGGGTACACGCTGGACCCGACCGAGCCCAAGGCGCACGCGATCGAGACGGCCTACCGGTCGCTGTGGGACCGCCTGGTGCGGTACTCCGGGGCCGGGGACCGCCTGGAGCGGCAGGAGTTCATCGCGGCCATGCACGCGGCGTCGGAGGACCGCAGCCGGTCCAACGCGGCCGAGGCGGTGGCCGAGGCGGTGTTCGACCTGCTGGACGAGGACGGCGACGGGCGGATCAGCCTGGAGGAGTTCCTCGTGTACGCCGCCGCGCTGGGCGCCGGCGAGGCCGACGCCCGCACCCGGTTCGCACACGTGGACACGGACGGGGACGGGGACATGAGCCGGGAGGAGTTCGTGCTGTCGGCGCGGCAGTTCCTGTTCGGCGAGGACAGCGACTCCCCCGGCGGTTTCGTCTTCGGCGTGGTCTGAGCGCGTACGCGGGGGCGCCGCCGTCCGGGACCGGACGGCGGCGCCCCGCGCGTTCAGTGGCCGGCACCCGCCTCGTGGGCGCCCACCGGCCCGTCCCCGTGCTCGCCCGTCCACTCGCACACCGGCGCCATCGCGTCGAGCGTCCCCCGGCCCGGGCGGCGGGCGTCACCCGGCGGCGGGCGCGGACGGGAGGGCTCCCGGGCCGAGGCGGGGCCAGGGGTCCGGCGGGCCGGAGGCGAAGAACAGCAGCAGAGCGAGGATCCGGCTCAGGGGCGGCGCGGTCCAGTGGCGCCGCCCCCGGACCGGGTCGGGCCGCAGCAGGCGGCCGAGCGCCCAGGCGAGATGGTGCCACAGCACCCGGGCCTCCGCCCCCGGGGCGCCGTAGCCCTCCAGCACGGCGGGCAGCCAGGCCGGAGGGAGCTTCGCGAAGTCGGTGGCCGGGTCGGCGACGGCGGCGTCGCCCCAGTCCACGATCCCGGCGAGGGCGCCTTCGGGGGTCACGATCAGGTTCTGCGGGGCGATGTCCCCGTGGACCGGTGCGGGGGCCGCCGCGGCGGGGACCAGCGGTGCGAGCCCGGCGCACCAGGCGCGCAGCAGGCCGGCCGTGTCGGCGTCGATGTACCCCGCGGCGTGCACCCGCCCGACCAGCGCGGCCGGGTCGGGTTCCCCGGTCTCCCGGGGCAGGCCGGGCAGGGCGTCGGCCGGGACCGCGTGCAGCGCGGCGAGCCGGCGGCCCAGGTCGAGCAGCACGTCCCGGCCCGGGGTGCGGCCGACCAGGTCGGTGCCCGGGAGGCGTTCCAGCAGCATCGTCGGCGGCTCGCCCCCGCGGTACTCGACCAGCTCCGGGGTGAGGACCCCCGCGGCGCGCACCACCGGGATGAGCGCCGCCTCCTTGCGCAGGTCGGCCTCGTGGTCCGGCCCCCGGGGAATGCGCAGCACGAGGGACTCCCCCAGCGCCAGGACGTGGTTGGCCGCGCCCGCGGGGAGCGGGCTCACGTCGGCGGGCGGTATCCCGTGGCGGGCGGCGACGGCGGCCGCGATCGTCTCCATCGCCGCCGATCCTCGCACGCCCGCCCGGCCCCGCGCCCCGGTCAGGGCTCGGGGACGGAGGCGATGAGGGCCGCCAGGCCGTCGGCGTCGAGCAGGTCGGTGGGGCGGACCGTCTCGTTGGCGCGGACGTAGTGGAAGGCCGCGCGCACCTCGTCGAGCGGCACCCCCTGGAGGTCCGCCCACGCCAGCCGGTACGCCGCCAGCTGCACGCCGACCGCCCGCCGCTCCGCCGCGCCCCGCGGCGGCCGCCCCGTCTTCCAGTCCACGACGTCGTAGCCCTTCTCCGGGTCGTGGAACACCGCGTCCATCCGCCCGCGGATGAGCCGGTCCCCGATCACCGTCTCGAACGGCACCTCCACCTCGACCGGGATCCGCCCGCCCCATTCGCTCTCCTCGAAGAGCGTCTGGAGCTCGGCCAGGTCGTCGTCCTCCCCCGCCGTCTCGTCGGCCGCCCCCGGCAGCTCGTCCAGGAGGGTGGCCGTGCCCAGCCCGAAGCGGCGCTCCAGCCAGGTGTGGAACGCGGTCCCCCGCCGGGTGTGCGGGGCCGGGGGCCGGGGCAGCGGCCGCCGGATCTGGCGGGCCAGCCCCGACGGGTCGCGGGCCAGCCACACCATGGAGGACACGGACAGGTGGTCGGGCAGCTCCACCGGGACCGTGCCGTCCTCGGCCCGCCGGGCCTCGCGGGCGCGGTGGGCCAGCAGCAGCCCCGTGTCGCGCTCCCACCCCTGGAGCCGGCGCCCCAGCTTCTCGTAGCGCGCCGGGTCCGGCGGCACCGCCCTGCCCTCGCGCAGCGCCGCGCGGGCCCGCTCCACCAGCGCGGCGCCCGCCTCGATCTCCGTCCGGCGGGTCACCGCGCCCTCCACCTGGGCGAGCGTGTCCGGGGTGGCCTCGCCGTCGCTCTGCGGGTCGCCCTGGAGGGGCGGCCACACGGCCTCGCCCTCCTCCTCGTCGTGCGGGTTGGTCTCGTCGAGTTCGGGCGGGTCGGCCCAGTCGACCACCCGCCCCGCCCCCTGCTCGCAGGCCTCGCGTACCTCCTCCAGGAAGACCGACGGGCCGCGCGGCGTGGTGCCGGTGCGCCCCCACCAGTGCCCGGTGCACACGAGGAGGAAGGACGCCCGGGTGACCGCCACGTAGGCGAGGCGGCGCTCCTCCGTGAGGTGGCGGGCCGCCTCCTCCTCCTTGAACGCGGCGATGGCCTGCTTGTCCACACCGGTCAGCTCGGGCAGGCTCGCCCGGTCGCCGCGCAGCGGGTACGGCAGCAGGTGGTCGGCCGCCACCCACGCCTTGGCGTGGCGCGGCGACGCCGGGAACACCGGGTTGCGCCCGCCGCTGATGCCCGGCACGAACACCACCGGCCACTGGAGCCCCTTGGCCCCGTGCATGGTCATGAGCTTGACGCTGTCCGACCCGCCGACCCGCTCCCCCGGCGCCAGGCCGCTCTCGTTCTCCTCCGCGGCGCGCAGGTAGCTCAGGAAGCTGCCCAACGAGGGATCATCGCTGTTGCCGACGAACCGGACGGCGTGGTCCACGAACGCGTCCAGGTCGGCGCGGGCCGACAGCGGGTCGCGCCCGCTGCGGGCCGCCACCTCGATGTCCAGGCCCAGCACGCGCTCGACCTCGGTGATGAGGTCCGGCAGCGGCTGCCCGACCAGCTTGCGCAGGCCGCGCAGCTCCTCGGACAGGCGCAGCAGGCGCGCGTACCCGGTCTCGGAGTAGTTCTCGGCGTCCCCCGGGTCGTCGACCGCGTCCACCAGGCTGCCGCTCTCCGCGGTGAGGTCCAGGACGGTGCGGCGCAGCACGTCGTCCCCCGCCCCGTCCGGTCCGTCCCCCGTGAGGTCGCGGCGGGAGTGGCGGGCCAGCTCGGTGGCGCGCGCCCCCAGGGAGGCCAGGTCGCGGGGCCCGAACCGCCAGCGCGGCCCGGTGAGCAGGCGGGCCAGCTCGTTGCCCGCGGCGGCGTCGTGCACCACGCGCAGGGTGGCGATGATGTCGCGCACCTCCGGGACGAGCATCAGCCCGCCCAGGCCCACGACCTCGACCGGGACACCGCGCGCCTCCAGCTCCTCGCGCAGGGCCGGGAACTGGGCGCGGCGGCGGCACAGCACGGCGACGTCGCCCGGGGACACGCCCCCGTCCTGGGCGCCGCCGGACTCGCCCGGCGGCCAGGGCATCCCGTCCGGCGCGGTCTCCGGGTCGCGGCGCACCCCCTTGACCAGTTCGGCGATGCGCGAGGCGATCCAGGCCGCCTCCTCGGACTCGGTGCGGAACAGGGCGACGTCGGCCCGCCCGCGTCCGCGCCGGGCCGGCCCCGGGTACAGCACCGGCACCTCGGCGGCCTCGGCGCGCAGCTCCTCGGAGATCCACCCGGCCACGCCCAGGATGCGCTCGCCGTTGCGGAAGCTGGTGGACAGCCTGCGCACGGCCGCGGGCCGCCCCGGCGCGGCCGGGAAGTCGGTGGGGAACCGGGTGAGGTTGGCGGCGATCGCCCCCCGCCACCCGTAGATGGACTGGCAGGGGTCGCCGACCGCGGTCACGGCGTGGCCGTCGCCGAACAGGGAGCGCAGCAGCACCAGCTGGGCGTGGCTGGTGTCCTGGTACTCGTCCAGCAGCACGACCCGGAACCTGCTGCGCTCCACCAGCCCCACCTCGGGGTGGTTCTCCGCGATGCGCGCGGCCAGGGCCATCTGGTCGCCGAAGTCCATGGCCTCGCGGGAGTGCTTGGCGTGGTCGTAGCGCTCCACCAGGGGCAGCAGCTGCTCCCGGCGGCGCTGGGTGCCGACCAGGTCGCGGGTGTCGGCGGTGGGCCTCTTGGGCAGGGCGTCCACCTGGGACTGGATCCACCGCCCGATGCCGCGCACCCGCTCGACCGTGGTGAGGTGGTCGGCGATCTCCCCGGACAGGTGCAGCACGCGTTCGATGACGGTGTCCGCGCCCACGTTGACCAGGTCCATCGGGCCGTCGTACTCGCCGACCACCCGGGCGGCGAGCTGCCAGGACTGGCCCTCGCTGAGCAGCCGGGCGGTGGGCTCGACGGCCTCGCGCAGGGCGTGGTCGGCGACGATGCGCCCCGCGTAGGCGTTGTAGGTGGACACGGTGGGCTCGCCGTCCAGCACGCCCTCGCCGACGACCTCCTCGCCGAGCCTGTCGCGCACCTGGTCCAGGCGTTTGCGCACGCGTTCGGCCAGCTCGGCGGTGGCCTTGCGGGTGAAGGTGAGGCCGAGGACCTGCTCGGGCCGCACGTACCCGTTGGCGACCAGCCACACCACGCGGGAGGCCATGGTCTCGCTCTTGCCCGAACCGGCGCCCGCGATGACCACCGCGGGTTCGAGGGGGGCGGAGATCACCTCGGACTGCTCGGCGGTGGGTTCGGGCTGCCCGAGGACGCGGGCGAGTTCGGCGGGGGTGAAACGGGGGTGGGCTTCAGACATGTCTGCCCTCGTCTTGGACAGGGCAGCAGGCGCGCACGGCGCACGACCTGCATCCCTTGTTGCGGGTGGCGGTGAACCGGGAGCCGCCCATACCGGCGGCGACCTCGGTGACGAGGTCCTGGGCCCAGCGGGGGTCGGGGTCCTCGCCGAGGGGGCGCTGGACCTGCTCGCGGGCGTTCTTGAGCTTCTCGCCGAGCTGGACGAGCATCGCCCCGCCGGGCTGCGCCAGGCCGAGTTCGGCGAAGGCCCCCTTGAGGACGGCCATCTGGTAGACGCCGAGCTGGGGGTGGCGGTCCAGGTCCTCGGCCTTGGCGGCGCCGGTCTTGATGTCGACGACGACGGCGCGGCCCTGGTCGTCGCGTTCGAGCCGGTCGACCCGGCCGGTGATCTCGATGCCCCCGACGTCGACCTTGAACCCCTCCTCGGTGACGACGAGCTCGCGGTCGTTGGCGGCGTCCCAGGTGAGGAGTTTGCGGACCATGGTGTCGGCGCGCTCGCGCTGCTTGTCGGCCTGCCAGGGGCCGCCGAAGTCGAGGTCGGCCCAGATCTCGTCCATCCGCCGGGAGATGTCCTGCGGCGGGGTGCCCTGGGCGACCAGGACCGCGACGGCGTGCACGACGGTGCCCAGGGCGGACGCCGAGTCGCCGGAGGAGGCCCCGGCGGCGCGCTCCAGCAGCCAGCGCAGCTGGCAGTTGGTGAAGCTCTCCACCTGGGAGGGCGACACCCGGATGGTGTCGCCCTCCCCGGCCAGCGGCCGGTCGTCGGAGAAGGGTGTCAGGGCGTACCACTCGGCGGGGTCCGCCCCGCGCACCCCCTCCTCGGCCAGGCGGGCCAGGTGGACGGCGGCGGCGTCGCGCAGGGCGCCGGGCGCGTTCCGGTCGGTGACCACCGAGCGCAGGTCGGCGACCAGGGACGGCAGCGACAGCCAGCGCACCCCGGTGCCGACGGGCTCGGGGTCGCCCGCGCCCATCTCGTTGAGGAACCGGGAGGGCCGCTGCTCGGCATCGTCGCCGCCCACGGCGGTGACCACGAGGGTGTGCCGGGCGCGGGTGAGGGCCACGTAGAACAGGCGGCGCTCCTCGGCGAGCAGCTTGGAGGCCAGGGCGGCCCCGGAGGAGTCGGCGCCGTGCACGTCGGCGTCCACCAGCTCCTCCACGCCCAGCAGGGAACCGCGCAGGCGCAGGTCGGGCCAGTCGCCCTCCTGGACCCCGGCGACCACCACCAGGCCCCACTCCAGTCCCTTGGAGCGGTGGGCGGTGAGGATGCGCACGGACTCGCCTTCGGGGGCGCGCTCGGCGAGGCTGTCGCCGGGGATCTCCTGGGCGGCCAGGTCTGCGAGGAACCCCTCCGGGGTGCCGGGGGGCAGCCGGTCGCAGTAGCGGGCGGCGCTCTCGAACAGGGCGACCACCGCGTCGAGGTCGCGGTCGGCGGCGGCGCCGCGGCGGCCGCTGGCGAGGCTGGCGCGCAGCAGCCGGTCGGCCAGGCCGCTGTCGCGCCACAGCCGCCACAGCACCTGTTCGGCGTCGGCGCCGCGGGCGTCGAGTTCGCGGACGGTGGCCAGGGCGGTGGCGATGCGCAGGGCGGGCGCGGCCACCTCGGGCTCGACCAGGGTGAGGTCGGCCGGCTCGCGCAGGGCGTCCACCAGCAGCAGGGAGGCGGGCCGGTAGGTCCCGTCGCCCCCGCCGTTCTCGCGCTCGGCGGCGGCCCGGTCCAGGTCCAGGCGGCGCAGGGCGCGGGTGAGGCGGCGCAGGCCGATGGCGTCGGCGTCGCCGAAGGGGCCGGTGAGCAGGTCGCGGGCGGCCTCGTCGTCGAGTTCGGCCGGGTGCAGCCCGAACCGGATGAGGGACAGCAGCGGCCGCACGATGGGCTCGGCGGCCACCGGCAGCTCGTCGGCGCCGACGGCGACCGGCACCGACGCGGCGACCAGGGCGCGGCGCAGCACCGGCAGCTGGCGGGTGGCCGAGCGCACCAGGACGGCCATGTCCGACCAGGGGACGCCGTCCACCAGGTGGGCGCGGCGCAGGGTGTCGGCGATGACCGCGGCCTCCTGGGTGGGGCTCTCGGCCATGAGCAGCCGCACGCTCCCGGCGGGCACCCCGGCGGCGGGGACCAGTTCGCGGTGCTCGTTGACGCGGCCGGGCGCGGAGGCGACGGCGGGCAGGCGGCGGGTGACCGCCCGCGAGGCGGCCAGCAGGCCGGACCCGCTACGGCGGGAGGTGCGCAGCGCCACCACGGGGGCGGGCGTGCGGCGGACCGTGCGGAAGCGGTCGGGGAACTCCAGGATGCCGCGCACCTCGGCGCCGCGGAACCCGTAGATGGACTGGTCGGGGTCGCCGACGGCGATGAGGTCGCGGCCGTCGCCCGCCAGGGCCTGGAGGAGTTCCTCCTGGGCCGGGTCGGTGTCCTGGTACTCGTCGACGAACACGGTCTCGTGCGCCGAGCGCTCGCGCTCCTGCACCGCGGGGTCGGAGAGCAGTCCGGCGGCGATCCGCACCAGTTCGGCGTAGTTGAGGGTGGGCACGGGGGCGATGTCGAACCGGCCGTTCATCCGCGCCAGGAACCCGGCCGCGGCCTCCCAGTCATCGCGGCCGCGCTCGCGGCCCAGCCGGGCCAGGGCGTCGGGGCCCAGGCCGCGCTCCTCCGCGCGCATCAGGAAGTCGCGCAGCTCCTCGGCGAAGCCGCGGGTCTCCAGGGCCGGGCGCAGGCGTTCGGGCCAGGCGGAGCCGCCGTCCGCGGCCTCCCAGCGCAGGAGCTCGCGTATCTCCATCAGCTGCTCGGGGCCGGACAGCAGGCGGGGCGGCAGGTCGCCCATGCGCTGGAACTCGCGGCGGATGAGCGCGTAGGCGTAGCCGTGGAAGGTCAGGGCGAGGGGCTCCCGGGTGGTGCGGCGCAGCCGCCCGGTGATGCGCTCCCGCAGCTCCTGCGCGGCCTTGCGGCCGAAGGTGAGGACCAGGATGCGGGAGGGGTCCACGCCCCTGTTGTCGATGCGGTCGACGACGGCCTCGACGATGGTGGTGGTCTTGCCGGTGCCGGGACCGGCGAGCACCAGGAGGGGGCCGCCCTCGTGGTCGACGACCTTGCGTTGGTTCTCGTCCAGCACCGGTGTCGGCTGCACCCGGTGGGGGCGCCGCACGAGACGGTACGGGAATGTGTTCACCCCACCAGTTCACCAGAGGGTGCCGACCGTCCCGGACGGCCCGGGGAGCCCGCGAGGTGCCCTCAGCCTCCGCTTTCCCCGTCCCACCGGGCCTTGCGCATGTCCACACGGTCGCTTCCGGGCCGCAGCGGAGTGGCCTCCGCGGCATAGTGCGACAAGGCTCTCACCTCGTGTCCGGAGGCGGGGCTGCCGTCGGCCCGGACCACCCGCCACCAGGGCACGCCGCCGCCCCAGGTGGACATGACGGAGCCGACCTGCCGGGGGCCTCCCCGGCCCACGTACTCGGCGATGTCCCCGTAGGACATCACCCTCCCCGGCGGGATCCGCTCGACCACGGCCAGGACCTCGTCGGCGTACTCGTCGGGCCCGCCGTCCTCATCGGTGAACACGGCCACACCCTAGCGAGGGCCGCCGACGGACGCGACGCCGGGAACAGGCGGGGCCGGTGCCGTGCGGCACCGGCCCCGCGCTGCGCTCCCGGTCAGGTCGGGATCTCGTTGACGTGGGCGCTCCAGACGGAGTCGGGGTCGCGCCGCCGCGTCCGGCGGGCCCGGACCAGGCCGTAGGCGCCGAGCACGGCGATGGCGGCGCCGATGATCCAGGCCGTCCACGCGGCCGCGGCCAGGTGCGTGTAGCCCAGCAGCCAGGGCATCGCGAACACGAGCACGCCGATCGCCAGCACCGCGATCTCCCCGGAGAGCGCACCGGGGCGGGTGAGGGAGACGACGGCGGCCATGATGACCCCCAGCCCGAGCACGAACAGCACTCCGCCGCTGAACCCGTACATCCCGTGCCAGACGAAGCTGATCCCCAGCGCCAGACCGGCGGCGATCGCCACCCAGTCGGCCCGGCGTCCCTTTTCACGCATGGTGCCACCTCCCTGCGGCGGGGCCGCCCCGACGTTCGACCGGCGGCCCCTGGGAGGTCTTGTACCCATTCGGGCGCCCGCATACGGCGGACGGCGCCGGGATCGCCCCGGCGCCGTCCGCGACGCGCTATGACAGGCCGCTCAGTAGCTGGGCAGGCTGGGGTCGATCTGGTTGACCCAGGCCAGGACGCCGCCGCCGACGTGCACCGCGTCGGAGAAGCCCGCGGCCTTGACCGCGGCCAGCGCCTCGGCCGAGCGCACGCCCGACTTGCAGTGCAGGACCACGCGCTTGTCCTGGGGGAGCTTCTCGAAGGCCTTGCCGTTGAGGAACTCGCCCTTGGGGATGAGCGTGGCGCCCGGGATGCTGACGATCTCGTACTCGTTCTTCTCGCGGACGTCCACGAGGAAGACCTCGTCGGGCTTGTTGTCGAGGAGGTCCTTGAGCTCGCCCGCGGTGATCGTCGACCCGGCCGCGGCCTCGCTGGCCTCGTCGGAGACGACGCCGCAGAACGCCTCGTAGTCGATGAGCTCGGTCACCGGCTGGGTGTCGGGGTCCTTGCGGACCTTCACCTCGCGCCAGGACATCTCCAGGGCGTCGAAGATGAGCAGGCGGCCCACCAGCGGCTCACCGATCCCGGTGATCAGCTTGATGGCCTCGTTCACCATGACGGACCCGATGGAGGCGCACAGCACGCCCAGGACGCCGCCCTCGGCGCAGGAGGGGACCATGCCGGGCGGCGGGGGCTCGGGGTACAGGTCGCGGTACTGCGGCCCGTACTCGTTCCAGAAGACGCTGACCTGGCCGTCGAAGCGGTAGATGGAACCCCACACGTACGGCTTGTTCAGGATGACCGCGGCGTCGTTGACCAGGTAGCGGGTCGCGAAGTTGTCGGTCCCGTCCAGGATCAGGTCGTAGTCCGCGAAGATCTCCAGCGCGTTGTCGGAGTCCAGGCGGTCCTGGTGGAGGATCACCGTCACATTGGGGTTCACCTCCTTGATGCTGTCGCGGGCCGACTCGGCCTTGGGGCGGCCCACGTCGCTCTGGCCGTGGATGACCTGGCGCTGGAGGTTGGACTCGTCCACGACGTCGAAGTCGATGATGCCGAGGGTGCCCACACCCGCGGCGGCGAGGTAGAGCAGCGCCGGGGAACCCAGCCCGCCCGCACCGACGACGAGCACCTTGGCGTTCTTCAGGCGCTTCTGCCCGTCCATGCCCACGTCGGGGATGATCAGGTGTCGCGAATAGCGGCGCACCTCGTCCACGGTCAGCTCGTCAGCTGGTTCCACCAGCGGCGGCAGCGACACGGTGACTCCTCATGTCTGTTCGTGATGCTTCACACCGCCCGAAGCAGGAGGACCACGGGCGCAGGGGTCGCGGGGCGCGAAGCGTGCTTGCTCTTATACCCAACCTAACGGGTGGGGTTTTCCATTCCCACCCCCGGGGCGGTGTCGACGGGCACACTGGCGGACACCCGCCCGAGCCGCCGGACCGCGGCCGGCCCCTCTCGTCGGCAACCGCCCTGACCCGCCGATCCATTCCCCTCCGCCCCCCGCGGCGCGGCGGCGAGTAGTGTCGGGGGTACGTCCGTCGACTGGGGGAGGCACCCGTGACCGAGGACCCGAGGACACGTCCCGCACCCGCGGAGGACCCGGACGCAGCGGTCCCCGAGGCCGACGCCGCCGAGCAGCGTCTGGCCGCCTCCGACGCGGAGGACGACGAGCACTGGCTGGAGCGCGCCGGGGCCGGGGAGCTCCCGGACGCGAACGAGGCCGACGTCGTGGAGCAGCTGCGCGAGGCCGGGGCCGACGACGACGACCGGCGCTGATCGGCGGCCCCCGGCCCGCGCCGTCTCGTTCCGCGGGACGAATCCCTATGTCACAGGTAACTTACGCAGGAGTAAGATGGCGGAAAACGCCGTGGAGCGCACCCTGTGACGGGGACGCGCGCACGACGGCGCCAGCCACGCAGATGTCCGATGATGGCGTGCATCTGCCATGCCGAGTTCGGAGGGTGTGGGTGTGACAGCTCCTTCAGACGCCCGCTCCCGGGGCACCCGTCTGCCCCGGGTCAGGCGCCGCCGACAGCTCCTCGCCGCCGCGCAGGAGATCTTCGTCGCCCGCGGGTACCACGCGGCCGCGATGGACGAGATCGCCGAGCGCGCGGGGGTGAGCAAGCCGGTCCTCTACCAGCACTTCCCGGGGAAGCTGGAGCTGTACCTCGCCCTCCTGGAAGAGCATTCCGAGGCGCTGGTCGAAAAGCAGCGCGAGGCGCTGGAGAGCACCGACGACAACCGCCAGCGGGTCATCGCGAGTTTCCGCGCGTATTTCGACTTCGTGGCCGGCGACGGCGAGGCGTTCCGCCTGGTCTTCGAATCGGACCTGCGCAATCTCCCGGCGGTGCGCGAGAAGAGCGAGCAGACCTTCCAGCGCTGCGCCGAGCTGATCGGCGAGGTCATCCGGCAGGACACCAGCATCTCCGACGAGGAGGCGCACCTGCTGAGCATAGGGCTGGTCGGCATGGCCGAGACCAGCGCCCGGTACTGGATCAACACCCAGGGCTCGGTTCCCAAGGACGCCGCCGAACTGCTGGTGGCCCGGCTGGCCTGGCGCGGCATCAGCGGCTGGGACCTGCACCGCGGCGAGGGGCAGTCGGCCGGCCAGGACTCCTGACCCCCGCACACGCACCACGGAGGGCCCCGGGCGACCGGGGCCCTCCGCCGTGCGCGGCCGCCCCGGAAAGGCGCATTGTCCACCACCGACAATGATCCGCGCCCCTTTTTCCGGCCAGAGAATTCCCAAGAAAAGGCAATACCTGCCGACCTGCTCCGATAAAGGATTTGAACCGGGCACTCCGGGTATCGGCGGGGTGAGAGGCACCGCGCCTCTTTTCGCCGTTCCGAACGGCGACCATTCGGTACGACCGAACGGAGCGACTTGGGGGTGAAGACGTCATGGATGTGGGTCAGGGTCTGATGACGGCCTGGCAGATGGTGGCGAGCTTCGTACCACTGCTGGCCGGCTTCCTGGTCGTCCTCGTAGTGGGCTGGATCATCGCCTGGCTCGTGGGCAAGGCGGTCGGCAAGGCGCTGCACGGGGTCGGGCTGGACCGCGCCCTCCACCGCGGCGGGGTGGGCGAGTACTTCGAGCGCAGCAACTGGAGCGCCAGTGAGCTGTGCGGCAAGATCATCTACTACGTCGCCCTGCTGTTCGTGTTCACCCTCGCGTTCAACGTCTTCGGACCGAACCCGGTGAGCACCCTCCTGAACGAGGTCATCGCCTGGATGCCGCGCGGCATCGTCGCGCTGGTCATCGTGGTGGTGACCGCGATGATCGCCAAGGCGGTCCGCGACATCATCAGCGGTGCCCTGGGCGGCCTCTCGTACGGCCGGCTGCTGGCCAACATCGCCGCCGTGGCCATCCTGGCCCTCGGTGTCATCGCGGCGCTCAACCAGATGGGCATCGCCACGACCGTGACCACGCCGGTGCTCGTCGCCGTGCTGGCCACCGTCGGCGGCGTCATCGTGGTGGGCGTCGGCGGCGGCCTGATCCGGCCGATGCAGTCGCGCTGGGACCGCTGGCTGGACCGCGCGGAGGAGGAGACCGGCCGTCTGGCCGACAGGGGCAGCTACGAGGCGGGCCGCAAGGCCGCCATGGACCGTCCCGCGACCACCGGACCGGCCGGTGCCGAGGACGCCCGCGCCGCCGGAGTGCGCACCGGCCCGGGCGCGCCGGGCACGGGCGAGCGCCCCGAGGGCGGCGTCTGACGGGTACGGACGCCACAGGCGTGCAGTCGAGGGAAAGGGGGCTCGGGATCGCAGAGGTACAAGACGAAGGAGACAAGGGAGGGCGGGGCCTCGAGGCCCCGCCCTCCCGCTGTCGTGCGCCGTCGCCGGCTACAGGAACTCCGAGTCCCGCAGCTCGAGGCGGGACAGGTGCTCGATCCGCCGGACGGCCAGCACCACGGTGGCGATCATGGGCAGCAGCGCCAGCCAGAAGACGACGCTGCCCGGCCCGGTGAAGACCATCGAGGCCACCGCGACGACGAAGATCAGTGCGAAAAGCGCGAAGTCGACGCGATCCTGCTGGATCAGGACGCCGACCGGTGGGCGCGCCGCCCCGTGCCGACCGCTCCTCATTCGCATTCCTTTCTCGCGGCTCCTGCGGGCCGCTCCGCCAGTCACGGCGTCCGGTCCGTCCCGGACCGGCATAACACCGTGCATCCCACGTTGCATTCCGCAGGTCCGCGCCCGGTTCGTCGGGGCGCGTGTCCGGCCGCCGTGGGGTCGCCGATGTCCCCAGCCTAGGCCCGTGAAGGGGTTTTCGCCGGTGAACGGGCAGGGCGGGTGACCGAGGGCGTGTCCGGTGTACCGTTCCGGGTCCGCCCGTCGACCGCCGCCGGCCTCGGGAACGCCTCCGGCTCGATGCCTCCGCGGAACGGCCGGGCCGCCGCTCGCCGCGCCGACCGCGCGGAAGCATCCACCGAACGCGTCCTCGGGGACGGCGCGTCGTCGGTCACAACGGTGCCTGCGGTTGGCAACAACCTAGCGGACGAAACCGCGCTCCTTGGCCAAGCGGCAGATCGCGAGGACGCGGAGTGTCTCCCAGTCGTACTCCACGGCCGCGGAGTCCCAGCCCCGCTCAAGGCAGCCGTCGAGGAACCCGTGGAGGTAGGTGCCCAGGGTCCGGGCGGTCACCTCGCCGCCGGAGGAGGCGATGCCGTCGCACACCTGCGCGGCGTGCTGGTCCAGCTCAGCGCACATCCAGGGGTCGATCGGACCGGCGAGGGGGCCGATCTTGTGGAAGTCACGGGTGAGTCCGGCCAACGGGTGGCGCACTGAGGTCCCACGGGGCATGGAAGTACCTACTCAGGGGTGGTCGAGACACGGGAAACTTCATCGAGTTTACGTCCGCGCCCCAACCGATCGTCACGAAAGTGTTGGAAATTACCCGCCCTTGACCAGAGTGTCCCCAAGCGCGGGTCAAGAACGGGGACGAGGGGGAATCGGAACGGGCCGAGGCGGGTAACCCCGCGCGGCCGCCCGGGCCGGACGGCCGCGGACGGCGCCCGCGGACTGGGTTCAGGCGCTCAGGCCCATGGCCTCCAGGCGGCCGGCGTGCCGGTCGGTGAGGGAGGCGAACATGCGGCTCACCGCGGCCAGGTCGCCCAGGCCGGTGGTGTCCTCCCTGTCGGTCTCCGGCCGGTCGACGCCCTCCGCGAGCAGGGCCGCCAGGCGGGGCCGGCGCACGGCCACGGACTGGGCCTGGCCCAGCGCCTCGCCGACCAGGCGGCGGGCCCACAGCGACAGCCGGCCGGCCAGGACCGGGTCCTCGGCCAAGGCCTCGCGCACGGTCTCGGCGACGAACTCGGCGCGGCCGGTCTCGGCGAGGACGCCCTCGACCAGGGTGCGGGTCTCGTCGTCGGCCAGTTCGGCCACCCTGCGGTAGAAGTCGCCCGCGATCCCGTCCGCGACGTAGGTCTTGACCAGGCTCTCCAGCCAGGTCTTGGGCTCGGTGCGCTCGTGCCAGGCGTCCAGCGGCTCCACGAACGGGGCCATCGCCTCCTCCGGGTCGACCCCCAGCTCCTCCAGGCGGTCGCGGAGCACCTGGTAGTGGGCCTGCTCCGTGGCGGCCAGCGCCGCCAGGCGGCCCTTGCCGCGCAGGGTGGGGGCCAGCACCGCGTCACCGGCGAGACGGAAGAAGGAACCCAGCTCGGCGTAGGCCAGCAGGCCGAGGAGATCGATCACACCGGGGTTCACAGAGGGGCCTTTGGTCATGGGCGCCAGGGTATCGCCCGGCCGTTCTCACACCGAACCGGGGACTAAACGTCCGAACGGCACGGTTGCACCAGCTGGGAACGGGTAGGTCCATGCCGTCCCGCTACGGATGGCGGCCACGTCCGCCGGGCGGGTCACCGGCTAGACTCTCCGTGACGACCTGCGCGTGCGGACCGACACGGACCCCTTCTCACACCCGCGGGTACGTTCCCGCACGCAGCGGTGTCCCACGGATGCCGCGCCCCGCCGCGCGATCCGGCCGCCCCAGGGCGACCGACGACCGCGCGGACGAACCCGACGAACCACGGCGGGCCCCCGAAGGAGAACGGGAGCGCGCCGAGCGGATGGATCCGATCTCCGGCCGGGAGCCCCCGGGCCGCGGATCCGACGGCAGCGCCGCCGCGCCGTTCCGACCGGAACGGACGGCGAGCCGCGCCTTCCGCGGCGGCCCCCGAAGCCGCACGCGACCGCATCCCGACGCGGACACGCGATTCGTGTACCGCCAAGATGGAGGCCTGAGCCCTGAGCAGCACAGACGAGACACAACAGCCCCGCATCACCTTCCGCGACCTCGGCGTGAGCACCGAGATCGCCGACGCCCTGGAGGCCGAGGGGATCATCGAGCCCTTCCCCATCCAGGAGCTGGCCCTGCCGATCGCCCTCGGCGGCAGCGACATCATCGGGCAGGCCCGGACCGGTACCGGCAAGACGCTGGCCTTCGGGCTCCCCCTGCTCCAGCGGGCCCAGGAGGCCCCCGGGACCTCCAAGAGCCCCCGTGCCCTGATCGTGGTCCCCACCCGTGAGCTGGCCATCCAGGTCGCGGCCGACCTGACCACCGCCGGCAAGCGCAGCGGCGCCCGGATCCTGACCGTCTACGGCGGCCGCTCCTACGAGCCGCAGATCAACGGCCTCAAGGAGGGCGTCGACGTCGTCGTCGGCACCCCGGGCCGCCTGCTCGACCTGGAGAACCAGAAGCACCTGCGGCTGGACGGGGTCGCCGCGGTGGTCCTGGACGAGGCCGACAAGATGCTCGACCTCGGCTTCCTGCCGGACATCGAGCGCATCCTCACCAAGATCCCGGCCGAGCGCCAGGTCATGCTCTTCTCGGCGACCATGCCGAGCGAGATCGTCTCCCTGTCCCGCAAGTACCTGCGGCGGCCCACCCACGTGCGGGCCGGCGACGACAACGAGATCGACGGGTCGGCGATCACCAGCCGGATCGCGCAGCACGCGTTCCGCACCCACCAGATGGACAAGATCGAGATGCTGGCCCGTCTCCTCCAGGCGGAGGACCACGGGCAGAGCATGGTCTTCTGCCAGACCAAGCGGGCGTGCGACCGGGTCGCGGGCGAGCTGAAGGACCGCGGGTTCGCGGTCGCGGCCGTCCACGGCGACCTGGGCCAGAGCCAGCGCGAGCGGGCGCTGCGCGCCTTCCGCAACGGCAAGATCAACATCCTGGTCGCCACGGACGTGGCCGCCCGCGGGCTCGACGTGGACGACGTCACCCACGTCGTCAACTACGAGACGCCCGAGGACGAGAAGACCTACACGCACCGGATCGGCCGCACCGGCCGGGCCGGGCGCACCGGCACCGCCGTCACGTTCGTGGACTGGCAGGAGATGCCGCGGTGGAAGCTCATCAACGCCGCGCTGGACCTGGGGTTCACCGAGCCGGAGGAGACCTACTCCACCTCGAAGCACTTCTTCGAGGCGCTCAGCATCCCCGCGGGCACCAAGGGGCGGCTGGCCGCCGACAAGCGCGCCGAGCACGCCGGCCTGGAGGCCGAGGAGATCGAGGACATCGGTGACACCGGCGGGCCCCGCACCCAGCGCGGCCGCGGCGGCCGCGACCGGGACCGGGACCGCTCGGGCGACCAGGAGCGCGGCGAGGGCCGCCGCCGCGGCGGCAGGAGCGGGCGCTCGCGCCGGCGCACCCGCAGCGGTGAGAGCGTGGCGGCGGGCACCGAGGCTCCCGCCGCCGACAAGCGCGCGGAGAAGCGGGCCGAGGCGCCCGCGGCGGCCCCGGCCGCCCCCGTGGCCGACAAGGGCGAGGGGGGCGAGGGCACCCGCACGGTCCGCCGTCGCCGCCGCACCCGCAGTGGCTCGGCCGTCCGCCGCGACCCCGAGAACACCTGACCGCTCCGGTCCGCCGGACCGGGGAGGGCACGGCCGCGGCACCCGGACGGGGGCCGCGGCGCACAGGCGGCGCGGTACCGGCCGGTGCCGCGCCGACGTGGGAGATCACGGTCCCGCTCCGCCCCGGAGCGGGCCGCCATCGTCTAGGGTGACCGGACGTGAGTACACCTAAGTTCCTCGACCTGCCGCCGGGCGTGCGGCGGGTCGACCTCGACCTGTCCTACGGCCCGGTGGCGGCCCTGCGGGCGCTGCCCGTCTCCGGGGGCGCCGAGCTGGCGCCCGCCGTGCTCGTGCACGGCTACACCGGCAGCAAGGAGGACTTCATCGCGATCCTCCAGACCCTGGCCCAGGGCGGTCGGGAGGTGGTCGCGATCGACCTGCCGGGGACCTACGGGTCGCCGGGCCCGGAGACCCTCACCCCGCCGCCCGGCGTGCGGACCCCCGACTACCGGCTGGCCTCGCTGGGCGAGGTCGTCGCCGAGGTCGTCGAGCAGGTCGGCGGGCGGATGCCCGTCCACCTGGTGGGCCACTCCTTCGGCGGCCTGGTGGTGCGCGAGACCGCGCTCAGCGGCATGGCCGACCTGGCCTCGCTGACGCTGCTGTGCAGCGGCCCCGCCGCCCTGCCGGGCCAGGCGGCGATGCGCACCCGCGCCCTGATCGCCGCGCTGTCCATGGACCCCTCCCGGGAGCGCCTGGAGGAGCTGTGGGAGGAGCGGTTCGACGCCGAGGCCCGTCAGCGCACCCCCGACGAGGGCGTCCGCTCCTTCCTGCGCGACCGGCTGGTGCACAGCAGCGCCCTGGGCCTGCTGCGCTGCGCCGAGGACCTGCTGGGGGCCCGCGACCGGGTCGAGGAGCTGGCCGCGCTGCGGCTGCCCGCCCTGGTGATGTACGGAGAGAACGACGACGCGTGGGAGCCCTCCCTCCAGGAGGACATGGCCAAGCGGCTGGACGCCAGGCGGATCGTGGTGCCCGGCGCGGGCCACTCCCCCAACGTGGAGGCCCCCGAGACCACGGCCAGCGCGTTCACGGCGTTCTGGAACGAGGTGGAGTCGGTCGGCCGCCGCTGACCGCGCACGCCGCGGCGCCCCGGTCCCCGCGAGGGGGCCGGGGCGCCGTGGTGTCCGGACGGGTGCGGACCCCGGGCGGGGTCAGACCCAGGAGTCGAAGTTCTTGCTCTCGGCGACCACGGTGGTGGCCGGGCCGCGGTCGGGCAGGATGCGGGTGTCCGGGGGCAGCGTCAGCAGCGATTCGCCGATGGAGGCGAGCTGGGTCGTGTAGTCGATGTAGGTGTTGCCCACCATGCCGGGCTCGCCCTTGCGCAGGGTGTCGCCGGAGAAGACGACGCCGAGCTGGCTGATGGAGTAGCCGACGGTGCCCGGGGAGGTGCCGGGCAGGGCCACGACGTCGATCTGGAGGTCGCCGATGGTCATGGACCCGCCGCCCTCGACCTCGTAGTCGGGGCGGTGCTCGGCGCCGTGCTGACGGCGCCACAGGCGCATCTCGCGGGGGTGCAGGGCGACCGGGGCCTCGGTCTCCTCGACGATCTTCAGCGCGGACTCGATGTGCGGGGCGTAGGCGTTGGTGCAGGCCACGAGGTAGACCTCGCGCTCGCCCACGGCCTCCAGGACGGCCTCGGCGTCGGGGCCCGGGTCGATGACGATGACGCCGTCGTCGTCGGCCCGGACGATCCAGGTGTTGCCGATGTACTCGAACTTCTCGTCGTCGAACTCGAAGGTGACCGCGGCGCGGACCCGGGTGATGCCCTCGGAGTCAGGGCCGGTGACACCGGCCTCCTCGGTGTCGTCGGCGAAGACGTCGTCAGAGGTCCCGGCCTCGTCGTCCCCGTCCTCGGAGTCGTCGTCGGAGTCCTCGTCGGTGTCCCGGTCGGCTTCCGCCTCGGCGTCGTCCCGGGAGTCCGTGTCCTCGGAGTCCGCGTCCTCGGAGTCGTCGTCCGCGTCGGCGTCCCCGGCCTCGTCGGCCTCCGCCTCCGTGTCCTCCTCCTCGGCCTTCCGGTCCTTCTCGGTCTTCTCGTCCTTGTCGGACTTCTCGGCCTCGGCGGCCTGCGCGGCTCCGGCCGCCCCCTCGGTCTCCCCGGCCTCCTCGGCGTCCTCCGCCGTGTCGTCCACCGCGGCCTCCGCAGCGGAATCGGTGGCCTCCGGGCCGTCCTGCTTCTTCGACTTCCGCTTCCAGAACACGGCGTCAGACCTCTCACTTAGTCCGATATGGGTGATTGCGCTGCGACCATTGTCGCGCCCGCGCACGGTGGTCCGTACCGTACCGAATCCACAGGGTGAACCGACACCCTCAGCCCCTGATCAGGGGGACCCCCGTGGCCGGCGCCACCAGCTCCTCGAACGCCTCCGGCGCGGTGGTCCGGGCGCCCAGGCGGTGCCCGGTGAGGGAGCCGTGGTCGTCGCTGGAGCCGGTGACCACCACTCCCAGGTCGGCGGCGACACCGCGCCAGTGGCGGGTCTGCGCGCTGTTGTGCGAGGGGTGGTCGGCCTCGATGCCGCCCAGGCCGGCGGCGGCCATGCGCTCGACCAGCTCCAGGGGCACGGAGCCGTTGAGGGCGCCCTCGGCCCGGGCCGGGTGGGCCAGGGAGCACACCCCGCCCGCCGCCCGCACCAGCCGGACGGCGCGCACCGGGTCGATGGCGTACCGGGAGGCGTAGGCGGGCCCGCCGGAGCCGATCCACCGGTCGAAGGCGTCCTGCACGTCGCGGGCGGCCCCGGCCTCCACGATCGCGCGGGCCAGGTGGGGGCGGCCGATGGTGTTGGCGTCGGCGTACTCGGCGTGTCCGGCGCCCGCGATCTCCAGCACCCGTTCCCAGGTGACGTCCACCCCGTTCGCCTGGAGCTTGCGGACCATCTCCTCCGCGCGCGAGGCGCGGTCGGAGCGGACCCGGCGCAGCTCCTCGTTGAGGTCGGCGTCGTCCGGGTCGAACAGGTACGACACCAGGTGGACGCTGGAGCCCCGGTAGGCGCAGGACAGCTCCATGCCCGGGACCAGGGTGAAGCCGGGCGGCAGGACGGCGGCGGCCGCCTCGACGCCGCCGACGGTGTCGTGGTCGGTGAGGGCGAGGACGTCCAGGCCCGCGGCGACGGCGTACCCGATGACCTCCTCCGGAGCATCGCCGCCGTCGGAGACGGAACTGTGGGAGTGCAGGTCGATACGTGTCACCGGCTGATCGTACTAAGCCCCGGCCCGGATCGGGCCACCGCGCCGGGCCGGCCGGGCACCGGTCCGGCGTCCGGGGCCGCGCCGCTCAGGCGGAGCGGGGCGCCAGCGCCGACGCCAGGAACGGGCTGGGCGCGCCGAAGGGCGGCTCCAGCGCGACCCCGCCGTCCCTGATGTCGCGCAGGTCCCTCAGGGAGCCGATCTCGCACATCAGCAGGGCGGTGTCGGCGGTGGCGAACACCACCCACAGCCACTGAGAGAGCGCCTCCCCCGTGTAGCCGGCGCGCTCGCGGCCCAGGTCGAGGTTCCACAGCGGGATCTCGTGGCCCTCGAAGCGCACCTTGGCGTCGGGAGCCCGGGTGTCGAACCCGTCGCCGGCGTCGGGCCCCTCCAGACCGGCCAGGCGGGCGCCCAGGCCGATCCCGGGGGCCTCCGCGACGACGACGGCCTCGCCGACACCGCCCAGCGGGTCGGGTCCGGACAGGGCCACGGCGGTCGCCAGCGCCCCGCTGCGGTCGTCGCCCGCCTCGGCGAACCCGGTGACCACCCACCCGGTGGGCAGCGGCCAGGGGATCCACACCGGGACGCGGGCCTGGGGCAGGAGGGCCTCCAGGACGGCGGGGCCGGGCTGGCGGACCGGTTGCAGAGGTGTGACCGGGCCGTGTGCGTCGCACTGCCACGCGCTGGTCCACAACCCCGGAGGCCGGACCGCGCGCCCGCACCTGGGACACGAGGGATCGGTCTTCATGTCATAGCGGTCTACCCGTGTGACCTGGCCGGAAAACGCCGGTGGGCGGGCCGCGACGCGACCCGCCCACCGGTCGGGGAGGAGCCCCCGGAAGGCCGCGGCTACTGCTGCTGGCGCTTCTTGTTGGCGGTGATGCGCCCGCGCTCCTTCTGGTCCAGGATGACCTTGCGGATGCGCACGTGCTCGGGGGTGACCTCCACACACTCGTCCTCGCGGCAGAACTCCAGGGCCTGCTCCAGGGACAGCTTGCGCGGCGGCACCAGGCGCACCAGCTCGTCGCCCGTGGCCGAGCGCATGTTGGTGAGCTTCTTCTCCTTGGTGATGTTGACGTCCATGTCGTCGGCGCGGGCGTTCTCGCCGACGATCATGCCCTCGTACACCTCGGTGCCCGGCTCGACGAACAGCGTGCCGCGCTCCTGGAGGTTGAACATCGCGAACGCCACGGCGGCGCCGGCCCGGTCGGCCACCAGGGAGCCGTTGGGGCGGGTGCGCAGCTCGCCGAACCACGGCTCGAACTTCTCGAACACGTGGTGGGCGATACCGGTGCCGCGGGTCTCGGTGAGGAACTCGGTGCGGAAGCCGATGAGGCCGCGGGAGGGCACCAACCAGTCCATGCGCACCCAGCCGGTGCCGTGGTTGACCATGTTCTCCATGCGGCCCTTGCGGACGCTGAGGAGCTGGGTGATGGCGCCCATGTACTCCTCGGGGGCGTCCACGGTCAGGCGCTCCACCGGCTCGTGGACCTTGCCGTCGATGACCTTGGTGACCACCTGCGGCTTGCCGACGGTCAGCTCGTAGCCCTCGCGGCGCATCTGCTCGACGAGGATGGCCAGCGCCAGCTCGCCGCGGCCCTGCACCTCCCAGGCGTCGGGGCGCTCGGTGGGCAGCACGCGCAGGGAGACGTTGCCGACCAGCTCCTTGTCGAGGCGGTCCTTGACCAGGCGGGCGGTGACCTTGGCGCCCTTGACCCTGCCGACCAGCGGCGAGGTGTTGGTGCCGATGGTCATGGAGATGGCCGGCTCGTCCACCGTGATGAGCGGCAGCGGGACCGGGTTCTCCAGGTCGGCGAGGGTCTCGCCGATCATGATGTCCTCGATGCCCGCGATGGCGACGATGTCGCCGGGGCCGGCCTTCTCGGCGGGCTTGCGCTCCAGGCCGTCGGTCATGAGCAGCTCGGTGATCTTGACCTGCTGGGTGGTGCCGTCGGTGCGGATCCACGCGACCTGCTGGCCCTTGCGCAGCTCGCCCTGCTGGACGCGGCACAGCGCCAGGCGGCCCAGGAACGGGGAGGCGTCGAGGTTGGTGACGTGGGCCTGGAGCGGCGCGTCCGGGACGTACTCGGGCGCCGGGATGGTGTCCAGGATGGTGGAGAACAGCGGCACCAGGTTGTCGTTGTCCGGAACGGTGCCGTTGGCCGGGCGCTCCAGGGAGGCCTTGCCGTCGCGGGCGCAGGCGTAGACGATCGGGAACTCGATCTGGGACTCGTCGGCGTCCAGGTCCATGAACAGCTCGTAGGTGTCGTCCACGACCTCGGCGATGCGGCTGTCGGGCCGGTCCACCTTGTTGATGACGAGGATGACGGGGAGCTTGGCCTTGAGGGCCTTGCGGAGCACGAAGCGGGTCTGCGGGAGCGGGCCCTCGCTGGCGTCCACGAGCAGGACCACGCCGTCGACCATCGACAGGCCGCGCTCGACCTCGCCGCCGAAGTCGGCGTGGCCCGGGGTGTCGATGATGTTGATGACCACGTCCTCGCCCTCGGGCGTGGTGTAGTGGACGGCCGTGTTCTTGGCGAGAATGGTGATGCCCTTCTCGCGCTCCAGGTCGTTGGAGTCCATCACGCGGTCGTCCACGTCCTGGTTCTCGCGGAAGACACCGGACTGCCAGAGCATGGCGTCCACGAGGGTCGTCTTACCGTGGTCGACGTGGGCCACGATGGCGACGTTGCGAAGGTCGCTACGGCGGGCGGAGCCCTGGACGGGCGTGACGGTGGACATGGAAAAGTCTCGATCTCCTGATACCGGGTAGAGACCGCAGGATGCCACGGCCCGTTGCCAGTTTATGCGGTCATGGGGGGCTGGTCGGGATACGCACAGGTCACCCCGACTCACGCCCACAGGGTCAACGGCGACGCGGGGCCGAATCATCCCGCGGGCGCCGAGAGTTCACCCGGCGGCGGACGGAGGTTCGCCGCGGGGTGTGTCGCGGGGGGCGAGCAGGTCCCCGATCGTCCCCAGGAACGGCACGTCCGCCGGGAGCCAGTCGAGGCCGTCCAGGTCGGCGGCGGCGAGCCAGCGCAGGGACAGGTGCTCCAGGGCCCGGGGCTCGCCCTCGACGAGGTCGGCGCGCAGCAGCCGCAGCACGGCGGGCCTGGTGCGCCCCGGGGTCGCCGGGAAGGGGACGTCGGCGCCGAGCGCCTCCCGGGCGCGGACCGTGACCCCCAGCTCCTCGCGGCACTCGCGCACCAGGGCGTCGGCCGGGCTCTCGCCGGGGTCGACCTTGCCGCCGGGGAACTCCCAGCGGCCGCGCAGGGCGGCGGGTTCGGCGCGCTGGGCGGCCAGGATGCGGCCATCTCGGATGATGGCCGCGCCCACGACGATCAGGGTGTCTCGGTCCACGATCCCTGAGCGTATCCGCGCAGCCGGTGCGCCAGCGCGGTGTGGCGGCGCCCGGAGGAGGCGTTGCGGACCGCCTGGGCCAGGGCGCGGCGCGACCCGACCAGCACGACCAGGCGTTTGGCGCGCGTGACGGCGGTGTAGAGCAGGTTGCGCTGGAGCATCATCCACGAGCTGGTGGTGACCGGGATCACCACCGCCGGGTACTCGCTGCCCTGGGACCGGTGCACGGTGATGGCGTAGGCGTGGGCGAGCTCGTCGAGCTCGGCGAAGTCGTAGGCGATCTCCTCGTCCTCGTCGGTGCGCACGGTCAGCTCCTGGGCGACCGGGTCCAGGCCGGTGACGACGCCGAGGGTGCCGTTGAAGACGCCGTTGGCCCCCTTGTCGTAGTTGTTGCGGATCTGGGTGACCTTGTCGCCGACCCGGAAGATGCGGCCGCCGAAGCGGCGCTCGGGCACCCCCTCCCCCGCCGGGGTGAGGGCCTCCTGGAGCGCGGTGTTGAGGTTGCCGGCCCCGGCGGGCCCGCCCTTCATGGGGGTGAGGACCTGCACGTCGCGGCGCGGGTCCAGGCCGAAGGTGCGCGGTATGCGGCGGGCGACCACGTCGACGGCCATGGCCGCGGCGTCCTCGGACTCCTCGCAGGGGAAGAGGAAGAAGTCGCGCATGCCCTCGAAGAGCAGGGGCTCCCCGCGGTTGATCCGGTGGGCGTTGGTGACCACCCCGGACTGCTGCGCCTGCCGGAACACCCGGGTGAGGCGGACGCTGGGAAGGGGCGAGTCCTCGGCGAGCAGGTCGCGCAGCACCTGCCCGGCGCCCACCGACGGCAGCTGGTCGACGTCGCCCACCAGCACCAGGTGGGCGCCGGGCGGGACGGCCTTGATGAGCTTGTTGGCGAGGATGAGGTCCAGCATCGACGCCTCGTCCACCACGAGCAGGTCGCAGTCCAGGGGGTTGTCGCGGTCGTAGGAGGCGTCGCCGCCCGGGCGCAGCTCCAGCAGTCGGTGGACGGTGGCGGCCTCGTGCCCGGTCAGCTCGGTGAGGCGCTTGGCGGCCCGGCCCGTGGGGGCGGCCAGCACCACCTTGGCGCCCTTGACGGCGGCGAGGGTGACGATGGAGGCGACCGTGAAGGACTTGCCGCAGCCGGGACCGCCGGTGAGGACGCCGACCTTGCGGGTGAGCGCCTGGATCACGGCGGCGCGCTGCTCCTCGGCGAGTTCGGTGCCGGTGCGCCTGTGCAGCCAGTCCAGGGCGACGTCCCAGTCCACGTCCACGAAGGCGGGCATGCGGTCGTGCGGGTGGTTCAGCAGGGTGAGCAGCCCGGCGGCGGCGCCGACCTCGGCGCGGTGGAAGGGCACCAGGTGGATCGCCCGCACCGGCTCGCCGTCGGGGCCGGGGACCTCCTCCCGGACCACGCCCTCCTCCTCCACCAGCCGGGACAGGCACTCGATGACCAGGCCGGAGTCGACGCCCAGGATCTTGACGGCGGCGGAGATGAGCTTCTCCTCCGGCAGGTGGCAGTGCCCGTCGCCGGTGGACTCCGAGAGGGTGAACTGGATGCCCGCCATGACGCGCTGGGGGCTGTCGTGGGGGATGCCGACGGCCTGCGCGATGGTGTCGGCGGTCTTGAAGCCGATGCCCCACACGTCGGTCGCCAGGCGGTAGGGCTCCTTCTGGACGACCTCGATGGAGGCCTCGCCGTACTTCTTGAAGATGCGCACCGCGAGCGAGGTGCTGACCTGGACGCCCTGGAGGAAGACCATGACCTCCTTGATGGCCTTCTGCTCCTCCCACGCCTCGGCGATGAGCCTCGTCCGCTTCGGGCCCAGTCCGGGCACCTCGATCAGGCGCCCGGGCTCCTGCTCGATGACGTCGAGGGCGTCGGTCCCGAAGTGCCCGACGATGCGCTCGGCCATCTTGGGGCCGATGCCCTTGATCAGGCCCGAGCCCAGGTAGCGGCGGATGCCCTGGACGGTGGCGGGGAGCACGGTGGTGTAGTCGTCCACGTGGAACTGGCGGCCGTACTGGGGGTGGGAGCCCCACCGGCCGTGCATGCGCAGGGCCTCGCCCGGCTGCACGCCCATGAGGGCGCCGACCACGGTGAGCAGGTCGGCGGAGCCGCGCCCGGTGTCGACGCGGGCGACGGTGTAGCCGGTCTCCTCGTTGGCGTAGGTGATGCGCTCCAGGACGCCCTGGACGACGGCGGGGGCGCGCTTCTCCTCGGGCACCCGGGCTCCTCTCCGTCAGCCGGCCTCGGGCAGGCCGTCGCCGAGCGCGGCCAGCACGCGCTCCCGGTCGGCCCTGCGCAGCCCGCGGGCGACCAGCACGTAGGAGTCGCGCAGCATCTCCAGGATCTCGTCCTCGGGGACGGTGCCGTCCAGGGCGACGGTGTTCCAGTGGTCCTTGTTCATGTGGTAGCCGGGCGTGACGCCGGGGAAGCGGTCGCGCAGCTCCAGGGCGTGCAGGGGGTCGCACTTGAGGTTGACACGGGGGTCCTCCCCCTCCCACAGCAGGGCGAACATCCGGTCGCACACCTTGTGGACGAGGATGCCGGGACCGAAGGGCTCGGTCTCCACGGCCTCGGGGAACCACAGGGCGGCGTCGACGAAACGGGCGGGTTTCACGGCGGCCTCCTCTCCTCCCCCGAGCCTGCCAGACCCCGCCGACGTTCGGGAACGCCTCCCGCCCGGCGACCTCGGCCACCGCCGGAAGGCGAACCGCCTCCTTCCGCCGCAGGGGCCGCCGCGGTCAGGGGCGGGGCCGTTCGGGGCCGGTGAGGTCGGACAGGCGCAGGGCGAGTTCCTGGGCGCGGACCAGGGAGGCCAGCGCCTCGTCGTGGAGGTCGTGGGCGGCGCCGGACTCCAGGACCCGGTCGGTGATCGCGTCGAACTCGCGCGCCGAGGCCGCGTCGGCGCGTTCGGCCTCGAAGGAGCGCACACCCGCCGCGTACTCCTCCAGGAGCCCGATCCGCCTTTCGAGGTGGCCGCGCTCCTCGGCCAGGGCGGCGCGGGCCCGCTCGGCCGCGGCCCGGGAGCGCTCGCCCGCGATCGGGGTGCCGTCGGCGCGGGCCGCCTCGCCGGACAGGCGGGCCAGGCCGCGGGCGACGGTCCACTCGGTCTCGGCCAGCACCACCCGGTTGCGGACGGTGTCGAGGAGCAGCCCCTCGCGGTGCGGCGCCGACTCCAGGACGGCGTCCACGGCCCGCTGCGCCCGCTCCAGCAGCGCCCGGTACTCCCCCTCCACCTGCTCCTGGAGGACGTAGTGGTCGGCCAGGGACTCCAGGACACGGCGGGGATCACGGCGCTCGCGTTCCCGGTCGGCCAGGTGCGAGGAGACCATGATAACGGCGAGCAGGACCACGGCCACGGGGATGTACGCGATGAGGGGCAGGTCCGCCGAAGGGAGCAGAACGGCCAGGGACGCGATGGCCGCCGCGTAGGCCACCCGCGGGGCGGTCCAGCGCCTCCCCCGGGGTCCGGGCCCCGCTTCCGGGTCGGCCAGCGCCACCAGCAGTGCCCGTTTCCGGTCGCCCGACAGCCCGGGGTCCAGGGTCACCCGTTCCGGGCGCGGGTCCTGGAGGCGCGCGCGGACCTCGTGGCCGAGGGGGGTCAGCCCCAGGAATCCCTGGCGGGTGCGTTCCGCGAGGCCGAGGTCGATGAGCGCCGCGTTGCCGGGCGCCCCCAGGTACACCGGCGACCACACGTGCGGGGCGTCCGGCAGCGGGCAGGCTCCCAGCACCGCCTCGGCCAGCCCGCGGCTCAGGGGGATCGTGCGACCGTCGGCGAGTGTGACGTCCAAGCGGTTCCTCTGGGGGAAGGGGGATTCCGTCCTCCTTTATATCGAACGGGTGGTCCGCGGTCCCGGTTTCGGACGGGGCCCCGCGGATAGACTCCCGCCACGTCCCCCGTGATCGGAGTCCCCATGAAGGCGCGCGGCATCCGCAGGCTCCACCCCCTGGAACCCGGCGACCCGGAGGAGGTCGGCGGCCACCGGATCGTGGGCCGGGTGGGCTCCGGGGGCATGGGCACCGTCTACGCCGCGGCCTCCCCCGGGAGCGGCGGCTACATGGCGGTCAAGGTGATCCACCCCGAGCAGGCGTCCGACCACCGGTTCCGGGACCGGTTCGCCCTGGAGGCGCGGCTGCTGGCGCGGGTGAACAGCCCCTCGGTGGCGCGGTTCGTGCGCGCCGACGTGCAGGCCGGCCTGCCGTGGATGATCACCGAGTACGTGCCCGGCCCGACGCTGCGCCACCACGTGGAGCGGTTCGGCCGGCTGAGGAAGGGAATGCTGCTCGGGGTCGCCGCGGGCACCGCCGAGGCCCTGCGCGCCATCCACGCCGCCGGGGTGGTCCACCGGGACCTCAAGCCGAGCAACGTGGTGCTGTCGGCGAAGGGCCCCAAGCTGGTGGACTTCGGGATCGCGCACCCGGTGGAGGACCCCGACCCCACCAAGTGGATCCGGCTGCGGCGGATGCGCCGCGCCTACCGCGACCTCGGGCTGCCCTCGCCCGAGACCCTGCCCGACCGGCGGGTCGCCGCCTGGGTGGACAAGCTGGGCACCCCCGGGTGGATCAGCCCCGAGCAGTACTCGCGTCAGCCCACCACGCAGGGCTCGGACGTGTTCCTGTGGGGGGCGACGGTGGCGTTCGCCGCGCTGGGCCACGACCCGTTCGGCCGGGCCGACGCCGGGGAGATGGCCCGGCGGGTGCTGTTCGAGGAGCCCGACCTGGAGTACCTGCCGCCGGGGCTGAAGAAGGTGGTCGAGGCGGCCGTGGCCAAGGACCCCGGGGAGCGGCCGGACGCGGGCGGGCTGCTGCGCGAGGTGCTGGCCCTGGACGGCGCGGCGACGGTGCGCGAGCTGCTGGAGCGGTCCTGGACGGAGGTGGCGGTGCGCCCGCCGGAGCCGCCCCGGCAGGGGCTGCGCCTCTTCGGTCAGAGCAGGCCGTAGTGGGCGCGGGCGTCGCGCCCGAACATGACGGCGATCATGTACACCGCGAAGCCCAGCGGCACGACGGCCTCCCAGGCGCCGGCGAGCATGTTCCAGGCGAGCAGCGCCCCCGCGGCGCCGTGGAAGAGCACCACGCCCCAGAAGACGCCGACCGTGCGCCGCCTGATGCGGGCGGCCAGCAGGGTGGACAGCACCCCGTAGACGCCGGTGACGAGGGCCAGGACGAGGATCATGGCCCGCATGGCCTCCACGCCCAGCTCGAGTTGCACACCCTGCTGGGCGAGCGCCTCGGCCTGGACGGCCAGTGCCTCCTCCATCTGCTCCTGGGGCAGGACCAGGCCCTGGAGGAAGAGCAGCGCCATCGCGATGCCGCAGGCGCCGCCGATGAACATGAGGATGCGCACGACCGCCACCCGCCGGGGCAGGGGCGCGTCCGGGCGCAGGGCGGCGAAGCTCGCCTCGAAGTCGGGAAGGCCCCCGTGCTCGGGCTCGTAGGGGTCCTTGCCAGGGGGAGCCACGACCGTCCTCCAAGGGGTTTCGGGGTCACCGGCACCCCTCATGGTAGGGGCCGGGGGTGGGACGAGGTGCAGGACCCGGTGATACGGACGGGTCGAAAAATCTGCTTCAGTCCGACAGATTCTACAAATCGTAACCCTGGGGCCCATGACCCCCGGAGCGATCACATCTAGGGTTGCGTCTCTGGGCCCGCTTCCACCCCGAGCGGAACATCACGACGATCCCCCGATCCCCCACGAAGGAGCACGGAACCCATGTCCAGACTCGTGCGCGCCTCGGCCGCACTGATGCTGACCGGCGCTTTCACGGTGCCGTTGGCCCCCGCGGCGGGAGCCGCCCCGATGGAGCCCGCGGGCGACACCGCGTTCACGCTGTCGCTCCTGCACGCCAACGACCCGGAGTCGCAGCTGCTGGCCGCCTCCGGACAGGAGGACTTCGGCGGCGCCGCCCGGTTCACCACCCTCGTCAACGAGCTGCGCGCGGCGGAGGAGTCGGGGGCCCTGGCCGGTGCGGACGAGGCCGAGGACCGCGGTGTGGTGACCGTCAACTCCGGCGACATGTACCTGCCCGGCCCGGAGTTCGCCGCCTCCCGCGAGGACGGCGCCCCGTTCTACGACGCGGTGGCCGCGCGGTACGCGGGCTACGACGCGGTCTCCATGGGCAACCACGAGTTCGACTTCGGCCCGGACGTGTACGCCGAGTTCATCGAGCAGCTGCCGGACGTCCCGGTGGTGGCCGCCAACGTGGACGTCTCCAAGGAGCCGTCGCTGGCCGCCCTGGAGGAGGCCGGACGGATCGCGCCCAGCACCGTCGTCGAGACGGGCGGGGAGCAGGTCGGCATCGTCGGCGCGCTGTACCCGCCGCTGGCCACCATCACCAGCCCGCGCGGCGTGGTGGTCGAGGACCTCGTCGCCCCGGTCCAGGCCGAGGTCGACCGCCTCGACGCGGCGGGCGTGGACAAGATCATCATGATCTCGCACCTGCAGAACATCACCTACGAGGAGCGGGTCGCCCGGGAGCTGACCGGGATCGACGCGATCGTCTCGGGCGGCGGCCACGAGGTCATGGCCAACGCGGACGACGCCCTGGTCCCCGGTGACGAGGTCACCGTCCACCCGGACACCGGGCAGCCGCTGTCCTACCCGCTGCTCGCCACGAACCCGGACGGCGAGACCGTGCCGATCGTCACCGCGGGCTCCAACTACAAGTACGTGGGCCTGCTGGTCCTGAACTTCGACGCCGAGGGCAACGTGACGTCGGTGTCGGACCGCTCCGGCGCCGTCCGCGTCTCGGGCACCGGCGACGACGCGGTCGCCCCGCACCCCGAGGTCGAGGCGCAGGTCACCAAGCCGGTCTCCGACCACGTGGCCGAGCTGGCCGAGACCGTGGTCGCCCAGAGCGATGTGGACCTCAACGGCGTCCAGAACCCGGGCGTCCGGACCCAGGAGACCAACCTGGGGAACCTGGTGGCCGACGGGCTGCTGGACACCGGCGTCCGCAACGCCGCGCAGTACGGGGTGCCCGAGCCGCAGATCGGCATCCAGAACGGCGGCGGCATCCGCAACGCCTCGGTGCTCCCGGCCGGGCCGCTGACCGCGCTGGACACCTACGCCGTCGCCCCGTTCGCCAACCAGGTGGCCGTGGTGCCCGACCTCCCGCGCTCCCAGATCAAGGAGCTGCTGGAGCAGGGCGTGGCCGCCGCCCCGGCGGCCAGCGGCGCCTTCATGCAGGTGGCGGGCGTGAACTTCGCCTACGACCCGGAGCGGACCGCCCAGGTGGCGGCGGCGGACGGCACCATCACGACACCGGGCGAGCGGGTCCGCAACGTGATCCTGCACGACGGAACAGTGATCGTGGAGGACGGCGAGGTCGTGGACGGCGACCCGGTCACCGTGGTGACCAACGACTTCTCCGCCCGGGGCGGCGACCTGTACCCCTTCCGCGGGGCGGACTACACCGTGGTGGGCTCCACCTACCAGGGCGCTCTGGAGCGCCTGGTCACCGGCACCCTGGACGGCCGGATCACCGAGGCCGCCTACCCCGAGGGCGGTTCCGGCCGCATCGTCGTGGGCGAGGAGGCGACCGTCCCCGAGCCGGGCACCGGGCCGAGCCCGTCCCCCTCCCCGTCCCCGTCGCCCTCCCCCACGGACGGCCCCACGGCCGGACCGACAGAGGAGCCGAGCGGCAAGCCCTCCGACCCGGCGAGCCAGAGCCCCAAGCCGGGGAACGGCAACGGCTCGCTGCCTAAGACCGGCACCGCGGTCCTCGGCCTGGTCGCGGCGGCCGTGGTCGCGGCCGGTGCGGGCGGCGCGGCCCTGTACCTGGGCCGCAAGCGCAAGGCGGCGCCGGCGGACGGCGCCGCTCCGGACGCCTGACCCCGTGAGCCGAGGGCCCCGCCGGATCCGTCCGGCGGGGCCCTTCCGCGTCCCGGGGCCGGCGCCCCGGGTCAGCAGCGGGGCAGGCCCTCGACGGGCTTCCAGGGCTCGGCGACGCGCAGGGCGGTGGCGCTGACGAACACGTCGCGGTTGCCGGTGTCGTCGTCGGTGAGCACCCACCAGGTGGAGAACGCGCCCTCGCCGTCGGAGTGGGCGGTGCCCTCGGTCTGGCAGAAGAAGTAGTGCCGGCCGGCCCACAGCCAGCCGCTGGTGGCGTAGCGGGTGTCCGCCGACCAGTAGGAGCGGGCGTCGCGCCAGGTCGTGTAGTAGTGGCGGACGGAGAGGGCGCCGCGCTCCGCGGCGGCCGTGCCGGCCGGCTCCCGGGCGTCCTGTGCGGCGGTGGCCGGGGTCGCCAGGGTCAGGGGCAGGGCCAGGGCGACGGCGGCGGCCGCGGCGCGCAGAGTGCCTGCTCGGGTCATCGGAATGCTCCTCGGCTCCCCGGGCACCGGTCGCCGGCGCGGGGCGGATGATCCTACTGGAATGGGACGGCGGACGGCGATAACCGTCCATCACCATATTGTCACCCAGAGTGAACAATTCCCCCGTCGCGACACGTGCGCGGCTTCGGCCCGCGCGGACCCGCGCGCGTTCTCCCCCGCGAACCCGGGCCACCGGGAGGGTGCCGCCTTTTCTTCCGGCCAACCCCTTGCTCTCCGAAAACGACCGCCGACTCCGGGAAACGGTGACCCCACGGCGCACACCGGCCACTGAACGCACACCACTTCACCAAGAACCGGGTTTTCACCAAGCAAGGGCAAAGAAAGCACACGAATTGAGCAACTGAACTATTTGTCCGGTATGCGAATACCGTATTTTCGGCCAACCTTGGGCCATCCGGCGCGCATAATAGGGAAATGCGTGACCCCGGACCTACGATCGACAGCATGACCTGCGTTTTGCTGGCCGAAGACGATGTCTCGATCTCCGAGCCTCTCGCGCGCGCACTCCGACGCGAGGGCTACACGGTGGACGTGACCGTCAACGGCATTGAGACACTCGACCGTGCCCGTGCGGGGGACATCGACCTGATGGTCCTCGACCTGGGTCTGCCCGAGATGGACGGGCTCGAAGTGGCGCGTCGGCTGCGAGCCGAGGGCCACGGAACGCCGATCCTCATCCTGACCGCCCGCGCCGACGAGGTCGACACCGTGGTCGGCCTCGACGCCGGTGCCGACGACTACGTCACCAAGCCCTTCCGGCTGGCCGAGCTGCTGGCCCGGGTGCGCGCGCTGCTGCGCCGGGGCGGGGCGGAGGTGCCCGTCGTCCACGGCGTGCGCATCGACAACGACTCCCGCCGGGCCTGGCTGGGCGAGCGCGAGCTCCAGCTCACCACCAAGGAGTTCGACCTGCTGCGCGTGCTGGTGCGCGACGCGGGCAAGGTCGTCACACGCGAGCAGATCATGCGCGAGGTGTGGGACACCAACTGGTGGGGCTCGACCAAGACCCTCGACATGCACATCTCCTGGCTGCGGCGCAAGCTCGGCGACGACGCCAACCAGCCGTCGTACATCACAACCGTCCGGGGCGTCGGCTTCCGCTTCGAGCGGGACTGATCGGACCGTGTGTCCGACGCGCCTCGGCCGTCTCCCGGTCGGACGAACATGAGGTGACATGCGCAGGCGGATGGTTTTCTCCACCCTGGTGGTGACCGTCATCGCCGTCATGCTGCTCGGCCTGCCCCTGGGTGCGCTCACCTACAAGCTGGTGCACGACGAGAGCAGCCGCGCCCTGTTGGGCGAGGCCGAGCTGATCGGCGCCGAGAGCGACACCATGTTGGAGATCCACGGCGAGATCAACCTCGCCGAGTTCGACCGGGACCACCCCGAACGGTTCATCCGGATCACGACGGCGGACGGTTCGAGCACCGTGACGGCCGGGAACCCGGCCCTGGACCCGAACGCGCCGGAGGCCCCGCCCCTGCTGCGGGCCACGGCCACGACCGGGCGGGGCACGGTGGTCGAGGTGTGGATGAGCGGCGAGGTGGTCCAGCAGAGCGTGGTGCGCGCCTGGCTGGGCATCGCCTCGCTGTCCCTGCTGGCGATCGGCGTGGCGGTGGGCCTGTCGATGTTCCAGGCCCGGAGGCTCACGCTGCCGCTGGTCGACCTGGCGGCCACCGCCGAGCGCCTGGGGTCGGGGGTGACCACGCCGTGGGGCCACCGCTACGGCATCCCGGAGGCCGACCGGGTCGCCGAGGTGCTGGACCGCAGCGCCGAGCGCATCGCCGGGCTGATCGCGACCGAGCGCCACTTCGCCACCGACGCCTCCCACCAGCTGCGCACCCCGCTCACGGCGCTGACCATGCGCCTGGAGGAGATCGTCGCCGAGGCCGACGACCCCGACGTGGTCCGGGAGGAGGGCGAGGCCGCCCTCGCCCAGACCGAGCGGCTGGTGGAGACCGTCGAGAGCCTGCTGGGCCGGGCCCGCAAGAGCCAGAACCCGGAGGTGGAGGCGGTCCAGCTGGACCCGGTCCTCAACCACCTCCAGGCCGAGTGGGCCCCGGTCTTCCAGCAGGAGAACCGCAAGCTCCTGGTGACCGGGTCGCCGGGGCTGACCGCGATGACCGTGCCCACCGACCTGGCCCAGATCCTGGCGACCCTGGTGGAGAACGCCTACAAGCACGGGGCGGGCACGGTGACGATCCGCCGCATCGACACCGGGCAGTCGGTGCGCATCGAGGTCAGCGACGAGGGCGAGGGCGTGCCCGAGCACCTGTCCGGCCGGATCTTCGAACGGGAGGTCAGCGGGGGCGGCGGCACCGGGCTGGGGCTGGCCCTGGCCCGGCACATCGCCGAGTCCGAGGGCGCCCGGATCGAGCTGGTGCAGGCCCGGCCGACCACCTTCGCGCTGTTCCTGCCCGCCGGGGCCGGCGGCCTGTCCAAGATGACCGGCCCCGTATGACCGCCCGCGGCACCCGCCGCCCCGCGGCCGCGGACGGCCCGCTCCCGGCGGGTCCCGCGGGCAGCGGGACCCGCCGGGAGCGGTGGCGTGCGGCGGCGGACGGCGTGCTCAGGCGCCGGCCGGGACCGGGACCTTGCCCCGCACCACCAGGTCGGTCCACAGCGACCGGACCCGGCCCAGGCCGTACGCCTTGACCACCTCGGCGCGGGCCCGCTCGGCCTCGGCCGCGAACCGCCCCTCCCGAACCGTCGCATGGACGGCCTCGGCCATCGCCACCGCGTCGCCGTGGATCCAGTGCGGGTCGTAGATGGTGTCGGCCCCGGGCCAGGGCAGCAGGGCGGGCACGCCGCCCGAGGCGGCGCACTCGGCCGGAGCCAGGTGGAACGACTCGTCGTCGCTGGTGGAGAGCATGAACCCGACCCGGCGCAGCCAGGTGGCCACATCGGGGCCGAACGGGTCGAACACCACCGCCCCGGCCAGGTTCTCGTCGCGCTGGATCCGCCGGTAGACGCGCTCGAAGTAGGCGCGCTCCTCCGGGCGGTTCCAGATCCACCAGTAGTCCCAGGGCTGCTTGGTCTTGACCGACATCGTGTAGCGCGGGTCCATGCGGCGCAGCTCCGCCAGCACGTCCAGGCCCCGGTCCAGCCGCTTGCGTGAGGGCGCGATGCCGATCATGCCCAGGGAGTACTCCGCCCCCGGGAGCTTGGGCCGGGCCAGCTGCTCGTCGTCGACCCAGTTGGGGACCACCACGACCTTGTCGGCGGGCCAGCCGGTGATCTCCCGGGTGAGGTCGGCGTAGTGCGGGCTGACGCACACCACCGCGTCGACCTTGTCGATGTCGAGCTTGCGCGGCCACTCCGCGTACAGCTCGAACCGGTGCAGGCGGACGATGAGCCGCTGGTCGGGGCGCTTCCACTTGGCGTAGAACAGGGCGTTGGGCCCGCACCACTCGCAGATGACCACGTCGGCCCATCCGGCCAGCTCCCGGGACCGGTACTGGTCGTGGGTGCCCAGCCCCTCCCACTCGTCCATGCGCACGTCCAGGCCGGGCAGCGAGGACAGGTACTCGGCGAGCCGGGTGAAGAACTTCATGTCGTGCCCGGCCACGACCACCTTGAGCGGGCGCTCGGTGTCCGCCCCGGCGGGGGCGGGCGGCAGCGCCTCGGCGAGGTGGCCGCGCAGGCGCTCGGCGGCGCGCTCCAGCGTGTGGTCCTCGGCGGCGGCCCGGCAGCGGGCGGCCGCGTCGGCGTACACGGAGCGGTCGTGGTAGGCGCGGGCGACCGCCTCGGCCACCGAGTCCAGGTCGGCCCCGGCGAACAGCGGGTAGTCGGCGCCCAGCATGGCCTCGTGCATGGGGGTGCGGTTGAGGATCACCGGCAGGCCCAGCGCGCCCAGTTCGAGGACCTTGGTGGACAGCTCCAGGCTGGCGTCCATGGACGGGTCGCGCCAGGACAGGCCGAAGTCGCACTCGGCGGAGGCGCGCAGCGCGTCGGCGCGCGGCATGCCGCCCCGCCAGTCCACGCCCGGGGTGTTCTCCAGGGCCTTGCGCATGCGCTTGGACCAGTCGGCGGGGTCGGCGTGGACCTTGTCGCCGATCATCACCAGCTCGGCGTCCACACCGCGGCGCTCCAGGGCGGCCGGGAGCCCGGTCATCTCCAGGGTGTTCCAGGCCGGGGCGAACTTGCCGGTGTAGGCCAGACGGGCGCGGGCGTGCACCTGCCCGTCGGCGCGGGCGTCCTCGGGGACCACGACCACCGGCGGGAACAGCACCGAGCGGCCGCAGGCGGCGGGCACCGACGACTCCAGGAAGGCGCGCAGCTCCTCGGTCTGGCAGAGCAGGAACCGGGAGGCCAGGGCGATCTCGGTGAGCTCGGCGACCGCGGTGGCGGTGAGCCCGTCCACGGCGTGCGGGAAGTCGGTGAGGTAGGTCCACAGCCGCCCGGCCAGGGACTCCTCCTGGGCGGCCAGCCCGGCCAGCCGCTTGCCCCGCACGACCACGAGGTCGAACGGGGTCCGCTCGTGCCGGGAGACCAGCAGGGACACGGCCTGCTCGGGGGTGAGGCCGCGCGGCCCGGCGTCGGGGACCAGCTTGTCCTCGTAGGGGCGCAGCAGGCGGATGCCGGGCGCCCCCGCCAGCGGCGCGATGAGGCGGTCGGTGCGCACGGGGGCCTTCAACAGCAGGGTGACCTCGCATCCGGCGGCGGCCAGGGCCTGCGCCATCGACTGCGCCCAGATCGCTGAACCGTCGATGATGTTCAGGTCCACGTCCCCGTACAAGAGTGCGCGCGGAGGAGGTGTGCTCACGTTCTTCCCTTCGGATGCTTGCGGATGGCCCGTACCGGGCGGTCGAGGCGGCCGGGGGTCATCCGACGGCGCCGGTCGGGGCGTCCGCCGCGGTGTGGGCGGGTCCCCTGGCGTCCCGGTCGGTCCCGGGGCCGTGGTCGGGGCCCAGGGCCAGGAGGCGGGTGCCGCGGCGGTTCCACTCCGCCGGGTTCCAGCCCCGCCGCACCAGGGCGGTGCGGGCCAGCTCAGGGGTCAGGGAGCTGACGAAGACGTACTGCTCGCCGGTGGGGCGGTCGAAGAGCCCGCGGTCCCCCGCCGTGGCGGCCGGGGCGGCGACCGTGCCCACGGCGTCGGCGTCGGAGCACTCCACGGCGCAGACCAGGTCCACCAGGCGGTCCGGGCCCACCGGCCCGGTCCACAGGTGGGCCCAGGGCGCGGTGGCGCGGTCGGCCAGGACGGCCCACCGCTCGGGGCCCAGCCCGCCCAGGTGCACGGTGCGGTCGTCGCCCCGGGTCAGCTCCTCGGGGGTGTCCGGGGTGCTGAACCGGGCGGTGCGGACGGTGACGCCCTCGGAGCGCAGGCGCTGGACGCCGGGCAGGCGGCCGGCGGTGTCGGGGACGACGACCTCGGCCGGGCGCAGGCGTGAGGCCAGCAGGGAGTCGGCCAGGTCCTCGGCCTCGGCCTCCCCCGCCGGGTCGGCCAGGACGGCGACGGCGCGGCCGCGCAGCGGCAGCTCGGGGCCGGGCGTGCCGGGCGGGAAGTCCAGCCCGGCGAGGATCTCGGCGAGCCGGACCGGGGTGGCGTCGGCGAGGAAGACCTCGCGGAGCATGGTGCGCTGCTCGGAGGCGGTGGGCGCGGCGGCGCGCAGCCGGGGCACGGTGACGGCCAGCCCCTCGGTCTCCCCCGTCTCCTCGGCGACCGGGTCGTGCGGGACGGGCCGGGTGCCGCAGGCCTGGGCGCGGCGGCCCAGCGCCTCGGCGCGCGGGCCCCGGGCGGGGACCACGGCGACGCGCGCGGCGCGCAGGGCGTCGGCCAGGCCGGGGGCGTCGGCGTCGACCGCCCCGGCGCCCAGCCCGGTGAGGATGTCGGGGACCGGCTCGGCCGGGGTGTCGCGGACGAACACGGTCTCGGGGCCCTCGGCCAGCTCGGCCGCGACCGGGTTGAACAGGTGCAGGGGCACCCCGGCGTCGCCCCGGTGGACGCGGGTGAAGCCCAGGGCGCGCAGGCCCGGCGCGGTGGGCGCGTCGTCCAGGAGCAGGGTGGGGATGCCGCGGGCGGCCGCGGACTCCAGCACCCAGTGCAGGGCGCGGGTGCGGTCCGCCGCGGCGGGGTCGCCCACGTGCGCCCACGGCGAGCCGGGTGCCGCGGCGGAGGCGGAGACCAGGACGAGGTCGACGTCGACGCCGTCCATGACGATCTGCGCGTCGTGGGGGCGCAGCGGGATCGAGCGGATGTAGGGGTCCAGGGCGCGCTGGACCTGCGGCCCCAGGGCGGTGGCGGCGATGAGCAGGTCGGAGGCCCCGCCGGCGGCCCCGGCCAGCAGGCGGGCCTCCTGGCGGTCGGCGTCGAAGGAGCGCACCGGCTCCGTGCCGGGGCGCCGCTGCTGCTGGGAGTGGCGGGTGGTGCCGCTGCGCCGCCACAGGCGGTAGAGGTCGCGCGGGAGGCGGACCAGGGAACGGCCGGGCTTCTTGGCCGCGGCGGTGAGCGCGCGTCCCACCTGCAGCGACGTGGAGTCCTCCAGTGCCGCAAGGCGGGCGCGGGCCTCCTGGAGCTGGGCCTCGCGTTCGGCCAGGGCCTGCCTGAGCTGTTCGGTCTGGCTCTGTTCACGCCGTTTCACGGTCTGCCACCTTGTGTTCGGATCGGATCGGCGGAACCGCCGGGGTCACCGTGCGGGAGCACCCCGTCGGGTGGGGTCCGCGCCGGGTCCCGGGACGGGTCCGGATGCCCTTGGTGAGCCGTGTCGCGGGCTCGCGGGGCGCGGTCGGTGGTGTGTGCTGGTACGACACGGCGGCTCACCTGCCCCTCTGTCGGGGAACGGTACCGCCGGAAGAGGGCGGAACGGTGGATTCGCCCGCCTTGTGTCGTGTCGGGCCCTGGGCCGGGTGCCCTGCCGGGTACCGCCGCGGAGCGCCGCCGGACCCGGCGTCGTCCGCCGGGGGCCGGGGGCCGGGGGCTCTTCGGGAAGGGAGGGGACGGGGCATGGGATCACCTGGACCACTGGGTCAGGACGGCGGCGATGCGCTCACCGGCGCGGCCGTCCCACAGGGGCGGAGTCGTGTCGAGCAGTGCCTCGGAGCCGTGGCCGTGCAGGACCTTGGTGACGGCCTGGAGCAGGTCGGCCTCGGTGACGAGGCGGTTGGTGCCGTGGGTGATGGTGATGGGCCGTTCGGTGTTGGGGCGCAGGGTCAGGCAGGGGACCCCCAGGACGGTGGTCTCCTCCTGCACGCCGCCCGAGTCGGTGACGACGGCCTCGGAGCCGCGGACCAGGGCGACGAAGTCGAGGTAGCCGAGGGGCTCCAGGAGGTGGACGCGGGGGTGGTCGCCCAGCCCGGCGCGGTCGAAGGCGGCCTTGCCGCGCGGGTGCACCGGCATGACCACGTCCACGAGGTCGGCGATCTCGTGCAGGCGGGCGACCAGCAGCGCCACCGTGTCGGGGTCGTCGACGTTGGCCGGGCGGTGCAGGGTGGCGGCGACGTAGCGCTCGGGCAGGCCCAGGCGGGCGCGCAGGGCCTCGGCGTCGAACCGGTCGAGGTTGGCCAGCAGGGTGTCGATCATGGGGTTGCCGACCAGGTGGACCCGGTCCGGGGAGACGCCCTCGGCGGCCAGGTGGCCGATCGCCTCCGGCGAGGTGGCGAAGCACAGGTCGCTGAGCTGGTCGGTGACCCGGCGGTTGACCTCCTCCGGCATCGTGTTGTCGAAGGAGCGCAGGCCCGCCTCGACGTGCGCCACCGGGATGTGCAGCTTGGCGGAGACCAGGGCCGCGGCGACCGTGGAGTTCACGTCGCCGTACACGACGACGATCCCGGGCTCGCGGGCGGTGAACTCCTGCTCCAGCCCGACCATGAGCGCCGCCGTCTGCGCGGCGTGCGAGCCCGAGCCCACGCCCAGGTCGACGTCGGGGGTGGGCAGGCCCAGGTCGCGGAAGAACACCGCGGACATGCGGTCGTCGTAGTGCTGCCCGGTGTGCACCACCGCCTGGTGGGCTCCGCGGTCGCGCAGGGCGGAGACGACGGGGGCGGCCTTGACGAAGTTGGGGCGGGCACCGACCACGTGAACGATCGCGGTGTCCCGGCTGCCCAGGGGGGCGCTCGCTGCCACGGCTCTCTGGTCTCCTTCTGTTCGTCGTTCGGCCCCACCGGTTCCGGTGGGGCCGTGGCGGTCCGGTGGGGCGTTCCTCGCCGGGACGTCCCGTCCGTGTCGCCGTGGTGTCACCATCCGGCCACATCCGCGTGGTTGGGTGACTGACCGTGCATGACATCCCTGTTTCCGAAGCGCCCCGTCCCCGGACCCGCAGGCTGCGGGCGGTGACGTTCACCGCGTCGACGGCCTGGCGCCACCTGCGCTCCGACCCCGCCCGGACGCCGCTGCTCGCGCTGCGGCTGATGCCGGGGCCGGCCCGGCGCGCGGCGCGCGGCGCGGCCGCCCGGGTGGGCGGTCAGGCCCGCGCCTACGCCCTGTGGGACGAGGGGCGCCGGGCCGAGGCGCGCGAGGCGGTGCTCGCCGCCGCGTCCGGTGCCGGGCCCCGCAGGGTGGGGCGCCTGGTGGCGGCCTGCCTGGCCGCCGGGGACACCCGGACGGCGCGCGAACTGCTCGAACGCCTTCCTCCGGGTCCGGTCCGCGACCGGGCCGTCCACCGGACGGACCTGGCCACGGGGCGGGCCGTCGCCGCGTCCCCGTCCCCGTCGCCCGTCCACCACGGGATCACGTTAACCCGCGATGCCCCAACGCGGCCCGAAGACACGGTGAACGCTCGGCGACCGGAAAGCCCCGCAGGTGAACGTCTCGCATCGCCTCCGGAGGGCCCGGTGGACGGGTCGGGTGTGCGGGTGCTGCATCTGGTCACCAACGCACTGCCGCACACCAACGCCGGGTACACCCAGCGCACCCACCGCATCGCCGTCGCCCAGCGCGAGGCGGGCATGGACGTGCACGTGGTGAGCCGGGTCGGGCACCCCCTGGACAAGGGGAGCAGGGACGCGCGCACGCTGGTGCGTGTGGACGGGATCTCCTACCACCGGCTGCTGCCGTGGACCGCTCCGGCCGACCCCGGGCAGGAGCTGGCGTCCGGGCTGAAGCTGGCGTCCGAGCTGGTGGAGAAGGTGCGGCCGGACGTGCTGCACGCCGCCAGCAACCACCGCAACGCCCGGCTGGCGCTGGCCCTGGGGCAGCGGTTCGGCCTGCCCGTGGTGTACGAGGTGCGGGGCTTCCTGGAGGAGTCGTGGCTGTCCCGCGACCCCTCGCGGAGCGTGGACGACGCCTTCTACCGCCACGAGCGGGCGCAGGAGACCGAGTGCATGCTCGCCGCCGACCTGGTGGTAACGCTGGGCGAGGCGATGCGCGCCGACATCGAGGCGCGCGGGGTGCCGCCCGAGCGGCTGCTCGTGGTGCCCAACGCGGTGGACGAGTCGTTCCTGGAGCCGCTGCCGCCGGGCACGGCGGTGCGGGCGGAATGGAGCATCGGCCCCGAGGAGTTCGTGGTCGGCACCACCACCAGCTGCTACGGCTACGAGGGCCTGGACACCCTGCTGGAGGCCGTGGCGCGGATGCGCGGGGCCGGCGAGCGGGCGCACGCCCTGATCGTCGGCGACGGCCCCGAGCTGGCGGCGCTGCGCGCCCGCGCCGAGGAGCTGGGGCTGGCCGGCGCCGCCCACTTCCCCGGCCGGGTCCCCGCGGACCGGGTACGCGAGCACCACGCCGCGATGGACGTGTTCGCCGTGCCGCGGCGCGACGACCGCGTGTGCCGGGTGGTGACACCGCTCAAACCCGTGGAGGCCATGGCCGGAAGATTGCCGGTTGTGGCCAGTGATCTTCCGGCTCTGCGAGAGATCGTGGAACCTGGGGTGACCGGTGAGTTAATTCCTCCGGGCGAATCGGCAGGTCTCGCTGATGTCCTGACAAAACTCGCTTACAGTCGGGAAAGGCGAGAGGCCTACGGTCTCGCAGGTCGCAGCCTTATCGGGGCGAACCGAACATGGACCGGGGCCGTATACCGCTACAACCACGCGTACCGGGCCCTTATCCGGAGAATGTCCGAACCAGGCCAGATCCCGTGATCGTGGACAACGGCTATCTACACTCGAACGTCCCGCTTGCAGTGACGTTCCCGGCTGTCCTCGATGAAGTGCGCCCGTTCACGAAACGAATGCGAGTGTGACCACGAAGTGGATGCCGCAGCCTCCAACCCAGCCCTTGCAGCCGAGCAGTCCGCGGTGACCGGCGACCTTGTCATCATCGGTCTCGGTTACGTCGGTCTGCCCTTGGCCGCCGAAGCCTGCTCCGCCGGTCTCAAGGTCACCGGACTCGACGTGAACGAGCGCGTCGTCCGCGGCCTCAACAGCGGCGTGTCGCACGTGGACGACCTGTCCGAAGAGGACGTGCGCGCCATGCTGGACCGCGGGTTCACGGCGAGCACCGACCCGTCGGTCCTGGCCACCGCCCGCACCATCGTCATCTGCGTGCCGACCCCGCTGTCGCCGGAGGGCGGCCCCGACCTGGGCGCGGTCACCTCCGCGGCCAAGTCGATCGCCGCGCACCTGAGCCCCGGCACCCTGGTGATCCTGGAGTCGACCACCTACCCGGGCACCACCGAGGAGGTCGTGCGCCCCATCCTGGAGGAGTCCGGGCTGGTCGCGGGCGCCGACTTCCACCTGGCGTTCTCGCCGGAGCGGATCGACCCGGGCAACCCGACCTTCGGCGTGGCCAACACCCCCAAGGTCGTGGGCGGGCTCACGCCCGAGTGCGGGGAGGCGGCGGCCGCGTTCTACGGCCGGTTCGTGAACACCGTGGTCCGGGCGCGGGGCACCCGCGAGGCCGAGATGGCCAAGCTGCTGGAGAACACCTACCGGCACGTCAACATCGCCCTGGTCAACGAGATGGCCATCTTCTGCCAGGAGCTGGGCGTCGACCTGTGGGACTCGATCGCGGCGGCGGCCACCAAGCCGTTCGGCTTCCAGGCCTTCTACCCGGGTCCGGGCGTGGGCGGGCACTGCATCCCGATCGACCCGAACTACCTGTCGTACAAGGTCAAGACCCTGGGCTACCCGTTCCGGTTCGTGGAGCTGGCCCAGGAGATCAACAGCCGGATGCCGTCCTACGTCATCCAGCGCGCCCAGGAGCTGCTCAACGAGTCCGGGCTGGCGCTGTCGCGGTCCAAGGTGCTGCTCCTCGGCGTGACCTACAAGGCCGACATCGCCGACCAGCGCGAGTCGCCGGCCCGCCCGGTGGCGCGCAAGCTGCTCGCCAAGGGCGCGACCCTCACCTACCACGACCCGCACGTGGAGTCCTGGCAGGTGGACGGTCAGGACATCGAGCGGTCCACCGACCTGGACCGGGCGCTGGCCGAGGCCGACCTGGTGATCCTGCTCACCGACCACAGCGAGTACCGGCCCAAGCTGCTGGAGGAGTACGCGCGGCTGCTGCTGGACACCCGCGGCGTGCTGCGCCGCGCCCCGAAGGACGAGGACCCGACGGTGGTGCCCGCGCAGGCCCGCCGCTACGTCCAGCGCGAGGGCATCCAGGTGCTCTAGGGCTGTTCGGCGGATCATTCCGGGTCGCGGCCGCCGGGCGGTCTGCGAGAGAGCGCCCGACGACCGCTCCCGGCACCCGGCGCGAGCGCCGAGCCGCACGGAAGCATCCACCGAACACGCCCGAGAGCCCGTTCACGGGCCCACAGAACGGGGGCGCGCCGTCCCGGACACCCGGTGTCCGACGGCGTGCCCTCGTGTGTTCACTCGCCGTCGCACCAAGGTTCACCGGTTGCCCCCCGGGCGTCCACCCCGCCGACCTTTGCGTGTTTCCGCAGATGAATACCGTGTCGCACAGCCGGTACCGCTGCCCAAAAGCGGATCATCTTCTCAGATGCGCCTTACCGGCGACACAGGTAGGTGATGTGATGCACGCGCTTGTGGCCACAGTGGTCCACCACCCGGAGGACGCCCGGATCCTGCACCGGCAGATCCGCGCCCTGCTGGACGCAGGACACACGGTGACCTACGTCGCGCCGTTCCGCGAGTGCGGCGTGACCCCGTGGAGCGAGCTGCGCTCCGTGGACGTCCCGCGCGCCTCCGGGCGCGAGCGGCTGTCCGCCCTGCGCGCCGCCCGGGCGGTGCTGGCCGAGCACGCGCCCAAGGCCGACCTGCTGCTCTTCCACGACCCCGAGCTGTTGCTGGCGCTGCCGGCCGAGCGCCCGGTGACGGTGTGGGACGTGCACGAGGACACCGCCGCGGCGGTCCTCACCAAGCCGTGGGTGCCCCGGCCGGCGCGCCGCCCGCTGGGGATGCTGGTGCGCTCCTTCGAGCGGCGGGCGGAGCGGCGGATGAAGCTGCTGCTCGCCGAGGAGGGGTACCGGGACCGGTTCCGGCGGCCGCACCCGGTGGTGCCCAACACCACCGACGTCCCCGACTCCCCGACCCGCCTTCCGGGCGACGACCGGGTCGTCTACCTGGGGCACGTGTCCCTGGCCCGGGGCGCCCGGGAGATGGTCGAGCTGGGGCGCCTGCTCCAGCCGCACGGGGTCCGCCTGGAGATCATCGGCGGCGCCGACGCGGGCGTGCGGCCGCTGCTGCGCGAGGCGCAGCAGGAGGACGCGCTGACCTGGTACGGGTTCGTGCCCAACGACCGGGCGCTGCGGATGTGCGCGGGGGCGATGGCGGGCATCAGCCTGCTGCACGACACCCCCAACTACCGGCACTCGATGCCGACCAAGGTCGTGGAGTACATGGCGCACGGGCTGCCGGTGGTCACCTCGCCGAGCCCGGTGGCGGTCCGGCTGGTGACCGAGCGGCCCGAGGGGCCGGCGGGCCTGGTGGTGCCGTTCCAGGACCCGGCCGCGGCGGCCGACGCGGTGCTGCGCCTGCGCGCGGAGGAGGGCCTGCGCGGCCGGCTGGCGCGGACCGGCCACCGCATCGCGCAGACCTCGTACCACTGGCCGGTCCAGGCCCGGGCGTTCGTCAAGCAGCTCGAGGAGTGGGTGGACGAGGCGGGCGGTCCGACACCGCGGATACCCCGCCAGCGCAGTGACGAGCGGGCTCCGGCGAGTGAGGGCGACCACACTTACCTGGCCTAGGAAATATCTTCCTGGTCAAGCAGGTTGGGTGCGGGTGTACCGACCGGCGCACGTTTCCGCCGGTCACACCCCACGAACGACCGAGGTACGACCATGACCCAGTTGCTGCTCGACAAGGACGCCCAGGACCTGCTGTTCCGGGCCGCCCGCACCGCCAACTCCTTCACCGCCGAGCCGGTGACGGAGGAGCAGCTCGGAGAGATCTACGAACTGGTCAAGTACGGCCCCACCGCGATGAACCTGCAGTCCCTGCGCGTGACCGCGGTCCGCTCCGAGCAGGCCCGCGAGCGCCTGGTCCCGCACATGGCGGGCAACAACGCGCCCAAGACCGCGGCGGCCCCGCTGACGCTCATCCTGTCCGCGGACACCGACTTCCACGAGAACTTCCCGACGACCTTCCCGGTCGCCCCCGACGCCCGCGAGAACTTCGCGCAGATGCCGGTCGGGGCCCGCGAGGACATGGCCGTCAAGAACGCGTTCCTGCAGATCGCCTACCTGATCATCGGCGTGCGCGCGGCCGGGCTGGCCGCCGGGCCGATGACCGGCTTCGACGCCGAGGGCGTGCGCAGGGAGTTCTTCGGCGAGGACTCGCCGCTGCGCCCGGTCGTGGTGATGAACATCGGCCGCCCCGGGCCGGACGCCTGGTTCGACCGCCTGCCGCGCCTGGAGCGGGACGCCGTCGTCACCGAGGTCTGATCCCCGCCTCCGACCGGACCGCCACCCGGCCGGGGAGGGAACGGCACGGGCCCCTCGCACCGCGAGGGGCCCGTCGTCGTGTTCAGCGCGGTCCGGGGCCGCCCGGCGGCGGCCCCCACCCCTGTCCGGGCGGGCCCTGCGGGTACTGCGGCCCGCCCTGCCCCGGGTGGGGCTGCTGCGGGGCGCCCGGATGGTACTGCCGCGCAGGTGGCGCCTTGGGCCTGGCCGCCCGGACGACGAAGAAGACCAGTCCGCCGACCAGCGCGAGGCCGCCCAGGGCGACCACGGCCAGGATGATGAGTCCGAGCAGGCTGGAACCCACTCTGCCTCCCAGGGGGTACGGCCCCGAGGCTCACGGGGCGGGAACGCCCATCATGGCACGCCCGGCTCAGATGATCGGGGGGCGGCCGGCGCGGGTCATGCGCCAGGCGGTCGACCAGCGGATCGGGGTGCGCGGGCCGGCGTCCTCGCGCCAGCCCTCTCGGAAGCCGGCGAACCAGGCCTTGAGGGAGGCGCGGTCGCGCTCGCGGAGCACGGTCAGGGCCACCCAGGTGCCCAGGTAGGCGAAGGCCAGCGGCCAGGGCAGGTTGCGGCGGGCCAGCCACACCCGGTTGCGGGCGTTGAGCCGGTAGAAGTTCTCGTGCCGGGTCGGGGCGACCGCCGGGTGGTACATGACCGCGTCGGCGTCGTACTCGATGGTGTACCCGGCGTCCATGATCCGCCAGGCGAGGTCGGTCTCCTCGTGGGCGTAGAAGAAGTCGCCCGGCAGGCCGCCGCCCGCCTCGAACGCGGTGCGGCGGACCGCGCTGGCACCGCCCAGGAACGTGGTGACCACGCTGGAGCGGCGGGAGTCGCCCACCCGCAGCCGCGGCACGTGGCGGCGCTGGTCGGGGCCGCCGTCCGGGTCGGCGATGCGGAAGGACAGGGCGCCCAGGGACGGCTCGGCGGCGAACCGCTCGCGCACGTGCCGGGCCAGGTCGGTGGAGCGGTACCAGCCGTCGTCGTCCAGGAAGAGGATCACGTCGCCCTTCGTGGCGCGCACCCCGTGGTTGCGGCCCTCGGGGATGCCCACGTTCTCCGGCAGGCGGACGGTGACCACGCCTTCGGGCAGCTCGGGCAGGTCGGCGCCGTTGCCCACGACGACGACCTCGACGTCGGCGCCCTCCTGCTCGAACACGCTGGTGATGGCGCGGCGCAGCTCGGCCGGGCGGTTGCCCATGGTGAGCAGAACGCAGGAGAGGGTGGGCTTGCTGGCACCGGACACCTGGGGACGGCTCCGTTCGGCTCTGGGCCCTGGGGAGACCTCCGTCACGGACCCCTCGGTCCGGGGCGGAATCACGGGTGTGGTCATGTTCGGGACCGTATCTGTGGACGACAGGCTTCTTGCAGGTTGACGAAGACCGACATTCGCAGGAACAGGCTAACGAAAGAATAAAAGGCCGGTGTACGGGGCCGCGGGCGGGGTATGGGCCGCGGCCCCGTATGTGACGCGAACGTCACCGACGCGTTATTCGAGGCGGCGCGAGGCCACCACGCTCACGAAGTGCGCGACGCTCATCAGCGCCGCCACCGCCGCGCAGGCGGCGACGAGGACCCGGGTGGCGAGCAGGTCGCCCAGGAACAGGTCCACCACCGCGGCCACCACGACGATCAGGGACAGCTCGACGGCCTGGATCAGCCGGTGCACCTTGAGGGCGGAGGCCAGCCGCCGGGCCAGGCTCAGCCCGGACGAGCGCGGGCGCATCGCCTCGTCGGTCACCTTCTCGGGCAGCCCCGCCTTGGCGCGGGCCACCACGACGTTGTCGGTCTCGGCCTTGATGAGGGCCACGCCGATCGCGCCGACCATGCCCAGGATCACCCAGCCGCCCGGCTCCAGCCCGCCCTGGGCGCGCACGCCCAGGCCGATGAGCAGGGCGATCTCGGCCACGTAGTGCCCGATCCGGTCCAGGTAGATTCCGGTGACGCTGGTGCGGCCGGTGTACCGGGCGACCTCGCCGTCGGAGCAGTCCAGCAGCAGGTAGACCTGGATCAGCAGGGCGGCCGCCAGGGCCGACCACAGCCCGCCGAAGGCGACCACCACGCCGGCCAGGACGCCGAACGCCATCATCAGGTAGGTGATGGGGTTCGGCGGCACGCCCAGCCGGACGAAGAAGGTGCTGACGTAGGGCGAGAGGTCCCTCATGTAGAGGCGGCCCGCCCAGTGCTCCTCGTTCGTGCGCTCCTTGATCCCCGCGGGCTGGCCGCCCGCGCGGACCTCAGCGACCGACGGTCTTGACATAGTCCGCGACGCTCCGTCCGATCTCGCTCTCGGACAGGCCGAGGTGCTCCAGGATGGTGAACCGGCCGGGACGGGTGTCCGGCGCGTGCACCACGGCCCGCGCGAACGCCTCATCGTCCAGGCCGACGTCGGAGGGCACCACGGGCAGCCCGTGGCGGACCAGGCAGTCCCGGATCTCGCCCATCCGCGCCTCGGACCAGCCCAGGTGGCGGACCCGCAGGAAGGACGCGTACAGCGCGCCCAGGCCGGCGAGCTCGCCGTGGTTGCCCTTGCCCGGGTGGAGCTGGGTGACGGCGTGCAGGATCTCGTGGCAGGCGCCGCTGGCGGGCCGGCTGGACCCGGCGACCGACATGGCCATCCCGGACAGGACCAGGCCCTCGGCCAGGACCGTGAGGAAGGCGTCGGACTCGATCGAGTCGGGCCGGTGCAGGACCGCCTCGGCCGCGACCCGGGCGAAGGTGACGGCCATGCCGTCGACCGGCTCGCCGTTGATCCGCCCGGACAGCTCCCAGTCCTCGATGGCCGAGATGTTGCTGACCACGTCGCCGATGCCCGAGCGCACCAGGTGGGAGGGCGCGGCCCGGACGTAGTCCACGTCGATGACCACGGCGATGGGCATGGTGACCCCGATGGAGGGCTTGCCGCCCTCGTGCTCCAGGGAGCTGACCGGGGAGGCGATGCCGTCGTGCGCCAGGTTGGTGGCGACCGCCACCATCGGGATGCCGGCCATGGTGGCGGCGAACTTGGTGACGTCGATGGTCTTGCCGCCGCCGATCCCGGCGACCGCCTCGTAGGCGCCCGAGCGGAGCTTCCTGCCCAGCTCGTTGGCGGCGTCGACGGTGCCCTCCTCGACCCGGAACACCTCGCAGTGCGGCAGGTCGAGGTCGGCGGCGATCTGCTCGCCCTGGCCGGGGCCGACCGCGACGGCGATCCGGCCCTCGGTGGCGATGCGCCGGTCGGCGAGCACCGAGCCGAGCGAGGCGATGGCCCCGCGCCGGACGTCGATGGCCACCGGCGAGGGCAGCATTCGGGCTAGTAGCGGCACGCGATCTCCCGAGCCTTGGCCAGGTCGTCGTGGTTGTCGACCTCGACCCACTCCACCTGACCGATGGGGGCGACCGAGACCTTCTCGCCGCGGCGGACGAGCTCCTGGTAGCCGTCCTCGTAGTAGAGCTGCGGGTCCCGCTCCCAGGTGGCCTTGAGGGCGTCGGCGAGGCGGGCGTCCAGGGAGCCCTCGAAGAGGGTGGCGCCGATGTACTCGCCGGCGGCGGTGGCCGGGTCCATGAGCTTGGTGATGGTGGCGAGGTGGCCGTCGTCGTCGAGGGTCACCTTCATCTCCTCGTCGGCGAGGCTTTTCACGTTGTCCACCGCGAGGAGGAGTTCCGGACCCCTGGCGGCGAGTAGCGTTTCCTCGACGCTCACCGGGTGCACGGTGTCGCCGTTGACGAGGAGGACGCCCTCGGAGAAGAACTCGCGCGCGGTCCACAGGGAGTAGGCGTTGTTCCACTCCTCGGCCTTGTCGTTGTAGCTGAGGGTGAGCTTCACGCCGTGGCGCTCCTCGAGCGCCTCCTTGCGGGCCTCCACGGCCTCGGCGCGGTAGCCCACGACGACGACCACGTCGGTCAGGCCGGCCGCGGCCAGGTTGCGCAGCGAGATGTCCATGATGGTCGTCTCACCGTCGACGGGCACCAGGGCCTTGGGCAGCGTGTCGGTGTAGGGGCGCAGACGCCGCCCCGCGCCTGCGGCGAGAACCATTCCGAGCATGCGGGCGTGTTCCTCCTTAGCGGGGAGGTCCTACGCCTCCCCGAACGTTTCGGCGACCGGTGCAGGGTCGCCCTCCTGGCCGTACCCGGGCCGGGGGTGTCCGGGCCCGGCGCCGTCCTCGGGGACGGTGCCGGCCGGGAGCACGTCGGCCACCGGCGTGGCGCTCCAGGTGCGCACCGCCTCGGTGACGAGCAGCACCGCCAGGTATCCGGCGAGTATGCCGTAGACCGGAACGGGCACGTGCAGCGCGCTCCCCGCGGCGACGACGAGCATGCGCCCGTCCCAGCCGAGGGCGGCCGCGCGCGTCCGCGGCGACCTCGCCACACCGACCGGGGGGCGGACGGCGTCGTCGCGGTGGTGACAGGCGACCGTCATCAAGAGTACGAACACCAGGGGACCGGGTACACCGGACGCGAGCCCCACGACCATCAGGTACGCGTACTCCATGACGCGCAGAACGGGCGGAACGAGTCGGTCGAACCGTCCGTCGTGGGGGTGGCCCGAGGCCGTTCCGGACAGTAGCAGGGCAGCGACCGGTGCGAACAGGGTAATGCCTGCCGGAAGCCCGCGGTCCGCCGCCAGGAGGACGAGGACGACCATCGCGGCCGCCGCCGCGGTCGGGAGCGGCGGAACCAGGCCCGGGGCGACGCGCCCCGCCAGACGGCAGAAGTGACCGTCATCACGGAGCGCGCGTAGGTCCGGGACGGTCCCGGCGGTGCGCGCGGCCCCCTGCGCCCCGTTCACCGCCGCCCCCCGTGGGCCGCCGCGGGGTCGACGAGCGCCGTGGTGATGGCGATGGCGCAGCCGACGATGAGGGTGACGAAGGAGATCCGCGGGTCCCACAGCGTGGCCGTGACGGCGATCGCCAGGAAGCGGACCGGCTGGGGGAAGGCGAGCAGCCGCCGGGCGAGGTCGGCGGCGGGCGCCCGCCGCCGCGCCCCCTGCCCCGCTGACGCGGCGGGGCGGGGCCGCGGGGCGTCCCCGGGGGCCGCCCCGGCCGCGGGCCGGGGGCCCGGCCGTGCGGTCCGGTGGCCGGACGGCACGGCGGCCCCGTCCCGGTCGTGGCCCCCGGTGGCCGGGCGCGGGACGAGTCCGGCCGCCGCGGGCGCCACCGCCGCCTCCCCGGCCGCCTTCCCCGCGCCCCGGCCGCGCCGGGACGGCACCGGGGGCGCGGGCGGCGCCTCCCGGGCCACCAGGAGCGCGTCGCGCAGCGCCAGGGCCACCAGGGCCCCGGCGGCCCACCCCCAGGCCCCGCCGGCCCCGGCCAGCACCGCGCCCACGGCCAGGCCCAGGTAGACGATGTACTCGCGCAGCTGGGAGAGCATGGCGGACAGCCACAGGGTGAGGGCGTCGTAGCGCCCGGCGCGCATGCGCTCGCGGACGGAGTCGCAGAACAGCACCGCCACCAGGAAGGCCGATCCGGCCAGCCCGCCGACGGTGTCCGGGCGGGTGAACCAGACGGCGGCGCCGACGGAGACCATCACGGCGATCCGGCTCATCCCCGCCCGGGTGACGTGCCTGCGTTCGAGGAGGCGCGCGGTCGAGCGCGCCACGGTGCCGTTGGCCATGGGCGTGTCCCTCTCGAGTTCTCGGTGAGAGCAACCGTCACCCACGCTCTGTGGTCAATCAATCACTGACACGCCACAGGTGTCCGTTTGGCCTGTTCAGAGCGGCGTGGCGCCATTTCGGTCGGGTCAGATGACAAAGTGCGCACCGCCGGAATCCTCCGGCAGTGCGCACCGTGTGTCCTCTGCGGGCCCTGAGAGCCCCCTGGGGCGCCCTCGGGGCGCGGCGGGGGTCAGGCGGCCTGGCCGCCGTCCTTGTCGCCGCCGGCCTTCTTCTCGGCCTCCTCCGCGCGCTTCTTCTTGGCCTCCTCGGCCTGCTTGCGCTTGGCGATCTCGGCCTTGGTGTCCTCGTTGTAGGCGGCCAGCGCGGCGTCGATGTCGGTGTCCAGCGCCAGCGCCCCGCCCTTGATGTACAGGCCGCGGTTGCAGAACCGGCGCAGGTCGCCCTCGTTGTGGGAGACCAGCACCATGGTCCGGTGGTTGGCCAGCATCCGCTCGATGGCCTCGTAGCACTTGCGCTTGAAGGCCTTGTCGCCCACCGCCAGCACCTCGTCGACCAGCATGATCGGGTGCTCCAGCTGGGAGATCAGGGCGAAGCCCAGCCGCACCTTCATGCCGCTGGAGTAGTGGCGCACCGGGGTGTCCACGAACTTCTGCTTGATCTCGGCGAAGTCGATGATCTCCTCGAAGCGCTCGTCGATCTGCTTCTCGGTCATCCCGTGCAGCGAGCCCACCAGGTACACGTTCTCGCGGCCGGTGAGGTTGTCGTTGAAGCCCGCGCGCAGCTCCAGCAGCGGCGCGACCTTGCCCCGCACGTGCACCTCGCCCTCGTCGGGGATGAGCACCCCGGCGATCATCTTGAGCAGGGTGGACTTGCCGGTGCCGTTCTTGCCGACGATGCCGACGCAGTCGCCGCGGGCGACCTCGAAGGACACGTCGCGCAGCGGCCAGAACTCGTCCCCCTCGGCGTTGGGGTCGCGCTTGGTGCCGTGGATGAACATCTCGCGCAGGCTGCGCTTGCGACGGCGGTTGACCGCGAACTTGACACCGAGGCCCTTGGCCTCGATGACCGGGCCGCTCGCCAGGTCGGTGCCGTAGTCGGTCTGGGCCATCACAACTCCTTCAGGACGGACATCTCCAGGCGGCGGAACGTCCAGTATCCGATGACCAGCATCAGCAGCGAACCGACGACCGCAGAGGTGATCGCGATCGGCCCCGGGGTCAGCTCCTCGAACCCGGCGAACCACACCGCGCGGTGCATTTCGAAGATACCCAGCAGCGGGTTCAACTGGTAGGCGACCTTGAGCCACTCCGGCACCCGGGCCGACTCCAGGACCATGGACGCCGGGTACAGGATCGCCGATCCGTAGAACAGGATGCGGGAGGCGATGCGCACGAGTCGCTCGACGTCGCGCACCAGCACGTTGATCGAGGACAGCAGCAGGGTCAGGCCCAGGCCGATGGTGAACTGGAGCAGGATGGCCAGCGGCAGCCAGACCAGCACGCCCTCCCAGGAGGGGCGGCCGCCCAGGAAGATCACGAAGAGGATCAGCACCGGCCAGGTGAGCAGGTACTCGATGAACTTGGTGCCCACCGTGGCCGTGGGGAAGATCTCCCGGGGCACCTTCATCGTGGTGATCAGCTTGGAGTGCGTGATCATCGCGCGCGGGGCCTCGCTGAGGATCGCGCCGAAGGTGTTCCACGGCAGGATCCCGGCCACCAGGAAGAGCAGGAAACCGCCGTACTCCATCGCGTTCGCGGGCATGCCGCGGTCGGCCCCCAGGATGACCCCGAAGACGAAGAAGTAGACCAGGGTCAGAGCCAGCGGCTCCAACATCGTCCAGGCGTATCCGAGAATCGACTGCTGGTACTTGACCTTCAGGTCGCGTCGGACCAGGAGGCCGACGACCTTCCGGTGCTCCCAGACGGCCAGCGCCCTTGACGCCACCGCCACCTCCAAGGATCGAAAGAATTGCCGTCCGGTCCACGCTCGCGCCACCGGACAGGTGGGTTCTCGTGCCTGCGCGCACCGGTCGACACGCGCGGTCCACGGCCCCGGTCGGACGACGACCGGGGAAACGGGGGGACGTGTCCGGGCGACCGGGGGATTGTCACGGACCGCGCCCGGCTCGACGACCGCTGTGGGTCGCGGTCGGACCGGGCACATTGAACAGGCGTGCATAGATTACCGCTGCGACGGACGGGGCGCGCCCACCAACCTGCCGCACATCCGTGTCCGGACCGTGACCATGCGTGCCCGGGGCCGGTCGACTAGCCTCGGCTCGTAGGGAACGGAAACACGCGCGCAACATCCGGGCCGCCGCGGCCGCGGGTGTCCCCGCCGGGAGCCGGAACCGTCGCGTCCGCGCCGCGTCACCCTCCGTTCCGCGTACGGGCCCCGCCGGTTCGCCGCCGTCGGGGAGACCGCCATGAGGAGGAGATCGGTGGACGAGGTGGACGGCGCCGGGCGCCCGCGGGTGATCGCGGCGGTCCTGGCCGGCGGGGTCGGGGCGCGCATGGGCGCGGACACCCCCAAGCAGTTCCTGCCGCTGGCCGGCCGGACGATCCTGGAACACGCCGTGTCCGCGTTCGAGGAGTGCCCCGACGTGGACGAGATCATCGTGCTCATGGTGGACGAGTACGTTCCCCGGGCGGAGAAGCTGCTGGCCGACGCCGGGTTCGCCAAGCTGTCCCGGGTACTGCCGGGCGGCGCGACCCGCACCGACACCTCCGTGGCGGCCCTGGCCGCGGTGTCCGGCGCCGCCGACGACGACCTCGTGCTGCTGCACGACGCCGCCCGGCCGCTGGTCTCCCCCGCGACCGTCTCCGCCTGCGTGGCCGCTCTGGCCCGGGCGGACGCCGTGGGCGTGGCGGTGCCCAGCGCGGACACGGTGGTGCGCGTGGTCGAGGGCCCCGGCGGCGAGGCGGTCGCCGAGGTCCCCGCGCGCTCCTCGCTGCGCCGCATGCAGACCCCGCAGGGCTTCCGGCTGGGGACGGTGCGCCGCGCCTACGCCCTGGCGACCGCCGACCCCGGCCTGGTCGCCACCGACGACTGCGGGGTCGTGCTCCGCTACCTGCCCGAGAAGGAGGTCCGGATCGTGCCGGGCGAAGAGACGAACATCAAGGTGACCAACCCCGGCGACGTGGAGGTGGCCGAAGCGCTGCTGCGCCGGTCCCGGGGGGACGCCCCCCTGCGCGAGGCGGCGCCGTGAGCGGGGTCTTCGGCGGGACGACGGAGGTCATCGGCCACCGCGGCGTGGGCCGCGGAGTGGTCGACCAGGCCCGCGAGAACACACCGGAGTCCTTCAGCGCCGCGGTCGCGGCCGGGGCCGACTGGATCGAGATCGACGTGCGGCGCACCGCCGACGACGAGCTGGTGCTCTACCACAACGCGGCGCTGGACGACGGGCGCGCGGTGGTGGACCTGACCGCGGCCGAGTGCGCCCGGGCCGGGCTGGTGGGCCTGGAGGAGGGCCTGGCCGCCATCCCCCCGCAGGTGGGCCTGGACGTGGACGTCAAGACGGTGATGGAGGACGCCGTGGACGCCCCCGCCCGCAGGACCGCCTCGCTGCTGATGCCGTACCTGCGGCGGGAGGCCGAGCGCCGCCGGGTGTTCGTGTGCTCGTTCGACCCCGGTGTGCTGCTGGCCGTCCACGAGGGCGCCCCGGAGGTGCCCACGGCGTGGATGCCGTTCGTGCGCAACCCGCTGGACCAGGCGGTCGCGGGCGCGGTGGGGCTGGGCTGCCCGATCGTGGCCGTGGACGTGCGGTCGTTCGGCCTCACCGACGACGGCCCGCTGCCCGGTCGGCGTTCGGTGGAGTACACCGTGGACCTGGCCCACCAGGCGGGCCTGGAGGTGGCCTCCTGGTGCCCGGCCCCGGAGGACGCGGCGATGTTCGCGGCCGCCGGGATGGACGCGGTGGTGGTGGACGACGTGCCCGGCGCGGTGGCCGCGCTGCGCGAGGCGGAGCTCAACGGCGCGGCCTGAGGCGCCGGCCGGGGCCGGCCGGGGTCAGATCCGGTCGAGGAGCTCGGCCTTCTTGGCGGCGAACTCCTCGTCGGTGAGCAGTCCCTTGGCGTGCAGCTCCCCCAGCCGCTCGATCTGGGCGAAGATCCACGCGGTGTCGGGGCCGCGCTCCCCCTCGGCCCCGTCCGGGGCCTCCTCCGCCCGCGCGTCCGGGTCCGGGTCCGGCTGAGCGTCCCGGCCGGTGTCGGCGCCGAGGAGCGCGGGCGCCCCGGTCAGCGCGCGGACGGTGCCGCGGGCGATCTCCCGCCAGCGGCCGCCGGGGCCCGCCGGGGCCGGGCCGCCCCGGGCCCACACGTGCGCGGTGACCGTGGCGGCCATGAGGAACACCTTGTAGATCTCGCCGCCGTCGTCGGCCGAGCGCAGCATGCCGAGGTCGTGTTTGGGCCGGCCGTCCCGTGTCGGCTCGCCTGCGGGGACCACGCGCAGGAAGCCCCACCCCCAGCCGTCCGGCGGCCCCCAGTCCACGCTGGAGATCTCCGACAGGTCGTACTCGCGGCGGCCCGCGCGGCGCTTGGCCGCGCTCGCGTAGTCGCCGGACCACACCAGGCGCAGGGTGGAGCCGTCCAGGGTGGCGGTGCCCTCCCGCGTCTTGATGTGCAGGGGGACGGCGGGGACCAGCCGGGTCACGGTCTCCGGGGCCGGGTCGCCCTCGGTCTGCTCGGCGGCGAACCGGATCTGGTCGGCGAGGTACTCGGCGACCAGCTCGGTCTTGGCGGGACCGGTGAGCCGGAAGGGCTGGAGGTCGTCCCGGAGCATGGCGCCGACGGCGGCGTAGGGGTCCATGCGCTCGCGCAGCGAGAGCCGGAGCAGCCACCCCTTGCGGCGGCCGCCGCCCGGCGTGAACTCGACCCCGGCGATCGCCCCCACCGGGACGCTCAGGCGGCCGAGCTCCTTCAGGAGCGCGCTGCCGGTCCAGGACTTCTTGTAGACGATGTCGACGGTCTCCCCGTCGAAGCCCCAATCCGCTTGGTCTCCGCGCAATTCGTCCATGGGGACATCATGCCGGAACCGGGCCCGGTTCAGGAGGCCTGGGCGCCCCGGGAGGCCCGTGCGGTACGGGAGTCCGAGCCCAGACCGGGTGGGCTGGTGATGAAGCCCGCGCCCCACGACATGTGCATGGTGGCCAGGGCGACCGGGATGAGCGGCAGCGAGGCGGCGGGCAGGCCGCGACCCAGCGGCAGCGACGCGGCGACCACGAGGGCCAGGTAGGCGGCGGGCACCAGCCACAGCGGCCACCACAGGAGGCCGCCGAGCAGGCCCAGGACCACCCCGGCCAGGGCGACGGGCGGCGCCAGGTAGCGCAGGTTGATGGTGCCCCTGTGCTGGCGGGCCACCACGCGCCGCCAGCGGCCGTAGTGGAAGTACTGCTTGGCCAGCAGCCTGACGTTGCGCCGCGGGCGGTAGGAGACGCGCATGCGCGGCTGGAACCACACCACGCCGCCGCTCTCGCGGATGCGGTGGTTCATCTCCCAGTCCTGGGCGCGCAGGAAGGCCTCGTCGTAGCCGCCCACGCGCTCCAGCGCCGAGCGCCGGAAGACGCCCAGGTAGACCGTGTCGGCCGGGCCGCCCTCGCCGCCGGTGTGGAAGCGGGCGTTGCCCACGCCGACCTTGGAGGTCATGGCGGCGGCGACCGCCTTCTCCCAGGGGGTGGTGCCCTCGGCGGCCATGATGCCGCCGACGTTGTCGGCCCCGGTCTCCTCCAGGGTCTCCACGGCCACGCGGAGGTAGTCGGAGGGCATCATCGCGTGGCCGTCGATGCGGGCCACGATGTCGTGGGAGGAGGCGCCGATGGCGGCGTTCAGGCCCGAGGGGGTCCTGCCGGTGGGGTTGTCCACCACCTTGACCCGGGGGTCGGCGGCGGCCAGGCCGTCGGCGACCTCGCGGGTGCGGTCCTCGGAGGGCCCCACGCCGAGCACGACCTCCAGCTCGCCCGGGTACTCCTGGGCGAGGACGTGCTCCACCGCGGCGGCGAGGTGGCGCTCTTCGTTGAGGACGGGCATGACGACGGAGACCGGCGGCCAGGACACGGGCACTTCCCAAGATCGAGACGTGTCGGACTGCGCGGCGGATGCGTGGGGGCATCGACGCCCGCGCGCGTCCAAGGTACTGCACCGCGGGCGGCGGCCGCGCCGGTCTCCCGGCGCGGCCGGCGGGGTCAGGCCTGGTTCTTGATCGGGAGGCCGTCGGAGTCCTGGAACCTGCCGAGCAGCACCATGATGAAGTCGATGAGGGCCCACACGCCCACGCCGCCGCAGGTGACGAGCATCAGGACGCCCGTGCCGATCTTGCCCGCGTAGAAGCGGTGGACGCCGAGGTAGCCCAGGAAGAAGGACAGCAGAACGGTGACGAGCCAGTTCTTGGGGGAGACAGGGGGATGCGTCATCGGTTTCTCCGGAATATCAGGGGGAACGGCGGACATGAAGGCGTCCGTGTCCGGGAAGGGAACCGGTGGCGGGGAGTCCCGCGCCGTGCGGGGCGGCGCCGGGTACCGGTCAGATCGGCGACAAAGTACCACAGAGCCGGGTCTTCGACCTGCAGTGGAGACCCCGCCCCTTTTCTCCCCCATCCCGACGGGGACGCCCCAAGCCGAGAACAACACGCCGAGGATCGACATCTCACACGATGCGGGGGATCGGGTGACAACCTAAGGGTTGAGGACACCGTTGACCGGGGCGGGACGGGGAAACCGATGAACGACGACAACGGGGGACGGAATCGACCGGGCGACGGCGAGTTCCGCCGTGAGCGGTCCCGGCCGATCCCGCCCGGCGACCGGCGCTCCTCCCGGTCCGGCCGGATCACCGTGCCCTCCCCCGCCGTCCGCCGCCGCCGCGCGGGCCTGGTCGTGATGTCGGTCCTGTCCGTGCTGGTCCTGCTCGCCTCGGGGACCTCCTGGGCGATCACCGGGTGGATGTCGGGCACCCTCAACCGCTTCGACGTCTTCGGCGGCCTGGCCGACGGGGACCGCCCCGAGGAGACCGGCGGGCTGACGTTCCTGGTCATCGGCTCCGACAGCCGCGAGACCCTGGCCGAGGAGGACCGCAGCGCGCTGAGCGTGGGCTCCACGCCCGGGCGCCGCTCCGACACGATGATGCTGGTCCGGCTCAACCACGAGCGCGACCGGATCACCGTCGTCGGCATCCCCCGCGACCTGTGGGTGGACATCCCCGGCGAGGGCGAGGACAAGATCAACGCCGCCTACGCCTACGGCGGCCCGCAGCTGGCCGTGCGCACCGTGGAATCGGTCACGGACGTGCGCGTCGACCACTACGTGGAGGTCGACTTCTCGGGGTTCGTCGGCGTGGTCGACGCGCTGGGCGGCATCGAGGTGTGCCTGCCCGAGGCGATCGACGACCCCAAGGCCCACCTGGACATGGCGGCGGGCACCCACCGGGTGGACGGCACCGAGGCCCTGGCCTTCGCCCGCACCCGGGCCACCCCGCGCGGCGACCTGGACCGCATCGACCGGCAGCAGCAGGTGCTGGCGGCCATGCTGGACCAGGCGCTGAGCAGCGAGACCCTGTCCGACCCCGGCAAGCTCACCGCGTTCCTGGACAGCGCCCTGTCGTCGGTGACCGTCGACGAGGGGCTGGACACCTCCACCATCAACGAGCTCGCCTACCAGATGCGCGACCTGGACATGGCGGCGGTGACCTTCGCGCAGGTGCCCATCGCCGACATGGACTTCTGGACCCCGCGCGGCGACGTCGCCCTGCTGTGGGACGAGCCCGCCGCCCGCGACCTGTTCGCCGACATCAACGCCGACCGCCCGATCACCGGGCCCTCCGACGAGCCCTCCGCACCGGAGGAGGAAGCGGCGGAGCCCGTCCCGGCCGACATCCGGGTGCGGGTGTTCAACGGCACCGGCACCCCCGGGCTGGGCGCCTCCCTGGACGGCTCCCTGGCCGGCGCCGGGTTCCAGGTGCCCGACCCCGCCTCCGACTGGAGCAGCCGGGACGTGCCCGCCACCCAGGTCCGGCACGGCGCCGGCGACGCCGCGGCCGCCGAGTACGTGGCCGGGACGATCCCGGGCGCCGAGGTGGTGGAGGACACCACCCTGGACGGCGAGATCCAGATCGTGATCGGCTTCAACTACACGACGTTCAACGCTCCGGAGGTCGAGGCCCCCGAGCCGGAGGAGTCCCCCTCGGCCGGGGACGCCCCGCTGACCACCTCGACCGCCCGGGACAACATCTGCGGGTGATCCCCGCGAAGGAAGGTGCTCCCGTGCTCCGCCACCTGCTCGGCCTGCTGGTCGGCATCGCCCTGGCCCCCCTGCTGTGGATCGCCGTGTCCTGGTCGGCGGGCGAACTCCCGGGGCTCCTGGAGGGCGGTGTGTCGGTCGCCGCGGTCGCGGCCGCGGTGCTGCTGGTCCTCGTCGGCTTCGCCTGCGCGTACCTGGCCGCGGCCCGGGTCTCGCCGCTCACCGCCGGGGCCGCCGGGCTGCCGCTGGCCGCACTGGCGCTGTGGCCCGCGGTGCACCCGGCGTCGCTCGCGTCGGCGCTGTCCTGGCTCAATCCGGAGAGCTTCGTGTACCCGGGCGGGCCCGGGGTGTCCGTGGCGCTGCCGCTGGGCGCGCTGCTGCTGTTCTCGGCCGCCCTGCCGGGCCGCTGGCGCTCCCCCGCGGAGGCCGGGCCCGCCATGATGGCCGCCCCCTGGGAGCGCGTGCACGGGCCCCGGGAGGAGCTGCCGGAACCGCCGGTCGGCGACACCGTGCCCGAGGTCCCCGGCCGCCGGACCGCGACCGAGGTCTGGGAGCCGCGGGAGGGCGATCCGGCCAGGACGACCACGCCGTTCTCCCGGGGCGAGGGCGGGTGGACACCGCTGGACGGGGAGTCCGGGCGCCGGGATTGAGGCGCTCCGGGGCCCTGTGTCCGGTACCGGGTGCGCACCGGTAACCTGAGCGCCTGATGTGTTCACGCCCTGTTCGGGTACGGGCCATGTCCCGGAGCGTAGGGTGAGGCTCCGCGTGCGGGTCTCCCCCGACGCCGACTCATGTCCGTCTTTCCGCCCTCCCCCGGGTGCTCACCGCCACGAGCGGGAACAACCATGGGATACGGGCGCGGACGAAAGCGAGGAAGGACTCAACCAGTGATCGAAGCGGACCGTATGCGCGTCTCCGTCATCGGTACCGGTTACCTGGGCGCCACCACAGCGGCCTGCCTGGCCGAACTGGGGTTCGAGGTGCTGGGCCTGGACGTCGACGAGGCCAAGATCGAGATGCTCCGCTCCGGTCGTGTGCCCTTCTTCGAGCCCGGGCTGGAGGACCTGGTGGTCTCGGGTCTGGAGTCCGGGAGACTGCGCTTCACGACCTCGTTCGCCGAGGTCGCCGAGTTCGCGGACCTGCACCTGATCTGCGTGGGCACACCGCAGAAGGACGAGTCGGGCGCCGCGGACCTGAGCTACGTGAACTCCGCCGTGGACCGGCTGGCGCCGCACCTGAGCCGCCCCGCCGTGGTGGTGGGCCGCTCGACGGTGCCGGTGGGCACGGCCGCGACCCTGGCCGCCCGGCTGGCCGCGCTGGCGCCCGCGGGCGAGGAGGCCGAGCTGGGCTGGAGCCCGGAGTTCCTGCGCGAGGGCTTCGGTGTGGAGGACACCCTGAGGCCCGACCGGATCGTGCTGGGCACCGACTCGCCGCGGGTCGAGAAGGCCGTGCGGGCGCTGTGGCACAAGCAGATCGACGGCGGCGTCCCGTTCCTGGTGACCGACCTCCAGACCGCCGAGCTGGTCAAGGTGGCGGCCAACGCCTTCCTGGCGACCAAGATCTCTTTCATCAACGCGATGGCGGAGGTGTCGGAGGTGGCCGGGGCCGACGTCATCCAGTTGGCGCAGGCGCTGTCCTACGACGACCGCATCGGCGGCAAGTTCCTGGGCCCGGGCCTGGGCTTCGGCGGCGGCTGCCTGCCCAAGGACATCCGCGCGTTCATGGCCCGCGCCGACGAGCTGGGCGTGGAGCCCGCGCTGTCGTTCCTGCGCGAGGTGGACGCCATCAACCAGCGGCGCCGGGCGCGCACCATCGACATCGCCCGCCAGCTCATCGGCGGCGGTTTCGCGGGCAGCCGCGTGGCGGTGCTGGGGGCGGCCTTCAAGCCCAACTCCGACGACATCCGCGACTCGCCCGCCCTGGACGTGGCCGCCACCATCGCCTCGCTGGGCGCGCAGGTGACGGTGTACGACCCGGCGGCGCTGGAGCGGGCCCGCGCGGCGCACCCGGAGCTGAACTACGCCGACTCCATGCGCGGGGCGGTCACCGACGCCGACGTGGTGCTGCTGCTCACCGAGTGGGCGGAGTTCCGCGAGGCCGACCCGGACGAGCTGGGCCGCCTGGTGGCGCGCAAGCGGATCGTGGACGGGCGCAACGCCCTGGACCCGACCTTCTGGCGGGCCTCGGGCTGGACCTACCGGGCGCTGGGCCGCCAGTAGCCCCCTCCTTCTCCACACGGTGACGGCCGGGACCCCGCGGGGTCCCGGCCGTCACCGTTCCCGGTCCCGCCACGGATGCGACCCGGATACGACCCGGGCATGCTTGACTACTCTCCGTATGCATTCCATGGCGTTCGGCCGCGTGCCGTGCGTCGGTGACGAACGGAGTCCGACCGGTGAACTTCCGCCTGGCCGCGGGGGCGGCAGCCCTGGCCCTGCTCGCGGGGGCCGCCCCCGCCCACGCAGCCCCCTCGCCCTCCTCCGGGGCCCCGGCCCTCCCCGCCGACTGCCCGGTGCTCGACCCGCCGCCCACCGCCGATGACCTGGAGAGGTACCTGTGCGGGGACCGCCGCCTAGGGCCGGCCGAGCTGCCCGACCAGGGACCGGTCGCGGAGCTGCTGGAGGACTACGACCGGCTGGGAGGGCTGTCCCCGGCCGGGTTCATCGACCGGTGGTGGGGGCCCGACGGCTGGGAGTACCCGGACCACATGGGCTTCGAGGTGGTGGACGGCGAGCCGGTCACCGACATCACCGTCCTTCCCGAGGGCTGGATGCTGGACCGGTTCGGGTCCGCCCGGGGCACGTTCCTGGCGCCGGCGGGCGCCCCGTACGCGCAGCGGGCGCTGCCGCCGGACTCGCTGAACACCTGGCCGGACGGCCCCGAGAACAACTACACCTGCTTCGAGGTGTCGGCGGAGCTGACCGTGCTGACCGGCCCGATCGCCCCGCACTTCGAGCAGCCGGGCGGCGGCGAGCAGGTGCTGGTCCCGGCCGGGGAGCTGCCCGAGCCGGTCGAGGGCGAGTACGCCCGCGTGAACGAGCTCCTCGACCTGGGCTACCTGGAGAGCCGCCCGGTCGAGGAGTGCGCGGCGTTCACCGGCTACACGGTCTCCTGAGCCCGCTCCCCCGGGGCCGGCTCCCCGGTGCCCGGGGGGAGGCGGCGCAGGGCCACGGCCACCACCGCGGAGACGGCGGCCAGGACCGCGGCGCCGGTGAGGGCCGCCGTGGTGAACCCCGAGGTCTGCGCGGCGAAGGCGAGCTCCAGCAGGGCCCCGGGGTCGGGCGCCGCGGGGGCCCCGGCCACCGCTCCGGCGACGGTCTCGGCGGCCGGGCCGGTGGCTCCCCCGGCCAGCATGGCGTCGCGGTAGACGCCCGCGGCCGCCGTGCCCAGGACGGCGATGCCAAGGGCCGCACCGAACTCGGTGCTCGTCTCGGAGATTCCGGCCGCCGCCCCCGCGCGCTCGGGCGGGGCGGAGGCCAGCACGAGCGTGTTGGCCAGGGTGGCGACCACGCCGACGCCGAGGGTGATCACGGTGTATCCCGCGATGAGCACCCACAGGGAGGTGTCCGCCTCCAGGCTCGCGACGGTGCCGAAGCCGGCGGCGCCCGTCGCCAGGCCGCCGGCCATCAGGAACCCGGGGCGGACCCGGTGGGCGAGGGTCCCGGCCAGGACCGCCCCCAGCAGGGTGCCGACGAAGACGGGCAGTGAGGACAGCGCGGCGACGAGGGGGCTCAGCCCGTGGACCGTCTGGAGGAAGGTGAAGGTGAGCGCGCCCATCCCGGCGGCGGCGAAGGAGACCGCGGTGTTGCCGCCGACGGCCGCGGCGAACGTCGGGCGGGCGAACAGGCCCACGTCGATGAGCGGGTGGGCGGAGCGGCGCTGGCGGACGACGAACAGCACCAGGAACAGGGCGCCCGCCGCCAGGGAGGCGGCTGCGTAGGGGTCGGCCCCGTGTTCGGCGAACCGTTTGACCGCGTTGACCAGGCCCAGCACCGCGACCAGCGAGGTGGCCGCGCCGAGGAGGTCGAATCCGCCGGGGCGGGGGTCGCGCGACTCCGGGATCAGGAACGGGGCGCCGGCCAGCAGCAGCGCCATGAACGGCAGGTTGACCAGGAACACCGAGTTCCACGGGAGGAACTCCAGCAGCGCCCCGCCGAGGATGGGTCCCAGGACACTGCCCCCGGTGAAGGCGACGGTCCAGGCGCCGACCGCGGTGGCCCGCTGCCGGGGGTCGGCGAACAGGGAGCGGATGAGGGACAGCGTGGAGGGGGCGAGGGTGGCGCCGGCGGCGCCGAGCAGGACCCGGCCCGCGATGAACCAGCCGGCGCTGTCGGCCAGGGCGAGCAGCGCGGAGGCCGCGCCGAAGAGCGCGGCGCCGGCGAGCAGGAGCCGGCGGCGGCCGATCCGGTCGCCGAGGGAGCCCATGGCGACCAGGAGGCCGGCGAGGACGAAGCCGTAGACGTCCAGCATCCACAGCCACTGGGTGGCCGTGGGGGCCAGGTCCTCGGCGATGGCGGGCGCGGCCACGAAGAGGATCGACAGGTCCATGGACACGAGCAGGGCCGGGATGAGCAGGAAGACCAGCCCGGCCAGGGCGCGCGCGGCGCGGGGAGGGTGTTCGGTCGTCATGGCTTTGATCGTACGTACGTCAAAATCTCGCGTCAATATGTACGTACGTCTAAAAATGCTAGGCTGCACCCATGAGTCAACGTGAGGACCTGCTCGCCGGAGCGCGGCGCTGCCTGGTCGAGAAGGGCTATGCCAAGACCACGGCGCGCGACATCGCGGCCGCCTCGGGCGCGCACCTGGCCTCGATCGGCTACCACTTCGGCTCCAAGGACGCGCTGATGAACGCCGCGGTCCTGGAGGCCAGCGGCGAGTGGGGCGACGTCTTCACGCGGGCGGTCCGCGCCTCCCGGGCCGAGGCCCCCGAGGACCGGATGCGGGTCCTGCTCACCTCGCTGCTGGAGACCCTCCCCGAGCAGCGCGACCTGCTGGTCTCCAGCGTCCAGGCCTTCGGCCAAGCCCAGTTCGACGAGTCCATGCGGGCCGCCCTGGCCGCCGGGATCGACGAGGGCCGCCGGGAGCTGGCCGCGCTCGTCCTGGACCTCCCCGCGGACGGGATCGACCCGGCCGTCGTCGCCGGGGTGGGCTCCGTCCTCTACAACCTCGTGGCCGGCTACGTGCTCCAGTACCTGGTGGCCCCCGACTCCCTGCCCACCGCCGAACAGGCGCTGGCCGGGCTGCGCGCCCTCACCGCGCCCTCCTGAGGGCCCGGGCGGACCCGGGACACGGCGGCGCCCCGGTGCCCGTTCGGGCACCGGGGCGCTCGGTCTCCGTCCTACAGGCCGAATCCGGCCGGCCGGGAGCCCTCGGCGACCTCGCGGCGCAGCCGCTCGCCCTTGGCGTGCGCCTGCTCGCGCAGCTCCACCTGGAACTCCGCCATCTTCTCCGCCAGCGCGGGGTCGTGCACCGCCAGCATCCGCACCGCCAGCAGGCCCGCGTTGCGGGCGGCGCCCACGGCCACCGTCGCCACCGGCACCCCGGCGGGCATCTGCACGATGGACAGCAGCGAGTCCATCCCGTCCAGGTACTTGAGCGGCACCGGGACGCCGATGACCGGCAGCGTCGTCACCGAGGCCAGCATGCCCGGCAGGTGGGCGGCCCCGCCCGCCCCGGCGATGATCGCCTTCAGGCCCCGGCCCGCCGCGTCGGCGCCGTAGGACACCATCTCGTGCGGCATCCGGTGCGCCGACACCACGTCGGCCTCGAAGGGGACGCCGAACTCGCGCAGGGCCTCGGCCGCCTCCCGCATCACCGGCCAGTCGGAGTCCGAGCCCATCACGATGCCCACCACGGGGTCCTTGCTCACTGGTCGTCTCCTCGCAGGTAGTCGGCGGCGGCGCGGGCCCGCTCCAGCAGGTCGCGGTGGTCGTCGCCGGTCACTGTCACATGCCCGATCTTGCGGCCCGGACGCACGTCCTTGCCGTAGAAGTGGATCTTGATCTCGGGGTCGGCGGCCATCACGTGCAGGTAGCGGCGGTAGACCTCGGGGTCCTCGCCTCCCAGCAGGTTGGCCATGACGGTGTAGGGGGCGTTGGTGCGGGGCGAGCCCAGGGGCAGGTCCAGCACGGCGCGCAGGTGCTGCTCGAACTGGGAGGTGCGGGCGCCCTCGATGGTCCAGTGGCCGGAGTTGTGCGGCCGCATCGCCAGTTCGTTGACGACCACGCCGTCGGCCGTCTCGAACAGCTCCACCGCGAGCACGCCGGTGACGTCCAGGGCGTGGGCGATCTCGATGGCCAGCTGCTGGGCGCGGGTGGCCTTCTCCTCCGGCAGGCCCGGGGCCGGGGCGATCACCTCGTGGCAGATGCCGTCGCGCTGCACGGTCTCCACCACCGGGTAGACGGCGACCTGCCCGTGCGGGGAGCGGGCCACCTGGACCGCGAGTTCGCGCTCGAACGCGACCTTCTCCTCCACCAGCAGCGGGACGCCCTCGGCGGCCGCGCGCTCCACGACCCCGGCGGCCTCGGCGGCGTCGTCCACCACCCAGACGCCCTTGCCGTCGTAGCCGCCGCGGGCGGCCTTGAGGACGGCCGGCCACCCGGTCTCGGCGGCGAACGCGGTGACGTGCTCCGGGGAGGAGACGGCGCGCCAGCGCGGGGCCGGGGCGCCCAGCTCGGTGAGGCGGGTGCGCATGCGGAGCTTGTCCTGGGCGAAGCGCAGCGGGTCGCGGCCCGGGCGCAGCAGGCCGCCCTGCTCCTCCACCGCGCGCAGCACCGGCTCGGGGACGTGCTCGTGGTCGAAGGTCACCACGTCGTTGGCCTTGGCGAAGGCCAGGACGTCGTCGAGCCCGCGGTCGTCGCCGAGGGTGACGTTCCCGCACACCAGGGCGGCGCTCTCGGCGGGGCCGGTGGACAGGATCCCGAAGTCCACCCCCAGTGCGATCGCGGCCTGGTGGGTCATGCGGGAGAGTTGCCCCCCTCCCACCATTCCCACGCGGGGGACGGTGCGGTTACGCTCGCTCACAGTTCCTCAACTCATCTGCTCGAACCGCGGTGACGGGACGGCTCCGCGCACGACGGAGCCTGGCCGGAACGGCTCGGAACCCGCGGCCGGGGTTGCTCCTACCCCCGGTCAGAAGTCTAGGGTGTGCCCGGGGCCCCGCCCGAGCCGCCCCGTCACCCCAGGTGATCCCCACTCCGGAGGCCCCGTGCGCGCGTTCCCGACCCGGCACCCGCGGCTCGCCGCGCTCATCGCCCAGCTGGGCAAGTTCGGCTCCGTGGGGGCCGTGGCGTACGTGGTGCAGCTGGCCGTCACCAACCTCCTCTGGGAGACGGCGGGGATGGCCGCGCTGCCCGGGCAGGTCCTGGGGACGCTGGTGTCGATCGCGGTGGCGTTCGTGGGGAACCGGTTCTGGACGTTCGCCGACCGGGCCCGGACCGGGTACGGGCGGGAAACGCTGCTGTTCCTGGCGATGAACGGGGTGGGGCTGCTCATCCAGTTGGGCTGCCAGGCGTTCTCGGTGTACGTGCTGGGGTTCGACGACCCGCTGTCGCGCAACATCGCGGGCAACGTGGTGGGCGTGGGGCTGGGCACGCTGTTCCGGTTCTTCTCCTACCGGACGTGGGTGTTCCCCGAGCGGCCCGCCGGGGTCCGGGAGAGCGCCTGAGGGGTCAGGCCGCGGCCAGGCGGCCCACGCCCGCGCGGCGCGCCGCCCGGCGCACCAGCAGGACGTAGAGCCCGGTCTGGGCGGCGGTGAGCACCAGCACCAGCGGGGTCCCCGTCCCCGGGGCCAGGCCCGCGCCCAGGACGACGCCGGTGCCGATGGCGGCGATGCCGCCCGCCAGGACGGTGAGGGTGAACTGCACCATCGCGGCGACCACGTGCAGGCCGATCGCCGCCTCCAGGCCGCCGGTGCGCCAGGTCAGCCAGGACAGCGCCAGCCCGAGCACCGCCAGGGCGGCGATGGTCCAGGGCTGGTCCTGGTGGGTCGAGGCGTACATGGCGGGGAACAGCGTGCTCCCGGCCAGGATCGCGGGCCAGGGCGAGCGCAGGACGCGGGCGACCGGGCCGGAGCCCCGGGGCTCGTCCGGGCGGGCGCCCAGCGCGCCCACCAGCTGCATGACCAGGCCGCGCAGGGTGAGTTCCTCGGCCAGCGACTGGAACGGCACCAGCAGGACGATGACCGCCAGCGCGGCGACCAGGACCCGGCCGCTCCCCGCCGCCCCGGCCGTGACCGGGACCGCGTCGAACCGGTCGGCCAGCAGGACGTAGGCGGCCGTGCTCAGCACCACCGGGACGACCGCCAGGGCCGCGCAGCGCAGCAGCCAGCGGGTGCGGGTGCGCCCCGCCACCGACATCAGCGAGCCCACGCGGCGCCACTGCACCACCCGCACCAGGAAGACGACGATGGGGATGAACAGGGCCGAGCTGAGGAGCCCGAAGGCGAGCCCGGCGATCTCGCCGACCTTCACCGACTCCGGGGCCAGGCCGCTGCCGCCCAGCACCGCGACCAGGGTGACGGCCAGCGCCATCGCCACCCACAGGAAGAACATCAGGACACCGAGCACCGCGAGGGTCAGCAGCGGCGTCCACCAGCGGTACCACGAGGTCCGCCCGAGCCTGTGATAGGGCTCACCCTCCGGCGCCGCGGCGGGGGCGTACGGGTGCGCCCGCTTGGTCCGCACCGGGCTCGGGGGCGGCCATGCCCACACGCCGTGGCCGGCGTTCACCGCGGGATGCCCCTCGGGCGGGGTCAGCCGCCCTCCCCCGGGCGGCCCCGCCCAGGTCTGCTCCTGGGCATGGGTCCGCGACGCCTGCCCCTCCTGCCCCTGCGGGGCGGCGGGCCAGGACGAACCCGGCGGTGGCGGAACATTTCCCATCGTGCGCTGAGATTACTATCCGGCCATGTATTGCCTGCGTTAAGTCCGTGCCGTTATCGGCCGGTCACGGTGCGGATCCGGTCGGGCCGCCCCGGAAGGGCATGCGGGCCCGGCATGGAATAGCGGGGCGAACCCCCCTCGTTGGAATGAACGGTCCGTTGTGGCAGACCACGGACCGAGTACCCCGTCCCGCTGACCTACGATTGAGCACATGTCCTCCACACCAACCACCGATCAGGTGCACAAGGCCCTGGCCACGGTGCAAGACCCGGAGATCCGCCGTCCCATCACCGACCTCGGAATGGTCAAGAGCGTCGACATCGGCGACGACGGTTCCGTGCACGTCGGCATCTACCTGACGGTGGCCGGGTGCCCCATGCGTGGCCGTATCGAGAAGGACGTGACCGAAGCGGTGACCAAGGTCGCCGGGGTCACCTCCGTGCGCGTCGAACTCGACGTGATGAGCGACGAGCAGCGCAAGGAGCTGCAGACCAAGCTGCGCGGCGGCCAGGCGGAGAAGGAGATCCCCTTCGCCAAGCCGAACTCGCTCACCAAGGTCTTCGCCGTCGCGTCCGGCAAGGGCGGGGTCGGCAAGTCGTCCGTCACCGTCAACCTCGCGGCGGCCATGGCCGCCCAGGGGCACAAGGTCGGCGTCGTCGACGCCGACATCTACGGGCACTCGGTGCCCCGCATGCTCGGCGCGTCGGACTTCCCGACCAAGGTCGAGGACATGATCATCCCGCCGACCGCGCACGACATCAAGGTCATCTCGGTCGGCATGTTCACCCAGGGCAACACCCCGGTGGTGTGGCGCGGGCCGATGCTGCACCGCGCCCTCCAGCAGTTCCTGTCGGACGTGTACTGGGGCGACCTCGACGTCCTGCTCATGGACCTGCCCCCGGGCACCGGCGACATCGCCATCTCCGTGGCGCAGCTGCTGCCGACCGCCGAACTGCTGGTGGTGACCACCCCGCAGCAGGCCGCCGCGGAGGTCGCCGAGCGCGCCGGCTCCATCACCGCCCAGACCCACCAGCGGGTGGCGGGCGTGATCGAGAACATGTCGTACTACGAGCACGGCGGCGAGAGGATCCCCCTCTTCGGCGAGGGCGGCGGGCAGACCGTCGCCGACGCCCTGGGCCGCACGCTGGGCACGAACATCCCGCTGCTGGGCCAGATCCCGCTCGACACGCGCCTGCGCGAGGGCGGCGACGAGGGCAGGCCGCTGGTCCTGACCGACCCCGACGCCGAGGCGTCCAAGATCATCGACTCGATCGCCGACAGCCTGGTGGGCCGCCCGCGCGGCCTGGCCGGGATGCAGCTCGGCATCTCCCCCATGCGCAGGTAAGAGGGCGGGGAGGACGTGGGGAGGCCCCCGGGTGCGCGCACCCGGGGGCCTTCGCCGTTCCCGCGGTCAGTCGCTGGAGTCGAGGGTGATCGTGGTGACCTCGGTGGTGCCGCCGCGCTCGTACTCGGCCTCGACCTCGTCGCCCGGCGAGCGGTCGCGGATCATCGCCAGCAGCTCCTGGCCGGAGTTGACCGTGCGGCCGTCGAAGCGGACGATGACGTCGCCCGAGCGCAGGCCGGCCCGGTCGGCGGCGCCCCCGGACTCGACGGAGTCGACGGCCGCCCCCGCCAGGGTGCGCTCCACGTCGATCTCCGCTCCGAGGTCGGCGTAGGTGGCCTCACCGTCCTCGATGAGCCGTTGCACGACCCGCTCGGCCTCCACGGAGGGGATGGCGAAGCCCAGGCCGATGTTGCCGGCGCTCTCGCCGGCGTAGCCCATGGTCACGATCATCGAGTTGACGCCGATGACCCGGCCCTGGGTGTCCACCAGCGGCCCGCCGGAGTTGCCGGGGTTGATGGCCGCGTCGGTCTGGAGCGCGTAGAACCGGCTGGCGTCGGGACCGTCGCCGGAGGTCACCGGGCGGTTGACCGCGCTGATGATGCCCTGGGTGACGGTGCCCGAGTAGCCCAGGGGCGCGCCGATGGCGATGACCTCGTCGCCCACGATGACCTGCTCGGAGTCGCCGAACTCCAGGGGCTCCACGTCGATGGGCTCTTCGAGGGAGAGCACCGCCAGGTCGGAGCTGGGGTCGGCGCCCACGACGGTGGCCGGGGAGAGGCTGCCGTCGCTGTACTCGACGAGGATGCCGTCGTCCTCCAGCTCGGAGGAGACGTGGTCGTTGGTGACGACGTAGTCGCCCTCGATGATGAACCCTGAGCCGCCGCCCATGATGCTCCGGTCGGCGCTGCGGATGGACACCACGCTGGGGCTCACCCGCTGCGCGACGCCCGCGATGGTGTCGGGGTCGCGCTGGGGCGCCTCCGGCGGGGGCTCGTTCATGGTCGGCCCCTCGGCCTGGGGCTGGGCCTCCTGGGCGGTGCCGCCAGCGAAGACCCCGCCCGCCACACCGCCGACGCCGCCCGCGACCACGGCGACGACCAGCATGCCGCTGAGCGCGGCCCACAGGGGGACGCCGCGCTTCCCCCGTCTCTGCGATCCCGTCGCCGCGTACGCGTACGGCCCGGCCGGGTCCGCCCCGGCGGGGTCGCCGGGGACTCCGCCCGGGGGACCGCCGGGAACGCCTGGGCCGCCGGGAACACCCGTGCCGAAGGACGCCTGCTGCCCCGTCGGGGCCGCGAACCCGGGCCCGGGGGGCGCCGCGGGGACGTGGGGGTCGCCGGGGCCCGCGGGTACGCCGGGGGCGTTGGGGTCGCCGGGGCCGAAGGACGCCTGCCTGCCGGTGGGTGCGCCGGGGCCGGGGATGCCGGGGCCAGGGGTACCACCGGGGCCGGGTGCGCCGGGTCCGGGGGCGGGCCGTCGGCCGGTGGGAGGGTGACCGGGTGCGGGTTCGGGGGCGCCGAAGGGGGGACGGCCCTGGGGATCGGGGTGCATGGGTTCTCCACTGCCGGGAGGCGAAGCGTGGGGGCGGTGAGCGGGGAGCGGACGGCCCGACGTCGGTTCGGGGGCGCCGAAGCCGGGGGGCGCGCCCCCCGGCGGGGTCGGCCGCCCCGGGCCGCTCCCCTGTTCCGAACGGCCGTTTTCCTCAGTCAAGACCTGCTCCGTGTGTCGCTGTGGCTTTCGGTCGGAGGCGGCGGGGACCTACATCAGCCCCAGGCGCGACAGGCCCCGGTGGACCCGGGACCAGAAACCGGAGTCGTCCGGACCCGGCAGGGCCGTCACCGCCGAGGCGGTCAGGTCCTCCGGTGCGTCGGCCAGGACCGTGTAGACGAACCCGTCCGCCTGCCACATGCCGTGGTACCGGCCGCCCTCGCCGCCGAAGATCGTGTCATGTTGTGGTGTGACGCCCGTTCCCCCGGTTCCGGTTCCGACGGATCCGCCGCGGACTCCGGTCAGGGCGTCCTCCTCCAGCTTCCCACGTTGGGAGAAGACCGACACCTGCGACAATCCATCCGAATACACAGCGTGGACGACCCTCTGTCCGGCGTGGACCGTGCCGCGCGCGTCGATCAGGCTCAGGTTCCAGGCCAGGTTCTCGGGCAGGGCCCAGCCGTCCGCGCGCAGCTCCTCGCGCTCGTCCGGGGTCAGGACGTCGCCCCACGGGGAGTCCTCGGTGGCCTCCTCCGGCCAGTGCCGGTCCCCCGGCTCCAGGTCGGTCAGCCGGAAGCCGAGCATGTCCCGGCCGTCGCGCTCGTACACCGAGCCGCCCACCAGGACGCCGGTGTCGGCGTCCACCCAGAACCGGCCCGCGACCGTGCCGTTGGCGCGGACCGCCTCCACCGTGTGCGCGGGGCGGCCGTCCACCTCCTCGATCCCGGCGTCGGCGACCGTGTAGACGCGCTCCAGGGTGGTGAGCAGCCGCTCGTCGAGCTCCTTGAACGGGTCGTCGGCCACGAAGGGGGCCGAGTCCCCGCTCATCGGGATGAGCGCCACGCCCTCGCCCGGACGGACGACCACCCGGGTGGGCGGGGCGCCGTCGCCCGCCTCCCCGGTCATCTCGCGGACCGCGGTGTAGGCCACGCCGGCGGCGGCCGAGCGGCGCAGCACCGCCATGCCGTCGTCGGGGCCGTCCCCGGGCACCGCGTCGGCGCACGGGTGGGCGCCGCCGGTCAGCAGCAGGCAGACGAGCACCACGGCCGCGACGGCGGCCGGTACCGGGTGCGCGGAGGGTCCCCCCGCGCTCACCGCGTCGGCAGATCCGGTCCGGGCCCGGAGTGGTCCGGGAACGGCGGGGTGTCCACGACCGGGATGACCCGGCCCGTCACCGCGTGCTCGACCGCGAAGTCCGACAGGCGGGGCTCCACCACCGGGGCGTCGCCGGTCTCTCCCCCGGCGACGAACGCGCCGCCCAGCAGGACCGCGGTGACCGCGGCCCCCGCGACCGCGTAGCGGCCGCCGGGGAGGGTGGGGAACAGGTGGGAGAACCGCTCGCCGCGGCGGCGGGTGCGCCGCTCCGGGGCGACCACGGTCTCCTCGGTGATCATCGGGGCCGCCGGCGGGGTGGGCCCCGGGTCCGGGAAGCCGCCGAGGGGGCGGGAGGAGCCCAGAGGCGGCCGGGCGCCGAAGCCCGCGCCTCCGGTCGGCGGCTCAGAAGGGCCCCGGTCCGGACCTCCGGGGCCGTCCCCCCGGGACAGCCCCACGAGGCGTCCCATGAAGTCGAGGTCGGGCTCGGGCTCGCCCAGTCCGTGCAGCCGGCGCTTGAGGCGGCGCATCATGTCCGCCTCGAACCGGCAGCTCTCGCACTTGGCCAGGTGGATGAGGGCGCTCTCGTGGTCGGCGGGTCCCAGTTCTCCGTCGATGAGCGCGGAGAGCCGCTCCCCCAGGTGTTCTCTGCTCACTCCGCCTCCCCGTTGTTCTCGGCGGCGGCCAGGGACCGCCGGTGCTCCAGGGCGCGGCGCAGCTGGGCGCGGCCCCGGTGGATACGGCTGCGCACGGTGCCGAGTTTGACGCCGAGCGTCGCGGCGATCTCCTCGTAGGAGAGGCCTTCGATGTCACAGAGGACGACGGGGGCGCGGAACTCCGCGGGCAGCGCGTCCAGGGCGGCCTGGACGTCGGCGTCGAAGTGCCGGTCGTCGTAGCGCTGGGCGGGCGAGGGCTCGCGGCCCTCCAGGCGCTCGTCGGCGTTGTCGGCCAGGCCCTCGAACCGGATGCGGGCCTTGCGCCGGGCCATGTCCAGGAAGAGGTTGGTGGTGATGCGGTGCAGCCACCCCTCGAAGGTCCCGGGGGTGTAGTTGGCGAGGGAGCGGAAGACGCGGATGAAGACCTCCTGGGTGAGGTCCTCGGCGTCGTGCTTGTTGCCGGTCAGCCGGTAGGCGAGTCGGTACACCCGGGGGGAGTGGGTGCGGACGACCTCGTCCCAGCTCGGCGGTTCCCATGCCTCGAACTCCGCGGCAGGGCCGGATTCTGGCACCGCTTCTCCCTTCATCCCGTCGAAGCGCTCGGGCAGTGAGCTCGGGGGGAGTCCTGCTTCGTGGCGATCAACGTACGTTCCTCCCGGTTCAACGCCGAGGAGCGCCGATTAAGTTCCCGCCGCCACGCTCGGTCCGTCCACCGGATCACGTTAGGCTTTCCCTGGGCCGTGACCCGATCGCGATCATCCTTCCACGGTGGGTGACCCTGCGCCGGTCGGACGCCCCGGCCACAGTTCCCACAGACCATCGCAGCTGGAGGGCGTCATCACCGGCGTGGAAGAGACAGCGGCCCGGCTCGGCTGGGTCCGCACCGAGCAGGAGCGGTTCGAGCAGGAGGCCCTGCGGGACGACGCTCTCGCCGACGCCTACGACGCGGCGGCGGGATCGCTCGCCCCTCCGGTCGATCCGTCCGCGGGGTCCGCCCTGCGGTTCCTGGCCGCCTCGATCGGCGCCCGGTCGGTGGTGGAGATCGGGACCGGGTACGGCGCCTCCGGGCTGTGGCTGCTGCGCGGTATGGCGCGCGAGGGCATCCTCACCACCATGGACTCCGACTCCGTCCACCTGGACCACGCCCGGTCGGTGTTCTCCCGCGCCGGGTTCGGCGCGGGGCGGGCCCGGCTGATCCGCGGCACGGCGGCGGAGGTGCTGCCCCGGCTCACCGACGGCGGCTACGACCTGGTGTTCGTCGACGCCGAGCGGCGCTCCTACCCGGCGTTCCTGGACGAGGCGCTGCGCCTGCTGCGGCCGGGCGGCATGGTGGTGCTGCACGGGGTCCTGTCCGGCCCCGGCGGCCCCGACGGCCCGTTGCGCGCCCCGGACCCGGCCGAGACGGCGGTCCGCGAGGTCATCGGGCGCATCCGCGAGGACGAGGCGTTCATCCCGCTGCTGATGCCGCTGGGCGAGGGCCTCCTCGCCGCCATCCGCCGCTGACCGGGCGGCCCCCGGAGGCGTCCGCCGCCCGGGGGCCGGAACCGGCCCGGGGGCACGGACCGGAGGCACGGAGCCGGCGAGGGGCCGACGCGCGGCGCGCGTCGGCCCCTCGTACGTGCTCCGGTCCCCGGCTTCGCCTCGGGCCGCGCCTCGGCGCCCGGAGGACGGGGACCCCCGGCCCTGCGCGGCCGTCCCCGTTCCCCGGATGTCCGCTCCCGGCCTCCGGTGCCCGGTGGGCGCCTCCGCCCCCTCGGTCAGGCCCCGGCGAGCCAGCGCAGCAGCGTGCGGGTGGCGAACGCGGTGCCGCCCCGGGTGAGGATCCCGCTCTCCTTCATGGACCGGCCCGGGCCGGCGATGTCCAGGTGGGCCCAGGGCAGGCCGCCGGTGAACTCGCGCAGGAACAGGGCCGCGTCGGTGGCGCCCGCCGGGCCGAACTCCTTGCGGGTGCCGATGTTGGCCAGGTCGGCGACCCGCGACTTCGTGGTGGGGACGTACTCCTCCGTGAGCGGCATCCGCCACAGCGGCTCGCCCGCGGCCTTCCCGGCCTCGGTGATCCGCTCGGCGAGGGCGTCGTCGGTGCTGTACAGCGCCGCGGTGCCGGTGCCCAGGGCGACCTTGGCGGCGCCGGTGAGGGTGGCGACGTCCACCAGGGTGTCGGGCCCCAGGCGGTCGACGGCGTAGCCGAGCGCGTCGGCCAGGACCAGGCGGCCCTCGGCGTCGGAGTTGAGCACCTCGACGGTGGTGCCGGAGTAGGTGGTGAGGACGTCGCCGATGCGGGTGGCGTCCCCGGAGAAGGCGTTCTCGGCCAGGGCCAGCAGGCCGGTGACCCGCACCGGCGCGGACACGGCGGACAGCGCCGACAGCACGGCCAGCACGATCGCCGACCCGCTCATGTCGGTCTTCATCAGCGACATGTTCTCGTTCGGCTTGAGCGAGAGGCCGCCGGTGTCGAAGGTGATCCCCTTGCCGACCAGCACCACGTGCGGGGCGTCGGGGTCCTGCGGGGTGTAGGAGACCTGGACCAGCCGGGGCGGCCGGGACGAGCCCCGGCCGACGGCCAGGATGGCGCCGAAGCCCTCGTTCTCCAGGTCCTCCTCGTCCCAGACCCTGATGTCGAGCCCGGACCCGGCGGCGACCTCGCGGGCGCGCTCGGCCATCCAGGCGGGGTCCTTGGTCTGGGAGGGCGTGTTGATGAGGTCGCGGGCCAGGGCGGTGGCGCGGGCCAGGACGACGCCCCGGGCCAGGGCCTCGGCGGGGGCGTCCCCGACGACGTCGATCGCGGGGGCGGGGCGCTGGGCGGCCTCCGGCTCCGCGGTCTTCAGCGTGAAGGTGTAGGAGGCCAGCAGCGCCCCCTCGGCGAAGGCCGTGGCGGCGGCCCCGTCGGCGAGGGAGGCGGGCCACGCGAACGCGACGCGCTCGCGGCCCCGAGCGGCCCGGGACAGGGCGGCCCCGGCCTTCCGGAGGTCGTCGGGGGAACCCGATCCGACCCCCAGGAGGGCCAGTCTGGCCAGACCCTGGTCCCGGGACACCGGGAACTGGACCGACTCACCGGCCTTGCCGGTGAGCGAGTAATGCGTGAACAGATCGGTGAGCACGGCCGGGAGCGCCCGGCCCAGGCCGCCCTCCTCGACCCCCTGGACCGCCGCCGGGCCTTCGTCCGCCGCCTGCACGGGGAGGACGAGGAGGTCGGCCGCGGTGTCGTCGAGGGTCCCGGTGACGGGGTTGATCTCCGTGGCGAAGGGCACAGGTCGCTCACAATCGTTCACTCGTTGGGAGGTGTGACCACCTCGGGGGTTTCGGGGCTCATCCGGCCCGGGGTGGGGGACGGTGGTGCCGGTGCCGGCCGTGTTCTTCGAACCCCCGCTCCGCTCCGGCCCGTGGTCGGCGCCCTCGAAGGGCAGGGACCCTCGGCCCCGCGTCGCGGTCCTCGGACCGCTCCCCGGGGGCCTTCCGGAGCCCCGCCGGCGCCTCGCGGACCCCAGCGGCACGGGAGGGCGTTCAAAGAACGGGTGCTAGCCGACGACGCCCTGGAGCGCGTCCCTGAGCTCGGTGGCCTCGTCCGGGGTCAGCTCGACGACCAGGCGGCCGCCGCCCTCGAGCGGAACCCGCATGATGATGCCGCGACCCTCCTTGGTGACCTCCAACGGCCCGTCACTGGTCCTCGGCTTCATTGCCGCCATGCCATTCCCCTTTCTCGTGTTCCTCGCGGGTGGCCGGGCCACAGCACCGACGCCGATCCGCTGGGTCCGTCTCGGCTCCGAAACCGTGGGCCGGTTCCGTGCGACTCGCGCCCGTGTGACTTAAGGGGCGTGAATCACTCTTCGACCATTATCTCGGAGGTTCGCCCCCGTGTGTGCGACGTACCACGGCGCCCGAGGACTTCGCGCACACCGGCCAACGAGGAATCGTCGGTCAGTAAGGTTATATCGGTCCTAGCCGAAACCCCGCGAGAGCGTGGGGAGCCGACCGTTCTCCTCCCCCTCACGGGGCGCTTGAACCGCGCCGGACCGGCTTTTCCCGATAACGATGCCGCCCCCTCGCCGGGGCGGCCCGCGGCGTCAGGAGCCGTCGGAGAGCAGGCCGGTGGAGACCATCCGGGTCCCCTCCCGGGTGACGGAGGACCATTCGGCGTTGAGCCCGCCCGCGACGGGCCAGACGGTCAGCTCCGCCGCGTCGACGCAGCGCTCCTCGGGGTCGGCCGTCTCGGTGTAGGTGTAGACCCGGCGGTCGTTGTCGGTCGCCGTCAGGTCGAGCGTCCCGGAGCAGGTGAAGGTGGTCCAGGCGGTGCTGCCGCGCTCGGCGCCCTCCTCGATCCGGACCTCGGCGTGCCAGTCGGCGACGTGCGCGCCCTCGGTGTCGACCTGGGTCATCTCGCCCGCCCAGGAGCCGACGAAGTCCTCCGCCGGAACGGCGGCGTCCGGAACGTCCTCGGCGTCCCCGCCGACCAGCGCCCACGCGGCGGCGGCACCGCCCGCGATGAGCAGGACCGCCGCCGTCCCGACGGCCAGCCCGGTGATCCGGCGGCGGCGCCGGGCGCTGCCCTGGACTGCGCGGGGCGGCGACCACAGGGACACCTGCTGCACGGGAACGGCGGAGGTCGACGGCGCGGCGGCGCCGTTCCGGTCCTCGGCTCCCGACTCCAGCTCGGCTGCTGCGTCCATCCTCGACATCCTCACAAAGAATGCGCCCGCTCCAGGGGTGGGGCGGGGGTACACGAGTACAGCGACCGAGGATAGAGCACACGAACACGGCGGATCCGCCCGAGAAGGACGGCGGCCGTGTGATGCACGACATACCGGGACCGGTCCGCGGACGGACGCCCTCCGCCCCCTGACCCGCCGGACCCGCCGGCTAGGCGGACTTGTCCGCGGTCGCGGCGACCGTGTCGTCCCCGGCGGCGCCGGCGTCCCGGTCCGGGGTGTCGTCCCCGGCCTCGGGGCCCCCGGAGCCCTCGGTGTCGGGGGCGTCGCCGGGCAGGTGCGAGCCCGGCGTGGGCCCGGTGCCCTGCGGGACGTAGGACGGGTCCAGGCGCGACAGGCGCCACTCCAGGTCCTCGATCCGCGCCTCGCGGTCGCGCAGGGTGGCGGTGAGCCGCAGCAGCAGCTCGTCCACCGCGCGCACGTGGTAGCCCCACATGGCCAGCGGCAGCAGCAGGCGGCCCAGTTCCACGGACTTCACGGGGCGGTCGGCGGACAGGTCGAGCGGGGGGTAGTCGGCCTCGAACCGGGCGAGGCGCCCGCCCTTGCCGAGCACGACGTAGACGACGCCGACGAGCACGGCCAGCGCGGCCGCGGCGACCAGGAAGAGGATGAGATAAGGCACGGCTCCGATCGTGCCACACCCGGCCGCCCCGCGGGAGCCGCGGGCGGCCGGGAGGCGGGCGTCAGGAGCCGTCGGTCCGGGCGCGCTCCTGCTCGTCCTGTTCGCGGGCGATGTCGAGGTGCGCCTTCCGGATGATGTCCACGACCTCGTCGGGGTCGTCGACCACCTGGACCAGGTCCAGGTCGTTCGGCTTGATGAGCCCGTTCTCCAGCAGGCTCTCCCTGACCCACTTCTCCAGCCCGCCCCAGAACTCGGAGCCGACCAGCACCACCGGGAACCGGGTCACCTTGTTGGTCTGGACCAGCGTGGCCGCCTCGAACAGCTCGTCCAGGGTCCCGAACCCGCCGGGCAGGACCACGAACGCCTGGGAGTACTTGACGAACATGGTCTTGCGCACGAAGAAGTAGCGGAACGTCATCCCCATGTCGATGTAGGGGTTGAGGGACTGCTCGAAGGGCAGCTCGATGCCCAGCCCCACGGACAGCCCGCCCGCCTCCTTGGCCCCCTTGTTGGCGGCCTCCATCATGCCGGGGCCGCCCCCGGTGATGGTGGCGTAGCCCGCCTCCGCGAGCCGGGCGCCCATCTGGACGCCGAGGTCGTAGTAGCGGGTGCCCGGCTTGATGCGGGCCGACCCGAACACGCTCACCGCCGAGGGCAGCTCGGAGAGCAGGCCGAAGCCCTCCACGAACTCCGACTGGATGCGCAGCACCCGCCAGGGGTCGGTGTGCACCCAGTCGGCGGGGCCGCGCCGGTCCAGCAGCCGCTGGTCGGTGGTGGTGCCCGGGATCGACTCGCCGCGGTAGGTGAGGGGTCCCGCGTTCCTCACCTGCTCGTTTCCATGTGCTTCTTCCGTCATGGCCTAAAGCTATCCGCGCCGGGCCGGATCACGCCTGAACCGGGTGTGGACCGGTGGTGGCCACTGGCGGCCATCTCCCTCCCGGGAGGGCGGGCCCGTCCCGGACCGGACGGCTCAGCGGGCCCCGGTGAGCCAGGCGACCATCCGCTCCTCGGCCTCGCGGATGCGCGGGATCTCGGCGTACTCGTCGCGGGTGTGGGCGAGCGTCGGGTCGCCGGGGCCGTAGTTGACCGCGGGCACCCCCAGCTCGGAGAAGCGCGACACGTCGGTCCAGCCCAGCTTGGCGCGGGCCCGCCCCTCCCCCACCGCGTCGACGAACGCGGCCGCCGCGGGGTGGTCCAGGCCGGGCCGGGCGGGGGCGGCGGCGTCGGCCAGGCGCACCTCGAACCCGTCGAAGACCTCCCGCAGGTGCGCCTCGGCGTCGGCCACGGACAGGTCGGGGGCGAACCGGTAGTTGACCTTGACCACGCACTCGTCGGGGATGACGTTGCCGGCCACCCCGCCCTCGATGAAGACGGCGTTGAGGCCCTCGTGGAAGCGCAGGCCCTCCACCTCGGGCTCGCGGGGGGTGTAGGCGCGCAGCACGTCCAGGACGGCCCCGGCGCCGTGGATGGCGTTGACGCCCATCCAGGAGCGGGCGCTGTGGGCGCGCTCGCCCCTGGCGACGACCTCGACCCGCATGGTGCCCTGGCAGCCGCCCTCGATGACGCCGTCGGTGGGCTCCATGAGGATGGCGAAGTCCCCGGCCAGCCACTCGGGGTGGTTGCGGGACAGGCGCAGCAGGCCGTTGCGCTCGGCGTCGACCTCCTCGTTGTCGTAGAAGACGTAGGTGACGTCGTGCACGGGCTCGGCGACCAGGGCGGCCAGCCTGAGCTGGACGGCGACCCCGGCCTTCATGTCGGAGGTGCCGCAGCCGTAGAGGCGGTCGCCGTCGACGTGGGAGGGGACGTTGTCGACGATGGGCACGGTGTCGATGTGGCCGGCGATGACGACGCGGCGCTCGCGGCCCAGGTCGGTGCGGGCGACGACGGCGTCGCCGTCGCGGGTCACCGTCAGGTGGGGCAGCGCCGACAGCGCCCGTTCGATCCCGTCGGCGAGGATCTTCTCGGTGCCGCTCTCGGAGCGGATGTCCACGAGTGCGGCGGCGAGGTCCGCGACGTCCGAGGTCAGGTCGAGCATGAGGGCGTCCCCGTCTTCCATGGTCGTGGTGCGCGGCGCGGGCGGGCACCGCAGGGCGTTGCGGCTCACCAGCCTAGGGCGTGTCCGTTGGGTGCCCTCGTGCGGCTCGGCGCTCGCGCCGAGCCCCGGGAGCGGCCGCCCGAGCGCGGGTGAACGGGACGGGGCGCCCCCGGCGGGAGGGCGCCCCGTACGGGACCGGGGTCCGCGGGTCAGGCGTTGACGCCGTGCTCGCGGAGCAGGTCGTTGAGGGCGAGCTTGTCGTGCTCCTGGCCCTCGGCGAGCCGCTTGAGGACGAGCAGCACCGGCATGCCGAAGTCGCCGCCGGGGAAGCTCTTGACCCGGTTGGCGGTGACGCACACCGACCAGGCCGGGGCCTCGCCGCGGGCGAGCTCCTCGCCGGTCTCGGCGTCGAACACGCGGGTCGACGAGGTGAGGATGGTGCCCGCGCCGAGCTTGGCGCCGGTGCGCACCCGGGCGCCCTCGACGACCATGCTGCGCGAGCCCAGGAAGGCGTCGTCCTCGATGATCACCGGGGAGGCCTGCGGGGGCTCCAGGACGCCGCCGACGCCCACGCCGCCGGACAGGTGGACGTTGCGGCCGATCTGCGCGCAGGAGCCGACCGTGGCCCAGGTGTCGACCATGGTGCCGGAGTCGACGTAGGCGCCGATGTTGGTGAAGGACGGCATGAGCACGACGCCCGGGGCGAGGTAGGAGCCCCAGCGGGCGATGGCGCCGGGGACGACGCGGACACCGTCGAAGCGGGTCTTCAGCGGCATGCGGTCGTGGTGGTAGAAGTCGCCGACCTGCGACTCCTTCATGTCCAGGACCTTGAAACCGAGCAGGATGGAGCGCTTGGCGCGCTCGTCGACCACGACCGCGTCGGTGGCGGGGTCGACGAAGGCCACCCGGGCCTTGCCCTCGTCGATCTGGTCGATGGCGGAGGTGATGATCTCGCGCGCCTCGGTGTGGCCCGGGGTCAGTTCGGAACGCCGCTCCCAGAGTTCGTCGATCCGGTCGGGCAGCGGGCTGGAGTAGGAGCTGGTCATGGGTTCCACGTTAGTAGTCCTCCGGGCGTCCCGGGGCCCCGGGCTCCCCCGTCGGCGTGCCCGGGCGGCCTCGGCCGGAGCACGTCCGGGGCCGCGTTGACTACAATGCGCCCGAAGCGCCGCACGGCCTGTCTCCCCGGCACGGCGCGGACCGCCTCGTCCCTTGTTGCCTAGCCGATGGTCCTCCGTTGCCAAAGCGCCGTAGATTCTCCGCGTTCGTCAAGATCCTGTTCGCGCTGTTCGTCGTGTGTGGGGCCCTCGTCGCCGGGGGCTACTACGTCATGACCAGCGTGGACCCGATCACGACCGAGCCCGAGCCCGAGACCATGTGCCGTCTGGACCTGTCCGACGGCAAGTACTCGATGAAGGTCGAACAGGCCGTGAGCGCGACCACCGTCGGCGGGGTGGCGTTCAGCATGGACCTGCCCCCGGAGGCCGTGACCGTGGCCTATGCCACGGTGTGGCAGGAGACCGCGTTCTACAACCTGGAGTACGGCGACCGGGATTCGCTGGGCCTGTTCCAGCAGCGCCCCTCGCAGGAGTGGGGCGACCCCGAGGACATCCTCGACCCGGTGTACTCCAGCCGCGCCTTCTACGACGCCCTGGTGGAGGTCGACGGCTGGGAGACCAGGCCGGTGTTCGAGGCCGCCCAGGCGGTGCAGCGCAGCGCCGACGGCTTCGCCTACGACCAGCACGAGAAGCTGTCGCAGCGCATGAACGAGGTGTTCACCGGAACCCGCGGCCCGGCGCTGACCTGCTGGTACGACCGCGAGACCCTGGAGTCGCTCACCTCGGGCGAGGCCGACGTGGCGGGCGCGGAGCAGGAGCTGGCGCGTGTGTTCGGGGTGGAGCCCGCGGCGCTGGCGGACACCCCCGAGGCGGCCACCGGCGACCGGGGCTGGGCGATGGCCCTGTGGGCGGTCGCCCACGCCCAGGAGTACGGGCTGACCTCGGTCGCCTACAACGACCGCGTGTGGCGCGCCTCCGACGGCACCGGGGACTCCGCCGAGTGGCAGACCGGCGTCTCCGACACCAGGGGCGTCCTCGTCCTGGAGTGACCCCCGGTGCCACGGGGTGCCCCGGCCGCGCCGGGGACGGCGGGCCGGGGCGCCCCGGGGGCGTCCGCGGCGCGGGTCAGGCGGACAGGCGGGCGACGGCGGCCCCGACGCGCTCGTCGGTGGCGGTGAACGCCACGCGGACACTGGCGCCGCCGGCGGGCCCGTAGAACTCGCCCGGCGCCACGAGGATGCCGCGCTCGGCCAGGTGCTCCACCGCGCCCCAGGCGTCGTGGTCGGGGTGGGAGGCCCACAGGTACAGCCCGGCCTGGGAGTGGTCGATCCGCCAGCCGGCGCCGGTGAGGGCGGCGCGCAGCCGGTCCCGGCGGGCGCGGTAGCACTCCTTCTGCTCCAGGGCGTGCGCGTCGTCGTCCAGGGCGGCGCCCATGGCGGCCTGGACCGGGGCGGGCACGATCATCCCCGCGTGCTTGCGCACCGCCAGCAGCTCCTGGACCAGGGCCGGGTCGCCGGCCACGAACGCGGCGCGGTACCCCGCGAGGTTGGAGCGCTTGGACAGGGAGTGCACCGCGAGCAGGCCCTCGTGGGAGCCGTCGCTGACGTCCGGGTGCAGGATCGAGACCGGGGCCTCGCCCTCCCAGCCCAGGTCGAGGTAGCACTCGTCGGAGGCGACGATCACGCCGCGCTCGCGGGCCCAGGCGACGACCTTGCGCAGGTGCGGCACGCCCAGGACGCGGCCGGTCGGGTTGCTCGGCGAGTTCACCCACAGCAGCCGCACCGGGGCCGGGCCCAGGGCGGTCAGGCCGTCGGCCGCCACCGGGGTCGCCCCGGCCAGGCGGGCGCCGATGTCGTAGGTGGGGTAGGCCAGCTCGGGGTGGACGACGGTGTCGCCCGGTCCCAGGCCGAGCAGGGTGGGCAGCCAGGCGACGAGCTCCTTGGAGCCGACCGTCGGCAGCACGCCCTCCTCCGGCACGCTCACCCCGTGGCGGCGCTCCAGCCAGCCGGTGATGGAGGCCCGCAGCGCGGGGGTCCCCCAGGTCAGCGGGTAGCCGGGGCTGTCGGCGGCGTCGGCCAGCGCGGCGCGCAGGCCCGGCGGCACCGGGTCCACGGGGGTGCCCACGGACAGGTCGACGATGCCGTCGGGGTGATCCGCGGCGATCTTCTTGTACGGGGTCAGCCGGTCCCACGGGAAGGTGGGAAGCCTGTCCGTCACGGGCCGCCGGGTCATCTCGCGTCTCCATCGGGTCGTCCGGGCCGTCGCGGCCCGGGGCTGGGCTTGACACGCATCGCGCCGACCCTCCCGGGACGGGGGGATCGGCGCGATGGCGGTGCGGTCGCGCGCGGGGACGTCCTCTGCGCCACGGAGACGCACCGGCGCGGACCGGAAGGGCCGGGCTACTCCGCCTGCGGCGGCAGCTTGGCGACGAGGGGGTGGTCGCGGTCGATCTTGCCCACCTTGGAGGCGCCGCCCGGGGAGCCGAGGTCGTCGAAGAACTCGACGTTGGCCTTGTAGAAGTCGGACCACTGCTCGGGCAGGTCGTCCTCGTAGTAGATGGCCTCGACCGGGCAGACCGGCTCGCACGCACCGCAGTCAACGCACTCGTCCGGGTGGATATACAGGCTGCGCTCGCCCTCGTAGATGCAGTCCACGGGGCACTCGTCGATGCACGCCTTGTCCATCACATCAACACAGGGCTGCGCGATGACGTAGGTCACGTCGTACTCCTTGATCTCACCCCCGCGTTCCCACGGGGGAGGCGGGGACCTCGCAGAGGAGCCGGTCGGCGCGGTCCGGCGTGCGGGCGCCCAGGACCCTGCTCCCGGCCTCTGCGAACGATTGGCACAGATGTCGTGGTCCTAGTATGGCGGCGAAGGCGAGTCGTCGCACATTCGGGGGGCGCGTTGCACATGGCGGGCCGCCTGGTCCACCGGATCACCCGGGAGGACACGGGCAGCAGGGTCTCCGTCCGAATCCACCTCCCCGACGGGGGTTTCACCGATATCGTCGGGGTGCTGGAGTCATGGGACGGCGGCGTACTGACCGTGCGCCGGCGCGACGGCCGTCAGGCGCGCGTCGAGGAGTCGTCCATCGCCGCCAGCCGTGTCGTCCCCGACGCCGCCCCGCGGCGGCGCGGCGGCGCCCCCGGGCGCACCCCCTGAAGGACGCCCGGCGGCGGCCGACCTGCCCGTCCGCGGTGTGCGCCGGGCGAACGCACGTGCATGTCGCGTCCGCCCGGAGGCATTCTTCGGCCCCACCGGGGTAGGACAGGCTCAGTCCCGACGGCCGCCCCCTGCCGTCCGCGACCACGCAGCACCGCGAAGTACCGCGCCCCCGACGGCACCCCCCGGCGGACACGCGGGCGCCAACCACGGGGTTTCGGGGAGGTCGGCGCCGTCCATGGGTGAAGCAGTAGCGTCCGCGCTCGCCGAGCTGGCCCGGCGCGACGGGCGGTCGGCGGAGATGGCCCGGCAGGCCCTGGACACGCTGGCTCCGGGCAACGACCTGGAGGGCCTCAACCAGCACGCCGTCCAGCGGTTCTGCTGGTTCGAGCTGCCCGCCCGGTTCTCCCGGGCCGACCGGGAGCCCGCGCTGCGCGCCCTGGGCTCGCTGTTCTCCCTGCTCCAGCTGCACCGGTACGCGCAGATCTGCGCGGCCCCGGCCACCGCCCACCTGCTGTCGGCCCACGAGAGGGACCACGGCGCCGGGGTGGCCGTGTACGAGCGGCTGATGTGGGAGTCCGGGGTGGAGCCGCCGGACCTGCCCGAGCTGACCTGGGGCACCGTGGTCGGCGACGCCGAGATCCGGGCCCGGCAGGAGACCGCCTCGGCGCTGGAGCTGGCGATCGTCCTGGGCGACGTGCGGCCCGGGAAGCAGGGCTGGCGGCACGCCCAGGAGCGGTTCACCCGGTCCTTCCTGACCCGGCCCGACGACCGCGGGCTCAGCCACCTGGACCGGATCCGCGAAGAACGGGTGCGGGCCTGGCTGTCCTCGCCCGCCCACCCCCACCGCAGGCACCTGTGGCCGCTGGTGGGCCGGATCATCGCCGGCGCCGACGTGCCGCGCACCGCCGACACCGCCATGGCCCCCCTCCAGCGGCTGCTGGACCTGGCCGAGGACGGGATCGCGCTCACCCAGATCGGCTACATCTCCCCCGGGGTGGTGCGGTCGATGTGCGAGGACTTCGGCTGGCGCACCTCCCCCGAGCCGCCGCGCAGCGAGACCGACGCCACCCAGCTGATCGCCCTGCACCAGATGATGCGGGGGATGCGGGTGGTGCGCAGGTCCGGCCGCCGCCTGGTGCTGACCCGGCGCGGGCGCCAACTGCGCGCCGACCCCGAGGAGATGTGGCGGGCCGCCACCGAGACCCTGTGCCGCACCGGCGGCCCCGAGCAGGCGGCCGCGGAGACCCTGCTGGGCATGCTGCTGTCGCGCACCCCGCAGGGCAGCGGCTCGCACTCCCGGCGCGGGGAGTCGGACATGATCGCCGCCGAGCAGCTGCTCACCGGGTCCGGGTGGACGCCGCCCGAGCCGCAGAGCCCGTCGGGGCGGCACGCCGCCTCGCACCGGCGCACCGCCGAGGCCGCCTCCGACCAGGTGCGCGCCATGGTGATGTCGGTGAGCTGGCTGCTGGACGCGCTGGGGCTGCTCACCGAGGACGACGGCTGCGGCCACCGGGAGCTGACCGCCGCCGGGCGGGTGTTCGCGCTGGCCAGCCTGCACAAGTCGGCGGTGGCGCCGCGCGCGGTGGTCTGACCGGCGGCCCGGCGGGAGGGGGCCGGAACGGCGCACCGCTGCCGGGCACCCGCTGCGGACCGGTGCCCGGCAGGGCCTAACCTGGAGCGCGGACAACCCGCGCGACCAGCAGGAGCATCATGCCCACGCCCGAACCGGCCCCGGGGTCGGAGCCGACCGACGCGCCCGACACCCCGCGCACGGACACCGCCGACCCCTGGGAGCGCATGCCCGAGGGCGCCCTCAACCGTCCGGAGCTGGCCGAGCGCGGACCCGGCACCGGGGCGCCGGCCAAGGAGGCCGGGAAGCCCGGCGAGGGCGGCGGGGACGACGCGGAGGACTCGGGCCCCGGGGACGGGGGCGAGGACGGGGAACGCTCCGGGGGCGTGTTCGACTTCCTGCCCAGCCCGGTGTTCGTGCTGGTGCTGGGCCTGACCGTGTTCGCCGGGTGGCTGTCCTGGCGGGCCGTGGAGCTGGACTGGGCCCCCGAGGGCACCAACGTCACCCCGCTGCTCCCGCCGCTGTTCATCCTGCTGGGCTGGATCGTCTCCTGCGCCGTGCACGAGTACGCCCACGCGCTCGCCGCGCACCTGGCCGGCGACCGCTCCCAGCGGGGCGGCGCCTACCTGCGCCTCAACCCGTTCGGGTTCCGGCACGCCTTCGCCGGGACCGTGCTGCCCGTGCTCTACCTGGGCTTCGGCGCCTTCGGCCTCAACGGGCCGCCCGCGTTCGTGGCGTGGGACCGGATCCCGCGCGGGCGGCGGGCGATGGTCGCGCTGGCCGGCCCGCTGGCGAGCCTGGTGCTGGCCGCCGCGCTGGCCGTCACCGTGTCGGTCCTGGTGCCGCCGGGCAACGACACCACCAACTGGGCGATCGCCGGGCTGGCGTTCCTGGCCTTCCTCAACCTGACCTCGGCGCTGGTCAACCTGCTGCCCGTCCCCGGCCTGGACGGCTTCGAGGTGCTCGCCGCCGCGCTGCCCGAGCGGCGGTGGGTGTCCGCCGCCCGGGTGAACGCGCTGTTCGGCTCCGTGGCGGTGTTCGCCGTCCTGTGGTTCCCGGCCCTGCGGGACCTGTGGGTGGGCGCGGTCTACACGCTGTTCCGGACCGTCATGCCCAACCCGACGTTCGAGGGCACCGTGTTCCTGGGCGAGCTGCTGCTCCAGTTCTGGAACGCCTGAGCCGCCGCCCCCGCGACGTACGGCGAAGGGCCACCGCCGCGCGGCGGTGGCCCTTCGTCGTACCCGGGGTGTCGTCGCCCGGGCCCCCGGGCCCGGGGTCAGGCCCGGTCGTTCCGGGCGGCCGGGGAGGACGCGGCCGGGAGCCCGGCCAGGAAGGGGTTGCTCCCCCGCAGGCCGCGCACCACCGCCACCGCCAGTACCACCATGGACCCGAAGAGGTAGCCGTAGTGGAGCAGGTGGCTGGTCAGCACGATGTCGCCGCCCGGCATGTACATGGTGAGCACCATGGCCACGGCCACGAAGCCCAGGGAGAAGGCCACCCCGCCCGAGACCCCGCGGGCCCCCCACGCGCACAGGCGGCACAGGCCGTACAGGGCCCCCAGCAGTGCGAGCAGTCCCGCCACGCCCAGCACCTGGGCGAGGGGCCCCGCCTCCCAGTAGCGGGTCAGCCAGCCCGCGCCGGTCGCCGACAGCAGCCCGACCGCGGCCCCCGACGCCGCGAGCACCGGGAAGGTGAGCGCGGTCAGGACCGCGGCCAGCACGGGGTCGTCCTGTCCGGGAGCCTCGTAGGGGGCCGGGGAGGCCCCCGCCACCGGGGCGGGGCCGGGCCGGACGCCGCCCTCGCCCGCGCTCACAGGCCCTCGAAGAGGTCGGTCTCGAACTCTCCTGCCGCGCGGCGCCGGGTGGGTCCCAGCAGCAGCGTGAAGTACTCCACCGCGTCGATCTCCTGGGCGATGTCGTTGGACAGGGCGAAGCGCTCGCCGTCCACCGTGATCTGGGTGGCGTGGGCGCGCATCGCCAGCGCCTTGGCCGCCCAGTGGTCGGTGGCGTCGATCCGGGTGGTGACCAGCTCGTCCGGGGTACCCCGGGCGATGTCGGACACCGCGGCGGGCGGGGTGAACGGCCCCGCCTCCTCGTTGAGCCGGGCGATGGACGCCTCGATCACCGACACCGGCTGGGCGATCGCGTAGAGCTTGCGGACCTGCCACGGCGTGCCGGGCATCGACCGCTCCCCCGCCTTCACACAGGCGCGCCGGGTGATCCGGTGGGCCTGGACGTGGTCGGGGTGGCCGTAGCCGCCGTACTCGTCGTAGGAGACCACCACGTGCGGGCGGACCTCCCGGACGATCTCCGCGAGCAGGCGGGCGGCCTCCTCGGCGTCGGCGTTGCAGAACGCCTCGGGGCGCTCCGCGGAGGGCGTGCCCGCCATCCCGGAGTCGCGGTAGTGCCCGGCGCCGCCGAGGAACCGGTGGTCGCGCACCCCCAGGGAGACGCAGGCCTTGTCCAGTTCGCCGACCCGGTGGTCGCCGAGGGTGTCGTCGCGGTCGGCCGTCAGGTGCGCGAGGTCGGCGGGGATGACCTCGCCCTCCTCGCCCAGGGTGCAGGTCACCAGGGTGACCCCGGCACCTTCGGCCGCGTACTTCGCCAGCGTGGCCCCGGTGACGATGCTCTCGTCGTCGGGGTGGGCGTGCACCATCATGAGTCGTCTGTCGGTCACCACGTGGTGAACAATACCGGCCGCATGCCCGCGATTCCTCCCGAACGGCCAGGTGGGGCGCGGATTCGGCGCGGAAGCGGGTACGGACGCGGGGCGCGGGCGGGGGCGCCCGTCCACAGGGGCCGCGCGGGAACCGGAGATGTGGGCCACAATCGGACCCATGAGCTTTCCTCGCCAACAGGCACGTACCCAGCGCTTCACCATCGGCGTCCCGCGCTCCTTCGAGGTGTCCCCGGACGGGCGGCGCGTCGCCTTCCTGAGAGGGCGCGACGGCGTCGACACCGCCACGTGCCTGTGGGTGCACGAGGCGGAGGAGGACACCGAGCACGTGGTCGCCGACCCGCGCGCGCTCGGGGCCGACGACGAGGACCTGCCGCCGGAGGAGCGGGCGCGCCGGGAGCGGCTGCGCGAGAGCGGCGGCGGCATCGTGTCGTACTCGGTGGACGAGGCGTTCACCCGCGCCGTGTTCGCCCTGTCCGGCCGGCTCTTCTACGTGGACCTCGTGGGCGACCGCGCCGAGCCGCGCGAGCTGCCCGCCGCCACCCCGGTGGTGGACCCGCGGATCAGCCCGGCGGGCGACCGGGTCGCCTACGTCAGCGGCGGCGCGCTGCGGGTCATCGACGTCGCCGGCGCCGAGCCCGACCACGGCGACCGGGCGCTGGCCTCCCCCGACGGCGACGGCGTCACCTGGGGCCTGGCGGACTTCGTCGCGGCCGAGGAGATGGGCCGCTACCGCGGGTTCTGGTGGGCGCCCGACGGCTCGGCGCTGCTGGCCGCCCGGGTGGACGAGTCCCCGGTGGTCCGCTGGTACGTGGACGACCCGGCCGCCCCCGAGCAGGAGCCCACCGCTCTGCGCTACCCCGCGGCGGGCACCGACAACGCGCGGGTGCGGCTGGCCGCCCTGCCGGTGGCGTCCTCCGCCGCGTTCCGCCGGGAGGGCGCCCCGGAGCCGGTGTGGATCGACTGGGACCGGGAGGCGCTGCCCTACCTGGCCACCGCCGGGTGGACGACCGGCCCGGACGGCTCGCCCACCGTGGTGTTCACCGCGCAGAGCCGCGACCAGCGCACGCTCACCCTGTTCGGCGCCGACCCCGCGACCGGGCTGGCCATGGAGACGCGCACCGAGACCGACGGCGTGTGGGTCGAGCTGATGCCGGGCGTCCCCGCCCACACCGCCGCGGGCGACCTGGTGTGGATCGGCCGCGAGGGCGGGACCGGCGAGCGCCGGGTGTTCGTGGGCGCCGACGCCGTCAGCCCCGCCGACGTGTACGTGCGCGGCGTGGTGGACGTGGACGGCGACCGGATCCTGTACTCGGGCTCGCCCGCCGACCGGCCCGGCGACGTGTCGCTGTGGCTGGTGGACCTGGGCACCGGGCTGTCCGCCCCGGTCGAGCTGCCCGGGCACGGCTGCTCGACGACGGCCGACGCCTCCGCCCACAGCGGCCTGCGCTCGGGGCGGCTGCGCGGCGGCACCCTCGTGGTGCAGCACCGGTCGATGGAGTTCCCCGGGGTGCGCACCCTGGTGGTGCGCGGGGCGGCCACCGAGACCCGGCGGGCCTTCGGGTCCATCGAGAGCCTCGCCGAGACCCCGGACCTGCCCGAGCCGCGGGTGGAGTTCTGGCGGGCGGGCGAGCGGGGCATCCCGTGCGCGCTGGTGCTGCCGTCCTGGTTCCGGGAGGGGCAGCGCCCGCTGCCGGTGCTCATGGCGCCCTACGGCGGCCCGCACGCCCAGCGGGTGCTGCACGCGCGCGGCGCGTTCCTGACCGCCCAGTGGTACGCCGACCAGGGGTTCGCGGTGGTCATCGCCGACGGCCGCGGCACCCCCGGCATCGGCGTGGAGTGGGAGCAGGAGATCCACCTGGACCTGGCCTCGGGGGTGCTGGAGGACCAGGTCACCGCGCTGCGGGACGCCGCGGAGCGGTTCGGCTGCCTGGACACCTCCCGGGTGGGGATCCACGGGTGGTCGTTCGGCGGCTACCTGGCGGCGCTGGCGGTGCTGCGCCGCCCGGACGTGTTCCACGCCGCGGTGGCGGGCGCCCCGGTCATCGACTGGCGGCTGTACGACACCCACTACACCGAGCGGTACCTGGGGCTGCCCCAGGACGACCCGGGCGTGTACGAGCGCAGCTCGCTGCTGGAGGACGCGGCCAAGCTGGAGCGCCCGCTGATGCTGATCCACGGCCTGTCCGACGACAACGTGGTGTTCGCCCACACGCAGCGGATGTCCTCGGCGCTGCTGGCGGCGGGGCGCAGGCACACGGTGCTGCCGCTGTCGGGGGTGACCCACTCGCCGTCGGACCCGACGGTGTCGGAGAACCTGATGCTGCTCCAGGTGGAGTTCCTCAAGGACTCCCTGCGCGACGGGGCCTGACCGGCCCCGGGCCGGGCGCCCCGGGGGCGCCCGGCCGGCGGGGTCAGTAGGTCGGGGCGGCGGCGATCTCGGACTCGTCGGGGACCGGGATCTCCACGGGCTGCCCGAAGACGAACGCGATCCGCTCGTACTCGGCGTCCTCCTCCATCTCTCCGGTGGACCCGTAGGAGTGGAAGTGCTGGAGGTTCCCCTCCTCGTCCACCCAGACGTCGAAGGTCACCTCGGTGTCCTGGCCCCTGACCTCGGCGGGCGCGGTGCCGGTGTAGTGGTGGCCGCTGCGGCCGGTCACGTCGTAGGCGTCCTGCATCTCCTGGGGGTAGTCCTCGTAGGGCGTGGGCTCCACCCCCAGGTAGGTGATCTCGGCCTCCTCCACGAGCACCTCGTCCACCGAGGCGAGCACACGCTCCCACCACTCGCCCGGGTTTCTCTCCGTGGCCGGGTCGTCCGGCCCGGGGCGGTAGTAGTCGCCCTCGACCACGCCGACGAGGTTGGAGTCGGTGCGGGCCAGCACGTCGTCGGGCCCCTCCCCGACGTGCAGGGTGAAGTAGATGGCCGGGCCCGCGTTCATGACCATCTGCCGGACGGGCTCGGGGTCCTCGGTGTACCGGAGGAGCACGTTCGAGTTGTCCTCGAAGGTCTCGGCCGACCGCTCGAAGTGGCTCACCTCGAACTCCGGCGCCTCCTCCGCCAGGGCGACGGCCTCGGTGATGACGGCCGCGCCGTCCGCCGGGTCCCGGGCGACCGCGGGCCCGGCGGGCTCGGAGGCGTCGGCGGACTCCGGGGCCGCCTCCCCCGGGTCCCCGCCGGGGTCCGCCTCCCCGCCGTCCGGGCGCACGATGAGGAACGTCGCGACCAGGGCCGCGACCAGGCCCGCGGCGCCGGCGGAGACCAGGAGGGCGCGCCGCGGCCGGCGGATCCGCTCGGGCGCGCCCGCGGTCACGCCGCGCCATTCGGCGGCGAGCATGGCGGGCACCACGCGGGTGGGGTCCGAGGCCGGCGGGGCGTCCACGCGGGTGGCGCTCCACGCCCCGGTCACCTCGGCCAGGACCTCTGCGGCGGTGGGCCGGTCGGCGGGGTCCTTGGACAGGGCTCGGCGCACCGTCGGCAGCAGTTCCGGGGGCAGCCCGGTCAGGTCGGGCTCCTCGGTGCGGGTCCGGTGGACCACCACCTCCACCGGGCCGCCGGCGAAGGGGTCGCGTCCGGTGGCCGCGAACGCCACCAGGCAGGCCCAGGCGAACACGTCGGAGCGGTCGCTCGCCGGGACGCCGTTGTACTGCTCCGGCGCCATCCAGCCCGGGGTGCCGAACAGGCCGCCGGTACGGGTGAGGGCGGTGCCGTCGGTCGCCCGGGCGATGCCGAAGTCCAGCACCTTGGGGCCGCCCGGCGACAGGATCACGTTGCCGGGCTTGAGGTCGCGGTGCACCACCCCCGCCGCGTGGATCGCCACCAGGGCCTCGGCCAGGCCCGCGGCCAGGGAGACCGCCATCCCCCCGGTGAGGGGGCCGTTCTTGCGGACGTGGACGCGCAGGGTGTCGCCGGGCACGTACTCGGTCGCCATCCAGGGCGCCTCGGCGCCGGTGTCCGCCCCGAAGTAGGCCGCGGTGCAGGTGGCGCTCACACTCGCGACCAGGGAGACCTCTCGGGCGAACCGGGCCCGGAAGTCCGGGTCGGCGGCGTACTGGGGATGGACGACCTTGACGGCGGCGCAGGACCCCGCGGGGTCGATCCCCGCGTAGACGGCGCCCATGCCGCCGGCCCCGATGCGCCCGACGACCCGGTAGGGGCCGATGCGCTCCGGGTCCGTGGCGGCGGGCGGGGTCGCACCCGGGGGCAGGCTGTTCTCGTCGAAGGGGCGGGGGTCGGGGTTCAAGGGGGGATCTCCTCAGCAGGGGTCGTCAGGTGGGGCTGATGATGCAGCCCTCGGGCTGGCCGCCGAAGGCGGGGTCGTAGCGGCCCAGGTACGGGAAGCCGGGGTAGGGGTCCCTGAGCGGCCCCGAGCCCTCGGGGGCGCCGTGGCAGAAGCCCCCGGGCTGGTCCGCCGGGGCACTGCGGTCCTCGCCCAGGGCGGCGTCGGGCAGGTAGTAGACCCTCCCCCCGGGGATGCCGAAGAAGTTCACGGAGAACTCCGCCACGGGGTCGTCCGGGCCGGTCTCCGCCAACTGCCCGGCCTCGCTCGACCTGGCGAAGTCGAGCCGTTCGTCGCCCTCGGTGAAGTACTGGACCCAGGCGAAGTCCCGTCCGTGCACGCGCAGCGACCCGAAGTCCGGCAGGTACTCCACCCGGACCTCGACCCTCAGGGTGCCGGTGTGCTGGCTCGATCCGGCGAAGGTGATCCGCATCTGGTCGAGGGTGGTGCCGTCGGCCCCGACCAGGGAGCGGACGACCGTCGGCTCGGTGTCGGAGGCCGGCTCCACCACCACGGTGCCGTTCTCGTAGAGGTCGCGGTACTCCTCCGGGACGTCGGCTGGTACCGGGTCGGCGGCCGTCCCCTGGGCGGGGTCGGCCGAGGGGTCCTCCGCGGCGGAGCCGCCGGAGGTCCCCCCGCCGGCCGGGCCGTCCGGGGGCAGCAGGGCGGACGCGGTGGCCGCGGTGACGGCGACCGCCGTAGCGGCGGCGGCCATCGCGAGGACGCGGCCGTGGCGGCGCGCCCAGGGGCGGCGGGGCGGGGCGATCCGCACCCAGGATTCCGGGACGGCGTCCACCGGGGGCAGGACGGCGGCCCAGGGCCCCACCACGGTCTCGGGCAGGGCCGCGGCCGCCTCCGCGGCGGAGGGCCGCCGGGCCGGGTCCTTGTCCAGGGCGGCGGCCAGGACCGGGCGCAGCGCGTCGGGGACGCCGTCGAGGGCGGGCGGGGCGGACAGCACCGCCGAGATCACCCCCTCCTCCGTGCCCGAGCCGAACGGGCCGCGGCCGGTGGCGGCGAACACCGCCATGCACGCCCAGGCGAACACGTCGGAGCGGTCGCCGGCGGCCTCCCCCCGGTACTGCTCGGGGGCGATCCACCCCGGGGTGCCCACCAGGGCGCCGGTGCGGGTCAGCGCGGTCTCCTCCGCGGCGCGGGCGATGCCGAAGTCCAGGACCCGGGGCCCGTCCGGGGACAGGATGACGTTGCCGGGCTTGAGGTCGCGGTGCACGACGCCCGCGGCGTGGATCCCGGCCAGCGCCCGCGCGGTGACGCGGGCGAAGTCGGCGAGGAACCCGGCGGGCAGCGGGCCGCCGCCGCGCACCCGGGCGTCCAGGGTGGGGCCGGGCACGTACTCGGTGGCCAGCCAGGGGACGCCGGCACGGGTGTCGGCGGCCAGGAAGCGCGGCACGCCCTCGCCCCGGACGCGGCGCACCAGCCGGACCTCGCGGGCGAAGCGGTCGCGGAAGTCCGGGTCGGCCGCGTACATCGCGTGGACGAGTTTGAGGGCGGCGCGCCGGTCGCGGTCGTCCAGGGCGGCGTACACGGTGCCCATGCCGCCGGCGCCGAGGCGGCCGACGATCCGGAAGGGGCCGACGGTGCGGGGGTCCCCGGCCTGCAGGGGGGACACGCCGACGGGGCCCGGCCGGTGGGGCGTCGGGGGGTGGTTCAAGGGAACGTCGATCCTCGCTCGGTTCCAGGGGGTGGGGGTCACCTTCCGTGACCGCTCCTTACGATACCGAGTTCCGGAAAAAGGTTCCCGGGGCCGACGGGGGATCGCGTGCGGGCGGTCGTAACCTGGGCCCATGCGTTCGTATGCGGCTCCCCTGGCCCTGGTGGCCGACCTGGTGTGCGTCCTGGTGTTCGTCGTGATCGGGAAGACCGACCACGGGACCGGTACCGCGGTCGGGGCGGTGCTGTCGACCGCGTGGCCGTTCCTGGCCGCCGCCCTGCTGGGGTGGGCGGCGTCCCGGGCCTGGCGCGCGCCGGCGGCACTGTGGCCGACGGGGGTGTTCGTGTGGGCGATCACCGTGGTCGGGGGCATGCTGCTGCGGCGGTTCGTGGGCGAGGGGACGCCGCTCTCCTTCGTGATCGTCACCTCGCTCTTCCTGGCCGCCGCGATGCTGGGCTGGCGGGTGGTCGCACTCCTGGTCACGCGGAGGCGACAGAGAGCCGCCTGATCGGCCAGACTGGGAGGAGAGCCCGCCCCCAGCGAGAAGGAGCCCCCTGTGGCCGATCCCGTCACCATCGCCCTGGCCACCGCCGTCGTCACCGGCATGGCCTCCAAGATCTCCGAGCGCGCGAGCGAGGCCGTCGGCGAGGGTCTGAAGCGGCTGCGGCGGGCCGTCTTCAAGCGCTTCCGCGGCGACGAGGCGGCCCAGGACGCCCTGGACGAGGCGATGCTCGACCCCGACGACCTCGCGGCCGTCGAGGCGGTGGCAGGGCACCTGGAGCGGATCGCGGCCCAGGACCCGGAGATCGGCGCCCTCGTGCGGGAGCTGGGCGCGCAGGTCGAGGTCGGCCAGGAGGGCGAGGGGAACGTCGTCAACCAGATCCACGGCGACGTGAGCGGCCGCGCCAGGGTCGTCCAGGGCCGGGACTTCCACGGGGACATCCACCTGTAGGCGGTACCTAAGCTGGGGTGCGATGAACGAGAACCCCGGCACCCCTGGTGAGGACGAGGCGCGCGAGGTCGGCGTCGGCCCCTGGACGGGCCCCTGGCCCGAGGGCGACCACTACGACCCCGAGCTGCTGGCGGGCGGCGACCGGCGCAACGTCGTGGACCGCTACCGCTACTGGCGCCGGGAGGCGATCATCGCCGACCTCGACACCGTCCGGCACCCGTTCCACGTCGCGGTGGAGAACTGGTCCCACGACTTCAACATCGGTTCGGTGGTGCGCACCGCGAACGCGTTCGGGTGCGCCGCCGTGCACATCGTGGGGCGGCGCCGGTGGAACCGGCGGGGGGCGATGGTCACCGACCGCTACCAGCACGTGCACCACCACCCGGACACCGGGGCGCTGGTGGAGTGGGCCGCGCGGCGGGACCTGCCGCTGATCGGCATCGACAACCTGCCCGGCGCGGTGCCGCTGGAGACCTACCCGCTGCCGCGGGACGCGGTGCTGGTGTTCGGCCAGGAGGGCCCGGGGCTGTCGGAGGAGGTGCGCTCGGTGTGCCGCGCGGTGCTGTCGATCGCCCAGTTCGGGTCCACCCGGTCGATCAACGCGGGGGCGGCCGCGGCGATCGCGATGCACGCCTGGGTCCGGGCGCACGTTTTCGACCAGAAGGTGCCGGAAACGGTCACACCCCAGCGGCTCCCGTGACTCATTCGTGATCTAACATGGCCGGGTAGACGACCCCCTATTGGAGAGTCAACGCATGACTGCGACTGTGACCGCCGGTTCCCGGGCCGCGACGACGGAGGACGTGCCCGGGGTGGCGCGCGTTCTGAGCCGGGCCCTGTACGACGACCCCCTCTTCGAGTGGCTGTTCCCCGACCTCGAACTGCGGATGGCCAGGACCCGCCGCATGCTGGCGCTGACCGCCGGGTTCGGCTACGTGCCCTTCGGCGACACCCGGGTCGTGGAGGTCGCCGAGGAGGGCTCGGACCCCGTGGTCCGCGGCGCCGCGCTGTGGGCCCCCTACACGACCAACCCCGAGGGCCGCCTGGTGTCGCTGCGCATGTGGCCGCACTGGGGCCAGCTGCTGGGGCGGGCCCGGGCGACGGGGTTCGTGCGGGTGTTCGCGGAGTGGAAGATCGCCGCCCCGCAGGAGCCGCACCTGTACCTGGCGGCGCTGGGCGTGGACCCGGCGATGGCCGGGACCGGCCTGGGCGGCGGGCTGCTCACCGCGGGCCTGGACCGGGCGGACTCCGCGGGCCGGCCGGTCTTCACCCAGGTTCTCAACGAGAAGAGCCTGGGCTTCTACGAGCGCTTCGGCTTCCGGGTGGTCGGCGAGGCGTCCACCCCGGACGCGGTGACGAGCTGGTTCCTGCGGCACGACCCCTCCTGAGACCGGCCCGGACCGGGCACGCGGCCCCTCCCGTGACCCAGCCGTGAACCACCGTGGGGCCGCCGAACGAGGGGACACCACCATGACCAGCGCGCCGACGCGCACCGTGCGCACCGCCACCATGGACGACCTGCCGGGGGTGGCGCGCGTCCTGGGACGCGCCTTCCAGGACGACCCGCTGTTCCTGTGGCTGTTCCCCGACGACGAGCGCCGCGTCGCCCAGGGCACCCGGGCCAGTGCCCTGATGGCGGGCTTCGTGTACGTCCCCCTGGGGTACTCCGCCCTCGTCGAGGCCCGGGAGGACGACGACCGCGGACCGGTGGTCCGGGGCGCCGCGCTCTGGTCGCCGCCGGCCGGGGAGGGCGGGGGCGCGGCCGCCGCCCTGCGCTCCCTGCCGCACTGGCTGGAGCTGGTGGGCCCGGCACGCCTCCCCCGGATCCTCCGCTACTTCTCCGCCCTGGCCGCGCACGCCCCCCGGGAGCCGCACTGGCACCTCCAGGTGCTGGGCGCCGATCCGGCGGCGGGGCGCTCTGGGATCGGGGCCCTGCTGCTCCGGGCGGGCCTGGAGCGGGCCGACGCCGACGGGGCCCCGGTGTACCTGGAGACGATGAACCCGGCCAACGTCGCGTACTACACGCGCTTCGGGTTCGCGGTCACCGACACCGTGGCCGAGCCGGGCACCCCGCTCACCCACCTGATGCTGCGCCCGCCCGCCTGAGGGCCGTGCCATCCTGGCCCGTATGGACATCCGCGGGATCTCGCACCACGTCGACCACCTGACCGAGGAGCGCGCCGCCGCGGACATGCGCGCCATCCGCGCGGAGCTGCACTGCACGGCGGTGATGCCCATCGGCTCCGACCTCGCGCGCCTGCGCGCCGCCTCGGAGGCGGCGCTGGCCGCGGGCCTGGAGGTCTGGGTGCGGCCGCGCTGCGCGAACCGGCCGGCCGCCGAGCACATGGAGCACCTGGCGGCGGCCGCCGCCATGGCCGAGGAGCTGCGCGCCGCCCACCCGGGGCGTGTCACCCTGCTGGTGGGGACCGAGTTCTCGCTGACCGCCCCGGGCCTGCTGCCGGGGCCGGGCGAGTTCACCCGGGTGCAGGTCATCCGGCGGCCCCGGCTGCTGCGCCTGTTCTCCCGGCGGATGAACCGGCGGCTGCGCACGCTGCTGGAGACGTCCCGCGAGGTCGCCCGGGAGCACTTCTCCGGGCCGCTCACCTACGGCGCGGGGCCCTGGGAGGACGTGGACTGGTCGGGGTTCGACGTGGCGGGGGTGAACCTGTACCGCCAGGGCACCGACACCGAGGGGTACGCCCGCCGCCTGCGGGAGCTGGTGGCGCGCCTCGACCGGCCGCTGGTGGTCACCGAGTTCGGCTGCGGCGCCTACCGGGGCGCCGAGGTGCGCGGGGCGGGGTCGTTCTTCGCGGTGGACTGGTTCGCCGATCCGCCCCGGCTGCGCCGGGGGATCGTGCGCGACGAGTCCGTGCAGGCCCGGTACCTGGCGGAGCTGCTGGAGCTGTACCGGGAGAGCGGCGTGCGGGGCGCGTTCGTGTTCACGTTCTCGATGCCGGGCTTCCCCCACAGCCCGGACCCGGAACTGGACCTGGACGCCGCGGGCTTCGGCGTGGTCCGCCCCTCCGCGGACCTCTCCTCCTGGGAGCCCAAGCAGGCCTTCCACGCCGTCGCGGAGCATTACGCGGACGCCGGGGACGGCGATAGCCTCCGGGCATGAACCTCACCCTGGACCTTCCCCCGGACCTGTGGGAGCACCTGCGCGAGATCGCCGGCTCCGAGGGCACCGACGTCGGAACGGCGGCCGTCGCCGCCCTGCGCGACCACCTGGACCTGCGCCGCGCCCAGGTGCGCCGGTGCGCCGAGGAGATCGCGTCCGAGGACGCCGAACTGCTGGCGAGGCTCGGCGAATGACCCGGCACCTGACGCGCGGCGACGCGCTGGAGATCGCCGGCGTGATCCTGCCGCCGAACGTGTCCGTGCGCGACGCCGACCTGCTGGACGCCGCCCTGGCCCGCCCGGGGGACACGGCCTTCGGTGCCGAGGCGTACCCGGACCCGTGGCTCAAGGCGGCGGCGCTGCTGCGCTCGGTCCTGATCGGGCACCCGCTGTCGGACGGCAACAAGCGCCTGGCCTGGACCTCGGCCAAGGCGTTCCTGCGGCTCAACGGGGTCGCCTGGGGTCCGGTGGACCAGGACGCCGCCTACGACCTGGTCATCGCGGTCACCACCGGGGAGCTGGTGGAGGTCGCCGAGATCGCCGAGCGGCTGCGGGGCCTGCCCCCGCGGGCATGACCGCCCGGACACGGCAAAGGGTCGCCCTGGAGGGGCCGGGGCCGGGAAAGGGCGTCACCGGGGCCGGTCCGCCGGCGCCCCGGACCGGCCCGGCGGGCGCGGAACCCCGGACACGGGGAGGGGCCGCACCCCGGCAGGGGTGCGGCCCCGGGCCTCGCGGGGGTGTCGGCTAGCCGACGCCCTTGGCGAGGGACCCCAGCAGGTCGCGGTTGAGCTGGGAGATGGTGTCCAGCGGGATGCCCTTGGGGCAGACCGCCGCGCACTCACCGATGTTCGTGCAGCCGCCGAAGTCCTCTTCGTCGTGCTGGTTGATCATCTTGACCACGCGCGAGGCCCGCTCCGGCTGCCCCTGCGGGAGCATGCCGAGGTGGGTGACCTTCGCGGCGGTGAACAGCATGCCGGAGGCGTTCGGGCAGGCCGCCACGCACGCGCCGCAGCCGATGCAGGTCGCGGCGTCGAACGCGCGGTCCGCGTCGGCCTTGGGCACCGGGGTGGCGTGGGCGTCCGGGGCGGTACCCGTCGGGGCGCTGATGAAGCCGCCCGCCTGGATGATCCGGTCGAAGGCGCCGCGGTCCACGACCAGATCCTTCACGACCGGGAACGCCTTGGCGCGCCACGGCTCCACGGTGATGGTGTCGCCGTCCTTGAAGCTGCGCATGTGCAGCTGGCAGGTGGTGGTGACCTCGGGGCCGTGGGCCTCGCCGTCGATCACGACGCCACAGGCACCGCAGATGCCCTCCCGGCAGTCGTGGTCGAACGCGACCGGCTCCTCGTTCTCCAGGGTGAGCTTCTCGTTGAGGACGTCCAGCATCTCCAGGAAGGACATGTCCGGGGAGACGTCCGTGAGCTTGTAGGTGACCAACCGGCCCTGGTCGTCACGGCCCTTCTGGCGCCATACGCGCAGGGTGATGTTCACTTGTAGCTCCGCTGCTTCATCTCGACGTACTCGTACTCCAGGGCTTCCTTGTGGAGTACGGGCTTGCTGCCATCGCCACCGAACTCCCAGGCCGCGACGTAGGCGAACTGGTCGTCGTGGCGCAGGGCCTCGCCGTCCTCGGTCTGGCTCTCGGCGCGGAAGTGGCCGCCGCAGGACTCGCGGCGGTGCAGGGCGTCGATGCACATGAGCTCGCCCAGCTCCAGGAAGTCGGCGACGCGGCCGGCCTTCTCCAGGGCCTGGTTGAGCTCGTCGTTGGTGCCGAGCACCTTGACGTCGCGCCAGAACTCCTCGCGCAGGTTGCGGATGAGCTCGATGGCCTTGGTGAGGCCCTCCTCGTTGCGCTCCATGCCGCAGTACTCCCACATGATGTGGCCGAGCTCCTTGTGGAAGGAGTCGACCGTGCGGGAGCCCTGGAGGGACAGGAGCTTCTCGATCCGGGAGGTGACCTGCTCCTTGGCGGCGGCGGCCTCGGGGTGCGACTCGTCGATCTTCTCGAACGGCCCGCTCGCGAGGTAGTCGTTGATGGTGTTGGGCAGGACGAAGTAGCCGTCGGCCAGGCCCTGCATCAGCGCGCTCGCGCCCAGGCGGTTGGCGCCGTGGTCGGAGAAGTTGGCCTCACCGGTCACGAACAGGCCCGGGATGGTGCTCTGCAGGTCGTAGTCGACCCACAGCCCGCCCATGGTGTAGTGGACGGCCGGGTAGATGCGCATCGGAACCTCGTACGGGTTCTCGCCGGTGATGCGCTGGTACATGTCGAACAGGTTGCCGTACTTGGCCTCGACGGCCGCCCGTCCCATGCGCTGGATCGCGTCGGCGAAGTCCAGGTAGACGCCCAGGCCGCCGGGGCCGACGCCGCGGCCCTCGTCGCAGACGTTCTTGGCGGCGCGGGAGGCGATGTCACGCGGCACCAGGTTGCCGAAGGACGGGTAGATGCGCTCCAGGTAGTAGTCGCGCTCGTCCTCGGGGATCTGCCGCGGGTCGCGGTCGTCGCCGTGCTGCTTGGGCACCCAGATGCGGCCGTCGTTGCGCAGCGACTCGCTCATCAGGGTCAGCTTGGACTGGTAGTCGCCGCTGACCGGGATGCAGGTGGGGTGGATCTGCGTGTAGCAGGGGTTGGCGAAGAGCGCGCCCTTGCGGTGCGCGCGCCAGCTCGCGGTGACGTTGCAGCCCATCGCGTTCGTCGACAGGAAGAACACGTTGCCGTAGCCGCCGGTGGCCAGCACGACCGCGTCCGCGAAGTGGGTCTCGATCTCGCCGGTGACCATGTCGCGGGCGATGATGCCGCGGGCCTTGCCGTCCACCACGATCAGCTCGAGCATCTCGTGGCGGGTGTTCATCTGGACGGTGCCGGCCGCGATCTGCCGCTCCAGCGCCTGGTAGGCGCCGATCAGCAGCTGCTGCCCCGTCTGGCCGCGGGCGTAGAAGGTGCGGGAGACCTGCACGCCGCCGAAGGAGCGGTTGTCGAGCAGGCCGCCGTACTCGCGCGCGAAGGGGACGCCCTGGGCCACGCACTGGTCGATGATCTCGACGCTGGTCTGGGCCAGGCGGTACACGTTCGACTCGCGGGAGCGGAAGTCGCCGCCCTTGACGGTGTCGTAGAACAGCCGGTAGATGCTGTCGCCGTCGTTGCGGTAGTTCTTGGCCGCGTTGATGCCGCCCTGCGCCGCGATGGAGTGGGCGCGGCGCGGGCTGTCCTGGTAGCAGAACGAGGTAACGTTGTAGCCCGCCTCGCCCAGGGTCGCGGCCGCCGAGGCGCCGGCCAGGCCGGTGCCGACGATGATCACGGAGAGCTTGCGCCGGTTCGCGGGGTTGACCAGCTTGGCGGAGAAACGGCGCTTGTCCCAGCGCTCGTTGATCGGCCCCTCGGGGGCCTTCTCGTCCCGGATCGGGTCGCCGACGACGAAGTAGTCGGTGTCAGACATTACTTACTCACCAGTCCAAAGGTGACCGCCAGAGGCGGGAGCAGGAAGCCGATGGTCACGATCAGCGAGACGGCCACGGCCACCGCGTTGATCTTGCCCTGGCGGGACGCCTTGTTCGCGCCGAGCGTGGCCATGGCACTCCAGATGCCGTGCCGGAGGTGGAAGCCGACCGCGATGACGGCGGCGACGTAGAACAGGGTCACGTACCAGAACTCGGGCTGGAACCCGTTCACGAGCCGCTCGTAGGGGCTGTCGGACTTGCCGCCGGGCGCGATGGCGTTGACGGTCAGGTGCAGGATGTGGAAGACCACGAAGAGCGCGATGAGGACGCCGCCGTACCGCATGGTGTAGGAGGCGTAGGTGCGCTGGACGCGCTTCTTCACCTGGTAGCGGTTCTGCCGGGCGCGGCCGGCACGGCGCCACAGGATGACCACCGCGTAGATGTGGATGAGGACGCTCGCCAGCAGGACGACGCGCGCGATCCACAGGAAGCCGGACTCGGGCAGGAGCGGGTAGCCCAGCTCGCGCAGGCCGTGCGCGTAGCCGTCGAACGCCTCCTGGCCCGAGAAGACCTTCAGGTTGCCGTACATGTGCGCGATCAAATACAGCACGAGGATCGTCCCGGTGACAGCCATCGCTGACTTGAGTGCCACCGTGGACCCGTAGGCCGTAGACCGCTTCTTGGTCAAGGTACTGTTCGCCACAGCCTGCCACTTTAAATTCGAGTTAAGCCCGACGTCTAAGGCATCAGGACTCTGGTCTCCATAGCCGTAGGCTATGGATCATGCAGTTCCAACAGCTCGCCTACTTCGTCGCCGTCGCCCGTACACGCCATTTCACCCGCGCAGCAGAGCTTTCCCGCGTCGCCCAGCCGAGCTTGAGCAAACAGATCCGCAGCCTTGAGCGGGAGTTGGGCGCGCCGTTATTCAGTCGTGCCCGGGGGAATATCACACTCACTCCGGCGGGCGAGGCGCTGCTCCCGCTGGCCCAGCGCATCCTGACGGACCTGGAGACGGCCCGGCGCGAGGTGGCCGAGCTGGCCGGGGTGCGCAGGGGCCGGGTCCGCCTCGGGGCCACCCCCTCGCTGTGCGCGGGGCTGCTCGCGGACGTGCTCGCCGACTTCCACACACGCTATCCGGGGATCGAGCTGAACGTGGAGGAGAGCGGGTCCCGCGACCTCATCCGCGACCTGGGCCGGGGCGAGCTGGACCTGGCGCTGATCATCCTGCCCCTCCAGAGCAGCGACCCGGACCTGTCCACCGTCCCGATCCTGCGGGAGAACCTGGTGGTGGCCAGCCCGATGACGCGCCCCTCCCCCACCGGCCGGGCGTCGGTCCGGATCACGGAGCTGCGGGACCGGCCCCTGGTGATGTTCCGGCGGGGGTACGACGTGCGCGAGGCGACGCTGCGGGCGTGCCGGGCAGCGGGGTTCGAGCCGGAGCTGGCGGTGGAGGGCGGCGAGATGGACGCCGTGCTGCGCTTCGTGGAGGCGGGCCTGGGCCTGGCGGTGGTGCCGAGCATGGTGCTCAAGAACCGCCCGGGCCTGCGGGGGACGCCGCTGGCCCGGCCCCGGCTGCTGCGCACGGTGGCGCTGGCGCGGCGCAAGGACGTGGACCCCTCGCACTCGGCGGACGCGTTCCGCCGCCACCTCAACGAGTACCTGCTGGGGATGTCGGCGCAGGAGCTGGGCCCGGACCTGGAAGTGCTCATCACGGACCCGGAGGCGGGCGGCCGGGAAAGGAGCGGGGGTTGACCCCTATCACTTCCGCCACTTAATTATCAAAAGAACCGAACATCCCAAAAGCGCCTTCCCATTCCGTTTTTGTGACATAAGCACACAAAAAACAGAAAAAGAGTGACGCGTTTCACATCCTTTTCTCCGGGGTTTCGTGGAACCTGATATGTGACCGTCATCACAGCCGCCTAACGTGGCGTGACAGAGCGGTTCCCTTCCGGCCATCCCGGGCCGGCCGGCACTCGACGGAGGCGCGACGGCGGGGACGCGGCCACCCGCGGCCCTCCCCGACCGGGCCCTCCCACTGGAGGTGGAGACGACGGTGACCCCGCCCGACGGCGCGACCCCCGCACGCGCCCGGATACAGATCCCGCAGCGCACCCTGCGCACCGACCGATGGTGGCTCGGCCCCCTGCTCACCACACTGGGCCTGGCCACCTTCGTCGTCTACGCGACCCTGCGCGTCCTCCAACAGGACCACTACTGGGTCCAGGAGCACCACTACCTGACCCCGTTCTACTCGCCCTGCCTGGCCGCCCAGTGCGCGCCCGACGCCGCGCTGTTCGGGCGCCTGCCGGTGGAGTTCCCGCCGCTGATCCCCTACGCGCTGGTCAGCCTGCCGTTCCTGCTGCTGTTCCGGCTGACCTGCTACTACTACCGCAAGGCCTACTACCGCTCGATCTGGCAGGCGCCCACGGCCTGCGCCGTCCGGGAGCCGCACCGGTCCTACACCGGCGAGACCCGGCCGCTGATGCTCCCGCAGAACGCGCACCGGTACTTCTTCTACGTCGCCCTCGCCATCACCGTGATCAACACCTGGGACATGCTCGTCCCCTTCTTCCACGGCACGGACGGCGGCTTCGGCATCGGCCTGGGCAACGTGATCATGGTCGTCAACGTGCTGATGCTGTGGGGCTACACGCTCAGCTGCCACTCCTGCCGCCACATCATGGGCGGCCGCCTGCGCAGCTTCGGCCGCCACCCGGTCCGCTACCGGCTGTGGACGGGCGTCTCCCGGCTCAACGACCGGCACATGTACTTCGGCTGGGCGAGCATCGCCACCCTCATCGCCACCGACGCCTACGTCGCGCTCATGGCGAGCGGCGTCATCTCCGACCTGCGCTTCTTCAACTGAACCCTCTGGGCACGAGGCCGACCCGGAAAGGCACACGATGGCTCCTCCGAGAGCACCCGGCGTGACCCGCCACACCTACGACGTGGTCGTGATCGGCGCGGGCGGCGCGGGACTGCGCGCCGCCATCGCCGCCCGCGAACAGGGCATGCGCACCGCCGTCATCTCCAAGTCGCTGTTCGGCAAGGCGCACACGGTGATGGCCGAGGGCGGCGCCGCGGCCGCGCTGGGCAACGCCAACCCCGCCGACGAGTGGCGGATCCACTTCCGCGACACCATCCGCGGCGGCAAGTTCCTCAACGACCCCCGCATGGCCGAGCTGCACGCGCGCGAGGCCCCCGACCGCATCCTGGAGCTGGAGTACTGGGGCGCGCTGTTCGACCGGACCCCCGACGGCCGGATCAGCCAGCGCAACTTCGGCGGGCACGAGTACCCCCGCCTGGCGCACGTGGGCGACCGGACCGGCCTGGAGATGATCCGGACCCTCCAGCAGCGCGTCGTGGCGCTCCAGCAGGCCGACGCCGCCGAGCTGGGCGACCCCGACGCCATGCTGCGGGTCTTCCCCGAGACTGCGGTCACCGAGCTGCTGCTGCACGACGGGGCGATCGCCGGGGCGTTCGGCTACCGCCGCGAGGACGGCGGGTTCGTCGTGTTCGAGGCGCCGGCGGTGGTCCTGGCCACCGGCGGCATCGGCAAGATGTTCCGGACCACCTCCAACTCCTGGGAGTACACCGGCGACGGCCACGCGCTGGCGCTGCGGGCCGGGGCCTCGCTCATCAACATGGAGTTCGTCCAGTTCCACCCCACCGGCATGGTCTGGCCGCCGTCGGTGCGGGGCATCCTCGTCACCGAGTCCGTGCGCGGCGACGGCGGGGTCCTGCGCAACTCCGAGGGCCGCCGCTTCATGTTCGACTACGTCCCCGACGTGTTCCGCGCCCAGTACGCGGAGACCGAGGCGGAGGCCGACGGCTGGTACGACGACCCGGCGAACCACCGCAGGCCCCCGGAGCTGCTGCCGCGCGACGAGGTTGCGCGGGCGATCAACAGCGAGGTCAAGGCCGGCCGGGGGTCCCCGCACGGCGGGGTGTTCCTGGACGTGTCCACCCGGCTGCCCGCCGAGGAGATCCGCCGCCGGCTGCCGTCCATGCACCACCAGTTCAAGGAGCTGGCGGACGTGGACATCACCACCGAGCCGATGGAGGTGGGCCCCACCTGCCACTACGTGATGGGCGGGGTGCGGGTGGACGCGGAGACCGCCGCCTCCGACGTGCCCGGGCTGTTCGCGGCCGGCGAGGTGGCGGGCGGCATGCACGGCTCCAACCGGCTGGGCGGCAACTCGCTGTCGGACCTGCTGGTGTTCGGCCGCCGGGCCGGGCAGGGCGCGGCCGGGTACGTCGCCGGGCTCTCCGGGCGCGCGCCCTACGGGAGCGTGGCGGGCCGGGTGGCCGAGGCCGCCGAGCACGCGCTGGCGTTCCTCAAGCAGGGCACCGGGGAGAATCCGTACACGCTCCACTCCGACCTCCAGGACACCATGAACGACCTGGTCGGGATCATCCGGCGCGGTCCGGAGCTGGCGGAGGCCCTGGACCGGCTGGACGTCCTGCTGGAACGCTCCGCGGCGCTGAGCGCCCCCGGCGACCGGGTGTACAACCCGGGCTGGCACCTGGCGATGTCGCTGCCCAACATGCTCGTGGTGTCGCGGGCGATCGCGGCGTCGGCGCTGGAGCGGGAGGAGTCGCGCGGCGGCCACACCCGCGACGACTTCCCGGAGATGTCGTCCCAGTGGCGGCGGATCAACCTGGAGGTCCGCGTCGGCGGGGACGGCGCGGTGGCGGTCGGGCGCCGCCCGGTGCCCGACATCCCCGGGGAGCTGCTGTCGGTGTTCGACCCCGACGAGCTGGCCAAGTACCTGACCAAGGAGGAGCTGCCCGAGGCGGCCGGCGGCGTGGACGGAGAGGAGCGGGCATGAGCGAGAGGTTGTTCCGGGTCTGGCGCGGCGGGGCCGACGGGGGGCTGTCGGAGTACCGGGTGGAGGTGAACGAGGGAGAGGTGGTGCTGGACGCGCTGCACCGCCTCCAGGCCACCCAGGCCCCCGACCTGGCGGTGCGCTGGAACTGCAAGGCGGGCAAGTGCGGCTCGTGCTCGATGGAGATCAACGGGATGCCGCGGCTGTCGTGCATGACGCGGATGAGCGTGTTCGCCGAGGACGAGACGGTCACGGTGACGCCCCTGCGCACGTTCCCGGTGATCCGGGACCTGGTGTGCGACGTGTCGTTCAACTACGACAAGGCGCGGGAGATCCCGTCCTTCACCCCGGACCCGGCGACGGAGCCCGGGGACTTCCGGATGGCGCAGGTCGATGTGGAGCGCTCGCAGGAGTTCCGCAAGTGCATCGAGTGCTTCCTGTGCAACAGCGTGTGCCACGTGATCCGCGACCACGAGGAGAACCAGCCGCACTTCTCCGGCCCGCGGTACCTCATGCGGGTGGCCGAACTGGAGATGCACCCGGAGGACACCGCCGACCGGCGGGCGATCGCCCAGGACGAGTTCGGGCTCGGCTACTGCAACATCACCAAGTGCTGTACGGAGGTGTGCCCGGAGGGCATCCACATCACCGACAACGCGCTCATCCCCATGAAGGAGCGCGTCGCCGACCGCAGGTACGACCCGCTGGTGTGGCTGGGGTCCAAGATCGGGGTCCGCCCCAAGGACACCCCGATCGTGCCCAACATCCGCCGCCCGGCGGGCGACTGACCCGGCCCGGGGTGCGGGGCCGCCGGCCCCGCACCCCGGTCGCGGTGGCCTCCCGGCGGATGCCCGGGGCCGCGTTCCCCGTCGGGGACGTCCGCTGCCGGAAATGGGCGCCTATGAGCCGAGCGCGAGGAGAACGACCGATCATCCGCTTGATGGCGAATCTCGACTTTTCCCGTGCCGGGCGGCACACTGTGCCCCTCGGACAGGGCGGGGGCGGATGGCGGACGAGAGCGGTCTCAAACGGCACGTCGGCGGCGGGGCCGCGCGGGTGCTGGGCACGGCGATCCGGGAGCGGCTCCCCGGGTTCGACGTGGAGGGCTACGCCGCCGAGGTGGCGGCCCGGGTCGGCCCGCTGGAGCTCAAGGACCGGGTCATGGTGATGGCCGAGGGCCTGCGCGCCCGGCTGCCCGCCGCCTACCCCGAGGCCGTCGGGGTGCTCGTGGACTCCCTGGGCGAGGACCTGGTGGACGGGGCGGGGATGTACGCGCAGGGCTTCCACCTGATGGCGGTGGCCCGGTTCGTGGAGGAGTACGGGGTGGCCCACCCCGAGGTGTCGCTGCCTGCTCTGGTGGAGATCACCCGGCGGCACACCTCCGAGTTCGCGGTGCGCCCCTTCCTGGTCCACCACCGGGAGGCGGCCATGGAGCTGATGCGCGCCTGCGCCGCCGACCCCGACCCCAACGTGCGGCGGTTCGCCAGCGAGGGGCTGCGGCCCCGGCTGCCGTGGGCGCGGCGGCTGCCGGAGTTCGTCGCCGACCCCGGGCCGGTGCTGGAGGTCCTGGAGGCGCTGCGCAACGACCCGTCGGCGTACGTTCGCACCTCGGTCGCCAACAACCTCAACGACATCTCGCGCGACCACCCCGGACGGATCCTGGACCTGGCCGAGCGGTGGACCCGGGAGAGCCCGACCCCCGAGACCGCCTGGACCGTCCGGCACGCGCTGCGCACCCTGGTCAAGCGGGGCGACCCGCGGGCGCTGGCGCTGCTGGGAGCGACCGGGGGCGACCACGTGCTCGCCGAGGGGCTGGCCCTCTCCCCCACCGTCCTGGACCTGGGGGACACCCTGGAGGTGCGGGTGGAGCTGGCCAACACCGACGACCGCCCGCACACGGTCATCGTGGACTACCGGGTCCACTACGTGAAGGCCGACGGCACCCGCCGCCCCAAGGTGTTCAAGTGGACCACCGTGGAGCTGTGCGCGGGCGAGCGGCGCGCGCTGGTCAAGCGGCACCGGGTGAAGCCGGTCAGCACCCGCACCCACCACCCGGGCGAACACCTGGTGGAGGTGCAGGTCAACGGGGCGATCAAGGCGGCCGCCCCGTTCGGGCTGCGGGTCTGAGCCGCCCGGCCGGTCAGGCCCCGGCGGCGATGAGCGGGCGCATGTCCAGCCGGTGCACCCCGGCGGGCCCCTGCGGGTCCCAGCCGTCGGCGAGCGCGGCGCGGACCGCCTCGGCCACCCGGGCCGGGGTGATGGGCTCGGGCATGAACTCGTCGGGCGAGCAGTCCGGGCAGCAGTAGTGGGACAACGGAAGCCACTCGCCCAGGGTCACCGAGAGCAGGCGGCCGGGCGCGTCCTCGCGCTCCACGGCGAAGGTCAGCGGGCGGGAGCGGGCCCGGGCCTCGGTGACGCTGCGGCGGGAGCGGTGGCGCCAGCGGTAGGCGACGCCGTCGACGGTGATCCTGCGGGTGCCCTTCCTGGGCATGGTCATCGGTGGCCTCGTTCGGTAGGGGGCGGTGACGGGCACCACCGTAGGGACCGCGGGCCCCGCGGCGCCACGGGTTTTCCGCCCCGGCCCGGGCTCAGAAGCCGCGGGCCGCCCAGTCGTCCAGGTGCGCGGCCGCCTCGGCGACGGTGGTCGACTCCCCGTGCCCGGGGTGGACGACCGTCTCCCCCGGCAGCACCGCCAGGTGGTCGCGGATGGACGCGATGATGGTCGGGAAGTCCGACAGCGGCTGCCCGGTGGCCCCCGGCCCGTCCGGGAAGAGCGTGTCCCCGGTGAAGACCGCGCCGATGGCGGGCGCGTACAGGCTCACCCCGCCGGGCGTGTGCCCGGGGGTGTGCAGGATCCGCAGCTCGATCCCGCCGACCTGGAGGGCCTCGCCGTGCAGCAGCGGGGCGTCCGGCTCCTGGTCGGGGTGCACCAGGTGCCACAGGTCGGCGTCGTCGGGGTGCAGCAGGACCGGGGTGTCGGTGAGCTCGGCCAGCGCCGCCGCCGCGTTGATGTGGTCGGCGTGGCCGTGGGTGCACACGATCGCCATGAGCTCCCGGTCGCCCAGGCCGCGGGCGATGGCCCGGTGGTCGTGGGCGGCGTCGATGACGATCGCGCTCTCCTCGTCGCCCACGATCCACACGTTGTTCTCGATCGCGGACTCGGCGCCCTCAAGGCTGAGCACCCCTGAGGTGCGCAGCCGAACGACCGGGTACGGGTCGGTCATCGAAGCCTCCACCACCTTGTCCGCTGCTGGGTTCCGGCGCCTATGAGCCTATCCCGAGCGGCCCCCGCCCACACGCCTCCGGGGACCGGGTCCGCCGCCGGGCCGGGGCTCAGGCGGTGACGCCGGGCTCGAAGTTGCGGCGCAGGGCGTAGGGCTGGATGAGGCCCAGCCCGTGGGCGTGCCGCGCCCGCACCTTGACCACCTGGAGGCCCTCGGCCCCGTCCAGGCTGCGGGCCAGCTCCTCGTCGATGAGGACGGTGCCGGGCCGGGCGAAGGAGGTGAGGCGGCTGGACCGGTTGACGGTGGTGCCGAACACGTCGCCGTGCAGGGTGAGCACCGGGCCCGAGGACAGGCCCACCCGCACGTCGGGGACCTCGACGTGGGTCTTCACCCCCGAGGCGAGGCGCAGGGCGATGTCGGCGGCCTTGACGGGGTCGTCGGCCACGTAGAGCACCTCGTCGCCGAGGGTCTTGACCACCCGGCCGCCGCCGGAGGCGACGATGTCGGCGGCGGTGGCCTCGAAGCCCTCCACCACCTGGGCCAGCTCCACCTCGTCGAGCTCGCGGCTGAGGGTGGTGAAGGAGACCAGGTCGGCGAACCCGACGATGAGCGGGTAGTAGTTGGGCACGCCGTCGACGCCGTTGGACATCACGGCCAGGGTGCGGGCGGTGGAGGCGGCGAGCTGGCGGCGCCAGATGTGCAGCAGCAGCCGCTCCACGTCGGGCAGCAGCTCCTTGACCTGGTTCATCAGGGGCCCGGCGCCCCCGACGCCCTCCCCCTCGCGGAACAGCAGGGTGCTGAGGATGCTGGTCTGCCAGTCGGCCAGCCGGGCCATGGTCTGCCCCATGGCGCGGGCGAAGCGGACCACCGCCTCCTCGTCGAGGACGCCCTCGTCGAGCAGCCCGGTGGCCAGCCGCAGGGCCTCGACGTCGCTCTCGGTGAAGATGACGGTGTCGTCGCTCTGCGTGGGGAAGCCCAGGGCACGCCAGACCCGGCCGGCGAGCTCGGGGTCGGCCGCGGCCAGCTCGATCGCCTGCTCCCTGGTGTAGACCGCCTCACCGCCCAGGAGAGCGGTCTCGATCACTTTCGGGTCAGGACGCGACGACATACGTTCTCTTTCACGGAACCGTCCCCGCCCGTGCGGGGAGCGAGTACTGGGGGCCACCGCGTCGGCGCCGCGGGGTCCACCTCCAGCTTACGCCGGAGACCGCCGCCGCTCCGGGCGGCCGTCACCGGGGGGCGGCGGGGGACTCCGGACGGTGGGCGCCGTCGACCCGTCTGTAGATCTCCGACTGGAACCACTCCGGGCGCGGGACCTTTCTGAGGGTGATGGCCTCCTGCTCGGAGGCCGACTGCACCGTCAACGTCCCGTACCTCATGACGCGTTCCCACACCGACATGCTGAAGGCGACGTCGTTGACCCGGGTGAGCGGCATGTCCCGCCCCTTCCGGGAGATGAGGCCCTGACGCGTCATCAGGCGGCGGTCGGTGAGGATGTAGACGGTCGAGGACCAGCGCAGCAGGGGGACGAGCCAGAAGACCAGCGCGGCGACCAGGGCGAGGACCCCGACCACCCCGGCGGCGGCGGGCGCCCACTCCTCCTGCCAGGGCAGGAACCACAGCGCAGCGGCGGTGGCGGCGACGATGGCCGCCAGGGCCGTGAACTCCTCGACGAGCACGGTCCAGTGCTGACGGACGACGTGGACGAGCTCCTCGTCGTCGGAGAGGTGACGGTCCGCGATAGCCATGCCTGGATCATGGCACAGGCCGGTACCGCCCAGAAAGGCGGTGTCCGCGGCCTGTGGACGGCGTTGCGCGGAAGTTCCCCGGAACGTTCCCCACGGGCCCCGCCCCGGCCGGCCTCAGCCCGCGGGGCGCACGTGCACGACGTCGCCCACGCTCAGGGCCCGCTCCCCCTCGGGTCCGTCGACCACCAGCCGCCCCTCGGCGTCGATCGCGGTCACGACGCCCTCCAGGATCCGGTCGCCGGGCAGGTGCACCCGGACCCGCCGGCCCAGGGTGGTGCAGACGTCGCGGTAGACGGCGGCCAGGCCGCTGCGCTCGGCGTCGCCGCCGGCCGCCGCCCACATCGTGTACAGCTCCTCGAACCCGCCGAGCAGGGACGCCAGCAGCACGCCCCGGTCGAGGTCGGCGGCGCCCTCCCCGCGCAGGGAGACCGCGGTGTCCACGGGCAGCTCGTCGGGGGCCTGGGAGACGTTGAGCCCGATGCCGACGACCACGGCCGGGTCGCCGGAGGAGAAGTCGACCTCGGCGAGGATCCCGGCGAGCTTGCCGTCGCCGCCACCCGGCCGGGCGCGGAACGCCTCGGGGACCAGCAGGTCGTTGGGCCACTTGAGGGCGGCCCGGACCCCGGTGGTGCTGCGCACGGCGCCGACCGCGGCCACGCCCATCAGCGCCGACAGCCAGCCCAGCCGGGCGGGCGGCACGTCGGGGCGCAGCAGCAGGGAGACGGTGAGGGCGGCGCGCGGCGGGGTGCTGAAGCCGCGCCCCATCCGGCCGCGGCCCGCGCTCTGGTGCTCGGCCACCAGCACGCTGCCGTGCGGTGCCCCGGCGCGGCCGCGGGCGGCCAGCTCGGTGTTGGTGGACCCGGCCTCGGGCACCACCTCGATCCGCTCCCACATGCCGCCGGGGCGGACGAGTCCGGCGTTGAGCGCCGCCGGGTCGAGCGGCGGGCGCGGGAAGGGGTCCTCGGTTGCGGCCATACCCCCATTACAGCAGCGCCGGAACCCCGCCGGGACACCGTGCCCGGCCGGCCCGCCCCGGCCCCCGAGGGGGCCGGGGCGGGCCTCGCGCGGGAGCGGGCGGTCAGCCGGTGTTCTGGAGCCCGGCGGCGACGCCGTTGACCGACAGCAGCAGGAGCCGCTCCAGGTGCTGCTGGTCCTCGGGCGACAGGGTCGCGGCGTCCTCCGAGCGCAGCGCCTCCAGGGCCCGCAGCTGGAGGTGGGACAGCGCGTCCACGTACGGGTTGCGCAGGTCCACCGCGCGCGAGAGCACGCGGCGGGTCTCCAGCAGCCGGGAGTGCCCGGTCACCCGCAGCACCAGGTCGCGGGTGAGGTCGTACTCGGCCAGGACCCGCTCGCTCATCTCGGGCCGGCCGCCCAGGGCGAGGTAGCGCTCGGCGATGGTGCGGTCGGTCTTGGCCAGGCTCATCTCCGCGTTGTCCAGCAGCGACGAGAACATGGGCCACTCGCGGTAGGCGTCCTGGAGCAGCGACAGGTCGGACACGGCCGCCAGGCCGGTGCCCAGCCCGTACCAGCCGGGCAGGTTGACCCGGGTCTGGGTCCAGGCGAACACCCACGGGATGGCGCGCAGGTCGCCCAGCCCCCGGGCGGCGCCGCGGCGGGCCGGGCGCGAGCCCAGCCGCAGCTCGCCCAGCTCCTCCAGCGGGCTGACCCGGGAGAACCAGGCGGCGAACCCGTCGGCGTTGATGAGGTCGAGGTAGGCCCGCTGGGCGGCGGCCCCGATGGCGTCGGCGTGCGGCCGGTACTTCAGGGCGGCGGAGCGCTCGCGCTCCTGCACCTCGTCGGTGGAGGCCATCAGGACGGCGTGGCCGACCTGCTCGATGTGCCGCCGGGCCAGGTCGGCCTGGCCGTAGCGGGCGAAGATGACCTCGCCCTGCTCGGTGACCTTGAACCGGCCGTCGACCGAGCCGGGCGCCTGCGCGAGCAGGGCGCGGCTGGCGGGGCCGCCGCCGCGGCCCAGGGAGCCGCCGCGGCCGTGGAACAGCGTGAGGCGCACGTCGTGGCGGCGGGCCCAGTCGGCCAGCCGGGCCTGGGCGTCGTACAGCCGCAGGGTGGCGCTGACCGGGCCGACGTCCTTGGCGGAGTCGCTGTAGCCGAGCATCACCTCGACGCGGCGGCCGCTCTGCTCCAGGCGCTCCCGCACCTGGCGGAGTCCGAGCATGCCGTCCAGGACGCCGGGGGAGGCGTCCAGGTCGGCGCCGGTCTCGAAGAGCGGGATGACGTCGAGGACGGGGCGGCGGTCGGCCGGCAGCGCGTACTCCGCCAGCTCGTACACGGCGGCGATGTCGTCGGCGGAGCGGGTGAAGCTGACGATGTAGCGGCGGCAGGCCTCCACTCCGAAGCGCTCCTGGATCCAGGAGACGACCCGGATGGTGTCCAGGACCTCGCGGGTGCGCTCGGTCAGCTCCCCGTCGGGGCCGTGCTCGCGCAGTTCGGCCAGGGCCGCGGCGTGCACCTCGCTGTGCTGGCGGATCTCCAGCTCGGCGAGGTGGAACCCGAAGGTCTCGGCCTGCCAGACGAGGTGCTGGAGCTCGCCGTAGGCCTGCCGGTTCGCCCCGGCGGCGGCCAGGGACTCCTGGACGGTGCGCAGGTCGGCGAGGAACGCCTCGGCGTTCGGGTAGGCCAGGTCGGCGTCGCGCTCGCGGGTGGCGCGCAGCCGGGCGGCGGCGTACAGCAGGAACCGGCGGTGCGGCTCGTTGGGCGAGCGGTCGGAGATCTCCGCCAGCAGCGACGGCTGTCCGGCGCGGGCCGAGGAGAGCGCGTCGAGCAGGGCCTGCGAGGCGGGGGTGAGGTTGCCGTAGGCGGTGAGGGTGCGGGCGATCCGGTCGCAGGCGGACTCCAGGCCGCGCAGCACGTGCTCGGACTGGATGCGCACCGCCTCGCGGGTCACCTCGTGGGTGACGTAGGGGTTGCCGTCGCGGTCGCCGCCGATCCAGGTCCCGTAGCGGACGAACGGCACGGCCCGGGGCGGGCGGACACCGGTGCCCTCGGGGTCCAGGGCCCGGTCCAGGGAGCGGTAGACGTGCGGGATGACGGAGAAGATGGTCTCGTCGAAGGCCGCCAGGGCGGTGCGCACCTCGTCGAGCGGGTCGAGCCGGGTGTAGCGCAGCTGGGAGGTGCGCCAGAGCAGGTCGATCTCCTCCAGCAGGCGGCGGTGCGCCTCGGCGGCCTCGGTGCTGCCCTCGTGGGCGCCGTGCCAGGCGTCGAGCTGGGCGCTGATCCGCAGGATGGAGGTGGAGACGGCGCGGCGGCGGGCCTCGGTGGGGTGGGCGGTGAGCACAGGGTGGAACTCCATGCCCGCGACCAGCGCGTCGAGGTGCTCCTCTCCCCCGGCGCCCTCGCGGACGGCGCGGACGGCCGCGGCCAGGGACTCGCGGGGCGGGTTGGCTGCGTCGTCGCGCTCGCGCAGCGTGCGCATGCGCTGGTGCTCCTCGGCCAGGTTGGCGAGGTGGAAGTAGACGGTGAAGGCGCGCGCGACCTGCTTTGCGCGTTCCAGGGGCCAGGCGGCCACCAATGCGGTGATCTCCTCGCCGGTGACGGAACCGTCGCGGGCGCCGATGACCGCATGACGGAGTTTTTCGACATCGGCGAGCAGATCCTCGCCGCCGCTCTCCCTGAGCACGGTTCCGAGCATCTCACCGAGCAGCTTGACGTCATTCCTGAGCTGTTCGGGCACTTCCTGGCGCGCACTGTCGCGCTCTGCGCTTACCGCTGTCATAGGGCCGACACTACAGAGAACGGTTCTTCCGGAGCGTTCCCGGGGGCGCATTTCCGAGCCTTTGCCTTGGCGTTAACAATTGTTCCAGAAGTGCGCGGAATTCACAGCCGATCACGTTCCCGACCCCGGCCCGGCCCGCCGCGGCCGCCCCCGGGAGCCGGATGTTACTGACCAGTAACCACAGGGCGCGTCCGCGCCGACCCGCCCCGCGGAGTTAACCTGCGTAGTTATGGCCACCGAAGCCCCTGAACCACTGCCCGCGGACGAGATCGACATCCACACCACCGCGGGCAAGCTCGCCGACCTGCAGCGGCGACGCTACGAGGCGGTCCACGCGGGATCCGCGCGCGCCGTCGAGAAACAGCACGCCAAGGGCAAGATGACCGCCCGCGAACGCATCGACGCCCTGCTCGACCCGGGGTCGTTCGTCGAGCTGGACGCCCTGGCCCGCCACCGGTCCACCAACTTCGGACTGGACGCCAACCGCCCCTACGGGGACGGGGTCGTCACCGGCTACGGAACCGTCGACGGCCGCCCCGTCGCCGTGTTCAGCCAGGACGTCACCGTCTTCGGCGGATCGCTCGGCGAGGTCTACGGTGAGAAGATCTGCAAGGTCCTCGACCACGCCCTCACCAACGGGTGCCCCGTCATCGGCATCAACGAGGGCGGCGGGGCGCGCATCCAGGAGGGCGTCGTCTCCCTGGGCCTGTACGCCGAGATCTTCAAGCGCAACACCCACGCCTCCGGCGTCATCCCGCAGATCTCCGTGATCATGGGCGCCGCCGCCGGCGGCCACGTCTACTCCCCCGCCCTCACCGACTTCATCGTGATGGTCGACGAGACCTCGCAGATGTTCATCACCGGCCCCGACGTCATCAAGACCGTCACCGGCGAGGACGTCTCCATGGAGGAGCTGGGCGGGGCGCGCACCCACAACACCCGGTCCGGCGTCGCCCACTACATGGGCGCCGACGAGCAGGACGCCCTCGACTACGTCAAGGCCCTGCTGGCGCACCTGCCCGGCAACAACCTGGAGGACGCCCCCGTCCTGCCCCCCGAGGAGGACCCCGGCGAGGAGGTCAACGACGCCGACCTGGCTCTGGACGCCTTCGTCCCCGACTCGGCCAACCAGCCCTACGACATCCGGACCGTCATCGGAACGGTCCTGGACGACGGGGACTTCCTGGAGGTCCACGCCATGTTCGCCACCAACATGGTGGTGGGCTTCGGCCGCGTGGACGGGCGCTCCGTCGGCATCATCGCGAACCAGCCCATGAGCCTGGCCGGGTGCCTCGACATCGACGCCTCCGTCAAGGCCGCCCGGTTCGTGCGCACCTGCGACGCGTTCAACATCCCGGTGCTGACCTTCGTGGACGTGCCCGGCTTCCTGCCCGGCACCGACCAGGAGTGGGACGGCATCATCCGCCACGGCGCCAAGCTGCTCTACGCCTACGCCGAGGCCACCGTCCCGCTGATCACCGTGATCACCCGCAAGGCGTTCGGCGGCGCCTACGACGTCATGGGCTCCAAGCACCTGGGCGCCGACATCAACCTCGCCTGGCCCACCGCGCAGATCGCCGTCATGGGCGCCCAGGGCGCGGTGAACATCCTGCACCGGCGCACCCTCGCGGCCGCCGACGACGTGGAGGCCGAGCGGACCCGCCTCATCGGGGAGTACGAGGACACCCTCCTCAACCCCTACTCGGCGGCCGAGCGCGGCTACGTCGACGGGGTCATCCTGCCGTCGGAGACCCGGGTCCAGATCACCAAGGCGCTGCGTGCGCTGGCGAACAAGCGCGCGCAGCTGCCGCCCAAGAAGCACGGGAACATCCCGCTGTGAGCGCGCAGCACACACCGCCGCACCTGGTCGTCGTCCGCGGTGAGCCCACCGCGGAGGAGATCGCCGCCCTCACCGCGGTGCTCGCCGCACGCGCCGCGGCCGCCCGCGCGGCGGCCCGGGCCCCGGACCGGCAGGAGCGCACCTCCGCCTGGCGCGAACGCGCCCGGGGACTGCGCACCCCGCTGCGCCCCGGCCCCGGCGCCTGGCGCACGAGCCTGCGGTGACACCGCCACTACCCGGACTCCCAGGGTGGCGGCCGGCGCATCCGCCCCACCCACAGCAGAAGGATCTCCACCGTGCGTAAAGTTCTGATCGCCAACCGCGGCGAGATCGCCGTGCGCATCGCCCGCGCCTGCCGCGACGCCGGGCTGGACAGCGTCGCCGTCTACGCCGAACCCGACCTGGACGCCCTGCACGTCAAGGTCGCCGACCAGGCCTACTCCCTGGGCGGCTCCACCCCCGCCGACTCCTACCTGGACATCGGCAGGCTGCTGGCCGTCGCCGCCGAGTCGGGGGCCGACGCCGTGCACCCCGGCTACGGGTTCCTGGCCGAGAACGCCGACTTCGCCCAGGCCGTCATCGACGCCGGGCTCACCTGGATCGGGCCGCCCCCCTCCGCGATCACCGCCCTGGGCGACAAGGTCCAGGCCCGCCACATCGCCCAGAAGGTCGGCGCCCCCCTGGTCGCGGGCACCCCCGACCCCGTCGCCTCCGCCGACGAGGTCGTGGAGTTCGCGCGCGAGCACGGGCTGCCCATCGCGATCAAGGCCGCGTTCGGCGGCGGCGGGCGCGGGCTCAAGGTCGCCCACACCCTGGACGAGGTCCCCGACGCCTACGAGTCCGCGGTGCGCGAGGCCGTCACCGCGTTCGGGCGCGGCGAGTGCTTCGTGGAGCGCTACCTCGACAAGCCCCGGCACGTGGAGACCCAGTGCCTGGCCGACTCCCACGGCAACGTCGTCGTGGTGTCCACCCGCGACTGCTCGCTGCAGCGCCGCCACCAGAAGCTGGTGGAGGAGGCCCCGGCGCCGTTCCTGACCCCCGACCAGATGGACCGGCTGTACTCGGCGTCCAAGGCCATCCTCAAGGAGGCCGGCTACGTGGGCGCGGGGACCTGCGAGTTCCTCGTCGGGGTGGACGGCACCATCTCGTTCCTGGAGGTCAACACCCGCCTCCAGGTCGAGCACCCGGTGACCGAGGAGGTCACCGGGATCGACCTGGTGCGGGAGATGTTCCGCGTCGCCGACGGCGAGGAGCTCGGCTACGGGGACCCCGAGGTCCGCGGGCACTCCTTCGAGTTCCGGATCAACGCCGAGGACCCGGGGCGGAACTTCATGCCCGCGCCGGGCACCATCACCGAGTTCGCCCTGCCGGGCGGGCCGGGCGTGCGCGTGGACACCGGCTGCGAGGCGGGGTTCACGGTGCCGCAGGCGTTCGACTCCATGGTCGCCAAGCTGATCGTCACCGGGCGCACCCGCACCCAGGCGCTGGAGCGGGCGCGCCGGGCGCTGGCGGAGTTCACGGTGGGCGGCATGCCCACGGTGATCCCGTTCCACCAGGCCGTGGTGGCCGACCCGGCGTTCGCCCCGGCCGACCCGGACGAGCCGTTCGGGGTGTACACCCGGTGGATCGAGACCGAGTTCGACAACCGGATCGAGCCCTGGGCGGGCACCCCGGGCGAGGCCGCCCCGGCCGCTCGCGAGACCGTGACCGTCGAGGTCGGCGGCAAGCGCATCGACGTGGTGCTGCCCGCCTCCCTCAACGTGGGCGCGGCCCCCGCCCCGGCGGGCGGCCGCAAAAAGCGCGCCTCCCGCTCCGGCGGCGGCACGGCCGCCGCGGCGAGCGGCGACGCGCTGGTGTCGCCCATGCAGGGCACCGTGGTCAAGGTCGTCGCGGCCGAGGGCCAGGAGGTGTCCGAGGGCGACACGGTCGTGGTCATCGAGGCCATGAAGATGGAGCAGCCGCTGACCGCGCACAGGGCCGGAACCGTGACCGGCCTGAAGGTGGGCCCGGGCGAGGCCGTCGGCAACGGCGCCGTCATCTGCGAGATCAAGGACGCCTAGGGCCCTGAACGCGAGCGGGGAGGCACCGGCGGTGCCTCCCCGCTCCGTGTCGGATCAGCGGTTCAGGATGTCGGACAGGTCGATGTCGACGGGGTACGGGGCGGAGAGCTCCAGCCTCTTGCGGTGGATGGAGGGCTTTCCGTACTCACCGCGGGCCGGATCCAGCTCGTGGGCGTAGACCACCGCCTCGTCCCCCTCCTGCTCCACCCGCCAGAAGTGCGGGATCCCCGCCTTGGCGTACAGTTGCGGCTTGCGTTCCCGGTCGCGGTCGACCGACTCGGGTGAGACCACCTCGACGACGAGTTCCACCGCCTCGGGCGGGAACCAGGTCTGTTCGAGCCGCGCGAACGCCTCCTTGCGCACGACCAGCACGTCGGGCTCCGGACGCTGTCTCTCGGCGAGGACCACCGAGAACTCCCACGCCACCTTGAGGTGATCGGGGACGGTCGCTTTGAGGCCGTCGCGCAGGACGTCCATGACCAGCATGTGGAACAGCTTCTGGGGGCTCACCAGGACCAGGCTTCCGTCGATGAGTTCGGTGTGCGGCGGAAGATCCGGGATGCGGTCCAGGTCCTCGGCGGTGAACCCGCCGGGAGGGGGCTGGAGCAGGGACCACGGCAACGGCTCGCCGGCGGTCTCGGCCCTCGCCACAGTGGGTGCGGACATCTCGTCTCCGATCATCGGATCGTTCTCATCGCCGACAGTAGCCATGTCCATCACCTCACCGGGGTGGTATCCGGAAATCATGCCACCGACACCCGCCGGAGGGTGATTCTCGCCGCACCCCCGGGCGGGCCGGGCGGCGGGAAGCCCGATAGGGACGGCGATCCGGTCATCGGATGTGGGAAACCCCGACCGAACCCCCCTGGAAAAGGGAGGAAAGGGCGTATATCGTTCCCCCTTGTGACGAACATCTGGGGACTGACCCGCCGCTGGCACATCGACCTGTGCCGTCGCGGTTGTCAGGCGTGTAGCTAGGTCCACGCGCGCCCGTCCGGGCGAAGCGCCGCACACCCTTCCCCTGCCCGCCCTCTCCGGGGCGGGCCTCCGCACGTCACCTCTTCTCCGGTGACACCCGCACACATTCCCCGAGCCGGAGATCCGCACGCCCACAGGCCGACCGCCGCGGCGTGCCCGTGCTCCGGTGCACCCACCGCTTGGAGTCACTTCCGTGTCCGCACAGACCGCCACGGTCAAGCCCCGGCGCCGCCTGCGGCTCCCGTCGTTCGGCGTCCAGGTCCTCCTCGGCCTGGTCCTGGGCCTGGTCCTGGGCTTCGTCGCCCTCCAGATCGGCCCCGCCGGCGAGGAGCCCAACTGGCTCGCCGTCACCCTCCAGACCATCGGCAGCACGTTCGTCTCCCTGCTGAAGACGGTCGTCCCGCCGCTGATCATCCTCGCCGTCATCTCCTCCATCGCCAACCTGCGCAACGTCACCAACGCCGCGCGGCTGGCCTGGAAGACCCTGCTGTGGTTCGCCGTCACCGCCCTGGTCTCGGTGGCGATCGGCATCGCCCTGGGCCTGGTGGTCCGCCCCGGCGTGAACAGCTCCGTCGACCCCGGCACCGTGGCCGAGCCCTCCGGCAGCGGTTCCTGGCTCGCGTTCATCGAGAGCCTGGTGCCCGCGAACTTCCTCGGCCTGGCCGCCGACACCTCCGCCGCCGAGGACGGCACCCTGAGCACCTCGCTGGGCTTCAACGTGCTCCAGCTGATCGTCATCGCGATCGTCCTGGGCATCGCCGCCGTCAAGACCGGCAAGGCCGCCGAGCCGTTCATCTCGTTCACCGAGTCGGCCCTCCAGGTCGTCCTCAAGGCCCTGTGGTGGATCATCCGCCTGGCCCCGATCGGTACCGTCGGCCTGCTCGGCAACGCCGTCTACAGCTACGGCTGGACCACCATCGGCGCCCTGGGCAAGTACACGCTGACCGTCTACCTCGGCCTCGCCCTGGTACTGTTCGTCGTCTACCCGGTGCTCGCCCGCGTCAACGGCCTGTCCCCGGTCAAGTACTTCACCGGGGCCTGGCCCGCGATCCAGCTGGCCTTCGTGTCGCGCTCCTCGATGGGCACCATGCCGGTCACCCAGCGGGTCACCGAGCAGAACCTGGGCGTGCCGCGCTACTACTCCGCGTTCGCGGTGCCGTTCGGCGCGACCACCAAGATGGACGGCTGCGCCGCGATCTACCCGGCGATCTCGGCGATCTTCATCGCCCAGTTCTTCCCGGACATCTCCCTGGGCATCACCGACTACCTGCTCATCGTGTTCGTGTCGGTCATCGGCTCGGCCGCCACCGCCGGCACCACCGGCGCGACGGTCATGCTGACCCTGACCCTGTCCACCCTGGGCCTGCCCCTGGAGGGCGTCGGCCTGCTGCTGGCCGTCGACCCGATCCTGGACATGGGCCGCACCGCGGTGAACGTGGCCGGCCAGGCCCTCATCCCGGCGATCGTCGCCAAGCGCGAGGGCATCCTGGACGTGGCCCGCTACAACGCGCCGCGCGACGCCTCCGGGTTCGTGCCGCTGGACGAGCCCACCGCCGAGGACGGTGCCGACCGCGAGGGGGCCGAAGAGGTCGCCAAGGTGCCCGCGGGCGCCGCGAAGGAGTAGCCCTCCCGCGCCCTGCGCCGAAACGGCCCGCCGGAACACCGGCGGGCCGTTTCGCGTCACCGGAGAGAACCGTCACGATGGGAACCCCGGGGGCACCCCGTTCGTCCCTGGAGTGTGAGGGAAGCGAGAGGAACGACATGTTGCGCCGCTTGGTAACACCCACTGTGCTGACCGCCGGGATCGCGACCGCGGTGGTGAGCGCCGCGGTGATGCCCGCGGCCGCCGACACCGTGCAGCCCCCGGAGAGCAACGCCATCGTCCAGGAGCTGGAGGACGACGGCGTCTTCATCGACCCGGCCGTCGGGGACGCCATCCCCGCCGCCGAGGAGAGCGCCCTGGAGGCCGCCGCGGCCGGGGCCGACACCCCTGTCTACTACGTGATCCTGCCCACCGACGCGGTCGGCTCCGACTCCGCGCTCAACGCGCTGATGGAGCCGGTCATGTCCGACGTGGGCGACGGCCTGTACGGCGTGCTGGCGGGCTCGGAGGAGTTCCGCGTCCTGTCGCCGAACGTCGAGGACACCGAGGCCATCCGCGAGGTCGCCCTGCGCGAGGGGGGCGGCAACCAGGTCGACACCCTGGTCGCGGTCCCCGACGCCGCCCAGGAGGTCGAGGACGCCGCCGCGGCCGGGACCACCACGCTGTGGATCCTGCTCGTCGTCGCGGTGCTGGTCGCGGGCGGCATCTTCCTCGTCGTCCGCAACAACCGCCGCAAGCGCGAGGAGCTCAAGGCCAAGCAGCTGGCCGAGATCAAGCAGATGGCCACCGAGGACGTCGTGCGCCTGGGCGAGGACGTCGCGCGGCTGGAGATCGACCTGTCCGCGGTCGACGACGAGACCCGCACCGACTACTCGCGCGCCATGGACGCCTACGACCAGGCCAAGACCCGGCTGGACACCATCCGCGAGCCGGAGGAGATCCGCCAGGTCACCAACTCCCTGGAGGACGGCCGCTACTACATGACGGCCACCCGCGCCCGGCTCAACGGGACGCCGGTGCCGGACCGGCGCGGGCCCTGCTTCTTCAACCCGCAGCACGGCCCGTCGGTGGAGGACGTCACCTGGGCCCCGCCCGGCGGCTCGCCCCGCTCGGTCACGGCCTGCGCGTCCTGCGCCCAGGCGGTCAAGAGCGGCATGAACCCCGACGACGTGCGCATGGTCGAGGTCGACGGCCGCCGTGTCCCGTACTACGACGCGGGCCCGGCCTACTCGCCCTACGCGGGCGGCTACTTCGGCATGGACATGATGATGGGCATGTTCACCGGCATGATGATGGGCCAGATGATGGGGTCCATGATGGGCATGGGGATGGGCATGGGCATGGGCGACGCCACCGGCGACGTCGGTGCCGAGGGGGACTTCGGGGGCGGTGACTTCGGCGGGGGCGACTTCGGCGGGGGCGGCGACTTCGGAGGCTTCGACTTCTGATCCCCGCATGACGCGAGGGCGTGTTCGGTGGATGCCTTCGAGCGGTCCGGCGCTTGCGCCGAATGCCGGGAGCGGCCTCGCGACCGCGACCCGGAATGATCAGCCGAACACGCACCGGGGCCCCGGACCGCACGGTCCGGGGCCCTTCCCGTGCCGCGGCGGCCCCGCGCCGGGAGGGCCGACCGCCCGTCAGGGGGCGGTGCTCCGGGCCGCGTCCAGGTCCCCGACCCAGGCGGCGACGCGGTCGGCGGTGGCCTCCGGTCCGGCGTCGGTGGTGTCCACGAGGGTGAGCGGCGGTTCGAGCCGGTCGGCCTCGCGCTCCACCCAGGCGGCGAACTCCAGGGTCTCGGCGATGCGCTCCTCGTCCCACTCCCGCCAGGCGGGCCGGGACCGCAGCCGCTCCGCCAGTACCCGCGGGTCGCAGGTGAGCGCCAGGTAGTGGACGCCGTCGAACAGCGCCCGCTCGGGCAGCGGCTCGAACTCCGGGGGGACGACCGTCCCGCACAGCACGACCGGCCGCCCGCTCTGCTGCACCATGGCGGCGGTGCGCAGCCAGGTGGAGCGGAACAGGCGGTGGTGGTCGGCGGGGTCGCGCAGGCCCCCCACCCAGAGCAGGTCCTGTTCGAGCACGACGAACCGGTCCCGCAGGCGTTCCAGCAGCAGCCCGGCGACGGTGGACTTGCCGGTGCCGCTGGGGCCGGAGACGCAGTAGAGCGGGAGGCGGAGGAAGGGGCGGGTGCGGCCGCAGAAGCGGCACAGCAACACGGAGACCCCCGACGAGGTGTCGGGGGTCGGGTCCCATTCCCCGCAGTGAGTACAGATCAGCGGGTGCACGGGGTGGTTTCTCTAGTCGAAGAGGTCCTCGAGGAAGCTCTTCCGGCGGCGCCGGTAGGGGCGCGGCGAGTCGCTGTAGCCGCGCGGGGAGTCCGGGTAGCCGGGACGGTATCCGCGGGGGGAGTCGGGGTACCCGGGGGTCGGGTAGCCCGGCCGGGGCTGGCCCTGGGGCACGTAGCCGCCGGAGGGCGGCGGGGCCTGCGGGTCGGGCGGCGGGGTCGAGCTGTAGTGGCGCTTCTCGGCTTCGACGATGCGCTCGAGCTCGCCTCGGTCCAGGAAGATGCCCTGGCACCCGTCACACCGCTCGATGTGCACGCCGTGACGGTCGAACGTGCGCATGTTGCTTTGGCATTTGGGACAGATCACAACAGGACGCTACTCTCATCGGCGTTAAGGAAACGTAAAAACGGCCCGGCCGCGGGGCTCGGGCCGTTGCTCTGGAGCCTACTCCGGTGAGGCCAGCATCAGGGAGCGGGCCGCCTCGGTGACGCTGCCCGACAGGGACGGGTACACCGCGAAGGTGTGCGCGAGGTCGTCCACGGTCAGCCTCTGCTGCACGGCCACCGACACGGCCAGGATCAGTTCGCTGGCGCGCGGCCCGACGATGACGCCGCCCAGCACGATGCCGGTGTGCTGGCGGCAGATGAGCTTGACGAAGCCGTCCTTGACCTCGTTCATCTTGGCGCGCGGGTTGGTGTTGAGCGGCAGCGTGACGGAGCGGCCGTCGATGCGGCCGCTGCGCACGTCGTCCTCGCTGGCGCCGACGGCGGCCAGCTCGGGGTGGGTGAACACGGTGGAGGCCACCGTGGACAGCTTCAGCGGGGCGACGGCCTCGCCCAGGGCGTGCCACATGGCGATGCGGCCCTGCATGGCGGCCACGGAGGCGAGCATGTTGACGCCGGTGCAGTCGCCGGCCGCGTACACGCCCGGGACGGTGGTGCGCGAGACCCGGTCGACCTCGACGAACCCGCCCCGGCCCAGGCGCACGCCGGCCTCCTCCAGGCCGAGCCCGTCGGTGTTGGGGATCATGCCGACGGTCATCAGGCAGTGGGAGCCCTCGACGGTGCGGCCGTCGGAGAGGGTGACCAGCACCCCGTCCTCCGTGCGCACCACCGACTCGGCGCGGGTGCGGTTGAGGACGGTCATGCCGCGGCGCAGGAAGACCTCCTCCAGCACGCGGGCGGCGTCGGGGTCCTGGGTGGGCATGACGTGCTCGCGGGAGGAGACCAGGGTCACGTTCGAGCCGAGGGACTGGTAGGCGCTGGCGAACTCGGCGCCGGTCACGCCGGAGCCGACGACGATGAGCTTCTCGGGCAGCTCGTCGAGGTCGTAGAGCTGGCGCCAGGTGAGGATGCGCTCGCCGTCGGGCCGGGCCGAGGGCAGCTCGCGCGGGTGGGCGCCGGTGGCGACGAGCACGACGTCGGCGCGGATGCGGGTGTCGCCGACGGCGACGATGCGCGGGTCGACCAGGCGCGCCTCGCCGCTGACGACCTCGATGCCCTCCTTGACCAGCCGGGCGCGGGTGTCGTCGGACTGGGCCTGGGCCAGGGCGAGGATCCGGTTGTTGACCGTGGGCATGTCGACGCGCACCGAGGACTTGCCGTCGAGCTGGTCGTCGACCTGGATGCCCAGGTTCTCGGACTCGCGCACGTAGGTGGTGCGGGTGGAGGTGGCGATCAGGCTCTTGGAGGGAACGCAGTCGGTGAGGACGCAGGCGCCGCCGATGCCGTCGCGGTCCACCACCGTCACGTCCGCGCCGAGCTGCGCGGCGACCAGTGCCGCCTCGTAGCCCCCGGGACCGCCCCCGATGATCACGACCTTCGTCACTCTGCTTCACTCCCTCTGCGGCCGGCCGTCGTACCGCCCGTCCCGGTCGGGGGCGGTGGGCATGACGGGGCGGCATGTGGTTCTCTCGCCTTACCCCTATTGTCGGCCATACCGACCGGCGGATTCCGCACCCGCCCCGGCCGGGGGTCGGGCATTCCCCTTACCGCCACCGTAGCGTTGCGTTCCGGAATCATCCGGCTACACGGCGGTAGCATCCGCTGTGTGAGTGAAACAGAGCAGCCGCCGACGACGACCGCCGAGGCCCGGGCACTGGCGGCCGACGCGGCGCACGAACTCCTGACCCGGGCCGGGGCCGACGGCTTCGACGCCCTGGTGGTGCTCGGTTCCGGGTGGACGGACGCGGTGGACACGCTCGGTTCGCCGGACATCGGGTTCGAGGCGCGGGAGCTGCCCGGTTTCCTGGCGCCCGCCGGGGAGGGCCACGGCACCACCGTCCACAGCATGTGGGTGGGCGACAAACGAGTGGTGGTCTTCACAGGGCGCCTGCACCTGTACGAGGGCCACGACCCGATGCGGGTGGTGCACGCGGTGCGCACCGGCATCGCCGCCGGGGCGCGGCTGGCGGTGCTGACGGGCTCGGTGGGCTCCCTGCGGGTGGACATCGCGCCCGGGCAGCCGGTGGTGCTGAGCGACCACATCAACCTGACGGCGCGGTCCCCGCTGGTCGGCCCGACGTTCGTGGACCTGTCGTCGGTGTACAGCCCGCGGCTGCGCCGGCTCGTCCACGAGGTGGACGCCTCGCTCGCGGAGGGGGTGTACGCCGCCACACCGGGGCCGCAGCTGCAGACCCCCACGGAGTCGAAGGTGCTGCGCCAGGCGGGGGCGGACGTGGTGGGGCGGTCGATCCCGCTGGAGGCCATCGCCGCCGTGGAGATGGGCGCCGAGGTGCTGGGGCTGTCGATCGTGAGCAACGACGCCCTGGGCGCGGTGCTGGAGCCGTTCGACGGGGAGCGGGCCATGGAGATCGTCCGGCAGCGGGCGCGCCGCCTGGGCGAGCTGCTCAACCGGCTGCTGGTCCGGGCCTGAGGGCCCGGTCGGGGGAAAGGAGAGGGACCCGGCGGTGCCGGGTCCCTCGGCGCTCTCCGGGCGCGTCGCGCGGGACCCCCGCAGGTCCTTCGATCGCGCGACGCGGCCCGGAGGCGTCGTCGCGGGGCCGCCTCCGAACGGACCCGTCCGGTACCGGCGTGGCGAGCGTACACCCCGAGGCCTTGGGGTGGACGGTACCGGCCGTGCTCCGTCCGGAGGCGTGTGCCCCGCTCCGGTGTCCCGCCCGTGCAGGATCCCCGCAGACCCCGTTGGACTCACGGGCCGTGGGACACCGTTTCCTCTTCCCGTTGTTCGTCGGAACAGCTCGTCAGAACAGCGTGGCGCCTCGGAGAAGGTCCGGGCGGGCGGCCATCCGCGCGAAGCCCTCCCGCCCGGAACACTCTCCATTAGGCATGCCTTACCTAACCAGAGCCGACCGGGTCCCGTCAACCCCGCGCACCGACGAAGAAAGGACCCGGCCCCCGCGCGGGCGGGGACCGGGTCCGGATCCGGGAGAGGGGGCTCAGGCCAGCAGGAGGGCCGCCGCGACCAGGACCGCGACGGCGCCAGCGATGACGACCACCTCGACCGAGACCATCGTCTGGGGGCGGTCCTCGGCGCCCAGCGCCGCGGGCCCCGCCTCGTCGATGTCGCGGATCGGGCCGGCCAGCGGGCGCGCCTTGTGGCGCTCGGCGTCCTGGCGCAGCTGGAGGGCGGCCCGGTCCATCGGGCGCATCTCCCGCGGGTCCTCCTCGTCGGGCCCATCCATGAACCCGCCCTCGCGGCGCAGGTTGTCGCGGACCCGGGCGCGCTTGGTCTCGCGCAGCGGCCAGGAGCGCACGACCCCGTCGGTGGTGTGCACCCGCAGCACGTCGACCACGTCCACCCACCGCACGGCCGCCCAGGGGACGAAGGTCTCGCGCAGCGGGTTGATCACCCGCAGGCCCCGCTCGGTGACCACGATGCGCGGGCGCAGCCACACGAGGTACACCAGCGCGACGCTGGCCACCAGGACGGCGCCGTACAGCCGGATCTCCGGCCCCTGGCCGCGAAGGAACAGGTCGGCCAGCAGGAGCACGGCGACGACGATCCAGACCACGGCCAGGACCCGGGAGAAGAGGGAGTAGTGCACCGTCGGGTTGGCACCCGCCGCCGGTCCGCTCATCGGTCGGCCGCCCACTTCAGCTGCGCGAAGCCGGGCTTGATGACACCGTTGATGAGCGCCAGGCGCTCGTCGAAGGGCAGGAACGCCGACTTCATGGCGTTGACCGTGAACCACTGGACGTCGTCCCAGCCGTACCCGAAGGCCTCGGAGAGCCGGGCGAACTCCTCCGACAGGCTGGTACCGCTCTGCAGCCGGTTGTCGGTGTTGACCGTCACCCGGAAGCGCAGGTCGCGCAGCAGGCCGATGGGGTGTTCGGCGATGGAGGGGGCGGCCCCGGTCTGCACGTTGGAGCTGGGGCACATCTCCAGGGGCACGCGCTTGTCGCGCACGTACTGGGCCAGCCGGCCCAGGCGGGGCGCGCCGTTCTCGGTGACGGTGATGTCGTCGATGATACGCACGCCGTGGCCGAGCCGGTCGCAGCCGCACCACTGGAGGGCCTCCCAGATCGACGGGAGGCCGAACGCCTCGCCCGCGTGGATCGTGAAGTGGAAGTTCTCCCGGCGCAGGTACTCGAAGGCGTCCAGGTGCCGGGTCGGCGGGTTGCCGGCCTCGGCCCCGGCGATGTCGAACCCGGCCACCCCGGCGTCGCGGTAGCGGACGGCCAGCTCGGCGATCTCCGAGGACCGCGCGGCGTGGCGCATGGCGGTGACCAGCTGCCCGGTGCGGATGCCCCGCCCGGCGTCGGCGGCGCGCTTCTCGCCCAGCTCCAGCCCCTCCTGGACGGCCTCGACGACCTCCTCCAGGGTGAGCCCGCGCTCCAGGTGCTGCTCGGGGGCGTAGCGCTGCTCTGCGTAGACCACGCCGTCGGCGGCCAGGTCCTCGGCCGCCTCGGCGGCGACCCGGACCAGGGCGTCGCGGGTCTGCATGACCGCGGTGGTGTGCGCGAACGTCTCCAGGTAGCGCTCCAGCGAACCGGAGTCGGAGGCCTCGCGGAACCAGTGCCCCAGCTCCACCGGGTCGTAGGTGGGCAGGTCCTTGTATCCGACCTCCCGGGCCAGCTCGACCACCGTGGCGGGCCGCAGCCCGCCGTCGAGGTGGTCGTGCAGGAGCACCTTGGGCGCCCGCCGGATCTGTTCGACTGTGAGTGGCTGGTTCATGTACTCAGAATGCCACCGGCGCCGCACCCGGCCCGACACCCCGGCGCGAAGTTACCGGGAACCCGGTAGATCCACGGCGTCCGCGCAGGTCGCGCCGGGGGCCGGAGGGCTCAGAAGGACACCGCCTCCTCGGCGGCCGGTACGCGGTCGCGGCCGTCCGCCGCCAGGGCGGTGAGGGCCGTGGTCACCAGGAACCGGGTGCCGACGCCGATGGCGCGCTCGTCCACGTCGAAGGTCCCGCGGTGCAGGTCCAGCATGGGCCCGTCCCAGTCCGGCGAGTGGGTGCCCAACCGGGCCAGTGCGCCGGGGACGTTCTCCAGGTACCAGGCGAAGTCCTCCCCGCCCAGGCTCTGCGGGGTGGGCGAGGCCGCGTCCGGCCCCAGGGCCAGGGCGGTGGCCTCGCGCATGACGTCCACACTGGACGCCTCGTTGATGGTGGGCGGGACGCCGCGTTTGTAGGTGACCTCGGCGTCGGCCCCGTAGGCGGCGGCCACCGACTCCACCAGACCCTTGACGATGTCGGGGGCCGCGTGCCACGCCTCGTCGTCCAGGCAGCGCACGGTCCCCTCGGCGACCGCGTCGTCGGGGATGACGTTGGGCGCCGACCCGGCGCTGATGCGGCCCCACACCAGGCTGAACCCGGCGCGCGGGTCGATGCGGCGGGAGAGCGCGGCGGGCAGCTCGGTGACGACCTTGCCCATCGCGTACACCAGGTCGGCGGTCAGGTGGGGGCGCGCGGTGTGCCCGCCCGGGCCGGACAGCCGGACCGTCAGCTGGTCGCAGGCGGCGGTGATGCCGCCGGTGCGCAGGCCCACCCGGCCGACCATCAGCCGGGGGTCGCAGTGCAGCGCGAAGATCCGGTCGACGCCCTCCAGGGCCCCGGCGTTGATCACCTCGACGGCGCCGCCGGGCAGCTCCTCGGCCGGCTGGAAGACCAGCCGGACCCGGCCGGGCAGGGCGCCCGCCCGGTCCTGCTGGGCCAGGAAGACCCCGGCGGCCAGCAGGACCGTGGTGTGGACGTCGTGGCCGCAGGCGTGCGCGGCCCCCGGGACGGTGGAGCGGTAGGGGACGTCCTTCTCGTCGGTGAGCGGCAGGGCGTCGATGTCCGCCCGCAGGGCGACGGTGGGCCCGGGGCCCGAGCCGATGTCGCAGACCAGCCCGGTGCCGCCGGGGAGCACCCTGGGGTGCAGCCCGACCCCGCGCAGGTGCTCGACGATCCGCCCCGTGGTGCGATGCTCGGCGAAGGCGAGTTCGGGGTGCATGTGCAGGTCACGGCGGAAGCCGATGAAGTCCCGCTCGCGGCGCGCCAGAAAAGCGGTCAACTGTTCCGGCAGGTCTCGTCCCTGCATACGAGGGCCCTCTCTACGCTTTCGCCCATGTCTTACCGAGCGCCGGCGCCGTCGCCGGCACCGACCCCTGCACGGGTGGGTCCGTCGTCGAGCTCGGCCGCGAGCATGTCGACGACGTCGTCGAGGGTGCCGCCCTCGGCGATGACCGCGCGCTGACGCTCGTAGGAGGCGCCCTTGTCCAGGATCTCGGAGATCAGGTCCAGGTCCTCGGCGCAGCCCAGCCGGGTCGCGACCGGCCTCAGTTCGCGGACCAGCTCGTAGAGGTCGTCACGGATCGGGACGGTGGTCCCTCGGCCGTCCGTGATGACGCGAGCGTCGAGCCCGTAGCGGGTGGCCCGCCACTTGTTGTCCCTCACCAGCCAGGACGGCGGGCTGGGCAGCCGATACCCGCGGTCGAGCTGGTGATCGAACAACTCCACCAGGCTCTGGGAGAGCGCGGCGGCCATTCCCACCTCGCGCAGGGTGGGGATCCCGTCGAACATCCGGATCTCGATGGTCCCGAAATCCGGGTGCGGACGAATGTCCCACCACACTTCTTTGATGGATGCGATGGTACCCGCCCTGAGAAGCGTTTCGAGGTATTCCTCGAAAGCCGACCAGTTCGGGAGGTTCGGCGGCGGACCGGAAGTGGGCAGCGCGCCGAAGATCACGGAGCGGGCGGAGGCCAGACCGGTATCGTGACCCGCCCAGAATGGACTGGAGGCGCTCAAAGCGAGAAAATGCGGGAGATACCTCGCGAGCGCGTTCACGATGGGAATGGCCTTGTCCTGGTGGCGCACGCCCACGTGCACGTGGACGCCGCAGGTGAGGATGCGCCGGGCGACCCACTGCATCTGCTCGACGAGTTCCCGGTACCGGGCGCCGGGGCTGAAGTCCTGGTCCCGCCAGTCGTCGATGGGGTGGGTGCCGGAACAGGTGAGCGTGGTGCCCCAGGGTGCGAGCACCTGCCGCATGCGGGAGACGTTGCGGGCCAGGTCGTCCTTGGCCTGCTCGACCGTCTCGCAGATCCCGGTGACGACCTCCACCTGGGACTGCATCAGCTCGTGGCGCAGTGGGGGGACCACCGCCGCGGAACTGAGTTCGGGGAGTTCGGAGAGGAGCTTCTGCGCCTCCTGCCGCAGGTGCCGGTTGCGGCGGTCGACGAGCTGGAGTTCCCACTCCACGCCGATCGTCGCGCGTTCGGACGACTTGAATGCGGTTCCCATCTGCCCTCCGAGGGGGGAGTCTGCCGAACTTTTCGTTCGGCGAACCGGTCGCGCCCCGGCGGGGCTCTCGGCCGGGACACGGGAGGACTACCCCCTCGGAACCTGGAACATACGGGCACGGGGGACCTTCGGCGTCATTTTCCGCTAACAGAGTGTCACACTAGGCAACAGGACGTTTCCGCCGCCGCAACAGCCACGCCGTGAGCCCTCCCGCGCCCAGCGCCCCCGCCGCCGAGAGCCCCGCCGCGAGGCCGCGCCGCACCCGCCTGCGCTCGGCCGCCTCGACCGGGTCCACCCGTACGACGGGGGCGGGCCGGGTCCAGTCGATGCCGTTCTCCTCCGGCAGCGGCAGCGAGCCCGTGTAGGGCGGCGGCACCGAAAGCCGGGTCGCCGTCCACGCGGCGCTGAACATGACCAGGCGCATCACCAGGTTGATCCAGACCAGGAGGCCCACCAGCACCGCGAACGACGCGTACAGCGGGTTGCTCAGCGTCCCGGTCAGCAGCAGCGCCGCCGCGGCCTTGAGGACCTCGAACCCCACCGCGCCCAGCAGGGCGCCCCGCCACATCGTGCGGGCGGGCCGCCCGCTGCCGGACAGCAGCGCGAACACCAGCATGAAGATGAGCGCGTTCGCGCCGATGGCGATCGCCAGGGCCAGCAGCCGCAGCGCGATGTTCGCCACGATCGACCCGTCCAGGCCGACCAGGGACAGCAGCCACCGGGTGGCGGCCTGGGCGACACCGGTGACGGAGACCGACAGCAGCAGGGCCAGGCCCAGGCCGATCATCACCAGCAGGTCCGCGCCCTTGGCGAGGAAGGGGTTGGGGCCCTCCTTAGGGTTCTTCAGCCAGATCGAGTGCAGGGCCTCGCGCAGCGCCGACACCGAGTTCAGGCCCGCGTACAGCAGGCCCACCAGGCCGAACAGGCCGGCGCCCACCCGGGCGTCGGCGATCTGGTCGATGGGCAGCTGCTCCGAGAGGCCGGGCAGCACGTCGTCCAGCGCCCGGTCCAGCTGGCCGCCCAGCTCGATCTGGAGCGTGGCCAGCACGAACCCGACCGCGGCGAACGCCAGCGCGAGCAGCGGGAAGAACGACAGGAACGCGAAGTAGGTGACCGCGCCCGCCAGCTGGTTGCCGTTGCGGTCGGCGTAGCGCTCGTAGGCCCGCACCAGGTGGTCCACCCCCGGCCGACGCCGGCGCAGCGCCCAGTAGGCGTCCATGGACGTGTTCCGGTAGTGCCGGACCGTCTCCCTGGCCCTGTCCAGCACCGAGGCCACCGCGCCCTCCCCCACCTCGTCGAACCGCAACGCTAACGGCCTACCCGCTCTGTCGCGAAGGTCCCACACCGGACACTCCCGGACTTGGGCAGACTTGGAGGGACAGAGGCCGACCGGGGGAAGGGTGACGACGTGGGGGGCGCGGGGGCGCGGTGGAGGGCCGCGCTGGGCATGCGGTCGGCGGGGCCGCGGGGGGAATGGCCGACGGAGGCGCCCGACGCCGACGGGCTGGCCAAGGGCTTCGACGCCCTGTTCGGGGAGCCGCCCGCGGGGGTGTGGCACGCCCCCGGCCGGGTCGCGCTGCTGGGCGAGCACACCGCCCCCTCGGGCGGGGTGGGGCTGTACGCGGCGCTGCCGTGGGGGGTGACGGCCGCCGTGGGGGCCGTGCCCGGCGACCCCGGGGTGCGGACCGCGGCGCTCAGCGGGCCGCTGCGCGCCCGCGGCGCGGAGGGCGCGGCGGTGGCCCGGGCCGTGGCCGCGGCGCGCCGCACGGGGCTGCTGGAGGCCGGGACGGGACTGCGCGTGATGCTCGGCTCCGACCTGCCCGGCGACGCCTCCCTGGGGTACTCCGGGGCGGTGGGGGCGGCGGTGGCGCTGGCCCTGGCCGACCTGGCCGGGGGCCCGCCCCCGGAGGGCGGCACCGTGGACCAGCGGGTGTCCCTGGCCGCCCGGCCCGGCTGCGCCGTCCGGGTCAACCTGCGCACCCTCGGCACCACCGTGCTGCCCTTCGACCCGGCCGCCGAGGACCTGTGCCTGCTGGTGGTGGACACCGGGGCGCTGCCCCGCCGCGACCCCCGGCCCGGCCACGCCGCCGACCTGGAGCGCGCCGGGAAGGTCCTGGGGCCGCTGAGGTCCGTCCGCGACCTGCCCGCCGCGCTGTCCCGGCTGCCCTCCCCCGCCCAGCGCCGCCGGGTGGAGTACGCGGTGACCGAGGTGCACCGCCTGAACGCGGTGGTGGGCCTGCTGCGCGCCGAGCGGTTCGGGGAGGTCGGCGTGATCCTCACGGCCTCGCACCTGTCGCTGCGCCGGGCCGGGCTCCCGGTGCCCGAGGTGGAGCTGGCGGTGGAGACCGCCGGCCGGGCGGGCGCTCGCGGGGTGAGGATGAGCGGCTGGGCGGGCACCGCCCTGGCGCTGGCCGCCGACGACCGGGTGGCGGGCATCGGCGCCGCCCTGGAGGAGGCCTTCGCCGGCCGGGGCCTGGTGCCGCCGCGGGTGCGCTCGGCGCTCCCGGCCGCCGGGGCGCACCGGCTGCGCTGACCGGGGGCGCTCCCCACGGGGGCGGCCCGCGGCCGCCTCCGCACCCCGGGGACGCCTCCGGAATATCCCCCGGTTCCGGATCAGGGTCGGTTCATCGAACCCCGCTACCCTTTCTGCGATCCCACACAGTGGAGGCCGTGACCACGGACCTTCTGCGTCGCGGAGGAGATAGGCGGTTCGATGGCAGACCGACGGCACCGGGAAGGCTCCGACCCGACCGGTGAGCACGACAGACCGGGTGTCTTCCGGCGCAAGGGCGCCGGGGGCGGGGACGGGGCCGACGCGTTCGAGAAGCTGTACCGGGGCCGGGAATCGGAGCAGCGGGTCGTCGGCGAGACCCGGCGGATGCCCGCGGCCGGGGACGTCCCCCCGCTGCGGCCCGAGCGCCCGCAGCGCCGCACCCACCACGCCGGGCGCGAGTACGACGGAACCGGCCGCACCCGGCGGCGCCGCCAGAGGACGGCCCGCAAGGCCCGCAACGTGACCGTGGTGACCCTGGTGGTGCTGCTGGCCGCGGTGCTGGTGCTGCCCACCTGGTTCTACCTGTGGTCCAACGCGCGCCTGCAGCGGGTCGACGCCCTCCAGGACTACGAGGGCCGCCCCGAGCGCCAGGACGGCGACGTGTACATGATCGTCGGCTCCGACAGCCGCGACGGGCTGGACGACGACCAGATCCGGGAGCTGTCCACCGGCCGGGCCGAGGGCCGCCGCACGGACACGATCATGCTGCTGTACATCCCCGACACCGACGACGCCGAGCCCACCATCATCAGCGTCCCCCGCGACTCCTACGTGCAGCTGGCCATCCCCGGCTACGCCCCCAACAAGATCAACACCGCCTTCGCCGACGCCGTCTGCGGCACCGACGAGGAGGGCGAGGAGGTCTGCGGCGGCCCGGCGCCGCTGGTGCGGACCTTCGAGCAGGCCTCGGGCGTGCGGGTGGACCACTACGTGGAGATCGGCATGGGCGGGTTCGTCGGCCTGGTCGACGCCGTCGGCGGCGTGGAGCTGTGCCCCGAGGAGCCGATGGAGGACCCCAAGGCGGGCCTGGACATCGAGGCGGGCTGCCAGACGATGGACGGCGGCACCGCGCTCGGGTACGTGCGCACCCGCGCCACCGCTCGGGCCGACCTGGACCGGATCGCCCGCCAGCGGGAGTTCTTCTCCGCCCTGGTGCAGGAGGCCAGCGCCCCGGGGACGCTGTTCAACCCCTTCAAGTCGGTGCCGCTGGTGCTGGAGGGCACGGACATGTTCGTGGTCGACGAGGGCGACCGGCTGCGCCACCTGGCGACGATGCTGCTGGCCATGCGGGGCGGCACGCAGACGACCGCGATCCCGGTGGGCGCCACCCCGACGCTGCCCGACGTGGGCTCGGTGGTCCAGTGGGACGAGGCCCTGTCCCAGGAGATGTTCACGGCGATGCAGGAGGGCGAGCCGATCCCCGACAGCGCCTTCCAGGACTGACCCCCGAGCCCCCTCGGACGTCGTCCCCCCTGCCCCTCCCCCGCTCCCCCGGAGACCCGGCCCCGCGGCGGTCGGGGCGGGAAAGGCGAAGGGCCCGGTGCCGAAGCACCGGGCCCTTCTTCGTGACGTTCCGTACTGTGCGCGCCTACCCCCCAGCGGGCGCACGGCCGGCACGTCGGCTCGTGGGGCCTGAGCGGCGAAACCCGCTCTGGCCTGCCGGTTCTCACCGGCGTGACTCCACTGTAAGTCAAAGTTCGCACAAGGTGCGAATCGAGTTCACGTGTCCTATGTCGCACTGGCTCCGTGACCCGACGCAGTCATCATCCCACCCCGGCGGCGCCGATGTCCGCAGAATCGGGGAAACACGCCGGGGAATTTCATCGAGAGTGCCGAAGTCGTCACACAAAGCGTCCGGCCGCCCCCTCGCGGGGACGGCCGGACGTGGCGGAGATCACCGGGGGCGTCGGCTCAAGACGTCCCGGTGCGGGCGCCCGGGCCCGGGGCAGGGGGCCGGAGCGGGCGCCGCACTCCTCAGGCCAGGCGCTTGGACAGGTTCTCGTCCAGGGCGGCGAGGAACTGCTCGGTGGTCAGCCACTCCTGCTCGGCTCCGACCAGGATCGCGAGGTCCTTGGTCATCTGGCCGCCCTCGACGGTCTTGATGACGACGTCCTCGAGGGTGGTGGCGAACTCCAGCAGCTTGGGGGTGTTGTCCAGCTTGGCCCGGTGCTCCAGACCGCGGGTCCACGCGAAGATGGAGGCGATCGGGTTGGTGGAGGTGGGCTTGCCCTGCTGGTGCTGCCGGTAGTGGCGGGTGACGGTGCCGTGCGCCGCCTCGGCCTCGACGGTCCGGCCGTCGGCGGTGCGCAGCACGGAGGTCATCAGGCCCAGGGAGCCGAAGCCCTGCGCGACGGTGTCGGACTGGACGTCGCCGTCGTAGTTCTTGCAGGCCCAGACGTAGCCGCCCTCCCACTTGAGCGCGGAGGCGACCATGTCGTCGATGAGGCGGTGCTCGTAGGTGAGGCCGGCCTTGTCGAACTGCTCCTTGAACTCGGTCTCGTAGATCTCCTGGAACACGTCCTTGAACATGCCGTCGTAGGCCTTGAGGATCGTGTTCTTGGTGGACATGTAGACCGGGTAGTTCCGGTCCAGGCCGTAGTTGAGGCTGGCCCGCGCGAAGTCCTCGATGGACTTGCGGAAGTTGTACATGCCCATGGCCACGCCGCCGGCCTCGGGGAAGTTGGCGACCTCGAACTCGACCGGCTCGCTGCCGTCGGCCGGGGTGTAGGTCATGGTGACGGTGCCGGGGCCGGGGACCTTGAAGTCGGTGGCCTTGTACTGGTCGCCGTGGGCGTGGCGGCCGATGATGATCGGCTTGGTCCAGCCCGGGACCAGGCGCGGCACGTTCTCGCAGATGATCGGCTCGCGGAAAACGACGCCGCCGAGGATGTTGCGGATGGTGCCGTTGGGCGACCGCCACATCTTCTTCAGGCCGAACTCCTCCACCCGGGCCTCGTCCGGGGTGATGGTGGCGCACTTGACGCCGACGCCGTGCTCCTTGATGGCGTTGGCGGCGTCGACGGTGATCTGGTCATCGGTGCGGTCGCGCTCCTCGATGCCCAGGTCGTAGTACTTCAGGTCGATGTCGAGGTACGGGAGGATCAGGCGGTCCTTGATGAAGGACCAGATGATCCGGGTCATCTCGTCGCCATCGAGCTCGACTACGGGGTTCTCGACCTTGATCTTGGCCATGGCTGTGTGGCTGTCCCTTCAATCTTCGCCACCACCTCGTGCGGCGGTGGACGGCGCCCGGCTCGTGGCCGGACACCGGCTTCCGCGCGCGGCGATCCCCTGATCCCGCCCGGTCCGTGCTCTCCGGGGAGGGGGTGGCTCGTCGGTGTCGCGGTATCTCGATATCAAGCTTATTAGACGCCTACGATGACAGTTGCGGCGCCACCCACGCGAGCACGATGAGCAGCACCGCCATGGTGGCCAACGTGACGAGATCGACCCAGCGGCGGCGTACGGCGAGCATGCCGATCCACTCGGCGGGCAGGAAGGCCCGGAAGGCGGCGGCCAGCAGCAGGGCGCCCGCGATGACCGCCGGCCCCCGTTTGAAGTAGGCGGCCGCCACGATCACGACGCCCGCGGCCAGCGCGGACAGCACGAGGACGTAGGGCACCTGGACGAGCCAGGTCGGGGCCGTGCGCTCCTCCGGTGCGGGCGTCCCCTCGTCCGTGTCCGACAACTCCGCCAGCTCCACCCTGTTCACCGCGCTCCGCATCGCCTGGTCCACGATCTCCCACCCGGAACTGGCACAGACCGGCCACGCGACGACGCGCGGGTGTCCGAAACGGAGCACTCCGACGGAACGGCTCATGTTCCAGGTGGCTCCGGTCACCGACCGTGCTTTCGGACCGGGAGAGTCAGGGCCATTGTAATGATCCGCGTCGCCACCGCCTCAGGGCTCACGGAAACGGTCCGGTACCCGTCGGGGAGCCGCAGAGTCCGTTTCCCGCTTCCGGTTCGGCCACATGGCCGTATTTCCGCGCCTTATCCGCCTAACTCCGGAGTAAGCGCGTAGAACGCTCGGCACCCGGGTAACCAACCTGGAGACGAGTGCACCGGTGAGCGAGGTCCCACCCCCATGAAGCCCACCCCACGAACCACGGCCCCTCGGCCCCACCGTCGTCCGCACACCCACCGGCAGCGTTATCAGAGCCCGGGAGGAGCCACCGTGGACGGGCCCTATCTCCGGGTCGAAGAGTCCGGGGAGATCTGTGAACTCGCGGGCGAGGTCACCACGGTCGGCCGCGGCGAGGGCGCCGACATCCGCCTCGACGACCCCAGCGTCTCCCTCCTGCACGCCGAGCTGGTCCGCCGCGGCCCCTACGTGTACGTGGTGGACATGGGCCTGTCCCGCAACGGCACCCGGGTGAACGGCCGGCCCATCGCCCGCCGCGTCCTGGAGGAGGGCGACGTGGTGAGTTTCGGCACCGCCCGCTGCCGGGTCGGCGGCCTGCCCCAGGAGCAGATCAGCCCGGACGTGGAGCTGCGCCGCAGCACCTCCCCCGAGCTCACCCGCCGGGAGCTGGACGTGCTGACGGCGCTGTGCCAGCCCGCGCTCTCGGAGGAGGCGTTCGTCGCCCCGGCGACCGCCCGCGACATCGCCGAGGTGCTGGTGGTGACGGAGGCGGCGGTCAAGCAGCACCTGTTGCGGCTGTACCAGAAGTTCCGCATCCCCGAGGGCCAGAACCGGCGCACCCGGCTGGCCAACGAGGTGGTCGCCCTGGGCCTGGTGCGCCCGCTCCCGACCGGCCACCGCCCCCAGCGCGCCGCCGGCTAGGTGCACCGACCATGCAGGTCGGTGACACCTCCCCCGTCTGAGACGAACCGGGAGGGCCTCCGGTATCGGTGTGGATCGCGACGTCCCACCGGCCACCGGGAGGCCCTCCCGCTTCCCGCGTTCCCGACCTCTCAGATCGGTACGGCCGGGGCACGGCATGGGGCGGCGACCCGGCCGGGTCGCCGCCCCATGTGTCCGGCTCGCGCGGCTACAGCGCCGCGGCCTGGCGCTCGGCGGCCTCGACCACGTTGACCAGCAGCATCGCGCGGGTCATCGGGCCCACGCCGCCGGGGTTGGGCGAGATGTGCCCGGCCACCTCGGCCACGTCCGGGACCACGTCGCCGACCAGGCCGTTCTCGGTGCGCGAGACACCGACGTCCAGCACGGCCGCGCCGGGGCGCACCATGTCCTTGGTGATGAGCCCGGGCACCCCGGCGCCGGCGACGATGATGTCGGCGCGGCGGGTGTGCTCGGCGAGGTCGCGGGTGCCGGTGTGGCACAAGGTGACGGTCGCGTTCTCCGACCGGCGGGTCAGCAGCAGCCCCAGCGGGCGGCCCACGGTGACCCCGCGGCCGACCACGACCACCTCGGCGCCCTTGAGCGGGACGTCGTAGCGGTTGAGCAGCTCGACGATGCCGCGCGGGGTGCAGGGCAGCGGCGCCTCCTGCATCAGCACCAGCCTGCCCAGGTTGGAGGGCTGGAGCCCGTCGGCGTCCTTGGCCGGGTCGATCAGGCCCAGCACCCGGTTCTCGTCCAGGCCGCGCGGCAGCGGCAGCTGCACGATGTAGCCGGTGCAGGCCGGGTCCTCGTTGAGTTCGCGGACGGCCTGCTCCACCTCCTCCTGGGTGGCGCTCTCGGGCAGGTCGCGGCGGATGCTCGCGATGCCCACCTGCGCGCAGTCGCGGTGCTTGCCGCGCACGTAGGAGTGGCTGCCCGGGTCGTCGCCGACCAGGACGGTGCCCAGGCCCGGGGTGATGCCCCGGGCGTGCAGGCGCGCCACCCGCTCGGTGAGGTCCTCGCGGATGGACTTGGCGACGGCCTTGCCGTCCAGAACGATCGCGCTCATGCCTGGGTCTCCTAGTGGAAGAAGTGCCGGGTGCCGGTCAGGTACATGGTGACCCCGGCCGCCTTGGCCGCCGCGACGACCTCCTCGTCGCGGACCGAGCCGCCGGGCTGCACGACCGCGCGCACCCCGGCCCCGGTGAGGATCTCCAGGCCGTCGGGGAAGGGGAAGAACGCGTCGCTGGCCGCGACCGACCCCGCCACCCGGTCCCCGGCCCGGGACACCGCCAGGCGCGCGGAGTCGACCCGGTTGACCTGGCCCATGCCGACGCCGACGGTGGCGCCGTCGGTGGCGAGCAGGATGGCGTTGGACTTGACCGCGCGCACCGCGCGCCAGGCGAAGACCAGGTCGGCCAGGGTCGCCTCGTCGGCGGGGTCGCCGGTGGCCAGGGTCCAGTTCGCCGGGTCGTCCCCCGGGGCGTCGATGCGGTCGACCGACTGGGCGAGCAGGCCGCCGCTGATCTGCCGGGTCTCCACCGCGGGGCCGGCGGCCGCCCCGACCTTGAGCAGGCGGATGTTCTTCTTGCGGGTGAGGATGTCCAGGGCGGCGGGCTCGAACCCGGGGGCGGCCACGACCTCGGTGAAGATCTCCGAGATCTGGGCGGCCAGCTCCTCGCCGACCGGGCGGTTGGTGGCGATGACGCCGCCGAACGCCGACACCGGGTCGGCGGCGTGCGCCTTGCGGTGGGCCTCGGCGTTGTCGGCGCCCACGGCGATGCCGCACGGGTTGGCGTGCTTGATGATGGCGACGCAGGGGTCGTCGAAGTCGTGGGCGGCGCGCACGGCGGCGTCGGTGTCCACGTAGTTGTTGAAGGACATGGCCTTGCCGTGCAGCTGCTCGGCGCCGGCCAGGCCGTGCGCGGGCACGCCCGCCGGGACGTACAGGGCGGCGTCCTGGTGCGGGTTCTCGCCGTAGCGCAGGACGGCCTTGCGGGTGTGGACGGCGGCCCGGAAGTCCGGCCAGGAGGTCTGGGCGGCCTCGGCGTCGGGGGCGTAGGTGTCGGAGAACCACCCGGCGACGGCCGCGTCGTAGGCGGCGGTGTGCTGGAACGCGAGCCCGGCCAGGCGCTTGCGCTGCTCCAGGGTGAACCCGCCGCCGCGTGCCGCCTCCAGGACGGAGCCGTAGGACGCGGGGTCGACGACGACCGCGACGCTGGAGTGGTTCTTGGCGGAGGCGCGCACCATCGCGGGGCCGCCGATGTCGATCTGCTCGACGCACTCCGCCTCGGAGGCGCCCGAGGCGACGGTCTCGCGGAACGGGTACAGGTTGACCACGACCAGGTCGAAGGGGGCGATGCCCAGCTCCTGGATCTGGGACACGTGGTCGGGGTTGTTCTGGTCGGCGAGGAGCCCGGCGTGCACGGACGGATGGAGGGTCTTGACGCGGCCGCCCATGATCTCGGGGAAGCCGGTGACGTCCTCGACCCGGGTGACCGGGACGCCCGCGTCGCGCAGCCGCGCCGCGGTGGAGCCGGTGGAGACGATCTCCACCCCGGCCGCGGCCAGGCCCGCGCCCAGCCCCTCCAGGCCGGTCTTGTCGTACACGCTGATCAACGCACGCCGGATGGCCTGCTGGGTCACCGGTCCTCCTTCGGTTCGGTCGCCTCCGCGACGCTCTGCTCGGTGCGGTCGGCCCGGCCGAACCGCACCTTCCTGCCGTCGATGGTCCAGCCCTCGCGGGACAGGCGGCCGACCGTGTCGACCAGCATGCGCCGCTCCACGGCCTTGATGCGCTCGTGGAGGCTGGACTCGTCATCGTCGTCCTCGACGGGGACCGCCACCTGGTCGATGATCGGCCCGGAGTCGACGCCCTCGTCGAGGAAGTGGATGGTGGTGCCGGTGACTCGGACACCGTGGGCGAGCGCGTCACGCACCGCGTGAGCGCCGGGGAAGGAGGGGAGGAGCGCCGGGTGGATGTTCACGGCGGTGTAGCGGCCGACGACCTCGGGCCCGAGGATGCGCATGAATCCGGCGGAGACGACCAGGTCGGGGGCGTGCTCCCCGATGCGTTCGGCGAGGTCGGCGTTCCAGCGGGCGCGGTCGGTGTAGTCGCGGAAGGGGACGGTGAACACGGGCACGCCGGCCTCGCGGGCCAGTGCGATGCCCCGGGTCCCCTCGCGGTCGGCCCCGACGGCGACGATCCCGGCCCCGTAGGCCGGGTCCTTCGCCGCGTCCAGGAGGGCGGCCATGTTGCTGCCCGTGCCCGATATGAGTACCACCACTCGCGCGGACAATGCTTCTCCCATGTACTAGAGAACGGTGCGGGAGTCCTCTCCCGTACTCCGGGGGCACCGGGGGACGGCGCAGCATCCGGAAAACGCGTACACCCGGTACAGATCCCGGGCCTGGGCCGTGCGAGGGCCCGTCCGCAGGACCACCCTATCGGGCCGGGTAGCGTCGGACCCACGAGAGGTGACCTTGGGGGCGGCGTGTGACGCGGACCTCCGACCGGCCCCGACCGGTCCGGAAGTCGTCGGCGGCCGGTAGCCTCCGCTTCAAGGCGCAGTGTGACGCGGGCCCCCGCCGGGGGTGCCGCTCGAATGGAGTGGAACCTTGACCGACAATCGCCCGGAGCCGCGTTCCGAGGACGACCGCCCCCGCGTCGAGCGCGGCGGGCTGTGGGGCCTGTTCTTCGGGGTGGCCGGGTTGTTCCTGCCGCCCTACGGCGGGGTGCTGTCCGCGTTCGGCCTGGTCCAGGGCATCCAGGCGCGGCGGGCCGCCCGGCGCAACAGCTCCGAGGCCCCGATGGCGCTGGCGAGCGTGGCGGTGGGCGTGGCGGGGATCGTGGTGTCCGTCGCGATGATCGCGGTCTCGGTGGTCTTCAACGAGCAGCTGATCCAGTACCGGGACTGCTCGGCGCGGGCGCACACGGTGTCCACCCAGAAGGCGTGCGAGGAGGAGTGGATCTCCGGCACCGAGCTGCCCTCGTGGGTGACCGGCGCCTGAGCGCGGCATAGCGGTACGGCGGTACCGAACGTCCCGGAGGGGGCGGCGGGCAGGGGCCCGCCGCCCCCTCCGGCGTTCTTTCCGGTCGCTTTTCCCTGGGGAAACGGACCTTTCCCCAACCTGCGCGCACGACCCAAGGGATTACACTTAGTATCCAATCGTTCACTAAAAGTGCTGTCAGGTAGACACGGAAAGGTCTCGATGGACACCGTCGTCCCCGGATCCCCCGGACCGGAACTGAAGGAGTACACCGCCCTGCTCCGCCGCCGCTGGCGGATGGTGGCCGCCGGGGTGGCGGGCGGTGCGGCCCTGGCTCTGGCCGGCGTGCTCGCGGTCCCCGCCTCCTACACCTCCACGGCCGCCGTCCAGGTGCTGCCGACCGGGATGGCGGAGTTCACCGGGGAGAAGTCCGGCCGCCTGGCGGGCGATGTGAACCTCGACACGGAGGCGCAGGTCCTGCGCTCGGAGGAGGTGTCCGCCGCGGCCGCCGCGCTGGTCGCCGAGGCCACCGGCTCCCCCGCCACCGCCGACGGCCTGCGCGAGAACGTCGACGTCACCGTCCCCCCCAACAGCAACGTGCTGGAGATCCACTACACCGCGGGCTCCCCCGAGGCCGCCCGCGCCGGTGCCGCCGCCTACTCCGAGGCCTACCTCGACCGGCGGGCGGAGCGGGTGGACGGCCTCATCGGCGCCCACCTGGAGGCGCTGGGCGGCGAGCGCGAACGCCTGGAGGAGGAGCTGGGCCGGGTGATCGGGGCGTCGGGGGCCGCCGACCCCCGCGCCGAGGCGGTGCGCCAGGACATCACCTCCGTGAGCGGCAGCGTCGCCCCGCTGGCCGCGCTGCGCGAGACCGTCGAGCCCGGGCGGACCATCATCCCGGCGGACCTGCCCGAGCGCGCCTCCTCCCCCAACCCGCCGCTGTGGCTGGCCGCGGGCACCGCCCTGGGCCTGCTGGCCGGGCTGGGCGCCGCCGTGCTCCGCGACCGCACCGACCGCCGCCTGCACGACGTCGAGGAGACCGAGCGCCTGGGCGGCCTGCCGGTCCTGCTCGACCTGTCCGCGTGCCGCCCCGAGCGGGGCGGGCGCACCCCCGGGCTGCTGGGCGAGGACCGCGCCGGGGGCCAGCGGGTCCAGTCGCTGGTCCACCTGATCCGCGCCCGCTCCGCCGGGGACGCCGGCCGGACCCCGGCCGCGGGCGGGGAGGGCCCGCGCGCGGGCCGTGTGCTCGTGGTCGCCGCCACCACGCCCGGCCGGGCCGGCACCGCCGCGGCCGTGAACGTCGCGGCGGCCCTGGCCCGGACGGGTTCGGAGACGCTGCTGGTGTGCGCCGACCCGCGGTCGGACACCGTGGGCGAGCTGCTCGGCCTGCCCGAGGGCCCCGGTCTGGCCGAGGCGCTGGTGGACGGCGAGGACCCGGCCGGGCTGGAGGTGCGCCCCGAGGCCGCGCCGCGGCTGCGGGTGCTGCGGCACGGGCGGCCGGGGGCGGCCGCGCCGGTGCAGGACACCGCGATGGCGGACCTGCTGGGGCTGCTGCGGGAGCAGGCCGAGCACGTGGTGGTCGCGGTCCCGCCGCCGAGCGAGCGCGCCGACGTCCACGCCGTGGCCGGGGCCGCCGACCTCCTGCTGCCCGTCGTCGAGCTGGACCGCACCCCGCGCGCCGAGCTGGCCGAGCTGACGGCCGCCGCCGAACGCTTCTCCGTGGACGCCCCGGGCGTGATCGTGCTGCCCCGCCAGCCGCTGCCGGGCCCGCCGCCCGAGGCGGCCCCCGCGGCCGGGGCCCCGGCCGCCGGCCGGGACGGCACCGAACGGTCCGCGTCCGGGATCGTCCGGGTGAGCGAGACCCCCGCGGCCCCCGACCCCGAGGCTCCGGAGGAGGAGTCCGAGGACGAGGAGACCGTGGTCGTGCCCGCCGACTCCGCCGGGGCCCGGCGCTGATGGCCCGCGTCCACCCCGCGGCCGAACCCCGCACGGTCGTGCCCGCCACCCTCGCCCGGGGGCCGCGGGCCGTGACCGGGCGCCCGCTGCTGTGGCTGCTGGCCGGGTACCCGCTGTGGTGGGCGCTGGGCCTGGGCCAGTTCGCCTACTGGGTGTTCGCCGTCCCGATGGCCCTGGAACTGGTGCGCCGCCACCGGACCGTCGGCCTGCGCGTCCCCCCGGCGTTCTGGCTGTGGGCGCTGTTCCTGGTGTGGTCGGTGCTGGGCCTGGCCCTGGTGCCGCTGGACATGCCGGGCGCGGTCCCGGGCAGCGGCGGCTACGGCGGGGCCGTGCTGCGGGTGGCCAACTACGCGGTGCTGACGGTGCTGCTGCTGTACGTCGGCAACCTCACCGAGCGCGAGCTGCCCACCCGCGCGGTGGTGGCGGCGCTCGGCGCCCTGGGCCTGACCACGATCGCGGGCGGGTACCTGGGGATGCTGGCGCCCCGGTTCGAGTTCACCGCCCCGCTGGAGCTCCTGCTGCCCGGCGGGCTGGCCTCCGACCCCTTCATGCGGACCCTGATCCATCCGGCGTCCGCCCAGGTCATGGACATCTTCGGCTACGACTCGGCGCGCCCCAAGGCGCCGTGGGAGTACACCAACGTGTGGGGGTACATGATCTCCCTGCTGCTGGTGTGGTCCGCGGTGCTCCTGATCGACCGCCGGAGCACACCGCTGTGGGCGCGCTGGACGCTGCCCGCGGCCGTGGTGCTCTCGGTGGTGCCGATCGTGTACTCGCTCAACCGGGCGCTGTGGGCGGGGCTGGCGCTGTCGCTGCTCTACGCCGGGTTCGTCGCGCTGCGCCGGGGCCGGGTGCTGCCGGTGGCGGCCTGCGCGCTGGTGGCGGTGCTGGCCCTGGGGGTGCTGGCGCTGTCGCCCCTGGCCGACGTGGTGCGGGCGCGGGCCGACGCCCCGCACAGCGACGACGGCCGTGCCGCGACGAACGCGGCCTCGGTGGCCGCGGCCGACCTGTCCCCCGTGCTGGGCTGGGGCACCACCCGGGAGACCCTGGGCAGCTCCGACTCCATCGCGATCGGCCCCTCGCACGACTGCCCCGGCTGCGGGCAGCACGTGATCGGCAACGCGGGCCAGCTGTGGATGACGCTGATCGCGAGCGGCTGGGTGGGCACGGCCCTGTTCCTCGGCTTCTTCGCAGCGGTGGCCTGGCGGTACCGGTCCGCGGTGACGGTCGCGGGCCAGGCCGCCCTGCTCACCGTGCTGCTGCTGTTCTGGTACATGTTCTTCTACGTCGCGCTCATGTCTCCGCTGGCCGTGACCATGGTGGCCGTCGCCCTGCTGTGGCGGGACGAGGAGCCCCTGCTCCGCCGCGGGACCGCGCGCACGGGCGGGGGTCCCGATGAACGGTGAGACGACCTATCTGACCGACCTCGCGGCCGTGCTGTGGCCGTGCGGCGGGCTGCTCGGCCACGGCGACGGCACCGCGCGCGGCCGGGGCCGCGGCAACCAGTACCTGCCGGTGCCCAACGCCTACGACCCGCGGGTGATCCTGCCCGCGCACAACCGGTCGGCGGCCACCCGGGGCATCGCGTCCTTCTCGCAGGGGCACTCCCTGCGGGAGCGGCTGCGCCGGCTGGTGCTGACCGGCGCGTTCGCCACCGGGGTCGCCCCGCTGCTGCTGCGCGACCGCCTGTACGTGGGCGCCGGGCCGGGCATCGAGCACGCGCTGGCCGCCGCGCTGGACCGCGAGCTGACCATCGCCATCCACGTGGGGCCGCCGCGGGCCAACCGCAAGCCCGTGCTGCTGCTGCTCACCCCGGGAGGGCGGACCATCGGCTACGCGAAGGTCGCCGTCAACGACCTGACCGGACGGCTGGTGGTCGCCGAGGCGCGGGCGCTGCGCCTGCTCGCCGACTCCCGGCTGCGCGACGTCACCGTGCCCCGCCTGATGTACCAGGGCGAGTGGAACGGCCGCCCGCTGCTGGTGCAGGAGGCCCTGCCGGTCGGCGACCAGACCGACCGGCCCACCCGCCGCCAGCTCCTGCGCTGCGTCACCCAGATCACCTCGCTGGTGGAGGTGCGGCGGCGGCGCCTGTCGGAGAGCGCCTACCGGCGCTCCCTGGAGGAGCGGATCGCCGCCCTGGGCGCCCGCCCGGAGGCCGGGCCGCTGATGTCGGCGCTGTACGGCCTGCCCGACGTGGTGCTGCCCTTCGGGGCCTGGCACGGCGACCTGACCCGGTGGAACATCGCCGGGACCGCGCGGCGGTCGTTCGTGTGGGACTGGGAACGGCTGTCGCTGGACGCGCCCGCCGGGTTCGACGCCCTGCACTACGACCTGAACGAGTGCGTGCAGGCCGGGGTGTACCCCGGCGTGCACCGGTGGCTGGAGAGCGGGGCCCGGCTGCTGCGCGACCCCCTGATGACCGAGCTCGGACTGGCCCCGCACACCGTCTCCACGGTGATGTCCCTGTACCTGATCGACCTGGCCACCCGCTACCTGCACGACCGCCAGGACGAGACGGGCGTCCACCTGGCCGCGGTGGACGACTGGCTGCTGCCCGCCCTGGAAGGGCTCCAGGAGCGGGCGGCGCACGAGGCCGCCCGAGCGGGGGGCTGAGGCGGCCGCCGCTCCGGCCGCCCGCCGCCCCGCGCTTGTCCCTAACCCGACCGATCCCGGAAACGACGAGGTACGTGATGCCACGGCGCACCGCACCCCTGACCAGACGACTGGCCGCTCCGGTCCGGCGGGCGGTCCTACCGCTCGCCGACGCCTGGGGGGCGGTCACCGCGCCCGCCCGGGCCCTGCCCGACTTCCTCGTCTGCGGAGCGCAGCGCAGCGGGACGACGTCGCTGTACAAGTCCCTGTGCCAGAACCCGGCGGCCACCGGCCCGGTGCTGCGCAAGGGGGTGCACTACTTCGACACCGGCTACCACCGCGGGGCGTCCTGGTACCGGGCGCACTTCCCGCTGCGGGTGTCCCTGCGGGGGCGGCCGCCGGTGCGGGCGTTCGAGTCCAGCCCCTACTACCTGTTCCACCCGCTGGCGGCCGAGAGGATCGCCCGCGACCTGCCGTGGGTCCGGGTGGTGGTGATCCTGCGCGACCCGGTGGAGCGGGCCTACTCGGCGCACGCCCACGAGACGGCGCGCGGGTACGAGACCGAGCCGTTCGCGCGGGCGGTGGAGCTGGAGGAGTCCCGCCTGGCCGGCGAGGAGGAGAAGCTGGCCGCCGACCCGGCGTACGTCTCCCACTCCCACCAGCACCACGGGTACATCGCCCGCGGCCGCTACGCGGACCAGCTGGAGCGGATGGAGAAGCACCTGGGCCGGGACCGGATGTACGTGGCGGACTACGCCGACCTGTTCGACGGGACCACCCGCGAGCTGCGGCTGATCGAGGACTTCCTGGGGCTGCCGCCGGGACCGGACCGGGTGCCGGGCCGGCACAACGCGCGCGAGCGGACGGGGATGCCCGCGGGGCTGCGCGCGGAGCTGGCGGCCCGGTTCGCCGAGAGCGACCGGCGGCTGGCCCGGTGGTGGGGGCGGACCCCGTCGTGGTGCGCATGACCGAGCTGGCCGAGCGGAGCGACCCGGGGCTGCGCCGCGTCCTGCGCGGCGGCCTGGTGAACATGGCGGGCGCGGTGGTGGGGGCCGGGCTGAACCTGGCCCTGATCGTGGCGGTCACGCGGGCGTTCACCCAGGAGGCCGCGGGGCTGCTGTTCTCCGCGACGTCGGTGTTCCTCATCGCGGCGGCGGTGGCCAACGTCGGGGCGCCCGACGGACTGGTGTACTTCATCGCCCGGCTCCGGGTGCTGGGCCGCCCGGGGGCGGTGCCGCGGCTGGTGCGGCTGGCGACGGTCCCGGCCGTGCTGGCGGCGTGCGCGGCGGCGGTGCTGATGGCGGCGTTCGCCGGGCCGATGGCGGACGCCCTGGGGACCGACGACGCGGCGGTGTACCTGCGGCTGCTGGCGGTGTTCCTGCCGTTCGCGGTGCTGCTGGACACGGCGCTGGCGGCGACCCGGGCGCACCACACGATGACGGCGACGGCGGTGCTCGACAAGGTGGGCCGGCCGCTGGCGCAGCTGGGCCTGGTGGCGGCCATCGCCCTGTCGGGGTCGGCGGGGGTCCTGGCGCTGGCGTGGGCGGGTCCGTACCTGCCGGCGGCGGTGCTGGCGTGGTTCTGGCTGGGCCGGATCCTGCGGCGGGGGGCGCCGGACGGGTCCGGCGCGGAGGGCGCGCGGGCGCCCGACCCGGTGTCGCCGGCCGAGTTCTGGTCGTTCTCGCTGCCGCGGGCGGTGGCGGGCGTGGCCCAGATGGGGGTGCAGCGCGGGGGCGTGGTGCTGACGGCGCTGCTGGGCGGCCTGACGGGGGCCGCGGTGTTCACCGCGGCCACCCGGGTGATGGTGGTCGGGCAGTTCGGTGCGCAGACGGTGCTGTCCGCCGCGCAGCCGCGGTTCGCCGAACAGCTGGCCACCGGGGACCACGACGGGGTGCGCGCGCTGTACGCGGCGGGGAGCTCGTGGCTGATGTGCCTGACGTGGCCGCTGTACCTGACGGCGCTGGTGTTCGCCCCCGAGGTGATGGGCGTGTTCGGCGAGGGGTACGCGGCGGGGGCGACGGCCCTGGCCGTGGTCTGCGTCGGGCAGCTGGCGGCGTCGCTGCTGGGGATGGGCGACCTCATCCTCACGATGGCGGGCCGCACGGGGGTGAACCTGTTCAACAACCTGCTGGCGCTGGCGGTGAGCGTGGCGGGCTGCCTGCTGCTGGTGCCGGCGGCGGGGGCGACGGGGGGCGCGCTGGCGCTGGTGGCGGCGGTGCTGGTGCGCAAGGGGCTGCCGCTGTGGCAGCTGCGGGGGCACGTGGTGCTGCGGCCGCTGGGGCGGCCCGTACTGGTGGCGGCGGGAGGGTGCCTGCTGTGGTTCGGGGGGCTGCCCCTGGCGGCGGAGCACCTGTTCGGCGGGGTCGCCGCGCCGGCGGCGGCCGTGGCCGCGGGTGTGCTCGGACACCTGGCGACCGTGTGGGCGTGCCGCGGGCTCCTCGGGCTGCGAAACTGACCGACCAATACTCTCGGTTATGGGATGATGACTCCATGTCTTCGCGACCGGTTCTCCTGGTGGCCTCCAACGGAGGGCACCTCGCCCAGCTGTGCGCGCTCCGCCCCTGGTGGGAGGGGCGCGAGCGGGCCTGGGTGACCTTCCGGACCCCGGACGCCGAGTCCGCGCTGGCGGGTGAACGCGTTCACTGGGCGTATCACCCGACCACCCGCAACGCGGGCAACCTGCTGCGCAACACGGGGCTCGCGTCCCGCGTCCTGCGCACCGAGCGGCCGGCCGTGGTGGTGTCGACGGGGGCGGGGGTGGCCCTGCCGTTCTTCGCCCTGGGGCGGCTGTGCCGCGTCCCGACCGTCTACATCGAGGTCTACGACCGGATCGACACCCCGACGCTCACCGCCCGGCTGTGCCGTCCCTTCACGCGGCTGTCCCTCGCCCAGTGGGAGGAGCAGCGCGCCTTCATGCCGACCGCCATCACGGTAGGACCGCTCCTGTGACCGAACAGACCACCCGACCCGCGCCCCGGCCCGACGGCAGCGACCACCCGGACATCGTGGTGAGCATCGGGACCGACCACCACGCGTTCGACCGGCTCGTGCGCTGGATCGACGACTACGCCCGGACCCACCGGGACCTGCGGATCCTGGTGCAGCACGGGCACAGCGCGCAGCCGCTGGCGGCGTCGGGGACGCCGTTCCTGCCGGGGGACGACCTAGGGGAGCTGATGCGCGCCGCGCGGGTGGTGGTCACCCACGGGGGGCCGGGGACGATCGTGCAGGCGCGCCGGGCGGGGCACCTGCCGGTGGTGGTGCCGCGCGACCCGGAGCTGGGCGAGCACGTGGACGACCACCAGCTGCTGTTCGTGTCCCGGCTGGAGGAGGCCGGCCGCGTGCGCGCCTGCTCCAGCCCCCAGCAGCTCTACGCCCTGCTGGACAAGGCGCTGTCCTCCCCGGACGACTTCCGCGTCGGCCCCCAGGACGACGAGGGCGCGGTCCGCTCCGCACTGCGCGCGGGGGCCCTCATCGACCTGGTCGCCCCCGGGGCCCGGACTCCGGACCCGCGGCCCCGTCCGGAGTCCGAGGAGGTCACGGACTGGCCCGAGGTCACCGTCGTCGTCCCCACCCGCGACCGGCCCGAGCTCCTGCGCCGCACCCTGCGGGCGATCTCCGAGCAGGACTACCCCGGCACCATCACCACGATCGTGGTCTACGACAACGACCAACCCGACCCCTCCCTGGCCCGCGCCGAGGGGACCCGGCCGGTCCGGGTGGTGACCAACACCCTGACCCCGGGCCTGGCGGGGGCGCGGAACACCGGCGTCCTCGCGGCGCACACGGACCTGGTGGCGTTCTGCGACGACGACGACACCTGGCTGCCGGGCAAGCTGCGCGCCCAGGTCCGGGTCATGCTCCAAGAGCCGGGGACGGACCTGGTGTGCTGCGGCATCACCGTGGTCTACGACAGGGTCGAGGCGGTGCGGACGCTGGACCGCACCAGTGTCACCTTCGGCGACCTGCTGGGGTCGCGGCTGACCGAGCTGCACCCGTCGACGTTCCTCATCCGCCGCCGGGCGATGATCGACGGCTGCGGGACCGTGAGCGAGGAAATCCCCGGCAGCTACGCCGAGGACTACGAGCTGCTGCTGCGCCTGGCCCGCCGCGGGCCCATCCGCAACATCCCCGAGACCGGCGTGCGCGTCCTGTGGCACCGCCGCTCGCACTTCTCCGGCCGCTGGCAGACCATCGCCACCGCGCTGCGCTGGCTGCTGGAGCGCTACCCGGAGTTCCGCCTGGTCCCCCGCGGCCACGCCCGCGTCGCCGGGCAGATCGCCTTCGCCGAGGCCGCCGCCGGACACCGCCGCGCCGCCCTGCGCTGGATCGGCACGACCCTGCGCGCCCGCCCCGCGGAGGCCCGGGCCCTCCTGGCGTTCCTGGTGGTGCTGGGCGTCCCGCCGGGCTGGATCATGCGCGCCCTGCACCTGCGCGGCAAGGGTCTGTGACCCGCCGCCGCCCCGGGTCCGGCCGGGCCCGGGGCGGCGGCCCCCTCCCGCCCGCGCCGGGAGGGCTGCGAAGCCGAGCCGATGGAGCACACCCCTGAACCCCGGATCGGGGACGCGTTCGGACGCCCGCCGGGATCGGCGCGTTCGACTCCCTCCTGCTGCTGGGGAACAACCTGGGTCTCCTCCAGAGCGAAGAGGCCGCCCCGCGGGTGCTGGAACAGCTGGCGGCCCTGGCCCGGCCCGGAGCCCTGCTGATCGGCACCGGCATGGACCCGGCCACCTCCGACCCCGAGCACACCGCCTACCACGATCACAACCGGGCGCGGGGGCGGCTGCCCGGCCAGATCCGCATGCGGGTCCGGAGCGGCACCCTGGCCACCGGCTGGTTCGACTACCTGCTGGTCGGCCCCGACGGACTCGAACGGCTCGTCCACCGGTCCCCGTGGCGGCTGGAGTCCGTCCGGGAACAGGGCCGGAACTACTCGGCGGCGCTGCGCCTCCGGTGAGACCGCGCTGTTCCCGTACCCGCTTCGGCGGCTCCGCGTCCGGTCCGCACGGCGGCGGTCGTCCCCGCGCGGTCCCGGCCCCGGCCGGGTCCCGCCGCGCCCGTCATGACGCCTTCCTCCGCAGCAGGACTCCCAGCCGGACGGCGGAGACCAGGAAGAAGACCCCGCCGACGGCCGCGTAGCCGCCGACCCCGGCGATGTCGCCGGAGCCCCGCAGTCCCTGGGCCAGGAAGGCGGCCCCGGCCAGGACCGAGATCCCGCCGCTGAGGATCTGCGGCACCCGGCCACCGGCACCTCGTCGGCGGACGGCGGCGACGAGCTGGGGGATGCCGGAGCCCACGGCCCACACGCCCCAGACGGCGAGGACTGCGGCGGTGGAGACCGTCGACGCCCAGCCCAGGGCGACGGCCACGGCGGCGCTGACCACCACGTTGGTCCACTCCGCCGCCCGGGGCGCGCCGGGGTCCCGGTCCCCGGTGCGCAGCTGCCACAGGACCGCGCCCGCGTCGAAGAGCGGGTAGACGACGAGGAGGGCGGTCAGCAGCGGCCCCGCGCTCCCCGAGGCCGGGAACAGGACCGCCGCCCAGGCGACGGCGAAGGCGAAGCGGACGAGGTACAGGCGGCGCAGCGCGGCGTCGAACCGCGACGGCGCGGCCGTGTCGGACACGGTCATGGTGTCTCTCCTTCGTAGAGGGTGCGGGGGTCGGGTGCGGCCGGCGGGCCCGCGCGCGCGACGCCGGTGACGGCCTCCGCGCATCGGGCCTCCCCGGGCGCCATAAGTAGAGTAACTAGTTCGTCTACATTGGCGACCCTAAACTGTCCGCAGTGCTGGTGCAACCAGTGGGACACGTCGAGACAGGAGCAGGACATGCACGCCGAGGCCGCCGGACCGGTGAAGCGCGCCCGGTCGGGGTCCGCCACGAGAGCGCGCATCCTCGCCGCCGCGAACGAGCTGTTCTACGCGCACGGCATCCGCGCCACGAGTGCCGACCGCATCATCGAGCAGGTGGGCATCACGAAGGTGACCTTCTACCGCCACTTCCGCGCCAAGGGCGACCTCGTGGTCGCCTACCTGGAGGAACAGGCGGCCGCGGAGCGCGCGTGGCTCCGGGAGGTGCGCCGCGGGGGCGACCCGCTGGGATCGCTGCGCGCGCTGGCCGCCGGCATCGGGGACGCGAGCTGCCGCCCCGGGTTCCGCGGGTGCGCGTTCATCAACGCGGCGGCGGAGTTCTCCGACCCGGACGACCCGGTCCGGGCCGCCGTCGACGCGCACCGCGGATGGATGCTCGGGGAGTTCGCCGCCATCGCCGCCGAGGCGCGCGCGGCCGACGTCGACGCCACCGCGAGGCAGCTGATGCTCCTGCGGGACGGGGCGATGGTGAACGGCTACCTCGGCGACCCGGAGGCCGTCGCGGACTCCCTCGGCTCCGCGTTCGCCTCGGTCGTCACGGCCGCGGCGGGCGGGGACGGGGCCGGGGGAACCCCGCCGGACCGGTGACGCGGGCGCCGCCGGCCCGCGCCGCGGCGGCGGGCGGGGCACCGCGCGGAGGGCTTCTTCGGCCGGGGTGCGGGCCGGTCAGGCCGTGGGCACCGGGTCCCCGGCGTCCGCGGCCTCGGCGCCCGGCCAGACCCCGCGGTCCACCAGGTGCGCGACCAGGGCCGCGATGTTCCACGCGTCGTCCTCGCCCCGGTGGTGGCGCCCCTCCAGCGGCAGCCCGGCGGCGTCCAGTGCCCGCGCCATGCCCGGCGGCCTCTTGCGCATCCCGTAGGCCTCGCCGAAGACCCTCTTGGCGTTGACGTGGCGGCCGCCGAAGGGGTAGCCGACCCCGGTCATCGCGCACTGGCGCTCGAACTGCCTGCGGTCGTAGTCGCCCCAGCTCGCCCACGGGCGCTCGGCCGACCGGTGCTCGGCGACCAGCCAACGGCAGGCCTCGGCGAAGTCCACCGCGCCCTCCACCATCTCCGGGGTGATCCCCGTCAGCTCGGTGCAGAACGGGCTCACCTCGGACCGCCCGGGCCGGACCAGCAGCCCGTGCCGGGACACCCGCTCCCCCGTGGCGGCGTCGACGACGCTCAGCCCGATCTCGATGATCTCGTTGGCCGAGCCCGGCGGCGGCGACCCCCTCCAGCAGGTGGCCTCGACGTCCACGATGTTCCACAGTTCCGTACCCATGGAGCGGATTCGACCACGGCGGGACGGAACGTGTCACCGGGTTTTCGGGTCAGTCCCGGTGCGCGTACTCCACCAGCCGCCGCACCCGGTCCGGCATGTTCACGTACGGGTCCCGGCCCGCCATCTCGAACCCCTGCTGCGCGTACCGGTTGACCCCCAGCCGGAAGTCGCACCCCTCCGACACCTTGCTGTCCCAGACCTTCACGGCCCGGATCCGCTCGTACTCGGGCAGCACGCGCGGCACGTCCGCGTACCACTCCAGGGTCTCCCGCGCCCCGATGAACGTCGTCCCCATCTCGCCGATCATCACCGGCTTGGCCGGGTCGATCCCGTGCTTCGGGCCCTCGTTCTGGATCCACTCGTACGCCGGCCGCAGCGCGTCCTCGAACGAGTCCACGTGGTCCCACCCCGGCATGAGGTCGCAGCCGGTCATGTTGTACGCCTCCCAGCTGATCCAGTCGACGTACTCGTTGCCCGGCCACAGCCCCGGCAGCCGGTCGAGGTTGTCCCGCCAGCCGGTCACGTTCCACACCCAGATGGCGTTGTCGGCCCCCTCCTCCTCGTAGAGGTCGACGATGTGCCGCCACGCCCGGGTGAACTCCTGCGGCGTCCCGCGCTTGTTGTAGCGCTTGTTGGCGTCCGCCTCGTGGTCGAAGGTGAGGAAGTAGGGCGCCTCCAGCGCGGCCACCGCGCGCGCCTGGTCGCGCAGCACCCCGTCGAACTCCCCGGCCAGGATGGACCGGTAGGACACGTCGGGGTGCCCGGGCCGCGTGAACCTGCGCGCCTCGATGTTGGTGTGCACGAACCGCCCCTCGGCCACCAGGCGCCGCTCCCGCTCGCCGGGGACCTGGGCCTGGTCGATGCCGCGCCAGGTGTACACGATGTCCATCCGGCGCCCGGCGGCCTCCTCCAGCTGGGCGACGTCGCCCTCGTGGGGGCTGCCGCCCCACCACACCCCGCAGCTGGGTTCGAGGATCTCCGAGACGGTGCAGCGGTACTCGGCCCCGGAGGGCAGTCCCAGCATGGGCGCGGTGAACGAGCGCCGGGGCGCCTCCGCCTGCCCGGTCTGCCCGGTCGGCCCGCCCCCGTCCGCTCCGGTGAGAGTGAGGGTGAGCAGCACGGCCCCCATCGACGCCATCACCCGTACCGGTCCGCTGTCCACAACGCCCGCCCCCCGAAGTCTGCACAGAAAGTGTTCTTATGAACACAATATGTTACTACAGGCGGACGCAACACCCCCAGCAGGCAAAACGGACGGAGATCAGCGGCCCCGGCCCGGGATCAGTACCCGTACCGCCGCCGCCCCGGTACCGTCATCGCCGTCACCAGCCTCCGCCGCCACGGCGGCAGGGCCTCACGCCACCCCTGGTCGGAGCGCACCCCCACCGGCCCGGCGGCGAAGCGCATCGGGTTGCCCGACAGGGCGTGCCCCCGCGACAGCGACACTCCGTCCTCCAGGTCCGGGCACTCCCCCCGGTACCCGGCGAACTCGGCGATGCGCGCGAACTCCTCGTTCGGCGCGGCCGTGAAGTCCTCGTAGCGCACCCGCAGCGTGGGGATGCCGCGCCGGGCCAGGGCGTCGAAGCAGGCGTTCTGCGCCATCCACTGCACCGCGGAGCGCCCCGCGGAGTAGCGGGCCATCTCCGGTTCGCTGCTGTCGGGCGAGGCGTCCGGCCGGGGCACCCGCTTGCTCCAGGAGTGCGCCACCGCCCGGGGGTCGCGCACCACGTGCAGCAGCCGCATCCGGGCCCCGTACCGCCAGCGCAGACAGGCGGCCAGGGAGGCGTGCTTGCTGGCGTCGACGATCACCGACGAGCCGCCGACCAGGGCGATCGCGGTGTAGAGCCGGTGGTACAGCTCGGTGTAGCGGACGCTGCGCTCAGCCAGCGGCCCCTCGTCCGAGCCGTTGAGCAGGACGGGCAGGAAACGGGTCCGGTCCACGCGGTCCTTGAGGCCCAGCACGCGCCGCACGTCCAGCCGCTGCCAGCCACCGAACGCCTCCCTGCCCACGTCCTCCCAGAACCCGCAGTCGGCGAACGGCAGCCCGCACCCGCAGAGCTCGTTCTCCACCACCCCGCGCCGCCACAGGTGCACCGTCTCGCCGACCGAGCAGAACCCGGGCAGCTCGCCCAGCAGCCGCTCGATCAGGGTCGATCCGGAACGGCCCATGCCGCCGACGAAAACCAACCGGTATGCCTCTTCCACCCGTCCAGGCTATTACTTTCCGTTACCACTCGCTCCCGTTGCGGGATATTCCCCCGTCCGGGCATGCGACGGCCCCGGGCCGGGGGTTCGCGTCCCGGGCCGGGGCCGTCATCATTCGTCCTGCGTCAGGGTCGGGGTGTGGACGGGCGGGGTCTCCACATCCCGGACCGGGTCACAGGCCCTGGACGTTGAGCAGGATGTTCACGGTGCCCGAGGGGACGCCGCTCAGCTTGTCCTGCCCGCCGTTGGCGACCAGCCAGTCCTGGATGGTGGCCTGGTCGGCGTCGCCGTTGGCGCTCTTGTACAGCGCGGCCGCGCCGGCCACGTGCGGGCTGGCCATCGAGGTGCCGGAGAGGGCCTCGACGCCGCCGCCCGGAACGGTCGACTCGATCGCGACGCCCGGGGCGTACAGGTCCACCGGGGAGCCGTGGTTGGAGAAGTAGGCCGCGGCGTCGTTGCGGTCGGAGGCGCCGACGGTGGTGACGCCCTCGGCGCGGGCCGGGGAGACGTTGTTCGCGTCCTGGCCCTCGTTGCCCGCGGCGACCGCCACGAACACGCCGGAGTCGGCCAGGGCGTTGACGGCGTCGTCCACGGCCTGGGAGGCGGGGCCGCCCAGGGACAGGTTGGCGACGGAGTTGTCGGGGGCGTTGGCGGCCACCCAGTCGATACCGGCGATGACGTCGTCGTAGCTGCCCGAGCCGCTGTCGCTCAGCACCTTGACGCCGAACAGGTCGGCGGCCGGGGCCACACCGTAGGTCGCGGAGCCGATGGTGCCCGCGACGTGGGTGCCGTGGCCGTTGCCGTCGAACCCGTCGCCGCCGTAGGCGTCGAAGGCGGAGGAGGCCCGGCCCTCGAAGTCGGGGTGGTCCGGGTCGATGCCGGTGTCGATGATGTAGGCGGAGACGCCGGAGCCGTCGGCCGTGGTGGTGTAGGAGTCGTCCAGGGGGAGGTCCTCCTGGTCGATGCGGTCCAGGCCCCAGGTGGCGGTCGTGTGGGCGACGCCGACCTGCTCGACGTAGGCCACGCCGTCCTGGGCCCGCAGCTCCTGCACCTCGGCGGTGGTCAGGGTCGCGGAGTACCCCTGGAAGACCTCCTCGTAGGTGTGGTTGACGTCGTTCGCCGCGATCCCGAGCGCGCTCGGGGTGACCGACGCGGTGCCCATGGTCTCCTCCAGGACCACGAACCACTCGCCCGAGACGGCGTCGGTGCTCGTGTAGAGGGGGGCCAGCTCGTCGGCGCCGGCGGCGACGGCGCCGGACAGGGCCAGGGGGACGGAGAGGGCGCCGGCGGCGACGAAGCCGATCACGGCCCGGCGGGGGTGGTGCTTATGCACTCTTTTTCTCCTAGGTGGGGGTATGGGGATGTAAGAGCCACAGCGCGTGATAACCGACTGTGATCAGTCGATTGCTCCTTTGCTGCGATGTGCAACCCTAATCACCGACTGTCCTTTACGCCAGGGTTCAGCGGATTTTTTTCGCCGTTCGTCTCGCCGGGAAGCCCGATCCGGCACCGCGCGTCGCACCGCACCCGTCTGCGCCCACTCCGGAGCGCGATGCCGCTTAACGCTTGTGTAGTGGGGCTTCGTCCTTTCCCGGAGAGGAAAGGGGGACGGCGTACCGATGGCGCCGGAACACGGTTTTACGTTGAGAAATATGGAGGAAATAAGCGAATGATGAAGCCATTGATTCATGAAACGGGTCGGAGCCGGAGGAGCCCGCCCACCCTCCGTGCACTCTCCGTCACCGATCCCGCGCACGACGAAGGGGCCGCCCATCGGGCGGCCCCGTTCGCGCGTCGATGCCCGCGACCCGCGCCCCCTGCGCCTCCCGTGCCGCCAGAGGTCCGTGAGGCGGCACGGGGGCCCGAAGGCGCGCGGGCGAAGCCCTCACGAAAGGCCCCGGCCGGAGACCCTCCGTGGGCGGCCCCGTTCGTGAATCGGCGCCCGCGACCCGCGCCCCTGCGCCTCCAGTGCCACCAGAGGGCCACGGGGCGGCGCAGGCACTCCGAAGGCACCGCGGACGCGGCACCGTCGCCTGGCCGGCGTCCCTCGGCGGCGGAGGCCTCCGGCCCCCGCCGCCCTCACCGGACGGGCCACGACCGCGGGCTTCGCCGGGGTGTCCCCTCCCGGCCACCGGAGGACCGTGAGGCGGCACAGGAGTGCGTTCGGAGAGCGGGCCCTAGTCGGCCCGGACGACCATGCCGGCGCCGACCGTGGCGTTGGTGGCCTCGTCGATGAGGATGAACCCGCCCGTCTGCCGATTGCGCGAGTACTCGTCGACGAACAGCGGCTGGGTGGAGCGCAGCCGCACCCGGCCGATCTCGTTGAGCGCCAGGTGGTCGGCCTGCTCGTCGCGGTGCAGCGTGTTGACGTCCAGCCGGTAGCGCAGGTCCTTCACCATGACCTTCGCCGTGCGGGTGGTGTGCTTGACGATGAGCTTGGAGCGCGGTGTCAGCTTGCGCGCGTCCGTCATCCAGCAGACCATCGCCTCGATGTCCTGGGACGCCGTGGGCGTGTTGTTGGGGCGGCAGATCATGTCGCCCCGGGAGATGTCGATCTCGTCCTCCAGCAGGAGGGTGACCGACATCGGCGCGAACGCCTCGGCGACGTCCCCGTCCGCCGTGGTGATCCTGGCGATCCGGCTGGTCAGCCCGGACGGCAGGTGCACCACCTCGTCCCCCGGCTTGAGCACTCCCCCGGCGAGCTGGCCCGCGTAGCCGCGGTAGTCGTGCAGTTCGGGGTCGTCGGACCGGTGCGGCCGGATCACGTACTGCACCGGGAACCGCGCGTCGATGAGGTTGCGGTCCGAGGCGATGTGCACGTTCTCCAGGTGGTGCAGCAGCGAGGGGCCGCTGTACCAGGGCATGTTCTCGGAGCGCTCCACCACGTTGTCGCCGTGCAGGGCGGAGATGGGCACGAAGGTGAGGTCGCGCGCGTCCAGCTTGGCGGCGAAGTCGGTGAACTCTGCCTTGATCTCCTCGAACCGGGCCTGGTCGTAGTCGACCAGGTCCATCTTGTTGACCGCCAGGACCAGGTGCGGGACCTGGAGCAGCGTGGTGAGGAAGGCGTGCCGGCGGCTCTGCTCCTGGAGGCCCTTGCGCGCGTCCACCAGGATGATCGCCAGGTCGGCGGTGGAGGCCCCGGTGACCATGTTGCGGGTGTACTGGATGTGCCCGGGGGTGTCCGCGATGATGAACGTCCGCTTGGGCGTGGCGAAGTACCGGTAGGCCACGTCGATGGTGATGCCCTGTTCGCGCTCGGCCCGCAGGCCGTCGGTGAGCAGCGCCAGGTTGGTGTGCTCCTCGCCGCGCGCGGCGCTGGTCCGCTCCACCGCGTCGAGCTGGTCCTCGAAGATCGACTTGGAGTCGAACAGCAGGCGGCCGATCAGGGTGCTCTTGCCGTCGTCCACGGAGCCCGCCGTGGCGAACCGCAGGATGTCGTTGCTCATGCTCGCTGGTCCTCTGTGGGAAGAAATGCGTCCGAAGGGCGGGCGGGGCGTGCTGCTCCGCGGGCGTCCGTGGGGGCCGGTGGAGGGCTAGAAGTAGCCCTCGCGCTTGCGGTCCTCCATCGCGGCCTCGCTGGCGCGGTCGTCGGCCCGGGTCTGCCCGCGCTCGGTGATCCGGGTCGCGGCGATCTCGGCGATGATGTCGTCGAGCTCCACGGCGGTCGACTTCACCGCGCCGGTGCAGGTCAGGTCGCCCACCGTGCGGTAGCGCACGGTCTCGGTGAAGGGGACCTCGGTGTCGTCGCGCTCGATGATCGGGGAGTCGGCGAGCAGGATGCCGTCGCGCTCGAACACGCTGCGCTCGTGCGCGAAGTAGATGGAGGGCAGCTCCAGCCGCTCCCGCCGGATGTAGGCCCACACGTCCAGCTCGGTCCAGTTGGAGATCGGGAAGACCCGGATGTGCTCGCCCCGGTCGATGCGGGTGTTGAACACGCTCCACAGCTCGGGGCGCTGGTTCTTGGGGTCCCACTGGCCGAACTCGTCGCGGAAGGAGAACACGCGCTCCTTGGCGCGGGCCTTCTCCTCGTCGCGGCGGGCGCCGCCGAAGGCCGCGTCGAACCCGTGCTCCTCGATGGCCTCCAGCAGGGCGGCGGTCTGGAGGCGGTTGCGGCTGGCCCAGCGGCCGGTGGGCTCGGCGACCTTGCCCGCGTCGATCTGCTCCTGGACGGAGGCGACGACCAGGCGCACCCCGGCCTGCTCGACCCGGCGGTCCCGGAACTCGATGACCTCGGGGAAGTTGTGGCCGGTGTCGACGTGCATGACCGGGAAGGGGACGGCGCCCGGCCAGAAGGCCTTCTCCGCGAGGCGGAGCATGACGATCGAGTCCTTGCCGCCGGAGAAGAGCAGCACCGGCCGCTCGAACTCCGCGGCCACCTCGCGCATGATGAAGATCGCCTCGGCCTCGAGGACGTCCAGCTGGGAGAGCTGGTAGCGCCCGGGCGCCTGCTGACTCGCCTGACCCATGAATCCGCCTTAGAGATACCGCTGGGGGCACCGGTTCGGACGACGGCGGAGGGCCTCTCGGCTAGCCCCCCGCGTGCGGACCGGCGCTGTCCAGGTCCGCGCCGTCGCGGATGCTAGCCAACAACATACCCGACAATTCCGATCGACATACAAGGACATCGGGGAGTAGCGGGTCGGCTACGTTGTAGCGCAGGGGCGAGCCGTCGATCCGGGAGGCGTGCAGGCCGGCCGCCTGGGCGACCGCCACCGGGGCGGCCGTGTCCCACTCGTACTGGCCGCCGGCGTGGACGTAGATGTCGGCCATGCCCAGCAGTACCGAGCAGATCTTGGCGCCCGCCGACCCCATCGGGACCAGCTCAGCGCCCAGCTGGGTGGCCATCCGCTGCGCGAACGCGGGCGGGCGCGAGCGGCTGACCGTGATCCGCAGCCGCTGCCCCGACGGGCGCTCCTCGGGCAGCCAGGGCGGGTCCACCGTCGACAGGGTGCTGCCCTGGGCGGGCAGCGCGACCGCCCCGGCGACCAGCTCGCCGTTCTCCCACAGGGCCACGTGCACCGCCCAGTCGACCCGGCCCGCCTCGGCGAACTCGCGGGTGCCGTCCAGCGGGTCGATGATCCACACCCGGCGGGCGCGCAGCCGGGCCGGATCGTCCACGCCCTCCTCGGAGAGCACCGCGTCGCTGGGGCGCAGCCGCCCCAGGGCGGAGAACAGGAACTCGTGCGAGGTCCGGTCGCCCAGGGTCCTCAGGACGTCGGGCTCGTCGAAGCCGTGCCGGGCGCGCAGGCGCAGCAGCAGCTGCCCCGCCTCGCTCGCCAGGTCGCGGGCCACCTCATGATCGTTTCGGATGTTCTTCACCGCTCAGTACGCCCCCGCCCCACGGATCACCGCTGACCACGTCTTCCACAGGATCTGGATGTCCAACGTCAGCGACCAGTTTTCCACGTAGCGCAGATCCAGGCGGACCGATTCCTCCCATGAGAGGTCGGACCGGCCGCTGACCTGCCACAGCCCCGTCAGCCCCGGTTTGACCACCAGCCTGCGGCGGACGTCGTGCCCGTAGCGGGCGACCTCCTCCGGAAGCGGCGGCCGGGGGCCGACCAGGGACATCTCGCCCCGGACCACGTTGACGAGCTGGGGAAGCTCGTCGAGCGAGTACCGGCGCAGCCAGGCCCCGACCGGGGTCACCCTGGGGTCCCGTCGCATCTTGAACAGCACACCGTCGTGCTCGTTGCGGGACCGCAGCGCCGCCTTCAGCGATTCGGCCCCGACCACCATGGTACGGAACTTGTACACGGGGAACTCGGAGCCACCCCGGCCTACGCGCGTCTGGGTGAAGAAGACCGGGCCGCCGTCCTCCCACCGGATGAGCACGGCGAGCACCAGGAACAGGGGGGACAGCAGGGCCAGGGCCAGCGCCGCGGCGCCGCGGTCGAAGGCGCTCTTGAGGATCCGGCGGACCCCGGCGAGCTCGGGGTGCTCCACGTGCAGGAGGGGGAGCCCGGCGACGGGGCGGATGGTGGTGCGCGGACCGGCGACCTCCATGAGGGCGGAGGCGACCAGGAGTTCGGTGCCGGACTTCTCCAGGCGCCAGGCCAGGCGGCGCAGTTCGACGCCGTCCATCTCGGGACAGGCCAGGACCGCGACGGTGTCGGCGCCGACCAGGGCGGCGGCGTCGGCGGCCCCGGCGAAGGAGCCCAGGACCGGACAGCCCTCGACCTCGGCGGCCCCCGCCGCCGCCTCGTGTTCGGGCAGGCAGACGCCGACCACGCGCATGCCGTGGTAGACCTCCCCGCGGAAGCGCCGGATGAGGTCGCCCGCGGCCGACCGGTGGCCGACCACGACGACGCCGTTCATGCAGTCCCCGAACCGGCGGCGGCGGTGCAGCGCCTTGCGCCTGGCGTAGCGCAGGGCGAGCGTGGCCAGCAGCACCAGCGGCAGGGTGACCAGGACGTAGCCGCGGGCGAGGTCGAACTTGACCGCGTAGGCGACGATGGCGGTCCCGGCGGCCAGGGCCAGCCCGGCCACGGCGACCCGCCGGTACTCCTCGGTGCCCACCCCGATGAAGCGGCGGGCGTAGCCGCCGGCCAGGCAGACGAACAGGCACCACAGCGGCGGCAGGGCCAGGGAGAGCCACAGGTAGGGGACGGTGGTGGCGGCGGTGAGCGCCCCGTGGAAGCGGGCGGTCGTCCCGATCAGGCCCGCGCCCAGGGCGGCGACCAGGTCGAGCACGAGCAGTCCGGACACGTAGGCGCGCGTCCACGGCCGGGGCGGCAGGGGCAGGGAGCCGACCTCCGGCATGACGGACGCCGGTACCGCCACCGTCCGCCGGTGGACGTCCTTCACCCCACTACTTGCGACCATGTATCCCCCAAGACCGGCACCGGTCCGAAAGTCATCACTGCACGTCATCGGCCGAGCGGCGGAACGCCACCCTGACAGTAACTAAAAGTAGTGGAAAAGTCGCTCTGCGTGCCCTCCTGTCGGCGAAGAAAGGCCGGTCGGCTCGGGAATGTGTCCCTCCCGATACCGACCGGCCCCAGGCGGTTCCGCGATGCGGACACTGGCCGCCCGCCCGACGGCCTGACCGAAACCCTCAGCCCAGGGCCTCCGCCAGCCGCTGCTGCACGGCCGCCGCCTCCGGCTCCCCGCCCCGCCGCAGCGCACTGGCCAGCATCAGCCGGGCGTGGGAGTCGTCGGGCCTCTCGGCCACCAGCGCCTCCAGGTCCCTGCGGGCCCTTCCCACCTGGGCGGAACGCAGCCGCGCGCGGGCGGCGGCCAGCCGCACGCCCCGGTCGTCCCCGTACTCCGCCAGCAGCGGCTCCAGCAGGGCGAGCGCGCCCAGCGGGTCCTTCTCCACCAGCGCCTCGGCCAGGTGCAGCCGCTCCACCTCCGCGGGCAGGCTCCGGGCCGGACGCTCCCCGGCCCGGTCCAGGAACACGCCGATCTCCTCCGGGTGGCGGGCCCCCTCCAGGGCCAGGTCGCCCACCAGCAGGGTGGGAGAGGTGCGCACGCCCCGGGCCCGGCCGCGCAGCAGCAGCTCGCGCACCTCCCGGTCGCCTTCCCCCGCCCGCAGCAGGCGGCCCCCGTCCGCGAAGCCCGCCCGGTCGGCGGCCCGCTCCAGGACCTCGGCGGAACCGATGTCGCCGGCCTCCACGAAGTGGATCCGCATGACCTCCTCGGCCACCGCGCCCTGGAGGGCGGGGCCGCCCTCGCGCTCGGCCAGGTACAGCAGCCGGTGGGCGCCGTGGGGGCTCACGTGCCAGGCGGCGCCCCAGCGGGGGAAGCCCTCGGCGGCGGCCACCTCGGCCACCCGGACCCGGTTCTGCTCCGGGCTCAGGTGCGGGGCGCACGCCCGGAGGGCCGTGTCCACGAAGGGGTCGCGCAGCAGCCCGTCCAGCGGCCGGGCCCGCTCGGGGGCGGTGGGGTCGATGCGGTAGGGCCGCCACACCACCTCCACGGGCTCCCCGCCGCGCGCGGCCAGGGCCCGCTCCACCCGCCGCTTGCCGATGTACGCCCAGGGGCAGACCACGTCCGCCCAGATCTCCAGTCGCATGCTCATACGGAGAGACTAAACAACACCTGTTGATTAAACAACACATATTGCTTAACCGACGTGTGTCGTACCCTGGTGGCGTGAACCCCGACGACCCGCGCGCCCGCCGCACCCGGGCCGGACTGCGCGCCGCCCTGCTGACCCTGCTCGCCGACACCGCGCCCGAGCGCGTCACCGTGTCCGCGGTGGCCCGTGAGGCGGGGATCAACCGCGCCACGGTGTACCAGCACTACCCCGACATCGACGCGCTGGTGGCCGACGCCATGGAGGACGCGCTCGCGCACGTGGCGCGCTGCGCCGCCCTGTGCCCGCTGGAGGCCCCGGAGGAGGGGGCCCCGGCCCCCCTGGTGGACCTGTTCGCCCACGTCGCCGAGCACGCCGCGCTCTACCGGGCGCTGCTGGCCGGGGACTTCGCCCACCGGCTGCGCGCGGGTGTGGCCGGGGAGCTGCGGGAGCGGTTCGCGGCGGGAGCCCGGCCGCCGGGCACCGGCGGGGTGCCGGACCGGGCACTGGCCGCCCACCTGTCCGGCGGCCTGGTCGCCCTGATCGCCGACCGGGTCGCGGCGGACGCGTCGGCGGCCTCCGCCGAGGAGGCCGCCGGCGTCGCCTGGCGCCTGCTGGCCCCGGTCCGCTACCGCTGAGGGGTCCCGGGAACGGCGGAGGGCCGTGCGGTGTCCCGCACGGCCCTCCGGTTGGTCCCGCCGCCGGTCAGACGGCGGTGTGGTAGATGTTCTGGGCGCGTTCGAGGCCGTCGGTGAGGACCGTGCGGACCGCGTCGGCGGCGCGCTCGATGTTGAGGTCGAGCTCCCCGCGCTCGGTCGAGGAGAAGTCGCGCAGCACGTAGTCCGCCGGGTCCATCCGCCCGGGCGGGCGGCCCACCCCGAACCGGACCCGCAGGTAGTCCGGGCCGCCCAGGGAGGAGGTGAGGGACTTGAGCCCGTTGTGGCCGCCCGAGCCGCCGCCCTTCTTCAGCTTCAGGGCGCCGAAGTCGATGTCCATCTCGTCGTGCACGACGACGATCCGCTCCATCGGCACCTTGTAGAACCGGGCCAGCCCCGACACCGGGCCGCCCGACAGGTTCATGTAGGTGCGCGGCTTGGCCAGCACCACCGCGGTGCCCTCCAGTCGGGTCTCCACCGCCTCGGCGTGCGCCCGGTGCGCCTTCCAGCGCTCGCCCCCCGCCAGGGCGTCCACCACCATGAAGCCCGCGTTGTGCCGGTTCCCGGCGTACTTGGGCCCCGGGTTGCCCAGCCCGACGACCAGCCAGCGCTCGGTCTCCGCCATGTCCTTGTTCCTCCAGCGTCCCCACACGGGAACGAGCCTACAGACGAAAGACCGAGCGCGCGGCTCCGGTGGGAGCCGCGCGCTCGGTCGGTGTACGGTGCCGGCGACTACTCGGCGGCGGCCTCGGTGGCCTCGCCCTCGGCGGCCTCGCCCTCGGCCGGGGTCTCGCCCTCCTCCTCCACGCGCGGCGCGGAGACGTTGAGGACGATCGACTCGGGGTCGGTCACCAGGGTGGTGCCGGCCGGCAGCTTCAGCTCCGCGGCGGTCACGGTGCTGCCGACGTCCAGGCCGTCGATGTCGAACTCGACGCCCTCGGGGATGTGGGTGGCCTCGGCCTCGACGGTCACGGTGACGAGCTCCTGGGTGAGCACGCCGGCGCCCTTGATCTCACCGACCAGGGTCACCGGGATCTCGACCTCGACCTTCTCGCCCTTGGAGACGACGAGCAGGTCGACGTGCTCCAGGAAGCCCTTGATGGCGTCGCGCTGGATGCTCTTGGGCAGGGCGAGGTTGTCCTTGTCCAGGCCCTCGAGGCGCAGCAGGACGTTCGGGGTCTTCAGGGCGAGCATGAGCTCGTGGCCCGGCAGGTTCAGGTGGCGGGGCTCGGTGCCGTGGCCGTAGAGGACGGCCGGCACCTTACCCGCGCGGCGGGCGCGACGGGAGGCGCCCTTGCCGAATTCCGTGCGGGGCTCGGCAGCGATACGTACCTCGGACACGACAAAACTCCTCGGGTTCAACCCCGCAGTACGGGGAACACGACTCCAGTAGTACGAACGATTCCCGCTCTCGGCGGGGAAGCGGCGGGGTCTCCCCGGTAGGGGACGCGACCGCCCTGGTTCCAGGCGTGCCCGGCGAGTCGCCACCGGACCCGTCCGGCCCGGGAACGCTCGTCGCGCACCCCTGCCCTCGCGTCCGCACGAAGCCGAACGAGGCTCCGCTCGGGCACGGGGACACTCGGCCAAGTCTACTGGTTCCGGGGACGACTCCGTACACGCCCCACCGACGCCCCGCCTCCCTCGGTGCAACCACCGGGGACGGCGTGTCGGCGGGGGAACGGACGCGCGGGCGGCGGATACGTCCGGATCCGCCGCCCGCGCCGGGTCCTACTCGAACAGGCTCGTGACCGACCCGTCGGTGAAGACCTCGCTGATCGCGCGCGCCACCAGCGGCGCGATCGACAGCTGGGTGAGCTTCTCGAAGGAGCGCGACTCGGGCACCGGCAGCGAGTTGGTGATGACCACCTCGGAGATGCGGGAGTTCTGCAGGCGCTCCGCGGCCGGGCCGGACAGCACGCCGTGCGTGGCCGCCACGAGGACCTGCTTGGCGCCCTGCTCGAACAGCGCGTCGGCGGCCTTGACGATGGTGCCGCCGGTGTCGATCATGTCGTCCACCAGGACGCACACGCGGTCCTTGACCGTGCCGACGACCTCGTGGACGCGAACCTGGTTGGCCACGTCCGGGTCGCGGCGCTTGTGGATGATGGCCAGCGGGGCGCCCAGCCGGTCGGCCCAGCGGTCGGCGGTGCGCACGCGGCCCGCGTCGGGGGAGACCACGGTGATCTCGGCGACGTCGACCCGGTTCGCGATGTGGTCGGCCAGGATCGGCAGCGCGAACAGGTGGTCGACCGGGCCGTCGAAGAAGCCCTGGATCTGGTCCGTGTGCAGGTCGACGGCCATCATGCGGTCGGCGCCGGCGGTGCGGAACAGGTCGGTCATCAGGCGGGCCGAGATGGGCTCGCGACCGCGGTGCTTCTTGTCCTGGCGCGCGTACCCGAAGAACGGGGTGACCACGGTGATGCGCTTGGCGGAGGCGCGCTTGAGCGCGTCCACCATGATCAGCTGCTCCATGATCGACTCGTTGATCGGGTCGGCGTGCGCCTGGATCACGAAGGCGTCCGAGCCGCGGACCGACTCCAGGTAGCGGACGAAGATCTCACCGTTGGCGAAGGTGTCGAACCGGGTGGGGACCACCTCGATCCCCAGTTCCTTGGCGACCTCTTCGGCCAGGCTCGGGTGCGTGCGCCCCGAGAACAGCATGAGATTCTTCTGGCCGGTGGCCTTCATCCCGGTCACGTGTTTCTCCCCCACAGTCACTACTGATCGTCGGCTCTGTGCCGCTCTGCGTCCTCGGTGCGCCCTGCGCTCCCGACGCCCTCCCCGTCCTGGGCCGACCGCGCCCGCAGGGCGGCGTCGGCCGAGGCGGTCCCCGGGCGCTTGCGCTCGGTCCACCCCTCCACGTTGCGCTGCCGGTGCCCGTCGGACACGGCCAGCGCACCGGGCGGAACGTCGTCCCGGACCACGGTCCCGGCCCCGGAGTAGGCGCCGTCGCCCACGGTGACCGGGGCGACGATGGTGTTGTCGCTGCCGATGCGCACGTGGTCGCCGATGGTGCTCCGGGACTTGTTGACCCCGTCGTAGTTGACGAACACCGACGAGCAGCCGATGTTGCTGCCGACGCCGATGTCGGCGTCGCCGACGTAGGTCAGGTGCGGGACCTTGGAGCCGCTGCCGATGTTCGCGTTCTTGACCTCCACGAACGCACCGGCCTTGGCCCGGTCGGCCAGGCGGGTGCCCGGCCGGAGGTAGGTGTAGGGGCCGACGTCGGCCCCGGGGCCGATCTCGGCGCGGTCCGCGGTGGTCCGGCGGACCTTGGCGCCGTCGCCCACGACGGTGTCGAGCAGGTCGCTGTCGGGGCCGATGACCGCGTCCTCGCCGACCGCGGTGGCGCCGCGCAGGCGGGTGCCGGGCTCGACGAGGGTGTCGCGGCCGATGCGCACGTCGACGTCGACCCAGGTCGTGGCGGGGTCCACGACCGTGACCCCGGCGAGCATGTGCTCGCGCAGCAGGCGGTCGTTGAGCAGGCGCCGGGCCTCGGCGAGCTGGACGCGGTTGTTGACGCCCTGGACCTCGTCGGCGTCGTCGATGACCCAGGCGCCGACCCGGTGGCCGTCGCCGCGCAGCAGCGCGACGGCGTCGGGGAGGTACTCCTCGCCCTTGGCGTTGTCGCTGCCGATGCGCTGCACGACCCGGGCCAGCAGGGCGCCGTCGAAGGCGTACATGCCGGAGTTGATCTCGTCGACGGCCAGTTCCGCGGGGGTGGCGTCGGCCTGCTCGACGATGGAGGTGAACTCCCCGTCGGCGTCGCGGACGATGCGCCCGTAGCCGTGGGGGTCGGGGACGCGGGCCGACAGGACGGTGACGGCGTTGCCCTCCTTCTCGTGGAAGGAGACCAGGCCGGCCAGCGTGCCGCCGCGCAGCAGCGGGGTGTCCCCGCAGGCGAGGACCACGGTGCCGGTGGGCTCGATGCCCTGGCGGGCCAGGTCCTCCAGGGCCATGCGCACCGCGTGCCCGGTGCCCTTCTGCTCCTCCTGGACGGCGGTGACGGCCTCGGGGGCGACCTGCGCCAGGTGCTCGGCGATGCGCTCGCGGGCGTGTCCGAGGACGACGGCCGTGTGCAGCGGATCGAGCTCGCGGGCCGCGGCCAGCACGTGGCCGACCATGCTGCGGCCGCCGATCTCGTGGAGCACCTTGGGGAGTTGGGACTTCATCCGGGTGCCCTCGCCCGCGGCGAGGACGATGACGGCAGCCGGGCGGTTCACGCTCACTGGAGGAGACCCCTCGTGATAGCTGGCTAGGAAGAAGACGATCTCGCGGTCGGCGTTCGGCGGGGCGTCCCTCATGCCGCGCACGGCGATGACCCGTCGTGCGGCCGACATGGGAAGGATACATCCGTGTCACAGGCCCCCGGCGGCGGAGACGGCCCCGGCGGGGTGGGCCCGGTCGCACCCGCCGCCCGTTCACGGGCTCTGTCGCGGGAGGGGCGGGGAGGGGTGTGATGTGCGCCGCTCCGGTACGGACGGCGCCCGGCGGGCGCGGCGGGCGCGGCGGGCGCGGCGGTGCGTCTGCTCCCGGACCAGGGCTCGAACCTGGACGATGGGGACCAAAACCCCACATGCTGCCGATTACATCATCCGGGAACACGCCGGGCGCGGGCCTCCGCGCCGACATGACGGTCACCAAGATAGCGCCTTCGCGATGACCCTTGCCAAACCTACGGGTTCGTAGGTTACGGTTACGTAGGTATAGGTTGGGCCGTCGCGACGGACGCCCGCGCGCTCCCGGCACGCCCTGACCTCACAGACGCACAAGCGACGAACGAACGACGTTTCCGATCACGAGGCAGGGACCCATGACAGCCGCACCCGAGACGCCCGCCAAGCGCACACCGATCCCCGAGTACGAGCCCGAGCCGCGCGGGCGCGCCGAGCGGTACACGGTGTTCGCCTTCGTGTTCATCCCGCTCATCGCGCTGCTCGCCGCCGTACCGTTCTTCTGGGGCTGGGGCCTGAGCCTGGTCGACATCGCCATCGCCTCGGTCTTCTACCTGATCAGCGGGCTGGGCATCACGGTCGGCTTCCACCGCCACTTCACCCACGGCTCGTTCCGCGCCAACCGCCCGCTCAAGATCGCGCTCGCGATCGCCGGCTCGATGGCCATCGAGGGCAGCGTCATCAAGTGGGTGGCCGACCACCGCCGCCACCACAAGTACGCGGACGCCGAGGGCGACCCGCACTCGCCGTGGCGGTTCGGCGACGACTGGAAGTCGGTCGCCAAGGGGCTCTACTACGCGCACATGGCGTGGATGTACCTGGACGAGAAGAAGACCTCGCCCCGCCGGTTCGCCCCGGACCTGCTCAAGGACAAGGACACCGTCCTGATCGACAAGCTGTTCGTGCCGATCGTGGTGTTCTCGCTGGGCGCCCCGGCGCTCATCGGCGGCCTGGTCACCATGTCCTGGTGGGGCGCGGCCACCGCGTTCTTCTGGGCGAGCCTGGTCCGGGTGGCGCTGCTGCACCACGTGACCTGGTCGATCAACTCCATCTGCCACACCATCGGCGAGGAGAACTTCGAGGTGCGCGACCGCTCCCGCAACGTGTGGTGGCTGGCCATCCCGTCGTTCGGCGAGTCCTGGCACAACCTGCACCACGCCGACCCGACCTGCGCCCGGCACGGCGTGCTCAAGGGCCAGATCGACATCTCTGCGCGCGTCATCTGGTTCTTCGAGAAGTTCGGCTGGGCGACCAAGGTCCGCTGGCCCGACAACGAGCGACTCGCCGCCAAGCGGGTCAGCGTCTAGGATTCTTGACCATCATGGGAGCAGCCGACAGCGAGCAGAGGGTCCGTGTGCGCCGCAAGCGCATGACGGGCGAGGAGCGTCGGCGACAGCTGCTGGAGATCGGCCGGGAGCTGTTCGCCGAACGCGGGTTCGACGCGACCTCCGTGGAGGAGATCGCCGCACGGGCGGGCGTGTCCAAACCCGTGGTGTACGAGCACTTCGGCGGTAAGGAGGGCATCTACGCGGTCGTCGTCGACCAGGAGATGCGCACCCTGGTGGGCATGGTCTCGGAGGCCCTCACCGCCGACAGCGCCCGCAACAAGATCGAGAAGGCGGCCCTGGCCCTGCTGCGCTACGTCGAGGAGAACACGGTCGGGTTCCGGGTGCTCACCCGCGACTCGCACGTGGCCTCCGGGACGGGGAGCTTCGCCGGCCTGATCAACGACATCGCCAGCCAGGTCGAGTACATCATGGTGGACGAGTTCGCCGAGCGGGGCTACGACCCCGCGCTCGCCCCCATGTACGCCCAGGCCCTGGTGGGCATGTGGGCCCTGACCGGCCAGTGGTGGCTGGAGGTGCGCAGGCCCAAGCGCGAGGTGGTGGCGGCGCACCTGGTCAACCTGGCGTGGAACGGGCTGTCGAGCCTGGAGGCCAAGCCGAGGCTGCGGACCAGGCGGGGCCGCTAGGCTCCGGGAACGCCGGTGGGGCGGGTGTGCGTCGCATACCCGCCCCACTATCTTGATGTCAAGAGATATGCTGGACCCATGCGCGATGAGGTGGATGGGCTGATCGAGGCGTGGCGCGCCGAACGGCCGGACGTGGACGTGACGCCGCTCGAGGTGCTCAGCCGGGTGTCCCGGCTCGCCCGACACCTGGACAGGGCCCGGCGGACCGTGTTCACCGAGCACTCCCTGGAGCCCTGGGAGTTCGACGTCCTGGCCGAGCTGCGCCGCTCCGGCCCGCCCTACGAGCTGAGCCCGGGCCGCCTCCTGCGCGCCACCCTGGTGACCTCCGGGACCATGACGAACCGCGTGGACCGGCTGGCCGCCGCGGGGCTGGTGCGGCGCCGCCCCGACCCCGCCGACAAGCGCGGGGTGCTGGTGCGGCTGACCGACAAGGGCGCCGGGCGCATCGACGCGGCGCTGGAGTCGCTGCTGAGCTACGAGGAGACGCTCCTCGCCCCGATGCCCGCCCCGGAGCGCGAGCAGCTCGCATCGTTACTGAGATGCCTCCTGGTCCCCCTCGACACCGAACCTTCCGGTCGGTAACTGTTGTTACCCGGCGGTATCCGTCCTCTCACCGGGGCCGCCCAGGGCGCGCATCCTTGGTCTTCATCTGGTTGGAGAACGACAGTGAGAATCCGGTGGAACGTCCGGTACGCCGCCCTGGTCGCGGCGTCCGCGACGGCCGTGGCGATGACCGGCTGCGCGGGCGGTGACGGGGAGGACTCCCCGGCGGGAGCCGAGGAGCGGTACTACCTCTCCCTGGGCGACTCGCTGACGGTGGGCGTGCAGCCGAGCGAGGGCGGTCCCGCCGAGACCCCCGACGGGTACACGGACATCCTCTACCGCACCCTGTACGACGCCGACTCCACGCTGCGCCACGAGCGCAGCGGCTGCGGCGGCGAGGACACCACGACGTTCATCGAGGGCGGGATCGCCCACTGCGAGGAGCAGTACGGCGGCCGCCCGCAGATCGAGGCGGCCGAGGAGTTCCTCTCCGAGCACGCGGGCCGGGTGGACCTGGTCACCGTGACCATCGGCGGCAACAACTTCACCCGCTGCGTCCGGGGCATCGACGAGGTGGGCGGTGGCGGCGGGCCCGTGGTGGACACGGAGTGCATCGACGACGGCCTGGAGCGCATCGAGACGGAGGTGCCGGTGATCGCCTCCCGGCTGCGCGCCGCGGCCGGCCCGGACACCCAGATCATCGGGATGACCTACTACAACCCGTTCCTCGCGGCGATGCTGCTCGAACCCGGCGAGGACCCCTCGGACGAGCCCTCGGAGGAGCCCTCGGACGGCACCCCGGTGGACCCCGAGGCCGGGCCGGGGCTGGGCGAGGTCGAGGGCGAGATCCCCTTCGACGCGACCTTCGCCGGGTACGCCACCGAGGTCCTGGAGACCATGAACGAGTCGCTGCGGTCGGCCTACGCCGCCGAGGACATCGAGGTCGCCGACGTGGAGGCGGCGTTCGACTCCTCCGACTTCGACGTCCCCCAGGAGGGCTCCATGCCCAACAACCTCCAGGCCGTCTGCGACTACACGTGGATGTGCAACACGGACCTGGGCCCCGACATCCACACCAACAAGGCCGGGGCCACGGTCATCGCCGAGGAGTTCGCCTCCCTGGTCCGCTGACCGCCCCGCCGACGCGCGCAACGGAGGCGCCGGGACCCTCGTCCCGGCGCCTCCGCCGTCTCCGGAATCTTTTTCCAGCCATCGACGTACATGATCCTGTACATTTGGGATCACCGGGCCGAGCTTGGAGGGGACGAGCCTTGAAGACCATGAGCTACACCGAATCCCGCGCCAACTACGCAGCCACCCTCGACGCCGTCGTGAACGACAGAGAAGAAGTGGTGATCACGAGAGCCGGACACGAACCCGTCGTCATGATGGCCCTGTCCGAGTACGAGACCCTGAAGGAGACCGCCTACCTCCTGCGCAGCCCGGAGAACGCCCGCCGCCTGGTCTCCGCCATCGAGGAACTGGAGTCCGATCAGGGCATAGAGCGCGAGTTGGCCGAGTGAGGCTCGTCTGGTCCCAGAGCGCCTGGGAGGACTACGTCTGGTGGCAGGGGCAGGACCGCAGGATCCTCAAGCGCATCAACGCTCTCGTCAAGGACATCGAGCGCAACGGCAACGAGGGCATGGGCAAGCCCGAACCCCTGAGGCACGGCTTCCAGGGCTACTGGTCCCGCAGGATCACCGACGAGCACCGGCTGGTGTACAAGCTCGCCGGCGACGAGATCCGCATCGCCGCCTGCCGCTACCACTACGGCAAGTAGAGGGTCACCGGGTGTCGCGGGCGAGGGGGCCGAAGCGGGCGGTGACGGCGCCGAGGAGGAAGTGCGCGGCCTGGTGCTCGGTCAGCGGGATGACGCCCACCGGCATGGTGACGCGGTAGGGGTGCTCGTCGTCGGGGCGGATCTCGAAATCGTCGATCAGCCCCTGCGACAACAGCAGGGTCAGCCCCTCCCGCACCTTCCCCGCCCGGTTGTCCGAAGCCCACATGACCATGCCGCCACCGTAACCGGCGGACGGGTCGGACACACCGTGTCGACCAGAATCCACGGCAAAGCATGCCCACCGTCCTTTTCCGGACATTCTGGGCACGCTCGGTGACCGGCGGCCGCCGGACCCCGGCGGCGGTCGCATCGGTACGCTCGGAGGATGACCGGGTACGGGGAGAGACGGGGGCGCGCGGGGGTCCTGTGGCGCTTCACCGGCTCCGGCCCCCACCGGGTGCTGCCCGACGCCGCGATGGACCTCATGTGGCACCGCGGGCGCCTCGTGGTGGCCGGACCCGACACCGCCGCGCAGGTCGACGGGTCCGCCCCGGGCGAGACGACCTGGGGCCTGCGGCTGGCCCCCGGCGCGGCGCACGCGCTGCTGGGCGTCCCCGCCCGCGAACTGGCCGACCGCCGCGTCGACCTGGCCGACCTGGTCCGCCTCCCCCCGGCCCCGGTGGCCCGGCCGGCCGAGACCCTGGAGCGGGTCTTCGCCGCTCTGTGGCGGCGCGCCGACCCCGACCCCGCGGCCCTGCGGCTGGCGGCCTCCCTGGACCGGGCGGCCCGCGCCCTCGCGACCGCGGAGGCGGTCGCCCGGGAGCACGGGATGTCCGAGCGCACACTGCGGCGCACCTGCGACCGCGTCTTCGGCTACGGCCCCAAGACCCTCATGTCGATCCACCGCCTCCAGCGCGCCCTGCGCCTGGCCCGGGCCGGGGCGCCGCTGGGCGAGGCCGCCGCCACCGCCGGGTACGCCGACCAGGCGCACTTCACCCGCGAGAGCGGACGCCTCGCGGGCCTGCCCCCGGGCGCGCTGCTGGGCCGGCGGTGACCGTTCCGTTCAAGACCCCGGCCCGCCGCGCCCGGCAGGCTGGCCCCATGGACATCGACAGGACGGCCGCCTTCATGGCCGGGCACGCCCGCCTGCTGGACCGGCGGCGCTTCGAGCACCTCATCCGCCCCACCGAGCACACCGGGCCCGCGATCCTCGCGGCCCTGGACGGGTACCGCAACCCCGACGGCGGCCACGGCCACGGCCTGGAACCCGACCTGCGCTCCCCCGAGAGCCAGCCCGGCGGCGCACTGCACGCCCTGGAGGCCGTGGCCGACGCCGCCCCCGCGACGTACGATCGCGCCCCGGAGCTGCTGGACTGGCTGGACGCGACGACCCTGCCCGACGGCGGGCTGCCGTTCGCCCTGCCCGTCACGGACCCGGCCGCCTGCGCGCCCTTCTGGGTGTCGGCCGACCCGCGCACGTCGTCCCTGCAGATCACGGCCGCGGTGGCCGCGCAGGCCCACCGGGCGGCCCGGACGGACCCGCGGATCGCGGACCACCCGTGGCTCGCGACCGCGACGGAGTACTGCCTCGGGGAGATCGCCGCCGTCAAGGAGGCGCCCTTCGCGTACGTCCTGTCGTTCTCGCTGCTGTTCCTCGACTCCGTCGCGGACACCCGCCCCGAGGCCGCCGGGCTGCTGCGCCGCCTCGCCCGGTTCGTGCCCGCCGACGGCCGGATCCCGGTGGCCGGAGGCGCACCGGGCGAGACGCTCCGCCCGCTCGACTACGCCGCCGTGCCCGGCCGCCCCGTCCGGGAGCACCTGGCCGCGGGGGCCGTCGCCGCCGACCTCGACCGCCTGGAGCGGGAACCGCTCCCCGACGGCGGGTGGGCCGTCGGCTTCGAATGCCACTCCCCCGCCTCCGCGCTGGAGTGGCGGGGGTACGCCACGGTGGCGGCGGTGGCCGCCCTGCGCGCCAACGGACGCTGACCCGCGCCGGGCGGGGTCAGTCGCCGACCAGCTCCGCCTGCTCCAGCCAGATCATCTCCAGCTCCTCCTTCTCGCCCGCCAGGGCCTTGGCCTCGGCGTCGAGCTCGGCGAGCCGGGTGTAGTCCTCGGCCGCGGCCGCCATTTGCTCGTGCAGCTCGGCCTCGCGCGCGGCGATCCTGTCCATCCGCCGTTCGACGCGCTGCATCTCCTTCTGGGCGGCGCGGCGGTCGGCCGCCGACACGGCGGGGCGCTCGGGCTCGGCCGCGGGGGCCTCTCCCCCGCCCGCGGTGGGCACCGCGGCCTCCCCCGCGGTGCCCGCCCGGCGCTCCAGGTACTCGTCCACGCCGCCGGGCAGGAACGCCAGGCCGCCGTCGCCCATGAGGGCCAGCACCCGGTCGGTGATCCGCTCCAGGAAGTACCGGTCGTGGGAGACCAGCACCAGGGAGCCGGGCCAGCCGTCGAGCAGGTCCTCCAGCTCGGTGAGGGTCTCGATGTCCAGGTCGTTGGTGGGCTCGTCCAGCAGCAGGACGTTGGGCTCGTCCATGAGCAGGCGCAGCAGCTGCAGGCGGCGCCGCTCGCCGCCGGACAGGTCGCCGATCGGGGTCCACTGGCGCTCGCCGCGGAACCCGAAGCGCTCCAGCATCTGGCTGGCGGTGTAGTCCCGCTTGCCGATGGTCACGTGCTCGCGCACGTCCATGACCGCCTGGAGCGGCCGGGCCTCGGGGTCCAGCTCGGTGACGTTCTGCGACAGGTGGGCGAGCCGGACGGTGCGCCCGGTGCGGACGTGGCCCGACTCGGGCTCCCGCTCCCGGGCGAGGATCTTGAGCAGCGTGGACTTGCCCGCGCCGTTGACCCCGACCAGGCCGACCCGGTCGCCGGGGCCGAGCTGCCAGGTGAGGTGGTCCAGCAGGGTCCGCCCCGGGACGGTCGCCGTCACGTCCTTGAGGTCGATGACGGTCTTGCCCAGGCGGGAGCTGGCGAACCGGACCAGCTCGACGGTGTCGCGCACCGGCGGCTCGTCCGCGATCAGCCGGTTGGCCGCCTCGATGCGGAACTTGGGCTTGGAGGTGCGCGCGGGGGCGCCCCGGCGCAGCCAGGCCAGCTCCTTGCGCATGAGGTTCTGGCGGCGCTCCTCGGTGGCCGCGGCCTGGCGCTCGCGCTCGGCCTTGGCCAGCACGTAGGCGGCGTACCCGCCCTCGTAGCGCTCGACGGCGCCGCGTCCCACCTCCCAGGTGCGGGTGGTGACGGCGTCCAGGAACCAGCGGTCGTGGGTGACCACCACGAGCGCCTCGCGGCGGTCGCGCAGGTGCCCGGCGAGCCAGTGGATGCCCTCGATGTCGAGGTGGTTGGTGGGCTCGTCCAGGACGATGAGGTCGTGGTCGCCCACCAGCAGCCGGGCCAGGCCGGCGCGGCGGCGCTCACCGCCGGACAGCCCCGCCATGGGGGTGTCCAGGCTCCAGCCGCCGAGCAGCCCGCGCAGGATGTCGCGGGCGCGGGCGTCGCCCGCCCACTCGTGTTCGGCCCGCTCGCCCAGCACGAAGGCGCCGACGGTGGTGTCGGGGAAGTCGTCGCGCTGGTGCAGGAAGCCCACGCGCAGACCGCGGTTGTGCACCACCCGGCCGGAGTCGGGCGGCAGGGCCCCGGACAGCACGGAGATCAGCGTGGACTTGCCGCCGCCGTTGCGGCCGACCACGCCGATGCGCTCGCCCTCGTCCACGCCCAGTGACACCGAGTCGAGGAGCACGAGGGGCCCGTAGGCCAGGGACACGTCCTGAAGGTTGACCAGATTCGTCATCGTCTCCATTGTCCCGGGTGTCGCCGGGTGCCCTGGACGGGTCCCGGACGCCGGCGGGGCTCCGACCGGGTCCTCGCGGGGTCCGCCGAACCCGGGAGCGCCGGAAAAAGGAGCCCGGGGCCGCACCACGCAAGGCCCCGGGCAGGTCGGTATCACTACATATCAGGATTTCACATGCCGCCGGGAACCGGGGTTCGCCGGAGCGCTCTCCCTACACCAGGAAGAAGTCCCGGGCGGCCCGCGCGATTCCCCGGACGTCCAGCCCGTGCGCCCGGGCGTGGTCGGCCGGGGTGCCGTAGGCGCGCAGCTCCGTGTCCCTCGGCACGCCGAGGGAGAGCTGGCGGTGCCTGCGGTCGGCCAGCGCCTCGGAGACCTCGTGCGCGGAGGTGCCCCTGAGGTAGGGCTCCACCAGCATCACGTCCGCGTTCCCGGAGGCGGCGACCAGGGCGCTGAGCCCGGCGCGGTCGAAGGGGCGCACGGTGGCGGTGTAGGCGACGGTGACGTCGAGGTCCGCGGTGGCCTCCAGGGTGCGGTCGAGCATGGGCCCGACGGCCACGACCACTCCGGCGGAGCGGGCCGAGCCCGGCCGGACCACGGCCAGGCCCCCGGACAGCGGCAGGGGGGCGCGGTTGGCGGTGCCCGACAGCCGGATGTACACCCGGTCGTCGCCGGGCAGGGCGTCGCGCAGGACGGCGCGCACCTCGTCGGCGTGGCCGGGCACGTGGACGGTCCAGCCGGGCAGGGTGTCGATCAGGGCGACGTCGCCGGGGGCCTGGTGGGTGCGGCCCTCCGCGGCGGCGTCGTAGGAGCCGCCGATGCTCACCAGGACCGCCCCGGCGTCCTGGTGCCCCAGGTCGAGCTTGATCTGCTCGAAGGGGCGCTCCACCAAGAAGGGGGCGTAGCTGTGGACGACCGGGCGCATCCCGGTGAGGGCGAGTCCGCCCGCGGTCCCGATCATGGCCTGCTCGCGGATGCCCAGGTCGATCACCCGCCCGGGGTGGCGGGCGGCGGCCCGGCGGAACATCCCGGCGGAGATGACCGCCAGGACGACCGCGAGGCGGGGGTCGTCGTCCATCGCCTCCGAGACGGCGGCGCCGAACACCTCGCGCATCTCGTTCGGTCCGTGCGTCGCGGCGTCGGCCCGGGGCGCGGTCCGCGTCGTGCTGTGGGTCATGGCCGGTCTCCTCCGGTCGGTGGCGGTGTCAGCTCGTGGGGCGGACGCGGGCGACGACGGCGAGCGGCCGGTCGCCCCAGGGGCGGGTGAACGCGGCGTGCAGGGCGTCGTGGTCGCGGCCCTGGACCTCGCGGGTGGCCCAGCCCTCCAGCTCGAAGCGGCGCGCGATCCCGCCGGGCCAGCCGTGCAGGGCCGACCCGTTGTCGACGACCACGGTGGTGAGGGAGCCGACGCCCAGCCGCCCGGCCGCGGCGATGGCCTCGTGGTTGCTGCCCTCGTCGAGCTCGCCGTCGCCGACGAGCACCACCGTGCGGGGCTCGGACCCGTCGGGGCGGCGCACGTTCCGGGCGCGCAGCCCCAGGGCGGTCCCCAGGGCGATGGGCAGGCCGTGGCCGAGCGAGCCGCTGCCGATCTCCGCGCCGGGGACGAGGACCCGGTCGGGGTGGTGTCCCAGGGCGGAGCCGAAGGCGGTCCAGCCGCGCAGCGCGGACACGTCGAGGAAGCCCTTGGCGGCCAGGACGGCGTAGAAGGCGGCGGGCCCGTGGCCCTTGGAGAGCAGGAACCGGTCGCGGGCGGGGTCGTCGGCGGTCTCGGGGGTGACGGCCAGGACGCGGTCGTAGAGGACCCAGACGACGTCGAGCGTGGAGTGCGCGGCGGCACTGTGCTTTTCGTCGCCCTCCATCAGGCCGATGAGGGCCGGCAGGTCGGCGTAGCGGGTGAGGGCTGCTGTCGTCGGCATGCCCCCAGTCTTCAATCTCAACCATGGTTGAGGTCAATGCGGGGACCCGGGACCCTCACCCGGAAACCACAAGTGATTTACGTCACACGAAGACCGTGCCGGGGACGTCTCCGTCGGCCCGCACGATCTGCTCGCACAGCCCGCTCGCCTCCAGCGAGGCCACCACCGCGGCCTCCCGCTCGGCGACCACCGAGGCCTCCTCCGAGCCGCCGCCCACCAGGAACGCGCAGGTCGGACCGGACCCGGACACCAGCGCGCCCAGCGCTCCGGCCGAGGCGCCCGTCCGGAGCGTGCGCTCCAGCTCCGGCAGCAGCGACAGCGCCGCCTCCTGGAGGTCGTTGGTCAGCGCCCGGCCCAGGGCCGCGGGATCCGCGGCGGCCAGCGCGTCCCGCAGGGCCGCGCTCAGCTCCGGGGCGGGCGCGTCGGGCCGCAGCCGGTCGTACTCGGCGAACACCGCGCCCGTGGACAGGCCGTGCGGGGACAGCGCGAACACCCAGCGGTACCGGCCGGGGCTGGTCATCGGCTCCAGGATCTCGCCCCGCCCCCGGCCCACCGCGGTGCCCCCCACCAGCGGGAAGGCCACGTCGCTGCCGAGCACGGCGGCCAGCCGCAGCAGGTCCTCGCGGGGCAGGCCGGTCGCCCACAGCCGGTCGCAGGCGACCAGGGCGGCCGCCGCGTCGGCGCTGCCGCCGGCCATCCCGCCCGCCACGGGGATGCGCTTCTCCAGGTGGATCCGCACCGGACGGCCGCGGCCGGTCTCCCGGCCCAGCAGGTCGGCGGCGCCCGCGGCGAGGTTGGAGGCGTCCAGTGGCACACGTGACAGGTGGGAGACCGAGCGGCCGTTCGCGGTCAGCTCCGCGAGGAGGGTCCCGCCACCCGGTGAGGTGCTACCGTCGGGTCGCCCACTGCGCGGTCCCGCCTCCCGGACGGTAACCTCATCGAACAGCGAGACCGCGTGGAAAACGTTGACGAGGTCGTGGAACCCGTCCTCACGTGCGGGCCCCACCGCCAGCTGGAGGTTGACCTTCGCGGGAACCCGCACGGTTACGGTGGTATCAACTGTCACGAGTCCCCAATCGTAAAGGAACCCCCCCTTGCGTGAGCACACACCCCGACAGGGGAGCCGCTGTGTTCACCCCTGCTCCGTGAGACGAACGCGATGTTCGGGCGGAAACGGGAACCAAGGGCGCGATTCGGGGATCGTCACCATTGTCATGTCAGTCACCGCCCTTCCGCGAACCGGACCGACGGGGTCCGCGAGTGGGAATCAGGGCACAAACACCGCTACCTTGGGGCAAGGCGGAGTTTGGACACCGTCGGGGAGGGCTACTTGCCGTCGGATGGGCTCCCGAAGAACCTGGAACCGCTGGGCGCCGGAGATCCGGCCACCATCGGGCCCTATGTGCTGTCCGGGAAGCTGGGCAGCGGCGGCATGGGCACCGTCTACCTCGGCGGGCTGCCGGACCGGAACAACCAGGTAGCGATCAAGGTCATCCGCCCCGAGCTCGCCTTCGACGAGGCGACCCGGGCGCGGTTCCGCGACGAGATGGAGAACGCCCGCAAGGTCGCCTCCTTCTGCACCGCGAAGGTCCTCGACCACGGCACGTTCGAGAACCGCCCGTACATGGTGACCGAGTACATCGCGGGCACCGCGCTGGCCGAGCACATCGCCCAGAACGGCCCCCTGGACTCCTCCACCCTGCACGGGTTCGCCCTGGGCGTGGCCGCCGCGCTCGCCGCGATCCACCGCACCGGCCTGGTGCACCGCGACCTCAAGCCCGCCAACGTGCTGCTGTCGCTGTCGGGCCCGCGCGTGATCGACTTCGGCATCGCCCGGGCCATGAACACCGCCACCAACCACACCCAGACGGGCATCGTCATGGGCAGCCCGGGCTGGATGGCGCCCGAGCAGCTCCTGGAGGAGCAGGTCACCACCAAGGCGGACATCTTCGCCTGGGGGTGCCTGGTGGCGTTCGCGGGCAACGGCACCCACCCCTTCGGCAACGGCGACGCCATGACGCTGGGCAAGCGGGTGCTGTTCGCCGAGCCCCAGATCGGCAACCTCGACAGCCCCCTGGACCGGCTGGTGCTGCGGGCCCTGGACAAGGACCCCAACCGGCGGCCCACCGCCCAGGACCTGCTCCTGGAGCTGGCGGGCGGCGAGGACAGCTCCAACCCCAACGACATGGTGTCGCACGCGCTGCACCAGTCGTGGCGTCCCAACCTGCCCCCGCCGATGCCGCACGGTCCGCCGCAGGGCGCCCACCAGACCATGACCGGCATGCGCCACCCGGCGCCCGGCGCCTACCAGGCGCCCCCGGTCGCCCCGCCCGGCCCGCAGGCCGCCCCGCACCAGAGCGGCACGTTCGTGCGACCGGCCCCGGGGCACCCCGGCGGCGGGCACCCGCCCCAGGGCCCGCCCCCGCCCCCGCACCCGCAGGCCGGCGCCCCGGGCGGGCCGCCGCCCGCCCAGCACCCGGCCTCCACCGGCGCGCTCCCGATCGTGCCGCCCGCCGACCAGCAGGCGCCGCGCCCGGGCCCCCAGCCGTACGTTCCGCCGGTCCCGCCGCCCCCGCACCGGCCGACCGGTCCGGCCAACCGGCGCGGCATCGTGGTCATCGCCGCGGCGGCCGCCGTCCTCCTGGTCCTCGCGCTGCTGGCGGTGCTGTACGTGGTGACCAACCTCGGCGACGACGACGCCCCGTCCGGTCAGCAGACGCAGCAGCCCGGCACCTCCGCCGCCCCCGAGGACGGCGGCGGGGGCGAACCCGGCGAGGGGGACGGGCCCGCGTCCCCGGGCACCGGGGCCATGGAGGCCACCAGCGCCGACGGCCTGGCCCGTGTGAAGGTGCTCGACGTCGAGTGCGACCAGACGACCATCCCCAGCCGCGAGGTCCAGGTGCAGGCGAACGGGCACTACTGCGTGCTCGACGTGGACTTCACCAATCTGAGCGACGCGCCCGTGCTGCTGGACCACGAGGCCCAGGGGGTGCGGACCGAACTGCAGCAGGAGGTCGTAGCGGACCGGCCCAGCCGGATCGAGGAGCAGGAGTCCCTGTGGGAGGCCGTCCAGCCGGGCGAGACTGCCACCGGGATCATGGTGTTCACGCTCCACGTCGGCGAGTACCCCGAGGCCCTGGTGTTCAGGCACGACCGCTTCGCCGAGCCCGTCGAGGTCCTCCTCAAGAGCGCCGACTGAGCGGCCCGGTACCCGCGGAACGCGAAAGGGGGCCCGGCCGTCAGGCCGGGCCCCCTCCGCGTGGGCGCCGGGGCGCCTACTCCCACTCGATGGTGCCCGGGGGCTTGCTGGTGACGTCCAGCGTCACCCGGTTGATCTCGCGGACCTCGTTGGTGATCCGGTTGGAGATCTTGGCCAGCACGTCGTAGGGCAGGCGCGACCAGTCGGCGGTCATCGCGTCCTCGCTGCTGACCGGGCGCAGCACCACGGGGTGGCCGTAGGTGCGGCCGTCGCCCTGGACGCCGACCGAGCGGACGTCGGCGAGCAGCACCACGGGGCACTGCCAGATCTCGCGGTCCAGCCCGGCGTGCGACAGTTCCTCGCGGGCGATGGCGTCGGCCTCGCGCAGGACGTCCAGGCGCTCGCGGGTGACCTCGCCGATGATGCGGATGCCCAGGCCGGGGCCGGGGAACGGCTGGCGCCAGACCATCTCCGGGGGCAGGCCCAGCTCCTCGCCGACCTTGCGGACCTCGTCCTTGAACAGCTCGCGCAGCGGCTCCACCAGGGTGAACTGGAGGTCGTCGGGCAGGCCGCCCACGTTGTGGTGGGACTTGATGTTGGCGGTGCCGGTGCCGCCGCCGGACTCCACCACGTCCGGGTACAGGGTGCCCTGCACCAGGAACTCGACCTCGCCGCCGGACTCGCCGCTGTCGGCGACGACCTCGCGGGCCGCCTGCTCGAAGACGCGGATGAACTCGCGGCCGATGATCTTGCGCTTCTCCTCGGGGTCGGTGACCCCGGCCAGCGCGCTCAGGAAGCGCTCCTGGGCGTCCACGACCTTGAGCCGGGCGCCGGTGACCGCCACGAAGTCCTTCTCGACCTGCTCGGCCTCGCCCTTGCGCAGCAGGCCGTGGTCGACGAACACACAGGTCAGCTGGTCGCCGACGGCGCGCTGCACCAGGGCGCCCGCCACCGCGGAGTCGACGCCGCCGCTGAGGGCGCAGATGACGCTCTTGTCGCCGATCTGCTCGCGGATCCGGGCGACCTGCTCGTCGACGATGTTCAGCATCGTCCAGGTGGGGCGGCAGCCCGCGCCCTCGTACAGGAAGCGGCGCAGCACCTCCTGGCCGTGCTCGCTGTGCAGGACCTCGGGGTGGAACTGGACGCCGAAGAGGCGGCGGTCGGTGTCCTCGAACGCGGCCACCGGGGCGCCCGCGGTGGTGGCGACGGCGCGGAAGCCGGCGGGGGCCTCGATCACCGAGTCGCCGTGGGACATCCACACCGGCTGCTCGGCGGGCAGCCCGGTGAACAGCAGGGAGTCCCCGGCGGTCACGGTGAGCTCGGTGCGGCCGAACTCGCTCAGGTCGGTCCTGTCGACCGTCCCCCCCAGGGCGCGTGTCATGGCCTGGAAGCCGTAGCAGATACCGAAGGTCGGGACGCCGGTCTCGAAGAGCTCGGCCCCGACGTGGGGCGCCCCCTCGGCGTACACCGAGGAGGGGCCGCCGGAGAGGATGATCGCCTTCGGCTTCTTGGCGAGCATCTCCTCCACGGGCATGGTCGAGGGCACGATCTCGCTGTGCACGTGAGCTTCGCGCACCCGCCGGGCGATCAGCTGCGCGTACTGCGCGCCGAAGTCCACGACGAGGACGGTGTCGAACGTGCTGTCAGCACCAACGGACACGACGGAGGACCTTCCGCAGGAGTTCAGGGATACGCCCAGTCTAGGGCGTACCCCGTGCTCAGCGGGTCCCGGCGGGTGTGCGGTCGGGCTCAGCCCGCGAACCCCCGCGGGTTGGCCGACTGCCAGCGCCAGGCGTCGGCGCAGGCCTCGTCCAGGTCGCGGTCGGCCTTCCAGCCCAGGTCGCGGGCGGCGGCGGAGGGGTCGGCGGAGCAGACGGCGATGTCGCCGGGGCGGCGCGGGACCACCTTGTAGGGCAGGGAGCGGCCCACGGCCCGCTCGAACGCGTGCAGGCACTCCATGACCGAGTACCCCTTGCCGCTGCCGAGGTTGTAGACCCGGTGGCCGGGGGCGTCGGCCAGGTGGTGCAGGGCGACCAGGTGCCCGCGGGCCAGGTCGACGACGTGCAGGTAGTCGCGGACTCCGGTGCCGTCGGCGGTGTCGTAGTCGTCGCCGAACACCTGGAGGAACTCGCGGCGGCCCGCGGCGACCTGGGCGATGTAGGGCAGCAGGTTGTTGGGGGTGCCCTGGGGGTCCTCGCCGATCAGGCCGCTGGGGTGGGCCCCGACGGGGTTGAAGTAGCGCAGGGACACGATGTGCCAGCGCGGGTCGGCGGCGGCCAGGTCCCCCAGGATGCGCTCGCCGAACAGCTTGGTGGCGCCGTAGGGGTTGGTGGCGCTGAGCGGGGCGTCCTCGGGGATGGGCACCGTCTCGGGGTCGCCGTAGACCGTGGCCGAGGAGCTGAAGACCAGGTTGCGGACGCCCCGGGCGTCCATGGCCTCGACCAGGGAGAGGAGGGCGTCGAGGTTGTTGCGGTAGTAGCGCAGGGGCTGGGCGACGGACTCCCCGACGGCCTTGAGGCCGGCCGTGTGGACGACGGCGTCGATGGCGTGCTCGGCCAGGACGCGGTCGACGGTCTCCCGGTCGGCGCAGTCGCCGGTCACCAGCACGGGCGCGTGTCCGGTGATCTGCTCGACCCGGCGCAGGGACTCGGCGTGGCTGTTCACCAGGTTGTCCAGGACGACGACCCGGTGGCCGGCCTCCAGGAGTTCGACCGCGGTGTGCGAGCCGATGTACCCGGCGCCTCCGGTGAGCAGTACGTTCATGCTTGTGCTTCCTTGGGTGGAGTGGACCCGCTGTACGGCGGGCGCTCCCCAGCATAGGCGTCCCGCGGGCGCGGCCCCGTGGGCGCGCCGCTCCGGTGGGCCCTGGCCGCGGTGGTGCTGGGCCGCAGGGACGTGCGCTGAGGTCCCCGCGGAGGGACGCGGTGCGCCCCGGCCGGTTCCCGGCCGGGGCGCACCGTGCAGGGGGCCGGGTCAGGAGCGGCCCGGCGGGGTGGAGCGGCGGGTGTCCAGCCACAGCACCTGCGGGTCGTGGTCGCTGACCTGGTCGTGGAACTCGGAGTTGATCCGCGCGATGCCGTAGTCCACACGGCCGGCGATCTCCCGATTGACCAGGATGTGGTCCAGGGCCTGGGAGTTGCCGTCGAACACGTAGTTGTAGCGCTCCGGGGCGGGCAGGTCCGTCATCGGGTTGTACAGCGGCCCGTCGCCGGTGAGGATCTCCAGGGTCCGGGAGAACTGGAAGTCGTTGAGGTCCCCCATGACCACCAGATTGGCGTCCGGATCCACGGCCAGCAGCTCGTCGGCGAAGCCGGCCACCAGCTCCGCCTGGGCGTTGCGCTGCTGCTCGCTGGTGCGGGCCGGCGGCTGCACGACACCGTGCAGCGCCTGGTCGCCGCCCTTGGAGTTGAAGTGGTTGGTCACCACGTAGATGTCCCGGTTGAGGGCGCGGAAGTGTCCGACCAGCGGCTTGCGGCTGTCGTCCCAGGCCGGGTCCGCGGGCTCGATGCGGCCCGGGGAGACCGACAGCTCGGCGCCGCGGGAGCCCCGGACGACCTCGACGGCGGTGGTGGCGTCGCCGCCGGGGCGGTCCACGAACTGCACGCGGGCCGGGTCGAAGAGGAAGGCGTTGCGGATGTTGCCGCCGGGCGCGCCGCCGTCCTGCTTGTCCTCGGGGCTGATCTGCCGCCACTCGTAGGCCGGCCCGCCCTGCGCCTCGATCGCGGCGGTGAGCCGGTCCAGGGTGGCGCCGGCGTCGACGGTCCCGTCGTCCACCTCGCCGTTGTCGTCCTGGATCTCCTCCAGGCCGATGATGTCGGGCGCGTCGAGGTACTCGACGATGCCGGTGGCCAGCGCGTCGTACTTCGCCTGGTCGTCCCGGCCGCCGAGGTTCTCGACGTTGTAGGTGGCGATGGAGACCTCGTACCGTTCGGTGCCGCGGACGGGGGTGCGCTCCAGGCCGCCGGGCACGTGCTCGCCCAGGGTGGTGGCGCGCACGAGGTAGCCGCCGAACCGGCTGTAGTACACCGGTCCCTCGGTGACCCCGGCGAGGGTGTCGCCCACGTCGACCCGGGGGAACGGGTGGACGTCGCGGTCGAGCAGGGACTCGACCTTGACCCGTCCCGCGTTGGGGTCGTCGTAGGAGCCGTAGGCCACTCCGCCGTTGGCGGTGCGGTTGTGCCCGGGCTCCACGGTGACCCAGAAGGCGTGGTAGGGGTCGGTGGGGGCGATGACGGGGGCGTCCTCGAGCCGGACCATCATGTGCTCGTGGGCGGCCCAGAAGTCCAGGGCGTAGGTGTCGGGCGCCAGCTCCAGGCCGGAGATGTCGCCGCCGTGGTCGGGGGCGTACTCGGCGGGGATCACCCCGGCCTCCAGGGCCACCGACTCCGGGACGGCGTTGCCGGTGGACAGGACCGTCCACTGCGCCCGGTCGAGCTGGGTGATGGTCTGCGTGCCGGAGGCGGGCCGGTACTCGTCGACCCGGCCGGAGACCAGGACCTCGTCGCCGGGTGCGACGCCGGGCGCGGTGGAGCCGGTGAAGACGAACAGGCCCTCGCTGGTGCGCGGGTCGCCGTCGCCCTCGGGGTCCTGGAACCAGAAGCCCTGCGCGCTGCCGAAGGCGTTGACGGCGGTGACCACGCCGGGCACCCCGGACACGGTGTCCCCGGCGTGCGGGGAGACGCGGGTGACGCCCTGGATGTCGTGGATGCGCAGGTCACCGGGTTCGCTGGGGCCGCCGGGCTCCCCCGGGCCCTCGTCGGGGCCCTCGCCGGCCGCGTTCACGGGGGTGGGCCCGCCCGCGGTGAAGTCGGCGGCGTTGTCGCCGGTGTCGGCGAGGCCGTCGCCGCGGGCGGCCGCGGTGGTGTTGGAGAGCCGGGGGGCGGACTCCCCCTCGCGGACCTCGGCTCCGCCGTAGCCGACGATGTCGACGACGGAGCCGTCCGCGGCGCAGTCGGCGGCGGTGCGGCACTCGACGGGCTCGGTGCCGGAGACGAGCAGGACGGTGCCCGCCGTGGCCGACATGTTGGTCGACCCGGCGGCGTCCGGGGCGGGGAGGTCGACCTCTCCCCCGGTGCCCGCGGCCTGGCGGACCAGGTAGCGGCCCCCGGCGGGGATCTCCCCTGCCAGCGGGGTGACCTGCACGTTGGTGGTCGGCTTCGGTGCGGCCGGGAGGTACTGGACGCTCCAGCCGTCGACGGTGACCGGGGCGTCCGCGGCGTTGCCCAGCTCGACGAAGTCGTGGCGCAGCGTCGCTCCGCTGTTGCCGCCGCCTCCGTAGACCTCCGCGATCACCGGGGTGCCGGTGTCGGCGGCGGCCGGAACCGGGCCCAGGGCCGCGGCCAGCAGCACCGCCGCGGCGGCGGCGGACGTCGGCGCGATCAGGCGCCGTGGTCGGGTGGGGGACACGTTCTCTCCGGGGGTACTGGGGAGCAGGGGCGGGGACATCATGTCCCTTTCCCGTGTCCGTTGGTAGGAGGCGACATGAAAAGAAGGCGAAGCGGTCCCGGGTTGGTGTGATCCGCCCGGTCCCGCCCCGCCCTCGCTTCGTACGATCCGACCAAACGCCCCGCGTCCTACAGGCGCGGGTCGACCGGTTCGGTCTCCAGTGCCAGGGCCGCGAACACCGGTTCGTGGACCCGCCACAGCGGCTCGCGGCGGGCGTGCCGGGCCAGGGCCTCCAGCCCCAGCTTGTGCTCGCGCATGGCCAGCCCGAGCTTGCCGCCCAGCCTCCGGTCCTTGAGGACCTCCAGGCGGTCGGGGTCGGTGTAGTCGTGGCCGTAGATGATCCGCAGGTACTCGGGGCCGCGCACCTTCAGGCCGGGCTGGGTCAGCCCCTTGGCGCCCGTGGCGCGGGCGCCCTGGAGCGGCTTGACGACCATGCCCTCGCCCCCGGCGTCCACCATCTCCTGCCACCAGGCGGCGGCCGAGGCGCAGGCGGCCGGGTCGGTGGTGTCCACCACCCGGTAGCGGGTGGAGCGCACCAGCGGGTCCGCCTCGGCCAGCCGCTCCGCGGTGGCCATGTGCCACAGGTGGTCGGCGTCGGAGTACTCGCGGCCTTCGGAGGCCAGCACCGCGAAGGGCGCGAACCGGAGCCCGGCGGCGCCGTCGGTGTCCCAGGAGTAGCGCCGGTACACCCGGCTGAACTCCTCCATCTGCTCCGTGCTCCGCGTGACCCGGTCCACCAGGCGGCCCACGTCCAGGCCGCGCTCGGCGGCCGCGGCCAGCGCCGCGCCCGCTGCGGGCAGGGCGGCGCGGGCGGCCGCGCCCACCGAGGCGTACTGGTCGCGGATGAGCGTGCGGGCCTTGGCCGACCAGGGCAGCAGCTCCCCGTCCAGGGCGACCCAGTCGGTGCCCAGGCGGTCCCACAGGCCGGCCCCGGTGACGGCGGCGCGCAGCCGGTCCACCACCTCGCCGCGCAGCACGGGGTCGGCGAAGAACGGCCGCCCGGTGCGGGTGTACACCGTGCCCAGGGCGCCCGGGGCGAACCGCCGTTCGGCGGCCGCCTCGTCGCGGCACAGCACGGCGACGGCGCGCGAGCCCATGTGCTTCTCCTCGCACACGACCTGCCCGACACCGGCGGCGCGGTACCAGGCGAACGCCTCGTCGGGGTGCTCCAGGTACCCGGGGGCCGCGGCGGTGGGCGCCGGCGCCATGGTCGGCGGCAGGTACAGCAGCCACCGCGGGTCGACGGAGAACCGGCTCATCACCTCCAGCGCGCCCAGGGCGGACGCGCCGTTGGCGCGGACGGTCCCGAACTCCGTCTCGACGATCAGGCCGGGGTGGTGGTCGCCGACGCCCACGTCGGTGATGTCCACCAGCGTGTCGGAGCGGTCCCCGCCCTCCGCGCCCGCCGGGGCCTCGCCGCCCAGCGGCCGGACCGGCTCGTACCAGGTCCGGCGCGCGTCGACGTCGACGATCTCGCGTTCGGGGTAGCGCAGCGCGGTCAGCTTCCCGCCGAACACGCAGCCGGTGTCCAGGCACAGGGTGTTGTTGACCCACTCGGCCTTGAGCACGGGGGTGTGGCCGTACACGACGGCCGCCCTGCCCCGGTAGTCGCGGGCCCAGGGCAGGCGCACCGGCAGCCCGTACTCGTCGGTCTCGCCGGTGGTGTCGCCGTACAGGGCGAAGGAGCGCACCCGGCCGGAGGCGCGGCCGTGGTAGGCCTCCTTGAGCCCGGCGTGGGCGACCACCAGCCTCCCCCCGTCGAGGACCAGGTGGCTGACCAGGCCGTCGCAGAAGTCGAGGACCTCCCTGCGGAACTCCTCGCTCTCCCTTCCCAGCTGCTCCAGGGACTCGGCGAGCCCGTGGGTGGCGGTGACCCTGACGCCGCGCAGCGCCCGGATGAGCTTGTTCTCGTGGTTGCCCGGTACGCAGAGGGCGTCGCCGTCGCGGACCATGCCCATGGCCAGGCGCAGCACACCCGGGGTGTCGGGGCCCCGGTCCACGAGGTCGCCGACGAACACCGCGGTACGGCCCTGCGGGTGGCGGGCGCCGACGGCCCTGCCCCGGTCGTCCCGGGTGATCCCGTAGCCCAGGGACGTGAGCAGCTCCTCCAGCTCCTCCCGGCAGCCGTGGACGTCGCCGATGATGTCGAAGGGGCCGGTGAGCTCGCGCTTGTCCGGCCAGGCGCGCTCGCGCTCGATGACGGCGGCGTCGATCTCCTCGACGCCCTTGAGGACGTGGACCTTGCGGAACCCCTCCTTGCGCAGGTACTTGAGGCTGCGGCGCAGGTCGCGGCGCTGGCGGGGGATGACGTGGTCGCCGAAGTCCCGGTCGGGCCGGGTCCGGTTGCGCTCCTTGGCCAGAGCCTCGGGCACGTCGAGGACGATCGCCGTGGACAGCACGTTGTTGGCCTTGGCCACGGCCAGGAGTTCGGCGCGGGCCTTGGACTGCACGTTGGTGGCGTCCACCACGGTGAGCAGGCCGCGGCGCAGCCGGATGTCCAGGACGGTGTGCAGCAGGGAGAAGGCGTCGGCGGTGGCGCCCTGGTCGTTCTCGTCGTCGCTGACCAGCCCGCGGCAGAAGTCGGAGGAGATGACCTCGGTGGGCTTGAAGTGGCGGGCGGCGAAGGTGGACTTGCCCGAGCCGGACACGCCGACCAGCACGACGAGTCCCATGGCGGGCACGCCCAGGACGCGGGGGGCGGTGTCCGGGGCGGTCTCATCGGTGTTCATCGGGTGAACACTCCCATCTGGGTCGGGGAGCCGGTGGCGGGGTCCTGCGGACCCACGGGCAGGTAGCGGACGGTGTAGCCGTTGCGTTCGGCGACGGCGTCCGCCCACAGGGTGAACTCGGCGCGGGTCCACTCGAAGCGGTGGTCCCGGTGGCGGAACGCGCCGTCGGCCAGGCCCTCGTAGTGGACGTTGTACTCGGCGTTGGGGGTGGTGACCACGACGACGCGGGGGTGCGCGGCGGAGAAGACGCTCTCCTCCAGCGCCGGCAGCCGCTCCGGGTCGATGTGCTCGACGACCTCCATGAGCACGACGGCGTCGTGCCCGGCGAAGCGGGCGTCCCGGTAGACGGCCGAGCCGATGAGCAGCTCGGGCCGGGGCGGGCGCCCGCCCTGCTCCCGGAGGCCCACGGTGTCGGCGAACAGGTCGCGGTGGCGCCCGCGGCCGTTCGGGGCGCAGCCCCGGCAGGTCTTGCGGTGGGCCATCTGGAGGGTGACGGCGTCCACGTCCACACCGGTGATCCGCTCCAGGGTCGGGTCGGCGACCAGCTTCGCCAGCAGGGCGCCGGGGCCGCAGCCCAGGTCCAGGACGCTGGAGGCGTTCTCGGCGCGCAGCACGGCCAGGACCGCCCCGGCGCGCTGCTCGGCCAGCGAGGGCGGGCGCTCCTCCCCCGCCCGAACCGGCGCGGCCTCCGCGGGGGCCTCCTCCAGGGCCGGGTCGGCCTCCTCCTCCGGGAGGTCGTCGGCCTCGGCCAGCCGGGCCAGGGCGGTGCGCACGTAGGCGTTGCGCCGGTTGAGGTAGCGGCGGGTGATCCAGGCGCGCTCGGGGTGGCGGGCCAGCCAGGGGGACCGGGCCTGCGGGTCCTCCTCGGTGGTCTGCTCCTCGGCGTCGGTGACGCGCAGGCCCCCGGCACGCAGCAGCTTGTCGATCTCGCCGCGGTCCACCCAGTAGTGCTTGCTCCCGTCCATGGCGGGCAGCAGGACGTACAGGTGGCTCAGCGCCTCGGACAGCACCTGCTCGCCGGACAGGGTCAGCGACAGGTAGTGGGAGTCGCCCCAGCCGGGCAGGCCGGGGTCGAGCGGCACGGGCTCGGCGGCCACCCGCCAGCCCAGGGGCTCGAACAGGGCGCGCGCCTTGTCGGCGCCGGCCCGGCAGGGCACCGCGGGCAGGTGGAGTTCGAGGGGCAGCGGGGCGGCGGCCAGTTCCGGCCGGGCCTCGCAGGCGCCCTTGAGCGCGGAGCGGAACACCCGGCCCAGCGCCACCGTGAACAGCGAGGAGGTGGCGAAGGGGCGGTCGTTCACGTACTGGGCCAGGGCGAAGTCGGGTGTGCTGACGGAGGTGCGGGCCCGCAGCAGCGCCTGGGGGTCGACCTCCAGGAGCAGGGCGGCCGTGCAGCGCTGCTCCGTGGCCTCGGGGTAGAAGACATGGGCGGTCCCGAAGGACTGCTCGAAGCTCTGCGCCCGCTCCGGGTTCTTGTGGAGCAGGAATCCGAGGTCCGTGGCCGGGGCCGCCGGGGTCGCGGTGGTGGTGATCGTCAGTAGCACCCGTGCATTGTGTCCCGCTGGTCAGTCCGTTGGCGAGGACTTTTCGGGCGCGTTCCGGGTCCTCTCACCCGGCTCCGGCCGGGGGCCGGTGGCCGCCGGGGCGCACGCCGAGCTCCTCCATGGCCCGGGCGACCTGCGTCCGGGCATCGCCGAAGAACCCCCAGGGGACCTCGCAGTACAGGTTGCCGACGGCGGTCAGGTGCCAGCGGGCGGCCTCGGTCATCCCGGCCCGGTGGAACGCCCACCCGAACAGGTGGTGGGCCTGCACGTCGCGCGGGTGCGGGACGGCGCTCCCGGCCCAGGCGCGGGCCAGCCCGAACAGCTCCTCCACCGCCTCCCCGTACAGGCGCCCCATCGCCTGACCCGCCACGAAGTCGAACACGCCCTCGGCCCTGAGCCGCTTGTGCTCCGCGCGCAGGAACTCGGCGTGGGCCAGGGCCAGGACGGCGGGCAGCGGGTCGCCCCCGGGCGCGGTGTCGGCGGCGGACCCGGCGAACGCGAACATCTCCTCGGCCGCGCCGCCGCGCGCCGGGGACAGCACGCGCACCCGGCCCGTGTGGGCGGCGAACAGGTGCGGGTCCCGGCTCCGCAGCTCGTCCCACAGCCGGTCCTTCTCCTCGCGGTCGGCCCCCGCGCCCATGGCGACGGTCTGGAGCGCGACCCAGGGCGCGGCGTCGTCGGGCCGCAGGTCGGCGGCGGCCTCCAGCGCCCGGCGGGCGTCGTCCAGCGCGGCCTCGGCGGCCTTGCGCTCGGCGGCCCCGCCGGAGGCCCGCAGGGCGTGGGCGATCAGGGCGTTGCCCAGCCACAGCATCAGGTCGGCCCGGTCGGCGGTGTCCAGGAGGTCGCCCAGGTCGTCGATCCGGTCGGCGGCGGCCCGGCCCAGCACCTCGGCGGTGGCGGTGCGGGTCTCGGCGTCCTCCCGGCTCTCGGCGAGCAGCGGCAGGGCGGCGGCGAGGCCGCCCTCGGCGACCTCCTCGGCCGCGGCCCGGAGCATGGGATCGGTGCCCAGGGCCGCCGAGGCCAGCAGGTGCTCGACCGGGGATCCGTGGGCCGGCTTCGGGTCGCGGGGGTTCCATCGCCACATGCCGCCGAGGGTAGCGGGCCCGCCGCACCCGCGCGGACGGGGCGCGGGTGCGGCGGGCGCCGCCGCCGTCGGGGCGCGGGGTCCTCCCGCACCGGGTGCGGGGGGTTACGGCGGAGGGGTGGGCCGGGCACCGGGGCGCGGGAGGAACGCGGCCCCCGGAGCGCTGTGGCCCACACCACTCCGCTGTCGAAAACGTAGCCGCGATCCCGGCGGAATCCGGTGTCCTCCACCGGCATTTGAGGTTTCTCTGAGGTTTCGCGCATCTTGCTATCGTTTCGGCATGTCGCGGCCCACCCTCGGCCTCCTGTGGCCCCTCACCGCCGCCGTCCTCGTGCTCGCCGTGTCCGCGCCGCTGCTCACACGGTCCGCGGCGGTGGAACCGGCGCCCCTGCACCTGACCCTGGGGACCGGCGACGACGGCGGCGTCTACCACGCGTACGGCGCGGCGCTGGCCGGGATCGCCTCCTCCCGGGTGGAGAACGTCCGGATCACGGCGTTGACCACCGCGGCCAGCGTGGAGAACAACCGGCTGGTGGCCGAAGGCGGCGTGGACGCCGCCTTCACCCTGGCCGACGTGGCCGCCCTCGCGGTGGCCGGGGAGCCGCCGTTCGAGGAGCCGCTGCCGATCGCCGCGGTCGCCCGCCTCTACGACAACCACACCCACGTGGTCGTGCGCGCGGACTCCCCCTACCAGGACCTGGACGACCTGGCCGGGGGCGTGGTCTCGATCGGGGCGCGGGGGTCGGGCACCGAGATGATGGCCGAGAGACTGCTGGACCTGGTCGGCCTGGGCGGGATCCGGGGCCGCCGGGAGGGCCGGGGCGTGCACCGCATGTGGCTGTCCATCGAGGAGTCGGCGGCGGCGCTGGAGCGGGGCGAGATCGACGCCTTCTTCTGGTCCGGCGGCCTGCCCACCGGGGCCGTGGCGGACCTGGCCGAGCGCCGCCCGGTACGGCTCCTGGACCTGTCCGGGCACGTGGCGGCGCTGAGCGAGGAGTACGGCGCCTACTTCTCCGAGCTGCCGGTGCCGGCCGACACCTATCCGGGGGTCCCGGCGGTCCGCACCATCGGGGTGCCGAGCCTGCTGGTCGTCAACGCGGATATGCCGTACGCCCACGCGGAGGAGCTGACCCGCCTGCTCTTCGCCTCCCGGGCGAGGCTGGCCGAGATCCACCCGGTGGCGTTGCAGCTGCACCCCCGGTCGGCGATCTCCACCCTGCCGGTGCCCCTGCACCCGGGGGCCGCCGGCTACTACCGGGAGGTCAAGTACGCGCAGGAGCGCCGGCCGGAGCCCGCCCCGACCCCGTGACCAGCCGGATGCGCGCGTCGATGCCCCGGGGGCGCGCGGGGGTCAGGGTGAGCGACGCCCCCTGGAGTTCGAGCAGGGTGACGACGATGGACAGGCCCAGGCCGGAGCCGCCGACGCCGCCGTCCTTCCAGAAGGGGCGGGTGGCCTGTGCAAGCTGCTCGGCGGGCAGGCCCGGGCCGTCGTCGAGGACGTGGACGTCCACGTGGCCGGGCCGGCCGGGACCGGGCGGGACCTCCTCGACCCGGACGGTGATCCGCACGCCCTCGCCCCCGAACTTCAGGGCGTTGTCGATGAGCGCGTCCAGGGCCTGGTCGAGGGTGCCCTCCACGCACCTGACCCGGACCCCGTCGCCGCCCTCCCGGACCAGGACGGCGCCCACCCGTTCGGCGATGGGCTCCCACGAGCGCAGCCGGTCCCCGACGACCTCGCCGACCTCCTCCCACACCTCGGTGTGCTCGGCGTCCTCGGTCCGGGCCAGGGTGAGCAGGCTGTCGCAGACGCGGGTGAGCCGGTCCACCTCGTCCAGGGCCAGCCGGTGGTCCTGCCGGCCCTGCGGGACGAGGTGCCGGGACAGCGAGTCCACCCGCAGCCGCAGCGCGGCCAGGGGGTTGCGCACCTGGTGCCCGGCGTAGGCCACGAACACCCGCTGGGTCTCCAGCATGGCGGTGATGGTGTCGGCCATCCGGTTGAAGGACTCCCCGAGCCGGCGCAGTTCGACCGGGCCGGCGGCGGTGCGCACCCGGATGCCCAGGCTGCCCCCGGCCACCGCGCGGGTGGCCTCGCCCAGATCGTCGATCGGCCGCAGGATCCACCGGGTGAGCGGCCCGGCGGCGGCGATGCCCGCGGCCATGAGCACGGCGACCCCGCCCGCCGCCAGCACCCACTGGTTCCGGGTGGCGCGGCGCAGGGTCCGGGTGGGCGAGGCCGTGACGGCCGCGCCGACGACCTCACCGGAGCGGCCCACGGGTTCGGCGACGATGAGGGGGCCGCGCTGCCAGGGGTACACGATGCCGCCCGCCCCCATCCGGTTCCCGGCCAGGGCGTTGCGGACCTCCTCGGGCGGCTCGCCCGGGTCGGCCGAGGGGTCCAGGTCCGAGAGCTCCAGGCCGGGCCGGGAGGCGGCCACCACCCGGCCGTGCCGGTCGACGACGACGGCGGTGATCCCGTAGAGGCGGTCGTAGGCGACCATCTCCGCCTCCAGCATGCCGCCGGTCCCGTCGAGGACCGCGGGTTCGGCGATGCTCGCGAACCGGGCGGTGTCGTTGAGGCGGTCCAGGAACATGTCGGAGGTGCCGCGGGCGGCGATGCTGACGCACAGCGGGACGGCCAGCCCCAGGCAGGCCGCGACCAGCAGGGTCACGTAGACGGTGATGATCCGGCGGCGCATCGGCACGGGCCCCGCTCAGCGGTGCCGCCCGGTCGGCGCCGCGTCGGCCCGCCCGGTGACCGGCATCCGGTACCCGACCCCGCGCACCGTCTCGATGAGGCCGGGCGTGCCGAGCTTGGAGCGCAGGGTGCCCACGTGCACCTCCAGGGTGCGCAGCGTGCCGGGCCAGGTCGTCCCCCACACCCGCAGCAGCAGGTGTTCGCGGGACAGCACGCTCCCGGCCTCCCGGGCCAGGGCCAGCAGCAGGTCGAACTCCTTGCGGGTGACCTCCACACGGGACCCGTCCAGCTCCACCGTGCGCCCGGCCGGGTCGATCCGCAGGGGTCCGGCGGTCAGCGGCCCGTCGGCGGGGCGGCGGATGCGGCGCAGCACCGCCTCCATGCGGGCGCACAGCTCCTCGATGGCCAGGGGTTTGACCACGTAGTCGTCGGCGCCCGCCCGTAGGCCGCGGACGCGCTCGCGCTGCTGCCCGCGGGCGGTCACCATGATGACCGCCGTGTCGCCGGCGCCGTGGCGCTCGCGGAGCATCCGGCACAGCTCGACGCCGTCCATGTCGGGCAGGCCCAGGTCCAGCAGGACGACGTCGGCGGGGTCGGCGGCCAGCGCCTGCTCGGCGGTGCGCACCTGGGTGACGGCGTACCCGTGGGGCTCCAGAGCTCCGGCGAGGGCGTCGGCGAGGCGCACGTCGTCCTCGACGAGCAGCACCGTGATCATGTCGGGCTCCTCGGGGTGCGGGGGTCTGTACCCCCGCACCCTAACCCGCCGTGTGTGTCATGGGACACTCCGGGGCGGGATCGGCGTCACGGCCTGAGGATGCCCGCCTCCGGCACGATCTCGGGGGCGCCGTGCTGGATGGCGTCCGCCTCCTGGTCGGTGTCCTGCTCCTGGGCCGCGCGCTCGGCCTCGATGCCCTTGCGGTAGTACTCGACCTCGCGTTCGGCCTGCCCCTTGTCCCAGCCCAGCAGCGGGGCCATGAGCTCGGCGGCCTCCTCCGCGGCGGCGATGCCCCGGTCCCAGGTCTCGAACGAGATCCGGGTGCGCCGGTACAGGACGTCCTCCAGGTGGCGGGCGCCCTCGGCGCGGACCGCGTAGACGATCTCGGCGCGCAGGTAGTCGTCGGCCCCGGCGAGCGAGCGGCCCAGGTCGGGGTCCTCCCGCACCAGGTCGAGCAGGTCGCGGGCGCAGGTCCCGTAGCGGCGCAGCAGGTGCGAGATGCGGGAGACGTGCAGCCCGGTCTCCCGGGCGAGCCGGTGGCGCTGGTTGACCAGGGCGCTGTACCCGGAGGCGCCCACCAGCGGGAGCCGGTCCGTGACGGACTTGGGAATCCCCCCGCCCAGGCCGTGGGCGACGGCGTCCACGGCGTCCTTGGCCATGACCCGGTAGGTGGTGTACTTGCCGCCCGCGATGAGGACCAGGCCGGGCACCGGGTGGGCGACCACGTGCTCGCGGGAGAGCTTGGAGGTCTCCTCCGACTCCCCCGACAGCAGCGGGCGCAGGCCGGCGTAGACGCCTTCGACGTCGTCCCTGCTCAGCGGGGTGCGCAGTACCTGGTTGACGTGGTCCAGGACGTAGTCGATGTCGGTGCGGCTGGCGGCCGGGTTCTCCTTGTCCAGGTCCCAGGCGGTGTCGGTGGTGCCGATGATCCAGTGGCGGCCCCACGGGATGACGAACAGCACGCTCTTCTCGGTGCGCAGGATCATCCCCGAGGAGGCCTGGATGCGGTCGCGGGGCACCACCAGGTGGACGCCCTTGGAGGCGCGGACGTGGATCTGCCCGCGGCCGCCGACCATCTCCTGGATCTCGTCGGTCCACACGCCGGCGGCGTTGACGACCTGGCGGGCGCGGATGGAGATCTCCTCGCCCTTCTCCAGGTCGGCGGCGCGGGCGCCCACCACGTGCTCGCCCTCGCGCAGGAAGCCGACGGCCTGCACCCGGGAGGCGATCCGCGCGCCGAGCCCGGCGGCGGTGCGCAGCACGGTGCTGACGAACCGGGCGTCGTCCACCTGGCAGTCCCAGTACTGGACGGCCCCGGCGAGCGCGTCGCGCTTGAGCGCGGGGAAGACCCGCAGCGCCCCGCTGCGGGTCAGGTGCCGGTGGGAGGGCAGCCCCCGGTTGTTCCGGGAGGTGAGGGCGAGGGTGTCGTACAGGGTGACGCCCGCACCGATGTAGAAGCGTTCCCAGTGGTGGGCGAACGGGAAGAGGAACGGGACCGGGCGGACCAGGTGCGGGGCGATCGTGGTGAGCAGCAGGCCGCGTTCGTGCAGGGCCTCCTGGACGAGTTCGAAGTCGAACTGCTCCAGGTAGCGCAGTCCGCCGTGGATCAGCTTGCTGGACCTGCTGGAGGTGCCCGACGCGAAGTCGCGCGCCTCGATCAGCCCCGTGGACAGCCCGCGTGAGGCGGCGTCCAGGGCGATGCCCGCGCCGACGATGCCGCCGCCGACGACGAGGACGTCCAGTTCCTCGTCGCGCATCGCGGCCAGGTCGGCCTCACGCCCCTCGGGTCCCAGCCAGGTGGTCGTCATCCCAGTCCCTCCGTCGCGATGGTTCCTCTCCCCAGCGCATACCCACCGGGGCGGTCCGCCCACCGGAGCGGCGCCCCCAGGCTAACCGGGCCCGGGGGCGCCGCACGGGACGCCACGCGTGGGGACGGGTCACCCGGCGGCGGGCCGGTCCGCCGCCGGACGCGGCAGGAGCAGGGCGAGGAAGGCGACCGCGACGGTGGCGGCCCCGCCGACCAGGGAGGCGGTGCCCAGGCCGCCCCAGGCCCCGGCGACGGCGGCCAGGACGGCCAGGCCCAGGGCGCCGCCGACCTGCTGGACGGTGGAGACGGCGGCGGAGGCCACGCCCTGCTCGCGCTCGCCGACCCCGCTCCCGGCGGCGGTGAACACGAGCGGGTAGACGGTGCCCGCGGTGACGCCGAGCAGGACCACGGCGGGCAGCACCGCCCAGTAGGAGTCGGCGGCCAGGGCGAGGGCGAAGGCCGCGGAGGTGAGGCCGACGCCGACCGTTCCGGCGAACAGCGCGGTGCGCACGCCCCAGCGCTCCAGCAGGCGGGGCAGCAGCAGGGCCGAGCCGAGCATGGCGGCCACCCCCTGGGGCAGGAAGCCCAGGCCCGCGAGGAAGGGGTCCAGGCCCAGGGTGCCCTGGACGTGGGTGGTGTAGACGTAGTGCAGCGTGGCGACGACGCCCATGAGGACGAGGATCAGCCCCATGGCCACCAGGAGGTGGCGGTCGCGCAGCAGGGAGGCGGGCAGCAGCGGGCTCGCGGACCGGCGTTCGACGGGCCCGAGCGCGGCCAGGGCCAGCAGGCCCAGCAGCAGCGCGCCGCCGCCGTCGGGCGAGATCCATCCGGACTCCTGGAGGCGGAAGACCCCGAACACGAGCAGGAGCGCGCCCGCGGTGACCAGCGCGGTGCCGGGCAGGTCGAAGCCGCGCGGGTCCGGGCGGTGCCGGTCGGCGGGCAGCAGGCGGGGGGCGAGCGCGGCCACCGCCAGGGCGGGCGGGACGATCGCCCAGAACACGGCGGTCCAGCCGAAGGCGCTGGTGAGGATGCCGCCGACGGCCCCTCCCGCCAGGGCGCCGAAGGCGCCGGCCGAGCCCCATACGGCCATCGCCCGGTTGCGGGCGGGGCCGGCGGGGAAGGCGGTGCCGATCAGGGCGAGGGTGGCGGGGAAGAGGGCGGCGGCGCCGACCCCCTGGGCGGCGCGGGCGGCGATCAGGACGCCGGCGTGGGAGGCCAGGGCGCCCGCGACGGAGGCCAGGCCGAGCAGGAGCGCGCCCAGCACGAGCATGCGGCGGGCGCCGAGCCGGTCGGCGGCGCGGCCGCCCAGGAGCAGGAGTCCGCCGTAGCCGAGGGCGAAGGCGTTGACCACCCAGGGCAGGGCCGCCGCGCCCAGGCCCAGGGCCCGGCCGATCTCGGGGAGGGCGATGTAGACGACGTTGAAGTCGAGCGACAGCGTGAAGTGGGCGGTGGCCAGGAGGGCCAGGGCCGCTGTACCCGCGGTGCGGGTGCGGGTCCCGGCCGCGGTCCGGGGTTCGGCGGAGGTCATGAGGGGTGTCCCTTCCGGGAAAAGTGCTTGAGCGCTGGATATTCCAGCACTGGACCATTGATGGGTAGTTCAGCGCTGGAACTTTCAGGAGGACACTAACGCAGAGATATTCCAGTGCGCAACTGTTCAGCGTGCTAGCATCTCGGCATGAGCACAGAAGGATGCCTGGACACGGACGAGGAGCGGACCTGGGACGCGGCCACACTGGCGTTCCGGCTGCTCGACCAGCAGGTGGAGCGGGACGTGCAGGCGTCCTCCGGGCTCCCCCTCACCTACTACGAGCTGCTGGTCCTGCTCTCCAAGGCGCACCGCCGCTCGCTGCGGATGAGCGAGCTGGCCGAGATCACCCACACCCGCCCCAGCCGCATCTCCCACGCCGTGGCCAAGCTGGCCGAGGGCGGGTTCGTGGAGCGCGTGCACTGCGAGAGCGACCGGCGCAGCTGGTTCGCCAAGCTCACCGACAAGGGCGCGCAGACCCTGCGCACCGCGGGCGTCGAGCACGTGCGCAGCATGCGCGAGAACATGTTCGACCTGCTCAGCCCCGAGCAGCAGGCGCAGCTGCTGGACATCTCCCGCACCCTGCTGGCCCGGCTGGCCCCGGGCGCGGAGGACCACGCCACCCGGGTCCTCCAGGACCTCTAGGCCGCGGGGCCGGGTACGGGGGCGGGGCCGGTCCGGGCGCCCTCGGCCGCCTCCAGCCGGCGGATGAGCCGGTGCACGATGAGCAGCGGGATGATCCCGAAGACGCCGAACGAGATGTCGATCAGCTGCCACAGCCACGGGATGCCCCGGATCGGGCCGCAGATCAGCGCCAGCGGCACCACCATCACGCAGGCGATCATGCCGAACTGGATCACCCAGATGTTGCGCACCGGGTCCCGCCAGGGGCCGATGAACGCCACCGCGATGACCAGGTGCGCGAACGCCAGCCAGTCGGTGCCGTAGAGGACGAACGGCTGCTCCGCCTCCACCGTGTCCAGGCCGGCGCGCACCCGGGAGACCCAGTCGGCCAGCCAGGGAGCGGCCTCGGACACCGGCGCGAGCGGACCGGCCAGCAGGGAGTCCAGCAGCCGCACTTCGGCGGGCAGGGGGAAAGCGGTGACGCCGCTCAGCACCAGGCCCACGATGAACAGGCAGATCCAGATGCGGATGCGGCGCAGCAGCGCCGGTCGAGTGTCCACACCCGGATTCTCCCGCAGGGGTCCGGACCGCCCGATCCGCCCCCCGGTCCCGCGTGTGACCGCAGGTCAGGCCGAGGCGTCGGCGTAGGCGTGGGCGTAGGCCAGGACGTCGGCCACGTACTCCGGGGAGCGGTTGTACGACAGGATCGCCGCCTCCCAGTCCTGTGCGGTGCTCAGGTCGCGGCCGTTCGCGCACAGGTAGCGGCCGGCGGACAGGGCGGCGTCGTCGATCTGGTGCGGGTCGGGATCGCCGGCCCCCGAGGCGGAGGCGCCCCACCGCGCCCAGGTCCCGGGGATGAACTGCATCGGGCCGACCGCCCGGTCCCAGGTGGTGTCGCCGTCCAGCAGGCCGCCGTCGGTGTCGGGGATCGCCCGGGTGTTGTTGGTGCCGTCCAGAGGGATACCGATGACGTTCACGGTGGTGACGCCGTCCGGACCGATCTCGCCGCCCGCGTAGGTGCCGTGCCGCGACTCCACGAACCCGATGCCCGCCAGGGTCGGCCAGGACAGGTTGCAGGACGGCAGCTCCTCGGCCAGCGCCAGCTGCGCGCCGGCGTAGCCCTCCAGGGCCCGCACCGGGATGGTCGTGGCGCCGGAGACCTGCTCCAGCCAGTCGTCGGCGGCGCGCGGCCCGGTCCCGGGCGTCTGCTGCTCGTCGGCGCCCGCCGAGGAGACCGGGTCCGGCTCGGCCGGGTTGACCTCGGCCGACGCCGGAGGGCCCGTGAGCTGGTCGTGCGGGGGCGTCTCGATGGTGCCGTCCGGCGGCCCGCCGGCCGCCGACGACGGGGGCTCCCAGTCGGAGAGCGACCGCGAGACCCGGTCGACGGCGAAGAGCACACCGCCGGTCAGTGCCAGGCACAGCGCCAGAGTCACGCAGACGGCGACGAGCGGACCCCTGCCCCGCCCGTCACGGGTACCCCTGCCCAAAGCCCCACCCCTTCCCTCGCAGAACCCTTCGGAATCGTCGGGTCGTGTGACGCCGACGGCCGGAACATGGTTGCACACCGCTCCCGGGGCCTTTCCGGGAGCACAACGAAAAGCGGGGACGCGCCGGTTCCCCGGCACGCCCCCGCGACACCCGTCAGCGGTGCGGGTTCACCACGACCTCGACCCGCTGGAACTCCTTGAGGTCGGTGTAGCCCGAGGTGGCCATGGTGCGGCGCAGCGCGCCCATGAGGTTCATGGAGCCGTCGCTGGTGGACGCCGGGCCGTGCAGGATGGCGGACAGGTCGCCGATGGTGCCGACCCGCACCCGCTCGCCGCGCGGCAGCTCGCCGTGGTGCGCCTCGCTGCCCCAGTGGTGGCCGGCGCCGGGCGCCTCGGTGGCGCGGGCCAGCGGAGAGCCCACCATGACGGCGTCGGCGCCGCAGGCCAGGGCCTTGGCGATGTCGCCGCTGGTGGTCATGCCGCCGTCGGCGATGACGTGCACGTAGCGGCCGCCGGACTCGTCGAGGTAGTCGCGGCGGGCGGCGGCGACGTCGCCGATGGCGCTGGCCATCGGCACCGCCACGCCCAGCACGGAGCGGGTGGTGTGGCCCGAGCCGCCGCCGAAGCCGACCAGGACGCCCGCGGCGCCGGTGCGCATCAGGTGCAGGGCGGCGGTGTAGGTGGCGCAGCCGCCGACCACGACCGGGACGTCCAGGTCGTAGATGAACTGCTTGAGGTTGAGCGGCTCGGCGCGCCCGGACACGTGCTCGGCGGACACCGTGGTGCCGCGGATCACGAAGATGTCCACGCCCGCGTCGACGACCGCCTTGTGGTACTGCGCGGTGCGCTGCGGGGACAGTCGGGCCGCGGTGACCAGGCCCGCGTCGCGGATCTGCTCGATCCGGCGGCCGATCAGCTCCTCCTGGATGGGGGCGGCGTAGATCTCCTGCAGCCGCCTGGTGGCGGCCACGTCGTCCAGCTCGCTGATCTCCGCCAGCAGCGGCGCCGGGTCCTCGTACCGGGTCCACAGGCCTTCGAGGTCGAGGACGCCCAGGCCGCCCAGGCGGCCGATCGCCACGACCGTGTCCGGCGAGGCCACACTGTCCATGGGGCTGGCCACGAGCGGCGTCTCGAACCGGTAGGCGTCGATCTGCCAGGCGATCGACACCTCCTCCGGGTCGCGCGTGCGCCGAGCCGGCACGATGCCGATCTCGTCGAGCTCGTAGGCCCGGCGCCCGTTCTTGCCCAGCCCGATCTCCACCTGAGCCAACGCTTCGATCCCCTCTGACGTGCTGCCCCGGCCGGTGCGACCGGTGCGTTCACTACCGCCGAGAGTCTATCCGTCCCGCTCCGGGAACGGGTCGGGCCGCCCGGAGGGACTCCGGACGGCCCGGTGTGCGGCGGTGTGTCAGCGGCCGTTGTAGTTGGGCGCCTCGACGGTCATCTGGATGTCGTGCGGGTGGCTCTCGCGCAGTCCGGCGCTGGTGATGCGCATGAGCTGGCCGCGCTCGCGCAGCTCGTCCAGGGTGCGGGTGCCCGCGTACCACATGGACTGGTGCAGGCCGCCGACGAGCTGGTGGGCGACCGCCTGGAGCGGGCCGCGGAACGGCACCTGCCCCTCGATGCCCTCGGGGATGAGCTTGTCCTCGGAGGAGACCTCGGCCTGGGCGTAGCGGTCCTTGGAGAAGGAGCGGCCGCGCATGGCGCCCAGCGAGCCCATCCCGCGGTAGGCCTTGAACTGCTTGCCGTTGATGAAGATGAGCTCGCCCGGGCTCTCCTCCACACCGGCCAGCAGGCTGCCGAGCATGACGGTGCTGGCGCCGGCGGCGATGGCCTTGGCGATCTCGCCGGAGTACTGGAGCCCGCCGTCGGCGATGAGGGGGACGTCGGCCGGGCCGCACGCCTTGGCCGCCTCCAGGATGGCGGTGAGCTGCGGGGCGCCCACACCGGCGACGACGCGGGTGGTGCAGATGGAGCCGGGGCCCACGCCGACCTTGACGGCGTCGGCGCCCGCGTCGATCAGCAGCTGGGCCCCGGCGCGGGTGGCGACGTTGCCCGCGACGATGTCGGCCCTGGAGTTGGCCTTGAGCTTGGCGACCATGTCGGCCAGGCCGGCGGAGTGGCCGTGGGCGGTGTCCACGACGATGAAGTCCACCCCGGCGTCGACCAGCAGCTTGGCGCGCTCGGTGGCCTCCGGGCCCACGCCCACGGCGGCGCCCACGACGAGGCGGCCGTCGGCGTCCTTGGTGGCGTCGGGGTACTGCTCGCTCTTGATGAAGTCCTTGACGGTGATGAGGCCGCGCAGGCGGTCGTCGGCGTCCACCAGCGGGAGCTTCTCGACCTTGTTCTCGCGCAGCAGCTCGAAGGCGCGCTCGCGGCTGACGCCGACCGGCGCGGTGACCAGGTTCCGTGTGGTCATGACGTCGCGGACCAGGCGGCCGCGGTCGCTCTCGAACCGCATGTCGCGGTTGGTGACGATGCCCACGAGGCGGCCGGAGTCGTCGGTGACGGGGACGCCGGAGATCCGGTAGTGCGAACACAGGCGCTCGACGTCGGCGAGGGTGTCCTCGGGCTTGCAGGTGACCGGGTCGGTGACCATGCCGGCCTCGGAGCGCTTGACCAGGTCCACCTGGGCGGCCTGGTCCTCGGCGGAGAGGTTGCGGTGCAGTACGCCGGCGCCGCCCTGGCGGGCCATGGCCACGGCCATGCGGGCCTCGGTCACGGTGTCCATCGCGGCGGACAGCAGCGGGATGTTGAGGCGGATGTTGCGGGACAGCCGGGTGGCGGTGGTGGCCTCGCCGGGCTGCATGTCGGAGTAGGCCGGTACGAGCAGCACGTCGTCGTAGGTCAACCCCGGCGGCAGCAGCTTGTCCCCGTAGTCGCCGATGTTCTCCTGACCCATGACACAACCTCCGCTGCTCGCTCCGGCACGCCGGCCCTCCGGCGCGCCCGCGCGGTGCTCGCCCCCGCGTGTCGTCTCATCCTAGGTCGTCGCCCCGGTGGGGTCGGGGGGAACGGGGCGTTCTCCCCGCCGCTCGGGCGTGAAAGTGAGCAGTCTCACTGTTTGAGATGGGACGGTGCGGGGCCGAGCGGATCGGCCGCGGGCCGGGAGGGACCCTGCCCAGGTCAACACCGGTGGGTGCGCGTGTTCTTCCCCGCCCTTCCGCGGCGGGCGCGGGGCGGGCGCGGCTCAGTGGCGGCGGCGCGGGGTGTAGCGGACGGGGCCCAGGGCCCGGCAGGCCGCGTGCGCGCGGGGGCGGTCGGGGCAGGGGCGGCGCCCGTCGCCCGGGCGCCCGGGGCGCTCAGGGGAGGAGGCGGTTCGCCACGGCCACCTGCCGAAGCCGAGCAATAGCCCGGTGCTGGGCAACCCGTACCGCGCCCGCCGACATTCCAAGTACATGTCCCGTCTCATCCGCTGTCAGTCCTGCTATCACCCTCATGACCAGCAGTCGGCGCTGCTGTTCGGGGAGCTCGTCGAGCAGCTCCCGCGCGCGCTGGGCCTCGATGACCCGCACCGCGGCCTCCTCCGGCCCGGGCGCCTCGTCGGGGCGGTCCGGAACGGTGTCGCTGGAGACCAGCTCCACCCTGCCCGCACCGCGCAGGGTGTCGGCCACCTTGTGCGCGGCGATGCCGAAGACGAAGGAGGCGAAGGGGCGGCCCCGGTCCTGGTAGCGCGGGATCGCCGAGAGCAGGGCGATGCAGACCTCCTGGGCCACGTCGTCGGAGTAGTGCGCCAGACCGGAGACCCGGGCCAGCCGGGCACGGCAGTAGCGGACCACCATGGGGCGGACCTCGCGGAGCAGCGAGTCCATGGCGCCGTCCTCACCCCGGACCGCCCGCGACCCCAGGTGGTTCAGGCCGGTGTCGCGCGACGCGGGATCGGGTTCCCCCGGTGTTCCTGGCCGCTGCGCGGTAACGCCCCCCCGGGCGTTTGCATCCGTCACGCTAGTGATCATGCCCCCGTCCGCCGACCTGACCGCTCCAATCGCCAACTACGGAATGGTTACGTTTTGGGAAATTCACCCCAAAACGGATCGGCGCGTGCGGTCAAACCCGAAGCGTACGTGATAGTGCACACCTTCTCGACCCCGGGCCCGGCACCCCCGGGGACGCGGGCGGCTTGGCCCCCGCGCACAGACCGGTGGGCCGGTCCGGGAGCATCCCGGACCGGCCCACCCCGGCGTCCGCGGACGGAGTCCGCCGCGGTCCGTCAGTGGCCGTGGCCGTGGCCGTCGTCGTCGCCCTCGTCCTCGGGCTTGTCCGCAACCAGCACCTCGGTGGTCAGCAGCATGCCCGCGATGGAGGCGGCGTTCTGCACGGCGGAGCGGGAGACCTTGACCGGGTCGATGATGCCCTCCGCGGTCAGGTCGCCGTAGGTGCCCTTGGCGGCGTTGTAGCCGTGGCCGACCTCCATCTCGGAGACGCGGTGGACCACCACGAAGCCCTCGGCGCCGGCGTTCTCGGCGATCCAGCGGGCGGGCTGGGTCAGGGCGCGGCGCACGATGCCCACACCGGTGGCCTCGTCGCCGGTCAGGCCCAGGTCGTCCAGGGCGGTGGAGGCGTGCACCAGGGAGGCGCCGCCGCCGGCGACGATGCCCTCCTCGATGGCCGCGCGGGTCGCCGAGATGGCGTCCTCGAGGCGGTGCTTCTTCTCCTTGAGCTCGACCTCGGTGGCCGCGCCCACGCGCAGCACCGAGACGCCGCCGGCCAGCTTGGCCAGGCGCTCCTGGAGCTTCTCGCGGTCCCAGTCGGAGTCGCTGGCCTCGATCTCCTTGCGGATCTGGGAGATGCGGTCCTCGACCTCGGACTGCTCGCCGGCACCGTCCACGACGGTGGTGGTGTCCTTGGTGACGGTGATGCGGCGGGCGTTGCCCAGCACGTCGACGTCGGCGTTCTCCAGGGTGAGGCCGACCTCCTCGGCGATGACCTGGCCGCCGGTGAGGATCGCGATGTCCTGGAGCATGGCCTTGCGGCGCTCGCCGAAGCCGGGGGCCTTGACCGCGGCGACGTTCAGGGTGCCGCGGATCTTGTTGAGCACCAGGGCGCCCAGGGCGTCGCCCTCGATGTCCTCGGCGATGATCAGCAGCGGCTTCTTGTTCTGGACGATCTTCTCCAGCAGCGGGAGGAGCTCGTTCAGGTTGGAGATCTTGCCCTGGCTGATGAGGATCTGCGCGTCCTCCAGCACCGCCTCCTGGCGGTCGCCGTCGGTCACGAAGTAGGGCGAGATGTAGCCCTTGTCGAACTGGAGGCCCTCGGTGAACTCCAGGTCCAGCCCGAAGGTCGGGGACTCCTCGACGGTGATGACGCCGTCCTTGCCGACCTTGTCGAACGCCTCGGCGATCAGGTCGCCGATCTGGGCGTCCTGGGCGGAGTTGGTGGCGACGTAGGCGATGTCCGCGCGCTCCTCGACGGGGCGGGCGCGCTCCAGCAGGATCTCGGACACCTTGGCGGCCGCGGCGTCGATGCCCTTCTTCAGGGACATCGGGGAGGCGCCGGCGGCGACGCTGCGCAGGCCCTCGCGGACCAGCGCCTGGGCCAGCACCGTGGCGGTGGTGGTGCCGTCGCCCGCGGCGTCGTTGGTCTTGGTGGCGACCTCCTTGACGAGCTGGGCGCCCAGGTTCTCGTAGGGGTCGTCCAGCTCGATCTCACGCGCGACGGTCACACCGTCGTTGGTGATGGTCGGGGCACCGAACTTCTTGTCGATGACGACGTTGCGGCCGCGCGGGCCCAGCGTCACCTTGACGGCGTCGGCGAGGCGGTCGACGCCCCGCTCGAGGGCGCGGCGGGCGCCGTCCTCGAACTCCAGGATCTTCGGCATTCCGTTCTTCCTTGGTAGGCCTGGCCAAAAACAGGCATCCCGCCCGCCCGGCGAGGCGCCGACCGGTGCGGGATGCGGATACTGCTCCGGGCCCGTGCGAGCGGGCCGCGTCGAGGACTACTTCTCGACGACCGCGAGGAGGTCGCGGGCGGAGAGGACCAGGTACTCCTGGCCGTCGTACTTGACCTCGGTGCCGCCGTACTTGCTGTAGAGGACGATGTCGCCGACCTGGACGTCCAGCGGGATGCGGTTCTCGCCCTCGTCGTCCCAGCGGCCCGGGCCCACGGCCAGGACCTCGCCCTCCTGGGGCTTCTCCTTGGCGGTGTCCGGGATGACCAGGCCGGAGGCGGTGGTCTGCTCGGCCTCCAGGGCCTTGACCACGACGCGGTCCTCGAGCGGCTTCAGCACGGTCTTGGTGGCGGTCGACACTGTGTGACCTCCCCCTTCAGGATTTCGGTGTCCAGTACTTCCGGTCCGCACGCGTGAGAGCGCGGACCGGCTGAGAAAAAGGGGCGACCGCGGCGGCCTGTCGTCGCGGGTGCCAGACCGGCCTCGTCGCGATTAGCACTCTACCCCCGAGAGTGCCAGAATGGAAATGTGGCCGTGACCCCTGGTCAGCGGCGTTACCGGACCCGGCACCGTGCGGGGCCGCTCCACCCCGGCGAAGGAGATCCATGCGCGCGCCCGCGTTCGAGGCCCTGCTGACCGAAGCGGGCCGGGAGGTCCTGGCGTCGGTGGACGCCGAGTCGGCCGCCCGGGACGCACTGGCGGCGGCCTCCCGGCTGCGCGAGGACCCGCGGGTGGCCGCCCTCGACCCCGGCCTACCCGTTTCCGAGCTGGTGAACGCGGTCCTCACCCAGATTTCGCTGCGCGTTCGCGGACGCGCCAAGTTCGGCGGCCTGGCGGACCGCATGTACTTCACCCCGAACGGCCTGGAGCAGTCCACCCGCCGGTCGGTCGCCGAGTACCGGGCCGAGCGGGTGGCGCGGGCGCACGCGGGCCCCGCGGGCGACCTGTGCTGCGGGATCGGCGCGGACCTGCTGGCGCTGGCGGCCCGGGGGATCCCGGTGGAGGGGGTGGAGCTGGACCCGGCGACCGCGGCGGTGGCCCGGGCCAACATCGGGGCGCTGGGGCTGGAGGGCACGGCCCGGGTGCGCGAGGGCGACGTCACGGAGGTCTCCCCGGGCGAGTACCCGCTGCTGGTGTGCGACCCGGCCCGGCGCGGCGGGCGCGGCCGGGTGTTCGACCCCGCCGCCTACTCCCCGCCCTGGGACGTGGCGGTGGCCCTGGCCGAGGGGGCGGAGGCGGCCTGCCTGAAGGCCGCCCCGGGCATCCCGCACGAGGCGCTGGCCCCGGGCGCGGACACCGAGTGGATCTCGGTGGACGGCGAGCTGAAGGAGGCGGCCCTGTGGTTCGGGGCGCTGGCCGGCGGGCCGCGCCGCCGGGCCACGGTGCTGTCCGAGCGCGACGGCTCGCGCACGCACCTGGACGAGGACCCCGGCCTGGGGCCGGCGCCGGTGGCCCCGGCGCGCCGGTACCTGTACGACCCGGACCCCGCGGTGGTGCGCTCGCACCTGGTGGCCGAGGCGGCGGCCCGGGTGGACGGGGCGCTGCTGGACGAGCGGATCGCGTACTTCACTGCGGACGCGGCGGTGCGCTCCCCGCTGTGGCGGGTGCTGGAGGTGGAGGAGGTCCTGCCCTTCTCCCTCAAGCGGGTCAGGGCCGCGCTGCGCGAGCGCGGGGTGGGCACGGTGACGGTGATGAAGCGGGGGTCCGCGGTGGACACCGAGAAGCTGCGCCGCGGCCTGAAGCCCTCCGGCCCCGGGACGGCCACGGTGGTGCTCACCAGGATCGGGGAGCGGCCCTTCGCGCTGCTGTGCCGCGAGGCGGCCGCGACGGCGGTCTGACCTGGAACGACGGCCCGGTCCGGCCGGGAGGGGGCGGTCACCCAGAGTAGGACCCGAGGTATCGGATCGTTATCTCACAGGGCGGATATCTTTCCCGATCCCCTGGGGGGAGGGCTCTCCGGGTCGTTAGACTGGGGCCGCGATTCCCTCCCTTCTCATGGGTTCACCCGGAAGGCCGTGCGTGAGTGATCCGCAACGCGGTTCGGTCGACGCTGGCCCCTTGCCTCGCGCGTATACACACAGTCACACTCTGATCACAGTGAGGCGCGAACGCCTGCGGGACCGCCGCCCGCCCGGGGACCATCGAGAACCCGACCTGCCCGGAACACCCACCGTCCATTCCCCCGGGCCAGGTGTCGGGAGCGCCAGAGAGAACAAGGAGCACCTCGGTGGAACAGAGCAATCACAACTTCCTCAACGGGGGAGGTCAGGCCGGGATCTCCGACCGCATGCGCGACCTGCTCTCCCAGGCGGCCCACGAGCACGACTCCGAGCAGAAGACGCAGGGTGCGGTCACCGAGGAGATGCGCCAGCGCCTGGAGGGCATGGAGTGGCTCCTGCGTGAGCTGCGCGAGCGCGAGCTCACCGCGCTCGCCGAGTCCCTCACCGCGGTCGACGGCCGCATCGACGACTTCCTGGCCCGCCCGCCGGAATGGGCCGAGACCCTGGCCGAGCACATCGAGGTCGTGGGCCGCCAGGTCAAGCCGCTGTCGGACATGCCGTCCCTGCGCGCGGACACCCACCGCATCGCCGGGCACCTGGACACCGCGCTCACCCGTCTCCAGCGCATGTCGGAGACCGGGAACCGCACCGCCGAGCAGGTCGGCGAGCTGGGCGAGCGGCTGACCACCCTGTCGGAGGCCTTCGAGTCGCGGCTGGAGGCCCTCGACGGCGCCCTGTCCGCGCTCAGCGCCAGGACCGAGGCCGTGGAGTCCTCGCTCACCGCGCTCGCCGAGGTCTCCGGCACCCGGCACACCGAGCTGGCCGAGGCGCTGGCCGAGAGCCGCACCGTCCTCACCGAGGCCGTCGCGGGCACCCGCGAGGAGCTGTCCACCGCCCTGGGCGAGGCCCGCACCGCGCTGGCGGAACAGGCCGACGCCAAGGCCGGGGAGCTGGCCGAGGCCGTGGCCGGCGCCCGCACCGCCCTGACCGAGCAGGGCGACGCCAAGGCCGCCGAGCTGGCCGAGGCCGTGACCGCCGCCCGCGAGGAGCTGTCCACCGCCGTGGCCGAGGGCCGCACCGCCCTCACCGAGGCGCTGGGCGAGGCCCGCGCCGACCTGGGCGAGCGCACCGACGGGCTGCGCACCGCCCTCACCGAGCAGGCCGACGCCAAGGCCGCCGAGCTGTCCACCGCCCTGGCGGACAAGCACGAGGCCCTGCTCGCGCGCCTCCAGGAGAACACCGGCGAGCTGAACGGCGAGCTGTCCGCCCTGGCCGCCGCCGCGGGCGAGCGGCACGACGCGCTCGTCGAGCGCCACGAGGCCCTGGCCGCCAAGGTGACCGAGAACGCCACCCAGCTGACGACCCTGGCCGAGGAGAACCACGCCGAGGCCACCGCCGCCGTCGCCGACGTCGCCGGCGCCGTCACCGCCCTGCGCAAGGACAACGAAACCTCGCTGCTGGACCTGCGCACCCACCTGCGCCAGCGCCTGTCCGAGCTGGACGAGCAGCTGGAGCTGGGCCGGACCGAGGCCCGCGAGCACGCCGAGGCGTCCGCCGAGCGGATGAGCGCGTCCTTCACCGAGCGCTCCGACGCGCTCGCCTCCCGGATCTCCGAGGACGCCGAGCGGGTCGCCGCCGGCTTCGAGGAGCTGCGCGCGTTCGTGGCCGAGAGCTCCGCCCGCCTGGCCGCCGAGGCCGAGGACCGGTCGCAGACCCTCACCGAGGCGCTCACCGAGCAGGTCGAGACGCACCGCACCGCCCTGGACGAGCGGCTGGAGCGCCAGCGCGAGGCCCTCACCTCCAAGGTGGACGGCCACCTCACCCAGATCACCGGCAAGGTCGACCACGAACTGGGCCGCCTCACCGACCGCTTCGACACCTTCGAAGGGCACTTCGAAGGCCAGTTCGAGGGCATGGAAGGCAAGATCGACCGGATCGACGGCCGGATGGACGGCATCAACGGCCGCCTGGACGGCATCGACGGCCGGGTCAACGGCGTCGAGGGCCAGTTCGAGGGCGTCAGCGGGCACTTCGACGGCGTCGACGGCCGCCTGGAGGCCGTGGACGACCGGCTGGAGGCGCTCAACCAGCGCCTCAACCAGCTCCCGCAGACCATGGAGGTCAGCGAGCTGCACCGCCGCCTGACCGAACTGGTGGAGCGCCCGCAGATCGACCACGGCGACAAGCTGAACGAGATCGACGAGCACGTCACCTCGGCGGTCGCCCCGGTGCTGCGCGAGCTGAAGCAGCGCCCGGACCGGCACGAGCTGGAGGAGACCGTCACCGAGGCGGTCGAGAACTCCCACGACGACATCACCAAGCGGTTCGCCTCCCTGGAGGAGACGGTGCTGGCCCTGGCCGAGGCGCTGCTGCGCCCGGGCCGCGAGGGGGGCTCCGGCGGCCCCAAGCGCAAGCGCCGCCGGGACGAGGAGGACGACGACGAGTAGGCCGCCGCACCGGAGCCTGGTGCGGGGATCGCGATGAGGGGGCGGGGCGCCGGCGGCGTCCCGCCCCCTCCCGCGTCCGGGCCCCGGGCCTCAGGGGCGGGGCCGGAGCATCTCCAGGTAGTGGGCGTTGTACATGACCCCCAGGACGTTGCCGAAGGGGTCGACCACCGACGCGGTCACGAAGCCCTCGCCCCGGACGGTGAGCGGCTCGTACTCCTTCGCGCCCAGCTCCAGGAGCCGGGCCAGGGCGGCCTCGACGTCGTCGACGTGCCAGTACACGACCGCGCCGCCCGGGCCCGGGCGCGCGGCCGGGGGCGCGTAGCCGCGGCCGGCGATGCCGAGCTCGTGCTGGTGGTCGCCGGTCCGGAACTCGACGTACCCGGGCGGCAGGCCGTGGCCGGGGCGCTCGAAGTAGGGCTCGGCGCCCAGGACCCCGGTGTACCAGCGGGCCGCCTCGGCGACGTCGTCGGCCCACAGGGTGACGGTGGTGAGTCCTCGCAGCATGGTCGGTCCCTTCGCGTTCCCCCTGCGGGGTTCCGGTCGATGGGACGACGCTACGGGGAGTGGAGGACGGGTTCGGTCCTCCACTCCCCGGGGCGGTCGGCGGGTTCAGACCGTGAAGACGATCTTGCCGAAGAGCCCGCCGTCGGCCATCGCCCGGAAGCCCTCGGCGGCGCGCTCCAGCGGCAGCACCCGGTCGATCACCGGCCGCACGCCCGTGCGGGCGCACATCTCCGTCAGGCCCGCCAACTCGTCCCGGGTGCCCATCGTGGAGCCGATGACCCGCAGCTGGAGGAAGAACACCCGGGTCAGCTCGGCCGGCGGGGCGTCGCCGCTGGTGGCGCCGCAGACGACGATGGCGCCGCCGGGCTTGAGGGAGCGCACCGAGTGCGCCCAGGTGGCCTGGCCCACCGACTCGAACACCGCGTCCACCCGCTCCGGCAGGCGCTCCCCCGTCGGCACCGCCGCGTAGGCGCCCAGTTCCAGGGCCTTCTTGCGCTTGGCCTCGTCCCGGCTCGTCACGTACACCCGGTGCCCGGCCCGCACCGCGAGCCTGACCAGCGCCACGGACACGCCGCCGCCCGCGCCCTGCACGAGGATCGTCGAGCCGGGGCGCAGGTCGATCTTGCCGAACAGCATGCTGTACGCGGTCAGCCATGCCGTGGGCAGGCAGGCCGCCTCCTCGAAGGACAGCTCCGGCGGCTTGGGCAGCAGGTTGGCCCGGGGCACGAGCACCCGCTCGGCGAAGGTGCCGTCGTACTTCTCGGACAGGATCGTCGGTCGGCCCGCGCCGTCCTCGACGACGCCGTGGACGATGACCTCGTTGCCGTCCTCGTCGACCCCGGCGGCGTCGCAGCCCAGGATCATCGGGAGGCGGTCGGCCGGGAGGCCGACGCCGCGCAGGCTCCACAGGTCATGGTGGTTGAGGGAGGCCGCCCGGACGTCGACCGTGGTCCAGCCGTCCCGGGGCCCGGGGTCGGGGCGCTCGCCGGCTTCGAGGGCGGAGAGGGGGTCGTCGAAGGAAGAGCGTGCTGCTGTGATCGCGAACATGCCGGTAGTCGACCACACCACCCGAACCGGATTCCAGCCCGGGGGCGGACGTGTTCCCACCGTCCCGCGTTCCGGAGGAGGACACCACCGGCGGACCTGCGGCGGACCCCAGGGGAAGTCGACCGAACGCCCCATGTCGCCGGCGGCGCCGTCTTCCTAGCGTTGGCGCCATGACCGAACCCCCTCGAAACCGGCTCCGCCGACAGCCCGGCGCCCCGCTCCGGCGGGCCCTGCCCCTCCGCGAGATCGCCTTCTTCGTCCTCGTCGCGTACGCACTGGCGTGGGCGGTGCACGCACCCCTCCTCCTCGGCGGGACCGGGCCGGACGACCCCGCGTACGGGCTCGCCGCCACCGTCTACATGTTCACGCCCGCCGTGGCCGCGGCCGCCGTCACCCTCTTCGTGTGGCGGCCGTCCGGCTTCGCGCGCGCCCTGGGCCTGGCCGCCCGGGGGTCGTGGCGGCGGGCCGGCGGGTACTCGCTGCTCGCCTTCGCGCTGATGCCGCTGCTCGGTTTCGCGGCCGCCCTGGCCGCGGGCCTGGTCGGGGCCGTGCGGCTCGACCTGGTGGACTTCTCCGGCCTGCGGGAGGTCCTGCCCGACTTCGTCCCCGACCTGGCCGCGGCCATGCCCGACTCCGGGTTCCCGTGGGCCGCGTTCCTGGCGGCGCTGGGAGTGGTCCTGGTGTCGTCCGTGCCCGCCCTGGTGCTCGCCTTCGGCGAGGAGCTGGGCTGGCGCGGCTACCTGCTGCCCCGGCTCCTGCCGCTGGGGGTGTGGCCCGCGCTCGCGGTGAGCGGGGCGGTGTGGGGGCTGTGGCACGCTCCGCAGCTGCTCATCCAGTACCTGCACGGCGGGTTCGACGGCGCGCAGGTCGCCCTGTTCCTGGTCTTCTGCGTGGTGGCGGGCGTCGTCATCGGCTGGTTCCGGCTGGCCTCGGGGTCGGTGTGGCCCGCGGTGCTCGCGCACGGGGCCAACAACGCGCTGAACACGATCGGCTTCGTCACCCTGTCGGCCGCCGGGTCGCCCGTGGACGGCCTGCTGTACCCGGGCGGCCTGGGCGGCCTCGTGGGGCTGGGCGTCCTGGGCGCGGTGGCCGCGGTCCTCGCCCTCACCGGACGGCTCCGGGTGCGGGACTTCGACCGCGTCCGCACCGGTGGCGGCGCGGAGGAGCCCGCGACCGCCTGACCGGGCACCCCGCCCCGCCCCGGGGCCACGGACCCGCACCCCGCCCCGGCCCCTCGCGCACCCGCGAGGGGCCTCCCCCGTCGCGGCGAGGGGCCCTCACCGGGGCCGTTCGTCGGCCCGGCCGCGGGCCGCGGGCGGCGCCGGTGGGGTGTGCGGCCCGGGGAGCCCCGGGCCGCACGCGCGTCACAGGGCCGTCTGCCCGTAGGGCACCAGCCGGACCGGGCCGATCAGCCCGTACTCCTGGCGGCGCACCCCGCCGTAGACCTCGGGCCGGAAGACCCGCATCCGGTTGATGAGGGTCGTGGCGACCTCCACCTCGATGGTGTTCTCCCCCGCCCGCAGCCACGGGCCCACATCGACCGAGGCGGTGGACCGGTCGCAGGGCGGCAGGGCGGTGCCGTTGACCGTGACGCGGAACGTGTCGCTCACCCGGCCGAGGTCGAGGTGGGCTCCGTGGCCGCCCGTCCACCCCTCGCCCAGCTCCACCGTGGCCGTGTAGCGGCCGATGCCGGAGACGTCGGCCAGGCCCTCGATCCCCGTCCACGGCGCGAGCCCGGACAGGGAGATCTCGTGGGTCCGCACCTCGGTCTCGGTGGCCGAGCCGCCCGGCCGCCAGTCCTCCACCTCCAGCTCCCAGGAGGTGAGCTCCACCTCCGGGCCGACCCGATCGACGGTGCTCCGGACCGTCGAGCCGTCGGCGTAGGTGGTCGTGCAGGTGCCCGGCTCGGACATCCGGACCACCGCGGCCCCGTCGACCACGCGCACCGCGTCGGCGTCCGTGGCCGACAGCCTCAGCCTCCTCAGCAGTCCCGGGGACACCCGGTCCCCGGCGGACCCCAGCTGGGCACCCCAGGTCGGGCGGGCCAGGGCGATGACCGTCGAGGCCCCCGGGGCCAGCCGCACCGGCACGGTGACCGCGTCCGCCTCGGCGCGGTGCAGCGGCAGCGGCTCGATGCGGCCGGTCCACAGGTCCAGGGAGAACGGGTAGGCCTCCCGGACCGTGGTGGAGAGGGTGACCTCGTGGTCCACGCCCTCCGTGTCGGACCCGTTGGTGAAGTAGTACAGCTCCATGTCGTCGCCCCGGCGGCGGGTGTGCAGCAGGGGTGACGGCTCGGCGTAGGACACGTCCGGCCGGGCGTCCAGCGCGGACAGGCCCGCGGGGATCTCCTCGCGGGTCCCGACCCGGTGGACGGTGGGCTCGGCGAGCAGGTCGGCCAGGACCCCGGCCAGCTCCGCCGCCCCGTCCTGGTCGACACCGGGCTGCTGCGGCGCGCTCCAGTCGCCGACCACCAGGATCTTCAGGCCGTCGCGGGCGTATCCGAGCAGGCGCCGCGCCGTCTCCAGGGGCAGCGTGGGCACCCTGCCGTTGAAGGCGTCGCCCTCGAACACCAGCAGGCCGTAGCCGGGGCCGTCCGGTGCCAGCCGCCCGCCCGACACCTTCGGGTCGGTGATCTCCAGCAGGCGGGGGGAGGCGAACTGGTGGGTCCACCCCTGGCGGACCCCGGTGGAGCTGAAGTGGGCGGCGCCGAAGCCCGAGCCCGCGTAGCCCTTCTGCCGCAGGAAGACCACGTCCGTCCTGGGCGTGCCCCACTGGAGCGCGTACTGGGCGCGGGCGAAGAAGCCGGCCGTGTCGGGGACGTGCTGCCAGGTCGGGTGGCGCGGCCCCCAGGACTCGCTGTACCCCACCCCGCTGCCGCCGTAGGGGGTGAAGGCGGCGAAGCCCGGCCACCGCACCCCGGGGGCGTCGGCGTAGGAGAACCCGTGCAGGACGGCCAGGTTGACCCCGGCGGAGTACTCCCGGGACACGGTCCGCACCGTCTGTTCCCAGGTGGTGCTGTAGGAGCCGCCGTAGACCGCGCCGGCCTCGCTGGAGAGGATCCGCTTGCCTGCCAGGTCCCGGCCGCCGGCCAGGGAGCGGAAGTCGTCGAGGTTCTTGAACCCGAGCGACTCGCCCTCGGCGATGTCGACCAGGGCCGTCTTGACGAGGGCGTCGGTCTGGAGGCCGTAGGGCTGGATGCGGTAGGTCATGCCCAGGCCGTGCGCCCAGTCCCGCAGGGGGACGACGTGGTGGTCGGTGTAGGCCCGGCCGAGCAGATCGTTGAAGTCGTCCAGGGCCCGGCGGTCGGTGTCGGGGTCGAAGGTGAAGACCTTCTTCTCGTCCACGCGCACGAGCACCGGCAGGTAGGGCAGCACGTCGTAGCCGTGGTGGTCCCGGAAGGCTTCGGGCAGGCCGTGGGTCCACAGCGTCGCCTCGGTCTCCATCTCGATGGAGTCCTCGAAGACCGAGCCGCCCGCGGGCCCCGCCAGGAGTGCGCGCAGCCGGTCGGTGAGGATGTGCTCCTCCCAGAAGTCGGTGACCGCCCGGGCGCCCGCCGCGCCGAAGTGGTCGACCACGTAGGAGACGGGGTCGGTGTGCGGGCCGCCCTCGGGCCGCTGCCCGGAGCCGCGCTCCCAGTGGGCCAGGAGAACCCAGGTGGAGCCGTCGCCGCCGCCGGGGGCGGTCCAGGCCAGCTCCTCGCCCTCCACGGCGCCGGTGAGGTCGACCAGCGTGTCGGGGACGAGCGCGCACACCTTGTCCCCGGGGGCGGCGCCGTCCGCCAGGCGCAGGGCCTGGACGGCGACCAGGGTCCGCTCCGTCACACCGTCGGCGGGCTCGACCACCGGTTCCGGCAGCGGCCCGGTGACGCTCTCCCCCGAGGCGAGGAAGTGCGCCCCATGGGCGAGTTCGCGGGCGGCCGCCGTGTCCTGGGGGGTGACGGTGGGGACGGCGGCGGGCCAGGACGGGCCGATGGTGACGTCCATCGTCACGCCGCGCTCCTCCGCGCGGGCCAGCGCGGTCTCCAGCGCCGCGCGCCAGGCGTCGGTGCCCCAGCCGTGGCCTCCGGGGTCCAGGTCCTCGTCGGAGCTGTGGTGGACGTCGGCGATCTCCATGCCGCCGAACCCGGCGTCGGCGATCTGGTCGACCTCCCGCTCGATCTCGCGGAGGTCGACCAGGCCGTGCGGCCACCACCAGCGGAACCGAGCGCGCGCGGCGGCGGCCGGGTCGACGAAGGCGTCCGCGAAGGCCCTGCGGGCGGGGGCCGCGGGGGCCACCGGGGACGCCGCGGCCGGGGCCGCCGGGAGGCCGAGGGCGACGGCCGCGCCCGTGGCGGCGCCCAGGCCGAGGAAGGACCGCCGGGTGTGGGCGAAGCCGTCCGGCTCCCGGTCCGGTCCTGCCGGGTCACGCATGGGGGCTCCTTTCCGCGCCGCCGTGGCGGCGTCGGTTCGGGGGTGGAGAGGGGGTATGCGCGCGCGGTGGTGGCGAGCCACCTATTAAAACGTTTCACAGAAAGTACCAAGCACAGTGTGATCCAGGCAATACCCCCACACGCACCTCCGGCCACTCGATCCCCACAGCAGCGGCCATCTGCACGGATCACCCGGTCTCACCCAGAGGCGGCGAGCCCCGGCGATACGAACGTTTCACAAACCCCGCGCCGCGAGGGCGGCGCCGCGCGCACGCGAAGGGCCCCGGAGCGGTGCTCCGGGGCCCTCGCCCGGACGGTGCCGGGGCGTGTTCGGTGGATGCCTTCGTGTGGCCCGGCGCTTGCGCCGGGTGCCGGGAGCGGTCGCCGGGTGGTCTCCCGCGAACCGACCGGCGCAGCGGCCGGCCGCCGTCGACCAGGCAGCGGGCCGACGCGAGGCGGCCCGCGGGTGTGAGGAGGGCGTCGGCCTGATGGTGCGGGGCACCGAGGGCCTCCCGGTGGCCGGTGGGACGTCGCGATCCACACCGATACCGGAGGCCCTCCCGGTTCGTGTCGGGTGGAGGCGGTGTCACCGGCCTCCGTGATCAGTACGCCTAGCGGGCCAGCGGGGACTCCACCGGCAGCGAGGTGTCCGTGGCCAGGTCCAGCTCCGACGGCGGCAGCCCCGCCGCCACGACCTCCGCGCCCAGGGCGGCGATCATGGCGCCGTTGTCGGTGCACAGCTTGGGCCGGGGCACCCGCAGGGTGATCCCCGCCTCGCGGCAGCGCTGCTCGGCCAGGGCGCGCAGCGCGGAGTTGGCGGCCACGCCGCCGCTGATCACCAGCGTGCTCACCCCGTGCTCCACGCAGGCGTCGACGGCCTTGCGGGTGAGCACGTCCACCACCGCGTCCTGGAACGCGGCGGCGATGTCGGCGACCACCAGCGGCTCGCCGCGGCGGTCGGCGTCCTCCACGTGGCGGGCGACAGCGGTCTTCAGGCCCGAGAACGAGAAGTCGTAGGTGCCGTCCCCCCACTTGCCGCGCGGGAAACGGATCGACTTGGCGTCGCCCCGCTGCGCCGCCCGGTCGATGGGCGGCCCGCCCGGATAGGGCAGGTCCAGCAGCCGGGCCACCTTGTCGTAGGCCTCGCCCGCGGCGTCGTCCACGGTGTCGCCCAGCGACACCACGTCGGTGGCCAGGTCGTTGACCAGCAGCAGCGAGGTGTGCCCGCCCGAGACGAGCAGGGCGATGGCGGGCTTGGGCAGCGGCCCGTGCTCCAGCTGGTCCACGGCCACGTGCCCGACCAGGTGGTTGACCCCGTACAGCGGCTTGTCCAGCGCCATCGCGTACGCCTTGGCGGCGGAGACCCCCACCAGCAGCGCCCCGGCCAGGCCGGGCCCCGCGGTGACGGCGATGGCGTCGACGTCGGAGAGCTTCACACCCGCGGAGTCCAGCGCCCGGTGCACGGTGGGCGTCATGGCCTCCAGGTGGGCGCGGCTGGCCACCTCGGGCACCACGCCGCCGAAGCGGACGTGCTGCTCCACGCTGGAGGCCACCGACTCGCCGAGCAGCTCGCAGCCGCGCACGAGGCCGACACCGGTCTCGTCGCAGGACGTCTCGATGCCCAGGATGAGCGGGAGGTCGTGGTCACTCATGGGTACCCTCCTCGGCGACGCGCCGCATGACCAGGGCGTCGGCCCCGTTGTAGTAGCCGCGCCGGATGCCGATCCGCTCGAATCCGAAGCGGGCGTAGAGCTTCTGGGCGCGCGGGTTGTCCGAGCGCACCTCCAGGAACATGTCGCGCACCCCGCGCCGGGCCGCCTGGTCCAGGAGCTCGGTGAGCAGCGCTCCCCCGATCCCGGTGCCCCAGGCGGACTCGGCCACGGCCATGGTCTGCACGTCCCCCTCGGGCGGGACGAACCGCAGGCCGGCGTAGCCGACCAGGGCGTCGCCGGCGACGGCCACAACGTAGTGGCGGGTGGCGGTCTCCGCGAGCTCCTCGCGCAGCATCCCCTCGCTCCAGGCGTCGGCCGGGAACAGGGCGCGCTCCAGCGCCATGACCGCGTCGACGTCCCCGGCGGCCATGGGCCGCAGGGCCACTCCCGCGGGCGGGGCGGCGCGCACCGCGTCCAGGGCGGTGTCGCGCACCGGTGTCACTTCACCCACTGGCGGACCTTCTTCGGGGCGCCGGGCACCACCGCGTCGGGGCGGCGCAGGTAGAGGGGTTCGGGGGCGGGCAGGGCCTCCCCGGCGTGCAGCCGGCGCAGGGCCAGCTCGGCCAGGGCGGCGGCGTCGGGGTGCGCCGGGTCCGGTGCGGCCGCGGCCTCCCCGAACACGTCGGCGTACATCCGGGCGCCGTCGCCGACCAGCGGCAGCCCGCCGGTGTCGAGGTCGGCCGGGCGGTCCACGGCGATCTCGCCCACCCGGGTGAGGCGGTCGTCGTAGCGGGCCCAGAACACCTCCTTGCGGCGGGCGTCGGTCATGGCGACGAACGGCCCGGTGCGCCCGGTGGCGAAGGCCAGCGCGTCCAGGGTGGCCACCCCGTGGCAGGGGACGCCGAGCGCGTCGGCCAGGGCGTGGGCCGTGGCCAGCCCCACGCGCAGGCCGGTGTAGGGGCCGGGGCCGATGCCGACGGCGACGGCGTCGAGGTCGGCCAGGGCGATCCCGGCCTCCCCGGTGAGCCGCCGGATGGTCGGGGAGAGCAGTTCGCCGTGGCGGCGGGCGTCCACCGAGGACGCGCTCGCGCGCAGGGTGAAGGCGCCGTCCGCGCCGGACTCGCCGATGGCGGCGGTGACGGCGGGGGTGGCGGTGTCGAAGGCCAGGAGCAGCACCGGTCTAGTCTTCCGTGTTCTCGTCGTCGACGGCGACGGGCAGGGCGACGCCCGCCCAGCGCCGGCCGACCGGGGTGAGGTGGACGGTGCGGCTGTCGTCGGCGTGGCGCTCGATCCGGATCTCCAGCCGGTCGTCGGACAGCCCCTCGGCGACGCCCTCGCCCCACTCCACGACGGTGACGGAGTCGGGGAGGGTCATGTCGAGGTCGATGTCGTCGATCTCGTCGGGGCCGCCCAGGCGGTAGGCGTCCACGTGGACCAGGGAGGGGCCGCCCACCAGCGAGGGGTGGACGCGGGAGATGACGAAGGTCGGGGAGGTGACCGAGCCGCGCACGCCCAGCCCCCGGCCCAGGCCCTGGGTGAGGGTGGTCTTGCCCGCGCCGAGCGGGCCGGACAGGATCAGCAGGTCCCCCGCCCGGCTGAGGCCGGCCAGGGCGCGGCCCAGGGCGCGCATGGCGCCGTCGGTGGCGGCGGTGACCGCGGTGGACGCGTTCGCTGTGGTCGTCACGTCTGTCATCGGACTCGCAAGGCTGTGTGTCGGTAAGGTTCGGGCGGTGGCCGACCGGGGTCGTGGCACGACCGTCGGGTGTGTCCCCTTCACCCCAGGTTAGGCGGGGCGGCGGGCGCGCGCGGCCGGTTGTGGACGATCGGCGGGGGTCGCGGCCGCCACACCCGCGGCCGCCACCGGGGGCGCGCCCGCGGGCGGCCCGCAGGCCCGGTCGCCGCGGCTCAGGCCCCGCCGACGTACTCGCGCGGGACCCGGACGCCGACCCGGGTGACGATCTCGTACGGGATGGTGTCCAGGACCCCGGCCCAGTCCTGGGCGCTCGGCGCGCCCGGGTGGGCGTCCGGGTCGCCGAACAGCACCGCGTACTCGCCGGCGGCCACCTCGTCGTCGCCCACGTCGACAACGAACTGGTCCATGCAGACCGTTCCCGCGATGACGCGCCCGCGTCCGCCCAGGAGCACCGGGCCCCTGTTGGTGGCGGCCCGGGGCACGCCGTCGGCGTAGCCCAGGGGCACCAGGGCGAGGGTGGTCTCGCGGTCGGTCACGTAGCGGTGGCCGTAGGAGACGCCGCTGCCGGGCGGCACCCGCTTGGTGAGGGCGACGCGGGCACGCAGGGTCATCGCGGGCCGCAATCCGGGCACATCCAAATCCGGGATCGGGGACAGCCCGTAACTCGCGATACCGCCGCGCACCAGATCGAAGTGCGCCTCGGGCAGGGTGAGCAGCGCCGCCGAGTTGGCGATGTGGCGCACCTCGGGGGTCAGGCCGACCTTGTCGGCGGTCTCCAGGGCGTCGTGGAACACGGAGAGCTGGGCGGCGATCGAGGGGTGCCCGGGCTCGTCCGCGCAGGCGAAGTGCGACCAGATCCCGCTCACCTTGAGGTGGCCGGCCTCCTCGGCGCGCGCGGCGGCCTCCACCAGGGAGCCCCATTCGGAGTGGCCGATGCCGCCCCGGTTCAGGCCGGTGTCGATCTTGAGCTGCACCCGCGCGGTGCGGCCCAGGCTGCGGGCCGCCCCGAGGACGGCCTCCAGCACCGCGGCGTCGCTGACGCCCAGGTCGACGCCGTTCTCGACGGCCTCGCCCACGGGTTCGCCGGGCGGGATGATCCAGGCAAGCACGGGCGCGGTGATCCCGGCCGCGCGCAGCCCGAGCGCCTCGCGGATGAACGCGGTGCCCAGCCAGGTCGCCCCGCCCGCCAGCAGCGCGCGGGCGGCGGGCAGCATGCCGTGCCCGTAGCCGTCGGCCTTGACCACGCCCATGAGCGCGGCCCCGCCGGCGCGCTCGCGGAGCAGCCGTGCGTTGTAGGCGATCGCGTCCAGGTCGACGCGGGCGTGCGCGAAGTGAGCCATACCCCCAGTGTTCCACGTGTGGGTTACCTGCGCGGGGCTTCGGGTATGTGGGCTGTGACCGAGTTCGGACGTATCCGGATGTATACGGAGTGCGACGATACTCGAGGCCGTATCTGGGGGTAACGGCATGAGCGAGTTCGCAGCTGAACGACCCGTCAACGCGGTCCGCCTGTGGTCCGGCGGCCTGGCGACGGCGGTGGTGGCCGCACTGGTCGTCCTGGTGGGCACCCTGTTCTTCAGGGGTGCCCTGGGGATCCCGGTGCTGGCCCCGGAGGAGGCCGGCTACCTCGGTGACGCCGGGACCGCGGCCTACGCCTTCATGGCGGGGGTCGCGGCCCTGGCGGCCACGGCCCTGATGCACCTGTTGCTGGTGGCGGCGCCGCGCGCCCGCGCCTTCTTCGTGTGGATCATCGGCCTGATCACCGCCATAGCGGTGGTCACCCCCTTCACCCAGGGGGTGGAGGGCGCCAGCCCCACCGCCACCGCCGTGATCAACCTGATCACGGGTGTGGCCATCGCCGTCCTGGTGAACAGCGTGGCGCGGACCGCCGTGGTCCGCGGCGGGCGGCCGGCCCGAGAGAAGCCGGTCCTGCACCAGGAGGGCATCCTGCCCGAGGTCCGCGAGCCCCGTCGGGAACCGACCGAGCCCCGGGGGGAACCGCGAGGTCTGTGACTCCCTGACCCAGGGTCATGACGCAAGAGGCGGGGGGCGGAGCCGAACGGCTCCGCCCCCTCCCCTGTGCCCGCCCGTGTCCGCGCCTCCCCGGCCCGGGCCCGGCGGAGTCCGGGAACCCCGCGCGGGCGCGGATCCGCCCGCGCCTCCCCGGCCCGGGCCGGGCTCTCAGGCGGTCCCGGCGATGATGCGGTCGGCGTGCTCCGGGCTCAGGCAGTGCTCGATGACCAGCACGGCGGCGCCGATCTCGCCCGCGCTCTCGGCGGCCGCCGACGACACGATGCTGAGGTGCTCGGTGGCCAGCGGCAGCGACCGCTGGTAGATGACCTCGCGCACCCCGGCCAGCAGGTGGTCCCCGGCCAGGGCCAGCGCCCCGCCGATGACGATCACCGAGGGGTTGAACATGTTGACGGACGCGGCCAGCACCTCGCCGATGTCGCGGCCCGCCTGGCGCAGGGCGCGCAGCGCCGGAACGGACCCGTTGCGGGCCAGCTCCACCACGTCGCGCGCGCTGTGGGCGGGCACGCCCTCGGCGGTGAGGGCCTCGGCCAGGGCGGCCCCGCTGGCGACGGCCTCCAGGCAGCCGGTGTTGCCGCAGCGGCAGGGCTTGTCCGCGCCGCTGGGGACGTGGATGTGCCCCATGTCCCCGGCCGCGCCCTGGGCGCCCCGGTAGACGCGGCCCTCGCTGACGATGCCGCAGCCGATGCCGGTGGCGACCTTGACGAACATCAGGTGGCTGGCGTCGGGCCAGGCGGTGTGGTGCTCGCCGATCGCCATGATGTTCACGTCGTTGTCCACCAGCACCGGGACGGCCAGCCGCTCCCCCACGTAGCCGGGCACGTCGAAGCCGTCCCAGCCGGGCATGATCGGCGGGTTCACGGCCCGGCCGGTGGAGTGCTGGACGGGGCCGGGCAGGCCGATGCCCAGGCCCAGCAGCTCGGAGACGTCGCGGCCGGCGCCGGCGAGCAGCCCGCGGCCGTGCTCCACCACCCAGTCCAGGACGTGTTCGGGCCCCAGGGCGATGTCCAGGTCGGCGCGGGCCTCGGCGATGACCTCGGCCGCCATGTCGGTGAGGGCCAGCCGCGCGTGGGTGGCGCCCAGGTCCGCGGCGAGGACGACCCGCGCCCGGGGCCGGAACGAGAACGTGGTGGGCGGGCGGCCGCCGGTGGAGACGGCCTCGCCCGCCGGGCCGATGAGGCCGCTGGCGAGGAGCGCGTCCACCCGCTGGGTGACGGTGGACCGGGCCAGGCCGGTGGCCCCGGCCAGCTCGGACCGGGTGCGGGGGCGGCCGTCGCGCAGCAGCCGGAGCAGGGTCCCCGCCCCGGGCGCGGTCGTGGTGGGAGCGGCCCGGAGTCCGTGGGCCGGCGGGCCGGTCAGCGCATCTTCCGTCATGGGACAAGTCAAGCACAGGATCTATTGACCGCCTCGAAAGGACCTATTGCGGTCACGTTTCTCAACTTATGCTTGACCGTCGACAGAAGTCCGGCGTACGGTGCGAGCATGTCAGTGAGTAAGGTCACAAGCATCGGCAGCGGGTCCGGTGTCGGGGAGGCCCCGCCCAACGCCTACCGGGCCGCCGTGATCGGCACCGGGTTCATGGGCCGGGTCCACAGCCACGCCGTCCGCGCCAACGGGGGCGCGGTCGTCGGAGTGGCGGGCTCCTCCCCCGCGAAGGCCGAGGCCTTCCGCTCCGCCAACGGCGTCGGCCGCGCCCACGCCGACGCCCTGGACCTGATCCGCGGCGACGACGTGGACGTGGTGCACGTGTGCGTCCCCAACCACCTCCACGCACCCCTGACCCTGGCGGCCCTGGCCGCCGGCAAACACGTGGTGTGCGAGAAGCCCCTGGCCACCGACGCCGCGACCGCCGCGGAGATGACCGCGGCCGCCGCGGACGCCGGGCTGGTCGCCGTCGTCCCCTTCGCCTACCGCTTCCACCCCATGGTCCGCGAGGCCCGGGCGCTGGTCGCCGCGGGCGCCGTCGGCAGGGTCGGCCTGGCCCACGGCGGCTACCTCCAGGACTGGCTGCTGTACCCGCAGGAGGACAACTGGCGGGTGGACCCGCGGCTCGGCGGCCCCACCCGGGCGTTCGGGGACATCGGCTCGCACTGGTGCGACATGCTCGAGTTCGTCACCGGCGACCGGATCGCCTCCGTCAGCGCCCAGACCGGCCGGCTCAACGACGTCCGCGACGGGCGGCCGGTGGACACCGAGGACCTGGTCACCCTCCAGTTCGCGACCGCCGGCGGGGCCGTGGGCGGCGCGGTCATCAGCCAGGTCTCCCCCGGCCGCAAGAACAGCCTGGTGCTGGAGGTCTCCGGCACCGAGGGCTCGCTGCGCTTCGACCAGGAGCGCCCCGAGACCCTGTGGGCGGGCGGGCGCGGGCGCACCGGGATCATCTCCCGGGACGACCCGGACCTGAGCGCCGACGCCGCCCGGCTCACCGCCGTCCCCGTCGGCCACCCGCAGGGCTACCAGGACTGCTTCAACGCCCTGGTCGCCGACACCGCCGACGCCGTCGCCGGGGGCTCCCCCGAGGGCCTGCCGGTCTTCGCCGACGGGCTGCGCGCGGCGGTCATCGCCGAGGCCGTGCTGCTCTCGGCCCGCGAGCGCCGCTGGGTCGACGTCACCGAGGTGGACCGGGGATGAGCACCGCACCCCCCGCAGAGCCGGTGGTCCGCATGAGCGGCATCACCAAGTCGTTCTTGGGCGTCCGCGTCCTGCACGGCGTCGACCTGGAGCTGTACCCGGGGCAGGTGCACGCCCTGGTGGGCGAGAACGGCGCCGGGAAGTCGACCCTGATGAAGGTCCTGGCCGGGGTCCACCCGGCCGACGGGGGCACCGTCGAACTGGACGGCCGCCCCGTCTCCTTCGAGCACCCGGTCCAGGCGCAGCGGGCCGGCGTGGCCACGGTGTTCCAGGAGTTCAACCTGCTCCCGGAGCGCACCGTCGCCGAGAACGTGTTCCTGGGCCGGGAGATCCGGGGCCGGTTCGGCGCCGTGGACGCCCGCGCCATGGAACGCGCCACCGCCGCCCTGCTCGCCGACCTGGACCTGGAGGGCATCGAGCCCTGGGCCCGGGTCCGGTCCCTGTCGGTGGCCCAGCAGCAGGTGGTGGAGATCGTCAAGGCGCTCTCGCACGACGCCCGCGTCATCTCCATGGACGAGCCGACCGCCGCGCTGGCCGAGAGCGAGGTGGAGGTGCTCTACCGGATCATCGCCCGCCTGCTCGAACGCGGTGTGGCGGTGCTGTACGTCTCCCACCGCATGCGGGAGATCTTCGACCTGGCGACCCGGATCACCGTCCTGAAGGACGGTCGCCTCGTCGACACCGTGGACGCCGCCGGGACTCGCCCGGCCGACCTGGTCCGCATGATGGTGGGCCGTCCGGTGTCGGCGGTCTTCCCCGAGCACCTGGAACCGTCCGGGGACCGCCACGGCGACGTGCGCCTGGAGGTGTCCGGCGGCGGCAACACCCAGCTGGACGGCATCTCCTTCCAGGTGCGCGGCGGCGAGATCGTGGGCCTGGCCGGGCTCCAGGGCAGCGGGCGCACCGAGATCGCGCACGCCCTGTTCGGGATCGAGCGCTTCACCCGGGGCGAGGTCCGCGTGGACGGGCGCCGGGTGGACCCGCGCTCGCCGCGGACCGCGATCCGGGCGGGCCTGGTGCTGGTGAGCGAGGACCGCAAGACCCAGGGCCTGGCCCTGAACCAGTCGGTCCTGGCCAACGCCCGGCTGGTCCTGGACGCGGTGTGGCCGTTCGGCTCGGGCGCCCGAGCCGCCCGCCTGCCGGGGGTGCTCTCCTCCCTGGAGCTGGTGGCGCGCGGCGGCAACACCCAGGAGGTCCGCTACCTCTCCGGCGGCAACCAGCAGAAGGTCGTGCTGGCCAAGTGGCTGGCGACCGAGCCCGGCGTGATGGTGCTGGACGAGCCCACGCGGGGCATCGACGTCGGCGCCAAGCAGGCCGTCTACCGGCTGATGCGGGAGCTGGCGGCGCAGGGCGTGGCGATCGTCCTCATCTCCTCGGAGCTGCCCGAGCTGATCGGGATGTCGGACCGCCTCGTCGTCCTGGCCGACGGCCGGGTGGCGGGCGGGCTGCCCGGCGGCTCCGGCGAGGAGGAGGTCATGGCGCTGGCCACCGGCTCCGCCGCCGAACCCGCCGGCCCCGGGGTCGAGGACCCGCGGATCACCGCAGCGGCGGCCGGACACCCCGACGACCACAGCCACGAGGAGGCCGCACCGTGAGCGCTCCCCCCGCCTCCCCGCAGTCCGCGGTCCGCGCCCTGTGGGCCCGCACCGGCACCACCGGCCTGGTCTACCTGGCCCTGGTCCTGCTGCTGGTGCTCAGCACCCTCTACGTCGCGTCCCGGGGCGAGAACCTCTTCACCACGGCCAACACCGTGGACCTGTTCACCCGCAGCAGCCTGCTCGGGTTCCTCGCCATCGGCCAGACCCTGGTCATCCTGTGCCGCTCCCTGGACCTGTCGGTCGGGTACGTGGCGGCCCTGTCCACCGTGGTCGCGGCCACCGTCATGGCGGGCGACCCGGCCCGCGTCCCCCTGGGCATCGCCGCCACCCTGGGCCTGGCGGCGCTGATCGGCCTGGCCAACGGCACCATCGTGACGTGGCTGCGGGTCAACCCGTTCATCGCCACCCTGGGCACCGGGCTCATCATCAAGGGGTACCTGGACACCAACTTCCAGGGCCCGGCGGGGGCGATCCCCGCCACCTTCCAGGCCTTCGGCTACACCCGCATCGGGGTGTTCCCGGTGTCCACCCTGGTCATGCTGGCCCTGGCCGCGGCGGCGGTGGTGTTCCTGCACCGCACCCGCACCGGCTACCACATGTACGCGGTGGGCGGCGATGCCGAGGTGGCGCGCCTGTCCGGTGTCCGCGACCGGATCCCCGTCATCACCGCGCACGTCCTGTGCTCGGTGACCGCCGGGATGGCCGGGCTGCTGCTGGCCTCGCGCTTCGGCACCGGCAGCGCCCTGGTCTACAACAACGGCTACGAACTGGAGGCCATCGCCGCGGTGGTGCTCGGCGGGACCTACCTGCTGGGCGGGCGCGGCGGCGTGGCCGGGACCATCGCCGGGGTGTTCATCCTGGCCACCCTCGACACCGTGTTCAACGTGCTGGCGGTGGACCCGTTCGTCAAGGACGTGCTGCGCGGCGTCATCGTCATCACCGCCGTCGCCATCTACGCCCGCGGCCGGCTGTCCCGGTCCGCGGTGCGGGTGCGCTTCCCCTCCGGCGGTCCGCCGCCACCCGCTCCCCCGCCCGATCCGGGCGGCGCCCCGGCCCCCGTCACCTCCGGCACCGAAGGAGGCGGACGATGACCGAGACGCCCGCCCGGCGCTCCGCCCCCCTCGCCCTGCTGTCCTCGCTGGGACGGGGCGGCACCGCCACGGTGCTCCTGATCCTGGTGCTGATCTTCGTGGTCATCGCCACCCGGAACCCGTCCTTCTTCGAGGGCCCGCCGCTCATGGCCTTCGCCAAGAAGGCGGCGCCGCTCGTCATCCTGGCCGTGGGCCAGTACCTGGTCATCGTGTCCGGGGAGTTCGACCTGTCGGTCGGTTCCCTGGTCGGCGCCCAGGTGGTCATCGCGGCCCGGCTCATCGACGGCGAGGAGGGCATGACCCTGCCCGTCATCGGCCTCATGCTCGCCTTCGGCCTGTTGGTGGGCCTGGTCAACGGGCTGGTCACGACGCTCCTCAAGGTGCCGTCGATCATCGCCACCCTGGGCATGATGCTCGTCCTGTTCGGCGCGGTCCGGTTCTGGACCGGGGGCGCGCCCACCGGCTCCCTGTCGGAGGCGTTCCGCGTCCCCGGCCGGGGCGGGATCGAGGGCGTGCCGTTCCTGGGGCAGCTGCCCTGGGCGGTGCTCATCGCCCTGGCGCTGACCGTCTGCGCCGTGCTCCTCATGCGCTCCCCGTTCGGCCGCTCCCTGATGGCGACCGGCGACAACGACGTCGCCGCCGCCTACGCCGGGGTGCGGGTGCAGCGGGTGCGCACCCTGGCCTTCGTCGGCTCCACCCTCATGGCGACCGTCGCGGCGATCCTCATCGGCGGGTTCGCCGGGGTCACCGCGCAGGTCGGCCAGGGGCTGGAGTTCACCGCCATCACCGCCGTGGTGCTGGGCGGAGTGGTCCTGGGCGGCGGCCGCGGGACGGTCGTGGCCGCCGCCCTGGGCGCCCTCACCGTCGAAGCCCTGTTCACCCTCTTCAACCAGCTCTACCTGCCCTCGACCATCCAGCCTTCGGTGCAGGGGCTCATCATCATCGCCGCGGTGGCCTACGCCGCCCGCCGGGGCGATCTGCGACCGCCGGGGCGCCCGCGCCGGCGACCGGACCACGAACCCGAGCGCGAGCCCGGGACCCCCAGGAGGTAACCATGCGCATCTCACGCATGCTGCTCGCCGGCACCGCCGGCCTGACACTGATGCTCTCGGCGTGTACCACCGACGCGCCCGACGAGGCCGCGCCGGGAGGTGAGGGCGGCGCCGGGATGACGCCGGACGCCGAGTGGTTCGACGAGGCCGAGTACGAGGCCCAGCTCGCCCAGCGGGAGATCACGCCGGAGGGCTCGCCCGACGAGCCCTGGCTCCAGGCGATCGAGCCGGAGTGGACGGACACCTCGGAGTTCGTCCACGACTCCCCCGAGGACGCCACCGTCTGCTTCTCCAACGCCTCGGTCTCCAACCCCTGGCGCGTCACCGGCTTCATCACCATGGAGCAGCAGGTGGAGGCGCTCCAGGAGGAGGGCCGGATCGGCGAGTTCCGGGTGTCGGACGCCGCCGACGACGACAACCAGCAGATCTCCGACATCCAGGCCTTCGTGGACTCGGGCGACTGCGACGCCATCATCATCTCGCCGTCCACCACGGCCACGCTGACTCCGGCGGTGGAGACCGCGTGCGAGAGCGGCGTCCCGGTCATCGTGTTCGACCGCGGCGTCAACACCGACTGCATGGTGACCTTCATCCACCCGATCGGCGGCTACGCCTACGGCGCCGACGCCGCCGAGTTCCTGGTGGAGAACCTGGAGCCGGGCTCCCGAGTGCTGGCACTGCGCATCCTGCCGGGTGTGGACGTGCTGGAGCACCGCTGGGCGGCCGCCCAGCAGATCTTCGGCGAGAGCGAGCTGGAGGTGCTCGGCTTCGAGTTCACCGAGGGCGACGGCGCCAAGATCAAGGACCTGGTCTCCCAGCACCTGCAGCGCGGCGAGGTCGACGGCATCTGGATGGACGCCGGCGACGGCGCCGTGGCCGCCCTGGAGGCGTTCGAGGACGCCGGCCAGCCCTACCCGGTGATCTCCGGTGAGGACGAGCTGAGCTTCATGCGCAAGTGGGACGAGGAGGGGCTGACCGCGATCGCGCCGGTGTACTCCAACTTCCAGTGGCGCACCCCGGTGCTGGCCGCCGCCATGATCCTGGGCGGCGAGGAGGTGCCCTCCGAGTGGATCCTGCCGCAGGAGCCCATCCGCCAGGGCGAGCTCCAGGACTACCTGGACCGCAACGCCGACATGCCGTCGCTGCACTACGCCAAGTTCGGCGGGGAGGACCTGCCCGGGTTCCCCGAGGCCTGGACCGACCGGTAGGAGGAGGGGCGGATGCGCGCGCTGGGGGTCAACACCTGGGTGTGGACGTCACCGCTGACCGGGGCCGATCTGGAAGTGATCGCCCCACGGGTGGCGGACTGGGGGTTCGACGTGATCGAACTGCCCGTGGAGGACGTCGGCGACTGGGACCCCGGCCGCGCGCGGGACCTGGTGAGCGGGCTGGGTCTGGAGCCCCGCGTCGTACTGGTCATGGGCCCGGGTCGGGAGCTGGTCGCGACCGACCCGGGCACCCGGCGGACGACACAGGACTACCTGCGCCGGGTCGTGGACGCGGCGGCGGCGGTCGGGTCGCCCGTCGCCGCCGGCCCCGCCTACGCGTCGGTGGGCCGCACCTGGCGGATGTCCCCCGCGGAGCGGGCGTCCCTCGCGGCCGAGCTGACCGAGGCCCTGGCCCCGGTCGTGGAGCACGCCGCGCAGGCGGGCGTCCGGCTGGCGGTGGAGCCCCTCAACCGCTACGAGACGAGCGTCCTCAACACCGTCGACCAGGGCCTGGAGCTGCTCGCGGACCTGCCGTCGGAGCACTGCGGCCTGGCCCTGGACGTGTACCACATGAACATCGAGGAGCGGGACGTCCCGGCGGCGATCCTGCGGGCCGGCGACCGGGTCGCCCACGTGCAGGTATGCGCGAACGACCGGGGCGCCCCCGGGGCCGACCACCTGGACTGGCCCGGGATCGCCGCCTCACTGGACACGATCCGGTACACAGGCCCCCTGGTCATCGAATCCTTCACCGCGGAGAATGCCACCATCGCCACCGCGGCCTCCATCTGGCGGCCGCTGGCGGCGACACAGGACGCGATCGCCGTCGACGGGCTGGCGTTCCTGAGGTCCCTCCCGAGTGGAAGGTGAGGAGTGGTGGGACCCGGGGCGCGGTCCGCACCCGGCCGTGCACGCACAGCGGGCGGGCGGGCGACGCGTCCGGCACGGCACACCACCACCCCGCTCGGTGCCGCGCTGGCCGGAGAGCGCCGCCGGGAGCAGGGTGACTCCCACCCGCTAGGAGACGTCACCATGCCCGCCGACCACCCCAACCCCCCGACCCTGGAGGACTCCGGACCGCAGCCCCCGGAGGACCTGCCCGAACCCTCCCGCACCACTCCGCTGACCTGGTGGCTCACCATCGGCGCGATGGCCGTCGTGATGGCGCTGATCGCCGCGCTCGTCCTGTCCGGCGGACGCGAGGAACCCGGCGGCGCCGACGCCGACGCCGTGGCCGCGCTCGCCGAGGACGCGACCGCCGCCGGGGAGACCCTGTCCCCGGTCGTCGAGGAGATGGAGGAGTGGCTGCCCACCGACGGCTCCCACCCGCCGCTCGACGTGGTGGACGCCGCGACCGTGCACGGCTGGCGGACCGCCGCCCACGAGGCCGCCACCGGCCTGGCCGTGCGGGAAGGCGCGGACCCGGTCCGCACCGGCCTGATCTCGTCGGCGTCGCTGCTGGTCGTGGCCGCCGACACCTACTCCAAGGCCGCGCTGGTGGAGGACGAGGACCTGCGCATGGACCTGCTGCACGTGGCGATGGACGTGCGCAACGAGGCCGTCGTCGGCTGGTCGGCCGCGGCCTCGCACCTGGACGAGGCCGCGGTCGCCGCCGGGCTGGGCCACGTCCACGTCCACCTGCCCGCCTCCCCCGACCTGGGGGCGCTGGAGCCCGACGGCACCGCCGGGACCCGGGTCGGGCAAGAGAACCACCACTGACGAACGAACACCGGCCCCGGCCCCGAGCCGGGGCCCACCGACGAAAGGCCCGACCATGACACGACCGGTCACCCTCTTCACCGGGCAGTGGGCCGACCTGCCCTTCGAGGAGATCTGCTCCCTGGCGTCCTCCTGGGGCTACGACGGGCTGGAACTGGCCTGTTGGGGCGACCACCTCGACGTCACCCGCGCCGCCGCCGACGACGACTACGTGCGCGACCGCCTCGACACCCTCGAGCGGCACGGCCTGGGGCTGTGGGCGATCTCCAACCACCTGCTCGGCCAGGCGGTCTGCGACGACCCCATCGACCGGCGGCACAAGGACATCCTGCCGTCCCGGGTGTGGGGCGACGGCGACCCCGAGGGCGTGCGGAGGCGCGCCGCCGAGGAGATGAAGACGACCGCGCGGGCCGCCGCCCGGCTCGGGGTGTCCACGGTGGTGGGCTTCACGGGGTCGGCGATCTGGAAGTACGTGGCGATGTTCCCGCCGGTGGGCGAGGACGTCATCGAGGCCGGGTACCGGGACTTCGCCGACCGGTGGAACCCGATCCTGGACGTGTTCGACGAGGTGGGGGTGCGGTTCGCACACGAGGTGCACCCCTCCGAGATCGCCTACGACTACTGGTCGACGCGGGCGGCGCTGGAGGCGGTGGGGAACCGGGAGGCGTTCGGCCTGAACTGGGACCCCAGCCACATGGTGTGGCAGGATATCGACCCGGCGGGGTTCCTGTGGGACTTCCGGGACCGGATCTACCACGTGGACTGCAAGGACACCCGCAGGCGGACCGGCAACGGACGCAACGGGCGGCTGGGCTCGCACCTGCCGTGGGGCGACCCGCGGCGCGGCTGGGACTTCGTGTCCACCGGCCACGGCGACGTGCCCTGGGAGGACTGCTTCCGCGTCCTGAACTCCATCGGCTACACCGGGCCGATCTCGGTGGAATGGGAGGACGCGGGGATGGACCGGCTGGTCGGCGCGGCCGAGGCGGTGGAGTTCGTCCGCTCCCACGCCTACGACCCGCCGCAGGCGTCGTTCGACTCGGCGTTCGGCTCCGACTGACGCCCTGCTCCCCGGGCCGGCGGCCGCGGATCACATCATCGGGGCGATGACCACCCGGTATCCGCGGCCGTCGGCCACGACGTCGCGCCGGAAGTCGTTGACCCGGTTGACCGAGTCCTGCACCGCGCGGCCGCTGAACGCCGCCGGGTCGGCGGCGGGCAGGCGGGCCAGGACGGCGCGGACGGCCTCGTCGACGGAGAGCACCGTCTCCCGGTGCTCCAGGACGATGCGCGCGCCGTCGAGGCGGCTGATGGCGATCCGGAACATGGCCGGTTCTCCTCGGGCAGGGGGCGGCTGTGGGAGAGCGGGGTCTTCCCCGATTGTCCCCCATCGCCCGGGCCGGAGCGGCGCGCGGGACCGGAGGGCACGGCCGCCCCGGCCCGGCGTCAGACCTCCAGGGTCTCCTCGATGTTCCTGAGGCGGTGCCGGGCCAGGGCGAGGTTGCCCCGGGTCCGGTCCAGCGCCAGGTAGAGGAACAGCCCCTGCCCCTTGCGGCCGGCGAGCGGGCGGATGACGTGGTACTGCCCGGACAGGGTGATGAGGATGTCCTCGATGGCGTCGTTGAGGCCGAGCTGGTCCATGGTGCGCATCTTGGCGCGGACCACCTCGGTGTTGCCCGCCGCGGCGACGGTGAGGTCGAGCGTGTTGGTGGAGGCGAGGGTGCCCAGCGCCATCCCGCTGCCGTAGTCGACGACGGCGGCGCCCACCGCCCCGTCGATCTCCATCATCTCTTTGAGGCCGGATTCGATGTTCGGCATGTCCTTCTCTTTCCTGTGGTCGGTTCGGTCGGTTCGGCGCTGCCGTCCCCGTTCGGCGATCCAGCGGCGCAGCCCGTGGACCGCGCGGCGCGGGGAGGCCCCACCGGTCACGCGGTCACCGCCCGGTCGGGTCCGTCCGCCGACAGGGTGCGCAGCGCGGCGAGGACGCGCTCCAGGACCCCGCGGTCCACGGGGACGGCCTGCCGGGGCCGGGGGAGGCCGCCCGGGTCCGGCAGCGGGGGCCGGTCGCGGCGGGGCGCGGGCGGCCGGGCGGTGCGGGCGAGGCGGCGCAGGTCCCGCAGGGCGGAGCCGAGGCTCCCCCCGTCCGGGGACACCCGCACCCGCACCCGCAGGCACAGGTCCGCGGACGCCGCCAGGACGGCGGCCAGGACGTGGTGGCGGGCGTCGGAGACGACGACGTCCTCCATGTCCTGGCCCGCGCACAGCGGTCCCGCGTGCACGGCCCGCAGGATCGCCACCACGTCCTCGGGGCGGTCCTCGTCTCCGACGTGGACGAGGGTCCGCCCGCTCCGCCAGTCGACGAGGTGGACACTGCGCACCCCGGGCGTCCGGAGCAGGTCCCTCATCTGTCGGTCGATCGCACGCACATCGGTCCTCCGTGGAGACGGGTCGGGCGGTCCGCGGCGGACGGGGCAGCGGGCCGCCCTTGTACGGACAAGGACGACAATAGGGTGATGCGGTCGATTCCGCTGGCTTTTCAGAAATCCGTGGAATCGTGCCTGATAAGAAGGCCGGGAACCCGGTGCCACCCCTGGGAACGAATGCCCGATTTCACACATGAACGGCATGAATAAAACGGCGATCGCCCGTGATATCACGGGCGATCGCCTCTACCGCCTTATGGGTTCTTCGGGCCCTAGGACCCGACGTCCGGATCGACGGGCCGGGTCAGAGCCAGTCGACGCCGTAGCCCTCCAGGTCGTAGCGGGCCGCGACGATGTCCAGCCTCCCGGACTCGACGAACGGCGCCAGTTCCGGGTCCGCGCGCAGCAGGCCGGCGACGTGCCGGGCGTTGGCGCGCACGCAGGCGTCGACGAAGTCGCCCCCGTCGTCGGGGGTGGAGTCGACGACCTCCAGGATCTGCTCCACGAGGTAGCCGACGTGGCCGTGCGGGAGCTCTCCGGTGCGGTGGGCCTCCACCGCGGCGCCCACCGCGCCGCAGGAGGAGTGACCCTGGACGACGATGAGCGGGACCGCCAGGTGTTCGACGGCGTAGACGATGCTGCCGAGCACCGAGGAGTCCAGGACCTCGCCGGCGGAACGGACGGTGAACAGGTCGCCCAGGCCCCGGTCGAAGACCAGTTCCGGTGCGACCCGCGAGTCGGCGCAGCCGAGGACGAGGGCGAAGGGGCTCTGCCCCTGGGCGACCTCGATCCGGCGGCGGCGCCCCTCGTGGGGGTGGACGGAGGCGAACCGGCGCCAGCGCCGGTTGCCCTCCTTGAGCAGACGCAGGGCGTCGGCGGCCCCTCCCTCGAAGGGGGCTCCGGAGTCGGCCAACGCGGACGAGGGAACCGCGGCGGCCAGGGCGGCTCCCGCACCGCCGACCAGGGAGGCGCGCAGGGCGTGACGACGTGAAATGGCCATGGGGAGTCTCGTTCTTCTTCGCTTCGAGGCGGATCACGCCTCCGGTCAAAGAAAGCGAACAAAAACTACGCTTCTCCCAAAAGGGACACAAGACACTTAACGGATTCTTGACGCCGACCCCGCACCCGCGCCGCCCCCGTTCCCACGCGCACCGCCCCGCCCCTTCCGGGAAAGGGGACCGGCCGCCGCCCGCCGCGACCCCCTCACCTCTACCGATGCGCCCCGATCCGCCGTAGACTCCCACCGACCGATCGTTCAGTAACCGACCCCCTCGTGTGACGGCCACGACACGCGGTCCATGACCGGACGACCGGCACGCGACCGGCCGGCGACACGAGGTAGATTCGACAACCGTGCCCCGAACCAGCCCTGGCGAGTCCGCGCCCCCGCGCTCCGGGAGGCGCCGCTCCGGACGCCCCGGACACGACGCCGACTCCGTCCTGCACGTGGCGGCCCGCGTCTTCAACGAGCGCGGCTACGACGGGACCAGCATGGAGGACCTGGCGCGCGCCCTGGGCGTCACCAAGTCCGCGATCTACCACCACGTCTCCAGCAAGACCGAGCTGCTGCGCCGGTCGCTGGACCTGGCCATGGACGCCCTGTTCGCGGTCACCCGCGAGGAGGCCTCGGTCACCGGCCCGGCCGTGGACCGGCTCGACCACGTCCTGCGCGGCAGTGTCCGCGTGCTGGTGGAGCTGCTCCCGCACGTCACGCTCCTCCTGAGGGTGCGCGGCAACACCGAGGTGGAGAAGCACGCCCTGGAGCGGCGGCGCGAGTTCGACCACCTGGTCGCCGACCTGGTGCGCGAGGGCATCGTCGCCGGGGACATCCGCGACGACGTGGACCCGGCGGTGGCCGCACGGCTGCTGTTCGGCATGGTCAACTCGATCGTGGAGTGGTACAAGCCCGACCGCGGGCTGTCGGCGGAGGAGGTGGCCGACACCCTCGCCACCATCGCCTTCCAGGGGCTGCGCCGTCCGCCGCACGCCTCCTGACCCGAAACCGGTGATACCGGTCACGGAGGTCACGGTCACCGCTGGTCACACCCCCGCCGGGCTCGCGGTTCCCTCATGCGACCAAGGTCCCGAAAGCAGAGAAGCGTAATACTTCCGGCTTTCTTGTTTCATATCCGTTTTCTATGCTTTTCCAGCCGGGAAAATCGCACAGTCGGGACGGAACAGCGTGGTCGATCACTTCACCTACGGACCGTGGACTCCGGGGATCGCCTACGCGGTGTCGGTCGTCGGCTCCTTCATCGGCCTGATGGCGGCCGCGCGGTCGCGCGCCGCCACCCGCCGCTTCGCCCGCCTGCAGTGGCTGGCCATGAGCGCGGTCTGCCTGGGCGGCACCGCCGTGTGGTCCATGCACTTCATCGCGATGATGGGCTTCCGGGTCACGGGCACCGCCATCCGCTACGACACCGCCCTGACCCTGGCCAGCGGCGCCATCGCCATCCTGGTCATGGGCGTGGCGCTGTACCTGACCATCCGCCGCGGGACCACCGGCTGGCTGCTGCTCAGCGGCGCCATCGCCGGTTCCGGGATCGTCGCCATGCACTACATCGGCATGGCCTCGATGAACATGAACGGCGACCTGCACCACGACCCGGTGTTCGTCGCCGCCGCCGCGGTGATCGCCCTGGCCGCCGCGACCGCCGCCCTGTGGTTCGCCCGGCGCGTGGAGGGCCTGCCCGCCATCACCGTGGCCTCGCTGCTCATGGGCGTCGCCGTCTCTTGCATGCACTACACCGGCATGTTCGGGATGAGCGCCACCGTGCACACCGGGGACCACCTGTCCACCCCGGCCGGGGCCACCTCCTCGGACCTGCTGCTGCCGCTGGTGGTGGGCCTGTTCGTCCTCCTGCTGGTGTGCAGCCTCTTCCTCATGCTGGGCGTGGAGGACGCGCCCCGGCGCCCCGCGCCCGCCCCGGCCCCGCAGGAACGGAAGGACGCGAGCGGAGAGTACTCCCCCCGTCACGTTTTCGACCCGAACCGGGACCGCACCCGATAACCCGCATTCGGACATCGGGAACAGGGCGCGGGAAAACACACCCACGCCGGTGACACTCCGCATCGGGTGATGTGTATTCCGCACATCCCCTGGCTTTTCATGAATTCCATCTTTATGATCCGTAGCTCACGCCCAATGTGACCTAGGTCATGGAAAGTGGAGTTCCGTGTTCGACGATGTCTTCGGCCAGGACTGGCTGACCCCCGCCATCGCGTTCACCGTCTCGGTGATCGGCTCCTTCCTCGGGCTCTCCTTCGCCTACCGGGCCCGCCGCGCCACCGGGCTCGCCCGGTGGCACTGGACGTTCCTGGCCGCCCTGGCCCTGGGCGGCATGGCCGTGTGGTCCATGCACTTCATCGCGATGATGGGCTTCCGCCTCTCGGGCACCGCCATCCGCTACGACACGCTGCTCACCCTCCTCAGCGGCGCCATCGCCATCGTGGTCATGGGCGGCGCGCTCGCGCTGAGCCTGCGCAGGCGGAGCACCCCCTGGCTGCTGCTCAGCGGCCTGCTGCTGGGGATCGGCGTGATCGCCATGCACTACACCGGCGTCGCCTCGATGAACGTCCACGGCGACCTGCACCTGGACCCCGTGTACGTGGCCGCGTCCTGTGCCATCGCCGTCGTCGCGGCCACCGCCGCCCTGTGGTTCGCCACCCGGGTCACGGGGCTGGGCGCCAACGCCGGCGCCTCCGTGCTGATGGGCGCGGCCGTCACCTCGATGCACTACACCGGGATGGCGGGCGTGCACCACGAGGCGCCCGAGTTCACCCGCTACGGCGCCCCCGAGGGCTCCACCGTGCCCGACCTGCTGCTGCCGATGATCGTGGTGCTCTTCGTGTTCCTGCTCGTCTGCAGCCTCTTCCTCCTCCTGGGGGTCGAGGAGGAGCGCACCGACTACAGCCGGCGCCCCGTGCACGCCGCCGCCGCGCCCCCGGACGACGTGGTCCGCCCCGGCGACGCCGGGTACAGCCCGCGCCACGCCTCGGCCCGCCCCATCGCGCAGGCGGCGGCGGGCGAGCCGCGCCGCGCGGCCGACGACGTGTGGACGCGCCGCCGCTGACCCCGCCGGAAAACCATTGGCCCCCGCGGGCCCGCCGAGTGTAGTTTCGTCGGGTCCGCGTGCGCCCGCCGCGGAACGACCCGGAGAGGAGGACGCGCCATGCCTGTGACCGTCCTTGCCTGTGAGCCCCACCTCCCGACGTTCCGCGAGCCCTGAGCGCACCCGACCACTCCCGGGTGCCCGGCTCGCCTTCTTCCCGAAAGAAAGAGCCGTACCGTGAACACCCGTGTCACCGACACACCTCCGCATCCGCTGACGGCGCTGGGCTGGAACCCGCGCGTCGCGGCCGCCTTCGACTCCGTTGCCCACGGCTCGGAGCACCTCTTGGTGCCCGGGCGCGTGAGCGCCGCCCGCCGCGGCGGCTCCGTGGTCCGCGTCCCGGGGGACGAGGTCCCCGCCGACCACTCCCCCGCCGTCCTCAAGGACACGCGGACCGACCCCACCCTGGCCCCGTGCACCGGCGACTGGGTCGCCCTGCGCCGCTCGGGTGACGCCTGGCTGGTGGAGGCCGTGCTGGAGCGCTCCGGCACACTCGTCCGCCAGGGCATCGCCAAGGACTCCTACGACCAGGTCCTCGCCGCCAACGTGGACCGCGTCCTCATCTGCGAGGCGGCCGACCAGGGGCCCAACGTGGGCCGCCTGGAGCGGTTCCTCAGCCTGGTCTGGGCCGGCGGCGCCGAGCCGGTCGTCGCCGTCACCAAGGCCGAGCTGGCCGGGGACCGGCTGCCCGAGGTCGTCGAGCTCGTACGCTCGGTCTCCCCCGGGATCGAGGTCCACGTGGTCAGCGCGCACACCGGCCAGGGCCTGGACGCCCTCGCCGAGCGGATGGCCCCCGGCTCCACCTGGGTGCTGCTGGGCACCTCGGGCGCGGGCAAGTCCAGCCTGGTCAACGCCGTCGCCGGACAGGAGCTCATGGACACCGGCGCGATCCGCGGCGACAAGCGGGGGCGGCACACCACCACCCACCGGCAGCTGCTGGTCCTGCCCCGGGGGGCGGTCGTCCTGGACATCCCCGGCGTGCGCCGCATCGACGTCCCCGGCGAGGCCGAGGGCGTGGACCGGACCTTCGCCGACGTCACCGAGCTGGCCGAGCAGTGCCGGTTCCGGGACTGCGTCCACGAGACCGAGCCCGGGTGCGCGGTCCGCGCCGCCATCGACGAGGGCGAACTGGACCTGAGCCGCCTGGAGCGGTGGAACCGGCTGCGCCGCGAGTCGGAGCGCAACCGGGCCCGGGGCGACGCGCGGCTGCGCTCCGAGCAGACCCGCGTGTGGAAGGCCCGCACCAAGGAGGGCCGCGAGCGCGGCCGCCTCAAGCGGGGCGGGCGCTGACGGCGGCGGGCGCCTCCCCTCGGGGGAGGCGCCCGCACGCGGGGCCCGGGGGCTCAGAACCCGAACGCCCGCTTGGCGTTGCCCGCGATGGTCGCGGCGAGCTCGTCCTCGTCCAGGTCCTTGACCTGTGCAAGCGTCCGCAGCGTGTGCGGGATGAGGTAGGGCGCGTTGGGACGGCCCCGGTACGGCTTGGGGGTCAGGAACGGCGCGTCCGTCTCCACCAGCATCAGCTCCGCCGGGGCCGCCTGCGCGGCCTCGCGCAGAGGCTCCGCGCTGGCGAACGTCACGTTGCCCGCGAAGCTCATGAAGTAGCCCAGGTCCGCGCAGCGGCGGGCCATGGCCGCGTCCCCGGAGAAGCAGTGGAACACCACCGTGTGCGGGGCGCCCTCCTCCTCCAGCACGCGGAACACGTCCTCGTGCGCCTCCCGGTCGTGGATCATCAGGGCCTTGCCGTGCCGCTTGGCGACGGCGATGTGCCCGCGGAACGACTCCTCCTGGGCGCGCGCCCCCTCGGGGCCGGTGCGGAAGGTGTCCATGCCGGTCTCGCCGACCGCCACCACCTGCGGCCGGGCGGCCAGGGCGTCGATCTCGGCCAGCTGCTTGCGGAGGGCCTCGAAACCGCCGGGCTCGCGGGTCTTGCCCGCCCAGTCGGTGTCGTCCACCTCCACACCGTCCGCGCCGTCCCCGTGCACGACGCGCGGCGCCTCGTTGGGGTGCAGGGCGACCGCCGCCCACACCTTCCCGGGGTTGGCGGCCGCGACGTCCACCGCCCAGCGCGACGACGGCAGGTCGACGCCCACCTGGAGCAGCGGGGTCACCCCGACCGCCTCGGCGGCGGCGATGATCTCGGCGACCTCCGGGGTCTGCATGTCCATGTGGGTGTGGCTGTCGGCCACCGGGACCCGCAGCGGATCCGGCGCCGGAGGCGGCGTCTGCGCGTTGCGCGCCTCGACGGCCTTCCCCGACCGCTTGCCCATGTTCTTCCCTCCGCGACGAGCCGCGCCGACGGGTGACCCGTCGGCGCGGCGGTGTGTCCTGTTCGTTCTCTTGTGCGTCGTGCCCCGGGCCCGGCCCGGGCCGCGCGTCCTACGCGGCGCCGCCCTCCAGGCGGGCCAGCTCCTCGTCCACGACGGACGGGTCGAGCTTGGCGAACAGCGGCTCGGGGCGGCTCAGCGGGGTGCCCGGCACGATCGGGATCGACTCCCAGCGGGCGGCGTTGTCGGCGTAGTCGCCGGTGATGACCGGGTAGTCGACCTTCTCCGCCGAGCCGCCGATGGTGTCGTGGCCGGTCTCCAGGCGGGGCATGCCCGTCCAGGTGCCCTCGCCGCCCAGCATCGCGTACACCTTGTTGGCGGACTGCGGCAGGAACGGCGTGAGCAGGGTGTTGGCGTCCTGGACCAGCTGGAGCGCCACGTGCAGCACGGTGGCCATCCGCTCCGGGTCGGTCTTCTTCAGCGCCCACGGGGCCTGGTCGGAGATGTACTTGTTGGCCTCGGCGACGGTCCGCATCGCCTCCTGGAGCGCCGCCTTGAACTGCGAGCGCTCCAGGCGGGCGCCGACGGTGCCGAACGCGGCCGCGGACGCCTCCAGTACGCGGCGGTCCTCGTCGGTGAGATCGCCCGCCGCGGGGATCTCGCCGAGGTTCTTGGCCGCCATGGAGATGGAGCGGTTGACCAGGTTGCCCCAGGCCGCCACCAGCTCGTCGTTGTTGCGGCGCACGAACTCGGCCCAGGTGAAGTCGGTGTCCTGGGTCTCGGGCCCGGCGGCCATGATGTAGTACCGCAGCGCGTCGGCGGAGTAGCGCTCCAGGAAGTCGCGCACGTAGATGACCACGCGGCGCGAGGAGGAGAACTTGCGCCCCTCCATGGTGAGGAACTCGCTGGAGACCACCTCGGTGGGCACGTTCAGCGCGCCCAGCGGGCCGGGCTCGCCGCCCCGGTCGCCCCGGCCGCTCGCCCCCAGCAGGATGGCGGGCCAGATCACCGAGTGGAAGACGATGTTGTCCTTGCCCATGAAGTAGAAGGACTCCGGGTCCTCCCCCTGCCACCAGCGGCGCCACGCCTCGGGGTCACCGGTGCGCTCGGCCCACTCGATGGACGCGGACAGGTAGCCGATGACCGCGTCGAACCACACGTACAGCCGCTTGTTGGCGTTGTCGCTCCACCCGTCCAGCGGGATCGGCACGCCCCAGTCCAGGTCGCGGGTGACCGCGCGCGGCTGGAGGTCGTCCAGCAGGTTCATGGAGAACTTCAGGACGTTGGGGCGCCACTGGCCCTCCTTGCCCTTGAGCCACTCCGAGAGCACGCCGGCGAAGGCGGGCAGGTCGAGCATGAAGTGCTCGCTGTCCACGAACTCCGGGGTCTCGCCGTTGATCTTGGAGCGCGGCGAGATGAGGTCGATCGGGTCCAGCTGGTTGCCGCAGTTGTCGCACTGGTCGCCGCGCGCGCCGTCGTAGCCGCAGATCGGGCAGGTGCCCTCGATGTAGCGGTCCGGCAGGGTGCGCCCCGTGGACGGGGAGATGGCGCCCTTGGTGGTGCGCGCGAAGACGTAGCCGTTGTCGTACAGCGTGGTGAAGAGCTTCTGCACCACGGAGTAGTGGTTGCCGGTGGTGGTCCGGGTGAACAGGTCGTAGGACAGGCCCAGGGCCACCAGGTCCTCGGCGATCACCCGGTTGTAGTGGTCGGCCAGCTCGCGGGCGGTGACGCCCTCCTGGTCGGCCAGCACCTGGATCGGGGTGCCGTGCTCGTCGGTGCCGCTGACCATCAGCACGTTGTTGCCCGACATTCGCTGGAAGCGGGAGAAGACGTCGGAGGGGACTCCGAAGCCGGACACGTGGCCGATGTGGCGCGGTCCGTTGGTGTAGGGCCAAGCGACCGCGGTCAGGATGTGGCGATTCGACGACATGACCTAAGCCTAAAGCCGACGGCGCCCTGACACGCACTCCATTAGCGGGCCCCGAGGGTACGCGCTCCGGGACGGGAGATTCCCCGGGGACCCCGGGTACCCGTATGCTCTGCTGGACGAACACGCGCGCAATGTGACGCATGCGACTCGGCGCCCAGCGGCGCTCCCGGACCTGAGGCGGTGGTCATCACGGCTCCCCGTGCCCTGACCCGTGCCCGTGCCCGGGCCCGCCGGGCCCTGGCCGCCCCGCTGGTCGCGGGGGTGGCCCTGCTCGTCGTGTTCTCGGTGCCGGGGATCGGCGCGGGCGAGCCCGTGCCGCCGGCGCTGCCCTCCTACGGGGTGGCCAGCGCCCCCCGCCCCGCGGACGCCGACCCCGGGCACGACCGGGTGGAACAGGCCGGGCACGACGACCACCGGGTCACCGTCGGCCCTCCGCCCTCGACCTGTGACACCAGGTCCGGGGTGCGCGACCTGCCCGACGTCCTGCCCGTGCCCGTCCTGAGCCTGGCCTCCTGGGATCAGCCCTGGTGGCCCGCCGACCCGCCGGGCGCCGAACCGGTGCCCGAACAGGGCGTCCCGCGGGACCTGCCGCCCACCCGGGCCCCGCCTCTCACCGCGCTCCCGTCCTGATCCCATCCCCGGACGCCGCATCCCCCGGCCTCCGCGCCCGCAGCGCGTCCGGATCTCCATCGGCTTTTTCGCAGTGAGAGGTAACGACCCCTTGGCCACGTCCACATCGACATCGACGGGAACGGGGGGGCGCTGGTTGCGCGCCCTCGTGTCCCTGCTCGTGATCGCCGTCGCCTTCGGCGCGGCTTGGTTCATCCCGCCCCGCCTGGGCCTCGACCTGAGCGGCGGCACACAGATCGTCCTGGAGACCCAGGACGGCCCCGACGGCACCCCGGCCAGCGCCGAGAACACCGACCAGGTCGTCGAGGTGCTGCGCCAGCGCATCGACCGCCTCGGTGTGGCCGAGGCGACCATGTCCCGCTCCGGTGAGAACCGCATCATCGTGGAGCTCCCCGGCGTTCAGGACCCCGCCGAGGCGGCCCAGATCGTCGGCCAGACCGCGCAGCTGTCCTTCCACCCGGTGCTGGGTGTGGGCCAGGCCGGCGGCCAGGGCGTCCAGGCGCCCGGCGACTTCGCCAACGCCCCCGAGGGCGAGGCCGACGAGGCCCGCGCCCCGCAGGACACCGAGGAGGCCCCCGCCGAGGAGGCCCCCGCGGAAGAGGGCGGCGAGGGCGCCGGCGGCGCCGGGGAGATGAGCGACGAGGAGCTCCAGGAGCTGCTCAACGGCATGGGCGGCGGCCAGGGCCAGCAGCCCGGCCAGGCCGGCCCCAGCGCCGAGAACCCCGAGGACGTCGTCATGACGCTCCCGGACTCCGACGGCACCAACCTCCAGCTCGGCGAGACGGTCATCAAGGGCGACCGGGTGTCCAGCGCCGAGGCCGCGCTCGACAGCGTCAACCGCGCCCAGTGGACGGTCAACGTCGGCTTCCGCGGCGAGGGCCGCGACCAGTGGCAGCAGCTGACCGCCGACGCCGCCTGCTACCCGCAGGGCGACCCGCGCCGCCGGGTGGCGATCGTGCTGGACAACCAGATCATCTCCGCCCCGGAGGTCAACCCGGAGATCGGCTGCGAGGTCGGCATGTCCGGCGGCCAGACCACGATCACCAGCCCCACCTTCACCCGTGAGTCCGCCAACGAGCTGGCCGTCCTCATCGAGGGCGGCTCGCTGCCGCTGCCGGTGACCGAGGTCCAGCGCCAGACGGTCGGCCCGACCCTGGGCGCCGAGGCCATCCAGGCCAGCGCGATCGCCGCGATCCTGGGCATCGCCTTCACCGCCCTGTACATCACGCTGGTCTACCGCCTGGTCGGCTTCCTGGCGTCGCTGGCCCTGGCGTTCTACACCCTGATCGCCTACGGCGCCCTGGTGGCGCTGGGGGCGACGCTCACACTGCCCGGCCTGGCGGGCTTCGTGCTCGCGATCGGTATGGCCATCGACGCCAATGTGCTGATCTTCGAGCGCGCCCGCGAGGAGTACCAGCGCCAGCAGGCCGTCTACCAGGCCAACCGCGCGTCCGGGATGAAGGAGGGCGACGACGACGGCAAGGGCGGCGGCGCCCTGGCCCGCCGCCGGCGCCGTGCCGTGCCGCCGAGCCTGGAGAAGTCCTTCGTGGAGGGCACCGGCAAGGCGTGGAGCGCGGTGCTCGACACCAACGTCACCACGCTGCTGGCCGCCGGCCTGCTGTTCTTCCTGGCCTCGGGCACCGTCCAGGGCTTCGGCGTCACCCTGAGCATCGGTACCCTCGTGTCGATGTTCTCGGCCCTGGTCATCGCCCGCGTGTTCGTGGAGTGGGCCGTGCGCCGCGCGGTCATCCGCAAGCACCCGGCCATCAGCGGCCTGGACCGGATCGGCCCGGTCCGCACCTGGCTGGTCGAGAAGAGCCCCGACCTGATGAAGCACCGCTCCAAGGGGCTCATCGCCGCGGGCCTGCTCGTGGTGGTCGCCCTGGTCGCCCCGCTGGTGCAGAACGTCAACCTGGGCGTCGAGTTCACCGGCGGCCGGGTCCTCGAGTACGAGATCACCGGCGACCGCCAGGTGAGCGTGGACGAGGCCCGCGCGCTCGTCTCCGGGCTGGGCTTCCCCGGCTCGGACACGGCCGTGGTGCAGGAGGCCGGCGACGGCGACATCTCCGTCCGCACCGGCGAGCTCAGCGACACCGACGCGGCGTCGATCACCGACGCGCTCGCGGAGGAGACCGGCGGCGTCGAGGTGGTGAGCGACGAGCTCATCGGCCCGAGCATGGGCGACGAGCTGCGCAACCGGGCGCTGATCGCGCTGGGCGCGGCGCTGGCCCTCCAGATGATCTACCTGGCCTGGCGCTTCCGCTGGTCGTTCGGCGTCTCCACGATGCTGTCGCTGGCGTTCAACATGCTGCTGGTGATCGGCCTGTTCATCTGGCTGGGCAAGCCGATCGACGGCGTGTTCCTCGCCGCGATCCTGAGCGTCATCGGCTTCACCGTCAACGACACGGTCGTGGTGTTCGACCGCGTCCGCGACGAGTGGGCCCGCGACGACAAGTCCCCGTTCACGGTCATCGCCAACCGGGCGATCATCAACACCCTGCCCCGTACCGTCAACACGACCGTCGGCGGCTGGATCATCCTGGGCTTCCTGACCTTCCTCGGCGGGTCCTCGCTCCAGGACTTCTCCATCGCGATGCTGGTCGGTCTGACCACGGGCGTGGCGTCGACGGTGTTCGTCGCCGTGCCGCTGGCCGTGTGGCTGCAGAAGTGGGACAAGACCCCGCCTCCGCACGTCATCAAGGAGCGCAAGGCCAAGCAGCGCGTCGCCGCCAAGGCGGCCCGCGAGGCCGACGACGGAGCCGTCGTCTAGCGCTCCCCGCTCGCGGGAGGAACAGCGGAGGGCCCCCGGGGACGCGACGTCCCCGGGGGCCCTCCCCGTGTGGTGCTCAGCCCGCCTGGACGGGGACCGGTGCGCCCTCGGAGGCCTGCACCAGGACGAAGCCCTGGCCCTGGAGCGACAGCTGGAACGCCTCGCCGCTGCCGCGGCCGATGAGCGCGCCGGCCTTCATGGTGCGGCGCACGCCGGTCTGGAGGGTGCTGGACCAGGCGACGGCGGCGTCGGTGTCGACGAAGGTCGGCTGGTCGATGTTGAGCAGCACCGGGGTGCCGTGGCAGGCGATGGCGATGCGCCCCTGGCCGGTGAACGTGGTGTTGAACAGCCCGCCGGCCGCCATCCCGGCGCCCTGGACGCGCTTGATGTCCCAGGCCAGGCCCGGCTCGAAGGCCAGCACGTTGTCGCCGTTGACGGTGATGGAGTCGTGGCCCTCCAGGTCGATGAGGTGGACGTCCCAGGCGTCGCGGGCCAGGAAGACGTCGCCCCGGCCGCTCACCTTCATCAGGGGCATGCCCTCGCCGGTGAACGCCTTCTTGAGGAAACGGCCGACGCCGCCCGCCCCCTGGTAGTCGAAGTCCACCTGGCCCTGGTAGGCGATCATGGCGCCCTGGCGCGCGAAGATCTCCCCGTTCAGGCCCACCCGGAGCATCTTGTGGTTCTGGAGGTGCATCCCGGGCTGACTGATCTCCTGGGCCTGCTGGAAGAGCTGGCTGCGCATGCTTGTCCTCTCATCGCGAACGGTGTCCCGCCGGGTTGGACGCCTCCCGGAGGGAAAAGTTCCCGTTCACCCCGCGGTGTCTCCTGTGACTTCGGCGTCTCCTGTGACGCCGTGCACCAAATCGTAGACACGGCGCTTGGGCACACCGGTCTCCTTGGCCACCCGGGCGATCGCGTCCTTGCGGCGGACGCCCTCCTCCTCTAGGGCGTGCACCGCCGCCAGCAGGTCGCCGTCGGCGGCCGCCCCGCCCGCGGGCCGGGCCCCCTCGACCACCACGGAGATCTCGCCCCTGACCCCCCGGGCCGCCCAGTCGGCCAGCTCGGCCAGCCCGCCGCGGCGCACCTCCTCGTAGGTCTTGGTGAGCTCGCGGCAGACCGCCGCGCGGCGGTCCGGCCCGAACGCCTCCGCCATCGCCGCCAGGGTGGCGGCCACCCGGTGCGGGCTCTCGAAGAACACCATGGTGCGCCGCTCGGCCGCGAGCTCCGCCAGGTACCCCGCCAGACCCTTGCGCGGGGGGAAGCCCTCGAAGCAGAACCGGTCGGTGGGCAGGCCGGAGACCACCAGCGCGGTGGTCACCGCCGACGGCCCGGGCACGGCGGTGACCGGGATGCCCTCGGCCGCGCAGGCCGCGGCCAGCCGGTAGCCCGGGTCGGACACCCCGGGCATGCCCGCGTCGGTGACGACCAGGACGTCCCGGCCCTCGCGCAGGTCGGTGAGCAGCTCGTCGGTGCGGCGGCTCTCGTTGGCGTCGTAGTAGGACACGACCCGGGCGCCCTCGGCACCGCCGGGGCGCACGCTGGCCCGGGTGGCGAACTGGCGTAGCCTTCGGGTGTCCTCCGCGGCGATGACCCGGGCCTCCTCCAGGACGCGCAGCAGCCTGGGCGGCGCGTCCTCGAGGTTGCCGATGGGGAGCCCGGCCAGGGTCAGGGTTCCGACCCTCCGCTTAGCTTCGCCCTCAACCACTGTCATCCCCGTCCTGTCACGCTACGGTGGCATCTATCACGCCACCCGAAACCTGTCTCACGGTCCGTCCACAAAGGGACACAACCCTCTCCGACCCCAACCTACGAGCCGAGATGACCACCACCGCATTTTCCTCCGAGGTCGAGTCGACCCCACCCGCTCCCCCACGCCCCTCGCCCCTGCGTGCCAGGTTCCTGCCCGCCGACCCGACCCCGGCGTGGATCGCCTGGCTGGGGGCCGTGCTCGTCGCCGCCTTCGCCGGGGCCCTCCGGTTCGTCGGCTTCGGGGAACCCCCCCGGATCTACTTCGACGAGACGTACTACGCCAAGGACGCCTACGGCCTCCTGAACTACGGCTACGAACACGAGACCGTCGAGGAGCCCGTCGACGCCGACGCCCTGCTCCAGGACGGCGCGACGGCGGACATCTTCACCGGCGGCGGCGACTTCATCGTCCACCCGCCGGTCGGCAAGTGGATGATCGCGCTGGGCGACCTGCTGTGGGGGGCGCTGCCGTTCGGCGAGTCGATGACCCCCGAGGCCTGGCGGTTCGCCTCGGTCCTGGCCGGCATCGCCTCGGTCCTCATCCTGGTCCGGGTGGCCACCAGGATGACCCGCTCGGTGCTGCTGGGCTGCACCGCCGGCGTGATCCTGGCGCTGGACGGCCTGCACTTCACGCTGAGCCGCGTCGCGATGCTCGACATCTTCCTCACCCTGTGGATCCTGGCCGGGTTCGCGTGCCTGGTGATCGACCGGGACAAGACACGGGAACGCCTGGTGCGGCTGGCCGAGGCCGGGGTGGACGCGGCCTCCGTCGGCTGGTTGGGGATGCGCTGGTGGCGGCTGGCCGCCGGGCTGTGCTTCGGTCTCGCGGTGGGGACCAAGTGGTCGGCCCTGTTCTTCATCGCCGCGTTCGGCCTGCTCACCGTGGCGTGGGACTACGGGGCGCGCAGCAGCGCCGGCCAGAAGCGCCCGGGCCTGCGGTGGCTCGGCTTCGACGCGATCCCGGCGTTCGTACAGACCGTGATGGTGGCGGGGATCGTCTACCTGGTGTCGTGGTCGGGCTGGCTGTTCACCCGGGGCGGGTACAACCGGGACTACGCCGACGGCCTGGCCCCCGACTTCCTGCCCGGCTTCCTGGCCGCGCCGGTGGAGGCCCTGCTGAGCCTGTGGAACTACCACACGCGCATGATGGGCTTCCACGAGAACCTCAGCAGCGACCACACCTACATCTCCCAGCCGTGGGAGTGGATCATCATGCGGATGCCGGTGATGTTCCACTACAACGGCGAGGCCGTGGGCTGCCCGAGCGGCGACTGCGTGACCTCGATCGTCTCCATCGGGACGCCGGTCGTCTGGTGGCTGTCCATCCTCGCCCTCACCGTGCTGGTGGGCTGGTGGGTCACCTTCCGCGACTGGCGGGCCGGGGCCGTGCTGCTGGGCGTGGCCGCCGGCTGGCTGCCGTGGTTCGCGTTCCCCGACCGCCCCATGTTCCTGTTCTACGCGCTGCCGATGCTGCCGTTCCTGGTGCTCGCGATCGTGCTGATGCTGGGCCTGGTGATGGGCGCCGGGGAGGAGAGCCCGCGGTTCTCGCCGTATCTGCGGGCACTGGGCGGAATCGTGTTCGGCGTGGTGATGCTGTTGATCATCGCGCACTTCGCCTACCTGTACCCGGTGCTGGCCGCCTATCCGCTGGACCAGGAGATGTGGGACGAGCGGCTGTGGTTCCGGGTGTGGATCTACGGGCGCGACGCGCTGGCGTGACCCGTGCGGGAGGACCGGGCGTTCTCCATTAGTGGCAGCACCGAAAGAAATCAATGCTTTCGCGTAGCCGAAACAGGACAGACCGCCGACGGGGATTCCCCTGCCGAAAGCCTCGGCAGGGGACCCCCCTCCCTGGTACTGTCTGCAACTGGTTGCTGTTGTAGTTTCCATGGATGCCCGAGGCGCCTCGCGGAACTTCACGTGGGCGCTTTTGCGGGGGACCGTTCTCTTCACTTCGGCGCCCGGCGACCCGGGGCCAGCAGGGTGCGGCCCCGTTGTAGTCCCCAAGGGAGAGCACATGGCTCAGGGCACCGTGAAGTGGTTCAACTCTGAAAAGGGTTTCGGGTTCATCGCCGTCGAGGGCGGCCAGCCCGACGTGTTCGTGCACTACTCGGCGATCGCGGGGACCGGCTTCCGGAACCTGGAAGAGGACCAGCGGGTCGAGTTCGAGGTCATCCAGGGCCCCAAGGGCCCGCAGGCCGCGGACGTCCGCCCCATCGCCTAGACAGATCGTGGCGGGTCCCGGCGGCCCGGCGGAACCGTCCAGGCGGGCGTTTCCCTCCACAGGCGTTCCCGGCCCCCGCCCCTCCCCAGGGGCGGGGGCCGGCCGCGTCCCGGCTGTTCCACGGGTGTCCGCGTTGTGATCCGGGCACGGTTACCCAAGCGCACCGATACCGGTTAACCTGCTTGAAGCCGGTCGGTATCCCGAGAACGAGGATCGCGCATGTTCAACATCAGCGGAGGAGAGTTCGTCGTCCTCCTTCTGCTCGCGCTGTTGATCTTCGGCCCCGACCAGCTCCCCAAGGCCGCCCAGCAGGTGGGCCGGGTGCTGCGCCAGCTGCGCACGATGGCGAACTCCGCCAGCAAGGACATCAAGGAGGGCCTGGGGCCGGAGTTCAAGGACTTCGAGGTCCAGGACCTCAACCCCAAGCGGTTCGTGCAGAAGCACTTCTGGGAGGAGGGCGAGGACGAGCCGCAGCTCAAGCCGGCCGCCCGGCTCAACGGCCGCCGTCCCCCCTTCGACGACGAGGCGACCTGACCGGCCTCAGCCGGCCAGCATCAGGACGAACAGCCCCAGCCCCAGCAGGATCAGCGAGCCCACGATGACGGCGGGCGAGCCGAAGGCCAGCACGAGCACCTCCGCGGCCATCGCCCCGCCGATCGCGGCCGCCGCCCAGGGCCAGCGCGCCTCCGGCGACCAGCCGTTGCGGCGCTCGCGGGCGACGGTCACACCGAAGGCGAGCGCGATGAGCGCCCAGAACAGCAGGTGGGCGACGATCCTCGCGGAGGGCTCGGTGTAGTCGGCCATCCCGCCGACGACCATCACGTACAGGACCGTCCCGGTGGCCAGGCGCCAGTAGCCGTGACCGCGTTCGACGGGGATGTCGCGCAGCCGGGCCGGGGTGGTGCGGCGGAAGCGCTCGGCCGCCATGGGCCGCGGTTCGGGCCGGGGCGGCGGGGGCGGCTCGGGGCGGGGACGGGGAGGCTCGGGCGGCGGCTCGTACCCTCCGACGGGCTCGGGGCCCTCCGGGTACTGGTGGCCACCGGGGTGCTGGGGGGAGTCGGACACGGTCCGCCCCTTCAGGTCGGCGCTGTCCGGCCTGCGGCCGGGGACTCTCGCCCCTCCCCTACCCGGAGCCCGCCGGTGTCAAATCCCCCCACGTGAGAAGGCCCGGTCGCCGAACGACCGGGCCTCGGGCTGCTCGCGCCTACAGCCAAACCCAACCGCTCTCTTGGGCGTGCGCGGTCTGCTTGATCATGGCATGTACCTTTCGTGCGTTTTCAGCCCATCCCTGGACCACCTTGGACCACCCGCCCGCCCCCGACAAGACCCTCATCCGAATGTTCACCCTTTTATGACACATATGGACACAAGGGACGTAAGGGTGACGAATCAGCGGAGCGAGTACCTCCGGAACCCCAGTTCAGCGGCACCGCCTTCGCGATCGCAGTTCACACCCTCCCCGACCACCTGCAAAAACAGGATCAGCCAACGGCAAAAAGACCCCAGCCCCCTTCACCGAGAGTGACCTCGCGGGAATTACCCCATTCCCATTCACCGCCGCCCCGGAGCCCGAAATTCGGAGTCTTTTCCCTGGACACCGGGAGCCCGCCGATAAACCTCCCGGAACACGGCGATCCCGCGCCCGGGCAAGGCGCCCCGAAGGGCCGATACTCTCCGTGATCACCTTGCGACAGAGGTTCTCGGACCCCAGGGGAATCCCGGGACTTCGGTCCCCTGTTATGGACGCACTAAACCTCGGTATATTGCCAGTCACTTTCAGGGGAAAGCCTCACGTCACCCTTCCCCGGCATCGCCGGTCCGCCCGTTTTCTGGCGTACTGCGCCGCATACCACCGGGTAAGTTCCGGGATCGTCCGCGCGGATCACGGAAAGCCTGCCTAAAGTAGGAGGGACCCGCCCGAGTCCCCGGCGTACGGGGTCCGAGCGGGACGTGGAGTCTCCCTCCCGGCCGCCACGTGCAAGGAAGGCACCCGTCGTGAGTCCGCACCCCCCGAGTCCGCCGCCCTACACCCGCTCGCCCGACGGCGTCCCCGTCGACGGCGCCGACCGCACCATCCGGGTCATGGTGGTCGACGACCACGCCTTCTTCCGGCGCGGCCTGGTGTCCGTCCTGGACGAGGAGGCCGACATCGACGTGGTCGGCGAGGCGGGGGACGGCGAGGAGGCCGTCCGGCTCGCCGCCGACTCCCGCCCGGACGTGGTCCTCATGGACGTGTGGATGCCGCACGCCCGCGGGATCGAGGCCTGCCCGCGCATCCGCGAGGCGGTGCCGCACACCAAGTTCATCATGCTGACCATGAGCGACGAGGAGTCCGACCTCTTCGACGCGCTCAAGGTCGGCGCCAGCGGCTACCTGCTCAAGGAGATCGCCGTCACAGACCTGCCCCGGGCGGTGCGCAGCATCGCCGACGGCCGCTCCTTCATCAACCCGACCATGGCCACCCGCCTCATCGGCGAGTTCGCCGAGCTGGCCAAGCAGGAGAGCACGCCGGAGCCGGCGGCCATCCCCCAGCTCACCCCCCGGGAGACCGAGGTCCTCAAGCTGGTCGCCCGGTCGCTCAACAACCGGGAGATCGGCGAGCGCCTGTTCATCACCGAGAACACCGTGAAGAACCACGTCCGCAACATCCTGGAGAAGCTCCAGGTCCACTCCAGGACCGAGGCTGCCATCTACGCCGTCCGCGCCCAGTACGCGTCCTGAGGGCTATCCTGGCTCCGTACCGGCCCCCGCACAGGGGATAGCCGCTTCGCCGGTGACACTCGGGGCTCCGGTCCGGAATCGAGACCCCGCCGAAGGGGATATCCGACCGGCCCCGCCGGGGGCCGTGCCACGCACGGCCCCCGGCCACCCCGAGAACCGCCCACCCCCGAGGCCCTGCCACGCGACAGGAAGCCTCCCAGGTTCGAGCCCTCACGAGCACGGCCACGACCATGCGAGAACCCCCGCGCACACACCGCCCAGGAGCCTCTCCAAATCGCCCCCGGGCGCAACCACACCCGGCACAAGGGCCCGGGCACACGCGCCCCACGAGCCTCCCCCGGCCCGGCCCACCCCACAGGCACGACCGCACCCGGCGCGGGAGCCCCAGCGCACACAAGGCCCAGGGCTTCCCCAGATCGCCCCTTCGGCCCGGCCACACCCGGCGCGGGCGCCCCCCGGACACACACGGCCCGGAGCACCCTCAGATCACCCTCCGGCCCGGCCCACACCCCGCACAAGAGAACCCGCGCGCAGCCCCGGCACAGACGCCCTGCCGCAGAGCAGCCCCCGAGTCACCCCGAACACACCCCACAACCGGCACGGGTCCCTGTCGACAGCCTCAGGAACCTCAGGACACACGCGCCCCACAGGCAGTTCTCAGACCACCCACGGGCACCGCCCGTGGCCGATGCAAGAGAACGCCCCACCCGCGGATCCGGGCACGCAACCCCCGCCCCAGGGGGTCACCTCGGGGGGTTCGGGGGGTCTCCCCCCGGTAAACACGAAGGACGACCCCGCGAGGCGGCCGAAGGCCGCCGAGCAGGGTCGTCCCGAGTCCTGTGGAGCTATGGGGATTTGAACCCCAGACCCCCTCGATGCGAACGAGGTGCGCTACCGGACTGCGCCATAGCCCCTTGAAGACGAGTTAAGCCTAGCAGGCTTCCGGGGATGCTCCGAACCGGTTCCGGAGCACCCCCGGGGCGTCAGTCCCCGGCCGCCCGCAGGCGGGCGTCGGCGTACTGGTCGTAGACCTGGCTGCGGCGGTCGCGCAGGGCGATGATCTCCGCCTCGCGTTCGGCCTCGCGCTCCTGCCGTTCGGCCAACCTGCGGGCCCGCAGGGCCGCGCGGCGGCGCGCCCTCAGGACCGCGGCCCGCTGTTCGGCGTCGGCCTTGGCGGCCTCGCGCAGCAGCACCAGGTGTCCTCCCAGCAGGAGCACCGGCGGGATCGTCACCCACCAGGGACCCAGCCCGAAGGCGACGGCGATCGCCGTGCCCGCGGTGAGCAGGGTCAGCACGGTGGTGCGCCGGCGCCGCCGGGCGATGACCCGGGAGCGGCGCTCGTTCGCCCGTACGGCGGGGAGCGGCGCGGGCTCGGCGGCGGTCGCCGCCTCCTCCTCGTAGTCCTCGTCCTCGCCCTCGGGGACCTCGGCCTCCGCCTCGGTCCCGGTGTCCTCGTCCTCGCGCCGCGGCTCCTCGGGGACGGCGTCCACCGAGTCCTTCCGCAGCAGCATCGGGACGAGGACGATGAGCCATACGACCACGATGGCCAGGTACAGAGGAGAGCTGCTCATCACCCCTCCTCACGATGACGGCCATTGAACGTTGTCCGACACTTCGTCGACACCGCCCCGCGCGGTCCGTCCGGGGAGGGGAACGTCCGTCCCGGGGACGTGGTTCCCGACCTCGGACCTGTCCGGGAGGTCTCCCGGGCATATCCGCGCGCTGCCCGCATCGTCAATGCGTCTATGTTCCGCACGGTACGACCCCGTGTCCATAAATGCGCCACATTCTGACCGGAGTGTCGCAAGATTGTGGACCCTCAGTTTCGGTCGTCCGGCACGGCTGAGCGTCGACGCAGGTCAGAGGGTGACTGCGCAGAGCAATGCCATTTCAACGCAAAGTAATTGATCAATGTCGTTAAAGAGAGGTTTAAGTTCCGGTCACACCCGTGATGGTGCCACGTTCAGTTCGGCCCGGGGCTCGGACTCGCCGGGTGGCGGGGATCTCCGCCGCCGTTCGGGTCCTGTGGCCCCAATGGGGAACCGGGACCGGAATCGGACTCCGGCGGAGTCCCCGAGGCTCTGCCCAGGCGCCACCGGTGCAGCAGCCCGTCCGGCACCTCCTCGGCCGTGAGCGCGTAGCAGATGTGGTCCCGCCAGGCCCCGTCGATGTGGAGCTGGCGTCTGCGCACTCCCTCGTCCCGGAAGCCGAGCTTGGTCGCGACGCGCCTGCTGGCCCGGTTCTCGGGGCGGATGTTGGCCTCGACCCGGTGCAGCCCGACCTTGAAGAAGGCGTGGTCGACCGCGAGCGCCACGGCCGTCGGGGTGATCCCGCGGCCCGCGTGGGCGCCGTCGATCCAGTAGCCCACCTGCGCCGACCGCGCCGAGCCCCAGACGATGCCGCCGACGGACAGCTGCCCGACGAAGCGGCCCCCGTAGTACACGGACCAGGGCATGGACAGGCCCTGGCGGGCCTCCCGCCGGATGGCCTGGATCATGGCGACGTAGGGGGACAGCCCGGTGCCGCGCAGCGGCATCTCCGGGTAGGTCGGCTCCCAGGGCCGCAGCCATTCGGCGTTGCGGGCGCGGGTGTCACGCAGTGCGGTGGCGTCGCGGAGCCGGAGCGGCCGGAGTTCGACCGGACCCTCCCGCAGGGTGACGGGCCACCCTTGTCTGCGATTCACGACCGTCCCTTCGCCGGCACCCGCCGGTTCCGGCTCCGGCGGGGTACTCCAGTATTCCACTCCTCGGACACGGCGTGTCGGGAGTCACCCTGGCCCCGGAAACGGATGGTCCCTAATGGCACTGGTTCCGCACCGGAAAGGAGTGCCGAGGTCAAGGAATTCTCTCTGAACGGAATGCCCGAGATGTGATTCCCGTCATTGTCCGGTTCATTCGGAACGCGGGTGATCCGTGCCACGCAGCTGGTCGAGGGCGTGGCCCAGGACCGGCTCCAGGACGTCCATTCCGTCGCTCGCCCCGCCCCGCGACCCGGGCAGGTTCACCACCAGGACCCGCCGGTCGCCGCGCACGATCACCCCGGCCAGGCCGCGCGAGAGGATCGCGGTGGGTACGCCCTTCTCCCGTCCCGCGGACCGGATCGCCTCGGCGATCCCGGGCACCTCGTACGCGAGCAGGGAACGGGTCGCCTCGGGGGTGAGGTCCTGCGGGGTGACCCCGGTGCCTCCGGTGGTCAGCACCGCGTCGGCCCCCTCGGCCACCGCGCGCTCCAGGGCCTCGGCGACCGGCGGGCCGTCCGGCACCACCCAGGGGCCCAGCGGCTCGAAGCCCAGGGCCCGCAGACGGTCGGCGATCACCGGTCCGGAACGGTCGGGGTACACCCCCGCCGCCGCCCGGTTGGACGCCGTCACCACGGCCACGCGCCGCGCGGGGGCGTCACTCACCGCGCCTCCAGTGGCCCTTCTTGCCGCCGGTCTTCTCCTCCACCCGGACCCGGGTGACCTCGGCCTCGGGGTCGACGGCCTTGACCATGTCCACCAGGCCCAGGGCGGCGGTCATGACGCTGGTCAGCGCCTCCATCTCCACCCCGGTGCGGTCCGCGGTGCGCACCGTCGCCCGGATGTCCACGCCCTCGTCGACGACGGTCAGCTCCACGTCCACGCCGTGCACGGCGATGGGGTGGCACAGCGGGACCAGGTCGGGGGTGCGCTTGGCTCCCTGGATCCCGGCGATCCGCGCCACCGCCAGGGCGTCGCCCTTGGGCACCCCGCCGCCGCGCAGCGCGGCGACGGCCTCGGCGCTGAGCAGTACGCGGCCGGTGGCGGTGGCGGTGCGGGCGCTCACGTCCTTGGCGGAGACGTCGACCATGCGCGCCGCCCCCGACGCGTCCAGGTGGGTGAGTCCGCCGGGACTCCCGTCCGCCCGTGGGGTGTCGCTCATGGTCCGTCGGTCCTTCCGTGTCCGTGGCCCTCCGGGCCCGTCGGGCCCTCCATGAAGGTACGGCACACGGGCACCGGGCGCCCCCCGGACCCCGGCGGGGTCAGACCGGTTCGGGCAGGACCAGGGCCTCCACCGCCGCCCCCGACGGCAGCTCCGTGACGTCCTCGGGCACAACGATCAGCGCGTTGGTGGTGGTGAGCGCCGTCAGCTGGTGCGACTCCTGCCGGGTCAGCGGCGCCACCGCGGCCTCCCGCCCCGGGACGGCGGGCTCCAGCACGGCGCGCAGGTAGGAGCGGCGCCCGGGCGGCGAGGCGACCGGCGCGGCCAGCCGGGCGCGGACGCCCTCCAGCGAGGCCGGCGGCAGGCCGCGCAGGCGGCGCAGCACCGGCAGGACCAGCACCTGGAAGGAGACGAACGCGCTCACCGGGTTGCCCGGCAGGGTGATGATCGGGGTGCGGTCCGGGCCGATGACGCCGAACCCCTGGGGCTTGCCCGGCTGCATCGCCACCTGGGAGAACTCGACGGTGCCCTGGGCGCTGAGCACCTCCTTGACCACGTCGTAGGCGCCCATGCTCACCCCGCCGGTGGTGATGAGCAGGTCGGCGCGGACCAGGAGGCCCTCCAGGGTGTCCAAAACCTTGGCCGGGTCGTCGCCGACGAACCCGTGGCGGTGCACCTCGCAGCCCGCGTCCCGGGCGGCGGCCGCCACCATGAAGCTGTTGGACTCCCAGATCTGGCCGGGGCCCAGCGGGCGGCCGGGCTCCACCAGCTCCTCCCCGGTGGAGAGCACCACCACGCGCGGGCGGGGGAAGACCGGGACGGTGCGGCGGCCCACGGCGGCCAGCACGCCCATCTCCCCGGCGCCGATGCGCGCGCCGGGCTCCAGGACCACCGTTCCGGCCTCGATGTCGCCGCCCGCCCGGCGGATCGCGTTGCCCTCCCGGACCGGCCGGGAGAAGGCGGCCCGGGCGGTGCCGCCGTCGGTCCACTCCACCGGGACGACCGCGTCGGCGCCGACCGGCAGGGGCGCGCCGGTCATGATGCGGGCGCACATGCCGGGGCGGATGGCCGTCGGGGACGGGTCGCCCGCGGGGATGTCGGCGACCACCGGGAGCAGGACCGGGGCCTGGGGCGAGGCGTCCGCCAGGTCGGCGGCCTGCACGGCGTAGCCGTCCATGGAGGAGTTGTCGAAGCCGGGCAGGGAGACCGGGGAGGCGACCGTCCCGGCCAGGACCGTGCCGTGCGCCTGGAAGAGGTCGACCTCGACCGGCCGGGGGTCGTCCACCACGGCCAGGATGTCGGCGATGTGCTGTTCGACGCTCTTCACGGGGGCTCCTCCGATTCGCGGCCAGGGTGCGGGCGCCCGGGGGCGCCCACGCCCATTGTGGCCGGGCACGGGCCGGCCGGCGGTCACCCGCCCCCGGTCCGTGCGTCACGCCCGCCGCACCGCCGGGGGATCACTCCCCGGAGCCGCTCCCCCGCCCGTCCGCCGGGGCGTGCCGGTCGACGAACTCGCGCAGCCACGGCAGCAGCTCGTCGGCCAGGTCCGGGCGGCGGCAGGCGAAGTCCACCACGGTGCGGATGTAGTCGGCCTTGTTGCCGGTGTCGTAGCGGTGGCCGCGGAACAGGACGCCGTGGACCACACCGCCGTCCTCGGGCTTGCGGCGGGCCAGCTCGCGCAGGGCGTCGGTGAGCTGGATCTCGCCGCCCCGGCCGGGCGGGGTCTCGTGCAGCACCGGGAAGACCGCCGGGTCGCAGATGTAGCGGCCGATGATCGCCCAGCGGCTGGGCGCCTGCTCCGGGGCGGGCTTCTCCACAAGGTCGGTCACCACGACGACGTCGTCCTCGTCGGTGGCCTCGATGCCCGCGCAGCCGTAGAGGGAGACCTGCTCGGGCTCGACCTCCATGAGCGCGACCACGCTGCCGCCGTGCTTGGCGCGGACCTCGATCATGCGGCGCAGCAGCTCGGCGGACTCGATGAGGTCGTCGCCGAGCAGGACCGCGAACGGGTTGTCGCCCACGTGCGCCTCCGCGCACAGCACCGCGTGCCCCAGGCCGCGCGGCTCCCCCTGGCGGACGTAGTGGACCTGCGCCAGGTTGCTGGGCTCGCGGACCGAGCGCAGCCGCTCGGCGTCGCCCTTGGACTCCAGCGCCTCCTCCAGCTCGTAGGCCCGGTCGAAGTGGTCCTCGATGGAGCGCTTGTTGCGGCCCGTGATCATGAGGACGTCGTTCAGGTCGGCGGCGACCGCCTCCTCCAGGACGTACTGGATCGCGGGCTTGTCCACGATCGGGAGCATCTCCTTGGGGGTGGCCTTGGTGGCCGGGAGGAAGCGGGTCCCCAGACCGGCCGCGGGTACGACCGCCTTGGTCACGGGGGCGGGATCGGGGTTTGGCAGGTCGCTGGGATTCATGTCGGCACTCTAGGACAGTCTCCGGCCGTCCACGATGCACCCCGGTGTTCCGGGTGTCGAGAAGTTCCGGTTGTTTCGGGTCCGGGTAGGGCGAAAGCCACCCGCCGTTCACCGGCGGCGCGCTGACAGACTGGCCGCATGGACGAGACGACACGGTCGGAGAAGCGGCGCATGCGGCGGGAGGTCCTGGCGGCGCGCCGGGCGATGGACCCCGGGGAGCGCGAACGCGCCGGGTCGGCCGTGCGCGACACCCTCACCGCGCTGCCGTGGCTGGCCATGAGCGGGACCGTGGCCTGCTACTACTCGGTGGGCACCGAGCCGGACACCCGCAGGCTCGTCACGGCGCTGTGGAAGCGGGGCACGTACGTGCTGCTGCCGGTCTTCCTGCCCGACGGGAACCTGGACTGGGCGGCCTACGACGGCCCCCAGAGCCTGGAGCCCGCCGGGCACGGGCTGCTGGAGCCCACCGGGCGCCGCTACGGGACCGGGGCCCTGGCCACCGCGGACGCCGTGGTGTGCCCGGCGCTGGCCGTGGACCGCTCCGGCGGGCGGCTGGGCCGGGGCGCCGGGTGCTACGACCGGGCGCTGTCGCTGCGCGGGCCGAACTGCCCGGCGATCGCCGTGGTGTACGACGGCGAGTTCGTGGACGCGGTGCCCCGCGAGGAGCACGACCTCCGGGTGGACGCGGTGGTGACCCCCGGCGGCCTGCACGTGTTCGGGTCCGGCGTGTGGCCGGACCGCCGGTAGCCGCCGCCGGGCGGCGGGATTAAGCGGGCGCCGGAGGGCGTTGACAGGGAGGATCGCGCTCCGGTCGGCGACGACGCCCGCGACCGGTGTCCCCACTGTCACGTCCCCGGTCGTCGAGCGCGTACTATTTAGCAGTCAACGGGCGAGAGTGCCAGCAAGGAGGACCCGAACAGTGCCTACGTACCAGTACGCGTGCACCGAGTGCGGCGCCCAGATGGAGGTCGTGCAGAGCTTCAGTGACGACGCCCTGACCGTCTGCCCCGAGTGCGAGGGCCGACTGCGCAAGGTCTACTCGGCCGTGGGCATCGTCTTCAAGGGCTCCGGCTTCTACCGCACCGACAGCGGCAAGACCTCCAACAGCTCTTCCCTGACCGGCTCCAGCGCCACCACCGCCCCCGCCTCCGGCAAGGCCGAGTCCACGGGTTCGGAGTCCTCCTCGTCGTCCTCCTCCGCCAAGAGCGAGAGCACGAGCGGCAGCACCGCCACCGCGACCACCGCCGCGACCGGCGGCTGAGGTCGCCGGCCGTTGACCGAACTCCTCCGCGCCGCCGAGTGACTCGGCGGCGCGCGGTGCGTCCGGCCCCGATCGCCTCCGAACCTCCTTCGGCCGTGACCGCGCCGCGGTCCGCGTCGGCCGACCGCTCCGAAGCCCCCTCCGCCCCCACCCCTGCCGGAATCGCTCCGAAGCCGCTACCGGGAACGCCGTGGGCGGTTCCGGAGGCCGCTTCGACCCCGTACCGGCCGGGATCGCTCCAGGGCCCTGGCGGAACGACCCGGCCTTCTCCGGCCGCCCCTGGGCGCGCGGGGCAGGGATGTGGCAGGGGCCCGGAAGAGGCGGAAAAGGGCCTGTGGACAACCCGTCCGGGCGGGTCCGGCGGACTTATTTTGGGGGCATGACCGAGCCCCCTCGCCCTCCCTACCGGCACCGCGGCGCGCTCACCCGCTTCGTGGACCGGCACCGGCGGACCCTCGCCGCCCTGCTGACCGTCGCCGCGCTGACCGCCGCCGTCCTGGCGGTGCGCCCACCGCCGCCCGCCACCGTCGAGGTCCTGGTGGCCGCCCGGGACCTGGACGCCTCCGGGCCGCTGGCCGCCGGCGACCTCGCGCCCGCCTCCCTGCCCACGGCCCTCGCCCCGCGGGGCGCCCTGGAGCCGGACGCCGCGACCGCGGGCCGGTCCCTCAACGCCCCCGTCCGCCGCGGGGAGGTCGTCACCGACGCCCGGCTGGCCGACCCGCCCGCCCTGCCCTACGGCGACGGCCTGGTCGCCGTGCCCGTGCGGGTCGCCGACCCCGGGGCGGTGGCGCTGCTCTCCCCCGGCGACCGGGTGGACGTACTGGCGGCGCGGGGCCGCGACGAGTTCGCCCCCGCCCGCGCCGGACCGGCCGCGGAAGTGGTCGAGGGCCGCCCGGTGCTGGCCGTGCCGTCCGAGAGCGACCACGGCGGCGAGGGCGGCGCACTGATCCTCATCGCGGCCAGCCCACAGGAGGCCAGGGAACTGGCCGGGCACGCCGTCGACTCCCGGCTTTCCATCACCATCCGCGGCTGACCGCTGACCTTGCGTCCATCACCATCCGCAGTTGACCACTGACCTTTTGTGGTGAAAGCTGGCCGGGCGCCCCGCCCGCCTCGTCCCGTGCCCCCGGCGCGTGCGGCCACGGACCCCCGGCGGGGGCGCGTTCCGCACAGCAAACGAGACACGTAGGGCTTTTGCCATGGATGGATTCAAGAAGTTCCTGCTCCAGGGGAACCTGGTGCAGCTCGCGGTGGCGGTCGTGATCGGCACGGTCTTCGCCAACCTGGTCACCGCGTTCACGGAAGGGTTCATCACCCCGCTGATCGGCATCTTCGGCGGGATCCCCACCTTCAGCGACCTCTACTTCGAGATCAACGGCAGCCGCTTCCTGTACGGCGCGTTCATCGACGCGGCGATCTCGTTCCTGCTCACCGCGTCGATCGTCTACTTCTTCGTGGTGCTGCCGGTCGCCAAGCTGATGGAGCGCTACGTCAAGGCGGAGGAGGCCACCACCCGCGAGTGCCCCCACTGCTTCACCGAGATCAACAAGAAGGCCGAGCGCTGCCCGGCCTGCACCAGCCAGGTCGTCCCGGAGACCGCCGTCTGACACGCCGCGGGGGCGGCCCCGTCGGGCCGCCCCCGGTCCATCCCCGCGGCCCCCGCCCGGGGCGGGTCCGCGGAGCGCGTCTCAGCGGGTGTACTCCCAGTGCCAGGGCTCGAACGGGCTCGACTTGGCCCAGGCCGGATGGATCCAGCCGTGGTCGGCTCCGTTGGTCTCCATCCAGTTCCATCTCTCCGAGCGGAAGTTCTGGATGCCGCACCCCAGGTCGATGGCCTGCCCCAGCCCGTGGTTGCTGGTGCCCGGGACCGCGGCGAAGCCGGGGGGCTGCTCGGCGTAGACGCGGTGCTGGTTGGGCAGGTCGCGGTAGGCGCTGTTGATGCACATGTTCTCGCCGAAGCGCTCGATGTACTTCACGTTGAGTTCGAGGAAGTCCACGGCGGCGTCGGCGCGCAGGAACTTGCCGTCGTAGAGCTCGCACAGGGCCTCCGACGGCAGCAGGCCGTTGGGGTAGCCGCTGGCCAGCTCGGCCTTGCTCGGGTCGCAGTTGGCGGCGGCCATGTAGGAGTCGGGGTCGATGCCGCGCGCCTCCAGCTCGTCGGTGAGCGCCTGCGTGCTCTCCTCCGACCGCGTGCGCAGCCGCTCCACCTCGGCCCCCAGCGCCGCCTGCTCCAGCTGGGTGGTGGTCTGCAGCTCCTGGGCCTGCCCGGCCAGCTCCACCTGCTCGTCGCGCAGGTCGGTGGCGTCCTGGATGAGCACCTCGTTGTTCTCCGAGAGCTTGGCCGCGTACGACTGGGTCTGCAGGTCCTCGTCGAGGTCCCCGGCGACCAGGACGCCCAGGGGCCCGGCGCTGGGCTGCTGGTACAGGGTGCTGGCCAGCTGCGCCAGCGGCTCGCGCATCTCGCCCAGCTCCAGCTCGGTCTGCTGCAGCTCGTGGATGGTCTCCACGAGTTCGCCCTGGGCCTCCTCCAGCGCCTCCTGCCGCTCCGTGTACTCGGCGGTGGCGTCTTCCAGTTCCTCGGCGGCGGCCTCGGCCTGCTCGCGCAGCTCCTCCAGGCTGGCGGCGGCCGGCGCGATCGCCACCGGCGGCGGCGGGACCACCATCAGACCGGTGACCAGCAACAGGGTGAGGGCCCGGGCGAGCCCGGCGTGCCAGCCGCGGTGGGAGACCGCGGACGGCGCACCATCCGCCGGTTCCGATACGCGGGGTCCCCGCCGCGCCGAATCAGAGGTGAACGGCACGAATGCTCCTCCGGCTGCTTCTAATCCTCGAACGCCTACCCGTGGCCGCAACGCAACGTACTACATGTCCACTTGCGGTCACGCGAGAACGGTCGGCCGAGTCGCGCGTAATCCGGGAGGGCACAACACCCCGTTCTGCGCGCACCGTTCGGCCGCCGATGTCGTCGCTGGTCATTGCGGTGCCGTAGGTCACACGAACCGCCCGCACCACGCCGCGCGGGGACGGAACGGAACCAAACCAGACAGCCCTCGTGAACAACATCACACCGCCACCAGGACAACCAATCGTAGGTCAGAGTACTCCGCCATGCACGCAGAGTCCCCCACTCGGAGGGCCGTGACACTCTTCGACACCCCGAGTACGCCCATCCTGGGTTAGGCTTGGCCCGGTGGCGGGGCAACGCATACCTGCGTCGGCCGCCCACCGAAGCATGGCTCCATAGCTCAGGGGATAGAGCACCGCTCTCCTAAAGCGGGTGTCGCAGGTTCGAATCCTGCTGGGGCCGCATGGTGTGACCTGCGAGGACATCGCAGAGTCAACGCGGGAAGAGCCCCGTGGGTCGCGATTCCGGTCGCGACCCCCGGGGCTCCACACGTCTCTGCGCGTCATCCAGCAGTGCCGACCCCCTCCGGTCGATGCCGCCGCGGGCGAGCGCGCCGGACGCGCGGATGTACCGCCTGGTCCGGCCGATCCGGGAGTGGCCGAGGTTCTCCTGGACGGTGCGCGCGTCCGCGCCCGGCTCCGTCGGCAGGGCCGCCGCGGTGTGCCCGTGGAAGTGACCCGCTGGGCGCGGGCCTCGCCGGACTCGGCGGCCTCGGCGCGGGTGGCCGCCATCCCGCCGGTGGGCACCGTGCGGCGCCGGATCCCTCGCGGCGTTCCCGGGCCCGCCGGTCGGGGTGTCGTAGCGGCGCGCCCCGACGAAGCCGTCGGCCTCCACCTCGTCGGGCAGATGGCGGAAGCGCGTGCGCGCCTCATCGCCCTGCACGATCGTTCGCCTCATGTCGTAAGACCCTCGCGTGCCATACGACACCGGCGACACGAGAGCCCCGACCGGAGAACGGCCGGGGCTCCGCGGGGGCGGGGGTCACTCGACGGTGGCGGTGACCGGGTCCTCCAGGCCGAACAGCTCTTCCATCGTCACGGCGGCCACGTCGACCTCACCGACGAGGGCGATCTGGCCGGATGCCTTCTGCCCGGGCTGGAGGGTGACGGCGTCCAGCGGGTTGTCCAGGTCGGCGAAGATCGCGTCCGACCAGTCGCTGACCACGGTGCCGTCGGCCAGCTCGGCGGAGAAGTAGATGGGGTTGACCTCGATCGAGTCCTCGCTGTCGTTGACGATCTCGACGTTGACCACCGTGTAAACGGTGTCGTCCAGGGTGTCCCCGGTGGTGCCCCCGTGGGTGGCGGTCATGGTGACCGCGGGCTCCTCCTCGGGCTCCTCGGCGGGCTGTTCGGGCTCCTCCTCCGCGGCGGCCTCCTCGGCCGGGGGCTCTTCCGGTGAAGAGCTGGCCGCCGGCGCGGAGGTGTCGGCGGTGTCGCCGGACAGCAGCGACATGCAGCCGCCCAGGAGCGCGAGGAAGAGAAAGAGGCCGAAGCAGCCGAGACAGCCGAAACCGACCTTGGCGCCGGTGGACATGCCCGGCTTGGGCGGAACGGGAGGGGGAGGAGGGGGATAGGCGCCGTAGGACATGGGCGTGCTCCAGGTCGTGTATGGAGCGGCAGAGCGGGGGCCGCGGGGGATGGGCCATGCGCTGAGCGGGACGCACAGTAGTGGGGCAGACGGTACCTGATTGAACGGGGTACGCGTGGCGGAATGGCTGATACTGGACACGAACCCCTTCCGTCGCACCCTCCGGGCAGTCCTTCCCGGGGGTGGCGCGCCCGCGCCTGTCCGTCCCGGTCGCCCTGGTGCGCCGCCCGCCGCGGGCCCTGACGGGGGTCGCCCCGGAGGGGCTCCCGCTCCTCTCCGGGGACCGCTACGCCACCGCCTCCGCCGACCGCCTGTCGCGGGCGGCGGGCCCGGCCCGCCCGCCGGTGGAACAGGTCCTGCGCCGCCGGGCCTCCCGGCTCGTAGACGAGGACTTCGGCCGCGTGCCCGCCCGGACCCGACCCGCCGCGGCGGAGCGCCCCGGCCCCGGTCGGCCGTTCGCCAGGTGACGGCACGGACTTCTCCCCGGCACGCCGTGTCGTGATGACAACGCAGAGTGACCGACCGATGATGGCTGCGGGAGCAGCAGCACCATCCGGGGGGCCACGGGATGAAGGATGCGGGCGGAGCGCGCCGCGACGACCACGACGACGAGCCGAGGTCGCAGACCCGGTCCAGCCGGCGCGGCGGCTCGCCGTCGGCCATCGCCGGGGCCCTGCGCCGCACCCCGCACCCCGGTCCGCAGCACTGGGGCGGCCCGCGCCCGCGCAAGGCCGACCCGGACCCGTTCTTCTCCAGCAAGCTGGTCCCGCCCCCGGGCGAGCGCCCGCGCCGCCGCTGAGCGGCCGCCCGGACGCCGGTGGGCGCCACGGGGGACCCGCGCGCACCGAACGGAGGCTTCCCCGCTCGCGCCGCCGCTGAGCAGCCGCCCAGACGCCCGTGGGCGCCGTGGAGGACAGGCCGCCGGGCAGAGACTTCCCCGCCCGCAGGCGCCGCGTCAGGGCCGGCGGCGGGGGCGCAGCACGTAGCCGACGTAGCCGTACTCGCCGCCGTGCGCCCGGTACAGCTCCGCCTCGCGGCGCACGTCCTCGGCGGCCGCCGCCGCGTGCGCGTCGCCGGGATCGGACCGCGCGGCGCGGGCCTCCAGCGGCGCGTAGTACGACTCCAGCCAGTCGGCGTCGGGCAGCAGGTAGGTCGCCAGTACCGTGTACCCGGCCGCCGTCGCCGCCGCCACGTTCTCCGCGGTGGTGTGCAGCGGGTACGCGGCGTCCCAGTACGCCCGGGCCGCCGCGGAGGGCTCGTCGGTGGTCCACCCGCACTCGGTGACCACCAGGGCGCCCCCGGGCGAGAGCAGCCGCCGCCAGGAGCGCAGCGCCTCGCCGAACCCGATGTTGTAGGCGGCGCCCTCGCTCCACACCAGGTCCACCGACCCGTCGGGCAGGTCGTCCAGCGACTCCATGGACCCCTGGCGGGCGGTGATCCGGTCGGCGGCGCCCGCCGCCGCTGCCGCCTCCTCCAGCCGGCGCAGGAACGGCGGGTAGATGTCCACCGCCGTGATCCGCGCCCCGGGCAGGCGCTCGGCGAGCACCAGGGAGGCCGCGCCGGTCCCGCTGCCCAGGTCCAGCACCCGCGGGTGCTCCGGGAGCGGGCCCGCCAGCGACAGCAGCAGCTCCGTGGTGGCCCGCGAGCCGGGGCCCTGGCGCTCCTGGTCCTCGTGCAGGGCCAGCGCGGCCTTCAGGGACGGGTCGTCGAAGTCGAACTCGAACGCCATTGTTCGCGGGGCCCTTCCAGCCGGGTGCCGAAAGCACCGAACCTACCAGCGCGAACGCCCCCGCACCCGCCGGTGTCGGCATCCGCCGGTGACGCATCCGCCGGCGCCCGTCCTCAGAGGAAGGGCCGCCAGGGGGCGAGGACGATCTCGCTGAACTTCGCGGCGAACGGCCGGCGTCTCCACTCCTGCTCGGTGAGCTCCCGGGCGTTGGTGAGGTCGTTGGCGAACACGTCCTCCAGGTGCCGGGCCACCCCCTCGTCGAAGATCTCGGCGTTGATCTCGTAGTTGCCGGTCAGGCTCAGCCGGTCGACGTTGGCGGTGCCGATGGTGCTCCACCGCCCGTCCACCGTCGCGGTCTTGGCGTGCACCATGGCGTCCTGGTACAGCCACAGCCGCACCCCGCCGCGCAGCAGCACGGAGTACTGGCCGCGGGCCATCCAGTCGGCCAGGACGTGGTTGGAGTTCTCCGGGATGAGGATGTTGACGTCCACCCCCCGCCCGGCCGCGTCCACCAGCGCCCGCTGCAGCTCCCGGTCCGGGATGAAGTAGGCCTGGGTGATGAGGATCCGGTCCTTGGCGCGGTCGATGGCCTCCAGGAACATCGCCCGGATCGGGTAGATGAGCTGCTCGGGCACGTTGCGGTGGACCCGGAACCGGGCGTCCCACTGCGGGTCGCCCAGCATGCCGGGTTCGGGCAGGCGCGCCCCCCGGTTCGCGTTCCAGAAGTCGACGAACGCGTTCTCCAGCTCCCACACCGCCGGGCCGTCCACCCGCAGGTGGGTGTCGCGCCACTCGGTGGCGTACAGGGAGCCCACGTTGTAGCCGCCGACGAACCCGATCTCCCCGTCGACGGTGAGGATCTTGCGGTGGTCGCGGCCGGACTTGCGGATGTTGAACAGCAGCACCCCGGGCCGGAACGCCGGGTAGCGCAGCACGTGGACCTCGGGCGGGAAGTCGAAGAACGACCGGGGCACCACCAGGTTCGCGAACCCGTCGTAGATGACGTACACCTCGACGCCGCGCTCCGCGGCGTCGATGAGCGCCTGCTTGAACTCGTTCCCCGCCCGGTCGTCCTTGACGATGTAGGACTCGAAGAGGACCCGGCGCCGGGCCCCCCGGATCGCCGCGAGCATGTCCTCGTACAGGTCCTCGCCGTAGGTGTACACCGTGGCGGTGGTGTCGCCGACGGGGAGCGCCTCCGGGGCGGTGCGCGGGAAGTACGCCCGGTGCGGGCGCACCTTCCGCCGCCAGTGGTTGACGCCCATGAGCGTCGCCGCCACCGCGATCTGGGTCGCCAGGAGGCCGAGCAGCCCCCATTTGACCGCGGACTTGATGGTGGAGCGTCGCAAAGTCGCCTCCCGAGCAGGACGTCCGCCGCGCCGGGCGTCCGGTCCCCGTGACCGCCGTTCCCGGCACAAGGTGGACCCCCACCGTAACGCGCGGCCACCCTCCCGGGACGGCACACCCCGTCATGTCCGGATTCGTGTCAGCCGCGCCGGCGGCAGACCAGCAGCTCGGTGGTGGGGCTCTCCCTGCGTTCGCGCACCAGGCGGCGCTCCAGCGGGTAGAGGGCGGCCCCGGCCAGCCACCCGGTGGGGGCGGTGAGGGTGGCGGCGCGCAGCGCCCCGCCCCAGGCCTTGCGCCAGGGCGCGGCCGCGTCCACCTGGGCGTTCATGAGCACCAGCATGGGCACCCGCAGGCGCAGGTCGAACCCGGCCTTGTCGAGGGTCCCGGCGATCCACTCCAGGGTGCGGTTGACCTGGTGCTCCCCGCGCTGCTCGGGGCGCTGGAGGCAGTTCTCGGAGATGACGAGCGTCCCGCCGGGGCGCAGCACCCGGGCGAACTCGCCGACCGCCGAGGTGTAGCGGTCGTCGTCGGTGATGTGGAAGAGGACGTCCATGCAGGACACGGCGTCGAAGGAGGCGTCCTCGAACGCCTCGAGGTCGGAGGCGTCCTGGCGGACGAACCGGTGGTCGGGGAAGCGCTCGCGCAGCCGCGCAACGGCGGCGTCGGTCATGTCGCAGCCGGTGACGTCGGCGGCGCCCAGCCGGTCCCAGAGCCGGACGTAGAAGCCGGTGCCGCTGCCCACGTCCAGGACGCTCGGGTCGATGAGGCCCAGGCGCCCCACCCGGCGCAGGAACACCTCCTCCCGGACCTTGTACATCCAGGTGTTGAAGGGACGCCCCAGGGCACGGTAGCCGACACCGCTCTCGGTCCAGTCGCCCTCGAGGCGGCGCTCCCAGAAATCGCGCAGTTCACTGTGTGTGGCCATGGCACCACTCTCACACCGGGGAGGCGCGGATGTCCCGCCACGACACCGCGTGTCATCCGGCGATCGGCCCCTCCCCCGCCGGCCCGGGGCGGTGGGCGACGACCCTCTCCAGGAATCCCAGGGCGGTCCGGTCGTGCCGGTCCACCTCGAACCCGACCTCCAGCGCCACCGCGCGGGGCAGCCGCCGCGGCCGCTCCTTGCGGGCCTCGCGCCGGCGCCAGGGGGCCTTGGTGTACTCGATGTGGTCGACGAGCAGCAGCCGCCCGCCGGGGCGCAGCACCCTGTACATCTCGGCCAGCGCCCGGCGCTGGTCGGGGATGGCGCACAGGGACAGCGCGCACAGGACGGTGTCGAACGCCCCGTCGTCGAACCGCATCTCCTGGGCGTCGCCCTCCACCAGCGTGACCGGGCGGCCGAGCGCGGCGGCCCGGCGGCGGGCCCGGGCGAGCATGGCGGGGCTCAGGTCCAGGCCGGTGAGCTCGATCCCGTCGGGGTAGTACGGCAGGTCGTGGCCGGTACCGACGGCCACCTCCAGGGTCCGGCCGCGGGCCAGGCCGCACAGCCGGGCCCGGGTGCCGCCGAGGACCAGCCGCTGCACGCGTTCGCCCCGGTCGTATCCGGCCGCCATCCGGTTCCAGTCGCCGCGGACCCGTTCCGTGTGCTCGTCCATGGTCGTCTCCCCTTTTCTCCGGGATGCCCGTTCAACACCCCTTGACACGGGACCCCAGTGTGGAACTTCATGTGGACATGAGGTCAAGCACCGGGAAGCGGAACGGCGGGGAACTGTCCATCGGGGACCTGGCCGCGGAGTTCGGGCTGGGTCCGCACGTGCTGCGGCACTGGGAGGCGATGGGGGTGCTGGTCCCCGTCCGCCGGGTGGGCGGGCAGCGCCGGTACGCCCCGGAACAGCGGTTGCAGGTGGCGCTGGTGCTGAGCGCACAGGACGCCGGGATGAGCCTGGAGAGGATCCGGGAGCTGGGCGGGGCCGACTCCGAACGGCGCGGGGCCGCGCTGGCCGAGCACCTGGCCGAACTGGACCAGCGCCTGGAGCGGCTGCGGGCGGCCCGGGAGATGGTGGCGCACGCGGTGGCGTGCGAGTCCGGGGACGTGCTGGAGTGCCCGAACCTGCGGCGGATGCTGGAGGAGGCGGTGGAGTCCGGCTGCCACGCCCGGGCGGGGAGGGCCGGGCACGCGGTGCGGGCGGGGGCGGGGAGGGCCGGGCACACGGTGGGGCGGTAGGCACGCGGTGAGGGCGGCGGGGGCCGGGCACACCGTGGGAGCGGCGGGCGCGGTAGGGCGACGGGGGCCGGGCACACGGCGGGGCGGCGGGAACCCGGCACACGGTGAGGACGGTGGGCACGGTGAGGGCCGCGGGGACCGGGCACACGGCGGCACGGGACCGACCGGCCGGTCCGCGTTCGTCACCCGGCTCTGCTATTCCTGGGTTCCCTGCTCCCCCCTACTCCGAGGAACCCCCTCATGTTCAACTCCTATCTGACCGAGTTCGCGGGGCTTCCCGTGTTCGAGTACCGCCCGCAGGACACGGCGGCCGACCCGCTGGCGGTGCTCGCCGCCCTGCGCACCCCGGGGGCGTACGCCTGGCGGCTCGCCGACGACGACGGCTCCGAGACGTCGAAGGACCGGGGCGGTGTCGGGGCGTACTTCGAGCGGTTCGCCGCCGAGTCGGCCGCGCCGGAGGTCACGGCCCTGGTCATCGGGAACATCCAGGACACGATCAACGTGAACGACTCCGCGACGGTGCGCGACGCGCTGGTCGCGCAGGCGCCCCGGCTCACCGGGCTGCGCTCGCTGTTCTTCGCCGACCTCACCTACAGCGACAGCGAGGTGTCCTGGCTGAACCACGGCGACCTCGGCCCGGTCCTGGACGCCCTGCCCGGCCTGGAGCGGTTCGCCGTGCGCGGCACCGGCGGGATGGCCCTGGCGGTGGACGGACACCCCGCGCTGCGCTCCCTGGTCCTCCAGGGCGGCGGCCTCCCGGCAGAGCTGACCCGGCGGGTGGTCGCGGGCCACTACCCGAACCTGGAGCACCTGGAGCTGTGGATCGGCGTACCGGACTACGGCGGCGACACCACTCCCGAGGACCTCGCCCCGCTGCTGAACGGCGAGGTCCACACCGGGGTCCGGTCGCTGGGGCTGCGCAACGCCCAGTACACGGACCGGTGGGTCCGCGCGCTCGCCGACTCCGCGATCCTGGAGCGCCTGGAGGAGCTGGACCTGTCCAAGGGCACCCTCACCGACGCGGGCGCGCGGGTCCTGCTCGACGTCCCGGGTTTCCGCGAACTGCGCCGCCTCGACCTGCATCACCACTACATGTCCGAGGACATGGAGCGGCTCGTCCTGGAGACCTTCACCGCCGCCGGCGTCGAGACCGACGTGTCCGAGCGGGAGGAACCCGACGACGACTACGACGAGGAAGACGAAGACGAGGAGTACGACCCCGAGGACGACGAGGACGAGGACTGGACCCTCCGGTACTACCCCGCCGTCGGCGAGTGAGAGGTCTCCTCCCCCGCCCCGCGCCACCCTGAGCCTCCCCGAAGCACCCTGGACTTCTCTGCACCCCCGCCCCCCGAACCGCGCACCCGAAAGGCGCCGACCTTGGCCTTCAACGAACACGTGACCGAGTACGGCGGACTGCCGGTGTTCGAGTACCGCTCCCCCGAGGGAATGGCCGCGCAGCGCGCCTGGACCGAGAAGTACCCCCGGGGGCACCGCGAGATGACGGACCCGCTGTCGATGCTCGCCGCCCTGCGCACCCCTGGGGCGTACGCCTGGCGGCTGCGCGACTCCGAGGGCTGGGAGCCCCGGGAGGGCGAGTTCGTGACCCGGTACTACGAGCGCTTCTGTTCCGAGGTCCCCCCGGAGAAGGTGTCGGCCCTGGTGGTCGGCAACTACGAGGAGACCATGGACATGGACGAGCCCGAGCTCATCCGGGACGCCCTGCTGGCGTGCGCGCCCCGCTGGACCGGTCTGCGCTCCCTGTTCTACGCCGACCTCACGTACGAGGAGTACGAGGCCTCCTGGTTCACCCACGGCGACCTGTCCGTCATCCCGGCCGCCTTCCCGCGTCTGGAGCGCCTGACCATCCGCGGAACCGGTGAGCTCTCCCTGCCGGTGGAGGAGCACAGCTCCCTGCGCTCGCTGGCCCTCCAGGGAGGCGGGCTCCCGGCGGCGCTGGTGGAACAGGTGCTGGCCTCCCGCTACCCGGCGCTGGAGCACCTCGACCTGTGGCTGGGGATCGAGAACTACGGCGGCGACACCACTCCCCGGGTGCTCGCCCCGCTGCTGAACGGCGAGGTGCACGTCGGCGTGCGGTCCCTCGGCCTGCGCAACGCCGAGGACACCGACCTCTGGGTCCGGACCATGGCCGACGCCCCGGTCCTGGAGCGGTTGGAGGCCCTGGACTTCTCCATGGGCACGCTCACCGACGAGGGGGCGCAGATCCTCCTCGACGTGCCCGGTTTCCGCGAGCTGAGCCGCCTCGACCTGCACCAGCACTACATGTCCGAGGAGATGGAGGCCCGCGTCGTCGAGGCCTTCACCGCCGCGGGCGTCCGGATCGACGCCTCCGAACGCTTCAAGGGGAGCAAGGGCGACATCTACCCCACGGTCACCGAGTGAACCCGTCCCGGGGGCGGGCGCGGGTCCGGGGGCGGGAGCGGGCCTGCCCCCGCGCCCGGTCCGGTGTCCGCGTTCGCCTCCGGCCGGGTGTCCGGTCCTGTATCCGAGCCTGTACCCGGCTTTGCCCCCGGAACCTCCCCTGTGACCACCCCCGACGACCTGGAAAGGCCCTGACTTGAGTTTCGGCTCCCACCTGACGGAGTACGCGGGACTGCCCGTGTTCGAGTACCGCTCCCAGGAGGCCCTGGCCGCCTGGGGCGCCAGGGCCGGGGACCCGCTCGCGGTGCTAGCGGCCGCACGGACACCGGGCGCGTACGCCTGGCGGCTGGCCGATGCCGGGCGCCTGGAGTCCAAGGAGGGCGAGTACGTGACCCGGTACTACGAGCGGTTCTGCGCCGACGTGGACCCGGCCGCGGTGACGGCCCTGGTCCTCGGCAGTCTCGAGGACACGATGAACGCCGCCGATCCGAAGCCGGTCCGGAACGCCGTGCTGGCCTGCGCGCCGCGCTGGACCGGCCTGCGCTCGCTGTTCTACGGCGACGTCACCGCGGAGGAGTACGAGGTCTCCTGGCTGAACCACGGTGACCTGTCCGGCGTCCTGAACGCCCTCCCGGGCCTGGAGCGCCTGGACGTCCGCGGGACCGGTGAGCTCTCCCTGCCGGTGGAGGAGCACCGCTCCCTGCGCTCGCTGACCCTTCAGGGCGGCGGGCTCCCTGCGGCGCTGATGAGGCAGGTGCTGGCCTCCCGCTACCCGGCCCTGGAACACCTGGAGCTGTGGTTGGGCATGGAGAACTACGAGGGCGACGCCACCCCGGCGGACCTCGCCCCGCTGCTGAGCGGCGAGGTGCACGCCGGCGTGCGGTCCCTGGGCCTGCGCAACGCCGAGGAGACCGACCCCTGGGTTCGGGCGCTCGCCGGCTCCCCGGTCCTGGAGCGCCTGGAGGTCCTGGACCTGTCCCTGGGCACGCTCACCGACGAGGGGGCGCAGATCCTCCTCGACGTCCCCGGATTCCGCGGACTGAGCCGCCTCGACCTGCACCACCACTTCATGAGCGAGGAGATGGGGACCCGCGTCGTCGAGGCCTTCACCGCCGCCGGGGTCGAGGTCGACGTGTCCGAGCGCGTGGACGCCCGCCACGGCCACCCCTACCCGGCCGTCGGCGAATGACCTGAGAGCGGAGCAGGCGAAGCAGGCAAAGCAGGAAGAGCAGGCAGAGCAGGAGGAGGACGAGGACATGGTCGACTTCTGGGACTACACCCCCGTGTTCGCCGGGCTGCCCGTGGTGGCGTTCGACGAACTGCGGCACCGTCCCGACGAGCCGCGCTTCGCCGCGGCCCTCGCCGACCCCGCGTCGGTCGCCTGGCGGCTGGGCCCGCCGCACGACCCCGGCTGTGCCGAGCACGGGCCCTGGTGCCGGTGCCGGGAGGAGGACTTCGATGAACACCTGGAGGCGTTCTTCGGCCGGGTGGACCCCGCGCGGGTGCGGGCGCTCATCGCGGGCGGGTTCGGGCTGGAGGTGTCCGAGAGCACCGCGGGGTACCGGGACCTGTTCGTCGACCACGCCGACCGGCTCACCGGGCTGCGGTCGCTGTTCTTCACGGAGTACACCACCGGGGACAGCGAGATCTCGTGGATCGTCCAGTGCGACATGGTGCCGCTGCTGGACGCCTACCCGGGGCTGACCGACCTGACGGTGCGCGGCGGCGGGGACGAACTGAACCTGGGCGTGACCGAGCACCCTTCACTGCGGTCGCTGACGCTCCAGAACGGCGGCATGCCCGGCGCCACGGCCCGCAGCGTGATGGGGGCGGGCCTGCCCGCCCTGGAGCACCTGGAGCTGTGGCCGGGCGTGGAGGAGTACGGCGGGTCCGTCACGGTCGACGACCTCGCCCCGCTGCTCGACGGGCGGGTCCTCGGCGGAGTCCGGTCCCTGGGCCTGCGCAACGCCGAGCAGACGGACGAGTGGGTGCTGGCGCTCGCGGGCTCCCCGGTCCTGGAGCGTCTGGAGGTGCTGGACCTGTCCCTGGGGACCCTCACCGACGAGGGCGCGCGGGTGCTCATGGAGACCCCGGGATTCCGGGGGCTGCGCCGCCTCGACCTGCACCACAACTACATGACGGAGGAGACGGCGGCCCGGGTCCGCGAGGTCTTCGCCGCCGCGGGGACGGAGGTCGACGCGGAGGAGCGTATGGGGGAGGCGCCGGGGCGGCTCTACCCGGCGGTCTCCGAGTAGGTGGAGGAGGTGAGGCAGGCGCGGTGAGCCTGGTGGAGGCGAGTTGGGAGTGACAGGTCGGATGGCGGCGGGGTGGGGGTCGGATAGGCGGCGGGTCGGCGCCCCGATCCGTCACCGCAGGCTGCTACACATGACTCACCCGATACCCCTGTACCAGGAGCGACCCTGATGATCGGCGATCACCTCAGCGAATTCGGCGGACTGCCGGTGTTCGAGTACATCTCCCCGGCGGGGATGGCCGCGGAGCCGGATCGGTACGGCCGGCGCCCGGCCCCCGACGCCCTGGCGCGGCTCGCCGCACTGCGCACCGTGCGCGACTACGCCTGGTGGCTGGGGGTCGACAGCTACGAGCCGGAGGAGGAGTTCCGTGAATACTTCGCCTCCTTCGTGGAGGAGGCGGACACGGCCCTGGTCCGGGCCATGGTGATCGGCGCCTCGGGCTCCTCCGAATCGCCGGAGCCCGGCGCCCCGGCCCGCGACGCCCTCGTGGAGCACGCCGCGGCGTTCACCGGCCTGGAGTCCCTGTTCATCGGGGACCTCACCGCCGAGGAGCAGGAGATCTCCTGGATCCACCAGCCCGACCTGGCCCCGGTCCTGGCCGCCCTGCCGTGGCTCACCGAGTTCGCGGTGCGCGGCACCGGCGATCCCTACATGCACGAGAAGAGCCAGCTGGGCCTGGACATCGGGCGGCACGACGCGCTGCGCTCCCTCACCGTGGAGAGCGGCGGCCTGCCGGCCAGGATCGCTCGAAGCATCGACTCCGCCGAGCTGCCCGCGCTGGAGAACCTGGAGCTGTGGCTGGGCGTCGACGACTACCGCGGCGACACCACCCCGGCCGACCTGGCCCGCACCCTGTCGGGCGAGGCGTTCCCGCAGCTGAACCACCTGGGGTTGCGCAACGCCGAGGACACCGACCGGTGGGTGCGCGCCCTGGCCGAGGCGCCCGTGGTGGGGCGGGTGCGCTCCCTGGACCTGTCGATGGGCACCCTCACCGACGAGGGCGCGCAGGTGCTGCTGGACACCCCGGTCTTCCGGGAGCTGGGGAAGTTGGACCTGGAGCACCACTACATGTCGGAGGAGATGGAGGCCCGCGTCGGCGCCGCCTTCGCAGAGGCGGGTGTGGAGATCAACGTCGGCGACCGGCAGGAGCAGGACGGGGACTGGCGCTTCCCGGCGGTGACGGAGTGACCGTGCTCGGGCCGCGGTCGCACCTGAGCCGGGTGGCCGAGTTCGGCGGGCTGCCGGTCGTGGAGTTCACGGACCCGCTGTCGGTGCCGGACGAGGAGGAGGGTGTCGTCCACCCGCGCCAGGCGGGTGAGGCGGAGCTCGCCGACCCTGGCGGTTTCGCGTGGCGGCTGACCGTCTCCGAGCCGTGGAGGGACGATCCCGAGGGGGCGGACGGCGAGGCGGGCGAGGCGGGCGAGGCGGAGGACGACGAGGACGGATACGCCCGCGAGCACATCGTCCGTTACCTCGACCGGTTCACGGAACAGGTGCCCCTGGAAGCGCTGCGGGCGCTCATCGTGGGCTACCTGTCCGAGTACGACGACTCCTACGGCATGCTCGCCGAACCGGTCGTCGAGGCGCTGGTCGGAGCGGCCCCGAGACTGGCCGGGCTGCGGTCGCTGTTCTTCGGCGAGGTCACGTCGGAGGAGCAGGAGCTCTCCTGGATCCGGCTGTGCGACCTGGCCCCGCTGGTGGCCGTGTTGCCCGGGCTGAGCGAACTGGTGGTGCGCGGCGGTTCGGAGGAGCTGGGGCTACGGCTGGAGAGCCGGTCGCTGGAACGCCTCACCGTGCACAGTGCGGGGCTGCGCCCGGAGGTGGTCGAGAACGTGTGCGCCTCGGAGCTGCCCGCGCTGCACCGGTTGGAGTTGTGGTTCGGGAGCGAGTGGCACGCGGGCGGACGGGTTACGCCGGAGGGCCTGGAGCCGCTGCTGTCGGGTGGGGCGTTCCCCCGGCTGCGGCACCTGGGTCTGCGCAACGTCCCGGGGCTCGATGAGTGGATCCCGGTGCTGACGGGGTCTCCGGTGGTCCGGGAGCTGGACGTCCTCGACCTGTCCCTGGGGGACCTGTCCGACGAGGGCGCGCAGGCGTTGGTGGACGGTGCGTCCGCTTTCCGAAGGCTTCGGCACCTCGACCTGAACCACCATTACCTGTCGGAAGAGGTGGAGAAGCAGGTGGCCGGGGTGTTCCGGCGGCGGGGCACGGTGGTGGACGTGTCCGGGCGACGCGAGCCCGCGCAGTGGAAGGACGGGCCGCACCGGTACACGGCCGTCACCGAGTAGGTGGTGGGTGGGGTGGTGAGTGGGGCGCGGTCCGCGTCCGGGCTCACGCCCACCAGCCGCACAGGGTGGTTCGGGCGGCGGTCATTTCCTTCTGCGGACTTCGCCTGGCTGCTGGGTGCGGGTGGCTGTGCGCGAGAGGGAGTCCTGGCGGGGAACTCTCTGAGGGAGTGGACGGCTCCCGGGGGTACCTGGCTGCGTGCCCGGCGGCGTTCGCCCGGTGGGCGGAGCCGGACCGCCTCTACGTCTCCGGATGGATATAGCTGATGCCGCGTGTACGGGTGGTCTTCACCCCGTGGGTGGAGGTGTGCGGTCCGGTGCCCGGGCTGTGGCCGGGGTGGAGGGGACGTGCGGCAACACCCCCTGGGGCAAAGGCAGCGGTTCTTCCTCCAACCCCCCACTGGCTGAGGTCGCGGGAGCGCGTGGCCTTCACCCCCTTGAGCCGGAGGTGCGCGGTCTGGTGTCCGGCCTGTGGCCGGGGTCGCGGGAACGTGCGGCCACACCCCCTGGGGTGGGGGTCGCGGTCCTTCCTCCCCAACCCCCCTCTGGCTGATGTCGCGGGTGCGTGCGGCTTTCACCCCCACTCCCGTCCGTACCGCGGTCACGCGCGGGAGTAGGCGACAGCGTGGAGCGCCCGCACCGCCGCCGGCGCCCCCAACCTTTCCAGGCGGTGCGGGTGTGCGCGCCTCGCGCGGACCCGTCCCCGGAAAGCGCACCCCCACTACTGAGGATGTGCGCCCAACGAAACCGCCCGGCACTCTGCCGAACGCCGACTGCGCGGGGACGGATCCACGCTCCGCGGCTGTACCTTCCCAAGCGATTCAGCTCTTGGAAACCAGTCACCTGTGGCTGCGACCACAGACCGCCGTTCCCACATGGCGGACGTCCTGGAAACCTCACAGTCCGCCTCACCCCCTGGAGCCCGGGCCGAGTACCGCCCTACCCGAACCCCCTGGGGTCGGGGCAGGAGGTCACGTGCGGCCCTCACCCCCTGCGGCGGAGGCCCAGCGACGCCCTCCGGCAGTGGCTGAGGGCTCCAGGTGGGTGAGCAACCCTCTTCGGTCAGGCCCCACAGGTACGTGCCGCCTTCGCCCCTTGCGATGGAGGCCGAGCGACGCCCTCCGGGGGTGGTTGAGGGTCCCGGTCGGGTGGACGAACGGCTGGGGGGCGGTCAGAACGATCGGTGGAGCAAATACGCATATCGCCTAGGGTGCTGGGGTGAGCAGACGTCGGGAGTTGAATCTGGCCGTGGTCGTGCAGACCACGGCCGCGGCCGCGGTGGTGCTGGCGGTGGGTGCGTTCCTGATCGTGTTCTGGCTCGGGCCAGGGATAGGGGCCGCCCTGGTCACGGCCGGCGCCGTGGTGGTCGCCGTCGTGGTGGCGGCGGTGGGGTTCGTGCTGTTCAAGCTTCGTGAGGGGCCGAAGGACGCGGAGGTCGTCGCGGCTTATCTTCCGGTGCTGACCGCCGAATGGTCACAGGCCGCCGAGGAGGCGAAGCGGCTGTCCGGGGCGGGGGATGTCGTTGACCGCGATGTGTTGACCGGGCACCTCTGGGCCGCCGAACAGGTGCTTTTCAACCAGGAGGCTCCCGTGCGGACCGCTGACGGGATCACCAGGGCGAGCGGTCACATCGCCGAAGCCCGGTACCTTCTTGCGGTCGCTGAAGCACTCGGCCGGGGCGGGCCCAGGCCGCACCGGGGTGCGCCCTGTTTCTTCGATCCCGCGCACGGGCCGCTCACGGACAAGGTCCGGTTCAACCCGGAGGGCGGGGCGGACCGTACCGTCTCGGCCTGCGGTTCGTGTCGTGCCTTGGTCGAGGCCGGGAAGGTTCCGCCGAGCAAGCAAGTGGTGGTGGGTGGGATACCGACCGACTACTGGCGCGCGGGGCGGGTGTCGGTTCCTTACGTTGATGGGTATTGGCAGCAGCGCCGGTTTCCGGACCATGAGCTGCACCGGCTTCGCCGTGACCTCAAGCTGACCTGGGACCCCGCCGAGACGGAGCTTCCCGCGCACCTGGACCGCGAGCCGCCCTGGTACGCGGGATAGGGGTTTCCCGGACACGAACCGGAGCGCTTCGGGGCCAGCCCGAAGCCATCCCCGCATGCGCGGGGAGCAGCCGGTCAGCTCCGAGGGGCTGATGTAGTCGCTGGGACCATCCCCGCGTGCGCGGGGAGCAGACCATAGCGGCCGGCACCGGTGTTACCGGTGGGGGACCATCCCCGCGTGCGCGGGGAGCAGTGGGTCGCGGTCGTCCCCAACGACGCCTGCATAGGACCATCCCCGCGTGCGCGGGGAGCAGACGTGGGAAGACCGCGCGCTCATCCTCGCGCGGGGACCATCCCCGCGTGCGCGGGGAGCAGATGGCTGCCATGATCAAAAACGTCAACAACTTGGGACCATCCCCGCGTGCGCGGGGAGCAGCCGCTCATCTCGTCGGGCCAGTGCCCGGCGAAGGGACCATCCCCGCGTGCGCGGGGAGCAGACTCGGTGACCTGCTCGGATTACAACGTCAACCAGCCGAATTCATGAGTTCTCAAGAAACGGACATTCCACCCGGGAACGTGCTGCTCACTGTAGCGGCCAAGCACAGCGCCAGCAGCTGATTCGCCCATCCGCTTTCAGGTCCGGGGCCGGAGCAACGGGGCGGCCTCCTCTCGGTCGCGAGCAGATACGGTCCCTATCGCTCCGAGAGCGGCTCAGTCCCCCTCCGGGCCGGTACCACCACGCTGGGAGCGCTGCCAGGCGAGGAACTCGCCCTGGCGGCGGACCGCTTCCTTCTCCTCGTCGGTGAGGTCGTCCGGGATCGGGTCCCGGGCCGGATCGTAGGCGGGATCGTCCATGTCCTACTCCCTCGCTTCGGTCGTGTGGCGGCGGGCCAGCAGCTCCCGCATCCCGGCGTGGTCGGGTGCGGCCAGGCGCTCGTGCGGATCCGGTCCGGTCCAGCCCGGCGGCCGGTAGGCGACCACCTCCGTGCCGCCGTCGGGTGCGGGTTCGAGGGTGAGGACCCAGCGGCCGTGGATGAGGTCGTCCAGGACCCGCACCCGCGGATCCGGCTCGGCGGGGTGGGTGGTCACAGGTCCTCCAGGGGGCTGCGCCAGACGAGCGGGTGCGGGTGGGGGTCGCGTCCGGCGGTGATCGCCACGCGGGTGGTGTGGCCGCTGGTGGCGGCGTAGACCGCGCGGCCCTCCAGGGTGGGCCCGAGGTAGCGCAGCGGCACCCGGTGGGTGTGGGCCCAGAAGCCGAGGGTCTGGATCGAGGACACCTGGCGGATGTCGCACACGTGCCGCATCAGGCCGCCCTTCCGAGGTTGCGCTTGAGGATGCGGGCGGCGGCCAGGGAGTCCTTCCACAATCCGTCCCGGTCGGAGGTCCGGCGGGTGGTGGACCGGATGGTGGCCGTGCGCACCCGCAGCCGGGCGGCGGCCCTGCTCTTGGCGGTGGTGGACTCCGGTCGGGTGCGCGAGTGGGAGCGGGTCCCTTCGCGCAGGGCCCGGATGCGGGGGCGGGTGGCCAGGGCGGCGGCGAAGCCCGGGTCGGAGTCCGGGCTGGTGCGGGGCGCCGGGACCCGCGGACGGAGGGGCGTCGTGTCCTCGGCGGGGAGGAAGGGCGGGAACGTCGGCGGGGTGGGGTTCTGCCGGGCGAGCCACCGGCGGACCGCCAATGCCAGCGGGGCCAGGTCCCGGGCGGGGTGGGTGACGTAGGCGCGGGCCCGGGCGGCCCGGCGGGGACGCCGCCGACGCAGGGCCTCGCCTGCCGGCCAACGGGCGGCCACGGGTTCGGAGCAGTTCAGGTAGCGGTATCGCGCCATACGCGCACACCTCCGGTAAGGGCGCCGGACAGGAGTCCCGGCGCTGCAATCGTCGGGAGGGACACCGCGCGGTCATGACCGCCAAGCCGGACCGCCCGGTGCCACGCTCGGGCCGAGCAGGGTCGGGCACACTGGAGGTGTGATCGCCGATTGCTCCACCGCCTACCAGCCAGTGCTCAATCGCTGGCTTTATAGGGGCTAAAGCCTCGCATGTGACGACAGTAACCCACCCTTTCACCCGATGCAATAGGGGGGCTAAAGTCGACCGTGGAGCACCCCGAAGTGAGGATTCGCCTTGGATGCAAGGACTTTGTACGACATCGCCGCCATGTCCGATCCGCTGGACAGAGCCCGTGCGGCGTCAGCGGCCATGACCACCTTGCAGGGGCAGAGCGTCGAACTGTCCCGTATCCGCAGGGCCGCGATCATCGAGGCTCAGCAGGGCGGCATGCTCCAGGAGGACATCGCCCGACATCTGGGGGTCTCCCCGGGCCGGGTCTCCCAGATGAAGAAGGCCGGAGCCGACCACAAGGCCCCCACCGGCCCCACCGAGCCGAGACCGCGCGTACTCGTCCAGCGGGCGCTGCCGACCCCGCCCAGCACACGGGGTTCCAAGTCGCTCTACCTCACCGAGGCCGAGCAGCAGGGGCTCACCCCCGAGCGAAAGATGCTGTTCGTCGGGCAGGAGCCCGCGAACGAGCACGTCGCGCTGGGTCTCCGGGTCGAGCCCGGGGACAACGTGATCGCCCGCCGCAAGATGTTCTGGGCCAACGGCGTCCCGGTCCGGATCTCGACCTCGTACTTCCGTGTGGACGTCGGTGAGAACACCCGCCTGGACGGTGAGGGCTTCGTGCTGCCCACCCTCCAGGCCGCCATCGAGGACCTGGGGCACCGGTTCGACCACGCCGTCGAGACGCTGACCGCGCGTCCGGCGACCCCTTACGAGGCCGACCTGCTCGACATCCCCGGCGAGTGGGTGGTGCAGGTGCTGCGCGTCAGCCACTCCACTGACGACGTCCCCATCCACGCCCTGGAGACGATCTGCGCCGCCTCCCGGCATACCTTCCCGATCGGTCAGGCCGTCGGCAGCGACCAGTTCTGACCCGCGAGGGTGAACGATGCGATCCCCTATCTGGCACAAGCCCTCCTACTCCGGAGCCACGACGGAGAACTGCGTGGAGGTCGCTGAGGGAGCCACGACTCTCATTCGCGGGGAGCAGGACACCCGGCCGAAGCCGCTCCGCCCGGTCAAGGGACCATCCCTGCATGCGCGGGGAGCAGTGTTCGTCGCGGCGTTCTGCGCCGACGCGAACGGGACTATCCCCGCGTGCGCGAGGAGCAGCCGGTCACGGCTGTGAAGAGCAGGGCGGCACCCCTTGGCGGGTGCCGCCCGTTCCGGGACCGTCCCCGCGTGCGCGGGGAGCAGTTCGGAATGAATGGCGCCCCGTGGTGCGCCATGGGACCATCCCCGCGTGTGCGGGGAGCAGACTTGTTGACCTGCACGGATTGCGACGTCAACCGGTCGGATTCATGAGTTCTCAAGAAACGGACATTCCACCCGGGAACGTGTTGCTCACTGTAGCGGCCAAGCACAGCAACAACAGCTGATTCACCTATCCGCTTTCGGGTCCGGGGCGGGGCGGCCGGGCGGGGTTCTTCCTCCGGGGTGCGAGCGGATGCGTCCCTTGGTGGGGCGGGGGCTTTCGTGCATCCACCCCTCCGGGGGGCGGAACGTCGCCGGGGGCTGCTAAACCTGGAACCCCCCGAAACCCCAGCTGGCGGAGTGCGTTCCGCCGTGCTCCCTCCACCGTCCCGGCCCCGAGGTCCCCATGCCCATCCATCACCACATCACCGAGTTCGGCGGGCTTCCCGTCGTCGACTTCCCCTCCTGGGAAGTTCTGCGCGGGTCCGAGTACCCGGTCCGGGACGACTGGGCTCCCCCCTCCCCCGCGCCCGCTCTGCCCGCCGCCGGGTCGGTCGCGTGGCGGCTGCGTACCGCCTCCTCCCCCCAGGTGTGGCGCGGCGACGAGGCCGGCCGGGTGCGCCTGCCGCACCTGGAGACCGTCGCCGGCTACCTGGACCGGTTCTTCGCGGAGGTCGCCGTCGAGGAGGTGACCGCCCTCATCCTGGCCGACCTGCCCGGCCACGACTACGACACCCGCATGGACGAGACCGTCGACGTCCTCCTGGAGCGCACCGGCCGGCTGGCCGGGCTGCGCTCGCTGTTCGTCGGCGAGATCCTCCCCGCGGAGCGGTCGGTCTCCTGGATCAGGAAGTACGACATCGCGGAGCTGGTCGCCGCGCTGCCCCGGCTGCGGCACCTGACGGTGCGCGGCGGCGCCGACGGCTTCGGCATCGGGTTCGGGCGGCACGAGCACCTGGAGGAGCTGGTCGTGCAGAGCGGGGGCCTGGACCCGGACCTCCTGCGGCGGATCGTCGGCCTGGACCTGCCCGGGCTGCGGAACCTGGAGCTGTGGCTGGGCGACGAGGACTACGGCGGCGGCGCGACCCCCGACGACCTCGCGCCCCTGCTGTCCGGGAAGGCCTTCCCCCGCCTGGAGCGCCTGGGCGTGCGCAACGTCCGGGGCCTGGACGACTGGGTCCACGCGCTGGCCGACGCCCCCGTGCTCTCCGGCGTCCGCGAACTCGACCTCTCCCTGGGCACCCTCACCGACGACGGGGCGCAGGGGATCGTCGACCGGGCCGCCGCCTTCGCCCACCTGGAGCGCCTGGACCTGCACCACCACTTCCTCTCCGAGGAGATGTGCGCCTTGGTCGCCGACGCCCTGCCCGGGGTGGACGTCGACCTGTCCGATCCCAGGGAGCCCGAGGACGAGGACGAGGACGAACTCTTCTACTACTGCGCCGTCTCGGAGTGATCCGCATGCCCAACAGCCACCACATCGAGGAGTTCGCGGGGCTGCCCGTCGCGGAGTTCGCCTCCTGGGAGGGCATCCGCGACGACTTCGACACCGCCATGCGCTGGGCGCACAACCGGGGGGAGCTCCACGAGGAGCTGCCGCCGTCCTACGAGCCCCTCTTCCGGGCGCTGGCCGACCCCGGCTCGTACGCCTGGCGGCTGCGCACGGTCTCGCCGCGCTACCGCAGGCCCTTCGAGACGCTGCCCGAGTACCTCGACCGCTTCACCTCGCTCGTCCCCGGGAAGAAGCTCCGCGCCCTGGTGGTCGGCAACCTGGTCGAGGACGAGGACGACATGGACGCGGAGCGGGTCGTCGGGGAGCTCGTGCGGCGCGCCGGGGGGTGGCCCGAGGTCCGGTCGCTGTTCTTCGGGGAGGTCCTCCAGCAGGAGAACGAGATCTCCTGGATCGACCTGTGCGACCTCGCGCCGCTGGTCGCCGCCTTCCCCAAGCTGCGCCGCCTGGTGGTGCGCGGGGGCTCCCGGGAGCTGGGCCTGCGCCTGCCCGAGCACCGGTGGCTGCGCGAGCTGACGGTGGAGAGCGGCGGCCTGCGCCCGGAGGTGGTGCGGGACGTGTGCGCCTCGGACCTGCCCGGGCTGCGGAGCCTGGAGCTGTGGCTGGGAGACGAGGACTACGGCGGCGGCGCCACCCCCGACGACCTCGCACCGCTGCTGTCCGGCGGTGCCTTCCCCAAGTTGGAGCACTTGGGCCTGCTCAACACCCGCGGCGCGGACTCCTGGGTCGCGCCGCTGGCGGGCTCGGAGGTCCTGGCCCGGGTGCGCTCGCTCGGCCTGGACCTGGGCGACCTCACCGACGAGGGCGGCCGCGCGATCATCGAGCACGCCGGCGCCTTCGCCCACCTGGAACGCCTGGGCCTGCACCACCACTTCCTCTCCGAGGACGTGCAGGCGGGCATCCGCGCCGCCCTGCCCGGGGTGGACGTGAACCTGTCCGCGCCCCAGGAGCCCGAGGTGTACGACCACTGCGACACGACCGAGCTCCACTACTACACGGTGGTGTCCGAATGATCCGCGAACGCCCCCTCGTGGTGGTCGGCGTCCCCGGCAACCGGCGCCTGGACCTGTTCCGGGCCGCCGCCGCGGCCTCCGGGTGGCCCGAGCCGACCGTCCTGCCCTGGTACGACCTGGCGTCGGGCCCCGTGGAGGTCCCGGCCGGCGCCCTGGTCCGGGTGGACTCCCCCGGCGGCGACGTCGCCACCGAGCGCCTGCTGCGCGGCTGGGACCACGACCCCGACCTCTACCGCGCCGAGGGCACCGGCGACCACCACGCCGGGTTCCGAGCCGCCCTGGCCCGCCTCGCAGACGCGGTCGCGGCGGCCCCCGGCGCGCACCTGCTCCAGAACGTGGACGACCTGGTCGTCATGTGCGACAAGCGCCGCTGCCACGCCCGCCTGGAGGCCGCCGGGGTCCCGGTCCCGCCCGCTCCGGACACCCCGGTCCGCGACTACCGGGAGCTGCGCGCCGCCATGGAGCGGCACCGCTGGCCCCGGGTATTCGTCAAGCCCGCGCACGGCTCCTCGGCCTCCGGGGTGATCGCCCTGGCCACCGCCCCGGGAGGCCGCGTCCGCGCCATCACCTCCGCGCACCTGACCCGGGACGGGGACGGCCGCCCCGCCCTGTTCAACAGCCTGAAGCCGTGCACCTACACCCGGGAGGAGGACGTCGCCGCCGTGGTGGACGCCCTCGCCCCGGACGGGCTGCACGTGGAGCGGTGGGTGCCCAAGGCCGGGTTCGCCGGGAAGACCATCGACCTGCGGGTCGTGGTCACCGCCGGGAAGGCGCACCACGTGGTGGTGCGCTCCTCCGCCACCCCCATGACCAACCTGCACCTGGGCAACGCCCGCGGCGACCTGGAGGCCCTCAAGGCCCAGGTCGGCCCGGCCGCCTGGGACGCGGCGATGGCCGTGGCCGAGGCCGCCGCCGGGTGCTTCGACACCCTGCACGCCGGGGTGGACCTGATGGCCACCCCCGGCTGGCGGTCGTTCGCGGTGTGCGAGGTCAACGCGTTCGGCGACCTCATCCCCGGGGTCCTGCACGAGGGCCGCGACACCTACGCCGAGCAGCTGCACGCCCTGGACACCGGCCGCCGCCCCGTCCCGCCCGCACCGGTCGGCAGCGCATCCTGAGAGAGAACATGGACACCACCCTTCCGGACATGAACGCCGTGGTGGGCACGCACGACATCCTGCTGCTCACCCTGGACACCCTGCGCTACGACGTGGCCGTCGAGCTGGCCGAGGCCGGGCGCATCCCCCACCTGGCCCGGCTCCTGCCGGGCGGCCGGTGGGAGGAGCGGCACGCCCCGGGCAGCTTCACCTACGCCTCGCACCTGGCGATGCTCGCCGGGTTCCTGCCGACGCCCGCCGCGCCGGGACCGCACCCGCGGCTGTTCGCCGCCGCCTTCCCGGGGAGCGTGTCCACCGCCCCGCGCACGTGGACGTTCGACACCCCCGACCTGGCCTCGGGGCTGGCGGCCGCCGGGTACCGCACGGCCTGTGTGGGCGGCACCGGGTTCTTCAACCGCAGGTCGGCCGTGGGCTCGGTCATCCCGGACATGTTCCAGGAGAGCCACTGGGAGGAGTCGTTCGGCGTCGCCGACCCGCACTCCTTCGAGAACCAGGCGGCGCGGGCCGTACAGGTCGCCCGGTCCGGGGAGCGGCCGCTGTTCCTGCTGCTCAACGTGGCGGCCCTGCACCAGCCCAACTGGTTCCACCTGCCGGGGGCGACCCGCGAGGCCGGGGACACCCGGGAGAGCCACGCCGCCGCCCTGGAGTACGTCGACCGTCACCTGCCCCCGGTACTGGAGGCGATGGCGGCCCGCCGCCCCTGCTTCGCGATCGTGTGCTCCGACCACGGCACCGCCTACGGCGAGGACGGGCACACCGGGCACCGGATCGGCCACGAGGTCGTGTGGACGGTGCCCTACGCCCACTTCTTCCTGCCGCACGGATACACCACCGCCGAGGAGGCCACCGCGTGACGACCCTGCCCCTGGCCACCGATTCCCCGTACCGCTCCTACGTGTACGCCTACCCGCACAAGAGCGCCTACCGCCCCTTCGCCGACCGCCCCCTGCTGGCCGACCTGTGGCGGGACGAGGACGTGCGGGCGCTGTCGCTGTACCTGCACATCCCGTTCTGCGAGATGCGCTGCGGGTTCTGCAACCTGTTCACCCGCTCCACCCCGCCCGCCGAACAGGTCTCCGCCTACCTGGACGCGTTCGAGCGCCAGGCGGGGACCGTGGCCGCCACCCTGCCCGACGGCGCCGGGTTCGCCCGCGCCGCCCTGGGCGGCGGCACCCCCACCTACCTGGAGGCCGACGAGCTGACCCGGGTGTACGACGTGCTGGAGTCGGCCTTCGGGGTGGACCTCACGGCCGTCCCGATGTCGGTGGAGACCTCCCCGGCCACCGCCACCGCCGACCGCCTCGCGGTGCTCGAGAAGCGCGGGGTCACCCGGATCAGCATGGGCGTGCAGAGCTTCATCGACTCCGAGGCGCACGCCGCCGGGCGCCCGCAGAAGCGCGCCGAGGTCGACCGGGCGCTCGAACTGATCCGCGCGCACACCACGGCCGACCTCAACGTGGACCTCATCTACGGGATCGACCGCCAGGACGAGCGCACCTGGGCCTACTCCCTGGACACGGCGCTGGAGCACGCGCCGGAGGAGGTCTACCTCTACCCGCTCTACGTGCGCCCGCTCACCGGGCTGGGCCGGCGCGGCCGCTCCTGGGACGACCACCGGCTGGGCCTGTACCGGCAGGGCCGCGACCACCTGCGCGAACGCGGCTACGAACAGGTGTCGATGCGCATGTTCAGACGCGCCGACGCCCCCCAGGCCCAGGGCCCGGACTACTGCTGCCAGACCGACGGCATGGTGGGCCTGGGCTGCGGCGCCCGCTCCTACACCACCGCCGCGCACTACTCCTTCGACTACGCCGTCGGCATCGGCCAGGTGCGCTCGATCATCGCCGACTACATCGGGCGCGACGCCGCCGACTTCGCCCGCGCCGAGGTGGGCTTCCTGCTGGACGACGACGAACGCCGACGCCGCCACCTGCTCCAGTCGCTGCTGCGCACCGAGGGCATGGCCGCCGCCGACTACACGTCCCGGTTCGGCTCCCACCCGCGGGAGGACTTCCCGGACCTGTTCGCCGCCCTGGACCGGCGCGGCTGGCTCGCCGAGGGCGACGATCTACTGCTCACCGAGGAGGGCCTCGCGCACTCCGACGCCGTCGGACCGCTGTTCTTCTCCGACCGGGTGAACGCCCTCATGACCGAATACGAGGCCCGCTGATGCTGACCCTTCTGTACCGGGGGCCGCTGGCCAGCTGCGACTACGACTGCCCGTACTGCCCGTTCGCCAAGCGCCGCGACAACCCGGAGACGCTGCGCGCCGACCGCGCCGCCCTGGAGCGGTTCGAGGACTGGGTGGCGGCCGCCGACACCCGTATCTCGGTGCTGTTCACCCCCTGGGGCGAGGGGCTGGTGCGGTCCTGGTACCGCAGGGCCCTGGTCCGGCTGAGCGCCCTGGAGCACGTGGAAAGGGTGGCCATCCAGACCAACCTGAGCGGCCGCCTCGAATGGCTGGCCGACTGCGACCTCTCCTCGACGGCGCTGTGGACCACCTACCACCCCGGCCAGGTCACCCACGAGCGCTTCGTCGCCAAGGCCCGCCGCCTGGTCGAACTCGGGGTGCGGTTCAGCGTGGGCGTCGTGGGCGAGCCCGAGCACCTCGAAGCGGCCCGGCGCATGCGCGCCGACCTGCCCGAGGACGTGTACCTGTGGGTCAACGCCGCCGAGGGCCGGACCTACACCGACGACGAGGCCGCCCGATGGCAGGCGCTCGACCCGCACTTCCACTACAGCCGCCACCCGCACCCCAGCCTGGGCGTGCCCTGCCGGACGGGCGACAGCGTGCTCTCCGTGGACGGCGACGGCAACGTGCGGCGCTGCCACTTCGTGGACATCCCCATGGGCAACCTCTACGACGGCTCGTTCCGGGAGAAGCTGGGCCGCAGCGGCTGCCCGCTCGCCACCTGCGACTGCCACATCGGCTACGTGCACCTGGAGTCGCTCGACCTCTACGACGTGTTCCGCGGCGGCGTACTGGAACGCATCCCGATACCGGAGCGTCACCGGATCCGGACATAATCCGGAACATGGTCTTTCCCCGGGTCATCGCGACCGACCTCGACGGCACCCTCCTCGGCCTCGACGGCCGTGTCTCCGAACGCAACCGCCGAGCCCTGACCGCGGCCGTGGCCGCCGGCGTGAAGCTGGTCCTGTCCACCGCGCGCCCGCCGCGCACCACCCACCACATCGCCTCCCTCTTCACCTGCTCCGCGGTGCTCTGCGGCAACGGCGCGGTGGCCCAGCTGCCCGGGGCCGACCCCCTCATCCGGGCGCTGGACACCGCCACGGCCGGAACCGTCATCGGTGAACTGCGCGGCGCCCTGCCGGGCGTGGGCTTCGGCGTGGAGACGGGAACGGACTTCTACCACGACCCCCACTACGACCTGGAGCCCTGGGTGCCACGCGACTGGGTGCGCGAGGTGGTCGACTCCACCGACACCCTCCTGGAGCGGGCGCGCCCCATCACCAAGCTCCTCGTCCGCTCCCAGGGGGTCCCGGTGCACATCCTGCACGAGACGGCCGCCCAGGCCGTGGGCACCATGGTCGAGGTCACCTACTCGGGCGGCTTCGGCCTGCTGGAGATGAGCGCCTCGGGCGTGGACAAGGGCAGCACCCTGGCGATGGTGTGCGAGCGCTGGGGGGTGTCGGCGGACGAGGTCGTGGCCTTCGGGGACATGCCCAACGACCTGCCCGCCCTCTCCTGGGCCGGCGCCGGCTACGCCATGGCGAGCGGCCACCCCGCCCTCCTCGACCCCGCCCTGGGCCTGCGCACCGCACCCCCCGCCCACGAGGACGGCGTAGGCCGCATCGTCGAACAACTCCTCACCTGACACCACCCCCGGAGGCATCGCAGCTCCTCCGCCCCGGGATCCCCCACCCGGAGACCGGCCACCCCCGGAGGCCATCGCAGCACCCTCGTCCCAAGGGTTCCCCACCCGACCGGGACCTCCGCCACAGCCGGAAGGCGTCGCAGCACCTCTGCCCCAGGGGGTTTCTCACCCGATTGGAAACCTCCGCTCCAGCCGTGTCAGGCCAGTGGGGTCCCTGGCCATAGGGGGTCTTCGCCGAGGTAGTTGTAGGTTTCCAAGAGCTCAGCCGCTTGGGAACGGCGGTCCGCGCCGGGTGGGCCCGGCCCCGGCCGCAGTCGGCGCCCGGCAGCTTTCCAGACCGGTGCGTTGGGCGCACGCCCCCAGCGGTGGGGGTGTATATGCCGGAGCCGGGTGCACGCGGAGCGCGCACACCCGCACCGGCTGGAAAGGTTGGGGGCGCCGGCGGCGGTGAGGGGGCTCCACGCTGCCGCCTACTCCCGCGGATGACCGCGGTACCGGTCAGTGCCGGGGGTGAAACCCGCACGTTCCCGCGACCTCAGCCCCAGACCGGGCACAAGACCGCGCACCTCGCCCCAGGGGGCGAAGGCCGCACACACCCACCCCGAGAACACCTTTGCCCGTGTCTGCGCCTCCGGCGCACACACGGGCAAAGGACAAGAACAAGCCTCCGGCCCCGAACGGCCTTCCCAAGCCGATGGACCGGCACGCACCGACACGGACCAACAACGGGCCGGTCCGGCCGCCCCACCGACTCAGTACTCCCGCCCGGCGAACCGGGTCAGTGCAGCAGCTTGAGGCCGATCACACCGGCGACGATGAGCAGCAGGCACAGCGCCTTGGGCAGGCTGAACCCCTCACCCAGGAAGAACATGCCCACCAGCGCGGTGCCGACGGCGCCGATGGCCACCCACACCGCGTACCCCGTGCCCACCGGGATGGTGCGCAGGGCATAGGCCAGGCCGCCCATACTGGCGACCAGCGTGACACCGAAGGTCACGGTCGGCCACAGGCGGGTGAATCCCTTCGACGCGCTGAGCGAGATGGCCCAGGCGGTCTCCAACAGTCCGGATACGATCAGCACGATCCAGGCGATCATCGGTTCCAACCCTCCACGACGAGAACGGTCATTCCGACGCCGTCTTGTCCTGACCGGGTACGGCGCACCTCGTCCGGGGTCCTCTGGGAACCGGAACCGCGCCTTGGCGCGGTGTTGGTCATGTACAAGCTACAACGGCCCCTCCGCCCGCGCCCTTCCACCCCCCGTGGAGATCCCCCTCACCACCCCCCGCCACCCGCCCGCCGCCCCGAACGCTCCCCTCCCCTCCCCCCACCCCTCCCCACCCCCAACCGCTGGCCGACCGTTCGTCCCGTATCACGACCGTTCACCGCACGGTCGACGACCGCTCGCCGCGCCGCCCCCGCGTTCGGCGCGCACGCCCGCGCGCCCCCTCCTGGTCGGACAGTGCGACTCCTTACAGTGCCGAGTAACGCACGTCACACCCAGGAAATACGGATGTGACACCTGAGAAGAGCACCGGCTCCACCAGCGCACCGTCCGTCCCGCCCCGCTGCCATCCCCCGGAGGTACGACCCACACATGGCCACGAAGCAACCGCCCGAACCCCCGGCGGAGGGGACCTCGTCCCCCGCCAACGGGGGGCTGTCGGAAGCCGACGTCATCGCGATGCACAGCGACCCGAAGTTCGTGCTGCTCAAGCAGCGGCTGTACCGCTTCATCTTCCCGATGAGCCTGGCCTTCATGGCCTGGTACCTGCTCTACGTGCTCATGTCGGCGTTCGCACGCGACCTCATGAGCACCCCGGTCCTGGGTCAGTTCAACCTCGCCCTCGTCTTCGGCGTGCTCCAGTTCGTGACGACCTTCGGGATCGCGATCGCCTACTCGTCGTACTCGCGTAAGAACCTCGACCCGGCGGCCGCCGACGTCCGCAAGGCCCTGGAAGAGAAGGCGGAGGACCGGTGAACGCCCCTCTCCTGAGCCTCGGCTCCGACCTCGCCCTCAGCGGCACCCTCGCACCCACCTTCTCCTCCCTCCCCTCCCTCTCCTCCTCCCCCGCCCTCACCAACCTGGCGGCCGAGACGAGCGCGGTCAGCGACACCAGCCGCGCCGTCACCATCGTGCTGTTCAGCCTGGTCGTCGCGGCCACCCTCTACATCACCGTGTGGGCCAGCCGCCGCACCCACAACGCCACCGACTTCCACTCCGGCGGCCGCGGGTTCAACGCCACCCAGAACGGGTTCGCGATCGCGGGCGACTACATGTCCGCGGCCTCCTTCCTGGGCATCGCGGGCATGATCGCCCTGTTCGGCTACGACGGCTTCCTCTACTCCATCGGGTTCCTCGTCGCCTGGCTGGTGGCGCTCCTGCTCGTCGCCGAGCTGCTGCGCAACTCCGGCCGCTACACCATGGGCGACGTGCTGTCCTACCGCATGCAGCAGCGTCCGGTGCGCACCGCGGCGGCGGTCTCCACCGTCACCGTGTCGATCTTCTACCTGCTCGCGCAGATGGTCGGCGCCGGCGCCCTCATCTCCCTCCTCATGGGCATCCAGCCGGGCGAGACCTACCTGGGCATGTCCGGTGAGGCCGCCAAGATCGTCGGCATCGTGGTCGTCGGCATGCTGATGACCATCTACGTCTCCTTCGGCGGCATGAAGGGCACCACCTGGGTCCAGATCGTCAAGGCCGTCATGCTGATGACGGGCGCGGCGCTCCTGGTGCTGCTGACGCTCTCGATCTACGGCTTCAACTTCGGCGCCCTGATGAGCGACGCGGCCGAGGCGAGCGGCCAGGGCGCGGCGTTCCTGGAGCCGGGCCTGCGCTACGGCGTGGAAGTCGCGGGCGACCCGGTCCAGACCCTGTGGAACAAGCTCGACCTCATCAGCCTGGGCATGGCCCTGGTGCTGGGCACGGCGGGCCTGCCGCACATCCTCATCCGCTTCTACACGGTGCCCGACTCGGTCACCGCCCGGAAGTCGGTCAACTGGGCCATCGGCCTCATCGGCACCTTCTACCTGTTCACCTTGGTCCTGGGCTTCGGCGCGGCGGCCATCGTGGGGCACGAGGCGATCACCGCCCAGGACGCGGCGGGCAACGCCGCCGCCCCGCAGCTGGCCCAGGCGGTCGGCGCCCACTTCGGCGGGGAGCTCGTCGGAGCGGTACTGCTCGCGCTCATCGCCTCGGTGGCGTTCGCAACAATCCTGTCGACGGTGGCCGGCCTGGTCATCGCGTCCTCCTCCTCGCTGGCGCACGACTTCTACAACTCGGTCCTGCGCAAGGGGAAGGCCACCGACACCGAGGAGGTGCGGGTCGCCAAGCTCGCGGCGGGCGGCATCGGCCTGGTCGCGGTCATCCTGGCGGTCTTCGCCCAGGGCCTCAACGTGGCCTTCCTGGTGGCCCTGGCCTTCGCCATCGCCGCCTCGGCCAACCTGCCGACGATCCTGCTCAGCCTGTTCTGGAAGCGCTTCAACACCCGGGGCGCCGTGTCCGGCATCTACGGCGGCCTGATCGCCGCCGTGGGCCTGGTGTTCTTCTCGCCGGTGGTCTCCGGCGCCGAGACCTCGCTCATCCCGACCGCCGACTTCTCTTGGTTCCCCATCGCGAACCCGGCGCTGTTCTCGGTCCCGATCGGCCTGCTCTGCGCGATCATCGGCACGCTCACCTCCAAGGAGCAGGACTTCGCGAAGTTCGCCCAGATCCAGGTCCGCGCGCTGTCCGGCGCGGGCGCGGAGAAGGCCGCCGACCACTAGCCCGCCCAGGGCCGGAACCCCTCACCGGGGTTCCGGCCCCATGACCCCGCCCCATGGACCCACAGAGGATCCGGGACGCCATCGGTGGCCGCACTCCCGTCCGGGGGTGCACCCTGCCTCCGGGTCATCGGCCACCGCCCCGGCTCCCCTTCCCACCGGGCCCGTCACCCCCACGGGTGGCGGGCCCGCTCCATGCCACCCCTCGCCCTCCCCATCCCGCACCACCCCGCACCATCCCGCCCTCTCCTTCCCGAGCTCTCCTCCCGTCCGTCCCCTCCCGTCCGTCCCCTCCCCACATCCCGAGCGAGCTCCCCACAGCGACCGAAAGGTGACCCGGACAACGTGAGCGCCGACACACTTTGCTGGGATATCGTCGTCATGTGTCGTACCGGTGGCCGTCGTGGTTGTCCCCCTCCCGACGTCGCCGTCCCGAGTCGTCGGAGACGCTGGCGAGCGTCGAATTGATGCGCCAGGTCCACGCTCTGGGCGTCGACCTCCGGGACGGGCTGCACGGCAGGAGCGTGCCCGCCGCGGCCAAGCGGCTGCGGCGGCTCCTCGGTGCCGAGGGCGTCGTCCTGGCCGACCTGGACGGCCCGGTGGCCGGCCACGGGAGGCGTCCGGAGCCGGAGGAGGTGGACTCCCTGCTCTCCCAGGTGTTCGAATACGGCAGCAACGTCCGGACCCGGCTCAAGGACGGGACCACGGTCTGCGCCGTCCCCCTGAACGTCGCCGACGAGATCTCCGGGGCCCTGCTCGCCTCCGGCGACCCGGTCGAGGCCGACGTGGAGGCGGCGGCCGCCCTCGTCTCCGATTCTCTGGACCACGCGGCGCTGCGCCGGGCCCGGGCCCGGATCGCCGCCGCCGACCTGCGCACCCTGCGCGCCCAGATCTCCCCGCACTTCGTGCACAACGCGCTGGCCGTCATCGCGGCGCTGGTGCGCACCGACCCGGACCGGGCCCGGCACCTGCTGTCGGACTTCGCCGACTACCTGCGGTACGGCTTCTCCGAGAAGGGCGACTACGCCACGGTCGCCGACGAGCTGGAGGCGGTGCAGACCTACCTCGAACTCCAGCGGGCCCGGTTCCACGACCGGCTGGACATCACCGTGCGGATGGCCCCGGAGGTGCTCCCGGTGGCGATCCCCTTCCTGGTGGTGCAGCCGATCGTGGAGAACGCGATCCGGCACGGCCTGGAGCGCAAGGAGGGGCGCGGACACATCAGCGTCTCGGGGTTCGGCGAGGGGCCGCTGTGCGTCATCGAGATCGAGGACGACGGCGTGGGCATGCACCCGGACCTGGCCCGCGCCCTGCTGGCGGGGACCGGCCCGGAGTCGCGCAGCATCGGCCTGGCCAACGTGGACCAGCGGCTGCGCGCCGTCTACGGACCCGAGTACGGTCTGGTGATCGAGACCGCGTTGGGGGAAGGGACCAAGGTGACCGTGCGCGTTCCGAGGTTCACCAGGGGGGTGGTGGCGCAGTGAAGTCCGCGCTCCGCGTCCTGGTGGTGGAGGACGAGGCGTCCACCCGCCAGGAGATGGCGGCGCTGCTCGGCGACATGCCCGAGGTGGCGCAGGTGCTGGTGGCCGAGAACGGCGCCGCGGCCGTGCGCCTGCTCGGGGTGGAGAGCATCGACGCGGCGTTCCTGGACATCCTCATGCCGGGGCTGGACGGCATGGACGTGGCCCGGGTGCTGAGCGTCATGTCCGAGCCGCCGTCGATCGTGTTCGTGACGGCGTCGGAGGCGCACGCGGTGGAGGCGTTCGGCATCGGCGCCGTGGACTACCTGCTCAAGCCGATCCGGCCGGAGCGGCTGGCCGAGGCGGTGGGGCGGATCGCGCAGCTGCGCCGCCCCGAGGCGGCCGCTCCCCCGGCGGAGGACCTGCACGTGGTGCAGATCGACACGGGCCGCCGGACGGTGTTCGTCAAGCGCGACGACGTGCAGTTCGTCGAGGCGCAGGGCGACTACGTGCGCCTGCACACCGCCGAGGGCGGCCACCTCATCCGGCTGTCGCTGTCCTACCTGGAGGAGGTGTGGGCGTCGGCCGGGTTCGTCCGGGTGCACCGGGGCTTCCTCATCGCCATCCCGTGGGTGCGCGACCTGCGGGTGACGTCCTCCTCCGGGCTGGTGGCGGGCACCCCGGCCGGGGACGTGCCGGTGAGCCGCAGGCACGGCCGGCACCTGCGCGCCCGGCTGCTGGAGGCGGCCCGCCGGGACCAGCTGGGACGCGCCGCCAACGCCCAGACCACCGCCCCCGCCCCCCGGCCGCGGGACGGTGAACCCGACGGTTCGGCGCGGCGGACGCCATGAGCCCGCGGCGGGAGAAGCTGACCAGCCCGCAGACCCGGATCGCGCTGGCCCGGGGCAACCGCCCGGCCCAGCACCTGCTGCCGATCCCCGGGCCGGTGGACACCGAGGCTGCGCGGCGGCTCTTCCACCGCCAGCGCCGGACGGCGGTGCGCACGGTGGGGCTGCTGTCGCTGCTGCTGTTCGGGATGAGCGGGGCGTTCGCGCTGTGGCCGCAGCTGACGCAGTCGCGGGTGGCGGGTGTCCCGCTGTCGTGGGCGCTGGTCGTGGCGGCGGTGTACCCGCTGCTGTTCCTGTTGGCGCTGTGGCACGTGCGGTCGGCCGAACAGGCCGAGGCGCGGTCCGCGCGGGCGGCCGCACAACAGGCCTCCCGACAGCCCGCCCCGCACCCCCCGGAGCACACGGCCGCAGAACACGAGACCACGGAGCCCGAGACCACAGGGCCCGAGACCTCGAAGCCCGAGACCACAGGGCCCACCACCACGAAGCACCCCACCGCCCCGCACCCCCCGCCTTCCCCCCGCTCCCCGGAGCACACCGCCACGGAGCACCCGCCCGCCGACGGGAAGGACCCCGACGGAAAAGCCCCTGACGGAAAAGCCCCCGACAGAAAGGCCCCCGACGAGCCGTGATCTCCGTCCTGGCCATCGGCCTGGTGCTGGTCACCAGCCTCGTCATCGGCATCTACGGGGTCCGCGCGGCCCGCTCCACCTCCGACTTCCTGGTGGCCTCGCGCCGGGTGTCGCCGAACTGGAACGCTCTGGCGATCGCCGGCGAGTACCTCTCGGCCGCCTCGGTGCTGGGCCTGTCCGGGCTGCTGCTCAAGAACGGCCTGGGCACCATGTGGTACGCGGTGGGGTTCTGCGCGGGCTACGTGGCGGTGGTGGCCCTGGTGGCGGGGCCGATGCGCCGGTCGGGCGCGTTCACGGTGCCGGACTTCGCCGAGTACCGGCTGGGCGCGCCCCGGCTGCGCAAGCTGTGCGGCTGCGTCGTGCTGGTGATCATGCTGCTGTACCTGGTGCCGCAGTTCAAGGGCGCCGGGGTGGTGCTGGCGCTGGTCAGCGGCACCCCGTACTGGGTGGGCGTGGTGCTGGCCGGGATGGTGGTGAGCGGGTCGATCGCGGCCGGGGGGATGCGCTCGGCGACGTACGTGCAGGCGTTCCACTACGTGGTCAAGCTGCTGTTCATCGCGATCCCGGCGGTCTACCTGGTGGCGCACGCGGGCGCCGACCTGCGGGCGCAGGCGCTGCACCCGGAGTGGGGGACGCACTTCGCGCAGACGACGCCGGTGGAGTTCACGGTGGACACCACGTTCGGCCTGGACGAGCCGGTGACGGTGACCGCCCCGGACGGCGCGCGGGTGGACCTGGAGGCCGGCGACCACACGGTGGCCGAGGGGACCCGGCTCGTGTTCCCGGCGGGGGCGGCGGTGCCGCACCCGGAGGGCCTGCCGGACCTGGGCGGGGAGCGCTGGAGCACGCCGCTGCTGGACTCGGGCGGGTACCCGCTGTTCGAAACGTGGTCGACGCTGCTGGCGATCACGCTGGGCTGCATGGGGCTGCCGCACGTCATCATGCGCTTCCACACCAGTCCGTCGGCGCGGATCGCGCGCCGGGTGGCGGTGGGGGTGATCGCCCTGTTGGGCCTGTTCTACCTGTTCCCGGTGGTATACGGGCTGCTGGGCCGGGTGCTGACCCCGCATCTGGTGCTGTTGCAGGGGACGGACACGGTGGCGGTGGTGCTGCCCGCGCAGGCGGTGCCGGGTGCGGTGGGGACGATCCTGACGGCGCTGGTGGCGGCGGGGGCGTTCGGGGCGTTCCTGTCCACGTCGTCGGGGCTGCTGCTGGCGCTGGCGGGCGGGCTGTCGCACGACCTGTTCCAGGGGAGCGTGCCGCGGCTGCGGCTGGCGGTGGCGGTGGGCGCGTGCGTGGCGGTGCTGCTGGCCCTGCCCGCCGAGAAGATCGACATCAACGTGCTGGTGGTGTGGGCGTTCACGGTGGCGGCGTCGACGTTCTGCCCGCTGCTGGTGCTGGGGATCTGGTGGCGCAGGCTCACCCTGCCCGGAGCGGCGGCGGGGCTGGCCGTGGGCGGGGTGACGGCCACCGGGGCGGTGGGGTGGTCGCTCCTGCTGCCGACCCCGCCGGGGTGGGCGACGGTGCTGCTGGCACAGCCGGCGGCGTGGACCATCCCGTTGGCGTTCGCGACGATGGCGGTGGTGTCCTGGCTGACCCGGCCGCCGGACTGGGCCGAGCACGCGGTCCTGCGCCTGCACTCCCCCTGAGCCCCTGAGCCCGCCCCCTCACCCCCGGCCGCAGCCGACTCCACCCGCTCTCGTCCGCATCCGTCCAGGATTCCCCTACGCCCTCCCGCCCCTTCCGCTCGCCCCCCGATTCCACCCGACACCCGCCCGCCCGGCCCCCTCTGTCTCCTCTGTCTCCTCGGCCTCCCCGGGCCCTTCACCCCCCTCATCCCCCGCCGTGGTGTTCCGGCCCCGTCGGCCGCCGTGAACCCGTACGATCTCCGAGTGTCATACAACGAGCACGAGGAGTGATATGAGGTCCCCCCGCCGCACCCTTGCCGCCCTGGTGACGGGCCTACTGCTGATCGGCGGCGCCCCTGCGGCCCGGGCCGCCGTCCCCGACCCCGGGACCGCGGTCTCCCAGGGGCCCGTATCGGTCTCCGCCGGGGAGGACGGGGTGCGGGTGGACGCCCCGGGCGTGAACGTGGTGAGCGGCCCCGACCGCGTCGAGGTGGAGGTCGGCCGGACCCCCGTGTCCCATGTCCTGATCTGCGCCGACGGGACCCGGGTGGTCGTCCACTCGGGGCGGGCCCCGGACTGCCCGCCGCGTGAGCCGCGGCCCGTCCCGCCGGAGCCCGTGCCGCCGAAGCCGGTGCCGCCCTCCCCCGAGGAGCCGCCCGCGGAGGAGCCCCCGGGCGTTCCGGAGCCGCAGCCCCGGCTGCCGCGCACGCCCGAGAGCCCCCAGGAGCGGCCGGCGCCGCCGCGGGAGACGCCCGCCCCCGGCGCGGAGCCCGCCGCCTCCCCGAGCCCCGGTGCCGCGGCCCCTGAGGAGGAGCCCCCGGTGGCCGCCCGGCGCGAGGTGCCCGTGGAGGCGGCCGCCGCCCTGCCGGTGGCGGACATGACCGGGGGCGGGGCGACCGTCTCCCCGGCCTTCGGCTCGATGCGCACGTCGGCGGTCCTGCTGGTCGTGGTGGCCGTGGCCGCGGGCGCGTCCGCGGGGGCGGCCGCCCGCGCGGGCCGGCAGTAGCCGGTGGTGACCGGTGGCCGCCGACCGCTGTCGGCGGCCACCGCCTGCGTTACGGTGGCGGTCAGTGGGCGGACACCGGGGTGGCCAGGGCCTGGTCGATGGCGTCGAGGCCGGCCAGGGCCTCCTCGAACCCGCCCGCGTCGTGGGCCAGGAGCCCGCTGAACGGGTGGCCCATGTAGAACAGCAGCACCACCGTGGCGAACACGAACGCCAGGTTGGCCGCGGCCCAGAAGTAGGCGATCCGGGAGCCGCGCCGGAGCATGGCGAAGGGCAGCACCGCGACGGCGATCGCCGAGAGCGCGGCGATGCCGGTGAGCAGCGGGGGCATGCCCTCGGTGGCCGCGTCCGCGCGCTCCAGGCGGGCCTCCCCCAGGGCGTTCAGCTCCTGGCGGGCGGTGAGCCGGTCCAGCCCGTCGCCGGTGTCGGAGACCGACAGGGACCGCACCGACGCCGCCAGGGCGGCATAGGCGGCGTCGCCCTCCGCGCTGAGCCCCTCGGCCGCCTCCATGGCGGGCCAGTCGTCCTCGATCACGGCGCTCAGGTAGGCGCGCAGCCGATCGCGGACCTCCTCGGACTCGTCCTCGGGCAGGGCGACGGTGCTCCAGTACAGGGACTGGGCGGAGCCGACCTCCGCCATCACCCCGTCCTCGGCGCCCTTGTAGCCCTCCCATCCGATGACCACGCCCATGGCGGCCGAGCCGAGGTAGAGGGCCAGGACGCAGGGGGCCACGACGATGCCGACGGCACCGCCCGATTCCCCGTCGTCGACCCGGAAGCGGCCGGCGGCCAGAACGGCCCCCGCGACCATGACGGCCAGGACGGCGAGGATGAGGAGCAGGGTGAGCATTTGGGGTTCCCGAGGGCAGATTTCGTCACTGTCGGTCACATGATTAGCACGTACCGGAATCCCCTTGTGGGAGTTCGTGGAAACACCCGCAAATGTTCGGTTGGCGTTGCGGACCGAACGGACGGGCCCTGCTACCAGGACCGGAACCCCGCACGCCGCACCCGTCACCGGAACACCCCACCTCCCGAACGCGCCCGCCGAAACCCGGGAGCGGGACGGCCCCGCCCCACCGCCTCCCGTTGTGCCCACCGGAACACCCCACCGCCCGAACGCACCCGCCGGAACCCGGGCGACAGGGAGGCCCCGCCCCGCCGCCTCCCCGGCCCGGCCCGGCCCGTTGCCCGTCGCCCACCGGCCCTCGAACCCCGGCCACCGAACCCCCGACCACCGAATCCCGAACTCAGGGCACGAGGGCGACCGCCCCCGACGGGCACGTGTCCACCGCACGGCGGACCGCCGGGTTCCCGGGGTCGGGGGCGTCCCCGCCCACCGGCTCGACCAGCCCCTCCTCGGGGTCCTGGTCGAACACACCGGGCGCGCCGAGGACGCACATCCCGGCCCCGATGCAGAGCGAACGATCGATCACGACCCTCACCGGCTCACTCCCCGTCCCAGGTGACGGGGAGGCCGTGCACCCCGTGGACGTCGGCGTGCTCCCGCACCCGCACCTCGTCGGCGGGGACCGCCAGCCGCAGGGTCGGGAACCTCCCGAAGAGCCCCGCCAGGGCCACCCGCAGCTCCACCCGGGCCAGCTGCTGGCCCAGGCACTGGTGCGGGCCGTGGCCGAAGGCGAGGTGCCCGGCCGTGTTCCGGCGCAGGTCCAGGGTGTCGGGGTCGGCGAACTTCTCCGGGTCGCGGTCGGCGGCCTGGGCCGCGATGGTGACGGTCTCCCCCGCCCGGATCACCCGCCCGTCCAGTTCGACGTCCTCCAGCGCGACGCGCACCGTGGTGTGCGCGATGGTCAGGTACCGCAGCAGTTCCTCGACGGCCCCCTCGACCGCCTCGGGGCCCTCGCGCATCACCGGGACCTGGTCGGGGTGGGTGAGCAGCGCGAACACCCCCAGGCCGATCATGTTCGCGGTGGTGTCCAGGCCCGCGCCCAGCAGCAGGGACCCGACCGCGACCAGCTCCTCGGAGGTGAGGTCGCTCGCGGTCAGGTCGGAGAGCAGGTCGTCGGTCGGCGACCGCCGCTTCTCCTCGACCAGGTCCGCGATGTACCCGCCCAGACCTCCCATCGCCGCCTCCAGCGCCTCCTGGTCTGCGTCGAGGTCGTTCGCCGCCTCCGCCAGGCGCTGGAAGCGCTCGCGCTCGTCGGCGGGCACGCCCAGCAGCTCGCAGATCACCAGCGCGGGCACGGCCTGGGCGAACACCGGGACGAGGTCGAGCCCGGGGCCCAGCGCGGCCATCGCGTCGAGGCGCTCGGCGGTGATCTCCTCCACCCGTTCGGTGAGGGCGTTCATCCGCCGGACGGTGAACCTGCCCGTGAGCAGGCGGCGGTAGCGGGTGTGCTCGGGGGCGTCGAGCCCGATGAACATGCCCGGGGGCGCGGGCGGCAGCGGCCCGGTGAAGCCGCCCCGGGCCACCGGCAGCCGCATGATCTCGCGGCGGGAGCTGAACCGGCGGTCGGCCATCACGGAACGGGCCAGGGCGTGGCCGGTGACCAGCCAGCCGGTGTGACCGTCGGCGTAGGCCATCCGCCCCAGGCGGGGCCGGTCGCGCAGCTCGGAAGGCGGGTCGAAGGGGCACCCGCGGGGGCGTTCGGTGGGCAGCGGCTCCGGAGTGACCGTGGTCATGGCGCATCCTCGGGGAGGGCGGGACGCCGGTCGGCGCGTCCCGCGTACGGATCGTTCAACGCGAATAAAACGCTACGTTGCGTTCAAGGATCCATCAATACATAATTCACGGGGGAACACTTAAAAAGCAGGCAGGGGCAGCTAAAGATTGCAACAGGCCTGCACGCGAAAGCAACGATCATCAAGAAAAGCGTTGCAACAGCCTGGGGTCGAACGCACCACCGCACCCCGCCGAGAACGGAGGGACCCCGTGCCCGGAGGACGGCTCACCCACCAGGAGCGCCGCCACATCGCCCGCGGTCTGGCCGACGGGCTCGGCTACGCCGAGATCGCCCGGCGCCTGGAGCGGCCGACCTCGACCGTCAGCCGCGAGGTGTCCCGCAACGGCGGCCGGAGCGGCTACCGGGCCGACCCGGCCCAGCGGGAGGCGGACCGGCGCGCCCGGCGCGGCGGGACCGCGGCGGCCCGGTCCACGGCGGGGACCCGGGAGCGGCCCGGCGCCCCGGCCGGGGAACGGGGCGTTCACGCGGCCCGGCGGCGGGAGGCCCGCACGACCCGGCGGGGGGACGCCCGCGCGGTCCGTGACTTCGAGGGGGAGTTCGTCCGGGCGCTGACGGCCTCGGGGATGACCCGGATGGCGGCCCGGGTGCTCGCCCGCCTGTACGCGGCCGACGGCCCCGGCCTGACCGCGGCCGACCTGGTCCGCGCGCTCGGGGTCAGCCCGGCCTCGGTGTCGCTGGCCGTCGGGTTCCTGGAGGAGCAGGGCCTGCTCCGGCGCGTGCGCGGCGGCCGCGGGCGGCGGGACCTCTACGCCGTCGACCAGGACATCTGGTACCGGTCCGTGAGGGCGTCGATCCGGGCGAACCTCGCGATCTCCGAGGCGGCCCGGCGCGGGGCGCTGGAGCTGGGCCCCGACACCGTCCCCGGGCTGCGGCTCTCGTCCACGGCGGAGTTCCTGGACCGGATCGGCGAGGCGCTGGCCGGAGCCGCCGACGAGCTGCGGCCCCTGCTCGTACCCGGGACCGCCGGAGCGACGGAGATCCCGGAGTCCCCGACGGCCCCGGAACCCTCGAAGCCCCAGGGCCCCTCAGAGTCCTCGGAGACCTCGAAGTCCGCAGACCCGGCCGAAAGGACGGACCCGGCAGACCCCTGACCCTCCCCCCGGAAAGCGCCGGGGCGCGGGCACCGTGCGGTGCCCGCGCCCCGTGCCGACACCGGCCCCGCGCGCGGAAGAAGCGGGGCCGGCGGGATGCCGCTACCGGCCGAGCCGGTCCAGCAGGGCGTGGTACTCGTCCCAGAGCTCGCCCGGGAGGTGGTCGCCGAAGGTCTTGAAGAACTCGGGGACCAGGGCGGCCTCCTGCTTCCAGATCTCGGGGTCGACGGAGAGCAGGAACTCCAGGTCCTCGGCGGACAGGTCCAGGCCCTCGGTGTCGATGCCGTCCTTGGCGGGCAGCAGGCCGATCGGGGTCTCGACGGCGTCGGCGGTGCCCTCCAGGCGCTCCACGATCCACTTGATGACGCGGCTGTTCTCACCGAAGCCGGGCCACACGAAGCGGCCCTCGGCGTCCTTGCGGAACCAGTTCACGTAGAAGATCTTGGGCAGCTTCGCCTGGTCGGCGCCGGCGCCCACCTTGATCCAGTGGGCGAAGTAGTCGCCCATGTTGTAGCCGCAGAAGGGCAGCATCGCGAACGGGTCGCGGCGCAGCTCGCCCACGGTGCCCTCGGCGGCGGCGGTCTTCTCGGAGGAGACGTTGGCGCCCAGGTAGACGCCGTGCTGCCAGCTGAGGGACTCGGTGACCAGCGGGACCGCGGTGGCGCGGCGGCCGCCGAAGAGGATGGCGGAGATCGGCACGCCGGCCGGGTCCTCCCACTCGTCGGCGATGGTCGGGGCCTGCCCGGCCGGGGTGGTGAAGCGGGAGTTGGGGTGCGCCGCGGGCTCGGCGGACTCCGGGGTCCAGGGGCGGCCCTTCCAGTCCGTCAGGTTCGCCGGGGGCTCCTCGGTGAGACCCTCCCACCACACGTCGCCGTCCTCGGTGAGGGCGACGTTGGTGAAGATGCTGTTGCCCCACAGGGTGTCGATGGCGTTGGCGTTGGTCTTCTCGCCGGTGCCGGGGGCGACGCCGAAGAACCCGGCCTCGGGGTTGATGGCGCGCAGGCGGCCCTGGGCGTCGAAGCGCATCCAGGCGATGTCGTCGCCGACGGTCTCGACCTTCCAGCCCGGGATGGTCGGCTGGAGCATGGCGAGGTTGGTCTTGCCGCAGGCGCTCGGGAAGGCGGCCGCGATGTAGTGGGTCTTGCCCTCCGGCGAGGTGACCTTGAGGATCAGCATGTGCTCGGCGAGCCAGCCCTCGTCGCGGGCCATCACCGAGGCGATGCGCAGCGCGTAGCACTTCTTGCCCAGCAGGGCGTTGCCGCCGTAGCCGGAGCCGTAGGACCAGATCTCACGGGTCTCGGGGAAGTGCGAGATGTACTTGGTGGGGTTGCAGGGCCAGGGCACGTCCTCCTGGCCGGGCTCCAGCGGGGCGCCGACGGAGTGGACGGCCTTGACGAAGTCGCCGCGCTCCTCGATCAGGCGCAGGGCGGCGTCGCCCATGCGGGCCATGATGCGCATGGAGACGACGACGTACGGGGAGTCGGTGATCTCGACGCCGAGCTGGGAGATCTCGCCGCCCAGCGGGCCCATGCAGAAGGGCACGACGTACATGGTGCGGCCGCGCATGGAGCCCTGGAAGACCTCGCCGAAGGTGGCGCGCATCTCGTCGGGGGCGATCCAGTTGTTGGTGGGGCCGGCGTCCTCTTCGCGCTCGGAGCAGATGTAGGTGCGGTCCTCGACGCGGGCCACGTCCGTGGGGTCGGAGGTGCAGTAGAAGCTGTTGGGGCGCTTCTCCGGGTTGAGGCGTTTGAAGGTGCCCTGCTCGACGAGCAGGTCGGTGAGACGGGTCCACTCCTCCTCGGAGCCGTCGCACCAGACGACGTTGTCGGGCCGGGTCAGCTCCGCGACCTCGTGAACCCAGGACACCAGTTCTTCGTGGGAGGTCGGGGCCACGCCCAGATCAATACCGACAGTCACAGCGGCTCCTTCGTGAATCGAGATCCCTCGCATCATGAACGACGCCCCCCTGCGGTGACCAATTGGTATAGGCCAATGGTCTAAAGCTATACGGCTCGGAAGCCGGGAATCCCTGTGCTGCAAGGCTTTTCGGAACGGCACTCATGCGCCGGGAGGGGCCGTGGTGGCGGGTGTTCCCTTCGCGGTGGAACCCGATTCCCCCGCAGGAGAGGGGAAGGAACGTCCCTGCGACGACACGCCGTGTCGTTCGTCACACACGGCCGCGACCCCTCACCGGTCCACCCGTGGGACGCGGGGTGGACCGGTCTCCGAAGGCCCCGGCTCCGGCCTGCGGAGATCCCGGAACCCCCGCGCACGGCCGCGTCGGCGCCGTCCATGCCGCTGCCGCCGTCGAAGCGCTCGGCCGCCCCGGCCCCGGGCACCGCGCGGGCACGGCCCGGCCCGGCCCGGGGCCGTCCCGTCAGGACACCTCCCCCTGCGACGGGGACCGCGTCACCGGCCGCCGGTGGCGCCGCGACGGCCCGCGCCGTCCGGGTGCCCTCCCCGAGGGCGTGTTCGGCGGATCATCCCGGGCCGCGGTCGCGGGGCCGCCTCTCGCCGCGCGGCCGTCTCGCGAGAGATCGCCTCGCGGCCGCTCCCGGCATTCGGCGCGAGCGCCGGAACGCTCGAAAGCGTCCGCCGGACACGCCCTAGCGGAGTATGGCGACCGGGCCGCGGGCGCCGTGCAGGACCGAGTGGCTGACCGAGCCCAGCAGCAGGCCCCGGAAGCCCCCGCGGCCCCGCGAGCCCACCACGATGAGGTCCGCGGGGGTGGCCTCCTCCAGCAGGGCGACCACGGGGTGGGCCCGCACCACCCGGGTGCTCACCGGGACCTGCGGGTGGCGCAGCCGCGCCTGGGCCAGCTCCTCGTCCAGCGACTGGCGGGCGGCCTCGGCGGCGGTGGTGTCGTCGAACAGCTCCGGCGGGATCGGCCCGGTGGCGGCGGCGAACGCCACCAGCGGCTGCCAGGCGCTCACCGCGACCAGCTCGGTGTCGGCGAACTCGGCCTGGGTGAACGCGAAGTCGACGGCCCGGCGGCTGGGCTCGGACCCGTCGATGCCGACGATGACCCGGCCGCGGACCCCGTGTGCGGCGGCGTGCTCGTGCGGGAGCACCACCACCGGCACCGGGGAGCGGGCGGCCAGCTCGATGCCGACGGAGCCCACGAAGGCGGCCACGATCCCCCGCAGCCCGCGCGAGCCCACCACCACTGCGACGGCCCCCTCGGCGGCGGCCTCGGCCAGCAGCGCCTCCACGGGGCGGGCGTAGGACAGGCGGGTCTGCACCCGGAGTTCGGGGAAGAGCCGCGATATCCAGTCGGCGGCGTAGGACAGCAGGCGCTCGGCGTCGCCGGTGTCGGCCTCGTCCGGGGGGACGTCGAGCCGGGTGTGCGCCCCGAACACCCCGACGGAGGTCAGGGCGCCGGCCGCGGCCACGATCCGCACGCCGAGCCCGCGCAGCACCGCCTGCTGCGCCGCCCACTCCAGGGCGTGGCGGCTGGAGTCGGTGCCGTCGACCCCCACGATCACCCACCGTGTCGTGGTCGGATCGTCCATCGTGCGCACTCCCTCTCCGGCCGGGTCCGTCCGTACGTGCCCGTCTGCTCCGTTCTCTGCATGATGCCGCGCCCAGGCGCACCCGTGGATAACGGTGACGCCGCGAGTTGGCCGAGGCGGGGTCACCCCGAGGGGTGACGGAGCGGTCCCCGGGGCATAAGACCCCCTGACCGACCGGTGTGACCGGGAGCACCCGGGGGTCCTCCGTCCGAGAGACGTGGAGAGGGCTTCGGGTGAGAACGGAGGGCACGCGCGATGTCTTACTCGGGACATTGGCACTGGGACTACCGGGACGGCCGGGTCGCGGCCGTGGCCGCCGCCATCGTGTACAGCCTGTGGGCGCTGGAGGTCATGCTGCCCGGCGGGAGTCTCGGGCAGGGCGCGTCGGCCGACCCGGAGTCGGGGTTCGGCAGGTTCCTGGACAGCGCCCACCGCGCGGGGTCGATCCTGGTGGTGCTCGCCGCCGCGCTCGGCCTGACCCTGGGCGCCCGCCGGACCGGCTTCTGGCTGACCGCGTCCTGGTGGTCGATGGCCGTGTTCGGCGCGGCCTCCTTCGTCGCCTCGCTGCTGCCGGGCCGCTGTGTGGTCTCCACGGACGTGGCCTGCGCCTCGGAGGCGCTGGCCGAGGGGGTGGGCGGGGCCACCGCCGCGCAGCCGGTCCTGGCGACCGTCACGATCGTGGCCGCGCTGGCCGGCGCGGTGACCCTCGCCGTTGACCGGCGCAGGGCCGCCGACCCCGCCTGGGTCTGGGCCGCGGCGGTGGCCGCGCTCCAGGCGCTGGCCGCGGTCGCCGTCCTGGTCCTGGCCGTCCGGGTCTCCGGCGGCGACGGCGACCCGGGCGTCGCCCTGGGCCTCCTGGAGCGGGCCCACCTGGTCACGGTCGCCCTGTGGCTGCTGACCGCCGGGATCCTCTCCGGCCCCTGGAAGCGCTCCGGCGTCCGCCGCCCCACCCCCGTCAGCCGCTGACGGGGGTCTCGGCGAGGGGGGCGGGGAGCGGGCGGGAGTGGACGACGTGGAGGGTGCTGACGGCGCGGGTGAGGACGACGTAGAGGCGGTTGAGGCCGCGCTCCTCGGCCTCGGCGATGGCGGCCGGCTCGGCGACGACGACCGCGTCGAACTCCAGGCCCTTGGCCAGGCCCGCCGGGACGGCGACCAGGCGGGCGGCGTCCAGGCCGGTGTCGTCGTCCAGGACCGGGACGTCCAGGCCCTCCGCGGCCAGCTCCTCCAGCAGGGCGGGCAGGTGGGCGTCGGCGGCGATGAGGCCCACCGACCCCTCCCCCTCCAGGGCGGTGCGGCAGGCCCGGGCCACCTGGGCGGCCAGGCCGTCGGCGGCCGGGGTGACCCGCAGTGAGCCCGGGGCGCGGCGGACCGCGACCGGGGCTCCCAGCCCCCTGGCGATGGTCGGCAGCAGCCGGGCGGCGAAGTCGATGATCTGCGCGGGCACCCGGTAGCCCCGGTCCAGGACGCTCAGGTGCCCGGTGGGCTTGCCCAGGTGCTCCAGCAGCGTGGACCAGGTGCGGACCGCGGACGGGCTGGTCCCCTGGGCGATGTCGCCCAGGACGGTGAGCGACCCCGACTCGCAGCGGCGCCCGATGGCCCGGCACTGCATGGGGCTGAGGTCCTGGGCCTCGTCCACGACGATGTGGCCCAGCCCCGCGGGCCGGTCGATGAGCGCGGCGGCCTCGTCGATGAGCGCCAGGTCCTCCGCCGACCAGCGGGCCGACCTGGGTCCGCGCGGCCTCCCCGGCAGCAGGACGGCGGCCTGCTCCCGCTCGTCGAGGATCCCGTCGGCGGCCCGGGCCAGCCGCTCGGGGTCGGTGAGCAGCCCCAGCACCTGGGCCGTCGGCTCCACCTTGGGCCACAGGGCGGTCACCGCGGAGCGCACCGCCGGGTCGCGGCGGACCTGCTCGTGGGTGCGGTCGTCGCAGACCTCCCCCTCGGACTCCATGAGGGTGAGCACGGTGTGCGCGATGCGGTGGGACAGCAGCTCGCGGCCCGAGCCGTAGGCGACGCCGCGGCCCGCCAGCTCGTCCAGCAGGGGCCGCAGGTCCTCCGGGTAGAGCCGCCAGCGGCGCGAGCCGCGGCGCACCATCAGCGCCTCCTCGGGTTCGCGCAGGTGGGACCAGAGGTCGCGGCGGATCACCTCGGCCATGCGGGCGTCGCCCTTGACCCGGGCGGCGAAGGGCTCCTCCGTCCGGCGCACCCACCCGGCGGCGGGCCGGAACCGCTCGGGCAGGCCGCGGGTGAGCAGGTCCCCGACGGTGGTCTGGGTGACGTCGACCTCGCCCAGGGCGGGCAGAACGTCGCGGATGTAGGAGAGGAACGACCGGTTGGGCCCGATGATCGCCACGCCCGCCCGGGACAGGCGTTCGCGCTCGGTGTAGAGCAGGAACGCGATGCGGTGCAGGCCCACCGCGGTCTTGCCGGTGCCCGGCGCCCCCTGCACGCACAGGGTGGTGCCCAGCGGTGCGCGGACCAGGTCGTCCTGCTCGGGCTGGATGGTGGCGACGATGTCGCGCATCGGCCCGGTGCGGGGCCGCTCGATCTCGGCGGCCAGCAGCTCCCCGGGCCGCTCGTCGGGTACGGGGGCGCCGGTCAGGTGCTCGTCCTCGAACGCGGTGAGCACCACCTCGGGGTCCCGGCGCGGCCCGTGGTCGAGGGTGGTGAACCCGTACCGCCGGCGCACCAGGACGCGCATCCGGTCGGTGGGCGAGGCGCGGTAGTAGGCGACGCTGATCGGCGCGCGCCAGTCCAGGACCATGGGGCGGCCCTGCGGGTCGTGGACGTGCCGGCGTCCGATGTGGACCCGGTCGGGCCCCCGGCCGGCGTCCTCGTCGAGGAACACGGTGCCGGGGTCGAAGTCGAGGCGGCCGAAGAACAGCGGCGCCCCGGGCAGGTCGGCGAGGGCGGCCAGGCGGCGCTGCCGTCCGCGCTGGAGCGCCGCGTTGGTGACCTTGTCGTTGACGACGTCGCCGAGCATCAGTTCGGTGCCCTCGACCTCCTCGCGCATCGCCCGCAGGGCGGCGCGGGCGGCGGCGAGGGAGTCTCGTTCGGCGACCAGTTCGGGGTCGGCGGGCGTGGTCGTGGGATCGGTCGTGGTCATGCGGACCTCGGGAGGGATCGACGGGACACGGCACGGCCTCGCGCGTGCGCGGGTCCCGCCCCGGTCGCCCTCAGGGCCCGGTTCGTTCCGATCCTCGTGAAGCGCACGGCGTCCCATCCGGGGTGGGCCGTGGAGAGAAAGAAGGACCAGCCTACCCCCGCCCGGGCGTGTCCCGGACCGTCCTCAGGTCTTGCGCAGGCGGACCCGGCTGACCCGGTGGTCGTCCCCCTTGAACAGGACGAGGGTGGCCCGTCCCCGGGTGGTGCGGATGTTCTCGACGAGGTTGACCTCGTTGATGGTGCGCCAGGTGTTGGCCGCGAACTCCAGGGCCTCCTCCTCGCGCAGGGTGGTGGCCATGTGGTGGAAGTAGGACCGCGGGTCGGAGAATGCCGTGCGGCGCAGCTCCCGGAACCGGTCCAGGTACCAGTTGCGGATGTTGTCGACCCGGGCATCGACGTAGATCGAGAAGTCGAAGAAGTCGGACACGGCCAGCCGCCCGGCCGTGGCGGGCTGGAGCACGTTGATGCCCTCGACGATGAGGATGTCGGGGCGGTGCACGGTCTGGCGCTCGCCGGGGACGATGTCGTAGTGCAGGTGCGAGTAGACGGGGATGTCGATGCGGTCGGCCCCCGCCTTCATCTCCGAGACGAACCGGACCAGCGCCCGCCGGTCGTAGCTCTCGGGGAAGCCCTTGCGGCGCATGAGGCCGCGGGCCTCGAGCACCGCGTTGGGGTACAGGAAGTTGTCGGTGCTGACCAGTTCCACGTCGGGGTGGTTGGGCCACTGGGCCAGCAGGGAGCGCAGCAGGCGCGCGGTGGTGGACTTGCCGACCGCGACACTCCCGGCCACGCCGATGATGAACGGGGAGGGCCGGTCGGCCTCCCCGAGGAAGCCCCGGACGGCGGCGTGCCGCTGCTGGGTGGCGCCGACGTACAGGTTGAGCAGCCGGGACAGGGGCAGGTAGACGTCCCGCACGTCCTCCAGGGACGTCGGGTCGGTGGTACCGCGCAGCCGTGCGAGCTCGGCCTCGGTCAGGGAGAGCGGAGTGGCGGCCCGCAGAGCCGCCCAGGCCTCCCGGTCCAGTTCCACGTACGGCGTGGAGACGCCGTTCTTCGTCGGGTGGGACACGAGTGACCACCCTAGACGAGGGCCTCGACCGGTCCGGGCGCCCGGGTCCCGGGTAAGCCCGAAGCAGGGGCGTAACGTGGTCGAAACCACATGTTCCCCGGCAGGTCCACCAAGGTTTTTTTGGCCGGGTACGGCCCGGTGGAACCGGTTCCACTCGGACGCCCCGCACGGCCCCCACCTGCGCGGTCTACCCGTGGTACACCAAATGGTCTATACCGTTACCTGGGAAAACGACCATTGGTATCAACGGGTGGTTGGTCGATTCGGCGTCCTTTTTGGCCTACGCTGGCGGCCATGTGCGGAATCGTTGGCTACGTCGGGCCGCAATCGGCGCTCCAGGTCGTCGTGGACGGCCTCGCGAGGTTGGAGTACCGCGGATATGACTCCGCGGGTGTCGCTGTGCTGGGCGGGGGCGCCCTGCACACGGAGAAGCGGGCCGGCAAGCTCGCGAACCTGCGCGGTGCCCTGGAGGAGCACCCGATCACCGGAGAGGGCGCGGGCATCGGCCACACCCGCTGGGCCACCCACGGCGCCCCCAATGACGTCAACGCCCACCCCCACGTCGACAACGACAACCGGGTGGCGGTCGTCCACAACGGCATCATCGAGAACTTCGCCGCCCTGCGGCTGGAGCTCGAGGACGCGGGCTGCAAGTTCACCTCCGAGACCGACACCGAGGTGGCCGCCCACCTGCTCAGCACCGAGCTGGCGGCGCGCGGCGACGGGGACCTGGCCGCCGCCATGCGCGCGGTGTGCAAGCGCCTGGAGGGCGCCTTCACCCTGGTCGCCGTCTCCGTGGACGACCCCGACCTCGTGGTCGCCGCCCGCCGCAACTCGCCGCTGGTCGTCGGCCGCGGGCAGGGGGAGAACTTCCTGGCCAGCGACGTGGCGGCGTTCATCGCCCACACCCGCGACGCGGTCGAGCTGGGCCAGGACCAGGTCGTGGAGCTGCGCCCGGACTCGGTGCGCGTCACCGACTACGACGGCGTTCCCGTCGAGGTCAACGAGTACCACGTGGACTGGGACGCCTCCGCCGCCGAGAAGGGCGGCTACGACTACTTCATGCTCAAGGAGATCGTCGAGCAGCCGCGTGCGATCGCCGACACCCTCCTGGGCCGCCTGTCCGTGGGCGGCGAGCTGACCCTGGACGAGATGCGGCTGTCCGCGCAGGACCTGCGCTCGGTCGAGAAGATCGTCATCATCGCCTGCGGCACCTCCTACCACGCGGGCCTGATCGCCAAGTACGCCATCGAGCACTGGTGCCGCATCCCGTGCGAGGTCGAGGTGGCCAGCGAGTTCCGCTACCGGGACCCGATCCTGGACCGGCAGACCCTGGTGATCGCGATCTCCCAGTCGGGCGAGAGCATGGACACCCTGATGGCGGTGCGCTACGCCCGCGAGCAGCGCGCCAAGGTGCTGGCGATCTGCAACGTCAACGGCTCCACCATCCCGCGCGAGTCCGACGGCGTGCTGTACACGCACGCGGGCCCGGAGGTCGGGGTGGCCGCCACCAAGACCTTCCTCACCCAGCTGGCCGCCTGCTACCTCATCGGCCTGTACCTGGCGCAGGTGCGCGGGCTGAAGTTCGGCGACGAGATCGACGCCGTGATCGCCCAGCTGGCCACCATGCCCGAGCACGTGGAGAAGGTGCTGGACACGGTCGGCCCGGTGCGCGAGCTGGCCCGGTCGCTGTCGGACGCCGACACCGTCCTGTTCCTGGGCCGCCACGTCGGCTACCCGGTGGCGATGGAGGGCGCGCTCAAGCTCAAGGAGCTCGCCTACATGCACGCCGAGGCGTTCGCGGCGGGCGAGCTCAAGCACGGGCCGATCGCGCTGATCGAGGAGGGGCTGCCGGTCGTCGTGGTGGTGCCCTCGCCGCAGGGCCGCAGCGTGCTGCACGACAAGATCGTGTCGAACATCCAGGAGGTGCGCGCCCGCGGCGCCCGCACCATCGTCATCGCGGAGGAGGGCGACGAGTCGGTGCGACCGTACTCGGACGTCCTCATCGAGATCCCGGCGGTGCCGACCCTGCTCCAGCCGATCGTGGCGACCGTGCCGATGCAGGTGTTCGCCTGCGAGCTGGCGCTGGCCAAGGGCAACGACGTGGACCAGCCGCGCAACCTGGCCAAGAGCGTGACCGTGGAGTAGTCCCCGCCGGGGGTGTTCCCAGGGCGCGTCCGACCCCGTCGGGCGCGCCCTCCGCGTTACCCGGGTCATCCGGGGGCGGCCGGCCGCGCGGGCGCGGTCAGCGGGCGGCGGCGCGGGTCCCCGCGTGCGCGGCGACCGCGGAGGCCAGGTCGCCGTGGGTGGGCAGCAGGGCGCGCAGGTCCAGCACGTCGAGGATGCGCGAGAGCTGGCGGGGCGGGCAGGCCAGGGCCAGGTGGCGGCGCTCGCGGGTGGTGACGCGCATCGCGTTGATGAAGGCGTTGACCCCGGAGGCGTCGATGAACTCCACCGCGGCCAGGTCGACGACCACACAGCCCCGGGCGGCGGCGGCCGCGATGGCGGCGTACGCGGACTCGGCGGTGGCGATGTCCAGCTCGCCGCCGAGCGCGACGACGGTGGCGCCGTCGCAGATGAACCTGTCCCGTCCCGTGTCCAGCACGTCCACGCCCCGTTCCCCGCGTCGGAAAACTTCCCCTGTCGGACGCGATCGGTCGAATACCGACATGCGCTGACAGCCTACTCTGCTCCGGGACTCGGCAGAGTGGGCCGAAGGCGGGATGTGGACGGCGGGGCGGCCGTGCCGGGAGGGCCCTGGGTGCGGGTCAGTCCCGCCCGCCGCAGACGGCCCAGACGACCTTGCCGCCGCGGATCGGGTTCCAGCCCCACTCGCCGCTGAACGCGGCGACCAGGCTCAGGCCGCGGCCGGACTCGGCGAAGTGGTGGGCGTCGACCTTGTGGGGGGCGCGGTCGCTGGTGTCGGCGACCAGGCAGGCCACCCGGCCGAAGCCGTCGGCCCGGCTCAGCCGGACCACGACCGGGGTGGTCCCGGGGTCGTGGTCGGGGGTCAGCGCGTGGCGGCAGGCGTTGCCGACGAGCTCGGAGAGCACGAGGCGGACGTCGTCGGCGACCTCGGCCAGGTCCCATTCGGCCAGGACGAGGCCGGCGAGCCGGCGGACCGCGCCCACGGAGTCGGGGACCGAGGCGAAGGAGCCCACGACGTGCTCGGAGGTGCGCTCGGTGCGGCCCAGGGGGGTGCCGCCCAGCGGGTCCGCCCACCGCCCTCCCGGGAACCGGGGGACTTCGGTCAGGGAGGGACGGCGCCAGGATGCCCCGGAGTGCCGCTCCGAGGACATCAGCTCTGCGTTCATCACGATCCTCACGAGTGGTGAAGCGGGTTCGCTCGGCCTTGTCTGCGTGTGGCACCGTGTCTTACCGATGTAAGCCACAGATGCACGTGCAGATCAACGCCCGGCAAGCCTATAGGACGAACAACCCTTATTGGTAGATGTCCTTCGAAGAATTCACACACGGGCATCCGGATTTACTGTCGACACAGAAGGCCTCGGAACGCCCACCCCGAACCCCTGTTCCCAGCGGAATGGGCTCGGTATACTGGGCGGTCGCTCGCGCCAAAGCCGCTACAGGGAGGCGATGTGGTCGCCGATCACGCAGAGAACTTCCAGGTCACCCGGGATTTCCTGGCGAATTCCAGCGGTGGCCCGACCGTGCTGCGCATTCTTCTCGGAACGCAGCTCCGCAAGCTGCGCCAGGAGAAGGGGATTTCCCGGGAGGACGCCGGATACGCCATCCGCGCCTCCCACGCCAAGATCAGCCGCATGGAGCTGGGCCAGGTCAGCTTCAAGCACCGCGACGTGGAGGACCTGCTCAAGCTGTACGGCGTGACCCACGCCGGCGAGCGCGAGGCCCTGCTCGGCCTCATCACCAGCGCCAACGCCCAGGGCTGGTGGCACAAGTACAGCGACGTGCTGCCGAACTGGTTCGGCGTCTACGTGGGCCTGGAGGAGGCCGCCTCGGTCATCCGGACCTTCGAGGTGCAGTTCGTCCCCGGCCTGCTCCAGAGCGAGGGCTACGCCCGCTCGGTGATCCGGCTGTCGCGTACCGCCACCTCCGAGGAGGACATCGACAGTCGCGTGCAGATGCGCATGCACAGACAGCGCAGATTCACCGAGGACGAGGGCCCCCGCCTGTGGGCGGTCATCGACGAGGCCGTGCTGCACCGGCCCTTCGGCGACGCCGCCGTGATGCGCGGGCAGATCGAGCACCTCATCGAGATGTCCCGCCGGCCCAACATCACCGTCCAGGTCGCGACCTTCGCCATGGGCGGGCACCCGGCGGCCGGGGGGCCGTTCAGCATCCTACGCTTCCCCACCCCGCAGCTGCCCGACGTGGTCTACCTGGAGCAGTTGAGCAGCTCCCTGTACTTCGACAAGTTCGAGGACACCAGCCTCTACGCCCAGACGATGGACCACCTGGCCACCCAGGCGCCGCAGCCCTCGGCCACCGAGGGGATCCTGCGCTCGTTCCTGGAACGCTACCGCGACTGAGACCCCCGGGAACCCGCCTCCCGACCGTCCCCCGCGACCGCCCCGCGACAGCCACCCCCACAGCCGCCCACGACCCCCGCGGAGCCTCCCCGCGGCACACATCCCCCGGCCCCTTCCCAACGCCCGGTACCGCTCCGCGTCCGGGCGTTCGCCGTGCGCGCACACCTGTGCGGCCCGACTGACCGGCTTCGGCCACGACTGGGAAACGATCGGGGGTCCGCGGAACCCCTCCCCGGAGCCCCCACGTTAGCGGTGACATGCACGTCCTCACCCTGGGATCTTGCATATGTGCTTACCGACGTAATCACGTATGCACGTGCATGAGCTACTCTCTGGGTGCGCACCGGGGACGGAACGGCACATTGGGGAAGATCTCTCCTCAGAAACCCCGACCGGTCCGGTGACTCCGGCACGAGCGCCCCCGACGTGTCGGCGGCAGCGCGTGGACACCCGCTCACACGTCCCCCGAAGTTCCAGGAGGTCGAGATGTCGCCCATCTACAACGGCGTTCCGGCAAGCCGTCTGCCCAAGGTCGAGTGGACCAAGAGCAGCTGGAGCAATCCGGATGGGAACTGCGTCGAGGTGGCGACCCTGCCCGGCGGGGAGTTCGCGGTCCGCAACTCGCGCGACCCCCAGGGGCCGGTGCTGGTCTACACCCACGCCGAGCTGGAGGCCTTCGTCCGCGGCGCCAAGACCGGCGACTTCGACGCCCTGCTGGGCCAGGCGGGCTGCCGGGTCTGACACCGGCGCGCGCAGGTCCGCGGCACCGACGGGCACCGTCGCCCGCGGACCCCACAGAACCCCCTTGGAGAAGCCGTCCGCGCCGATGGCCACCGCGCCGGACCCCGGCCGCGCGGTGACCGCCTTCCGTCCACGGTGCGGACGCACGAGGAGCCCGGTACCCCTCGACGGGTACCGGGCTCCTCCGTACCTGCACGGCCGCCGCGGCCGGAGGCGGTGGAGGCGCGGGCGGGGCCCTGTGTTCAATGCCCTGCACGGGCGCGGACGGGCCCCGCCGCGGCCCCTACAGGCGGGTGGGGTCCACGCCGCCGTCGCCCGCGGCCGCCGGGGGCGTCTCCCACGGGAAGTGGGTGGCGCCCAGGGCGGGCTTGAGGTCGAACAGCCAGGCGGCCTTCTCGTCGTACTTGGCGAAGAACGGCCTGCCCACCAGCTCGGGGTCGCGCGCCTGGATGAAGTGCAGCGCGAACACCTTCTCGCCGGCGACCTCGGTGACGCCGTCCACGCACACCTTGCCCGGGGTCGCCGACATGGACGGTCCGCGGACGGTGCGGGCCAGCCCGGACACGTTCTTGTAGGCGCCGCGGAAGATCTCGTAGGCCTCCGCCAGCGGCACCGCGAAGTAGTCCTGCGGGCCGGTGTCGCGCTCGACGAACATGTAGTAGGGGACCATCCCGTGGCGCAGGTGGGTGCGCCACATGCTCTCCCACACGGCCGGGTCGTCGTTGATCGTGCGGATCAGCGGCGCCTGGGTGCGGATGACCGCCCCGGTGGAGCGGATGCGCCGCACGGCCTCCTGGACGATCTCCGGCCGCATCTCGTTCGGGTGCGAGAAGTGCGCCATGAACGCCAGGTTCTTGCCCGAGGCGACGACCTTCTCGAAGAGCCGGAGCGTGTCGTCGGCGTCCGGGTCGGTGACGAAGCGCTGCGGCCAGTAGGCCAGCGCCTTCGTGCCGATCCGAATCGCCTCCAGGTGCTCGATCTCCAGCAGCGGCTCGATGTACTTGGAGATCACGCCCTCGCCCATGATCATCGGGTCGCCGCCCGTGAACAGGACGCTGGTGACCTCCGGGTGCGAGCGCACGTAGTCGACCAGCTGGTCGATCTCGCTGGAGGCGAACTTCAGGTCGGCGTCGCCGACGAACTGGGCCCAGCGGAAGCAGTACGTGCAGTACGCGTGACAGGTCTGCCCCTGCTTGGGGAAGAAGAGCACGGTCTCCTGGTACTTGTGCTGGATGCCCGGGATGGGCTCGTCGTCCACCTTGGGAACGTTGAGGTCCATCTGTCCGGCGGGGTGCGGGTTGAGCCGCGCGCGGACGGCGTTGGCCGCCTCGTTGAGCTCCTTGCGGGGCGCCCCGGCCTTGATCAGGTCGGCGATCCGCGTCACGTCGCTCTGCGGCAGCATGTCCGCCTGCGGGAACACCAGCCGGTAGATCGGGTCGTTCGGCGCGGCGTCCCAGTCGATCAGCTCGTCCAGGACGTAGCTGTTGACACGGAAGGGCAGGACGGTCGCCACCGCCTGCACCGCGAGCCGCTCATCGGCGGCGAGGCCGGCTCGCGCTGTGAGCTCGTCGATGTGCTTCGTCGTGTAGGCACGAAACCGACGTCCGGTGGACGGGGACAGTGCCGCCTCTGGCGTAACGCTCACGACTCTCCTCTCCTGGATGCGATTCAGGGCCGCCCGCGCGGGGTCGTGAGGGCAGCCCTGATCCGGGGGTTCCGGTGTGCGGGCACCCGGGGAACCTCCGGAAACGGAATTCGTGTTCGGTTGTCACATGCACCCGGAGCGTCATGAACACCCGGGCCAGCGAGCGGATATACCCCTACTTGGGGCTTTGTACCCAGGTGGAGCAAAATACAGCCCTGACCTGGACATACGGGAAGTATCCTCGCATGAGTGGATGAATGTCCCGAACCGCAGGGCTTCCCACTCCACCCGGTACGGTGTTTGCACACCACCCGCGCACCCGTCGGCGTGTGCCCGCATCGGCGCGGGGACCTGCACCGACGGCGTGCCTCCACCGATTCACCTCACCGTGAAGGACGCCACGTGACCGGCACCTCCGACGCGGACGCGCCCGTCGCACTCCGCCGCACCTCGCCGCCGATCATCGCCGTCGACGCGATGGGCGGCGACAACGCCCCCGGGGCGGTCGTCGAGGGCGCCGTCCTGGCCGTACGCGAGCTGGGCCTGCGGGTCGTCCTCGTGGGCCGCCGCACCGAGATCGCCGGCCTCCTCGCCGAGCACGACGCCCTGCGCGACATCCCGGTCGTGCACGCCGAGGACAGCCTCGCCATGCACGAGGGAGCGCTGGCCAGCTGGCGGCGCCCCCGCTCCAGCGCCGCCGTCGCCTGCCGCCTGATCCGGCGCGGGGACGCCGACGCGCTGGTCTCGGCCGGCTCCACCGGCGGGGTCGTGGCCACCTCCACCGTGCGGCTGCGGACCCAGCACGGAGTGCTGCGGCCCGCCCTGGCGGTCACCCTGCCCACCGGCGAGACCCCGACGATCATGGTGGACGCGGGGGCCAACGCCGACGCCAAGCCGGAGATGCTGGTGCAGTTCGCGCACCTGGGGTGCGCCTACGCCCAGACGGCGTTCAGGGTGCAGCGGCCCCGGGTGGGGCTGCTCACCATCGGCTCCGAGCCCGGCAAGGGCAACAGGCTGGTCCGCCGCACCGCCGAACTGCTGGCGGCCGCCGCCGAGGACTCCACGATCATGGACTACCGCGGCAACATCGAGGGCCACGACCTGCTCGCCCGCAAGGTCGACGTGATCGTCACCGACGGGCACACCGGGAACGTGGCGCTCAAGGCCGTGGAGGGGACCGCCGCGTTCGCCATGGACGCCGTCCGCACCGCGCTGACCTCGTCGGTGGCGGCCAAGGCCGGGGCCATGCTCCAGCGCAAGGCCCTGCGCGGGCTGCGCGAGCGCCTGGACAGCGAGACCTACGGCGGCGCCGCGCTGCTGGGGCTCAACGGCACCGTGGTGATCGCCCACGGCGACAGCCGGGCCCGGGGCATCGCCCACGCCTGCCGCCTCGCCCACGACCTGGCCGCCGGGGACATCGGCGAGCACGTCCGCCGCCGCCTGCACACCCGCCCGGCCGGGTGGCTGCACCGCCTGGCCCAGTCCGAGGGCCCCGCCGAAGGGCGCTGAGGAGCGGCGGGGCGGGCGGAGAAGCGCCGAGAACACCCCCGCGGGCTCGGTACGCTTGGGACATGGCCGACCCGCAGGAAGTACTCTCGCGACGGGTCCAGTCCGCCCTCGGGGCCGCCTTCGGCCCCGAGTACGCCGACACCGACCCCGTCATCCGCCCGTCACAGTTCGCCGACTACCAGGCGAACGCCGCGCTCGCACTCGCCAAGCGCCTGGGCCGAAAGCCGCGCGAGGTGTCCGCGGCGATCATGGAACACCTCGACGTCGCCGACGTCTGCTCGGCCGTGGAGGTCAGCGGGCCCGGCTTCATCAACCTGACCCTGCGCGACGACTGGATCTCCGGGCGGACCCGCGAGCTGCTCGACGACGAGCGCCTGGGCGTGCCCGTGCAGGAGCGGCGCAACATCCCGCTCGACTACTCCGCGCCCAACGTGGCCAAGGAGATGCACGTCGGCCACCTGCGCACCACCGTGGTCGGCGACTCGCTGGCGCGGACCCTGGAGCTGCTGGGCCACAACGTCATCCGGCAGAACCACATCGGCGACTGGGGCACCCCCTTCGGCATGCTCATCGAGCACCTGCTGGAGGTCGGCGAGGACTCGCCCGAGGCGGACCTGCTCACCACCGACCCCAATGCCTTCTACCAGGCGGCACGCACGAAGTTCGACTCCTCGGGCCCCGGGCCGGAGGAGTTCGCGGCCCGCGCCCGGCGCCGGGTGGTCGCCCTCCAGAGCGGCGACGAGGAGACGCTGCGCCTGTGGCGCGAGCTGGTGGGCCTGTCCAAGGTGTACTTCAACAAGGTGTACGCCAAGCTGGGCGTCACCCTCACCGACGACGACCTCGCCGGCGAGAGCACCTACAACGACATGCTCGCCGCCGTGTGCGACGAGCTGGAGGCCAAGGGGATCGCCGAGATCAGCGACGGCGCCCTGTGCGTGTTCCTGGACGGCTTCACCGGCCGCGAGGGCAAGCCGGTGCCGCTGATCGTCCGCAAGAGCGACGGCGGCTACGGCTACGCCACCACCGACCTGGCCACCGTCCGGCACCGGGTGGAGGACCTCAAGGCCGACCGCATCCTGTACGTGGTGGGCGCCCCGCAGGCGATGCACTTCAAGATGGTGTGGGCGGCCGCGCGCGAGGCGGGCTGGCTGCCGGACTCCGTCGAGACCACCCACGTCCAGATCGGCAACGTGCTGGGCTCGGACGGGAAGATCCTGCGGACCCGCAGCGGTGCCCCGGTGCGGCTGATGGCCCTGCTGGACGAGGCGATCGACCGGGCCGCCGCGGTGGTCCGGGAGAACCGGCCCGACCTGTCCGCCGAGGAGCAGGCCGGGATCGCCCGCCAGGTGGGCATCGGCGCGGTCAAGTACGCGGACCTGTCGGTGGCGCACGACACCGAGTACACCTTCGACTTCGACCGCATGCTGGCGCTGACCGGCAACACCGGCCCGTACCTGCAGTACGCGCAGGCCCGGATCCGCTCGATCTTCCGCAAGGGCGGGCTGTCGCCGGAGCAGGCGCGGGCGGACATCACCGTCGGCCACGCCGCCGAGCGGGCGCTGGCGCTGAAGCTGCTGGAGTTCGGCCCGGTGGTGGCGCAGGTCGGCGACCTGCTCCAGCCGCACCGGCTGTCGACCTACCTGTTCGAGCTGGCCCAGTCGCTGACGGCGTTCTACGAGCACTGCCCGGTGCTGACCGCCGGCACCGAGGCCGAGCGCGAGTCGCGGCTGACGCTGATCGCGGTGGCGCTGCGCGTGCTGGTCCAGGGCCTGGACCTGCTCGGCGTGGAGGCGCCCGAGCACATGTAGGGCACGGCACCCGCAGGTGCCCCGAGGGCACCGGAAAGGGCCGGAACGCGGTGGCGCGTTCCGGCCCTTCGCCGTGTGCCGGATCCCGGCCGGCAGGGGCCGGGTCCCGGAACGGTCATCGTCCGAGAGAACTCTCATAGCGGACGAATTCCCTTGCATCCCAGGCTTCTCCGCTTCCCGGGACGGAGCGAGTCCCATCTCTCGCCTTTCCCCGCGTCCGAAACCCGGGTCCGGGTGGTACACCGGACCTAGGCTGAACGGACAAAAGACCTTTTACGGACAAAAGGGAGAAGTAGGTATGGAATCCACTCCGGTCGGCCCGGCGCCGGGTCTCTGGCACCTGGACCCCCTGCACTCCAGCCTCATCTTCGTCGCCCACTACCTGCGCTTCGGCCGGGTCCAGGGCACGTTCGGCCGTGCGCGGGGCCGGGTGCTGGTCGCCGAGGACCCCGGCGCCTCGAAGGTCGAAGTGGTCATGGACGCCTCCAGCATCAACACCGGCGTCGGCGCCCGCGACGCGCACCTGCGCTCCGCCGACTTCCTGGACGTGGAGAACCACCCGGAGCTGCGGTTCGCCTCCACCGGCGTGGAGCCCGGCGGCCGCGGCCGCAACGCCTTCCGCCTGCACGGCGACCTCACCGTGCACGGCACGGCCGCCCCGGTCACCCTGGACGCCCAGTGGGTGGGCGAGGCCCCCGACTACGCGTTCCCCGACGACGTGTACGGCCACTTCTTCTCCGCCACCACCCGCATCCGCCTGTCCGACCACGGCGTGGGCGACGGCGGCGAGGTGCCCTGGGGCGGCCGCCTGGTCGGGGACGAGGTCGACATCGTCCTAGAGGTGCGGCTCCAGGACCAGGACCCCGCGCCGTTCCTGGCGCAGATCGGCCACGAGTCCTAGGAGACTCCCGACGAGGGGGCACCGAACCGGCGCCGGGGGCGTCTGAGCGACCGAACGCCCCAACGACCCCCTCGAAGGACACGATGACCGACAGGATCGTCACCCTGGCCCACGGCGCCGACGCGTACGCCTACGCCTTCACCGAGCGCGCGGCCGAGAGCGGTGCACCCGTCCGGCACACCGCCCGGTTCTCCATACGGGACGGGGCCACCGGCCACACCGTCTCCCCCGGGCTGGACCGCGTCGCCTACGCGGCCGGCGGGGAACTGGTGTGCGCCGACCGCGACGGCACCGCGCTCTGGCGGCACCCCCTCAGGACCGGCGACCAGGACGGCACGTACCTGACCGGCGGGCCCTCGTGCGCCTTCTCGCCCGACGGGCGGACCCTCTGGCTCTACCGGCAGGGCCCGATGGTCCCGGTCCCCCGGGGCGAGTCGCCCGAGATGGACCGCAGGCTCGACCGCAACCCGCACCTCAAGCGCGGCACCGACCGGCTCCTGGCCCTCGACGCGGCCGACGGCACCGTTCTGGCCGAGGCCGTGCTGGGGAGTTCGGGGCACGGGGCCCTCGTCCGGCCCCACCCGGACGGGGAGCACGTCCTGGTGGGCGTGATGGAGGGCCAGGACGGGGGCCGCAACTTCCGCGCCCGCCTGGAGGACGGGGGGCTCGACCTCCACGCGTACGGGACGTACGGCTACCTGGAGGACCTGTCACCGAGCGGCCGGGTGTTCATGGTCGGCGACGAATCGGGGATCACCCTCCACTCCTTCCCCGACGGGGAGGAGCTGGGCGGCTTCGGGCTGGACGCCTTCGACCACGACGGGGACGACTTCGAGACGCTCTTCCTCGGCATGCACCTGGCGGCCTTCCTCGACGAGGACCGCGTCGTCGTCTCCGTCCACGGCGAGCGCGCCGTGCCGGAGCCGGAGGAGGACGAGGAGGACGAGGACGACGGCCAGGACCTGGACTTCCGCGAGAACCACGTCGTGGAGGCGGCCACCGGGCGGGTGCTGGGCCCGCTCCCCGGGGAGTCCCGGCACCACGAGCGCCTGGTCGTGATCGGGGACGGCTCCTGGCTGAGCGTCGACGGCGCCGAGCGGCCGCGCCGCCACACCCTCTGAGGACGCGCGGCGGGGGCGGCACCGTGCGGTGCCGCCCCCGCCGTCCGCCGGATCAGCCCCCGAGCAGGGCCTCGACCTCGGCGCGGGTCGGCATCGAGGAGCTGGCGCCGTGGCGCTGGACCGACAGCGCGGCCGCGGCGGCGGCGAACCGCATGGCCTCGGCCGGCCCGGCGCCCTCCGCCCGGGCCACCGCGAAGGAGCCGCAGAACGTGTCGCCGGCCGCGGTGGTGTCCACGGCCTCGACCTTCAGCGCCGGGACGTGCACCGGCTCGGCGCCGCGCGCCCCGTACAGGGAGCCCTCGCCGCCCAGCGTGACGAGCACCTCCGGGACCCGCTCCAGCAGCGCCGCGAGCGCCTCGCGGGGGTCGGTGCGCCCGGTGATCGCGGCCGCCTCGTGCTCGTTGGGGACGAGCACGTCCACCGACTCCAGCAGCTCGTCGGGCAGCTCCCGTGCCGGGGCCGGGGTGAGGTGCACCCGGACGCCCTGTTCGCGGCCGGTGCGCGCGGCCGCCACGACCGCCTCCATCGGCAGCTCCAGCTGGAGCAGGAGGGCGTCGGCCCCGCCGATGAGCTCCCGGTCGCCGGGCACGGTGCCGGTGACCTCGCCGTTGGCGCCGGGCACGACGATGATCGAGTTCCCGCCGCGGCCGTCCACGACGATGTGGGCGATGCCCGAGGGGCCCGGGACGGTGCGCAGGCCGGTGGTGTCGATGCCGGAGGCGACCAGGTTGCCCCGCAGCTCGGCGCCGAAGGCGTCGTCGCCCACCGCGCCCAGGAACACGGTGTCGGCGCCGGCGCGGGCGGCGGAGACCGCCTGGTTGGCGCCCTTGCCGCCGGGCACCTGCCGGAAGGCGGTGCCGGTGACGGTCTCACCGGTGGCCGGAGCGGTGCCCACGTAGGCCACCAGGTCCATGTTGACGCTGCCGAAGACGGCGATGCGCGGGCCGCTCACGCCCCGTCCTCCTTCTTCTTGTCGCGGGGCAGGCCCTCTTCCCCGTCCAGACCGACGATGACGGGCGCGTGGTCGGAGGCGCCCTTGCCCTTGCGCTCCTCACGGTCGACGCTCGCACCGCTCACGCGGGCGCGAAGCGCCGGGGAGGCCAGCACGAAGTCGATGCGCATGCCGCGCCGTTTGGGGAAGGCCAGCCCCTTGTAGTCCCAGTAGGTGTAGACGCCGGGGCCGGGGGTGTACGCGCGGGCGACGTCCTCGAAGCCCGCCTTGCCCAGGGCCCGGAAGGCCTCCCGCTCGGGCTCGGTCACGTGGGTGAGGCCGTCGAAGGCGGCCACGTCCCACACGTCGTCGTCCTGGGGGGCGATGTTGAAGTCGCCGACGTAGGCGATCTGCGCGTCGGGGTCGGCGGCCAGGGCGGCCGTGCCCGCCTCGCGCAGGGCCTCCAGCCAGCGCAGCTTGTAGGCGTAGTGGGGGTGGTCGATCTCGCGGCCGTTGGGCACGTACAGGCTCCACACCCGGACGCCGCCGCAGGTGGCGCCGATGGCGCGGGCCTCGGCCTCCTCGGGGTCGCCGTAGCCGGGCTGGCCGGGGAAGCCGACCTGCACCTCCTCCAGGCCGACCCGGGAGGCGATCGCGACGCCGTTCCACTGGGAGATCCCGTGGTGGGCGACCTCGTAGCCGCGGTCGGTGAAGACGGCGGCGGGGAACTGGTCGTCCCTGGCCTTGGTCTCCTGGATGGCGAGGACGTCGACGTCGCTCCGGTCGAGCCAGGCCCCGATCCGTTCGACCCGGGCCCGGGCACTGTTCACATTCCAAGTCGCGATACGCACAGCGCCAGCCTAGGGCTTCGCGGCGACAGCGGAGAAGGAAGCGGGTGCGGCGGGCCCGAAACACGGGCCGGCCGGAGGCCGGGAGGGCCCGGGAGGCCGTTGACCGGGGGCGGTGGAGGGCGACAGGCGGGGAGGGAAGCCCGGCCGCAGGCCGTCCTTTGAGGGCGGCGGAGGGAGACGGGCAGGGAGAAAAGCCCGGCCGCAGGCCGTCCTTTGAGGGCGGCGGAGGGAGACGGGCAGGGAGAAAAGCCCGGCCGCAGGCCGTCCTTTGAGGGTGGTGGAGGGTGACGGGCGGGCCCGGTGCGGCCGTCCTCCGCACCGGGCCCAGGACGGGACTCCCAGCACATGCCCGGTTGTTTCCGTCGCGCCCCGTAGGACGGCCGAGCGGGCTCCGAGGTTCGCATTTCGCCCAAGGTTTTTGCCCGGCCGCCGCGCCCCGGCACCGGGGCCGGCCCGCCGTGCGTCGGCGCGCCCGCCTCCGGGTAGGGCTGTGATGCAGGCCACACCCAGACCCCTTCCAGGACGAGGTGACGACCATGTCCGCGGCCGATCCCGAAGCCCGAGCGCAGACCCCCGACCCCACCGCACCCGAGATCGACGAGCGTCGCGCCAGAGCGGTGGCCGAGCAGGCCCGCGAGGGCGCCTCGGACCTGCCCGGCTTCGCCAAGGAGCTGTACCTGGGCCGCCTACGCCTGGACCTGATCCACCCGATGCCCGTCCCCGACCGGGAGGACGACGAGCGCGGCGACGCCTTCCTGGCCCGGCTGCGCGACTTCTGCGAGGGGATCGACGCCCAGCGCATCGAACGCGAGGAACGCATCCCCGACGAGGTCGTGGCCGGACTGCGCGATCTGGGCGCGCTGGGCATGAAGATCCCCGTCGAGTACGGCGGCCTGGGGCTGAGCCAGGTGCACTACAACCGCGCCCTCACCCTGGTCGGCTCGGTGTCCCCGGCGATCGGCGCCCTGCTGTCCGCCCACCAGTCGATCGGCGTGCCCCAGCCGGTGTCCATGTTCGGCACCCCGGCCCAGAAGCGGGAGTTCCTGCCGCGCTGCGCCCGCGACGCCATCAGCGCCTTCCTGCTCACCGAGCCCGACGTGGGCAGCGACCCCGCCCGGCTGCGGACCACCGCAGTGCCCACCGAGGACGGGACCGGCTACCGGCTCGACGGGGTGAAGCTGTGGACCACCAACGGCGTCGTCGCCGACCTGCTGGTGGTCATGGCGCGGGTGCCGGAGGGGCCTGGGCACCGGGGCGGCATCACCGCGTTCGTGGTCGAGGGGGACTCCCCCGGGATCACCGTGGAGCGGCGCAACCGGTTCATGGGCCTGCGCGGGCTGGAGAACGGCGTCACCCGGCTGCACGACGTGCGGGTGCCGGCCGCCAACCGGATCGGCGAGGAGGGGCAGGGGCTGCGCATCGCCCTGTCCACGCTCAACACGGGCCGGCTGTCCCTGCCCGCCCTGTGCGTGGGGGCCGGCAAGTGGGCGGTCGGGATCGCGCGCGAGTGGTCGCGCGAGCGGGTCCAGTGGGGGCGGCCGGTCGGCCGGCACGAGGAGATCGCCAAGAAGATCTCCTACATCGCCGCCACCACCTACGCCATGGAGGCCATGCTCGACCTGGCGAGCAGGATGGCCGACGAGAAGCGCAAGGACATCCGCATCGAGGCGGCCATCGCCAAGCTGTGGGCGTCCGAGCACGCCTACCGGATCGCCGACGAACTGGTCCAGATCCGCGGCGGGCGCGGGTTCGAGACCGCCGAGTCGCTGGCCGCCCGCGGCGAGCGGGGGATCCCGGCCGAGCAGCTGCTGCGGGACCTGCGCATCAACCGGATCTTCGAGGGCAGCACGGAGATCATGCACCTGCTCATCGCCCGCGAGGCGGTGGACGCCCACCTGGCGGTGGCCGGGGACATCATCGACCCGGACGCGGACCGCGCGGCCAAGGCGCGGGCGCTGACCAGGGCGACCGGGTTCTACGCGGCCTGGCTGCCGACGCTGGCCGTGGGCCGGGGCCAGCTGCCGTCGGCGTACGTGGAGTTCGGGCCGCTGGCCGGGCACCTGCGGTACGTGGAGCGCGCCGCCCGCAGGCTGGCGCGGTCGACGTTCTACGGGATGACGCGCTGGCAGGGGAGGATGGAGGTCAAGCAGGGGTTCCTGGGCCGGGTGGTGGACATCGGCGCGGAGCTGTTCGCGATGAGCGCGGCGGTGGTGCGGGCCCGGCACGACGCCGACACCCGGCCCGAGCGCGGCACGACGCCGCTGGAGCTCGCCGACGCCTTCTGCCGCCAGTCGCGGCTGCGGGTCGAGGCGCTGTTCGAGGGGCTGTGGTCCAACACCGACGACATCGACGGCAAGGTGGCCCGCCGGGTCATGGACGACTCCTACACCTGGCTGGAGGAGGGCGTGCTCGACCCGTCGCTGCCCGGACCGCTGATCGCCCCGGCCGGGCCGGGGCCCTCCCGGGAGAAGGACCTGCACCGGCGGATGGGCTGAGGCGCGGATTGTCGGCGGCGGGGGCTACCGTGTTCGGCATGCCCGAACCGCACCCCCGCCGCGACGCGGAACTGTCCCTGTCCCAGGCCCGCCGGATCGCGATCGCCGCCCAGGGGCTGGCAGGCCCCCGGCCCGCGGGCACCCCGAACCTGGGCCACCTGGGCCGGGTGGTGGGCCGCCTGGGGATCATCCAGATCGACAGCGTGAACGTGCTGGCCCGCAGCCAGTACCTGCCGGTGTTCGCCCGGCTGGGCGGCTACGACACCGCGCTGCTGGACCGGGCGGCCACCACCGCGGCCAAGGCGAGCCCGGCCCGCCTGGTCGAGTGCTGGGCGCACGAGGCGAGCCTGGTCCCCCCGGCCACCCGGCAGCTCATGCGGTACCGCATGGAGCGCAACCGGGCCCGGGCCGACGTGGGCTGGATGAACAACGTCCACGTGGAGAAGCCGCAGCTGATCAAGGCGGTGCACGAGGAGGTCGCGCGGATCGGCCCGGCCACCGCCCGCGAGGTGGAGGCCGCCCTCGCCCACGACGTGCCGCGCGCCAAGGACCACTGGGGCTGGAACTGGTCGGAGGTGAAGAAGTGCCTGGAGTACCTGTTCTGGGTCGGTGACCTCACCTCCAACGGCCGCAACTCCCAGTTCGAGCGCCGGTACGACCTGCCCGAGCGGGTGCTGCCGGCCGAGGTGCACGCCGCGCCCCTGGCGGACGAGGCGGACGCCCACCGGGAGCTGGTGGCCATCGCCGCCCGCGCGCACGGGATCGCCACCGAGCCCTGCCTGCGCGACTACTTCCGGCTCAAGAGCGCGGAGTCGCGCCCGGCCGTCGCCGACCTGGTGGAGTCCGGCGAGCTGGTCCCGGTCCGGGTCCGGGGCTGGGACCGCACCGCCTACCTGCACCGGGACGCCCGGTTGCCGCGCAGGGTGGAGGCGCGGGCGCTGCTGAGCCCGTTCGACTCCCTGGTGTGGACCCGCGACCGGGCCGAGGAGCTGTTCGGCTTCCGGTACCGCATCGAGATCTACACCCCGGCCGCCAAGCGGGTGCACGGCTACTACGTGCTGCCGTTCCTGCTCGGCGAGGACCTGGTGGCCCGCGTCGACCTCAAGGCCGACCGCGCCTCGGGCACCCTGCTCGCCCAGCGGATCACGCTGGAGGACGGCGCCCCGGACGAGACCCTGCCGCAGCTGGTGGAGCACCTGGCCGAGATGGCCGCCTGGCTCGGCCTCCCCAACGGCCCCGGCGGCCCGGCCCTGGCCCGCCGCTGAAACGGCAGGGCCGCGCGGCCCCGGAGGGGCGGCGCGGCCCGGGGGCGCGGGTCAGACGCGTTCGATGATGGTGACGTTGGCCTGGCCGCCGCCCTCGCACATGGTCTGGAGGCCGTAGCGGCCGCCGGTGCGGTGCAGCTCGCTGACGAGCTTGGTCATGAGGACGGCGCCGGTGGCGCCCAGCGGGTGGCCCAGGGCGATGGCGCCGCCGTTGGGGTTGACCTTGGCCGGGTCGGCGCCAAGCTCCTCGATCCAGGACAGCGGGACCGGGGCGAAGGCCTCGTTGATCTCGGTGACGTCGATGTCGTCGATGCCCAGGCCCGCCTTCTCCAGGGCGATCCGCGTGGCCGGGATCGGGGCGGTGAGCATGTAGACCGGGTCGTCGCCGACCAGGGAGAGCTGGACGATGCGGGCCAGCGGGGTGAGCCCGTGCTGTGCCACGGCGCGCTCGGAGGCGATGAGCACGGCGCCGGCGCCCACGGAGATCTGGCTGGCCACGGCGGCGGTGAGCTCCCAGCCCTCGCGCAGCGGCTTCAGGCCGGCCATCTTCTCCAGGGTGGTGTCGGCGCGCACGCCCTCGTCCCGGGTGACGCCCGCCAGCGGGGCGGTCTGGGCGTCGAAGTAGCCCTCGTCCAGGGCCTTGGCGGCGCGCCGGTGGCTCTCCAGGGCGTACTCCTCCAGCTGCTCGCGCTTGAAGCCCCACTTCTCGCACATGAGCTGGGCGCCGCGGAACTGCGAGATCTCCTGGAGGCCGTAGCGCTCGACCCAGCCGTCGCCGTACAGGCCCAGGCCGTTGTCGATGGCGTACTGGACGTTGGAGCCCATGGGGACCATGCCCATGTTCTCGACGCCGGAGGCGACGACCAGGTCCTGGGTGCCGGACATGACGCCCTGGGCGGCGAAGTGGACGGCCTGCTGGGAGGAGCCGCACTGGCGGTCGATGGTGACGCCGGGGACGCTCTCGGGCAGCCCGGCGGACAGCCAGGAGGTGCGGGCCAGGTCCAGGGCCTGGGGGCCGACCTGGCTCACACAGCCCATGATGACGTCCTCGACCGCGGACGGGTCGACGCCCGTGCGCTCGACGAGCTCCTTGAGCACGTGAGCGCCGAGGTCGGCGGGGTGGACGGCGGCCAGCGCGCCCTTCCTCGTACCGACGGGGGTGCGGACGGCGCCGACGATGTATGCCTCGGTCACGGGTCCTCCAAGGGCCTGGGTGACGTTTCCTGTGAACCGAACTGTATTCGGTTTTGTGGATCCGGCAAGACCCCGGCCCCCCTTCACCGCCCGTTTCCCCTTCTGTTCACCCCGGTGTGCTGCCCTGGGACGGACGAGAGGAGACGCCGATGAGCGGGGTCGCCATGGCCCTCGGCGCGGCCGCGGGCACGGTGCTGTTCTTCCTCACCTTCGCCTCCGGGCGCCGCGCCCTGGCCTGGGCCGCGGGCGGCGGCGCGCTCGCCGCCGGGTTCTGGGCCGCCCGCCTCCTGGGGCAGGCGCCGCTGTGGGCCCTGCTGCTCACGGCGGCCGTCCCCGTGCTCCTGTGGGGCTGGCTCCACCTGGCCTCCCGCTGGGCGGACGCCGACGAGGAGGCCGCCCGCTACTACCCCGAGCTCACCGCCCCCGGCACCGACGGCGGCTAGGGCGCGTTCGGCGGATCATTCCGGGTCGCGGCCGCGGGGCCGCCTCCCGCCGCGCCGCCTGCGCTCGGACGGCCGAATCCGGGCCGACCCGCGCCGGCCGTCCTGCGAGAGATCGCCTCGCGGCCGCTCCCGGCATTCGGCGCGAGCGCCGGAACGCTCGGAGGCATCCGCCGGACACGCCCTAGGACAGGCGGTCCTCGCGGACCACGCGGCCCGCGTCGCCCTCGTCGCCGAGCGTCTCGGCGGTCATCCGCTCCAGCGCGGCCACCACCTCCGGGTGCCGCTCCGCGTCGTAGTCGTCGAGCAGGGAGCGCAGCGCCTCCCGCTGGGCCTCGAAGACGCGGCGGGCGGCCGCCTCCCCCTCGGGGCTCAGCTCCCAGGGCTCGCCCTCCCCGGTGAGGTGGCCCGCCTCCAGCAGCTCCCGGTGGACCGCCTCCCAGCGGTCGTCGGGCAGGTGGGACATCTCCACCAGCTCGGACACCCGCAGCGGCCCGGTCACCGCCAGGTGGCTCAGCGTCCAGCAGGCGCGGGGCGAGATCTCCAGCCCCGCGGCGCCGCGCAGCCGGGTGTACATCTCCCGCGCCCCCTCGTGGCCGCAGGCCCGGTAGATCTCCCGCTCGACGGCCTCCAGGGCGGTGCGCCCGCCCGAGGCCACCGGCGGGATGGACTCCCCCAGGTCGGCGGACTGCGACCCGACCGTGGTGCGCAGCGGCACCTCGGGCAGGAACACGGCGAGCACCAGCCCGACCAGCGCCACCGGCACCGCCCACAGGAACACCACGTCGATGGCGTCGGCGTAGGCCTGGAGGAACATGGCCTGCGTCTGGGCGGGCAGCGCGTCCAGGGCCCGCGGGTCGCTCTCCAGGGCGGCCGGGTCCACGCCCGCGGGCAGCGTCATCTCCCCGGCGCGGGCCGCCAGGTTCGCGGCCAGCTGCCCGGAGAAGACCGCGCCGAACACCGCCGTGCCGAACGATCCGCCGATGGACCGGAAGAACGTGGCGGCCGAGGTGGCCGCGCCCAGGTCGGCGTAGTCGGCGCCGTTCTGCACGACCACCACCACGACCTGCATGACCAGCCCCAGGCCCACCCCCAGGACGAAGAACGAGCCCCACATCTGCCACTCGGACGTGTCCGGTCCCAGCCGCGACAGCAGGAACAGCCCCACCGAGGTCACCGCCATCCCGGCGATGGGGTAGGGCTTGTACCGGCCGGTACGGGTGACCAGCCGCCCGGAGGTGATCGAGGTCAGGAACAGCCCGACCACCATCGGCAGCAGGAACAGCCCCGAGGCGGTGGGCGACTGGCCGTGCACGACCTGGAGGAACAGCGGCAGGAACGCCATCGAGCCCATCATCGCGAACCCGACGCACAGGCCGATGCCCATGGCGATCACCACGACGGGGTTGCGGAACAGCCCCAGCGGCATCACCGGCTCGGCCGCGCGGCGGGCCGACAGCCACCAGCCGAACCCGAGCGCGACGCCGGCCAGGGCCAGCACGAGGATCTGCGGCGACGCCCAGTCGTAGACGGCGCCGCCCCAGGAGGCGACCAGGGTGAGGCACACGGCGGTGGCGGCCAGCAGCACGATCCCGGCGTAGTCGATGGTCCGCCGGCCGGCGGGCCGGGTGGCGGGGAGCACCGCCAGGACGGCGGCGAACGCCAGCACGCCCAGCGGCAGGTTGACGTAGAACACCCACCGCCAGGACAGGTGGTCGACGAACAGCCCGCCCAGTAGCGGCCCGGCCACGCTGGAGACGCCGAAGACCGCCCCGAACCACCCCTGGTAGCGGCCGCGCTCGCGCGGGGAGACGACGTCGCCCACGATCGCCATGGACAGCACCATCAGCCCGCCGCCGCCGATGCCCTGGAGGCCGCGGAAGAGGATCAGCTGGAGCATGTCCTGGGCCAGGCCGCACAGCGCCGATCCGGCCAGGAACACGGCGATGCACACCAGGAACAGCGTCTTGCGGCCGAACTGGTCGCCGAGCTTGCCCCACAGCGGGGTGCTGGCGGTGACCGCGAGCAGGTAGGAGGTGATCACCCAGGACAGGTGGTTGAGGCCGCCCAGGTCGGAGACGATGGTCGGCAGCGCCGTGGACACGATCGTCTGGTCGAGCGCGGACAGCAGCACCGTGAGCATGAGCGCGGCCATGATCACCGCGATCCGTCCGCCCCGGTGCTCGCGCCGTTCCCTGCGGGTCTGGGCCATCGGCTCCGCCTTCCGTGTGCCGGTGCGGCCACCCTAGGAAGGGACGCAGGGCGCGAAAGGCGCGAAACACCCGGAAGGACGGGAACTTTGCCGCCGCTTGGACCCCCCTCTTCTAAACCGAATTCGATTCGGTTACTGTGGCGGCAACCGTGATCCACGACACCCTCGGAGCTGAAGCATGAAGCGGGAACTCTTCGACGCCGACCACGACCTCTTCCGCGAGGCCGTGGCCGAGTTCCTCAAGCGGGAGGTCGCGCCCTTCCACGACCAGTGGGAGAAGGACGGCATCGTCCCCCGCGAGGTCTGGCTCAGGGCGGGCGAGGTCGGCCTGCTCGGGCACGGCGTCCCCGAGGAGTACGGCGGCACCGGCCTGAAGGACTACCGCTACAACGTCGTCGTCAACGAGGAGGTGTGCCGGGCCCACGCCAGCGGCCTGGGCGTCACCCTCCAGAACGACGTCATCGCCCCCTACCTCGTCGACCTCACCGACGACGAGCAGAAGCGGCGCTGGCTGCCCGGCTTCGCCAGCGGCGAGATCATCACGGCCATCGCCATGACCGAGCCCGGCACCGGCAGCGACCTCCAGGGCATCCGCACCTCCGCGGTCCGCGACGGCGACGAGTGGGTCATCAACGGTTCCAAGACCTTCATCACCAACGGCATCAACGCCGACCTGGTCATCGTGGTCTGCCAGACCGACCCCGGGGCCGGGGCGCAGGGCTTCTCCCTCATCGTGGTCGAGCGCGGCACCCCGGGCTTCGAGCGGGGCCGCAACCTCGACAAGATCGGCATGAAGGCGCAGGACACCGCCGAGCTGTCCTTCCAGGACGTGCGGGTCCCGGCGGCCAACCTCATCGGCCGGGAGGGCCAGGGGTTCATCCACCTGCTCCAGAACCTGCCCCAGGAACGGCTGTCCATCGCCGTCTGCGCGACGGCCTCCGCCGAGTACATGCTCCGGCACACCATCGAGTACTGCCGGGAGCGCACCGCCTTCGGCCGCCCTATCGGGCGGTTCCAGAACACCCGTTTCGTCCTGGCCGAGTTGGCGACCGAGGTCGACATCGCCCGCACCTACGTGGACCGGGCGGTGACCCTGCTCGACCGGGGCGAACTCACCGTCGAGGACGCCGCCATGGCCAAGTGGTGGACCACGGAGCTGTGCAACAAGGTGATGGACCGTTGCCTGCAGCTTCACGGCGGGTACGGGTACATGATGGAATACCCGGTGGCACGGGCCTGGCAGGACACCCGCGTGCAGACGATCTACGGTGGCACCACCGAGATCATGAAGGAGATCGTGGGGCGCGGCCTGGGCCTGTGACCGGACCACCCCCGTCCAGAAGGGTCGAGTAGGTCATGAGCGGTGCGTGGGACGGCCTCATCGTCATGGGCCTGCTGGTCGTGCTGCTCGTCATCGGCGTGCGCAAGCTGCGGCCCAGGGTCCACATCCCCTGGAAGACCAGCGCGATCGTGGTCTTCTTCGTCTTCATGTGCCTGATGCTGTGGGCCTGGTCCTGGCGCTGAGCGCTCCGGCGGGGCCTCCGGGCCCCGGAAGGGGTGCCGGGCCCGGGCCGGGTCAGTAGTCCTCCTCCTCTTCCTCCTCGCGGCGCCGGGTCGCGGGGTCCGCGGGCCCCGCGCCCGTGGCCCGGCGCAGCAGGGCGCCGCCCGCCTGGGGCAGGATCAGGACGCTGAGCATGCCGGCCGCCACGATGGCCGCGGCGTGGGCGCCGTCCAGCGCGCCGTCGCGGGTGCCGATGGTGGTCAGGACCGTGAGCAGCGGCAGGGCGGTGGCCGAGAACAGCACCAGCGCGGGGCGCTGGTCGTCGGGGACGTCCCCGCGCGAGAACACGTATTCGGGTCCGCCCCGGACCAGCAGGAACGCCGCCAGCAGCACCGGCAGGAGCAGCAGCAGGAGCGGCTGGGCCAGCAGCGAGGCCAGGTCGAAGCGCACTCCGGTGATCACGAAGAAGACGGGGATGAGGAACCCGAAGCCGATGGCGTCCATCTTGGCCTCCACCTGCTCCGCCTCCTCCCCGTGGTTGATGGTGATCATGAGCTTGATGACGACCCCCGCCGCGAACGACCCGAGCAGGGCGTCCAGTTGCAGGGCGGACGCCAGCCAGACCAGCGCCACGATCACCACCATGCACAGGCGGACCGCCACCTGGGCGCTGGAGCCCAGGGTCGCCCGGATCAGGCGCGCCCACCACTCCGAACGCGGCCGGGTGGCCGCCCAGGCGCACGCCCCGGCCAGGGCGAAGAAGACGGCCAGCAGCAGGGTGCCCTGCCAGGGGCGGTAACCGCTGAGCAGCAGGGCGATCAGCACGATCGGCCCGAACTCGCCCACCGAGCCCGAGGCCAGGAACCGGGTGCCGAACGCCCCGCCCAGCGCCCCGGAGTCGCGCAGGATCGGCAGGACCGTGCCCAGGGCGGTCGTGGTCAGTGCCAGGCCCACGATCAAAGCGGTCTGGGACGCCCCGAAGGCCGCCCAGCCCAGGCCCAGCCCCAGGGCGACCGAGCAGGCCCAGGCCAGCAGGGCCCGGTTCAGCGGCCTGCCCTTGATCCGCCGGAAGTCGATCTCGTACCCGGCCATGAACATCAGCAGGGCCAGGCCGAGGTCGGCCAGCAGGGTGATCGTCTCGTTCTCCTCGACCAGGCCCAGCACCGAGGGCCCGAGCACGATCCCGAAGCCGATCTCCAGCACCACCGAGGGCACGAGCACCCACCGCGCCAGCCGGTCGCCGAGCAGCGGGGCCAGCAGGGCCGCCGCCAGCAGGGCCAGGAGCATGCCCATCGTGCCGAGTTCCGCGCCGTCCATGTCCCCCCGTCCCCCGGGCCCCCGTGCCCCGGACGTGGGAACACTACGTCCGGGGCGGCCCGGGGCGGCGGGGACACGCCCGCTACCCCCAGGGGTCGAAGTCGATGCCCGCGGGCTCGGCCCTGGCCAGCGCGCCCGGGAACGAGCCGTCCCTCAGGTCGAGCTGGGCGCTGCCGAAGTCGGCGGAGGCCAGGATGTCGCGGATGCCGGGCGGGAAGTGGTCCCAGCCGACCAGGTCCGGGTACTGCCAGACGCCGTAGTGGTTCTCCGGCGGGTCGTCGTGCCCGGCGGCGAACCGGAAGGCGTGGGTGGACGCGCCGTCCTTGTGGTAGACGATCTTGGGGTGGGTGCCCTCCCAGAGCACCCGGTCGGCCGGGCGGGTGTCGTAGTCGCCGTGTGCCGACGCGGACACGTAGCGGGCCTGGCCGCCGAACACCCACACCACGACGTGCTCCAGGTCGTGCCGGTGGCCGCAGCAGCCCGGCAGCACCTGGTCCTTCTCGAAGTACAGCGCGTACATGTACGCGCACCAGCCGCTGGGGTCGCACTTGGACCGGGAGTAGGAGTTGGTGTTGTCCAGGTCGGACCGGTCGCGGCAGTTCCCGTTGAGGGCGCCGGTGGTGTTCAGGCCGCCGTTGAGGGTGCCGTCCGGGCCGATGGCGGGGGTCGGGTAGCAGCCGTCGGTGTCGTAGTCGAAGGCCGGCTGCCACCGGCCCTCCTCCGCGGTGTGGGCGGCGGGCAGCGCCGCCGGGGGCGCGGCCAGGGCGATGCCGGGGGTGACGAGGACGAGCGCGGCGGCCAGGGCCAGGGCCCGGCGCGCCAGGCGGGAGGGTGCGCGTTGCGGCAAGGGGGGGTCTCCTCTCGGTGTCCGGCACAGGGGGCGTGCCGACGACCGGAACGCCGCACGGGGGTCGCGCGGTCACCATGGGTGAGCACGCGGGGCGCGGGTGGTGCCGGTCGGAGTCGATGACACCAGGGCCGGCGCTCCCCGCGCAACGGGGGCAACGCGGAGTTCCCCGGGTGTTCGGAACCGGGGCGGAGTGTTCCCCGCGCGTTCGGCGCGGGGAACGTTCACAGGCGGCCGGAGTCGATGATCCGCTGGAGGAACCGCCGCGTGCGCGGCTCGCGCGGATCGCCCAGCACCTGTTCGGGCGGCCCCTGCTCCAGGACGCGCCCGCCCTCCAGGAAGCACACCGTGTCGGCGACCTGGCGGGCGAACCCCATTTCGTGGGTGGCCAGCAGCATGGTCATGCCGTCCTCGCGCAGCCCCCGCACCAGGTCCAGCACCTCCCCCACCAGCTCGGGGTCCAGGGCGCTGGTGATCTCGTCCAGCAGGAGCAGCCGCGGCCCGTTGACCAGGGCCCGCACGATCGCCGCCCGCTGCTGCTGGCCGCCGGAGAGCCGGTCGGGGTACTCCTCCGCCTTGTCGGCCAGCCCCACCCGGTCCAGCAGCTCCCGCGCCTTCTCCTCGGCCTCCCGGCGCTCGCGCCGGTGCACCCGGCGCGGGGCCAGGGTGACGTTGTCCAGCACGGTCATGTGCGGGAACAGGTTGAACGACTGGAACACCATGCCGATCCGGCGGCGCACCCGGTCCGCGTCCACCCGCGGGTCGGTGATGTGCTCGCCGTCCAGGTGGATGGTCCCGTCGGTGACGGGCTCCAGCAGGTTGGCGCAGCGCAGCAGGGTGGACTTGCCCGAGCCGGAGGCGCCGATGAGCACCACCACGGCGTGTTCGGGCACGTCCAGGTCCAGCCCGTCCAGCACCGTGTTGCCGCGGAACTCCTTGCGCACCCCGCGCATGCGCAGCACCGGGGCGGGGCCCTCGATCCTGGCCGTCCGGTCCAGTTCGCTCACCGGGCCCCCTCCGCGGACTGGCGCCGCGCCGCCCGCAGCGTCACCTGGTCGGTGACCGCCACCAGCGGGACCGCCATGAGCACGAACAGCACCCCGGCGACGATGTACGGCGTGAAGTTGTAGGTCTGCGCGGTGGCGATCTGCGCGGCGCGGATCGCGTCGATGGGCCCGGCCAGCGAGATGAGGCCCACGTCCTTCTGGAGCGCCACCATGTCGTTGAGCAGCGGCGGCGACACCCGCCGCACCGCCTGGGGCAGCACCACCCAGCGCATCGCCTGCGGGTAGGTCAGGCCCAGGGACCGGGCCGCCGCGATCTGGCTGGGGTGCACCGACTCGATCCCGGCGCGGAACACCTCGGCGATGTAGGCGCCGTAGGTGACCACCAGCGCGATCCCGCCGAGCACCAGCACGCTCGGGGTGTTCTCCAGCCGCAGCCCGGGCACCCCGAACGCCATCAGGTACAGCACGATGATCAGCGGGGCGCCGCGGAAGCCGTAGGTGTAGGCGGTCGCCAGGGCCCGCAGCGGGAAGAACACCGGCCCCCGCAGGGTGCGCAGCACCGCGGCCAGCAGGCCGACGGCCAGCGCGCCCAGGGCGCAGAACACCAGCAGCCGCACGTTGAGCCACAGCCCGGTGAGCACCGCGGGCAGGGCCTCCGCCGCCACCTCGGGGTCGAAGAAGGTGTCGCGCACCCTCTCCCAGCCGGGAGAGCCGACCACGACGGTCACCAGGACGGCGCCCAGCACGGCGGTGGAGACCGCGCCGACCAGCACCGAGCGAACGCTCTGGCGGCGGCGCAGCGCGGCCCTCTCCGCTTCCAGGGCACTGGGAACGTGCGCGGGGACGTGTGCCGCCACGTCAGGCCAGCTCGGGGGCGTCCGCGGCCTCGGCCAGCCACTCCTGCTCCAGCTCGGCCAGGACCCCGCGCTCGCGCAGGGAGTCCAGGGCCCCGCTGACGCAGTCGGTCAGCGGCGAGTCCAGGTCCAGCACCAGGCCGAACTGCTCGGCGGCCTCCTCGGTGCGGGGCAGCTGCCCGACGATGACGGCGTCCTCCAGCTCGGCTGAGGTGATGTAGAACGCCGTGGGCAGGTCGAAGACGACCGCGTCCACCTGGCCGTTCTCCAGCGCCTGCTTGGCGTCGTCGTTGTTGTTGTAGACCAGCGGCTCGGTCCGCGGGTCCACGGCCTCCACCAGGGTGTCGTAGCTGGTGGTGCCGACCTGCGCGCCGATGGCCAGGCCGGCCAGGTCGTCGGTGGACTCCGCCTCGGCGGCCTCGGAGCCGGCCAGCGCCACGACGACCTGGCGGACGTCGTAGTAGGGGCTGGAGAAGTCGACGGCCCGCGCCCGCTCCTCGGTGATCGAGAACTGGTTGATGTCGAAGTCGAATTCCTTGGGGCCGGGCTGGATGGCGCTGTTGAACGCCACCGTCGTCCAGGTGACGTCCTCGGCGCTGTAGCCCAGTTCCAGGGCGACCGCGTAGGCGACGGCCGACTCGAAGCCCTCCCCGTTGGAGGGGTCGTCGTCCACGAACCACGGCGGGTAGGCGGGGCTGTCGGTGCCGATGGTGAGCACTCCCTCGGTGAGGGTGGGCAGGCCGTCGGGGGTGCACTCGACGGCGGCCCCGCCGCCGGATCCGGGGTCGGCCTCGTCGGCCGGGGTGCAGGCGGTGGCCAGCAGGACGGCACCGGCGGCGACGGCGCCGAGCGCGGGCAGGTGGCGGGAGGTCATCGGCTCACTCCGCGGGGAGGGGGACGGGGAATGCCGTACAAATTACCTACCTCACCGGGGGTGAATCCAGGTCTTTTGCGTCACGGAACGCAGAGCGTCCGACCGGTCACCCGTCCGGGGGTCAGGCGAGGGGTTCGGCGTCCCCGTCCTCCACCGGCGCGTGCATGGGCATCTCGAACCAGACCGCCTTGCCGTCCGGGGTCGGCCGCGATCCCCAGCGGGTCGCCAGCTGCTCCACCAGGTACAGGCCCCGGCCGCCCTCGTCGTCCGCGGCGGCGCTGCGGATGCGCGGCAGGCGCAGGTCGTGGTCGAAGACCTCCACCCACACCCGGGAGGCGCCCTTGCGCAGGCGGAGCAGGAACTCCTTGTCGTCGTCCTGGGCGTCCGCCTCGTCGGCCTCGGCGACCTCGTCCAGCAGGTCGCTCCAGTCCTCGTCGAACTCGTCGAAGGCGGGGGTGCCGTCGAACGGCGTCTCGGAGTCGCGCACCCCGGTGTCGGTGAACTCGCGGTGCACCGGGTGCGGGGTGGCGTGGATGACGACGTTGGTGACGATCTCCGAGACCAGCAGGCAGGCCAGCTCCGACTGGTCCCGGTCCATCCCCCACTCCTTGAAGGTGTTGGCCGCCAGGTGGCGGGCCTCGCCCACGGTGGAGGCCTCGGAGGGGAACCAGCCCTCGCGCAGCGCCAGTTCGTCGGAGTCGGTGCGCACGACCAGCAGCGCGGTGTCGTCGTCCAGCTCGCCCGGAACGCTGTGCACCGCGGCCTCGGCGATCTGCTCCACGTCCTTGTCCGCGACCTCGGAGACCCGATCGGTGAGCCTGCGGAACGCCCTCTCGGGGTCCCGGGCGCCGCCGACGGGGGTCCGGTCGACCAGGCCGTCGGTGTACAGCAGCAGCGTGGCGCCGGTGGGCAGCCGCAGCTCCGCCTGGTGGTAGACGACGTCCTCGCCCGCGCCGGCCTTGGCCCGGGTGCCGAGCATGCGGTCGTTGACCTCCAGCTCCAGGGCCTCGACGGACTCGGAGGTGATCAGCAGCGGGGGCGCGTGCCCGGCGTTGGCGTAGGAGAGCTCGCGCGACCAGGCGTCGTAGACCATGTACAGGCAGCTGACGCTGGGGATCCAGGTGCCGCCGTCGATCGGGCGGCCCAGGCGGCGCACCCACTCGTCGAGCTCGCGCAGGATGTCGGCGGGTTCGCGGTCGGCCTGGGCGAAGGCCCGCAGGGCGGCGCGCAGCTGCCCCATGACGGCGGCGGCGTGCGGGCCGCGGCCCTCGACGTCGCCGATGACCAGGCCCACCCGGCCGGCCGAGAGCGGGATGACGTCGTAGAAGTCGCCGCCCACCTGGGTCTGGATGCCGTGGCCGTACGCCTGTGTGGGCCCGGCGGGCAGGTAGCGGGAGGCGATGGTGAGCCCGTCCTGGGGCGGGAAGTCGCTGGGCAGCAGGCTGTTCTGGAAGGCCAGGGCGGTGGTGCGCTCCTCCTCGAAGAGGCGGGCGTTGTCGATGGCCAGCGCGACGCGGGAGGCGATGGCGCCCACGAGGTCGCGGTCGAAGCCGCCGTAGGTGTTCTTCTGGCGCGGGGACAGCCCGGACAGGGCCAGGGTGAGCACTCCCAGGACCTCGCCGCGGGCGCGCAGCGGGGCGGCGATCGCGGAGGTGACGCCGACCTGCCGGGAGACCATGTCGGAGCGGCTGCTGGGGGAGTTCTCGAAGAGGTAGTCGCTGCTGACGACCGTCTCCAGCCGGCGCAGCGCCTGGGTCACGAAGTGGCGTTCGGGGTAGCGGACCTCGTCCCCGACGTCGAACCAGGTGTGGGGCGGGGGCATCCACCCCTCGGCGTGCACCGAGACCCGTCTGACCAGCCGGTCCTGCTCGTAGAGGTCGATGAAGCAGTGGTCGGCGAACTGGGGCACCAGGATGCCCGCGACCCCGCGCACGGTGGAGTCGAACTCCAGGGAGCCGGCCAGCCGGCTGCCGATCCGCTCCAGCAGGCCGTACTGCTCCTCGACCCGGCCGCTGCGCAGCGCCTCGCGGGCGATGAGCGTGATGCCGTCGATCTCGCCGTCCTCGTTGCGCATCGGCACGGCCTGGGCGCGCACGTGGATCCAGGTGGAGTCGCCCTTGAGGACCGCGAACGTGCCCTCCCAGGGCTCGCCGCGCAGGACGCGGCGGGCCAGCTGGGAGGCGTGTTCGCGGTCGGACTCGTGGATGCCGATGTCCAGCAGCGAGAGTCCGACGTAGTCGCGGCCGCCGACGAAGCCGAAGAGCTCGCGTGCGAAGGGGTTCCAGTAGCGCAGCAGGCTGAACCGGTCGATGACGACGATGGCGATCTGCGCGCGGTCCACGACGGCGGCCGTGGCGAGCGCGTCGCCTTCGCGGAAGGGCTCACCCCACCGTGTCATCTAGCCGCCACCTCGCCGTCATGAACTGCAAGCATGCCCGCCCCGGATCACCCGAACGACCGCACCTTGCAGCGAGCGTAGCAACACCGTCAACGTTCTCGCAGCGCAATGTGACAATCCTGATGAGCAACGGGTCCCCGTCGTCACGGCTTGGCGACGAAGATGTGCCCGGCGATCGCCGACGTGAGGTCGGTGCCCCCGCCGTCCTCGGCGAGCACCCGCACCCCGTCGTCGGTGGCGCGCAGCACGACCTCGCGCTCGGGCTGCACCCCCGCCTCGCGCAGGGTGCGCATGATGTCGGCGTCGGACTGGATCTGCTCGCTGATCCGGCGGACGGTGACGGTGGTCTCGGGCCCCGAGGCGACGTCGACCATCGGCACGATGGACTCGTCGGTGAAGGGCTCGGGCGAGTAGTCGTCCAGGCCCAGCTCGTCCAGCGCCGGGATCGGGTTGCCGTGGGGGCACACCGAGGGCGCGTTGAGCAGCGTCACCAGGCGCTCCTCCACGGCCTCGGAGATGACGTGCTCCCAGCGGCAGGCCTCGATGTGGACGTCCTCCCAGGGCAGCCCGATGACGTCGACCAGCAGCCGCTCGGCGAGCCGGTGCTTGCGCATGACGTGGGTGGCCAGCCTGCGGCCCTCGGCGGTCATGACCAGGTGCCGGTCGTTCTCGACCCGCAGCAGGCCGTCGCGCTCCATGCGGGCCACGGTCTGGCTGACGGTGGGGCCGCTCTGGTGCAGGCGCTCGGCGATCCGTGCCCGGAGGGGGACGATGCCCTCCTCCTCGAGCTCGAATACCGTCCGGAGGTACATCTCCGTGGTGTCGATCAGCCCGTGTGCGGTCAAGACTCCCCTCCCATGACTCTGCGCCCGGCGCACGGTCACGGCGGGCACGGCGGGTCTCTCACAACACAGGTCGGGGCGATGCGATTCCCGGGAGCCGAGTGGGGACCGGGGTGTCCGCGCGACCGCGGGAGCGACCACCGAATACCGCAAGCATATCGTGACGGCAAGGACCCGAAATTCCGTACGGGCCCGGCCGTAGGGCCCGGTTCCGCGTCAGCCCCGGGCCAGGTGCTCCGCGGTCTGCGCGCTCGCCTTCGCGAACAGCGCCGCGGTGTCGGCCCCGTCCGGGGTCAGGCCGAACCGGTCGGACAGGACCTCGGCGAACGCCGCGGCGTCGGGGAGCAGGACCGTGTTCTTCCCCACCGGCGCCAGTTCGGTCAGGGCGTTGCCGCGCAGGGTGAGGGAGCCGTCCGGGAACGGGCGCTGGGCGACGAGGGTGCGCACGAACACGGACTCGGGCGAGGTCGCCTTGGCCCGGTGGTACGGCTCGAAGTAGGCGGCCGACCGCGGCTCGGTGTCCAGCAGGTAGCCGGGCACCGCGGCCTTCCCGTGGTGGCCGATCCACCAGGTGGTCCCGTCTCCCCCGGGTTCGACGGTGTACGTGAACGGCCCCTGCCGGTACCGGCCCGGCTCCAGCGGCAGCGGTTCGAGGAAGCCGTCGCCGAGCCCCGCGTCCGCCACCCACAGGCGCCCGTCCGCGCGTACGAGCAGGGCCAGGTGGTTGGCCCACTCGGGCGGCTCGGCGTCGCGCGGGCCGACGGCGCCGCGCACCCGGGTCACCTCGAGGCCGATGTCCTCCAGCACCAGGGCCAGCAGGGAGTTGAGCTCGTAGCAGTAGCCGCCGCGCCGGCGGCGGACGATCTTGTCGAACAGGTCGTCCGGGTGCAGCGAGGGGACCAGCCCCGCCTGGATGTCGAGGTTCTCGTAGGGCACGGTGCCCAGCTGCGCCCGGTGCACCGCGGCCAGGGTGGCCGCGTCCGCCCGGACCGGCCCGGTGTGGCCGATCCGCTCCAGGTAGGCCCCGATGTCCATGTGCTCCCCCGCTCCGTGCCGGTGCCGACGCGGCAGGCTATCCGGGGGCGGCGACGTTCCGGAAGCGCTTTTCCGGGCCGGGGTCAGGGGGCGAGGCGGTCGACGTCCCAGGTGTCGTCGCCGGTGCGCAGGTAGCGGAAGCGGTCGTGCATGCGGTCGGCGCCGCCCTGCCAGAACTCGACCTCCCGCGGGACCAGGCGGAAGCCGCCCCAGTAGGCGGGGCGGGGGATCTCGGTGTCGCCCGGCCAGACCGTCTCGAACTCGCGGTAGAGGCGGTCCAGCTCCTCGCGGTCGGCGACCGGCTGGGACTGGCGCTCGCTGGCCCAGGCGCCCAGGCGGGAGCCGCGCGGGCGGGACGCGAAGTAGCGGTCGTTCTCGGCGTCGCCCAGGCGCTCCACCCGGCCCGCGACGAGGACCTGGCGGCGGATGGGGTGCCAGGGGAAGACGACGCTCGCCCGGGGGTCGGCCTCCAGGGCGACACCCTTGCGCGAGGTGTAGTTGGTGAAGAAGCGCAGGCCCCTGCGGTCGTAGCCCTTCATCAGCACCGTACGGGCCCGGGGCATGCCGTCGGGCTCCACGGAGGCCAGCACCATCGCGTTGGGCTCGGCCAGGCCCGACTCGTGGGCCTCCTCGAACCACAGGTGGAACTGGGTCATGGGGTGCTCGGCGAGGTCGGCGCGGCGCAGGGGCGCCCCCAGGTAGGGTTTGCGCAGCTCGGCGGGGTCTGTACGGTCCACAGGGGGCATCTTCTCTCGCCGGGGCCCGCCCGCGCCACCCGGCCGCGGCGACGTGCGCGTCACACGCAGTGGGGGCCGGGGTCGACCGTGGACGGGCTGATCCGCCCGCAGGCCGCCACCACGTGCTGGCGGGAGTCGTCCGTGCCGCGCGGCCCCACGACCACGAGCTGCACCATCCGCGCGTCGTACCAGTTGCCCCGGGCGGGCTCGCCGAACGCGATGTGCCCCGAGACGGCGGACAGCCCCGCCGTGTTCTGGATGCGCTCCACGAGGGCGTCGCGCTCGGCGTCGTAGGCCGCGTCGTCGCCCAGGAACGGCGGCCCGTCGCCGCCGGGCACCGGGTGGTCGACGCCGCGCAGCGCCCGGGAGAACACGGTGACGGCGTCGGCCGCGACGGCGGCGTGGGCCATCGAGGGCAGGCCCCCGTCCGCGGCGTCGGCGCCGGCCTCCGCCTCCTCGTCCCGGTCGTCGTACACCTCCCCCGCCAGGGCCTCGGCCTCGGCGTAGAACGAGCGCTCGCTGCCCTCGGTGTAGCGCCCCCAGGCGCCGCTGGCGGCCAGCGGCGTGTAGAAGACGGGGTACCCGTCGGCCCGGCCGATGGTCTCGGCGTGGTCGGTGACGAACTTGGCGATGTCGTCGCCGCCCAGCACGTCGATCCCGGCCTCCACGCACATCCCCTCCTCCTGGAGGAGGCGGTGGAAGTCGGCGAAGTCGGTGGAGCGCCCCGCGAAGTAGATGAGGTCGGGCGGGTCCTGGGCGCACACCCGCGCCAGGTGGTCGGCCTGCGACACCTCCCCCTGCCGATAGGGCAGCACGCCGGGGACGACCGCGCTGGAGCCGTCGGCCAGGCCCACCGCGGGCGGGAGGCCGCCCTCGGGGTCCTGCCAGGGCTGCCCGCCCAGGGCGCGGAAGGCGGACATGAACCGCACCGCCAGGTGGGGCCCGTAGCTCTCCCCGCTCTGGTTGTCGGCGATCGCCACGGCGGTGCGCGCCGGCCCCAGGGCCGGGGGGTCCTCCCCCTCGGCCAGGCCCGCCCCGTCCCGTGCGACCCCCTCGTAGGCCCAGGAGGCGGCCTGCTCGGCGATACGGGAGTTGGCCGGGGCCAGCGGGAAGAAGTACTGGCCGTACTTGCCCGACGCCTCCAGGGCGATGTCGTCGAAGGTCGCGGTGGTGCCGATCATCGGGATGCGCGCGGCGCCCAGCACCCGGATCGCCTCGGTGGTGCCCTGGAGGCTCTGCCCGAACCCGAGGGCGGCGATCGGCCGGTCCATCCGGTCGCGGGTGCGCTCGGACCGCTCGACGACCATGCGCGCGGCGTCGGCGGCGTGCGACCAGCCCTGGCCGGTGCTGACCAGCAGGATCTTGATGCGGGGCAGGGAGGCGTCGGCGGACTCGTTGTGCTCGGCCTGCCGGTGGGCGATCCCGAGCAGCTCCCCCTGGACCCCGGCCAGGGTGAGGTCGGAGACGGAGGTGGTGCTGAGCGCGCCGAAGTAGGCGACGGTGACGTGGGAGGTGCCGCGCCCGGCGGCGTCCACGGCCGCGTTCTGGTCGCGGATGAGCTCGGTGACCTCCTTCAGCCGCTCGTGGAAGACGAAGCCGCCGAAGGTGACGCCGTAGCAGTCCTTGCCGTCCTGCTCGATGCCGACCGGCTCCCACAGCCAGTTCTGGACGCACGGGTTGAAGGGGGCCATGGCGGTGGGTCCGAGCCCCCAGGCCAGGGCGAGGACGAGCACCAGGGACAGGGAGGTCCCCCCGGTCCAGCGCCGGGCGAGGGCCGCGGCGGTGGGCACGGTCCGGTCGGCGGGGGTTCCGGCGGTGGGGTCGGCGGGCACCCCGGGGACGGCGAGCCGCAGGGTGCGGGTGACGCCCAGGACGCCGGCGGCGTGGCGGGCGCGCCGCCACAGGGACACCTCCTCCTGGCGGACGGTGGTCTCGGTGCCCGGCAGCGAGGGGTAGCGGGCCGCGTCGACCGCCGGGGAGACCAGGGAGGCGGTGCCGGGTCCGCGGACCTGGACGATGAGCAGGGGGTCGGGCAGGGTGCGGCGCACCCGCTCGTCCTCGATGAGGCGGACGAGGTAGCGGCCGACCCGGTCGAGGCGGTCCTGGTCGATCAGGAGGACGGGGCGCAGCGCCCGGCCGCGCCGCGGCCGCAGCGGCCGGTGGACGCCGCCGTGGGTCTCGGCGAGGTCGTCCAGCAGGGCGTTGACGGCCAATCGGTGGACGGCGGGCAGCGGCTCGTACTCGCGCGGCGCCTCGGGGGACACCGGGTGCGGAGCGGTGGCGGCGGCCGGGGGCTGCTGCGGCTCCCGCGCGGGCAGCCGCAGCAGCAGCTCCCACCACAGGCGTGTCTCCGCGGACACAGGGGCGGGGCCGGGGGCCGCCTCCGGGTCGGCGGCCTCGGTCTGGTGCAGGCGGCCCTCCCGGTCGGCCTCGCCCTTGAGGAGGTTGAGGACGTGGATGCCGCGGTCGCGGTGCCCGCGCAGGCCCGTCTTCTCCTCGTAGTCGGCGTGCTCGTCGAGCCACCGGTAGGCGCGCCAGGGCAGGACGAGGAAGGGCGCCAGGGAGCCGTAGACGATGAGCAGCAGGACGGCGGCGGATCCGGCGATCCAGTTGTTCACGCCCTGGAGGGTCTGGCCGAACAGGGTGTCCGGCCCCAGCCCGCCCAGGGCGGTGGCCAGGCCGAAGGCGCCCAGCAGGGGCGGGGCGAAGGCGCCGAGCACGCCCATGATGAAGGAGACCGGGGTGAGCAGCACGGCGTCGAGGCGGCCGAAGGTGATGCGGGTGCTCAGCCCGGCGAGCCGGATGGCGCTCTCCCGGGCGATGCGCAGGTAGGCGGCGAGCCAGCGCGGGACGGACCGCCTGCGGCCCTCGCGGCGGGAGGCCGAGCGCAGCCGGCCCAGGGCGGCCACCACGTGGATCTGGGTGCGGCGGTCGGTGTCCAGTTCGAGGTCGCCGCGCCCGGTGATGCTGCCGCTCATGCCCTCGTGGATGGCGGCGCGGTCGCAGGCGCGCAGCCGGAGCAGGGAGCGCAGGCGGGCGAACCGGGGCGGCGGCGGCGCGGTGCGGGACCCCTCCGGTTCGGGGAACCCCTGGTCCGCGGCGTCGAGGAGCCTCTCCACGAGGTCGTAGAGCTCGTCGGTGGTGGCCCAGGGCTCGGGGTCCCCCGCCTCAGGGGGAGCGGCCGCGCCCGGGACGGGCAGCCGCAGCGGCGGCTGGTTGCCGCAGCGTTCGACGAGGGCGTCCAGCAGGGCGCCGCGGTCGGCGGCGTCGTCCAAGACGAGGTCGAGGGCGGGCGGGGGCTCGGCGAGGTCGCCGCGCTGCACGTCGCTATGCGCGCGGACCCTGCGGCGGCGGGCGGCCCGCCGCTCCATCCGGGCCGACCGTCCGGCGTGCCCCCGGCCGGGGCGCTCGCGCAGGGCGTCGAAGACGGCGAGCAGGCGGCGCGCCCCGTCCCCGTCCGCGGCCGCGGTGTGTTCGGGGGCCTCGGGGGAGGCCGGGGATCCGGTCGTCTCGGACACGCGCGGGCACCTCGTCATGGTCGTGGTCTCTGGCGGCTGCTCCCCCCGAAGCGCCCTCATTAGACAACAAAGGGTGCCCGTATTCCACGCTTTCAGACCCGATTGTCAGTGGCCCATACCGGCCGCGCCGACGGGAACCGCCAGGGATTGTGACGCGCCGATCCCTTCTCACGTATTTTCACGTGCGCGAATAACACCCCTGACCGGCCGCGTCGCCTCCCCCGCCACTACTCTGGGGACCGTGACCGAGATTCAGATTCCCGCGAACCTCCTGCCCTCCGACGGCCGATTCGGCAGCGGCCCCTCCAAAGTCCGCCCGGCCCAGCTGGAGGCGCTGGCCTCCTCCGGCTCCCGCTACCTGGGGACCTCGCACCGGCAGAAGCCCGTGAAGTCCCTGGTCTCTCGGGTGCGCGCCGGGATCTCCGACCTGTTCTCCCTGCCCGAGGGGTACGAGGTCGTCCTCGGCAACGGCGGCACCACCGCCTTCTGGGACATCGCCGCCCACGGCCTGCTGCGCGAGAAGTCCCAGCACCTGTCGTTCGGCGAGTTCTCGAGCAAGTTCGCGAAGGTCGCCAAGGGCGCCCCGTGGCTGGCCGAGCCGACCGTGGTCGCCACCGACCCCGGGACCCACGGCGAGGCCGTCGCCGAGGCCGGGGTGGACGTCTACGCCCTCACCCACAACGAGACCTCCACCGGTGTGGCCGCGCCCATCGCGAGGGTGGCCGGGGCCGACGAGGACGCCCTGGTGCTGGTCGACGCCACCAGCGGCGCCGGCGGCCTGCCGGTCGACATCGCCCAGACCGACGTCTACTACTTCGCCCCGCAGAAGAGCTTCGCGGCCGACGGCGGCCTGTGGCTGGCCGTCATGTCGCCCAGGGCGCTGGCCCGGGTCGAGGAGATCGCTGCGAGCGGCCGGTACATCCCCGAGTTCTTCTCGCTCACCACCGCCGTCGACAACTCCCGCAAGGACCAGACCTACAACACCCCGGCCGTGGCCACCCTGCTGCTCCTGGCCGAGCAGCTGGAGTGGATCAACGGGCAGGGCGGCCTGGACTGGTCGGTGGCGCGCACCGCCGAGTCCTCCTCGATCCTGTACACCTGGGCCGAGAAGTCCGCGGTCGCGACGCCGTTCGTCACCGACCCGGCCAAGCGCTCCCAGGTCGTGGCGACGATCGACTTCAGCGACGACGTGGACGCCGCCGCCGTCGCCAAGGTGCTGCGCGCCAACGGCGTCGTGGACACCGAGCCGTACCGCAAGCTGGGCCGCAACCAGCTGCGCGTCGCGACGTTCCCCGCGGTCGAGCCCGCCGACGTGCAGGCCCTGACCGAGTGCATCGACCACGTGCTCACGCGGCTCTCCTGAGGCCCCCGGGCACCGTCCCGCGCCCGGCCGCACCCCGGTCGTACGACGGGGCAGAATGGAGGTCGGCCCGTTTCCCGCGGGCCGACCTCCTCTTTTTCTCCTTTTCCGGACTTCCAGGACGGGTCGACTGTGCGCAGGAACAAGTTGGATTCCCCCATCAAGATCATCTCCCACCGGGGTGCGTCGGGGCACCGGCCCGAGCACACGCTGGCCTCCTACGAGCTGGGCGCCCGGCACGGTGGCGACTTCATCGAGATGGACCTGGTCGCGACCCGGGACGGCCGGCTGATCTGCCGGCACGAGGCCGAGATCGGCGAGACCACCGACGTCGCCGACCGCCCGGAGTTCGCCGACCGGCGCACCACCCGGACCATCGACGGCCGGGAGGTCACCGGGTTCTTCGCCCAGGACTTCACCCTGGAGGAGATCAAGACGCTGCGCGCCAGGGAGCGCCTCCAGGACGTGCGCACCATGAACGCGCTGATGGACGGGACCTACGAGATCCCGACCCTGGAGGAGGTCATCGACCTGGCCCTCTCCCTCACCGCGGAGCTGAAGCGGCCGATCGGGATCTACCCCGAGACCAAGCACCCCTCCTACCACGTGTCCCAGGGCCTGGACCTGGAGCCGCCGCTGATCGCGGCGCTCAAGGAGGCCGGGCTGACCGGGCCGGAGCCGCGGGTGCCGGTGTTCCTCCAGTCGTTCGAGGCCGAGAGCCTGCGCAAGCTCGCCGAGACGGAGCTGCCGCTGGTGTTCCTGATGGGCACCGAGGAGCACTGGCGGCACTACACCACTCCGGACGGGCTGGCCGAGGTGGCGGCGTTCGCGCACGCGATCGGGCCGGCCAAGGCGCTGATCGCGCCGGTCGGCGAGAACGGGGACTTCACCGAGCCGACCTCGCTGGTGGACGACGCGCACGAGGCGGGGCTGCTGGTGCACCCGTACACGTTCCGCAGCGAGAACCACTTCCTGCCGCCGGCGCTGCGCTCGGACGGCGACGCGGGCGACTACGGCTCGTTCGCCGCGGAGTACGAGCTGTTCTTCGAGCTGGGCGTGGACGGGGTGTTCACCGACTTCTCCCGGCACGCGTTCCTGGTGCGCGAGCACTTCCTGGAGGCCGGGCAGGCCGCCCAGAACGGCCAGGGCGGCCAGAAGAAGGGTGGCTGACCCGCCGGGGCACCGCACCGAGGGGCCCGGACGGGAAACCGTCCGGGCCCCTCGCGGCGTTCCCCGGCGACATCCGGCCTGCGGTCCCACCCTTTCGCGGCCCCCGGGTGGCTCCCGTTCTCCGCGGCGCCACCACACCCACCGCCACCACCGGGGAGTGCGGGCACGCCGGGCCCGCGGCGGCGCCGGCACCGACGCCCCGGCCGGGCGGGCCGCGACAGGGCCGACCGATCCCGTGGAGTCATCGACCGACCACGGACCTCCTCGCGCCCACCGTGCCGTATCACCGGGGGAACGGGAGTGGAATACCCGACAAGATCCCGATGCCTTTTTCGATTTCCTCCGACTCACCTCATACGGCCGGGGCCGGCCGCGAGGTGGATGTGGTCGACATGGTCCTGGGTGAGATCCCCGGTGTTCTGATGGAAACGCCGGACAGCGTTCCAGTCCCCCACGCTGTCCCTCTGCGCGTTCCAGATGTGCCGGTCATAGATCAAACCCTTGACCCCGAGAATTTCATGGTTCTTGATGACATAGTTGATCACCTGGATGGCCATGGCGTGGTTCTCCATCGAGGGGATACCGCCGTACGGTCCCATCATGTAGTCGATGGCCATCCCGTAACCATGGTCGCTGGTGCTCTCATTCCGGTACCCGCCGGCGGAGAGGTAGAAGGCGCCGAACTTCTCGTTCAGGTGTTCGTGGACCGAGCACATGGTCGGGTGCAGTTGACCGAGGTTGGCACAGGAGACCATCTCGCCTCCGCCGACCTGGCCGCCGTCCGGCCTGACGTGCAGGGAGTCGTAGTGCGCCTTGCGTTCCATGACGTCGTTCACGTATTCGCCGGAATTGTTGTACCCCCGAATCGCCTGGCGCATCTTCTCGTCGGTCGTGAGGTCGTTCCCACCACTCCTGCACAGGTGAGCCACGGTCGCCGCAGCGGCATCGAAGATATTGTTCGGGTCCTTCTCGCCGTTGCCGTCCCCGTCCTGCCCGTATATATTCCACGAGCCGGGAATGAACTGCATGGGACCGACGGCTCGATCGAATTCCTCGTCCCCGTCCATCTCCCCGTCGTCCGTGTCCTCGATTCGGGCCGTATCGTTGGTGCCGTCGAGCGGGATGCCTATGATCGGGGGTCGGACATTCCCTTCTTCGTCGGCTTCGGACCCGTCGTGCGTTCCGTGCTTGCTTTCCTCATAACCGATACCCGCGACCAGGGACCAGCTCATCCCCTCGCACCCCGGAGCGTACTCGTCGACACCGGAAGCAGCCGCGACGTAGGCGAACAGGACGACGTCCGGGATGCCCGGCACGGAATCCGGGAACTCCTGGAATGAACCATCGGCCTCTTCTGCGATCACGCCGACCAAAAGCAGAACGAAGACCATGATGAAGGCGATCAACGCCAGGGGGAGATAGAGAAGCTGCTTCACCTGGGCGGACCCTCCACGAGATCGCTCGTAACCGACTTTCCGTGTTTCTCTTCACGGCGCACGGGCGACCCTTTCGTGATTGCAGAGGAGCCCTGAATGTAGTATCTGTAGGCGCCGTAACCCAGGATCACGCCCGTCGAGGAAAGCGGTCCCGCCTTGTCCGAACCCTATAACCCCTGGACAACGCCTGCTCAGGACGATACGGAAGCAGCACGGAAAGCCGCTGCCCACGAATCCGAACAGGCGGATGATACTCATACCACGACCACCGGACCATCTTTCCCCCACCCCGGCGTCCACGCCCCGGAAGGAGTGGGCCTCCCACTCCGCGTTTTTCCGCAAAGCGCCAGCGTGTGGTGGGTGGGAGCACATGGAGGGGCGGGCGAGAGCACCTTCGCCAAACTTCTCCCGGGGTCGGTCGAGAGCCACCACACATGGCCACAATCGGCCACACCCCTCCCCGGTGGAATTCCGGTGGTGTTAATGGCCAGAACCGGCCTCTCAGGTTTGGAGTCCGCCCGGAACGCCCTTACACAATGGGCCTCCGGCACCGTTCCCGGAATCCAGCTGCTGGGCCTTGCCCTGGTGTCCGACGCGCCCGGTAAGCTTCCGAAACCCCTGAAGGACTTCGCGCATCTAGTAGGAGGGGGAGCTCCCCGAGTCTGGCGCGTCCCCTGGATGGAACAATGGCGGACCGATCCGCCCACCGCCCCGGATCCACGCGGCATGCCCGCTGAGCTGCGAAAACTCATAAAAAGCGTGCAAGTCCTGATCCAGAAAAGCTAGAGAAAAGATCCGAGACCCGATGAACGAAGCAGTTGTCCTCGCAGCTGACGCAACGTCCCTTCTCCACCCCCTCGCGCTCGGCATCGATGAGGTCACCAGCCAGGCCCCTCCCGGCCTGGACGGCGGCTTCCTCACCATCCTGGGATGGGCCAAGTGGGTCGCCCTGGCGGTCTGCGTCCTCGGCCTCATCGTCGCCGGCGCCGTCATGGCCATCCAGTCCCGCCGGGGCGAGGGCGGCGAACACATGAGCAAGATCGGCATGGTCCTCGCCGGTGTCATCGTCATCTCGGGCGCGACGAGCCTCGTCTCGTTCCTGGTGAGCTGATCACGGAGAAAAACCGACGATGAGCGACGAGAACCCCTTCAGCCGCCCCTCCTTCATCTTCTCAGCAGGTTTTCTCGCCGCCCTCGTGGTGTCCGGTGCCCTGGTCGCCGTGTGGCCCGACGACGAGGACGAGGCGGGGGCGGACCCGGGAACCGCGTCCGCCCCCGCCGGCCCCGGGGAGACCCCCTCCCCGGAGGAGGCTCCGGCCACCCCGGACGGGCAGGACAGCGTGTGCGGGCTGGAGGCGCACACGGTCGAGTTCGACATGCTCCTCCCCCTCCTCGACACCACCTGGACCTCGATCGGCGGCATGCGTGCCCCGCAGACGGCCGAGCACGGCCCGGGGGTCGTCGAGGACGGCGGGGCCCGCTACTGCTACGCCCGCACACCGGAGGGGGCGGTGCTCGCCACCGGGAACTTCCTCGCCCTGGCCAACGCCGGGGGCGACCGGATGGACTCCCAGTGGGAGCGGATCGTGGCGCCGGGGCCGGGACGGCAGGTGTTCATCGCGGAGATGGAGTCGTCGCAGGCGCCGGAGGGAGGCGTCGGCGGTCAGATCGTCGCCGCCAAGGTCGTCTCCTACACCGAGGACGAGGCCCGTATCAGCCTCGCCCTGATGGCTCCCGACGCCGTGTACGCGAGCATGACCTTCGACCTCATGTGGGTGGAGGGGGACTGGAAGATCGTGGTCGATGAGAGCGGGGAGAGCGATCCCCTCTTCACCGTCCTCGAGGATCTGAGCGGTTACACACCCTGGGCGGCGATCTGACGTGTGCGGAATCGATATCGGGTGTCACTTCGACAGGGCAGTGACCAGCATCATGGACGAGATCAAGCAGCAGTTCGCGGACGAGGTCGGAAGCGTCGTCGAGACGATGCTGACCTTCTGGATCGACAGTCCGACCAGGGAACTGGACGCCGGTGACGGCTCCGCCGCCGGCGGGATCACCTCCCCCAGCGGAACCCCGGGGCAGGTGAGCGACATCCTCGGCTACGTCACCTGGATCGGGTTGGGCGTCGCCGTCCTGTCCCTCATCATCCTCGGGGCGACACTGGCCCTGGCCAGGTCGAGGGGCGAAGGCGGCCAGTACCTCAACAAGATGACCCTGGTCATCGGGGCCGTCGCCCTCATCGGCGGTGCGTCCTCGGCCGTCTCGGCGCTGATCGGGGCCATGGGCGGCACCTCGGCCGGCGGCGCCGCCGGATTCCTCCAGAGCCGCCTGATGTTCTACGTCGGGGTCGCGGCGATCCTCTCGGTGATCGTGGGCGGCGTGAAGATGGCCTGGGAGCAGCGCGCCCAGCCCGGCAAGGAACTGCTCAGGTCCCTGCTGACCCTGGTCGTGGTCTCGGCGACCTGCGTGACCTTCGTCAACATCCTCATCGGCCTCGGGGACGAGTTCTCGACGTGGATCCTGAAGGAGGGCTACGGCCAGTCCGACCTCGGCGGACTCGCCACGGAGTTCCTCGTCATCATGGGCGTCAACTCCTACTTCGGCGGCGGCGGACTCATCATGGTCCTCGTCCTCGGCCTGGTCATCATCGTCATCGGCCTGATCCAGATGGTGCTGATGATGATCCGCGACGGCATGCTCATCCTGCTCACCGGCGTGCTCCCCCTCACCGCGGCGTTCACCAACACGGAGATGGGCCGGTCCTGGTTCCAGAAGGCCATCTCCTGGCTCGTCGCCTTCCTGCTCTACAAGCCCGTGGCGGCGATCATCTACGCCCTCGCCTTCGTCCTGCTACAGGAGCCCGAGGGAGAGGCGGGCCTGGAGGACCTGATGCTGGGCGTCACGATGCTCGCCCTGGCCCTGTTCGCCCTTCCCGCCCTGATGAAGTTCGTGACCCCCATGGTCGGCGCGACCGCGGGCAGCGGCGGCGGGGCAGCCGACGCCGCGACCTCGGCGCTCCCCACCGGCTCCGCGAGCGGCGGAGGCGGCGGGGGCGGATCCGGCGGCGGAGGAGGCGGAGGCCCTTCCGGCGGCAGGTCCGGCGGAGGCGCGACGGGCGCCTCCAACACCAGCGGCGCCAAGCCCGGAGGTATCACCGGCGGAGGCGGAGGCGGCCCGACCACGGGTGGAGGCGGAGGCGGCGCGGGCGCCGCCGCGATGAAGAGCAACCCCAAGACCGCCGCCATCTACGCGGCCGCCAAGGCCGTCAAGGCCGTCGGCGAGGCCAGCAAGAAGGCGGTCGACGAAACCGCTTCCGGAGGCGATGGGCCCAGTGGCAGCCGTAAATGACGACATGACCCGTACCGTGCGCACGTACGGGAACTGGCGGGTCCCCGCGTCGGCGGGCCTCATGGGGCTGGGAACGCTCGGCACGGTCTTCCTCCTCGGGAGCCTGGTGATCATCGTCTTCGTGGTGATGGTCGCCGGGCTCCTCCGGGGCGCCATCGCCGGCGCGGTCCTGGGCATCGTCCTCCTCGCCGTGCTCACCAAGGACAAGCACGGCAAAAGCACCATGTCGAAGATGGGAGTACGGATGCTCTGGTGGAAGGCGCGCTCCCTTGGCGCCCACCTCTACCGTTCCGGTCCGCTGGGCCGTGTGCCCTGGGGCCGCTACCAGCTTCCGGGAATCGCCGCCCCGCTGCGGCTGAGCGAGTACCAGGACTCCTACGGCCGCCCGTTCGCCCTGCTGCACCTGCCCTCCAACGGCAACCACTTCTCCGTCGTCGTCGCGACCGAGCCGGACGGCGCCGCCCTGGTGGACGTCGAGCAGGTCGACTCCTGGGTGGCGGAGTGGGGCCACTGGCTTGCCAACCTGGGGGACGAGCCGGACCTGGTAGCCGCCTCGGTGACCGTCGAGACCTCCCCGGACACCGGGACCCGGCTGCACCGCGAGGTCGTCGGGCAGATCGACGAGCAGTCCCCCCTGTTCGCCCGGCAGGTCCTCCTGGAGACCGTGGGCGCCTACCCGCACGGCTCCTCCCTGGTCCGGGCGTACGTGGCACTGACCTTCTCACCCGGACGCGACAAGAAGATCACCCCCGAGGAGATGGGCCGGGACCTCGCCGCCCGGCTCCCCGGCCTCACCCAGGCCCTGACCTCGACGGGGGCCGGCGCCGCCCGGCCGCTGCCCGCACAGGAGCTGTGCGAGGTGATCCGCGTCGCCTACGACCCGGCCGCCGCCGTCCTCATCGACGAGGCGCACTCGGCGGGCGAGGTGCCCGAGATCGAGTGGACGGACGTGGGTCCCACCGCCCACCAGGCCGGCTGGGACAAGATCAGGCACGACAGCGCGCTGTCCATCTCGTGGACCATGACCGCCGCACCGCGAGGCAACGTGCAGTCGAGCATCCTGACCCGGCTGCTCGCCCCCCACCCCGACATCGCGCGCAAGCGCGTCACCCTGCTGTACCGGCCGCTGGACCCGGCGAAGGCGGCAGGTGTGGTGGAGGCGGACCTGCGGGCCGCCGAGTTCCGGGCCACATCGAGTGCCAAGCCGACGGCGCGCGACATGCTCGCGACCCGCTCGGCCCGGGCGACGGCAGCGGAGGAGGCCGCGGGGGCGGGCCTGGTGAACTTCGGGATGGTCGTCACCGCCACCGTCGAGGACCTGGACAAGGAGGCGGACGCCCGGGCCGCGATCGCCAACCTGTCGGCGGCGTCGCGGCTGCGGCTGCGTCCCGCCTACGGAGCGCAGGACTCCACCTTCGCGGCAGGCCTTCCCCTGGGCATCGTCCTGCCCATGCACCTGAGGATTCCCGTGGAGATCAGGGAGCAGATGTGAGCCGGAAACGACGCAAGGGGGGCACGGACCGCTTCCGCAGCCGCCCTGAGGCCGTCGAGGCGCCCAAGGTACAGCCCAAGCGACCCGGACCGCGCGGCTGGACCTCCTACGGCGCGGGCGAGTCCACCATCGTGGAGATGGCCCCGGAGTGGCGCGGGACGACCGTGCAGGTGTGCGGGCTGTGGCCGTTCGCGGTCGGCAGCGGCACACCGATGGTCGGTGTGCCGATCGGGCGCAACATCATGACGGGGGCGACGCTGTGCTGCGACCCCATCTCGTGGTTCCAGCGGGCCAACCTGATCTCGAACCCGTCGATGTTCGTGCTGGGCAAGCCCGGTCTGGGCAAGTCGACCATCACCCGGCGCATGGCGACCGGCCTGTCCGGCTACGGCGTACAGCCGTTCATCCTGGGCGACCTCAAGCCCGACTACGTCGATCTGGTGGAGGCCCTGGGGGGCCAGGTCATCAGCCTGGGCCGCGGACAGGGCCACCTCAACGTGCTCGACCCGGGCCAGGCGAGCGAGGAGCTCCACCGGCTGCCCGCCGATGCCCGGACCAAGCTCATGGCGGACGTGCACGGCCGTCGGCTGACGATGGTCACCGCCCTGCTCACCATCATGCGGTCGGCCCCCGTGAGCGACCGCGAGGAGACGATCCTCGACCGCGCGCTGAAGGTGCTGGACGAGCGCCACCAGGGCACCCCGGTGCTGAACGACCTCCTCAAATGCATCCAGGACGCGCCCGACGCCGTCCGACAGGTCGCCCTGGACCGCGGGAGCCTGACCCGTTACCAGGAGGTCACCGACCACCTGGAGGCGTCGCTGATCGGGCTGGTGGGCGGCGGGCGGCTGGGAGAGACCTTCTCCCGGCCGACCACCACTCCGATGAAGCGCGACCGGCCCGTCGTCTTCGACGTGTCCGGCATCGACGACACCGAGATGGACCTGCAGGCGGCCGTGCTACTGGCCTGCTGGTCCACCGGGTTCGCGACCATCAACCTCTCCCACGCCCTGGCGGACGCGGGCCTGGAACCGCGGCGGCACTACTTCGTCATCCTGGACGAGCTCTGGCGGGCCCTGCGCGCCGGCCACGGGATGGTCGACCGGGTCGACGCCCTGACCCGCCTCAACCGCCAGCGGGGTGTGGGCATGGCGATGATCTCGCACACCATGAGCGACCTCATGTCACTGCCGAGCGAGGAGGACCGTAACAAGGCCAAGGGGTTCGTGGAGCGCTCGGGCATGGTGGTGTGCGGCGGTCTGCCCCGCGCCGAGATGCCGATGCTGTCCTCCGTCATCCCCTTCTCCCTGGCGGAGCAGGAGATGCTCGGCTCCTGGCAGGACCCCCCGGCCTGGGACTCCCACGCGGGAGCCGAGAGCGCGCCCCCCGGGCGCGGCAAGTTCCTCGTCAAGGTCGGCGGCCGTCCCGGTATCCCCGTGCAGGTGCAGCTGACCGAGGCGGAGAAGTCCATCAACGACACCAACAAGCTCTGGCACACCGTCTCCCGGACCGGCGCGGTCACGGAGGACGGGGAGGCCGGTGAGCGCTCCGGGGCCGAGGACCCGGTCGAGGAGAGCACAGGATGAGCAGAGCCCGTAAGACCCCGACCGGGATGAACACCGAAGCGGTGCTCATCTGGGTCCTCATCGCCACCGTGGTGCTGGTGCTGGGCACCGTGTGGGTGGCGGTGCGCGTCGGCGGAGGCGAGGCCCCCGCCAATCCGTTCGACGTCCTGTTCGGCGTACTGGGCGGCAGGATCGCCTGGGGGATGCCCCAGACGGTGGTCCTGGGCGGGCAGTGGATCCTGATCGTCCTGGTCTTCACCCTCGCCCTGCTCATGCGCCGCGGCTCGCGTGCGCGGGTGGACTCCTCCGCCGCCCACATGGGCCGCGGGGACGACCTGGAGCGATTGTCGGAGAAGGGCGCCCGCGCCAAGGCCGAGCGGCTCGGTGTGCGGGGCTCCCCCGGGGTGCCCCTCGGGCGCTCCGTACGGGACGGCCGCATGCTGTACGGCTCCTGGGAGGACATGCACGTCGACATCTGGGGCCCCCGCACGGGCAAGACGACCTCGCGGGCGATCCCGGCCATCCTGGAGGCGCCCGGCGCCGTCCTGGTCACCAGCAACAAGCGGGACGTGGTCGACGCCACCCGCGGAGTGCGCCAGAGCTCGGGCCCCGTGTGGGTCTTCGACCCCCAGGGCATCGCCCTGGAGAGGCCCGAGTGGTGGTGGAACCCCCTGTCCTACGTCACCGACGAGGTGAGGGCGGCCCGGCTCGCGGGCCACTTCGTGGCGGGGTCACGGGACGCCGACGCCAAGACCGACGCCTTCTTCGACGGGGCGGCCCAGGACCTGCTCGCGGGTCTGCTGCTCGCCGCGGCCCTGGACGGCCGGTCGATCCTCCAGGTGTACACGTGGCTCACCCGCCCGCACGACGACGAGGCCGTGGGCATCCTCTCGGCTCACGAGTACAACCTGGTGGCGGACAACATCTCCGGAGTGGTCAACTCCCCCGAGAAGCAGCGCGGGGGCGTGTACGGGACCGCCATGCAGATGGTCTCGTGCCTGACGAGCCGACAGATCGCGCCGTGGATCTCGGCGCAGGAGGGCGAGGGCGGAGAGACCCGGCCGCCCTTCGACCCGCACGAGTTCGTGGCCGCGGGCGGCACGCTGTACTCCCTGTCCAAGGAGGGCAAGGGGAGCGCGGGGCCGCTGGTGACGGCCCTGACGGTCGCGGTGGTGGAGGCGGCGGAGGAACTGGCCACCACCCAGCGGGGCGGACGCCTGAGCACACCCCTGCTGGGGGTGCTCGACGAGGCGGCGAACGTGTGCCGCTGGAACGACCTCCCGTCCCTGTACTCCCACTACGGCTCCCGCGGGATCATCCTGATGACGATCCTCCAGTCCTGGTCCCAGGGTGTGGACGTGTGGGGGCAGAGCGGCATGCGCAAGCTCTGGTCGGCCTCCAACATCAAGATGTACGGCGGCGGCGTCTCCGAGGTGGAGTTCCTCAACGAGCTCTCCCAGCTCATCGGCGACCACGAGGTCGACAGGGCCTCGGTCTCCGGCGGCAGGCAGGGGCGGTCCGTCTCCTGGCAGGTGGACAGGCAGCGGACCATGGAGGTCTCCGACCTCGGCTCGATGCCGCCGGGCAGGGCCGTGGTGATCGCCTCCGGCACCCCGCCGACGCTGGTGGAGACGGTGCCGTGGATGTCCGGCAAGCACAAGGAGAAGGTGCTCTCCTCCCTGCAGACCTACGAGCCCTGATCTCCCTTCATCCCGACCTTCAGAAGAACGAGGACCGGTCATGCCCGAAGAACGCTCACACCCCTCCCTCTGGAAACACGGGGCCGCTCTGGCCGCCGTGGTCATGTTCGCCACCGGCTGCGGCGGTGGCGGTGGCGGAGAGGGCGGGGACGGCGAAGGCGGTGAGGCCCCCGGGGAGGCCGCGGCCCAGGAGCCCCTCGCCGGAGAGGGCTTCCTCGCCATGGACTGCGGAGACGGGGCCATCAACGCCTACCGCTTCTCCGATCAGGACGGAAGCCTCCTGGCACAGCACTCCTACGACCTCCTCAGCGCCACCGCCGCCGCAGAGCCCCGGCAGGGCGGCGGGCGGACGCCCGAAGGCGAGTTCACCACCGCCCTCCCCGACTGCGACATCAACTACGAGGACGGCCAGGACGGGTCCGATTCGTGGTGGCCGCTGAGCCGGAATCAGGCTCACGAGCTGGCCGGGCTGTTCATCCCCGAGACCTCACAGTTGCTCGTCACCCTCGACGAACAGGTCGACAGCGCCCTGATCACCACCATCGGCGCCATGTCCTCCGACGGCACGGTGGAAGCCCTCCTGCCCGGCAACGAGGGTTCCGGATTCAGCGACACCGTCGGCCAGTTCTCCCCCCGTTACAACCACAACGACGGTCGCGTCTACTACCTGGAAAAGGTCCCGGACGGTGAAGAGGGCACCGTGAAAAGCGTCGACCCCGCGAGCGGAGACGTCCAGGAGGTCGGCTCCTGCACCGACTGCGACCGCATCATCCTCGACCCCTACAGCGGCCACGTCTACGCGACGAACTTCCTTCCGGTCGATTCGCCGGAGTACGAGGGTTCCTGGGAGCGAAGCGTCACCGGGGGCCGGGAGTACGTCAGGCATTTCTCCAACCGTGAAGGCACTCTCGTCGGGCACCTCTACGTGGAGACTTCCACGGGCTTCCTGTGGACCCGGGCAAGGGATTCCGCGACCGAGGCCCCGGTGTCCACTGAGCTGCCGGCGGCCACTTTCGATCCGCCGGAGGGTTGGGTGCAAACCCTTGAAGACTACGAGGACTCCGAATCAGCCTTGAACGGGCAGCGGCCCGTCTTCATGGTCGGCGAGCACGAACTGCTGGTGGAAGGCGACAACCTCACGATCGTGGGCTTCGACCCCCAGACCCTCGAGCTGGAGCCGGAACCGGTCCGCCACCTCATCCAGGGCGGCGACCGGACCAACACCACCCCGGTCCTCTCCTCCGACGGTACGCGGGTCCTGTTCCGCTCCACCGCCCCGGACGGCTCCAGCGGCTGGTACTCCGTGCCCGTCGACGGCAGTGCCGAGCCCACCGAGATCGGTGCCGTCGCCCCCGAGCACAGCGAGATCTTCCCGATCCACTGGTGAAGGCGACCGGCCCCGGAACAAGGAAAGGATCGGAGGCATGGCCGGCAACGAGGACTGGCTGAACGAATTGAACGAATACGCCAACAGCGGTGGCGAAGCCGACGACGCCGAAGGCCTCCACTACAGGAACGCGGTCGACTTCTTCGAGAACTACTTCCGCCACGTCTACAAACGGCGGGTGGGGGTCCGCAACCAATACCGGTGGTCCGCGCGCTGGTGGGAGAACGCCGAGGCGCTCATCCGCATCGACGCCGTCTGGCGGTCGTGGGAGAGCCTGCGCAACGACCCCTCCACCGGTATCAGCACCTGGCTGCGCGACCACGCGGACTACCACATGGGCATCCTGCTCTCCCCGGACGGCCCCATGGCCACGGCGGAGGACGGCAACGGGCACGGCGATCCCCTACCCCATGACCCACCGCCGCCGGGGTACTTCCCCGAATACTGACGTACCCGGGCCCACGTCTGAGGCCACACGAGCGGAACGCCCGGTCGGAGTCCCCGACCGGGCGTTCCGTTCATACGGGGGCGTCAGCGACCGCCCATGCCGTTGTCCTTCCCGGGACCGCGGTCCAGATGGTTTCCGGCCCCGCCCCGGGCCGGGGCGGGGTCCTGAGGTCCGGTGGCCGCCCCCGGCCGCGTCGCCCCCGTGGTCCGGGTGAGCAGATGACGGCTGTCCGTCCCCGGTGCCGTCGACGCCGGTCGCCCGTGGTCCGTTTCCGCGGCGGTGGAGGGCTCGTCCACCCGGCCTTCTCCACCGGTGACCGCCTCGGAGGCGGCCTGAGGGCGTTCCTCCGCCGGAGCGGTCCCGTTCGCCTCGGGTGCGGAAGCCTCCGTTCCGGTGTGTTCCGCCGTCTCCCGGTGGTCGAACTCCTGGTCCGTTCCGGAGGTCGTCGGCGCCCCGTCCGCGGGCCCCTCGGCCTCCCTGTCCCCCTCGGTCTCCGCGCCGGGACGGTCCGCCGCCTCCTCCCGGACGTTCTCGGCGGGTTCGCGATCCTCTCCGGCCTCGGTCTCGGGACTCTCCTCCGCCCGCTCCTCCTCGGCCCCCGGCTCGGACCGCTCGGCGGCCTCATCCCGCTCGGGCTCGGCCTCCGCCTCGGCTTCGGGACGCCCGACGGCCTCCTGCTCGGCCTCCCGGTCCTGCCCGGCCTCCGCTTCAGGGCGTTCGGCGGCCTCCTCCCGCTCCTCCTCAACGTCCTGTCCGGGCCCGGTCTCCGCCTCGCGGGCCTCGGCGGCGGCCTCACGGTCGGACTCCTCCTCCGCCTCACGGTGGGGGGTGCCGCCCTCCTGCTCGGCCGCGGTTCCGTTCTGCTGCCGTTCCTCCGGGCTCAGCGGGGGAAGCCCCAACCGCTCACGGAGGTAGTCGATCTCGCGCGACATGCGCTCGAGTTCGCGCCGCAGCTCCTCCAGGCCGCGCTGCTCCTCGAAGGTGCGCGGAACCAGTTCGGCGAACCCCTGGGCCATGCCCTGGTTCCCCACCGCCTGGTGCGGGGACTGCGGGCCGAAGACCTGCACGGTCTCGTCCAGGTTCACACCGGTGAGCCGCCGGTATCCCCGGTTCAGCAGCCAACCGGCCAGCCGCGCCCGCAGGCTGTTGCCCCGTTGGCGCCGGACCGCCGCCGACGCGTCCGCGATCTTGGCGGGGGTGGCGTCGCGCCACCAGGATGCCCGACCGACCCCGGCGAACTTCCCGCGGTCCTCGCGCCACTGGGCACGCCGCTCCCCGCGGGTCTGGGGCGGTGTCCGGGTGGGAGCCTCGTTCACCCGTGGAAGACCACGGAACCTGTCCATGACATGGCGGTTCGCCGCCCGGCCGAAGGTCTGGGCGATACGCATCTGGAGGTGGACGGCCTGGAGGAGGGCCTCCTGGGCTCCGTCCGATCTCTGGTCTATCTCCACCCTGGACCTCTACTCTTCCTCGTGGCGGGTTGGCGGGGGCGGGGTGTCCCCTGGGACACCCCGGTCACCGGGAGCGCTCCGCGGCCTCGAACGGGGTTCGCCCGGCCGGCGGTTCACACACCCGACCTCTGCATGTTCGCGAGCCCCTCCACGCTCAGCAGCGCCAGATGGGAACACGCGTTGCGCGTGGACTCGTGCAGTTCCTGGAACCGGATGACCCTCCCCCACGCGAGGTGTTCGTCGAAGGGGATCCGGACGGCGGCCCTCACCGTCCCGCTGAAACGGGCTTCGAGGGTGTCGATGTCAGGGGACGACGCGGATCTCCGGTCGACCTTGGAAATGACGACGATGGCTCCGGAGACGAGATCCGCGTAGCCGTTCCTGCCCAGCCAGTCGAAGGTCGCCTCCGCGGCCCGGACCGCGTCGGAGGCGGGTTCGAGAACGACCACGACCTGGTCCGCGAGATCCAGCACCCGCTGCATCCCGGGGTTGCCCATACCGGTGCCGCAGTCGTTGAGGACGATGTCGTAGTACCGCTCCAGGACATCGGCGACCACACCGTAGCCGTTCCGTCCCTCGACCTCCCGGAAACCGAAGACCTGGTCGCCGACCAGGGCGTGCATCCTCTCCTCGTTCGCGGAGACGTAACCCCGCAGCTCGGTGAAACCCCTGATGGATGCGGCGTCCCGGAAGAGGTCGCGGACGGTGAGCCCGGTCTGCAGGGGTACCCGGTCACGCAGGGTCCCCATGTCCCGGTTGACGTCGACCGCCACCACCCTGCTCTCCCGCTGGGAGGCCATGAGGGATCCGAGGAGGACGCTGGTGGTGGTCTTGCCCACGCCGCCCTTCAGGCTCAGGACGGCGATACGGCGGTGTCCCGCGATGGGTACCTGCATACGGGCGTGGAAGTTCTCCGGAGGGGCGGACCACTCCGGCACACGGGGGCCCAGGAGCCCACCGAGGCCGAATCTGCGGCGCCGCGAGGGCGGTGCGGAGATGGGCGGGCCGGCCGCCTCCTGAGCGGGGATGGGATGCACGGGCGGCACCGTCCCCGGGTGGGCGCCGCGTTCGCTGTTGATCTCCTGGATGACCGTGTTCCACAACTCGGCCGCTTCCGAGGGACCCGTGAGTGCGGCGGGGGCGCCGCCCTGGCCGGCCCCGCTCCCGAGGTCCGCCGGGAGGGATTCCGCCTCGGGGTCCGGACCGGGCCGGGGGACGGGCGGAACCGGGACGCCCGGAAGCGGTCCCGCGGGAACACCGTGGGCAGGGGTGCCGTGCCCATACCCCGGCGCAGGCTGCGGAACGGGGGCAGGAGGTGTCGGCTGCCCCGCGGGAACACCGTGGGGAGAGGGCGTCCGGCGGCCTCCCTGGGCGGGCCGGGGGGCGTGGGGGTCCGGCGTGGGCCCCGACACCGGAGGCGTGGAATCGGGTGCGGGTCCCCCCGTGGGACCGCTGTGGGAAGGAACGCCGTGCGCGTATCCCGACGGGGGCTGCGGAGCGGGTACGGAAGGCACGGGCGGCATCGCCCCGCCCCCTTCCCGGGGAGCGGGCTCCGGAGAAAACCGCCCGGACGGCGTGAAGGCCGCCGGAGTCGGCGCGGACGGCCCGTGGGGCTCCGGGCCCGGGGCATCGTCGCTTCCGACCGTCACCGGCCCCGGACCGGGGAACCGGGAACCCGGCGCGGAGGGGGGCGCAGGGGCGGAGGCGTCCGCCGAAGAGCGCACGGCCCCGCCCTGCGGGACGGTCGGAGGGGGTTCCGGGGCCGGGTTCCGGTTCTGCTCGGCGGACAGGGCCCGGTCACGTTCCTCCAGGCTCTGTACGACCATCTCGAAAAGCGAAGGAGTGGCGGGGCCCGGCCGGACCGGCTCCGCCCCGGTGTTCTCGTCCACGCGCACCTCGGGCGCGGGAGGCCGCTCTCCAGAGACCGCTGTGGCATGGGGGACCCCGCCCGAGACGAACGCGTCGGCCGCCGAGGGGCCGCTCGGCGCGGGGGTCTCGTCAGGGATCCGCGGCGCGGTACCGCCCTTGGCCTTCGCCCCCCGGCCCGTCTGCTTCTTCCTCCCCTTGCGCTTGCCGGGGTCGGCGGTCGTGTCGCTCTCGACGACCCCGTCCGGGTAGATGACGAGAGGCCATTCCTCTCCGCCTTCGACGGTGAGTGCGCGGACCGGGCGGCCGAGTCGTTTCGCGGTGAGCGAGATCAGCCGGACGACCTCGGCACGCGTCGCGTTGAGGTCGGTACCGGTCACCGAGCTGACGATTCCGCTCACGGTGACCTTGGCCGTCACCTCGTCGAGGATCTCCGCGGAGATCTTCGGAAACGAGGGGACCGTACTGTGGTCTCTGCGCATGTCCTCTTTTCCCTGGTGTCGACGACCCCGTTCACCTGTTGAAAAAGGTCAATTCGGACAGGTGTTGCCACCGGAGGTACAGTACTCCACCCCTGAGACAGGGATTGTGAGTGTTCTTCCTGTGTGATTCGCACGGGGGCGTTCCGGTTCGTTTTCATTTCCGGACCAGAACGGCACACCATCACTGCAGGTGGCAGCCCTGGAGTTCAAAAAATCGGAGGGAACGGCGCCTCGGAGAGGGCTCCGGTGGGATGCGGCGCGCGGAGGACGCCTCGCCGTCGGCCGTGCGGGGAGTCGGAGGCGTTCCGGTCCGTGGCGCGGAGTCGGGCGTCCGCCGTCGGAGGCCTCGGACCCGTGTCCGCGCGGTCCCGGCGTCCACCTGTCCGTGGAACCGCGCCGCCCCGGCCGGACCCGGCCGGGCAGGACGCCCTGGAGGGCGCGGGGTGCCGTGCCGCGGCTCGGACCGTGCCCGCGGCGTGTTCTCCGGGGAGGGGTCAGTTCACCGGACCGGCATCGGGAAGGTAGCGCTGCATCAGGTTCAGGAGGTCCTGGATCTCGTACTCGATCCGATCTCGGACGAACCTGTCGGGGTTCCTCTGATAGGACGCCCTGCCGATCTCCGAAACGATCAGCTCCGGGGGGACCCGGTCCTCGGACGGCGGGATGAACTTCGGGACTTCGGCGAGCGCGTAGATCGAACGCCGGAGAAGGGTCGCGACTTTTTCACGATTCCCGGGATTCGCCTGTTCAACGGCGTCACGGGCAAGGGCGAAGTACACGTCCGAGGCGGCGTGGAACTCTCCGGGGTCCATGATCTTGGACGGCTCGTTCCCGCCCAGGGGGCCGGGCGGGAGGGGTTCGCGCGGCATCAGGAACTCCAGCTGATCCCGGGCACCGCAGGAAGAGCACGAAAGCGAATAGACGGCCACGGGGCGGTCCTCGAGGGTTCTCAAAGCGTGCCTCACCCCGTCCCACCTGAGATTGCACGTCTGGCAGACCTGAATCTCCAGGTAGAGGTGGGCTTCGGCAATCGAGCGCGCTTCGAGCATGGTTCGGACCATGGCAATGACCCGCGGGTCGTGACACGACCGGGATATATGCTCCTACCGTATTCACGATCCCGAATGCCGCCCCCGGCCTAGGAGAGCGCAGTGAACGACAGCACTCTGTTCGATCCCGAGACCCCCGACGAGGTCATCCGGGAGGCGATGGCCGGAACAGCCAATCGCGTAGTGGCCGCATACATGCGTATGGCCCAGAACGCCTCTACCGCCCAGGAGAAGGAGGAGGCCAAGGCTCGGATGAAGGAGTACTGGGCGATCAAGAACGACCTGGACATGTCGCGCCAGGAGATGACCGAGACCATCGTTCGCATGTGGGAGATGCTCGCCGAGATGGAAGAGGTTTGAGGTTGTCGCCCGAGCCTTATGACGTCGGCCCGGAACAACTCCGCGAGATTTTCGACGAGTACATCAAGGACTTGGTCTTCGGCGACGCGCAACCCGCACCGCCTGGACAGCGCCCGGTGATGGTGCAACTGGGAGGTCAGCTCGCCGCCGGCAAGTCCCACGCTCTCAAGGGCGTCATCAACCGCCATCAGGGCCGGGTCGCTCTGGTCAGTCCTGACGACTTCCGCGCGTACCACCCCCGGTACTCGGAGATCATGCGCGAGCGCCCCCAGGAGATGATGGCACTCACCGCCCAGGCCATGTACGCCTGGTCGGACATGGTTCGGGAACACGCGCACCTCCATGGCCTCGGCATCGTCACCGAATCCACTTTTCGCCGGACCGAAGACCTCCTGGGGTATTCCGCGGAGATGGCCGACCCGGTACCGGGTCGGCACCCGGGGTTCGCCACCGAGGTCGTGGTGGTCGCCACCCCCGGCGACCGTAGCTGCCTGGACATGGTCGGTCGGTACTTGGCAGACCCCCCGGGGCAGGGGCGATGGGCCGATGTCGAAGGGCACGATTCCTCCTACGACCAGTTGCCCATAACGGTGGACGCGCTGGAGGGCAGCCCCCATGTTCACCGGGTGATCGTCACCGACCGTTCCGGGGCCATCCACTACGACAACTCGCGCGGTGCCGATGGCCGGTGGGGTCAAGAGGCCCGAGGTGGCCAGGCCTTGCGTGACGTGCGCGGAGAAGGTCGGGTGCCGTTCAGCCAGGAGGAGGCGTCCGCCTGGGTGTCCTCGTATTGGAAGCACGCTGAAAAGCTCATCACACGCGAGGAGTTGGGGCCGAGGACCACGCCGACGATGCTCTCTCTGCACGAGCGCGCCGATCGGGTGGCCCAAGTCGCCTATGCGGGCGATCCAGAGCGGCTCGCCCAGCACAAGGAGTGGCAGCAGGTACAGAAGGCGGTGTTCGTGGCAGCTGGTCGTGGCGCGTCGAACTCCGATCTTCCACGCCACCCGGAGGAGTTCCTCAACGCCGATGAAGCGAAGAAGACCCGCTTCATGGCGACGATGCGCGCAGCGGGCCATTCACCTCCGAACATGACGACCGGCTCCGAGGAAGCGGTGAGACTGGCTCAACAGGGCATGGCCCCGCCGACGAGTCGGCCGTCGCCCTCGTCGGGACCCTCCGCCCCGCCTGGCCGCCATCACGGTCGGGGCAAGGGGCCCGACATCGAGCGGTAGGGACCGGTGTGGCCGCATGCGGCCACCGCGTCCCCGGCGTTGCGGCGCGCTTGCGGTGTTCCGGCCGACCGGTCGCATCGAGAGCCCGAGGCGGTAGGTCGTCGGGATTCAACGTGCTCGCCGTTGTGGAGAGCGAACCGCTCCGGGACTGTGGCGTCGAGCCCGAATCGACCGCCGACACCACCGACGAGTGGCTGTTCGGTGGGGCGGGAGGAGCGGCGATCGCCAATGCGGAGATCATCCTGGAGGCGAACCCCAACGCTCGGGTGACCATGGTCGGCGGTCAGGCTCCCTGGGTGTTGTCGAACGACGCGCAGTACCTGACGCTACGGCAGAAGCACGACCGGGACCACGGCGGAGACGGCAGACTTTCGGTTCACGAAGCTCGACTCGAATCGGTGGAAACGTCTCATGCTCCTGACGGTTCTATCCGTTTTCACGCAGCGGGTCTCACCGGTGACGCCTACGTCGCCTGTCCAGGGCGTGTGGCGCGGGCACCCAAGGTCCTGGACCCGGTACTCGACTGGTGCCGCGAGAACGGCGGTGAAGTCACCGGGCGGCTCATCACGAACAACACCGGCAAATGCCTCGGATGCGAACTTGATTACCGGACCGAGGAACGCGAAATAAAAACCCTGGCCACCGGAGCCGCCTCACCGATGAGATCCTCGTCCGACGTCAGGTCGGGGTATCCGGCGGTTCGCTCAGGCCCGAAGAAGTTCTCCATCCCCCCGAACTCATGCGGTAGAGCATTCAAAGAAAGCGGAACGTCCTCTTCCACCTTGGTCAAAGGCACATCAGGACCACTCATGCCCCCTCCTGCATCAGGAGCCCGAGACATGAACAGTCCGGGCATCGGCGCGGAAGAGGTGGTCCGACAGCCCGCCGGGGCCCTGTGGCCGGTTCCGGCCGGCCCGGGCAGACCGGCCGTCTCCACCCCGAGGGACCGAACGAGGATCTTCCTTCCCTGGGCCGACCGGATCCGCGAGTGCGGCGCCGAGGACCGCCGATGGGTGTTCGTGGACAGCCCCCGGCCCGGGCGGCGCCGCTGGTGCGCCATGGGGCGCTGCGGCAACCGACACAAGATCCGGGAACTGCGCATCCGGCGCGAGTCCCACCGACATTAGGAGGAGACGCCATGACCGGTCGACCGGTCGGTCTCACCCGGGTCGGCGTCTCCCACACCCCGCTCACCTTCCATTAAGAGAAGCCGAGCACCCCGGAGGAGCGCGCCGTCCGGCGCGGGCACTGGTAGGCCGTCACTGCCGCCGTGGAGGCGGCCCGGCGACCGCGGTCGTCGGCCGGGCCCGCCCTAGGAGCGGCGGGCGAGCAGGACGATGCCGCCGATGAGCAGGACGGCCACCGCCCCGCCGCCCACGAGGAAGGGCACCGCGCTCCCCCGCCCGCCGGTGTCCTCGGCCGCTTCCCCGGCGGACTCCGACGGGGAGGCGGACGCGCTCTCCTCCTCGGCCTGCCCGGACCGGTAGCGCTCCTCCAGCGGGATGCGCCAGACCGGGGCGTTCAGGCCCTCGGTCCCGGCCATGAGCTCCGTACCGTCGGGGGTGAAGGCGATGGACTCGCCCTGGTCGGACTCGGGCAGGTCGAACCCGCCCAGCGACCTGCCCGGCACCCCGTCGGTGGAGTCGTAGACCGTCGCGCCCCAGTAGGTGCGGATCACGTAGCGGGTGCCGTCCGGGCCGAACGCGGCGTCGGTGGCGAACAGCGGCGCCGAGTCGATCCGCTCCAGGGTGTTGACCCCCTCGGGGTCGATCTCCTCCGGCGCGGCGTACAGCCCGCCCGAGAACTCCTTGGACACCACGTACAGCCGCCCGTCGCGCGGGTCGATCATCATCGACTCGGCGTCGCGGCCCCCGTCCGCGTAGGAGAAGGTCAGCACCGTCGGCTCGACGACGGCGTCCGCCAGCACCTCCGGCTCGGCGAACCGGTACACCCGCACCTCGGTCCAGCCCCCGCCGAAGTTGTCGCCGATGTCGCCGATATGGACGGCGGGCTCCCCGTCGGGCCCGGGGGCGACGGAGACGGCCTCCCAGTCGCGCCGTTCCAGGGCCAGGGTGAGGGTGGCGAGCGTGTTCCCCTCCTCGTCCACCGCGTACACCTCGCTGAGGTGCTCTCCGCTGTCGTTGTGGGTCCACCACACACCCTCGTGCCGCAGCGAGGGGGCCAGGCCGCTGGACTCCGAGATCCGCGGGTCCTGGAAGGTGAAGGCGACCTCCGACCCCTCCGGCCCCTCTCCGCCGCGCGGGTAGTCGGGCCCGGTGCCCCCGTCGGGGACCGTCGGCTCCGCCAGGGCGGGCGCCGGGAGGAACACGGACAGCGCGGCCAGGGCGCACACGAGCGGTCGTCTCATGACGGACATCCTGCCAGGGGGCGCGGATTCGGGCGCGCAGCCGGGACGGCTTTTGCGGACCGGGATGAACGGGCACATTCGGCATACGGAGTGCCGTGAGGAGTACCCATGAGGATCGTCGCCTGCCTGAACGGGGACCGCCGTCCCGGAGCGCACCCCGCCCTTCCCGTCTCCGTGGACCAGCTGCTGGCCGACGCCCACGCCGCGGTGGCCGCGGGGGCGACCGACCTGCACATCCACCCGCGCGACCGGAGCGGCGCCGAATCGCTGGAGCCGCAGGCGGTCGGCCCGCTCATGGAGCGGTTGCGCGCCGAGGGACCCGGCGTCCCGGTGTCGCTCACCACGGCCCTGTCAGCCGAGTCCGACCCCTGGCGGCGCTACGACCTGGTGCAGCGCTGGGCGTCGTCGGCGCTGCCCGACGCGGTGACGGTGAACCTGCACGAGGCGGGGTCGGTGGACCTGATCCACCTGCTGGAGGACCGCCGCGTGGCCGTGGAGGCGGGGCTGTGGACGGTGGACGCCGCCCGCATCCTCGTCGCCACGCAGGTGCCGGTGGCGGCGGTGCTGGTGGAGCCCACCCAGGTGGCGGTGGAGGACGCCCGGCGCAACGCGCGGTCGATCCTGTCGCTGCTGGAGCGGGCCGGGGTGGAGGCGCCGCGGCTGCTGCACGGCTCGGACGCGACCGCCTGGCCGATGCTGGAGGACGCCCTGGAGGTCGGGGCGGACGTCCGGATCGGCCTGGAGGACACCATGCGGATGCCGGACGGGTCGGAGGCGGAGGACAACGCGGCGCTGGTCGCGCACGCGGTGCGGCTGGCGTCCGCGGCCGCCTGAGGCGGGCCGCGGCGGCCGGTCCGGCCGGCTCAGTCCAGGAGGGCGCCAACCAGCACGATCAGCATGATGGCGCCGAGCACCACGGGCAGCAGCCACCGCTGTTTGTGGTTGTTGGTGAGCATGCTCATGCCGTGCTCCGCTCTGGCGGTCGTCCCGGGTCGGTTTTCCAGCCTAACGCCCAGGTCCGGGCGGTTCGGTAGCGGTCCTCCCGTCCGGGCCTGCTCTCGACGAGGTGCACGTCGCGGGCGGGCCAGGGCGCTTGCGGGCCGTTCCCCAGCTCGGAGAGCAGGCCGGTGAGGTCCCGGGGCGGGCGGCTGCGGGCGACGGTGAGATGCGGCACGTAGATGCGGTCCTCGCCGGGAAGGCCGGCGGCGGACGCCGCGGCGCGCAGGTCGGCGCTCAGGGCGGCGAGGGCGCCGGTGTCGCCGCCGACCCCGGCCCACAGGACGGCGGCCCGGTCGCGGTGGGGGTGGGGGAAGACGCCCCAGCCGTCGACGGTGAGGTCGAAGGGGTCGTGTTCACCGACCGCCGCGCCCAGTGCTCCGGTGAGGCCTGGCAGCAGGTCGTCGGGGACCTCGCCGAGGAAGGCGAGGGTGAGGTGCCACCCGTCCGGCCGGGTCCAGTGCAGGTCGGGGGTGTGGCGCAGGCCCGGTTCGCGGGCGCCGAGGACGGCGTCGACGACCGCGGCGGGCGGTGTCAGTGCGACGAACAGTCTCATGCGGGCATCCTCGCATCCACCACGATCCCGCCCGGACAGGGCGGGCCAGGTCCTGTCCTTTGGACGTCGGCCTGTTCCGCGGGGGGCGGTGAGGCGCAGACGGGGGTTCGGAAGGACCAGAGGAGACGTCCGAGGAACGAGGACGGCCTGTAGTGCCGAGGGTCCCCGCCCTCGAGAGGCACCGGATCCCTGCCCGACCAATCGGAGTACAACCGCCACGTGCGCGCTCTGGCTCGGCCCTGCTCACCGCCGCGATGTGGCTGGCCCGCCAGACCCCGACCTGGTGGGAGAACCTGCGGTTGATGGATGACACCCCCGTGCGCTGCGGCGCTTCGCGTACCACGGTCGCCCGGTCCGGACCGGGCGAGATCGCCGGGTACGGCATGGACAAGTCGCACCACGCCTTCTACCGGGGCGCCGAGCCCATACTCATCACCACCGGTGACGGGGCGGTGTGCGCGTTCAGCCTGACCCGTCCCAAGGAGTTGGACGAGCGCAAGCAGACCCTGCACCTGCTCCACGTCCAATCTCCTGCGCCCGGTCCGTGCCCGATCGTGTGCGACGAGGGTTTCGCCGGGGCCGGGCTCGGGGCCGCCGCGGCGAAGCCGGATCACCCGCTCATCCGTCCGGTACGCGGGGACGAGCCCGAGCCCGGGGTGGAGGTGTTCCCGTTCTGGTCGCGGCAGCGGATCGAGGCCGTCATTCGGACAGCGCATCTGCGCGCTCAACGCCGCGATCCGGCACAACTGTTTGGTGGATGCCCCGGTCAAGCGGTCATTAATCGCTTACGACCACTGACCAGGACACCACACCCCCATCAACGATCTAGCGCTCGGTGCCCCTGTCGGGACCGACGCCGGGCCCGCCCCTGGCCCTCGGGGCAACCGCCCCCCGGGGGCCAGGGCGGCGAGCCCCTCCCCTCACCAGCAGAGCGGCGGCGCTCGGCACCATCAGAGGCTGCGCCAGCCGGTCGATCTCATCCACCTCCGAGAGCAGTTTCCGCTTCTCGCGGGCGCTGAAGGCGTCGTTGCGGACGATGGACGACCGCATCCCTTCCTGGGTCGCCTTGAACAGGCCGGCCTGTGTCTCACCGAGAGGCAGTCCGCGTTCGACGGTGAGCCGCTCCACGGCGGGCATCCCTCCCGACGGGGTGTTCGATATGCCGCCCCGTTGGAAGAACACCACTCCGACCCCGCTCGGCCGCCCCGCGTCGATCGCCCGGGCCGCGCGCTCGACGCCCTCGTAACACTCCCGGTGGATCTCCGGTTCCACGTAGCGACCGACACCGTACTTCTCCATCGCCGCCACGTACCGGTGCAGTCCGCCCTGGAGGCTCACGGCCTCGGGGACTCCCATGAGCGCGGTGTTGAGGCGGTACCCCCGCTCTCCAAAACGCTCCAGGATGTTCTCGAACTCGTCCGGACCGCGAAGCGCGGACTCGATGACCACATCGTTCCGGCGATCGGGGTGATGAGCGTATTCCTGGGCCTTGTTCCACCAGGAGAGCCCATCACTCCACAACAGCGCTCCGGCTTTCTCCGGGGCGGACCTTCGAAGCATCGTGTAGTTCGGGTGGTGCGGGTTGAAGTCGTCCATGTTGATGTGGAGCGCGCCGCCGCGCCGGTCGAAGGCGTAGCGCACCAGGTCGGTCACACTGCTCTTCCCGGACCCGGTCGCCCCGCCGACGACGACCAGGTGCGGGGCGGACTGGACCGCGGCACCTTCGAGATGAAACGGCACGATCTCGTCCAGGAAGATCCTCTGGTTGTCCGCTTCGCTGAGGCGCACCCTGTCGAACTCTTCGGGGGATATGTCCGGCAGGGCTAACCCCCGTAGCCCTTGATGATCTCCAGGCATTCGGCCCTCAGGCGGACGGAACCCTCCGTGTCGGAGATCCGGAGCCCACGAAGCTCCTGCGCAAGCCGGGCCTTCTGCTCGTCGATCCTCCGGATGACGTCGTCCCGGGGGGCCTCGGACCTCCTTTCGTCATGCGCCATGGCCGAGAGCACCCCGACGGCGTCCCGCACCATGTCCTTCAGGAGGTCGTACTCGAGTTCCCGCTCGGCATCCCACGTCGCGTTCCGGAGATCAGAGATCGGAGACGCGTCCTCATCGGGATCCATGCGCACACCCCATCGGTCGGTCGGCGGGAACACCGGTCCGGTTCCCTCGACGAAGAGGGTGCCACCGGAACCCGCACCGGGCAAGGGCGGGGAGCCGCCGCGCTCCTTCGTGGAATCCTCGGCTCACCGCTCCCAACGGACCGTCGAGGTCTCCCCCGGCCCGGCCCCCAGTTCACCGCTCCGTGCCAGCAGCGCCACCGGGGCCCGGTCCGCGCGCCGCGGCGAGCCGTCCGGGTGCGGCCGGGGCACCGGCCGCGCCTTCCTCGACGGCGGCGACGGCCGTGGCGGCGGACACCGGTCCGCCGGGGTCCGGCTCCTCCGCGGGCGCCGCGACCGGTGCCCCGCGGCGGCGGCGCGGCAGCAGGTCGCGCACGCGCACGCCCTTGACCCGGAAGAGCGGCACGGCGAGCACCGCGACCACGAGCATCGTGAACGTGCCGCCGATGACCATGCTGGTCTGCGGCCCGAAGGCGTCGGCGAGGAAGCCCACCACCGGGGCGCCGATCGGGGCCACGCCCATGAACACCAGCAGGAACATGCTCATGACGCGCCCCCGCATGTGCGGTTCCACGGTGAGCTGGAAGGTGGCGTTGAGCGTCGTCACGTAGGTCATGAAGGCGATACCCATGGGCACCAGCACCACCACGAACGCCGCGTAGGCCGGCATCAGCCCGGCGGCGACCTGGCCGGCGCCGAACACCATCGACCCGACCAGGATGAGGCGCAGCCGCGGGCGCTCGCGGCGCGCCGCCAGCAGCGCGCCGATGAGGGCTCCCACGGCCAGGCAGGCGGCGGCCACGCCGAACGCGGCGGCCCCCGTCTCGAAGACGTTGTTGACCATCAGGGCGATCTGGGTCTGCCCGTTGGCGCCGAAGAACTGCGTGCACGCGGCCAGCAGGAGCAGCAGCACGAGGTCCCGGCGCCCGCTCACGTAGGCGAGGCCCTCGCGGATCTGCCCCTTGCCCCGCGGCACCGGCTCGGTGGGGTTGAGCTCGGCGGTGCGGATGAGCAGCAGCGCCACGATGGTGAACCCGAACGAGGCCCCGTTGATGAGGAAGACCGGCCCGCTGCCGATCCAGGCGATGAGCAGCCCGGCGACGGCCGGCCCGGTGACCCGGCCGAGCTGGAAGCTGGCGCTGTTGAGGGCGATCGCGTTGGTCAGCAGGTCGCGGTCGACCATCTCGGGGACGAAGGCCTGGCGTCCGGGGTTGTCGAGCACCGTGACCAGCCCGAGCCCGAAGGCGAACAGGTACACGTGCCAGACCTGGGCGGCCCCCAGGGTGGCCAGCACGCCGAGGGCGACGGCGAGCAGGCCCATGGTGCTCTGGGTGAACACCAGCAGGCGGCGCTTGTCCAGCCGGTCCACCAGGGCCCCGCCCCACAGCCCGAGGAACAGCATGGGCAGGAACTGGAGCGCCGTGGTCATCCCGAGTGCGATGCCGCTGCCGCCGCTGAGCTGGAGGACCAGCCAGTCCTGGGCGATGCGCTGCATCCAGGTGCCGGGGTTGGAGAGCAGTTGGCCGAGCGCGTACAGGCGGTAGTTGCGCACGGACAGTGAGCGGAACATGGCGATACGCCGCATCAGTCCCTCCCCGGGGAGAGGAGAAGGACTGATGCGGTCATCGGAGCGTTCCGGGCGAGAAAAGGTAAACGGCGTTGACTCATCACTCGGGTCAACGCCGTTCACGGTGGCGGGAATTCCCGCCGTGCGGGGTGGTGCGCCTCGTCAGCCGATCAGCATGTAGATCGGGTGCTCTGCGAAGTGGATCAGGAACACGACCGAGATGATCCACATCAGCGGGTGGACCTGGCGGCCCTTGCCCTCGACCAGGCGGACGAAGGTGAAGACGATGAACGCCATCCCGATGCCGTTGGCGATCGAGTAGGTGAACGGCATGATCACGATCGCGAAGAACGAGGCCAGGCCCACGGCCGGGTCCATGAAGTCGATCTTGCCGACCGGCACCATCATCATGAAGCCGACGATGACCAGGACCGGGGTGGCGGCCTCGAACGGCACGATGGTGACCAGCGGCGCGAAGAAGGTCGCGACGATCATCATCAGACCGGTGACGATCGGGGCGATGCCGGTGCGGGCGCCTTCGGCGACGCCCGCCGCGGACTCGGCGTACACGGTGGCGATCGAGGAGGAGGTCAGACCGCCGAAGATGGTGCCGAAGGAGTCGACGGCCAGGACCTCGCGGGTCTTGGGCAGGTTGCCGTTCTCGTCGGTCAGGCCGGCCTGGTGGGCGACACCCACCATGGTGCCCATGGTGTCGAAGAAGTCGGCCAGCATGAGCGTGAACAGCAGCATGACGACGGTCGCGATGCCCACGTCGGCCCAGCGGCCGCTGAGGCCGCCCTCGGCGAACAGGCCGATCAGGGAGAAGTCCGGCAGGGCGACGATGTCGCCGACGGAGGTCGGCAGGGCCGGGATCGGGCCCAGCTTCTCGGCTCCGGCCAGCTGCCAGGCGAGGACCCGCTCGCCCGCCAGCGTCTGGGCGGCGATCGCCAGGACGGTGGAGACGATGATGCCCAGCAGCATCGCGCCGCGGACCTTGCGGACGTACAGGCCGATGGTGACCAGGAGGCCGATGACGAAGATCAGCAGCGGCAGGGTGGTGAGGCCGTTGTTGCCCAGGCTGACGATGGTGCCGCCGCCCCCGCCCACGAAGCCGGCGTTGACCATGCCGATCATCGTGAGGAACAGGCCCACGCCGACGCCGATGGCGATCTTGAGGCCGCCGGGGATGGCGGCGAAGACCGCGGTGCGGAATCCGGTCAGCACCAGGATCGTGAGGATGATGCCTTCCAGGATGAGCAGCAGGAAGACGTCGGCCCAGGTCATCATCGGGGCGATGGTGTAGGCCACGACCGCGTTGAGCCCCATGCCCGCGGCGAGCGCGAACGGGTAGCGGCTGACGAAGCCCATGAGGATGCTGCTGATGGCCGCGACCAGGGCGGTCACCGCGACCAGCTGGGGGATGCCGAGCTGGTCGCCGTTGACGTCCGCGGCGTTGCCGAGGATCAGCGGGTTGAGGACGATGATGTAGGCCATGGCGAAGAAGGTCGCCAGACCGCCGCGGATCTCGGTGCCGAGCGTGGAACCGCGCTCGGAGATGTGGAAGAAGCGGTCGAGGGGTCCGCTGGGACCCTTCGTAACGGGGGATTTGCTTGTAGCGCTCACGATGTCAGCCTGACCTGGTCGTGTTACCGGACAACTAGGATTCTGGGCCAGATTAGTTGCATCTTCATACAACGTCCGACACGTCTTCCACACGGGTTTCGTAGAAAACACCATCTGCCCGGATGATCCGGTGGTCGGATGTGACGAAGGTTTCCCTGATCAGCGCGCGCACCGCCACCGCTCCGTGGAGCGGCCGGGGGTGTACGGCTAGCCTGGAGGCGTGCGCAAACCCCGACAGCCGGATCCCGAAGTCCACGAGAGCGACTACCGCGTCCCCGCGGCGCTCGGCACCCTCGCCTGGGCGGTCGCGCTGGTCGTCCTGCTGTTCATGGGCGACGCGCTCCCCGAGTCCGAGCGCTGGTGGATCTGGGTGTGCGCGACCGGCATGGGCCTGGGGGTCTTCGGGTTCCTCTACATCCCCCGCCTGCTGCGCAAGCGGTCCGAGGCCTCCGAACGGGGCGCGGGCCGCGACCGGCCCGCCGCCTGACCCGGCACCGCGCACGGCCCGCCCCGAACGCCCTGGTGGGTCGGGTGGCCGATAATGAACGGGTGCCAGAGACAGCCTTCCCGCGCGGACTCGCCGAACGACTGCGCGCCATCCTCATCGACGCCGACTACACGGTGTCCGGCGTCCGCGACCGGTTGGGCGACGCCGCGGCCCGCGCGCTGGCCCGCGAGGAGCTCGTCCCCGCACTGCGCGCCACCGGCGGCGAGGAGCGCCTCGGGCTGCTGCTGCGCCTGTGGTGGCTGCGCACCCCCATCCCCGTCCGCGCGGCCCGCGCCATCCTCCCCGTGGACGAGCTCGCCGAGGCGGGCCTGGTCGCCGTGGACGAACGCGCCGACGGGACCGTCGTGCGCTCCCTGGTCCACCTGGGCCCCTGGGAGCTGGAGGAGGGCCGCCCCGGCTTCGTCGTCTCCGACCCCAAGGTGCGCCCCGGCGGCGGGGAGGTGCCCCGGCCCGACCACGTGGTGGGCGCGGGCGGCGCCTCCGCCACCCTGTCCCGGCTGATCGTGGACGGCCCGGTCGAGCGCGCCCTCGACGTGGGCACCGGCTGCGGCGTGCAGGCCCTGCACCTGGCCTCGCGCTCCCGGGAGATCACCGCCACCGACCTCAACCCGCGCGCCCTGCGGATGGCCGCGATCAGCCTGGCCCTGTCCGGGGTCCACGACGTCCGCCTGCTCCCGGGGTCGCTGTACGAGCCGGTCGCGGGCGAGCGGTTCGACCTGATCGTGTCCAACCCGCCGTTCGTCATCACGCCCGACGCCTCCCGCTACACCTACCGGGAGTCCGACCTGCCGGGCGACACGGTCTGCGCGGAGCTGGTGCGCCGGGCGCCCGCCCACCTCACCGAGGGCGGCTGGTGCCAGATCCTGGCCAACTGGGTGCACTCCGACGGCGACGACTGGGAAGACCGCGTCGGCGGCTGGGTCACCGGGACCGGCTGCTCGGGCTGGGTGGTCCAGCGCGACGTGCAGGACCCCGCGGAGTACGTGGAGCTGTGGCTGCGCGACTCCTGCGAGCACGGCACCCCCGAGTACACCCGCCGCTACGACGCCTGGCTGGACTACTTCGAGCGCGAGGGCATCAAGGGCATCGGGTTCGGGTGGATCAGCCTGCGCAACGACGTCGCCCAGGACGCGACCGTGCGTGTGGAGGAGCTGCGCCACGACATCGAGCAGCCGGTGGGCCCCTACCTCCCGTCCGTGGTGGACGGGGCGATGACGGCGCACCGGCTGACCGACGCCGCGCTGCTGTCGGCGCACGTGGCGCTGGCCCCGGGCGTGGTGGAGGAGCGCATCGGCGTCCCCGGCGCCCCGGACCCGGAGAAGATCGTGCTGCGCCAGCGCGGCGGGCTCCACCGGGTGGCCCGGGTGGGCACCGTGGAGGCCGCGCTGGCCGGGGTCTGCGACGGGACGATGCCGGTGGGCCCGCTGCTGGACGCCATCGCCCAGCTCATCAACGAGGACCCCGGGCGGGTGCGCGAGCGGGTGCCCGAAGCCCTGCGGACGCTCATCTCGGAGGGCTTCTTCACCGTCACCCGCTGACCGGGCGCCGCCCGCCCGCCACCGCCCCGGTGCCCCCGCCCGGGTCCTACTCGGGGGCGTCCCCGGGCGCCTCGTCCGGCGCCTGGGTGTAGAACCCGATGGTCCGCTCCGCCGAGGCGCGCACCGCCTCCGGGTCCGCCCCGGCGGCCAGGTGCGCGGCCTCCCAGGCGCGGGCGCTCGACTCCATGAAGCGGATCGCCTCGGGCGAGGTGCCCCACTCCTCGAGCTCCGCGGGGATGTCGGACCCGGTCTCCAGGTGCAGGCTCAGGCCCAGGACGGACAGGTCCCAGCCCACGCCCACCGCGCCCGGGCCGAACCGCTCCCAGAACTCGCTCAGCGGGGCCACGTGCGCCAGCTCGAACCGGGTGCGCTCCCTGCCGCCCTCCGCGGGCAGCGGGGTCAGCGTGACGTGGACGTCGCTGCGCGCGCCGCCGAACTCCCAGCTGATGTGGAACGACTCGGGCGGGTCGCAGGCCAGCACGGTGCCGCTCGCGTTGCCCTCCACCTGGTACGCGCCGCCGAGTTCCAGGTCCCCGCTGACCGGGGCGAACCAGCGCGGGAGGCGTTCGGGGTTGGTGCAGGCGTCCCAGAGGTCGTCGACGCCGGTGGTGTAGTCGCGGGAGATGGTGACGGTGCTCTCGTCCCCCTCCCCGCTGATGGCGACCGTGCGCCCGACCTCGTCGATCCGCCGCTGAACATCCATGGTCCACTCCCCTGTCGGGTCGGTTGCCGGTCCGGCGTCGTCCGGACCGGGTCACCGCGAACGCCGTCCGTCCTCCTCGTCCGCGGAGGCGCGGCGCTCGCGGGCGCCTCTGGCGAGTTCGGTCTCCAGCGCCATCAGGTGCGGCTCCCAGCGTGCGGCGAAGCGCCGCAGCCAGGCGTCGACGTCGCGCAGGGGCGCGGCGTCCACGGCGTACAGCCGCCGGTTGCCGTCCCTGCGCACGGTGGCGAAGCCGTTCTCACGCAGCACCCGCAGGTGCTGGGAGACGGCCGGCTGCGAGATGCCGAACTCGGCCCGGACGACCTCCGTCAGCTCGCCGGAGGCGCGCTCACCCTCGTTGAGCAGCTCCAGCAGACGCCGCCGTACGGGGTCGCCCAGGACGTCGAAGGCGTGCATGGGACCACCATATAAGCATCAGGCTATATAAGCCAAGGCTGATCTAGTTGTGTCGTGGAATCCTCGGAGGTCAGCCGTTGAAGACGATCTCTCCCGCGCCGACCTCGGCGTCGCCCTCGACGAGCCGGAAGCCCGGCGTGTCCGGGTGGGCGGCGACCTCGTCGTCGCACTCCAGGCCGATGCGGTGCGTCTCCCCCGGCGGGAACTCGCGCAGCTCCACCGGGAGCTGCGCGTAGCACGTCGTGGACTGCTCCTGGTACTCGAACTCGACGGTGGGGCGGTAGCCCGAGAAGAACGAGGTGCTCCGGCCGCCGTCCTCGGAGGTGGCCATGGTGAGCTCCACCGTGATCTGCCGGCCGGGCTCGAAGGTCTGCTCACTGCCCGCGGGCGGGGCGCCTTCCTCGACTCCGCCGTTGCCCGGGGAGGAGCCCGGGTCGTCGGAGGAGCAGCCCGCCACCGCGACGAGGGCGGCGGCCGCGAACAGGGCGATGGGGATCGTGCGCATGGAGGGGTCCTGTCGGTTCGGATGTCGGCGGGGTTCGTTACGCCAGGGAGGACGCACCGGATCGTGCCCCGGTTCCTTCCAGGCCTCGATGAGAAGTACAGCGGGTACGGCGCCCGGGGGCAAACCGGGGGGCACCACTTCCATGCGCTAACGTGCTCGGCATGGCCCGAATCTCCGAACTCGTCCATTACCCGGTCAAGGGGTGCGCGGGGATCTCCCTGGACACCGCGGAACTCACCCCGGCCGGGATCCGCCACGACCGCTCCTTCATGGTCGTGGACGACTCGGGCGGCTTCCGCAGCCAGCGCGTGGACCCGCGGATGGCCCGCATCCTCCCCGAGGCGGGCGAGGGCACGCTGCGGCTGTCGTTCGACGGGGTCGAGCCACTGGAGCTGGAGGTCGACCCCGACGGCCCCCGCCTCGACGTCACCCTGCACAGGCAGCCGTTCGTCGGCGTCGACCAGGGCGCGTCCGCCGCCGCCTGGCTGACCGAGGTGCTCGGCGCCCCCAGCCGCCTGGTCCGGGTGCCCGCGGAGCACGGCCGGGAGACCGGCGGGCTCACCCCGGGCACCAGCGGCTTCGCCGACAGCACCGCCGTGCTCATGGCCTCGGCCTCCTCGCTGGACCTGCTCAACGCGCGCATCCTGGAGCGCGGCGCCGAACCCGTGCCGATCCGCCGGTTCCGCCCCAACATCGTGGTGTCCGGCTGGGCCGAGCCGCACACCGAGGACCTCGTCCGCGCCGTGCGCCTGGGCACGGCCGAGCTGGGCTACGCCAAGGTGTGCATCCGCTGCGCGGTCACCACCGTGGACCAGGAGACGGGGGAGAAGCGCGGCCCGGAGCCGCTGCGCACCCTGGCCGGGTACCGGCGGGCCGACGGGGGCGGCGTCTCCTTCGGCGCCAAGTTCGCCGTCACCCGGCCGGGCGTGCTGGCCGTCGGCGACGAGCTGGAGGTCACCGCCTGGGGCGAGGCCGAACTCGGCCTGGGCGACCGGCTGGCCGCCGTGCTCTAACCGCCCCGTGCGGGCCTACTGCTCCAGGTCGGCCTCGGCGAGCAGGAGCGGGGCCGCCTCCGGCTCGCGCAGCGCGGCCGCGAGCAGGTGGCGGCGGTCCCACTGCTCGGCGCGCCAGCACAGGGCGCGGGCCAGGCCGTCGCTGGTGGAGGCGTGCACGACGCCGTCCCCCGCGTACCACTCCACCTCGACCCCGTCCACGACGAGCTCCGCGTGGTGCAGATAGGTACGGTCCGGCTGCTCCCCCTCGGGGTCCAGGAACAGGTCGGCGACCGCCGGCACCTGGCGCAGCGTGCCCCCCGCGGAGACCTCCCCGTCCACCGACTCGCTCGCCAGCTCCAGGTCCAGCACGTCGGCCAGCTCCTCCGGAGCGGCGGTCAGGATCAGCGGCCGCTCCGCGAACAGCGGGAGCAGGTCCGGGGAGTCCACCACCACGGCGTCCTCCGCGTCGGCCACCACGATCGCCCCGCCGAGTACGGCGCGCACCCGCGTGGGCGGGGTGACCAGGTCGGCGTCCACCCCCGCCAGCGCCGTCCAGATCCGCAGCAGCGCCGACCGGTCCACATGCCGCTCCGGGTCGGCCAGCCGGGCCAGCAGGTCGTCCGGGCCCTCCGGGTCCGCCAGCAGTTCGGCCAGGGTGGTGCGCACACCCAGCGCCCGGGCGAACTCCGGGTCGACGTCGGCGGGCGCCTCGTCGTAGAGCCCCGTCAGCGCGGCCTCGGCCTCGGCGGCGCGCAGCTCGTTCGGGGCGGCGCCGCCCACCAGCGCGCGGGTGCGCAGCCACCAGGCGGTGTAGGACGGCACGTCCGCCACCCGGCCGTCGGGCAGGAGCACCCGGGCCGGTTCGGTCACGGCCCCGCGCAGCGCGCCCCGGGAGAGCATCTCCAGGGCCTGCGGCCAGCGGTCGTCGGCCACGTAGTCGAGGTCGGCCACACAGACCAGTTCGGGGACCACCGGCGGCAGCTCGGGGTCGCCCACCCGCTCCAGGACCTCGTCGGCCCACTCGTCCAGGGCGTCGGGGGCCTCCTCGAACACGTCGAGGACGTCCTCGCCCAGGGCGGCCTCCTCGGCGCGCACCAGGGTGAACTCCCACAGCGCGCCGACCGCCCGCAGCACGTCGGTGCCGTACCGGTCCACCAGGTCGGCGTGCACGGTGCCGAAGGGGGCGTCGTCGGCCAGCACCTCTCCCAGCGGGGCCCCGGGGACGAGCAGCTCGGCGGCCACCGAGTAGCCGTCCTCGTCGTCGCGCAGCGCCAGCTCGGCCAGCCAGGGCAGGTCGGCCGCGGTGGTCCCGGAGGCGGCGACCAGTCCCAGCACGGCCTCGGCCAGCGGCTCGGGGTCGTCGGCGTCCAGGGAGCCGCGCACCGCCGCCTCGGTGCGCGCGTCGGCCAGCACCGCGGCCGGGCCCGCCTCCACCGCGCCCAGGCGCAGCAGCAGCGGGTGGACGGCCTCGGGGTGCACCAGCCGCACCCCCAGGGCGGCCAGGGCCTCGGCGTCGATCGGGACCGGTCCCTCCTGGGGCACCAGCAGGGACCGGGGGCCGCGCACCAGGCGACCGTCGGCCAGCGGCACGGGCAGCGCGCCCAGCTCGTCGGTGTCCGCCCCGGCGGCCAGCGCCGCGTACAGGCCCGCCCACCAGGACGGCGGCCGGTCGGTGTCGGCGAGCAGGTCGGCGATGTCGGCGGAGCCCAGGCGGTGGACGCGCAGCGCCGCCAGGGCGGGGTGGCGGGGGTTGAGGCGACCGGGCAGCAGCCCGGGGATCAGCTCGGCCAGGACCGCGGACAGCCCGGCTCCCCCGGTGTCCAGCAGCACCGCGTCGCGCGGGGCCACCGGCGCCCCGGTCTCGGTGGTCAGGAACGGGGTGGAGCGCAGGGGCTCGGCGACCCGGGCGCGGAACCCCGCGTCGACGTGCCCGCCGCCCACCCGGGTGCCGGGCACCAGGTCCAGGGCGGCCGCCGCGTCGAACCGGCGCAGCAGGGCGGCGTAGGCCTCGGCGGCCTCGGACAGCAGCAGGTCGGTGGCCGGCCCGGGCTGCACCGCGCGGCGGTCGCTGCCCAGGGGGAAGGTGCCGATGAGCACGGCGGGCAGGTCCAGCCCGGTGTCGGTGGGGGTGGGCGCGTGCACCACCGGCTCCACGTCCGGCGGCAGCGGGGCCACGCCGCCGCCGTCGTCCACGGGCACCGCCCAGGTGAGCGACCACGCGGTGCGGCCGCGCTCCTCGGTGGGCCGGTCGGCGAGCAGGGCCGGGTCGAACTCCCCGGTGCGGGTGAGGGTGTGCCAGCGGGTGGTGCGGGTGCCCTCGGCGTCGCGCAGGGTCGTGACCGGGTCCCCGCCGCTCGCCTGGCGGGTGGCGACGCGCTCGGCGCCGTCGACCAGGACACGGATCTCGGCCAGGCCGGGCAGGGCTAGCAGCAGGGCCTCGCCGGTCCCGGACAGCAGGTCGCGCACCCGTTCCCGGGCGGTGTCGTCGCGCAGCTCCAGCGAGACGACGGTGTCGTAGTCCCGGGTGTCCGCCGCGCCTCCGGCGGCCGCGTCGGCGGCGAAGGGCAGGCGCAGCATGGGCACGTGCCCGCTGCGGCGCTCGATCTCGGCGGCCAGACCGTCGGGGCCGGTCCCGGCCAGCAGCTCGGCCACGGCCGCGCGGGCCAGGTCGGCGCTGAAGCGGACGGCGGCGCCGGCCGAGGTCACGGTGACGTCGTCGCTGAGGGCGGCCACGGCGGAGAACCCCACCCCGAACCGGCCGACGGAGTCGTCCCCGCCGCGTTTGGTGGAGGCCCGCAGGGTCGCCAGCGACTCCACGCCCTCCGCGGTGAGCGGGGCCCCGGTGTTGGCGGCGACGAGGCGGCGGCCCTCCAGTGACAGCAGCAGCCGGCCGGGGACGCCCGCGCGGCGGGCGGCGTCGGCGGCGTTCTGGGCCAGTTCGACCACGACCCGGTCCCGGTACCCGCCGAGGGCGAAGTCCTCCTCGGCGTTGGCGTCCTCGCGGAACCGGGCGGGGGCGTCCGCCCACGCCGCGAGTACGCGGCGGCGCAGTTCGGCGGTGTCGTAGGGGTCGATCCCGGTGGCGAGCGGCTCGGCCATTGACGGTCCCTCCTGGCTGCCGGCACGGCCCGGCACGATGCACATCAGACCCTAGCCCACCCTTCGCCGGGCGGGTGTCGGGACGTGCCCGGGCCGGGCCGTCAGGAGTCGGAGGAGACCAGTTCCAGCTCCGCGGTGTCGTCGAAGACGATGTGGTCGTAGCCGACCTCGTCGACGACGGGGGCGACCGGCTCGTTGCGCGACTGCGGCATGCGGACCTCGGAGTGGGCGCCGCAGCCGTGGTCCAGGGAGACCACGCGGCCGTCGTCGGGCGCGAACCCGTTGGTGCACACACCGAACATCTGGCGCAGCTCCCCGGCGAGCGGGGTCATGAAGCCGCAGGTGATGCAGCGGGCGGGCGCGGCCTCGGCGATCGGCGCGCGGGGCCCGGCCTCGCCGTTGTACCAGCGCTCGGCGGCCTGCTCGCGGCCGGTCTCGGAGAGCACGTGCTTGCGGCCCAGGCCCAGCTCCCAGACCATCTGCCGGTCCACGCCCTCCTCGTCCAGCTCGCTGTCGGCGACCTGGGCGTAGCCGGGCACGAGGCGCTCGTCGTCCTCGTCGGTGGGCAGCAGGTCGCCGGGGCCGAGGTCGCCGGGGAGCAGCCGCTCCTTCCAGGGCACCCACTCGGGTGCGACGAGGGCCCCCTCGCCGGGGAGCAGCACGACCTCGTTGACCGTGACCTCCTTGGCGCGCGATGCGCGGACCACGGTGACGGCGTAGGTCCAGCCGGGGTACGCCGGGTCGAGGCAGGTGAAGTAGTGGGTGATCAGACGGGTGTCCTCGACCTGGGGAGCGAGGTGCTCACCCACCCACTCGGGTCGCCCGACCTCGGCGGCCACCGAGCGGGCCAGGTCCACCGCCTCGATACACGCCTTGTCGGGTACAGGAGAACGTCGAGAAGGGCTCACGTCCCCCATTCTCACTGATCCACGGCACCGATTTGACCACAACGCGGGTCAAGGTTCGTCCGATACACCCTCTTGGTGGGCCCTTGGGAACGCGGAGCGGCCCCGGCCGGAGGGCCGGGGCCGCTGCGCACCGGGGGATCAGGCCTCCAGGTCGTCGGCGACGACCCGCAGCACGGCCGCGACACGGGCGGCCTCGCGGCGGTCGGGGTGGCGGTCGCGCCGGTACCCGTTGGAGAGTCCTTCGAGCAGCTTGATGAGGTCCTCGGTGATGACCACCATCTCCTCGGGCTTCTTGCGCCGGGCCTTGACCACCGAGTGCTGGGCGTCCAGCAGCTTGACCTGGAGCGCCTGGGCGCCCTTGCGTCCTTCGGCCACCCCGAACTCGACCCGCTGGCCGGGGCGCAGCGCTTCGGTGCCGGGGGGCAGTGCGGTGGAATGGACGAAGACCTCTCCACCGTCGTCGCGTGTGAGAAAACCGAAACCCTTGCCGCCGTCGTACCACTTGACCTTGCCGGTGGGCACGTAGGACCTCATGCTTTCACTCGTTGCCGTCAGCCTGAATGCCAGGCTAATGCCCGGTGGTGACGGAAGGCGAGGGAAAAAACCGCCCCCGGCGCACGGAACGAGGCCCGGATGCGGCTCATCCGGGCCTCGTGTGTTCCGGCGGCCCCTCCCCGCGGGTGCGGAGTACGGGACGGGACTCGGCGGAGATGCCGGGCCGCCGGGAACGTGGTGTGGAGACCGGGCTGGACGCCGGGCCGACTCACCGACATGGCCGCCGCCGAAGCGAGAACGGCGGTGTACACCCTTGGGTACCCGAGATCACATGCCGGAACGCGCGGTAACGGGCCGACCGGAAAAGGTTATTCCCCTGCTTTTGCCTACCGATGACCGGCGGGCCCCGCGGAGGCGCGCTGCCGTTCGGCCACCCGCGCCGACCGGGCGGTCCGCGGGTAGAGGTAGGCGACCGACACGAGGGAGGCCAGGCCCAGCCCGATCACGCCGTAGTCGGCCAGGGAGTGCTGGACGTACTGGTCCACGAAGTCGGCCTCTCCGCTCCACAGCGCCATGCCCGCCAGGCAGCCCAGCAGCGGCACCAGCACCGCGAGCCACTTGTCCTTCGCGCTCCACACCCGGCTGAGCACCACGAACGCGACACCGAGCACCCACAGGAAGGACAGCCCCCAGCCCCAGGGCACGGTGGCCAGCAGCAGGGCCAGGGCGGCCATCTCGGCGGGGTGGTGGCGCAGGCACAGCACCAGCCCGCGCAGCGCGCCGGCCTCGCGTCCGGCCCCGCCCCGGCGGCCGCCGCGCTCCAGCCGCATCTCGGTGCGGCCGGGCCCCTCCAGCAGGCCCATGATCCCGCGGCTGGGGCCGCCCCGCCAGGGCGGCGGCGGCCGGTCGGCGTGCCGGGGCCGGGGCGGGATGAGCTCCTCGTCCTCGATGTCGAGGTCGCGGCCGGCGAGCTCCCGTTCCACCAGGTCCCCGGGGGACCCCAGGCTCAGCAGGATGTCGCGGACGGCGTCCACGCCGTCGTCGGGGGCCGCGGCCCGGCGCGCGTCGATCCGGGCGCGCACGGAGGTGAGGTAGGCGGTCCTTTCCCTGGCGGTCAGCCGACCGTGCAGGACCAAGCCGACCTCGGACAGATAGTCGAGTACCAATTGTTCCGAGCGCTGGGTCATGCCCCCATAGTGACGGAGGATGACCTGCCTTTTAAGCCCCCTTTCCTATTTCGGTCGTCTGATTCGGACCGTATACGGCCTGTCACGCGGAAACGGGCGCGTTCCCGGGGGCGCGGGGGGAGTCCGTGACCGGGGTTCCCCGGGGCGTGCCCGTGACCGCTCCCGTCCCCTCCCGGACCGGCCCGCGGAACCGGGACGCTTCTCTCGTCCCCGGGTCTCCCACCTCGTCACAGGTATCGCCTAGCGTTGACGGTGATGACCGAGAACGCACCTCCCGACCTGCACGGACCGGACACGGGGACCGCCGGGCCGGGCCGCCCCCCGACCTTCACCTCCTGGCTGCGCGAGCGTTCCGACGAGGAGCTCGCCGCCCTGCTGTCCGCCCGCCCCGACCTGGGCCGCCCCGTCCCCGACGGCATCGGCTCGCTGGCCGCCCGGGCCACCACCCGCAACACCGTCCTGCGGGCCCTGGAGGGGCTGGACTCCTTCACCCTCCAAGTCCTGGAGGCCGTCGTCGCCCTGGGCGACGACCGGATGTCCGAGCCCGTGGGCGTCACCGCCGCCGGGCTCACCGCCGCGCTGGAGCCCGCCGGTGACGGCGGGGAGGTCCGGGAAGCCGTCGCGGCCGCCCTGGACGGCCTGCTGCGCTCGGCGCTGGTCTGGCCCGACCGGGACCGGCTGCGCCCCGTCCAGGTGCTGCGCGACCTGCTGCCGGCCCCGGCGCGGCTGGGCCCGCCCGCCCGGGTGCTGCTGGCCGCGCTGCCGCACGGCCGCCTCAAGCGGCTGGCCGGGGACCTGGCCCCCGACTCCTCCGCGTCCGCGCCGGTCGAGGCGCTGGCCCGCCTGCTGTCCGACCCCGCCGGGCTCGACACCCTGCTGTCCCAGGTCGGCGAACAGGCCCGCCGCCTGCTGGACGGGATGACCTGGGGTCCGCCGCACGGCACCGTCACCGACGCCCGCCGCGACGTCGGGCTGGCCGACGCCGGGTCGCCGGTGGAGGAGCTGCTGGCCCGCGCCCTGCTGCTGCCCAGCGGCGACGACACGCTCACGCTGCCCCGGGAGGTGGGGGCGCACCTGCGCTCGGGGACGCTGTTCCGCGAGGTCGCGGCCGCTCCCCCGGAGTTCGCGGGCACGGCCCACGACCCCGAGGGGGTGACCCGGTTCGCCGCCGGGCAGGCGTTCACGGTGCTGCGCGCCGTCGAGGAGCTGCTGGAGTCCTGGTCCGGCGAGCCGGCCGCGGTGCTGCGCAACGGCGGCCTGGGCGTGCGGGACCTGCGCCGGGCCGCGCGCACCATGGACACCGACGACACCACCGCCGCGCTGCTCGTCGAGGTCGCCCACGCCGCCGGGCTGCTGGGCGCCGACGACCGCGTGGAGGGCGAGTGGCTGCCCACCCGCGAGTACGACCTGTGGCGGGAGAGCCCGCCCGAGCGCCGCTGGCTGCGCCTGGCGCAGGCGTGGCTGGACACCGACCGGGTGCCCGCGCTGAGCGGCTCCCGGGACTCCGGCGGGCGGGTGCGCAACGTGCTCGGCCCCGGGCTGGCCCGCCCCGCGGCCCCGCAGGCCCGCCGCGACCTGCTCGCCGAGCTGGCCACCGCCGAGCCCGGGTTCTCCCCGGCGGCGGGGTCGCTGTCGGCGCGCCTCTCCTGGCGGCGGCCGCGCCGCCGCTCGCCCGTGTACACCGAGCTGGTGGAGACCGCCGGGGCGGAGGCCGCCGCGCTGGGGTTCACCGGCCGGGGCGCTCTGGCCGGGTACGTCCGCCCGCTGCTGGAGGGCGACCCCGAGGCGGCCGCCGGGCTGCTGGCCGGGTACCTGCCCCGGCCCCTGGACCACGTCCTGGTGCAGGGCGACCTCACCGCCGTCGCCCCCGGCCCGCTGGTCGCCGAGCTGGCCCGGGAGCTGGCGCTGGTCGCGGACGTGGAGTCCACCGGCGGCGCCACCGTGTACCGGTTCACCGAGGACTCGGTGCGGCGCGGGCTGGACGCCGGACGCGGCATCGCCGACATCCTCACCCTGCTGGAACGCCATTCGCGCACCCCCCTGCCGCAGGCGCTTCGGTACCTGGTGTCCGACGTGGGGCGGCGGCACGGACGGCTGCGCGCCGGCACGGCCTCCTCCTACCTGCGCTGTGACGAGCCCGCCCTGCTGGACGAGGTCATGGGCGACCGGCGCACCGAGGCGCTGGGGCTGGTGCGGCTGGCGCCGACCGTGGTGGCCGCCGGGGTGGGCCGGGCGGCGCTGGTGGACGGGCTGCGCAGGCTCGGCCACCACCCCGTCGCCGAGGGCGGGGACGGGGCCATGCGGCTCTCCCGCCCCGAGGCGCGCCGCGCCGAGCCCGTGGAGGTCCCGCCCGAGCCGCCGTCCGCCGCCCCCGACGCCGAGCGGCTGCGCGACATCGTGCGGGCGGTGCGGGCCGGCGACCAGGCCGCCATCGCGGCCCGCCGCGCGGTCCCCCTGCCCGAGGACGGCCCGCCCGGCTCCCGGGCGGCGGCGGTGCTGGAGGCGCTGTCCGGGGCCGCCGCGGCCGGGCGGCGCCTGTGGATCGGCTACACCGACACCGACGGCCGCCAGGGCGGCCGGATCATCGGCCCCTCGTCGGTCGACGGCGGGTTCGTCACCGCCCACGACGAGACCCGGGGCGCGGTGCAGCGTTTCGCGGTCCACCGGATCACCGCCGTGGCCGAGCTGGAGGAGGACGATCGGGGCGGCACGCCGTAGGCTGGGACGCGGTTGCCAGTCGGCCCTCGGACAAGCGAGAGACACCCCCATGAGCAATGCGTCCCTGCCCCCCGGAGCCTCGTCCCCCCGTGAGCACGGCCGCGACGACGGGCACGACGGCGGGCGCGGCCGGGCTGCGGACCCCGCTCCGGCGCGCGGGGAGGGGGGCGCGCCCGGCCCGTCCGCCTCCGGCGCGGCGAACAGCTCCACGATGGCGCTGATCCTGCACGCGTTCACGCTGCTGTGCTGCGGCAACTGGATCTTCGGCGTCGCGGGCATCGTGTTCGCGATCCGGGCCGCCCACGCCCGCGACCGCGGGCTGCCCGGCCGGGCCGAGATGCTCACCCGGTACTCCTGGTACTGCCTGGGGGCGGCCGGGGTGATGCTGTTCGTCATGCTGGTGCTGACCTTCGTGGTGTTCACGCAGAGCGGGTCGTGGATCCAGGGCATCGTGCCGGTGACCAACTACTGACCCACTACTGACCCGGCTCCGAGCCGGGACCGCACCGTGGCCGCGGGGCGGGGAACCTCCGCCGGGTCCCCCGCGTCCCACCGGGTACGGGCGGGTACACCTGTGGTCGGGAGGGCCGAGGGCCCGCGGGAGGGGGAGCGCATGCCGGGGAGATCCGGGGGTCCCAGGGATTTCTGGGAGCGGGAGCAGGGCGGGGCCCTGCGCCCGGCCGCCCCCGTGCGCGCCGCCGCACCGGCGGCGCCCGCCGCGTACGCCCCTCCCCCCGTCCACCCGGCCGCCGCCCCGGCCCCGACGGGCCCGCCCGCCCGGGTGGGCGGCACGGTCGCCGCCCTGGTGGTGGCGGTCCTGTCACTGGCCCCGCCGCTGCTGGGCGCCTACCTGGGCCTGTGGTTCCTGCTCCTGGGCGCCAACATCCCGGGGATCGCCCTCGCCATCGTGGCGCTGACCAAGGTCCCCGACGCGCCCGAGGTCGAGCGGTACCTGCGGTACACCTGGGCCTGCAACCTGGCCTACGGCCTGCTGGGCGTGCCCGTGATCATCGTCGTCCTGTTCGTTTTCGTGATGGCCCTGACCCTCGGCTACTGAGCCGGTCCCGCCGCCACGGCCCCTCCCCCTCGAAGGATCTCCCCATGAGCGACAACCCGTACGACCCCTACAAGGACGCGACCGGGGGCTACTCGGCCCCCGGCCACGACCCCTACGGCCGGCCCTCCGGCCACTACGGCGGCGGCCCCTACGGCCCGGCGCCCGGCTACGGCTACACGCCTCCGCCGCCCAGGCCCGAGCACGAGGGCCGGGCCATCACGGCGCTGATCCTGTCGTGCGTCCAGCTGGTCCTGTGCTGCGGCGTCACCGCGATCCCCGGCATCGTGTTCGGCGCCCTGGCCCTCGGCGAGAAGTACGACCCCGAGCGCGGGGAGCGGCTGACCAAGAACGCCTGGCTCTCGGTGTGGATCAACTTCGGGATCCTCGGCGTCATCATCGTGGGCTACATCGCCCTCGTGGTGTTCGCCATCGCCTCGTCGGCCTGACCCGGGCATGATCGGGGCCCCCGGGGTGTTGCACCTGGGGCCGCCCCCTCCCGACGCCCGCCTCCCGACGGAAGGTTCCGTGTGTCCTGCCTGATCGTCCAGTCCGACAAGACCCTCCTGCTCGAGGTCGACCACGAGTCCGCGGACGAGTGCCGCCGCACCATCGCCCCCTTCGCGGAGCTGGAGCGCGCCCCCGAGCACGTGCACACCTACCGGATCACCCCGCTGGCGCTGTGGAACGCGCGCGCCGCGGGGCACGACGCCGAGCAGGTCGTGGACGCCCTGATCCGCTTCTCGAAGTTCCCCGTGCCGCACTCGCTGCTGGTGGACATCGCCGAGACCATGGACCGCTACGGACGGCTGCGGCTGGAGGGCGACCCGGTGCACGGGCTCGTCCTGCGCTCCTCCGACCGGCCGGTGCTGGAGGAGGTGGTCCGCTCCAAGCGGCTCAGGGGCATGCTGGGCGAGCGGCTCGGCGACGACTCCGTGGCGGTGCACCCCAGCGAGCGCGGCAACCTCAAGCAGGCGCTGCTCAAGATCGGCTGGCCCGCCGAGGACGCGGCCGGGTACGTCGACGGCGAGGCGCACAGGATCGACCTGGTCCAGGACGGCTGGGAGCTGCGCGACTACCAGCGCGCCGCCGCCGAGGGCTTCCACGCGGGCGGTTCGGGCGTGGTGGTCCTGCCCTGCGGGGCGGGCAAGACCGTGGTGGGCGCCGCCGCGATGGCGATGACCGGCGCGACCACGCTCATCCTGGTCACCAACACCGTGTCGGTGCACCAGTGGAAGGCCGAGCTGCTGCGGCGGACCACGCTCACCGAGGACGAGATCGGCGAGTACTCGGGCACCCGCAAGGAGATCCGGCCGGTCACCATCGCGACCTACCAGGTCATGGCGGCCAAGCGGAAGGGCGTGTACACGCACCTGGAGCTGTTCGACGCCCGCGACTGGGGCCTGGTGGTCTACGACGAGGTGCACCTGCTGCCCGCGCCGATCTTCCGGATGACCGCGGACCTCCAGGCCCGGCGGCGGCTGGGGCTGACCGCGACGCTGGTGCGCGAGGACGGCCGCGAGGGCGACGTGTTCTCCCTCATCGGGCCCAAGCGGTACGACGCCCCGTGGAAGGACATGGAGAACCAGGGCTGGATCGCCCCGGCGGACTGCGTCGAGGTGCGGGTGGACCTGTCGGAGTCCGAGCGGTTGGCGTACGCGACGGCCGAGCCGGAGGACCGCTACCGGTTCTGCGCGTCCTCCGAGGCCAAGACGGCGGTGGTGCGGGAGCTGGTGGAGCGGCACGCCGACGGGCAGGTGCTCGTGATCGGCTCCTACATCGACCAGCTGGACGAACTGGGCGAGGCGCTGGGCGCCCCGGTGATCAAGGGCGAGACCCGCACCGCGGAGCGGGAGCGGCTGTTCGCCGCGTTCCGGTCCGGGGAGCTGCGGACCCTGGTGGTATCCAAGGTCGCCAACTTCTCGATCGACCTGCCCGAGGCCGGTGTGGCGATCCAGGTGTCGGGGTCGTTCGGGTCCCGACAGGAGGAGGCGCAGCGGCTGGGCCGGGTGCTGCGGCCCAAGTCCGACGGCCGGTCGGCGCGGTTCTACGCGGTGATCGCGCGCGACACCCTGGACCAGGACTACGCCGCGCACCGGCAGCGGTTCCTGGCCGAGCAGGGGTACGCCTACCGGATCACCGACGCCGCCGACATCCTGGCCGGCGGCGAGGTCTGAGGGGGCGGGGCGGCCCGGGTCCGGAGCCCGTTCCCGGGTGCTCCCCCGCACCGCGGGGGTCCGCGCGGTGTCGGCCGTCCCCCGGGGACGCCGACGGGAGCGGGCCGTCTGCAGAGGGCGGCGGCGGGCCGGAGCGGGGGTCCGCCCGGCGAGGGCGTGTCCGGTGGATCATTCCGCCCCGCGCCCCGGGCCGCCCGGGGCCCGTCGTCCTGCGGGGGATCCGCCGGACCGCGCGGGGGCGTCCGCCGAGCACCCCTAGAAGGAGGGCAGGCCGCCGATGACGTAGGTCCCGGCGGCGATGGCCCAGGCGATGAGGGAGTAGGTCAGGGTCCGGGTGCGCAGCGCGCGGTCGTCGCGCACCCCCGGGGCGGCGAAGGCGGCGACCAGCAGGGCCAGGCCGAGCAGTGCGGGGATCGCGGAGGCCAGCGAGAAGAGCTGGGTCTGGGCGGCACAGGCGGTGTAGCCGGAGGTGCCGGGATCACCACAGAACACGTCGTACCCCGATCGGATCGTTCAGTGCGGACGGGACACCCCGACCGTACCGTTTCGGCGGAGACCCCAGACCGGTCCATGCCGACCGTATCCGGGGTGCGCGGTTTTCGTGATCTGGACCACCGCCCCTCTTTACACGAACCCGCTTCGTGTCCAATCATGGGCGGGAGAGAGCCCCCCGGCACCCCCTCGGAGGTCCACCCGTGTCCGACCGCACCGGCTTCCACTCCCTGAGCAACGGCGGCCTGAACTGGGAATCGCTGCCCCTGAAGCTGTTCGTCAAGGGCAACGCCAGGTTCTGGGACCCCGCCTCCATCGACCTGAGCAGGGACGCCGAGGACTGGAAGACCATCGGCGAGGCCGCTCAGAAGCGCATCCTGCGGCTGTGCGCGTTCTTCGCCGCGGGCGAGGAGGCCGTCACCGAGGACCTCCAGCCGTTCCTGCGCGCGATGGCCGCCGAGGGGCGGCTGGGCGACGAGATGTACCTGACCCAGTTCGCGTTCGAGGAGGCCAAGCACGTCCAGGCGTTCCGGCTGTGGCTGGACGCCGTCGGCGTGTACGACGACCTGCACGGGTACGTGGAGGAGAACCCGGGCTACCGGGCGCTGTTCTACGAGGAGCTGCCCTCCTCCCTGGAGGCGCTGCTGGACGACCCGAGCCCGCGCAACCAGGTGCGCGCCTCGGTCACCTACAACCACATCGTCGAGGGCTCCCTGGCGCTCACCGGGTACTACGCCTGGAACCACATCTGCACCGTGCGCGACATCTTCCCCGGGATGCGGGAGATCGTGCGCCGGATCGGCGACGACGAGCGCCGCCACATGGCGTGGGGGACGTTCACCTGCCGCCGACACGTGGCCGCCGACGACTCCAACTGGGCGGTGGTGAGCGAGCGCCTGGAGGAGCTGCTGCCGCACGTGATGTCCACCGTCGAGCGGGGCGAGAGCGCCTCGGAGGCCACCCCCGAGAGCGCGAGGTACGAGCTGCCCCCGGGCGAGCTGGTGCGCTACGCCTCCGACCGGGCGCTGCGCCGCCTGGGCGCCATCGAGTCCGCCCGCGGCGTGCCCGTGGCGCGGATCGACCTGGACGCCTCCCCCGAACGCCTGGAGGAGGAGTTCGGCGAGGAGGACCGGGCGGCGATGGAGAGGCTGTGAGGGCGGGGGCCCGGCCCCGCGGTCAGCGCCCCTCCAGCAGCACCAGGTCGATGGCGATGCCCGAGGCGACCACCATGGTGCGCAGCGGTTCGGGCAGCGCCGGGTAGCGGTGGTGCAGGGCGTAGGAGTCGGCCGAGGTGAACAGCTCGCCCAGGTCGGGGACGCGCCGGTCCACCCGGGCCACCTCGTGGCCGCCGGTGTCGTTGATCCGGAAGTCGCGGGCGAGGAAGTCGCCCTCGATCGACCCCAGCGGCCGCTTCCACGGGTCCAGCAGGCCGAACTTCGCCTTGAAGAAGGCCACGTCCTGCTCGATGCTGCCGACCGGCCGCCCGTCCGGCCACTGCACGGTGGTCGTGGCGGTCATCCACGACCACTGCTTCTCGATGACCAGGCGCGGGCCGCGGCCGTCGTGGACGACGACCCGGCGGTTGGAGGAGACCCCGTAGGACGCGGCCAGGTGGCGGGCGATCCGCCTGCCGGTGTCCAGGCCCTCCTCCCGGACGTGCGCGAGCCGCCGGCCGTGCCCGTCGAAGCAGTGGTATTCGGACTCGTCGACGAGGAAGCGTTTCGGCTGCCTCACCAGCAGGGGGTTCGCGGAGAAGAAGTCCATGCGGGCACTTTAGGGCGTACGTTCCGGTCCCGCCCGGGCCGGGCGGGACCGGAACCGGTCAATCCCCCGCCGGGCCCCCGAACGCGGCGGCGTTGTCCCGCGCCCACTCGGCGAAGGCGCGCGGGGCGCGGCCGAGCACCCGCTCCACGTCGGGGCTCACCCTCCGCTCGTCCTGCGAGGGCTCGCCCAGGATGGCGAGCGTGCCGTCGGCGACCACCTCGGGCATGAACTCCAGCAGCGCCGCCCGGGCCTCCTCCCGGGTCTGCTCCACGAAGCGCACCGGTGCGCCGACGGCGTCCGCGATGGCCCCGGCCCGCTCGCGCGGGGTCACCGCCGCCGGGCCGGTCAGCTCCAGGGCCCGCCCGGAGTGGGCGCCGTCCCGCAGCACCCGGGCCGCCACCTCGGCGATGTCCACCGGGTCGACGACCGGCAGTCCCACGTCCCCGAACGGGGAGCGGACCTCGCGGCGCTCGCGGACCGGGCCCGCCCAGGCGAAGGCGTTGGAGGCGAACCCGCCCGGCCGCAGGACCGTCCATTCCAGGCCCGAGCCCCGCACCGCCTCCTCGAACACCCTGAGGTGGTCGTGTGAGGGCGAGTCCGGACGGGTCCGGGCGGCCTGGGAGGACTGGAGGACCACCCGGCCGATCCCCGCCCCGGCCGCCGCCTTGAGGATCCGGTCGGGGTCGAGGCCCTCCCCGGCCCCCGAGACCAGCAGGTACAGCGCGTCGGCGCCCTCCAGGGCCGGGGCCAGCCCCTCCGGGTCGGCCAGGTCGGCCGACAGGTACCGCGCGCCCGCCACCCGGTCGGCGCCGGGGAGGCGGCGGGCCACCGCCGTCACCTGCTCGCCCTCACGGACCAGCGCCCGGACCAGCGGACGGCCGACGTTCCCGGTGGCTCCCGTCACAACGATCACGATGTGTCCCCCTCGTTCCGCGGCGGCCGGCCGGAGGCTCCGGCGCAAGTGCGCCGCCGCGGTCGAAGACCATCGTGGTCGCCTAACCGGTCATCTCCTGACCGGTTTCCGGAGGAGAATCGAGGACATGAGAGCCGATCGCCTGGTGGCGACCCTTCTGTTCCTCCAGGAGCGCGGGCGGGTGACCTCCGCCGAGGTGGCCGCCGAACTGGAGGTGTCCGAGCGCACCGCGCGCCGTGACCTGGAGGCGCTCATGGCCGCCGGCGTCCCCGTGTACTCGCGGCAGGGCCGGGGCGGCGGCTGGACGCTGGTCGGCGGGGCCCGGACGAACCTGACCGGGCTGACCGCCGAGGAGATCCGCTCCCTGTTCGTGCTGCTGGGGCCGGTGTCGGACACGCCGCGGATGCGCACGGCGCTGCGCAAGCTGGTCCGGGCGCTGCCCTCGACGCTGCGGACGGACGCCAAGGCCGCGTCCCGGGTGGGCCTGGACGACGGCACGGACTGGGCGCGCGCCGCGGAGGGCGGTCCGCACCTGGCCGACCTGGAGCGGGCGGTGCTGGACCGGGCCCGGCTGCGGCTGGGATACGCCTCCCCGGGCGGGGCGGCGCGCGTGCGCGCGGTGGACCCGCTGGGGCTCGTGTCCAAGGCGGGCGCCCGCTACCTCGTCGCCGGCACCGAAGGGGGGCTGCGCACCTTCCGGGTCTCCCGCGTCACCTCGGTCGAGCGGACCGGGGAGGTCTTCGAGCCCCCCGCCGGGTTCGACCTCGCCGCCGCCTGGCGCGGGCTGGCCGGGCCGATGGAGGAGCGCATGGCGGCGGCGACCGTCCGGGGCCGGGCCGCGCCGGGGACGGCCGCCCTGCTGGACCGGCTCCTCGGCGGCCGGCTGCGCCTGGGAGGGCGCGACGGCGACGGCTGGACGCGGTTCGAGGCCGACGGCCCCTCGCCCGAGGTGGTGGCGGCGCAGCTGGCCGGACTGGGCTCCCGGGTGGAGGTCCTGGCCCCGGAGGCGGCCCGGCGGCGGCTCGCGGAGCTGGCCGCGGAGCTCGCCGGGCTCTACGGGGCTCCCTGAGGCACCGGGTCCTCCTCGTGCCAGAGCTCGCGGCGGCCGCGCTGCGCCTCCAGGGCGATCCGTCCGAAGGGCTCCGCGCGCCAGTCGCCGCCGGCGTCCAGGTGGTTGGCGTAGAGGACCTCTCCCTCGCGGGAGAGGACGTAGAGGGAGTCCACGAGCCGGTGGGTCTCCAGGAACTCGACCGTGTTGGGCACGCCCTGGTAGAAGCGGTCGTGCAGGTGCTCGGGCAGCCAGCGGCCGAACCCCTGCTGTTCGCGGGAGCGGCGGTAGCGGTCCGCGATCGCGAACCCGCTGGCGGAGGCGTGGACGGCCAGGAACGCGACCTCCACCCGGTAGCCGGCCCCGCGGAAGCCCCGCACCCATTCGGCCGCCCAGTCGGCGCGCCCCAGCGGGTGGCTGCACAGCACGTCCGCCCGGCCGGAGCGGATGTGCTCCATGGCGGGGGCGTGCAGCACCCCGACCTGCGCGGCGACCGCGTGCGAGGCCGCCCGGTCGTCGCGGCGCATCGCCCTCTCGTAGTCCGGGGACAGCCGCATCAGGTCGTCGCCGTCGTAGCTCACGGTGCCCTCGGGCAGCACCGGCAGCAGCAGCCGCTGGAGGGTGGACTTGCCCGAGCCCGGCTGGCCGCCGAACAGCAGCAGCCGCGGGTGCTCGCGCGCCTTCCCGGTGAGGCGGTCGCGCAGCCCCAGGTCGAAGAGGTCGGCGGCGTCGGCACCGGAGAGCGGGCGCACCTCGTCGCCGGTGTCCGGGACGGGGACGGCGCGCAGCCCGGCCAGGGTCCGGGCGAGCTCGTCGGCGGTGCGTTCGAGCTCGTCCGGGGAGAGGAAGGGCAGCCGGGCCTCCCGTGCCAGCAGGTCGGCGGCCCGGTCGCGCAGGCCCCGGGCCGTGCAGGCGCCGATGGCGGCGCTGAACAGGTTGTAGACGCGTTCCCGGGCCAGCCGCCGGTCCGCGGTCTGCGGGGGGACGCCTCCCGTGGGGCTCTCCGCGAGGAGGGGAGAGGCCGTGGAGGCCGGGCGGGGCTCCGCGGCCGGGGCGGCCGCCCCGGGTTCGAGCGCCCCGGGGGCCGGGGTCGTGTCCGTCGCCATGTCGTCACCCTTCCGGGGCCCGTGGCGGCCCCGCTACCGCTGACACAGGGTGATCGTAGTGCGTTCCCGCGGAGCCGGTGGGCGGTTTCGGCGGCCGGTACCGGACGCCGTGCGGCCCCGGGAGGCCCGTGCGCCTCAGGGGACGCACGGGTCCCGGGAACCTCACAGACCCGTGTCCTCGGGATCCGTGTCCTCAGGGGGCCGCGGGCCGGGCGGCGGGGGGTGTCCGCCCGGACCGCGGGATCAGGCCGCCGAGCAGGTCACCTCGGGCACCGTGTTGGCGCCCGTGCGGGCCCCGGTGAACCCGAACTCGGCGGTGGCGCCCTGCCCGAGGGCGCCTCCCCACTCCGGGTTCAGCGCGGTGACCGCGCCCCCGGAGGAGGTCACCCGGGCGTTCCATGCCTGGGTGACGGTCTGGCCGTCGGCGAACTCCCACTCGACCCGCCAGCCGTCCACCGGCACGTGCGCGGTGACGGTGACGGTCGCCTGGAAACCGCTGCCCCAGTCGTTGTCGACGCGGTAGGCGGCGGTGCAGTCGCCGTCGGCGGGCGGCTCGGAGGGCTCGCCCGAGGGCACCTCGGTCGGCCCCTCGGTGGGCTCCTCCGAGGGCTCTCCGGCGTTGAGGGCCATCTCGTAGGCGAGGTCGGGGACGAACGACCCGGCGGGCCCGGCGCAGCCGTCGGCCTCGCCGGGGAGCTTGACCCACAGGAACGCGTCGATGGCCGGGTCGCCGGTGTCCGTGGTGCTCGGCGTGCCCAGTGCGCGCCCCCGCGGGTCGCACCACTCGTCGTCGGGGGAGGGACCGTTGCCGTTGCGGCTGGTGTCGATCACGGCGCCCAGCCCCGGCACCCCGGTGGCGGCGATGACGGACCTGGCGAAGGCGACCTCGTCCTCGGTGCGCCGGTAGTTGGAGGTGTTGGTGGAGATCCCGTCCGCGCTGCCGGCGACGTCGGCCCCGTTGAGCAGCTCGGCGGCCCGGGACGGGGTGAGCCAGTCCGAGTGGCCGATGTCGAAGTAGACCCGGGCCTGGGAGGACCCGGCCTTGAGCGCCCTGCCGGCGTAGGCCATGGAGTCCAGCAGCGCCTGCGTGTCCTCCGGCTCGCTGCACCCGCTCACCAGGGGCAGGGCGTCGGGTTCGAGGATGATGTAGGCGGGACGGCCGCCGAGCCCGGCGGCGACCTCGTCCACCCACTGGCGGTACGCCTCGTGGGAGGGCGCCCCGCCTCCGCTGTGGTTGCCGCAGTCGCGGCCCGGGATGTTGTAGACGACCATGATGGGCACCTGGCCCACCGCGTCGGCGGCGCCGACCAGCGCGTCCACCTCGCCGCGGACGGTCGCGGGGTTGTGCCGGGTGAACCAGGTCCCCTGGGCGACCGAGGCGATGCGCTCCTCGATGACGGCGGCCCGGGGGTCGGAGGGGTTGTCGGCCGCCCAGCGGGCGGCGGAGGTGTCGGGGTTGACGTAGAAGCCGGTGTCGGCGGCGGCCGGGGCGACGGTTCCGGCCGCGGCGAACGCGACCGCGGCGGCCAGGACCGCGACGGATCCGGCCGCGGCGCCCAGCGCCGCGCGCAAGCGGGTTGTGCGGGACATGTGTGTTCCTCGGACGGCTCGTTCTTCGGATGGTCCCCACCACCTGGGAGCGCTCCCAGTCCGGACGTAACGTAACCCGGGGCCACCGCGCCCGCACAGGGGGGCAACGGCGGCGTTTCCCAATGGTTACCTCGGGCCGCCCCGGAGCCCGCCCGCCGGGCGACCCGCGGCCGCGGCCCCCCGTCCCGTTCCGGCCCGCGCCGCACCGCCGGGCCCCGGTCCGCCTACCCTGGGACCCATGTCCGCCTCCACCACACCGCCCGCCGTCATCGACGCCCTGGCCTGGGTCCACGTCCGCGACGGCCGGGTCCTGTGCGTCCGCTCCCGCGGGCGCGACGTCCTCTACTCCCCCGGCGGCAAGCGCGAGCCCGGGGAGACCGACGAGCAGGCCGTGGCCCGCGAGGCCCGCGAGGAGGTCGGCGTCACCCTCGTCCCCGACACCTTCCGCCTCGTCACCGTCGTCGACGAGGTCGCCCACGACCAGGCGCCCGGCACCCGTGTGCGGATGGCCTGCTACGCCGCCGACCACGAGGGCGAGCCGCGCCCCAGCGCCGAGGTCTCCGAGATCGCCTGGGTCGGCCACGCCGACCGGGGCCGCTGCGCACCCGCGACCCAGCGCCTGATCGAGCGGCTGCACGCCGCCGGGGCGGTGCGCTGAGCAGCGCGTTCGCCGCCGAAAAATGAGTGGCCCCGGCGTCGGGCTCGTGATTACAGTCCGTGTGTGCGAGATCTACCCCAGCCTCCGGGCGAACCCGACCACCGCTCCGCCGACCGCTTCCTCCTGTGGATGGCGCGGAAGGAGTGGCGGCCGCTGCTGTGGGCGGGAGTCCTCGCGAGCGCGTACAGCGCCGGTTCCGTCCTGCTGTCCGCCGTCATCGGCGCGGCACTGGACTCCGGGCTGGACACCCGGTCGGTGCTGTACTGGACCGGGGTCCTGGCCGCCGTCATCGTCGCCTGCACCGTGTTCATCCCGCTGGCGCACCGGGCCGAATGCTTCAACTGGTACGCCTCGGCCTACCGCACCGTGCAGGTCATCTGCTCGCGGGCGGCCGACCTGGGCCCCACCCTGACGCGGCGGCTGCCCTCCGGCGAGGTCATCGCGGTGGGCACCGAGGACATCGAGCAGATCGGCGACTTCTGGGAGCGGTCGGCGATGCTCGTCGCCTCCCTTGTGTCCATGGTGGTCGTGGCCGCCCTCATGCTCACCTCCCACCTGACCTTCGGGCTCATCGTGCTGGTCGCGGTCCCGCTCATCATGCTCGGCATCGCCCCGGTGCTGCGCCCCCTGGCCAGGCGGCAGGAACACCAGCGCACCCGCAAGGCGGAGCTCACCACCCAGGCCTCCGACCTGGTCGCGGGGCTGCGCGTGCTGCGCGGCGTGGGCGGCGAGCGCACCGTCGGCGAGCGCTACCGGGAGGAGTCCCAGGAGGTGCGGGCCGCCGGGGTGCGGGTGGGCTGGATGGACGCCGCCCTCCAGGCCCTGCGCGAGCTGTACCCGGGACTGCTGCTGGTCGGGATCGTCTGGTACGGCGCGCGCCTGGCCCTGAACGGGGAGCTCACCGTCGGACAGCTGGTGGCGTTCTACGGGTTCACCACCAACCTGGCGGTGGCCGTCCGCCACCTGATGCAGAGCGTGACCCTGTACATCTCCGCGCGGGTCGCCGCCGGGCGGGTGGCCCGGGTGCTGTCCCTGGCCCACGACCACCCCGACCCGGAGTCGCCCGCCCAGGCGCCGACCGGCCCCTGCGGCCTGCACGACCCGGCCAGCGGGGTGCGCGTCCCGGCCGGGCTGCTCACCGCCGTGGTGTGCGCGGACACCGCGGACGCCACCGCGATCTCCGCCCGCCTGGGCCGCTACGCCGAGGGCGGGCACCTGGTGGAGGAGGCCACCGGCCGCTCGGTCCCGCTGTCCGACCTGCCGCTGCGCGAGGTGCGCCGCCGCGTCCTGGTCGCCGCCAACGACGCCCACCTGTTCTCCGGGCCGCTGCGCGACGAGCTTTCGCCCGACGGCGGCCTGTCCGAGGAGCGGCTGGCCGAGGTGGTGCGGGTCGCCGCCGCCGAGGACGTGGTCCGCCAGTCCCCGGACGGGTGGGACGCCCTGCTCACCGAGCGCGGCCGCGAGTACTCCGGCGGCCAGCAGCAGCGGCTGCGGCTGGCCCGGGCGCTTGCCCACGACCCCGACGTCCTGGTCCTGGTGGAGCCGGCCTCCGCCGTGGACGCCCACTCCGAGGCCGCCATCGGCGCCCGGCTTGCGGCCGAGCGCTCGGGCCGCACCACGGTGCTGGTCACCACCAGCCCGCTGCTGCTGGACCGCACCGACCACGTGCGGTTCGTCAGCGGCGGCCGGGTGGCCGCCGAGGGCACGCACCACGACCTGCTGGCGTCCGAGCCCGGTTACGCCGCCACCGTTCTGCGCACCGTGCTGGAGGAACAGCCGTGACCACGACCGATGAACGCCGGGGCCTGCTACCGGTCGCCCCGTCCCCGATGGTGTGGAACCGGCTGTCCGGCCTGCTGCGCAGCCACGGCGGCGTCCTGGCAGCGGTGGTCGGCCTGTACGGGCTGGCCGCGCTGGCGGCGCTGGCCCCGCCGTGGATGCTGGGGCGGATCATCGACGCGGTGCGCGCGTCGGCGGCCCCGGAGCGGATCGACACGATGGCGGTCATCGTGGTCGGCGCCCTGGTCTGCCACGCCGTGCTCACCCTGGTATCGGTGGCGCTGTCCATCCGGTTCGGCGAGGCGGTCCTGGCCGAGCTGCGCGAGGGCTTCGTTCGGGCCGTGCTGCGCCTGCCGCTGGGCACCGTGGAGCGCGCGGGCAGCGGCGACCTGATGGCGCGCACCGGCCGCGACGTCGGCCACCTCAGCCACACGGTCCGCCACTCGATCCCGGTGATGGTGGTGAGCGGGGTGACGGTGGTCGTCATCTTCGGCGCGCTCACCGTGCTGCACCCCGTGCTGCTGCTCGCGTGGCTGCCGTCGGCGGTGATCGTCTGGCTGTCCACCCGCTGGTACGCCCGCCGCGCTCCGGGCGGCTACCTGCGCGAACTGGACACCTACTCCGAGCTCACCCAGGGGGTGACCGACACCGTCGAGGGCGCGCACACCCTGGAGGCGCTGGGCCGCCAGGACCGCCAGCGGCGGCGCACCGACGAGCGGATCGGCCGCGCCTACCTGGCCGAGCGGTACACGCTGTGGCTGCGCACCGTGTGGTACCCGACCCTGGAGTTCTCCTACCTGCTGCCGACCGCGGTGACGTTCCTGGCCGCGGCGTACCTGCACGCCCAGGGGGAGCTGACGGTCGGGCAGATCGCCACGGCGGTGTTCCTGACCGTGCAGGTGGTGCGGCCGGTGGACCTGCTCATCGACCAGGTGGACAGCCTGATGATGGGGTTCACGAGCCTGCGCCGCCTGATCGGCGTGGAAATGGTCGAGGACCCCGCCGGGAGGACCCCGTCCGACGCCCCGGGGACGCCGGGCACCGTGGAGATCTCCGGGCTGCGCTTCGGCTACACCGGCACCGAGGTCCTGCACGGGGTCGACCTGTCCCTGGCCCCGGGCGAGCGGCTGGCCGTGGTGGGCCCCAGCGGGGCGGGCAAGTCCACGCTGGGCAAGCTCATCGCGGGCATCCACACGCCCACCTCCGGTGCCGTCCGGGTGGGCGGCGAGGACCTGACGGGGCTCGCCCCGCAGGACCGCCGGGAGAAGGCGATCCTGCTCAGCCAGGAGAGCCACGTGTTCCGCGGGACCGTCGCCGAGAACCTGGCGCTGGCCCTGGACCGCGACGAGGTCGACCGCGACGCCCTGTGGCGGGCGCTGGCCGCGGTGGACGCCGACGACTGGGTGCGCTCCCTGCCCGACGGCCTGGACACCAGGGTCGGCTCGGGGCACCTGGCCCTGGACCCGGCCCACGTGCAGCAGCTGGCCCTGGCCCGTGTGGTGCTCGCCGACCCGGAGGTGCTGGTGCTGGACGAGGCGACCTCGCTGATGGACCCGGGCTCGGCCCGCCACCTGGAGCGCTCCCTGGCGGGTGTGCTCGCGGGGCGCACGGTGGTCGCGATCGCCCACCGCCTCCACACCGCCCACGACGCCGACCGCGTCGCGGTGGTCGAGGACGGCCGCATCTCCGAGCTGGGCTCCCACGACGAACTGCTCGCCGCCGGGGGCTCCTACTCCGCCCTCTGGCACGCCTGGCACGGCGACTCCTGACCCGGCCCGGCCCCCGGGAACGACGGCGGCCGGGCCGCCCCTGACGGGGCGCCCGGCCGGTCCGGTGCGGGGAGGGCTACTCCTCGAAGTTCTCCAGGGCCTCCAGGGCGGCCTGGGCGATCTCCTCGTCGATGTCGCCGGAGGGCGCGCCGCCCACGCCGATGCCCGCGATCGGGGTCTCGCCCGACAGGACCGGGACGCCGCCCGCGAGGAACAGGGTGCCCGGCAGGTCCGCGATGGTGGGCCCGTCCCCGGTGGCGTTCTCGGCCAGGGCGCCGGTGGGCTGCCCCATGGCCGCGGAGGTGTAGGCCTTCTGCTCCGCCGACTCCTGGGTCTGCGGGCCGGCGTTGTCGGTCTTGAGGACCAGGCGGGTGGCGCCCGAGCGGTCGACGATCGCGATGGTGACCTGCTGGCCCTGGTCCTGGGCCTCGGCCAGGCCCGCCTCTGCGGCGGCGACCAGGGCGTCGGCGCTCAGGACGTCGCGCTGGGCGACGGCCTGCGGGGCGACCGCCGCGGCGGCGGTGCTCGGCCCGCCCGGGGTGTCGGCGGGCAGCAGGGTGGTGGCGGCGACGCCGCCGACCACGGCCAGGCCCAGCCCGGCGCCGGCGATGGTGGAGATGAGGTGGTTGCGCTTCATGGTGCGACTCCGTTCGTGGATGTCCGTTCCGACGTCCTCCACTCTCGCCGTGACGCGCCCTCCCGGCGTCGGGCTCCCGGACGAACCGGCGGATGCGAAGGGACGACGCGCCGTGTCATCCGATCGGATGACGGCGGCCGGGGCGCGCGGGGGCACCATGGGAGGGATATGGGGACACGAACGCGCGACGACGGCCTGGGCGGACCGCTGCTCAACGCGGTGATGCACGTCGGCTTCCTGGTACTGCTGGCCGCGTCCGCCGTGCGGCTGCTCATCCGGCACGAACTCGACGAGGGGACCGTGGCCGCCCTGGAGCTGGCCGCCGTGGTCGGCCTGCTGTACTCCGCGGGCGTGCTGCTGTGGAACCGGGCGCCCCGGCCGGTGCTCTTCGGCTGGCTGGCCGGGGTGATCGTGTGCTGGGTCGCGCTGGTGTGGGCCGCCCCGTCGTTCGGGTTCGCCGGGATCCCCCTGCTGTTCGTCGCGCTGCGGCTGCTGCCGGTGGCGGCGGTGGTCGCGGTCGCCGCGGTGCTGACCGCCGCCACCGCGGCGGCCTGGGGCGTGCTGACCGGGTTCGGCGACCCGATGGCGTTCGTGGTGCCGCCCGCGCTGGCGGCGATGGTGGTCGGCACCGTGGTGGAGCTGCGCCGGGAGGGCGACCGCCGCAAGCGGGTCATCGCCGACCTGCTGCGCGCCCGGGACGCCCTGGCCGAGTCCCACCGCCGCACCGGGGTGCTGGAGGAGCGGGAGCGGCTGGCGCGGGAGATCCACGACACCGTGGCCCAGGGCCTGTCCAGCACCGGGATGCTGCTGCGCGCCGCCGACCTGTCGTGGGAGTCGGACCCGGAGCGGTCCCGCCACCTGGTGCGCCGGGCCGCCGAGGGGGTGCACGAGAACCTGGCGGAGGCGCGGGCCTTCGTGCAGGGCGGCGCGCCCGCCCCGCTGAGCCGGGGCACGCTGCGCCGGGCGCTGGCGGACCTGTGCCGGTCGCTGTCCGAGGAGACCGGGATCGAGGCCGCCCTGACCTGCGACGGCGAGCTGGACGGCCTGCCGGGCGAGGTGGAGGCCGCGCTGCTGCGGGTCGCCCAGGGGGCTCTGGCCAACGTGCGCGAGCATTCGGGGGCGGACCGGGCGGCGGTGTCCCTGGCCCGGATCGGCGACCGGGTCACCCTGGACGTGCGCGACGACGGGCGCGGATTCGACCCCGGCGCCCCGGGGCCGGGCGGCGGGCGCGGGTTCGGCCTGGAGGCGGTGCGCGCCCGGGTGGCCGGGCTGGGCGGCGAGGTGACCGTGGAGAGCGCGCCCGGCGAGGGCACCGGGCTGTCGGTCTCGATCCCCGTACGGGAGGACGCGTGAAACTGTTCCTGGTGGACGACCACCCGATCGTGCGGGCGGGGCTGGCCGCCCTGTTCGAGGGCGAGGAGGACATCGAGATCGTCGGCGAGGCCGCCGACGGGACCGACGCGGTGCGCCTGATCGGGCTGCGCTCGCCCAACGTGGTGCTGATGGACCTGCGCCTGGAGGGCGGCCTGGACGGCGTGGCCGTGACCGAGCGGGTGCTGGCGCTGCCCGCCCCTCCGCGGGTGCTGGTACTCACCACCTACGAGAACGACGGGGACATCATGCGGGCGCTGGACGCGGGCGCCTCCGGGTACCTGCTCAAGGACAGCCCGCCGGAGCGGCTCTTCGAGGCGGTGCGGGCGGCGGCCCGCGGGGAGACGGTGCTGTCGCCGCACGTGGCGGCCCGGCTGGTGCGGCGGGTGCGCGACCCGCGGCCCGCGGTGACCCCGCGCGAACTGGAGATCCTGCGCCTGCTGGCGAAGGGGGCGGGCAACCGGGAGATCGCCCGGACCCTGTTCGTCACCGAGGCGACGGTCAAGACCCACCTTCAGCGCATCTACGCCAAGCTCGGCGTGGAGACCCGCACCGCGGCGGTGCGCGCGGCGGTCGACCTCTCGCTCATCTCCTGGGACTGACGCCTCCCGGGACCGGGTGTCCGCGAACGGGTGCCCGGAAAGCGGAACCGGGCGGCCCCGAGGGGGCCGCCCGGTCGTCGCGGGTTGAGGTCGCGTATCCCGACCCCGAACTCCTGGGGACTAGAAGTCCATGCCGCCCATGCCGCCGGTCGGGTCGGCCGCGGGGGCCGCCTTCTCCGGCTTCTCGGCGATGACGGCCTCGGTGGTCAGGAACAGACCGGCGATGGAGGCCGCGTTCTGCAGAGCGGAACGGGTGACCTTGGTCGGGTCGATGACGCCGTCCTTGAACAGGTCGGTGTACTCACCGGTGGCGGCGTTGAGGCCGAACCCGGGCTCCAGGTTGCGGACCTTGTCCGCCACAACGCCGCCCTCGAGGCCGGCGTTCACGGCGATCTGCTTCAGCGGCTCGGCGATGGCGCGGCGGACGATGTCGGCACCGATGGCCTCGTCGCCCTCCAGCTCCAGCTTCTCGAACGCCGGGACGCTGGCCTGCAGCAGCGCCACACCACCGCCGGGGAGGATGCCCTCCTCGACCGCGGCCTTGGCGTTGCGGACGGCGTCCTCGATGCGGTGCTTGCGCTCCTTGAGCTCCACCTCGGTGGCGGCACCGGCCTTGATGACCGCGACGCCGCCGGCCAGGCGGGCGAGGCGCTCCTGGAGCTTCTCGCGGTCGTAGTCGGAGTCGGTGCGCTCGATCTCGTTGCGGATCTCGTTGACGCGACCGGCGATGGCGGTGGCGTCGCCGGCACCGTCGACGATGGTGGTCTCGTCCTTGGTGACGACGATCTTGCGGGCGCGGCCGAGCATGTCGAGCTCGGTGTTCTCCAGCTTGAGGCCGACCTCCTCGGTGATGACCTGGCCGCCGGTCAGCACGGCGATGTCGCCGAGCTGGGCCTTGCGGCGGTCACCGAAGCCCGGGGCCTTGACGGCGACGGACTTGAAGGTGCCGCGGATCTTGTTGACGACCAGGGTCTGCAGCGCGCCCTGCTCGACGTCCTCCGCGATGACGACCAGCGGACGGCCGGCCTGGAGCACCTTCTCCACGATGGGGAGGAACTCGTTGTTGTTGGAGATCTTCTGGTTCGCGATGAGGATGTACGGGTCCTCCAGGACCGTCTCCATGCGCTCCAGGTCGGTGGCGAAGTAGGGCGAAATGTAGCCCTTGTCGAAGCGCATGCCCTCGGCGAGCTCCAGCTCGAGCCCGAAGGTCTGCCCCTCCTCGACGGTGATGACGCCTTCCTTGCCGACCTTGTCCATCGCCTCGGCGATGGTCTCGCCGATCTGGGTGTCGCCGGCGGAGATGGAGGCGGTGGAGGCGATCTGCTCCTTGGTCTCGATCTCCTTGGAGAGGTTGCCCAGCTCCTCGCTGATGCGGGAGACGGCGGCCTCGATGCCCCGCTTGAGACTGATCGGGTTGGCGCCGGCGGCGACGTTGCGCAGGCCCTCGCGCACGAGCGCCTGGGCCAGGACGGTGGCGGTGGTGGTGCCGTCACCCGCGACGTCGTCGGTCTTCTTGGCGACCTCCTTGACCAGCTCGGCCCCGATCTTCTCCCACGGGTCCTCGAGCTCGATCTCCTTGGCGATGGAGACACCATCGTTGGTGATGGTGGGGGCGCCCCACTTCTTCTCCAGGACGACGTTGCGGCCCTTGGGGCCGAGCGTCACCTTGACGGCGTCCGCAAGCTGGTTCATGCCGCGCTCGAGGCCGCGACGGGCCTCCTCGTCGAACGCGATCAGTTTGGCTGCCATTGAGTTCTTGTCCTCCCGTGACCGGGCTGATACGCGGTGGGACGAGGCGTGCGCCCGCGACGGACGACCGCGGATCCGCCGGCGACCCTGTTGCCGGCGGCCGCGGTCTCGCAGCCTCGATCCGGTTTAGCACTCAGCCGGGGCGAGTGCTAACCAGATCCCTTTTTAGCACTCGGCATGGGAGAGTGCAAACGATGCGGTCACGATTCCACCACCTCTTCGACACGCGTTCACCTGCGCAAACCCCCCATGTGACAGGTTTTTCCGCTCGCGGCGGACGAGACCGGCCGAGCATGGGCGGGGGTCAGGCGGAGATCCGGCGCATCGCCCGCGACCCCAGTCCCAGGACCAGCAGGGTGGTCGCCAGGGCCACCGCCCAGCCGATGCCCACGGCCGCGTTCCACTCGCCCGCGAACAGCGCCCGCTCCGCGTCCACCACGTAGGCGACGGGGTTGGCCCGGGACAGCGCGTACAGCCAGTCCGGGGCCAGGTCCATCGGCAGCAGCACGCCCGACAGCAGCATCAGCGGCATCACGGCGGTCTGCACGATGGGCGCGAACACGTAGGTCTGCCGGACCTTGAGGGCGACCAGGTACGACAGCGACGACAGGCCGACGCCCAGCACGATGAGCAGCAGCAGGCCGGCGGCGAAGCCGGCCACCGGGACGCGGAACCCGAATGGCACGACCAGGACGACGATGAGCGCCATCTGCAGCGCCATGACGGCCACGTCGCGCAGCACCCGTCCCAGCAGCAGGGCCACCCGGGAGGCCGGGGTCGCCATCAGCCGCTCGTGCGCCCCCGAGGAGATCTCCGGCAGCAGCCCGAACCCGGCGAAGCCCGCGGTGAACAGGGCGAGCATGACCAGCAGCCCCGGCACGAACCACTGCCAGGGGTTCTCGCCCTGGGCCCCGGCCAGCCCGGTGAGCAGCGGCGCGAACAGCACCAGGTACAGGACCGGCTGGAGCATGCCGAACAGCAGGAAGGCCGGCCGGTGCAGCAGCGGGCGGAACTGGCGGACGAACATCAGCCAGGTGTCCCTGGGCAGGGACGAGCGCCGCGCGGCGGCGGTGCTGGGCGTGTCGGCGGCGGTGTCGGCCGTCGTGGTCTCGGTGGTCACGGGTTCTCCTCCCGCAGGCTGCGGCCGGTGAGGGTCAGGAAGACGTCGTCGAGGGTGGGGCGCTGCACCCGCACGGTGGTCAGGGCGATCCCGGAGCCGTCCAGGGAGCGCAGCAGCTCGGGCAGGACGGCGTCGCCGCGCTCGATCCGCAGCCGCACCCCGGTCTCGCGGCCGGGGACGACCTCGACCTCCCGGGCGGTGGGCAGCTTCTCCGCTATCGCGGCGCCGGCGGCCGCGGCCTCCGCGTCGGCGACGGTGAAGGTGACGAGGTCGCCGGAGACCCCGCCCTTGAGCTCGTCGGCGGTGCCGTCGGCGATGACCCGCCCGTGGTCGATGACCAGGACCCGCTCGGCCGCCTCGTCGGCCTCGTCGAGGTAGTGGGTGGTCAGGACGATGGTGGTGCCGAACTCCGCCCGCAGGCGGGCGATGTGGTCCCACAGGTTGGCGCGGCTGTGCGGGTCCAGGCCGGTGGACGGCTCGTCGAGGAACAGCAGCGGCGGCCGGTGGATGAGCCCCATCGCGATGTCGAGGCGGCGCCGCTGCCCGCCGGACAGCTTGGTGACCTCGCGGTCCGCGGCCCCCGACAGTTCGAGCATGTCGAGCAGCTCGGCGGTGCGCGCCCCGGCCGTCGCCCGGTCCAGCCCGTAGAGCAGGCCCTGGGTGTAGAGCTCCTCCCCGGCGCGCTGGTCCTCGCCCGCGCCGTGCCCCTGGCCGACGAACCCGATGCGGCGCCGCACCTCGGCCGGCTCGGCGCGCACGTCGCGCCCGGCGACCACGGCGGTGCCGGAGGTGGGTTCGAGCAGGGTGGTGAGCATGCGCAGGGTGGTGGACTTGCCCGCGCCGTTGGGGCCGAGCAGGGCGACGAGTTCGCCTGCGGCGACGTCGATGTCGATGCCCCGGACCGCCTCGACGGTCTCCCTGCCGACGCGGAAGTGCTTGGTGAGATCCCGGGTACGGATCATCCGCGACTCCTTATTCAAAGTTGAATATGGAGAGTCTGCCCCACCCCCCGCCCATATTCAAGTTTTAATACGAGGGTGCGCGGGCACCGGCCCCGCTCCGCGCGCCTACCCGCGCGGGGCCCCCGCGGGCGGCAGGCCGAAGGCCTGCGGTCCGTCGTCGGCCATGGTGTAGCGCCCCTCCTCCAGCTCGCGGATGAGCCTTCGGGTCCACTCGACGGCCGCCCCCACGGTCAGCTCCCACAGGGTGAAGAGCGGGCGCACGTGCTCGGGCTTGTTCCACTCCTCGGTGCTCAGCCGGCCGATCTCCAGCGCCTGGGCGCTGCTCTTCTCCAGGTCGGCGATCCGGCTCCGGAGCAGTTCGACCACCTCGGCCCGCGGCAGCGCCGTCATCAGGGTGACCCCGGCGCACAGCAGCGCGTGGTCGTCGCCCGCGTGGGAGAGCGCCTTGCGCAGCAGCCGGTGGAACTCGGCCTCGCCCTCCCCGGTGATCTCGTAGGAGACGCGCTCCACCACATCGTCGCCCTCGGCCTCGACCTCCCGCAGCCTGCCCTCGGCGGTGAGCTTGCGCAGCGCGTGGTAGATGGACCCCCACTTGACGTTGGCCCACTCCGAGGCGCCCCAGTCCATCAGCTCGCGGCCGACCCGATACCCGTGGGCGCGCCCCGAGATGCGCACCACACCCAGCACCAACAACCGCGTCGCCGACATCGCCGCCTCATCCGGAGCTCCCCGGGGACCGCCCCCGGTGGGACTCCAGGTTACGGCCCGTGTCCGCGCGCGCCCGGCCGCCGCCGGGGGCCGGGTGTCGGGCGCGCGGCACCCGGCCCGGCCGCCGTCACAGGGCCTGGAAGTAGCGGGAGACCGGCAGCTCGGTCAGGCCCGCCTTCTCGTAGGTGCGCCGGGCCGGGGCGTGCCCCTCGTCCCCGCCGGTCTCGACGACGGCCATGCCCATGCCCTGGCCGCGGATCCAGTCCACCGCGTGCCGGGTGAGCGCCTCCCCCACCCCGGCCCGCTGGTGGTCGGGGTGCACGGCCAGCAGGGTGACCTCGCCGGTGTCGTCCTTGGGCCGGATCACCACGGCGTAGAACCCGGCGACCGCGCCGTCCCGGACGGCCACCCGCACGGCGGTGTCCGCGTCGTCGAGCGCGCCGCCGACCTCCGTCCGCTGGCTCTCCCGCCAATCCGGGATCATCCGGTCGTAGATGCGCCCGCCCAGCACCCGCCGCAGCGACGCGTGCACCGGCTCCCAGGCCCGCAGCGACAGCTCCAGCACCGCGTCGCGGTCGCCGTCCCGGAAATCCCTGATCTCGATACCCATACCGGAACCGTACTCAGCCGCTCCGCGCCCGGACAAAGGCTTTACCGCCCCCCGCGGCGGGCCCGGGGCGGAGGCGGGACGGCCGCGGCGGCGCGGGGACGAGGGCGGCCCCGCGTCCATTGGACGCGGGGCCGGGGAGCCGCCGGCCTCGTGGGCCGGCGGGGTTCGGGGGGTCGTGCGGTACGGGGCCGTCAGCAGCCGCCCGCGACCGCCGGGATGATCGAGACCTGCGCGCCTTCGGCGACCTCGGTCTGCAGCCCCTGGGCGAAGCGCACGTCCTCGTCGCCGACGTACACGTTCACGAAGCGCCGCACCTTCCCGTTCTCGTCGAGGATGCGGGCCCGGATGCCCGGGTGGTTGGCCTCCAGGTCGTCGAGGATCTCGGCGAGGGTACCGCCCTGCGCGGTGACCTCCGCGGCGTCGTCGGTGTAGGTGCGCAGGATGGTGGGCACGCGAACGCTGGCGCTCATGGCGTCCTTCTTCCGTGGTGGTGGTCGTGGAGGGAGTGGGCCCCGGGGCGTGGCGCCGCCCCGGGGAGTGGGGGGTCAGGCCAGTCCGGCCTCGGCGAACGCCTTCAGGGACGGCTTGACGGTGGCCGTCACCCCGGCGCTCACGGCGTTCAGGGTCTTGAGCCCGTCGCCGGTGTTGAGGACGACGGTCTCGGCCCCGGGGTCGAGCCGCCCCTCGCGGACCAGCTTGCGCAGCACGCCGGTGGTGACGCCGCCCGCGGTCTCGGCGAAGATCCCCTCGGTCCGGGCCAGCAGCGAGATCGCCTCGACGACCTCGTCGTCCCCCACGTGCTCCACCGAGCCGCCGGTGCGGCGGGCGATGTCGAGCACGTAGGGGCCGTCCGCCGGGTTGCCGATGGCCAGCGACTTGGCGATGGTGTCGGGCTTGACCGGCTGGATGACGTCCAGGCCCTTGTCCCACGCCTGCGCCACCGGGGAGCAGCCGGTGGCCTGCGCGCCGAAGACCTTGTACGGCCGGTCCTCGACCAGCCCCAGCTTGATCAGCTCCTGGAAGCCCTTGTCGATCTTGGTGAGCTGGGAGCCGGAGGCGATCGGGATGACGATCTGCTCGGGCAGCCGCCAGCCGAGCTGCTCGGCGATCTCGTAGGCCAGCGTCTTGGAGCCCTCGCCGTAGTAGGGGCGCAGGTTGACGTTGACGAAGCCCCAGCCCTCGCCCGCCGGGTCCCCGATGAGCTCGGAGCAGAACCGGTTGACGTCGTCGTAGTTGCCGTCGATGGCCACGACCCGGCCGCCGTAGACCGCGGCCATGACGACCTTGGCCTCCTCCAGCCCGGCGGGGATGAACACGCAGGACTGGAACCCCGCGCGGGCCGCCGCGGCGCCGACGGCGCCCGCCAGGTTGCCGGTGGAGGAGCAGGACAGCGTGGTGAACCCGAAGTTGCGGGCCGCCTCGACGGCGATGGCCACCACCCGGTCCTTGAAGGAGTGGGTGGGGTTGCCGGAGTCGTCCTTGATGTGCAGGGAGGCCAGGCCCAGTTCGGCGGCGAGGCGGTCGGCCTTGACCAGGGGGGTGAGGCCGGGGTTCATGTTGGGCAGCTCGGCCACGTTCTCCGGGACCGGGAGCAGGTGCCGGTAGCGCCAGATGTTGGCGGGGCCGCTCTCGATGTCGGCCCGGGTGACGGCGCCGAAGTCGTAGGCCACTTCCAGCGGGCCGAAGCAGAACTCGCAGGCGAACCGGGGGGTGAGGTCGTAGCGCTCACCGCATTCGCGACAGGACAGCGCGGCGGCGGGGCCGAAGGCGCGGACGGAGGTGGGTTCGGTGGCGGCAATCGCCATGGCGAGGCGTCTCCCCTCATCTTCCCTGGCGGACACCTTGTCCCCAGGCCGGAGTTGGCACCTGTCCCGGCCGCCTCGCGTGTCCGCGAGCGATGTACGCCGAGATGGTTGCCGGGGCTTCGCAGGGCCGGTCCCTCCACCCCTCTGGATGAGCAATATGAAGTTGTCGTGGTGTGGCCGCCGGCTCCTCCCGGAACCGGCAAGGTCACTGTAACGGACGTGTCGGCCGGTTTTCCACGGGGCGTGATCCGGGTAACACGAACCGACTCACATGGTGAGACGGCACAGGTCGGGGCCGGTCGCGCGCGTGGGCCCTGTTTCCACTGCGTGACATCGTGCGCCCGTGACCTGGGGCGGGTTTGGGGCGTACGTCGACCGGCGAGACCTAGGGTGCGCCCTCCGCCCTCCGTCCCTTCCGCACCGGGTCGGCACCGGCCACGGGGGCCGTTTCCGTATCCTGCGCTCGACCGGATCCCGCGCACCCGAGAGGACGAGACCACGTGGACAAGGCACAGATCCTCATCGCCTCCAACCGAGGACCGGTGTCCTTCTCGATCAACGAGGACGGCTCCCTGGAACACCGCCGCGGCGGCGGCGGCCTGGTCTCCGGCATGATCTCGGTGGCCACCGAGATCGACAGCATCTGGGTGTGCGCCGCCCTGTCCGAGGGGGACCGGCGGGCCGCGGCCGAGGCCCCGGGGGCCCGGCTGGACCGCGACCACGACCTGGGCGGCATGCGCGTGCACATGCTGGACATCCCCGAGGAGACCTTCCAGGGGGCCTACACCGGGGTCGCGAACTCGACGCTGTGGTTCCTCCAGCACATGATGTACGACACCCCGAACAAGCCGTCCTTCGGCTCGGGGTTCCGGCGGCGGTGGGAGGACTACACCGCCTACAACAACGCCTTCGCCGAGGCTCTGGTGGCGGGTGCCGCGGACAACGCCCGGGTGGCGGTGCAGGACTACCACCTGGCGCTGGTGCCGCGCATCCTGCGGGCCCGCCGCCCCGACCTGCGCATCGCGCACTTCTCGCACACCCCGTGGGCCCCGCCGGAGTACTTCCGGATGCTGCCCGACGACATCGCCCGGGAGCTGCTGTCGGGGATGCTCGGCGCCGACCGGCTGGGCTTCCTCAGCCCGCGCTGGGCCGACGCCTTCCTGCGCTGCTGCGCGGAGATCCTGCGCGCGGACGTGGACTTCCGCAACCGGACCGTGGAGTACGGCGGACGGGTGGTCGGGGTGGGCGTGCACGCGCTGGGCGCCGACGAGGAGGGGCTGCGCGAGAGCGCCGCCGACCCGCTGGTGGCGGTCCGCCGGGAGACCCTGGAGGAGCTGGTCGGGGACACCAGGCTCATCGTCCGGGTGGACCGGACCGAGCTGTCCAAGAACATCGTGCGGGGCCTGGAGGCGTACCGCGAACTGCTGCTCGCGCACCCCGAATGGCGCGGGCGGGTGACCCACCTGGCGTTCGCCTACCCGAGCCGCGGCGACGTGCCCGAGTACCGCGAGTACACCGACACGGTGCTGCGGGTGGCCAAGGAGATCAACGAGGAGTTCGCGACGGCCGACTGGACGCCGCTGGTCCTGGAGGTCAACGACGACTACCCGCGTTCGCTGGCCTCGTTCCAGCTGGCCGACGTGCTGCTGGTGAACCCCATCCGGGACGGCATGAACCTGGTCGCCAAGGAGGGCCCGGTGCTGTCGGAGCGGGACTCGGTGCTGGTGCTGTCTCGGGAGGCGGGAGCCGCCGACGAGCTGGGCGGGGACGCCCTGACCGTCAACCCCTACGACACCGTGGAGACGGCGGAGGCGCTGCACCGGGCGCTGTCGATGCCCGCGGCCGAGCGGCGGGCCCGGCGGGAGCGCCTGGCGGAGGCGGCGGTGGCGCTGCCGCCGCGCCGGTGGTTCCAGGACCAGCTGCGCTCCCTGGGCTGATCCCGTCCCCGGGCCCGGGTCCTCCCCCCGGCGGAACCCCGCCGCCGGGGGAGCCGGCTCCCCCGCGCGGGGGAGGGACGCGGCCGCGCCGTGCGCGATGCTGGGCCCATGGACACCCGGACCCCGCACCCCTCCACCGCCCGGCCACCGCGCCACACCGCCCGTTGGGCGGTGGCCGCGGCGCTGTGGTCCCTGCTCTACGTCGCTTCCAAGGTCCAGTACGCCCTGGCCGACCGGCTGGGGGTGACCGGCGGCCCCGCGGTCCCGGCCGACTCCTACACCGGGTTCGGCCCCGGCGGGGTGGCCGCCGCCCAGTGGGCCAACACCGGGGTCGGACTGGCCGTGGCCCTGCTCTTCCTCCTGGCGGCCCTGCCCGTCGCCCGCCGGGTGCCCCGGTGGCTGTCCCTGCCGCCGCTGGGGGCGGTGGCGCTCATGGCGCTGGCGGGAGCGGTCGGCATGGTCTACCGGGACCTGGCCGAGGGGTCCGGCGGTACCGTCTTCGGCCTGTACTGCCTGGTGTGGGCGGTCCTGTCCGCGAAGGTCCTGGTGGGCCTGGCCCGGGCCCGCGGCTGAGCGGCCCCGGTCAGTCCTCGGGCAGCGGCGCCCCGGCCTCCGCGAGGATCTCGCGCACCACCGCGCTCTTGGCGTCGGCGTAGTCCTGGATCCTCTCCCAGGTGCGCTCGGCCAGCTCCCGCTTGACCCTGACGTAGCGTTCGCGGGCGCCGGGGTTCGCGATGAGGTGGTCGCGGAACCGGCGCATCCGCTCGATCTCCTCGCAGCCCTCGCTGAAGACGTGCAGGTTGAGGTTGACGTCGGGGCCCTTGAACACGCGGTGCTCGTACCAGTCGGGTTCGCGGATGACCAGCGTGTACCCCGCCCTGGCGAGGTCGGGGAGGTAGGAGTCCTCGTCCGCGGAGTCCGCGACGACCAGCAGCAGGTCGACGCAGGCCTTGGCGGGCAGGCCGGGGACAGCGGTGGAGCCCACGTGCTCGAAGAGCAGGACGCGGTCGCCGAGGATGCCGCGCACCCGGTCGGCCTCACGCTCGAACAGGTAGGGCCACTTGGGGTCGTAGTCCAGGATGTGGACCCGACCGTTGATGAGGTTGCGGTGCTGGGGGGCCGGATCGATCCGCGTTTCCCCGCGGGAGGGCAACGGTGATGCTTCGAGGGGAGACATTCCACAAAGATTTCTCCGTTGACCCGCCCGCGTCAAGAGCATCCGGCGTCGCTTACATATGCACGTGTATTCGTAACACCACCAGGGGACAAATCGCCACGGAGAGCAACACGGCAGATACACATGGAGAGAATTCGTGCTCCTTTTTCTTCGGATTCTCCCTTTTGCGCGTATCTTTCCTTCCGAAACCCCTCACTCCGGCGAAGAGACCACCAGGACCAGGGATCCGACCAGCTCGGGCAGTGCGCGCAGCCGTCCGTGCCGCCGGTCCCAGGTGCCGTCGGCGAGGTCGCGGGACAGGTGTTCGACGAAACGCCGCTCGACCTCCTCCCCCACGAAACTCCAGGCCGAGCAGGACAGCCGCGCCCCCTCGTCCAGCAGCCGCTCCGGGCGGCCGTAGTACGCCTCGTTGAATCCGTCGGAGCAGTCCAGGGGAATGGGCACGGGAATGGTCCGCACGTTCCCGCCCAGCCCTTCCGCCAGGGACTTCGGGGACGGGTAGCGGCGGGCCTCGGTGTCCAGGACCTCGGGCGCGTACTCGTACAGCCAGAAGTCGCGCACCAGGCCGGGGTCGCAGGTGAGGACCGCGACCGGTCCGGCGGTCACCCGCCGCAGCTCGGCCAGGCCCGCGGGGAGGTCGCCCCACTGGTGGACGCTGAAGGTCGTCATCGCGGCGTCGAACGCGCCGTCGGCGAACGGCAGGTCCTCGGCGACCGCGTCCACCGCCGCGGGCAGGTGGGCCGGCCGCGCCGCGCGCATCGACGCCGAGGGCTCCACGGGGGTCACCTCGCGGTCGGCGGGCTCGTAGGAGCCCGCCCCGGCGCCGACGTTGAGGACGGTCCGGGCGCCGCCCAGGGCCTCGTGCACGATCCGCGCGATCCGGGGCTCGGGGACGCGGTGGTCGGTGTAGGAACGGGAGATCACGGCGTAGTCGGCGTCGCCGGCGCTGCCGTCGGACATGCGTGGCACGGTCCCTCCAGGGGTCGCGGGAATCCGGCCCCCCTGTATAGCCCGCCGCGGTCCCGCCCGCCACCGCTCCCCCGGCGCGGCCGCGCCCGCCCGGTGCCGGACGGCTCCCGCCGCCCGGGCGCGGTCAGCCCTTGCGGCGGCGGCCGCCCTTCTTCCGGCGGGAGGCGGGCGGAGCCTCGGCGGCGCGCTGCTCGGCGATCTCCGCCTCCTCCAGGGCGCGTTCGGCCTTGACCCCGTAGGGGTCGGCGGAGGAGCGGCGCACCCACACCACGACCAGCGCCACACCCAGCACCAGGACCAGGCCGACCAGCGCGAACCACACCCACACCGGCACCGCGGGACCCTCGTCGGCCCGGTCGGCCAGCTCCTCGTCGAAGAGCGGGACGTCCTGGGCGGTCCCGGAGGCCAGCGCCTCGGCACCGGTCAGGTGCAGGCTCGGCAGCCCGTCCGGCCCCTGCTGTCCGCCCTCCACCAGGGCCTCGCGGATCTGCTCGGGGCGCAGCTGCGGGTGGGCCGAGCGCAGCAGCGCGGCGGCCCCGGCGGCCATCGCCGCCGCGTACTCGGTGCCGGTGACCTGGACCTGTCCCATGTCGGGCCCGGCCGTCTCCAGGTCGGCGCCGGGCGCGACCAGCTCGATCGCCCCGGCGTCGGGCGATCCGGGGATCAGCTCGGCGTTCTCGTCCATCCCGCCGACGGCCAGCACGTTGGGGTCGGCCGGGTTGTCGGCCGGGCCGACCACCAGGACCCCGGCGGCGACGGCGTCGCGGGTGGCCCCGGTGAGGTCGGTCCCGTCGGGGATCTCGGGCAACAGGACGACCTGCGCCCCGGCGTCGACCGCGTGGCGCACCGCGCCGGCCAGCCGGTCCCCGGTGGGGAGGACCAGCAGCCCGGCGTCGGGGGCCACGCCCAGCACGCCGCCGTCGGCGTCCATCCCGTGCCCGTGGCCCGCCACCAGGGCGGCCGCGGCGGTGCCCGTATCGGCGTCGCCGTCGTTGCCGCCGAACTCCTCGTCGACGGTCAGGTTGTCGACCAGGTCCGGGTGGTCGGCGTGGACGGAGGCCCCGGGCAGGGCCACGGTGATGCCCTGACCCTGTGTTTCCGGCCACAATTCCTGGGCGTTGATCGACTGGAGTCCCCATTGTTCGGGGCGGAAATCGGGGACCCCGTCGGCCGCCGCGGGGGCGGCGGCCAGACCGAGGACGACGGTCGCGGCGATGGCGACGATCCCGGTGTGTTCCCTGTGACGGCTGATGCCCCCGAGCACGACAGGCTCCCTAATGTTGCTCCCCTGTACCACCGTAATTCTGTCATGAGCACAGGTTTCCGGCGTGGACAAGTGGCCGCGGGGGTAGGAAAGGTAACTGTATCCCCGCTGCCAGTCCTGGGTTTTCCGCTCCGCATCCGGCATGTCGAGTCGCTAGCATGAGTCGGGCCGATCCGGACAAACCAATTTCCCGCCCAGGGGGTGTCCCATGCCGAATATCGGTCGGACCGAAGACGGTCAGTCGGCACTGGCCGAACGCGATCAGCGCATCCTGGCCTTCGAGCGCCAGTGGTGGAAGTTCGAGGGCTCCAAGGAGCAGGCGATCCGCGACGAGTTCGGGTTCTCCGCCACGCGGTACTACCAGTTGCTGAACGGGCTGGTCGACCGCCCCGAGGCGCTGGCCTTCGACCCCATGACGGTCAAGCGGCTGCGCCGGGTGCGCGCCGACCGCCAGCGCCAACGCAACGCGCGGCGGCTGGGCATCCGACTCTGAGGCCCCTTTTCGGTCGCTCTCTGCCCGAAGAACCACGGACGCGACCGCAGGTCCGAAACCAGACAACAAGGCGGGTGCGCACCCTCAGGTGCGCACCCGCCTCTCTCATCCCACACGAATCCCCATCGTGCACCGGCACCGGTGAACGGCGGCCGAACACGGCACGGACATCGGACGCCGGTTCCGCGACGTCCTCGGACTCCCCCTGTCCGCCCCGGGTAGGTTGGAGGCGCCGCCCGTCCGGAAAGGTCCGCCATGCAACCGCCCGAACCGAGCACGGCCGAGGGGCGCACCGCGCTCGACGCCCTGCTGACCGACCCCGCCAAGGCCCTGGTCGCCTTCGACTTCGACGGGACCCTGGCCCCCATCGTCGACGACCCGCGCACCTCCGCCCCCCAGCCGGGGATCGTGGAACTGCTCGCGGAGCTGGCCGGGCGGCTGGGCACGGTCGCGGTCGTCACCGGGCGCCCGGCCGCCACCGCCGTCGGCCTGGGCGGGCTGGACCGCGTCCCGGGCATCATCGTGCTGGGCCACTACGGCGCCGAACGCTGGGCGGACGGCCGCGTACTGGCCGCCGACCCGCCGCCGGGGGTGTCCCTGGTCCGCGCCGAACTGCCCGGCCTGATCGACTCCCTCCAGGCGCCCGAGGGCACCTGGATCGAGGACAAGGGCCGCTCGCTGGCGGTGCACACCCGCCGCACCGCCGAACCGGACGCCGCGCTGGCACTGCTCGCCCCGCACCTGTCCGCGCTGGCGGAGCGGGCCGGGCTCCGGGTGGAGCCCGGCCGCATGGTCATCGAGCTGCGCCCTCCGGGCGTGGACAAGGGCGCGGCCCTGTCCGCGCTGGTGGCGGAGCGGGCCGCCGGGTCCGTCCTGTACGCGGGCGACGACCTGGGCGACCTGCCCGCCTTCGACGCCGTGGCGCGGCTGCGCGCGGACGGGCTCCCCGGGCTGACCGTGTGCGCGGCCTCCAGCGAGGCCGCCAGGGTCGTCGAGGCCGCCGACCTGGTGGTGCCGGGCCCGGCCGGACTGGCGGAGTTCCTCGGGTCGCTCGCCCGGGCCCTGGCCCGGCCCTGAGGCGGGGCCGCACCGCGCACCGGACGACCGCCCCGCCCTACGGGGTGGAGTCGTGCGCCTGCGGCGACACCGCCGACCGGGCCGCCGAGCGCAGGTCCGCCAGGCCCGTGCGGGCGCGGCCGTAGTAGACCGCGTTGGTCAGCACCCCCACGTACCTGCTGGTCTCGGGGTGCATGAACAGGCTCGTCCCGGTGAACCCGTTGTGGTAGACCACCCCCTCCGGGGTCACCAGCCACCCCAGCCCGCGCCACAGCCGCTGCCCGGCGTCCACGTGGGGCCGCCAGCTCTCCCGCACGAACGAGGAGGGCACCGGCCCGTCCCCGCCCTCGTGGATGCGCAGCAGCTCCCGGGCGAAAGCGCCCAGGTCGATGGCGGTCGTGAACGCGCCCGCGTGACCGGCCACCCCGCCCATCAGCGCCGCCGCCTCGTCGTGCACCACGCCCCAGGCGGGGGCGGCGCCGGGCAGCCGGCGCTCGGTGGGCGCCACCCCGGGCGAGCGCGCCAGCGGTCCGAACGCCGTGGACCGCATGCCCAGCTCGTCCCACAGGTCCGCGGCCAGCCGGTCCAGCCCCGTCCCGTACAGCCGCTCCAGCACCAGGCCGAGCAGGATGAACCCCCGGTCGATGTACCGGTACCCGGGCTCCTCCAGCGGATCGGCCAGGATCGCCTCGGCCAGGTCCTGGTCGGTGCCCACGTACCTCTCCAGCCAGGTCACCTGGTTGAGGCGGCTGGTGTGGGTGAGGATCTGCCGGGTGGTGACGGCCGCTCCGGGCAGCCCGTCCGCGGGGAGGTATTCGGACATCGGGGCGTCCAGATCCAGCATCCCCTCGACGACCGCCTGGCCGACCAGCGGCCACGTCGCCATCACCTTCGTCAGGCTCGCGACGTCGTAGGCGACGTCGGGGGCGGTGTCGTTGTCCTCGTCGATCCGGCCGACCGCGACGAACTCCCACATGCCCCCGGTGCCGATGACGGCGGCGCCGCCGGGCAGCCAGCCCGCGTCCACCATCACCTTCAGGACACCGCGTATCCGCGCCCCCGTCTCGGTGAGCCAGTCTCCGTCACGCACCACACGCCTCCCCCCGATGTTCTCCACTCACCCCCGCGGATACCCCGTTATCTGCTCGTTGTCACACCGTTCCGGACTCCGCACAGGACGAAACCCTCGCAGGTCAGGGCCGTAATCAGGGCCTTGCTCCCGGGCGGAGTAGTCTGGCGCCCACGACCCCGAGGAGGACGATTGAGCAGCAAGACCCCCGTTCCCGCCGGTTTCCGCGGTGTCGCCGGGAACATCGGGATCAAGGACCCCAACGACGACTTCTTCGCGGTGGTGTCCGAGGTGCCCGCGCACGTGTCGGCCGTTTTCACACGGTCCCGGTTCGCGGGGCCCAGCGTGGTGCTCAGCCGTCGCGCGGCGGCCGACGGGCGGGCGCGGGGCGTCACGGTGATCGCCCGCAACGCCAACGTGGCCACCGGGGGCGTGGGCGAGGAGAACGCGCGCGAGCTCCAGGAGCGGGTGGCGGCGGCGGCCGGGGTGCCGGCCGACGAGATCCTGGTGGCGTCCACCGGCGTGATCGGCCGCCCGTACCCGATGGAGAAGGTCCGCGCCCACCTGGACGGGCTGCCCGAGGAGTTCCCGCCCGCCGACCTGGACCGGGCGGCGGCGGCGATGATGACCACCGACACCCACCCCAAGATCGCCTCGGCGCGGGTGGGGAACGCGACCCTGACCGGCATCGCCAAGGGCGTGGGCATGATCGAGCCGGACATGGCGACGATGCTGGCGTGGTTCTTCACCGACGCCGAGATCGAGCGGCCGGTGCTGGACGAGGTGTTCCGCCGGGTGGTGGACCGCACCTTCAACGCCCTGAGCATCGACAGCGACACCTCCACCAGCGACTCCGCGGCGCTGTTCGCCAACGGCCTGGCGGGGCCGGTGGACCTCGCCGACTTCGAGGCGGCGCTGTTCGAGGTGGCCCTGCGGCTGGTCCGGATGATCGCCTCCGACGGCGAGGGGGCGAGCAAGCTGCTGGAGGTGCGGGTGACCGGGGCCCGCGACGACGCGCAGGCCAAGCGGGTCGCCAAGGCGGTCGTCAACTCGCCCCTGGTCAAGACGGCCGTGCACGGCGCCGACCCCAACTGGGGCCGGGTGGCGATGGCCGTCGGCAAGTGCTCGGACGAGACCGACATCCTGCCGGAGAACACCCGCATCCTCTTCGGCGACGTGGAGACCTACCCCGCGGAGTCGACCGACGAGGTGCTGGCGCGGGCGGCCGAGCACATGAAGGGCGACGAGGTGGTGATCTCGGTGGACCTGGGGATCGCCGGGGGCGCGTTCACCGCCTACGGCTGCGACCTGACGGAGGGGTACATCCGCATCAACGCGGACTACACCACCTGATCCGGCCCGGAAGGGGAGGGGCGGGGCCGTGCGGCCCCGCCCCTCCCCCTTTTCGTGGGCGCTCCCCCGCCCGGCGCGATCACACGTGGACGACGGGGGCCTCCTGGTCGTCCTCCATCCGCCCGGCGCGCATGAACAGCGACAGGACCGCACCGGCCATGAGGAGTCCGGACGCGATGAGGAAGGCCAGCTGGAGCCCGTCCAGGAAGGCCAGGTTGCTGGCGCGGGTGACCGCCTCGGCGACGTCCGCGGCGGCCCCCTCGGGGACCACCGCCCCGCCCTGGGCGACGGTGCTCTGGACGGCGGCGAGCCCGGCCGCCGAGGGGACGTCCTGCCCGGCCGCCGCGAGGTGCCCGGGCAGGGTGGCCAGGATCGTCCCGGACATGACCGCGCCCAGGACGGCCGTGCCCAGCGAGCCGCCCAGCTGCATGGCGGCCTGCTGGAGCGCCGAGGCCACCCCGGCCAGCCGCACGGGCGCGTTGCCGATGATCGCTGCGGTCGCACCGGTCATGACCAGGCTCAGGCCCGCGCCCAGCAGCAGGAAGGCGGCGGAGGTGTACAGGACGCCGGTGTCGGCGTCCATGCCCGAGAGCAGGAACATGCCGACCGATCCGGACAGCAGGCCCGCCGTGGTGGGCGGCTTCGCGCCGACCCGGTCCAGCAGGCGTCCCGCCAGCGGCGAAGTGACGGCCATGGTGGCGGTCATCGCGATGAGCTGCATCCCGGTCTGCGCGGGGGTCAGACCGCGCACGCCCTGGAGGTAGAAGGTCACGAAGAACAGTGATCCCATGAGGCTCACGGCCATCACGACGGTGAGCACGACGCCGATGGACACCGACCGGTCGGCGAACAGGGACAGCGGCAGCAGCGGCTGTTCGGGGCGGCGCTCCCACAGCACGAAGGCCAGGCCCAGGAGCAGGGCGGCACCGAGCGAGACCAGGGTCACCGGGTGCGTCCAGCCCACCACCGGCGCCTCGACCAGCGCCCACACCAGGGCGAACACGGCGACGCTGACCAGGACGATGCCGGGGAGGTCCAGGCGGCCGCCGGCGTCGGTGGGGCGGTTGGCGGCGAGCAGCCACAGGCCCAGGCCCAGCGCGACCGCGCCGACCGGGACGTTGATGTAGAAGACCGCCTCCCAGCCGAACGAGCCCACCAGCAGGCCGCCGACGATCGGCCCGGCGGCGGTGGAGGCGCCGATGAGGCTGCCGAACACGCCGAAGGCCCGGCCGAGCCTGCTGGGCGGGAACACCGAGCGCAGCAGGCCCATGGCGGAGGGCAGCAGCAGCGCGCCGAAAACGCCTTGTGCGATGCGGAAGGCCACCAGCATGATGACGCCGGAGGACAGCGCGATCGCCACCGACGAGGCGACGAACCCGACCACGCCCACCAGGTAGACGCGGCGGTGGCCGAACCTGTCGGCGAGCTTGCCCGCCGTGATGAGGAAGACGGCCAGGCCCAAGAGGTAGCCGTGGGTGACCCATTGGAGTTCGGCCAGGGAGGCGCCCAGCGAGGCGCCGATGGCGGGGTTGGCGACCGCCACGATCGTGCCGTCCAGCGCCACCATCATCACGCCGAACGCGATGGCGACCAGCGTCGCCCAGGGGCTGCGCGTCCAGGCGGACGCCGGCCGGTCGGGCGGCGCGGCGGTCGCGGGCGGTGTGGTCTGCGCGGTCATGTGATCCCCCTGAACGGTCTTCCGGATGCCCCGGGCCACTGTGCTCCGAGATTATGACAGCCACTGCCACTTGTCAGCCACTGACTTTTTACAGTGACTGACACCACATGGGCGCAGAGGTATCCTCCAGGGAAGGGCCTCCGGGGGGACACCGGAGGGAAACCGTGGCGACACCATGGGGACAGGAGGCGCGTCCATGAGCACGACGAGCCCCGACGCCGTCGGGGAGGTCACCGGGGACTGCCGCCCGGGGCTGCGCGAGGCCAAGAAGGCGCGCACGCGCAGAGCGCTCATCGAGACGGGGCTGCGCCTGTTCCACGAGCAGGGCTACGGGAACACCACCACCGAGGAGATCGCCGCCAGGGCCGGCGTCTCCCAGCGCACGTTCTTCCGGTACTTCCCCACCAAGGAGGACGTGGTCCTGGAGGCGATGGAGAGCGTCGACGACGTCCTCGTCGAGCACCTGCTGGCCCGCCCCGCCGAAGAGGCGCCCTTCGAGGCGCTGCGCAACGCCATGCGCGACCACTGGGAGACGCTGAGCCGGACGGCGATGCACCACTTCAAGGGCGGCGCGGCCGAGATCATCGCGGAGAGCCCCGAGCTGGTGCGCACCGGCATGACCTACTGCCGGCGCCGCCAGTCCCGGCTCGCGGAGGCGATCGCGCTGCGCACCGGCGCCGCGCCCGGCGACCTCCGGCCCGAGCTGGTGTCGGCGGTCTTCTTCGCCGCGCTCTCCAACGGGCACGAGGAGTGGGAGAGGACGGGGGCCGCCGGGCTCTCCGGCCTGCTGGACTGCTTCATGCGCCAGCTGGAGCTGGTCCCCGAGGCGATCGGCTCCGGCTGGGGCACCCCGGCCGCGGGCTGAGGCGTCAGACGGTGCCGCGCTCCCCCGCGGGCAGGTAGCGCTCGAAGGGGAACTCCGGGCCCGTCTCGGCGATGCCGTTCCCGCCGGTGAAGAGCGAGATCACCTTGCTCGCCAGCAGCTCCGCGCGCAGGGCCGTGCGCATCACCCGCAGGCCGCTCGACCCGCCGGAGGGCGCCGCCCCGTCGACGGTGTCCTCGCCCATCCGCTGGGCGTGCTCCACGTGCGGGCGCATGGCGGCCTCGTAGGCGAAGAACCCCGCCCGGTGGTCGCCGTCGACCCGGGCGAGCTCGCCGGCCAGCGACATGGCGCCCTTGAGGGCCAGCACCGTGTCCATGCCGGACATGGGGTCGGAGCAGAAGGCGGCGTTGCCGAGCAGCACCACCCGGCCGCGGCTCCAGGTGTCCAGCCGGACCTGCCGGGTCGGGGCGATCTGCACGTCGGCGCGGGACATCTCGTCGAGGATGCGCGGGATCTCCCCGCCGTCGCCGGCGAAGGCCCGGGCCAGGTCCTCGGGGGTCTCCCGCCCGGCGTCGCGCTCGCCGTACGGCCTGCGGCGGAGCAGGACGGCCTCCAGGGCGTCCTCGCCGGGGATGTCGGTGAGCATGGCGCCGCGGCCGGGCTTGACCAGGACGGTGGACAGGGCGTGCTGGCCGGTGAAGTCGGGGACGGTGAACACCGCGACGGTGACGCCGAGATCGTGGATGTGGTCGGCGGCCGTCCCCTCGAAGGCGAGGTCGCGCACGGTCGAGTGCAGGCCGTCCGCGCCGACGACCAGGTCGAACCGGCGGGGCGGGCCGTTCTCGAACTCCACGTCGACGCCGTCGGGCGTCTCCCGCAGGGCGGTGACGGAGTCCCCGAACAGGAACTCGGCGTCGGAGCCGGTCAGGTCCCGGAGTTCGCGCAGCAGGGGGTCGCGGCGGACCACCAGGGAGTGCTCGGCCGGGGGCGCGGGGCAGCGGACGGGGTCGCCGTCCTCTCCGAAGCGGAACTCGACGGCGGGTGGGGGGCCGACCTCGCCGGCGAGGCGGTCGAGCAGGCCCATGCGTTCGAGGACGCCGATGCCGCCGAAGCCGATCTCCAGGCGGGACAGCCGGGAGGAGAGCCGGGGTTCCCGGTCCACGACGGTGGGGGCGAAGCCGTGCCGGGCGGCCCAGTGGGCGAAGGCGGAACCGGCCACGCCTGCGCCGACGACGAGAACGGTCCTGTTCCGGGTGGGCACGCATTACCTCCTGGTGTGTGGGCGCCGGTGCGGCGGGCGGGACACGGGCCCGGCAAGGGGACCCTACCCGTCCGCGGTCCCCGTCTCTCCTGTTCGGACGCCGTCCCCCGGGTGGTCGGGGGCGCCCCGGCACCCGGAGCCGAGGACGGTCGGGTTCCGTGTGGCCGCGGGGGCCGCCCGGGGCCGTGGACCGCCGTGGGCCTGTTACACGAACCTACATTTTTTCGGGTCATCCGCGACCTTTTTTCAAACGGCCACGACCGAAATCCGGGACGAGCGGGGGTGCCCCCTAGGGGTTCGCGGTCCACGGACGCCACAGCAGCGCCGCGGCCGCGCCGCACACCGCGACCGCGGCGCCCGCCCCGGCGAACACCGCCGCGGGGTCCAGGCCGCCGGCCCATCCGGCGAGGGGGTAGGTGGCCAGGAAGCACGCGTGGGAGAGCGCGAACCGCGCGGCCAGCACCCCGGCCAGGCCGCCCTCCGGGGCGGCGTCCCGCAGCACCCGCCCGGAGGGGGCGGCGATCAGCGAGCAGCCCAGGCCCAGGACCGTCCAGCCCGCCGCGAGCACGGCGAAGCCGGGGGCGAGCACCCAGCCGGCCGCCAGGACGGCGGACCCGGCGGCCAGCACGGCGGGGCCGGCGACCATGAGCGCCCGGGTCCCGAACCGGTCCACCAGGCGGCCCAGGGCGAAGGCGACCGCCATGGAGCCCGCGCCGAAGAACGCCAGCGCCACCGCCACCCCCGCGTCGGTGCCGCCCAGGTGCGCGCGGACCAGGACCACGGTGTCGACCAGGACCAGCGCGGTGACCACGGCGGCGGCGAGGTCGAGGAGGACGACGGCGCGCAGCCGGGGGTCGGTGGCGAAGACCCTCCAGGAGGCGGCGGCCCGGCGGGGGTCGCCGGTGTCCCGCGGCAGCTCGGTGGTGAGCACCAGGGCGGCGGAGGCGGCGAAGGAGACGGCGGTCAGCGCGAAGAGGCCGTGGAACGGGACGAGGGCGAGCAGCGCGGCGGCGAGCAGGGGCGAGGCGAGGGCCTCCAGGTCGTAGGCCAGGCGGGAGAGGGCGAGGGCGCCCGTGTAGCCGCGGTCGTCGACCAGCTCGGGGATGACGGCCTGGAAGGCGGGGGTGAAGACGGCGGAGGCGCACTGGAGGACGGCGATCAGGACGTACACGTGCCACACCTGGTCGACCCAGGGCAGCGCGGCGACGGCGAGCGCCCGCACCGCGTCGGCGCCCACCAGGACCGCGCGCCGGGGGACCCGCACCAGAGCGGCGGTGAGCAGGGGGCCCGCACCGACGTAGGCGACCATCTTGATGGTCAGGGCGGTGGCGACGACCGCGGCGGCGCGGTCACCGGCGAGGGCGAAGGCGAGCAGCCCGAGGGCCACGGTGGCCAGGCCCGTTCCGGCGAGGGCGACCACCTGCGCGGCGAACATGCGCCGGTAGGCGGGGAAGTCCACGAGAGCACGCCACACGGGGCACCTCCGAGGGGATCGGGGACGGGTGGTTCTCCCGGATCATATATGTGCGCAAGTACGCACATGTTGATGGAACGTTCGCCCGCCTAGACTGCGCACATGCGGACCAGCGACGAACGGCGGGCGCCCAGCCTGTCCCACCCGGCCCCACCCGAACCCGAGCGGCTCGCCGTGGCGGCGGGGGTGTTCGCCCTGCTCTCCGACCCGACCCGCCTGCACCTGCTGTGGCTGCTGGCGGAGCAGGAGGCCGACGTCGGCCGCCTCACCGAGGCCTGCGGGGCCTCGCGGACGGCGGTGTCACAGCACCTGGCCAAGCTGCGCCTGGCGGGACTGGTGGAGTCGCGCAGGCGCTCGCGGAACGTGATCTACAGCCTGGCCGACGGCCACCTGCGCAGACTGGTCCTGGAGGCCCTCAGCCACGCGGACCACGTGGTGACCGGCGAGCCCTTCCACGAGTGACGGCGCCGACTTCCGTCGGGGCGGGACCGGGCGGGGGCTGACCTTCGTCGGTGGCGGGAATCGGCCCGTGGACGGACGCGCCCCGCGGCCGCGGGCACGAGGATGGCGGGGACCGGTTCCACCCTCCGGAGGGAGAGGCCCCCATGGACCGACCGCTGTCCGCGCTCGACGGGCTCCACGCGCGCGTGCGCGGGATCCGGGCGCTGTCCCACTTCACCTGGTGCGTCCGGATCCTGCTGGCCCTCGGGTTCCTGCCCTCGGGGTACCGCAAGGTCGTCGACGAGCCCTTCACCATGGAGGAGTCGCTCGGCGAGGTCTACGTGATGTTCACGGCGCTGCACCAGGACTTCGGAGCGCTGTACGTCTTCATCGGCCTGTGCCAGGTGGGCGCGGCGCTGCTGCTGCTCGTCCCGCGCACGGCGGCGCTCGGCGCCGCGGTGTACCTGCCGATCATCACCGGCATCGTCGTGATCACCGTGTCGCTGGACTTCGGGCTCGGGACCCCGCTGATCACGTCGCTGATGCTCCTGGGAGCCGTGTACCTGCTCTGCTGGGACTGGCACCGGGTGCGCCCGATCCTGGGCCCGCCCCGGCCCGCGGCCGCGGAGGCCGGGTCCCGTGTGTGAGGGAGGGCTCCGGGATCGCCTCCCGGAGCCCCGCGGCCCCTCACGCGACGTGCGCGGACGCCCGGCCGGGCGTCCGCGCACGCGCGGGGCGCGCCGGACCCGACGGGCCCGGCGCGTCCCGGACGGCTATCAGGCCCGCCCCGCGGGGAACACCGCCGTGAAGAGCAGGTCCAGCACGCCGGGGAACACCTGTGCCGGGTCGATGTCGGCGTCGCCCATGGTCAGCGAGGCGGTCAGGGTCGTGCTCCCGTCGGGGGAGGCGACCATCAGCGCCCCGTAGCCCCCGGGCGGGCTGCCGTTGTGGTGGAGGACCGTGCCGCGGTCCGGCCCCAGGTCCTGCACGAACAGCCCAAGCCCGTAGCCGATCTTCGGGTGCGGGTCGCACATCTGCTCCAGCAGCGGCTCCGGCAGGAGCCCGCCGCCCAGCAGCGCGGAGAAGAAGAGGTGCAGGTCCCGGGTGGTGGAGTACATGTCGCCGGCGCCGACCAGCAGCGAGAGGTTCTGGCGGGTGACGTCGACCGTCGTCCGCTCGCCGTCGGCCTCGTAGGAGAGGTAGCCGTGGGCGTGGGGCGCGGGCAGGTCCGGCGAGTCGCCGGGGACCGCGGTGCCCGACAGCCCGAGCGGGTCCAGGATCCGCCGCCGCATCTCCTCGGCGTACGTGCGGCCGGTGACCTCCTCGATCAGCAGCACCGCCAGCGTGTAGTTGGTGTTGGAGTAGCTCCAGTCCGCCCCCGGCTCGAACCGCGCCGGGCGCTCCAGGGAGAACCAGACGAGCTCCTCGGGCCGGTAGGACCGGAACCGGTTGCGCGCCCACACCTCGCCGACCGCGTCGATGCCGAGGACCATCGTCCCGTCGGGTTCGAGCTCGCCGGTGTAGTTGTACAGCCCGCTGGTGTGCTGGAGCAGCATGCGCACCGTGATCCGCCCATCCAGGCCGAACGCGGGCAGCCGGTCCGCCACCGGGTCGTCCAGCCCGATCAGGCCGTCGGCCACCAGGAGCAGGACCAGGGTCGCAACGAAGGTCTTGGTGGTGCTGCCGATCCAGAAGTGGCCGTCGGTCGGCGGCTCCTCGGTCCCGCCCAGCTCGCGCACTCCGGCGCTGCCGGTCCAGGCTCCCTGCTCGTCGTGCACCCGCAGCTGGAATCCGGCGAAGCCGCGGGCGACGACCTCTTCGACGGCCTTCCGGAGTTCCGGGCGGTCCGGCCCGGCGGGGTCGGGGGTGTTCGGCGGGGTGGGTTCGGCGTGGACGGTCGGGGTGTCGGTCATGGTGTGCTCCTTCAGTGCCGGGGGGTGGATCGGGGGGCGGTCGGGCTAGAGGCTGCGGGCGGCGATGTCGCCGCGGGTGGTGGTGGCGCGGATGTCGAGGCCGGTGGTGCCGTCGTTCTTGAGGGCGTTGTCGACGCGGCCATAGGAGGTGCCGGCGTCCAGGGAGGCGGAGACCCCGGCGGCCGCGGCGACCGAGATGTCACCGTCCCGGGTGCTCAGCACGAGCTCGCCGCGCACCGCCTCGTCGACACGGATGTCGCCCTTGGCGGTGCCGAGCCGGGCGGGGCCGGTGAGGCGGCCGACGGTGATGCCGCCGTCCTGGATGGCGACGCCGGCGCCGGCGGCCTCCCCGATCTCGACCGGCCCCTGGGCGGCCTCGTAGGAGACCTCGCCGAGTCGGCCGACGCCGCGGAACCCGGCGGCGGCCGCCCTGGCCTCGACGCGCGAGCCGGCGGGCAGGTGGACGGTCACCTCGACCGATCCGGAGTCGCCGAAGATCCGGTTCCGGGCCTCGGGGGCCTGGATGCGCAGGACACCGTCGGCGAAGGAGACCGTGGTCTGCTCGGCGGCCTTCACGTCGCGGCCCTTGGCGGGGTCGGCGGGCAGGACGTCGACCGTGGTGTCGGGGCGCTCGGCGGCGATGAGGCCGATGCGGCCGGCGGGGATGTCGAGGATGACGGAGACGGGGGCGGGGGTGTCGAAGCTCTGCATGGTCCACTCCTTGTCGGTGTGTTTCTGTTGATGGAAACGCTACGTTGCATTCATAGATTGGGCAATATCAATGTTGCGAGCAAGTCTTGTTATCGCAGTTAGATTCTTTGAAATCGTTGCAATGGTTCTAAATCTAACGCAACGCCGCCACTTCGAATCCTTGCAATGAGCGAAGGATGAACGCTAGCCGCGGGCCGACGGGACCACCCCCGGACACCCCGGGGATCGACGTCCGATACGGCGGCGTGCTCGACGACTGCACGAGGGGGACGTCGATCTTCGACGCGTAGGCGGTCGATAAGCGGGCGGAGGACCGACACAGCAGAACGATCCACCTGTTTACGCGGGTTTTGTGATCGCTTTGCCGTTACCGAGAGTGGCTATCGGTGACTTTAAGCGATGAATTGTCGACGATTCGGACATGGACCATTGCCCGAAGTCGGCCCCGAAGGCCGCCCAGTCCATCAGTGCCCGCAGCCTCGTACGGATGGCCGCCGCCTTCACCGGCGCGGTGTTCGTCGCCCCGTTCCTGTGGAGCACGTCTCCCGTTCTCGCCGAGCCGGAGGCCGGCACAGCGGTGGACATCGAACAGGCGGTGGAGCGCGCGCTGAGCGATCAGCCACAGGTCCTCCTGCCGGAGATCGCCGTGGAGCAGGTGTACAAGTCCGCGGAGCGCGGTGGATACCCGGAGCCCGGCTACCCGGGCCCTGGTGAGCCGGGGGAACCGGGAGAACCTGGGGAGCCCGGTGAGCCGGGAGAGCCGGGTGAACCTGGGGAACCGGGAGAGCCCGGAGAACCCGGAGAACCCGGAGAGCCAGGTGAACCTGGGGAACCCGGTGAGCCGGGAGAGCCCTGTGAACCCGGAGAGCCCGGGAAACCAGGAGAGCCGTGCGAACCCGGGGAACCGGGAGAACCTGGTGAGCCGGGGGAACCTGGTGAGCCGGGGGAACCGGGAGAACCTGGGGAACCGGGAGAGCCCTGCGAACCAGGAGAACCCGGAGAGCCCGGGAAGCCCGGAGAGCCGTGCGAACCGGGTGAACCCGGAGAACCGGGAGAACCCGGAGAACCGGGAGAACCTGGAGAACCGTGCGAACCCGGGGAACCCGGGAAACCAGGAGAGCCGTGCGAACCCGGGGAACCGGGAGAACCCGGGGAGCCGGGAGAGCCCTGCGAACCAGGAGAACCCGGAGAGCCGTGCGAACCCGGGGAACCGGGAGAACCCGGGGAGCCGGGAGAGCCCTGCGAACCAGGAGAACCCGGAGAGCCCGGGAAGCCCGGAGAGCCGTGCGAACCGGGTGAACCCACGGAACCGTGCGAACCCGGGGAACCCGGGGAGCCCGGAAAGCCGGGGGAGCCGTGCGAACCCGGGGGGCCGGGGGTGCCAGAGCACCCGGGCCCGGAGGCGCCCGGACAGCCCGAACTCCCCAAGACCGGCGCCTCGGCCGCCGTTCCGGCCGTGGGCGGCCTCCTGGCCACGCTCGCCGGAGTCGCCGCGCTGATCCTGGGCCGCCGCCGTCCCGGGGACGAGACCGGCTGAACCCGCCCGTGAAACGACCGTCCCGCTCGGGCCCGCGCCCCTCTCGGCGCGGGCCCGCCCCGTGCGCACCGGCCCGGCCGGCGGCCCGCGGGCGCGCGGGGAGGGCGCGGGCGCCTCACTCCCCCGGCCGCCCCGGCACGAAGGCGCTCAGGCGGTACCACGTCTCCTGCCGCGTCCGCCCGCACAGGACGTCGATCCTCAGGTCGTCCTCCCGGTACCGCCGCAGCACCTCCCGCTCGCGCTCCCGGTAGGTCCGCATCTCCGCCTGGTCCGAGGTCTCGAAGAGCACCTCCCACCGCCCCGCCGCGTGCCTCTCCGAGCGCTCGCGCGCACGCCCGCGCTCGCGCTCGCGCCGTGCGCGCCTGCCCGGCATCTCAGTACCCCGTGGGGATCGACAGGTCCGCTCCCGGGACCAGGACGGACGAGGTCCACGAGGCGTCCTCCGTGAAGACGATGCAGGTGACGTGGTCGACGCCGAAGTCCCAGGAGGCGCGGTTGGGGGCGATGAAGCCGAGCTGGTCCGAGGGCGACATCAGGGAGGCGTCGACGTTGCGGTCGGCGATGGGCGAACACTCGGTCTCGCTGGCCGAGGCGAACCCGGCCATACCCGGCCAGTCCCCCGCGGGCGCGGTGAAGGCGCCGATCGCCTGGGCGTCGTGGGACTCGTCGCAGGAGGTCAGCTCCACCTCCGGGAACTCCTCCTCGAACGAGGGCAGCATGAAGCAGTCCCCCGGCTCCAGCGTGCACGCGTTGGCGTACCCGGGCGGCGGCTCGCAGGTGGCGGCGTAGGTGGGCTCCTCGTAGTTCGCGGCGACGACGGCGACGCCCGTCCACCCCAGCCCCCACACCCCGGAGAGGACGAGGGCGAGGATCGCCAGGACGATCTGGACGACCGCCGTCCCCCCGGCCGCGGCGCCCGCCCCCGCGGCCGCCGGGACGCCCCCGCCGCCGGACGGGGGAGGGGGCCGCCCGGCGGCGGCTCCGCCCCGGAGGGCCCGGCCGTGCGGGCACCCGCGCCCGTCCCGGGGTCGGCGGGCGCCGCGTGCGGCTGCGGGGAGGCCGGTGCCGCGTGCGACTGCAGGGAAGCGGGCGCCGCGTGCGGCTGCGCACCGGCACCCGGTGAGGCGCCCGCGGGGCTCGGGCCCGCGGTGGCCGCCTCCGTGGCCGGCGGGGCGCCGGCCGTGTGCGCCGCCGGTTCCGCGGGCGCGTCGGCCGGTGCCGGGGAGCCCTGGGCCTCGGCGGACGCGGACCGGGTCCGGTCCTCGAACGGGGCGTTCCCCGGGGTTCCCGGGGGGTCCGCGAGGGGGTCCTGGCCATGCGCTGGGCCGCCCTCGGACTCGGCGGGGGAGCCGGGCCGGCCGGCGGGCGGTGCCGCACCGCCACCGGGCGATCCGGCCGGCGACGGGGCGGCGCCGGGCGGGGGGACCGCTCCGGCGTCGGACACCCCGGCCGGGGAGCCGGGCGCTCCGGTCGCGGCGGACAGCCAGCTCGGGGGCGGCCGAGCCCGCCGGTGAGGCGGGGGCCTGCCCGGGGAACGCCCCGGCCTCGACCGGCCCGCCCGCGGCGCCCGCTGCCGGGCCGTCCCCCGGGGAGGCGGTCCTCCGGCCGCGGCGGCCCCCGGGAACTCGCCCGCCGGGGGCGGGCCGCCGACGGGGCCGGCTCCCGGGCCTCCCGGTGCCGTTCCGGTCGGGGGCGCGGCGCCGGAGGGGTCGGCGGCGTCCGCCGCCGGGCGCCGCAGGGCCCGGGTCAGGACGATGGCGGACAGGACGATCGCGAAGGGGATCGGCACCAGCAGGAACCCGAGTCCGCCCAGGACCGCGGCGCCGATCGCCATTCCCCCCACACGCCCCGACGCCGGGGCGGGCCGCGCCGGGGTTCCGGCCGGCGGCCCCCACGCCCCCGGCGGGGCGGCGGACGGCAGCGGCACGGCCGCGGCCCCGGCCGCCAGCCCGGCGTCCCCGGCCAGGGCTTCGGCGATCCGGGCGTTCAACGCGCTCAGGCGGGCCGGGTCGGCGGGCGCCGCTGCGAGCTCCGCGACGGCGCCGCGGATCCCCGGCCCGAACCGTTGGTGGGAGGCGAGGAGGGCGAGGAGCCGCACCCCCGGGTGGTGCGCGGGGTCCGCGTCCGGAGCCCCCGGACCGTAGGTCCGTACGGCGTGCACCACGGGCGGCATGGCGTGCGCGGCGAGGGCGGCGGGGTCGGGCATCGGACCTCCATCGTTCGGCTGTTCCGGAACAGCGACCGCGGACGGGGGCGGGGTCCGGTCCGTGCCCGGTACGGAACCGAGGCGCCTCGGCCCGAGCACGCACCGCACCCTAACGGAGACACAGGGTCGCGGACCATACCCGGACGTCCCCGACCCCTGGCCGGTTCCGGCCCCGGTCCGGGGCCGTCGTCCCGCCGCCCGCCCCCGGAGGCGTCAGTCCAGCACCTTCTCCCAGACCGACACGTGCTTCTCGCTCTCGTCCCCGAAGGGCGTGCGGTCCCAGTCCTGCCAGCGCTCCACCAGCCGCATCCCCGCGATCCGCGCCATCAGGTCCAGCTCCGCCGGCCACACGTACCGGAACGGGACGGACCGCAGGCTCCCCCTGCCGTCCGCGACCGACACGTAGTTGGAGCTGAACAGCTGCGTCGCGGGCTCGTACAGGTCGAACGCCCACTCCTCCTCGCCCGCGTGGAACGGCACCATGTTCTGGCCCTTGGGGAGCCTGCGCAGCTCCGGCACCCCCACCTCCACCACGAACCGCCCGCCCCGCCCCAGGTGCGCGGCCGCGTTGACGAAGCACTCCACCTGCTCGTCCTGCGTGGTCACGTTGTTGATGGTGTTGAAGACCAGGTAGACCAGCGAGAACTCCCCCGGGACCCGGGTGGTGGCGAAGTCCCCGATGACCACGTCGATGTCCCCGCCGCCCGGCTTGGCGCGCATCTGTTCCACCATGGCCGGGGACAGGTCGATGCCGTGCACCGGAACGCCGCGCGCGGCCAGCGGCAGCGCGATGCGCCCGGTCCCGACGGCGAACTCCAGGGCCCGCCCCTCCCCCGCCAGTCCGGCCAGCAGGTCGACCGCCGGGTCGACCTTGTCGGGGGCGAACATGCCCTCGCCGGGGGTGTCGTAGTGTTCGGCGACATCGGTGTCGAAGTGGTTCGGCTTCGGTCCGGTCCGTGCTCCGTTCGCATCGCTCATGGGCGCGACGCTAACCCGGGCCCGGCCGTCCGCGCACGCGCTTTTCCGTTCCGGCCGGAAAGGCCCGTGTTCTCAGAACCACCGCCGTCTGCGAGGATTCCGAAGCACGGTGAGGACCGGCAGAGCACCGGAAGGAACAGACCCGTGATCGACCCCCTGCTCCCCGACGACCCCCGCACCGTCGGCCGCTACCGCCTCGAAGGCGTCCTGGGCGGCGGCGGTATGGGACGGGTCTACCTGGGCAGATCCCCCGGCGGCCGGACGGTCGCGGTGAAGGTGGTGCGGCCGGAGCTGGCCGGGGACGAGGGCTTCCGCCGCCGCTTCGCCCGGGAGGTGGAGGCGGCCCGCCGGGTGGGCGGCTTCTACACGGCGCAGGTGGTGGACGCCGACCCCGCCGCCGACCCGCCCTGGCTGGTCACCGCGTACGTTCCCGGGCCGTCGCTGTCGGAGGCGGTGCACGGCGGCGGCCCCCTGCCCGCCGCCGAGGTGCTGTCCCTGGCCGCCGGGCTGGCCGAGGGGCTGGCGGCCGTGCACGAACAGGGGATCGTGCACCGGGACCTCAAGCCCGGCAACGTGATCATGGGCGGGGACGGCCCCCGGCTGATCGACTTCGGCATCGCGCGGGCGCTGGACTCCGGGGACGGCATGACCTCGACGGGGATCATGGGCACCCCCGCGTTCATGGCCCCGGAGCAGATCCGCGGCGAGGTCCCGGGCCCGGCGACGGACGTGTTCGCGCTGGGGTGCGTGCTGGTGTTCGCGGCCACCGGGCGGTCGCCCTTCCGCGGCGGGGAGATCGCCGCCCTGGTGTACCGGATCGTGCACGGGGAGCCGGACCTGTCGGGGGTGCCGGACGAGCTGGTCGGCCTGGTCGCGGACTGCCTGGCCAAGGACCCCGCCGCCCGGCCCTCCATCGCCTCGGTCCTGGAGCGCGCGGCCTCCGCCGTCCCGGAGGCGCCGGCCCCGGCCCCGGACGCGGTGGCCGCGCGGGTCCCGGAACAGCGAGCGCCGGAGGCGGCCGTGACCGGCGGCACCCGGGCTCCGGAGACCGTCGGCACGGCGGACCACGGGGCCGCGCGGGCCCCGGAGGCTCTCGGGGCCGACCGTGCCCCGGCAGCCGGCAACGTCGCGGAGCCCGCCCCGGCGGAGCCGGTGGCCGCCCCCGCCGCCCTCCTCCCCCCGGACTGGCGCAGGACCTACGACTCCACGCGGTGGGAGCACCTCGTCACGTGCGTCGAAGTGACCGTCCTGCTGTGGCTGCTGGTGCTCGTCCCCGCGGGCCTGCTCTCCCTGCTCTCCCTGTTCTTCGTCTCCCCGGACACCCTGCTGGGGTTCTACACGAACAGGTGGGTCGTGCTGACCGTGGCCGGGTCGGCGGTCGCGTTCACGCTGCTGTCGTGGTGGGCGAGCGGGCGCGAGGCGCTGACCCTGGACCCCGACGGGATGACCGTCGTCCACTGGAGCGGCTCCTCGATGGGGTCGGCCCACGCCATCCCCTGGAACGCGGTGGAGCGGGTCGGCCTGAAACGCAATGGGGAACTCGAATTCCGGCCCGTCCCCGGCGCGCGGATGCCCGAGGGGCTCCCGGGGAAGGAGCGGGAGGACGGGAGCGTCTCCATCCCCCTCTTCGGCCTGATGTCGCACACGGGGACCGTCGCCGCCCGTCGGCTCGCCGAGGCCAGGGAGGGGCTCAGGGCCGCCGCCGGGGAGAGGTACACCGACCTCACCGGGTGAGCGCGGCCCGCTCCCCGCGGGCGGGCCCCGGCCGGCGGGCCCGGCCGGGGCCCGCGCTCACACGCCCCCGACCGTCGGCGAGTACGACGAGTGCAGCACCAGCGAGGCCGCCCCGATGGCGCCCGCGTCCTCGCCGATGACCGAGGTCTCCACCCGCACCCGGCGCACGCCCCGGGCCAGGGTGCGCTCGGCGATGGCCCCGGACAGCGCCTCCCGGTAGAGGCCGCCGACGTGCGGGACGCCCCATCCGCCCAGCACCAGCAGCGGCACGTCGATGATGTTGAGCAGCGCCGTCCCCGCGTCGCCCAGCCGCCGCCCCGCCTCGCCGATGACCTCCAGCGCGACCGGGTCGCCCGAGCGGGCCTCGCGGCACACCCGGCGGTAGGCGGCGACGGTGCGCGCCTGCCCGCGTTCGTAGGATGCGGCGTCCTCACCGCGGCGGCGGGCGGCCTCGGCGGCGACGGCGTGCGGGGCCAGGTAGGTCTCCAGGCAGCCGCGGCTCCCGCAGGGGCACTCGGGCCCGCGGGGGTCGACCACCAGGTGTCCGATCTCGGCGGCGTTGCCGCTGCCGCCCCGGTACACGCGCCCGTCCAGGACGAACCCGCCGCCCACTCCGGTGCCCACGTACACGAACGCCATGTCGGACGAGCGCCGCTCGGCGCCCGCCCAGCGTTCGCCGATGGTGGCGGCGGTGGCGTCGTTGTCCAGGACGGTGGTGAGCCCGGTGCCCTCCTCCAGCACCTCCCGCAGCGGTACCGACCGCCAGCCGGGCAGGTGGGGCGGGGTGACGGCGCCGGAGGTGTCGATGGGCCCGGGGGTGGCCACGCCCAGGCCGAGGATGCGGTCGGGCGCGGGCGCCTCCTCGACGATGGCGCGCACCGAACGGCACAGGGCGTCGATGACCCGGCCGGGCCCCTGGGAGGAGGGGGTCCGCCGCCGGGTGCGGGCGACCACGTGCCCGGCCAGGTCGGTGACGACGAGGGTGGTGGAGGCGGGGTCGATGTGCATGCCGACGGCGTAGTAGGCGTCGGCGTTGAGCCGCAGCACGGTGGCGCGCTTGCCGCCGCGCGAGGTGGCCCGGCCGTCCTCGCGGACCAGGCCGTCCTCCAGCAGGCGGCGGACGATGTTGGAGACGGTCTGGGCGGTCAGCCCGGTCTGCGCGGCCAGTTCGACGCGGCTGATCCCGTCGGCGGAGCGCACGGCGTCGAGCACGCGGCTCTGGTTGAGCCCGCCGAGCCAGGCCAGGTTGGTGCCCATGGGCCTCTCCCCTCCGGTTTCGTGGTCCCACATGAGCGTAACCGCCCTGGAAGCACCGACTTACCCCATTGTCTTTATCCAAGCTTTTGAGTAATGATGTGTCCTACATCACTCCGCAGCAAGGCACCGCAAAGGCAAGGTCGACCGTTCCCCCACCTCATCGCCCCAGGAGCGCACGATGAAAGGAACCGGACCCCACACCACGAGAGCGGCGGCCGCGACGGCCGCGGCCGTCGCGCTGGCGCTCGTCGCCACCGGCTGCGGCGGAGGCGCCGCCGACAGGGACGAGAACACCGTCCGCATCGCCTACCAGAAGTTCGGCACCTTCATCGCGATGGATTCGCTGATGCGCAAGGTGAAGGAGGAGTTCGAGGCGGACAACCCCGGTGTCACCGTCGAACTCCAGGCCGTCGAGGCGCCCGCCGAGGACTACCAGACCCAGGTCAACCTCATGAACGGCTCCGCGAGCGAGGCGCCGGACCTCATCTACCAGGACTCCTTCACCATCAACCAGGACGCCGACGCCGGGTACCTGATGCCGCTGGACGAGTACTTCGACTCCTGGGAGGACGCGGAACAGTTCAGCACCCAGGAGGCGCAGGCCGTGACCTCCCTCTCCGGGGAGCGGTACGGCGTCATGCTCGGCACCGACGTCCGCGGGCTCTGGTACAACACCGAACTCCTGGAGCAGGCGGGCGTCGAGACACCCTGGGAGCCCGCCACCTGGGACGAGGTGCTGGACGCCGCCCGCGCGGTCAAGGCCGAGTTCGGCGACGAGGTCACCCCGCTCAACGTCTACTCCGGCACGCCCGCCGGGGAGGCGGCGTCCCTCCAGGGCTTCCAGATGCTGCTCTCGGGCACCGAGGACGCCCTCTTCGACGACCGGTCGCAGAAGTGGGTCACCGGCAGCCGGGGGTTCACCGACTCCCTGGGGTTCGTGCAGACCGTGTTCGACGAGGGCCTGGGCCTGGACGTGCAGGACGCCCTGGACACCAACGTCGGCACCGTCAACAACGAGGAGCGCTTCCCCGCCGGCGAGCTGGCGATCAGCCTGGAGGGCTCCTGGGCCACCCAGTCGTGGATCCCCGAGGCCAACCGGCCCTGGGACGGCTGGGAGGACGTCATGGCGTTCACCCCCATGCCCACGCAGAACGGGCAGGGCGCCGGGGCGACCAGCATGTCCGGGGGCTGGGCGCTGTCGATGGGCAGCCGGGCCACCGACCCGGAGCTGGCCTGGGAGGTCATGACCTACGCCCTGTCCCAGGAGAACGCGGTCAAGTTCGCGGTCGAGGGCGGCCAGATCCCGGTCCGCACCGACGTCGCCGAGGACCCCGCGTTCCTGGAGAACGCGCCCATGGCCGAGGAGTTCGCGGCGCTGGTGGACATCACCGGGTTCCGCCCGGCCTACAGCGAGTACCCGCGCGTCTCCATCGCGGTCCAGGAGGCGATGGAGGCGGTGATGCTCGGCGAGGCCACGCCCGAGGAGGCCGCCGCGCTCTACGCCCAGGAGGTGGAGGGCATCGTCGGCCCCGACAACGTCACGAGCGGTTCCTGAGCCGTGGGGACCGTGTCGACGACCCGGGCCCCCGGCCGGGCGCCCCGGGTCCCGTCCCCGGCGCGCCGCTCCGGCCGCGCCCGGGGCGGGGCCGCCCGCTGGGTGATCCCGATGGCCCCCGCGCTGTTCCTGCTGCTGGCGTTCTTCGCCGGCCCCATCCTGTGGACGGTGTGGGCCTCGTTCACCAACGAGGCACTGACGGGGGCGCAGGCCGCGGACACCCGGTTCGTGGGGTTGGACAACTTCGAGCGGCTGCTGCGGGACCCCGGGTTCCGGGCGGCGACGTTGCTCACCGCCCTGTTCCTGCTGGGTTCGATCCTGGGCCAGACCGTGCTGGGCCTGGCGCTGGCGCTGCTGCTGCGCAACCGGCACGGGGCCGTGCGCGGCGCCGTGGGCACGGTGGTGGTGGGCGCGTGGGTGGTGCCCGAGGTGGTGGCGGGGTTCGTGTGGTACGCGTTCCTCGAACGCGAGGGCACCCTCAACGCGCTGCTCGGCTCCGTCGGGATCGGTGCGCAGAACTGGCTGTTCACCGCGCCGCTGCTGGCGGTGGTCCTGGCCAACGTCTGGAAGGGCACCGCCTTCTCGATGATGACCTACGGGGCCGGGCTGTCGGAGGTGCCGCGCGACCTGGAGGAGGCGGCCCGCGTGGACGGGGCGTCGGGCCCCCAGGTGCTTTGGTACGTGGTCCTGCCGCTGCTGCGGCGCACGATCGCCACCACGCTGCTGCTGATCACCCTCCAGACCGTGCAGGTGTTCACGCTCGTCTACGTGATGACCGCGGGCGGTCCCGGCTCGCGCAGCACGACCCTGCCGCTGCTGATGTACCGGGAGGCCCTGTCCCTGGGCGACCTGGGGTACGGCACGGCGATCGCGCTGGCGCTGCTGGTGGTCGCCGGGCTGTTCTCGGTCGTCTACGTGCGGATGCTCAGCAGGGAGGAACAGGCATGACCGCTCCGAGACCGCGTCCGGGCGCCCCGGGGCGGCCGCGCCGGCGGGTCGCCCCGGTCGCCTCGCCCGGCAGGGCCGCCGGTGCGGTGCTGGTGCACCTGATCCTGGCGGTGCTGGCACTGCTGTTCCTGCTGCCGCTGCTGTGGATGCTGTTCGCGTCGGTGGACGGGGAGGCCACGCTGCGGGCGGGACTGCCGGGCGTGCCCACGCTGGACAACTTCCGGGCCGTCCTCACACCCGAGATCGTCTACCGTCCGCTCTGGAACAGCGTGCTGACCTGCGGCGGGGCGGCGGTCATCACCGCGTTCTGCTCGGTGCTGGCGGCGTACCCGCTGTCGCGGTACACGCTGCGGTTCAAGCGGCCGTTCCTGTACACGGTGCTGTTCGCCACCGGCCTGCCGATCACGGCGATCATGGTGCCGGTGTACGGGCTGTTCGTGAACGCGGGGCTGCTGAACTCGCTGCCGGCCACCACCCTGTTCCTGGCCGCCAGTACGCTGCCGTTCGGGATCTGGCTGACCAAGAACTTCATCGACGGCATCCCCATCGCCCTGGAGGAGGCCGCCTGGGTCGACGGGGCGTCCACCTGGCAGTCCATCCGCTACCTGGTGGCGCCGCTGCTCGCCCCGGGGCTGGCGGTGGTCGGGATCTTCACGCTGGTGAGCACGTGGGGGAACTTCTTCGTGCCGTTCATCCTGCTGACCAGCCCGGACAAGATGCCCGCGGCGGTGCGGGTGTTCACGTTCTTCGGGCAGTACGGGTCGGTGCGCTACGGGGAGCTGGCGGCGTACTCGCTGCTGTACACGCTGCCGGTGGTGGCGCTGTACGTCGCGGTGTCCCGGGCCATGGGCGGCCGGTTCGCCCTGGGCGGCGCCATGAAGGGCTGAGCCCGCACGGGCGGGGCGCCCCGGCGGTTCCCCGGGGCGCCCCGCGCGCGTGCGGAGGGCTCAGCGGGTGAGCCGCAGGGTGACGATCTGGAAGGGGCGCAGCGGGAACGCCACTCCCCCCTCCCCCGGCTCCAGTTCCGGGGCGCCCTCGTACTCCTCCTCCAGCAGGTTCACCGCGCGCACCCGCGACACGGGGAACCCGAAGCGCACGTCCGCGCGCGTGCGGGCGCCCAGGGACTCGTACAGGCGGACCACCACGTCGCCGGAGCGGTCGTCGGCGGGCTTGACCGACTCCACGGCCACGCCCCCGCCCTCCACCCGCACCAGCGGCTCCACCGTGCCGGAACCGCCGACCTCGCGCGGCGGGAGGTTCAGCCGGTACCCCTCGCGGACCGCGTCCGCCACCGTCGCCCCCGGCACCAGGGCGTACCGGAACCGGTGCTCGCCCTGGTCGGTGTCGGGGTCGGGGAAGCGGGGCGCGCGCAGCAGCGACAGCCGGACCGTCGTGGTGGTGCCGCCGTCCACGCGCACGTCGCGGGTGACGTCGTGGCCGTAGGTGGAGTCGTTGACCAGCGCCGCCCCGTGGCCCGGCTCCGCCACGTGCACCCAGCGGTGGGCGCAGATCTCGAACCGGGCGGCGTCCCAGGACGTGTTGGTGTGGGTGGGCCGGCGCACGTGCCCGAACTGGATCTCCGAGGCGGAGGACTCGGCGCGCACGTCGAGCGGGAAGGCGGCCTTGAGGAACTTCTCCCTCTCGTGCCAGTCCACGACCGTGTCCACGTCCAGCCTCCGGGAGCCGGGGGCCAGGGTGAGGGTCTGCACGACCGAGGAGGCGCCGAAGGAGCGGGAGATCCGCAGGCCCGCGTCGACGGGCTCGATGCCGTCCACTCCGGTGAGGTCGGTGACGGTGTTGCGGTAGAAGGAGTCCACGTCCCAGGCGTCCCACTGGTTGGGCAGGTCCTGGTGGAGCTGGAGCAGGTTGGCCGGTCCCGCCAGCGCCTCCCGGCCGGTCCGCGCGTCCACCACGGAGGTGACCAGGCCGCGGTCGTCCACCCGCACGGCGAGCAGGCCGTTGTCCAGCAGGTACCCGCCGTCGGAGGCCGTGACGGCGGTCCGTCCCGCGGGGGCGACCCGGGGCCCGGCGCCCAGCGCCGGGACGCCGTCGCGGTCGTGCGGGGCGGCGTTGAACTCGATCACGTCGTCGCCCGGGCCGACCAGCAGGCGCTGGGCCCGGTCGATGAGCTCGCCGAGCTCGGCCTCGGCCTCCGCGTAGGTCTCGGCGGCCTCCCGGTGCACCCAGGCGATGGAGCTGCCCGGCAGGATGTCGTGGAACTGGTTGAGCAGCACGGTGCGCCAGATCCGGTCCAGCGCCTCGTGCGGGTAGTCGGCGCCGCGGCGCACCGCCGCGGTGGTCCACCACAGCTCGGCCTCGCGCAGCAGGTGCTCGCAGCGGCGGTTGCCCTGTTTGGTCCGGGCCTGGCTGGTGTAGGTGCCGCGGTGGAACTCCAGGTACAGCTCGCCCCACCACACCGGGGCGTCCGGGTACTCGGCCTCCGCCTCGGCGAAGAACGCGTCCGGGCGCCGGATCTCCACCCGCGCGGAGCCCTCCAGGTCGGCCAGCCGGGCGGCCCGCCCCAGCATCTCGCGGGTGGGGCCGCCGCCGCCGTCGCCGTGCCCGAACGGGACCAGGGAGAGGGTGGCGCGGCCCTTCTCCCGGAAGTTGCGGGTGGCGTGGGCGAGCTCGTGGCCGGTCAGCTCGGAGTTGTAGGTGTCCACCGGCGGGAAGTGGGTGAAGACCCGGGTGCCGTCCAGGCCCTCCCAGCGGAACGTGTGGTGCGGGAAGGTGTTGGTCCGGCTCCAGGAGATCTTCTGGGTGAGGAACCAGCGCGAACCCGACAGGCGGATGAGCTGGGGCAGCGCCGCGGAGTAGCCGAAGGAGTCGGGCAGCCACACCTCCCGGGTGTCGATGCCCAGCTCGTCGCGGAAGAACCGCTTGCCGTACACGAACTGGCGGGCCAGGGCCTCCGAGCCCGGCATGTTGGTGTCGGACTCCACCCACATGCCGCCCACCGGCACGAACCGGCCCTCCTTCGCGGCCTGTACCGCCCGCGCGAACACGTCGGGGCGGTGCTCCTGGAGCCACGCCCACTGCTGGGCCTGCGACATGGCGAAGACCAGCTCGGGGTGCCCGTCCATGAGGTCCACGACGTTGGCGGCGGTGCGGACGACCTTGCGCCGGGTCTCGCGCAGCGGCCACAGCCAGGCGGAGTCGATGTGGGCGTGGCCCACCGCGGAGAGCCGGTGGGCGGCGGGCGCGGCCGGGGAGGACAGCACCCCCGCCAGGGCCTCGCGGGCGCGCCCGGCGGTGCCGGGGACGTCCTGGAGGTCGAGCAGGTCGAGGGCGCGTTCGGCGGCCCGCAGCAGCTCCCAGCGGCGGGGGTCGCCGGGGTCGAGTTCGCGCATGACGCCGCCGACGACGTCGAGGTCCATGGCCAGGTCCCACACCTGCTCCTGGAAGACGGCCAGGTCGGCGCGGGCCAGCCGGTACAGGGGCGGGCCGTCGGGTCCGGCGGGGGCGGTGCCCAGGCCGGTGGGCTGGAAGGGCGGGTTCCCCATGATGACGGGGTTGGCGGCGGCCTCCACGTGGAGGTCGACCTCGGTCTCGGCGGCGGGGAGGCGGACCCAGGCGTTGCGGGGGTTGAGGCCCTTGACCACCGTCCCGTCGGGGCGGTGGACCAGGCCCTCGGCCTGGAAGCCGGGCATGGCCGAGTCGAACCCGAGGTCGATGACGGCCTCGACGGTGCGGCCCGCCCACCCCCGCGGTACGCGGCCCCGGAGGCGGAACCAGGTGGTGCCCCAGGCGGGACCCCAGGCGTCGCCCGCGGCGGCGGGGGTGTGGGGGGCGCTGATGCCCTCGTGGGCGGGGACGGGCTCCCCGGGGGCGTCCCAGCGGGAGACCTCCAGGGGGACGTGCGGGCTGTGGACGGCGGGCCATACGCGTTCGCGCAGGACCCTCTCCAGGCGCGCCTCGGTCAGCTTGCGGTCATCGTGCACGGTGGACCTCCTCGGTCACGTCCCTGGCCGACGTGCTCCACGTTGCCCACGTCACACGACTTCGTCAACACTCTGGATAAAGAGAAATGAGGAAACCGGATCCGCCCGGGGTCCGGGGGCGGGGACCGCCGCGCGTCAGGCCCGGTCGTAGGTGGGGAACAGCGCGCCGCTGTCCAGGACGGTGTGGTCCACCGGCTTCCACACGCGCGGGTCGAAGGCGGCGCCCCGGCCGAACAGGGGGCTCCCGGCCCCCGTCGTGAGCGGCCCCGGCTCGACCACCGGGACGGGTTCGCGCACGGGCGATTCCCCATCGGGTGGGAGGATGGTCCGCCGACCGGGCGCCGGCGGCCGGGAAAGGCTAGCAGCGCCTTCCGGGGGGCGGCGCGGGCTCCTACGATGAGCGCATGCCCTCCCCCCTGGCCTCCCCCGGCCTCACCTCGGCGCCGCGATGAGGTTCCTGCTGGACGTGACGCCGCTGCGGGAGGCACCGCCCTTCCGCCGGTTCTGGATCGGGTCGTCCCTCGCGTCGCTGACCCTCCAGTTCACGATGTTCGCCGCGACCTTCACACTGTGGGAGCTGACCCGCTCGACGGTGATGGTGGGCGCGCTGGGCCTGGTGGGCGCGGTGGCGTGGTTCGTGGCCGTGCCCGTCGGGATGGCGTTCATCGACACCGTCGACCGCGCCCGGCTGGCCCGGGCCGCGCTCGTCGCGCAGTGCGCGGCGGCGGTGGCCCTGGCGACGGCCGCGTACCTGGGGTCCGCGGCGGCGGTCCTGGCGATGATGGGGTTGAACGCCGTCCTCCTGGCAGTGGGCCGCTCCGCGCGCCAGGCCATGGTCCCCGCCCTGGTCGGCGACCGGCTCATCGCCCCCGCGATCGCCCTGAACGGCCTGGCCCTCCAGCTGGGGATGCTCGCGGGACCCGCCCTGGCCGGGCTGCTCGCCTCGGCGGCGGGGGGCGAAGTGTGCTTCCTGGTCAACATCGCGGGCAGCGCGGCCTCCCTGTACGGGCTGCGCGGGCTGTCGGTCCCTCCCGCGGGCCGCTCGCGGGGGTTCGGGGCGATGGCCGAGGGGCTGCGGTACGCGGTGCGGACACCGCCGGTGCGCGGAGCCCTGTTGACGGACCTGGCCGCCACCGTGCTGGCGATGCCGGTGGCGCTGTTCCCCGCGATCAACCAGGAGAGGTTCGGCGGCGACCCGGCCACCCTGGGCCTGTTCGGCAGCGCCGTCGCGGTGGGCGGTGTGGCGGGGCTGGCGTTCAGCGGGGCCGTCACCCGGTACGGCCGCCCCGGTACGGCGATGGCCGTGAGCGCGTGCGTGTGGGGCCTGGCCCTGGCCTGTGCCGGGCTCAGCGGACACCTGGCGGTGCTGCTGGCCTCACTGGCGGTGGCGGGCGCCGCCGACACCTGGTCGGTGGTGAGCCGGGGCACCCTCGTGCAGGCCTCCGTCCCCGAGAGCGTCCGCGGCCGTGTGAGCGCCCTGGAGCAGGCGGTCGGTGTGGCCGGCCCCGACCTGGGGAACTTCCGCGCCGGGCTGGTCGCCCCGCTGCTGGGCGCGGGGGCCGCGATGGCCGTGGGCGGACTGCTGTGCGCGGCCGCGTGCGCGGCGGTGTACGCGCTCACTCCGGGCATGCGGAGATGACCGGCTCCGGGGGATCCCACCACCCCGGAACCGGTCCTCGGCCCGGGGGGATCCCACCCGCCCCCGGACCGCCCCCGGCTCAACGGATGAACGGCTCCAGATAGCCGTCCAGCCCCACCGAGGCGTAGTGGGCGCGGGCCATCTCGATCTTGGTGAAGACGTCCTCGTACCCGGTCTGGGCACCGTTCTCGTCGACGTAGACCATCGCGCCGGTGATGTTGAAGAAGGTGACCATGTGGTCGCAGTCCTCCGGGACCGCCAGGGTGTGGATCTCGCCGGGCGGCTCGTAGACGAAGTGCCCGGCCTCGGCCACCCAGTCGTGCTCGTAGTAGTGCCAGCGGCCCTCGATGACGTACCCGAACACGGCGCCGGGGTGGCGGTGGCGGGAGACGATCCCCGAGGCGGTGACCTTGAGCAGGTTGCACCACTGCCCGGTGACGGTGTTGAGCATCAGCGGCCGGAACCACACGTTGGGCGCCTGCGGCACCCATACGCGCGGGTCCTCCGGGACCGCGGCGACCGCGATCTCGTCGGGGATGCCGACGGACTGGGAGATGACGGGAGAGTTGTCGGGCACGGCTGCGCCTTTCTCTGAAGGGGGTCAGGCGGCCAGGTAGCCGCCGTCGACGGGCAGGACGATGCCGGTGATGAACCCGGCGTCGGGCCCGCACAGGAACTCCACCGCGCCCGCGACCTCGGCGGGGGTCCCCCAGCGGCCCATGGGCGTGCGGTCCAGGATCCGGGCCTCGGCGGCGGGGTCGGTGCGGATGCCGCCGGTCAGGTCGGTGCTGATCCACCCCGGCGCGACGGCGTTGACCCGGATGCCGTCGGCCGCCCAGGCCACGGCCAGGGAGCGGGTGAGCTGGGCGACGCCGCCCTTGCTGGCGGTGTAGCCGGGCACCAGGGGGCCGCCGAAGAAGCTCAGCATCGAGGCGACGTTGACGACGCTGCCGCCCGCCGCGGCCAGGGCGGGCCGTGCAGCGGTGCAGGCCCGCATGACCGAGACGAGGTTGACCTCGATGACCCTGGCGAACACGGCCGGGTCGAACTCCTCGCGGCGGCGGATCACGCCGACCGCGTTGACCAGCACCGAGACCTCGGCGAAGGCCGCCAGGTACTCCTCGATCGCACCGGGCGCGGTGACGTCGAGCTCGGTGACCTCGGCGTTCCCGCGCAGGTCGGCCGGTGCGTCGGCGGCGCGCAGACCGCAGGCCGCGACCCGGTGGCCGCGGGCGGCGAACCGGGCGGCGACGGCCGCCCCGATGCCGCTGGTCCCGCCGACCACGACGACGGCCGGGGAGGGGTTCTCGGCCATGGGCTCCTCTCGGGGGTGGTGGGGGGCGTCGGGGGTCAACGCTCCTCCTCGGGAATGGCGAGCGCGTCGATCCAGTACTCGCGGGCCAGGGCGTCCACCCCGGCGGGGGACACCCCGCGCAGGTGGACGGTGGTGCCGTCGGTCCCGGCGATCCGGCCGTGGTCCTGCAACCGCAGGATGTGGTACCGCTCGGGCGGGAAGCCCAGGACCACGTCCACCGGGAAGCGGCCGCGCTCGTCGGGGCTGTCGCCCAGCCCGGGCTCGGCCTTGCCGACCGCCTGGAAGGTGAGCCAGCCCTGGTAGAGCAGGACCGCCAGGACGAGGACGGCGATCCGGCGCAGGGTGGGCGAGGCCGCCGCTCTACTCCACATCGGCCGCCTCGCCCTCGGCCAGCAGGCCGTTGACGTGGGCGACGGTGGCACGGAACCCCGGGTCGTCCACGGCCGCGTCCCAGGACCGGGGCCGGGGCAGCTCGACGTCGACGATCTCCCGGACCGTGCTGGGCCGCCCCGACAGGACGACGATCCGGTCGGAGAGGAACACCGCCTCGTCGATGTCGTGGGTCACGAAGAACACCGTGGGGCGGCGGGACTCGAAGATCCGGGTGAGGTCCTCCTGGAGGCGGCGCCGGGTCTGGGCGTCGATGCTGGCGAACGGCTCGTCCATGAGCATCACGGCGGGCTCGGTGGCCAGCACCCGGGCAACCCCGAGGCGCTGGCGCATGCCGCCGGACAGCTCGTGCGGGTAGCGGCGCTCGAAGCCCTCGAGGCCGACCAGGGCCAGGTGCTCGCGGCCGCGCTCCTCGCGCTCGCGCCGGGACATGCCCTTCATGCGCAGGCCGAAGACCACGTTGCCGAGCACGGTCTTCCACGGGAACAGGGCGTGGTTCTGGAAGACGACGCCCCGGTCGGGGCCCGGTCCGGTGACCGGGTTCCCGGCCACGGACACCGTTCCCGAGGTGGGCCGGACGAACCCGGCGACCGTGTTCAGGACGGTGGTCTTGCCGCAGCCGCTGGGGCCCAGGACGGACACGAACTCGCCCTCGGACACCGAGAAGGAGACGTCGCCGATGGCCACGACCTCGTCCCCGGTGTAGGCGTCGGTGTAGGTCTTCTCCAGGTGGTCGATCACCAGGGCGGTCATCCGTCGTCCTCCATGCCGCGCACCAATCCCCACCGTTCCACGGTGGCCTTCTCGAACGGCGCCAGGATGAGGGCGTCGAGCATGTACCAGAGGATCCCCAGCACGACCATGCCGAGGAAGACCTGGCTCACGTCCCCTACCCGGCGGGCGTCGAACATCATGAACCCGATTCCGCTGGTGCCGACGATGATCTCGGCGGCCACCAGCGCCCGCCACCCGTAGCCCAGCCCGGTGCGCACACCGGTGGCGATGGACGGCAGCGCGCCCGGCACGGTCACCTCCCAGAACACCCGCAGGCGTCCGGCGCCCAGCGAGCGGGCCGCCAGCACCAGCTCCCGGGGCACCTGCTCGACCCCGGAGACCACGGCGAGCATGAGCGGGAACACGACCGTGTAGACGATGACGAACGTGACCGAGGTCAGGCTGAACCCGAACCAGACGATGACGATCGGCAGCCAGGCGATGTCGGCGATCGCCTGGAAGAACAGCAGGACCGGCCACAGCGCCTTGCGCACCCGCAGGGACAGCGCCGTCAGGAACCCCATGGGGATGCCGATGAGCAGGCCGAACCCGGCGCCGTAGCCCAGGCGCTCCAGCGAGTCGGACAGGTAGCCGGGCAGCACGCCCTTGCGGAGCAGCTCGGCGAACTCGGCGACCACCCTGTCGGGGCCGACGAAGAACGCGGGCGGGAACACCTCCAGCTCCGCGATCAGCCACCACAGGGCGACCACGGGGACGAAGGGCCCCAGCGTGCGGAAGACCGGGCTGCGGGTCAGCCGCAGCCACAGCCGCCTCAGCGGCGGGGCCGGGGCGCGGGCGGGCCGGCCGGGACCCGGCGGCCGCGTGCGTTCGGCGGAGCGCACCGCCATCACCCCTCCCCGGAGGTCATGCCCCAGCGCCGGACCGTGCGCCGTTCGAGCGGGGCGAGCAGCAGCCGGTCCGTGCAGAGCCACAGGACGCCGATGATCACCATCGCGGCGATGATGACGTCGGTCGAGAACGAGGTCTGGGCCAGGAAGAGCGTGTAGCCCAGGCCGGCGTGGGTCGCGATGATCTCCGCCGCGACCAGGCCGCGCCAGCCGTAGCCCAGGCCGATGCGCAGGCCCGAGATGACGCTGGGCATCGCCCCGGGCAGCAGCACCTCCCAGAAGAGCCGCCACGGACCCGCCCCCAGGGAGCGGGCCGAGCGCAGCAGCGAGGTCGGGATGCGGCGCACGCCCAGCATGGTGTTGTAGGCGAGCGCGAAGAACATCGCGTTCCAGACGATGAAGATCACCGCGCCGTCGCCGTAGCCCAGCCACAGGGTGGCGATGGGGATCCAGGCGATGCCCGCCAGCGCCACCGAGAACCGCAGCAGCGGCGAGAAGAACGCCGACAGGGCGCGGCTGGCGCCCAGGGCGATCCCGAAGGGCAGGGCGGTGGCGACGGCGATCACCGAGCCCACCATGACCCGGTAGAGGCTGGCGCCCAGGTGCCGGGCCAGCTCGCCGCTGACGGCCATGTCCCACAGGGCCCGGGCCACATCCGTGACCTGGGGGAAGACCCGCGGGGGGACCCCGGTGGCGGCGACGGCCGCCGCCCACAGGGCCACCAGGACCGCCAGCGGGACCACGAACCAGGCGAGGTCCGCGGCCCACGACCCGGTGCGGCCGCGGCGTGGAACGGCCGCACCGGGACGGGGCGCCGCCGGGGCGGTGCCCCGGACGGGGGTTTCGCTCATACCGCGCACGAGTTCTGCGCTACCTCGCGGATGAACGTGTAGTCGGCCTCGATGCGGGCGTCGGTGGGCACCTCGGCCAGGTCGGAGAAGAGCTCCGGGTTCTTCTCCTCCACCGACAGGATCGGGCCCGGGACGAACAGCTCGTTGATGTCGAAGGCGTACTCCAGGGCCTCCTGCTCCTCCAGCAGGAGGGCGACGGTGTCCATCGCCAGGTAGTTGCAGGAGGAGAAGCGGGCGTCGAGCTGCTCGACGTTGTACTCCATGGCGGCCAGGGCGACCTCGGGGTCGGTGCCGGTCAGCCACCGGGAGGCGGAGTCCGCGGCGTCCTCGGGGTTCTCCCGGATCCACTGGTCGGCGGCGGCGCGGCCGGTGAGGAAGGCCTCGACCAGCTCCGGGTTCTCCTCCAGGTACTGCGGGGTGGTGACGATGTACCCGATGAAGGGGATGTAGCCGCCGCCGCGGACCACCTCGTAGGTGCCCTCGACCTGGTCCTGGATGGTGATCGGCCAGGGGTCCCAGATGACCGCGGCGTCCGCGCCGCCGGTCTCCAGGGCGACCGGCATGTCCGGCGGGGCGGTGTTGACCAGTTCCACGTCCTCCACGTCGATCCGCAGGTCCTTGAGGAGGCCCAGCAGGTACAGGTGGTTGATGGAACCGAAGGTGGTGGCGATCGTGGCGCCCTCGAGGGTGCTCAGGTCCTCGGGGTCGATGCCGGAGTCCTCGACGGCGACCATCGCGGCCGTCTCGTCCACGCTGCGCTGGACCGCGGAGCCGGTGTAGTTGCCGACCAGGGCCAGCTCCACGCCCTCCTGGGCGGCGGCCAGGGCGGGGACGCCGACCTGGATGATGTCGACCTCCCCCGCGGACAGGGCGTTGATGGCGTCCACGCCGGTGGGGAACGGGTCGGCGAGCGTGACGTCGAGGCCCTGCTCCTCGAACAGGCCGAGTTCGGTGCCGACGGGGAGGCCGATCTGGTCGATGGCCGAGACGTAGCCGGCGTTCAGCGAGCCGCTGACGGGCTCGGCCGCGCCCTCCACCGCGTCGTCGACGGTGGATCCTCCGGAGCAGGCCGTGGCCAGTAGGACGAGCGTGCTCGCGAGGGCGAGGGGGGCAAGAAGGGGTCGGGGCATGGGACAACTTCCGGTTCGCTCGACCGAACACCCTCGCGCGGGCGCACGGGGACGACGCGTCCGCGAACGGGCGGGGGACCTGGGGAGGTCGCCCGGCTCGGAGAACGCGACAGGGCCGGAACGCAGGGGGTCGGGGAAGGGACGGGGTGGGTTTAGGTGCGGGGGGCGGGTCAGGGTGGTGACCTGGCGAATCCTCCTCGCGCCGTCGCCCACGACCGTACCGAGATATCGGGGGGACCGTTAAGAGCAATTCCCTTATGGGGATATCAGCAAGCCGAATACTGACGGCGCGGACCTGCGGAGAGGGGCTCAGCGGGGCCTGGGGACCTCGCGCCGGACACCCGCTTTATTCGGGATACGAATGGTTCCCTCGGGAACCTTCCTCTCCGAGATCTCCTTCAGGACGATCCGCGCGGCGGGGGTGAGGGGCCGGGTGGAGTCCCAGCACACGGCCACGCCGCGCTCGGGCGCCCCGGCCAGCGACCGCACCCGGACCCCGGTGGTGTCGGCCGTGTGGGCCGCCAGCCAGTTGGTGACGCCGACGCCGATCCCCCGGGCGACCAGGGACACCAGCGTCTGGGGCTGGTTGGTGGCCTGGACCGGCTCTATGGCCAGCCCGTGGTCGCGGAACACCTGGTAGGTCTCGAACTCGGAGGTCTCCGGGGCGTCCAGGCGGCCGATCGAGACGATGGGGTGCGCGGCCACCTCGTCCAGCGGGACGGGGTCGGGGACCAGGTCCAGCGGGTGGCCCTCGGCGTGCACGACCACCAGGGGCTCGCGCCACAGGGGCAGGCAGTTGACGGACTCCGAGGCGGGCCGGGGGAGCATGGGCCGCAGGTAGAGGTCGACGTCGCCGGCGATGAGGGCCTCGTCCAGCTCCAGGGTGGCGCGCTCGGACAGGATCACCCTGATGTCGGGCTCACGGTCGGCCAGGTCGCGCAGCAGGTCGGGGACGAAGGCCGCGCTGACACTGGGGTAGGAGCCCAGCGAGACGATGCCCAGGGCGCCGCCGCGCCAGGGCGCCATCGCCGACTCCGCCTCCTCCAGGGCGTGGAGGACGTTGCGGGCCTGCACGGCCAGGGCCGCGCCCGCCTCGGTGAGCCGGACCGGGCGCTTCTTTCGGTCGAAGAGGGGTTGTCCGATCTCCCGTTCCAGTGCCGCCACGTGCTGACTCACCCGGGGCTGGGACCGCCGGGTGGACTCGGCTGCGGCGACGAAACTCCCGGTGTCGATCACGGCCAGGAAGGATACGAACCATTCCAGACGTATGTCCGTGTCGAGCATGCGGATTCGCTCCCGTATAAAGTTGTCGCTGGGGCTGGTGTTACGCAGGATACAAAACGCGTATACACCCAAAAACAGGGTGTAACCCTCGACACAGGGAACCGAGTACCATTTCCCCCCGGACTATTGGTTCTCCTGATACTCCCATCCGGCCCGCCGTTCCCCGCCGAACCGCTGATCAGAGGCGGCGGGAGCGGTTTCCAGGCCGCCCCCGCCGCGGGGGCGCCGCCCGGTCAGGCGAACGGCGCCCCGGGTCGCGGCCGGTGCCCCGGGCCGGTCCCACGGCCGGGTCGCACCACCGCGACGATCGGGGTCCACCGCCCATCGGGGGCGGTGGGGGCTCCGCGGCCGGAACGGCGCGCGGCAGGGTCCGCCCCCGGGACTCCTCCCCGCGCGGAGAGGCCGGAGCGGTCCGGCGTCCGGGACACGCCCCCGGTGGCCCGTTGCCGGAGCCCTCCTCACCACCGCGCGCCCACCCGGGCGGAGGCGGCCGGAACGGGCCGTGGTGCAGTCCGGCCCCGGGGGAACGTCCCCGGCGCCCTGTTCACCACGGCACGACCGGACCACCGCCCCGGGCAGAGGCGGCAGGCACGTTCACCGGAACGGGCCGTGGTGCGGTCCGGCCCCGGGACACCGCCCCGGGCGGAGGCCGCCGACACGACCGCCGGAGCGGTCCGGCGTCCGGGCGCGGGGGGCGGGGCTGCGGCGGGGGCACGGCCACAGCGTCCGGCCGCTGCGACGGGGCCCGCTCCCCCGCCGCAGCGGCGGTCACGGCGTCTCGGTGCGGGCGGCCGACCGGACGGCCTCACGGGCCTGGCCCGCCCCCGCGGCCGCCAGGGCGAGGTGGGCCAGGCGGCGGCACTCGTCCAGGCTGTGGCCGGCCAGGGCGTGGCGCACCCCCGGCAGGGCGGGGGCCGACATCGACAGGCTCGTCGCCCCCAGGCCCACCAGGACCAGGGCCAGCAGCGGGTCGGCGGCGGCCTCACCGCACACGCCCACCGGGACGCCCAGGTGGTCGCCCGCCTTGCCCACGGTGCCGATCAGGGACAGCAGCGCCGGCTGCCACGGGTCCAGCAGGTCCGGCAGCGAGCCCAGGGTGCGGTCGACGGCCATCGTGTACTGGGCGAGGTCGTTGGTGCCGATGGACACGAAGTCCACCTCGTACAGCAGCCGGTCGGCGAGCAGCGCCGCGGCGGGGACCTCGATCATCACCCCCACCCGGGTCACCCCCTGGGCGCGGGCGAGGTCGGCGAACTCCCCCGCCTCCCTGGGCGTGGACACCATCGGCGCCATCACCCGGACGTCGGCCCCGGTCTCCTTGGTCGCCGCCGCGATGGCGGCGAGCTGGTCCACCAGCAGCTCGCGGTGCATCCGGGCGGTGCGGTAGCCGCGCACCCCGAGAGCCGGGTTGTCCTCCGCGCCCATCGGGACGAAGGCCAGCGGCTTGTCCGAGCCCGCGTCCAGGGTGCGCACGGTGATCGGGCGCCCGGAGAAGGCCGAGAACAGCCGGATGTAGGAGGCGGTCTGCTCCTCGCGGGTGGGCGGCTCGGTGCGGTCCAGGAACAGGAACTCGGTGCGCAGCAGCCCCACCCCCTCGCTGTCGTGGGCGGCGGCCGACTCCGGGTCCCCCTCCCCGATGTTGAGCAGCAGCGGGACGGACACCCCGTCGGCGGTGGCCCCCGGCCCGGTGGCCGACTCCGCCAGGGCGCGCCGCTGCTCGGCGCGCCGGCGCACCCGCTGCACGAGGGCCTCGTCCGGGTCGGCGACCACGGAGCCCGTGTCGCCGTCGACCGCCACCACCGTGCCGTCGGCGAGGGTGTCGGCTCCCCCGCAGCCGACCACCGCCGGGATGCCCAGCGAGCGGGAGAGGATGACGGTGTGGCTGGTGGGCCCGCCGTACCGGGTGACGATCCCCAGGACCCTGGCCGGGTCCAGGTGGACGGTGTCGGCGGGGGCGAGGTCGTCGGCGACCAGCACGTGCGGGACGCCCGGGTCCGGCAGGCCCGGCATGGGCAGCCCCAGCAGCAGGGCCACCGCCCGGTCGCGGATGTCGGCGAGGTCGGCGGCGCGCTCGGCGAGGTAGCCGCCGGCGGCCTTGAGCAGGTCGCGGTAGGTCTCGCAGGCGGCGTGCACCGCCCAGGCGGCCGGGTCGCCCGCGGCGGCCCGCTCGCCGACCCGGCGGGCCAGCTCGGGGTCGCGGGCCATCAGGGCCTGGGCGCCGAGCACCGCCGCGGCCTCTCCGCCGAGGCCGGCGGCCTGGGCGTCGAGCCCGGCCGCCACCTCCTCCAGGGACGCGCGGGCGGCCTCCGCCTCGGCGCCGGGGTCCCCCGCCGCGGGGCGGTGGTCGGGCAGGCGCGGCGGGGGCGCCATGCGCGCCACCGGGCCGACCGCCGCGCCCGGCGCCGCCGGGATGCCGCCGAGGGAGGAGAGGGATCGGGTGTGCGCCATGGTCGCTCCGTGGGTCGGTGAGTGGGTGGGCCGGGGCGGGCCGGGAGGGGTCCCCCTAACAGGGAACCCCAGCGGGGCCGATCTCGGTAGCCCCTACTCCCGGCCTGTGGACGGGTCAGGGCTGGATGGTCACCTTGATGGCGGTCCCGGCGGCCACGGTCTCGATGGCCTTGTGCACGTCGGACAGCGCCATCCGCTCGGTGATCAGGTCGGCGACGGGCACGGCGCCGGAGGCGATGAGCTCCAGGGCGCGCTTGTTGTGCTCGGGGCTGGAGCCGTTGGCGCCGAAGATGGAGATCTCCCGGTAGTGGACGAGGTTGGAGTCCAGGGAGATGATCGGGTTGTCCTTGGGCAGCCCGCCGAAGAAGCTGATCCGGCCGCTGCGGGCGACCATCTTCAGGGCGTCCTCCTGGGCGCGGCCGGAGGCGGCGGCGGTGATGACCACGTCCGCGCCGCGGCCGTCGGTCAGGCGCAGCACCTCCTCCACCGCGTCGACCTCCTCGCCGCAGATGGCGGCGTCGGGCCCGACGATCCGCGCGGACATGTCCAGGCGGCCCCGGTTGACGTCCACCAGGTACACCTTCTTCGCGCCCTTGGCGCGGGCCAGGCGGACGTGCAGGCAGCCGATGGGCCCGGCGCCCATGACCACGACGGTGTCGCCCTCGCCGACCCCGGCGATCTCCTGGCCGTTGAGGACGCAGGCGAGCGGTTCGGCGACGGAGGCCTCGGCGTAGTCCAGGCCCTCGGGGATGCGGTTGACGCCGTCGACGGCCAGCACCGCCTCGGGGACGACCATGTACTCGGCGAAGCCGCCGTCGTAGTGGTAGCCCATGGACTGCTGGCGCGAGCACACGGTGAACCGGCCGTCGCCGCACTCGGCGCAGGTGCCGCACGGGATGGCGGCGATGATCTGGACCCGGTCGCCCTCGGCCCAGCCCTCCACCCCGTCGCCGACCTCGACGACGCGGCCGGCGATCTCGTGGCCGATGACCCGGGGCGGGTCGATGTGGTGGTGCCCGTGGCGGAAGATCTTGACGTCGGTACCGCAGGTGGAGCAGTTGACGACGGCGATCTTGAGCTGCCCGGGTCCTGCGGTGGGCTCAGGTGCCTGTTCGAGGCGGAGGTCACCGGGTGCGTAGAAGCGGGCGACGAGCATGTTCGGCCTTTCAGGATGCGGTCCGGCACGGGGTCGTCCGCGCGGGAACGACCGCACCGGTGGGTTTCGGTGAGCGGGGACGCCGCGCCGTGGGCGTCCGGGTGGTGGGCGGCGGGCGGCCGGTGGGACGGACGGTCCCCGCCCGTCCGGGGAGTGGTCGGACGGGCGGGGAGGACGGCCGGGCCCCGGCGGCCCGCCGGGTCAGCCGTCCGCGGCGGGCGGGTCGAGGAGCCCGACGACGTCGGCGGGGTCGGTGGCCCCGCGCAGCCGGGCGGCCTTCTCGGGGTCGGTCAGGACCCCGGCCAGGGCGGTGAGGATGCCCAGGTGCTCCTCACCGGTCGCGGCGATGCCGATGGCGACGTGGACGGTGGACCCGCCCCAGTCGACCCCCTCGGGGAACTGGATCACGGCCAGCCCGGTCCTCTTGACGTGGACCCGGGACGGGTCGGTCCCGTGCGGGATGGCGACCCCCTCCCCGAGGAAGGTGGACACCGACGCCTCGCGCTCGTGCATGGCGGGCAGGTAGCCGGGGTCGACCGCGCCGAGTTCCAGGAGCAGTTCCCCGCACTGGTCGATGACGTCGGCCCGGTCCTTCGCGGTGCGGCCCAGTCGGACGGCGTCCTCGGTCAGGACCAGCCGGGCGGGTTCAGTCGGCAAGGGTGCCACCGTCCCTGATGGCGCTCTCGACCTCGGTGAAGACGGGGTCGCCCAGGAACATCCGGAAACCCTTGACCACGGTGCCCGGAACACGGGTGCGGGCGCGGGCGGCCAGGCCCTCCTGGGTCAGGACCAGGTCGGCGTCCTCGGGGATGCGGTCCACGGGGGCGTGCTCGACGGACACCCCGTACTTGCCCAGGCTGCCCCTGAGCTGGGTGGTCAGCAGGACGCTGCTGCCCATCCCGGCGTCGCAGGCCACGACGACCTTCTTGACATCGGAACCCTTGATGCTGCTCATGCGACGTTCTCCTCAGTGCTCGCGGAGTTCTTCTGGGCGGCGGCCTCCTCGCGGGCGGCCTTGCGCTCGGCCCGGCCGAAGCCGAGCAGGAGCGAGGCGACCACGAAGGACACCGCGGTGGCGACGATGACGCCGGCCAGGACGGACAGGTGCCCGCCGGGCGGGGTGACGGCCATCAGGGCGATGATGCTGCCCGGGGAGGCCGCCGAGATCAGGCCCGCGTCCATCACCATGAAGGTGGCCACACCCGACATCCCGCCGGCGATGGCGGCCAGGATCAGCTTGGGCTGCGCGAGGATGTACGGGAAGTAGATCTCGTGAATTCCACCGAAGAAGTGGATGATGATCGCGCCGGGCGCGGTGGCGCGGCTGATCCGCGGGCCGAAGAGCATGCAGGCGATGAGGATGCCCAGGCCGGGGCCGGGGTTGGTCTCGATGAGGAACTCGATCGCGCTGCCGTCGGCGGCGGAGCGGGCGGTGCCCAGCGGGGTGAACACGCCGTGGTTGATGGCGTTGTTGAGGAACAGCACCTTCGCGGGCTCGACGATCACCGAGACGAGCGGCAGCAGGCTGTTGTCGATGAGGAACTGCACCCCGGCGCCGAGCGCGTCGGCGATGCGGCCCACGACGGGGCCGACGGCGTAGGCGCCCACCACCGCGAGGAGGGCGGCGAGGATGCCCGCGCTGAAGTTGTTGACGAGCATCTCGAAGCCGGCCTTGATGCGCGGCTGGATCAGCTTGTCGGCCTGCTTCATGAGGTACGCGGCGAGCGGGCCCATGATCATCGCGCCCAGGAACATCGGGATGTCCGCGGAGACGATCACGCCCATGGTGGCCGCCGCGCCGACGACACCGCCGCGCTGGCCGTGCACCATGGTGCCGCCGGTGTAGGCGATGAGCAGCGGGAGCAGGAACTTGATCATCGGATCCACCAGCTGGCCCAGGTACTCGTTGGGCCACCAGCCGGTGGGGATGAACAGGGCGGTGATCAGGCCCCAGGCGATGAACGCGCCGATGTTGGGCATGACCATGCCCGAGAGGAACCCGCCGAAGCGCTGGACTCCGGACCGGGCCGAGGCGAGCGCCGTGCTCTGCCGCTGTTCGGTGGACATGTTGGGGGACCTCCTGGGAGGTGCGGCGGGCCTGGGCCGCGCCTGCGGTGGTGTGGTGTGGGCGGGGCGCCCGGCCGGCTGGACGGGGAGGTGCGGCGGGAGGGGCCGCGCACCTCGGTCGGACGGGCGCCGGTCCTGGTCAGACCACCCGGACCGAGGGTCCGGCGGCCTCCAGTTCGTCGGCGAGGCCCCCGGCGAGACCCTGGTCGGTGATGACCAGGTCCAGGTCCTCGACGGAGGCGAATCGGGCGAAGTGGTCGTTGCCGACCTTGGTGTGGTCGGCGAGGAGGACGGCGCGCCGGGCCGAGGCGATCATGGAGCGCTTCACCTCGGCCTCCGCCGGGTCGGGCGTGGTGAGCCCGCGTTCGACGGAGATGCCGTTGGTGGCCATGAAGGCGACGTCCACGAAGGACTCGGCCAGCGACCTCAGGGCCCACGCGTCGACGGTGGCCTGCGTCCGGGTGCGCAGGCGGCCGCCGAGGAACATCAGGTTGATGTTGGTGCGCGTGGTGAGGGTGAGGGCGATGGAGAGGGAGTTGGTGACGACGGTGAGTTCCCGGTCGGCGGGCAGCTGCTCGGCGAGGCGTCCGATGGTGGACCCCGCGTCGAGGAGGATCGCCCCCTCCTCCGGGAGTTCTTCGATCGCGGCCTTGGCGATCCGCTCCTTCTCCTGGGTCATCACGGAGTCGCGCACGTTGAGCGCGGGCTCGAAGCCCAGGCGCTCGACGGGGATCGCGCCGCCGTGGACCCGCCGCAGGACCCCGTGGCGCTCCAGCGCCGTGAGGTCCCGCCGGATGGTCTCGTAGGTGACGTCGAACTCCGCGGCGAGCCCCGTCACGTCGACCCGGCCGTCCCGGCGGGCGCGTTCGAGGATCGCCTGCTGGCGCTCTTCCGCGTACATGTTGGATCACCTGTGTTTCGGTGTGGTTTTCGGTGAGTTTAATCGTGTTGCCTGGGACACACAAGGGGTACCTTCCTCCAATATCCCAGTAAGGCCCCACGACCACATCCGGCCACCGCCGCCAGGACACGGAACCCCTATCGCCACTGGCCGCACGCCTCGGCACCCTCGGCGGCCACGCCCCGGAGCCGGTCATCGAACCGGAAACCAGAGGACAACCGTGTTGACACACGCAGACGAACACACATAATCAAAGGCAGTCCAACATCCGGACCGGGCCGGGCGCAGCGACCGCGAAAAGAGCTCCCATGATCCTGACCCTCACCCCCAACCCGAGCGTGGACCACACCCTGGAGGTGGACCGCCTCATCCGGGGCGAGGTCCTGCGGGTCGACGCCACACGCGCCCAGGCGGGCGGAAAGGGCGTCAACGTCGCCCGGGCCCTGCACCTGGCCGGCGTGGAAACGCGTGCGATCCTCCCGGTCGGCGGGGGCGGCGGTGCCGAACTCACCGCCCTGCTCGGCGACCTGCCGCGGCTCACCGTCCCCATCGAGGGCGAGACCCGCGCCAACATCGCGATCACCGAGGCCGACGGCACCACCACCAAGGTCAACGCCCCGGGCCCCACCCTCTCCCCCTCCGAGGCCGACACCCTGCTGGCCGTCCTGGAGGACGAGCTGGCGCAGCGCCCGGAATGGATCGTGGCCAGCGGAAGCCTGCCGGCGGGCGCGGGCGAGGACTTCTACGTGCGGGTGGCCGGGCTGGCCGCCGGGTACGGGGTGCCCCTGGCCCTGGACACCTCCGGCAAACCCCTGGAGGCAGCGGTGCGCGCGGGGTCGATCGGCCTGGCCAAGCCCAACCTGGAAGAGCTGTCGGAGCTGACCGGGCGCACCCCCGCCACCGTCGGCGAGGTCGCCGCCGCCGCCCGGGAGCTCCTCTCCCACGGCAACGGCTCCGCCCTCGTGACCCTGGGCGGGCACGGTGCCATACTCGTGGGGCCCGAACACACGTGGTGGGCGCGCGGCCCCCGGGTCCGCACCCGCAGCACCGTGGGCGCGGGCGACTGCGCCCTCGCCGGGTTCCTCACCCCCGCCGACTCCCCGGTCGACCGCCTGCGCAACGCGGTGGCCTGGGGGACCGCGGCGGTGTCCCTGCCCGGAACGACCATCCCCGCCCCCGACGACGTCGAGCCGGACGCCGTCGAGGTGGTGTCCGAACCCGACCCCTCCCGGCCCCTCGACTCGCTCGCCGACCGGCCCTGACCGGTCCGTCCACCCCTCACAAGGAGCAGCAGATGCCCCAGCGCACCGTAGCCGTCGGTTCCGCCCAAGGACTGCACGCGCGACCCGCCACCCTCTTCGTCCAGGCGGCCACCGCCACCGGCCTGCCCGTGACCGTCGCCGCGGCGGGCAAGGACCCGGTGAACGCGGGCAGCCTGCTCGCCGTGATGACCCTGGGGGTCGGGCACGGAGACGAGGTGACCATCGCCGCCGAGGGCGAGGGCGCCGACGCCGCCCTGGACTCCCTGGCCGAGCTGCTGGCCTCCGAACTGGACGCCTGAACCCCGGAACGCTCACGGCGGCGCCCGCCGCGCAGGGTCCTGCGCGGCGGGCGCCGCCGTGTACGGGGCCGGGTCAGCCCTCCCGCTTCACCCGGTGGACCTTGTGCTGGGCGGCCTGGGCCCGCGGGCGGACCACCATCAGGTCGATGTTGACGTGCGGCGGCCGGGTGACCGCCCACACGATGGTGTCGGCGACGTCCTCCGCGCTGAGCGGGTCGGGCACGCCCTCGTAGACGGCCTCCGCCGCGTCGGCGTCGCCGCGCAGCCGGTTGAGGGAGAACTCCTCGGTCTTGACCATGCCCGGGGCGATCTCCAGGACCCGGACGGGCTGCCCGCACAGCTCCAGGCGCAGGGTGGCGGCCAGCGTGTGGGCGCCGTGCTTGGCGGCGACGTATCCGCCGCCGCCCTCGTAGACGACGTGTCCGGCCACGGAGCTGACCACCAGGACGGTGCCCGCGCCGCTCCCGATGAGCTTCGGCAGCAGGGCCTGGGTCATGTTGAGCACACCGAGCACGTTGACCTCGTACATGGCGCGCCAGTCGGCGGGGTCGGCGGCGGCGACGGTCTCGGTCCCGATGGCGCCGCCCGCGTTGTTCACCAGGACGTCGCAGGAGGGCAGCCCGGCGGCGAAGGCGTCCACGGCGTCGCGGTCGGTGACGTCGAGGACGTACGCGCGGGCGCTGTGCCCCTCCTTGACGAGTTCGGCGGCCAGCTCCTCGACGCGGTCGGCGCGGCGGGCCACGAGCACCACGTCGTACCCCCGGGCGGCCAGGCCCCGGGCGGTGGCGGCGCCGATACCGCTGCTGGCACCGGTGACGACGGCGGTCGCTGTCATGTGGTCATCCTCCTGCGGTTTCGCTGTCGCGCCGAGCGTATCCGGGCCCGCCGGGCGGAGTCCCGGCCGCCCCCGGTGTCCTCCGGCACATTCGCGCGCCGGGGGTCGCCGCGCCCCCCGCGCCGGGACGGCCGGACGGCCCCCGGCCGCGGTCCCCGCCGCTGTTCCACGCGCCGCCCCGGACCGACCGCGCGGCACCCGAAAATCCATGGTCCGGAGAAATTCCCGCGTGCTAGCGTGGACGCCCGCCGCGGAATCGAAAGCCCCTCGACGGCCTTTTCCTTTTCCGCGCGCACCGCGCCTCCGGAAAGGACCCGTGTGGACTCGGGAGAACCGCCCCCACGACCGCCCCTGCTCCGCCGATACGCCCTTTTCTCCCTGGCCGCGACCACCGCGGACTTCGCTTTCGGCGCGGTTTTCATCACCGTTCTGCTCGGCCGCGGCCTCGACCCCGGGATGCTGGGGGCCATGGTCGCCGCGGGCACCCTGTTCGGGCTGGCGGCGGAGGCGCCCAGCGGGGCGCTGGGCGACCGCTACGGCCACCGGCGGCTGCTGTCGCTGGGCCTGGTGGTCTGGGGAGCGGGTTTCGCCCTGTTCGGCTGGGCCGACGAACTGCTCCCGACCATGGTCGGATCGGTGCTGTGGTCGGTGGGCTTCCACCTGCACACCGGCACCCTGACCGCGCTGGTGGTCAACCGGGTCGGCGACCGCGACCGGACCGCCCGGGTCGCCCGGCTGACCCGGTGGGGGCAGGTCTCCTCGCGGCTGGGCGGGGTCGCGGGCGCCGCCTCGGTGCTGGTCGCCGGGACCTGGCTCTCCGCCGACCTGCTCATCCTGGCCGCGGGCGTGCTGCTGGTGGGCCTGGGGGCGGTGGCGCCGCTGGTCTTCCCGCGCTCCCCCGGACGGCCGGACGTCTCGGTCGCCGGGCTGCTCCGGGAGTCGGTGGCGGCCCTGGCGGGGCGGCGCTACGTGCCGCTGGTCGCCCTGGTCCTGTGCTCGACCCCGGCCAAGGTGGTGCTGGTCATCTGCTGGCAGCCCCTGGTGGCGCGGGAGTACGGGGGCGACGTCCGGTTCAACGGCCTGGTCCTGCTCGGCATGACCCTGGCCCTGGCGCTGGGGGCGGCCTGCTCCCGCTTCGTCGACCCGCGCAACCCGCACCTGTGGGCCCCGGCGTCGGCGGTCGCCACCGCCGTTCCGCTGTTCCTGGTGGCCTGGGGCGCGCTGCCGCTGCTCGTGGGGCTGGTGCTGGCCGAATTCCTGCTCGGGCTGGCCCAGGCGCTGTTCGTGGCGTGGGAGCACCTCATGTACAGCGACGAGGCGCGGAATACGCTTTTCTCGGTGATGTCGTTCCTCGGATTGGCCGTGATCGGTGCGACGTACGCCGTTTTCGGATGGGCGTGGGATGTGTGGGGACTGGAATCCGCGATGGTCGCCGTTCTGGCGGTTTCCGCGGCCGGCTCCCTGGCGGTGATACCGCTGGCGTACGCCTTTCCCGAATCGCGCCGTTTCTTCGACCCTCGGGAGGGAGCACGGGCGCAGGAGTCCGAACCCGCGGAATGACCGTCCGGCCCCGGTCCCCCGCCGCGGCGTCGTCTACCCTGCCCGTGTACGTGGTCGGAAGAGCGGGGGGATCATGAGCCATCTGTCGGATCTGTTGCGGGAACGGCCGCTCGTCCAGGCGCCCATGGCGGGCGGGGCCTCCACTCCGGAGCTGGTGGACGCGGTGGCCCGGGCCGGGGGCCTGGGGTTCCTGGCCGCCGGGTACCTGGCGCCGGAGCAGGTGGAGGAGCAGGTCGCCCGGGTGCGCGGGCTCGGGGTGGCGGCGTTCGGGGTGAACGTGTTCGTGCCCGGGCCCGCCGGCGACCCCGCCGCGGTGCGGGACTACCGCGAGGAGCTGGGCGCCGAGGCCGAACGCCACGGGACGGCCCCGGGCGAGCCGGTCCACGACGACGACGCATGGGAGGCCAAGATCGACCTCCTGGAGCGGCTGGGCGTCCCGGTCGTGGGCTTCACGTTCGGCTGCCCCGACGGCAACGTGCTGCGCCGCCTCCAGGAGGCCGGGTCCGCGGTGGTCGTCACCGTCACCTCGGTGGACGAGGCGCTGCTGGCGGTGGCCCGCGGCGCCGACGGCCTGTGCGCTCAGGGGGCGGAGGCCGGCGGGCACCGGGCCGCGTTCGACCCGACGCGCGGCGGCGAACTGCCGACCGCGGAGCTGGTGGCGGCGCTGGCCGGGGCCGTCGAGGTCCCGGTGATCGGCGCGGGCGGGATCATGACGGGCGGCGAGGCCGCCGCGGTGCTGGAGGCGGGCGCGGCGGCGGTGCAGCTGGGCACGGCGTTCCTGCGCTGCCCCGAGAGCGGGGCCCAGCCCGCCCACAAGCTGGCGCTGATCGACCCCGACTTCACCGAGACCACCCTGACCTGGGCGTTCACCGGGCGTCCCGCGCGCGGCCTGGTCAACCGGTTCATCATCGAGCACCCCAAGGCCCCGTACGCCTACCCGGAGCTGCACCACATGACCCGGCCGCTGCGGGCGGCCGCGGCGCGGGCCTCCGACACGGGCGGCATGGCGCTGTGGGCCGGGACCGGCTTCCGGCGGGCCACCGACGACCCGGCCGCCGAGGTGGTGGCGCGCCTGCGCCGCGAGGCGGCCCAGGCGGGCGCCCGCCTCTGACCGGTCAGCGCTCCCAGTCGCCGGTGGCGAAGGCCAGGGCGGCCGGCAGCCCGGCCCGCCAGCAGGCGCGGTCGTGTCCGCCGTGGTACTCCTCCAGCAGCACGGCGCCCGGGTCGCCGCCCAGGTCCGCGGCGCGGGCGGCCAGGGCGTCGCGCAGCCGCCGGTTGGGGTCGAGCAGGGACCACTCGTGGGTGCCCGCGGAGAGGTGGACGCGGTCCGGGAGGCGGTCGGCGACGGCGACCCGGGCGGTGGTGCGCTCGCTCTCCCCTCCGGCCACCGCCACGTTGGGCCACCAGAACGAGCCCGACTGGGAGGCCACCCGGCCGAACCGGTCGGGGTCGGTGAGGGCGGCGTGCATCGCGGTGAGCCCGCCCAGGCTCTGCCCGGCGACGAGGGTGCGCCGGGGGTCGGCGGTGATCCGGTACCGCTCGCCCAGCCAGGGCAGGAGTTCGCCGCCCAGGGCGCGGACGAAGTCGTCCGAGCAGGCCAGCTGCTCGCTGCGGGAGGCGAAGCCCAGGGAGTCCACCATGACGGTGAGCATCGGCGGCAGGGTCCCGGCGTGGACGAGCCCGTCCAGGACCCGGGGCAGGTCCGCGTGCCAGTCCCGGCCGTCCAGCAGCAGGGCGACGGGCCAGGGGCGGCCGCCGGGGGGCCTGCGGGCGGGTTCGTGCACCCACACGGGGCGGCTGTCGCCGAGGACGGCGCTGGCGAACCCCCGTTCCTCCACCCGGCCCGCGGGCGCGCCGGGGTCGCCGGCCGGTGGGACGGGGGCCTCGGGCAGGGACACCACGGAGTGGCCCCCGTCCGACTGCTCGCGGGCCAGCGGGTCGGCGACCGCGTGGGCCAGGGCGGCGAACCAGCGGGCGACGGCCGGCCGGTCCTCCGGGTCGGAGACGGCCAGGGCGCGTTCGCGGCGGATGCGCAGCATCTCGGGCAGGGCGGCGGGATCGCCCGGCCCGGCGCCGGCGGGGATCGGCGCGATGGTGTAGGACGCCCGCCAGTCGCCGCGCATCCGGTAGGTGAGGTGCCGGACGTCGGTGCCGGGGATCCGCTCCATGCGGTTGTGGTCGTAGGAGTCGGCGTCGGCGATCTTGTTGGCCACCAGCAGGACGTCGGCGAGCTCGTCGCCGCCCCGCCACAGGAAGGTGACGGTGCGGCGGCCCTCGGCGTCGGCCTCGCCCACCAGCGGGGTGCCGGTGCGCCGGACGGACTCCCAGAACCCCGCGGTGTCCCGGGCGGCCTCCGCCGCGCAGGGTGTGGGCACCCGTTCGGGACGGACGGTGCGCTTGAGGCGCGGGGGGATCGTGTGGGTCCGCATGCGGCCCCCTCCTCGGTCGTACTCGGGTTCAGGCTTCAGGAACGCCCTCCACCTCGGACATCAGGTCGAACAGCGCGGCGACCCGGTCCTCGGACAGGGCGCTGAGCGGGGACCGGGCGGTGAGCCCCGCGCCGATGGCCTCGACGATCCGGGTGCCCTCCGCCGTGGGCCGCGCCATCCGCATGCGCCGGTCGCTGATGGAGGCGGTCTTCCTCACCAGGCCGCGCTCCTCCAGCTCCCGGGTGATGACCGAGATCCGCGAGGCGGTGCAGCCCAGCTGCCTGGCCAGCGCCCCCTGGGAGGAGACGTCGTGCAGCGCGCGCAGGGCGCGGGCCTGGAACGCGGTGAGCCCGTGCTCCGCGGCCAGCTCGGACAGCAGTCCCTCCACCCGGTGGGCGACGCGCAGCAGCGCCTCGCCCGCGTCCCGTGTCGAGGGCCTGCGGGGTGCGGTCCCGGCGGGTGCGTTCTGACCGGTCGGCGACGTCGCCGTCATCCGTCCCTCACTTCCCGGAAGTTGACATTTAGGATAGCCATACCTAAATATGCTTGTCATGAAGCAAGTAAAGCTCCTGCACAGCCTAGCCGTCGGCGCCGCCCTGGCCATGGCCCTCACCGCCTGTGGAACCGGGGGCGGCTCCGAAGCCGCCGGGGCGCAGGACACGGACACCGGGGAGATCCGGGCCGTCACCCACATCTACGGCGAGACCGAGATCCCCGCCGACCCCCAGAGCGTGGTCGCCGTCAGCGTCACCGCGGCCCCGGTCCTGCTGAGCCTGGACGTCCCCGTGGTCGCCGCCGGCACCACCACCCCCAGCGCCCTCACCGACGACAACGGCTTCTTCGCCCAGTGGGCCCCGGTGGCCGAGGAGCGCGGTGTCGAACCGCTGCCCGGCCCCGAGATCTCGCTGGAGGCGGTCGCCGCCGCCGGGCCCGACCTCATCGTCGGCAACGGCTTCGGGGCGGACGCCGTCGACGAGGCGACCTACGAGAAGCTCTCCGAGATCGCGCCCACCGTCGTCTACGGCGAGGGCGACGTCTCCTGGGTGGACCTGACCGAGCAGTACGCCCGGGCCTTGGACCGCACCGACCGGTTCGAGGAGATCACCGGGGAGTACGACGCCCTGGTCGAGGAGTCCGCGGCGCGGATCTCCACCGAGCAGCCGGTGGCCGTCCTCAGCGTCACCCCCAACGGGTTCAACGTGTTCACCGCCGAGTCCGCCCAGGGGCGCCTGGCCACCGACCTGGGGCTGACCCTCCAGGAGCTGCCCGAGGACGCGGCGGCCGACAGCACCCAGGGCGCGCGCACCGACATCGTCGGCGTGGCCCCCGAGAACGCCGACGCCCTGGGCGACGCGACCCTGCTGTTCGTGAACCCGCAGGGCGACGAGCTCGACTCCTACCTGGAGACGGCCCCCATCCTGGAGAGCCTGCCCGCCTGGGAGGACGAGCGCGCCTTCACCCTGGGCCCGTCGTCGTTCCGGATGGACTACTACAGCGTCCCCCTGCTGGCCGAGCGCCTGACCGAGGTCCTCCCCTCCTGAGGACCGCCCCGCACGGGGGCGGGCCCTCCGCCCCCGTGCGCGTCCGGCCCGGGGACCGGCCGGGGCCCGTTCGCGGCGCCGGCCGACACCGGCGCGCCGCCTACGGGACCGGATTCTTTTACCCGCAGGTAACAATTGGGTTCTCCGGCCGCTCGGCCCTAGAGCCTGTGACCTGCCACACCCTAAGGTTCCGCCATGGGTGTATTGCGGAAGCGTGTCCTTTTTCGTGTGCTTTTGGGTGTTCTGTCGACTGTGGTGGTACTCGCCCTGGTCGGCGCGCTACTGGGTGTGTGGACCGTGCGCAGGTCGTTCCCGCAGACCTCCGGCGAGATCGCCCTCCCCGGGCTGAACGCCGAGGTCACGGTGCTGCGCGATGAGTACGGCGTCCCCCACGTGTACGCCGGCGACGCGCACGACCTCTTCATGGCCCAGGGCTACGTGCACGCCCAGGACCGGTTCTGGGAGATGGACTTCCGCCGCCACGTGACGTCCGGCCGCACCGCCGAGCTCTTCGGCGAGGCCCAGGTGGAGACCGACGTCTACCTGCGCACCATGGGCTGGCGGCACGTCGCCGAGCAGGAGTACGAGCTGCTGGAGCCCGAGACCAGGGGCTACCTCGACGCCTACGCCGCCGGGGTCAACGCCTGGCTGGCGGAGAACGACGGGGCCGCGGCGAGCCTGGAGTACGCGCTGCTCGGCGTGCTCAACGGCGGCCACACCATCGAGGAGTGGGACCCGGTCGACAGCCTGGCCTGGCTCAAGGCCATGGCCTGGGACCTGGGCGGCAACATGCGCGAGGAGACGGAGCGCGCGCAGCTGCTCGGCCTCGGGTTCACCGAGGAGCAGATCGCCGAGCTGTACCCCGAGTACCCCTACGAGGAGCACCGGCCGATCACCGACACCGACGAGCTGCTGGACACCGCACCCGAGGGCGACCCCGAGGACGCGCGGCGCGCCCCCGAACTGCCCGGGGAGGCCGTGGCCGCCGTCGGCGCCGTGTACGACGGGGCGCTGGCCCTGCCCGAGATGCTCGGCCCGCGGAGCAGCCCCGACCTGGGCTCCAACTCGTGGGTCGTGGGCGGCGAGCACACCGAGTCGGGCCTGCCCCTGCTGGCCAACGACCCCCACCTGGGCGCGGCCATGCCCTCCACCTGGCACCAGGTGGGCCTGCACTGCACCGAGCTGAGCGAGACCTGCCCGTTCGACGTCGCCGGGTTCGGGTTCTCCGGGCTGCCCGGCGTGGTCATCGGCCAGAACGAGTCGATCGCCTGGGGCTTCACCAACCTCAACCCCGACGTGATGGACCTGTTCGTCGAGCGGATCGAGGGCGACTCCTACATCGTCGACGGTGAGGAGCGCCCGCTGGAGACCCGCACCGAGACGGTGAAGGTCGCCGGGGGCGAGGACGTGGAGATCACCGTCCGCTCCACCCACCACGGCCCGCTGCTGTCCGACACCGCCGCGGGCGCCGACCTGACCGGGATCGCCGAGGACCCGCAGGTCGAGGGGGCCGAGGAGGGGGCCGGGTACGCGGTGGCCCTCCAGTGGACCGCGCTGTCGCCCGGGACCACCGCCGACGCCCTGTTCGTCATGAACCGCGCCCGCGACTGGGAGGACTTCCGCCGGGCCGCGAGCGGGTTCTCGGTCCCCGCGCAGAACCTCGTCTACGCCGACAACGAGGGCAACATCGGCTACCAGGCGCCCGGCACGGTCCCGGTCCGGGGCGAGGGCGACGGCCGCTACCCGGCGCCCGGCTGGGACTCCGCCTACGACTGGGAGGAGTACATCCCCTTCGAGGACCTGCCCAGCGTGTACAACCCCGAGTCCGGGTTCGTCGTCACCGCCAACCAGTCCGGCGTGGACGCGGACTACCCGCACTTCCTGACCGACGACTGGGACTACGGCTACCGCTCCCAGCGCATCAACGACCTGCTGGAGGAGGCCGTGGCCGAGGGCCCCGTGACCGGCGGGGACATGTCGGAGATCCACATGGACTCCTACCACCTGGGTGCCGAGGCGATCGTCCCCCACCTGCTGGACGTCGAGGTGGCGGGGGTCGCGGCGCAGGGGCAGGACCTGCTGCGCGACTGGGACCTGTACACCGAGCCCGACTCGGCGGGGGCGGCCTTCTACCAGGCGACCTGGCGGCACCTGCTGCCGCTGCTGTTCGACGAGCTGGACCCGGTGCAGATGACCGGGAACTCGCGCGGCATGTACGTGGTGGGCACCCTGCTGGAGGACCCCGGCTCCGCCTGGTGGGCGGGAGAGGAGGCGGACGGCCGCGACGCGGTGCTGGCCGCCGCGATGGAGGCCGCCGCCGAGGAGCTGACGGAGCTGCTGGGCGACGACCCCGCCGACTGGCGCTGGGGCGACCTGCACACCCTGACCGCGACGCACCAGTCGTTCGGCACCTCGGGCATCGGGGTGGTCGAGTGGCTGTTCAACCGGGGCCCGGTGGAGAGCTCCGGCGGGTCTGCGATCGTCAACGCCACCGGCTGGGACGACAAGGAGGGGTACGCGATCACCGCGGTGCCGTCGATGCGGATGGTGGTCGACCTGTCGGACCGGGACGCGTCCACCTGGGTGCACCTGACCGGCAACTCGGGGCACGCGTTCCACCCGAACTACGACGACCAGCTGGAGCCGTGGGCCCGCGGGGAGACGATGCCGTTCGTGTTCGGCGAGGACGCGGTGCGCGCCGCCGCGGTGGACGAGCTGACCCTCGTGCCGTAGGCGTCCCGCGGGAGGACGGACGAGGGCGTGTTCGGTGGATGCTTTCGTGTGGCCCGGCGCTTGCGCCGGGTGCCGGGAGCGGGCACGATCCGCCCAACACGCCCTGGGGCCCGCGCCGACGGCGCGGGCCCCGTTCCGTTCCCGGTCAGGCCTTGAGGGGGAAGGAGACGCCGGTGCGCTCCTCCGACAGCTCCCACAGGCGGCGGGCGGCGGCCCCGTCCCGGGCGGCCGGGCTGCGCCAGGACAGGCCGGGCGCGCCCCGCATGGCCCCCCGCGGCCCGGCGAACCCGGCCGGGGGGATCTCCTGGGTGGCCGCGTAGACCGTGGGCAGGGCCCCGACCGCGGCGCTCTGGGCGAACAGCCGGTTCCCGACGCGGGTGAGGAGCGTCCGGAACAGCACGCCGGCGCCGTGGCTCTGGAGGTTGGTGGCGGCGTAGCCCGGGTGGGCGGCCACCGACAGCACGGGCGAGCCGGCCTCGGTGAGGCGGCGCTGGAGCTCCAGGGTGAACAGGAGGTTGGCCAGCTTGGACTGGCCGTAGGCCCGGTAGGGCGTGTAGCCGCGTTCGAGGTCCACGTCGTCGAAGCGGATCCCCCGGACCGAGGCGTGCAGCCCGGAGGAGAGCGTGACCACCCGCCCGGTGACGTGCTCCAGCAGCAGGTTGGTGAGGGCGAAGTGGCCCAGGTGGTTGGTGCCGAACTGCAGCTCGAACCCGTCGGCGGTGCGGCCCCTGGGGACGGCCATGATCCCGGCGTTGTTGATCAGGAGGTGGATGTCGCCGCTCCATGCCTCCGCGAAGGCGCGCACGGAGGACAGGTCGGCCAGGTCCAGGCGGCGCACCTCGGTCTCGCCGGGGATGTCCGCGGCGGCGGCCCGTCCCCTGTCCTCGTCCCGCACGGCCAGGACGACACGGGAGCCCAGGCGGGCCAGGGCGCGGGCGGTCTCCAGGCCCAGGCCGCTGTTGGCGCCTGTGACGACGGCCGTGGTGCCGGTGAGGTCGGGGAGTGCGACCGGTGTGCTGTTCATGTCCCCCACGGTAGGCGCCGGTCGGCAAAGTTGTCAATGACAACAATGATGGCGTCGACAACATCCGTTTATGCTGGACCCATGACCGATCGTCCCTATCACCACGGCGACCTGCGGGCCGCCCTGCTCGCGGGGGCCGAGCGCGCCCTGGCGGCGCGGGGCCCCGCCGCACTGTCCCTGCGCGAACTCGCGCGGGAGGCCGGGGTGAGCCACGCCGCGCCCGGCCGCCACTTCCGGGACAAGTCGGCCCTGCTCGACGCCCTCGCGCTCAACGGCTTCGAGCGCCTCACCTCTCAGCTGGCCGCGGCGGCCGCGGAGCCGGGCGACACCCGCGACGGACTGCTCGCCCTGGCCCGGGTGTACGTGTCGTTCGCCCTGCGCAACGCCGCCCTGCTCGACCTCATGTACTCGCGCAAGCACGAACCCGACGCCCCCGAGGAGCTGACGGCGGCGGTCGGGCGCCTGCTGGACACCATGATGGGGATCATCACCGAGGGCCAGCGGGCCGGGGAGATCACCGCGGGCGATCCCGAGGTCGTCGCGTTCACGGTGGCGGCGGCCCTGCACGGGTTCGCGGCGTTCAACTCCACCACCGCGCCCGAGGAGGCCGACGCCCTGCTGCCCGGGGTCATCGACGTGCTGGCCTCCGGCCTCCTCCCCCGCTGACGGCGGCGGTCCGGGCCGTCAGCGCTCCGGCCGGGCGAAGGGGTCGGCCGGCGGGTCGTACACGACCTCCTCGTCCAGCAGCCACACCCAGTCGGGCCGCCAGCGGGGGTCGCGGCGTTCCATCTCGGCGGCGACGTCGCCGACGGGCACGCCGCCGCCGATCGCGAAGTGCTCGCCGGCCCACTCGGGCCAGTGGTCGTAGGCGCGGTCGACCTCCACCGCCTCCGGAGTGGCCCGGACCCGCAGGAAGAACCAGCGCCCGTGCTCGGGGTGGGCCTCGGCGCGGCGCAGCGTGAAGTCCGGCAGGCCCGGGGGCACGTCCAGCCGGGAGCCGTCGGCGGCGGCCAGGGACGGGGAGGCCGACCACTCCCCCATCGACACCGTGTAGGTGACCGCGCCGCCGTGGTCGGCGGCCAGGGCGCGCAGGGCGTCGGAGAGCTCCCGCAGGGGTCCGGTCTCCGGCGGGGCGGGGCGCTCCCGCTCGCGGCAGGCCCGCATCACGGGTTCGACGAGCAGGCACCACTCCCGGTCGGAGAGCCTGCGGACGCGCAGGCGCTCGGCCGGAACCTCCGTCCCGGCGGGCACCGGGACGGCCTCGGGCGACGTCCCGGCGGCGACCCCGGCCCGGCGGAGCACGGACATCGCGGCGTCGGCGTCGAAGGGGATGTCGGACAGGAACCCCAGGTCCGCGCCGGTCACGGCGCGGTGTCCGACGGCCTCCATGAGCTCCCCGACGCGGGCGCGGAAGGCGTCGAACTCCTCCTGCCCCGCGTCCTCCCACTCCTCCAGCTCCGTGAGGTGGCCGTCCTCCAGCAGGCCGCCGATCCCCTCCGTCGCGCTCGCCGCGTCGCGGTACGGGCCGGTGTGGTAGCCGACGCCGTCCTCCTTCACGTCCCCGGGGTAGTCGGAGCGCGCCCACTCCCGGCCGTCCCACCAGTAGGCGAACCCGAGCGCGCTCCGTTCCTCGGCGCGCCCGATCCACTCCCAGGGCAGCCAGGCCGGCGCGTCGGCGAAGAGGTTCGTCGGCGTCCGGTACGGGTTGGTGGTCTCGCCCGACCGGTCCCAGCCGACCAGCAGGAACCGGCCGCCCTCGACGCGGACCAGCCGGCACCAGTTGCCGCCCCCGTCCTCCAGGACCAGCGAGCCGTCCTCGGCGATGCGGCGCCCCTCGGGCCAGAAGGAGCCCATCCCCGCGGCGACGGCCGCCTTGGCCGCGGCGAAGGACCAGAGGGTCTCGGGGTGGGGCAGGCGGTCTGCGGTGCGGGCCATGTGCGCTCCTGAACATCGTCGGTCCGCCGCAGGCTACCGCCCGCCCAGGACAGAGGCCGGGGCCGGAACGGTGCGGACCCCGGGGCGGGCGGTCACCGCGGCGCGGGGGCGCCGTCCGCCCGGTCGGCCTCGCCCAGCAGGGCGAACTCGCGGAAGAGCCCGGCCAGCCAGGCGAAGGTCAGGGCGATGACGGTGAGGTTCTTGGCGGCGACCACGGTCGCGGTCACCCAGGGCCGTTCGGCCGCGGGCACCCACAGGCCGATCGCCGCGTCGGGCACCAGGTCGAAGACCGCGAAGGCCGCGGCCAGGAAGGCGAACTGGCCGAGGAACAGGCCGAGCCGGGGCGTGATGCCGGCCGCGAAGGCGGCCCACGCCCCGGCGGGCGTCCGCCGGTCCGCGGGCAGGACCTCGCGGGCGGCGATCCACAGCAGGGCCGCGAACAGGACCAGCCGGGAGCCCTGGGCGACGGCCTCGGAGGCGATCCCCGGGCCGCCGGTGAGCGGGCTGCCCGGGACGATGAGCGCGAACCGCTGGATCGTGGGCACCAGGGACAGGCCCAGCACGAGCGGGGCGTGGCGGGCGTAGGCGCGCAGGGCCCACAGGAGAGCGGCGCGGGCGACGGCGATCATCATTTCACCTCATTGAATAGTTCATTGTTTTGAACTATACGATGCGATGAAGGATCGCGGTAGGGTGGGCCCGTGACCGCCGCACCGCAGGAACCCGCGGGCGACCGCGCGGGCTGGGACCTCAGCACCGCCGTCGTCCTCTTCCACGACGCCCTCGGCGCCCGCCTGGGCGTGGGCGCCACCGACCACAAGGCCCTGGGCCTGGTGCGCCGCGACGGGCCGATGACCCTGAGCGCGATCGCCGCCGGGCTGGGGGTGGTCGCCGGGGCCGCCACCGCCGTCGTCGACCGGCTGGAGGCCGCCGGGCTGGTCGAGCGCTTCCGCGACCCCGGCGACCGCCGCCGCGTCCTGGTCCGCCCCCTCTCCGGCGCCGCCCCCGCCGAACGCGACGCCTACGCGCGCCTGGGCCGGGAGACCGCCGCCTTCATGGCCGGCCTCGGAGAGGACGAGCGCCACGCGGTCCTGGACTACATCGCCCTCACCCGCCGGCTCCTGGAGGAGGAGACCGCCCGCCTGCGCGGGGCCTAGTCTCGGAGCCATGAGCACGCCCGCCGACCGCTCCGCCGTCCCGCGCCGCGCCCTGGCCGACCTGGCGCTGTGGGCCGCCCTCGCCGGCCTCACCGTCACCGAGCTCTCCGGCTTCGACGGCGGATTCCCGTGGTGGGAGGCGGGGGCCCTGCTCCTCGCCCTGACCGCGGCCGTGGTCCTGTCCCGGCGCCGGCCCGACGCGGCGACGGCGGTCGCCCTGGCGGCCGCCACCGCGGAGGCGGCGACCCTGCCCGAGTCCCTGCCGCTCTCCCCGTTCGTCTCCCTGGGGGTCCTGGCCCTGCTGGCGGGGCGGCGCTCGGGCCGCCCCGGGCCCTTCGCCTCCATGGCGGTGACGGCTGCCCTGATCGTCCTCACCCTGTACACGGGCGCCGCCGTGATGGCCGGGGTCGGAACCCGCGACCTGCTGTCCGGCCTGGTGGACGTGCTCGGCCTGGTACTCGGCCTGGTCGCGATGCTGCTCGTCCCCTGGCTGCTGGGCCGGTACCTGGAACAGCGCGCGCGGCTGATCCGGGGCGGCTGGGAGATCGCCGAGCACATGGAGCGCACCCGGGCGGCCGAGGCCGAGCGCGCCCGGCTGCGGGAACGCGCCAGGATCGCCGCCCGCATGCACGACTCCCTCGGCCACGACCTGGCCCTGCTCGCGGTGCGCGCCGCCGCCCTGGAGATGGCCTCGCAGGACTCCCCCGAGCGCGCCGAGGCCGCCGCCGGGCTGCGCGAGGCCGCGCACGCCACCACACTGCGGCTGCGCGAGGCCATCGGCGTGCTGCGGGAGGGGCCGGCCGGCGAGGACGTGGAGACGGTCGCCGAACTGGTCTCCGGGGCGGTCGAGGCGGGCATGCGCGTCCGCCTGCTGCGCGAGGGCCCCGACCCCGACCCCCGCACCCCCGGCGGCCGGGCGGTGGGGCGGCTGGTCCGCGAGGCGCTCACCAACGCCGCCCGGTACGCCCCCGGTGCCGAGGTGACCGTGCGGGTCGTCCGGGACGGCGGGCCGACCCGGGTGGAGGTGGACGACACCGGCGCCGGTCCGGGCGGGGCCCCCGCGGTGCCCGGCGCCGGGACCGGGCTGGCCGCACTGCGCGCCGAGGTGGCCGCCCTGGGCGGGACCCTGGACGCCGCACCCCGCCCCGGCTCCGGGTTCGCGGTCCGCGCCGAGGTCCCCGACGGCGAACCCGGGGACGGGGGCCCCGCGCACTCCGTCATCCGGCTGGCCCGGGAGGAGGCCCGCGCCGGGGCCCGCCGGAGCGTGCTCGCCGCGGTCGCGATCCCGGTCGCCATCGCGCTGCCCGCCGTCGGGGCCGGGTTCGCCCTGCTGTGGTGGAACAGCAGCAACTCGGTGCTGCCCCCCGAGGACTACGAGCGGATCCACGTGGGCGACACCCGGGCGCAGGTCGAGGAGCTGCTGCCCCGGTACGCCTACCCCGAGCGGTCCGTGGACGGCGCGCCGCCGGAGCCGCCCGGGGCCGACTGCCGGTACCAGCTGGTGCACCAGGAGAACGGACTGCCGCCGGTGTACCGGCTGTGCTTCGCCGACGGGGTCCTGGTGTCCAAGGAGGAGATCGACCGGGAGGCCTCGGCCGACGAGTAGGGTGTGCGCGTGGAGACGGGCAACGGCACCCGGACGCTGCGCGTCCTGCTGGCCGACGACGAGGCGATGATGCGCGCCGGGCTGCGCGCGATCCTGTCCGCCGCCTCCGGGTTCGAGGTGGTGGGCGAGGCGGCCGACGGCGCCGAGGCGGTGTCCCTGACCGCGGAGCACCAGCCCGACCTGGTGCTCATGGACGTGCGCATGCCGCGGATGAACGGCCTGGACGCGGCGGAGGCCATCGCGGCCGCGCACCCGGCGACGTCGGTGGTCGTGCTGACCACGTTCGGCGAGGACGCCTACATCGAACGTGCGCTGTCCGGCGGCGCCGACGGGTTCGTGCTCAAGACCGGCGACCCGCACCAGCTGGTGGCCGGGCTGCGCGCCGTGGCCGACGGCGGCGCCTACCTGTCCCCCGATGTGGCCCGGCGGGTGGTCGGCCTGCTCGACGCCTCCTCCCCGCGGCGGTCCCGCAGCACGCGGGCCCGGGAGCGGGTGGACCGGCTCACCGCCCGCGAACGCCAGGTGCTGGCGCTGGTCGGCGAGGGCTGCTCCAACGACGAGATCGCCCGCAGGCTCGACATCGCGGCCGGGACCGTGAAGGTGCACGTGGGGTCGATCCTGACCCGGCTCGGCGTGGACAACCGGGTGCGCGCCGCGATCCTGGCCTACGAGGCCGGGCTGCTCTGACCCCGGGACTCCCCCTACCCCTTTGTGCCTAGGCGGCCGCCGCCGTCCGGGCGATGCGCCCGGGGGCCGGGGCGGCGGAGCATGCGGGCATGACACGTTCACAGACACCCCGTGCCGTCCGGACCCGCGCCCTGCTGTGCGCCGCGCTGGTCCTGGCGGCCTCCCTGTCCGCGCCGACCGCGCTGTCCGCCGTCACGGACCCCGAGCCGGTCGTCCTCCAACCCCCTGCGCCCACGGGCCCGCACCCCACCGGCCGCACCACCCTGCACCTGGTCGACCCGGACCGCGGCCACCCCTGGGTCCCGGCCGCCGAGGACCGCGATGTCGTGGTCGACGTCTGGTACCCGGCCCGGGGCGGCGGGGAGCCCGCGCCGTACGTCCCGGCGTCCTTCGCCGAGACGATGAAGCGCGATTTCGAGCAGTACGGGATCCCGCGCGACGCCGTCGACGCGGCCGGGGCGCGGACGGCCTCCCGGCTCGACGCCGAGGCCGTGGACGCGCGCCTGCCGGTGCTGCTCTTCTCCCCCGGGATGGGCATGTCCCGGCACCAGTACACCGCCCTGGGCGAGGACCTGGCCTCCCAGGGGTTCGTCGTGGCGGCCATGGACCACCCCTACGAGGCACTCGTCGTGGAGCTGCCCGACGGGCGCCTGCTGCGCACCGCCCTGCCCACCAACGACACCGGGAACCGGAGGCTGGCCGGCGGGGTGCGCCTGGCCGACGCCCGGTTCGTGCTGGACCGGTTGGAGGGGTTCGCCGCCGGGGAGGGCGCCGCCGACGACTCCGGGCACCCGCTGCCCCGGGGGCTGGCCGACGCCCTGGACATGGAGCGGGTGGGCATGTTCGGCCACTCCCTGGGCGGGGTGACGACGGCGGAGACGATGCTCGTGGACGACCGGGTCGACGCCGGCGTGAACATGGACGGCAGCCTGGCCTACCACGTGGGCGACGAGGAGTGGTCCGACGCGACCCTGGCCGGGGCCTCCCGGCCGTTCGCCCTGATGGGGGCCGGGGCGAGCGGTGACGAGGGGCTGCCCCACCACTCCGACCACTCCCCGGACTGGCGGCTGTTCGTCGAGGCGTCGAGCGCGCCCGTCCTGGAGGTGTACATGTCCGACGGGGAGCACATGGCGTCCACGGACCTCCAGTGGATCGCCCCGCAGCTGGAGGACGCCTTCTCCCCGTCCTCGGCGGCCTGGCGGAACGCGGTGCGCGGCGGACTGGGCACCGTGGACCCGGAGGAGTCGGTCGCCGCCCAGCGCGCGCACCTGGCGGCGTTCTTCGACCACCACCTGCGCGGCGGGGCGTCCCCGCTGCCGGACCCGGCGCCCGCGGTGACCGAGGTCACCGAGCACTGACGGGAACGCGTCGGCGCCCGGCCCGTGCGGGCCGGGCGCCGGCGGTCGGTCACACGTCGCGGACCCGGAACTCCGCGCGGGCGACGATCCAGGCGGCGGCCGCCCACCCCGCCACCACGACGATGTTCACCGGCCCGTCGTGCGGCGCGGTGTAGAAACCGACATCGCCGCCCGCGTAGAACTCGATCCCCGCGGTGCCCGGGGCCAGGGCCGCCAGGTCGTCCAGCACCGGGTTCCCGGACAGCTGGAGGACCATCGGCAGCCCCAGGAGCAGCAGGAACCCGATCACGAACGTGCCCGGGGCGCTGCGCAGCGCCGTTCCGACCCCGGTGAACAGGACACCGAACAGCGCCATGCACAGCCCCGCCCCCAGCGCCGTCCCGGCCAGCGCCGCCGGGTCCGGGGCCGCGTACCGGCCGATGAACCCGGCCAGGACCGCCGCCCCCGCAACGGTGGCCAGGACACCGACCACCCCGGCCAGGACCGCCACCACCAGCGTGCGCGCGGCCAGGACCAGGGAGCGGTCCGGCCGGGCCAGCAGCGTCCCGGTGACGCCCCGGTCCCCGAACTCGCCGGTGGCGGCCAGCGCGGCCAGGGTGAGCACCGTGAACTGCACCAGGTAGAAGTGCCCCTGGGAGAGCAGCCGGGCGTAGGCCAGGGAGTCGGCCTCGTCGGGGTTCTCGGCGATCCGCGACAGCTCGGTGAACCCCATGAGCGCGGCGAACACGGCCATCCCGAGCAGGGCCGCGGCCACCGCCCACCAGGTGGAGCGCAGGGAGGTCAGGCGGATCCACTCCGCGGCGGACTCCCGGCCCAGCTCGGCCGGGTACCGGCCCCTGGTCCCGCTCATCGGGCTCCTCCCGTCGACCCGTACTCCACGGCCTCGCCGGTGAGCTCCAGGTAGGCCTGCTCCAGGGACGCCTCCCTGGTCAGCAGGCCGTGGACGCGGACGCCGGCCTCGTACGCCAGGTCGCCGACCTCGGCCGCCGGGGCGCCGAACACCCGCAGCAGGCCGGGCCCGTCCTCCACCCGCACCGCGGGGCCGCGCCGCTCCAACCGCTCCCGCAGGGTCCCGGGGTCGGGAGTGCGCACCTCCACGTGGGTGCGCGACCACGCGCCGATGACCTCGGTGAGCGGGGCGTCGACGATCAGCCGTCCCCGCCCGATGACCACGAGGTGGTCGGCGACCGCCTCCATCTCGCTCATCAGGTGGCTGGAGACGAACACGGTGCGGCCCTCGTCGGCCATCCGCCGCACCAGCGCGCGCATCCACCGCACCCCGTCCAAGTCGAGTCCGTTGACGGGCTCGTCGAAGACCAGCACGCCGGGGTCCCCCAGCAGCGCGTCGGCCACCCCCAGCCGCTGCCGCATGCCCAGCGAGTAGCCGCCCACCCGCCGGTCGGCCGCGTCGGACAGCCCGACCTGTTCCAGCACCTCCTCCACCCGGCTCCGCGGGACACCGGTGCCCACCGCCTTGGCCCGCAGGTGGGCCCGCGCGGTGCGCCCGGGGTGGGCGGAGCCCGTGGACAGCAGGGCGCCCACCCGCAGCGCGGGCCGGTCCAGGTCCCGGTAGGGGCGGCCGTCGACCAGCGCCTCTCCGGACGTGGGCGCGGCCAGCCCCAGCAGCACCCGCATGGTGGTGCTCTTGCCGGCCCCGTTGGGACCCAGGAAGCCGGTCACGCGGCCGGGCTCCACCGTGAAGGTGAGCCCGTCCACCACCGTTCTGTCCCCGTAGCGCTTGGTCAGTTCCCGCACCGTCAGCATGTGCGGCCTCCTCGTCTCGTCGGTCCCGTACAGCGTCCGTCCGGCCGGCCCGCCGGCGCATCGGAGGTTCGTCGGGACCCGGCTATCCCTTTGTGCGTAGGGGTCGCCCCGGGGTCCGGTTCGGGTGGGAGGGGGTCCGGGTAGACCCCCGGTACGGGCCGGTCGGGGGGACCGGCGGAAACGGGGGAGGACCATGCACGCGAAGGTCGGCGACCACCTGCGCACGCACGGGGTCACCAGCGGCGACGGGCGGCACCTCGGGGAGATCATCGAGGTGCGCGGGGCCGAGGACGGCCCTCCCTACCTGGTGCGCTTCCCGGACGGGGCGGAACGCCTCATCTACCCGGGGCCGGACACGGTAGTGGAGCCCCGGCGCCCGGTCGACTGACGGAGCGTCCACGGGGGCGGCGGACCACGCGGGTCCGCCGCCCTTCGCGTGTCCGAAAACCGGTGGCCCGCCGGGGCCCCCGCGCCTACGCTCCCAACAGGCGGCAGGCCGTACCCACGGCCGCACAGGCATGCGCGCACCGCCCGATGGTCGCCCCGACGGAGCAGAAAGGAACGGACACATGGCCACCACCACAAGGATGGGACGGGCCTCGGTCCGCAACATCGGGATCATGGCCCACATCGACGCGGGCAAGACCACCACCACCGAGCGCATCCTGTACTACACCGGCACCTCCCACAAGGTCGGCGAGGTGCACGACGGCACCACCGCCACCGACTTCCTGCCGGAGGAGCGCGAGCACGGCATCACCATCGCCTCGGCGGCGGTCACCTGCCGGTGGACGGTCGACGGCGCGGTCCACACCGTGAACCTCATCGACACCCCCGGCCACATCGACTTCACCGTCGAGGTGGAGCGGTGCCTGCGCGTCCTGGACGGCACGGTCGCGGTGTTCGACGCGGTGGCCGGCGTGGAGCCCCAGTCCGAGACGGTGTGGCGCCAGGCCGACCGCTACGGCGTCCCGCGCGTCTGCTTCGTCAACAAGATGGACCGGGTCGGCGCGGACATGGCGCGGACGGTGGAGATGATCGGCGACCGGCTGGGCGCGGTCCCGCTGGTGCTGCACCTGCCGGTCGGCGCGGAGGCGGGCTTCCGGGGCGTGGTCGACCTGGTCGGCATGCGCGCCCTGGTGTGGCCGGCCGACGCCGGCCCGGGCGAGGCGTACGAGGTCGCCGCCGTCCCCGACGAGCTGGCCGGGGAGGCGCGGCGCTGGCGCGCCCGTCTGCTGGAGACGGTCGCCGAGCACGACGAAGCGCTGATGGAGCTGTACGTGCGGGGCGAGGAGCCCGCCGAGGCGGAGCTGCACGCGGCGGTCCGGCGGCTGACCGTCGGATCGGTGGACGGCCCGGTGACGGTGACGCCGGTGCTGTGCGGCACCGCGTTCAAGAACAAGGGGGTGCAGCCGCTGCTGGACGCCGTGGTCCGCTACCTGCCCTCCCCGCTCGACGCGGGGGAGGCGGTCGGGGTCCGCCCCGGGGACGCGGGCGCGGCGGTCGCACGCCCTCCGTCCGAGGACGCGCCGCTGGCGGCGCTGGCCTTCAAGATCACGGGCGACCCGCACCTGGGCCGCCTGACGTTCGTCCGGCTGTACTCCGGCCGGCTGGACACCGGCGACCGGGTGTACAACCCGCTCCGGGGAGAGAAGGAGAGGATCGGCAAGATCTACCGCATGCACGCCGCGACCCGCGAGGAGGTCCCCACGGCGGTCGCCGGCGACATCGTCGCCGTCATGGGGCTGCGCCGGACCGGCACCGGGGAGACCCTGTGCGACGCGGCGGACCCGATCGTGCTGGACTCCATGGACTTCCCCGACCCCGTCATCGAGGTCGCGGTGGAGCCGCGGTCCCGGTCCGACCGGGACCGGCTGTCGTCGGCGGTCGTCCGGCTGTCGGAGGAGGACCCGTCCCTGCGGGTGCACACCGACGCCGAGAGCGGCCAGACCATCCTGGGCGGTATGGGCGAGCTGCACCTGGAGATCCAGGTCGCCCGCCTGCTGCGCGAGTTCGGAGTGGAGGCCCGGGTGGGCCGTCCGCGCGTCGCCTACCGGGAGACCATCCGGCGGGCGGTCGCGGCGGTGGACCGCACGCACCGGAAGCAGACCGGTGGCCGGGGCCAGTTCGCCCGGGTGCGGATCGCCGTCGAGCCGTTCGACGGCGGGTACGAGTTCGTGGACGAGGTGACCGGGGGCCGGGTGCCGCGTGAGTTCGTCCCCGCCGTGGACAGGGGCTGCCGGGACGCGCTGCGGCTCGGCGTCCTGGCCGGGTACGAGGTGACCGGGGTGCGGGTGCGCCTGCTGGACGGGGCGTTCCACACCGAGGACTCCTCCGACCTGGCCTTCCGGACGGTGGCTTTGGACGCCATGCGGGAGGCCCTGGCCCAGGCCGACCCGGCGCTGCTGGAACCGGTGATGGCCGTGGAGGTGACGACGCCCGAGGACTGCATGGGCGACGTCATCGGCGACCTCAACGCCCGGCGCGGCCGGGTGCGGTCGCTGGCGGAGCGGCGCGGGGCCCGCGTGGTCTCGGCGGCGGTGCCGCTGGCGGAGATGTTCGGCTACGTGGGCGACCTGCGCGGCCGGACCTCGGGCCGGGCGTCCTTCGTGATGGAGTTCGACTCCTACGCGCAGGCGCCCGACGCGGTGGCCGCGGCGGTGGTCGGCCGGTAGGCAGGGCCCCGTCCCCTTCCGGGGGGCGGGGCCCGTTCGTGTGCGGGCACGCGGGCACGCGTGCGCGGGCCGTCAGGACCGGAGGGCGGCGCGCAGCAGGACGAGCTGGTCGTGGGTGTCCAGGACGGACTCGGCCAGGCCGACGTCCACGTCCTCCAGCTCCTTGAACAGGGTCTCCATCAGGGGGATCAGGTCGAGCAGCCAGATCACCACCTGGGGGTGGCGCACGGTCGGCGAGGTGGCCACCACGGTCCCCGCCGTGTCGGCGAACTGGCGCAGGGCCCGGGGGTGGTCGGCCCAGCGCCGCAGCCGGTCCGACCAGGCCTCCAGGAACGGGGACAGGTCGTCGAAGGCGGTGGCCAGCGTGTCCAGGATCAGGACGGCGGGGCGCTCCTCGGGCTCGCGGTCCAGGGTGTGCAGCCACAGGGCGGCGAAGCAGGCGCGGACGGCGGCGCGCTCGTCGGCGGGCCACTGCCACCAGCGGGCCAGGTCGAGTTTGGCGGCCACCGTGTCGATGTCGATGTGCCCGCCGCCGGGAAGGGCGAGGTCGAGGATGCGCGGCAGGAAGTGGCGCAGGTCGTCGACGCCGCCCCAGGTCGTGAGGACCTTGGCCACGAACCGGCGCAGGTCGTCCTCGCCGAGTTCGCGCAGGGGCGAGCGGCGCAGCAGGCGCTGGTCCTCGTCCGTGACGCAGTGCGGGCAGCCGTCGATGCGGGCGGCCAGGCGGTGGCGCGCGAACACGGCGTACAGGCGCTCGACCGCCTCCCTCACCGCTCCCCCTCCCCGGTGGACGGGCCGGCGTCGGCCGGACGGCGGGGGGAGCGGACGGCGGCGCGCGGGTCCGTGGCGGTGGAGAGCGGACCATGTCCGAAGGAGTGGGCGCCCGCCCGGGTGAGCCCGGCCCGGCTACAGGCCCCGGCGGAGGACGCCCTGTCGCGGCCGTGCGCCGCGACGGCCCCGACGGCGATCCGCAGGATCCCCTCACGCCGCCGGCCGCCCTCGCCCCGCGGTGCCCGGCGCCGACCCGGACTCGTTCTGCTCACCCGCAGGAGTCTACGGTCCCGCGGCCGTGGAAAGACCCACAACCCTTGGTGCTGCGGCTCTTCCGTTACCTCCCGGCCACCCGGTGGACGGATCGGCGGGGGTCTTCGGACGCGTTCCCGCGCCCCGTCCCGCCGCCCGCGGACGCGGTGTCCGGGTTCACTCCCGGCGGGAGCGGGCGGCGAACCTCTGGACGGCGAAGAGGACCAGCAGGCCCAGGGCCGCGGCGGTACCGAAGGACGCGAGCGACGCGGAGATCCCGGAGCCGAGCAGGTCGGCGTACGGCTCCCGGGTGAGCGCGCGCGCCAGCGCGAAGACGGCGACGAAGAGCACCCAGGACACGATCGAGGCGGCGTTCATCGGCGGGCTCCGAGGGGTGCTGTGCAGGGCATGCCGCGCATCCTAGCCGACTGCCGCGCGGCGTCCGGAGTCCGGAGCCCGCGGCGGGGGTACCTTTCACGCGGGGAGGTCGAGCCTCCCCCGACCGGACGCCGGCATCCTCGGCGCGGCCGCCGACGCGGCCCGCGCACCCCCGGGGAGGCCGGCGCCCGCCCCGCCCCCGAGTCCGCCGCCCGACCCGCTACCGAAGACGCACGGGACCATCCCCCGGTATGACGACACCGTCCGCGCGTCCGCGCAAGGATGACCGATATGGATCCCTACGTATGGCTCGGTGCCCTGCTGGGCACCCTGTCCTGCGTCGCCTACGCCGCGGCCGCGGTCTCCCAGTGGCGGCTGGCCGTCCTGGTGCCCGAGCCGCTGATCGAACGCGGCCCCCTCGCGTCCCTGCTGGCACGGCCCCTGTGGTGGACCTCGATCCTCCTCAACGGGGGCCGGGCCGCCTTCCAGGTGGCGGCCCTGGCCTTCGCCCCGCTCACCGTGGTGCAGCCGCTGGGCGTCCTCGCCCTGGTCTTCGCGATCCCCTGGGCGACCCGCCTCGGCGGGCGGCGGCTGACCCGCCGCCAGACCGGGGGCGCGGTCCTGGTCGTGGCCTCGGTCGCGGTCCTGCTCTCCCTGTCGGTGACCGACGGCCGCAGCGACCCCCTCACCGTCGCCGACGGGTGGGCCGTCACCCTGGGCACCCTGGCCCTGCTCACCGCCGGGGCCTGGGCGGCCGGCCGCTGCCCGGCCGCCTGGCGCAGCCACCTGCTCGCCGCCGTGGCGGGGGTCGCCTTCGGCGTCTCCTCCGCCCTGGCCAAGACCACCGTCACCGTCATCGGCACCGACGGGGCCGCCGCGCTCGCCCACCCGGCGGCCACGGGCACAGCGGTCGTCGCCGTCCTGGGGATGTTCCTCGCCCAGGCCGCCTACCAGGGCATGGAGCTCGGATCGCCGCTCGGTGTGACGACGGTCGTCAACCCGGTCGCGGCGTCCTTCGTCGCCATCGCCTTCATGGGCGAGTCCTTCCTCGGCGGCCCGATCGGCCTCGTCCCGGCGGTGCTGGCCGCCGCGGGCTGCGCCTACGGCATCTCCCTGCTCACCGCACGCCTCCCCGCCCCGGCCGCGCACCCCGCCTGAGCGTCCGCGCCCGCGCAGGGCCTGGTCGGGGAGGGTCCTCCTCCCCCGCGTACGGCGGCACCGGGGTGCGTCCGCGCCGGGGAGGAGGACCTCCGGAAAAAAATTCCGGCGCGGTGTCGATCCGCGCGGGAGCCGTTCGACGAGAGGGTGTACGTGCGAACGGAAACGAGGAACACATCATGCGCACCCTGATCGTCACCGCCTTCATCTCCCTCGACGGCGTCATGGAGGCCCCGGGCGGAGAGTCCGGCTACCGCAACAGCGGCTGGACCGTGAACTCCGTCGAGTTCGACGAGGCCGCCTACGCGATCAAGGCCACCGAGCAGGACGAGGCGACCGCCATGCTGATGGGCCGCCGCAGCTACGAGGCCTTCGCCCCTGTGTGGCCCTCGATGACCGAGGAGTTCAAGGGCTACAACGCCATGCCCCGCTACGTCGTCTCCACCACCCTCACCGAACAGGACGAGCGCTGGCCCGCCACGATCCTGCGCTCGCTGGACGACGTGGCCGCCCTCAAGGAGACCGAGGGCGGGCCGATCATCGTCCACGGCAGCTCCACCCTGGCTCAGGGACTCGCCGACGCGGGCCTGGTCGACCGCTACCACCTGCTGGTCTTCCCGGTGCTCCTGGGCGCGGGCAAGCGGCTGTTCAGCGACGCCGACAAGGACATGACCAAGCTCAGGCTCGTGGAGCACGAGGCGTACTCCAACGGCATGCAGAAGCAGGTGTTCGACGTCGTCCGCTGACCCCGGCGCGCGGCCGGCTGCGAGCGCCCCCGGGAACCCGGGTCCGCCCCGTCGAAGCGCCGCTCCGCGCCCCGGGCCCCGGCCCGGTCAGGCGCCGCGCCTGCCCCACTCGATGGCGGGGCAGGTGTCCATCACCATCGGCACACCGGCCTCCGCCGTCCGCCGGAACGCCTCCTCGTCGACCACCCCGAGCTGGAACCACACCCCCCGGGCGCCGATCGCCACGGCCTGGTCGGCGAACTCCCCGGCCGCCTCGGACCGGCGGAAGACGTCCACGACGTCGATGCCGCCGACGGCGTCGGCCGCCTCGGCGAGCGTCGCGTAGGCCTTCTCGCCCAGGACCTCCTCCCCCGCGGCCGCGGCCCCCGGGTGGATCGGGACGATCCTCTTGCCCTTCGCCTGGAGCACCCGGGCGACGCCGTACGCGGTGCGGCCGGTGTCGTTCGACAGGCCCACCACGGCCCAGGTCCCGGTCTCGTCGAGGAGGTGGTCGATGGTCTTCTGGTCCAGCCACGGCTCGGTCATGTCGGTGGACAACAGCCCCGCGTCCCCGCCGATTCCCCCTCCTCCGCCGCGGCCCGGCACCCGACCGCCGCACCGGAGCCCGAGCGGGACCGCGCTCCTCCCTTGCATCATGCTGCACCGCGCGCGGCAGCCTCGTGCCGACGTTCCGCCTTCACTTCGGCACCGAGCGTTGCGATCGTGAGAACGGCCCCCGCGGAACCCCCGGGGGCCGTTCCCCTTCCGGGCGCGCCCCGGAACACGTCGCACCGCGCTGGCGCGGTGGTGAGGAGCGAGCATGCAGACACAGGTCCGACCGCACTGGGGCATCGTCCCCGGTGCCCTGGAAGAGGACGCCGAGGGCCGGGTGTTCCGGTCCGGCCTTCCCGTCACGGCGACCCCCGTGGTCGTGGGGGCGGCCGGGGCGATCGTCGTCGCCTACGCCGCGGGCGCCCTCGTCAACGCCCTCGGCGGCACCCACCCCACCCTCCCCCACTCCTAGAGACCAGGAGACGCAGTGATCCCCCTGACTCCCCCCGCCTCCCTTGTCGGCGCGGACGCCCTGAGCGAGACCGACGGCGGCAGCATCCGCTTCGGCGCGGCGCCCGTCACGGCGACCCCCCTCGCCGTGACCGCGGGCCTCGCGGCCGGTGTGGCCCTGGGCTACGCCCTCGCCAACAGCACCCACCCGACCCTGCCTCAGAGCTAGTCCGGACCCCTGGAGCCACAGTGAACGACGTTTCCTTCCTCTCGCGCCCGGGCTCGCTGGCCGACATCGACATCCGCGACCCCCGCGGCCGGTCCGTGTCCACGCAGGCCCCGGTCACGGCGACCCCCGCCGTGACCGCGGGGGTCGCCATCGGCTACGCCCTGATCTACGCGTTCAACGCCGGCGTCAACAGCACCCACCCGACCCTGCCCATGTCGTAGCGATCGGGAACCGCGGTCCGGGGCGTCCGGACGCCCCGGACCGCGCCGCCCCGCCGCCCCTCCCCCACAGGAAGGTCCCCCATGCCCGCCTCCGGCAGAACCCGGCGAGTCCGCAGGCTCGCGGGCCGCGCCCTGTCCGCCCTCCTGGGCCCCGTCCCCCTCACCCGCGACCAGGCCCTCGGGGCCTCCGAGCGGATCTCCGCCCTCACCTCCCTGGTCTCCAGCGCGGAGTACCTGTTCGACCAGCACCGCCACGGCCCCTCCCGGCTGAACGAGTGGGCCATCTCCCGCGACGGGTACGCCGGCTACGGCCGCCCCCTGCGGGCCGTGCTGGACCTCGCCTCCGACCGGCGCACCGCCACGGCCCTGCACGCCGCCCGCGTCGCGGTCGGCTCGGCGCTGCTGCTCCCCGGCCGCGGCCGCTGGCGCGGGGCGGGCGCCCTCTTCCTCGGGGTGAGCGGGACGCTGCTCTACCCCTCCCTGCGCTACGGCACCGACGGGTCGGACCAGGCGGCGATCGTGGTGCAGACCGCGACCGGCCTGGCCCGGATCTCCTCCTCGCCCGCCGTCAAGGACGCGCTGATGTGGTACGTGGCCGGGCAGTGCGCCCTCTCGTACCTGTTCTCCGGCTGGGTCAAGCTCCTGGGCCGGGAATGGCGGACGGGCGACGCCCTGTCGGGGGTGATGCGCACGCGCACCTACGGCCACGAGGGCGTCTGGAGGCTGACCCGGAGGTTCCCGCGGGCCTCCCGCCTGGTGGCGCACGGCGTCCTGGCCCTGGAGTGCCTCTTCCCGGTGCTCTACGCCAGGGGCGGCGCGCTGGTCCGGCCGGTGCTCGGGTCCGTCCTCCTCTTCCACGTGGCCAACGGGGTCGTCATGGGCCTGGGCCGGTTCCTGCCCGCCTTCGCCGCCATGTACCCGATGGTGATGTACACCAGCGCCCCGCGCTCCCTGCCCGCCACGGCCGACCGCGACGACCGCCTGCCCGCGGTGGCGGGGCTGCTGGCGCTGGGCACCGCGGCCGCGTCCGCCGCGGTCGCCGCCCACCGGCGCGCCACCGTCCTGGACCACCCGGCACCGGGAGGCCGGGTCACCACCCGGCACGGCAACACCATCGCCTACCACGGGACCGCCTCCGCGGACCGGACGGACCCGGTCGTGGTCTTCGTGCACGGCCTCGGCGCGATCCCCCTGCACTTCAGCTGGTACACCCGGGCCCTCAACGAGCAGGGCCGGCAGTGGCTCGTCCCCGGCAGGGCGGGCTACGGCGCCAGCCGCCGGGGGGCGACCGGGCCCTACACCCTCGACGAGTCCGTCGACGACCTGGTGGACCTCGTCTCCGGGGCGGTGCCCGAAGGGCGCCGGGTGGTCCTGGCCGGGCACTCCCTGGGCGGCGAGATCGCGCGCCGGGCCGCGGCCGTCCTCGGGGAGCGCGTGCACGGTGTCGTGTACCTCGACAGCTCGCACCCCGACCAGCTGCACCGGTCGAACCAGCAGGCGGAGAACTCCGCCAAGGTCGGCGGGGCGCTGCGCACGGTGGCGGTCAGCCTGCGGCTGGGGATGGGCGTGCTCATGTCCACCCCCTCCTGGGTGCGCAGCCTGCCCGACCAGGTACGGGCCCGGGCGCTGACCGAGACCGTCGACTCCCGGGTGTGGAACGCCGCGCTCCGGGAGTGGGAGGCGGTGGAGCGGGACTTCGGCGACTTCTCCGGCCCGCTGGAGCCCCTGGACGCGCACGCCCTGGTGCTGTCCGCCCAGCACACCGTGGAGCGCGACCCCGACCACCTGGAGCTGCACCGCGAACTCGCCGCCGCGCACTCCGCCGACCGGACCGTCCGCTGCGCCGTCATCCCCGGCAGCGACCACGACGACCTGCTGACCGACCCCTACCACGCGGCCCGGGCGGCCGGGCTCCTGCTGGACTTCCTGGCCGAGAGCACCGGGACCGCCCCCGCACCGACCACGACGGAGGAGCGATGACCCCCCGCACCACCGCACGCCGCCCCCTCCTGGGGGGCACCGGAGGCTTCGTCCGCCTGGCCGCCGCGGCCCTGCTGGTGGGCACCATGTGCGCCCAGCACCCGCACCCCTCGTTCAACCGGGTGCGGCGCATGGACCCGCTGTCCACGCTCTTCCCCAACTGGTGCTTCTTCGCCCCGACCCCGGCCCGGCACGACTTCCAGTTCTACTACCGAACGCTCTCCGAGGCCGACGAGACGTCGGAGTGGGTCCCGCTGGAGGTCATCGTCGGCCGCCGCCTGCGGCAGTTCGCCTGGTACCCCGAGCGGCGCTCGGAGAAGGCCGTCTTCGACCTGGGGACCGAGGTGCTGCGCCACCTCGACAAGGGGTTCGGCCCGGCCGGGACCCTGCCCTCCTACCGGATCCTGTGCTCCCACCTGGGCGACGTGATCGCCGCCTCCGGGGGCGCCCCCGTCAAGGGCTTCCAGTTCTCCCTGACCCGCAACGCCGGATACGACGACTCCGAGGAGCCCGAGGTCCTCTTCGTCTCGCCCTACACGCCCCTGCGCCGGCCCCCGGCGCGCGGGGTGGAAGGAGTCCCCGCATGACCGCCGACACCGGATGGGCGACCGGCACCGAGGAGTCCGGCGCCGTCGCGGACTGCGGCTACGGGCGCGCGTTCGCCCGCTTCTACGACCGGCTCTTCCCCCAGGACGGCTCCGACCGGGTCACCGCCGCGGCCCTGGCCGGCCTGCACCCGGGGGGCGCCACCCTGGAGCTGGGCGTGGGGACGGGCCGGATCGCGGTGCCGCTCTCCGCGCTCGTCGGCGAGGTGACCGGCGTGGACTCCTCGCCGGAGATGCTCGACCGGCTGCGGGAGACGGTCGCCTCCACCGGGGCGCGGGTCCGGCCCGTCCACGGGGACATCCGCGTCTACGAGGACGGCGCCGGGTACGGGCTGGTCTACTGCGTCTGCGGGACGCTGTCCCAGATCCTCACCCCCGAGGAGCAGCGGGCGGCCGTGCTCCGCGCGGCCCGGCGGCTCGCCCCCGGCGGCACGCTGGTCGTGGAGACGCACAACCCCGGGTTCGTGGCGGCCCTGCACGAGGGCCGCCTGCGGGCCTCGTTCTACATCCCCTACCCCGAGCCCGGAACCGGGGTGCAGACCTACTCCACCCTCATCCCCGAACAGACGCTGTGGCACACCACGCACCTGTGGCACGAGGGCGGGAACGTGCACCCGGGCACGGAGATCACCCGGCTCACCACCCCCGAGGACGTGGACCGCTACGCGGAGCAGGCCGGGCTGGTCCCGGTCTCCCGGTGGGGCGACTGGTCGGGCGGGGCGTTCGACGAGGCGTCCAGCCCCGTCCACATCAGCCGCTACACGGCGGCCGGGAACGGGGGCGGCCGGTGACGGCGCCGCGCGGTGAGGGGATCATCGCGGGACTGGCCCGGGGGCAGCGGCGCCTGCTCGGGGCGGGGATCGCCGTGGGCGCCGCGGGGGTGGTCACCACGCTGGCCCAGCCCGCGCTCCTGGCCGGACTGATCCAGGCCGCCGGGCAGGGCCGGCCGCTCACCGGCCCCATCGTCCTGCTGGTGGCCCTGTTCCTGGCGGACGCGGTGCTGTCGTCGTCCCAGGGCGTGCTCATCGGCCGGGCGGGGGAGAACATCGTCCGCGACACGCGGGTCCTGCTCTCCGGCAGGGTCCTGCGCGCCGACCTCGCCCACCTCGACCGGCAGAGGATGGGCGACGTGCACACCAGGCTGGTCGGGGACACCTCCCTGATGAAGGTGTCCCTGACCCAGAGCCTCGCGCAGATCATCCTCAACGGGATGGTCGTGCTCGGGTGCGTGGCCATGATGGCCTGGACCGACCCGGGCCTGATGCTCTTCACCCTGGCCTGCCTGGGCGTCGCGGCGTTCGGCGGCGTCGGGCTGGCGCGGGCGCTGCGCCGCGCGGCCCTGGCCAACCGGGAGGACACCGGCGCGTTCGGCGCCGACCTCCAGCGCGTGCTCACCGCCCTGCCCACGGTCAAGGGGGCGGGCGCCGAGGACGCCGAGCAGGAGCGGCTGGCCGGCCTGGCCGACCGGGCCCGCGCCTCCGGCAACCGCGTCACCGTGCTCAACGCCCTGTTCACCCCGGTCCTGAACGTCGGGCTCCAGGCGTCGCTGGCGGCCGTGCTGGGCATCGGCATGGTGCGCGTCGCCACGGGGACGGTGGACCCGGCCGCCTTCACCGCGTTCACCATGTACCTCTTCTACCTCGTGTCGCCGCTGGTCGTGGTGTTCATCTCGATCGGCACCCACCTCCAGGGCCGGGCCGCCCTGGAACGGGTGGACGAGCTGAGCCGGCTCCCGCAGGAGGACGCCGGCGTCGGGGCGGTCGCGGCGCCGGCCCCGCCGGTCCCGGCCGGCGGCGACCGCCCCGCCGTGGAACTGCGCGACGTCGTCTTCGCCTACGGGGACCGCCCCGTGCTCGACGGCGTCTCCTTCACCGTCCCGGCCCGCGGCCTCACCGCCCTGGTGGGCCCCTCGGGCGCGGGGAAGACGACGGTGTTCCAGCTCATCGAGCGGTTCTACCGGCCGAGCGGCGGGAGCGTGCTGCTGGACGGCCGCGACATCGCGCGCCTGCCCACGTCCGACGTCCGCGGCCGGGTCGGCTACGTCCAGCAGGACAGTGTGGCGATGACGGGGACGCTGCGGGAGAACATCGCGTACGGGGCGCCGGACGCCACCGACAACGACGTCCGCGAGGCCGTCGAGCTGGCGGGGCTGGCCGAAGTGGTCGCGTCCCTGCCCGACGGGCTGGACACGCTCATCGGCGACCAGGGGAACGGCTTGTCGGGCGGCCAGCGCCAGCGGCTGTGCGTGGCCCGCGCCCTGGTACGGCGGCCCGAGGTCGTCCTGCTCGACGAGGCCACCGCCCACCTGGACGCGGAGGCCGAGGGGGCGCTCCGCGACAGCCTGCGGCGCATCGCGCGCCGGTGCGCCGTGGTCGCCATCGCCCACCGCATCTCGACCGTGGCCGAGGCCGACCGCATCGTCGTCCTGGAGGGGGGCAGGGTCAGGGCCGTCGGCCGCCACACGGACCTGCTCCGCGAGGACGGCCTGTACCGCCGCCTGGCCACCGCGGCCCTGGTGCACGACCCCTCCGGGGAGGCACCGGGTACACCAGAACCCACCGGTTCCCACAGTTCAGGAGTCTCGGTATGAACCCGCATCCCGCCGTCCCGACCCGGGCCGCGACCGGCCCCGCGCCCCTGCCCCGGGGCAACGGGTGGCAGTGACATGACCGTCCGGGAGGACCGCACGTGAGCGAGTTCGACGCCGCCGTGGTCGGCAGCGGGCCCAACGGCCTGGCCGCGGCGGTCACCCTGGCCCGCGCCGGACTGCGCGTCGTGGTGTACGAGGCCGCCGAGCAGCTCGGCGGCGGGCTGCGCGGCGCGGACCTGTTCGGCACCGGCGTGGTCCACGACGTCTGCTCCGCGGTGCACCCCATGGCCGCCGCCTCGCCGTTCTTCCGGGGCTTCGGCCTCGCCGAGCGGGGTGTGCGCCTGCTGCGGCCCGAGGTCAGCTACGCCCACCCCCTGGGCGGGGACCGGGCCGCCCTGGCCTGGCACGACCTCGACGCGACCTGCGCCGGCCTGGGCCCGGACGGGCCGCGCTGGCGCGCGCTGATGGAGCCCCTGCTCGCCCGCGGCCGGGACATGGTGGAGCTGCTGCTCTCCGACATGCGCCTGCCCGGCGGCCTGCGGGCGGCCCCGGCCACCGCGGTGCGCACGCTCCTCATGGGGACCCGGGCGGGCTACTCGCTCTTCCGGGGGGAGGAGGCGCCCGCGCTGCTGGCCGGGACCGCCGCCCACGTCATGGGGCCGCTGCCCTCGCTGCCCGGGGCCGCCGTCGGCCTGCTGCTGGCCCAGCTCGCCCACGGGCCCGGGTGGCCGCTGCCCGAGGGCGGCGGCCGGAGCATCGTCACGGCGCTGGCCGACGACATCCGGGCGCACGGCGGGACCCTGGTCACCGGAGAGGAGGTCACCGACCTGCGCCGGCTCGGCGGCGTGCGGGCCGTCCTGCTGGACACGGCGCCGACCGCCCTGCCGCGGCTGGCGCCGGGACGGCTGCCCCCGGGCTACCTGCGCGCCCTGGGCCGCTACCGGTACGGGCCCGCCGCGGGCAAGGCCGACTTCCTGGTGTCGGAGCCGATCCCCTGGGCGGCCCCCGGCGTCGGGCGGGCGGGGACCGTGCACCTGGGGGGGACCGCCGCGCGGATCCTCCGCCAGGAGACGGCGAACGCGCGCGGGAGGCGGGGGGAGGAGCCGTTCGTGCTCGTGGTCGACCCCGCGGTCGCGGACCCCGGGCGCGCGGTCGGGGGCCTGCGGCCCGTCTGGGCGTACGCCCACCTGCCCCCGGGCTCCGAGGAGGACCCCCTGCCCGTGGTCAGGGCGGCGATCGAACGGTACGCGCCGGGGTTCACCGACACCGTCGTGGCCGAGCGCGGCATGTCGGGGGCCGACTACGCCCGCTACAACCCCAACTACGTGGGCGGGGACATCGGTACCGGCCTGATCTCGCTGCGGCAGAGCCTGCTGCGGCCGGTCCCCCGGTGGGACCCGTACCGGACACCGCTACGGGGCGTCTACCTCTGCTCGGCCGCCACTCCGCCGGGGCCGGGCGTGCACGGCATGAGCGGGTTCCTGGCGGCCCGCTCGGCGCTGCGCCGGGAGTTCGGCCTGCGGGTCCCGTCGCTCGCCCCGGAGGGGGCGCGGGGACCGGCGCGCTGAGCGCGGGCCCGCCCCGGCGGCCGCGTGCCGCGCCCCGGGGCCCGGCACGCGGGGCCCGGGGCGCGGGGGTCAGACCCAGCCGCGCTCCCGGGCCTCCAGCGCGGCCCGGGCCCGGTTGTTGGCCTGGAGCAGGGTGAGGAGGTCGGAGATGTGCCGCCGGTAGGTGCGCAGCGACATGCCCGCGCGCCGTGCCCCGGTCTCGTCCTTGCTGACCGTGCACATCAGCTCCAGGACCCGCAGCTGGGCCTCGGTCGGCGCGGCGGTCTCGGAGCCCTCGCCCAGGAGTTCGCCCAAGTCGCGGGCGTCGTCCCACAGCCGGTCGAAGTAGCGGACGAGGCTCTCCACCAGGCTCGCCTCCTCGACCCGGAAGGCCCCCCGGCCCGAATCCCGGGGGTCCAGGGGGACCAGGGCCGTCCGCCGGTCGTAGACCAGCATCAGATCCGAGAGCCGGTCGGCCACCCGCACCTGCGCCCCGGCCGCCCTCAGCACCCGCAGGTGCTCCAGCGTCGCCGCGTCCCCGGCCGCGTCGGCGCGGACGAGGTTGCGCAGGACCACGCCCCGGCGCAGGCACCGCAGGTCGAGCGGGCGGGCGTGCCGGATGTTCTCCGGGGACAGGACGTCGTAGGGCTCGCTGGCCAGGATCTCGGTGCGGGCCGTGAACGCGAGCTGGTCGATGTGCGTGCGCACCAGGGGCAGGGTCTCCAGCCTGACCAGCGCTCCCCCCGCTCCGGCGGCGGGCGCCCGCCCCCGCGGCGGATACGGGCCGTCCTGCTGCAACGACCTCATGATGGGGCCGATGTCCGCGATCTCCCGGATGGTCGAGTGGACGCGCTCCAGCCGGTCCTCCGACAGCCGGGCGACCGCCGCGGCGGGGTCGGCGGCCCACACCCCGTCCCCGTCCCCGTGCAGCAGGCCCAGCCCCCGCAACCTGGCCACCGCGGCGTCCACCTCCGCCCCGCCCCGCGGGACGGCCGGGCGCGCGGTCGCCTCGGGCGAACCGGGGTTGCGGAGGAAATGGCGGTAGACGTCCTCTTCGACACCGTTCAGCCCGAGCACGGACATGGTGCGAGTCTCCATGGCGCTCTCTCCGAGTCCGGTCCCGGCCACGCACCGGAACCACGGGGAAAAGCTAACCGAGGCCCGCTCGGTCGCGGTCTCATGAACGTCTCATCCTCTCTCACGGGGAACAGGGGGGTTCCCGGCGCCGCGGGCCCCTGCTTCAATGGGCCCCTCACCGCGCCCCCTCCCCCGGAAGGCAACGCGAGATCCCATGCACGCCCCACCGGCCGCCGCTCCCCCACGGCAGACCACACCGGAGGATCTGCTGGGCGCCCTGGAGCGCCATCCCCTGGTGAACCTCGTCGGCCCCCTGGGCTGCGGGAAGTCATCGCTGGCCGCGCGCCTTGCGCCCCTGCCCGTCGTGGACCTGGAGTCGCCCGGCGCCGCCGACGCCCTGCGGAGCGCGCTCGCCGAGGACACCGCACGGCCCCTGGTCGCGGACGGCGCCGACGGGCCCGCCGGCCTGGCCGCGCTGGACGCGCTGCGGGACCGGGCGCCGGGCGGCCGCCCGGTACTGGTCGTGTCGCGGCGCTCCCTCCTGTCCCGCCCGGGGTGGGCGCTGTCCGGGGCCCGGGTGGTCCCGTTCCGCACACTGCGCGACGAGGATGTCCGCGGCATCGCCGAGCGCGCCCAGGTGCACGACCCGCGCGCCCTGGGGGTCGTCACCGACCTCGCCGCGGGCAACCCGCTCATCGCCGAGGCCGCCTGCCGCGCGCTGCACGGGGGCGCGGCCGCGGAGCCGGGCGCGGTGGCGGTCCGGGTCGCGCCCGAGATCCTGGACCGGCTGGACCGCGAGGCGCCCGGCCGCGCCTGGGCCGACGCCCTCCAGGACCTGGCCAGCGTGTGGGGCGGCGACCAGGAGACGATCGGCGTCGACGGCGAGGCGTTCGCCGCCCTCGCCGGGCTGAGCGTGGTCTACGGCACCGAGGCGGGCCTGGTCCTGTCCGAGCCCTTCCGCCGGGTGCTGGCGCTGGCCCGCCGGACCCGGCAGCCCTCGGGCCACCGCGAGACCCGCGGCCGCGCGGCCGCCCACCGCCGCAGGATGCTGCTGGAGGAACCCGCCGGACCGCGGCGCGGCCGGATCCTGGAGGGCATCATCGCCCTCTCCGACGAGGAGGCGGTGCAGGCGACCCTCTTCCCCGGCAGCCCCGAGGACGGGCTCGTCCGGCCCGCCTCGGCGGACGACGCCGACACGGTCGGCGAGCTCATGAACCGGTGGGCCGGGCACAGCGGGCTGGACCCGCGGCGCACGGACCGGCTCGTGGAGGGGTGGATGCGCACCGATCCCGACGGTTTCCTGCTCGTCCACGACGCGCGGGGGGAGCCCGTGGGCGTCAGCGGCCTGCTGCGCGTGGAGGACCGGACGATCGACTCCGTGGAGCCGCTCCTGCAACAGCACACCGACACCCTGCTCACCCGGTACGCGGGCGCCGGCCACAGCCTGCTCCTGGGGGCCGCCTTCTGCCCGGACCGGGGGCTGCACGCCCAACTGCTGCGGTCCATCCTGCACCGGGTGATGGCGCTCGGCCTGTACCTGACGGTCTCCACGGTGAACCCCGGCTACCAGCGGCTCCTGCACGCGCTGAGGTTCCGGCACCACGGCGGCACCGTCGACGACGTCTACCGCTGCGGCCGCGGCCCGGAGGTCCACGGCCAGGACTTCGGCTCGGACGCGTTCCTGGAATGGGCCGAGCGCCTGGCGGCGCCCGTCGCGGACGCGGGCGGCGCGGGAGCGCTGGGGCGCGAGGTCCGCCACGCGCTGACCCACATCGACTCGCCCGGGCGGCTCCGCGGCACCCCGCTGCTGGCCCTCAGCGGCGCCGCCTCCCCGGCCGACCTGCGGGCGCGGCTGCGCGAGGAGGTGCGCGCCCTGGCCGCGAGCGGTTCGGCGGAGGAGGCCGAGGCCGGCCGGATCCTGGAGCACTACTACCTGGACGGGGTGCGCGGCCACGAACGGCTCGCGATCCGCCTCCACCTGAGCCGGGCCACGTACTTCCGCAGGCTGCGCTACGGCCTCGAACTCATCGGTCTGCGGCTGGTCCGGGAGTGACGGCGGATGCGCCGGGGCCTTCGGGCGCGCGGGAGCGGTCCGGGCCGCGCCGCAGGCGCCGGGCGACCCGCGCCGCCAGGGCGTCGTCCTCGCCCAGCTCCGCCAGCAGAGCCCGCCACACGGAGGAGTGCGTGAGCGCCGGGCGGTCGGCCGCCTCCCCCAGTTCCAGCACGAGCCGCCGCATGAGCCGGTAGTCGTCCCGGTCCAGGTCCACGCTGATGCGCACGCGGTCCGGGCGCTCCCCGCCGCCGCTCACCCGGTCCGCCCGGGGCGCACGCCGCAGGGCCGCGCCGGCCCCGCCGCGGAGAGTGTGTCCATGGCCGACGACCCTACCCGCGGCCTCGCGCCGCCGGAAGGGTTCCGCCCGGCAGCATCCTGCCACCCGCGGCCCGCCGCCGCGGTCCCACCGCTCCGCACGGGGTCCCGCCGGGCGGTGCGGCTCCGCGGCCCGCCCCGGGACGTGCGGCGGCGGTCCGGCGCGACGCGATCCGGCGGAGGGCCTCCCCGCACTCCACCGGGCGGGCCCGGCACGCCTAGGACGGGGACGGGCCGCGGCGTGCCCTGATCCCCTCCAGCAGCAGGTCGATCCCCTGGTCGAAGTAGGCGTTCTCCACGGCGAGGGCGTCCGAGGCCGACACCGCGGCGGCGCGCGCCTCCTCGTGCACCTCGGGGGCACTCGACCGGGTCGCGCGCATCGCGACGGTGGTCGTGGCGGCGCCGAGGATCTGGTTGGCGACCGCCCGGATCGCGACCGCCTGCGCCTCCTCGTTCTCCCCGCTCCTCTCCAGGGCCGCGATGACGCGGCGCGACAGGGCGACCGCGTTCGGGCCGATCAGCGGCCGGGAGCCGGCGAACTCCGCCGCCCAGGTGTGCGCGGTCAGAGCCGCGTAGAACCGGCGGGCGGTCTCCTTGACGGCGGTGTCCCACGGCTCGTCCGGGCCCGGCAGCGCCGCGGCGGCCGCGGCCAGGATCTCGTCCACGGCCAGGTCCACCAGGTCCTCGCGGCGCTCGACGTACCAGTACAGGCTCGTCGCGTGCACGCCGAGTTCGGCGGCGACCTTGCGCATGGTCAGCGCCGGGGCGCCCTCGCGGTCCAGCAGGGCGATGGTCGCGGCGACGATGCGCTCGCGGCTGAGCGCGGGCTGGGATCTCCGGCGGCGCTCGGGACGGTGGAAGACGCTGTCGAACTGCCGTTCGGGTGCGGTGTCGGTCATGACCTACAGCCTAGCGGGAATCCTACGTTGTATGTCGTTCTCAAACAGTGTATGTTTCCGGCCATGGACACCCACTCCCCGGTCACGCAGACCCGCCCCCAGTCCCCCGCGCCCTCCGCCGACACGGCCCCCGTCGACGCGGCGCGCACGACGGCCGTCGAACCCCGCGGCCTCAGCGCGTTCCTCGTGATCGCCTTCGCCTTCTCCTGGACCGCCTGGTGGGCGGGCGGCCTCCTGCTCCAGGGCGGCGACCCGATGCCGGCGGTGATCGCGGGCGGATTCGGGCCGATGGTGGCGGCGGTGGTCGTCACGGCCGCCACCCAGGGCCGCGCCGGGGTCGGCGCCCTCTTCCGGCGCTACTCGATCGGGCGCCGCGGCGCGCTCCTGCCCTACGCGATCGCGCTCCTGGCCCTGCTGGCCATCGCGGGCGCCGCCGCGATCCCGATCTATCTGGGCGACACCGCCCTGGACCGGGACCTGCTGCGCACGGCGCTGATGACGGTGCCCGCGCAGTTCGTGCTCATCGCGCTGGCCGGCGGCGGCAACGAGGAGCTGGGCTGGCGCGGGTTCGCCCTGCCGCGACTCCAGGGCGTCCTGTCCCCGACGGCCGCCAACGTGATGCTCGGCGCGATCTGGGCCGTGTGGCACGCGCCGCTGTTCGCGATGGCCGGCACCCTCCAGGCGGACATGTACTTCCCCGCCTACGCGCTGCTCTGCGTCGGCCTCACCGTCATCCTGGGCAACGTCTTCAACTCCGCCCGCGGCGGGGTGCTGGCCCCGGTGCTCGCCCACGCCGCGATCAACGTCGTCTCCGGCCTCAAGGCGGTCGTGGCGGGCTCCCCCGCCGGGGCGGTCGAGGTGGCGCTGGTCGGCCTCGTCGCGGTGGCCCTCGTGGTCGTCACCCGCGGCCGCCTGGGCCTGCCCCGGTCCGGCCGCGCCGGCTAGGACCCGGCCCCGACCGCACGGGCCCGTGGACGCGAGCGGACGCTCGCGTCCACGGGCCCCGCCGCACCCACAGGCAGCGCGGCCCGAACGAGGAGAAGCGAACGCGAGGCCGACGTCGGACCAAGGGGCGCACGGCCCCGGCCGGACGTCGGCCGGGTCGCGCGGGGGCGGCGCACGCTGACGTATCCGCCCCGAAAATGTCCCCGGGCGGGAAAGGTGAGAGCCGGCGAGGGGACTTGAACCCCTAACCTGCCGCTTACAAGGCGGCTGCTCTGCCAATTGAGCTACGCCGGCGGGGCGTCGGGCTCCGCGAGGGGAGCCGCGTCCACCCGAATGGTACCGGGTGAGGCGCGTTTCGGCCTACTCGGAAAAGCCCGCCCCCGGGTCCGTGGCGGACCCGGGGGCGGCGGGGGTCAGGAGTCCCGCTGCTCGGCGCGCAGGCGGGCGACCTCGTAGAGGGACACCCCGGCGGCGACGGAGGCGTTGAGCGACTCGGCGTTGCGGATCGGGATGCTCGCGATCACGTCGCAGGATTCGCGCACCAGGCGGGACAGGCCCTTGCCCTCGGAGCCCACCACCACGACCAGCGGGCCGGTGGCCAGGTCCAGGCCCGGGATGGCGGCGTCGCCGTCGGCGTCGAGGCCGACGACGAACACGCCCGCCTTCTTGAAGGCCTCCAGGGCGCGGGTGAGGTTGGTGGCCTGCGCGATCGGGAGCCGGGCCAGGGTGCCCGCCGAGGTCTTCCACACGGTGGTGGTGACGCCGGCGGAGCGGCGCTCGGGGATGAGCAGGCCGTCGGCGCCGAAGGCGGCCGCGGAGCGGGCGATCGCGCCGAGGTTGTGCGGGTCGGTCACACCGTCGAGGGCGACGATGAGCGCCGGCTCGTCCCCGTCCAGCGCCCGCTCCAGGAGGTCCTCCGGCAGCAGGTAGCGGTAGGGCCGCGCCTGCAGGGCCATGCCCTGGTGGACGGCGCCCGGCTGGCCGTTGCTGTCGCAGCGCCGGTCGAGCTCGGCGCGGGTGACCTCCAGCACCTCCACGCCCTGCTCGCCGGCGAGGCGGGCGGCCTCGTTGACGCGGTCGTCGGCGTCGAGGCTGTTGGAGAGGAAGAGGCGGCTGGCGGGCATGCCCGCGCGCAGCGCCTCCAGCACGGGGTTGCGGCCCACCAGCAGGTCGGAGTCGATCCGGCGGCGCTCGGGCTCGGCCGAACGGGACGACCGCGGAGCGCCCCCGGAGGCCTCCACCTCCTTGGCCCGGCGGATCGCCTTGGAGCGCTGCTTGCCGTCGTACCAGTGCCGCTGCTCGGCGGGCAGGGTGCCCTTCTTGCCCTCCAGGGACCGGCGGCCCTTGCCGCCGCTGCCCTTGGTGGGGCCCTTCTTGCTCTTCTTCGCCGGCATGGTCGCCGTCCCTCCGCTACGTATCGCGAGCATGCCGGAAGCGTTCTCCGGCCGTTGGGGTGCCGCGTCGCCGATGGCGGCGGCAAACCCCCAGGGTACCGCCGAGCCGGTACCGAACGTGTTGTCCACAGGCCCCGGCGCCCCCGTGGCGGCGGACGGCGGGGCGGCCTACCGTGGAAACCGGGGGGCCACCCCACCCCTGACCATGTGCGCTGCCGTCAACCCCGCCGCAGGTCCCAGCGCGGCCCCTGCGGGGTGTCCTCCACCACCACGCCCGCGTCGGCGAGCCCGTCGCGGATGGCGTCGGCGGCCGCGTAGTCCTTGCGGCCGCGGGCGGCCTGGCGCTGCTGGAGGGCGACGGCCACGAGCGCGTCGACGACCTCGCGCAGCCCCTGGTCGCCGGAGGACCACTGCCCGCTCAGCGGGTCCAGGCCCAGCACGTCGAGCATGGCGCGCAGCTCTCCGGCGAGTTCGGCGGCCCTCTCCTTGGCGCCCCCGGCCAGGGCGGTGTTGCCCTCGCGGACGTGCCCGTGCACGACGGCGAGCCCCTGGGAGACGCCCAGGTCGTCGTCGAGCGCGGCGGCGAACTCGGCGGGCACCCGCTCGGCCGGGACGACCTCGCCCAGCACCTCGACGGCGCGGGTGAGGAAGCCCTCGACGCGCTGGTAGGCGACCGCGGCCTCCTGGAGCGCCTCGTCGGAGTAGTCGATGGTGGAGCGGTAGTGCGCCTGGCCGAGGTAGTAGCGCAGCTCGACGGCGCGCACCTTCTCCAGCATCTGCGGGATGCGCATCGAGTTGCCCAGCGACTTGGCCATCTTCTCGCCGCCGATCTTCAGCAGACCGTTGTGCAGCCAGTACTGGGCGAAGGCGTCCCCGGCGGCGCGGGACTGGGCCATCTCGTTCTCGTGGTGCGGGAAGACCAGGTCCAGGCCGCCGCCGTGGATGTCGAAGGCGGGCCCGAGGTACTTGGTGGCCATCGCCGAGCACTCCAGGTGCCAGCCCGGGCGGCCGCGCCCCCACGGGGTGGGCCAGGTGGGCTCGCCCGGCTTGGCGCCCTTCCACAGGGCGAAGTCGCGGGGGTCGCGCTTGTCCCGGTCGGGGTCGGAGTCGGCGGCGGGCTGCACCTGCTCCAGCCGCTGGTTGGACAGGTCCCCGTAGGGCGGGAAGGAGCGCACGTCGAAGTAGACGTCGCCGGAGCCGTCGTCGGCGGCGTAGGCGTGCCCCGCGTCGATGAGCCGCTGCATGAGCTCGACCATCTCCGGCACGTGGCCGGTGGCGCGCGGCTCGACGGTGGGCGGCAGGCAGCCCAGCACGTCGTAGGCGTGGGTGAAGGCGCGCTGGTTGCGCTCGGTGACCTGCCACCAGGGCACGCCCTCATCGGCGGCGACCCTGATGATCTTGTCGTCGATGTCGGTGACGTTGCGGCAGAAGGTGACCTCGTAGCCCTTGTAGGTCAGCCAGCGGCGCAGGATGTCGAAGTTCACCCCGGACCGGATGTGTCCGATATGGGGCGGCGCCTGCACCGTGGCACCACACAGGTACAGGGAGGCGTGTCCCTCGCGCAGGGGGACGAAGTCGCGGACCTGTCGGGCACTGGTGTCATAGAAGCGCAGACTCACGTTGTCAAGCGTATCGTCTTTCCCCTCACACCGGCGTCACAAACCGCCTCCACCGGTCGGGCTGATACGGGGGCGCGAGTGGGGCCCGGTACCCGTGTTTTCCTCATCGGACATCCCGAAGTGCTCATATATGGAGAACCGTATTCGGGCACCTGCCGTGTGAGATAGCCCGGGACAAAGCGTCGTGACCACGGAACGGCAGGTCACGAGATGCTGCATATTCCGACATAACACCACGGAACGCCGTCGGCGCATGCGGTCCCGAAGCCACCGGAATCGGACGGAATCTCGTGTTAACGGCATCTCCTCGACTACGCTGCGAAGGCGATGGCCCCTTACAACGATTCCCCCGGCGCAGGAACACGCAACGGCAGCCCCACGGGCCGCGGCACGGGAGTCGGCGCTCTCGCCGGCGGAGCCCTGTTCGTCGGTCTGATCGGTCTGTGCGCCCTTCTGATCTCCTATAACGGTGTCTTCCGGCTCGCCGAGTACGGTCACCCGCGCGGCGGTCTGCTCGTCCACGTGTTCCCGGTGACGTACACGCTGCTGCTGCTCATGGCGTGCTGGACCAGCTACCTGCTGCGCGACGCGCCGCCGCGCCGCCGCGCCTGGGTGGACCTGGTGCTGATCCCGCTGCTGGTGCTCTTCGCCGGTGTGGTCATGGTGCTCAACAACCTGGGGCTGATCGAGTCGATCCCGCAGCGGGTCGCCAACGTGATCGTGGCGGTGGCCCCGCTGGTGGCGCTGCTGGTGGCCCTGCTGCTGTGGATGGCGGCCCGCGCCCACCTGCGGCGCAGGCGCCGCACCGGCGTCCGCCGCCCCGAACCGGCGGACGACCGCACGACGGTGCTGCGCGCCCGCGCGGTGGTGCACGGCGGGGAGCCGCGGTCCGTCGAGGAGGACGGCCGCTCGCTGGAGGAGCGCCTGATGGGCCTGGGGCTGGGCCCCTCGGCGACCCCTGCCGTGGAGCCGGACGGGCCCGAAACGGTGCGGCTCGTACCCGGGCCCGCCGCCGAGGAAGCCGAGGAAGAGGAAGCGGCCCCGGAACCCGTCTCGGGGAAGGCCGACCCGGAGCCCGTCGCCGAGGAGGACCCGGAGCCGGAGGCCTCGGTGCCGACCCTGCCGCTGCCGCGCCGCGGCGGCCGCGGGGGCAACCCCATCAAGGAGGCCGCGGAGAACCCGCCGCTGGTCCCGATCGCTCCGGCCGCCCCGGTACCGGCCCCCGAGCCCGTACCGGCTCCGATTCCGGACCCGGAGCCCGTGCCGGCCCCCGTTCCGGAGCCCGTGCCCGCGGGCGCCCCGGACGAGGGCTTCGAGCACGACCCGCTGCCCGGCGACCCGGTCACCGACGAGGCCGAGGCACCCGAGCACGCACCGGCCCCGGAGCCCGCCGCCGCCGAGGCGCCCGGGCATGACGAGGTCCCCGAGTCGCCCGAGGCCCCTGAATACGACGCTCCGGAGCCGCTGGAGGAGGAGACCCCCGAGGCCCCGGAGGAGGACTCCGCGGAGACGCCCGCCTTCGGCGTCAGCTGGGAGCCGCCGGAGGACGACGAGGACACCTGGACCCGCGCCGACTACGTGCCGCCGGTCTGGACGCCGCCGGAGGACGACACCCCGGAGGTGCCGGAGGAGGTGCCCGCGCCCGCGCTGGACCACGACACCGGACCTGCTGTGCGCGCCGCCTTCCGCATTCCGGACGACCCGATGGCCGCCTCCCGCTCCGCCCTGTCGGACGACCTCGCCGACGACCGCCCGCTCTGGTCCCCGCCCGCCGCCGACCCGCGCCCGGAGGACGCCTCCAGCGACGACCTGTGGCCCGCCGCACCCCGGACCGGTGAGCGCTCTGAGGACCGCGAGCCGGACGAGCCCACCGACACCGACGAGGACGGGACCCTGCGGCCCGCCACGCCGCGCACCCACCGCCCAACGGCGGAACCCGCGACCGACGAGCCCGCCAGGGACCGCGAACCGGCCACCCCCGCACCCGGACCCACCGGCACGGTCAGGAGCGGCCCCCTGCCGCCCTCCGCGCCCCGGTCCGGCGAACCCGCCGATACCGACGAGGACGGGACCCTATGGCCCGCCGCGTCCCGCGCCCACCGCCCGGCAGCCGAACCCGTGACCGGCGAACCCTCCGAGAACCGTGAACCGAACATCCCTGCCGCCGATCCGCGCCCGGAGGACGCCTCCGACGACGACCTGTGGCCTGCCGCGCCCCGGTCTGGCGAACGCTCCGAGGACCGCGAGCCGGACGAGCCCGCCGACACCGACGAGGACGGGACCCTGTGGCCCGCCACGCCGCGCACCCACCGCCCGGCGGCCGAACCCGCGACCGACGAGCCCACCGGGGACCGTGCCCCGTCCACTCCGGCGCCCGAACCCGCCGACGAGGACGAGCTCCTGTGGCCCGCGCCCGCCCGTGCCGCCGGGGACGGCGGCGACCGGGTGCCCGCGGCCTCCCCGCCCGCCGCCGAACCCGGGCGGACCCGGAGGAGCGGGTTCGGCGCGCCCGCCGTGCCGCCCGGAGCGGCCCGCCCCCGGGAGGACGCCGACGACGACGCCGAGCGCACGACCGAGCCCCTGCGCCGGCGCCCGGCGCTGGAGAAGCGGCCCATGGTCCTCAAGCCCCCGCGGCCGCCGATGCCCGACTTCGCCTCCGGCCCGCCCTCCCGGCGGGTGCGCAGCGAACCCCTGCGCCCCGACGAGTGACCGGCCCCGGCGCCCGCGGCCGGGCGGCGGCCGGCGCCGTGAGCGCCGCGCTGCGCCCGGGCTCCGGCACCGCGGGCCGGACGGCCGGAGCGGCCTGACCGGCGGCCGCCACGCACCTCCCCGGGCCCGGTGCGCCCCTCGGGAGCCGCCCGGCGGCGGCCCCGGAAACGGCGAACGCCCCGCGGCCGGGGCCGCGGGGCGTCGATGTGTCCGGCAGGTGTCAGTCCACGGGGACGCACAGGGCGGTGGCGATGGCGGCGATGCCCTCGCCGCGCCCGGTGAGGCCCAGACCGTCGGTGGTGGTGGCCGACACCGTCACCGGTGCCCCGACGATCTCCGTGAGCGTTTTCTCGGCCTCGGCGCGCCGGGGCGCGAACTTGGGCCGGTTGCTGATGATCTGCACCGCGATGTTGCCGACCTCGAAGCCCGCCGCGCGCACGCGGGCGACCGTCTCGGTGAGCAGAGCGGCGCCCGAGGCGCCCCTCCACCGCGGCTCGGCGGTGCCGAAGTTGGACCCCAGGTCGCCCAGGCCGCACGCCGAGAACAATGCGTCGCACGCGGCGTGCGCGGCGACATCGCCATCGGAATGACCGCTGACGCCTTCCTCTCCCGGCCATTCCAAACCGGCCAGAAAAAGGGTCCGTCCAGGAGAAAACGGATGGACGTCGGTGCCGACGCCCACCCGAGGAATTTTCGTCATGAATTATGCGATTCCGCGACCGTGCTTCAGTTCGTGAGAACCTCGTCGAGGAGGGCTTCCGCCTTGTCCTCGTTGGTCTTTTCCGCGAGGGCCAGCTCGCTGACGAGAATCTGGCGCGCCTTGGCGAGCATCCGCTTCTCACCGGCGGAGAGACCGCGCTCCTTGTCGCGCCGCCACAGGTCGCGCACGACCTCGGCGACCTTGTTGACGTCGCCGGAGGCGAGCTTCTCCAGGTTGGCCTTGTAGCGCCTCGACCAGTTGGTGGGCTCTTCGGTGTGCGGTGCCCGGAGCACCTCGAAGACCTTGTCCAGGCCCTCCTGCCCCACCACGTCGCGAACGCCGACGTCCTCGGCGTTCGCGGCCGGCACGCGCACCGTCAGATCGCCCTTGTCGACCCTCAGAACGAGGTAGGTTCTGTCCTCGCCCTTAATGGTGCGAGTCTCGATCGCTTCAATACGAGCAGCCCCATGATGGGGGTAGACAACAGTGTCGCCGACCTTGAAAGCCATGTGACAGGTACCCCTTCCGCTACCACAAGGATACCATGAATCTGTGACTTAACGTACCTATTAGGTTTGCGAACACGCAGGTCAAGCACCACTTTTTAGGGCTTGACAAAGTCTACCCGACCGGTCAAGAGAGGCCGATCCGCGCAGGTCCGGGAGGGCCCGCGGCCCTTTAGCGGAAGGGATCGGCGCCGCTCGCGCGGGGGGCGGCGGACACGGTCGCGAACACCGCCGGAGCGCCCCGGAAGAGATTCGTATCACCATCCCGGGGGCCGTGCGCGCCCTCCGGGGCCGGCCCCGGGACCGCCCTCCGGCGGACGGCTCCCGCGGGCGGCGCGCACCCGGTCAGCTCTCCGGCTCGTAGTCCTCCCGCCGCTCCCCCGTCACCATGTAGACGAGGTTGTCCGCGACGTGCACCGCGTGGTCACCGAAACGCTCGTAGAACCGCCCCACCAGGGTGACGTCCATGGTGGCCTCCACCCCGTACTCCCAGCCGGGGGTGAGGATGCGCTGGAGGAGCTTGCGGCGCAGCCGGTCCATCCGGTCGTCGTCCTCGTCCAGCTCCAGCGCGGTGTCGGGGTCGCGGTGCCGGATGACCTCCCCGGCCTTGGTCACCAGCATCTCCGCCTGGTGGCCCATCTCCAGGACGATGGAGCGGACCGGCTCGGGGATCGCCGAGTCGGGGTGCCGGCGGCGGGCGATCTTGGCCAGGTGGACGGCGTGGTCGCCCATCCGCTCCAGGTCCCCGCGCATGTACAGCGAGGTGATGATCGTCCTCAGGTCCGACGCGACCGGCTGCTGCCGGGCCATCAGACTGAACGCGGTCTCCTCGACCTCCTGGTCGAGCCGGTTGATCCTCTCGTCACCGGAGATGACCTCCTGGGCCGCGTCCAGGTCACTGTCCAGCAGTGCCGTGGTGGCCCGGGCGATGGCGTGCCTGGCCAGGCGGGTCATCTCGATGAGGCGCTCGCTCAGGCTGTCGAGGTCCTCGTGGTACGTATCGCGCATGGTGTCAATGCTCCCAGTGGTTTTCTGAAGAGTCGGCCAAGAGTCGGTGAACGCTGGAAGAACCTAGGCCATGACACAGGCCCTGACCGGGTAAAGGTCCAGTCCGCACGTTTACGATCGAAACGTGCAAGGGGAACTTCTCGCCGCTCTGACCGGCATCATCGGACTCGTCGCGGGCGTCGTCGTGGGCGTTCTGGCGGGCTCGTTCTTCCGTGCCGGGGCCACCGAGCGACCGGCGCCCGTCCCGCAGCGGAACGACGGCACCACACTGCCGCCGGGCATCGCCGAGGTCCTCTCCGCACTCCCTTCCTCCGCCGTGGTCCTGGACTCCGCCGACCGGGTCCTGCGCGCCTCCTCGGCCGCCAGGGCCTTCGGCATCGTCCGGGGCGAGGAGCTGGTCATCGACGAGCTCCTCTCGCTCGCCCGCCGGGTGCGGCGCGACGGCGTCATCCGGGAGACCGAGATCGAGGTGGCCGTGCGCAAGTTCGGCCCCGACGCGACGTCCTTCGCCGTGCGGGTGGCGCCGCTGGGCGGCACCGGGCTGGTGCTGGTGCTGGCCGAGGACCAGACCGAGCACCGGAGGGTGGAGGCGGTGCGCCGCGATTTCGTGGCGAACATCTCCCACGAACTCAAAACGCCGGTCGGTGCGTTGTCGCTCTTGGCCGAAACCGTACAGGACGCGAGCGACGACCCCGAGGCCGTGCGCCGGTTCACCGACCGCATGCAGACGGAGGCGTCGCGGCTGACCGCGCTCATCCAGGACCTCATCACGCTCTCGCGCATCCAGGGCGCCGAGCCGATGGCCGAGCCCACCCGGGTGGACCTGGGCGGTGTGGTGGAGGAGGCCCTGGACGCGGTGCGCATGCCCGCCGACGCCAAGGGCATCGAGCTGGTGGGCAGCGGGGCCGAGGGCATCACCGTCCTGGGCGACGAGGGGCTGCTGGGCACGGCGCTGCGCAACCTGATCGCGAACGCCGTCTCCTACAGCCCCAAGAACACCCGGGTCGCCGTCTCGGTCGCGCTGACGCGTTCCACCGTGGACATCAGCGTCGCCGACCAGGGGATCGGCATCCCCCAGCAGGACCTCGAAAGGATCTTCGAGCGGTTCTACCGTGTGGACGCCGCTCGGAGCCGGGCCACCGGAGGTACCGGACTGGGCCTGGCGATCGTCAAGCACATCATGACCCACCACCGTGGAGAAGTGACCGTGTGGAGCAAGGAGGGGTCCGGGTCGACGTTCACTCTGCGTCTGCCCAGACCCGACGACCGGGGGCTGGACGCCGCCCGGAACACCGACCGTCAGGAGGCGGCACAGTGACTCGTGTACTCGTGGTCGAGGACGAGGAGTCCTACAGCGACGCCCTGTCCTACATGTTGCGCAAGGAGGGCTTCGAGGTCGCCGTGGCGCCCACCGGGACCGTGGCCCTGGAGACCTTCGACCGCACCGGCGCCGACCTGGTCCTGCTGGACCTGATGCTGCCGGGCCTGTCGGGCACCGAGGTGTGCCGGAGCCTGCGGCAGAAGTCCAGCGTCCCGGTGATCATGCTGACCGCCAAGGACTCCGAGATCGACAAGGTCGTCGGTCTGGAGCTGGGCGCCGACGACTACGTGACCAAGCCCTTCTCCTCCCGCGAGCTGGTGGCCCGCATCCGCGCGGTGCTGCGCCGCCGCGGCGGGGAGGTCATCGACGAGCCCGGGCTGCCCACGGCACTGGAGGCGGGTCCGGTCCGGATGGACGTGGACCGCCACGTGGTGACCGTGCGCGGCGACAACGTGCAGCTGCCCCTCAAGGAGTTCGAGCTCCTGGAGGTGCTGCTGCGCAACGCCGGCCGGGTGCTGACCCGGATGCAGCTCATCGACCGCGTGTGGGGCGCCGACTACGTCGGCGACACCAAGACCCTCGACGTGCACGTCAAGCGGCTGCGCGCCAAGATCGAGGACGACCCCGGCAGCCCCAAGTACATCGTCACCGTGCGCGGGCTGGGCTACAAGTTCGAGCCGGTCACCGCCGACGTCTGATCCCCGTTCCTCTCTCCGGGGGGCCTGTGCCCCTCTCCGGACCGACCGTCCCCCCTCCCGGGGACCACCGCCCCCTCGCGTCCCGGTTCCGGGCCTCCCGCCCGGTGGCCGGGACGTGCCCGTTCCCGGGGCCGGGCGGGTGCCGGGCGCGCGGGCGCCGCTGAGGGCGGGAGCACGGGATAAGCCGCGGATAACCGCCGGAAAGGCGGTTCGCCCAGGATCCGAGCACGGGGGGCGTCCGGATCGAGGGCGCCTCCCGGGCCAGCACCGGACCCGCGCAGAAAGGCGTCCCGCCCCATGACCTTCATCGGTATGACCGCCGCCGTGCACAGCCTGGACCTGCCCGGCACCGAGGTGATCCCCATCTACGAGGGCTTCCACGGCTACATCTACGGGAGCCTGGCCGAGGCCAACACCGCCGACCTGGACCTGGTGCGGGCGCGGCTGGGGTCGGGTCCGCTGCGCGTCCTGGACCTGTGCTGCGGGATGGGCCGGTTCGCCCGGGCCCTGGCCGCCGAGGGGCACACCGTCACGGCCGTGGACCTGTCGGCGGACATGATCGCCCAGGCCGAGGAGATGTGGCGGCCGCTGGCCGCCGACGCCCCCGGGGAGGTCGTCTTCGAGGCGGCGGACGCCACCGCGCTGGAGCCCGGGGAGCCCTTCGACGCGGTCCTCATCGGCGGGCTGTCCGTCAACACCTTCGACGCCTCCGGCCGCCGGGCGCTGCTGGAGGCGGCGCGCTCGTACCTGCGCCCGGGCGGGACGCTGCTGTTCGACCACTTCCCGGCCCCGGAGAAGGCCGGCGACCCGGCCTACCACACGTTCCCGTTCCCGGGGGAGGACGGCAGCGCCTTCACCGTGCTGTCGGTGTTCCAGACCCCGGAGGAGGGGACCCAGATCACCAACATGTACTCCGAGATCATCGACGCCGAGGGGGCGACCCGCCGGTTCCTGTCCAGCGAAACGGTCACCTACACCGACGCGGAGGAGCTGCGCGCGGAGCTGGAGCGGTCCGGCCTGCGCGTCGTCGAGGAGCTGGACACGACCCCGCCGGCGGAGTCCGGGTCCTCGGTGGCGCCCCGCTCGGTGCTGGTGCGCTGCGAGGCCGTGTGACGGGGCCCGCGGGGGTCAGACCTCCAGGAGGACGGTGAAGGGGCCCTCGTTGGTCAGGCCGACCGACATCCGGGCCCCGAACACCCCGGTGGCGACCGTGGCGCCCAGCTCGCGCAGCTCCTTGACCACCGCGTCCACCAGGGGCTCGGCCACCGGGCCGGGCGCCGCCGCCTGCCAGGTGGGGCGGCGGCCCTTGCGGGCGTCGCCGTAGAGGGTGAACTGGCTGACGACCAGCAGCGGCGCGTCGATGTCGGAGCACGACCGCTCGTCCTCCAGGATGCGCAGCGTCCACAGTTTGCGGGCGAGCTTGGCGGCCTCGGCCTCCGTGTCGGTGTGGGTCACCCCCACCAGGGCCATCAGGCCGGGCGAGGTGATCTCCCCGACCACCTCGCCGTCCACCGTCACCGACGCGTGCGACACCCGCTGCACGACCGAGCGCATGGGCCGCTCCCCCTCTTCTCTCCTACCGGCGTTCGGAACGCTGGAGCTGGTTGAGCACCCGCATCCTGCGGGTGTTGGTGATGATGCCGGTCAGGGACACCACGAACGCGCTGATGGAGTCCGAGAAGTCCTCGATCCGCCACTCGCGCGGCCCGGTGTACCAGGCCAGGCCGTCGCCGGTCAGCTCCTCCGGGGTGAGGTCGCTCAGCGCCGCCTCGGCCAGGATGTGCGACCAGCGGTCGACGTCGTCGAAGATGACGGCGTAGGGCAGGTAGCGCGAGTAGAGCTCGACGCGCTGACCGGGAGGGGCCGTCTGGGCGCGCGGGCTGAGCAGGTACCTCCGGAAGCCCATGGTGTGGGCGTACACCGAGCTGCCCAGCCGGGTCTTGGCGGGCATGTACTGGGCCCCGGCCGTGATGGCGGCGCCGGCGATGACCACCGCCAGGCCGGTGAAGGCGGCGGTGGTGAACACCGCCAGCACCACGGTGAGGACCACGCCGATCGCGGTGACCGCCATCCCGGCGGTGCTCCACAGGGTGCGCACCCGGCTGGGCGAGCGGACGAACCACTTGAGCCGCACCATGTCGCGGTACAGCTCCTCGCGGACCCGGTCGATGCGCGCCGGGAAGTCGGCGGAGGCGCGGGGCGAGCCGAGCTGGGACAGCTTCACCGTGGGGCGGTCGCCGAACAGGGCGTCCAGCAGCAGCCACTCCGAGGCCAGCAGGGTCTCGCCGGGCGGGCCGTCCAGGCGGACGAGCCGCCAGTCCACGGAGGTGAAGTGCTCGTGCGGCTGCTCCTCCAGGCGGATGTAGCCGCGCACGGCCAGGTCCAGGACGGTGGCGGTGAGGTCGGCGATGTCCACCCGCTCGTCGATCAGCGTGCCGATCTGGCCGGGGTGGACGTCGTCGGGCGGGGCGAACCGCACCCGGCCGTCCTCCTCCGTGACGGGGGCGTGGTCTCCCGCCGCGGCCTCCCTGCGCAGGGCGCGCTCGTCGCGGCCGCGGACCCGGACGAGCACGGCCAGGCCGCCGACCAGGACGACCAGCAGCACCCCGAACACGCTCGCGGTGGCGGGTGTGACCTTGAAGGCCGAGGCCAGCGACCAGCGGCGGGTGAGGATGGGCTCGCCCTCGGCGGTGCCGGGCGGGTAGTTGACGACGATGTCGAGGCGGTCGGCGGGCTCCATGTCGGCCTGGAGGAAGTGCGCGACCGCGGACTCGGGCCCCATGTCGGAGGCGGTGCAGTACATGGCGCTGCGCGGCTCTCCGGCCAGGCAGGACAGCGCCTCGGGCGGCAGCGGGGCGGTGACGGTGACGTCGGTGGCGTCGACGGTGTGGCTGTAGGCGCCGATGGCGCGCCATTCCATCTGCACGCCCTGGGACACCCTGCTGACGGTCCCTCCGACCCGGTAGGTGAGGACGACCTCGTCCAGGCCGCGGGTGGGGATCTCCACCACGAGCGCGCCGTCGCGGTGCTCCACCACGGCGTCGAGCGCCCGCCCGTCGGGGCCGGCGACCTTCACCCCGTTGACCTCGAAGCGGCGGTCGTGCTCGGTGTCGTAGAGCATCGTCTCGGTGAGGCCGCGCACGAACACGTCGGGGGCCCCGCCCTCGAAGGCGATGGTCTCCTCGGCGTGCAGGACGCCCAGCGCGTCCAGTTCGAGTTCCACGGTGTTGGTGATCAGGGGGTCGTCGGCGCTCCGGGGCCCGGTGACGCTCGCACCGGCGGCCGGTACTGTGGTGGCCGGTGTCGCCACCGTCGCGGCGCGGGCCGCGTCCACCGCCCCCGCGGCGGGCGCCGCCGGCAACGAGGAGAACACGAACAGGGCCGCCGCAGCCGCGACGGCCTGGCGCCAGGAGCCGACCCACCACATGATGCGAGAGCCTATCCGGTCCCCCCGGCCCGCGACGTCCCCGGGCGGTCCGCGCACGGACCCCGCGTACCGGCGGGGGAGGAGAGCGGGAGGGTCCGGCCGGTGAGGGGCGGACCCCCGGTCGGGGACTGGTCGGAGCGGCCCGGGTTCTTCCAGCGGATGGGGATCGGGGTGTCGCTCACCCTGGGCACCGGGCTGGCGGCGGTCGCCCTGACCGGGTTCCTGGCCATCTCCGCGATGCTGCCGGGGGCGGACACCGCCTGGTCGCACCCGGCGGCCCTGGGGGACGTGACGGCCGAGGCCGACGACGCGGGCCCGTCCACGGGGGCGTCGACGCTCACCGACAACCCGCTCTACCTGGCCGGGGAGCTGGGCGAGGTCACCTGCGAGACCCCAGCGCTGGACGAGGAGGACCCGGAGTCGGTGGAGGGCTTCGTGCACGCCCTCGCGGACTGCCTGGACCGGGCCTGGGGCTCCTACTTCGCGGACGCCGGGATGGAGTTCACCGCGCCCAACCGGGTGTACTGGTACACCGAGGGGCACAGCCCCTGCGGGGCGTTCCCGACGGGGAACACGGCGGCGTTCTACTGCCAGGCCAACCGGGGCCTCTACCTGGGGGTGGAGGACATCGTGGAGGCGTCGGCGGGCAGCGACCGCCCGGAGGCGTACACGTTCGTCATCAGCCACGAGTACGGGCACCACGTGCAGGGGCAGTCGCGGATCCTTGCGGAGTTCCACTCGGCCCGGGCGGGGGTGCCGCGGGCCGCGGCCGACGAGCTGACCCGCCGCAACGAGCTCCAGGCCAACTGCCTGGGCGGGGTGTTCTTCGGGGCGGCCGAGGACCACCTGGGATTCGGTCCGCGGGGCCGGGAGAACATCCTCGACGACGTCGTCCGGCGCTCGGACCGGGGCCTGGGGCACACGCACGGCAGCGGGGAGAACGGCCGGCTGTGGACCGCTCACGGTATGGACCGGGTGGACCCGGGCGCGTGCAACACCTGGGACGCCCCCGAGGAGCTGGTGCGGTGACGGCGGCGGTGCGCGGACCGGTCCGGTCTGCGTGGTGAGGACGGGACGGTCGGCGGTGCCGGATTCGGGTGAGGCGGCCGCGGCGGAGCGGGCGCGGCGCACCGACCGCCGCGTGTTCACGATGGTCACCGGTCTGTTGGTGGCCCTGCTGGCGCTCACCCTGCTGTCGTGGACGACCGTCGAGGAGACCGGCGGCGGGGACGCGGCGGACGCGTCCGGCGCCCCGTCCGTGTCCGACGGCGGGAGCGGGTGGCAGCCCTCGGGGGGTGACCGCTCGGGGCCGCTGCCGGGCGCGGCTGAGGTGCCGGACCGGCCCGCGGGGCACGCGGCGCTGGTGGCCAACCCGCTGTACGGCACGGGGCGGCTGAGCCCGCGCCCGTGCCCGGCCCCGGCGCTGGACGTGGACGATCCCGAGTCGATGGAGGCGTTCCTGCACTCCGTCGCGGACTGCCTGGACGACGCCTGGGAGACCCAGTTCGCGCGGGCGGGCATCCCGTTCACGCCGCCGCGCCGGGTGTTCTGGGACGAGCCGGGGGTGAGCCCCTGCCGCAGCTACCCGTCGCAGGCCGGGGCGTTCTACTGCCGGGCGAGCGCGAGCATCTACATCGGGGTCGCCGACGTGGTGGACAAGTGGAACGGGGCGCGCAACGGCGTCGTGTACGCCTCGCTGCTGGCCCACGAGTACGGGCACCACGTCCAGGGCGAGTCGGGGCTGCTGGAGTACTACCACGAGCAGCGGGACCTGGAGCAGGGCCACGCGGCGCGCAACGGCTGGACGCGGCGCGGCGAGCTGCAGGCGAACTGCCTGGCCGGGGCGTTCCTGGGATCGGTACGGGTGGGCTACCCGCTGACCGACGACGACCTGGACACCCTGCTCACGGACGCGGAGGCCACCGCCGACCGGGAGGGCGGCCCGGAGAGCGAGCGCACGCACGGCTCGGCGGAGAACAGCGTGCACTGGATGCTCACCGGCTGGGAGGAGCAGACCCCGGGCGCCTGCAACACCTGGGCCGTGGACGACCTCTCCCTGGTCGACTGACGCCGGCCGGGGCGGCCGCGCGCCGCCGGAGGGCGGCGCCGGACCCCGGTCGTCCACAGGACGGGAAGAGGCGCTGTCACGCGGCCACGGAGCGTGGCAGGATGCTGGCATGACGGATCACGTCGAGCCCCTCCGATCCCTCGACCCCCTCCCCGCCGCCGCCCCTCCCGTCCACCCGCCTGCCGGCTCCCCCGCCGCGGCGGAGCCGCCGCCCGCGACCGACCCCGGCGCGGACCCCGGCGGCGGACCCGCCGCCGGGCCCGTCCGCGGGCGGGTGGAGCTGCGCGTACACGGGGTCAGCGGCGGCCAGGCCGAGGAACTGCTGGACGTCGAGCCCGCCATGCGGGTGGGCGGCGACCGGCTCGCCGGGTTCTTCCGCTGGCGCCGGGGCGCGGACACCGAGACCGTGCCCGGGGTGCGGCGGGAGATCTTCGCCTGGGGCAACCTCACCTCGGGCAGCTCCTCCCGCGCCTTCTGGCTGCTGCTGTTGCCGTTCATGCTGGTCAACGTGGCGTACTGGATGCGCCCGGGGCGGGCGACCCGCAACCTGCGCGGGGCGGCGCGGGTCGCCGACAACGTGTACGGGGCCGGGATGCGGCTGCTGGCGCTGTCCCTGACCGTGCTCATCACGGTGGCCGCCGCCGGGATCGGCGTGGACCTGCTCGGGTGGCAGTGCGCCGCCGGGCTGGGCGAGGAGTGCGCGCGGGCGCGGCCGTGGCTGTCCTTCTGGGCGTCGCCCGACTCGGTGCTGTCGGCGACCGGTCCGGCCCTGGCGGTGGGCTCGCTGGTCCCGCTGGCGGTGGTGGCGGTGCTGTGGCGGCTGTCGCGGCGCACCGCGGCCGACTACGAGGTGGTCTCCGCCCCGGCGCCGCCCGTGTACGACCCCGGGGCCCCGCTGAGCCACCCCGACCTGTGGCGCAACAGCGAGATCATGGCGCGGCTGCGGTCGGCGCACATCGCGGTGTCGCTGGGCGTGCTGGCGCTGCTGGTGTCGGTGCCCGCTCTGCTGTACGACGCGGCCGGCGGCCAGGCCCGCGCCTGGGGCGCGGTGCTGGTCGGGGCGCTGGGGGCGGTCGCGCTGGTGAGCGCGGCCAGTGTGCTCGTCCCCGGGGTGGACCCGCGGTGGAACGCGCGGGCCGACCGCCTGTGCCGGCTGCTGCGCGACGCCACCCTGGTGCTGCTCGCCGCGACCGCGGTGTACGTGCTGTGGCCGCGCCCGGGGTGGTCCGCCCAGGGGCGGCTGCCCGGGCACGCGTCGGTGCTCAACGCCCTGTTCACCGTCCAGGTGGCGCTGGTGCTGCTGACCCTGGCGGCCGCGGTGGTGCTGTACGCCTCCGCCCGGGCGCACCGGGGGGCGGCGATGCGCGGGATGGCCGGGCCGGCCACGGCGGCGCTGGGCGCGCTGACCGGCGGGGCGTTCTCGGCCGCGGTGGTGTACCAGGGCGCGCAGTGGCTGAGCGGCTGCCGGGCGCTGTCCACCCCCGGGGCGGACTGCCTGCCGTTGGAGACCCCCACCGTGTACTCCTGGCTGCAACTGGCGATCGCGCTGGAGGCGGTGCTGGCGGTGGCCGCGGCGGCGGTGCTCGCGGTGCGGCTGCGGCGGGACACCCGCGCGCACGTGGCCTCGGTCACCGAGGACTACGAGCGCAGCGTGCGCGACCGGCGGACCTGGGACATCGCCCGGGCGCGGGCCCTGGGGCGGATGACCGAGGCGGTGCCCGGGGTGCTGGTGGCGCTGCTGCTCCCGGCGGTGGCGCTGGGCGCCCTGGTGCTGTACTCGATCCTGTCCGGGCACCTGACCCCCGGCGGCCCCGAGCCGGCCGCGGCGGCGGTGGCCGGGCGGGTGCGGGTGGTCGCCCAGGGGGCGGTGTCGGTGCTCATCGGCGCCGGGTCGCTGCTGGGCGGGGCGGCGCTGGTCGCCCTGGTGTGGATCGGCCGCAGCGCCTACCGGGACCGGCCGACCCGGCAGGCGGTGGGCGCCGTGTGGGACGTGGGCACGTTCTGGCCGCGGGTGGCGCACCCGCTGGCCCCGCCGTCCTACGCCGAGCGGGCGGTGCCGCAGCTGGTGGCGCGGGTGGCGCGGATGGCCCGCGAGGGCACCGCGGTGGTGCTGTCGGGCCACTCGCAGGGGTCGGTGCTGGCGGCGGCCACGGTGTGGCAGCTGCCGGACGACTGCCTGGGCCGGGTCGCGCTGATCACGCACGGCTCGCCGCTGGACCGGCTGTACGCGCGGTACTTCCCCGCGTTCTTCGGGCCGGAGCCGTTCGCGGACCTGAACGGCCGGGTGGCGGGGTGGCGCAACCTGTGGCGGACCACCGACGCCATCGCGGGGCCGGTGCGGATGCGCTCGGGGACGGAGACCGCCGTGGTGGAGCCGGAGCGGCCGCTGCCCGACCCCCGCTCCTACGACGCGCTGCCGGGAGAGGCCCGGCGCCCGGAGATCCTGGGCCACTCCTGCTACACGGACGACCCGGCCTACTCCCAGGCGCTGCGCCGGATGCTCACGGAGCTGGAGAAGGCCTACCAGGGGCCGTAGGGGCCCTCGTTGCGGCCGCCGCCCACGCCCTTGACGGCGGGGCGCACGTCGAGCAGGAAGATGAGGGTGGCGACCAGGCACAGCAGGATGAAGAGCGAGACGTTGAAGAACACCGCCAGCGCGGAGAGGCCGGTGGCGACGCCGGTGAGGGTGACCCAGAGCTTCTTGGTCTGCTTGTCCATGATCTCGAAAGCCGCGGCCGGTGTCCGGAGTGCCTCGATCAGGGCGTACAGGCTGGCCACGAAGGTGACCAGGTAGATGACGTACCAGATCATTGCCACAACACACTCCCGACGACGCTCGTGAGGAACGGCAGGTCCGCCCGTCCTCCACGGTAAACGGCCCGGAGGCGCGAATCGTGCCCGGAGGCGGCCCCGCCAGGGGAAGGTCACACCGGCGCCGGGGAGGCGCCGTCCGCCCGAAGGCCGCTCAGATGGTGATGTGCCACAGGCAGGTGACCGAGGCCAGCAGGAAGGCCGAGGCGCCCATGATGACGGCGCCCGCGTGGTAGGAGAGCTCGTCGTCGGGCCGCAGCAGGCGGTTGACCCGGCGCACCACCCCGGGCTCGGCATCCTTGACCGCGGCCATGGCCCCGGCGGGCACCGGGGCGGGCCCGGCGGCGCCGAAGCGCAGCAGCGCCATGGCCAGCTCGCGGGACGAGCTGGTGCGGCGGGCCTGGTCGTCGGCGCACATCTCGATGAGCAGGGCGACGGTCTCGTAGTAGGTGCGCACCAGCCGCACCCGCGGGAAGGCGCGCTTGAGGGAGGAGAACGGCAGCAGCACCAGGTCGTGGCGCTCGCGGAGGTGGGCGTGCTCGTGGGCCAGGACGGCCGCCAGCTCGCGGTTGTCGAGGACGGCGAGGGCGCCCTCGCTGATCACGACCTGGGAGCGGAGCACGCCCGGAAGACAGTACGCGGCGGCGGCCGGGTGCTCGATGACCCGTGCGCCGGGGACGTCCGGGTGGTCGCGGGCCACGAGTTCGAGCAGGTCGTGGTGGCGTCGGCGAACCCGTACCACGTGCACGAAGGAGGAGACCAGGCCGTAGAAGAGCACCAGGGTGAGGACGGCGGCGAGCACGACGGCCAGCAGGTGCAGCACGCCCTGGACGCCCTGGGCGAGTTCGGCGAGGACCAGGCGCCCGGTGACGATGTCGGTGGCCAGGGCGAGCAGGCCGCCCGCGGCGCCGAGCCGGTACGAGGAGAGTCCGAAGGCCAGGAGCGCCCCGATGGTGGACACGCCCCAGGCGAGGCCGAGTGCCTGCCAGGTGATCACGGCCGTGTAGGGCCCGCGCGAGGGCCACTTCGCCCGGTGCAGGAGCGCCATGGCGACGAGGCAGCCTACCGCGACGAGTGAGAGGAGGGCGGCACTGACCATACGGACTAGTTCCTTGGCTGATCGATTTCCGCGAGTGCGCGCCGGAGCGCGTCCGCCTCCTTGCCGTCCATCGACTGGACGAAGGCGGCCAGGGCCGCGTCACGATCACCGGTCTGCCCGAGAGCGTCGAACATCAGCTCGGACACGTAGGCCTCCCGGCTGGCTGCCGGGCGGTACCGCCACGCGCGACCTTCGCGTGCCCGGGAGACGACCTTCTTCTTGGCCAGTCGGTCGAGCACGGTCATGACGGTCGTGTGAGCGAGATCCCGTTCGGCGAGCTCTCGACCGACCTCACGAACCGTCATTGGTTCATCTCGTGCCCACAGTACATCCATCACTGCACGTTCAAGTTCGCCGAGCCGATTCATGCCCTCGAGTCTACTTGCGGTCGTACTACACGCTGTCGTACCCCCACGTTAAATCGTGATGTCCCGCAGGGCAAGGGTTCTCCGTCCCCGGAACCGGGAGGACAGCGTCCCGATACCGCCCTTCTGCACCGACGTGACCTGAGGGATCTGTGAGGCGATTCGCCTCCGGGCCGCCGTGCGGCCGCCGCGGGATGGGATACTGCCGTCCCGCACAGGACCGTCCCGGAACCGGGGGAACGAGGGCCATGGGCACCCAGGAGCGCAGCCGGATCACCGTCGTCGGGGGCGACATCACCGAGCAGCGGGTGGACGCGATCGTCAACGCCGCCAACAGCTCCCTGCTGGGCGGCGGCGGGGTGGACGGTGCCGTCCACCGCAAGGGCGGCAAGGCGATCCTGGAGGAGTGCCGGGCGCTGCGGGCCTCCCGGTACGGCGGCGGCCTGCCCGTCGGGCGGGCGGTGGCGACCACCGCCGGACTGCTGCCCGCCCGCTGGGTGATCCACACCGTCGGCCCGGTGTACAGCGCCACCGAGGACCGCTCCGCCCTGCTGGCCTCGTGCTACACCGAGTCCCTGCGTGTGGCCGCCGAGCTGGGCGCCGAATCGGTGGCCTTCCCGGCGATCTCCACCGGGGTGTACCGGTGGCCGATGCGGGACGCCGCCCGGATCACCGCCGAGGCCCTGCACACCGCTCCGGTGCGGGTGCCGCTGATCCGGGTCGTGCTGTTCGACGACGCGGCGCTCGCGGCCTTCCGGGACGCCTTCGACCCCTCCTGAGCGCGGCCCGGCGCGCGGCGGCCCGATCGTCGCCGCCGCGCGGTAGGAAGGTGGCGGGGACCCGCACCGGAGGAGGGCGAACATGGCACACGACTGGCAGCTCACCGTTGACTGCGCCGAACCGCACCGGATGGCCGCCTTCTGGTCGGCGGCGCTGGGCTACGAGGTGGAGGACCACCAGGACCTCATCGAGCGGCTGGCCGCCGACGGGGTCATCGAACTGGAGGAGCACACCACCCTGGTCGGCGGCCGGCGGGCGTGGGTCACCGCGGCCGCCGTGCGCGACCGGCCCAGCGGCCGCCGCCTGCTGTTCCAGCAGGTGCCCGAGCCCAAGACCGTCAAGAACCGCTGGCACATCGACGTCAACGCGGGCCCCGAGCGGCTCGACGCCGAGGTCGAGCGCCTGGTGGGGCTGGGCGCGACGGTGGTGCGCACGGTCCGGGAGCCGGGGACGCACCACGTGGTGATGCTGGACGTCGAGGGCAACGAGTTCTGCGTCCAGTGACCCGCGGGGCTCAGGTCCCCGGGGAGGCGATGGGCGGCGGGTAGTCGGCGCCCGGGGGGAGCGAGTCCCACGGGGTGTGCGCGGCGCGGCCGGGCAGGCCGGCCAGTTCGGGCACGTACCGGCGCACGTACACGCCCTCCGGGTCGAACCGCCGCGCCTGGCGCAGGGGGTTGAACGCCCGGTTGGGCCGGGTGTCGTTGCCGGTCCCGGCCACCCACTGCCAGTTGCCGTGGTTGTTCGCGACGTCCCCGTCCAGCAGGTGGTCGGCGAAGTGCCCGGCCCCGGCCCGCCAGTCGATCCCCAGGGTGCGGGTGAGGAACGCGGCGGTGATCATGCGGGTGCGGTTGTGCATGAACCCCTCGCTCAGCAGCTGGCGCATCCCCGCGTCCACGATGGGCACCCCGGTGCGGCCCTCCTTCCACGCCTCGAGCGCCGCGGGGTCGTCGCGCCACCGGGTGCCGCGGGGCCGGTAGTCGCGCACGGCGATGTCGGGGAAGGCCGCGGTGACCTGGTGGTGGAAGTCGCGCCAGGCGAGCTGGCGGACGAACTCGGCGCCGCCCGGCTCGTCCCGGGCGAGCGTCGCCGCCTCCAGCGCCGAGAGGCAGCCCATGCGCAGGTCGGCGGACAGGTGCGAGGTCGCCCCGGCGGGCAGGTCGTCGTGCCGTTGCGCGTAGTGCGCCAGGCCGCCGTCGAGCCAGGCGCGCAGCCGCCGCCGGGCGGCCTCCTCCCCCAGGGTGATCGGCCGTTCGGCGGCCTGTCCGCGCCCCTCGTCCAGTCGGGCGGGGATCTCTCCGGGGTCCACCCCGCCGGGGACCGGTACGGCCCCCGGGGCCGGGAGGACCGCCCGCCAGGGGTGGGCCTCCCAGGCGCGCAGGTAGGGCGTGAACACCTTGTAGTGGTCGCCTCCGGCCGGGGTGACGTCCCCGGGCGGTACCACGGTCAGGCCCGGGTGGGAGACCACGCGCAGCCCGACGGCGCGCAGCCGCTCCTCGCGCCGGACAGCGGCCCGGGAGACACCCTCGGTGAGGTGGACGCTCCGGGCCCCCGCCTCCGCCGCCAGGGCCGCGACCTCCGCGGCGGTGTCGCCGCGCCGCACGACCAGGTCGCCGCCGCGGGCGCGCAGGTCCCCGCGCAGCCCGCGGAGGATGCCGGGCAGGGCACGGACCCGGTTGCGGGCCGAGCGGCCCAGGAGCACGGGGTCGAGCACGAACACCGGGAGCACGCGCCGGCCGTCGCGCAGGGCGGCGGTCAGGGCGGGGTGGTCGTGGAGGCGCAGGTCCTGCGTGAACAGGACGACGGCGTGTTCCATGACACACCATCCTCTCACTCTCCGCGAACGAATGACACAGTGAGTGCACAGGTCGGCGGCCGGTGACGGTCCGCCGCGGAAACGGGCAGGGGAAGTACATGGACACTGTCACTCCCGAAGCGGAGAAGGCCGGGGTCAGGCCCCGGATCGGGGCGTCGAGCTGCCTGCTGGGCGTTCCCGTCCGGTACAACGGCGGCCACTCGCGGTACCGCTTCCTCACCGATGAACTCGACCGTTACGTGGAGTGGACCGAGGTGTGCCCGGAGGCCGAGATCGGCCTGGGCACCCCGCGGCCCACCCTGCACCTCCAGCGCCGCGACGGCGGGGACCGGGTGATCTCCAGCGGAGACGGCTCGGACCGCACCGACGAGCTGGCGGGCATCGCCGACGCGCGGCTGGAGGAGCTGCGCGGCCTGGACGGATACGTCCTCAAGAACAAGTCGCCCAGCTGCGGACTGCTGGGCCTTCCGGTGTTCAACGAGGACAAGCAGCGGGTGGACGGCAAGGGGCGGGGGGCCTTTGCGGCCCGGCTCACCGAGCTGCTGCCCGACCTGCCGGTGGAGGAGCAGGGGCGGCTCTCGGATCCGGCTCTGCGCGAGGCGTTCGTGGAGAGGGTCTTCGCGCACGCCCGGCTGCGCACGCTGTGGGAGTCCGGCTGGCGGCCCCGCGACCTGGTGGCCTTCCAGACGCGGCACAAGCTCCAGCTGATGGCCCACTCCCCCGAGGGGTACCGGGAGACGGGGCGGATCGCGGCCGGGGCCGGGAGCGCCGACCCGGAGGCGACGCGGCGCGACTACACGGAGGCGTTCAACCGGGCGCTCTCGGTGCGGGTGAGCCGCGGCAGGCACGCCAACGCGCTCCAGCACGCGTTCGGGATGATCAGCGCCGGCCTGGACGACGCGCGCAGGCACGACCTGCTCGCGGCGATCGAGGACTACCGGGAGGAACGGGCCCCGCTCAGCCTACCGGTGGCGCTGCTGCGCCACCACGGCGAGGCGGACGGGCCGGAGTGGCTGCGCGTGCAGACCTACCTGCGCCCCTACCCGGAGGACCTGCGGCTGCGGCACGCGCTGACGGTGTGACACCACCGTGGCCGAGGGCGCCGCGGAGGGTGCCTCCGTGGGCGGGCGTCTGCATTTCCCACACGGAGGACACACGGGTGATTACCATGGGTGACACCCCTGGTTCTTCAGCGGGATGCCCCTGACCCCCGAGCCCCTCCGAGGCCACCGGTGTTCTCCACGTTCTCCCAGCGCGCCTTCGTACTCGTCTCCTCCGGCCTGGTCGCCGCGGCCGCCGCCGCGCTCGCCGCCCTGCCGCCCGAAGGACTCGTGGAACGGGTCGGCGCCCACCTGGGCCCCGACCCCGCCCTGGCGGGCAGCGCCCTGCTGCCGCCGCGGGAGGGCGGCCTGCCCGCCCCGCTCCCCCGGCCCGGCCAGGTCTCCGCCTGCGTCCAGTCCGCGCCGGCGGAGGTCGTCACGATCCCCGACGAGACCGCGCCCGCGGGCGAACGGGAGCTGTGGATACGCAGACCGGTCGGCCCCGACAGCGCCGACCTGCCCGTGCTCTACCTGCTGCACGGGGCGGGCACCGACCACCGCGGCGCGGTGGACGGCGACGCCCGGGCCGCGCTGGACCGCGAGATGTGCCGCACCGGGGTGGAGTTCGTGGTCGCCGTGCCCGAGCGCACCGACGGGGCGCCCACCGTCCTCACCCGTGCCGCGGTACGCGCGGTCGAGGGCGCGCACGAGCGCCCGCGCACCCTGCGCGCGGTCGGCGGCGCCGACGACGCGGCGCCGGCCGCGGCCGCCTCCCGCCAGGTCTCCCAGGCGGTGCTGTGGAACCCCGCCGGCGGCGAGGTCGCCGAGCCCGTGGCCACCCGCCTCCTACTGGTCGGCGGGGGCACCGGCCCCCTGGCCGACTCCCTGGCCGAGCGGGGTATGACGGTCGCCACCCACACCCCGGACGCGGATCACTCCGGGCGCCGCGCCGCCGACCCGTGGGGGACCGCACTGCCCGGAACCGTCGACTTCCTCGTGTCGGGCTGGACCACTACACCCTAGGACCCGGGCCGTCAACACCCGCCCCCTCGGACCGTCCGCTCAGGAACACTGTGTACCTTCGTCGCTGTTGATGACAAAGGTGTGAACACGACCTGAGAGGACCGGCGGTGTCAGGAATCGTTCCCGTGGGAGGATCTGCGGCGCTTCCGTCCCGGGTGGCGACGGTCAGCCTGCACACCTCTCCGCTGGACCAGCCGGGTACCGGCGACGCCGGCGGCCTCAACGTCTACGTGGTCGAGGTGGCCCGGCGGCTGGCCGAGCGCGGCGTCGCCGTCGACGTGTTCACCCGCGCGACCTCCCCCGAGCTGCCCCCGGTGGTCGAGCTGGCCCCCGGCGTGTCCGTGCGCCACCTGGCCGCCGGACCCTACGGCCACCTCGACAAGAACACCCTCGCCGAGTACCTGTGCCCGTTCATCTTCGGAATGCTGCGCACGGAGGCCGACGACGAGCCCGGCCGCTACGACCTCGTACACGGCCACTACTGGCTGTCGGGGAAGGCCGGCGTGGCCGCGGCCCGCCGCTGGAACGTGCCGCTGGTGCAGTCCATGCACACCATGGCGCGCGTCAAGAACGCCGCCCTGGCCGAGGGCGACCTGCCCGAGCCGGAGGCCCGGGTGCACGGCGAGGACCAGCTGGTGCACCAGGCCGACCGGCTCATCGCCAACACCTACGACGAGGCCCGCCAGCTCAAGGACCACTATGGGGCCCGGGACCCCCAGATCAGCGTGATCCCCCCGGGCGTGGACCTGGACGTGTTCACCCCGGGACCGCGCCGCGCCGCCCTGGAGCGGATCGGGCTGGCCCCGGACACCGAGCTGCTGCTGTTCGTGGGCCGGGTACAGCGCCTCAAGGCCCCGGACGTGCTCGTCCGCGCCGCCGCCCACCTGATCGAACGCGACCCGTCGCTGCGCTCGCGCCTGGTCGTGGGCGTGGTCGGCGGGCTGTCCGGCGGCGGCATGCGCGAACCCCGGATGCTGGCCGACCTGGCGCGGTCCCTGGGCGTCGCCGACGTGATCCGCATGGAGCCGCCGCAGTCGCGCGAGCGCCTGGCCGACTACTACCGGGCCGCCACGGCGACGGTCGTGCCCTCGCACTCGGAGTCGTTCGGGCTGGTGGCGGTGGAGTCGCAGGCCTGCGGCACCCCCGTGGTGGCCGCCCGGGTCGGCGGGCTGACCACGGCCGTCGGCGACCGGTCGGGGATCCTGGTGGACGGGCACGACCCGGCCGACTACGCGGCGGTGCTGCACCGGTTGATCGCCGAGCCCGCCCGGCGTGACAGGCTGGCGGAGGCGGCCCCGGCGCACGCCGCCACCCTGGGCTGGGACCGGACGGTGGACGACCTGCTCGACGTGTACCGCGCGAGCATCACCCCGTACACGGCGCCCGCGGGGCTGTCGCTGGCCGCCGCGCGCTGACGCGCGGCGCGGTAACGGGAGGAACGGGACGACGTGGGAGAACGAACGGCGCGCACGGCGGCGATCGAGGCGATCGCCCTCGCGGTGGCGGAGGCCGGCCTGGAGGTGGAGCGCCCCCGCGAGGGGTCGTTCCTGGTGACCCTGCCGGGTAAGGCCAGGCTCAAGACCCTGGTGTGGCTGGAGGCCGGACCGCACAGCCTCACCCTCACCTCGTTCTTCTGCCGCCAGCCGGACGAGAACCACGCCGGGTTCTACCTGTGGCTCATGCGCAAGAACTCCGACATGTACGGGATGGCGTTCGCAGCCGACGAGGTCGGCGACGTGTACATCCGCGGGCGGCTGCCGCTGGAGGGGGTCACCCCCGACGAGGTGGACCGGCTGCTGGGCTGCGTGCTCACCTACTCCGACGAGAACTTCAACGGCGCGCTGGAGCGGGGGTTCGCGTCCGCGATCCGCAAGGAGTGGCGCTGGCGCGCGGAACGCGGCCACGACATGCGCAACCTGCGCGCGTTCGCCCACCTCGCCCCCGAGGACCACGCGGGCGGCGCGGGCTGAGCGGGGCGGCGCGGCACCCGCGGGATCCCGGGGCCGTGGGGCAACCGCCTCCCCCGGGCCGGGGCGCGTTCACCGCCAGGCACTAGGCTTTGCCCCATGGGAACTCTGGTACTGCTCCGACACGGTGAGAGTGTCTGGAACGCGAAGGGCCTGTTCACCGGTTGGGTGGACGTGGACCTGTCGGCCGCCGGCGAGGCCGAGGCGCGCCGCGGCGGCGAGCTGCTCAAGGAGGCCGGCCTGACGCCGGACGTCCTGCACACCTCGCTGCTCAAGCGGGCCATCCGCACGGCGAACCTCGCGCTGGAGACCGCCGACCTGCACTGGCTCCCGGTGCGGCGCAGCTGGCGGCTCAACGAGCGCCACTACGGCGCCCTCCAGGGCAAGGACAAGGCGCAGACGCGCGAGGAGTACGGCGACGAGCAGTTCATGATCTGGCGCCGCTCGTACGACACCCCGCCGCCGCCGATCGCCGACGACGACCCGTACTCGCAGGCCGGGGACGCCCGGTACGCGGACCTGCCGCCGGAGCTGCTGCCGCGCACCGAGTGCCTCAAGGACGTGCTCGACCGGGCGCTGCCGTACTGGTACGACCAGATCGTGCCGGACCTGGCCGCCGGCGGGACCGTGCTGGTGACGGCGCACGGCAACTCGCTGCGCGCGCTGGTCAAGCACCTGGACGGGATCGACGACGCCACGATCGCCGGGCTCAACATCCCGACGGGCATCCCGCTGGTGTACGACCTGGACGACGAGTTCAAGCCGAAGGTCCCCGGCGGCACCTACCTCGACCCGGAGGCCGCGAAGGCCGCCATCGAGGCGGTCGCCAACCAGGGCAAGAAGTAGCACCCACCGTTTCCCGTGCCCGCGCCCCCGAGGGGCGCGGGCACCGTCGTGTCCGGGCCCCGCGGCGGGCTCAGTAGACCAGGGGCCTGGCGCCGTCTGCGGTGATCTCCTCCACGAAGGCGGCGGCCCCGGCGATGCGGGCCCCCTCCAGGAGGTCGTCCTCGGTGAGGCCGCGCCGGGCCGCGCACTGGGTGCACACGGTCACGCTCCCGGCCGCCAGGACGCCCGCCAGCAGGTCGGCGAGCGGGGCGGCGTGCGGGAGGGAGAACTCCTCGGCCCGGCCCGGGACGGCGAACCAGGAGGCCTCGCCGGTGAGCCAGAGGGAGACGGGCACGCCGGAGGCCACGGCGGTGGCGGCGACGGTGAAGCCCTGGTTGCAGCGTTCGGGGTCGTCGGCGCCGGCCGTGACCTTGATCACTAGGGAAGGGGGCATGGCCGTCAGCCTATCGGGCGCTCACAGCCCCAGCAGGACCAGGAGCACCCCGGACAGGGCCGTCACCGCGAAGGCGACCGTGACCAGCAGCGCCTCGCGGCGGCGCGGGGAGGCGTGCCGGGGCCCCTCGACCACGCCGTGTTCGACGGTGAGGGCGCCGTCGCTCGGCGCCGTCAGGACGATGCGGCCGTCCCGGGCCCGCAGCTCGCCGGTGACGCGCACGCGCGCGCCGGGCCGGACGACCCACTCGCGGTACTCGAACTCGATGGTCTCGCCGCGGAACACCCCGGAGATGCGCCCGCGCACCCGGGGCAGCAGGTCGTCGGCGGGCGAGGCGACCCCGGGCTGGGGGCGGCCCACGACGCGCTTCAGGCACAGCTCGGCGTCCCGCGGGCGGGGGGCGTCGCGGGGGTCGACGAAGATCCGCTCGCCGTCCAGCGGCCGCCCCTCGGCGACCAGGCCGAACAGGTCCTCGGAGCCGTAGTCGGCGATGGAGTCGCAGGTGCGCTCCTGCACCGCGCCCTCCTGCTGGAGGGGCAGGTAGTGGCGCAGGACCTCGTGGCCGTGCCAGACGCACTCCACGCCGGCCAGCCCGGAGGCGACCGCCCCGGCGGGCCCGGGGGCGGCGATCCCGGTGAGCGTGACGCGCTGCCCGTTCCGGGCGGCCAGGGCCGCCGGCTCCAGCCTGGCCAGCCCCAGCTGGCGACGCCAGCGGCGCAGGGCCAGGGCCGCGAGCGGAAGCAGGACCAGAGCGGCCACGAGCAGCACAGAACCGATCACCAGTAACACAGGCCGCCCCTTTGACGCGCTTCGGAGGTAGGGACGCGGGCGGGTCGTCACGCGCCCCGTGGACACGCCGCGTCGTCCACCATCTTTACCAGTTCTCCGAGAAAGCGGGGCCAATTGGGCATGTCCAGTCGGCTACCCCGGAATGGCGGTGGCGGCCCCACTGCCGGGGGCCGCTACGCTCTGGTGTCATGCACGCTGATGTACACCCCGATCTGGCGAAACTGTCCTTCCTGCTCGGCCGCTGGGAGGGCGTCGGCGTCGCCGGATACGCCGACGAGGAGGAGTTCCAGTTCGGCCAGGAGATCGTGTTCGAGCACCGGCCGGACCTGCCCTACCTGGAGTACCGCAGCTCGGCCTGGCGGATGAACGCGGACGGGACCCTGGGCGACCTGGTCACCGAGGAGTCCGGCTACTGGCGGGCGCTGTCGGAGGAGGACACGGCGAACCGCGAGGAGGGCGCCCCGGTGATCCACCTGGAGGTGCTCATCACGCACAACGAGGGCTTCCTCGAGTCGTACGCGGGCAACGTCTTCGCGAACCGGGTGGAGATGGCCACGGACGCGGTGCTGCACACCTCCACCGGCCTGGACGTGACGGCCTCGCACCGGCTCTACGGCCTGTTCGGCGACAACCGGGAGACCCTGGGCTACGCCTGGGACCTGGCGGCGCGCGGCCACTCGCTGCGCTCGTACATGTCGGCCCAGCTCAAGCAGGTCGCCAAGGGCGCCGAGGAGGGCTAGCGGAACACGGGGCCGGGGCCCGGAAGAAGAGAAACGGACCCCGGGCCACTTCCCGCCGGTGTGGGCGGGGCCGGTCGGACCATCTCCGGCGGCCCGGGATCCGGGTGTCCGTTGGGATTCGCTGCGAACGAACGTCGCGCGAACGCGAGCTCGTCCTAGCGGACGGCCACCTCGCCAGTCCTAAAAGACTTCATCTTCTGGACCACCTCCTTTCCTGCGTGACACCGAAGGTACGTCCTGTGGGACCCTCGGGGCAAATGTTTTTTCTGTCGGAGAAATCGCAGGTCAGAGACCTGTTTTCGGTCGCCCCGGCGGATGGATAGTCTCGGGGTATGACTTCGCCGCTGCTGAGCACACCGGGCGCCGTGGGCGCCGACTCCCCCGACTCCGGGGTCGCCGCGCACTACGGCGACCCGGCCCACGAGGGCCGCGCCATCGAGCGGTCGAGCGCGTGGGTGGACCGGAGCAACCGGGGTGTGGTGACGGTGACCGGCCCCGACCGGCTCACCTGGCTGAACGACCTCACCAGCCAGCTCACCCGGGGGCTGGCCCCCGGGACCGGCACCGAGGCGCTGGTCCTGGACACGCAGGGGCACCTGCGCCACCACCTGTCGCTGGTGGACGACGGCACCACGACGTGGATCCACACCGAGCCCGGCGAGGGCGCGGCCCTGGCGAAGTTCCTGGACTCGATGCGGTTCATGCTGCGGGTCGAGGTGGCGGACCTGGGCGGGGAGCGCGCCGTGCTGACCCTGGTGGGCCCGGAGGCGGCGCGGGCGCTGGAGTCCGTCGACCTGGACGGCGTCCCGGTGCGCGTCTCGCCGGACGGGACCGACCTGTTCCTGCCCGCCGAGCGGCTGACGGCGGTCGCCGAGGCGCTGACGGCCGCCGGGACCCGGCCCGCCGGGATGTGGGCCTACGAGGCGTACCGGATCGAGCACCACCGGGTGCGCCCGGGACTGGACACCGACGAGCGCACCATCCCGCACGAGGTGGACTGGGTGGGCGACGCGCGGCCGGTGGCCCTGGACAAGGGCTGCTACCCGGGCCAGGAGACGGTGGCCCGCGTGCACAACCTGGGCAGGCCGCCGCGGCGGCTGGTCATGCTGCACCTGGACGGCACCGCCGAGCGGCTGCCGGCGGTGGGCTCGCCCATCGAGCTGGACGGCCGCACCGTCGGTCGGGTGGGCACCTCGGCCCGCCACCACGAACTGGGGCCCATCGCCCTGGGGGTCGTCAAGCGGTCCGCGCCGACCGACGCCGACCTGCTGGTGGAGGGGATCGCCGCGGGCCAGGAGGTCGTGGTGGACCCGGACACCGGCGCCAACGCCAAGATCGACCTGCGCCGCCGCCCCCGCTAGGCGCCGGCCCCCCTCTTCCCCCGAGTACCTTCTTCCCCCCGAGAGGTAGGGACGTTGTCCCTGAGACCGTGGATGCTGGTGGTGCGGCTGCTGCTGGAGCTGACCGCCCTGGTGGCGCTGGGCTGCGCGATGTGGGCCCTGCTGCCGGACCTGCGCTGGGTCGCGCCGTTCGCCGTTCCGCTGCTGGCGGCCGTCGCCTGGGGGGTGTTCGCCGTTCCCGGCGACCCGTCCAGGTCGGGCCGCGCACCGGTCGCGGTGCCGCGGCCGGTGCGGCTGCTGGTGGAGTGGGCGGTGCTGTTCGGCGCCGCCGCCGCGCTGGCGGCCGCCGGGGCCGCGACCGCGGCGCTGGCGCTCACCGGGGTGCTGGTGGTGTACCACCTGTGCGCCTACGACCGGGTCCTGTGGCTGCTGGCCCTGCGGGAGCCCGCCTCCCGCAACGGTCTCAGCCAGGGGTGATGGGGGCGACCCCGCCGAGCATCACCTCGGAGAACTCCGTACCGACGGGCGCCGTGAGGACGACGTAGCTGGTGACGGTGGTACCGGGGTTGATCTCGTCCCACAGGTAGTCCCAGGCCACCGTGAACTCCGCCTCGGCGTCGTTGACGAACTCCTTGCCGTCCGTGGTCAGGGCGGTGGTCCCCGCGGTGTCGAAGACCGCCGGACCGCTTCCCTCGTTCGTGACGTGGAGCCGGTAGACGTGGTACTCCATCCCGGACGGCGCGGTGGCGTGGGTGCCCATGCCGTCCGTGATGCTCGTGTCCGTGTAGCAGGTGTCCACCACGACGTGGAACGGGCCGAAGGCCGTGGACGCCCCGGTGTAGGCCGACGGCGGGACGCTCTCCGTGTCCGGGCCCGCGCTGTCCTGTCCTTCCTCGGCCCCCTGCGGCCCGGAGCCCTCCGTTCCGGGCTCCGGCGGACCGGGGTCGGCGGACTCCGGGTCCGGCGGCCCGTCGGGCTTCTCCTCGGCGGCGGGCGGGCCGGGATCCCGCGGAGCGGGTTCCTCCCCCACGGTCACCCGCACGGTCGGGAGCGTTGAGGCGGTGAGGGCGGCCACGGTCGCGGTGCAGCCCGCTCCGGCGATGAGCACCGCGACGGGGATCGCGGCGACGCGGAGTACGCCGCCCGATCCCCGTCGCCGGTCATTGGCATCCATACCAATGTGACACGCAACACATTTTGTTCATTCCGGCCGCTTCCGGCCATCAAGGTCTCAGACGGTCAGCACGATCTTGCCGCGGGTCCGCCCCTCCTTGCTCAGCCGCCACGCCCGGGCGGCCTCCGCCAGGGGCAGCTCGTGCTCGACGTGCACGGTCAGGACACCGGCGTCGGCCATGCCGGCCAACTCGACCAGATCCTCGGAGGAGGGCCGCACCCACAGGTAGTGGCCGCCGAACCGCTCCACCTCCGCGTCGGCGACGGAGACCACCCGCCCGGCGCCTTCGGTCAGGGGCAGGCTCTGCTCGGCCGCGCCCCCGCCGACGAAGTCCATCACCGCGTCCACCCCGGCGGGGGCCAGCGCGCGGACCCGCCGCACCAGTCCCTCCCCGTAGGTCACCGGCTCCGCCCCCAGCGAGCGCAGGAAGTCGTGGTTGCGCTCGCTCGCGGTGCCCAGGACGCGGGCGCCCAGCGCCCGGGCGATCTGCACCCCGAGGGAGCCCACGCCACCCGCGGCCGCGTGGACCAGCACCGTGTCGCCCTCGCGGACCTCCGCCCGGCGCAGCGCCTGGAGGGCGGTGAGGCCCGCCAGGGGCACCCCGGCCGCCTGCGTCCAGGACATCGACGCCGGCTTGGGGGCGAGCAGGCGCACGCTCGCCGAGACCCGTTCGGCGTAGGCGCCGTTCTGCGCCCAGTCCTTGCGGATGTAGCCGAAGACCTCGTCGCCCACCCGGTACTCGGGCACGTCGAAACCAACCGCCTCGACCACCCCGGCCACGTCCCACCCCGGGACCATGGGGAACCCGGCCTCCATGACCGGGTCCAGCCCGCCCGCGGCGAGCTTCCAGTCGACGGGGTTGACCCCCGCCGCCCGCACGCCGATCAGGACCTCGGCCGGAGCCACCTTGGGCTCGGGCAGTTCCACCTCCCGCAGGGAGTCCTCCGTGCCGTACTGCTGCAACGCCATCGCCTTCATGGAGGCGACCCTAGCCGCCCGCGGCCGCGAACCCGCCCGGGCGCGCCGCCCGGAGACGGGGACGGCCCGGCGGGAGACCCGCCGGGCCGTCGGTGCCGCGTGGCGTCCGTCAGGACAGCGCGGCGGCGAGGCGCTCCTCGTGCAGGCGCTCGCCCCAGGCCGGGGGCAGCGGCGCCAGCTGGCCCACACGCCAGCGCAGCAGCAGGTCGGCCAGCTGCGGGTTGCGCGGCAGCGCGGGACCGTGCAGGTAGGTGCCCAGCACCTGGCCCTGGTAGGCGCCCTCGGTGCGGTCGTCGTTGCCGATACCGCGGACCGTGGTGGACAGCGGCCGGGCCGACGGCCCGATCGCGGTGCGGCCCTGGTGGTTCTCGAAGCCGGTGATGCGGCCCACCCCCAGGGACGGGTCCACGTCCGCGACGATCTCGCCGACGGCGCGCGTCTGGCCGCGGCCGCTGCGGATGTCGAGGATGCCGATGCCCGGCAGCGGGTTGGCCTCGTCGTCGCCGTAGCTCTCGCCGATGATCTGGTACCCGGCGCAGACCGCGAAGACGCAGGCGCCGCGGGCGGCGGCGCGGGCCAGGCCGCCGTCGGCGCGCAGGCGCTCGGCCGCCAGGATCTGCGGGCGGTCCTCACCGCCGCCGAGCAGGTAGATGTCGCCCTGCTCGGGCACATGGTCGCTGGAGTGGACGTGCACGATCTCGGTGGGGATGCCGCGCAGCTCGGCCCGCCGCTGCAGGATGAGGACGTTGCCGCGGTCGCCGTAGGTGCTCAGCAGGTCGGGGTAGATCCACACGATCCGCAGTGCGCTGGTGTTCGTCATGGGTGTCTCCTACTGGACGCGGCCGTAGGCCGTGCGGATCTGCTGGAACGCTGTGTAGTTGGCGATGAGGTCGACCTTGGTCAGACCGGGCTGCTCGGCCCTCAGCTTGGCCAGCACCTCGTCCACCCGGTCGGCGACCTCGAACCGCACGCCGTCGGTCTCCAGGCGCAGGGCCAGGTCGGTGCGGCGCTCGCCCATGACGAACACGCGGCGGTCGCGCAGGACGGTGTAGTCGACGTCCCACAGCCAGGAGGTGTCCTTGCCGTCGGGGACCTGCGCGTTGACGGAGAGGATCACCGGGGTGGTGGGCGGGTCCAGGACGGCGAAGGACTCCAGCCAGCCCGCCGGGTTCTTGGCCAGCAGCAGGCGGACCTCCACGCCCATGGTGACCACGGAGGTGTAGCGGCCCGCGACCGAGGTGATCTCGCGCAGGCGCTCCACGGTGCGCTCGGGGTGCAGGCCGTACCCGGCCGCGGTGGCGGCGGCGATGGCGGCGTTGGAGCGGTTGGCGTCGCCGGGGAGGTTGAGGCGCAGCTTGATGCGCTGGCCCTCCGGGGTGATGAGCACGTCGGAGTCGTTGTCCGCGCCCCAGGTGGCCTGCGGTCGGGCGAGCCCGCACTCGGGGCAGGCCCAGTGCGGGTCCTGGTCGCGCCGGAGGTGGCCGCCGCACTCGGGGCAGCACCAGGAGTCCTCCTTCCAGCGCTGCCCGGCGGAGACCCAGGTGGCGTGCGGGGCGCCCATGCCGGCCCAGGCGACGAGCGGGTCGTCGGCGTTGGCGATGACGTGGGTGTTGCTCTTGCCCAGGGCGGTGCGCCAGCGCTTGGCGAGGAGGTTGATCTCCGAGGCGCGGTCCATCTGGTCGCGGCTGAGGTTCATCAGGACCACGAACGCGGGCTGGGTGGCGACCAGGACCTGCGGCAGGTACTTCTCGTCCACCTCCAGGACGCCGTTGACGGCGGACCGGTTGTTGGACAGCGCGGTGATGTGCCCGGTCGGCATGTTGGCGCCGTGCTCGTTGGTGGCGACCTCGCCGAGCTCGCGCAGCGCGTGGGAGATGAGCCGGGTGGTGGTGGTCTTGCCGTTGGTGGCGCTGACCAGGGCGAGCCTGCGCCCCTTGGCGAGCTTGGCGAGCAGGTCGGGTTCGACCTTGAGCGCGATCTTGCCGCCGATCACGGAGCCGTCGCCGCGCCCCGTGGCACGGGACAGGCCGGCCGCACTCCTCCCCAGTACCGATGCCAGTTGGGCGCGCAAGGGAAGCTCGCTCATGTACTCTCCACGATCGCTTGATCACCTGCGCCGATGCGTTGCGGCGGCGGGCGATGTGTCGGGCCAAGCCTATTGTCCACCGGCTATCGGACCCGCCAGTCCAGCCGCTCCGGCGGTGGCCCGAGATTGGGCGGCACACGGCCCGGTGCGCCGTCGTTCCCCACGGGTGCCGGTGCGGTCCCGGCGGGTGTGTCGGGGACGGCGGCGGCGGGGAGAATGCGGGGCCGGACCGGTTCCGGCCGGTCGTGCTCCCCCGCTCCCGTACCGGGCGCGCCGTCACTTTCGTGGCCACTGGTCCGGGAGTCGTCCATTGTGGCCAGTGTTGCCGTGGACAGGGTGAGAATACCCGGATTGGTGTCGGTGAGGACAGGACCGCCGGGGCCCAGGACCACGGCGGCGGTGGCCGGCAGGGCGAGCAGCGCCTCGGCGTCGGGGGTGAGCGCGCGGGTGTGGCGGGCGGCGTCGCCCTCCGCGTCCAGTGGGGCGGCGGCCCACTCCTGGGAGGAGGTGGCCTCCCCCCACACCGTGGCCGATCTCACATGGCGGACCAGGTCCAGCGGGGCGACGGCGGCGGCCGCGCTGCGGATGACCGCGCCGGACTCGGTGTGCGGGGAGGCGAAGTAGCGGTCGTCGGCGACCACCTCGGCATCCGGGTCCTCCTCGGGGGTGATGGCGGTGTCCCCGACCTCCTCGGCGACCGCCTCGGTGAGCCGGTGCAGGGTCAGGCCGCCGCCACCGGCCGCGGCGACCGCGGTGGCCGCGGCGGCGGCCCCCGCCGCGGTCTCCTGGCGCATCACCACGGGCAGCCGGCCCGGGGAGGAGAACCGGTCCAGGGCAGCGGGCACGGCGTCGCGGAACATGAGGACGACCTCCACGCCGCCGGTCCCGGCCGCGGACAGCACCTGGTCGAGCTCGCCCTCCGGCAGGGTCTCGGCCCCGCACACCACCACGGTGCGCCCGCGCGGGCCGCGCGGCCGCCGGAGGGCGTCCGGCCCGCCGGGCACCTCCAGCAGTTCGCTGAGCGCCGCCACCGCGTAGGTGCCGTACACCCGGGCGGCGACCCCGCCCGAGGCCCGGTCGGTGGAGATGATCTTGACCTGGGCGTACCCGCCCTCCTCGGCCCGGGTGCCGACCGCCTCGAACGGGGAGAGGCGGCGCTCCAGCTCCCAGGCGCGCTCCCAGGGGTCGTCCGCGCAGCGTTCGCGGACCCGGGCGCGCTGGCCGGGGGTGAGCAGGGCGAGCGCCGCGTCGTCCTCGGCGGCGTCGTCCTCGGGGGTGATGAGGGCGCGCAGGCCGCCGATCAGCTCGGCGATCCCGGCGCGGGGGCCGAGCACCTCCATGAGCCGCAGCAGCAGGGTCTCGTCGGCGTCGGGGTCGTCGGCGCCCCCGGAGGCGGCGGCGACGGCGGAGAGGATGCGGGCGCGCTGCCCGGCGTCCAGGTCGGTGCCCAGGGTCATGCCGGGCAGGTCGGCGGGGAGCACCCAGCGGCGCGGGGCCACGGCGCAGCGCCGGGCCAGCCGGACCAGGTCGCGGGTGACGGAGCGGCCGGTGAGGTCGACCACGGTCAGGTCGCCGCCCTCGCGCAGCCTGGAGACGCCGATGGTGGTGAGCAGCGCCGACCAGCCGGCGTCGGCCCCGCCGGCCACGAGGACGGCGTCGGTGTCGGGCGGGGCGGTGACCCCGTGCCAGAGCGGCTGGGCCTCGAACGCCCGGCAGGCCGCCTGCCAGGCGGCGTGCGCGCGGGCGTGCCCGTCCAGGCGGTCGTGCAGCTCGCGCTCGCGGGCCGCGCGTTCGGCCTCCTGCCGCTCCCGGACCAGCTCCAGCCGCCGGGCGGCGACCTGCCGGTTCTGCACCAGGGCGATGCCGAGCGGGACGGTGATGGCGGCGCAGGCCAGCACCCCGGCGACGGCGAGGGTGGCGGGCAGCACCCGCATCGGCCACAGCACCAGGCACAGCAGGGCGAACGCGCCGAGCCCGGCCAGGGCGAGGTACAGGGGGCGGTCGGTGCGGTCCTCGGCCTCGCGCCGGGCCTCCTCCGCCTCCGCGGCGGGGTCGGCGGCCTCCCCGGGCGCCGGCCGGCGCGGCGGCGGCCCGGGCGGGGGCAGCAGCACCGCGTACCGCCAGCCGAGATAGGTGCGCGCGGCCGCGCCGTCCGGCCGAGGGGTGGGGGGCACCGTCCGAACACCTCCTGGGCGGCCGCCCGCGGGGCGGCCGGGGTCGGGATCCACTCGGGACTCGCGCGGGCGGGGCCTCGCGCTTCTGGACGATGGTGTCACCGCCGGGCGGCCTTGTCACCGCCCGACCCGCGGCCTGTGGACGGCGACGGCGCACGTCCGGCCCCCGGCCCCCGGGCGGCCGGGGCCGGGGGCTAGAACGCGGGGCAGCTGAGGCCGGGCTCGGGGGCCTGACCGGTCAGCAGGTAGGCGTCGATCGGGTCGTCCACGCAGGGCAGGCCGTAGCCGTACACCGTGTGGCCCGAGCCCTCGTAGGTGACCAGGGTCGCGGTCTCCAGCTGGCCGGCCAGCTCCCGGGCCCAGCCGTACGGGGTGGCCGGGTCGCCGACGGTGCCGACCACCACGAGCGGCGGCGCGTCGGCGGCGGCGAACCCGGTCGGGGCGGTCTCGGTGTCGGTCCAGTAGGCGCAGGGCAGCTGGCCCCACACCAGGTCCGGGCCGAAGAACGGGGTCTCGGCGGCGATCGCCTCGGCCGCCTCCCGGTACGCCTCCGGGTCGGTCGGGTCCACCCGGTCGGCGCAGTTGACGGCGGTGAGCGCGGCCTCGGTGTCCGCGTACGGGTCGCCCGCCGGCTCCTCCCCGGCCGTGGCCGCCTCCTCCTCTTCCTCCCCGACGCCGTAGGTGGTGTCGTAGAGGGCGTCCAGCAGTTCGCCGGACTCGGCGGAGCCCTCGGCCAGCGCGGTCAGGGTGCGGGCCAGCTCCGGCCAGGAGGTCTCGTCGTACAGCGCCAGGCCCACCATCCCCAGCAGGGTGGGGCCGTCCACGGGCATGTCGCGGGCGGTGGCCGGCTCGGCGTCGAGCCGGTCCAGGATCCGCGTCATCTCCGTGTCGGCGGCCTCGGGGCCGCTAAACGGGCAGGTCCCGGCGGCGGAGCAGTCGGCGACGAACAGCTCCCAGGTCTCCTGGAACGCGGCCGCCTGGTCCTCGGCGACCTCCAGGTTGGGCCGCTCGGTCTCCACGGCTCCGTCCAGGACGAGGGCGCGGGTGGTCGCGGGGAACATCTCCGCGTACAGGGCGCCGATGTAGGTGCCGTAGGAGTAGCCCACGTAGCTCAGGGCGTCGTCGCCCAGCGCCTCGCGGATCAGGTCGAGGTCGCGGACCACGTTGACGGTCCCGATCTCGGCCAGGAACCCGGCCCCCATGGTCTCGGTGCAGGCGTCGGCGTAGGACCGGGCCGACGACGTCAGGCGTTCCAGTTCGGCGTCGGTGACGGCGGTGGGATCCTGCACCCGCAGCTGGGCCTCGGCGAACCTGTCCCAGTTCCCGCAGGCGAACCCCCCGCTGTCGCCCACCCCGCGCGGGTCGAAGGCGACCAGGTCGAAGGCCGAGCGGATGCCGTCGGAGAACTGCGGGTAGGCCAGCATCTCCACCCCGGACTCGCCGGGCCCGCCCGGGTTGAGCACGAGCGATCCGATCCGCTCGTCGGGGCCGCCGGAGGCGGGCACCCGGGCCAGCGCGATGTCGATCGTCTCACCGTCGGGGTCGTCGTGGTCGAGCGGCACCGACAGGGTGCCGCACTCCAGGGCGGCGGTCCACTCGGGGTCGCCGTCCTCGGGGACCTCCTCCCGCCCGCCCCCGTCGTGGCAGGGCTCCCACTCGATCGCGGACGCGCCGCCCGGGTCCTGCGGCGCCTGCTGCGGGAGGAACGCCGAACACCCCGTGACCAGGAGGACCACCGCTCCCGCGAGCCCCCACACCCCCGTGTAACGCACCTGTCGGCTCCCCTTCTCCGCACGGCCCCGTCGCCGCGTCCCTGTTCTGCTACAGGGGGTGGGACGAAACGCCCGCCTCGGCGGTTTCGCGGTCGTCCACTGACGGAACGTGCCGTATGCCACAAGGAGAACACGACGGGGCGCCGGGGAGAACGAACCGTTCTCCCCGGCGCCCCGTGTCGTCGTGCGCCCGTCCGGCGGTCAGGCCTGGACCTGGAGGTCCACGACCTTTCCGACCTCGGCCGTCACCGGGTACTCGCCGGTGAAGCCCTTGGAGGCCAGGACGCGGACCTTCCAGTCGCCGTCGGCGGCGAAGAACCGGAAGGTCCCCTCGTCACCGGTGGCGACCTCCCCGACGAAGTCGTCGGAGGCGTTGAGCAGGCGCGCGTACGCCCCGCGCAGCGGCTGCCCGTCCCGGGTCACCGTGCCCTGGATGACCGCCTGGTTCCCGGCGTCGACGTCGGCGAGGGCGACCCCGCCGACCGGCGCTCCGCAGCTGTCGCTCACTTGGCCTCCGCCTCTCCCAGCTCGATCGGCACGCCCACCAGGGAGCCGTACTCGGTCCACGAGCCGTCGTAGTTCTTGACGTTCTCCAGGCCGACGATCTCGTGCAGGGCGAACCACGTGTGCGAGGAGCGCTCGCCGATCCGGCAGTAGGCGATGATGTCCTTCTCCAGGTCGACACCGGCCTCCGTGTAGAGCTCGCGGAGCTCCTCGGCGGTCTTGAAGGTGCCGTCCTCGTTGGCCGTCTTGGCCCACGGGATGTTGCGCGCGGTCGGGATGTGGCCCGGGCGCTGCGACGTCTCCTGCGGCAGGTGCGCGGGGGCGAGCAGCTTGCCGACGAACTCGTCGGGCGAGCGCACGTCCACGAGGTCCTTGGTGCCGATGGCCTCGACGACCTCGTCGCGGAACGCGCGGATGGTCAGGTCCTGGTCCTGGGCCCGGTACTCGGTGGCGGCCCGCTCGGGGACCTCCTCGACGAGCTCGCGGGAGTCCAGCTCCCACTTCTTGCGGCCGCCGTCGAGCAGGCGGACGCTCTGGTGGCCGTAGAGCTTGAAGTACCAGTACGCGTAGGCCGCGAACCAGTTGTTGTTGCCGCCGTAGAGGACGACGAGGTCGTCGTTGCCGATGCCCTTGGCGGACAGCAGCTTCTCGAACCCGGTCTTGTCCACGAAGTCGCGGCGGACCGGGTCCTGGAGGTCCGTCCTCCAGTCGATCTTGACGGCTCCGGGGATGTGTCCCTTGTCGTAGGCGGACGTGTCCTCGTCGACCTCCACGAGAACGACGTTGTCGTCGTCCAGGTGAGCCTCCACCCAGTCGGCGTCCACAAGGACGTCGGAGCGGCTCATGGGGAACCTCCTGATCGATTCTTCTGCTGCGTGCGGTGTCGCGTGTGTGTGCCCGCCGGAGCGCGGGGTCCGGGGACGGGGGTTCAGGCCGGCTTCCCCGCGGCCGCGAGGCGGCGGCCGAGGAGGTACGCCTCGCATCCGGCGCAGAGGCCGAAGGCGGCGTTGAGGAAGGCGGCGGTCAGGGCGAGGGCGGTCGCGGCCGCGCCGAGCCACTCGGGGCCCACCAGGTATCCGGTGAGTCCGAGGGCGGCGAAGGCGAGCCCCACCCCTTGCGCGAACCGGGGCGGCCGGGCGTCCTCCGTCTCGGAGGGCGGCCCGATCCGGGGCCGTACGACGGCGGAGAACAACAGGGCGTAGGGCGAGTAGCGGACACCCGCCAGGACGCCGACCGCGAACACCGCGGCCTGGAGTCCGAGGATCCAGGGCTGGGCGAAGGCGAGGGCGGCGGCCAGGACGAGGGTGGTCAGAGCAGCGGCGAAGCGCTGTCCGCGAGGATCGACCTGCATGACTGGTGGTCCCTGCGTGCACGGGAAGGGGGGTCGGTCGCGCGAGGGGGCGAGGGGCTTCCGGCCCGAACGCCCTAGGGACAAGGACAGAGCGCGGCGGCGACGCGGCAGAAGTCCACCGCCCGTCGCTTCGTGAGATACGCGCTCGTCAAGGAAGTCACGTCCTTGACGCTACAGGCCCCTTAACGTGTTTGTCACGGGTGGCCTGGATCACAGAACGGTGCATTCGGGCCGGTCGGGACGGGTGTGCCCCGCGTCCGGGGGGCCGATCCGCCGGCGGGGCCCGACGTATTCCCTGGTCAACCGGTCGGGAATAGGACGGGGCTCGGTCGGCGGGGTCAGGAGACCGCGGCGCCGATGGCGGCGATCACATCGGCCTTGCGGGGCTGCCCGCTCGCGCGGCGCACCACCGTGCCCCGCGCGTCCAGGACCAGGACCGTGGGGGTGCGCATGATGTTCAGGCGGCGCACCAGGTCCAGGTGGGCCTCGGCGTCGATCTCGACGTGCGCGACGCCCCCGACCATCCCGGAGACCTCCTCCAGGACGCGGCGGGTGGCGCGGCAGGGCTGGCAGAAGGCGCTGGAGAACTGGACGAGCGTGGCCCGCTCCCCCAGCCCGGCGCCGATGTCCCGGGCATCCAGGACTGTGGCGTCCTCGGTCTCGGCCGCCATGGCCCCCTCCTCTCCTTCTCCTCCTGCGCCGGCTCCCCCGACGCCCGTCGCCGCGGCGGGGGTGGTCGGCCCCCGTCCGCGGAAGCGCCCCTGACCCCGCCGCCACAGCAGCCCCAGCGCGGTGGCCGCGGCCAGGGTGGCGGCGAGGACGGACGCGCCTACGGGGTCCATCAGGCGGCCTCGGCCCCCATCAGCGGGACGTTCTCGGCGGTGCCGTCGACCCGCAGGCCGCCGGAGACGGCCTCGGCGTCGGTGACGGTCATGCCGTAGGGCATCTGCGGCACCGGGAACGACACGGTCATCATGCTGGAGACCAGGCCGCTGACGTCGGTGGGCGCGTTCTCCACCTGGATGTCGGTGGGGGTGGCCGAGACGACCCCGTCCTGGACGGAGATCTCCAGGGCGGCCGACACCGGAACGCTGATGCCCAGGTCGGCCACGGCCAGCTCGCCGCTGGCGTAGGGCTTGCCGCCCTCGGTGGAGACCGTGATGCCCTCGGGCAGGAAGGGGTTGAGGATCGAGTAGGGCAGGACCGCGGAGCCGTCGATCCGGCCGGCCGTCACCTGCGGGTCCGACATGAGGTCCGACAGCGGGGCGTCGACGTCCAGGGCGTGGACCTCGATCTGCTCCACCGGGTACTCGCCGAACGTGGCGGAGGGCGCGGAGATGACGATCTCCTCGTAGGTGCCGCCGAAGGCCTGCGGCAGGAAGGCCCAGCCCCCGATCTCGACCGTGGGCTCCTGCTCCATCTCGAACTGCTGCCGCACCTGGCCGGCGATCATGTTCTGCGCCAGGGAGCGTCCCCCGATGTCGGCGCCAACGACGAGGGCCGCCAGGAGGATGAGGAGGACGACAAGAAACTTACGCATCTGGAATCCCAGCACACTTTCTTTCGCTCCGGCGCGGCTCTCGGCCCGTGGACTCGGCCGGTCATCGTCACACGCCACCGGTGTCCGGGGGACACCGTTCATGGGGAACCTGTAGGGAAGGGTACTTCACCGTCCATAGGACGCCCCGGAGCGTACAACGGTTCTCGCCCGGGGCGGGTTCCTCCGAGATCCCCGAGGTCAGCGGGGCATCAGCAGGGCGGCCAGGCCGTCGCTGGCGGCCGCGCCGGAGAGAGCGAGTTCGATCACGTTCGTGGCGACCACGTGGGCGCCCGCGCGGCGGCCGAACTCGACCACGTGCGGCTGCTGCTCGTGCTCCTCCTTGGCCAGGTCGTCGCGGTAGATCGCGTAGACGATGCGCTGGAGCGGCGCGCTGGGCACCGTGTGGCAGGCGAACAGCAGGGTGTCGGGCTCGCGCGAGGCGACCTCCTCGACGACGGCGTCGGCGATCCGGTCGAAGCCGGCGCCCTGCCCCTCGGCGAGGGTGTAGATGGTGATGACGCCGCGCAGCTTGGCGGGCGGCGCCTGGCGCACCGGCGGGCCGTCGTAGTAGTCGTCGTACGGGTCGGCGTTGCGGCGCTTGCGGCGCACGGGCTCCTCCAGGAGTTCGTCTTCGGGGTCCCCGGCGGCGTCGTCACCGTAGTCGTCGTAGTAGTCGTCGTCCTCGTCGTAGGCGTCGCGCCGCGGGCGCGCCGCCAGCGCGGCGGCCCCCCAGAGCGCGGCGACCGCGCCGAGCATGAGCAGCGGACCCCCGAAGCCCAGGCCCAGCCGGCCCACCAGGATCGACAGGAGCGCCGACAGCGCGACCAGGCCGAGGATCCGCAGGTGGTGGACGCGGTCGGCGGGGCGGCGGGCGACCGCGACGAGGGCCGCGACGAGGAAGGCCGCGACGACGACCTGGGTGATGTTGGTGAGCGAGCGCGGGATGAGGTCGTAGTGGTCGCCCAGGGGCGGGAAGGTGTCGCCGAACCGGCCGCTGATGCGGTCCATGCTCAGGACCACGAGGGGGACGATGGTGAAGGCGCTCAGGACCAGGCGCGAGGCGAACCGCCCCTGCGCGGAGCGGACGCCGTACTCCAGGGCGCCCCAGGCCATGTAGAGCGGGCCCAGCAGGCTGATGCCGATGTGGAGCAGGCGGAAGGTCGCGTTGTTGAAGTCGAACAGCGCGCCGACCACGGCGGCGCTCAGCCCCACGGTCAGCCCGAGGGACGCGATGAGCCACGCGATGACGGTCACTCCGGGGCGCCGCTGGGCGTAGGCGGCGAGCGCGGCGGTGGCACTCCAACCCACCAGCGCGCTCATGAATGCGAGTCCTACGATCACCATCCCGACAATGATGATGCACGTGAGCGGGTGGGTGTGCACTCCCTACTGGTACGTGAGGACCTTTTCGGGGAAGATCCCGCAGAATGACGGGCAAACCCGCTTTCCCTACTGTGACCTTCATCACGCGAATTACCGCCGTGTCCCAGAGGCTCCGTCCTGCTCACCGGGGGTCGTAGGCTCGCATCCACAGGGGGATCAGGCCGTCGAGGACGGTGCCGCCGACTCCCCACCCGAGCCAGGAGAGAACCGTGTCACACGACGTCGTGTCCCCGACTCCGGCGGGGGCCGCCTTCTTCGATGTGGACAACACCCTGATGCGGGGGGCGTCGATCTACCACTTCGCCCGCGGCCTGGCCGCGCGCGACCTGTTCACCACCCGCGACCTCCTGCGTTTCGCGTGGGGCCAGACCGTCTTCCGGGTCACCGGGAGCGAGCAGCCGGACCACATCAACGCCGCCCGGGAGGCGGCGCTGGCGTTCGTCGCCGGACACGACGTCGACGACCTCGTGGGCCTGTGCGAGGAGATCTACGACGAGACCATGGCCGACCGCATCTGGGAGGGCACCCGGGCCCTGGTGCAGCGGCACCTGAGCGCCGGCCAGCCGGTGTGGCTGGTCACGGCGACCCCCGTGGAGCTGGCCCAGATCATCCGCCGCAGACTCGGGCTGACCGGGGCGCTGGGCACGGAGGCGGAGAGCGTGGACGGGGTGTACACCGGGCGGCTCAACGGCGACCTGCTGCACGGCCCGGCCAAGGCGGTGGCGGTGCGGGAGCTGGCCGTCAAGCACGGCTGGGACCTGGCGGACTGCTCGGCCTACAGCGACTCCTCCAACGACCTCCCGCTGCTGTCGCTCGTGGGCGACCCGAACGCCGTCAACCCGGACGGGGACCTGCGCCGGTACGCGCGCACCCACGGGTGGCCGGTGCACGACTTCCGCACGCACCGCCGGGCGCTGAAGGTGGCCGTCCCCGCGGCGGCCGTGGGCGCGGCGGTGGGCGCCGTGGCCATCCGCGCCGCCCGCCAGCGCAGAGCCCTCCCGGGGGCCTGAGGGGCCTCCTGGGGAGCCGGGCGGGGCCGCGCGGCCGGGAGGGGCCGGGACCGGGGAACGCGGGGGCCGTGGGGCCCCTGGGACGCGCGGGGACGGCGGGTCGCGGGCCGGGGGCCCGTGGAAGATCCGGGGAAGGTTCGAAGACCTCCGGGCGGCGGACCGGGGAAACCTCGGTGACCGCCACCGGACCGGAACCCCCGCGCACGGCGAGGCGCCGACCGGTGCGCAGACCCGCCGGGGCGGACACGCGACGGCGCGGTACGGCGGGGCGGGAAAACGGGGCGGGGAGTCCGGGTCAGCGGCCCAGGGTGGTCTTGGCCAGGGCGAGCACGTGGACCGGCCGCAGGCGGGCGCTCCGCGGGCGGCCACCGTCGCGGCGGCGGGGGGACCGGCGGGGGCCGCGGGCGTCGGCGTAGGACTCGAAGGCCTCCGCCGAGCTGTGCGCCGGGATCCACTCCAGGACCCGCTCCAGCTCACCGGTGTTCAGGGAGGCGGCCAGGCCCGCGGTGACGGCGCGCGCGGCGCTGGCGGTGGCGTAGTCGATGCGGCCGCGGCGGGCCACGCCGCGCAGCACGCGCAGCCCGGAGGCCGGGACCGGGAACCGGTGCCCGCCGATGCGGCGCAGGCACTGGGAGAGCGGGACGCTGTCCTTGCCCGCCACGTCGAAGAACCCGGTGCCGTCGCTGAGCGCCATGCGCACCAGGGCCTCGACGCCGTCGTCCTCGTGCAGGAAGCGCACCCGCGGGTCGCTGCCCATCACCGTGGGCACGACCCGGGAGTCGAGGTAGCGGGTGAGCGGGGTGTCCACGCCCGGCCCGATGAGGTTGGCGAACCGCAGGACCGCCACCTCCAGGTCGGGGCGGCGGCGCTGCAGGCCGCGGGTGTGCCGCTCGACCTCGGCCGCGTCGTCGGCGTCCAGGGTGGCGCTGGAGCGGACCACCAGGCGGCGGACCGTCGTGGAGCGCTGCGCGGCGGTCAGCACGCGCATCGTCCCCAGGACGTTCTCCTCGCGGTGGGCGCTGTGCGCGTTGTCCAGCCCCAGATGCAGGACGAGATCGGCACCGGAGTCGGTGACGATCTGTCCCAGGCTTTCGTCGTGCAGGTCGACATGGGTGTAGTCGAAGCCCGTCGTGGCGGCGGGCGGCGCCGAATCGGCGCCGATCACCCGGCGTACACCGGGCTCCGCACCCAGGGCCTGCGCGACCCTGGCGGCCAGGGGGCTGGACACCCCGGTGACGAGTACGACACGAGCCATGGCGACACGTTCCTTGGAAGGAGACGATGAGTGACGGTGCGCGGACCGTTCACCGCGGAGGTGAAGCGGTGACCGCGACCCGTGAGACACAACGATGTCCCGACCGGAAAATTCCGTCACGTTGGTCGAGGCATCGCCGAAATAGGGAATTTCTCCGCGTCCGGGACATGCCGGGGCACGCCCACGCCCGCGGAGAGACGACGATCGCCGCGACGGTACTACTTCTTGTTGCGACGCGCGATACGCGTGCGCTTGAGCAGCTTGCGGTGCTTCTTCTTCGCCATGCGCTTGCGACGCTTCTTGATGACGGAACCCATCAGGGATCACCCTCTCGCTGACGATGGATACAGAGCATGCCGCACCGCCGTGGCGGATCCGGCAAGGGGTCCGGGTGCGCGGGGCCCCGGGATCGCGCGCAGTGCGCGGACCGCGGGGTCGGGGGCCCGTCCTGGGACGGCCGCCGACGGACGTGCGCCCACCGCACCCGAAGGCCCAGCTTACCGCTCCGGGTGTGCGCTCCGGGTCAGGCCCCGGGGACGGAGGGGCCCTCGACGTACAGGGACGCCGCGGGCTCCGCGTAGCTGACACTGGCCAGCCGCTCGTCGACGAAGGTCAGCGAGGTGACACTGGCGAGGTTGCATTCGCGCAGGTCGGGGCGGTGCCACAGGCGCCTTCCTTCGGCCGCGCGGCGCGACATCCAGATGGGCAGCTGGTGGCTGACGCACACCGCCTCCCGGCCCCAGGCGGCGCGGCGGGCGACCTTGATGGCCGAGACCATGCGCGCGAGGATCTCCTTGTACGGCTCCCCCCAGGACGGCAGGAACGGGTTGTACATCCGGCTGACCACCCGCGGGTCGCGCACCGAGCTGCGGGACAGCGACATGCCCTGGAGCTTGTTGGACGCCTCGATGAGGCGGTCGTCCAGGGTGACCGGCAGGTCGAGCATCTTCTGGAGCGGGACCGCGGTCTCCTGGGTCCGGTCCAGCGGCGAGGAGTACAGGGCCGCGATGTCGTGGCCCTCGAACCACTCGGCGGCCATCTCGGCCATCTGCTGCCCGCGTTCGCTGAGGTGGAAGTCCGGGAGCCTGCCGTAGAGCACCTTGTCCGGGTTGTACACCTCGCCGTGCCTGAGCAGGTGCACGACGGTGGTCGTCGTCATGGTCGAATGTCTTTCCTTCGGGGATCTGGTGGGGCCCGGCGGGCCTGTGTGCGGGGCTGCGCCGGGGGTCTCGGTGCGGACCCGGCGGGTCAGCCCTGTGCCTGTGCCGCGGCCCGAGCCGCGGCGGGCAGCGCCTCCAGGACCTTCCCGACCGCCGCCTCGTCGTGGGCGGCCGAGAAGAACCACGCCTCGAAGGCCGCGGGCGGCAGGTAGACGCCCTGGTCGAGCATGGAGTGGAAGAAGGCCGCGAAGGCCGCGGTGTCGGTGGTGCGCGCGGTGTCGAAGTCCACGACGTCGGCGTCGGTGAAGAACACCGTGAACAGGCTGCCGCCGCCCTGGACCCGGTGCGCCACTCCGGCCTCGTTCAGGGCCTTGGAGACCTCGGACGCGACCTGGGCGGACACCCGGTCGATGTGCGCGTAGACCTCCGGGGTGGCCCCGCGCAGGGTGGCCAGTCCGGCGGCGGTGGCCAGCGGGTTCCCGGAAAGGGTACCCGCCTGGTAGACGGGGCCGCCGGGGGCGAGGCGGTCCATGATCTCGGCGCGGCCGCCGAACGCGGCGGCGGGCAGGCCGCCGCCCATGACCTTGCCGAAGGTCATGAGGTCGGGGGCGACGCCCTCCAGGCCGTACCAGCCGGAGGCGCTGACCCGGAAGCCGGTGAGGACCTCGTCGAGGACGAGCAGCGCGCCGTAGGAGTGGGCGATGCCCTTGAGCTGCTCGTTGAACCCGGCCCGCGGCGGGACGACGCCCATGTTGGCGGGGCAGGCCTCGGCGATGACGCAGGCGATGTCCTCGCCGTGCTCGGCGAAGGCCCGCTCGACGGCCTCGATGTCGTTGTAGGGCAGCACCAGGGTGTCGGCGGCGCTGGCCCCGGTGACGCCCGGGGAGTCGGGCAGCGCGAACGTGGCCAGGCCCGACCCGGCGGCGGCCAGCAGGGAGTCCACGTGGCCGTGGTAGTTGCCCGCGAACTTGATGATCTTGCTGCGCCCGGTGAACCCGCGGGCCAGGCGGATCGCGGACATGGTGGCCTCGGTCCCGGAGTTGACCAGGCGGACCTTCTCCACGGGGGTGCGCTCGACGATCAGTTCGGCGAGCTCGACCTCGCCGGGGGTGGGGGCGCCGTAGGAGGTGCCGGAGTCCACCGCGCCGTGCAGCGCGGCCACGACGTCGGGGTGCGCGTGGCCGAGGACGAGCGGCCCCCACGAGCAGACGAGGTCGACGTAGCGCCGGCCCTCGGCGTCGATGAGGTAGGGCCCCTCGCCCTTGACGAAGAACGGCGGGGTGCCGCCGACGGCGCCGAAGGCGCGCACCGGGGAGTTGACCCCGCCGGGGACGACGGCGGTGGCCCGCTCGAAGAGCTCTGCTGAAGTCTGTTGAGTACCCACCTCACCAGTGTGTCAGCTGTGTACTGCGGCGGAACCGTGACCCGCCCCGCACCGGCGCGGCCGCCTTCGGCCATCCGCCCCGCCTCACCCGCCGCGGAGTACCGCCCGAATGAGGAGGTGCACAGAGGTACAGGGATCATGGCCCTCGGGAAGTCTCCCGGCCCGGGCGCAGGCGTGGTCGAGGCCGTCGGCGAAATCCGCGAAGTCGGTCGCGCCCTTGCTCCAGCGGGGCATGAGGGCCTTGAGTCTCTTCTCCGCTTTGTCCCCGGAGAGGAGCGGGGAACGGTGATCGTCGATGTGGAGGATGAGCCAGGTCTCGAAGGTGGGGGTGGAGGGGACGGGTTCGACGCCGTTCTTACGGGCGCGGGCCACCAGATCACGCACATCCGCGCCGTCGGTGTCGAAGACGGCCCAGACCCGGGTGTACTCGTCACCCGACGCTCGAGCAGCGGTCGCGACCACCGCCTCGCGCTGGGGATGCTTGGCCTTGCGCGTACGGACGGTGTGCACCCGCACGTCCGGGTGCCGGTGCAGGGAGTCGAAGTAGCCCTTCTCGGTCTCCCCCTCGCAGACGACGAGGTGGACCTGCTTCTCCTCCCGGAACCGGGATCGGCGGTCGAGCCGGCTCTCGCGCTTGGCGCGCCTGCTCATCGAAGGCTCTCCTCCGTCGCCTCCGGAAGGGGCCCGGGCTTCGCCGTCCGGCGGCGGAGGGCCTCCCGGAAGAGTTCGTCGTTCACATCGGGGACCGCGCCGTAACGTCCCACGAGGTAACGGCGGGCACGGTTCTCGTCGCTCCGGGGCTTGAAATCGCTGAGCGAGAAGAGCGAGGTCCGGGACCGCTCGTCCTTCTCCACGAACCAGACATGGTCCCGCTGGAGGACCTCCTCACCGCGGATGTCCCCCAGCAGGGCGGCGTCGTGACTGGTGAAAACCATCTGGGCTCCCTCGGGGTTGCGCTGTTCGTCCCGGAAGAGCGCGATGAGCGCGGCGGAGAGGTACGGGTGGAGGCTCGCGTCGATCTCGTCGACGGCGAGCACACCACCGCTCTCCAGAACACGCTGGGCCTCGAAACCGAGCGTGGCCAGGGTCCTTGTGCCCGAGGACTCCTGGTCCCAGTTCAAGGGGCACGTACCGTCGCTCCCGGAATGGTGGAACAGGAGGGTTTCGCCACTCGAAGCGAACCTCGGTCCTCCCGGCTTCGTCCATGACCTGCGGAGTGTTTCGAGGAGCAATCTTCGAGTCTGGGAATCCATCGAAATCCGACCGTGCAGGAATTCATCCATGTCGGGTTCAACAGAAGGCGCGGAAGGACGATCACCACCGGAACCGCCCTCCCCCTCGGCGGATCCGCGTGCTTTCTCCACGGTGACCGTCCTGAAGGCCGCGCGGTTCGTCGGCCGCTCTGCGAGCTCGATCGCCTGGACTCCGGTACCGGCGGATCCGAGTAGACGTGCCAGGGATTCCAGAGAATCCTCGGACACGCTCCCGGCGCCGAGCCAGGAAGGAAGATCGCCGCGGCGCTCCGAAGCGAATACAAGCGAACGGGAGAACCAGTGGTAGACCGGTTCCACCTCCGCGTTCGAAGCACGGGCGGCGACCGTCAGGAAAAGCGTGTTCTCGGCGGTGATGGACTCCACCTGACGGAGCTTCGCCGACGCCTGCTCTCCGAAGGAGAAGGCATCGCCTTCTCGCTCGAAGACCACCCGTTTTCTCCTCTTCGGGTAGGAGTAGAGCCATTCCTCGACCACACGTTCGTCATCGATGGCGAAGCCGTAGGTGTACCTGACCCTGTCGAGGACGAGGTCCACCACGAATGCGGACGGCTCCTTCCGGGCCTCCGCCTCGAACGCGAAGGGATACCTCGGCATCCCTCCGCCCGGCTCGTTGTCGCGCATCGACCACCTGACCGTGTTCCGCATCAGCGCGAGGGCGTCCAGAAGGTTGGACTTGCCCGAGGCGTTGGCTCCGAAGATCCCGGCGACCGTGACCGCCTCCCAGTCGGCCGTCCGTGGGCGCGCGTCCTCGTAGACCGGGGTGAGAAGGAGTTGCTGCTCCTCACGGATGGACTTGTGGTTCTCCACGCGGAAACTCAACAGCATCGCGGTCTTCTCCCCCATCAACAGAAGGCTTCACTGCCTTGTATGCGGAAAAACCGCACACAGGAAGAATGCCACGACCCCATGGCCGCAAACATGGGGACGCCGGGCGCCCCGGCCGGGAGGGGCCGGGGCGCCGGGGGTGCGGGGCGGGGCGGGTCAGACGCCGGCGTAGGAGCGGGGGCCGGTGGAGGAGGTGTCGTCGTCCGTACCGCCGGGGCGGGGCGCGTCGGCGGCGGCGGAGCGGACCAGGGGGCGCAGGAGCGCGATCCCGGCGGCCCTGTCGACCAGGGCGGTCAGGGGGCGGGCCATGGCCAGGGAGACCGCGGTGGCGACGGTCGCGCCGAGCAGCAGGCCGACGGCGACGTCGTGCGGGTAGTGGGCGCCGACCAGGACGCGGGAGAACGCCTCCAGGACGGCGACGGCCGCGGCGACCGGGGCCATGTGCTTCCAGGCGATGACGACCGCCGCGGCGGCGGCGCCCGCGATCGCGGCGTGGTTGCTCGGGAAGGACCAGTCGCCGACGGGGTCGCAGGTGGCGATGGTGGTCAGGTCCGTCATGGCCTGGCAGGGCCGCAGCTGCTCGACGAACGACTTGACGGTGCGGCTGACGCCGTAGGCGATGACGGTGGCGACCGGCGCGAACAGCGCCAGGCCCACCAGCCGCGAGTCGACGGAGCGGGCGCGCCACCAGGCGGCCAGGAACAGGACGGCGAAGACCGCGAGCAACAGGTCGGTGCCGATGTGGGCGGCCTCCTGCACACGGGGGTCGAGTCCGGCGGCGAACCCGATCACGGCCCGGGACCAGGCGGCACTGATGTCGAAGATCTCGGAGACCATCTCTCTCCAGGGGTGTCGTCGGGGAGGGTCGCGCGAGTGCGGGGGAGGATTCGCGACGTGGGGTCGGTGGGTCGACCGAAAGGTGACGGTATCTCCACGATTCGGTGACTTCCGAGGTTCCATCCTGACACCGGAACGGGGGCCTCAAGGCCCGTGAGGGCCGGGATCGACGAAAGAGACGGGTGTTCCCCACGAAAGGATGAACCGGACATGGACGGACCGGCACGAAGGGGTGGGCGGGCGGAGGCGGCCATCGCCGAAAGGGGCCGTCGGCACCACCGGAGCGCCGGGGCGCCCACCTCGGCGCCCATCCGGGGTGCCGGGCGGGGGCGGGGGACTACTCCTGGGTAGCTTGAGTGGCGTCCACCCGCTTCACCCCGGATCGGAGCCGACATGACCGAGCACAGCGCCGCGGACTTCACCACGGCGGACCTCATCGACGACCACGGCGACACCCTGCGCAGCTGCTCCACGCAGTTCCGGCAGTACGGCGGCAGGAGCGTGTTCTCCGGCCCGATCCGCACCGTCAAGTGCCACGAGGACAACGGCCTGGTCAAGCAGGTGCTCAACACCCCCGGCGGGGGCGCCGTACTGGTGGTGGACGGCGGCGGGTCGCTGCGTTCGGCCCTGATGGGCGACATGATCGCCGAGGCCGCGGTGGCCAACGGCTGGGCCGGGGTGGTCGTCCACGGAGCGGTGCGGGACACGGTCGCGCTCGCGGGGCTGGAGCTGGGCGTCAAGGCGCTGGGCTCCAACCCGCGCAAGTCCGCCAAGGACGCCGCCGGGCGGCTGGACGTGCCGGTGACCTTCGGGGACGTCACGTTCGTCCCCGGGGAGTGGCTGTACAGCGACGAGGACGGCATCGTCGTGAACGCGGAGAGGATCTGACCCGGGCGGCGGGGAGGACGCGCGGCCGCGGCACGGCCCGGCCCGCACGCGCGACGGAGCGAACGGCGGTGCCCGTCGGTGGGGCCCCGCCGTTCGCTCCGCGCCCGTGCCAGGGCGTTCCCGTCAGTCGCGCCTGCGGCGCTTCAGCAGGGGGGACACCGCTCCCAGCACCATCGCCGGGAGCAGCAGCAGCGGGACCATCGCGACCAGGAGGCCGTTGTCGACCAGGAGCGCGGCGGCGGTCTGGACGACCCCCACGGCGGCCATCCCCGCCGCCGTCGGCCACCGCGTGTCCGCCCACCAGCGGGAGAGAACGGAGTTCCGGTCCCCGGCGGACTCCACCATGGGCACGACCAGCGCGAGCCCGACGAGGAGCACTCCCACCGAGGCGCCCGCGAGCTTCGTGGTCGGGATGTCCCGGCCGGCGCCGTTGAACACCATGATCGCGTGGACCGCCAGCATGAAGAGGGAGAGCAGGACCAGGACGGCGTTCATGGCCCGGGTGGTGCTGCGCGCGGTCCGGCGGACCGGCGGGTCCAGCGCCTCCTGGATCCTGGCGCTCAGGGCCGGGGCGGCGCTCAGGATCACCGCGATGAGGGCCGTGGTGAAGGGGATGGCGCCCGCGAGGAGCCACCGGGGCACCATGTTCGGGCTGCCGTCCAGGTTGTACCTGCCGCCGTGCACCATCTCCGCGAGGTCCGGCCAGACCGTCCAGGAGACGGCGGCCATCCCCGCGATCGCGAGGCCCGCGGCGGCCATGCCGACGACGGGCGGGCGGGGGGTCTCGGCGGCGGTGCCGCCGATCGTGCTCTCCATGGGTTCCTCCCTGTTCCTTCTTCGTCCTCTGGGAAGGACCCTAGGAAAACGCCGCGCACGGGCACATCCACCCGCCGTCATGCCGGTGTCACCGAATTTCCGCGGGTCCTCATATGACAGGAGTCATGTATGCGGCTCCGGAAATCCATGACAGCCGGAAATCCCCTTTTACCGGCGGCCGGGGATAGTATCCGGACGATGAGAGCACCGTCCCCCCTCCCCGACCTGTCCCGCTGGGTGAGCCTGGCCGACGACCGCCCGCCGCGCGCGGTGGGGCTGCTGTTCTGGGGTTCGGTGCTGTCCACCCTGGCCGTCTACGCCGTGTTCACGACCGGCGCGGCCCCCCTGGACGGCGACGGGCTCGCCGACCCGCTGACCCTCTCCCTGGTCGTGACGGGAATCGGTTCCCTGGTCGTCTGCGCGGCACTGTGGCCTTTCCTCGCGTGGTCCCCGCATTCCCCGTGGCCGCGAAGAATGGCCAGCGGTTCGTTCATGGTCTTCACCCTCACCTCCTTCGTCACCAGCAATCACGCGCTTTTCCTTTTGCTGTGCGTGGGAACGGTGAACGCGGTGATCGTCTTCGGGGTCCCCGGCGGGATCGTCTACGGCGCGCTCGTCGTCGGCTTCAGCCTGCTGCTGACACTGCTCGTGCCCGGGACGCCCCTCCTGGCGGGGGCGATCATGGCGGTGGGCCTGCTGTTCGTCGTGGTGGCGTCGGGACTGGTGTCCGTGGGCCTGCTGGTGTCGGCGCAGCGGGCCGGGCGCACCCGGGAGCTGCTGGAGGAGCTGGAGCGCACCCACGGGGAGCTGACCGCGGCGCACGGGGAGCTGCGGCGCAGCACGGACCGGATCAGGGAGCTGACCGTGTCCGAGGAGCGCGCCCGCATGTCCCGGGAGATGCACGACAGCACCGGGCACCACCTGACCGCCCTGTCGCTGTGCCTGTCGAACGCGCTCCGGTTCCGCGGGGCCGGGAGGACGGAGGAGGCGTGGGAGGAGGTCGCGCAGGCGCGGGCGCTGGCCGGCGACGCGCTGACCGACACCCGCCGCTGGGTGCGGGCGCTGCGGCCGCTGGCGCTGGAGGGGCGGGCGGGGGCGAGCGCGATGCGGTCGCTGGCGGAGTCGTTCCAGGGCGGGGGGATGCACATCGGGTTCGAGCAGCGGGGCGGGGAGTGGCCGGAGCTGACGGAGGAGGCGGAGCTGGTGTGCTACCGGGCGGTGCAGGAGGGGCTGACGAACGCGATGCGGCACTCCGGCGGCGAGGCGGTCCTGGTGGAGGTCGAGGTGGCTCCGGAGACGGTGGCGGTGTCGGTGACCGACGACGGGAGGGGGGCTCCGGTGGAGGAGGTGCGCGGCGGGTTCGGGCTGCGCGGCCTGGCGGAACGGGTCGGGCGTGTGGGCGGGGGGCTGGCGGCGGAGAACACCGGGGCGGGGTTCCGGCTGCGTGTGGAGGTGCCCGTGGCGGGCGCCGCCGTCCACGGCACGCGCGATGCGGGCGGTGCCTGATGCGGGTGCTCATCGTGGACGACCAGGTGCTGCTGCGGCGCGGTCTGCGCAAACTGCTGGAGTTCGAGGACGGGATCGAGGTCGCGGGGGACGTCGGGGACGGGCTGGAGGCGCTGGAGTTCCTGGCAGGGGCCGCGGCGGGCGCGCTGCCGGACGTGGCGCTGGTGGACGCGCGCATGCCGCGGATGGACGGGCCGACGCTGATCGGGCGGATGCGGGAGGAGTACCCGGACGTGCCGGCGCTCGTCCTGACCACGTTCGACGACGACGACATCGTCTTCGGGTGCCTGCGGGCGGGGGCACGCGGCCACCTGCTCAAGGACGTGCCGCCGGAGGAGCTGGTGTCGGCGCTGCAACGCGTGGCACGCGGGGAGACGGTGCTGGGGACGGCGGCCGCGGAGCGGCTGGTGGCGTCCCTGGGCGGGGGGACGGAGGCCGCCGAGGCACAGGCGCCGCCCCGGGGGGCGGAGCCGGCGCGGCCGCCGCTGTCGGAGCGGGAGTGGGAGGTGGCGCGGATGATCGGCGCGGGGGCCACCAACCGGGAGATCGCCCGGGGCCTGTTCATCACGGACGGCACCGCGCGCAACCACGTCACGAACATCCTGCGCAAGCTGGGGCTGCGGGACCGGACCCGGCTGGCCCTGTGGGTCCGGGAACGGGGGGACGGCGACCGCTGACCGGCACCCCGGTTCGAGACTTCGCCGTGGAAAGCCCAGGCGGGGGCGTGCCAGGTCTCAACCGGACTTTCAAAGATACGATCGAATCCCATGACCCATGGTTCTCAGGGCAGCGCAACGGCCGCACCGACCGGCCCCGGCACGGACAGGGGTGACGGGTGATGGGGAACGGGCCCCGGGAAGTGGAACTGGGCGACGACGAGCGCCGTGTCCTCACCCGGTGGGCGGCCGACTGCGCGGAGCGGGCGCTGCCGCTGTTCGAGGCGGGGGCGCCGGACGACGGCCGTCCGCGCGAGGCGGTCGAGGCGGCGCGGGCGTACGCGCTCGGGGAGCGGCGGACGAAGCGGCTGCGGACCGCGGCCTGGGCGTCCCTGGCCGCGGCGCGCGAGGCGGGTGACCCGGCGGCCGCGGCCGCGGCACGCGCGGCGGTGGCCGCCGTGGGCGCGCCGTACATCCACGCGCTGGCGACGCCGCACCAGGTGAAGCACATCCACGGGCCCGCGCTGTACCTGGCGCTGGCCCGGGAGGCCGCCGCCGGCGGGGACCCGACCGTGGGCGAGGAGGAGGTCCGCTGGGCGATCGGGCACGCGCCGCCGGGGCTGCGCGAGGTCGCACGGCGCTTCCCCGCGGGCGACCTCGGCGGCCGCACCCGTCAGAGCGTGCTCCGCCGCCTCCTCGACGAGGGCCTGCGGGGCTGAACCCGGGCGCGCCCGCCGGACCGTCCGCTCCCCCGGTCAGGGCAGCACGGCGACCGCTTCGACCTCGACCAGCAGATCGGGCTCGCCCAGGGCCGCGGCGCCCAGCAGGGTGATGGGTCGGACGGGGTCGAAGCCCAGGCGCCGCGCCGCACGCATCGCGCCCTCGACGAGCGGGGCCGTCTTCTCCGGCTTCCAGTCCACGACGTGGACCGTCAGCTTGGCGATGTCGGCGAAGGTCCCGCCCGCTGCGGTGACGGCCGCGTGCACGTTGGCGTAGGCCTGTTCGCTCTGCGCCGCCAGATCGCCCTCCCCCACCGGGTTACCGTCGGCGTCGCGCGCGACCTGCCCGGAGACGAACACCAGCCTGGAGCCCTCGGCGATCGAGACCTGGGCGTAGGCCTCGGGCCGGGGCAGGGCGGACGGGTTGAGCAGCTGGACCGGCACGGTGTCCTCCTCATTCGATAACAGCGCTATTCAATAGCACTGATATAGAATGGGCAAGTGGTCCGTCCCGCCCGCCCCGAAGTCCGCCGCCTGCTGATCGAGCGCGCCGCGGGCATGCTCGCCCGCCGCGAGACCGTCAGCCTGCGCGGCCTCGTCGCAGGGACGGGGGTCTCCACCATGGCCGTCTACACGTACTTCGACGGGATGCCCGGCCTGCTCGGGGCGGTGCGCCAGGAGGGGTTCGGCCGTCTCGCCGCCCGCCTGGCGGCGCTTCCCGCCACGGACGACCCCGTCGGCGACCTGGCCGCGGCGGGAGCCGCCTACGCGGCCTCGGCCCGGCACAACCCCGACCTGTACACGCTGATGTTCGACGGCTCGCTGCCGCTGCCGGACGACCGGGCGGCGGACGCCACGCTCGGCCACCTCGTCGACGCGGTGGAACGGGCTGTGGCGGCGGGGCGGTTCGACGCCGGTGTCGAACCGCGCGCGTTCGCCCATGAGCTGTGGATGCTCGGGCACGGCGCGTGCATGCTCTTCGCGACCGGGGTCCTGTCCTTCGAACAGGTCGAGCCCATCGTGACCTCGGGGCTGACACGCCTCTACCGGGCCGCCGGGGACGACCCGGACGCGGCCGGGCGGTCGTCGGGGGAGGGCTGGGCGCGCGGCCTCGGCGCCGGCGGCTGACGCCGCCGGCGTTCCCGGGACCGGACCGGCGAACGGCCGCGGCGGGCGCCGCGGCCGTGTCCCGTTCCGCTACCGGCGCGGGCCGTGCCCGCCCTGGCCGTGGGGAGGCCCGTAGCCGCCGTGCCCGGGCGGGGGGCCGGGGTGGCCGTACCCGGGGGCGGGCCGTAGCCGCCCTGGGCGGGCGGCGGCCCGGGCCGGCCGTGGCCGGGCGGCGGCGGGGCGTGGCCGCCGTGCGCGGGTGGGGGTCCGGGACGGCCCTGGCCGTTCGGGGCCTGGCCGGGCGCGCCCGGGCCGGGCGGCCTGCCGCCCTGGTGCCGGAGCATGTTGAAGAGGTGGTCGCGGAGGCTGGCCGCGATGTCGGAGCCCTCGAAGTCGACGAGGCCGAACTTCAGTTTGGGCGTGACCCGGAGGTTCGTGCCCTGGGGGTGGGGCGAGAGCTCGATGTACACGTTGTGCCCGTAGCTGACCAGGTTGAAGTCGGTGGAGAACGTGTACCGGTAACCGCCGCCGGGCATCGGGTTGCCCCGGGTCGAGGACCCCCTGGTGCGCTGCACCGCGTGGGGGAGCATGTCCCACACCTGGTTGATGTGGAACGGAAGCTGGTAGTCGTAACTGCTGGCCACGTTTCTCCGTTCTCGTTCCGGGAACCGGAGACGGGGTTCACGGCGCCGTGCACTCTCGATTCGCCGCATCCTATCCGCCCGGTGTCCCCTCCGGCAGGCCCCGGGGAGGCCGGGACGACGCCGGCCGGAGGGTTCGTGACCGGTGTGATCCGCGTTCGGGGGCGGCGGTTCACGTACCGCGGGAGCCCGTCGGGAGTACGGCGGCGGGACGCCGGCGCGGGCCGTTCAGCCAGCGGCCCAGCGCGGTGCGGCGGACGAGCAGGTGGTAGCTCCCGAGCAGCAGCGCCGTCGTCACCACCCAGTTCAGCAGGAGCTTGGCCGCGACCGGCCAGTCCAGGCCGGCCAGCGGGACCTCGATGGCGACCAGCAGCGGGAGGTGCATGAGGTACATCCAGTACGACGCGTCCGCGAGGTACCGGATCGCCGGGTGCTCCCGGGAGAACACCTTGACCATGAGCGCGGTGAGGCCGTAGGTCCACAGCAGGCCGGTGAGCGCCACGAGCCCCGACCCGACCGCGAGCGGCAGGCCCGCGGCGACCGGCAGCAGCATGGACACCGTGCCGAGGACCGCCGCGGCCAGCAGCAGCGGCCAGCGCGGCGCCAGCCGGGCGAGCGAGCCCGGCGAGGCGTGCAGGAACCAGCCGGCCAGGAAGGCGCCGAGGTACCCGATCAGCGGCGCGGCCTCCGGCAGGACCGTCACGGGCGCGTTGATCCCCTGGGCCGGGTCGGTCCCCTGGACCATGAGCGCGGCGGCGTACGGCACCGCCGCCAGCAGGACGCCGCCCGGAGCGGCCAGCAGGCCGCCGATCCGGGCGGACCACCGCCCGGCGCGGTCCGGGCCCAGCAGCCGCAGCAGGGCGGCCCGCGCGGCGAGGACGATCAGGACGACCTCGAACAGGACCAACAGGAACCACAGCTGCCCCGGGGTGAACATGAGCAGCACCGGCGGCGCGTCGCTCGGCGGGGGCTCGGGGGCCGCTCCCCCGCCCTGCGCCGCGGCCACGGTGGCGAGGACGCCGAGCGAGAACACCGAGACCGGCCAGAAGGCCAACAGCGGCAGGAGGATGCGGACCGTGCGGTCCCGCAGGTAGGCCCGGGTTCCACGGCGCGTCAGGACCATGCGGCCGAGGTAGCCCGCCAGCATCATGAACAGCGCCATGCGGAAGAGGTGGATCACGTACACGCCCACGAACGCGGCGGGCGAGGTGCGGGTGTCGTTGACGAGCCAGGGCATCTCCGGCGCGAAGGGCAGGAGCGAGTGCAGCACGATGCCGAGCAGCAGGGCGAACGCGCGCAGCGCGTCGAGGCCGTGGATGCGGGTTCGCGCCGAGCCTGACCCGGCGCCCGCCGTGTGAGGGGTCATGCACACGACGCTAGGAGCCGGAACGCCCGCCCGGTTCGGCCGATCGGCGTCCGCGGCATCCACCGATCGGTGGACCCGCGGGCGCTTCCGGGCGGCGCCGGGAGCGGGGAGAATGCTGCCATGAACACCGCGTCACGTGCCGTCGGTGCGGCGGACCCGACAGGCCACGGCGACAGCGCCGGGCCCGGGGGCCCGCTCCCGAGGTGGGCGTCCCTGGTCCGGCTGGTCCCCTCGGCGCTCCCGGTGGTGTCGGCGCTCTTCGGCGCCGCGATCACCGGCCCGGTGATCGAACCGGCGGTGTTCGCCTGGTCGCTGGTCCCCACCGCGGTGCTGTTCGCGGCCCGCCTCGGCGAGCTCCGCTACGGGGACCGGATCGCGCAGGGCGGGAGGGTCGCGGTCGTGGCGGTGGCGGCGAACCTCGCCGTCACGCTGGTGGCGTCCCTGCTCAACCCGTTCGTCTGCATCGCCGCGTTCGCCGGGTACCTGGACGCGGACCGGTACCTGCGCCGGCGCCAGGTCGTCGTCGCCGCGGTCGCGACCGGGCTGGTCACCGCGGTGGGCCAGGGCGGCGGCATTCCGGGGGTGTCCGACCTGCCGTGGCTGTACCTGGCGCTGGCCGCGGTCAACGTGGGGATCGGCATGCTCATGCTGCACTTCGCCCGGGAGCGGGAGCGGCAGGTGGCGGAGCGCGAGCGCGTCGCGCTCGAACTCGCCGCGGTGCACGAGGAGAACCTGGCGCTGCACCACCGGCTCCTCGAACAGGCGCGTGAGGCGGGGGTCGGCGAGGAGCGCGCCCGGCTGTCCCGCGAGATCCACGACACCGTCGCGCAGGGGCTGATCGGTGTGATCAGCCAACTGGAGGCCATCGGCCCCGTGGACCCGCCCGCCGGGGAGCGGATCGAACGGGCGGAGACCGCGGCCAGGGACTGCCTGGTGGAGGCGCGCCGGGCGGTGCGCGCGCTGGCGCCGCGGGAGCTGTCCGGGCACACGCTGACCGAGGCCCTGCACGATCTCACGAGGAACTGGGCGCGCACGCACCAGATCGTCGCGGAACTGGACGTGGAGGGGGCGCCGGACTCCGCCCGGCACGGTGACGTGCTGCTGCGGGTCGCCCAGGAGTCGCTGGCGAACGCGGCCCGGCACAGCGGGGCCTCGACGGTGCGGCTCGTGCTCGGGCGGCGCGGGGAACGGGAGGGATGGGTGGAGCTGACGGTGACCGACGACGGGGCCGGGTTCGACCCGGCCGCGGCCGCCGCGCGCGGACGCGGGCAGGGGCTGGCGGGGATGGCCGGCCGGGTCGCCGCCGTGGGCGGGGCGTTCGAGGTCGAGAGCCGGGCGGGACAGGGGTGCCGGGTGGTCGCGGCGGTGCCGGTGTGAGCGGGGTGGGCGCGGTGCGTGTCGTGGTGGCGGACGACCACCCGATCGTCCGGGACGGGCTCGCCGGCATCCTGGGCGGCGAGGAGGGCATCGAGGTCGTCGGCGAGGCCGCGAACGGGCGGGAGGCTGTCGCGGTGGTGCGGTCGAGCGACCCGGACGTCGTGCTGATGGACCTCCGGATGCCCGGCGGGGACGGGGTGGAGGCGATCGCCGAGCTGCGCGGGGCCCATCCGACGCGGCCCCGGATCCTGGTGCTGACGACGTACGACACCGACCGGGACGTGCGGCGGGCGATGACGGCGGGCGCCGACGGGTTCCTGCTCAAGGACGCGCGCCGCGCGGAGCTGGTCCGCGCCGTGCACGACGTCGCGGCGGGGAGGCCGGTGCTCACCGCGGCGGCGCTCGCGGCGCTGGCGGGCCGCAGGTACGAGGCGGAGCTGACGGACCGGGAGGTGCACGTGCTGCGGCTGGTGTCGGAGGGGTTCACGAACGGTGCCGTCGCCAGGCACCTGGGGATCGGCGAGGCGACGGTGAAGACGCACCTGCTGCACATCTACAAGAAGCTCGGGGTGGGCGACCGCGCCGCCGCCGTGCGGGTGGGCTGGGAGCGCGGGATCATCTGAGCCGCTCCGGGCCCGGGGCCCGCATGGAGGGCGCACGGAGGGCGCGGCCCGTCAAGACGGGCCGCGCCCGGGAACAGGTGCCATGGTCACTTGTTCTCTTCGAGGCGCAGGGCGATGCCCAGGGCGAAGAAGGTCGGTGCCCACTCGCCGACGAAGAGTCCCCAGCGGTCCGCCCGGTCGGTGCCGGCGTCCTCCTTCTTCTTGGACACGACCCAGCTCAGGACGGACGCGCCGATGCTGGCGACGCCGGCGGCGTAGGCCATCTCGGAGGTGACGCCGAGTTCGGACAGCTTCGCGATCATGATGCCTCCCGTTTTCGTTGCCGGTCGGATGCCACTGCCCGGTTCGGCGCCAAGGTAGGAGAACGTCAGGGCAAAGGTGACGTGACCGGCGCCCGGGGCGGGAGGGCGGACGCGGCGCCACCCGAAAAGGACACAGAGGTCTAATACGGTTGCGGCCGCCCGAGGCGCTCCGGTAGGAAGTCCCCCATGCTCACAGGTACCAAGGTCGGGCTGCGGGCCCGGCACGAGGACGACAACCCGGTCCTCCAGGCCGAACTCTACGACGACGTGGTCATCCACTCGCGGGTCCAGGGCAGCCCATGGCGCCCCGTCATGCCCGGCTCCAAGCACTCCCTGGTCAACGTGGACGACACGGCGCAGGACATGGCCACGTTCTCCGTCGTGGACCTGGACGGCGGCGAACTGCTCGGCACCGCCACCCTGTGGGGCATCGACGGCCACAGCCGTTCCGCGCACCTGGGGATGGGCCTGCGCCCCTCCGCCCGCGGCAGGGGCTACGGCACCGACGTGGTCGCGGTGCTCTGCCACTACGGCTTCGCGGTCCGCGGCCTGCACCGCCTCCAGATCGAAACACTGGAGGACAACTTCGCGATGATGCGCGCCGCCGAGAAGAACGGCTTCGTCCGCGAGGGCGTGCTGCGCTCCTCGTCCTGGGTCCTGGGCGAGTTCCTGGACCAGGTGCTGTTCGGCCTCCTCGCCGAGGAGTGGAAGGCGAACGCGCAGGGCTGAGCCGACGGCCCGGGCGGCACCGGTAGGTTCCCTCCCATGAACCGCACACGCCTGCTGCTCGGTGCCGCGGCCGCCGCCGGGGCCGTCCTCCTCTGGAGCGAATGGACCCTGTGGCGGGTCTCCCGGCAGGACTACCCGGCCGCCGCTCCCCCCGTCTCCCCCGGCGCCGACGAGGCGATCGTCGTCCTGGGCTTCCCCAGCCGGCGCGGCGACCGCCCCGGCCTGGTGCAGCGCTACCGCACGCGGATCGCCCTGCGTTCGCGCGACCCCCGCGCCGGGCGCAGCGTCCTGGTCTTCACCGGCACCAGCCCCCGCCGTCCCCGGGCCGGGCGCTCCGAGGCCGCCGTCATGGCCGACTACGCCGTCGGGCGCCTCGGCGTGGACCCCGGCGACGTCCTCCTGGAGGAGAAGGCCACCAGCACCTGGGAGAACATCGCCCTCACCCTCCCCATGATCGACTCCTTCCCCGTCGTCAAGATCGCCTCCACCACCTTCCACGCCCGCAAGGGGCGCCGCTACCTGCGCAGGCAGGCCCCCGGTGTCGCCGCCCGGCTGCGCCCCGCGCGGGACCACCGGCCGGGCGAGCTCCTGTGGCTGAAACCGCTGTTCGCCCTCTACCGGCGCTGACCCCCGCTCCTCCCCCGGGCCCGGTGGAACGGCGCGGGACCTGCGGCGGACCGTACCCGCCCCGGCCGGAGGGGTCCGGCGGCGCGGACGGGAACTGAGCACGGCCGCGGGGGAACCCTCCCCGGGCTTGTGCGAACTTTGCCGCCGACCTCCCCCGCCTTGTGGCCGGTCCGGGTGAGACTCGCAGGTGGCACCGCGCAACGCACCCGACCACCGGAGGCCACCGCCATGATCACGACCGACTACCGCCCCGGCTCCCCCTGCTGGATCGAGCTGAGCGCCTCCGACCTCGACAGGTCCCTGGCCTTCTACCGCGGCCTGTTCGGCTGGGAGGCCGAGTCCGCGGGCCCGGACACCGGCGGCTACCTGCTCCTGAAGTCCGGGGGGCGGACCGTGGGCGGCGCCGGGCCGCTCATGGAGGAGGGGCAGCGGCCCTCCTGGACGCTCTACTTCCAGGCCCCCGACGCCGAGGAGTACGTCCGGGGCGTCGCCGAGCTGGGCGGCACGGTCGACCTCCCCCCGATGGACGTCATGGGCATGGGCGTGATGGCGCAGTGCACCGACCCGCAGGGGGTGCGGTTCGCCCTCTGGCAGCCGCTCTCCTTCCCCGGCATGGAGACCGTGGACGAGCCCGGGACCCTCGTCTGGGCCGAGCTGTGGACCCCGGACGCCGAGGGCGCCCGGAGGTTCTACGGCGGGCTCTTCCCCTGGGAGTTCGGCCCCTTCGAGCTGCCCGGCGGGGACACCTACCTGACCGTCAGGCCCGAGGGCCTGGACGAGGACCGCGCGCACAGCGGCATCGCGCAGGTCGACCCCGGCACGGCGGAGTCCCTGGGCGGCGGGGACTGGCACCCCGTGTTCCAGGTCGAGGACGTGGACGCCACCGCCGCCCTGGTCCCCGAGACCGGCGGCCGGGTGGACATGGCGCCCGAGGACGCCCCCGGGGTCGGCCGGCTGTCCGCCTGCGCCGACCCCGACGGGAACCCGTTCGTGCTGCTGCGCCCCTCCCCCGCCTGACCCGGGGCCCGCCGGCCCCGGTCAGGGGCCGGTGAGGACGACCAGTTCCCGGGTGGCGCGGGTCATGGCCACGTACCGGTCGACCGCCCCCGCGACGCCCTCGCCGAACCCGTCCGGGTCCACGAGCACCACCAGGTCGAACTCCAGGCCCTTGGCCAGCTCCGGGGTCAGGGACCGCACCCGCGGGCGTTCCGGGAAGGCCGCCTGGAACGCCGCGTCGCCGATCACGCAGGCGACGCCCTCCGGGTTCCGCGCCTCCCACTCCTCGAGCCGCGCGTCCAGCTCCGCGAGGGCCCCGTACGCCACCGGCACGCCCGAGCCGCGAATGGACGTCGGCACGTTCGCGTCCGGCAGGGCCTCGCGGATGACCGGCTCCGCGGCGGCCATGACCTCCTCCGGCGTCCGGTAGTTGATGCTCAGCGAGGCCATCTCCACCCGGTCCAGGCCGACGCGCTCCAGGCGCTCCCGCCACGACTCCGTGAACCCGTGCCGGGCCTGGGCGCGGTCTCCCACGATCGTGAAGCTGCGCGAGGGGCAGCGCAGCAGCAGCATCCGCCACTGGGCGTCCGTCAGCTCCTGGGCCTCGTCCACCACGATGTGCGCGAACGGCCCGGCCAGGGCGTCCCGGTCGGCGGTCGGCAGGACGGAGTCGTCCACCAGGCTGTTCTGCATGTCCCCCAGGAGCAGCATCGTCACCACGCCCTCGCCGTCGTCGTCCGCGGCGACCAGGTCGTCGATGACGGTCGACATGCGCTCGCGCTGGGCGGCCTCCGCCGCCCGCTGGCCGCGCTGGATCCGGGACGCCTCGGGGTCGCCCAGGCGCAGCCGGGCGGCGTCCAGGAACGGCAGGTCGGACACCGTCCAGGCCTGGGCGTCCGCGCGCTGGAGCGCCCGCACCTCGTCCGCCTCCAGCCAGGGGGCGCACATGCGCAGGTAGGCGGGCACGGACCACAGGTCGCCGACGATGTCGGTGTACTCCAGCAGCGGCCACGCCCGGTACAGCGCCGTCATCAGCTCCCGGTCGCGCTGGAGCACGCGGCGCAGCATCTCCGGGGAGACCCCCTCCTCGTCCCGGTCGTGCTTGTCCAGCAGGATCGCGACCAGGGCGTCGAAGATCGGCTCGCGCCCCTCGTTGTGCGGGGTGCCGGGCTCGACGGCGTCGAACGCCTCCTCCCAGTCCTGCGCGGTGAGGCGGACCTGCGCCCACGGCGTCCTGATGTCCAGGCCCTCCTTGGGCGGCCTCTCGTAGAACCGGACGGCGGGCTCGATCGCGTCCACGAGCCGCGCCGACTCCTTGAGCCGCGCCACCTCCGGGTCCTTCTCCCCGGCCACCGCGCCGCCCTCGGGGACGAGGTCGGCGATGGTGCAGGTCTGCACGCCCTCCTCGCCCAGGCTGGGCAGGACGTCGCCCACATAGGACAGGTAGGGCTGGTGCGGGCCCACCAGCAGCACGCCGCCGCGCCGGTGCCCCAGGCGCGGGTCGGAGTACAGCAGGTGGGCGGTGCGGTGCAGGGCGACGACGGTCTTGCCGGTGCCCGGGCCGCCGTCGACGACCAGGGCCCCGGCGGACCCGGCCCGGATGATGGCGTCCTGGTCGGCCTGGATGGTGCCCAGGACGTCGCGCATCCGGGACGAGCGGGTGGCGCCCAGGCTGGCGATGAACGCGGACTGGTCGTCGAGCGCGGCGTGGTGCCCCTCCAGCCCCTCCTCGGTGAACACCTCGTCCCAGTAGTCGGTGACCCGGCCGCGGGTCCAGCGGTAGCGGCGGCGGCTCTCCAGGCCGCGCGGGTCGGCGTGGGTGGCGGCGAAGAAGGGCTCGGCGGCGGGCGAGCGCCAGTCCAGCAGCAGCCGGCGGCCGTCCGGGTCGGTGAGGCCGAGGCGGCCGATGTAGACGGGCTCGGTGCCGTCGGCGGGGACGACCTTGCCCAGGCACAGGTCCAGGCCGAAGCGGCGCAGGGTGCGCAGCCGGTTGGAGAGGCGGTGGACCTCCATGTCCCGGTCCATCACCATGCGGCCCTTACCGCCGGGCGCGAGGCGCACGGCGTCCAGGCGGGCGGACAGGTCGGCGATGGTCTCGGCCAGGCTGCGCGTGATGTCGGCGAAGTGGCGCTCGTCGTCGGCGATGAGCGCCGGATCGGCTTTGGCCGCCAGGTTCTCTGGCAGCTCGAAAAGGCTCGTGGCCTGCGGATTCACGTGGTCCCCCGGAACATGGCGTGTCGTCACGAAGGTCGATTGTGGGGCATGAGGGGGGTCTTGCCGCAAGGCCGGGGGTGCGCTATACATTGAGAGTGGAGGGAAGCGTCCTTGAGACCCCCTCCTTTTTCATGCCCCCGGTCGGCCGTCCCGGGTCCCCCGGCGCGCCGGGTCACGGATCGGTGGAACCGGCCGGTAACCCTCCCTCCCCGCGCGATCGTGTTCCGTGGAATGCCCTCGAAGTGTCAGGAGCCGGGATGGCGGGTCGTGCGGAGTCGGTCGAGTCGATGGAGCAGCTCACCGCGGGGTGGCGCGCGCTGGTGCTCGACCGCGATCCGGGGGCCGACGTGCGCGACCTGCCGGGTGTGGCGGTCCGCTGGGCCGACAGCCGGTTCGCTTTCTGGAACTGTGTGACGCTGACCGAGGTCGACGCGGACCCGGGGCTGCTCGACGAGCGGCTGGCGCGGGCGGCCGGCGTCATGCGCGCGAAGCGGCGCCCGGGGTTCCTGTGGCTCTTCGAGGACCTGCTGTCCGAGCAGGCGCGCGCCGGGCTGCGGGGCGCCGTCGAACGGGCGGGGCTGGAGTTCGCCTTCCCGGGGACCGGGATGGCCGGGGACCTGCCGTCACTGCCCGCGCCGTCCCACCCCGAGCTGGAGTTCGTCCGGGTGGGCACCGAGGAGCACCTGCGGGCGTACGCGGACCTGAACTCGCGGGCCTACGGGTTCCCGCTGGAGGACGGCCGGGACGGGCTGCTGGGGTCGGCGCTGTGGAAGGACGGGGTGTACGCCTACCTGGGGCTGCGGGACGGTGTCCCGGTGACCTGCGCGGGGGCGGTGGAGACGGACGGGCGCCTCTTCGTGGTGCTGGTCGCCACCGCCCCGGAGTGGGAGCGCCGGGGGTACGGGGAGGCGGTGACGCGCAAGGCCCTGTACGAGGGCGCGCGGGCGACCGGGCTGGTCCGCGCCACCCTGCACGCGACTGCGGCGGGGGCGCCGATGTACCCGCGGATCGGGTTCGCGCCGAACTCCCCCCTGCACTTCTACGCCCTCAAGGGCTGACCCGGGTCCAGGACCCCGAGGGCCCGGGCCCGGGCCGGATCGTGCCGGGCGGCGGGGCCTGGAAGAGGTGCGGGCGGGGAACATACGGGACAGGCCCTGTCCCGCCTCCACCGACGTTCCCCGCGTTGCGGAGGTCCCCCGTGTCCCCTGGTCTGCCCGTCATCGTCGCCACCCTCGTCCTCACCGTCCTCGGCCTGTACCAGGGCCTGGTCGCCGTCCCCCGGAACCGCCGCCTCTCCCCCGATCCGGACGCGCGCGAGCTCGCCCTCCTCCGGGGCCGTTCGCGGGCCGTCGCCACGGCGGTCACCGCGCTGCTCGCCTCGGGACACGTCGCCGTCGGGCCGTCCGCGGCCGAGGGCGCCGGGGACTCGGGGCTGCGCTTCCCGGAGGCGGCCGGTGCCCCCGGCCACCCGCTCGACGCCGCGGCCCTGGAGGCGCTGCGCCGCGTGCCCTCCCGCCACTGTCTCGGGCTCCTCGTGGACGACGCGGCCGTCGCCGCGGTCCTGGAGCGCATGGAGCGGAGCCTGCGGCGGCGCGGCCACCTGTGGCAGAGGTGGCAGCGCCCCCTGAAGCTCTGGCCCTGTGTGTTCGCCTTCCTCTCCGTGCCCGTCGCCGTCGCGGCGGTCATGAACCTCCCGGCGGAGGCGACCGGGAACCTGCTGGAGGCCTCGCTGGTCCTCGTCGCCGCCACCACGCTGGGCGCGGTCCTCACCGCCGGCGGCCGGTACGTCAGCCGGGCCGGGGCGGCCCGGCTGCGCCGCGCCCGCCGCGAGCACGCCGCGCTGGACCCCGGCCGCAGCTTCAGGTGGGACGTCCGCGACCCCGACTCCGTGGTCATGGCCTGCGCCCTGTTCGGCGAGAGCGGCCTGCCCCAGTGGCGGGACCTGCGCATGTACGAGACGGCCCCGGCCCCCCGGCGCAGGGGCGGCGGTGGCGGCAGCGGCGACGGGGGCGGTTTCAACTTCGCCGGCGCGCACCACGGCGACCGCGAGAGCGGCTGGGGCGGCGGCGACGGCGGAGGGGACGGCGGGGGCGGAGGAGGTGACGGAGGCGGCGGCGGGGGCTTCTGAGCCGCCGGCGGGCGCGGCCCGGAACGGGTGCGGCGGCCGGCCTCCGCACCGGGCAGGGCCCGGACCGCTGCGGCGGTCCGGGCCCTGCGGGTGGCGGTGGTCAGGGGTCGGGGGTCAGGAGTCGGGACCGCAATCCGGGAGGGGGACGATGTTCACGCCGCCCGGGTGGTTCGCCGTGAACCCGAACGTGGTGCTCTCGCCCGGCTCCAACAGGCTGTTGTGCGGCAGGTTGCGCACCTCGTGGTGCGATCCGTGGTTCACGACCGTGCCGTTCCACAGGCTGGAGACGGTCTGGCCGTTGGCGAACACCCAGTCCACCATCCAGCCGTCGACGCCCTCCTCGCCGGCGGTCAGCTCGACCTCCGCCTGGAAGCCGCCGGACCACTCGTTGAGGATCCGGTACTCGGCCGTGCAGTACTCGCCCTCGGGCGGGTCCGTCGGCTCCGGCGTCGGCTCGGGCGGGTCCGTGGGCTCGGGCGGGTCGGTCGGGTCCGGCGGATCGGTGGGACCGGGGTCCCCGCCGCCGCTGAACACCACGTCGGAGCAGTTGTAGAACGCCTCCGGGCTGTCCGAGCGCTCCCACACCGAGTACACGACGTGGCGTCCCGACCGGTCGGGCAGGTCCACGTCCCAGTAGTACTCGGCCCCGGCCTCGCCGCCGCTGCGCAGCGGCGGGTTGACGGCCGTGTCGATGAGTTCCAGGTCGTCCCAGGTCAGCGGCTGGTTCGGGTCCCAGCCCGCCTCGGTGACGTAGGTGAAGAACGTGCCCGGGTGCGGGGCCCAGGCGTTGTGGAGGAACTCCACGGTCGTGTTGGCCTGCAGCTGCGTGGCCGGCCAGTCGTCGCGGGCGGCGTTGAACGCGCTGAACTGCGGGGTCGGCCCGCACAGCTCGCCGTCGGCGACGAACTCGCGGTGCCGCCCGTCGGAGTTGCTGATCAGGTTGCCGAACCAGTTCCAGAACGGGTAGTCGCCGCCCTCGGCGAGCGCGTCCTCACAGGCCGGGTTGGTGGGGTCCAGGGCACCGCCGGAGCTTCCTCCGGTGGCGTCCTGGAAGCAGGCGTAGGTGCGGGAGGCGGGGTAGGTGAACGCGCCGTGCGCCTGGGCGGGCTCGGGCGCGACCACCACCGAGTAGCCGACGGCGAGCGCTCCGAGCGCCACCCCTGCGGTCAGCAGGTTGCGGATACGGGTCCTTTCCACTGCGGTGTTCTTCCTTTCGGGTGGGGGACCCGGCCGGGCGGGCACCCGGCCGGGGGCGGCGCGGCCGCTCAGGCCGCGGCGCACGTCGGATCGGGGACGACGGCGGGGCCGTTCCCGATGAGTCCGAAGGTGGTGGCGGCGCCCGCGGCGAGGCCGCCGTTGTAGGGGGCGTTGCGGGCGGTCACGGTGCCGCCGGAGGCGGTGAGGTCGGTGTTCCACGACTGGGACACGCTCTGCCCCGAGGGCGCGGTCCAGGCGACGGTCCAGCCGGTGAGGGCGGTGTGCGCCGTGACCTCCACCTCGGCCTGGAACCCTCCCTGCCACTCGTTGGTGATCCGGAACTCCGCCGTGCACTCGCCCTCGGGGTCCGTGGGCGGGTCGGTCGGCGGGTCCGTGGGCGGGTCGGTGGGCTCGCCGCCCCCGCCGTACACGGGCGCCTCCACCGACGTCTCGCCGATGCCGTCGGGCCCGTGGAAGATCCGCTCGCCCCAGGGGGTGATCCGGGCCGGGTCGAAGTCCTCGACCATGTCGAGGTACTCCACTCCCCCGCCGTTGCCGCTCCACGACCAGCCGATGTAGCCGAGCCCCAGCCGCCGGGTGTGCTCCATGATCGCGTCCTCGTCGGGGTTCCCGTCGCTGTGGTCGTGGCCGAACTCGCCGACGATCAGCGGCAGCCCCGCGTTCGCGAAGTGCTCCAGGTAGGAGACCACCGTGGACTCCTGCTGGTAGACGCCGTACATGTGGACCGAGAAGACGGTGTTGTCGTCGGCGGCCGCCACCAGCGGCGCGTCGCGCCGCATGATGCCCTGCCAGTCCTGGCCCCAGTTGGGCGCGTCCACGACGAGGGTGTGCTCGAACCCGGCGTCGCGCAGCCGCCCGACGGCGGCGATGGTGTCGTCGGCCCAGCCCTGGTTGACGGCGTCGTTGTTGCCGTAGGGCTCGTTGCCGATGTTGACGAGGACGTGGTCCTCCTCGCCCTCCAGGACGTCCTGGACGCGCAGCCAGTAGTCGACGGCCTGGTCGAGGGTGGCGGCCCCGGACTGCTCGCCGTAGCCGGTGGTGTCGTGGACCTCGAGCATGCAGATCAGGCGGTTGGCCTTGCACAGCGAGACCACGTTGGCCACGTCGGCGGGCCCGTTCTCGGTCCAGCGCTGTCCGCTGCTCAGGACGACGCGGACGGTGTTGGCCCCCTGTTCCTTGATGTCGGCGAAGGAGCCCGTCTCCTGGAGGTACCAGGTGTGGGCGTGGCTCACACCGCGGATCAGGAAGTCGTTCCCGGCGGCGTCGACGAGGCGCCCGTCCTCGACCCGGAAGCCGGTGTCGGCGCGGGCGGCGGACGGTGCGAGGGCGAGCAGGGCGAGGACCAGGGAGAGGGTCAGTGTCAGTGCCGTGCCCAGGGCGAGGGCGAGTGCGGCCCGGGGGCGCGCGGTCGGCGGGGACGGTCGCATGGGGTTCTCCGGGGGGCTGGTGGCGGGGTCTGGGGCGGAGTCGGGGGGTGGGTCCCCGGGGGCCGGGTGGAGGAGGTCCGGCCCCCGGGGCGCCGGGCCCGGGGCGCCCGTGGTGGGGGGCGGGGCCCCGGGGGTCGGGGGGCCGGTCAGTCGCAGGCGGCGCCGTTGAGCTCGAACCCGCTCGGCGCGTCCGCCTGTCCCTGGTGTGCGATCTGGAACCCGAACGTCACGCTGCCGCCGGGCGGCAGCGTCCGGTTCCACGACACGCCCTCGGCGGTGACCGCGCTCCCGTCCTGTGTGACGGTGGCGTTCCAGGCCGAGGTGATCTGCTGGCCGGCGGGCCGGGTCCAGGCCAGGCTCCAGCCGTCCACGGCCGCGGTCCCGGTGTTGCGGACGGTCACGTCGATGACGGCGCCCTGGTTCCACCGGTTGACCACGGTGTAGGTCACCGAGCAGTCCCCGTCGCCGGGGCCGGGCCCCGGCCCGGGGCCCCCGTCGCCGCCCAGGGCCTCGTGCATCGCCCAGTAGGCGGGCTTGGGCTGGTACTGGTGGTCGTAGGGCAGCGCGTCGCCCTGCCCGGGGAACACGTCCGGGATCCAGGAGTTGGCGTCGCCCACGCCCCACACGGTGACGCCGCCGCAGCCGTCCACGGCCATGCACGCCTGGAACACGCGCGTGTAGTCGGCGGCCTGCGCCTGGAGCTGCTGCTCCGAGGCCGGGGTGTTCGTGCGGATGTCCAGTTCGGTGACGACCACTTCCAGGCCCAGGTCCGCGAACCGCTGGATGTTGGCCTGCATGCTGGACGGCACCTGTCCGACGATGAGGTGCGACTGCAGGCCCACGCCGTGCAGGGGCACGCCCCGGTCGAGCAGGGAGGACGCCAGTTCGTAGAGGGCGTCGCTCTTGGCGTTGATCCCCTCGACGTTGTAGTCGTTGATGAACAGCCGCGCGTCGGGGTCGGCCGCGTGCGCCATCTCCAGGGACGTGGCGATGTAGTCCTCGCCCAGGGTCCGGTAGAACACCGTGTCCCTGAAGCTCCCGTCCTCGTTGAACGCCTCGTTGACCACGTCCCAGTGGCTGATGTCGTCGGCGTAGCGGTCGACGACCGTGGAGATGTGCTCCTCCATCACCCCCTCCAGCTCGGGGGCGCTGAACCCGCCGTCGGCCACCCAGGACGGCAGCTGGCTGTGCCAGACCAGGGTGTGGCCGTACACGTCCTGGCCGTTGGCCTGCGCGAAGTCCACCAGGCGGTCGCCGCCGCTCCAGTTGAACTGCCCGCGCTGGGGCTGGACGGTCTCCCACTTCAGCTCGTTCTCGTGGGTGACGGAGTTGTACTGCTCTGCGGCGATCTCGGCGTAGCGGGCGTTGTCGAGCAGGTGGGCGGAGACCGCCACACCCATGCGCAGACCGTGCCGGTCGGCGAGGTCGCGCAGGGACGGGTCCTCGGCCTGGGCGGGGGACCCGGCCGACAGGGCCAGGGCCAGGGCGAACACCGGGGCGAGGAATCTCGCCGTGCGGCGCCGCGTGGTCGTCTTCATCGGTCGCTCCTCGGGGCGGCGGGAACTCTTCGGAGGGGGTCGGGGAGCGGGGAGGGACCGGGGCCGGACCCGGCCCCTCCCCCGTGTGGTCCCGCGGCGGCCGCCGTCGAACGGCCGCCGCGGGGGTCGGTGGGACGGATCAGCGGGACGGGAGGGTCAGCCGAACAGCTCCCCGTGCACCGCCAGCGCGGTCGCCACGTCCACCTGCGCCCAGAAGCGGTGGTAGGTGAACTCGGGCGCCGGGCCGCCGTCCAGGTAGGCCTGGACCTCGGGCCAGTCGGGGTCGTCCTCGTAGAAGGAACGGATGGACGCGAACGTGGAGTCGGAGTCGATCACGTCGCCGTTGGGCATGGTGCCGGTCCAGCCGTCGGGGACGTACACCCCGCCGTCGGGCGAGTCGTACGGGTCGTCGAACCGCTGGTAGTCGGCCCGCACCTCGGGCACCGCCACGCCCAGGTCGTCCTGGTGGTGCAGCAGCGCCTCCAGCAGGCCCTCCGCGACCTCGCGCGCCTGCGCGTCGCCGGTGGCGGCGGCGTAGTGCATGAGCGTCTTGGCCAGCCCGGCGGCGATGCCGACGTCCTGGTTGTGGGAGACCACCTCGACCCGCAGGCCGGGGTTGCCGGTGGAGGTGCCGGTCCAGGTGTCGGGGGCGCCGCTCCACTCCATGTCGGCGGGGATGGCGAACTCGCCGTCGGCGCCGACCGTGGTGTTGGCGATGGCCCAGGGCACCCAGGCGTCGAGGATCTCCCCGGCGCGCTCGTCGCCGGTGATGCGGTGGTACTCGGCGACGCGCTCCATGTCCCAGACCTGGAACCCGAACCACCGGTTCGACGGCGGGTCGTGCCAGACGGGCTTCTCGTCGTAGAACATCCCGTAGAAGGTCGGGGTGCCCGCGGGCGGCTGCCCGTAGTCGCCCTCCCAGCTGTTGGTGGCGCCGCCGGCGATGCCGCCGTCGGCGGACTGGAGCCACTGGAGGAACTCCAGCTGCCGGTCGAGGCTGGTGCCCCAGTCGTCGGCGCCGGTGGGCGACTCGGGGGTGAGGGCGTCGACCTCGGAGAGGGCGTAGGCGGCCATGACGTTCTGGTAGCCCTGGTGGGCGGAGGAGCCGCCGATGCGCCAGGCCCAGGGGTACTGGGCGCTGCCCAGGGCGCCGCCCCAGGCGTAGTACCAGGACATCAGGTAGTGCGCGGACTCCCTGCCGCTGCCGGGGGCGCAGGCCTGGGGCCCGACGCAGTCGCCGACCTCCTTGAAGTACTTGTCGAACATGGCGTACCGCAGGTAGTCGCCCATGCGGGCGGCGTCGGCGACGCTGTCGGCGATGGCGCCCTCGTTGCCCTGCTCGCTCGCCCAGGTGTGCGCCTGGTAGGCGACCTGGACGGCGCGCGCGTCGGCGTCGGGGGCGTTGGTGTAGCGCCACTGCTCCGAGTAGGTGGAGTCGTCGGTGAACAGGTCCAGGTACCCGTTGGTGCCGCCGTGCTCGAACGTCTCGCAGGAGGGGTGCGGGACGGTCTCCCAGACGGACTCGTTGGAGCCGCGCTGGAACGTGTTGATGTAGGCGGGCGCGTCGTCGGTGCCGTCGCCGCAGAACCCGAACCCGTAGGTGTTGTCGACGTCCAGCAGCCAGTGCATGCCGTAGACCTCGTCGGTCCCGTAGGTGCTGCTCAGCTCGTCGGCCAGCGGGTCCTGTCCGACCTGGACGCCCTGGTCCAGGGGCATCGGGTAGTCCGCGGGGTCGGTGGACTCGGCGATGTAGGTGGCGGGCGAGGACGGGTCGTAGGAGGCGTTGGTGGGCTGGTCGGCGGTGCCCGGGATGATGAACGCCTCCATGGACGCCCACGCGGCGTTGAAGGGCTCCCAGTCACCGGTGACGCGGCCGTAGGTGGCCTCCAGCCACAGGTAGTAGCTGTACGCCTCGGAGGTGGTGGCGTGCCCGTGGTCGGGCGCCTCCACGATCAGGGTCTCCACGGAGTGGTACGGGACCAGCAGTCCGTCGAACTCCCGGAAGTACCCGTTGGCCGGGTCCTTGATCTTCTCGTACTGCTCGAGGAACTCGGCCTCGTAGGCGTTGGTTGCGCCGGAGCGCTCCCGCACGGTGACGGTCACGGGGTCGTAGCCCTCGGCGGCCACGGTGAACACGGCCTGGGCGGGCTCGCCCTCGCCGTTCCCGGAGGAGGCCACGGTGACCTCTTGGGCCTCGCCCCAGTCGTCCGCGGTGAAGGTGAGCGCGCTCCCGGCGGTGAGGGAGAGGGTGTCGGAGCCGGAGGTGCGCTCGACGGCCACCGCCACGTCGTCCTCGGGGGCGGCGGACAGGTGGACGTCGAAGGAGGCCGAGCCGCCCGGGTCCACGGCGACGCTCGCCGGGGAGACGACGATCTCGCCGTCCTCCGGCCCGGGCTCCTCGCCGCCGTCCTCGCAGGAGGTCCCGTTGAGGGTGAACTCGGTGGGGGCGGCCCCGGAGCCGGTGCCCTGGAAGCCGAAGGAGGCGCTCTGGCCGGTGGCCAGCCCGGGCGACCAGGCGGGGGCGGTGGCGGTGACCGAGGCGCCGGACTGGGTGGCCGTGGCGTTCCAGGCGTTGGTGACCTGCTGGCTTCCGGGGAAGTCCCAGCCCAGGCTCCAGGGGGAGACCTCGGGGCCGTGGTTGGTGAGGGTGACGTCGGCGGTGAAGCCGCTGCCCCAGTCGTTGGTGACGGTGTAGTCGACCGTGCAGAGCGGGGCGGCGTGCGCGGCCGAGGCCGGCAGCAGGGCGGCCGCCAGCGAGGTGGCCGCGAGGAGGGAGAGGGGTCTGCGCCATCGGCGGCGCGTGCGGGGGGTGTGCACGTGCGTCTCCTGGGTGGGTCCCCCTCACCGGCCCCGGGGGCGGGCGGGCATGGCGGGGCCACGCCACCCGCACGCGGCGGGACCGAGAGGGGGGTTCGGGTGGTGTGGGGCCGGGCGGGGATCGTTCCGGGATCCCCGCCCGGCGTCCGGTCCCCGAGAGGCGGAGGGGACCGGGTGGGGACCGACGGCCCGGGCGGTGCGTCCGCTCGAGGGTGCCCGGGGGCCGCCGGAGTCGGGAGGGGCGGTCACCGGCCGCGGGGCCGGTGGCCGCCTCCGGTCAGTCGAGCGGCGGGTAGGCGTTGTCCAGCAGCTCCTGGAACTGGGCGGAGAACCAGTGGCCGGAGATCGGGGCGTCGGGCAGCGCCCCGCTCATGCTGTTGCCGTTGCGCACGTTGCCCTCGTAGGTGGGGTCGCACATCCGGTCGAAACCCTTGCCCTCGGGGTTCTCGATGAACTCGCTGGAACCGTCGGACTCGCCCGGCGGCTTCATCCACACGTAGGCGTCGATCCCGGCCTCGGGTGCGGCCTGCGGGCGCTCACCCAGTCCGGCCCCGGCCTGGTTGCACCAGTTGCCCGGGTTGATGCGCCGGTCGTAGCGGCCGCCGTCCACGTAGGCGTTCACGTCGGTCTCGGGCCCCGGGCCGGTGGGCCGGTCGGGACCGCCCCAGCCGTTGCGGGAGGTGTCGATGAGCATCCCGATGTCGGACGAGAAGCCCTGGGAGACCAGTTCCTGGCGCAGTGCCTGGGCGAAGCTCAGCTCGTCGACGTAGTAGTTCCAGTCGACCCAGTCGGACTGGCGGACCGGGACGCCGCCGATGGTCTGGTCGACGGAGAAGTTCTCCTCCTCCAGGGCCGAGTAGTTGGCGGTGTTGGCGATGAAGCCGTGCACGTCGTCGGGGGTGGCCCCGGCGGCGTTGGCGGCCTGGTAGAAGATCTGGGCGGACGGGACGAAGTTGCTGTCCCAGCCGATCCAGCCGTGGTGGCCGGCGTCCACGTAGTTGTAGACGTTGTCGATGGCGCCCAGGGTCGCCAGGGCGTAGCCGACGCCCTCGACGTAGTTGCCGTTGGCCAGCATCTCGTCGCACTCGGGGGTGGCGGTGGGCCGCGGGGTGACGTTGGTGACCAGGTTGGGCAGCGAGTCGATCTCCACCGTGGTCACGATGCGCAGCTCGGTGTCCTCGTAGTCGGCGAGGATGTCGGCGATCGGGTCGATGTACTCGTTCTTGTAGCGGTCGATCTCGTCGGGGCCGAGCTCGCCGTTGGAGGCCAGGGCGGCGCAGTCGCGGCCGGGCAGGTTGTAGATGACGACCTGGAACACCAGGGGCTCGCCGCCCGCCTGCTCCACGGCCTCGTCCAGGTGGTCGCGCAGGCCCATGGAACCGGTGGTGGGGCTGTCGTTGCCCTCGATGGCGCCGATGCGGTCGAGCCACACACCGGTGGGCTGGTCCGCCACCGCCTCACCGCCGGGCTCGGCGGCGGCGTTCGCCGACCAGATCGGGTTCACGTAGACGTCGGCCCCGACGTAGGGGTTGTCCACGCGGCCGGAGGGGTCCGGATCCGGGTCGGGATCGGGGTCGGGATCCGGGTCGGGGTCGACCGCGCCGTCGCACAGGACGCCGTTGAGCTCGAACGCGAGCGGGGCCGCGTTCGAGCCGCTGTAGTTCGCGTTGAACCCGAAGGACACCGAGCCGTCGGTGGCGATGGCGGCGTTGTACCCGGCGTCGGAGACGGAGACGTTGGCCCCGCTCTGGGTGTGGGTGCCGCCCCACAGATTGCCGATCTGCTGGTTGCCGGGGAAGGACCACTCCAGGGTCCAGTCGTCGACCGGGTCGCCCAGGTTGGTGATCTCGACGTTCGCGGTGAAGCCCGAGCCCCAGTCACTGACCGTGTAGTCGACGGCACAGCCGGCTTCGGCGCTGGCGGGGGAGGCGGGGACGACGGCCAGAGCGGTGCCCACCACAAGGGCGGACAGGGCGGCCGGCCCTCTGCGTGCGCGCGACGGTCCGGGTGTCACGGCACTGTGGATTCTTCTCATCTTCTGCTTCTTCCTTGCGGAGGGGGGTGATCCGTAGGGAAAGGAAAGATGGTGTCGCGCGGGACGCGACGACTGCGGGGAATCCGAGGCATGGCCGTGGGAATGGCGGGGAGCGGGGCATGGCTTTTCTCCGGCGGGGACGACCCGGGTCCGGGAGCGCTCCCATGAAGGGCGGGAATCCCGGTCGGGCGACGGAGCGGTCGGGGGCAGGCGGGCCGCTGGGGCCAGGGAGGGCGGTAGCGCTCTGTTCGGGAGCGCTCCCACGAGAGTAGCCACGCAATGGTGATATGTAAACAGCGAATGAAAAAGAGATTTCGTGCCGGATGGGACGGCAGCCCATCGCGAAACTCCAGGTGAACGGGCATTAAGCTCGCAGGTCGACGCGATAATGGCGTGAACCGTGTGACACAAGTGAACAACTGCCCGAACAATGGTGTTACCGATAGGGGTCGCGCGTGGATTGTCAAGACCCCGAAAACACCGAAAGAAAGCGAAAGTCCGCGGCCGCGCGGGCTCCCGGGACCGTGTGCGCCCGCCGCCCGCGGCCGGGCCCGTCGCCCGTCCTCCGCCGCCACCCTGCACAGGAGCACCGCCCCCGGGGGTACCGCGTGCCGGGGCGCCGCGCACGGGAGCGGGAGCGCGCCGCTCCCGCCCGCCGGCCGTCAGCGGCCGGTGTCGCCGAACTCCTCGCTGGCGTCGGCCAGGATGCCCAGGACCGCGATCGGGTCCGGCAGCACCACCGAGCCGCCGGAGTCGCGCGGAGTGCGGATCCAGCTCACCCGGCCCCCGCCCGGCAGCCGGGACGGGGCACCCAGGACAAAGCTGTCCCGGCAGTGCCAGCGCAGGCCCGGCATGTCCTCGATCGCCTCGGGGACGCAGTCCAGGTGGCAGGACCACCACTCGTCCTCGTCGACCGGCGACCGGGTCGCCACGAAGAACAGGTACCGCGACCCCAGCGCCGCCACCGGGCCCGCGGGCACGCCCGCCCGGCCCATCCGCGCCAGCGCCATCACGCCGGCCTCGCGCGGCACGTCGAAGACGTCGAAGACCCGCCCCGTCGGCAGGATCACGTTGGCCTCGGGGTCGGCCGCCCACCACCGGCGGATCGTGTCGGTGTCGGTGCTGGCCTCCACACCCCAGGCCATGGTCGCCGGATGGGCCGCCGGGTCCGGACAGCCCAGCCGCTCGCAGTTGCAGGCGCGGTCCTCGCCCGGTGCGGCGCCCCGCACCACGGGCCAGCCCAGTGCGGCGTAGCCCAGCGCGGCGTCGACCATGCCGTCCATCGCCGGACGCCGCTTCCGTCGGTACAACACATCGGCCATGGAGCCCTCCCCGGTGTTCTCGGTGTTCCAGGTGCGGTCCTGAACCCGGACCCGCACCCGGCGACCGCGACCGGGGTGGGCGAACCGGTCGCGCTACCGGAGCAGGCGTGCCGCCTCGGTCGCCCAGTACGTGAGCACCTGCTCGGCCCCCGCCCGCCGGTAGGAGGTGAGGGTCTCCAGGATCGCCCGCTCGCGGTCGATCCACCCGCGCTCCGCCGCCGCCTCGATCATGGCGTACTCGCCGCTGACCTGGTAGGCCGACACGGGCACCGGGGAGGCCTCGGCCACCTTGGCGATGATGTCGAGGTAGGCCAGGCCCGGTTTGACCATCACCATGTCCGCGCCCTCGGCGACGTCCAGGGCCACCTCGCGCAGCGCCTCCCGGGCGTTGGCCGGGTCCTGCTGGTACCCGGACCGGTCCCCGAACTGCGGCGCGCCCTCGGCGGCCTCCCGGAACGGGCCGTAGAACGAGGAGGCGTACTTGGCCGCGTAGGCCAGGATCGGTACCTGGGCGAACCCGGCCCGGTCCAGCCCGGCGCGGATCGCCGCGACCTGGCCGTCCATCATGCCGCTGGGGGCGACCACGGCGGCGCCCGCCTCGGCCTGGGCGGCGGCGATGGACGCGTACCGCTCCAGGGTCAGGTCGTTGTCCACGTGCCCGTCGGCCTCCAGCGGGCCGCAGTGGCCGTGCGAGGTGTACTCGCACAGGCACAGGTCGGCCATGACCACCAGGGCGTCGCCCACGTCCTTGGACAGGTCGCGCAGCGCCTCCTGGACGATCCCGTGCGGGTCGTCGGCCGCGGAGCCGCGCTCGTCCTTGTGCGCGGGGATGCCGAACAGGATGACGCCGCCGACCCCGGCCTCGGCCGCCTCGTGGGCGGCCCGGCGCAGGCTGTCGCGGGTGTGCTGGAACTGGCCCGGCATGGACGAGATCGCGACCGGCTCGTCGATCCCCTCCTTGACGAACAGCGGCAGGACCAGGTTCTCCGGCAGCACCCGCGTCTCGGCGACCAGGCGGCGCAGCGCCGGGCCCCGGCGCAGGCGGCGCGGCCGGGCGGCGGGGTAGGCCGCTTCGCGACCGGTGGTGTCCATGGGTACTCCTGAGGAAGGCTGGTTCGTGCTGGTGACGGGGGCGGCTCAGAGCTTGCGGCGGCGTCCGCGGCGCTTCTGGCTCGGCTTGAGAACGGGCTTGCCCGCCTCGATCGCCTCACGGCGCTTGGCCGCACCGTACTCCGAAAGCGCGTCCACGAGGGCCGAAACGGAGGCTTTGGGTGCCACGACGTCGACCCGCAGTCCGAACTCTATGGCGGTCTTCTCGGTCTCGGGGCCGATCACGGCGATGACGGTGGTGTTGTGCGGCTTGCCCGCGATCCCCACCAGGTTGCGCACCGTGGAGGAGGACGTGAACAGCACCGCGTCGAAACCGCCGCCCTTGATCGCCTCTCGGACGGGGGCGGGCGGGGGCGCCGCCCGGACGGTCCGGTAGGCGGTGACGTCGTCGATCTCCCAGCCCAGGTCGGTGAGGCCCGCGGCCAGGGTCTCGGTGGCGATGTCGGCGCGCGGCAGCAGCACCCGCTCGATGGGGTCGATCTCGGCGTCGTAGGGCGGCCACACCGACACCAGCCCGGCACTGGACTGGGCGTCGTCGGGCGGGGCGAGGTCGGGCTGGATCCCGAACTCGCGGACCGCGCGGGCGGTGGCCTCGCCGACGACGGCGACCTTGACCCCGGCGAACGCGCGCGCGTCCAGGCCGTAGGACTCCAGCCGCTCGCGGATCGCCTTGACCGCGTTGACGGAGGTGAAGGCCACCCACTGGTAGCGGCCGGTGACCAGGCCGCGGACGGCGCGCTCCATCTGCTGCGGGGTGCGCGGCGGCTCCACCGAGATGGTGGGCACCTCCTCGGGCACGGCGCCGTGGTCGCGCAGCTGCTCGGAGAGGGCGGCGGCCTGCTCCTTGGTGCGGGGCACCAGCACCCGCCAGCCGAACAGCGGGCGGCCCTCGTACCAGGACAGCTCGGCGTGGCGGCCGGCCGGGGCGCCGACGACCATCATCGCCGGGGCGGTGAGGTGGTGGCCCTTGGCGTCCTTGGCCTTGAGCTCGGCGACCAGGCGGCCCAGGGTGGAGGCCACGGTGGTCTGGCGGGTGGTGCCCCCGGCGCGGACGACGGCGACCGGCGTGGTGGCGGGCCGCCCCCCGGCGATGAGGGTCTTGCACAGCACGTCGAACCCGGGGCCCTGGAACTCGGCGGGCTCCTCCGCGGGGGCGTCGCCCCCCAGGATCAGCAGGGGCGCGTCGCTCGCGGCGGCCTCGTGCCAGTCCACCTCGGCGCCGCGGGCGCGGGCGTTGAGGATGCGAACCTCGGGGGTGCCGTGGCCCATCAGAGGGATGCCGGCGAAGGCCGGGACGGCGGTGACGGAGGAGACGCCGGGGGCGACCTCCACCTCGACGCCCGCCTCCCGGCAGGCCAGGACCAGCTCGGCGCCGCGGCAGCCGAAGAACGGGTCGCCGGAGTAGAGCCGCACCACCCGCAGGCCCTCTCGGGCGCGGGCCAGGGCGAAGGCGTCGACGTCGCCGATGTCCTCGGCCCGGGCGGTGGTGACGTCCTCGCGGCAGTGGGTGAGGAGTTCCTCTCGGAAGCCCGCCAGGTCCTCGGCGGCGGGCTCGCGCGGCGTGATGACCACGTCGGCGTCGCGCAGCAGCTCGGCGCCGCGCAGGGTCAGCAGCCCGGCCCCGCCCGGCCCGGCACCGACCAGGGCGACGTGCCCGGGTCGGACGGCTGCGCGCTCCTCCGGCGAAGGATTGGCGTTGGCGTTCACGTGACTCCTCTGTGCTGCCACTGGATGGGGTTGCCACTGGACCGTGCCGCCGCCGTTCCCGCCCGTGTCCCGGGACGCGGGCGGGAACGGCGGGCGTGCCCGTCGGCGGGCTCCGGCTCAGGGTGCGGGCGGGGCGTCCCTCTCCGCGAAGGCGTCCGCGACGATGCGGTCGGCACCGTCGGCGATCATGGCGCGGGCCAGCTCGCGGCCCAGGGCGGCGGCGCCCTCCACGTCGGTGGGGCCCCCGACGGCGGCGGCGCGTTCGCCGCGCACCGACTCGGAGCCGTCGGTGGCCACCACGGCGGCGCGCAGCCGCAGCTCACCGCTGTCGGCGTCGTAGAGGGCGTGGGCGCCCACCGGCGCCGCGCAGCCCGCTTCGAGCTCGGACAGCACGGTGCGCTCGGCGACGACCGCGAGGCGGGTGGCCGGGTGGTCCACGGCGGACAGGTAGGCGAGGTCCCCCTCGGCCCGGTCGGCGCGGCACTCCACGGCCAGGGCGCCCTGGCCGGGGGCGGGCAGCACCAGCTCGGGGTCGAAGACGTCGGTGACGTCGGCCATGCGGCCCACCCGGACCAGCCCGGCGTAGGCCAGGACGACGGCGTCGAGCTCGCCGGAGGCGACCTTGCCCAGGCGGGTCTCGGCGTTGCCGCGGATCGGCACGTACTCCAGGTCGGGGCGCAGGGCGGCGAGCTGGGCGACGCGGCGCGGCGAACCGGTGCCGATCCTGGCCCCGGCGGGCAGGTCGGCGAACTCGAGGCCGTCGCGGGCGCACAGGGCGTCGCGGGGGTCGTCGCGTTCGGGGATGGCGGCCAGGACCAGGCCGTCGGCGGGCGTGGTGGGCAGGTCCTTGAGGGAGTGGACCGCGAAGTCCACGGTGTCGGCCGCCAGCTCGTCGCGCAGGGCGTTGACGAACACGCCGGTGCCGCCGAGCTGGGTCAGGTGGGCCTTGGTGACGTCGCCGAAGCTGGTGATCAGCACCAGTTCGATGGCCCGTCCCGTCCGCTCGGTGATGGCGTCGGCGACCAGCCGGGACTGGCTGGTGGCCATGTTGCTGCGACGGGTGGCGAGCCTGGCGGGCCCGGTGGTGCCGGTCATGCCTTCTCCTGGGCGGCGCGGGCCGCCGTGGTCGTGGTGTCGAGGTCGAACAGTTCGCGCAGGGCCGCCTCGTAGGACTCCCCGTCGGGGGCGGCGGCCAGCTCCTTGACCCGCACGGTGGGTCTGTGCAGGAGCTTGTCGGCGACGCGGCGCATCGCGCGGGTGATCTCCTCGCGGGTGCGGTCGTCCAGGTCCTCGGGCAGCCGGCCGTGCAGGCGGTCCAGCTCGGCCTCCACCACGTCGCGGGCCTGGGCGCGCAGGGCAACGACGGTAGGGGCGACCTGGGCGGCCCGGCGGACGGTGCGGAACTCGGAGACCTCCTCGTCCACGATCCCGCGGACGAGTTCGAGGGCGCCGCCCCGGCCCGCCCCGGTGCCGCCGCCGTGGGAGGCGGCCCGGCGCAGGTCCTCGATGTCGACGAGGTGGACCCCCGGCAGGTCGCGCACGGCGTGGTCGATGTCGTGGGGCAGCGCGAGGTCGAGGAAGACCAGCGGCCGGGTGCGGCCCGCGGTGGCGGCGGCGACGGCATCGGCGGTCAGCACCAGGCCCTGGGCGCCGGTGCAGGAGATGACCAGGTCGACCTCGGACAGCACCGCGGCGGCGTCCGCGAAGGGGACGGAGCGGGCGGTGACGCCGTCGTAGGCCTCGGTGAGGCACTCGGCGAGGCGGTCGGCGCGCTCGCGGGTGCGGTTGGCCACGACGACGGTGGCCGCGCCCTGGCGGGCGACGGTGTTGGCGGACAGGGCGCTCATGGAGCCCGCGCCCAGGATCAGGACGCGCGTCCCGGCCAGGGGCCCGGAGGTGGCGCGGGCGATGCCCGGCGCGTCGGCGGTGTCGCCCTCGGCCGCGGACATCGGGCAGCCGACCGGCGGCGTGGCGCCGAGCCGCTGGACGGTGCGGTCGGCGGTGACCTCGCCGCCGCCGGTGGGGCCGGTGCCCAGGCGGCGCAGGGCCACGGTGAGGCCGAAGCTCACCATGTCGGCCCCGGCGTGGTCCAGGTGGGTCTCGGTGTGGGCGCGCTTGCCCACGCGCAGGGCGCGCTGGCCCAGGTCGTTGAGGACGCGGCCGACGGAGCCGGTCTCCTGTCCGGCCTTGAGGGCGTCGCGGACCTGGCCGAGGATCTGGCCCTCGCCCAGGACCATGGAGTCCAGGCCACAGGTGACGGAGAACAGGTGCTGGACCGCGCGGTCCTCGTAGTGCACGTACATGTGCTCGGACAGCTCGGCCAGGGGGACGCCGGTGTGCCAGGACAGCAGCTCGGTCACGGCGGCGACACCGCCGTGGAAGGCGTCGACGTCGGCGTAGATCTCCGTCCGGTTGCAGGTGGAGACCACCATCACCTCGTTGACGGACTCGGTGCCGAGCATCTCCTCGACGGCCTTGGCCCGCGTCTCCCCGTTCAGCGCGACGCGCTCCAGGAGCGCCACCGGCGAACTCCGGTGGCTCAACCCCACGGCCAGGACACTCATCCGCATTCTCCTATGCAGGCACTACATCAGCGTCTCTTCATGCTCCGCCAGGGCCCCCGCGCACTGCGGGCGGCCCCCCGGAAAGCGCGGCGGACGCTCGCTCACCGCCGCCGCTCATGCAGGCCTCGCGACCCGGTCCGCGGGGCGCCGCCCCGCGGTTCGTTCATGTCAGTTCCAGTCCCGCCGGCTCCGCGCCGTGGCCCTCGTCGCCGTTGCGGCGCTGCGCGTGGAAGGCGAGGATCTGGAGTTCGATGGACAAGTCGACCTTACGCACATCGACCCCGTCCGGCACATTCAGCACCACCGGCGCGAAGTTGAGGATGCTGCTCACCCCCGCCCCGACGAAGCGGGTCGCGACCGCCTGCGCGGACGCGGCCGGCGTGGTGATCACCCCTATGGAGACGCCCTTGTCGCGGACAACCGTTTCCAGGGTGTCAATATGCCCCACGTCGAGTGAGGCGACGCGCCGCCCCACCATGGCGGGGTCGGCGTCGAGCAGGGCCGCGATGCGGAACCCTCGGGTCCCGAACCCCCCGTAGTTGGCGAGGGCGCGCCCCAGGTTGCCGATGCCGACGATGGCGACGGCCCAGTCCTGGGTGAGACCAAGTTCACGCGAGATCTGGTACACGAGGTACCGGACCTCGTAGCCGACCCCTCGCGTTCCGTAGGACCCCAGGTGGGAGAGGTCCTTGCGGAGTTTGGCGGAGTTCACCCCGGCGGCCGACGCCAGGTCCTCCGACGAGACCGTGAGAGTGCCCCGGTCCTGGAGCGCCTGCAGGGTGCGCAGGTAGACGGGGAGCCGGGCGACGGTGGCCTCCGGGATTCCCCTCTCCCGGGGCCTGGGCGGACGACTTGTCACGGGCGGGTGCTCCTGAGGGCGGTCGTGCGGGCGCGGGGCCGGGGGCACGCCCCCGGAGGGCTGTCGGGTGGCCGGGGCCGTGTCCGGCCCCCGGGGCGCGACCGCCGGGCCACCTCCCGCACGGCGGCTCCGGCCGCGCTCGGACGGCCGGCCCCCGACGGCCCGCCGCGCGGCGCCGCGGGACCCGCCGGACGGGGCGCGGTGGGAGCGCCCCCGCCGGTCGTCCTGCGAGAGATCGCCCGGAGGGTGCCCCCCGCGGCCGGCGCGAGCGCCGGACGGCCGGAGGCGGCCACCGAACACGCCCTAGGTTACGCGCTTGTGAAAGCACGCACAAAGTGGGGTCGCTTGTGACGCCGCGCTCATAAGTTCCCAGCGGCGGCCCGGCCCGCCGGTCCCGCGGACCGCCGGGCCGGGATGATCCGACGATCCCGTGCCCGGAACGGGCCCGATGGGGCGCGGTGTCGCCCCCGTCCCCCCGACGACCGTTCCGGTGGTGAAAGCGCGTGAATGGGAAACCCGTTCACACGCCGATCCCGCTTTCGCAACAGAACGATTCCGGTGCCGTTCAGCCGTTGAGCGCGGCGCGCAGACGGCCTTCGTCCACCCGCCAGAAATCATGCCGGGCGCCGTCGACGAAAGTGACCGGGATCTTGTCCCAGTACTCCTCCCGGTCGGCCTCCCCCACCTCGGTCAGCGACACCTCGGCGCGGCTCGCGCCCGTCTCGGCGGCGACCGCGCCGATCACCTTCCAGGCGTCCTCGCACAGATGGCACCCGTCCCTGCCGAGCATCACCACGCGCGCACGCCCCGCCCACTCAGGGGTTTCCGTCATGTTTCCTCCGGATTCCGCAGCCTTTTCGAGCACCTCACCCACCCGCGAAGGGCGGTAGGACCTCGATCACAGTCCCATCCGTGACCGGAACGTCACCATGGGCCCGCCGGCCGACCGGCTTCTCGTCGACCAGGAACGAGGAAACCCCGAGAACCCGCTGAAAGCGGTCGTCGGGGTGGAGTCGGCGCGCCGCGTCGAGCGCCTCGCCGAGAGTCGCCGCAAGGACCGGCTCCTCGGCGATTCCCGCCGCTTCCTTGGCCGCGGCCCAGTACCTGATAGTGCACTTCGCCATCTGTTGATTATCCTTGGTGTTGCTCGGAGGCGACGTATTAAACAAATCTTCACCGGGGGCAATGGCGCCTTCGATCGTCCGCATAGCGCGGGATGACGGGAAGAGACGCATGAGCCATCTGCTTCTGTTGACGAACTCCAACGAACCGTCCGATCACGTGCTGCCCGCTCTCGGCCTCCTCCTGCACTCCGTGCGGGTGGCGCCTGCCGAAGCCGGCGCACTCCTGGCGTCCGGCGCCGGGACCGGCTCCAGCGCCCCGGTCGACGCCATTCTGGTCGACGCCCGTACCGACCTGGCGGCCGCCCGGAACTTCTGCCGCCTGCTGGACACCACGGGCCTGGACTGTCCGCTGCTCGTCATCCTCACCGAGGGCGGCGTCGCCGCGCTCACCCCGGACTGGCAGGTGAACGACTTCATCCTCACCGCCGCCGGTCCCGCCGAGGTGGAGGCCCGGTTGCGGCTGGCCATCGGATCCGCCGACGCGGGCACCGACGACCCCGACGAGATCCGCCGCGGCGACCTGGTCATCGACGAGGCCACCTACATCGCCCGGCTGCGCGGGCGCATCCTCGACCTCACCTTCAAGGAGTTCGAGCTGCTGAAGTTCCTGGCCCAGCACCCCGGCCGGGTGTTCACGCGGGCGCAACTGCTCCAGGAGGTGTGGGGCTACGACTACTTCGGCGGCACCCGCACCATCGACGTCCACGTGCGGCGGCTGCGCGCCAAGCTGGGCTCGGAGTACGAGTCCCTGATCGGGACCGTCCGCAACGTCGGCTACCGCTTCGTGCCCGACCCCGTCGGCAAGGGGCAGCCGTCCGGGGCCGCCCCCTCCCCGTCCGGCGAGGGCGGCGAGGCGCTGCCCTCCGCCCGCCGGGAGGCCGCCACCGGCTGACCGGACGCCCGCACGTTCGTACGGCGCGGGGCCGCCCCGTCGGGGCGGCCCCGCGCCGTACGTCCGGAGCGCCGCGCCCCGCCCGGGACCGCCGCGCGGCCGGACACGTCGGCCGCGGCCCCCGAGTGCACGAAGGCACCCGCGGAACGCCCATGCCCGGGACCGCCCCCGGCGCGGCCGGACACACGGGCCGCGGCCTCCTGCGCACGGAGGCGCCCCGTTCCCAGACGCGTTCCCCGCACACCTCGCCTGTACACGGAGGGCACCCGCGGGTCGCCTAGGTCCGGGGCCGGACCGGTCCGAAGACCGCACGGGCAGGGGCACTTCCGGCGGCGGGCGCGGCGGGTCCGGGGTGGACGGCGGGTGGGCGGACCGCGGCGGACAGCGGGGGACGGGCGGGTGACGGGTGGACAACGGTGCGTCGTGGGGCCTCGTGTTCGGAGCGGGGACGGCCTAAGATCTGTGGAGCACCCCGAGGCCAGGCCAGGCGCGGCATGGCTCCCCCGACGGGTGCGGACCCCTGCATGGCGCACCACCCTTGAGGAGTGAACCCGCCCTGATGTCCACCAGCGCCGCGAACACCCCGCTCACCCTCCGACGCCTGGGCATCGCCCTCGGTGCCGCGTTCGTCGGATCCACACTGGTCGCGGTGGCCTCCCCCGCCATCGCGCAGCCCACGGACCCGGGCGGTCCGTCCCCCTCCCCGACGCCGGCGCCGGTCGCCGCGGTCGCCTTCGCGCGCGACGCGGACAGCGTCGCGCTGGGCACCCCCGCGCCGCCCAACACGCTCACCCTGAGCAACACCGGCACCCTCGACATCTGCGTGATCGGGCTGGAGATCGGCGGCGGCTTCCAGGGGCACGGCTTCGCCGCCGGACAGCTCGCCGCCGGCGCCTCGGACACCGTCATGGTGACCGGCTCCCCGCGGCGGTCGACCGACGTGGTCGCCACCCTGACCTTCGCCGCCGCCGACCCGGAGACCGGCTGCACCACGCCCCCGGGCGACGTGCACAGCATCTCCTCCGGGGTGTGGGCGGTCACCATCACCGGGCCGAGCCCGTCGCCCTCCCCGACGCCGTCGCCGACCCCCACCCGCCCGGACCCGCCCGCCGAGACCCCCTCCCCGACCCCGAGCGGCCGGCCCACCCCGTCGGCCACCCCCACCGCCCCGGGTTCCGAGACGAGCGGCCGGCCCTCGTCGCGGCCCTCCAGCGGCACCACGTCCCGGCCCTCCACGCCCGACCGTCCGCGCAGCAGTGTCAGCGACGTGCCCACCACGGGCTCGAACATCCCGACCCTGCCCCGGAACGAGGCCGACCTGCCCGACGTGCTGCCCGGCGAGGACCTGGCGACCCTGCCACTGGCCACCCCGACCGGGTCCGACGACGCGGCGCAGACCGAGGTGGCCGCCGAGCACACCGACATGGGACCGAACATGGCCCCCGCGGTGCTGCTCGCCGCCTTCCTGCTCACCCTGCTGCTGGCCGCCCCGCTGGCCCCCACCCGCCGGGTCCGCCCCGGCACGGGCGGCTACCAGGGGCGCCGCCGCAAGGGCTGACACCCGAACCGGCCGGGCGCGCCCCGGTCCCGCGCCAGCGGGGCCGGGGCGCGCCCGTGTCCGGACCCCTTCCGACCAGACGCGGAACGCCACGGGCGAGGCCAACGGAATCTTCACGGGCCTGTCGTCGTAGGCTTTCGGTCCATGAGCACCCCGCTGGTCACCGACGACCTGGCGGCCGCGACGGCCGACCAGGTGCTGACGCTCGCCGAGGCCGCCCGCAGAACCGACGGCGTGGCCCCCCTGTCCGAACACACCCTGCTGCGCGTCCGCCACGGCGCGCCCTCCGGGAGCGCGCGCTTCCACGTGGTCTCCGAGGACGGCCGCGTCGTGGGCTTCGCGTTCGTCGAACGCGGCGAGGACGAGCCCGACTCCGGGGAGGTCGTCGTCGACCCCGCCCACCGGGGGCGCGGGCACGGCACCGCCCTGCTGCACTCCGTCCACCGGGACGCCGGCGCGAACGGCGTCCGGGTGTGGGCGCACGGCCGCACCCCGCAGGCGGTGGCGGTGGCCGAGGAGGACGGTTGGCGGGCCGTCCGCGAGCTCCACAAGATGCGCATGCCGCTGCGCGACATCGCCGCCGAGGAGAAGGGCGGGCCGCGGACCGCTCCGGAGCTGCCCCCTCCCGTGCTGCGCCCCCAGGTCGCCGACCGGGTCGAGGTGCGCGCGTTCGTGGTGGGGCAGGACGAGCAGGCCTGGCTCGACACCAACGCCCGCGCCTTCGCCCACCACCCCGAACAGGGCAGGCTCACCCTGGACGACCTGCTGCAGCGCGAGGTCGAGGACTGGTTCGACCCGAACGGGTTCTTCCTGGCCACCGGCAAGGACGGGCGGGTCGCCGCGTACCACTGGACCAAGGTGCACGCCGACGGCGCCGGGCTGACCGACGGCGAACCCGTCGGCGAGGTGTACGTGGTGGGCGTGGACCCCCAGTGGCAGGGCACCGGCCTGGGCCGGGCGCTCACCCTGGAGGGGCTGCGGCACCTGCGCGACGCCGGGCTGCCCTGGGTGCACCTGTACGTCGACGGGGACAACGAGGCGGCCGTGCGGCTGTACACCTCGCTGGGCTTCGAGATCTGGGACACCGACGTGATGTACGCGCCGCCGGAGGAGCCGCCGGGCGAGGAATGAGGGGGCGCGTGGTGGGCAGTAGACCCGTGGAGAGGGTCTGCCCGCACGTGCCGCTCATCACATTAACCGGCCAAACCCTTGGCCGCCACGGGAGTGCGACATCCCGTTCATTTCCCGTTCACCTTCCTTGGGACAACTCGTCACCTAGTGGGCCTACCTTCGCATTCGGCGCATCGCGACCTCTCGGCGTTCGGCGGTCGCGGCGGCCTCCCGCGGGGTGAACCCCCGGGGAGGACACCCGAACCCGACAAGGGTCCGGAACCCACCCGCAGGGGGCTGGTGGGCAGCACTGAACCCTTCCGAACCGGAGCCGATACATGACGACGACGGACGCGCCCACGGTGGCACCACCGCCCAAGGGCAGGCGCCGGATCGGCGATGTCGCATTCGCCGGGCTCGCCCGAGGCTCGGGCATCCTGATCCTCGTGATCCTCGCGGGCGTCGCCGCCTTCCTGATCGTTCAGGCCTGGCCGTCGCTGGCCGCGAACACGGCGAACTTCATCACCGACCAGTCCTGGGACGCCAACGTCCGCGAGAACCCCGCGTTCGGCGTGGGGGCCCTGGCGTTCGGCACCGTCCTGGCCGCCGCCATCGCGCTGCTGCTGGCCACCCCGGTCGCCATCGGCATCGCGCTGTTCATCGTCTACTACGCGCCGCGCCGCCTCGCCGCCCTGCTGGGCTACCTGGTGGACCTGCTCGCCGCGATCCCCAGCGTGGTCTACGGCCTGTGGGGCATCGGGTTCCTCGCCCCCCAGCTCGTCCCCGTCTACGAGGGGCTGGCCCGCAATTTCGGCTGGATCCCGCTCTTCGCCGGGCCCGCCTCCACCTCGGCCCGCACCATCCTCACCGCGGGGATCGTGCTCGCCGTGATGATCCTGCCGATCATCACCGCCATGTCCCGCGACGTGTTCCACCAGGTCCCGCAGGGGCACCGGGAGGCCGCCCTGGCCATGGGCGCCACCCGCTGGGAGATGATCCGCCTGGCCGTCCTGCCCTTCGGCAAGTCCGGCGTCGTCGGCGGCGCCATGCTCGGCATGGGACGCGCCCTGGGCGAGACCATGGCCGTCGCCATGATCCTGTCGCCCTCGCTGGCCGTCTCCTGGAACCTGCTCCAGAGCGGCAACCAGACCATCGCCGGGCACATCGCGCTCCAGTACCCCGAGGCCACCGGATACGGCGTGTCCGCGCTGATCGCCGCCGGCCTGGTGCTGTTCGCGATCACCCTGGTCGTCAACATGGGCGCCCGCTACATCGTGGCGCGCGGCAACAAGGAGTCCTGATGAGCCTGACGACCGCTCAGCCCACCGACCCCGGCCCGGGCTCCGGCGCCCCCCGGCGCGACCTGCGCGGCGGCTCGCTGCCCCGCTACTTCCCGCCCGCCCTGCTGGCCTCCTCGGCCGCCGTGGTCGCGGGCGTCCTGCTGGCCTTCTCGTCCTTCGGGTTCGTGCTGTGGGGCGTGCTCACCGCGCTCGCCTACACGGTGATCGTGGTGGCGGCCTCCGCCCGTGTCGAGGGCGGCCGCAAGGCCAAGGACCGCCTGGTCACCTCGCTCGTCTACCTGTGCTTCACCCTGGCGATGCTGCCGCTGGTGTCGGTGCTGTGGACGGTGCTCGGCAACGGCATGGCCCGGTTCGACGGGTACTTCCTGTCGGTCTCCATGAACGGCGTGCTGCCGAGCATGGACGCCGGCGGCGCCTACCACGCGATCGTCGGCACCCTGGCCATCACCGGCATGGCCACGCTCATCGCGGTGCCGGTCGGCGTGATGACCGCCGTGTACCTGGTGGAGTACGCGCGGGGGCGGATGAAGCGCACCATCATGTTCTTCGTCGACGTCATGACGGGCATCCCGTCCATCGTCGCCGGCCTGTTCGTGGTGGCCCTGTGGATCCTGCTGTTCGGCCCCGGCAAGACCAACGGCGCCGCGGGCGCGATCTCGCTGGCCGTGCTGATGATCCCGGTCGTGGTGCGCTCCAGCGAGGAGATGCTCCGCCTGGTCCCGCAAGACCTGCGCGAGGCCTCCTACGCGCTGGGCGTGCCCAAGTGGCGGACCATCACCAAGGTGGTGCTCCCCACGTCGGCCGCCGGCCTGACCACCGGAATCATGCTCGCCATCGCGCGTGTTATCGGAGAGACGGCGCCGCTGATCCTCACCGCGGGGTCGTCGGCGGTCTCGATCAACTGGAACCTGTTCGACGGGCAGATGATGAGCCTTCCCGTGTTCATCTACTCGCAGGTCCGCATGGGCGGCGCGGTCAACTACGAGAGGGCCTGGGCGGCCGCGCTGACGCTCATCCTCGTGGTGATGCTGCTCTTCTTCCTGGCCCGCATGATCGGCCGCCTGTTCGCGCCGAAGTCCCGCTAGCCCGCCAACCCGGCAATCACGAGGAACATCCAGTGGCGAAACGAATCGACGTCTCCGGACTCCACGTCTACTACAGCGACTTCCTCGCTGTGGAGGACGTGTCAATGACCATCGAGCCGCGTTCGGTGACGGCGTTCATCGGGTCCTCCGGCTGCGGGAAGTCCACCTTCCTGCGCACCCTCAACCGGATGCACGAGGTCACCCCCGGCGCCCGCGCCGAGGGCAAGGTGCTCCTGGACGACATGGACATCTACGCGCCCGACGTGGACCCGGTGATGGTCCGCAGCGAGGTCGGGATGGTGTTCCAGAAGGCCAACCCGTTCCCGACGATGTCGATCTACGAGAACGTGCTCGCGGGGGCCCGCCTCAACAACAAGCGGATGAGCAAGGCCGCCGCCGACGACCTGGTCGAGGAGTCGCTGCGCGGCGCCAACCTGTGGGAAGAGGTCAAGGACCGGCTGAACAAGCCCGGTTCGGGCCTGTCCGGCGGCCAGCAGCAGCGCCTGTGCATCGCGCGGGCCACGGCGGTCAAGCCGTCGGTGCTGCTCATGGACGAGCCGTGCTCGGCGCTGGACCCGATCTCGACGCTGGCGATCGAGGACCTCATTCACAAGCTGAAGGAGGACTACACGATCGTGATCGTCACCCACAACATGCAGCAGGCGGCCCGCGTCTCGGACCGCACGGCCTTCTTCAACCTGTCGGCCCCGGGCAAGCCCGGGAAGCTGATCGAGATGGGCGAGACGAACAAGATCTTCACCCGTCCCGAAAAGAAGGAGACCGAGAACTACATCACCGGCCGCTTCGGGTAACCGCCCCGCGCCGAACGTCCTCCCGAAGGGGGCCCGTGGACACGGGCCCCCTTCGTGTGCGGGAGCGCGCCGCGGGCGGGGCGCAGGGCCGCCCGGGGGTGGGCGGGAGGAAATGCCGACGGCCCTCCGGCGTGGACCGGAGGGCGTCCGGAAGTGAATCGGATAACCGATCCGGGGCCCTTTTGCGTTCATTCCGGAGAACCGGGAAAAGGGTCGCGAAAGGCGTTGTCCACCGTTTCCCCAATTCGGGGGGCGGTGGGCGCGCGCCGTCCCGGCCGGGCGGGGGCCCGGCCGGGACCCGGGGTCGGGCGGAGGATCAGGTGAAGCAGTTACCCGGCTGCTTGATCAGGTAGCTGGCCGAGACCCACCGGCTGGAGCCGATCTGCCGGAAGCCGTTGGTGGTGGTCTGGGTCGCGTTCACGATCGCGCCGTTGGCCAGCGAACCCACGATGGAGTAGCCGGTTCCGGGGCCGCTGCGGATGTTCAGGCCGCCGCTGGCGCTGACCTTGTAGGTGCACCAGACGGCGGCGGCCGCCGGCGCCTGCTCCGGCGCGGGGGCCGCCTGGGCGGGGGCGGACAGGCCGATGACGACGGCACCGGCGGTGGCCGCCATGGTCGCCAGACCGCGGGCGAGCCGACGGGACTTCGTGGCCTTCACAGGCTTTCCTCCATCATTCAAGGCTTGATCGGGGGACCTCGGCCGAGGGTGGAATCCCGTGGCGGGCAAGGCCTCTGGAATCCACGCCCAGAGTAACGGGGAAGCCCATTCCACGCATGATTCCGACCACATCAGGCCACCCTCTCCTCTTTCTCGGAGAAGATCCCTGAAAGCCTCATTCGAGTATTGACCCGACCCTTTGCCCGGCTTATCATCCCGCGCGGGAGGGCCGGACCCCGTGCGCCGCACGCGCCCGTCCCGAGACCCGACGTGACGTGGACCGCTCCCGCCGGCGGGGTTGAATGGGACCGGGAGGGGGCCCGCGGCGGGCTCCCGTTCGTTCGTCTGGGGGAACCGCATGACCGTGCCGTTGGTGATCGACACCGATACCGCGCAGGACGACTGCGTCGCCCTGCTGGTCGGCCTGCTGGATCCGGCGGCCGACCTGCGGGCGATCACGATGGTCGCCGGGAACGTGGGCTTCGACCAGCAGGTCCGCAACGCGTTCATGACGCTGAACGTCGCCGGGACGCCCGCGGTGCCCGTGTACCTGGGCTGCCGGCGGCCGCTGGTGCGCGAGTGGGTGAGCGCCGAGGACGTGCACGGAGACGGCTCCGGAGGGCTGGCCATGGCGCAGGAGGGCCTGGTACCGGAGGCCGAGCACGCCGTGGACGCCCTGGTGCGGATGGCCGCCGAGGCCCCCGGCGAGCTGTCGATCGTGGCGATCGGCCCGCTCACCAACATCGCCGCCGCGGTGGTGAAGGACCCCGGCTTCGCGCGGAACGTGAAGTCGCTGTTCATCATGGGCGGCTCCAACAACGGCCGCGGCAACATCACCGCCGCCGCCGAGTTCAACTTCTACGTGGACCCCGAGGCGGCCAAGACGGTGTTCTCCGCCGGCTTCGAGATCACCGTGGTGCCCTGGGACCCGCTCACGCTGCGCCAGGCCGTGTTCGGGCAGGAGCGCCTGGACGAGATCGCCGCGCTGGGCACGCCCCTGTCGCGGTTCTTCACCCGCATCTGCGCGGCGACCCTGGAGTTCGACCGCAGGGTCGGCATCGACGGCACCACGCACCCCGACTCGCTGACCGCCGCGGTGCTGCTCCACCCCGAGCTGGTGCGCAGGGCCTCGCCGTACCACGTGGACGTGGAGACCGCCGGGGAGCTGACCCGGGGCTACTCGGCCATGTCGTGGGGCGTGCACGGCCTGGAGCCCAACGCCCGGGTGGTCGAGGAGATCGACTCCGAGGCGTTCTACGAGCTGATCAAGGGCGTGCTGGCCCGCGAGACCGCGCCGGAGCGCGAGATCACCGGCCTGTGAACGTGATGACGCCCTGGGCGGCGGCGACGGTCGTCTCGCCGCCCTCGGCGTCGGCCATCACCAGGTCGCAGCGGCACAGGGCGCGGCGGCGGGTGTGCTCGACCACGTGCGCGCGGGCGCTGAGGCGGACGCCACGGGCCGGGCGCAGGTACTCGATGGTGAAGCCGCCGGTGAGGACCGACGGGCCCAGCACGGTGCCCCCGGCGAAGGTGAGCGCGTTGTCCGCGGCGTAGGAGAGCACGCCGCCGTGCAGGAAGCCGTTCTGCTGGAGCAGCTCGTCGCGCACGTCCAGTTCCAGGACCGCGTCGCCCGGGGCGAAGCGGGTGACCCGGGCGCCGATCAGCCTGCTGAACGGCTGGGCGTCCAGCACCGCCGCGGCCAGGGCCAGGGCGTCGGCCCCGGAGAGCGGCGCGGTTCCGGGCTCGGGGTTCTCGGTGGACATGCGGTCCCGCTTTCTTCTACGCGCTTTGACCCTTTTGTGGGGATATGTCACCTAGGGTCCGCCTCAGGGGAGGAGGATCCACCGTGCAGACTTCCACACTCGCCTCCGCCGCGGCGGCCGCGGCCCTGGTGTACGCGACCGCCTGCGGCCCCGTCGGTGTCGACACCACCGGCGGGGAGGGGGAGCGGACCGAGACCGCTCCCCCGCCGTCGGGGAGCCCGTCCGGGCCCGCCTCGGAGCCCCCGTCGCGGCCGCCCGGCGGCCAGGGGGAGCAGGAGGGGTCCGACAGCGGTCCGGGCAGGACGGAGGAGCCCGGCGGGGGCGCGGCCGTCCACCTGCCCCTGGGCGGCTCCCACACGTTCGCGGACGGCTTCTCGGTGAGCATGGGCCCGGTGGAGCGCCGGACGGAGGGGGACGAGGACCGGCTCGCGCCCCGGGAGCCCGGGGACGGCGCCACTCCGCGGGAGGGGCCGCCGGAGGGCGGGGAGTCCCCGGAGGAGCCGGATGAGGGGGAGTCTCCCGGGGAGCCCCCGCAGGACGGGCCCTCCGGCGGGGAGTCCCCCGAGGACGCCTCCCCTGGGGAGGAGGGATCCGGCGGGGAGTCGCCCGGGGACACCGCCCCCGGGGAGGAGGGGACCGGCGGGGAGTCCCCCGAGGGCACCGGCCCCGCCGAGGAGGAGTCCGCCGAAGGGGACGACCCCGCCGGGGAGTCCCCGGAGGAGGTCCCCGAGCAGCCGAGCGAGGGCCCCGGGGAGGACGAGTGGGGCGAGGAGGAGACCCCGCGGGAGCCGCAGTACGACGCCCTGCACTACTTCGCCTGGACGGTCACCGCCACCAACGGCACCGGCGCCCCCGTGCACACCGGATCGCCGCTGGACACCTGCGCCGTCGGCGATCCGCTCCAGGAGTCCATCGCACCCGCCATGGGCGAGAGCGTGGACCCGCCGCGGAGCCTCGCACCCGGCCGAAGCGGGAGCTGGGACGCGGACTGCCTCATCACCGAGGGCGACGTGCCCCTGCGGTGGACCCTGGAGTTCTACGACGAGGAGGGCGAGCCGCTGTACCCGCCGCTGGTGTTCTCCGGCGACGTGCCCTGAGTCCCGGCCGGGGCGCGGCTCAGCCGTTCTTGACGACGATGCTCTCCACCGTGTTCGCCACGTGCTCGAACGCGTCCGCGGCCGTCTCCAGCTCCTCGATGACGTCCTTGAGCTTGAGCACCGTCAGCGCGTCGTACTCGCCGCTGAACAGCTTGGCCAGGAGCTTGCGGTAGATCCTGTCCGCCTGGTTCTCCAGCTGGTTGATCTCGATCCAGTACCGGGTGAGGTCCTGCATGGTGCGCAGCCGCGGCATGGCCTCGGCGGTCAGCTCGGCGGCACGCTCCAGCACCTCGATCTGGTCGATGATGCCCTTGGGGAGGCGCTCCAGGCCGTACAGGCCGATGAGGTCGACCGCCGCCTCCATCGAGTCCATGACGTCGTCGAGGTTGGAGGCCAGCCGGTAGATGTCCTCCCGGTGCATGGGGGGTGCCGAGCTCTTGTTGAGGCGGCGCATGATCGCGTGCGTGGCGTCGTCGCCCGCGTGCTCGCAGGCGCGCATCTTCTCGGTGATGGCCTCTCGGTCGGCACCGTCGCTCATCAGCTCCACCAGAAGGCGGGCCGCGATGACCAAATTGTTCGCCGAATCGGTGAACATCTCGTAGTAGCTGTCATCACGCGGGCGCAAACGCAGGCGCACGTCGTCTCTCCCGATGGTGCGGTGGGTCTTCCTTGGTGGATGTTAAGCGGGTCCGCCGAGCGGCTCGTCTTGACGCGAGGGTCCGTCGCGTCGATCGCGTGCGCGGTCATCCCTCGTTCACTCGGCGGCACCGGTGCGTGGAACTCCCTGGGGGAAGGGGCCCATCGCATTCCTCCCAATCTCAACGACACCGGGACGGTTCGGGACGCTACCGTGTTCCGGGCCCGCTGACCAGCGGTGCGCTGAGACACGAATCACCCGATCGGTGGGAGACCGGTGGACGCCGACCCCACGGTTCTCCGATGTCCACTTTCGGGCCATTGGGCGGCAATGGCAAGTATCCCCCTCGTTCACCCGCCCGTTGCCCGGCACCGGCCGATCCGGTCCCCCGGACCCCCGGCCGCCACCTCCCCGACGCCGTCCGGGGCCTGTTCCCGGGTGTTCTCCGGTGTCACCGGGGCCGGAGGCCCCAGAAGGGCCCGTGGTCGCGGGCCTCCGGCCGGGGACGGCGGGCGGGCCGAACCGGAGCGGGGCCCGGAGAACACGATCCGGGTGCACCGGCCGGGGAGGCCGGTGACACCCGTCCCGCCTCACACGAACGGAGAGGGCCTCCCACCTCCCGCGTTCCCGACCTCTCGGGCCGGTGCATCTAGGCTCGGTCCCATGCCGTCCAACCTCACTCCCGCACTGGTGCGCCGGGTCCGGCTGGCCCTGGCCGAGGCGGGCGCCACCACCCCCGAGAACCTGGGACCCGAAGACGCCGTGGCCCTGCTCGTGCGCACCGCGATGGCCCCCGGCGTCGCGCCCAAGCTGGTGAAACTCGCCGTGCGGGCCTCCCTGGCCCTGCTCGCCGACCGGGCGCCCGGCAACTCCCTGGAGGTCCGCGTCCCGCCGTTCGGAGCCGTACAGGCGATCGAGGGCCCACGTCACACCCGGGGCACCCCTCCCGGTGTGGTGGAGACCTCCCCCGCCGTCTGGCTGCGCCTGGCGACGGGCGGAACCGCCTGGGGGCAGGCGATCGCGGACGGGGAGGTCCAGGCCAGCGGTACCCGCTCCGACCTGTCCGAACACCTGCCCCTGTGGCCCCGGGTGGTCCCGCCCTCGTCCCCAGGCACTAAGCTGTGAGCGTGTCGTACTCCGACGGCCGGCTCTCCATGGACCTCGATCCGCTCGAACGCGGCCCGCAGGACGCCTGCGGTGTATTCGGGGTCTGGGCTCCCGGCGAAGAAGTCAGCAAGCTCACCTACTTCGGTCTCTACGCATTGCAGCACCGCGGACAGGAATCCGCGGGCATCGCTCTGAGCGACGGGGAACGGATCGTCGTCTACAAGGACATGGGACTGGTCTCCCAGGTCTTCAACGAGGCGACCCTGGACTCCCTGCGCGGCCACCTCGCCATCGGCCACTGCCGCTACTCCACCACCGGCTCACCGGTGTGGGAGAACGCGCAGCCGACCTTCTACACGGCGCGCGAGGGGGGCCTGGCCCTCGGCCACAACGGCAACCTGATCAACACCCCGGAACTGGCCGCGCTGCTGCCCGACACCCGGCGCAACGCGACGACGGACACCGAGGTCCTCACCAACCTGCTGGCCTCCCGGGCCCGCGACGGCAGCACCGTCGAAGAGGCCGCCATGGAGCTGCTCCCGCAGGTCCAGGGCGCCTTCTCCCTGGTGTTCATGGACGAGAACACCCTGTACGCGGCCCGCGACCCGCAGGGCATCCGCCCGTTCGTGCTGGGCCGCCTGGGCGAGACCTCCGGCGCGGGCGGCTGGGTGGTCGCCAGCGAGACCGCCGCCCTGGACATCGTGGGCGCCGAGGTGGTCCGCGAGATCGAGCCGGGCGAGCTGCTCACCATCGACGAGCGCGGCGTCCGGTCCCGCCGGTTCGCGCCCGCCCGCCGCAAGGGCTGCCTGTTCGAGTACGTCTACCTGGCCCGCCCCGACACCACCATCGCCGGGCGCAACGTCAACTCCACGCGCGTGGAGGTGGGCCGCCGCCTGGCCAGGCAGCACCCGGTGGACGCCGACCTGGTCATCCCGGTGCCCGAGTCCGGCACACCCGCCGCGGTCGGCTACGCCGAGGAGAGCGGCATCCCGTTCGCCCAGGGCCTGGTCAAGAACTCCTACGTGGGCCGGACCTTCATCCAGCCCAGCCAGACCCTGCGCCAGCTGGGCATCCGGCTCAAGCTCAACCCGCTGCGCGAGGTCATCCAGGGCCGCCGCCTGGTGGTCGTGGACGACTCCATCGTGCGCGGCAACACCCAGCGGGCCCTGGTCCGGATGCTGCGCGACGCGGGCGCCGCCGAGGTGCACGTGCGCATCTCCAGCCCGCCCGTGCTGTGGCCCTGCTACTACGGCATCGACTTCGCCACCCGCGCCGAGCTCATCGCCGCGAACCTCTCGGTGGACGAGATCGCCGCGTCCGTGAACGCCGACAGCCTGGCCTTCGTCGAGCTGGACGAGCTGATCGCCGCCACCACCGTGCCCAAGAACGACCTGTGCCGGGCCTGCTTCGACGGCGTCTACCCGATCGAGGTGGACCCCGCCGCGCGCGGCAAGTACCTGCTGGAGAAGTCCTGCGGGACTCCCGAGGGATCCACCCTGGCCACCAGCACCAAGTAACCGTCCGCACGGCGTCACCGCCGTGCGGACGTCCGCCGTGCCCCGGATCCGACCGCGGGGCCGGCGGGCCGTCCGGCACAACGAGCACCAACCATCACAGCACGAGGAGAACTCGCGTGGCAGCCGACAGCAAGACCACGGGGGCGTACGCCGCCGCGGGCGTCGACATCGCCGCCGGGGAGCGCGCCGTCGACCTGATGAAGCGCCATGTCGCGCGGACGCGGCGCCCCGAGCAGGTCACCGACGCCAGCGGATTCGCGGGCCTGTTCCGCCTGGACACCGCCAGGTACAAGGACCCGGTGCTGGCCACCTCCACCGACGGCGTGGGCACCAAGGTCCTGCTCGCCCAGAAGCTCGACCGCCACGACACCATCGGCATCGACCTGGTGGGCATGGTCGTCGACGACCTGGTCGTCAGCGGCGCCGAGCCGCTGTTCATGACCGACTACATCGCCTGCGGGTCGGTGGTCCCCGAGCGGATCGCCGAGATCGTCGGCGGCATCGCCGAGGGCTGCCACCAGGCCGGGTGCTCCCTGATCGGCGGGGAGACCGCCGAGCACCCCGGGGCGATGGGCCCCGAGGAGTACGACCTGGCCGGCGCCGGGACCGGCGTGGTGGAGGGCGACGCGATCCTGGGCCCGGACCGGGTCCGCGAGGGCGACGCCGTCATCGCGATGGCGTCCTCGGGCCCGCACTCCAACGGCTACTCGCTGATCCGCCACATCGTGGACACCGCGGGGCTGGACCTGCGGGCGCACGTGCCGGAGCTGGGCGGGGAGCTGGGCGAGGTACTGCTCACCCCGACCCGGATCTACGCCAAGGACTGCGTGGCGCTGACCGGCGCCGTGGAGGTGCACGCGTACTCGCACATCACCGGCGGCGGGCTGGCCGCCAACCTGTCGCGGTCGCTGCCCGGCCACCTGGACGCGGTGCTGGACCGCTCCACCTGGACGCCCGCCCCCGTGTTCGGCCTGCTGGCGGAGCGGGGCGGCGTGTCGCGGGAGGACATGGAGGCCACGTTCAACATGGGTGTGGGCATGGTGGCGGTCGTCGCGGCGCAGGACGAAGGGCGCGCCCTGGACGTGCTCTCCGAGCGCGGTGTCCCGGCCTGGCGCCTGGGCACGATCGTGTCCGGTTCGGGGCTGGCCCGCCTGGACGGCGAGCACCCCGGCGCGTGACGGACGCGAACATAGCCGGTGCGAACCACCGCAGTGGTTCGCACCGGCTATATCCACCTGTCCGGCCCGGCCCCTGGTGGGGGACCGGTGGTGTCCGCAGGTCTGCTGTGTTGCCCGAGCGACCTGGAAGCCCCGCCCGACGTACTGCTACTTGTCGGACTCCGAGTACTTCTCGGCGAGATCCGCGTAACGGTCGATCAGGTCATCGTGAGAATCCGCGTAGGAATCGTCCGGACCCGGTCCGGTCGGTCCCTCATCCTCAGCGACACCCAGCTCCGACCGCAGCCGATCAAGGTCGGTCCCACCGGTGCTGTACTTGAGCTTCCGGGCGACCTTCTGCTGCTTGGCCTTGGCTCGGCCGCGCCCCATTGGCTCGACCCCCTCAACGATGGGGTTCCGACGGAACCCCGGATCACTTAACTAACCCGCACTGAACGGGCTGACGGCCGTCAAACGCGACTGACGACAGGCGTCAGCTTACGTACACGTACAACCGTACCTGGTCGGGCCCCGCCGTGCCTACGCCACCCGGGTGTGACGGATGTGGTGCGGGGACGCGGCACGCCCCGGGGCGCCGCCGGTCGCCACGCTGCAAACCCTGCCCGACCGGCGGATACGGGGTTCGGGCGTGGCGAGTGCCACACGGCGGGATGTGTGCCACGATGCGTTCCGTGCTGCCCTACACCGCCTATCTCCGCGTCTATCAGCCGATCGAGTCGTTCGCGCCGGACGAGCGGAGACGCTGGGAGGAGTACGCGCGGTCCCCCGACCGGCCGCGCCGCGCGCACGCGCTGGCCGCCGAGCAGGCCGAGAGCCTGGGCCGGCTGGTGGTGACCCCGCCGGTCCTGGCGCCGCGCGAGGAGAGCCGGAACGCGTACCTGCGCCGGGTGGAGGGGCGGCTGTACGTGTGCCCCTGGGAGACCCGGCTGCGGTCGTGGCGGGCGTTCGCGGACTTCGCGGAACAGGTCCCCCCGGCGCTGAGCGAGGCGTTCGTGTCCGAGCGGGAGGCGGAGCGGGTCGAGGACGGGTACCGGGAGTGGCGGGCCTCGGGCGCGCGCCTGAGGCCGGGGATCCTGTCGAGCAACTGGGCGGTCCCGGTGGCGTGGTTCGTGCCCTTCTCGGACGGGGAGCGGCGCCTGGTACCCGAGACCGGCCCTACCCGGGCCCTGCTGTACCTGACGCGGACCGCGACGGGCCTGGAGCGCCTGGAGCGCACGGCGGCGGTGCTGACGGAGTACATCGGGCGGCACGCCGTGTCGGCGGCCACGGAGGGTCTGGTGGAGTGGCTGCGGGCGGTGGCCCATCCGGGTTCGCTGCTGGAGCTGGACTACGGCGGCCTGGTGCACCTGCTGGACGACGAGCACCTGGCAGGGGAGCGCTCGGTGGCGGAGGTGGCCGCCGCGGTGGAGGCGCTGGCCGCCGGCGACGCGGAGCGGGTGGTGGAGCTGCGGGACCGGCTGCTGCGCAGGTGGAGGTCGATCCGCGCCCTGGAGCACGCCAACTGAGGGTGATGAGATGCCCAGGTTTTCGTGGACACCGGCCCCGGGGTGTCGTGAAATTCCGGCGCCGGCACCCCCGCGACGCGCCGCCCGCGAACCTGGTACACCAGGTTTCTTTCCGCCCGGCGTACCCGTTTGCGCACGTGACAACGGTGCGAGCCCGGACGTCGTCCGCGCACGACATCAAGCGTGGTGAAACTGGGCATAACGCCCGTTAGTGATCGACGTAGACTGTAGCCGTCCGATCACCGAAAGCACCGCCGTCCATCGGAGAACCCCTACCGCGCGGGCGATCCCGCGCGACCCGACCGCCCCGGGGCGGCCCGCGGAGGGGGATCCCGCCCCCGGCGGCCCCGCCCTCCCCCGGCGGGCCGGCCGAAGGCGCGACCCAGCGGGCAGCAGGCCTGGCACCGGGGTTTCGGTCAGACCTCTGTAGCACTTCGTGACCTCCGGATCGAGAAAAACAAGGCCCGAGAACGAAGTTTTGACCGAATACGCCACATGCCACTAAACGTGTCGCTAGAATCACTTAGCGTGACGCAGCCACGGGCGGCTTTCCAGGGCCTCCCATGAGCAAAGTTGCTGAAAGTGGCTGCACCATCACCTCGGGTGATGCCAATATGGACTCATATTGGACATCCGGGCGAAGCGCCAGGATCACAGGCTCAAGGATCGGCACACAGATCCAGGAGGAGAGGCCGTACACATGTCAACTCGCACGCCCGAGGCGGAGCCCCTGTTGACCCCCGCCGAGGTTGCCACCATGTTCCGCGTGGACCCCAAGACCGTGACGCGCTGGGCCAAGGCGGGCAAGCTGACCTCGATCCGCACCTTGGGCGGACACCGTCGCTACCGTGAGACGGAGGTCCGTGCCCTGCTGGCCGGCATCCCCAGCCAGCGTACGGAGTGATCTCCCCGGTCTGAGCCGCTGGTTCCGGGGGGAAACGGCCGGACGGGCTCCGGCCGTGCAGGCAGGCTGACAAGACCCGAGGGCGGGCCTTCACCGAGAAGGCCCGCCCCCTTGTGCTCCCGGGGCGCCTCCGGGACACGGCGCCACGGGCCCGCACCCGCTCCCACCTGCGGATGGGACATTCGTACCGGCGGGGTCCGTACATTTCCATCTACAGCGGGCCCCCGGCCGCTCCGTAGCGTTCGGGGCATGGACAGGACGCAGGCGGCACCCCCGGCCGTGGAACTCAACGGGGTCGTCAAGGAGTTCGGCGCGGTGCGCGCCGTGGACGGCGTGGACCTCGGCATCGGCGCCGGCGAGCGGGTCGCGCTGCTGGGCCGCAACGGCGCCGGCAAGTCCACGACGGTCGACATCCTGCTGGGGCTGGACACCCCCACCTCCGGGACCGCCCGGCTGTTCGGGGGCACCCCCCGCGCGGCCGTCGACGCGGGCCGGGTCGGGGCGATGCTCCAGGACGTCCGGCCCGTCCCCCGGGTCACCGTGCGCGAGCTGGTCGGGTTCGTCGCCGGCACCCACCGCGCCCCCATGCCGGTCGCCGAGGCCCTGGAGCTGGCCGGGCTGACCGGGGTGGCCCGCCGCCGCGCGGACCGCCTCTCCGGCGGCCAGACCCAGCGGGTGGGCTTCGCCCTCGCCCTGGTCGGCGACCCCGACCTGCTGATCCTGGACGAGCCCACGGCCGCCCTGGACGTGGCCGCCCGCCGCGTGTTCTGGGATTCCGTGCGCGCCCTTACCGAGCGCGGCACCACCGTGCTCTTCTCCACCCACCACCTGGACGAGGCCGACCTCAACGCGGACCGGGTCGTGGTCATCGACCGCGGCCGGATCATCGCCGACGACGCCCCGGACCGCATCCGCCGCTCGTTCGGGACCGGGGTGGTGTCCTTCGCGCTGCCCCACGGCGCCGAACGCCCCGCGGGCCTGGAGGGCCTGCCCGGAGTGGTGTCCGTGGAGGACCTGGGCGGCCGGATCCGGCTGCGCACCGCCGACTCCGACGAGACCGTGCACGCCCTGAGCGCCCTGGTCCGGGTGCGCGACCTGGAGGTCGCCACCGCGAACCTGGAGGACGCCTTCATCGGCATCACCTCCGAGCCCGCCCCCTCCCCCGCCCGAGCCCGGAAGGCCGACCGATGACCCGCACCGCCGCCCTGCTGACCGCCTACGTGGGCCTGGAGCTCCGCCGCACCTACCGCGACCCCGGGTTCATGATCTTCGGGCTGGGCACCCCCGTGCTGATGTACGTGCTGTTCACGAGCATCGGCCGCGGCGACGGCCCGGCCGACCCGGGCTGGGCCGTGGTGTCCATGGTGGGCCTGGCCGCCTACGGCGCGCTCGGCTCCGGGCTGTCGGCCGGGACCGCCGTCGCCGAGGACAAGGGGACCGGCTGGCTGCGCCTGCTGCGCCTGCTGCCGATGCGTCCATGGACGGTGGTGGCCGGGCGGGCGCTCACCGGGTCGCTCATGGTGCTGCCCTCCGTGCTGCTGGTCCTGGCCACCGGAGCGCTGCTGAACGGCGTCCGGCTGGAGGCCTGGCAGTGGGCCGTGCTGCCGCTGCTGCTGTGGATCGGGGCACTGCCGTTCGTGCTGCTGGGCATCGCCAACGGGTACCGGCTGTCGCCCTCCGCCGCCGGGACGACCAACATCGTGGTCAACCTGCTGCTGGCCCTGCTCGGCGGCCTGTGGTTCCCGCTCTCGGAGTTCCCGGGGGCGCTGGCGGACCTCGCCGCCTGGTCTCCGGGCCACCTGTTCGGGGCGCTGGGGTGGGCCACCGTGGACGGGGCCGCGCCCTCCCCCGGTACCGTGGCGGGGCTGCTCGGGTGGACCCTGGTGTTCGGGGCCTACGCGGTGCACTCCTTCCTGCGACCGGCGACGAAGGGCTAGGAACGCGATGGACGACCGGTCCGGGGGCGGTGGGGCGGCCGGCGCCGCCGGCGGTGGCGGTGGCGGGGACGACCGCGAGGGCTGCGGTGTCGTGGACCCGGTCGCGGCGCTGGGACCGGTCGGGCCGCCCGGGCGCACCGGGTACCTGCCCGGGCTGCTGCTGACCGCGGGGGCCGTCACCGACCTGTTCGACGGCGCCCGCTGGCCCTGGTTCGGCTGGGCCGGGCTGCTGGCGGTCTCGGCCCTGTACGCCGCCGTGGTCACCCGGGACCTCTCCCCGCCCCGGTACGCGGGCCGGGGCCTGCTCTGGCTGCTGGCCGCCCAGGCGGCGCTGACCACGGTGCTGGCGCTGGTCTACGGCGACACCTGGGTGTTCCTGTTCATGATGGCGGCGCTGGCCTGCGGGACCGCCCTGCCGACGGTGCCGCTGGTGGGCGCGCTGATCGTGCTGGGCGGGGCGGCCGGGGTGATCGCCGGGCACCGGGGCGACGCCCTGTGGCTGCCGATGGTCTCCGGGTACGGCACGTTCATCTCGGGGGTCATGGTGTCCGCGCTGCTGGGGCTCAACGAGACCGTGCGGGAGCTGCGCCGGACCAGGGAGGAGCTGGCCCTGGCCGCGGTGGACCGGGAGCGGCTGCGGTTCGCCCGCGACCTGCACGACCTGCTCGGGCACAGCATGTCGGTGATCGTGGTCAAGGCCGAGGCGGTGCGCAGGCTGGCCCCGCGCGACGCGGCGGCCGCCGCCGCGCAGGCCGCCGACATCGAGGAGGTGGGGCGGCGCTCGCTGACCGAGATCCGGGAGGCGGTCTCCGGGTACCGGGAGGACGGGCTGACCCGCGAGCTGGAGCGGGCGGTCCCGGCCCTGGAGGGGTCCGGCATCGCCGTGGCGGTGCGCCGGTCGGGGCCGCCCGTCCCGGCGCGGGCCGAGGCGGTCCTGGGCTGGGTGGTACGCGAGGCCGTGACGAACGTGCTCCGGCACAGCGGCGCCGCGTCGGCGGAGCTGTCCGTGGAGCACGCGGACGGCACCGTCCGGGTCACCGTGGCCGACGACGGCGGGGGCGGTCCCGCGCCCGGCGGGGACCCGCGGGACGGGCGGCGCGACGGCCCGCGGGAGCGGAGCGCCGGCGGGCACGGGCTGGCCGGGCTCGGCGAGCGGCTGGCCCTGGCGGGCGGCCGGCTGGAGAGCGGGGCCCTGCCCGGGGGCGGGTTCCGGGTGGTCGCCGAACTCCCGGTGGCGGACGGGGAGGCGCGGCTCCCCTGAGGGGGCGGGGCGGCCGGGCGCGCCCGAGGCCCGCGGGGTTCGCGGGGTTCGCGGGGCCCGCAGGGTTCGCGGGGTTCGCGGGTCCGGGGCGGGGAGCGGTCGCCCGCGCCAGGGGCGGTGCCCTAGGGTTCGGCCCATGAGTGCTGCCGACACCCCCTCCTCCCCCGTCCGGGTCCTGCTGGCCGAGGACCAGGGGATGATGCGCGACGCGATGGCCCTCCTGCTGGGCCTGGAGGAGGACCTGGAGGTCGTCGCCCTGGTGGCCGACGGCCCCGGGATCGTGCCCGCCGCGGTGGAGCACCGGGTGGACGTCGCCGTACTGGACATCGAGCTGCCCGGGGGCAGCGGCTTGGAGGCCGCCGCGGAGCTGCGCGAGCGGCTGCCGTCCTGCCGGGTCCTCATCGTCACCACCTTCGGTCGCCCCGGCTACCTGCGCCGTGCGATGGAGGCGGGCGCCGCCGGGTTCCTCTGCAAGGACGGCCCCGTGGAGGAGCTGGCCGCGGCGATCCGGCGCGTGGCCGCGGGCGGGACGGTGGTCGACCCGGGCCTGGCCGCCGCCGCGCTGGGCTCGGAGCCGGACCCGCTGACCGCCCGGGAACGCCAGCTGCTGGCGGCCGCTCGGGACGGCTCCACGGTCGCCGACATCTCGGCCCGGCTGCACCTGTCGGAGAGCACCGTCCGCAACTACCTGTCCTCGGCCATCGGCAAGACCGGCACCCGCAACCGCACGGAGGCGGCGCGGGTGGCCTACGAGAAGGGCTGGCTCTGACGCCCGGCCCGGGCCTCAGTCACCGATGCGGTCGTCCATGGCGGAGGTGCGCTTGCGGGCCAGGAAGGTGGCGGCGGACCCGCCGCCGATGGCCACCAGCGCCGCGGTGACCAGGGCGGCCAGGGAGCTTCCCGTCATCGCCAGGTCGTTGCCGGGGCGCTGCTGCGCCTGCGGGGCGGTGCCGGTCCGGCCGTCCGGGGACGGGGAGGCCCCCGAGTCCGCCGCGTAGGTGGATCCCAGCGCCCAGGAGTCGGCGAAGTCGACGGTCAGCCCGTTGCCGTCCTCCGCCTCCCCCACGTTCACGGTGACACTGAGCCGGGAGCGGGCGCCCTGGCCCCGCCAGTCCGGGTCCTCGTCGTCGAAGGTCTCCTGGACGCTCGCGAAGTGGACGGCCACCGGGACCTCCAGGACCGTCTCCCCCTCCTCGTCCACGACCTCTAGGACGTCCTCCACGACCTGGGCGCGCCCGGGCCGCAGCGGGTCCACGGGCACCCCGAAGGCCCTGAGGGCGCCGTGCTCGAAGCCGCTGCCGGTGTGCCCGTCGTACCCGGCCGAGGCCGTGGTGACGACGTCGGCCACGGAGACCTCCAGGGCGTCGTCGGCCTCCAGGGGGCCCTCGGCCGCGAACCGGCGCGTGGAGGAGTCGTCCAGGGCGATCACGCCGTCCGTCGGGCTCTCGCTCGGGGAGGGGCTCGCGGGGCCGGAATCCTCCGGGCCGGGGCTCTCCGACTCCTCCTTGAGGTGGGAGTGGTCCCCGTCGGCGGGCGGCTGCTGGGGCCGGGGCTCCTCCCCGCCCTCCGGGGTGGGCACGTCCCAGTACGGGGAGAGCGGGTCCTCGCCCTCCTCGGAGGTCGGTTCGGCGTCCAGGGTGTCCGGGGCGGACGGGGAGAGGTCGATGCCGGCGGGCACGTCGATCATGCCGAGGGCGATCAGGTCCGCGACGGTCAGGCGCAGGACGGCCGAGTCCACGACGGCGGTGGCGGCCGCGCCCTCGGCGCCGATGACGGTGCGGCTGGAGCCCTCGATGTCGACGTAGGGGGCGAGGGGGCCGTACACGTCGGCGGTGTCGCCGCGCGCCTCGTTGTCCCCGCCGAAGCTGACCGCGGTGGAGTAGCCGGAGACGGCGTCGCCGTTGGCGGCCCAGGCCTGCGCGTTGCCCCAGACGAGCGGGTCGACGGCGGTGGCCGCCGCGGCGGCCGGGGGCACGGACAGGGTCAGGCCGAGCGCGGCCGCGGCTGTGCCGCCGAGGAGGCGGTGTGCTGTCGTTCTGGCGGGGGTCACCACGGCACTCCTGTAGCTACTGGGGGATGTCCGGCCGTACGGCCGGCCCCGTCCTCCGGCCCGGGGCCGGTTCACGGGGAGCGCCGCGTGCGAGGCCGCGGCATGCGGGGCGGCGGGGACGGTCGCCTTCCCGCCCCGGGGGAAGGGTCCGTGCGTGGCGGGGCGCGGAGCGCCCACACGGCCGAGCCTAACCGCTCGATCACGAATCGGAAACCGTTCTCCGGCGCGTGATCGCTCACCGTGAGGGGTCGGATGCCGGATCAACGGCCGGGGTCGCGGAAGAGTTCCGGCGGCCGGGAACGCGAACGGCCCCGGGGAGGAGTCCCCGGGGCCGTTCAGGCCACCGTGTCACCGGCGGGTCAGGGCCGGCGGTGCGGTGTGGGTCGCCTAGTTGTCGTTCTCCTCGGCGGGAGCCTCGACGGCGGCGTTCTTCTTGCGGCGGGCCAGGTAGGCGGCGGCGCCACCGCCGGCGGCGATCGCGGCACCGGCGGCGATCAGGCCGCCGATCGGGCTACCGGTCGTGGCCAGGGCCTCGGAGGGCTTGGCGACGGGCTTCTTGTCCTCGCCCTCGGGCTTCTCGATCGGCTTCTCCGGACGCGGCTTCTCCTCGCCGTCGTCGTCACCGCCGCCGGGGTTCTCACCCTCGCCGATGGTGACGGTGCCGACACCGGTCTCGGCGATGGTCACGAACTGGACCAGCTCGCCGTCGGCCTTGAAGTCGTAGTCGAGGACCGAGTAGGCGTCCTCCCAGAGGTACCCGTCGACCTCGGTGGGCTGCTCCCACTCGTAGATGTCGGGGGTGATGGTGAACTCCACGCCCTCGGGGGCGGTGATGTTGCTGACGGTGCCCGGGTCGACGCTGTGCTCGACCGAGCCGTCCCAGCTCTTGAAGGTGCTGACGGAGATGCCGGAGATGGTGGCCTCGACGAGGACCTCGTCGGAGTCGGCGACCGTCTCGCTGTTGGTCTCGTCGAGCGTGACCACGGTGGCGTCGGCGTCGGTGTCTTCGGCCTCGGCGGAGGGGCTGGGGCTGGGCTCCGGGGAGGGGTCGACGGTCTCGTCGTCCCCGTCGACCGGGGGCGTGGTCGGGGCGGGTTCGTCGGTGTCGCCACCGTCGCCGTTCCCGTTGTCGCCGCCCTCGGAGGAGCCGTCGTCCTCGCCGCCGCCGGAGGTGTCGTCATCCCCGGTGTCCTCGCCGCCCTCGGGGTCCTCGGCCCCGTCGGTCGGCTCCTCGGACTCGGTGGGCTCCTCGTCCTCGGTGAGCTCCTCGTCCTCCTCGGTGGGGAGGCCGTTCTCGGCGTCCGACACGGTGATCTGGACACGGACGGAGGGGACCTCCACCGTGGCCAGGATGCCGCTGGAGGTCACCGACGCGGACGAGGTGCCCGACCAGGACACCCAGCCGTAGTCGACGGAGAAGGCGTCGCTGACGCTGCCGTCCTGGGTCTCGATGAACCCGTTGCCGCCGTTGGAGGTGGCGTAGGCCCAGCCGTACTGCTCGTCCGCGGCGGCGGGGAGGGCCGTCGCAATGCTCAGGGCGCCCAGGGCGGCGAAAGCGGCACCGGCCTGAAAGACGCGACGAGCGGCGATCTTGGTGTTCTTCAAATCAATCCTCATAGGGGATTCCGACCCGTGCTCGCCAGGTCGGCCCGGCTCAGTGCAACACTCGCGGGCGGGGTGCGGCCACGCGGTGCGGGGGTACTGCGGCCGGGGTTCGGATGGGATGGGGAGGCTCGAAAAAACGGCTTCCACCAGGGAGAATCGACAGCGGCCTCGGACGGAGGGGCCAGCGGAGCCGACGCGGGATACTTCCCGTTTCCTCACGGAAACCTTACACCGGCCGAATGCCCGAAAACATCCGAAAATAGATCACAAGAAGATCACGGGAGAAACTCGGATTACACTGCGCACAGGAACGGATTCGCTCGAAAATTTTTCCTTGTATCGTGTAAACCGATCCGACTTCCGGGCGTCTTAATAAGAAGTACCGCGCGAGGACCGGGGTGTTCCGCCCGGTTCGCCCGGTAGGTTGTGGACATGCCCGTCTCCGCACCGCCAGGGCCCCGGAGCCGCGCCACCCGCGCCCTGTACCTCATCCCGCTCCTCGCCCTCCTCGCCACCGGCTGCGCGTCGGCCTCGGGGGCCGAGCCCGGCGCCGACCCCACCGCCGCGATCCCGCTGCCGGGCCCCGACGACGGATCCTCGGACGAGGGCTCCCCCGGCACCGCCGACGGAGGGGACGGCGCACACGAGCCCGTCGGCGACGGCCCGCTGCACGACCGCGTCGTGGTCATCGACCCCGGGCACAACGGCGGCAACGCCGAGGCCTCCTCCGAGATCAACCGCCTGGTCCCCGCCGGCCCCCAGCAGAAGGCCTGCGACACCGTCGGCGCGGAGACCGGGTCCGGCTACCCCGAGCACCTCTTCAACTGGGAGCTCTCCCTCCTCGTCAAGGAGCGCCTGGAGGCCGACGGCGCCACCGTGATCCTCACCCGCGAGGACGACGAGGGCGTGGGCCCCTGCATCAACGAGCGCGCCGAGATCGGCAACGAGGCCGACGCCGACGCCGCCCTGTCCATCCACGCCGACGGCGGCCCCGAGACCGGGCGCGGCTTCCACGTGATCGTGCCGGGCGAGGTCGAGGGCTACACCGAGGAGATCGTGGAGCCCTCCCGGGAGCTGGCCGAGGACCTGCGCCGCGAGTACCGCGAGGGCACCGACATCCCCTACGCCGACTACCTGGCCCAGGACGGCCTGGACGAGCGCACCGACCTGGGCGGGCTCAACATGTCCACCGTGCCCAAGGTGTTCCTGGAGGCCGGGAACATGCGCAACCCCGAGGACGCCGCCCTCCTGGAGGACCCGCAGTGGCAGGAGCGGGCCGCGAACTCGATCGCCCGCGCCCTCGCCGTCTACCTCCTGCGGGAGTGAGAGCGGGGACACGCGTCCGCTGTCGGCCACGGGGCCGGTCCGCTATGGCGCGGGCCGCGGAGCCCTCGGCATAATGCGGGCATGCACTCCCCCATGACGGTCCCGGACTTCGACATCGTGCTGCGCGGATACGACCGCAACCAGGTCGCCGGCCTGGCGCACCGCGCGCTCGCCGCGCTGTCGGCGGGTACCGGGGCGCCACCAGCCGCGCGGGCCCCGGAGGACGGGGAGCCGATCACCTCGGCCGAGCTCGCCTCCGCCCGGTTCGACGTGGTCCTGCGCGGATACGACCGCACCCAGGTCGCCGACTGGATGGACGGTGTCGCCCGGGAACTCGCCCTCCTGGAGTCGCGGGACGGGAGCGCTCCGGCCCCCTCCGCCCCCTGGGACCCGCCCGCGGAGACCCCGCCGCCGCTGCCGGACTTCGACATCGTGCTGCGCGGATACGACCGCGTCCAGGTCTCGGAGCTCCTGGACCGGGCGTTCGCCACCCTGGCCGCCCGCACCGGGGTCCCCTCCCCCGTCGCGGTCCCGGCCGGGACCGCGGCGATCACCGCGGACGAGCTCGCCTTCGCGCGGCTCGACGTGGTCCTGCGCGGGTACGACCGCACCCAGGTCGCCGACGCGCTGAACGACCTCGCACAGCGCATCGCGCGGTCGGAGGCGCACAGCGGGCCGGAATGACCACCCCGAGAACCTCCTGAACTGCACAATAGGGACCATGCCTCTGACACCGGCGGACATCCGCAAGAAGAAGTTCCACACGGTGCGTCTGCGCCCGGGATACAACGAGGAGGACGTCGACGCGCTGCTCGACCGCATCGAGAGCACGCTCGTCGCACTGGAGGGCGGGCCGCGCACGGGCCCGCTCATCACGGCGGAGGAGGTGCGCAACTCGCGCTTCCGGACCACCCGGCTGAGCCCGGGGTACCGCGAGGACGAGGTGGACGACTTCCTCGACGTCGTGGTCGCCGACCTGGCCGGGCGCGGCCTGGGCCGTTCCGGCCCGGCCACCCCTCCGCTGCCGCCGCGGCCGGCATGGCGGGACCGCAGGCGGGCGGCGCGGCGGCGCCCGGGCCCGGGCCCGGGCCCGGGCCAGCGGGCGGCCGGGGACGGCAGGGGCCGCCGCCCCGGATGACGCCCGAGCACGTGCGCGACCAGCAGTTCGCCACGACGCGGCTGACCACCGGCTACAACGAGCAGGAGGTCGACGAGTTCCTGGACCGGGCCGAGTTCACCCTGGAGGTGCTCCAGCAGGGGCGGCCGGAGCGGGCGACGCTGTCCGCCAAGGACGTGGAGCGGGTCCAGTTCTCGACGACCCGCGCCCGGCCGGGGTACGACCCGGCGCAGGTGGACCGGTTCCTGGACGTGCTCGCCGAGGAGCTGCGCCGGTACGAGCAGCGCTGAGGGCCCGGCGGAGGGGCCTCGAAGGGGTTCCGGACGGCGGTGCGGACCGGGGGAAGGTGTCCGTTAACCGTCGTTGACACGCCGTCGGGCTCTAAGCCCATCCCAGAGGAAGCGGAAAGTAATATTTGGACACAGGGAGTGATCATCCCTGTCCACGATTCCCGCGCCCGAGGGGAGGCCTCCATGTTCCATCCCGCGCCCGCGCAGGGCCGCTTCAAGGGGTGTTCGGTGCACGGGGCGGGTGGCTGCGGATACGTCCCGGAGACCCGGTACCCGGCCGCGCCCTACTGCCGGTCCGTCCGACCGGGCGGCCGCGGGCCCTACGAGCTGGGCGACGGCGAGGAGATCGTCCCGGCGCCCGCCCACCCGTGGGAGGCCCCGCTGTTCGTCGTGTGCGCGGTCGCGAACGTGCTGCTGCTGGGCCTGGGCGCGCACCTGCTGGCCGTGCTGACCGGCACCTGGCAGGCGCCGGTCCTGGCGCTGGCGGCCGTCCCGGCCGGCTGCTGGCTGGTCCGGGGGCTGCGGTACGCGCGGCACCGGGCGGAGTCGGTGAAGATCTCCCCCACCCAGTTCCCCGAGGCGTACCGGGTGGTCGCGACGCTGTCGGCGGCGATGGGGGTGCGCACCCCCGAGGCGTACGTGCGGGTGGACGGCGGCCGGGCCGACGCGGGGGCGCACGGGCTGCGCCGCTACCTGGTGCTGTCGGGCGAGCTGTTCGACGACGACGGGCGGGTCGGCGACCCGGACGCGCTGGCGTTCACGGTGGCCCACCAGCTCGGGCACGTGGTGGCGGGGCACACCGGGTTCTGGCGGCGGCTCGCGGTGCTGGGCGCGGAACCGGTTCCGCTGCTGGGGGCGGCGCTGGCGCGCTGCTCGGAGTACACGGCGGACAACCACGCCTACGCCCACTTCCCGGAGGGCGCGCACACCGTGCGGGTGCACGCGGGCGGGGTGCGGCTGTACCCGCGGGTCAACATGGGCGAGATGGCCGACCGGGCGCGCACCGACCGGGGGTGCACGCTGCTGCTCTACCACCTGCTGTCGCGCCGGCCGGGCAACGTCCGCCGCATGGCGGCCCTGCGCGACCGCGGCCGCCGCGGCCGCGTCTTCCTCTGACCCGCCCGCGCGGACCGGCGGTCAGCGGACGTAGAAGGGCTCGGGGCGGGCCTCCCGGGCGTAGGCGATGCGGTCGAGGATGCGCTCCGACATGGCGGGCAGCCCGCCGGGGGCGAACCAGCCCACCTCCAGGGTCTCGTCGCCGCCGGCGTCGAGGGCGCCGCCGACCGGGCGGCAGCGGAACGCCAGGTCCAGGAACTGGACCCGGTCGCCGTTGGGGTAGACGTAGGGGTCCTGGCCGAGCACGCTGACCAGCCGCTCGACCTCCACCACCAGGCCGGTCTCCTCCTCGACCTCCCGCACCACGGCGACGGCGGGCTGCTCCCCCGGTTCGAGGATGCCGCCGGGGGTCGCCCAGCGGCCGTCGTCGGCGCGCCGGTGCAGCAGCACACGGTCGTCCTCGTCCAGGACCACGGCGGTGACCCCCACCAGGGGGACCAGGGCCGGGCCGATCTGATCGCGCAGCTCGCGCAGGAACTCGGGAACGGGCATACCCCGAGGCTAGCCGTCCCCGGCCCCGGTGTCCCCCGCGGCGCGTAGGGCCGCGTACTCGTGGGCGAGCACCGACATCAGGACGGCGTCGTGCCACTCGCCGTCCCAGTGCAGGGCCTGGCGCCACACGCCCTCGCGGACGAACCCCGACTTCTCGTAGGAGCGCCGCGCCCGCGGGTTGAAGTCGAACACCTCCAGCGCCACCCGGTGCAGGCCCGCCACCGTGAACGCGTACTCCAGGACCAGGTCCGTGGCGGCGGTCCCGTACCCCTTCCCGGCGTGGGCGGTGGAGGTCAGCGCGATCCGGTAGCCCGCGGAGGCGTTGTCGGGGTCCAGTTCGGTGAGCGCGCAGTCGCCGACGGTCGTGCCCCCGGCGCGTTCGACGATCACCCAGTCGGCGCGGTCGTGGTGGTCCGGGCGGGTCCGGTTCCACTCCTGGACCGCCTCCCGTGTGAACCGCCGGTGGGTTCCGGTGAGGCGGCGCACCTCCGGGTCCATGTCGACGAGGGCCCCGACGAGCGGGGCGCCGGTCTCGGCGTCGAGCGGGCGGAGTTCGACCAGGTCACCGGTGAGGACCGGCTGGTCGCGGAAGACGTCTGCGGGGACCATGGCCCGCATCCCACCACCGGTCGGGGCCGTCCGGCAACCCGTTTTCGGCCCGCCCGGTACGATCCGGACACGGCGGTGGGTTGACGAGGGAGGTCCCCGTGGCGATGGGTTCGGGAACGGTGGGCCTGCGCACGGTCCGTGAGGCCAACCTGGGGGTGGTGCTGCGCACCATCCGCGAGTCCGCGCCGTGTTCGCGGGCGGCGGTGGCGGCGGCCACCGGCCTCAACAAGACGACGGTGTCCAGCCTGGTCGCCGACCTGATGGCGCGCGGCCTGGTCCGGGAGACCGGCCGGACCGCGCAGAGCGGCGTGGGCCGCCCCGGGGTGCTGCTGGACCTGGACGACACGTCGGTGGCGGCGCTGGGCCTGGAGGTCAACGTCGACTACCTGTCGGTGGTGGCGGTGGACCTGGTGCAGCGGGAGCTGACCGCCCGGCACACGCCCTTCGACGCGCGGGAGGCGGGGCCCGACGAGAGCGCCCGCCGGATCGTGGCGGCGCTGCGCGAGGCCGCCGACGACCCGGCGGTGCGCGGAAGGACCGTGGTGGGCGCCGGGATCGCGGTGCCGGGCCTGGTGGACGCCCCGTCCGGGACGGTGCGCCGGGCCCCCAACCTGGGCTGGGCGGACTTCCCGCTGGGGGCGCGCGCGGACGCGCTGGGCTTCCCGGTGCGCGTGGACAACGACGCCAACCTGGGGGCCGTGGCCGAGTACCGGGTGGGCTCCTTCGCCGGGACCCCGGACCTGGTCTACGTCACCGGGGAGGTCGGGATCGGCGCGGGGGTGCTCACCGACGGCGCCCTGCTGCGCGGCGCGGGCGGGTTCGCCGGGGAGCTGGGCCACCTGGCGCTGGACCCGGGCGGGCCGGAATGCTCGTGCGGGCGGCGCGGCTGCCTGGAGGCGGTGGCGGGCATCGGCGCGATCCTGCGCGACGCGCTCCCCGACCTGGCCCCGGGCGGGCCGCTGTCCGGCGCGGACGTGGCGGTCCTGGTGGACACGGCGGTGGGCCGGGCGGCGGCGGGCGACGCGGTGGCGGTGGCGGCACTGGAGCGGGCGGGAGGCATGCTGGGCCGGGGGCTGGCGGCGCTGGTCAACCTGGTGGACCCGGGGCTGGTGCTGCTGGGCGGGTACTTCGTGCCGATGGGCCCCTGGCTGCTGCCGCCCTGCCGGAGCGCCCTGGCGGCCGGGGTGTTCGCCCCGGACGCGGGCGGATGCCGGGTGGAGCCGTCGGCGCTGGGGCTGAGCGCCGCGGCCCGGGGCGGGGCGGCGGGGGTCATCCACGCCCTGGACTCGGGCGCGCTCCCGCTGCCCGCGCCGGCGGCGGCCGGCTGACCGGTCCCGGCCGGGGGCCTGCGCCTTCCGGGCCTCGGGCGGGCGCCGCGGGCCCCCGGGTCCGTGCGCTAGCGTGTGCCCCGCGGCGGGGCCGTAGCGCAGAGGTCGTCGCGTTCGGCTGCACACCGAAAGGACGCCGGTTCGAATCCGGCCGGCCCCGCCCTTTCCCTCCGCGGCGCCGGTGCGCTATCTTTCCCCGCAGCGGTGGGACCGTAGCGCAGAGGTCGTCGCGCCCACTCTTCAATGGGGGAGGACGCCGGTTCGAATCCGGTCGGTTCCATTCCGCGCCGCCCACGGCCCGGACCGCTGCCCGCGCAACCGCTACGCTCGTCGCGTGGCGGGGGTGTAGCGCAGAGGTCGTCGCGCCTACACGTCATGGGGGAGGACGCCGGTTCGAATCCGGCCGCCCCCGTCACCCCGATCCTTTTCTCCGCCCCCCACCTGCGGCAACGCCGAAAACCAGGGGGAGAGCGCCGGAAACGTCGGTATTTGTGGTTAGACTGCCTGCTCGGCAGGGCCGTAGCGCAGAGGTCGTCGCGCCGGACAGCGAGTTGGAGGACGTCGGTTCGAATCCGACCGGTCCTGCCGCTTCTTCTTTTGCACGCAGGGGCCCCGGTCGGCTCCGTCCACCGGCCCGATCACGATCGAGCGGTGGAATGGTGATGACCGACAAGACGCCCGTACGCTGCCCCGCCATCGAGCACCCCGACCTGCCTCTGGCGGACCCCGCCGGCCTGGAGCCGCTGCTGGCCCGGCTGGCCGACCCGGCCCCCGTGACGGCCGACGAGACCTTCCCGCTGGGGACCCTGCGCCCCGACGGCCGGGTGGACCTGTGCAAGCAGGGCCTGGGCCTGGCCGGGGCGCGGCGGGTGATCCCCGCGGCCGCGGCCTCCCCGCACGCCGCCCACCTGCTGCTGGGCACCAACGCCATCGGCTCCGAGGGTGCCCGCGTGCTGGCCGGCTCCCTCGCCGACGGGCACGGGCTCCAGACCCTCTACCTGGGCTGCAACCGGATCGGCGCGGACGGCGCCGCCGCCCTGGCCGACCGGCTCGCCGGGGACGACACCGTGCGGGCCCTGTGGCTCAAGCGCAACCCCGTGGGCGACGAAGGTGCCCGGGCGGTCGCCGGGGCCCTGGCCGCCAACGGCCGCCTGCGCTCCCTGGACCTGGTGAACACCGGGGTCACCGCCGACGGTCTGCGCGCCCTCCTGGACGCGCTGGCCGGGCGGGAGGCCCCGCTGGAGCGGCTGTTCCTGGGCGGCAACGGGCTGGGCCCGGACACCGCGGACCTGCTGGCCGCGTTCCTGTGCGAGGCCGGGGTGCGGGAGCTGTACGCGCCCGCCAACCACCTGGGCGACGCGGGCGCGCGGACCATCGCCGCCGCCGTCGCCGGGCTGGACCGGCCGGTCACCCTGGGCCTGGGCGGCAACGGCATCGGCGCCGACGGCGCGATCGCCCTGGCCGAGGCGCTGGGCGGCATCGAAGCGCTCGACCTGGGCCGCCCGCCCTCGCAGCGGGCGCTGGGCGCGCCGTCCAACGAGCTGGGCGACGCGGGTGTGACGGCGCTGGCCGAGGCGATCCCCGCCAGCCCGCTGCGCCGCCTGGAGGTGCGCCACACCGGGTTCGGCTACCCGGCCGCGCGTGCGCTGTCGGAGGCGGTGGCCCGCAGCGGCCGCATGGAGTACGCGGGGCTCGGTCCGGGCCTGCCGCGCCGCACCAAGCGGACGATCGCCGGGCACCTGCGCCCGGCCCGCCGGGTGCACGAGGACATGCGCGCGATCGCGAGCCTGTACCGGTGACGCCTTCGGACCTCTCCCGCTCGGTGTCCCACCGGCCGATGCGGGCGGCGGGGCTGCGCAAGGGCCGGCGCTACGGGATCTCGCGCGAAATGATCGACCGCGCCACCGAGCGGCGCCTGGCCGGGGACTGGGAGGGCGCCTGCGAGGCCGCGGGGGTGGAGACCCTCCTCGACGTCGAGATCGACGACCTGCGCGACCAGCACGGCTCCGAGTTCGCCGACCGGCTGCTGGACGACCTGCACCACCTGGTCCCGGACCTGGCGCGGCTGCACATGCCCCGGTTCTGGAGCGGGTCGGGCACGCTGGTCCCCAAGCAGGCCGTCCTGCTGTCGCGCCCGGGCGGGGACGAGGGGCCGTGGCTGACGCTGCGGCCGCGGGGCTGGAAGATCCACGGGGACCAGCGGTTGGTGCTGGCGGTGGAGGAGGTGTTCCTGCGGGGGTTCCTGCCGCGCTCCAACCGGGTCCCCTACGCGGCGCACTGGTCGGGCGCCGCCCACGTGTGGGAGATCTCCCGGCACCTGTGGGACTCCCGGCACGTCCACGAGATGCGTGAGCGCTGGGGCGGGGGACCCGACCGCGCGCCGTTCCTGAACGCCGACGGGACGCTCCGCGCCGCCGGGGAGCTCCCGACGGGGGACCCCGGGCCCGGCGACCCCGCGGCCCGGACCGAGTGGATCGACGGCCTGCACCAGGCGGGGGAGGCGGTCGCGGCCTTCGCGGCCGCGGGGATCGTCCTCGACACCGCCCCGGCGGAACTGGACTGGGGCGACCCGGCCGACCCCGTGGAGGTGGCGGCGCAGCTGCCGTTCTCCCCGGCGCGGCTGCTCGGCGAGGCGCGCAGGCTGGCCGACGCCGGGTTCGGCACGCGGTTCCGGATCCCGCTCACCATCCACGAGTCGGTGATCCTGAACCTGGAGGGGGACGCCCCGCGGCTGGGGATCGAGGAGTACCTGCTCTGGGAGGACGACGAGCCCCCGGTGCTCCCGGAGGTGTGCTGGACCCGGCCGCCGGACGTCGACGTGCTCCGCGACGGCATGTCCCCCGAGGAGCTGCACCCGCTGGTCCGCGAGGCCCTCGCCCCGGCGCGTCCGCCCGCCGACCGGCGGCCCGGGCCTGCGGGGTTCGATCCCGAGGGGTTCGGCCCCGTCCGGGTGCGCTGCCGCGACGGGGAGTGGCACACGGTGACCCCCGCCGGCGACGGCCTGGACATCCCGCACACCGCGGAGGAGCTGGAGCGCGAGACGGCGCTGCGGGCGCTGGGCGGCGCGAGCGGCGGCTGCTTCGCCGCGCGCGACGCGTGGAGCACCGGGCAGGGGCGGCTGCCCCGCAGGCTGCGGGAGCCCCGCGACGAGCTGTTCGAGCGGGCCCGGCACGGCGACACCGACGCGGTCCTGCGGTACCTGGACGCGGGCGGCGACCCGAACCTGCGCGACCGCAACGGGAGGACCCTGCTGCACCACCTCTCCATGGTCGACCACGAGGCGGTGCTGCCGCGCCTGCTCAAGGCGGGCGCGGACCTGGACGCCGCCGACCCGGAGGAGCGCACGCCGCTGTTCTACGCGGTGGCCGGCAGCGGGACCGCCGAACTCGCGCTCGCCCTGGTGGAGGCGGGCGCGCGGACCGAGGACATCGGGAACGGCGACGACCTGGTGGATGTGATCGACCAGCGCTCCGGCGAGGACTCCGAGGAGAGGGGCATCGCGGGGCAGGACTGGGAGAGCCTGCTGGAGGAGGGGTGAGCGGGGCCGACGGGCGCCGGCGCCCGTCGGCCTCGCACGAGCCGTGGCGCGCGGCCGGGCTGCGCAAGGGCCGACGCTACGGGATCTCACACCAGGCGATCGACCGCGCCACCGAGCGGCGGTTGGCCGGAGACTGGCGCGGCGCCTGCGCGGCCGCCGGGATCGACGTCGAACTCGACCTGGACGCGATCCGCAACGAGCACGGCATAGAGTTCACCGAACGGCTGCTCGACGACCTCCACCACCTCGTCCCCGACCTGGCGAAACTGCACATGCCCCGCTCCTGGAAAGGACTGGGACTCCTCCTGCCAGAGCAGCCCGCACTGCTCTCCCGCCCCGGCGGCCCCGACAACCCCTGGCTGACGCTCGGGGTAGGGGCCCGCTACCACCCCTGGATCCGCGGACCCGTCCTCAAGGTGGGACGGATGGGCGCCGTGCCCGACTACAACCCTCATCATCCGATGCGGGAACAACCGGCCCTGGACCGTTGGAAAATCTCGTCCTTCACCGCGCACTGGGCGGGACTCCCCCATGTCTGGGAGACCTCCCGGCATCTGTGGGACGCCCGGCACGTCCACGAGATGCGTGAGCGCTGGGGCGGCGACGCCCAGCGTGTTCCGTTCCTGAACCCGGACGGTACCCCACGCGCCCCGGATGAACTGCCCGTCGAGGATCCCGGACTCGGTGATCGGCCCTCCCGGACCGAGTGGATCGACGGCCTGCACCAGGCCGGGCAGGTGGTCGAGGCGTTCGCCGCCGCGGGGATCGGGTTCGACCCCGGTCCGGTATCGGTGGAGGTCGCCGCACGGCTGCCCTTCTCCCCCGCCCGTATCCCCGGCGAACTCCGACGGCTCACCGCAGCCGGGCTCGGCGACCGCTTCCAGATCCCCTACGACAAGCTCACCACGGTCCTCCTTGCCCTGGAGAAGGACACCGTGCGAGTGGAGTTCGCCGAATTCGACCTCGACACGGCGTCGGGGATACCGGCCTTGTCCGAGGTGTGCTGGGCGCGGCCGCCGGACGTCGACGTGCTGCGCGACGGGATGCCACCCGACGAACTCCACCCCCTGGTCCGCGAGGCGATCGCTCCGGACCACGTCCCCGGCGCACCGCCGGAACCCGCCTTCGCCGACCGTTCCCCGGTCCGAGTGCGCTGCCGGGGCGAATGGCACGAGGTCATCCCGTCACGCGTCGGGCTGCGGATCCCGCACGACGACGAGGAGACGAACCGCGAAGCGTCCCTACGGGCACTCGGCGGCAACAGCACCGGCTGCTTCGCCGTCCGGGAAGCCTGGTCCACCGGCGAAGGACGGTTGCCCCAGGCCCTGCGGAAACGGCGCGACGACCTGTTCGGGTGGGTGAGGCAGAGGGATACCCACGCTGTGCTTCACTACCTCGACAGGGGAGGCGACCCCGACATCCGTGATGGGAAGGGCCGGGCGCTACTGCACCATCTCGCCTTTCTGAACCATGAGGTACTGCTGCCGCGCTTGTTGGAGGCAGGGGCGGATGTGAACGCCGAGGATCGCGACGGTCGTACGCCTCTCGATGTATTCGATCAGGTCGCCGGTGGTCTTCGAGAGGACACCGTCGCGAGGAAAACACTCGTGGCCGCCGGTGCAGTGGCGAAGGACCCGGAGGAGTTCCAGGCATGGCTCCTCCGTGCTTCGGCGGGATCCAGTGATGATCCGCCCTTCTAAGAGGTGGCCGTGAAGACCTCGTCCGAACACCGGCGCCCGTCGGCCTCGCACGAGCCGTGGCGCGCGGCCGGGCTGCGCAAGGGCCGACGCTACGGGATCTCACACCAGGCGATCGACCGCGCCACCGAACGCCGCCTGGCCGGAGACTGGCGCGGTGCCTGCGCGGCCGCCGGAGTCGACGTCGAACTCGACCTGGACGCGGTACGCAACGAGTACGGCACGGAGTTCACCGAACGGCTGCTGGACGACCTTCACCACCTGGTCCCCGACCTGGCGAAACTGCACATGCCCCGCTCCTGGAAAGGACTGGGACTCCTCCTGCCGGAGCAGCCCGCACTGCTCTCCCGCCCCGGCGGCCCCAACGGCCCCTGGCTGACGCTCAAGGTCGAGCCCTGGTACGCACGCAGGAGCCGCAGACCCGCCCTGACGGTTGAGCCGGCCGAGACCCATCCCGGGCACTATCTGGAAGCCGGCAGGTATGAATATCCTGCACTCCACCGCTACAACCTGTCGTCCACGACCGCGCACTGGGAAGGTGTTCCTCACGTATGGGAGACGTCCCGGCACCTGTGGGACATCAGGCACGTCCATGAGGCACGCGAGCGCTGGGGCGGCGACGCCCGCCGCATCCCCTTCCTGAACCCCGCCGGTGGACCGCGCGCCCTGGAGGAGTTGCCGACTGAAGATCCCGGGGCCGGAGACCCGGTCGCCCGCGCCGAGTGGATCGACGGCCTGCACCAGGCCGGGCAGGTGGTCGAGGCGTTCGCCGCCGCAGGGATCCGGTTCGACGCCGGCCCGGTACCGATGGAGGCCGCGGCGCACCTGCCCTTCTCCCCCGCCCGCATCCCCGGCGAACTCCGACGGCTCACCGCAGCCGGGCTCGGCGACCGCTTCCAGATCCCCTACGACAAGGACTTCCTGGTGGTGTTCTCGATGGACGGAGGCGTCGTGCGGGCGGGCTTCGTCGATCTCGACGTTGACACGTCGGAGATCACCGCCATGCCCGAAGTGTGCTGGACACGTCCGCCCGACATCGACGTGCTCCGGGACGGGATGAGCCCCGATGAACTCCATCCCCTGGTACGAGCCGCAGTCGCTCCCGGGCATGCGCCCGGCGAACCCCCCGCACCCGTCTTCGTCGACCGTGCTCCGGCCCGGATCCGCTGCCGGGGCGAATGGCACGAAGTCACCCCCACCCGCACCGGAATCAGGATTCCGCACAGCGACGAGGAGATTCTCCGCGAGGCGTCCTTGAAAGTGCTCGGTGGACGCAGCAGCGGGTGCTTCGCCGTCCGGGAGACCTGGGCGACCGGAGCCGGACGGCTGCCACGAGAACTGCGGCGACGCCGCGACAACCTGTTCGAGCACGTGAGGCACGGAGACACCGACGCCGTACTCCGTTATCTCGATGAGGAAGGTGACCCCCACATTCGTAGTGCGGGCGGCCAGACCCTGCTGCACTACCTCTCCCTGTTGGACCACAGAGTACTGCTGCCCCGCCTGTTGGAGGCGGGCGCGGATGTGAATGCCGAGGACCTCGATGGCCGTGCGGCTCTCCGCTTCGTCAGCGGGCGGTTGCGCGGTGACAACGGCGAGAACACCGCAGTGGGGCGCGCACTCCTGGCCGCAGGAGCGGTGGCCGAGCTGCCGTTCCCGGGACGGCCGGTTGGTGTGGACGGCTCCGAGTTCAGTGACTCCCCGCCCTTCTAGGAGGTGGCCGTGAAGACCTCGTCCGAACACCGGCGCCCGTCGGCCTCGCACGAGCCGTGGCGCGCGGCCGGGCTGCGCAAGGGCCGACGCTACGGGATCTCACACCAGGCGATCGACCGCGCCACCGAGCGGCGGTTGGCCGGAGACTGGCGCGGCGCCTGCGCGGCCGCCGGGATCGACGTCGAACTCGACCTGGACGCGATCCGCAACGAGCACGGCACGGAGTTCACCGAACGGCTGCTCGACGACCTCCACCACCTCGTCCCCGACCTGGCGAAACTGCACATGCCCCGCTCCTGGAAAGGACTGGGACTCCTCCTGCCGGAACAGCCCGCACTGCTCTCCCGCCCCGGCGGCCCCGACAACCCCTGGCTGACGCTCGGGGTAGGGGCCCGCTACCACCCCTGGATCCGCGGACCCGTCCTCGGACTGCGAGCGGAGGGGCCGGTGCCCGAGCACTGGCTCTCCTATACCCCGCAGGGGAAACTGTTGCCGTACCTGCGCTTCAATGTCTCGCCCTCCGTCGGCCATTGGGGGCACATACCCCACGTCTGGGAGACCTCCCGGCACCTGTGGGACATCAGGTATGTCCACGAGGCCCGCGAGCGCTGGGGCGGGAGCTCCCACCGGGCCCCGTTCCTGAACCCCGACGGCGCCCCGCGCCCCTTGGAGGAGATGCCCGGATCGGAACCCGCCGACCCCGCCGCCCGCTCCGAGTGGATCGACGGTCTGCACCAGGCCGGGCAGGTGACCGAGGCGTTCGCCGCCGCGGGGATCGAGTTCGCCACCGAGACGGCGCCGGCACCGGAAAGCCGGTGGTCGAAGACGCGCGCCGGGTCCATCGACCCGGTGGCGGCGGCCGCACGGCTGCCGCTGTCCCTCGCCCGTATCCCCGGCGAACTCCGTCGGCTCTCCCTGGCGGGCCTGGGAACCGAGTTCTTCATCCCCTACAGCGGGGAGCACCGGCTGCTGTTCGTTCTGACCGGGGACACCGTACGAGCCGGTTTCGCCGAGTTCGACATGGAGACCGCAGAGGAAACGCCGGTGCTTCCGGAGGTGTGCTGGGCGCGGCCGCCGGACATCGACGTGCTCCGCGACGGCATGTCCCCCGAGGAGCTGCACCCCCTGGTCCGCGAGGCGATCGCCCCTGAACACGTCCCCGGCACGCCGCCGGAGCCCGCCTTCGCCGACCGTTCCCCGGTGCGGATCCGCTGCCGGGGCGAATGGCACGAGGTCACCCCCACCCGGACCGGCCTGAAGATCCCGCACGACGGAGCGGAGCAGACCCGGGAGGCCTCCCTGCGGGCATTCGGCGGGCGCGCGAGCGGTTGTCACGCCGTCCGGGAGACCTGGGCGACCGGGGGCGGGTGGCTGCCCCGGGCGCTGCGGGAACGCCGGGACGACCTGTTCGAGCGGGTCGGGCACGGCGACACCGACGCCGTCCTGCAGTACCTGGACGAGGGCGGGGACCCGAACATCCGCAACGCGGGCGGACAGACCCTGCAGCACCACCTTGCCCTGCTGGACCACGCGGTGCTGCTCCCCCGCCTGCTCGCCGCCAGCGCGGACTTCCGCGCCGAGGACCTCAGCGGAGAGATCCCGCTGGACCGCATCGGCAGGTGGAACGCCGACCCCGACCTGAAGAAGACCCTGCTGGACATGGAAGGCGGAGCGACGCACGGCCCGGTGCAGTGGCCGGACTGGGCATGACCCCCGGCTGAACAGGACGGAGGCCGTGAACACCTCCCTCCGGAGGCGTCTCCTGGAAGCGGCCGCGGAGACCTCTCACGGACCGGTTTCCCCGTTCGCCTGAGCCGGGCGTACGGGCGCCCTTATGCTGCGCGGCGGGCGGTGATCCTGGCCGCGGGCGGCATGCCCGACCGGTGGAGCGACAGGTATCGCGACAAGGCCCCTGTCACGAACAGGGTGCCCTTGAGCACGGAAAGGACGGTAGCGGGTGAAGGCTCGCCATTGGCTGGAGATCCTGACGGAGGTCGAACGGCTCGACCCGTGGTTCCTCTCCCCTGAGGCGAACACGATCGCTGCCGCCGATACCGCACGTATAGAGGCGGAACAGCAGGGCGCCCTGGCGGCCCTGCGTGAGGAGGGCGGCCCGCCGGCGGACCCGTGAGCACGGAGACGGGTACCGGCGTCGCCCATGCGCGACGCCGGCTCCTGGGGGTGAGCCCGGGGCTGGTGGTCGGAGAACCGGACGGGCGCCGGGAGCGTCTCCCGGGGGGAGCGAACCCCCCGCCATTGGAGGCCGCCATGAAGACCTTTCCTTCCCGACACCGGCGCCCGTCGGCGTCGCACGAGCCGTGGCGCGCGGCAGGACTCCGCAAGGGCCGCCTGTACGGAGTCCCGCGCGAGGCGATCGAACGGGCGGAGGAACGCCGGCTGGCCGGGGACTGGCGCGGTGCCTGCGCGGCCGCCGGAGTGCACGTGGACCTGGACCCGGGCTCGCTGCGGCGGGCCCACGGCTCCGAGTTCACCGAACGGCTGCTGGACGACCTGCGCCACCTCGTCCCCGACCTGGCGCGGCTGCACCTCCCCCGGTCCTGGAAGGGGGTCGGGCTGATCATCCCCGGGCACGACGCCCTGCTCTCCCGCCCCGGCGGCCCCGAGGGGCCGTGGCTGACGCTCGGGCTCCGGGACGCGCGCATCATCGGGGACCAGCGGCCCACGCTCGCCGTCCAGGACCGGCGGCCGGACCCCGCCCTGGCGTACTCGCCGCAGGGGCGGCCGTTCATCACCCGCACCGCCGAGTCGTCCCTCACCGGCCACTGGCGGGGGCTGCCGCAGGTCTGGGAGACCGCGCGGCACCTGTGGGACTCCCGGCACACGGACCGGGCGCGGGAGCGCTGGGGCGGGGACGCGCGCCGCGTTCCGTTCCTGAACCCCGACGGCACCCCGCGGAAGGACCTGCCCTCCGGGGACCCCGGGCCGGGTGACCCGGTCGCGCGGGCCGAGTGGATCGACGGGCTGCACCAGGCCGGACGGGTGGTCGAGGCCTTCGCCGCCGCGGGGATCGGGTTCGCCGAAAAGGTGGTCGCGGCCCCCGGAGGGGAGGGACCGCCCGCGATGGATCCGGTGGCGGTCGCCGCCCGGCTGCCCCTGTCGCTCGCCCGGCTGGCCCGGGAGGTCCGCCACCTGGCCGCGACCGGCCTGGGGCCGGCCTTCCAGCTCCCCGTCGACACGCACACGACGCTGGTGGCCTCGCTGGACGGGGACACCGTGCGGGTCGCGTTCACGGAGTTCGCCGACGGCTTCTCGGCGGGGCTCCCGGTGCTGCCCGACGCGTTCTGGACGCGGCCGCCGGACATCGACGTGCTCCGCGACGGCATGTCCCCCGAGGAGCTGCACCCCCTGGTCCGCGAGGCGATCGCCCCGGCCCGCGTACCCGGCGCACCGCCGGAACCCGCCTTCGCCGACCGCACCCCGGTCCGCGTCCGCTGCCGGGGCGAGTGGCACGCCGTCGCACCGGCCGACGGCGGGCTGGACGTCCCGCACACCGACGAGGAGTGGCGGCGTGAGGAGTCCCTGCGGGGGCTCGGCGGGAGCAGCAGCGGGTGCTTCGCCGTCGCGGAGGCGTGGACGTCCGGGAGGGGGCGGCTGCCCCGGGAGCTGCGGCGGCGCCGGGACGACCTGTTCGAGCGGGTGCGGCACGGGGACACCGGCGCCGTGGTCCGGTACCTGGACGGGGGCGGGGCGCCGGGGATCCGCGACGCGTCCGGGAGGACGCTGCTGCACCACCTGCGCTTCCTCGACCACGAGGTGCTGCTGCCTCGCCTGCTCGCGGCGGGACTCGACGTGGACACCGAGGACGACCTCGGGCGCACGCCGCTGTACTACGCGGCGGTGGAGGGCACCAAGACCGGGCCGGCCCGCTCGCTGGTCCGCGCCGGGGCCCGGACCCGGCATCTCGGCGGCTTCCCGCCGGCCCCGGGCCCGGTGTTCTGCGGGAACTACTTCGACTACTGGTTCGAGGAGCTGGACGCCCTGCGGGACACGCCGGCCACCGGCGGCCCGTGATACCGGTCACGCCGGGCTGCACGCCCCTCCCCGGCATCGCGGTCTCCGGGGAGGTCACAGCGGTGGACGGCGCGGGGCGCCCGGAGCCCCGACCGCGGGGAGGGCGGCATCCACTTGACCTCAATCAATGTTGAGGCCTGATGCTTCCCGGTAGGACCCACCGCCTCCAGAGGAGCCCCACATGCCCCACCCCCAGACCGGCCTGGCGGCACCGCCCCGGGCCGGCGTACGCGAGTGGACCGGACTGGCCGTCCTGTCCCTGCCCACCATGCTCCTCACCATGGACCTGACGGTCCTGCACCTGGCCGTCCCCCACCTGAGCGCCGACCTGCGCCCCAGCGCCGCCCAACTGCTGTGGATCACCGACGTCTACGGCTTCCTCATCGCCGGGTTCCTCATCACCATGGGCGCGCTGGGCGACCGCATCGGGCGGCGCCGACTCCTCCTGACCGGGGCCGTGGTGTTCGCCGCGGCCTCGATCCTGGCCGCCTACGCGCCCACCGCGGCCACGCTCATCGCCGCCCGCGCCGTCCTGGGCGTGGCGGGCGCCACCCTCATGCCGTCCACACTGGCGCTGATCCGCACCATGTTCCAGGACCCCGCCCAGCGCTCCGCGGCGATCGGGGTGTGGATGGCCGGTTTCATGGTGGGCGGCGCGATCGGCCCGCTGGCCGGGGGCGCGCTGCTGGAGCACTTCTGGTGGGGCTCGGTGTTCCTGCTGGCGGTGCCGGTCATGGGCCTGCTCCTCGTGCTGGGCCCCGTCCTGCTGCCCGAGTACCGCGCCTCCGACCCCGGACCGGCCGACCCGCTCAGCGCGCTGCTGTCGCTGACCGCGGTCCTGGCCGTCGTCTACGGGATCAAGGACGCGGCGGCCCACGGCCCGGGCTGGACGGCCGCGCTGGCGGTCGCGGCGGGCCTGGCCGTGGGCGCGGTGTTCGTGCGCCGCCAGCGCACGCTGGAACGCCCCATGGTGGACCTCGGCCTGTTCGCCGACCGGTCCTTCTCCACCTCGATCGGCGTGATGACGCTGGGCAGCTGCCTGATGATGGGCATCAACCTGTTCGTCGCCCAATACCTCCAGATGGTGCTGGACATGTCCCCGTTCCGGGCGGGCCTGTGGACCCTGCCCATGGTGGGCACCATGCTCGTGGGAACGGTCCTGGCCACCGTCGCCGCCCGCCGGATCCGGCCCGCCTTCGTCATGGGCGCGGGCCTGGCCGTGGCCGCCGTCGGATTCGCGGTCCTGGCCTCGGCCGACGGGGCCGCGGGGCTGACGGCGGTGGTGGCGGGGACGGCGGTGTTCGCCGTGGGCCTGGCGCCGGCGAGCGCGCTGGGCACCGACATCGTCGTCGGCGCGGCCCCGCCCGAGCGGGCGGGCGCGGCCTCGGCGCTGTCGGAGACCGGGAACGAACTGGGGGGCGCGCTGGGCATCGCCGTGCTGGGCAGCATCGGCGCGGCCGTCTACCGCACCTCGATGGAGGGCGCCCTGCCGCCGGGCCTGCCGGCCGGGGCGGCCCAGGACGCGGGCGCCACCATCGGCGGGGCCGTGGCCGCGTCCGAGCTGCTGACCGGTCCGCAGGCGGCCGCGGTGCTACAGGCCGCCCAGGAGGCGTTCGCCGACAGCATGCGCACCGCAGCCGTGGCGGGGGCGGTGGCGCTGGCGGTCGGCTCGGTCCTGGCCGTGGCCCTGCTGCGCCGGGTGCGGCCCACCGCACACGGCGCGGCCGAACCGGCCGTCTGACCCCGCCCCCGCCCCCGGCCGTCCGGCCGGGGGCTCCCGCGCTCGGGAACAGGCGTGCCGCGTGCGCCGAACGCTGCGGTGGCCGGAACAGGCCGTACACGGCCCCGGCCACCGCCCTCGGCCCTGGCTAAAGTACGCACATGCACGAACACGGCGCCCCTCGGCCGCAGGACCCCCGCTCTCCCCGGCCCTCCGGCCCGCAACCCCCCGCCGGCCCTCCCCCCGGCCCTCCCCCCGGGCAGCCGCAGGGGGGACCTCCCCCGGGCCACCCCGGGCAGCCCCACCCCGGGCAGCCGCCCGCCAAGAAGAGCTCGGTCGGTAAGACCCTCGCCTGGATCGGCTGCGGCTGCGGCACGCTCCTCCTCCTCGCCACGGCCGGTATCGGGTTCGGCGGCGCCTACTACCTCGGCTGGTTCGGCCCGGAGGACGTCTACTCCGCCCCGCAGGACCCCTGCGCGGTCCTGGACACCGAGGCCGCGAGCGAGATCGCCGGGAACGGCGAGAACCTGGAGATCTTCGAAGCGGACCATTCCTACGCGTACGGTGCCGAGGGCCTGGAGTGCGTGGTCCACCCCGGGTGGGGGGCCGCCTCCGGCCACGAGGTGGACCTGCGCGTCATCGTCTTCACCAGCGAGGTCGACGGGCTCAGCAAGGAGAACGGCACCGAGGCCGCCCAGGCCTACTACTACTCCTCCCGCCCGGAGTCGGACGGCTCCGAGTCGCCGGACTGCCCGGGCGTCGGGTTCCCGCTCACCGGCACCCGGGACGGCTCCGGCCACGCCCTCCACCGCATGGACAACCTCGTCCTCGAGGTCGAGGTGAAGCCCGCGGAGCCGGACGTCCAGGAGACGCTCGACGAGGCGGGCCGCACCCAGGCGGCGCTGGACCTGCTCTGCGACGCCGCCCCCCGCGTGGAGTGAGGGCCGCGCCCTCCTGCGGCCCGGCCCCCGTCAGGAGCCGGGCCGGGCCTCCGCCGGGAATTCCACGACCGCGCGGAGGCCACCCGCGGGCCGCGCCGTGAGGGTGAGCGCCCCGTCGTGCGCCCGGGCGATGCTCTGGACGATGGCCAGCCCCAGCCCGACACCCGCGTGGTCGGTGTGAACGCGCTCGGTCCCCCGGCGGAACGGCTCGGTGAGGGTCGCGACCAGCTCCGGGGCGAGCCGATCGCCGGTGTTCTCGACGGTCAGCACCACCCCTCCCCCGGCACTCGCCCCGGCGCGGACCCGCACCTCGCCGTGCTCCGGGAGGTTGTGGACGATCGCGTTCTGGACGAGGTTCGTGGTCAGCAGCAGCAGGAGCGCGGGCGAGCCGAGCACGGGGGCGATGTCCCCGTCGGTCTCCAAGGAGACCCTGCGCTTCTCCGCCAGGGGCAGCAGGGTCTCGGCGGCCTCCTCCGCCACCAGGGACAGGTCGACCCGCTCCCGCGCGAAGGCCCGCCGGTCGGCGCGGCCGAGCACGAGCAGCGCCTCGGTGAGGTCGATCGCCCGGGTGTTGACGACGTGGAGGCGGTCGACGAGCTCACCGGGGTCGCGGCCGGGGTCGGTGCGCGCCACGTCCAGGAGCGCCTTGGAGATCGCCAGCGGGGTGCGCAGCTCGTGCGAGGCGTTGGCCGCGAACCTCTGCTGCTCGGCGACGTGCGCCTCGATCCGCGCGAGCATGGAGTCGAAGGCGTCGGCGAGTTCGCGGAACTCGTCCGCGCGTCCCGGCAACCGGATCCGGTGGGAGAGCGACCCGGCCGACGCCAGCCGGGTGGCGTCGGTGATCCGCCTCAGCGGCGCCAGCATGCGCCCGGCCAGGATCCACCCTCCCACCAGGCCGAACACCAGCAGGAACGCCATCACCCCGACCGTCGCCGGCAGGTAGGAGCGCAGGAGCACGGCGCTGACGGGCGTGAAGTCGCCCGGCCCGTGCGACACCACCTGCACGTCGCGCAACAGGAACCCCCACACGGTGGCGAGCAGCAGGGCGCCCGCGACCATGAGGAACCCGGCGTAGGTGAGGGTGAGCCTGAGCCGGACGCTCGGCCCCGGCGCCCTATCCACGGGCCCCTCCCCCGCCGACTTCCGCACCGCCTCCCCGGTCCGCGCCCCGGTCCCCTCCCCCGGTCCCCGTGTCGATGCGGTACCCCACCCCCGGCACGGTGGCGATGACCCAGGGCTCCCCCAGGCGCTTGCGCAGCGCCGAGACCGTGATGCGCACCGCGTTGGTGAACGGGTCGGCGTTCTCGTCCCACGCCCGCTCCAGCAGCGCCTCGGCGCTGACGACCCCGCCCTCCGCCGCCATGAGGACGTCGAGGACCGCGAACTGCTTGCGGGTGAGCGCCACGTAGTGGCCGTCCCGGTGGACCTCGCGGCGGAACGGGTCCAGGCGCAGCCCCGCGATCTCCCGCACCGGCGGCCTGCTGTGGGCGCGCCTGCGGTCGAGCGCCCTGAGGCGGAGCACGAGCTCGCGCATTTCGAACGGCTTCGTCAGGTAGTCGTCGGCGCCGAGCCCGAACCCCGAGGCCTTGTCGTCGAGGCGGTCGGCGGCGGTGAGCATCAGGATCGGCATGCCGCTGCCGGAGGCGACGATGTGCCGGGCGACCTCGTCGCCGGACGGCCCGGGGACGTCCCGGTCCAGGACGGCGATGTCGTAGGCGTTGACGTCCAGCAGCTCCAGGGCCGTGTCGCCGTCGCCGGCGACGTCCGCGGCGATCGCCGCCAGGCGCAGACCGTCGCGGATGGCCTCCGCCAGGTAGGGCTCGTCCTCGACGACCAAGACTCGCATGTCCCCAGGTTAGGAGCCGGAGCATATCGTCGGCGTATCCGGAACCGCATACGCGCCGGCGACACCGCACCGCCTTGACTCGGGGCATGGCCCGAACACGGACAGCGCCCCCCGGACCCGCCCGGCTTCGGCCGGGCCGTCTCCGGCCGGGCCCCTCGGCGGCGACGGCCCGGCCGTCCGGGCACGGCGTGGGGCACGGACCGTGCCGGGTCCACCGGAACGGGGCCTGGCACTATGAGCCGCACCCCGAGGCCGCCGGCCGCGGCCGCCCGGACATGTACGCCGACCCCGCCCAGGACCCGAGGATGCAGCGGTGAACGACATCGAACACGAACCGGCACGCGCGGACGCCGCGCGGTCGGACACCCCGGCCGCGGGCGCCCCGGACACGGACGCCCCGAGGGACGGCGGCGGCCGGAGCGCGGGCGCGCTCCGGGCGTTCCGCGGCCTCCTGGCCCCGGCGCCGTGGCGGCGCGGCCCGGTGCTCGCGGCCTCCGCGCTCGCCCTCGGCCTGCTCCTGCTGTTCCACGCGCACGTCCCCAACCGGATCGGGGGCCTGGGCAGCCTGGTCGAGAGCTTCCTGCCGTGGCTCGGCCTGCCGGTCCCCGTGCTGCTGGCCGCGGCGCTGTGGCGCCGCTCCGCCTCCGCCGCGGTCGCGCTGCTGCTCCCGGTCGCGGTGTGGCTGAACCTCTTCGGCGGGCTGCCCGGCGACAGGGCGCAGGAGGGCGGCGACCTCACCGTGGTGAGCCACAACGTCGGCGCCGACAACCCCGACCCGGCCGGCACCGCCCGGGACCTGGCCGCCTCCGGCGCGGACGTGCTGGCCCTGGTGGAGCTGACCGGGCCGGCCGGGGGCGTGTACGAGGAGGAGCTGGCCGACGAGTACCCGTACCACGCCGTGCTGGGCACGGTCGGGGTGTGGAGCAGGCTGCCGCTGTCCGACACCCGCCCGGTCGACACCGCGATGGACGCCGGGCCGCTGGGGGAGGCCAAACCCGACGAGGTCACGATGGCGTACAACCGCGCGCTGCGCACCACGGTCGCCACGGACCGGGGGCCGCTGGAGGTGTACGTGGCCCACCTGGGGTCCGTGCGGCTGACGCCCCGGACCGGGTTCTGGACGGACAGCCGGGACCGCAACGCGCAGGCGCTCGCCGAGGCCCTCGCCGCCGAGCCCGGCGAGCGGGTGGTGCTGCTCGGCGACCTCAACGGCACCGTGGACGACCGCGCGCTGTCCGGTATCACCGCGCTCCTGGAGCCGGTCCAGGACACGGCCGGGGACGGCTTCGGGTTCAGCTGGCCCGCGGCGTTCCCGGTGGCGCGGATCGACCACATCCTGGTCCGGGGCGTCGAGGCGGAGGGCTCGTGGGTGCTGCCGGCCACCGGGAGCGACCACCTTCCGGTGGCGGCCGGGCTCCGCTGACGGCGCCCGCGGGACCGCGCCGCCCGGGCCGCGGCCCGGGCCCGGGTCCGGCTCAGACCGGGGTCCGGCGGGCCAGGGTGTCGTAGGTGTCGGTGGTGCGCTCCAGCTCCACGCCCAGGCCGCGGGCCCAGGCGTCGAGCCCGGCCTGGGCGGCCCGCCCGTCGCGGTCGTCGTCGACCACCAGCTCCAGTTCCAGGAACACCCCGGCCCCCGCCATCTCGTCGACGCACACGCCGATCGGCCCTGCGGTCCCGGTGCGGCGGGTCTTGACGATGCGCACGCTCGGGACGTAGCCGAGCGCCGTCAGCACACCGTGCATCGCCTCCCGGTCGGCGACGGCCGTCTCGTGCTCGACGCACTCCATGGCGTTCGCCACGGGGGTCTTGGTCGTGACGGTGTGCGTCCGGCCCTGGGTGCGCAGGCGGGCGAAGGTGAACCCGGCCTTCCCCTGGGACGGGTCCCAGCCCCGGGGGGCGTAGGCCTGGTCGTCCTGGCGGGCCGGGGCGCCGAGCTCGACACCGGCGGCCGCCAGCGCGGCGAGCAGGGCGTCGGGGTCGCGCACCCGGTACTTCGTCTCGATCTCCCGCGCCATCACAGGCCTTCCCGGTCCGGGTGTCACCGTCCCGGGGAGGCTACCGCCGCGGACCGGACCGCGTCCGGGAAACCGGGGGATCGGCGGACCGGCCCGGCCGACAGGTCCGAGCCGTTCAAAGGGCCGCACCGGAGGGTCCGAACCGCCGGAGGGGCAGAGGAATCCCAGGGGCCGGAGGAGTCCGAGAAGCCGGAGGACCGATGTCCGTGCCGTACCGCGACCCGTCCTGGGTGAGGGACCTGGTGGTGGCCGCCGCCCCGGGGCTCGCCGTGCCGCGCACCATGATCGGGCGCGCCGCCGAGCGCCGCCTGGCCGGGGACTGGCGCGGTGCCTGCGCGGCCGCCCGGATGGACGTCCGCCTCGACCCCGGCCGGGCCAGCCGGGAGCACGGCGCGGAGCTCGCCGACGCCCTCCTGGACGACCTCCACCACCTGGTGCCCGACCTGGTCCGCTGGCACTTCCCCCGGTCCGCCTTCCCCGGCCGGGCGGAGCTGAGCCCCTCCTCCGCGGTGGTCCTGTCCCGCCCCGGCGGCGGTCCGGGTCCACGGCTGGTCGTGCTCGCCCCCAGGAGCGGGCACATGGCGCCGCAGCGCCTGGCCCTGGACCTGTTGGACCCGGCCGCCTTGGCCGACCTCGACCGAAGTCCCGTGCAGCGGTACTACGACGAGGGCGGTGTCCTCTCCTGGGAGGAGGAGAGGTACCTGTGGGACGACCGGTACGTGCATGAGGCCCGCGAGCGCTGGGGCGGGAGCGCAGAGCGCGCCCCCTTCCTGGAGCCCGACGGCACCCCGCGCGCCAGGGGGCTCCTCCCCCGCGCGGACCCGGGGCCCGGCGCCGATCCCGCCGTCCGGTCCGAGTGGGTCGTCACCCTGAGGCAGACCGGGCGGAACAGCGGCGCGGCCGCGGCGGCCGCCGCGGCCGGAGTCCCCGGGTGGCTGCCCCGCGACCTCGTCACGGTCCTGAGGGGCGGGTCCCCCGACCACCTGCACCCGGCCGTCCGCGCCGCCCTCGCCCCGGCCCGGACCGGGGACGGCCCCGTCGGCCCGCCGCCCTGGGAGCCCCCGCCGCCGGTGTGGGTCGACTGCGGCGGAGTGGGGCACCTGGTCACCCTGAGGGACGGCCGGCTGCGGGGACCGCACACCGAGCGGGAGCACGAACGCGAGGAGGCGCTGCGCGCCTTCGGCGGGCGCCGCCGCGGGTGCTTCGAGGTGTCCGACGCCTGGCGTACCGCCCGGGGCCGGCTGCCCCGTGAGCTGCGCGCCCACCGGACGGAACTGTTCGAGCGCGTCCGGCACGGCGACACCGACGCGGTCCTGCGCTATCTGGCGGCGGGCGGGGACCCGCAGGTCCGCAACGACGAGGGGGAGACCCTGCTGCACCGCCTCTCCCTGGTGGACCACGCGGTGCTGCTGCCCCGGCTCCTGGCGGCGGGCCTCGACGTGGACGCCGAGGCCCGGCCCGGGATCACCCCGCTGTACAACGCGGCCCGGTACGACGGGGACGCCGCGCTGGTCCGGGCGCTGGTCGCCGCGGGCGCCCGCACCGACGGGCTCGGCACGCCGGCGCGGGGGCGGCTGTCGCTGGCCTCCGTCGTCGACCGGGGTGTGAAGGCGGGCCGGTACACCGACCCCGGGCCGTGGACCGAACTGCTGCGCGACCTGGAGCAGGCCGCGAACGGAGCGCCGTGAACCGGGCCCGGCACCCTCCGGGGGCCGCCTCCCCGTACGGTGCGTCCGGGGCTTCTGGAAAGCTGTGCCGGAAAGGTCCGGATCGGTGAAGGAGAACGCCGCGTGAACCCCTCGAAGGCGCATCGGCCGATGCGCGCCGCCGGGCTGCGCAAGGGCCGCCGATTCGGCGTCCCGCGCACCATGATCGAGCGCGCCGCCGAGCGCCGCCTGGCCGGGGACTGGCTCGGTGCCTGCGCCGCAGCCGACGTGGCGGTCGACCTCGACCTGCGGGCGCTGCGGCGCGAACACGGCGCGGAGTTCACCGACCGGCTCTTGGACGACCTCCACCACCTGGTGCCCGACCTGCTCCGCTGGCACTTCCCCCGGTTCTGGCACGGCGACGGCCGGCTGCTGCCCGGCCAGCGGCTGCTGCTGTCCCAGCCCGGCGGAGCGGACGGCCCCTGGCTGTCGGTCCACCGGACCGACCCGCACACCTACGGCCACCGCCGCCTGGTCCTGAAGGTCGTCGGGCACTCCTGGTCGGACGTCCTGCTGGAGCGCTGCGAGTCCGCCATGCGGGTGAACCACTGGGAGAACCTCCCGCACGTGTGGGAGACCTCCCGGTACCTGTGGGACATCAGGCACGTGCACGAGGCCCGCGAACGATGGGGCGGGAGCGCCGAACGCGCCCCCTTCCTGAACCCCGACGGCACCCCCCGCACCCCCGGCGAACCGCCCGCCGCCGACCCCGGCCCCGGCGACCGGGCCGCCCGCACCGAATGGATCGACGGCCTGCACCGCGCCGGACGGGTGGCCGAGGCCTTCGCCGCCGCCGGGATCGTGTTCGACCCCGCCCCCGTGGAGAGGGAGTACACCGGCCCGGTGGACCCGGTCGAAGCGCTCTCCTACACGCCCCTGGCCGTGTCCCGGCTGGCCGGCGAGGTCGAACGGCTGGCGGAGGCCGGGCTCGGGACCGTGCACTGGTTCCCCTACGACGCGGACGGCCGCTTCGTGGTCGAGCGCTCCCCCGACGGGTCCACGTCGTTCCGCCTGGAGGCGTGGAGGTCCTGGGATAAGGACGGCGGCGGGGCGATCCTCCCCGAGGTGTGCCGCCTGCCCCCGGTCGACGTGGACGTGGTCCGCGACGGCCTGTCCCCCGACGAGCTCCACCCCCTGGTCCGCGAGGCGCTGGCCCCAGCCCGTCCGCCGGCCGAGGGCCCGGTCGGCCCTCCCCCGCCCCTCTCCCCCGGACCGGTGCGGGTGCGCTGCAACGGCGCGTGGCACACCCTCTCCCACGCCGACGGCCGCCTGGCCGTCCCGCACACGGATCAGGAACAGGAACGCGAGGCCGCGCTGCGCGCCCTGGGCGGAGCGGCGACCGGCTGCCACGGGGCCCGCGAGGCGTGGACCACCGGCCGGGGCCGCCTGCCCCGGGCGCTGGCCCGCCTGCGCGACGACCTGTTCGACCGGGTAAAGCAGGGGGACACCGACGCGCTGCTCGCCTACCTGGACGCGGGCGGCGACCCGCGGGTCCGCGACCGGGGCGGCCGGTCCCTGCTGCACTACCTGCACCTGCTCGACCACGAGGCCCTGCTGCCGCGCCTACTGGCCGCCGGAGCGGAGGTCGACGCCCGGGACGGCGAGGAGCAGACCCCGCTGTTCCGCACCACCCGGCTGGGCGGTCCGCCGGACCTGGCCCGGGCGCTGCTGGAGGCGGGCGCGCGGACGGAGGACATCGGCGGCGACGACCGGCACGGCGAGACGTTCGAGGACGCCGTCGACGTGCGCTGGGAGGCCGACGGCTCCGACCCGGCCTGGCAGGCGCTCATCGGCGAAGGAGAGGAAGAGGAATGAACGCCGGACCACAGAACACAGCGGGGAACGCGCGGACCGGGGGGCGGACCGACCTGCCGCGGTACCTCCGCCGCCATCCGGTGCCGTGGACGATGATCGAGCGCGCCACCGAGTGCCGCCTCGACGGTGACTGGGAGGGCGCCTGCGAGGCCGCCGGGGTCGACGTGTGGATCGACCTGGACCGCGTGCGCCGGGACCAGGGCGCGGAGGCGGCGGACGCGGTCCAAGAGGATCTGCTCCATCTCGTCCCCGACCTGCTGCGCTGGCACTTCCCGCGGGCCCTGTACTCACCCGCCGCGCTGGTCCCCGCGGACGGCTTCGAGCTCTCCCGGCACGGCGACGGCCGGGGCCCACGGATCACGGCCCGGCTCCGGTGGGACGACGCCGGCACGCCGGAGGGCGTCATCCTGGACGTGGACACCGATGCCGAGCCGGACCGCGGCCGCGGGGAGGAGGTCCTCCGACAGGTGTCACGGCACCTGTGGGACGCCCGGTACGTCCACGAGACCCGCGAACGGTGGGGCGGGAGCGCCGAACGCGCCCCGTTCCTGAACCCCGACGGCACCCCCCGCACCGTGGCCGAGCTCCCCACCGCCGACCCCGGCCCCGGCGACCCCGCCGCCCGCACCGAATGGATCGACCACCTCCACCGGACCGGACGGATGGCCGAGGCCTTCGCCGCCGCCGGGATCGTGTGCGATCCGGGGGACTTCCCCGGGGGGACCGTGCCCGACCTCGCGTTCCTGTCCCCGGCGCTCCTGTCCGCCGGGTTCTCCCGGCTGACCGCGGCGGGCGGCCCGGAACGGGCCTGCGTCCGCCTGCGCGAGGACTGGGACTCGCCCCGGTTGGAGGTGCGCCGCGACGGGGACCGCATCCGGCTCGGACACCTGGACCGGACGGACGACGCCCCGCTGCTGCCCGAGGCGCTGTGGAAGAGGCCCCCGGACCTGGACGTCCTCCGGGACGGGCTGTCCCCCGACCACCTGCACCCCCTCCTCAGGGAGGCGCTCGCCCCGGCCCGGCCGCCCGCCGACGGACCCGTCGGCCCGCCCCCGTGGGCACCGCTGGAACCGTTCCGGGTCCGCTGCGGCGGGGAGTGGCACACCGTCGAGCTCTCCGGCGGCCGCCTCAACGTTCCGCACCGGGACGAGGACCTGGCCCGGGAGACCGTGCTGGGCGCGCTGGGCGGGCCGGTGCCGGGCTGCCTCCCGGTCCTGCGGGCGTGGGAGACCGGGTACGGGCGGCTGCCCAAGGCGCTGCGCCTGATGCGGGTGGACCTGTTCAGGCGGATCCGCAGCGGCGACACCGACGCCGTCGTGGCCTACCTCGCCTCGGGCGGGGACCCCCGGATCCGCGGCGGGCAGGGGGACACCCTGCTGCACCTCCTGCACCTGCTGGACCATAGGGCCCCCGTGCCCGGACCGTCGGGCGCGGACGGCCCCGGGGACGGGGTTCCCCTGCTGCGGGCGCTGCTCGACGCGGGACTCGACCTCGACGCCGTGAACGACGAGGGGTTCACCCCGCTGGGCACGGCCGTGTGCTCCGGCGGAGTGCTCTCGCTGCTGCGGGCGCTCCTGGACGCGGGCGCGCGCACCGAGGGCATCGCGCCCGAAGAGGACGACGGCCCCGGCCTGCGGGACCTGGACGACCTCGTCGAGGAGCGGGCGGCCTCGACCCACCCGGCCAGGGCCCAAGCGCTGAGGGAACTGCTGTGACCGTCCCCCGCCGCCCGTCCTCCGCGTCGCACCGCCCGGAGCGGGCGGGCGCGCTGATGCGGATCCGCCGCTTCGCGGTGCCGCGGGAGATGATCGGGCGCGCCACCGAGCGCCGCCTGGCCGGAGACTGGCGCGGCGCCTGCGAGGCCGCGGGCATCGACGTGCGCCTCGACCCGGAGCAGGCGCGCCGAGAGCACGGCGCGGAGTTCGCCGACGCCCTCCTGGACGACCTGCGCCACCTCGTGCCCGACCTGGTCCGCTGGCACCACCCCCGGCAGGCCGACGACCGGACCGGGGTGGAGGAGCACCTGTTCCCGGTGCTGTCCCGCCCCGGGGGCGACCGGGGCCCGTGGCTGACGGTCCGCTCCCCCCGGCGGCGCACGAGCCGGTACGAGGGGGGTCCCTGGTCGCAGCGCCTCGTGCTGGGGCTGACGGCCCACGAGGAACTGACCCTCGACACGTCCCCCGGGCGGACCCGGCTGTACGAACCGCAGCTGTGGTCCTCGTCGCGGTACCTGTGGGACGTCCGGCACGTGCACGAGACCCGCGAGCGCTGGGGCGGCGGCCCCGACCGCGCCCCCTTCCTGAACCCCGACGGCACCCCCTGCACCGTGGCCGAGCTCCCCACCGCCGACCCCGGCCCCGGCGACCCCGCCGCCCGCACCGAATGGATCGACCACCTCCACCAGACCGGACGGGTCGCCGAGGCGCTGCGCGCCGCCGGGGTCGAGGCCGCCGATGAGGGGACGGTCCGGGTCCTGGAGCGGGTACCCGTGTCCGCGGGACGGTGGCGGGCGGAGCTCGGCGGCCTGGCCGCCCTCGGGTACGGGGCGGCCGCCGGGTTCCCCGACTCGTACCACCTCAGGATCACCGTCCGGTACGACGGACACCGGGTCCGGGTGGCCATGACCCCGTACGGGGGCGCGGAGCCGGATCCGGCACTGTCCCTGCCCAGGGCTTGCTGGGCCCGGCCGGAGGACGTCGACGCGGTCCGGGACGGGCTGTCCCCCGACCACCTGCACCCCCTCCTCAGGGAGGCGCTCGCCCCGGCCCGGCCGCCCGCCGACGGACCCGTCGGTCCGCCCCCGTGGGAACCCGTCGCACCGGTCCGGGCGCGCTGTGGAAAGGAGTGGCACACCCTCTCCCTGCGGGACGGGCGCCTGGTCACCCCGCACACCGGGGAGGAGCAGGCCCGGGAGCGGGCGCTGTCGGCCCTGGGCGGCACCGTCAGCCCCTGCTTCCGCGCCGCCGAGTCCTGGCGTACCGGACGGGGGTGGCTGCCCAAGGGTCTGCACGCCCGGCGGGCCGAGCTCTTCGAGCGGATCCGGCACGGCGACACCGGCGCCCTGGTCGACTACCTGGACACCGGCGGCGACCCTCGCGTCCGCGACGGCGAGCTCAACACCCTGCTCCACGAGCTGTACCACCTCGATCACACGGTGCTGCTGCCGCGTCTGCTGGAGGCCGGGCTCGACGTGGACGCGGAGAACGGGCTGCGCTCGACCCCGGTCCACCGGGCGCTCCGCTACGGCGGGGACCCGTCCCTGGTCCGGGCGCTGATCGCCGCCGGGGCCCGCACCCGGGCCATCGCCTACGACCGCTCCCGTCCCCTGGACCTGCGATCGGAGCTGGAGTCGGTGTCGGGCCACCGCGTGCCCGCCGACCCGGAACGCTGGTGGGAACTGCTGGAGGAGCTGCGCGGGCCGGAGGGGCCGGCCGCCCCCGGAAGAGGACTCCCCCGGCCGAGGAGGGACCCGTGAGCCGGTCCGACCGCGCGAACCACCTGGCGCGGCACCGCCGCTTCTCGGTGACGCGGGAGATGATCGAGCGCGCCACCGAGCGCCGTCTGGCCGGGGACTGGCGCGGCGCCTGCGAGGCCGCCGGGGTCGACGTCCGGATCGACCCCGACCGGGTCCGCGGCGAGCACGGCGCGCAGGTTGCCGACGCCCTCCTGGACGACCTGCGCCACCTCGTCCCGGACCTGGTCCGCTGGCACTTCCCCCGCGCCCCGGTCCGGGACCGGCCGGAGCTGCGGGCCTCCGCCGCCGTGACGCTGTCCCGTCCCGGGCCCGGGCTGCGGCTGGCCGTCCTGTCCCCCGCTCCCCTGGGCGCGCCCGGTCACCGGCTCGTGCTGGAGGTCGCCGACGGGCCCCTCACCGGTGACCGGGGCGCCTACGGGCGCGGCATCCGCCGGTACGTGGAGCCGTGGGAGGGGAAGCGGTACCTGTGGGACGCCCGGTACGTCCACGAGACCCGCGAACGGTGGGGCGGGAGCGCCGAGCGCGCCCCGTTCCTGAACCCCGACGGCTCCGTGCGCGGCCCCCACCTGCTCCCCTCCGAGGACCCCGGCCCCGGGGGCGACCCCGCCGCCCGCTCCGAGTGGGCGGCCTCCCCGGGCCGGGGAGGGTCCGGCCCGCACCCGGGCGCAGGAGCCCGGCGGGTGCCCGACGACCTCCACGCGGTCCGGATCGGCCTGCCGCCGGACCACCTGCACCCCGTGGTCCGGGCGGCGCTGGCCCCGGCCCTGCCGCCCGCCGACGGCCCGGTGGGGCCGCCGCCCTGGGAGCCGCCGGAGCCGGTCCGGGTGCGATGCGGCGGCGCGTGGCACCTCGTCTCCCTGCGCGACGGGCGGCTCGCCGGACCGCACACCGACGCGGAGTACGCCCGGGAGTCGGCGCTGCGAGCGCTCGGCGGCCGGAGCCACGGGTGCTTCCGGGTGGCCGGGATCTGGCGCACCGGCGGGAGGGGGCTGCCCTGGCGGCTGCGCGACCACCGGACGGAGTTCTTCGCCCGCGTCCGGAACGGCGGCACCGACACCGTCCTGCGCTACCTGGCGGCGGGCGGGGACCCCCGGATCCGCGACGGGGCCGGGCTGACCCTGCTGCACCACCTCGCCCACACGGACCACGCGGTGCTGCTCCCCCGGCTGCTCGCCGCCGGGCTCGACGTGGACGCCGAGGCCGGGCCGGGGGTCACCCCGCTGTACTCGGCGGTCAGGCACGGCGGCGACACCGCTCTGGTCCGGGCGCTGATCGCCGCCGGGGCCCGCACCGACGGGCTCGGCGTGGGGAGGCACGCCCCGGAGTCGCTGGCGTCCATCGTCCGCCGGCACACGGGATGGGGCCTGTACCCCGACGCCGGGCCGTGGGAGGAACTGCTCGCGGAGCTGTCGGCCGCGGAGTGACCGGGGCCACCCCGGCCCCGGGCCCGTTCCGTCACCCCCCTTTGGGAGGATCCACGCACGAGCGCGGGAGGAACCGCGGTGCGAACTCCGAGCCCCCGACGACCATCGGAAGAAGACGTGACCATCACCGACACACCGGCGCCGCTCGCGGCCGCCGACGACCTCACCCGGCAGCTCCTCGACCGGCGGTCCGAGCCCGCCGAGAACCCCCAGCTGGAGGCACTGGCCCTGGCGGTCACCGCCAACCTGCCCGTCCTGCTGTGGGGGGAGCCCGGCATCGGCAAGTCCGCCGGGCTGGAGCGCCTCGCCCTGGAGCTGGGGCTGCCGCTGGAGACCGTGATCGCCAGCGTCCACGAGCCCTCCGACTTCTCCGGCCTGCCCGTGGTCGGCGACGACCCGGCCCGCGACGGGGTGCCCATGGCGCCCCCGGCGTGGGCGGTGCGGCTGGCCGCGCGGGGCACCGGGCTGCTGTTCTTCGACGAGCTGTCCTCGGCTCCGCCCGCCGTGCAGGCCGCCCTGCTGCGGGTGGTCCTCGAACGCCGGGTCGGGAGCCTGGAGCTGCCCCCGGCGGTGCGGATCGTGGCCGCGGCCAACCCGCCCTCCAGCGCCGCCGACGGCTGGCACCTGGCCCCGCCGCTGGCCAACCGGTTCGTGCACCTGCGCTGGACCCACGACCCCCGCACCGTGGCCCGCGGCATGACCGGGGTGTGGCCCGCCGCGTCGATGCCGCTGGTCGCCCCGGACCGGGTGTCCACGGCGATCGCCCAGGCCCGCGGTGTGGTGTCCGGCTTCCTCACCGCCCGTCCGGGCCTGGCGCACAGCCTCCCCGAGAGCGCGGAGGGGCGGGGCGGCGCCTGGCCCTCGCCGCGCACCTGGGAGATGGTGCTGCGGCTGCTGGCCACCGGGGGCGCCGCCGGCGCCTCCCGGCAGGCGCTCTCGGAGGCGGTGGTCGGCGCCATCGGCGACGGGGCGGGCCTGGAGCTGCTGTCGTACATGGAGCAGCTCGACCTGCCCGACCCGAACCGGGTGCTCGCCGACCCCAAGGCGTTCGCGCTCCCCGAGCGGGGCGACCGCCAGCTGGCGTTCCTGACCGCGGTGGTGTCGGCGGTGCGCAGCGAGCCGACCCGGCGCCGCTGGGAGGCGGGCTGGCAGGTGCTGGCCAAGGCCGTGGAGGCGGGGGTGCCCGACGTGGCCGCCCGCGCTGCCACCGACCTGGCGATGATGCGCGACCCGGCCTGGCCGGTGCCCGAGGACATCGACGCGTTCGTGGACCTGCTGCGGCTGTCCGGCGCCCTGCCGGGGAGCTGACCCGGTGGAGACCGGGGAGGACGTGGTCCGGCTGGACCGGACCAAACTGCTGGCGGCCCGGTACCGGGCCGCCCAGGACCGCCCCTACCTGGCGGCGGCACTGTACTCGCTGACCGTCGTGGAGACCCGGCAGGTTCCCACGATGGGGGTGGACCGCCGGTGGCGTTGCTACGTGTCGCCGGAGTTCGTGGCGCGCACCCCCGTCCCGGAGCTGGCGGGCGTGTGGGTCCACGAGGTGTCCCACCTGCTGCGCGACCACCACGGGCGCAGCGACCGGCTGCCCGCCGCGGAGCAGCGCGACCACATGCGGGTCAACATCGCCCAGGACTGCGAGATCAACGACGACATCCTCGCCGACGGGCTGCCGCTGCCCGAGGGGACGATGAGCCCCCAGCGGTTCGGGATGCCCGAGGGGCTGATGTTCGAGGCGTACCTGCGGCTGCTGCCCGAAGACGTCAGGAGCCACGACTGCGGGTCGGGCGCGCACGGCGTGGGGCGCCCCTGGGAGGAGCCCGGACCCGCGGGCGGGGTCGGCGACGTGGAGGCGGGGGCGCTGCGCCGGTCCACCGCCGAGGCGATGCGCTCCCACCAGCGCACCCGGGGGTCCCTGCCCGGGGGCTGGAAGCGGTGGGCGGAGGAGATCCTCCAGCCCACCGTGGACTGGCGCCGGGTGCTGGCAGGCGCGGTGCGCGAGGCCCTGGCCTGGGCCGGGGGCGCGGTGGACTACACCTACGCGCGGCCCTCGCGGCGCAGCGGGGCGATGCGCGGGGTGATCCTGCCGAGCCTGCGCCGCCCGATGCCGCGGGTGGCGGTGGTGGTGGACACCTCCGGCTCCATGTCCGAGGACGACCTGGCGGCGGCCCTGGCCGAGGTCTCCGGCGTGCTCAAGGAGGTGGGCGTCGGCAAGGAGCGGGTGGCGGTGCTGTCCTGCGACGCCGACGTGCAGGTGGTCCGCCGGGTGACCTCCGCCGACCAGGTGGAGCTGCTCGGCGGCGGCGGGACCGACATGCGGGTGGGCATCGAGGCGGCGCTGCGCGCCCCGCAGCGCCCGCAGGTGGTCATCGTGCTCACCGACGGGTACACGCCGTGGCCGTCCGAGCCCTCGGCGGCCCGGGTGGTCGCGGCGCTGATCGGCGACGCCCCGCCGGACCCTCCCCCGTGGATCGAGAAGGTGTACGTCACCGGCTGACGCCCACGGGTGTCCGCGCGGCGCCCCGGCGGGGCGCCGCGCGTCAGTCCAGGGTGACGGTAGCCACGGCGGCCCCGGGGACCTCGCAGACCAGGTACAGGTCGCGGACCCCGGCGGTGCCCGGCGCGAGGACGGCCACGGCCTCGGCGAAGTCGTGGGGGCCCGTGCCCGCCGGGACGCGCAGCACCGCCGCGGGCCCGGTGTCCGGGCCGTCCAGGTGCACCCGCAGCTCGGTGTCCCGGTCGGCGTTGGCGAGCACCCGGATGCCGCTCGCCCCGGTGAGGTCCGTGTCGCGGAACAGCAGGCGGGCACCGGGCTCCGTGAAGCGCACGGCATCGCCGCGTTCGGGGGTGAGCGGGCACAGGGCGGTGCCGCGCTGCTCCTCGTACCCGGCCGCCGACCAGGTGCCGCGGCGGACCGCGGGCGGCTCACCCGGGACGTCCAGGGGCGCGGTCCCCCGGATGTCGGCGGCCGAGCGCCCCACCAGGACCTCGCGGGGGGCGTCCTCCACGGTGAAGCGCTCGCGGACGGTGTCCCAGCGGGCCAGGTCGGCGGCGTCGAACCCGATCTCGGCGACGGCCTCCTCCCCCGGTCCCAGCCGCAGCCGGGCGAAGCCCCGCAGCGCCCGCACCGGGACCCGCACCCGGGAGGCGAGCTGGCGTGTGTAGACCTGGACGACCTCCTCCAGCGGCCGGTCGCCCGGGTTGGCCACCGGCACCCGCACGGTCACCCGGCCGCCGTCGACGACCGCCTCCGGCTCCCCGTAGACGGGTTCGGCGTACCCCAGCCCGTGGCCGAACGGGTACAGGGGGTCGCCCTCGAAGTACAGGTAGGTGGCCCCGGACCCGATGACGTCGTAGTCGAGGAGGCCGGGCAGGTCGTCGGCGGACCGGTACCAGGTCTGGGTGAGCCGCCCGGACGGTTCGGCGTCGCCGAACAGGACGTCGGCCAGGGCGCGGCCGTACTCCTGCCCGCCGTGCGCCGACCACAGGACCGCGGGGACGTTCTCGGCGGCCCAGGTGACCGCGAAGGGGCAGCCGCTGCTGATCACCAGCACCGAGGCGGGGTTGGCCGAGCGCACCATGCGGACCAGGTGCCGCTGGGCGGCGGGGAGCTCCAGGTCGGCGCGGTCCTCCGTCTCGCGCCCGTTGACCATGGGGTGGTCGCCGACGACCACCACGGCGACGTCGGCGGCGGCCGCGGCCCGGGCAGCCTCCAGCGCTCCGGAGGACACCCGGTCGATCCAGAACGGGCAGCCGTCGGGTTCCTCCACCAGGGCCAGGACCCCGTCCGCGCGGACGCCGACCCGCCGCCCCGTGTGGACCTGGACCAGGTGGTAGGGGCCCTCGGGGCCGCCGGCCGGGTTGGCCGCCTCCAGGCGCAGGGTCTGGCGCACCTCCCAGCCGCCCGGCCCGGGGGCGGTGCAGGCCAGGGTCCCGTCGGGGCCCTCGTCCAGGTGCAGGCCGGTGCGCTCCGAGCGCAGGGTGAACGCCCCGCCGCCCCAGTCCAGCAGGGCGAACACGTCGCCCTCTCCCCCGTCCAGGCGCAGCGGTTCCCCGGACCGGGGTTCGGCGACCGCCGTCACCAGCGAGGTCAGCCGGATCCGGTCGGCGCCGTCGTGGTGGACGACCTCGACGCGCTCGGCGAGGCCCTCCCTCGCGGTGACCGTGTAGGGCGGGGTCCCGCTGTACCAGTCCGTCAGGACGGTGTCGGCGAGCGGGCCCAGGACCGCGACCCGGCGCACGTCCCGCAGGGGCAGCACCCCGCCCTCGTTGCGGAGCAGGACCAGGGAGCGGGTGGCCGCCTCCCGGGCCAGGGCCCGGTGGGCGGGGGTGTCCAGGGAGCCCTCGGGGGCGGGGCCGGGGTCGAACTCGCCCAGGCGCAGCCGCACCGAGAGCACGTGGCGGACCGCCCGTTCCAGGTCCGCGTCGGTGAGCAGCCCGCGCCGCAGCGCCTCCCGCAGGTGGTCCAGGGTGGCCTCGGGGCGGTCGTCGTCCTGGGTGAAGGAGTCCAGCCCGGCCCGTACGGCGTGGGCGTAGGCGGTGGGGCCGTCGGGGTGGAAGCCCTGGAGGCCGAACAGGTTGCCGGGGGCCATGGCGTCGCTGACCACGAGCAGGTCGTCGGGGGCGGCCGCGCGCAGCACGTCCCCGATCAGCGGGCTCAGGTGGGCGGGCCTGCCGTTGACCAGGTTGTAGGAGGGCATCACCGCGACGGCCGCGCCCGCGCGCAGGGCGGGCAGGTGGGCGGGCAGCTCGTACTCGTGCAGCACCCGCGGCGGCAGGCCGCTGGAGGTGGTGCAGCGGTCGGTCTCGTTGTTGTAGCCGAGGAAGTGCTTGAGGGTGGGCGCGGTGCGCAGCCGGGGTCCGTCCCCGGCCAGCCCCCGGGCGTAGGCGGTGGCCAGCAGCCCGGTGAGCCAGGGGTCCTCCGACCACCCCTCCTCGTTGCGGCCCCAGCGGGGGTCGCGCAGCGGGTTGACCACCGGCGCCCAGACGTTGCGCCCGGCGCCGCGGTCGCGGGCGGCCAGGACCTCGTCGGCGACGGCCTCGCCGACCCGGCGCACCAGCTCCGGGTCCCAGGTCGCGGCCAGTCCCAGGGCCTGGGGGAACACGGTGGCGGTGCCCAGCCAGGCGAGGCCGTGCAGGGCCTCGGTCCCGGTGCGGAACCCGGCCAGCCCCAGCCGGGGGACGGGTGCCTGGTACTGGTGCAGCAGCCCGATCCGCTCCTCGGTGGTGAGCGCGGCGACCAGGGCCGCCAGGCGCTCCCCGTCCGTCCGGGACGGGTCGGTGTGCACGGGGTCTGTGACCGGGTCGCTCATGGGGCTTCCGTCCCTCGTGGGTGCCAATGTCCACCGAAATCGAAACGCTTCGACTTCGTTCGCCGCAGAACCCTTGTGCAGCAGATCACAGTGGACTAACTTGCTTTTTCCAACGGCCGAACAATTCATAGCAAAATGGCCGCTCGTTTCCTACCCCCCGGACCATGCGGCTCCGACCGCACGAAGGAACGACGCTATGCCCCTCCGCCCCCCTCCCCCGTCCCGCCGCCGCTTCCTCGGGCTCGCCGGCGCAGGCGCGCTCGCCGCGCTGTCCCCCGCCGTCCTCACCTCCTGCTCCTCCGGGGGCGGCGGGGCGGGCAGCGGCTCCGCGGCCGAGGCCGGCTCCCTCGACTCCCTCATCCCCACCCACATCCCCTTCGAGGGGGTCGTCCCCGACATCGAGGGGATGCACGGCGCCCCCGACGGCTTCACGTCCTACCCCACCGAGTTCGTCCAGGCCGTCCCCGAGCCCCCCGGCCGGGGCGGGAGCTACACCGCGATGACCCCGCTGTGGAGCCCCCTGCCGCCCGGCCTGGGGAACAACTCCTTCTTCGACCACGTCAACGGCCGCCTGGGCACCACCATCGAGTTCAACTTCCAGGACGGCAACACCGTCATCGACAAGATGAACGCGGTGGTCGCCGGGCGCGACGTCGCCGACCTCACCATGTTCCCGGACTGGGTCATCAACCTGATGCCGCAGTTCAACCGGGCCGTCGGCGAGCTGTTCGAGGACCTGACCCCGTACCTGGCGGGCGACGCGGCCGCCGCCTACCCGCTGCTGGCCAACCTGGACGGCGACGCCTGGCGCTGGAACGTGTTCAACGAGCGCCTCCAGGGCGTGCCCTGGCCCGCCGAGCCGTTCGGCAACTGGGTGCTGTACCGGCGCGACCTGCTGGAGGAGTACGGCCTGGAGCCGCCCACCAGCCCGGACGACCTCTTCGCCATCGGCGAGGAGATCAACGACCCCGACAACGGCCGGTGGGCGTTCGGCGACTTCAACCTCAGCATGCGGCAGGTCTTCGGGGCGCCCAAGCAGTGGCGCTACGCGAACGGCGAGCTGACGCACATGTTCGAGACCGACGAGTGGCGGGCGAGCATCGAGTTCATGCGCAGGATCTTCGACGCCGGGCTGGTCCACCCCGACATCGTCGCCCTGGGCGACAACTCCAAGGAGCTGCTCAACTCCGGCCGGATCGTGTTCAACCAGGACGGCATCGGCGCCTGGCACGAGGCGTACGGCCAGATGCTCGGCGACTCCCCGGACTTCCGCCTGGACCTCATGCCGGTCTTCGGCGCCAACGGCAACGACCCGGTCATGCACCGGTCCGACCCCTCCGCGCAGTCGGTCTTCGTCCGCAAGGGCATGGAGCCCGAGCAGATCGAGGAGCTGCTGGGCGTCATGAACTTCTGCGCGGCGCCGTTCGGCACCCGCGAGTACATGGACTACCGCTACGGCGCCGAGGGGACCCACCACGAGCTGGACGACGACGGCGCACCGCAGCTCACCGACCTGGGCGCGGGCGAGGTCAACGACGGCTACTACTTCATCAGCGGCCGGCCCCCGGCGATCACCGAGAGCCAGTACCCGGACTTCGTGCAGTGGAAGACCGACTGGTACAACCACGCGGCGCAGTTCTCCGAGGACGACCCGTTCGCGGGCATCCGCATCCAGCGGCCCGAGCGGTTCGCCGGGGCCGAGACCCCGCTCACCGACCGGGTGGAGGACATCATCCGCGGCCGGGAGGACCTGAGCGCGCTCGACCAGGCCGTCGCGGACTGGCGACGCGACGGCGGGGACGAGGGACGGGAGTTCTACCTCGGCGTCCTCCAGGAGCACGGCCGTGACTGAGCGGTCGACCGCGGTCGCCCCCGCCCCGGACCGGGACCCCGCGCCGCCCGCCCGGCGGCGGGCGGCCCGCCCGGGGCGGGGGCCGTCCCTGCGGGCCCGGTGGCGGCGCGACCGCGCCCTGCTGCTGATGACGCTGCCCGCGATCGGCCTGCTCGCGGTGTTCCACTACGTCCCCACCTTCGGGAACATCATCGCGTTCCAGCAGTACAACCCGTGGGACGGGGTCCTGGGCAGCCCCTGGGTGGGCTTCTACCAGTTCGAGCGGCTGTTCACCGACCCCCGGTTCTGGAACGCGGTGGGCAACACGCTGGTCATCGCCGCCGTCCAGCTGGTGTTCTTCTTCCCGGTGCCGATCGCGCTCGCGATCCTGCTCGACAGCGTGCTCACCCGCCGACTGCGGCTGGTGCTCCAGAGCATCGTGTACATGCCGCACTTCTTCTCGTGGGTGCTGGTGGTGACCCTGTTCCAGCAGATCCTGGGCGGGGCCGGGCTCATCTCCCAGGCCCTGCGGGGCGCCGGGTACGCACCGCTGGACATGATGACCGACCCCGACGCGTTCCTGCTGGTCGTGACCTCCCAGATGGTCTGGAAGGACGCCGGCTGGGGCACGATCATCTTCCTCGCCGCGCTGGCCGCCATCGACCAGAACCTCTACGAGTCGGCGGCCGTGGACGGGGCGAACCGGTGGCGGCGGATGTGGCACATCACGCTGCCCGGGCTGCGGCCGGTCATCGTGCTGCTGCTCATCCTCAAGCTCGGCGACATCCTCAACGTCGGCTTCGAGCAGTTCTACCTGCAACGGGACGCCTTCGGGTCGGGGGTGTCGGAGGTCATGGACACGTTCGTCTACCATCAGACGCTCGTCACGGGGAACTTCAGCGCGGGTGCCGCGGCGGGGCTGCTCAAGGGGGTCGTCGGACTCGTACTGATCCTGGTCGCCAACAAGATGGCCCACCTGATGGGCGAACACGGGGTGTACAAGCGCGCATGAGCACACTGTTCGAGAGCCGCCCGGTCTGGGCGGAACGGCCGTCCCTGCCCGCCCGCGCCGCGAAGAACACGGTCCTGGCGGCCGTCGCGGTCGTCATCCTGCTGCCGATCTACGTCGTGGTCCTCACCAGCCTGTCGCCCGCCTCCGCGGTCACCGCCGCGGGCGGCCTGGTGCTGGTTCCCAGTGGGATCTCGTTCCAGGCGTACGCCGACCTGTTCTCGGGGGGCGTGGTCACCCGGGCGGTGCTGGTGAGCCTGGGCGTGACCGCGGTGGGCACCCTGGTGAGCCTGGCGGCGACGGTCCTGGCCGCCTACGGGCTGTCCCGGCCGGGGTCCCTGCTGCACCGGCCGCTGCTGTTCGCGGTGCTGCTGACGTTCCTGTTCGCGCCCGGGATGATCCCGCTGTACCTGCTGGTCAGCGATCTCGGGATGATCGACTCCTACGCCTCCCTGATCCTGCCCACAGCGGTGAACGCGTTCAACCTGGTGGTGATGCGGGCGTTCTTCATGAACCTGCCCCGGGAGATCGCCGACAGCGCCCGGATGGACGGGGCCGGGGAGTGGACGATCCTCACCCGCCTGGTGCTGCCGATGTCCAAGGGGGTCACGGCGGTGGTGGGCCTGTTCTACGCGGTGGGGTACTGGAACGCGTTCTTCAACGCGATCCTGTACCTCAACGACAACGCCAAGTGGCCGTTGCAGCTGATCCTGCGCCAGTACGTGCAGCAGGGGCAGCAGCTGAACTCCAGCTCGCTGATCGGCGACGCCGTGCAGGGCACCGCCTCGGCGCCCAACCTGGCGGTGCAGATGGCGATCGTGGTGGTCGCGCTGGTGCCGGTGACGGTGATCTACCCGCTGGTGCAGAAGCACTTCACCAAGGGGGTCATCATCGGCGCCGTCAAGGGCTGAGGTGCCGGAACGCCGTGATCGGACCCGGTCCACCGGGTCCGGTCACCTGTTCCGGTCGTAGATGTCCCGCCGGTCGCCGACCCCGAGGACCCACACCCAGATGATCGGCTGTCCGTCATCGTCCTTGTCGATGGCGTAGACGACCCGGTAGTCGCCGACCCGCAGACGCCATCGGCCCTGGTGCCCGCTCAGAGGCTTGATGTCGAAGGCACCTGTGTCGCCTTCGTCGAGAGCGTTCTGCAACTCGGCCAGCCGGTGCAGGATCCTTACCGCTTCGCTGCGGGGTATCCGCCGCATCTGGCGTTGAGCGGCTGCGGTGAAGCGTGTGACATGCCGGTTCACTCCTCCCTCCGGGCGAGGTCACGGGCCATCTCCTCCAGCGAAACGGAGGGCTCGCGCCCTTCCCGCTCGGCTTCGTCCGCCAGACGGTTGAGCCATTCGGCCTCGGCGGCCTCCTCGATGGCGAGCAGCCGCCTGTACTCGTCGGCGTCGATGAGGACGGCCGTGGTCCTGCCCCGCTGGGTGATGAAGGTCGGTGTGTGATCGTGGCGCGCGCGGTCGATCGTGTCGGCGAGATGCCGTCTCACCTCGGACATGGTCGCGGTCACTGGTTCGCCCATACCACCAATGTACCTGATGTACATCTGTTGATCATTCGCGCGGCTGCTCCGTCGTCATTGACACCGCGGGCGGTCCCGGGTCGGGGTGTGGTCTCCGGGTCTCCGCCGGGCTCCGGGCCGTCCGTCGAGGGGCGGAAGGCCCTCGGCGGACGGCCCGGGGCCGCGGCCCCGCCGACGCGGGGCTCCAGAACCCCGACGGGGCGGGTCCGGTCGGCCCCCACCGGCCGACCGGGCCCGCCGCCGGCCTCAGTCGCAGGGGGAGCCGTTGAGGCTCAGGGCCTCGGGGGTGCCGGGTTCGCCGTCGGCGAACCCGTTGAACCCGACCGTCACGGACTCCCCGGCCGGGATCCGGGCGTTCCAGCCGGAGTCGGAGACGACCACGGACGCGCCGTCCTGGCGGTGGGTGGCGTTCCACAGGCTGGTGATCTCCTCGCCCGCGGTGAAGTCCCAGGCCAGGTCCCAGCCGTCCACCTCCTCCGAGCCCGTGTTGGTCACGGTGACCCGGGCCTGGAAACCCCCCGGCCAGGTGTTGTCGACCGAGTAGTGCCACGTGCAGTCGGCGGTGCCGGGCTCGGTCGGCTGCCCCGTGGGCTCTCCGGTGGGCTCCTCCGTGGGCTCCTCACTCGGCTGCGGGTCCGGGCCGCCGCCGGCGGGGTCCCCGTAGACGATCCCGCGGCCGTTGGTGCCGATGTAGACGCGCCCGTACACGTCGGGGTCGCCGGTGATCGCCGCGCCGGTCCAGGCCCACTGGTGGCGGTCGTCGTTGATGCGCACCCAGGTCTCCCCGGCGTCGTCGGACCGGAAGATCCCGCGCACGCCGTCGATCCTGGAGCTGGTGTACACCGCCGGGTAGTCGGCGCCGGGCGCGGGCGCGCCGAAGCCCACCGAGTCGCCCTCGTCGACCCCCGCGACCGCCGCGAAGATCTCCCCCGCGTCGGTGGTGCGCCACATCCCGTAGTGGTCGCCGGTGCCGCCGGCGACCCACACGTCGCCGGTGTGCCCGGGCACCGCGCCGAAGCGGATGTTCCCCTCGGCGGGCAGCCCGTCGAACCGGGCCTCGAACGTGGCCCCGCCGTCGGTGCTGGTGTAGAAGGTGCCGCCGGAGACCGCGTAGAACACGTCCGGGTCCACCCGGTCCGCCTCCACCCGGGCGCCCGCCGGGACGCCGGAGGACGGGCTCCAGGACGATCCCAGGGTCGTGGACGCGTGGACGCCGGTCCCCTCCGGGCTCCAGACGATCCGGGAGCCGTCGGCGTTGACCGCGACGGTGCCGCCGCCGGTGACCCCGCCCGGCGCCTGGCCCGCCCACCAGGAGTCGCCCCCGCTGGTGGAGATCCCGATGGAGCCGACCCCGTCGGCGCCGCCGGTGCGCACCAGCGTGTCGGGCGACAGCTCGGCGAAGTCGAGCGAGGAGCCGTGGTCCCACGAGGGCTGCTGGAACATCCGGTCCGGGACGGTGCCGGGGTCCTCGTGGGTGAACCCGCCCAGGTCGAGCAGGGCCGAGTGCAGCGGCGCCCCGTCGCCCGGCGGGCTGACCAGGTCGTTGACCGCGGTCTCCTCGATGCCGTGCGCCTTCACCTCGATGGTGAAGGGCGTGTCCGTGTCCCAGTTCGTCAGCTCGTCGGAGCCGTACACGGTGGCGCCGGTGCCGTACAGGAACCGGTCCGAGTCGAACGGGTCGATGGCCATCGCCTGGGTCATCCAGCCCAGCTTGGGCTGGGTCTCGGGCGGGGTGCCCTGCCCGCCCCAGTCCAGCCAGGGCGCGGTGGAGATGTCCATCTCGTAGCGGGTGGTGCGCTCGGGGTAGGCGCCCCAGTCCCAGGCCCGCGTCCAGGTCTCCCCCGCGTCGGTGCTGCGGAAGATCTGGATGTCGGGCCACCAGGAGATCTGGGTGGCGACCATGAGGGTGTCCGGGTCCTGCCGGTCGACGGTCAGCCCGCCGTACCCGAAGTAGGAGTCCTCGCTCGCCTCGGGCACCGGACTGATGTCCGTCCACTCGCCGGTGCCGGTGTCGAGCCGCCACACCTCCCCGGCGTCGCCGTCGTAGGGCCCGGGGGTGCTGGTGGTGGCCAGGTACAGCCGGTCGTTCTCGTGGTCCAGGACGCCGTGCGCGGGCAGGAACCCGGTGGGCGCCCCGGGGACGGGCTCCCAGGTCTGGCCGCCGTCGGTGCTGCGGTAGAGGGGGTCGTCGAGGTCGGCGACGCCGGCGTAGACCTCCTGCGTCGGGGAGCCGGGCGAGCCGGTGTCGGGGTCGAAGGCCACCCAGGTGACGCCGATGACGTCGTCCAGCAGCCCGTTGGGGTCGTCGGGGTCCTGCACGTAGTCGCCGGGGTTGGGGAAGGCGGTGACCTCGGACCAGGTCTCGCCGTGGTCGGTGCTGCGCCACAGGCCGTGGCCGCCCCGGGCGCCGAAGTACACGACCGAGTTGTCGTTGGGGTCCACGGCCAGGCGCTCGCCCAGGCCGCGGCCGGGCATGTTGCCGCCGAGCTTGAAGGGCAGCTCGGTCGCCTCCCAGGTCTCCCCCCGGTCGTCGGAGCGCAGGATCGCGCCGTTGTTCGGGTCCCAGTCGTTGGTGTAGGTGCCCACGGCGGCGTAGACGCGGTCCGGGTCGACGGGGTCGGTGGCGATGGACACGACGCCGGTCCACCCCCACCGGTCCCAGTCGACCCAGTCGAGCAGGGGGACCCAGCGCTCGGTGTCGGGGTCCAGGCGGTAGGCGCCGCCGATGTCGGTGCGGGCGTAGGCCAGGCCGGGCTCGGACTCGTTGAACACGATGCCGGGGACGAACCCGCCCCCGGCGATCTGGACGTTGTCCCACTCGTAGTCGGCCTGTGCGAGGGCCGGGGCGGGTGCGGCCGCGCCGACGGCGGCGAGCGGTAGGGCCACGGCCAGGGCGGCCAGGAGGGCGAGGGGCCTCCGGTGCGGCGGTCTCGGGGGGCGGGTGGGCATGCGGGGCTCCTGAAATCGGGGGGTCACGCCCTCCCGGGGATTCCGGGCCCCGGGAGGACGCCAATTCCCGATCAGTGTGAATACCCTTCGGGTGCCCGGCAAGAGGGGTCGGGGCAACTTTTCGAAGCGCTTCGACTGCGGGCATGGAGGAAAGTCTGAAATCGCAGCGAAATGGCCTGCCGGGGACCGCAGTCCACCCGGCTCCGGGTCCCGTCCGGGAACGCGACCACCAGGCTCCGGGGCTCCGCCGACCGCAGCCGGGCGTGCGCCCGCCCCCGCTCCCACTCCAGGACGTCGACGACGAGCCCGCCCCGGCCGCGCAGCCCCTCCACCCGGCCCGCGGTCCACGTCCCCGGCAGCGCGGGCAGCAGGTCGGCGCGGCCCTCGGTGGAGCCGAGCAGCATCGCGGCGACGACCGCGGGGAGGCCGCCGCCGATGTCCACGTTGAACAGCTCCCCCCGGTTGTGGGTCGGGGTCAGGGTGGGCCGCCAGTAGCGGGAGGCCAGCATCCCCAGGGCCGCGTGCGCCTGCTCCGCCTCCCCCAGCCGGGCCGCCGCCAGGCCGAGCTGGACCAGCCCGAACGCCATCTCGTCGGACTCCTCGCCCCGCCACCAGTCCAGGCGGGCGCGCACCGCCGCCGCGGCGGCCGCCCGCAGGCGGGGCGCGGCGAGGGCCGGGTCCGGCTCGTACCAGAGCGGGTACAGGTGGGAGGCGTGCCGGTGGGCGTGCTCCTCGGCCTGCTCCAGCGGCCCGGCCGGGCCCGCCCACTCGGCGAGCTCCCCGCCGGGCGCGACCCGGTACGCGGGCAGGCGGGCGGCCAGGGCGGCCCACCGCCGCCCGCCGGGCAGGCCCAGGACCCGGTGCGCGCGCATGAGGTTGCGGCACAGGTCGCGGACGGCGGCGACGTCCATGGTGGCGTTGACGCAGGCCTGGCCGCCCGCTCCGGCGGGGGTGTTCTCCGGCGAGTACGACGGCACGAACCCGTCGGCGGTGAGGAAGTCCTCGTGGAACAGGGCCGCCTCGGTGAGGAAGGGCAGTGCCCGGTCGCGCAGGAAGGCCCGGTCGCGGGTGTGGGCGTAGTGGTCCCAGTACAGCCGCCCCGCCCAGGCGGCCCCGGCGGTCCAGCAGGTCAGGCACCACACCGGGCCGAAGTGCTGGTGGCGGCCGGAGGTGGAGGCGTGCGCGGGCACCAGGATCCCCCGGCAGCCGTACAGGCGGCGGGCGTTCTCGCGCAGGTCGCCGAGCATGCCCTCCAGCAGGTCGAACACCGGGGTCATCAGCTCGGGGGTGCCGGTGGCGTGCAGGGCGGCCACCGCGGAGAACAGGTTGCCGTTGAAGGTGTAGCCGGACCGCCAGGGCGGGTCGTAGGTGCCGCTCCACACCCCCTGGAGGGTGGGCGGCAGGTCGCCGCAGCTCGACACGATCGCGTACCGCCCGGCGTCCACCAGCCGGGCCAGGTGCGCCGGGGCGGTCCCCTCGGCGGGCGGGCCGTCCAGCCCGATGCGGAACCGGTCCATGAGGCGGCCGTGCAGCGGCGCGTGCCGGGCCAGGACCCGGTCGAACCCGGTGTCCCCGGGCGGGGCGGGCGGGGCCGCCGGGGTGTCCCCGGGCGGGTCGACGGTGATCCGGACGACGGCCTCCAGGCGCCGGACCCCGCGCAGCTCCAGGCCGCCGGGGACCGGCCGGACCGTACCGCCGGCCGCGGTGAGCGCGCACTCGACCGTGTACCCGGCGGGCGCGGCGGCCGGCGCCCCGGCCGGGCGGTCCGGGAAGCGGACGGCCAGCCGCAGCAGGCCCGGGGCCGCGGCGGGCTCCACGGCCATCCGCACCGGCGGCGGGCCCTGCGGCGGGTCCAGGCGCAGCGTCCCGTCCAGCCCCGCGGCCCGGGTCAGCTCCACGGCGACCACCGCGTCCGCCCGGGAGGCCACCGCCCGGTGCCGGGTCCCGTCCGGCAGGGTCTCGGCGACCACGCCGGTGGCGAAGTCGCACTCCCGCAGCGGGTCGCCCGGAGCCGGGGAGCGGGGGGCGAACGAGAGCACGGCCGCGGGGACCAGCGGGTCGATCCACCGGGTCTCGGCGTACCCGGGGTCCTCGGCGGCCGCGAACCCGGCGATCCGCTCGGCGGCCTCCCGGGAGCGGCCCGCCAGGAGCAGGGCGCGCAGCTCCGGCAGGACACGCGCGGTCTCCGGGGCGGGCAGGGCGTCGGCGGACGGCAGGAAGAGGCGTTCGTGGCCCAGGGTGAGGCGGACCAGGCCGGCGGTGGAGTGGACCAGCGCGCCGACCCGCCCGCCCCCGGTGACCAGGGCGTCCTCCCAGGAGGAGGCGGGGTGGCGGGTTCGGACGCCGCGGCGGGGGGCCGTACGGGGGTGGGACATGTCGCTCCCGGGAGGTGGGGGGTGCCAAGGGCGGGGGGTTCTCGCCATACTTCGTTCGTCCGCCCAACCTAAGGAGTCCCCCACATGGCCGCCCAGACCCCGCCGCACGTCCTGTCCCACCGGAGGCTGTGGTTCGGCGGAGACCACAACCCCGAGCAGTGGCCGGAGGAGACGGCCGCCGAGGACGTCGACCTCATGCGGCGCGCGGGCGTCAACCTGGTCACCGTCGGGGTGTTCGCCTGGTCGCGGCTGGAGCCGCGCGAGGGCGAGTACGACTTCGCTTGGCTGGACCGGGTCCTGGACCGGCTGCACGGGGCGGGCGTCCAGGTGGCGCTGGCCACCCCCACCGCGTCGCCGCCGCCGTGGTTCTCGCTGGCCCACCCCGACGCCCTGCCCGTGAACGCCGACGGGGTCCGGCTCACCCACGGCAGCCGCGACACCTACGACGTGTGCTCCCCCGACTACCGGCGGGCCTCGGTGCGGATCGTGCGGGCGCTGGCCGAGCGCTACGCCCACCACCCGGCGCTGGCCATGTGGCACGTGCACAACGAGTACGGGACGTGGACCTACTCCGAGCACGGCGCCCGCGCGTTCCGGGACTGGCTGCGCCGCCGCCACGACACCCTGGACGCGCTGAACCGGGCGTGGACCACCGAGTTCTGGGGCCAGCGGTACGGCTCCTGGGACGAGGTGCTGCCGCCCCGCGCCACGCAGTACCTGGCCAACCCGGCGCACGTGCTGGACTTCCGGCGGTTCCTGTCCGACGAGATGCTCGACCACTTCCTGGACCAGCGCGACGTGCTGCGGGCCGCCTCCCCGGACGTGCCGGTCACCACCAACCTGGCGTTCGGCGACTGGGTGCCGGTGGACCCGTGGCGGTGGGCCGAGCACGTCGACCTGGTGTCGGTGGACGACTACCCGGACCGGGCCGGGGAGGGCGGGGACGAGCAGACCGCGTTCGCCGGGGACCTGGCCCGCTCCTGGGCCGACCGGGTCCCCGGGGGCGGCCGGCCGTGGCTGCTGATGGAGCAGGCGGCCGGGGTGGTCTACGAGAAGGGGCTCATCCGCCCCAAGGCGCCCGGGGAGATCGCCCGGCACAGCCTGGCGCACGTCGCGCGGGGGTCGCGGGGGGCGATGTTCTTCCAGTGGCGGGCCTCCCGGGGCGGCGCCGAGCAGTGGTACTCGGGCATGGTGCCGCACGCCGGCCCGGACTCGCGGATCTTCCGGGAGGTGTGCGAGCTGGGCGACGTGCTGGGGCGCATCTCCGAGACCGCCGGGGCGGACGTGGTCGCCGACGCGGCGGTCACCTGGGACCCGGAGAGCTGGTGGGCGATGCGGGCCACCACCCTGCCGTCGGACCGGGTCGACTACCTGGAGGCGGTACGCCAGGTGCACCGGGTGCTGTGGCGGTCGGGGCGCACGGTGGACTTCGTGCGCCCGGACCGGGACCTGCCCCGGGTGCCGCTGCTGGTGGTGCCGTCCCTGTACCTGCTGTCCGAGCAGGCAGCCGAGCGGCTGGCCCGCTACACCGAGTACGGCGGAACGCTGGTGGTCACGTACCTGAGCGGCATCGCCGACCCCACCGGGACGGTGCGCACCGGCGGCCACCCCGGCATGCTGCGCGACCTGCTGGGCGTGCGGGTGGAGGAGTTCCACCCGATGGCCGAGGGCGAGAAGGCCGGGGTGGACGTGGGGATGGTCCGCGAGGAGGTGACCCTGTGGAGCGAGCACGTGCACCTGGAGGGCGCCGAGACGGTCGCGCCCTACGCGGGCGGGGCGCTGGACGGGCTGCCCGCGGTGACGCGGCGCCGGTACGGGGCGGGCGAGGCCTGGTACGTGTCCGCGCACCTCAACGACCGGGGGCTGGGCCGGGTGATCACCGAGGCCGCCGGGCAGGGCTCCTTCCCCGAGGAGGGGCTGGACGTGGTGCGCCGGGTGGGGCCGGAGGGGGCGTGGGTGTTCCTCACCAACCACGGGCACCGGTCGGTGCGGATCGACCCGGCCCGGCTGGGGCTGGGCGCCGGCGCGGTGGACCTGGTGTCCAAGGCGTCCGCCGAGGGCATGCACCTGCCCGGAGGGGGTGTGGCGGTGCTGCGCGGGCACCCCGTTGACAATTAGTTGTGACCCTAGACAAACTGAGGTCCCCGACCCCAGGAGGCTTCCCATGACCGCGTACCGACCGACGCCCGAGGACCGGTTCACCTTCGGGCTGTGGACCGTGGGCTGGCGCGGCGTCAACACCTTCGGCGACGCCGTGCGGCCCGAGCTCGACCCCGTCGAGGCCGTGCACCGGCTCGCGGAGCTGGGCGCCTACGGCATCACGTTCCACGACGACGACCTGATCCCGCCCGGCAGCGGACCCGCCGAGCGCGAGGCGGTCCTCAAGCGGTTCCGGGGGGCCCTGGACGAGACCGGCCTGGCCGTGCCCATGGTCACCACCAACCTGTTCACCCACCCGGTGTTCCGCGACGGCGGGTTCACCTCCAACAGCCGCGACGTGCGCCGCCACGCCATCCGCAAGGTCGTGCGCAACATCGACCTGGCGGCGTCCCTGGGCGCCACCACGTACGTGTGCTGGGGCGGCCAGGACGGCGCCGAGACCGAGGCGGGCAAGGACGACGCCGCCGCGCTGGACCGGCTGCGCGAGGCGTTCGACATCCTCTGCGGGTACGTGCGCGAGCAGGGCTACGACCTGCGGTTCGCCATCGAGCCCAAGCCCAACGAGCCGCGCGGCGACGTGCTGCTGCCCACCGTGGGCCACGCCCTGGCGTTCATCAACTCGCTGGAGCACCCCGAGATGGTGGGGGTCAACCCGGAGGTCGGGCACGAGCAGATGGCCGGGCTGAACTTCGCGCACGGGGTCGCCCAGGCGCTGTGGGCGGGCAAGCTGTTCCACATCGACCTCAACGGCCAGCGCGGGGTCAAGTACGACCAGGACCTGCGGTTCGGCGCGGGCGACGTCAAGGAGGCGTTCTTCCTGGTCGACCTGCTGGAGGGCGCCGGGTACACCGGGCCGCGGCACTTCGACTTCAAGCCGCCGCGCACCGAGGACATGAGCGGCGTGTGGGTGTCCGCCGAGGCGTGCATGCGCAACTACCTGATCCTCAAGGAGAAGGCCGCCGCGTTCCGCGCCGACCCCGAGGTCCGCCGGGCCCTGGAGGAGTCGCGGGTGCCGGAGCTGGCGGTGCCCACGCTGGGCGAGGGCGAGAGCCTGGCGGAACTGCTGGCCGAGGAGTTCGACGCGGACGCGGCCGGCGGGCGCGGCTACCACTTCGAGCGGCTGGACCAGCTCGCCCTGGAGCACCTGCTGGGCGTGCGCTGAGCCGGGGCCGGCGGACCGGCCCGGAAACGACGACGGCCCCGCCGGGCGTGTGCCCGGCGGGGCCGTCCCCCGTCTGTGCGGGACGGTGCGGCGGTCGCCTCACGGCGGAGTGCACAACACGGCTCCGAGGCCGCCCGAGGGCGCGGTATTCCGTGAAGGCTTCGGTTGAGCCCGGGGGACACTTTCTACCGCACCGTCCCACACGGGGTGCAACGAGGGACCCCCGCCGGAAATTCCTGCGCGGACGTGACGGCGGTCACCCGGTGATCGGCACCTTGGCCCCCTTCCGGACCAGGACCGGGGCCCGGTCCAGCGGGGCGTCCAGGACGATCTCCGCGCCGCCCGGGTGCGTCTCCCCCGTCCAGGGATCCGTCCAGTCGGTGCCCTGCGGCAGGTACACGCGCCGCGAGCGGGCCCCGTACTCGGTGACCGGGGCGACCAGCAGGTCCGGGCCGAACAGGAAGGCGTCGCCGACCTCCCAGGCGCGCGGGTCGCCGGGGTGGTCGACGAAGAGCGGGCGCATCGGCGGCAGCCCGCGCTCGTGGGCGACGCGCATCTGCTCCATGACGTAGGGGCGCAGCCGCTCGCGCAGGAACAGCAGCTCCCGCAGCCGCCCGTACACCTCCTCCCCGTAGGACCACACCTCGTTGGGGCCGCCCGTCATCTCCGGGTACAGGGCGTGCGAGAAGGGCTCGCGGTACCCGTGCAGCCGCAGCAGCGGGCAGAACACCCCGTACTGGAACCAGCGCACCAGCAGCTCCCGGTACTCCGGGTCGTCCTGGTCGCCGCCGTGGAACCCGCCGACGTCCGTGGTCCACCAGGGGATCCCCGACATCGCCACGTTCAGCCCGGCGCGGACCTGGGCCCGCAGGGACGCGAAGGTCGGGGCGATGTCCCCCGACCACAGGGCCGCCCCGTACCGCTGGGAGCCCGCCCAGGCCGAGCGGCACAGGGTGATCACCTCCTCCTCGCCCGCGGCGAGCATCCCCTCGTGGAAGGCGCGGGCGTGCTCGCGGGGGTAGATGTTGCCGACCTCGGCGCCCGGGCCCGCGTGGTAGCGCAGGTTGCCGGGGTGGCCGGGCTTGAGCTCGGGTTCACAGGCGTCCAGCCACCACACCCGGATGCCGAGGGAGTGGTAGTTCTCGCGGATCCGCTCCCACAGGTAGGCGCGGGCCTCCGGCTTGGTGGGGTCGTAGAACGACACCTGCACGTGGGCGTCCACGCCCTTGTCGGCCCAGTCGGCGTGCACCGGCGGCCCCTGCTCGGTGGCCACCAGGTGACCGGCCGCCAGCATCGGCTTGTAGTTCTCGCTGAGCGGGCTCACCGACGGCCACACCGACACCATCAGCTCCACCCCCATCTCCCGCAGCTCCTCGACCATCGCCGCGGGGTCGGGCCACTCGGCCGGGTCGAACCTCCAGTCGCCCAGGTGGGTCCAGTGGAAGAAGTCCGCGACGATGACCGACAGCGGGAGCCCCCGGTCGCGGTACCCCCGGGCGACCTCCAGCAGCTCCTCCTGGGTGCGGTAGCGCAGCTTGCACTGCCAGAACCCGGAGGCGAACTCCGGGAGCATCGGGGTGTGGCCGGTGGCGTCGGCGTAGCGCTCCAGGACCGCCGCCGGCTCGGGCCCGGCCGTGATCCAGTAGTCGATCTGGCGGGCGCTGTCGGCCGCCCACCGGGTGCCGTTGGCGGCGAACTCCACCCGGCCCACCGCCGGGCTGTTCCACAGCAGCCCGTAGCCGCGGGAGGAGACGACGAAGGGGACGGTCACCTCCGCGTTGCGCTGCACCAGGTCCACCACCGCGCCTTTGTGGTCGAACAGGCCGTGGGTGTGCTGGCCCAGCCCGTACAGGCGCTCCCCGTCGTAGGCACGGAACCGCTGCTCGATCCGGTAGTAGCCGTTGCCGGTGGAGGAGTACACGCGCGGGCCCGGCCACCAGAAGTGGGCGCGCTCCTCGGCGAGCAGCTCCTCGCCGGGCACCCCGTCCTCCACCCGCAGGAAGCGGAGCATGCCGGAGGCGTCGATCTCGGCGGCGATCGCGCCGTTGACCAGCAGCGCCCGGTCGCCGTCCAGGGTCGGCCGGGGGGCGTCACCGGTGGGCGGGGGCGCGTCCAGCGCGCCGGGCAGGTCCTCCCGCAGGACGGACAGCCCGGCCTGGACGCGCAGGCCGTCGGCGCCCCAGGCCCGGACCCGGACGACCTGGTGGCCGCCCCGCCACTCGACGCCGTCCTCGATCTCGTTGAACATGTCTCGTCCTTCCGGTCGGGGGGTGGGACCGCACGGTCGGCGCGGTCACGATCGGTGTGTGTTCGTGCACGTGTCAGTCGAAGCGCTTCGACGACACGTGCGGCGGAACGCCGGACGGCCCGCGCCCGGCGGGGTCAGCCCGTCGGCGGTGCCGTGCTCCGGCCCGGGACGACCCGCGGCTCCAGCAGGGTGACCTCGGCCCGTCCGGGGTCGTCGATCAGGTCCATGAGCAGGGACACCGCGCGGGCGCCCAGCTCCTCGGCGGGCAGCTCCACCCGGGTCAGGTCCGGCGCCCCCGGCGGCAGCGACCCCAGGGCGACCACGGAGATCTCCGGCGGCACCCGGCCGTGGTCGGCGAAAGCGTCCAGCAGCGGGGCGAGCGAGGCCTCGTTGTGGACGATGAGGCCGGTGAGCCCGGGCCGGTCCCGGACCAGTCCGGCCACCAGCTCCCGGGCGCCCGCCGGGTCGCAGGGGTGGGAGGTGGCCCGGACGCCGCGTTCGAGGGCGGCGGCCTCGAACCCGGTGAGGGTGCGCTCGGCGAACCCGGTGCGGCGCTCGTACACCGAGGCGGGCTGGCCGACGAAGGCGATGTCGCGGTGCCCCAGGTCGGCCAGGTGGTGCACGCAGGCGGCGCCCGCCGCCGCGAAGTCCAGGTCGACGCAGGTCAGGCCCTCGGTGTCGGCGGGGACGCCGATGAGGACCGAGGGCAGGTCCAGGGAGCGCAGCACGGGGACGCGGGCGTCGTCGGTCTCCACGTCCATGACGACGATCCCGTCCACCATGGCGCTGCCCGCCACCCGGTGCAGGCCCGCCGGGCCCTCCCCCTGGGTGAGCAGGAGGACGTCGTGGTCGTGGGCGCGGGCGGCGGTGACCACCGAGACCGCGAACCGCATCGCGACGGGGACGTGCACGTCCTCGCGCAGGGGGACGACCAGCGCCAGGACGTTGCTGCGGCGGCTGGCCAGGGACCGGGCGCCCGCGTGCGGGCGGTAGCCCAGGGCGTCGATGCTGTCGAGCACCCGGCGGCGGGTGGTCTCGGAGATCGAGCGCTTCCCGCTGAGGACATAGGAGACCGTGCTGGGCGACACACCGGCGTGCCGGGCCACATCGGAGATCCGCACGGTGCCGTCCCGTCCGTTGTCGAAGCGATTCGATGAGATGTTACGCACGACACCACCCTGGCGCAATGCCCGTTCCGGGCACCAGAGTAGAGACCCCCCGACATGCGAAACCGGGGTGGCGGATCCGGCGTCTACCAGGTCACGGGGAAACCGCCCCGTCCTCGCGACCGTCCCCCGGACCCCGCTTCCCGAAGGAGAACCGTGGGCTTCAATCCACTCTTCCTCGTCTTCCCCGTGGTCTCGCTGCTCCTGAGCCTCGCGGCCCTGGTCATCGGGTTCACCGCCCCCTACGGGCGGCGGGCGCTCACCGTCGTCGGCGGCGGCCTGCTGCTGGTGGGCTCGGGCCTCACCCTGGTGCTCATCCTCGGGGGCGGCTCGATCCACGAGGCCGCGAGCGCCCTGAACGGCGGGCGGACCGCGAACATCGTCCTCGACGTGCTCGAGGGGCTCTCCGACCTCCTCCGGGCGACCGGCCTGCTGCTGGTGGCCATCGCCGCGACCAAGCGCCGTCCGCGCCCCCGCGCCGTCCCGGCGCAGCACGCGCCCTACGGGGTCCCGCAGGGCGCGCACCAGGCCGGGCCGTACCAGGGCGGGCCGCAGGGCGCGCCCGCACCCCACGCGGGACCGCGGACCGGCCCTCCGCAGGGCGGGCCGCAGGGTCCCGGGCCCCGACCGGGCGGCCCCGGCCAGGACGGACCGCGCCCCCCGCACACCCCCCGCTGACCGCCCACGAGACCCGGAGACGACACGGACATGATCGGCCTCATCGCCACCTTCCTCTTCGCCTGTCTGCCGCCCGTCGTGGTCGGCGCCATCGCCCTGATCCGCTCCTTCGGCGCCCCCTCCGGCAAGGGGGCCGCCGCCGCGGGCGGGGTGCTGCTGATCCTGTCCGGGCTGGTCACGACCGGCTGGCAGATCTACCTGAGGTTCTTCCTCTCGCCCGACCCCTTCTTCGACCCCGGCTTCCTGCCCGTCCGCCCCGGCGTCATGGAGACCGTCTTCCTCGGCAGCGGCGCCCTCGGCGCGGGCGGCCTGGCCCTGCTGCTGGTCGCGGTGCTGAGCGCCCGGAAGTTCAAGGACGGGCCGCAGGGTCCGCCCGCGCCCCCCGCTCCCCCCGCCGCCCCGGGCCGGTGGCAGCCGAACGCCGCCCCCTCCACGGAAGGACCCCGATGATCTCGGCACCCGACCTGACACCCCTGGTGTCCCTGCTGCCCTCGCTGCTGTTCGTACTCGTCGAGATCGCCCTGGGCGTCGCGGCGATGGCCGCAGCACCCCGCCTGGCCCCGGACCGCCGGACGACCGCCATGGTCGGCGGCGTCCTGGTCGCGGTGGGCGGGCTCCTGACGGGGGGCTACCAGGTCCTCACCCTCTTCGCCCCGACGTTCCCGCTCGCCCACGCCCCCGTGCTGGGCCTGCTGGGCGCGGTGCCCCCGCTGGTGTTCGCCGGCGGGGCCCTCACCCTCGTCCTCGCCGTGACGAAGGCCCCCGCGCACCCCGCCCCCCACCCGTACCCCCGCCGTTAGGAGGCGACCGTGCCCTTGAGCGACCCCGGCGTCATCGTCGGCATCCTGACCAACACGCTGATCTTCTCCCTGCCGCTGTTCGCGATCGCGGCCGTCGCCCTGATCCGCGCCCGGAACGCGGCCGCTCCCGGCCTGGTCCGCACCTCGGCCGTGCTGTTCCTCTGCACCGGCCTGTTCACCGCCCTCTTCCAGGTGGTGTGGGCGGTGTTCCCGCACGCCGTCACCGACCCGCTGGCGGTCCTGCCCCTGATCGGCCTGGTCCAGGGGGTGCTGATCGGCCTGCTGACGACCGGCGCCCTGCTCTGCCTGGTCCTGGCGCTGTGGCGCGCCCGGACCCCGGCGCGCCCGGTCCCCGCCCGCGGCGGCCACGGCGGTGACGGGTACGTCCCGACGGGCGCCGACACCGCCGCTCCGGCCCACTACGCGGGCGACCACGGGCACCGCTCCGACGGCCCCGGGGCCCCGCCCGCGCACGGCCAGCCGGGCGACCCCGGTGCCGCGCCCTCCCACGGCTCCTCGGGCTCCTCCGGCGGCGGCTTCTGGGGCGGCCTGTTCGGGGGCGACTCCGGTGGCGGCGGCTGGGGCGGCGGCGACTCCGGCGGAGGCGGCGGTGACGGCGGGGGCGGCGGAGGAGGAGGAGGAGGAGGAGGCGACTGAGCCCCCCGTGAGCGCACCGCGGCGCGGCCGGTCCCCGGCCGCGCCGCACGCGTACGCGCCCCCGCGGGGTCAGGTGTCGGCGGCCTCCCGGTCCCCCTCCAAACGGATGACCCCCGCGGAGCCGTCGATGGTGATCACCGCTCCGTCGGGCACCTTCTCCGTCACCCCAGGGACGCAGATCACGCAGGGGATGCCGTACTCCCGGGCGACGGTCGGCCCGTGCGCGACCGTCGAGCCGGTCTCCACGACCACACCGCCCGCCGTCATGAACAGCGGCGTCCACCCGGGGTCGGTGGTCGGGGCGACGAGGATGTCCCCCGGCTCGATCGACGCGCCCGCCGGGTCGTGGACCACCCGGGCGCGCCCGGTGGCCTCGCCCGGCGAGGCCGCCACCCCGGTCAGGACCCCCGGCCCGTCCGCCCCCGCATCGGGCGGCAGCGTCACCTCCACGTCGGTGCCGTCCGACAGCAGGACCGGCGGCACCCGGCGGCGCCGCTGCTCGCGGCGGTGGAACCCCCTCCGCTCGGCGATCACACCGCGCAGGTCCTCGCCGTCCAGCAGGTCCCGCGCCTCCCGGAAGTCGACGAACATGATGTCGTCGGGGCGCTCCAGGCGCCCCTGCCCGACGAGCTCCTCCCCCACGGCGAGCAGTTCCCGGCGGCTCGCCGCGATGGCGTACAGCCACACGAACTTGGGGTACTCGCGCATCCCGCCGAGCGCGCGGGCCCGGTCGAAGAGGAGGTCGGCGACCCGGGCGCGCACCGGGCGGCTCGCGCGCGCACGGGCCACGAGTCCGGCCCGCGTGCGCTCGGCCTCCGCGGCCGCGCGCTCGAACCTCCGGTCCGGGGCCTGGTCCCGGTCGTCCACCCGCAGGTACCCGGCGATCGCGGCGAACAGCGGCGCCGGGTCCTCCGACCAGCGGGGGACGCCGAGGTCGACCTCGGCCGCCGCCCGGTGGCCGTACCGCTCCAGGAAGGCGCCCAGGCCGATGTCGGGCAGGTCCCCGGACGCGTACAGCTCCGCCAGCCGCTCCGGCGGGGTGTCGGCGAAGACCTCCCGGTGCGCGGCCGCGGCCCGCGCGACACCCCACAGCTCCAGGTCCATGGTGGTGGTGACGTTGTGGGGCATGCCCCGCAGGACGGCGGCCACCTCCGCCGGGGTCGCGATGCCCCGCAGCAGCCCCTCGGGGATGCGCCCGGCGAGGATGCCGACGTACAGCGGCCCCAGCATCGGTGTCATGAACTCGGCCAGCACGGGTGCCTGGACGTGCTCGGCGTACTCCAGGCGCTCGTGCGCGGTGGCCTCGGGCCCGGGGCCGCGGGACGCGGCCCGGCGCGCCTCCTCGCCCGCCCGCAGGATCCGCTCCCGGGCCGCGGCGGGGTCCCGCAGCGCCGCGACCGTACCGGCCGCGAGCCCGCCGGCCATCGGGAGCACCCCGGCCGCGGTGCGGACCGCGCCGAGCAGCGCGCCCGCTCCGGGCAGCCGCATCCGGCGCGGGGCGAACCGGGGGTCGTCCAGCAGGGACCGGACCGCCTCCCTGGCCCGCGGCCCGTACAGCTCCACGGCCTCCGGCAGGGTCCCGCGGATCCACCGGTTGCGGACGAAGGGCGTCAGGTCGAGGTAGAAGCGCCCGCCGATCTCGGTGAGGAAGCCGGTCCGCGCGTACGGGTCGATCCGCACCCCCACCGTCCGGAACCAGTCGGCGGCGGCGACCTTGAGCCCGGACATGCCCATGGGCGTGCAGGGGCGCAGCAGGCCCTGCATGTGGCCGCCCTCGAAGTACACGCGCGGGCCGTCCGGGTGCTCCGGCGGCCGGGGGAACAGCGTGGTGACCGCCCTGGACTGGAGGGTCCACAGGACGCCGTCGGCGTCGATCGCCCACTCCACGTCCTGCGGCGCCCCGAAGTGCTCCTGGAGCCGCAGTCCCAGCGCGTGCAGCTCCTCCACCTCGGCCACCGACAGGCAGCCGTCGGCCGGGGCGGTGACGCCGCCGTCGGGGCGGACCGTGTAGTGGTCGGGCTCGGCGCTGCCGTCCACGACGCCGGTGCCCAGGCCGGGCACGGCGTCCACGACGGTCTCGCCGCGGGTGCCGGTGACCGGGTTCGCGGTGAAGAGCACCCCGGCGGCCCGGGGCCGGACCATGCGCTGGACGACCACCGCCATGTGGACGGACGCGTCGTCGATGTCCCGGTCGCGGCGGTAGGCGACCGCCCGGTCCGTCCACAGGGAGTCCCAGCAGCGGCGGACGGCGGTGACCAGGTCGTCGGCCCCCTCGACGTCGAGGTAGGTGTCCTGCTGCCCGGCGAAGGAGGCGTCGGGCAGGTCCTCGGCGGTGGCGCTGGAGCGCACCGCCACCGGTCCCCCGCCCAGGGCCTCGTAGGCGGCGGCGACCTCGTCGGCGGGGACGGTGCCGTCGCGGTGGGCCTCGGTGGTGACACAGAGGCCCGCGGGGACCCGCACACCGGCGGCGATCGCCCCGGCCAGTCCCACGGCCTTGCCGCCCGCCAGGTCGCCGTCACCGGCGCCGATCCGTTCCAGGGGCAGAACAACCGGCATTCCGCCACCTCCCTCTTCCGCGGTGGTGTCCTGCCGGTCCTTGTGCCCGCGGGGAGGTCGGCCAACCGCCGCCGGGGCGGCGCGTACCGGCGACCTGCCGAACGGACGCCGGGCAGACGTCACGACCGGACGTCGTGGGGCGTCCGGCCGTGCGGGTCCGTCGGTGTGCGGCTGTCGGTGCGGGGTCAGCCGGCCTGGCGCTTCTCCAGCGCCTCCATGGCGGCGACGGCGGTGGCCACCGTCTGGTGGACGGGGACCTGGCGGTGCAGGCCGACCAGGCGGACGACCTTGGTGACGCGTTCGTTGAGGGCCGCCAGCGCCAGCGCCCCGTCCCGCTCGCGGACGGTGCGGTAGGCGTTGATGATGACGTTGAGGCCGCTCGAGTCCATGAAGTCGAGCCCCGACATGTCCAGGATCAGCCACGGGCCGTGGTCTTCGATCGCGGACCGGACGTGCTCCTGGAGGTCGTTGGTGGTCGCGATGTCGAGCTCGCCCTCGACCGCGACGATGACGCTGCGGCTTTCCACCCTTGTGCTCAGTCCGAGCCTGTGCACGTTCACTCCTCCCGACCCCACGTTGAGAAGGCGAGGGGTCCCTTCGCTTAACCATACGCAGGCGCGCGGGCCGCGCCCACCGGGTCCGCCCCCACTCCCACAGGGCCGGCCGACCGGGGAGGGAAGCAACGTGCGCGTCCGCGTGTCCGGTAAGTCGTTGGACACACACGGTATAAGCCGCGCGGGCGTTCGGGAATGGCATCTCGGAAGAAATTTTCGCCTCGGGGGCACGAACCCTCCGCGGCCTGCCCGAAATCGCCCGTTGACTCTAGGTCATTTCACGATATGAGACCCATTACTCCCGGAGCTCCCGGAGCCCGGCTCCGCGGACCGCCCGGCGGCCCCCGCCCCGGGCTCCGCCGGCGGTTCCGCCGCCCCTCCGGCATCACTCTCGGTGAACAGCGAGAGGAGCCCGTCGGCCGCGAGCGTGGCCGTGGTCTCCCCCGACCGCACCTCCCGCTCCAGCTCCGGGATGCGCGCCGCCACCTCCGGGTGCCGCAGGAACGCGTCCATCAGGCGGTCGCGGACCCGGTCCCACATCCAGCTGACCCGCTGTCCGCTGCGCCGCTCGGCCAGCGCCCCGTCGTCCTCCAGCACCTTGCGGTGCTCGCGGACGGTGTCCCACACCTCGCCCAGGCCCTCGCCGGTGAGCCCGCTGCACGTGAGCACCGGCGGCCGCCACCGCGGGTGGACCGGCTGCAGCAGCCGCAGCGCCCGCGACAGCTCCCGGGCCGCCTTGCGGGCGTCCTCGGCGTGCGGGCCGTCGGCCTTGTTGACCGCGACCACGTCCACCAGCTCCAGCACGCCCTTCTTGATGCCCTGGAGCTGGTCGCCGGTGCGGGCCAGGGTGAGGAACAGGAAGCAGTCGACCATCGCGGCGACCGCCACCTCGGACTGGCCCACCCCCACGGTCTCCACCAGTACCACGTCGAACCCGGCCGCCTCCATGAGCAGCATGGTCTCCCGGGTCGCCCGCGCCACCCCGCCCAGGGTCCCGGCGGTCGGCGAGGGGCGGATGAACGCGTTCGGGTCCACCGCCAGGCGCGCCATCCGGGTCTTGTCGCCCAGGATGCTGCCGCCCGAGCGGGTGGAGGAGGGGTCCACGGCCAGCACCGCGACCCGGTGGCCCTCCCCCGTCAGCCGGGTGCCCAGCGCGTCGATGAACGTGGACTTGCCCACCCCCGGCACGCCGGTGATGCCCACCCGGTGGGCGCCGCCGGTGTGCGGGAGCAGGCGCACCAGCAGGTCCTGGGCGTCCCGGGCGTGGTCGGGGCGGCGCGACTCCACCAGGGTGATCGCCCGCGCCAGGGTGGGCCGGTGCCCGGCCAGCACCCCCTCGGCCAGCGCGGCCACGTCCACCGGCCTGCGCGGTCGTGTCCGCCGCACGCCCGCCTCCTCGTCTGTCATCGGTTCCGCGTCCCCGTCCGACCGTCGTACCCCGGACGCCGCCCGCGACTCCGGCCGGCCCGGGCGGCCCCGCCGGCGCGCCCTGCTCCAGGAGCGCCGCTCACTCCTGCTCCAGCCGGGCCTCCAGCCGGTCGAGCAGGTCGACGGCCGCCTCGGCGATGACCGTGCCCGGCGGGAAGATCGCCGCGGCCCCGGCCTCGCGCAGGGCGTCGAAGTCCTGTGGGGGGACGACCCCGCCGACCACGATCATGATGTCCTCGCGGTCCAGTTTCGCCAGCTCCTCCCGCAGCGCGGGCACCAGCGTGAGGTGCCCCGCCGCCAGCGACGACACCCCCACCACGTGCACGTCGGCCTCGACCGCCTGGACGGCGACCTCCTCCGGGGTCTGGAACAGCGGGCCCACGTCCACGTCGAAGCCCAGGTCGGCGAACGCCGTCGCGATGACCTTCTGGCCGCGGTCGTGGCCGTCCTGGCCCATCTTCGCCACCAGGATGCGGGGGCGGCGCCCCTCGTCCTCGGTGAACTCCTCCACCCGGCGGGTCACCCGCTCCATGAGATCCGCCGCGTCCGCGCTGCCCGCCGCCTCGTTCCGGTACACACCCTGGATGGTACGGATCTGACCGGAGTGGCGGCCGAACACCTTCTCCATCGCGTCGGAGATCTCGCCGACGGTGGCCTTGGCGCGGGCCGCGTCCACGGCCGCCGCCAGCAGGTTGCCGGTGAGGTCGGCGTCGGCCCTGGACTCGCGCCCGGCCGCCGCGGTGAGGGCGTCCAGGGCGGCGCGCACCGCGTTCTCGTCGCGTTCGGCGCGCAGGCGGCGCAGCTTGTCGAGCTGGCTGGCGCGCACCCTGGAGTTCTCGACCTTGAGGACGTCGATGGCCTGCTCGCTGTCGGGCCGGTACTTGTTGACGCCGATGACGGGCTGGCGCCCGGAGTCGATGCGCGCCTGGGTGCGGGCGGCCGCCTCCTCGATGCGCATCTTGGGCAGCCCCGCGTCGATGGCCGCGGCCATGCCGCCCGCCTTCTCGACCTCCGTGATGTGGCCCCAGGCCTTGGCCGCCAGCTCCTGCGTGAGCCGCTCCACGTAGTAGCTGCCGCCCCACGGGTCGACCGACCGGGTGGTGCCGGACTCCTGCTGGAGGAGGAGCTGGGTGTTGCGGGCGATACGCGCCGAGAAGTCGGTGGGCAGCGCCAGCGCCTCGTCCAGGGCGTTGGTGTGCAGCGACTGGGTGTGGCCCTGGGTGGCGGCCATCGCCTCCACGCAGGTGCGGGCCACGTTGTTGAACACGTCCTGGGCGGTCAGCGACCAGCCCGAGGTCTGGGAGTGGGTGCGCAGGCTCAGCGACTTGTCCCGGACCGCGCCCAGGTCCCTGACCAGCCGCGCCCACAGCAGGCGGGCGGCGCGCAGCTTGGCGACCTCCATGAAGAAGTTCATGCCGATCGCCCAGAAGAACGACAGCCGCGGCGCGAACACGTCCACGTCCAGGCCGGAGCGCTGCCCGGCGCGGATGTACTCCACGCCGTCGGCCAGCGTGTACGCCAGCTCCAGGTCGGCGGTGGCCCCCGCCTCCTGCATGTGGTAGCCGGAGATGGAGATGGAGTTGAACCGCGGCATCCGCTGCGAGGTGTAGGCGAAGATGTCGGAGATGATCCGCATCGACGGCTGCGGCGGGTAGATGTAGGTGTTCCGGACCATGAACTCCTTGAGGATGTCGTTCTGGATGGTCCCGGACAGCTTCTCCGGCGGGACGCCCTGCTCCTCGGCGGCGACGATGTACAGCGCCAGGACCGGCAGGACCGCGCCGTTCATGGTCATGGACACGCTCATCCGGTCCAGCGGGATGCCGTCGAACAGCTGGCGCATGTCGTAGATGGAGTCGATGGCCACGCCCGCCATGCCCACGTCGCCCGCCACGCGCGGATGGTCGGAGTCGTAGCCGCGGTGGGTGGCCAGGTCGAAGGCGACCGACAGGCCCTTCTGCCCGGCCGCGAGGTTGCGGCGGTAGAAGGCGTTGGACTCCTCCGCCGTGGAGAAGCCAGCGTACTGGCGGATGGTCCACGGCTGGTTGACGTACATGGTCGGGTAGGGGCCGCGCAGGTACGGCGGGATGCCGGGGAGGCCGTCGACGAAGTCCAGGCCCGCGCGGTCCGCCGGGGTGTAGAGCGGCTTGACGGCGATGCCCTCGGGGGTCTCCCACTCCAGGGCGTCGGGGGCCTTGCCGGTGGCGGCCTCGACGGCGGCGGCCCAGGCGGCGCCGTCGCCGGAGGGCTCCGGCTCGCCGGGGGCCACGGTGGACAGGTCGGGGATCATGCTTCCTCCCCCTTCGGGGCCGTCAGGTCGACGAGTTCGGTGAGGAGGGCGACGGCGTCGCCCCCCTGGTGCAGGAAGGCGTCCACCCCGAGTTCGCGCGGGGCGCCCGCCAGCAGGACGCGTTCGGCGCCCGCGTCCCGCAGTGCCGCGACCACGGACGGGGCGTGCTCGGCGTAGAGCTTCTCGGAGGAGCACAGCACGGCCACCCGCAGGCCGGACTCCGCGAAGGCGCGCGCGGCGTCGTCGGCGGACTCCAGGGGGCCGGGCTGGTGGGCGGCGATCCCGCCCGCGGCCAGCAGGTTGGCGGCGAAGGAGGCCCGGGCGGTGTGCGCGGCGACCGGGCCCAGGGTGGCCAGGAAGGCGGTGGGCCGGTCGGGGGCGGCGTCCGCGCGGTCGCGCAGCTCCTCGAAGTCGCCCGCGTAGCGGCGCAGCGGGAACCAGGATTCGTGTTCGGGGAGGGGTTCGCGCTCCAGCGGCTCCTCGGCGAGGTTCGGGAACTCGCTCACCCCGGTCAGCGGGGCGCGGCGGTGCGCCAGGTCGGCGCGGCGGCGCTCCCAGACACCGTCGACGCGTTCGCGCAGCCAGCCGTCCTCGACGACCTCGGCGGCGCCGCCGCAGGCCTCGATCTCCTGGAGGAACGCCCATCCGGCCAGGTAGAGGTCGCGGGTGAGCGCCTCCACGTGGAAGGAGCCGCCGGCGGGGTCGGCCACCCGGGCCAGGTTCGACTCCTCGATGAGGAGGGCCTGGGTGTTGCGGGCGACCCGGCGGGCGAAGTCGTCGGACAGGCCCACCGCGGCGTCGTAGGGCAGGACGGTGACGGCGTCGGCCCCGCCGACCCCGGCGGCGAAGCAGGCCACGGTGGTGCGCAGCATGTTCACGTGCGGGTCGCGGCGGGTCAGCATCGCCTCGGAGGTGACCGCGTGGACGCGCATGGCGCGGCGGTGGGCGGGGACGCCGCCGACCTCCAGCACCCGGTTCCACATGGCGCGGAGGGCGCGGAGCCCGGCGATGCCCGCGAACTGGTCGGCGTTGACCGCGATCCGGAACTCGATGCGCCCGGCGGCGTCGGCGACGTCCATCCCGGCGGCGGCCAGGGCGCGCAGCAGCGCGGTCCCGGAGGCGACGGCCCAGCCCAGGCTCTGGCCGTCGGAGCCGCCCGCGTTGTGCACGAGGGTGGCGTCGGCGGTCACCAGGCCCAGGCCCGGGCGGTCCCGGGCGCGGTCGGCCGCGAACCGGGCGGCGTCCATGACGTCGGGGCGGGCCCCGGCGCGGGCGGCCGCGGTGAGGGGGTCGATGCCCAGGTGGGAGATGATCCGGGCGTCGGGGACCTCGGCGTCGGCGTGGACGCGCAGCAGGGCGTCGGCGGCCTCCCGGTAGGCGGCGCCGGGCTCCAGGACCACGGGGGCGAGGTCGAGGTAGACGTCGGCCAGGGCGCCGCCCAGGCGGTCGGCGGGCAGGTGGCCGTCGCCGACGGCGATCCACAGGGAGGAGACGCCGTTCATCAGGTCGGTGTGGGCGCGGCGGCGCAGCACCTCGGGGTCGGACTCCAGGTAGCGGGCGCGCACGTCCCAGCCGCCGGCGGCCGCCGGCCGGTAGCCGCGGGTGAAGGGGGCCAGCCCGGGGTGGCCGGGGTCGGCGGCGGGCGGCTCGGAGGTGGCCAGGGGCTCGATGTCGAAGCCGTCGTAGGTGCGGGTGGCCAGCACGGCCTCGGGGCGGTCGGCGAGGCGCTCCTCGGGCACGCCGCTCTTGCGCAGTACTCCGGCGACCAGCTCCCGCCACCGGTCAGGGGTGGCGACCGGGAAACCCTCGGCGAGGTCGGGGGCGCCGGATCCGGCGGCGCCGCTCTCTTGGACGTCCATACTCCGGATGGTAGAGAACGGGATTCGGTGACGGGGCGCCGGGGTGTGGCCCAGGGCACGTGCGGACGCAGACGTGACCGTTGCCCGGGCATTCGATGACCGGAGGGCGGCGCCGCCCCGTGTGAACCGGCGGGGCGGGCCCGGCGTTATACCGCTGGAACGAACGGTGCCCGGCCCGGGACCGGAGGAGTCGGAGGAGCGTGCGGCGATGGCCTGGAACAGAACCCGTCCGCGGGCGTCGGCCGGGGGCCGCTGATGCCCTTCACCCCGGCCCACGTGGCGGCCGTCCTGCCCTTCGCCCGCACCCGGCTGCCGACCGCCGCGCTGGTCGTCGGCGCCATGGTGCCCGACCTCCCGTACTACCTGCCGGTGCCGGTGGGGGCGTCCACGACCCACTTCCCGCTGGGGCTGCCGCTGGTCGTGCTCCTGGGCGGGGCGGTGTGGGCCTGCTGGACGTACGCGCTGCGGGCGCCCCTGGCCGCGCTGGTCGGGCGCGAGGCGGGGCCGCCGCCCGCCCCGAGCGCTCGGGGCGCGGCCCGGGGCGCGGCGGCGATCGCGGTGGGCGCGCTCACGCACATGGTGTGGGACGCGTTCACGCACCCGGGCGGCGCGGGGGTCCAGCTCCTCCCGGTGCTCCAGACGCCCGTGGTGGAGCCGCACAAGCTCTACAACGTGCTGATGTACGCCAGCTCGGTGCTGGGGCTGGCGGCGGTCGCGTGGTGGGTCCTCCGGGACCGGCCGGCCGTCCGGGCCCGGTGGGTCCCGCTCGCGGCGATCGCCGCCTGCGCCCTGGTGGGCGGCGCGGTGTCCCGCCTGGCGGCGGGCGACGCGCTCGCCAGTGGCTACGACCTCGTGCGGGTCGTCCTCCTGGGGGCCGTGCCGGGCGCGGGGGCGGGGGCGGCCGCCTGGAGCCTGTACTGGTGGGCCCGCCGGTGGCGGGAGTGGGGGAAGGCGTGAGCCGCCCCGGGGTCACTGCCGGGGGCGCTGCCTGGGCGTGTACGAGGTGGTGAACCACACCCCGGCCAGCAGGGCCGCCCCCATCACGACCAGCGCGATCGCCCACGAGGCGACCGGGGCCGTGGCCGCCTCGCACATCTCGTGCGGCAGGACGGCGGGCATGCCCGAGCCGTCCAGGGACGAGTAGCCGAACCACCCGTAGGAGGTCCCGTCGCCGTACAGGGGCGACCACCAGCCCGCCCCGCACCGGCCGCCGGGGATCAGCCCGAGGGCCGCTCCGCCGGCGATCAGGGCGGCGGCCACGGTGCGGACGATCTGGGTGGGGGTCATGGTTCTCTCCTCGGAGCCGGGGGGTGGCACCCCGTACTCTTCCGCATTCCGGCCGGGGAAGGGGAAACGAGGTGCCTGCGGGCGCCGCCGGGCACCATCGCCCCGGCCGGCTCCCCTCCGGACCGGCCGGCCTCCGGAACGGCCGGGAACGGGTTCCACCTGCTTGTACCCTGAAGCGGAGCGTCGGTCCCGGCACCGCCGCCCCGCCCCGTCCCCCGGACCCGAGCCCGCAGGCGCACGCCGCGCGGCCGTCCGCGGAAGAGCCGGGGCCGCCACGGAACAAGGGGAGGTACAACGGTGACCACGTGGAGCACCGCCGACATCGAGGAGGCGGCTCGCGTGCTGCGCGCCGGCGGACTGGTGGCGCTGCCCACCGAGACCGTCTACGGTCTCGGCGCGAACGCCGAGGACCCGGACGCCGTCACGAGCACCTTCAAGGTGAAGGGGCGCCCTCCGTCGCACCCGCTCATCCTCCACATCGGTTCCGCCGCGCGGCTCGGCGACTGGGTCCGGGAGGTCCCGGACACGGCCCGTGTGCTGGCCGAGCGCTTCTGGCCGGGACCGCTCACGCTGATCCTGAGGCGGGGCCCGCGCGTGCCCCTGGAGGTGACCGGCGGGCTGGAGACGGTGGCCGTCCGCGTGCCCGACCACCCCGCCGCGCTCGCGCTGCTCGACGCCTTCGGCGGGGGTGTCACGGCTCCGTCCGCGAACCGCTTCGGCTCGGTCAGCCCCACGACGGCAGGGCACGTCCGCGAGGAGCTGGGATCCGACGTCGGCTTCGTGCTGGACGGGGGCCCCTGCCAGGTGGGCGTCGAGTCGACCATCGTCGACGTCACGGGCGGGACGCCGAGCATCCTGCGGCCGGGGGGTGTCACCAGGGAGGCCCTCGAAGAGGCGCTGGGGCGCCCGGTCGCGGCGCCCTCGGCGAGCCCGGTGCGGGTGCCGGGCCAGCACCCCTCGCACTACGCGCCGCGCGCGCGGGTCGTCCTGGTCGCGCCGGACGAGGTGGCGGGGGAGGCCGAGCGGCTGAGGGAGCAGGGGAACGGGGTCGGGATCCTGCTGCCCCCCGGGGCCGGGGAGGCCCCCGCCGGGGCGCACGCCGTCGTCGCCGTCCCCGGTTCCATGGACGAGTACGCGCGCGGCCTCTACGGGTTCCTGCGCGAACTCGACGGAAGCGGGTGCGACGTCATCGTGGCCTCCCTGCCGCCCGAGGAGGGGCTGGGGTTCGCGATCGCCAACCGGCTGCGCCGCGCCGCCGGGCCCCGGCCGTCCACGGAGGGGTGAACGAGGCCCGGCGGCCGGACCGGCCGCCGAGGGGCGTCCCCGCCGTACGGCGGCCTACAGCCTCGCCCGCACCCGCCGGCCGCCCTCGACCCGGCTGAGCACCGGGACCAGGTCCGGGTGACCCGGCCGGCCGGCCTCGCGCCAGTCCGCGACCCACTGCCGGAGCCGGAGCAGCGCCGACCCGTCACCGGTGTGCAGCACCTCGCCCGCGCCCGGGGTGAACACCGCGGCCCCCTGCCGGTCGGCGTACCCGATCCCCCAGCCCAGGCCCTCCGCGCCCACCGTGCACAGTTCCTCCGCCCGGGTCGCGTACAGGTACGGCGCGATGCCGCGCGGTCCCTCGTCCTCCGCCAACAGGGGTGTCCGTGCGCCCTCCGCCGCCAGCTTCCGCAGCACCCGCTCGGCCGCCTCCCGGTCACCGGACGCCCATCCGGCGGACAGCCACCACGCCGCCCCCTCGTGCCGCACCAGTGCGTCCACGCCCCGGGGCGGCACCCACCACTGGTCGAGCACCTCGGCGTGCAGCTCCACGTAGCCGCCTTCGAAGAACGCCTCCCCCTGTGGAGTCCCGTCCCCGTCCACCCGGGCCCGGAGCATCATCCCGGTCTTGGCCCGCTCCGTCACGTCCACCGGCAGCACCAGCACCGCGCCCGGCACGGCCTGCGCCACCCACGCCTCGGGGAGCAGCTCCGGCCGTGCCCACGCCACGACCCGGTCGAACCGGCCGTGCCCGGGAGCCCCGAGCAGCCCGTCGCCCACGACCGTCACGACGTTGTTCCGGCCCTGGGCCCGGTGCAGGTCCGCGGCCCGCGCGCCGAGGTCCGCCATCACCTCCACCGACACGACCTCGCCCGCCGCCCCCACCAGCTCGGACAGCAGCGCCCCGGAGAACCCCGACCCGGTGCCGATCTCCAGCACCCGCATCCCCGGACGCACGTCCGACCGCTCCAGCGCCTCCGCGATCGCGGAGGCCGCCGTGGACTGGGTGACCAGTCCGCCGTCCGGCCCGCGGGTGTACAGGTCCTCGTCCACGGCCGCCGACGCCGACCGCACGGCTGATCCGTACTCCATGTTCTTCTCCTTGTGTGTTCTGCCCGTGCGGTCACACGCGCATGATCAACAGATGGGGCCGATCCGGCGCCGCGGGCTCTCCCACCGGCCGCCCGGCCGCCTCGATCCAGGCGTGGGCGGCGTAGGGCATCATCCGCGCCCCAACGCACCAGTCGACCCGGCATCCCAGGAGAGCCGCGGTGAACACCGCCGCCAACGAGTTCTCCAGGCAGGCCGCCCGACCCGGAAACCACGCTCCGGCGCGGCGTGCGGCCACGACCGCGACCAGTGCCTCCTCCGAACGTGCGGGGCGGCGTACGAGGCGGTGCAGCCATCCGACGACCCGCACCGTATGCCCGATCGGCAGGGCCGAAAGAGTGACCGCGATGGTGAAACCGATGAAGCCGGCCACCGACCTCAAGGGGCCGCAGCGGACCGGGGGCGGCTGCGGCAGTGCCATATGCATGCTCATCCGGTCGTCTCCACATCCACGAGCACTCCCCTTTCCTGCAGATCGACCACCAGGCGCAGCACATCGCCGAGCAGCCACTCCTCATCCACACCCAGCGTCGCCGCCAATTCCGCCGCCACCTCTTCAGCGGAGGAACCCGTCGCGAGCCCTCTCCACATGGCTGCGGCCGTCGGATTCAGCGCCAGGAACCTCCCCGAGGCCAAGTCCAGCAGCACCGCCCCGTCCTCCGTCCCCGTGAAGTGGACGCCGGGTGCGACACTCCACCGAGTCGTCATGCCTGTTCCTCCCGCTCGGCCGGTACCGTGCAGCGGTCGAGACCACGCAGCCACACCTCGGCAGCCACCGCGTCGGCCAGCGCGCCCATCGCCACCCGCCGCCCCTCGACCGCCGCGTCCAGCACCGCCAGCACGAGGTCGGGACGGATCACCCCCAGGTCTCCCAACCGGGATTCCCTGAACAGCGACCGCAGCCGGTCGGCGTTGCGGCGCACCCCGTGGTACTCGCACGCTCCGTAGTCGCCCTTGGTGCTCCTCTCGAACCGCACGGTGGGGAACGTCGTCCTCCACGCTTGGGCCAGCAGGGGTTTGACCTGCGCCGTTGAGACTCGGTGCCGGGCAGGGACGGACAGGCATGCGGCGAGCACCTGGTGGTCGAAGAAGGGCAGCGCCACCCGGACCCCGTGCGCATGGGCCACCTGGAGGAACGGCCGGCTGATGGCCGCATGCCAGCGCACAGCGCGCAGTGCGTGGGCGTCGGTGCCGTCGTCCTCCTCCTGTACCGATGCGGCCGCCTGGCGCAGACGCTCCGCTGCTTCACGGCGGGCCCAGGGCGTACCCCAAGCCGCCAGGGGGCTCACCGCCGTCCAGGTGAGCGCCGCCTCCCAGAGCGGTGGCGCATCGGGCCGGTCCGCTGCGGCAGGGCGTGACAAACGCTCTGCGGCGTTCAGGAGGGCATCCGCGTAGGACTGACGGGAGACCGCCCACGCCGCCCGGAGGACCCGATGGGCCGGGCGCTGACGAAGTGCCGCCCAGCCCCGGCACTCTCGAAGGAATTCCCGCGTGTGCGCGAGCGCGGCCAGATAGGTCAATGGGGCGCCGATGACCGCGTCCCCGCCGTCCCCGGCGAAATGGACCTCCGTTCCGAGGGCAGGGGACAAACGGCGCGCGGTACGCGCGTGCAGAACGACGTCCGTGCCGGGCAGGTCCGTGAACGGGGCACGATCCAACAGTGAGAACGGCAGGGTGTCCGGGCCGCCGTGGACGACCCGGTGGCGCAGGCTCGGATCGGTGCCCGCCAGCCGGGAGGCGTGGGCGAGATCATCGGCGTTGTCGGCGAACCGGTCCGTATAGGTGATCGCCTGCACACCCTCACGGTGGTGCCGGGCCGCGAGGAGGGCTGTGAAGGAGGAGTCCATACCCCCGCTGAGGTCGGCACTGATCCGCCCGGAGCGGGGAAGCCGGGCGGTCACGGCGCGGGTCAGCGCGTCGGCCAGGGTTCGGGAGGCCTCCACGGGATCGCCACCCGCCTCTGGCCGGAAGGGGGACCGGAGTCGCTCCATCCGCGCCGTACCGTCCCGCACGACCAGCATGTGGTCCTGGGGGAGTTCGGTGATCCCCTGGAACGGATCGCCACCCGGCAGGGTACCCACGGCATCGGGGATGAACAGCCGTGCGGCGAGGCCGCCCGGATCGACCCGGGGAAGGCCCGGGCCGAAGAGGGCCGTCGGGGTCAGGGCGAAGCGGGCCGGGGCGCCCGCGCCGAACCAGATCCGGAGAACCCCTGCGAGGTCACCGGTCACCGCCGTCTCCTCCATGTCATGGCAGACGACCCCGTAGCGACCGGGGAACGCTCGCAGCACTTCCAGGGCCCGGGCGGGCGAAACGGCTCCGGTGGCGGAGAACGCCCTCTCCACCTCTGCGGGGTCGGCGAGACACTCACCGAACAGGACCGCCCCACGGTGTTCGTCACCGACGCGCCGAACCGGCACCGCGGGGTGCCGGGCGGCGGGGGCGGTCAGCGCGTGCTCCACGCTCGACGCCGTCGTCATCGTGCCGGTCAGTTGTACCGGGCGGTGTTCATGTCGGCGGTGTCGTGTGCGCCGGTGCCGAGGATGAGTTCGCGGGCGTCACCGAGATCGGTGACGGTCGGGGGCTCGTAGACGGTCTTCTGTTCCACTGGGTCGTCCTTCCGTGGGGGCGAGGGGCGGGGCGAAGATCTCGCCCCGCACAGAAGAAGACTATTCTTGGAAAGCGGAAGCTTCAAGGAATACTAGTGTGGCGGTTCGGTGAGGTCACTCGGTGGAAGACCGTTCAGGAGTGCTCGCGCGCCAGCTCCGCCAAGAAGGTCCGGGCCTCGTCGTCGTAAACGGCGGCGTCGGCGAACAGCCGGAAGACGTCCAGGTGGAAGCGGACGTCGCGGGGCTCGGTGATGTTCCGGTGGGTCGTGAAGCTCTCCACCGAGACTTCCTCCTCATCGAGGATGACGAACCCGTTCTTCGGCACTTGGGCGACGGGAACGTTCCAGGGCAGGAAACCGATGCGGAGGTTCTCCGCCGTGGAGAGGTTGGCCAGTCGGTCCATCTGCGCCCGCATGGTCGCTGCGCTGCCCAGACGCCAGCGCAGGGCGGCCTCGGTGATCACGAAATGGAACGAGTGCCGTGGATCGAACAGGATGGTCTGACGCTCCATGCGGGCACGCACCGCCTCCGCCACGTCGGTCCCGCCGCTCGAAAGGGGCTGGCTGAAGACGGCGCGCGCGTACTCAGGGGTCTGAAGCAGACCGGGGACCATCGTGGGCTGGAACGAACGGACGGTCTGGGCCTGCCGGGTTCTCCGGCCGATGTCCTCCTGGGTTCGATGCAGGCCGCGTTTGCGCAGCATCCGCAGGGACCTGTAACGGTCGTTCAAGGCCCGCGCCAGTTCCTCCGTTTCGACACGTTCGTCTTTCTGCGGACGGTAGAGGTCCAGCAGCGACCGCACATCGTCGCCGGAAGGAGTGACCCGGCCGGTCTCGATCTTGGAGACCTTGGACTGGCTCCAGTCCAGAAGTTCGGCGACCCGCGTCCCGGACATGCCGGAGACCGCGCGAAGTCGGCGAAGGCGATCGGCCAGCTCGGCGCGGTCCTGGTGGAACGACTCAGGTACGGCCATCAATCCCGGTGGTACTGCGGATGGGCACTCCAATACTGGTCGAAGGGTACGGCCTCCGCCAACGCGAGGTCCCGTTGGGTGCGGTAGTGAGTCGGCCCGGGGTTCTCCACGAGCTCGCTTCCCTGGTACTCACCGTCCTCCCGGTAGATCATCCGCACCGTGCGCGTCTCGTCGAAGAACCAGAAATCCTCGTCCAGAAGGCCCTCGGGACGACCGTGCTCGGCTGTGTCGAGGATGAAGATCTCCTCGCCGGCCTGGGCGTTGAACGAGTACCCCCACTCCATCTCGTACCTCAGGTAGTCCGTCAGCGGACTGCGGACCACATGCACGCGGTAGCGGCGGATCCCCTGTGCGACGTGGTCCATGACCCTCTGCATGTAAGGGGTGACCACCCCCACTCGGGGACAGGGGTCGCCCGCCATGTAGGCACGGAACTTCTCCCCCTCCGACACCGGGTTGTAGACGGGCAGTGTCTCCAGCCGGAACACGCTCTTGACGGAAGTCGTGAACAGGGCGTCGAACCGGCCGTCATCGAGCTTCGCCACGAATACCCTCCAGGAGAGCGTGGGGGATCTCGACGGCGCTTTCTCCCGGTGGGAGACCCAGCTTTTCCAGGACGTCCGGGTCACTGATCGTGTATCCCTGCACGATGTAGCTCTTCCGGTCGGTCGTGTACACAGCGGGGCACTGGTCGTCCTCGCAACCACCGCTGATCTTGGTGAACTCCAACGGATCTCCTAGGGGGAGGAAGGGAGTGCGGCCCTTCGAGATTATTCCCAGAAGTTCTTGATGTAAAGGAATAGCTCTATTTCTTCTTCTCCTGCACGTCGGGGACAGGTTCGGTTCAGTGGCGGGCGTCGCGCCAGGGCTGGGGGAGGGCGCCGCCGCGGCTGAGGTGGCGGTGCAGGGCCTCGAAGGCCCGGTCGGCCGCGCGGAGCAGCGCGGCGGTGTCGGCATCGGGGTCGGCGGCGTCGCGGAGGAGCGAGGAGAGCAGGTCGAAGAGTTCGTCGGCCCGTTCCCGCTGGAGGCGAGTGGCGGGCCGGCCGCACCGGGCGGGGCGGGTGTCGGTGTGGGCGGGCATGACGGGCTTCCTTCCGGGGTCTTCGGGTGCAGAGGAGCGTCGGCGCCGGGGCAGCGGGGGCTGTTCCGCCGGGCGCGGGCGCGGAATCGGCGGTGTGCGGGGGCGGGTGAGGCGGATGAACTCGGCCCAGGTAAGGGGTTCGTCGGCGTTCACAGCCGCCCCAGGAGTTCGCGGGCGAGCTGGTGGGCAAGGTCTTCCTCGGCGCCCTGGCGGGCGAGGGGGATGGTGATGCCCGGTTCACCGGGCATCGGCCGCCACCACTGCTGATCTGTCAGGCGGACGGTGACCCGCCTGCCGTCGTAGTCCGCGCGAACGGAGAGGGGGAGGCCGCCGTCCGTCGAGGCGATCCCCCGGCGGCGCAGCGCCGAACGCAGCGCCAGCACTGCCACTTCGTTGTCCGAGTCCAAGTGCCCTACGACGGGCCTGTGGGTTCCGATCATGAATCCAGCGTCGGGTCTCCCAACCTGGTCTCACAGCGAATTCCAAGAATCCCAGATGCTCCCGGCATCCCTGCCGGTATCTTTCCTGCATGACCCCCGGCATATTCGCAGAGGCTTTGACCGCTGCTCGGGAAGCGGCGGGATTGACACAGACCCAGCTCGCGAGATCAGCTAATTTGTCGCTTTCCTCCCTGAATAGGTGGGAAAACTCGGGCTCGCTGCCCAAGCGGGAGAACGCCGAGGCACTCGACCGCATCCTGGGATGCGATGGCACCCTGCTGGCCAGGCACCAGGAGGCGAAGGACGGCTTCAGCATCCCGGTTTGGGCGAGGTCGTTGTCTCGCATCGAGCCGGAGGCACGCGCTGCCACGGTCATCTCCCCAGGCATGGTTCCCGGCTACCTCCAGTGCCCCTCGCTAGCGTCGTTACTGTTCCGCGCCGCACGCCCCTGGATGACCGAAGAGGAGGTAACGAGACTTACTGCACTTCGATGCGAACGACTGCACCAACTGCCGAAGCTTCGGGTGACGGCCGTCTTTCCTCTCTTTGTGTTGGACGCACTCCCCCAAGAGATTCAAGTCGAACAAGCAAAAGCCCTGCTTGACTGGATCGAGACGGGTCGAGTGATCGTGCACCTGGTGCCCCGCGGCTCCATCCTGCTCGTACCAGGTAGCGCCACAACGGTCTTCCATCTGGCCGGTGATGACGTGGCGGTCGTCGGGGACTGGTCACGCGGTACGGTGATCGCTGAGCGGAGTGATCATTCGGCGCTGCTCGGCATGGTCTCCTCGGCACTCGCCGCCGCTCTCCCCTCCCGGGAGACCACCGCAGCATTGAAGGAACTACTGTGAACGACTCTTGGTTCAAATCGACTTATTCGGGTGACTCCCCCAACTGCGCGGAGTGCCGGATGCAGTCGGACATGGTGGCTCTACGGGACACGAAGAATCGCGAAGCCGGACACCTCACCTTCCCCTCCTCGGAGTGGCTCGCGGCCCTCGCCGCTGAAAAGTAACCACCCCCACGCAAGGCCCCGGGCAACCACTCGGGGCCTTCGCCATGCGTGGACGGCCACTTGTGGGGGGATACTCCAGGCGACCCGCATACCCCCTCCCTCTGGAGCGTCGATGAAGTCCTCGACCAACTGGCACAAGAGCAGCTACAGCTCTACGGGATCGAACTGCGTGGAGGCCCGGGAGCACACCTGCGGTGCGGATGTCCGCGACACCCAGAACCGAGCCGCCGGACACCTCACCTTCCCCTCCTCGGAGTGGCTCGCGGCCCTCGCCGCTGAGAAGTAACCACCCCCGCACACCAGAAACCGCCCTCACCGAAGCACCACAGCGTGTCAGGTAGACGGTCGCCACACCTTTCCCTGCCGTACTCGTCGAAAGTCCGAGGCCTCTTGAGAGGTACACCGATGAACGAGATCTGGAAGAAGTCGCCGTACAGCCCGAACAGTGGGAACTGCGTCGAGTGCAGGTGGACCGCGGAGGCAGTTGAGGCACGCGACACCAAGAACCGCGAAGCCGGACAGCTCTCCTTCGGCCCCTCCGAGTGGCTCGCGGCCCTCGCCGCTGAGAAGTAACCACGCTCATACAAGGCCCCGGGCGACCGCCCGGGGCCTTTGCCAAGCGTGAATGGCCGCCTGCAAGGGAATACTCCAGGTGGCCCCACACCCCCCTTGGAGCGGCGATGAAGTCTTCGCCTGAGTGGCACAAGTCGAGTTACAGCGGAGCCTCCGCGAACTGCGTGGAGATCCGCGAGTCCTCCGAACGCATCGATGTCCGCGACACCCGGAACCGCGAAGCAGGCCACCTCACCTTCCCTTCCTCGGAGTGGCTCTCAGCCCTGGCAGCCGAGAGGTGACCACCCCCGCACAAGCCCCCCGGGCACCGACACGGGGCCTTCGTCATCCGTGGATGGCCGCCCAGGAGGGGATGCCCCGGACAGCCCGCATTTCCCACCCTCTGGAGCGGCAATGACCTTCTCGGCCGAGTGGCACAAGTCCTCGTACAGCAGCGGTAACAACGAATGTGTGGAGACAAGGGAACATGTAGCGGGTGCTGACATCCGCGACACCCGGAACCGGGACGCCGGACACCTCACCTTCCCCTCCTCCGAATGGGTCGCGACCCTCGCCGCTGAGAAGTAACCGCGCTCATGCAAGGCCCCGGGTGACCAGCGTCCGGGGCCTTTGCCAAGCGTGGATGGCTGCCTCCAAGGGAATACTTCAGGTGGCCCCCGCCCCCTCTCCTTGGAGTGGCGATGAAGTCTTCGCCCGAGTGGCACAAGTCGAGTTACAGCGGCTCGTCTTCGAACTGCGTGGAGACACGGGAACATGCAGCGGGCGCCGACGTCCGCGACACCCGGAACCGCGAAGCCGGGCAGCTCTCCTTCGGCCCATCCGAATGGCTCGCGGCCCTCGCCGCTGAGAGGTGACCACCTCCGCGCGCCGGGCAGATGGTCGCCCCGCCTTTCCACGCCGCACTCGTGGAAAGCCCGAAGCCTCCCGAGAGGTACACCGATGAACGAGACCTGGAAGAAGTCGGCGTACAGCCCCAACGGTTCCGACTGCGTCGAATGCCGCTACGGGGGCGGCGCAGCCGGGATGCGCGACACCAAGCACCGGGACGCCGGAGACCTCACCTTCGGACCCTCCGAGTGGGTCGCAGCCCTGGCTGCCCAGAAGTAGCCACCCCGCACAAGGCCCCGGACGGCCGTCCGGGGCCTTTGCCATGCGCACGCCTTCGCGAAACCACCCGGGACTTCACCACGACCACGCACATAAAGATCAAACCGGACTTATTTCGCCTATCCCCAAAAAAGCCCTTCCCGCTCCACCCACAACCCCCTGACCTGCACCAACACCAAAGCGCACAACTTCTTCGGCAATCCGTCCGAAAAATGTGCACGCAGCCCTCAGGTTGCCCTATTCTGGCCCCACAACCGAAAAACTCGTGACCCCGCGACGCTTGTCCAGCGCCCGGGGTCGTGGCCAGCAATTCACTTCCTCAACACCAAGGATTGCCAGCGTGAGCCAGTTTAGTGCCGCGCTCTTCCGGGCTGCCCTCGGGCTCCTGCGAGCGCTGTTCACCTCTCCCTACGGCCGCCACCACCGGCGCCGCTCCTCCCGGGTCCGCCGCTACGCCGCGAACCCCGGCCCCGCCGTCCGCCCCCGGTCGTCCGCCGCACCGCGCCTGGCCGAGCCGCGCGAGACCTTCCCCGCCGACGACCTCCCCCTCGTCAGGCCCTACTACACCGCCCACGAACAGGCCCGTGCCCGCTCCCGCGCCCACTCCCGCGCCCAGGCCGAAGCAACCGCCCGGCTGGAGCGGTGGACCGCACCCCGCATCCCCGCCCCCAGGATCGGGGAGGGCGACCTGCTCGCCCCCACCCCGCCCCCGGTCACGTTCGACGACCTCGCCGACGCGGTACGGCGCTGGCAGGCCCGGCAGACCCAGCAGGCCCGTCAGGCTCATCAAACCCTTCCGCCCCGGCAGGACCGCAGGAGCACCGCGGGGGTGGGCGCATGACCCCGGCACGGCTGTGGACCCACCGCCTCTACCCCGGCGACCTCGCCCGGCTCTCCCAGGTCCGCCGCGACCTGCGGGCCGACCTGTCCGGGTTCGACCCCGACACGGCCGACACGCTCGTCCTGTGCGGCAGCGAGCTCTTCGCCAACTGCGTCAAGTACACCGCCTCCGGCCGGGACGGCGGAGTGATCCGGACCCTGTGGTCCGCGGACGACCGCTCGCTGACCCTGGGCTTCACCGACGACGGGCTCGGCGGCGGCGTCCCCGTCATCCCCCGGGCGCGCACGTCCGACGAGTGGGACCGGGCCGAGGGCCAGCGCGGCCTCCTCATGGTCGAGGAGTTGTCCACAGCCTGGGGATACTCGCCGGTCTGCCCGTTCGGCGACCTCGGCACCCACACCTGGGCCACCTTCACCCTCGCACGGTGACCCCACGCTCGGGCTCCCCGCACGCCGGGGAGCCCGGTGCCGCCGGGCCGCCCCGACCGGCGGTGCTCACCGGCCCTTCCGGCCCGGCCCGCCCTTCCCGCCTTTCCCGCCCGGCCCGCTCTTCCCGCCCTCCGCAGACCCCGGCCTCCACAGGTCCGGGTTCCGCCAGGCGAAGCGCCCCAGGAAGGCCAGACCCATGAACACCATGAGCCCGAAGTACCCGGTGAGGGCCAGCCGCAGCCTCCCGCCCTCCGGGTCCCCGGCCAGGTCCGGGGACACCGCCCGCCCCGGCTCGGCGGGGTCGTAGGCGACCGTGACCCGCTCCCCCGCCTCGGGCTCCGGCTGGAGCACGCCGGCCACCGCGGAGGTGTACCGCGCACCGTCGACCGTGTAGACGACCTCCACGGTGACCTTCGGTCCGCCCATCCCCGGCTGCCCGGACCCGGCCTCCGTCCGGACCCGCACCACCTCCGCCTCCGCCCGGCCGGAGTAGTCGGGATGGGCGCCCGTGTCCGGTGTGTTCACCCACACCGCCAGGGCGACCGCCAAGGCGGCCGCCACCAGCACGGGCACGATCGCGAGCAGCCGGTCGCGCGTGCGGAACTCTCGTCCGGGGGGTTCGAGGGGTTCGGGAGGCATGACCTCCGCCGTGCCCCCGCACTCCGGGCCGAAACCCGTGGCACCGCGCGAACGCGGTCAGAAGGCCAGGACCTCCCCGTCCTCGGGCACCAGGACCCTGTCGGCGATCCCGTGTGCGGCCACCAGGGACCGCACCTCGGCCCGGGTGACCGGGCAGTGGTTCAGCGCCTCCAGGTGCACGGCCACGATCCGCGCCCGCGGGGCCAGCCGGTGGACCTCCACCACGTCCCGGGCGCCCATGATGAGCGGGCCGACGGAGCCGATCCACCCCTCCCCGGTGTTGAGCACCACGATGTCGGGGTCGTGCCGCTCCAGGGCCGCGGGAACGTCGTCGGTGAGGACCGTGTCCCCCGCGAAGTACACCACCGGCTCCCCCGGGTGGCTCACCACGACGCCCATGACCTGGCCGAGTTCCTCCCCGATGGCCTCCATGGCCTCCTCCGAACCGTGCCTGCCGCCGGTGCGGGTGAAGACGGTGCCGTCGACCGTGACCGGCTCGTCGAGGACCCGCACGTCGGTGAAGCCCTCCTTCGCGACGGCCCCTGCGTCCGCGGCGTGCTGGACCAGGACGGGGACGCCGCGCGGCAGCAGTGCGGCGGCCGCGGCGTCCCAATGGTCGGAATGGGTGTGGGTGACCACCACGACGTCCGGGGACAGCAGGTCGGCCAGGGGCACGACCAGGTCCACGAGCGGGTTGCGCTCGGTGCCGCCCTTGCTGTTGGGCACCCCGTCCCTGGACCCCCGGGCGCCCAGCATCGGGTCGACCAGGACGGTCTTCCCGCCCACCCGGAGTACGGCCGTGGCGTTGCGGACGTGGGTCATCTCCATCGCTTCACGTTCCCTCTCCCGAACACGGGGCTGCTCTTCCGGGTCTTTCGGGGCTTCCGTTCCGTGCCTTCCGTTCCGTGGCCCGCGCGCGGAAGCCAGGGCAGGGCCACGGGAAGGACTTCGTGTCACCGCGAGGCCGGTCCGGCCGGCGTTCGCATACGGTGCCGCCGCTGCCGCCCGCGCCCGGCGCCGGGGAGCCCCCGGCCCCAAGGGCACCCAGCCCGACTCCGGGCCCGGGCCCGGATCGGAGCCCGGTGAGCCCACGCCCGTCCCGGCGGTCAGCCGCAGTTGGTGCCGTTGCGGACGATCCAGTCGTCGCCGATCCGGCCGCCCCAGTCCACGCACTGGCCCGCGGCCGAGAGGTACACCGGGCCCGCGTACTCGGTGAAGTCGCCCGGGTCGGTCTGCCAGGAGGTGCCGCCGCTCTGCTTGAGCGCCGCGTCCATGGCGACCCGGGAGCCCGGGGAGGAGCGGACCACCACCACGCAGTTCTTGCCGTTGGACCCGTTGTAGGTGAGGAACACCGTCCCGCCCGGGATCGCCGCCTCGTTGACCTTGCCGTACCCGCTGCCGCACTGGCCGCCGTAGGCGACCGCGCCGACCGGGGCCGGACCGGCGACGGTGACGACCAGGGCCAGCCCCAGCACGGCCGCGACGCGGCCGGTGATCTTCTTCATCGTTCCTCGCTCGTTCGCCCGGGTCACCACGGTGGGGTCCCGGTGCCGCTGGTCCGGTGCTGCTCGACCAGGCGTGTGATGGTGACGGTGCCGTCGGCCGCCGTCGTGTAGGTGACCTCGGCCCTGACGGTCCGGCCGCCCTGGTTGGCGTAGCCGGTGAGCGCGGACGGGCTGGAGGGCACCGACCCCGCGCTGCCGTTGCCGACGCTCCCACCCTGGCTCTGGCAGAAGCTCCAGGCGCACACCACGTCGGCGCCGTCGAGCCGGGCGTACACGGCCGCCCCGCCGTCCGGCTGGAACGCGACGACGTGCTCCCCGGAGGGGCGCGCGCCCGCGGCCGCCACCCCGGCGCCGACCAGCCCGGTGGACGTGGCGGAGGTGCCGCCACCCTCCTCCTCTTCCCCGCCGCCGTCCCCTGCTCCGGCCTCCTCGGACGGGGACTCGGACGGCTCCCCGGACGGGGACTCGGAGGGCTTCGGCTCGTTCCCGGCCCCCGGACGGCGGTCGCCGCCCGTGCCCGCCTCCTCGGCCGGGACGTCGTCGGCGACGACCTGCGTGTCCCAACTCCGGGCCAGCACCACCCCGCCGAAGGTCGCGCCGGCGAGCAGCAGCAGGGCGCCCACCACCGCACCGGCGACCGCGAGCCCGCGCTTGGCGCGCCCGCCGCCCGGCCTCGGGGCGATGGCGAACACCTGCTCCGGGGCGGCCGGCACCCCCTGCCAGTTCTCGTCGACGACGGTGGCCATCGCGCCGTCCACCGCCTCGGGCGTCCCCGCCGGGGGCCGGCCCCGGCCCGGACCGCTGAGGGCGAACACCGCCTCCACCAGGCGCATCGCGTCGGGCCGCCGCCCCGCCTCCTTGGCCAGGGCCCAGCGGGCGAGGTCGGCCAGCGGCCCGGTGAACCCGTCCATGTCGGGCTCGCCGCTGATCACCCGGTGGGCCACCACCGCGGGGTCGCCGGTCCCGAACGGTTGCCGCCCGGTGGCGGCGAAGGCCATCAGCGCACCCCAGGCGAAGACGTCGTCGGCGGTGCTGGCGGGCCTGCCCCGGTAGTGGTCCGGGCTGATCCACCCCGGCGAGCCCACGATGGACCCGGTCCGGGTGAGCGCCGTCTGGTCCACGGCACGGGCCACCCCGAAGTCCAGCACGCGCGGGCCCTCCGGGGAGAGCACGACATTGGCGGGCTTGAGGTCGCGGTGGGCGATGCCCACCGCGTGGATGCGCACCAGGGCCTCGGCGACACCCGCCGCCAAGCCCAGCAGCAGCCGCTCCGGCAGGGGGCCGTGTTCGCGCACGTAGTCGCCGAGGGTCAGGCCCCGCACCAGGGGGGTGACCAGCCAGGGGCGTTCGGCCGCGGTGTCGGCGGCCAGCAGCGGCACCGCGCAGGCGCCGCCGACCCGGTGCAGCAGCTCGACCTCGCGGGCGAACCTGGCGCGGAAGTCGGGGTCGGCGGAGTACTCGGGATGGATGAGCTTGACCGCGACCAGGCCGCCCGAGGCGTCGTGGGCCGCGTAGACCACCCCCATGCCGCCGGCGCCCAGCCTCTTGAGGGGCCGGTAGGGGCCGATCCGCTCGGGGTCGGCGGGGGTCAGGTCGGTCGCGGTCGCGGGGAGCGAGGCGACGTTCTGTGCAGAGCGCATGGGATCCACGGGTGAAGGGAGAGTGGGGACACGTCCCACACGGGCACCAGGAGGCTCAGGGGTACCGGGGGGACATGTGACCACCGCATCTTAACCACCGGGTCCGACCCGGACCGTGACGAGTGCGGACGGAACGAACGGATCCCGCCTCGGTGACCGAAATCGGTCACCGAGGCGGGATCCGGGTCGGGGCCCGGGGGACGCCGGTCAGGGGCAGGGGCGCGCCGGTCAGGGGGCGGAGGCCTCTTGCAGGAGGGCTTGCGGCCCTTCTCCGCGCCGCCGCCCGGTCCCCTCGTCGCCGTCCGCGCGGCCGGGTCCGGGGGCACCACCGGTCAAGGGGCGGAGACCGCCTTCAGGAAGCCCCACGGCCCTTCTTCGCGCCGCCGTCCGATCTCCTCGCCACCGCCCGCGCGGCCGGGTCCAGCCCGAAGCGGGTGGACGCCTCATGCCCCTTGGCCCTCTGCTCGACCGCCTCCGCTATGGAGAGCTTCTTGCCGGTCCTCGGCTCGAAGGCGGTCGTGGGGTTGTCCCCCAGGTCGCCCGCCCCACCGCCGGCGTTCCCGCCGCTGCTCTTACCTTGTGCCATCCCGCACTTCCTTCCTGATGGTCCTCCGTGCCGTGGCCCGGACGTCAGGCGGGCACCGTGCGCTCCAGGGGGAAGGGAACGGGCCCAGCGCACGGAAACCAGATCCGGATGTCTGAATCCACAGGCTTTTCCGGCCTTTTCCGCACCCTTCCCCGGTGCTAGCATCCGAGCTTCGCACATGCCACCGTGCCCCGCAGCACGCCGGTGGCGTCGAAACGCTCGGCCACCCTGCACCCGTTGGGCCGGAACCGCCCGGAGGACGTTCCGGGCGCCCACAAGAACGAAGGTGAGCGAAGCATGGCCGGAAAGTGGAAAGCGATCAAGCAGGAACTCAAGAGGAACCAGGACTCGCAGAAGCCGACCAGTCTGGGTGAGGCGGTGAGTCAGGCGAGCAAGAGCACCCAGTCGACCAGCCTGCTCTCGTCCGCCCGCGCGGCGCAGAGGAGCCAGCGGGAAGGCCGGCTGTTCAACCGGAAGGGCAAGAGCGCCTGACCGGTGCGGGGCCGGTGACCGGTCCGCGCTTCCCCGCTCAGCGGGTGTGTACTAGGCTCACCGCAGCGTTGCCGGGCACCGTGCCCCGCCCCGGAACCACCTCCCCTCCCCGCCCGCGCAGCGGTCGGCCCGCGCAGGCGTCGCCCCGGGCCGCCCGGGTCCCGACCCGCATCCCCCTCCGCGCGCCGCCGGTCGGAGGGGACCGCCGCCGTCCAGGAGGGACCCCATGCTCGGTCAGGGCCGCCGCCGTGTGCCGCCACCCCCGGTTCCCGGGATGCGCTCCCTGACCACCATCCGCCTCGGCGACGCCTCGCTGCTCTGGCAGGCCGAGCCCGAGTCGGGCGAGCCGCCCTTCGCGGTGAAGCTGCTGCGCCCGTCGCCCGACACCGGGCGGCCGGACGAGGTGGGCCTGTGGGAGGAGTTCTCCGCCACCGAAGGCGTGCAGCCGCTGCTGTTCTCCGGCGTCACCGACGAGGGCCGCCCCTACGCGGTGACGGAGCTGCGCCCGGAGGGCGACTACGGCCAGGCGCTGGCGCGCGGCGAGCAGCTCTCCGTGGACGAGGTCGTGGCCGCGGGCGAGGCCGTGGCGGGGGCGCTGGCCGCGATGCACGCCGCCGGGTTCCTGCACCACGCGGTGCGCCCGGACCACATCCTGCACGGCGAACCGGGTCCCGCCCTCGTGGACTTCGGCTCGGCGCTGCCCCTGGACCACCCGTTCCCGCCGGTGTACTACACGCGCCGGGACCTGCACCACACGCCGCCCGAGGAGCTGCGCGGGGAGGCGCCCTCGCCGGCGTCCGACGTGTTCCGGCTGGCCTCGACCCTGTGGACGCTCCTGGACGGGCGGCCCCCGTTCGACCCTGACGCGGACGGGGAGGAGCCCCTGTCGGAGTACCGGGACCGGATCCTGTCCGCCGCCGCCGTCGGGGACATACGGCGGGAGGACGTCCCGGAGTGGCTGCGGGCGGTCCTGCGCCGGGCGCTGGACCCGGACCCCGCGCTGCGGACGGCGACCGCCGAGGAGTTCGCGGCCGCGCTGGCCGCGCGCCAGGCCCCGCTAGGCGGGGAGGCGCCGGAGTCCGCGGACGGCGAAGGCCACCCGGAGGGGGCCGGAGGGGCCGCTGTCCCGGAAAGCGAAGGGGCACAGGAGGCCGAAGAGGCGCAGGAGGTGCAGGAGCCCCGCGCGGCGACGCCCGACGCTGACGACGGTTACCCCGAGGAGGCCGAAGGGGCGCAGGGGACCGAAGAGGCGCAAGAGGCCCGCGCGGCAGCGCCCGATACCGACAACGGCTACCCCGACGAGGTCGGAGGGGCCACCGACCCCGAAGCCGAAGGGGCGCAGGGGGCCGAAGAGGCACAGGAGGCACCAGAGCCCCGCGCGGCGACGCTCGGCGCCGCCGACGGGTACCCCGACGAGGCGGAAACCGCGCCCCTGGCCGCGGCCACCCGGACGGAAGCACCCGCCCGGGCAGAGTCCGATTCCGACCCCGACGACGGATACCCCGACGAGACGGAAACCGCGCCCCTGGCCGCGGAGGAACGCGCCTGGTGGGAGGAGGACGAGAAACCGCAGCCCCTGTCGTCCCCCGCCGCCCGAGCGGACGCAGCCTCCCGGACAGACTCCGGTCCCGACCCCGACGATGACGGCTACCCGGACGACGGGTACCCCGACGACGACACGAGCACGGGGGCCGGAGTCCCCGGAACCCTCCGCGCGCGGCGGGCCGCCGTCCTTCCGGAAGCCGATGGACCCGGCTCCGCAGACCAGGAGGAGACGGAACCGCTCGGCGCCCTCGGCACCGCGAGTGGTCCCGCGCGGCCCGACTCCGGCACGTCGGCGACGGGCACCCCCCGGCCGCCCGCGCCGCCCCGTCCCCCGGCCGCCACCGGGCCTTCGACGGCCCCCACCGCGGCGTACAGCGCGCCCGCGCCGAGCACCGGCACGAAGGCGGACGCCCCCGCGTCGACCACTCCCCTCAGCCCTTCGACGGCCCCCGCGGCGGCGCACACCGCGCCCGCGCCGAGAGTCCGGCCGTCCGTGTCCACTCCGGCCGCCCCCGCTCCCACCGCCCCTCTGTCCGGCTCCCCCGCGCCGACGCGGCGCGACCCGGGGCCGGCCCCGGCGCCGCCGTTCCGGCCGTCGCCGGCTCCCCGGCCCGCCGCACCCCCCGCGCCCGCCTTCGGCACCGGCGGCCCGGACCGCTTCGCGCCGCCGTACCCCGACCTGGCTCCGGAACCGCCGCGGGAACGCCGGTTCGGCGCCCTCGTCGGACCGGTACTCGTCGGCCTGCTGGCCGTCGTGGTGGTGGCGGCGGGCATCACCGTGCTGGTGCGGGGCATGGGCGGGGACGACTCTCCGTCCGCCTCCCCGGAGGCGGGGGCGGAGTCCTCCGGCGGCCCGGAGCCCGGGGCCTCGGCGCCCCCGGCCGACGACCCCGCCGTGGCGCTGGCCCCCGCGGACGTGGCGCTCACCGACGACCTCGTGGCCGTGTCGCTGACCTGGACGGACAACACCGGCGGCGAGAGCGCGCACGTGATAGTCGGTGGCCCCGCCGACACCCGGGGGACGTCGATGGCCCGCACCGAGGCGGGCGAGTCCTCGGTGGAGATCTCCGGTCTCAACCCGGAGGTGGAGTACTGCTTCCAGGTGGTCGCCGTCCACTCGACCGAGGTCCTGGCCCCCTCCGAGGAGGTCTGCACCGACCGCGCCGACACCGGCTGACCCCGACCGGTGAATCACCGGCACGTCGATTCACCTTTCCACGAAAGGGACCCGGTACCGGAAATGCGGCGGCAGGGTCGGCATTCCTCGCACCCGAGCAACGTGGTATACATCCTCTGTTGCGAAAGATGCCCCGGTTCACACGATCCGGCGACACGAAGCGACGATCGGCCGGAGGAGAACGGGGGAAGCGGATGGGCACGTCCCTGCTCGGTGGATTACCGACCTGGTTGCAGTTGCTCATGATGTCCTACACGATCATCTCGGGCATGTCCCTCATGGTCATTTTCACGATCCGCTCGGCTGTCGAGGGAAGGACCGACAAGAGCAAGAACCTCCTGCTCAACGGCCCCACCAAAAAGGACGTGGAAAAGAACAAGAAGTTCCCGGGGACCGACACCAGGATCACCTCCATGGGCATCGTTCCGAAGAAGGAGCTGGACGAGCTCCAACGCACGGAACAGAAGATGAAGAGCGAACTGCGCCCCATGGAGGAGGAGACCCGGCTGATGAAGGTGCACGCCACCAAGACAGCCAGCCAGAGCACCCTCCTGGAAGGCATCCAGAAGAGGTTCGACGGGGCCGCGAAGGACGGCGACGCCCTGGTCAAGGCGGTGGACACCGAGGCCGCCACGGCCGCGACGGCCGAGCGCACCGGCCTGGTCGTCGTCCGCGGCAACAACCAGGGGGCCGCCCTGCGCTCGGCCCGCCAGAACCACCTCCCCAACGAACCGGGGAGAAGCCGCGGCGCGAGGCCGTCCCCGTGACCGCCCGCCGAGCACACCCGTCGCGGAAGGAGTGATCCCCTTGCCCGACGAGCGGATCCTCGTCCTGGCCGCCGCCACCCTCCTCGTCCTCGCCGTCCAGGGGGTCCTGCACTTCTCCCTGGTACGGAGCCGGGTCCACCTCCCCGAGGGGACCCGGCTGCGGGACCTGCCGAACCCGGCCGACGGCCGGCGGCTCGTCGCCGAGTACGAATCCCGCCTCCTGGAGCGGCGCTCCGCCGACCCGTCCCCCGACCCCGGACCCCGCACGCCGCCCTCGCCGTCCCGGCCGCCCTCCCCGACCGCCCGCGCGTGGGCGGGTTCCTGGCCCTGGGCGGCGCTGATCCTGCTGATCGGTGTCTGCACCCTCGCCGGGTGGTAGAAGAAGAGGTCGAACATTGAGCTTCGTGGTCACCGGGCTTGTGACGACGGCCTTCCTCGTCCTGATGACGAGTATCTCCGTCCAGCTCCGGAACACCCTGAAGACCGCGAGGACGACGCGCCAGTCGAACTACCTCGCGGCCCTCAACAGCCCCACCGAGAAAAACAAGGCCCTGGACCGGATCGACGACCTGAAGCGCAAGCCGGAGGAGCTCGCCGCCGAACAGCTCGAACTGCTGGACAAGCAGGTCATCGCCGTCAACACGATCCTCCAGCGGGCCGACGAGGTCCAGCGGGTCGTCGAGAAGAAGAACCAGACCGTCGGGACCCTGGAGCGCGCGGGCGCCCTCGACATCGTCTTCAGCCTGACCGACGCGGGCCTGCGATCCGACGTCAGCACCGGCGGCGCCCTCCAGGCCGCCGTGGACGAGCGCAACCGCAAGAAGGAGGCGGGGCAGGACACCGCGCTGGACGACCTCGCCCTCCGGGAGCACGGGCGCGCCGGTCTGATCTCCGAGCTCTACGAGGCCAGGGCGGACGCCCCCCTCTCCGCCGAGGACAAGAAGCGGCTGGACCGGTACGTTCGGGAGCAGAACCACCTCAACTCCACGGTCAACGACCTCCTCCGGGACGCCCTGGAGAACCGTCCGGCGAGCATCGCCCGGGCAGGGGCCCGCCACGGCCTCACCGATCCGAACAGGCGGGGCGTCGCCCCTCCCCAGTACTTCGGCCCCCACTCCCGGCTCGGCCCGGCCCAGGGCATCATGGCGGCCATCCAGAACGGCCCCTCCCGGCCCGCGACCGACCCCGCCAACATCCCCCGGCTGCCCGTGACGAACACGACCGTCAGGAACACCGGACGGGGCCCCTCCTCCGGCCGGTCGTCCACCCCGTAGAGAGACGCACACCATGGTTCTACTTCTCTGCGTGCTCGCCGGGGCCTTCGTCTTCACCAAGTCCATGCGTCGGATCGTGGACCACGGGCTGGACGTCCCGGCGGCGCTGACCGCCCAGGAGGCCGAACGCGCCCGCACGGAGGTGTCCCTGGCCGCGCTGGCCCGGGTCGACGCCCTGCTGGACGAGGCCGACCGGGCCTCGGCGGCGGGGGACGCCGACGCGGCCGAAACCACGGCCGAACGTGCCGACCGGGAGCTGGCCGCCTACCCGGCCGAGGCCGACCGGGCCGCCGAGGCGGCCGAGGCCGACCTGCCGCGCAGGCGGGCGGCCGCCGGGGCCGCCCGCGTGGCGGACCTCGTCCTGGCCGCCGCCGGTGCGGCCCTGGTGGTCGTCGGCGGGGTCCTGGGTTTCGCGCTCATCCTCGGCTAGGAGCGGCGCACCCCCGGCCCGTCACCACTCGTCCTCGAACCAGCCCTCGGGGGCGGGGTCGGCGGGCAGGGGCCGGGGCTCCTGGTGGCGGCGCGAGGTGCACTCGCGGAACGGCCCGTTGTCCCCGAGCAGGATGCCCATCTGGAAGTCCAGGTGGTCCCGGTACCAGATGGCCATGCCGGTGCCCGCCTCCCAGCGCAGCACCTCCCAGGCGTGCCACAGCGCCTGGAAGCGCGACACCGCCTCGGCGTGGCGCCACCACTCCTTGCACCACCGGAACTGACCGCCCTCGGGGCGGACGTAGACCGGCAGGAAGCGCAGCCGCACGAACTCCTCGACGTTCCGGAACACCGGCTCCGGGGCCGGGTCGCCCTCCTCCCCGTCCCCGGGGACGTCCACGCCGCCGAGGGCCTCGGAGACGTCGGGGGTCTCGTCCTTCAGCGTCCCCCCGGCCCCGGGGAGCAGGGCCCCGTCCGGCCGTTCTTCCTGTTCGGTGTCCATCGGTGTCCTGTCTCTCCTTGTCGTGGTCGTGTGCCGGGCCGCGGCCCCCGGCCCTGGGCCCGGGGGCGTCCGCGGGCGGGGCCGCCCCGTCAGCGGCCGGCGGCCGACCGCCGGGTCAGGGTGCTCAGCTCGTTGCGCTGGCGCCGGTGGACGACGGTCGCCCGCCGGACCGCCGCGTTCGCCTGCACCCGGGTGCGCGGCAGCCCGACGCCGTCGCGGCGGACTGCGTCGGTCCGGCCCGCCCGGTAGGCGGCCCGCTGCTCGCGGGCCTGCTGTACGCGCTGCCGGTTCCGGTCGCGGCGCTCGTCGAGGTTCCCCTGCTGTGCGCGGTCCAGGCGGGTGGCGGGGGTCCGGGCGACCGCGCGGCCGTTGGCCTCCACCGCGCGCTCCGCCTGCCCCCGGTTCTTCGGCAGGCGCGCGTCGGCCAGCTCCGGGCGCCGGTCGGGGGCGTCGGCCCCGGCTCCGGCGCGCAGGCGGGCGGCGTCCCCGTTCCCCGCCGCCACCACTGCCCCGCGGCCCTGGCGCGCCTCGTTGACCGGGAAGTCCCTGCCCCGGTCCAGCGCGTAGAGGACGGCGTCCCCCTGGGGGAAGCCGCTGCCGGTCCCCGCGCGGGTGCGCTCCTCGGCGAGCGCCAGGCCTTCGCGGTAACGGGCGTCGAACCCGGGCAGGCTCCGCCGGGCGTTGTCGATGAGCGCGGGCACGGAGCCCGCGGGGGCCCTCCCGTCGAGGGCGGCGGTGATGACCGACTCGGCGGCGTCGCGCCGCCAGTTCGGGTCGGTGCGGGCGTCCTTGAACCGGGGGACGGCCCTGACCAGCCACTCCTCCATCGGTACGGGGCGTTCGTCCGCCGACCACACCGCGCCGGCCACGGCCGTGTTCTTGTCGAGCCGGGCGGAGTGCGGGTCGCCCGCGAAGGCGCGGTCCTGGACGAGGCCGCGTTCGACGGACGCCGCGAGCTGGGGGTGCCGCTCGGCCAGGGCCTCCAGGACCCGGGCCTCGGCCTGCCGGGCCTGCGGCCCGGTGGCCTCGGCCGCGCTGAGGTAGAGCGCGCCGAGGTCGCGCGGGCGCAGCCTGCCCAGGTCGGAGCCGTCGAGGGCGCGCCGCCAGGACTGCTCGGGCGGCGTACCGGGGTCGATCCCCTTCTCCTGGAGGGCGGCGTGCGCGGTCCTCTCCAGGTTCCCGCTCACCAGGTCCCGCTCCAGGGCCTTGGCCATCGTCGCGAAGTCGAGCCGGTCGCGGGCCTCGCGGACCTGCCGGGTGTCCGCCCCGGGCAGCGCGGCCGCAGCGGCGGCGGGGTCGGCGCCCCGGGCCAGGTGGAGGGCGGCCTGCACGAGGGCCGGGGAGCCCGCCACGTGGGTCTCGGGGAAGAACGCCTCGCCGCTGCTCTGGAGCCGGCGCCTGCGCAGGTGGCCGTGGAGGGAGGCCATGGCGAGCCAGCCGGAGTTGGTCATGCCGCCGCGCGCGATCGGTGCCCGCATGGCGGCGGCCAGGAGGGCGTCGGCCGTGTCGAGCCGTCCCCCGCCGGAGTCCGACCCCCCGCTCTCGCGGGGGCCGGTCGGCTGTTCCCGGGTGCGGCGCCGGGAACGCGCCTCCTCGTCGTCCCAGCGGCCGACGCCGCCGTTCCGTTCGCTCATCCCCTGCCTCCCGGACGCCGTCGTCCCCGTCGCGGAACCATCACACTCCACGCCCCCTTCGGTCGGACCCCTGGTCGTGTGCCCGCGATGCGGAACGGCGCGGCCGGGAGACCTTCCCACCGGAGGCGCGCGCGACCGCCCCGCGGAGCCCCGTCGCGGCATTCGGCCGACGCCGGCCGGGCTCCACGGCCTCCGGCACCGACACGGGGAGGGGAACGGTGAGGTCCGCCGGCAGGAGACCCGCCCGCAGCTCCGCCCTGGCGAGCCGGCTCTCGAACCCGGCGAGGCTCGCCCGCTCCCGCCTGCGGTCCTCCCGCAGAAGCGAGCGCAGTTCACCGAGGGGCATGCGGGTGCCCAGCAGGCCCTGGAGCGCTTCCTTCCTCCGGCCGAGTTCCGCCAGGCGGTCCGCTCTGGCCGCCTTGACCTCCGGCCGGGCGACGGCCGCGTCCGCTTCGGCCTTGGCGGCCGCCTCGGCGGACGCGGCCCCGACCCGGCGCACCTCGGCGGCGCTGTCGGTGCGGGCGCGGTCGACGAGGGCGCTCCCCTGGGCGGAGGCGAGGCCGATACCCCGCTCCCCTTCCTCCCCGGCGGCCCGCACGTGCCCGGCGGCCTCGGCGGGGGCGAGGGTGAGCGCCCTGTTCTCCGCGTCGCGGACCAGTGCCCTGCCGGTGCCCTCCGCGCGCTCCACGAGCCCCTCGGCCTCGGACCGCGCGTGCCGGACCGCTTCCGCTCCGCGCGCCCGCGCGGCACGGACCCGGGCCTCGCCGTCCCGGCGGACGCGGTCCACGTGCTCATCGATCCTGATGCTGCTGCCCACGCCCGCTATGTACGCCTGTGTCCGGGACTCCTCGACCTCCTTGAGCCGTCTCCCGATCCACAGGTCCCGCACGGGGCGGCCCTCGGCGTCCCGGCCGCCACCGGCGCCCGGCGGGAGCCCGCGCGGGGGACGCGCCCGCTCCGCGGAACCCCGCTTCAGAAGCGGTCCTGCTTCGCCGTCTGCCATGGCCTGGTCCTTCCGTGGGGGGTGGGTTCGGGCGGGCGCCGCCGTGCTCCGGCCCGCGCCGGCCGGCGGTGCGTGCGGAGGTTCACGAGCCGCCCGCCCTTCTCCTGGGGGCGGGGACCCGCACCGGGGCGCGGCGCGGCGCGGGCACCGCCCTCCCCCGGTTGCGTCCGACCGCCCCGCCGAGCCTCAGGCCGGGGCCGCGTCCGGCCGCGCCGCCGAGCCGCAGCCCGGGGATGCGCGGGCGGGGCGCCGGGGTCGCGGTCGGCGAACCGGCCGGCGCGGGGCGCACGGGCGCCGGAGCGGGCCCCAGGCTCTGCTCCGCCGCCGCGATCCGGTTCCGGAACCCGCGGGTCGACTCCCGCCCCTGGCGGTGGTCCGCGCGCAGGCGGGCGTGCAGGGCGCGCGGGGCCAGGCGCTGCCCGCGCAGGTCCCGCACCTCGGAGGCCCTGCGGTCGAGGTCCGCCAGGCGCTCCGTGCGCGCGGCGTCGATCTCCCGCAGGGCCGCACCCGCACGGGTCACGGCCTGTCGGTTGTCCCGGTCGCGGTCGGCCCGGGCCCGGACCACCTCGGCGTCGGCGGAAGCGCGGACGCGGTCCACGACGGCGTCGCCGCGCTGCCGTGCCCGGTCGACGCGCCGGTCGCGGGCCTGCTCGGCGGCGCGCACGCGCGCGTCGGCCTGCGCCGGGGGGAGGTTGCGCGCCTCCCAGCGCGCACGCCGGACGCCGGCCTCGCCGGTCCGGCGCGCCTGGTCGGTGAGCCGGCCGGCCCGCTCCCGGGCCTCCCCGACCCGGGCGGCCCGGCGCCGCACGGCCTCCCGGACCCGGGCGTCGCCGTTCTCCCGGACGGCGGCCACGCGGTCCTCGACACGCCCCAGGGCCTGTTCGGCCTCCCGGTCCGTCCTCTTCCTCGCGCGTTCGATGCTCGCGAGCCGGGCCCTGATCCGCCAGCGCCGCACCGGGCGGCCCCGCCGGAGCGACCAGCGCAGCACGAGGAAGGAGACCCGGAAGGCGAACCGCGAGAGCCGGAACACCGCCTCGGCCAGGGCCCTGAGCACGGCCCCCAGCAGTTGGAGGATCCAGCCCGCGAGCCTGTTCAGGCCCTTGAGCGCGGCGGCGGTCTCCGGGGCGATCTGCCCGCCGCCGTCAGGGAGCCCCGGCCCCCCCGGGACGCCCCCGGAGGAGCGGGGGGTCAGTCCGGCGGCCTCCTGGGCCAGGGAGGAACCGCTGCGCTCCCGGTCGCGGGAGCGCGTGTGCTCGGGCGGCTGCGCCGCGTCGGCTCCGGCCATGTCCTACTCCTTCTCCGCGACGGCCGCACCGCTGCGGCGGCCGCCGTAGCGCTTGCGGGCCCCGCTGGTGATGAGCGCCTCGGCGGCCTTGATCTCGGCGGAGATCAGGGGGGCGCGGCGGTCCCGGTACCACGGGAGCATCCGCAGGATGGTGGGCTTGGCGGCGGTGGCGAAGAGCAGGCAGTCGCCCTTGTCGATCCGGCGGATGTCCGAGCCCTGGAGGATCTCCTGCCGCCGCAGCTGCACCGAGTGGTTGCCCTTGCCCTCGCCATAGCTGAAGGACGTGGTGGACACGTCGTGCTGGCCGACGAGCTTGGAGAGGGCGTCCACGATCTTGTGGTCGTCGAGTCCGGCGCCGAACACCTTGACCGTGGCGGCGGACCACATCGCCTCCATGCCGTTCTCCGTCCACACCCGCACGCCCTGGCGGTGGCTCTGGAGGATGGTGACCGGCACGATGCCCCGCGACCCCAGGTGGGAGTACATGTCGGGCAGGTCGGCGATCTTGCAGATGTTCGCGGCCTCGTCCAGGACCGCCACCAGCGGCGGGTCCAGGCGGCCGCCCTGCGCCTCGGAGGCCTGCTCGCCGGCGAGGAAGATCGCGTCCGTGAGCGCGGCGATGAGCGGCGCGGACGCCGCCCGGGACTTGCTGAGCAGGTGCAGGGTCTGGCGGGTGGTGACGAAGGAGCGCGGCTGGAACTCGGGGAAGGGGTCGCCCTCCTGGGGCGTCACCCACCGCATGATCTCGGGGTCGTCCAGGCAGCGGGCGGCGGTGCGCGCCGTGGTGTAGATGCCGTCGCGGGTCTCCGCGACGATGTTCTGCGTCTCGCGCAGGGCCTCGGCGTAGGCGGTGAACCCGTGCTCGAACAGGATGTCCACCGGCTGGGGCAGCTTGGTGTCGTGGAGCCACTCGCCGACCTCCCGCAGCGACCGGCCGTCCAGGGCGGCGGCCAGGATGAGCTGGGAGAGCAGGGCGCGGGCGGCGGGCCCCCACATGTCCTTCTTGGAGTCGTCGTCGATGGTGAGGACGAAGTGCCCGGCGAGCCGGTAGGCGTCCTCGACGCCGCGCACCTCCGCCAGCGGGTCCCACCAGAACTCCTGCTCCTGGTGGGTGATGTGCTGGGGGTCGAACAGCCACACGCGCTCGCCGGTGGTCCGCTGCCGGATGGCCGCCGTCGCCGACCAGACGTCGGCCTTGTTGCTGGTGGCCAGCGCCGCGCCGGGCGCGTCCAGGACGTAGGGGATGGCCATCGCGGTGGTCTTGCCCGCCCGGGGCGCCATGAAGGCGAGGACGGTGTCCTCCCACGAGGCGAACAGGCGCTTGCCGACCCGGTCCCCTCCCATGCGGACGTCCCCGAGGGCCAGGCCCACGTCGGCGTCCCCGAGCGACCGCCCCCGGGACCCGGCCAGGGAGCGCCGCCGCAGGCGGACGGCCTTGTCGGCGGCCTCGGGTCGGGCCAGCTCCGAGACGGTGTCGTTGTCCTTGTTCAGGGCGCCGACCGCGTCCGGCTGCCCGTACAGGGCGTCGCGCAGGCGGGCCAGGGCCCACCACACCGCCGCGACGGACGCGGCGGCCAGGAGGGTGAACACCACGAGGACCGGGACCGTGGGCACGCCCGGCCACACCGCCGCGGTGTCCCGCATCAGGAGGGAGTAGGCCCACAGGGGGCCGAAGGGGGTCACCGTCCCGCCCAGCACCGCCGCCACGAGGCGGGCGGAGAGCCAGAACAGGAAGAACAGGCCGACCACGCCCCAGAGCGCGAGCAGGACCAGCAGGGGCGGCGCGCCCGCCGCGGCCACCCCGCCCTTCACCTGGTACTTCGGACGTTCACGGGCCACGGTTCACTCCCTCCGGATCGCCTGGTCGGTGTCGTACAGGGCGAGCTCGTCACGGGTGAGGGTCATCTGCACCGGGATGCCCAGGCGCTCCGCACCGGTCTTGATCAGGTACTTGCCGCGGCCCGGGTGGCGGGCCCCGGGCTGCCAGGAGTCGGGTGAGGACCAGGAGGAGACCAGCCCCTGCTCGGGGGCGGTCATCGGGGTGATGCGGTTGACGGCCGCGAGCTCGCGCGGCGGCAGGCCCGCCAGGACGGTGATGGCGGAGCGGTCCACGAACCCGCGCGCCTTGGCCCGGTCCTCCTCGGTGGCCAGGGCCTCCAGGTCGTTGAGGGAGTGCGTCACCATGACCGAGGCCATGCCCTTGGAGCGGTTGAGCCGGGTGAGGGAGTCGGCGAACTCCACCAGGCCGGGGGCGCCGCGCAGGGCCCGCCACAGCTCGTCCATGACCCCGATGTAGGAGCGGCGCCGGATGACGCCGTGCTCGGAGAGGACCGCGGCGGCGTCCACCATCCCGAACCCGTAGCTCCACGTGCAGAGCATGGCGGCGGTGAGGAGCTTGTCCCCGGCCGCGCCCACGCGGGAGATGTCGACGCTGATCCCCGGGGCCTCCAGGTCGAGCGGTGTCGTGGTCTCGCCGTCGAAGACCCCCGCCAGGGAGCCCGTGCACAGCAGGCGCAGGGTGAAGACGAGGTCGTCGACGCGTTTGTCGTACTGGTCCCGGGTGTCGGCGCGGGCGAACGACCGCAGCGAGTCGGGCCCCTCCTCCACGACGTTGAGCACGTCGATGACGGTGGGCTGGCGCAGGCCGGCGAGCCGCTCGTCCAGCAGGTCGATGGCCGCGCCGAGCACGACCTCCTCGGAGTTGGCGATCCGCCCTTCGCGGACCAGGGTGCACAGCGCCATGAGCAGGGAGATCCGGCGCGAGCGCACCTCCCAGCGCAGTTTCTCCCGCTCCATGTCGGTGAGCCGCCCCATGACCTGGCCCAGGGGCCCGGCGTCGAGCGGGTTGATCCGGTCCAGGCCCCGTCCGATGCGCACCACCTGGCCGCCCAGGTGGGCGATGAGGTCGCTGTAGTCGGGCTTGGTGTCGCCCAGGATGATCGCCTGGGATCCGAACGACACGGCACCCGTGACCAGCCGCTTGACGAACGTGGACTTGCCCGTGCCCGGCTGGCCCAGGACGAAGCACCCGGGGTTGGTGATCAGCCCCGCGCGCAGCCACGCCATCGGGTCCAGGCAGACGACCTCGCCCGAGAGCAGGTCGCGGCCGATGGGGGTGCCGATCGCGGGCGGCTTGCTGCTGGTGACGAAGGGGAACAGCCCGCACGCCTGCGCGGTGGTGGCCTGGTACTCCACGACGTTGGGGATGTTGGGCGAGGCCCCGCCGCCCCGGTGGCGCCAGCCGAGCAGGGGGGCGATGACCTCGCGGTCCCGCTCCGCCGACCGGTCGGGCGCGGCCGTCTCCCGCTGCTTCTTGCGCTTGAGCCGCCTGCGCTCCTCGCGCTGCTGGCGGCGCTCCTCCGCCCGGCTCTGCCTGTCGACGATCGCCATCGGTGTCTCCTAACCCATACCGCGCTGGACGAGGAACGGCGGGCACACGCCCAGGGGCAGGGTCGTGGCGAACGCGACGTCCTGGCTGCCCCAGGCCCGGCGCAGCCGGATCCGGGAGGTCTCGGCCGCCGACTCCGTGTGCGCGATCGCCTGCTGCATCTTCTGCTCGTCGTCGACGGTCGCCGTCGTGTACAGGCTCACCTGCACCAGGCCGGCGCCGCGCGTCTCCTCCTGCGCCGCCTGCCGCGCGTAGGCCAGGTCCTGCCGGTCCCGGGCGCTCACCCGGTGGCGCACCCGGAAGGACAGCTCGCTCTTGTACTGGGCGGCGGCGTTCTGCGCCTCCAGGGCGCGGGCCGCCGCGGCCGCCGGCCAGGGCCGGAACAGCAGGGTGGTGCGCTTGACCCAGCGGGTCGGAGAGAGCAGTTCGGCGAGCACCGTGCTGGTGACGTGGGTGCGCGGCGCCTCCTGCCAGATCCACGAGACGCTCGTGCCGCTGTCGTGGGTGTAGCGGTCGTGGTGCGCCTCGGCCTCGACCGGGGTGGCGTCCGTCCAGTCGACGCTGCCGATGCCCTCGGGGGTCTTCTGGAGCAGGGAGCTGAGGTCGTTGAGCGCCGTCGGGTCGTAGGCGGAGCGCACCATCGCGACGAGCTGCTCCGGGGTGGCCCGGCCCAGGACCGAGACGCCCGAGCCCGCCAGGGAGGTCTCGATCTGGTTCAGGTAGCCGTTGATCTCGACCGCGGCCTGCATGCGGTCCTTGGGGGCGGTGGGGAACCTCCGCGGGTCGTAGGTGATGCTGACGCGGGTCTCCACCTGGGCGCTGACGGTGGGCGCGTTGACGACGAGGTCGTGCATGATCTTGCGGGCGGCCTCGGGGGAGGCCGGGTCGATCTCCGCCTCGACGCGGTGGCGCAGCGTGCTGCCCGGGTCGGGCCGGGACTCGACCGTCACCGTCACCCACTGGACCCACGGCATGTACCCGAGGGAGGCCAGCCACTGGTGCCAGCCCGCCACCCAGGTGTCGACGTCGGAGGGCTCGGCGAGCCACACCGAGTTGGACGACACCAGGACCGTCGCGGTCATGTGGCCCAGGCGCCGGTTCCAGGCCAGCCCGAACCGGCCGCCCCGGCCGTCCTCGCAGGAGAGCAGGGTGACGGGGGCCAGCACGCCGGGCAGCTGGAAGGCGCGCGGGTGCTCGACCATGACGCCCGCCCGGTAGCGGGTGTGCCCGAGCGCCTTGGCCCACCACCAGCGCAGCCGGGTGAGCAGGAAGCTCAGCAGGGACTCGCCCTGCACCGGCACCGCGGCCAGCACGAACGCCACCGACATGACCGGCAGCAGGTACAGGGCCAGCCCGGGGGCGAACAGCCCGGCCAGCATCAGCAGGATGAGCCCCGCGAAGAGGACGAGGGTGGCGGTGAGGCCGAGCCCGAAGAGCCCGATGCTGCGGCGCTTGCGCCACCCCCCGTACGTGCGGACCACCTAGACCATCCTTCCGTCGGCTCCGGTGGGCGCGTCCGCGCCCGCCGCTCCCCCGGGGCCGGCGGTCGACACCGAGCCCCCCGTGTCCAGGGACGCGCCCTCCGAGACGCTCCCCCCGTACGAGTCGCCGCCCCCCGCGTAGGAGGCGCCCGAAGCGCCGGGGTCGGCCCCGCCGCCCCCGCCTCCCTCGACCGCTCCCGAGGCGGAGACGTAGGACGCCTCGGAGGCCGAGGTCGTCGATCCGACCGACTCCGACGCGCCCGGGGCCGCCGATCCCGAACCGCCCGGGAGGGCCGAGTCCGCGCCGGCCTGCGCCGTCGGGTCGCCGCCGGTCCCCTCGGGGAGCCCGGCGTCGCCGGTCCCGTCGAGGGCGCCCCCGGCCTCGGGGGCCCCGGCCGCGGCGAGCCCGGCCGTCGCGGCCCCGGAACCGCCCTGGCCGCCCAGGGTCCCCAGGGCGCCCCGGTCCGCGGCACCGGACGCCGGGCCGGAGTCGCCGGCCTGCTGCACCCCGCCCCCGCTCCCCCCGTCGAGGTTGCGGGCCACCCCGGAGGCGCGCTCGTTGGCCCCGGCGGCGGCCGCCTGGAGGCCGCCGGACCCTCCGGAGTACGAGGCCGGGGAGCCGTCCGTGCCCCCGCCGGCCCCGGCGGAGGAGCCGCCGCCCTCCGAGGCGCCGCTGCCGCCGCCCCCGCCTCCGCCGCTCCCGCCGCCGCCGGTGATGGAACCGATGCCCCCCGCGGTGAGGGCGACCATCCAGACCCCGGCCGAGCCCATCAGGCGCATCAGCACGGGGAGGGAGCCGGTGGCCAGGAGCATCACGCCGGCGCCCACCAGGTACGTGGACAGCCCGTTGCTGCTGTCGTCGCCGGTGGTGCCGAGGAGGACCAGCCCGACCAGGTAGATCATCAGCAGCAGCGGCTTGTACAGGATGCAGGCGAACAGCCAGCCGATGACCTTGGGGAAGATCCGCAGGCCGGGCACCATCGTGCTGGCCGCCGCCAGCGGCAGCAGGCAGGCCAGGAGGTAGACGATCGCGTTCAGCACGGACAGGATGACCATCTGCGCGATGAGCCCGAGGATCACGGCGAGGGAGACGAGGTTGGTGAACGCCTGGCGCGCGGCGTCGTTGTCGAATCCCAGGGCGTCCTCGTCGGCGCCCACCCGCATGATGCTGGGGTAGACCTCCCGTGCCGACGAGAGGAGGTTGATCGGCCCCTCGCTGTTGTTCAGGTGCGGCCGCTGCCCCTGGTAGGTCGGCGCGTCGATGATCATCTGGGTCAGCGCGCTGCCGAAGGACATCAGGACGTAGACGAGGAAGAGCCCGGCGAAGGTCGTGATGATCACCGACAGCAGGCCGCGGACCAGGTCCATCATCGGGTCGAGGCGGCGGGTCCAGAGCAGTCGGACCGCCGCCAGCAGGATGCCCAGGGTCGCCAGGAAGAGCACCAGGGGGTTGAAGATGTTCTGGATGTGGAGCACGCCCTCGTCGACGACGAGCAGGCCGCCCGTGGGCGGTCCGTTCGCGTCGGCGCCGATGGGCGGCCTGCTCCCGCCGAGGATCAGCAGGTCGAACATACGCTCGGTGACGCCCTGAAGGCTCTCACCGACCCATTCGTCCATGTTCATTCGCCTCGCCCCCTCTCCTCCAGCCGCCCCGGTCCCTCCCGGTCGCGCCGGCCCTCATTCGTCCGTCAGTCCGGGCAGTAGTCCTGCGGGAAGTCGCCCACCTCCCGGTTGGCCTCCACCCAGGCCGGGTACTGCGTGCAGATGTAGTAGCGCTTGACCGCGCCCTCCCCCCGGCCGGCGGCCAGCTGGTACTTGCGCGGGACCTCGTCGAAGTCGTCGATGGCGTCCTTGCACGACTTCGCGGTCTCGTTCAGCAGGCTCGACGGGAGGTTGGCGCAGTGGTAGGTCGCCCAGATCCAGTCGGACCTCCCCATGAGGTCGCGGTCGTCCCCCCGGGGAGTGCAGGGGGAGTGCTCGAAGTTGTTGTGCACGTCCGCGAAGCCCGTGACGAAGCAGTACTCGTAGCAGTCCGAGGCCCCGTCGTAGGTGCACCGCACGTCGTCGGCGCCGGTCAGGGGGAGGGTGTGCGAGAGCTCGGTCCACCGGTCGGAGTCGGGGCAGACGTACGTGCTGGTGTCGGGGTCCCTGAGCCCGCCCTCGCAGGAGCTCTCCTGCTCCCTGGCGGCCTGCTCCTGGACGACCCGCTCGACGAGGTTCCCCAGGTCCTCCTCGGTGTCGTGCCGTGACCCCTGGAGGAGCACCGCCGCCAGGGAGCCCGCGGCGATGAGCAGGATGATCCCGAGGATGACCCAGGGGAGCTCGGCCATGCCGCGCGCGGCGATCCAGGGGTCGCCGGTGAAGTTGGCGTGGATCATCCGCCCGCCGATGATGATCAGCGCGAGGACCCCGACGACCGCGCCGAGGCCGACGACGTAGCCCAGCAGCTCGTTGCCCGCGCGCTCGAACTGCACCAGGGCCGCGGCGGAGTCGATGCCCGTGGCGGCGTCGGAGGCCGCCCGGTCCGAGAACCGGTACGCGGAGTACGTCATCACGTCTTTCCCGTCGTCATGACAGTGAGGTTCACACCCCGAGCAGCGTGGTCACGATGGGGACGGCGACGAGCATCAGCGAGACGCCCATGATGGTCCACAGGGCGCCGCTGACGCCCTCGGCGGCCATCTCGGAGCGGCCCAGCCTGCCGGCGGCCATCTTCCCCGCGGAGTACAGCAGCCCGATGACCCCGACCACGACGACGACCCCCTGGGCGAAGTTGAGCAGTCTCCCGACGGGGTTCCCCGAGGGGTTCTGCTCGCCGTTCTGCGACCAGGCCGGCATCCGGGGCTCGGGGTCCCAGGTCACTTCGAGGGGAAGGGAGGCGGCCAGGTGGGCGGCGTCCGCGAGGACGGCGAGCGCACCCGCCATCAACCGCCGCCCACGTTGGCGACGGCCCGGATCACGGGCACGGCGACGAGCATCAGGGAGATGCCCATGATGGTCCAGACGAGGCCGCCGACACCGTCGGCGGCCAGGTCGGAGCGGCCGAACTTGCCGATGGCCATCTTCCCGGCGGCGAAGAGCACGCCGATGATGCCGATGACGACGATGATGCCCTGGCCCCAGTTGATGGCGGTGCCGATCGGGTCGTCGCCCTCGTCGAAGTCGGGCAGTTTGGGGTCGGTGGTCCACCCGAAGTCCATGGGGACCATGGCCAGGTGGTGGGTCAGGTCGGCCGCGACCTGGAGGTATCCGTCCATGCTCATCCGTTCTCGTCAGCCTGCGGGGGTGGGGGTCCGGACCCCGGCCGCCGCCGTGATCCGGGCCAGGGCCCGGGACGCCTTGCCCGGCAGCTTCACCCTCGCCGCCTCGGCCGCGTCGACGTAGCGCAGGCCCGGGACGAAGGGGAAGCGGATCGGGGGCCCGGTGCGCTCGCCCACCAGGCGCAACCGCGCCGAGGACTCGGGGGGTTCGGGGCCGGAGCCGTCGGCCACGACCACCAGGGCGGCGGGGCGCAGCCCGTTGTGCTCCAGGACGTTGACGACCTCCGCCAGCCGCGTCGTCGCGGTGATGCCGTCCCGGGTGACGAGGACCAGGGGGCGGCCGAAGACGGAGATCAGGTCGCGGTCGGGCGTGTAGGCGCCGAGGTCCCAGGGGGTGCCGAGCAGTGCGGCCAGGGTGGTCGCGCCCGCGCCCCCGTGGCAGCCCAGGACCACGGCCTCCCCGAGACCGCTCCCGGAGGACGCGGTGGAGGCTCCGCGCACGTCATCGACGTCGATGGGTCGCCTCCTCATCTGGTCCTCCCCGGATCGCTCGGTCCGTTCCGCCGGAAGGGACGACGGGTCCGACGGGGTTCGGAGAACGTCCCGTCACTCGGAGCCTCGCCATTCGCGACGTCCGAAAATCGGAGTCCGCGGACAGGAGATAACGGACGGTGATGCCGCTGGGCCGGGGCGGGGGTCGAACAGCAGGCCATATATACCGCAAAGACATAAAACCCCTCAAGTGACCAGTGTCACATTCGTCACTTTGAGCAATGGACCGCATGGACTCTCCGTCGACAATGCGAAAAAGATGGACTTTTTCTCGGTCACCATGCGGAATTCGGAAACTCCGAAGTGTGATCGCGCTTGGTCGACCCCCGCCTTTCGCCAGGAGATCCATTCGGGACTTCTTGCCCGCGAACAATGGAACACTCAAGGGTTTATCTAAAAGTTATCCTCGTTCACGCTGCGTCACCATATCCGGACGCCTTAATCCATTGCCGTACCGGAACGCCCTCTGTATGGATGTACCGGATGTCCAGGAGCGGAACGGCGGGTCCAGCATGAGCGACTTCACCAGCGGTTCACGCGAGAAAACGATCGTGATCGCGATCATCGCGGCCCTGGTCGTCGCCCTCGTCCTGCTGTTCCGGCAGCTCTCGGGCGGTTCCGACGCCGAGGAGCCCGACCCCGGGCCCGGAGCGGAGGCCCCGGCGACGCAGGCCCCCGGCGAGCCCGTGGACGACGTCCTGGCGCTCATGCCCCATTCCGAGGACGAGCTCCGCGCCGGCGCCGAGAGCGCTCGGAGCTTCGTCGCCGCCTACACCGAGGTCCGCCCGGAGGAGACCGACGAGGAGCGCCTCGCCCGGCTCTCGCCCCTGGTGTCCGAGGAGTTCTTCGGAGCCGTGGAGGCCCTCGTCCTGGGCGCCCCCACCAGCGCCGTCCCCCAGGGGGACCCCCAGGCGCTGCGGTCGGACGCGGTGGTCACCGGCATCCGCAACATCGGGGAGGGATCGGTGATCTTCGAGGTGGAGGCGCGGTTCATGACCGACACCGGGGACGACGGGGGGAACGAGCCCGTGTCGTACGCGGTCACCATGGTCCCCGAGGAAGGGGGGTGGGCCGTGTACGCCTTCCAGGGAGCCGCCGTCGGGGACATCGCGGAGACCGGATGAGCACCCGCGCGCGTACACGGGCGAAGGCGCTGTGGTCCCGGCTGGTCGCCCTCGTCCTGCCCCCGGGCGGACGCGACGGCGACCGGGGGTCGGTCGCCCTGCCGCAGGGCGGCGGGGCCGCCCGGGTGGGCGGGGGCGTCACCGCGCTCGCCGTCATGGGGGGCATCGCCTACGCCGCCACGATGTGCGGCCCCACGGGCGCCACCGCGAGCGGCTTCACCGGGGCGGACCAGGGGGGCGGCGGGGTCGTCCACGCCTCCACGACGGGGTCGTCGCAGAAGACCATCACCATCAGCGCGCACGGGGAGCCCGGCTCCTCGACCAAGACCGTCCGCGTCGACATCCCCGAGAACATCCTGCGCATGCACCGGACCGCGGCGGAGGCGTACGACCTCCCCTGGGAGCTGATGGCCGCCATCGGGGCCATCGAGACCCAGAACGGCGCCTACGTCTCCACCGACCCGAACTGGCACTCCGGCCTGGTCGAGGGGCAGCGCAACCCCTACGGGGCGGCCGGGATCGTCCAGTTCGGCGTCAAGGACCCGGTGACCGGGCAGGTCGGCGGCCGGCTCGGCAGCGCGGGCAACGCGTGGGGCGGCGAGCCCAAGGAACCGGTCTCGGCGCGCGTCCCCTACGACCACGAGGTCGGCGCGATGCCGTCGAACCCCCGGTACTTCGGCATCGACGGCAACGACGACGGCATGGTCAACGTCTGGGACCCGTGGGACAACATCACCTCCGGGGCCTTCCGCATCGCCTACTACGCCCGCCAGGCCGAGCAGAAGGGCTCATCCTCCGTCTGCGGGCGGAGCGACCTGACCCCCATGCAGTGCACGGTCTTCCGGCACAACCCCGCCAAGTGGTACGTCGACCAGGTCTTCGAGGTCGCCGAGTACTACCAGAACTCGGGGATCGCCCCGACCTCCCCCTCCCTGAACATCGTCCAGGCGTCCTCGGGCTCCTCCGACCGGGAGTGCGAGGGCGGGGGCGGCGCCACGCAGGCGGCGTTCCTCGGCGACGTCGGCGAGGCCCACCGGACGGCGGTGGAGTTCGCCCGGGCCCAGCTCGGCAAACCCTACGTCTGGGGCGGCCGGGGCCCCGACTCCTTCGACTGCTCCGGGCTCACCCAGGGGGCGTGGCGGGCGGCCGGGGTGCAGATCCCCTGGGTGACGACCACCCAGTGGAACCCGGACCATCCGGACTACCGGGGAGGGACGGCCGAGCGCGTCCAGGAGGGCAGCCTGGACGTCTCCGTCCTCCAGCCCGGCGACCTGCTCTTCTTCCACACCAACCCGGGCGCGGCCAGCCCCTCCCATGTCGGCATCTACGCCGGCGGGGGCATGATGGTCCATGCGGCGAACTCCCGCAAACCCATCGAAGAGGTCTCCCTGGACTCGCAGTACTACCGCTCCTCCTACATCGGCGCCGTGCGGATCACCCCGGACGGCGACGGACCGGACTCCATGCAGGTGTGACCCCCCGCCCCCGCTCCCCGCAACCGCACCCGATCACAAAGGACGATCCGCCATGGCCTTCTTCGTACCCCTCCTCGCCGCCGCGGGCGGCACCGCCCTGCGGGCCGCCGGCGGCCGCGCCCTGAGCTTCCTCGGCAGCCGGGGGGCGAGCTGGCTCGCCGCCCGCGGCGGCTGGGGCGGCCTGGCGAAGGGCATCGGCAGCGGCGCGCTCGGCTTCGGCCTGGGCGCCCTCAAGCTCGGAGCGAGCGCCCTGCCCGCCATGGCGGGTATGGCCATGAGCGCCGGGGCCACCGTGCTGGGCGCGGCCGGGGCCGCCCTCGGCGGCGCCACCAGCCTGCTCGGCATGCTGGCGAGCGCCTTCGAGGGCGCGGGGTCGGGACAGTCGTACGGCATGTCGGGGCCGGCGCTGAGAGGCAAGGGCAAGGGGGCCACACCACTGCACGCCTGAATCCGGCCCCGGCGCGCCCGCGCCGGGGCCGACACCTCCGCCTCCCTCCCTCACCACCCCGGAAACCGCACTGTGAACACGCACGCCGCCACGGCCCCCGCCCTCCCGCTGACCATGGACGACGCGGTCATCCGCGCCGACCTGTTCGACGGTGTCGCCGCCTCGGTCGAGACCGCCCTGCTGGGCAAGTCCGAGGTCGTGCGCCTGGCCCTGGTCGCCATGCTGTGCCAGGGGCACGTCCTGCTGGAGGACGTGCCCGGCACCGGCAAAACCACGCTGGCCCGCGCCGTCGCCGCCGTCGCGGGCGGCGACTGGCGCCGCGTCCAGTTCACCCCCGACCTGCTGCCCTCCGACGTCACCGGCGTGACGATCTTCAACCAGGCCACCCGGGAGTTCGAGTTCCGGCCCGGCCCGGTCTTCGCCAACGTCGTCGTCGCCGACGAGATCAACCGGGCCTCGCCCAAGACGCAGTCGGCCCTGCTGGAGGTCATGGAGGAGCAGGCGGTCACCGTGGACGGCGAGCGGTACGCGGTGCCCTCCCCGTTCCTGGTCGTGGCCACCCAGAACCCCGTGGAGATGTCGGGCACCTACCGGCTGCCCGAGGCCCAGCTGGACCGCTTCCTCATGCGCCTCTCCCTGGGCTACGCCGACCCTGCCGCGGAGATCGCCATCATGCGCGGGGAGACGCTGACCTCCCCGGACGACCTGAAGCCCGTCCTGAGCGCGGAGGAGGCGGAGCTGCTGCGCGGGGACGCGCGGCGGGTGTTCGTCCACGACTCGATCTACGAGTACATCCTGCGCGTCGCCCACGCCACCCGCGACCGCGCGGAGCTGAGCGTGGGCCTGTCCACCCGGTCCACGGTGGCGATGGCGCGGACTGCGAAGATGTTCGCGCTCGCCTCCGGGCGCCCCTACGTGGAGCCCGAGGACGTCAAGTACCTGGCCCGCCCGGTCTGGGCGCACCGGCTGGTCCCCTCCCCGGAGGCGTCGATCGGCGGCCGGGGCGGCGCCGACGTGCTGGAGGAGATCCTCCGCGACACCCCCGCGCCCACGCCCGGCCGTCCCGCGGGCCCGGCGGCCGGCTGATGCCGACAGCACGGGGCCTGGCCGTCGCCGGGACCGGTGTCCTGCTGCTCGTGCTCGGCGTCCTGTCCGAGTACCAGGAGCTGGCCCTGCTCGGCGGCGTGGCCGTGGCGGCGGTCGTCCTGGCCGTGGTCGCGGTGGGGCGGCCGGCGGCCGTGGCCGTCGAGCGCTCCCCCTCCGCGGTCCGCACGTCCCCCGGCGCCGCCGTGGACGTGCGGCTCTCCCTGCGCAACACCGGGCGGCGGGCCGTCCGCGCCGCCGACCGCGTGGGCGGCCACCGGGGCGAGCGGCCGGTGCGGCCGCAGCGGCTGGCGGGGCGGGCCGCCGCCGAGGTCCACTACCGGTTCCGGCCCGGCCGCCGCGGCCTCGTCCGGCTGGGCCCGCTGCGCGCGGGCCGCTCGGACCCGCTGGGGCTGGCCGCGGCGTACCGCGACCACGGGGACACGGACCTGGTCTGGGTCCACCCCCGGTGGGAGCCGCTCGGCTCGGTGCCGGTGGGCCGGCGCGCCGACCCCGACGGCGAGGCCGACGGGGCGCCCTCCGGGGCCCTGACCTTCCACACCCTGCGCGACCACGTCCCCGGGGACGACCTGCGGCACGTCCACTGGCGCAGCTCGGCCCGGCTGGACCGGCTCGTGGTGCGGGAGTACATCGACGTCTCCCAGCCGCGGCTGCACGTCATCGTCGACGACCGGCCCGCCCCGGGCGGCGAGGACGCGCTCGACGAGGTGGCGAGCGTGGCCGCCTCCCTGGTGGGGACGGGGGTGGGCGCGTCCATGCACTGCGAGCTGTGGCTGGTGAGCGGCCGGGGGCGCGACTCCGCCGGCGGGCTGCCGCCGATGCTCGACCTGCTCGCCGAGGCGGTCCCCTCCCCGGACGCCGACCTGGAGGGCGCCCTGCGCCTGGCCCGGTCCCGGCCGGCCGGGGACACCGCGATCCTGGTGGGGGGCGCGCTCGGCACCGCCGACCTGCGGTCGTTCGGCCGGCTGGAGCACCACTACTCCTCCCTGGTCGCGATCTCCCTCGGAGCGGCGGAGCGGCCGGCGGCGCCGCCGTCGGTGACCCTGCTCTGCGCCGGGGACGCGCGCGGTTTCGCGGAACGCTGGAACGGAGCCCCATGGTCACGCTGACGCGCGAGCGCGCGGACGCCTCCCCCGGCGGGACCGGCGGGGGGCGCGCGGTCCCGCGGACGCTCCTGGCGGCCGCGGGCCTGGTCCTGGCCTCCTCCGCCGGAGGCGTGGCGCTCGCCCCCGGGTACGCGACGCCCCTGCCGGTGCAGGTGGTGCTGCCGGCGTGCGCGCTGCTCGCGGTGCTGGTGACGCTGGCGGCCCGGGCCCGGCTGCGCCCGTCCCTGGTGGTCCCGGCCGGGCTCCCGCTGCCGCTGGCGGCGGTCGTCGTCTGCGCCGTCCTGCTCCCGGGCCAGGGGACGGGCGTGGTCGACTCCACGGTCGAGGCGCTGGTCCACTCCGGCGCCCGGATCCTGACCAGTGCCGCTCCCACGCCGCTCAGCGTGGACACGCTCACGGCTCCGCTGCTGGCCACCTGGCTCGCCGGGGTCGGCTCGGTGCTGCTCTGGCACGGGCGGCGGCCCGCGCTGGCGATCCTGCCGGGGCTGCTGTGGCTGGTGGGCGCGGTGGTGCTCAACGGGCCGGTGGCCCCGCCCGGGTTCCCCTCGATCGGGCTCGTGGCGGTGGCCGCGGTGCTGCTGATGTCCGCGGTCTCCGCCGAACGCCCGCCGCCGGGGGCGGACGGTCCGACGGCCGCCGACCTGGTGGTCGAGGACGGCGGCCCGGAGGGGGCGGCGCCGGGCGGGCGGGCCGGCCGGTTCCTGACGACGGTGCTCGTCACCGTCCTGGCGGCCGCCGTCACGGTGTTCGGCGGCCCGGTGCTCCTCGCGGACTGGGAGGCCCGGCCGCGCGACCCGCGCGAGGCCCTCACCCCGCCACTGGCCCCCGAGGCCGCCCTGAACCCGCTCGGCCACCTCTCCGAGTGGGCCGCCGCCCCGGACGACCCGCTGCTGACGGTGCGGTCCGAGGAGCCCGTCGAACTGCGCTGGGTCGCCCTGGCGGACTTCACCGGCACGACGTGGCTGCCGGAGGGGGGCTACCGGGCCGCCGGAGAGGTGCTCCCCGCGCCGGTGCCCGCGCCGCCGCACGCCGTCCGCGGCAGCGCGGAGGTGGCCGTGGGCGAGGAACTGCCCGGCGGGTGGGTCCCGGTCGTCGGGGCCCCGCGCACGATCGACCTGCCCTCCGTGGGCCACGACGCCCGGTCGGGGGTGGTGGTGCTCCGGGAGGGCCCGGTCGCGGGCACGGAGTACACGGTCACCGGGGACGTGGGCGACTGGCGGCCCGCCGAGCTGGAGACGGCGCACGTCCCGGCGGGCCCGGAGTTCGACCGGTACCGGGAGCTGCCCCCGGGGGCTCCCCCGGTCCTGAACGACGTGGTCGCCGCGGTCTCCGGCCAGGGGCCGCCCTACGAGCGGGCCCGGCTCATCGCCGAGTACCTGCGCGAGTCGCACCACTTCTCCGCCGAGTCCCCGGGCGGCCACGGGTACGCCCACGTCGCGCGGGTGCTGGCGCCGCCCGGGGAGCAGGGCGGCGGGGGGACCTCCGAGCAGTTCGCCAGCGCCTTCGCCCTGCTGGCCAGGGCCGCCGGGCTGCCGAGCCGGGTCGTCGTCGGCTTCGGCCCGGGGGACGGCGCCGAGGGCGGCGCGCGCACGGTGCGCACCGGCGACGCCGTCGCGTGGGGCGAGGTGTACTTCGAGGGCTTCGGCTGGGTGCCCTTCTCCGTGACCCCCGGCGAGGAGGGCGAGGAGGCCCCCGAGGAGACGTCCGCCGGCACCGCCGGCGACGAGGACGGCCCGGAGGCGGAGAGCCAGGGGGCGCAGGGCGGCGGGGCCCAGGGGTCGCAGGAGCGGCCGCCGGAGCGCGAGGACGCGTGGACCCGGCCCGCGCTGTTCGCGGGCACCGCGCTGCTCGCGGCGGCGGTGGCGGTCCCGGCGGCGCGGCTGGCCCGGAGGTGGCTGCGGCTGCGGACCGGGTCCCCCGAGCGCCGGGTGCTGGGCGCCTGGTGGGAGCTGCGGGACACGCTGCGCCAGTGCGGGGCGCCGCTCCCGGCCGGACGGACGGTGGGCGAGACCCTCGCCGCCGTTGACGGCCTGCTCCCCGCGGGGGCGGGCGTCGGGCTGGACCGGCTGGGCCGGGCGGTGAACTGGATCGGGTTCGCCGAGAACGCCCGGGTGAGCCGGGAGGCGGCGGCCGAGGCCGCCGCCGCGGTGCGGCGGTGCTCGTCCGGGCTGCGCCGGACCCGCGGCCGGGCGCGGCGGGCGCTGTGGTGGTTCGACCCCCGGCCGCTGTTCTGGCGGGCCCGGTGAGCGCCGCCGCGGTAGGGGGCTTCGTGGATGGACCGGCCGTGAGGAGGTACGGGCGATGGACCGGATGACGTCCGGCGGGAGCCTCGTGGAGGGGTTCCACTCCCTGGAGGTGCTGCACCGGGGTGCGGCCGCCACCGTCTACCGGGCCGTCCCGGACGGCGGCGGCGACCCGGTCGTCCTCAAGGTGGCGCGCACGGCCGGCGCCGCGCCGGAGCGGGCGCGGGTGCCGGAGGACGTGCCCGGGGCGGTGCGGGTGCTGGCCGCCGGGAGCACGCGGTCGGGGCGGCCCTTCGTCGCCATGCCCCTGTACGGGGACGGCGACTACGCGGGGGTGCTGGACCGCCGCCACCCGCTCCCCCTGCCGGAGGTCGCCCGGGTCGGGGCGGTCGTGGCCGGGGCGCTGGAGGCGCTGCACGCGGCCGGGCTGGCGCACCACGCCGTGGAGCCCTCGCACGTCCTGCTCGGCGGCGGGGAGGTCGCGCTCACCGGCCTGGACCGAGTGCTGCCGCTGAGGACACCCGGGCCCGCGCCGGACGTCGCCGCCCTGCCCCACACCCCGCCGGAGGCGGTGGACGGCCGGGCGGCGACCCCGGCCTCCGACGTGTACCGGCTGGCCGCCACGCTGTGGACGCTGCTGGCCGGGCGCCCGCCGTTCGCCGACGGCCCCGCGGACCTGTTCTCGCTCCGGGAGCGGGTGCTCGCCGAGGTGCTGCCGCCGCCGCGCGCGGACCTGCCCGGCGCGTGGTGGTCGGTGCTGTCGCGCGGCCTGGCCAAGGACCCCGCCCTGCGCCACCCCGACGCGGCCGCCTTCGCCGCCGCCCTCCGAGCCGCCACCCCAGGCGCGGTGCCGACCCCGCCCGCACCGCCCGTCCCCGAAGCCCCACCCGCGACGCCCGCGACCCCCGTGGCCCCTGCGGAGCCCGCGCACCCTGCGATGCCTGCGCCACCTGTGACACCCGGGGCCCCTCCGGCCTCTCTGGCCTCTGCGGCGCCCACGACAGAGGGCCAGCCCGCAGAGGCAGCCGCGACCCCCGGCACACCTGTGCCCCCTGCGACACACGTGACCCCTGTGAAGGAGGACCCCTCCGAGGTCGAGGCGACGCATGCAGAGGCAGCATCGGCCCCGAACCCGGCGTCCGCGCCCCCTGGTGCCCCTGCGGTACCCGCAGAGAAGACGGTGCCCCTTACGGAGGCGGCGGCCTCAGACGTGACGCCCGCGATGCCTGCGGCGCCTGTGACGCCCGGGGTCTCTGTGGCCTCTGCGGCACCCACGACGGAGGACCCGCCCGCAGAGGAGGCGGCGGTCCCGGACACCGCGCCCGCGATGCCTGTGACGCCCGGGGCCCCTGCGGCGTCTGTGGAGCAGGCGATGCCTGCGGGGACAGCGGCTCCCGTAAGCCCTACGGCGTCCGCCGGGGAAGTGCCGGGGGTGCCGCCTGTGGTGGAGGCGCCCGGGGAGGCGCCCCCGGCTGCGGCGGAGCCGCCGGTCGGGCCCGGGCCGCGCACCGACCCCGCTCCCCCTCCGGTGGAGCCCCCTGCCCCCGCGAGGCCGACGACCATCCCCGCGACGCCCATCCCCCGGCCACCGGCCCCGGGTACGCCCTCCCAGACCCGGAGCGGCGCCGTGGAGCCGACCGCCACGGCGCCCCTCCCGGCGAAGACGGACCCCGTGCCCCGGGACCCCTGGCACGGCATCGTCGACCAGACCCCATCGACGCCCCCCGTCGTCGCCCGACAGGCACCGCCGCCGCCCGGCGGGCAGCCCTCGGGCGGCGCCCCGCGTGACCCCTGGCACGGCCTGCTGGAGCCGGGCACCCCCGGCGCCGGCCCGCGACCGGAGCCGGACGAGGGCGCACCGCGCTGGGGCGCGCTCCGGATCGTGGTCGCGGCGGCGTCGGTCCTCGTCATCGTCCTGGGCGTGGCGACCTTCCTCAACCCGGGCCCGGTGGCGGCGGTGCTGGGCGCGGTGGGCCTCATGTCCCGCGAGGAGACACCCCCTCCGGGGGCCGAGCTGCCGGAGGCCTCGGAGGTCCCCGGCGCCGCCATCGACCCGGAGTCGGCACCCGCGGACGTGGCCCTGGAGGACTCCGGCGAGGCCGTGGTGCTGACCTGGACGGCGGCCCCCGGCGCGGAGTCCGCCCCCCATCACGTCGTGGGCGGCCCCGCGGGCGACACCCCAGCCTCGCTCGCCGACGCGGTGGCGGGCACGGCCGAGGCCCGGGTGGAGGGGCTCGACCCGGAGACGGAGTACTGCTTCATCGTCATCGCCGTCCTGGGCGCGGACACCATCGCCCACTCCGAGGAGGTCTGCACCGAGCGCGGCGCGGGCTGAGGGTCAGCTGCCGCAGTTGGTGCCCCAGACGGTGTGGGACCGACCGCCGGAGGAGCCGGTGACGTCGACGCAGACGCCCTTGGCCCGCACGTACACCGGGCCGGTGACCCCGTTCCCGGTGCTCCACTGCGCCCCGGCGCCGCCCGAGACGCGCAGGCCGATGTCCACGGCGCCGGAGCCGACGGTCACGGCGCAGTTCTGGCCGAGGTTGCCCTCGTAGAAGAGGTACATCGTCCCGCCACCGCCGGGAATGGACCTGGGCCATCCGGCGGCGTTCTGTGTGTACGTCAACGCCCCCTCCGCACTCCCCGAGTTGCAGATGGCGACCGGGTCGGCCGCCTGTACGGCCGAGGTCGGGGACAGCAGCACCGCCGCGACGGCGGCCACCAGGACCCCGGCCCAGGAGGCGCGGGTCCTCGTTCGACGACGCATCACCGGAACTCCCTTTCGCATCTGGAGGGACCGCTGGTCGAGGACTGCGCGACCGTGCCGTCCTCCGCCACCGCGACCACGGTGAACCCGTAGCAGCGCCCGGTCGACCCGCGGGCCATGGTGTGGGACACCGATCCGCCCCCGGCGGAGGACCCGGCCACCGTCACCGGCTGGAGCGCACCGTCGCCGCGCGGCGTGATCGTGTACCGCGCCGCGCCCTCGACCGCGGTCCAGGTGACGGTCACGTTGCCGCCCGAGACGGTGTGGCTGACGCTCGCGGGAGCGCCCAGCTCCGGCTTGGGCATGGTGAGCGGCTCGCTGCTCGTCGAGCCGCCGCTCACCCCGCCCTCGGTCCGCGCGGTGACGGTGAAGGTGTAGGTCCCGCCCGGCGTCAGCCCGGAGACGTCCGCGGACGTCCCGGTGGAGGTGCGGTCGGCCGGGTCCGCGCCCGAAGCCGCGTCGATGGTCAGCAGGTAGTCGTGCGCACCGTCCACCGCCTCCCAGGAGACCGTGGCGCTCCCGCCCCCGGTGGCCGTGGCCGTCACGGAGCCGGGGGCGCCCGGTGCCCGCTCGCCGGGGGTGACCTCGGTGCTCTGCGCCGCCGGGCCGGGCCCGTTGGCGTTGGCGGCCCGGACACGGAACCGGTAGGTGGTGCCGTTGACCAGGTCGGAGATCTCGGCGGAGAGCTCGTCGCCGCCGACGGTCAGCTCGCCGTCGTCCCAGGTGATCAGGTACTCCTCCACCGGCGCGTCCGGGGAGTAGGCCTCCGGCCAGCTCAGGGAGACGGAGCCGTCGCCCGCGGTGGCGGTCACCGGGGTGGGGGCGCCGGGCGGCGCGCCCTCGGGCTCCTCCGGCTCCTCGGGGTCGGGGCTGGGGTCGGAGCTCGGGACGGGCGGAAGCGGCTCTCCGGGGCCGTCCCCCTCGCCCGCGCCGTCGCCCTCGCCGCGGCCGCCCTGGCCGTCGCCGGACTCGTCGCCGGGGCCGGGGAGGTCCGGCAGGTCCGCCGGTCCGTCGTCGCCGGGCTCGTCGGCGGCCTGGCCGGTCCCGGGGTCCGTGCCGGGCTGGTCGTCGGGCTCGCCGGTGTCGCCGGCGTCGGGGGAGCCGGGCGCCGGGGCGCCGTCCTCCTCGTCGCCGGGGCCGGGCGGCGGGTCGGACTTGTCGACGATGGTGGCCGTGCCGTCGGGGTCGACGACCGCGGCGGTCCCGGTGCGGGGCGAGTTGATGAACAGGCGCCCCTCCCGGACCTCCAGCTCCAGCGGCCCCTCGGCCTCGGGCAGGGTGACCGGGTTGAGTTCTCCGCCCTCGGCGTCGAAGACCCGCACCGTGCCCTCGCCGGCGAACGGCACGTAGACGCGCCCCTCGTAGGCGACGGCGGCGCCGGCGTCCTCGCCGACCGGGAAGTGCGCGACCCCGGCCGCGCCGTGCGGGTCGGTCACCGTGAGGACCTCTCCGGCGCCGGGCAGGGACACGGCGACCAGGTCGCCGCGGGTCCGCGCGGGCAGTTCGGCGTCCTCCAGCGGCACCGGGGAGTCGACGGCCTCCGTCTCGCCGCCCGCGTCCAGGGTGACGAGGCGGTCCCCGGTCCGGTCGACCGCGAGCGCCCCCTCGTCCAGGACCGTGAGGGCGAGGTCGGCGCCGGGTTCGGCGACGGCGGCGGTCCGCTCGATGACCGCCTCGTCCTCGGGGATCTCCACGCCCACGACGGTGCCCTGGGAGGGCGCCCCCAGCCAGAGCGTCCCCTCGTCGTCGAAGGCCCCGCCGACCAGCGGTGCCGGGATCTTCAGCGTCTCCCCCGTGGGCTGGAGGGTGGCGGGGTCGACCGCCTTCACCTCGCCGGAGGCCCGGTCGATCACCGCGGCCGCGTCCTCGCCGAGCACCAGGTCGAAGTCGCCGGAGCCCAGTTCGAGGACGCCGGAGAAGCCCATCCGGCGCAGGTCCACCGAGGTGACCTTGCCGGTGACGGGGTCGTAGAGGAGCAGGTAGTCGTCGTTCTGGACGACGCGGACGTCGGTGCCCGCCGACTCGGGCAGGCCCGCGACCAGGTCGACCTCGCCGCTGTTGCCGTTGACGCGGGCGGCCTCGCCGAGGGGGCTGGTCCACAGCCACACGGCGCCGTCGGACATCTCGTCGGCGCGGCCGAGGGCTCCGGTGCCCAGGACGGTGCTGACCAGGGCTGCGGTGAGGAGGACGACCGTCAGTCCGGAGGCGTTGGCGCGGGCCCGGTTCCGGAGGGAGCCGAACAGGCGGGCCGCGCGGCCCTGGCGGGCGGGGCGTCCGGGGGGCGCGGTGGGTTCGGTGGAGGGGGCCACGATGCTGCTCTCCCTCTGACGGGGTGGCGCGTGCGGGCGGGCACCGAGAAGGGGCCGGGGTCGGGGGGTCGGCACGGGGCACGGGCCGAGCAGAGGACAGGCAATTGTCTACCAGCCCCCGGGAAACCCGTCAATGCGGAATTCCCACCACGAACCGCACCGTCAGCTCGCGTCGTCGCCGGGGGACTCGGAGGGGCTCGCGGACTCCTCCGGCTCCTCCTGTGGGGGCGGCCCGTAGACGAAGCGCTGGCGGCCCTGGACGAGGATGGCGTGCCCGCCCTCGGTGACGGCCTCGACGTGGGCGTCCAGGTCGTCGGCGGCCACGTCCATGTCGAGGGCGTCCAGCACCACCTGGGAGTCGGATTCCCCGCCGCGGTCGGAGCCGTAGACGAACCCGGCGTGGGCGAAGGCCGGGGAGAACGCGCCGTCCTCCTCCTCCAGGCCCCACAGCACCTCTCCGGCGGCCAGGTCGACGGCGACGGCGGTGGCCGTGCCGCTGGCCTGGGGCAGCAGGAAGGTGCCGGTGGCGGTGTCGTAGAGGCCGCCCGCGGGCCCGGCCGGGTCGTAGGCGCCGCCGACGGGGTTGGGGCCGGGCTCCTCCAGGGTCCACAGCAGAGCGCCGTCGGCCGGGTCGTGGGCGGAGAGCACCGAGGGGGACTCGGCACTGCTCCAGCGCACCAGCAGGACGTCGTCGCCGGGCTCGCCGGCCTCCTCCCCGTCCCCGGTGGCGTCCTCCTCCGGGGCGGGCAGCGGGAACAGGCCCAGCACGTGCGGGACGGGCAGGGGGGCGAGGTCGGCCAGCCCCAGGTCGTCGTCGGACCCGGCGTCCAGGGTCCACAGCTCCCCGCCGGGCTCGTCGGGGTCGAGGGAGCGGGCGTGCAGGGCGCCGCCGCCGGAGTCGAGCAGGACGGCCCCGTCCCAGGCGGTGACGGGCACGCCGAGCCCCTGGGGCTCCTCGCCGGGCTCCCGCGCGGCCTCGTCCCCGTCCGCGGACCCGTCCTCCCCGGCGCCGTCGGAGGGCTCGTCGGAGGGCTCCTCCGGCGGGGCGGCGAACTCGTAGGTCCACAGCTCCCCGCCGTCGGCGTCCAGGACCGTGTACTCCCCGTAGGGCTCCTCCGCCGACCACTCGGCGGGGCGGCGCACGCCGATCCCGTCCAGGTAGAGGTCGCCCTCCTCGGCGGGCTCCCACAGGACGCCGCCCCCGGCGTCCAGGACGAAGGGGCGGTCCCCGTCGGACATCAGCAGCACCGGGTCGCCGTCCAGGTCGGCGTCGAAGCCGCGGAAGCGCGCCTCGCCCTCCCACAGGTCGGCGCCGGTGGCGGCGTCCTGGAGCAGGTGGCGGTCCTCGCCCCCGGAGCTGACCAGGAAGGCGTCGCCGACGGGGCTGATCCGCACGCCCAGCGGGTCGGCGAAGATCTCGTGGACGTCGGCGCCGTCACCGTGCAGGACCCGCAGCACCTCGCCCTCGATGCCGGGCGGGGCCTGGCCCTCGAACGCCGTGGGCACCGGCGCGGGCTCGCTCTCCTGCCCGGACGGCCCGGGGCCGGGGTCGGGGTCGCCGCTGCACGCCGCGAGCAACAGGACCGCGAGGCCGCAGGTGAGGGCCCCAGGCGCCCGTGAGCTGCGCATGAACGGTTTCTCCCCACGAACGATGACGTTTACGGCAAATCCTAAGCCGGGTGTCGGCGTGCCGATACACACGGCCACCGGTCGTTACGCCGCCGTGAACCGGGCCGTCCGCTCAGGGCTCCACGTCCACGACGGTGCTGCCGCGCACCTCCGCCTCGGCCCTCCCGCCGGTGAGCTCGGCGAGGAGGACCTCGAACTCCGGGAGCTCCGCCTCCGGCAGGGCCACCTCGACGCGCACCCGGGCCCCGTAGTCGACCTCGCGGACGTGGAAGCGGGAGTCGCGCAGGTCGCTCTCCAGCCGCCCGCCGATCACGTAGTCGGCGAACACGTCCACGAGGAGCAGGCGGCGGCGCTCCAGCACCCCGACGGCGTCGATCGCGGCGGACACGGCGTTGCCGTAGGCGCGGATCAGGCCGCCCGCGCCGAGCTTGACGCCCCCGTAGTAGCGGGTGACGACGGCGACGGTGTCGGTCATCCCCCGGTGGCGCAGCACCTCCAGCATGGGCACGCCCGCGGTGCCGGCGGGCTCGCCGTCGTCGCTGGAGCGCTGGATCCCGCCGTCCTCGCCGAGGATGTACGCGGTGCAGTTGTGGGTCGCGCTCCAGTGCTCCCTGCGCCGCCGGGCGATGAACTCCCGGGCGGCCTCCTCGTCGGCCACGCGGGCCAGGGCGCAGAGGAAGCGGGAGCGCTTGATCTCCAGCTCGTGCTCGCCGTCGCGTCTGATCGTTCGCATGTCGCCTGTTCGGACGGGGTCTGGTGGGCCCGTCCAGTGTCCCACCCGCCTCCGCGCCCGCCGCACCCGCGGCGGGCGCGGACAATGGGGGCATGGACGACTCCTCGATCGACGCCGCCGGGGCCCTGGCCGACCCGCTGCGGCGCAGGCTGTACGAGTTCGTGGTGGAGTCGGGCGGCGAGGTGGGCCGGGCCGAGGCCGCGCAGGCGCTCGGCATCCAGCGGACGCTGGCCGCGCACCACCTGGACCGGCTGGCCGAGGCGGGGCTGCTGGAGACCGCGCACCGGCGGCTGAACGGCCGGGAGGGGCCGGGGGCGGGGCGTCCGGCCAAGCTGTACCGGCGGGCCGACCGGGAGCTGTCGGTGCACCTGCCTCCGCGCGACTACGGGCTGGCGGCGCGGGTGCTGGCGGAGGCGGTGGAGCGGCACGGCGCGGAGGAGGCGCTGCACGCGGCCGCGCGCGAGGAGGGGCGGCGGATCGCCCGGGGATCGGCCGCGGAGTCCCTGGAGGGGCTACTGCGCGAGCGCGGCTACGAGCCGGAGGAGGTGCCGGGCGGGGAGCCCGGGGAGAGCTGCCTGCGGTTGCGCAACTGCCCGTTCCACGCGCTGGCGCGGGACTTCCCGCCGCTGGCCTGCGGTCTGAACCTGGAACTGCTGCGGGGGGTGCTGGAGGCGGCCGGGGAGGACGGCGGCCGGGCCCGACTGGACCCGGCGGCGGGCCGGTGCTGTGTGGTCATCTCTAAAAACAAAAAAGATTGACATAGAAGCCGGGGCCGTGGTCCGATACCTCGCATGAGCGACCCCCGCCCCGGCCACCAGCTGGCCCAGTTCAACATCGGCCGCCTGAAGGCCCCCCTCTCCGACCCCTCCATGGAGGGGTTCACCTCACAGATCGAACCGGTCAACCTGATGGCCGAGAAGGCCCCCGGCTTCGTGTGGCGCCTGATCGAGGAGGGCAAGGAGGACGCGACCGGCCTGCGCCCGTTCGGGGACTCCTACCTGGTCAACTACTCGGTGTGGGAGGACCTGGAGACCCTGTGGGACTTCACCTACCGGACCGACCACCTCGAACTGCTGCGCGGGCGGCGGGAGTGGTTCGAGCGGTCGGAGGGCCCGCACCTGGTGCTGTGGTGGATTCCGAGCGGTACGATCCCGAGTGTCGAGGAGGCCGGGAGGCGTCTCGACCTGTTGCGCGAACACGGCCCCTCCCCCGAGGCCTTCACTCTCAGGACGCATTTCCCTCCCCCCGCGACACCCTGAATCCGCACTCAAAGCGATGAATCCATTGCTTTGGGTAACCTTGCGGACGACCGTCGAGAAACCACCGGGAGTTCCGTCATGCGCACGCCACCGCTCACCGCCGGGGCCCTGGCCCTGACCGCGCTGCTCGCCACCGGCTGCTCCGGGGGCTCAGACGAGGGCGGGGCCGACTCCCCGCAGAGCCCGGCAGGCGTCCAGCCCACCGCCTCCCCCAGCGTCACCGCCGGGATCTTCATGGTCCCCGGGGAGAGCCGGGCCGCCATCACCTACGACGAGACCGCCGTGCCCGAGGGCGCCACCTCCGACGTCCAGGTGCGCACCCAGGAGGGCACGACGTTCGTTCAGTTCACCGGCACCGGGCTGGAGGCCGACCGCGACTTCGGCGCGCACGTGCACACCCGGCCGTGCGGGGAGAAGCCCGAGGACGCCGGGCCGCACTACCAGAACGAGCAGGACCCGGCCGCCGACGCGGAGACCCCCTCCACCGACCCGGCCTACGCCAACCCCGAGAACGAGATCTGGCTGGACTTCACCACCGACTCCGCCGGGGCCGGCACGGCCAGCGCCACCGTGCCGTGGGAGTTCCGCGAGGGCGAGGCCAACTCCCTGGTGCTGCACGAGCGGCACACCGCGACGGAGCACGGCGAGGCGGGCACCGCGGGCGACCGCCTCGCCTGCGTCAGCGTCGCGTTCTAGGCCGTGCCCTCCTGAGCCCCCGCTGCGCCGCGGCCCGCCGGGCGCCCCGCCGGCCCCCGATGGCACAGGGGGGCATTCGGAGCACGGGCCCCGGCCCCCGGGCCCGTCCGGCGGGTCGTTCCGCCTGGCGGCCCCGGGCCGACCCGCGCCCGTCGCCTCGCGGGAGACCGCCCGTGCTCCTTCGGCGCAGGCGCCGAACCGCGGGGGCTTCCGCCGGACGGGCCCCGGTTCCTAGCGGGCGGCGGGGACGGTGGGCTCGGGGAGCACCCGGCGCAGCAGCAGCCGCTCGCCGAGCGCCCACGCGCCCGAGGCCAGCAGGTACAGGCCCGCGGCCAGCGGCACGAACACCGCGACGACCACCGTCATGAACGGCAGGTACGAGATCGGGCCGCGGGCCATGCGCTCGGCCTCGGGGGTGACGGCGGGCATCGGGAGGTACCGGCGCGAGGCCCACGCCACCAGCGCCAGCAGGGCCAGCAGCGAGCCGAAGACCAGGGCGCCCGGCCCGCCCGCCGCCACCGGGGTGGCGCTCAGCGCCACCCCGGCCAGGGTGTGCTCCAACAGCCCGCCGCCGCCGGGGCCCTGGCCGATGAACACCCCGTACAGGGCGATGACCACGGGCAGCTGCGCCAGCGAGGGCAGGCAGCCCGCCAGCGGCGAGGTGCCCGCCTCGGCGTAGAGCTTCTGCTGGGCGGCCACCATCTTCTGCGGGTCGTCGCGGTGCCGGGCCGTGATCTCGGCGATCCGGGGCGCCAGGCGCGTCCGGACCTTCTCGGCGCGCACCTGCATCACCCCCAGGGGCAGGAGCAGCAGGCGGACGGCGACGGTCAGGCCGACCACGGCCAGCGCCGCGGCGGGTTCGCCCGCCAGGGGTGTGAAGAAGGCGGTGAGGGCGGTCAGGACCGCGGTGAGCAGGGACATGACGGCCGAGATCGGCCACACGGAGTACACGGTGGAAAGGACCCTTCGTCCGGGGTGGAGAATGCGGACGTCGGGCCGCCCGGGGACGCCGAAGGGGCGTTCGGGAACGACGGGATCGGGTGTCGGGCGGCCGCTACCGGGCCGCGCCGGGCGCTCTGGGACGCGGTCTGCCCGCCGCGTCGGGGTCGCGCAGGGTCGGCACCGCCGACCGCTCCGAGCGGCGGCGCATCGCGCCCGTCCGCCCGGCCGTGGTGTCGCCCGCCGGGACCGCCGCGGGGCCGTACGCCAGGTACCAGACGACGGCGGCGGCGCCCACCGCGGCGAACAGCAGCGCCATGGGGGCGGAGGGCAGGGCGTCGGGTCCGGGGCCGATGAAGAGGAGTTCGGCGAGGAACAGCAGCAGAGCGTGCACCGCGTCCCCTCCCCGTGTCACCGGCCGTATCACGGCAAATCCTATCCGGCCCCGGCTTGTCCGTCGACGGATGCGGTCCCACACGGAGAAATCCGCCGACACTCCGGCCGCGCTCCCCTCGTTCGCCGCACGCGTGTAGCTAAATGACCCCTGTAGACACGTGACAGAGCGTGATCAGGACCTCGTCGGGCGGCACGCCGGACGAGGCCGGCCGTGAAGGGGAGCCCCGTGCCGATTCGCCCCGCGAACCTCGCCACCATGTCCGCCACCATCGCCGGAGCCATCGCAGGGCTGTCCAGCCGGGAGGACCAGGCGCCCCCGGTGAAGATCACCTTCGAGTCCGGCTTCCAGCAGACGGTGGAGCAGGGCGGCTGCCGCGCGCTCAAGACCGGCCAGGGCGGGGTCACCGCGATCGCCACCGAGGCCAAGGTCAAGTTCGCGCTGTTCGCCGGGACCAGCTGCCAGGGCAGCCGCGCGCTCGCCTCCGGGCACGGCAGCGTGAGCTTCGGCGACCCCGTCCTGGCGGGCGCCATCGTCATCGGCTGACGGGACCGCCCTCCCGGATCTCCGCGACGCTCCGGGGCGGGTCCTCCAGGGTGTCGCCGCGCGAGCGCAGCACCTCCCCCGCCACCGCGTGCCCCAGGCGCAGGCGGCTCCGCACGGGCAGGCCGTCCAGCAGCCCGGACAGGAACCCGGCGGCGAACGCGTCGCCCGCGCCCACGGCCTCCACCACGTCCACCTCCGGGGACGGCTCGAACACCGCGTCGGCGCCGGAGAAGCAGGTAGCGCCGTGCTCGGCGTCCTTGACCACCAGGGTCGGGACCTCCGGCAGCACCGCGCGCACGTCCTCCGCGGTGGGCGTGCCCCACAGGCGTTCGGCCTCGTCCCGGCCGACGAACACGACGTCGGCGCGCCGGGCCAGGTCCAGCAGGATGTGGGCGGCGGCCCGGGCGGGCCACAGCGCGGGCCGGTGGTTGACGTCGAAGGAGCGCAGGGCGCCGGCGTCGGAGTGCCCGGTCAGCAGGTGCTCGACCAGGGCCGCGGCCTGGGCGGACAGCGCCGGGGTGATCCCGGACAGGTGGACCAGCCGGGCCCCGAACGACCACACCCGGTCGGCGTCGACGGCGGACAGCGCAGAGGCGGCCGAGGAGGAGCGGTAGTACAGGACCCCGGCGCCGCCGGGCGCGGTGTCCTTGACGTACAGGCCGGTGGGGCGCCCGGGGTCCACGGTCACACCGCTCACGTCCACGCCCCGTTCGGCGACGGCGTCGGTGACGATCCGGCCGAAGGGGTCGTCGCCCACCCGGCTCACCCAGGCGGCGGTGTGCCCCAGGCGGGCCAGGGCGACGGCGACGTTGGACTCCGCGCCGCCGGTGCCCAGGGTCAGGCTCGCTCCGGCGGCGAGCGGCTCGGCGCTGTGCAGCACCGCCATGGTCTCGCCGACGCAGACCGCGTCGGGCCGGGTGGGTGTGCTCATCGCCGTTCCCTTCGGACGGAGCGGCCGGGCAGGCGGTCGGTCCGCCGCCCGTCGCGGACGGTGAACTCCCCGGCGACCAGGACGTGCTCGATGCCGATCGGGGGGAGCCGGGGTTCGTCGTAGGTGGCGCGGGCGTCGACGGTGTCGGGGTCGAACACCACCAGGTCGGCCACGGCGCCGAGCTGGACCACGCCGCGGTCGGCCAGGCCCAGCCGGCGCGCGGGGCGCGAGGTGAGGTGGCGGACGCACTCCTCCAGGCCGAGCACCCCGAGTTCGCGCACGTAGTGGCCGAGGTAGCGGGGGAAGGTGCCCCAGCCGCGCGGGTGGGGCTTGGCGCCGACCAGGATGCCGTCGCTGCCGGCGGTGTGGGAGCTGTGCCGCATGATGGTGCGGATGTTCTCCTCGTTGCCGACCTGGAGCAGGCAGCCGCTGCGGAGCTCGTCCGCGATGAGCAGCTCCATGTACAGGTCGCCCGCCTCGCGGCCGCGGCGGGCGGCCAGCTCGGCGACGGACGCGCCGACCGCCCAGGAGAGGCCGGGGTCGGCGGTGCCGGTGACCACGATCGCGGACCAGTCCATGGGGACGCCGTGGTTGCCGTCCGTGCCCTCCACCTCGATCTCGTGGAGGATGCGGGCGCGGGTGGCCGGGTCGCGCAGGCGCTCCAGGGTGGCGGCGGTGCCGCCGGTCTGCGCCCAGCTGGGCAGCGGTGCGCCCAGGTAGGTGGCGCTGGCCCGGTAGGGGTAGGAGTCGAGCGTGACGTCGAGGCCGTGGCGGACGGTGGCCTCGTCGATGGCGTCCAGGACCTCGGGCGCCCGGCCCCGGTTCTGCGGGAAGTTGACGTGGCAGTGCGCCAGGTGCAGGGCCACCTGGGCGCGCCGGGCGACGTCCAGGCACTCCTGGTAGGACTCCACCACGCGGGAGCCGTAGTTGCGGTGGTGGGGGCAGTAGTAGCCGCCCGCCTCGCGGACGGGGGCCAGCAGCGCGACGATCTCGTCGTCGGTGGCGTACATGCCGGGGGTGTAGGTGAGCCCGGAGGAGAGCCCGTGCGCGCCGTCGGCCATGCCGGCGGCGACGATGGCGCGCATGCGGTCGAGCTCCGCCCCGGTGGGCGCGCGGTCCTCGCCGCCCAGGACGGCCATGCGGACGTTGCCCTGCGGGACCAGGTGGGCGACGTTGACGGGCGCCCCGGCGTCGACCCGGTCGAGGTAGCCGCCGATGCCGCGCCAGGCGTGGTCCAGGTCGGGGGTGCCGTTCCAGCCCGCGAGCTGGGCGCGCAGCTCCTCGACGGTGTCGTCGGTGACGGGGGCGTAGCCCAGGCCGTCCTGCCCGACGACCTCCAGGGTGACGCCCTGGAGGACCTTGGCCTCGTGCCCGGGGTCGGCCAGCACGGCGAGGTCGGAGTGGGAGTGCATGTCGATGAACCCGGGTGCCAGCACGCGCCCCGAGATGTCGACGACCTCGGCGGGTCCGCCGCCGGTGCCGGTCATCCGCCGGCCGGCGCCGGGTGGGACGATGTGGGCGATGCGGTCGCCGCGCAGCACGACGTCGGCGGGCCTGGAGGGTCCGCCGGTGCCGTCGACCACCCGTCCCCCGGCCAATACGGTCTCGGGCTGCACTGTGTCCTCCACTCAGGGGGTCGGGTCACCGCTCGGGGGACCGACCGGCCGGGTGTGTCGTCGACCGGATGTCGGTGAGGCCAAGATACGCTTCCGGGAACAAAATCGGTAACTTTGTTGCCAATAAGCGTGATCCAGGCCGCCCCGCCGCTCGACGTGTGCACCGGTGTGCGCATTCGCATGTGCATCCGTAAGCACGTCGGTACAGGCATTATCGACGAGGCGGGCCCGGCACGCGAGACCCGCGACCACAAGGAGACCACGGATGTCCAAGAAGGCGGTCCGTACGGACAACGCCCCCGCCCCCGCCGGCGCCTACAGCCAGGGGATCGTCGCGGGCGGGTTCCTCTTCACCGCGGGCTTCGGCCCGCAGGACCCGGCGACCGGCGAGGTCGCCCCGACCGTCGGGGAGCAGACCGCGCAGGTCCTGGCCAACATCTCCGCCGTGCTGGCCGAGCACGGCCTGACCCTCGACGACGTCGTCAAGACCACGGTGCACCTGGAGCACCTCAAGCGCGACTTCGCCGAGTACAACGCGGTGTACGAGCAGCACTTCAGCGCCCCCTACCCGGTGCGCACCACCGTGGGCTCCGACCTCGCCGACATCCTGGTGGAGATCGACGTCGTCGCCAAGCTCCGCGACTAGCGCCCGTGCGGGGCGGCGCCCCCGGCGGGGGCGCCGCCCCGATGCGTTCCCGGGCCCGTCCCGGGGGCCCCGCGGGCCCGGCTGCGCTCCGGGCCCGCCCGCCGATCCCGCCGCCCCTCCCCGCGGGCACCGTGCCCGCCTCCCCCGCACCCGCTCCCTCCCGCACCCCCGAAGGCGCACGCGGCCCTGCGGCCACCCGGACCGCCCCGGTCCCGTCTCCCCCGCGCCCCTCGCCTCCGCTCCCGCAGCACACAAGCACCCCCGACCCCACAGCCCACAGACGCCCCGGTCGAACGACCCGCAGACGCACCCGCTCCCGCGATCCACAAGTACGCCCGGACCGCCCCTCCCCGCGGGCGCCGTGCCCGCCTCCCCCGCACCCGCTCCCTCCCGTGCCCCCGAAAGCGCACGCGGCCCTGCGGCCACCCGGACCGCCCCGGTTCCGTCTCCCCCGCACCCCTCGCCTCCGCTCCCGCAGCACACAAGCACCCCCGGCCCCACAGCCCACAGGCGCACCCACTCCCGCGATCCACAGGCACGCCCGGACCGCCCACGTTCCCGCCGCCCCACCTCCGTCCCCGCAGCACACAAGCACCTCCGCTCCCGCGGCCCACAGACGCCCCGGTCGAACGGCCCGTAAGCGCGCCCGGTCCGGCGGCGCGCAGACACCCCCGCTGCCGCGGTTCGCAGGCGTGCCCGGTCCGGCGCGGACCGGCCGACGGACCCCTCCCGCGCCGCCGCGCGCCCGGGAAAAGCGAATCCGCCGCATCGGTGACCCACCTTTGACCTGGGAGATGTTTGGCTTGAGCCATTGGGGCTAGTCGGCGGAGAACACGCCATGGCAGGGAAAAGTCGGTAATGGGCCGACAGGAGATCCATGAGTCAGGACGGCAGGGACCAGGAGTCGTCCTCGCGCACGGAAGGGCGGAAGTCGATGATGCGTCGCCTGCGCGAGGCCCAGGAGCAGTTCGAGGAACTCACCGGACTGGAGGTCGAAGGCGTCTCCGGCTTCGAGTCGTCCGACGACGGCTGGGTTCTGACCTTCGAGGTCGTCGAGTTGCGCCGGATCCCCGACACGGTGAGCCTCCTGGCCACGTACTCCGTCCGGATCGATTCGGACGGAGAGCTCCAGGGCTACCGGCGCACCGAGCGCTACACCCGGGGCCGGTCCGACGGCCGCTGAGGCCGGGGGGACGGGACGAGCGCGTCCGACCAGACGGAAGAACCGTACGGAAAGGGGAGATTCCGATGACGGTGGTGCAGCAGTCAGGTGGAGGGGGCCGCAGCTCGGGCAACCTTTACGAGGTCTTGGACCTCATCTTGGACAAGGGGCTGGTGATCGACGTGTTCGCCAGGGTCTCGCTCGTGGGCATCGAACTGCTCACGGTGGACGTGCGGATCGTGGTGGCCAGCGTCGACACCTACCTGCGCTTCGCGGAGGCGTGCAACCGGCTGGACCTCACCAGCAGTGGTGGCGCGGGCCTGCCCGACCTGGTCAACGGAGGCATGGAGAAGGGCGCCCGCAGCAAGTCCAAGGGCGCGATCGCCGGTGCGGCCGAGGCCATCTCCGACTCCTTCTCCAGCGGGAAGTCGGACGAGAAGGAGAAGGAGAAGCAGCCCGCCCGTTCCTCGCGCCGCCGCACCTCGGCCAAGAAGGAGGAAGAGGAGTGAGCACCTACGTCTACGGGATCGTCCGCGACAGGGACGACCTCGACGGAATGAAGCTGAGCGGCGTGGGCGAGGAGGGGGCCCCGGTCCGCTTCGTCCGCGGCAGCGGCCTGGCCGCCGCCGTCAGCGACGCGCCCGAGGGGCTCCGGGCGAAGCGGCGGGACCTCACCGCCCACCAGAACGTGCTCCAGGACCTGGCCGAGGCGGGCGCCGTCCTGCCCCTGCGCTTCGGCTCCCTGAGCGAGGACGACGATGCGGTGGCCGCGGAGCTCGCCCGCTCCGCGGACCACTACTCCGAACTGCTCGACCGGCTCCGGGACCGGGTGGAGTTCAACGTCAAGGCCGAGCACGTCGAGGAGGCCGTCCTGGCCGAGGCGCTGCGCGGCGACGCGGGCCTGCGGGCCGAGAACGAGGCCCTCCGCGAGGCCGGGGGCGGGAGCCCCGCCGAGCGCATGGCCTTCGGCGAACGGGTCCACCACGCGGTGGAGGAGCTGCGCCGCAGGGACGCCGCCGTGCTGCGGCCGCTCCAGGGCTTCGCCGACGGCGTCGGCGAGGGCGAGCCCGTGGGGGCGTCCTTCGTGAACACCTCCTTCCTCGTCCCCCGGGACCGCGTCGAGGGCTTCCTGAAGGAGGCGGCGCGGCTCCAGCAGGAGGCGGGCTCCTCCATGGAGATCCGGGTCAACGGCCCCCTGCCCCCGTACAGCTTCGTGACCCCTCCTCCGAACCGGCCGTCGGGGCCCGACGGCCCCTGACCGAGGAGCGCCATGGGAATTCTCAGTGCCATCCTCAGCGCCCCCCTGGCTCCCGTCCGTTTCGTGGACTGGACGATGCACCAGGTGGTGGGCGCGGCGGAGCGGGAGGCGTACGACCCGGCCCGTATCCGCTCCGAGCTCGCGGAGCTGTCCGACCGCCTCGACCGCGGTGAGATCTCCGAGAGCGATTTCGACCGGGCCGAGGACGAACTGCTGGACCGGCTGGAAGAGGCCGAGGAGTTCCAGCGGGGAACGACGAGAGACCAGTGAGGTGAGACCCGGTGGGGGACACAGCCAAGATCGTGGCCGCGGTGGCGGGCGGTTACGTCCTGGGACGACGGAGGAAGCTGAAGCTCGCCATCGCGCTCGGCCTCTACCTGGGGGCGAAGAAGCTCGACATCGACCCGCGCAGGATCGGACGGGACCTGCTCAAGGAGGTCTCCTCCCTGCCCGCGGTCGGTGATCTGAAGCTCCAGTCCCGTGAGCAGCTGGTCGAGGCCGGCAGGGCGGCGGTGGGCGGCATCGCCGACAGGTGGGCCGGCGGTCTGGCCGAGTCCCTCGAGAACCGGACCTCGCGCCTGCGCGAGGGCCTCGCCCCCGAGAAGGGCGGCTCCGAGGACTCCGGGGACGGCCGGCCGGATGCCGAGGCCGAGTCGGAGGACGGGGGCCCGCCGGAGGAGCCGGAGAAGGAGGACTCCTCCGAGGACGAGGGCTCGGCGAAGGGCGGGACCTCCGGAGCGAAGGGGACCCGCAAGCGCGGGCGCGCCCGGTCGGGGGCCGAGCGGGCCAAGAGTGCCGCCGGGCGGACCGCGGGCGCCGCGCGCAAGACCGCCTCCCGGCGCAAGCGCGCCGCCGATGACGAGGGGGAGGACCGTGACGAGGACTGAGGAGGCCGGCCCGCTGGCGCGCCTGCGGGCCGCGGCCGACGAACACGAGGGGACGTCCCGGCTCGCCGACGCCCTCCAGGACTACCTCTCGGTCAAGGCGAGCAGCCTGGTCCACGGGGCCGCGCGCAGGCTCGGCTCCGCCGTGGAGCGCCTCGGTTCCGGGGACTCCTCCTCGTCCCCGGTCGCCGCCGAGGTGGGGAGCAGGCTCGCGGAGGGGAAGAACGCCGCGAGCGCCCTCGTCTCCGGCGGGGCCCGGGGGCTGGGCCGCAGGGCCGAGCGGATCTTCCGCGGGAAGGACTCCGGTTCGGACGGGGCCCCTCCGGTGGTCATCACCGAGGACCTCGACGTGGGCGTCCCCGTCCGCGTGGCCTACGACCAGTGGACCCGCCTCCCGGAGTTCGGCGCGTTCACCAGGGGCGTGCGGAACGTGGAGAGGACCGGCGACGCCTCCTCCCACTGGGAGGGCAGGATCTTCTGGTCCAGCCGCAGCTGGGACGCCGTGGTCACCGAGCAGGTCCCGGACGAGCGGATCGCGTGGTCCACGGAGAGCGACAAGGGCACGATGCGGGGGGTCGTCACCTTCCACGCCCTGGGGCCGTCCCTGACCCGGGTCCTGCTGCTCATCGAGTACCGGCCCAAGGGCCTCATGGAGCGCACCGGCAACCTGTGGCGGGCCCAGGGCAGGCGCGTGCGCGCGGACTTCAAGAACTACCGGCGCCGGGTGATGATGCTCGGCCGCGAGGGGGAGCGCGAGGTCGAGGGCTGGCGCGGCGAGATCCGCGGGGGCGAGGTGGTCCTCTCGCACGAGGACGCCCTCGCCCTGGAGGAGGCGGGCCTCACCGCGCGGGAGTGGGCCGAACTCGAGGACCTGTCCCCCGAGGAGCGCGAGGAGCTCGCCGGGCTGGACGACGAGGAGCGGGAGGCGCTCGCCGCCTTGGGCGCCGAGCGCGGACGGAACGGCCCGGAGGGCGGTCCCGACGAGGGGTTCGAGGACGAGGAGGACGAGCCCGAGGACGGGGCCGAGGAGGAGCCCGCCGAGGACGAGGACCTCGAGGACGAGGACCTCGAGGACGAGGACCTCGATGAGGAGGACTTCGAGGAGGACGGGGATGACCTGGAGGACGGGGAGGAGATCGAGGATGACGAGGAGGACGAGCCCGAGCCGCGCTGAGAGGGGGCGCCCGGCGCAGCGGGCCGCGGCTCCGCCGCCGGGCGCGCGCACGTGACACCGGACCCGCGGAGACGGCGCGGACGGAGGGCCGATACCCATGAGTGAACCCACACCCTGGCGGGGCGGTCCCAGCGAGATCCGCCCTTCGGGAAGGGCGTCGTCCGCCAATCTGGCCGACGTCCTGGAACGCGTTCTCGACAAGGGCGTCGTGATCGCGGGCGACATCAAGATCAACCTGCTGGACATCGAACTCCTCACGGTCAAGCTCCGGCTGCTCGTCGCCTCGGTCGACAAGGCCAAGGAGATGGGCATCGACTGGTGGGAGCACGACCCGGCGCTGTCCTCCGGTGCCTCCCGGCGCCGGAACGACGAGCTGGCCGCGGAGAACGAGCGGCTGCGCGAGCGCCTCGCGGCCCTGGAGGAGCACCGGGCGGGGCAGGTGGAGGCGCCGGAGGCGGCGGCCTCCGTCGAGGACGCGAGGACGGAACGGCTGGAGGAGGACGGCCATGAACCGGGCTGAACAGGCGAGTTACGCCTACGCCGTGTGCCGGCCCTTCGACCCCGGGGAGCTCGACGGGCTCACCGGTGTGGGCGGCCACCCCGTCCACCTCGTCACCCGGGGCGGGCTCGCCGCCGTGATCAGCACCGTCCCCGCCGCCGAGTTCGACGAACAGGCCCTGCGCACCAGGCTGGAAGACCTCCGGTGGCTGGAGGAGGTGGCGCGGGCGCACCACGGCGTCGTGGCCGGGGTGGCCGCGCGGTCGGTGACCGCCCCCCTGAGGCTGGCCACCGTCTACCGGAGCGACGACCGGGTGCGGGAGGTGCTCGACGAGAACGCCGCGGCCTTCGAGGAGACCCTGGACTCCCTGGCGGGCCGGGTCGAGTTCGGGGTGAAGGTGTACGCCGAGGCGGCCCGCCCGGCGCGCGCCCCCGAACCCGCGGCCCCCCTCCCCGGGGAGAGCCCGGGCAAGGCGTATCTGCGCAGGCGCAGGGAGCAGCGCGACCGGCGCGACGACACGTGGGAGAAGGCGTCCGACCTGTGCGAGCGCGTGTCCCTGGCCCTGGAGCGGCACTCCCTCGCCCGGGTGCGGCACCAGCCGCAGAACGCGGCCCTGTCGGAGTCCTCCGGCGAGAACGTCATGAACAGCGCCTACCTCGTGGACCGGGGGCGGGCGGCGGAGTTCGTCGGGGCCGTGGAGGCGCTGGCGGCCGAGGCGCCGGAGGGCACCAGGGTGGAGGCCTCCGGGCCGTGGACCCCCTATTCGTTCGCGTCCCTGCGCACGGACGGGGAGGGGACGTGAGCCCGGCGCCCCGGGAGAGGGAAGGACCGCCGGCGGACGGCTCCCCCTTCGGGGAGGCCCGATCCCTGACCACGGTGCTCGACGAGGACCTCCCCCTGGCCGACCGCGAGATCTCCCTGGTCGACCTCCTCGACAGGGTCCTGGCCAAGGGCGTGATGATCACCGGGGACGTGACCGTGTCCATCGCGGACGTGGACCTCGTCAGGATCTCCCTGCGCGCGCTGGTCTCGTCGATCAACGAGGACGTGCCCTCGCCCTGGGAGCACGGCCACCCCCTGAGCGGGTGGATCCGGCCATGACGGGAACCCGCCCGGGAAGGGGTGAAGCGATGTCGGAGACGGACGGACGCCCTCCGGGGACCACGGCCCGCGCGGACCCGGACGAGGCGCGGGAGGCCGGCGCGAACGGTGTGGACGGCGTCCTCGCTCCGCTCCGGGACGTGCTGGACGCGACGGCGGAGCGGCGGGAGGAGGGCGCGGGCGCGCACTCCGGTTCGGCCCGGCAGCGGCTCCGCCACCGCATCGAGACCGAGCCCGACACGGTCGAGCGCGACCTGATCAAGCTCGTGCTCACCGTGGTCGAGCTCGTGCGGCAGCTCATGGAGAGGCAGGCCCTGCGGCGCGTGGACCAGGGGGACCTCACCGAGGACCAGGAGGAGCGGATCGGCATGACCCTCATGCTGCTGGAGGAGCGCATGACCGAGCTGCGCGACCGCTACGGCCTCACCGCCGCCGACCTCAACCTGGACCTGGGGCCGCTGGGCTCCCTGCTTCCGCGCGATCCCGAGGGGTAGGACCGCGCGCCGCGCGGCACCCGACCGCGGGCGCGTGAGACCGCAGCGCCCGAACGCAGGCACCTCCAGGTTCCGGCGCGCGGCACCCGACCATAGGCGCACAAGACCATGGCGCCCGGACGCAGGCGCACGAGACCGCGGCGCCCGGACGCAGGCTCCTCCGGGCCCCGGCGCGCGGCACCCGACCGCGGGCGCGTGAGACCGCAGCGCCCGGACACGGGCGTCTCCGGGTCCCGTCTCGGCGGCGGGGCGCCGGGCGCCCCGCGCCGCCGAGGCGGGCCCGGGGCGCGGCCCCGCGGCCGGGTACGGGTCCGCCCGCCGTCCGCGGGGACGGCGGGCGGGCCCCGGCGTCAGGAGCGGCGGCGGGCGCGCAGGACCACGTCGTGGATGGTGTACTCGGTGCCGTTGTAGACGGCCGGGCGCGGCCGCTCCTCCAGGGTCACCGTCTCCCAGCGGTCCTCGGGGACCAGGGCCGCCATGTCCTCCAGGGTCGGGAACATCTCCGGCCACGGCGGGCGCGGCACCCCGTCCTCCAGGTCGCGCAGGGCGTGGGAGACCAGCAGCAGGGTCCCGCCCGGGGCGACCGCCGCGGCCAGCCCGCCGAACACCTCCGCCCGCCGCTCCGGGCGCGGCGGCAGGTAGTGCGAGGTCACCAGGTCGTAGGCGCCCTCCGGCGGCACCCACGTGTAGATGTCGGCCTGCCGCCACGTGATCCGGGCGGCGGCCTCGGGCACCTGCTCGGCGACCCGGGCGGCCGCCTTCTCCAGGGCCACCGCGGAGATGTCCGTGGCGGTCACCTCCCAGCCCCGCTCGGCCAGCCACCGGGCGTCGTCGCCCTCGCCGCTGCCGACCTCCAGCGCCCGGCCCGGCTCCAGGCCGGCCGCCTCGGCCACCAGCGCGACGTTGGGGTTCCCGCTCCAGATCCGCTCCGGCGCGGCGAAGCGCTCGTCCCAGTACTCCGCGCGGAACATCTCCGGCGGGGGCGCGTCGGGGAACTGCTCATCGGTCATCGTCGACCACCTCCACGACCAGACTCACCGCCGGGGCCCCGGTACGCCACTCTCCTTGCCGATCCGGCAAAACAGGGCCCGCAGGCCGTCCGTGGGAGGTGCCGTCGGTCGAGGGCCGCCCCCGGAAGGCGGGCCGGCCGCAGGCCGTCCTTCGAGGGCGGTGGCGGGCGACGGGAGGGCGTCGGCGGACGACGGCCGGGAGGTACCGGGCGGCGGGCGGGGTCACTCCCCGGCGAAGTCCTCCAGGCACAGGTCGAGGAGCGCCTCGACCCGGCGGGTGAGGTCCTCCCGGGCCTGGGCGCGCAGCGCCGTGGCGCCCTCGACCAGGCGGACCCGGGTGATGCCCAGCATCAGCGCGGTCACCAGGGAGGCGTTCGCGCGCGCTCCGGTGCCGCCGCCGAGGTAGGCCTCCAGGGGGTCGATCAGGGCGCTGGTGATGCGCCCCTGGTAGACCGCCTGGAGGTCGGGGTCGCCCGCCGAGTGGTCCAAGGCGCGCTGGAGGGCGCTGCTCTCGCCGTGCAGGCGGCTCACCACGTGCTCGGCCAGCCGCCGGGTGAGGGTGTCCCGGTCCCCCTCGATCAGGCCGGGGAAGACGCCGTCCTCGCGCAGGATCTCGGTGAGCAGGCCGCGCTTGGCGCCGAAGTAGCGGTTGATCAGGGCGACGTTGACCCCGGCGTGCGCGGCGATCTTGCGCGAGGACACGGCGCCGTAGCCCTCCTCCGTGAAGAGCTCCCGGGCACTGGCCAGGATGCGCTCTCTGGTCGCCTCGCGGCCGCGGGCGGGCCCGGCACCGCTTCCGGTTCCGTCCGTACCGTCCATCTCCACACCCTTCGGCGGACCTGCTCTGACTGTGCGGATTCCAGGTTGACACCCCGGCTGCCGGTTCGCCTACCGAATCGTCCCCGGTGATATCGACTTGACAAGGTCAACACCGTTTACCTATACCTGGAGATGGACATTCCGCCCCCGGCAATACGCCGCGGGGCCTTTCGTGTGTCCGGGATGAGGGATCTCGTTGGAACAGGCAGTACGCAGTGCATCCGTCCCCCGTACCCCGGAACCGCCCGATCCCCACGCCCAGGTCCTCCCCTCCCCCAGGGTGGTCCGGCGCATCATGGTCGGCCTCGTCCTGGCGATGCTCACCTCGATGCTCACCAACTCCATCATCGGCACCGCGCTGCCGACGATCATGGGCGAACTCGGCGGACAGGACCGGCTGGCGTGGGTGGCGACCGCCGCCCTGCTCACCATGACCGCCTCGACCCCCGTGTGGGGCAAGCTCTCCGACATCTGGGGCCGCAAGCTGCTGTTCCAGGTGTCCCTGGGCATCTTCATCGTCGCGTCGGTCGCGGCCGGGCTGGCCCAGGACATCAACTGGCTGATCGCCGCCCGCGCCCTCCAGGGCCTGGGCGTGGGCGGTCTGGCCACGCTGCCCAACATCATCCTGGGCGACGTGGTGGCCCCCCGCGAGCGCGGCCGCTACAGCGGCCTCATCGGCATGGTGTTCGGGGTGTCCACGGTGCTCGGGCCGCTGGTCGGCGGGTTCCTGGTGGACAGCCCGCTGGGGTGGCGCTGGTGCTTCCTGATCACGGTGCCGCTGGCGGTGTTCGCGTTCGTGGTCATCCAGTTCATGTTCACCATGCCGTTCACGCCCCGGCGCGACGCCCCGGTCGACTACACCGGCGCCGCCCTGATCTTCGGGGCGGCCAGCACCGCGATCGTGCTGCTCAGCCTGGGCGGCACCCAGATCGCCTGGACCTCGCCGCTCGCGATCGGCCTGGGCGCCGCCGCGGTGCTGCTGACGGCGGGCGCGGTGGTCGTGGAGCGGCGGGCGCGCGAGGCGATCATCCCGGCCCGGCTGTTCCGCGACCGGACGTTCGTGCTGTCCTCGGCGGCGTCGGTGTGCGTGGGCATGATGATGTTCGGCCTGATCATCTACATGCCGCAGTACCTCCAGATGGTCCACGGGATGAGCCCGACCGTGTCGGGGATGATGACGCTGCCGCTGGTGGCGGCGTTCCTGGTCACCTCGATCGGCTCCGGGTACGCCGTGAGCGGCAGCGGCCGCTGGAAGGCCTACCCGGTCGTCGGCATGGTGCTGTGCGTGGTCGGGTTCGTGCTGCTCTCCCTGGCGCACCTGGACCCGGGGCTGACCTCGGTGGTCGCCGGGCAGGCCCTGGTGGGGCTGGGCTTCGGCCTGAACATGCAGCTCCTGCTGCTGGCCACGCAGAGCTCCCTGCCCACCGCCGACATGGCCGCGGGCACCGCCTCGGTGGTGTTCTTCCGCAACCTGGGCGGGGCCACGGGCGTGGCGGCGTTCGGCGCGGTGATGGTCGGGCGGCTCAACACCGAGCTGGCGGCCGCGGTGGCGGCGGCCCGGGAGCGGGCGGCGGCCGACGCCGCGGGCGGGACCGACTCGGGCGCCGCGGAGCTGGCGGAGCAGCTGGCCGGGGCGGGCCGGGCGGCCCAGGGTTCGCCGGAACTGGTGCACACGCTGCCGGGTCCGGTGCGCGACGTGATCGTGGGCGCGTTCGACCACGCGATGCAGGGAGTGTTCCTGGCGGGCGTGCCCATCGCCGTACTGGGCCTGGTCGCGGTGGCGTTCATGCGGGGCGTGCCGCTGCGCGGCGGTCCCCCGGCCCGGGGCCGGTAGGCGCCGCGGGCCCGGAGCGGACGCCCGGGGCACGGGTCAGAGGTAGCGGCGGAAGCCCTCGGCGGAGTCGGAGAAGCCGAGGGCCCTGTAGAACTCGTGGGCCCCCCGCCTGCTCTCGTGGGACAGCAGCTCCACCTTGTAGCACCCGGCCCGGGAGGCGCGGTCCAGCGCGTCCTCCATCAGGGCCCGGCCGATGCCGCGGCGGCGCAGGTTCGGGTCGACGACGAGGTTGTCGGCCACCGCCCAGGGCTGGGCGTCGTGGGTGAGGTTGGCGACCACCAGCAGGTCGAGGGTGCCGATGATCTGGCCCCGCTGCTCGGCGACCAGGACGGTGCGGTCCGGGTCGTTCTCCATCCGGGTCCAGGCGCGCACGGCCGCGGAGGACATGCGGACGTGAGCGCTCTGCGTGTGGGTCGTATCGCCGAGTTCGCGGAGGAGACGCAGAATCGCACCGAGGTCGGACCGGATGGCCGCGCGGATAATCATGGCTTCCGGAATGGTAGCCGACCTCCCGCGACAAGGCGGACGTCGCCCTACAACCGGACATAAAACACCAGGGGTGGGGACCTCGGTCCCCACCCCGGAATCGTCGTGCGCGCGGCGCCGGCGCTACGGCTTGCGGATGACCCGCACGCCCTCGTCGCCCGACGGCGGCTGGCCGCCCTCCGGACGCCGGTAGATGCCGGTGATGCCCGGGTCGCCGCCGGGCTCGGCGGAGGCCGGGGCCTGCGGGCCGGTGCCCTGCGGAGCCTGCGGTCCCGTGCCCTGGGGGGCCTGCGGGCCGGTGCCCTGCGGGGCCTGCGGGCCGCCCTCGGGGGCGGGGCCGGTGAACCGCGCGCCCTGCGGGGGACGCGGGGCCTCGGCCTGCGGGCCCTTGGGCTCCTGGCCCTGGGCCGGGCCCTGGGGCCGCGGGTTGGGCTTGATCCGCACCGTGGACTCGTCCGGGACCTCGGGAAGGGAGGTGATCCGGATGGTGGCCTCGTCCGGGGCCGGCTCCGGCCTGGGGGCCTCCGCGGGCTTGGCGGGCTGAGCGGGCTTGGCGGCCTCGGGTGCGGGCTTGGCCTGCTCCGGCTTGGCGGGAGCGGGCTTGGCCTGCTCCGGCTTGGGCTTGGGCGTGAAGACCTCGGTCCTGGCCTCGACCTGGGCCGCGGGCTCCGTCGCGACCGGGCCGGGCGCCTTGGCGGCCTCCGGCTCGGGCTTGGCGGGAGCCGGCTTGGCCTGCTCCGGCTTGGCGGGAGCGGGCTTGGCGGGCTGAGCGGGCTTGGCCGGTGCCGGGGAGACGTTCTCCTCACGGGTCAGACCGGTCTCCAGCGCCCCCGCCTTGTCCTCCGCCGCGACCAGGTCGGCCAGCGTGGAGTGCATGTCGCGCAGGCGGCGCAGCGCCTCGGAGTGCGTCGCGGTCAGCGTCGCGAGCCTGCGGTCGGCGGTGTCGTGGATCTTCTTGGCCCGCGCCTCGGCCTCGCCCAGGCGGCGCTCGCCCTCCTGGCGGGCCTGCTCGCGGAGCTGGTCCGACTCCTTCTTGGCGCCGGTGACCATCTCGGTGGCCTCCGAGCGCGCGGAGGAGATGATGCGCTCGGCGTGGTCCTCGGCGTCCTTGCGGAGCTTGGCGATCTCCTCCTGGGCCCGCTTCCGGGCCTCCTGCACCTCGGAGTCCACCTTGGCCCGGCGCTCGTTCGCCTCCTCCTCCGCGATGCGGAGGATCTCGGCCATGCGCTCGCTGATCTGCTCGTGCTCGGGCTTGGTCTGGGCCTTCTCACGGGCGACCGCCAGGTCGCGCTTGTACTGCTCCAGCTCGTCGTCCATCTGGTTGAGACGCTGGCGCAGACTCTGGTTGTCGTTGTTCAGACGAATGAAGCGCTCGTCGACCGACGCCTTGTCGTAACCGCCCTTGCGCACCGTCGGGAACATGTCCTGTTGCAGTCCGCTACCCGGCAACATATCGCTCATGTGCCTTTCATGTCCTAGTACACCGTCATCGGCTGCACGTCGCAGCTGGTGAGACTTGCCCCGTACCCCATTGTCCGGTGAACACCCGCAAGCCCGTGTAAAGCATGCTCCGTGGGCGAGTGTCCTTTTTCACCGCGACCTCGACCGCACGAGGGGAACGGCCGGGCGCGGAGCGTCACACTGTGGACGACCGAACGACCACGGTAGGCACACGCCGCTACACCCCGTCAAGGGTCCCGAGGGGGACATCGGCGTGCGGCCTACGATCACGTTCTTACTAAGGTATGCGCGATCATCCCCGCGCGGGGGCGGAGCGGTCAACTTCGCCGCCTTCCGCACCGCCGTGAGGGCCGGTGCACGCTCCACCGAAAGGAAGCACGACATGGGCAGTGGGACCGAAGGCAGCGAGGCGGCCCCCGGGCCGCGGATCGGGGAGGCCGGATTCGGCGCCCCACAGATCCACCCCGACGCCTGGATCGCCCCGGGCGCGGTCGTGGTCGGCCGCGTCCGGCTGGGCGCGGACAGCAGTGTCTGGTACGGATCGGTCCTGCGCGCCGACACCGAGGACATCGTGGTGGGCGAGCGCGTGAACATCCAGGACCAGTGCGGCCTGCACTCCGACCCCGGCCAGCCGGTGGAGCTGCACGACGGCGTCAGCCTGGGCCACAAGGCGATGGTGCACGGCGCGATCGTCGAGGAGGGCTCGCTCATCGGCATCGGCGCGATCGTCATGGGCGGGGCCCGGGTGGGCAGGGGCGCCTTCGTCGCCGCCGGCGCGCTGGTGCCGCCGGGCAAGACCGTGCCGCCCGGCACCCTGTGGGCGGGTGTTCCCGGCAAGGTCGTCCGGGAGCTCGACGACGACGACCGGGCCGTGCTGGAGTACACCTCCGTCCACTACGCGCAGCTCGCCCGGGAGCACGCCGGGGTCACCTGGCGCTGAGCCCGGCCGGACGCCGGAACGCGGAACGGGCCCGGGAACGCACGGCGTCGTGCGCTCCCGGGCCCGCTCCGCCCTCGGGGCGGGGCGACCCGTGTCGGGGTCGTGTCGGGGCCGTCGTCAGGACCGGCGCGGGTCCCAGCGGAAGAACCGGTGGGCCAGGAACGCGAACACCGCGATCCAGAAGAGCTGCACGCCGATGGCGGGCAGGGCGTTCACCCACAGCTCCGCGAAGCCGGCGTCGTGCAGCTCCTGGATGGAGCCGAAGGCGTCCGCGCCCAGGAAGCCGGAGCGCAGCATGTCCACGGCCGGGGCGATCGGGAGGAAGCGCAGGACGGTGGCCAGCGAGTCGGGCATGACGTCCAGGGGGATCATCACGCCGCCCAGGACGAGCATGCCGAGCATCGGCACCATGGAGACCATCTGCGCGGTCTCGCCGTTGCGGACCAGCGGGGAGATGAGGGTCCCCAGCAGCGCCATGGACACCGAGGACAGGAGCAGTCCCAGCGCCATCATCACCGGGTCGGCGGGGAGCCGGTCCGCCATCACCCCGACCAGGGCGAGGAAGACCGCGCCCACGACCAGGCAGAGCAGGGTGACCAGGGCGACCATCGAGGTGTGGACCGCCGCCGGGCGCACCCCGCTCACGCGCAGCCGCTTGAGGACCAGGGCCTCGCGGCGCATGGTCAGGACGTTGGCGGGGTGGACCAGGCCCAGGGTGGTCGCGATGGCGACCAGGGTGCCGGGCAGCAGGTAGTGGACGGACAGGACGCCGGGCACCAGCTCCGTGGGCTCCATCACCGCGAAGGGGAGCAGGAAGGCGCCGGGCAGGGCCAGGTACATCAGCGCGGTCTTGTACCGCAGGAAGAGCCGGAACTCGGTCCGGGCGAGGACGGAGACCTGCTGGAAGAGGCCGCTGGGGCGGCGGGCCTCCGGGGTCGCGGGGTCGGCGGGGGCCGGAGCGGCCTCGCGCGCCGTGTCCGGGATGAGGGTGTGCGTCATGGGGTGCTCCTGATTCCGTAGCGGGTTGGATCGGGGGTCTACTCGTCGCCCTCGTCGGCGATCCGGAGGAACACGTCCTCCAGGGTCACGCCGCGGACCTGGAGGTCGGCGAGCTCCAGGTCGTTGTCGCGCGCCCACTCGACCAGCGGGGCCAGCGCCCGGTAGGCGCGGTGCGGGCCGGCCTCGCCGCGCACGGTGTAGGAGACGTGCAGGTGCCCGTCCCGGGTCTCCAGGCCGGGCCGCTCGCCGGACAGGGTCGGCAGGTCGCCGCTGCGCACGCCCGCGGGGACCCGGAACCCGATGTGGTCGCCGTACTCGGCGAGGACGGACCCGATGGTGCCCTCCACCCGGATCTCGCCGCGGTGCATGATGGCGAGCCGGTCGGCGAGCTGCTCGACCTCGTCCAGGTAGTGGGTGGTGAGCAGGATCGCGGTGCCCTGCTCCTTGAGGTCGGAGATGATCTTCCAGGTGTCCCGGCGGCCCTCGGGGTCCATGCCGGTGGTGGGCTCGTCGAGGTAGAGCACCTCGGGCCGGGTGACCAGGGCGGAGGCCAGGTCCAGGCGGCGCTTCTCGCCGCCGGAGAGCTGGCGGACCATGGTGTCGGCCTTGTGCGCCATGCCGACCGTCTCCAGGAGCTCCGCGGCGTCGCGCGGGCGGGAGGCCAGGCCGACCGTGAAGTCCAGCGTCTCGCGGACCGTGAGGTCGTCGAAGAGCCCGCTGCCCTGGAGCACGGCGTTGGCGCGCTCGCGGATCCGGGAGGGCTGGCCGTAGGGGTCCACGCCGAACACCCGGACGGTGCCCGCGCTGGGACGGCGGAAGCCCTCCAGGGTCTCGATGGTGGTGGTCTTGCCGGCGCCGTTGGTGCCCAGCAGGCCGAACAGCTCGCCGGGGCGGATCTCGAAGGAGATCCCCTTGACGGCCTCGAAGTCGCCGTAGCGCTGGCGCAGGTCCCGCACCTCGACGACGGGGCCGGCGGTTCGGTGGTCGGTTTCCTTGTTCTTTTTCGCGGTTTGTTCCATGCCCCCTTTTCTACCTCGATGGAACGGCGCGATCAATATCATTCACCGCACCCGCACGCGAAGCACGGATTATTTTTTAGCGCACTCCCCGAACGGCCTGGAAACCGGTTGGACCAAAGACCAGGACCCGGCCAATCCTTCGACCAGAAGCCCTCTGAACTGCAACGATCACACCCTAGCAAACCTCCGCGCAAAACGGGTCAAACCCACCCGAGAATTCCTCGACCTTGGATTGGAACAGGAATGGAAAGACGGGCAGCGCATTCATCGGGGCGCGGGTCCAGGATGGTGACAACGAAAGAGCGGGACACACCGAAGGCGAACGGGAAAGGACAGGGCGGAGCCGCCCGGAGAGCCATGCAGACGGCGAATATTTACGGGGACTCCCTGGCGGGGGTCTACGACATGATCTACCCGGCGAGCCCCCTGGCCGACCAGGCCGCGGAGTTCATCGCGGGCCTGGCCCCGGGCGGCAGCGTCCTGGAGCTGGGCGTGGGCACCGGCCGCGTCGCCCTGCCGATGGCGGCCCGGGGCCTGCGGGTCACCGGGATCGACGCCTCCGAGGAGATGCTCCGCAAGCTGCGGGAGAACGACCCCGAGGGCCGGATCACCGCCGTGGCCGGCGACTTCTCCGAGGAGCTGCCCGAGGGCTCCTTCGACGTCACGGTCAACCCGCTCAACACGCTCTGCATGGTCAGCGACGCGGAGAAGCAGCTGGCCACCCTGCGCCTGATGCGCTCGCGCACCGCCGACGACGGTGTGGTGGTCCTGGAGACCTACAACCCGCTCATCTACCACGGGCTGGACGAGGGCACCAAGACCGAGGCCCAGCACCTCCAGGACGGCACGGTCGGCCTCTACACGACCTACGTCGACCGGATGGCGCAGCTCGCGGTCATCGTCCGCACCTTCGTCGGAGACGAGAACTCCCGCCTGGTCGAGCTGAGCCGCTACGTCTGGCCCTCGGAGCTGGACCTCATGGCCCGCCTGGCCGGCCTGCGACTGCGCGAGCGGTACGCGGGCTGGAACCGGGAGCCCCTCACCCACCACAGCCAGTCCTTCGTGTCCGTCTACGAGGTGAACCCCGATGGCGAGTAAGCCCACCACCTTCGACCCCATCCCCCTGGAGGACGTCCCCGAGGTCACCGCCCTGCTGGAGCGGAACGGCTTCGGCGGGTTCGTCGAAGACACCCTGACCTCCTACCTGGGCCGCAACGACATCTGGGCCGGCGAGACCGAATCCGGCCGGGGGGTGTTCGTCAAGCGCCTCAACGGACCGGCCGAGGACGTCCGCGCCCGCCTGGAGCGCATCGCCCTGGTCGACGGCCTCACCGCCGACAGCCCCGACCTGGTCGGCCCCCGCGTCCACGCCGTGGACACCGAGCACGGCCTGGCCGCCTTCGAGCTGCTGGAGGACGTGGTCAACGGCGCCGACCTGGCCCGGGACGACCTCTTCACCGAGGAGATGTCCGAGCAGGCCGGACGCGCCCTGGCCGCCCTCCACTCCCTGGAGGTGCCCGAGGAGCTGAGCGCCGGCGCCCGTCCCGCCGACCCGCCGCGCACCCTGGACTCGATCGACCTGGAGACCTACGCGGCGGCCAGCGCGGGCGAACTGGACCTGTGGCGGCTGCTGCACGACGACGGGGAGGTGGCCTCCGCCCTGGCGGTGCCCCCCGGCGGCGCCGGACGGCACCGCACCGGGCTCGTCCACGGCGACCTGCGGCTGGACCAGTTCCTCAGCGACGGCGACGTCCTGTACCTCACCGACTGGGAGGAGATCCGCCCGGGCGACCCGGCCTCCGACATCGGCGCGTTCGCCGGCGAGTGGCTGCACCGCGGCGTCATGGCGATGACCTCCTCCCCCGAGGACCCGATCTCGGGCGGCGCCCGCCGCTTCGAGCTGCTGCGCAGCAACATCGAGGCGTTCTGGGCCGCCTACCTGGAGGCCCGGCCCGAGGCCCGCGGCGACATCGACCTGGCGGTCAGGGCCACGGCCTACGTCGGCCACCACCTGTTCAACCGGGTGCTGGCCGCGGCCCAGCACGCCGCCTACCTGACCCCCCTGAACAAGGCCGCCGCGGGTGTGGGGCGACGCGCCCTGCTGAACCCGCAGGGCTACGCCCCCGCGATCGGATTCGGAGAACGAGTGTGAGTGCGACGACCACCGCGCCCCCGCTGGCGGAACCGCTGCGGCGGGCCCTGGACGAGATCGACTTCGCCCCCGACGGCAAGGAGGGGGAGGTCCGCGGGCACCGGTTCGAGGGGACCGACGCCAAGCACCTGACCGCCTCCCTGGCCAACGCCCTCTACCTGGCCCTGCACACCGGCCGGCCGCCCCGCGCCGCCAAGCGCAACCCGGCCGTCAGCGACCCCCGCATGGTCGAGGCCCTACGGGAGCGGGTCCCCCACGACACGAGCGTCATGGAGGTCCCCGGCGCCGCCGCCGACGGCGGCGCGCAGGACGAGGTCGTGGTCCGCCTGGGCGGTGTCCGGGTCCGGGTGCCGCGCGCCGGGGTCGAGGAGGCCCCGGGCGGGTCCCGCATCCGCATCCCGTCGGTGCTGCCGCGGCGCTCCCCCGGCTTCCTGATGGTCCACGGCTCCCGCGGGCACTCCCTGGACGGCGGGGACATCCTCCGCCTGTACCTGAGCGTCCCCGACCACCTCGGCGCCCCCGGCGTCTGGGGCCGAGCGCTCACCCTGCTGGAGGAGGCGGGCGTCCGCTACCAGGCCAAGGCCCTGTCCACCCGGTCGTCCTACCCGCGCAACGACGCGATCGTCGTCTATCTCGGCAGCTCCTCCTGGCCGGCGGTCCCCGCCCTGGTGGAGGGGTTGCGCGGCACCGAGGGCCTGGGCACCGGAGCCTCCCTCTACACCGCGCCCCTGGCACCCGGCGTCGCCTGGGCCTGGGAGCCGGACGACGAGCAGCTGCGCGACCGGACCCTCAGCTTCGGCCAGCACCGCTCACGGCTGATCGCCGAGGGCCTGGTCCGGGCGGTCCGCGAGGGCACCGACCGCGCCGCGGAGGCGGCCCGCTCCCTGGAGGAGGGCGGGGTTCCGGCCGGAGCCCTGCACCGCGGGCACGGCTCGCCCGACATCGGCCTCTGACGGCCGCACGAACTTCCGGGGCCGGGACACCGCGCCCCGGGACACCAGAGGAAAACACCCAACGAAAGGACACCGCATGAGCGAGAAGACGCTGTTCGAGGGCGCCGACGACTACACCACCCCGGCCGAGATCGTCGAGGAGAACGACGTCGAGAACCCCGAGGCGTCCCCCGCCTCGATCGCGTCCGCCATCGGCAGCTTCAACGCGAGCCTCGCGCTCACCAACACCTTCGGCTGCTGACGAACCCCTTCGGGAGGCGAGGGCCGTGACCACCGGTTCCGAGTCCACCCCACCCACGTCGGGAAACGGGGGCGTCGCCGACGCCCCCTCCATCCCCGACTTCCTGGCGGGCTTCACCGTCGGTGAAGCCCCGCCGGTAACCCCCCGCCGGCACGGACCGGACAACGAAGAGCACACGGAAGAGAAGGAACGGACATGACCGAGAAGAACCTGTTCGAGGGCGCCGACGACTACACCACCCCGGCCGAGATCGCCGAGGAGACCGACGTCGAGAACCCCGAGATCACCCCCACCATCTCGTTCGTCTCCGGCGCCGCGGCCAGCGCGGCCGCCACCAAGGCCATCGGCTGCTGAACCGCCCACCCGAAAGGACACGGACATGACCGAGAAGAACCTGTTCGAGGGCGCCGACGACTACACCACCCCGGCGGAGATCGCCGAGGAGCACGAGGTCGAGAACCCCGAGATCACCCCCACCGTCACCATCTCGTTCGTCTCGGGCGCCGCGGCCAGCGCCGGGGCCACCAAGGCCCTGGGCTGCTGAGCCACCGTCTCGGAAGGACACGGCCATGAGCACCGAATCCCTGATGGGCGGGGCGGACGACTACACCACCCCGGCCGAGATCGCCGGCTCCGCCGAGAGCGAGGTGCCCGAGGTGTCGCTCATCCCGATCACCACGCTCCCCGCCACGACGCTGCCGACCACCGGGCCGGCGACCACCGTGATCACCACTCTGCGCGTCGGCTGCTGACACCCCTGCGGCAGGAAGGAAGGAACGGCATGAGCACCGAATCCCTGATGGGCGGCGCGGACGACTACACCACCCCGGCCGAGATCGCCGACTCCGCCGAGTCGGAGTCCCCGGAGGCGACGCTCGCACCGACCCCCACGCTCCCGACCACCCTCCAGCCGGTCACCAGCGTCACCGTGACCACCACCCTCCGGGTCGGCTGCTGACCGCGGTCCGCACCGATCCGTTCCACCAGGAAACACAACACACGAAAGAAGGAATGACATGACCGAGCAGAACCTCTTCGAAGGCGCCGACGACTACACCACCCCGGCCGAGATCGCCGACTCCGCCGAGTCGGAGAACCCCGAGGTCACCCCGACCGTGGTCGTCTCCATCGCGGTCAGCGCCAGCGCCGCCTCCGGTGCCTCCGTCAGCGGCACCAAGTACTGGGGCTGCTGATCACCTGATCACCCCCTGAAGGAATGAACCGCCCGGGGCCGCCGAGCCGAGCGCATCGGCGGCCCCGCGGTCATCTCCCGACGAGAGAGAGGAAGGCACGTCGATGTCCCCACTGGTCAGGGCCGCCGGTCTGCGGATGGCCTACGGAGCGCGCGAGGTCCTGCGCGGCGTGGACCTCGACGTCCACCGGGGCGAGGTGCTCGCCCTGCTGGGCCCCAACGGGGCCGGCAAGAGCACCACCATGGAGATCCTGGAGGGCCTGCGACGGCGGACCTCCGGAACGGTCGAGGTGCTGGGCCGCGACCCCGGCGACGCGGACGACGCCTGGCGCGGACGCGTCGGCGTCGTGCTCCAGTCCTGGCGCGACCACGCCGACTGGCCGGTGGACGCCCTGCTCCGGCACGTCGCCCTCTACCACGACGACCCGGCCGACCCGGCGGAGCTCACCGCGCGGTTCGGCCTCACCGACTTCTCGGACCGGCGGGTGCGCGAGCTGTCCGGCGGGCAGCGCCGCCGTATGGACCTGGCCCTGGCCGTGGCCGGCCGCCCCGAGGCGCTGTTCCTGGACGAGCCCACCGTCGGCCTGGACCCCCGGTCGCGCCGCGCCTTCCACGACGCGGTCCGCTCGATCGCCGCCGAGGGCGTCGCCGTCCTGGCGACCACCCACGACATGGCCGAGGCCGAGCGCATCGCCGACCGGATCGCCGTCCTGGTCGCCGGGCGGATCACGTTCGACGGCCCCGGCGAGGAGCTCGCCGCCGAACACGGCACCGGCTCCCTGGAGGACGCCTACCTGGCCCACCTGGACTCCCGAGAGGGGATCGCACCGTGAACCGCCGCGCCCTGCGGGCGGGGGCGGACCGGTTCCGCACCGGCGCCCGCCTCGCCCTCGCCTCCCCCGACCGCCTGCTGCTGGACTTCCAGCTGCTCTTCGTCCTGGTCTACGGGACGACCTGCATGGTGGCCGCCCCCCGCGAGGACTCCGACTTCTTCATCACCTCCCCGTCGAGCCTGGCCATGACCTTCCTGATGCTGGTCATGGTGCAGTCGGGGACCTTCGCCGTCGCCCAGGCGGTCCTGGCGGCGCGGGCCGACGGCACCCTGCTGCGGCTGCGGCTGCTGCCCGGCGGGCTCCAGGCCTACGTCGTGGAGAAGTGCCTGCACGTCCTGGCGGTGAGCGCCGTGTCGATCGGCGCCCTGCTGGGCCTGGCGTTCACCGTCGGGGGCCTGTCCGCGGGCGGCCCGGCCGCCCTGCCCGGCGCCCTCGGCTCCCTCGTCCTGGGCCTGCTGTTCTTCGTGGCCCTGGGCCTGCTCCTGGGCGCGGTCCTGCCCGCCGGGGGCGACCTGCTCTCCTACTCGGCGCTGGCCGTGTACGTCCCGGCCGCGCTGGCGGGCACCGGGGCGGCCGCGTTCTTCCCCGAACCGCTGCGGGCCGCCGTGCGGGTCCTGCCGTTCGAGTGGATCGCCAACGGCGTCGACGCCGGGCTGACCGGCGGCACGCCCCTCGGGTTCGGCGGCGCCGACACCTGGAACCCGCTCGTCGCGGCCGCCGTGACGGCCGTCTGGACGGCCCTGCTGCTCGCCGCCGCCGTCCCCCTGCTGCGCCGGATGACCCGACGCGCCTCGGGCTCGGCCCCGGACCGGACCCGGACCTGACCCCACCCCCGCGCCATCGGAAGGAAGAGATCGCCATGTCGGCCCGAGCGCACCTGAGCGTGATCCAGCCCCAACAGCCCGAACGCCCCCAGCTCGTCGAACCCGTGGCGAAGCTGGTCCAGGAGACCGCCCTGCACCGGCTGTGGATGGGGCAGTCCCTGAACGCCGAGACCCACCAGGTACTGGCCTACCTGGCCGGGCGCGGCCACCGCGTCCCCGTCGGCATCGGCGTCACCCTGATGCCGCTGCGGCACCCCTTCGAGGCGGCCGTCCAGGCCCGCAGCCTGGCCCGCATCACCGGCAAGCCCGTGGTGGTGGGCTACGGCCCGGCCACGCCGGGCCTGGTCGGCGCGCTGCGCGGGCGGCCCTACGACACCCCGGCGCGGACCTCCGCCGAGTACGCCCTGGCCGTCCGCGACCTGCTCGACGGCGGCCCGGCCGAGGAGTCCGTGAACGAGGCGTTCCACCAGGGCGAGGGCCTGGTCCTGCCGGAGATCGGCCGGTTCCCCCGCGTCGAGGTGGGCCTGGGCGTGCTGCGCAGCGGGATGGCCCGCCGGGCCGGGGGCGCGGCCGACGTCGCCATCACGTGGCTGACCCCCGCCCACCACGTGCACGACACCATCGCCCCGGCGCTGGCCGAGGGCGCCGCACGGGCCGGGCGGCCCGCCCCGCCGCGGATCGCCACCGTGGTCCACGCGGCGGTCGCGCGCCCGGGCCGCGACCCGCGGCGGCTGGCGCTGCGCGGGGCGAGCACCCACCTGGGCCTGCCGCACTACACCGAGATGCTGCGCAGGGCGGGGGTGCCGGCCGACCCGGCCGACCCCGAGTCGGGCGCCGCCGCCCTGGTCGACAAGGGCGTGTACCTGTACGGGACCCCGGAGGAGGTCGCCAAGGGCCTGCTCGACTACGAGCACGCCGGGGTGAGCGAGATCGTCGTCAACCCCGCCGGGGTCGTGAACACCGAGGGCATCCGCTCGGCCGTCGCCGACGTCCGGGAGATCGCCCAGGCATGGGAGGAGCTCCGTGGCTGAGGAGGCACCGCACCCCGACCTGTTCCCCGAACTCGGGGCCGAACGCCTGCTGGTCATCGTGACCGGCTCGCTGGCGGCCACCCACATGACGTCCTGGTCCCCCTGGCTGAGCATGGGCTACCCGCGGCTGCGCCGCCGGGTGGTGCTGACCTCGTCGGCGACCCGGTTCGTGTCCCACACCGCGCTCACCGCGATGGAGCCCAACCCGGTGCTGGTGGACGCCTGGTCCGACGACCCCACCGAGAAGCCGCTGCACGTGGACCTGGCGGTCTGGCCGGACGCCGTCATCGTCTACCCGGCGTCGTTCCACTTCCTGGCCCGGTTCGCCGTGGGCCTGGGCGACACCCCGGCGATGCTCGCGCTCCAGTGCACGTCCGCGCCGGTGGCCGTCGCGCCGTCCGTGCCCCCGGGTGCGGCCGGATCGCTGGTGTACCGCAAGCACGTGGAGGCGCTGCGCGAGCGCGACAACGTGGTGGTGGTCGACCCGGTCCCGGGGATGAGCGCGCACACCGGCGGCTACGACGCCGCCGTCGCCGCCCCGCTGCCCGACGTCCTGACCGGCGTGGAGTCCCTGCGCCGCACCCTGGTGGGGGTGGGGACGCCGTGCTGACCAGGATCGTCGACGACTTCGGCACCGCCTACGTGCACACGACCGTGCTGCACACCATCACCGACGGGTTCGTGTGGATCCGCAACAGCGGCATCGACCGCTCGGTGCCCATCGGCACCGCCCCCATCCGGCTGCGCCGGCCCCTGGAGGACCTGCCCGGCTCCGTCCGGGCCCGGGTGGACCTGCCGCCCGACCCGGGGCAGACCTGGCGGGTCTTCTCCGCCCCCGGCCCGTCCTCGGTGGCCAAGCGGATGCTCCAGGAGGAGGCGGACGTCACCGGCCCGGGCGGCCTGATGACCGGGACCGGCGAACTGCTGTCCCGCATCCACGCCCTGCCGGTCCCCGCCGAGCCCGTCCTGGCGTCCCCGCAGGGGCCCGCCCGGCTGCTGCGGTGGCTGGAGGGCGGCCGGGGCCCGCACGCCGCCGCCCACCTGCACCGGGTCGCCGGGCGGGTGCTCGGCCGACGGCGGCTCGACCTGGCCCGGGAATGGTGCGAGGACCTGGCCCGGTACGGCCGGGACGTCCCCGGCGCCCTGCTGCACGGGGCGCCCGGCCTGGGGGTGCTCATCCCCTCGGTCTCCTCCGGGTCCGAGGGCGTCCTGCTCACCGGCGAGGAGCTGGCGGTGGGCCCGGCCGAGTTCGACCTCGGCTGGCTGGCCGGGGAGCTGGTGGAGCACCGCGAGGTCGTGCCGGCCTCCCGGGAGGAGGTGGGCCGCCTGCTGGACCGCCTGCTCGCCGGGTACGGGCCCGGCCCGGACCTGGACGCGGTCGGGCGCTACGCCGCCCTGCGGGTCCTGGTCCACGTGCACGACTTCTGCGCCTACGTGGGCTGGCACTCGTCGGTCGACTCCCACCTGGAGGTGGTGGCCGACGCCTTCGACCGGCACGGGGCCGGGCTGCTGGACCACACCACCGGAACCATCGGAACGGAGGACAACCGGCGATGACCACCGCCACCGCACCGCCGCGCACCCTGCACCGGACCCTGTCCAACGGGCTGCGCGTCCGCGTCCTCCCGCTGCGCTCGGTGAGCGCCGTGGGGATCGCCCTGCACTTCGGCACCGGCTTCCGGTCCGACCCCCCGGAGTTCCCCGGGCTCGCCCACCTGGTGGAGCACCTGCTGTTCCAGGGCGACGGCGCGGCCGGGCACTTCACCGGCATCGAGGCCCTGGGCGGGTTCTGCAACGCCTCCACCCGGCAGGACTACACCGACTACTACACCGTCGTCCCCTCCGACCACGCCGAGGAGATGCTGGCCCTGGAGGCCCGGCGCGTCCGCGAGCCGGAGCTCACCGAGGCGGGGCTGCGCACCCAGATCCGGGTCATCGAGGAGGAGATCGGCGCCAAGGGCCGCAAGCCCTACGGCCGGTTCCCGTGGCCGGCGCTGTCGCCGGTGCTGTTCCGGTCCTACGCCAACGCCCACGACGGGTTCGGCGACCCGGCGGCGCTGTCCCGGGCCACCCTGGAGGACTGCCGGGGCTTCCTGGAGGAGTACTGCACGGCGTCCAACGCGGTGCTGACCGTCAGCGGCGACATCGACCCGCTGCGGGCGCTCGACCTGGCCGAGGCCCACTTCGGGACGCTCCCGGCCCGGCCCGCGCCGCCGCGCCCGCACCACTGGGAGCCGGAGCCCGAGGGGACCGTGACGGGCACCGCGCACGACCCGCTGGCGGCCCGGCCCGGGTTCGCCCTCGGCTACCGGACCCCCGACGCCGCGGTCGACCCGGCGGCGCACTTCGGTCTGGCCCTGGTCGCCGAGCTGCTGGCCGGCGGCCCCGGGGCGCTGGTGCCGCGCCGCCTGGCGGAGGTCACCGGTCAGGCCCTGGGGGTGTCGGCCCGCGACGGGCTCTTCGACCTGCTGGACGCGCGCGACCCCGACATGTGGGTCCTGTCCGCGGTCCACCCCGCCGACGTGGAGCGCGACGTGATCCTCGACGCCGTCCGCGGGCAGGTCGGGCGGCTGGCCGAGCACGGCCCCACGGACACCGAGCTGGCCCGTGCGCGGGCCCGGCGGCTGGCCGCCTTCCACCGCCGGACCGACCAGCTCGCCGCCCGCACCCGCGCGGTCGGCCGCGGGGAGCTGCTGTTCGGCGACGGCGACCTGCCGGCGACCGTCCACCGCGGCTTCACGGAGGCGACCGCCGAGGACGTCGCCGCCGCCGCCCGGCTGCTGACCCGGGAGCACCGCGCCCTGCTGGTGCTCTCCCCCGGAGAAGGAGGGGAACACTGATGCGCGTCCACGACCTGCGGAGCCGGACCCTGCCCAACGGGCTGCGCGTGTGCTGCCTGCCGCACGGGGACACCCCCCTGGCGGAGCTGCGGATGGTGGTCCCCGGGACGAGCCGGACGCCCGGCGAGCTGTTCCGGGCCCAGCTGCGGGCCTCGCTCGCAGTGCTGCACACCGGAGCGGGCGACACCTCCCGCGAGGACCTGGAGTCCTCCGCCGTGGAGGTGCACGGCTCCGCCTCGCCCTGGGCGACCGTCCTGTCGGGGGGCTGCGGCACCGCCGACCTCGACCGAACGCTGCGCTACCTGGCCGAGGCGGTGCGCTCACCCGACATCGACCCCGGGGAGGCGGAGCGGGAGTACGGGCGCCAGCGCGCCCTGCTGGAGGCGTCCGCCGCGTACCCCCAGCACCGGGCGGTCGACGGCCTGTACCGGGGGCTCTACGGGGACCACCTGGCGGGCAACCGGGCGGGCGCCGGGCGCCACCCGCTGCCCGCCGAGCCCTCCGCCGAGGACCTGCGGGTCCCCGCGGGCACCTGGGGCCCCCGGGAGGCGATGCTGCTCGTCGTGGGCGGCTCGCTGGACGCCGAGGAGGTCTTCGCGGCCGTCCACCGCGCCTTCGGCGGCTGGGACTCCCCCGCCCCCGGGTGGGTCGTGCCCCCCGTCCCCGCACTGGCCCCGGGCGCGCCCGCCGTGGTCCACGTCCCCGGTACCGACCGGGCCCACGTGAGACTGCGCGCCGACGCGGTGTCCAGCGAGGACGACCGCTACGCGCCCCTGTTCCTGGCCCTGAACACCCTCAGCGGCGGGGCCGTGTCCACCCGCCTCAGCCGCAACCTGCGCAACGACCACGGCTACGTGTACGGCGTCAACGCCTACGTCGACTCCTTCCCCGGCGCGAACCTCATCGCGGTGGAGGCCGAGACCGCGGCGGCCACCGCCGGACCGGTCCTGGCCGGGATCGCCGAGGAGCTGTCCGGGATGGTCCTGGACCCGCCCACGGAGGAGGAGTTCCGCGCGGCGCAGCGGTTCGCCGCCGGATGCATGCGCACCCGCCTGACCTCGCTGGCCGAGGTCACCGGCAGCCTCATGGACATGGCCCTGAACGGCGAGGACCCCATGCGGCTCGCCGACTTCGCCGACCAGCTGGCCCGGGTGACCCACGACGAGGTCGTGGACGTCTCCCGGGAGTTCTTCCGTCCCGAACGCTTCACCGGGATCGTCTGTGGCGACGCCTCCCTACTCGGAACCCCGGAGCCGCTCACCGCACCCACCACACCCCACCAACCGGCCGAGGAGGTCGTCCTGTGAACACCGACGCGCCCGCACCCGAACCCCCGGTGGGCCTGCGCGGCCTGCTGTCCTACGCCCGGCCGCACTCCCTCGCCCTGTGGTCCGGCGGCCTGATCACCACCGTCGCCGCGCTGCTCACCCTGGCCCAGCCGATGGTCGCCAAGTACTTCCTGGACGGGATGGCGGTGGGCGGGGGCCCCGACGTCACACTCATCCTGGTGCTGTCCGCGCTGCTGGTGTTCGCGACGGTCCTGGCCTCCGTCGGCAACTACCTGACCGAGCGCACGGCCGAGGGCATCGTGCACGGTGTGCGCCGCGACCTGGTGCGGCGCATCATGCGGCTGCGCATGTCGGTGCTCGACCACGGCAGCCCCGGCGACCTGCTCTCCCGGGTGGTGTCCGACAGCAACCAGCTGCGCACCGCGACCACCCGCGACCTGGTGGACCTGTTCATCGGCGCACTCCAGTTCGTCGGCATCATCGTGCTCATGGGCTACCTCGACCTGGGGCTGCTGGCCCTGCTGCTGGCCGTGGTCGTGGTGGTCGGCTTCGCGTTCGGGGCCGTCGTGCCGCGCATCCGGCGGGCCAGCCTGAACGTCCAGGAGGCCCTGGGCGAGATGGGCTCGACCCTGGAGCGGTCGCTGAACTCGCTGCGCACCATCAAGGCCAGCGGTTCGGAGGAGCGCGAGATCGCCGTCGTGACGGCCGCCTCCGAGCGGGCGCTCCAGCAGGGGAAGCGCGCCGCGGTGTGGTTCTCCGCCGGGAGCATGTCCACCGGGCTGCTGGTCCAGGTGTCGTTCCTCATCATCCTGGGTGTGGGCGGGGCCCGCGCCGCCACCGGCGGCCTGGACCTGTCCGTCCTGGTGGCGTTCCTGCTGTACCTCTTCTACCTGACCGGTCCGATCACCCAGCTGACCAGCTCGATCAGCGGCCTCCAGGCGGGCCTGGCCTCGCTCCAGCGCATCCGCGAGGTCCAGGCGATGCCGAACGAGGAGGAGACCGGCGCCGTGAGCTGGACCCCGGCGTCCGCCGACCGGCCCGCGTCGGTGTCCTTCCGCAACGTGCGGTTCGGGTACGACCCGCAGGTGCCCCTGTTCGAGGAGCTGACCTTCGACGTCCCCGCCGGGGGCATGACCGCGTTCGTCGGCCCCTCCGCGGCGGGCAAGAGCACGGTCTTCTCACTGGTCGAGCGGTTCTACGAGCCCCAGGCCGGCAGCGTCCGGATGGACGGCCGGGACATCACCGAGTGGCCGCTGGACCGGCTGCGCGCCGGGATCGGGTACGTGGAGCAGGAGGCCCCGGTGCTCTCCGGCACCCTGCGCGAGAACCTGCTGATGGCCGCCCCCGAGGCCACCGAGGAGGAGCTGGCCGACATCATCTCCCGCACCCGTCTGGAGGGGCTGGTCGGCCGGCTGGAGAACGGTCTGGACACCCTGGTCGGCCACCGCGGCGTCGCCCTCTCCGGCGGCGAGCGCCAGCGGGTGGCGATCGCCCGGGCCCTGCTGCGCCGTCCCCGGCTGCTCCTGCTGGACGAGGCCACCTCACAGCTCGACTCGATCAACGAGCAGGCCCTCCAGGAGACCATCCGGGAGGCGTCGCGGATCACCACCGTGATGGTGATCGCCCACCGGCTGGCGACCGTGCGCGAGGCGGACCGCATCCTGGTCCTGGAGCGCGGCCGCATCCGGTCGACGGGCACCCACGAGGAGCTGGTGGAGTCCGACGAGCTGTACATGGAGCTGTCCATGCACCAGTTCGCCGGCGCCGAGGCCGCCCCGGTGGGGGCCGGTGCGCAGGGCTGACCCCGCGCCCCGGGCGCCGGGCGTGTTCAGACCGCGGTCCGGACACGCCCGGCGCCCGCGCCGTGCCGGGCGATGAGCTGGGAGCGGCGGTCGCAGCCGAACTTGCGCAGCAGGTTGGAGACGTGGAACTTGATCGCCCCGGTGCTGAGGATGAGCCGGTCGGCGATCTGCGAGTTGGACAGGCCCTGGGTGAGCAGGTCCAGCACCTCCTGCTCGCGCCGGGTCAGGCTCTCCCCGAACAGGGGCTCGGCCGTGCCGAGGTCGGCTCTCAGGATCGGCGGCATCAGCTCCATCCACCGGCCGGCGAAGGTCGGCGAGATCCACACCGCCCCGGCCAGGGCCTGTTCGATGGCGTGGGTGATGTTGCCGTCCAGGTCGTCCCGGTCCACGATGGCGTGGGCGCCCCAGCGGGCCACCTCGACGAAGCGCGGGTCGGACTCGCCCTCCAGTAAGACGACGCAGGCCGGGCCGGGGTGCTCGCGGCGGCCGGGCAGCTCGGCGATCGCGCCGCTGCGCAGCAGCAGGACGTCCAGGCCGTCCAGCTCGCCGGGGCCGGGTGCGGCGCCGAGCTCGGTCACCGACCAGTCGCGCCCCGCCAGCACCGCGCGGATGCGCCGGGCCAGCAGTGCTCCGCCCAGGTGCAGGCCGATGCGGACGGTCTTCGCCTCGTGTGCGTTCATCGCCGTTCCTCTCCCGTGCGCCGAGTCGTCTGAGCCGAGGTTCACGGCCGCGGGTCGCGCCGCCATCACAGGAAGGCGCGGCGTGTGAGGGAATCCGCGGCGGCGGGGACGCGAAAGGGCCCGTCCCCCGGGGCGGGGAGGACGGGCCGGACGGTTTCGTTCGGGTCAGGCCTTGACGGAGTTGCGGCCGCCGACCGACAGCACGGCGAAGGCGACGAGGGCGACGGCCCCGACCAGCCCGGCGCCCAGCTGGGCGCCCGGGAACGGGTCGAGGACGGCGACGGCGGCGCTCGCGGCGAGCACCGCGATGGCGGCTCCGATCAGTACCTTGCGCGGGGTTCCCTTGTTCTGGGCCATGGTGTTTCTCCTCCCGTATGCCCTTTGCGGTCACCCCCACGATCTCCCGGGGCCTTCACAGCACGATCACACGAATGCGAAAAGTGAGCGGGTGGTGGGAGAAGAGTGACGGGTGGACCGGAGGGGCCCGTCCTCCTGGTCGGACCGGGTGGTCCCGGCACTGGTCCTCCCGGGTCATGCGGGTCCCGGAGGGGGCCGCGTACCCTGGGTCCGGGTCCTCCGGACGGGTCCCCGTGCCCTCCACCGTCCGCTCCCCAGGGGGCCTGCGCCCGTCCAGGACACCTCTGTACCCCCCGGGGGGTGAACGCGTGTGGCATCCGAACCGCACCGGCCCGCTCCGCTGCACGACCACGTCGCGCTCGACGAGATCGAGCTGTACGCGGAGGTGCTCGTCGCCGCCGCCCACGCCGACCGCCGCCTGGCCCGGGAGGAGCTGGACCGGGTGCTGGGGCTGGCCCCCGGCCCCGAGGGCCCGGCCCGGGCCCGCTGAGGTCAGAGGGGCAGTACGGCGCGCAGCAGGAACCCGCCCTCGCGCGTGCGCGCCGCCGTGAGCCCGCCGCCCGCCGCCGACAGCCGCTCGGACAGCCCGCTCAGGCCGTTCCCCCTGCCGCCGTCGGCGCCGCGGGCCCCGTCGTTGGACATCTCCACCACGAGGGCCCGGCCGCCCTCCCCGCCGACCAGGGAGAAGTCGATCCGGCAGCGGGTGGCGTCGCTGTGCCGCAGCACGTTGGTGCCGCCCTCGCGCACCGCCCACGCGATCGGCGCGGTCGTCCCCGCGGGGACCTCCGGGCCCTCCAGGTCCTCCAGTCCGGTGACCTCCACCCGGACCCCGGCCGTCTCCAGGACGCCGCGCACCGAGGCGACCTCCTCGGCCAGGTCCGGCTCCCGGTACCCGTCGACCGCCGCGCGCACCTGGCCCAGCGCCTCCCGGGCGAGGCCGTGGACCTCGCGCAGCTCCTTCTCCGCGCGTTCGGGGGCCCGGTCGACGAGCCGCCCGGCCAGCTCGGCCTTGACCGCCAGCGCCGACAGGCTGTGCCCGAGCAGGTCGTGCATGTCGCGGGCGAACCGCAGCCGTTCCTCGGTGACCGCCAGCCGGGCCCGGGCGGACTGCCCCTCCACCGCCTGCCGGGTGATGTCCCACAGCCAGATGGTGGCCATGGAGCCGGAGGCCATCAGCAGCGCCCACACGATGGCCCCGGCCCAGAAGAGCAGGTGGGAGGCGAAGGGGAGGTCCGGCCTCTCGGTGAGGTAGATCGCCCACGGGGCCGCCAGCAGCACCAGCGTGACGGGGACCCCCCAGCGGCGCGGGGCCGCGAACACCCCCACGGACCACCAGGAGGCGTACAGGCCCATCGTCAGCATCGCGTCCCGGAGCAGGACGGAGGTGACGGCGAGCAGGGCGAGCGATCCCCAGTAGAGGAGGGGGTCGGGAACCCTGCGGCCGTCGATCCGGTCCCGCATCAGCAGCAGGACCAGCACGGTCAGGGGGAGCGACGTGCCCAGGGCGGCCAGCGGCCGCCACGGGTCGTCCGACGGCCCGGAGAGGACGACCTCGAAGAGCGGGATGCCGCCCAGCATCATCGCCACCATGCCCATCGTGACCATGATGATCAGGCGGGCGAAGCGCATCGTGCGGTCGTGCCGGTCCTCGGAGGGCGTCGGCGCGCCCTCGCGTTCACGGGGGGAGGTCAACGGGTCTCCTCGGCTTCGGAAGAGGGGGTCGCGCCGACGGGCAGGTGGACGCGCAGGAGGTGGCCGCCGTCCTCCGTGCGCACCGCCTCCAGGGTGCCGCCCTCCCGGCCCACCCGGTCGGCCAGCCCGTCCGTCACACCGGCGGGTCCGGTCTCCCCTCCCCGGCGGGCCCGGTCGTCGGAGACCTCCACCACCGCCCGCCCGGTGCCGGGGTCCCGGGAGAAGGCGATGCGGCAGCGGGTGGCGCCGCTGCGCCGGAGCACGTCGGTGCCGACCTCGCGCACCACCCAGGCCGCCAGGGACGCCTCCGCCGGGGAGGGGTCCAGGCCGCCCAGCCCCGTCACGGTGGTCCGGGTCCCGTCGGCCTCCAGGGCCGCCGTCACCGAGCGCACCTCCTCGGCCAGGTCCAGCTCCCGGTAGCCGCTGACCGCGGCGCGGACCCGGCGCAGCGCGTCGCGGGCCAGCGCGTGCACCTCGGCCGCCTCGGCGCGGGCCTCCTCCGGGGCCCGGGACACGTTCCGCTCCGCCCGCGCGGCCCGGGTCGCCAGCACGCTCAGGTCCTGCCCCAGCAGGTCCTGGAGGTCGCGGGTGAACCTCAGCCGCTCCTCGGCCACCGCCAGCCGGGCCTTGGCCTCCTGGGCCGCGAAGGCGTCGCGCACGATGTCCCAGAGCCGGAAGGAGACGGTGCAGCCCAGGTAGAAGAGGGCCCACATGAGGACCCCGCCCGCCCAGAAGACCGCGAACACCCCGGCGTGGGAGTCCGGGTACAGGAACGGCCAGGCGACCCACGGGACCAGGGCGGTCAGCAGTCCCAGCAGGGCGGACCGGCGCCCGTCGCGGTGCAGGTGCAGCATGACCGACAGCCACGCGCCCAGGGCGGAGACCATGTACACCTCGACCCGCAGGAACAGCGCCCCCGACCAGGCCAGGAGCACCGAAGCGACGTACAGGCGCGGGTCCGGGGCCGCCTCCCCGCGCATCCGGTCGACCAGGAGGGGGCCCATGCACACGGAGGATCCGGTGAGCAGGACCAGGGACACGGCCTCCGGCCAGCCGGGGTTGCCGTGCACGCGCGTCTGGACGAACTCGATCACGGGCCACAGGACCACGATCACGGGCGTCACGAACACCGTGTACGTGGTCATCCGGCGGGCCGTCCGCAGGTGGCGCCGCTGCGCGGCGCTCGGGGACGCGGTCTCCTGGTTCACCGTTCGAGTCTCCCCCATGGGAACGCCCGCCCCGGACGGGGCGGGCGGTACCGGGCCGGGTGCCGGGGCGTCATGCCTGGCGGGGGTCCCAGCGGAAGGTGCGGAAGGCCAGCACGGCGAACAGGAGCGTCCACAGCAGCAGCAGGCCGACGGCGGGCACGGCCGCGGCCCACAGCTCCCCGAACCCGGCCGGGGCGGCGGACGCGTAGCCCGAGAAGACGTCGTAGCCGGTGTAGGAGGCCTGGGCGAGCTGGCCCGCGGCGGTGGAGGGCAGGAAGCCCAGCACCTCGACGAGCGGGTCCGGGAACATGCTGGTCGGGAGGATGTTGCCGCCCGCGAAGAGCAGGAACATCATCGGCACCATCGAGGCCATCTGGGCGGACTCGGCGGTGCGCGCCAGCGGGGTGACGCACAGGCCCAGGAAGCTCATGGAGACGGCGCTGAGCGTGATGGCGAGCACCAGCATGACCGGGTCCTGCGGCAGCGAGCCGGAGTTGGCGTAGATCAGGGCGGCGCCCAGCACGGCGATGGCCAGGGACATGAGGACCACCAGCAGCACCACCGCCCCGAACAGCGCGCCCTGGGTGACCCCGTTGACCCGCAGCTGCTTGAGGACGAGCGACTCGCGGCGGGCGGTGAACACGTTCGAGGGGTGGCCGATACCGATGATCAGGCCGATGCTGCCCATCGCGGCGATCATGGCGAGGTCGGCGCTGCCGATGTCGCCCATGACGGGGTCGTCGGGCAGGTTCATCGGGACGAGGAACATGAACACCGCCAGGCCCAGGAACATCCAGGCGGTCTTGTAGCGGACGAAGAGGGTGAACTCGGTGCGGGCCAGGCGCAGCGTCTGGCGTACCGGGCTCATGGCGGGCGGGCGGACGGCGGTGGCGGGTTCGGCGGTGAGGGTCATGGGATGCGCTCCGGGTGCGGAAGGTCGGCGGGGGAAGGGTTACTGCTCGGCGAGGCCGGTGGCGCCGGCCACCTGGAGGAAGACGTCCTCCAGGGAGGCGCCGCGCACCTGGAGGTTGCGCAGGACCACGCCGCGCTCGGCGGCCCAGGCGACGAGCTCGGAGACCACCCGGTGCGCCCGCGACTCGACGTCGGCGCCGCCGACGGTGTACGTGGCCCACAGCCGCCCGTCGCGGGTCCGCACCGCGGCCTCGGCCCCGGACGGCTCGGGCAGGTCGTCGGTGCCGACCTCCTCCGGCACCCGGAAGGTGACCCGGTCGCCCCAGGAGGCGAGGACGTCCTCCAGGGTGCCCTCGACCCGGATCTCGCCGCGGTGCATGATGGCGAGCCGGTCGGCCAGGCGCTCGGCCTCCTCCAGGTAGTGGGTGGTGAGCAGGACCGCGACCCCCTGCCGCTTGAGCTCGGAGATGATCCGCCAGGTGGTGTGCCGGGCCTCGGGGTCCATGCCCGTGGTGGGCTCGTCGAGGTAGAGCACCTCGGGCCGGGCGACCAGGGCCTGGGCGAGGATGAGGCGGCGCTTCTGCCCGCCGGAGAGCTGGCGGACCGGGATGCGGGCCTTGTCGGTGAGGGCGACCAGCTCCAGCAGCTCGTCGGCGTCGCGGGGGTCGGAGACCAGGTCGTGGGCGAGGACGAGGGACTCCCGGACCGTGAGGTCCTCCATCAGGCCGTTGCCCTGGAGGACGGCGCCGGTGCGGCCGCGCAGGGCGGCGGGCTGGCCGTAGGGGTCGGTGCCGAACACCCGCAGGGTCCCGGAGCTGGGACGCCGGAAGCCCTCCAGCGTCTCGATGGTGGTGGTCTTGCCGGCGCCGTTGGTGCCCAGCAGGGCGAACAGCTCGCCGGGGCGGATCTCGAAGGAGATGCCCTTGACCGCCTCGAAGTCGCCGTAGTGCTGGTGCAGGTCGCGGACGACCACCGCCGGGCCGTCGGGGGCGGTGCGGTCGGGGAGGGATTCGGTGCTCGTCGTCGTCATGGCTCCAGACTCCCGGAACCGGGGCCGGGGCCACAGACGCCGTTGTCACCGATCGCGTGTGGGAATCCACCGGGGCCGACGATGACAGATGTCACGGGTCCCGGGCACGGGGTGCCGCCCGCACGCGCCCCTTCCTCACCGCGTACGGGCGGCAACACCCCGGGTGGGCGCCGGGCGCCCGGTCGGGGGTGCTGGTAAGAGTTCTACACGAAAAACACGGGGCGTGGGGCGCGAACTCCGCCCTTTCGGGGTTCCCCGTGATCTTTTCCCAGGAAGTCATATCCGATGGGTGATTTCCCCGCCCGATGCGCTCGGGAGGAATAACCGGAAACCCGGCCCTGACCCGCCGAACCCCGCCGCGCCGGGTGACCGGGACGTGGTTTTCGGCCTTTCCGCAGTTCCGCATATACGGGCCGGCGAACGCCCGTACCGTAAACGGTCCGTTATTTGGAGTTCCCGTCCGGCCCCCGGTCCCGGGGAAGGTCCCCCAACCGACGGCCGCCCCGCGGCATCTCCTCTGACGACCGGCGGCCGGCTCCATCCGGAAAGGGCCGCGACCGGACTTTCCGGACCGGCGGGGCCGAGCCTACTGTGGTCCCCCTGTCCACGACGACGAAGGATGTCCATGTCACCCAACCGCGGGCTCCTGTGGTGCGGGGTCGCCGCAGGCCCCCTCTTCCTCGGGGTGTCCACCCTGGCGGGTCTGCTGCGGCCCGAATACTCCCTGGCCCGGCACCCGATCAGCTCGCTGGCGCTCAACGGGGCGGGCGGGGTCCAGGTGCTGAACTTCCTGCTCACCGGCGCGCTGCTCACGGCCTTCGCGGTCGGCGCCGGGCGCGAGCTCGGCCGCGTCGGCCGCACCGGACCCGTCCCGTGGCTGCTGGGCCTGTGCGGCGCCGGCCTGGTCGGCGCCGGGCTGTTCCGCACCGACCCGGTCAGCGGCTACCCGCCGGGCACCCCCCACGAGCTGGTCTACACGCCGCTGGGCGTCCTGCACGACGCGGCGTCCGCGCTGTTCTTCTTCGGGCTGCCGCTGGCCTGCGTGCTCTACGCCCTGCGGTCCCTGGCCGACCGGCGCTGGGTGGTCGCCGGGTACTCGGTGCTCACCGCGGCCGCCTTCTTCGCCTGCTTCCTGTGGGCGAGCGCCGGCTTCCAGCAGAACCCCGGCCTGGTCGCCGTGGGCGGGCTCTATCAGCGGGCGTCCCTGCTGGTCGGATTCGCCTGGATCGCGGTGCTGGCCCTGCTGCTGCTCCGCTCCGAGAAGACGCGGGGGGCGCCCACCCCTCGGTGAGCGCCCCCGTGCCGAGTCCGGCCGACTCTACGCGTCGGCGGGCTCGGCCTCCTGCGGCTTGCCGCCCTTGATCGAGCGCAGCAGCAGCTGGGAGACGTCGACGACCTCCAGGGTCTCCTTCGCCTCGCCCTGCGACTTCTTCTCGTTGATCGCGTCACCCAGCATGACCTGGCAGAACGGGCACGCGGTGGACACGGTGTCGGGGTTGGTGGTCAGCGCCTCGTCCACCCGCTCGGTGTTGATGCGCTTGCCGATCCGCTCCTCCATCCACATGCGGGCGCCGCCGGCGCCGCAGCAGAAGCCCCGCTCCTTGTGGCGGTGCATCTCCTGCGTCTTGACGCCGGGCACCTTCGCCATGATGTCGCGCGGCGGCGTGTACACCTTGTTGTGGCGGCCCAGGAAGCACGGGTCGTGGTAGGTGATGTTCTCGTCGATGGACTCGACCGGGGTCAGCCTGCCCTCGTCCACCAGCTTGGCCAGCAGCTGGCTGTGGTGGACGACCTCGTAGGTGCCGCCGAGCTGCGGGTACTCGTTGGCGAGGGTGTTGAAGCAGTGCGGGCAGCTGGCCACGATCTTGGTGACGCCGGCCTCGTTGAGGGTCTCGACGTTCTGCTGGGCCAGCATCTGGAAGACGTACTCCATGCCGAGACGACGCGCCGGGTCGCCGGTGCACGCCTCCATGCCGCCCAGGACGGCGAACTTGACGCCCGCGATGTCCAGCAGCTCGGCGATGGCCTTGGTGGTCTTCTTGGCCCGGTCCTCCAGGGCGCCGGCGCAGCCGACCCAGAACAGGTACTCGGTGTCCGCGTCGAGCTTGTCGTCGACGACCTGCACCTCGACCGGGTTCTCCTGGGAGGCCAGCTCCTCGATCCAGTCCATGCGCTTGTCCTCGGACATGCCCCACGGGTTGGCCTTGTTCTCCAGGTTCTTCAGGAGGGTGTTGGCCTCGGACGGGAAGTTGGACTCGACCATGACCTGGTAGCGGCGCATGTCGAGGATGTGGTCGATGTGCTCGATGTCCACCGGGCACTGCTCGACGCAGGCGCCGCAGTTGGTGCAGGACCACAGCTCGTCGGGGTGGATGACGCCACCCTCCTCCTCGGTGCCGACCAGCGGCTTCTCCAGGAGGGCGAGGACGTCGACGCCGGCGTGGCTGTCGTCGGGCTTCTCCGCGAGGGTCTCGGCGTTGATGCCCTGGAGCAGGTACGGGGCCTTCTCGTAGGCGTGCCGCTGGAGGTCGAGGATGACCTTCTTCGGGGAAAGGGGCTTGCCGGTGTTCCAGGCGGGGCACTGGGACTGGCAGCGGCCGCACTCGGTGCAGGTGGTGAAGTCGAGGAGGCCCTTCCAGGTGAAGTCCTCGATCTTGCCCGCGCCGAACGGGTCCTCGTCGGGGTCGGCCTCCTCGAAGTCCAGGGGCGCGCTCCCGTCCTTGTTCATCATCTGCTTGGCGGCGCCCAGCGACGGGGAGCCGTCGGCGTTGCGCTTGAAGTAGATGTTGACCGGGGCGATGAAGCGGTGCCAGCCCACGCCCATGGTGAGCTGGAGCGCCAGGACCATGAAGAACGCGTAGCTGATGATCAGCTTGAACGCCGCGATCAGGGCGATCGCGGGGTCGGCGACCGCCGCCTCGCCGGGCATGACCGCGCCGACCGCGTGGGAGATCGGGGTGGCCCAGACCGGGAACGGGAAGGTGTCCGTGGCGACCTTGAGCCCGCGGATCGCGAAGATCGCGAGGAGCAGGCCGATGATGTACGCCTCGACGTAGTAGCCGGTCCACTGCTTGGAGTGCATGAACCGCGAGTCGCGGCCCTTGCGCGCGGGGCGGTTGAGCACCCGGTACGCGGTCAGACCCAGGATGCCGACGAGGCTGGCCCCGGCGATCAGCTCGATGGCCAGGCCGTAGACCGTCCAGTCGTAGATGAACGGCAGGTGGAAGTGCGGGTCGAAGACCTCGCCCTGTGCCTCGATGACCGTGAAGACCAGCAGGGGGAAGGAGACCATCACGAACCAGTGGGCCACACCCACCCACGGCCGCTTGAGCATCCTGCCGTGGCCGACGATCTCGATGATCGCCATCGTGAGCCGTTGTCCGAACGGCCCCTTGCGCTCGGCCTCCACCGGTCGGCCCACGTTCACGGTCCGCACGATCTGGCGGACTGCCAGACCGAACATGGTGAAGGCGACCACGGCGAGGACCGAGGTGATGATGCCCAGTGTCAGGTACAGCATCGCCCGTGGCCTCCCATCCTGCTGCGTCGGCCGGTGCGCCACACACCGGCGGTCGAAATCTATGTTACTAGCGGGTAATCATGCGACGGCCACCGGCTCTGCGGGAAACCCCGACCGCGCAGGGGCAACGCTAGTGACTCCTGCCGCAACGAAACCACGCGGGTCCACCCTGTTCACCCCGTGACACGCGCCGCGGCGGCGCCCCGCGGCACCCCCGCGCGCACCGCGTCCGCCCATTCCACCGCTCCCCCGCACCGCCCGGCATCGGTCATCCCACCGGCCCCGCACGACGGCGCCCGCCGGCCGGGGCCGACGGGCGCGGAGCGGCGGGTCACCCCTGCGGGGGGAGCGCGTTCGCGGCGGCGAGGGCCGCGGCCACGGAGCCGGCGACGGCCGCGGTGGTGGTGCGGGCCACCGCCTCGGCGGCGGCCCCGGCGCCCCAGTCGCCCCGTTCGAGCGCCTTGGCACGGGCGATGACCTCGGAGTTCCAGGGGATCTCCCGGTGCAACTGCGGCAGCGATCCGCTCGCCGAGACCAGCGCCGCGAGCGCGGCCACCCGCGGCTCCGGCGGCGCCCCGTCCTCCAGGACGGCGCGGACCCCCTCGACGAGCCCGGCCCGGCGGCCGCCGCCGTCCTCCAGGGCCGTGGAGTCGAACAGGCCGAGGGTCCTGCGCTTCACACGGCGGATGTCGCCGCGCTCGACGAGGCGGTCCAGCACGGGGCCGCGCAGGCGGGGGCCGATCGCGGCGAGCACCGTCCCGGCGCTCCGCGGCCCGGTGGCGACGTGGTCCCAGCCGGAGCGCAGGAGCGGGTCGGCCGGGGCGCCACCCTCCACCGCCTCGACGCGCGCGCCGCCCGGGCCCGGGCCGCCGACCGCCACGTGGCCCCCGGCCCCCAGCTCGGTGAGGACGGCTCCCCCCAGGACGTAGAAGAGGGTGTTCTCGCCGGCGATCGTGCCCGAGGCGGGCTGGAACAGGACGAGCATGACGTCCTCGGCCAGGAGCGGCCGCCCGGGGCCCTGCGTCATCGGTGCCGCCTCTCGGGAGTCCGTGTGCGTCCGCTCCCCAGTCTTCCAGGGCGGGCGGCACCGGGGAAGGACGCCGGGCCGGGCGCGCACCGGGGCCGGGGCCCCGGGGCCGGACGGTCAGACCCCGGCGGGGACGCGGTCCGCCGGGGCGGTGTACACGCGCACCCGGGGGTCCTCCGGCAGGAGCAGCAGCGCCCGGCCGACGGAGGCGTCGGCGTAGGCGCAGGCGCGCACCACCGCGGGCAGGGTGAGCAGGAACAGCGCGCCCGCGGCCATGTGCAGCAGGGCGGTGGCGACCAGCGGGTGGTCCATCGACAGCTGCGAGCCCAGGTCGGTGTACCCGGGGATGGTGTACAGCGACCACCCCCAGAGCGGGTAGAGCAGGCCGGCCAGCGCGCCGGCCCACCAGGTGACCGTGACGACGAAGGCGACCAGGGCGACCGGGAAACGCACCACCGCGTGCAGCGCCTCCAGCCAGCTGCGCCCGCAGGCCAGCGGGGCCAGTGCCCGGCGCAGCGGTCCGGCGCCGGGGGCGGGGGCGCGGTAGGGGGCGCGCAGGACGGGACCGCCGGTGAGGTCGGCGAGGCGGATCCGGTCCACGTGGGCGATCCCGCGGGCCGCGTACAGGGTGCCCACCAGGACGAACAGCCCCACCCCGGCGACCGCGGCGCCCAGCCCGGCGGCCAGGCCGGTGACGACCAGGGAGAACGAGACCACGGCGAGGGGCAGGCCGAGGAGCGTGTGCCGGGTGTCGGCGAGGAGCTGTACGGGCCAGGGACGGGGGGCGGGAGAGCCGTGCCGGAGGTGGGCGGTGGAGGGAGACGAGTGGGAAAAGGGGTGAGCCGAAGGCTCTCCGTTGAGGGTGGTGGAGGGCGACGGGTGGGCGGGACCGCGCCGAAGGCGTCCGTTGAGGGTGGTGGAGGGCGACGGGTGGGCGGTTGTGTCCATGTCCCGAAGCTACGGCCGCGGCCCCCGTCCCGTCGGGGCCGCGCGCACCCCTTTCGCGGGTCGCGGCCCCCCGTATCGGGGGTGGTGCGCACACCACCCCCGACCCGTCCCCGGTTCTCCCCGGGGTCGACCCCGAGTCACGGTCAAGGATCCCCCCGGGTTCCCCCGGGGTTCCGTCATCTTCCTCGTGAAACCCGCCGGAGTCGGGAACAACCCCGCAGGGTCGCTCGTTGTCAGGTCGTAGAAAGTAACTTGAGTCTCCTCGACTCAACTGACTTGACAACCCTCGCCGGACGAAGCAAACTTACGCCCGAACGACTCAACTTTGACGGAGGAAGCAACATGGCACGTGCGGTCGGAATCGACCTCGGTACGACGAACTCCTGTGTCGCGGTCCTGGAGGGCGGTGAGCCCACGGTCATCACCAACGCCGAGGGCTCCCGCACCACCCCGTCCGTCGTCGCCTTCGCCAAGAACGGTGAGGTCCTCGTCGGCGAGGTCGCCAAGCGCCAGGCGGTCACCAACGTCGACCGCACCATCCGGTCGGTCAAGCGCCACATCGGCACCGACTGGACGGTGAAGATCGACGACAAGACCTTCAACCCCCAGCAGATCAGCGCCTTCATCCTGCAGAAGCTCAAGCGCGACGCCGAGGCCTACCTCGGCGAGGACGTGACCGACGCCGTCATCACCGTCCCCGCCTACTTCAGCGACTCCCAGCGCCAGGCCACCAAGGAGGCCGGCACCATCGCGGGCCTCAACGTCCTGCGCATCATCAACGAGCCCACCTCCGCCGCCCTCGCCTACCACCTGGAGAAGGAGGACGAGGCCACGATCCTCGTCTACGACCTCGGTGGCGGCACCTTCGACGTCTCCCTGCTGGAGGTCGGCGACGGCGTGGTCGAGGTCAAGGCCACCAACGGCGACAACCACCTGGGCGGCGACGACTGGGACCAGGCGATCGTCGACTGGCTGGTCGAGAAGTTCAAGAACGCCAACGGCGTGGACCTCTCCAAGGACAAGATGGCGCTCCAGCGCCTGCGCGAGGCCGCGGAGAAGGCCAAGATCGAGCTGTCCTCCTCCAGCGAGACGCAGATCAACCTGCCCTACATCACCGCCTCGGCGGAGGGCCCGCTGCACCTGGACGAGAAGCTCACCCGCGCCGAGTTCCAGCGGCTGACCGCCGACCTGGTCGAGCGGACCAAGATCCCGTTCCAGCAGGTCATCAAGGACGCGGGCATCAGCCTGAGCGAGATCGAGCACGTGGTGCTGGTCGGCGGCTCCACCCGCATGCCCGCCATCGTCGAGCTCGTCAAGGAGCTGACCGGCGGCAAGGAGCCCAACAAGGGCGTCAACCCCGACGAGGTCGTGGCGATCGGCGCCGCGCTCCAGGCCGGCGTGCTCAAGGGCGAGGTCAAGGACGTCCTGCTGCTGGACGTGACCCCGCTGTCCCTGGGCATCGAGACCAAGGGCGGCGTGTTCACCAAGCTCATCGAGCGCAACACGACCATCCCGACCAAGCGCTCCGAGATCTTCACGACGGCCGACGACAACCAGCCGTCCGTGCAGATCCAGGTCTACCAGGGCGAGCGCGAGATGGCCCGCGACAACAAGAAGCTGGGCGTCTTCGACCTGACCGGTCTGCCCCCGGCGCCGCGCGGCGTCCCGCAGATCGAGGTGGCCTTCGACATCGACGCCAACGGCATCGTCAACGTCACTGCCAAGGACCTGGGCACCGGCCGCGAGCAGTCCGTCACCATCTCCGGCGGTTCGGCGATGTCCAAGGACGACATCGACAAGATGGTCCGCGAGGCCGAGCAGTACGCCGAGGACGACCGCAAGCGCCGCGAGAGCGCCGAGGTCCGCAACAACGCCGAGTCCCTCGTGTTCCAGACCGAGAAGGTCATCAAGGACAACGAGGACAAGATCCCGGCGGACGTGCGCTCGGAGACCGAGGCCGCGCTGGCCGACCTGAAGACCGCCCTGGAGGGGTCGGACGTCGACACCATCCGCACGGCGAGCGAGAAGGTCGCGCTGGCGAGCCAGAAGATCGGTTCGGCGATCTACAGCCAGGGCCAGCAGCAGGGCGCCGACGGTGCCGCCGGCGAGTCCGCCTCCGACGCCTCGGCGGACGACGCCGACGTCGTCGACGCCGAGATCGTCGACGAGGACAACAAGGGCGACCGGTCCTGACCCGCTTCGGCCGAGAGGAAGGAGGGCGCGTCCCAGATGGCGCAGTCTGACAACGCGAACGGCAGCGCGGGCGACGGCGAGGAGCGCCGGGGCCCGGTGATCCGCGACAACCGCCGCATCGACCCGGAGACCGGCGAGGTGCGCGGGGCCGCGGCGGAGGAGCCCGAGGAGGCCCCGGAGGCCGGGGCCGACGACGGGGCGGACACCGGAGCCGACGCCGAGGAGGTCGAGGGGATCGAGATCCCCGACACCCCCGAGCAGGTGGTGTCCGAGGCGATCAACGCCGACGAGCGGGTCGTGGAGCTCACCAACGACATCAAGCGCGTGCAGGCGGAGTACTCCAACTACCGCAAGCGCGTCGAGCGGGACCGGGTGGCCGTCCGGGAGGTCGCCACCGCCCAGGTCCTGGGTGAACTCCTGCCGATCCTCGACGACATCGGCCGGGCCCGCGACCACGACGAGCTCACCGGCGGGTTCAAGGCGGTGGGCGAGGCCCTGGAGGGCGCGGTCGCCAAGCTGGGCCTGGAGCGGTTCGCCGAGCAGGGCGACGACTTCGACCCGAACGTCCACGAGGCGCTGACCCTGGTCCCGGTCCCCGGGATCTCGGTGCAGACGGTGGTGGAGGTCTTCCAGCCGGGGTACCGGATGGGCGAGCGGATCCTGCGCCCGGCCCGTGTGGTCGTCGGCGACCCGGTGGAGGGCTCCGAGGAGTCCGGCTCCGCCGAGGCGCCCGCCGGCGACGCGGAGGACTCCGGCGGCAGGGCCGAGGAGTAGCGGTCGGACCCGCGGCTCTGCGGGCCACCCACGGGTGGCCCGCAGAGCCGACCCCGGTCCCGGGCGATCCGGGACCACCTGGAAACATCGGACGCGATCAGAGCAGCGGGAGAAGGCACCCAGTCGATGAGCACCAAGGACTACCTGGAGAAGGACTACTACAAGGTCCTCGGAGTCTCAAAGACCGCCTCCAAGGACGAGATCAAGTCGTCCTACCGCAAGCTGGCGCGCGAGAACCACCCCGACGCCAACACCGGCGACCCCAAGGCCGAGGACCGCTTCAAGGAGATCTCCGAGGCGTACAACGTCCTGTCGGACGACAAGCGCCGCAAGGAGTACGACGACGCGCGGTCCCTGTTCGGCGGCTCGTACCGGCCCGGCGGCGGGACCGGTCCGGGCGGGTTCGACATGAGCGACCTGTTCGGCCAGGGCGGCACCGCCGGTAGCGGGGGCACCGGCGGCGAGCGGCTCAGCGACCTCTTCGGCGGCCTGTTCGGCGGCCGGGGCCGCGGCGGCACCGGCACGCGCAGCAGGCGCGGCGCCGACGTCGAGACCGAGGCCACCCTGACCTTCCGCGAGGCCGCGGACGGGGTGACCCGCTCCTTCCAGCTGGCCAGCGAGGCGCCCTGTCCCACCTGCAAGGGGACCGGGGCCAAGGCGGGCACCGCCCCGCGGATGTGCCCCAAGTGCTCGGGCACCGGGCACGAGAACACCAACCTCGGCGGCTTCTCCCTGTCGGAGCCGTGCAGCGAGTGCAAGGGGCGCGGCCTGGTCGTCGACGACCCCTGCGACACCTGCCACGGCAGCGGGCGCGGCAAGAGCACCCGCACCATCCAGACGCGCATCCCCGCCGGTGTGGCCGACGGCCAGCGCATCCGCATCAAGGGCAAGGGCGCGCCGGGCGAGAACGGCGGGCCCGCCGGCGACCTGTACGTCGTCGTCCACGTGAAGGAGCACCCGGTGTTCGGCAGGAGCGGCGACAACGTCACGATCACCGTTCCGGTCACGTTCCCCGAGGCGGTGCTCGGCGCCGACGTGCGCATCCCGACCCTGGGCGGCTTCCCGGTGACGGTCAAGGTGCCGCCGGGCACGCAGAACGGCCACAAGCTGCGGGTGCGCGGCAAGGGCGCCACCCGCAAGGACGGCACCACCGGCGACATGATCGTCACCCTGGAGGTCTCCGTCCCCAAGAACCTCAACGGCGATGCCCGCGAGGCCCTGGAGAAGTTCCGCGCGGCGACGTCCGACCACGACCCGCGCGACGGGCTCGAAGCGCGGGCGAAGGGTGCGTGAGACCGATGAACGACTCCTTCGGCGTGGACGCGCCGGTCTACGTGATATCCGTGGCGGCCGAACTGGCGGGCATGCACCCGCAGACGCTGCGGCAGTACGACCGGCTGGGGATCGTGTCCCCGGGCCGGACCTCCGGACGCGGTAGGCGCTACTCCATGCGCGACGTGCAGACCCTGCGCGAGGTGCAGCGGCTGTCGCAGGAGGAGGGCATCAACCTGGCCGGGATCAAGCGGATCCTGGAACTGGAGCACGAGGCGGAGCAGCTGCGCGAGCAGGTGTTCCACCTCGCCAACGAACTGGAGGCGGCGCGCCGGGCGGTGGCCCGGCGGGCCCGCCCGCCCCGCTCCGAGAGCGGGACCGCGGTGCGCGGCGAACTGGTCCGGCGCACCCGCGTGACGATCTTCAACACCGCCGAGGACGATGGTCAGCGGAGGGACTCCGGACAGGAGGGCCCCGGCCCCGACCGGATCGGCGGCGACGGGGCCTGACGGCCGCGACGGCCGGCCCGGCACGGGGGCACGGGGTCCGGTCGGCCGCGACACATCACCCTGCGTGACACGGCTTGCATAAGGAGTCACCGCACATGAACTACAAGCTCACCCAGAAGAGCCAGGAGGCCCTGTCGGTGGCCATCCGCCTGGCCACCACCAAGGGCAACCCCCAGACCGAGCCGGTGCACCTGCTGACCGCGCTGCTGGACCAGGCCGAGGGCGTCACCCGCCCGCTCCTCAAGGAGGTCGGGGCCGACCCCGACCGGCTCAAGGACAGGGTCGACGAGGCCGTCGACGCGCTGCCCCGGGTGACCGGGTCCACGGCGGCCTCGCCCGGCTCCTCCCGCCAGCTCATCGTCTCCATCAACACCGCCGCCCAGCGCGCGCAGCAGATGGAGGACGAGTACGTCTCCACCGAGCACCTGCTGGTGGGCCTGGCCGCCGACGGCGGCGAGGCGGCCCGGCTGCTCAAGGACTCCGGCGCCACGCCCGAGGCGCTGCTCGACGCGTTCGAGCGGGTGCGCGGCAAGCGGCGGGTCACCACGGAGAACCCCGAGGAGACCTACCAGGCGCTGGAGAAGTACGGCGTCGACCTGACCGAGCGGGCCCGCGAGGGCAAGGTGGACCCGGTGATCGGCCGCGACGGCGAGATCCGGCGGGTCATCCAGGTGCTCAGCCGCCGCACCAAGAACAACCCGGTGCTCATCGGCGAGCCCGGCGTCGGCAAGACCGCCGTGGTGGAGGGCCTGGCCCAGCGCATCGTCGCGGGCGACGTGCCCCAGTCCCTGCTCGGCAAGCGGCTGATCAGCCTGGACCTGTCGGCGATGGTGGCGGGCGCCAAGTACCGGGGCGAGTTCGAGGAGCGCCTCAAGGCGGTGCTCCAGGAGATCAAGGACTCCGAGGGCCAGGTCATCACGTTCATCGACGAGCTGCACACCATGGTCGGCGCCGGGGCCTCCGGCGACGGGTCCATGGACGCCGGGAACATGCTGAAGCCGATGCTGGCCCGCGGCGAGCTGCGCATGGTCGGCGCGACCACGCTGGACGAGTACCGGGAGCGGATCGAGAAGGACCCCGCCCTGGAGCGCCGCTTCCAGCAGGTGTTCGTGGGCGAGCCGACGGCCACCGACACCATCGCGATCCTGCGCGGGCTCAAGGGCCGCTACGAGGCGCACCACAAGGTGCAGATCTCCGACTCGGCGCTGGTGGCCGCCGCGACCCTGTCCGACCGCTACATCACCGCGCGCTTCCTGCCGGACAAGGCCATCGACCTCATCGACGAGGCGGCGTCCCGGCTGCGCATGGAGATCGACTCCAGCCCGGTGGAGATCGACGAGCTGCGCCGCACCGTCGACCGCCTGAAGATGGAGGAGATGGCGCTCGACAAGGAGTCGGACCCGGCGTCCCGGCAGCGGCTGGAGCGGCTGCGCGCGGACCTGGCCGACAAGCAGGAGCGCCTCAACGGGCTGGTCGCCCGCTGGGAGCAGGAGAAGGCGGGCCTGAACCGGGTCGGCGACCTCAAGGGCCACTTGGACGAGCTGCGCACCCGGGCCGAGCTGGCCGAGCGCGAGGGCGACTTCGCCACGGCGTCCCGGCTGATGTACGGGGAGATCCCGCAGCTGGAGAAGCAGCTGGAGGAGGCCTCCCAGGCGGAGGAGTCCGCCGAGGCCGAGACCGACTCCATGGTCAAGGACGAGGTCGGCGCCGACGAGGTGGCCGAGGTGGTCTCGTCCTGGACCGGCATCCCGGTGGGGCGGATGATGGAGGGCGAGACCTCCAAGCTGCTGCGCATGGAGGAGGAGCTGGGCCGGCGGCTGATCGGCCAGCGGTCCGCCGTCGTGGCCGTGGCGGACGCCGTGCGCCGGGCGCGCGCGGGCATCTCCGACCCCGACCGGCCGACGGGCTCGTTCCTGTTCCTGGGGCCGACCGGCGTCGGCAAGACCGAGCTGGCCAAGGCGCTGGCGGAGTTCCTGTTCGACGACGAGCGGGCGATCGTCCGCATCGACATGAGCGAGTACTCCGAGAAGCACTCGGTGTCCCGCCTGGTCGGCGCGCCCCCCGGGTACGTCGGCTACGAGGAGGGCGGCCAGCTCACCGAGGCGGTGCGCCGCCGGCCGTACACGGTGGTGCTGCTGGACGAGGTGGAGAAGGCCCACATCGAGGTGTTCGACACCCTGCTCCAGGTCCTGGACGACGGCCGGCTGACCGACGGCCAGGGGCGGCTGGTGGACTTCCGCAACACCATCCTCATCCTCACCTCCAACCTGGGCTCGCAGTTCCTGGTGGACCAGACCCTGGACGAGGCGACGCGCGAGCAGCGGGTCATGGACGTGGTGCGGGCGACGTTCAAGCCCGAGTTCCTCAACCGGCTCGACGACGTGATCATGTTCGAGGCGCTGTCCATCGAGGACCTGACGCGGATCGTGGACCTCCAGGTGGAGAAGCTGGCCCGCCGCCTGGCGGACCGGCGCCTGAACCTGGACGTGACGCCGGGGGCGCGGGAGTGGCTGGCGATGACCGGCTACGACCCCAACTACGGGGCCCGGCCGCTGCGCCGCCTGGTGCAGTCCTCGATCGGCGACCCGCTCGCCCGCGAGCTGCTGTCGGGCGCGCTGACCGAGGGGGACACGGTGGTGGTGGACGTCAACGACGCCGCCGACAGGCTGGTCGTGTCGTCCCGACCGCTCGGCGCGCCGGCGGAGTAGGACCCGACCGCGGGGGCCGCCCGGACCGGGCGGCCCCCGCGCGCGTGTCAGGCGCGTCCGGCCAGCAGGCGCTCCTCGGCGCCCGCGGGCAGGCCCACCGCGGGGCGGTCGGGGCGCTGCGGGGCGGTGCCGCCGATGGACACCAGCCACTCCCAGGTGTCGGCGGCGGTCTCGGCGACCGGGCGGCAGCGCAGCCCCGCGGCCACCGCCTTGGAGACGTCGTTGCCGTGCAGGGAGTCGTGCAGCTCGCCCGGCGGGAGCCACACCGGCAGCTGGGACCACGGCTCCACCTCCGCCGCGGCGACCTGCTCGGGGGTGAGCCACACGGGCTCGGCCCCGGAGCCGGTGGCGGCGACGCAGGCGTCGATCAGCTCGCCGACAGTGGCGTGCCCGGGCGGACTCACCAGGTTGAACGGCCCGGACAGCCCCGCCTCGGTGGCGTCCAGGGTCCAGGCGGCCAGGTCGCGGGCGTCCACGTACTGGATCGGCAGGTCGGCCGGGCCGGGCGCGGGGAAGGGGCCGCCCCGGGCGATCCGGTTCAGCCACCAGGGCAGGCGGCCGATGTTCTCGTAGGGGCCGAGGATGAGCCCGGCCCGCACGAACAGGGAGCGGTCGACGAAGGCCGCCTCGACGGCCAGTTCGCCGCCGCGCTTGTCCGCCGCGTACTCGGTGCCGTCGGCCCCGGGGTCGGCGTCGACCGTGGGCCAGGACTCGTCCGAGCCCGCCGCCGAGGGGTAGGTGTAGACGGAGCAGCTGGAGATGTAGGTGTAGTGCCCCGCCCGGTCGGCCAGCAGCCGGGCGGCCTCCAGCACCACCCTGGGCGCCGCCGACCAGGTGTCGACGACGGCGTCCCACTCGCCCTTCTCCAGCGCGGCCAGGCCGTCGGGGGCCAGCCGGTCGCCGTGGAGCACGGTCGCCCCCTCGGGCGCGGGCCGCGTCCCCCGGTGCAGGACGGTGACGTCCCACCCCCGTTCCAGCGCGTCCTCGACCACAGCCCGCCCGACGAACTCCGTGCCGCCCAGTACCAGAAGTCTCATGAACCGCAGTCTGGCCCTCCGCCGGGCGTGTGCGCCAGCCCTTACTGCCGAAGGCAGAAACCACACCCAGAAACCGCCAGAGGAGATATCATCAAAGAAGCCATGTTGATATCAACCAAGAGGTGATCTCCATGTCCCGAACCGTCATCGACCTCGACGAGGAGGCACTGGCCGCAGCCGCCGAGGAACTCGGCACCACCACCAAGGTCGAGACCGTCAACCGCGCGCTCCGCGAGATCGCCGCCCGCCACAGGTCGCACCGGTTCATCGATCTCATCGGCGACCTGGACCTGGACCTGGACGAACAGACGATGGGCGAGGCATGGCGCTGACCCTGTACCTGGTCGACAAGTCCGCCTACGAGATGGTGCGGCGCAGCCCCGAAGCACGGGAGCGCCTGCACGGCCTCGTCTCGTCCGGCGGATCGATCGCCATGTGCGAGATGGTCGCCCTGGAGTTGCTCTACTCTGCCCGCAACACAAGGGACTACGAGCGCCTCAAGGAGCAGTACGGCCTCCTGCCCTGGTTGGAGACCGGCAACGAGGCGATGCGGCGCGCCCTGGAGGTCCAGCACGACCTTGCCCGCAAAGGGCACCACCGGCGGGCCCTGCCCGACCTGATCATCGCGGCCACGGCCGAGGTCCACGGGGCGACCGTGGTCCACTACGACAAGGACTACGACCTGATCGCGGATGTCACCGGCCAGCCCGTCTCCTGGATCGTCCCCGCGGGCACGCTCTGACTCCCCGGGACCGGCCCGTTGTCAGTCCTCGTCCTCCGCGGTGATGACCCCCCTGAGCGAGACGGTGGGCGACCGGGCGAGGCGGTCGGCGCGGGCCAGCAGCAGGGAGCGCTCGCTCTCGTTGCGGGTGAGGGAGGCGGCGCGGCGGAACTCCGCCTCGGCCTCCTTCTCCCGGCCCAGGCGTTCGAGCAGGTCGCCGCGGACGGACGGGAGCAGGTGGTAGCCGTCCAGGGCCCCCTCCAGGGAGTCCACGATCTCCAGGGCGGCCGCCGGGCCGTGGGCCATCGACACCGCCACCGCCCGGTTGAGCTCCACCACCGGCGACCCGGTCTGCCGGGCCAGCGCCAGGTAGAGGGCGGAGATGACGGTCCAGTCGGTGTCGCCGGGGTCCAGGACCCGGGCGTGCTCGGCGGCGATCGCCGCCTGGAGGGCGTAGGGGCCGCGCGGCCGGGCGGGGTCGGGCGGCAGTGAACGCAGCAGCGACGCCATGCCGCGGGTGATGAGCATCCGGTCCCAGCGGGAGCGGTCCTGCTCGGCGAGCGGCACCGGGGACCCGTCCGGGGCGACCCGGGCGCGGAACCGGGAGGCGTGCAGCTCCATCAGCGCGAGCAGCCCGTGCACCTCGCGCTCCTCGGGGAGCAGCCCGGCGAGCACCCGGCCCAGCCGCATGGCCTCCTCGCACAGCTCGGGGCGCAGGAGGCTGTCGCCCGAGGTCGCCGCGTACCCCTCGTTGAAGACGAGGTAGACGACCTCCAGCACGGAGGCCACCCGGGCGTCGCGGTCCCCGCCGACGGGCACCTCGAAGGGCACCTTCTTCTCGGCCAGGGTGCGCTTGGCCCGGACGATGCGCTGGGCGACGGTGGACTCGGGCACCAGGAAGGCGCGGGCGATCTCCTCGGTGGTCAGCCCGCCCAGCATCCGCAGGGTCAGGGCGACCCTGGCCTGCGTGGACAGCACCGGGTGGCAGCACACGAACATCAGCCGGAGCAGGTCGTCGCCGTAGTCCTCCTCCAGGACGGCGTCGAACCCGCCCTGCCCGTCGTTCTCGACGACCTGCCGGCCGAGTTCGGCCATGCGGTCCTGGAAGCGCTCGTCGCGCCGCCAGCGGTCGACGACGCGGCGCTTGGCGACGGTGGTCAGCCAGGCGCCGGGCCGGTCGGGTACGCCCTCCCGCGGCCATTTCTCCAGGGCGCTGACCAGCGCGTCCTGGGCGAACTCCTCGGCGAGGCCGACATCGCCGACCATGCGGGTGAGCGCGGCGACGAGGCGGGCCGACTCGATTCGCCAGACCGCCTCCACCGCGCGCCGGGTATCGGTGTGACTCACGGGCCCATCAGAGCACCGCGGGACACACCGCCGCAACCCGCCCCGGGGTCAGCCCTCGTGGGCCTCGTGGGCGTTCCGCCCCCGCAGTTCGCGCTCGCGGTCCTTGAGCTCCGCGGGCATCATGTCGTCGCTGAAGTCGTCGGTGTCCATGATCCGGCGCAGGATCAGGTTCAGCTCCGCGGAGTCGCCCGCCGGGGGGTGGGGGCAGCGCTTGGCCCACTCCACGGCCTCCTCGGGCGAGGACACCTGGAGGATCCAGTACCCGGCGATGAACTCCTTGGCCTCCGCGAAGGGGCCGTCGGTCACCCGGGCCCCGCCGTTGGAGAAGGTCACCCGGACGGCCTCGGCGGAGGGCGCCAGGCCGTCCCCGGCGAGCAGCACGCCGGCCTTGACCAGCTCCTCGTTGTAGGCGGCCATCGCCTCGAAGATCTCCGGGGTCATCTCGGTGTTCGCCTCGGCCTGCGGGTCGGACATGATCGACATCATGTAGCGCATGGTGTTCGCCTTCCGTGCGGTGTGGGGGTCCCTCCCCCGCTCTCACCTGTTCGTCGAACGGGCGGCCGCCGGATCGACATCCTTCCGAGAATTTTTTTCCGGGCCGTGTGAAGCCCCTGCGAATCCGGCGCCGGAGACTGGTGCACGTACCAGAGACCACCCCGGCACAGGGGGGAGGGGGTACCTGGAAGGGCGGCCTTTCCGGTCGTTCGGGGTCCTCCTCCCGCCCGCGGTCCCGTCACCGCCGGGAGGGCTCAGCCGGGGAAGCCGAGCCCGGAGAGCCAGGAGCGGCTCAGCGAGACGGTGGCCGGATCGGCGCCGCGCCTGACCAGTTCCTCGCTCAGCTCCGGGTGCTTGACCAACCGGTCCGCCCGGGTCATGAGCGCGACGTCGCCCCGGGCCAGGACCGCCCGCACGAGGGCGCCCTCGACGCCCGCCCGGGTGTCGGCGGCGAAGGGGCTCTGGCTGGTGGACAGGAAGGGGCCGGCGTAGAGGTCCAGGGCCCGCTCCGGGTCCCCGGCGCGGACGAGCCGGAGCAGTTCCACGACGTCGAAGCGGACCGCGCCGTCCAGCGTGTAGCAGGCCCGGCGCCGGTCGTAGCCGAGCGGGATGCCCGCCCGGCGGGCGCGCATGGCCAGGGTCGGCAGGCTGGACGGGGCCGGGTCGGCCTCGAACAGCTCCACCAGCACCCGGTCGCGGTGCACGCAGCCGTTCGACAGGGCGACCAGCGCCGCCAGCTCCACGGCCCTGCGGTTGGCCACGGCCGTGCCGTCCACAGCGCAGCGGCCCAGTGTCGACACCTCCACGGTCCTCATCATCACGCCTCCTTCTCGGCACGGGTCCGATCCCTGCACACCTACTGTCGCCCGGGGCCCCATCGCCCGCTTATCGGCCGCCTATCGGCGCCGGCCCCGGCGTGATGGCGACGTGAACGCCCCTGGTGAGACTGGGTCCACAGCACCGGTACGTCATCGGGACCCCGGTCGGAACGGGAGCCGAACATGGAAAGGCAATGGACCGTCGAGGAACTCCCCTGGCGGCGGGCGGCGGACGACGCCGCCGGGGACGCGCCCGCCTCCGGCGCGCCGGAGGCGTGGGTGCGCCGCGCGGACGCGCGTATCGCCCTGGGGCGGGACACCGGACGCGCGCGGGAGGCGTTCCTCGCCGACGCCGACGCGGCCGGGTTCCTGCGCCCGGCGCTGGACGCCGTGCACGGACACCAGAGGGCCCTGCACGACGCGGCGACCGCGCTGGTGCGGGGGGCCGACCCCCGCCTGGCCGGGCTGCCGGACCTGCTGGCCGGGGCGTGGCCGGACGAGGAGCTGAGCCGCCTGATGACCCCGACCGTGGCCCTGGAGATGCAGTTCGCCCAGCTCTCCGGCCGGATCGGCGGCGCGAGCGGGGAGGCCCGGTTCCGCGCCTACCTGGAGCTGCTGTCGCGGCCGCGGGTGCAGCGCGAGCTGTGGGAGGAGTACACGGTGCTGCTGCGCCGGGTCGCGGAGGTGCTCTCCCGCTGGGAGGAGTCCCGGCTGGAGCTGGCCCGCGACCTGGTCGCCGACCTCCCGGAGCTGGACCGGCTGCACGGGGGCCGGCTGGACGCCGTGACCCTGGTGGACTTCGGCTCGGGGTACGTGCGCCGCCCGGGCGGGCTGGCCGGGGCCGTGGTCTCGTTCGGCGACGTCCGGATGGTCCGCACCCCGCGCCCGCCGGACGCGGCGGTGCTGTGGGAGGGGATCGTCTCCTGGTTCAACGCGCGCGGCCCCGCGCACCGGCTGGCCTCGGTCCCGGTGCTGCGCCTGCCCGACCACGGGTGGACGCTCCGCGTCGAGCACGAGCCCTGCCCCGAGGGGGAGGGCGTCGCCTTCTACTGGCGGCTGGGCGCCGTCACCGCGCTGGCCCACGCCCTGAGCGGCAGTGCCCCGCGCCACCGGGACATCGTCGCGCACGGCGCGCACCCGGTGCTGACGGACGCCGAGCGGTTGCTGGCGGGGGTGGTCCGGCCGCCCGAGCGACCCGTGGACGCGGCGGTCTCACAGGACGGCGACGAGGACGACCCGTTGGACGAGGAGCCCCTGGAGGACGACGAGCACCTGCCCGGTTCCGGCGGCGGGGTGCTGCCGCTGGAGGGGCACACGGGCGCGCTGACGGACGGGTTCGCGTTCGCCTACGACGCCCTGGTGGCCGACCGGGGGACCTGGCTGTCGCGGAAGGGCCCGCTGGGCGGGCTGTCCCGCGCCCTGCTGCGGCACGACCTCTACCCGGCCGCCCTGTACACGGCCTCCCTGGACGCCGGGGACCGCCCGGACCTGCTGCGCGACGGCCTCACCCGCTCCCTGCTGCTGCCCCGGCCCCTGCCGGGGGACGGGGACGCCCGGCTGTGGTCGGCGCTGCTGCGGGCGGAGTCCACCGACCTGCTCAGGGGAGACCTGCCGCACCTGTCGGGCCCGGCGGGGGCCGTCGACCTGGTCGACAGCGCGGGCCGCACCGTCCCGGGCGTGCTCGCCGAGGCGCCGGCCGCGTCCGTGCGCCGCCGGCTGCGGTCCCTGGACCGCCACGGCGCCGGCGGGGCGGTGGCGCTGGTCCGCCGGACCGCCCGCGACCTGTGCCCGGACGACCCCGACGCGGCCGACCCGCGCCCGGGCGACCACCCGCTGGACGGGGAGACCGCGCTCGCCGCGGCCGCGGACCTGGCCCGCGGCCTCTCCCCCCGCGACCCGGGGGCGGGACCGCTGCTGGCCCGGCTCGCCGACCTCGACGGCGGCCCCGGCCTGCGGGCCCGCGCCGAGGCCGCCGCCGACCACACCGCCGCCCTGCGCTTCTCCCCCCGCGCCCCCGACCGGTTCGGCCGGGCCGCGGCCGCACTGGTCCACCTGGCCGCGGCCGGCGCGGTGCGCGGACACGACGCCCGGACCCGGGGCGCCCTGGCGCACCTGGACCTGCTGCGCGGGCACACCGGCACCGGCTCCCCCGGCCTGGCCGGGGGACGTGCGGGCACCGTCCTGGCCGCGCTGGCGCTGCACGCGGCGCTGCCCGGGGCGGGGGCGCTGGCCGTCGCCGACCGCGTCGCCTCGGTGCTCGCCGAGGAGACCGCCGCCGCGCCCCCCGAGCCCGGCATGGCCTCGGGCTCCACCGGGGTCCTGGTCGCGCTCTCCCGCATGGACGCCGCGCTGCCCGGCGCGGGGTACGGCGGGGCCGTCGGCCGGCTGCTGTCCCGGGAGCGTGAGGCGCTGGAGCGGCGTCCGCCCGCGGACGTGTCGTGGTGCCACGGCCTGGCGGGGATCGGCCTCTCCCGGCTGTCCCTGCTGGCCGACGCGCGTGAGCCGGCGGTCCGCTCGGCCGCCCTGGAGGACCTGGCGTCCCTGGAACGCGCCGTCCGCGACGCCCTGCTCCGCGGCGGCCTGCGCTCCACCGGCGACCACGGGGCCTGCCACGGCGACCTGGGCGTCCTGGAGTTCCTGGTGTCGGCCGCGCGGTGGCGCGGCGGAGGCGCGGAGGAGGCCCCGCTGCGCGCCGCCGCGGGCCTGTGCGCGCACGGCCGCGCCCGCGGCTGGTGCCTCACCCCGGGGGCCGCCCCGGCGCTGTCCGGCGCGGCCGGAGCGGGGTACAGCCTGCTCCGCCTGGCCTTTCCGCATGCCGTCCCCTCCCTCCTGCTCGTCTCCCCGCCCTGACCGGCCCGTCAGACCAGCGCCGCGTCCGCGTCGCGCACCAGCGCCCGCCGCATCCCCGGGTCGCGCACGACCCGCAGCGTGTCGGCCATCAGGCGCGCGTCGCCAGTGTCCACGACGGCCTCGACGATGCGCTGTTCCAGGTGGGCCCGGGTCTGGACGGCGAAGGGGCTCTGGCTGCGCACCATGAAGGGGCCCTTGTAGAACTCCATCGCCTGGGCGACGTAGCCGTGCGACAGCAGGAACAGGAACTCGACGACGTCGCAGCGGACCCCCTCGCCGATGCGGTACGCGCCGATCTCGCGCTCGTACCGGACGTCCAGGCCGATCCGCCGCGCCCGCATGGCCAGCGTCGGCAGGCTGGACGGCGAGGGGTCGCCCTCGAACAGCACGGTGGAGAGCCAGTCGCGGGGGGCCGCCCCGTCGGACAGGAGCAGGACCGCGGCCAGCTCCGCGGCCCGCCGGTGGCGCACGGGGCGCCCGTCGACACGGCACTCTCCCAGGGTCTCAAGCATGGGGACGTCGTTCATCACCACTCCGCATTCCAAGGCGATCCCGGTCCGATGCCCCGGGATCTCCTCCCGCGATCGGCTCCCCACGATCATCGGAAAGGGGGGCATCCACCCGCTATCCGCGACCTATCCCCGGGCGGGATAGGCCCTTGTCAGCGCCGTGCAATGGTGCGAATAGCCCTGTGATAAGCCTTCGGCGGCGGCGCGGGGCAGGATGTGGCCATCCCCCGAGAAGACGGGGCCCTCACCAACGGAGGTCACCATGCGGATCGTCAAGTTCTCCCTCGCCCTCGCCGCCGCCGTCGCCGTCTCCCTGGGCGCCTCCCCCGCCCTGGCGGACACGGGGGCCGGCACCCTGGAGGACCGCTGGGAGAAGACGGGCCCCGGCGCCGCCGTCTCGGTGACCGTCGACGTCCCGTCGGCTCCCGGGGAGAAGGGCCCCGCCACCGTCACGGTGGAGGTGGACACCCCGGCCGACCGCTGGGAGAAGTAGCGGGCGGGGTGAGGACGATGGCGAACGGTCAGCCGAGGTCGGCCAACACGGATGCCACCTCGGCTCGTTCCCTCTCCTCGTAGAGCTGGTCGAAGGCCGCCATCGCGCGCTCCAGCAATCCCCGCGCCTCATCGATCCGGCCCGCCTGGGCGCAGGCGGTCCCCAGGTCGCGCAGCACCATCGCCTGGCCGACGAGGTCGCCGAGCTCCTCGACGACGGCCAGCACCTCCCGCAGCCGCCCTATCCCCTGCCCGACGTCCCCCCGGAGCAGGTCGAGCTGGGCACTGCGCCGCAGCACCTGGGCGCTGGCCCGCGGGTCCCCGGTGCGCCCGGCCAGTTCCAGGGCCCGGTCGAGTTCCGCGCGGCCCCCGTCGACGTCGCCGCCGCGCCCGCGCAGGTAGCCGGTGAGCATCAGGCTGCGCCACTGGCCGCCCAGGTCCCCGACGGCGACGAAACCCTCCAGCGCCTCCTCGCACAGGCCCAGCGCGCGCTTCTCGTCCCCGGCCTCGGCGGTGAGGGTGGCCAGCGCGCGGCGGGCGATCGCCTGGCCCCGCACCTCCCCGAGCTCGGTGTACGCCTCCAGGGACCGCTCCAGCAGCGCCGCCCGGGTGGGCCCGTCGTAGCGGTGGCTGAGCGCCTCGCTGACCGTGGCCCACAGGGAGGCCATGCCGAGCCGGTTGCCGCGCTCCCGCACGAACGGCTCGACCCGGTCGTGCAGCTCGGCCAGCTCCTGCATGTAGCCGCGCCGGGTGAGGAAGACCGAGAAGCCGACCAGCAGGTCCCAGCTCTGCTCGTCCATGCCGAGCTCGACCGCCTGGAGCACCACGTGCCGGAGGTTGGCGCGCTCGCCCTCGAACCAGGCGTAGGGGTCGCGCAGGACGCGCTCGACGTACCGCGCGGGAGGGGACCACCGGGGCGCCCCGCCGCGCACCCGCAGGTACTCCCCGCCCATGAGGTCGTCGTTGGCGGCGTCCAGCAGCGCCAGCCAGCCGCCCATGAGGCGGTCGATGGCGGCACCGCGGGAGGCGTCGTCCTCGACGTCGGCCGACCTCTCCCGCGCGTAGTCGCGCACCAGCTCGTGGAAGCGGTACACCGGGTCCCCGGACGGGTCGGTGCCCACGATGTCCAGCAGGTGGGCGTCCACCAGCGGTTCGACGATGTCGGAGGGGAAGGGGCGGTCGTCCCCCAGCAGGGCGGCCGCCGACCACATGGGGATGGTGGGGCCCTCGACCAGGCCGAGCAGCCCGAAGGCGCGGGCCGTCCCGGCCTCCAGGCCGTCGTAGGTCAGCGACAGGCTGGCCCGCACCGTCATGTCGCCGTGGGCCAGCTCGTCCAGGCGGTACCGCTCGTCCGCCAGCCGGTCCACCATGGAGGACAGGGACCAGTGGCGGCGGGCGGCGAGGCGGGCGGACACGATGCGCAGCGCCAGGGGCAGCCTCCCCACCGCGCCCACCAGCGCGTGGGCGGCCTCGGGCTCGGCGTCGACCCGGGCGTCGCCCAGGACCTGGCGCAGCAGGGCCAGCGAGGCGTCCTCGGTGAGGGTCTCCAGGGGGAGGAAGGTCGCGCCGGGCAGGCCGGTGAGGTTGGCCCGGGAGGTGATGAGGACCCCGCAGCCGGGGCCGGCCGGGATGAGCGGCAGCAGCTGGGACTCGGTGGCGGCGTCGTCCAGGACGATGAGGACCCGGCGGGTGGCCAGCAGGCCGCGGTACATGGCGGCGCGCTCGTCCACGTCGTCGGGGACGGCGGGGCCGGGCACGCCCAGCGCCCGCAGGAAGCGGCCCAGGACCTCGCCGGGGTCCAGCGGGGTCCCCCGGGTGGCGCGCAGGTCGCAGTAGAGCTGTCCGTCGGGATAGCGCTCGGGGCCCAGCCGGTGGGCGACGCGCACGGCGGTGGAGCTCTTGCCGACCCCGGGGCGTCCCATGAGCACGACGACCCGGGCTCCGTTGCCGGGCTCGGCCAGGACGCCCTCGACCCGGTCGATGGTGCCGTCCCGGCCGACGAAGTCCACGGTGTCGGAGGGCAGCTGGAAGGGGGTGACCCCGCCGCCGAACGCGGTGGCGGGCCCGCCGCCCGCGGCGTGGGCCGGGCCCTGCGCGGGCGCGTGCTCCAGGGAGGGGTCGCCGGCGAGGATGGCGCGCTCCAGTTCGCGCAGCTCGGATCCGGGTTCCAGGCCCAGTTCCTCGATGAGCAGGTCGCGTCCGCGGCGGTAGACCTCCAGCGCCTCGACCTGGCGGCCGGACCGGTACAGCGCCAGCATCAGCTGGGCGCGCAGCCCCTCGCGGAGGGGGTGCTCCTCGACCAGTCCGTTGATCTCGCCGATGAGGCGCTGGTGCCGCCCCAGTTCGAGTTCGATGGCGAGATAGGACTCGACGGCGGCCATCCGCTCCTCGTCGAGGTGGGTGGCCCGGGCGCGCAGGGCCTCGGCGCCGACGCCGCCGAACACCGGCCCGCGCCAGAGGCCGACCGCGGAGCGCAGCAGGGCGGCGGCCTCCTCGCCCCGGTCCTGCTGGGACAGGGCGGTCGCCTCGCGGACCCGGGAGCGGAAGACGTGCGCGTCCACGGTCTCGGGGGCGGCGTTGAGGACGTAGCCGGGGGACCGGGTCTCGATGACGGCGCCGGTCGGCTTGAGCAGGGTCCGCAGCCGGGAGACGCAGATCTGCACCTGGGTCCGGACGGTCTCCGGCGGGCTGTGCTCCCAGAGGATGTCGACGATCTGGTCGGTGGAGACGACACGGCCCAGTTCCAGGAGCAGGATGCCCAGGACGGTCTGCTGCCGGCCGACGGGCACCCGGACCGGGCCCGCGGCGCCCCGGACCTCGATGGGGCCGAGCACGCGGAACGCCATTCCGTCGTCGCCAGGCCGGTCGCCCGTCGTGATCACACAGCTCCCCACCGTTCTGAAATCAAAGAGAACGACTCCCGAAACGGAGTTATATCACACGCATTGCGAAGAGAAGCGAACTTTATTCGACCGAAAGCCGAGGTCGTCGTGGTCGAATTCTCACATTCCCACCGCTGGAACCCAGGCCCAAATTTCGGATGGTTGAAAGACGGACGGAAGGGAACTGCAAATATCACGTTAAGTGATATATCGGCTACCGGGAAGCGCGGCGCAGGCGCCGGGATAGCCCGGGGATAGGCCGGTGACAGGGGGTTTTCCTAGCGTGGGCCCCGAACCACGAGCGCCCGGGAGTCGCCATGAACCACGCCTCCGCCGTCCGCGGTGTTCCGCGCACCCCCGGCCGGGGAGGTGCCGGATGACCGCACACGGCCAGGAGCACACCCCCGGCCGCAGCGAAAGGGTGGCGCGGGCGGGCGCCGAACACGTGCTCCTCCTCTACGACTACGTCGACCGCGCCGACCTGGACGGCTGCGCCTCCCTTCTGGACGAGTACACCCGCCTGAGCCTGCCCGGCGTCCCCGACACCCGGGGCCGGCGCCGGGTCGAGGCGGCCCTGCGGGAGCACCTGGCCGGGCGCGGCCTGCACCGGGTGGACCTGGTGCGCGTCAGCGGGGAGGGCGTGGTCGCCGAGGGGGCGTTCACCGAGACGTCCCGCATGGCCACGCTGGTCTACAGGGACGTGTTCTCCCTGTCCGAGCACGGGCTCATCGCCTCCTGGGACCGCGCCCCGCGGTGACCGGGGCGGCCGCGGCCGCCCCGGGCGGGGACGCCGCTCACGCCTGCTCCGGCGCCCGGGCCGTCCGGGCCGCCGTCCCGCCCCGGTCCCCGGGGTCCCGGGTGCCGGGCACCGTACGCGGCACCCGCTCCTCCCCGCCGGCCAGCTCCCGCGCCTCGGTGAGCAGGCGCAGCGCCCGCCGTTCGTCACCCAGGTCCCGCGCCATCCGGCCCATCCGGCTCAGCACCCGCGCGCGGCCCCGGGGGTCCCCGGTCCGCTCGTACAGCGTGAGCGCCCGGGCCAGGTCGGCCTCCCCCGCGTCGACGGCGCCGGCGGCCGTGCGGAGGTGTCCGCTGAGCACGAGGGCGCGGCCCTCCCCGTCCGGGTTGCCGACCTCCTGGAAGTCGCGCAGGGCCCGCCCGCACAGCTCCAGGGCGCGCTCGCGGCGCCCGGCGGCCCGCTCCAGCCGGGCCAGCCCCCAGGTGCACCAGGCGCGGCCGGTCACGTCGCCCAGCTCCCCGAACGCCGCCAGGGCCTCCTTGAAGGCCGCGCGGGCGTCGGAGAGCCTCCTCCGGTCCAGGTCCAGGCAGCCGCGGGAGTAGGCGACCGCCGCCGCCCCGCGGCGGTTGGCCGCGGCGCGCACCGCCTCGGCGGCCCGGTCGTTGACCCGGTCCCACTCCCGCAGGTACCCGCGCCGGTGGAACAGGGGGACCAGGGCCAGCGCCAGGTTCCAGCACAGCTCGTCGAGACCGTGGTCGGCGGCCAGGTCCACGGCCGCGCACAGGCGGGACCGCTCCTCCGACAGCCAGGCCGCCGGGTCGCGCAGGAGGGCATCGGCCGGGGGCGGGCGCCACCGGCCCCCCGCGCCGATGCGGCCGGAGCCGCCCCCGGTGCGCACGTCGGCCTCCTCCGCCAGGAAGAGCCAGCCGCCGACCAGCCGGGCCGCCGCCTCCCGACGCTCGGACTCCGTCTCCTCCTCCGCCAGGCGTTCGCGCGCGAACAGGCGGACGACGTCGTGGAACCGGTAGCGGGGGCCGCCCGCGGCGTCGGTGCCGTCGGCGGCGAGCATCCGGGCGTCGACGAGGGGTTCCAGCAGCTCGTCGGGGCGGGGCCTGCGGTCGTCCAGCAGCGCCCCGGCGGCCCAGCCGGGCTGCCCGGGCTGCCCGGGGCCCTCGGCCAGCGCGAACAGTCTCAGGGTCCGCCGGGCGTCCGGGGCCAGGCCCTCGTAGCCCGGCACCAGGCCGGCGCGCACGGTGAGCCCGCCGTGGGAGAGCTGGTCGAGGCGGTGCCGCTCGTCGGCGAGCCGGGCGGCCATGGACGCCAGGGACCAGTGGGGCCGTGCGACCAGCCGGGCGGCGACGATCCGCAGGGCCAGGGGCAGCCTGCCCACCGTGCGCAGCAGCTCGGCGGCGGCCTCGGGGTCGGCGTCCGTCCGTTCGGGTCCGATCACCCGGCGCAGCAGCTCCAGCGCCTGGTCCTGCGGGAGCACGTCGAGTTCGACCAGGTCGGCCCCGGGGATCCCGGCGAGGCCGGAGCGGCCGGTGACGATCGCGGCGCAGCCGGGCCCGGGGGGCAGCAGGTCGGCGACCTGCCGCTCGTCGGCCGCGTCGTCCAGGAGCACCAGGACCCGCCGCCGTGCGAGCAGGTCGCGGTACATCCGCGCGCGCGGCCCGAGCCCCTCGGGCAGCGCCCGGTCGGGGACGCCCAGGGCGCGCAGGAACCGGGCCAGCGCCCGCGCGGGGTCCAGCGGGGTCCCGCTGCCGCCGCGCAGGTCGCAGTAGAGCTGCCCGTCGGGGAAGCCGGCGCGGGCCAGCCGGTGGGCCACGTGCACGGCCAGGGCGCTCTTGCCGACGCCGGGGAGGCCGACGACGGCGCAGAGGGCGGCCCGGCCCCCGTCGCGGCCCGGCCCGGTGAGGGCGGCCTCCAGCGCCGCCGCCTGCTCCCCTCGTCCGGAGAAGTCCGCGGTGTCGGCGGGGAGCTGGCGGGGGCACGGGGCTCCCGGCCGGGAGCGCGGGGCCGGGACCGCGGCGGGGGCGGCGGGCGCCGCCGGGGCCGGCTCCGGGTCGGGCGGCGACTCCCCCGCCAGGACGGCGGCCTCCAGGGCGCGCAGCTCCGGCCCGGGTTCGCGCCCCAGCTCGGCCGTGCTCAGCTCCCGGCCCCGCCGGTAGACCCGGAGCGCCTCGGCCCGGCGCCCGGAGCGGTGCAGGGCGAGCATGAGTTGGTAGCGCAGCCGCTCGCGCAGGGGGTGCCTCCGGACGAGGTCGTCGATCTCCCCGACGACCAGGTCGTGGCGGCCCAGCTCCAGCTCCAGGTCCAGGTACGCCTCGACGAGCGACGCGCGGTCCTCGTCCAGCCGGTCGGCCAGGGGCCGCAGCAGGCGGCCGGACGGGCCGCCCAGGGACGGGCCGCGCCACAGGCCCGCCGCCCGGCGCAGCAGGGCGACCGCCTCCTCCGGGCGGCCCCCGGTGACGGCCTCCCCGGCCCTCTCGGCGAGGACGCGGCTCAGGTGGACGTCGACGGCCTCCGGCTCCACCCGGAGCAGGTAGCCCGGCGGGGAGGTGAGCAGGGGCGTGCCGAGGGGGGCCAGGCTCTTGCGCAGCCGCGAGACGCAGATCTGCACCTGGGTGCGGGCCGTGTCGGGGGGATCGCAGTCCCAGGTCACGTCGACCAGGTGGTCCGTGGAAACGGTGCGCCCCGCCTCCAGCAGCAGCGCACGGAGAATGACCTGCTGGCGGCCGGGGGGAATGTGCACCTGCTCGGAACCCGCCTCGACCTGGAGCGGCCCGAGAAGGCGGAAGAAGACTCCGTTGAAACCGCTTCCGGGGTTCACGAGATAGACCTCGCCCTCCGTAGGCGCGCTTGTGCGGTGCAGCAGATCCTAAATGAGGCGTTCGGGAAGCGCCACAGCCCTCCGCCGCACCCGGATCCGAATACCTTTGAATCCCGCCCCGTCGCTCAATGTGATATCCGCCTGTCGGCGGGCGCGTTCCGGGGAATGCCGGGCCGGGCGTTCCGGGAAAACGACACCCGATGACCTCGAAGAATTCACTGTGCGGAAATACTGCGCCGTAAACCCCGGTGCCCGTGCGCGCGTCGCGGAAATCCGCGCGGCGGTGGCCGGTTCCGGCCACGCCGCCCGGCCCCCCGGACCGCGTTCAACTGGGACGTTGGGTAAAGTTCCGGGCACGGTCCCCGTCCTGACGGCCACCATCCCCCGTGCGCCGCCGGGGACCGGGATGGACGCGAAGGGGCGTGATCCGCGTGGGGCTGTTCCTCAGCACGGCTTTCGGCTTCCCGACCGTACTGTTCACCCCCATGCTCCTCGTGATCGTCCTCTACTGGATCGTGGTCGCGGTCGGCCTGGCCGACACCGACGTCCTCGACTCCGCGGACTCCGACGGCGACCCCGCGGGCGCGAGCGCGGTCATGGGGCGGGTGGGGCTGGGCAGGGCCCCGGTGACCGTGGAGATCACCGTGCTGGTGCTCTCCGCCTGGTTCGTGAGCATGATGGGCGGGATCGTGACCAGTCTCCTCACCCCCGACGGCGCCCTGCTCTGGGCGCTCGGAGCGGTCGTCCTCGTCATCGCCGTCGTGGCGGCGTGGGCGTTCACCAGCGGCGCGGTCATGGCCGTGCAGCGGTTCCTGCCCAAGGGCAAGGGGTCGTCCAAGCACGAACTGGTCGGCCGCACCTGCGTGATCCGGATCGGCTCGGCGAACGAGGGCTTCGGCCACGCGGAGATCACGACCGCGGGCGGGGCCTCCATCACCATCCCGGTGCGCACCATCGGCGGCGAGGTGCTGCCGTCGGGGAGCACCGCCCTGATCTTCGACCACAGCGACGACCGGGACGTCTTCCTGGTCACCGGCTTCGACGCGGCGCTGGACCCCGGCCAGGGCTGATCCCGGCCGGGGCTGACCCGGGCAAGACCGCCCCGGGCGGGCCCGCGCCCGCCGGCACCCCGGGTCCTCCGGCCACCGGCTCGTGCGCGAGGCCCTCGGGCACGAGCCTTTCCCGCGGGGGACGGAACCACCGGCCGGGGGCCCGCGTCCCATTCCACGAGCCCCCTTCCGGGAGCGTCCGGGCCCCGCACCCCCGCCCGCGCCGCCCCCGCACGGCCACTCGACCCCGCACGGTCAATCGCAGAAAGGCCCCCATACGTGTTGCTGAGCGCCCCATCCACCGGAGAGGCCGCCGACGCGGCGTTCCTCACCGTCGGCATCTCCCTGGCCGTCGCCCTCCTCGTCCTGCTCCTCCTGATCGTCTCCATCCTGAAGATGTTCAAGAAGGTCAAGCAGGGTGAAGCGCTGATCATCTCCAAGACGCGCGACGTCCACGTCACCTTCACCGGTGCGGTGATCCTGCCGGTCCTGCACAAGGCCGAGTACATGGACATCTCGGTCAAGACCCTGGACCTGGACCGTCGCGGCCGCGACGGCCTCACCTGCAAGGACAACATCCGCGCCGACATCAGCGTGAAGTTCTTCATCCGGGTCAACGAGACCGAGGAGGACGTCAAGCGGGTCGCCAAGGCCATAGGGACCGAGCGGGCCAGCAACCCCGAGACCCTCCAGGAGCTGTTCAACGCCAAGTTCGCCGAGGCCCTCAAGACCGTCGGCAAGCGGTTCGACTTCGAGGAGCTGTTCACCCAGCGCGAGGAGTTCCGCCAGCAGATCGTCGAGGTCATCGGCCAGGACCTCAACGGCTACGTGCTGGAGGACGTGGCGATCGACTACCTGGAGCAGACCCCGCTGCACCAGCACGACGCCAACAACATCCTCGACGCGCAGGGCATCTCGAAGATCACCGAGCGCACCGCCACCGAGCACAAGCGCACCAACGCCTTCGAGAACGACCGCAGGAAGGAGATCGACCGCCAGAACACCGAGACCTCCGAGACCCTCGCCGAGCTGGAGAAGCGGCGCGAGGAGGCGGCGGCCAAGGCCAAGCGGGAGATCGAGATCATCAAGGCCCGCGAGGAGGCCGAGACGGCCCGCGTGCAGGCCGAGGAGCGCCTCAAGGCCGAGACCGCCAACATCCGCACCTCCGAGGCGCTGGGCGTCCAGCACCAGAACCAGCAGCGCGAGATCGCGGTCGCCGAGAAGAACCGCGAGCGCGTCATCGCCATCGAGACCGAGCGGATCGAGAAGGACCGCATGCTGGAGGTCATCGGCCGCGAGCGCGAGACCGAGCTGAGCCGGATCTCCAAGGACAAGGAGGTCGAGGCCGAGAAGCGCGAGGTCGCCGACGTCATCCGCGAGCGGGTCGCCGTGGACCGCACCGTCGCCGAGCAGGAGGAGGCCATCAAGCGCCTGCGCGCGGTCGAGGAGGCCGAGCGCCAGCGCCAGGCCATCATCATCCACGCCGAGGCCGAGGCCCAGGAGCGCCTGGTCAAGGACATCAAGGCCGCCGAGGCAGCCGAGGCCGCGGCCAAGCACAGGGCCGCCGAGGAACTGACCCTCGCCGAGGCCCGCCAGCAGGCCGCCGAGCTCGACACCCGCGCCAAGATCCGCCTCGCCGAGGGCATCCAGGCCGAGGCCGCCGCCCAGGGCCTGGCCGACGTCCAGGTCCGCGAGCAGGACGCCGCGGCCATCGAGAAGGTCGGCACCGCCGAGGCCGAGGTCTCCCGCCTCAAGGCCGAGGCCGAGGCCAGGGCCGTCCAGGCGAAGATGCTCGCCGAGGCCGAGGGCATCGAGGCCAAGCTGCGCGCCGAGGCCGCGGGCCTCACCGACAAGGCCGGGGCCATGGCCGCCCTGGACCAGGTCAGCCGCGAGCACGAGGAGTACCGCCTGCGCCTGGAGGCCGAGAAGGAGGTCCGCCTGGCCGGGATCGACGTCCACCGCCAGGTCGCGGAGGCCCAGGCCACCGTGCTGGCCACCGGCCTGGAGAACGCCGACATCAACATCGTCGGCGGCGACGGCGTCTTCTTCGACCGCATGGTCAACTCCATCGGCCTGGGCAAGGCCGTGGACGGCTTCGTCGGCAGCTCCGAGACGATGCAGGCGCTGGGCGGAAGCTGGCTGAACGGCGAGGGCGACTTCGTCCGCGACATCAAGAAGGTCGTGTCGTCGCTGGACACCGAGGACGTCAAGAACCTCACCGTGTCCGCCCTGCTGCTCCAGCTCATCAACGGCGGCCAGGGCGACAACGGCAAGCTCAACGGCCTGCTGTCCGCGGCCCGCTCCATGGGCCTGGACCAGCTGCCGGTGACCGCGCTCGCCCCCGCCAACGCCGTGAAGCAGTGAGGTAGCCGTCCGTGACCGAGGCCCCCGAGACCGCAGGCCCCGGGCCGGACACCGTCGACGCGCAGGAGCTGGACGCGGGCACCTACGAGGTGCTCCGCGCCCGGCTCCGCGAGCAGACCGGTGAGCTGGCCCGCCGTACAGAGGAACTGAACACCCGCCGGCTGGAGGTGTTCGGCGGCACCGAGCTGACCCTGCTCGGCACCGAGCGGATCCGCACCGAGCACAACTGCACGCCGCGGGACATCGTCAGCGTGGGCGGCTCCGTCGGGGGCGGCACCGGTGACACCATCCTGTTCGGCTACAACGTCTTCATCGGCATGCAGCGGGAGACGCACGTCTCCGACGTGTTCTCGCTGCACCGCTACGAGCACGACGGCGACGGGTTCTCCTTCACCGACGCGCCCGCCGGGACCCTCCCGGGTCTGCTGGAGGACGCGCGGTTCCGGCAGGACTTCGGTCAGCTCTACCGCTACTACCGCGACGCCCGCCTCCTCCAGCTGCGCAAGGTCGAGGACCGGCTGCTGGCCGTGTTCCAGATCGGCCCGCAGACGGAGGACGTGCGGGTGCTGCGGTGGACGGTGGCGCCCACCGGCGAGATCGCCTACCTCGACGAGCGCGGCGAACGCGACCACGTCTTCCCGCCCTCGCACGAGTTCTCGTGGGTGGAGGCCACTCGCGAGGACCACGTCCCGGGCCGCCACCCGCACATCTCGATCCTCGACGAGCTGTTCGTGGAGACGGTCGGCGGCGACCTCACCATCAAGATCGAGAACAACACCGAGGTCGGCGAGGGCGTCTACAGCGAGCCCGTGGACGAGGCGCTGCAGAGCCTGGCCGACGCCTCGGTGTTCCACGCCGAGGTGGGGCCGCTCATCCTGCTGCGGATCCGGCCCTACAACGAGATCGTGTGGCGGCACCTGGTCTTCAACCGGCACACCAAGGACGTCCTGCGCCTCGACGGGATCGGGCAGTCCTGTCAGCGCCTGCCCGACGACCAGGGCCTGATCTTCCCCGGCGGCTACTACCTGTCCACCGGCGTGGCGCGGACGTTCGACACCGACGTCACCGACCTGGAGTTCGAGCGGGTGGTGCGCTCGCCCAACGGCGAGGACGTGCTGTACGTCTTCCACTCGCGGGCGGACGGCCGCAGCCTGCTGCTGCCGTACAACACCATCCGCAAGGAGGTCGCCAACCCGATCGTCTGCCACGGGTACTCGCTGTTCGACGACGGCACCATGACGGTGTTCCGGGAGACGTCGGGCGAGCCCACCCGGGTCCACCCCATGCAGGTGTGGCAGACCCCGTTCGTGTCCGACGAGTACGCCGCCGCCCAGCCCGTGGGCAGCGGCCCGCTGGAGCGGATCGGCAACGCCGAGCTGGTGCGGGGCGTGTCGGACTGCCTGTCCGTGGCGCGGATGGCCCAGGACATGAGCCCCTCCACCGAGGTGTTCGAGGCGCTCATCGCCGCCTGCCGCCGGGTGTCGGACCGGTTCCACTGGCTGGGCGAGGAGGAGCTGGGCGACCTGGCCGCCCCCCTCTCCCAGGTGCGCGCCACCGCCGAGCGGGTGCTGGAGGAGTTCGAGACCGTCCAGGCGCTCACCGCCCAGGCCGCCGAGGCGCTGGCCGCGGCGCAGGAGAGGGCGACGGCGCTCATCCGCACCTCCCGGGGGGAGGCCCCCCGGACCGCGGAGGGCTGGATCACCCGGCTCACCGAGCTGCGCCGCGCCCAGGGGCAGGCGGCCACGCTGGGCGAGATGCGCTACGTGGACGCCGACCTGCTCGCCGGGCTGGACCGGTCCCTGGAGGAGGAGATCGGCTCCGTGGGCCGCCGCACCGTGGCGTTCCTGGAGCAGGAGGACGCCTTCGCCGGCTACCACTCCGATGTGGAGCGGCTGGTGGAGGAGGCCGAGACCCTCGAAGCGGTCAGCGCCGCCACCGCCGTGGGCGAGCGGATCGCCGCGCAGACCGAGGGGCTCCAGACGGTCACCGAGGTCATCGGGTCGCTGGAGATCGGCGACGCCCAGGTGCGCACCCGCATCCTGGAGCGGATCAGCGAGGTGCTGGCCGGGATCAACCGGGCCCGCGCCACCCTGGAGGCCCGCCGCAAGGAGCTGCTGGCCCTGGAGGGCCGGGCCGAGTTCGCGGCCGAGTTCGCGCTGCTCGGGCAGGCCGTCACGGGGGCGCTGGCGGCCGCCGACACCCCCGAGCGCTGCGACGAGCAGCTGGGGCGGATCATGCTCCAGCTGGAGAACCTGGAGTCGCGGTTCGCCGAGTTCGAGGACTTCCTCGGGGAGCTCTCGGACAAGCGCGAGGACGTGTACGAGGCGTTCTCCACCCGCAAGCAGTCGCTGGTGGACGAGCGGGCCCGCCGCGCCGACCGGCTGGCGGCCTCCGCCGAACGCGTGCTGGAGGGCGTGCACCGCAGGGTGGCGTCGCTGTCCACCCTGGAGGACGTCAACACCTACTTCGCCTCCGACGCGATGGTGGCGCGGCTGCGCCGCACCGCCGACGAGATGCGCGAACTCGGCGACACCGTGCGCGCCGAGGAGCTCCAGGGCCGCATCCTCGCCGCCCGCCAGGAGGCGGGGCGGTCCCTCCAGGACCGCACCGACCTGTACGACGGCGACACCATCCGGCTGGGCAGGCACCGGTTCGCGATCAACTCCCAGCCGATCGACCTCACCCTCACCCCCTTCCAGGGGGAGATGGCGGTGGCGGTCACCGGCACCGACTTCCGGGAGCCGGTGACCGACCCGCAGTTCGCGCGGACCCGGCACCTGTGGGACCGCCTGCTGGTGTCGGAGAGCCCCGAGGTGTACCGGGCCGAGTACCTGGCCACGTCGATCCTGGCGGCGGCCGAGGAGAGCGCGGACGGCCTGGCCCGGCTGCACGAGGCCGAACTGCACCCCGAGAACGGGGCCTCGCTGTCGGCCCTGGTCCGCGAGGCGGCCGAGTCCCGCTACGACGAGGGCTACGAGCGGGGCGTGCACGACCACGACGCCGCGAAGATCCTGTCGTCCCTGCTGCGCCTGCGCGCCGGCGCCGGGCTGCTGCGCTACCCGGGGCGCACGCGCGCGGTCGCCCAGCTGTTCTGGGCGTTCGGCGCCGACCAGGGCCGGCGGACCTCCTGGGCGACCCGGGCGGCGTCGCTGGCCCGCGCCCGCGCGGTGTTCGGGGCCCGGCGCTCGACCGCCGCCGACGCGCTGCGCACCGAGCTGGCCGGGGCCGTGGACGCGTTCCTCACCGACACGGGGCTGTACCAGGACGCCGACCTGGACCTGGTCGGCGACTACCTGTTCGAGGAGCTGGCCGCCGACAGCCCCGCCGAGCGCGGCTTCGTGTCCGGTCCGGGGGCGCGCACGCTGCTGGACCGGTTCTCCCGGGCACTGGGCAGCACCCGGGAGACCACGCGCAAGTCCTTCGAGGAGGACCTGCGCGGGCTCGGCGACGACCTGGCCGCCCGGTACCAGCTGGTCGGCGCGTGGCTGGAGGCGTACGCGGCCACCCGCGACGACGTCGACCCCGGCGACCTGCCCGAGGCGGCGGCGATCGCGCTCGCCGGGGTGGACCGGTACGAGTCCTCCGCGGCGGTGCACGAGACCGTCACCGGCCTGCTCGGCTCGCACCCCCGGATCCGGGACCGGTCCCTGGACGTGCGGCTCGACGAGATCCTGCCGCGCACCCGCCGGTTCAGGCTGGAGGAGGTGCCCGCCTACCGGGACTTCCAGAAGCGGCGCAACGCCCTGGTGGCCGCCGAGCGCGACCGGCTGCGGCTGGAGGAGTACAAGCCCAAGGTGATGAGCGGGTTCGTCCGCAACCGGCTGCTGGACGAGGCGTACCTGCCGCTGATCGGGGACAACCTCGCCAAGCAGCTGGGCGCCGCGGGCGACGACAAGCGCACCGACCAGAGCGGCCTGCTGCTGCTCATCTCCCCTCCGGGCTACGGCAAGACCACGCTCATGGAGTACGTGGCCAGCCGGCTGGGACTGGTGTTCGTCAAGGTCAACGGGCCCGCCCTGGGGCACGGGGTCACCTCCCTGGACCCGGCGGAGGCGCCCGACGCCACCTCCCGGCAGGAGGTCGAGAAGATCTCCTTCGCCCTGGAGATGGGCAACAACACGATGCTGTACCTGGACGACATCCAGCACACCGACCCGGAGCTGCTCCAGAAGTTCATCTCGCTGTGCGACGGGCAGCGCAGGATGGAGGGCGTCTGGAACGGGCGGACCCGCACCTACGACCTGCGCGGCAAGCGGTTCGCGGTCTGCATGGCCGGCAACCCGTACACCGAGCAGGGCAAGCGGTTCCGGATCCCGGACATGCTGGCCAACCGCGCCGACGTGTACAACCTGGGCGACGTGCTGTCGGGGAAGGAGGAGTTGTTCTCGCTGAGCTACATCGAGAACGCCCTCACCTCCAACCCGACGCTGGCGCCGCTGTCCACCCGGGACCGGGAGGACGTTCACCTGTTCGTGCGCATGGCGCAGGGGGACGAGTCGGTGACCGTCGACCGGATGAGCCACCCGTACTCGGCGGTCGAGGTCGAGCGGATCGTGTCGGTGCTGCGCAAGCTGCTGCGCGTCCAGGAGGTGGTGTTGGCCAACAACCAGGCGTACATCGCCTCCGCGGCCCAGTCCGAGGACGCCCGCACCGAGCCGCCGTTCCGCCTCCAGGGGTCGTACCGGAACATGAACCGGCTGGCGGAGAAGATCGTGCCGGTGATGAACGACGCCGAGGTGGAGGCCATCATCGACGACCACTACCTGGGCGAGGCGCAGACGCTGACCTCGGGGGCGGAGGCCAACCTGCTCAAGCTGGCCGAGCTGCGGGGGACCATGACCCCGGAGCAGAAGGCCCGCTGGGCGGAGGTCAAGGCGGCGTTCCGCCGCTCCCGCGCCCTGGGCGGGGCCGAGGACGACCCGGTGACACGGGCGATCGGCGCGATCGGGCTGCTCGCCGACCGCGTCGGCGAGATCGGCAGCGCCCTGGACCGGGACTGACCCGGTCCGGGGGACACGGCCGCGGGGCCGGGCACGCGCCCGGCCCCGCGGCGCACGGAGGGAACACGGCGGACACCGACGGCCCCGGCGGCCGCCGGGACGGCGAACGGGGAGGCGGCGCATGAGGGTGGTCGTGGACCGGGACTCCGTGTCGATGGGGGACGACGTGGAACCCCACGCCCGGGTGTGGGAGCCGCCCGACGACACACGGGTGGGCGAGGTGGTCGCCCGCATGGCCGGGGAGTACCTGCCCCGCTCGGGCGGCTGCGCCTGGACCGTGGAGGCCCTGCACGGGGCCGAGGCGGTCCGGGAGGACGGCGCGGTCGTGCTGCTCCGCCGGGGCGGTCGGGCCACGCCCTGCGCGTTCGTCGCGTACCCGGAGGTCGGCGCCCTGGACGCGGTCGTGGCGCCCGCCGCCGAGGTCCGCGCGGTGGTCGTCCCGACGCCGACCGGCGAGTACGCCTTCCACGCCCGCCACCACCCCCACGGCCGCCCGGTCCCCCTCACCACCTACCTGTCACGCGCGCACGGCCGGACGCCCTGAAAGCGCCCCGCGTCCGGCGGCTCGACCTTCGAGTCGGCTCGAAGGCCTACCGTGTGCGCATGGTGTTGATGCGGGTCTCCGAACCGGCCGAACGCTCCGGCGTGGCGGCCACCACCCTCCGCTACTACGGGGAGAGGGGGCTGCTCCCGGCGCAGCGCTCCCCGGCCTGGGAGGCCGCCCGCCTGCTGGGCGCCCTGGGGCCCGGCTCCACCGAAAAGGGCTGACCCGGTGTCCACGGCCGAACGCCTCCAGAGCCTGTTCGTGGCCCTAGCCGCCCTGGCGGGCCTGGCCGCGGGCCTGCTGCCGCACGTCGGCCCGGTCGCCGGGCACGCGGTGCTGCCCGCCCTGCTGGTGATGCTCACCGCGGTGTTCGTGCAGATGGACGCCGCCCACGTGGGTGAGGTCCACCACGCCAAGACCCTGGTCGCCGTCAGTCTGGTGCTCAACTTCGTGTTCACCCCGGCCCTGGCCTGGGCGCTGGGCGCGGGCCTGCTGGGCGGCGAACCGGACCTGCGCATCGGCCTGCTGCTGCTCCTGGTGACCCCGTGCACGGACTGGTACCTGGTCTTCACCGCCATGGCGCGCGGGCACACCGGCATCGCCGCGGCCCTGCTGCCGGTCAACCTCGTCCTCCAGCTGCTCCTGCTGCCGGTGTACGTGCTGCTGCTGGGCGGGCGAGCCGCCATGGTCGACGGCGCCACACTGGCCGAGTCGGTCCTGCTCGTCCTCGTGGTCCCGCTGACGCTGGCGATGCTGCTGCGGTGGGCCTCGGCCCGGTTCGGGGGAGCCGCCTGGCGCGAGCGCCGCGTCACCGGCCCGGCCTCGCACCTGGTGCTGCCGCTGCTGTACGCGGCCGTGTTCGCGATGTTCGCCTGGCAGTCGCGCATGGTCCTGGAGCACGGCGCCGACCTGCTCGCGCTGCTGCCCCCGCTGGTGGTCTTCTTCGTGACGCTGCCGCTGATCGCCACGGGCCTGTCCCGGGTGCTGCGCCTGTCGGCCGACCGGGCGGTCACGCTGACCATGACCGCCACGGCCCGCAACTCGCCCATCGCGCTGGCGATCGCGGTCGCGGCCTTCCCCGACCGGCCCCTGATCGCGGTCGCCCTGGTGGCCGGCCCGCTGGTGGAGCTGCCGGTGCTGGCCCTGCTCGCCCAGCTGGTGCGCCCCCGCCGCCCGGCCCCGGCCACCCCGGAACCCCACAGCCCCTGAGCCCCCGCCCGGGGCGGGGCGGCCGTGTCCGGAACCGGGGGGCGGCACCACCCGTCACACAGGGCACCGACCGATCCACGCGAGGAGTGACCGTGTCCGCGAACGGACTGACCGACGAGCAGCACCGCACCCTGGAGGGGCTGGCCGCACGGTGGCGGGAGCGCGCGGCCGATCCCGACCCGGGCGCGGCGGAACGCGCCGTGGGCGACCTCTACCGGAGCCGGGGTGCGGCGCCGCCCGCCGTCGTCCGGTGCGCGTCCCCGCTCGCCGGGCTGCTCGCCGTCCACATCCTCCGGTCCGACACGGCGCTGCGGGACCGGGCCGGCGCGCCCCTGCCGGCCCCGGACCCGCTCACCGACCACGGCCTCCTGCAACGGCTCTGGAGGCTGGACCTGCCGCAGGGCCTCGTGTCCGGGGCCCTCACGGCCGCGGAGGCGCTGGTCCCGGCCCCGGCCTGGAACTCCTACCGGGTCGGCGAACAGTTCCGCACCCGGGCGGCCGCGCCCGCCGACCCGGCCCTCTTCGACCGGGCCCTCGCCGGAGCCCGTGCCGCGCTCTCCCGGGACCTGGAACTCCCGGTCCCCGCCACGGACGGACCGGCGGCCTCCGACGGGCACTGGCGAACGCTCCAGCAGCAGGCCCGGACGCCCGTCGCCCCCGCCCCGGTGCTGGCCTCGCTCCTGCTGCGCGACCTCGCCGCGGACGCCGCCGCCGAGGGGCTGGACGCCCTGGCGGACCTGGCCCCGACGGTCGGCTGGTGGTGGGCGTTCGAGCACGTCGCGGTCCTCACCCCGCCCCCGGCGGAGGTCCACACCGACGCCCGCGGCCGCCTCCACCACCCCCACGGCCCCGCCGTCCGCTTCGGGGACGGCTTCTCGGTGCACGCCTGGCACGCGCACCTCGTCCCGCCGAGCCTCATCTCCCCCGGCTGGTCCGCCGCGGACATCGCCGGCGCCCCCGACGCCGAGATCCAGGCCCGGGCCGACGCGGAGCTCGGCGCCGGGGCCGTGCGCGGCTTCGGCGTGCCCGACCAGCGCAGGTGCGCCGCCGAGCGGCTCGGCTGGGCGCGGGTGGCCGCCGACCTCGGCCTGTCCCCCGTCGCGGAGGACTCCACCCACTCCCTGTACGACCTGCCCGAGACCGTGCTCGGCCTCCCCGTGCGCGTCGTCGTGGGCGCCGACGGCACCGCCGGCCTCGTGCCCGCCGACATCGGCGATCCGGCGGCCGCCGCGGGCTGGCTCACCGGCCCCGCCGAGGAGCCGGAACTGCTCCGCCGCGCCCGGCGGGACGCCGACACCGAGGACCACCTGGCCGCGTTCGACGTGTACACCGACCTCGACGAGCAGTACGGGGGCGGCGACCCCCACGTCGAGGAGGTCCACCTCATCGGCGGCCGGCGCCTGGAGCCGTTCGCCTACGAGGGGGCGGGCGGCACCTACTACCTGTGCGGGGAGGGGCCCCGGCGCCCCGTCCTGTACGCCGACTCCGAGGGCGGGTTCCGGGTCCTGGGCCACGACCTGGTCGAGGCGCTGGAACTCCTCGCCGCCGAGCGGTTCCGCGACCTCGACCCCGACGACCCCGACGAGGACGACCCGCGCCCCGCGGCGAAGGCCCTGGGCCTGGCCCCGCCGGACACCCCCGGGCTCCTGGAGGAGCGCCGGGCCGCCTCCCGGGCGATGTCCGGGGCCCTCACCCTGATCATGACCGCGGAGGGCAACGGCTACGGGTTCCGGGGCTGAGGGCGGACGGGCTTCCCCCGGGCACGGGCGCCCCGGTCCGTGGACGGCGGCGCGACCGGGCGGCGCGGACGTGGAAACGGGACGCGCGCGGATGAGAGCGTGGTCCCATGAGCACGATCGACGATGTCATCGCCCTGGCCGCCGCCCACGGGCTGGACCTGCTCCCGGAGTCCGCGGACGTGAACGAGGCGGGCCTGGACTACCGGGTCGTGATGGCCGACGACACCGAGGGGCGGCGGTGGGTGCTGCGCGTGCCGCGGCGCGCGGACGTCTCGGCAGGCATGGCCGCGGAGGCCCGCGTCCTGGACCTGGTGGCCCCGGCCCTGGCGGCCGGGGGCATCGCCGTGCCGGACTGGCAGGTGCGCGGACCCGACCTGGTCGCCTACCCGGCGCTGCCCGGCTCCCCCGGGCTGACCCTGCCCGGCGGGGAGCCGGAGTGGCACATGGACCCGGCCGACCCCGGCTACGCCGAGCGGCTGGGCCGCCTGCTGGCGCGCCTGCACTCCATCACCCCCGAGCGGGCCGGGGCCGCCGGGGTCGAGGTGCGCACACCGGCGCAGGTGCGCCGGTCGTGGGCGGAGGACATCGCGCGGGTGCGCGAGGAGTTCACCGTCGCGCCCGCCCTGGCCGGGGCCTGGCAGGACTGGCTCGAGGACGACACCTGCTGGCCCCCGGCCACGGTGATGACGCACGGCGAGATCTACCCCGCCCACGTCCTGTTCGACGGGGACGGCACCATCACCGGCGTCCTGGACTGGACCACGGCCCGCGTGGACGACCCGGCCCGAGACCTGGCCGCCCAGTACGGGGCCGCGGGCGAGGAGATGCTGCGGGCCGCCGTGTCCGCGTACGGGGAGGCGGGCGGCCGCGTCCACCCCGGCCTGGTCGCACAGGCGAGGCACCTGTGGGACGCCTCCCCCATCGGGCACGCCCTGTACGCCCTGACCACGCGCGACGACGCCGACCTCGCCGCGGCCGCCGCCGCGCTGGACCCCGGGGCCTGACACGCCGCCCGCCCGCGCCGCGCCCGCGTGCCCCGCGCCCGGGCCGCCCGGGGGACCCCCGGGCGGCCCGGGCGGTCCTCCGGGCGGGTGGCGCGGGCAGGTGCCGCGGTGGACCCAGGCGGTCCTCCGGGCGGGTACCGCGGTGAACCCGAGCGGTCCTCCGGGCAGGTACCGCGGTGGACCCGGGCGGTGCTCCGGGCGGGTACCGCGGTGAACCCGAGCGGTCCTCCGGGCAGGTAGCGCGGTGGACCCGAGCGAGTCCCCCAGGCAGGTGCCGCGGTGGATCCGGGCGAGCCTCCGGGCGGGTACCGCGGTGGACCCGGGCGGGCCTCCGGGCAGGTAGTGCGGTGGACCCGGGCGGGCCCGGTGCCGGCCCGCGGCCGGCGCCTCCCGGCCCGAAGAGCGCTCCCCGTTCCGCGCCCTGCCCGCCCGGCCGCCCGCGACCGGCGGACCGGGGCTCAGCCCAGGACGAAGTGCGTCACGTCCGCGACGAGGCGGTCGGTCTCCTCGTACGGCAGCATGTGGCCGGAGTGCTCGTAGACCCGGAACTGGAAGTCGGGGATCGACACCGCCACCTCCCGGCCCATCTCCGGGGTGTTCAGCCCGTCGCCGCTGCCGGAGACCACCAGGGTCGGGGAGGTGATCCCGCCCAGGTGGGGCCGCAGGTCGAACCCGGCCAGGGACCGTTCCACCGCGGCCTTCTCCTCGGGGGACGCCGGGTCGGAGCCCAGGCTCAGCAGGATCTGCGTGCGCCGGTCGTCCGAGGTGTCCGGCGACCAGAGCGCCCCCGCCATGAACTCCAGTGCGTCCCGGGCCGACGCACTGGCGAGGTCGAACCCCATGCGCTCGGCGTACGCCGCCGACGACGACGTCAACCCGTGCGCCTTCGGTGCGACCAGCACCAGCTTCGACACCCGCGCGGGTTCCAGGACGGCGGCCTGCGCGGCGACGTACGACCCCATGGAATGGCCCAGAACGGCGGCCGAGCCGTACCCCAGCGACGCGATCAGCCCGTTGAGGGCGTGCCCCTGGTCCTCTAGGACGAACTCCTCGGGGTGGGCCGATTCGCCGTGCCCCAGCATGTCGGGCGTGACGACCCGGAAGGACTCCGCCAGGCGTTCCGCCACCGGGGCCAGGTCACCCGATTCGCCGTGGAGGCCGTGGACCATGACCAGGGGCGGGGCCGACGGCTCCCCGTACTCCCGGTAGAAGAGTGAGTGGCCGTTGATCTCCGCCGTTGGCATACCCGTGTCCCGTCCTCGCAGCGCCGCCGAGCCGTCCCGGACAGTACACCACGGCGCCCGCGCCGGGACGCGCGCGCACCATCGCGGTCGACGGCCGGGGAACGCACCCTCCGACGGGGCGCCGCCGGAGCGGCCGGCCGCGGGCTGCGCGCGCCTCCCGCGCCCGTGCGGTGGGGAGCCGTCCTCCCGCCGCTTTCCTCCAGAAAATCAGGAGGAACCTCTCATATGTCCCGCGTAGGGTGGGCCCGATCCCCCATCCGCGCCCGTCCCCTTTCACCATTGACCGTTCCGGTCGAGGAGCCCGATGTACAGCACACCCCTCGGAGACGGCGCCGAGCTGCGCCCGCTCGAACCCTGGCATGCCCGGGAGTTCCTGGACCACATCGACCGGGGCCGGGAGTTCATCGGCCGCTACGTCGGCCTGCCCGACCTGGTCACCGACCTGGAGTCGAGCCGCGCCTACCTCCAGCGGTACGCGGACAGGACCGCCGCCGACACGGGTCGCATCTGCGGGATCCGGCTGGACGGGAAGCTCGTCGGCGGTGTGCTGCTGCCGCAGCTGGACACCTCCCAGGGCACCGCCGAGGCCGGCTGCTGGCTGGAGCCCGCTGCCTCCGGCCGCGGGCTCGTGACCCGGGCCGCCCGGGTGCTCATCGGCTGGGCGTTCGAGGAGCGCGGGGTGCACCGCGTCGAGTGGCACGTGGACACCGAGAACACGGCGAGCATCGCGGTGGCGCGCCGCCTGGGCATGACCCGGGAGGGTGTCATGCGCGGCAACTTCCTGTACCGGGGCAGCCGCCGCGACACCGAGATCTGGTCGGTCCTCGCCCCGGAGTGGAAGACCGCCTGACCCCCGGGCGCCGGCCCCGGTGCTCCTCCGGGCGCCGGGCACGCCCCCGGCCGCGCGCTTCGAGTGTCACGGCACCCCCGGCGTGCTCTCCGGACGCCGGGCACGATACCCCGGGGGCCGGCCCCGGCCGCACTTCCCAGGCACAGCTCGGGTGCCGGGCAGGGCAGCCCCGGCCACACGCCGGGGGTGTCACGGCACCCCCGGCGTGCTCTCCGGACGCCGGGCACGATACCCCCGGGGACCGGCCCCGGCCGCACTTCCCAGGCACAACTCGGGTGCCGGGCAGGGCAGCCCCGGGCACACGCCCGGGCCGCCGAACACGGCCCTCACAGGACGCACGTCCCGGGAGCCGGGCACTCCCCCGGACGCACCTCCCGGCGCTCCCCCGGGTACCGGTCAGCACTCCCCGGACGTACTCCCCGGGTGCCGGGTACGGCCTTCTGATCCGCGGGTCCGGCGCCTACCATGAGGCCATGGCCATCAACGGTTCCCCCGTTCGGCGGCCCGGACCCCCCGGCCCGGACCCGGCCTGGGCGTGGATCGGCCCGGCCCTGGCCGGCCTGGTCTCCCTGGCGACCCTGGGCCTGATCTCCCCCCTCCTGCTCTGGTACGCCTTCCTCCGGCTGCGGAACCCGGTCTCGTTCCTGTGCGCGCTGGCCTCCTCGGCGCTGCTGGTGGCCCTCGCCCTCCTCGAGGGGGCGGACGACCTCAACCTGCCGGTCGTCCTCGCCCTGTGGCTGGGCGGGTCCGCCGCCGTCCTCCGCCTCTTCCGCGCCCTGGCGGCGCGCCCGGCCGGCCCGGATCTGCGGCACGGCGAACGGGGCGCGGGCCCGGCGGCGCCCGGAGCCGTGCGCCCGGGTCCCGCCGCACACCGCCGCTGAGCACCGCGGACCCCACCGGAAACAATCCTTGGAATTCCAGACCTTTCGGGACCCCATACCGCACAGCCCTCCCGGTCGTTTTCCATTGTTACGGGAACGCGAACCCGAGGACACGCTACGGAGAATGGTCGATACAGCCCCTATCCGCTTTCCGCGCCGCATGTTATTTTCGTGCCGCCCGGGGGACCGCGCACGAAACGAACGAAGGGGCTCACCATGCCCGAATCCACGGCTCTGGACATCGACCTGCCCGAGCTGAACTTCGACGATATGGAGGTCATGAGCGTCCGCGAGGCCGTCGCCGTCCCCGAGACCGGCGCGACCAGCGGCTCCAGCAGCTGCACCTCCACCTCCTGCTGCGGCTCCAGCAGCTGCTGCTCCGGCGGTTCCTGCGGCTGACCCCGCACACCGCCGACAGGCCGGGACCGGGTCCCGGCGTGTGACCGACGGATCGCGCTCCACGTGCGGAGCGACCTTTCCACATCCCCCGTTCCACGACCCCCAAACCCCCCGTCGCACATTCACGCTGCACAGGCGATAAACCCGTTGACCGTTTTCGGCCACCCCCTTACCCGGGGACGGTCTCTCCGCAAGGAAAGACCCACCGACTCGATAGGGAAAAGCCGCGTCCGGTCGACCGGTCAAAGCGTGGACGAACGGGTGACGTTTTCTCTTCCACGAAAGGTTCCCCCATGCAGGACTCCCCCTCCATCGAACTGCCCGACCTCGACTTCTCCGACATGGAGGTCATGAGCGTCCGCGAGGCCGTCGCCGTCCCCGAGACCGGCGCGACCAGCGGTTCCAGCAGCTGCACCTCCACCTCGTGCTGCGGTTCCAGCAGCTGCTGCTCCTCGGGTTCGTGCGGCTGATCCGGCCCCGAACCGGATCGGTCATCCGGTCTCGATCCGGATCGGTCATCCGGATCTGAAGCGGATCGACTATCCGATCTGGAACCGGATCGGTCATCCGGCTCCTATCCGGACGGGCCATCCGGCTCTGAAGCGGATCGGCCATCCGAGGCCGATACGGATCGGGTGTCCGGTTTCCAACCGGATCGACCATCCGCTTCCGGCCCGGCGCTGACCCGGACCCGGACCCGGATCCGGTCCGAGCCCTGCACCCAGGGCGGTTCCCCACCGGTCGGGGGGCCGCCCCCACCCGCGAACCCCACGAGAACACCGAGGGCAGCACGTGCACCCCAGCGACACCGGCGGCTCCGGCGACCCCGCACCCGCCGCCGCAGAAGTCCCCACCGAACACGCCATCGAGGCCGCGGGCATCACCAAGGACTACGGCAAGGGCGAAGTCCTCCACGGCATCGACTACCGGGTGCCCACCGGTACGATCTCCGCCCTGCTCGGCCCCAACGGCGCCGGGAAGACCACCCTCATCGAGATCCTGGAGGGCCACCGCGGCCGCACCTCCGGCCGGCTGTCCGTCCTGGGGCTCGATCCCGGGAACCGCCGCGACTTCGCCCGGCTGCGCACCCGGATGAGCGTGGTCCTCCAGCAGTCCATGCTCGAACCCGGCCTGTCCGTGCGCGACATCCTGCGCCGCCACGCCTCCTACTACCCCGACCCGGTGGGCCTGGACGAGATCCTCGAACAGGTCGACCTCGCCGAGAAGCGCGGCGCCCTGGTCAAGTCCCTCTCCGGCGGCCAGCTCCGCCGCCTCGACCTGGCCCTGGCCCTGACCGGCCGCCCCGAGCTGCTCTTCCTCGACGAGCCCACCACCGGCCTGGACCCGGTGTCGCGCCGCCGCATCCGCGGCCTGGTCGCGGGGCTGCGCGACAGCGGCACCACCGTCATCCTCACTTCGCACGACCTCGCCGAGGTGCAGGAGCTGGCCGACCGGGTGGACGTCATCCGCGACGGCTCCTTCATCGCCTCGGGCACCCCGGACGAGCTGGTCCGGTCCTCCTCCGCGTTCACCGTCGTGGAGTTCGCCGACCCGGGCGTCGGCGCCGACCGCCTTCCCGCCGGGGCGAGCCTGGTCAACGGGCGGGTGCGCATCCACACCGACGACCAGGACTCCGTGGTCCGCGACGTCCAGGCCTGGGCGGAGCGGGAGAGGGCCACCATCAGCGGGCTGACCATCGTGCCGCCCACCCTCGACGACGCCTACCTGGCGATGCTCGACGCGGGCGCGGAGAAGACCACCTCGGGGAAGGCCGAATGAGCACCACCGACACCGCGCCCGCCGCACGCCGCGCGGGCGCCCGCGCCAACGGGCTGCGCACCTTCCTGCTGCACGTCGACGGGGAGCTCAAGGAGTTCTGGCGCTCCCCGATCACGCTGGCGTTCATCGTGCTGATGCCGGTGATGTTCTACCTCGGCTTCGGGTTCGCGTTCCGCTCCGAGGCCGACACGGTCCTGGACCTGGGCGACTACTCCATCACCCAGGCCAACCTGAGCTTCGGCGGCGTCCTGGGCTTCGCCCTGATGTCGGTGGCGTTCGCGAACGTGGCGATCGGGCTGGCCATCCGCCGCCACCACGGGCTGTTCAAGCGCTTCCGGACCACCCCGGTCAAGCCGGTCACGGTGATGGGCGCCTACCTCGCCAACACTCTGCTGACCACGGTCGTCGTGCTCGCGGTGATCGTCGTGATCGGCGTGTTCATGGGCGTGAGCGTCCCGGCGGAGCGCGTCCCGCTGCTGCTGGCGGCGGTCGCGCTCGGGTTCGTGTGCATGGCCCCGCTGGGGGCGGCGGCCTCCCTGCTGCCGCCCAACGCCGACGCCGCGGTGCCGATGATCAACGGCATCTTCTTCCCCACCGCGTTCCTGGCGGGCGGGTTCATCATCCTGCCGCTGGGCGACACCCTGGGCGCGATCGTGGACGTGCTGCCCGGGCGCCCGCTGACGGTGCTGCTGCACGGGGCCCTGTCGGAGGGCGGCCCGCTGTGGGACTGGCCGTCGGTGTGGCTGCTGCTGGGCTGGTCGCTGCTGGGCACCGTGGTGGCGCTGCGCTGGTTCCGGTGGGCGTCGGAGCGGGAGCCGCGCGGGTTCGGCGCGGGCAAGCGCAAGGACGCGGACGCGGGCACGGAGGGCGCGTGAGCACACCCGGTCCCGCCGACCGCTTCGAGCACGTGGAGGGCCCGTACCTGGTCTCCCGCGTGAACCTGTACCCCTACCGCCCGCTGCGTTCGGCCCGCGCCGACCTGGAGCGGGACCTGCTGCGCACCCTCGCCGACGAGGAGGCGCACCGCGAACGCATCCGCGACCACCTGTTGGAGGCCCTCCACCTGCTCGCCCCGACGCTGGAGGAGGAGGCGGACCGGCGGACCGCGCTCGCCGTCAAACGCGACGTCTTCAACCGGCGCCCGCCGCGCGCGCCCCTGGTCGGCGATCCGCTGACCTGGCGGATCGGCGCGCTGGGCGAGTGGACCGACAGCTGGGAGCGGACCCGGGCGGCCACCGCAGCCCTGGACGACGCGCACCCGGCCGCGCTGGCCGAGGAGCGCGCCGAGCTCGCTGCGTGGGCGCGCGACCCGGCCACCGACCGCAGCACCGCGCTGTCCAGCCCGGACCTGCACCGGGCGGTGGCGGCGCGGGCCGCGGCCCCGGCCGACCGGGCCCCGGACAAGCGGATGCGCAAGGCCGAGCCGGCCCTGGTGCGCTACCACTCCCGGTCCACGGTCAAGGTGAGCCCGTACTCGCTGTACACCGGCGTGCACTTCGACGACCTGGAGCACCCGTCCTCGCCGACCCGGGACGGGGAGCCGCTGCGCTCCACCACCGTGGCGGGGCTGCGCCGGCTGCTGGTGCGCCAGGCCGCGCGGGCGCTGGCCGCCGACCCGGAGGCGCGCCCGGAGCTGGAGTGGGTGCTCACCGGCGGGGCGCGCCGCGAGGGCGACCGGCTGCTGGTGCGCCGCCGCCGCTGGGCGCCGCCCTCGCCGGGCGCGCGGGCGGAGGCGTTCGGCGAGGAGGAGGTGCGCCTGCCCCTGGCCGGGGCCTGGGGCGCCCTGCTCTCCTCGCTGGAGCGGCGGGCGGCCCGGCCGGTGGTGCTGCGGGTCCTGGGCGAGGGGCTGGCCGCGGACCTGGGGCGGCCCCCGGAGGCGCTGCGGGACGTGCTCGCCAAACTCATCGACGCCGGGGTGCTGGTGCCCTGGGCGCCCGCCGCCGAGCAGGACCCGGAGTACGACCGGCGCTGGCACGACCTGGTGCGGCGGCTGCCGGGCCGGGCGGCGGCGCGGATGGAGGAGGCGTTCGACGCCACCGAGGAGGTCCTCAAGGGGTTCGCGGAGGCGGACGGCGCAGAGCGCGCCCGGTCGGTGACGCGCCTGTCGCGCCTGTGGTCGGCGGCGGTGACCCCGCCGGGGGCCGACCCGGCTCCGCCGGAGGCCGCCTCCTCGCCCCTGGTCGAGGACTGCCACGTGTCCCGGGGAGCCCCGGTGCCGCGGGCGTGGTCCCGGGAGTGGACGGCCGACCTGCGGCGGATCATGCCGCTGCTGTTCGCCCTGGACGACCAGCGGATGCTGTCGGGCGCGCTGGAGAGCGTGTTCGTGTCCCGCTACGGCGCGGGCGGGCGCTGCGACGACCTGGACGGGTTCGCGGTGCACGCGCGGGCCGCGTTCCCCCTGACCCAGCGGTTGATGGCCGGGGACCTGGACGGCGTCCCCGACCCGGGCGACGGCCTGCGCCGCCTGGTGGCGGCCCGGCGCCGGGCGGTCGACCACCTGGCCGAGCTGGCCCGGTCCACCGGGGAGGAGGTCGCGGTCGATCCGTCGGTGGTCGCCGAGATCGCCGGCCTCCTGCCCGAGCGCGAGTTCACGGCGCGCCGCTCCCTGGCGGTGTTCGGCCAGCCCGACGGCGGCCGGCTCGTCCTCAACCACCTGTACGGCGGGCGGGCCCGGTACTTCAGCCGGTTCCTGTCCGCTCTGCCGGCGCGGGCCCGCGACCGGGTCGCCGAGCACGTGCGGCGATCGGGCCCGCCCGGCACCCCCACCGTCCACATGCGGTCGGCGCTGGGGTTCAACGCGAACCTGGCGCCGCCGCTGGCCGGGGAGGAGCTGGCGCTGCGCGACGAGCCGGTGCTGCTGCCCGGCCCCGCCACCGCCGACCTGGCGCTGGTGCACACCCCGGACGGGCTGCGGCTGGTGCGGCGCGGCGGCGCCGGCGCAGGCGCGGCGGACGCGGCGGACCGGGAGATCGACCCGCTGTACACGGGTTTCCTGGTCCCGCACGCGCTGCCCTACGACGAGATGCTCGTGGCGATGGTCGCGGACTCGCCGTTCTTCTCCTTCGGCGACACGGTGATGGACCTGCACGCCCGCTGGGAGGAGGACGGGTTCGCGGGCGCGGTGCCGCGCGTGCGCGCCGGGTCCGTCACCCTGTTCCGCCGCCGGTGGGCGCTGGAGACCGCGGAGCTGGCGGCCCGCCCCGGCGAGTCCGCCGCGGAGCTGCACCGGCGGGTCAACACGATGCGGATGGCCCGCGGCATCCCCGACCAGGTGTTCGCGCGCCCGCTCCAGGGCTCCCGGCTGGGCCCGCTGGAGCGCGCGATGGCGCCCAAGCCACAGCACATGGACTTCCTGAGCAGGCTGCACACGGCCACGGCCGCCAAGCGGCTCGACCACCTGGGCCCGCTGCTGCTCGTCGAGGAGATGTCCCCGGACCCGGCGGACGCGGGGCTCAGCGGCCCGCGCGGCCGGCACGCCACCGAGGTGTTCCTCGAACTGGCCGTCGTCCCCGCCGCCACCGAGGCGGCCGATCCCCCAGGCGAAGTGAGGCTGGTCCCGTGACCGTCGGACTCCGAGTGACCTACTACGACAGCGACAAGGCGGCCCTGCTGGGCGAGTGCCTGGTCCCGGCCGCGCGGGACGCGGCGGCCCGGCCGGGGATCACCGCGGCGTGGCTGCACCTGCACTGGCGGCTGGGCCCGCACTGCGTGCTGTACCTGGACGGGCGGGACGGTGCGGTGGCCGACGCCGCGGACCTGGCCGAGGCGCGGGCGCGCTCGTTCCTGGAGCGGCGGCCGTCCGCGGCGACGCTGGACCCGGACAGGTACGAGGCGTTCTCCGAACGGCTGGGGCGCCTGGAGCTGGTGGAGCCCCCCTACACGCCGCTGGAGCCGGACAACTCGGTGCTGCGGCTGGACGGCGACCCGGTGGACACGTTCCTGCGCGGGCCGGAGGCGATCGCGCTCAAGGGGCGGGTGCTCACCGACGGGCTGGGGCTGGTCGCCGACCGGGTGGACGGGACGGGCGTGTTCGCGCACGTGTTCGCGGGGATGGGGGCCATCGCGTCGCAGTACCCCGAGTGGGGCCTGCGGTCGGGGTACCAGGCGTTCCTGTCCCATTGGAAGGAGTACTTCCACTGGTCGGACCCGGACGGGACCGCGCAGGCGCGGCTGGCGGAGTCCTACCGGTCCCAGCGCGGGGAGCTGGTGGCGCTGCTGGCCCCGATCCACGAGGGGCGGGCCGCCGACCCGTCGGCACCGGGCTGGCTGGAGTGGACGCGGCGGTGGCTGCCCGAGGCGGTGGAGCTGGCGCGGCGGGACCACATCCTGCCCTACCCCCACCAGGACCGGCTGACCGCGGCGTCGCGGTTCGGCGACGACGTGCGGGTGCGGTGGAGCGGGTCGGACGAGCGGTCCTACAGCGACTTCCACCGGGAGTTCCGCAAGCTGGACTTCACGCGGCTGGGGGACGGGTACGGGTTCGCGGCGTTCCGGTTCCTCATCAACTGCTTCTTCGACCTGCTGCCGCTGATGGGGGTGACCCCGATCCAGCGGTACTCGATCGCGTACCTGTTCACCGAGGCCGCCCAGGAGGTGGTGGGCGAGACCTGGGAGGAGACGGTGCGCCGGGTGGTGGAGCACCAGCAGGGCGACCCGGGGCTGAAGCCGACCCTGCCGTGGAGGGGCGGTGCCTGAGCCGATGCTGCGGTTGAAGAGGGCCGTGCGGGCCCGGTCGCTGGCCGCCGAGGGGGTCGCCGTCAGCATGGGCGCGACCGCGGTGGTGCTGCGCGGCGCCCCGGCGGACGCGGTGTGGCGGGCGCTGGAGCCGGTGCTGCGCTCGGGGTTCACCCGGGAGGCGCTGGTCGGCGGGTTCCCCGAGAAGGGGCGGCCGGTGCTGACCGGCGTCCTCGACCAGCTGGAGGAGCACGGGTTCCTGCGCGAGGCCGAGGAGGAGCATGAGCTGGAGGAGACGGAGCAGGCCGCCTACCCGCACCTGGAGGCGCTGACCTCGCGGCCGTTCGCGGCGCTGCGGGCGCTGGGGGGCACGGCGGTGCGGGTGCGCGCCGAGTCGGTCCCGGTGGAGGCCGCGGTGCGCCGCGCCCTGGGCCGGGCGGGGTTCCGCGACGTGTCCGCCGACACCGGGCCGCCGGAACCGGGGGTGCTGGCCGCCGTCCGGTCCGCCGTGCCGGGGCACCCGGAGGCCCTGCACGTGATCATCGCCGAACGCGGGGTGTGGGCGGCGGGGCCGCGCGACGCCCCGGCCTCCCCGGAGGCGCTCGCCGCGCTGCGCGCCTGGGCCGCGGCGCTGGACGAGCCCGCGGGGGCCGACCCGGGCGCGCCGGGCTCGGAGGCGGCGCGCACGCTGGTGGCGGCGCAGCTGGCGCTGGCCGTGGTGGCGCATGTGGCCCGGGTGACGGAGGGGGCGGCGGGGGCGGCGAGCCCGGAGTTCCTGGTGACCACCGACGAACTGGTCTCCGAGCCCCACCGGCTGCCGCTGCTGCCGCCGCTGGACGCCGGGCGCACCGAGGACTTCCCGGCGGCGCCGGAGCCCGCGCCGCTGACCACCGACCGGCTGGACGCGCTCGCGTCCCTGTGGGACCGGGTGTTCGGCCCGGTGGGCGAGCCCGCGCCGGGCGACCTGCCCCAGCTCCCGGTGGGACTGGCCCGCACCGGACGCCGGGGGGCGAGCGGCTGCGGCACCACCACCGCCCAGGCCCGGCTGGACGCGCTGATCGGCTCGCTGCACGCGGTGGCCTGGGGGTCCGCCCCCGGGGACACTGGCCGCGGCCTGGGGTCGACGCGTGCCGAGGCGGTCGGCGACGCGGTCGGCGACCTGGTGCTGCGCGCGGGGGTGCCGTGGAAGGAGGTCGACCCGCCGGGTCCGATGTCCGCGGCCGCCCGTCGCCTGTGGGCGGCGCTCACGCTGCGAGCGGGTGTGGCCGCGACCGTCCGCTTCCACGAACTGGAGGGCGCCGGGCTGTGGCGGGCCGAGGTCCGCGCCGCCGGGACCTCCGAACCCGCGGTGCTCGCCTCCGGTGCGGCGGCCGACCCGGACGCGGCGCTGCGCGAGGCGCTGCTCCGCGCCGTCGCCGCCGTCCAGGGCGAGGACCTGCCCGGCCTGGCGGCCCACGCCGCCCGCACCCCCGAGGCGGCCGCCTCCCTGGCCGCCTGGGCCGCCCACAGCGGCCGCGTCCAGGTGGCCGCCCCCGGCGGCGCGGCCCCCTGGGCCGCCCACGGCGTGCACTCGGCGGTGGCCGTATGGACGTGACCACCCCAATCCCCTCACCGGCGGGGGCGACACTGGCGGAGCCCCTCACCCTGGCGGCCGGAGACGGGGTGCTGCACCTGGGGATGAGCGGCGGACTGGCCGTCGTCGGGCCGTGGGTCGGCGACGGGACCGGGTGCTCCCGGTGCGCGGGGCTGTGGCGGCGCGACCTGGAGGGCGACTCCTGCCCCGAGGGCGGCGAGCCCGAGCTCCTCCCCCTGTGGGAGGACGCCTGGGCCGCCCTGGTCCGGGCGGCGGCGGCCGACCCCGACGCCCTGCGGCGGGCGCTGTGGGCGCTGGACTGCCGCACCGGCGAGGTCACCCGGCACACCTTCGTCCCCCACCCGCGGTGCGCCCGCTGCTTCCCGGGCGGGGAGGGCCTGGGCGTGCCCGGCGGGCTGGACCTCGACGCCCCGCGCCCGGTCCCCGGGCACGCGCTGCGGGTGCGGCGGATGGACCGCGAGGCGCTGCGCGAGCGGCTGCTGGACTTCCGGTTCGGCCCCGCCGCCCACCTGTACCGGGACGAGGAGTCCCCCCTGTCCCTGGTCACCTGCGAGACCGTCGCCCCCGGCCATACCCGGCGGGAGGGCGGCTACGGCCGCTCCACCCGGTTCACCGACAGCGAGGTCCCCGCCCTGCTGGAGGGCGTCGAGCGCGTCACCGGCGGCCACCGCCACACCGGCGCGCCCCGCGTGTGGGGCTCCTACGCCGCGCTGGCCGGGGACGCCATCGACCCCGCCCGGCTCGGGCTCCACGAACCCGAGTGGTACAGCCATCCCGCCTTCGACCCGGTCCCCTACACCCCCCACACCCCCACCCACTGGGTCTGGGGGTGGTCCACCCGGGAGCGCCGCCCGGTGCTGGTCCCCGAGCACGTGGCGTTCTGGCACGCGGGCACCGCCGACACCCGCTTCCTGTACGAGTCGTCCAACGGCTGCGCCGTCGGCGGCGACCTCGCCGAGGCCGTCCTGTACGGGCTGTTCGAGGTGATCGAGCGCGACGCCTTCCTGCTCGCCTGGTACTCGCGGACCCGGCTGCGCGAGGTCGACACCGCGGACCACCCCGGGCTGGCGCACCTGCTGGACCTGCTCGCCGAGCGTGGCCTGCGGCTGCGCGTCCTGGACGCCACCTCCGACCTGGGTGTGCCCACCGCGCTCGCGACGGTGACCGCCCCCGAGGAGGCGGTGCGCTCCGGGCTGGCGCCCGCGATGAGCCTGGCCACCGGCACCCATGCCGACCCGCACCGGGCGCTGATGGCGGCGGTGGAGGAGACCGCCACCAACGCGCTCATGTACCCCAAGTGGGTGCGCATGCGGGAGTCGGTGAGCGTGGAGCGGTGCCGCCCGATGCTGGACGACTTCACGCTGGTCAGAACCCTGGAGGACCACACCGGTATGCACGGGCTGTGGGAGGCCCGTCCGCACTGGGAGTTCCTGGAGCACCCGTCCGGGACGGTGCCGGCGGAGGAGTTCGCGGCCCGCGGGCCGTCCTCGTTCGCTGGAGCCGACCTGGGCGCGGTGCTGCGCGAGCGCCTGGCGGTGCTGCACGGCCTGGACCTGGACGTGGTCGTCGTGGACCAGAGCAGCGCCCCGTACACGGAGGCCGCCGGGGTGCGGTCGGTCAAGGTGATCGTGCCGGGGGCGCTGCCGATGACGTTCGGCCACACCCACCGCAGGACGCGCGGCCTGGAACGGCTGGCCCGGGCGTCCGACCTGTTCGAGGGAGGTGTCCCGTGGGAGCGACCCGGCGAGATGTACCCGGTCCCGCACCCGTTCCCGTGACGGCCGCGCAGGAGGCGCGGGCGCTGGCGGCGTTCCACGCGCAGTCCCACGACAAGGACGTGGAACCGGTGCGGACCCTGTTCTTCGGCCGGACGCTGGGCGATCCGGCGCTGCGGACGGCGGCCGGTGCGCCGCTGCCGGAGCCGGCGCGGGGAGCGCTGGCCGCGCTGCGCGCGGCGGACGCCGCGGGGCCCGCGATCGGGGGCGGCTGGTCCCCGGGGGCGCGCCTGGCGGCGGCCTGCGCGGAGGCGGTGCGGGTGCGCCGGGTCTCCCCGGCCGACCGCTACCCGGTGCACCGCGCCTACCCGTCGCCGCGCGGGCTGTTCGGCGCCGACGTCTTCCTGCTGCCCGCCGGGGGCGGGGGGTGGTGCCTGCGGATGGACCCGCGCACCTGCGCCCTGCACCCCTGGGCCGGGTCACCGGTGCCCGACGACCTGGAGGCCGCCCTGGCCGGGGCGCGGGTCGCGGTGGCGGTGGACCACCGGCGCTACCCGCCCGAGTACGGGCGGCTGCGGCCGTCGCTGGCGCTGCTGGAGGGCGGCCACCTGGCCGCGACCCTGGGCCTGGCGCTGACCCGCGCCGGGCTGGCCCCCCGCACCCTGTTCGCCCCCGCGGGGGTCCCGGTGCCCGAGGGCTTCGTCCCCTGCGCCCTGCTCACGACCGAGCCCGGTGCGGAGGCCGGAGGAACGACCGGGGCCGCCGACGACGCGGCGGCCGTCCCGGAGGCCCGGCCGGCGGCCGGACCGGCGGGTGCCGCCGGGGCGGTGGAGGTCGGCGCCGGGGCCCTCGCCCGGGTCGCGGCGGTGGCGGCGCGCGCCGCGGCGGGGACGGGCCTGCGGGACTGGCTCGACGCGCGGACCAGCGGGGTGTCCACCGCCAACCTGGTCACCAGCGCGTACGTGTCCCCCGAGGACGGCGCCGGCGTCACCGCCGCCCTGGCGGCGGCGCTGGCCGCCGCGGTCCCGGCCGCTCCCGCGGGCACCCTGCGGCTGGACCGGGTCGTGCTCGCCGGGGACCGGGTCGACGACCGGGTCGCCGCCGAGCTGTACCCCGGCGGCGGCACCGGCCCCGACCGTCCGGTGCCGCGCACCGGGGACACCAACGCCTCCTCCTCGCTGGGGTACACCCTGTCCGCGGACTTCGGGCCGTGGGCGCGGGCGTTCGGCGACCGCGCCCAGACCGCCCTGCACCCCCTGCTCGGCTGGATCACCCAGTGGGGCTGCCTGGCCGCCGCGGGGAGCGGGCTGTGCGCCCGGCCCATGCGCAACTACACGGAGTCCGAATGGGCGGCCGTGCTCGGGCTGGGCCCCGACACGACCCCCGCCTACCAGCTGTGGGTGCGCGCCGAGCGCGGCGCCTACCTGGACCTGCCCGTGGACGCCGTCCTCCCCGACCCGTCACCCCCCACCACCCTCAACGGAAGCGCTACGCGCGCCCTCCTGCTCTGACCCGGCCCCCTCCCCCGTTCGCCGCGAGCCCGAAGGACCCCGATGAGCCGCACCTGGTCCGCCGTGTACGTCCACCTCCACCGCAGCCGCGAGGACATCGACGCGTTCCTGCTCGAACACCTGGCCCCGGCCGCCGACGCCCTGGTCTCGGACGGGGGCGCCAAGGCGTGGTTCTTCATCCGCTACTGGGCGGGCGGCCCGCACCTGCGGGTGCGGTTCCTGGACGGCGACCCCGACGCGGTGCGCGGGTTCGCCGCCCGGATGCGCACGGCGGCCGCCCGCACCTCCGCCGCGGCCCTGGAACTGGCCCCGGACACCTACTACCGGGGGCTGCCGCAGGCCGACCACTCCGACTGGCACGCCGACGGCGAGGTCGCCGACGCGGTCTACGAGCCGGAGACCGAGCGCTACGGCGGCCCGGACGCGCTGGAGGTGTGCGAGGACTTCTTCTGCGCGAGCACCGCCGTCGCCCTGGCGGTGCTGCGGGCCGCGCCCCGGGCCGGGCAGCGGCAGGCGGTCGCCGCCGACATGGTGTCGCTGGCGTTCGGGGTGCTGGGGCTGGGCGACGTGGAGGCGGTGCGCCAGGCCCGCGGCTACCACGCCGCCTGGGACTTCTCGGCGGAGGTGGCGCGGGGCGGCGACACCCCCCGGCTGGAGGCGGAGCGGCTGTTCCACTCCGCCCCGGCCAAGTGGCTGCAACGGCGTTCGGTGCTGGAGCGGCTGGTGTCGCAGGAGGGCGGCAGCACCCACCACCTGTGGACGCGGGCGCTCGGGGAGACCGTGGACCGGCTGCGGGCGCTGCACGCCGGGCGGCCGCTGGCCAACGACCTCACCCGGATCGTGTGGTCGCTGCTGCACATGCACCACAACCGGCTGGGGCTGGACATCGACGACGAGCGGCGGATCGTCTGGCTGGTGTCGCTGGCGTACCCGCGCTGGGAGGCGGCCCCGGACTACTTCGCGGACGGGGCGGCCGCCCCGGACCGGGTCTACGCGGAGGCCTCCAAGTACCGGGCCGAGGCCATCGCCACGGCGCAGCTGCCCCGGCCGGTCCCGCCCCCGGCCGATCCGGCGGAGGCCCGCCCGTCGCCCGCCACCCCCGACGGACGGCCCGCGGCCGACGACCCCTTCCCCTGGGCGCCCGTCACGGAGCTGCCTCCCCCGCCGCCGCTCACCGCCCCGCTGGGCGAGGTGCTGGCCCGCAGGTCCAGCGCGCACGGCGGCTACGGGCCCGGGCCGACGCTGGCGGAGCTGTCGTCGCTGCTGGGACACGCCGCCGGGATCAGCGCCGAACGCGCCGGGGAGCCGGGGCGGCACCGGCCGCCGCGCAACCACCCCAGCCCGGGCGGGGCGTACGCGACCGAGGTGTGGGCGGTGGTGCGGGACGTGGCGGGCCTGGAGCCGGGCACCTACCGCTACCGGCCGCAGGGGCACGCGCTGGTGCGGGCGGACGGGCCGGTGCCGGTGGAGCGGCTGACGGCGCTGTCCCCCTTCCTGCGCCCGTCGGCGGACGGGATGCCCGGCATGGTGACGGCGAGCGCGGGCGCGTTCGTGTTCCTGGTCGGCGACGTCGGCCGGCTGCGGGCGGGGTACGGGCAGCGGGCGCTGCGGCTGCTGTTCCAGGAGGCGGGGCACATCGCGCAGAACGTGACGCTGTGCGCGACCGCCCTGGGGCTGCGCAGCCTGGTGATCTCGGGGTTCGCCGACGACGCGGCGCACACGCTGCTGCACCTGGACGGGATCGACCGGGTGGTGCTGACCCTGGTCCCGGTGGGCGGAGGGGGCGCCGTCTGAGGGCCGCACGCCGGCGGGGGCGCCCGACCGCTCCCCGGCCGTCCGGCCCGCCCCGTTCCACCAGGCGTTTCGCCACATCTCCCTGTCCGACGGGACACAGCCTCCTCTCCCTACTGGCGCAGAGCGCTACTCGGTAGTAACATTGACTTGTTACTAGTCGGTAGATCCGCGTGTACAGACACCGCGGCCAGGGACACAGCGGAGCTGTCCATGACGCATTACAAGAGCAACCTGCGCGACATCCAGTTCAACCTCTTCGAGCTGTTCAACCGCCAGGACATCCTGGGCCAGGGCCCGTTCGAGGAGCTGGACGAGGAGACCGCGCGGACGATCCTGGACGAGGTCAACCGCCTCGCGACCGGCGTCGTCGCCGAGTCGTTCGAGGACGCGGACCGCAACCCCCCGGTCTTCGACCCCAAGACCAACACCGTCCGGATCCCCGAGAGCCTGAAGAAGTCGTACCAGGCCTACATGGACGCCGGCTGGTACAACCTCGACCTCCCGCAGGAGCTCGACGGCCTCGGCGCGCCCCGTTCCCTCGTGTGGGCCGCGGCCGAGCTGATCCTGGGCGCCAACCCGTCCATCCACATGTACTCCGCTGGTCCGGGCTTCGCGAGCATCCTCTACTCCGAGGGCAACGAGAAGCAGAAGGAGTTCGCGAGGCTCGCCATCGAGCGTGGCTGGGGCGCCACCATGGTGCTGACCGAGCCCGACGCGGGCTCCGACGTCGGCGCCGGCCGCACCAAGGCCACCGACCAGGGCGACGGCACCTGGCACATCGAGGGCGTGAAGCGCTTCATCACCTCGGCCGAGCAGGACATGACCGAGAACATCTTCCACCTGGTACTGGCGCGCCCCGAGGGCGCGGGCCCCGGCACCAAGGGCCTCTCGCTCTTCCTCGTCCCCAAGTACCTGGTCAACGAGGACGGCTCCCTCGGTGAGCGCAACGGCGCCTACGTGACCAACGTCGAGCACAAGATGGGCCTGAAGGCCTCCACCACCTGCGAGCTGACCTTCGGCGACAAGCACCCCGCCATCGGCTACCTCGTCGGCGACAAGCACGACGGCATCCGCCAGATGTTCCTCATCATCGAGTACGCGCGCATGATGGTCGGGACGAAGGCGATCGCCACCCTGTCCACCGGCTACCTCAACGCCCTGGAGTACGCCAAGGAGCGCGTGCAGGGCAACGACCTCGCCGGCGCCAAGGACTCCCCGAAGGTCACCATCACCCACCACCCGGACGTGCGCCGCAGCCTCATGACGCAGAAGTCCTACGTGGAGGCCATGCGCGCCCTGGTCACGCTGACGGCCACGCAGCAGGACGCCATCCAGATCGCCAAGGCCAAGGGCGAGGACCACTCCGCGCTGGAGGCCATGAACGACCTCCTGCTCCCGATCGTCAAGGGTGTCGGCTCCGAGCGCTCCTACGCGCTGCTGGCCGAGTCGCTGCAGACCCTGGGCGGCTCCGGCTTCCTGCAGGAGTACCCGATCGAGCAGTACATCCGCGACGCCAAGATCGACACCCTCTACGAGGGCACCACCGCCATCCAGGCCCAGGACTTCTTCTTCCGCAAGATCCTGAAGAACGGCGGCCAGGCGCTGGGCACCCTCGCGGGCGAGATCAAGGCCTTCGCCAACAGCGAGGCGGGCAACGGGCAGCTCAAGGAGGAGCGCAAGCTGCTCCTCGAGGCGACCGAGAACGTCGAGAAGATCGTCGAGGTCATGGTCGGCCACGCGATGGGCTCCGCCGAGAACCCGCGCGAGCTGTACAAGGTGGGCCTCAACTCGGTCCGCCTGCTCATGGCCTTCGGCGACGTGGTCCTGGGCTGGCTGCTGCTGCGCCAGGCCGAGGTCGCGCTGAACAGGATCGACGGCGCCCAGGGCGACGACAAGGACTTCTACACCGGCAAGATCGCCGCCGCGCGCTTCTTCGCCGACCAGTTCCTGCCGCGCATCGCCGCCGAGCGCCGTATCGCGGAGAACGTCACCAACGACCTCATGGAGGTCCCCGAGTCCGCCTTCTAGGCCCGGACCCGGAACCGAAACCGCCACCGCGAAGGGGGCGGGGCCGCACGGCCCCGCCCCCTTCCGCGTTCCGGTCCCGGCGGCCCTCAGCCCCCGAGGCGGCTCCAGAAGCCGTAGCCGTGCTCCCGGGCGAAGTCGGCGCGCCCCCACTCCCCCGAGTCGAGGGACTGCACGTACCAGCCGGCCGGGCCGCGGTCGTCGCGCAGCCGGTCCCACTCCGCCTCACCGCCGCCGGAGGGGTCGCCCGTGGCGGCGAAGCGCGTCCAGGCCCCGATCAGGCGGTCGCCGAACGCGGCCTGCGCGGGGGTGAGCCCCTGGAACAGCTCCAGGTCGAAGATGTAGGGCAGCTCGGCCATGTGCTGGGAGTCGGCCGGGAAGCTCGGCTCGTCGTAGCCCGCGAACCACGGGGTCCCCCGCTCGGCGAACTCGTACATCCGCACGTCGGTCCGGCGCGAGAGCGCCCGGGCGGTGTCCAGGGTCGGCACCGACCAGACGGAGTCGGTCCGCACCCGTGCCAGGCTCGGTCCCGCGGCGTCGCCCCGCGGGTAGCGCCGGAGGACGGCGTCGGCGTCGTCGCCGTAGGCCTCCCTCACCGCGGGCTCGTACTCCCCGTCCGCCATGGGGGCACCGGACGCCAGCTCCGTGCCGAGCACCATGCCGTTCTCCTCGTCGTGGTTGACCCCGATCAGGACGGGGACCCGATGGAACCGCCCCGCCTCCAGCGCCTCGTCGACCGGGAGCGGCAGCGCGGGCGTCCCGCTGACCGGGCGCGGTTCCCGCCACGGGCCGTAAGCCTCCACCAGTTCCCCGATCGGCACCTCCCGCAGGCACGCCGCCACGTCCCCGGCGTCCGCGCACCCGACCGCGTCGATCACTTCGGCGCCCTCCGCCTCGGCCGTCCCGCGGTCCCGGGAGGCGGCACCCGGCGCGGAGCAGGGCGCACTCTGGACGATCGCCCGCTGGAAGAGCCCCTCGGACTCCGGGGACACGAGGTGCCCGCAGATGCCGAGGCCGCCGCCGGACTGGCCCATGACCGTCACGTTGCCCGGGTCGCCGCCGAAGGCCGCGATGTTCTCCCGCACCCAGCGCAGGGCGGCCCGCTGGTCGTCCAGCGCGAGGGCGCCCGACTCGGGCAGGTCGGGGTGGGTGAGGAAGGAGGTGACGCCCAGGCGGTAGTTCATCGACACCACCACGGCGCCGCCGGCCGCGAGCCGGTCGGGGCCGTACAGGTCGCCCATGCCGAACATCATGCTGCCGCCGTGGATCCAGACGATCACCGGCAGGCCGTCCTCCGCACCGGCCGGAGTGGTGACATTGAGGTCGAGGCAGTCCTCCTCGGTGCTGTACTCGCCGATCGGGTACCCGGCGGGCTGCGCGCACGGCTCCCCGGGCTCGGTGGCGTCCCGCACACCGTCCCAGCCCGCGGCGGGGCGGGGGGCCTCGAACCGGTCGGCCTCGGCGTAGGGGATCCCCTGGAAGGACCGCACCGCCCCGTCGGCCTCCCCCCGCACCGCGCCCTGGGCCGTGACCACGACCGCGGGGTCCACTGCGTCCGACACCGCGGCCGCCGGGGCGCAGGCGGTCGCCGCCAGCAGCGTGATCCCCAGACCCGCGGACCAGAACTTCTTCACGGTTTCCTCCTCGTCGACCGGCTGATGGAGGGACCGTAACAAGAATTTGCACGATCGCGCAACACGATCGTGCAAAACAAGTGCGCAAAACGATCGCGTGACTCGATCGAGCAAGAACTTGGTAGGGTCACCGCCATGGGTAACCGCGAAGATCTGCTCGCCGGGGCCAAGAGGTGCCTGCGCGAGAAGGGGTACGACCGCACGAGCGTGCGCGACATCGCCGCCGCGGCCGGGGTGAGCACGGCCGCGATCGGCTACCACTACGGGTCCCGGGAGACCCTGCTCGGCCAGGCGCTGTTCGCGCTCCTCGACGAGTGGGGCGACGAGCTCGGCCGCGCCCTCTCGCCCGGGGGCGGGGACGACGCGCAGGGGTTCGAGCGGATGTGGGAGCGGCTCGTCGGGCAGTTCGCCGAGCACCCGGACCTGTGGACCGCCAGTGTGGAGCTGTTCCTCCAGGCGCGGCGCCAGCCCGCGCTCCGCGCGCAGCTGACGGAGGGCGTGGGCCAGGGGTGGCGCGGTATGGCGGCGATACTGCTGAGCACACCGGAGGAGGAGGTCACGGACCGCAGCGCCCGCACGCTCGGCATGGCCCAGACCGCGCTCATGACGGGGGTGATGATCCAGAGCCTCAGCGATCCGGAGAACGCCCCGACCGCGGCCGAGGTCCTGGAGGGCCTGCGCGGGCTGGCGAGGATCGCCGGACCCTCCTGAGCCCCGGGGCCGCACGGCCCCGCCCCCTTCCGCGTCGTCGGGACCCGCTAGAGTCCCGGCATGCACCGACCGAGCCTGCCCGAGGACCTGCTGCCGGCCGACCGCCTGTGGGCGCGCGCCGTGCTGCTGCACCTGTTCGACGCGGACATCACCTTCGACGGGGACGAGGTGTTGTGCCCCGACGGGGGCGGGGGCTCCTGGTGGTGGTCCCTGGGCCGCCGGCCGGACGGGCGCGCGTTCTTCTGGGGCCAGGACGCCGACGGCAGCCACGGGCACCTGCGGGACGACCCGGTGGACTTCCTCGCCGGGGGCCCGGAGTGGCTGCCGTGGGACGAGCTGAGGCACGAGGCGGCCGGGATGACCATCGGCTACCTGTACTGGTGGCAGGACGGCGCCTGGGCGCGGGCGCCCTACCCGGACGACCTCGAGGACGACGGGCTGGCCATGTCGGTGCCCTGGGCGGGCGGCGGCCCCGAGGGGGTGCTCGCGCAGACGCCGGTCGAGGGCCGGGAGTCCGAGGAGGCCGTCCTGGCCTTCCTCGACCGCCTGGAGCGGGGGACCGCGGACGAGGCGGCCGTGCGGGCGCTGGCCGGGGCCCTGCGGGGCGGGGACGACCCCGCCCTGGACCCCGACCGCGCCCTGGCGTCGCTACGCGCCGCCGGCCTGGTCTAGGACTCGGCCCAGACGCCGAGTTCGTTGCCCGCGGGGTCGGCGAAGTGGAAGCGCCGCCCGCCGGGGAAGGCGTAGGGGCCCGCCAGGATGCGGCCTCCCGCGCGCTCGACCGCCGCGGCCGTGGCGTCCAGGTCGTCGGAGAACAGCAGCACCAGGGGGCCGCCGCCGCGGTGTCCGCTCCCCTGCGGGTTGAGCCCGCCGACCTCCCGGTCGCCGGGCCCCCGGATGCCCGCGTAGTTCGGGCCGTAGTCGTTGAACCCCCACCCGAACGCCTCGGCGTAGAAGCGCTTGGAGGCCTCCAGGTCGTCGGCCGGGAGCTCGATGTAGTCGATGCGGTGGTGCTGTGGTGACGTCATGCGCCCATCCTCCGCCATCCCGCCGACCTTCCCGCGGCCCCGCCACGCCTCGGCGCCGTGCCCTCCTACCGGCCGTCGGCGGCCGGGGGCGTCCAGACGTAGGGGGTCGTGGTGGTGACGGCGGTGAAGCCCAGGCGGCGCAGGATGGGGGCGCTGTCGGGGGAGGCGTCGACCTGGAGGTAGCGGACGCCCATGGCGACCGCCAGGCGGGCGCGCTCGGCGACGGTCGCCCGGTAGATCCCCCGGCCGCGCCACTCCGGGAGCGTGGAGCCGCCCCACAGGCCCGCGTGCCCCTCCTCCGGGCGGGCCTCCAGGCGCGCGGCGCACACGACCTCCTCCCCGGCCTCCGCCACCAGGACGACGGTGCCCCGGGGGTTCGCGGCGAGCTGCGCGGCGAGGTCGTCCGCCACCCAGGACCGGTCGTCCCCCCACACGCGGCCCTGGAAGGCGGCGATGCGCTCCAGGTCGGCCCGCTCCTCCACCCGGCGCAGCACGACCCCCTCGGGCGGCACGGGCTCGGCGGCGACATCCTCCGCCGGGGCGATCATGACCGTCTCCTCTTCCTCCGGCTCGAACCCCGCGGCGCGCAGCCGGCCGGTCAGGTCGGCGGGCAGGTCGTGGCCGTGGGTCTTCCACTCCACCGCCTGCCCGAGCCCGGCGAAGCGGTCCCGCTGGCGGGCGATGAGCCGGTCCAGGTCGGCCCCGTCCACCCGGAGGTCGGCGGGAGCGGCCACGAACCCCCGGTGGCCGCCGAGGAGCCGCACCAGCGGCCCGTCGTGTTCGGCGGTGACACCGGCGGGCAGGGGGTCGGGCAGGGCGCGCACGTGCGCGTCGTAGAAGGCGAGCATGACGGACATCCTCTCCGCCCCCGGCGTCCCGCGCACGCGCTTTCCCCGCGCGCCCCGGCCGCCCTCAGCGGCGGCGCAGGACGAGGGCGGCGAGCACGCCGCCCGACAGCAGCGTCGTCGCGCAGATCGGCAGGAACGCCAGGCGGAACGCGTCCGGCCCCGGCGGCAGCGCCTGGAGGATCGCCCCGGCCGCCACGGTGCACGCCACCGCCGTGGTGAACCCGCTCATGTTGACCAGCCCGGAGGCGACCCCGGTGCGCCCGGCGGGGATCCCGTCGCGCGCGTAGTCGAAGGAGATGGTGGGCGCCAGCGTCTGCCCGACCGCGCACACCGCCATGACCGCCAGGCCGACCCCCGTGGGCACCCCGCCGGGCCAGGCGACCAGCAGCACGAGGCCCAGGCCGATGACGGAGACCAGGGTGAGGGCCAGCCCTCCGCGCAGCGCCGGCCTGCGGCCGACCAGCACGCCCACCAGCGGGGCCGTCCACAGCGCCCCGGCGGCCAGCGCGGTGAGGGTGAGGGCGGCGGTGCCCTCGGCCAGTCCCAGCCCGGTGACGAGGAAGGGGTAGCCCCACAGCACCATCATCATCGTGAAGGGCGCCATGATCGCCGCGTGGTGCGCCATGCCGATGCGCGGCCCGCGCGCGGACAGCGCCTCCTTGAGCGCCGCCCACACGGGGATGGGGTCGATGACGGTGGAGTGCCCGGCCGCGCCCTCCGGGCGGTCGCGCACGACCGCCAGGACGAGCAGCGCGACCAGCAGGGTGAGCCCGGTGGTGGTGAGGAACGCCGCGACCCAGCCGACCCCGCCCAGCGCCCAGGCCAGGGGCGCGGCACTGGCGACCTGGCCGGTGCCGCCGACCACGCCCGTCAGCCCGCTGACGAGGGCGTAGCGGGAGCGCGGGAACCACAGCGCGGCCAGGCGGATGACGTTGAGGAAGACCAGGGCGTCGCCCAGCCCGATGAGGAAGCGCCCGGCGATCGCGGCCTCGATACCCGGGGCCAGCGCGAACAGGCAGGAGCCGATCGCCATCGCGACCATGCCGATGACGAGGGTGAAGCGGGGGCCGAGGCGGTCCGCGAGCAGACCCGTGGGCACCTGGAGCAGGACGTAGACGAGGAGCTGGAGCATCGGCAGCAGCGAGAGCACCGCGGGCCCGACGTCGAAGCGCGCCTGCGCCTCCAGGGCGGCCACGCCCAGGCCGTTGCGGTGGACCATCGCCAGGAAGTAACCGATCACGGCGACGCCCCACACCACCCAGGCGCGGGCACCGCCCGAGGGCTCTGCGGGAACGGTCGTCTCCTTCGTCCTGTCACCGGATGTCTGAGTCTGGGTCACGGGCACTTCTCTCGTAGAGGTCTGACCATTCCAGTCTCCTCCAGTGCGGCGGCCCGTCCCCACACCGGGGGTGCGGACGGTCCCGGAACGCCGCGCCGTCGGCGGTCGGCCGCCATCCCGGCGAAAGGCGCCACATCCCCCGGACGGGGCAAAGGCGGCCGGTCCAAGGGTCAAGGACATGCAAGCCGGGCAAAGTGACACAGAGCGATGGTCGGCGCACCAGGAGTCCCGGAACCGGGTGACTCTCCCGACAGGCGACCCGGGATTACCGATGAGTAATCGTCATCCCGCGCCTCGATGACTTGTTCGAAAAACATGGCCTGACCTGCATGTCTCATACGACACGTGGTCGAGACCCTTTCGTTAAATGTGACATTGGTCACTCTCAGAACTCTCGACTGCCGGGGGTGAGGTGCTGCTAGCATCCGGAACGCAAAGAATAACTACGAGGTAACGACAACCTCTGAACCTCACCAACTTTGTGGAGGGAAGCCGTCAACGCCCCAGGACGGGACGGCGGACCTCGAACCGCGGCGACGTGGCCGCAACCGCCACACAGGCCATGACCGCGGCAACCGAGACACTGGAGACGACCTTGAGTCACTGGCGACTGAACAACCCCCGGGCCTCCCGGGTGAAGTCGGCACTTGCCAGACGGGTCAAGCACAAGCCCCGCCACGCCTTCTGCGCACAGCGCGCGATCACGGCCCTGCTGGGCGAACTCTCCGCCTCCACCTCCCGCCAGTTCTACTGGTCCGGGACCTCGGACATGGCCGTCATGTCGGTGAAGCACGACGTCAACGTGTGGTGCCGCGACGGCCGTTTCTTCTGGAACGACCTCTTCCAGGGCGGCACCATGTCGCACCCGGCCAGCGACCCGGTCGGCGCCGCCGAGAAGCTCAACCCGGTCGCCCTCCCCCCGGAGCCGTCGTACCGCTCCCAGCCGGTCGCCGCCTGACCGCCGCCCCTCCCCCGCGCCCGGGCCCGCGCCCGGCGGACACGGGGTGAGCCACGGCAGGGCGCACCGCGCCCCCTAGGACTTCCACGGCCGACCCACCGCACGGTGGGTCGGCCGTCGTGCTGTTCCCCCGGCGCCCGCCACACGGCCGCCCGCGGCCCCGCCCGTCCGCCCTTTGGGGCTCGGCCTCCCCGGCGGTGTGCCCACCGACGTCCCGGCGCGGCACACCCCGGGCCACCCCGAGTGCCCACAAGGCCCCGGGCCCACCCGGCCTCCCCGGCGGCGGGCACACCGCCGACCCGGCACGGCACCCCGAACCGCCCCGGAGGCCCACCGGCCCGGGCCCGCCTCGCCGCGATACCGGGGCGGTCCACTCATTCAAGGACTTTCTTCTCTTCCGCCCCAGAGCCCCCAGGAGATCGGCGACGATCAGCCGCATAGGCGGACGAGGCGCGGGAAACAGCATCAAGGGCGACCTTGGTCCCGAATCGTGCCCTAACGAGGCCGACAACGGACTAAGGTGTCCCCTACCCCTCTCGCCCCGACCGCGTCCTCACCCACCCCTGGACCCCCCAGAGGACCCATGCGCCCCCTCACCCCCGACGAGCCCGACCGCCTCGGTGGTTTCCGCCTGATCGCCCATCTCGGTTCCGGCGATCTGGGCGCCGTGTACCTGGGCGTCTCCCCCGACGGCCGCCCCGCCGCGGTGCGCGCCGTGCGCCGGGACTTCGCCGCCGACCCCGGGTTCCGCACCGGTTTCGCCCGCGACGCCGCCGAGGCCTCCCTCGTGCGCGGCCGCTTCACCCCTCCCCTGCTGGGCCACGACCTGTCCGCGGAACACCCCTGGGTGGCCACCGGCTTCGTCGCCGGCCCCTGCCTGCGCGACCTCGTCCGCGGCGGCGGCCCCCTGCCCGAGTCCTCCCTGCTCCTCCTGGCCCGGGGCCTGGCCGAGGCCCTGGAACGGCTGCACGGCCAGGGGTGCGTCCACCGCGACCTGTCCCCGGCACACGTGCTCGTGGACGCCGCCGGGCCGCGGCTGATCGGCCTGGGCATCGGCCGCGCCCTGGCGGACTCCGCCGCGCTCCGGGACTCCCGCCCGCCCGCCTACACCGCGCCCGAATACCTGGCCGGGCGCACCGTGCTGCCGGCCGGGGACCTGTTCTCGCTGGGCTCGGTCCTGTTGTTCGCCGCCACCGGCCGCGCCCCCTTCGACGCGGGGCCCGTGTCCGGGGCCGACGACCCGGCCGCGGTGGTCCGCCGGGTGCTGCGCGAGCCCCCGGACCTGTCCGGCCTCCCGGACGCGCTGCGCGACCTGGTCGGAGCCTGCCTGGACAAGCTCCCGGAGAACCGGCCGACGGCGGCGCGGCTGCTGGACGAGCTGGGCGGTCCGCTGCCCGAGGAGCCCCCGGAACCCGACTGGCTGCCGCCCCGGAGCCGCGCGGCGGTCACCCGGGCGGAGGAGTCCTACCGCTCCGTGGCCGCCCCCGTCCTGGGACCGCTGCCCCGGCCCGGGTTCGACCCCTTCCCCGTGAGCGCCGCCCCCGGGCCCCGGCGGCGCGGGCGCGTCCTGCTGCGGCTGTGCGCGGTGCTCGCGGTCCTGCTGCTGATCGGGGTGGCGGGCGTGTACACGCTCTCCGGCCCGCGGGGCGGCTCCGGGCCCGCCGCCTCGGCCTGCCCCCTGCGCAACGGCGTCGCGGAGAGCCTGCCCCCGCCCGAGGACCCGCAGGTGGACTTCTCCGCCGACACCCTGGTGGAGCTGTCGTTCTCCCCGGACGGCGCGACCCTGGCCGTGGCCACCAACGACGGGGTCACCCTCTGGGACTGGCGCTCCTCCCTGGCCGTGGCGCACCTGCCCAACGACCGCGCGCTGCTGCCGCCCGCCCCGGCGGCCTTCAGCCCGGACGGCTGCCTGGTGGCCCAGGCCTCCCGGCAGGGCGCCCTGGTCACCGACCTGGCCACCGGGCGGAGCCGGACGGTGGCCGCGGAGCGGCAGGTGCTGGCGACGGCGTTCAGCCCCGACGGCGGGGAGCTGGCCCTGGCCACGGACGGCGGCCCCGGGCACGGCTACCTGCACCTGTACGACACCGTGTCCTGGGAGGAGACCGGCTCGCTCTCCGGATCGGGCGCCCTGGCCGACGTGCGGTACACACGCGACGGGCGGACCGTCGCGGCCGGGGAGTCCGGCGGCGGGGTCGTCGCCTGGCGCACCTCCGGGGAGCACCGGATCGGCGTCGTGCGGGACCGCAGCGGTGCGGGGGCGGGCGCGTTCGACGTGGTCCCCGGGGACGGGGGTGTGCTGGTGCCCCGCGGCGACCGGGTGCTGCTGGTGGACCCGAGCACGGACCGGGAGGTGCGCGAGTTCGTCCCGGACCAGGGCCACGGCGTCCCCGTCGACGTGGTCTACAGCGCCTCCTCGGACCTGGTCCTGGCCGCCCTGCTGGGCCCGGGGACCGACGAGGCGGGCATGGCGGTGTGGGACTTCGCGAGCGGCGCGCCGGAGGACACCCAGTGGACGCCGCCCGCGCTGTTCCCCGTCGCGATCTCGCCGGACGGGTCGCGGGTGGCGGGCGTGCGCCAGGAGACCGGCGATATCGCCGTGTACGACATGGAAATGACGCTCATGGGCCTGCTGGCCGGGTGATCACCCGGGGTCCCGGTTCGGGCACTCCTCGAACGGTTCATCACGGGACCGCTACATTGACGGAGGACCCTCTCCGCCCCCGTACCCCGCACCCGTGAGGAACGTGTCCGCCGTGCGACCACTGTCCCCCGACGATCCGCAGCGCATCGGGCCCCACCGCCTGCTCGCCCGCCTGGGCGAGGGCGGCATGGGCAGGGTCTACCTGGCCCGGACCCCGGACGGCCACCTGTCCGCGCTCAAGGTGGTCCGCGAGGAACTGGCCCACGACCTGCTGTTCCGCAAGCGGTTCTCCCGCGAGGTGCGCACCGCGGGCCGGGTGCGCGGGCCGTTCACCCCCGCCGTGGTGGACGCCGACACCGAGACGGACGTGCCGTGGATGGCCACCGAGTACGTCCCGGGGCCGACCCTCAAGGAGGCGGTGCTGTCCGGCGCGCCGTTCCCCCCGGAGTCGCTGCTGGTCCTCACCCTGGGCCTGGCCCGGGCGCTGGGGACCATCCACGAGGCGGGGCTGATGCACCGCGACCTCAAGCCGAGCAACGTGCTGCTGTCCCCCCGCGGACCGCAGGTGATCGACTTCGGCATCGCCCGCGCGGTGGAGGGCACGGTGCTGACCCGCACCGGGCAGACCTTCGGCACCCCCGCCTACACCTCGCCCGAGCAGGTGGTGGGCGAGGGCGTCTCCCCCAAGAGCGACGTGTTCTCCCTGGCCGGGACGGTGCTGTTCGCGGCGAGCGGCGAGCCGCCCTTCGGCGGGGGCCCGGTCGGCGGGGTGCTGCGGCGCGTGATGACCGGGGTGCCGAACCTGGCGGCCGCCCCGGAGGGGCCGCTGCGCGACATGCTCGCCCGCTGCCTGGCCAAGGACCCGGACGCGCGCCCGGAGGCCGCCGACATCCTCGCCGGGCTGGTGGCGCTGCCGCTGCCCTCCGCCGAGCACGGCTGGCTGCCCTCGCCGGTGACCGAGCAGATCGACCTCCGGAGGGACCGGACCCGGTCCGTGGAGGAGGCCGAGCGCACCACCGAGGAGATGGCGCCGCCCCCTCCGTCCGTGCCCGGGCCGGAGGCGGTCGTGCCCGGACCGGAGGCCGTCGTGCCCGGCGCCGGGACGGGGTCCCCGTCCGGACCCGGCGGCCGGGACCGCACACGCCGCCGCCGGATCACCGCGGTGTCGGCGGCGGCCGCGGCGGCGGTCCTGCTGGGCGGCACCGCGCTGGCCCTGACCCTGCCCGAACGCGGGTCGCCGGCCGGGGAGCCGGGGGCGGACCCCTCCGCCACGGCCGCCGCCGACCCGTCGGGGAGCCCGTCCGCCGAACCCCCGGAGGGCGGGGAGTCCCCGTTGGCCGGCTGGATCTACGACATGGTGTTCTCCGAGGACGGGGACACTCTGTACGTCTTCGGCATCTCCGGGGTCTCGGTCTGGGACTGGCGCGGACAGGAGCTGGTCCGGACCCTGGACTCCCCCGCCCCCGAGGCCGCGGACCTGCGCCCCGACGGCCTGACCGCCGTCGGCTACGGCCTCAACGACGAGTACGTCATGCTGTGGGACGCCGAGACCGGCGAGGAGCTCACCCGGATCGGCTACGACAACCAGGGCCGGGGCTTCTACGACATGCCGGCCTTCACCGCCGACGGGTCCCGGGTGGCCGTGCTGGCCGCGGAGGGCGGGAACCCGGACAACGACCGGCTCATCCAGATCTGGGACGTGGAGACCGGGGACCCCGGCGACCTGGAGATCCCGGTGGACGGGGCGCTCAGCGAACTGGAGTTCGCCGTCGGCGACGCGTACCTGGTGGGCCTCGTCACGGACTGGGGCGACGACCCCTCCGACGTGACCGTCTGGGACGCGGAGACCGGCGAGGTCGTCCACACACTGCCGGGGGAGCAGGGGGTGATCGGCTACGCGGCCCTGTCCCCCGACGGCCGGACCATGGCGGTCCACAACCGGGAGGGGGAGGTCCGGACCGTCGACATCGCCACCGGAGAGGTGCTGCGCACCATGGACGCCCCGTCCGAGGCGCACGACTCCGTCACCGGGCTCGGCTACTCCCACGACGGCGGCCTGCTGTACGGCGCCGCCTTCGGGTGGGCCGAGGACCGGGGCAGCGTCTGGGACGCGGCCACCGGGGAGCTGGTGCGCGACGCCGACGTGTCGGTGTACGCGCCGCTGGCGGCCCATCCCGACGGGGAGCACCTGGCGGTCGTCGCGGACGGCGGGGGCCGGATCCTGATCCTCGACGGCGACTACGCCACCGTCGCCGAGCTGACCTGAGGAGCCCGCCATGCGACCACTGACCCTCGGCGACCCGCGTGCTGTCGGCCCCTACCGGATCCGGGCGCTGCTCGGGGTGGGCGGCATGGGCCGCGTCTACCTGGGCACGGGCCCCGACGGCACCGTCGCCGCCGTCAAGGCGGTGCGCGCCGAGTACGCCTACGACCCCGACTTCCGCGGCCGGTTCGCCCGCGAACTGGACCTGGCCCGCCGCGTGCACGGCCCCTACACCCCCCGGGTGCTGGACGCCGATCCGGCCGGGCAGACGCCGTGGATGGCCACCGAGTACGTCATGGGCCCCTCCCTGCACGACCTGGTGCAGCTCACCGGCCCGCTCACCGAGGAGGCGGTCCGGTTCCTGGGCCGGGGGATCGCCGAGGCGCTGGGCCGGGTGCACGCGGACGGGACGGTGCACCGCGACCTCAAGCCCGGCAACGTGATGGTGTCCGCGTCCGGCCCTCAGGTGATCGACTTCGGCATCGCGGGCGCGCTGGGGGACGCCCACGGCGAGGACGGCCGGATCATCGGCACCCCCGGGTACATGGCGCCGGAGAACGTGCGGAACGAGCCCGGCGGGACCGTGTCCGACGTGTTCGCGCTGGGCGGCGTGCTGGTCTACGCCCTCACCGGCAGCGGCCCCTTCGGCGAGGGCCACCCGTCGGCGGTGCTGTACCGGATCACCCACCACGACCCGGTGCTGACCGGGGTGCCCGACTCCCTGCGGCCGCTGGTCACCGCCTGCCTGGAGAAGGACCCGGCCCGGCGGCCCACCACGGGCGAGGTCCTGGAGGTGCTGGGCGGCCCGGTCCCGCCCGCGGCCTCCGCCGCGGACTGGCTGCCGCCGCCCGCCGCCGCGCTCCTGGAGGCCACGGCCCGCGAGTACCGGGAGGCCGTGGAGTCGTCCGTGTACGCCCACCCGCTGGACAGGAGCGCGCTGGAGCGGACCCGGCGGCGCCGTCGGCGGCTCCTGGCCGCGGGCGCGGCCGCCACCGCGCTGGCCCTGGTCGGCGGGGTCGGCACCTGGGCCACCGTGTCGTCCCCGGGCGAGGACGGGGGGCCCGGAGAGCGCCCCGGCTCCCGCGAGCGGTGCGACCTGGCCGAGCACATCGCCCCCGGGTACGCCGAAGCCGCCCGGGAGCACCCCCGGGCCCCGGGTTCGCAGATGCTCACCCCGGTGTTCTCCCCCGACGGCGACGTCATGGTGGCCGGGGGCGACAGCGGCATCGCCCTGTGGGACTGGCGGGAGAAGACCGAGCTGGGCCTCATCGGCATCGAGACGGACGGCTTCGGGGCGATCCCCGTGGTGTCCCCCGACGGCTGCCGCATCGCGTACGCCGACTCCGACGGTGTCCACGTCATCACGGTCGAGACCGGGGAGCACCGGATCCTCCAGGAGGGCACCGACGTCGAGACGGTGGCGTTCGCCGCCGACGGCGGATCCCTGCTGTACTCGGACTGGCGGTCGGACGCCTCCGTGGTCGAGCTGGACCTGGAGACCGGCGAGGCCACCGGCCTCTACAAGGGGCCGGGCCCCGCCGACGAGATACGGACGACCCCCGACGGCGGACACGTCGTCGGCGTGGACTACAACGGGGTGCTGACCCTGTGGGAGGTCGGCACCCGCGAGGAGGTCCTGAGCCTGGAGGGGGTGCGGTCCACGCTGGGCTCCAACATCGCGTTCTCCGGGTCGGAGATGTTCCACGTCACCCAGGACGGCCGGATCGTCCGCACCTCCCTGCCCGACGGGGAACGGCTCGGGGAGTTCACCGCGGAGGTCCCCGAGGGCGGCTCCCTGAGCGAGGTCGCCGTGAACCCGACGGCCGACCGGCTGTACGCCAACTACAAGGGGTCGGACATCGTCATCACCGAGGACGACCTGCCGCTGTTCGGGACCAAGGTGTGGGAGCTGTCCACCGGGCGGGAGATCACCGAGGACGGCGACGAGGGGTTCATCGAGTGGCTCGCCGTGCACCCCGGCGACGAGGTGCTCGCCGCCGTCCCCATCGACAACGCGCCCGTCTGGGTGATCGACCCCGCCCGCATGAGGCTGATCGACCGCATCGGCTGACCCCCGCCGGCCGCCCCGCCCCGCTCCCGGAGACCCGCTGAAGGACCATGCAGCCCCTGCACCCGCACGACCCGCCCTCCGTCGGCCCCTACCGGCTCCACTCCCGGCTGGGTGAGGACGCCTACGCGCGCGTCTACCTGGCCTCCGCCCCGGGCGGGCCGCCCGCGGCCGTGCGCGTGGTGCGCTCCGAGCACGCCACCGACGCCCGGTTCCGCGCGGTGTTCGGCGAGCTGGTGGAGGCCGGGTACCGGCTGGAGAGCGACCGGGTGTGCACGGTGCTGGCCGCCGACCTGCGCGGCGCGGTGCCGTGGGCGGCGGTGGAGCACCCCTACGGCATGGGGCTCCCCGACCTGGTGGCCGAGGTCGGCCCGCTGTCCACGGACGCCCTGCACGCGCTCGCCCTGCACCTGGCGCTGGCGCTCGACGACGTGCACGCGGCGGGCCGGGCGCACGGGTCGCTGTGGCCGGCCGGGGTGCTGGTCACCACCGAACGGGCCCTGCTGGCCGACCCCGGCCTGGAGTGGGCGGTCGCCGGTGTGGACCTGCGGGCGCCGCACCCCTCGTTCGCCGCCCCCGAGGGCGGGACCGGCCCGGGCACCGACGTGTTCTCGTGGGCGGCCACGGTGTCGTACGCCGCGAGCGGCCTGGAGGGCCCCGCCGGGCTGCCCCGGGTACCGCTGCAACTGCGCGGCCTGGTGGAGGCGTGCCTGCGCAACAGCCCGGTGCTGCGGCCCGGCACCGCCGACCTGGTGCGGATGCTCGGCGGGCCGCGCGCGGCCGACCCCTGGCCGCGGGAGGTGCTGGCGGCGGTGCGCGCCCGGGCCGGGGAGCAGCGGGCGCTGGTCGAGGCCGCCGGGGACGCCCCGCCCGCCGCGGACCCGCGGCCGCGGCCGCGCCCCCGCCCGCGGCGGGCCGTCGCGCTGGCGGCCGGCGCGGTGGCGCTGGCCGCCGTCGCGTCCGCCGGCGTGTGGGCCTGGCAGGGCGCGGGCCGGGAGGAGGAGCCCGCGGCCCCGGTGATGTCCGAGGGCTCCCCCTGTTCGGAGGGGGTCGCCTACCCCGCCCCGGAGGACCGGCTGTCCGGGGAGCGGGCCCCGGCCTGGGCGCTGTCCTTCGACCCCTCCGGGGAGCTGCTGGCGGTGCTCACCACCGAGGGGCTGAGCATCTGGGACTGGGACACCCGGGAGGAGGTGGCCCGGCTGGCCGGGGTGTCCGGGCCGATGGTCCCGGTGTTCTCCCCGACGGGCTGCCTGGTGGCGGCCGGGGTGGAGCGCGAACTCGACGGCGTGGACACGCCGGTGACCATGGCGACCTCGTTCGACCTGCCGTCCGGGACGACCGTCGAGCACCTGGGCCCGCAGCGCGGCCCCAGCGGCCCCGACGGAGTGTGGGTGGACGAGCCGGAGTCGGTCCGGGAGGTCGGGTTCAGCCCCGACGGCTCGCTGATGACGGTCTTCGTCGACGCCCACATGCAGGAGCCCCATGTGGGCCTGGTGGACACCGCCACCGGGGAGCCGGTGGGTCAGGTGGTCGAGGACTCCGTCATCAGGGCGTCCATGCCCGACTCGGAGCGGATCATCACGGCCGACGCCTCGCAGATGACGGTGTGGGACGTGCGCAGCGGCGAGGAGCTGCACACCGTCCGGGACCTGACCGAGCCGGACTTCCTCGTGGTCCCCGGCACCGACGAGGTGGTGTTCGTCTCCGGGGACCGGCTGGTGTGGTGGGACTACGCTCGGCGCCGCGAGGTGCGGTCGTTCACGATGGACGGGTTCGCCGACGCCGGGACGAGGGCCGAGCTGGGGCACCTGGGGTTCTCCCCCGACGGGGAGCGGCTCTACGCGGACTGGTACGTCTTCACCGGGGCGGAGGGGGACCAGACCGCCGAGCACACCTCGTACGTGTGGGACGTCCGCAGCGGCGAGGACCTGCTGGCCGGCGCCGAGGAGCCGCTCCGGTTCCGGCGCGCGGCGGAGCACCCGGACGGGGAGGCCCTGGTGGTCATCACCCCCGAGGACCGGGTGGTCCCGGTGGACCCGGACACCTTCGAGCCCGGGGAGCCGCTCTTCTGACCGGGGCCCGGCGGGCCGGTGGCGGGGGTCCGGGCGCGGCGGACCGGGCGTGGCGGGCCCGTGGTGGGGGTCCGGACGCAGCGGACCGGGCGTGGCGGGCCCGTGGTGGGGGTCCGGACGCAGCGGACCGGGCATGGCGGCCGGAAGCGGCGGGCCCGGGTGGCCGGAACGCGCCAGGGGCCGGGGATTCCGCCCGGCGCGGCGATGGGCGTTATAGCGTGAAAGACCGCTTTCACTCCCGGGGGGACGAACGAACATGTCGGAATCCGCAGCGGCGCGCCGTGCCGCACGCCACCCGGCCGTGGCCGCCCTGTCCGGCCTGATCGAGCGCACCGGCGGCTCGGCGCGCGTCGAGACCGTGTTCGGCGCGCCGGTCTCCGACGGGGCGACGACGGTCGTCCCGGTGGCCCGGGTGGCGTCGCTGACGCTCATGGGCGGCGGCTCGGGGCGGTTCCTGGCCACCGGGGGCGACGGCGCGGGCGGGGTCGGCGCCGTGCGGGCACGCCCGGCCGGGTTCCTGGTGCTGGACGGCTCCGGCGCCCGCTACGAAGGGATCCGGCAGCCGGTGACGGCGCTGGTCCTGCCGCTGGCGGTGATCGGCGCGGTGGTGGCCACCCGCATCGTCGGGGTGTCCCTGCGCGAGGTGCGGCGGCGCCGCCGGCTCGCCGCCCTCACCGAGGGCGCCGCCGCGGGGGCGGCCGCCCCGGAGCACGGGGAGGGGCCCCCGGCCCCGGACCGGTCCGAAGCGGCGGCACCGCACCGGGCCACGGACTAGCCGGTCATACGGGCGACCAGGCCGAACAGCCCCATCGCCCAGGCGAAGACCCCGGACATCGCGATGACCACCAGGATCTCCGTCCAGTTCAGGAGGCGGCGCAGCGACGCGCGCGGCACGTCGGTCAGGCGCACCCAGCTCAGCGAGGCCAGGACCACGCCCGCGAGCAGCGCGGCCCCCGGCAGCCAGGCGGCGAGGAACCCGTACTCCCCGGCCGCCGCGAACCCGGTCGCGCCGAACCCGACCAGGCCGGCCAGGCGCAGCGGCAGCACGTGCCGGATCCGGTCGAACAGGCGCGAGCGTAGCACCAGCAGCGTCGACAGCAGACCGCACAGCAGCAGGTCCGGCAGCCCCTCGGCGAGCACCCCGAGCAGGACCACGACGGCGCCCCCCGACACCGCCGCGCCCGTCACGATGCCCAGCAGCAGCCGGTCGCTGTTGGTGAAGGTGTCCTCGAACCGCTCGGTGGCGACCTGCCCCGAACGGCCCACCTCGTAGTCGAGCCCCGACAGCCCGCCCATCACCATCGCCACCCGCGGCAGCACGCCCACGCACAGCGCCAGCAGGATCCCCATCGACCGCGCCCCGTACACGGGCGACACGAAGATGCCCACCACGACCAGCACCGCGGCCGCCAGCGCCACGACGCCCAGTCCGGCGATGTAGGGCAGGCCCGTCTCGTGCAGCGCCCAGCCCACCGCCGCCACCAGCAGCGCGCCGACCAGCGCGAACGCCAGTGTCACCAGGGGCTCGGAGCGGGTGACCAGCCCGGCGGCGGTCGCCGCCGCCACCCCGCCCCACACGCAGGAGGCGGCGAGCAGCACGTGCGCGACGGCGGGCAGCGGCCGCCGGGCGGCCATCACCATCGCGCCGATCGCGAACAGGGTGCCCAGCACCGCCACGGCCAGGTGCCAGGGCGACGGGTACAGGCGCATCGCCGGCCCGAGCACCGCCAGCGGCCCGATCACGGCGGCCAGCAGGCCGAACGCGAAGGTCGTGGTGGGGTTCCAGATCCGCGCCGTCGCGTCGATCCTGTCCTCGACCGCCCCGCGCACGTCGTCCACGTGCGCGGGTCTCCCCAGGGCGGTGCGCCGTTCCAGCAGCAGCACGTCGCCGTCGTGCACCCCGGCCCCCTCCAGGGGCTCGTCCGGGTGGACGGGGGCGCCGTCGACGGTGGTGAGCGTCCAGGCCGCGGGTTCCAGTGACCCGTCGTCGGGGGCGCAGACCTCGACGATGCGCGGCATCAACGCGGCCACGGGCACCGTCCCGGGCAGGGCCAGATCCGCCCAGCGTTCCGGACCGGTGACGGTCACCCGGCAGTATCCACTCACACCCATCGTTCCTTCGTCGTCTCGGCTCGGACGCCTTGTGCGGCGCCATGACCGGTCGGGGGCTGGACTGAAGTGAAATTAGGCGATTCGCGGCGTTCGCGAGATCATGCCTAGCGTAGTCACCCAGACACCAGCCCCCTGTAGGTGGACGGAAGAGAGGTGCCCGTGGCGACGAGGACGGTCCCCCGGCCTGCCCGCAGCGTTCCCCCCGCCCCCGGGACGTCCCCGCTGGTCATCGCAGCCCCTCCGCAGATGCCCGAGAACGCGCCCGCGTCGAGTTCCGGTGCCATGATCATCATGCCGATCATCACCGGTTCGGGGTCGCTGCTGATGTCGATCACCATGGGCCACCGCCCGCTGATGGCCGTCGCCGGGGTCATGATCATGCTCGCCAGCGTGGTCGTGGGCATCATCATGTTCGTCGCCCAGCACAACGGCCCCCGCAAGCGCATCCGCGAGCAGCGCGAACGCTACCTCGACTACCTGGACCAGCTGCGCGAGATCGTCCGGGACGTCGCCTCGACCCAGCGGGCCGACAACGCGTTCCGCCACCCCGCCCCCGACCTGCTCACCGAGCCGGCGCGGTCGCGCGCCCGGCGCTGGGAGCGGCGCGCCACCGACCCCGACTTCCTCGACGCGCGCCTGGGCACGGGCACCCGGCCGCTGGCCCGGCGGCTCAAGCTGAAGGTCGACACCTCCTCCCCGCTCATCGTCTACGACCCCGTCTGCCAGGGCGCCGCCGACCAGCTCATCGACCTCTACGCGGACGTGCCCGAGATGCCGCTGGTGCTGCCGCTGCGCGAGTACGGCGTGGTCTCGGTGATCGGCGACCGGGCCGCCGGGCGCTCCCTGGTCCGGGCGCTCGTCGCCCAGCTCGCGGTGTTCCACTCCCCGCACGACCTGCGGGTGGGCGTGGTCCGCGACCAGCGGCTGCGCGACCGGTGGGAGTGGCTCAAGTGGCTGCCGCACAACACGTTCGAGGACGCCAAGGACGGGCCCATGCCCGCCCGGTTCGTCGCCGGGAACACGGTGCAGGCCGCCGAACTCCTCGCCGACGAGATCGAACGCCGCACCGTTGACCTGCAACGGCGGCGCGGCCGCCCGCCGGGCCCGGGCACGCAGCGGCTGGTGGTGGTCCTCGACGGCGAGCACCAGTCCACCCTGTCCGGGCTGGCCGCCGAACCCCCGGTGGCCTCCCTGGCCGACCTGGGCATCCACGTCATCGCCCTGGTCTCCGACAAGCGCGAGGAGCCCGAGGCGGTCGACCTGCGCCTGCGCATCGACGCCGACGGAATCCTCACCCAGGACGGCGACGGGCTCGCCACCGAGGACGGGGTCCCCCTCCACCCGCCCCTGGAGGGCAGGGCGGACCGGGCCGGCGTCGCCCACCTCACCACCCTGTCCCGCCTCCTGGCGCCCTACGGCATCGCCGCCTCCGACGGCGACGACGCCATGCACTCCACCGTCGGCCTGCCCGAGATCCTCGGTGTCCCCGACGTCGCCCACCTCGACACCCGCCGCACCTGGGCGCGCCGCAGCACCGGCGACTACCTGCGGGTGCCCATCGGGATCGGGCCCGGCGGCAACACGGTGCTGCTGGACCTGAAGGAGGCGGCGTTCGGCGGCATGGGCCCGCACGGGCTGGTGGTCGGCGCCACCGGCTCCGGCAAGTCCGAGATGCTGCGGACCATGGTGGCGTCGCTGGTCATCAACCATTCGCCGGAGAACCTGGCACTGCTGCTGGTGGACTTCAAGGGCGGCGCGACCTTCGCCGACACCGACCGGCTGCCGCACAGCTCCGGGCTCATCACCAACCTGGCCGACGACGACTCGCTGGTGGCCCGGTTCCGCGAGGCCACCTTCGGCGAGCTGGTGCGCCGCCAGCAGATCCTCAAGGACGCCGGGAACCTGCCCAACCTGCACGCCTACGAGGCGGCCAGGGAGAACGACCCCTCACTGGAGCCGCTGCCGCACCTGCTCATCATCATCGACGAGTTCTCCGAGCTGCTCACCGCCCACCCGGACTTCGCCGAGCTGTTCGTGGCCATCGGGCGCATCGGCCGGTCGATCGGCGTACACCTGCTGCTGGCCACCCAGCGCCTGGAGTCCGGGAAGATCAAGGGGCTGGAGTCGCACCTGTCCTACCGGATCGGCCTGCGCACGTTCTCCGAGGCGGAGAGCCGCGAGGCGATCGGTGTGGGCGACGCCTACCACCTGCCGCCCGAGCCCGGCTCCGGGTACCTGAAGGTGGACACCTCGGTGTTCGAGCGGTTCAAGGCCGCCATGGTGTCGGGGCCCTACGAGCCGCCCGCGCAGGAGGAGAAGGACGAGCACGAGCCGGTGCTGCCGCTGCTGTCCTACAACGGCCTAGACAAGGTCACCGGCGCCGGGTCCCTGGTGGACTCCCTGATCGGCTCGCTCAAGGGCCGCCAGGAGGCGCCCAAGGCGGAGAAGCGGACCATCCTCCAGGTCATCGTGGACCGGCTGGTCGCCTCCGGGGCGGCGCCGGTGCGGCCGGTGTGGCTGCCGCCGCTGCCCGAGCTGCTCACCCTCGACACCGTGCTCGCCGAACTGGGCGAGGGCGGCGAGAACGGTGCGGACGGCGTGGAGGGCGCGGACGGCGGAAGCAGGGTCCCGGCGGGGCCGGGCGCCGAGCCGCCGGCCGAGGAGATGCGCGCCGTGTTCGGGCTCACCGACATCCCGCGCGAGCAGCGCACCGTGCCCGCGGAGCTGGACTTCACCGGCGGCGAGGGCAACGTGGTGATCCTGGGCGGCCCCCAGTCCGGCAAGTCGACGATGCTGCGCACCCTGGTCGCCTCCCTCGCCTGGCGGTACCCGCCGGGCCGGGTCGTCGTGTACGCCATCGACTTCGGCGGCGGCGGGCTCCAGTCGCTCGACGGGCTGCCGCACGTGGCGGGCGTGGCCGGGCGCTCCGACCCCGAGAAGGTGCAGCGGGTGCTGGTGGACGTGCGCGCCCAGCTCGACCGGCGCCAGCGGGCGTTCCGCAAGTACAAGCTGGACTCCCCCGCGGCGCTGCGCCGGGCGCGCGCCGAGGGGAAGGTGCCCGAGAGCGTCTCGGGCGACGTGTTCCTGATGATCGACGGCTGGTCGTCGGTCCGGGACACCTTCGACGAGGCCGACGAGTTCCTCATGGACATCGCCACCCGGGGCCCCTCCCTGGGCGTGCACACCGTCCTCACCGGGGCCGCGTCCTCCCAGGTGCGGTCCCGGCTCCAGGCGCTCTTCGGCGGCCGGTTCGAGCTGCGGCTCAGCGACCCCATGGACTCGGGGATCGGCCGCAAGGTCGCCGACGAGGTCCCCAAGGACACCCCGGGCCGCGGCCTGACCGCCGCCGAGCACCACACCCACGTGGCGCTGCCCCGGGTGGACGGGTCGGCGACCGACGCCGACCTGTCCGAGGGGCTGGCCGACCTCATCGCCCGCGTCGGCGAGCGCTGGCCCCAGGGCGCGGTGCAGGGCGTCAAGACCCTGCCCGCCCGGGTGGAGCTGGACGACCTGCTCAAGGGCCGCCGCGCACCCCGGGGCCGCCGCCTGGAGCTGGTGCTGGGCATGGCCGAGAGCACCCTGGCCCCGGCCACCACCGACCTCACCCGCGACCCGCACCTGGTGGTGTTCGGCGACCCGCAGAGCGGCAAGAGCGCCCTGCTGCGCGGGCTGGTCAAGCAGATCATGCGGCGGCCGGCCAAGGAGATCGGCATCGTCATGGTGGACTTCCGGCGCAGCCACCTGGAGCTGGTGCCGGAGGAGTACCTGCTGGCGTACTGCACCACCACCGAGCAGACGAACGCGGTCGCCAGGAACCTCGCCGGGTCGCTCAAGGAGCGCCTGCCCGGCCCGGACGTCACCCCCAAGCAGCTGCGCGAGCGCAGCTGGTGGAAGGGCCTGGACCTGTACGTCGTCGTGGACGACATGGACATGACGGGGTCGCGGGCCAACCCGCTGGCGCCACTGGCCCCGTTCATCCCCCAGGGCGCCGACCTCGGCCTGCACGTCATCGCGGCCCGCCGCACCGGCGGCGCGGCCCGCGCCCTGTTCGAACCGGTGCTCCAGGCGCTCAACGACATGGCCAGCCCGGGCGTGCTGTTCTCCGGCGACCGCATGGAGGGCCGCCTCTCCAACGGCACCGCCTCCCGCCAGCTCCCCCCGGGCCGCGCCCTGCTGGCCCGCCGCGGCCAGCGCCCGGACCTCCTCCAGGTCGGCTGGAGCGAACCCCCGGCCTGACCCCGCGCGGGGAGGCCCCGCCTCCCCGCGCCCACCTGGCCGGAACCGGCCACGGTTCCGGTCCGTCCGTCCCCGCAGGCCGGCATCCGGTGGCGTCCTCCCCCGCGGCCTCCCCGGTTCCGAAGGGCTCTCAGGCCTTACCGGAACGGCCCCGGCGCAGCCGTGGCCGGGACCGCGCTACGGCACGCCGGACCGCCCTGTCCGTCCGCGTGAAGAGGTAGGGGCCATCGCGTACCCGCACGCGCGTGAGGCACGGGGTCGTCCGCCTCCCCACCTCAGGCGACGGCCCGTTCCCGTCCGCGGGCTCCACCGGAACCAGAGCCGTTCCGAACCGCGTCATTGGAGGGCGACGATGTGCTCGATCGCGTCGTCCCCCGTCGACGAGTCGACCGACGGGTACAGGAGCACGGCACCCGGCACCCTGAGCAGACGGCCCGGCTCACCCCTGTCCGCGGACTCCACGACCAGACCGGTCTCCACAAGAGTGCCGTCCCCGCCCTGCCAAGGCGTGACCTCGACATCGATCGTGTCGCCGTCCGGGCCGCGCTCCACGCGAAGCCCCAGCAGGTCCTCGTCCACGACCGCCACGACATCCCCGGGATCGGTGGGAATCGCGTGGAGAACCTGGCCGTCGAACCCCCGGAGCTCGAACACAGGCTCCTCGATCGTTCCCATGCGGGCCAGGTAGGCCTCCGCGGTCACATCGAGAACGTGCCCGGGAACCTCCTCAAGGAGATCGCCTGTGGCCGTGTCGAACAGCAGTTGTTCCGGAACCCCCGGCAGCTTCACCACCAGCGTGTCCCCGTACCGGGTCAGTCGGCTCTCCGGAAAGTAACCCTGGGTGTCGTCCACTGAGACCTCGTAGCGCCACAGTTCCCGCCCGCTGCCGGGGTCCAGGGCTGCGAGGAGGTGGGTGGCCTGCTGTCCGGCCGAGTACATGGCCTCCTCTGACACATCGTCGGCGCAGTAGGCCAAAAGCACGACCGCGTCAACGTGGTAAGTGCCCCGGACCTGCCGGGAGGGCCCCTCGGAACACGTCACGGGTTCCTCCTGGCGCCACGCGGTCCGTCCGTCGTCCAGACCGGCGGCCTCCACGGAAAAGCCGTCCTCGTCGTAGTGGCGACGGATCTGGAGTTCCGCACCCGGCAAGCGAGAATCCCCGTCCCAGTGGGCGTCCTCCAACACGATCGAGCCGGTCGAGGTGTCGAGTAGGACCGCGACGGATTCCCCCTCGCCATCGGTGTAGCGCACGGCCGCTCGAGTGCCGTCGGAGGAGATCTCGGTGTGAACCTCATCGACGCCGGGGACCGTATAGGTCCACACTTCCTCACCGGTATCGCCCCGAAGTCCGACGAATCCGCTGTCGAGTTCCACCACGGCCCCGACAGGAGTCGAATGGACGTCACGGGCCCGAGCACCCTCGGGCGGTTCCCACTCCCAGCCGACCCCGGAGACCGAAGTGACCGGATCCGGAGCCTGGAAGGCCTCGTCACCGGTGCGGTGCAGCGGCCGTGAGGCCTCCTCGTGAACTCCACAGGCCGTGGTCAAAAGCGCGAGAACGATCCCCGCCGCCCACGCTTCACTTCGCAAGAACATTCGGTAGCACATGGCATTCCTACATCCATTCTCGGGAGAACACGGTTCAGCGGGCTTCACAAGCGCCCGTCACCGCAGTCGACGTAGTCGGCGATGCTCTCGCGATACTCCTCCTGCGAATCGAAGGTGTCCACGAACCGGTCCTTGTAATCATCAACGAAGACTTCACCGGATACTTCGTCTCCGCACCAGCCCACGATGTTCTCACGCAGGAGGCGGTCAAGGGTGTCATCGATCAGGTTCAGGTCGTATGCGAACTCTTCCCAGGGAGCCCAACCGTCCTCGGGATCCTGCTCCACCCGAAAGCCTTCCTCCGTAGATACAAGAATCCCGTTCTCCACCAGAGCCTCGATGCCCTCTTCACCGGCTCCGGACAGAGCCTCTTCTGATCCGTACTCCTCCACCATCCGGTCCAGGACCGCGATCCGCGCTGTCCGGGTCACCCACTCGGCATCATGCCACTCGTGCCATGGAGTCGGCTCCGGCTCCGCTTCAGGTCCGGAACCGATCGAACACCCGGCCACCCCGAACAGGAAGACCGAAAACCCAAGGGACAGAAACCGGGTTTTCAACAGAGCAATCGGACAACCCTCCGGACCACCCTCCCCCTCCAAAGAAATACGCATACCGATCACGCCTTTCGATGAAAGCCGTCACATACCACTCGACATCCCCGTCCGCATCACTAGAAACATCGAAACAAAGAATTCTTCCAAGATCGCCACCCCCAGAAGGAAGCACCCTCAAGCAGTCTCGAATTCCACCCCGAAAATAGTCGATGACTTCAATGCATGAACCTCTCTCCTTGATCGTTCCGGACGACACTTCGCTCGGAAAGTCCGGACACGACCCTCTCTCAACAGATTCGACAATAGATACCGCGCCACCCTCCGCCCTGTCCCCGCCCCACGGACGGACCGGGCCCCATTGACCCGGGACGGACTGCCGCCGGGCTGCGGCGGTCGGCACATCCGGGCATCCACGGTCGACGCGAAGGCCGCTTCGGAACCCCTCGGTCCGCCATCCCAGTCGACCGCCGTCGATGCGCGGCGATGAACAGCAGTGAGAGGCCGCCTGACGGGGTGCCGGGAGCGCTCTGGCGGCCGCAGGGGGCGGCCGTTCCGAGAGGAGCAGCGGTTGGTGTCGACCCGATGGACGGGCCCGTGGAACGCCTCGACTGAAAGTCCCAGGACTCCGCCCCGGGCAGGGGACACCGCCGCCGCCAGCGTGGCCGGAACCGGCCATCGGAGCGCACCGGGACCGCCCCGTCACCTCGCGTTCGCGGGTACCGCGTTCCATTCCGAGTCCCACCGGTGAACGTTTTGTCACCGGTCGAACCGTAATCTTCCTATGGGCATCCCACCCCTCGCACGCTCGGAACCCGGCACCGTTCCCCCGAAAGGCAGTCCCCCATGCGGCGCACCCTGGCTCTGACCGTGTGCCTGCTCGCGCTCACCGCCTGCACAGGCACAGCGGCGGACGAACCCGGCGAGGAGACCCCCGGGACCGTCGAGGACCTCGCCGAGGAGGGACCCGTCGGCCTGGCCCTCGTGCACCGCGGCTACGAGGGCGGCGACCCCGAGGCCGACCAGGCCCTGGTCTTCCACGACGCGGAGACGGGGCGCCCCCTGCACCGGTTCGACCTGCCCGACGGCTCCGTCGACCCCATGGCCACCGCGCCGCCCGTGCACGCGCGCTTCTCCGAGGACTGGACGTACTACGTGTACGCCACCCGCGAGCCCAACGCCGTCCACGTCGCCGTCCTCACGGACTCCGAGGAGACCCCGCCCACCGCCGAGCCCACCGAGGGGGAGGAGCCCTCCGCGTTCTTCTACCTGCCGGTGGAGAGCATCACCCCGCCCGCGGGGGAGGTGCTGTCCGCGCCGGCCGTGCACGGCGACCGGCTGTGGTTCGTCTCCGACAACCCCGCCGACGCCAACCCGCCCCGGGTGCTGTCGGTGCCCCTGGACGCCCCTGCGGGCACCCCCAACCAGGAGGGCAGCCTGCCGCTGGGCGAGAACCGGCGGCCCAGCGACTGGTCGCTCACCCCGGACGGGGCCCTGCACATCCGCGACAGCGTGCAGACCCGCACCGTGAGCGGCGGCGGGAACCTCGTGGTGCGCGAGACCTCCGGCAGCGTGGTCAACGCGACCCTGACCATCGACGGCGTCCCCTGGCAGAGCTTCGACGACGCGCCCGTGTGGGGCGCGGGGACCGCCCTGCTGCGGTCCGCCGCCACCGGCGGCGAGCCCGCCGCCGGCGCCTACCTGGTGTCCGTCGACGGACAGGCGCACACCGCCGCCCGGGTCCTGGAGGACGCCGACGGGCCCGTCGAGCAGTACGCGCTGCCGGCGGAACGCGACGCGGCCCTGGTGCAGACGCCCACCGCCTGGTTCCGGATCGACCTGGGCGAGGACGGGGAGGTCGCCGGGACCGAGGAGCTGTTCCCCCGGTTCCACGACGCGTCCATGGACGGGTGGCCGCTGGCCGTACGGTGGGTGCGTACTCCGGTACCCGCGGAAAGCCCTACAGAATGAGACATTTCGGATGTCCGCCCCGCGTTGACCCTCAGGCCCGGAATTTACTATCGTCCGTATCGTCCCCTCCTTTCTCACGGTGGCCGAAAAGCCACCCGGAGGAACCCCCGCCCCCGAACAACCGGAAAGGTCACGATGTCACACGTCGGTATTGAGAATCACGACGCCCTCGCGAGCGGCGGAGAACAGCTCGGACAGGAATCCGACAATCTCCGAACCCAGATGGGGCAGCTCATCGACGACATGAGCCAGGACGCCAACGTCCTCCAGGGCCAGTCCCTCAAGGACTTCAACGATGCCAAGCAGGCCCTCTCCGAGCGCTTCGAGGAGCTCATGACCTGGTGCGGCCAGAACGGCATCAAGTTGAACGAGGGGCAGAGCCAGTTCAACCTCACCGACCAGGAATCGAGTGACGTCCTCGGCCAGTCCGCCGCCGACCTCGGCGGGCTTTCCCGGCCGATCAACGCCTGACCCCCGTTCCCTCTTTTTCGAGAAAGGGCGTACCCCATGGGAGCCTCCAACTTCGACGTCTACGGCGACGTCGCCGGTATCCAGGGCCTGGCCGAGGACCAGCAGGCGCACCTGGGCCGGTTCACCGCGATCATGAGCCAGATCCACGAGCAGTCCGAGTCCACCGTGAGCAAGTGGGAGGGGTCGGGCAGCCCGCAGTTCCAGAGCAAGGCGCAGGAGTTCGACACCCACTTCTCCGAGGTGAACGCGGCGTTCGCGACGCTGATCGCGGCCACCAGTGACACCGCGGACAACTACAGCAAGCTCACCCGTTACCTGGACGGTCTGTTCTAGTAGGCTCGGCGACGATGTCCACCCCTCCCCCGGCCGACCCGGAGCCGCAGCTCCCCGAGGCGTTCCACTACACGCCCGACGAGGAGAAGTACGTCCTCCAGGCGGACGCGCTGCGCCACCGCCAGCTGCGGTCGGCGCTGCTGTACGGGTCCAGCCGCTACTGGCGGCGGCGCCAGCAGGTGTGGCCCGCGGTGATCGGCGGACTCATCCTCGTCGCGCTGATCTGCGGCGTCATCGCCCTGGTGGGGGCCTTCGGCAGACAGCAGGAGGTCAACGAAGAACGCGGGTGGGGCGCGAACGCCCAGGAGACGTCCGCGCGGCCCTGACCCGCCGCCCGTCCACCCACACCTAGGGGGTCCTTCCTCTCATGTCCTCATGGGCGCCCGGGTACGAGACGCCGGTCCCGTTGACGCAGGGGCGTCGAGCCCGCATCGTGCGCGCGACCCGGTCCACCAGCGGGGCCGACGTCGTGCTCAAGGTGATGCCGTCGAACCGCGGGCGGACCGAGCTCGAACGGCTGCGCGACCTCAGCGGCGTGCCCGGCGTGGTGCCTCTGCTGGACGCGGGGAACACCGCGGACGGGAACGTGTTCGTGGCGCTGCCGTTCTACCCGGACGGCTCGTTCGCGGAGCTGCTGGCGAGCAAGGGGCCGGCGCCGGTGCAGGAGGCGGCGGCGGTCGCGCGCCGGATCGCGGAGGCGCTGGAGGCGATGCACCGGCGGGGGATGCTGCACGGGGACGTGTGCCCGGGGAACGTGCTGCGCGCGGGTCGCACCCCGGTGCTGACGGGGTTCGGTGCGGTGCACCGCCCGGGGGAGGCCCCGCCGCCGCCCGACCCGCGGGCGGAGTCGTTCCTGCACGCCGCGCCGGAGGCGCTGCGCGGCGAGCCCCGCACCCCGGCGTCGGACGTGTACCAGCTGGCGTCGACGGTGTGGACGCTGCTGGTGGGGCGGCCGCCGTTCGCGGAGGGGGCGTTCGACCCGCGCACGTACGCGGAGCGCGTGCTCACCCACGAGGTGCGGCCGGTGCCCCGGGACGACGTGTCCCGCAAGCTGCGCGGTGTGCTCACCCGCGCGCTGGCCAAGGACCCCGGCGAGCGCTACCCGAGCGCGGCGGCCTTCGCCAACGCCTTCGAGCAGGCCCGGTCCCCCCGCCCGGCCCCCGAGCCCCAGCCGCACACCACCCCCTCCGGCGTGCAGCCCCCGGCGGCCGCCTGGACCCCCGAGGCATCCCCCACCGGCGCTCCGGCACCCGCGCAGCCGACCGCGCCTTCCGGCGCACACCCCGCCGCAGCCGCTTGGGACGCATCCGCCACAGCCCCCTCCGGGGTACAGCCCCCGACGGCCACATGGAACCCCGAGACATCCCCCACCGGCGCTCCCGCACCCGCGCAACCTCCCGCACCGGGCGTGCCCTCCGACGCGCATCCCACAGCCGCCTCGTGGGTCCCGGGAACACCGCCCGCCGATCCCGCGACACCCTCCGGTGCGCATCCCGCCGTGGCCGACTGGGATGCGACCGCCTCAGCACCCTCCGGGGTACAGCCCGCGGCTGCCTCGTGGAATCCTGAGCCCCCTTCCACCAGCGCGCCCGCGCAGCCAACCGCACCCTCCGGCGCACACCCTGCCGCGGCCACTTGGGACACAAGCGCCCCAGCACCCTCGGGCGCGCAGCCCCCGGCGTCCGCCTGGAACCCGGAGATGCCCTCCACCGGTGCTCCCGCACCGTCGGCACCTCCCGCACCGGACTCCCCCTCCGGCGCACACCCCGTCTCAGCCGCATGGGACGCAGCCGCCTCAGCACCCTCCGGGGTACAGTCCGCCGCGTCCGTATGGAACCCGGAAGCGCCTTCCACCGGTGCTCCCGCACCGTCGGCACCTCCCGCACCGGGCGTGCCCTCCGGCGCACACCCCACAGCGGCCTCGTGGTTCTCGGAAGCACCCCACGCCACACCGGCTCCGGGCGGTACACCCCCCGAGGCACAACCGCACACCGCCCCGACCGCCGGCCCCTCCGGCGCGCAGCCCCCAGCGGCCACGTGGAACGCAACCGCCGCACCGGCCAGCGGCCACACCGTGGAGACCCCGGGGCCGGGCGCTCCCGGGGCGCACACGCCTTCGGGCGCGCACCCCGCGGCGGCCGCGTGGGGGCCCGAGCCTCCCACCGCCCCGGGTGTGCCAGGGCCCCCCGCGCCCGGACCGCACTCCGCGACAGCCCCTTCCGGCCCGTATCCCGGACACGGACCTGCTTCGGGAGGACGGCCGCCGGGTCCCCCCGGCGCGGCCCACACCCCGCCGTCCGCGCCCGCGGCGGCTCCTTCCGGTCCGCACCCGGCCGCCGCGTGGGGCGCCGCGACACCCGCACCTCCCGGCGTCCCGGGCGGCGGTCACCCCGTGCGGCCGCCCGAGGGCACGGCCCCGGGCACGGGCCCGCATCCGGCGTACGCGCCGCCGTCCGGCCCGCACCCGGCGGCGGCCACGTGGAACCCCGCCCCGCCCGCCGCGCCGACCGGTCTGGAGGGGAGCAGGCTGCCCGCGGTCGATGCCGGCGGGACCGCCGAGATCATGATGGCCAAGCTGCGCGGCGAGGAGATCTCACCGCTGCGCGCCTGGTCGCGGCTGGAGGGCTGGACGGGCGACGGCCGGGCCTCCTTCCTGCCCGTCGACACGATCGAGCAGGAGGAGGACACCGCCGGCCGGCTCCCCGCCGCCTTCGACGAGACCCCCTCCCGGTGGCGCCGCCACCTGCACATCGCCGTCTCGGTCTGCGGCATCCTGCTGGTCACCGCCGTCTCCGGCGTGTTCGCGTCCGCGGCGCCGCGGCCCGCGGCGGAGACGACGGCCGCCGCGGAGCCCGCCGAGGAGCCGCGGCCGTCCGAGGAGCCCGCCGACGAGGCCGTCTCGCCCAGTGCCCCGCCGGAGGTGGCCGCCCCCACCGCGGTCGCCCTCCAGGACAACCTCGGCAACGTCATGCTCACCTGGACCGACAACAGCGGCGGCACCGCGTCCTTCTTCGTCCTCGGCGGCCCCCGGGGGCACGACCCGGCGACCCTGGCCCGCACCGGCCCCGGGGTGGTGTCCGCGCAGGTCCTCACCGAGGACACCGCGATGGAGTACTGCTTCACCGTCATCGCGGTGGACGGCTCCTCCGCCCCCGCCGCCGAGGTCTGCACCGCGCGCGAGGCGGCCCGGGAGGCCGCCCGCGAGGCGGAGGAGGAGGCCGAGCGCGAAGCCGAGGAGGAGGCGCGGGAGGAAGAGGAGGCGGAGCCCTCGGCCCCGCCCTCGCCCCGCGAGTAGGCGTGCCCCGCGGACACGCGCCGCCCCGGCGCACACCGCCCCGACCCGCACCGCCCCGGCACGCGGCGCCCCGTGCGGGTCAGCGCAGCGCGACGACCCGTCCGGGCCCGTGCCACCGCTCGGTGTCCTCCGTGACCAGGACGGCCCCCGGCACCCGGACGGCGACCGGGCCCGCGCGGTAGGCGTGGGGCCCGGGCTCCGGCCGGGTCCCCTCCGCGGCCGGACCCAGCGGGATCCTGCGCACCCCGCCGTCCCAGGCGAGGACCTCCGCGGTCACCGGCCCGCGGACGGAGTCGGGCCCCTCCACGAAGTGCAGGCGCAGCACCCCGTCGGACAGCCACCACCCCCGGTGGGTCTCCGACTCCCCCGGGCGGGCCGGGGCGGTGACCGCCTCCCGCACGGTGCCGTCGAACCCCACGTACCGGTACTCGACCTTGTCCGTGTCGGTGTCCCAGGCGTGGTCCACGTACCCGTCCGCCCCGAAGGCGACCCGGCGGCGCTCCACGTCGCGCAGGAAGGTCCCCGGGACCTCCTCCCCCGTGGCCGGTTCCAGCAGCCGGTGGAGCAGCCGCCCGCCCGGGTCGGTGTACGGCAGCTCCCACATCAGCACCGCGCCGTCCGGCGAGGCGGTCAGCTCCGGGACGGCCGCCGTGTGGTCGGTGAACCCGTACTCCAGCTCCCACAGGACCCGCCCGGTGTCCGGCTCCAGCGCGACCGCGACGGCCGTGTGGTCCCCGTCCCCGTCCGTGAAGGTGCCGGTGACGGCCACCGCCCCGGGGGTGACGGCGACGTCCCCGTGGTGGAAGGCCTCCGGGTCGGGGACCGGCGGGTCCACCCCGTGGGACCAGGCCCGCCCGCCGTCGAACAGGGAGCACGCGGTCACCGTGACCGCCGCGCCCCCGCCCCGGACCGAGACCCGCAGGCCGTCGGTGAGGTGCTCCTCCCCGCGCTCCCCCTCCTCGCGACCCCCGCCCTCCCGGCCCCCGCCCTCCCGGTACGCGCCGACGACCTCCCCGGTCCCGGTGGACAGCGCCAGCACGTCCCGGAAGCCGTCGCCCGCGTAGGCCAGCAGCAGGGTCTCCCGGTCGGGGGTGACGGCGGCCCGCGCCACGCGCCGGCCCCGCTCCCGGTGGTGCCACAGTTCCGCACCGGTGTCCCCCGCCAGGGCGATGACGCCGTCGTCGAGCACCATCAGGGCGCCGGAGACCCCGGCCAGCACCCGGTGGAGCCCCCGGCCCTCGGGCGCGGACCACTCCCAGGCCACCTCCGACACCGTGCCGACCTCCCGGGGACGGTGCACCGGCCCGCCGTGGGAGGCGCGGTCCACCGGGTCCGGGTGCGGAGCAGGGGCCGCGGCGCACACGATCGCCGCTGCGGCCGCGCACAGGGCCGCGGCACGGGCTCTCCGGATGACCACGGGGACCGCCTTCCGGACGGGTGGGGAGTGCGGTAGAGCGTAGCCGGTGTGACCCGCACCCTGGCAGCCCTCCCCGGTACGGGGGTACCGTCCAAAGGTCCCCGAGCCCTTGGAGGTGCCGTGTCCGGCGTGGTCACCGGTTTCGGCGTCATCACCACCGTCGTCGTCATCGGCTACATGCTGGGACGCCTCTCGCTCCTGGGCAACGGCGCCCGCGACGTGCTCAGCGCCCTGGCCTTCTACGTGGCCGGCCCCGCGCTGATGTTCACGATCCTGCTCGACACCGACCTGTCGGTGCTGTGGTCGGGCAAGGTCGTGGTGAGCGCCCTGAGCGTGGCGGCCGTGGTCCTCGTCGTGGTCGCGACCGGCCTGCTGCGCCGCTGGGGCGTCTCCCGCACCACCATGTCCGCGCTGACCTCCTCCTACGTGAACGCCGGGAACCTGGGCCTGCCCATCGCCTCCTACGTCCTGGGCGACGCCTCCCTGGTGGCCCCGATCCTGCTGACGCAGATGCTGGTCATGGCCCCGGTCGCCGTGACCGTGCTGGACCTGTCCGGCGGCGACGTCCGCGGCGCGGGCCCGGTGCTGCGCCGTGCCCTGAGCACCCCCGTGCGCAACCCGCTGCTGCTGGCCTCCCTGGCCGGGGTGACGGTCTCGGCGGTGGGCTGGTCGCCGCCCGCCCCGTTCCTGGAGCCGTTCGAGCTGATCGGCGGTATGGCGGTCCCGGCGATGCTGCTCGCGTTCGGCATCTCCCTGCACGGCTCCGGCATGCCCGGGCGCGGCCCGCAGCGCGGCTCCGTGCTGTTCGCGGTGGCCCTGAAGTCCGTCGTGCAGCCCCTCGTGGCGTGGGCGCTGGGCGCCCTGGCCTTCGGCCTGTCCGGCCCGGACCTGTTCGCGGTGGTGGTGCTGGCGGCGCTGCCCACGGCCCAGAACGTGTTCACCTACTCCCTGCGCTTCGGCGTCGAGGTCGACACCGTCCGCGACACCGTGCTGATCTCCACGTTCGCGACGGTCCCGGTGCTCTTCGCGGTGACCTTCCTGCTGGGCTGACGCCGGGCCCACCCCTGCCGGACCGCCCCCGCCGGACCGGCCGGAAAAAAAGTCCGCACCGCGCCCTAACACCCGCCCCCTCCCCCGACACATCCAGGTGAGAGGACGGGAGGTACGCCGATGAGACGCGGCACGGCCGGGGACGCATACTCCGGCCAGCGCGACTTCAACGCCATGTTCGAGGAGCACTACGACGCCGTCTACCGCTACGCACGGCGCCGGGTGGGCCCGGACCACGCCGACGATGTCGCCTCCGAGGCGTTCGCCGTGGCCTGGCGCCGCGCCGAGCGCCTGCCGCCCGGGCGCGAACTGCCCTGGCTGTACGCCTGCGCACGCCGGATCACCCTGGCCCACCTGCGCAAGGACCACCGGCAGGACCTGATCGCCGAGTCCCTGGGCCGGCAGCCGGGTTCGGCGGTCCACGCCGACGACGCCGACCGGGTGGTCGAACGCGCCGGGGCCCTGGCCGCCCTGGCCCGGCTGACGGAACCGGAACGCGAACTCGTGATGCTCGTGACCTGGGAGGGGCTCGACTGCCGCCAGGCCGCCCGGGTCGTCGGCTGCACCCACGTCACCGCCCGCGCCCGGCTGCACCGGGCCCGCAAGAAACTCACCGCCCACATGAACGAACACCCCGCCGGCCACGCCCCGAAGGAGGCGGCATGGACGACCTGACCGCTCTGCGCTCCGCTCTGAACGGCGCCGACCCCGCAGCGGGCGCCGCCCCCGCCCCCGAGGCCCGCCACCGGGCCCGCGCCAACGCCATCGCCCGAATCGAGGAGTCCCCCGCCGTGTCCCGACCCCTGTGGCGCCGCATCCCCGTCCTGGCCGCCGGAGCCGCCGCCGCGGCCCTGGCCGTGGGCGCCGGAACCCTGCTCCTGCCCGCCGACGAGCCGGGCGGCATCCCCGCCGCCTACGCCGCCCCGCCCGAGCCGATCGAGGTCGTCGGCGGCGACCCGGTCGACGGGACCGACGCCCTGCTCGCCCTGGCCGAGGTCTCCGGGGAACGCGGCCCGGCCCCGGGCTCGGGGGACGTCGCCTTCGTCTCCACCACGGGGACACAGCTGATCCGGCTCACCGCCAACGCCGGGGACGACGACCCCGACGAGACCCACGGCTACCGGTACGTCCCCTACGAGTGGAACGAGTGGACGGGCCCGGGCGGCGAGCACCGGGCGGACGCCCACCCGCAGCCGCCGCTGGACAAGGGCGGCGAGGAGGCCGACCACGAGCGGTTCCTGGAGCAGGGAAGCGAGTCCTCCGAGGAGACCCTGCACCCCTCCCTGGTCTGGCCCGCCGAGCTGCCCACCGACCCGGACGCCCTGGCGGACGTGCTCGCCGGGCTCGGGGAGGGCCCGGAGGACGGTTCCCCGGCCGGGATCGTGAACGCCGTGGAGTTCCTGTACGGGACCCGGCCGCTGGCCGGCCCGGAGGAGGCGGCCGTGCAGCGCGTGCTCGCCGGGCTCGACGGCCTGGAGCACCTGGGCACCGCCACCGATCAGCTGGGCCGTGAGGGAGAGCTGTTCTCCGTGGAGGTGGAGGACGGGGCGACCGTGTCGGAGTACCGCTTCCTCTACGACGCCGGGAACGGGGCGCTGCTGTACCGCGACACCACCCTGCTGGCGGAGGACCCCGCCCTCGGCTCCGCCGAGGACTACGGCCTGTCCTACCCGCTGACCGCCGAGCAGGTCGGCTACGTCTGGTCGGGCTGGGTCGGGGAGGTCGGCGCCCGCCCCTAGCGCCCGGCACCGTCCCGGACCGTGAGGCCCGCCCCCGCCGCGGGGGCGGGCCTCGGCCGTCGGTTCCGGCCCGGAACCGGCCCGCCGGGGACGGTCCGGGCCCCGGCTCCCCCTCGGTGGTGGAGCCAGCTCCACCCCGGTTCGGGTGGTCGGCGCCCGTGTGCCCGCAGGGGTCCGAACCCTAGTTTCGAAGGGAGAGGAACCCCCTGACGAGAGGTCACCATGCCCGGCCGAAGCGCCGCCGCACTCTGCGCGGCCGCACTCCTGATCACCGCGCCCGCCATCACGGCCGCGGCCGCCCCGGCGGCCCGCGCCGCCGCCCCCGCGGCCCCGGCGGCCCCCGTCGAGGCCACTCCCCTGACCCCGGAGACCGCCCGCGAGTTCACCGACACCCGTGTGGCCGAACTCCTGGAGGAGTACGGCTCCCCCGGCGCGGCCGTGACCGTGGTCCTGGAGGGCGAGCAGGTCGCCACCGCCGCCCACGGGTACGCCGACCTGGCCGAGGGCACCCCGCTGGACGCGGAGGAGCACCTGTTCCCCACCGCGTCCGTGGCCAAGTCGTTCACCGCGGCCGCCGTGCTCACCCTGGCCGGCGAGGGGCGCCTGGACCTGGCCGAGGACGTCAACGCGTACCTGCCCGAGGAGGCCCGCCTGACCGGCCCCACGGTGACCCTGCACGACCTGCTCACCCACACCGCGGGCTTCGCCGAGGTGGTCGAACGCCTCGGCGCGGAGGAGGGCACGCCCCTCGACGAGGTCGTGCGCACCGCCGTCCCGGAGCGGCTGTTCGCCCCGGGCGAGTACACCGGCTACTCCAACTATGGGATCGCGCTGGCGGGGTACGTGGTGCAGGAGGTGTCGGGGGTCCCGTTCGAGGAGTACGTCCGGCAGACCGTGTTCACGCCGCTGGGCATGGAGGACACCTCCTTCGAGCAGCTCGCCGACGTCCGCGCCGACCGGCCGCTGGTGACCTCGCACCTGGCGGACGGGACCCCGGCCGGGGACGCCTTCATCGGGGACGTCCCGGCGGGGGCGGCGGTGACCACCGTCGGCGACATGGCCCGCTTCATGGAGGCGCTGCTGGACGGCGGGCGGATCGACGGGGAGCAGGCCCTGGCCCCGGGCGTGGCCGAGGCGATGCTGGAGCAGCACGCCGGGATGCACCCGGAGACCACCGGGATGGGCTACGGCACCTACCAGTGGCGGGCGGGAGAGGTCCCGCTCATCGGCCACAGTGGCGACCTGGCGGGGGTCCACACGGGGTACGCGGTGGTGCCCGGTCTCGACGCGGGCGTGTTCGTCGCGGTCAACGGCGACGACGCGGCGGGGGCGAACCCGCTGGTCGACCTGCGCATGGCGGTGGTCGGCGCGTTCGCCGACACCTTCGCGCCCCAGTCCCTCCCCGAGGGGGAACCCGACCCGGACGCCGACCTCGGCGCCTACGAGGGCTCCTACGTCACCTCCCGCCTGGCGGCCTCGGGCCCGGCCCGGCTGGTGGCGCTGTTCGACAACGTGACGGTCCGCGACGCGGGCGACGGGACGCTGTCGGTGAGCGGGGCCCTGGCCGTGGACGACCGCTGGCTGCCGGTGTCCGAGGGGGTGTTCGCCGCCGAGAACGGCGAGGACCTCCTGGCGTTCGTCGAACGCGACGGCGAGGTGGCGGCGATCGCCACCGACATGAACCCGACCAGCGTGTACACCCGCACCGGCCCCCTGGGCTCCCCCTCCCTGCACCTGGTCGTCGCCGGAGCGGCGCTGCTGGTGCTGGCCACGGTCCTGGTCCCGGTCCAGCGGTCCGGGAACGGGTTCACACTGGCCACGCGCGTGCTGCTGACCTCGACCGCGCTGGCCGCCGCCACGGCGGCGGGGCTGCTGGTCTACGGGGTGACGGACCTGAACCGGGCCCAGGTCTGGCTGTCCGAGGGCTCCCCGGCCCTCACGCTGCCGATGACGGTGACGGCGGTGCTGGCGCTGGTTTCCGCGGTGTTCGTGGGCGTCTGCCTGGTGCGCGGGTGGCTGCGGCCGTTCTCCCGGGTGCACCTGCCGCTGGCGGCCCTGGCCGGGCTCGCGCTGGCCGCGACCGGTGCGGTGTACGGGATGGTGGCCCTCCCGTTCTGAGCCGATCCGGAGACCGCGGAAACCGAAGGTGTCCGGGCCGACACGCCGGGGAACAACAGCAGTAGTGGATCCGCCCCCCTCCCCCTTGGGGGGCGGATCCCGCCTCGCGGGCGGGGCCGGTGCGCACGGCGCACCGGCCCCCTGCGCGTTCCTCCCCCGCGTACGCCCCCGGCCCCGGCACCGGCCCGTCAGCCGCGCAGGCGGGTGTTGATCCGGGCCGCGCAGCGCGTCAGGTGGTCCCGCTCGGCCAGATCGGTCGCCCGCCGCGCCGCCTCCGCGTACAGGCGGGCCGCCTCCGCCAGGTCCCCGTCGCGTTCGCGGAGGTACGCCGCCACGGCGGTGTGGCGGGGCAGCGAGTCGTCCAGTTCCGCGAGCGCCGCCAGCCCGGCGCGCGGCCCGTCGGCCTCGCCGACGGCCACCGCCCGGTTGAGGCGGACGACCGGGCTGTCGGTCAGGCGCACGAGCTCGTCGTACCACTCGACGATCTGCACCCAGTCGGTCTCCTCGGCGGTGGGCGCGTCGGCGTGGAGCGCCGCGACGGCCGCCTGGGCCTGGAACTCACCCAGCCGGTCCCGGGCCAGGGCCCCCTGGAGGATCCCCACCCCCTCGGCGATCAGCGCGGTGTCCCACCGGCCCCGGACCTGCTCGGCGAGCGGCACCAGGGCGCCGTCGGCGTCCGTCCGGGCGGTGCGCCGGGCGTGGTGGAGCAGCATGAGCGCGAGCAGCCCGGACACCTCGGGGTGGTCCACCGCGGCCGCGAGCCCCCGGGTGAGCCGGATCGCCTCCGCGGCGAGGTCGACGTCGCCGGAGTAGCCCTCGTTGAAGACCAGGTACAGGACGCGCAGCACCGTGGCGACATCGCCGGGCCGGTCGAACCGCGCGCCGGCGACGGTGCGCTTGGCCCGGCTGATGCGCTGTGCCATGGTCGCCTCGGGCACCAGGTAGGCCCGGGCGATCTGGCGGGTGGTCAGCCCGCCGACGGCCCGCAGCGTGAGCGCGACCGCGGACGACGGCGTCAGCGACGGGTGGGCGCACAGGAAGTACAGCCAGAGCGTGTCGTCCACTCCGGACACGGGCCCGGGCTCCGGCTCCCCATCGACGAGGTCCTCCCGCCGGCGGCGGGTGGTGTCAGCCCGGGCCGCGTCGAGGAACCTGCGCCAGGCCACGGTGACCAGCCAGCCCTTCGGGTCCCGCGGCGGGTCGTCCGGCCAGACCCGGACAGCTTCGACCAGGGCGTCCTGCACGGCGTCCTCGGCCGCCGCGAAGTCGGCTCCGCGGCGGACGAGGATGCCGATCACGCCCGGGGTGAGGCTCCGGAGCAGTGTCCCGTCCACTCCGGCGTCACTCCGTGACCGTGGGCGCCGCGCCCAGGAACGGGCGCAGTTCGAGCCACTCATGGATCGGCCGGCCACCCGCGCCGGGGGCCGCCGACAGCTCCCCGGCCAGTTCGACGGCGCGCTCGTGGCTGTCGACGTCGATCACCATCCAGCCGGCGATGAGGTCCTTGGTCTCGGCGAACGGCCCGTCGGTGACCGGCGGCCGGCCCTCGCCGTCGTAGCGGACGAACACGCCCTCGGGGGAGAGCGCCTGGCTGTCGACGTACTCCCCGGTCTCCTCCAGCCGGGCGGCGAAGTCGTCCATGTACCGCACGTGGGCCGCGATCTCCTCCGGGGTCCACCGGTCCATGGGCACGTCGTTGACCGCCGCCGGGGCGCCCCGGTAGTGCTTGAGCAGCAGGTACTTGGCCATGGTCTCTCTCCTCTGTTCCGGTGCGGCCCCTCCGGCCGCCTCCGCCCCGGGGACGGAGCCGCCCGCGGATCCTCGACATCCCGCGCGGACCGTTCCCGAAAAAATCCCCGGACCCGCCCGCCCCCGCCGCCGTGCGCCGCGATGCCCCGGGAGAGAGGCCTCGGAGAACAGTGCGGCCCCCGGGGTCTCCCCCGGGGGCCACGTCGCACCGTCAGCCCCGACGGTGCGGTTCACAGGAGACTACCCCCAGGCGAGCGAGGTCAGCTCCGGGTCCTCCAGCGCGGCGCCGACATCGCGCAGCACCTTCGAGCCGAGCTCCCCGTCGACCAGCCGGTGGTCGAAGGACAGCGACAGCGTCGTGACCTTGCGGATCTTCAGCTTGCCCTTGTGCACCCACGGCATGTCGCGGATCTGGCCGAAGGCCAGGATCGCCGCCTCGCCCGGGTTGAGGATCGGGGTGCCCGCGTCCACTCCGAACACGCCCACGTTGGTGATCGTGACCGTGCCGCCGGACATGTCCGCGGGGGTCACCTTGCCCGCGCGGGCGGTCTCGGTGAGCTCCTTGAGCGCGACCGCCAGCTGCGGCAGCGTCTTGGCCCCGGCGTCCTTGATGTTGGGCACCACCAGGCCGCGCTCGGTGGCGGCCGCGATCCCCAGGTTCACGTAGTCCTTGACCACGATCTCCTGGTTCGCCTCGTCCCAGGACGCGTTGACGTCCGGGTTGCGCCTGATCGCCAGCAGCAGCGCCTTGGCGACCATGAGCAGCGGCGACACCCGCACACCCGCGAAGTCGGGGTGCTCGCGCAGCCGCGCGACCGCCTTCATGGTGCGGGTGACGTCCACCTGGAGGAACTCGGTGACGTGCGGCGCGGTGAACGCGCTGCCCACCATCGCCGCCGCGGTCGCCTTGCGCACGCCCTTGATCGGGACCCGCCGCTCCCGCGCGGACCGGTCCACCGACCCGGCGGGCGCCGCGGCGGCCGCGGGCGCCTCCTGGGGCGCGGCGGCCGGTTCCGGGGCGGCCTGCACGCCCTGGGCCGCCGCGTGGACGTCGTCGCGGGTGATGATCCCGCCCGCGCCGCTGGGGGCGACCGTCGCCAGGTTCACCCCCAGGTCCTTGGCGAGCTTGCGCACCGGCGGCTTGGCCAGCGGGCGGCCCTGCGTGGCCACGGGGGCGGGGGCCACCGCAACCGGCGGGGCCGGGGCGGCGGCCGGCCTGGGCGCCGGTGCCGGGGAGACCGGGCCGGAGGAGGCCGGGCGGCGGCGGGCGCGGCGCTGGGTGGCGGCGGCCTTCTCGCCGTAGCCCACCAGCGGCTTCTCCCGCTCCTCCTCGGCCGGGGCCGCGGCGTCGTCACCGCCGCCGGTGCCGTCGTCCACGGTGATGATCACCGTGCCGACGTCCACCGTCTGCCCCTCCTCGACCAGCAGCTCCTTGACCGTGCCCGCGAAGGGGCTCGGCAGCTCGACGACCGCCTTGGCCGTCTCGATCTCGCAGATGTTCTGGTTGACCTCGATCACGTCACCGGGCTTGACGAACCAGGTGAGGATCTCCGCGTCGACCAGGCCTTCGCCCACGTCGGGCAGTTTGAACGAGTGCACGCCGCCCACCGCGGGGGCGTTCTTCTGAATCGCCATGTGTCCCTGATCCCCTAGTACGCGAACGCCCGGTCGACCCCGTCCAGGACCCGGTCCAGGTCCGGCAGGTAGTACTCCTCCAGCCGCGACTGCGGGTAGGGGGTGTCGAACGCGGCGACGCGGATGACCGGGGACTCCAGGTGGTAGAAGCACTCCTCGGTGATCCGGGCGGCGATCTCCGCGCCCGGCCCGCCGGTGAGCGTGGCCTCGTGGGCGACCACCAGGCGGCCCGTCCTCTTGACGGACTCGACGACGGTCGGGTAGTCCACGGGGGCCAGCGACCGCAGGTCGATGACCTCGATGGAGTGCTCGGTGTCGGCCTCGGCCGCCTGGAGGGCGGTCTTGACCATGGGCCCGTAGGCGAGCAGGGTGACGTCGGTGCCGGGGCGGGCGACCCGGGCCGCGCCCATGGGGGCGGCCTCGGCGATGGACGCCTCGGTGTCCACCTCGGCTTTCTCGTAGTAGCGCCGCTTGGGCTCCAGGAAGATCACCGGGTCCTCGCTGCGGATCGCCTGCTGGATCATCCAGTAGGCGTCCACGGCGTTGGCGACGCTGATCACGCGCAGGCCCGCGGTGTGCAGGAAGTACGACTCGGGCGACTCGCTGTGGTGCTCCACGGCGCCGATACCGCCGCCGTAGGGGATGCGCATGACCAGGGGCACGCTGAGGGCGCCCGCGGAGCGGCGGCGCATCTTGGCGAGCTGGGTGAAGGTCTGGTTGGCCGCAGGGAAGAAGAACCCGTCGAACTGGATCTCCACCACGGGGCGGTAGCCGCGCAGCGCCATACCGATGGCGGTGCCGACGATGCCCGACTCCGCGAGGGGGGTGTCGATGACGCGGTCGGCGCCGAAGTCCTTGTGCAGGCCGTCGGTCACCCGGAAGACGCCGCCGAGCCGGCCGACGTCCTCGCCCATGACGAGGACCTTGGGGTCGTGCTCCATGGCCGCGCGCAGGCCGGCGTTGATGGCCTTGCCGATGGTGAGGTTGGTCATGGCCTATCGGACCCCTTCCGCCTCGAAGGAGGCCAGGTAATCGGCGTACTCCGCGCGCTGGCGGTCGATGTGGACGTTGGGCTCGGCGTACACCTCGTGGAAGATGTCCAGCGGCTCGGGGTCGGGCAGGCTCCGGCACTGGGTGCGGACCTTCTCGCCCAGGGCGTCGGCCTCGGCGTCGACCGAGGCGAAGAACTCCTCGTCGGCCAGCCCGTTGTTCTCCAGGTACCGGCGCACCCGCAGGATCGGGTCCTTGGCCTTCCACTCGTCCAGCTCGGCCGCGTTGCGGTACCGGGTCGGGTCGTCGTTGGTGGTGTGGGCGCCCATGCGGTAGGTGAACGCCTCGACCAGGGTGGGCCCGTTGCCCTCGCGGGCGTTGTCCAGCGCGGCCCGGGTGACGGCCAGGACCGCCAGCACGTCGTTGCCGTCCACGCGCAGGCCCGGGAAGCCGAAGCCGGAGGCGCGCTTGTAGATGGGCACGCGGGCCTGGCGCTCCAGCGGCTCGGAGATGGCCCACTGGTTGTTCTGGCAGAAGAAGACCACGGGGGCGTTGTTCACCGAGGCGAAGTTGAACGCCTCGTTGGTGTCGCCCTGGCTGGTGGCCCCGTCGCCGAAGTAGGTGATGACGGCGGTGCCGTCCTCGCCGACGGCGCCGTCGCGCTGCACGCCCATGGCGTAGCCGGTGGCGTGCAGGGCCTGGCTGCCGATGACGATCGTGTAGAGGTGGAACCCGTGCTCGTGGGGGTCCCAGCCGCCGTTGGTGACGCCGCGGAACATGCCGAGCAGTTCCTTGGGCTCCACGCCGCGGCACCAGGCGACGCCGTGCTCGCGGTAGGAGGGGAAGGCCATGTCGGTCCCGCGCAGGGCGCGGCCGGAGCCGATCTGAGCGGCCTCCTGGCCCAGGAGCGAGGCCCACAGGCCCAGCTCCCCCTGGCGCTGCAGGGAGACGGCCTCGCCGTCGAAGCGGCGCACCAGGACCAGGTCCCGGTACAGGTCGCGGATCTCGTCCGCGGTGATCTCCAGGGGGTAGTCGGGGTGCCCCGTCAGTTCCCCTTCCGGTGTCAGGAGCTGGATGAGCTCCGGTTCCTCGTGCACGGTGGTGTCCGACACGTCGCTCCTCGGTACTCGGGGCCGGTTTCGCGCGGGTGGGCGCTGATCGGCCGGATCGCCGCACGTGCACCCGGGGTGATGGGTGTACGGCGGACCTCACCATATGGTGACAGAACTCACCCTGGCGAGCGCAAGACCCGGCCATCACCTTTTACGCCGCGGATCCATGTTCCCCGATGCCGGACCAGCCCGATTAGCAGGGCTTCCTAGCATGTACAAGGCCTTCCGACGACTTTGTCGTCGGCTTGCGCAACGTCCGGCCGCGGAGCGACGGGCGGCCGGGTCCGGCCACGGAGCGTGGCGGAGCGGTCGGTCCGAAAACCCTCCGGGGGGCGGGGTCGCGGACCTCGGCGCCGGGCGGGGGCGGGGTTCCAGCCCTCCCGCGCGGTGCCGTTCCGAAGAGGCGCGGTCAGCGGGCGGCGGGGACCCGCATGCCGCGGTCGCGCGCGTAGTCGGCCAGCATCTCACGGAGCTGGCGCCGGGCGCGGTGCAGCCGGGACATCACGGTCCCCAGCGGGGTGCCCATGCGCTCGGCCACCTCCTTGTAGGCGTAGCCCTCGATGTCGACGAGGTAGATGACCTCCTGGAACTCCTCCGGCAGCCGCGCGAGCGCCTGCTTGATGTCGGAGTCGGGCAGGTGGTCCAGGACCTCGTTCTCGGCCGACCGCATGCCCGAGGACGTGTGCGCCTCGGCGGCGGCGAGCTGCCAGTCCTTGATCTCGTCGGTGGTCTCCTGGCGCGGCTCGCGCTGCTTCTTGCGGTAGCTGTTGATGAAGGTGTTGGTCAAGATCCGGTAGAGCCAGGCACGCAGATTGGTACCGGCGCGGAACTGGTGGAAATTGGCGAAGGCCTTGGCGAACGTCTCTTGGACGAGGTCTTCTGCGTCGGCCGGATTGCGGGTCATCCGCAGGGCCGTGGGATAGAGCTGGTCCGCGAACGGCGTGACGGCGGTGGCGAAGTCCAAAGCCTCTTCGGGCTCCTGCCCGTCACTGTTCCGCGCGGCGATCGGTTCCATTTCGATAGTCGTCAAGATTCCCCCTCAGGACGACCGGACGATCACTTCCACCCTGTTAGACGCCACCTTGTGCTCTCAATGATGACATCAATCGTGGTGATCCGAGTCACGAACGTACCGAAACACTCGCTTGCGGGGTTCAGGTTGCGGTAAACATCCCCGGATCCCACTACCCGCAGGCGGTCCGGGTATTCCCCGACCGGTTCCGGCCACGCGGCGGGCCCGGGGTGACGAAGGACTCACCCGCACCGGCGGCCCCCGCGCGTGCCGTACTCTGGCGTCGCCCGCTCCGAGCAGTACGGAGAGGCGTCCGCCCGGCCGGGGAGCCGGGAGCGGACGAAGAGGGCGGCACACCCATTTCTCTTGTGGAGGACCCTGTGGCCCGCGTCGTTGTTGACGTCATGCTCAAGCCCGAGATCCTGGACCCGCAGGGCCAGGCGATCGCCGGCGCCTGCTCGCGCCTGGGTTTCGAGGGGATCGAACAGGTCCGCCAGGGCAAGCGCTTCGAGGTCGAGGTCGAGGGGGAGGTCGACGAGGCCAAGCTGGCCGACGTCCGCCGCCTGGCCGAGACCCTGCTCGCCAACACCGTGATCGAGGACTTCCGGGTCCACGTGGCCTCCTGACCCGCGCGGCTCCGCGGCACCGCGCAGCGCTTCACGGCAGCGGACGGACATGCCGGATTAACGGCCTTCGCCCAAAAGCGCGAGAAGTGCCCGCAGCGCCGGATGTGCAATGTAAAGACCGGCGGCGTCCCATGAGGGCGCCGTCGGTCGTTTTACGTCCGCCGCCCTCGGGAAGGTTCCTTGACGTGCCGGGCCCATGACCGACGACGGAGCACGAGAGGTGTTATTTCATGGACGCCGTCTTCTCGATCTCCCTGCCGCGGCGGGCGTACACGGTCGCGGTCGTACGCGACATCCTCGGAACACTCCTGTTCCGGGCCGGAATGTGCCGGGACTGTGTCGACGACTTCCTGCTGGCCTCCTCCGAGGCCTGCGCCAACGCCGTGGAGCACGGGGGTCCCTCCTCCGATTACCGGGTGGACGCCGAGATCGACCGGCATTGGTGCGAGGTCCGCATCTCCCATACCGGGAGAGCGCCGGACCCCGAAGCGCTCGCCGCCCGTTTCGCCTCGGAACGCCCGCCGCCCCTACCCGGACTGGACTCAGAATCGGGTAGGGGCATTCTGTTGATGCGCCGCCTCATGGACGAGGTGTCCTTCGAGGGGGAGCCGCGGATCACCGTGCTCCTGCGCAAACGCCGGGCGAACTGCGACGCGGACCCCGAGGGCGCCGCGGCCGGGGGCGTCCCCGCACAGTTCGGCGCGCTGGCCCTGGACCGGGTCTGAGAGGTCCCGGGAGGGCCCGTCGGCGCCCCCGCCGCCACTGTGTCGCACACCACGGCACCTGTCGGGTCGTACACCCGCGGGCCCTTCCGAGCCGCCGGAATCGGGAGAATCGTACGAACGGGAGTCGCGGAACAGGGGTGAGGGTCGTACCCGAGCACAGGTGAGCGGGTACGCTGCCAAGTGCGGACGCGGTGCCCCCTCGGGGCCGGACAGGCGCCGCCAGCCTCCTCGCCGAAACTCCCCGCAGCCGCGGGGAGGGACCCGACCAACGACTCGGAGTGTGCTCATGACAGCCCGTGTGGGCGTCGTCACCTTCCCCGGTTCCCTCGACGACAAGGACGCCGCGCGCGCCGTCGCGCTGGCGGGCGCCGAGCCCGTCGCCCTGTGGCACGCGGACGCCGACCTCAGGGGAGTCGACGCGGTCGTCCTCCCCGGGGGCTTCTCCTACGGCGACTACCTGCGCTGCGGCGCCATCGCCCGCTTCGCGCCGCTGATGTCCGAGCTCGTCCCGGCCGCCCGCTCCGGGGCCCTGCCGGTCCTGGGCATCTGCAACGGCTTCCAGATCCTGTGCGAGAGCCACCTGCTGCCGGGCGCGCTCACCCGCAACTCCACCCTGCGCTTCGTCAACCGCGAGCAGAGGCTGCGGGTGGAGAGCACCGCCACCGCCTGGACCGGCGACTACGCCGAGGGACAGGAGATCCTGGTCGTCCTCAAGAGCGGCGAGGGCAGCTACGTCGCCGACGAGGCCACCCTCGACGCCCTGGAGGCGGAGAACCGGGTCGTGGTCCGGTACGCCGGCTCCGACCCCAACGGCTCCCGCCGCGGCATCGCCGGGATCACCAACGAGCACGGCAACGTCGTCGGCCTCATGCCGCACCCGGAGCACGCCGTGGAGGCGCTGACCGGCCCCTCCACCGAGGGCTTGGGCTTCTTCACCTCGATCCTCGCCCACCTGGGCGCCAAGAGCCCGGCCGGCGTCTGAGCCCGGCCCGGTCCCACCGCACACCGACAAGGGGACGATCCTCGCGATGATGGCGCTCCTGCGCTCCCGGACCACGATGTACGTACTCGCCTCCATCGTCGTCGTGGGCCTGGTGGTGTCGGCCGCCGTCGGCCTGTTCAACTCGCTGGGCGCCGTGCCGCCCGGTGCGCAGCAGACCGGGCAGGAGGGCACGGCCCCGCCCGCCCAGGCGCCCGACGTGCCCGAGCCCTCGTCGCTCGGCGATCCGCCTCCCGGCCTGGCCTACGTCTCCGATCCGGAGACCGACGTGTACTGCCGGCAGGAGGGCTGCGCCCGGCTGGTCACCGTGCTCACCGAGGACGAGGAGGTCACCGAGGACGCCCGCGCCACCGTCCAGGAGGTCTACGACCACCTGCTGGACCGGGACTGGAAGATCATGCTCCCCGAGGGCGCCGAGTCGCCCGAGGACGTGCCGCCGGAGCAGACCGTGCTGACCGACGAGACCGTCATGATCGCCGACTCCTCCACGGGCAACGCGGGGGACCCCGCGGTGCTGATGCTCCGCTACGCGGACCTCACCCGATGACCCCGCCCACGACCTTCCGCGCCGGTCGGCGGACGCCGCGGCCCGGCTCACACCAGCACATCCCGAACGGAACCACGCATGTCTGAAGTACCTCGTCTCGACACCGTCGCCGTGGCGCAGAGCAGCCCGGACACGCCTCAGCCGTACGCCGAACTGGGCATGGCGAAGGATGAGTACGAGCGGGTCCGCGAGATCCTGGGCCGCCGCCCCACCTCCTCCGAGCTGGCCATCTACTCGGTCATGTGGAGCGAGCACTGCTCGTACAAGTCGTCCAAGGTGCACCTGCGCCAGTTCGGCGAGAAGGCCCCCCAGAGCGACGCCCTGCTGGTCGGCATGGGCGAGAACGCCGGTGTGGTCGACGTCGGCGACGGCCGCGCGGTGACCTTCAAGATCGAGTCGCACAACCACCCCTCCTACGTGGAGCCGCACCAGGGCGCGGCCACCGGCGTGGGCGGCATCGTCCGCGACATCCTCACCATGGGCGCCCGTCCGGTGGCGGTCATGGACGCGCTGCGGTTCGGCCCGGCCGACGCCGACGACACCAAGCGGGTGCTGCCGGGCGTGGTCTCGGGCATCTCCTTCTACGGCAACTGCCTGGGCCTGCCCAACATCGGCGGCGAGATCGGCTTCGGCCCCGGCTACATCGGCAACCCGCTGGTCAACGCCCTGTGCGTGGGCGTGATGAAGCACGAGGACATCAAGCTGGCGCAGGCGCCCGGCCCCGGCAACAAGGTGGTGCTGTTCGGCTCCACCACCGGCCCCGACGGCATCGGCGGCGCGTCGGTGCTGGCCAGCGCCACCTTCGACGACGAGTCGCACGCCAAGCGGCCCAGCGTCCAGGTCGGCGACCCGTTCATGGAGAAGCTGCTCATCGAGTGCAGCCTGGAGCTGTTCGCCAAGGACCTGGTCGTGGGCATCCAGGACCTGGGCGCGGCGGGCGTCTCCTGCGCCACCACCGAACTGGCGGCGGGCGGCACCGGCGGCATGAACATCCGGCTGGACCGGGTGCCGCTGCGCGACCCGCGGCTCACTCCCGAGGAGATCCTCATGAGCGAGTCGCAGGAGCGCATGATGGCCATCGTCGAGCCGGCCAAGATGGACGAGTTCCTGGCCATCTGCGACAAGTGGCAGATCCTGGCCACCGAGATCGGCGAGGTCACCGACGTCACCGACGAGGAGGCCGAGCGCGGCGGGCGCCTGGTCATGACCTGGCACGGGGAGACCGTGGTGGACATGCCGCCGCGGACCGCCTCCGACGAGGGCCCGGTCTACGAGCGCCCCTACGCCCGCCCGGAGTCGCAGGACGCGCTCCAGGCCGACGACGCCGGCGCCCTGCCCCGCCCCGCGACCGACGCGGAGCTGCGCGAGCAGCTGCTGCGGGTGCTCGGCGCCCCGGGCGTGGGCGACCCGAGCTGGGTGACGCAGCAGTACGACAGCTACGTGCGCGGCGACACCGTGGTGTCGACCCCGCACGACGCCGGGATGATCCGCATCTCCGACGACTCCCACCGGGGCGTGGCGCTGTCGACCGACGGCAACGGCCGCTACACCCGCCTGGACCCGTACGCGGGCACCCAGCTGGCGTACGCGGAGGCGTACCGCAACGTGGCGGCCACCGGCGCCCGGCCGCTCGCGGTGACCAACTGCCTCAACTTCGGCTCGCCGGAGGACCCGGGCGTCATGTGGCAGTTCGCCGAGTCCGCCCGCGGCCTGGCCGACGCCTGCAAGGCGCTGGGCACCCCGGTGACCGGCGGCAACGTGAGCTTCTACAACCAGACCGGCGACGTGGCGATCAACCCGACCCCGGTCATCGGCGTGCTGGGCGTCATCGACGACGTGCGGACCCGCCTGAAGTCGGCGTTCGACTCCGAGGGCGCGCGGGTGTTCCTGCTCGGCGAGACCCGGCCGGAGTTCGGCGGCTCGGCGTGGGCCGACACGGTCCACGGCCACCTGGGCGGGCTGCCGCCGCGGGTGGACCTGACCGCCGAGGCGGCACTGGGCGAGGTGCTGGCCGAGGCCGCCGAGCGCGGGCTGGCCCGGGCCGCCCACGACCTGTCCGACGGCGGCCTGGGCGTGGCCCTGGCCGAGTCGGCGCTGCGCGGGGGCACGGGCGTGCGGGTGACGGTGTCCGAGGACGTGTTCACCGCCCTGTTCAGCGAGTCCGGCGCCCGCGCGGTCGTGGCGGTGGCCCCGGGCGACGAGGAGGAGTTCGTGGCGCTGGCGGCCCGGCACGGGGTCCCGGTGGAGCAGATCGGCACCGTGGGCGGCGACGCCCTGGTGGTGTCGCACGCGGGCGGCGCCGTGGAGGTGCCGCTGGCCGAGTTGCGCGGGGCCTACGAGTCCGCCCTCCCCGCCCTCCTGGGCGACCTGTAGGAACGCTTCGCCCCGCGGGGGCGGGACACCGTCACGGTGTCCCGCCCCCGCAGCGTTGTGCGGGGGCCGGGTGTGGGGCCGGCGGGGGTACGGGTAGTGGTAGTCACCGGAGGTGGTCGCCGTGGGACGTGAGAAGTTGCGCCGGGGACGGTTGAAGGGACCGCTGGGCAGTCCGGAGCGCCCGGCGAGCGCGTTGGGGTTCCGGCTGGTGCTGGCGGTGTTCGGCTGCCTGGTGCTGGCGGCGGGCACGGCGGCGTCGGTGGTCATGGACGCGCCCGTGTGGCTGGTGGTGGTGCTGGCCGCCGGGTTCGCGGCGTCCTGCGTGAACGTGTACTGGGTGGCCCGGCGGCTGCGGTACGAGCGCCCCGGCCGCTGATCACTCCAGCTCGAGGTCGACCGAGACCATCCGGTGGTCGGAGTACGGCACGTCCGGGTTGTCCGGGTTCGCCGCGGCGAACTCCTCGGTGACGAGGATGTGGTCGATCTCGGCGGGCTCCCCCGCCAGGGTCGGGATGGTGTTGAAGGGCCGGTCGAAGGGGTCGTGCAGGCCCGCGTCGGTGAGGATCGACCACGCCGGGTCCCCCGGCTCGATGTTGAGGTCTCCGGCCAGGACCACCGGCCGCCCCTCGGCCCGAGCCCCCTCGACGATCGCCGCGAGGTCGTGCAGCTGGGCGCGGGCGCTCTCGGCGGTGAAGTCGTAGGTCCGCGGCTGCACGTGGGTGGCGATCACGCTGACCTCGGTGCCGCCGTCCCACCGCACGACGGCCTCCAGCGCCTGGGCGCCGGTCGGCCCGCTGGGGGTGAGGGCGTGCCCGCGCACCTCGGTGACCTCGCGGGAGGTGAGCAGGGCGTCGCCCCACAGCGGCCCGTCGGCGGGCGCCCAGTAGGCCGTCATGCCGAGCTGCTCGGCGGTGAGGGACAGCGCGTCGTGGCCGCCGTTGAGCAGCCACCCGCGGTCGACCTCGCTGAGCACGACGATGTCTGGGATGTCCTGGCGGAGCAGCGCGATCTGGTCGTGCAGGGCGTAGCGCCCGTCCATGCCGTAGCCCATGCGGACGTTGTAGGCGGCCAGCCGCAGCCCCGACACGGGTTCGTGGGCCCGCTCCGCCCCGCCGCGGAAGGACGTGTGCCAGGACGGCACGGCGACGGTCAGCACCAGGGCCAGCGCGGCCGCCCCCGCGGTCAGCCAGGGGCGCCCGGCGCGGGCCGGGACGGGGCCGCGGCCGCTCATGGCGATCGCGAGGGGCACCAGGGCCAGGAACGGCACCGCGGTGTTGTCGTAGTACAGGTCGTAGGCGGCGTAGAACCCGAAGACCGCGACCGCCAGCAGGAACAGCCCGCCGAACGCCGCCCACCCGGTGGCCGCGCGCGTCGGCCGGCCGGTGCGGTGGACCGCCCACCCGGCGCAGCCCGCCAGGGCGAGCTGGCCGATCGGCAGGGCGGCGAGCGCCCAGGCGGGCCACACTCCGGGGACGCCGCCGAGCTCGGTGGGCGACGCCGCCAGCACGGCGAGCGCCCCGGCCAGGACGGCGAACGGGGCGGCCGGGTGCCCGGTGGACCAGCGCGGGTCGGCCGCGACCATCACGGACAGGACGGCGGTGGTGGCCACGAGCGCGGCGGCCACCGGTGTCTGGCCGATGACCTCGCCCACGGCCGGGTTGGCGGTGTACAGGCCGGAGAGGAACAGCAGCGGGCCCAGGGCGAGCCAGGCCCGGGCGGGCGCGGGCCGGGGCTCGGTATGGCCCGACCCGTGCCGGTGCGTCCCGGCGGCGGCCCAGGCGAACAGGGCGACCTCGACGAGCACCCCGGCCCAGGCCCAGGGGCCGTCGCGCCAGGCGAGGTCGACGGTGTTGAGGAGGGTGTGGATCACGGCGGTGGCGGCGACGCCGGTGACGACGCCGACCATCACCCCGTGCCCGGTGGTCCGGGGCCGGTCGACGGCGGTCATGGCGGACGCGGTCAGCCACACGGTGCCGGTGCCCACCAGGAACGACGCCAGGTACAGCTGCGGCGCGCCGCCGTCGGTGGCCTGGAGGGCCAGGCGCCCGGCCGCGAGCACGGCGCCCGCGGCCAGCGCGGTGCGCCAGGGGTCCAGGTACCGGGCCGCGGCGACGAAGGGGACGGGGGCCAGGAACCAGGCGAGGGCGTACAGGCCCATCAGCTCGGCCGGGGTCTCCCCCGCCCGCCCGAAGAGGGTGGTGAGCGAGGGCAGGAACACCCGCAGGGCGTCCAGGAACAGCACCGTTCCCACCGCGACGGCGAATCGGTCCCAGCGCATGGTCCTCCCGGGGGTCGGCGCCCGCACCAGCGAACATGAATGATTCTCATGTGCTGCGCTCGCACGGGCAAGGGGCACGAATACCCCGATTCCCCCGAAACCCCTCGTCATGCCTGCCGTGACCGGGCCGCGTCACAACCGCGACCCGCCCCCCACACCGCGGTCAGCGGTTCCCGAAGCCCTCCGGGAGCCACGGCCGCCACACGTCCGGGTTCTCCCGGACCCAGATCTCGGCCGCCTCGGTGGGGTCCAGGCCCTCGTCGGCGATCATCCGGGCCACCTCGTTCTGGTCCGCGTTGGTCCACGTCCAGTTGTCGAGGAACCGGTAGGCGGGGTCGTTCTCCTCCACGAACCCGGCCCGGAAGATCTTGTTCAGGTCGTAGGCCGGGTAGTCGCAGGGCACCGAGTCCGGGTCGGCGTCGCAGCCCTCCTCGTGGTCCGGCAGGTCGACCTTGACCAGGTCCAGCTCCTCCTGGAGCCACTGCGGGTCGTAGAAGTAGAAGAGCACCGGCTCCCCGGCCGCGTACCGCCGCCGCACCTCGGTGATCTGCGCGGGCTCGGACCCGGCGAACACGATCTCCAGGTCCAGGCCGAAGGCGTTGATCATCCCCTGGTCCTGGGTGACGAACCCGGGCGCGCCGCCCAGGAACTCGCCCCGGTCCCCGGTCTCGGCGGTGCGGAAGACGTCGGTGTTCTCCCGCAGCCCCTCCAGCGTGGTGATCTCCGGGTACTCCTCCGCCACGTAGGCGGGCACGTACCAGCCGATCACGCCCTCGTTGCCGTTGGGGCCGCCGTCGACCACGGTGCCGTTGCCCTCGGGGCCGTACAGCTCCATGAGGTCCTCGTGGCCCCAGTTCTCCACGATGACGTCGATGACGCCCTGGTCGATGGCCTGCCAGGACGGCTGCTCGTCCACCCGGACCAGCTGCACCTGGTAGTCCATCTCCTCGCGGAGGATGTACGCGAGCACCTCGGCGCTGGCCTCGTAGCCGACCCAGCCGTTGAGCGCCATGCGCACCGTGCCCGGGTTCCGGGCGAGCTGGTCGGTGCGCACCGCGCAGGAGGAGACCAGGGCGACCGCGGTCGCGGCCGCCAGGATCCTGACGAGGGGTCCCCTACACACGCTGCACCCTCCTTCCCTGGGTGACCCGGTCCAGGAACAGGCCCAGGCACACGATGGCCAGGCCCGAGGCCAGACCCAGCCCCAGCTCGTTCTGCGCCAGGCCGAACACCACGTCGAAGCCCAGCGACCCGGCGCCCACCAGGGCGCCCATGACCACCATGGACAGCACGAGGATGAGCCCCTGGTTGACGGCGAGCAGCAGCGAGCCGCGCGCCAGCGGCAGCTCGACCTTGGTCAGCAGCTGCCACCGCGTGGAGCCCTGGGAGGCGGCCGCCTCCAGCGAGGCCGGGGACACCCCCCGGATCCCGTCGTTGACCAGACGGATCACCGGCGGCAGCGCGAAGATGACCGCCGCCACCAGGGCGGGCACCCGCCCGATGCCGAACAGCGCCACCGCCGGGATGAGGTACACGAACGGCGGCAGGGTCTGCATGGCGTCCAGGACGGGCCGCAGGATCGCGGCGAACACGTCGCTGCGCGACATCAGCACCCCGACGACCACGCCCAGCGCCACGGTCAGCACCGACGCCACCAGCACCTGGGACAGTGTGTCCATGGCGTTGTCCCACACCCCGAGCAGGCCGACGGCCGCGAACGACCCGGCGGAGACCAGCGCGACGCGCCACCCCCCGAAGACCCACCCCAGCGCGGTGGCGCACAGGATCACCAGCCACCACGGCGAGCCGCCCAGCAGCTCGCTCAGCGGGCCCAGCACCCAGTCCAGGGTCCACGTGCCCAGCGCCGTGGTGAACGGGCCGACCGCCGCCTGGAGCCAGTCCTCGAAGGCGTTCACCGGGCCGCTGATGTCGACGGACAGCTCGCGCGGCCAGCCCCCCACCCCCACCAGGCGGCACACCGCCACGGTGGTGACGAGGACGGCGAGGTCCGCCCCCAGCAGCGGCAACCGGTACCGCTCGGGAAGCCTGTTCGCACCCCGCGAGCCGTGCCCGACGGCGCCGGTCACCCGGTCCATGGCGATGGCGAGCATGACGATCGCCAGCCCGGCCTGGAGCGCCTGCCCCACGTTGACCTTGGACAGGGCCTGGTAGATGGCGTCGCCCAGGCCGCCCGCGCCGATGACCGACGCGATGACGACCATGGACACGGCCAGCATGATGGTCTGGTTGACGCCCAGCAGGATGGTGCGCCGGGCGCTGGGCAGCTGCACCTTGGTGAGGATCTGCCAGGGCGTAGACCCCAGCGAGGTGGTCGCCTCGATGGCGCCCCGGGGCACCTCGCGGATGGCCAGCGCGGTGATGCGCACCGCGGGCGGGATCGCGTAGACCGCGGTGACCACGGCCGCCGCCGGGTCGCCGATGCCGAACAGCAGCACGAACGGCAGCAGGTACGCGAACGCCGGCATGATCTGCATGAAGTCCAGCACCGGCCGGACCGCCCGGTGGAAGCCGTCGCTGCGCCCCGCCAGGACGCCCAGCGGGACGCCGACCAGCAGGGCTATGGTGACCGAGGTGATGATCAGCGCCAGCGTCCGCATCGACTCGTCCCACAGCCCGGTCAGGGCGAACACCCCGAAGGTGGCCAGGACCAGCAGCGCGACCCGCCATCCGGCCACCCGCCAGGCGACGATGGCGCCGAGCACGGTCACGCCGGGCCAGGTCAGGAACTCCAGGAACCGGTTGATCAGCACGACGGCCGACCCCAGCCCCACCGAGATGTAGTTGAAGAAGTACAGGAACAGCGGGCTGTCGTTGCGGTTGACGACGATCCAGGCGTAGATCCCGTCCAGCCACGCCATGAACCGCTCACCGGTGCCGGTCGGGAAGCCGGGTCCGCCGCCCCAGGCCAGGCGCGCCGCCCAGTAGCCCGCCACCAGCACGGCGAACACCACCAGCGCCCGGACCCACGGGGACCGCAGTGCCGCGGCCGGGTCCCGGCGCGCGGACGCCCGGGGCCGGCCCGCCCGCTCCCGGAGCGCCGGGTCGGACGCTCCGGCTCCCCCCGCCGGGGTCGTCACGGCCATGTCAGCCACCCGACCCGGTCGGTGCGGGACCCCCGTGCCCCGCGGGGTCGGTCCCGGCCGGGGCCTGCGGGACCCGCCCGGAGCCCGGGGCCTCCGGGCCTTCCGGGGAGTCGGAGGCCGCAGGTGCCTCAGGAGGCGCCGGCACCGCCGAGGCCCCCGCCGGCCCTCCCTCCCCCGCCCGACCGGACTCGCCGGGCCCGCCGGCGTCGGCGGGCCCGCCTAGGCCGATGGGACCTCCCGGGCTATTGGGGCCTCCGGGGCCAGTGGCGCTGCCGGGGCTGCCGGGACTGGTGGGACCTCCCGGGCGGTCGGGTCCACCAGGATCGTCGGGGCCGGTGAGGCCACCAGAGCCAATGGGGTCATCGGGGCTACCGGTGTCGGTGGGGCCGCCGAGCCCGCCGGTGTCGGTGGGATCACCGGAGCCGGTGAGGCCATCCGGGCCATTGGGATCGGTGGGGTTGCCGGTGTCGATGGGAGCATCCGGGGCGGTGTCGGCCGCGGGGTTGTCGGAGCCGTGGTCGACGAGGTCCTCGGACAGCTCGCCCACCGTCTCCTCCTCGATGGCGGCGGCCACGGAGGCGTCGGCCAGCTGGTCCTCGGCGATGGCGCGCAGCACGTCGTCGCGGCCCACGTAGCCGAGCAGCCGGCCGTCCTCCACCACCCGCACCGGGGCGGTGCTGGCGGCGAGCATCGGCAGCACCTCCGCCAGCACGGTGCCGGGTTCGGTCACCGGCCCGTCGGTGCTCTCCTCGGGGAAGGGATCGCGCACCAGCCAGCGGGCCGTGAGCACGGTGGTGCGGGCGACGTCGGAGGTGAAGTCGGCGACGTACGCGTCGGCCGGCCGCCCCACCACCTCCTCCGGGGTGCCCACCTGGACGAGTTCGCCGTCGCGCATGATGGCGATGCGGTCGCCCAGCTTGAGCGCCTCCTGGAGGTCGTGGGTGATGAACACCGAGGTCTTGGCCAGCTCGCGCTGGAGCCGGACGACCTCCTGCTGCATGTCGCGGCGGATGAGCGGGTCCAGGGCGCTGAACGGCTCGTCGAACAGCAGCACCTCGGGGTCCACCGCCAGCGCGCGGGCCAGGCCGACACGCTGCTGCATGCCGCCGGACAGCTCGCCCGGCCGGGAGTCCTCGTAGCCCGACAGGCCGACCATGCCGATCATCTGCTCGGCCCGCTCGTAGCGTTCGGGGCGCGCCATGCCGCGCACCTCCAGGCCGTAGGCCACGTTGTCGATGATCCTGCGGTTGGGCAGCAGCCCGAAGTGCTGGAAGACCATGGCGATCTTGTGGCGGCGCAGCTCGCGCAGCCGCTGCGGGGTGGCCTCGCCGATGTCCTCGCCGTCGAGCAGGACCTGCCCCGCCGTGGGCTCGATCAGGCGGGTCAGGCAGCGGATGAGCGTGGACTTCCCCGAGCCGGACAGGCCCATGACCACGAAGATCTCACCCGGCCGGACGTCGAAGGAGACGTCGCGCACCGCGACGGTGCAGCCGGTCTCCTCCCTGATCCGGTCCCGGTCGGCCCGCTCCAGCCCGCTGCCGATGACGGTGTCGGCGTTCCTGCCGAAGATCTTCCACAGGTTGCGGACGGAGAAGGTGACGTCCCGCCCGCCGCCCGGCGGCGTGGCGGGTTCGGTCGTAGGGGCGCTCATCGGGCCTCCTCGCGGCGGTGGTCCTCGCGTACCAGGTCGGCGGCGCGCTCGCCCAGGGCCAGGACCGTGACCATGGGGTTGGGAGTGGGCAGGGTCGGGAAGACGGACGCGTCGGCGATCCGCAGCCCGCGCAGGCCCCGCACCCGCAGCCGCGGGTCGACCACGGCCATCGGGTCGTCGGCGGCGCCCATGCGGCAGGTGCCCGCCGGGTGGTAGACGGTGTGGGCGGCGCGGCGACCGTACTCCGACAGCTCCTCGTCGGTCCGCACGCCGGGGCCGGGGGCGACCTCGGCCTCGATCCAGGAGCGGAACGGCTCGGCCTCGGCCACCCTCCGGGCGAGCTTGAGGCCGTCGACGATGGTCCGCTCGTCGTAGCCGTCGGGGTCGGTGAAGTACCGGAAGTCCAGGGCGGGCTTGTCCCGGGGGTCCGCGCTGGTCAGGTAGAGGCGGCCGCGCGAGCGCGAGCGCGGGATGTTCGGGGTCATGCAGACCGCGTAGCCGTCGGGCGGGGAGGTGTAGCCCAGCCGCTTCGTGTTGTCGTCGAAGGGGACCTGGTAGATGTGGAACATCAGGTCCGGGCGCGGATCGGAGCCGTCGCGCCGGACGAACAGCGCGGCGTCGGAGTGCATCACCGTGTTCTGCGGGACCGGCCGGCTCGTCCTCCACATGATGATCGACTCGGGGTGGTCGAGCAGGTTCTCGCCCACGCCCGGCAGGTCGTGGCGGGGCTCCACCCCGACCTCGCGCAGGTGCGCGGTGTCGCCGATGCCGGAGAGCAGCAGCAGCCGGGGCGTGTCGACGGCGCCCGCGCACAGGATCACCTCGCGCCGCGCCGACACCGAGACACGGGTCCCGTCCCCGTCCGTCGCCTCCACCCCGGTGGCGCGGTCCCCGTCCAGGACGACCCTGTCCACCCAGGTCTCCAACAGGACGGTGAGGTTGTCGCGCACGTCCATGACCGGGTGCAGGTAGGCGACCGACGCCGAGGAGCGGTACCCGGTGTAGGGGTCGTAGGCGATGGACAGGAACCCGGCGCCCCCGGAGAACCCGCCGCCGTGCGAGGTCAGCGCGTTGAAGTCCTCGACGACCGGGACCCCGGCGGCCTTCGCCGCGGACTCCACCCAGTCGCGGACCATGGTGTTGCGGTCCTTGTCGGCGACCGGGACGATGTTGCACTTGATCCGGTCGGCGTAGGACTGCACGGTGGCGTTGTCCCAGCCCTCGGCCCCGGCGGCCACCCAGTCGTCGAGGTCCTCGGCGAAGGGCCGGAAGCTGATGAGCGTGTTGTGGGAGGAGCACCCGCCCAGCACGCGGGCCCGCGAGTGGAGGATGTGCGAGTTGCCGCGGGGCTGCTCGGTGGTCGTGTACTTCAGGTCGAGGTCGCCGTCGAGGACGCCCAGCCAGTCGCGCAGGCGGAGCACGTGCTCCAGGTCCCGGTCGTCGGGCCCGCCCTCGATCAGGCAGACGGTGGTGGCGGGGTCCTCGGTGAGGCGGTCGGCGAGCACCGACCCCGCGGTGCCGCCGCCGACGATCACGTAGTCGTAGGTCCGGTCGTGGGACACGGCGTGATTCCTCTCGTTGTTCTGCCGGGGGATGGCGGGGAGACCGGCCCGTGCCTTCGCGGTCAGCCGAACCAGCGCTGCGGTTCGGGTGCCAGGTTGCGGTAGATGTGCTTGGCCTCCCGGTACTCGGCGAGCCCGGACGGGCCGAGTTCGCGGCCGATGCCGCTGCGGCCGAAGCCTCCCCACTCGGCTCCGGGGAAGTAGGGGCCGTAGTCGTTGATCCAGACGGTGCCGTGGCGCAGGGCCGCCGCCACGCGCTCGCCGCGCGCGGTGTCGTCCGTCCACACGCCGCCGGAGAGCCCGTAGTCGGTGTCGTTGCCCAGGGCGATCGCCTCCTCCTCGGTGCGGAAGCGCTCGACGGTGACGACCGGGCCGAACACCTCGGTCTGCACGATGTCCATGGAGCGGTCGCAGTCGACGAACACGGTGGGGCGGTAGAAGTAGCCGTCCCGGAGCCCGGGCTCGTCGGGGCGCCTGCCGCCCGCGATGACGCGCGCGCCCTCCTCGAGGCCGCGGGCGACGGCGGCCTCGACCTTGGCGCGGTGCCGCTCCGACACCAGCGGGCCGCAGCGCACCCCCTCGTCCTGGCCGCGGCCGATGCGGATGGCGTCGGCGCGGCGGGCCAGCTCGGCGGTGAAGGCGTCGTGGACGTCCTCGTGCACGATGAGCCGGGCCCCGGCCGAGCAGACCTGGCCGGAGTGGAAGAACGCGGCGGAGAGGGCATAATCCACGGCGGTGTCCAGGTCCACGTCCGGGAAGACGATGTTGGGGTTCTTGCCGCCCAGCTCCAGCGCGACCCTCTTGACCGTGGGCGCGGCGGCGGCCATGATCAGCCGCCCGGTGGCCAGGCCGCCGGTGAAGGACACCAGGTCCACGCCGGGGTGCTCCGACAGGGGCGCGCCCGCCTCGGGCCCGCTGCCGGTGACCAGGTTGACGACCCCGGCGGGGACGCCCGCCTCCACCACCAGCTCCATGAGCTTGAGGCTGGTGACGGGGGTGACCTCGGTGGGCTTGATCACGCAGGTGTTCCCGGCGGCCAGGGCCGGGGCGAGCTTCCAGGAGAGCTGGAGCAGCGGGTAGTTCCAGGGGGTGATGAGGCCGCAGACGCCGACGGGTTCGTACACGATCCGGCTCTGCACCCCCTCGGGCGCGGACACCAGGCGGCCGGCGTCCTTGTCGGCCAGGCCCGCGTAGTAGCGGAAGACCCCGGTGACGTCGTCGACGTCGATGCCGCCCTCCTCCACCGTCTTGCCGGTGTCGAGGGACTCCGCCAGGGCGATGTCTGCCCGGTCCCGCTGGAGGAGGTCGGCGATGCGTTCCAGCAGGCGTGTGCGCTCGCCCGCCGCGGTGCCGCGCCACGGGCCGGCGAAGGCCCGCCCGGCGGCGGCGATCGCGTCCTCGGTGTCGGCCCGGCCGCCCTCGCTGACAACGGTCAGCACGGACGCGTCGGCGGGGTCGATGATCTCCCGCACCCGGCCGTCGCGGGCGGCCCGCCACTGCCCGTCGATGTGAATGCTGGTGGCGCGGGTCGAGCCCGGGGGCGCCAGGTAGGGCGCCTCCGGGAGGGTGTCATGGCGTTCGTTCACGGGCCCGGTGTGCCCTCGTCCGCTGGTCACAAACAACCTCTCCTCACGGGACACTTGCGTCACAATGCCTACGAACAGGCCCTGAACAGCGCGAATGACCGCAAGAGGCGTCGTCACCCGTGGTCCGCACCACGTGACCCAGGCGTAAGGAACCACACGCCGCGGCGGTCGGGGGCGGAGCCCACGCCCGGGCCTGGGGAATACGGGGAAGAGACTTTGACGTACATTTAGGTGCACCTAAGTGGTTCGCCCGGCTCACGGGCGTCCGGCACCGACGGCCCGCCCAGGGTCCGACCGCGCACCCTCGAGGAAGTCGCCAGATGTTGTTGGAGCAGGAACGACGGGACGTCTGCCTGGCCGCCCGGACCCTCGCCGCACTCCCCGGGATCGCCCCCGGCGAATCCGCCACCCTCAGCGTCCGCAACGGGGACCTGGTCGTCGTCACCCCGCACGGGGTCCCCCTGGACCAGGTCCAGCCCGCCGACTGCCCGGTGATGGCGCTGGACGACCGGATGCTGGAGGGCCGCCGCGACCCGGCGGCCGAGACCACCCTGCACATGGCCGTGCACCGGCGGACCGCCGACCACGGGCGGGAGTCGAGCGCCGTGGTCAACGCGTTCACGGCCGACACCGTCGCCGTGTCCTCGGTGCTGGCCGAGCTGCCGCCGATCCACCACCGCGCCGCGGCCCTGGGCGGGGCGATCGCGGTAACGCCGTACACCCTCTACGGCAGCGGCGACATCGCCGACCAGGCGGTCAAGGCCCTCAAGGGCCGCGACGCCGCGCTGCTGGCCGACCACGGCGGGGTCGCCCTGGGCCGGGGCCTGGAGCACGCCCTGGAGAACCTGCGCCTGCTCGACTGGCTGTGCGCCGCCTACCTGCGCGCCCGCCGGCTCGGCGAGCCCCGCGTCCTCTCCGAGGACGAGCTCGCCGCCGTCTCCCACCGCGACACCTACGGCTGGGCCGGCCCCGACATCTGGTGACCGGCCCGCCCTCCCCCGCCGCTCCGGGGGTCCCGGCCGTCAGTCCTCGTCGTCGGGGAGCTCGTCGGGGCGGGTCCAGGCCAGGTAGCAGGCCGGGAACGCTGCGTGGGCCATGGTGGTGACCACCACCAGCGGCGCCAGCACGGCCAGCGGCACCTCGGCCCCCATGTCCGTTCCGGGCGCCGCCGTGGCGAATCCGGCGGTCACCGCGACGAGCAGGGTCGCCAGGGCGGCCGTCACGTGGTGGCCGAGGCGGGTGGCCCGGTCCATCTCCGCCCGCTGGAACTCGTCCAGGCCGTGGTAGCCCACCACCCAGCGGGCGGCGATGTTGATGTGGGTCGACAGCACCGCGCTCACGAGCAGCAGCCCGACGAACCCGGCCATCCCGGGGAACGACAGCGAGGCGCCGACGACCAGGGGCAGGGCGAGGAACAGGGCCGCCGCCAGGGTGAGGGCGACGAAGACGGCCACCGCCGCGCGGCGGCGCGAGCGCGCCGCCCAGAACGCCCGGCGCCGCGGGTTCTCGATCATGGAGCGGATGCGCTCCTGGGTCCGGTTGTTCGGCTGTCCGATGAACATGGCGATCCTTCGTGGTGGTGCGGTCGGGTGCGGCGGCTCAACCGCCGATGCGGGGGAAGGGCTCGGTGGAGAACACGACCTCCACCGGGACCTCGAAGTAGCGGGCGATCCTCAGGGCCAGGTGGAGGCTGGGGCTGTACTCGCCCCGCTCCAGGTAGCCCACCGTCTGGTAGTGCACCCCGAGCGCCTCGGCGAGCTGGCGCCGCGAGACGTCCCGCTCCGCCCGCAGCATCGCGATGCGGTTGTAGATGGCCTCGGCGTTCGCAGCCTTCTTCTTCTCAGTAGGCACGCTGCATCGCCTTCTCCCGGGCCTGCTGGACCCTCGACCCCGACGTCTTGCGGGTCATCCGGCGCAGCACCCACTGCGCGGCCGCGAACCCGACCACGGCCCACAGCGCCAGCACCCCGGCGACCTGCGGCAGCTGCCAGGACCCGGCCAGCTCGGCGGCGGCCTGGGCCGGGGGCAGGACCGCGGAGCGCACGCCCAGCCCGACCCAGTAGACGGGGAAGAACTGGGCGACGGCCTGGAGCCAGCCGGGCATCAGCGTCATGGGGAAGAGCACCCCGGAGATCCCGGTCAGCCCCATGACGGGGAGCATGAGCATGCCGACACCGGTGCGCGGATTGCTCAGGACCGCCCCGACGACGGCGCCGACCGGTGCCAGGGCCAGCAGGGCCAGCACGCAGACCCAGGCCAGGGTGACCGCGCCGGCGGCGCCTTGGACGGCGAACCCGTCGATGAGGACCATCCCGGGGACCAGCATGAACAACAGGGACATGAGCGACATGGTCAGCAGGTACCAGGTCTTGGCCACCGTGTAGCCGACCATCCCGTCGGGGACCACGCGGGCGCGCAGCAGGGTGCCGTCCTCGCGCTCGCTCCCGACGACCTGGGCGATGGTGATGGTCCCGAGCAGGATGAGCAGCATCGTCACCCCGGAGGCCATGAGGTAGGCGCCCGTGGACGTTCCCTCGGTCCCGAACGAGGAGTCGGAGGTGAAGAGGGAGACGCCCACGAAGACCGCCGGGGTGAGCAGGTAGCCGCCGGCGACCTCCCCCGGGTTGGAGAACGTGTTCTTGAACTCGGTCCAGCCGCGCGAGAACCCGGCGCGGACGGCGTTGAGGGCGGGGTTCATCGGATCTCCTCGGCGAACTCGGCGGCGGCGCGCTCGGCGTCGCCGGACTCGGAGCGCTGGACCAGGTCCAGGTAGACCTCCTCCAGCGAGGGACGCAGGACCTTGAGGTCGGTGACCCCGTCCCCGTGCACCCGGTACAGCTCGGCGATGTGCCGGGCCGGGTTGTCGGTGGCGTGCACGTGGCGCTCCCCGCCGACGCTCCAGGTGACCTCGCTCTGCATGCCGACCAGGGAGGAGAGCCGGTCCGCGCTGCCGTCGGCGACGATGCGCCCGCCCGCGAGGATGAGGACGCGGTCGGCGAGCTTCTCGGCCTCGGCCAGGTCGTGGGTGGTGAGCAGGACGGTGGTGTCGTCCTCGTCGGTGAGCCGGTGGACCAGCTCGTGGAAGTCCCGCCGGGCCTGGGGGTCCAGGCCGGTGGTGGGCTCGTCGAGGAAGAGCAGCTCGGGGCGGCCGACCAGGCCCAGGGCGACGTCGACGCGGCGCCGCTGGCCGCCGGAGAGGGTGCGCAGCCGCTTGTGGGCGTGCTCGGCCAGGCCCAGGGACTCCAGCAGTTCGTCGGTGTCGTAGGGGCGCGGGCGGCCGGGCTCGGAGTAGGGGGCGTGGAAGCGGCCGAAGTGGTCGACGAGGTCGCGCACCCTCCAGGCGGCGTGGTCGCGCCAGGACTGCATGACCACGCCGATCCGGGACCGCCAGCGCTCGTCGCCGCGGGCCGGGTCCGAGCCCAGCACCTCGACCTCGCCGGCGGAACGGGCCCGGAAACCCTCCAGGATCTCGACGGTGGTGGTCTTGCCGGCCCCGTTGGGGCCGAGCAGGGCGACGACCTCGCCGCGGCGGGCGGTCAGGTCGACACCGCGCAGGACCTCGGTGGCCCCGTAGTTCATGCGCAGGCCGCGAACGGTGATCGCGGCCGGCTCGGGGGTCCCGTACGACACCTCCCGGGCCACCGATCGTGCTCTGGGCTCCGCCATGGCCGCTCCTCTCTCATCGTCTCTCTACTGCGATTGATAGTACATGTACTACATAAGACAGGACAAGCACTACATCTGAAAGTAGGGATGATACGGATCGCCGCACGTGGGCCATCCCCGGCGAAGGCACGGCTCGGCGCAGGGGCGTGGCCGCATCCGGACGTCCGCGGGAAATCCCCCGCCACCGTGTCGGCACCCCCCTGGACCCGGAAACCGGGTACGGATACTCAGGAAGGGCGTCACCCCGAGGCGCCACACTGGTGCCGACGACCGCAGACCCCGCTGGGAGGCCCCCGAGATGCGCTGCAGCTACATCCGCCTACTGGTCGACGACTACGAAGCCTGCTTCCGGTTCTACTCCGACGTGCTCAAGCTCCCCGTGCTGCGCGGTGACGAGCACAGCCGCTACGCCGAGTTCGACGTGGACTCCACCACCCGCCTGGCGCTCAACCAGCGCGAGGTCATGGCCGAGGCGCTGGAGACCGACACGGCCGACCCCGGACTGCCCCACCAGGACCGCATGGCCGTGGTGTTCGAGGTGGACGACGTGGACGCCACCGCCGCCCGGCTGGTCGCCGCCGGGGCGCGCCAGGTGATGGCGCCGCGCGACTGGACGGCGTGGGGGATCCGCGCCGCCCACTTCCGCGACCCGGACGGCTACCTGCTGGAGGTCAGCCGCCCGCTCATCTGAGTCACGGGGCCACGTGCTCCACCAGCAGCTCGTTGACCCGGTCCGCCCGCTCCACACCGAGCAGGTGCGCGGCTCCCGCGACGACCTCGAACCGGGAGTCGGCGATGCCGTCGGCGAGCCTGCGCCCGTGCCCGGGCGGCAGCAGGGGATCGTGCGCGGCCGACACGACCAGGGCGGGCACCCGCACGCCCGCGACCAGGTGCCGCTGGTCCATCGCGTGCACCGCGTCGCACACCGAGGCGAACGTCGCCGGGTCGATCCGGCCCAGCTCGTCGGTGAACCGCTCCACCACGTCGGGGCGCTCCCGCCCCATGTCGGGGGTGAACCACGGCAGCGACACGTCGGCCAGCACCGACTCCATCCCGGCCTCGCGCGCCCGGTCCGCCAGCCGGCTCCACCGGTGCGCGGGGGGCGTGCGCGGCGCCGCGGCCAGCAGGGCGATCCGCTCCAGGGTGCGCGGCGAGTTGGCGGCGATCCACACCACCAGCGAGGCGGCGAACCCGGCGCCCACCGCCGACACCCGTGCCAGGTCCAGCTTCTCCAGCAGCGCCAGCACGTCCAGCGCGAGGTCCTCGATGCCGCACGAGCCGGCCGCGGCCGGCGAGGAGCCGTGGCCGCGGTGGTCGATCCGCAGGACCCGGCGGTTGCGGGTCAGCTCGGGCATCTGCGGCTCCCACACCGACATGGTGGTGCCGAACGGCGGCACGAGCAGCACGACGGGCGCGTGCCGCGGTCCGTCGATCCGGTACTGGAGCGGAATGGTCATGGGGCCTCCGGGTCGCCAGAACGCCAGGGTATCCGCAAGCGCCGGGAGGCCACCGGTATCCGCCGCCGGTGGAGGACAGAACCTGACCTCCACGCTTTCTAGGGTGGTACCACCGAGACGGCGAAGAGAGAAGGCGGCCACGATGGCGACGGACACCGAGCGCACCTCCATCCTGAAGATGCTCGCGGACCAGCGCGACTTCCTGCGGTTCGCGGTCAGAGGGCTGGACGACCACCAGGCCACCCGGCGCACCACCGACAGCGAGCTGACGCTGGCGGGCCTGGTCAAGCACGTGACGCAGATGGAGGAGAACTGGATCCGGTTCGCCCAGGACGGCCCGCCCGCCGAGCCGGTCGACTACGAGGACCCGGCCTCCTGGCAGGAGCAGGCCGACAGCTTCAACCTGCTGGACGGCGAGACCCTGGAGGGCACCCTCGCCCGCTACGACCTCGTCGCGGCCGCGACCGAGGAGTACGTCCTCTCCCTGCCCGACCTGGAGAAGAGCCACCCGCTCCCGGAGGCCCCGTGGTTCGAGCAGGGCGCCTCCTGGTCGGTCCGCGACGTGCTCCTGCACATCCTCCGAGAGACCGCCCAGCACTGCGGCCACGCCGACATCATCCGCGAGTCCTTCGACGGCCAGAAGACCATGGGCTGAGCCCCCGCACCGCCCCCGAACAGGACATGTGAGGGATGCCGGCGCCCGGGGTGACAACCGTCATCCCGGGCCGGTGACAACGGCGCCTACCGGCCCCGCGGCCCGGCGGCGAGGATGGTGCACATGACGAAGACACAGAGCACCTCCCCGGACTGGACCCTCGGACTCTCCCTCGGACTGGCGGTCGGCATGGGCTTCGCCGCCGTCCTCACCGACCTGCTGCTGGGCGTCACCCTCTCCGCCTGCTTCGGCGTCGCCCTCGCCTACACGCTCCCCCAGGCCCGCCGCGCCGCGACCGCCGCGCAGTGACACCGGGCGGTGACCCCGGACACGCGGACGGGGTGCGCCCGAAGGCGCACCCCGCCGCACAAAGGCGGCGAGGGCCGCTTCCGCATCCCCCCTCAAAGTACGGAAGCGCCCCTCGCCTGGGAAACGGCCTGCGACTCCTCCCCCCTGGAGTCGCGGCCTGGAAGGTCCGCACGCGGTCGGCTCGGTGCGCTCGGCGGCCCCTGGGGCCCCGGAGCGACTTTGTCGTTCCGCGTTGATAGAGACACTACCCACCCCGACCTCGGTAGACAACCCTCTGTCACGAGAACTTACTTAAAGTGATCGCCATTCCTCCGTCGATACCGGCCCAAGCCACCGCGTGCAGTGTCAACCCGGGGTCATGACCGACTCCTCCGGAGGCGCACATAGCCTGGTCGGGTGAGATCACCGCTGCTCCGTCCCCGATGGCTCGGCATCCACCTCGGCATCCTCCTGGTCGCCGCGGTGTGCGTCGCCGGTACCGCCTGGCAGTTCGTCCGCGCCTTCGAGCCGGACCGCGAGGTCATCACCAACCCGGTGGAGGACCTCGCCGGCGCCGTGCCGCTGGACGGCCTCCTCGAACCCGGCGAGTACATGCACCCGGAGACCTTCGCCAACACGGCGGTCACCGTCACCGGGCGCTACTCCCCCGAGGAGACGCTGCTGGTGCCGCGCACCGAGGACGGCGCCCGCGGCCACGACGTCATCCTGCCGCTGGTCACCGACGACGGCGCGGCCGTCACCGTCGACCGCGGCTGGATCCCCGAGGGCGCCGCGGCCCCCGAGGTCCCCGGCGGGGAGGTGACCGTCACCGGCTGGCTGCTGCCGCCGGTCTCCGACGGCGGGTTCACCCCGGTCGCCACCGAGGACGGGACGGTGGAGCGGATCGCCACCTCGCTGCTGGTCAACGAGTGGGACCACCCCCTCTACGAGGGGTACGTCATCCTGCCCGAGGGCGACCCGGCGGCCGAGGGCCTCACGCCGGTGCCGCCGCCCGAGCCGCCCACCGGGTTCACGGTCAACTGGCGCAGCCTGAGCTACACCTTCCAGTGGGCGATGTTCGGCGTCTCCGCGCTGGTGTTCTGGGTCCTGCTGATGCGGCGCGAGCTGGCGGACGCGCGGGCCTCCGGCGACACGAAGGCCCCCTCCGAGGCGGAGGGGGCCCGGTCGGAGGAGGCCGCGGGTCCGGGGGAGCGGCCCGGGGATCAGCCGGCGGCGGCGGGCTCCTGAGCCGGGGCGGCCGCCCCGGCCTCCTTCGCCTTCTCCGCCTTCACGACACGGTGCTCGACCACGAAGCCGAGGATCGGGATGGTGCCGGCCAGCACCACACCGAGCGTCTTGGGCGCGCTCCAGCGGCGGTCCAGGGCGACCCACAGCACCACCAGCACGTACACCATGTAGATGTAGCCGTGCGGCATGGCGATGAACAGCATCAGCGGCGACTCGGGCCCGAACCAGTGGTCCAGGCCGAACGGCGCCGGCATCAGGGAGAACCGCGCGGTCTCCCCGACGAGGTACTTGGCGGGCATGGCCACGAAGGTCAGGCCCAGCAGGAAGACACCGGTCACATAGGCCAGCACCCGGTACAACCCCAACGACACACGGCTCTTGTCCACCGTTGCTCCACACCCACTCGGACGGTCTCGCACCCCGCGGAGATCCGGGGCCCTTTCCCGAGGCTAAACGCTGTCCGAAACCGGCCGTCCCCGGGGTGCCACGTGCCGTCTCCCACACCGCGCGGCGCCCCCGCGCCGCACGGTGTCACTTCTTCGAGACGCGGTCGGGGCTGGCCCACCGGCCGTCCGACCGGGCGGTCCAGGCCCGCGGGATCATCCGGAGCGTGATGAAGGCGTCCACCACCCGGATCGGGAAGAACAGCAGCCCGTACACGAGGTACGACGGCCGCCGCCGGATCGCGGCCATGACGCAGGTGAGCATGTAGTCGGGGATGAGCAGGCCCATGGCCAGCGCCGTCAGCGGCAGGAACGCCGTGACCGCCGTGAACGACGTCCCCACGAGGGGCACCGACACGAACGCCTCCCCGGCGACGGTGCCGATCAGGACGAACACGGCGACGACCGTGGTCAGCAGCAGGATGACCGAGACCACCACGACCTCGAGGATGTACAGCCCGAGGAACACCCAGAACGTGCTGGGCCAGATCCCGTGTCTGCGCACCGTCTGCCAGAATCCCAGCGTCCACCGGCCCACCTGCTTGCGGTAGTCGGAGAACGTGAACGGGTCCTGGCTGTAGGCCTTGGTGTCCGGCCGCATCGAGATCCGCCCCAGGCGCTTGTGCTGCACCTCGAACGTCATGTTGAAGTCCTCGATGACCAGGCCCTCGGGGTTGACCTCGATCTCCCGCAGCGCCTCGCTGCGGTACACGCTGGCGAAGCCGGGGACGATGAACGACGCGTTGGTGCCGCGCCAGGTCTGCCCGAACCGCATGAAGTACTGGAGCATGAAGTACAGGCGGTCGCGGTAGGCGGAGATCATCCGGCCGACGAAGGTCCGCTCACGCGGCTTCCACTCCGACACCACGAACCCGGCGACGGCGGCGACCTTGGGGTCGCGCAGCTGGCGCCGCACCCCGTCGACGTACCCCTTGTCGAGCTCGGTGTCGGCGTCGAGGATGAGCACGCCGTCGTAGTTCTCGGTGAGCGCGAACTCCTCGATGACGGCCTCGATGGCCCCGGCCTTGCCGCGGTTGGTGAGCAGCTCCAGGACGTTGACGCCGGTCTTGGCGGCGATCTCGGCGGTGGAGTCCTTGGAGGAGTCCGACACGACGTAGATGTCCCACCGGGGGAACAGGCCCAGCGCCGAGCCAATGGCCCCGTGGATGACCGGTTCCTCGTTGTGGGCGGGGATGACCACGGCGATGGTGGCGTCCCGGGGGCCGTCCCCGGCCTCCGGGGCGTGATCGCCCTCGGTCCCGGCGTCCCCGGAGGGGCCGCCGGCGCCGACGAGGACGCGTTCGCGGGAGCGGACGGCCCGGCGTTCGTCGGCCGCGGCGCCGCGCCGCAGCACGGCGCGGACGGAGTCGTCCCCCAGGCGCAGCAGCCCGACGGCGGTCCAGAGCAGAAGGTTGGCGCCGAAGGCGAGCCACAGGAACACGTACCCGACGGGGCCGAGTCCGGCCGCGGCGGCCATGTCGGTCGCGAAGTCGAGCCAGAAGACGAAGAGCGCGGCGGCAAGTGCCAGGGCGATGAGCCCGATCAGCAGGCCGCCGACGAAACGCACGATACGCACAGCCTTGGGACCCCTCCCGAAAGTCAGCGGTTTCGGACCGACAATAACCCGCTAAGTCGGCGTTAGGTTGACGCCCTGCCACCTGGAGGGGTTCACCCGAGTTCGCGTCCTATGTAGGCCACGGAAATCGTATACACGGGCTTGCGTGAAGTGGTACCCATTAGAAGATATTTGAGATCGGGGACCGGGGGCGCACGCGCCGTCGGTTTATCCCCGGACGGCCCCGATACGCGGGGGCCCACGTGTTCCGAGACGGACGGAGACAAGGAGAGTGCCCGGCGTGATCGGCGACCCTGCTTCCCCATCACCCGATCCTGCTCCCGCCGCCTCGGATCGAGAACCCGGCTCCGGCCCGCTGACCGGCCGGGACACCTCCCCGGACCGGCGCGTCCGGGTGGCGGTCCACCAGCCGCACTACCTGCCCTGGCTGGGAACGGTCGACAAACTCGACCGTTGCGACCTCTTCGTCTTCCTCGACACGGTGCAGTTCGAGCGCCGCGGATGGCAGAACCGGAACTATGTGGCCGGACGTGGCCGCCCGGTGCTATTGACGGTTCCCGTGACCCAGGGCAGTCGAGACGACCGCATTCTGGACAAAGAGATTGACAACAACCAGAAATGGAGGGCAAAGCACCTCAAGGCACTGGCAGAACACTGTTACCCCAAGACGCCCTACTGGAACGAGTACAAGGAAGAAATCGCCCACCTGTACGAGACCGAGTGGGACGACCTCGCGACCCTGGCCATCGCCACGACGCGGATGGTGATGCGCGGATTCGGCATCGACACGCCGGTCCTGCGCGCGAGCGAGATCGGTGACTTCCCCGGCCGCAAGACCGAGCTGCTGGCCCAGATCTGCGCGAAGACCGGAGCGGACGTCCTGCTGTCCGGCGACGGGGCCCGGGGCTACCTCGACCCGCAGATCCTGCTCCGCTACGGGATCGACGTCGAGTGGCAGGGGTTCCGGCACCCGGTCTACCGCCAGCACCAGCGGGAGCCCGAGGACTTCGCCCCCCGGCTGTCGGCGATCGACCTGCTGCTCAACGCGGGTCCGGACGCCCTGGAGATCCTCCGTCGGGCGAGAGCACAGAGCTGATCTCACACGAGCCGATCTCCCCGTGGCGGCACCGCGGCCGCCGTGTCACCCGGGGCACCCCGCAGCCGTACCGCTCGCGGGCGCGCGCCCCAACACTCGGTAAAGGACGGGAAACCAGCATGACGACGGACTGGTCCCAGGAACGCATCCTGGTCTTCGCACCACACCCGGACGACGAGACGCTCGGCTGCGGCGGCCTCATGAGCAAGGCCAAGGCCGAGGGCGCCGAGGTCTTCGTGCAGTTCATGACCGTCGGGGACACCGCAGACCAGTCGCCGAAGGGTTTCTCCACCGCGGAGGAGCGCTACGCGGAGATCAAGAAGGTCGCCGACCACTTCCGCTGGGACGACTGGCACATGGCGCTGCCCGGCGACGAGTACCACCTGAGACTGGACGCCGTCCCCCGCGTGGAGCTCACCCAGATCATCGAGAGCACCAGCCCGCTGGCCGTCTCGCGGCTGCGGCCGACCGTGGTCATCGCCCCCCACCGGACCAGCTACAACCAGGACCACCAGGCCACGGCCGAAGCGGTGCACACCGCCCTGCGCCCGTCCGACAGGGAGCTGCGCCACCACCCCCGCCTGGTGCTCGCCTACGAGGAGGCCGCCGACCAGTGGCGGCTGGAGCAGGCGCCCTCGCCCAACCTCATCGTGGAACTGTCCGAGAAGGAGGTGGGGGACAAACTCCTCGGCATGGAGCTGTACGGGTCGCAGAGCCACCGGCACCCGCACACCCGCTCGGAGTTGACCCTGCGCAGCCTGGCCGTCCTACGGGGCATGCAGGCCGGCGTCGCCTTCGGCGAGGGCTTCCACATCCTGCGCTGTCTGGCCTGAGCGGCGCCGGGCCCCGCCCCGGCACCGGAACCCCCCACCCATCCCATTTCGCGTCATCTCCCCAGTGAAGAAACAAGTCAACGCCTGAAAATGGAGGGGAAACCATGAAGGCTGTGGTCACCGGAGGAGCCGGCTTCATCGGCTCCCACCTGTGCGACCGCCTCGTCGCACAGGGGCACGAGGTGGTCGTCCTGGACGACCTTTCGACCGGGTCCCTACAGAACCTGGTCCAACTGGAGGGCTCACCCGGGTTCCGCTTCGTACAAGGGGACATCCTGGACCGGGACCTGGTCGACGACCTGGTCTCGCACGCCGACACGGTGTTCCACCTGGCCGCGGCGGTGGGCGTCTACAACATCGTCGACGCGCCGCTGAGGTCGCTGCGGATCAACCTGCACGGCACCGAGAACGTGGTGGAGGCCGCGGTCCGCCACCGGGTGCCCTACATGGTCGCGTCCACCAGCGAGGTCTACGGCAAGAACGACGCCGACGGGCTCAAGGAGGACGACGACCGGATCTACGGCTCGCCGACCAAGAGCCGCTGGTCCTACGCCGCGGCCAAGGGGCTGGACGAGCTGGTGGCCTACGTGCACGGCTCCGAGTCCGGCGTCCCGTGCGTGATCACCCGCTTCTTCAACGTGGTGGGGCCCCGCCAGACCGGCCGCTACGGCATGGTCGTGCCCCGGTTCGTCGACCAGGCGCTCGCGGGCCGGCCCATCACCGTCTACGGCACCGGGACGCAGCGCCGCTGCTTCGGCTCGGTGTTCGACGTGGTGCCCGGCATGCTGGAGCTGATGGACACCCCGGCGGCCTACAACCGGGCGGTCAACCTGGGCGGGCACGAGGAGGTGTCCATCAAGGGGCTGGCCGACCGCGTCGTGGAGCTGACCGGCTCGGACAGCGAGATCGTCTACATCGACTACGACGAGGCCTACGGCGAGGGCTACGAGGACATGCAGCGCCGCTACCCCGACACCTCGCTGGCCAAGGACCTGATCGGCTACGAGCCGACCCGCGACCTCAACGCCATCATCAACTCGATCGTGGAGCACCGCCGGGCGCAGGCCACCGTCCCGCAGCCCGCCTAGCACCGGCCCGCTCCCGCCCGGACCGGGTCCGGAGCGGACGCCTCCCGCCTCTCGCCCGCCGAGGGCGTCCCACTCCATCCCCGCTCATGGAGACCTCCCCGCCGAGGGGGTCCGCTCTCCCCCCTGCCCCGGGGAGACGGCAGAGACGACGGCGCCCCGCAGGGGGCGGCGACCGCCCGTACCGTGCGAACACGATCGTCCGCCCGCAGGCGCGGGCCCCGGCCCTCCGGGACCGGCGGCCGACCGCGGTGCGGACGGGCCGTGACGGTGGCCCCTCCCGCCGGGACCCCGTCCGGTCCGGGGACACGGTCAGCCGGCGAGCACCGCCGCGATCTGGACGAGGGCCAGCACCAGGACGGACGCGCACAGCAGGACCATGGCCCAGGGCGCGGACACCGCGCGCGGCGGCCCGCCGGTGCCGGCGGGATCGCGCAGGCCCTCGCGGCTGCGGCGCCAGCGCAGCCACAGGTGCAGGCCCACGATGGCGGCGACGAACAGGAAGGCGATCATCAGCGCCATCCGGACCACGGGCGGCGCCTGGGGGATCGGGTTCGCCCCGGTGGTCAGCTCGCCGCGCAGGAACAGCAGCCCCACCACCACCAGCAGGATCAGGGTGCGCTGCCACGCGAGCAGGGTGCGCTCGGGCTGTAGGCCCGGGTCCTCCCGGTCGATCGGGTTGCTCACAACAGATGCCCCAAAAGCACCACCAGGCACACCAGCCCCACCGCGAACGTGGTCAGCAGCGGCAGCACGCTCATCCTCAGGGTGCCGCCGTCGCGCATGATGCGCTGGACCCGGTACCAGCGCATCGGGGCGTAGACGGTGATGACCGCGGCCAGGACGGCCAGGGTCAGGCCGACCACCGTGCGCGGCCCCGCGTCCCAGCCCAGGGGGAGCAGGTGCAGGACGGCCACCGCTCCGGCCAGCAGGGCCAGCGCGGTGCGCACCCAGGCGAGGAAGGTGCGCTCGTTGGCCAGGGTGAAGCGGTAGTCGACGGGGTCTCCACCCTCTTTGGTGTCCGCGTCGGCCGTGTCAGCACCCATCGGAGTCCCCCTCTTCTCTCCTGTCCCGCCACCGTAGCCCCATCTTCACTTTCCACCCAAACAGGTATTGACCACGTGTTGTGTAGGAAACTTCCAGTTCAGTCCGGACTCCGGGTACTCCCTGCGAGCATGTGGAACAAACGAGTGGGCACGATCGCTGTAGTCCACCAAGAGGAGGACGGCCCGGTCCGACCGGTCCGTCCGACACCGACAGATGCAGGAGATTCCGTGGCCACCGTCGAACTCACCAAGGACAACTTCGCGGACACGCTGAAGGACAACGACTTCGTCCTCATCGACTTCTGGGCGGACTGGTGCGGTCCCTGCCGGCAGTTCGCCCCGGTCTTCGAGCAGTCCTCGGTGAAGAACGCCGACATCGTGCACGCCAAGGTGGACACCGAGGCCCAGCGCGAGCTGGCCTTCGAGTTCAAGATCCAGTCCATCCCGACCCTGATGATCGTGCGGGACCAGACCGTCATCTACAGCGAGCCGGGCGCCCTGCCGTCGGAGGCGCTGGAGAGCCTGATCACCCAGGCCCGCGAGCTGGACATGGAAGAGGTCAGGCAGAAGATCGCCGAGCAGTCCGGCGAAGCGGGCGCCTGACCGGGCGGCCCCGCGCAGAGCACCGGTGCCCCGGCCCAGCGGCCGGGGCACCGCCGTGTCCGGACCCCTCCGGCCGCTCACCAGGCCGGATCCGGCTCCGCGGAACCGATCCGTGCGGTTCGGTGACCGGTGGGCAACGGTCCGCGTCATCACACATCCGAGTCCACCGCCCACGTTCATCCGTGCCACGGGGATCGTTCACCGTCACTTCACCCGGACATATTTGCATGGGTTCGACCGCGCCCCGGCGGTTCACCCCCCATGAGCCCGCAAGCACCGTCCGACCCGGAAGTGGCACCATGTCCATCAGCAACACCGCGTCCACTCGTGGCACCGACTCCGGTCGCGGAGTCGCCCCCGACACCGTCCGGTACAACCGCGAGGTGCCCGGGCTGGGAGACCCCGTCTTCGACGTCTCCGGCCTCTCCATCTACTACGGCTCCAACAAGGCCGTGCGCGACGTCGACCTCAAGGTCGGCCCGCGCCAGATCACCGCGATGATCGGCCCCTCCGGCTGCGGCAAGAGCACGGTGCTGCGGACGCTCAACCGGATGAACGACCTCATCCCCGGCGCCCGCGTCGAGGGCAGGGTCGAGTACCACGGCGAGGACCTGTACGCCCCGCACGTCGACCCCATCGAGGTCCGCCGGCGCATCGGGATGGTCTTCCAGAAGCCCAACCCGTTCCCCAAGTCGATCTACGACAACGTCGCCTACGGACCCCGCATCAACGGCATGCGCGGCAACATGGACGACCTGGTCGAGGAGACCCTCACCAAGGCCGCCCTGTGGGACGAGGTCAAGGACAAGCTCAAGGAGAGCGCCTTCGCCCTCTCCGGCGGCCAGCAGCAGCGCCTCTGCATCGCGCGGACCGTCGCGGTGAACCCCGAGGTCATCCTCATGGACGAGCCGTGCTCGGCACTGGACCCGATCGCCACGCTCAAGATCGAGGACCTGATGTACGAGCTGGCGGCCGAGTACACGATCGTCATCGTCACCCACAACATGCAGCAGGCCGCGCGCGTCTCCGACCGCACCGCGTTCTTCACCGCGGGCGTCGACGAGAAGGGCGAGCGCTACGGCAGCCTGGTGGAGTTCGACGAGACCGCCACCATCTTCAGCAAGCCGGCCGACCAGCGCACCGAGGACTACATCTCCGGCCGCTTCGGCTGATCGGAAAGCCCCGCAGACCTCTTCGACACGCCCTCCCCGACGAAGTGGAACCATGACCATGACCGCGCTCCCCGCCTCCACGTCCGTCCCCCGTCCCGCGGGCGCCCCGGACGACGCGGTGGAGCGCGCGGAAGGCCCGCTGCGGGTCCTGCTGGTGGAGCCGGAGTCGGAGCAGTCGCACCAGCTGGTGCTCTCGCTCAGCGGCCACGACGTGGACATCACCGTGTGCGTCGACGGGGCCGAGGCCCTGCTGCGGGTGGGGCTGCTGCGCCCGGACACGATCGTCACCAGCGCCACCCCGCCCGAGGTCGACCTGGAGACGCTGGTGCGGGTGACCCGGCGCGCGACCGACATCCCGATCCTCATCGGAGTGGGCCCCGGCGACTCCCAGCGCGCGCTGCGCGCGCTGGCCGCCGGGGCCACCGCCTGCGTCAACCGGCCCTACCGCATCCCGGAGCTGGCCGCGCTGCTGCGCGGCTCGCTGCCGGGGGTGGACGGCCACCACTCCCTGGAGCACGTCTCCGGCCCCGGCACGTCGCTGCGCTCGGGCGCCCTGGAGCTGGACGCCCTGGGGCACCGGCTGTTCGTGGACGGCCATCCGGTGGACCTGGCGCTTCGGGAGTTCGGGATCATGGACTTCCTGCTGCGCCACCACGGCCGGGTGGTCAGCCGCGAGGAGCTGTGGACCGAGGTCTGGCACAAGCCGCTGCCCCCGGTGAACAACACCATCGCCGTGCACATCCGCCGGCTGCGCCACAAGCTGGGTGACTCCGAGGCCCGTCCGAGGTTCATCCACACCGTGCGCGGAATCGGCTACCGATTGGACACTGCGAACGGCGGATAAGCATGCTCTGAACTTTCTCCAAGGGTCCCCCGGCACGTCCGGGGCGACCCCTTGTTCATGTTCGCGTCACTTCTCTCGAAGACGCACGCGAAAGTGAATGATCGAAAAATCCCCAATATCGGCGCGATGACCCCGCACTCCCCGCTCTACTTGGCATACCCGCAGGTCATCACAGTGGGATTCGCCACGGCGACACCCCGGACACAGAACCATCACACGCCGCTCGTTACCGGAATGTGACCACCATTCACCCTCCATTCACCCGACTTCCACCGAAGGTCTGCCATTTCGATGGCGACACGACTTTCTCCGCGTTTAACGTCGTTTCACGTCAGCCCCGACAGCGGTGATTCAACGAGGAGAACTTCGACATGCGCAACGGGCGTTCCAAGCTCGCCGTCCTGGCGGCCATCCCCCTGCTCGCCACTGCGTGCGGCGGCGGAGGCGACACCGGTGGTGACACCGGCGGTGACGCTGCCGCCGAGCAGCTCAGCGCTTCGCTGACCGGCGCGGGCGCCAGCTTCCCCGACCCGCTCTTCCAGGACCTGATCTACACCTACAACCAGGACGTCCAGCCCGGCGTCCAGATCAACTACCAGAGCGTCGGCTCCGGTGCCGGTGTGGAGCAGTTCCTGGAGCAGACCGTCGACTTCGGCTCCTCCGAGGAGCCCCTGGACGACGAGGACCTGGCCGCCGCCCAGGAGGCCCGCAGCTGCGAGGCCGTCCAGTTCCCGGTGGTCTTCGGCGCCGTGGTCATCGCGTTCAGCAACGAGGCCCTGGACGGCCTGGTCCTGGACGCCGAGACGATCGCCGGGATCTACTCCCGCGAGATCACCACCTTCGACGACCCGGCGATCGCCGAGCTCAACCCCGACATGGAACTGCCGAGCGACGAGATCATCCCGGTCCACCGCTCCGACAGCTCCGGCACCACCTACGTGTTCAGCCACTACCTGTCCACCGAGGTCGAGTCCTGGGCCGACGAGTACGGCGAGGGCAAGGAGCTCGACTGGGCCGACGGCCTGGTCGGCGGCCAGCAGAACGACGGCGTCACCCAGGGCATCACCCAGAACCCCGGCGGTATCGGCTACGTCAACCAGTCCTACGCCCAGGAGGCCGGACTGGCCGTCGCCCACATCGTGAACGAGGACGGCACCCCGATCGAGCCCACCCTGGAGGCCACCATGGCCGCCTCCGAGGAGGTCGAGGTCCCGGACAACTTCCAGTTCGCGATCGACAACGTCGGCGGTGACGGCTACCCGATCGCCGGCTCCAACTGGATCTTCACCTACACCTGCGGCTACGAGCAGGCCAACGCCGACGCGATCATCGACTTCTGGACCTGGGCGCTGACCGACCAGAGCGCCCGCGACCTCGCCGGCGAGCTGGGCTACGCCCCCCTGGGCGAGGCCCTGACCGACCGCGTCGTCGCCGAGCTGGAGAAGACCAACTCCGCCAACTAGCGCGGCCCCCTCCCCGAGGCGCGAGGTTCCCCTCCCCCTCCCGGAGACCCTCCGCGGCGGCCGGGCCGACCGGCCCGGCCGCCGCCCTTCCACCCCTCTTCCGCCCCGTGGTGCCGGGGCGGGGACGCTCTCCACTCCCCACGAAAGCCACAGAGGAGAAGCACATGTCCACCGAGGCCCCCGAGGCCCCGCAGGCCCCCGAGGACTCCCCACGGAGGACCTTGTCGGCCGGCAGAGGGCGCCTGGCCGACCCGATCTTCAAGTGGACGGTCGCCGCCTGCGGGACCGTCGTGCTGGTCATCCTGGCGCTGATGGTCGTCCGGACGACCACCGAGGCCTGGCCGGTGTTCGCCAAGGAGGGCTTCTTCGGCTTCCTCCTCGGGGAGGACTGGACGGCGGGCGGCTCCCGGACCGAGATCACCGGTACCTACGGCGCCTGGCCGTTCATCTACGGCACCCTGGTCACCGCGACCATCGCGATCGTCATCGCGCTGCCGCTGTCCATCATGGTCGCCGTCTACCTCACCCACATGGCCCCGCGCCGCATCGCCAAGCCGCTCTCCTACACGGTGGAGCTGCTGGCCGCGGTGCCCAGCGTCATCTTCGGCCTCTGGGGCCTGCACTGGTTCCTGCCGAACGTGATGCGGCCCTTCTTCGACCTGGTCGAGTCGACCCTGGGCTGGTTCTTCCTCTTCGAGGGCCCGGTGCGCGGCGTCGGCTACTTCCCCGCCGGGATCGTGCTGGCCATCATGATCCTGCCGATCATGACCGCCATCATCCGCGAGGTCATCGTGGTGCAGCCGCTGGAGCAGCAGATGGCCGGCTACGCGCTGGGCTCCACCCGGTGGGAGGTCATCACCAAGGTGGTGCTGCCCGCCAGCTTCTCCGGCATCGTCGCCGCGACCATGCTGGGCCTGGGCCGCGCCCTCGGCGAGACCATCGCCGTCCTGATGCTGATCGGCGGCTCCCAGTCCTGGGGCGCCAGCCTCTTCGGCGCCGGCAGCAGCATGGCCTCGCACATCGCCGCGACCTTCGGCGAGTCCTCGCCGGAGACCCGGACGGCGCTGATGGCGATCGGTGTCGCCCTCTTCCTCGTCACGATGATCATCAACGTCCTGGCCCGCGTCGTCGTGTGGCGCCTGGGGCAGTTCACGGGAGACGCCGCCGTATGAGCACCGCGACCACCACACCCCCGACCCCGGCGCAGCACGTCCCGCTGAGCGTGCGCCCGCCCGGCACCGGCTACCGGCGGTTCAAGAACCGCGCGGCCACGGTCGTCCTGACCGGCGCGATGATCCTCGCGATGATCCCGCTGTTCCTCATCATCTTCGAGGTCACCCGGCGCGGCATCGGCGTGGTGAACCTGGAGTTCTTCACCGCCACCGAGCCCCCGCCCCGGCGCGAGGGCGGCGGCTACGCCGCCGGGTTCTTCGGCACGCTGTACATCATGGCGCTGGCCGTCGCGATGTCGATCCCGTTCGGCATCGCCACCGCCGTGTACATCGTGGAGTTCGGCCCCAACCGCCTGACCGGCGCGATCCGGTTCTTCACCGACGTCATGACCGGCATCCCGTCGATCTTCGTGGGTCTGTTCGTCTACGGCCTGCTGGTGATCGGCTGGGGGGCGATGGGCTTCGGCACGTTCGTGGGCGCCGTCGCGATCGCGGTGATGATGCTGCCGATCGTCACACGCTCGGCGGAGGAGATGCTGCGGCTGGTCCCGGACGAGATCCGCAACGCCAGCTACGGCCTGGGCGCCCGCAAGTGGCAGACCATCGTCCACACGGTGCTGCCCGCCGCCGCCCCGGGCCTGACCACCGGCTCGATGCTGGCGATCGCCCGCGGTATCGGCGAGACCGCGCCGCTGCTGCTGACGGCGTTCGGCACCGGCATCATCGTCACCGCGTTCCAGGGCTCCCCCCAGGGCGCCGTGCCGATGCAGCTGTACCGCGGCGCGGCCCAGCCGTTCGAGGCGGGCATCGACCGCGCGTGGGGTGCGGCGCTGTGCCTGTTCCTGCTGGTGCTGCTGTTCACGGTCATCGCCCGCTGGATCGGCTCCCGGGCCTCGGTCGGCAAGTGACCTGAACACGCCCCCCGAACGAAGGGCCGCCCCGGTGCGAGAACCGCCCGGTGCGGCCCTTCGTCCTACCGGTAGCCTTTCCGCACCAACGGACCCCCGACTGGGAGAGACAATGCCCGAGACCTCCGAGTACGCCGCCACGTTCGCCCTCGTGGACGCCGACGGCGACGGCCGCATCACCGCCTCCGAGCTGGTCGCCCTCATGCGCAACCTCGGCGACGAGTGCACCGACGAGCAGGCCGCCGAAACGGTGAGCGCCATGGACTCCGACGGCGACTCCCGCATCTCCCTGGAGGAGTTCGCCCGCTTCATGTCCTCCCGCGGCTGAGGCCCCCGCCGTGCCCGCCCCCTGACCGCGGTCCCGGCGGCGGGCACGGCGTCCCGCGGCCGGAACCGCTCCGCGGTCAGGCCTCCCGGGCGAGGTAGACGGTGTCGGGGATGCTGTGGGCCACCGTCACCTCGATCGCCTCCACGTGGGTGAAGCGCTCGCGCAGCAGGGCCTCGAAGGACTCCACCGGGTTGGCGCTCCAGAACGCCAGCACCCCGCCCGGGGCCAACAGCCCCTTGAGCAGGTCCAGCCCCGCCGCCCGGTACAGCCGGCCGTTGGCCTCGGTCACGGTCCAGTCCGGGCCGTTGTCGGTGTCCAGGCAGATCGCGTCGTAGCGCTGCGGCCGCCCGGCCGCCGCCTCCGTCCAGGCGACGATGTCGGCGTTGTGCACCCGGCAGCGGGGGTCGCGGTGCACGTAGCCCGCGGCCTCGCCCAGTTCGCCGTCGTGCCAGGCGATGACCTGCGGCTCCAGCTCGACGACCTCCACCAGGGAGACCCGGGGGTCGTCCAGCGCCTCCCGCGCCGAGAAGCCCACCCCCAGGCCGCCGATGAGGACCCGCGCCCGGCCGCGCCCCCGCGGCAGCGCCGCCAGGCTCGCGCGCACCATCTCGCGCTCCGAGGTGCCGTCCCGGGTGTCCATGAGGAACACCCCGTTGCTGTAGATCTCGTAGTGCGCGCCCACCCGGCGCAGCACCAGGTCTCCGCCCGTCTCACCCGTGACGCGGGCGAGCGTCTCCTTCTCCTCCGCCACCTGTGGTGTCTCCATTCCGCCATTGTGCCCGCCCGCGCACCCACCGTGTCGGCCGGACCGGAAAGCCGTACGGGCAGGGCACGCGCGGTTCTCCCCACTTACCAGATGGTTTCGGGAAAGTTCCCAAAGTATTGAATCTGCAATGCAACCGATTCCTTTGTGACGCCCGCAACACGGGTAGGTCCTGCACGATTGTCGCGATATGGCTCCCGGATTCCTCCCCGGGTTCCCGACAGGTTAGAGAGAAGGATCAGATGTCCTCTGTTCCGGTCAATGGCAAGGCGGGGCCCCCGCCGGCGCCGGACAAGCCGAAGTGGACACCACAGAGCATCGCCGTCTGGGCCGGCGTCGCCCTCGTGGGAGCGGTCGCGTGGGGCGTGATCGCCATCGGCAGAGGCGAGGAGATCTCGGCCGCCTGGCTGATCTTCGCCGCGCTCGCCTCCTACGCCATCGCCTACCGCTTCTACGCACGGTTCATCCAGTACAAGGTGCTGATGGCCGACCCGACCCGGGCCACCCCGGCCGAGCGCCTCAACAACGGCGCCGACTACCACCCGACCGACCGCCGGGTGCTCTACGGCCACCACTTCGCCGCCATCGCCGGCGCCGGACCCCTCGTCGGCCCGGTCCTCGCGGCGCAGATGGGCTTCATGCCCGGCACCATCTGGATCATCCTGGGTGTGATCTTCGCGGGTGCCGTGCAAGACATGGTCGTGCTGTTCTTCTCCACCCGCCGCAACGGCCGCTCGCTCGGCCAGATGGCGCGCGAGGAGATCGGCCCGGTCGGCGGCATCGCCGCGCTCATCGCGGTGCTGTCCATCATGATCATCCTGCTGGCCGTGCTGGCCATGGTCGTCGTGAACGCCCTGGCCGAGTCGCCGTGGGGCGCGTTCTCGCTGATCATGACCATCCCCATCGCCCTGTTCATGGGCGTGTACCTGCGGTTCGTCAGGCCCGGCAAGGTCATGGAGACCTCCGCCATCGGCGTCGTCCTGCTGCTGCTGTCCATCGTCGGCGGCGGCTGGGTGGCCGAGCACGCGGTGCTGAGCGAGGTCTTCCTCTTCAGCAAGAACGAACTGACCATCGGCCTGATCGTCTACGGCTTCGTCGCCTCGGTGCTGCCCGTGTGGCTGCTGCTGGCGCCGCGCGACTACCTGTCGACCTTCATGAAGGTCGGCGTGGTCGTCCTGCTCGCGGTGTCCATCCTCATCGCGATGCCGTCGCTGCAGCTGCCGCGGTTCACCGAGTTCGCGTTCAACGGCCAGGGCCCCGTGGTGGCCGGGCCGCTGTTCCCGTTCGTGTTCATCACGATCGCCTGCGGTGCGCTGTCGGGATTCCACGCGCTGATCTCCTCGGGCACCACGCCCAAGCTCATCGAGAAGGAGACCCAGGTCCGCATGATCGGGTACGGCTCGATGCTCACCGAGTCGTTCGTGGCCGTCATGGCGCTGATCACCGCGTGCATCATCGACCCCGGCGTGTACTTCGCGATGAACATGCCGATGAACGCCCTGGGCGGCAGCGTGGAGTCCGCCGCGCAGACCGTCAGCCAGCTCGGCTTCACGGTGGACGCGGCGACGCTGCAGCAGATCGCGACGAACATCGGCGAGAGCGAGATCATCGCCCGGACCGGCGGCGCGCCGACGTTCGCGCTGGGTGCCGCGACGATCTTCTCCAACGTGTTCGGCGGCCAGGCCATGATGGCGTTCTGGTACCACTTCGCCGTCATGTTCGAGGCGCTGTTCATCCTCACCACCGTCGACGCCGGAACCCGCGTCGGCCGATTCATGCTCCAGGACACCCTGGGCAACGTGTACAAGCCGATGCGCGACACGAGCTGGCGGCCCGGCGCGTGGATCTGCAGCGCGCTGATCGTCGGCGGCTGGGGCTACTTCCTGTGGGCGGGCGTGAACGACCCGCTGGGCGGTATCAACCAGCTGTTCCCGCTGTTCGGCATCGCGAACCAGCTGCTGGCGGCGATCGCCCTGGCGGTGTGCACCACGCTGATCATCAAGTCCGGCAGGGCCAAGTACGCCTGGGTCACCCTGGTGCCGCTGGCCTGGGACGCGGTGGTCACCCTGACCGCGAGCTACCAGAAGGTGTTCTCCGACGACCCGAAGATCGGGTTCTTCGCCCAGCGCAGCCAGTTCTCCGAGGCGCTCGCCAACGGCGAGCCCGGGGTGGGCGCGGTGCAGGGCGAGGAGGCCATGCGCCAGGTGGTCGTGAACACGACGGTCCAGGGCACGCTGTCGGTGCTGTTCGCGCTGCTGGTGGTCATCATCCTGGCCGACTCGGTCCGGGTGTGGATCAAGGCGCTGCGCGCCCCGGAGGGCACGCTGCCCATCACCGAGATCCCGTACGAGAGGTCCAAGACCTGGGCCCCGGACGGGCTCATCCCGAGCCGTGAGGAGCGCGAGTACGCTCGGCAGCTGGAGAGCGTGGGCGGTTCCTCCGAGGAGAAGAAGGAGTAGCGGACGATGACGACGGGCTCGGCACTCGGTCCGAGGCTGCTGCACGGACTGCGCGAGGCGTGGCAGATCGCCCGCGGGGTCGTGGGCGAGCGGGCCTACGAGATCTACCTGGAGCACCACAACCGGGAGCACCCGGGCGAGGAGCCCATGAGCGAGCGCGTCTTCTGGCGCCACCACACGGACAAGGGCGACACGAATCCCGGGTCGCGCTGCTGCTAGGTGACGGGGGTCCCGGAGTCCGCTCCGGGGCCCTTCCGCGTTTTATGACCCGCGGGTAACTTAAGGGTCGTGACGAAGAACCCGCGCACGGCCGCCCCGTACGCCCTCGGCGGCCTGTTCCTGGCCTCGGCCGTACTGCACTTCATCGCCCCGAAGCCGTTCGAGGCGATCATGCCGCGCTCCCTGCCCGCGCCGCGCGCCTGGGTGTACGGCAGCGGCGTCGCCGAGGCCGCGTGCGGCCTGGGCCTGCTGACCCGCCGCCGCTGGGCGGGGCCGGCCGGCGCCGTCCTCCTCCTCGCCGTGTGGCCCGCCAACATCCGGATGGCCATGGACTCGGGCACGGGGCGCCTGCCCGGCCCGGCCGACAACCGCATCGTGGCCTGGGGGCGCGTCCCGCTCCAGATCCCGCTCATCTGGGCCGCGCTCCAGTCCCGCCCCGAGCCCCCGGCCTCCTAGGGCGTGTTCGGCGGATCATTCCGGGTCGCGGCCGCGAGGCCTCCTCTCGCCGCGCCGCCTGCGCTCGGACAGCCGAACCCGGGCTGACCCGCGCCGGCCGTCTTGCGAGAGATCGCCTCGCGGCCGCTCCCGGCATTCGGCGCAAGCGCCGAAACGCTCGAAAGCATCCACCGAACACGCCCTAGGGAGGCCGACGGTACGGCGGTCAGGACTTCCAGGACGGTCCCCACCCGCTGCTGTCGGAGACCCCCTCCGGCATGGGCTCCAGCAGCCCGGCGCCGGGCGGCTCACGGTCCGCCTCGGGTCCCGGAACGATCGACGGCTCCGCCTCGACCTCCCAGCGGTCCGCGGGAGGCGGCGGCACCAGCGAGGCTCCCGGAGGCGCGCTCGCCCCACCGCTCCCGAAGGCGTCCCACGTCCCCTGCGCACCGGTGGCCCCGGCCGACCCGCCGCCCACATCGGCGACCGGGCGACCACCCGAGCCGTCACCCGCCCCGGCCATATCGCCGTACCCGGGCGCGTCCGCGTACCCGGGAGCGCCGGCCCCAGCCGTGTCTCCGTACGCACCAGAGGTCCCAGCGGCACCACCATGCCCAGGACCACCGTGCCCGGAAGCACCGTGTGCATCCGAGGCCCCGGTCACATCTCCATAGCCAGAGGCCCCGTGCCCACCAGAGGCCCCAGCGATGTCTCCATACCCGGAAGCACCGGGCGCACCCGCACCGCCAACACCACCATGGCCAGAGCCACCATAAGCACCAGAGGTCCCAGCCGCGCCCGGGGCACCAGAGCCACCACTATGCCCGGACGCACCATGGCTACCAGAAGCACCGGCCGCATCCGCGTAGCCGGAGGCACCGTGTGCCCCGGGCGCATCCGCGTAGCCAGAGGTCCCAGGCGCACCGGCCGCGCCGCCATGCCCAGGACCACCGTGCCCACCAGACGCACCAGCCACATCTGCGTACCCAGAGGCCCCGGGCACACCGCCATGCCCGGGGGCACCGTGTCCACCAGAGACCCCGGCCGGCTCTCTGTACCCGGAGGTGCCATGTGCCCCGGCCGCACCACCGTGTCCAGAGGCCCCAGACGCATCCGCGTACCCGGAGGCGCCATGTGCCCCGGACGCACCACCGTGCCCGGGAGCACCGTGTCCACCAGAGGCCCCAGCGGTGTCTCCGTACCCGGAAGCACCGGGCACATCCGCGTACCCGGAGGACCCGTGCGCACCGCCATGCCCAGGGGCACCGTGTGCCCCGGCCGCATCGGCCGCATCCGCGTACCCGGAGGCGCCTTGTGCCCCGGACGCACCGCCGTGCCCGGGGGCGCCGTGTCCACCAGAGACCCCGGCCGGGTCTCCGTATCCGGAAGCACCGGGCGCGCCCGCGCCGCCGGCACCGCCATGGCCGGAGTCACCGTACGCACCAGAGGTCCCAGCCGCGCCCGAGGCACCGGCGACACCACCGTGCCCGTGGGCACCCGGGGCCCCGGCCGCAGGCGTCCAGCCGCCCGGGACATCGCCGGCCCCCGGCGCACCAGGAGCACCGTGCCCACCAGGGGCCCCGGCCGTATCCGCGTACCCGGGAGCGCCATGAGCACCGGTGGCACCGCCATGCCCGAAGGCACCGTGCGCACCGGAGGCACCGGCAGCTCCTCCGGGTCCGCCGTGGCCGTGGGAGCCGGAGTCGCCCTCGTACGCCCCGGCGTTGTGCGCGCCGGAGGCGCCCGAGGCGCCGACCGCGTTCCAGGAGCCGTCGGCGTCGCGGGGGTCGGGACGGCCCGGAGCCGGCGCCGCGTCGGCGGGGCTCCAGTCCTCCGGCGGCACATCCACCACCGGGGACGTCTCCTCCTGGCTCTGCACCAGGGGGTGCACGACGGTGCCCGCCGGGTGCACCCGCCCCCACCAGGCGGCGGCCTCGTCGCGCCCCAGCTCCTCCTCGACCCGCAGCCACCCCGGGATGTGCGGGTGGCGGCGGCCGGTCCGCCAGGTGTGCTTGAGGGAGATCGGCTCCAGCACCAGCACCCGCTCGCCGTCGACGACCGGCACCGATCCCGGCGTCGCCTCGTTGCCCACCCACATGCCGTCGCCGCCGACCAGGTCCCACTCGCCCTCGACGATCGACAGCCGCGGGTCGTCGCGCAGGTCGGTGGCGGACGCCACCCAGTCCGGCATCGGCCGCTGCCCCGGCACGCCCCGGCCCTCCGGGCCGATGAGCGCGTCGGCCAGCAGCGTGTGCAGCTGGAAGTTGTCCCCCACCCCGTCGAAGCGCACCCGGAACGCGCGCCCCGACGCCCGGTCCAGGACGAGCATCCGGTCGGCCTCGGCCATCAGCAGCAGCTCGTACACCTCGCCGAACTCCTCGACGTGGCGGCGCATCCGGGAGGACAGCGCCTGCAGCTCGGCGAGCCCCCGCGGGTCCTGGCGCAGCGCGGCGCGCACCTCGGCGTCGCCCAGCACGGCGCGGATCGCGATCCCGTACGGCTGCATGGTCGCCCACGAGGCGAGCGAGTACATGTCGGCGTCGCCGAGCACCGGGGTCACCCGCGCCCGGTGCGACTCGCCGGTCTCCCGCGGGTGCGGCGGGTCGTCCTCGCCCGTCGACTCCCAGGCGTCCGCGAAGCGCAGCGCCTGCGCGCCGATCTCCCGCGCGCGCCGGGTGATCTCGACTCCGGCGGGCCCGGCCGGGGTCCCCACCTCGACGAGGGCTCCGCACAGCACCGCCAGGTCGGCGACGGCCCCCAGGGCGATCCGCTCCGGCGTGCGGAGACGTTCGGCGATGGCCGCGAGCGCTGCGGCCCGCTCCTCGACGGGAACGTGCCCGGCCAGCTGGAACAGCGTTCCGGCGAGCGGTAGAACCTCGTGGGGCCGCGACTGGGCGGCCTCGACGACGTCGGCGACGGCGCGGCGGAAGTCTTCGATCATTCGGGCATCGTGACACAGTCCTCCGTCAGTGCCGGAGTCCTCCCCCGGAAACGACCACCTTCGGCCACGGGGGATCACCGTGGACGAACAGCGCGTGAACACCATCAAACCGACGGACGACAGGTTCAGGTGCGTCCGAAACCCCGTCCCACCCGGGCCTTCAGGCCGCCACCGCCGTCCGCGGCCGGGTCGCCAGCCGGGCGAATCCGCAGATCCAGCCCAGTGTCGAACCCCACAGCAACCCCGTGACCAGCCCGCCCGCGAGCATCGCGTACCACCCGACGGGGCCCAGCCCCATCTCCCAGGCGGGCAGCAGGGCGCGCGGCGCACCGGCGGCCGCCGCCCCGAGGGCGAACGCGCCCCACCCCGCCAGGAACGCCCGGACGGCGGAGGCGTCGGGGCGGCGCGCCACGGACCGCGCCGTCGCCCACCACACCACGGCGGCGAGCACGGCCACCCCGGCCAGCTCGGCGGCGAGCGCCGACCAGGGCTGTTCGCCCAGCGGCACGAACCGCAGCCCGGGCACGGCGAACGGCGCCCCCAGGGCGCTGGGCAGCAGCAGCCATGCGCCCCGCGCGCCCAGCCAGGTGAGGAAGCCGGTGGTGCCGAACAGCAGGCACGGCAGCAGCGCGGCGGCGGAGGTGGCCGCCGGGATATTGCGAATAAGATTCACGTTTTGCAGGATAGTGACGTACGTCTCTTTTCCCCACCCCCCGAAGGACGCGACTTGAAACGTCTCGCGGCGGTCCTCGCCGTCCTGGTCCTGCTGCCCGGCCTGCTCGCCGCGGCCACCCGGCACAACCCCGGGCCCACCCGCTACATCACCGACGACCGGGGGCGCGCCCTGTTCCTGCACGGCTTCAACACCTCCGGCTCGGCCAAGTCCGACCCCGAGCGCCTCCCCTGGATCACCGAGGACGCCGTCCAGGCCGAGTACGACCTCATGGGGACCAACTTCGTCCGCTTCCTCATCCAGTGGCAGGCGCTGGAGCCCGAACGCGGCGTCTACGACGAGGACTACCTCGACGCCGTCGCCGAGCGCGTCGACTGGTACGCCGAACGCGGCTACCACGTCCTCCTCGACATGCACCAGGACCTCTACGGCCGCTACACCAGCCCCCAGGAGCACTCCGGCAACGGCGCCCCGCGGTGGGCCACCCACAACGACGGCCTGCCGGTGGAGTCCCAGGACATGTGGGAGCTGGTCTACCTGGAGCCGGGCGTCATGCGCTCCTTCGACCACTTCTGGAACACCACCGGCGAGCACCCGTACCTCATGGACGACTACGCCGCCGCCTGGAACCACGTGGCCACCCGCTTCGCCGACGAGCCCGCCGTCCTGGGCTACGACCTCATGAACGAGCCGTTCGGCGGCAGCCTCCAGGGCCCGGACTTCGAGGCCGGCCCCCTGGCCGAGCTGTACCGGCGCTGCCTGGAGCGCATCCGCGAGGCCGACCAGGACGCCTGGATCTTCGTCGAGGGCCAGGCCGTGGGCGTCAACTGGGGCTTCCCCTCCGCGCTCCCCCGCTTGGAGGACCCGCGCGAGGGCGGGCCCCGCATCGTCTACGCCCCGCACGCCTACCCGCTGCCCATGGACCTCGGGCGGCCCTACGAGGGCGACTCCCGCGCGACCGTGGACCGCAGCATCGACCTGTGGTCCGACAGCGTCCGCGTCACCGCCGAACGCCTGGGGGCGCCGGTCGTACTGGGCGAGTTCGGCCTGGACATGTCGGGCCCGGGCGCGGACGCCTACGTGCGCCGCATGCTGGAGGAGACCGAGTCGATGTCCTCCGGCCGCGCCTACTGGTCCAACGACCACGACGGCTGGGGGCCGTGGGCGGACACCGACCTCGCCCCGGGGCCGCTGGCGGAGGTCATGTCCCGCGCCTACCCCCGGGCGGTGGCGGGGCGGCCGGTGGAGGTCTCCTACGACGCCGCCCCGGCCCGGTTCCGGCTCCGGTTCACCGAACGCGAGGGCGTGTCGGGCCCCACCGAGATCCACCTCCCGGCGCACGCCTTCCCCGACCACGAGCTCACCGTGGACGCCCCGGACGGCTGGACCTCCGACTGGGACGCGGAGCGCCGCGTGCTGTCCGTCGAGATCCCGGACCACGGGGAGGGCACGGAGTACACCATCACCGTCGTTCCCGCCTGAGCGGCCCGCCCGGCCCGCACCGGCACCCCCGTCGGAGGGCGGCGGCCGCCCGCGCCCTCCGGAACGCATGCCCCGGACACGCGGAGGGGCCCGCGGTCGCCCGCGGGCCCCTCCCCCACCCGCCGCCTACAGGCGGCAGGCGTAGATGTCCGTCACCAGGATCGCCCGGGCGCCCAGCTGCCACAGGTCGTCCATGATCCGCTGGGCGTCCCGGCGCGGCACCATCGACCGCACCGCCACCCAGCCCTCCCGGTGCAGGGGGGACACCGTCGGGCCCTCCATGCCGGGGGTCAGCGCCACCGCCGCCTCCAGGCGCTCGGCGTGCACGTCGTAGTCCATCATCACGTAGTCGCGGGCGACCAGGACACCGCGCAGCCGCCGCAGCAGGGTGTCGAACTTGGCGTCGGGCCCGGCGTCCACGGGGCGGATCAGCACCGCCTCCGACACCAGGATCGGCTCCCCGAACGTCTCCAGCCCCGCCTGGCGCAGCGTGGTGCCGGTCGACACCACGTCGGCGACGGCGTCGGCCACCCCCAGCTGGACGGAGCTCTCCACCGCGCCGTCCAGGTGGATGACGCGCGCGTCGACCCCCTCCTTCTCCAGGTAGGAGCGGAGCAGCCCGTCGAACGACGTGGCGACGCGCTTGCCGTCGAGGTCGGCGACCGTCATGTTCGCGCCGTTGGGCGCGGCGAACCGGAAGGTGGACCCGCCGAACCCCAGCGGCAGCACCTCGTCCACGGGGGCGCCGGAGTCCAGCAGCATGTCGCGGCCGGTGATCCCGGCCTGCAGGATGCCCTCGCCGACGTACACGGCGATGTCCTTGGGGCGCAGGAAGAAGAACTCGGTCTCGTTGTCCGGGTCGACCATCACCAGGTCGCGGCTGCTCTTGCGCTGCCGGTAGCCGGCCTCGCGCAGCATCTCGACGGCGGGCTCGGACAGCTGGCCCTTGTTGGGCACGGCGATTCTCAGCATGTCGGGCATGTGTCTGGCTTTCGTGTTGGCTCTGCGTGTTCGAAGACGTCGAGCGGCCGTACGCGCCGTGGTCGGGGCGCGCCGACCTACAGATGCCTGTAGACGTCTTCCAGCCGCAGGCCACGGGCCAGCATCAGGACCTGGAGGTGGTAGAGGAGCTGCGAGATCTCTTCGGCGGCCTGCTCGTCGGATTCGTACTCCGCGGCCATCCAGACCTCGGCCGCCTCCTCGACGACCTTCTTGCCGATGGCATGGACGCCGGCGTCGAGCTGGGCGACGGTCCCGGACCCCTCGGGTCGGGTGCGCGCCTTCTCGGACAGCTCGGCGAACAGCTCTTCGAAGGTCTTCATGGTGTCTTTCCTCGACCGACAGTGCACTGACAAGCCTAGGCGTTGCGGCCACCATCCGCTGCACGCGGGGGCGGGAGTCTCACCATGCGGTCGGGGAACACGTCACATCCACCGCCGCGCCCGCCCCCGGCGGGGGCCCGTCACACCATGCGGCGGGCCACCAGCCGCACCAGGGAGCGCGGCAGGACCTTGAGCAGGCCGTCGGCGGTCTTGTACTGGGCACCGGGGACCACGTGGGAGCGCCCGGCCGCCCAGGCCCGCAGCGAGTCGCGGACGATGTGCTCCTTGGGCACGAACGCGAACTCGGGCAGCCCCTTCTCCTGGACGCCCCGGGTCATGTCGGTGCGCACGAACCCGGGCAGCACCACGGTGACGGACACGCCCCTGCCCCGCACCTCCGCGGACACGCTCTCGCTCCACAGGGTGAGGAACTTCTTGCCCGCCCCGTACACCGAACCGCCGGGGTTCACGGCGGGCTCCCCGGCCAGCGAGGAGACGGTGATGACACCGAGCCTGGCCTGCTCCCCGGCCTCGCGGCGGGCGATCTGCACCGGCAGCACGGCCCGGGTCAGCTGGAGGACGGCCCGCACGTTGAGTTCGAGCATGGCGTCGATGTCGGCGGGGTCCTGTTCGGTGAACGCTCCGCCGTCGCCGCGCCCGGCGTTGTTGACGAGCAGGTCGACGGCGGGTCGCTCCCCCGTGCCGTCGGCGGTGAGGCGCCCGGCGACCGCGTCCACCCCGCCGCGCGAGCCGAGGTCGGCGGGCAGGACCTCGACGGGGGTGCCGTAGATGTCGCGGATCTCCTCGGCCAGCGACTCCAGGAGCTCCTTGCGCCGGGCCACCAGCACCAGGCCGTAGCCGCGCTGGGCCAGGCGGCGCGCGTACTCCTCGCCGATGCCGGAGGAGGCGCCTGTCACCAGCGCCGTCCGGGGGTGCTCGGTACGGGTGCCCTCGTCCGCTTCGCTCATGGGGCCAGCCTAACCACCAGGGCCGGCGCGGTGCCGCGGCCGGGGTTCCCGCCGGGGCGGTGGGATGGTCCACACCCGCAATTCACGGCGCGGGAACACCGGTGTCTCCCATCGGAGGCCGCCAGGGGTTAGCGTTCGGTTATGTCCGAGACAAAGAGCACCGCCGGACCCCTCGCCGCCCTCGACGAACGCCTGCGCGACACCAGGCTGTTCTTCACCCAGGCGCTGCGGACGTTCCATGCCACCGGTTCCATCCTGCCCAGCAGCCCAGCGCTGGCCCGGGCGATGGCCGAACACGTCCGTGTCCGTCCGGTACCCGACGAGCCGCTGCGGATCATGGAGGTGGGCGCGGGCACGGGGGCCATCACCCGCGGGATCGCCGCCGCCATGCGTCCGGGGGACACCGCCGACCTGGTGGAGGCCAACCCCGAGTTCGCCGCCCACCTCGAACACCTGCTGGAGACCGACCCCGCGCTGTCACCGATCGCCGCTCAGGCGCGGGTGCACGCCAAGCTGGTCGGCGACATGGGCACCGACCGCACCTACGACGTGATCCTGTCGGGGCTGCCGTTCGCGAACTTCACCGCCGACGCCGTCCGGGAGATCCTGGAGTACTACTTCGAGGTGCTGCGCCCCGGCGGCCACCTCTCCTTCTACGGCTACCTGTACACGAAGGAGGTGAAGGCGGTCATCGCCCGGCGCGAGGACTACCTGCGCCAGGCGCGCACCAGCTGGGTGGTGCAGGACTGGATCGACCGGTACGGCGTCCGGTCCGACCGGGTGATCGCCAACGTTCCGCCCGCGTTCGTGCACCACCTGCGCAAGCCCGAGAAGACCTCGTGACCGCCGGGGCCCGCCCGGTGCGGGCCCCTCAGCCCCCTCCTCCGATCCGGGCGACCGCGTCGCGCAGCAGGGCGGTCAGGTCCCGGTCCTGGGCGATACCGCGCCTGCTCAGAGCCCGCGGCGACACGTGGGCGGTGCGGTCGGAGCCGAGCAGCGCGCGCAGCCGCGGCAGCGCCCGCCCGGCGGGGGGGCCGATCCCGCCGAGCAGGCGCACGGCGGCCGTGCCGGTGCCGGTGAGCACCCGCTCCCCCAGGTAGGGGTGGTCGGTGTCGAGCAGCGCGGCGAGCACCGCACGCGTGTCCCCGGTGACCCGCCACAGGGCGTGCAGGGCCCGGGCGTCGTGCGCCCCCCGCAGGTCCGTGTACTCCCGCAGGTCGGCCTCGTAGCGGGCGGCGGCGGGACCGGCCTCGGCGAGCAGCGCCCACTCCCGATCGTGCCACCGGGCGCCGAAGGGGCCCAGCAGGTCCAGCGCCGCCCCCGTGTCACCGGTGAGCCGCAGGTACGCGTGGGCCCGTCCGGGTCCGGCCGCGGACTCCCGCACCCGGTCGGCGTGCCGCGCCGCGGCGGGGCCGATCGCGGCCAGCGCCGCCACCAGGCCGGGGTCGCGGTCGCCGCCGCCGAGCAGGCCGGCGACCGCGTCGGCCAGCGGGGCCGCGCGGGGACCCCAGGCCGCCAGGGCGGGGGCCGCCCACCGGGCCTCCCAGGGGTCGCCCCCCATCCGTTCGCGCAGGTGCGGCAGCAATTCGTCGGCCCAGGGCGCGAACGCCTCCATGGCCTCCTCGAACGTCGGGTCCCAGCCCCACGGGTCCCTGGAGGGGACCGGGTCGAACCCGAACAGCGGCAGGCCGGAGCGGGCCGGGAGGAGCGCGGGCGCGCGGGGGTCGCGGAGCCGGGCCAGGGCGAGCAGCGCCTGCGCGTCGCCGCCGGGTTCCGCGGCGATGCCGGCCAGCCGGTCCGCCCACGGGAGCGCATGTTCCCCGACCGCGGACAGCGACCGCACCGCCCACCGCCGGACCTCCGGGTCGGGGTCGTCCAGCAGCGGCGCGACCCGCCCGGCCCAGGGCCCGGCCGCCGAACGGAACTCCCCGACCAGGTCCAGCGCCGCCCGCACGGCGGCCGCGCGCACCCGTGCGTCGGCGTGCCCGAGCAGGTCCCGGGCGACCCGCTCCCGCCCGTCGCGGTCCAGCGCCCGGTGGATCCAGACCTGGGCGTAGCGGAAGCGCCGGTCGTCACAGCCGTCGGCGCCCAGCCCGGCGGCCCGGAACCACCGGGGGCGCGGCTCCCGGACCAGGTCGTCCATGGCGGCCCGGGCGGTCGGCACCGGGTCCCCGAAGGCCCCGGAACCGACCAGTACCCGCTCGTCGCGGTCCCCGTTCTCGAACCGGTCGCGCAGCCACCCCGGAACCGGTCCGCCCCTCCCGGTGAGCCGGACGGCGGCGGCCAGGAGCCGGAGCCGGACCCCGGGGTCGGCCTCGGCCCCGTGGCGTTCGCGCAGGGCCTCCACCACGGCGGCGTCCCCGCCCCGCCCCCGGGCCAGGGCCTCGGCGGCCTTGACGCGCACCTCGGGGCAGGGGTCGGCCAGCAGGGAGAGCAGCACCTCCCGCACGGTGGCCGGTGCGGGCAGGTCCCAGCCGGAGCACACGTCCCCGACGAGGTCGAGGGCGTCCAGCCGGACCTGGCTCGGGCGCCCGGCGTCGGCGGCCGCCCGCGCCAGGAACGGCAGCGCCGCGGGCACCGCCGACGGGAGCCGGTACCCGTACCCCCGGTCGGCGAGGCTCACGCAGAGGTCCTCCAGCGCCTCGACGGCCTCCGCGGGGTCCCCTGTGAGCGCCGCCGCGAGGTCGTCGCGGACCCCGGTGCCGTCCTGTCCGTGGCAGTCCACGAGATCGCCCCAGGGCACCCCGTCCAGCCCGCGCAGGCGTTCGTCATCGGCCATGGGAACCACCGAACAGCTCCGCCCGCCGCAACGCAAGCCCTTTCGGAGGTCGTGCCTCACCCTCCTCCGACACGCGCGATGGCCCTGTCGAGCAGCGCCAGCAGTTCCCGATCATGGAGGACGTCCCGCCATCCGGAGCCGGGCCGCCCCTGCCGCCACGGCCGCCGCGGGGCGGCCCACAACCGCCGCAACAGCGGCAGGGCGGGCGCGGCCGCCGCGCCCATCTCCCCCAGCGCCCGCGCCGCTCCCCGCCCGGCTCCCGCGGGTCGGCGCCGACGAAAAATCCCGATCGGCCGGTGGCACACCGCACACCATCCTCTCGGCCAAGAAGGGGAAGAGTCCCGGTCAAGTCGGCTTTGCGTGCTTTCTCCGCATTCGCAACGCTCGGCGCCCGCTTCCATCTCGGACACACCCTCGCCATTCACCCGAAACACCTCTAGAGTGACCTGCATCACGCCCCCCACGGGCCTCAGGGGCAACAGACCGCAGGTAGTCTCGCGTTGACTTCCGGAGGACCGGATCTTGACGCTGCGCGCGATCCCTTTCATCCACATCCGCGTTAAAAGTTCCTGAGATCTGCTTCAAGTCCCCTGAGGCCCCACCCGTGCCACAAGCCCCGGGTTCTACGTTTTCCACACCAGTCTCGTGTGAACCCGGCGTATGCGCACGGAGTCCTACAGATCACCCATTTTTCCCAGGTCGTTGCGTGGACCAGCGGAGGAGGCACAGTGACGCTCACCCAAACGGTGAACGCGGCCCCGGGCATGCCGGAAGAGCCCACCGGCGTGACCCCCGACCCCTTGTCCACCGATGCGCGCCGACGGGTGTCGGCACTGGCCCGCACCTCCCGGCTGCTGGTGGCCTGCGACTACGACGGAGCCCTGGCCCCGCTGGACGCGGACGGCCGCCCCGACCGCCGCCCGCTGCCCGAAGCAGTGCGCGCCCTGCGCGAGCTGGCCGAGCTCCCCGGCACGGTGTGCGCGGTCATCTCCGCCCGTCCGCTGCGCGACCTGGCCGCCCTGTCCCGGCTGCCCGGCGAGGTGCGCCTGGTCGGCGCCCACGGCACCGAGTTCGACACCGACCTGACCGCCGACCCCTCCGCGCACGGCAAGGCCGAGGCCCTGGAGGTCCTGCGCGGGCAGGTCGAGGCCACCGCGGTGCTGTACATGGGCGGCGGCGACGGCGAGGAGCCCGTCTTCCTGCACCTGTCCGGCGCCGACGCCGGGATCCGGGTCGGCGACACCACCGAACCCTCCGTGGCCGCCCACCGGGTGGCCGACACCCCGGCCGCCGCCCAGCTGCTCTCCCTGCTGGCCGCCGAGCGCCGATCCTGGGTGTTCGGGGAGCGCCCCACCCCGATCGAGCGCATGTCGCTGCTGTCCAACCGGTCCTCGGTCGCCCTCGTGGGCCCGGACGCCCGCCTGCTGTGGCTGTGCCACCCCGAGCCCGACTCCCCGGCCCTGTTCGCCGAACTGCTGGGCGGCCGCTCCGCCGGGGTGTTCGCGATCGCCCCCGCCCACAAGGGCCTGCCCCTGGGCCAGCGGTACGAGCGCGACACCATGACGGTGCGCACGCGCTTCTCGCGGCTGGAGGTCATCGACTACCTGGCCACCGACACCGCCCCGGGCCGCACCGACCTGGTGCGGGTGATCACCGGGACCACCCCGGCCGTGGTGGAGTTCGCCCCGCGCCCCGACTTCGGCCGCGCCCCGGTGCGCATCACCCCCAAGGACGACGGCCTCGTCGTCGAGGGCGCCGAGTTCCCCATCGCCCTGTACTCGCCCGGCGTGTCCTGGCGCATCGACCACGACGGCGTGGACGACATCGCCTACGCCACCGTCCAGCCCACCTCCGAGCGCCCCGTGGTGCTGGAGCTGCGCTGCGGTACCGACTCCCTGGCCCCCGGCGACCTCCCCGAGGCCGAGCGGCGCCGCACCGGCGAGGCCGAGTGGGCCGACTGGCTCGGCGGGCTGTCCCTGCCCGAGACCGAGAGGCGGCTGGTGGCGCGCTCCGCGCTGACCCTGCGCGGGCTGTGCACCCCCACCGGCGGCGTCATGGCCGCGGCCACCACCTCCCTGCCCGAGGAGATCGGCGGCATCCGCAACTGGGACTACCGGTACTGCTGGCTGCGCGACGGGGCCCTGACCGTCCAGGCCCTGGTCGACCTCGGCTCCACCGCCGAGGCCGAGGCGTTCCTGGACTGGGTGCACCGCGTCGTGGAGACCCTCCCCGGCCCCGAGCTGCTCAAGCCCCTGTACTCGCTGCGCGGCACCGACCTGGGCCCCGAGGAGGTCATCGACTCCCTGTCCGGCTACGCCGGGTCCCGCCCCGTCCGGGTCGGCAACCTCGCCGACCACCAGGTACAGCTCGACGTGTTCGGCCCCGTCGTGGAGCTCATCGCCCACCTCGCCCGGGTGCGCGGCACCCTGGCCGACCGCGACTGGGAGCTGGTCCAGGAGATGGCCCACGCCGTCGCCCGGCGCTGGCAGGAGCCCGACCACGGCATCTGGGAGGAGCGCGACGAGCCCCGGCACCGCGTCTACTCCAAGGTCATGTGCTGGCTCACCCTGGACCGCGCGCTCACCCTGGCGGCCGCCTACGACCGCGCCCCCGACCCCGGCTGGGAGCCCCTGCGGGCACAGATCGCCGCCGAGGTCGTGGACAAGGGGTGGAACGCGGACGCGCAGGCGTTCACCACCGCCTACGACGGCACCGACCTGGACGCGGCCTCGCTGCACATCGGGCTGTCCGGGCTCATCGACCCCTCCGACGAGCGGTTCCAGGCCACCGTGACCGCCATCGAGGCCGAGCTGCGCAGCGGCCCCACCGTGTACCGGTACCACCGCGACGACGGCCTGCCCGGCGGCGAGGGCGGCTTCCACCTGTGCACGACCTGGCTGATCGAGGCCTACCTGGCCACGGGGCGCCGCGCTGAGGCCGAGGAGCTGTTCGCTCACCTGGTGGACTGCGCCGGTCCGACCGGCCTGCTGCCGGAGGAGTTCGACCCGGTGACCGAACGCGCGCTGGGCAACCACCCGCAGGCGTACTCCCACCTGGGCCTGATCCGCTGCGCCCGCCTCCTGGACCAGGGCTGACCGACTCCGAGAACAAGGGAAGGGGCCGTGCCGCGGAACATCCGCGGCACGGCCCCTTCTCGCTCCCCGGGATCAGAAGTGGGTGCCGCCGTCGACGCGGACCTCGGTCCCGGTGATGAACGCGCCGTCGTCGGAGGCCAGCATCGCCACCACCGACGCCACCGTCTCCGGCCCGGCGAACCCCTGTCCGAGGGCGGGGCCGAGCTTGGCGAACAGGGCCATGTCGGCGTCGTCGGGCAGTCCGGGCCCGCGGCTCTGACCGCTGGCGCCGCTGCCGTCGGTCATCCCGCTGGAGATGGAGCCGGGCTGCACGGCGGTGAAGCGGATCCCGGCGCCGGCGAACTCCGACGCCAGCGCGTGGGTCATCGACTGGATCCCGCCCTTGCTGGCCGCGTACGCCGCCATGTAGGGGTGGGCGAACGCCGCCGAGGTGGAGCTGAAGTTCACCACGGCGGGGCCGTTCCCCCGCTTCAGCTCGGGCAGCGCCTCGCGGATCACCAGGAACGTGCCGACCAGGTTGACGCGCAGGACCCGCTCGAAGTCCGCCAGCGCCGTCCGCTCGGTGTGCGAGGAGCGCAGGATCCCGGCGGCGTTGACGAGCGCGTCGAGCCCGCCCAGTGCCTCGACGGCGATGCCGACGCCGGTGCGCACCGAATCCTCGTCGGAGACGTCCAGGAACACCGTGGTCAGCCGCTCGGCCAGGTCCCCCGCGCGGTCGACGGTGTCCTTGAGCCCGGCCTCGCTGACGTCGGCGGCGACGACGCTGCCGCCCTCGGCCAGCATGCGCAGCACGGTGGCCTGGCCGATGCCCGACCCGCCGCCGGTGACCAGGACCCGTCGTCCCTCGTAACGGTTCACGGCCCTTACCTCCTCCGCCGCGTCCGGCCGGGCGCGGCCTCGTGCATGAAATGTCCATTTGGCACAACATGCCACTTCGACTTTTTATGCCGCCTTGGGAGGGACTTAGGATCGAGCGCGATGGTCACCGCAGAATCCGGGGGGTCCCGCCCCTCCCTCACCGCCCGCCGCAAGGCCGCGACGCAGGTGGAGATCGCCCGGGCCGCCGCCCGGCTCTTCGCCGAGCGCGGCGTCGACAACACCACCGCCGAGGACATCGCCGCCGCCGCCGGCGTGGCGCTGCGCACGTTCTACCGGTACTTCCGCACCAAGCAGGACGCCGTCGCCCCGCTGCTCAGCACCGGTGCGCAGCACTGGCGGGACGCGCTGGCCGCCCTGGAGGAGCCCGCCGGCGACGGCGGGCCGGCCCCGGGGCTGCCCGAGGCCGTCGAGCGGTCCGTCGTGGACGCCCTGACGCCCGGCGGGCCGGAGGAGGAGCGCGCCCTGGAGTGGACGCGCGCGCTGCTGCGCGCCGCCCGCGAGGACGCCACCCTGCGGGCCGTCTGGTACCGGGTCAACCAGGAGTCGGAGGAGCTCCTGGTACCGCTGCTGGCGGCGGCCGCCGGCCGCCCCGACGACGACCTGACGGTGCGCCTGGCGGCGGCCGCCGTCACCGACGCCATCCGCCTGTCCATGGAGACCTGGTCCGCCGGGGACGCACCGCCCGGCGGAGAGGACGGCCCCGCCGCCCTGGCCGCGCGCTGCCTGCACGCCCTCGCCGGGGGGCTGCCCGACCTCCTGCGCTGACCGGGGGGCCGACCTGGACATCGGTGATCAACCCGCCCCAGCGCAGCGCCCCCCTGCGCCGACCGGGAGCGGACACGGCGGAGGCCGCCGGCGGTGCCGGCGGCCTCGACGTCCGTGATCCCTGCGTGCGGCCGGGGTCAGCCGCGCACCCGCTCCGCGGCCAGCATCACCACGCGCTCCAGGTCCTCGCGCGGCACTTCCCCGCCGTAGGCGATCGCGGTCACGTACAGCTCGCCCGGCAGCGACAGGTACAGGTGGCGGGTGCCGCCGTCCACCGTGCCCACGTACTCCAGGTCGCCGCCCAGGGAGTCGGACTCGTCCGTGTGGTAGGTGTCGACGTCCACGTCGATGTCCACCTCCCAGTTCATCTCCTCCTCGGCGCCCGGCACCGCCACCACGTCGGGGCTCAGGCTCGGGTCGACGTTGAGGGTGAACACCAGGGTGAACGTGGCCGCGCCCGGCGTCCCGGAGCCGTCGCTGAACGAGCAGGTCAGCTGCTCGGCGTCGGCGAACCCCTCGACCTCGCCGCGGTCCTCGGCCAGCACGGTCCCCGGCGCGAGGTCCCCGACGACCTCTGCTGCGCCGACCTCCGCGCACGACTCCGGCAGCGCGTACTGCGCGTCCTCCTCCTGCCCCTCCCCGTCCTCCGGGCTCGGGCTCGCGCTCGCCTCCGGGCTCGGGGACGCCTCCCCGTCCCCGGAGAAGAGGCCGAAGTCCGTGTCGAACTCGTCGAACTCGACGACGTCGCAGCCGACCAGGACGAATCCACCGATCACGGCGGCGGCGACGGCCGTGCCCAGGCACGACAGGGGGGAGGACGGGATCAGTCGCATGGGTGGCTCTCGGTGTCGGGAGTGTGCCGGACGAAAGGGGACGGTTCCGGCGGGGGACACAGGGAAACTTAGCAAGTCCGCCGCGGTCCGGCACAACAGGACGACGGACGCCCGCCGGGGCCGCGGCCGCGCCCGGCGCTCCCGGCACCGGACACGGGGAAGGGCGCCGGGGACCGGCCCCGGCGCCCTTCGTTCCGCACGCCGCGGGACGGACCCCCGCGGCGGACGGCCTAGAAGTTGATCATGTGCCCGGACAGCCCGTGCACGGCCTCCTTGACGGCCTCGCTCAGCGTCGGGTGGGCGTGGATGTTGCGCGACACCTCGTGGACGGTCAGGTCCCACTGCTGGGCCAGGGTCAGCTCCGGCAGCAGCTCGGTGACGTCGGGGCCGATCATGTGGGCGCCCAGGATCTCCCCGTACTTGGCGTCGGAGAGGACCTTGACGAACCCGCGGCTGTCGCCGATGCCGTGCGCCTTGCCGTTGGCCATGAACGGGAACTTCGCGACCTGCACGTCGAACCCGGCCTCGCGGGCCTCGTTCTCGGTGTAGCCGAAGCTCGCGATCTGCGGCTGGCAGTAGGTGGCGCGCGGGATGAACTTGTAGTCGATCTCCTGGGTCTCGGCCCCGGCGATGGTCTCCACCGCGACGATGCCCATGGCCTCGGCGGTGTGGGCCAGCATCAGCTTGGCGGTGACGTCGCCGATCGCGAAGATGTGCGGCACGTTGGTGCGGCCCCGGCCGTCGATGGCGATGGCGCCCCGCTCGGTGAGCTCCACGCCGGTCTTCTCCAGGCCGTAGCCCTCGACGTTGGGCGCGAACCCGATGGCCTGGAGCAGCTTGTCGGCCTCCAGGACCTGCTGGTCGCCCCCGGTGGTGGTGACGGTGACCTTGACGTTGCTCCCGGTGTCCTCGACGCCCTCCACGCGGGTGGAGGTCAGGACCTTGACGCCGAGCTTCTTGTAGGCGCGGGAGAGCTCCTTGGAGACCTCCTCGTCCTCCAGGGGGACGATGCGGTCCAGGAACTCGACGATGGTGACGTCCACGCCGTAGTTGGCCAGGACGTAGGCGAACTCGACGCCGATGGCGCCCGCTCCGGCGATGATGATGCTGCCGGGCAGCTCGGACTCGAGGATCTGCTCCTCGTAGGTGACGACCCGCTCCGACAGCTGCGTGCCGGGCAGCAGCTTGGTGGAGGAGCCGGCGGCGATCACCGCGTGGTCGAAGGTGACGGTCTCGCTGGAGCCGTCGCCGCCCGCGACCTCGATGGTGTGGTCGTCGACGAAGGTGCCGCGGCCGTCGATCTCGGTGATCTTGTTCTTCTTCATGAGGAAGTGGACGCCCTTGACGCGGCCGTCCGCGACCTCGCGGCTGCGGCTGAACGCCTTGCCGTAGTCGAACTCGACCTTGCCGTCGACCTTGATGCCGAAGAGGTCGGCCTCGTTGGTGAAGAGGTGGGCCAGCTCCGCGTTGCGCAGCAGGGCCTTGGAGGGGATGCAGCCCACGTTGAGGCAGACGCCGCCCCAGTACTTCTCCTCGATGACGGCGGTGTTCAGGCCGAGCTGGGCGGCCCGGATCGCGGCGACGTAGCCGCCCGGGCCCGCGCCGAGAACGACCAGATCGAAGTGTCGCTGCCCCATGACGGGATCTCCTTGAGTGTGCTCGTGACTCACCCAGCGCGGTCGGCCTGCCGGGGTGTCGGATTGCCGAACGCCAGCCTAGTCGGGTCCGTGCTCCCTGTGGGCGACCACGGCTGCCGTGCCGGTCGGACACCGGCCCCCGGGGCGTCCACCTGCGTATTCCCGCCCGGGCCCCGGCCCGCCGCCGACGCGGCGCCGTCCGCGCCCACGGCGCGCGGACCCGCCGGCCCGTTCCCGGATCAGGGGGTGGTGGGGAACTCGTAGTCCTCGGGATGGAACTCGACGACCACGGGCTCGACGCCCTCCTCCTCGCGTGCCGTATGGGCGTCGACGCACGCCTGGTCGCAGTCGTTGACCAGGGGCGGGCGCTCCTGGGGCGTGTTGAGGATGTCGTCGAGGATCTGCGCGCGCGGGTCCTCCCCTCCGGAGGTGCCGCCGCTCCCGTCGGCGGGCGCGGTGCCCTCGACCGGTGCGCCGACGGGGCCCTGGGCGGGAGCCGTCGCGTCGCCGCCGGCCACGGGGTCGGCGGCGGTCCCCTGGGGGACACCCTCGCCGGGGTCCGCGAGCAGCGGCGTGGTGCGGCGTTCGCCGGTGTCCCGGTCGGGCCCGGACTCGGCCGTCCCGGTCGTGGCGGCCGGCGCGAACGCGTCGGCGACCTCCACTCCCAGGTAGGCGGTTCCGCCCACCACCAGCCCGGCGGCCGCCACCAGCGCCACCCGGGCCGCCCACGACTTCGCAGGGCCGGAAGCGCTCTCCACGACGCCGGCGGTGTCCGGGACCGCCGCGGTCCCGGCGTCCCCGTCCTCCCCGGCGGGGCCGCCCGCCGTCTCGGGCTCCTCCGGCCCGGGGGTCCGGGGGGTCTCGGTCACGGCGTCCCCAGCGGCCGCCGAGTCTCGGGCGGGCTCGACAGGCTCGGCGGGGGCGGATTCCGGGGCAGCGGTCCGGGCGGGCTCGGGCATGGGGGGTCTCCGGGTTCGGTGTTCGGGGGATACCGGGTGCGCTACGGCGTGCCCGGGTGCCGCCTTCGGCGGCGGGGTCTCACGGGCTCGGCGCGGGTCCGGGCGGGGGCGGCCACTTCCAGTGCGGGGCCCACGCCCAGCTGTCCGACACCCCGGGCGGCAGAGGCGGCATCAGGTGCGCGCCCGGCGGGCGGCCGTCGTCGGGCGGGATGTACCCCCGGGGCTCGGGTTCGGGTTCGACGGCCGACCACGGGTCGGGCGCGCGCTCGACGAGCGGCCACGCCTCGATCTGCGGCTCGACCCGGGGCTCGGGCCGCGGCGCGGGGTCGTCGGCCCACCCCACCGCCTCGCGCGGGTACGCCTCGGCCCACGGGCCGTCCGGCGACGCCTCCTGCGGGAGCCCGCCCGGCAGGTCGTCCGACAGGACGTCCGGCTCCAGGGCCGGGAACGTCGACGACAGCGGCCCCGCGTCGACCTCCTCGAAGTGCGCGGCCACGCCGAAGTGCCGGGGCGGCCGGTGCGCTCCGGTGTCCCCGTGTTCGATGGCGGGCGCCAGCGGGTGGCGCACCGATCCGGCCGGGTGCATCCGCGACCACCACCCGGTGGCCTCGTCCGGGTGCAGCTCCTCGACGATCGTCAGGCTGCCCGGGATGTGCGCGTGGCGCCGCCCCGCCCGCCACGAGTGGGCGAGCGTCTGCGGTTCCAGCACCAGCACACGCTCCCCGTCGACGAAGGGGATGTCCGCCGGGCACGCCTCGTTGCCGACCCAGGTCCCGTCACCGCCGACCAGGTCCCACTCGCCGCGCACCACGTCCGCCAGCGGGTCCGGGGCGCCGTCCAGGCAGGCGGCGGTCCACCGCGGGTCCGGCCGGGTGCCGGGCAGCCGCTGCCCCTCCTTGCCGATGAGCGCGTCGGCCAGCAGCGTGTGCAGCTGGAAGTTGTCGCCGATGCCGTCGAACCGGACGCGGAAGGCCCGCCAGGAGGCCCGGTCCAGCACCAGCGCGCTGTCCGCCTCGGCCATCTTCAGGAGTTCGCCGACCTCGGTGAACTCGGGCAGCCGGGTGGAGAGGGCGTGCACGATCTGGCTCAGGCCCTCCAGGGCCCCGGAGTCGGCGCGCACGGCCGCCCGCACCCGGGAGTCGCCGAGCATGGCCTTGGCGGCGAGCCCGTAGCGCAGGCAGGTCCACCAGCCGACGGTGGCCAGGGGCGCGTTCTCGCCCAGGACCTCCTCGACCCGCTGTTCCTCGGCCTCGCCCACCTCGCCGGGGTGCGGCGGGGGGCCGCCGCCGGTCTTGTCCCAGGCGTGCATGAACGCGGCCGCGGCCTGTCCGTAACTGCCGAGCTGGCGCAGCACCTCCAGCCCCACCTGCCCCGCGGGCGCACCGGCCTCCACCAGCGCGCCGGCCAGGACCGCGAGGTCGGCGGCGATGCCGGCCACGGGTTCGCAGTCCGACAGCACGGGGGCCAGCGCCTCCATGGCGACGGCCAGCTCCTCCTGCGGGACCTGGGAGGAGAGCCGGAAGACGTCGTGCACGGCCGCGGGAAACCCGGGAGCCTGTTCGGCGGCGGTGTCGAGCACGCGTTGGAACGCGGCACGGAACTCTTCAGTCACCCGAGAATCCTTCCATATCACCCCGTATTGTCCGTGGTCCGGAGGCATACGTCCACATCAGGGCACCCACGGGCGAAGCGGGCAGGCGATACGGTCCGGGGAACCGGTGCGGGATCAGGGTTCGACGAACCGGATCCCGTGTCCCCCGGGTTCCAGGAACGCCAGGGTGCGCTCGCCCTCGGCGGCGACCGCCTCGCGGTCCGCGGCGGTGATCGGCTCGAACAGGGAGACCTCCAGGTGGGGCTCGGCCCCCCGGGCGCGCACCACCTTCCAGGAGGCGCGGACGAACCCGTCCACCAGGACCGTCCCCGGGGGCATGCCGTTGCGGGAGACCAGGCGCGCCCGGTGCTCGTGCGGCAGCACGCGGCTGCGGTCGGCGTGGCCGCGCAGGACGTTGTCGAAGTCGTAGAGGAAGCGGACCGGGGCCTCGGTGTCCTCGTCGGGCCGGGGCGCGTCGGGGAGGTCGAACAGGACGGTGCCGTCCTCGGCCCGCAGTTCGACGAGGCGGTCCCGCAGGCCGTCGAAGACCGGCTTGAACCGGGTGAGCGAGGACCACGCCTGCATGTCCTTGACGCTCGCCGGGCCGAACGCCGCCAGGTAGCGCAGCACCAGGCCCTCCGGGTCGGGGTCGGCGTCCATGGCCAGCCCGGTCCAGGTGTCGGCGGGCGCGAACGCGGGCGCCCCGGTGGCGCCCCACACCCCGCGCGGGGGGATCTGCACGAGGGGGAGCCGGTCCTTGACCGCTTGGGCGAGGTGCTCGCCGCCCACCCGGGGCCACCGCTCGGAGAGGTGTCCGGCCAGGTCGTTCGGGGTCATGGGGCGGGCGAGCAGGAGGTCGTACCCGGCGCGGGCGACGGCGTCGAGGTCCATGCCGCGGGTGGCCTGGCCGTGGCGGCTGCCCGAGAACCCGCGGTCGATGGCGGGCTGCACGGTGGGGCGCAGGAAGCGGCAGTCCCGCGGGGTGACGAGGTGGAGGGTGCCGCGCATGAGGGTGACGCGGACCAGTTCGCCGTCGGTGAGCATGCGGCCGACCCGGTGGGGGTCCAGGCCCTCGATGCGGTTCTCCAGCCCCAGGTACCAGGTGTGGGTGGTCTGGGCCTGGAGGCCGACCAGGTGGGTGACCACGTCCGCCACGGGCAGGCCGGTGCGGGAGAGGAGGAGCTGCCGGTCGAGTGTGGCCCGGTTCAGCGCGCGTGTGCGCAGGACGGTCCCGGCCATGGACGGCTCCCTCGACGGACTCGGCGGCGGGCGTTCCCCGCACTGTACCGTCCGCCCCCGACATTTCCCGGGCCGTGCCGGGGCCGCCTCCCCGCCCGTGGCGGGCGGGGAGGCGGCCGCTCGCGTCGGCCGTCCGCGGACTCAGTCGCGGACGTCGTCGGGCGCCGGCGCACCCGCCGTCCGGGCGGCCGTCCGAGCGGCGGCCAGGGCCTGGACGCCGCCCGCGGCGAGGGCGGCGAGCACCAGGGCCACCGCCACCAGCACCGGGCCGTGCGCCCCGGCCGCGGCGTAGGCGATCCCGCCCAGCACGGGCCCGGCGACGGCGCCCAGGTTGAGGGCCGCCGTCGCGAACGAACCGCCCATGGTGGGCGCCTCCGCGGCGTTCGCCATGATACGGGCGATGAGGGTGCCGCCCACCGCGAACGACAGCGCGCCCGCGAGGGGGACCAGCGCCACCACGGCGGCGGCGTGCGCAGCGGTGGCGGCGAGGAGGCCCCAGCACGCCGGCAGCCCGCATCCGCCCCAGAGGAGCAGCGTCCGCCAGTGCCGGTCGGCGAAGGCCCCCGCCGCCCGCACCCCGGCGAACGCCCCGGCCCCGAAGAGCGCCAGCACCACCGGGACCGCGCCCGGCGACAGCCCCGCCGCGTCCGTCACCAGCGGGGCGAGGTAGGTGAACACGCAGAACGTCGCACCGTTGACGAGCACGGCGAGCAGCAGGACGACCTGGAGGCGGGCGCGGCCGAGGACCGCGAGCTCGGCGCCCGGGCCGGGGGCACCGGCGCCGGGCAGGTCATCCCGGTCCGCGTCCGGCCGGGTGCCGCCGGCCCGGTTCGGGGTGGCGACGGCCACCGCGACGAGCGCGGGCAGCGAGACCGCGGCCACCGCCCACAGCGTCGACCGCCAGCCGAACCCGGCCCCCAGGACCGCCCCCAGCGGGGCCCCCGCGACCAGCGCCAGCGTGGTGCCGCCGAGCACCACCGCCAGCCCGCGGGCCCGCAGGCCCGCGGGCACCACGGCGGCGACCACGGCCAGGGCGACCGCCAGGAACCCGGCGTTGGCCAGGGCCGCGACCACCCGGGTGGCGAGCAGGACGGAGAAGTCGTCGGTGAGGGCGCCCACGCCGTGGCCGGCGGCGAACAGGCCGAGGAAGCCGGTCAGGGTCCACCGCGGTGACCACCGGCGGCCCAGCGCGGCCATCACGGGCGCGCCGACCACCATGCCGACGGCGAAGGACGAGGTCAGCAGCCCCGCCTGCGGAATGGAAACGTCCAGGTCGGCGGAGACGGCGGGCAGCAGCCCGGCGAGCATGAACTCCGACGTGCCCTGCGCGAAGACCGCGAGGGCGAGCATGTACAGCAGGAATGGCACGGGTGTCTCCCGAGAGCGTCGTGTGAAGGGAAGGCGGGCACGCGGCACCGCCGGTGTTCACGAGCGCATGGGAGGCAGACCCCGCTGCGGGGGCCTGGGATCTCGGCCGACGGCTGAGGGCGTCGGCGGCGTCACGTGCCTACCGGCGGACCGGCGGCACGTGTCTGGACGCTTCGGGAGAGGACACGGAACAGAACCTATCCCCCGGCCCCGGGCCGGTGTCCACACGTTTTCCGGTCCACGCGCTCCGTGCCGGCCGCTCCGGAATCCACCCTGTGGACGACCCTCCTCCGGCCCCGATCTCCGGCACCCTGGAACCATGGACGTGAAAAAGATGTTCGAGTGGCGCGGGCACCGGATCGCCTGGGGGCTCCGGGGTGCGGGACCGCCCCTGGTCATGTGCCACGGCACACCGTGGTCCTCGCGGCTCTGGTCGCCGTTCGCCGACGCGCTGGCCCGCGACTTCACCGTGTACCTGTGGGACATGCCGGGTTACGGCGCCTCCTCCAAGGACCCGGGGAACCCGGTCGACCTGGGGGTGCAGGGCGAGGCGTTCGCGGCGCTCCTGGACCACTGGGGGCTGGAGCGCCCGCGCGTCATCGCCCACGACTACGGCGGCGCCGTCTCGCTGCGCGCGGCGCTGCTGCACGATGCCGCGTACCTGGCGCTGTGCCTGGTGGACGTGGTGGCGCTGCGACCGTGGGGGTCGCCGTTCTTCCGGCTGGTGCGGGAGAACGCGTCGGTGTTCGCCCGCCTGCCGGACGCGGTGCACGAGGGGGCCCTGCGCGCCTACATCGCCGGGGCGTCACACCGGGGGCTGCGGCCCGAGGACCTCGACGCGCTGGTCGGCCCGTGGCTGGGCGAGGAGGGCAAGGAGGCGTTCTACCGCCAGATCGCCCAGGCCGACGAGCGGTTCACGGAGGAGGTCGAACCGCACCTGGCGGAGCTGCCGTTCCCCGTGCACATCGTGTGGGGGACGGAGGACACCTGGATCCCGGTCGACCGCGCCCACCGGCTGCGGGAGGCGATCCCGGGCAGCACGCTGTCCCTCGTCCCGGAGGCCGGGCACCTGATCCAGCTGGACGCCCCGGTCGCCCTGGCCGACGAACTCCGCCGCTGGTCGGCCACCCGACCACCCGTGTCCTGAACCGGACCCCGCGTCCCGCCGGGGCCCGGGGCGGGACGCGGGGCCGGTGCCTGGCCGGGGTCAGCGATGGGCGGAGTGGAGGTGGTCGAGGACGGAACGGTGTGCGGGGCCCGTGTGCAGGCCGCGCAGGGTGTGCACCAGGCGAAGGATCGCCTCGGCGTCCTCCGCGGTGCCCTCCGCCAGGTCGTACACCATCTCCAGGGAGGCGATGACCTCCTCCAGGGTCGGCTGCGGGATCGGCCACTCCCAGCCGGTCGTCCGCGTCGCGGCCTCCCGGTGCGCGCCACGGGTCGTGTCCTTCCGGTCCTGGAGCATGAGCAGCGCCTCGTGCACGGTCGCGGGCTCGGTTCTCACGGTGCCGAACCCCCGCGCGCGTGTCCCCCGGCCCCGAGGGGTCCCCACACCTGCGGAGGCGGTCCCTCTCCAGGGATCACCACCGCGCGGGTCCCGGTGCGCGGGCCGCGCAACCGCGCGGTCACGGCGGCGCGGTCGTCGGCGCCGCCGAGCCGGGCGTGCCGGAGGCCCCTGGAGCCGGTGCGCACGGGAACGTCCCCGGTGCGGACGCCGCCGCGCGCGAACGCGCCCGGGTCCGTCCGCTCCGCCTCGGGCACGACGTGCGCGGGGAGGGACCCGGTGCCGTCGGGTGCGCCGAGGGCACGGGGAAGGCGCCCCGCGGCACGCGTGCCGACGGCGGTCCGGCCATCGATGGCGGTGGCGCCTGCCCGAGGCGGATGGACATCGGCCCCGGCCGCCCCCGCCGAAGCGGTACGGCCGTCGGCTCCGGTGTCCCCTGCCGGGGAGGGGCGGCCGGGGGAGGTCATCGGCGGCACCGGCTCCGTCGCGGGCGCCCACATCGCGTGCGCCTCCGCCACGGGTGCCTCCGCCGTGGGCGGGAGCGGGGCGGGGACCGGTGTGGGCACGGGGCGCTGTGTCGGCGTCTCAGCCTGCGGCGGGAGCGGTGCGGTCGAAGGGCGGCGGTGCGCGCCGGTGGTCCGGGCGCCGTCCCCGTCACGCCGGGGAGCCGGCGCCCACGCCCTCCCCGTGTCCGCGCCGAGAAGCCGTTCGGCTTCGCGCAGCCGTTCCACCAGTCCCTCCGCCGTGGGTGCGCTCTGCCAGCGGACCACGGCCGCCCCCTGGTAGAACGCCACGTACGCGCGCAGGGCCGGGGCCCACATCACCGTCCACATCCGGCCCGCCTCGGCGTTGAGCCGCCGGGCCGCCTCGTACTGTTCACCGTCGTCGGCGCGGTTCCAGGACATGGCCGGGCTCACCCGCGATCCAGCTCGAACCAGACCGTGGTCCGCCCGCCCTCGGACAGGGTCCCCCACCTGTCCGCCTGCATGGCGACGAGCCTCAGCCCGAACCCGCCCTCCCGGTCCAGGTCCTGTTCGCGCACGTGCGGGGTCCCGACACCGCCGCCGCGCGGCCCCTGGTCGGTCACCCTGACCTGCACCCGCCCCCGGAGCCGGTGCAGGGTCACCACGACCCGGCCCCCGGGGAGCCCGCTGCGCGTGTGCCGGACGGCGTTGGTGAACAGCTCGCTGACCAGGCCCTGAAGGACGTCGGTCTGCGCCTCGGGTAGCAGCGCGAGCGCGGAGAGCTGCCGCCGCAGCACCCCCGTCTGCTCGGCGACGCCCGGGACCGTGATGGAGTGCCCCAGTTCCCCGCTCTCGACGTCCACGAGGATCGCGACCCGGTCGCGCGGGTCGGCGGTCCGGCGCTGGAGCGGAATCCTGCCCGGCGGCGCGGTACAGGGCGGTCGCGGCACCACCTCTTCGATGTCGTCGCTGGAGGCCGTGTTCCGCTCTCGACGGGGTTCCATGCGGGTCACCGATCCCATTCTGCGCTCATCCGCCTTCCGCACCGTTGTCCGACGACGCCGAGAACCACCCAGAAGAACCGAGAAGGGTACAAAGACCCTTTCGGTCACCGTGCGCCTTCGTGACAACACCTTGGGCCAGCGGTTCGGGGAAAGGCCAGCGAATCAACCACAGGGACAACATTTCGGTGAATCGGTTGCGGGCGGTTGAGAGGGCGTTGCATCGTGGTTATCCCCGGTTTCCCCCTCCTTTGAGCAGGTGACGAATGTCGGATCGCCGCAAGCCCGAATGGGCCAGGGTGGGCAAGGAACTCAAGGCCCTCCGCCGCAAGGCCAAGCTGACCCAGGCGGAGCTGGCGCCCTACGCCAGCGTGGTCGCCGCTCACGTATCCGCCTGGGAGAACGGCAAGCGGGGCATGAGCGAGGACCAGGTGACCCTCCTCGACCAGGCCCTCCAGGCCAACGGCCAACTGGTCCGCGCGTGGGAGAGGAGCCAGGAGACCGAAACCATCCCACCCTGGTACAAAAAGGTCCCGAAGCTGGAGCAGAAATCAACCGAGCTCCGCGAGTACCAGTCTCAGATCTTTCCCGGACTGATCCAGACGCCCGAGTACGCCCGCACCACGATTCGCGACTCCCTGCCGTGGGCCAGCACCTCAGTAGTGGAAGAGATGGTGCTGGCGAGGAAAAAGAGGCAAGAGATACTTATGAGGGACCACCCTCCGCTAGTGTCTATCGTGGTAGAGGCGTTCGTCCTAGACCTCATCATGGGGGACGAACGTACTCAAATCACCCAGTTGGACTGGGTCCTCCAGCTTGCCGAGGAAGGCAGGATCCGCTTCCAGGTCACACCCCCGCGGTCCCACTATCACCCCGGGACCGCAGGCCCGTTCCGGATCTACACCTTTCCCGACAATCCGCCGCTGGCCTCCGCCGAGTACGCGAGCGGTGAGGTGCTCATCGACGATCAAGAGACCGTGCAGAAGTGCATGACCATCTTTGGGCTCCTGCAAGCCGAGGCACTGTCCATGGGCGCCAGCGTCGAATTCGTCAGGAAGGTCAGGGAAAGCATTGAAGAGCAGGCACGAGTCCGGTCGGCCGCTGTGGCACAAGAGCAGCTACAGCTCGGGGCAGGGCAGCTGCGTTGAGGTGGCGGAGGGACAGAGCGTCCTCGTCCGGGACACCCAGAACCGTCCTCTCGGACACCTCGACTACTCCGCCGAAGCGTGGGCATCCTTCCTCCAGGGCGTGAAGCTCCACGCCTGAGCCCGAGCGAGAGGATCGCCGTGGAGAAGTGGCACAAGAGCAGCCACAGCAGTGGAGAAGGCAGTTGCGTCGAGGTCGCCGAGGGGCCTCTCGTCCTTGTCCGTGACACCCAGAACCGCCCCCTGGGCCACCTCGACTACAACCCCGATGCCTGGACCGCGTTCCTCCACGGCGTGAAGAATCGGGCCTCCTAGGCTTCGACCCCGCTCAACGGCCGACCGGTACCCACCGGTCGGCCGATTTCTCTTGCTTGTCCCCCGAAAACCGCATCCCGGGCATGAGCCGACCGATACCCACCGACCTCGGACGCTTCGCGCCGCATCGACGCCCCGGCCACGCGTTCCGCCCCGGCCACGGACCGGTACCGGAAATTCGTCCACAGCCTGTGGATATCTTCCGACCCACCAGGAGACCCCGCCCCCAGCCCGCCACCGCCGACCGAAGCCGGTCGCCGCGGGGACGGGCGGCCTCCCCATGCCCGCCCCGCGCCCGCCCCCGCCCAACGCGAAGCCCCCGTGCTCCGGTCGGAGCACGGGGGCTTTCCTCGGTCGGCGTCACCCCGGGACGGGCTTCGCCGACCTCATGGGGTCCGGGCCGCTACGCCCTCCACTGCTCCGCCGGGGACACCCCGGGCAGGGGCTTGCCGATGAGGGCCAGCGGCAGGAAGAAGCAGACCTGGCCGATCGCCATGATCAGCGTGGCGAGCGCCTTGTCGTCGTAGTGCTGCGAAGCCCTGGCGTACAGCTCGTCGGGGACGCGCTCGCCCGACGCGTTCGGGGTCAGGACGGATTCGACCAGCTCCAGCGCGACCCGTTCGGCGTCGGAGAAGTAGGGCGCGTCCCGCCAGGAGGCCACGGCGGTGATCTGCTCCTCGGTCGCCTCCGCCCGGCGGAGGTTGCCGGTGTGCAGGCTCGTCAGGTAGGTGCTGCCGGCGATCTGCCCGGCGCGCAGCTGGACCAGGCCGATGGTGGTCCGCGGAACCGTGCCGTTCCCGGTCGCCTTGAACAGGGCGCCGGCGATGTCCTTGAGCTCGGGGACGAGCGCGACGGGGTCGGGGAGGCGCGACTGGCGGTTCTGCTGCTCGGTGGCGGTCATGGTGGTGTTTCCTTCCGTTCGGTGTTCTGCCTCTATGACGGATCGTGCGGATCGAAGGTGACCGGTGGAGGCGTCCTCATCCGGCGGTTCTTTCGAGGGGTTCGGTGTCCCGCTCCGCGGAGCGTGGTCGCAGCAGCAGGACGGCGGTGAGGAGGGCGACCGCGTAGAAGGCGCCCGCGCCGAGCATGCCGACGGTGTATCCGCTGGTGAGCGCCTCGTCCAGGCCCGTCCCCGGCGGCTGGGCCGCAGTGGTGGCGACGGCGACGCCGGCCAGCACGGCCAAACCCAGGGCGCCGCCGATCTGCTGACTGGTGTTGACGAGGCCGGAGGCGATGCCCGAGTCCTGTGATGCGATGCCCCTGACGCCGCCGATGGTGGCGGCGACGAACCCGGTCCCCAGGCCGATTCCCCCCACCAGCTGCGCGGGCAACAGCACCAGCAGCGGGTTCTGGTCGGGTGCCAGGAGGCCAAACCACGCCATCGCCGTGGCGGCCGTCGCCGTGCCGACCACCAGCACGGTCCGGGTGGAGGCGCGGGCCTGCAATGCAGGTCCGACGACCCCGGAGCCGATACCGACACCGATCGCGAACGGCAGGTAGGCCAGGCCGGTGGTCATGGGCGAGAACTGCTGGACCGTCTGCATGTACAGGGTGAGGAAGTAGAAGGTGGCCAGCTGTCCCGCGCCCATGAGCAGCATGACCAGGTTGGCGCCGAGTCTGCCGCGGTCGGCCGCTACACCCGGCGGCAGGATCGGGTTGCGCGCGCCGCGCTGGATGAACGGGAACACCGAGAACAGCGCGACGGCGCACGCGCCGAAGACCAGGGCGGTCCCGTCGCCCACCCCATGGGATCCGGCGCGGTTGATCGCGTAGACCAGCGAGCCGAGGGCCAGGGTCGCGGTGACGGCGCCGGGCAGGTCCAGGCCGCCGGGGCGGCGGGTTCCGGGCACCAGGACGACGGTGCCGACCAGGACCAGCAGGGCTATGGGGATGTTGACGAACATGATCCACCGCCACCCCAGGTACTCGGTGAGCGCGCCTCCCAGGAGCAGGCCGACGACGGAGCCGAGGCCGCCCATGGCTCCGTACACGCCGAGTGCCCTGTTGCGCCGGGGCCCGGCGGGGAAGGTCTCGGCGAGCAGGGACAGCGCCGCCGGGGCGACGATGGCCGCGCCGACGCCCTGCAGCACGCGTGCGGTGATCAGCACGGCACCGCTACCGGCCGCACCGCCCAGCAGGGAGGCGAGCAGGAAGACGACCAGACCGACACGGAACAGCCTGCGTCGGCCCCACAGGTCGCCGGCGCGGCCCCCGACCAGCAGCAGGCCGCCGAAGGCCAGGGCATAGGAGGTGAGGACCCGGTCCAGCTCGCCCTCGGGGATCCGGAGGTCGGCCCCGATGACGGGCAGGCCGACGGTCACGATGGTGCCGTCCATCACCATCAGCAGCTGCGCGGCCGCCATCACGAGCAGTGCGAGGCCGTTTCTGTCCGGACGGGCGGGGGTGTGGTCGCTCATGCGCGTTCTCCCCGGGAGGCGACGGCGGCGTGCACCGCGGCGGCGAGTCGGTCGTGTTCGGGATAGGACCAGCCGAAGCCGAAACGGTGCCGGGTATAGCCGAAGGCGATGCCGCCGACCGGATCGGCGAAGGCCTCCGAGCCGGCCGAGCCGTCATGGCCGAAGGCGTTCGCGCTCAGGAACGGGTACCGCAGCCCCTTGGCCTGGAAGCCGAGCGCGTAGTTCCCCTGATCGCCGCGGACCAGGTCCGCGCCGACGGAGTGCAGCTGGGCGAACTCGCCGACGGTGTCCGGCTCCAGCAGCGGGGGCCGCCCGTCGATGCCCCAGACGGCCGCCGCGTACAGGCCGGCCAGGCCGCGCGCACTGCCCACTCCCCCGGCCGAGGCCGGGCCGTTCGCGCGGACGCCACGCGTGTTGGCGAAGCCCACCTGGTCCAGCGGGGGCGTGCCGTCGAGCCCGTAGCCGATGCCGACGAGGCTCCGGGGGCCCGGGACGCCCGCCCAGAAGGCGGCCTCCCGCTCCGGGTCGGCCTCCCACCACAGGATCGGCCGGAACCGCTCCTCCTCGGACTCGGGCAGCCCCAGGTAGAGGTCCAGTCCGTACGGTTCCCGGATGCGCTCCTCGTAGATCCGTTGCAGCGACCGGCCGGTCACCCGCCGGATCACCTCGCCCACCATGGCGAACGAGACGAAGCCCCCGTAGCCGTAGGCCGCCCCGGGACGCCAGTACGGCCGCTGCCCGGCCAGGCGGCGCGCGATCACCGCGTCGTCGGCCAGCTCGGCCGCCGACAGGCCGCCGTCGACGCCGATGACGCCGGAGCGGTGGGACAGGACGTCCCGCAGCGTGACCGTGTCCTTGCCGGCGGCGGCGAACTCCGGCCAGTGCCGGGCCACCGGCTCGTCCAGGCCGAGGACGCCCTCCTGCACCAGCAGTGCCACCACCAGCGTCGCGGCACCCTTGGTCGAGGAGTAGACACCGGTCATCGTGTCGCCGTCCACCCCGTCCCCGGCCCACAGGTCCACCACCCGCCGGCCGTGCGCGTAGGCGGTGAGCTGCGAGCCCGCCAGGCCGTCCTGCTCGGCCACGACCTCTGCGAACACCTCCTCCACCGGTTCGAAGCCGTCCTCCACCGTTCCGTGGACCCGGATCCTGTTCATCCTCGGCAACCCTTCCCTCGTGTCGGTCGCCGCCTTGACGGGCCGAACGGGGCGAAGGTGACCGACCCGTCGGTGGTCACCTTTCGCGGGTCCCGCGCGTCATCAGTACTGAATCCGCTGAAGAAGAGAGGCCCCCCGGCATGACATCCCATGACTTCCTGGCCGAACGGTTCGAGGGCCACCGCCCCCACCTGAGGGCGGTCGCCTACCGCATGCTCGGCTCACTGGCCGAGGCCGAGGACGCGGTCCAGGAGGCATGGCTGCGCCTGGCGCGCTCGGACTCCGACGACATCGACAACCTCGGCGGCTGGCTGACCACCGTGGTCGGCCGGGTCTGCCTGGACGTGCTGCGCGCCCGCAAGGCGCGGCGCGAGGAGTCACTGGAGGAGCGCCTGCCGGATCCGGTGGTCGGCCGGGAGGAGCGCACCGATCCGGAGCAGCAGGTGCTGCTGGCCGACTCGGTGGGGCTGGCGCTGCTGGTGGTGCTGGAGTCGCTCTCCCCGGCCGAACGCCTGGCCTTCGTGCTGCACGACATGTTCGGCCTGCCGTTCGAGCAGATCGGGCCCATCGTCGACCGCACCCCCGCCACGGCCAAGAAACTCGCCAGCCGGGCCCGTCAGCGGGTCCGCGGCGCGGCCCCGAGCCCGGACCCGGACCCGGTCGAGCAGCGGAAGGTGGTGGACGCCTTCCTGGCCGCCGCGCGCGGCGGCGACTTCGAGGCACTGGTGTCCGTCCTGGACCCCGACGTGGTGCTGCGCGCCGACGGCGGCGCGCTCACGAACGGCCTGAAGGTCGTCCGCGGCGTCGAGGCCGTGGCCGGGCGGCTCTCCACCTTCCAGCGCATGGCCACCGGCACCGACACCCGTCCGGCGCTCGTCAACGGCCTGGCCGGCCTGGTCAACACCGTCGACGGCCGACCGTTCTCCGTCATGAGCTTCACCGTCTCCGGGGGCAGGATCGCCGCGATCGACATCCTGTCCGACCCCGACCGGCTGGCCCGGCTCGACCTGGCCGACCACTGAAGCGCCCCGGGGGCGCCGTTCCCGTGCCGCGGCGCCCCCGGCCCCTTCTCCGCCCTCTCGCCCCGTCCGCGGGTCCCGCGCGGCTAGGGTCGGAGGCATGAGCGGCATCCGGGTGATCCTCATCGGCGGCACGTCCCACACCGGCAAGTCCACCACCGCGCGGGCGCTCGCGGAGCGGCTCGGCTTCTCCCACGCCACCACCGACCACCTGGCCCGGCACCCGGGCCGCCCCTGGCGGACGCCCGACCGGGAGGTGCCGCCGCACGTCGCCGAGCACTACGGCACCCTGCCCCTGGACGAGCTGATCGACTCCGTTCTCGCCCACTACGAGCGCCAGTGGCCGCGCGTCGAGGAGATCGTCGCCGAGCACGCCGCCGGCGAGGGCCCCGGCCTGGTGCTGGAGGGGTCGGCGCTGTGGCCGACCCGCGTGGCGGGCCTGACCGCCCCGCGCACGGGCGCCGTGTGGCTCACCGCCCCGGACGCCCTCCTGCGCGAGCGCATGTACACGGGCTCCGGCCACGCCGCCGCCTCCGCACCGGAGCGGCACCTCATCGACGTGTTCCTGGCCCGCACCCTGCGCTTCCAGGAGCTCGTGCGAGCCGAGGTCGAGCGGCTCCACCTCGCCGAACTGCCCGTCGACGGCTCCCGCACCGCCGGGGAGACCGCCGACGCCGTGCTCTCCGCCGTCTCCGCCCAGGAGTCCGTGGGCCGCCCGCGCACACCGCGCCCCTGATCCGGCCGCACGCCCCGCACCTTCTTTAGAGTTGAGTTAGAGAAGCTCAACTTAGGGAACACCCACCGACGCAAGGCCGTTGATCCAGGTACAGACCTCGCAGGCCGCCGCGCACGCAGGGAGGAGGCACAGGCCATGGCACCGCCCGCCGCCCGTTCTTCCCCGGCCCCGGACCGTCGCGCCGCCACGCGGCGCTGACCGCCCCGGGTGTCCCGCTGCACCGGGACTCCCGGCCCCCCGACCCGGGGTCCGCCCGTCCTGCGGGCCCCGGGCCACCCGACCGCCGGACCCCTGCGGGGGCGGTCCGGCGACCATGGAACCCGCACCCGGAGGTGCACATGTTCTCCCCTGACCCTCGGACCCTGCCCACCCCGCCCACGGGGTGGTCGATCGGGTCCTACACCGCCTACACCGAGGCGCAGCGCGCCGTCGACCACCTGGCCGCCAACGGCTTCCCGGTCGAGGACCTCACCATCGTCGGCACCGGGCCCCGCGTGGTGGAGCGGGTCACCGGCCGGCTGACCTGGGGCCGGGTGCTGGGTTCGGCGGCCCTGTCGGGCGTGTGGTTCGGTCTGCTCATCGGTGTCGTGCTGGGGATGTTCACCCCGGGCGGCCTCCTCGGGTCGATCCTCGCGGGGCTGCTCGCGGGCGTGGGCGCCAGCACCGCGTTCGCGGCGATGGGCTACGCCTCCCTGGGCGGGAAGCGGACGTTCGCGTCGCGGACGGAGATCGTCGCCGAGCAGTACGAGGTGCTGTCCGAGCCACGCAGCGCCGAACGCGGCCGCGACCTGCTCGCCCGCCTCGCCCTCACCTCGCCCACCTACTGACCGGCGCGGCGGCCCCGGCGCCCCACGGCGCCGGGGCCGCCCCGTTCACGGGCGCCCGTCCCCGCAGTCGACGTAGTCGGCGACGCTCGCCTCGTACTCCCCGGTCGTGTCGAAGACGCCCTCGAACTCCTCCGTGTAGGCGTCCACGAACGCCTCACCGCCCACCGGGTCCCGATACCGCGGCACCGAGGGCCGCGCGCAGGAACGCGGGTCCGGTCAACCGCCGTCCCCGCAGCCGACGTACTCGGCGATGTCCGCCTCGTACTCCTCGTGCGTGTCGAAGGAGTCGCCTCCGGAGCCGGGGTAGGAGTCGACGAAGGTGTCGCCGGACACCTCGGGGCCGCACCAGGTGACCGTGTTCTCCCTCAGGAAGTCGGCCAGGGCCTGGTCCACCTCCTGGAGCAGGGGGCCGTCCCCGCTCAGCCCTTCGCCGAGGGAGGAGGACCACAGGTCCGGGTCGGTCTCCACCCTCGCCCCCTCACCGTCCTCCACCAGGACGCCGGCCTCCGCCAGCACCTCCCGCGGCCTGTCGCCGGCGTGCGGCGTGACCGGATCCGGGTCCTGCTCGACGAACATGCGCTCCAACGTGAAGGCCCGCACGGTCCGCTGCACCCATTCCGCGTGCGGTCCGCGCGAGGCCTCCGCCTCCGCCGACGGCCCGGGCTCCTCCCGCTCCGGTGCGCACGCGCCGGTGAGCAGCAGTACGAGCGCGGCCGCCACCGCGCGGCGCCCGGGCGCGCGCCGCCATGCCCCGTGTGTCATCACTCGTCGTCCTCGGTCTCCCGGCGCCCTATCTCCTGCACCAGCTCATAACGGGTGTTGTAGGGGGTCGCGAACTCGTTGTACATGGTGTTGCCGTTCGCGGGCTCCCTGTTCAGCGGGTCGATCTGCGTGCTGTTCAGGGCCGCGTGCAGCGCGTTGGCGGCCTCGTCCGCCCCGCCTCCCGGCTCGTTCGTCACATCCCACTTGCCGCGGTCGGTCTCGACCCGGATGGATCCGTCCTGCGTGTAGGTGACGATTCCGTACTCTTCCAGCTCCCGGATCCGCTCCTCGCCCGGCCCCTGGACCACCGCTTCGTTGCCCGAGGTCAGGATGTGGGCCAGGAACTCCACCTGCTGGTTCACCCGGCGCGCCTCCTCGCTCTCGTTCCCGTGGCTGGGAACGTTCGGGGTGATCTCCACGTTGGAGGCCGCCAGGTGCTCGACGATGGGGTCCGACCCCAGCTCCAGCCCCTTGTTGATCAGGGCCCCCACGACCGGGATCTTCTCCGCGAGCCCCCCGGCCTCGTCGAAGGCGAACCCGTACAGCTCCTCCCGGCGCTGCTGCGCGGACGCGTCGTCCCCGACCCTGTCATCGAGTTCCATGGAGATGCCCAGCTCGATGAGGGAGTGGAGGGTGGCCGGGCCGCGGGCGGCGAGCTCGGTGTCCCCGGTCGCGATGTAGAACTCGGTCGCCGCGTACTCGTAGGCGGCGGTGGAGGTGATCACGCGCGCGGCGGAGTCCTCGTCCCCCATGAGGTACTGCATGTAGGCGGACCGCTCCTGGATGCCGATGTTGAAGGCCCCGGTGTCCGGGTTGTACTCGCCCACGCCGGTGATCAGCTCGTCGTTGTTCGCGCCGTCCTCGATGGCGCTCTCGGCGAAGCTCACGATGTAGGAATCGAAGACCCCCGCGAACGCGTCCGCGAGTTCGGGGTTGAACTCGGTGAACGAGGCGTCCTCGCTGTCCCCCACGTCGATGCCGGTGTCGGTGAGCGCCTCCTGCATCTCGGCCGTGGTGACCGTCTCGATGAACCCCGCGGCGGCCGTCCCCGCGCGGTCGCGGACCTCGGCGTCCTCGCTCAGAGCGTCCTCGGCGATCCAGTCGATGAGCCCGCGCGCGGTCGCGCCGTCGTCGTGCCAGTCGTAGGTGAGCAGGCCCTCGACCGCGTTGGTCCGCTCGTGCGGGGCGAAATCCGGCAGGCCCGGAATGGTCTCCCGGCCGTCCGGGTACTCGCCGGTGAGCACGTAGTGGTTGGCGTCCTCGTTGCGGGTGCCGACCTCCACCAGCGGGGCCAGGTCCTCCGACACCACCCAGCCGTTCTCGCCCTCCACGCCCCAGTAGTGCATGTACGCGCCCGCGCCCAGGGTGAGGTTGGTGGAGAACGCGTCGCCGCCCTGGAGCTCGTCGTCGGTGTACCGGAGCAGCTGCGACAGGGCCCGCGCGTCGTCCTGGTAGGTGGCCAGAAGGTACGGCGGCTCGTCGGCGCCCGTCTCGTAGAGGAAGGGCCCCTCGGTCGCCCGGCGGACGCTCTCCGGCAGCAGGTCGTACCCGCCGCCCAGGTCCTCGTCGGAGAGCGTGAGCAGCCCGTCGCCGAGCACCCCCAGGGCGTGCTCGCGCTCCTCGCCGCTCATGTGGCCGCCGTCCATCAGCTCCGGGACGGCCAGGACGCCCATGTAGTGCCCGCCGGTCTCCAGCTCCAGGTTGGTGTAGAAGGCCTCCAGGAAGTCGATCTCCTCGGAGCGGAACCCGCCTCCAGTGTTCTGCGCCTGTTTGGCGTTGGTGCCGATCATCGCCATCATGAGCATCAGCTCGTGGTAGCGGTCGTCCAGCGGCCTGTCCCCGGACCAGTAGGCGGCCAGCTCGGTGGACCACTCCTGAGCGTTCTCCTCGGTCAGCTCCCGGCCGTCCACCAGCATCGTGTACCGGTTCGGGTCCAGGTTGTAGAACGCCCAGTTGGCGTACCCGCCGTCGATGAGCTTCTGCACGTTGACCTTGGTGGCGCCCTCCTCCAGCATGTCGCCGATCTCCTCGGCGTGCTCCTGGTAGGCGGTCCACAGGGTGTCGAACCGGCCGCTGACGCTCGTGCGCTTCTCGACCAGTTCCTCGTACAGGTCCCGGCAGGTGTTCTCGTCGCTCCAGAACCCCCGGCGCTCGGGGAACGTCGAGGTGATGCGGCTGGCGGAGTACTCGCCCGGCACCCGCCCCTCGCAGTCGGCGACGGCGGTGTTCCACTCCTCCAGCAGCTCCTCGCGGCCCTCGCGGAACTCCTCCACGTGGTCGGCCCACATGTCGCTGACCATCGCCGCGTAGGTCAGCGCCACCGCGGCGCCCGTCCACAGCTGCCGGTCCTCGGCGGACAGGGTGCTGATGTCCCAGGCCAGGATGCTCGTGAACTGCCCGGCCGCGCCGTCCAGGGCCGCCTGGAGGTCTCCCGCGTCGCCCAGGACGCGTCCGTTGAGGTCCTCGAAGTCGGCGGTCCGGGCGCGGATCAGGGCGGGTATCGCGTCGGTGGTGCGCAGGGTGAGGGAGAGGTCGAAAGAAGCCACGGGGGTTCCTCAAAGGGGGTTCGGGGGAGAAGGGGAAGGGGTGTCAGTAGAAGTTGACGTTGCCCAGGCCGGGCGGCACGTGGTGGGCGGCGCCGGACAGCTCCTGGGAGCTCTCCAGGTCGTTGAGGGCGATCTCGCTCGCCCCGGCCTGGATGTTGTCGGCCAGCTGGAGCCCGTGGCCCTGCACGTCCACGAACCCCTGGAGGTGGCGCTCGCGGAAGGACCGCCACCCGGCCTCGACGTCCTCCTCGCCCGCCACCCGGATCGCGTCGTCGACCGTTAGGTCGAACGCGTCGGCCAGGCCGGCCATCGCCGTGGCCAGCGCCTCGGCGTCCTCACCGCCCTGCCGCGCCTCGTTCGGATTCGCACCCGTTCCACCGCTCATCGCGGGACACCACCTTCGTCACACGGAGACCGCCATTACCTGTAGATCGCGAGGAAAAAGTAACAGTTGAGGTTTTCACGCATGGTTACGGCTTCGTGATCACCGGGCGTCCCGTGTCCCCGTTCCCCGCGCCCTGAGCGATGGCCCGGACACGGGAACGGGGGCCGCCGGCACGATGCCGACGACCCCCGTGGTGCCGCCTAGAGCCTGTTCTTCGAACTCTCTCCTGTGCCGCCGGGGGTTCGCGAGGCGCCCGGCGGGGTTCTGGAGGCCCGGAGGAGACATCCTCGAGGACGGCCTGAGGCCGCAGGCCGTCCGTTGAGGACCTTCCGCCGCTCGACGGGCGGGCCGCAGCGCAGCGGAGGTTCAAAAGAACACTCCCTAGTACTCGACCGGGACCTCCTCGAACTCCCCGAACGGCCCGGCGCGCAGGGTCAGCTCCTCCACGCTCGTGGCCGGGGCCGGGAACACCGCCACCAGGTTGTAGGTGTTGCCCGGCTGGAGGACGTGCACCTCCTCCGCGAAGCTGCTGTAGCGGCCCTCGCCGAAGTCCATCTGCGCCACGTACCGCACCAGGCCGCTCTCCGGCTCGAACAGCTGGAAGCCGCCCAGGGTGCCCTTGCTGAACTGCTCCGGGCCGCCGGCCACCACGTCGGAGCCGCCCATCTCCGGGATCAGCGGCGCGTCGGTGGTGTTGGTGAGGGCGACCGTGCCGATCACGTAGGCGCCGTCGCGCCGCAGCGGGTAGACCTCCAGGCGGATGCCGTCCTGCTCCCTCTCGGCCACCACCGAACCCGGGTCGTCGTCGTAGGGGGCGGGCCAGGTGACGTTGCGCTGGGCGGTGTTCAGGCCGTCGTCGTCGTACTCCTCTTCCTCCGTCGCCTCGGTGGTGTCGTTGAAGATGTACGAGAACTCCACCCGCCGGTTGCGGGCGCGGGCCTGCTCGTCGTCCGGGCCGCCCTCGCGGGCGATGGGCTCCTTCTTGCCGCGGCCCTCCACCTCCAGGGTGAAGCCCGGGCCGATCTCCTCCGCGAGCAGGTCGCGGACGCTCTCGGCGCGCTGCACCGAGAGGCGGTCGTTGTAGGCGTCGTCGCCGATGCCGTCGGTGTGGCCGATGATCGTGATGGTCGGCTCGTCGGGGTCGACGTTGGCGGCCAGGGAGGTGGCCGCCCGGCGGACGACCTCCTCCGCCTCCTCGGTCAGGTCGGAGCGGTCGAACTCGAACATGACGTCGGAGTGCAGCGAGATGATCTCGCGGTCGCCGTCGCGGGTGGTGGAGGCGATCTCGGAGTCGACGAAGCTCTGCACCCAGCCCTCGTCGGCGACGGCGTCCCCGTCGGGGCGCCGGTTGGCGAAGGTGAGGTTCTCGCCGCTCGGCGGCGGGTCGTCGAGGGAGAGGTGGTCGGGGCCGTTGGGGCTCTCCGGGTCGGGGCGCTCCTCCTCGACGTCCTGGATGGGGATGCCGGTCATGGCGCCCAGGCCGCTGCCGACGAAGGTGACCTGCCGAACCTCGTCGGGGATGCGCGGGAAGTAGCGGACGTACTCGTTGGTGACCCCGTCGTGGACGGGGTAGAGGCCGTCCTGGTTGGGGCTCTCGGAGCCGTACTTGAGGCCGTTCTCGTCGAGGAACTGCCGGTAGACGCGCCCGGTGAGGGGGTCGACGAGGGTGTGGGCCATGCTGAGGTTCCGGTTGGGGCCGGAGAAGTCGTCGAGATAGGTGATCTCGTAGTACATGACGGTGTACTCGTCGGTGCGCTCCAGCCCCGTGACGGAGAAGCGCATCTCGGTGTCCTGCCCGGTGTCCTGGAAGATGCGGCCCTCCCGGACGTAGGGGAACTCCTCCCGGACCTCGGGCGGCCCGGACGCGTCCCCGAACGTCTCGGACCACCAGTCCGATATATCCGCGGTGACCGTGCAGCCGCTGAGCAGAAGGCTGCCCGAGACCATGAGCGCGGCCGCGGCGAGGGGCGTCTTCCGCACCATGTGGGGGAACTCCGATCGTTGGGGAGACGACGTACGGGAAACATCCTCCAGCACTCCGGGAGTCGAACCGACCGAGGTGCCCCACAACGGGCGGAAAGTCCGCCGGGCCTGGCGCCGGAGCGGGGGATGGGCGATTCTTGCTGATATGTCAGCACCTGCCCCGCCCCGTTTCGCGGGGCCGCTCATCGGCCTGGCGACGGCGGCCACCGCGCTGGGAGCCGCACAGCCCGCCGCCGCACTGCTGGGGGTGTCGCCGCCGGTGACGGTGGTGGCCGACGCGGTGGTGGACCACAGCCCCTTCGGGCTGGTGGCGTGGGCGATCTCGGTGTTCGGCGCGGCCGACAAGGCGGTGCTGGTCACGGGGGTCCTGCTGGTGCTGGTCGCGGTGGCCTGCGCCGCGGGCGGACTCGCCCTGCGCCGACCGGCCGCGGGATACGCGGTCCTGGGCGCGGTCGCACTGGCGGGTCTGGCCGCCGCCTGGCTGCGCCGCACCGACGACCCGTGGGCCGCGGTCCCCGTCCTGGTGGCCGCGCTGGCCGGCGCCCTGGCCCTGGCCCTCCTGCGCCGCACCCTGCCCGCCGCGTCCCCGGCCGTCCCCGCGCCCGCCGAAGCCGCGCCCGTGGACGCGGAGCCCGGGAACGCCGGGCCCGGCACCGGTTCGGACACCGCTCCGGGCGGCCCGGGGAGGCGCACGGTGGTGGCGTCCGCGGGGGTGATCGCCGCGGGAGCGGTGGCGGGCGGGGCCGGACTGTGGCTGCCGTCCCTGTCGGGCCGGACCGGCGGCCCCGGGGCGCTGCGGCTGCCGGCGGCCGCCGAACCGCTCCCGGCGCTCGCGCCCGGCACGGACCTCGGGATCCCCGGCCTGTCCCCCTTCTTCACGCCCAACGACGACTTCTACCGGATCGACACCGCCCTGACCGTCCCCCGCCTGGACGCATCCCGGTGGCGGCTGCGGGTGCACGGGATGGTCGACCGCCCCTTCGAGATCACCATGGCCGAACTCCTCGACCTCCCCCTGGTCGAGGCCGACATCACCCTGACCTGCGTCTCCAACCAGGTGGGCGGCGACCTCGTCGGCAACGCCCGCTGGCTCGGGCACCCCCTGGCCGACCTGCTGCGCCGCGCCGGCGTCCACTCCGACGCCGACCAGATCCTGGCCACCTCCCACGACGGCTGGACCTGCGGAACCCCCACCGAGGTCGTCATGGACGGCCGCGACGCCCTTCTCGCCGTGGGCATGAACGGCGCTCCCCTCCCCCACGAACACGGCTTCCCCGCGCGCACCGTCGTCCCCGGCCTGTACGGCTACGTCAGCGCTACCAAATGGGTCACCGACCTGAAGCTCACCCGCTTCTCCGACGAACAGGCCTACTGGGCCGACCGCGGCTGGGCGGAGCGCGGACCGGTCAAGACCATGTCGCGGATCGACGTCCCCGGCGACTTCACCCGGGTCCCCGCCGGGGACGTGGCCGTCGCCGGGGTGGCCTGGGCCCAGCACACCGGCATCGACGCGGTGGAGGTCCGGCTGGACCGGGGCGAGTGGTCCACCGCCGAACTCGCCAGGGTCCCCGGCATCGACACCTGGGTCCAGTGGGTCACCGAGGTCTCCGTCGAGCCCGGCATGCACGCGCTGGAGGTCCGTGCCACCGACGCCACCGGGTTCACCCAGTCCCACGTCGAGGTGGAGACCATCCCCGACGGCGCCGAGGGCCACCACTACCTGAGGTTCACCGCCGAGTAGCCCCCGGAAAAAAAATCCGGTCCGGGACCCATCCGCCCCCCGTCCGGCTCCGAATACCCCATGTGACCACGAGAACGCAGGACACCGGGGACAGGATTCGCAGGAGAGGGCGGCTCCTCCCCGGCGCGTGCGTGGGCGCGGTGACCGTGGCGGCCTGCGCGGCCGCCGGAGAACTGGCCGCCGCGCTCCTGGGAACCCCTTCTCCCGTGGTCGCCGTCGGTGACGCCGTCGTCGACAACACCCCCCGGGCCCTGACCGAGTGGGCGATCGCGCTGTTCGGGACCGCCGACAAGGTCGTGCTGCTCTCGGGCATCGTCGTCACCCTCCTGGGAGCGGGAGTCGTGCTCGGGGTGGTCGCGCTGCGGCGGCCGTCCCTGGGTTACGCGGGCCTGGCGGTGTTCGGCGCTGCGGGCGTCACGGCGGTGTTCGTCGGCCGCGGCGGCGATGTGAGGACCGTGATCCCCGTCCTCGCCGCCGTGGCCGTCGGCGCCCTGTGCCTGGCGGTACTGCTGCGCGCTGCCCGGCGCACGCGACCGGCCGGACGGGACCCCGGTGACGGGGGCGCGCCCGCGGGCCCGGTCGAGCACCGGCCGGGACGCCGCGCGTTCGTGCTGACCTCCCTGGGGATCGCCGCCGGGGCGGGGGCCGCCGGAGCCCTGTCCCGCCTGGTGCCGGGATGGCTCGGCGGCGCCGGAGGGCCGGAGTCCGTGGTCCTGCCCGCCGCGGCGCGACCGCTCCCGCCCCTGCCCGCGGCGACCGAGCTGGGCGTTCCGGGGCTGACCCCGTTCGTCACCCCCGACCGCGACTTCTACCGGATCGACACGGCGCTGACCGTTCCCCGGCCGGACGCCTCCCGGTGGCGGCTGCGGGTGCACGGGATGGTCGACCGTCCCTTCGAGATCACCATGGACGAGCTCCTGGACCTGCCCCTGGTCGAGGCGGACATCACCTTGACCTGCGTCTCCAACCAGGTGGGCGGCGACCTGGCCGGCAACGCCCGCTGGCTGGGGTACCCCCTGGCCGACCTGCTGCGCCGCGCGGGGGTGCACGCCGGTGCCGACCAGATCCTGGCCACCTCCCACGACGGCTGGACCTGCGGAACCCCCACCGAGGTCGTCATGGACGGCCGCGACGCGCTGCTCGCGGTGGGCATGAACGGCACCCCGCTCCCCCACGAACACGGCTTCCCCGTCCGCACGGTCGTCCCGGGCCTGTACGGGTTCGTGAGCGCCACCAAGTGGGTCACCGACCTGAAGCTCACCCGTTTCTCCGACGAACGGGCCTACTGGGCGCAGCGCGGCTGGGCCGTCAGGGCCCCGATCCGCACCATGTCGCGGATCGACGTGCCCGCGCCGCTGGCCCGGGTCCCGTCCGGGGAGGTCGTCCTGGCCGGGGTGGCCTGGGCCCAGCACCGGGGCGTGGACGCCGTCGAGGTGCGCATCGACGGCGGGCCCTGGGCCGACGCCGAACTCGCCGGGGTCCCCGGCATCGACACCTGGGTCCAGTGGGTCGCCGAGGTCTCCGTCGGACCCGGCCGCCACGACGTGGAGGTCCGCGCCACCGACGCCACCGGCACCGTGCAGACCTCCGAACGCGCCGAACCCATACCGAGCGGGGCCACCGGATGGCACCGGATCGCGTTCACCGCGACCTGAGGCCCGGCGCACCGCACGATTTCCCACCGATCCCACGGTTCTCGAGAAAAGAAGAGTCAAAGGAGATAGAGATGATCCGCAAGAGCATGCTCGCCGGTGCCGCCGCCGTTCTGGCCCTGGGTCTGACCGCGTGCAGCGGTATGGGCGAGGAGGCCCCCGCCGAGGGCGCCGCCACCGAGGAGAGCACCGAACAGGGCACGGACAACGGCGGCGGGGAGATGACCGAGACCGCGGGCGAGAACTTCGGACCCGGCTGCGAGGCCGTCCCGGCCGACGGCGCGGGCAGCTTCGAGGGCATGGCCCAGGACCCGGTGGCCACCGCGGCCTCCAACAACCCGGTGCTGTCCACGCTGGTCACGGCGGTCACCGAGGCCGACCTGGTGGACACGCTGAACTCGGCGGAGGACATCACCGTGTTCGCGCCCACCAACGACGCCTTCGAGAAGATCCCGCAGGAGGACCTGGACGCGCTGCTCGCCGACCAGGAGCAGCTCACCGAGGTGCTCACCTACCACGTGGTCGAGGGCCGCCACGCGCCCGCCGACCTGGAGGACGGGACGTTCACCTCGCTCCAGGGCGGGGACGTCACCACGGAGGGCGCCGGCGAGGACTTCACCGTCAACGGGGACTCCAAGGTGGTCTGCGGCAACGTCCAGACCGCCAACGCCACCGTGTACATCGTCGACACCGTGCTGATGCCGGAGTAGTCGGCACGACTCCCGGACGGCCCGCGAGCGTAGGCCGGGTCGTCCGGGCGCTTCAGGGCCGCGCCGGACGGCGCGGCCCGCCATCGCGGCAGGGAGGACCGGATGGATCACGACGCGGCGCACCCGCAGGGCCCCCGGGCCGTGGAACCGGAAGCGGTGCCCGGGCCCGAACACACCCTCGCCGACCTCCTGGGGCGGGTGGCGCGCGGCGACGAGGCCGCGTTCGGGGAGGTGTACGACCGGGTCGCCCCGTCGGTGTACGGACTGGTGCGGCGGGTGCTGCGCGACCCGGCCCAGTCCGAGGAGGTGGCCCAGGAGGTCATGGTGGAGGTGTGGCGCACCGCCTGCCGCTACGACCCCCGGCGCGGGACCCCGCGGGCGTGGCTGATGACCCTCGCCCACCGGCGCGCGGTGGACCGGGTGCGCTCGGAGCAGGTCGGCGCGGCCCGGGAGGCGCGGGCGGCCGCCGCCGAGGCGGACCGCCCCTACGACGAGGTCGCCGAGGAGGTCACCGACCGCCTGGAGCGCGAACGCGTGCGGCGCTGCCTGGACACGCTCACCGAACTCCAGAGGCAGTCGGTACGGCTGGCCTACTACGGCGGCTACACCTACCGTGAAGTGGCGAGGCTCCTGTCCACTCCGCTGGGCACGATCAAGACGCGGATGCGCGACGGCCTGATCCGGTTGCGCGACTGCCTGGGGGTGGAGTGGTGAACCGGAGACTGCGGCAGGACCCGCACACCCTGTCGGGGGCCTACGCCCTGAACGCCCTGCCCCCGGAGGAAACGGTCCGGTTCGAGGACCACCTGGCCCGGTGCGACTCGTGTGTGCAGGAGGTGCGCGGGTTCACCGAGACGGCCGCACTGCTGGGCGAGGCGGCGCGGACCCGGCCCCCGGAGGGGCTGCGCGCCCGGGTGATGGCGGAAGTGGCCCGCACCCGCCAGCTGGCCCCGCCGCCCGACCGGCTGGCCGAGCCCGTCCGCCGGTGGTGGACACGCGGGTCGACATGGGTGGTGGCCGCCTGCCTGGCCGTGGCGGTCGCGCTGGGCGCGGTGGCCTGGGAGCAGGCGCAGCGCATCCGGGACCTCCAGGAGAACGAGCGGCTGGTGGCCGCGGTGCTGTCGGACCCGGGCGCGGAGTACACCACCGCCGAGCCCATGGAGGGCGTCTTCGTCGCGGCGGTGTACTCCGAGGCGCACGGCAGCCTGGTGTTCAGCGGCCACGGCCTGGAGCCGCTGGAGGACGAGGACTACCAGCTGTGGTTCACGCGGGCCGACGGCTCCGTGTACTCGGCCGGGGTGCTGCCGGTGGACGAGCAGGGCGTGGTCGCCCCGGTCCCGGCCGCCCCCCGGGGCGCCGGCACCGAGGGGGTCGCGGTGACCGTCGAACCGCTCGGCGGTTCCGAGCAGCCCACCTCCGAGCCCATCATGGCGATGCCCATCCGGGGCTGAGGGGCCCGGCGGCCCGGGGACGGTTCACGCGACGGTGACGTCCTCGGGCCGGGGCAGGTCCCGCATGACCGGGGAGAGGCTGAACAGCGCGGCCAGCCCCGACACCACGGCCATGGACAGGAACACCCAGTTCGGCCCCGCGGCGTCGAACACCAGGCCCACGCCGAGGATCCCCACCGGCTGGGACACCAGGCACATGAACGTGACCGCGCCCAGCACCCGGCCCTGGTACTCGTCGGTGACCGACGCCGCGATGTAGCCGTAGAACACGGCGTTCACGCACGGGACGATCGCGAACACGCAGCCGACCAGCAGGCCCAGGGACAGCACGTTGGGCGCGACCACCAGCGCGAGCGCGCACACCGGGGCCGACCAGGCGGCGGCCAGGAACGTCGCCGAGGGCCGCACCAGTTTGATGACCGGCCCGGCCGCCAGCGCCCCGACCAGGCCGCCGGCGCCGGCCAGGGACACGGTGAGGCCGATCTGGAAGTGGCCCGCCCCCTGGCTCTCGGCGGTGGCGATGAGCGCCAGGAAGGCGCCGGTCTGGGTGAAGGCGACGTTGAAGCCGACGATCCACATCAGCATCGGCCGCAGGATGGGGTGCCGGGCCAGGAACACGAAACCGCCCACCATCCCGCGCAGCGTCCACGGTTCGCGGGCGCGGTACCCGGACGCCTGCATGGGGCGCCGGATGAACAGCACCAGCGCCGCCGACACCAGGTAGGCCAGCGCCTCGACCAGGAACGGGAAGGCCCGGCCCAGGTTGAACAGGAACCCGGCGACGGGCGCGCCCAGCGCGCTGGTGCTGAAGAAGCGGATCTGGTTCTGGGCGGAGGCGTCCGCCACCTGCGGCGGAGGCACCAACTGCTTGATGGCGGCCATGGCCACCGGGTTGGAGACGCCCATGAGCGCGGAGGAGCACACGGCGACGGCGATGATGACCGGGAAGGAGGTGTTCCCGCCGAGCAGCACGATCCCGAACACCCCGAGCAGGACGAGCCGCCCCAGGTCGCAGCAGAGCAGGACGGCGCGCCGGTTGGAGCGGTCGGCGAGCGAGCCTCCGACGACGGCGGTGACCATGGTCGTGACCACCTGGGCGGCGCCGATGATCCCGGCCTGGGACGCGGACCCGGCGAGCATGAGGCACAGCAGCGGGTAGGCGACCTCTCCGCTCTCCTTGCCCAGTCCGGCGAAGAACCGGCTGGTCCACAGGGCCTGGAAGTCCCGGTTGCGGATGAGCGGGGGCGGGTCGGCCGCGATCGGGGGCGGGGCCTCCGCGGCGGCGGGCGGGCGGGGCCCGCGCACCGCGGGGCCGGGGGCGCGGGGGCCGGCCCGGCGGGCGGCGGCGCGTCCGCGCCGGGGAGCGGAGGGCGGTCGGCCGTGCCGGGCACGGGGGAACGCCGGACGGTGAGAGCGGGGTGAAAACGGAGTTGGTCCGCCGCCATGGTGATCGACTCCCCTGAGGGTCCCTCCGGTACCGGGGATGACGCGATGCCGGCCTGTTCTGCTCGATGGGCGCGTGCGGGGCCGTCTACGGGCCGGCCGGCGCACACCGTCTCCGGGGTCAGGGAAGCCTCCCCGGGGGCTGTCCGGGGGGTGAGGTCGTCATACCGCCATTATGCTTGCGTTCCCAACATTAAACGTCTTTCCGGTGTCGGTTCGCGCACATCGGCGTTTCCCGTCGGAAACCTTCTCTCCGCAGGTCGGAAAAGGTCTCCCCGGCGGCGGACGTGCCTCCCGGAGTCCCCATAACACAGGGCTTCCCGACGTGGCCACGTCCGGCCACGAACCTCCGGGAAATCGGCCCGGAATCCTCTTGACCGGAGAGTGGGAACTCCGTTCATGTGTGCCGCGAAGAAACCCGCGAGAATGCAGGTGCACGTGAAATACGTGCTCTACATGGGGAAAAAGAGAAAAGAGAACCGCGTGGGGCTCCTGGGTGAGAACCCCACGCGGTGGCCGTGCCGGGGCGGTCGCCCCGGGTGCGGTCAGTCCCGCCGCTCCCCGGAGCGGTGTCCGCCGGCGGAGCGCCGCCCACGGCGCGCGGGCCGCTGCCCGGCCGCGGCCGCCTCGACCGTCCACGGGGTGCGTTCGAGGTAGGCCACCACGGCCGCCCCGGCCAGCGATCCGCCCGCGACGAGCAGGTACGACAGGGTCCACCCGCCGGTCAGCTCCGAGAGCAGGCCGAACAGCAGCGGGCCGCCCAGGGCGACGCCGCTGCCCACGCCCTGGACGAACCCCGACAGCGAGGCCGAGCCCCGGGCCGTGGTGGCGCGGGTGTTGACCATGGTCATGACGACCACGAACAGGCTCGTGCCCAGGCCCAGGAAGCACGTCCACAGCGGGGCCAGCCAGGCCGGGCCCGCGGCCAGGCCCAGATATCCGACGGCGTACCCGGCCACGCCCAGCGCGACGATCGGGAACGTGTCGGCGGCCCGGGCGGTGGCCGTCGGCGCGACCAGCCCGAACAGCAGGCTCACCCCGACCATGAGGGACACCATCGTCCCCGCGTAGGCGGAGGTGTGCCCGGCGTCGGTGAGCAGCGTCGGCAGCCAGGTGAACAGGGTGAAGACGTTCCAGGTGACCAGGCCGAACAGCAGTGCCATCCGCCATGCCATGCCCACCCGGTACAGCGGGCGGGCCAGTTCGGGTCCCTGGTCGGCGCGGGCGGTACGGCCGGTGCCGCGCCCGTCCGGGAAGGCCCACCGGGCGATCCAGAGCAGGCCCGCGACCAGGGCGACGACCGCCCAGGAGCCCAGCGCGACCCGCCAGCCGAAGGCCTCGGCCAGGGGCACCGCCACCAGCGGCGGGAACAGGGCGCCGAGGTGGATGGCGACCATCTGGACCGTGCTCAGCGCGGCCAGCCGGTCGGGGAAGTACTGCTTGATCAGCGGGGGCAGCACGACGTTGCCCAGGGCGGCCCCGGTGAGCGCCACTGCGGTGAGCAGCAGCAGGGTGCCGGTGCCGGGGGCGAAGGCGCGCAGCGCCTGCCCGGCGGCGGTGAGGAGCATGCTGAGCACGACCGTGGCCTCGGAGCCGATCCGCCGCATGATCAGCGGCGTGACCAGACCGAACACGGCGAAGGCGATCAGCGGCAGTGTTCCGAAGACACCGATGACCGTGGCGGTGAACCCGAACTCCGCGGAGATCGTGGTCAACAGGGGTGACAGAGAGGTGACCACCAGGCGCAGGTTGAGCGCCGCGCAGGCGATGGCCACGAGGGCGAGGATGCGGCCCCGGCGGGCTGTGGTGGGCGCCGGGGCGGGCCGTACCGACGGTCGGTCGGCGACGGCCGTCATCGACGAGGGTGACATAACGGCGACGGACGTCCCTTTGTTCAGCGGTGGTGCGGCGTTGCACCAGAGCCAGGCCGACCGGCGAGCGTCATCGCCTGCCTCCGAAGGGTCTCTTCTCGGGCGAGCCAAATACGACCTTGTCGCCTAAATGTTAGGCATAGCTCGGCTGTATACACAACTTTCCGTACTTAATACGGCTAAGATGCACATATGGCTGATCTCGACGAACTTGATACGGCGATCCTGGCCGAACTCCAGGCGGACGCACGGAAGACCAACCGCGATGTGGCCGCCGCGGTGGGCGCCTCGCCCACGACGACCCTGGACCGCACCCGCGCACTGCGGGAAAGGGGTGTGATCCGCGGCTCACTGCTGGACGTGGACCTGGAGCTCATCGGCCGCCCGGTGCAGGCGCTCATCACCGTGAGCGTGGACAAGCCCTCGCGGCACAACATCGAGGCGTTCCGCGACTGGGTGCGCTCGCTGCCGGACACGCTGTCGGTGTTCGTGACCTCCGGCAGCGAGGACTTCCTCATCCACGTGGCGCTGCCGGACAACAACAGCCTCTACGCGTTCGTCATCGACAAGCTCACCGAACGCCCCGAGGTGGCCGACGTGCGCGCGTCGATCGTGTTCGAGCACCTGCGCAACGACCGCATCGCCCCCACCAACGCCCGCGCCCGCCGCCGGGCCTGAGCCCGGCCCCGCGCGGCCGCACCGCCGGCGGGCGGCGGGCGGCGGGCGACAGGGGCCGGCGGGCGGCCGCGCACCCGGGAGGGGCCGGGAGTAGGGTGGGCGGCCTTGTCCGCCACCGAGACGAAACCTCCATGACTCCTGTGATCGTGGCCGCGGTGCTCCTCGCCGCGCTGCTGCACGCCGCCTGGAACGCCATCGCCCACGGCATCACCGACCGGCTCCTGGGCTTCGCGCTCATCGGCCTGGGCGGCATGGTCCCCACCCTGCCGCTGCTGTTCGTGGTCGGCCCGCCGCCCCGGGAGGCCTGGCCGTTCCTGACCGCCTCCGTGCTCACCCACCTGGTCTACTTCGGCCTGCTGATGGTCTCCTACCGGAGCGGCGAGTTCGGGCAGGTGTACCCGCTGGCCCGCGGCACCGCCCCGTGGGTGGTGGCGCTGGTCGGGGTGACCCTGCTGGGCGAGACCGTGTCCGTGCCCCACCTGCTGGGGGTGCTGGCCGTCTCCGCAGGGCTGATGACCCTCGTGTTCGCCGGCGGGCGCCCCTCCCGGGCGCAGCTGACGGCCCTGCCCGCCGCGTTCGCCACCGGCCTGGCCATCGCCGCGTACACCGTGGTGGACGCCTACGGGGTGCGCTTCACCCAGGACCCGCTGGGCTACATCACGTGGATCATGGTCCTCCAGGGACCGGTGTTCTTCCTGGTGGCGGTGGCCACCCGGCGGGGGAGGCTGCTCCGGCAGCTCCGGCCGGTGTGGAAGGTCGGGCTGGCGGGCGGCGCCATCAGCGCGGCCGCCTACGGGATCGTGCTGTGGGCCCAACTGAGCGGCGCCCTCGCGGGGATCGCCGCGCTGCGCGAGACCAGCATCGTGTTCGCGGCGCTGCTGGGCAGCCTGCTGTTCAAGGAGCGCTTCGGGGCGGTGCGCGTCGCCGCCTCCGCGATCGTCGTCTGCGGGGTCCTACTCCTGGCCTCCTGAACGGGATTCGGCCATCCGCCTCCCCGGGCTGGTCCGCGGCCGGTCGCCCTCGTATCGTGTCCGTGTGACCGACGTCTCAACGGAGTCAGACGCCGTCCGCCGCCACTGGCAGGGCCTGGGCCTGCCCGGGCTCGTGGACGTGCACACCCATTTCATGCCCGACAACGTCCTGCGCAAGGTGTGGGCCTACTTCGACGCCCTGGGCGGCTACTGGCCCATCACCTACCGGGACGACGAGGAGGCCCGGGTCGCCCGGCTGCGGGGGTTCGGCGTGCGGCGGTACACCTCGCTGTTCTACGCCCACCGCCCCGGCATGGCCGCCTGGCTCAACGACTGGGCCACCGGGTTCGCCGCCGGCCACCCCGACTGCCTGCACAGCGCCACCTTCTACCCCGAGCCCGAAGCGCGCGACTACGTCCCCGCCGCCATCGCCGCGGGCGCCCGCGTGTTCAAGGCCCACGTGCAGGTCGGCGGCTACGACCCGCGCGACCCCCTGCTCGACGCCGCCTGGGGCGCGCTCGCCGACGCCGGGATCCCCGTCGTGGTGCACTGCGGGTCCGGACCGCAGCCCGGCGAGCACACCGGGCCGGGCCCGTTCGGGGAGGTGCTGCGCCGCCACCCCGGACTGACCGCGATCATCGCCCACGCCGGGACCCCCGAGTACACGGCCTTCCTCGACCTGGCCGAGCGGTACCCCGGCGTGCACCTGGACACCACCATGGTGTTCACCCGCTTCACCGAGCGGAAGGCCCCCTTCCCCGCGGACGGGTACCCCCGGCTCAAGGACCTGGCCGACCGCGTCCTGCTCGGCACGGACTACCCGAACATCCCCTACCCCTACGTGGAGCAGCTCGACGCCCTGGCCGGCCTCGGCCTGGGCGACGACTGGATGCGCGGCGTCCTGCACGACAACGCCACCCGACTGTTCGACCTCTGACGCGCCCGCACCGCGCGGAGCCCGCACGACGCAGAGAAAGGCCGCCATGGAACTCGCGCTCACGCCTTTGGAGTTCGCCCGCCGGACCCGCAGGCTGCACCCCGACCGGCTCGCGGTGGTCGACCGCGGCCTGCGGCTGACCTACGAGGAGTTCTTCGACCGCTGCGACCGGTGGTCGTCGGCCCTCCAGGGGATGGGGGTGTCCCCGGGCGACCGGGTCGCCTACATCGCACCCAACACGCACGCCCAGCTGGAGTCGTTCTACGCGGTGCCGCAGCTGGGGGCGGTGCTGGTGCCGGTGAACTTCCGGCTGACCGCCGAGGACTTCGTCTACATCGTGAACCACTCCGGCGCGAAGGTGCTGTGCGCGCACGCCGACCAGCTGGACGCGGTCGACGGCGTGCGCGACCGGATGCCGGGGGTGGAGCGGTTCGTCGCGCTGGAGGGCGCCCGGGAGGGGTGGGAGGACTACGAGGCGCTGGTCGCGGGGTCGGACCCGGCGTTCGACCGGCCCGGGATCGACGAGCACCAGCTGCTGACCATCAACTAGGTCGCATCTACAGGACCTTTTTCAGGGCACGACGGCGCGCTTCGATCGCCGCCTTCGTGTTCCCCGTGTAGTCGTGGCTGACGTCGTGCCGGTGCTCGGTGCCATCCGCCAGCCGCACGACGATCCACGCCTTCGTGGCCGACTCCCGGAACATCTCGATCCTCTCCACCAGCTGATGCAGTAGCTCGCGCTGGTGCGCCAGCGGCAGCGACGCCCATTCCTCCACCAGGCCGCGCGCCACGGGGATGTACTCCGCCGGGTCCGCCTGCTGGGCGCCCTCCAGCTCCTCCAGCCGCGCGGCCGCGGCGGCCCGCTCGGCGTCGAGCTTGCCGCGCCGGTCCGCGTACTCGCTCTTCTCCATGTCGCCGTCCATGTAGAGGTCGACCAGGCGCCCGATTTTCCGGTCGAGCCGCTCGACCTCCTTCCGGGCCTGGTCGGTCTCGTCCACGACGGGAGCGGCCGGGGCCTCCTCCTGCTCCCGGGCGCGCTCCGCGGCCGCGGCCTCGAGGTCGTCGGCCCACGCCGCAATGTCGGCCAGGAGGTGAGGGACGACCACCTCCTCACGGACGGTCCGGGCAGCACACCGGCCGAAGCTGGCCCAGCCCACGCACTTGTACTGGATCTTCCCCTGATTCGGGGCGCCCTTCATGCGGTCGCCGGAGTGCCCGCACTGGAAGATCCCGCCCGACAGGAGGTGCTTCGCCGTGCGGTCCGCGACCGGAGCCGCGGCCCGGCGCGCCGACCGCTCGAGGTAGGTCTCCCACGCGTCGACGGTGATCATCGGCTCATGGGCGCCGGGGACACGGATGCGCTGGGTGCAGCCGCCGCGGTGCCGGCGGGGGTGGTCGCGGGTGCATGCGGGGTCGTGCATCTGGAGCTGTCCGGCCATGAACCCGGCCAGCATGACGCCGCGGACGGTGGTTTCGGCCCAGGGGCCACCGGCGATGGTGACCAGGCCGCGCCGGTTCCACTCCCGGGCGATGGGCTTGTACCCGGACCCGTTGTTGTACGCCTCGAACGCCCACACCGCGTGCGGGACCATCTCCTCGATGGGGAGGTATGCCTCCTGGGTGTTCGGGTCTCGGAACGACCCGGGGCCGACCGGGTTCGGGATGCGGCCCACGTGCTCGTATCCCCAGCGGGGGCCGCCGCGCGCGGGGAGGCCCTGGTCGAGCCGCCATGTCCACGTCTCCGCCCAGGACTCCGCCATGCGGTCGGACTCGAACGCCGCGATCTCCATCAGCAGGCCGCGGCTGAGCTTGCCCACGGACGTGGAGGCGTCGATGTCCTCGGTGGCGGACTCCAGCTCGCCGCCCGCCCTGTTCAACCGGCCCAGGTTGACGACGTTACCGGACCGGTCCCGGCCGAACCGGCTGTACTTCCAGACGATCACGTCGCGGGCTTCGCCGGCCTCGACGCGCTCGATGACGCTCATGATCCGCCGTTGCCAGTACCGGCCGGACTCGTCGAGGTCCTCGACCCAGTCGACGATCCAGCGGCCGTTCCGGCGGGCCCAGTCCTTGATGGCCTGCCGCTGGATCTCCGGGCTGATCATCTCCTCGCGGCTCTTCGACACGCGGATGTAGCCGATGGCGGGGATGAGGTCCAGGGGGACTCCGGCGGCGCCGGGCGGCCGCGGGAGGGTCAGGGTCGGGGGTGTGTGGTTCACGTGCTGCTCTCTCCTCGGGTTGGGGGTGGAGCTCGAGGCCCCCGCCGGAGCTCCACCCCACGATGCCGCCCCGGGGGTTACCGGGAGGGGGTGAGGATTGGTCCGGCGGTGTGGCTGTGCGGCCACGGGCGCATGAGGCCCAGGGCCTCCATGCGGAGGATCAGGCCCATGTCGACGATGGTCAGGTCTCGCCACCAGTGCGCCTCTGCGTACCCGACCGGGTCGATGAGCGGGTCCGGGACGCACAGCATCTGCCAGACGGCCGGGCGCGCGGGGTGGTCGGCCGGGAGGTTCAGGTAGGCCCGTTCGATGCGTTCCGGGTCGTCGACGTAGCGGAGGTTGATCACCACCAGGCAGTGCCCATCCCCCACTTCGTAGATGTGCATGGTCTCCCCGCGGGGGAGGTCTCCGAGGGTGATGCTGATCGGCGCGGGGTGAACGCGGGGCCGGGGGTAGTGCAGGGTGTTGGCCGGTCGGCCGGAGCGTGCGGGGCGGGGGATACGACAAGGGTCCACTATGCCTCCTGGTGGGTGCGTGGGGACCCAATCGTAGGGCGAACCCATGTTCGAGGCCAGGGTTTCGAGGCATACCGCCGAAAAACTGGACACGCTACTACCTGGTGTTACTACGGGGAGTGAGGTTTACCTCCATCTAGGCCAAAAGCGGACAGTTTTCGTGTCAACCCTCGTCTCCGGACCGGGCGCGCCGGCCCCGGCGGCGTTCGAGTTCGGCGCGCTTCATGTTCGCGAAAAGGGTCATCTCGGTTCTCAAGCGCTCCGCTAGGGCGGCCTCGAGTTCCTCGCGCTCCTCGGGGTCCAGGTCCTCGCTGTCCTCCTCGATCTCCCGAATGACCGTGTAGGCCGCCTCCCCGAGCGGGGTGGAGAGGACGCGCTGCTCCTGCTCGACCGTGGGCCCTTCGAGGGGGACCGGGTTGCCGCCGTTGAGGACGGTCTGAGCCGAACCGGGTTCCCACTGGAGGGTGTGGTCCAGGCGCTCCAAGGTCTCCTTGGTGAGGGGGGCGGTGCCGAGTCGGGCGCGGCGGAGGGTCTCGAGGGGGATGCCGCGGGCGGCGATCTCGGTCCAAGTCCAGCTCTTGCGGCGTTTGCGCTGGTCGATGAGACGTCCGAGGCGGAGTCGCTCGGGTGAGGGTGCGTATGGGGAAGCCATGGGGTCGAGGGTACAGACGGTACCCATTAGGTACCCAATCGAGGCCGGATTCTGCCAATTTTTGGGCCGGTCTTGACTTTCCCCGGATGACGAAAACCCCTTAGCCACAGGGGTTGTAGCGCACGAGCGTTCGGGTTCCGGCCTATCCCCACCGACATAAAGGTGTATCCCTATGGTGAACCCATGGGGTACCGTCCTACCCATGACCTCACCACGAACTCACCACGACGAGGGCGCGGAGAACCTGGTCTTCGATCGGGTGGCGTTCCGGAAGGCACGCACCCGCGCCGGACTCTCCCTCGCCCGCCTGGCCAGGGAAATCGGACGATCCGAGTCCGGGCTCAAGAAGCTCCAGTCCGGTCACCGGACGCGCCCCCACCCGGACACCTACCTCCGGATCATCGGCCGTCTCGGGCTCTCCTTCGGGGATCTGTGGCTCGACACCCCACAGGCTCCTCACCACGAACACCCCATGGGGAGTGAGGCCGCATGAGCGCGCACCCGCCCGAACTTGCTCGCCGTATCCGGGCCGCCGGTCGCATCCTCGCGGACGCCCGCCGGGTCCGGGATTCCCTCTCCCCGCGGGAGGCCGCCCTCCTGGCCTACCGGCCCGGCGGGCCGTCCGTGGACGAGCTGACGGAGATGAACGAGCGCTGGCGCGCGGAGGCCCTGGCCGCCCGCTCCGCCCAGGCCGCCGCCTGACCCCACCCATGAAAACGGCCCCCTCCCGGCTGCATCCGGGGCGAGGGCCAAGTCGAGAAAGCGAGTTCTCTGTGAATCAGCCTACCAACCCCGCCTCCGCGGCCACCCGCCGCGCGTGGGACCTCATCGTGCAGGCGGGCGCGGCCCTGGAGGACGCCCTCCAGGACACCCCCGTCCCGGGCACCCCCCACGACGAGATGCCCGTAGCCGACCAGATCACCCACGCCGCGCACGTCGTGACCCACCTCCGCACCCTGGCCGACCGGACGCCGGTCGCCTGGTCCATCCAGGTCCCCGCGGGCGACGAGATGCACGTCGAGGTGTGGGGGACCCTGCACGACGGGATCACCGTCCCCAACGGCACCGTCCGGGAGACCGTCGCCGCGTGGGCTGAGGTGATCGCCGCGCCGGTGGAGGAGCACCGCACCGCCTCGGGCGGTGTCGAGCTGATCGCCTGGGGCCAGGTCGATGGGGTGCCGGTGCAGCTGTCCGGGCACATCTCCTCGCGCGCCATCGCCGGGGGTGCCCGGTGAGCCACGACACCGCCATGGCCCTGCTCCCGATGTTCGCGATCGGCGCTGTCCTGCTCGGCATCGTCCTGGGCTACCTGCTCGGGTGCGAGGGCACCCTCCTGTCCCAGCGGATGGCGGCCGCCGCCATCAAGCGCGCCAACCGGGCGCGCCGGGTCGCCCGCCAGGAGCGCGCCGCCGCCGCCCAAGCGCAGTCCCAGCGCGACGACGCGCTCCGCCAGCTGGCCGCCGCTGAGGCCGTGATCTCCGAGACCACCCACGCCGTGCAGCGCGCCGGGCAGGTCCCGGACCTCGAGCCCCCGGCCGGACGCCACCACGTGGGGGGTGCCCGGTGAGCGCCTCCGACTGGACCGACCCGGCCGACGTCGCGGCCATGTCCGCCACCTGGGCGGAGCGCAAGGCCGCCCGCACCGAGGCCCCCCGCGCCCGCCGGCGCCTGCGCGCCCGCGCGGCCCTGTCCCGCATCCCCGCTGCCTGGCTGGCGGCCGCGACCGCCGAGCCCTGCCGCCTGTACCTGGGCTCCCAGGGGCGCCGGTGCGGCCGCCGCCCGACCCGCCTCTACATCCAGGGCCGCCGCTGCTGGTGGCACGCCCCCCGCCCCACCCCCACCCCGACCGTTCACGACCAGGAGGAGGCCCTCAGTGCCTGACCTCGACCTCCCCGACCGCGCCGTCTGCGACGTGTGCAGCGGCGAGTACCCCGTCACCAAGACGGGCACCCTGCGCAAGCACAAGTGCGACGGTGGCGACGGGATCAAGATGCCGTGCCCCGGCGGCGGCCGCCCGGTCGGCCCGGCCCGCATCCCGCGCCGGTCCACCGCGGGGTTCTACAAGTGCCACACCACCGGCGCCATGCTCCGCTCCGTCACCACCATCCTCGGACAGGGCTCTCCCAAGCCCGCCCTGGTGCACTGGGCCGGGAACCTGGTCGCGGAGACCGCCATGGAGAGCCTGCCGCGGCTGGTGAAGGCGTCCCGCCGGGAGGAGACCCGGGTCGAGGCCTACGACTGGCTCCGCCGCGCCCACACCCGCAAGAAGGACGAGCGCGCCGAAGTCGGCTCCGCGGTGCACGCGCTGATCGAGGCTCACGTCCTCGGTGAGCCGGTGCCCGAGCAGCTGCTCACCGACCCGGAGACCGCGCCCTACCTCGAGCACTTCCGCCGGTTCGTCGACGACTTCGAGGTGACCTTCGAGGCGTCGGAGATGGTCGTGGCCAGCTACACGGAGAGCTACGCGGGCACCCTCGACTACCTGTTGCGCTCCCCCCACATCGCCGGTGGCGCCCTCCTCATGGGCGACACGAAGACCGGCGGGGAGTTGGACGTCAAGGGCGTCTACCCCGAGGCCGGAGTGCAGATGTCCGCCTACGCGCACGCCGAATACGGGTGGCTCCGCGACGGCACGCGGGTGCCGTTCCCGGCCGACGAGGTCCACGACGTCGGGGTCGTCCTGCACCTGCGTCCGGAGGGGTACCGGCTCATCCCCGTGAAGTGCGGCCCCGAGGTGTTCGAGGCGTTCCGCCACATCCGGCACGTGGCCGACTTCAACGCGGACCTGTCCCCGCACCTGGTGGGCGACGCCCTCCCCGTGCCCACCCACACCACCACCAGGAAGGCGGCCTGACGTGCCGATCCTCGACATTCAGCAGCGCATCCGGGAGCTGGGCCGCATCCGCATCGGCCAGGTCCTCCCCACCAAGAACGGCCGGACGCGTCCGGCCAAGCTCGATCGGTTCCGCCTCACCTCCGCCAGCCGCCCGCTGCTGGAGAAGGTCGCGGAGCTGTACGGCGGCCAGGTCCAGCCGTGGACCCCGGCCAACGGCGGCCCCTCCCAGTGGGAGGTGTTCACCACCGCCGACCGGCTCCCCGTGTACATCCCGCCCCAGCCGGTCACCCAGTGGTACGAGCTGTGGTCCGGGGGCGGGTGCCAGCGCCGTTGCGACGGCCGCACCGAGGTCCTCCGCGACATCATGTGCCCGTGCGGCCCCGACCCGGAGGCCCGCGAGTGCAAGCCGACCACGCGCCTGAACGTCGTCCTGCGCGACGTGCCCGGCGTCGGGGTGTGGCGCCTCGAGAGCCACGGCTACTACGCCGCGGTGGAGCTGCCCGGGGTGGCAAACATGCTGGCCCAGACCGGCGGCTACGTGAGCGCGTGGCTGGCGCTGGAGGAGCGCACCGCCAAGCGCGACGGGCAGACCCGCACGTGGATGGTGCCCACGCTCGAAGTGGACGCCACCCCCACGGCCCTGATGGCCGGTGAGGGCGGCATCGCCCCGGCGGTGTCGGCCGGGAAGGGCCCGGCGGAGATCGAGGCGCCGCCCCAGCGGGACTGGATCGCGGAGGCCTCGGAGGCCCCCGACTTCGACGCCCTCCGCGCGCTGTGGGCCCAGGCCCAGGCCGCCGGCGCGCCCGACTCGGTGGCGGCCGCGATGAAGGCGCGCGCCGCGGAACTCCGGCAGCGCGCCGAGCCCGAACCCGCCGCCCCGGCCCCGGCGCCGGTTGCTCCCCCGGCCGCGCCGGAGCCGGACGCCGACGCCATGTGGATGGCGTGCGTCGCCGCCGCCCCGGACGACTGGTCGACCACGGAGCTGATGGAGGCCTACTCCGCCCAGCACGAGGGCGCCCTCGTCGACGACGCCACCGGCGCCCAGCTGGCCGCGTTCGCCGACGCCCTCCGAGCCGGTCGGGTGCCGCGCCCCGGCGTCCCCGGCGAGTCCGTCGCCCAGGTCGTCGAGGACCACACCCCCGCCCCCGCTGGCGACCGCCCCCCGTTCTGACCCCCCCGGGCCGGGGGAGGCGCACCCTCCCCCGGCCCCGCACACCACCGAGAGGCACGCATGACCTGGCACACCGGCGCCCTGTGCGCCATCGACGCCGAGACCACCGGCGTCGACATCGAATCCGACCGCATCGTCACCTGGTCGCGGTGGACCATCGACCCCGCCCAGGGGAAGAAGGTCCACTCCGGGTGGCTGATCAACCCCGGCATCGACATCCCCGACGAGGCCGCCGCCATCCACGGCATCACCACCGAGCACGCCCAGGCCCGAGGCCAGCACCCCGCGTCCGCCGTGCGGGAGATCGCCGGGGACCTCCTGCACTGGGCGGAGCAGGGCGCCGTCACGGTGGCGTACAACGCCCCGTTCGACCTGTCCCTCCTGCACCGGGAATGCTTGCGGTACGGGCACCACCGGGAGGCCGCCGGGATCGCCGCCATCCGGCCCGTGGTCGACCCGCTGGTCCTGGACAAGGCCGTCGACAAGTACCGGAAGGGCTCGAGGAAGCTGGTCGACGCCGCCCGCCACTACGGCATCGACCTGGCGGAGGAGGACGCCCACGGGTCCGCCGCCGACAGCTTGGCCGCCGCCCGGGTGGCCTACGTGATCGCCTCCCGGTACGACCACATCGGCCGGATGCCGGTCGCTGACCTGCACGGCATGCAGGTCGAGTGGAAGCGGGACCAGGCGGCGGGGCTGGAGCGGTGGCTCCGCAAGAACGACCCGGCCGCCACGGTCGCCCGCGACTGGCCGTTCATCCCCGCCCCGGCTGTGGTGCAGGAGCAGATCCGATGAGCGCCGTCCTGCCGCCCGCGGCCGCCTGGCTGGAGACCCGCTACGACCGCGCCCAGCGGCTCCGCGTCGCCCGGGAGGAAACCCTCCGCCGTCTCGCTGGCACCAGCGACCCGCACCGCCGCGCCAACCTCCGCCTCCACCTGCACAACGTCAACGCGGCCCTCAGCCGACTCGGAGCGACCTCATGACCACCCTCTCCCGCCTCATGTCCCACTTCGCCGCCATGGGCGAACGCCTCTTCCTCCACCCCCTCGAGCAGGCCCGGCTCGTCGACGACCTGGCCGCCGCCCGCATCGGGGCCACCCAGACCGTGCCCGTGCGGGTCCGGCTCCAGGTCGGCACCCACAAGGCCCGCACCGTCACCGCCGCCTACCTCGACGACCCGGCCACCGCCCACGCGGAGGTCGCCCAGGCGCTCCGCAAGCTGGCCGGCGAGATCGAGGCCCCGGAAACCGCGTGGGCGCTCGTGCCCGCCGCGCCGGAGGAGGACGACGCCCCGGCCGTGGTCGAGGTCGAGGTGTCCGACGTCGACGGCGAGACCGGACCCGTCACCACCTGGACCGAGCCCGCCGACGACACCGAGGAGCAGACCCGATGACCACCCCGACCGCCGACCCCGCAATGGGCACCGCCCCCTACAAGGTGGGCGACCGCGTCCGCACCACCGCCCCCGCACCCTCCACCCCCGGGTTCCCCGCCGACTACGCCGTCCCGGTCGGCACCCCCGGCACCATCGCCAACATCGGCGCCTACGGCGGCTACGGCGTCCTCCTCGACAACGACCCCCACCAGCTCCCCGCGCACTACGACGCCGACGAACTGGTCCCGGCCGGCACCATGTTCGTGCTGGGCCTGGACCTGTCCCTCACCTCCACCGGTGTCGCCTCCTCCCTGGGGTGGGCCGAACGCATCCGGCCCCGCCAGCTCCGCGGCCTCGAGCGGCTCCGCTACATCCGCGAGCGCATCACCGGATACGCCCGCCCCTACTCGCTGGCCGTCCTCGAAGGCCCCGCCTACGGGCGCGCCACCCAGGCCGGGCACGACGAGATGGCCGCGCTCCGCTGGATGGTGAGGGACGACCTCGACCGCCTGGGCGTGCCCGTCGCCATCATCCCCCCGTCCACGCTCAAGCTCTGGGCCACCGGGCGCGGCAACGCCGACAAGGTGTCCATGACCAAGGCCATGTCGGCCCGATTCCCCGACGTGGAGATCACCAGCAGCGACGAGGCCGACGCCCTGGCCCTGGCCGACATGGGCAACGCCTGGGCCACCGCCGCCCCCCTCACCCCCGCCCAGGGCCGAGCGGTGCAGGGCGCCACCTGGCCGGAGGTGATCACCCAGTGAGCGCCCCACACCCGATCATCGCCCAGCTGGCCGCCCACCGCCGCGCCCATCAGATCACCCTCAAGGACACCGCCGCTCACGCTGGCTACGCCCTGAACACGATCTACCGGTGGGAGAAGGGCCTCAACGTGCCCGACCTCGACGGCCTCACCGACTACGCGGCCGCCCTGGGCTACGACATCACCCTCACCCCGAAGGGAGACCCCAAGCAGTGAGTTCCGAGCGATCCCGCACCGTCACATGCATCTGCGGATGCGGCCGCACCGGACCCCACCACGGCCGCGGCCTCATCACCGCCTGCTGGCACCGCGAGAAGTACCACGGCCGCCTGAACGACTGGCCCCTCACCCAGGCCCCGGTGAACCGGCCCATGCGGCTCATCTCCGAATCCGTCCGCGGCCGCCTCGAGGACTACCTCGAACTCCGGTCGTGGGGGGTGCCCGTCCCCGAGGCCGCCCGCCGTCTCGGCGTCAGCGAACGCACCATCACCCGCTACAACTCCCACCTCCGCGCCCAGGAAGAGAGCCGCGCAGCATGACCACCCCGAAGATCGACGCCAAGATCACTGCGCAGGTCGGGGACGTCCTCGACCCCCACATGGACACCCTCATGGCCAAGGCCCGCGCCGGCCAGGCCGACGAACTCCTCATCGTCGGCACCCTCCGCCCCGTCGAGCGCATCGAGCCCATGGCCGGAGAGGACAAGGAGGCCTCCCTCAAGCTCCGCCTGTCCTCGGTGGAGATCCCCGACGTCGACCAGGCCGAGGCCGTCCGCGAAGTGCAGCGCGCCCTGTGGGTGACCCGCACCGCCACCGGCACCCTCGACGAGGAAGGCGAGATCCGCATCGCCAAGCACACCCTCCGGCACGCCGGGCGGGACGTCGCCAGCCTGGCCGCCGCCCGCCTGCGCGCCGGGGTCGAGCAGTGGCAGCACGAAGCCCACAAGGCCACCGTCGCCCACCTCTCCGCGAGCGAGATGTGGCACGAGATGGAGCGCATCTCGACGGGCCTCCTGGTCCTCCTGGGGCAGCGCCCCGACGCCGACGAGGACGGCGAACAGCTGGCCCTGGACGAGTAGACCGCCGACCGCACCGGCCCGCCCCCACCCCACCGGGGGCGGGCCCCACACCCCGGGGGGACCCCATGACCGACACCACCGTCACCGTGACCGTGCGCATCCGCCTCACCGTGCGCGACGGACACGCCGAGACACCCCACCCCACCCAGGAACACGGAGGCCTCTCCCCCGTGCCCGCCGGGTGCTGCGTGCTCCTCGACGTCGGTGACGCCCACCGCATCACCCAGCGCACCGCCCGCACCCTCGCCGGAGCCCTCCGAGCCGCCCACCACATCGACGTGATCGGCACCCACGCCCCCACCATCAAGGGCATCCGCGCCGCCATCGCCCGAGCCCTGGAAGGAACCCGTTGACCACCGCTCTCGACCGCGTCCGCCAAGCGCTCGAGGCCGCCGGATGCAACCCCCGGGGAAGCTCCCAGCTGTCCGCCCGCTGCCCCGCCCACGAAGACCGGGAAGCGTCCCTGTCCGTCGGCTACGGGAACAAGACCGGAACCCTGGGCGTGTCCTGCCACGCCGGATGCCACGCCGAAGACGTCGTGGCCAAGCTCGGGCTGGCCATGGGCGACCTCTTCGACGAGGACACCCGCCGCCCCCAGTGCCACCACGACAAGCCGTGGAAGACGTTCGACCAGGTCGCCGGATACGACTACAAGGACGAGAACGGGTACATCCTCTACGTCCAACGCCGCTTCCGGTGCCCGAACTGCGGCGCCAAGTCGTTCATGCCGCACAACCCCGCCACCACCCGCCCCGGCCTGCCCCGCGGCGTGCGCGTCCTCTACAACCTCGCCGCCGTCCGCCAGGCCGCCACCACCGGCGGAACCGTCTACGTCGTCGAAGGCGAGAAGGACGCCGAAGCCCTCATCCGCCTCGGACACGTCGGCACCACCGCCGTCAACGGCGCCAAGGCCCGATGGGAGGACGGATACACCGAAGCCCTCCGCGGCGCCCACGTCATCATCATCGCGGACAACGACGAACCCGGCATCGAGCACGCCCGCAAGATCGCCGCCGCCATCACCGGCGCCGCCGCCAGCGTGCGCACCGTCCGCTCCCCCCTCGACCGCAAGGGCGCCGACCTCTCCGACCACCTCGCCGCCGGAGGCACCCTCGACCAGCTGGTCGACCTCGACACCGCCCCGGCCCCGGCCGACACCACCCACCCCGAACCCCAGGAGAACACCGCGCCGGGGGAGGAGCGGCGCCTCCTCCTCACCCCCGCATCCAAGATCCGCATCCGCCGCGTCCGCTGGCTCTGGGACACCACCCCCGAAGGCCAGCCCCCCACCAGCCACGGCCGCATCCCCATGCACTCCCTCGCCATCGCCGCAGGCGGCCCCGGCCTGGGCAAGTCCCAGTTCGCCGCGTGGATGACCGCCCGCATCACCACCGGCACCCTCCCCGGGGAGCTATGGGGCAAGCCCCGCGCCGTCATCTACGCCGCCACCGAAGACTCCTGGGCGTACACCATCGCCCCCCGGCTCATCGCCGCCGGCGCCGACCTGGATCTCGTGTTCCGCATCGACGTCGAGGACGACCAGGAAGCCCACGCCCGCCTCACCCTCCCGAGGGACATCACCCGCCTCGGGCAGGCCGCGGAGCTCTACAGCGTCGCCCTCCTGGTGGCCGACCCGCTGCTGTCCCTCATCGACGGCAAGATCAACGACCACCGGGCGAACGAGGTCCGCCAGGCCCTCGAGCCGCTCGTCGCCGCCGCGGACCGCTACGAGTTCAGCATCCTCGGACTCGCCCACTTCACCAAGAGCGGCTCCGCCGACCCGCTCGCGCGCATCGCCGGGTCCGGGGCGTTCGGGCAGCTCATCCGCGCCGCCATCGTGTTCTCACGGGTCGAGGACGCCGACGACGACGGCCCCGGCGAGTTCGTCATGTCGCTGGAGAAGAACAACCTGGGCCGCCTCGGGCTCCCCTCGCACACGTACACCATCCAGCCCGTCACCGTGGAAATCCCCGACGAAACCGAACCCGCCTACCTCAGCCGGTTCGTGCTCGGGCCCGAGACCACCGCGACCAGCGTCAAGGAGCAGATGCAGGCCAGCCTGCACCCCGACATGGACGCCTCCACCACCGCCGACGCCGCCGTGTGGCTCCGCTCCTACCTCGAGGACATGGGCGGGTCCGAGCTGGCCGCGGACATCAAGAAGGCCGGGAAGGCCGCCGGGCTCTCCGACTCCGCCATCGACCGCGCCAAGCGCAAGCTGAAGATCGTCTCCCAGATGACCGGGTTCGGGAAGGAGAAGCGCGCCTACTGGACCCTCCCCGATGCCGTCCCGAACACAAACGCCGCCGCATGACGCTCATGACACACAGACACAGACGGACATGACGACATTGGGCCTGACCTGCACAAACACCTGACGAGTATGTGACGGGATTGACGACATTGGGGCTGACCTGCACAAACACCGACCGCGGAACACATAACCGCAGGTCAGCCCCAATCCCGTCAATGACACCAAACCCGTCACCATATCCGTCACACAAAACCCCAGGTCAAACCCAATATCACCAATAACATCATCTTTTTTTAATTAGAGAGGCCCAGAACCCCAATGTGTTCTCCCACCACCGCCGAACTCGCCGCCCGCGCCCAACAGCTGCATGCCACCTCCGCCCGCAGCTCCCTCGAGCGGAAGGCGGCCGGGTGCGCTGCGGTCGTGCTCACCGACGCCCGCAGCATCACCGGCGCCCGCCGCATGCTCCGCACCAGCAACCTCCCCGACGACCTCCGCGACGCCACCCTCGACCTCATCGACCAGCTCGCCGCTCGGTCGGCCGACCCACCACAACGACGTTAGGCACCACCCCCATGGGCACCACCGACCACCAGGCGCTCGGTCGGCCCCCGGCCCGCGCGCACGTAGCCGTCCCCCGTCCCCGTCCCCACCCACAGGAGGAGCACCACCCCATGACCACCCCGGGCCTGTGCCGCACACCCGAATGCGAGCGGACCACCACCACGGCCACGCTCGTGTGCGACGCCTGCACACACCGGCTCGCCGTCGCCCTGGCCGACGTCCCCGGCCTCCTGGCCGAACTCGACGTCGAGATCACCCGGCAGGCCCGCCGGCCCCGCCCCGCCGGCCACACCCGGCCGACCGAGCCCCCGCTCCCGCTCGACCTCCACGCCTCCGAAGCCCGAGACGTCCTCGTGCGCACCCTGGGCATGTGGCGCCGAACCCTCGCCGGAGACGCCCAGGAAGCCCCAGGACGCCCCATAGGCCCGTTCTGCCGTGCCGGGTGCGGCCACCCCTCGTGCGCCCGCCGTCGCGCCGCACAGCCGGTTCCGCGCGGGGCCACGGTCGCCGCACTCCTGCGCACCCTGATCCCGGACATCCGCCGCCACCCCGAGGGCGGGCACCTGGTGGACGAGATCACGGCCGCCGTCGACCAGGCCCGGTATCACCTCTACGGAGCCGACACCCCGGGCTACACCCTCGCCGGGCTCTGCCCCGACTGCGGCCGCCCCGTCTACGCCCGCCCCGACGCCGCCACCGCCCAGTGCCACGACCGCGACTGCCTCGGGCTCGTCGACACCGCCCAGTGGCGCACCGACGTCCGCGCCCAGCTCGCCGCCCAGGTGCTCCCCCTCACCGAGGTCCGCCAGGCCCTCACCACCCTCGGGCACCCCGTGCCCCTCGGGACCCTGAAGAGCTGGGCGCACCGGGGCAGGCTCGTGCCCTGCTGGGCCACCGACGACGGCCGACAGCGGCCGCTCTACCTCGTCGAGGACGCCCTCGCCCTGCTCACACCCACCACGACCGAGGAGACCCACACAGCATGACCGCCCACCCCATCGGCACCGTCACCGACGACGGCCGGATCACCTGCGACCTGTGCACCACCTGGGCCACGTCCGAACGCCTCGACCCGGTCGGCGCGCTCACCCAGCACCGCGCCACCCGCCACCCGGGCGCGCGCCCGGCCGCGCCCGAGCCCACCCGGCACCCCGCCGGGATCGTCCTCGGGGCGCTTATCCTGGCCGTGTTCGGCCTCCCCGCCGCCGCGGCCTGGGTGGCCGGCGGGTGGTGGCTCGCCGCCGCCGGCCCGCTCACCCTGGTCGCCGCGTTCGGCGCGTTCGGCATCAGCCGCGACGCCACCCGGGCCCCGCGCGACGCGCGCGGCAACCGCCTTCGCTGACCCCCTGCACTACCGAACCGAGAGGACCACGACCATGACCGGAACCATCGTCCGCGCCCGCTGCCTGCTGCTCATCGGCCCCTGGGCGGAGGTGACGCTCCCGGAGCGCGACTACACGGACCCCGTGCGGGTGGACGCCGCTCAGCTGGCCTCCGAGGTCGGCGTCTCCGACCCGAAGGACTTGCCGGGGATGGACTTCGAGGTCACCTTCGAGGGCACCCCGGCGGAGCCGGTGTTGTCGGGGTGGCGTCGGGTGTGAGCTGGGACGGGAGCCCCGGGCTGTGACGCCCGGGGTTTTCTGTGACCCGTGGTGTTGCGTAATAGAGAGAGGGTGTGGTTTAATAGAGATGTCGGCAAGGGGATGGCACCCCAACCCGACACGCAGTTTGAAAACACAACAGAGAGTGAGAACGTCGTGAACCACGACGAGCGCCGGGCCCGCCTGGCACACCTGTCCTTCCGACTCCTTCACGTCCTGGCCCTGGCCCGGGAGATCCTCGCGGACGTCACGCCCGTGACCCTCCCGCCGGTCCTCACCCCGGACACGGCTACCGAGATCTGGGACGCCATGAGCCGCACCATGATCCTCATGGACGAAGAACCCCTGGTCAGCATCATCCCCGATCAGGGACGGGAGATCCTCCAGCAGGGACTTGCCAAGGCCCTGATGTGCAGCCAGCACGTCGCCACCATGGCCGAGTTCATGGTCGACGGCGAAGGCGACAAGCTGGAGGAGTGGATGTTCCGGGCCGCTGAACTGGTGATCAGCGACGCCGACATCAGCCTCCACGTCGCCAGCGAGGAGCTGGGCGGACAGGCCATGGACGACTAGCTCACACCCCCGCCGCCCCGGCACCCAGCCGGGGCGGCTTCTCTGTTTCCGCCCCACGTTCGGTGTTGCGCAATGGAGAGTGACTGTGGTTTAATAGAGACATGCCGGAGGGGATGGCACCCCACCGGAGCCGTTTGAAAACACCATAGAGAGAGAGTCAGTCATGACCTTCACCTGCGTAAACGCCTGCTTGCAGGGCTGCGACCGAGGAATGATCCGGTCCACCACGTGGGACGCCGACACCGAACGGCACGTGCCCACCGACCACCTCTGCCCGTGCGGCGGCACCCCGTGCCCCGCCTGCCAGGTCGGCAGCATCTGCCAGGTCAGCGGCCGGGACTACACCGACCAGGACCCCAGCGGGGCCGCCTGGTGGGACCCGACCGAGGAGTGGGACTACGAGGACTGACGCACACGGCGCCCCGCCCCCGGGCGGGGCGCCCCCTCTCTCTCCGCCACCCCGCACAGCACAACGGCGGCGGGCCAGGCCCCGCAGAGCCCAAGTGGCAAACCCGCCGCCGTCCGTTTGAAAACACCTCAGAGAGGCACCGCCATGGTAACCCAGCCGCCGGCCCCCGAAGGGCTCACCGTCACCGAAATCGCCGCCAAGTACGGCCGGTCCCGCGGCGTCGTGAACAACACCTGGGTCCTGTCCGAGGAGTGGAAGGCCAGCGTCCGCCGCCTGACCCCGCCCGGCGTCAAGCCGGTCCGCTACGACGCCCAGGACGTCGACGCCCTTGTCCGCACGTGGATGTGGTTCCCGCCCGAGACCACCGACATCCCGGCCGACCGGCCGCTCACGATGAAGCAGGTGGCCGCGTACACCGGCCTGGACTACTCGGTCGTCCGCACCGACGCATCCCGGGGGGTGCTCAAGGGCCACGCCCAGGACGACGCGGACGGCCGCCCCACGTGGACGCGCGCGCAGGTGGACCGGCTGTACACCGGCCGCCGCATCCGCGCCCGCAAGCCCAAGAAGTGACCCCCTGGGCGTTTTGTCACTTCGAGGTGCAACCCTAGATCCCGGTGCCACACGCGCGCCCTCTCCCGGGCCACCGCCCGGCCGTCCGTTGGGGGACGGCGACCGGGCGGGGCCCGTTCTCATGTCCGGCCCCGGGGAGGTGCATCCCCTGTGGCCCAACCGAACCACCGCCGCGACCCCGAGAAGATCCGCCGCGTCAAGGAACTGCACGCCGCTGGAAAGTCCCGGAACGAGATCCACCGCGAACTCGGCATTCCCCAGGAGAGCGTCAGCACCATCGCGAAGGACGCCGGGTTGTCCTTCGACCGGCGCCGCACCGCCGCCGCCACCCGCGCGAAGGTCGAAGACGCCCGCGCCGCCCGGACCGAGCTGATCCTCCGCCTCTACGCCCAGGCCCACAACGCGCTCGACCGGCTCGACCTCCCCGAGCACGACCTCGCCCAGCCCTCCGCCGGGCAGCTCGTGAAGTGGACTGCGAAGTACCTGCCCGCCCAGGACGTGCGCGCGCTCGTGCAGGCCGCCGGCGCGGCTGCCCGTGAGGCCGTCAAGCTCGAGGCTGTCGACGCCGACACCCTGAACCTCCCCGCCGTCGACGCCTGGCTTCAGGCGATGACCGGCGACACCCCCGCCCCCGAGCCCTCCACCGAGGAGGCGAACCCGGACGGGGGTGACCCCGCATGAGCATCAAGCCCCTCGTCGGCAAGCAGGCCCTGAGCGTGCAGCTGGCCACCGCCCGCATGAACATCTGGGAGGGCACCGTCCGGAGCAGCAAGACCGTGTGCTCCCTACTCGCCTGGCTCCAGTTCGTGCGCCAGGCCCCGCCCGGCAACCTCCTCATGGTCGGCAAGACCGAACGCACCCTCCGCCGCAACATCATCGACCCGCTGGTCGAGATGCTCGGGTCCTCCCGGTGCAAGCTCAACGCCGGAGAGGGCACCCTCCACCTCCTGGGCCGCCGCGTCTACATCGCGGGCGCGAACGACGAGCGCGCGCAGGAGAAGATCCGCGGCATGACCCTGCTCGGCGCCTACGTCGACGAGCTGTCCGTCCTCCCGGAAAGCTTCTGGGAGATGCTCCGCACCCGCATGAGCCAGGCCGGGGCGCGCATCTACGCCACGACCAACCCCGAGGGACCGTTCCACTGGTGCAAGGTCAAGTGGCTCGACCGAGCCCGCCTCTGGGTCGACCGAGACGACAAGCTCCACCGGTTCGACGGCGACACGGTGCCGCTGCACCGGTTCTCGTTCAAGCTCACCGACAACCCCCACCTCGACCCCGAGTACCGAGACGACCTCATCGCCTCGAGCGTGGGCCTCTGGTACCGGCGGCTGATCCTCGGAGAGTGGGCGCTCGCAGAGGGCGCCGTCTACGACAGCTTCGACCCCGACCGGCACGTCGTCGACCGGCTCCCCGAGATCACCCGATGGGTCTCGTGCGGCATCGACTACGGCACCACGAACCCGTTCGCCGCCGTCCTCCTGGGGATCGGCGCCGACCGCCGCATGTACGTCACCAGCGAATACCGGTGGGACTCGAAGAAGGAACGGGCGAAGAAGACCGACGCCCAGTACTCCGCCGCCCTCCGCGACTGGCTCAAGCGGGTACCGCGCCCCGGGGAGATCACCGGCGCCGACCACGCCCAGGCGCGCGGCGTCCGCCCCGAGAAGACCTATGTCGACCCGTCCGCCGCGTCGTTCATGACCCAGCTGTGGGCCGACCGGCACCCCGGCGTGGCCACCGCCGACAACGACGTCCTCGACGGCATCCGCACCGTGTCCTCGGTGATGGGCCAGGACCGGTTGCGCATCCACCGGTCCGCGACCGGCCTCATCACCGAACTCCCCGCCTACGCCTGGGACGACGACGCGGCCGCCAAGGGGGAGGACAAGCCGGTCAAGGCGTTCGACCACTCGGCTGACGCCCTCCGGTACGGGCTGCACAGCTCCGCGTGGCTGTGGCGGTCCACGCTCAAGCTCCCGATTCTCGAACTCGCCGCCTGAGGAGACCCGCGTGCCCGAGATCCCGCCCGGCCTGGCCGCCGCCCAGCACGCCATGCGGCTGCTGCACACCACCACGGCCCCGGTCGTCTACATCACCGGCAGCGTCACGAACGCCCACCGGCACGCCCGCGCGGCCGGCATCCCCCGCCACCGGGTGCGGACCGCGCACCGGGCCTGCCACCTCCGCGGCGCCCGCGGCCCCCTGGTCGTGATCGAGCTGCACAGCGCCCAGCGGCTCCGCCCGGCCGACCGGGACGAGATCCGCCAGCACGTCGACTTGCTCCGCGCCACCGGCGCTGACGTCGTCCACCTGGTGGAGGACTCCCCCGAGGAGCGCGCGGTCGGCCAGGTGCTCGCCGCCCAGCTCGCCGCCGCACACCCCACCACCGCCTGAGGAGGCACCCCAGCATGGCCGCTCACTGGCCGCCCCGCGTGGGCGACGTCGTCCACTACGTGTCCCACGGCTCCCCCGTGCTGCCGGACGGCACCCAGCGGTACCCGTCCGCGTGCCGGGCCGCGATCGTCACCTTGGTGGACACCTACCAGGACTGGCCGCCCGGACATCACATCGGACACGTCGGACTCGCGGTGCTCAACCCGACCGGGGCCTTCTTCGACCAGGGCGTGTTCCACGGCGTCGGTGACCCGGCCGACGACGCTCCGGGCGCCCGCTGCCACACCGGCGGCCGCGCCTACCCCGCCGGCACGTGGCACGTCCCCGAGACCGGCGACTGATGGCCGCCCGCTACGCCGTGCGGGAGCGCACGCTCCCCGCCCACCTGGCCGCCGCCCGACCCGGCCGCCCCACCGTGTGGGACGTGATCGCGCTCCCCTCTCGCCGCATCGCGCCGTGGGGCGTCCACCTCGACCCCGCCCGCGCCCGCGCCCACGCGAACCGGCTCAACACCCGAAGGGAGTGACCCCGTGCCGCTCCCCGACGAGAACACCCCCTGGCCCCCGAAGAACCTGGTCGACGCATACGACGACATGCGCCAGGCAGACGTCTGGTACACCGGCGACAAATACCAGCTCGCGGAGTACTACGGCACCCTCGTCAAGCGCGACCGCGACCGGCCCAGCGTGCAGGCGTACCTGTGGGCCCAGAGCCGCCGCCTCGACGAACCCGAACGCCGCGTACACGTCCCCGTGGCCGGAGACATCGCCGCCGCCTCCGCCGGACTGCTCGCGAGCGAGGCGCCCACGATCCGGTTCGAGAACGCCCAGGCGCAGACCCGGTTCGACCAGCTGGCCGAAGACGGCGGCCTCCACATGCGCCTCCTCGAGGGCCTCGAGCTGTGCGCCGCCCTCGGAGACTGCTACCTGGCCACCGTGTGGGACCGGGAGGCCGTCCCCGACCGGGCCCTCCTGACGGTCTGGCCCGGGGACATGGCCATCCCCACGATCCGGTACGGCCGCCTGATCGAGGTGACGTTCTGGCGGGAGCTGTCCCGGGAGGGCGACGTCGTGCTCCGGCTGCTGGAGCGGCACGCCGTTGAGGACGGGGCCGGCCTGATCGAGTACGGCCTCTACGAAGGCACGACCGCGAACCTCGGGACCCGGAGGCCTTTCAACCGGCACCCCGACGCCGCCCACCTCGACGCGCTCACCGACGACCAGGGCCGACAGTTGACCGGCATCGGCATGCTGACGGCGACCCACATCCCCAACATCCGGCCGAACCGGCGTGACCGCGGGTACCTCGGGCGGTCCGACTACGCCGCCCCGGTGTGGGACGAGATGGACGCCATCGACCAGACGATGACGAGCTGGATGCGGGACATCCGGCTCGGCAAGGGCCGCATCGCCGTCCCGGCCGGTGTGCTCGAGTCCCTCGGGGAGGGCCAGGGGTCGTACTTCGACCTGGACCGTGAGGTCTACGACGAGATCAACGTCGACCCCAAGGCTCCCGGGTTCGGGATCACGGTCGCCCAGTTCCAGATCCGCCACGAGGAGCACCGGGCGACGAAGGACGACCTGTTGGCCACCATCGCCCGGTCCTGCGGGTACAGCCCCAGCACCTTCGGGTTGGCCGAGCAGGGAGAGCGCACCGCGACGGAGGTCGTCGACCGCAAGGAAGCGTCGATGACCACGACCGAGCGCAAGGGCATGTACGTCAAGACCGCTCTGAGGCGGATCTCGCAGGCGTGGCTTGCCCTCGACGCCGCCCAGTTCGACAGCGGCGTGGACGTCCTCGACCCGCCCACGGTCGAGATGGCCCCGGCCGAACGGCCGTCCCGGGAATCCGAGGCCCGGTCCATTCAGATGCTCCGCGCCGCGGAGGCCATCAGCACGTGGCTGGTGGTGAAGCGCCAGCACCCCGAGTGGACCGACACCGAGGTCCAGGAGGAGGCGGCCCGGATCGAGCGGGAGCGCGCGGCCGTCACCGACGCCGACCCGTGGATGGGCGCCGCTGAGGGCCTGGCCGCCAACCGGCTCGAGGACAACGAGGACCAGGGCGACGAGCCCGAGGACGGCGAGTAGCCGGACAGGGGGTGGCCGCCGGTGCCCGGTGTGAACCCCGACGACGTCGACGAGATCGTGGCGAACGTCGCTGCGATCTACCGTGAGGGGGAACTCGCGCTCCTGCGCGAGATCCGCGACCACCTCCGCGAGCACCCGGGCGCCCCGACCGCGTTCGCCCAGCCCCGGGCCGACGCGCTCGCGTCGCTCCGCCGGGCCGCCGGCGCGGTGCAGACGGCGCTGACGGGGAACGGGTCGACGGCGCTCCGCCAGGCCGTGGCCGACGCCTGGCGGCTGGGCACCCGGGCCGCGGTGGCGGACCTGCCCGCGGCCTGGTTCCCGGCGTCGGGGCTGTCGCAGGCGGCGGAGGCCGCCCGCGACCTGGTGCCCCAGCAGGGCGCGATTCAGGCGCTCGCGGCTGCGCTCGTGCGCGACGTCGGCCAGGTGGTGCAGAACATCCTGAGGGACACGCTCGACGCCTACCGGTCCGCGATCGCCGGGGCCACGGCCCGGATGCTGGCCGGCGGCCAGACCCGGCGGGACGCCACACAGGCCGCGTGGGCCGCCCTGGTGAACCGGGGCATCCTGGGGTTCACCGACCGGTCCGGGCGCCGGTGGCGGCTGTCCAGCTACGTCGAGATGGCGACCCGGACGGCGTCCGCGCGCGCGGCCGTCGAGGGGCAGACGTCCCGGCTCGAGGACCTGGGCGTGAAGTACGTGTACGTGTCCGACCACGCCCAGGAGTGCCAGCTGTGCCGCCCGTGGGAGGGCAAGATTCTGTTCCGCGGTGAGGCCACCGTGGGCACGGCCGCACCGAACCCGCTCCGCCCCCGGGCGTGGGTGACGGTCCACCCGGCCGGGACCCTGGCGGAGGCCAGGGCCGCGGGCCTGTTCCACCCGAACTGCCGCCACAGCGTGTCCGCGTACCTGCCGGGGGTCACCCAGATCCCGCGGGCGACCGCCCAGCCCGAGCAGTACAAGGCGCGGATGCGTCAGCGCGAGATCGAACGCAAGATCCGGAAGTGGAAGGAGCAGGAGGCCGCGGCCACCACGGACGAGGCCAAGAAGGCGGCCCGCCGGAAGGTCCTCGACTGGCAGCGCGAGATGCGCAAGCACCTCGACGACCACCCGGAGCTCAAGCGGCTCCGGTACCGGGAGCAGATCGGCGCGGGCTCCACCCCGCCCGGCGGCGACACCTCCAACCCGGCGACCCCGCTGGGTCCGGACGTGCAGCCGGACCTGTTCAACCCCGCCGGCGGGGTACGCGCGGCCGACCAGCCCCGCCAGGCCGGGCCGCTCCTGGCCGTCAACCCCGCCCCGAACCCTGCGGAGGAGGCCCACCGGCAACAGCTGGAGGCCGCCCGGCAGGCCGCCCGGTCCGCCGCCCAGCAGGCGCGATCCGCGCCCCTGGGGCCCGGGTTCATCCGGCTCGGGGACCTCATCCCCGACGACTACGACGACGCCCTCAACCGTGAGGACGAGATCCGCGACGCCCTCACCGACGTCCTCGAGAGCCGCGACTACAACGGGTTCACCATCGCCATCAGCAGCACCGACATCAACGAGGACGAGACCCAGTTCTCCGCCGACATCCACAGCCAGAACGACACCTACGTCGGGACGGTGGAGCGGACCTTCCGCCGGGAGGGCGGCGGCATCCTGTACGCCATCCACGACTATCTGAACCTCGACCGGTCGGTCCGCGGCCAGGGGTTCGCGGAGGCGTGGAACGGGTTCCTCGAGCGCTGGTACCGGCACAGCGGGTTTGAGAGGATCGAGGTCCACGCGAACATCGACGTGGGCGGGTACACGTGGGCGCGGCAGGGCTTCACCTGGGCGGACGAGCACGACGCCATCGACCTGGCGAACCAGCTGGAGCGGGAACTCGCCAGAGCGGAAACCGAGTTGGCGTCGATGGCGTCGGACGACCCGGACCGGCCGGGCCTGCAATTCGAGATCGCCGCGGCGGAGGCCCTGCTCGACCGGTTCAACGACGAGCCGTTCGGGTCCGACGACTACCCGACCGCGTATGAGCTGTCCCAGTGCGGCCGCCAGCCGCAGCACACCGGCCGGGATGCGTCCTGGATCGGTAAGCGCGCCATGCTGGGGTCCGACTGGCAAGGGGTGAAGTGGCTATGACCCGAGACCGTTCGTGGCGGCGGGCCCGTCCCGTGCGCCCCTCACAGGCGCAGGTGGATCGGCTCCGCGCCCTGTCCGACCTGCACGCCGAGTGGACCGCCGAGCACCTCGACGGGGAGGTCGAGTTCCGGCCGGACGCCCCGGAGCGGCGCCAGGTCTCCGACTACAACCTCCACTACCTCGACGTGAACCCGCCGGCCGACGCCGAGCAGGAGTTCCACGCGCGGGCGCGCGGCATCTTCGGCCTCGACCCTGAGACTGGGGCGCCCCCCGCCTGACCCTCTTCTGACCCGCCCCGTACCGGCCCCCGGTGCGGGGCTTTCTCATGCCCGCGGACAGGCGCCGCGGGCTTTCCCACGCCCAGGAGGCGACGCATGTCCATCGAACTTCCCCGCCACCCGCGCACCGGCCTTCGGGCGCTCGGTGTGCTGCCGTCCGGCCGGATCGTCTGGCCCCAGCTCGGGGGCGACGAGTCCGGGTCCGGCGGCGACGGCCAGGGCGGCACGGCCGGTGTCGGCCAGGGTGGCCAGGGCGCTGGCCAGGCCGGTGGCGACGGTGGCCAGGGTGCTGGCCAGCCGGGCGCGGCCGGTGGCCAGCAGCAGGCCGGGCAGCAGCCGGGCGGCCAGGCGCCGCCGGTCGGCCCGGACGGACAGCCGCTCGACCCCGCGCGCCTTCAGCGCCTGGTGGAGAACCTCCGCGAGGAGAACCGCCAGCTGAAGCAGCGTGGCCAGGGCGGCGCCGGTGGCCAGCAGGACACCGGCCAGCAGGACGGCCAGGGCCAGGCGCCCGGCCAGCAGCGTGGCCAGGCACCGGCCACCGACGACGGGACCGCGGCCAGGCTCGCCGCGGCCACGACCGAACTCGCGGTCTACCGGGCCGCGGGCAAGCACGGTGCGAACCCGGTCGCGCTCACCGACTCCCGGTCCTTCATGGACGCCGTCGGCAAGCTCGACCCGGCCGCGGCCGACTACGACAAGCAGGTCTCCGACGCCATCAAGAAGGCGGTCGCCGACCACCCCCACTACGCCAGCGGCCAGGCGCCCGGCGGCACCCGCGGAGGCAGCGACGGCACCGGCAGGCCCGGCGCCCCCGACCAGCCCAAGGGGCTGGGCGCGGCCCTCCGCTCCCACTACGCCAAGAAGTAAGGAGGGCACCCGATGCCCGTCACTCTCGCGGAAGCGAAGAACAACACCACCGACGCCGTGGACCTGGCCGTCATCGACGAGTTCCGCAAGGAATCGACGATCCTGGACACCCTGATCTGGGACGACGCGGTCAACCCGTCCGGGGGCGGCGCGACCCTCACCTACGGGTACCGGCGCCTGATCACCCAGCCCACCGCCTCCACCCGCGCCATCAACAGCGAGTACACCCCGCAGAACGTCACCACCGAGCGGTACACCACCGACCTCGCGGTCATGGGTGGAAGCTTCGAGGTCGACCGCATCGTCGGGGAGATCGGCCCCGCGGCCAGCGGCGCCGTCGAGCTGAACATGAGCCAGAAGATCAAGGCGACCCGCACCCAGTTCCAGGACCTCGTCATCAACGGTGACACCGCCGTGGACGCGAACGGGTTCGACGGCCTCGACAAGGCCCTCACCGGCTCCACCACGGAGTTCGGGGCGACCTCCGTCACCGACTGGTCGGACCTGGACACCGACGCCTCGGTGAAGCACAAGGCCCTCGACACCCTCGACGAGTGGCTCGGGCTGCTCGACGGCATGCCGACCGTCATCCTCGGGAACCGGGCCGCGCTCGCGAAGATCCGCGCCATCGTGCGCCGGACCGGCATGTACGTCCGCAACCCCGTCGACGGCCTCGTCGACCAGTTCGGCCGACCCGTCGTGCGGGAGTCCTACGGCGGCGCCATCTTCGCGGACCCGGGCGACAAGGCCGGCAGCAACTCCCCGATCATCCCGGTCGAGGGCCGAACCGTGGGCGGCACCGCCGAGACCGGCCTCACCGACCTCTACGCCTACCGCGTGGACATGAGCGGCTTCCACGGCGTGTCCACCACCGGCGGGGTCCGCATCCGCCAGTGGCCGCCGGACTTCTCCACCGCGGGCGCGGTCAAGCTCGGTGAGGTCGAACTCGGTCCCGTGGCGGTCGCCCTGAAGTCGACCAAGGCCGCGGCCGTCCTGCGCAACGTGAAGGTGGCCTAACCCATGACCCTGCACAAGATCACGGCCCCGGTGCCCGGGTACACGGGCGTCGTCGCCGGGGTGGCCCTGGCGAACGGGGTGGGCGAGACCTCCGACGAGGGGGTGCTCGCGTACTTCCACCGCCACCGCTACAAGGTCGAGGCGGTCGAGCAGGCCCCCGAGGAGGACGGCGGCCAGGGCGGCGGCGAGCAGCCGCCCGCCCGGCCGGCGAAGTCCGCCAGCAAGGCCGACTGGCTCGCCTACGCCGTCGCCCAGGGCATGCCCGAGGAGGAGGCGGAGGCCGCCACCCGCGACCAGCTCGTGGAGCGGTACGCGCCCGCGGACGGGGGTGACGCCTGATGGCCTTCTACGAACACCGCAAGGGCGGCCAGGTCGTCGAGCGGGTCCGCACCGTCCCCAAGTCCCTCGAGGACACCCGCATCGGCCTCCAGGCGATGGCCCGGGAGAAGGCCCGGGAGGCGGACGGCTGGTACCTGGTCGAGGAGCCCGCCGCCCTGGCCCCGGCCGACGAGCAGCCCGAGGACACCAACGGCGGGGGGTGAGCGCGTGGACCCCTACGCCACCGTGACCGAGCTCAACGCCTACCTCGACGAGCCGGTCGACAACCCCGAGCGGATGCTCAACCGGGCGTCCCGCCGCGTGCGGGGCGCCCTGCTGTCCGCCATCTACGACCGCACCGAACCGGACACCGCCGCCGCCCTCCGCGACGCCACCCTCGAACTCTGTGCGTGGTGGGCGGACAACGGCATGGACGGCAGCGAGCAGGACGGCGGGATCGGGGACCCCCGGGCGTGGACTTCGGTCGCGGCCGGTCCGATCTCGCTGGGCGGGGGCCGCACCGGCGGCGCCGGCGGGGGCCAGGCCTCCGCCACCGCGGCCGCGGCCGCCCGCGCGGGCCTGCCGGAGCAGTCCTACCTGATCCTCCAGCAGGCCGGGTTGACCGGCCACGGGCCGCGCACCGGCCCGCCCGGGTGGTGGTGCTGATGCCCGGCACCATCCCCGGAGCCCTGCTCCGCCGCATGGGGTGGGACATCACCGTCGAGCCGTACACGGGCGCGGGAGCGCACGGGCCCGTGTACGGGCCGCCGGTCACCGTCCGGGCCCTGATGGAGGCCGGGCGGCGGAAGGTCACCCGCACCGAGGGGGACGAGGTCGTCTCGACCACGACCCTCCGCGTGCGCCTGGCCGACGCCGACCACTTCCCGGCCGGGTCCCGCGTGGGCCTCCCGGACGGCACCACCCCGACCGTCATCACGACGGTCCGCTACGACGGCCGCAAGCTCCCTGTCCCGTCCCATCTGGAGGTGAGCCTCACATGAGCAGCAGCGTTCGACTGAAGTGGGACGGCGACGACGCCCGCCGCGAAGCCCTCAAGGCCGCGGAGAAGGGCCTCGGGCTCGCGATGGAGCACCTCCTCGGGGAGTCCCGCAAGGAGGCCCCCCTCGAGGAGGGCACCCTCGAGCGGTCCGGTACCGCCGTGGTGCGGGGCCGGGAGGGCGCCGTGTACTTCGACACCGTGTACGCCAGGAGACAGCACGAGGAACTCACCTGGCGGCACGACCCGGGCCGGAAGGCGAAGTACTTGGAGGACCCGTTCAACCGGGAGCGGGAGACCCTCCTCGAGATCGTGGCCGCCCAGGTGAGGGAGGCGCTCGGGCCGTGACCCTGACCGACGAGATCGGCCTCCTCCTGGACGAGCTGGGCGTCGGCGAGTACCGGCTCGACGGGAGCGCTGGCGGGAACCTGTTCGCCACGTCCCTACCGCTCGCTCCTGACGTCGCTTTGGCCATCGCCCTGTATGGGGACGGCGCCGACGCCCTGGGCGGCCTGCCCGAGGACGACGTCCGCGTGCAGCTGCGCATCCGCGGCACCAAGGACAACCCCGCCCCGGGGGAGGCCCTGGCCCAGGCCGCCTACGACGCCCTCAACGGGCTCATGTACCGGGCGCTCCCGGGCGGCACCTGGCTCCAGATGGCCGTCTGCCAGGGCGGCGCTCCGGCCTACATCGGCCGGGACGAGAACGGCCGGCACGAGTGGACGGTGAACGTCCGCCTGGTGCTGGAGCGCCCCACGACGGCCCGGCCCGGATTCTGAACCACACCCACCCCTGGCCCCGCCCGCGCGGGGCCCCACCCTGCAAAGGAGGTCCGCGATGGTCCTGCACCAGGTGCCCGCGCGGAGCATCATCCTCGAAGTCAGCGACGGCGCCACCACCCCCGTGTGGACCGAGGTCGGCGGAAAGCTCACCGTGACCGTGAACCGGGCGGAGAACGAGGAGTTCGTCGACACCACGACCATGGAGTCGAACGGCTTCTACTCCCAGGACAAGATGCAGGAGGGCGCCACCCTCACCCTCGAGGGCCGTCTCGTCAAGGACGACACGACCGGCGCCCTCGAGCCGGGGCAGGCCCTCGTCACGGCCAACGCGAGCGGCAAGTTCGGCATCGAGAGCCACGCCATGTACCGGTTCAGGTACCCGATGGACACCGAGTGGACCGTCTGGGACGCCACCACCAGCGTGGGAGAACAGGGCGGCAACCACAACGAAAACACCAGCTTCAACGCCACCCTGAGCCGGTCCGGGCCCAGCACCACCGTGGCGGTGCTCTGATGAACGTCGAGGAGGCCCTCGCGGAGGCCGCCCGGCTGCACGCCGACACCGACGCGGCGGAGGCCGCGGCCGAACGCGCCGCTGAGAACCAGAGCCATGACGAGTTCTGGGCGGAGGTCGAGGCCCAGGAGGAGACCGAGACCATCCTCGGTGTCCGGGTCCGGGTGCCCTCCCCCCGGACCGTCACCCTGCGCACCAAGCGGCGCATCGAGCGCCTGGACCTGGTCGAGGTCTCCGACGAGGAGATCGCCGCCGCCCTCGACGACCTGTTCGGGGAGGGGTCCTTCCAGCGCTGGTACGACGCCGGGATGACCTACCAGCGCCTCGCGGTGGTCATGGCGTGGGGCATCGCCCGCGCCGGCGGATCCCCGATCACCTGGCGGGACGCCTACGAGGCGGTGACCACGGGAAAAGCCCCGGAGCGTCTGCTCCGGGAGAAGGCGCTCCGCGCGAAGGGCGCTTCGAGCGGTGCCTCCGAAAGTACTGGTGGGCGCTCGAAGGCTGGGCGCTCGCGCAAGGGATCCAAGCGGAAGCGCTCGCGGACATGACCGTCCGCCAGTTCCACGCCCTCGTCTTGGCGATGCCCAGAGACACCGTGTTCTGGCGGCTGCTCGAGAAGGAACCCGACCAGGTCGTCGACGGCGAAGCCGCCCGGGACCTGCTCCGCAACCTGTGAGGCGCCCAGGCGCCACGTGATGACCCGAGGGGGGTGAACCCCCTTGGCGATGAACGTGGGCGAACTGGTCGCCACCATGGACCTCGAGGACCGGGGGTACAGCAGAGGACTCGCCGGTGCGGCCGCGGAGGCGCGCGTCGCCGCCAACCGCATCGAGGACGCGCTCGACGACATCGACGCCTCCGGCGCCGGGGCCCGCTCGGGCCAGGGGTTCGGGAACGGCCTCCTGGGCGCGATCCGCGGGGAGCGGCCGCGGCTGATGAGCGCCGGGGCCGATGCCGGCGGGGGCCTCAGCAGCGGGCTCACGAAGGCGTTCGGCGCGATCTCGTCGAACGTGTGGGTGATGGTTGGCGTGGTGGGCGTGGCCCTGGCGGCGCTGCCCCTGCTCGGCGCCACGGTCGGGCTCGGGCTCGCGCTCGCGTTCGGCGGTGCCATCGCCGGTGTGGGCCTGGCCGCGGCCGCCCAGGCCCAGGAGGTCCAGGACGCGTTCTCGGACCTGAAGGACAACGTCGTCCGCGACCTGAAGCGGATGGCCGAACCCCTGCAAGGGACCCTGGTCGACGTCGCCGGGGACCTGCAAGGCCTTTTTGACTCCCTTTCCCCGCATCTCGAATCCGCTTTTGCGGAAATGGCGCCGGTCCTTTCCGAATTCTCGGAACTCCTTTTCGGGGCCTTCGAGGGCGCGGGCCCGGTCATTGATGAAGCCACCGAGGCTTTCAACTCCCTCCTCGGAGCACTCGGCCCAGACCTGGAGGAATCCCTAGGGGGAATTTGGGAATCCCTTTCGGACCTCTTCGGGACCATCAAGGAGAACCCGGAGCCTTTCGCCGGGATCATCACCGGTGCGATCGACCTGGTCGGCAAGATCATTAAATTGGTCGACTGGCTCAGCATCGCCTACGTCTGGATCAATGAGAACATCCCGGGCGGCCTCCTAGGGCTGCTCTCCCCCATGGTCCTCCTCGGGACGACCCTTACCGACACCGCCGGAAAGGCCGGGGGATTCCGGGACGCCATCATGGAAATGGCGGGCTCGCTGTCGTCGGCGTGGGAGTACATCCGAGGCGGGGCGGAGGAGCTCTGGGAGGCGCTCCAGCCGATCCTAGAGGACCTGTGGGAGGCCCTGGCCTCCTCCGACATCCTCGAGACCATCCGCGAGTGGTGGTCCCAGCTGGGCGAGATCTTCAGCCTCGGCGGGGAGCTGATCGGGGAAATCCTCTCCAAGGCAGCAGAATTCCTCACCTGGATTTGGGAGAACTTCGGCACCGAGATCATCGGAATCCTAGAGGGACTCTGGGAGATCATTTCCGGGATCGTCTCGGGCGGCCTCGAAGTCATCAAGGGAATCCTAAATACCGTCCTCGGGCTCATCACCGGGGACTGGGATCGCGCCTGGAATGGCGTCAAGCAAATCGGCGCCGGAATCTGGGAAGCCCTCAAGGGCATCATCGGCGGAGCCATCAAGATCATCTCGAACGGCCTTTCCGCCACCCTGAAATTCATCCAGGGGATTTGGAATTCCGCCTGGGGCTCCGTGAAGTCCACGGCCAACAACATCTGGTCCGGGATCGTCGGCGCGTGGAATGGACTGAAAAACGCCACGTCCGCAGCGTGGTCGTGGATGAAATCCAAGATCACGAGCCTTTTCAGCCAGGCGCTTTCCACGGTCCGCTCGAAGCTGTCCTCCTGGTCGTCGGTCGGCCGGGACATGATCCAGGGCGTGATCAACGGCGTGACCGGCGCCGCGGGCAGGCTCTACAGCAAGCTCCGCGGCATCGCCTCGAGCGCGCTGGAGTCGGCCAAGGAGGCCCTGGGGATCTCCTCCCCGTCTCGCGTGATGCGTGACCAGGTCGGCCGGTGGATTCCCGAGGGCATCGCGGCCGGCCTCCAGCTGGGGCAGGCCCGGCTGGATTCGGCCACGTACCGGATGGCGGCGGGCATCGCGGACAGCATGACCGGCGCCCTGGCGGTGCCCGGCCAGCGGTCCGCCGCGGACGGCATCCCCGGCCCGGACCGGGGCGGCAAGGACCCGGCGGTGTGGGTGGAGCACTTCCACGCCACCGAGCGCATGTCGCCGCACGACGTCGGAGAGGCCCTGTACGGGCTCGTGAGCGCACGGAGGGGGGTCTGATGCTGCCGGACAGTCTCGCGTGGCAGGGGCTCACCCTCGGGCCGCCCAGCGTCTACCAGCTGCTCCGCCTCGACGGGTGGGAGGACATGCCGCCTTTGGACTCCGGGGACGAGCCCCGCCCGGCCCGGCACGGGTCGTGGGCGGGCACCTCCTACGCGCAGGCCCGGACCGTCACCGTCACGGGGCGCATCCGGGCCCTGCCCGTGGACATCCGAGACCGGGTGCGGGACCTCCGCCGGGTGTGCGCGGTGCCCGATGATGACACGCTGTGGCCGCTGGTGGCGACGGTGCTGGGCGAGTCCCTCACCGTCGACGCGCGGGTCTCCCTGCGCGTCATCAGCCTGGACAAGTACTCGAGGCTGGGGCACGTGCCGTTCACCCTCCAATGGACGTGCCCGGACCCGATCCGGTACGACCCCGACCCCGTGCACCTGGCCATCGTCCCGGGCGCGGCCCGGCCGGCGCCCCAGCAGGGCACCACCTCCAGCCGCCCCACCATCACCATCTACGGGCCCTGCACCACCCCCACCATCACCGTGACCCGGCCCGGCCGCCCGCCCCTGTCCGTGGGGTTCGCCGTGACGATGTTCGCCGGGGAGTCCCTCACCCTGGACTGCCACGCCGGGACCGTGACCGCGTCGTGGGGGGACGACATCACCGGCACCCTCACCGCCGGGTCCGTGCCGGTCGAGGCGCTGGCCATCCCCGTGGGCACGTCCACGGTGGCCCTGGCCGCGACCGGCACCGGCGCCACCACCCGCGCGCACGTCACCTACCGGCACGCCTACCTGTAACGGAAGGGACCCATGCCCTCGTACCGGTACCAGTTCTGTGACCTGCTCACCGACCAGCACATCACGGACCTGGCCCTCAGCGGCGTCCGCTACGGGCGCCGGATCGTGCAGCCCGGCCCGTTCTCCGCGCGGGTGCCGATCACCAACCGCACCACCGCACAGCAGGTCGCCCGCATCCTCCCGCCCCGAGAGGACGACATCAGCACGGGGCCCGGCCGGACCATCTGCCACGTCTGGCGCAACGGCCAGCTGTGGGGGTCGTACATCATCTGGCGCGGCCGGGTGTCGTCCGACGACCGCGGCCGCATCACGGCGGAGCTGTCCGGCGAGTCGCTGGAGTCGTGGTTCCACCGCGTACAGATCGACTCCACGCAGACCTACGTGCAGCAGGACCAGCTGTTCATTGCCCGGGAGATCGTCCGCCGCAAGCAGGCCCAGACCAGCGGCGGCGCGTTGCAGCTGGGCATCATCGGGGGCGGCCCGGCCACCTCCGGTGTGCTCCGTGACCGGACGTACTCCGGGCACGACCTGGCGACGGTCGGGGAACGCCTCGAGCAGCTGTCGGAGGTGATCGGCGGACCCGAGTGGTACGTCCGCACCTACCCGAACGCCTCCGGCGCGAGGGTGCGGGAGTTCTACGTCGCCCCGCTCCTCGGGAACACCGCGCGCACGCACGTGTTCGCCCAGCCCGGCAACGTCCTGTCCTGGTCGCACAGCGTGGACGCCACCGGCACCGGCACCCATTACACCGCCCGCGGCGACGCCGCAGACGGCAACGGGTACCGGTCCGTGTTCCAGGTGTTCTCCCAGGACCACCGGTCCGCCGGGTGGGCCCAGCTCGAGGAGACCCGCGACTACCCCACGGTGACCAGCGGCTCCACCCTCGGGGACTACGCCGCCTGGTGGGCGGCCCACCGCGCCGGCGCCCAGCACTCCCTACAGGTCGACGTGCGGCTCGGGGAGTCCCCGACGCTCACCCCCGACCGGCTCGGGGAGCGCGCCCGGCTGACCCTGGTCAACGACTGGTGGCCCCTCGACGCGAACGGGGCGCCGACCTTCGACGAGATCCGCCGCGTGATCGGGATGGAGATCGCTGCCCCGGACCGGGGCCAGCCCGAGCGGGTGACCCTCCTCCTCGAGGGGCCGCGGGAGGGCGGCGACACCTCCCCGCGGGGGGCGCCGATGTACGCGCGGGACCTGGCCGACCAGCTGGACGCGCGGACTCGTCAGATCACTCGCCCGGTGCTGTCGTCGACGGCGCCCATCTAGAAGACCCGGAACCCCATGACCACACCCACCCCGAACTATGCGCACTTGGGAGAGCTGTTGACCCTGATGCGCGAGGAGATGCGCAAGGGATTCGACGACCTCCGCCGTGAGATCGGCGGCCGCGTGTCCTCCGACGTCTACGAGGCCGACAAGCGCCTCACGGAGGAGCGGATAGCCCGCCTCGGGTCGGAGGTCGCGGAGCTCCGCGCGGACGCGAAGCAGAAGGAGGCCACGGAGGAGGCCGCGGAGAAGGCAGCGGAGGACCGCCGGGCCGCGGACCGCCGGATGGTGCGGGCCGCGGTGATCACCGCCGGGTTCTCTCTCCTCGTCGGCGCGGTGCTGCTCGCGCTCCAGCTGCTCGCCACGTAGCCCACAACCCACCCGCCCGCCCCCGTGCCGCCCGGCCGGGGGCTTTCCCATGCCAGGAGGCGCCATGCCCCGACCACCGCTCTACATCAGCCGGGAGGACCTCGGGTGGTCCGCCACCTCCCCGGCCGCCTACGCCGACCCGAAGTCCGGTCTCGTCGTCCACTACGACGGCAGCGACCAGGGGCTCGTCAACGGCGACCTCGACGACTTCCTCGACTACTGGCAGCGCACCCGCGACTTCCACACCGGCCCGTCCCGCAACTGGCGGGACGTCGGGTACAGCTTCGCCGCGACCCCTCAGGGCCACGTGGTGGAGGGCCGGGGGCTCCACCGGGAGCAGGCCGCCCAGCCGGGCGGCAACACCACGCACTACTCGGTGACGCTCGGGCTGGGCCCCGGCGAGACCCCGACCGACGACCAGATCAACGCCGTCCGCTGGCTCCGCCAGTGGCTCATGGAGGACCACGGCGTGTCCGGCAAGGTCCTGGGCCACCGCGACTTCATCGCCACCAGCTGCCCCGGCGACCGCGCCTACGCGCTCGTCAAGGACGGCACTTTCACCCAGGCGCCCGGCGCCATCAGCACAGAAGGAGACAATCCCTTGATCGGACTTCGCGAAGGCGACGGCAAGGCCACCGGCAAGAAGGAGGAGGTCATCGCCGTGCAGCGGCTCGGGACCTTCGCGGGCTTCGGCTCGTACTTGGCGCCCTACGGCTGCGACGGCGAGTGGGGGCCCGCGACGTCGGAGATGATGCTCGCGCTCCGCCACAGCGTCGGCTCCTCGGTCACGAACGCGAGCAGCATCACCGGCACCGCCTACGCGCACCTCATCCAGGCCGTCGCCATCGCGGAGGCCCGGAAGCTCATCGCGGGCGGCGGGGGTGGGGGCGCTCTCCCCGCGACTGCCGAGATCAGCGGCACCGTGAAGCTGAAGGGGGCCTGATGCACGCGACCCCGCGCGACCCCGCGCGCTACCTGCCGGAGAAGAAGGTGACGGCCGCGGGCGGCGCCGGTGGCGTCGCCCTGGTCCTCGTCTGGCTCGCGTCCCTGGCCGGCCTCGACATGCCGGAGGCGGTCGCCCACGGGTTCGTGTACCTGGCCGCCCTGGTGGCCGCGTACCTGGCCCCGCACACCCGCCGCGACGACACCGAGGAGGCGTAGCCCCGATGGCGTTTCAGACCGTCGCCCTCGACAGGACCCTCGAAGGTCTCGTTGCTGGCGCCGTCACCGCGTCCATGCACACCACCGACGGCGGCACCACCGGCACCGGCGAAGTCACCGGCGGCACCTACGCCCGCCAGCCGATCACCTGGGACCCCGCCAGCGGCGGACAGATCGACGCCGCCGCGCAGATCACCTTCGACATCCCCGGCGGCCACACCGTGACCCACCTGGGCCTGTGGGACGCCTCCGGCACCCCCGTATGGCAAGGCTCCATCAAGTTGTCCACCCCGGAGAGCTACGGGGCGGCGGGCACGTACACGGTCCTCCTGGTCCGCGTGACCCAGTCGGACATCACTCCGGCGTAGGGAGGGGCCCACCGTGGCGACCACGGTCAACAACTCCCTGTCCGGGGTCACCGGAACCCAGCCGTCCGCGTCCTCGCTGGCGCGGACGGCTCGGGCCGGGGCCGTCGGCATTCTCTCGCCCAGCAGGGCGCTGTACTCCGCCACCCAGACCGTGCACGGCCTCACCACCGTGCAGCTGTCCACCGGCTACCACCGGGGCGACACACCCCGCCTCGGACCCATCGCCCTGCCCGCCACGGGCCCGTGGTGGGCGCGCTGGTACGCCTGGATGCCGCCGCTACAGGACGCCGGGTACGGCATCAACGAAGTCCGCTGGCACGTCCATTTCCCAGGGACGGGCCTCGGGTACGTCACCCACGCGACCGCCGCCGGCAACGCCGGGACGCGCCTCCAGCCGTCCGGGCTCGCGTCAGCGGCGATCAACTGGGACACCGAGACCGGATCGGCCGTGGCCACCGGGCAGTGGTGGCGGATCGAGCTGGAGTACACCGGCACGGACCTGATCAGCCGCATCTACCCCGGGCACTCCACCACCGGCGCCCGCGTCCACACCTGGTTGAACCGGGACGTCGGCCGGTCCCTCGAGGTGACCGGGTACCGGTACCGGCGCGGAGTCCTGCTCCAGCAGGGCGCCACCGACGCCACCACCGGCGGCCAGGTGTCGTTCCGCCAACAGCAGCTCATCGACCTCGGATACCTGGCGCCGGGCGGCGCGGACGGCCAGTACGGGCCCGGCACCGCCACCGCGGTGCAGAGCTTCCAACTGGCCTACGGCCTGGTCCCGGCGGACGGCGAGATCGGTCCGGAGACCGGCGCGGCCATGGACCTGGCCATCTGGGTACTCAAGGCTCAGCCGACCCCGCCGCCGCTGTACCTGTCCCACGTGGCGGTGTCGGACTCCGGCCCGCTCGGGCCCGCGGCACTCCCGGGCGGTGATGCGGTCGCCGCCCTGGGGGCGCTGCTCACCCCGGCCTCGGGCACCAAGCACGCTGCCGGTGAAGCGGTGGCGGCCCTCGGGGCGTTGGCGTCGCCGTCCGGCGGCCGCGGCGGCAACGCCCTGGCGGTCCTCGGGGCGTCCGGGGTCGTCGACGGGGCCAAGGCCGGCGCGGGTGAAGCGGTCGCGTCGCTCGGGACCATCACCGAGGCGGACGGCACGAAGCATGCCTTCGGCCAGGCCGTCGCGCAGCTCGGCGTTGTCGGCACCGTGCAGGGCACCAAGCACACCGCGGGCTCCGCCATCGCGCAGCTGGCGCTCACCACCGAGGCGCACCAGCTGATCGAGCCGGTACCGCCGGTGCAGGCCGTCGCCCGCATCGTGCACCAGCCGGAGGGGACCGCGCGGCCGTCCGGCCGCCTCGGTGGAGCCGCACACCCGACCAGCCGCATCGACGGCACCGCGAGCAGGAGGTGACGCCGTGGCGACACACCAGACCTTGACCGTCTACGAGTGGAACGACGAGGAGATCGACCTCAGCATCACCGACCCGGACGCCGGGACCGCCTACGACCTCACCGACGCCGTACTCGAGCTGGTCATCAAGGACACCGTCGACCAGCTCGACACCGACCCGGCAACGGTGATCCTGTCCACCACGACGGGGGAGATCACCGTCGTGAACGCCGCCCAGGGCCTGGCCCTGGCGATGATCAACCGCGGCTACCTGGCGACGCCCGGGGATCTCGTGTGGCGGCTCGACGTGGTCCGGGCCGGGACCCGGCGGACCGCGATCTACGGGCCGCTCCGGGTGACGAACCTCTGAGCAGCACAGCGCCCCGCCTCCCGTACTGGGAGGCGGGGCGCTTTTCGCGTTCCTGGGGGAAGCAGAAACCCCGCCCTCGGGCGGGGTTCTCATCTCCGCGTGCGCGGAGCAAAGGGACCTTCTGGGTGGAGGGTTTCCCCCGCCTTCCAGAACATTCGCGGTCCATCCCCGCGTGCGCGGGGGCGTACTGCTTGGGTCTTCACCGTGAAACGGCGTAGTGGCCCATTCCCGCGTGCGCGGGACATATGACCTGAACAGGTAGATCTACCTGTTAGTTGGTCCATACCCGCCTGTGCGGGCGCTCCCCGAGGGGATTGGCTCCACCATAACCCGGCGGAGTCGGCTGTGTCAGCGGTTCAGGAGATTCGTGTTGATCTCCGCCGCGATCGCCTCAGCGTCGGCGTCGGTCAGCTCGGTCCCGTCGAGCCACCCGATCAGCACCTCAGCGGAGTACAGGACCTCCCAGCCCTGTTCCTGGGCGGTGTCCGCGACGACGGGGGACACCTCCCCGTCGCCGGAGTCCGCCAGGACCATGTACCGGAGGTCCGACAGGCCGATGGCGGAGGGCTCCCGGTCGGCCTGGGCGTCGTACAGGTCCCGGATGTGGTCGGGGGTGACCCGGCGGGCGTCGAGGGCGTCGGCGTACCAGCCGTTGCCGGACAGGACCCACTCCCCGGTGACCCTCCACCCCTGGGCGGCCAGCGCCAGCTTCGCGCAGGTCTGGGCGGTGTGGAGGGTCTCGTCGGCGTGGGGGATGTGGGTGTCGATATCAGAAGTGACCTGGGTCCCGAGGTCGCCGTCCTCCCAGGTGTGGACGGCGACGATGTGGTTCTCGGGGTTCCCGGCGAGGCGGACAGCGGACATGAGGGCGACGTACTGCACAGGGTGCTCCGTTCAGGGGGTTCGGGTCCGCCCCGGGGTGGGCGGCATCCCCGCGTGCGCGGGGCTGGGGGCCCGCCCACAGGATGGGCGGGGTGGGCCGGTTCTCAGGTCGGTCAGTCGATGAGGGGCAGCGTCGCGAGATCGACCGCGGCCGCAGTGGGGGTGTAGTAGTCGGCCAGCGCGTCACGGCTCATGCGGATGAACCGGCCGTCGGGGAGACGGACGATGCAGAAGCCCACCGAAGCCACGTACCGGCGCGGCTTCCCGTCCGGGTCCGGGGAGGTCCACCGGAGCACGCAGTAAGTGTCCTCGGGCGTCTCGGGCAGGGTGGCCGTGGCTTCGACCCCTACCGAAGCCAGGTGTTCCAACAGGGCGGGAATGGTCTCGGCGGTGATCTCGGCAACTTGCACGTGTTCGGGGCGTCGGGCGACGTGCAGTGTGAACGGGTTGTCCATGGTGTCCTCTCGGGTTGGTTCCGCCCGGGTGGGCGGGGAGCAGGGGGTTAGCCGCGTGCGGGCTCGACGGCGCGGAGACCCATCGCAATCGCGATCGAGTGGTTGGCGTTGGCCTGCGGAGTGCCCCTCCACGCCTCCTCGTAGGCCTCGCACAGGGCCCGGCCGCTGTCGGTGGCCTCGAACGTCTCCCCGTGGTCGACGAGGTAGCCGTCGCGGACCAGGCGGCGACCACGCTCGGTCTCCCACAGCAGACTGTCGTGCGGGGTGTGCTTCCACAGCTCGGGGCGGGTCGTGATCACGAATCCCAGGAACACCATGTCGCGGTGCCGGAGCGGGTCCACGCCGGTCTCCTGGGCGTGGACGCACACGGGGCAGGCCGGGGCGTCGTCGCGGCCCTGCCCGTCGTACACGGGAATGGCCTCGCACAGGGCGTGCCCCGGGAGGGGACCGTCCGTCGCGGCGATGTGCTGGGTGCGGGCAGGGCACCGGTAGCAGGTGCCGAGCGGGCCCTCGATGAGCGGGCGACGGCTCTTGAATCCGCAGATGTCACAGGTGTACATAGGGAACTCCTTGTCGAGTACGCGGTCGATGGTGGACCGGCTGATTCCGGTGACCTTGTGGATGCGGTGCTTGGTGATGCCGGCGCGTCGGGCTCTGACGATGAGGCTGTCACGTCCGGCGATCACGCGGGCGTAGTTTTCGAGCTCTGCTTCGAGGGCTTCTTGCTCCCTGTCCATGTATTGAACAGTACATGTATCGATCGATACATACAAGCCCCAGGGGGAACCCCCGCCGCTGGCGCGCGACGGGGGCCGCCAGACTCACCGAGTGCGAATCTCGGCGTGCCACCACCCGTTCAGCTGGCCCAGGCCGTCGACCTCCTCCAAGACCCGCGTGGCCGTATCCGGCCGGACGTCGTCCTCGGGCCGGAGAGTCCGGTCGGCCCGGTACCGGGCCTCCTGCTGCTCGTCCATCCACAGGTCGAGCTGAAATCGCATATGGCGGAGCGGCGCCATGTGTCCCCCGTGTAGCTGTACGTGATGCCGTGTGGCCGAATGGTGGGGCCGCCGGCACCCATCCGGCGGCCCCGTGGTGCGGGGTCCCTACTCCCGCGCCCGCCCCGTCTCCCTCCTCAGGGACCAGAGCGGGGGTCTGTGGTGGGCCGCCGGGGGTCCTCCAACCCCCGGCGGCCCGTGCCCGTCTCCGTGTCCCTCCCCAGGGGCGGAGACGGGGGTCTGGTCACTCCTCCGGGTAGCCCAGATCCCGGGCCTGACGGCGGGCGTCGGCTACGGCGCGCCCGAGAGCGTCCTCGTCGCCGTCCCGGGATGCCTGCGCGGCCTTCCCGAGGGTGCGGAGGAGTTCCTTCGTCTTCTCGTCGTCCTCGTCGCGCTTCTTGCCCATCAGGCGGCCGCCTTCAGGAGCGCGGCCCACTCGCCGCCGGGGAACACGAGGTGCCCCAGCTCCCGGTTCTGGGTGTCGCGGACGGCCGTGGTCGGCCCCTCCGCGACCTCCACACAGTTCGTGACGCCCTGGCTGTACGTGCTCTTGTGCCAGGACTTCGGTCCCTCGACCGTGGTGGTCTGCATCCGTACCCTTCCTCGTATCGGTGATTCCGTGGCCCGGGGCGGTGGCCGCCGCGATCCCGGGCCGTCGCCCCCCGGCAAGCACCGGGGGGCGACTTCTTGGGCTCTCCCCACCCGCAGCTCGGACGGAGGGCGGGGAGAGCGGTCTAGTCGTGCCCCAGCAGCGCGCGGAGGGCGTCGTCGGTCACGCCCCGCTCGAGAGCAGCCAGCGGCGGCGTGGACGCCGCCTCGAGGGCCGCCATCAGCTCCGGGAGGACGATCTCCGGGTCCGCGCCCTCATCGACGACCAGGTCCAGGGCGCGGACGAGCGCCCGGTCGCGGGCCCCGATGTAGGAGGCGGGGGCGTCCGCCGGGATGTCGGCCAGGGCGGCGCTGATCTCACCGAGCAGCGCCCCCAATCGGATGTCCATCTGCGTGTCCTCTCTCTCGTGTGCCGTGGTGTGGTGGGGGGTCTACGGCGCGGGCGGAGTGGTCTCGGGGGCCACGCCCTGCCGGTCGCGGAGCCGGGTCTCCAGCTGCTCCGGGGTGGGCTCCACCTCGGACCGCCACGGGGCGTCCGGGTCCCGGTTCGTTGCGATCCACATCCGGCCGGTCCACGCGATCCGGTGCGTCTGCCCGTAGGCGGCGCGGAGCCTCTTGAGGACGACCTCGGGCGGCACCCACGTCTCTCCGCCCTCGTCCTGGTGGTGTCCGGCGTGGTGCGGGTCCAGCACGCACCGGCGGAGGGTGCTGCTGGGGGTGAGGCGTTCAGCGCCGCAGATCCACCGGGTGCTCATGCCGCCACCGCCTCGAGCTGGTCGCGCTGGTGGTGGCCGATGGCGCCCAGGACGACGAGGGCGCGGCGCTGGGCGCGGGCGCGCGGGTCGCGGGCGGCGAACAGGTCCAGGGGCTCCGGCGCGCGGTGGCGACCGCCGATCCGCGGGGGCGCCGGGGGCAGAGCCGGAGCCGGGCGGCCGGTCCGCTGCGTGGGCAGCTGGAGCACCACGGCACCGGGAGCGGCGGCCGGGAGGTCCTCCGCGTAGCGGCGCACGCGGTGGGCGCGCCGGCGGAGGGCGTGAGCAACGGCTCTGGCGACGAGACAGGCCGCGGATGCGACGAGAAGCAGGTAGCGCACGGGGCGCCTCCTCAGTACGGATGCCGCTGGATGGGCGGCGGGTGGATGAAGTACTGAGCCCCATACTCCAACTGAAATTTTTAATTCGCAAGCCCTTCTTAGCGATAAGTTGTCAGCACCATCACGCTAAGGAGTTGCGAAATGTCCGTTTCTAACTCATCGGCGGTACCATCAGCGACGTCCCCTGAGGAGGTCGATGTGAGCAGCCCATCCGTGGCCAGGCGCCAGCTATCAGCACAGATGCGCGCGAAACGGTTGGCCACGGGCAAGACCATCGAGCAGGTCGCGGACGACCTCGAGTGGTCGAGCACGAAGGTCTCGAACATCGAGACCGGCCGGTCGAAGAAACCCGCGGTGACGGACATCCGCGTACTGCTCGACCTGTACGGCGTCACGGACTCCGCAGAGCGGGAGGCCATCCTCACCCTGGTCCGCCAGTCCCGGGAAAGCGGCTGGTGGAACAGGTACGGGGACGCCATCGGTGGCCCCTACATCTCCTACGAGGCCGGGGCGACCGGCATCCGCATCTTCGAGCCGCAGTACATCCCCGGCCTGTTCCAGACCGAGGCCTACGCCGCGGCCGTCTCCCACGCGACCCTCATCCGCAACCCCGACGACGTCGCCTCAGCGGTCGAAGCCCGCGTACGCCACCAACAGCTGCTCACCCAGCCGGACCCGCCAACGGTGTGGGCGGTGATCCATGAGGCCGCCCTACTCATGCTGAAGTCGCACCCGGAGCTGTTCCGCGCCCAGGTCGACCGACTTATCGAACTGGCCGAAGACCCGAATTCGGTCACAATCCAGGTGCTCACGATGGATGCGGGGCTGCATGCTGGGATGGGTGGCCCGTTCGTGATCCTGGACTACACCGACGCCGCGTCCATCGTGTTCCTCGAGACGAACACGGACGGGCTTTACCTGGAAAAGCCGGTCGAGGTCACCCGGTACCGCCAGTCCTTTGACCGGCTGGTCGCCAAGGCCCTCGACCCCGATGAAGTGCCCGCATACCTGCGAGCGCTGGCCGCCTAGAAAGTCACGACCATGTACTCATCCACCGAATCCACCGGGCTCGTGTTCCGCAAGTCGAGCTACAGCAACCCCTCCAACTGCGTCGAGTACGCCGATGCCGGCGAAGGCACCGCGGCGGTCCGCGACTCCCAGAACCCCGAGGATGGCCACTTCCTGCTTCCCGGCCGGGAGTGGGGCGCGCTCCTGGGCGCCGTCCGCCGGGGGTAGGCCCGGACATCAGAGAGGCCCCGGGGTATCCCTCCCCGGGGCCTCTCTGGGTACCTAAGTACTCATCCGCGGACGAGTCTACAGGCCGCCGCCCGCACCGGCCAGACCCGCGCGCGAGTGGCATCTACAGGGCGTGTTTCCGCAGCCCATCACGAATGTGTCCTCTACAAGCGACATAGAACTACACCTCGGGGACCACGGCCCGGCCCAAGGGCGTGATGATCACCCACCGCAACGCGTACATGAACTCGGTGGGCACCCTGCTGTACGGGCGGATCGGCATCGGCGAGTCCTACCTGTGGACGCTGCCGATGTTCCACGCCAACGGCTGGACGTTCACGTGGACGGTGACGGCGGCGGCCGGAGTACACGTGTGCCTGCCGGCGATGGACCCGGCGACGGTGTTCGAGCTGATCCGCACCGAGGACGTCCGGTGGCTGTGCGCCGCCCCGACCGTGCTCATCATGCTCGCCAACACCCCCGACGACGTACGCGGCGAGGTGCCGGCCGGGGTCCACGTGTTCACGGCGGGGGCCTCCCCGGCGGCGGCCACCATCGAGCGCCTGGAGGACGGGTTCGGCTGGACCGTCACCCACGTGTACGGCCTGACCGAGACGGCGCCGTTCATCACCGTCTGCGAGCCCCGCGCCGAGCACGCGGGGCTGCCGCCGCGGGAGCGGGCCGCGGTCAAGGCCCGGCAGGGCGTCGAGCTGATCACCTCCGGCGAACTGCGGGTGGTCGGCGAGGACGGGAACGAGGTGCCCTGGGACGGCAGGACGGTCGGCGAGATCACCGTGCGCGGCAACGTGGTGATGAAGGGGTACTACAACGACCCCGAGGCCACCGAACGCGCCATGGGGGACGGGTGGTTCCACAGCGGCGACGCCGCCCTGGTGCACCCGGACGGGTACGTGGAGATCCAGGACCGGCTCAAGGACGTCATCATCTCCGGCGGGGAGAACATCTCCTCCGTCGAGGTCGAGGGCACGCTGCTGCGCCACCCGGCCGTCCTGGAGGTGGCGGTGTTCGGCGTCGCGCACGAGAAGTGGGGGGAGTCGCCGCGCGCCGCGGTGGTGCTGCGCGAGGGAGCGCGGGCGACCGAGCAGGAGATCATCGACTTCGCCCGGGACAACCTGGCGCACTTCAAGGCGCCGACCAGTGTGGAGTTCGTGGAGGCGCTGCCCAAGACGGCCACCGGCAAGATCCAGAAGTTCGTCCTGCGCGGCGGGGCCTCGGCGGTCTCGCGCCAGTGAGGCGGCCCGGTGTCCCCCGCCCCCGCTCTTCGGAGGCGGAGGACACCCCGGGGATTCAGCCCTGCGGGGACTCCGACAGGACGAACCCGGCACCGAAGGGGTCCGCGCAGACCGCGATGCGGCCCGCGCCGGGGGTGTCCTCGGGGCCCGTGTAGACCTGTCCGCCTCCGGCTCGGACGGCCTCCAGGGCCCTGTCTGCGTCGGCCACCCGGAAGACCGGGTTCCATTCGGCCGAGCCCTTGGTGTCGTCCACCCGCTCGGGGGGCAGGGCCACGATGCCGCCCTGGTCGCGGTCGCGGCCGGCCCCGGCGGGTGTCACGGCGCGGTAGCGGCCGTTCCAGGCCGACCGGGGCGAGTCGGCGTAGCTCCAGCGGAACAGCTCCCGGTAGAAGTCCTCCGAGCCGTTCCCGTCGGGGGTCCACAGCTCCACCCGGCAGAGGGACCCGGGGGTGTCGGCGCGCTGCACGCCGGGGAACCCGATGGGGTTCCAGACCGCGAACCGGCCGCCCTGCGGGTCGAAGAACTGGGCGGTGCGGCCCAGCCGCAGCACGTCGAACGGCTCGAACAGGACGGTGCCGCCCAGACGTTCGACGGCGGGGACGGTGGAGTCCACGTCGGGGTCGTGGAAGAAGACCGTCCACGCGGGGTGCTCGCCCTCGCCCAGGAGGGGGCTGAGCCCGGCGACCTTGTCCTCGTCGAGCTGGAAGCACAGGTAGCCGGCGGCCTCGGGGCTGTCCTCGATCGCCTTCCAGCCGAAGACCCGCCGGTAGAAGGCGGCCGAGGCGTCGGTGTCGGGCGAGGACACCTCGACCCAGCAGGGCGACCCGGGCAGGAAGTCGGTCGTGATCATCTGGTCCCCCCTCGTGGACACGTCATTCCCGAGTGTGGACCGTCCCCCCGGCGCCCCGGGGATGGCGGCGGCAAAGTCTCGCACAACTCACCGCAATCACCCGAACACGGTTTCGATCCCCGGGGCGGTGGTCCCGGGCGGTGTCAGTGCTTGAAGTGGACGAACAGGCGGCCGAAGTTCTTGGAGTCCTTCTCGACGCGGTGGTAGCGGGCCTTGACGTCCTTGCGGTCGAGGAAGCGCAGCACCCGCTTCTTGAGCTGGCCCGACCCCTTGCCCGGGATGATCTCCACGGTCTTGGCGCCCGTGCGCTCGGCCTCGTCCATGATGTCTGCGAGGGCGCGGTCGATGTCGCGCCCGCGGTTGAAGATGTCGTGCAGGTCGAGCTTGAGCCGCATGGCCGCCTCCGTCCGGTCACCCGGGATCATACGTGTTCGCGCTCGCGCCGGCCCAGCGCCCACCAGGCGCCCGCGGCGGTGGCGGCGGCCAGCGCGGCGGCGGCGCCCAGGGTGAGGGCGTCCGGGGCGACCACCGACTGCCCGCGCAGGGCCTGCCAGGTGAGCAGGGCGAGCAGGCCCGTGTAGGCGCCGGAGGCGACCAGGACCAGCCGGGTGCGCAGGGCGTCGTCGGCCAGGCGGGGGTAGCGGTCGGCGAGGGCGATCAGCCCGAACGCGAACAGGACGATCACCTGGAGGCCGTGCAGGCCCACGAAGTGGGCGACGCGCAGGTCGCCGGCCACCGTGCTCCAGCCGACGATCGGCAGGCCGGGCCCGCCGTCGGGCATCCCGACCGTGTGCGCGCCGATCACGTCCGCCGACCCGCCCTGCTGGAGGGTGACCATCTGTTCGGCGGTCGGCGAGGTCATGAAGAAGGCGACGGCCATCCCCGCGAGGGCGATCGCGAGGGAGGCGCGGACGGCGGCGGTGACGGAGCGCTCGCCCAGGCGCTGGACCAGCAGGATGACCCCGATGGCGAAGGTGGCGACCCAGACCGTGACGATCATGGACGCCATCAGCGAGTAGACGGCGCTGTCGAACTCCGTGGCGTTGTTGAAGTGGCTGGCCCGGCCGCGCACCGCCTGGAGGGTGATGGCGACGAGCTCGCCGGTGACCATCACGGCGACGACCGCCCCCAGCCACCAGCCGGTGCGGCGCCACGCGGTGAGCAGGGACAGCAGCCAGGCGAGGGTCACGTTGTAGACCGCGATGGAGACCGCGAACTTGGCGGGCTTGAGCCAGACGGGGTCGCCCGTGACGGTCCTCCCGTCGAGGAGGAGGCCGGGAACGGCCACCAGCAGTACGGCCGCGCACAGGAGCGCGGTCAGGGTGAGCGGTCGGTGCAGGTCGATGACGGTGCGGAGGGTGGTCTTCGGGGGGTTCATGGGATACTCCTTATGGATACCAGTGCTATCCAGTGCAGATACCAACACTATCCACTATCCATTTGGATCGCACAAGAGCCCCCGGGAGACGGGAGACAGGAGAAGATGGCCGCATGCGCATCGCCGAACTCAGTGAACGGTCCGGAGTCCCCATCCCGACCATCAAGTACTACCTGCGGGAGGGCCTGCTCCCCCGCGGTGAGGCCACCGGCCGCAACCAGGCCCGCTACGGCGACGAGCACCTGAGCCGGCTGCGCCTGGTGCGGGCGCTCACCACCGTCGGCGGCCTGTCCGTCGCCACCGTCCGGGAGGTCCTCGCCGAGGTCGGCGAGCCCGACGTCGGACTGCACTCCAAGCTCGGCCTCGTGATGCGCCGGCTGCCCCTGGTCGGCGACGACATCGAACCGCTGGAGGAGGACCGCGAACGCGCCCTGGCGCTCGTCACCCGGCGCGGCTGGCACTTCTACCCGGACCACCCCGCGCTGCACGCCCTGGCCGTGGTCCTGGCCGGGCACCGCGAGGTCGGCCACTCCGTCGGCGACGCCGACCTGGACCGTTACGCCGAGGCGGCGGAGGGCATCGCCGCCGTCGACCTGGACCGCATCAGCGGACTGCCCGCGACGGAGGAGGTACTGGAGGGCGCCGTCGTCAAGACGGTGCTCGGCGACACCCTGCTGACGGTCCTGCGGCGCCTGGCCCAGGTGGACGAGTCCGCCGCGCGCAACCTCGAGGGCGCCGGGCGCCGAGCGGCGCGGGGGGACTGAGGCCTCCCGTCACACGCCGGCCGACTCCGGGAAGCGGTCGCCGAACGCCCGGTGCACCGCGCCGTCGCGGTCCAGGATCGCGAACACCACCCGCGCGAACACCCCGGCGTAGTCCCCGTGCAGGTGCTCGGCGAAGGCCGCCGCGACCTCCTCCGGGCGGTTGCCGAACACACCGCACCCCCAGGCGCCGAGCACGAGCACGTCCACCCCGTGGTGGGCGGCCACGGCCAGCACGCCCCCGGCCCGGCGGGCGAGCACCCGGGGGATCGGCCCGGCGCTCTCGACCCCGTTGCGCTCGACCATCCGCCGGTTGGGCGCGGCGCAGGTGAGGAACCCGACCGCCGGCGGCTCCGCCAGCCGGTCGCCCCGGTCATCGCACAGCACCGGCACCCGCGGCGACCAGATCACCCTGTCGCTGTACAGCAGCGACCGCTCCGCCCTGTGGTGCTCGTAGAACTCCGGGCACCGGGTCAGCGACGCGTACAGCGCCGTGGACCTGGCCAGGCTCTCCTCCTGGGCCCGCGCGCCGTTGGCCACGCCTCCGCCCGGGTTGCGCGCCGAGGCGAAGTTGAGCGCCGCCACCCCGCCCTCCCCCGCCAGGCGCAGCAGCGCGGCCAGCGTGCTCTCCCCGGTCACCTCGAACCGGGTGTCGTGGCGCGCGGCGGGCACGGGCAGCGCCGCGATGTCCTCCGGCAGGTGGTGGCGGGTGCCCTCCCGCATCGCCGCCAGGTCGGCCGACAGGTCGACCTCCCGGTCGCCGACGCGGTACCGCTCCGCCTCGAACGCCCGCTTCGTCTCCGCCCAGATCCCCCGCAACCGCTGTGACACGGGCCCTTCCCTCCTCGTCGACGGACAGGCACGTTAGTGCGCGGCGGCCCGCCGGGTCCACCGGATAAACGGCCGGCCCGTAAACCCCTGGACCGGCGCACCCCGCCCGGCCAGGATGCGGTCATGAGCAGGGAACAACAGAGGGGGATGGACCCCCGGAGGCTGGTACGGGCCTCCAAGTACATCGCGCGCGTGCTGCGCCACGACCCCGGCCGGGCCGGGGTGCGGCTGGACCCCCAGGGGTGGACCTCCGTGGACGCCCTGCTCGCGGGGCTGGGTCGGGCGAACGTCCGGCTCTCCCGGACGGAGCTGGACGAGGTGGTGGCCGGCAACGACAAGAAGCGGTTCGAGTTCAGCGCCGACCGCACCCGGATCCGCGCCCGCCAGGGCCACTCGGTGCCCGTGGACCTGGGGCTGGCGCCGGCCGTGCCGCCGGAGGTCCTCTACCACGGGACGGTCGGCCGCTTCCTGCCCGCGATCACCGCCGAGGGACTGCGTCCGATGAACCGGCACGACGTGCACCTGTCCCCGGACGAGGAGACCGCGGCCAGGGTGGGCGCGCGGCGGGGCAGGCCGGTGGTGCTCTCCGTCGCCGCCGGGCGCATGCACCGGGACGGCCACGGGTTCCGGGTGACGGGCAACGGGGTGTGGCTGGTCCCGGCGGTGCCGCCCGAGTACCTGTCCGCACCGCCGGCGGCGGACCCCTCCTAGGGCTTGTCGGCGCTGAAGATCGCGGTCCCCGGGATCATGCGCCCGCGCACCGGGCCCCAGCCACCCCACACCCGGTCGTTCCCCGGGGGCCATTCGGGCTCCACCAGGTCGCCCAGCACCAGGCCGGCCCCGGCGATCCCGCGCACCCAGTCGCCCACCGTGTGGTGGTGCTCCACATAGACCGCGTTGCCGTGGTCGTCCTCCTCCACGTACGCGCGGCGGTCGAAGTACGACTGCCGGACCGTGAACCCGTGCTCGGTGGGGTCGTCCGGGAAGCTCCACCGGACCGGGTGCGTCACCGAGAACACCAGCCGCCCGCCGGGGCGCAGCACCCGGGTCGCCTCCGCCAGGGCGTCGTCGGCCGAGGGGACGAAGGGGAACGCCCCGAACGAGGAGAACACGGTGTCGAAGGCGGCGTCGGCGAACGGCAGCCGCTGGGCGTCGGCCTGCACCACGGGCAGGCGCAGCCCCAGCTGCTCGTCGATGCGCCGGGAGTGCTGGAGCTGGCGGAACGACAGGTCGAAGGAGACGACCTCGCCGACCCCCTGGGCCCGCAGCCACCGGCCGCACTGCCCGGCTCCCCCGCCGATCTCCAGGACACGGCGCCCGCGCAGGTCGTCGAGACCGCCCAGGAGTCCGGCCTCGGCCTCGGTCAGGCCCTCCGGACACCAGACGAAGTCGGCGTCGCCGAGGAACCCGCCGTGGTCGGCCTGGTAGGCGTCGGCGGCCCCGTCCCACCACGAGCGCCCGGCGCGGGCGCTCTCGTCGGCGTCGACGGGGCGGCGCTCCACGCGTCCGGGCGCCGGGTAGTCGTCGTGTTCCTGCACGTGTCCCCCTGTGGTCGGCGGCCGTCGGCCGGCGTCAGCCCACATCCTCTCGCGGGCGGTCCCCGGCGGCCGCCGCCGCGGAGGCCGCGGCCGGACCGTCGGTGCCGTCAGGGCCTTCGGGGCCGTCCGAAGCGTCCGGGTTCCCCGCCGCCGCGGCCTCGCGGGCCTCGCTCAGCTCGCGGCGCATCAGGAAGACCCATCCGCCGATGGCGACGAGCGTGAACACCCACCACTGGACGGCGTAGGACAGGCTCATCCCGGAGTCCAGTTCGCGCACCTCGACGCGCTCGGGGGCGGGGTCGGGAACCGGGTCCTGCGCGGTCAGGTCGGCGTACCCGCCGTAGACCGGGTAGGGCAGCCCCTCGGCGATCGCCGGGACGTCCGCCACGAGCAGCTGCCCCTCGGGCAGGTCGTCGCGGTTGCGCAGCCCCGTGTTCTCCTCGGTCTCGGAGAAGTGCAGGCGCCCGGTCACCTCGACGGTGCCGGAGGGGGCGGGCGGGATCTCCGGGGTGTCCAGGGCGGTCTCGCCGCGCGGGATCCAGCCCCGGTTGACCAGCAGCGCCGGGCCCTCCTCGGTGACCAGCGGGGTCAGCACGTGGAAGCCGACACCGCCGGAGCCGTCGCGGTTGCGCAGGAGGATCTCGTGCCCGGTGTCCCAGGTGCCGGAGGCCTCGACGGCACGCCACCGGTCGGCGGGGTCCACGTCGCCGCCGACCTCGGTGAGCTCGGCGACCGGGACGGGGTCGGCGGCCAGGTTGCCCTGCTGGAGTTCGACGGACGCGCTGCGCTGTTCCCAGCGGTCCAGCTGCCAGAAGCCCAGCCAGATGAAGGAGGGCACGATGACGAGGACCAGCGCGTGGAACGCCAGCATGCGTTGGGAGAACAGGACTCTGCGCACGTCTTCGAGGGTATGAGACGGTTCCGGGCGCCCCGCACCGCCCCGCCCGCACCGGGCCCGGCCGGACAGTGGCGTCCGGCCGGGCCCGTGTCCCGCCGTTCTCGTCCCCCGTTCTCGCTACTCCGTGTCGGCGGTGGCGGCGGCCTTGCGCTTGCGGGCGAAGTACAGGCCCGCGCCGCCGGCGCCGACGGCGGCGACGCCCGCAGCGACCAGGCCGGTCAGGGCGCCACCGGTGAGGGGAAGCTCACCGCCCGCCTGCTGGACGGGGGCGGGCCGGTCGTCGGAGGAGGGCTCCTCCTCGTTCTTGTCCTCCTCGCGGGGCTTCTCGGGCTGGGGCTCCTGCGGGGTCTCCTCGCCCGGCTCCTCCGGCTCGGCGGGCTCCTCGGGGGTCTCCTCGCCCGGCTCCTCGGGCTGCTCGGGCGCGGGCTCCTCGGAGATGATCTCCATGCAGGAGGCCTCGGCCAGGCCGAGCACGCCGATGGCGTTGCCGCAGATGTCGACGGCGGCGTCGACCGGGACGACGACCTGGTTGCCGGAGGCCACGCCCCCGGAGCCGTCGGTGGTCGCCTCGGGGGTGCCCTCGTTCTCGGGGGCGGCCTGGATGATGTTGATGATGGTGGTGCACTTGGAGCTGGCGCCGCCCAGGATCGCCACCGAGTTGCCGCAGATGTTGATGGCGGCGTCGACCGGGACCACGATCTGGTTGCCGGAGGCCACGCCCCCGGAGCCGTCGGTGGAGTAGGTGCCGTTGCCGGACTCCTCCTCCAGGACCTCGACGACCTCGACGCACTCCGCCTTGGAGATCCCGCCGACGGCGACGGCGTTGCCGCAGGCGTCCACGGCCGCCTCGACCGGGATGACGATCTGGTTGCCGGAGGCCACGCCCCCGGAGCCGTCGGTGGAGGCTCCGCCGCCCTGGCCGCTGGCCTCGTAGAGGACCTCGGAGACCTGGGTGCACTTGGCCGCGGAGATGCCCAGGACGGCGAGCGAGTTGCCGCACAGCCCCGCCTCGATGTCGACGGGCACGACGACCTGGTTGCCGGAGGCGATGCCCCCGGAGCCGTCGGTGGTGGTGTCCGCGAAGGCCGCGGCGGCCGGGACGAAGGCGAGGCCGGCGGCGACGGCGGTGGCGAAGGAGTAACGGAGTGTGTTGCGCATCTGGTGCGGCCTTTCGACGCAGGAAACCTGGGGATGCACGCCGTCGTGGCGTTGGGCCGTGGGGGCGGGTCCGGTCCGCGGTGTGCGCGGGGCGCCCGGGTGGCGCACGGTCCCGCCGGTCGGCGGCGCGGGCCCGTCACCGGCACTGGGGCGGTGGAACGGCGGGGTGGCCCGCGTGGTGTCGCGGTTGCGTTCTTCGCGAACCGGCAACGGACCGAAACGTTAGCAAGCCCGGGAAGGAACACAAGCACTTTCCGGAAATGTTTATCCGCGCCCCCGACACCCCGAGTGATCACGATAACACCACATGAAATCAGTGCAGATCAGAGACTCTTGAGTGCACACACAGAGAGAAACAACGGACACGTTGGGTGATTCTCGAGGCGAAAAAAGTTCTCCGTGAACCCGCTCGGCCAAACCACTAAGCAACTTAGTCGATTGGCCTCGGAGGCGCCTCAACCCGTGCGCGGTGAATTCAGAAGAATGGGATTGATATCCCTTTTGAGAGAAAAGACGGGAAACGGCGCCGACGACCGACCCCGCCGCCCGTTCGCACTCCCACGAAAACCCCTTGAGCCCCATCGAGTGCCTCTCACCACAGAAGCCCCAGAACATGACAAAACCCCTGGTCACGGGCGCGTACCCTGAACCCGGAGGGCCGCCCCCGAGCGCGGGCCCGACATGTCGAACCCGGCACGCGAACACGCTTGGCAATAATCTGAACACGATCAGTATTCGCCGGTGACGGGCGGCACGGGGTCTCCGATTCGCGCGCACCGGCCAACCGGAGACGCATGACGCGCGTCCTGACCCTCAGGACACGCCCCCCGTTTCCCCCGCCCCTTCTGGAGCACGCATGCAACCCGCACACATCCGCCCCCGCGCGCGCACGATCCTGCCGCTCGGGGCCGCAACGCTCGTCCTCCTGCTCGTCGCCGCCTGTTCCTCCGCCGACGAAGAACCCGAACAGCTCCAAGGGGCGGCCGGCGGCGAGCCCTCGTCCTCGCCCGGCTCCAGCCCCGAACCGCAGGCCGCCGCCGAACCGTTCACCATCGCCTTCGGCGGCGACGTGATGTTCGAGGGCGTGCTCCGCCCCCGCCTGGACGACCCGGCGACCGCGCTCGACCCCATCTCCGAGCACCTGTCCGCGGCCGACCTGACCATGGTCAACCTGGAGACCGCCATCACCGAGGGCGGCACCCCGGCCCCCGGCAAGGAGTTCCTCTTCCGGGCGCCCGCGTCCGCCCTGGACGCCCTGTCCGAGGCGGGCGTGGACGTGGCCACCGTCGCCAACAACCACGGCATGGACTACGGCCTCGACGGCCTGGCCGACACCCTCGCCAACGGCGAGGCCTCCGACGTCGCCCTCGTCGGCGCCGGCAACGACATCGGGGAGGCGTACACCCCGCACGTCGCCGAGGTCAACGGGCAGACCGTCGCCATGTTCGGCGCCACCGACGTGCTCGACGACCACCTCATGGCCGAGTGGACCGCGGGCGAGGGCAAGCCCGGCATGGCCTCCACCAAGGGCGAGATGAAGCAGCACATGCTCGACGCCGTCGCCGAGGCCGCCGGGCAGTACGACAACGTCGTGGTGTTCCTGCACTGGGGCCTGGAGGGGTCGCACTGCCCGCTGCCGCACGCGCCCACCCTCGCCCAGGAGCTGGTGGACGCCGGCGCGACCGCGGTCGTCGGCGGACACGCGCACGTGCTGTCCCCGGGCGGGTTCCTCGGTGACTCCTACGTCCACTACGGGCTGAGCAACTTCGTGTTCTACAACTTCAGCGGCCCGACCGCGGAGACCGGGGTGCTCACCCTCACCTTCGACCAGGGTTCGGTCACCGGGGCCGACTGGCTGCCCGCGCAGATCCAGGGCGGCGTGCCCGTCCCCTACGAGGGCGCCGCGGCCGAGACCGCCACGCAGACCTGGACCGACATGCGCAACGAGTGCGGCCTGCCGCTGACCGACTCCCCCGCCTGATCCGCGGCTCCCGGGCGTCCGCGCCGACCGGCGCGGACGCCCGGCCCGTGCCCGGGGTCAGACCACGGCGGAGGCCGGGACCCCGTGCCGGGCGGCGGCCTCGGCGATCTCCGCCAGCAGCGCGTGCCGGTGGGCCGTGCCCAGGTAGGAGGCCCGGACGCCGTTGGCGGCCAGCCTCACCAGGTCGACCGGCGCCAGGCCCATCCGGTGGGCGGTGCGGTACTCCTCGGTGAGGTCGGTGCCGAACATGGTGGGGTCGTCGGTGTTGAGCGTGACCAGCAGCCCGGCGTCGAGCATGGCGGGCAGCGGGTGGTCGGCGATCCGCTCCACCGCCCGCGTGCACACGTTGGACGTGGGGCTGACGTCGACCGGGACCTGCTCGTCGACCAGGCGCGCCACCAGGTCGCCGTCGAGCATGGAGTCGATGCCGTGCCCGATGCGCTCGGCCCCGAGCAGGTCCAGGGCCTCGACCACCCGCTCCGGACCGCCGTGCTCCCCGGCGTGCGGCAGGCTGGCCAGCCCCGCCGCCCGGGCCCGGCCGAACACGTCGGCGTAGGGGACCAGGGTGCTGCCCGTACCGCCCACCCCGAACCCGACCGTGCTGGGCGGCGCGTCGGCCAGCACCGCTTCGAGGGTCCGCTCGGCGCTCTGCGGCCCGAAGTCGGTGGGGAAGTCGGGGATCCAGCGCAGCCGGATGCCGTGGTCGAGCTCGGCCTGCCGGCGGGCGGACTCCACGCCGTCGAACACCACCCGGGCCGGCACCCCGCGCATGAGGTGGGTGTACAGGCTGATGTGGAGTTCGGCGTAGCGGACGTTCTGCGCGGCCAGGCGCCCGGCGACCGCCGCGGTGAGCCGGGCGAAGTCCTCCTCCTCGCGCAGGGCCTCGACGGAGGCCAGGTACACGTCGAGGAAGTGCGGGAAGTCGGTGAACTCGTACCACGCCTCCAACGCGTCGAACGTGTCGGGGACGGACTCCAGCCCGTGGCGGCGGGCCAGGTCGAAGAGGGTCTCGGCGGGCATGGACCCCTCCAGGTGGACGTGGAGTTCCACCTTGGGCAGGTCGCGGATCAGCGCCTCGACGGCGTCGGGGACGGGGTTCGGGTGGCTGCTCATGGCGGGAGACTACGGCCGGCCGGCTCCGGCCACCAAGGTCTTCGGGCGAACCTCACACCTACCCGTCAGGAGGGTCTCCGGATACGGTAGGGGGTATGGCTCCCCCACCATCCCCCCTGCTCCCGCCACGGCCCCCGGCACTCCCGCCCGCACCGCGCTCGTGGGTGGTGCGAGCCGCCGCGGCGAAGATCCGCCATCAGAACGACCCGCGCGGAAACGCCCTCGTGTCCGCACTGGCGGCCGGTGTCTTCTTCGCGTTGCTCCTGGCCGCCGGAGGCTTCTATCTCGGTGTCGGCGACGCGATGGCCGCTCTCCTGCCGTACGCGGTCCTCTCCCTCGCGGGGTGCGCGCTGCTCTGCCCGGCCGTGTACCGGCTCACCCTGCGGTACGACATGGCGCTGACCGCCGAGGGCGCGCTGCCGCCCTTGGCGGACCCGTACCACGTGGCCATGGCCGAGGGCCTGGTGGACCGGGGCTCTCTCGGATGGCACCCGTGGGTGAACCGGCACGGGTACGTCCTCGCCGGACAGCGGCTGCGGGAGTTCGGGGTCCGGCGCCCGGGCGGAGCGATCTTCCTGCAATGGGCCGGTGCCCTGTGCTGCGCGGCGCTCATCATCACCTCCCAGGTCTGGGATGAGGCCGCGCTGCACCCGGCGAACCTCATCCTGCCCGTCCTCGGCTGCGCCGGGTACGTCGCGGGAGCGCTCATCCACCGATCGGAATCGCAGAGTCGGCGGGAGCACGCCGAGGCCTTCCGGGAGAAGTACGAGGCGTGGGGCGCCACCGGGGACCCGTACTTCCCCGGATTCCCCGAGCGGGGGCCGGGGCGGGCGGGGCCCGCCCCGGCCCGGCGGGTCACACCGCCGGGGGCGCGCCGTTGAGGCGGCGCGGGACGCCCAGCGGGTTGGCGTCGCGCAGGGCCTCCGGGAGGAGGCCGTCCGGCACCGACTGGTAGGTGACCGGGCGCAGGAAGCGGCGGATGGCGGTGCCGCCCACCGAGGTGTGCAGCGGCGCGGTCGTCGCCGGGTACGGCCCGCCGTGGGTCATGGCGTGGGTGACCGCCACCCCCGTGGGCCAGCCGTTCCAGACGACCCGGCCCGCCACGGACGCGCCCAGCGCCAGCAACGCGGGGGCGATCGCGTCGTCCTCCTCGCCGTGCACGGTGACGGTGAGCTGGCCCTGGAGGACGCCCGCGGCCTCCAGCAGCCTCCGCTCGTCGGCGTAGGTCACCACCAGCGTCGCCGGGCCGAAGCACTCCTCCAGCAGTGTCTCGGAGTGCTCCAGCAGCGCGTCCAGGTCGGTGCGCAGCAGCGACGGCGACCAGCCGCCGTCCCCGTCCGCCGCCCCCTGGACCAGGACCTCGGTGGCCGGGTGCCCGGCCAGGGCGTCCAACCCGCGGGCGAACCCGTCGGCGACCCGGTCGTTGAGCAGCGGCGCCGCGGCCCGCCCCGCGAAGTCGGCGACGAGCGCGTCGAGCTCGGTGTCCTCCGGCACGAACACCACGCCCGGCTTGGTGCAGAACTGGCCCGAGCCCAGGTTCGCGGACTCCGCGTACCCGGCGAGGACCTCCTCGCCGCGGGCGGAGGCGGCGGCCCGGGTGACGAACACCGGGTTCACGCTGCCCAGCTCCCCGTAGAACGGGATCGGGTCCGGGCGCGACACCGCCAGGTCGAACAGCGCCCGCCCGCCCGGGATGGAGCCGGTGAACCCGACGGCCCGGGTCAGCGGGTGCAGGACCGCCTGCCGCCCGGCCTCGACCCCCTCCACGAGGGCGAACGCCCCCTCCGGGGCGCCCGCGGCTGCCAGCGCCGCCACGACGACCTCGGTGGTGCGCCGGGCCAGGCGCGGGTGGCCGGGGTGGGCCTTGACGACCACCGGGCAGCCGGCGGCCAGCGCCGAGGCGCTGTCCCCGCCCGCGGTGGAGAACGCGAACGGAAAGTTGCCGGCCCCGAAGACCACGACCGGCCCCAGCGGCACCAGGATCCGCCGCACGTCCGGGCGCGGGGTGCCCCAGTCGGGGTCGGCGGGGTCGACCATGGCCTCCAGGTAGGTGCCGTCCTCCAGCACGTCGGCGAACAGCCTCAGCTGGAAGGTGGTGCGGCCCAGTTCGCCGCGGCAGCGGGCCTCGGGGTAGTGCGCCTCGGCCTGCGCCAGGGGGACCAGGTCGTCGGCGGCGGCGTCCAGGGCGTCGGCGACGGCCCGCAGCAGCTGGGCCCGCTCGGCCGGGGCGAGCGAGGCCAGCAGCGGGGCGGCGGCCGCGGCGCGCTCCATGACGGCGTCGAGTTGCTCGGGTGTGGTGTCCCGCGAGTCCTCGGTCGTCGGCGGGGTGTTCATGACTCAACCTCCAAGAGCGATGGCTGTGAGGCCTCGGGCACGCCACTACCCTGCCCTGACGGTGGCGCGGAAGGAAGAGTCCGCAGAACGAAACTGGAATTTCCCCGGAACCAGGTGATTCCGGAACGGCATCATAGGTGCTGTGACGACTAATTCCCGAAGCTCAACGCCCCCGCGGTCGCGGAGGACCCCCGCAGGCAAGAACGGGTCGGGTCACGCACGTGTCTCCACTGAGGAGCTCGCCTTCGCGCAGGCCCCCCTCCGGAGGCTGCCGGCCCAGCAGCGCAGCATGCTCCGCGTCCAGCGGATGCTCGACTGCTGCGCCGAGATCCTGGACGAGGTCGGCTACGACAACCTGTCCACCACCCGGATCGCGGAGCGCGCCGGGGTCGCGATCGGTTCGGTCTACCAGTTCTTCCCCGACAAGAAGGCGATCACCCAGGCCCTGGGACTGCGCTTCCTCGACCAGTTCGGCGCCCGGATCACCGAACGCCTCGCCGGGACGTCGTTCTCCCACTGGACCACCGCCGTCGACGCCATCGTCGACGAGTACATCGACATGCACCGCAACGTGCCGGGCTTCCGCAGCCTGCACTTCGGCGACATCGTCGACACCCGGCTGCTCAACGGCGGCACCGACAACAACCGGGTCATCTCGATCCGGCTGCGCAAGATCGTGGTGTCCGCCTCCGGCATCCCCGACAGCGACGAGCTCGACCGGGCCGTCAACGTGGCCGTCGAGGCGGCCGACGCCGTGCTCAAGCTGGCGTTCCGGAACGACCCCGAGGGCGACCCCGACCTCATCAACGAGGCGAAGAGGCTGGTGAGCAGCTACCTCACCGACTTCTCCCGGCGCAACGAAGGCGAGGCGCGGTGGTAGACGGCACCATGTTGGACGGCAGGTCCGCCCCGGTCGCCGGGACCGCCGCGGGCATCCCCTTCCTGGCCCTGCCCCCGGCGACGGGGGCGCACCCGGCACCGCTCGTCCTGGGCCTGCACGCGTTCGAGCCGCCGCGCAGCGAGGCCGCGCTGGCGGGGACGGCGCCCCTGGCCTCCCTGCCCGCCTGGCGCGTCTACCCCGGGCTGCCGCTGTTCGGCGCCCGGCTGCCCGAGGGCGGGGTGCCCGAGATCGGCCGCCGCGGGGAGAGCGACTACCTGATGGAGCTGTTCGGCCCCGTCGTCGAGGGGGCCGCGGCCGAGCTGCCGCGGCTGGTCGCCGAGCTGCGCTCCCTGTTCCCGATCACCGACGACCCGGTCGGCCTACTCGGGGTGGGCGCGGGCGCCTCCGCGGTCCTGCTGTCCCTGGCCGAGGGCGACCTGCCGGTCGGCGCCGCGGCCCTGGTCAACCCGGTCACCGACCCGGCGCCCGTCCTGGCCGCCCGGGAGCGCAACCGCGGCGCCCCCTACGGCTGGACCGAGGACGCGCTGGCGGTCCGCGAGCGGTTCGACTTCACCTCCCGGGCCCCCGAGGTCGCCAGGCGCCGCGTCCCGGTGCTGGTCGTCAGCGGCGGCCGGGACGACGTGCTGCCCCCCGAGCACGGCCTGGGCCTGCACGAGGCGCTGCGCGCCGAGTTCTCGGGCACCGCGGAGCCCGAGGAGCGCGGTTCGGGCTGGCTCCGGCGGCGCGGCCGCCGCCTGAAACAGGAGGCCGCCGCACCCGTGTCGCCCGAGGGCACCGACCATGTGCTCCGTCACATCGTGATCCCCGACCTGGCGCACGCCATCGGCCCCGAACCCGGGCTGGAACCGGGCCCGCTCACCCCCGGCGGCGTACTCGCCGACCGCGCCCTGACAGAGTGGTTCCACCGGCACGTCACGGCTTCCGCGCAGGTCCGGGGCGGTGCGTGAGGGGTCCGGTACCCCGGTGGCGGTCCGCGCGCGACCGCAACCTCCCCGTGAGACCGCGTTCACCGTGTGCACTCCGCCGCATCTCCGGCCGTCCCCTTAACGGACGCCGCCGCGACAGCCGGTCCGCGTTCCATGGGATCATCCAGGGGCGACCGCTCGAGGGCGGTCCACCTGACCGTTTCGACTCATCCTTCAGGAGGGCGAACCACGTGACGGAACCGGCACCGGTCTTTGCCAGCGGGGTCGACAACGAGCGGTTGAACGCGCAGCTCCGCTTCCTTCTGGAGGTGGACAAACTCAAGCGCATCCTGCGGCAGAACCTGCTGGTGGACGGGTCCCGCAGGGAGAACTCGGCCGAGCACTCCTGGCATCTGGCGCTGACCGCGCGCACCTTCGCCGAGTACGCCCCCGAGGGCACCGACATCGACAGGGTCGTCGAGATGCTGGTGCTGCACGACATCGTGGAGATCGACGCGGGCGACACCTTCCTGTTCGACCAGGTCAACTCGCAGACCCAGGCCGAGCGCGAGCGCGCAGCCGCCGACCGCATCTTCCCGCTGCTCCCCGAGGACCAGGCCGAGGCCGCCCGCGCCCTCTGGGAGGAGTTCGAGGCCAGGGTCACCCCCGAGGCGCGGTTCGCCCGGGCCGTGGACCGGCTGTCGCCGATGCTCGCGAACTGGCACAACGAGGGCGGCACCTGGGTGCGGTTCGGGATCACCCGGGCCCAGGTCATGGAGAAGGTCAAGCTGATCGCCGAGGGGTCCGAGGCGCTGGGGGCGTACGCGACGGCGCTCATCGACGACGCCGACCGGCGCGGGTACTTCCGCACCTGACCCCCCGCCCGGGCGCGGGCGCCGGGCGTGCCCCGGAACCGGAGGCGGGCCCCCGCGCGGCGGGACGGGTCAGACCCGGCCCAGGAGCAGCTGGATCGCCGCGGACAGGCCCACGACCACCAGGACGACGCGCAGGGCCGCGGCGCTCAGCCGGCGGCCGAACCGACCGCCCAGGTAGCCGCCGAGGATCGAGCCCACCGCGATGAGGCCGACCACCGGCCACGACGGCGAGGCCAGCACGATGTAGAACACGGCGGCGACGCCGTTGACGATCCCCGCGAGCAGGTTCTTCAGGCCGTTGAGCCGCTGGAGGTCGTCGTCCAGGGCGGCACCCAGGATGCTCATGAGGATGATGCCCTGGGCCGCGGCGAAGTAGCCGCCGTAGCTGCCCGTCAGGTAGGCGCCCAGCGGGAGCAGCGGACCGCCGTCCCTGCGCGCGGGCTTGCGGGCCCGGGCCCAGCGGGTGATGCGCGGCTGGAGGATGATCAGCACACAGGCCGCGCCGATCATGAACGGGACGACCTTCTCGAAGACCCCGGCGGGCAGGTAGATGAGCAGCAGCGCGCCGGTGATCGCCCCCATCAGGGACATGCCGCCCAGCCGGATGACCCGGGAGCGCTGCCCGGACAGCTCCCTGCGGTAGGCGATGGCGCTGCTGATGCTGCCGGGCGCCAGGCCGATGCTGTTGGAGATGGTGGCGGTGATCGGCGGGTACCCCAGGGCCAGGAGCACGGGGAAGGTGAACAGGGTCCCCGACCCCGCGATGGAGTTGATCCCCCCGGCGGCGATCCCCGCCAGGAGGACGGCCGCAGCCTCCCAGAGTTCCATAGTCCGGCTTTCGTGGCTTCTCCGCTCCCCGACCGTCGAGGGCTCCCACAGCCTACGAGAGCGGCCCCGGTGAGCCGGTCATCGGGTCATCCACTGGCCGCCGGGACGGGCCCTGCGGCCCGTGGAGCAGGACTTCCGTGAAGCCGTGCGGCCCCGGGGCGCCCGAGCGCACCGGGGCCGCAGGCGGGTCGCGGCGGGGGCGTCAGGGCACCCGCACGACCTCGTCGCGCAGGCGCTGGAACGCGGCGCCCACCCCCTGGATGGCCTGGCCCATCTCGGACGGCACGATCCACACCTTGTTGGCGTCGCCCTTGGCGATCTCCGGGAGCTTCTGGAGGTACTGGTAGGCCAGCACGTCGGGGTCGACCTTGCTGGTGTGCAGGGCCTTGAACACCATGTGGATGGCGTCGGCCTCACCGCGCGCCCGCAGGGTCTGGGCCTCGGCGTCGGCCTTGGCGGTGAGCATCTGCGCCTCCGCCTGCCCCTTGGCCCGCAGCACCGCAGCCGACCGCTCGCCCTCGGCCCGCAGCACCGCGGACTGCTTCTCGCCCTCCGCGCTGAGCAGCTGCGCGCGCTTCTCGCGGTCGGCGCGCATCTGCATCTCCATGGCCTCCTGCACCGAGCCCGGGGGCTCGATGCCCTTCAGCTCGATGCGGCTGATCTCGATGCCCCAGTCGCTGGTGGCCTCGTCCAGCACCGCCTTCAGTTCGCGGTTGATCTGGTCGCGGGAGGTGAGGGTCCCCTCCAGGTTCATGCCGCCGATGACGTTGCGCAGCGTGGCGAGGGTGAGCTGCTCGACCGCCTGGATGAAGTTGGCGACCTCGTAGGTGGCGCGGTAGGCGTCCACGACCCGGATGTAGACCGCGGAGTCGACCTCCACGGCCAGGTTGTCCTCGGTGATGGCGGACTGTGGCGGGAAGCTCACCACCTGGACTCGGCGGTCGATGCGCTCGCGGACCTGGTCGACGCCCGGAATGACGACGTTGAACCCCGAGTCCAGGGTGCGGTGGTACTTGCCGAAGCGCTCCACCACGTCCTGCATGGAGTGGGGGATGATGCGCACGCTCCGCCAGAAGATGAGAAGGAGAACGGCGACGAAAAGGGCGACGATGATGACCATGGTCATGCGATCACCCCTTTGTCGTGCTCCGGGGCGGTATGCGCCGCGGCGGTATTCGACATCGACATCTGGGCAGCTCCGGTTCTCCTGACGGGGGTGCAGGCAACGCGGGCACGGACCGCGCATCGCCCGGCCCCGCCCACCCGATGATCATAAAGCGCGCCGAATTGGAGTGTTCCGCTCACCGCCGAAGACGGTACCCGAAGTCACATCAAGGAGCTATATCCGGACAGGAACAGTATTTAAGGTCAATATGATGGCGCCGTTTCCGTACCCCTTATCCGGGTTTTGGGACAGCGTCCACTCTGGGTCCCGGTATCGACAACGGCCCGCCGCCGGTTCCGGCCCCGGTCCCCGCGCCGAAGACAGGGAGGTCGCCGGGGATCCGGGAAAGGGGAACGGCCGGCGGAGGACCGCCGGCCGTGCACGGGAGGAGAGCGGGGAAGGGTTCTCGGGGGTCGGGAGCGGGTCCGGGGTCAGACCGCCCGGGCGTTCCAGCGGTCGCCGTCGCGCTCCACCTTCAGGGGCAGGCCGAACGTCTCCGACAGGTTGTCGGCCGTCATCACCTCGTCCAGCGGACCCGCCGCGACCACACCGCCCCCGCGCAGCAGCAGCCCGTGCGTGAACCCGGCCGGGATCTCCTCGACGTGGTGCGACACCACAACCAGGGCCGGGGCCGCCTCGTTGCGGGCCAGCGCGCCCAGGCGGCGCAGCAGGTCCTCGCGGCCGCCCAGGTCCAGGCCCGCCGCGGGCTCGTCCAGCAGCAGCAGCTCGGGGTCCGACATCAGCGCCCGGGCGATCAGCACGCGTTTGCGCTCGCCCTCCGACAGCGTGTGGAACTCGCGGTCGGCCAGGTCGCCGACGCCCCAGTGGCCCAGCAGCGCCCGCGCCCGGCCCAGGTCCGGGACGCCGTACTCCTCCCGGAACCGGCCCAGGTACCCGTAGGCCGCGCTCAGCACCAGGTCGAGGACCGGTGTGCCCTGCTCGACGCGGTTGGCGATCGCCGCCCCCGCGTACCCGATGAGCGGCCGCAGCTCGAACACGTCCACCCGCCCCAGGTGCTCGCCCAGGATCTCCACCTCGCCCGAGGTGGGGTACAGCTGGCTGAAGGCCACGCTCAGCAGGGTGGTCTTGCCCGCGCCGTTGGGGCCCAGGACCACCCAACGCTCACCCTCCAGCACCGACCAGTCCACGCCGTCCAGCAGGAGCGCGTCACCCCGCCGCACGGTGACACCGCTCAGCCCCAGAACCCGACCGTCCATCGTTCTCCCTCACGTCACTCGCGTCCCGCGCCGGTGCAGTGCCGACCCGGCCGGCGCAGCACCGACCTACCCTGGAGCCATGAACTCCACGTCCGCAACACTCGTCGCCTGGGGCAACGCCTGGCTGTCCGGGCACGTCGGCCTGGACGAGGCCGTGGACGCCGTCGAACGCCACAGCGGGCCCCAGCTCATCGGGACCGTACCGCCGGGGGACCTGCCCTTCGAGGAGGGCGTACCGCTGCGGGCCGCACTGGTACGACTTCGTGGCCTGCCGGGTACGAGACCGTCGGCGTTCCGGCTGGCACTGCCCGTACAAGGGGACCCGCTCGGTCTGGTCGGCCCCGGGGAGTTCAACCAGGCCGCGCTGGAGGCGCGGGAGGGGGTACTGCTCCGACTCGCCGACCGCCAGGTGGGGCTGGTCCCCACGACCGACCGGCGGGGTTCATCCTACGTGGGGGTCTCCTGGGCCCCGTATCGGGCCAACGACACGATCCCCCAGGTACCCGGCCTGGCCGAGGCCGAGCAGGCGCTCAAGCTCACCCTCATCGAGGTCGCCCGCGACCTGGAGGGCGTCGACGACCTCACCGGCTTCTCCCCCGATGTCCGTCGGCGGGTGAACGCGCTGGGCTCCGCCGACGGGGGCGGCGGCGGGCTCCCGCCCGCCTACCCGCAGCGCGCCCGCGGTGTCGCCGAGCAGGCTGCGCGCCTGGCGGCGGTCGTGGAGCTGGCCGACGCCCGCTCCGGCCGCGGCATGAGCGCCCACCAGGCGGAGCTGAGGGCGCGGTCCCTGCGCCGGCTGGACTCGGCCGTGCGCCGGGCCCTGGTGGCCGCGCACTCCTCGATCCCCCTCTGAGCCCGCGTCCCGGGGCACGTGCCGTGCCGTGACCGGCGGTCCCGCCCCGTAGGGCGCCCGGCCCCCGCGGCACGCGCCGGGCGCGCGGCCGACGGGTGTGTGGAGGGGAGAGCCGTGGGGCCGTATCCGCCGACGGCGGACGCGGCCCGCCCCGGCGCGGCCGCGCCGGCCGTCCGGGGCCGGCGGGCTCAGGCGAGGGCGGTGACCAGCAGGGCGAAGGCCGCGGTGATGATGGCCACCCGGACGTAGTGGTAGCGGTCCCAGCGCTTCATCTGCCGCTTCCAGTCGGCGGGCCGGTTCTCGGGGGTCCACGTCTTGCCCCTGTTGTTGATCGGGACGAGCAGCAGGACCGACATGAGCACGCTGACGACCAGCAGCGCGGCGGCGGTGACGACGAGGCCGACACCGTCCTGGTGCCACCCGGCGACGGCCCAGACCCCGACGAGCACGAGCGAGCCGATGTACCAGACCGGCATCACGGCCCCGAGCATCCGGCCCCCGTGGCTCCGGCCGAGCTGACCGCTGTCCTCGGGGAGGGCGTCGAGGATCCGGCCGAGGACCAGGGCGACGGCGAGCTCCACCCCCACCATCAGGCCCACGATCACGGTGGTGACGATCTCCAGTGCGACGAGCACGGCTGTGCCTCCAATTTTCTAGCGCCGCTAGCTTTCGATGCGATGCTAGTACTGCTGCCGCTCGATTGTCTAGCGGTGCTAGAATCAAGCCATGTCGGTACAGGAACGCAAGCAGCGCGAACGGGCCGAGCGCGAACGCCTCATCGTCGCGACGGCCCGCGAACTCGCCGAGCAGCAGGGCTGGGACGCCGTCACCACCCGCCGGCTCGCCGAGCGCATCGAGTACAGCCAGCCCGTCCTCTACAGCCACTTCCGCGGCAAACGCGAGATCATCGGCGCCGTCGCCCTCCAGGGCGCCGCCGAGATGGCCGTGGCGCTGCGGGCCGCGACCGCCGCCGCGGACGGCACCCGGCCACGGGTCACCGCCCTCGCCCGCGCCTACCTCGACTTCGCCGTGCGCAACCCGGCGGTCTACGACGCCATGTTCCGGCTCGACGGCGGCTTGGCCTTCGCGCGCGAGGACACCCCCGAGCCCCTGAAGGACGCCTTCGCCGCCCTGCTGGAGACACTCGGCGAGGTCGCCGGGGACGGCGTCCACCCGGGGCTGTTCACCGAGGTGTTCTGGGCCGCCCTGCACGGGCTGGCCACCCTGACCCGGGAGGGGCGGCTGCCGCCGCAGTACGCCGAGCAGAGGCTGGAGCTGCTGGTGGACCGGCTCATCGCGGCCTGACGCGCCGTCCGGGCGGGGCGCCCGCACCGCGCACCGCCCCGCCCGACGGTCACGACCCGGTACCGGCCCTGGCCGGTACGGCCCGGAAGGGGCATCCTTGGTCCTGGGGGCCTGAGGGGGAGTCTCAGGGTAGGGCCAGGGAAGATACCTGATCCGCCCGCGACGGGCCCGAACCCATACTTGGAGTGCGGCCGACACCCGGCCCACGATCGAGGAGGAGACCCGACACCATGCAGCCCGAGCACATCCGAGCTTCCGACGCGGACCGTGACAAGGTTGCCGAACGCCTGCGCGAAGCGCTGGCGGAGGGTCGCCTCACCCCCGTGGAGCACGAGGAACGACTCGACACCCTCTACAAGGCCAAGACCATGGGCGAGCTCGCGCCCATCGTCTCCGACCTGCCCGCCGCCGGGCACAGCCCGTTCCCCACCGCCGTCGACGGCGCGCACGCGGCCGACGGCATGGAGATCCTGGGCCAGGAGGCCCGCGACCTGGCCGGGCAGAGCAAGGGCTCGGAGAACATGGTCGCCGTGTTCGGCGGCTGCGAGCGCAAGGGCCGCTGGCTGGTCGAGCCCCGCACCAACGTGTCCGTCCTGTGCGGCGGCGTCGACCTCGACCTGCGCGAGGCCGTCCTGAGCCGCCGCGAGGTCACCATCCAGGTCGCCGTCATCCTCGGCGGGGTCGACATCACCGTCCCCCACGGGGTCAGGGTGATCAACAACACGTCCGGAATCCTCGGCGGCACCGAGCTGCACGGAACGGACCAGGTGACCGACCCGAACGCCCCCGTCATCCGGCTCACCGGCACCTGCATGCTGGGCGGAGTCTCCGTCAAGGCGAAGAAACCGCGCAAGTCGAAGAAGCAGAAGTGACACCAGGGCCCGGGAAGACCCCGGCCCGGGTGTCCACATAGTGAACTAGCTGGGAAAAGAAGCGACCTGCGCGACGACGCCGGCGGGCGGCCGAGTACCGTGGATAGCGCCATGAATGATGAAACCACGTTGTCGGTGACGGTGACCGGTCGCGACCGTCCGGGGATCAGCGCGCGCCTGCTGAGCACCCTTTCCGTCTTCCCCGTGACCATCGTCGACCTCGAGCAGGTCGTCCTGGCCGGGCGCCTCGTCCTGGGCGCCGTCCTGGAGGTGGACGAGCGCGTCGCCCCCGGGGTGAGCCGCCACCGCGTCTTCGAAGAGGTCCGCAACGCGCTCGACAAGACCGCGATCGACCTCGACATGGAGGCCGACTACGCCTCCGGGGACGCGCACAACCGGGTCAACGAGTCCTCCTCCGCCGCACGGCTGCACGTCACCGTGCTCGCCGACCCGCTGCGCCCCGGCGCCCTGGGCGCCATCACCTCCTGTGTGGCCCGGGCCGGCGCCAACATCGACCGGATCGAGCGCCTGTCCAGCTACCCGGTCACCTCCGTGGAGATGGAGATCTCCGGTGCCGCGGGCGACCCCGCCCGCCTGGCGCAGCTGCGCGCCGAACTCGCCATGGAGGCCTCCACCCAGGGCGTGGACGTCGCCGTCCAGCCCAGCGGCCTGCACCGCCGCGCCAAACACCTCATCGTCATGGACGTCGACTCCACCCTGATCCAGGGCGAGGTCATCGAACTGCTGGCCGCCCACGCGGGCTGCGAGGAGGAGGTCGCCCGCGTCACCGAGCAGGCGATGCGCGGCGAACTGGACTTCGAGGAGTCCCTGCGCCGCCGGGTCGCCCTGCTGAAGGGCCTGGACGCCGGCGCCATCGCGGAGGTCTGCGAGGAGATCCAGCTGACCCCCGGCGCCCGCACCCTCATCCGCACGCTCAAGCGGCTGGGGTACGAGTGCGGCATCGTCAGCGGCGGCTTCACCCAGATCACGGACGTGCTCGTGGAGCGGCTCGGCCTGGACTACTCCGCCGCCAACACGCTGGAGATCGTCGACGGCAAACTGACCGGGGGCCTGGTGGGCCCGGTCGTGGACCGCAAGGGCAAGGCCGTCACGCTGGAGCGGTTCGCCCGCGAGGCCGGGGTGCCGCTGGAGCAGACCGTCGCCGTGGGCGACGGGGCCAACGACCTGGACATGCTCCAGACGGCCGGGCTGGGTGTGGCGTTCAACGCCAAGCCGGTGGTCCGCCAGCAGGCGGACACGTCGGTGAACGTGCCCTACCTGGACACGATCGCGTTCATCCTGGGGATCACCCGGGAGGAGATCGAGGCGGCCGACCTGCACGCACATGCGGAACCGGCGTCCATCGGGCACACGTCCCTGGGGTGACGGGGGGTGGGGCGGTTCCGCTCGTGGGTTCCCTCGGGCCCTTTGAACGCTGTGATGGGTGACGGGTAGGGCTGTCGGGGGACGGGTCATCCGGCTTCCTGCTGTCCTCGGCCACCGCCGGTGGGCGTCGTGGGTCTTCGCCGCGGGGCGTTCCCACCCGACCGGAAACCTCAGCCCCGGCCGGAAAGCGTCGCTGGGCCTCCGCCGCGGGGGGGTTTCCACCCGCGTGGAGCCCTCAGCCCCCACCAGAGAGCGTCGCCGGGCCTTCATCGCAGGGGGTGAGGGCCGCAGATGGCCTTCCGCCTGTCGTTCGGGGGTTTTGCCTTGTCTTTCAACGTTGTGGTGGGTGACGGGTGGGTCTGTTGGGGGCCGAGCCACCACCGGAAGGCACATCATCTCCTTCGACCCCAGGGGGCCGGGGTCGGCGTGCCCTCCGTCCCGGATACATGGGGGTGGGGCCGCGCGTACCCTGCGGGCCCCGGGCCCAGGGGGTTTCCCACCTGGCTGGGGCCCTCAGCCCCAGGGGGAAGGCGAACCGCCACCTCCGCCGCAGGGGGTGAGGGCCGCGGGTAGCTTCCCGCTCCAGCCCCAGGGGGCTTCCCGCCTGACCAGGGCCTCAGCCACAGCCGGAAGGCGAACCGCCTCCTGCGCCGCAGGGGGTTTCCCACCTAACCGGGGCCCTTGGCCACAGCCGGAGGGCATCGCTGGGCCCCCGCCGCAGGGGGTGAGGGTCGCAGGCGGCTTCCCGCCCCGACCCCAGGGGGTTGGCGCACCCGACCGGGGCCTCAGCCACAGCCGGAGGGTGGACCGTTTCCTGCGCTCTAGGGGGTTTCCCACCCGACCGGGACCTTCACCACCGCCGGAAGGCGAACCGCCTTCTGCGCCACAGGGGGTTTCTCACCCGACCGGGATCTCCGCCATAGCCGTGTCAGGCCAGTGGGGTGCCCGGCCATAGGGGGTCTTCGCCGAGGTAGTTGTAGGTTTCCAAAAGGCCGGCCGCTTGGGAACGGCGGTCCGCGCCGGGTGGGCCCGGCCCCGGCCGCAGTCGGTGTCCGGCAGACCACCAGGCGGGTGCGTTGGGCGCGCGTGGCGGGTGGTGGGGGTGTGACTGCCGGAGCCGGGTGCACCCGGAGCGCGCACACCCGCACCGCCTGGAAAGGTTGGGGGCGCCGGCGGCGGTGAAGGGGCTCCACGCTGTCGCCTACTCCCGCGCGTGACCGCGGTACGGACGGGAGCGGGGGTGAAACCCGCACGCGCCCGCAGCCCCGAGCCACAGGGGGTGTGGGGAGGAGGAATCGCGACCCCCGCCCCAGGGAGTGTCGCCGCAGGTACCCGCGACCCTGGCCCCAGACCGGGAACAGGTCCGCGACCTCTACCCCAGGGGGTGTGGGAAGGAGAGACCGCGACCCCAGTCCCAGGGGGTGAAAGCGGTACATTCTCGCGGCCCCGGCCACAGCCCGGCACAGGACCGCGCACCTCCGCCCCCCGGGGGGTAAAGGCCGCGAGCACCCGCAGCCTCAGCCAGAGGGGGGGTTGGGGAGGAAGAGCCGGAACCCCCGCCCCGAGGGGTGTTGCCGCGCGTGCCTGCGATCTTGGCCCCAGCCCGGGCACCGGACCGCAGCCCTCAGCCGTGGGGGTTGGGGAGGAAGAACCGCGTCCCCGGCTCCAGGGGGGGTCGCCGCAAAAACCCGCGGCCTCAGCCCCAGGTCGGCAATAGAACCGCGGCCTTGACCCCACCCGGTGAACGCCGCAAACGCCTTAAATGCCTTCCCATGCCGTGGATCGGGGCCGGCGATCGGGAGCGGGTCTCACCCCCATGGCGGAGGCCGCCGGTCGCTCCTTCCCACACCCCCTGCGGCGGGGGCCGCGGTTCTTCCTCCCTAACCCCCCTGGCGCCGGGGTCGCACGTATGCGCGGCAACACCCCCTACGGCCAGGGCCGCGGTCCTGTGCCCGGTCTGGGGCCGGGGTCGCGGAAACGTGCGGCTTTCACCCCCAGCACTGACCGGTACCGCGGTCACGCGCGGGAGTAGGCGACAGCGTGGAGCCCCTTCACCGCCGCCGGCGCCCCCAACCTTTCCAGGCGGTGCGGGTGTGCGCGCTCCGGGTGCACCCGGCTCCGGCAGTCACACCCCCACCACCCGCCACGCGCGCCCAACGCACCCGCCTGGTGGTCTGCCGGACACCGACTGCGGCCGGGGCCGGGCCCACCCGGCGCGGACCGCCCACCCCAAGCGGCCGGCCTCTTGGAAACCTACAACTACCTCGGCGAACACCCCCTATGGCCGGGCACCCCACTGGCCTGACACGGCTATGGCGGAGATCCCGGTCGGGTGAGAAACCCCCTGTGGCGCAGAAGGCGGTTCACCTTCCGGCTGTGGCCAAGGCCTCCAGGACAGGCAGAAACCCCTCGGTGTCCGGGACAGAGGAAACACCCGCCCCGACCTCTTGCAGCCGAAGGAGACGATGCTCCCTCCGGCAACCCCCGAGACCCCGGACAGACCCACCCCCACCCCACACAGCATTGAAAAGGGAACAAACGGAAAGACCACCGCGGCCGCCCCCTGCGACCAAGGCCCCCAGAACACAAAAAAAAAGGGGGCCGCCCCAAGGACGACCCCCCACACACAAAACCCGCACCCCGAAAACAGGGAAAGCCCCCACCCGAAGGCAGGGGCTCTCAACCCGAAGAAAACCGTGGCGGCAACCTACTCTCCCACCCCACCACAGGGCAGTACCATCAGCGCAAGGAGACTTAACGACCGGGTTCGGAAAGTAACCGGGTGTGACCCTCCCACCATAACCACCACGGAAACCCACACCGCAACCCCACCCCAACCAGGACAGGGAAACGGAAGCTTCCACAGTTATGTGAACATGTATGCGCGAGCACCCAATTATCTGCAGCGGACAAGCCCTCGGCCTATTAGTACCGGTCAGCTCCACCCCTCACAGGGCTTCCACACCCGGCCTATCAACCCCATCGTCTCTAGGGAGCCTTACCCTCTCAAAGGAGGCAGGAGACCTCATCTCGAAGCAAGCTTCCCGCTTAGATGCTTTCAGCGGTTATCCCTCCCGAACGTAGCCAACCAGCCATGCCCTTGGCAGGACAACTGGCACACCAGAGGTTCGTCCGTCCCGGTCCTCTCGTACTAGGGACAGCCCTTCTCAAGTCTCCAACGCGCACAGCGGATAGGGACCGAACTGTCTCACGACGTTCTAAACCCAGCTCGCGTGCCGCTTTAATGGGCGAACAGCCCAACCCTTGGGACCAACTCCAGCCCCAGGATGCGACGAGCCGACATCGAGGTGCCAAACCATCCCGTCGATATGGACTCTTGGGGAAGATCAGCCTGTTATCCCCGGGGTACCTTTTAGCCGTTGAGCGACACCGCTTCCACACGCCGGTGCCGGATCACTAGTCCCAGCTTTCGCTCCTGCTCGACACGTCCGTCTCACAGTCAAGCTCCCTTGTGCACTTACACTCAACACCTGATTACCAACCAGGCTGAGGGAACCTTTGGGCGCCTCCGTTACTCTTTGGGAGGCAACCGCCCCAGTTAAACTACCCACCAGACACTGTCCCCGAACCGGATCACGGCCCAAGGTTAGATGCCCGAAACAGTCAGAGTGGTATTTCACCAACGCCTCCACCACCACTAGCGTGGCAGTTTCACCGGCTCCCACCTATCCTACACAAACCATCCCAAACACCAATGTCAAGCTATAGTGAAGGTCCCGGGGTCTTTCCGTCCTGCTGCGCGAAACGAGCATCTTTACTCGTAGTGCAATTTCACCGGGCCCATGGTTGAGACAGTGGGGAAGTCGTTACGCCATTCGTGCAGGTCGGAACTTACCCGACAAGGAATTTCGCTACCTTAGGATGGTTATAGTTACCACCGCCGTTTACTGGCGCTTGGATTCCCAGCTTCACAGGGCGAACCCCGTTAACCGGTCCTCTTAACGTTCCAGCACCGGGCAGGCGTCAGTCCGTATACAGCGTCTTACGACTTCGCACGGACCTGTGTTTTTAATAAACAGTCGCTTCCCCCCGCTATCTGCGACCCCACCCAGCTCCAGCCGCAAGGGCTCTCACCAGACAGGGCTCCCCTTCTCCCAAAGTTACGGGGACAATTTGCCGAGTTCCTTAACCATGGTTCACCCGAACGCCTCGGTATTCTCTACCTGACCACCTGCGTCGGTTTAGGGTACTGGCCGCTCACGAACTCGCTAGAGGCTTTTCTCGACAGCATGGGATCACTCACTTCGCCAAAAACGGCTCCGCATCACGTCTCAACCTTCATGGGGGGCGGATTTGCCAACCCCCCGGCCTACACGCTTACCCCCGGACAACCACCGCCGGGTAGAGCTACCCTCCTGCGTCACCCCATCACTTACCTACTACAAGCTCGGATCCCAGACCAGCACAGCAACCCGTCCCGAAGGACAGAAAGCCGGCCAGCGTGGTTAGCATCACCTGATTCGATACTGGGCGCTCGTGCACGGGTACGGGAATATCAACCCGTTATCCATCGACTACGCCTGTCGGCCTCGCCTTAGGTCCAGACTCACCCTGGGCGGATTAACCTGCCCCAGGAACCCTTAGTCAATCGGCGGCAACGTTTCTCACGTTGCTTTCGCTACTCATGCCTGCATTCTCACTCGCACGCCCTCCACCACACGATCACTCGGCGGCTTCACCGAACGCACGACGCTCCCCTACCAACCCGAGAACAAGTCTCAGGCTTCACAGCTTCGGCGGTGTGCTTAAGCCCCGCTACATTATCGGCGCAGAACCACTTGACCAGTGAGCTATTACGCACTCTTTAAAGGATGGCTGCTTCTAAGCCAACCTCCTGGTTGTCTCAGCAACTCCACAACCTTTCCCACTTAGCACACGCTTAGGGGCCTTAGCTGATGATCTGGGCTGTTTCCCTCTCGACTACGAAGCTTATCCCCCGCAGTCTCACTGCCACGCTTCACTTCACCGGCATTCGGAGTTTGTCTGACGTCAGTAACCTTGTCGGGCCCATCAGCCAAACAGTAGCTCTACCTCCGGCAAGAAACACGCAACGCTGCACCTAAATGCATTTCGGGGAGAACCAGCTATCACGGAGTTTGATTGGCCTTTCACCCCTACCCACACCTCATCCCCCAGGTTTTCAACCCTGGTGGGTTCGGGCCTCCACGAGGTCTTACCCCCGCTTCACCCTGGACATGGGTAGATCACTCCGCTTCGGGTCCACAGCATGCGACTCAAACGCCCTATTCAGACTCGGTTTCCCTACGGCTACCCCACCCGGGTTAACCTCGCCACACACCATGACTCGCAGGCTCATTCTTCAAAAGGCACGCCATCACAACCCCGAAAGGATGCTCTGACGGCTTGACAGCACACGGTTTCAGGTACTATTTCACGACCCCTCACCGGGGCACTTTTCACCTTTCCCTCACGGTACTAGTGCACTATCGGTCACCAGGACGTATTTTGGCTTAGCAGGTGGTCCTGCCAGATTCACACGGAATTCCTCGGGCTCCGCGCTACTCGGGGACAGCGTCAACGCCTAGACTCTTCCTTCACCTACGGGACTCTCACCCACTCCGGTACCGCTTCCCAACGGATTCAGCTAGAAGAACCATCAACGCTCCGGGCCGGCAGACCCGAACAGACACGCCCCACAACCCCGCACACGCAACGACTGCCGTCTATCACACGCGCACGGTTTAGCCTCTTCCCCGTTCGCTCACCACTACTAGGAGAATCACTGTTGTTTACTCTTCCTACGGGTACTGAGATGTTTCACTTCCCCGCGTCACCACCAACCGCCCTATACATTCAGGCGGCGGCAACCCGACACAACTCGGGCTGGGTTCCCCCATTCGGACACCCACGGATCACAGCTCGGTTGACAGCTCCCCGTGGCCTATCGCGGCCTCCCACGTCCTTCATCGGCGCCTGGTGCCAAGGCATCCACCGTATGCCACTATCACTTGGCCACTACAGATAACAAGATGCTCGCGCACACTATTCACAAATCAAAACACCAACCGCATACCCCAACACCACTCGGCCCTACCCACCCCCCGACCAGGACCCGAAAGGCCACCGACCAGGAGAAAAAGGGCGGACTCTGAGAGTTCTCAGAGGCGGTCCGCGGGAACCAACCGACCCGCCGGCCCGAAACCGGACCAAGGCGAGGGTTGCTTCCTCAGACACCCAACAGCGCGCCCCCCGAGGCTTCTAGGACCCCCAGGAGGAAGTTCGATATGAGTTCTACAGCCATCCCGACCTCTCACCGGCCACCAGGGCCAGGAGCATCGGGTCCACTTTCGAGTCCGGCCAACCATCGGAAAAGTGTTGGCCTTGAAAGACTCCTTAGAAAGGAGGTGATCCAGCCGCACCTTCCGGTACGGCTACCTTGTTACGACTTCGTCCCAATCGCCAGCCCCACCTTCACTCACTCCCTCCCCGAAGGGTTAGGCCACAAGTTTCGGGTGTTGCCGACTTTCATGACGTGACGGGCGGTGTGTACAAGGCCCGGGAACGTATTCACCGCGGCGTTGCTGATCCGCGATTACTAGCGACTCCACCTTCATGGGGTCGAGTTGCAGACCCCAATCCGAACTGAGACCGGCTTTTAGGGATTCGCTCCACCTCACGGTATCGCACGCCCATTGTACCGGCCATTGTAGCATGTTTGCAGCCCAAGACATAAGGGGCATGATGACTTGACGTCGTCCCCACCTTCCTCCGAGTTGACCCCGGCAGTCTCCCATGAGTCCCCACCACTACGTGCTGGCAACATGGAACAAGGGTTGCGCTCGTTGCGGGACTTAACCCAACATCTCACGACACGAGCTGACGACAGCCATGCACCACCTGTCACCCGCCAACCAAATGACCCTGTATCTCTACAGGTCCACGGGTGATGTCAAACCTTGGTAAGGTTCTTCGCGTTGCGTCGAATTAAGCAACATGCTCCGCCGCTTGTGCGGGCCCCCGTCAATTCCTTTGAGTTTTAGCCTTGCGGCCGTACTCCCCAGGCGGGGCGCTTAATGCGTTAGCTACGGCGCGGAAACCGTGGAAAGTCCCCACACCTAGCGCCCAACGTTTACGGCATGGACTACCAGGGTATCTAATCCTGTTCGCTCCCCATGCTTTCGCTCCTCAGCGTCAGGTAAGGCCCAGAGACCCGCCTTCGCCACCGGTGTTCCTCCTGATATCTGCGCATTTCACCGCTACACCAGGAATTCCAGTCTCCCCTACCTACCTCTAGCATGCCCGTATCCACTGCAGAACCGGGGTTAAGCCCCGGTCTTTCACAGCAGACGCGACACGCCGCCTACGAGCTCTTTACGCCCAATAATTCCGGACAACGCTCGGACCCTACGTATTACCGCGGCTGCTGGCACGTAGTTAGCCGGTCCTTATTCCCCACCTACCGTCAACCCCACGAAAACGTGGGGCCTGCGTGAGTGGTAAAAGAGGTTTACAACCCGAAGGCCGTCATCCCCCACGCGGCGTCGCTGCGTCAGGCTTTCGCCCATTGCGCAATATTCCCCACTGCTGCCTCCCGCAGGAGTCTGGGCCGTGTCTCAGTCCCAGTGTGGCCGGTCGCCCTCTCAGGCCGGCTACCCGTAATCGCCTTGGTAGGCCGTTACCCCACCAACAAGCTGATAGGCCGCGAGCCCATCCCCGACCGAAAAACTTTCCACCCCCCACCATGCGGAGGAGGGTCGTATCCGGTATTAGACGGCGTTTCCACCGCTTATCCCGGAGTCAGGGGCAGGTTGCTCACGTGTTACTCACCCGTTCGCCGCTCGTGTACCCCGAAGGGCCTTACCGCTCGACTTGCATGTGTTAAGCACGCCGCCAGCGTTCGTCCTGAGCCAGGATCAAACTCTCCATAAAGGTCTTGCACCGAACCCCGCAAGGGGGCCGGAAACCTAGAAGAAATCCTGACCGAACCATGTCTGGCTCAATCAAAGGAACCTCGCACACTCGAATCTCACCGATTCTCGTGTGACGGGGCCAAAACAAACTTGGCTGTAAAAATCGAACACGCGCTGTTGAGTTCTCAAGAAGCAACCGCCCTTCCCGTACAAGCCCGAGACCGTTGGCCTCTGTGCTCTTCCGTGGAAGGCGTCTGCGTTTCCGCTTTGTTGTGTCTTCACTTTATCAGTGTTCCCGTTCCCCGCCAAATCGGCGTTTTCCGGGTCCTTCTGAATCAAATGAAGGTCTCGCTCCCGCTGTTTCCTTTGGGAGCACTCTCCGAGTTTACATGTCCGCAGCACTGCTTCGGACCGCTGAATTTCGGAGAGAAGAAGATCGACCGGCCCGCCCGCTTTCGCGTTCGGCTCGCTCGGTCGTGCCCCTTCGGGTCTTGGACCCGTCGGAGGCGACTCGGAGAACACTACCCCTCGGCCGCGGGCGAAGCAAACGTTCGTCGGCGTGTCCTGGGTCACATTCATCGAACCCCTGGCCTCCACCCGCCCGGAGGCCTTCGCCGGTGGTGCGGCGGGACGGAGGGGGTTCAGCCGAGGATGCGTCCGGACCCCGTGCCCGGGGCCGTGTAAAGCCACTCGACCTCCATGTCCACCGCGGAGACGGTGGCCGGCGAGTACGACACCAGGGCCTCGTTGCCCACGAACGTCGCCGCCAGCTGGGCGATGGTCGGGTTGTGGCCCACCACCAGGAGGGTGCGCACCGCGGGGTCGACATAGGTGATCAGCTCGACCAGGGAGTCGACGCCGGCGGTGTAGGCCGACTCCGAGTAGTCGACCTCCGGCGCGGCGCCGAGGGTCTCCAGGACGCCTTCGAGGGTCTGGCGGGTCCGCTTGGCGGCGGAGCAGATGACGTGGTCCGGGGTGTGCCCCGCCTCGGCGAGGAGGCGGCCCACCCGGCGGGCCTGGTCGTGGCCGCGGTCGGTGAGGGCGCGGTCGTAGTCGATGACCCCGTAGCCCGCCTCCGCCTTGGCGTGGCGGAGCAGGAGCAGTGTCCGGTCGGTCATGACGCGATCACCGTCGCGACGATGGAGAGCAGGACCATGAACCCCACCATCACCCCCACGATGACGAACAGACCCTTCATTCCCGACATGAGCCCCCCTGAGTACGTTCTTCGCTCCAGAGTAGGAGGGGCCGCCGGGTGCTCCCGGCGGCCCCTCGTCATGCGTGTCTAGTTGGTGCGGGCCTCTTCCCTGCCGCCGGTCCCGGCGGCCTCGTCGGTGATGCCGCCGCCCCCGACGGCCGGGGAGCCGGCGGAGGGGGTCTCATCGTCGTCGCCGCTCTCGGGCGCGCCGTGGCCGAGCTCGGCCGGCTCGGTCTCGGTGCCCGAGCCGCGCTTCTTGGACCACAGGACCGCGCCGACGAGGATGGCGACCGCCACGACGGTGACGCCGACCCGCAGGACGGTGTTGTCCTGGAAGATGACGACGCTGGGCGCGACGATCAGCGCGACCAGGTTCATCACCTTCAGGAGCGGGTTGATGGCCGGGCCCGCAGTGTCCTTGAACGGGTCGCCGACGGTGTCTCCGATGACCGTGGCGGCGTGGGCCTCCGAGCCCTTGCCGCCGTGGTGGCCGTCCTCGACGAGCTTCTTCGCGTTGTCCCAGGCGCCGCCGGAGTTGGCGAGGAACACCGCCATGAGGACGCCCGCGGCGATGGCGCCGCCGAGGAACGCGCCCAGCGGGGCGTAGCCGAAGGCGAAGCCGACCGCGATCGGGGCCAGCACGGCGAGCAGGCCGGGGGTGATGAGCTCGCGCAGGGAGTCGCGGGTGCAGATGTCGACGACGCGCGCGTACTCGGGCTTCTCGGTGCCGTCCATGATCCCCGGGCGGGTGCGGAACTGCTCGCGCACCTCCAGGACGACGCGGCCGGCGGCGCGGCCGACCGCCATGACGGCGAGGCCGGAGAAGAAGAACACCACGCTGGCGCCGATGATGACGCCGACGAGGACGTCCGGGCTGTCCAGGGACAGCGAGAAGACCTCGTCACCGCCGAGCTGCTCCTGGACGGAGGTGCGGAACGCTCCGAACAGGGCGGTGGCGGCCAGGACCGCGGTGGCGATCGCGATGCCCTTGGTGATGGCCTTCGTGGTGTTGCCGACGGCGTCCAGGCTCGTGAGGATCTCGGCGCCCTTGCCCTCGACGTCGCCGGACATCTCCGCGATGCCCTGAGCGTTGTCGGAGACGGGGCCGAAGGTGTCCATCGCGACGATGATGCCGACGGTGGTGAGCAGGCCGGTCCCGGCGAGGGCGACGGCGAACAGGCTGAGGGTGATGGACCCGCCGCCCAGGAGGAACGCCGCGTACACCGCGCCCGCGATGAGCAGGGCGGAGTAGACCGCCGACTCCAGGCCGACGGAGATGCCGGACAGGATGACGGTGGCGGCGCCCGTCTCGGAGCTCTCGCCGATCTCGCGGACCGGCCGCCGGTCGGTCTCGGTGAAGTAGCCGGTGAGGAGCTGGATGGCGGCCGCGAGGACGAGGCCGATGAGGACCGCGGTGATCGCGATGACGCGCGGGTCGGCGTCGGCGTAGCCCGCTTCGGCGATCTCGTCGAGGACGCTCTGGCTCACGCCGGACAGCTCCTGGAAGCTGCCGGGCAGGTACCAGAAGGAGGCGGCGACGACGAGCAGGGCGGAGATCCCGGCGGAGATGAAGAAACCGCGGTTGATCGCGGACATCGCCGTCTTGTCGCGCGCGGAGGGCGCGACGATGAAGATGCCGATGATGGCGGTGAGGACACCGATCATCGGGACCAGCAGGGGGAAGACGAGGCCCTCGACGCCGAACGCGACGCGGCCCAGGATGAGGGAGGCGACGAGGACGACGGCGTAGGACTCGAACAGGTCGGCGGCCATGCCCGCGCAGTCGCCCACGTTGTCGCCGACGTTGTCGGCGATGGTGGCGGCGTTGCGGGGGTCGTCCTCGGGGATGCCCTGTTCGACCTTGCCCACGAGGTCGGCGCCGACGTCGGCGGCCTTGGTGAAGATGCCGCCGCCGACGCGCATGAACATGGCCAGGAGCGCGGCGCCGAAGCCGAAGCCCTCCAGGACGATCGGGGCGTCGCCCCGGTACAGCAGGACGACGACGGCCGCGCCGAGCAGGCCCAGGCCGACGGTGATCATGCCGGCGACGCCGCCGGTGCGGAAGGCGATCCGCATGGCGGTGCGGCTGTCGGCGGCGGTGCCGCCGCGGGCGGCCGCCGCGACGCGGACGTTGCCCCTGACCGCGAGCCACATGCCGATGAAGCCGGTGGCGGCGGAGAGGAGGGCGCCGAGGGCGAAGAAGACGGACCGGCCGATGGAGATGGCCCACGAGTCGGCGGGGAGCAGGAGCAGCAGCAGGGGGATGACGACGACGAAGACCGCGAGGGTGCGGAACTGCCGTCGGAGGTACGCACCCGCTCCTTCCTGGACCGCGACGGCGATGTTGCGCATTCGCTCGGTGCCCTGTCCGGCGGCGAGGACTTCACGTACCAGCATCCCCGCGACGGCGAGCGCGAGGAGCGCGACCGCCATGACGATGATGACGAGTGTGAAGTCGATGCCTTGCAGTTCTAGGGCCGTGCCGCTTGGCGCGGCGAGGTTGAGCCCAGACAATCCGTCCTCCTTGCGACGGGCACGACCTTTTCTCCCCCGCGCACGCGAAGCGCGGGGAATCCCGCGCGGAACCGTGCCCGTACCGCCGTCCGGAAGGAGCCTTGAACTGGCCCGACGGCACGTGGTCCGGGGTCGAAGCGGTGCCACCTTCGGTTTGGTGCCCACTGCCCGCGCCACGTGCTCACGGGCGGTGATCCGGAAATCCTACGCAGCCCGAAGAAAAAAGAAGAGAGCGGATTAGGGGTTTTTTCGAGAACGATCAAAGATGTGATCCATCGGTGATCTCGAAAAACGGATAAATGGATTTATCGGCGATATTCTTCTTGCATAATGACTTAATGCGGTGTTAACGTTAAAGTTCCCATAAGGGAATGAAACGGGAAGCCGCCCCAGGGGCCTCAGCGCAAACGCATCCGGGACGGGTCCACCCCGTCGCCCGGGCGGGCGCGGCCCGCTTCGAGGTCGTCGGCGAGGGAGCGGGCGAAGGCCGCCACCGCCGCGGTGTCCACACCGTGCGGCGCGTCCGGGCCGTACGGCTCCACCCGGTCGGCGCCGCGGCGCAGCAGGCGGGCGGCGCCCGTGAGGTTGCCGCGCTGGGCGTGGGTGACGCCCACGGCCGTCTGCGCCAGTCCGCGCCACAGTTCGCGTTCGGACTCGGGGGAGGACTTCCAGACGGCCTCGAGGACTTCGTGGGCGGTGAAAGCGTACCCCCGGTCGAGGAGGTCCTGGGCCGTTTCCAGCCCTTCCTCCGCCGAGAATTCGGCGTCGTCGGGCACCCGCTCCACCTCGCCCGCGCTGCCGTGCGGCATCGGCCGGCCGTAGCGGTCGCGGGGTCGCTGGTTCTGCGCGCGCCCGTCCGGGGCGCGGTCGCGGTCCGCGTTCACCGTGTCCACCTTCTTCCTCAGTCGTCGCCGGGGAGGGAGTCGAGCCACCGGGTGAGCTCGTCCGAGACGGCGTCCGGGCGCTCCTCGTGGGGGAAGTGCCCGGCGCCGGGGATCCCCCTCCAACGGTAGGCCCCCGCCACCGAGCGCTCCGAGGCGCGGGCCGTCTCCGGCGGGCAGACGGGGTCGAGGGAGCCGTGGACCTGGAGCACCGGGACGCGCACCGGCGTCCGCATCCGCGCGTGGTAGCGCAGGCCGTCCGGGCGCAGCCGGGAGCGGGCGATCCAGCGGTGGTACTCCAGGGAGCAGTGGGACACCTTGGGGATGGAGAACGCGATCCGGTACATCTTCTCGGCCTCGGCGTCGGGCCAGCCCGGGGCGGACCACTCCCGCAGCAGGTCGCCGACCCGGGCGCAACCGTCGGCGAGGAGCCGGTGCTCGGGCAGGATCGGCAGCTGGGCGCGGAGCATGTGGCGGGCGCCCGGACCCGCGGAGAGCATCAGACGGGCCGCCCGGCCCGGGTGCGGGGACGCGACCGCCGCCAGGGCGCGCACGGTGCCCGGGTGGTAGGCGGTCATGGTCCAGCCGACCATGCCGCCGACGCCGTGGCCGACCACGACCGCCCGGCGCGCGCCCAGGGCCCGGACCAGGCCGGCGGCGTCCTGGGCGAGGGTCACCAGGTCGTACCCGCGGGGTGTCTTGTCGCTGCCGCCGTACCCCCGCAGGTCGACGGCGACCGCCCGGTAGCCCGCCTCCGCGACGGCGGTGAGCTGGTGCCGCCACGCCCACCAGAACTGGGGGAAGCCGTGCAGGAACAGCACCAGCGGCCCCTCCCCCAGCTCGGCGGCGTGGAAGCGGGCGCCCGCGGCCCCGACGTTCCGGTGGGCCCAGGGGCCCTCGACGTAGGCGGCCGAATCGTCCAGCACGGTGGGTCGTCTAGTTTCCGGTGGTGGCCGTGGCCCCGGCCCTGCCGGCGGCGGCGACCTCCGAGCCCGGCGGGGTGATCTCGCGGCGCAGGATGGCGCCCAGGCGGGAGGTGGTCAGGCGGGTCCGCTCCAGGCCGCGCATCCGGCGGAAGCTGACCAGGCCGAAGAGGGCGAACACGATCGCGACGAGCAGGTAGAAGCCGGTCACGATGGCGAAGGAGGCCCACCCCGGCAGGCCCGCCACCTCGTACAGGACGAAGGCGATGGTCACCGAGAGGAGGATGACGAAGATGTGCATGAGGACGGCGAACACCGCGAACCCCGCGATGCCCTTGCCGGCCTTCGCCGCCTCGAGCTTGGCCTCGGCCTTGGCGAGCTCCAGCTCGAGGCGCACCAGACGGGAGAAGTTCCCGGTGACGTCCGAGACGAGTTCACCGACGGAGCGGTCGGTGTCTCCGACGGCACCCGGCCCGCCGGTTCCCGGCTTGTCCACCATCGCGGGGTTTCCCTTCTGTCGGTCAGAACACGCGGACGATCCTCCGCATCCTCGCACATGGGCCGCCACCGGTGTCCCTCACGGCACGCACAACACGGGGCTCCGCCTTCGTCACGCGGGTGAGCGTCCGTGCCCGGACGCGGAAACGACGGGGGCGCCCCGGGCCCGCGGCCCGGGGCGCCCCGCACGCGGGTGCGCGTGTCAGTCGCCCTGCTTGACGGAGGGCAGCTGCTTGGCGATGACCTCCATGATCGAGGAGTCGGTGAGCGTGGAGGTGTCACCGACCTCGCGGTTCTCCGCGATGTCGCGCAGCAGGCGGCGCATGATCTTGCCCGAGCGGGTCTTGGGCAGCTCGGGCACGGCCAGCAGGCGGGCGGGCTTGGCGATCGGCCCGAGGGAGGCGCCGACGTGGTCGCGCAGGGCCTTGACCGTCTCCTCGGAGACCTCCTCGGCGCCGCTGCGCAGGATCACGAAGCCGACGATGGCCTGGCCGGTGACCTTGTCCGTGGCGCCGACGACGGCGGCCTCCGCCACGCTCGGGTGCGAGACCAGGGCGGACTCGACCTCGGTGGTGGAGATGTTGTGGCCGGAGACGAGCATGACGTCGTCGACGCGGCCGAGCAGCCACAGGTCGCCGTCCTCGTCCTTCTTGGCCCCGTCGCCCGGGAAGTACAGGCCCTCGAAGCGCGACCAGTAGGTGTCCTTGTAGCGCTCCGGGTCGCCCCAGATGCCGCGGAGCATGGACGGCCAGGGCTCGCGGATCACGATGAAGCCGCCCTCGCCGTCGGGGACCGAGTTGCCGTTCTCGTCCACGACGTCGGCGACGATGCCCGGCAGGGCGCGCATGGCCGCGCCCGGCTTGCCCGAGGTGACGCCCGGCAGCGGGCTCACCATGATGGCGCCGGTCTCGGTCTGCCACCAGGTGTCCACGACCGGGGTCCGGTCGCCGCCGATGTGCTTGCGGTACCAGACGTAGGCCTCGGGGTTGATGGGCTCGCCCACCGAGCCGATGACGCGCAGGCTCGACAGGTCGAACCCGGCGGGGATGTCGTCGCCCCACTTCATGAAGGTGCGGATCGCCGTCGGGGCCATGTAGGCGATGGTGACCTTGTACTTCTCGATGATCTCCCAGAACCGGCCGCGGTGCGGGGTGTCCGGGGTGCCCTCGTAGAGGACGGTCGTCGCGGCGTTGGAGAGCGGGCCGTAGACGATGTAGGAGTGGCCGGTGACCCAGCCGATGTCGGCGGCGCACCAGTAGACGTCGGTCTCGGGCTTGAGGTCGAAGACCGCCCAGTGGGTGTAGGACGCCTGGGTGAGGTAGCCGCCGGTGGTGTGCAGGATGCCCTTGGGCTTGGCCGTGGTGCCGCTGGTGTACATGATGTACAGCGGGTTCTCGGCGTCGTGGGCCTCGGGGGTGTGCTCGGTGCTCTGGGAGTCGACGAGGTCGTGCCACCACACGTCGCGGTCGGTCCACTCGACGTCCTGGCCGGTGCGGCGGACGACGAGGACCTTCTCGACGGCCGGGCGGTCGGCCACCGCGGCGTCCACGGCGGGCTTGAGCGCGCTGGGCTTGCCGCGCCGGTAGCCGCCGTCGGCGGTGATGACGAGCTTGGCCTGGCTGTCGTCCAGGCGCTGGCCCAGGGCGTCGACGGAGAAGCCGCCGAAGACCACCATGTGGACGGCGCCGATGCGGGCGCAGGCCAGCATGGCGACGATCGTCTCGGGGATCATCGGCATGTAGATGGCGACCCGGTCGCCCCGCGTGACGCCCAGCTCGGTGAGGGCGTTGGCGGCCTGGGAGACCATGTCCTTCAGCTCGGCGTAGGTGATGGTGCGGGTGTCGCCCGGCTCGCCCTCCCAGTAGTAGGCGACGCGCTCGCCCAGGCCGTTGGCCACGTGGCGGTCCACGCAGTTGACGGAGGCGTTGAGCCTGCCGTTGACGAACCACTTGGCGAAGGGCGGCTGCCAGTCCAGGACGGTGTCCCAGGGCCGGTCCCACTGGAGCCTGCGGGCCTGCTCCTCCCAGAAACCGAGCCGGTCCCCGGCCGCCTCGTCGTAGGCGTCGGCCTTGACGTTGGCGTTCGCGGCCAGATCGGCCGGCGGGGGGAAGCTGCGTGTTTCATGGAGAAGGTTGGACAGTGTCTCCTGGCTCGGGGGAGTGCTGTCGGCCACTGTGATTCTCCTTACGTAGGCTGGTTCACACCAAATTAATCATGTGGTCTGGACCTGTGGAACAGGCAGGGTCGGTTCCAGCGCCGGGGGCGACCCGGCGCGCGACGAACGGCCGGTGAGCGGTCGCCGCCGGGCGACGAACGGTCGACGGCGCGGGAGCGGGGGGACGGGCGACCGGCGGAGGGCACGCGGTGGCCGGTGTTACCGGCGCGTATGTTGGTTCCCGTGAGCGAAACGACTTCTGCCGCCCAGACCGACCCGCTGGCCAGGATCGCCGCACTGCCCGGTGTGGCCGAGGCCGTGGAGGAGACCCGGACCCTGGTGGACCGGCTGCTGGGTCACCGGATCCTGCGCCGGCGGAGCAGCGACGTGTCCATGGAGTCCTCGCTGCGCGGGGCGTGCGCGTCCGCCGCGCTGGAGGGCGCCGAGGTCTCGATGGACGAGATCCGCGCCGGGCACGTGTACGACACCCGGATCAAGGGCGCCCTGCGGGTGGGCGGCGAGCTGGGGACCCTGGTGGAGACCTGGCCCAAGGCGCCGCGGCAGGTGCTGGCCCGGCTGCACACGCTCGCCGCCGCGGACGCGGTGTCCGCCGACGCCCTGGGGCGGCCGCGCATGGCCGGCGAGCGGGTCGAGGACCCGCTGGAGCTGGGCGAGGCGCTCGCCCCCGAGGCCGCGCTCGCCCGGCTGGAGGGCCTGTACGCGCTGCTGGGCGCGCGCACCTCGGTGCCCGCGCTGGTGACGTCGGCCCTGGTGCACGGCGAGCTGATGGCGATCCGCCCGTTCGGGTGGGGCGACGGGATCGTGGCGCGGGCCGCGGAGCGGCTGACGCTGATCGAGCGGGGGCTGGACCCCAAGTCGCTGGTGCCGTCCGAGCTGGGCCACCGGACGCTGTCGGAGGAGTACGCGCCCGCGCTGCGCGGGTACATGTCCGGGACCGCCGAGGGCGTGGCCGAGTGGGTCGTGTACTGCTGCCGGGCGGTGCGGGCCGGGGCGCAGGACTCGCTGGCGACCTGCGAGGCGCTCAAGCGCGGCTGAGGTCCGGGCGTGTCGCGGTCCGGGCCGGGCCCGGGCCGGGTTGCGGCGGGGCGGGACGGGACGGCCCGGCGAGCGGCGGCTCGGGGCCGCGCGGAGCGGTCCGTGAACGGAAACCCCGCTTGTTACTCGTCCATTTACCAACGGGTAGAGGCACGAACGATATCGGTTCGGTCACGCTTGTCCGTTACCCAATGTTTCGGGATTGCCCCGGCCTCTCACCGAACACGGCGAACGGCGCCCCGCGGAGAATCCGCGAGGCGCCGTCTCCGACCGGCTGCACCGGGTTAACAAGCATCCATTCGTCTGTCCTGACCAGGCGCTTCATCGAGCGTCTCGGTCGAGGCGGGCCCTACGAGGCCTGCTGGTGCGTGGGTTCCCGGTTCACCTGTCGGGGTGGGTCTACGCCACCGATCCCTTTCTTTCTACGCCGGTCCCCGGGCTTCGAAAAGGTGGTTGGTCCAACTTTTCATCCTGGATTCCCGAACCGATACGCAGTGTCACGTGGTAGCGTCGGTTCCGTCGTTCCGACGGGAACCGGTTCACACCACTTCGGCAAAAGCCGTGGCGTGCGCGCATTTCGTGTGCGGCCCGGTGGGGCCGGATCCGGGCGGAACGCATGTCCCGACGCGCTTTTCGGTGGTCCGGGGGCTCCCCTCCCCTCGTCGACCCTTCCGAAGGGCGGGCCCGGCCCTCCCCCCAGGGTCGAGAGGGCGATCCACCCGCGCGCCCCCCTGACGCGGGACATCGCACGAGGCCCGTTCGCCGAGCCTGCCGGGTGGGATGTGCATCCGCCCCCGTGTGCGCATCCCGCCCGCAGGTCTTCGGAGGCCGCGTCCCGGCCCTGACCGGCGCCCCGCCGGGCGGTGCGGCCCACGGCCCCGCCCCGGACGGGTTATCCACAGATCGACGGTCCGGCTTTCGCCGACCCCCGGGATCGGCGATGGTCGAAGGGTGCCCCTCCCCCTGCCCGGAGGCCCCATGGACGCCGTTCCCCTCATCGCCACCGCCGACACCGGACTGCTCGACGACCTGCTGCGGCTGTCGGCCGCCGCCTCGGTCCGGGTCAACACCGCCGACACCGTCGACCGCGCGCTGCTGTCGTGGCCGCGCTCGCCGCTGGTGGTGCTGGGCGCCGACCTGTACCCGGAGCTGCGTTCGGGCGAGCGGCCGCCGCACGCCCGGTTCGTCGTGGTGGCCCGCGGCGGCCCGGACGCGGGGCCCGGGACGGGTCCCGGGCACGGCGGGCCCAACGGTGCGGGCGGGGCGGGCGGCACCATGCTGCTGCCCCGGGACGAGATGCTGCTGACCGGCCTGATCTCCGCGAGCGGACAGCCCGGGAGGCGGGCGCCGACCGTGGCCGTGATGGGCGGGCGCGGCGGGGCCGGGGCGAGCCTGCTCGCCGTCGCCCTGGCGCTGGCCGGGGCGCGGGGCGGGCACGGCACCGCGCTGCTGGACGCCGACCCGCTGGGCTGCGGTCCCGACATCCTGCTCGGCTGCGAGCGCGACCCGGTGGACGGCAGGCTCGGCTGGGACGACCTGACGGACCGGCGCGGCCGGTTGCGCTGGTCGGACGTGGCGGCGCGGCTGCCCGGACCGGCCGGGATCTCGGTGCTCACCTGGGTGCACGGGCCGGACGCGCGTCGGGGCCCGCTGCCCGCTGCCGCCGCCCGGTCGATGCTGGAGTCGGCCCGGCAGGGGTGCGACCTGGTGGTCGTCGACCTCCCGCGGTCGTTCGGGGCCGCGGTCACGGCCTTCCTCAACCGCTCGGACCTGGTGCTGCTGGTCGTGCCCGCGCAGGTGGCCGCCGTGGTGTCGGCGTCGGCGATGGTGCCGCGGCTGCGGGCGGAGTCCCGGGAGGTGCGCGCCGTGGTGCGCGGGGCCTCGGGCGGGCTGACCGCCGACGTGGTGGCCCGGGGGATGGGGCTGGCACTGGGAGCGGACCTGCCGCCGGAGCCGGGCCTGGAGCGGGCGCTGGCCGCCGGGCGGCGGCCCGCGGACCACCCGCGTTCGCCGCTGGCCGGGTTCGCCGACCGGCTCGTCGCCGAACTGACGGGGGTGCCGCGGTGAGCGCGCTGACCGAGCGGGCGCTGCGGCGGCCGTCGGTGACCGGCTCCACCCTCCTCCGCGACGGGCCGCCGCCCCGGCGCACCAGCGGCTCCGCCGGGCCCGACCTGGTGGAGGCGGTGCGCAACCGGCTGGTGGCCTCGGGGGTGGTGGTCAGCCCCGGCAACGTGGCGGCAGCGCTGCGGGCGGAGGGCGGGGTGCTGGGCGACGCCGAGGTGCTGTCGCTGACCCGGCGGCTGGCCGCGGACCTGGCCGGGGCCGGGCCGCTGGAGGAGCTGATGACCTCAGGCGGGGTCACGGACATCCTGGTCAACGGGCCGGACGAGGTGTGGGTGGACGACGGCGGCGGACTGCGCCGGGTGGAGGTGCGGTTCGAGTCGGCGGAGGCGGTGCGGCGGCTGGCCCAGCGGCTCGCCGCCCAGGCCGGGCGGCGGCTGGACGCGGCGGTGCCCTATGTGGACGCGCGCCTTCCCAACGGGGCGCGGCTGCACGCGGTGCTGCCGCCCGTCTCCCCCACCGGGGCGTGCCTGTCGCTGCGGATGCCGCCCTGCCGGGTGTTCACCCTGGACCGGCTGGTGGACTGCGGGACGCTCACCCGGCGCGGGGCGGCGCTGCTGCGGGCGGTGGTGGACTCGCGGGCGGCCTTCCTGGTGAGCGGTGGCACGGGGACGGGGAAGACCACCTTGCTCTCGACGCTGCTGTCCCTGGTGGACCCGGGCGAGCGGATCGTGCTGGCCGAGGACTCCCCCGAGCTGCGCCCCGACCATCCGCACGTAGTGCGCCTGCAGACCCGTCCCGCCAACATCGAGGGCAGCGGCGAGGTCACCCTGGAGGTGCTGGTCCGTCAGGCTCTCCGGATGCGCCCGGACCGGTTGGTGGTGGGCGAGGCGCGGGGGCCGGAGATCGTGTCCCTGCTGGGCGCGCTCAACACCGGCCACGAGGGCGGTGCGGGGACGCTCCACGCCAACGGCGCGGGGGACGTGCCGGCCCGGGTGGAGGCCCTGGGCTGTGCGGCCGGGCTCGGCCGGGAGGCGGTGCACAGCCAGTTGGCGGCCACCGGGGTGCTGGTGGTGCACCTGGTGCGGGAGGCCGGGGTCCGGCGGCTGGCCGAGGTCCGGGTGCTGGACCACGACCGTCAGGGGCTGGTGCGCACGGTGCCCGCGGTGTCGTTCGCCGCGGGTGGGGCCCAGCGCGAGCACCCGGGAGTCGGCGTCCTCACCGCCCGTGTCGGCGACGGCTGGCGCAGATGAGCACCGGCGCGGGAGGCACCGCGAGGGAGCCGTGGCGGCGGTGCCCGGGGGCGGCACGCCGGACCGGCCGGTCCGGGGCCTGGGCGCCATGGAACGGCCGAAGTACGCGGGGTCTTCGGAGAACACGGGTGTGCGGGGCGGGGACGAGGGACGTTCGGGGGGCGTGGCGTGGTCGGGGTGTGGGTGTGCGCGGTGGGGCTGGTGCTGTTGGGGGTGCTGGTCGACGCCGGGACGGGGCGGATCGGATGGCAGGTGCCGCGCGGTCCGGGGCCGGTGGGGGTGCTGGAACGCGTGCGGGCGTCGGCGCTGCGACGGAGGACGGCGCCGGGCCGGGAGAAACGGCGCGGGGTGATCACCCTGTGCCGGGTGCTGGCCGCCGAGCTGCGGTCCGGCAGGCCCCCCGAGGACGCGCTGGGGGCGGCGCTCGCCGAGGCCGGGCCGGAGGTGGCCCGGGCGGTGGGCGACGGGTTCGGCACCCGGGCCCCGGTCCGGGCCGCCGAGGCGGATCCGGACCTGCGGGCCCTCGCCTACCTGGCCGTGTGCTGGGAGGTGGCCTCGGACACCGGTGCCGGGCTGGCCGATGTCGTGGATGCGCTCGCCGACGAGCTCACCGCGCAGGAGGAGGTGAGGGCCGAGATCTCGGCGCGCACCGGCGGCCCGAGGACCACGGCGATCGTGCTGGGCCTGCTCCCCGTGGTGGGGCTGCTGCTGTCGGCCGGACTGGGGGGTTCGCCGCTGGTGTTCCTGTTCACGACCCCGCTGGGGCTGCTCTGCCTGGTGCTCGGTGTGCTGCTGAACCTCGCCGGGCTGTGGTGGATCTCGCGGCTGGTGCGCGCCGCCGTGGACCGGGGGGACTAGGTGGCCCTCCGCGGTGACCGCGCGCGGAAGGGCCGGCAGTAGACCAGGGGGACTAGGCATGCCCGGCTCATCGGAACGCGGCCGCCCACCGCGGTGACCACACATGGGAGGGCCGGCAGTAGACCGGGGGACTAGCCGTGCCGGTTCGTCAGAGCGCGGCTGCCCTCCGCGGTGACCGCGCACGGGAGGGCCCGCAGTAGACCAGGGGGACTAGCCGTGCCGGTTCGTCGAAACGCGGCCGCCCTCCACGGTGGCCGCACGCGGGAGGACCCGCAGCGAACGCTATGAGGGGGCGGTCCGATGCGGATCCCGCCCGCCGGGCGCACGCGCCGGACCGGCCCGGTCGAGGGCGTCCGCCGGACAGGCTCCGGATACCCATGACCAACGGGTGCCTGGGGATGGAAAAGTGAGGGGGACCGTGTTCACCGTCATCGCCGTGGTGTGCGGGGCCGTAGGGGTGTGGATCGCGATGGGCGGCGGACCCAGGATGTGGCTGCGGCCACCAACGGAGGCGAAGCCGCGCCTGCCCGGTCGCCTGTTGGTCATGACCACGGCCGCGGCGGGTACGGCGGCGGTGGCCGGCGCCCTGTTCGGGCCGCTCGGCGCGGCCGTCGTCGCGGCCTGCGGGATCGGGTGGTGGGTGCGCGCTCGGGGGAGAACCCGGGACGACCGGATCCCGCTCACCGGCGACGTCCCCGTGGTGATCGGGCTCATCGCCGCCGGGATGCGGGCCGGGGCGCCGCTGGTGTCCTGCCTCGCGGCCGTGGCGCGGGCCGCCCCCGGCAGGCTCGGGAGGGAGTTGGCGTCGGTGGCCGACCGGCTGCGCCTGGGGGCGGATCCGGCCTCCGCCTGGTCGGAGTCGGCCGGGGTGCTGCCCGAGCCGCTGGTGGCGGCCGGGCGCGATCTGGCCCGCGCCGCCGACACCGGGGCGCCGGTGGCCGACCTGCTCGACCGGCACGTGGCGGACCTGCACAGGGAGCTGCGCTCCCTGGCGTCGGCGCGGGTCGAACGCCTGGGGGTGCTCGTGGTGATGCCGCTGGCGCTGTGCTTCCTGCCGTCCTTCCTCCTGGTGGGGGTGGTCCCGATGGTGGTGGACCTGCTGTCGCGCGCGCTGGGCGGGTGATCCCGGCCGAGCCGCCGGAGCGGGGGGCGCCGACACCGGGGCGTGGTGCGGGACAGGGGATCGGCGTCAGGCTGCCGGGAGGCGGCGGGTCAGGCCTCGTCCTCGCTCAGGCCGTCGATGATGTCGTCCAGCACCAGGGAGCGGTCCCGCATGGGCATCAGCCGCAGCTCCTTGAGGGCAGGCAGAGTGTTCACCCGCGTGCCGCGCGGTCCCTCGACCGTGCACAGGCGCATGCAGTGCTGGGTGGGCGCGCGCCAGAAGTCGCGCTCATCCACCGGGGCCAGGCGGTACACCGTGGCCGGGTAGCGGGGAGGTCGGCCCGGAGCCCGCCACTGCTGGACCCGGGCGAGCACGAACCCGCTGATCAGGGAGTCGAACACGCCCTCCTGGTCGAGGTCCGCCAGGGCCTCCCTGTCGCCCTCGGCCCGGCACTCGGCGCACCCCGCCAACTCCGCCCGCAGCAGCCACCGCGCCCGGGCATGGCCTACCTCGGTGTTCTTGAGTTTGCTCGGGTGTCGGTGTCCCATACATCGGAGGGTACGACCGTTACGGCCCCGCCGTGGCCGACCTGCGCCTACCGGGACGAAGGAGGGCGCCCGAAGCCCACCCACCAGGGCACGACGGCCCGAAGCACCGCCCCCGGCGACGGCTCCCACTCATCCATCCGCCCGCAGCCCCGGAGGCCGCCCCGCCCAGGAACCTCGCCTGCCCGCCCACCCCACAACAGCCGCGACGGTACCCACGCCCCACCCGAGCGGCCACGCCCCAGGCCGATGGTGCCCCCGCGCCCCCACCCGGCGGCTGTCCCGGACGAGGATGGCCCCGGGCGCGGGTGATACCCGCGCCCCCACCCGGCGGAGGGCCGGGATGAAGACGGCCCGGGCGGCACCTGCGCATACCTCCGTCACCGTGTCACGGCGGGCACCCCACAGGCATAAGGGCGCTACCCGCGGCGGCGCGCGGACACGGGTGGCGCCCGCACCCACCCGGCGGCGGGCACGGGTGTCACCTCATCGGCCCGGGAGCGGGCCCGGGCGGCACCCGCGCATGCTCGCCGCCCTCCTGGACGAAGGCCGACCCGGGCGTGGATGGCAGCCGCCTAGCGGCGGCCGGGATGAGGAAGAGGACGGGCCGGGCGGTGTCCGCGCACGCTCGGCCGCCCTCCCGGGCAAGGGCGGGTCCGGGGGCGGGTGACACCCGCCTGGCGGCGGCCGGTATGAGGACGGCCCGCTCGGCACCCGCATATACCTCCGTCACCGTGTCACGGGGTGCACCCCACAGGCATAGGGGCGTTACCTACGGCGGCGCGGACACGGGTGGCGCTCGCGCCCACCCGGCGGCGGCCGGAATGAGCACGAGAACGAGGTTGGGCCAGGTGGCACCCGAGCCCGTCCAGCGGCGGGCCGGGACGAGGGCCCGGGCGGAGGGCCGGGGCCGGGGCGGGGCTTTCGGTGGGGGTGCGGGGGGTTACCAGGGGGTGTCGCGGTCTCCTCCCGCTCGGCGGCGCCCCAGGTAGGGCTCCGGGAAGCGGGGCCAGCCCACGGTGAGGCGCAGGGCGAGCGACGTCACCGCGAGCAGGGCCAGGAGCACGGTGGAGGTGTTGCCGACGACCCGGGCGACGGTGTCGGCCGGGGCCGGGGTGGTGGAGACGTGGTGCACCACCTGGACGGCGCCGGCCTCGGCGTCCGGGCCGCCGCTCCACTCCGCCTCGCTCGGCTCCGCGGTCGGGCTCGGGCCGCCGCTCGGGAGCACCGCCGGCACGGAGGTCGGCTCCGCCGCCGGGGCCTCCCCGCTGGAGACCGCCCGGACAGGGCCGCCGTCGCCGGAGACCGGACGCGCCGGTGGCGGGGCCGTCGGCTCCGCGTCCGCCACCGGCGCCGTGCTCTTCTCCGGTGGCCGGAGGGAGCCGGACACCGCCGACAGGGGCAGCCGGAGCGGCACGCACTCCGGGGGTTCCGTCCACGGGCGGGTACAGGGCACGGCGTGCACCGGCGGGTGGGCGCGCAGTTCCGTGGGCGGCGGGCAGGGGGACGGTGGGGCGGCGTCGGGGGCGGCGCTGAGTAGCAGGGCGCACATCAGGGCGGGCAGGGTCATGGTGCTTCCTCCGGAAGGGCTCCGTGGACCGGCCCGGCACGTGAGCCCGCGCTGACGGACAGGTCGAGAACAGAGGGGACGGCGACCACCACCTCGGCGGTGTGGCCGGTGATCTCGCAGGTGTCGAGGGAGGCCCCGTTGGCCTCGGCGGTGAGGCGGGCCCGCTCGCAGGCGGTGTCCCGCCCGTGGACGGCGACGGAGGCCGCCGCGAGGGCGGCCAGGTCCGCCGCCGTACCGGCGCGGTCCCGGTCGAACCGGGCGGTCGCCGCCAGGACGGCGGCCAGGGCGACCGTCCACAGCAGGACCGCCATGGCCACCCAGTGGACGGCGGCCGCCCCGGTGTCGGGAGCGGGGTCGCGTCCGGTTCCGGGACGGGACCCGGCCGTGCTCCGCGGGCCGGAACGGGCCCGGTCGGCCGGGCCCCGAACGCCCCCGGGCCGGGGCCCGGGTCCGGCCCGGACGTGGGTCCGAGGGCCCGGGGTCATGGTGGGACCCCTGGTTCGAGGAGGACGGCGGCGGTGCCGCTCACCTCCACCGTGTGGAGGTGGACGCGGTCGAACCGGACCCGGGCGGTGACGGTGACCCGCGCCGTCCCGCCGTCCCGGCCCAGGCCGACCCGGGCGCCGTCCGGGGCGGCGGCGCGGGCCAGCTCCCGGGCCTGTGCCTCGCTCTCGCCGCGGGCCAGGGACCGGGCGCCCACGCGTGCGGCGTCGGCACAGGCGAGCCGGGCGTCGGCGGCGGTGACCGCGCCGACGGCCAGCGCCAGGACGAGGAGGAGGGCCGGCAGGGTGAGGGCGAACTCGACGGTGACGGCCCCCCGGTCAGAAGCCGTTGTTGAGCGCATTGACGACGATCCCGGTGAAGGCGTCGTTGACGGCCTGGCTCTTGGCGATCGCGTACATGACCCCGGCGAAGGCCGCAGCCGTGAGGATGCACAGGGCGTACTCGGTCGTCGTGATGCCGCGGTCGGCGTCCGCGGCCGGGTGCCGCCGCGTGAGGGGCAGCGGACAGCGGGTGACGGCGGCAAGGCATGCCGAAGAGAACACGGAACCTCCCTGGTAGGAGGGGTGACAGGGATGTCACCCCGGTTTCCAGGGTGGGCGGCCCGGGGAGGCGACGGAAGGGCTTTCCCCAGCCTGTGGATAACTTTCTCCGACCCGCCCGCCGCCCACGCGCGATGATGGCGCCGTGGCCGCCGGGCCCCGCGGCCGCCGCCCCCGGACGGGAAAAGCCCGCCGGGAGAACCCGACGCCCGGAGAACCCGTGTGAACACCCCCGCCGACGTCCGTGCCCGCCTGAGCCTGATCGACGCGGACCTGGCCCGCCCCTACTCCCCCGGGCGGCCCCAGCCCTCCGGCGGCGCCGACTTCCACCTGGCGCTCCTGGCCATGAGCCGGGACTTCTGGGACGACCCCTCGCCCGGGACCGTCGAGGCCGCCCAGGCGGCGATCGAGGCCGACCTCGCGGAGGTCGAGGCCGCCCTCACCGAGCGCTGGGGCACCCCCGGGCTCGTCGACCCGGCCCCCTACGCGGACGCCGCGCTCGACGGCGTGGAGCTGCCGTCCGCGCTCGGCCACCTCTACACGGCGGTCTGCGACCTACGGGTGTGGAATCCCCCGGAGACCGGCCGCTGGGCGGCGCTGGCCCTCGTCCACGACGACGCCGAGCTCCCGCTCCTGCTGTACGCCGCCGTGGGCGACGCCCCCTTCCCGGCTTCCCCGGCCCCGCCCGGGCGCGCGCCCCGCCTCGACGCGCGCCCCCGACTGCTCCCGGGCCTCTGAACGCCTCAGCCCGCGGCGCCCAGCACCTCGTCCAGCATGCGCAGGGCGCCGGACTTGCTCAGCGGTTCGTTGCCGTTGCCGCACTTGGGCGACTGGATGCAGGACGGGCACCCCTCCTCGCACGCGCAGTCGGCGATGGCCGCCCGGGTCGCGGTGAGCCACTCCCGGGCCGCCGCGTAGCCGCGTTCGGCGAACCCGGCGCCGCCCTCGTGGCCGTCGTAGACGAACACCTCCACCCGGCCGGTGGCCGTGGACACCCCGCCGATGTCCCAGCGGTCGCAGGTGGCCAGCAGCGGCAGCATGCCGATCACCGCGTGCTCGGCGGCGTGCGCGGCGCCGAGCAGGCCGACCTCCTCCTTGCGCAGGCGCTCCTCGGCCTCGGGGGGCAGCGTCCACCACACGGCGCGGGTGCGCAGGGTGCGTTCGGGCAGGTCCAGCGACTGCTCGCCCAGGACCGCGCCGGTGCGCACGTCCCGCTTGAGGTAGCCGACCACCTGCCGGACCACCTCCACCTCGCCGAAGCGCAACACCACTCCGCTGTCCCACCGCTCCTCACGGATGACCGACTGAACCGTGATGTCCGTGGTGTCGCGCGCCCACGTGCTGTACGGCGGTTCGGCCGGCCGCACGAGGGCGACCCCCTCGTCGAGGTCCAGCTCCCCGACCAGGTAGGTGTCGCCCTGGTGGAGGTACACCGCCCCGGGGTGGACGGTGCCGTGGGCGGCCGCCTCGTCGATCTCCCCGAGCAGCCCGCCCGTCGAGGTGTCGACGATCTGCACGGGCGAACCCCCGGAACCCCGGATATCGGCCAGGTCACTTGCCCTTTCATTGCTCGCCCAGAACCACCCCCTCGGCCGCTTCCTGAGGAATTTCCGGTGAACGAGTTCGTCGAGCCGCTCCCGGGTGGTGGGTCCGAAGAGGGAGAAGTCGTCCTCCGTGATCGGGAACTCCTGGGCGGCCGCGCACAGGTGCGGACCGAGGATGTGCGGGTTTTCCGGATCCAGTACGGCGGTCTCTACGGACTGACCGAAAATCGCCTCCGGGTGGTGCACCAGGTAGGTGTCCAGGGGGTCGTCCCGGGCCACGAACACGGCCAGTGCCGCGTCGTCCCCGCGCCCGGCCCGCCCCGCCTGCTGCCACAGGGAGGCCCGGGTGCCGGGCCACCCGGCGATGATCACCGCGTCGAGGCCGGTGATGTCCACCCCCAGCTCCAGGGCGTTGGTACTGGCCAGCCCGAGGATCTCCCCGGTCCGCAGCGCCTCCTCCAGCCGCCTGCGCTCGGCGGGCAGGAAGCCGCCGCGGTAGGCGGCCACCCGGCGGGCCAGGTCGGGCTCCAGCAGGCGTTGGGCGGTGAGCGCCACCAGCTCGGCGCCCTGCCGGGAGCGCACGAACACGAGCGTGCGCACACCCTCCCTGACCAGCTCGGCGAGCAGTTCGGCGGCGTGGGAGGGCGCGGTCCGGCGCACCGGGGCGCCGTGCTCGCCGGTCAGGTCGGTGAACTCCGGCTCCACCAGCGCCACCGACATCCCCGGCCGCGGCGACCCGTCCTCGGTGACGGCGGTGACCGGGATCCCGGTGAGCCGGCCGGCGCTCTCCCCGGGGCTCCCCGAGGTGGCCGAGGCGAGCACGAACACCGGCTCGGACCGGTGCCGGGCGCACACCCGCCGGAGCCGGCGCAGGATCTGGGCGACGTGCGAGCCGAACACCCCGCGGTACAGGTGCGCCTCGTCCACGATCACGTAGCGCAACCGCCGGAGGAAGCGCCGCCATGCCTCGTGCCGGGGCAGCATGCCGTGGTGGAGCATGTCCGGATTGGTGAGCACGTAATTGCCGTGCTCCCTCACCCAGGCGCGCTCCTCGGGCGGGGTGTCGCCGTCGTAGACGGCCGCCCGCAGGCCGGGCAGCCGCAGGTCCTCGATGGCGCGGAGCTGGTCCCGGGACAGCGCTTTGGTCGGTGAGAGATAGAGAACGGTTCCGCCCGCGTCAACCGCCTCCACCGCGGGCATAAGGAAGCCAAGTGACTTTCCCGAGGCGGTACCCGTGGCTATGATCACATCACGGCCCGAGCGGGCGAGGTCGGCGGCGGCCACCTGGTGGGACCACGGCTCCGTGATCCCCCGGTCGGCCAGGCGTTCGACCAGGAGGGCCGGGGTCCATTCCGGCCACCGCCCGCTCACCCCGTCGTGCCGCGCCACGTGCTCGACGTGGGTCACCTGCGGGTACCGGGTATCGTCACGCCACACACCGGGAAGCACGGACTCCGGTCGCGTCATCCGGGACCCCTCCTCACTGGGCGGACATTGGTTTCAGTGTGTCATCCGGGGGAACGGTCGCGCGGTGTCACCGTTTTTCCGTGCATCACGGGAGGACCGGCACGCCACCCGTGGTTGAATGCGTGCTGGTGGGGTAACGCCCGGCAGAGATCATCGGCGCTGGAGGACTAGTGGACTTGAAGCTTGATCATTACACCGAGGGCGACACCGAGATCGTCGTCGTTGAGGGTGAGATCGACGTCTATACCGCACCCCGGCTCCGTGAGCTGCTGATCGATCTGGTCAACAAGGGCAACTTCCACCTCGTGGTCAACATGGAGAAGGTGGAGTTCCTGGACTCGACGGGTCTGGGCGTGCTCGTGGGCGGCCTCAAGCGCGTGCGCGCGCACGACGGCACCCTGGACCTGGTGTGCACGCAGGAGCGCATCCTCAAGATCTTCCGGATCACCGGCCTGACCAAGGTGTTCGGTATCCACAACACGGTTCAGGAAGCCATCGACAAGCGTTCGGCGAAGTAGTACAGAGCGAGCGATGGCGACCATCACGCTCACGATCAGTGCGCTTCCGGCCCACGTGCGCACGGCCCGGCTCATGGCCGCGACCGTGGCCCGGCGGGCGGGCATCCCCGCCTCCACCATCGACGAGATCCGGCTGGCGGTCGGTGAGGCGTGCTCCCGGGCGGTGGCGGCGCACAAGCTGCACTGCCCGACGCAGCCGATCCTGCTCCAGCTGATCGACGACGGCGGGCCTGATCCGGCGTCGGACCCCCGTGCCGACACCGCGAGCCGTATCCTGCGCGCCAACGGGAGCGCGACCCGACGCTTCGAGGTGGTCGTCTCCGACCGGGCCCCGGCCACGGAGGTCCCGGAACCGGCCGACCACACCGAGCCCCTTCTCGACGGACTCTTCCTCGACGGGGAGGACACCCCTCCCGGCGGGATCTCGGGGTTCTCCCCGGGACTGGGTCTGGCGGTCATCACCGGTCTGGCCGACGAGGTGAAGATCGACCCCGGTGAGCACGGCACCATCGTGCGCATGAGCTGGCCGATCACCCCGGACCCGAGGTCCAACTAGGGTTCCGGGCACGGTTGCGGCGAGGGCGCCCCCCGACGGGGGGCGCCCTCGTTCGTTCGGGGCACGCCCCCGGGCGGGTCAGTCGCAGGTCTGGGACGACACCTCGGCGGTGGCGGTCAAACCCCTCTCCGCGTTGGCGGCGACCTCGTCGTAGGTGAGGACGTACCCCGTCTCGGGCTCGTTGGTGGCGGCGGCGAACACCACCCCGTAGACCGTGCCGTCGGGGGCCAGCAGCGGGCCCCCGGAGTTGCCCGGACGCACCACGGCGCGCACCTGGTAGATCTCCCGGCTCACCTGCTGGGAGTGGTAGAAGTCGGGGCCCTGCGCGGTCTGGCGGGCCCGCACCCGGGCCGGGACCGCCGTGAACCCGCTGTTGCGCGGGAACCCGGCCACGACGGCGTCACCGCCCTGGGGCGCGTCGGCGGTGAACTCCAGCGGCGTCAGGTCCAGCTCGGGCACGTGCAGCACGGCCAGGTCCTGCTGGGCGTCGAAGAGCACCAGGGTGGCCTCCAGCTGGTACCCCTCGCGGGTGACCACCCGCAGGTCGTCGGTGACCCCGGCGACCACGTGGGCGTTGGTCATGACCCGGCCGTCGGAGTACACGAACCCGGTGCCCTCGACCCGCCGCTGGCAGGACGGGGCGGTGCCCAGCACCTTGACGACGCTGCGGCTGGCATCGATGAGCTCGGGCGTGGTGAGCACGTCGGGGTCGGGCGGATCGACCTCGGCCAGCTCCCCCGTCCCCAGCCCGCTGAAGACCTGGGGGAAGGCGCTCTGGTCGACCACCCGGCGGAACGTCGAGAAGCCGCTGTGCGCCGACTCCGGCATGAGCGTGTCGACGGACTGGAGGATGCGGGAGCCGCGCACCTGGTCGGCGACGAACGGCAGCGCCGAGTTGGCGACCGTGCTGCCGATGAACCACGCCACCAGCAGCACCGACAGGCCGCTGACGACGGCCCCGCCCATCGCGTCGACGACCCGCGCCGAGTCCCAGGTCACCTTGTTGCGCACCATCGTGCCCAGGTAGGAGAGCAGGAACTGGCCCAGGGCGGCGGACAGGAACACCACGGCGATGGCCACCAGCGCCTGCCGGCCGGGGTCCTCCACCCACCGCTGGATGTACTCCGGGCAGGTCAGCGCCGCGAGCACGCCGCCGCCGATGAATCCCGCGAAGCTGAAGACACCGACGATGAAACCCTGTCGGTACCCGGTCACCGCGAAAAGCAGCAACAGGACGATCAGGATCACGTCGAGCACATTGCCCTCCAAAGGTGTGCGCTACCCACGGGAGCGAGGTGAGCGGGTCGGGCCTCAGCCGACGGGGCGCAGTCCGTGCGGCGTCGCCTCGAACACATCGGTGAGACCCTCCCTGCGCCAGGGAAGTTCCCAGCCGCCCAGAACGAGCAGGCGGTCGACGATGGCACCGGTGAACCCCCAGACGAGCATGCCGTCCACCCGGAAGCCGGGGCCCCAGCGGGTGCCGTCCCCGTAGCGCACCATGACGCGGTTGCCGGGCTCGGCGAGGTCGGCGACGGGGACCCGGGAGACGGAGGCGACCTCGCCCAGGTCGGTGGGGCGCACCTCGCAGGGCTCGCGCCACCAGCCCAGGACCGGGGCGACCCGGAAGTCGCTGTAGCTGAGGTAGAGCTCGGGGAGGCGGCCGACGACGTCAACGCCGCCGGGCACCAGGCCGGTCTCCTCGGCGGCCTCGCGCAGGGCCGCGGCCTCGGGGGAGGGGTCGGTGGGCTCGATCCGGCCGCCGGGGAAGGCGGGCTGGCCGGCGTGCCTGCGCAGTCCGGCGTTGCGCTGGATGAGCAGCACGTCGGGGCCCTGGGAGCCCTCGCCGAAGAGGATGAGGACCGCGGACTCGCGGCCGCCGTCGCGCGGCGGCCGCATCTGCGGGGGCACGGTCATACCGGACGCGGCGTCGGCGAGTGAGGCGAGCCAGGACGGCATCGGGTTCATGGTCGGCACCTGCCTTCGGAGAGGGGGCGGGTTCGGCGGGGCGCCGCGGGCCGTCGGCACCGCTCCGGCCCGTCCCTCCCCTGGGTCGTCACGTGATGGGACCCCGACAGGAGGACTCTGGCGGTGTCAACGCTCACACCATCAGACTACAAAGCACGGCACCCCCTCCTGACAGGCGAACGCGGCCCCGGGCGGGGCCCGCCCCGCGGGCGCCCCGGGCCGCGGGCCCTCCGGTCAGGCGAAGGAGCGCATGCGCAGCAGCTTGGCCGCGGTCTCCGGGTCGGTGGGGCCCTCGCCGAAGGAGGGGCACCACCGGGCCACCACGCACGCCCCGCAGGCGGGCCTGCGGGCGTGGCAGACGCGGCGGCCGTGCCAGACGACGCGGTGGGAGAGCATCGTCCAGTCCTTGCGCGGGAACAGCTCCCCGACGGCGTGCTCGACCTTGACCGGGTCCTCCTCGTCGGTCCACCCGAATCTCCGGACGAGGCGCCCGAAGTGGGTGTCCACCGTGATTCCGGGCACACCGAAGGCGTTACCGAGCAGTACGTTTGCGGTTTTCCGCCCTACACCGGGTAGTTTGACCAGGTCGGCGAGGTTCCCCGGGACCTCGCCTCCGTGGTGTTCGCACAAGGACTGCCCCAGGCCCATGAGGCTGTTCGCCTTGGCGCGGAAGAAGCCGAGAGGTCGGATGATCCCCTCAAGCTCGTCCCGGTCCGCGGAGGCGTAGGCCTCGGCGTCGGGGTAGCGCGCGAACAGGGTCGGGGTGACCTGGTTGACCCGCTTGTCCGTGCACTGCGCGGACAGGATCGTGGCGACCAGCAGCTCCAACGGGGTCGTGAAGTTCAGCTCCGCGTGGGCGTCCGGATAGAGCTCGGAGAGCTCCCGGTACATCCTGCGGGCTCGGCGGACCAGCGCGAGGCGGCTCTCACCCGTGGGGGTGGGCGCGGGGTCGCTCGCGTTCGGTGTGTCACGGGGCATCGTCACAGGGTAGGGGGCCGTGGGGAGGATCCGCTCGGAAACGCCGATCGGGCACCCGCCCTCCGGGGCGGGGGTCGGACGTCGGGATTATGTAACCAATGTCCCGCTGGCACGGCGCGGACATCCCTGCTACAAGCCGATCACGACTAAGATCGCAGGGGCTGACGCCGGCCAATCGTGGGCGCGTGGTCTCCCGGCGGACAAGCCGCGGTAACGACCCGGTTTCACACCCGGGTGCGATATACGTCACACTGTTGGCGGTCAGGTTTTAGGAGGACGTGGTGGACGACATCAACGAGGTGCTGCGCAAGGCCCCCTTGTTCGAGACCCTGGACGAGGAGGACACCGCCGCGCTGCGCTCCTCGGTCAACGAGGTGCGTCTCGGGCGGGGCCAGACCCTGTTCAACGAGGGCGACGAGGGCGACCGCCTGTACGTCATCCTCAACGGGAAGGTGAAGCTGACCCGCACGGCCGTGGACGGCCGCGAGAACCTGCTCGGGGTGCTCGGCCCCGGCGAGATGTTCGGTGAGCTGTCGCTGTTCGACCCGCGCCCGCGCACCGCGAGCGCCGTCGCGGTGACCGACTCCGTCCTGGCCGGCCTGGGCCACGACGACCTGCGCCCGTTCCTCTCCAGCCGCCCGCAGGTCTCGCTCCAGCTGCTCAAGTCGCTGGCCGAGCGCCTGCGCCGGACCAACGACGTGATGGCCGACCTGGTCTTCACCGACGTCCCCGGCCGGGTCGCCAAGGCCCTGCTCGAGCTCGCCGAGAAGTTCGGCAAGGAGGGCGACGACGGCCTGCACGTCCACCACGACCTCACCCAGGAGGAGCTGGCCCAGCTGGTCGGCGCCTCCCGCGAGACGGTCAACAAGGCCCTCGCCGAGTTCGCCCTGCGCGGCTGGCTGCGGATCGAGGCCAAGGCCGTGGTCCTGCTGGACGTCGAGCGCATGCGCCGCCGCGCCCGCTAGGAGCGGCCGCACCGGCTGTGCCCGGCCCCGCGATGCGGGGGCCACGGCGGGCTCCGGCCCGCGTCGAATCCCCTCCCGGGAATCGCGCGGACCGGAGCCCGTCGCCGTTTCCGGGTCCGGTGCGAGGGGGCGGCACGGGAAGCCCGGCCGAGGGGTCCGGTGGGGAGCGCGGCGGAAGGCCGCGCCGAAGGCGCGGCACGGCGGGGCGCGAAGCGCCCGGGAGGGCGCGCGGCCGGGGCCGGGCGGAGCCCGGTCAGACCTCGACGCCGTCGGGGAGGCCGCCGTTGAGGGACAGGTAGCGCAGCTGGGCGCGGACCGACGACATCGCCGCGAAGCGGATCTGCTCGGTGATGTCCGGGTAGACCCGGTCGACGATCTCCTCCACCCGCACGGCGCCCGAGTTCACGGCGTCCAGCACCTGGGCGAGCCGGGACTCGCGGTGGTCGATGTAGGAGTCCAGCACCGCGGCCGGGGTGGTGAGGATCGGCCCGTGGCCGGGCAGCAGGGTGCGCACCTGGTTCTCGCGGACCAGGTCGCGCAGCCGGTACAGCGACTCCATGTAGGGGCCCAGGCCGTCGTCGCCGTCGATGACGGTGGTGCCGTGCCCCAGGACCGTGTCGCCGGTGAGGATCGCCCCGTCCGCCTCCAGGTACAGGCAGACGGAGTCGTCGGTGTGCCCGGGGGTGGCCAGCACCCGCAGGCGCAGCCCGTCGGCCTCCAGCAGTTCGCCGTCGGCCAGCCCGCGGCCGCCCACCCGCATCTCGGGGTCGACCGCGTGCACGGGGGCGCCGGTCAGCTCGGAGAAGTAGCGCGCGCCCTCCGAATGGTCGGGGTGCCGGTGGGTGAGGACCGCCATGAGCACCTGGGCGCCCTGTTCCTGCACCGTGCGCGCGACCCGCTCCAGGTGCCGCTCGTCGTGCGGGCCCGGGTCGACCACCACGACCCCGCGGGAGCCGGGTTCGCGCAGGATCCAGGTGTTGGTCCCCTCCAGGGTCATCGGACCGGGGTTGGGGCACAGGACACAGCCGGCGCGCAACGTGCCGGAACCGTCGATCCTCATCGCACCTCACTCACTGGGAAGGGGGTAGTCGATCCCGTCGGGGACGAAGACACGGAGCCGACCGTCGACCACGCGCACTTCGGGCTCAATGGGGACGATATCCCGTTTCGCGCGCTTCACCCCGTCCAGGGTGCCGCACTCGGCCACCTGTCCGCAGGTGACCAGGGTCGGCGGGAGCATCGGCATCCGCCCCTGCTCCCACTCCCCCGCCACCAGCGCCGGGTCGATCCACCGGGTCAGGTCGGCCTCGCCGCCGACGTCCCGGGAGACCTGACCGCGCGGCAGCTCCGCGGCGAAGAACCACGTGTCGAAGCGGCGCTTCTCCGCCGCCGGGGTGATCCACCGCGACCAGGCGTGCAGCCACTCCGAGCGCAACACCAGGCCGCGGCGGGACAGCACCTCGGTGAAGGAGCGGGAGCGGTCGATCAGCCCCAGCCGGTCCCGCTCCCACTCCGGCGACGTCGTGTCCAGGACGAGGTCGTCGCTCCCGAGCTCCCCGGCCAGGAGCACCCCGGTCTCCTCGAAGGTCTCGCGGACCGCGGCGCAGACCAGGGCCCTGGCGCGCGGGACGTCGACGCCGAGCACGTCCGCCCACTCCTGCGGCGACGGTCCGGTCCAGGGCAGGTCTCCGGCCTCGTCGCGCACGTCCACCCCGCCTCCGGGGAAGACGTAGGCGCCGGGCGCGAACCCCATGGAGCGGACCCTGCGCATGAGCAGGACCTCCATGCCCGCGCCCGCCGGGCGCAGCAGCACCACCGTGGCCGCCGGACGGGGCACCACGGCCCCGCTCCGGCCCGAACCGCTCGACATCGGCTCCCCCTCGCTCAGACGACCTCGACGATCATGTCAACCTCGACCGGCGAGTCCAGCGGCAGGGCCGCGACACCGACCGCCGCCCGGGCGTGCACGCCCGCGTCGCCGAACACCGCGGCGAGCAGGTCGCTGGCCCCGTTGATCACCCCGGGGTGCCCGGTGAAGTCCGGGGCGCTGGCCACGAACCCGCCCACCTTGACGATGCGCACGACGTCGGACAGCTCCCCGATCTCGGCGCGCACGGCCGCGATCGCGTTGAGCGCGCACACCGCCGCCAGCTCCTTGGCGGTCTCCGGGGAGACCTCGGCGCCGACCTTGCCGGTGGCGGGCAGCCGGCCCTCCACGAACGGCAGCTGGCCCGACACGTACACGTGGGAGCCGCTGCGGACCGCCGGGACGTAGGAGGCGACCGGGGCCGCCACCTCCGGCAGGGTCAGACCGAGCTCGGCGATCCGGGCTTCGGGGGTGGCCATCTCTAGAGTTCCCGCTTCATGTAGGCGACGTACTGCTGGTTGCGCGGGTCGGTGCCCTCGGGCAGCGGCGCGGGGACGACGGAGACCAGCTCCCAGCCGTCGGCACCCCAGTTGTCGAGGATCTGCTTGGTGGCGTGCGACAGCAGCGCCACCGTCTGGTACTCCCACTTGCTCAAGGTGACTACCCCCTGTGCGGTGCGCCCGGCGGGTCCGGGCACGTCGACGCCGCCACATTACTCACCCGGGCGGCCCACCGCGTGCGGCGAGGACGCCCGCATAGACTCCGTGGAGTGAGCGAGCGAGAGGACCGAGGCCGGTACCCCGACCCCGCACGGGCGTGCGCGGGCGCCCGGCTGCACATCGTCACCGGCAAGGGGGGCACCGGCAAGACGACGGTCGCGGCGGCGCTGGCCCGGGCCCTGGCGGCCGACGGCGGGCGGGTGCTGCTGGTGGAGGTCGAGGGGCGGCAGGGCATCGCCTCGCTGTTCGGGATCCCGCCGCTGCCGTACGAGGAGCGCGAGATCGAGGCGGTGCCCGGCGGCGGCCGGGTGTTCGCGCTGGCCGCGGACGCCGAGTCGGCGCTCATGGAGTACCTGGAGCTGTTCTACGGCATGCGCCGGGCCGGACAGGCCCTCACCAGGCTGGGCGCCGTCGACTTCGCCACCACCATCGCCCCGGGCCTGCGGGACGTGCTGCTCACCGGCAAGGCCACCGAGGCGGTGCGCCGCCGGGAGGGCGGCCGGCGGCGCGCGGAGGGGCCCTTCCACTACGACGCGGTGGTCATGGACGCCCCGCCCACCGGGCGCATCGGCCGGTTCCTCAACGTCAACTCCGAGGTGGCCGGGCTGGCCCGGATGGGCCCGATCCGCAACCACGCCGACAAGGTGATGGAGGTGATCCGCTCCGGCCGGACGCGGGTGCACTTCGTGTCGCTGCTGGAGGAGATGCCCGCCCAGGAGACCCGGGACGGCATCGCCGAGGTCGCAGCGCTCGGCCTGGACGTGGGCATGGTCGTGGTGAACATGGTGCGCCCGCCGCTGCTGCCGCAGGACCTCCTGGCCGCCGCGGCCGCCGGGGAGGTCGACCCGGAGGAGCTGGCCGCCGGGCTCAAGGCCGCCGGACTGGACGATCCCGGCGAGCTGGCGGAGTCGCTGGCCGGCGAGGTGGGCGCCCACGCCCGGCGGGTGCTGCTGGAGCAGCGGGTGCGCGGGGAGCTGGCGGACGCCGGAGCGCCGCTGCTGGAACTGCCCCTGCTGGAGGGCGGGGCGGACCGGGCGGCGCTGGACGGGCTGGCCCGCCGCATGGCCGGACAGGGGGTGCGCCGGTGAGCGCCGGACGCCTGGACGTGGACGCTCTGCTGGACGACCCGGCGACCCGGATCGTGGTGTGCTGCGGGGCGGGCGGGGTCGGCAAGACCACGACCGCCGCCGCCCTGGGGTTGCGGGCCGCCGAGCGCGGCAGGCACGCCGTGGTGATCACCGTGGACCCGGCCCGGCGGCTGGCCCAGTCGATGGGGCTGGAGACGCTGGACAACACCCCGAGCCCGGTTCCGCTGCCGGAGGGGACCCCCGGGAGCATGCACGCGATGATGCTCGACATGAAGCGGACCTTCGACGAGGTCGTCGAGGAGCACGCCGACCCCGAGCGGGCCCGCCAGATCCTGGCCAACCCCTTCTACCGGACCCTCTCCACGAGCTTCTCCGGCACGCAGGAGTACATGGCGATGGAGAAGCTGGGGCAGCTGCGCCAGTCCGGGGAGTGGGACCTCATCGTGGTGGACACCCCGCCCAGCCGGTCCGCGCTGGACTTCCTGGACGCGCCGAAACGACTCGGGAGGTTCCTGGACGGTCGGCTGGTGAAGTTCCTGAGCGCGCCCGCGCCCAGCGGGGCGTTCAGGCTGCTGGGCGCCGGCATGGGGCTGGTCACCTCGGTGCTGGGCAAGGTCCTGGGGGCGCAGCTGCTGAACGACCTGCGGGCGTTCGTGGCGGCGTTCGACACGGTGTTCGGCGGGTTCCAGGAGCGCGCGGAGCGCACCTACCGGCTGTTGCAGGCGCCGGGGACGGCGTTCGTGGTGGTGGCGGCGCCAGAGCCGGACGCGCTGCGCGAGGCGTCGTACTTCATGCGGCGGCTGGCCACCGACGCGATGCCGCTGGCGGGGCTGGTGGTCAACCGGACGCACCCGTTGCCGGAGGGGGCGGGCGCGCGGCTGGACGCGGAGGCGGCAACGGCGGCCGCGGAGTCCCTGGAGGCGGCGGGGACGCACCCGGGGGCGTCGGCGGCGCTGCGGCTGCACGCTGAGCTGGTGCGCACCCACCGGCGGGAGCGGGGGCTGCGGGAGCGGACCGCGGCCGACCACCCGGGGGTGCCGGTGGCGGAGGTGCCGGCCCTGCCGGAGGACGTGCACGACCTGGACGGGCTGCGCGGGATCGGGGAGGCCCTGGCCCGCGGCGCGTGACGGCCGGGGGGGGAGGCTCCGGGGGCCGGGGGCCGGGGACCGGGGAATGACGGCGGTCCCGATGGTCGGTGCCCGCTTCGAGTGCCCTCCCGGGCCGTGGGGGGTTCGCGAGGCGCCTGGTCAGGGCTCCGGGAGTCCCGCGGGAGCCGGTGCTCGGGGAGGGCCCGTGGCCGCGGCCTTCCGCTGAGGGCGGTGGCGGGCGACGGGCGGACCGAAGAAGGGCGAGGATTCGGAGAACACGGCCCGAACGGCCGGCGGTCAGGAGCGGTCGGCGTCGGTGGCCGCGGCCACCGCGGCGTCGGCGAAGCGGACCAGGTCGCGGACGAGGTCCTCCTCGCCCTCGCGCTCACCCTCCCGGCAGGCCACCTCCTCCAGAACCGGGGCCCAGTCGGTGACCTGCGGGTGCTTGCGCAGCAGCGCCCGGCGCTCGCGCTCGGTCATCCCTCCCCACACCCCGAACTCCACCCGGTTGTCCAGCGCGTCCACCAGGCATTCGGTGCGCACGGGACAGTCCCGGCAGATGAGTTTGGCGCGGTTCTGGGCCGCGCCCTGGACGAACAGTGCGTCGGGGTCGACCCGGCGGCAGCGTGCCCGGGTCGTCCACTGGTGAATCCACATGTGCGCTGCACCCCCGTGGGTGGGCCGTGACCGCGGGGAGCCCGGGTATCCGTGTGCTCCGAGCGGGTGCCGGGAACGGGTAGGCTCCGGCTGACGAGTGGGACGGACGAAGGCCCGCCCCGCTGTGCAGAAAGTTACGGACTTCGGGGCCGTCGCGACAGAACCCACTCGACCCACATTCCATCTCACCGAATATGGCCCGCTCGGGCCATTGCGCGACCGGTGCGAGCCCTTCCGGCCGCGACGACCCGGAACCCCTGTACGGCCGAACCGAAGGGCACAGGGGCTGCGATAGCACGTGAAAAGATGGTCTGGGGGCAGGGCCCGCGCGGTGCCGTGGGCGTTTCGGTACGTCCGAGCACCATCCGTTCCACAGCGCACCTCTTCGCGCTCATGTGGTCACTTAGTCTGATGGGGTGGGTCAGGGGACATTGCTTCAGAGAATCAGCCAACTTGTCGTCGTCAGCGCGATCGCGGGCCTTCTGGTCGCCGCGCTGGCGCTGCCCGCCGTCGGCGGTGTGGGCATCACCGCCCGCAACATCGCCGCCGGGTTCCTCGACATGCCGAGCAACCTGGAGACGCCGCCTCCCCCGCAGCGCTCCACCATCTATGACGCCGAGGGCGGTGTCATCGCCGAGATCTTCGATCAGAACCGGGAGCTCGTCCCCCTCGAGGACGTGTCCCCGGTCATGATCGACGCCATCCTCGCCATCGAGGACGCCCGCTTCTACGAGCACGGCGGCCTGGACGTCGCGGGCACGCTGCGCGCCGCCGTGCGCACCCTGGGCGGCAACACCCAGGGCGCCTCGTCGATCACCCAGCAGTACGTCAAGAACGTCCAGATCGAGGCCGCCACCTCCCAGGAGGAGCTGGACGCCGCCCGCGAGGAGTCGATCGCCCGCAAGATCCGGGAGCTGCGGTACGCCGTGGCGCTGGAGAAGCGGATGACCAAGGACGAGATCCTCGAGGGCTACCTCAACATCGCCTACTTCAGCGACGGCGCCTACGGCGTCGAGTCGGCGGCCCAGCACTACTTCAACATCCCCGCCAGCGAGCTGGAGCTGCACCAGGCGGCGACCATCGCCGGCCTGGTCCGCTACCCCTACCTCTACAACCCCCGGTTCTTCCCCGAGCAGACCGTCGAGCGCCGCAACGTCGTCCTCGACCGCATGGTCGCCTCCGGAGCCATCACCGAGGCCGAGGCCGAGGAGGCCAAGAAGGAGCCTCTGGAGGTGGACCTGGACACCCCGCCCAACGGGTGCGTCCCCAGCGACGAGCCGTTCTTCTGCGACTACGTGGTCCAGGAGATCGAGAAGGACGAGCGGTTCGGCCCCAACGAGACCGAGCGGGCGCGCTGGCTGCGCACCGCGGGCCTGGAGATCCACACCACGCTGCGGCCGCAGGTCCAGGAGGCCTCGCAGACCGCCGTCGACGAGTGGGTGCCGCGCGAGAACGAGTCCCGCAAGGTGTCCGCCCAGGTGATCATCGAACCGGGCAGCGGCCAGATCCTCGGCATGGCGCAGGGCCGCAACTACGGCCCCGACGAGAGCAAGCTCGGCGAGACCTCCATCAACTTCGCCACCGACTCCGACCGGGGCGGCAGCACCGGCTTCCAGGCCGGGTCGACGTTCAAGGCGATCACCCTGGCCGCGGCGCTGGAGGAGGGCCTGCCGTTCAGCACCGCGTTCAACTCGCCGACCAGCGTGTCCGTGTCCGGGCAGCGCAGCTGCAACGGCGGGACCCTGGCCACGTGGACGCCGAGCAACGCCGGTGACACGGCCGCGGGCACCACGCACAACATGGTGTCGGGCACCAAGGCGTCGTCCAACACCTACTTCGCGCAGCTCCAGGCCAGGGTCGGCATCTGCGACGTCATGAAGATGGCCGAGAAGCTGGGCCTGCAACGGGCCGACGGCACCCTGTTCACCGAGAACGAGAACTCGCTGGCCAACAGCAGCTTCACGCTGGGCAGCGAGGAGGTGTCCCCGCTGCGGGTCGCCAACGCCTACGCGACGTTCGCCTCGGGCGGCATGTACTGCGAGCCGCAGGCCATCACCATGATCGAGGACAAGCAGGCCGGCTCCACGATCGAGATCGAGCCGGAGTGCGAGCGGGTCCTGGAGGAGGAGGTCGCCGACGGCGTCGCCTACCTGCTGTCGCAGACCTTCAACGGCGGCACCGCCAGCTCCCTGGGCATCGGGCGGCCGGCGGCCGGCAAGACCGGCACCACGGACGGCTCCGCGGCGGCCTGGTTCGCCGGGTTCACGCCGCAGATGGCGTCCGCGGTGTTCGTCGCCGACCCGCGCGGCCCCCAGCAGTACCCGCTGCGCAACGTCACCATCGGCGACCGCTACTTCTCGGTGGTCTACGGGGCGACGATCTCGGGGCGGATCTGGCAGGAGAGCTTCCGGGCGGCCCACGAGGGCCTGGAGGTCGAGCAGCTGCCCTCGGCACCGGGCAGGTTCGGCTCCACGTCGGTGCCCAGGGCGCCCTCCGAGCCCGACGACGACCCCAGTCCGGCGTCCGACGACGGCGGTGTGCCCGACGTGGTCGGGCTGACCGAGGCGGACGCGGTGGCGGCCCTGGAGGAGGCCGGGTACACGGCGAACGTGTCCGGAACCCGCCTGAACTCCCCTGAGCCGGAGGGCGCGGTGGCCGCGGTCAACCCCGACCCCGGCACACGCCTGCCGGAGGGGGCCACGGTCAACGTGTTCCTGAGCCGGGGCGGCGGGACCGCGGGCGCGGGCACCGGCGAGGACGACGACGGCTGGTTCCGGGTCCGGCCGGCGCACACGCCGACCACCACCCGCGACTAGCGGGACGTACGGCGAGGGGGCCGCGGCGCACGCCGCGGCCCCCTCGGGCGTTCCGGGGACCCCTGCCGGGGGTCAGCCGGCCAGGCGCCGCTTGACCTCGGCCGCCACCCGCGAGCCCTCGGCCCGCCCGGCGATCCTGGGGTTGAGGACCTTCATGACCTTGCCCATGTCCCTGGGGGTCTGCGCGCCGGCCTCCTCGACGGCGGCGGCGACCAGATCGGACAGCTCCTCGTCGGTGAGCTGCTTGGGCAGGTAGTCCGAGATGACCTCGCTCTCCGCCCGCTCGGCCTCGGCCTGCTCGGGGCGGCCGCCCTTCTCGAACGCCTCGGCGGCCTCGCGGCGCTTCTTGGCCTCGCGGGTCAGCAGCTTGACGACCTCGTCGTCACCCAGGGCGCGCTGGCTGGAGCCGGCGGCCTCCTCGGTGGAGATCGCGGCCAGGACCATGCGGAGGGTGCCGGTGCGCACCTTGTCACGCGCCTTGATGGCGGTGGTCAGGTCGTTCTTCAGGCGGTCTTTGAGTTCGGACATGGGCCGATCCTACGGCGGTCCCCCGTCGGCCCACCAACGTTTTGTGCCCGGACGGCGTGAGACCATCGTCGTGGGTGCCGGAACGTCGTTCCGCGGCCTCTCCGTCCCGGACGACGCACCCGCCGCCCCTCATCCGAGCCCGACGAGGAAGAAGGCCGCATGGGCATCGACAAGCGACGACTCCTGCGCAACACCGGCCGGGCGGTCGCGGTCACGGGAGCCCTCGGGGTCGCCGGGCTGACCTACGCCTCGGTCATCGAGCGCAACTGGTTCCGGCTGCGCCGTTACGAGCTGCCCCTGCTGCCCCCGGGCAGCCCGCGCCTGCGCGTCCTGCACCTGTCCGACGCGCACCTGACGCCGGGCCGCAGGATGCTCATCGACTGGATCCGCGGCCTGGAGCGCTACGAGCCCGACCTGGTGGTCAACACCGGGGACTCGCTGGCGCACCCGGACGCGGTGGAGCCGTTCATCGAAGCCCTGGGACCGCTGCTGGACCGGCCGGGCGCGTTCGTGTACGGGTCCAACGACCTGTTCTCCCCCCAGCTGAAGAACCCGGCCCGCTACCTGTGGCGGACCAGCAAGACCGACTACAACAAGCGCCGGGTGCCGGACCTGCCCTGGCGCGAGCTGGGCGCGGCGATGTCCGCGTCGGGCTGGCTGGACCTGAACAACCGCAAGGGTGCCCTCAAGGCGGGCGGCCTGGAGGTGGCGCTGGGCGGCGTGCACGACTCGCACATCAAGCTGGACCGCTACGACGACATCGCCGGCCCGGCCGACCCGACTGCGGACCTGCGGCTGGGCGTGCTGCACTCGCCCGAGCCCGCCAACCTGGACCGGTTCGCGGCCGACGGCTACCAGCTGATGCTGGCCGGACACACCCACGGCGGCCAGCTGTGCCTGCCGTTCTACGGGACGCTGGTCACCAACTGCGGCATCGACCGGCGGCGGGCGTGGGGGCTGCACGAGTACGCGGGGGCGTGGCTGCACGTCTCGGGCGGGCTGGGCACGTCGCCGTACGCGCCGGTGCGGTTCTGCTGCCGCCCGGAGGCGTCGCTGCTGGACCTCGTGGCGGGCCCGGAAGGGGCCTGAGGAGGCCTGGGCCACAGTCCCGTAATCGATTACCCGAGCACTCCCGACGTCCGCTAGACTTGGGCTCGTTGCTTCGGGGTGTAGCGCAGCTTGGCAGCGCGCTTCGTTCGGGACGAAGAGGTCGTGGGTTCAAATCCCGCCACCCCGACAGAGCGAGAGGCCGGTCCTTCGGGACCGGCCTCTCTGCGTTCGCGGGGTCCGCGTGCCCGGCGCCCAGGGGGCTCCGGGACCTCAGGCGGTCTCGGGGGTGTCCCCCATCGCCTCGAAGAGCTGGTTGCGCTGGAAGGTGCCGATCTGTTCGTCGTCGCTGACGGCCGACGCTTCCAAATCGTGGCCGCTCCACGTCGGGGTCAAGCCGTGCACGAGCACCTCGACGCCCTCGTGCTCCGGCTCTCCGGGGGCGGATCGGTCACCGGCGGTGCTGGTCGGGTCTGCCATGACGCTTCCCTTCCGTGCTCCGGAACGAAGGGGGGTGGAGCACGTTCGGTTCACGGTAACACCGGCGTGCGGGGCGGAGCCGATCCGTTCGAGGCGGTTCCGGGCACGATGTGGCGGGACCGGTCGGCGCGGTGGTCGGAGGTGCTGCGTCGGCACGGACTCCCGGTGCGCCCGGGTGGACGGCCCCCCGGAGCGGGGGTGCCCGTACCACCGGAGGACCGGCGTCCCGCCACCCCTGACCGGGGCCGCGCGGTGGCCCAGACTCGTTCCACCGACGACGGAACGTTTCAGGGAGCCGGCATGGACACGACGACACAGGGCGTTGCGCGCACCTTTGGACCGGAGACGCTGCCTCCGGCGCTGCGGGCAGCCTGCCTCCTGTGGCTGGTCGCGATCGGCGCCGGGGTGGTGGAATCGGTCATCGGGGCCTCGGGCGTGATCGCCGCGGAGGGGTTCGGGCCCGGCTTGGCCGCGAACATCGCGCTGCGCACGGTGGTCTACGGGGGTGCGGCGCTGCTGGTGCTCCACCTGTACCGGGGCCGCGGGTGGGCCCGGATCGCGCTCGCCGTGCTGCTCGGCTGCATCGGCCTAGCGACCCTGGTGGTGCCGCTGGTCGGCTGGTTCGCCGACGGCGGCGACGCCGGGGCGGCACTGGCCGCGGCCGATGCGGCCGACCTGGCCTACTACACGGTGCGCGGGCTCCACATCGCCGCGGTGCCGGCGGCGATGGTGGCGATGTTCCTCCCGTCGAGCGGCGCCCACCTGCGCCGACGCCCCTAGCGGAGGGCCGGCGCCGCTGGAACTCCTGAGAGCTGGTGGGTTCCACCCCGGCGGAGTGAGAGGCCGGTCCTTCGGGACCGGCCTCTCGGCGTTCGCGGGGTCCGTCAGGGTTTGGTGCCGAGGTAGGCGAGGATGCCGGCGACGGCGGCGCGGGTGCCGGTGGTGAGGGTGGGCTCCATGAGCGGGCCGAAGAACGGGGAGTGGTTGACCGGGGGCTCGCCCGCGTCGGGGTCGAAGCCGCCGAACATCCAGTAGACCGCGGGCACGCCGATGGAGTCGGCCAGGTGCCCGAAGTCCTCGCTGCCCATCACCGGTTCGCCGACGGACACGTTGTCCTCGCCGAGCTCGGCGCGCAGCGCCGCCTCGACGCGGGCGGCGGCGCCGGGGTCGTTGTAGCAGCGCGGGAAGGTGTAGATCTCCTCCACCAGCGGCTCGGGGGCGTTGGAGGCGGCGGCCTCGGCGGCGATGATCCGGCGGACCGCGGCGAGCACCTGCTCGCGCACGTCCTCCTCGAAGGAGCGGATGTTGAGGGTGAGCACCGCCCGGTCCGGGATGATGTTCTCCTTCAGTCCCGCGTGGAAGGTGCCGGAGGTGATGACCGCCGGGGAGCGCGGGTCCAGCTCGCGGGACACGATGGTCTGGAGGCGGGCGATCACGTGCGCGCCGAGCACGATGGGGTCGATCGAGGACTGCGGCTGCGAACCGTGGGACTGCCTGCCGTACAGGGTCACGCGCAGCGCGTCGGCCATGGCCATCGCGGTGCCGTGGGAGATGGTGACGCTTCCGGCGCGCGAGGGCATGACGTGCTGGCCCAGGACGACCTCGGGGCGCGGGGCGCGGTCCCACAGGCCGTCGTCGACCATGGCCCGGGCGCCCGCGGCCGTCTCCTCCCCCGGCTGGAACACGAGCACCAGGGTCCCGGACCACTCGCCGGCGCGGCCGAGCAGTTCGCGGGCGGCGGTGAGCAGGGACGTGACGTGGGTGTCGTGCCCGCAGCCGTGCATGACGGGCACCTCGGTGCCGTCCTCCAGGGTGCCGGTGGCGGTGCTGGCGTACTCCAGTCCGGTGTCCTCGGCGATGGGCAGCCCGTCGGTGTCGGCGCGGAACGCGACGACGGGCCCCTCGCCGTTGCGGACGACGCCCACCACCCCGGTGCCGCCGCAGCGGAAGTTCTCGATGCCGAGGTCGTCGAGCTCGGCCGCGATGAAGTCGGCGGTGGCGTGCTCCTGCATGGACAGCTCGGGGTGGGTGTGCAGGTGCCGGTAGATCCGGTGCATGCGCTCGGGGTCGGTGACGGCGGGGGCGGTCTCGGCGGTCATCGGCGGCCTTCCTCTGGGGTCGGGGCGGGTTCGGGGGCGTTGTCGGCGGCGGTCCCGTGCACGATACGGCGGTCGCGCAGGAACCAGGCCAGGACCATCGTCACCGCCACGCACAGGGCGGTGGAGAACAGGGCCAGCCCCGGTGCGAGGGGGAGCAGGGCGAACTGTACGGCCAGCGCCGCGGCCACGGCGATGGCGGTGGTGCGGTACCGGCGCATGGTGACGATGCACTGCACCAGCACCCCGCCCATGACGGCGGGCAGGATGTACAGCCGGGCGACCTCGATCAGCCCGGCGGGCAGCACGGAGATCAGCCAGGTGCCCAGCAGCCCGACGCCGACCAGCAGTGAGGTCAGGTGCACGGTGGCCGCCCCGCAGATGGCCATCACCGCGGTCAGGTCGCCGCGCCGGGTGCCCGGCCGGGCGTCGACGCTGGCCTGGGCGACGACCGCGGCGGGCAGCAGCTTGTTGGAGATGTTGCCGATCATGAACGCCTGGTACATGGCCGCCGGGCCCAGGATGGGGTAGTAGGTCAGCGGTTCCAGCACCCAGAACACGCCGAAGGTGGCGGCGACGGCGAGGAACGCGACCCAGATCCGGGCGGCGTCCAGTCCCAGGTCGGCGAAGAACGCCAGGTAGAGGGGCCCGGCCAGGGAGAGTGCCAGCCCGGCGACCATGGTCGCCCGCCCCCACCGTGAGGTGGTGTTCTCGAACGCCGCCATGGCGGTGGCGCCGGTGTCGTCCGCGGTCATGTCGTCTTCTCCACTCGCTTGCGGGGGTTCACGCCGTGTGGGCCAGGTAGGCGACGGCCAGGGCCGTGATGACGGCGAACCCGAGCGCCCATTCCTTGAGCCAGGCCGCCTTGAGGGCGCGGGCCAGGACGAGGCATCCGGCCATCACGGCGGCGGAGGTGAGCGCGGTGGCCGCGTGGATCCCGGACTTGGGCAGTTCGGTGACGGTCAGCATGGCGAAGGCGCCGAGCAGTGCGGCGGCGGGGACGACCGCCATGACGGCCGGGTTCACCGCGTCCAGCTTCTTGCCGCCGCGCTTGAGCAGGGGGGTCAGGACCAGGGTGGCGAGCATCCACATGCCGCCGGACAGGCTCATGGCCACGAAGGCCAGGGCGAAGACGGAGGGGGTGTAGCCGTCGCCGCCCAGGGTGGCGCCGACCGTGCCCGCGGCGACGCCGGCCGAGGCGACCTCGGTGCTCGCCGAGCCGATCAGTCCGATGCGGACGAGGACGGCGGGCGCGCCGAAGAGGGCGAGCAGGGCGACGGCCACCAGGACGACGGCGAGCGAGGGGCCGATGGAGGCCACGGCCCCGGCGCGGTAGGCGTTCCGGAGCTCGTCCCGGCTCATGCCGACGTCGGGTCCGGCGACCCGGGCGGCCCGCATGTAGATGAAGGTCTGGACGAAGATGACGGCGAAGACGCCGAGCGCGCACAGCCACAGGACCGGGGTCCCGGACACCGCCGCGATGCCGTCCGCCGCCGCGGCGGCGGGCGCCGGGACGGTTTCGGCCGCGGAGGTGAGCGCGGTGGCGGCGACCGTGGGGACAGGGGGTGCCATACCTGAGGACGCTCCTTCCCGAGGTGGGCGGGGTGCGTTCTGCGCCCCGATTGCGCCAACCCTCGGGCAGTGGTCTCCGGAGTGGCAAGGGATGCGGGAAATCGCCACGGACGTGGCCGTTTCCCGCAAAGTGCGACACATCACCCCGCACCGTTCCGGCGCGCGCCGCCACCGCGGAAACTGGGCGCGTCGAGTCCGGGGCCGCTGACGGCCCGGAGCGGTGGAGGAATTCGGAGGACCCATGGACGGGATTGAGCGGATGTCGGCGGCGGAGCTGGTCGGTGCGATCCGCCGGCGCGAGGTCTCCGCGCGGGAGGCCGTCACCGCGCACCTGGAGCGGATCGCGGAGGTGGACCCGGCCGTCAACGCCGTGGTCACCGTGGACCCGGAGCGGGCCCTGGAGGCGGCCGACGCGGCCGACCGGCTCACCGTCTCGGGGGCGGACCTGCCGCCCCTGCACGGCCTGCCGATGACCCACAAGGACACGCACGCGGTGGCGGGGATGCGCAGTACCAACGGCTCCCCGGTGCTGGCGGACCACGTGCCGGAGGAGGACGACCTGCTCGTCTCCCGGCTGCGCGGGGCGGGGGTCATCGCCACCGGCAAGAGCAACGTTCCGGAGTTCGGCGCCGGGTCGCACACGTTCAACGAGGTCTTCGGCACCACCACCAACCCGTACGACCCCTCGCGCAGCGCGGGCGGCTCCTCGGGCGGGGTGGCCGCGGCGATCGCCGCCGGGATCCAGCCGCTGGGGGAGGGCTCGGACATGGGCGGGTCTCTGCGCATCCCGGCGTCCTTCTGCAACGTGGTCGGTTTCCGCCCCTCCTACGGGGTGGTCCCGGCGCCCGCCGCCGACAACGACCACGCGTGGCTGGCCCGCACCGGGCCGATGGCCCGCGAGGTGTCCGACATCGCCCTGTTCATGTCCGCGGTCGCCGGCCCGTCGGAGCGGGTGCTGCCCCCGGCGCCGCTGACCGGGGCCGATTTCGCGGGCCCGCTGGTCGGCGACCTGCGCGGGGTGCGGATCGGGTGGAGCCCGGACCTGGGGATGGGCGTGCCGGTGGAGCCGGAGGTCCTGGCGGTGCTGACCGAGCGGCTGCGCGTGTTCGAGGACGCGGGGGCGGTGGTGGAGGAGGCCGCCCCGGACCTCGCCGGAGCCGACGAGGTGTTCCACACCACCCGGGCCCTGGACTTCGCCTCCGCGCTGGGCCCGCTGGTCCGCGCCCACCGCGACCTGGTCAAGCCGGAGGTGGTCTGGAACGTGGAGGCGGGGTGGGGGCTGAGCGCGCAGCGGATCATCGACGCGGCCGCGGCGCGGACCCGGCTGGCCGCCGCGGTCCGGCGGTTCTACCAGCGCTACGACCTCTTCCTCTCCCCTGCGGCGCAGGTGCTGCCGTTCGACGCGCGGCTGCGGTACCCGGAGCGGATCAACGGCGTGGAGTCCACGACCTACCTGGACTGGATGCGGTCGGCCTGCCTGCTGTCCGCGACCGGCCTGCCGGTGCTGGCGATGCCGGCCGGGTTCACTCCGGGCGGGCTCCCGGTGGGCTTCCAGATGGCGGTGGACCACTACCGGGACGTGGAGCTGCTCCGCTACGCCAAGGCGTTCGAGGACCGGACGCGGTGCGTGGACCGCAGGCCGGACATCGGCGCAGGCCAGCGGCTGCGGCCGGTGGCGACCGCGTAGCGGGCCGCGGGGGCCCGTCCGGATCCCGGCCCGTCCGGGTGGCGCGCCGGGCGGGCCGCGGGGGACGGGCGGCCGGGTCAGCCCGCGGACAGCATCCGGCCGCCGCGTTTGCGGGCGTGCAGCAGCAGGGTGGTCTCCACTGCGTCGACCTGCTCGGCCCAGGGCGTGTCGGTGACGAACCGGTAGAGCGCCGCGGTGTCGGGCACCGTCACGTTGGCCACGATCTGGTGGTCCCCGGCCAGCGCGGCGGCGTAGCGCACCTCCCGCGCCCCGGCCAGCTCCCGGCCGATGCCGTCCACCCGGTGGGGCGCGGAGCGGATCCACAGCATGGCCTCCACCGGCAGCCCGACCAGCGCGGGCTCCACGAGGGCGCGCAGGTGGATGTGGCCGCGGCGCAGCAGCCAGTCGGTGCGGCGGCTCGCCGTGCTCTCGGAGACGCCGGTGCGCCGGGCGATCTCCTCGAACCCGGCCCGCCCGTTCTCCGCCAGCACCCCGGCGATCTGGAGGTCCTGCGCGGTGAGCTCGCCCTGGTCCGGGAATCCGCCGCGGTCCGCGGAGTACTCGCGGGCCAGGGCGTCGGACTGGGCGGTCGTCAACGGCCCGAAGCGCCAGCCGCGGATGGTGCGGAAGTACCGCAGCACCGGGTAGCTCACCGCGGCCCGCAGGCCCACGGTGGCCGGGATCTCCGTGCCGAGCACCTGCGGGAGCCGCTCCGCGTCGAACATCAGCTCGGCGACGCAGTCGGTGCCGCCGGTGGTCATGTAGGCGAAGGTGCAGTCGGCGCGCTGGGCCAGGGACTCGGTGGTCATGCGCGCGGTGCCGGGCGCGCAGCGGACCCGCAGCAGGGTGGACGCCGATTGGGGGAGTATCCCGGCGACGGTGACGTCCCCGGAGGCCAGCAGCTGGTTGCCGCGCCGGGCGACGGTGCGCTCGGGCTCGGCGAGCACGGTGGCGATCCGGCGCCAGGAGGCGCGGCCGTCGATCTGCAGCGCGGCGGCGATGCGCTGCTCCAGCCCGTCCAGCCTGCGGTTCATCTCATCGGCCGAGGCTGTCGATGAACCGCGCGGCCTCGGTCTCGGTCATGCCGGTCTCGCGGGAGACCAGGACGACGGCATCGGCGACGCGGTCCTGTCCGAGCAGTTCGCGGACCCGGTCGGCGAGGCTGCGGCCGGGTGTCGGCTCGACAGGGACGCGGCGCCCCTCCTCCAGCGCCTCCACCGTGTACTTGGCGTCGGCCAGTCCCATGCCGGTGCGCTCGCGCACGAGCTTGATGGCCTCGATCTTGCGCCGGTCGCGGACGAGGACGAGCACCCGGTCCACGGTGTCCCGGTCCAGCGGCCGGGTCGGCGCCGGGGGCCGGCGCAGGCCGTCGAAGAAGCCCATGTTCCGTTTCGCCCTTCTTGGTGCGGGGGTGGGGGAAGCGTTCCGTTCCGCCGCAGTGTAGCCCCGCCACCAGGGACGCCCTGCTCCTAGGGTGTCCGGCGGCGCAGGGTGGCCGCCCCCAGGAGCAGCGCCAGCACGGCGGAGCCCAGGACGATCCCGGTGTCCACGAGCAGGTCTCCGGTCACCTCGGGCCGCTCCACCGCCTCGGTGATGGCGTCCACCGCGTAGGACAGGGGCATCACCGCGGAGACCAGGTACAGGGCGTCGGCCATGTCCTCGCGCGGGGCGAACAGCCCGCACAGCAGGACCTGCGGCATGACGAACGCCGGCATGAACTGCACCACCTGGAACTCGCTGTGGGCGAACGCGCTGGCGAACAGCCCCAGCGCGATCCCCAGCAGCGCGTCGGCCAGGGAGATCGCGCCGAGCGTCCACAGCGACCCCTCGGTCTCCATGCCCAGCCACAGCGCCACCGCGATCACCACGGCCACCTGGGCGACGGCGACCAGGCCGAACGCCAGGGCGTACCCGAGGAGCAGGTCGAACCGGCCCACCGGCAGGGTCATGAGCCGTTCCAGGGTGCCGCTGCGGCGCTCGCGCAGGGTCGCGATCGAAGTGATCAGGAACAGCACGACGAACGGGAAGATCGCCACCAGCTGCGGGGCCAGCCGGGCGAAGAACGCCTCGTCGTCGAAGACGAAGCGCAGCAGCACCAGCAGCAGCGACGGGACGAGCAGCAGCAGGGCGACCGTGCGCGGGTCGTGGCGGAGCTGGCGCAGGATGCGCAGCGCGGTGGCTCCGGTGAGGGCGGGGCGCATCAGCCCTCACCCCCGCCGGGGGTGCCGGGCGCCGGGTTCCCGCGGGTCCCGGGCGCCGGGCGCTCGTGGCGGCCGTGCCCCGGTTCGGGTTCGCGGACGATCCGGAGGAAGGCCTGTTCCAGGTCCTGCACACCGGTGCGCGCACGCAGCCGCGCGGGTGTCTCCTCGGTGACCAGGCGGCCCTCGCGCATCAGCACGAGCCGATCGCAGCGCCCGGCCTCCTCCATCACGTGGCTGGAGACCAGCAGGGTGGTGCCGCGGTCGCGGAGTCCGTGGAAGAGCGACCACAGCTCTTCGCGCAGCACCGGGTCCAGTCCCACGGTCGGCTCGTCCAGGACCAGCAGCCGCGGCCTCCCCAGCAGGGCGACCCCCAGGCTGACGCGGGCGTGCTGGCCGCCGGACAGGTCGCCCGCCGGGCGGCGGGCCAGGTCGGCGAGCCCGACCTCCGCCATGACCCGGTCCGGATCGGTCCGGGGCGCCCGCAGGACGGAGGCGAAGTAGGAGAGGTTCTCCCGGACGGTGAGGTCGGCGTAGACCGAGGGCGTCTGGGCCGCGTAGCCGATCAGGGTGCGCAGCGGGGCCGCTCCGGCCGGGTGGCCGAGCACCGTGACGGTGCCGGCGGAGATCCGCTGCACGCCGGCGATCGCGCGCATGAGCGTGGTCTTGCCGCTGCCGCTGGGTCCGAGCAGGCCGACCACCTCGCCCGCCGGAACGCTCAGGTCGAGTCCGGTGAGCACGTCCTGTCCGCCGCGGCGGACGGTCAGCCCGGCCACCTTGACCGCATCGGTGTCCATGTTCGGACGGTAGGCCGCTTTCACCGCCGGATCAACGCGCCGGGCCAGGTCACGGCCCCGGATGCGGATCGGTACACCGGTCGGCGGTCCCGGCACCGCCGCGGCCCCCGGCCCGGGTGCGGGGCCGGGCCGGGGGCCGCACGGGGGGTGCGGCGGGGGTCAGCTGCGGACGTTGACGTCGATGCAGGCGTAGAAGGCGTTGGCCGTGTCGTAGACGTTCCACACCGCGAGGATCTTCTGCGGGCCGCTGTAGCCGGACAGGTCCAGGGTGTGGGAGAAGGTCGAGGGCGGCTGCGCGCCGCCGTCGTCGAAGACGGCGATCCGCTGGCCGCCGATGAAGTACTCCCAGGTGGAGGTGCGGTGGTTGGCCGTGATGGTCCAGGTGAAGGACTGGGTGCGGCCGACGTCGGTCCGCTGCCAGCCCCGGCTGTCGTCGTCCAGCTCGGAGAAGCGGGCGTTGCCGCCGGAACAGCTGGTCAGGCCCTTGGGGCCCTCGACGCTCTGCGGCTCCCACTGGATGGAACCGCACTCGACGATTCCGGCGGCGCACTGCGCCTGGCGGCTCGGCGGGTTGGAGATGTAGCCGTGCGCGTTGGCCGTGCCCATGGGCATGAGGCCGAAGAAGAGGGTGGTGGCGGCGGCGAGCGCCGTCGCGGCGCGGAGCGAACGCTGCTTGCGGGGGCTGTCGTTCCTGCGGATCTGCATGCGGGGCCCTTCTGTGTGGGTCAAGGTCCCGATGGTGTGGGGGCACACCGGGGGACGCGTAGCGGGATGACCCGGACCGTTGCCGGTCCAGGGCCGGGCTGGGCGCTCGGGGTTCGGATGGGCCCCGGGCACCGGACGGCGTCGTCCCGGAAACCCCTGTGCACCGGGGGTTCCCGCCCGTTGCGGAAGACCGTAGGCAGGCTGTGACGAAGAGTGCAAGGGGCCTGGTGACACGGGAGGGGAGGGTGGGACCGGACCGCGTTCCGGACCACTGCGCGCTCTCCGGCCACTGGTACGGGTGGCGACCGGACGGGCACGTGGAGTGAGAGCAGGGGCGATGGGGGCGGCGGCGCGCGGGCGGTCCGGCCGGAGAGAGGTGTAGACCAATCCGGGCCGATGGGGCTCCGACCACTGGACCTCACCAAAGGGATAGTTTTCCCTTACCCGTCCCTTGAAGCCCCTCTCACGGGAACCCGGCCGCCCCCGGGACCGACACCGGAACCGCCCCCGGAGCCGGTCCGACCGGACCGGCTCCGGCATCAGTCCGAGAAGTCCGGGGTGTCCGGATGGTCGAACCGGAACGGCACCCCGAGCCGGGCGGCGAGGGCCGTACCGGCCTCGCGCGCCTCCACTGCCTCCGGCCAGGGCGGGACCCTGCCGTTGAGGACCCTCAGGTCGCCGCCGCGCCGGATCCACCCCAGGTCCAGGGTCGTCCCGTCCTCGCAGTGCGCCTCCAGGACCAGGTACCACCCGAAGTCGTCCCCGTCCCAGACGGCCGCGACCTCTCGGGGCCGGGAGGGGTGCCCCTCGGCCCTGGATGCCATCTCCTCCACGTCGAGCGGGGGCGTGGGCGGACAGGGGTCGACTCCGAGTTCCCCGAACCTTTCGAGGACCATGTCCCGCGCGTCGTACAGGCTCAGACCGCCCCGGGAGCGCAAGGCCTCCCGGACGGCGGCGACCCCCGCGAGGAGGCCGCGCTCCCGGATGGCGGCGTCGACCCGGGCGAGCCCGTCCTCGCCCAGCAGCCGCAGGAGGGCGGTGTCGTCGTCACGCATGTCTCGCATGAGAGAGAAGGTAGGGCGCGTGTCCCTTCTGGAGAAGGCCTTTCGTCTTCTACGATCCTGGACATGGGCCGATCGTCCGATGAATCGCCGCTCCGGCGGATCACCGCGGAGTCCTGCCTCCTGGGCGGGGCCGGGTACGCCGTGCTGCTCCAGATCGCCCACCCCAGCGTCGCCCACGGGGTGTACCACCACAGCGACTTCGAGCACCGCCCCTTCTCCCGGCTCTTCGGCACGCTCGCCTACGTCTACGGGACCGTGTACGGCACCGCCGAGGAGCGCGAACGCCTGCACGCCGTCGTCCGGGCGATGCACAAGAAGATCACCGGCCCCGGCTACCGCGCCCTGGACGACGACCTCCTGCTGTGGGTGGCGGCGACGCTCTGCCACAACGCCGCCCGCGTGTACACGATGGTGTTCGGCGGGTTCCGCGACGACGAGGAGTACGCGCTCTTCATGCGGGAGGCGTCGGTGTTCGGCACCGCCCTGGGCCTGCCGGCCGAGGCCTGGCCGAAGACCCCCGAGGCGTTCGACGCCTACTGGGAGGAGGCGTCGGCCCGGCTCGAGGTGGGAGACGAGGCCCGCGACATCACCCGCCGCCTGTTCCGGCCCCGTCAGCCGGTGCTGCGGGCGCTGATGCCCCTCCAGCGGTTGCTCACCGCCGGGCTCCTGCCGGAACGGCTGCGCGACGGGTTCGGCCTGCCCTGGTCGCCGGGGCGGCAGCGGCTGTTCGACGGGATCCTCGCCGTCACGCGGGCCGTCTACCCCCGCGTGCCCCGGCCGGTGCGGGTACTGCCCGCCACCGTGTGCCTGTGGTCGATGCGCCGGTCGGACGGCCCGGCCCGGTTCAGCCGCCGAAGCGGTCGGCCAGGGCCGCGCGGGCGCGCTCGGCGTCGGGCGACCCCACCTCGGTGAGGATCTCCGCCGCCGTGCGCAGCAGCCCCTCGGCCCGGTCGGCGGTCACCGTGGGCGCGGGCAGGGTGCCCAGGGCCAGGCAGGCACGGGCGACGGTGTAGCGCTCGTCGCGCTCCAGGGCGATGGCGTGCGCCTTCTCCAGGGCGACCGCGGCCTCCTCGTGGTGGCCAGCCTCGGCGTGGGTGATCCCCAGGTCGGTGAGGATCTCGGCGTCGCCGCTGCGGTCCCCGGACTCCTCGGCCAGGGCCAGCGCCGCCCGGTGGGCCTCGACGGCCTCCTCCGGACACCCCGCGGCCCGGTAGGCGATGCCGAGGGAGTTGTGGACGTAGATCCGGCTGCCGACCAACCGCAGCCGCTGGGACAGCTCCAGTGCCTCATCGAGGTCGCGCAGCGCCCCCTCGATGTCCCCCAGGCCGACCTTGGCCTCCCCCATGACCCGCTTGACCAGGGCTGCCGACGCTCCCACGTCCTCCTCGGGGACCGTCTCCATCGACCGCGCCGCGCAGTGCAGGGCCTCCTCGTACTGCCCGAGCGCCTGGCGGACCACGGCGAGGTTGCTCCACTGGAGGGACTCCAGGCGCCGGTCCCCCAGGGCGACCGCGTGGTCGAGCACTCCGCTGATGGCCTCGGCCGAGTCCCGGAGCCTTCCGACCCGCTCGTAGACCATCCCCAGGTTCGCCAGGGCCCGGATGCTGCCCCGGCTGTCCCCCACCGCCGCCAGCAGGTCCCTCGCCTCGGTGAGCATGCGCAGGGCGTCGTCGAACCGCCCCGCGAAGTAGTAGCCGATCCCCAGCCCGATGAGCGTGACGGCCCGCCCCCGCCGGTTCCCCTGCCGGTCGCTGACCTGGAGCGCGCGCTCCTGGGAGCTGACGAGCAGGCCCATCTGGCCGTGCAGGGCGTAGAAGCGCCACACCGACTCGGCCATGCGCCAGGCGTGCTCCCCGTTGTCCCGCGAGGCGAAGTAGTCGATGGTGTCGGCCAGGTTCTCCCGGTGCAGGTCGAACCACTCCTCGGCGTCCTCGCGCCGCAGGAGTTCGGTGCGGTACCCGGAGTCGGACCGCTCGTCATCGTGCAGGGCCCTGGGACCCAGCAGGTCGGCGGCGTGCTGGGCGGTCAGCAGGTAGTGCTCCGCCAGCCTGCCCCGGATGCGGTCCACACGTTCGGCGCCGAACTCGGCGGTGGCCCTGTCCAGCGCGAAATCCCTTATGAGGTCGTGCATGCGGTACACGTCCCCCTGGGGTTCGTCGAGCAGGCAGACGCCGACGAGCTCCTGGAGGATGTCGTCGCCCTCCTCCACCGAGACGCCCAGCAGCGCCGCCCCGCCCGCCAGGTCGATGCTGTCGCCGATCATCAGGCCCAGGGTCAGGAAGGCGCTCCGCTGCTCGTCGTTGAGGCTCTGGTACGACAGGTCGATGGCGGTCTCGACGCTCTGGCCGTCCACCTGCAGTTCGCGGAACTTGCGGTTCTGCTCGCCGAGCCGCCGCGCCACGTGCCCGAAGGTCCAGCGGGGGCGGCTGAGCATGCGGCCGGCGATCACGCGCAGGGCCAGCGGGAGCCCGCCGCAGATGCGCACGATCTCGCGGGCCCGGTCCTCCTCGGCCCTGACGCGCTCCTCCCCCAGGACCCGGGAGAAGAGGTCCAGGGCGGACCGCTCGTCGAACATGCCCAGCGAGAGGAACCGGGCGCCGCTGAGCCCGGACAGCTCGTTGCGGGAGGTGATGAGGGTCAGGGAGCCCGGGGAGGACGGGAGCAGCGGGCTGACCTGGGAGTAGCTGGACGCGTTGTCCAGGATGAGCAGGGTCCGCCGCCCCATGAGGGTGGCGCGCCACAGGGCGGACCGCTCTTCCAGGGACTCGGGAATCGTTTCGGGCGGGACGCCCACCGCGCGCAGGAGGGACCCGAGCGCGGAAGACGGGTCCAGGGGCTCCTTGCCGGCCGTGTACCCGTACAGGTCGATGAAGAGCTGCCCGTCGGGATAACGTTTGGCGGATTCGTAACCGAAATGCACGGCCGTGGTGGTCTTGCCCCCGCCGCCGGCGGCCGTGAGGACGCAGACCTCGGCCCCCTCCTCGTCCGCGAGGGAGATCTTTTCGAGGCTGCGCAGGACGTCCACGCGGCCGGTGAAGTCCGGCAGGTCCCGGGGCAGGTCGTTGCGGACGCGGTAGACCGTCTCGGATTCCGTTGGTTCCGTTGCGGTCCGGCGCCCCTGGTCGGCGTCCTCCCGGAGGATGCGCGCGTGCAGGGCCGCCAGTTCGGGGCCGGGGTCGACGCCGAGCTCGTCGGCCAGCCGGACCCGGAAGTCCTCGTAGGCGGCCAGGGCGCGGGCCTTCTCGTTGTCGTGCCAGAGCGCCGTGATGAGCAGGTGCTGTAGGCGTTCCCGGAACGGCTCCTCGCGGGCCAGCGGGGTGAGGCGGGAGACGACCTCGGAGTGCCGCCCCAGGCCCAGGGCGCACGTCGCCCAGGCGATGACGGCCGACCAGCGCTCCTCCCGGAGGGGGCCGACCACCGTGTGCTCCAGTGCCTCGGAGCCGACCCCGGAGAAGGGGACGCCGCGCCAGCAGGAGAGGGCGCGGTCGAGGAGTTCCAGCGCTTCTTCGGGGGCCGCCCGGGCGGCCTCGTCCCGCAGCCGCCGGAAGCGGTACAGGTCGACGGAGTCGGGATCGGCGTCGAAGATGTAGCCGCCGGCCGTGGTGGAGATACTTCCGGGAATCGATCTGCGCAGGTGGGAGACCTGGACCTGGATGACCGAACGGGCGGTGCGCGGCGGGTCGTCGCTCCACAGGTAGGTGATGAGCCGGTCCACGGTGACCTCTCGGCCGAGGTTCACCAGGAGCGCGCCGAGCACACAGCGCTGGCGTGGTCCGCCGATCGCAACCGGTCGGCCGTCGGACCAGACGGCGATGGGGCCGAGCACACCGAATTCCACAAGGAGCAACCCTAGCAAGCGGAATTCTGGAAAAGCGGAATCCGGGCAAGCCAAAAGCTCCGAGTATCTCCCCCTCTGTCAAAGATACTCGGAGTGACCTTTTGGCTACGCCGGGCTGTTACTTCTCCTCGGCGGGCTTCTCCTCGGCGGGCACGCCCTCATCGGGGCGTTCGGCGGGCACCGGCTTCACCGGCTCCGGCTCGGGCTCCCGGTAGGGCTGCATCTTGGCCTCGGGCATCGCGTCGGCCACGATCTCCTCGAAGCGGTCATCGAGAGTCAGCATCTGGGGGACTCGCACTCCTCGTCTCACCGCACTCGTGTAGAGCCGCAAGGTGGCCCTACGTCGCCTGCGAACCATCACGGACTTCACCGCCCTTCGGGGCGGACGGGCCACCCGTGGCGGACTCCGCCTCAGGGAACGCCACGGGTGGCATGTGTCCAACGAACGACGATCCGGTCGGGAGGTTCGCGAGCCGTCCTCTCGCGGCGACCGGTCGTGCCGAACGCCTTCGACACTAGAGAGATCCTCTTCCAGGCCGCTTTCAGTCCACTTACAGCCCTGAAAGGGGCCGGAGCCGGGGGCTCGGGAAACGACGCAGTGTGGAATGGACGTGCACCCGGGGTGACACATTCGCCTTTTCCGATACCCGGGCGGACACCGGGCAAACAGGAATCCGATCGCCATTCACGGCCCCGTTCCCCCCTCCCCCGCGGGATTCGGGCTCAGTGGGCGGGGTACCCGGTGCCGCCCCCGCGCGGGGAGTGGACCCAGGTGACGGTGTGACCTCTTCCGGCCGTTTACGGCGAGTCAGGAGGGTTTGCGCCTACACTGCGGCGCGTGGCCCATCACGCCCATCTGGACGAAACCCCCGGTCGCCCCAACCCCCTCCTCCCCGGCGACCGTGTTCAGCGTGCCGCGGTGATCTCCGTCGGGGCGGCCGTCGTGGCGGTCGCCGTGCTGGGCCTGTACCTGTTCGGCGGACTCGAAACGGCCACTCCCACCCCGGAGCCGCCCGGCACCCGGCTGCGCAACGTCCTGTACGAGATCACCCCGCACGAGGCGGCGCCGGCCTCCGACGAGGTGGAGGGCGCCGTCGTCCAGGTCCTCGTGGACGTGGAGCTGCACGGCTCCGACCTGCCGGTGCCGATGTTCGACATCGGCTCGACCATGGACGTGCGGCTGTTCCCCGGCGACCACCGGGTGAAGCACCCCGACCTGACCCTGACCCGCTATCCCCAGGGCGTCACCACCCGGCTGCAGCCGCACATGCGCGAGGAGGCCCTGCTCAGCTGGCCCCTGCCGGACGGCGTCTCCCCCGACGAGGTGGACACGGTCCGGATCACGGTGCGCCAGGCGGAGAAGCTCGTCACGACGGGCGGCGGCGGGTTCTTCTGGTCCCCGATCGCCGGTTCCAGCGTCGGAACGGTCGACCTGCCGATCGGGGAGGGCTGACCGTGTCCCCGCAGTCCCGCCCCGGCTTCGGGCGCCGCGCCCTGAACCTCGTGCTGTGCCTCGGCCTGATCGCCGCGATCTTCTTCGTCCAGCGCTTCATCGTCGCCAACGACGCGCTGGTGGAACCCGTCGCGACCGCGGGGGCACAGGGGTCGGTGGTGTCCAGCCGCGCGTTCGAGGCCGAGGTGTCCGGGGTGGACGTCACCTCCGAGATCGAGGTGACCGGCAGCGTCCTCGGCGACGCCGAGAAGATCCCCGCCAACGGCGTGTGGGTGGTCGTGTGGGCGCGGGTGACCGCCCTGGAGCACACGATGCACGGGGTCTCGGCGGAACTGCGGATGGCCGACGGCGTGGTGTACGAGGAGCGGGGCTGGTTCTGGGCGTCGCTGGACCGGGGGACCTTCTCCCCCGCGATCCCGCAGCGGGGCGCGTTCGTGTTCGAGGTGCCCCCGGACCGCCTGGACGGGCCGACGCTGGTGCTCACGCACCGGCCCGGGTACGAGGAGCGGCTGTCCTCGCGGGTGGAGGTCGCCCTGGACGGGGTCGGCGCCGAACCGGGCCCCGAAGCGGTGGTGCTGACCGGGCCCGAGATCGACATGTCCGGGGACGCCCCGGGCGGAGACGGCGCAGGGGAGGCCGCGGATGCGTCCGAATGAGCCCCGGGACCCCCGGGACCCCCGCGGGTCCGACAGGCCCGGCGGGCCCCGACACGGTGACGCGCCGCGGGAGGGCGGGCCGCCGGCGTCGCCGTACCGCGTGCCCGGACCGCCGTCCGGCCCGCCCCCGGCGGGCCGGGCCGACGGATACGGCCGCTACCCCGGGGAGCCTCCCGGAACACCGGAGCAGCGGATCCCCCGGCGCCCCGTGCGTCAGCGGCCGGGGCCGGTGGACCGGTCCGCGGGCTCCGAGGGGTTCGGCGGCGCTCCGGGGCGGCCGCCCCAGGACCCGCGCGGCCCCGCGAACGGCGGGGCGTACCGGCGTCAGGAGCCGCCACAGGACCCCCGGCAGGGTCCGCGCCCGGGCCGCCGCCGGGCTCCGGGGCCCCCGGACGGCCCCGGGTCCGGAACGCAGCCCGGCGGGGGACAGCCTCCGCAGGACGCGCGGGCGGGACGCCGCCGGGCGCCGCAGGGGCCCGGAACCGGAGCCGACGGGTACCCGGGAGGCGGACCGCCCGCCGAGGCGTACCCGCGGCAGGGCCCGCGGGCCGGGCGACGCAGGGCGCCGGGCCCGCCGGACGCGCCGGCTCCCGCGCCCCGCCCCGCCGGAGGGCACCCTCCTCAGGAACCGCGCGGCGGGCACCGCCGGGCACCGCGGCGTCCCGGGGACGGGCCGCCCGCCGAGGCGTACCCGCCGGGCCCGCCCGGCCGCCGGACTCCCCCGGGGCCCGTGGACGGCGCACGGCCCCCGGTCGGCGGTCCGCCGCCCCGGGGCCCCGTCGGCGGGCCGTTCGACGGCCCCCGCCCCGGACCGTTCCGGGGCCCGGAGGCGTTCGCGGGGGCCCACGGCGGGCCCCCGGGCGCCTTCGGCGAGCCCGACCCCCCGCCCACCGGGGCCAGGGGCAAGACCGTCCGGCACGCCCGGCCGCTGTGGAAGCGCCTGCACCTGCCCTACGCGGCGGTGCTGGTGCTGCTGTTCCCGGTCATGCTGGTCTGGCCCTACACGACCGAGGTGCGCGACGGGACCGAGGCCGGGCTGATCCCGCCCGAGCCGAGGCCCGTGGACGTCGGCGACACCGCGGACCTCGCGGGCAGCCGGTGGCGGGTCACCGGGTACATCACCGGGTTCCTGGGCGGTTCCGAGCCGCCGCCCGAGGGGCTGGAGATCCTCGACGTCGGCTTCCGCGTCACCCCCGGTGACGCGGAGGCCGCCGAACTGCTGCGGAACAGCTGCGCGTTCCGCGCCGTGGACGGGCAGGGCCGCTCCTGGGAGCGCACGCACCTGTTCTCCATGCGCGACTTCGGCGAGGAGGCGGGCGACGGGGCCTACGGCTGCACCACGGGTGAGGGCGAGACCATCGCCCCCGGGCAGGAGCAGTCCATCATCCTGTCGTTCCTGGTGCCCGAGGACGTGGTCGGGGACCTCCGCTACGAGGTCACCGTCGACACCTCCGCGGACCCCGAACGGCCCCGGCCCGACGCCCTGGTCTTCGAGGCCGAGGAGCTGGAGGAGTAGCCGGACGGGTCAGCCGGCGTGGCGGGAACCCCCGGAGGGGGCGTGCGTCGCCACCCGGCGCACCCGGCGGCCGACGCTGTCCTCCTCCGCCTTGCGCAGCGCGACCTCGAAGGCCGCCGCCAGCAGGCACACCCGCAGCAGCATGTGCAGGGAGCCGATCACGAAGTCGATCGGCTGGAGCAGCGGCCACCACTCGGCGTGCAGCGGGCCGGGGCCCGCCAGGACGAACACCAGCCGGTGCAGCTGTGTGAACGCGACCTCCAGCAGCACGAAGCACAGGGAGTACGACAGGTAGAACACCGGGCCCACGCGCAGGACGAAGCGCAGCGCGTGCAGGCAGGGGTAGATCTGCTCCTTGAGGTCGTTGCGGACGAACCGGTCGAGGAAGCGGCCGGTGCCGGCCAGCCGGTTGACCGCCCGGTCCAGGCCGTTGCGGACGCGGTGCTCCTCGAAGACGCTGTCATAGTCGTCGACCTGGGCGCGGTAGACGACCGCGGCGATCGTCAGCCACAGCAGCGGGCCCACGAACCCCGTCGAGACCGCCTTCCACGCCTTGGCCCACCACACCGGGATGCGGGCGTAGAGCTCGGGCTGGCCGACCAGTGCGCCGGCCCCGTTCAGCAGATCCTTGGCCCCGGTCTGCATCTCCACCCAGAAGACCCGGCCGGTCAGCCAGGCCTCCGCCTGGGTGATCGCCATGCCCAGGGAGAACAGGAACATGAACACCCACACGCCCTCGAACAGGGCGGTGAGCATGCCCAGGAGGGCGCTGTGCCCCTTGCGGTAGAAGTGCGAGCAGAGCTTGCGCAGCAGCCACGCGGAGACGGCGACGATGAGCGGCAGCCCGTACCAGGGCACGTTGACGGGAGCCTGGAACGCCTCCAGGCCGCCGGTGTTGAGCAGGGCGATGCTGTACATGTCGTACTGCTCGCGGATCAGGCCCCAGGCGGCGTAGAACAGCAGGAACGGCAGGATCGCCAGGGCGACCCCGTCCACCACGCGGCGCTCGCGTTCGACGAACCCGCGCTGCCGGTCCTCCCGGACCACCTCCGAGCGCAGCTCGGAGTCGATCACGGGCAGCCCCGGGCGCAGCAGCTGGAACATGATCACGAACGTCACGAGGGTGACCAGCAGGGTCAGGCCCAGGCCCGTCAGGGAGAGCGTCTGCTCGACGTCGGCCAGGCGCACCAGGCCGCGCATCAGCACCGCGTGCACGAGCATGCCGACGGTGTGGACGCACAGGAGGGGGACCCAGTAGCGTGCGGCCAGGCCGAGCGCGTACACGGGCAACAGGGCTGCGGAAGTCGTCGAGCGGGCCATCGGTTCTCAGAAGGGTAGAGGGTAGGGAACGGAGGGACCGCGACGAGGTGCGGCTTTCCGTGTCCGGACCCCGGTCGCGGACGGTGGTCGGCGCGCGGGGGCGGGACGCGTGGGAATCAGGAGGGCTTGATGGAGGACGGCGACGGCAACGGCTGGGTGCACCTGCCGGACGGGTCCAGGCGCTGGGGAGTCTACGGTGCCGCGGGGCTGTTGTTGTACGGAACCGACATGGCCGGAACCGGACACGTGCTGCTCCAGCACCGGGCCGAGTGGACGCACATGGGCGGCATGTGGGGGATCCCCGGCGGTGCGCGCAACCGGGACGAGACGCCGCTGGAGGCCGCGGTACGGGAGTTCCGCGAGGAGATCTCCGGCGACCTGGGCGGGTACACGGTGGTGGGAACGCACGAGCACGACCTGGCGGTGTGGCGGTACGACACGTTCCTGTTGAGCGTGCCGGAACTGGCCCCCTTCTCCCCCGCCAACTCGGAGAGCATCGAGGTCCGGTGGGTCCCGGTGACGGCGGCGGAGGCGCTGCCGCTGCTGCCCGCGTTCCGGACGGCGTGGCCGGCCCTGGTGGCGGACCTGGAGAGGTCGGTGGAGACGGCGGGCTGACGCCGGCGGCGCCGGTCCCCGTGCGGGGATTCCGGGCCGGGGGCTTTCGAGGCCGTCCTTAGCCGTCGGTGCGCACGCCCGCGGCCGACGACCGCTCCGGGCCCCCGGGTCGGCCCGGCCTCGTCAGCGCGGCGAGGCGCGCGAGCCGGGCCGCGAGCACCGCGCAGCAGCCCAGGGAGCACACGACCAGCGCCGCCCAGAACGCGGGGAACAGGTAGGGCGGCTGGAACCAGGCCATGTCGCGCCCCTGGTACAGCCATCCGAGCACCTCGTGCAGGGTCACGGCCGAGACCGGCGGCAGGGCGTACGGCAGCAGGCGCGCCGCCGTCGCCCACCGCGCCCGGCCCGAACGCGCGAGCGCCCATCCGCCCGCCCGGCGCACCCCGCGGACTCCGAGCGGGACGGTCGCGGCGGCCAGGGCGAGCAGGACAGCGTCGGTCCATACCGCCCACGCCCCCTCGGCCCCCGGCCGCTCCGGGGCCGCGCCGGAGTCCACGAGTTCGACGAGCGCGGCGGCCAGCGCGCTCGCCCCCGCGCCGGAGGTGCCGGTGTTGGCCATGACGGCGATGCCGTGCCCGCTTTCGGGCAGCAGGGCCTGGTGGGAGGTGGCGGTCATGATCTGTCCGCTGTGCTCCACGATCCGCGCGCCCGACGCGGTCCGCCCCAGCGACCACCCCAGCGCGTAGGAGCCGGACGCCTCGGAGGGGGTGTACAGCTCCTCGAAGCCCTCGGGCGACAGCAGTCCCGTCTCCTCCCCGTCCGGACCACGGCCCCCTGCCGTGTGGGCGGTGAGCCAGGCCCCCATGTCCTCGGCGGTGCTGACGACCCCGCCGGAGCCGTTCCCGAACCCGGGCGGCTCGTCCGCGGGCAGGGCCAGGCCGAGCACGACGACGTGGCCCCGGGCATCGGCGGGCAGGTCCAGGTCCGTGTCGATCGTCGTGGTGGCGTCCATGCCGAGCGGGGCGAACACCTCCTCCCCCAGGTGGTCGGCGAAGGGCCGTCCGCCGACCACCTCGACCAGCCGGGCGGCGACCTGGTAGTTCGGGTTGTGGTACTCCCAGCGGGTGCCGGGCTCGGCCGCCAGGCGGGCGCCGCGCAGGTCGGCCACCGACTCGCGCAGGGTGAGGGTCTCCCGGCCCCGGCTGTAGGAGGCGAACTCGGCGTCGGACATGCCGGAGGTCTGGTCGAGCAACTGGCGCACGGTGATCCGCTCCGCGCGGGGGTCGGCCATCGTGAACTCGGGCAGGTGCTCGCGCACCGGGTCGTCCAGGTCCAGTTCCCCCGCTTCGGCCAGTTGAAGGACCGCCAGCGCGGTGAACGACTTGCTGACCGACGCCATGGCCATGGGCGTGCCGCCGGTGACCGGGGCGCCGTCCGGGGTGGTGCCGTAACCGCCGACGTGCACGATGTCCGTGCCGTGGGTCAGCACCACCGCCGCCCCGGGCAGGCCGGTCGCCTCCCGGTAGTCCTCCACCAAGGCGTCGACGGCCTCCGGGGACGGGGTGGCCGGGCCCGCCCCGGCAGTGGGAGGCGGGGCGGAGGCGACCGCCGCGGCCGCAGAGGGGGCGGCGGACAGGAGCAGCAGCGCACAGGCCCCGAGCAGCGCCGACACGCCGCGGAGAGCGCGGGCGGGGCCGCTCCGGCGGGCCGGGGCGACGGGCCGGGCGGGGCGGGCGGTCGCGGGGAGGGTCATACGGAGAACGCTAGGCACCCGGCGCGCTCCCGCCCATGGTGCGCTCCACCCGGTCCTCCTGGGGTACTCCTCAGGGTGCGCGGTCCGGGCCGCGGCGGGAGGCCGCCCGGTGGGCGGGATCCGTAGGAGGCGGCGGGCGGTCTGCGCGGAGGCGGCGCGAGGGCGGACCGGCCGTGCCGGGCCGGGCACTCCCGGGGCCGGCCGTTCGTTGACCGTTCGTGGTCCGCGCTCTCCCGGCCGTCCACAGGCGGCACCCGCGGGGTGCGGCCGCGGACACTCCGGGGTAAGTCAGGGATGTGCCCTGATGTGCGCGCGGACCGGGGCAATGCATGCTGGTGGAGACGGCCCGTCCGGAGCGGTCGTCACGCGAACGGACTGGAGCGGTGGACATGACGCTGGAGCGCGGTAACGCATTCACTCCCGTCGCCTCGGCGACGATGATCTGGCCCTGGACGACGTCTGTGCTGGGCGGCGCCGCGGGCGGCGCCCTCTTCTTCCTGCTCAACCTGGGCGGCGGGCTGCTCCCCGCCGTCATGTCGGGCCTGGGCGCGGCCGTGATCTTCTTCTCCCTCGTCGGCGGCGTCGGCGGCGTGATCAGCAAGAAGTCCGACCGGCGCGGCCGCCGCTACGCGGCCAACTACCCCTTCCGCTACGCGGCCGTGCCGGCCGTCGTGGGCGGTGTGGGCTACGGGATCCTCTCCCTGAGCCTGTTCGGCGGCCTGTTCGCCGCCCTGGCGATCTGGGCGACGGTCGGCGTGATCGCGATGGTACTCGGCGACAAGAAGTAGGCTCGGTGTTTTCCGCCCAGGCGCGGAAGAAGGAGAACACACCTACGGGAGCAACCGGGCGCCGATGACTGAAGCAGCTCGTCAGAAAATGGTCGAGCGGGTCCGAGGGCTCCTCCGCATGGCGGAGGACCCCTCGGTCACCGATGCCGAGAGCCAGGCGTTCACCGCCAAGGCCGCCGAGCTGATGACCCGCCATGCGATCGCGGAGGCCGAGGCCCGCGCCGAGCGGGGCGAGGAACCCGACGCGATCGGGCGCATGGACTACACGGTGTCCGGGGTGGGCGGCCACGGCAAGGCCCGGGTACGGGCGCTGGCCGACATCGCCGCCGCCTACGGGTGCCAGTCGGCGGTCCGGGGCAACTCCTCGGAGAACACCGACCGGATCCTCATCCTGGTGGGGACCGCGAGCGCGCTGGACGCGCTGCGCATGCTCATGCCGTCGATCTCCATGCAGATGGAGTCGTCGGCGAAGTTCATGAGCTCGGGGCACGTGTCCGACATCCGGGAGCTGCGCAACTACACGCGGTCCGAGCTGGAGACCGAGCGCAAGCGGTACTACCGGTCGTTCGTGCGGGCCTACGGGCAGGCGGTGGCCGAGCGCATCCGCGAGTTCCGGCGCCGGCTGCAGGAGATGTCGCGCCCGACCGGCGCGGGCGGCGGTTCCGCCGAGGGCGGGGTGGCGTCCTCCCGGGGTGCGGAGCTGGTGCTGCGCGCCGATGTGCACCGGGTCCAGGAGGAGTTCCAGAAGCAGTTCCCGCAGCTGCGCAAGCACCGGCCCGAACGGACGCACAGCGCGGCCGGGGCCCGGGCGGGGTACCAGCGGGGACGGCAGGCGCAGCTCGGCCTGGAGACGTCCGTAACCGGTGGGGGTTCGTCCACTCTGCCCGCCGGTGAGTGACAGAACCCGGTCCAACCGGATCAAGTAAATTGTCCCGTTTTGTACGTTTTCCGACCTCAAAAAGAGGCCGATCCCGCGAAGTTTTCCACAGGCTGTGCACAGAATCGCCGCCGGAGTCGTTCTTGCACGTCAAAGCGGAAATGCGAGAGCACATCAGGGGCGATTCGGGTCCTCCCGGGACCGATCACCCCGGGTTATCCACAGGCTGGGCGCCATCCTGTGGAAAACCTTGTGGATAACTCGGCGGCAAGCTGTGGATAAGGCCCGAATCCCCTGATCAGGACACCCGCAACGGCTGTACCAGATACCGGAAGGACGGGGCCTCGCCCTCCTTCGCCGGGACATCGGTGAACACGGCGGGTTTCGTCGGCTCCGTGAAGTTCAGGTGGGCGGAGTCGGTCGCGATCGCCGACAGGCCGTCCATCAGGTAGTCGGGGCGGAACGCCACCCGCAGCGGGTCGCCCTGGTAGTCCACGGCGATCGCCTCCACCGCCTGGGCGTCCTCGCCCGAGCCCGCCTCCAGCGTCACCTCGCCCTCGGTGAACACCAGCCGCAGCGGGGTGTGCCGGTCGGCCACCAGCGCCACCCGCTTCACCGCCTCCGTCAGCGGCGCCACCGCCACCTCGGCCCGCGAGGCGAACTCCGCGGGGAACCAAGAGGCGTACTTGACGAAGTCGCTGTCGATCAGCCGGGTGGTGCTGCGCCGGTCCCCGTTCTCGAAGCCGATCGCGCCCTCCCCCGGCGCCAGGCCGCCGGCCCCGCCCGGCGACAGCGCGACCTCCACATTGGAACCGCCGATGACGCCCCGCACCATGTCGTGCAGGGTGCGCGCGGGCACCAGCGCGGAGGTGTCGACCGCCGGGTCCTGCGGCTTCCACCACAGGTCGCGCACCGCGATGCGGTAGCGGTCGGTCGCCACCACGCTCAGCGTGTCGCCGGTGAAGTCCAGGTAGGCGCCGGTCAGCATCGGCAGCGTGTCGTCGCGGCTGGCCGCGGGGGTGACCTGGCGGACCGCCTCGGCGAAGGTGTCCGCGGGCACCGAGCCGATGCGCTCGGGCATGCCGGGCAGGGTGGGGTAGTCCTCCAGCGGCATGGTGATGAGGGTGAACCGGGCGGCGCCGCCGCTGATCCGCACCTTGGCGCCGTCGGTGTCGATGTGCACCGAGCCGCCGGGCAGGTTGCGCACGATCTCGGCGAGCAGTCGGCCGGGCACCAGCACCGCGCCGGCCTCCTCCGCCAGCACCTCGACCGAGGAACGGGCCGAGACCTCGTAGTCGAACCCGGACAGGTGCAGGGCGGAACCGCCGTCGGGGACCTCCAGGCGCATCCCGGCCAGCACCGGCACCGCCGGGCGGTTCGGCAGGGCGCGCGCCGTCCAGGCGACGGCCTCGGCGAACGCGTCGCGGTCCACACGGAGTTTCACGATCTCTGCCTCCTCGTCGGCGTGGTCAGGGTCAACCTACCCAGCGGTGCCGACAAATCGACGGCCCCGGGCGGACCCGCGGAACGGGGCGCGACCAGGGCCGATCGTGTTCAGGATGTGGCTGTGGGGGCGGGTGTCACCGACGGTTCGGCTTCAGGGTCCAGGTGATGGTCATCTTGCCGGTGACGGTGCCGTCGGCCATGCGGATCTCGACGTCGATGGGGAACTCGGGGCGCTGACCGCCGTCGAGCTCGGCGACGACCTCGTCCCGCGGACGGCCCAGCACGGCCTCGGCGGTCATGTCACCGGTGGCCATCTTGAGGAAGTGGATCTCGGCCTTGGTGGGCAGCGGCAGCGCGCGGTCCATGGTGTCGCCGAAGGTGCCGATGATGATGGCGCCCGAGGCGGACTCGGCCAGGGTGAACATCGCCCCGGCGTGCGCGCCGCCGATGTGGTTGTGGTGCTCGGGCCTGTCCGGCAGGTTCATCACCGCCCGGCCGAAGTCGAGGGACTCGAACGACAGGCCGAGCGTGCGGGCGAAGGGCACCGCGGCCAGGAAACCGGACTTGACCATCTCCGCCGTCTCGGCGTTCATGTTTGCCATGCCCCGAATGTTACTCGCGAGTAACCGAAATGCGCCACCCATCGCACGGCGACTTCCCCGGCCCGCGCGTACCGGCGGGGCATGTCGGCTACGATGACTCGCGGAGACCCGCGGGGTCGCCGGGAGGGTTCGCATAGCGGCCGAGTGCAGTGCTCTTGAAAAGCACCAAGTCCTTGACGGGGCTTCGTGGGTTCAAATCCCACACCCTCCGCGGTCGCGAAGGGCCGCCCGCTCGTCGAGCGGGCGGCCCTTCGTGTTCGGCGGGGCCGGGTGCGCGGACCGGCGGCGCCCTGCCGGCCGGGGGCCGGGCGGGCGGCGGGGGTGTCGGGGGGACCGGCTAGGGTCGCGCCATGACCAGGTTCAAGGACTTCAACTTCAAGCTCGCCGTCGTCGAGCAGCTCATGTACACCGACGAGGCGCTGACGCCCGCCTACAGCCTCGCCGCCGTCCTCAAGGAACAGGGGCTGGGCGACGATCCCTGGGGCTGGGCGTCCGACAACGGCCTCGCCTACAAGGTCGTCCCGCAGTCACGGGAGTTCTTCGAGCGGCTGGAGATCAGTGACGAGCTCCTCGCCGGCGTGGAGGAGCTGTGCCTGGACGGCGGGAACCAGGTCTACCAGGAGTGCGCCCCCGTCTGGGACGGCGAGGACGACCTGTTCGCCATCGCCTCGCTGGAGGACCTCGACCTGCTGCCGAACCTCAAGCGCGTGGAGTTCGCCGAGGCTCTCAGCGAGGAGCTGCAGGAGGTCCTGCGGGCCCGCGGGATCGAGATCGACGACTGAGGCCGGTCTCCCACGGCGGGCGCCCGGTCCCCGGCCGCGCCGCGGAAAGGGCTTGGACCCCCGAGGGGGCCCGTGAAAGGCTGCCGTCATGATCGGACGGCTGCACACCTTCGTCTACGACTGCCCCGACCCCGAGAGGCTGGCGGGGTTCTACTCGGAGCTGCTGGGGCGGCCCGTCACCCTGCGGGACGAGGGGTGGGTGGTCATCGGCGACCGGGACGAGTGGCCGGTGCTCGCGTTCCAGCCCGCGGAGGGGCTCAGGGAGCCCCGGTGGCCGGATCCGGAGCGGCCGCAGCAGGCGCACATGGACATCTGGGTGGAGGACATCGACACGGCGGAGCAGCGGGTGCTGGAGATGGGCGCGACGCTGCTGCGCACCGAGGAGAACGGGACCGGCGTGTGGTTCCGGGTGTACTCGGACCCCGCCGGGCACCCCTTCTGCCTGGAGTACGAGGCACGGTAGCGCCGGGCCCGCGGGGCGCGAAGCGCCGGCCGCCGCGCGGAGGCGGCGGCCCCGGCGGGGCGTCCCCGCCGGGGCGTGCGCTCAGTCCTCGTCGGCGTGCCTGGGGAGCACGACCACCGGGACCTTGGAGTGGTGGAGCACCCCCTGGCTGACCGAGCCCAGGAGCAGGCCCCGGACGGTGCCGCGGCCGCGCGAGCCGACGACGATCGCGTCCGCGCCCTCGGCGGCCTCCAGGATGGCGTTCACCGGCCCGTTCTGGGTGCGCACCACGGTGACGTCGATGTTCACGTCGTCGCGCTGCTCGTCGATGGCCTCCGCGAGCAGTTCGGCGACCAGCTCCTCGGACTGCTTCTCGAACAGGTCCTCCTGGGGCTGGTAGCCCGCCGCGGTCATCGCCACCGGGTCGTACGGGTAGGGCACCTCCCAGCTGTGCACCACGACCAGTTCGCCCTCGGTCTCGGCGGTCAGGGCGACCGCCAGGCCCAGGGCGCGGCGGCCGTTGCGGGACCCGTCGACGCCGACCACGATCCGCTTCAGCCCCGTGGTCGCGGGCCTGCCCCCGTGCGAGGGCACCACTACGACCGGGCAGGGCGCCTGGGCGGCCACCCGGATGCTCACGGAGCCGACGAACATCGACTTGACGGTGCCCATCCCCCGGGTGCCCACCACCAGGAGGTCGTGCTGCCGACTCTGGCGCAGCAGCGCCAGCGGCGCCTCCTCCAGGGCGGTGACGGTCTCGGTACGCACGTCCGGCCACCCCTTGGCCACGTGCGCCACCGCGTCCTGGAGCACCTCGGTGGCCTGCCCCTGGATCTCCTCGGTCGGTTCGAACCGGGCGGGGCCCCCGTACGCGGACACGATCAGCGGCATGCCCAGGGCGTGCACGATCCGCAGCGGCACCCCCCGGCGGGCCGCCTCGGCCGCGGCCCACTCCAGGGCGGCCTGCCCGTTGTCCGATCCGTCGATGCCCACCACCACGCGCGGTGTGCGGTCCTCGTTCACCATGTGACAACCCCCTCTAGGCACCCATCATCACCGAGTACACCCCATGGGCCCCGGAACGGCACAGGGCGCAAGGTCACCGGTTCGGGGGACGTCCGTCGGCCCCGTCCGACCCCGGGGGCAGGACGGCCACCGGGATCCCCGCGTGGTGGAGCACCCCCTGGCTGACCGAGCCCAGGACCAGGCCGCGCACCCCGCCGCGGCCGCGCGAGCCGACGACGACCATGTCGGCGTCCGCGCCCGCGTCGAGCAGCGCCCGGACCGGGTCGGCCCGCACGCGCACGGCGCTGATGTCGAGGTGCCCGGTGCGCTCGTCCACGACGTCGGCGAGCACCCCGTCGACGACCTCCTCCGACCGCCGGTCGGGCACCGCGTCGCCGGTCGCCGCGTCGTCGGCGGGCGCGTCCTCCCCCAGCGCGTGGACCAGGACCACGGAGGCGTCGGTGGCCAGCGCCTCCTCCAGGGCGAAGCGCAGGGCCCGCCGGGAGGACGGCGAACCGTCCACCCCGACCACGACGCGCCCGCGGTACCCGCGGGGCTCGGCGTCGGGGACGACCACGACCGGGCAGGGCGCGCGCGCGGAGGTGCGCACGCCGATGGAGCCGAGCATGATGGCGCGCACCGAGCCGAGCCCCCGCGACCCGACCGCGATGACGTCGCCGCGGCGGGCCTCCTCCAATAGGACGGCCGGGGCGTCCGCGACCGCCAAAACGGTGATCACCTCAACGTCGGGGCGGGCGCGGCGGGCGTACTCGGCGCTCTCGGTGAGCAGCTCGTGCGCCGAGGCGCGCGCCTCGCCAGCCGACCCGCGCCCCGCGGTCCCGCGGCCCACGGCGACGGCGCCGACGACCGCCTCCGGGCCCAGCCCGTGCACGATGCGCAGCTGGACCCGGCGCCGCGCGGCCGCCCCGACCGCCCACGCCAGTGCGGCACGGGCACCGGGCGTGCCGTCCACCCCCACGACCACCGCCGGCGGACGCTTCCGTTCGCTCATCCTTCGACCCCCCTCTTCCCGGTTCATTGTCGGTAAGGGGGGCCGTCAATCCTCGGACCGTCACCCGTGGCGGGCGAATCCCTCCCCGACGGTGGCGGCGAGCCGCAGGTAGGCGTCGCGGGTGGCGGGTGCGAGCCGGTCGAGGTCCACCTCGGCGCCCTCCTCCAGGTGGCCGTCCCAGGGGACGCGGACGACGGCGCGGCAGCGGGCGGCGAAGTGGCCTTCGAGGCGGTCGAGGTCCACGCTGCTCTTGCTGTCGGAGCGGACCATGGACAGTACGACGGTCGCGTCGCGCACCAGCCCCTCGTGGCCGTGCGCCTCCAGCCAGTCGAGGGTGGCGCTGGCGCTGCGCGCCCCGTCCACGGACGCGGAGCTCACCAGGACGACCTGGTCGGCCAGGCCCAGGACGCCGCGCATGGCGGCGTGCAGCAGCCCGGTCCCGCAGTCGGTGATGCAGATGGAGTAGAAGTGCTCGACGATCCGGGCGACCTCCCGGTAGTCCTCGTCGCCGAACGCCTCGGACACTGCCGGGTCGCGGTCGGAGGCGAGGATCTCCAGGCGGCTGGGCGCCTGGGAGGTGAACCCGCGGATGTCGGCGTAGCGGGACACGAGGTGGCGCTCGTTGAGGAGGTCGCGGATGGTCGCCGCGGTCTCCAGGCGCACCTTGTCGGAGAGGGTCCCCCGGTCGGGGTTGGCGTCCACGGCCAGCACCCGGTCGCCGCGCAGGGAGGCCAGGGTGGCGCCGAGGGCGACCGTGGTGGTGGTCTTGCCGACCCCGCCCTTGAGGCTGAGGACGGCGACCCGGTGGTGGCCGGTGGCGACGGGGGTGCAGGCGCGGGCGATGAGTTCGCGCCGGCGCAGCACCTTGGGCGACTCGCCGGGGTTGATGAGCCCCAGGGTGGCGGTGTGCACGGCGCGCCGCCAGCCGCCGCTGGGGCCCTGGTGCCGGTTGCGGACCAGGGTGGCGGCGTTGAGGGAGTCGGAGGTCTGCCGCTCCCCGGTCATCCCCGGCACCGGCGGGGTCGGCGGCACCCCGGGCAGCGGGGACGCCTGCGCCGCAGGCCCCGGGACGGCCGGGGGCTCCGGGACCCCGGGTCCGGAGAAGGGGGACGCCGCGACGGGGGGAGCGGCGGCCGGGCCCCGGCCCTCCGCGGGCCCTGCGGGCCCCGCGTGCGGCGCCGGCGGAGCGGGCGGCTCCGGGTCCGCGGCGGCGCCCGCCTCCAGCGGCGGCAGCTGTTCGGGTTCGGGGACGTCGGCGTCGCGGCGCAGGTCGCGCGGGGCCAGCGGGTCGGCCCCGCCGTCCGGTCCGGGGCGCGCGGGCCGTCGCAGCGGGCGGGCCGGACGCTCGCGTATCCGCGGCATCAGCCGGACGGTGTCGGACCGCACCTCGTCCTCGCCGTCGTCATCGTCGTCCGCCGCGTCCGCCGCAGCCGCCCCGAAGGCCCGGTCCGCCCCGGTGGCCGCGTCCGCCTCCACGGGAGGGGGCGGCGCCGGGGCCATCGGGGTCTCCAGCGGGATCGGGGCCGCGTAGGGCGGCGGAGGCGGCGCGTCGCCGCCGAACCACTGCTCCCGCGGCGAGGGCGCGGCGGGCCTGCGCGAGCCGATCTCGGTGACGGGGGCCCCGTCCTCGTCGGGCCCGTCCTCCGCACGCCGCCACGGGGACACCTCCGACTCCTCGGACACCGAGCCTGCGTCCGTCCCGTTCTGATCCTGGTGTGACACCGGAGTTCTCCTGCGTGAAGGGGGTGTACTGCGGAGGGAGAGGGGTACCCCGCCGGGGAGCGGGGGTCGCTCCCTGGGTTCACTCTTACCCGCCGCGGCCCGCCGAAGCATCCCCCATCCCTTCTCGAACACGATCCACTTCCGGCCACCGCCGGGAACCGGCCGCCACAGCGGATACGGTCGTTCCCATGCACGCGATCCTTATCACCGAACCGGGCGGACCCGAGGTCCTGGCCTGGTCCCAGGTCCCCGATCCCGTTCCCGGCGACGGGGAGGTCCTCGTCGACGTGGCCGCCACCGCGGTCAACCGCGCCGACGTCGCCCAACGGCAGGGCACCTACCCGCCGCCGCCGGGGGCGTCCGAATACCCGGGGCTGGAGTGCTCCGGAACCATCCTGGAACTGGGCCCGGGCACCGAGGGCTCCGGATGGGCGGTGGGCGACCGGGTGTGCGCCCTGCTGTCCGGCGGCGGCTACGCCGAGAAGGTGGCCGTGCCGGTCGGCCAGCTGCTCCCGATCCCCGCGGGCGTGGACCTGGTCGAGGCCGCGGCCCTGCCCGAGGTCGCCTGCACCGTGTGGTCGAACCTGGTCATGGTGGGCGGCCTGCGCAGCGGCGAGACCGTGCTCCTGCACGGCGGCGGCAGCGGCATCGGCACGTTCGCGATCCAGTTCGCCCGCACCCTGGGGGCCCGGGTGGCCGTCACCGCGGGCAGCCCGGAGAAGCTGGCGGCCTGCCGGGAGCTGGGCGCGGAGATCACCATCGACCACCGCACCGAGGACTTCGCCGCCCGGATGCGCGAGGCCGGGGGCGCCGACCTGATCCTCGACATCATCGGCGGCTCCTACCTCGACGCCAACCTGCGCTCCCTGACCACCGGCGGCCGCCTCGTGATCATCGGGCTGATGGGCGGCCGCTCCGGCGAGGCCGACCTGGGCCGCATGCTCGCCAAGCGCCTCTCCGTGCACGCCACGACCCTGCGCTCGCGCCCCCGGGACGAGAAGTCGGCCATCGTCGCGGGAGTACTGGAGCAGGTATGGCCGTTGGTAGAACAAGGAGCCATCCGCCCCGTCGTGGACCGCGTCCTACCGATGCGGAACGCGGCGGAGGCGCACGACGTCATGGAATCGAGCGCGCACACCGGCAAGATCCTGCTCACCCGCTGACGGGCGCGGTCGACGACATTCGGTAAGGGGACACATGAGCAATACGGACGATCCGAACGAGCAGCCCAAGGTCCTGGTCATGGGTGCGGACCCGCACGCGGACGACGACGGGAACGAGGAGCCCCGCACGCTCGCGGACATGGTGGAGCAGCCCGCCAAGGTGATGCGGATCGGCAGCATGATCCGCCAGCTCCTGGAGGAGGTCAAGGCGGCGCCCCTCGACGAGGCCAGCCGCACCCGCCTCAAGGAGATCCACACGTCCTCCATCAAGGAGCTGGAGGACGGCCTGGCGCCGGAGCTGATCGAGGAGCTGGACCGCCTCACCCTGCCGTTCGCGGACGGCAGCGCCCCCAGTGAGGCCGAGCTGCGCATCGCGCAGGCCCAGCTGGTGGGCTGGCTGGAGGGCCTGTTCCACGGGATCCAGACCACCCTGTTCGCCCAGCAGATGGCGGCCCGCGCCCAGCTGGAGAACATGCGCAAGGCCCTGCCCCCGGGCGTCGCGGGCCTGCAGGCCGAGCAGGGCCAGGGCCGGGCGCCGGGCCGCGAGGACGGCAGCTCCGGGCTCTACCTGTAGGGGACCCCTCCGGGAAACGCCCCGCACACGCGAGGAGCCCGCCCCCTCATCCTCGGGGACGGGCTCCTCGTGTGTCCGCGGGCGGCCTACCTCCCGACCGGCTCCAGGACGTCGCGGCCCAGGAAGGGGCGCAGCGCCTCGGGGACCACGACCGAGCCGTCCTCCTGCTGGTGGTTCTCCAGGATGGCGACGATCCACCGGGTGGTGGCGAGCGTGCCGTTGAGGGTGGCGGCGAAGCGCGGCTTGCCGTCCTCGTCCCGGAACCGCACGTTGAGGCGGCGGGCCTGGAACTCGGTGCAGTTCGAGGTGGAGGTCAGCTCGCGGTAGGTCCCCTGGGTCGGGACCCACGCCTCGCAGTCGTACTTGCGGGCGGCGCTGGTGCCCAGGTCGCCGGCGGCGATGTCCACGACCCGGTAGGGCAGCTCCAGCTTGTCGAGCATCTCCCGCTCCCAGGCGAGCAGCCGCTTGTGCTCCTCGTGGGCGTTGTCGGGGTGGGTGTAGACGAACATCTCCACCTTGTTGAACTGGTGCACCCGGATGATGCCGCGGGTGTCCTTGCCGTAGGAGCCCGCCTCCCGGCGGAAGCACGGCGACCAGCCGATGTACCGGTTGGGCAGGGCGTCGGCGGGCAGGATCTCCCCGGCGTGGTACCCGGCCAGCGGCACCTCGGAGGTGCCCACCAGGTAGAGGTCGTCGGCGGGCAGCCGGTACACCTCGTCGGCGTGGGCCCCCAGGAAGCCGGTGCCCTCCATGGTCTCGGGCTTGACCAGGACGGGCGGGATCATCGGGACGAACCCGGCCGCGACGGCCTGGTTCATGGCCATGTTCAGCAGCGCCAGCTCCAGCTGGGCGCCGACCCCGGTGAGGAAGTAGAAGCGCGCCCCGGACACCTTGGCGCCGCGCTCCATGTCGATGGCGCCGAGCTTCTCGCCCAGCTCCAGGTGGTCGCGCGGGGTGAAGTCGAACGTGCGCGGGGTGCCCACGGTCTCCAGGACCCGGAAGTCATCGACACCGCCCTCGGGGGCGCCCTCCTCGACGAGGTTGGGCACGGCGGCCACGGCCCGGTCGAGTTCGGCGGCGAGGCGGTCGGCCTCGGCCTCGGCGGCCTTGACCTCGGCGGCCAGCCCCTTGGCACGGGCCAGCAGCGCCTCGCGCTCCTGGGGGGACGCCTTGGAGACCGACTTGCCCACGCTCTTCTGCTCGGCCCGCAGGGTCTCGAACCGGGTGAGCGCGGAGCGCCGCTCGGAGTCCAGTTCGAGCAGCCGGTCGGCGGCGGAGGGGTCCTCCCCGCGTGCGCGCTGCGAGGCGCGGAGTCGTTCGGGGTCTTCTCGGAGAGCTCGAAGGTCGATCACGTCTTGCAGATTACCGTTCGGTCCGGCCCCCGCCGACATCTTTTCCGGGTTCGCGTCATGAACGCGGTGTCACCACGTCCTCACGATGAGACATCACCGGTTCCGGGGAGGGGACGGCAGTGAAACCGTTGAGCGAGATGAGCACCGAGGAACTGAGCGCCGCGCTGGAGGCCCTCGACACCGAGCGGCCGCGCGACACCGCGCTGCGGCTGGCGCTCTACCTGGAGCTGCGCCGGGCCGCGGCGGAGGAGTGGGTGTTCGAGGCCGAGGGCGGCGACGTCCTGGACGACTGAGTCCGGACGGCCCTCCGGGGGGAGGTCAGTCGACGCCGCCGGAGCGGATCCGCGCCAGCCACCGCTCCGACTCGGCGTAGTCGGCCTCGGTGGCGGGGCGGGGGCGCAGCGGCGGGTCGAGCTCGGTGGCCCGCCCGCTGCGCGGGTAGCTGCCCAGGAAGCGGACGTCGCGGCAGACCCGGCGCAGCCCCATGAGGGCCTCGCCGACGCGCGCGTCGGCCACGTGCCCCTCCGCGTCGATGCAGAAGCAGTAGCTGCCCAGCCCGTCGCCGGTGGGGCGCGACTCCAGCCGGGTGAGGTTGACCCCGCGCACCGCGAACTGGGTGAGGACCTCGATGAGCGCGCCCGGGTGGTCGTCGGCGATGAACGCGACCACCGATGTCAGGTCGGCGCCGGTCGGCGCGGTCGGGCGGCCCGGCCGGGACAGGTAGATGAACCGGGTCGCGGCGTCGGCGCGGTCGCCCACCCCGGTGGCCAGGGCGTGCAGCCCGTAGCGCTCGCCGGCGATGACGGCGCAGATGGCGGCGTCGTAGGGCGCGCCGGGCTCGGAGACGCTGCGGGCGGCGGCGGCCGTGGACGAGACGGTGTGCGTCTCGGCGTCGGGCAGGTGCCGCGCCAGCCAGCCCCGGCACTGGGCCAGGGCGTGCGGGTGGGTGGCCACCGTCTTGACGTCGTGCAGCGTGACGCCGGGCCGCGCGAACAGCGCGAACTCCACCGGGACCGCGGTCTCTCCGCTGATGACCAGGGGCTCGCCGTTGATGAGCTCGGCGATGGTGGAGGTGACACCACCCTCGACCGAGTTCTCCAGGGGCACGACGCCGCCCTCGACCGCGCCGGAGCGGACGGCGTCGAAGACCGCGGCGACCCCCTCGCAGGGGACGCGCGCGGCGGCGGGCGCGTCGGGGCGCAGGGCCCGCAGCGCGGCCTCGGTGAAGGTGCCCTCGGGGCCGAGGTAGGCGTAACGGTTGGGCATGGTGTTCAGGCTATACGCACGCGGGACGGCGGGGCGGTCACTCGGGGCCGCTGCGCGGCGCGGGCGCCCTGCGCAGGCCCGTGCGGGGCCGCGGGTCGGTGTCGTCGGCGTCGATGTCGGGCACCGCGACGATGTCCCTCTTCTCCTCGGCCGGCTCGGCGTCCCCCTTCTCCACGGCCTCCCCGCCGGGCTCCGGGGCCTCGGGGTCGGGGACGACGGTGACCGGGTCCTCGGCGTCCTCGGCGACCACCGGGCCGGAGACCCGCGGGGCGGGCACGGTCGTGCCGATGCCCTCGCCCAGCCGGGCGGCCCGCACGACGCGGTACTCCTCCGGGCTGAGCAGGGTCTCGGACTCGCCGCGCACCACGGCCTTGGCGTAGGTGCGCGACTCGGTCCGGCCGTTGATGGAGGTGACGACCACTCCGTCGCCGTCGCCGTTGAGCAGGGCGAGGGAGAAGGAGCGCGCCCCGGACATCTCCTCCAGGGCGTCGTAGTGGAGCACCGCCATGTCGCGCACGGCGAGCGGGTCGGTGCCGCCGACCTGTGCGGAGGCGGCGGCGCGTTGGGCGAGCACACGGGTGTCGGCATCGATGGCGCGGGCCCTGGCCAGCGCGTACCCGCCCAGGGCGAGCCCGCCCAGACCCGTGAGCACGCCCGTGACGGCCAGGATCATGGTGAACATTCTGTGAGCGTATCGCCACCGAGAGCGCCAGCGGTGTCACTATCGGCGATTTCGCGGAGAAAGGGTCTCTATCCCCGCCGGCCACGGCCTCCGGACAGGACACGCCGTACGGCGGGCCGCACCCGGCGGGCGGCCAGCGCCCGCAGCACGTCGACAAACTGGTGCGCCCGGTGCAGCTGGGCGCGCAGGTCGGTGCCGGTGGCCCGGTGCTCCAGGGGCACCTCGACCTCGATCACTCGCAGCCCGGCGCGCAGCACGTCGATGGTCAGCCCGGTCTCCACCCCGAACCCCGGGGCGAGCGGCCGGGCCGCCTCGAACGCGGCGCGGGTGATGCAGCGCTGTCCGTTGAGCGGCTGCTCGGGCTCCCACCCGGTCGCCCGGCGCACGCCGCCGCGGGCCAGGCGCACCACGAACCCGTGGCCGCCCAGGCGCAGCCGGGTGGCCGGGAACAGCGCGATGGCCATGTCGGCCTTGCCCTCGACGACCGGCTCCACCAGCGGTGCCGCCCCGGCTGCGGACGCCTCCAGGTCGGCGTCGAGGAAGAGCAGGTGCCGGGGCGGGCGGATCCCGTCGGCGCCCTCCTCGTGCTCCTCGATGAGCCGGACGCCCTCGGCCCCGGTCTCCATCGCCGCGCCCTTGCCCCGGTTGCGGTTGTGCCGGAGCACCCGGGCGCCGGCCTCCAGGGCCACCTCCGAGGTGCGGTCCGTGGACCCGTCGTCGACGACGACGACCAGGTCGACCCCGGGCAGCGCCCGGACGGCGGCCACGGTGCGCCCGACGCGGGCCTCCTCGTCCTTGGCCGCGATCACCACGGCGACCCCCGCCGCTCCGGGTCCGCCGACTCCCCCCCGTGTCACCGCGGTCCGGTCTACGGGGTCGTTCCGGTCCCCGCGGCCACCGGCAGTGCGTCGGTGTCGGGGTGGATGACGAAGACCTCGTGCAGGCCGGTGACCTCCAGGACCTTCATGACGGCCGGCTTGGGGGCCACCAGTTCCAGGTCGCCACCCTTGTCGCGGGAGCGCTTCATCGCCGAGAGCAGGACGCTGATGCCGGTCGAGTCGCAGAACTCGGTCGACGACATGTCGACGACCAGTCTCCGGGCCCCCTCGTCGAGGGCCGTGATGAGCTCGTCGCGCAATCGGGGTGCCGTGTACAGGTCGATCTCGCCTCCGACGGTTACCACCGCGAGGTCATCTTGAGATCGGCTCGATATCTTCAACTCCACAGTCGTGACTGTAGCGGCCAGGTCCTGGCCGGGCCACCTCGTTGACGGTGTTTCGCGACATCGGTCACGTTCCCTCCCTGCGCCCCGGCGGCGGGCCGTGCGAGCGGCGGGTTCAGAGCAGGGCGCCGCGGGCGCGTCCCCCGTCGTGGACCGTGAAGGGCAGCGACACCACGGGGCCGCCGGCGCGCGGGTCCCGGGCCCGGCCGGTCGTCCCGGCGGACGGTGCGGCGGTGCCGGCCTCGGCGCCCGCCTCCCGTCCGGCGCGGCCGACGTCCTCGGCGGGCAGGTCCAGGACGGCCCAGACCGTGGTGGTGGTCGCGTCCATCTCGGTGCCCCAGCGCCCGGCCAGGTGCTGGACGATCCCCAGTCCGCGCCCGCCCAGGCCGGCGGTACCCGGGTCGGCGACCCGGGGCATGGTGGTGGAGCCGCCGTCGCGGACGGAGATCTCCAGCCAGCCGCCGGGGCCGGAGGCGTCCGTCTCGGCCCGCCAGGCGACGCCGACGCTGTTGGCCGGGTTGGCGGGGGTGGGCAGGGGGCTGGCGTGGCGCAGCGCGTTGCTGACCAGCTCGCTGATGATGAGGGCGGCGTCGTCGATGCACTCCTCGGCGACGCCCAGGGAGCGCAGGTCGTCGCCCAGCCGGCGGCGCGCGTCCATGACGGTGGTGGGGACGTAGGGGAGGATGACGTGCCGTTCGACCTTGGTGGGGTGCTCCCCCGGGTCGAACGGGGTGTGATCTCCTGACACGGCTTTCGTCCCTGCGCGTTCGTGCTCTGGTGCGGTCCGGAACCCGCCCGTTGTGTGACGGCGAATTCCGCCAGGGGTGGAAATGCCCCGATCACCTCGAACGGAAACCAACGCCCCGGTGAATCACACGGGTCGGCCGGCCTTGGGGCGCGTGGATCGCTGGCGTGGAAGGGGTTCGGGGCCGGTTGAGATTTTCGGCGACTCCTGGGGCGCGGGTGGCCCCTGGGGCGCCTCCCGTCCGGTCACGCCGACCCGGACCGCCGCCACCCCGGGCGGTTCGACGACCGCGCCGTCGTCGCCGTCCCCGAGGGGGCCGGGGCCCTCGCCCCGGTGCAGCGGCAGGGTGAAGCACATGCGGGTGCCGCGCTCCAGCCTGCGCGCCGTGACGTCCCCGCCCTGGTCCTGGGCGAGTTTCCGCACGATGTACAGCCCCAATCCCAGGCCGCCGAAACGCCGCCGGTCGCCGCGCACCCCGCCCTGGAAGAACCGGTCGAACACCCGCTCCTCGTCTCCCGGGCGCAGGCCGGGGCCGTCGTCGTCCACGGAGACCGCGACGGCGTCGCCCTCCACCGCCACCGCGACGTGCACCGTGCCGCCCTCGGGGGAGAACTTGATGGAGTTGTCCAGCAGCTGGTCCATGATGATGCCGGTGGCCAGCGGGTCGGCGAACACGGTGGGCAGGCCCTCGGGCGCGCTCAGCACCACGTCGTGCCGGTCCGACAGGGACCGGAACGTCATCACGGCCTGGCGCAGCACGCGGGGCAGCTCGAACGGGACCGGGTTGACGTCCAGCTCGCCCCGGGAGGCGTCGGAGCCGAGGCTGAGCCGCTCCACCAGCAGGGTCAGCGCCGTGGACCGGTCCACGATGTTGCCCACCGCCTCGCGCTGGGCCTCCGAGCTCATCCGCGACCACTTGCGGATCAGCGTGGTGGCGAACCCGTGGATCGCGGTGATGGGGGTGCGCAGCTCGTGGCCGGTGGTGGCGAGGAACGCCTCGCGCTCGTCCTCCATGGCCTTCTGCGCCGTGATGTCGCGGAAGTCCACCACCCACTCGTGGGTGCGGGGGATGCGGGCCATGAGGATCTCCAGCCAGCGCCCGTCCTTGAGCCGGTGCTTGATGGGGCGGCCGTGGCAGGCGGGGATCGGGAACGGCGGGTGGCGGCCCTCCACCACCTCGGCCGGGTAGCCGGTCAGCTCGACGGCGGAGCGGTTCCACTTGCGGACCCGGCCGCCGAAGTCCAGCACGGCGATGCCGTCGGCGCTGGAGTCGGCCACCGCCTGCTCGTGGACCCGCTGGTGGTTGAGCTCCTCGTAGGCCATGGCGTTGCCGATGGCCACCCCGGCGTGGGCGGCCAGCAGTTCCAGCAGTTCGAGCTCGACGTGGCCGACCCGGCGCTGGCTGTAGAGCGCGTACAGGCCGCCGTAGGGGCGGCCGTGCACGTTGGAGGCGCACAGGGCGATGGTGTGCAGTCCCGGCAGGTCGGCCCAGACCAGGTCCTGTAGGCCGCGGGTGTCCTCGTTGGCGAGCAGCACCGACTTGCCGCTGCGCAGCAGCTCGCCGAACAGGCTGGTCTCCAGCGGGGCGCTGTAACCCTGGAGCTCGTCGGAGAGCCGGGTGATGCTCACCAGCTCCACCCGGTCCTCGTTGAGCAGCACGAAGCCGCCGGCATCGGCCCCGGTGAGCTCGGTGATGGCGCTGGAGATGCGGTCGAGCACCGACTGCAGGCTCAGGTCGGCGTTGATGTCGACGACCACGTCGGTGAGGCGGCGCACCAGGCGGGCGCGCTCCATGGCGGCGGTGTGCGCCTGCGCCTCGTTGTCCGTGGGGTAGAGGGTGAGCACCCAGCCGGCGTGCCCGCCGCCGTCGGCGGGCAGCGCAGCGGTGCTGATCCGCACGTCGATCGGGGTGCCGTCGTTGCGCACGCGACGGCTGTGAATGGTGAGGGAGGGGCCGGCGCGCACCTGTTCGAGCACCGCGCCGTGTTCGGCCTTCAGCTCCGCGGGGACGATCGGCAGCGCGCCCCCGAGCACCTCGCGGGCCCGCCAGCCGAACAGTCGCTCGGCCGCCGGGTTCCACAGGAACACCCGGAGTTCGCTGTCGAGACCGACCACCGCGTCCGCCGACGAGGCCAGCACGGCTTCGGCGCTGAGGGGCGCGCGCTCGGAACTCACGACGTCATAGTGCCACCCGAGGGCCCCGCGGGGCAGGGCTTTGGGCAATCCGATCGCTTTCCGGCCCCGATGCGACTCAGATCACCCTCGGTTCGGCGTCGGAGCCGGCCTCCATGTCCAGTCCGGCGCGCTCCCAGGACTGCATGCCGCCGGCGACGTTGACCGTGTTCCAGCCCGCGTTGTTGAGCGCGGCCACGGCCTGGGCCGAGCGGCCGCCCGCGCGGCAGACCACGTACACCTTGCGGTCCTGCGGGATCTCGCCGGCCCGGGTGTTGAGCAGGCCGAGCGGGATGTGCACGGCGGTGGGCGCGTGGCCCGCCTCCCACTCGTCGTTCTCGCGTACGTCGAGCAGGTAGCCGTCCTCGGGCACCTCGGTGACGCCGACCTCGGGCACGTTGCCGAACATCCATGACCTCCATCAGATCCGTCCGCTCCGGAGATCCTCCGGAGATTTCTCCCGGGGGGAGGGAACCGTGTGTGACGCGGCGGCGTCCAAGCGTCATGGCTCAGCACACCATCGCGACGGCCCTGCCGACCCGCCTCGCCGCGCTCGCGGCCCTCGGCCTGCTCCTGACGGCCTGCGGCAACGAGCCCGCCGAGGTGGGCGCCCCGGCGCCCGGGTCCGACGAATCCAGTCCCTCCGCCCCCGACCAGGATGCCCCCTCCGCGGAGGAGGAGGGTACCGAATCCCCCCAGGAGGCGCCCGAGGGCGGCTCCGCCACCGAACTGACCATCGAGCGCTCCCTCAGCGACGAGGGCGGCCTCTCCCCCGAATCCGGCTTCGAGGAGGGGGTGTGGACGCTCACCTGCTCCCCCGAGGGCGGCGACCACCCCGACCCGGAGGCCGCGTGCGCGGAGATCGGGGAGGTCGGGACCGACCCGTTCCTGCTCGACACCACCGACATGATGTGCACGATGCAGATCGGCGGGCCCGAGGTGGTCCGGGTGACCGGCCACATCGGCGACACCGAGGTCGACACCGAGTTCAACAAGAGCAACGGCTGCGAGATCGACCGCTTCGCCGACGTCGAGGCCGTCATCAACCCCTGACCGGGCGGCTTCACGGGGGGTGCGGGCCGGCGGCCCGCACCCCTTTCCCGTCGGAGCGAAGGCGGGAGGGGCCGGGGTCAGCCGGTGTACGGGGTGTCCCAGAAGGCGAGCTCGTGGCGCATGCCCTCGCTGAAGAAGCGCTCGGCGCGCTCGGGGTCGGGGTCCGCCTCCTCCAGCATCCGCCCGTACCGCTCGGTCAGCTCGGTGAACCCGGGGTCGGCGTAGGTGTCCACCCAGCGGCGGTAGCGCGGTTCGTCCGGCCGGTTCCGGGCCAGGGCGATGCCCAATCGGTTGTAGCCCCACATGCACGGGTAGACGGCGGCGAGGCCGTCGCGGTAGTCGGCCGCGGCGTCGATGATCCACGCGGTGTAGGCGGCGCAGGCCGGGCCCTTGTCGCGCGTGGTGAGGTCGGCGCCGAACTCCCCGGACAGGGAGCGGTGCAGTTCCAGCTCCTCGTTGAGGGTGCTGTGCGCGATGCCCACCAGGTCGGCGAGGTGCGCGTCGGGCGCCTGCCAGGCCAGCCGGGAGAAGGCGCGGGCGTAGTCGAGCAGGTAAAGGTGGTCCTGCTCCAGCCAGTAGCGGAAGGCGCGGTCGTCGAGGTCGCCGCGGGCGATGCCGGCGACGGTCGGGTGCGCGAGCTGTTCGGCGACCATCGGCCGCCCGATCTCGTGAAGGCGTTCGGTGATTCCCACGCCCGCAGTGTGCCATCTGTCCGGTTCGGGCGGCGTGGCCGCCCCCGCCGCCGCGGGGTTCCGAAATTTTCGAAGCGAACTCCCGTCGCCCCCCAAGGGACCTTCGCCTACATACCGTGATGAACAGGCAGTTTTCACCAGGCAGCCGCACCCCCTGTGATTCACCTCTCTTCTCTCCTTGACCCGACTGCCCGCCGAACGTACATTCTCGTTCCATTGGTTTCGATAAAACTTCCGAAACTTTCTGGACCACGGAAAGGGCACCTCCCGATGACCCCACCCCCCGAACCCCTGGACGGTGCCTGGCGGGACACCTCCCTGCCCGACGGCGAGCGGGTCGACCACCTGCTCGCCGCCATGACCCTGGAGGAGAAGGCGGCCCAGCTCAACGGCGTCTGGGTGAGCGCCGACGCCTCCGGCGCCCCGGTCGCCCCCCACCAGCACGACGCCTCCCGCGAACCCCTCGCCTGGGAGAAGGTCATCGAGAACGGCCTGGGCCAGCTCACCCGGCCCTTCGGCACCGCCCCGGTGGACCCGGTCGCGGGCCGCGCCTCCCTGGCCCGCAGCCAGCGCGAGGTCATGGCCGCCAACCGGTTCGGCATCCCGGCCATCGCACACGAGGAGTGCCTGACCGGCCTGGCCGCCTGGCGGGCCACCATCCACCCGGTCCCGCCGGCCTGGGGCGCCGCCTTCGACCCCGGCCTCGTCGAGCGCATGGCCGCGGGCATCGGCGGGACCATGCGCCGGCTCGGCGTCCACCAGGGACTCGCCCCCGTCCTGGACGTCGCCCGCGACCTGCGCTGGGGCCGCGTCGAGGAGACCATCGGCGAGGACCCCTACCTGGTGGCCACCATCGGCGCCGCCTACGTGCGCGGGCTCCAGTCGGCCGGGGTCATCGCCACCCTCAAGCACTTCGCCGGGTACGCCGCCTCCCGGGCCGGGCGCAACCACGCCCCGGTGTCCGTCGGCCCCCGCGAGTTCGCCGACGTCGTCCTGCCCCCGTTCGAGGCGGCCGTGCGCGAGGGCGCCGGGTCCGTCATGAACTCCTACAACGACAACGACGGGCTCCCGGCCGCCGCCGACCGCCGGCTGCTCACCGGGCTGCTGCGCGACCGCTGGGGGTTCGAGGGCACCCTCGTCTCCGACTACTTCGCCGTCACCTTCCTGGACACCGTGCACCGGGTCGCCGGGGACCCCGGGCACGCGGGCGCCCTGGCCCTGGAGGCCGGCGTGGACGTCGAGCTGCCCGACCCGCACTGCTACGGCGACCGGCTCGTCGCCCTGGTCCGCGCCGGAGAGCTCGACGAGGCGCTGGTCGACCGCTCCGCCCGCCGCGTCCTGCTGCACAAGTGCTCGCTGGGCATGCTGGACCCCGGCTGGTCGCCCGACCCGGACGACTCCCCCGTCGACCTCGACCCGGCGGAGCAGCGCGCCCTCGCACGCGCGCTGGCCGAGCGCTCCATCGTCCTGCTCGACAACCCGCGCGGGGCCCTGCCGCTGGCCGCCCCACGCACGCTGGCCCTGGTCGGACCGCTCGCCGACACCCCCGACGCCATGTTCGGCTGCTACACCTTCCCGGCCCACGTGGGCCGCAGCCACCCCGGCACCCCGCTGGGCGTGGACGTCCCCACCGTGCACGAGGCGCTGCGCGGCGAGCTGCCCGAGACCCGGATCGTCCACGCGCAAGGGTGCTCCGTGGACGGGCCCGGGACCGAGGGGTTCGACTCCGCCCTGGCGGCGGCCCGGGAGGCCGACGTGTGCGTGGTGGTGCTCGGCGACCGCAGCGACCTGTTCGGCCGCGGCACCTCGGGCGAGGGCTGCGACGCCGAGGACCTGCGCCTGCCCGGGGTCCAGCAGGAGCTGTGGGAGGCGCTGGTCGCCACCGGCACCCCCGTGGTCGCCGTCCTGGTCACCGGCCGCCCCTACGCCCTGGGCGCGGTCGCCGACGCCTCGGCCGCGGTCGTGCAGGCCTTCATGCCCGGGGAGGAGGGCGCCTCCGCCATCGCCGGGGTGCTGTCCGGCCGGATCGGCCCGGGGGGACGGCTGCCCCTCTCCGTCCCGCGCTCCCCCGGTGGCCAGCCCGCCACCTACCTGGGCGCGCCCCTGGCCCGGCGCAGCGAGGTCAGCTCGGTCGACCCCACCCCGCGCCACCCCTTCGGGCACGGCCTGACCTACACCTCCTTCTCCTGGGAGGACCCGCGGGTCGGTGGCCGCCCCTTCGACGGCGCCCCGGTGTCCGTCCCCACCGACGGCGAGGTGACCGTGGGCTGCACCGTCCGCAACACCGGCCACCTGCCCGGGACGGAGGTGGTCCAGGTGTACCTGCACGACCCGGTGGCACGGGTGGCGCTGCCGGTACGGCGGCTGGTGGGCTACGCGCGGATCGACCTGGAGCCGGGGGAGGCGCGCGCCGTCGACTTCACCGTGCACGCCGACCAGTCCTCCTACACCGGGCCGGACGGGGTGCGCGCCGTCGACCCGGGCCGGCTGGAGCTGTCGCTGGCGGCGTCCTCCGAGGACCTCCGCCACACCTTCGCCGTGGACCTGACGGGCCCCGCCCGCACCGTCGACCACACCCGTCGCCTCACCTGCGCGGTGCGGCTGGACCCGGTGGAGGGTGAGGCCGCGGCGCACGGCGGCCCGGGCCGCTGAGGGCGGCGGCGGAGCGGACGGGAGAAGAGGCGGGGCGGCAAGGGGGAAGAGGGGGACCCGTCCGGTGGACGCGGGGCGCGCCCGTGGCCGGGAACGGCCACGGGTCCCCGTGCGGGCGCCCACCGGCCCCGCGGGCCACGTCGGACCGGGTCCCGGACAAAAGAAGAACCCGGTGGTGATCGTCTCGCGATCTCCACCGGGTATCTTGTGGGCGAGGAGGGATTTGAACCCTCACATCCTTTCGGACACACGGACCTGAACCGTGCGCGTCTACCGTTCCGCCACCCGCCCGAGTGACTGCATTCAGTTGTGTTGCCAGGTGATCCGGGCTTTTCGTCCGTTTCCCCCTGGCGACATGGATAAGGCTAGCACGCTCTGAGCGCGGGTCGCACATCGTTTCCCGGGACCCCCTCCGGAGCCCTCCGGAGCCCCGGCCGCCCCTCCCGCGGGGGCCCACCGCCCCTCTTGCGGGGGTACGTATGAAACCAGGGGCACCATCGCCCGGTTACGATCGTCTACACATACGGATGTGGAGTACAAAGGGAGGTAGCTCGTGGGAGTGCTCCAACGCTTCGAGCGCAGGCTTGAGGGCATGATCGAAGGCACCTTCGCGATGGCCTTCAAGTCCGAGTTGCAACCGGTCGAGGTGGCGAGTGCGGTCCAGCGGGAGATGGACGAGCGCGCGGCGATCGTCGCCCAGGGCCGGACCCTGGTCCCCAACGACTTCATCGTCGAACTGGCGGCCAGCGACAAGGAGCGCCTGGAGGTCTACGCGGACAGCCTCGGCCAGGAGCTCTCCAAGCTCGCCCGCGACTACGCGACCGAACAGGGCTACTCCTTCGTCGGTCCGGTACGGGTCCACTTCAGGTCCGACGAGGGCCTCAAGACCGGCCGCTTCCGCATCCGTTCCGGTGTGGTCCGCGGAACGATGGTGAGCAAGGAGGGCGAGGTCCGCACCCCGGTGGGCGACCCGGCGCCCGGCGCGCAGCGCCAGGCCGGCCGTCCCCGCCTGCTGATCTCCCCCGGCGGCGCCACCGCCGAGGGCAGCATCGCCAGCCACGGGATGCAGCAGTCCTTCGAGCTGACCACCCCGGTCACGCTCCTGGGCCGCGGCACCGACTGCGACCTGCGCCTGGTCGACAACGGCGTCTCGCGCCACCACGTGGAGATCCGCCTGGACGGCGACGAGGCGATCCTGGTCGACAAGGGCTCCACCAACGGGACCTTCGTCAACGGACAGCAGGTGCGCCAGGCCCGTCTGGTGGACGGCACGCGGATCAGCCTCGGCCGCACCACCATGACCTTCCGACGCGACTGAGCCGAGGACCGGCAACAGTCGAGGACTCCGGCCGGCCGGCGCGATCCGGGCGCAACCAACACCGTCGCGTCGGCGTCACAAAGGTCAAGTCCGGGGTCGGGTCCATTCGGACCTGCTGTCGGATATCCGGCCGGGAAGGTAGTCTCCGCGAAGACCCGACCGATCGGGCACAATGGCCGCGACCCGACGGTCCGCGGACCAGCGACCTCAACTCACCGGAACGAAGGTGGGGAAGACACGGTGGCGGCGCCGATGACCGCCACCCCGGCCGGAGCACGACAGGGGCTGAAGAGCAGTTCGATGTCCAACTTGACCCTCATACTGATCAAGATCGCGTACCTCGCGGTGCTTTGGCTGTTCATCCTCATGGCGATCGGTGTGGTCCGCACCGACCTCTTCGGTCCCTCCAAACGCAAGCCGAAGAAGAAGCCGCGCCCCGCCCCCCGGCAGGCACCGCGCGGCGGCGGCACCCCCTCGCACTCGGGTGCCGCGCCCGCCCGCCCCCAGCGCCCGCGCCGGAACGAGCCCTCCATCCTCGCCGTCACCCAGGGACCGCTGGCGGGCACCACCGTCCCGCTCGCGTCCCAGCCCATCCTCATCGGACGCGCGCCCGACTCGACGCTCGTCATCACCGACGACTACGCCTCGGGCCGCCACGCGCGCGTCTACTCCGACAACGGCCGCTGGTTCGTCGAGGATCTCAACTCGACCAACGGCACCTACCTCGGCCAACAGAAGCTGAACCGCCCCCAGCCCATCACGGTGGGTCAGCCCATCCGTATCGGCAAGACCGTCCTGGAACTGCGCAAATGACAATCGCTCTCCGATACGCGGCGTACTCCGACGTAGGATGCCTCCGCGAAGGCAACGAAGACTCCGGCTACGCAGGCCAGCACCTGCTCGCAGTGGCGGACGGCATGGGCGGCTACGCCGGCGGCGAGGTGGCCAGTTCCATCGCGATCTCCTCGATCAGCCGCCTCGACGCCGAGGACCACCCCGCCGACGAGATGGCCGAGGCCCTCCAGCAGGCCGTCGAGCAGGCCAACGCCTCCCTGTCCCGGCGGATCATGGAGGAGCCCCGGCTGGAGAACATGGGCACCACCCTGACCGCCATGCTGTGGTCGGGTCCCCGGGTCGCCCTCATCCACATCGGCGACTCCCGCGCCTACCTGCTGCGCGGCTCGCGCTTCGAGCAGATCACCCACGACCACACCCTGGTGCAGACCCTCGTCGACGAGGGCAAGATCACCGAGGAGGAGGTCGCGACCCACCCGCAGCGGTCCCTGATCCTGCGCGCCCTCGACGGCAAGAGCCCGGTCGACCCCGACATCTCCATCAGCGAGGCCAAGGTCGGCGACCGCTACCTGCTGTGCTCCGACGGCCTGTCCGGTGTGGTCAGCAAGAAGACCATCCACGAGACCCTGGCCACCGAGCCCGACCTGCGCTCGGCCGCCAAGAAGCTCATCGACCTGGCCATCCGCGGCGGCGGCCCGGACAACATCACCGCGGTCATCGCCGACGTGATCGAGACCGACGCCGACCGCGAGGGCCCCACCCGCGCCGCCCAGGTGGTCGGCGCCGCCGACCAGCGCCGGGACATGATGGAGCAGGGGCAGGACAGCCCCGCCAGACGCGCCCAGGAGCTGCGCTCCACCGGCGGCGACACCGCCGAGATGGACCCCGTCGTCGACGAGCCGGCCTACGCCGGCGCCCCGGCTCCGAGCGGCCCCCCGGTGGGCGGCGCCTACGCGGCCGCCCCCTACGAGGAGCAGCCCTACTCCGAGTACGAGGAGCCCCCGGCCCCCCGCCGCCCGCGCGGAGGGAGCGGCGAGCCGGAGCTCCAGACCCGCCGCTGGTGGCCGATGATCGTCGGCTTCCTGGTCATCGTCGCCCTCGTCGCCGGCGCGGGCTACTACTTCGGGCGCCAGTACATCGACTCCCAGTACTTCATCGCCCCGTCCGAGTCGGGGCAGAACGTCGCGATCTACCGCGGCATCAACACCGACATCGCCGGCTTCAGCCTGTCCGAGCAGGTCGAGGACTCCGGGCTCGCGCTGGACACGCTCTCCGAGGCCGAGCGCCAGTCCATCGAGAACAACATCCCGGCCGACGACCTCCGTGACGCGCAGCAGCGGGTGGAGGACCTCCGCGAGAGCACCGCCGCCGAGGGCGGGCAGGGCACGGGGACCGAGGAAGGAAGCGGGTGAGGCCAGGTGAGTGACACGTCGACACCCGAGGCCCCCACCGCACTCCCCCCCGTCAAACGGCGCAACGCCGAGCTGGTCCTCATCGTGGTGGCCGTCGTCATCACGATGCTGGGCATCGCGATCGCCGGCCTCAACCTCAGCGGCCGGGTCCCGGCGGCCACCTGGACCGTCGGGCTGACGTTCGGCGCCCTGGCCGTCGCCGCCCACGCGGCCATGCGGTTCGTGGCCCCCTACGCCGACCCGCTCATCCTGCCCTGCGCACTGTTCCTCAACGGCATCGGCGTCGCCATGATCTGGCGCCTCAACGCCGTCGAGAGCGAGAACATCGAGAGCGCCGGCGTGGGCATGCAGCTGGTCTGGACGGCCCTGGGCCTGATCTTCTGCTTCCTCATCATCGTCTTCCTGAAGGACCCCCGGGTCCTGCAGCGCTACACCTACATCAGCGCCCTGGTGGCGCTGGTCCTGCTGGCCCTGCCGGCCCTGCCGGTCATCGGCCACGAGGTGTACGGCGCCCGGCTGTGGATCAAGATCGGCCCGGTCCAGTTCCAGCCCTCGGAGTTCGCCAAGATCGCGCTGGTCATCTTCCTGGCCTCGTACCTGATGAGCAAGCGCCAGGTGCTCCAGATCGTGGGCAAGCCGATCAAGGTCGGCCGCTTCACCCTCATCGAGCTGCCGCGCGCCCGCGACCTGGCCCCGATCCTGGTCGGCTGGCTGATCGCCATCGGCATGCTGGTCGTCCTGCGCGACCTGGGCACCTCGCTGCTGCTCTTCGGCACCTTCCTGGCGATGCTGTACGTCGCCACCCAGCGCTCCTCGTGGGTGACCCTGGGCCTGGTGCTGTTCGGGGGCGGCGCGACCATCGCCTACTTCCTGTTCTGGCACGTCCGCGCGCGTGTGAACATCTGGATCAACGCCTTCGACCAGGAGGTCTACGAGGCGGTCGGCGGCAGCCAGCAGCTGGTGCAGGGCATCGTGGGCATGGCCTACGGCGGCCTGTTCGGCACCGGCCTGGGCGCCGGGCGGCCCACCGACATCTTCGCCGCCGACAGCGACTTCATCCTCGCCTCCATCGGTGAGGAGCTGGGCGTGACCGGCCTGCTGGCCGTGCTCATGGTCCTGTTCGTCCTCGTGGAGCGCGGTATGCGGGTGGCGCTGGCCTCCACCGGCACGTTCAACAAGCTGCTGGCCAGCGGCATCGCGTTCGTGCTCGTGTACCAGACCTTCATCGTGCTCGGCGGGGTCTCGCGGGTCATCCCGCTGACCGGCTCGACCACACCGTTCATGTCCGCCGGCGGCACCGCACTGCTGACCAGCTGGATCATGATGGGCATCCTGCTGCGCATCAGCGACAACGCACGACGGCCGGCACCGCAGGCGATCCAGGACGAGGGCGCGACCCAGGTGATCCGACGATGAACACGACGATCCGCAGACTGAGCATCTTCTGCCTGCTCATGTTCCTGGTGCTCATGGCCAACATCACCTGGATCCAGGGCATCCAGGCGCCGACGATCAAGGAGGACCCGCTCAACCGGCGCCAGTACGCCGAGCAGGCCAGCGCCCCCCGCGGCCCCATCCTGGTGGGCGGGGAGAACGTCGCCTACTCGGAGAACATCGCGGAGGAGGGCGACCCGGCCCGCTACCAGCGGGTCTACGAGGGCGGCTCGATGTACACGCCGATCGTGGGCTCCTTCCGCAACTACGGCGCCTCCGGCATCGAGGCCGTCGAGAACGACCTGCTCAACGGCAGCGACGACCGGCTGGCCGTGCGCAACTTCCGCGACATGATCACCGGCCGCGAGCCCGAGGGAGCCCAGGTGCAGCTGACGCTGCTGCCCGAGGTCCAGGAGGCCGGGTTCAACGCGTTCGAGTCGCTGGGCGACATGAACGGCGCTGCGGTCGCCCTCGACCCGAACACCGGGGCGATCCTGGGCGCGATCTCCTACCCGTCCTACGACCCCAACACGGTCGTGGACATCAACAACCCCAACGACTCGGTCGCCAACTACGTCGAGCTGGAGAACGACGCGCGCAAGCCCCTGCTGAACCGGGCGCTCAACGAGCGCTACCCTCCGGGTTCGACGTTCAAGGTGGTCACGGCCGCCGCGGCGATCGAGAACCTGGACGCGGGGCCGGACAGCACGCAGGACGCGCCGGACCAGCTCCAGTTCGCGTCCGGTCCGCCGCTGCCCAACGCCATGGGCAGCTGCAACGGCGGCCAGCCCGACACCCTGGCGCACTCCATCCAGATCTCCTGCAACACGTCGTTCGCCAACTGGGCGATCGAGGTGGGCGGAGAGGCACTCAGCGAGCAGGCGACGGCGTTCGGGTTCAACCCGGACGAGGAGCTCACGGTCCCGCTGTCGGTAGTGGACAGCTACGCGCCGGTGGAGACCGACGAGAGCATCCTCGGCCGCGCCGGCATCGGCCAGTCCAACGTCGAGGCCACCCCGCTGCAGATGGCGATGGTCGCCGCCGGTATCGCCAACCGCGGCGAGGTCATGCGACCCTACGTGGTGGAGTCGGTGCGCGACTCCGACCTGTCGGTGATCACGCAGACCTCCCCGGAGACCCACTCCGAGGCGATCTCGGCCAGCACCGCGGAGACGATCACGGACATGATGGTCCTGGTCACCACACCGCCCGAGGGCAGCGGCCTCAACGCCGCCATCCCGGGCATCGAGGTGGCCGGCAAGACCGGTACCGCGGAGAACGGCACCGACCGGACCCACAACTGGTTCATCGGGTTCGCCCCGGCGGACGACCCGCAGGTCGCGGTCGCCGTGGTGGTGGAGTTCGGCGGCGGCAGCGGCAACGAACTCGCGGCTCCGGTCGCACGGGCACTGATGGAGGCAGTGGTTCAGTAGTGGGCACCTACGAACCTTCTTCCCAGAACGGTCCCGGTGGACTCACCGGGACCGTTCTGAGCGACCGCTACCGACTCGAGGAGCAGATCGGCTCCGGCGGCATGGGCACGGTCTGGAGAGCCACCGACACCCTGCTCAACCGGCCCGTCGCGGTCAAGCTCCTGCACCCGTCGCAGATGGCCGAGCCCACCGCGAGACAGCGGTTCCGCACCGAGGGGCGGATCACCGCGGGCCTGTCCCACCCGGGCATCGCCCAGGTCTTCGACTACGGGGAGGAGGACGGCCGGGCCTACCTCATCATGGAGCTGGTGGTGGGCGAGCCCCTCTCCCAGGTCCTCAAGGAGCGCGGCGGCCTCACCCCCGACGAGACCCTGGACTTCATCGGCCAGGCCGCCCAGGCGCTGGCCGCGGCGCACGCCCGCGGGGTGGTGCACCGCGACATCAAGCCGGGCAACCTGCTGGTCACCGGGGACGGCAGGCTCAAGCTCACCGACTTCGGCATCGCCCGCGGCGACATGTCGGTCACCCTGACCCAGACCGGCATGGTCATGGGGACCGCCCAGTACATCTCCCCCGAGCAGGCGTCGGGGCGGCCCGCCACCGGGTCCTCTGACCTCTACGCGCTCGGCGTGGTCGCCTACGAGTGCCTGGCCGGGGAGCCGCCGTTCACCGGCGACAGCCCGGTCGCGCTCGCCCTGGCGCACACCCGCGACGAGCCGCCGCCCCTGCCCGACCACGTGCCCGCCGATCTCGACGACCTGGTGTTCCTGCTGCTGTGCAAGGACCCCGAGGACCGGCCCGCGTCGGCGGGCGAGGTCGCGCACATGGCCGCGGTCATCCGGTCCAACGCGGGCACCGGCCCGCCCACCCCCTCCGCCGGGTTCGGCGGAGTGGCCACCACCCGGGTGGCGGCCGCGGTCCCCGACGCCGGGCGCACCACCGGGGCCACCCCCCGGCGCACCACCGGACAGCAGACCGTAACGCCTGGTCAGGAAGACGACTCCGCTAGGCTGGCGTCCCAACGGCGGATCGGGCTGCCGGTGATCCTCGCCGCCCTCGGTGCGACGGTCCTCATCGTCGCCGCCGTCCTGGGCGGCTTCTTCCTGAGCGGCAACGGTTCCGAGGGGGCGAACAACGTGCGCGACACGCGGTCCCCCGCCGTCGTCGACGAGCCCTCGTCGAGCCCCTCCTCCGAACCTGTGGAGGAGGAGACCGCCGACGTGCCCGCCGTCCCCGACTACACACCCGACTACACGCCGACCACCCCCGAGGAGACCCCGAGCAGCACCCCGGAGCCCACCGACGGCGAGACCGACCCCGGCACCACCGACCCGGGAGAGGGGGGCGAGGAGCCCACCGACGGCGAGACCGACCCCGGCACCACCGACCCCGGTGAAGGGGGCGGTGGCGGTGAGAACGGCGGCGGTGGCGGTGGCGGCGGTGAGGGCCCCCCGGCCGGCGGTGACACGGATTCCGTGACGAGGCCATGAGCGAGAGACGCTCGGAGTAAGAAGGTCCGCACGCGGGCCCAGAACAAGGATCAGTACACGACATGTCCCAACCCCGGCTCTTCGGCGGGCGCTACGAACTCGACGGCATCGTCGGGCGCGGCGGCATGGCCGAGGTCTACCGCGCGCGTGACCTGAGACTCGACCGCCTGGTCGCCGTCAAGACGCTCAGGCACGATCTGGCCCGCGACCACGTCTTCCAGGCCCGCTTCCGTCGGGAGGCCCAGTCGGCTGCCTCCCTCAACCACCCGACGATCATCGCCGTCTACGACACCGGCGAGGACGTGATCGACGGACTGTCGATCCCGTACATCGTCATGGAGTACGTGGACGGCCGGACGCTCAAGGAACTCCTCGACGACGACCGCAGGCTCCTGCCGGACCGCTCCGCGGAGCTCGTCGACGGCATCCTGCGCGCGCTGGAGTACAGCCACGACAACGGGATCGTCCACCGGGACATCAAGCCCGCGAACGTGATGCTGACCCGCAACGCCGAGGTCAAGGTCATGGACTTCGGCATCGCCCGGTCCATGGACGACAACCAGGCGACCATGACCCAGACCTCGCAGGTCATCGGCACCGCCCAGTACCTCTCACCGGAGCAGGCGCGCGGCGAGCGGGTGGACCCGCGCAGCGACCTCTACTCGACCGGCTGCGTGCTCTACGAGCTGCTGACCGGCCGTCCGCCGTTCACCGGCGACTCCCCGGTGTCCATCGCCTACCAGCACGTCCGCGAGGAGCCGGTGCCGCCGTCCCAGGTGGACCCGCAGGTGCCGGCCTGGCTGGAGGACATCACCCTGCGCGCGATGGCCAAGGACCGCGACCAGCGGTACCAGAGCGCCGCCGAGATGCGCGCCGACATCCAGCGCGGCCTGGCCGGGATGCCCACCCAGGCGGGCAACATGGCGATGGCCGCCGCCGGTGCGACCACCATGCTGCCGCCCGCGGACGACCGGTACGGGGACCGCTACGACGACGGTTACGACGACGACTACGACGACTACCGGGACGAGAAGAAGAACAACACGGGCAAGATCGTGTTGTGGTCGCTGCTCGGCCTCGGCGTCGTCGCCTCGATCATCCTGGTCTTCTTCCTGATGAACCGGGGGCCGGGGGAGCCCGAGACGACGGCGGTCCCGGACGTGGTCGGGGCGTCGACGGAGGACGCCCAGGCCGAGCTGGAGGAGGCCGGGTTCACCGAGGTCACGGTCGAGCAGCGCGCCGACCCCGAGGCCGAGGAGGGGACGGTCGTGGAGACCGACCCGCCCGCGGGCGAGGAGATCGCGCTGGACGAACGGATCGTCCTGTACGTCTCCAGCGGTCCCGACGCCCAGGAGATCCCCTCGGTGGACGGGCAGAGCCAGACCGACGCGCAGAACACGCTCAGCGAGGCGGGGTTCACGAACGTCACGGTCGAGGAGCAGAACCACGACACCGTCGCGGCCGGGACGGCGATCAACACCGACCCGCCCGCGGGCAGCGCGGTCGCCCCGGACACCGAGATCCGGCTCTACGTCTCCAGCGGCCCGGGCAACGCCCAGGTCCCGGACCTGGTGGGGATGACCCGCGACCAGGCCGAGGCGGCCCTCCAGGAGCGCGGCCTGACGGCGTCCTTCCACGAGGTGGAGGACCCCAACAACCCGCCCAACACGGTCGTCAGCCAGTCGATCGCGGCCAACCAGGAGGTGGCTCCGGGCACCACGGTCACCGTGACGGTGGCGATCGCACCGAGCCAGCCCGAGACGCCCACCGACCCGAACTCGCCGGAGCCGCCGGACAACGGCGGGGAGACTCCCCCCGAGGGCGAGAACCCGCCGGAGGGGGACGGGTTCGTGTTCGAGCACGGGACCCGGGACTAGACCGGAGCGGTACGGACGCGGACAACGGCGGGGCCGTCCCTGGAGGGGCGGCCCCGCCGCCGTTCGCGTCCCCGGCGTAGCCGCCCCCGGGGGTGACGGCGGGGTACGGGCTGGGCATAGACTGTGTTTCCGTTATGACCGGCCCCACCCGTACTGGAGCAGCGACCGTGCCCAAGTCCCGCAACGATCGCAAGAAGAAGGTCGTCTACACGCCGCCTCCTTCGAAGGAGAAGCCCAAGGTCAGCCCACGCTGGCTGGTCCCCACCATGCTGGGCTTCTTCATCTTGGGCATCCTGTGGATCGCGGTCTTCTACATCGCGGGACAGTACGTGCCCTACATGCAGGACCTCGGCAACTGGAACCTCGCCGTCGGCTTCTCCGGCATCATCGTGGCCATCATCCTGGCCACCCGCTGGCACTGACCTCCCGCGCGCCGGTCCCCCGGCCGGCGCCCCCGCGATGAAGGGCCGCCCCGTTCGGTGGGCGGCTCCCTCCATGCTGCCCGCGGCCGGGTCGGGCCGGCCGCGGACGCGCGAAGGCCCCCGGAGCACCGCTCCGGGGGCCTTCGGCGTTGGGGCGGGCTCAGCTCGCGTAGAACGCCGTCAGGAGCACCGGGGACGCGAACACCAGCGCCGCCAGCACCGCCGCCAGCAGGACCAGCGCCGCGGTGTGGACGAGGTTCCTGGTGCGCGGGGAGGCCGACCTGCCGGGCAGGTGGGCGAAGACCGCCCCCAGCAGCATGCCGACGGCCAGTCCCCCGATGTGGGCGGTCCAGGCGATGCTCGGGAAGACGAACGTGATGACCAGGTTGAGGCCGATCAGCATCCACACCATCCGGACGTCCAGCCCGAGCCTGCGGCCGAGCATGAGCACCGCTCCGAACAGCGCGAAGATCGCGCCCGAGGCACCGATGGAGAGCGAGCCCGGCGTCGCCAGGAGGCTCAGCACCGAACCGCCCAGCGCGCCCAGCACCCACAGCGCCAGGAAGCGCCCGTGGCCCAGCCACCGCTCCAGCTGCGGTCCCAGGGCGTACATGGCCCACCCGTTGAACAGGATGTGCCACAGGCCCGAGTGCAGGAACGCCGCGGTGATGAGCCGGTACCACTCCCCCTGGAAGGCGACCCCGCCTCCCCACATGCCGAACTGCCGCACCAGCGACGAACCGGAGGTGCTGAGCGGCGAGCCCGAGGTGAGCATCTGGGCGACGTAGCCGACGCCCATCAGCCCCAGGATCGTCCAGGTGACGTACGGGGCCGAGACGACCCCGCCGCCGAAGACGGTGCGGGCCCGGCGCACCCTCCGGTTGCCCTCCGCGACGCACTCGGGGCAGTGCTGCCCCACCGACGCCGCCGTCATGCAGTCCGGGCAGATGGGCCGTTCGCACCGGGTGCACGACAGCCCCGTCACCCGGTCGGGGTGCCGGTAGCAGGTGGGCCGGACGGGCCGCTGCGGTTCCGGATCGGCTCCGGGCGGCGGGGGAGAGGCGGTCATGGTCTGGGTCTACCTCCTGTGCGCTGCCGTGGTCCCATGGGTGCTCCCGTGACTAGGGGGCGCACCCGGAGGGAGCGCTCCGGCCGCTAGCGGGTGATCTCGACGCTGTTGACCACGATGTCCTCGCGGGGACGGTCCTGGGCGTCGGTCTCCACCTCGGAGATGGCCTGGACGATCTCCTGGCCCTCGGTGACCTCGCCGAAGATGGTGTGGCGGCCGTCGAGCCAGTAGGGCTTGTCCACGGTGATGAAGAACTGGGAGCCGTTGGTGCCCGGACCCGCGTTGGCCATGGCCAGCAGGTAGGGGCGGTCGAAGCGCAGGCTCGGGTGGATCTCGTCCTTGAACGTGTAGCCGGGGCCGCCGCGGCCGCTGCCCAGCGGGTCGCCGCCCTGGACCATGAAGCCCTCGATGACGCGGTGGAAGATCGTGCCGTCGTAGAGGCCGCCCTTGCCGGGCTTGCCGGTGGCGGGGTCCATCCACTGCTTGGACCCGTCGGCCAGGCCGATGAAGTTGGCGACCGTCTCGGGCGCCTGCTCCTCGAAGAGCCGGATGACGATGGTTCCCTTGGAGGTGTTCAGCCGTGCGGTCGGCTGGGCCTTGGAGTCCGACACCTGAGTGCCTTTCGGTCGACTTCGTTGACGAGATCACGTTACCCGTCCGACACACCGGCTTCGGCGGAACCCGGCGGGACCGGGGGGAACGTCCCCCACGTCACGGTACGCCCGGTTCGCCCCCTGTTGCGGGCGTACCCCGTCCGCGGTGTCGAAACGCCGATCGCCGACGGAGAGGACGTATGTTGAGATAACACCCGGATAACGGGGAAGGACGACGGGAAGGCCCGGACGCGAGCCGTCGGCACCGCCGTCGGCCGCGCCGGGTGCGACCGCATGAAATCGGTGAACGACCGAAGGAGCTGACGACGTGCCTATCACTGCCAAGCGTCGCAAGGCACGCAAGGAGGCCGAGGTGGCCATCACCCGGCTGCAGGACCTGGCCAGGGAACAGGCCGACCGGTTCGGCCCGTACGCGGACCAGGCCCGTGAGCAGGCGGCCCGGACGCTCCTCCAGGCCCGTGGCTGGACCGCGCCCCGACTGGAGACGGCGGCCAGCAGGGTCGAGGACACCGTGGCCCCCCGCGTGGCAGGGCTGCTCACGGCGGCGGCCCAGCGGGTCGACCCCAGGCCCGCACGGCGCGGGCTGCGCGGCCTGCGCAACGGAGGGCGCCGCGTCCCCCGCGCCGTCCTGATCGGAGGCGCCGCCCTGGTGGGCGGTGTGATCGTGTACTCCCTGGTCCGGATGCGCCAGGCGTCCCAGGACGCCGAATGGCAGGAGCACCTGGACCAGGCCCGCGAGCAGGTCAGGGAGACCCGGGAGGACCTGGAGGACAAGGCCGGAAAGGCGGCGGAGAAGGCCGGTGAGAAGGCCGGGACCGCCGCCCGGAAGGCGAAGGACGCCAAGGAGGCGGTCAAGGCCGCCGCGGGCGACCGCTCGAAGGAGAACGGCCGCTCCGGAAGCTAGCCGGCCGCGGGTGGCGGGCCGGGACGACGCGGTCCCGCCCGCGCCCCCGCCCGCCGCCGTGCGTTCCGCGCGCCCGGTGCCCCCGTGCGGCTCCTACTCGTCCTTGACGAGGCGGAGCCGGCGGGGCAGCGGGTAGCGCCAGTCCTTGCCCATGAGGGCGGCGATGGTGCCGATGGCCGGGATGACGGCCCAGCCGACCATGATGGCGACCAGGAAGAACATGGGGACCACCAGCCAGAAGGTCACCAGGCTCAGGACGGCGCCGATGATGCAGGCCAGCTGGAAGTTGAGCGACTCCAGCGCCTGGCGGCGGACGTACGGCGAGACGTTGGCGGCCCCCAGGAACAGGACCAGCGGGGCGATGAGCGGGAAGAAGTAGTTGCCCGCGTGGGCGAGCCCGGCGACCACCCGCTCCACCGACGTGCTCTCGGGGGCCTCCCCGCCCCCGGCGGCGCGCGCGCCGGCCGGCGCGGCCGGACGCCCCTGGGGGGTGAGCCCCAGGTCCTGGGTGAGGGGTTCGAGATCGGCGCCGAACTTGGCGCGCATCGCCCGGTCGAGGCGCTCCTCGAACTCGTCTTCGTCGAGCTGACCCTTGCCGTACGCCTCCCGAAGGACCTCGGTGACGGCGTCCCTGTCGGCATGGGTGAGCCGGATCTGAGGCTGTGGGCGCTCCCAGGGGCGCCTCACAGGGTGCTGAGGTTCCTGCACGACCACTTCCCTCTCCCCCGCGCTGGGAGTGCGACCGCGACGGCCGCACTCCCTCCATGATGCGCGACGTGAGGGTCCTCCGGTATCGGGATCGACCCTGATGCTCCCCTGATCCGCCGCTCCTCCCGGTGGCGGACCTTCGTGGGTGCGGGCCCCGACCTTCGTAGGGGGTGGGCACCGTCCCTCCGCACGGCCGCGTGCCGTGCACGGTCCCCGCCGGGGCTCTCCCTCCCCGGCCCCGCCCGCGCCGTGTCCGGCGCGTCCGGTACGGGCCGCGTCCTCCCCCGCGGCCCCGTGGGTCTAGTGGTGCGCGGTGACGGGGGACGTCTCCTCGCGGGGGGCCTCCTGGCGGCCCCGGTTCTCCTCGTAGCGGCGCTCGGCACTGGTCAGCAGGTCGTACCAGCTGGTGACGTCCTTGCGCCGGCGCAGCAGGGCCCGCCGCTCGCGTTCGGTCATGCCTCCCCAGACACCGAACTCGATACGGCTGTCCAGCGCCTCGGCGAGGCACTGGGTGCGGACCGGGCAGCCCCGGCAGATCAGCTTGGCGCGGTTCTGGGCCGCTCCCTGCACGAACAGGGCGTCCGGGTCGATCTCCCGGCATTTGGCGCGGGCCGCCATCTTCTCATTCCACATGTTGCCCCACTCCCAAGATCAGCATGTGTGGTGATCGGAAACCCGCCGGCCGGCAGCACCGGCGGGGGAGGAGGACGCGGGCCGAATCCGAGGACGGGAACGTGTCCGGGCGGGGGGCCGCCCGGGCCGACTTCGGGGGTCGATCGTTTCGGCGCGCTGTCTTCCTCGTTGTCGCTGGTGTCGAAACTACGGATCGTCTCAGTTCACCAACAGACCCCAACTGGCCTATTTCTCATATGGCCCAGTAGGACCATTGCACCTAGATGGAGTGTCATCATACACACACGGAGAGTTACGCCACATCAGAGAAGGGGACTACTGTGACCCCAGCGAAACACTCCACCCGCACCATTCCACGACAAGCGGGATGACCTGCGGTTTCACCGCGCCCGACGGGCGTTCGTCCCGGGTCGGACACAGCTCACCGAAGCGGGCTACCCGGCCCTCGCATCCCCCGAACGGACTATACGGCCGCCATGGCACACACACTCCGCAACCCCGCAGGTCACCCATTTCGCACGGGGTCGACAGACCCCGTATCCCTACCGGCCGGTAACGGAAAGGATTCCCGGCGGCGGGCGCACAAAGCCCCCATTCGACCCTGACACGGAGCCTCAACACGCGCTTTTCTTGCCTATCAGGCGAACACTCCAATGGAGATGAATTCGGATAAGGCGGGCCTGGGAGAACATGCGCCCCTCCGGTCCCGACGGACCCGGGGCGCACGCCCTGTCCGGACCGGTGCCCGGCCCGGGAGCGGGGGCCGGGGAGGGTCGGCCCGGAGCCGGGGAGGGCCCGGCGGCGACCCGGCGACATCTCCCCACATCGACAAAGCGCGAAGTCGAGAAGCGGAGGCGGAGCGGGCGGCCGGGGCCGGTCGCCGGGGACGCCGCGCCAGGGGCGGAGGCGGTGCGATGGCGACCGTGCGGGCGTCGCCGCGGTTCCGCACCGGGGGCCGCCTGCGCGCTCCGGCGGGAGACGGTGCTCCGGCGACCCGGGCCGCCGTGCGGCCGGGATGTCCGGGAACCCGACCGAACGGCACTGACACCGCCGGCCCGGCCCGCCATACTCGGGGGCGGAGCCCGGGGCCCGGCCCCCGGCCGCGCACGGACGGAAGGAGTCTCGCCGATGCGGGACGTGGTGCTCTACCAGCTGCTGTCGCTCGACGGAGTGGCCGAGGAGCCGGGGGACTGGTTCTCCGACCCCGGCCGGGATGTCCGGGAACCCGACCGAACGGCACTGACACCGCCGGCCCGGCCCGCCATACTCGGGGGCGGAGCCCGGGGCCCGGCCCCCGGCCGCGCACGGACGGAAGGAGTCTCGCCGATGCGGGACGTGGTGCTCTACCAGCTGCTGTCGCTCGACGGAGTGGCCGAGGAGCCGGGGGACTGGTTCTCCGACCCCGGCCGGGAGGTCTTCGACAACCTCGGCCGGGTCATCGCCGGACAGGACACGGTGCTGCTGGGCCGCGGCACCTACGACTACTGGGCCGACTACTGGCCGACCTCGGACGTCGAGCCGTTCTCGACGTTCGTGAACCGGACGGAGAAGGTCGTATTCGGCTCGGCCGCCCCCGACCAACGGTGGGAGCGGTCCACATTCGTGTCCTCGCCCGCGGCCGGGTACGTGGCCCGGCTCAAGCGGGAGGAGGGCGGCGACATCGGCGTCCACGGGAGCATCCGGCTCGCCCGGTCGCTCTGGCGGGAGGGGCTGGTCGACGTCCTCGAACTGGTCGTCGCCCCGGCCGTCGCCGGACGCGGCCGCCGGCTGTTCGAGGAGGGGTTCCCCGCCGAGCGGCTCGAACTGACCGCCCTCTCCCGGTCGGCGGCGGGAACGTTGTTCCTGACCTATCGGCGCGTGTAGCGGATCGGGGCGGCCGTCCCCGGCGGCGGGCCGGGCGGCGCGCACACCGGGTGCCGCGGCCCCGACGCCGCGGCGGCTCCCCCGGGGCCGGGGGAGCCGTCAACGGTGCCGGTGCGCCGTCCCGGGCCTATTCGGGGGCCTCCTGGAAGGCGCGGACCTCGATGCGCGCCTTCAGGGCGGTGGCGCACTTCTCGGCCCAGCCGAGCGCCGCCTCCTCGTCCTGGACGTCGATGATCCAGAACCCGCCGACGTACTCGGCGGCCTCGACGAACGGACCGGGCGTGCGCTTGACCTCGGCCCCGGTGCCGTCCACGGTGACCGCGGTCGAGGGCGGGTGGAGGCCGCCGGCGTGGACGAGGGCGCCCGACTCCTGGAGCTCGGTGTTGAGGGCGTTGGCCGCGGCCATCACGGCCTCCAGCTCGGCCGGGTCCATCTCCTGCATCGACTCCATGGTCGGCTCGTCGGCGCTGTCGTGCGGCATCGTGAGGAAGTACTGCGGCATGATCGGCTCTCTTTCCTTCGGGCGGCCGGCCGGGTCGGGACCCGGTCGCGGATCCGTGGGTCCGGCCTCCTGTTGACCCCCACCCTCCACCGAAAGGCATGACGCCCGCCACAGTTTTGATGGGAATCGAAAGACCCGCACCAGGAGACGGCGGAGCCGGGCCAGGGGGAGCCGGGCGGGGAACGGCGGGTGCTCCGGCCGGGTCCTGCCGCGATCCCCCGGGAACGCGAAGCGGGGACCCCCGAAGGAGTCCCCGCCCGTTACTTCCGACCTGCTGTTGTCCGCTGTGGAGCCAAGGGGAGTCGAACCCCTGACCTCCGGTATGCAAAACCGGCGCTCTGCCAGCTGAGCTATGGCCCCTCGCACCCCGGCACCAGGCCCGGTCGCTACGCAGAGCATACCCTCACCAGGGCGTGGCCCCGTTCACGACCGCGGGGCCGTGGAGTCAGGGATCGAACGCCACAAAGCCGTGGGCCGCACCACGGGAACGCCGGCCCACCCACGTCTTCGTGCCGCGCACTGGCATCGGACGGCGCGCGCCGCGCCGAACCGGCTCAGTTCTCGCCGGCCGCCGTGGCCTCGGTCCACAGGTCGAGCTCGGCACGGTCCGCCTGGATCTTGCGGTAGATGGCGAAAGCCCCGAGGGCCACCAGCGCCAGAACGATGATCTTCTTCACTGTCTGGACCCTTTCGTTGATCCGGTTCGTCATGGAAGACCCCCGTCGGGGGGCTCCGTAGAGAACTTTATGAGGTTGTCACCTAGCAGACTAGCAAGCCGTCAGGTGAGGAGCGCCATCCGCCGCAGGATCCCGGTCGTGGCCTTGGGAGGCAGGGCGATCCGGGTCAGTTCCGCCCAGACCTTCTTGCAGGTGGCGACCGATTCGTCCGCCTCCACGATCGTTCCTCCCTGGGTGGCGTCGACGTACGCGAGGTCCGCCTCGTCCTCGTCGAACTCCAGCACGGAGAAGGGCCCGGCGATCCCCGGGTGCGGCCCCGCCGAGGTCGGCAGCAGCTGCACGGTGACCCGCTCGGAGGCCGACTCGACGATCCGGGTGGCCTGCGCCCGCAGCAGCCCGCGGTCGCCCGAGATCCGCTGGAGGGCGTCCTCCTCCACGATCGCGTGGTAGTGCACCTGCTCCAGGAGCTCCTGGCGCTTGAGGTAGGCGGCGACCATCCGCTCCACCGCCGCGTCCCCGTACCCGAGGGCGCGGCCCACCAGCGCCGTGTAGTCCGGGGTCTGCAGCAGGTCCGGCACGAGGATCCCGCCGTACACCCGCAGCGCGACCGCCCCGGCCTCGTTGCCGACGTAGGCGGAGGAGAGGACGTCCTCGTACTCGGTCCACCAGGGCCGCATCCGCGACTCGCGCACCAGCGTCAGGATCGCCTCCCGCTGCCCGCCGGTGACCCCGTACAACCGCAGCAGCGCGGAGATCTCCATGACCGACGGCCACTTGCGGATCCCCGTTTCGATATGGCCCAGCTTCGCCGGCGACCATTCCAGTTCTTCGGCGACATCGCTGAGGGTCAGACCCGCTTGAACACGACGGCGGCGGAGCTCGGCGGACAACCGCCGACGGCGGACCGTGGGACTGGTCATGGCACCGTTCCAATGACGGAGAGTGTCGAAGGTATGTGACCAGCGAAACACGGCATCTAGCATCTAGCAATGAGTTTCTAGAAAAGAGCGGCTGATTCGATGCATTAAGAGGGAAAGTCGCTCACCACCAACAGTGACGAGAGTCCTGAACGGGGGAACAAGGTGTACAAGAGGAACAACAGTCCCAACGTCACCACGGGCCACAACTACGGAAAGCGCGTACGATGCAGAGGGTGCCCGCCCCGGCGGGCTCGCCCGCACACGTAGAGGAAACCCATGAGCCACCCCATCGACGACGTCGAGCAGTTGATCGCGAACGCCGAAGCGGACATGCCGCCGAGCACCCGCTCCCGCCTCATCGCGAAACTCCGGATGGGGAAGCACATCGACGAGGCGGCCGCGGAGCTGGACATCAGCCCCAAGCAGGTGTTCTCCACCGCGAGGATCCTCCAGCCGTTCGGGGAGCAGCTCGACTCCACCCTCACCGCCCAGCGCGACCCGTCCCTTCCGCACGGCACCGTCACCGGGTACAACAAGCGCTGCCGCTGCCCGGAATGCAGGAGCGCCCTCCAGCGGCGTATCTGAGTCGGCTCCAGGTCGACCTGGAACGATGCGGAGTTAACCCAGACTTCTCACATCAATTCACGTACCGCAGGCTTATCGGTGGCCAGTTTGGGGACACCGCAAGCATGAACGAGCACGTGGACTGGTCCGCCATGAGCGACGACGACTTCGTTGCGCTGCTCCGGCAGCTCATCGACACCCCCGAGGCCGACGAGGACTGACCCTCCGGCAGGACGGCCGGCGGGCCGGATTCCGGACCGCGGCCGCACACCTTTCATACCCCGACACCCCACGCGGGTCCCTCGACCGCCACCCGCCCCATCGGAGTGCCCGCGGTCCCGGGGGGACGGCCCGTTCCGCGGGCTGCCCGGGGGTGGGGGAGTGACGGGGTTGGGCCGGGCCGGGGCTGCTCCGGTTTCGCTCAAGTGCTCGTGTACGCCCTTCCAGCGTTGTGTGGGGTGAAGGCACGCCTGCCGGGGCTTGTAGACGCGGGGAGAGGGAGAATCGGCTCCTTCGGCCCCAGGGGGTGGAGGCCGTAGGTGGCCCCCACCCCGGCCCGAGGGTCGTTCACCCGCTTGGAGCCCTCAGTCCCCGCCGGAGGGCGTCGCTGGGCCTTCGCCGCAGAGGGTGAGGGCCGTGGGTGACCTGCCGCCTGTCGTTCGGGGGTGTCGCCCTGTCTTTCAACGTTGTGGTGGGTGGCGGGTGTGTCTGTTGGGGGCCGAGCCACGGTCGGAGGGCGGATCATCTCCTTCGACGCCGAGGGGTGGGGGTGGGCGTTCCCGCCGTCCCGGACACGTGGGGGTGGGGGCCGCAGGTGGCCTCCCACCCCGAGGGGCTGCTCACCCACTTGGAGCCCTCAGCCCCCGCCGGAGAGCGTCGCGGGGCCTCCACCCCAGGGGGTGAAGCCTGCGGGTGACTTCCCGCCCGGGCCCCAGGGGTGCCCCTATGCCCTTTCAACGTTGTGGTGGGTGACGGGCGGGTCTGTCGGGGGCCGAGGCACGGCCGGAAGGTGGATCATCTCCTTCGACCCCCGGGGGGGTGGGGGTGGGCGTGCCCTCCGTCCCGGATACATGGGGGTGGGGCCGCGCGTGCCTGCGGGCCCCGGGCCCAGGGGGTTGCCCTCCCGGCTGGGGCCCTCAGCCACAGCCGGGAGGTGAACCGCTACCTCCGCTCCAGGGGGTGAAGGCCGCGGGTGGCTTTCCCGCCCCAGCCCGAGGGGGTTTCCCGACTAACTGGGATCCTCAGCCACCGCCGGAAGGCGAACCGCCTCCTGCGCCGCAGGGGGTTTCCCACCTAACCGGGGCCCTTGGCCACAGCTGGAGGGCATCGCTGGGCCCCCGCCGCAGGGGGTGAAGGCCGCGGGAGGCTTCCCGCCCCGACCCCAGGGGGTTGGCGCACCCAACCGGGGCCTTCGCCACAGCCGGAGGGTGGACCGCTTCCTGCGCTCCAGGGGGTTTCTCACCCGATTGGAAACCTCCGCCCCAGCCGTGTCAGGCCAGTGGGGTCCCCGACCCCAGGGGGTCTTCGCCGAGGTAGTTGTAGGTTTCCAAAAGGCCGGCCGCTTGGGAACGGCGGTCCGCACCGGGTGGGCCCGGCCCCGGCCGCAGTCGGCGCCCGGCAGACCGCCGGGGGAATCGTTGGGCGCGCGTGGTGGGTGGTGGGGGTGTGACTGCCGGAGCCGGGTGCACCCGGAGCGCGCACACCCGCACCGCCTGGAAAGTGGAGGGCGCAAAGCAAACGGGCGGATGCTCCACGCTGGCGCAAACTCCCGCGGATGACCGCGGTACCGGTCAGTGCCGGGGGTGAAAGCCGCACGCACCCGCGACATCAGCCAGAGGGGGGTTGGGGAGGAAGAACCGCGACCCCCGCCCCAGGGGGGTGTTGCTGGAGGTGTTCGCCAGCCTGTGCCACAGGGGGTGTTGCTGCACGTTCCCGCGACCTCGGCCCCGGACCGGGCACCAGACCGCGACCTCTACCCCAGGGGGTGTGGGTAGGAGAGACCGCGACCCCCGTCCCAGGGGGTGAAAGCGGTACGTTCTCGCGGCCCCGGCCACAGCCCGGGCACAGGACCGCGCACCTCCGCCCCCGGGGTGAAGGCCGTACATACCCACAGTCCCAAGCCACAGGGGGTGTGGGAAGGAAAAACCGCGACCCCGACTCCAGGGGGTTTCGCCGCACGCACCCGCGGCCTCAACCACAGGCCGGAAACAGAACCGCGGCCCCAACCCCACCAGGTGCATGCCGCAAACACCTTTTCCCGTGCCGTGGATCGGGGCCGACGGCCGGGTGCGGGTCTCACCCCCATGGCGGAGGCTGCCGGTCGCTCCTTCCCACACCCCCTGGGGCCGGGGTCCCGGTCATGCCTCCCTGAACCCCCTGCGGCGGAGGCCGCGGTTCTTCCTCCCCAACCCCCCTCTGGCTGATGCCGCGAGCACCCACAGCTCTCACCCCCTGAGGCTGAGGTGCGCGGTCCTGTGCCCGGTCTGGGGCTGAGGTCGTGGGTGCGTGCGGGTTTCACCCCCGCTCCCGTCCGTACCGCGGTCACGTGCGGGAGTAGGCGGCTGCGTGGAGCGCCCGCACCGCCGCCGGCGCCCCCAACCTTTCCAGGCGGTGCGGGTGTGCGCGCTCCGGGTGCACCCGGCTCCGGCAGTCACACCCCCACCACCCCGGACGGGAGCCCAACGCACCCGCCTGGCGGTCTGCCGTGCGCCGACTGCGGCCGGGGCCGGGCCCACCCGGCGCGGACCGCCCTTCCCAAGCGGCCGGCCTTTTGGAAACCTACAACTACCTCGGCGAAGACCCCCTGGGGTCGGGGGCTCCACTGGCCTGACACGGCTGTGGCGGAGGTCCCGGTCGGGTGGGAAACCCCCTGCGGCGGAGGAGGTGCGATGCCCTCCGGCTGGGGCCAGCCACCCAAGTCGGGTGGGAAACCCCCTGGAGCGCAGGAAGCGGTCCACCCTCCGGCTGTGGCGAAGGCCCCGGTTGGGTGCGCCAACCCCCTGGGGTCGGGGCGGGAAGCCTCCCGCGGCCTTCACCCCCTGCGGCGGGGGCCCAGCGATGCCCTCCGGGCACAAAAAAAGGGGGGCCGCCCCCGAAAGGGCGCCCCCCCACAAATACCCGCACCCCGAAAACAGGGAAAGCCCCCACCCGAAGGCAGGGGCTCTCGACCCGAAGAAAACCGTGGCGGCAACCTACTCTCCCACCCCACCACAGGGCAGTACCATCAGCGCAAGGAGACTTAACGACCGGGTTCGGAAAGTAACCGGGTGTGACCCTCCCACCATAACCACCACGGAAACCCACACCGCAACCCCGACCACGTCGGGGAACGGAAGCTTCCACAGTTATGTGAACATGTATGCGCGAGCACCCAATTATCTGCAGCGGACAAGCCCTCGGCCTATTAGTACCGGTCAGCTCCACCCCTCACAGGGCTTCCACACCCGGCCTATCAACCCCATCGTCTCTAGGGAGCCTTACCCTCTCAAAGGAGGCAGGAGACCTCATCTCGAAGCAAGCTTCCCGCTTAGATGCTTTCAGCGGTTATCCCTCCCGAACGTAGCCAACCAGCCATGCCCTTGGCAGGACAACTGGCACACCAGAGGTTCGTCCGTCCCGGTCCTCTCGTACTAGGGACAGCCCTTCTCAAGTCTCCAACGCGCACAGCGGATAGGGACCGAACTGTCTCACGACGTTCTAAACCCAGCTCGCGTGCCGCTTTAATGGGCGAACAGCCCAACCCTTGGGACCAACTCCAGCCCCAGGATGCGACGAGCCGACATCGAGGTGCCAAACCATCCCGTCGATATGGACTCTTGGGGAAGATCAGCCTGTTATCCCCGGGGTACCTTTTAGCCGTTGAGCGACACCGCTTCCACACGCCGGTGCCGGATCACTAGTCCCAGCTTTCGCTCCTGCTCGACACGTCCGTCTCACAGTCAAGCTCCCTTGTGCACTTACACTCAACACCTGATTACCAACCAGGCTGAGGGAACCTTTGGGCGCCTCCGTTACTCTTTGGGAGGCAACCGCCCCAGTTAAACTACCCACCAGACACTGTCCCCGAACCGGATCACGGCCCAAGGTTAGATGCCCGAAACAGTCAGAGTGGTATTTCACCAACGCCTCCACCACCACTAGCGTGGCAGTTTCACCGGCTCCCACCTATCCTACACAAACCATCCCAAACACCAATGTCAAGCTATAGTGAAGGTCCCGGGGTCTTTCCGTCCTGCTGCGCGAAACGAGCATCTTTACTCGTAGTGCAATTTCACCGGGCCCATGGTTGAGACAGTGGGGAAGTCGTTACGCCATTCGTGCAGGTCGGAACTTACCCGACAAGGAATTTCGCTACCTTAGGATGGTTATAGTTACCACCGCCGTTTACTGGCGCTTGGATTCCCAGCTTCACAGGGCGAACCCCGTTAACCGGTCCTCTTAACGTTCCAGCACCGGGCAGGCGTCAGTCCGTATACAGCGTCTTACGACTTCGCACGGACCTGTGTTTTTAATAAACAGTCGCTTCCCCCCGCTATCTGCGACCCCACCCAGCTCCAGCCGCAAGGGCTCTCACCAGACAGGGCTCCCCTTCTCCCAAAGTTACGGGGACAATTTGCCGAGTTCCTTAACCATGGTTCACCCGAACGCCTCGGTATTCTCTACCTGACCACCTGCGTCGGTTTAGGGTACTGGCCGCTCACGAACTCGCTAGAGGCTTTTCTCGACAGCATGGGATCACTCACTTCGCCAAAAACGGCTCCGCATCACGTCTCAACCTTCATGGGGGGCGGATTTGCCAACCCCCCGGCCTACACGCTTACCCCCGGACAACCACCGCCGGGTAGAGCTACCCTCCTGCGTCACCCCATCACTTACCTACTACAAGCTCGGATCCCAGACCAGCACAGCAACCCGTCCCGAAGGACAGAAAGCTAAGCCAGCGTGGTTAGCATCACCTGATTCGATACTGGGCGCTCGTGCACGGGTACGGGAATATCAACCCGTTATCCATCGACTACGCCTGTCGGCCTCGCCTTAGGTCCAGACTCACCCTGGGCGGATTAACCTGCCCCAGGAACCCTTAGTCAATCGGCGGCAACGTTTCTCACGTTGCTTTCGCTACTCATGCCTGCATTCTCACTCGCACGCCCTCCACCACACGATCACTCGGCGGCTTCACCGAACGCACGACGCTCCCCTACCAACCCGAGAACAAGTCTCAGGCTTCACAGCTTCGGCGGTGTGCTTAAGCCCCGCTACATTATCGGCGCAGAACCACTTGACCAGTGAGCTATTACGCACTCTTTAAAGGATGGCTGCTTCTAAGCCAACCTCCTGGTTGTCTCAGCAACTCCACAACCTTTCCCACTTAGCACACGCTTAGGGGCCTTAGCTGATGATCTGGGCTGTTTCCCTCTCGACTACGAAGCTTATCCCCCGCAGTCTCACTGCCACGCTTCACTTCACCGGCATTCGGAGTTTGTCTGACGTCAGTAACCTTGTCGGGCCCATCAGCCAAACAGTAGCTCTACCTCCGGCAAGAAACACGCAACGCTGCACCTAAATGCATTTCGGGGAGAACCAGCTATCACGGAGTTTGATTGGCCTTTCACCCCTACCCACACCTCATCCCCCAGGTTTTCAACCCTGGTGGGTTCGGGCCTCCACGAGGTCTTACCCCCGCTTCACCCTGGACATGGGTAGATCACTCCGCTTCGGGTCCACAGCATGCGACTCAAACGCCCTATTCAGACTCGGTTTCCCTACGGCTACCCCACCCGGGTTAACCTCGCCACACACCATGACTCGCAGGCTCATTCTTCAAAAGGCACGCCATCACCAGATACAAGACCCAGCTCTGACGGCTTGACAGCACACGGTTTCAGGTACTATTTCACGACCCCTCACCGGGGCACTTTTCACCTTTCCCTCACGGTACTAGTGCACTATCGGTCACCAGGACGTATTTTGGCTTAGCAGGTGGTCCTGCCAGATTCACACGGAATTCCTCGGGCTCCGCGCTACTCGGGGACAGCGTCAACGCCTAGACTCTTCCTTCACCTACGGGACTCTCACCCACTCCGGTACCGCTTCCCAACGGATTCAGCTAGAAGAACCATCAACGCTCCGGGCCGGCAGACCCGAACAGACACGCCCCACAACCCCGCACACGCAACGACTGCCGTCTATCACACGCGCACGGTTTAGCCTCTTCCCCGTTCGCTCACCACTACTAGGAGAATCACTGTTGTTTACTCTTCCTACGGGTACTGAGATGTTTCACTTCCCCGCGTCACCACCAACCGCCCTATACATTCAGGCGGCGGCAACCCGACACAACTCGGGCTGGGTTCCCCCATTCGGACACCCACGGATCACAGCTCGGTTGACAGCTCCCCGTGGCCTATCGCGGCCTCCCACGTCCTTCATCGGCGCCTGGTGCCAAGGCATCCACCGTATGCCACTATCACTTGGCCACTACAGATAACAAGATGCTCGCGCACACTATTCACAAATCAAAACACCAACCGCGTTCTCCGCTACCACTCAGACAAACCCCCGCCCCGCCTCCCTCAGGAGAGCAGGACACACAGGAGATTCTGAGAGTTCTCAGAGGCGGTCCGCGGGAACCAACCGACCCGCCGGCCCGAAACCGGACCAAGACGAGGGTTGCTTCCTCAGACACCCAACAGCGCGCCCCCCGAGGCTTCTAGGACCCCCGGAGGTGAAGTTCGATATGAATTTCTACAGCCATCCCGACCTCTCACCGGCCACCAGGGCCAGGAGCATCGGGTCCACTTTCGAGTCCGGCCAACCATCGGAAAAGTGTTGGCCTTGAAAGACTCCTTAGAAAGGAGGTGATCCAGCCGCACCTTCCGGTACGGCTACCTTGTTACGACTTCGTCCCAATCGCCAGCCCCACCTTCACTCACTCCCTCCCCGAAGGGTTAGGCCACAAGTTTCGGGTGTTGCCGACTTTCATGACGTGACGGGCGGTGTGTACAAGGCCCGGGAACGTATTCACCGCGGCGTTGCTGATCCGCGATTACTAGCGACTCCACCTTCATGGGGTCGAGTTGCAGACCCCAATCCGAACTGAGACCGGCTTTTAGGGATTCGCTCCACCTCACGGTATCGCACGCCCATTGTACCGGCCATTGTAGCATGTTTGCAGCCCAAGACATAAGGGGCATGATGACTTGACGTCGTCCCCACCTTCCTCCGAGTTGACCCCGGCAGTCTCCCATGAGTCCCCACCACTACGTGCTGGCAACATGGAACAAGGGTTGCGCTCGTTGCGGGACTTAACCCAACATCTCACGACACGAGCTGACGACAGCCATGCACCACCTGTCACCCGCCAACCAAATGACCCTGTATCTCTACAGGTCCACGGGTGATGTCAAACCTTGGTAAGGTTCTTCGCGTTGCGTCGAATTAAGCAACATGCTCCGCCGCTTGTGCGGGCCCCCGTCAATTCCTTTGAGTTTTAGCCTTGCGGCCGTACTCCCCAGGCGGGGCGCTTAATGCGTTAGCTACGGCGCGGAAACCGTGGAAAGTCCCCACACCTAGCGCCCAACGTTTACGGCATGGACTACCAGGGTATCTAATCCTGTTCGCTCCCCATGCTTTCGCTCCTCAGCGTCAGGTAAGGCCCAGAGACCCGCCTTCGCCACCGGTGTTCCTCCTGATATCTGCGCATTTCACCGCTACACCAGGAATTCCAGTCTCCCCTACCTACCTCTAGCATGCCCGTATCCACTGCAGAACCGGGGTTAAGCCCCGGTCTTTCACAGCAGACGCGACACGCCGCCTACGAGCTCTTTACGCCCAATAATTCCGGACAACGCTCGGACCCTACGTATTACCGCGGCTGCTGGCACGTAGTTAGCCGGTCCTTATTCCCCACCTACCGTCAACCCCACGAAAACGTGGGGCCTGCGTGAGTGGTAAAAGAGGTTTACAACCCGAAGGCCGTCATCCCCCACGCGGCGTCGCTGCGTCAGGCTTTCGCCCATTGCGCAATATTCCCCACTGCTGCCTCCCGCAGGAGTCTGGGCCGTGTCTCAGTCCCAGTGTGGCCGGTCGCCCTCTCAGGCCGGCTACCCGTAATCGCCTTGGTAGGCCGTTACCCCACCAACAAGCTGATAGGCCGCGAGCCCATCCCCGACCGAAAAACTTTCCACCCCCCACCATGCGGAGGAGGGTCGTATCCGGTATTAGACGGCGTTTCCACCGCTTATCCCGGAGTCAGGGGCAGGTTGCTCACGTGTTACTCACCCGTTCGCCGCTCGTGTACCCCGAAGGGCCTTACCGCTCGACTTGCATGTGTTAAGCACGCCGCCAGCGTTCGTCCTGAGCCAGGATCAAACTCTCCATAAAGGTCTTGCACCAAGCCGCGATGGGCTCGGAAACCTAGAAGAAATCCTGACCGAACCATCTCTGGCTCAATCAAAGGAACCTCGCACACTCGAATCTCACCGATTCTCGTGTGACGGGGCCAAAACAAACTTGGCTGTAAAAATCGAACACGCGCTGTTGAGTTCTCAAGAAGCAACCGCCCTTCCCGTACAAGCCCGGAACCTCAGGTCCCGTGTGCTCTTCCGTGGAAGGCGTCTGCGTTTCCGCTTTGTTGTGTCTTCACTTTATCAGTGTTCCCGTTCCCCGCCAAATCGGCGTTTTCCGGGTCCTTCTGATTTCGGTGAAGGCGTGTGCCTCTTTCGAGGCGACCCGACCGAGTTTACATGGTCGAAGCAGTGCTTCGAACCGCTCACTTCGGAAGGGAGTTCGTCGCTGATCCCGGTCCGGTTCCGAGTCGACATCCTGTGGAGCCGCTCGCCGTCCCGTTGGCGACTCGGAGAACACTACCCCCCTCCGGGGGCCGCGGCAAACCGAACCGCCTGTGTCGCCACTCACACGCCGCATCCCCCGTCCCGCAGCGCTTCCGGCTCCCTTCGGCGATCGGCCCGCCCGGGCCCCGCTCACCGGTGGACGGGGACCGCGCGGCGCTTCGCTCACCGGGGTGACAAAACGGCGCGCTCCTCCGGGCGGCCGGCACGGCCGGGCCGGGGCGGAGGCGGTGCACACGCTCTTCTTTTTCTCGGTCGCCGCACGTCAGAGCCTTTTCGTGAGCAATTGCGGGAATCGCCGGAAAGTTCCGGGACCACCCTTGAAATCACCCTGACCCCGTTCCATGATGTGCAGCATTACCGGCCCTTCATCCGGCCGGTGACCGTGTGCCGTGGTTCGGGGGAACGGCGGGCGCGACGCGGTCGCACGTGTTCGCATCCGTGCCCTGTGCGGGCGCACCCGGAAGGACGTTCATGGACCGCACATCCCCCGAAGAGGTCGGCGCCGACTCCCCCCGGAGCCACACCAGCTGGAAGCGCTTCGCGCTGTTCTGCGTCCCCGCGGGCGTCGCCGTCGGCGGGCTGCTGGTCGCCATGGCGCAGGGCGCCCTGGCCGCCTCGTTCTCCGTGTCCGGGCAGGAGTTCAAGATCTCCGCGGACAGCCTGCACGGCGAGGGCTTCGTCCAGTACGGCTGGCTCGACCAGACCGTCCGCAGGGAGGCCGTCCCCGTCGCGGTCGCCGGGATCCGGGAGGCCGAGATCGTCGGCCTGTGCCAGTCGGTGCTCACCGAGTTCCCCATCGTCGGCGCGATCTCGCTCCGGTTGACCGCCGGCGACCAGGGCTCGCCGGTGATCGCGGAGAACCTGGTCATCGACATGTCGCAGATGGGCGGCGACGCCGAGTTCGAGAACATCGAGATCGGCCGGGACGCCGGGACCCTCGACAAGGGCCCGCGGGGCGCCGCCGGGTTCAACGACCTGTTCGGCATGCAGTCGGACGTCATCGTGGTCGAGGACCTGGAGCAGACCGCCCGGGCCGCGACCGCGGGCACGTTCCGCCTCGCCGATCTGAACCTGGGCATCAGCCTCGGGGAGGACGAGTGCTTCTGAGCCGGTGGACGGCCTGGCGCAGGCGCCGCCCGTTCGCCGGAGGGCTCCTGATCATCGCCTCCGGGGTGGTCATGGCCTCGCTGGTCGCCATGCCGGTCGAACTGATGGTGCACACCGGCGTCGGGACCGTCTCCTCGGTGCTGTTCGGGGGCATGCTCGTCGTCCTGGGGCTGGTCACCTGGTTCACCCCCGCCCAGCACGTCATCACGGGTTCCCTCGCGGGGTTCCTCGGGCTGGGCGCGCTGGTCCTGTCCAACCTGGGCGGTCTGGTGGTGGGGACGCTGCTGGCGCTGGTCGGCGGCGGCCTGGCCTTCGCCTGGCGGCCCGTGGCGCGGCCGCCGCGGCGCGGGGCCCGGCGGGACCGGTCCGGGGCCTGAGACCACCGGGGCGGGCGCCGCCCGCCCCGGTCCGTCCGGAAAACCACGGCTACCGAATGGCGCGCATCCCTGGCACAAGTCCTCTCTTAGGAGTGTTCATGTCGGTTCCGCGACCGAGATCCCGCACCTACTCCTTGCTCGCCCTGACCGGCGCCGCCCTGCTGCTGCCCGGCGGCACCGCGCTGGCCGCCCAGGCCGGTCCGACGACGGTCGAGCCGGCCGGGGCCGCGTTCTCCGCGTCCCTGTCCGGCAGCGCCACCTTCACCGCCGGGAGCGTCGTGATCACCTGCGACGTCTCGGCCACCGACCCCGGTGGCGGGAACAACCTCGTGCCCGCCGCCCCGGGCAACCACAACCCGGACGGCGCCGTGTCCGGGCCGATCAACGCGCCCACGTTCGAGGACTGCTCGACGAACGTGCTGTTCGTGGACGCGACCGTCACGGTGGCGGACCCGGTGTGGGAGATGTCCATGCAGAACGGCTCCCCGTCGGTGGGCACCATGACCGTCCCCGCGGGCGGGATCGTGGTGACCACCAGCGGCCTGGCCTCGTGCACCGCGACGGTGAGCCCCGACGCCCCGGTCGGGGTGTCGGGCACCTGGACGAACGGCTCGCCCGCTTCGACGCTGGCCTTCGACACCTCCGCCCCGGTGGTGGTGGAGGGCGGCTTCGGCTGCCCGGTGGAGGCCACGGAGTCGGGCTTCACCGCGACCTACCTGGTGACGAACGCCGATGACCCGTCCTCGCCGATCACCGTGACCGGCTGACGCACGCGGCCGGCGGCCCCCGTTCCGCTCCGGGGAGCGGTCGGGGGCCGTCGCCCGGGCGCGGGGCGTCAGCCCTCGTCGTCCATGGGCTCCTCCGACATCTCGCCGTCCATGGGGTCCTCTTCGGACATGTCGTCCTCCATGGGCTCCTCGGACATGGAGTCATCCTCGGACATGTCGTCCGTCATCCCGCCGGACTCCTCCGTCCCGTCCTCCATCGGCTCCTCGGACGTCTCCTCGGTGTCGACCGGGCCGCCCTCTCCGGTGTTCTCGCATGCGGCGACGCCGAACACGGCGACACCGGCGATGGCTCCGGCGGCGAGCAGGCGGCGGGCCCTGTGGAAGGTGGTGGGCATCTCCGGTTCCTCTTCTCTCGGTTCCCTCCCGGCCCTCGGTCCGGGCCGGGGCCGCCCCCGTGCGGGGGCGGGGTCTCAGGCCACGGTCACGGTGACGGTGTGGTGGCCGGTGGCCCCGTCCGGCGCGGGAGGCGCCTGGTCGGGGGTCTGGGTCCGGCCGGCGCGGTCGGTGGCGCGGACGGCGATGCGGTGCCCGCCCGGTTCGGCGTCCCATTCCAGGACCCACTGGCGCCAGGTGTCGGCGGTCCCCTCCGGCGCGAGGCCGGCCTCGGTCCAGGGGCCGCCGTCGATGCTGACCTCGACCCTGTCGATGCCGGTGTGCTGGGCCCAGGCGACCCCGGCCACGGTGGTGGGGCCCGGCGGGAGGTCCGCCCCCTCGCGGGGGGTGTCGATGCGGGACTGCGTCTTGACCGGTCCCCGGGCCGCCCAGCCGCGGGGGACCCAGTAGGCGTCGAAGGAGTCGAACGTGGTCAGCTCGATGTCGACGATCCACTTGCAGGCCGACACGTAGCCGTAGAGCCCGGGGACGACCATGCGGACGGGGAAGCCGTGCTCGCGGGGGAGGGGGCGGCCGTTCATGCCGACCGCGAGCATGGCGTCGCGCCCGTCCATGGCGTCGGCGACCGGGGTGCCGAGGGTCATCCCGTCCTCGGATCGGGAGACCAGCTGGTCGGCGGGGCCTCCGTCGGCGGGGGAGCGCACCCCGGCCTGGGCCAGCAGGGAGGCGAGGGGGACGCCGGTCCACCGGGCGTTGCCGATGTACCCACCGCCGACGGGGTTGGACACGCAGGCGAGGGTGATGTCGCGTTCGCGGAGGTCGGGGTGGCCGAGCAGGTCGTCGTAGGTGAGCACGAGTTCGTCGCGGACCCCGAGGCCGTGGATGCGCAGTGACCAGGCGGTGGCGTCGATGCGGGGCACGGACAGGGCCGTGTCGATGCGGTAGAAGTCGGCGGCGGGGGTGAAGTGCGGGGCGAGCCCGTCGATCTCCAGGTCGATGCCGTCCGGCAGGGGCGCGGCGCGGTCGCCGGGGACGGGCAGGGTGACGTCGGCGGGGGCGAGGCCGCCCCGGCCGGCGGGGACCAGCCGGGCTCCGGCGGCGACCGCGGCGGAGGCCGCCGCGGCGGTTCCTGCCAGGAGGACGAACCTGCGCCGGTCGAAGCCGCCCCGGCCGTCCCCGCCGGTCGGGGCGGGGGTCCGGGTGAGGAGGGCGAGGACCGCGGCGAAGGCGGCGGCGCCCGCCAGGGTGGGCAGGGCGTCGAGCGGTCCGGCGTCGGGCCGGGTGAGCGCGGCGGTGAGGCCGGCGGCGGTGAACAGGGCCGTCCCCGCGATCGCGGCGGCGCGCCTGCGGACGGAGGCGATGCCGATGAGCACGGCCGCGCAGGCCAGGAGGACGGCGATGCCGCCGAGCAGGACGGGTTTGTCCGCTGTACCGAACGTGTCCACGGCGAACTGCTTGAGGGGGAGGGGCACCAGGTCGATGACGCCGGCGCCGACCGCCTGGAGCGGTGTCGCCGCGGGGCGGGACACGAGGGCTCCGACGGCCTCGGCCGCGGCCAGGGCGGCGCCCGCGGACACGAGTCCCGCGACGGCGGCCGGGACCGCGGGGAGGCTGCTCGGTGTGTCGGTCATGCCCCTCGTTCGGAGCCGGTCCCGGGAGGGCGACACGTCTTCGGGTAACAGAAGGATCACGGATCCGCGGCCGGGGTCTCCCGGCGCCCCTCTGGTCCGAACCCCGTGGTGAACGAACAGGGAAGGCTGGTGGTCCGGTGATACGGGCGGGATCGCACCCGGCTCCGGAGGGGGCGGGGACATGGCGGGGCGACCCTCTGGCGGAGCCGCTGGGCCGGGTCGCCCTGGGCGACCTGGAGGCGTTCGAAGAGGTGTACCGGGAGCTGTCGGGGCCGGTCTTCGGGGTGGCCAGGCGGGTGCTGGTGGACACGGCGCAGGCGGAGGAGGTGTGCCAGGAGGTCTTCCTGGAGGTGTGGCGGACGGGTTCGCGGCACGATCCGGAGCTGGGGAGCGTGGCGGCGTGGGTGTGCACCATCGCCCACCGCAGGGCGGTGGACCGGGTCCGGTCGGAGCAGGCGGCGTCGGACAGGCTGTCGGCGGCGGGTCGGCTGGAGCCGGGGGCGACCCCGCACGACGCGGTGCCCGAGCAGGTGGAGAACCGCCTGGAACAGGAGAAGGTGCGCCGCTGCCTGCGGCGGCTGACCGAGGGGCAGCGTGAGGCGGTCCGCCTCACGTACTACACCGGGTACACGCAGCGGCAGGCCGCCGACCTGCTGCGGGTACCGCTGACCACCGTCAAGGGCAGGCTCCGCGACGGGTTGATCAAGTTGAGGGACTGCCTGGGGGTGACGGTGTGAGACGGACCGGGGAGCACGGGCTGACGGCGGGGTACGCCGTCCACGCGTTGGAGCCGGAGGAGGCCCGCCGGGCGGAGCGGCACCTCGCGGAGTGCGAGGACTGCCGCCGGGACCTCGCCGAGTTCCGCGAGACCACGGCCAGGCTGGCGCGCGCCGAGGCGGTCCGGCCCGGGGAGCGGGTGTGGCGGGCCCTGCGCGCCGAGGCGGAGCGGACCCGGCAGGAGCCGCCGCGCCGTACCGGGCGGGCCGGCGGGCGCGCCCGGGTCCGGAACCCGGCGCGGTGGGCCCCGTGGGGGCTGGCCGCGGCGCTGGCCCTGTTCTGCACGGTGCTGGCCGGGGCCCTGGTGTCGGCCAACGAGCGGCTGGCCGCGCAGGAGGCCCGGGCCGCGGAGATGGAGGCGCTGCTGGCCGCGTCCGACACGAACATGATGGAGGCCCCGCTGGGGGACGCCCGCGCGACGCTGTTCGCCTCGTACGACCGGGACGCCGCTGTCCTGGTGGTGGAGGGGCTGCCGCGGGCGCCGGAGGGGATGGACTACCGGATGTGGTGGTTCTCGGGCGGCGAGGTGCGTCCGGCCGGTGTGCTGGAGGCCTCGGACGGCGGGCACCACGCGGGGCTGGCCGGAGGGATGGGCTCGCCGGACCAGCTGTGGGTGTCACTGGAGCCGGAGGGGGAGAGGGCGGAGCCGAGCGGGGAGGAGCTCACCATCGACATGTGAGGCGACGTGTCGACACCGCATGTCGACACGCGGTGTCGACATGTCGACGGGGCGACCGTGTCCCGAAGTGACAAGGAACGGCGGGTGACCGCTCATCCGCGTACGGAGAAACGCTCCGCCCCGTCGCCTACGGTCGCAGTATTTCCGGGTGGTCCACGCGGCGAAGGCCGCCCGGTGAGGCGCGGAAGGCTTCGCCCGTCCCCGTACCCCCCGGAGACAGCATGGCTACCGATGGTCCGTCCCGTGTACGACACACCTTCGAGGTGGCCCGGGTCCTGGTGCGCGCGGGCGTCCTCTCGCCGGGCCGGCCGGACAGGATCGCCCGACAGCTGCGCGCCCTCAAAACCTGGGGGGCGACGATCGCGGGCGGATACGCGGCCGCCGGGGAGCGCGCCCCCGACCACGCCGCGGTCGTCGACGAGCGCGGCGAGAGCACCTTCGCGGTGATGAACCTGCGCGGGCGTGCGCTGGCCCGCTCGTTGCGGGAGGCGGGCGCGGGCCCCCGGAGCCGGGTGGGGCTGCTGTGCCGCAATCACAGCGGTTTCGTGCAGACGATGATCGCCTGCGGCCGCCTGGGCGCGGACACGGTGCTGCTGAACACGGGCCTTTCGGCACCGCAGCTGGCGGACGTGGCGCAGGCCAACGGGATCACCGTGCTGGTGGCCGACGAGGAGTTCGCGGAGCTGTGCGCGCTCATCCCGGCGCAGGTCCCGCGGCTGACGGCGTGGAGCGACTCCGGCGCCTCGGACCTGGCGTGGGGGAGCGTCCCCCTGGACGGCGACGACCAGGAGCCGCCCGGGAGCCCGGGGCGGCTGATCGTGCTGACGTCGGGGACGACGGGTACGCCCAAGGGTGCGCGGCGGCCCACCCCGCGGGGCCCGCAGGACGCCGCGTCGATCCTGTCGCGGATCCCGCTGCGGTCCTCGGACCGGATCCTGGTGTCGGCGCCCGCCTTCCACGCCTGGGGGCTGGCGGGGGTGCAGCTGGGGATGACGATGCGGGCGACCCTGGTGATGCGGCGGGTGTTCGAGCCGGAGGACGTGCTGCGGACGGTCCAGGAGCAGCGGTGCACGGCGCTGTTCGCGGTGCCGGTGATGCTGCAGAGGATCCTCGACCTGCCCAGGTCGACGCGGGCCGCCTACGACACGTCGTCGCTGCGGATCGTGGCGGTGAGCGGGTCGGCGATGAGCCCCAAGCTGATCACGGGCTTCATGGACGAGTTCGGGGACGTGCTCTACAACCTGTACGGGTCCACCGAGGTGTCGTGGGCGACGATCGCGACGCCGCAGGACATGCGCACCTCGCCGACGACGGCGGGGCGGGCGCCGCTGGGGACCCGGCTGGCGGTGGTGGACGCCGACGGGGCGGAGCTGCCGCCGGAGCGGGAGGGGTCGATCTTCGTCGGCAACGCGATGCTGTTCGACGGGTACACCAACGGCAGGAGCAAGCGGGTGGCCGACGGTCTCATGGAGACCGGGGACCGGGGGTACATCGACGCGGACGGGCTGCTGCACGTGGCCGGCCGGGACGACGACATGATCGTCTCCGGTGGGGAGAACGTGTTCCCTCGGCCGGTGGAGGAGGCGATCGTCGCCCTCCCGGGCGTGCGCGAGGTCGTGGTGGCGGGGGTGCCGGACGAGGAGTTCGGTCAGCGATTCGCGGCGTTCGTGGTGCCGCACGAAGGCGCGGTACTGGACCCGAACGAGATCCGGATGCGGGTGCGCGGGGTGCTGGGCCGGTTCTCGGTTCCCCGGGACGTGGTGTTCCTGGAGGAGCTGCCGCGCAACGCCGCCGGAAAGGTGGTCAAGCGCAGGCTTCCGTTCGACGTTCCGCGCCAGTGACGGCGGCGTCCGGGTGCCGTCCCCTCCCCGGGCGGGGGCGGCGTCCGGGCCCGGGCGTGCGGAAATGCCGGACCATGAAAGGAATCCGAATCCTTGGGGAATTGGGTTCCTTTTTTCCTTGCGTGCAAGACATTTGTGTGCTTTGACATCGGGTACGGGGTTACTACCATGTTGCCGATGCCCGACCGACCTGAAACGTCCGAGGACGATTTCCCCCTCCCCCGCGTCGATGAGCAGATGTGTTTCGCTCTCTACGCCGCTTCGCGTGCGGTCACCAACCTCTACCGGCCGCTCCTGGAGCCTTTGAACCTCACCTATCCCCAGTACCTCGTGATGATGCTGCTGTGGGAGCGGGGGGAGTGCTCGGTCAAGGACGTGTGCTCGGCGCTCCAGCTGGACTACGGCACGCTCACCCCGCTGCTGAAGCGGCTGGAGGCGCGCGGGCTGCTGGACCGCGGCCGGGATCCGCGCGACGAGCGCTCGGTGCTGGTCGCGCTCACCCCGTCCGGCGCTCGGATGCGGGAGCTGGCCGAGGGGATCCCGGAGGCGGTCGGGGAGGCCATCGACCTCCCCGAGGAGGAGTTCGAGTCCACCCGGCTGGCCCTGCGGCGGCTGACCGGGAACGTGCTGGGCGGCCGCGCCCGGATGCCCGCGCGGCTCGCCGCGCTCGCCGGGGAGGGTGCCCGCGGGGCGCCGGACCCCGGCACACAGGACTGACAGGCCCGAGAGGTGCCTGTCTCCGTCACCGCGCCCGTTCGGGGATGAACGCGGCGACGGGCGGTCCGGGCGCCGCGGGGGTCGTGCCCGGCCCGGGACCGGCGGGCGGGCCGGGGAGGGGTCCCCGGCCCGCCCGCTCCCGTTTCCCGGGGGCTCAGCAGGCGCCGGGGGTGTTCTCCCAGTACCCGGCCGAGGTCTCGGTGAGGGAGGTCGTCACGAACACGTTCCACAGGCCGAGCGGGTCGTCGGAGCCGGCGGCGTAGGCCAGGCCGAGCCGTTGGACGGCGCGGCCCGCCCGGACGTGGTCGTAGTTGGTGGCGCGCACGCACTCCCCGGACCCGGGCCCCTCGGTGGGCTCCTCCGTGGGCGGGTCGGTGGGATCGGGGCCGGGGCCGTCGGCCAGCCCCCAGAACCCCGCGGTGTACCCCGTGGAGCAGACCGAGGCGAGGAAGTACGCGCCCGCGGTGCCGCAGCCCGAGGCCGGGTCGACGGGGGTGCCGTGCCCCAGCCCGGAGACCGAGTAGTGCGCGACCCGCGCCGAGGCGGCGTCGGCCCCGCCGTAGTAGGACGCGGTGGTGGACCCCGGCAGCGACTCGGTGGCGGTGGGGGAGCCGGAGATGCCGTGGACGTCGGTCCACTGCCGCACGCTGCCGGTGCCGTTGGCGGGGGCGACGGTGGTGTCGGAGGTGCCGTGCCAGACGGCCACGCGCGGCCAGGGACCGGTCCACCCGGGGTTCTTGGCGCGGACCCTGTCGCCCCACTGCTGCGGCGTCCAGTTCCGGCCGGGGTTCATGCAGGTGAAGGCGTCGATCATGCTCGAGGCGCAGCCGGTGGGGATCCCGGCGACGATGGAGCCCCCGGCGAAGAGGTCGGGGTAGGCCGACAGCACCTCGCTCACCATGGCGCCGCCGGCGGACAGGCCGGAGGCGTACACGCGGTCGGCGTCCAGGCCGTGGGCGGACACGGTGTGCTCCACCATGGACCGGACCGAGCGGGCCTCCCCGGAGTCGCGGGCGACGTCGCCGGGCTCGAACCAGTTGAAGCAGCGGTTGGCGTTGTTGGCGGTCTTCTGCTCGGCGTAGGCGAGGGCGAACCCGCCCGTGTCGGCGGCCTGTGCCCAGCCGGAGTGCCGGTGGTAGGCGGCCGCGTCCTGGGCGCAGCCGTGGAAGAGGAGCACCAGGGGCGCGTCGGCGGGCAGCCCGTCGGGCACGTACGTGTACAGGGAGAGGTTGCCGGGATTGGTGCCGAACGAGGTGACGGGGGTGAGGGCGGCGGCGTGCGCGCGGGGCGCCAGGGCGGCCAGCAGTGCGGCGGTCGTGACGAGGACGGTGGCCACGGCGAGGGCGAGGGGCACCCGCGCCCGGCGGGCGGCGGAGTCCATGGGGGGTTGCCTCCTGGGATACGGCGTGAGCGGGGGGTTCGGCCGAACCGTTGACCGGACCCTAACGCGCGTGTGATCCATGCGACATGTAGCAGAGACCCCGATCACATGTCGCTGTCCAGTGCGAACCCCACAGGGGACTCCGGCGGCATGGCCGATGTCCACATGTCCGGGTCCGGTGGTGTGTCCCCGCCTCCTATCCCCCGGCCGCGCGCTCGGGCCTACCTTGCTGCCATGACGACGCACGAGTTCCCGGCGGATACGGCGCGGCGCGCCCCCCGGACCCCCTCCCCCCGGCCCGCGGAGCGCACCGCCCGGGTCGACCTGACCGGCAAGACCGCCTTCGTCTCGGGTGCCGCCGGCGGCATCGGCCGGGCCTGCGCCCTGCGCCTGGCCGACGCGGGCGCCTCCGTGCGTCTGGCCGACGTGGACGCCGACGCCCTCGGCGCCCTGGCCGACCGGGGTGTGGGCGAGCCGGTCGTACTGGACCTGACCGACCTCGACGCCGCCGAGGAGGCCGCCCGGGGCTGCGACATCGTCGTGAACAACGCCGGCGTGCAGACGGTCTCGCCGGTGCAGGACTTCCCTCCCGAGCGGTTCTCGTTCATCCTTCGTCTCATGGTCGAGTCGCCCTTCCGGCTGGTGCGCGGCGCCCTGCCGCACATGTACGGGCGGGGCTGGGGAAGGATCGTCAACATCTCCTCGGTGCACGGGCTGCGCGCCTCGGCCTACAAGTCGGCGTACGTGACGGCCAAGCACGGGCTGGAGGGGTTCTCCAAGGTGGTGGCGCTGGAGGGGGCCCCACACGGGGTGACCTCCAACTGTGTGAACCCGGGATACGTGCGCACGGCGCTGGTGGAGAAGCAGATCGCGGACCAGGCGGCGGCGCACGGCATCCCCGAGGAGCGGGTGGTGTCGGAGGTGCTGCTGGCACGGACCCCGCTGAAGAGGTTGATCGAACCGGAGGAGGTGGCCGAGCTGGTCGCCTACCTGTGCGGTGACGACGCGTCGTACATCAACGGGGCGTCGCTGCCGGTGGACGGAGCATGGAGCGCGAGCTGAACACGACCCCTTCCCGGCCCGGCGACGATCCGGCGGGCGTCGCCGGCCAGGCCCCCTTCCTGGACCTGCTGCTGCGCGACGCGCCGGCGGTGGAGTACGAGCGCCCGGTGCTGCGGGCCCGCGCCCAGGGCGCGGACCCGGAGGTGGTGGCGGCCCTGGAGGCGGCCAAGCTGACCGCGCTGCGCGTGCGGTCGGTGATGCGGGACCGGCAGCGCCGCGAGTCGGAGCTGAGCGCCCTGTTCGAGACCGCCAACGACCTGGCGGGGATGCGCAGCCTCGACCAGGTGCTGCGGGCGATCGTGGAGCGGGCGCGCAACCTGCTGGGCACCGACATCGCGTACCTGACGCTGAGCGACCCGGAGGCGGGCGGCACCGTGATGCGGGTGACGTCGGGGTCGGTGTCGGCGTCGTTCCAGCAGCTGCGGCTGGGCGCGGGCAAGGGGCTGGGCGGCCTGGTGGCCAAGACGGCGCTGCCGTACGTGACGGCGAACTACTTCGCCGACCCGCGGTTCGCCCACGCGGAGAACATCGACCACGCGGTGCGCGAGGAGGGCCTGGTGGCCATCCTGGGCGTCCCGTTGAAGATGAACGGCCGGGATGTAGGGGTCCTGTTCGCGGCGAACCGGCGGGAGCGGCCGTTCGCGCACTCGGAGGTGGCGCTGCTGTCGTCGCTGGCCACGCACGCGGCGATCGCGATCGACAGCGCCAACCTCATCGACGACACCCGGCGGGCGCTGGACGAGCTGCACACCGTCAACGAGCGGTTGCAGCGGCACACGGCGTCGGTGGAGCGGTCGGCGGCCGCCCACGACCGCCTCACCGACCTGGTGCTGCGCGGCGGCGGGGTGCGGGAGGTGGCGGCGGCGATCGCCGAGGTGCTGGGCGGGTCGGTGACGGTCCGGGACGTGACCACGGACGTGACGGTGACGGCGACCCCGCAGGGGTCGGTGACCGAGCGCCCGCACCAGCCGGAGCCGGACGGGGCCGTGGAGGAGGCGGTGAGGGCGGCGCTGGCGAGCGGCCGCGCGGTGCGCGCCGGGAACGCCTGGGTGGCGTCGGCCGCGGCGGGCAGCGAACCGCTGGGCACGCTGGTGCTGCGCGGGGTGGAGCTGGACGAGACCGACCAGCGGGTGCTGGAGCGGGCGGCGATGGTGACGGCCCTGCTGCTGCTGATCCGCCGTTCGGTGAGCGAGACCGAGCACCGGGTGCGCGGCGACCTGCTCAACGAGCTGCTGGAGACCCCGGCGCGCGACCCGGGTTCGCTGCGGGAGCGCGCGGCCCTGCTGCACGCGGACCTGGACGCGCCGCACGTGCTGGTGGTGGCCGAGGCCCCGGGCGCCGACCCGGGGCGGCTGCGGTCGGCGGCCACGCACGTGGCCGAGACCACCGGCGGGCTGGCCGGGAGCCGGGCGGGGCAGCTGGTGCTGGCGTTGCCGGGGACCGACCCCAGGGCCGCGGGGCGGCGTGCGGCCGAGGAGCTGGCCCTGGCGGCCGGGGGTGCCCCGGTGACGGTGGGGCTGGCCGGGCCGACGGACGGCCCGGAGCGGTTCCGGCCGGCGTTCGCCGAGGCGGCGCGGTGCGTGCAGACGCTGCGGGCGCTGGGCCGGGAGGGCGACCTGGCGACCGCCGAGGACCTGGGGTTCTCGGGGCTGCTGCTGGGCCGGGACCGGGACGTGCCGGGGTTCGTGCGGTCCGCGCTGGGTCCGCTGCTGGAGTACGACGAGCGGCGCGGGACCGTGCTGGTGGAGACGCTGAAGGCGTATTTCGCGGCCGGGGGCAACCTGTCCAGGGCCCGCACGGCGCTGCACATCCACGTGAACACGGTGTCGCAGCGCCTGGAGCGGATCGGCCAGCTCCTCGGGGAGGACTGGCAGCACCCCGACCGCGCGCTGGAGCTACAGCTGGCCCTGCACCTGCACGGTCTCCTGGACAAGGGTGTGGACCTGCTCGGCGAGCAGCCGGGCGGTTGAGGAGAACAGCGGCGTGTAGTGGTTGTCGTCGGGGAGTTCGACGGTGGCCAGAGTGTCGGGCAGGCCGGCGAGGCGCTCGGGCGTGTACAGCCCGGGCGTTTCGTCCATGAGCCCGCGCGCCGTCCACAGCAGGCGGGCGGGGACGGTGAGCCGGTGGATCGCGCCGAGGGCCTCCGTGTCGGACAGGACCTGCCCGCCGTCGACCCGCACGGCCGCCTCGTCGCAGGTGGAGCGCAGGTCGGGGGCGGTCCCGGTGAGGTCGCGCAGGACGTAGTCATCGGCCCAGGGGTTCCACCGGCCGGCGAAAGCCGGGTGCCTCTGCCAGAACGCCCGGTAGTCGTCGGGGGAGCCGAAGGTCATGCGCAGCCGGGCCATGGCCGGGCCCAGGACGGCGTCGATGTCGGTCCCGGCGGGGACGGGGAGCCCGTGGCCGCCGTCGACGAGCAGCAGCCCGGCCACCCGGTCGGGGTGGCGCACGGCGGCCAGGCAGGCCACGAACGCGCCCATGGAGTGGCCGACCCAGACGGTCCGCTCCACGCCCAGGTGGTCCAGGACGGCGACGAGGTCGTCCGTGTGGGCGGCCAGGCCGTGCGGGCCGGGCAGGGTGCCGCTGGCCCCGCGCCCGCGCAGGTCGGGCGCGTGCAGCGGGGGGCCGCCGCGGGCGGCCAGCTCGGCCGCGGTGCGGGCGAAGGAGTGGCCGTTGGCGGTGATGCCGTGGACGGCCAGGACGGGGACGCCGGGGCCGTCACCCCACCGGGTGACGGCCAGGTCGCCCCCGGGGACGGGGACGGTGTACTCGTCCCCGCCGACCGGGGTGGTGTCGCTCATGCGGTTTTCCCTCTCATTCGTGTGCGGTCCGGCGGGCGCGCAGCGCGGACCGGACCCGCCCGGGCAGCGCGGTCAGGCCGCCGGGGAAGAAGAAGACCATCAGGACGAAGAGCGTTCCGAGGATGAACAGGGGCTGGGACAGCGGGGCGGCGATCCAGTCGGGCAGGGCCGAGAAGGCCTCCCCGCCCGCCTGGCGCAGCCGGTGCTCGGCGTAGGTGTACAGCCCGGCGCCCAGTACCGCGCCCCAGCGGCTGCCCGCCCCGCCCAGGGCCACCATCACCAGCAGGGTGAGCGTGAACTCGGCGGTGGTGATGGTGGGCGTGACCCCGCCGGTGACCAGCAGGTAGACCACGCCGCCCAGGGAGGCCAGGCCGCCGCCGACGGTGAACGCCGCCAGCTTGTACGGGTAGGGGTCGACGCCCAGCACCGCGACGCGCTGCTCGTTGGCGCGGATGCCCTGCCAGACCCGGCCCACCGGGGAGGCCGACAGCCACCACACCACGACGGTCGCGAGCGCGGCGTAGGCGAGCGCCGCCCAGTACAGGTTGGCGGTGTTCATGACGCCCACGAACGCGTCGGGGACCACGGCGGTGTTGAGCGACAGGCCCTCCTCGCCGCCGGTCACCCGGCCCGGGTCGCGGGCCACCAGGATGGACCCGGCCTGGGCGAACGCCAGGGTGACCATGGCCATCGCGATGCCGTTGACCCGCAGTGCCACCGCTCCCAGCAGCAGGGACAGCAGGGTTCCGGCCAGGACGGAGACCAGCGCCGCCCACAGCAGGGGCAGCTCCAGGATCCGCATCAGGAGGGCGGCCGTGTAGGCGCCGCAGGCGAAGTACAGGGCGTGCCCGAAGGACAGCAGCCCCACCCTCCCGTACAGCAGGTCGTAGCTGGTGGCCAGGCCGCCGAACACGAGGCAGAACGCGAGCAGGTGCAGGGTGGCCGGGCTGTTGAGGGCGCCCTCGAACAGGCCGGGGACCGTCAGGGTGGAGAAGGGCAGGGTGGCCAGGACCACCAGCACGGCGGCCGGGCCGGCCCAGCGGGGGAGTCGGCGCCGCCCGCTCGCGGCCGGGGCCGCGGTGTCGTCGGCCCGGGCGGCCGCCCGGGGTTCGGTCTCGGTGATCATGCCACCCTCTCCGCGGACTTCTTGGCGGCCAGTCCGCCCTGCCGGGTGAGCAGCACCAGGGCGAGGACGATGACCACGGCGATGTCGCCGAGTCCGGCGACGGTGTAGTAGTTGGCGAACTGCTGGACCAGGGCGACGGTCACGGAGGCGATCGCGCAGCCGGTCAGTGAGGTGGTGCCGCCGATGACCACGACGATGAACGCGAAGATCAGCAGCGACATCCCCTGGGTGGGGGTGACCACGCCGTAGTAGAGGCCGCCCAGCGCCCCGGCCAGCGCGGCCGCGGCGCCGCCGATGGCGAACACCAGGGTGAACGACCTGCGCACGTCGATGCCCAGGGCGGTGACCATGGCCCGGTCCTGGACCCCGGCGCGGACGATGAGCCCGTAGCGGGTGCGGGAGTTGAACAGCCACAGGGCGGTGAACAGGGCGGCCGCGGCGAGGATGAGCAGCAGCCGGTCCCTGGGGATGCTGGCGCCCAGCACCTCGACGGTGCCCCGGACCAGGTCCGGCTTGGGGAAGGTCAGCGGGTCGGCGCCCCAGACGGCCTGGAGGAGCGCCGGGGTGGCCAGGCTGAGGCCGACCGTGGCGAGGATCTGCTCGCGGTGCCTGCCGTAGAGCGGGCGGATGACGCACAGTTCGACGAGGGTGGCGGCCAGGGTTCCGGCGGCGACGCCGAACACCAGGGCCAGCAGGAACCCGGGCCCGTCGGGGCCGGCCCCGGGCAGGAAGTTCGCCGCCCACCACGTGCCGTAGGCGCCCAGGGCGAGGAACGCCCCGTGCGCGAAGTTGAGCACGTCCATGAGGCCGAAGATCAGCGACAGGCCGGAGGCGATGAGGAAGTAGAGGGCGCCCAGGCCGAGCCCGGTGACGATGAGGAGGACCACGGTGCTCACGCGGTCGGCCTCCCTTCGGTGTCGGCGGCCGTGCCCGTGGCGGGCGCGGCGGCGGGGGCGGCCGCCGCGCGGGACACGCCCAGGAGTTCGCGGACGCGGTCGGCGTCGTCCAGGAGGTCCGGGACGGGGCCGGTGTGGACGACCCGGCCGGCGTCCAGGACGACGGCGTCGCCCCCGACCCGGCGGACCAGGGACAGGTTCTGTTCGACCAGCAGCACCGGCACCTCCTCGGCGGCGCGGGCCACCGCGTCGGCGACCTCGCGGACGATCCGGGGGGCCAGGCCCTTGGTGGGCTCGTCGACGATGAGGAGGCGGTTGTCGTTGAGCAGGGCGCGGCCGATGGCGAGCATCTGCTGCTGGCCGCCGGAGAGGGTGCCCGCGGGCTGGTCCCTGCGCGCGGCGAGCTCGGGGAACAGTTCGTGGACGAGGCCGTAGCGGTGAGGGCCGGGGCGTCGCTCGGCGATGCGTAGGTTCTCGGCGACGGTGAGGGCGGCGAAGATCCCGCGTTCCTCGGGGACGTAGCCGATGCCCCGGGAGACGATGGCGTGGGTGGGCTCGGCGGTGGTGTCGGCGCCGTCGAAGACCACCCGGCCGGTGCGGGGCACCAGGCCCAGGACGGCCTTGACGGTGGTGGTCTTGCCGACGCCGTTGCGGCCGAGCAGGGAGGTGACGCCGCGCTCGGGCATGGCGAAGGAGACGCCCTGGAGGATGTGGGAGCCCTCGATCCACACGTTGAGGTCGACCGCCTCCAGCAGCGGTCCGGCGGCGGTCACGCCCCGTCCCCGAGGTAGGCGGCCTGGACGTCGGGGTCGGCCATGGCGGAGTCGGGGTCGGTGAAGGCGAGCAGTGCGCCGTGGTGCATCACGGCCAGCCGGTCGGCCATGTCGAGGAGCACCTCCATGTGGTGTTCGACCATGAGGACCGTGCATCCCTGTTCGCGGTGCACGTCCCGGATGACGGTGGTGAGTTCGCCGACCTCCCCGGCGCTGACCCCGGCCATGGGCTCGTCCAGGAGGATGAGCCGGGGGCGTCGGGCCAGCAGCAGGGCGAGTTCGAGCTTGCGCTTGTCGCCGTGGGAGAGGTCTCCGGCCGGCGCGGCGGCGCGGTGGGAGAGGCGGACCAGGTCCAGGGCGGCGGCCGCCTCGGGGCCGCCGTCCCCGGCGCGCTTCCAGAACCTGCGGGAGTCGCCGGTGCGGGCCTGGACGGCCAGGCCGACGTTGGCGCCGACGGTGAGGTCGGCGAAGACGCTGGAGGTCTGGAAGGTACGGCCCATGCCCAGGCGGGCCCGCTTGTACGGGGCGTACCGGGTGATGTCGGCGCCGCCCAGGGAGACCGTGCCCGCGGTGGGCCTGGTGAGGCCGGACACGAGGTTGAACAGGGAGGTCTTGCCGGCGCCGTTGGGTCCGATGAGGGCGACGAACTCGCCCTCGGCGACGTGCATGGTGATGTCGTCGACGATGACGGCGCCGCCGACCGACCAGCTCAGGTGGTCCAGGGCCAGGGAGGTGGCCGCGGCCGCGCCGGGCGCGGCGGCGGTGGCCGCGCCCGCGGGGGTGTCGGTGGCCATCACCCCTCCGCGACGACGGGCTCGACGTCGGCGGCGGGGATCTCCGCGACCAGCTCGGGCTCGGCGGAGTCGCCGGACCCGACCAGCTCGACCTGGTACATGGGCTGGAGCAGGGCGTGGTCCTCGGCGCGGATGGTCAGCTCGCCCTTGACGCCGTCGAAGGTCCAGCCCTCCAGGGCGGCGACGCGGTCGGCGGTGGTATCGCCCTCGGTGGCGGCGTGGACGATCATCTGGGCGGCGGTGAAGCCGTCGGGGGTGAACAGGTCGACGGTGCCGCCCGCCTCCTCGACGCGTTCGCGCATGGCCAGGGCGGCCTCGGTGTCGGAGGCGCCGTCGAAGTAGTGGGACAGGAACGAGATGTCGCCGCCGGCCTCGCCGAAGACCGGGTAGGACGCCCTGATGTCCAGGCCGGTGACGACCTCGGTGTCGGCGAGGACGCCCTGCTGGTCCAGGGCCTGCCACATGGCGGCGGCGGTCTCCCCGGCCCAGGCGACGAACACCAGGTCGGCGTCGGCCTTGCCGACCTGCTCGGCGAAGGGGGTGAGGTCGGTGGTGTCCGCCGGGGCCAGGATGCTGTCGACCTCGGCGCCCTCCCCGCCCAGGACGGCGGTGACGGCGTCGACGTTGGCCTGGCCGAAGGTGCCCTGCTGGGCGAACACGACGACCTTGGAGCCCTCGGCGTCGTCCATGAAGCTGCCCGCGGCGAGGATGTCCTGGTAGGTCTGGCGGCCGGAGCGGAAGGTGTTGGCGTTGATGCCGGTGACGGCGTCGGTGGCGGCCGGGCCGGAGATGAAGAGGATGTCGTCCTGTTCGGCCAGCGGGGCGACCTGGACGGCGATGCCCGAGGCGGTGGACCCGGCGATGATGTCGTGGCCGGTGCCGATGAGCTCGCGGGCGGCGGAGACCGCGGCGGTGGGGTCGCCGCCGTCGTCCATGTACTCGACCTCGACGGCGCGGCCGTCGATCTCCATGGTGCCGCCGGTGGCGTAGTCGAGTCCGGCCTCCAGGCCCTGCCTGTACTGCTCGCCGTAGGTGGCCAGCGGGCCGGTGGCCGAGTAGACGATGCCGATCCTGACGGGCCCGTCCCCGCCCCCTCCCGCGGCCTCGCCGGGGCTGCCGCAGGCGGTGAGGGCGAGGACGACCGCGCAGGAGGCGGCGGTCAGGGGGGTCTTGCGCATTTCTCTTCCTCCAGTCGGCACCGCCTCGTCACGATCGCCCGCGCTGGGGGATGGGGTGCCAACCCGAAGGTAGAGCTACGGTGATCCGTTTCACATGTACATGTGACATACATTCGGGCGCGAACCGGTGTAGAGGGGCGCCATAGGGCCCTTTCGGGGACCGCGGGCCTTGACCTCAACATTTGTTGAGGAACCAGGCTGTCCTCCGACGGCCGGGCGATCCGGCCGCGGAACCGAGGGGAACGACCATGGAGCGACCCGTACTGGTGACCGGGGCGACGGGCAACACCGGCCGGCACGTGGTGGCCGGCCTGCTCGCCGAGGGCGTGCCCGTGCGTGCCCTGGTCCGCCGGGAGGACCACGGCCTGCCGGCCGGGGTGGAGGCCGTGACCGGCGACGTCACCGACCCGGAGGCGGTGGCCCGGGCGGCGGAGGGCGTCCGGGCCGCCTACCTGGTGTGGCCGCTCATGACGGCGGAGGGGGTGGGGCCGGTGGCGGCGGCGCTGGCCCGGCACGCGGACCGCGTCGTCTACCTTTCGGCGGCGCAGGCCGGTGGCGGGGACCCCGGCGAGCGGGGGTCGTGGGGCGCGGTGGAGGACGCGGTCCGGGACTCCGGGGCGGAGTGGGTCTTCCTGCGGGTGACCGGGCTGTCCGCCAACGCGCTCCAGTGGTCCGGGCGGGTCCGCACCGGCACGGTGCGGGCCCCGTACGGGGACGCGCGGCGGTCCCTGGTGCACGAGCGCGACGTCGCCGAAATGGCGGTGCGGGCCCTGGTCGACGAGGGGCACGCGGGCAGGGCCTACCTGACGACCGGCCCGGAGGCGGTGTCCCAGCGGGACCAGGTGCGGCTGCTCGGCGAGGCCGTCGGCGTGGCGGCGCGGTGGGAGGAGCAGCCCCGGGAGGAGGCGGCGGCGGAGCTCACCGCCCTGTTCGGGGACACCGGGTACGCGGAGGCGGCGCTGGAGTACTGGGCCTCGCTGGCCGAGCGCCCCGAGGAGGTGTCGGGGGACGTCGAGAAGGTGCTCGGCCGCCCGGCGCTGCCCTTCTCCCAGTGGGCGCGCGACCGCGCCGACGACTTCCGCTGACCGCGCCGCGCGGCGTCCGCCCCGGGCCCGCGCCGCGCCCGCCTCGGGCGCGGCGCGGGCCCGGCGGCGGGCTCAGCAGCGGCCGCGGTCGGACCAGGGGCCCCAGAGCGTGCCGGAGTCGGGCTCGTTGTCCTGGTTCCACCAGCGGGACTCGTACTCGCGGCCGTTGTGGCTGACCCGCTCCCCCTCCTCGTAGGTGGTGCCGGGGCTCCAGGCGGGCGCGGAGCAGGAGTGGTCGTCCCAGCCTCCGCCCTGGCCTCCGCCGTGCCCGTCGTTGTGCCCGTCGCCGTCCCCGTCCTCGGACTCCTCGTCGCGGTCGCCGCCGGACTCCTCCGAGGGGGTCTCCGACGGGGACTCCGAGGGCTCCTCCTCGGGCTCCGGGCCGGTCGAGACGGTCACCGAGACCTCGCCCTCCTCGGGCAGGATCGACCCCGGCTCGGGGTTCTGGGCGCTGACCCCGCCCGGTTCGACGGTCTCGTGGTGCTGCTCCACGACCACCGCTGTCAGGCCGACCCGGGTGAGGGCGTCCACGGCCTCCTCCTGTGTCATCCCGTCCAGCGAGGGGACGATGACGCCCTCGCTGACCCGGATGACCACCGGGTCCTCGCGGTCGCCCTCCCGGCCCGCGGCGGGCTCGGTGGCCAGGACGGTCCCCGGCAGCTGCTCGGCCGAGTGCTCCTGGACGACGTCGATGCGGGTGAACCCCGCCTCGCGCAGCAGGTCACGGGCCTCGTTCTCGGTGTCGCCGACCACGTCCGGGACGTCCGCGTGGCGGGGTCCGACGGACAGCGCCAGCATGACCGCGTCGCCCTCGGCCAGGACGGCGCCCGGACCCGGCTCGCTGCCCGCCACCCCGCCCGGCTCGACGGTGTCGTGGTAGGTGTCACGGAAGCGGACCACCAGCCCCAGGCCGAGCGATTCCAGCCGCGCCTCCGCCTCCTCCGCGGCGACCCCCGCCAGGTCGGGGAGGGTGGCCTCGGGCTCGCGGGGGAACAGCGCCCACCCGGTCGCGAACAGGGCGGCGACCAGCAGCACGGCGGCCGCCAGCACGGGGACGCGGCGCCGCAGCGGCCTGCGGCGGGGTGCGGGGAGTTCGGCGGCGGCGATCGGGATGGGACGGGTGGTGTCGGCGCCGCCCTCCTCCAACGGCCGGGACAGCGACCGCATCACCTGCTCGACCAGGGTGAGGTACTGGCCCGCGTCGCGGGGCCGGTAACGCGGGTTGGGGTCGGTCGCGTTGGCGACCAGCATGTCCAGGTCCGGCGGCAGGGAGTCCACCAGCGCCGAGGGGCGCAGCGGGCGCGCCTCGCCGGGGTCGGCCGGCTCGCCGGTGATGAGCGCGTGCAGGAGCAGGCCCACCGCGCGCACGTCGGTCCGGGTGTCGGGGGCCTCGTCCTCGGCGGCGTCGAAGAGGAGCGGGAAGCCGGTGATGCCCGCCCTCCCGTCGTCGCCGACGACGACCCGGTCGGGGGTCAGGGCGCCGTGCACGATCCCCTGGGCGTGGGCGGCGTCGAGCGCCTCCAGGACGGAGGCGATGACGGTGAGCGCCCGGTGCGGCTCGTGGACGGGGAAGGCGCCGTCCAGGACCTCGGCGAGGGGTTCGCCGCGGAGGTACTCGTTGACGGCGTAGACGCGGTCCCCGTCGCGGCCGTGGTCGAGGAACCGGGCCAGGCCCGGGTGGGAGACGGCCTCCAGGTGCTGCGCCCTGCCGCGGAAGGCGTGCACGGCCGGCGCGTCGCCGACCAGCCACGGGTGCAGGACGGTGACGACGACGGTCGTCCCGGTGGCGCGGTCGTGGGCCGCGTAGGCGCTCCCCGAGGCATCACTGCGAAGGCGCTCCCCGAGGACGTAGCGTCCGTCCAGGACCGCGCCGGAGTGGGGATCGGGGGTGGGGGTCTCCATGAATCGGAATTGTACGGGCCGGAATTCCGGAATTCGGCTCTGATTTCACCCCGTACCGGTTCGCTCACCCGACCCCCCGGCGAAGGCCGGAACGGTAATGTCGGCGCTGTCCGCCCTTCCCCCGAACCGTTGCGAGGCGACCGTGCAGACCCCGCCCACCGGAAGCATCGAGGACCGCGCCCTGGGCGTCCTGCTGGGCGCCGCCTGCGGCGACGCGCTGGGCGTGCCCTACGAGTTCGGCCCCACGCTGTCCGAGCGCCGGGTGCCGGAGATGATCGGCGGCGGCCTGGGCCCCTACGCGCCCGGGGAGTACTCCGACGACACCCAGATGACGGTGTGCATCGCCCGTGCGCTGCGCGACCACGACGACCCGCTGTCCGCCGGGGCGCTGCGCGCGACCGCCGACGCCTTCCTGGAGTGGGCGAACGGCGGGGCCACCGACATCGGCAACCAGACCCGCCGGGTGATGGACGGCGCCGGGGGCGCCTTCCGCCGCCCCGAGGTCGCCGAGGTGATGGCGGCGTACGCCGCGTCCATGTTCGAGGAGGGGGTGGCGAGCGCGGGCAACGGGTCGCTGATGCGCACCGGGCCGCTGGCCCTGGCCTACCTGCGCGACCCGGAGGGGCTGGCCCGGGCCGCCGACGCCTACAGCCTCCTGACCCACGGGGACCCGCTGGCCTCGCAGGCCTGCGTGCTGTGGTGCGAGGGGATCCGCCGGGCCGTGCTGGAGGGCACCCTGGACGGCGTCCGCGACGGGGTGGAACTGCTGCCGGAGGACGCGCGCGGCCGCTGGAAGTCCTGGCTGGACGAGGCGGAGTCGGCGGCGCCGCACACGTTCGCGAACAACGGGTTCGTGGTGAGCGCGCTCCAGGCGGCGTGGTCGGCCCTCACCCGCAACCCGGAGGGGTACGTGGCGGCCGTGCACGCGGCGGTGCGGGCGGGCAACGACACCGACACCGTCGCGGCGATCGCCGGTGCGCTGGCCGGGGCCCGGTGGGGCCTGTCGGGGATCCCGGCGGGGTACGTGTCGGCGGTGCACGGGTGGCCCGGGTACCGGTCCGACGACCTGGCCGGACTCGCCCTGGAGATCCTGCGGCGGCATTCCGCGTCGTAGGTCCCTAGGCTGGGGCCGTCCGGAACACGAAACGAGGAGCATGCCCATGTCCGTGTCGTTGAACTGGGTGGACGCCGGCGAGCAGGAGCACCTGATGGCCGCCCCCGTCCGGGAGGCCGTCCGGGGCCGCGCCGAGGTGCGGGTCGCGCCGATCGACCCGAACCTGGCGGACACCGCGGCCTTCTGCACCCACTACGGGATGACACTGGAGACCAGCGCGAACTGCGTGGTGGTGGCGGCCAAGCGCGGCGGCGAGACCACCTACGCGGCGTGCATGGTGCTGGCCACCGACCGGGCCGACGTCAACGGCGTGGTCCGCCGCCACCTGGGCGCGCGCAAGGCGTCGTTCGCGCCGATGGCGGAGGCCACAGGGCTGACCGGGATGGAGTACGGCGGGATCACCCCGTTCGGGCTGCCGCAGGAGTGGCCGATCCTGGTGGACGAGGCCGTGGCGGCCACCCCGTACGTGGTGGTGGGCAGCGGGCTGCGCCGGTCCAAGCTGTGGGTGCCGGGCAAGCTCGTGGCCGCCCTCCCGGGCGCCGAGGTCGTCCCGCTCGCCCAGCACTGACCCGCGGCCCGGCCCGGGTCCCGCGGACCCGGCGGACACGTCGTGGACCTCACCCCCGATGAACCCGCCCGGCCCGGGTCCCGCGGACCCGGCGGTGCGCCCGGTTCCGGCCGGGCGGCCCGGCCCCGGGTCCCGCGGACCGGGAGCGGACACGACGCCGAGCAGCACGAGGGCCCCGCCGCGGCAGGGGAGTCCCCGGGCCCGTCCACAGGCTGTGGACGGACCCCGCCGGACGACCCGGCCCGGGACCCGCAAGCCGGGGACGGTCACGGCGCCGAGCGCCAAGGGCTCCCCACCACGGCGGGGGAGCCCTCGGGCCCGTCCACAGGCTGTGGACGGGCCCCGCCGGACGACCCGCCCCGGGACCCGCAAGCCGGGGACGGTCACGGCGCCGAGCGCCAAGGGCTCCCCGCCACGGCGGGGAGCCCTTGGCGCTGTCCACAGGCTGTGGACGGACCCGGCCGGGCGACTCAGGGCCGGTCCTCGACCTCCGCGACCCAGGCCGTCTCCACGATCACCGAGTAGTGGTTGACCAGGGGCAGCTCCACCCCCTCGGGCTGCTCGTACTCCGACTCCACCGCGACGACCTCGAAGTAGAGCGGCATCCCGGTGTCGGCGTCGAACATGATCCGGCGCTCCAGGGTCTCCTCGCCCTCCTCCTCCACCAGGAAGAGCTCGCCCTCGCGCCCGTACCGGTCCTCGGACGGGCCCGCGTAGAGCACCCCCTCGTGCCCGGCCAGCACCCGCAGCACGGCCGACTGGACCCGCGGGTCGACGGGGGCCTCGGTGTACAGGCTCTGGAGCGCGTAGAACAGGGTCGCCTCCGGCGTGTCGGCGTCGAACCCGGCCCCGTCGACCAGCTGCTCCTCCAATTCCTTCGGGTCGGTGGACAGCGTGTCCGGCTCCCAGGTGAAGAACATCCCGTCTCCGCCCTCGCCGTCCCCCCATTCGAAGCGCTCGGTGCCGTCGCCGAACAGGAAGCCCAGCGGGCCCTCGTCGCCGCCGACGTGCTCCGGCTCGCGGGGCACGGACAGCTCCACCCCGGACTCGTCGGGGGCCCGCCACACGCTGCGCTCCTCCGGCAGGATCCCCCAGCCGGCCCGTCCGCTGTCGACGTCCTGCGAGTACGTGAACGTCCACTCCGAGGTCCGCACGTACGCCACGTCCCCGTCGCGTGCGGGCGGCTCCGCCGCCGCGGCGGCGCGGGCCAGGTCGAGCAGGTACTCCCGCCCCCCGGTGCGTTCGGAGGCGGGCACGTCCAGCGGGGCGGGCGGCGGCTCCGCGTGCGCGGGCCGCCCGCTCTGGAGCGACACCGGGACGACGACCGCGACGGCCGTCAGCGCGGCGGCCACCCCGATGAGCGCCGGGCGCAGGAGGCGGCGGGACCGCGCCGGGGAGGTGCCCCCCGGCCGGTGCCCGGCGGCGATGACCTCGATCCGGGACAGCTCGCGCGCGGCCGCGTCCTCCGGATACCCGGCGGCCGGGTCGTGCCCGGCGAACAGGCGCCGGACGGCGGCGACGTCGTCGTTGAACGCGGTGTCCTTCATGGGTTCTCCTTCAGGGCGGTGCGGGCGGGGGTCCGGGGGGCGGCCACGGGGCGGCGCGCCCCGTCGGGGGGCGGATGGTCCAGGAAGCGCTCGATCCGCCGCCGCGCCCGGTACAGCCGCACACGGGCCGTGGCGGTGGTGCAGCCCAGCACTCTGGCGGCGTCGCGCACCTCCAGTCCCTCCCAGGCCAGGAGCATGATCAGCTCCCGGTCGGTCTCGCCGAGCCGCCCCAGCGCCCGCAGCGCGCTGTCGCGTTCGGCCACCGCCCCGGTCGGGTCCGGCGCGCCCGGCTCCCGGTGGTCGCCCTCGGGGAAGGGGGTCGACATCTCTCCTTGTCGCCTCAGCTCCCGGAACCGGGCCCGCACGATGTTGCGGGCCACCCCGTACAGCCACGGCAGCGGCTCGTCCCGGGGCATCCGGTCGAACCGGCGCCAGGCGACGGAGAAGGTCTCCGCCGCGACGTCGTCGGCCGCGTCCGGGCCCAGCCTCCGCAGGGCGTAGCGCCGGACGTCGTCGTAGTGGCCGGCGAAGAAGCGGGTGAACAGTCCACCCGCTCCCTCCTCCGTGTCATCGCCGCTCATCCCTCTCCTCTCGGTGTGCCTTCACCCCTCTTCTGTCGGCGGCGGGCCGTTCATTACACGCCATTTTCGAGATGTCGACAGAACCACCTGTCCGCACGTCCACATGGTGGGAAAACGCAGGTGGTGGCGGACGCGACCGGCCCGGCACTATTTACTGAACGATCGGTCTGTAATACTGTGCCGGAAGACACTCAGCCCGAGGAGAGGACCGTCAGGTGTCCGAAGTACTGCAGAGCTACGCGCTGGGATCGTGGTTCACCCCCGCCGACGGGGGCGAGCCCCTCGCCGACGCGAACACCGGTGAGACCGTCGCCCGCATGTCGCAGAACGGCCCCGACGTCTCCGCCATGGTCGACTACGCCCGCACCGTCGGCGGCCCGGCGCTGCGCGCCCTCACCTTCCACCAGCGCGCGAACCTGCTCAAGGCCCTCGCCCAGCACCTGATGCAGTACAAGGACGAGTTCTACGCGCTCTCCCACCGGACCGGCGCCACCAAGCGCGACAGCGCCGTGGACATCGACGGCGGCTTCGGCACCCTCTTCAGCTTCTCCAGCAAGGGCCGCCGCGAGCTGCCCAACTCCACGGTCATCCTCGACGGCCCCCTGGAGCGGCTGAGCCGCGAGGGCACCTTCGCGGGACAGCACGTCTACACCTCCCGGCCCGGCGTCGCGGTGCAGATCAACGCGTTCAACTTCCCCGTGTGGGGCATGCTCGAGAAGCTCGCCCCGGCGTTCCTGGCCGGGCTGCCCAGCATCGTCAAGCCCGCCGCCCAGACCGCCTACCTGACCGAGGCCGTGGTCCGCAGGGCCGTCGAGTCGGGGATCCTCCCCGAGGGCTCGCTCCAGCTGCTCGTCGCCGGGCACCGGGGGCTGCTCGACGGCCTGGGCCCGCAGGACATCGTCGGCTTCACCGGCTCGGCCGCCACCGGCGCCATCCTGCGCAACCACCCGAACGTGGTCAGCGGCGGCACGCAGCTGAACGTCGAGGCCGACTCCCTCAACTGCTCCATCCTGGGCCCGGACGTCACCGCCGAGGACCCCGAGTTCGACCTGTACATCAAGCAGGTCGTCACCGAGATGACCGTCAAGGCGGGCCAGAAGTGCACCGCCATCCGCCGTGTCATCGTCCCCGAGGCGATGGCCGACACCGTCGTCGAGGCCCTGAAGGAGCGCCTGGCCAAGGTCGTGGTGGGCGCCGCCGACCACCCGGACACCCGCATGGGCGCCCTGGTCTCCCTGGCCCAGCGCGACGAGGTCCGCAAGGCGGTCAAGGCCCTGCGCACCTCCTGCGAGCTGGTGTACGGCGACCCCGAGCTGGTCGAGGTCGTGGGCGCCGACGCCGAGTCCGGCGCGTTCATGTCTCCGATCCTCCTGCGCGCCGAGCCGGGCGCCCGGGAGCCGCACGAGGTGGAGGCGTTCGGCCCGGTCAGCACCGTCATCACCTACGGTTCGGTGGCCGAGGCCGTCGAGCTGGCCGCCCTGGGCAAGGGCTCCCTGGTGGGCTCGCTGGTCACCCACGACCCCGACGTCGCCCGCGAGGTCGTCCTGGGCGTCGCCCCCTGGCACGGCCGCATCCTGGTGCTGGACCGGGACGACGCCAAGGAGTCCACCGGCCACGGCTCCCCGCTGCCCGTGCTGGTGCACGGCGGCCCGGGCCGCGCCGGCGGCGGTGAGGAGCTGGGCGGCGTGCGCGGCGTCAAGCACCACATGCAGCGCACCGCGATCCAGGCCTCGCCGGACATGCTCACCGCGATCACCGGACACTGGACCACGGGGTCCAAGAGGAACACGGGCGACGTCCACCCCTTCCGCAAGAACCTGGCCGAGCTGCGGATCGGCGACACCATCGAGTCGGCGGAGCGCAGGGTGACCCGCGCCGACATCGACCACTTCGCCGAGTTCACCGGGGACACGTTCTACGCCCACACCGACGAGGAGGCCGCCGCCGCCAACCCGCTGTTCGGCGGGATCGTGGCGCACGGCTACCTGGTGGTGTCGCTGGCCGCGGGCCTGTTCGTGGACCCGGCCCCGGGCCCGGTGCTGGCCAACTTCGGTGTGGACAACCTGCGGTTCCTCACCCCCGTGAAGGAGGACGCGGTCATCAGGGTGACGCTGACCGCCAAGCAGATCACCCCGCGCACCAACGCGGAGTACGGCGAGGTCCGCTGGGACGCCGTGGTCACCGACCAGGACGGCGAGGCCGTCGCCACCTACGACGTGCTCACCCTGGTCGCCAAGGGCGACGAGGAGGCGTAACGGCGAAGAGGCATGGCGGTGTATCGCCGTGTCGACATGGCGGTGCCCCCGGCCGACCGGCCGGGGGCACCGCCGCGTCCGGGGCCGCACCGGGCGGCGCGCGGCCTGCGGGCACCGGTGGCCCCGCGGCCGCGGGGCCGACCGTCCGGAGGCGGCACCCCCGCCGCACGGAAGAGCGCCCCGGGGGGTGCCGACTCCTCCCGGGGCGCTGTCGTGGGACCCGCTACAGGCGGGCGATGGCCGCGGCGGGGTCCTCGATGGCGTCGGCGACGACCCGCATGAACCCGGCCGCCGCGCCGCCGTCGCACACCCGGTGGTCGAACGCGAACGACAGCTGGGTGACCTTGCGGACGGTCAGCTCGCCGTCCACCACCCACGGGCGGTCGATGATCCGGCCGATGCCGAGGATGGCCACCTGCGGGTGGTTGATGATGGCGGCGCTTCCGTCGACCCGCAGCGAACCGTAGTTGTTGAGGGTGAAGGTGCCGCCGGTCATCTCGGCCGGGGTGGCCCGGCCCGCGCGGGCGGCGGCGGTGAGCCGCTTGATCTCGGTGTCCAGCTCGGCGGTGGTGAGCCGGTGCGCGCCGAGCACGGCCGGCGCGACCAGGCCGCGGTCGGTCTGCACGGCCAGGCCCAGGTTGATCCCGTCGTACTGGACCAGCTCGCCGCGCTCGGTGTCCACCAGCCCGTTGAGCTCGGGGTGGGCGCGCAGTCCGGCCACAGTGAACCGGGCGACGTAGGACAGCAGCCCCGGGCCGTCCGGGTGGGCGGCGCGCAGGCGGACCAGCTCGGTGGCGTCGACGTCCACCCACACGGTGGCCTCGGGGATCTCGCTCCGGCTGCGCGAGAGGGCGGCGGCGACGCTCTTGCGGAACCCGCTCATGGGCATCCTGGCGGACTCGGCCAGCCCGGTGCGCGGGTCCACGGCGCCCGCCGGGACCGGGGCCGGTGCCGGGACCGCCTCGGCGGCGGGCGCGGCGGCGGGCGCGGCGACCGGGGCCCGGGCGGCCTCGATGGCGGCGAGCACGTCGCGGCGGGTGATGAGCCCGTCCTGGCCGCTGCCCTCGATGTCGGCGACGCGCAGGCCGGCCTCGCGGGCGAGCCGTCTCACCAGCGGCGAGGTCACCAGCGGGACGCGGCGCGCGGCCGGGGATTCGGGCGCGACCGGGGCCGCGGGCGCGGCGGCGGGCGCCGCAACGGCCCCGCGGGGCCGACGGCGGCGCCCCCGTGCCCCCGCCTCCGGGGTGCCGTAGCCGATGAGGACGTTGCCCGAGCCGCTCCCGGCGCGCTCCTCCTCGCGGTACCGCTCACCGGCCGCGGACACCGCGGCCGGCTCCGGCACGGCGGGCGCGGGGGCGGCGGGCTCGGAGGGGGCCGCCGGGGCCTCCGCCTCGTCGGCGACGCTGATCAGCACGGAGCCCACCGCCAGCACCTCGCCCTCGGCGCCGTGCAGCGCGTGCACCACCCCGCCGTAGGGGGTGGGCACCTCCACGATCGACTTCGCGGTCTCCACCTCGGCGATCGGCTGGTCGATGGCGACGGTGTCGCCCACCGCGACCAGCCACTTGACCACCTCGGCCTCGGTGAGGCCCTCGCCCAGGTCGGGCAGTTCGAAGGTGCGGATCGTCACTGGTCGTCCTCCCACTGAAGGTCGTCCACCGCGTCGAGGATGCGGTCGACGCTCGGCAGCTGGTGGCGCTCCAGCTTGGGCGGCGGGAACGGGATGTCGAACCCGGTGACCCGGCGCACCGGGGCGGCCAGGGAGTGGAAGCAGCGCTCGGTCACCCGGGCCACGATCTCCGAGGCGACGCTGGCGAACCCGCTGGCCTCGGCGATCACGACGGCCCGGCCCGTGGAGCGCACCGCGGCGCACACGGTCTCGTCGTCGAAGGGGACGATCGAGCGCAGGTCCACCACCTGGAGGCTGCGGCCCTCCTGGGCGGCGGCCTCGGCGGCCTCCAGCGCGGTGGGCACCGAGGGCCCGTAGGCGATGAGGGTGGCGTCGGTGCCGGGGCGGCACACCACCGCGGTGCCGATGCCCGGGCGCGAGCCGTCCCCGGGGTCGAACTCCTCCTTGGCCCAGTAGAGCTTCTTGGGCTCCATGAACACGACGGGGTCGTCGGAGGCGATGGCCTCGCGCAGCAGGTGGTAGGCGTCCGCGGGGGTGGCCGGGGTGACCACCTTCAGGCCGGGGGTGTGGGCGTAGTACGCCTCGGAGGAGTCGCAGTGGTGCTCCACGCCGCCGATGCCGCCCGCGTAGGGCACCCGGATGACGATGGGCAGGGAGACCCGGCCGCGGGTGCGGTTGCGCAGCTTGGCGATGTGGCTGACGATCTGCTCGAACGCCGGGTAGGCGAACGCGTCGAACTGCATCTCGATGACGGGGCGCATCCCGTTCATCGCCATGCCCACGGCCAGGCCCGCGATGCCGGACTCGGCGAGCGGGGTGTCGAAGCAGCGGTCCTCGCCGAACTCGGCGGTGAGGCCGTCGGTGATGCGGAAGACGCCGCCGAGGGGGCCGACGTCCTCGCCGAAGACGTACACGGTCTCGTCCTCGGCCATGGCGTCGCGCAGCGCCCGGTTGAGGGCCTGGGCCATGGTGAGCTTGGTGGGATCGGTCGCCATGGGTCAGTCGCTCTCTCTGCTCAGTTCGTCGGCCAGGACGGCGGCCTGCTCCCTCAGCTGCGGGGTGGGCTCGGCGTACACGTGGGCGAACAGTTCGGAGGGGTGGGGGTCCTCGTCCCGGGAGATGCCCTCGCGCATGGCGGCGGCGACGGCCTCGGCCCGCTCGGTGATCTCGTCCCGGCGCGCCTTGGTGAGCACGCGCTTGCGCTTGAGCAGCGCCTCCAGCCGCGTCAGCGGGTCGCGGGCGACCCACGGGCCGACCTCGTCGCTGTCGCGGTAGCGGGTGTCGTCGTCGGCGTTGGTGTGCGCCTGCATGCGGTAGGTGTGCGCCTCGACCAGCTGCGGGCCCGCGCCGGAGCGGGCGGCCGCGACGGCGGCGTCCAGCACGGCCAGCACGGCGGCGGTGTCGTTGCCGTCGACGCGCTCGCCGTTGACTCCGTAGCCGATGCCCTTGTGGGCGAGGGAGGGCGCGGCGGTCTGCCGGGCGAGGGGGACGGAGATGGCGTACTCGTTGTTCTGGACGAAGAACACGACGGGGGCCTTGAGCACGGCGGCGAAGTTCAGCGCCTCGTGGAAGTCGCCCTCGCTGGTGGCGCCGTCGCCGCACAGGGCCATCACGACGGTGTCCTCACCGCGCAGGCGGGCGGCGTGGGCGACGCCGACGGCGTGCAGCAGCTGGGTGGCGAGCGGGGTGGCCTGCGGGGCGACCCGGTGCTCGTAGGGGTCGTACCCGGCGTGCCAGTCGCCCTTGAGGAGGGTGAGCACCTCGACGGGGTCGACACCCCGGGTGACGACGGCGACGGTGTCCCGGTAGGTGGGGAAGAGCCAGTCGTTCTCGCCCAGCACGAGGGAGGCGCCGACCTGGCAGGCCTCCTGGCCGTGCGAGGAGGGGTAGACCGCCAGGCGGCCCTGGCGGACCAGGGCGCCGGCCTGGTCGTTGACGCGACGGCCGACCACCAGGGCGGTGTACGCGGCGAGGAGACGTCCGTTGTCGGGGAAGGGGAGGGTCGGGTTCTCGACCGGCCTCCCCGACTCGTCGAGCAGCTGCACCGGCTGCTCGGAGGGGAGCAGGTCCCGGTCGTCGGCCATGCCTCTGCCTCCATATGTCGAGAGTCGGATGTGTCGAAGGTGACGTGTACAGACATATGGTGAGGTTTCTTGCCATCTGTTCGCCATAGGCGTGCCGAAGTCGAGAAAACGTCGTAGATGACACTGGATTTTGTAACCATTCGTCCAGATATGTGACCCGGGACACGCCCCCGGATGGACATGTGGCCGACACTCCCGGTCACCCCCGCGCGCCCGCCCACCTGCCGGAACGCCGCGCCCCCGGGGCCCCGGGCCGGGACGGGGTCCTAGCATGCGTGGCAGGGTGTGACACGAGAGGAACGAGGTACCGGTGAGCGACGACCGCGAGACACTCACGTACGAGCTGTTCGGCACCGCGATGCGGGAGCTGGCGCAGGAGATCGCCGACGACGGCTTCGAGCCCGACATCATCCTGTCCATCGCGCGCGGCGGACTGTTCGTGGCGGGCGGCCTCGGCTACGCCCTCGGCGTCAAGAACCTCCACGTCATGAACGTGGAGTTCTACACGGGCGTGGGCACGACCCTGGACATGCCGGTCATGCTGCCGCCCGTCCCCAACGTGGTGGACCTGAGCGACAAGAGGGTCCTGGTCGCCGACGACGTCGCCGACACCGGCAAGACCCTCAAGCTCGTCCACGACTTCTGCGCCGAGCACGTCGCCGAGGTGCGCAGCGCGGTCATCTACCAGAAGTCCCACTCGCTGATCGACTGCGAGTACGTGTGGAAGCGCACCGACCAGTGGATCGACTTCCCGTGGTCGGTGCTGCCCCCGGTGGTCTCCCGCGAGGGCCAGGTCCTCGACTCCTAGCTCCGGGGCGGCGCGGGTGCGCGGCGGGCCCGTCGTGCCCCCGCGCCCGGAAGGTCCGGGACCCGGAGGACGGGCACCGGTACGGAGGCGGGCACGGGCCCCGGGCAGGGGGAGGAGGACGCGGCAGGCCTCCGATACGGGTCAGCCCCGGCCGGTCAGGACGCGGCGATGCGCAGCCGCTCGGCCAGCCACAGCGGGACGTTCACCGAGGACCGGGGGAAGTACCGCAGGTCGAGGGCGTGGTCGAAGGCGGTCGGCGGCAGGGAGAAGGCGGGTTCGCCGTCCCGGTCGTAGGAGACCCGCCACCCGGAGGACGGACCCACGACGATGTCGACCGTGAACCAGGCGCCCCGCTCCTCGACGTAGGTGGCCGAGCGCAGCACCTCCAGCGCGGCGCGCAGGTCCCGGTCCACGGGCAGATCGCGGTCGCCGTCGGGCCGGGCAGCGGTCAGGGTGCCGCCCGCGTACCCGGCCAGGGCGCGGTAGGTCAGGCGCAGCCGGGACCACTCCAGGCCCCGGGCCAGGCAGCGCATCCGGTCGGCGATGTCGTCGAGCAGGGCGACCCGGCGCGCGAGGGGGAGCCGCAGCGGCGGAACGCTGGGGCGGTCGGGCGGGCCCGGCCAGGGCGGGTCGTCGGCGGCGCGGTCGGACAGCAGGTCCGCCCAGGAGGGGCGGCGGGAGGGGGCCCGGCGGGCCATCTCGGCGCGCAGTCCGTCCACGTCGGCGGGCTCGCCGGTGGGGTGCGCGAATCCCAACTCGCGGACGTCCTCGTCCACCGGCCCGGGCATCCACTCCGGCCAGTGGTCGTAGGCGCGTTCCAGGGTGACGCCCTCGCGGGTGACGGTCAGGCGGGCGAAGAGCCACCGCCCGTCCGCGCCGCCCTCGTCCAGGCGCAGGCGCTCCAGGACCGCGTGCATCCCGGGATCGGCGGCGACGGGGACCGGGTCGTCGTGGAGGAGGCCGTGCGGGTGGGGGGCACGGTAGAGGAGGACCCTGCGGTCGGTGTCGCCGAGCAGGTGGCCGCGGACCAGGGCCGCGGCCCGGGCCAGAGCCTCCTCGGCACGGCCGTCCGGCTCGGCGTCCGCCGCCAGGGCGGTGACGGGGTCGCCGCGGCCGGGCAGTTCGCGGGCCGCGCGCATGGCGTCTCCGAGCAGCAGCATCAGGGAGCGCCCGCCGATGGCGGGGTGCGCGGCTGTGGGCCGGGAGCCGCCCGGCTCCATCTCCTCGGGCTCCCGCTCGCCGGTGAGCCCGAGTCGGCGGGCCAGCGCGAGCCCCGCGGCCGGGTCGGCGTCGTCGCGGGCGGCGTGGTCCAGGACCCCGGTGAGCGCGTCGGCGTCCAGGGTGCGCTCCCGGGCCCGGGCCGCCAGGTCGGCCACGGCCTTGCGGGCGGACACGGTGTCCGCGGGGTCGGCGGTGTCCAGGGCGGCGCGGACCACCCACTCGGTGAAGTCGTCCAGGTCGGCGCACCAGCCGACGGTGGCGGCCAGGCCGTCGTCCGCCCAGTCGTCGGGGTAGGCGGCGCGCGCCCACTCCCCGTCCCACCAGTAGGCGAAGTCGGGGCGGGGCCGCTCGGCCAGCCAGTCCCAGGGCAGCGTCTCGGGTGCGCCCTGGAAGGGATCGATGGGCCGGGTCCGGGCCCGCTCCCCGGCGCTCTCGGGGTCCTGCCCGACGAGCAGGAACCCGCCGCCGGCCACCCGGGCCAGACAGAAGCGGGATCCCAGGACCAGCCGGAAGTGGACGGCGGCGGGTCCGGGGACGCACTCGGTCAGCCCGAGCCCGGCGCAGACGGACGCGTAGGCCCCGACCCGGGCCCACAGGACCTCGGGATGGGGCAGGTCGGAGGGCAGTCCTGGCTGGTGGAACACCGTGGCGCCTTTCCTGGGGGAGCCGTCCCGCACATTGTTCCCCACCGGGTACGGGGCGACCCCGTATTGTGCCGCCGTGTCACGGCCGGTGTTTCACGTGAAACACCGTCCGCCCGAGCGGTATGCCGGGACGGACGCGGCCCCGGCCGGGAGCGGGCGCCGGGCGGGAGCGGGCGCCGGGCGGGGCGAACCGGCGCCCTCACGCACCGGTCCGCCCCCATCCTCGGGTCAGGCGTGGGTGTCCTCGGGGATCTCCGGGGTGATCGAGTAGTCCCGGAACACCGCGCGGAACCCCTCCCGCTGCGGCGAGCAGCACATGACCCCCACCCGGCAGGTCCCGCCCAGCGGCAGGTGGGCCAACCGCAGCAGCCGCCACGCGCCCCAGCCGTCGAGGTACTGGACGTTGACGGTCTCGCCGGTGCGGATCGCCCGGATGGTCACCGGGGGGAAGGAGCCCCCGGTCCGGGGCAGGGAGACCACCGACCAGTCGGAGTGGCCGCGGGTGACCACGGCACTGACGTTGAGCCCGCCGCCGACGAACTCGGTGCCGGTCTTGATCCAGTTCTCCTCGTCGGCGCGGAGCATCAGGCCGGCCTGGTCGTACTGCTCCAGGTAGTCGCCGTCGAACGTGACCTGGACGGTGAAGTCCCCGGTGGCCTCGGCGGACAGGAAGTGGCCGTCGTCGTGCACGAACCCGTAGTGGGTGTGCCGCCAGAAGTCCTTGCGGTCCCCGGTGGTCACGGTGAGGACGCCGTCCTCGACCGTCCAGGACGGGGGCTCGTTCATCCAGGCCATGTCGGTGAACACGGTGGCGCCTTTCGTTCAGGGGTGTGGGAGCGCTCCTGTGAACGTCGGTACGACCCTATGTCGACAAGGCGCCGTGGCGAGAGGGGGACAAGGCGAGGGGGAGGCACGGCGACCTATCGCCGTGCCTCCCCCCAGGGAACGGGTCAGGCGGCCTTCTCGGCCGTGTCGGCCCCGTCGTCGTCGACGTGCAGGTCGACGCCCATCTTCTCCTTGACCAGCGAGACCCCCAGGAAGGAGATCGCGGCGGCGACGACCATGTAGACGCCGATGCTCCAGGAGACACCGGTGTTCTCCAGCAGCATCTGGGCGATCATCGGCGCGAAGGCGCCGCCCAGGATCGCGCCCAGGGCGTAGCCGATGGAGACGCCGGAGTACCGGATCTCGGCCGGGAACATCTCGGCGTACAGCGCGGACTGGGGCCCGTAGCTCAGGCCCAGGGTGAGGCAGAAGACGAAGACGCCCACGAAGTACATGAGGACGTCGCCGGTGTCGACCAGGAACCACATCGGCACCGCCCAGGCGGCGAGCAGGACGTAGCCGATCTGGAAGGTGCGCACCCGGCCCCAGCGGTCGCTGACCCAGCCGCCGTACAGGGTGGAGATGAGCCAGCCGAAGGAGGCCAGGGTGGTGGCCAGCAGGACCGGCCCGCGCTCCATGCCCAGGGCGGTGGAGGCGTAGGTGGCCAGGAAGGCGATGACCAGGTAGCCGGCGGCGTTGTTGGCGAGGAAGATCAGCGCGGAGAGCACGACCTCGCGGGTGTTCTTGCGGAACAGGGTGCCCAGCGGGGCGGAGGACTTGGCGCGGCGCTTCTGCATCAGCTCGAAGACCGGGGACTCCTCCACGGACTTGCGGATGAGGTGGCCGATGATGATCAGCAGGAAGGACAGCAGGAACGGGATGCGCCAGCCCCAGGCGAGGAAGGCGTCCTGGCCGATGATCACGGTGATGAGCCAGACGACGAAGGTCGCCAGGATCATGCCGCAGGGGACGCCGATCTGCGGGTAGGCGCCGAAGAAGCCGCGCTTGTTCACCGGCGCGTGCTCCACGGACATCAGGGCCGCGCCGCCCCATTCGCCGCCGGCGGAGAAGCCCTGGAGGATGCGCAGGGCGATGAGCAGGATCGGGGCGGCGATACCGATCTGGGCGTAGGTCGGCAGCAGGCCGATGAGGCAGGTGGCGATGCCCATCATGACCAGCGTCGCGACGAGGACCTTCTTGCGGCCGAACCTGTCGCCCAGGTGGCCCGCCACGATGGCGCCCAGGGGGCGGAACAGGAAGGAGATGCCGATGGTCGCGAACGACAGGATCTGGGCGAGGCCGGGGTTGGACTGCTCCAGCGGTCCGAGGAACAGGGGCGCCAGGACGAGGCCGGCGGCCTGGGCGTAGATGAAGAAGTCGTACCACTCGATGGTGGTGCCGACCATGGTCCCGGCGAGGACCTTGCGCCTTTCCCTGCCATCCAGCGGGGCGGGTGCCGAGGCCGTGGCGTCGGATGTTGCCATTGCTGCTCCGTAATGTCTGCCGACCGGGGGTCGGTCACTGCCGGGGCCCGTGCCCGGCACCCGGGGACGGGGGGTACCGAATCGGCACAGGACGGTTGTGCCGAGACATAGGTCACGAGCCCTAGGACACTATGCCATGTGACCCACGGCATTATGAACAGCAGGGCGGAATCTTCCCTGATCAGGGCATGTGTACTGACCGAACGGTCGGTGAGTGTGCGAACACCGTCCGGCCATCGCCGCAGGCCGCGGGCCCGCGTCACCGCCCCCCGGGACAGGACCCGGAGAGCACGACGCGCAAACGCAGGCAGAGGCCGAGCAGGCGGAACGGCAGGGAGAGCTCCAGCGGGCCGAGGCCGGACGGAAGGGGGCAGTGGGCACTGCACGGGGAATCGCTCATGGTCGGACTGTACCCCCTGGGGGTATGAAGGGAACGCGAGGGGACGCACGGACGAGAGGGCTCGACGGCCCCGACCCCGGGCCCGGGCGCACGGCGGCACGCCCCCTTGTCGACACGCCGACAAGGGGACGAGGGGACACGTGGACGAGGAGACACGGGGACGGCCCGACCCTCCGATGGGGGACACTGGAACGGTGAGCACCGAGAACACCCGCCCCGGACCGCCCGCGCTGAGCGTCTCCGTCCTCGTGTTGACGCTGGCCCGCCGGGTGGAGGGCGAACTCGGCGCCGCGCTGGCCCCGCTCGACCTCACCGTCGCCCGCCTGGGCCTGCTCGGCCACATCGCCGGGGTGCCCGGCGTCTCGTTCAGCGACCTGGCCCGGATGTCGGGGATCACCGTGCAGAGCGCGCACTCGGGGGTGAAGGCCCTGGTCGCGGCGGGCCTGGTACACGACCTCACCGCCCGACCGGGGGCGGCGTCCAGCATCGAGGTGACCCGGCGGGGGCGCGAGCTGCTGGAGCGCGCGGGCCGGGAGATCGCACGGGTGGACGAGGAGCTGTTCGGGCCGGACGCGGACCCGATCCAGCAGCAGGTCGGCGCGGCGTTCCGCGAGGCGTTCTCCTCCCTGCCCCGGGACTGAACCTCCCCCACCTTCAGGGTGGCTGAAGCATGCTCTAGGCTTCAGGCAATCTGAAGGTTTTGTCACCGAGGAGCTCACCCATGGAAGACCTCCTGCTCTCGATCCACGTCCTGGCGGGCATCGTGTTCGTCGGCGGATCGGCGGTCGCCACCAGCCTGTTCCCCCGCTACGTCCCGGTCGCCGTCCCGGCGGGCGCCCCCGTCGAGGCCCCGGGGGACGGCGGCGGGCGCAGCCGCAACACGGCCCTCGCCCTGCACCGCATCACCCGCGTCTACGCGCTCATCGGCATCGTCGTTCCGGTGGTCGGCATCGCCCTGGCCCTGCTCCAGGGGCGGATGGCCGAGCTCTGGGTCAACGTCGCGATGGTCCTCACCGCGGCCGCGGGTGTGCTGCTGGCCTGGCAGATCCACCCCCGCCAGCGCGAGGCGCTGCGCGAGCCGGGGGAGAGGTCGGAGCTGGGGCGGCTGTCCATGTGGAGCGGGATCTACAACCTGCTGTGGGCGGTGGTGGTCGTGCTCATGATCGTCCGGCCGGGCTCCGCTGCCTGACCCGGTGTCCGGCGGCGGACACCTCCGGGCACCGCGGAGACGGCCCCGGGCGAACTCGATCCGGCCGACGGAACCCTCCGGGGCGCGTCCTCAAGGTCGCTCGGCCCGCGGGGGACCTGGGGCGGGCGCGCGGCCGCGCGCCGCGGGAGGGGAGGAGGCGGTACGCTCACCGCGCGACCCCGGGACCAGCGGGAACAATACCGTTGCCCGGTCGCGAGGGTCGCTGTTAGCGTCGCAGGAATGATCCCCGTGACGGAGAACGAGATCCGCGGCTCGTTCATCAACTGCTCCAAGGGCGAGGCCAAGCGCCTCTCCCTCCCGCGGGACCTGGACTCCCGGCCGTGGGAGGACCTGGACTTCCTCGGCTGGCGCGATCCGATGGCGCACGAGCGCGCGTACCTGGTCGTCGAGCGCGGTGACGGTCCGGTGGGCGTGGCCTTCCGGCTGACCGGCTCGGAGACCGGGGCCCGGCGGGCGCTGTGCTCGGTGTGCGTGACCAGCCGCCAGGGGCCCGGCGTGGCGCTCATGGTGGCACCGCGTGTGGGCAAGGCGGGCCGCGAGGGGAACACGGTGGGGCTGCACATGTGCACCGACTTCGCCTGCTCGCTGTACGTGCGCGGGCTCAAGCAGCCCGAGCCGGGCGGGCGCTTCGCGGAGACGCTCACCGTGGAGGAGAAGGTGAAGCGGCTGGAGGAGAACCTGCACGGGTTCCTGGACCGGCTGACCCGGGGGTAGACGTGTCGGCGAACGGGCATGTCGACTCACCGACACGCCCGTCCGCCTTCGGGAAGGGCCGGGGGTGCCCCTGTGCCGCCCCGTTCCCGGGGCGGCGGCTCACGCACCCCCGGTGCGGTCGGCCGCGTCCGGTGCGGGGACCGGCTCCCCGCCGCCGCGCGGCCGGCGCATACCGCCCTGGACCCGGGTGGCGGCGACCGCGAAGGCCGCGGTCGTCACCAGCGTGACGGTCGCCCACACCTGCCAGCCGCCCGCCGCCGACACGACCGGCGCCATCAGGACCGCGCCGAGGATGAAGATGCGGCTCACGAAGTGGTTGAGGCCGAAGGCGACCCCCTGCACGTCCGGGTGCACCGACTCCTCCGCGTACTCCGAGAAACTCGCCATCCACGGCCCGAAGACGGTCCCGAGGGCCACCCCCAGGCCGGTCAGCAGCACGACGACGAGCCATGCCGGAGCGCCCGCGCCCGCGCTCATCGTCAGCACCAGCGCCCCCAGCAGCAGCGTGGCCGCCACCGCCCCGTAGACCAGGAACGGCTTGCGCATCTGGAGCCTGTCGGAGAACCGGGCGAAGGCCAGCGAGGCCAGCAGGTTGCTCGCCCAGAAGCACATCACGACCGCGGACGCCATGCGCACCGAGATCCCGAAGTGCTCGGCCACCATCGCCTGCCCGTAGGCGTTCATGGTGGCGAGCAGCACGTAGAGCAGCGACATCGCGGCCACGTGCGCCCAGACGACCCGGTGCCCCAGCAGCATCCGCAGCCGGTTCCCGGAGGGTGCCGGGGCGCCCTCCCGGGTGGACCGCTCGCTGAGCCTGATGGTGCGCCGCAGCTCGGGGGACAGGTCGCGCAGGGTCAGGGCGACGATCGTGGCGCCGACGCAGGCCAGGCCCGCCATCAGGAAGATCTGCGAACGCCAGGAGTGGCCGAACAGGTCGAGCGTCAGCACCGCGACGGCCGCGGCGAAGAAGTTCGCCCCGACCGGCCCCCAGCTCCAGAACGCGAACGCCTGCGCCCGCCCCATCCGCGGCGTGAAGTCGCGGATCAGCGGCTGCGTCCCCGCCATCGCCACGCCCTCGACGAAGGCGAGCAGGATGCGCGCGGCGGTGAAGTGCACGACCGTCTGCGACATCGCCATGAACAGGCACGCCGCCGCGGACAGGAACATGAACGGCACCAGGATCCGCACCCGGCCGAACCGGTCCACCAGCTCTCCGCCCAGGTACCCGGACACCGCCCCGAAGAGCAGCGACGCCGCGGTGATCTGCCCGTAGGTCTGGAGGGACATGCCGATGTCGTCCAGCAGCAGGGGCAGGACCGGGGCGAGCTGCCCCTCGTAGGCGGAGATGAACAGCGCCAGGACGACGACGGCCAGCAGGAGGCGGCGGCGGGCTCCGGTGGGGTACTCGTGCAGGAGTCTTCGGTGCGAGGACACGGGACCGACCCTTCTCTAAATCCTGGACACCACGTCCAGGAATGGTCGAGGTGTCCAGAAGATAAGCACAGTGACCGGCGCCACACAACCCCCTGCGCCGCCCCTAGTCCGAGAAGGAGTCGAAACCCGACGCCCAGTAGCGCCCGCGCCGGGACAGCTCGACCAGCGTCTCCACGACCTGTTCGGTGTCCGGCCGGGGGGCGGGGGACTCCAGCCACCACAGCAGCACCGCGACCTGCTCGCCGACCCAGGCGCGGGCGATGACGCGCAGGTCGACGCGGGGGCGGGCGCCCTGGGCCCGGACCCGCTCGGCGAAGATGCCGTAGGCCGTCGCGGTCCACGCGTCGGTCAGCGCCCGCAGCCCCCGCCCGTCGCCCTCCCCCCGCAGGATCAGGCGGTACACGTCCGGCTCCTCCGCCGCGTGGCGGAAGAGCTCGGCCACCGGCCGCCCGGTGAACCCGACCCCCTCGCGGTCCAGCGGCGCCATCCGTTCGCGCAGCTCGTCCAGGACGACCTCGACCACGTGGTCGTACAGCGCCTCCTTGTCCCGGAAGTGCGTGTAGAACGTCGCCCGCCCGACGTCCGCGGCGGCGGCGATGTGCTCCACCTTGACGCCGGCGTACCCGCGTTCGAGCACCTGGGAGACGAACGCCGCCCGCAGCGCGGCGCGTGTCCGGAGTATCCGGCGATCCTCATGTGTCATGGGGCCTTTCTAGCAACCCCTCGACCGCTGGACACATCCTGGACATTGTGTCTAGTATCTCGATGCTCGCTCATCGACCTCTGGAGGGCCCGTGAACCTCGGTACCTACCTCACCCGAAGCGCGACCCACTGGCCCGAGGCGGAGGCCCTGGTGTCGGGGGACCGGCGCTGGAGCTACCGCGCCCTGGAGGAGGACGCCAACCGGCTGGCCTCCGCGCTCCTGGCGCGCGGCTGCGTCCCCGGCACGGCGGTCGCCACGCTGGCGAACAACCGCGGGGAACTGGTCGTCGCCGAGATGGCGATCTGCAAGGCGGGGTGCCTGCGCGTGCCGATCAGCGCACGGCTGGCGGCGGCCGAGATCGAACACGTCCTGCTGGACGCGCGGGTGCGCCTGGTGTTCGTGGACGCGGCCAACCTCGACACCGTGCGCGCCATCGTCGCCGCCCGCGCCCCCGACTGCCTCGTCGTCTCCTTCGACGACGGCGACCCCGCCTACGCCTCCCTCCTGGCGGAGGGGGATCCGGCCCCTGTGGCCGTCGACCTCGACCTCGACGCCCCGGCGGTGCTCAACTTCACCTCCGGCTCCACGGGCACGCTCAAGGCGGCCGTCCAGACGGTCGGCAACCGGCTGTCCAACATGCGCAAGCTGGCCATGAACCCGCAGGGGTCGGTGGGCCGGGACTCGGTCTACCTCGCCCCCGGCCCGATCACCCACGCCAGCGGCATGGGCATCCTGGGCTGCCTCTTCCGCGGCGCCGCCGTCGTCGTCCTGCCGAGCTTCGAGGTCGAGTCCTACCTCGACGTCCTCGAACGGGAGGGCGTCACCCACACCTTCCTGGTGCCGGTCATGCTCAACCTGGTGCTGGCCTCGCCGACCGCGCGCGACCGCGACCTCTCCCGCCTGCGCAGCGTCACGATCGGCGGCGCACCGGTGAGCCCGGCCCGCCTGCGCGACGCCGTCGGCCTCTTCGGCCCCGTGGTCAACCAGGGCTACGGACAGGGCGAGACCACGAGCGCCATCACCTTCCTCACCTCCGAGGACGTGGTGCGGGGGATCGAGTCCGACCCCGAACTCCTGCTCTCCTGCGGGCGCCCCGTCTTCGACACCGAGGTCCGCGTCGTGGACGACGCGGGCGCACCGCTCCCGGCCGGAGAGGTCGGGCAGATCGTGGCGCGCGGCCCCGACTGCGTGCGGGAGTACTTCCACGCCCCCGAGGCCACCGCGGAGACGTTCCGCGACGGCTGGGTGCACACCGGGGACCTCGGCTACCTGCGGCACGACGGCTACCTGTTCATCGTGGACCGCCAGAAGGACATGATCATCTCCGGCGGCTACAACGTCTACTGCACCGAGGTGGAGGCCGCCCTCTACGAGCACCCCGCCGTCTTCGAGGTCTGCGTGGTGGGCACGCCGGACGAGCGGTGGGGCGAGACGGTCAAGGCGTTCGTGGCGCTCCACCCGGGCCGGGAGGCCTCCGGCGACGAGCTGCGCGAGTTCTGCGCCACCCGGCTGTCCAGGGTCAAGCTGCCGCGGGTCGTTGAGTTCGTCCGACAGCTGCCGCGCAACCGCAACGGGAAGATCGACCGGCGCGCGCTCCGGCAGCGCGAGTGGGCCGGCGCCGAACGAAAGGTGGGGTGAGGGAACCATGGCCTTCTCACTGCGACCGACCTACGGGGACCGTCCGCACCTGGACGGGCTGGTCACCCGGCTCCGGGACTACCTGGACGGCGAACTCGCCGAATACGAGGCCGGCCTCGGCCTGGAGCACGAGACACCGCTGGAGCGGTCCGTACTGGAACCGGTGTGGCGGCGCAGCCGCGAGCTCGGCTTCTACGGCGTCCACCTGCCCGAGCACCTGGGCGGACAGGGGCTGTCCTTCACCGAGCTGGCAGCCCTCAAGGAGGAGGTGGGCGCCTCCGGCCGCGTCCTGGCCACCAGCGTGCTGGGCGACATGGGCGGTCCGCTGCGCATCGGCGCGATCTTCGAGCACGCGACCGAGTACCAGATCGAGAAGTACCTGCTGCCGGTCGTGCGCGCCGAACGGGCCTGCTGCTTCTCCATGACCGAGGACGACGCCGGCTCCGACGTGCGGCGCATGCGGACCACCGCGACCCCGGTTCCGGGCGGCTACCGGATCACCGGCCACAAGGTGTTCAGCACCGGCGGTACCTTCGCGGACTTCTCGATCCTGGTCGCCCGGATGGACGGCGCCGAGGAGGTCTACTCCGCGTTCCTCGTGGACCTCAACTCGCCCGGCTGCCGCGTCACCCCCGGCCGGGTGCCCCTGTCCGGGCAGAACATCGAGAGCGACGTCGTCCTGGAGGACTGCTTCGTCCCCGCGGAGAACCTGCTCGGCGAGGAGGGCCAGGGGCTGCGGATCAGCCTGGGCCGGGTCACCGCCAACCGGCTGCTGCACTGCCCCACCGCCCTGGGAGCGGCGCGGCGCGCGCTCGGCCTGGCCCTCGACTTCGCCGCGACGCGCCGGGTCTCGGGCGGCCTCCTGCTGGAGAAGCAGGCGATCCAGCACACGCTCGCCGACATGGCCACCGACTACTACGCGGCCCGTTCGATGACCTACGACGCCCTCGCCGCGCTCGACGCGGGCGAGCGGCCCCGGATCGAGTCCTTCATGTGCAAGCTGTTCGTGGCCGAGCGCGCCTTCGAGATCGCCGACCGCGCGGTGCAGATGCACGGCAAGGCCGGGATGGTGCGCGGGGCGCCGGTGGAGGTGATCTGGCGGCAGCTGCGCATGTTCCGGGTGCTGACCGGGGCTTCGGAGATCCAGCGCAACGGCATCGTCCGCGACCTGGTGAAGTCCGTGGGAGGTGCGGCATGACGCGCCCCGGAGACCCCCTCCCCGCCGAGGACGGGCAGGACCTGCGCGACGCCGGACGCGGCTTCCTGGGGACGCTCGAACCCGCCGTGGTGACCGACGCCGCCGGCGGCACGGTCTACGACGCCGACGCGTACGCGTTCCTGGACGGGCCCGCGCCCGCCACGGCCCATCCCGGCCTGTGGCGGCAGAGCGGGCTGACCGCGCGGCACGGCCTGTTCGAGGTCACCGAGGGCGTCTACCAGGTCCGCGGGCTCGACCTGGCCAACATGACCCTGGTGGAGGGCGCGACCGGGGTCGTCGTGATCGACACCCTGACCTCGGCGGAGACCGCCGCCGCGGCCCTGGCGCTCTACCGTTCGCACCGCGGCGACCGCCCGGTCACCGGTGTGATCCTCACCCACCCGCACGCGGACCACTTCGGGGGCTCGGCCGGAGTCCTCGCCGGGGCCGCCCCCGGAGTCCCCGTGCTGGCGCCCGAGGGGTTCATGGAGCACGCGGTCTCCGAGAACGTCCAGGCCGGCCCGGCGATGGCCCGGCGGTCCGGCTTCATGTACGGCACCGCGCTGGAGGCGTCGCCCGACGGCCACCTGGGCTGCGGCCTGGGACAGCGGCTGTCCACCGGCACCATCGGCCTGGTCGAGCCCACGGACTCGGTCACCCGCACCGGCGAGGTGCGCGTGATCGACGGCGTCGAGATCGAGTTCCAGCTCACGCCGGGGACCGAGGCCCCGGCGGAGATGAACATGTACCTCCCCGCCCGGCGGGCGCTGTGCCTGGCCGAGAACGCCGTGCACACGATGCACAACATCCTCACCCTGCGGGGGGCCCAGGTCCGCGACGCCCGCCAGTGGGCGCGCTACCTCACGGAGGCCCTGCACCTCTTCGGCCACCGCACCGAGGTCGCCTTCGCCACCCACCACTGGCCCACCTGGGGCGCCGACCGGATCGAGGAGTTCCTGACCGGGCAGCGCGACCTGTACGCCTACATGCACGACCAGACCGTGCGGCTGATCAACCGGGGCCTGACCCCGCGGGAGATCGCCGAGCAGCTCACCCTGCCGCCCGCGCTGGAACGGCGGTGGGCCAACCGCGGGTACTACGGATCGCTGAGCCACAACGTCAAGGGCATCTACCAGCGCTACCTCGGCTGGTACGACGGCAACCCCGCCCACCTGTGGGAGCACCCGCCGGTCGAGGAGGCGAAACGCTGGATGCGCCTGCTCGGCGGCGTTGACGCGGCCCTCGCGCACGCGGACTCCCTGGTCGGGGAGGGCGACCTCCGCTTCGCCGCCACCCTGCTCGACCACGCGGTCTTCGCCGACCCCGGCCACGAGGGGGCGCGGCGCCGCCTGGCCGACGTCTACACCGCGCTCGGCCACGGCTGCGAGAACGCCACCTGGCGCAACGCCTACCTCACCGGGGCCCGCGAGCTCCTCGGCGGCCCGGCCCCCCGCCGCGGCGGCGGTGGCCGCGGCATGCTGGCCGCGCTCGACGTCGGATCGCTGCTCGACTCCCTGGCCGTGCGGGTCGACGGGCCCGCCGCCTGGGACCTCGACCTGCGCGTGGACCTGCGGCTGACGGACCAGGACCGCGTCTGGCACGTGCGCCTGGCCAACGGCGTGCTGGTGCACCACCCCGGCGACACCCCCGACCCGCGGGCCGACCTGGTGGTCACCACGACGAGGCGGGGGCTGGTCGGCCTCCTGGCGGGCCGGGGGCGGGGGGACGCCGTGTACGAGGGCGACCCCGGGGTGCTCCGCACGCTGTTGGGCGTCCTGGAGGCACCGGACCCGGAGTTCGGAGTGGTGGTGCCCTGACGCGGACGCGGACATGCGGGCATGTCGACAGGTCGTCATGCCCGCATGTCGGGGAGTCGGCGCCGCCGGGGCGGTCAGCGGCCGCGGCCGTCCAGGGCGGCGACCTCGCGCACCGCGCCGGCGACGGCCCGGAAGTCCTTCCGGAGGATCGCGCCGTGGTTGCTCGGCACCTTCGCGAAGAGCCGGATGTTCTCGTTGCGCTCGTACACCGCGTCCATGCCGGCCCGGATGACCTCCTGCTCGTCGCCCTTGCTCCCGAAGGACGTCCCCGAGGCGAGGACGTACCGCGTCGGCACGGTGATGGAGTCCAGGACGGCGCCCAGCTCCTTCTCCCCGCCGAGCAGGCCGAGCTCGATGTTGCTCTGCGCCATCTGCTCGGCGTTCATCCGGGGGAGCAGCCCGGTGGGGCGCAGCAGCGGCCCGAGCAGGGCGACCCGCCGGAACATCACGCGGATCCGCTGCGCCATGGCCTCGTCCATCCAGTCGTAGGGCTGGGCGCCGTCGACCATGACCGCCCCGATCGCGCGTTCCGGGTTCCGGGCGGTCCAGTGCGACGCGACGTAGGCGCCGTAGGACCAGCCCACCACCAGCGCCCGCTCCACGCCCCGGGCGTCCAGGACCGCGGTCACGTCGCGGACGGCGGCCTCGAAGGAGTAGTCCGAGGAGGTCTCGGACCTTCTGCCGCGGGCGCGCTCGTCGTAGGTGATGTGCCGCCACTGCGGGCCGAGCTCGGCGATGGTCCGCCGCCAGTAGCCCTGGGTGGCGAACTGGCCGTTGAGGTAGACCACGGGGGTGCCGGTCCCGCCGGTGTCGGTCACGGCCAGGGCCGTGTCGTCCACCGGCACCATGCCGGTCCAGGGGGTCTCGGTGCGGATTCCGTTGTCGCCGGTCATGTTCCTTCTCCTTGTGTCTTCGTGCGGTGTGCGGTGCGGGGGTGTGCCGGTCGGGGTGCGGGCGGGTGGGCCGCCCGCACCGGGTCGGCGTTTCAGAGGCTGCGGGCGGTGATGTCGCCCATGTCGGTGGTGGCCCGGATGTCGAGCTCGGTGGTGCCGTCGTTGCGGAGCCCGTTGTCGATGCGGCCGAGGCCGGTGCCGGCGTCCAGCGAGGCGGACACCCCGGCGGCGGCGGTCACCGAGATGTCGCCGGAGCCGGTGCGCAGCACGACCGCGCCCGCGGCGGCCTCGTCGATGCGGATGTCGCCCCGGTCGGTCCGGATCTCGGCCGGGCCGGTGAGGCGGCCGACCTCGACGTCGCCGTCGAGCACGGCCAGGCGCAGGGCCGCGGCCTCGTCGATCTTGGTCTGCCGGTAGGCGCCCTCGAAGACGACCTCGCCCAGTCGGCCGACCCCGCGCAGTTCGGCGCCGCCGGTGCGGCCCTCGACCCGGGAGCCGGAGGGGACCTGGACGGTGACCTCCAGGGCCCCGGTCGGGCCCAGCAGGCGGTTCCCGGTTTCCGGGGTGAGGATCCGCAGCACGCCGTCGTCGTAGGTGACGGAGGTCTGCTCGGCGGCCTTGGCGTCGCGGCCGCGGCCGGCCTTGGCGGGCCGGACCTCGACGGTGCTGTCGGAGCGGTCGGCGGCGATGATCTGGACGCGCCCGGCGGGGATGTCCAGGACGACGGAGACCGGGGTGGTGGTGTCGAACTTCTCCATGGTGCTCTCTCCTTGCACTCGCTGTTTCCGATGATGGAAACGCTACGTTGCATTCGCGAATCTGGCAACACTCTCGTTGCCAAGAGATCGAGTATTAGCAGGTAGATACGGCATATTCTTTGCAATGAGATGTCGATTAACGCAACAGAACAGCCTCCTCGTGTTGCATTGATTGAAGCCGAACGCTACGCTGGGCCCATCAGCGGACAGAAAGGGGCCCACGGTGCCGGGAGGCAGGCTCACCCAACAGGAGCGCCGGCGGATCGCGCAGGGGCTGGCCGACGGCCTCGCCTACGCCGAGATCGCCCGCGACCTGGACCGTCCCACCTCGACGGTCACGCGCGAGGTGATGCGCAACGGCGGCCCCGCCGCCTACCACGCCGACCTGGCCCAGCGGGCCACCGAGCGCCGCGGGCGCCGGCGCAGGAAGGCCGAACCGGGGGGCCGCTCCTCCGGCCCGGGCGCCCGCGACGACGCCGCGCTGGCCGAGTACGAGGAGAAGTTCACGGCCATCTTCGTGCAGCAGGGCCTGCCCACGATGACGGCCCGGGTGCTGACCTGCCTCTTCACCGCCGAGGCCGGGAGCCTCACCGCGGCCGAGCTCGTCGACCGGCTCCAGGTCAGCCCGGCGTCGGTCTCCAAGGCGGTCACGTTCCTGGAGGGCCAGGGCCTCCTCCGCCGGGAGCGGGACGAGGGCCGCCGCGACCGCTACTTCGTCGACGACGACGTGTGGTACCAGTCGGTGATCGCCAGCGCCCGGGGCACCGCCGAGCTCGCCGAGACCGCGCGGCAGGGCGTCGACCTGGTCGGACGCGGCAGCGTGGCCGCCACCCGGCTGGAGAACGTCGCGCGCTTCAGCGACTTCATCAGCGAGAGCATCCTGCGCGCCGCCGAACAGGTCCGCGACGTCCTCCACACGAAGCCCCCGGCGGCCCCGGACGAGCCGGCCCGGGAGGAGCGGGACCGGGACTGACCGCCCGGGGGAGCGGGGCGACGGCGGCGGGGTTGACCTTGCGGTTACTGGAGGGCGCACACTCGTCGCATGCTCTCCATCAAGGACTTCAGCGAGATGTGCCGCCTCTCGCCGCAGACGCTCCGCTTCTACCACGCCGAAGGCCTCCTGGTCCCCGCCGAGGTCGACGAGCGGACCGGGTACCGCGGGTACGAGTTCGCGCAGATCGAGACAGCGATGACGGTCATGGCCCTGCGCGGGGCCGGGATGAGCGTCAAGCTCGTACGGCGGGCCCTCGACGAGCCCGCGTCCGCCGCCGACCTGCTGCGGGAGCACACCGAGGAGCTGCGGCTGAAGCGCGCGGCCGAGGACGACGCCATCGCCACCGCGCGTGAGCTGCTGACCGCCCGGCCGACGGTGCGCCGGGGCACCGCGCCCGGCCGCGCCGTGGTGACCGCGGTGGCCCCCGACCCCGAGTCCCCGCCCACCGAACTGGAGGACGACGTCTGGGGGCCGACCATGACCTCCGTCGCCGCCACCGCTCGCGGACTTGCCGCGCTGGTGGAGGAGCACGGCGGCCGGGTCGCCGGCCCGGCGTGGGCGTCCATGACCCTGGAGACCGAGGAGCAGCTGCACCGGTACCACTCGGCCGAGGGCCCCGTGTGGCGGGTCGACGTCCCCGTCGCCGGGGACACCGCAGCGCTCGCGGAGCACGCCGAGGTCCGGGCCTTCGAGTCCCGCGAGGAGCTGTCCGTGTTCCTCCCGGGCGCGCAGTCCATGGCCAAGTACGGCACCGCCCTGTCGATGCTCGCCTCGCACCGCGTCGAGGGCATGATCATCGACATGTCGGCCATCCGCCTGGTCCTCCACGACGACGGCGTCGAGACCGCCGTCCGCCTGGCGCCCCTGGCCGACTACCTGGAGGAGGGGGTCCCCGCCTAGGCCGTCAGCCGGACGGCCGCTCCGGCGCCCGCAGCCCCGCCTCCCTCCCCAGGAGGCCGGCCCGGGTGCGGTTGCCGAGGTCGAGGCGGATGAGCAGGCGCGACACGTACCCCCGTACCGTCGACTCCGCCAGGAACAGCCGCGCCCCGATCTCCGCGTTGGTCATCCCCTCCGCCAGGCACCCCAGGAGGTCGCGGTCCCGCGGGCCCAGCCCCGCGACCAGCTCGCGGGCGCGCGCCGACACCCCGGACCGGCCCGTGAACCCGCCCGCGACCTCCCGGGACAGCACCGCGTGCCCGCCGGCCGCCACCCGCACCAGCCCCACCAGGTCCTCCATGGGGGTGGACTTCACCAGGAACCCGGCCGCGCCGGCCTCCAGGGCGCGTGCCACGTGGGAGTCGTCGGCGAACGTGGTCAGCGCGACCACCGCCGGGGGATCGGGCAGGGCGGCGATGCGCTCGGTGGCGGCGATCCCGTCCACCCCCGGCATCCGCAGGTCCATCAGTACGACGCGCGGCCGGTGCCGGAGCACGGCCTCCACCGCCTCCGCCCCGTCGGCCGCCTCGCCCACCACGCGCAGGTCCTCGGCCGCGCCGAGGATGACCCGCAGGTGCTCGCGGACCATCGGCTCGTCGTCCACGAGCACCACGTCGATCACCGTTCCTCCTCCGTTCCCTCCCCGGGCAGGGGCACCACGGCCGCCACCAGGAATCCGTCGCCGTCCCGCCCGGCGCGCAGGGACCCGCCCAGCATCTCCACCCGGTGCCGCAGCCCCTCCAGGCCGGTCCCGGTCCCCTCGATGAGGGGGCCGGTCCGATCGTCCTCCACCGGGTTGGCCGCCTCCACCAGCACCGCGCCGCGCTCGCGGACCACCCTGAGCCGGACCGCCGCGCCGGGGGCGTGCTTGCGCGCGTTGGTCAGGCACTCCTGGACCACCCGGTGCAGGGCCCGCGCCACATGGGGCGGCAGGCCGGCGAGGTCGTCCGGAACGTCCTGCTCCACCGCCTGCCCCGCCTCCCGGGCCTCGTGCACCGGCTCCAACGGGTCGGGGACGCCGGCCGCCGGTCCGAAGGACACCGGCGGGTCCGGCCGCACCGAGGCCGGGTCGTTCAGCACACCGACGATCTCGCGCAGCTCGTCGACGGCCCGCCCGCCCGCGGCCCGGATGCGGTCGGCGACCTCGCGCACCCCGGGGTCGGCGGACACGGCGGCCAGCGCCCCCGCCTGGAGAACGATCAGGCTGACCTGGTGTGACACCACGTCGTGCATCTCCCGGGCCAGCCGCCTGCGCTCGTCGACGCGGGCCCGCTCGGCCAGCAGCGCCCGTTCGCGCTCCTCCTGCCGGGCCCGTTCCCTCCGCGCCTGCGCCAGGCGCCCGTACAGGGCCAGGGCCGCGCCGCCCAGCACCGGCGAGGAGGCGTTGAGCGCCTCCAGGAACGCGAACCCCTCCGTCCCGCGCACGACGGCGATGAACACCGCGTAGCCGACGAAGGCGGCCGCCCCCACCGCCGCCCCGCGCGGACCGCGCGCCCACCTCACCAGGTTCGCGGCGGCCCACGCCAGGACGAGGACCGGCCACACCAGGCCGCCCACCAGGGCCAGCTCCCGCCAGGCCCCGCCGGCCAGGTACGGGAGCACCGCCAGGACCACCGCCGCCGCGGCGACGGCGCCCGGGAACCGGGGGCCCAGGGGCACCAGCACCGCCGACGCGCCGGCCATGGCCGCGGCGCCGGCGAGGACCGGGAGCGGCCCGGCCCCGTCGATGACCGCCAGGCAGAACACGCCGTTGGCGACGGCGAGGAGCCCGAAGGCGCAGGCGAGCAGGACCGCCCCGCGCCGCGCGGGCCGCCCCCTTCCGGGCGGCGGGGCCGGGGGAACCGCGTGGTCGTCCATGCCCCCACCGTAGGCGGCGGGCCCCCGCCCGGACCCGCCCGGGAGGGGATCGACGACATTCGTCGTCTCCCTCCCCGCATTCGGCGCTGCCGCCGCCACGTCCCCGGACGGTTGCCTGGTGGTGACGGACGAAGGACGACGGAGGGCGGACGACGTGATCGAAGTCGAGGACCTGAGCAAGCACTACGGCCGGACCCGGGCGGTGGACGGTCTGACGTTCACCGCGCCCTCCGGCCGGGTCACCGGGTTCCTGGGCCCCAACGGCGCGGGCAAGAGCACGACCATGCGGATGATCCTCGGGCTGGACCGGCCCACCGGCGGCCGGGCCGCGATCGACGGGCTCCGCTACCGGGACCTGCCCGACCCGCTCCGGGCGGTGGGCGCCCTGCTCGACACCGACGGGATACCGCCCGGCATGACCGCCGCGGGGCACCTGCGCTGGGTGGCGGCGGCCGCGCGCCTGCCCGACCGGCGGGTGGACGAGGTGTTGGGCGCGGTCGGGCTGTCCGGGGTCGCCGGGAAACGGGTGGGCGGCTTCTCGCTCGGCATGCGCCAGCGGCTGGGCATCGCCACCGCCCTGCTGGGCGATCCCGGGACCCTGGTGCTCGACGAGCCGGTCAACGGGCTCGACCCGGAGGGGGTCCGGTGGGTGCGCACGCTGATGCGGTCGCTGGCCGCGGAGGGGCGCACCGTACTGGTCTCCAGCCACCTCATGGGGGAGATGGCCGAGACCGCGGACCGTGTGGTCGTCATCGGCCTGGGGCGGCTGATCGCCGACACCACCGTGGCGGACCTGGTCCGCAAGGGTGCGGGCGGCCGGGTCCGGGTCAGCGGGCCGCGGCCCGGGCCGCTCGCCGCCGTCCTGCGCGACCACGGCTGCACGGTCGAGACCGATGCCGGGGACGGGACCGCCGACCTGCTGGTCACCGGGGCCGAGGCCGCCGGCGTCGGAGAGCTGGCCGCGAGGTACGGGCTGGTGCTGCACGGGCTGACGACGGAGCGGCCCAGCCTGGAGGACGTGTTCATGGAGCTCACGGGCGCCGACGCGGACCACGTGTCCGCGCCGGTGGCCCGGACGGGAGGGAAGCGATGACCGCCGGGGTAGGGGAGAACGCACGGGGGACGCGGACGCGACCGGGCCCGGGGTTCGGGCCGGTGCTGCGGTCGGAGTGGCGCAAGTTCCTGGCGACGCCCGCCAACCGGCTCGTGCTGGTGCTGGCGTTCGTGCTGACGGTGGGCGTCACCGTGCTCATGGTGGTGTTCGGCGACAGCGCCGCGATCGCCCGCGAGCAGGCGGAGGGCGAGTACGCCGTCATCTTCTTCGCGGGAGGGTTCGGCACGTTGGCCTTCGCCGGCCTGGCGGGTGGCATGGTGGCGTCGGAGTTCCGCGGTCCCGCGGTGTGGACGCTGGCCGCGTCCCCCCGCCGGTGGCGCCCGCTGCTGGCCAAGCTGGTCATCGTGGCGGCGCTGGCGCTGGTGGTGGGGCTGGCCGTGGCCCAGGTGAACTTCCACGTCAGCCAGGCCGCCCTGCGCGCGGCGGGGGAGCCGACGCTGAGCCTGGGCGCGCCGGGGATGCTCCGGGCGACGCTGGTCTACATCCCGCTGGGGATGGCGGTACAGGCGGTGCTCACGGCGTGCGCGGCCGCGGTGCTGCGCAGCGCGGCCGGGGCGTTCACGGCGGTGTTCCTGGTCAACCTGCTGCCGGTGGTCACGGCCCCCTTCCTGGGGGAGTGGTGGATGGAGAGCGTGCCCCGGTTCACCTACGGCGCGGCGACGGAGAGCGTCGCGGGCATCGCGGTCCCGGGAAGCGAGGGGTACCTGCCCACCGCGGCCGCCGTGCTCGTGCTGGTGGCGTGGGTGGCGGTCTTCGTGGCGGTCGCGGTGGCGGTGTTCGAGCGCCGGGACGTGTGACCGGGGAGGACGGGGGTCAGCCGGCCGCGGGGGCGCCCGCGGCCGCCCGGTCGCGCAGGCGCGCGACGGCCGCCTCCGTCGCCTCGTCGGCGGGCAGCATGACCAGCACCTGCTGGTCCCGCGGGGACGCCTCCAGGACCTCCCGGTGCAGGCGGAGGACCCCGGCCGAGGGGTGCGCCAGGGTCAGCACCCCGCGTTCGGGGAGCCTGTGGCTCTGGAGGCGGTCGGTGAACTCCGGGCCCGCCACCGGGGCGAGCTCGGCGCCCATCCATTCCGCGGACTCCCGGGACGGCGCCGTCCACAGGTCGAACGCCTGCTCGTCGGCGACGGCGCCCCAGTCGGGGAACAGCTCCCGCGCCCGGGGGTCGGTGAACACGTACCGGGTCAGGTTGGGGAACCCGCCGTCCGCCCCCGCCCCCTCCAACAGGCCGGTCTCCGCGAACACCGCGTCGAACCCGCGCGTGCGGGCCAGCAGGTCGCCCAGCCGGTTGGTCACGGCCGCCACTCCCGGCTCCAGCAGCCCCAGCGTCCGCAGGACGGTCGGCGCGACCTCCCGGTCCGGCGGCGCGGGGCGGTTGTGGGAGGGGCACCCGCCGCCGGTGATCTTGGCCAGGTAGAGCAGGTGCCCGCGCTCCGAGCCGTCGAGTCCGAGCGCGTCGCCCAGCGCGTTCACGACGGCGGGCGACGGGTTGCCGTCGCGCCCCTGCTCGATCCGGGTGAGGTATTCGACGCTGATCCCCGCCAGCGAGGCGAGGTCCACCCGGCGCAGCCCGGGGGAGCGGCGGCGGTGGCGGGCCGGCAGGCCCAGCGCCTCCGGCTGGATGGCGTCGCGCCTGGCCCGGATGAAATCGCCCAGAGGAGTACCCATGCCGCGATCCTAGGGCGGGCCCGCCCGGCGGGTCACGGCCTCAGCGTGGCCCTGTGGGGGCCAGCCTGACCACGGCCTGTTCACGTCCGCCGCCGGGGCGGATCGTGGTCGGCATGGACAACACAGCACACGCTTTCAAGCTCGTGATCGTCGTCGGCAGCGTCCGGGAGGGCCGGTTCGGCCCCACGGTCGCCTCCTGGGTCGCCGACAGGGCGGACGCCCACGGGGCCTTCGAGGTGGAGGTCGTCGACCTCGCGGACTTCGACCTCCCCCTGGCCCTGCCCGCCGTTCCGCCGAAGATGGCGGGCGACGCCTACCCCTTCCCGGACTCCCTGGCCCCGTTGACGGAGGCGCTGTCGGGGGCGGACGCGTTCATCCTGGTCACCCCCGAGTACAACCACAGCTACCCGGCCTCGCTGAAGGCCGCCATCGACTGGCACTTCACCCAGTGGGCGGCCAAGCCGGTCGGCTTCGTCAGCTACGGGGGAGCGGCGGGCGGCCGCCACGCGGTGCTGCACCTGGAGAACGTGCTGACGGAGCTGCACGCGGTGACCGTCCGCGACGGCCTGAGCTTCCCCAACTACTTCTTCACCTGGGAGGACGGCCTCCCGCGGGACCCCGAGGCCGAGGGGTACGCCAAGGCGATGCTGGAGCAGCTGGCCTGGTGGGCCGGTGCGCTGCGGGCCGCCCGTGCGGCGGCCCCCTACCCGGGGTGAGGGGCGCCGGGCGGGGCCGCGGCCCCGCCCCCCTTCCCGGGTCAGGGCCGGGCGATCCCCGTCCGGTAGGCCCAGACCACCGTCTGCAGCCGGTCCCGGGTGCCGATCTTGGCCATCGCCCGGGTCAGGTGCGACTTCACCGTGCTGGTCTCGATGAACAGCGCCCCGGCGATCTCCGCGTTCGACATCCCCTGTGCCAGCAGCCGCACGATGTCCGCCTCCCGGGCGGTGAGCAGGCCCCGCGCGTCCGGGTCCGCTCCGCCCGGGGGCCTGCGCCGGGCGAACTCGGCCATGACCCGGCGGGTCACCGCCCGGTCCACCAGCCCCTGCCCGCTCGCGAGCCGCCGGACCGCGTCCACCAGGTCGTCGGGGTCGGTGTCCTTGAGGACGAACCCGGCGGCCCCCGCCTCCAGCGCCCCGAACACGTACTCGTCGAGGTCGAAGGTGGTGATCACGAGGATCTCCGGCGGCCGCTCGCCGGGCCGCCGGGCCGACCGCTCCAGGATCTCCCGGGTCGCCGCCAGCCCGTCGCCACCCGGCATGCGCACGTCCATGCAGACCACGTCGGGCCTGAGCCGGGACGCCAGCTCCACCGCCGACGGGCCGTCCCCCGCCTCGCCGACCACCTCGATGCCGTCGGCCATGTCGAGGATCACCCGGAACCCGGCCCGGACGATGGCCTGGTCGTCCACCAGCAGAACCCTGATCACCGCTCGCCCCCGTTCACCGGCATCTCCCACCGCACCCGCCATCCTCCGTCACCGGTGGGCCCGGCCTCCAGCGCCGCACCCACCACCTGGGCGCGTTCTCGCATGCCCAGCACGCCCAGCCCGCGGTGCTCCCGCCCGGTCGCGCGGGCTCCGCCCGGCCCGTTCCCCACCTCCAGGACGAACCCCTCCGCCCCGTACCGGAGCAGCACCCGCACCCGTGCCCCGGCGGCATGGTCGCGGGCGTTGGTCAGCGACTCCTGCACCACCCGGTAGGCGGTGACGTCGGCGATCGGCGCCAGCCCGTACGGCTCGCCCTCGCGCACCACCTCGATCTCCGTTCCGAGTTCGCGCTCGGCGCCGACCAGCCGGTCCAGGTCGGCCAGCCCGGGCACGGGCGCGCCCTGTTCGGCCCCGGCGCCGCCGTCCTCGGCGGGGTCGCGCAGCGCGCCGACCACCGAGCGCAGGCCGGCCAGGGTCTCCCTGCCCTGGGACCGCACCCAGGCCATCGCCTCCCGGGCGGCCTCGTCGTCCCGGCCGATCAGCCGCTCCGCAGCCCCGGCCTGCACGACCATGCCGGACAGGTGGTGGGCGGCGATGTCGTGCAGTTCGCGGGCCATCCGGGCGCGCTCGGCCCGGATGGCCGACTCGGCGCGTTCCCGCTGGGCGCGGGCCTCCTCCGCGGCGCGCGTCCGCAGCAGGCCGAGGTAGCGGCGCCGGGTGCCCACGTAGGCGCCGACCAGGGCGGGGAGCACGAACGTGGGGACACCCGAGGCCAGCAGCCCCAGCCACGGCACCGCCGACCCCTCGGGGACCGGCGGCAGGTCCGCGGGCGGCGCCAGCAGCCCTTGCACCGGTCCGCCGACCAGCCAGTAGAGGACGACGGCGCCCGCGACCGCCCCGAGGAGCCGGGGCACGGGCAGCAGGGTCCCGCAGGTGTACGCGGCGATGAACAGCGCGAGCCCCTGGACCCCGACCTCCGGCGGCAGCAGCGCCATGACCGGCAGTTGGAGCGCCGTCCCGCCGACCAGGCACACGACCGGGTACCGGCGGCGCACGGCCAGCAGCAGCGACTGCGCGGCCATGGCGGCGGTGAGGACGGCCCCCGCGGCCGCGGAGAGCGCCACCGCGTCCACGTGGACCAACGAGAACAGCAGCAGCCAGAGCATCCCGACCGAGGCCGCCGCGACGGCCGCCGCCAGGGCCGCGTCCCTGCGGGCCCGCCCGCGCAGCCCCACCCGGTCCAGCAGCGCGTCCGCCAGTTCGCCCGCCCCGGAGAACGGCGGTGCCGGAACCGGCACCGCCGTTCGCGCGGCGGGGCCGTGGTCCTGCTCGCCCATCGGGTCCCCCTTCACTCGTCCGTGGACATGATCCCCGCCCGCCCCCGGGACCTCAGTACGTCGGGTCGAAGGAGAGCAGCCCGAAGGACAGCGCGAACCACGCCGTGCCCGCCAGTGCCGCCAGTACCAGCGCCCCGGCCGCGTACCGCTTCCACCCGGCGCGGCGCCGGACGTCACCGGCCAGCGACCACGCGGCGGGGACGACCCCCAGCGCGCCGAGCAGTTGCAGGCCGTGGAGGCCCAGCAGCACGGCCGCGGGCACCTCGTTCATCCCCATCAGGAACGACAGGACCAGCACCCACCCGACCGCGGCGGCCAGGGCCGAGGCCGTGCCGGCCCGGGTGAGGACCCGGGCGGTGCGCCCCGCCCGGTCGCGCGCGGGCAGGGACAGGCTCCGGCGCACCACCGCGCCGACCGGCCAGGAGAGCACGGCCACGAGCAGGACCGCCAGCGAGAAGGCCAGGACCGCCGGTGCCGCGACGTGTCCGGGGCCGGCGCGCAGGAACGCGGACGCCGGGTCGGTCCCGAGCGCCTCCACCCGGCCGTCCTCGGCGCGCATGGACAGCGTCCGGTGCCCGCCGACCTCCCTCCACAGCCACGGCTCGACCTCCTCGTACACCTGGGGGTGGCCGCTCGCGGTGCCGGGGGTGACCAGGATGGTGCCGTCCCCGCGGTCCCGGACCTCCAGCCCGCCGACGAGGTCGAGCACCGACAGGAAGTTGCTCTGGACGGCGCGGGTGCCGATGTAGCTCCCGTCCGCCATCGCGGCGTGTTCGGCGGCGGTGTCGGTCCCGGCCGCGGGCCCCTCCTCCCGGGGCAGGTAGCGGTCCATGAAACCGCCGGTGATCTCCTCCCGCAGGTAGTACCCCTGCCCGTCCGGGTACCCGCCGCCGTTGAAGGACACGAAGACGCCGGTGCCGTCTTCGGGGTGGATCTGCAGGTGGGAGTGGAAGTACATGCTGTCCCCTCCGTGCCCCAGCGCGGGCCGCCCGTTGCGGTCCTCCCGGTAGAACCCCAGGGCCATGCGCGGCCCCGCGGCGAGCGTGCCCAGGGAGTCCTCGCCCAGGGCCGGGGAGTGCATGAGGTCGAGGGTGTCCCCGTCCAGCCCCAGCCCCTCGAGGTCGCCCAGGTGGGCGAGCATGAACCGGGCCATGTCGGGGGCGGAGGTGGTCAGCGCCCCCGCGGGGGCGTCGGGGACGGTCTCGAACTCCCCTGCGGGCCCGGTGTCGTCGGTGTACCCGGAGGCCAGCCGGTCCCGGAACCCCTCGGGGAGCGGCTGGGCGAAGGTGGAGGAGTCCATGCCGAGCGGCTCGAACACGGTCTCCGCGACGTACTCCTCGAACGGCTCGCCGGCCGTGCGCTCGACGATGTACCCGGCCAGCGCGTTGCCGTAGTTGGAGTAGGCGGGCACGGTGCCCGGCGGGTACACCTGCTCGGGCGGGTCCTCGACCAGGTAGGAGCGCAGGTCGGGGGAGTCCTGGCCGCTGAGGAACATGCCCTTGATCCGCTCCTCGAACCCCGGGGTGTGCGTCAGCAGGTGCCGCAGGGTGACCGGCTCGTCGAACCGGGTGGGGAGGGTGAAGTCGAGGTACTCGTTCACGTCGGTGTCGAGGTCGAGGGCGCCCTCCTGGACCAGCCCCATCACCGCGGTCGCGGTGACGAGCTTGGACACCGAGGCGACCCGGAACAGGGTCTCCTCCGGGTCGACCGGGACGGGTCCGCCCCCGTCCGCGCCGGTGTCGGCGTACCCGTAGCCGCGGACGGTGAGGATCTCCCCGTCGTGGACGACGGAGACGACGGCGCCGGGGATGCCCGAGACGTCGAGGGCCCCGGGGACGACCCCGTCGAGCCAGGCGTTGACGTCCTGCTCGGTGAGCTCGGCGGTGGGCGGCGCCGCCGCGGGCGCGGGGGCGCCGTCGTTCGGGGCGCCGTCCCCGTCCGCGGGCGCGGCGCAGGCCGAGGCGAGCACGGCGAGGGCGGCGGCCGCGGCCGCCAGGGGGACCGGGGCGCGGCGTGCGCGCGGCGGTGCTGTGGTCTTCGCGGGGATCACGGACCCCTCCTTCCGGTGGTGTGGTCCCAGCGTCGCGAAACCGGTGCCCCGGGCACATCGGGCGCGGATCGTCACCGTGGTTGCGACCTTCGTCGGAGGCGCCGCCTCCTCGGGTCGATCCGCCGCTCTGTCCACCCACCGCTCTGTCGACGCGTCCCCTTGTCGACTCGTCGCCGTGTCGCCTCCTCGACCCGGCGACACGGCGATCCGCCGCCCCGCCGGCGGAGCGGCCTCACCTCACCGGACGAGGTCCTTGAGGTAGGCGGCGGTACGGCTCCCGGGCACGGCGGCCACCTCGGCGGGGGTGCCCGCGGCGACCACCCGGCCGCCCTCGTCACCGCCGCCGGGCCCCAGGTCGACGACGTGGTCGGCGGTGGCGACGATCCGCATCTCGTGCTCGGCGGCCACCACGGTCGCGCCCGCGTCGATGAGGTCGCGCAGCCGCTCCATGAGCACGTCGGCGTCGTGGGGGTGCAGTCCGGTGGTGGGCTCGTCCAGCAGGTAGACGGTGTCGGCGACGGTGCGGCGCTGGAGTTCGGCGGCGAGCTTGATCCGCTGCGCCTCCCCGCCGGACAGCTCGGTGGCGGGCTGGCCCAGCCGCAGGTAGCCCAGGCCGACCGCGCTCAGGGTGTCCAGCGAGCGCGCCACGGAGGGCACCCGGGCGAAGAACTCCAGCGCCTCGTCCACCGACAGGTCCAGGACCTGGGCGACGGTGAGCCCCCGGTAGGCCACCCGCAGGGTGTCGGGGTTGTAGCGGGCGCCCCCGCAGTCGGGGCAGGGGGCGTAGGTGCTGGGCAGGAACAGCAGCTCCACGGACACGAACCCCTCGCCCTCGCAGGTGGGGCACCGCCCCTCGGGCACGTTGAAGGAGAACCGCCCGGGCCCGTACCCGAGCGCCTTCGCCTCGTCGGTACCGGCGAACAGCCTGCGCACCGTGTCGAACAGCCCCGTGTAGGTGGCCGGGTTGGAGCGCGGGGTGCGGCCGATGGGCTTCTGGTCCACCCACACCGCCCGTCCGCGTGCGGCGGCGTGCTCCCCGATCGCGCCGAGCAGGGTGGACTTGCCCGAGCCGGACACACCGGTGACGGCGGTGAACACTCCCAGCGGCACGTCGACGTCGAGCCCGCGCAGGTTGTTGCGGTCGATCCCGCGCAGCTCCAGGGTCCCGGAGGGGGTGCGGCCGATCCGTTCGGGGACGGGGGGATCGAAGAGGTAGCGGCGGGTCACCGACTCCCCGACCTCCGCCAGTCCGGGCACCGGGCCGCTGTAGAGCACCCGGCCGCCGTCGGCCCCCGCCCCGGGCCCCACGTCCACGACCCAGTCGGCTCCCCGCACGATGTCCATGTCGTGCTCCACGAAGCACACGGTGTTGCCGCCGTCGCGCAGCCGCCGCAGGATGCCCGACAGGGCCTCGCAGTCCGCCGGGTGCAGCCCGGCCGACGGCTCGTCCAGCACGTACACCACCCCGAACAGGGCGGTGCGCACCTGCGTGGCCAGCCGGATGCGCTGGAGTTCCCCGGTGGAGAGGGTGGGGGCGGGGCGGGCGGTGCCCAGGTAGCCCAGGCCCAGCTCCACCAGGACCCCGACGCGGGCGGTGATGTCCTGGACGAGGGCGCCCGCGGGGCCGGGGTCGTCGTGCCAGGGGGCGAGCAGGTCGGCCAGCGCGGAGAGCGGCATCCGGGCCAGCTCGTCGATGCTCCGGCCCGCGAAGGTCACGCGCAGCGCGGCGGCGTTGAGCCGCCGCCCGTCGCACCCGCGGCAGGCCCGCTCGTCCATGAAGGACCGGGCGCGCTCCCTGCGGGCCTCGCTGGCCGAGGACGCGTACGCCTTGAGGACCAGCCGCCGGGCGCTGCTGTAGGTGCCCTGGTAGGGGCGCTGCACCCGGCCCGCCTCCCGGACGGGGTGCACGGTGACCACCGGCTGTTCGTCGGTGAACAGGATCCATTCGCGCTCCTCGCGCGGGAGCTCGCGCCAGGGGCGGTGGACGTCGTACCCGAGGGTGTCGAGGATGTCGCGCAGGTTCTTGCCCTGCCAGGCGCCGGGCCAGGACGCGATGGCGCCGTCGGCGATGCTCAGGGACGGGTCGGGGACCAGCGACCCCTCGGTGACCTCGTACTCCACGCCCTCCCCGTGGCAGACGGGGCAGGCGCCGACCGCGGTGTTGGGGGAGAAGGAGTCGGAATCCAGATGTTCGGCCCCGGGCGGGTAGGTCCCCGCCCGGGAGAAGAGCATGCGCAGTGAATTGGAGACCGCGGTCAGGGTGCCCACCGTGGACCGCCCCGAGGGGACCGAACGGGCCTGGGCCAGGGCCACCGCGGGCGGCAGCCCGGTGATGCCGTCGACGTCCGGCGCGGGCAGCTGCTGGAGGAGGCGGCGCGCGTACGGCGCGACCGACTCCAGGTAGCGGTGCTGGGCCTCGGCGTACAGGGTGCCGAACGCGATCGAGGACTTGCCGGACCCGGACACCCCGGTGAACGCGACGAGCGCGTCGCGGGGCAGGGAAACGTCCACGGCGCGCAGGTTGTGCACCCGCGCGCCGCGGACCCGGATGTGGGCGTCGGTGTTCTCCATGCTCAGAGGATTACCCGACGCGGCACCGTTCCCGGTCCGCGGCCCGCCCGGGGGCCGCGGACCCGGGGGTCAGCCGGTGTAGTTGGGGTCATCCGCGATGGGCGGGGCCGGGGCGGCGCTGGGGGTGTCGGGGTCCCACGGGTCCTCCTGCGGCGCCTCGGGGGGCGCGGGGGCCGGGTCGCTCGGGTCGGCGGGCGCGTTCCCCTCCTCCGTGGGCGGGTCGGTCGGAACGCCGGGGTGGCCTCCCTCGCCGGGGGTCGGGGCCGGGGTGGCGACGGCGGCCGGCTCGGCCGGGGCGTCGTCCGACGCGAGCGCCGGGGCGGCGCCGAAGAAGGCCGCCGCCATGGCGGCGACGATGAGCATCCGGGACTTCACTCGCATGGTCGACCTCTTGTCGTTCTCGCTGTCGGGTGTTCGGGGGTCCGCTCGGTGAGCGGTCATTCGGTGATCTCGACCGGGGTTCCCAGCGGCAGGCGCTCGGCCATCCAGGTGATGTCGTCGTTGGACACGCGGATGCAGCCGTGGCTGACCTCGCCGCCCAGGCCCGACTCGTCGTCGGTGCCGTGCACCGCGAGCTGTCCGGGCCCGCCCGCGAAGGTCTCCAGGGTGTCGGAGTGCCCGCTGAGCCCGAAGGCATAGGCGCCGTAGGCGCCCCCGGGGTCCGAGGGTTGGAGCAGCTCGGTGAAGTAGTACTCACCGGGCGGTGTCGGGGTCTCGCTCGTCCCGATGCCGATCGGTCCGGTCCGGAGCTCCTCCCCGCCCTCGACGACGGTGAAGGAGAACTCCGACATGTCGATCTCCACGCGGAACTCGGTGGCGGTGAGTTCGACGTCGTCGGCCTCGATCCAGCCGGTGGAGCCGTTGGGCCGCACCGGCAGCAGCACCTCCAGCCAGTCGCCCCGGACCTGCCGGACGAGGAAGGTGCGGTCCGCGCCGAAGTCGTTCGGGCTGGCGAGGGTGTGCACCACCTCGCCGCCGTCCGGCTCGGAGCGGACCTCGACCTCGTCGCCGACGGCCGTGGCGATGTAGGAGCCCTCGGGTGCCGCGGGCTCCTCCGCCCGCCCGGACGTGCCGGAGGGTTCCTCCGGGGAGTCCGGAGCGGACGAGCAGGCGGTGGCCGCGGCCAGGGCCGCGGCGGCGGCCAGGGCGGGCAGGGCCACGGAGGCTCCGCGGGGCATCAGGGATCGGCGCATGGGGTCCATCCGGTCGGGTGGTCCGGCCGGGCTCTCCGTGCCGGACGCCATGAAGAGTGGACGAGGAATGTGAAGAACCCGTGTGGCCGCCGTGTGCGTCCTGTGTTCCGACCTGGGGAGACCTCTTCCGGCCCCGCCGCGCCGGCGGGCGGCGCCCGTACGATCGTCCGTGTCGGGGGCCCTCTCCCCCCATCGGTGAACGGAGGTCCTCCACGTGTGCGCGCATGTCCTGGTGGCCGAGGACGACGTGAACCAGGCCGAGCTGATCCGGCGCTATCTGGAGCACGAGGGCCACGCGGTCCGCGTGGTCCACAACGGTCGCGCCGTGCTGGAGGAGCACCACCGCGACCGCCCCGACCTGATCGTGATGGACGTGATGATGCCGGTGATGAGCGGCCTGGAGGCGTGCCGGGTGCTGCGCGCGGAGTCCGACGTGGCGGTGCTGCTGCTCACCGCGCGCTCCACGGAGGAGGACCTGCTGGCCGGGCTCGACCTGGGCGCCGACGACTACGTCACCAAGCCCTACAGCCCGCGCGAGCTGATGGCGCGGGTGCGCACGCTGCTGCGGCGTTCGCGCACCCCGGTCCGGGACGAGGAGCGGGTGCTGAACGCGGGGCCGATCACCGTGGACCCGGCCCGGCACGCGGTGCTGGTGGACGGGGAGCCGGTGGAGTGCACCCCGGTGGAGTTCCAGCTGCTGCGGGCCCTGGCCGCCCGGCCGGGCCGGGTGCTGAGCCGGGCCCAGCTGCTGGAGCTGATCCACGGGATCAGCGGGTACATCACCGAGCGCACCATCGACGTCCATGTGAAGAACCTGCGCCGCAAGATCGAGCCGAACCCGCGGCGACCGGTCCGGCTGGTCACCGTCTACGGGGTCGGCTACAAGCTGGTGGGGCCCGAACGTGGCCGCTGAGCGCCGGCGGGCCCGGCGGGGCCGCTCGGGGCGGAGCCGGTCCGGACGGCGGGTCTCGCTCCGGCACGGCCTGCTGTTCCGCCTGTTGACGGGCTCGGTCCTGGTGGCGGTCTGCTCGATCACCGCGACGGCCTGGCTGTCGGTGCAGCGGACCTCGGAGTCCATCAACGTCCAGCAGGGGGAGACCCTGGCGGTGGACACCCACATCCACGACACCCTCGTCGGCTACGCGGCGACCCACCGGGGGTGGGAGGGGGTCGAGGAGACCGTCCGGGCCCTGGCCGGGGAGACCGGCCGCCGGATCGTCCTGACCACCGAGGGCCGGGCCGTGATCGCCGACTCCGCCCTCCCCGCCGCGGAACCCCCGCAGGGGGCCGCCGGGGACGCCCCGCCGCTGCCGCCCCGGACGTCGTCGGTGGTGGACGCGCTGGCGGTGGACGTGACCCTGGCCGCCGGGAGCGGAGACCGCATCGACCCGCGGGCGGTGGGCCCCTTCGCCCTGACCGACCACGAGCGCGCCCTGCTGCGCGCCGACGCGGAGCAGGGCGCGGACTGCCTGCGGACGCTGTACGGAGTGGCGGCGGAGGCGGTGACCGGGCCGACGGGGCGCCCCGTGGTCGAGACGGAGCAGGCCGACGCGTACATGTGGGACGACTGCGGCCTCGACGCCCTGGACCGGCCGGTGGGGGGCGAGGAGGAGGCCCTGGCCGACCTGAACGCCCTGGCCGCCGACTGCGCGCCCGACTCCGGGACGGACCTCGTGTACGCCATGGACGGCCGCACCGGGGGCCTCGTGATCACGGGACCCCCGTCGGCCGACCCTCCTGAGGCGGCGGACGATGCCCGGGCCCCGGCCGCTCCGGAGGACCCCGCCAACGTGTCGCCGTCGGAGGACCCGGGCGCCGCCCCGCCCGAGGAGGGGGCGGGGGGAGACTCCGGGGCGGAGGAGCCGCTCCCCGGCGGGGAGCCCTCCATCGCCCCGGAGGCCCCGGCACCGGGTGAGGAGGTCCCGTGGGAGGTCCCCCAGGACCCGCAGGACCCCTGGGAGCCCGCACCGTCCCGCGCCCCCGACCCCTCCGGCGCCGGGAGCCTGACCGGGTCCCGGGTCGAGGTGCCGCCGGAGGCGGCGCCCTGCCTGGACGCCGCCCGCCGCGCCCAGCTCGACCCCTACGTGGCCCCGGCCGCGCTGCTCTTCATCGACGACCCCGCGGAGGACGCCGCGGCGGGGCCCTCCCTGTCCCGCGAGGGCGTGCTGCGCGTGGGCGGGGTGGTGGTGCTGGTGCTGGTGCTGACCGTGGTGGTGAGCACGACCCTGGCGACGCGGCTGCTCCGTCCCGTCCACGCGCTCACCGACGCCGTCAACCGGATGCGCGAGGGCGGCGGCCCGGCCCGGGTGGAGGTCCGCGACTCCGGCGAGATCGGCCGCCTGGCGGAGGCGTTCAACGAGATGTCCGAGCACCTGGAGCGGGCCGAGGAACAGCGCAAGGCCATGGTGAGCGACGTGTCGCACGAGCTGCGCACCCCGCTGAGCAACCTGCGCGGCTGGCTGGAGGCCGTCCAGGACGGGGTGGTCGACCCCGAGCCGGACCGCATGGGGATGCTGCTGGGGGAGACCCTGCTGCTCCAGGCGGTCATCGACGACCTCCAGGACCTCGCCCTGGCCGACGCCGGGCGGCTGCGCCTGGACCCGGAGCCCGTGGAGGCCGGCCCGCTGGTCGAGCAGGTGGTCGCGGGCCACGGGCTGCGCGCGGAGGAGGCCGGGGTGCGTCTGGTCTCCGAGGTCCGCGACGTGACCCTGGTGGCCGACCGCACCCGGCTGCTCCAGGTGCTGGGGAACCTGGTCGGCAACGCGCTGCGGCACACCCCCGAGGGCGGGACCGTGACCGTGCAGGCGCACCGGGCGGGCTCCGAGGCGGTGCTCCGGGTGAGCGACACCGGGGTCGGCATCGCCCGGGAGGACCTACCGCACGTCTTCGACCGGTTCTGGCGGGCGGACAAGTCCCGCAACCGGCGCACCGGCGGCAGCGGCCTGGGGCTGGCCATCGTGCGCGGGCTGGTGGAGCTGCACGGCGGGACGGTGGCGGTGAGCAGCACGGTCGGGGAGGGCACGGCCTTCACCCTCCGGCTGCCCCTGGCCGGTCCCCCCGGGAGGGGACCGGCCCGCGGAAGCCCCTAGTGCCTGTTCTCCGAACGCTCTCCCGCGCCGCCGGGGGTTCCGGAGGCCCGGCGGAGACGTCCTCGAGGAGGGTCTGCGGCCACAGGCCCTCCGTTGAGGACCTCCCGCCGCTCGACGGTCGGGCCGCAGCGCAGCGGAGGTTCAGAGGAGCACGGCCTAGGCCAGGCCGCGGCGGCGGAGCAGCGGCTCCAGGCGCGGTTCGCGGCCCAGGAACTCGGCGGTGGCGCGCATCGGGTCGACGCTGCCGCCCACCGAGAGCACGTACCGGCGGAAGCGGTCGCCGTTCTCCCGGGTGAGGCCGCCGTTCTCGTTGAACCACTCCACGCTGTCGGCGTCCAGGACCTCGCTCCACACGTAGGAGTAGTAGCCCGCGTGGTAGTCGCCCGCGAAGCAGTGCTGGAGGTACGCGGTCCGGTAGCGGGGGCGGACCAGGTCCAGGGCCAGGCCCCACCTCTCCAGCGCCTGCGCCTCGAAGGTCCCCGGGTCCACCTCCTGCCCGGGGGCGATCCGGTGCCAGGACCAGTCCAGCAGCGCCGCCGCCAGGTACTCGACCGTCGCGAAGCCCTGGTCGTAGCGCTCGGCCGCGGCCAGCTTCTCGATGAGCTCGGCGGGCACCGGCTCCCCGGTCTCGTGGTGGCGGGCGTAGTTCGCCAGGATCTGCGGGTGGTTGGCCCACATCTCGTTCACCTGGGAGGGGAACTCGACGAAGTCGCGCGGCACCTCGGTGCCCTCCAGGCGCGGGTACCGCACCGCCGACAGCAGCCCGTGCAGGGCGTGCCCGAACTCGTGGAAGGCGGTGTTGACCTCGTCCGGGGTGAGCAGGGTCGGCCCCGAACCCGGCTTGGTGATGTTGAGGTTGTTGACCACCACCGGCTTCTGCCCCAGCAGCTCGGACTGCTCCACCAGGTTGTGCATCCACGCGCCGCCCTGCTTGGTGGGGCGGGCGTAGGGGTCGAGCAGGAACAGGCCCATCCCCGAGCCGTCGGTGTCGAACACCTCCCACACGCGCACGTCCGGGTGGTAGCCGGACAGGTCGGCGCGCTCGGCGAAGGTGATGCCGTACAGGGCGGTGGCGGCGTGGAAGACGCCGTCGGTGTAGACCCGGTCCAGCTCGAAGTACGGGCGCAGCGCCGCCTCGTCCACCTCGTAGCGGTCGCGGCGCACCTGCTCGGCGTAGAACGGCCAGTCCCACGGCTCGATCGGGTGCCCGGCCAGCTCCGCCAGCTCCTCGGTCTGGCGCAGGACGTTGCGCACAGCGGGCTCGACCATGGCGCCCAGCCGCTCCTCGACCGCCTCGGGGGTCTTGGAGGTCTGGTCGGCGACCTTGTGCGAGGCGTGGTCGGCGTAGCCGAGCAGGGCGGCGCGCTCGGCGCGCAGCACCGCCATGCGGGCGGCGATCTCCGTGTTCTCCGGGGCCCGGTCGACGCTGAGCCGGAAGAGGCGCTCGCGCACGGACCGGTCGGTGAGGCGGGCCATCAGGGGGTGCAGGGTGGTGTTGTGCAGCGGCAGCGCGTAGGTGCCGTCCTCGCGGGCGGCCGCGGCGACGCGGTCGCCGTCCAGGCCGTCCAGCTCGGCGGCGTCGGTCACGACCAGCGCGGACTCGGTGGCGGCGGTCACGCCGTTCTGGCCGAACTCGGTGGACAGCCGGGCCAGCTCGCCGTTGATCTCCCGCAGCCGCTCCTGGGCGTCGCCGTCGAGCCGGGCGCCGGCCTTGACGAAGTCGGTGCGGTAGCGCTCCAGGAGCGCCTCGTCCTCGGGGCCTTCGGCGGTCACCTGCTCGATCCGCTCCCACAGGGCGCGGTCGAGGGTGATGGCGTCGGCGTGCGCGCTCAGCCGGGGCATCATCTCCGTCTCGATCTCCTGGACGCGGTCGGAGGCGTCGGAGGAGGTGAAGGTGAAGAAGACGTTCGAGACACGGCGCAGGATCGCGCCGGAGCGCTCCAGGGCGACCAGGGTGTTCTCGAAGGTGGCGGGGGCCGGGTCGTTCTTGATCACCTCGATCTCGGCGAGCTGCTCGGCCATGCCGCGCTCGAAGGCGGGGACGAAGTGCTCCTCGCGGATGTTCGCGAAGTCGGGGAGCCCGTAGGGCAGACCGCTGGGTTCGAAGAACGGGTTCTCGGTCTCGGTCAAGGTCAGGACTCCTCGGGGTCGTGCGTCGGTCTCCGTGCCGTTCTACCGCGCCCGAGTCGTCCCGTCACCCCACTTTCGTTCAGGGCTGATCCCCGACCCCACTCCTCCTTCAGTCAAGCTGAAGGTTCACGTATGCTTCAGGCAACCTGAAGGATGGAGGCCTGATGGACACCTACGGCGACCTGCCGTTCCCCCGTACCGGGCTCGCGCTCGACGCCCTGCGCCTGGCCCGCGACACGGAGTCCCCGGCGATCTTCAACCACAGCATGCGCAGCTATCTCTACGGCCGGTTCCTGGGGGAGCGGCAGGGGCTGCGCCCCGGCCACGACTACGACGACGAGCTGCTGTTCCTCGGCTGCGTGCTGCACGACATCGGCCTCACCCCGCACGGGGACCGGGGCGGGCGGTTCGACATCGACGGCGCCGACACGGCCGCCGCCTTCCTCCACGACCGGGGCGTGGCCGCCGACCGGGTCGAGGTGGTCTGGGACGCCGTCGCCCTGCACCTGTGCTTCGACGTGGCGATCCGCAAGCGGCCCGAGATCGCCCTGGTGACCGCGGGCGCCGGTTACGACCTGGGACCGGAGGGCCCCGCCCTGCCCGAGGGGTACGCCGACCGGGTCCACGCGGTGCTGCCCCGCCTGCGCGCGGCCGCCGCGCTCCACGACGCGATCGTCGACCAGGCCCTCGCCGACCCGGGCAAGGCGCCGCCGTTCAGCACCCCGGGGGAGCTCCTGCGGCAGCACACGGGGGAGCGGTGGCCCACCTGGCGGGAGCTGATGTCCGGCGAGGCGGGCTGGGGCGACTACGCGGGGATCTGAGAGCGGCCCTTCGGGGCGGCCCCGTCGATGAGTCGCCGGGACCGCATGTCCCCCTGTCGACATGCGGTCCCGGCGGGTGCCGGCCCCCGGCTCCGGACGGGTTCAGCGGCCGTACGGCGGCGGGACCGGGGGGCCGGGGTGGTACGCGCGCTGCTCGCGGACCGTCTCCGGGCTCCCGATCCCCGCTGGGAAGGGCGCCTGGAGGGCGGCGGGGTGCATGCCGTGCGCCAGCAGGGCGTGCTTGAGGCCGTCCGCGTCCTTGACCCGGGCGACCAGGTACCGGCCGTCCCGGGTCACGAACTCCATGCCCCCGCCGGCGCGGCGCTTGGTGAAGTTCCCGTCCGTGCGCAGCGTGATGTCGCGCAGCCGGAAGCGGGCCGAACCCGCGTAGGAGATCTCCGCGACGGGCAGCCGCAGGCGCTCGCTCTCGGGGATCTCGCCCATCCCCAGCAGCAGCACCTCCGCGAGCGGCACCTTGGACAGGGTCAGGACACCGTCGCGCACCTCCACGCGGACCGAGGCCACCCGCGAGACCAGGGCGCTGAGCAGCAGCCCGATCCCCAGTGCCAGGAACACGTAGAAGGTCGCCTGCCAGAACTCGAAATTGATGTAGCCGAGCGACGCGACCGCCATGAGGGGGAGGGGGATGAGGAAGCCGAGGGCGCGCACGAGCGGGGCCACCGTGACCCGTGAACGGTAACGGGGCGCGGCCGCGCGCTGTCGGGGGTGCGGGTGCGTCAAGGGGGTCTCGCTTTCGGTTCAGGGGCTCGGGGCGGGAGGCCGACGCCCTTTCGACGTGTGCTCTCCCCCCGCGGTTCTCTCTCGGCCGCGGGCACGGCCGCCGCCGGATCGGCAGGTCGCCGGGCCGACACGGGGACAGGCCGACACGGTGACACGGCGCTTTGTCGACACGGCGGGCGGAACCGGTCGGCCCTCCCCTCAGACCCCCGCCGCCGTGTCCCGGTCGCGCCACCCGGCGGCCTCCGCGGTGCGCCCGCGGTCGTCGAGCAGGGCGGCGAACCGGTCCGCCGCCCCCGGTACGCCCGCCTCGGCGGCCCTCTCGAACCAGGTGAACGCCTCGTCGGCGCGCCCCTGCCCCGCGCACAGCAGGCCGAGCCCGTACAGGGCGGTGAGGTCCCCCGGTTCCCCGATACCGAGGCGGTCCGGGTCCTGCGCCGCGTCGACCGCGCGGAGCAGCCATGGCTCGGCCTCCTCCGCGCGCCCCCGTTCCAGCAGGAACACGCCGAGGTCGCCCAGGTACTCCGGCGTCCCCGTCTCGGCCGCGCGGCGGAACCACTCCTCGGCCCCGGCGTCCGCCCCCCGCGCGGCCAGGAGCCCGGCGAGCAGGTGGCCGGCGGCCGGAACCCCCTCCTCCGCGGCGGGGAGCAGCCACTCCGCGGCCTCGTCCGCGCGGTCCAGCTCCGCCAGCAGGCGGCCGAGCAGCAGGACCCCTCCGGGCTGCCCCTCCTCCGCGCTGCGCCGCGCCCAGTCGGCCGCCTCCCCGGTCCGGCCCCTCTCCCAGAGCAGCTCGCCCAGGTACATCGCCGCCGCCCCGCAGTCGTCCACCTCGGCCGCGGCGCGGTACCAGTGCTCCGCCTCGTCCGGCAGCCCCCTGCCGTGGAAGAGCGAGCCGAGGTCCATCCGGACCCGGGCGTCCCCCTGCCCGCCCGCGCGCCGCCACCACTCCCGGGCCTCGTCCGCGAGGCCGTGCTCGTCCAGCAGCACCCCCAGCCGGACCATCTCCCCGGGGCCTCCCCGGTCGGCGCGCCGCCGCCAGGCGTCGGCCCGGCCGGTGTCGCCCGCGCCGGCGGACCACTCGGCCAGCAGGTGCGCCGCGGCCGAGCGCGAGGAGCCCTCCTCCGCCTCGCGCCGCAGCCATTCCGCGGCCTCCTCCGCCCGCCCCCTCCCGCATTCCAGCAGTGCCAGGTGGATCCGGGCGTCGGGGACGCCGCCCCGCACGGCCCGGCACAGCCACTCCCGCGCCTCGTCCGCGCGGCCGCGCACTGCCAGCAGCACCCCCAGGCTGTAGGCGGCGTCCTCGGCGCGCGGCGGGCCCGCGGCCGCGGCCCGGGCGTACCAGTCCTCGGCCTCGTCGAGGCGGCCCCGGCCGCGGCAGAGGTTCCCCAGGACGAACATGTGGAACCCGGACCCGGCGTCGGCCGCGACCCGGTACCACTCCTCGGCCTCCGCGGGCCGCTCCCGTTGCAGGAGGGAGCCCAGGCCGCCCGCGGCCCCCGTGTCCCCGTGCGCGGCGGCCCTGCGCCACCAGAGTTCGGCTCCGGGGTGCCACCCCAGGTCGAAGAGCAGGCCGGCCAGGGCGGACATGGCGGGCGGGTGCCCCGCCTCGGCGGCCCGGCGCAGCCAGGCCTCCGCCCCGGCGATCCCCCCGTCCTCGTAGCGGGCCGCCTCCAGGACCCCGTCGTCGGCCAGGGCGGTCCACAGGGCCTCGACCAGGGACGCGGCCTCCGGGTCGCCCGCGCCGGAGACGTGCCCGGCCAGCTCCCGCATCACCGCGGGGGAGCGCTCGTACAGGTCCTCGGCCAGTTCCGCGCCGCGCTCGTCGCCGAGCGCCTCGAACCGCTCCGCGAGCAGTTCCAGCAGTTCTTCCGGGGCGGCCGGGAGGGCGGCCGCGCCCCCGCCGCCCGCGGGGGTGTCGTCGTGTCGCATACACGGGATGCTCGCAGCCCGGTGGGACGGCCGGGCGGGCCGGTGCCCGCCCCCGCGTGTATCTCACGTGTATCCCGGATGTATCCGGCCTCCCTACCGTGGTCGTCGGCCTCCGGGGCACACCGGAGGCCCGGTACGGGGCCGCGGAGCCGTGGCCCGGAAACGGAGTGTCATGTTCGGGAAGATCGGAAGGCTGGGCGACCGGCTGCTCGCCCGCGTCGTCCCCAGGACCGCGGCCGGCGCCGCCTCCTGCTGGTACGAGTACGCCCCCATCAGCTCCCCCTGTATCCGGCGCACCTGCTGCAACATCGGCGGGCACGTCGGGGTCCAGTGCACCTCCTACCGCCCCTGCTGACCCCCCGACCGCAACGACCGGAGAGGACCCCATGATCGGTTCCCTGGGCGACCGGCTGCTCGCCCGCATCGTCCCCAAGACCAAGGCGGCGGCCAATCCCTACTGCTGGTACCAGTACGCGCCGGTGACCTCCCCCTGCATCCGCCGCTACTGCTGCGACCCGCCCGGCAGCACCCCCGTCACCTGCACCTACTACAGGCCCTGCTGACCCGCTCGGCCGCCGAGGAGCACCGCCCATGACCGTGACCGCGCCCGAACCGCTCCGGAAGGCGGCACGGCCGTGACGGCGGTGCTCCTCGCCGCCGCCGGGATCGCGGCGGCGGCCCCGCTCGCCCTGCTCCTGTGGGCCAACCGCACGCTGGTCGCCGTGGACGTGGTCGGGCACAGCATGGAGCCCGCCTTCCACCACGGCGACCGGGTGCTCGTGCGCAGGGTCCCCGCGAAGCGGCTGCGCGTGGGTGACGTGGCCGTCCTGGGCCGGCCCGACACGGGCGACCTCCGGGACCTCGCCCTGATCATGGGCTCCGTACCGCCCTGGGTGGTCAAGCGGGTCGCGGCGCTGCCCGGCGACCCCGTCCCCGCCTCCGTTCCCGCCAGGGGCGGCACGGTGCCCCCGGGGCACCTGGTGGTCCTGGGCGACAACACCGGCCACAGCACGGACTCGCGGGTGTGGGGACCCGTCCCGGACGACCGGGTCCTCGGGGTCGTCCTGCGGCGGATGACCTCTCCGCGCACCCCGGCGGCATAGGCGGAGCGGCGGCGGACGCGGCGGCACGACCCCCTCCGACCGGGGACCGCGCCTTCGAACAGGTGAACCACCGCGTGACAGCGGGCGTCTCCCCTCCCAGAACGCACTTCGCCCGATCGGAACACCATGCGCCCCACCCGCTTCGCCCACGCAGCCCTCCTCGCGGTCCTGGCCCTCACCGGCTGCGGCGGCTCCGAGCCGACCGCCGAGAACGCCCGGGCCGAGTGCGAGAACCACATCAGCCGGGACGCGGAGCCGCCGGGCTCCGTCGAGTTCGGCGCGTCCTCCGAGGTCACCGCGGTCGACGATGACGACGAGGACCTGTGGCAGTACGAGGTCGCCGGCAGCGTCGAATCGGGCGACTTCTACGACTCGGAGGTGCCCACCGACTACACGTGCCTCGTCGTCAACAACGGCGGCGACTGGGTCGTGGTGGACCTGCGCTCCGGCGGGGAGTGACCGGACACCGGCCGCCCGGACCGGGGCGGACCGCCGGATCCGGGTCGACATGGCGATTCGACGCGTTGTCGACCCGGCGCCGCACCCGCCGGGAGCAGGGGTTCAGGCCGGGGCGCCGCGAAGGTCCCCGCGCCCGGGCGGCGCGGAAAAGGGAAAGAGCCCTGCCCTCCGGGTGGAGGAGCAAGGCTCTCGACTGTGCAGACAGTGTGGGCGTACCAGGACTTGAACCTGGGGCCTCATCCTTATCAGGGATGCGCTCTAACCGACTGAGCTATACGCCCTTGTTCCGTGTGGAACTCTACCGCATCCGGGGGACCGGGGCGAACCGGTATCCGGGGGCGGGGTGAAGCCGGGACGCGGCACGCGCGGCCCTCTTCACCTTCGATTTTACCGGCTGCGGTGAGTGCTCCGAACACCCGCCGGAACGCCGGCGGGCCCGGCCCCCGAAGGGTCCGGGCCCACCGGGGCAGGATCGCTACTCGGCCTCGGAGAGGGTGATGTCCAGCCCGCCCACCAGGTCCGCGACCAGGTTGTAGACCATGGCGCCCACCGTCGACAGGGCGGTGATGAGCACGATGTTCAGCGCCCCGACCACACCCGTGTAGCCGAGCACCCGGCCGGGGGAGAACCACGCGGCGGGGTTGAGGCCCAGCTCGTCCTCGCCGCCGCCGTCGCCCTCCAGCAGGGCGGTGATCATGTTCGTCAGCTCGTCGAACACGCCCAGCATGGACAGGGTCACGTAGATCACGGCGATCGCGACGAACAGGATGATGAAGCACACCAACGACACGACGAAGCTGAACTTCATCACCGACCACGGCTCCACGCGGGACACGGTCAGGTGCGCCTTGCGGCTGCTGAGCGTCGCCTTGCCCGCCGCAGCCTCCTGGGGCTCGGAACCGCCCGGGGTCTCCGTCATGGTGGCCGCCTCTCCGCCGCCCTCCAGGGCCGTGTCGGTCGTCTCCACGTCCCCTGCGGGAGCGGTGTCGTTCGTGGTGGTGTTCCGCTGGTTGTCAGACATAGAAACGTTCCGCTGGACTTTCCTTGAGAGCGGGTGGTTGAAGCGACCTGGACCCGCGGGGATGGTCCGTACCCCCACGGGTCCTATCGGGACTTAACGCGCAGTCTAGGCCTCGGGTTCGCCTTCGGCCGCGACCGTCTCCTCGACCGTGTCGCCCTCGGCGGCCTCCAGCTCCTCCTCGGCGTCACCGGCCTCGGCGTTGCGGGCGATGGCGACGATCTTGTTGCCCTTGTCGAGGTTCATCAGCCGGACGCCCATGGTGGTGCGGCCGGACTGCTTGACCTCGGCGGCGCCGGTGCGGATGACACCGCCGGCGGAGGTGATCGCGAAGACCTCGTCGATCTCCGGGTCCACCATGAGCGCGCCCACCAGCTTGCCGCGGGCCTCGACCACCTTGGCGGTCAGCACGCCCTTGCCGCCCCGGTTCTGCACCGGGTACTGGTCGGAGGGGGTCCGCTTGGCGTAGCCGTTCTCGGTGGCGACCAGGACGTCGGTGGACCCGTCCCCGGGCCGGATGACGTCCATGCTCAGCAGGTAGTCGCCCTCCAGGAACCGCATGCCGATCACACCGCTGGTCGCCCGGCCCATCGGGCGCAGCGACTCGTCGGAGGCGGGGAAGCGGATCGCCTGGGCGTCGCTGGAGATCAGCAGCAGGTCGTCGTCGCCGAAGACCAGGCGGGCGGCGATCAGCTCGTCGCCCTCGCGCAGGTTGATCGCGATGATGCCCGCCGAACGCGCCGAGTCGAAGTCCTCCAGCCGGGACTTCTTGACCAGGCCCTCGCGGGTGGCCAGGACCATGTACGGCGCGGCCTCGTAGTCGCGCAGCGCCATGATCTGGGCGATCTCCTCGCCCGGCTGGAACGGCAGCAGGTTGGCGACGTGCTGGCCGCGCGCGTCGCGGGCGGCCTCGGGCAGCTCGTACGCCTTCGTCCGGTACACCCGGCCCTGGTTCGTGAAGCACAGGATCCAGTGGTGGGTGGTGGTGACGAAGAAGTGCTGGACGATGTCGTCCTGCTTGAGCTGCGCCCCGCGCACGCCCTTGCCGCCGCGCTTCTGCGCCCGGTAGTTGTCGATGCGCGTGCGCTTGGCGTACCCACCGCGGGTGATCGTGACGACCACGTCCTCCTCCGCGATGAAGTCCTCCATCCGCATGTCGCCCTCGAACGGGATGATGTGCGTGCGCCGCTCGTCGCCGTACTTGTCGACGATCTCGCCCAGCTCCTCGCGGATGATGGTCCGCTGGCGGGTGTCCGACTCCAGGATGTCGGTGTAGTCGGCGATCTGCGCCATGAGCTCGTCGTACTCGGCGGTGAGCTGGTTGCGCTCCAGGGCGGCCAGCTTGCGCAGCTGCATGTCGAGGATGGCGCGGGCCTGGACGTCGTCGATGTCCAGCAGGCCCATGAGGCCGGTGCGGGCGTCGTCGGCGGAGGCGCTGGAGCGGATGAGGGCGATGACCTCGTCGATCCGGTCCATGGCCTTGAGCAGCGCGCGCAGGATGTGGGCGCGCTCCTCGGCCTTGCGGAGCAGGTACCGGGTGCGCCGGACGATGACCTCGATCTGGTGCTTGACCCAGTGCCGGATCATCTGGTCCAGGCGCAGGGTGCGCGGCACCCCGTCGACCAGCGCCAGCATGTTGGCGCCGAAGGTCTCCTGGAGCTGGGTGTGCTTGTACAGGTTGTTGAGCACGACCTTGGCGACGGCGTCGCGCTTGAGCACGATGACCAGGCGCTGGCCGGTGCGGCCGCTGCTCTCGTCGCGCACGTCGGCGATGCCGTTGACCTTGCCGTCCTTGACCAGGTCGGCGATCTTCAGCGCGAGGTTGTCCGGGTTGACCTGGTAGGGCAGCTCGGTGACGACCAGGGTCTGGCGGCCCCGCTTGTCCTCCTCGACCTCGACCACGGCGCGCATGGTGATGGAGCCGCGCCCGGTCCGGTACGCCTCCTCGATGCCGCGCTTGCCCACGATGAGGCCGCGGGTCGGGAAGTCGGGGCCCTTGATCCGCGCGATGAGCGCGTCGAGCAGGTCCTCGTCCGAGGCCTCGGGGTTGTCGAGGTACCAGTCGACGCCCTCGGCGACCTCGCGCAGGTTGTGGGGCGGGATGTTGGTGGCCATGCCGACCGCGATGCCCGAGGAGCCGTTGACCAGCAGGTTCGGGAAGCGGGCCGGCAGCACGACGGGCTCGGAGGAGCGGCCGTCGTAGTTGGGCCGGAAGTCGACGGTCTCCTTGTCGATGTCCCGCAGCATCTCCATGGCCAGCGGGGCGAGCTTGCACTCGGTGTACCGCATGGCGGCCGCCGGGTCGTTGCCCGGGGAGCCGAAGTTGCCGTTGGGGTCGACCAGCGGCATGCGCATGGACCACCACTGGGCCAGCCGGACCAGGGTGTCGTAGATGGCGCTGTCGCCGTGCGGGTGGTAGTTGCCCATCACGTCGCCGACGACGCGGGCGCACTTGAAGAACCCGCGGTCGGGGCGGTAGCCGCCGTCGTACATCGCGTACAGCACGCGCTGGTGGACGGGCTTGAGCCCGTCGCGGACGTCGGGCAGGGCGCGGCCGACGATGACCGACATCGCGTAGTCGAGGTAGCTGCGCTGCATCTCGACCTGGATGTCGACCGGCTCGATGCGGTCGGTGACGCGTTCCAGCTCCTCCACGGAGGATTCCGCTCCCTCAGGGGCGTCCGGGTTGTTCGCATCCGTCACGGATGTCGATCCCTTCTACGAAGCTTCGTTGAGCTCGGTTCACTGCCCGGGACACGGCCCGGGCCCGGTCCCTAGATGTCCAGGAAGCGGACGTCCTTGGCGTTGCGCTGGATGAAGGCGCGCCGGGACTCGACGTCCTCCCCCATGAGCACGCTGAACATCTCGTCGGCCTGGGCCGCGTCCTCCAGGCTGACCTGGAGCAGGACGCGGCGGTCGGGGTCCATGGTGGTGTCCCACAGCTCGCTGGCGTTCATCTCGCCCAGGCCCTTGAAGCGCTGCACCATGTCGCGCGGGCGCGGGTCCCTCTTGCCCGCCGCGATGCCCGCCTCGATCACCCGGTCGCGCTCGGCGTCGGAGAAGGCGTAGCTCGCGTCGGTGCCGCGCTGGTCCCACTTGATCTTGTACAGCGGGGGCTGGGCCAGGTAGACGTGGCCCAGCTCCACCAGCGGCTTCATGAAGCGGAACAGCAGGGTGAGCAGCAGGGTCCGGATGTGCTGGCCGTCGACGTCGGCGTCGGCCATCAGGATGATCTTGTGGTACCGCAGCTTCTCGACATCGAACTCCTCGTGGATGCCGGTGCCCAGGGCGGTGATGATCGCCTGGACCTCGTTGTTCTTGAGGATGCGGTCGATGCGGGACTTCTCGACGTTCAGGATCTTGCCGCGGATGGGCAGGATGGCCTGGTTGTTCGGGTTGCGGCCGCCCTTGGCGGAACCGCCCGCGGAGTCGCCCTCCACGATGTAGACCTCGCACTCCTCCGGGTTGGTCGACTGGCAGTCGGACAGCTTGCCGGGGAGGGAGGTGGACTCCAGGAGGGTCTTGCGGCGGGTGAGGTCGCGGGCCTGGCGGGCGGCGATGCGGGCGCGGGCCGCCTGGCTGGCCTTGGACACGATGTCCTTGGCCTCGCCGGGGTTGCGCTCGAACCAGTCGCGCAGGTGCTCGTTGGTGACCTTCTGGACGAAGGACTTGGCCTCGGTGTTGCCGAGCTTGGTCTTGGTCTGGCCCTCGAACTGCGGTTCGGCGAGCTTGACCGAGATGATGGCGGTGAGGCCCTCGCGGATGTCGTCGCCGGTGAGGTTGTCGTCCTTCTCCCGCAGCAGCTTCTGGTCGCGGGCGTACCGGTTGACGATGGTGGTGAGCGCCGAGCGGAAGCCCTCCTCGTGGGTGCCGCCCTCGGTCGTGTTGATCACGTTCGCGAAGGTGTGCACCGACGAGGTGTAGGAGTGGTTCCACTGCATGGCGATCTCCGCCGACATCCCCTCGCCCTCTTCCTCGAAGGAGATGATCGACGCGTGCGCCGGCTCCTTCTTGGCGTTGATGTAGCTGACGAAGTCGGAGAGGCCGTTCTCGTAGTGGAACGTGTTGACCGTCGGCCCGCCGTCGGTGTGGTCGGGCCGCTCGTCGCGGATGGTGATGGCGAGCCCCTTGTTGAGGAACGCCGTCTCCTGCAGGCGACGGGACAGGGTCTCGTACGAGAACGTGGTGGTCTCGAAGATCGAGCCGTCGGGCCAGAAGGTGATCTGGGTGCCGGTCTCGTCGGTGGCCTCGCCCTTGACGAGCTCGCCCGTCGGGGCGGTCATCTCGTAGTGCTGGCGCCAGACGTGGCCCTCGCGGCGGATCTCGACGTCCAGGGCGGTGGACAGCGCGTTGACGACGGACACGCCGACGCCGTGCAGGCCGCCGGAGACCGCGTAGGACTTGCCGTCGAACTTGCCGCCCGCGTGCAGCGTGGTGAGGACGACCTCGACCGCCGGGCGCTTCTCCACCGGGTGGAGGTCGACGGGGATGCCGCGGCCGTTGTCGGCCACCCGCACGCCGCCGTCGGCCAGCAGGGTCACCTCGATCGCGTCGGCGTGGCCCGCCATCGCCTCGTCGACGGAGTTGTCGACCACCTCGTAGACGAGGTGGTGAAGGCCGCGCTCCCCGGTGGAACCGATGTACATCCCGGGGCGCTTGCGAACCGCTTCAAGCCCCTCCAGAACCGTGATTGATCGAGCGTCGTAGGCCAAGTGGGTACACCCTCCTGCTGGGGACGCCTGCCGACCGCGGCCGAGCGGATGACGACGGGCCGACGGCACGGGGACCGCAGGGTCGGGGATACCGCGACACCTGGGGGATCACCGTTCGCCGCACGGTCCGTCCGCCCACCCTCTCTTGGGGGCGTGATACCGGCTACAGGCGTCTGAAGAACCGTCTCCATGATACCCCGCGCGGTACGACAAAGTGGCATTGGCGGCCCTGTGCCGCATCACAACGAACGTTCGGGGAGGGAGACGACTCCCCACACACGGGAGGGGCTCTTCGGAGTTCCGGGGGCGCTTCAGATGCCTTGGGGGAGGGTTCGGTTCCGATTCCCCCGCGCCCGCCCCGTCACACCGGTGGACACCACCGGGCACCTACCCCGTGCGCCCCCGCACAACCATCTCCACCTGCGGATATCCACAGCCTGTGGACGGCCGGGCCCGCCGCGCGGACCACCGGGGGACTCAACGCCGACGGGAACCGGGGCCCTTGATCTTGATGGAGACGACGGTGCCGTCGCCCAGTTCCTCGTTGAGCCGGCGCATCAGGTCCCGGACCATCGAACGCGCGTGCGCCGCCATCGTCGGGGAGTCGGCGACCAGGACGAGTTCGCCCTCGGAATAGCTCTCCGGCCGCAGCCTGCGGGCGTTGAACTCGCCGACGATCTCCGACCAGCGGCCGAAGACGCCGCCGATGGCGACCTGTTCCTGCCAGCCGTGCTCGATCAGCCAGGTCCTCACCGCGTCGCCGAACATCTGCGGCTCGTTGCGTGACCGCAACCGGCCACGGCGGCGCGACCCGGTGCCGCGGGGGATGGCGCCGCGGTCGCGGGCCTCGGCCCGGGCGCGCGCCAGCGCCTGGCGGGCGAGGTCGGCCCCGGAAGCGGCCGGGGCGGGCCGCCCCTCCGGGGCGGCGGGGGAGCGGGGTCCGGCGGGGAGGTCGGCGCGGCCGTCCACAGGCTGTGGACGGCGGGCCGCGGCGCCCGGGTCCGCCGGGGCCGGACCGCGGCGAGGATCCACAGGCTGTGGATAGTGCTCAGCCACCGGCGACCTCCTCGCCGTGGACCTCTCCCTCGCGCACCCCGAACCGGGCGCCGTCCAGCTCCGCCGGGATGTCGTCCGGGACGGCCGCCGTCACCAGCACCTGCTCGGCGTCGCGGACCCGCTCGGCCAGCCGGCGCCGCCGCTCGGTGTCCAGCTCCGCGAAGACGTCGTCGAGGATGAGCACCGGGTCGTCGCCGTCGGCCCGCAGCAGGTCGAACGCGGCCAGCTTCAGGGAGAGCGCGTACGACCACGACTCCCCCTGGCTGGCGTAACCCTTGGCGGGCATCCCGCCCAGCTCCAGGAACAGGTCGTCGCGGTGCGGGCCCACCAGGCTCACCCCGCGCTGCAGCTCGCGGTCGCGCTGCCCGGCCATCGCCTCGCGCAGGGCCCGGGCCAGGTCCGCGCGCCCGCGCGGCGGCTCCCCGCCGTCCTCGGCCAGGGAGCTGCGGTACGCGGGCACCGCCGGGCCGCCGGAGTCGGTGAGCCCCGCGTAGGAGTCGCCGACCAGCGGGCGCAGCGCCTCCACCAGGTCCAGCCGGGCGGCCAGCAGCTCAGCGCCGGCCTCCGCCAGGTGGGCGTCCCAGACCTCCAGCGTGCTCAGGTCGGGGGCCGAGCGCTGCCGGAACATCCTCCCCGACGCCGTCTTGAGCAGGGCGTTGCGCTGCTTGAGGACCCGGTCGTAGTCCGAGCGCACCCCCGCCATCCGCGGGGAGCGGGCCACCAGCAGGTCGTCGAGGAAGCGGCGGCGCTCCCCGGGGTCGCCCTTGACCAGGGCCAGGTCCTCGGGGGCGAAGAGCACCGTGCGCAGGATCCCCAGCACGTCGCGCGGACGCCCGGCGGCGGCGCGGTTGATCCGGGCGCGGTTGGCGCGGCCCGGGTTGATCTCCAGGTCGACCAGCATGTCCCGTTCGTCGCGCACCACCCGGGCGCGCACGATGGCGCGGGCCGCCCCCTGGCGGACCAGCGGGGTGTCGGAGGAGACGCGGTGGCTGCCGAGGGTGGCGACGTAGCCGATCGCCTCGACCAGGTTGGTCTTGCCCTGGCCGTTGGACCCGACGAACACGCTCACGCCCGGGCCCAGCTCGACGAGGGCCTCCGGGTAGGAACGGAAGTCGGCCAGTTGCAGATGGGAAACGTACATCCGGCCTTCCTCCTGGTCAGGGGAACGGACGGTGGGAAGGGAAAGGGAGGGCGCGGCGGGGGAGCACGGCGCGACGCCGGGGGCGTCCCGGACCCCGGCGGGTCCGGGACGGACGGGCCGGGGTCAGTCCCGGGCCGCGGTGGTGCCGTCGGCCTTGGTGACCGCGTGGCCGCCGAACTGGTTGCGCAGCGCGGCGACGACCTTCATCGCCGGGCTGTCGTCCTGGCGGGAGGCGAAGCGGGCGAAGAGCGAGGCGGTGATGGCCGGGGCCGGGACCGCCAGGTCCACGGCGGCCTGGACCGTCCAGCGGCCCTCGCCGGAGTCCTGGGCGTAGCCGCGCAGGCCCGACAGGTCCGGGTCCTCCTCCAGCGCCCGCGACAGCAGGTCGAGCAGCCAGGAGCGCACCACGGTGCCCTCGCGCCAGCTCTCGAAGGTGCCCGGGACGTCGTCCACGATGCCGGAGGCGGCCATGAGCTCGAAGCCCTCGCCGAAGGCCTGCATCATGCCGTACTCGATGCCGTTGTGGACCATCTTGACGAAGTGGCCCGCCCCGACCGCGCCGGCGTGCACGAAGCCGCCGCCCTCGTCGGGGGTGAGGGAGTCGAAGACCGGCCGGGCCCGCTCGACGTCGGCGGCCTCGCCGCCGACCATGATCCCGTAGCCGTTCTGGCGGCCCCAGACTCCGCCGCTGACCCCGGCGTCGATGTAGCCGATGCCCTTCGCGGCGAGGCGGTCGGCGCGGGGGCGGTCGTCCACGTAGTGGGTGTTGCCGCCCTCGATGACGAGGTCGCCCTCCTCCAGGAGGTCGGCCAGCGCGGAGACGGTGGACTCGGTGGGCTCTCCGGCCGGGACCATCACCCAGACGACCCGGGGAGCGGCCAGCCGGGCCACCAGGGTCTTCAGGTCGTCGACGTCGCGCTCGGGGGAGGCGACGTCGAAGCCGACCACCTCGTGCCCCTTCTCGCGGAGCCGGGCGGCCATGTTGCCGCCCATCTTCCCCAGGCCGACCATTCCGAGCTGCATGCTCTCGCTCCCCCTTGTACGCCGTCTGCGGGCGGGTTCTTGTGACCGTGGATGGTGACCGCGGGACGGCCCGGCCGGGCGTGTCGGGGACGCCGCCGACCGGGCCGCAACGCCCGGATCAGTTCGGCTGTCGTACCGGCATGATCAGGTAGCGGTACTCGGGCTCGGCCCCCTCGGCGGCCGGCTTCCCGGTGAGGATCGACGGCCGGGTGGAGGTCGTGAAGTTCAGGCGGGCCACGTCGGTGCCGATGGCGCCGAGGCCGTCGAGCAGGTAGCCGGAGTTGAAGGCGATCTGGATGTCGTCGCCCTCGAGCTCGGCCTCCAGGACCTCGACCGCCTGGGCCTCCTCGCCGGTCCCGGCCTCCAGGACCAGCCGGCCCGGGGTGAAGGACAGGCGCAGCGGCGTGTTGCGCTCGGCGACCAGGGAGACGCGCTTGACGGCCTCGACGAACTCGGAGCGGGAGACCTCGGCGACGGAGTTGAAGGTGTCCGGCAGCAGGGCGCGGTACTTGGGGAACTCGCCGTCGAGCAGACGGGTGGTGGTACGGCGGCCGCCGCCCTCGAAACCGATCATGCCCTCGCCGGCGTCGCTGCCCGAGAGCGCGATGGAGACCTCGGCGCCGGAGGTGAGCGACTTGGCGGTGTCGTGCAGGGTCTTGGCCGGGACCAGGGCGACCGCGGACAGGCCCGGGTCCTCCGGCTTCCAGGTGAGCTCGCGCACCGCGAGGCGGTAGCGGTCGGTGGAGGCCAGGGTGATGGTCTCGCCCTCGATCTCGACGCGCACGCCGGTGAGCATCGGCAGGGTGTCGTCGCGCCCGGCGGCGACCGCCACCTGGCTGACCGCGGCGGCGAAGGCGTCGCTGCCGACGGTCCCGCTCACACCGGGCATCTCCGGGAGCGTGGGGTAGTCCTCCACCGGCATGGTGGTGAGCGTGAACTTGGCGCTGCCGCCGGTCACCACGACCTTCGAGCCGTCGGTGGAGATCTCCACAGGCTGTGCGGGGAGGTTGCGGGTGATCTCGGCCAGGAGCTTGCCGGTGACCAGGACCGTGCCCGGCTCCTCGACGTCGACGTCGACGACGGCCTGCGTGGAGACCTCGTAGTCGAAGCCGGACAGGCGCAGCTGCTGACGGCCGTCGAACTCGCCGGCCTCCAGCAGGACGCCGACGAGGACGGGGACCGAGGGGCGCGTCGGGAGTGTGCGCGCGGTCCAGGCGACCGCTTCGGCCAGTACGTCGCGTTCGACCCGGAACTTCACTTGCCGACTCACTTTCCGCCCCGGACGGGTCGCACCCGGCCGAAGGCCTCAACGTTGCAGCTGACGGATGTCTGTGGGGATCGGGCCGGCTCAACACTCATCGACAGGCTGTGGACGACGGGTGCGGGGCGGGCGCCGGGTGGGCGCTCCGACCTGCTGCGTCGCCGGATCCGTCGAGGCTGGCCGGGCCGCGGTCTCCTGCTAGGGGTCACCGCTCGGAGCCGGGCGGCGGAGGACAGGGGCGAGATCCCACGTTACCCGGATTCACCCGCTGCCGCTGACGCCTCGGCCGTCTCGGCGGTCACGGCGAGTTGTCCACAGATTTTCCGCGTTGCCGTTTCGAAGCCACCCTTGGGCTAATGAAGGTGCGCAGTAGTAGTAGGGCCTGTGGATACTGTGGATAACCCTCGTTTTACCAGGTCAGCACCGGAATTTTTATCCACAGGGCTTGTGGAGAACCCTGTGCACAACTTCGGGGTCCTGTGGATGAATCGGGTCGTCCCCAAGTTTTCCACAGTCCGTCCACAGGCCCGTCCACAGGTTTTCCTCAGGTTGTCCACAGCAGCCGGTGGTCCGGTGACCCGATGACCCCCATCCCTGTCCACAGGGCGACCCCGGGTTACCCACAGCCCCGGCGTAGTTGTCCACAGGTTATCCACAGGGTTGTCCACAGATTTGAGCCCCCTCCTGTGGATAACTCGGCCCGACTCGGCGAAAAATTTTTTTCGACCCCCTGCGCATTCCCGGCGAAGCCCGGCAAAAAGGCTGTGCACAGGGTTGTCCACAGGAAAGAGGCCATCGTTCGTTGGCGAGATCGGCCGTCCCCGCAGGTGTGGGCAGGGCAACAGCCCTCCTCCGGGCCGGGAAACCGGGACGACAACGCAGCTCCGGGCAGGGACGGGGACGTTCGGCCGCACACCTCGCCAGGCTCCCGAACCCGGGCGAGGATGGGCATAAGCCTGTGGATAACCGCCTGTGGAGAGCCGCGGCCTGTGGATAACTTCCTGTGGACAACGTTCCCGGCCCTGATCCGGGCGGGTTGTGCACAGGCGGGGCGGGTCTGTGGAGGAAGGGGTGCGCCCCGGCCTCCGAGGGGCGCGGGGAGGAGCGGCCCCCGGGCGAGTGGCCGGCGGGCGGGCGCGCCGGGGGCGGAACGGGGCGAGAAGGGGACGGGTGGACGGAGCGACACGTCGACACGTCGACCGGGCGGGGCCCACCCGGGGTCCGCGGCCCCCGCGCCCCCGCCCGCCCCGCCTTCCTCCCCCCTCCACGGCCCTGGGATCGGAGACCCGGGGCGGGGAGCGGCGAAGGGGAGAACGACGGAGGGGCGACATGTCGACGTGTCCCTGTGGACGTGTCGACATGCCGCCCCGGGGCGCGCGGCCGGGATCAGTTCAGCGAGGACTGGTCCTTGATCCGGCTCGTCAGCTCGTGCACCTGGTTGTAGATGGAGCGGCGCTCGGCCATCAGCGCCCGGACCTTGCGGTCGGCGTGCATGACCGTGGTGTGGTCGCGGCCGAACTGCTGGCCGATCTTGGGCAGCGACAGGTCCGTCAGCTCCCGGCACAGGTACATGGCGATCTGCCGGGCCGTCACCAGCACCCGGGAGCGGGAGGTCCCGCACAGGTCCTCCACCGTCAGCCCGAAGTACGCCGCCGTCTGGGACATGATGGCGCCCGCCGTCACCTCGGGGACGTCGGCGCCGGGCACCAGGTCGCGCAGCACCTGGCTGGTGAGGTCCAGGTCCACCGACTGCCGGTTCAGGCTGGCGAACGCGGTCACCCGGATCAGCGCGCCCTCCAGCTCCCGGATGTTGGTGGAGATCTTGCTGGCTATGAACTCCAGCACCTCCGGCGGGGCGGCCAGGCCCTCCTGCACCGCCTTCTTGCGCAGGATCGCGATGCGGGTCTCCAGCTCGGGCGGCTGGACGTCGGTGAGCAGGCCCCACTCGAACCGGCTGCGCATCCGGTCCTCCAGCGTGGTCAGCTGCTTGGGCGGCCGGTCGCTGGAGATGACGATCTGCTTGTCGGAGTTGTGGAGCGTGTTGAAGGTGTGGAAGAACTCCTCCTGCGTCTGCTCCTTGTTCTCCAGGAACTGGATGTCGTCCACCAGGAGCACGTCGATGTCCCGGTACCGGCGCCGGAAGCCGTCGGCCTTGCCGTCGCGGATCGAGTTGATGAACTCGTTGGTGAACTCCTCCGAGCTGACGTACCGCACCCGGGAGCCCTCGTAGAGCCGGTGCGTGTAGTGCCCGATGGCGTGCAGCAGGTGGGTCTTGCCCAGGCCGGAGCCGCCGTGGATGAACAGCGGGTTGTACGCCTTGGCCGGAGCCTCGGCGGCGGCCACCGACGCCGCGTGGGCGAACCGGTTGCTGGAGCCGATGACGAAGGTGTCGAAGGTGTATTTGGGGTTGAGGCGCGCGTGCTCGCCCGGCGGCACCTCGGGGGAGCGCCCGGGCGGGGCGGCCGGGGCGGGTTTCGCGGCCTCCGGTTTCGGAGCCGGTGCCGGGATGTCCTGCGGCTCGGGCGCGCCGGCGGCGTCGGCCTCGGGGGGCGGCGGCAGGTCGGGGGCAGGGGCGGGCTCCGGCTCCTCCGCGGCCGGGGCTGCGGGCGCCTGCGGCTCGGGCGTCTCCCAGCGGTTGGGGCGCTCCCAGCCCGGGTCCTCGGCGGGCCAGGCCGAGCGCCCCCAGGAGGAGTCCTCCGGGACGGGGGCGGAGTGGACGGGCTGCTCCCACAGCGGGGGAGTGGTGGTCTGCCGGGGCTGCTGCGGCTGCCGCCGGGGCGGAGCGGCCGCGGCGGCCCAGGGGGCCGGATCGCCGTACTGGAGCTCCTCCTGGGTGAAGGAGTCGCTCCGCGGGGGAGCGGTGTCGGCGGGGTGCCCGGGCGCGCCCGGGTGCGAGTAGGCGTCGGGGCCCGAGCCGAGCAGGTCGGCCTCGGGGGGCAGGGCGGCGTGCCGGCCGTAGGCGCGCTCGGGCGCGGTGGGGCGGTGGTGTCCGCCCCGCGGCTCCCGCGGGGGTTCGGGCACGGAGCCCTGGTCGAACAGCGCGGGGGCGCCGCCGTGCTGTGCCGGGGGCTCGGGGCGGGTGCCGGCCGCCCCGTCGGTGTCGCGCGGGGAAGGGGGGTAGGGGTGCGCCGCCGCGGGCGGGGGCGGCGGGGTGGGCACCGCGGTGGGGTCGACCGTCACCGCGACCCGGATGTCCCGTCCCAGGTGGGCGGAGAGCGCCTTGCTGATGGCCGGGTAGAGGCGGCTCTCCAGCACCTTCTTGGTGAACTCGTTGGGCGCCGCGATCAGCGCCGTGTCCTCGATCAGACCCAGGGGCCGGGTCTGGGGCAGCCAGGCGCGCTGGTGCGCGGGCAGGGAGTCGTTGTCGATCCCGTCCAGCACGCTGGACCAGACAGCTGCGAGGTTGACCTGTGCGTCAGCCAAGGCGACCTGCCATGTTGCTGTCCCTTCGGTACGGGTCTGTTCGTGCGGGTGGAGGAGGGGACGGGGGCGTACGCGGATGCCCCCGTCGGCTCGGGGGCGGCGCAGGGCGGCTCTCCATTGTCCTCCCCCCGTGGTACTGCCGGGGCAGGGTGGGCGGAATGTCCGGTGTGAAGGTCGGCACGGGCCTGTGGAAAACTTCGGGGCCCGCCGGTCGGCGGGGTGTCGGCCGCCTCCCGGTATCCACAGCCCGCGCCGGTTGTCCACAGGTTGTCCACAGGGTTATCCACAGGATGGCAGATCTGTGGGCTCCTCGCAGAGTTATCCACAATATGCAGGTCAGGCTGTGTGCAAGGCGATGCCGTGCAGGGCGCCGGGGTGGTGGCGCCGGTCGTGGGGAGAGTTATCCACAGGCTGAGGTTATCCACAGGGGTGGGGGGTTGTGGAAGTCTCACACGCCTGTGGACGACGATCTGTCCACAGGTCTCCCTGTCGACTTGTCCCCCGCCCCCCGGGCCCTCCGTGAAGAGGGCGAGAGCGAGGACACACCCCCCGCGACCCCGCCTGATTTGACCGCGCCCGGACCGGGTCGTATCTTCTTTATGCTTATGCCGACGATTCTGCCCACGCCTGTCCCGGTGACGGCGTGCACGCGGCCATGGCACTCTGCGGCCCCGCATATCCTGGGGGTCCTGTCGTAGTACTTTCCTGACACGCCCCTGGAGCCAGTAGTGAGCAAGCGTACGTTTCAGCCGAACAACCGGCGTCGCGCGAAGGTCCACGGCTTCCGGCTGCGCATGCGTACGCGCGCCGGTCGCGCCATCATCGCCTCGCGTCGCCGCAAGGGACGCGCCGCGCTGACCGTGAGCCACTAGGCCACGCACAGCCCCACGTTCTTCGGGACCGTCCGGCCTTGCGCCGGCCGGTCCCTTTGTCATGGGAGGCACCGATGTTGTCGCCGGAGAACCGGATGCGCCACAGCACCGAGTTCGGCTCCGCCATGCGCTCCGGACGCCGTTCGTCCCGCGACGACCTCGCCGTGGTCTACCTCCCACCGCCGAGGGCCGGGGGAACCACCGCCGGACCGGAGGCGTTGCCGGTAGGGGAACCCCCGCGCGTCGGATTCATCGTGAGCAAGGCGGTCGGCGGGGCCGTGGTGCGCAAGCGCGTCCAGCGACGGCTGCGGCACCTGATGCGGCCACGGCTGTCCGAACTGCCAAACGGTAGCCTGCTGGTAGTGCGTGCCAAACCCTCCGCTGCCACCGCGCGGTACGAGGACCTGGGCGCGCAGCTGGACGGCGCCATCGCCTCGGCGATGCGGCCCCGGCCCAAGGGGCCGGCGCGCCGTCGACGAGGACGCGGTGGCCCCTCGGCGCCGGAACCGGCGAAGAGCGACACGGAAGGCGGCCGCCCGGCCACAGAGGGCGGAGAACGGTGGACGGACCGATGACCCAGCACGAACCGACGGTGTTCGCGCGTGCGCTGATCCTCCCCATCCGGGGATACCAGCGCTTCATCAGCCCGCTCCTGCCGCCCGTCTGCCGCTTCTACCCTTCGTGCAGCGCGTACGCCGTCGAGGCCCTGCGCACGCACGGTGCCTTGTACGGGCTGTGGCTGGGCATCCGGCGCATCGCCCGCTGCCACCCCTTCACCAGGGGTGGCTACGACCCGGTCCCCCCACCGCGGGGACGGGTCCAGGAGTCCGAGGAGTCTGCGGGCGGCGCCGGGTCCACCGGCCACGCTCCCGGGGACCAGTAGCTGAACCGAAGCACATAGGAGTTGGCCGGTGCTGGACTGGCTTTACAACATCGTCGGCTGGATTCTGGTCCAGATCCACGCGGGTCTGGGCCTGATCGGCCTGAACCCCGACAGCGGGTGGGCGTGGGGCCTGTCCATCGTGCTGCTCACCATGCTGATGCGCCTGCTCATGGTGCCGCTGTTCGTCAAGCAGATGAACACGCAGCGCAAGATGCAGGAGATCCAGCCCAAGCTGCGCAAGCTCCAGGAGCGCTACAAGCACGACAAGGAGCGGCTCCAGCGGGAGTCGATGGAGCTGTACCGGGAGAGCGGCACCAACCCGCTCATGGGCTGTCTGCCCCTGCTGCTGCAGATGCCGGTCTTCTTCGCCCTGTTCAACGTGCTCCGCAGCGTGGCCGAGGGCAACGTCCGCTACAACTTCACCGAAGAGCTGGTGGAGAGCGCCCGCCAGGCCCTGGTCTTCGGGACCCCCATCGCCGCCCACTTCAACAGCTCCTCGGAGGAGCTGCTGGCCCTGGGGGCCACCAACGCCATCATGGCGAAGGTCGTCATCGCGATCTCCTGTGTCGTCATGGGCACCACGACGTTCCTCACCATGCGCCAGAGCATGAAGCGCAGCGTCGCGCAGATGCCCGACAACCCGATGATGCAGACCCAGAAGATCATGATGTACATGGCGCCCCTCTTCGGGCTCTTCGGCCTCATGATGCCCGTGGGCGTGCTGATCTACTGGGTCACCTCCAACGTGTGGACGATGGTGCAGCAGCACTTCCTGTACCGCAACCAGCCCGCGCCGGGCGAGGCCGTGGACGCCAAGGCCGCCAACACGAACGGCTCGGCCAAGGGGATGCTGGGGCGCAAGAAGAAGCAGCCCGAATCCGCGCCGCAGCCCGTGGAACAGCCTAAGATCGAACGCAAGCAGCCCAAGAAGCAGTCTCGCTCCAAGCGCACCGGTGGCGGGCCCCGCTAGCGAGCTGCGTACCGAACGCGGGAACAGGAGACGGGAACGCCGTGACAGCGAGCCAGGAAGGAAGCGGTGGAGTAGCGGTGGCTGAGGCGCCTATCGACATCGAGGCCCTGGAGAACGAGGGCGACATCGCCGCGGACTACATCGAGGGACTTCTCGACATCGCGGACTTCGACGGCGACATCGACATGGACGTCGAGGGCGACCGTGCGATGGTCTCCGTGGTCGGGGCCACCCTCGACGAGCTGATCGGCGAGGACGGCGAGGTCCTGGAGGCCCTCCAGGAGCTGACCCGGCTGGCGGTGCACCGGGCGACCGGTGAGCGCAGCCGTCTGATGCTGGACATCGGCGGGTACCGGGAGGGGCGCCGCAAGGAGCTCTTCCAGGTCGGCGCCGACGCCGCGCAGAAGGTCAAGGAGACCGGCGACGCGTACGAGCTGGAGCCGATGACCCCGTTCGAGCGCAAGGTCGTCCACGACGCGGTCGCGGCCGCGGGCCTGCGCAGCGAGTCCGAGGGCGAGGAGCCCAACCGCTACGTGGTGGTCCACCCGGTCCCGTAGACCGCGCAAGCCGAAGCAGGGGCGGTGTTTCACGTGAAACACCGCCCCTTTCGCATGCCCGCGTTTCACGTGAAACCACGAATCCCCTAACCCGCATGTCGACAAGTCCCCGCCCCCTCAGCTTGGGCCCCCTGCGGTGCCGGCGCTCGCCTAGCCCCTGGGACCGTACTTCCGGCTGTACACCCCCGCCCAGGGAAGCCCGCCGTGAGACACCCCTGAGTTCCTGCCGCAGGGCGCCGGCGGAGCCGGGGAGAGATGCTTCCCGAGGCCCCGGGCGGCAGTGGCCCGTGGGCCGCGGATCCTGTTCCCGCCCGCCCGGGGCGAGGGGTGGCCGCGGGCACCCGGTGCTCGTCGCCCCCGGGTCCGCAGTTCCGGCCGCGCACGCCCGCGGAGGCGCCCCCCGGGCCCGGTGCCTGTGGCCCGTAGACCACCGGCCCGGGGCTCCTGTCCGTCCGAGGATGCCCGCCACGGGGCGTCCGCGATCCGGGGGAGGGGCCTCCCGTGAGGGCGCGCGCACGCCCGCGCCGGGGAGCCCGCCGTGGGGCACCCCGCGGTTCCCACCCGGCCGCGGCTGCCCGCCGCAGGGCGTCCGCGATCCGGGGCGAGGGGAGGGGCGCTCCCGTGAGGGCGCGCGCATGTCCCCCCGACTCCAACGCGGTGGGCGGCGGGGTGTGCGTGCACGGGGTCCCGTCGCCGATGGTCGGAGAACCGTGCCCTCCGGCCTCAGGAGAGAAGGAGGGCGACCCCGCGTCCCGGATCCCAGGGGCGGGTGCTCCAGAGGAAGAAAGGGCCGCCTTCCGGCGGCGGGGCCACCTGCGGGTCGAGGTGTCGACAAGTCCCCTTGGGGATTCGGTGTTTCACGTGAAACACCGAATCCCCCGGCGGAGGCGCCCGCCGCCCACGCCCCCGGAGAGGCGTCATGTTTCACGTGAAACGGCGCCGCCGCGATGTTTCACGTGAAACTCCGGGGCGGTGGACGCGTAGGATCGGTGGGGGTCTTTCCCTCCGCTGTCTGCATCCGTCGGGTGCGGCTACGACCTCTTGCGGTCTCTTGCGGTCTCTTGGAAGTGGCGATGACGATGGACGATGAAAGATGGGCGGTGGTGACCGATGACCGCGGGCGCTGAGGAGTCCGGTGCCGTGTTGCCGGAACCCCCGGCCGGGGCGGCGGAGATCTTCGGCGACGCCCTGCCGAAGGCCCGCCGTTATGCCGAGCTGCTCGCCGACGACGGTGTGCGGCGCGGACTGATCGGCCCGCGCGAGGTGCCCCGCCTGTGGGAGCGGCACGTCATCAACTGCGCGGTGGTCGAGGAGCTCCTCCCCGAGGGGGCGGAGGTCGTGGACATCGGTTCCGGCGCGGGCCTGCCCGGACTGGTGCTGGCCCTGGTCCGTCCGGACATCCGCATGACCCTGCTGGAGCCGCTGCTGCGCCGGACGGTCTTCCTGAACGAGGCCGTGGAGATCCTGGACCTGCCCAACGTCGAGGTGCGGCGGGGGAGGGCGGAGGAGGCGCACGGCGAACTCCTCACCGACTTCGTCACCGCGCGGGCGGTCGCCCCGCTGCCGCGGCTGGCCGACTGGTCGCTGCCGCTGCTGCGCAAGGGCGGCAGCCTGCTGGCGCTCAAGGGCGAGCAGGCGGAGGCCGAGCTGGCCGCCGCCGAACAAGACGTTTCAAAACTGCGGCCCAGTGTTAGCGATGTGATCCGGGTGGGCCGGGGTAAAGTCGATCCCGCTACCACGGTCGTTCGCGTCACGGTGACATCCGACGGTGGTTCGCCCCCGTCGAAGACGCGGGGCGGCAAGAAGAAGCGCGGACGGAAGAGGTGAACTCATTCGTGCCCCACAATGACCCCGATGTTTCACGTGAAACATCCCTCTACGGCGACCTGCTCGATGTTTCACGTGAAACGTCGGACACCCACACGACCCCTCTCGCCCGTGCCGCCCAGGCCGCCATGGCCACGCGGGGCCAGGAGGAGATCTGGCCCCGCCCGGCGTCCTGTCGGGTGATCAGCGTCGCCAACCAGAAGGGCGGCGTCGGCAAGACCACCACGACGGTCAACATCGCCGCGGCCCTGGCGATGCACGGGCAGCGCGTCCTGGTCGTCGACCTCGACCCGCAGGGCAACGCCTCCACCGCCCTGAGCATGGAGCGCGACAACCAGACCCGCTCGATCTACCACTGCCTGGTCGAGGACGAGGAGATCCGCAAGCTGGCCCAGCCGGTCCCGGACATCCCCGGCCTGCTGTGCGCCCCGGCCACCATCGACCTCGCGGGCGCGGAGATCGAGCTCGTCTCCCTGGTGGCCCGCGAGGCGCGCCTCAAGCGCGCGTTCGCGGCGTACGACACCTCGGACCTCGACTACATCCTCATCGACTGCCCGCCCTCGCTCGGCCTGCTCACGGTCAACGCGATGGTGGCCTGCGACGAGGTCATGATCCCCATCCAGTGCGAGTACTACGCCCTGGAGGGCCTGGGCCAGCTGCTCCGGAACGTGGACCTGGTGAAGTCGCACCTCAACCCCGGCCTGGCGGTCAGCACCATCCTGCTGACGATGTACGACGGCCGTACCCGCCTCTCCCAGCAGGTGGCCGACGAGGTGCGCTCGCACTTCCAGGACACCGTCCTGGACACCGTCATCCCGCGGAGCGTCCGCGTCTCCGAGGCGCCGAGCTATGGCCAGTCGGTGATGACGTACGACCCGTCCTCGAGCGGTGCCGTCGCCTACCTGGACGCGGCCCGGGAGATCGCCCACCGGGCGAAGCGCTAGCCGCGAACGTGGACCCGGCCCCCGCCGGGCGTGAACCGAGAAGTGTGGAGGGAAGTACCGGTGAGTCAGCGACCGCGCGGACTGGGCAAGGGATTGGGGGCGCTCATCCCGTCGGGGCCGCCGGCGGCTCCCACGGTGTCCGAGAGCGTTCCCGAATCGGTGAACGGCGGGTCCGCCCCCGTGGTGCCGGTGGCCATTCCGGACGGCACGTACCTGAAGGAGATCGCGCTCACCGACATCCGGCCCAACCCCAAGCAGCCGCGCAAGCACTTCGACGACGAGGCGCTGGAGGAGCTGCGCGACTCCATCGTCGAGGTGGGCGTGCTGCAGCCGGTGGTGGTGCGCGAGCTGCCGCCGGGGGAGTCCCACCCCTACGAGCTGATCATGGGGGAGCGCCGCTTCCGGGCCAGCGGGCTGGCGGAGCGGAAGGTCATCCCGGCCCTGGTCCGCAAGACCAAGGACGAGGAGCTGCTGCGCGAGGCGCTGCTGGAGAACCTCCAGCGGCAGCAGCTGAACCCCCTGGAGGAGGCGGCGGCCTACCGGCAGATGCTGGAGGACTTCGACACCACCCAGGAGGAGCTGGCCCAGCGGGTGGGCAAGTCGCGGGCGCACGTCACCAACACGCTGCGGCTGCTCCAACTTCCCGCGACGCTCCACGCCAAGGTGGCCTCCGGGGTGATCAGCGCCGGGCACGCCCGCGCGCTGCTGGGCCTGGAGGGGCCGGAGGAGATGGAGCGCTTCGCCGAGCGCGTCGTCCAGGAGGGCCTTTCGGTCCGCTCCCTGGAGGAGATCGTCGCGCTGCGGAAGAACGGCCACGACGTCGAGAAGGCGGCGAAGGCCCGCCGCGCCTCGCTCAAGGCGGTCACCCCGCCGCACGTCGAGGAGTGGGCGACCGCGCTGGCCGACCGGCTGGACACCACGGTCAAGGTGGACGTGGGCAAGCGCAAGGGCAAGATCGTGGTGGAGTTCGCATCGGTCGAGGACCTGGAGCGCATCATCGCGCAGATGGGCGGGTCCCGCGCCTAGGGCGTGTCCGGCGGGCCGTCCCGGGTCGCGGCACCCGGCGCGAGCGCCGGGCCGCACGAAGGCGACCACCGGACGCGCCCCGGTTTCTCCGTGCGGGACGCCGTGCTCCGGCGCTCCCGCGGACCGGATGTTTCACGTGGAACATCGCGGGTCGCCCAGGTGCTCCTGGGCGGCCCGGCGGGGGAGGGGCCACAGCGGACTCCCCTGAGGCGGCGGAAGGCCCCCAGAGGTGATCTGGGGGCCTTCCGTGCTCGCTGCCGTCGGCGGCCGTGAGTCCGGGTTACAGGAACTCGGCCAGCTGCTCCTCCAGCTTGCGCTTGGGGAGCGCGCCGCGGATCTCCTTGACGACCTCGCCGCCCTTGAACACCTTGAAGGTCGGCAGGGCCAGCACGTCGTAGGCCCGCGGGGTCTCGGGGTTCTGGTCGGTGTTGATCTTGGCGACCGTGATCTTCTCGCCGTGCTCCGCGGCGAACTTGTCCAGGACCGGGGCCATCTGCTTGCAGGGGCCGCACCAGTCGGCCCAGAAGTCCACCAGGACGGGCTGCTCGCTCTTGAGGACCTCGGCCTCGAAGGTGTCGTCGGTGACGTTCTTGACGGCGGACATGGTTCTCCTTGTTCGGACGGGTACTGCGGGCCGACCGTCTCGGGCGGTCGGCCCCGGTTGGCCGCCGGCCGCGGCTAGTTGCCGCGCTCGGCGAGGAAGCGCTCGGCGTCCAGGGCGGCGGAGCAGCCGGTTCCGGCTGCGGTGATGGCCTGGCGGTAGCTGTGGTCGACGACGTCGCCCGCGGCGAACACGCCCTCCAGGTTGGTCCGGGTCGAGGGGGAGTCCACCTGGACGTAGCCCTCCTCGTCGAGGTCGACCTGGCCGCGGAACAGGTCGACCCGCGGGTCGTGGCCGATGGCGACGAACACGCCGGTGACGTCGAGGGTGCTCTCCTCGCCGGTCTTGTTGTTGCGGACCTTGAGGCCGCTCACCCGGTCCTCGCCCAGGACCTCGACCACCTCGGTGTCCCACACGAACGAGATCTTCTCGTTGGCGAAGGCGCGCTCGGCCATGATGCGGCTGGCGCGCAGCTCGTCCCTGCGGTGGACCACGGTGACGGACTTGGCGAAGCGGGTGAGGAAGAGGGCCTCCTCCATGGCGGTGTCGCCGCCGCCGATGACCGCGATGTCCTGGTCGCGGAAGAAGAAGCCGTCGCAGGTGGCGCACCAGGAGGTGCCGCGGCCGGACAGCTCCTTCTCGCCCGGGACGCCGAGCTCGCGGTAGCCGGAGCCGGTGGCGAGGATGACCGTGTGCGCCAGGAAGGTCTCGCCGCCGGCGGTGACCTCCTTGACGGGCTTGGCCAGGTCCACGGAGGTGACGTCCTCGGGCACCAGCTCGGCGCCGAACCGCTCGGCCTGCTTGCGCAGGTTGTCCATCAGGTCCGGGCCCATGATGCCGTCGGGGAAGCCGGGGAAGTTCTCGACGTCGGTGGTGTTCATGAGGGCGCCGCCGGCGGTGATGGAGCCCTCGAACACCAGGGGCTTCAGCTCGGCGCGGGCCGCGTAGACGGCGGCGGTGTACCCCGCCGGTCCGGAACCGATGATGATGACATTGCGGACGTCACTCACGCTCGTAGGCCCTTCACACGATCAGATGCCCCCGCCACGGGATGGTGACCTCGGGGGAGAGTCGGTATAGCACAACCGATGGTAGGCGCACCTGATTCCCAAGGGGACATCCGCCCCGGTTACCGGGGTGGGGTATGCCGCGAAAGGGTCTTCGCCGACATGTCGGCACGGCGCTTCGGCGACATCCTCAGGGGGTGTCGACGGTCTCCTGGGCGAGGACCCCGCCGCAGTCCGCCGGGTCGACCACGTACACCTCGGTGGTGTCGTCCTCGGAGGGGGCGAACAGCACCATGGCGGGGTCGCCGTCGAACACGGCCTCGTCCACCAGGGTGATCCGGAGGCCGGTCCGCTCGGAGAACACCGTCGCGCACTCCTCCGCGGCGACCGTGGAGCCCTCCTCGGCGGCGGCCGGCGGGGCCTGGGACCCGGAGAGCACCTCGGCGGCCTGCCCGGCCAGCCCGTCGGCGGTGTACTCGGTCCCGGAGGCCACGATCCCGGGCTTGTACGGCTGCACGGCCTCCGGCTCGAACTCGGTGCCCTCGTCCTGCATCATCGGCTGCTGGGCGGCGGCGCCGCCGCTCGCGTCCTGCTGCGGGGAGAGCACCGTGTTGAGCACGGCCCCGCCGCCGCCCAGGACGACGGCGCCCGCGGCGGCCACCATCATGAGCCGGGGCAGGTTCATGCCGTTGAACCCGCGCCGGGAGCCGCCGCGCGCACGCGTGATCGGGACCACGGGGGCCGCCGCGTCCGCGGTGCCGGTGCCGGCGTCGCCGGAGGTGTCGGAGAGCGCCGCGGGCCGGGCGGCGCGCTCGCGCACCGCCTCGTCGATGCGCCGGTCGAGGAGGGCGGCGACGTCCTGCGGCATGGGCGGGACCGGCGGCACGCCGGCGAGCGCGCCGCCGACGGCGGTGAGCTCGTCCAGGGTCGCCGCGCAGGTCGCGCAGGTCTCTAGGTGGTGGGCAACGGTGCGCTCCTCGTCGGGCTCCAACAGCTCCTCGGCGAAGAAGGCGAGTGCCTCCACGTCAGGGTGGGACGTCACGATGGGTCGGCACCTCCTCTCCCAGTTGTGACGTCTCGGGGGGGACGAGGGTTCCTCAGGTGGGCGAGAGACGGAAGAAGTTTGGCGCGACCTCGCGCACACCGGCTCTTGACCGTCCCGGTGGCGACGTCGAGGATCTGCGCGGCCTCCTCAACCCGGTAGCCGAGCATGTCGACCAGGGTGAGGGCCATGCGCTGGTCCAGGGGGAGGGTGTCCAGGGCCGCGTGGACGTCCAGCCGCGACTCGGTCTGGGAGGCGTGGTCGGGGGCGCCGCCGGTGCGGCCCAGCCGCTCGTTGGAGAGCACGTCGAGGGTGTCGACCTCGGTGGGGGTGGCCGGGCGGACCTTGCGCCGGCGCAGCCGGTCGTGGCAGGCGTTGACGACGATGCGGTGCAGCCAGGTGGTGACCTGGGACTCGCCGCGGAAGCGGTCGGCGGAGCGGAACGCGGACAGGAACGCGTCCTGGAGGGCGTCGGAGGCCTCCTCGGGGTCGCCCATCATGCGCACGGCGACGGCCCAGAGGCGATCGCGGTGGCGGCGCACGAGCACCGCGAACGCCTGATCGTCCCCCTGGGTGTGCCTGGTGAGCAGTTCCCGGTCAGGAAGCTCTTGGACCGCGTCCATCAGTGCCGATCACATATCCCCGCAGCTAGACACCGTGTACCTCTACCTCGTAGATGCTCCCACGGTACTTGCCGCCGTCGGTGGGCAGATCGGTGAACCAGACGAGGACGTACCTGCCGGTGGTGGGCTCGTCCAGCTCGATGGTCTGGTGGCCGCTCGCGGAGCCCTGCCAGGCGACGGGCAGGGCGGCGTCCACGGCGGACATCTCGCTGGGGTGCGACGCCGGGCTGTCGCCGATCCGCACCTCGATGCCGTACTGGGCCTCGGGCACGTACAGCTCCAGGGAGTGGACCTCGCGGGCGGAGCCCAGGTCGACCAGGAGCCCCACGCCCTCCTTGGTCGTGCCCATGGGGTCGTTGTAGCCCTCGGTGTTCCACGGGTCCCCGCCGGTGTCGCCGTCGTGGGCCCGCGACGCGTGGTCGGAGTGCTCGTCGCCGTCGCCGTCGGGCAGGGGGTCGTACCCCTGGGCGGACTGGATCGGCAGGACCTCGGTCTCGACGACCTCCGCGCCGCCGTCCGGCTCCCCGCCGCCGGCGGTGCCGGGGTCCGCCTCGTCGGCGCGCATCGACGCACCGAAGATCCAGGCGCCGGTGACCACCGCGGCGAAGAGCACCACGGCCAGCACGCCGACGAGGATGCGCTGCGGGGAGGTCCTGCGTTCGGCGGCCCGGCGGTCCATCCGCGAGGGCGGGCGCTCGCCGCGGGCGGAGGTGCGCGGGCCGGTTCCGCCGCCGTTCGTGCTGCGGGGGGAGCGGCGCGGGCCGGTGGACCCGAACTCGCCGGTGCGCCGGGAGGTCCCGGGCTCGGGCGGCGGGGTGGTCTCGGCCGGGGCGACGGGCAGCGGGATGAGCCGCGGCACGTCGGCCATGGCGGCGCAGAACTCGCCCGGCGAGCCGATCACCGGGCCGGGCACGACCTGGCCCACCAGGTGGGGCAGGGCGGCGCGGGTGGTGATGGAGGCCAGGGGCTCGCCGACGCCCTGGCGGATCTGGTCGGCGGGGTAGGGCCCGGCGGGGCCCTGCGGGGCCGGGGGCAGGCCGCTCTGCGGGCCGCTCGGCCAGGTGCCGGTGAGGGCCGCGTACAGCAGGTTGCCCAGGCCCTGGGCGTCGGCGGCGCCCGGGTCGGCGACGTTGACGCCCAGCAGGGCGGCGTCCACACCGATACCGGTGACCTTGACCGCTCCGCCGCTGCTCCACATGAGCTTGCTCGGGGTGAGGCACAGGTGGTACAGGCCGCCGTTGTGCGCGGCCGCGATGGCCTCGGCCGCCTCGGCGACCAGGCCCGCGGCGCGCTCGGGCTCCAGGGGGCCCTGGGCCAGCAGGTCGGCCAGCGAGTGGCCGACCACCCACTCCTCGACCACGTAGGGCACGGGGGTGGTGTCGTCGGCGTCGAAGACCTGGGTGACGCGCGCGTCGGGGATACGGCTGGTGGCGCGGGCCGCGCGGACCACATCGGATGTGCGGGGGAAGCCCTCGGCGAAGGTCCACACGGCGACGGGCCGTGCGAGGGTCTCGTCGGTGGCCTTCCAGCGGGTCGCCCCGCCGGTCTCGCTCACCACCTGGTCAAGGCGGTACCGGTTGGCCAGCTTCGCCCCGGGCTCGATCAGGAAGGTGCTCATGATGGGAGTGACGGGTGCCAGTGCCGTCGCCCCGCACGGGCCGCGGCGGCGCGGTCCTGGGCGGACCGGTGCGTCGCGGGGTGTGCGCAGGGGGTTCGGGCTCTGCTGCTGTCCCCAGCCTCCCTTCGGGCAGCTCGGATGAACAATGTGGTGGCGGTCAAGCGGTGCCTGTCCATGCTAGGACGCCTGAACAGCATCTTCGGAGGACATCGGGTATCCGTTCACCTTCCGGGACGTAGCGGTTCGGGACCGCCCAACTCGTCCATTCATGGTGATCAGCGACGTCGCAGTCGGGTTCTGAGCAATTCGAGGAAGGATGTGACTTCAGTCACATTGAGGAACTTGGCGCTGATCACGAACAGTACGCCACCCACGACCCCTCCGACGACCATCGCCGCGAATCCGGGCCAGAACTCACCCGGCAGTCCGCGGAACACGTGGATCATCGCGAGGCCGAACACGGCCGCCGGCAGCGTCGCCAGGTGCAGCTTGAACAGGGTGGCCGCGGTGTGCCGCCCGTCCAGGCCGTTCAGCCGCCTGTGCAGCATGTACCACATGATGACCGAACCCACGACGTAGTACAGCCCGTAGGGGACCGGGAGCCACACCACGACGTGCTGGGGCGGCACCACGAACAGCAGCGCGATCGCCGTGACGGCGTGCGCGGCCTCCGACGGGATGGCGACCAGCGCCGGGGTGCGGGTGTCGCCGAGCGCGTAGAACACGCGCATCTGGAGCTGGAACAGCGTGAACGGGATCAGCATCACGCAGAACACCATGAGGATGCGGCCGATGGCGGCGGCGTCCTCGGGGCTCGTGCTGCCCTGCGCGTAGATCATCACGCAGAACGGGACCGCGAACACGATCATCGCCACCGAGATCGGCACGATCAGCACCGACGAGAGCCGGAAGCCCCGCGAGAAGTCGCTGCGCACCTGGTCCTTGCGCCCGGCCGCCACGTGCTCGCTCATGCGCGGCAGCAGCGCGGTGATCACCGAGACCGCGATGATCGCGTACGGCAGCTGGAAGAGCATCGACGCGAACTTGTAGGCCGCGATGCCCGAGCCCGACTCGAAGCCCAGCTCGGCCGCGCGCGTGCCGGCGCGGGAGGCGACGTTGGTGGAGACGAGGGCGCCCAGCTGGGCCACCACGATGTAGAGCATCATCCACGAGGCCGCCTGGGCAGCCTCTCCCAGCCCCGCGCCCCGCAGGTCCAGCCGGGGCCGCCAGCGGAAGCCCGCCGCGGCCAGCGCCCACACCAGCACCAAGGCCTGGACGATCTGCCCGGCGGCGGTGCCCAGGCCCAGCAGCATCAGCTCGCCGGAGGTCACCGTGTCGGGGGTGCGCCCGGTCCCGGCGATGTTCAGGAACCACAGGCCGATGCCGATGATCACCAGGTTGTTCAGCACCGGCGCCCACATCGGCGCCCCGAACCTCCCGCGCGCGTTCAGCATCGCGCTGGCCAGGCCGCTGGCCCCGATGAAGAAGATCTGGGTGGTCAGGTAGCGCGCCAGGACCACCGACACCTCGAACTGCGCGCCGGTGAACTCGCCCGCGTAGATGCGGATGAACCACTCCGACAGCAGCATCGAGAGCGCGGTGATCACCAGCAGCGCCGACAGCATCAGCGTGACGAGCCGCTGCTCGGTCCTGTCGCCGCCGTCGGAGTCCAGCCTGCGCCGCTTGACCAGGAACGGCACGAACACACTGGCCAGCAGACCGCCGATGAGCAGGTCGTAGACCATGTACGGGACCATGCCCGCCACCTGGTAGGCGTCGCCCAGCATCTGGGTGCCGATCGCCGCCGCCAGCACGATCGTGCGGACGAAGCCGGTGACGCGGGAGAACACGGTGCCCAGCGCCATGATCGCGCTGGACTTGGCGAGGTTGCCCGGGGCGGTGTGGGAGGAGCCGCCGATCTCGTCGCCGTCCTCCATGCCGGCGCGGTCGGCGGTGCCCAGGTCGCCGATGTCGCTCGGATCGCGGCGGGTGGTGAGCCCGGTCTCGGGCTCGGTCGCCGGCTCCTCGCGCTCGTAGGCGTCCAGGACGTCCTCGGGCATCACCATGGGGCGGCGCTGCCGGCCTGCCGTGGCGGGCCCGTGCGCTCCTGCTCCGGAATCCTGCTCGCGGGGGTCTTCGCTGGACACCGTGTCCTCAGTCCTTGTACTCGTCGAGCGGTCGTTCCTCCGGCCGGGGCCAGGGCCGGAAGCGTCGGTGCGGCATCAACGACGCAGGCGGCCGCGGATCAGTTCCACCGCGGCGCTCAATTCGGGGACCCGCAGCAGCCGTGCGGCCGCGAGGAAGAACAACGCGCCGAGAAGGCACCCGGCCACGGGTGCGCCGATGTAGGTGAGCAGACCCGGGCCGACGAAGGTCTCGAAGGCCCAGAGCACACCGAAACCGGCCGCGACGCTCGGGACGACGGCCAGGTGCAGGCGCAACAATGTGCCAATGATGTGCTTTCCGTCAAGCCCCCCGATCCGCCGGCTGAGCACCAGACCTGCGATGACGAGTCCGCTGAGGAACGAGAACATGAAGCCCGCGGCCACGCCCACGACGACCGTCTCCGGCGGCAGGAGCAGGTAGGACACCAGCGCCAGAGCGCTGTGAACAGCCAGGTTGGCGATGGCGATCAGCGCCGGGGTGCGGGTGTCGCCCATGGCGAAGAACACGCGCAGCATGAGCTGGAACACGGTGAACGGCACCAGCCCGAGCGACATCACGGCCAGGATCTGGCCGATGTTGGCCGCGTCGGCCGGGGAGATCGACCCGCGGGCGAACGCCAGGATCGACAGCGGCTCGGCGAACAGGGCGATCGCGAACGCCATGGGGACGAGCACGAACGCGGAGATCCGCAGGGTGCGGGAGAAGTCCGACCGGACCGCGTCCCAGTCGTGGTCGTCGGCGTGCGCGCTCATCCGGGGCAGCAGCACCGTGATGAGGGAGACCGCGATGATCGCGTACGGCAGCTGGAACAGCTGGTAGGCGAGGTTGTAGGCGGTGATGCCCGCGCCGACGGAGCGGCCCTCCTCGATGGCGGCGACGTTGGCGGCGTTGGCGATGTTGGTGGTGATCCACAGGCCCGCCTGGGTGAGCAGGGTGTACATCATCATCCAGCCGGCCGTCTTGACGGCCTCGCCCAGCCCGGAACCGCGCAGGTCCAGGCGCGGGCGCCAGCGGTAGCCGGTCCGGGCCAGCGCGACGAACAGCACCAGGGCCTGTAGCGCCATGCCGGCGGCGGTGCCCGCGCCCAGCAGGGTCAGCTGCCCCTCGGTGACGGTGTCCGGCGTCCGCCCGGGGCCCGCGACCCACAGGAACATGCCCGCCACGGTCATGATCACCAGGTTGTTGAGCACCGGCGCCCACACGCCGGCGCCGAAGTACCCGCGGGTGTTGAGCATGGCGGTGAGCAGGCCGCTCAGCCCCACGAAGAAGATCTGGGACAGCAGGTAGCGGGCCAGGTGCACCGAGGCATCGAACTGCGCGTCGGTGAACCGGGACCCGTACAGCCAGATCAGGAACTCGGCGGCCGCGATCGCCACGGCGGTGAGCAGGAACAGCGCCACGAACGTCGTGGTGAACAGGCGGTCCTCGGTGGCCTTGCCGCCGTCGGCGTCGCGCTTGCGCCGCTTGACCAGGAACGGCACGACGACACTGGCCATCAGGCCGCCGATGAGCAGGTCGTTGAGGATGAACGGGATCGTGTGGGCCGTGTGGTAGGCGTCACCGAGCAGGTGGGTGCCGATGGCGGCGCCCAGCACGATGGTGCGGACGAAGCCGGTGATCCGGGAGGCCATGGTGCCGACCGCCATGATGGCGCTGGAGCGCATCATGCCGCCGCCCGCCGGGGCGTCGCCGGAACCGCCGGGAGCCGCGGGCTCCTCGGCCCCTTCGGCCGCCCGGTGGGTCCCGGGAACGGCGGGCTCGGGCAGTTCGCCCTCCTCGAAGGAGGGGACGGGGCCGCCGGAGGGGCGCAGCGGGCTCTCACCCGGGAGGGGGCCTTCGGGCTGAGAGGAACGACGGCGGTGCTTTCCGCCTTCGTTCGGGGAGTCGGTGACCACCGTGGATCAGGCTTCCTTTCGTCCGACCGGGAGGGACCCGGCGCGGGTGGGAGCCCGCGGCCGGGTCGGGCCGTGTCCGTGCGCCGGGGGCGCGCCGACACGGCGATGTGCGGATGTGTCGACACGGCGCCTTGTCGGCAGGGCGCCGTGTCGACGGGGGAGCGGGGCTCACGCCCCTTCGCCGCGCGGGGACGGTGCGTCCCCGGCGGCCGTCGTGGTGTCGTCGGGCTCCCCGTCGTTCTGAGAGGGCGCCCCGGGACCGTCGGTTCCGGCGTCCCCCGGCCCGGCGGGTGCCTCGGATCCCTGGGGTGCCTCGGGGCCCTCGGGCCCTTCGGACCCGCCGGTCCCCTCGGACCGCCCGGTGTCCTCCGTGTCCTCGGCGTCCGCGGGGCCGCCCGCGTCCTCCTCCTCCGCGGCGGCCCGGCTCCGGCGGGCCACCCACTTGCGCAGGGCGCGCGGGGCCAGCGCGGCGACGAGGATCAGGGCGCCCACACCGCTGATCAGCAGCGCCTGGGTCCCCAGGCCGGTGGCGTTCACCGGCAGCTGGACGTCCTGGCTGTTGATCGGCTCGCCGGCGGAGTTGTGCAGGCTCGCGTGCACCACCGTGCGCCCGTTGATCCGGGCCGACAGCGGTACGTACACCGTCGTCTTGGCGCCGGGGTCGATCTCGAAGTGGGTGTTGTACTCGCCGATGCTCAACCGCTCGGCGTTCTCGGAGTACACCGAGAGGTGCACGTAGACGGCCTCGTCCTCCAGGTCGTTGGCGACGAGGATGCCGGTGATCCCGGTCCGGCTGGCCAGCGTGACGTCCTCGCCGGGGATGATGCGCACCGCGGATAGGCCGTCGTCGACCTCGTCCATGACCAGCCCGCGTGTGGCGCCCGCCAGGGCCTCCTCCTCGCGCCAGTACACGGACTCCAGGCGGATCAGGGCCGGGCGGAACGGATCGGAGTCCTCCACCAGGACGCTGTTGAACATCCGCACGTCCCGGCTGACGTCCTCGACCAGGCCGAGGTAGGTGGAGCCGAGCTCGGCCTCGGCGGCGGAGTCCGGGTAGTCGAGCGGGGCGCGGGTGTCCTCCCGCTCGCCGGAGGCGGGCAGCTCGACGTCCTCCAGACGCTCCGGGGACAGCCAGGGCAGGTCGTCGCTGGCGGCCAGCACGCCGTCGGCGAACTCGCGGGACGGGTCCCAGCCGGGCTCGGGGGAGGCGACCACGACGCGGTCGCCCCCGGCGTTCTCGCCCGCGATCATCGCGGTCTCGGCGGCGAACCGCTGGAGCGCCAGGGCGGTGCCGCCCGGGGTGTCGGTGGGCATGGACAGCACGTCGGTGATGCCCTCGTCGGCCACCAGGGCGAACGGCTCCTCGTCGGAGTCCCCGCCCCCGGACAGCGGCGCCTGGGCGGTGGGGGTCGTCTGGAGCCAGCTCTGCGGGGGCATCGCGTCCTCCGACAGGAGGAAGCGGGTGGCGCCCTGCCCGGCGAGCAGCTCGCGCACGGCGCCGTCCATCAGGCCTCCGGCGGGCAGGGCGAAGCGCTCGTCCGCGGACAGCCCCAGCGCCGTCTCCACCGCCTCGCGGCCGATCCCGACCGACGCCTCGGCGTCGCCGTCCATCTCGTTGCGGAGCAGGGCGGCCAGGTCGGGGGAGGCGTAGGGGGTGGCCACCACGGTGTCCAGGGCCAGCGCCGCGCGGGCCTCGCGCAGCCACACCTGCGCGGCCACGTTCGCCTGGGCGGTCTCCCGCGCGGGCCCGGACTCGGCGGGCACCGCCAGCGGGTCGGTGACGACCTCGTGCTCCTCGGCGGCCAGGCGCAGGATGTCGTCGAGGGTGCCGGGGTCGACGGCCCAGGTGACGGGGACCCCCTCGGTGCGGGTCGGGGCCGGCTCCTCGGCCTCGGCCTCCTCCGGCTCCTCCTCGTTCTCGCCCGTTCCGGCCTCGTCCTCCTCCGAGGCGGAGGCCTCGGGCACGGTCTCGGCGGTCTCCTCGGCGGTCGCCTCCGGCGGGGTCTCCGGGGTCGGGGTGTCGGGGTCCAGGCCGAGCAGCTCGACGAGGTCCTCGTCGCCCGGCTCGAAGGACAGGGGGGCCTGGGCGCCGGCCGCCAGCAGCCGGCCCAGCCGGCCGTTCTCGGTGACGGTCGCCGCCAGCCCGTCGCCGAGGAAGGTGTCGTCGTCCGCCCGCTGGGGCGGGGCCATCAGCGGCCACACCCAGGCGATGTCGACGGAGGGGACGTCCTCCCCGTCGCCGACGTAGGGGAGGAAGGTGTACTGGGTGCCGATCACGGTGCCGTCGCCGTCGACCGCCTCGATCACCAGCGGGTAGACACCGTACGAGCCCAGGTTCAGGTCCTCCGCCGGCACGCTCAGCGTGTAGGTCTGGCTGGTGCCGGGCGGCAGCTCCGCGGTGATCTCGTCGTCGGGACCGGGCGCGTCGGGCCGCCAGTCGCCGTCGGGGCCGAACGCGTCCATGGCCTCGCGGTCCGCGAACGGGTGGCTCGAGTAGCGCATGCGGACGGTGACGTCGTGCAGGCTGTCCGACGTGGTGTTGACCACCTCGCCCGAGACGCGGAGGGTGGCGTCCTCGTCGAGGGCGTCCGGCGTGATCCGCTCGACGACGAGCGGCTCGGTGTCGTCGGCCGGTTCGGCCGGGGCCGAGGCCTGCGCGGACATGGCCGGGAACGGAAGCAGCGCGGTGGCCAGGGCCATGACCACCGGCACGGAGGTGATTCGACGCAACGCTTGACCGGTTTCCTGATTCGGGTCCAGGTGGCCGTTCCGCCGGGGATCGACAAGGGGCGGGAACGGTCGGGGTGCCCGCACGGCGCGCACGGCGTTCGCGGGTCGGGCGGACGCGGAGAAGGCAAGGGCGTCCCACCACTGCACCTGAAGATACCGTCTCCCTCACACCCCGGCTCTGGCGAGGACCTCCGCGCGACGTGTCGCGGCGGGGACGGAGCCCGCCGAACGGGCGCGTACACCGCGTTCGGCGGCCGTTCCGCACCCCGCGCGGCCTCTCCCGGCACGCCCGCAAACGATTCGCGGTTTGCCCGCGGGGCCGCCTAACCTGCGTTGTGTGCCGAACACAGAGTCTTCGAGTGAGAACGACGCCATGCCGACCGCGGCGGGTGCGCCGACCCCTGCGCAGCTGTCCGCCATAGCCGCGCTGGTCGAGTCGGCCCGGCCCGTCTCCGACGAACTCGGCGGGCGGTTCGCCGAGCACGGGCGGGAGCTGGCCCTGGTCGGCGGCCCGGTCCGGGACGCGCTCCTCGGCAGACCCTCCCATGACATCGACCTCACCACCGACGCGGTGCCCCAGCGGGTGCTGGAGCTGGTCGACGGCTGGGCCGACTCCGTGTGGACCGTCGGCATCGACTTCGGCACCGTCGGCGTGCGCAAGAAGAACCTCCAGCTGGAGATCACCACCTACCGCAGCGAGTCGTACTCCCCCAAGTCCCGCAAGCCCGACGTGGCCTACGGCACGGACATCGAGGGCGACCTGCTGCGCCGCGACTTCACGGTCAACGCCATGGCGGTGCGCCTGCCCGCCGGGGAGTTCGTCGACCCCTTCGGCGGCCTCGCCGACCTGCGGGCCGGGGTGCTGCGCACCCCGGGCAAGCCGGAGGACTCCTTCAGCGACGACCCGCTGCGCATCATGCGCGCGGTGCGGTTCGCCGCCCAGCTCGGCTTCGACCTCGCCCCGGAGGTCGCCGACGCGGCCCGGGACATGGCCGAGCGGCTGACCATCGTCTCCGCCGAGCGCGTCCGCGACGAGCTGACCAAGCTGATGCTCAGCCCGGACCCGCGCCGGGGCCTGGGGCTGATGGTCGACCTGGGCATCGCGCCCTACGTACTGCCCGAGCTGCCCAAGCTGCGGCTGGAGATCGACGAGCACCACCGGCACAAGGACGTCTACGAGCACTCGCTCACCGTGCTGGACCAGGCCATCGAGCTGGAGCACGCCCGCGGGCACGAGCCCGACCTGGTGCTGCGCCTTGCGGCGCTGCTGCACGACATCGGCAAGCCCAAGACGCGGGCCTTCGAGGGGGCCGGCCGGGTGACCTTCCACCACCACGAGGTGGTGGGGGCGTCCATGAGCCGCAAGCGCCTCACCGCGCTGCGCTTCCCCAAGGACGTCGTGTCCGACGTGTCGTCCCTGGTCGCCCTGCACCTGCGCTTCCACGGGTACGGCAAGGGCGAGTGGACCGACTCCGCGGTGCGCCGCTACGCCCGCGACGCCGGGCCGCTGCTGGAGCGGCTGCACATCCTCACCCGGGCCGACTGCACCACCCGCAACCGGCGCAAGGCGGCGGCGCTGGCCCGCTCCTACGACGACATCGAGCGGCGCATCGCCGCCCTCGCCGAACAGGAGGAACTGGACCGCATCCGGCCCGACCTGGACGGCAACGAGATCCAGGAGATCCTCGGCCTCAAGCCGGGGCCGGAGATCGGCAAGGCCTACCGCTACCTCCTGGAACTGCGCCTGGAGAACGGCCCGATGGAGAAGGAGGCCGCGACCGAGGCGCTGCGCGCCTGGGCCGCCGAGCACCTGTCGTCCTGAGGGGGACCGGCGCCGGGGTCAGCGGCCGGGTTTGACCGCGGTGACGGCCATGGCCATCCCGAACACGCGCAGCGGCGTTCCCTCCAGCCCGTCCGAGACGGACTGGAGGGGGCGCGGGCGGCGGTCGAAGGGCGGCATCAGGTAGTCGATCGCCCGCACCCGCAGGCCGGCGCCGCGCAGCAGCCGCCCCATCTCCTGGGTGGTGAACGCGCGCGCGTCGGACATCCGCTCGTGCAGCGGGCGCACCCAGGGCAGGAACGGCGCGGTCAGCGCCGACCGGCGGTGCCCGCCCCACAGCACCCCGTGGGTCTCGAAGGGGAACCACCGGTTGGGGGTGGTGAGCGAGAACGCCCCGCCCGGCTTGAGGACCCGGTGGATCTCCGTCAGCGCCCCCTCCAGGTCCTCGATGTGCTCGACCACCTCGAACGCGGTGACGCGGTCGAAGGTGTTGGGGTCGAACGCCAGCGAGTCCGCCGACATCTTGTGGACGCCGATCCGGTCCTCCAGCGGGCTCCCGGCGATCCGCTCGGCGAACATGTCCAGCCGCTGCGGCTCCAGGTCGATCGCGTCGACCCGCACGTACCCCTCGGCCAGTTCGACGGTGTAGGTCCCGTCACCGCAGCCCACGTCGAGCAGCCGGTCCCCGCGGACGGGCAGGTGCCGCGAGACGGCCCCGATCCGCTTGGCCACTCCGCGCCGGCCGAAGGCGCTGGAGGGGGCTCCGATCCCCAGAGCACCGTTCATGGCACACCATCTCTCCGTGACTAGACATCCTTGGCCCGGACACTACAGCAAGTAGTGAGATGGTCACTGCTCGATCAGCCTCTGTGGGGACATGTCGACAAGCCTCCCGCTCGGAGCCCCGCTGTGCCGCGGCCCCGCGGCCCCGCGGCGGGTCGCGGGTCAGCAGGCGCAGACGGGGGAGTGGACCGGGGCGGTGAGCGGGTCGACCGGGGAGCGCTCGACACCGGACGCGGTCTCGACCTCGAACCCCTCGCGGATCCAGTACTCGATGCCGCCCACCATCTCCTTGACCCGGCGGCCCAGGCGGGCGAACTCCAGCGCGCCCTTGGCGGCGCCGTCGCAGCCCGGCCCCCAGCAGTACACGACCACCGGCAGGTCCGGGTCGACCAGCGCCGCTGCCCGCGCGGCGATCTCCGTGCGGGGCAGGTGCACCGCGCCCGGGACGTGCCCCTGGTCCCAGGCGACGCGGGCGCGGGTGTCGACGAGGGTGAAGCCGGGCTCGCCCGAGGCCAGCGCCGCCCGTACGTCGGACACGTCGGTGTACAGGCCCAGGCGGGCGGAGAAGTGGGCCACGGCCAGTTCGGGGTCGGCGAAGCGTGAAGTCGTCATGTCGACAAGGCTAGATCCGGGCGCCCCGCCCGGACAGGCGCGATCCACGGCCCCATCTTGTTCTCACCATGGATCGCGCGGTATATCCCTCCCATGACCGACGTATCACTGGACGAGACCGACCTGCGCCTGCTCGCCGCCCTCCAGGCCGACGGCCGGGCCGGGTACGCCGAGCTGGCCCGGGCGGTGTCCATGTCCGCCAGCGCCGTCGCCGAGCGGGTGCGCCGACTGGAGGCCGCCGGGGTGGTCTCCGGCTACTCCGCGGTCGTCGACCCCGAACGGCTGGGGTTCGCGGTGACCGCCTTCATCCGGCTGGCCTACCCCAACGGCAACTACCGGCCCTTCCACGACCTGCTGGCCACCACCCCCGAGATCCTGGAGGCCCACCACATCACCGGGGAGGACTGCTTCCTGCTCAAGACCGTGGCCCGGTCGATGCGCCACCTGGAGGAGGTCGTCGCCCGCGTCGCGGTGATGGGGTCGGTCACCACCAACGTCGTCTACTCCAGCCCGCTCAGGGGCCGGCCGGCCACGGACGCCCTGGGGGTGACGCCCGTCATTGCGGGGGCGCAGGACCGGGCCTGACACTGGCCCGATGAGCCTGACCACCTGGTACCTGGAGACGACCGACCCCGGCGGGCTGCGCCCCGCGCGCGACCCCGGCGGCGACGTTCGGTTCGACCGGGTCGGGATCCCCAGCCCCGCGTTCAACCGCTTCCTGTACGAGCGGGTCGGCGGCGACTGGCAGTGGACCGACCGCCTGCCCTGGACCGACCGGCAGTGGCGACTCTGGGTGGACCGCCCCGGCCTGGAGACCTGGGTGCTCTACCTCGACGGCGCCCCCGCCGGGTACACGGAGCTGGAGGCCCAGCCCGACGGCGCGGTCGAGGTCGTGTACTTCGGCCTGCTGCCCGGGTTCCTCGGCCGCGGCCTGGGCGGCCACATGCTCACGCTCGCCCTGCGCCGCGCCTGGGACCTGGCCGACCGGCTGCCCGGCCGCGAGCCCACCCGCCGGGTGTGGCTGCACACCTGCTCTCTGGACGGCGAGCACGCGCTCGCCAACTACCGCTCCCGCGGGCTGTCCGTCTACAGGACGACACGGGAACAGGTCGACACGTCGACCAAGGGACGCCGCCCCGCGGTCCCCTAGGAGGCGGGCTCGGGGGCGGCGGCCCGGCGCTCCCGGAGCACCCAGGCCAGCCCGGCGGCCAGGTAGACGGCGACCATGCCGACCACCACCGCGGTCCCCAGGCCCGAGGGCGGCACCAGGGCGGCGGCCAGCCCCGCGCCCAGGACGAACGTCGCGTTGAACAGCACGTCGTACACGGAGAACACGCGCCCGCGGAAGGCGTCGTCGACATATCGCTGTACCTGCGTGTCGACGGTGACCTTCACGCCCTGGGACACGAATCCCAGCACGAACGCCGCCACCGGGAACAGCGCGGACGAGAACGGCAGCGCGAACACCGCCAGCACCACCGCCGCCACCAGCAGCTGGAGCCCGATCCACGCCCCCGGCGACATCCGCTCCGCCGCCCACGGCGTGGCCACCGCGCCCAGGAAGAACCCGACCGCCAGCACCCCGGCGGACACCGAGAACCCGGCCAGGCCCGCCACCCCGCCGCCGGTGAACGTGTTGTTGTACAGCAGCAGCGTCATCAGCGAGGAGATCCCGAACAGCACCCGGTGCAGACCGATGGTGCCCAGCGCGTCCCGGGCGGGCGGCCGCGACCAGATGTGCCGCACCCCGGCGACCATCCCGCACACCACGCTCCCCACCGCGGCGCGCACCTCCTCGGGCTCGCGCTCCAGGTGCGGGCCCAGCTCCCGGCGGCCCAGGGACAGGGAGACCAGCCCGGCGGCGGCGAACCCCGCCGCGGCCGCCACCAGGATCGCGGCGGCCCCCGCCGAGCCGGTGCCGCCCAGCACCCCCAGGCCCAGCCCGACCCCGGTGCCCAGCGAACTGGCCACGGTCCCGCAGGTGGGGGTGACGGCGTTGGCCATCATGAGCTGCTCGCGCGGCACCACGTACGGCAGGCCCGCGGACAGCCCGGACAGGAAGAAGCGGTTGACGCTCAGCACCAGCAGCGCCGCGACGAAGAAGGCCGGGCTCTCGCCCCCGGCCACGACCACCGCGCTGACCACCGCCAGCGCGGCCTTGGCCAGGGCGGACAGCAGCAGGACCTGGCGCCTGGGCCACCGGTCGATGAGCACCCCGGCGAACGGCGCCACCACCGAGAACGGCAGGAGCAGCACCGCGAAGGCCGCCGCCACGGCGGCCGCCCCCGTGTGCTGCTCGGGGTTGAAGAAGACGAAGCCGGCCAGGCCCGCCTGGTAGACCCCGTCGGAGAACTGCGAGACCAGTCGCGTGCCGAAGAGCCGTCGGAACCGGGAGCCCCGCAGCACGGTGCGCAGATCGCCGAAGAAGGACACGCCACCAGGGTAGGGCGTGCCCGGGGCCGGGCCGGCCCCGGGCGGACCCCGGCCGGGGCTACTCGCCCGCGATGAAGCGCTCGACCGCGTCGTGCGCCTCGGAGTCGCTGTACTGCACGGGCGGCGACTTCATGAAGTAGGAGGAGGGGGCGTCGATCGGGCCGCCGATGCCGCGGTCCTTGGCGATCTTGGCCGCGCGCACCGCGTCGATGATGATCCCGGCGGAGTTGGGGGAGTCCCAGACCTCCAGCTTGTACTCCAGGTTCAGCGGCACGTCGCCGAAGGCGCGGCCCTCCAGGCGCACGTACGCCCACTTGCGGTCGTCCAGCCACGGCACGTGGTCCGAGGGGCCGATGTGCACGGCGCCCGCGTTGAGCTCGTGCGGGATCTGGGAGGTGACCGACTGGGTCTTGGAGATCTTCTTGGACTCCAGGCGCTCGCGCTCGAGCATGTTCTTGAAGTCCATGTTGCCGCCGAAGTTCAGCTGGTAGGTGCGGTCGACGATGACGCCGCGGTCCTCGAACAGCTTGGACAGCACCCGGTGGGTGATGGTGGCGCCCACCTGCGACTTGATGTCGTCGCCGATGATCGGCACCCCGGCCTCGGCGAACTTGGCCGCCCACTCGGGGTCGGAGGCGATGAACACGGGCAGGGCGTTGACGAAGGCCACGCCGGCGTCGATCGCGCACTGGGCGTAGAACTTGTCGGCCTCCTCCGACCCCACGGGGAGGTAGGAGACGAGGACGTCGGCCTTGCTGTGCTTGAGGGCGGCGACGACGTCGACGGCGTCCTCAGGGGACTCCTGGATCATCTCGCGGTAGTACTTGCCCAGCCCGTCGTAGGTGGGGCCGCGCATGACGGTGACGCCGGTGGGCGGCACGTCGCAGATCTTGACCGTGTTGTTCTCGCTGGCGACGATGGCGTCGGCCAGGTCGTGGCCGACCTTCTTGGCGTCCACGTCGAAGGCGGCGACGAACTCGATGTCGCGCACGTGGTACGGGCCGAACTGGACGTGCATCAGGCCAGGTACCCGAGAGCCGGGGTCGGCGTCCTTGTAGTAGTGCACGCCCTGGACGAGCGACGCCGCGCAATTGCCGACGCCCACGACGGCTACACGTACCGAACCCATTGGTCCTTGCTCCTTCTTGCTCGCGAACATGGATGCCACGGCGCACGACGGCACCCCCGGTTCCGTGGCCGGCGGGGGTGGCGGCGTTCCGCGTTCGTTCTCCGTAAGTGCTCAGCGGCTCGCACGGTGTTTCTGTTCCCGCCCGGACGCCGGACGGGCGATGGAACGTGTGGCTCCGACTGTTTTGTTCGTGTATGACTCTATCTTCGGTCATCTGGAGAACCGCATGTCACCCAAGGTGACACGGTCGTTCCGGATTCGCCCGTGACCCTCCGTGCCGTCGGCCCCACCTGCGCACCGCGCGCGAAATGTCACACATCCGCCCTGCCTGCGCCGTCACACCCCGCCCCTGCGCGCAGAACGGCCACCGGTGTTCGGTTTCCGCGCGTTGAGCAGTCACGACGGAGGGCGATCCGCCGCCGGTGACGGAGTGTTCTGTCGCACGGGGTACCCTCGCGCGTGGGTTGTGCTATACCGTCCCATCGCTTTAACGTGACCTGTGATTTGCGCGTGAAAGCCGGTAGAGCCCCCGACCCGGCCAGGGACGGGCGTCCACGCCGGTCGCCTCCGAAGGGACCGGAGTCCCTACGGGCCAACGACCAGGAGGATGCAGCGGCCAACGTCTTCGCGACCTGTTGAAAACCTTCGCCCCCGGCGGGGCGTCCCTTTATCAAGCCTTGAAGCACAGGCGACAGTGGCGGGGCCGGGCCACCGGCCCGACCCCGCGCCGGTCACCGCGGAACAGGTCGCGGACCACCGATCCCCCAGGGGGACCGCCCCCCGTTCCAGCAAGGAATCGTCAGGCCGACCGGCCGTGAAAGGCAATCGAGGACCACGTGAGTACCGAACGACGACGGGATGCCGGCGGCGGCCGTCGCCGGGCCGAGGGCCCGGCGAGCGGCGCCGGGGGCAACGGCGGGAGGCGGAGGGCCGACGGCCCGCCGCCCAGGGAACAACGTGCCGGAGGGCGCCGATCCCCGGAAGCGGACAACGGTTTCTGGGGGGAGGAGGAGCGCCCCAGGCGCCGCCCCCCGGCCGATGACATGGGATCCGAAGGCCGCGGCGGCCGCCGGAGGGCCGAGGGCGAGCGCCCCCGGCGCCCCGAGGGCGGCCAGCGCCGCAGGCCCCCGGAGGACGACCCGCGCGGCCGCGAGGGCGGCCGGCGCGGCGCTCCGGAGGGGCAGCGGCGCCGCCCGCCCGCCGACGGCGAGCGCCCCCGCCGCCGTCCCGAGGACGCCGAGCACGGCGCCCGGGCCGAGGGCCAGCGGCGGCGCCGTCCGCCCGAGGACGCGTCCCGCCCCGGCGGCCGGCGCCGTCCCGACGGCCCGCGCGACCCGCGCGAGCGCGAGCACGGCGCCCGCTCCGAGGGCGGCCGCCGGCGTGCGGCCATGCCGGCGGTGGCGGCCGCGGCGGATCCGGCGGAGGACGCCGGCGCCGCAGCGGCGAGGACGAGCCGGACGACCGCCCCTGGTGGAAGCGGTTCCTCGCCAAGGCGTGGAAGCCCGCGTTGGCCGCGTTCGGCCTGATGGTCATCGGCGGTGTGGCGGTGTTCGCGTTCCTGTACGCGCAGGCGCCCAACAAGGACGACCTCGAGGCCAAGTCCGACGCGGAGATGTCGGCCACCCAGATCTTCTGGGAGACCGGCGACGTCGCGGTCACCACGGGCGAGGTCCGCCGCATCGAGGTCGCGTACGAGGACATCCCGCCGGAGGTCATCGACGGCATCCTCGCCGCCGAGCAGCACACGTTCTTCGAGGACCCGGGCATCAGCATCACGGGTATCGGCCGCGCCCTGCTCTCCCGCGGCGAGGCCGGCGGCGGTTCCACCATCACCCAGCAGATGGCCCGCAACTACTACAGCAACCTCGAGGGCTACGGCACCATCGAGCGCAAGATCCGCGAGATCTTCATCTCCATCAAGCTCGGCCAGCAGATGGAGAAGGAGGAGATCCTCGAGCGCTACGTCAACACGATCTACTTCGGCCGCCAGGCCATGGGGATCGAGATGGCGGCCCGCCAGTACTTCGACAAGAGCGTGACGGAGCTCGACTCGGCCGAGGGCGCCTACCTGGGGATCATCATCCAGATGCCGTCCAACTTCGAGAACTCCGAGCTGGGGCCCTGGACCCACACGTACCTCCACGAGGAGCGCTGGCCCTACGTCCAGACCCAGCTGGCGGCCATGCACGAGGAGAACCCCGAACGCGGCCTGCCCAAGAGCGAGGCCGACGCCCTGGAGATCCCCGAGACGACCCAGTGGGGGCCCAGCGAAGGCGAGGAGGAAGAGGCCGAGGCCGAGGAGGAAGAGGCCGAGGAGGAGTTCGACCCCAAGCCCGGCTACGTCCGCGACGCCGTCGTCACCGAGCTCGTCGAGCGCTACGACCTCACCGCCGAGAACATCGCCACCCAGGGCTACAAGGTCGAGACCTCCCTCAACCCCGAGCTCATGGACGCGGCCTACAACGCGTTCGACGCCCTGCCCGGGCACCCGGAGGACACCCGCAAGGGCCTGACCGCGATCGACCCCGCCACCGGCGAGATCGTCGCCTTCCGCGGCGGTGAGGACGTGGGCGTCCAGCTCAACCAGTCCCTGGTGGAGCGCACCCAGGCGGGTTCGTCGTACAAGCCCTACGTGCTCGCCACCGCGCTCAGCCAGAACATCAGCCTCCGCACGCTGATGAACGGCGACTCGCCGCAGGAGTTCGAAGGGCTGGCCAGCCCGGTCCAGAACGCCGACCTGCAGGATCACGGCGCGGTCGACCTCGTCGAGTCCACCGCGCACTCCTACAACACCCCGTACGTGCAGCTCGCCGTCGAGGTGGGCCCGGCCGCCGTGGACCAGATGGCCGTCGCCGCCGGTGTGGACGAGGAGCAGACCACGACCTCTACCCAGGGGCCGCTGATCGCCCTGGGCACCCACCAGGTCAGCGCCATGGACCAGGCCAGCGGTTACGCGACCTTCGCCGCCGGCGGCGTGCACCGCCCGGCGCACATGGTCACCAAGGTGACCACCAGCGACGGCACCGAGCTCCAGCCCAACGACGCGGACCTGCTCGAGACCGGGACCCGCGCGATGAGCGACCAGGTCGCGGCCGACGTCACCTTCGCCCTGACCGAGGTCGTCACCAACGGCGGTGGCACCAACGCCGCGCTGCCCGACGGCCGCCCGGTCGCGGGCAAGACCGGTACCTCCTCGGGGGCCATCTCGGCCTGGTTCGTCGGCTACGTGCCCCAGCTGTCGGTGGCGGTCGGCCTCAGCCGGGCCGACGCCAACACGGGACTGGAGTTCGAGGGCATCTCCAACAACGAGGTCTTCGGTGGCAGCACCTCGGCCACCGTGTGGCGCGAGTTCATGGTCCAGGCAGTGGACATCATGGAGCTGGAGCCGCAGAACTTCCCGCCGGCCGCGAACGTGGGCACGGACCAGAACTTCGCGCCCACGCCCAGCCCGGACCCCTCGCCCTCGGAGGAGCCCAGCGAGGAGCCCAGCGAGGAACCGAGCGAGGAGCCCAGCGACGTCCCGTGCGACCCGAACAACATCGATCAGAACAACCCCAACTGCGAGGGCATCGAGCCGCCCCCCGACTGCACCTTCCCCTGGGACTGTGACGACGAGACGGGCGAACCGACTCCGCCGGACGACTGCGCGAGCCGTCCGATCACCGACCCCTGCCACACGGATGGGGAAGAGGACGACGGCGGCTGGCGTCCCGGACAGGGCCAGGGCAACAACGGCCGGGTGACCATCCTGGGCACCCGCGACGACTGACCCTTCCGGAGACCCGGAGGTGAGGGGCCGGTGCGCGTCGCGCACCGGCCCCTCCGCGCGTCCGGCGGGGTCCGCGGCCGGGGGTTCGGCCGCCGATTCCGGTCCCGTGCTGCTGGTAGCCTTGGTTCCCGTATGGCTCTGAGCCCGCGCCCCCGCCACCACGAGCGGGACACCGCGGGCTCCTGCCCTCCTGCCATGGAGATTCCATGGCCGCGACAGTCCAGAGGAGGAACGTACGCCGATGCGTCGTTACGAAATCATGGTCATCCTCGACCCCAACCTCGACGAGCGCACCGTCGCCCCGTCGCTGGAGAACTTCCTGTCCGTCGTGCGCAACGACGGCGGCTCGGTCGAGAAGGTCGACATCTGGGGCAAGCGTCGGCTCGCCTACGACATCGAGAAGAACCCCGAGGGCATCTACGCCGTGATCGACCTGACGGCCACGCCCGCCACGGTCAAGGAGCTCGACCGCCAGCTCGGCATCGCCGAGGCCGTGCTCCGCACCAAGGTCATCCGGCCCGAGGTCCACTAGCGGCCTCCCGGCCGCGGCCCCCTTCCCCGGATCGCCCGATTCCGCTGATTTCTGTCGGTGGAAGGACGGATGATCAGGGGAGCAGGCGAAACCGCCTGACCCGATCTACCCCGAACCGGAGCCCTCATGGCAGGCGAAACCCAGATCACGCTCGTCGGCAACCTGGTCGACGATCCTGAGATGCGCTTCACGGCGAGTGGAGCCGCTGTCGCCAACTTCCGCGTGGCCTCGACGCCGCGCACCTTCGACCGCGCGTCGGGGGAGTGGAAGGACGGCGAGTCCATGTTCCTCACCTGCACCGTGTGGCGGCAGTACGCGGAGAACGTCGCGGAGAGCCTCCAGCGCGGTATGCGCGTGATCGTCCAGGGGCGCCTCAAGCAGCGCTCCTACGACACCCAGCAGGGTGAGAAGCGCACCGTCTTCGAGGTCGACGTCGACGAGGTCGGCCCGGCCCTGCGCAGCGCCACCGCCAAGGTGACCAAGACGCAGCGCCAGGGCGGCGGGGGCGGCGGCTTCGGTGGGGGCGGCGGCGGTGGTTTCGGTGGCGGCCAGCCCCAGCAGGGTGGCGGCGGCTACGGGAACCAGGGCGGCGGCTTCGGCGGCGGCCAGCAGGGCAACCGCGGCGGCGGCCCCGCCAACGACGACCCGTGGGCCAACAACGGCGGCGGTGGCGGAGGCGGCGGCTTCGGCGGCGGCTTCTCCGACGACCCGCCGTTCTAGCCGAGCGTCCGCGCCGCGGCCCCGTGCCGTAGGCGCGACACCCCGACCCGGCGCCCCAGGGCGCCGAGTCACTGTTCACATGTCCTCAGACCATCCCCGGGAGGAACCCGGGGCTCTTGCGAAGGAGCACCACGATGGCGAAGCCGGCAGCGCGCAAGCCCAAGAAGAAGGTTTGCTTTTTCTGCCAGGAGAAGCAGTCCTACATCGACTACAAGGACACCACGCTTCTCCGCAAGTTCATCTCCGAGCGCGGCAAGATCCGCGCCCGCCGCGTGACGGGTAACTGCACCCAGCACCAGCGCGACGTCGCCACCGCGATCAAGAACGCGCGCGAGGTCGCCCTGCTGCCCTACACCAGCACCGCTCGCTAGCGGGGATTCTCCGAGGGAGGTTTTTGTCGTGAAGCTGATCCTGACCCACGAGGTCAACGGTCTCGGAGCCCCCGGCGATGTCGTCGAGGTGAAGAACGGCTACGGCCGCAACTACCTGCTTCCCCGCGGGTTCGCCATCCGGTGGACGCGCGGCGGCCAGAAGCAGATCGACCTGATCCAGCGCGCCCGCGCCGCGCGCGACATCCGGACCCTGGACGAGGCCAAGCAGGTCGCCGGCCAGGTCAACGCGCTCACCGTGCGCCTCAAGCAGCGCGCCGGCGAGGGTGGCCGCCTCTTCGGCTCGGTCACCCCCGCGGACATCGCCGAGGCCGTCCAGGCCTCCGGCGGCCCGCAGCTGGACAAGCGCCGCATCGAGGTCAAGACCCCGATCAAGTCGGTCGGCGCCCACAAGGTCCAGGTCCGCCTGCACCCCGAGGTCGTCGCCACGATCAAGCTGGACGTCGTCGGCGTCTGAGCCGAGGCGTTCGCGCTCGTGTGAACCGGCCCCGCACCTCCTTCGAGGCGCGGGGCCGGTCCCGTTCGGTGGCAACACGCCGGGGGTCACCGAAAGCCACCCTTTGGCTACTCTTTGTAATCTATCGTGTTCTCTGTGTCGGTGTCGCGTGACGCCCAGGACAGAGAGGACGACGGGCCGATGAACGGACGACCGGAGCACCTACCCGACCGCAGGACGGTCCTGAGGGGCACCGCACTGGCCGCCGGAGGCGTACTGCTCGGCGGGCTGGCCGGGCTCACCCCCGCCACGGGCGCGCTGGCCGCGGCCAGGCCCAAGGTGTACACCCGCACGGACTGGAAGGCCAGGGCCCCCAAGAACCGCATCGAGGTCCTGGGGAAGGGGCCGACCCACATCGTCGTGCACCACACGGCCACCGGGAACGTCTCCGACACCTCCACCGCCCACGCGGCCTCGCTGTCCCGCTCCATCCAGCGATACCACATGGACCACAACGGGTGGAGCGACACCGGGCAGCAGCTCACCATCAGCCGCGGCGGGCACATCATGGAGGGCCGCGACCGCACCCTCCAGGCCATCGGCGACGGCCACCACGTGATCGGCGCCCACACGGCCGACCACAACTCGCACACCATCGGCATCGAGAACGAGGGCACCTACAGCACGGCGACCCCGCCGGCCGCGCTCATGCGCTCCCTGGTGGACACCTGCGCCTGGCTGTGCCTGGTCTACCGGCTGGACCCGCAGGAGGCCATCGTCGGCCACCGCGACTACAACTCCACCAACTGCCCGGGGGACAAGCTCTACTCGATGCTCCCGGACCTGCGCAGGGACGTCGCCTCCCGGCTCCGGGAACAGCTCTCCCACCTGGGCCGGGTCACCGGGGTCGAGATCTCCCTGGAACAGCTGCCGACCTTCCCGGACACCCCGTCCTCGGAGCGGGTGGCCACCTTCTACCACGGTCCGGCGGTCGGCGAGCTCGACGTCTCCCTCTGACCCCGGCGCCCCGGGACTTCCGCCCCGCCGGAACTCCCGGGCAGGGCCGGGTCAGGGCCTGGACGCGCCGGTGACCAGCCAGGCCGTGCCCCGGGCCCGGTGCCCCAGGGCGACCGCACGGGCCAGGATCCAGATCCCGTAGGCGATCCACAGGGCCACGATCCCCCCGGTGGCGGACAGCCCGAGCGGCGGCACCACCAGGGCGAACGGCAGGAAGGCCAGCATCGTCCACAGGGAGGCCCAGGCCAGGTAGCGCTGGTCGCCGGCGCCCATCAGCACCCCGTCGAGCACCATGGTCACCCCGCTCAGCGGCTGCAACAGGGCCACCACGACCAGGGACGCGGTGATGAGCACGCGCACCTGCGGGTCCGAGGTGAACGGGATCCACGCCCACGGCAGGACCAGCAGCACCAGCACGGTGAAGGCCGTGCCCAGCATCACGCCCCACTCGACCATGCGGCGGGTGGCGTCCCGGGTCCCGCGGACGTCGCCCGCCCCCAGGTAGCGGCCGACGATCGCCTGCCCGGCGATCGCGATCGCGTCCATGGCGAACACCAGCAGCGCCCAGATGTTGTGCGAGACCTGGTGGGCGGCCACCGGCGCGTCGCCGAGCCGGGCCGCCACCGCCACGGTCACCAGCGCCACCACACGCATCGAGACGCTGCGCAGGAACAGCGCGAACCCGGCCGAGGCCGAGGCGCGCAGGCCCGCCGCCGACGGCGCGAGCGACACCCCCTCGCTCCGGGCGCGGCGCACCATCACCGCCACGTACCAGAACGCTCCGCCGCCCTGGGCGATCACCGTCGCCCACGCCGAACCGGCGATGCCCCAGTCCAGGACCAGCACGAACACCGCGCACAGCAGCGCGTTGCCCAGGAAGGACGCGACCGCGACGGCCAGCGGGGTGCGGGCGTCCTGGAGGCCGCGCAGCACACCGGTGCCCGCCATGACGATGAGCAGGAACGGCGTGCTCAGCAGGCTGACGCGCAGGTAGACCAGGGCGTAGGGGGCGACCTCGGGAGAGGCCCCCAGCAGGTCCACCATGGCGGGCCCGAGCGGCCAGCCGATCGCGATCGCCGCGGCGCCGAGCAGCACGGCGAGCCACAGGCCGTCGATCCCGTCCCGGATGCCCCCGGGGACGTCCCCCGCGCCGAACTTGCGGGCGACGGCCGCGGTGGTGCCGTAGGCGAGGAAGATGCAGACGGCCACCAGGGTCAGCAGCACCTGGCCGGCGATGCCCAGCCCGGCCAGGGCCGAGGTGCCCAGGGTGCCGACGATCGCGGAGTCGGTCAGCAGGAACAGGGGTTCGCTGACGAGGGCGAAGAACGTGGGGATCGCCAGGGCGAAGATCTCGCGGTCGTGGCGGTGCCGGAACGGGGCGGCGGAGAGCGGTCTGGGCATGACCGGTCCACGCTATCGGACAGGCGTTCCCCTGGGAGGGTGAAGTTGTCCACAGGCCTCCGGATACCTGTGGATAACTTGTGGAAATCGGCTCTGTGAGACATCTTGCACACCCCGTATCGAAGCGTGTTTTCGCAGGTCAACACTGGTGACAGGGGTCGTGCGCAAAGTTATCCACAGGTTATGTGCACAACGGGTCGGTGAAACCCCTGCGGACTCGGGCGAACGGGTGCTATCGAGCCTGTGGACGGCTCCGCCCGCGGCCTCCCCGGCGCGTTCGATGAGGCATCCTGGAAGGGTCGGTCCCGACCCGGGGCCGGTGGAGCACGGCCCAGGGGAGATTGTTCGTGAGCGTCGCTGAGCAGCCACCCGAAGAAGGCGGATACGAGCGCACGCCACCCCACGACATCCAGGCCGAGCAGGGCGTCCTGGGCGGCATGCTCATCTCCAAGGACGCCATCACCCAGGTCGTGGAGATCATCCGCTCCGCCGACTTCTACCGCCCGGCGCACCAGATCATCTACGACGCCATCGTCGACCTCTTCTCCCGCGGCGAGCCGGTCGACATCGTCTCCGTCAACGCCGAGCTGACCAAGCGCGGTGAGTCCGCCCGCGTCGGCGGCGCGCTCTACCTGACCACCCTCACCAACGCCATCCCCACCGCGGCGAACGCCGGCTACTACGCCAAGATCGTCTCCGACCGCGCCGTGCTGCGCCGCCTGGTCGAGGTCGGCACCCGCATCGCGCAGATCGGCTACGCGGGCGACGGCGAGGTCGACGACCTCGTCGACCACGCCCAGGCGGAGATCTACAAGGTCGCCGAGAAGCGCACCGGCGAGGACTACGTCCCCCTCGCCGACATCATGCCCGGCGCCCTGGACGAGATCGAGGCCATCTCCTCCCACGACGGCACCCTCACCGGCGTTCCCACCGGGTTCGCCGACTTCGACGCCCTCACCAACGGCCTCCACCCCGGCCAGATGATCATCATCGCCGCCCGCCCCGCCGTCGGGAAGAGCACCCTGGCTCTGGATTTCGCGCGGGCGGCGTCGATCAAGCACGACATGACCGCGGTCTTCTTCAGCCTGGAGATGGGGCGCAACGAGATCGTCATGCGCCTGCTCTCGGCGGAGGCACGGGTGCCTCTGCACACCATGCGGTCGGGCCTGATGACCGACGACGACTGGGCGCGCCTGGCCCGGCGGATGGGCGAGGTGGCCAACGCGCCCCTGTTCATCGACGACTCGCCCAACATGTCGATGATGGAGATCCGGGCCAAGTGCCGGCGGCTCAAGCAGCAGCACGACCTCAAGCTGGTCATCGTCGACTACCTCCAGCTGATGAGCTCGCCCGGCCGGGTGGAGAGCCGCCAGCAGGAGGTCTCGGAGATGTCCCGGTCGCTCAAGCTGCTGGCCAAGGAGCTGGAGGTGCCCGTGGTGGCGCTCTCCCAGCTCAACCGAGGCCCCGAACAGCGCACCGACAAACGCCCCCAGGTGTCGGACCTTCGCGAATCGGGCTGCCTCACCGCCGACACCAGGATCCTGCGGGCCGACACGGGGGCCGAGGCCACGCTCGGCGAGCTGTATGCGACAGGAGAGCGCGACATCCCGGTCTGGTCCCTGGACGAGAAACTGCGCCTGGTCCCGCGCACGATGAGCCATGTCTTCTCCAGCGGGGTCAAGAAGACCTTCCGATTGCGGCTGGCCTCGGGACGTGAGGTCAAGGCATCCGCCAATCACCCGTTCCTCGCCTTTGAGGGGTGGCGCCACCTGGAGGACCTGAGGGTCGGTGACCGGATCGCCGTCCCGCGGCATGTGCCCGCGCCGGAGGGCCCGACCGCGTGGCCCGAGGACGAGGTGGTCCTGCTCGCCCACCTGATCGGCGACGGATCGTTCGTCCGCCGCCAGCCGATCCGCTATGCCAGCGTCGACGAGGAGAACCTGTCGGTGGTCGCCGAGGCGGCCCGGCACTTCGGGATCACCGCCGTCCGGGACGAGTACGGCTCCGCGAGGGTCACCACGTTGCGGCTCCCCGCGCCGTTCCGGCTCACCCACGGCAAGCGGAACCCCATCGCCGTTTGGCTCGACGGGCTGGGGCTGTTCGGGCTCCGCAGCCATGAGAAGTTCGTGCCCGACGCGGTCTTCAAACTGCCGACGGACCAGATCGCCCTGTTCCTGCGCCACCTGTGGGCCACGGACGGGAGTGTCCACTGGAGCAAGGCGACCAACGGCACCCGCATCTACTACTCCTCCACGAGCCGGCGGCTCGTCGACGGAGTGGCCCTGCTGCTGGCCCGGCTGGGCATCATGACGAGGATCAAGCGCAGTGCCAAGAAGGGATACCGGCCCTCGTACGTTCTCGACGTCAGCGGGGTGGACCAGCAGAGGCTGTTCGCGGAGAAGGTGGGCTGCCACGGTGCCCGCGCCCTGACCCTGGCCGCCTGTGTCGAGAACATGGTCGGCCGGTCGGCCAACACCAACGTGGACACGGTCCCGAGGCAGGTTTGGGACCGGGTGCGCACCACGATCGCCGCCAGGGAGATGAGCCACCGCCGTTTCTCCTCGGAGTTGGGCGTGCAGTTCAACGGGAGTTCGATGTGGCGCCCCGCACCGAGCCGGGGCAGACTCTCCCGGATCGCCGCGGTGCTCGACGACGCCGACCTCGACCTGCTCGCCACCAACGACGTCTTCTGGGACGAGGTCGTCGCGGTCGATCCGCTGGGTGAGGAAGAGGTCTTCGACGCCACGGTCGCGGGCACGCACAACTTCATGGCCAACGGGATCAGTGTCCACAACTCCATCGAGCAGGACGCGGACATGGTGATCCTGCTGTACCGCGAGGACGTGCACGACAAGGAGTCGCCTCGGGCGGGCGAGGCGGACATCATCGTCGCCAAGCACCGCAACGGCCCCACCGCGGACGTCACCGTGGCCTTCCAGGGCCACTACAGCCGCTTCGTCGACATGGCGCCCGGATAGGCCCGGGGCGCCCGCGGCGGGGCCGGGTTCACAGGCGGACCAGCATCTTGCCGGTGTTGGCGCCCACCAGGACCCCGCGCAGGGCCTCCGGGGCCTTCTCCAGGCCGTCCAGGACGGTCTCGCGGGTGCGCAGGGTGCCGTCGAGCAGCCACGGCACCGCCTTGGCGTGGAACTCGGGGAACCGGTGCAGGTGGTTGCTCACCAGCATGCCGCGCAGGGTGACCTCCCGGGTGGCGGCCCGGTACAGGTTCGGCCCCGGGGCGGGTTCGGCGTCGTTGTAGTCGCCGACCGCGCCGATCAGCGCCACCCGGCCCCCCTGGTTCATCACCGACAGGGCGGCCTCCAGGTGGTCGCCGCCGACCGAGTCCAGGTAGACGTCGACCCCGTCGGGGGCGGCCTCGGCCAGGCGTGCGGCCAGGTCGCCGTCCCGGCGGTCGAAGGCGGCGTCGTAGCCGAACTCCTCCAGCAGCAGCCGGGTCTTGTCCGGGCCGCCCGCGGAGCCGACGACCCGGGACGCGCCCAGGTCGCGGGCGACCCGCGCGGCCACGCTCCCCACGGCCCCCGCGGCCGCCGAGACGTACACGGTGTCCCCGGGGCGGACCGGGGCGGTGTCGGTGAGCGCGAGGTGGGCGGTGAGGCCGGTGGTCCCCAGGGGGCCGAGGTAGGCGGAGGCCGGGATCCGGGTGGCGTCCAGGACCGTGACCCCGGCGGCGTCGACCAGCGAGTGCTCCCGCCAGCCCAGGAAGTGGGAGACGGTCGAGCCCACCGGGATCCCCTCGGCCCGGGAGGCGACGACCTCGCCGACCGCGCTCCCCTCCAGGGGGCGGCCGATCTCGAAGGGCGGGATGTAGGAGGGCGCGTCGTTCATCCGGCCGCGCATGTAGGGGTCGACGGACATCCAGGTGTTGCGGACCAGGACCTGGCCCGGGGCGGGCTCGGGGAGGTCGGTCTCCACCAGGGCGAAGTGCTCGGGGCCCGGCTCGGCGGTGGGGCGGGCGGCCAGGTGGATCTCGCGGGTGCGGACGGTCATGGGGTGCCTCGTTCCGGTGGGCCGGGCCTGTCCCGGCGACACCTCCGAACCTAGGGACGGGCGGCCCCGGTCCCCAGGTCCGCACGCGCCGCGTACCGGTCCTGGCGCGCCAGCGCGCGGCGCTCCTGTGCCGGGGTGTGCCCCGACCAGCGGTGGAACGCCTTGCGCAGGGCGCGGTCGTCGGAGAAGCCCAGGCGGGCGGCGACGGCCTCGGCGGTCAGTCCCGAGGACAGCAGCCGCCGGGCCCGCGCGTGGCGGGCGCGGTCGACCTCCGCGCGCCAGGTGGTCCCGTGTTCGCCGAGCCGGCGCTGGAGGGTGCGCGGGCTCGACGCCAGCCGGGCGGCGACGGCGCCCAGGGAGGGCGCCGCGTGGTCGAGTTCGGCGTCCAGGGCGGTGCGGAAGAGGTCCAGCCAGCCCGGGAGGGGGTGGGCGGCGGACAGCAGCATCCCGGCGTGGCCGCGCAGGAGCTCGGCCAGGCGCGGGTCGCCGGAGGGCAGGGGCGCGTGGGCGTCCTCGGCCCGGAACACGAGCTCGTTCACCCCGGCGTCGAACTCCAGGGCGGCGGTGCCGAAGGCGCGGGCGAGGGCGGAGCGGTCGGCGGGGGCCGGGTGGGAGAAGGCCACCCGCAGGGGGGTGAGGTCGGTGCGGGTGGCCTCGCGGGCCCGGCGCAGGTAGTAGGCGAGGACGTACTCGTGGACGGCGGCGGTGGTGCGGGGGTCCCCCGCGCTGGAGTGGTAGCGCACCGCGAGGTCGTCGCCCCGGGTGTGCACGGCGAGCTCCTTCTCGGAGGCGGTGACGACCTGGTGGTAGGGGGCGCTGTGGGTGAGGGCGTCGGTGAGGGTGGTGCCGTTGACGATCAGGTAGTCCCAGGCGGGGAGGGAGCCCAGGGCCGCGGTGTCGGCGACGTGGGTTCCGGCCCGGCCGGGCGGGAGGGCGTGGGAGAGGTGCTCCCACAGGCGGATCAGGGAGGGCAGGGGGGCGCGGGCGGCCTCGTCGGCGGTGGCGGCGGACCCGGTCTCGGCGCGGACGAGGTGCTCGGGAACGCCCGCGGTGCGCGCGGCCTCGCCGAGCAGCAGGAGGAGGGGGATGGAAACGGTCCCGTCGAGCATGGGGCCAGCTTATGCTTAGGGTGGTCGGGCTTTTCGGACACCGTGTCGGGGGTGTGCCGGTGTCCGACACACCCCCCTGTTTCGGTCAGTGGATTTAGCCATTTATGGTCAAGCCAATTTGTCGACAAAGCGACTTCACCGATCACGGGGTGTCAGCGGTGATCATCCCCTCCCGCATCTCCAGTCTCCGCCCCCGGAACCTCGCGCGCATGGTGCGGTCGTGGGTGACGATCACCAGGGCTCCGGTGTAGCGCTCCAGCGCCGCCTCCAGTTCCTCCACGAGACCGGGGGAGAGGTGGTTGGTCGGCTCGTCCAGGAGCAGCAGGTCGTAGACCCCCGAGGTCAATCCGGCCACTTCGATCCGGCGGCGCTGGCCGACCGAAAGTGACTCCACGGGCTGGTCCATCTCCCGCGCCCGGAACAGCCCCAGCGAGGCCAGCTCGTCCCGGTACTCCTCGGCCGGGCCCGGCCGCCCGGCCGCGTAGGCCTGGAGCACGGTCCGGCCCGGGACGACCGCCCCGTCCTCCTGGCGGAGGTGGCCGATCCGCCCGTGCCGCAGCACCTCGCCGGCGTCGGGCGCCAGCTCCCCGGCGATGACCCGCAGCAGCGTGCTCTTGCCCGCCCCGTTGGGGCCGGTGACCATGATCCGCTCGCCCGGGGCGACGGTCAGCGCCGGAACGTCGAGCCGGTGCCCCACGCGCACCCCCGCCAGCTCCACCGGCGGCACGGGGCCGCCGTCGGCGGCGGTGAACGACGCGGTCATCTCCAGGGGGACCGGCGGCGGCGCGACAGGGTTCCCGACCAGCCGCTCCGCCCGCTCCTTGGCCTGCCGGATCCGGCTCATCGCGCCGTGGGCGCGCGAGCGCATCCGGAAGTTCCCGTGACCGAAGGCCGCCTTGTCCACCATGCGCGGGATGGCCTGGAGCGCGGCGACGTTGTTCTCGGCCAGCCGGCGCTGCCGGGCCAGCTCCTCCTTCCACTCCTCGTACTCGCGGATCCACCGGACCCGGGCCGCGGCCCGGGCCCGCAGGAACCCGTCGTACCCGTTGCCGTACCGGTGGACCCGGTGCAGCTCGTGGTCCACCTCCAGGACGGTGTCGGTGATCCGGGCCAGGAAGGCCCGGTCGTGGGTGACGGCGACGACGGTGCCCCGGTGGGTGCGCAGCCGCTGCTCCAGCCAGGCGGCCGCGCTGTCGTCGAGGTCGTTGGTGGGCTCGTCGAGCAGCAGCAGCTCGGGGTCGGCGGCCAGCACCGCGGCCAGGGCCAGCCGCGAGCGCTCCCCGCCGGAGAGCGTGCGCAGCGGGCGGTCGCGGTCCAGGCCAGGCAGGCCCAGGCCGTGCAGCCCGGCGTCGACCCGGACGTCGGCCTCGTAGCCGCCCCGCGCCTCGAACTCGGACAGCAGGTCGCCATAGGCGGCCAGCTCCTCGGGCCCGGCGGTGCCGAGCGACGCCTCGGACCGGTGCAGGCGGGCCTCCATCTCCCGCAGGTCGGCCAGGGCGTGGTCGACCGCGTCGCCGACGGTGCCGGTCATGACGCCGACCCGCTCCAGGGTCTGGGGCAGGTATCCGACGCCTCCGGGGGCGGCGACGAGGACCTCGCCGTTGTCGGGCCCCTCCTCCCCGGCCAGCAGCCGGAGCAGGGTGCTCTTGCCGGATCCGTTGTCACCGATGACGCCGACCCGTTCGCCGGGGGCGATGGTCAGATCCACTCCGTCCAGGACGGTGTGGTCGCCGTAGTGCTTGGCGACCCCGGTGAGGGTGATCTGGGAGCGGATGCGTGTCGCGGCGCGCATGTGCGTTCCTCCTCGGCTGGTCTCGGCGGCGGACAGGGCGGGGCGTGGCGGGGCGGTGCGCAAGGATGCGCCTCCTCGGGTGGTCTCGGTGTCGGGGAGTGCGGGTCGGGACGGTGCGGTACGCATGCGCGCGCCTCCTCGTGCGGTCTCGGCGGCGGGGGCTGCGGGTCGGACTCGTGGGGTGCGCAGGGGTGTGCCTCTCTGCTGCGGTGGGGCCGGTGGAGCGGGCCGCGGGCCGTCGGAGGGCGTTCCGCCGTGCGGGCACCCGGAGAGCGGACGCGCGGGGAGCGCGGGCTCGGGGTGCGGGAACGACGAAGAGGCCGTACCGGATCGACCGCGGGACGGCGGCGCCGGTGGAGCCGCGCGGGCCCGCCGGGGTGCGGCGGGTGCGCGTCGTGCTCTGACACGGGCGTCGGACGCGGGATCACAGGAAGGATTACAGCCTCATGTGCAAGACGGTACGTCTCGTTTCTTTGAGAGTCAAGGGGGAATCTTGTGAGACGCGGATCACTCTCGGTGGGCGCCTTTGGGGATGGCTGAAACAGCGATATTGCTTCAAGCCGATAAGTCGACAAGGCGAGGGATCGCCGGGGCCGGCCCGGCCCCGGGAACGGCGAAGGGCCGCCCCGCTGTGCGGGACGGCCCTTCGGACTCGCTCTCTCGCGTCCGGTGCGAACACCGGTCGCCCCCTGTCCGGCGCTGCCGGAAGGGGGCGGGCGTCGTTGATGCCCTGCTACAGCCAGCGGGCCTCGGGACGGGTGCGGCCGGTCTCGTCGGCGACCAGCACCCAGTGCATGATCGGGTGCCCGGAGCTGATGGCGTCGGCGTCCTCGCGCGGCCGGGGAACGCTCACGGCGTCCGGCGCGAGGCCGGACATGCGGAGGGTCTCTTCGGCGGAACGCGTGCGTCGACGGGCGTCGACGGAGCGAGTCGGGTGCGGTGCACGGTCTGTCCTGCGCGCCATGGTGCCCTCCTCGTTTCCGTATCAGATGACCCTAGTTAACCCTATGTTCACCTTTGGGTCAATTCATTTTCCGTGGGGGCTCCGTCACAAGGGATCCTCCCGCCGTCATCGTGTATCGAAACGCGCTGGTGGCAGGCGTTCTTTGCGAGGGCTCCCGGGAGGGCGCGGGAGGGCTCCGCGCCAAGGTGAACGAGAGGTGAACGAGAGGGGAACCGGGCAACCCTGCGGGGGTTCGCGGGGCGGGGCCGGAGCGGCCGGGAACGCGGGGGAAAACAAGAAGCACCCGTCCTGTGGACGGGTGCCCTGTCGGACTGCGCGCCGGGCTACTCCTTGAAGATGAGCCCCACGACCTCCAGGTACAGCTGCTCCGGGTACGGGATGAAGTCGATCCTGCTCAGGGCCTGGTCCTGACCGGCGGACTCCATCACGAAGGTCCCGTATCCGAGGAACCGGCCCAGCAGGCTGCGCTCGAACCTCATGTCGGTGACCTTGCCCAGCGGCATCATGTTGACCTGCCGGGTGATCAGCCCCGTCGTCAGCAGCAGGCGCGCGGAGGTGATGACGAAGTAGTCGACCGACCACTCCGCGACCTGCCACACGAACCACACCAACACCAGCAGCCACAGCCACCAGATGATGGCCAGGGCGGCCGGGGTGTCCGCGATCTGCGTATTGCTGAGGATCCCGGCCACGATCAGGGCACCCAGGACCGCGCCCACCGGTCCGATCAGGACCGCGGGATGCCTCCGGATGGTGACCACGTCCTGCTCGTGCGGGAGCAGGTAGCGGTTGACCGACGCCGGGGCGCTGTTACTCGACGCTACGAGGCGCATGGCACCCGACCATCCCCACTACGGCAGCAGTGCGTTGACGAAGCGCGACATCGACTCGGCGCCGCCCATCAGTCCCCCGAGTGCGCTCTGGATCACGCCCGCCGCGCTTTCGGGCTGCGTGAGCAGATAAAACGCCACGAAAAAGATGAGAGCGTAGCCGCCCCATTTCTTCAACTTCGCCACGACCGACTCCCCTTGGAATCCACCTGACCCACCGACCCAGCAGCGATTGTCGCATTGGGGGTCCTGCCCGTAAAGCCTGGGGCGCACCCTCGGCGTGGCGGTATGTCGGACCTTCCTTGCTTGCGGGCTGTGTCCGGTTCCGGTGCGGTTGTGCACCAGGTGACACGGGGGCCGAAAATCGGCCGCCTACCGGTGCAGGTCAGGAGGTTTAGGTTGGCATTTCTGGCAAAGCCGGACGGGATGGCCAGGTCCGAAACCCCTCGTGAGTGTCGGCCGGCCCGAAAACCGGTCTCCGTGCAGCGCGGATTTCCCCCGAAGGCGGAGAGGGGTGTCAGCGCTGTTCCGCGAACGCCAGGGCGAGCACCTGGAGGTGCTGCCGGGCGATCCGCTCGACGAGGTCCGGAGTGGCGCTGCCGGTGACCTCTTCGGCCCCGTGCCGGGCCGCGTCCACGCACCGGGTCACGGTGGACTCGTGGTGCACGCCGGAGAACTCCGACGAGAGGAGGTCCACCACGGAGGCGAAGCGCTGGTCGGTGGTCGTGGGGGCGGAGGTGGTCTCGGGCATCTCTCTCCTTGAGGGCTCGGGAGACGGATGGCTCAGCGTGCGCGCACGGGGGCGTTGCGTAGTCGCCCGGGGGTCACCTGAGGGCCGCGCCCGAGGGGGCGAGGCGTTCGGTTTCGGGTGGACTACGTCCTGGGGTGGTTTCGGGCCGTGGGGGTTCCTGGTTACGGGCGACCAAGAACCATGATCACTGCTGTCGGTTACGTTCCCGTCTCAAAATGAATTCGGATAATGCGGTTCGGTGTGTCGCCCTTGGGTGCGGCCCGCCCTGCGGCCTCACGGCCTGGGGCGATGGCGGGTCGTAGCAGCACTGTGCCCCGTTTTCGGCCATTCATTCATCCGGATCTGAAAACAGCCGAAAAAGCGCCCGACCGGAGGACCGGTCGGGCGCTCGGGACGGAGGAGTCAGGCGCAGCCGTACAGCCGGTCGCCCGCGTCGCCCAGCCCCGGAAGGATGAAGCCGTTCTCGTTGAGCCGCTCGTCCACCGCCGCCGTCACCACGCGCAGCGTCGCGCCGTGGTCCGCCGCCAGGGTTTCGGTCAGCTTCTGCTCCACCGCGACCAGGCCCTCGGGGGCGGCCAGCAGGCAGATCGCCGTGATGTGGTCGGCGCCCCGGTCCACCAGCAGCTTGAGCGCGGCGGCCAGGGTGCCGCCGGTGGCCAGCATCGGGTCGAGCACATAGCACTGGCGGCCCGACAGGTCCTGCGGCAGCCGGTCGGCGTACGTCGCGGGCTGCAGGGTCTCCTCGTCGCGGGCCATCCCCAGGAAGCCGACCTCGGCGGTGGGAAGCAGGCGCGTCATCCCGTCGAGCATGCCCAGCCCGGCGCGCAGGATCGGCACCACCAGGGGGGTGGGCCGGCTCAGCTGCGCCCCCGTGGTCTCCACCAGAGGCGTCTCGATGGTGACCTCCGTCACGCGGACGTCCCGGGTCGCCTCGTAGGCGAGCAGGGTCACCAGCTCGTCGGTCAGGCGCCGGAAGGTCGGGGAGTCGGTCCGCACGTCGCGCAGGGTGGTCAGTTTGTGCGCGACCAAGGGGTGGTCGACGACCAGGGTTTCCAAGGTGGTCTCCGGGTGAGCTGGGATGACGGGACGGTGGCCGGGGAGCTGAGCCAGGCAGAGTCTAACCGTGCGCACCCACCCGGAAGGGTGCGCGAACAGGCCCGCCGGACCCCCGCGGAAGCCCCCGGTGGGACCGCGCCCCCCGAAGTCGTGAGAGCGTTGTCGGACTGAAGCGGACAAGGGCCACAGCGGGCGCGGAGTGATCGTTACCATGTCACTCGCACGGGCGATCCGGGGTTCCTTCGTCCGGACTGATGGCACCGGCCGGGTTGGGGTGACGATGACAGTGCTCGATCATGATGACGACTCGGGCGACTTCGCGGCCGTGGCGTTCCGGGAAGAGGAGTACTGGGAGGTCGACCTCCTGCCGGTCGCCCTGGTGCACGACCTCAAGGGACTGATCCACGCCCTGCGCCAGCAACCCAGTATCAGCGGGACCATCGGTCTGGTCTCGGTGGGCGACGACTTCTTCATCCTCGTGCGCGTGTACGGCGGGGAGGTGTCCCTGTTCCTGTCCGACGTGACCGCGTCCGTCGACTGGCAGGTGGCGCGGGACGTCCTCGACCACCTGGACATCGACCAGCCCGACGACGATGATCTCGACCAGGTCCTGCCCGCGGGGGACCTGTCGATCGTCGCGGACCTGGGTCTGGACGAGATGGAGCTGGGCGCGCTGGCCGGCGATCTCGACCTGTACCCGGACGAGGTGCTGGCCAGCATCTCCGAACGCCTCGGATTCGCGCAGGCCTTCCAGCGTGTCCTCGACGCGATGGGGTAAGGGACCCCACGAAGTACAGCCCGGAGAGCTAGGAGAGCACGCGGTGTCGACCTTCGCAGCCGTCTTCGCACCCGACGGCGGGACGTGGCGGGGAACCGAGCTCGAACTCGGCGAGGTGGACGTCGTCGACGACGTCACCGAACTGACGCTCGACTTCGCCACGGACACGGGTGCCCCGTCCGCCGTCCTCCTCGTGGAGGTCGACGACGAGTGGTTCGCCATCGTGCGCGCCTACGAGGACGGGGAGCCCCGGGTGTACCTGTCCGACGCCCGTGCCGTGGAGGAGTACCCGCTGGCCGAGGTGCTGGCCGAGGCCGGCACGCTGGTGGGCGCGGGCGCCCCCGACACCTCCCGGGGCGCGGCCCCGGGGGGCGACGCCGGGCTGCTGGAGGACTTCGGGGTCCCGGCCGACGAGCTGCGCTCGCTGTCCGTCGGCAGCGGCGTCCTGCCCAGCGACGTCCTGGCGGTCGTGGCCGACCGTGCCGGGTTCGGCGAACTCCTGGACGGCATGCGCCTGTGAACACGGCCCTGGACGCCGCGCTGCGCGCGGCCCTGGCCGAGGCCGAACTGGCCCTGGCCACGGGGGACGTCCCGGTGGGCGCGGTGGTGCTCGACCCCGGCGGCGAGGTGATCGGCCGCGGGCACAACGAGCGCGAGGCCACCGGGGACCCGACCGGGCACGCCGAGATCCTGGCCCTGCGCGCCGCCGCCCGACACCGCGGCGAGTGGCGCCTGTCCGGCTGCACGCTGGCGGTCACCCTGGAACCCTGCGTCATGTGCGCGGGCGCCACGGTGCTGTCCCGGGTGGACCGGCTGGTGTACGGCGCCCGCGACCCCAAGGCGGGCGCCGCGGGATCGCTGTGGGACCTGGTCCGCGACCCGCGCCTGAACCACCGGCCCGAGGTGATCCCGTCCGACCTGGTGGGCGAGGACGTCGCCGCCGCCTGCTCCGACCTGCTCACCCGGTTCTTCGCGCGGCGCCGGGGGTAACCGGTTTTCCGCACCCTCTCCGATCCGGTAGAGTTACCCGCGGTGGAGTCGCCTAGTGGCCGATGGCGCCCGCCTCGAAAGCGGGTAAGGGGCAACCCTTCGAGGGTTCAAATCCCTCCTCCACCGCTCAGAGCCGGTGTTCACGCAGGTGAGCGTCAGGCCGGTAGAGGTAGCGAGGGCCGGTTGATCCGGGCCGGTGCACGTACGTGCACACGGTCGGAGAGGCCGGCCTTTCGCGTGTCCGGGGCCCGGTGCGGCGTCCGCGGCCTCCGCACGACTTTTCCGGGCACCCTCCTCTGTGACCGGTGGCGAACCGTTCGGGCCGGCCTCACTCCCACCAGTGCGGGGATGTCCGAGCGCCTCTAGGATCGTGTCGTGACGAGACCTCGCTGGAACGTGGTCGCCGCTTGGTCCGCGGCCTTGGCCTACGTGTTCTTCATGATGTGGTTCTTCACCAGCCTGCCCATGGCACTGGGGCAGACCGCCTTCCTCGCCCTCGTGATCGGCCTCGGCCGGTGGAACCGCCGCTCGAAGTGCCACCCGGTCACCTCCTCGCGGACACGGGAGCCCTCTCTCGAGTGAGCCGGGCCCCGGCAGGTTCGGGTTGTTCACCGACAGTGCAGAGCGTGTCGTCGCCCGCACCGGGAGCGAAGCGGTGCGGCTGAAACGCGACAGCGCCCCGGCCCTGCCGACCGGCCGGACCGCGTGCGCGGTGTGGGAGCCGGGGGCACCGCCGGGGTCGACAGGGCGGTAGGGCGGTGAAGGGGCATGTCGGGATGTCGACGTGTCGACGGGTCCGCGGGGGGATCCGTCGACAGGACCGCTCGTCGACACGTCGACACCCCTACTCCGGGGCGGGACCCGTGCTGCCGCGGGCGGTGAAGCGGGCGGCGGGCGACCAGCGTTCGGGGACGGGCAGGCCCCGGGCCGCCTCCAGGGCGGCCTCGGCGACCAGGGTCCCGTACCGGTGCACGTCGACGGTCATCGCGCTCAGCTCGGGGGAGACCAGGCGGCAGCGGGTGGAGTCGTCCCAGGCGACCAGGCTCAGCCGGGAGGGGACGTCCACGCCCAGCGAGCGGGCCGCCTCCAGGCCGCCGACCGCCATCACGTCGTTGTCGTACAGGATCGCCGTGGGCGGCCGCTCGGCCGACAGCAGCTCCGCGGTGAGCCGCGCGCCCGCCTCGTGCGAGTAGTCGCCCTCGGCGGTCACCGGCGCGGGCAGGCCCGCTTCGGCGCAGACCGCGGTGAGGGCGTCCGTGCGGGCGCGGGTGTGCAGCAGCCGTGCCGGGCCGCCGACCCGGGCGATGCGGCGGTGCCCGAGCCCGTGCAGCCGCTCCACCGCCTCCCGTACGGGGGAGGCGTGGTCGGAGAGGACCCCGGGCAGGCCCGCGCCCTCGGGCGCGCCGGCCACCACGAACGGCAGCCCCAGCTCGCGCAGCAGCTCCGGGCGCGGGTCGTCGACCGTGGGGTTGACCACCGCGACGGCGTCCACCACCCCCCGCTCGGCCCAGCGGCGGTGGGCGGCGGCCTCCTCCTCGGGGGTGGACACCAGGTGCAGCATCACCCACATGTCGTGGGCGGCCAGCCGCTCCTCGATGCCGCCGATGAACTCCATGAAGAACGGCTCGGCGCTCAGCAGACGGCGCGGCCGGGCCAGGACCAGCCCGACCGCGCCTGCGCGCTCCGGCGCGCTCATCGCTTCCCGCGGGGGTGCAGGGAGGCCGCGCTGCGCAGCACCGGCTCCCGGGTGAACTCCGCCGGGTCGACCTCGGCCGCGGTGCGCACCAGGAAGGTGTGCGACTCTCCCGGAAGCAGGTCGACGAGCATGTCGTCCACCTCGGCGTCGGGGGCGACCCGGTCGGCGAGCACGGACACGCCGCGGGCCAGCGACGCGGCGCTCACCCGGACCCGGTACCCGCCGGGGGCGGGCTCGGCCTCGGCGGTGAGGGCGTCGGGGTCGTAGGCCAGGTGGACGTCCTCGCGGAAGGGGTGCACCAGGCGGGTGTCGCCGGCGGTGGCCACCAGCACCTCCCGGGTGTCGTCGGCGGTCGCCAGCAGCGACCGGGGCGGTTCGTACTCGGCCGTGGACCGCGGCGGTACGGCCAGCGCGGTCTCGGTGCCGTCCAGTATCCCGCCCCCGAAGTGCCGGCGCTCCACCCGCAGCGGAGCCTCCCACGGCTCGTCGGTGTCGTTGACGGCGATGAGGACGAGCCGCCCGTCACGGGGCTGGAGGGTGAGCAGGCGCGGGGCGTGGGCGGCGCGCAGCGCGTACCAGAGGGGCTTGCGCCGCCCCTGCCCGTCCACGGCCGCCCACGAGGTGACCGGCCAGCAGTCGTTGAGCTGCCAGACCAGGGACCCGGCGGTCCGCGGCCACCAGGACCGGTAGTGCTCCACCCCGAGCGCCACGGCGCGGGCCTGGTTGAGCTGGGTGGCCCAGTGCCAGTCGGCGAAGGTGGTGGGCGTGGGCAGGTGCAGGGTCAGGCCGCGGGCGAGCTTGCCGTTGCCGTCCTCGGCCTTCTGGTGGAGGAGGAAGACGGGGGACTCGGGTGTGAGCGGCTCGTCGTGGATCCACTCGGTGAGGGTGGACCAGGTGGGCGGCCCCTGGAACCCGAACTCGGAGCAGAACCGGGGCACGATGTCCCGGTAGGCGCGGTGGTCGGTGCGGTTCCACACGTCCCACTCGTGGCGGGTGCCGTGCGCCTCGGCGTTGGGGTGGGACTCCTCGGGGGTGAGGCCGGGGGAGTAGGGGCTGCCGTCGGAGTAGAACCGGGTGGGGTCGAGCTCGGCGACGATGCGGGGGAACAGCTCGGTGTAGTACCGGTGGCCCCAGGTGAGGTCGCCCAGTTGCTCCTTCCAGCCCCAGTCCTCGTGGCCCCACAGGTTCTCGTTGCCGCCGTTCCACAGGGCGAGGGAGGGGTGGGAGGACAGGCGGGCGACGTTCTCCCGGGCCTCGGCCTCGAACTCGCCCCACAGCGGTTCCTCTTCGGGGTAGGCCGCGCAGGCCAGCAGGAAGTCCTGCCAGACGAGGACGCCGCGCTCGTCGCAGACGTCGTAGAAGTCCTCGGTCTCGTAGATGCCGCCGCCCCAGACGCGCAGCATGTTCATGTGCGCGTCGACGGCCTGGCCGACGCGCTGTTCGAGCCGCTCGCGGGTGATCCGGGTGAGGAAGTGGTCGTCGGGGATCCAGTTGGCGCCCTTGGCGAAGATCGGGCGGCCGTTGACGGTCACGGTGAAGGGGGTGCCGTGGGCGTCGGGCTCGGTGTCCACGGTGACGGTGCGGAAGCCGATGCGGCGGTGCGCGGTGTCCGGCTCCGCCCCGTCCCGGCCCAGCGTGACGTCGAGGTCGTACAGCGGCTGGTCGCCGTAGCCGACGGGCCACCACAGGTCGGCGTCCGGCACCTCGACGGTGACGGTCCCCGATGTCGCGTCGGCGGCCAGGGCGGCGGTGGCGGTGCGCCCCGCGACCGTGGCGGTGAGGACGAGGGGGGGGTCCTCCCCGGCGCGTTCGATGTCGGCGTGGACCTCGACCCGGCCGGTGCCGTCGGGGTCGACGGTCACCAGGGGGCGGACGCCGGCCAGGCGGGCGGTGGTCCAGCGCTCCAGGCGGACCGGCTTCCAGATGCCCGCGGTCTGGAGGTCGGGCCCCCAGTCCCAGCCGAAGGAGCAGGCCATCTTGCGGACCATGTTGTAGGGGTGCGCGTTGACGTGGGGGCGGGCGCCCAGGCGTTCGCGCTGCTCCTCGGCGTAGGCCAGCGCGGAGCGCAGGTCGACGGTCAGCTCGTTGGACCCGGCGCGCAGGGCGGCGCGGGCGTCGAAGCGGTGGGAGCGGTGCATGTTGGCGGAGGTGCCGAGCACGTGCCCGTTGAGGGTGACGGTGGCGATGGTGTCCAGGCCGTCGAAGACGAGGTCGACGCGCTCACCGTCGGCGGGGGCGTCGGCGTCGAAGGTGAGGGTGTAGCGCCAGTCGGTGCGGTGCGCCCAGGCGAGCTCCGCCTCGGCCGCGTCCAGGTAGGGGTCGGGGATGAGGCCGGCGGCCAGCAGGTCGAGGTGGGTGCTGCCGGGCACCGCCGCGGGGATCTCCCGGCCGGCGATGTTCTCGGGGACGGGGCCGGCGGTGGCGGTCAGGCGCCATCCGTCGTGGAGGGTGTGGCTGGGCATCGTGCTCCTCGGATGCGGGCTGTGGTGCGAGGATTCTTTCTTCAATGAACTAAGTAAGTCAAGAGAGGAGTGGCGGCTACCCTGGGGCGCACCGAACACGCGGCACAGCCGGAGGTTCCCTTGGGACGGGCCATTCCCCACACGTCGAGCCGGGCCACGGTCCTCGACGTCATCCGGGCGGCCGGGACCATCAGCCGGTCCGGGCTGGCGGGCGCCACCGGGCTGACCCCGGCCACGGTCTCCACCGTCGTGCGCGGGCTGCTCGCCGACGGCCTGGTGACCGAGGTCGGCCGGGCCGAGTCCACCGGCGGCAAGCCCCGGGTGCTGCTGCGCCTGGCCCCCGCCTCCCGGTTCGCCGTCGGCGTGCACCTGGACGCGGGCGGCACCACCTACGCGCTCACCGACCTGACCGGCGCCGTCGTCTCCCGGATGTCCCACCCCGGGCCCCGGGACGCCGACCCCGGGGGAGAGCCCGAGAGCACGGCCCGCCGGGTGGACGCCCTGGTCGAGGGGGCCGGGGTGGACCGCGCGCGGCTGCTGGGCATCGGCCTGGTGTCCGCCTCCGGCGGCGCGGACGGGGGCCGGGAGCTGGAGCGGGCCTCCGGCCTGCCGGTGGTCACCGGCGACGACGCGACCGCGGCCGCCCTGGGGGAGTACTGGTCGGGCTCGGCCGGGCGCTCCTCGGTCCTGGTGGCGGTGCACACCGGCGCGTCCCTGGGGGCGGGGGTGCTGGTCGACGGCGTCCCCTACCGCGGCGCGCACGGCCGCGCGGGCGGGCTGGGCCACGTGTGCGTGGACATCGAGGGGCCGCCCTGCGCCTGCGGGGCCCGGGGCTGCCTGGAGGCGGTGGCGGGCCCCGCCGCCGTGGTCGCGGCCGCACGCGACGCGGGGGTCTCCGGGGTGCCCGGAACGGACGGCGCTACGGCCTCGGTGACCGCGGGGTTCGCGGCGGTGGTCCGGGCCTCGCGGGGAGGGGACGCAGCGGCGCGGGCCCTGCTGGAGCGGTCCGCCCGGTACACGGCGGTGGCGGTGCGCACCCTCGTCGGCGTGCTGGACCCGGACCTGGTGGTGCTCACCGGAACGGGGCAGGCGGTCGCGGGCGCGACCTACCTCCCGGCGGTGCGGCGGGAGCTGGAGGGCGCGTTCGCGGGCCGACCGGGGGACCCGGTGCGGGTGCGGCTGTCGGAGTTCGCCGACACCGCCCCGGCGATCGGCGCGGCGGCGATGGTGCTCGGCTCGGCGCTGACCCCGCTGCGCACGCCCGGGCTGAGGCTGCCCGAGGACCTGTCGGAGTCAGGCCCCGTCCCGGTCGGCTGAGGCCGCGGGGGTCGCGGGTGCGGCCGCGGAGAGCTCCTCCACGGCGCGGCCGAGCCAGGAGACCCAGCCGGTCTCCATGTCGATACCGCCGCGCAGCACCAGCAGCTGGATGCGCTCCTGCTCGGTGCGCGGGCCGTTCGGGTAGTCCCGGCGCTCGAACCGCCGGTACTCCTCCAGCCGGGCGCGGTGCAGGTCGCGGTGGCGGACCAGTTCGGGGAGCAGGTCGCCCACGCCCACCACCCCGGCGGCGCGCAGGCGCAGCGGCAGCGGGTCCCGGGACACCTTGGGGTCCTCCCGGCGGTCCACCCAGGCGCGCAGTTCCTCGCGGCCCTCGGGCAGGACCTCGTACTCCTTCTTCTGCCCCCGCGTGGGGACCGGCGAGGGCAGCGCGCGGATCAGCCCGGCCTGTTCGAGTTTGCCCAGCTCCCGGTAGATCTGCTGGTGGGTCGCCGACCAGAAGTACCCGATCGACCTGTCGAACCGCCGGGTCAGCTCGGACCCGGAGGAGGGCTTCTCCAGCAGGGCGGTCAGGATGGCGTGGGGCAGGGACATGTGCGCATTCTAGGTTCGGCCGGCGGGCGCGCCTCCGCGCCCGCCGTACGGGGCGGTCAGAGTGCCGCGGCCAGGCGTGTGCCCTGGTCGATGGCGCGCTTGGCGTCGAGCTCGGCGGCCACGTCGGCGCCGCCGATGAGGTGCGGGGTCACCCCGCGCCCGGCCAGCGCGTCGGCCAGGTCGCGGCGCGGGTCCTGGCCGGCGCACACCACGACGGTGTCCACCTCCAGCAGCCGGGGCTCGCCGCCGACCACGATGTGCAGGCCCTCGTCGTCGATCCGGGTGTACTCGACCCCGGCGAGCATCTCCACGCCCCGGTGGCGCATCTCCAGGCGGTGGATCCACCCGGTGGTCTTGCCGAGCCCCGCGCCGACCTTGCTGGCCTTGCGCTGGAGCAGGTGGACGCGGCGCGGCGGGGCGGGGCGCTCGGGGGCGCGCAGGCCGCCGGGGGTGGTGTGGCCGGTGTCCACGCCCCACTGGCGGAAGAACTCGTCCGGGTCCAGGGAGGCACGCCCGCCGCCGTCGGTGAGGAACTCGGCGACGTCGAACCCGATGCCGCCCGCGCCGATGACGGCGGCGCGCTCGCCCACCGGGGCGTTCTCGCGCAGCACGTCGACGTAGCCGACCACCTTGGGGTGGTCGATCCCGGGGATCTCCGGGGTGCGCGGGCTGACGCCGGTCGCCAGCACGACCTCGTCGTACCCGGCCAGGTCGTCGGCGCCCACCTCGGTCTTGAGGCGCACGTCCACACCGTGCTTGTCGAGCTGCACCCGGAAGTAGCGCAGGGTCTCGTCGAACTCCTCCTTGCCGGGCACCCGGCGGGCCATGTTCAGCTGCCCGCCGATCTCGTCGGCGGCGTCGAACAGGGTGACCTCGTGGCCGCGTTCGGCGGCCGACACCGAGAACGCCAGCCCGGCGGGGCCCGCGCCGACGACGGCGACCCGCTTGCGCAGGCGGGTGGGGGAGAGCACCAGCTCGGTCTCGTTGCAGGCGCGCGGGTTGACCAGGCAGGAGGTGATCTTGAGGCTGAAGGTGTGGTCCAGGCAGGCCTGGTTGCAGCCGATGCAGGTGTTGATCTCCTCGGAGCGCCCGGCGGCGGCCTTGGCCACGAACTCGGGGTCGGCGAGGAAGGGGCGGGCCATGGCGACCATGTCGGCCCGGCCGCTCGCGATGATCTCCTCGGCCACCTCGGGAGTGTTGATGCGGTTGACCGCCACCAGGGGGACGGACACCTCGCCCATGAGCTTCTCGGTGACCCAGCCGTAGGCGCCGCGCGGCACGGAGGTGGCGATGGTGGGGATGCGCGCCTCGTGCCAGCCGATGCCGGTGTTGATGATGGTGGCCCCGGCCGCCTCGACGGCCTTGGCGAGCCGGACGACCTCGTCGAACGTGGAGCCGTCGGGCACCAGGTCCAGCATGGACAGGCGGTAGACGATGATGAAGTCGGTGCCGACCCGCTCGCGGACCCGGCGCACGATCTCGACGGGGAAGCGCATGCGGTTCTCGTAGGAGCCGCCCCACTCGTCGTCGCGCCTGTTGGTGGCCGCGACGATGAACTGGTTGATGAGGTAGCCCTCGGAGCCCATGATCTCGACGCCGTCGTACCCGGCCTCGCGGGCCAGGGCGGCGGCGTTCGCGAAGTCCTCGATGGTCTGCTCGACCTCGTCGGCGGTGAGCTCGTGCGGGGTGAAGGGGTTGATGGGGGCCTGGATCGCGCTGGGGGCGACGAGGTCCTCGTTGAACGAGTAGCGCCCGGTGTGCAGGATCTGCATGGCGATGCGGCCGCCCTCGCGGTGCACGGCCCCGGTGATGATCCGGTGCTGCTCGACCTCGTCGCCGTTGGTGAGCTTGGCGGCGCCCTTGAAGGTGGCTCCGCGGTCGTTGGGGCCGATGCCGCCGGTGATGATGAGACCGACCCCGCCGCGGGCGCGCTCGGCGTAGAAGGCGGCCATCCGCTCGAAGCCGCCGGGGTGCTCCTCCAGCCCCAGGTGCATCGAGCCCATGATGACCCGGTTGGGCAGGGTGGTGAAGCCCAGGTCCAGGGGGGCCAGCAGGTGGGGGTACTCGGTCATCGTGTCTCCTCCGCGCGGGGTGCCTCGCGGACCGTTGTCCGGGCGGCCCGCACCCTCATTATGCAACAAGTTGCAAAATGGGTCGCGGGCCGCCCCCGGAGGCGGGGGCGCCCCGGTTCAGGCGGCCTCGACGAGGGTCGGCACCGGGCGCTTGGCGGTGCGGCCGTCACCGGAGGAGCGCCCGCGCAGCCGCCGCATCACCCACGGGCCGAGGAAGGTGCCCAGCCAGCGGACCTCGTCGGCCACCGTCAGCAGCGCGCCCGGCCGGGGCATCGCGGGCAGCGGCTCCGCCCACGAACCGTCCGCCCCGGGCAGCTCCAGCGCCGAGGCCAGCGCCCCGGCGATCCTGGCGTGCCCCAGCGGGGTGCAGTGCAGCCGGTCGGTCGCCCACAGTCGGCGGTCGGTGGAGATCTCGTACCGCGCGACATCGGCCACCACCACGCCGTGGCGCGCGGCCGCCGCGCGGATCCGCTCGTTGAAGTCCAGCACCCGCGGCACCAGGGGGCGCACCAGCGGGGCCACCTTGGCGATGTCGGGGAAGGTCAGCGTGGCCACCCGGGCGCCCGCCCCGGTCAGGGCGGCGAACATCGCCTCCAGGTCGCCGACGACCGCGTCGGCGTCGTACCCGGAGCGGATCACGTCGTTGACGCCGGCGAACACCGTGGCCACGGTCGGCTCCAGGGCCAGCGCGGGCTCCAGCTGCTCGGCCCGCACCTGTGCGGACAGCCGGCCGCGGATCGCGAGGTTCGCGTACTCCACCCGCGCCCCGGTCGCCGCCATCTTCTCGGCCAGCCTGTCCGCCCAGCCGCGCACGCCGGTGACGTCGTCCCCGTCCCCGACGCCCTCGGTGTGGCTGTCCCCGAGCGCGACGTAGCGCACCCCGTCCCCAGGACCCATTCCGGACTCCTCGTCTCGTGGCCTGGGGGCATCCTATTCCACAAAGTGATTAGTCGACTTATGTACCAGTCGCTCGGGCGGGTGCCGCAAGGCCGGACCGGGCGGTCGCCCGCGTACCGTCCCCGGTCCCGCTCTCGGCCGGGACGGGCGTGGCGGTGCGGGGGGAGGGCGGGGCGCGCTCCTAGCGTGGGACGCGGGGCGCCGCCGCCGGTGCCCCGCACACCGTCGCCGCGCTCCGGGGGGAACCGCAATGGCCAGGAACACCGTCGCCGAACAGCTCGTCCGGACACTGGTCGCGGCCGGGGTGACCCGGATCTACGGCGTGGTCGGCGACAGCCTCAACCCCGTGGTCGACGCCGTGCACGGGACCGACGGCATCGACTGGGTCCACGTGCGCAACGAGGAGGCGGCCGCCTTCGCCGCGGCCGCCCAGGCGCAGATCGAGGGAGGCCTGGCCGTGTGCGCGGGCTCCTGCGGACCCGGCAACACGCACCTGGTCCAGGGCCTCTACGACGCCCAGCGCAGCGGGGTGCCCGTGCTGGCGCTGGCCTCCCACATCCCCTCCCGGCAGATCGGCACCGGCTTCTTCCAGGAGACCCACCCCGAGCGGCTGTTCGGCGACGTCACCGAGTTCCGCGAACTCGTCTCCCACCCCGACCAGATGCCCCGGCTGGCCCGCATCGCGATCCAGCACGCCCTGGGCACCCCCGGCGTCGCCGTACTGGTCCTGCCCGGCGACGTGGCCGGCCGCAAGGCCGTCGGCGGAGCCGACACCACCCCGTCCGTCCCCGTGCGCGCCACCGCCTGGCCCGCCGAGGACGACGTCCGGGAACTCGCCGCGCGGCTCAACACCGCCGGGAAGGTCGCGCTCTTCTGCGGCGCCGGGGTGCGCGGCGCCCACGGCGAGGTCATGGCCCTGGCCGGGCGGGTCAAGGCCCCCGTCGGGCACACCCTGCGCGGCAAGGAGTGGATCCAGTACGACAACCCCTACGACGTCGGCATGATCGGCCTGCTCGGCTACGGCGCCTGCTACGAGGCGCTGCACGACGCCGACCTGGTGCTGATGCTGGGCTGCGACTTCCCCTACGACGACTTCTTGCCCGAGGAGAACGTCGTCCAGGTCGACCGCGACCCCCGCCGCCTGGGCCGCCGGGTACCGCTCGCGCTGGGCGTGCACGGCGACGTTGCCGCCACCCTGCGTTCGGTGCTGCCGCTGGTCGGAGACAAGTCCGACACCCGCTTCCTGCACGACATGCTGCGCCGCCACGAGCGGGCCCTGACCAAGGTGGTGGAGGCCTACACCGGCGACATCGCCGACCGCACCCCGATCCACCCGGAGTACGTGGCGCGCGTCCTGGACGAGGTGGCCCCCGACGACGCGGTGTTCACCGTCGACACCGGCATGAACAACGTGTGGGCCGCCCGCTACCTCACCCCCAACGGGCGGCGCCGGGTCATCGGCTCCTTCTCGCACGGGACCATGGCCAACGCCCTGCCGCACGCGATCGGCGCCGCCTACGCCGCCCCGGGCCGCAAGGTGGTGTCCCTGTCCGGGGACGGCGGGCTGAGCATGCTGCTGGGCGAGCTGATCACCGTCCACCAGCACCGGCTGCCGGTGGCCACCGTGGTCTTCAACAACTCGTCGCTGGGCATGGTGCGGCTGGAGATGATGGTCGACGGCCTGCCCGCGTTCCAGACCGACCACCCGCCGGTGGACTACGCGGCGATCGCCGGGGCGATCGGGATGCGCTCCCTGCGGGTCACCCGCCCCGACGAGGTGCGCGACGCCCTGCGCGAGGCGGTCGAGGCCGCGGAGCCCGTCCTGGTGGACGTGGTCACCGACCCCAACGCGCTGTCCATCCCGTCGCGGATCAGCGCCGACCAGGTCGTCGGGTTCGCCCTGTCCGCGGGCCGGACGGTGCTCCGGGGCGGGGTGGGCTCCATGATCGACCTGGCCCGCTCCAACCTGCGCAACATCCCCCGCCCCTGAGCGGGTGCCGGCGGCGGACCGGCGCCGGTCACCGGGAGCGGGAGGACCTGCCGGGGGAGGCCGGTCCCGGGGTTCGGGCCGCACGACGCCCGGCACACGGCCGCGATCGTGCTGCTCATCCTGGGAGTCCCGGAACGGGCGGTCATGGGGATCATGGGGGTGGTCGTCGCCCTCCATGGCCAAGAGCTACCAGCACGTGGTGGACGATGTTCGGGCGGACGTGGCCGACCGTGTCGGCGGGTTGATCTGGGAGGCTTCCCAGGGGGAGGAAGACGCCCTGGAAGCGGCCGAATGAGACCACGAACGACGAAGGCCCCGACCGGTGTCCGGTCGGGGCCTTGCGCTCGCCCTGGCGGGCGGTGGCGGAGGATAGGGGATTCGAACCCCTGAGGGCTTGCACCCAACACGCTTTCCAAGCGTGCGCCCTAGGCCACTAGGCGAATCCTCCGCGAACAACTCTACAGGTTGTCGGAGTGTGCTTCGAACGGGTTTCTCCGGGCCCGTCAGCCGTGGCTGGAGCGGACCCCGGAGATGGCGTTGTTGCGGAACGCGTCGACGAACAGCGCGTGGTCCGCGCGCACCTGGGCGGCGTAGGCGTGCGCGAACGCGGCGCACCAGTCCACGAACTCCGCCTCGCGCCCGGCCAGCACGTTCATCAGCGCCTCCTCCACCTGCCAGTCCACGAGGGAGTCGTCGGCGTGGGAGTCGGACACGCAGTGCGCCTTGGCGGCGGCCCGGCCCAGGTATTCGAGCACCGGCGCGATGTCGGCGGGCTCGGTGAGCCCGTCCCAGTCCAGGTCGGTGGTGTAGGGCGACACCTCGCTCACCACGAACCCGCGCCCGTCCATCTCGGTGTGGCCGAGCAGCGGGTCGGTGTGGGCCTGGAGCGCCCGCTGGGACACGGCGGTGCGGTGCCCGTGGTGCTCGAACGCGTCCATGATCTCGGGGTCGCGCACCACCCGGGAGGGGGCGGCGACGTTGCCCTGCTTCATCGACAGCACCAGGTCGTTCTCCCAGGCCTCGGAGGGGCCCTCCACCAGGAACGTGTACGCGGGCAGCCCCGCCGAGCCGATGCCGAACCCGCCGCTGCCCACCACGTCCTTGACCTCGTAGCTGAGGGAGCCGTGCCGCCGGTCGGACGGGATGGTGTCCAGGTAGGCGCGGTAGGCGGCCAGGACCCGCTCGCGCTCCGGGTCGTCGAGCCGGCGCACCTTGGGCCCCTCGCGGAACAGCCGGGTGTACCCCTGGCGCCGGGTCATCGACAGGAGCATGGCGGAGCGGCTGTTGGACCGGGCCCGCTGCAGGACGTCGTGGACGGTGCCGTCGGTGGTGCCGAGCTTGAGGGAGAAGTCGCGGTCGCCGCCGTCCTGGGCGAACGCCGCCACCTGGGAGACGTAGGAGCCGACGCAGCGGCGCACGAGCGCGTCGATGTCGTCGTCGGACAGGGCCTTGCGCCAGGCGGTCAGGGCGATGCTCGCCGACAGCCGCAGCACGTCCCAGGTGAAGTGGCCCGGGTAGGCCTCGTCGAAGTCGTTGACGTCGAACACGAAACGCCCGGTCGCGTCCATGTAGGTGCCGAAGTTCTCGCTGTGCAGGTCGCCCTGGATCCACACCCGGGAGGTGCGCGCGTCGGCCCAGGGGTCCTCGGCGCCGCCGACGTCGGCGTAGAACAGGGCGGCGCTGCCCCGGTAGAAGGCGAACGGGTCGGCCGCCATCCTGCGGAACTTGAACCGGAACGCCGCGGGCGCCGCCGACATCAGGTCGGCGAAGGCGTCCTCCAGCACGGAGACGATGAGGTCGCGGCGCCCGGGGGACCGGTCGACCGGGGAGTGGGGGTCGAACATGCGACCATCATCCCGCGGCGCGCGCCGCGGGGCCACGCGGTGGCCGGTCCCGGCCGGTTGCCCGAGCACCCCGGTGTTCGGATAGACTTCGGGGCAGACCCCTCGTGCGGCGTCATCCCATGAACCTCCCCAGGGCCGGAAGGCAGCAAGGATAAGTGGGCTCTGGCGGGTGCGCGGGGGGTCCTTTCTGTTTTCTCCGGCCCGGTCCACCCCAGGTTTCTCCCCGGAACCGGCGCGAGCTGTCGGTGCTCGCGGGTTGAATGGACCCGTGGCAGGGACCAGGGGAGTGATCACGCCGTGAGCATCGCGCTGTACCGCAAGTACCGTCCCGCGACGTTCGCCGAGGTGCGCGGACAGGAGCACGTGACCGAACCGCTGCGCCAGGCGCTGCGCAGCGGCCGGATCAACCACGCGTACCTGTTCAGCGGCCCCCGGGGCTGCGGCAAGACCACCAGCGCGCGCATCCTGGCCCGCTCCCTCAACTGCGCCCAGGGCCCCACCCCCGACCCGTGCGGAGAGTGCGACTCCTGTGTGGCGCTGGCCCCCGACGGCGGCGGCAGCATCGACGTCATCGAGATCGACGCGGCCTCCCACGGCGGTGTGGACGACGCCCGCGACCTGCGCGAACGCGCGTTCTTCGCGCCGGTCAGCTCGCGCTACAAGGTGTACATCATCGACGAGGCGCACATGGTGACCCGCGAGGGCTTCAACGCGCTGCTGAAACTGGTGGAGGAGCCCCCGCCGCACCTGAAGTTCGTGTTCGCGACCACCGAGCCGGAGAAGGTCATCGGCACCATCCGGTCGCGCACCCACCACTACCCGTTCCGGCTGATCCCGCCGAGCACCCTCCGGGAGCTCATGGAGGACCTGCTGGAGCAGGAGAAGGTGGCCTACGACCCGGCGGCGCTGCCGCTGGTGGTGCGGGCGGGCGCGGGTTCGGCCCGCGACACCCTGTCGGTGCTGGACCAGCTCATCGCGGGCTCGGACGACCAGGGCATCACCCGTGAGGGCGCGGTGTCCCTGCTGGGGTACACCGACTCCAGCCTGCTGGGCGAGATGGTGGACGCGCTGGGCGCGCGCGACGGCGCCGCGGTGTTCTCCCTGATCGACCGGATGGTGGAGGGCGGCCACGACCCCCGGCGGTTCGCCACGGACCTGCTGGAGCGGTTCCGCGACCTGGTGGTGCTGGCCGCGGTCCCGGACGCCCTGGACAAGGGCCTGGTGAACGTGGCCGCCGAGGCCGCCGACCAGATGAAGGCCCAGGCGACCCGGCTGGGCCCGGCCGAGCTGACCCGCGGCGCGGACATCCTCAACCAGGGCCTGACGGAGATGCGCGGTGCGACGGCGCCCCGGCTGGTGCTGGAGCTGATGTGCTCGCGCATCCTGCTGCCGTCGGCCGACGGCGACCAGGGCGCGCTGCTGGCCCGGCTGGAGCAGATGGAGCGGCGGATCGCCGCGGGTCCGGTGGCACCCGCCCCGGCCGCCCCCGCCGCGTCGGCGGCGCCCGTCCAGGCACCGCAGCCCGCCCCGGCCCCCGCCGCGCCCCCGGCCCCGGCACAGTCCCGGCAGCCGCAGCCGCAGCCCGCGCCGCAGGAGCAGAGCCGGCCGCCGCAGGCACAGCAGCCGCAGCAGCCGCAGCCCAGGGCCGCCGAGCCCGACGGCTGGGACGCCGCACCGGCCCGGCGCGAACCCGCCCCGGCGGCGCCCGCGCCCGCCGCGTCCGCTCCCGCGCCCCAGGGCAGGGCGGTGGACCTGGGCCGGATCCAGGCCTCCTGGCCGCAGATCCTGGACGCGGTCAAGCGCCTGCGCCGCTTCACCTGGATGGTGCTGACCGGCAGCGACGTGCGTCCGGTCGGAGTGGAGGGCAACGCCGTCGTCCTCGGCTTCTCCCGGCCCAACGAGGCCCGGGGCTTCGGCAACAGCGGCAGCGACCAGGTGGTGGCCTCGGCCGTCCAGCAGGTGCTGGGCATGGAGGTGCGGGTGACCGCCGTCTCCGGGGGCGGCGCCCCTGCCCCCGCGCCCGCTCCCGCCCGGCCGGCCGAGCCCGCGGGGTGGGACGCCCCCGCCCCGGCGGCCCCGGCTCCGGCCCCGGAGCGCCCGGCCCGCCCCCAGGAGGTCCGGGAGCAGCCCGCGCAGCCGCAGCCCGCGCCCCAGGAGCGGCCGGCGCCGCAGGCCCCGGAGGGACCGCCGCCGGACAGGATCGTCACCGGCCTCCAGGAGCCGCCGCCCGACCCCTACGAGGACGCCGCGGCGGCCCCGCCTCCGGAGGACTTCGGGCCCGAGCCGGCCGCCCCCGCCGCGCGCCCGGCCGCACCGGCGCCGAAGCCGGAGCCTGCCCGGGGCGCCGAGGCGCCCGCGGCCCCGGCGCCCGAGCGGGCACCCGCCGCCGACGCCGGGCTCCCCCCGGGAGTGGGCGCCGCCCTCATCGAGACGCACCTGGGCGGCAGGGTCATCGAGGAGATCGAGCACGAGGCCCCGGACGCCTCCCTGTGACCCGGCCGGACCGGCCCGGCCGGACCCGCCCCGGCGGCCCGGCCGGGCGGGTCAGCCCCGGGGTCCCAGTGCCCGCAGCACGGTGTCGACCAGGGCGTCCACGTACGGGTGCGTCAGCTCCCCGGACCGCATGAGCCAGCGCTGCTGCACCGGCGCCAGCAGCAGGTCCACCGCCAGGGCGGGGTCCGTTCCGGCGTCCAGCTGCCCGGCCTCGCGCGCCGCCAGCAGCCGGTCCTGGAACGCCCGCACGTTGGGGAGCAGCAGCCGGTCCGCCACGCTTCGGGCCAGTTCCGGGTCGGTCTGCATCTCGGCGATGAACGCCCTGTTGACGCGGTCCATGAGAGGGTCGGCGTACTCGTCGACGATGGCGTGGAGTACCGTGCGCAGGTCGGCGTCGAGATCGCCGGTGTCCGGCAGCGGCTCGCCCGCGGTCCCGCCGGTCAGCTCCGTGAACACGTCGAACACCACCGCGGCCTTGGTCGGCCACCAGCGGTAGATGGTCTGCTTCCCGACCCGTGCCCGGGCCGCGATCGCCTCCATGGTCAGCCGGGCGTACCCGACCTCGCCCAGCAGCTCTCCCGCGGCTGCGAGGATGGCCTTGCGCGCCCGCTCGCTGCGACGCCGGGGATCGGGTGCGGGCCGGGCCGGTTCCTCCGGGGTGCTGGTCTGTGCCATACCTCCCACGGTAGCCCCAGAAAATGACGAGACGTATCGTCTTGCTGGAGGTAATCTGCTGGAGACCGGAACAGTACAGGGCGAGCCCGGACTCGCCCAGGGGGAGGTCCCATGGCCCGCAACAACGACAATCTCCTCGGCCTGGGCGGCGGGCGGGGCGTCTCCCGCTCCACCGCCAAGGGCGGCAGGGGCGGCCCCAGCGGCCCCAGCGCCGACGCCCAGCGCCGCAAGGAGGACCTGCTGCGCAAGATCAAGGAGCGCAGCCAGGCGGACGGCTCCGACGGCTCCGACGGGTCCGAGGACTCGGGCGAGAACAAGGAGTAGCCGGGGACGCGCGGGAGCGCGAGCGCCCCGGACGCCCCGGACACAGAGGAGCGCCCCCGGACCGGCCACGGTCCGGGGGCGCCCGTGCTCACCGAGCCCTGGGGCGGATCCCGTCCCCGGACGGTCCGCTCCGCGCGGGCTCCGGGCTCAGACCGGCCAGCCGGGGTGGTCCGGGGAGTCCAGCCACACCCGGTGCGCCCCGTCCTTGTCCACCGACAGCCCGAACCGGTCGGGGTCGGGCGTCCCCAGCCGCTCCCACTCCGCCAGGGCGTCCTCGAACTCGTCCCAGATGCTGCGCGGCCCGCCCTGTTCGATCATCCACGAGGTGCCGTAGGGGTACACGCGGACCCAGGACTCCCCGCCGTCGCACACCCACACCCCGGACCCGGTCCCGATCCAGCGGCGGCGCAGCCGCCAGTCGGGGACCATCACCGACAGCGCGAACGCCGACGGGAACGCCATCAGCGGCGCCACCGGGTCGGTCTGGGTGAGCCGGTACTCGTCGGGCTGCTGGCCGGCGTCGCGCACCGGCGGGAGCCGGGGGCCGGGCGTGCGCAGCGGCACGAACCCCACACCTCCGTGGAAGGTCGCCCGCGCCGTCCCGTCGCCGGGGCACACCAGGCGGGCGAGCACGCCGGTGCCCTCCAGCAGGCCCCAGGGGCACACGGCCAGCCCGCCGGGGACGAGCTGGTCGATCCAGGCGGGCGGGACGCGCCGCACCCCGCAGGAGGAGACGATCCGGTCGTAGGGGGACTCCGCCGGCCAGCCCCCGTACCCGTCGCCGTCGACCACCGCCGGGGCCCGGTCCTCGGTGCGCAGGGTCTCGCGCGCGGTCCGGGCCAGGCGTTCGTCGATCTCCACGGACACCACCGAGGAGTCGCCCAGGCGGTGCGCCAGCAGCGCCGTGTTCCACCCGGTGCCGGTGCCGACCTCCAGCACCTTCTGACCGCGGGCCAGCTCGGCCAGCTCCAGCATCCGGGCCAGGACGGTGGGCGCCGCGCTGGAGGAGGTGGCCCGGGAGGCCGACCTCCGCTGCTCGGGCACCCCGGCCCCCCGGTCGCGCCGTTCCTCGCGGTCCTGCTTCTCGTCGCGGGGGGCGAGGACGCCGGGTTCGTCGACCCTGGTGACGATCGCGTTGTCGGCGTAGACGGCGGACAGCCACAGGTCGGGGTCGCTGGCCGCGTTGAGCGCGGTGCCGTGCGCGGTCAGGGCCCCGGTCTCGGGGATGAACCGGTGTCGGGGCACCGATCGGAACGCCTCGATCAGCGAGGCGTCGACCAGGGTGCCGTCCGCGATCATCGCCTCGATCAGCGCCGAATGGCGCTCTCGTGCGGTCAACACGTCCTCGACCCCCGTGCCTGTTGCGGTGACCGGCGGTGCTCGTGCGCACCGCCGGGACGGTTGTGCCCCGGGAGGCACGATTTCAACCGGCAGTGATATTATCGCTACTCTTCGATATTACCCCTGGTGGAAACGGGCGATCGGAGAGTCGCAACCGCATCGTGCCGGGGCAGGTCCACGTATCCGTGCGGACCGCTGCCGTAGTGGTAGTCCTTTCCCAGAATCGGCGTCCATGCCACCCCGGCGGCGATGCGTTCCACCACGTCGGGGTTGAAGATGTAGGGCCGCCCCACCGACACCAGGTCCGCCCGGCCCGAGGCGACGAGCGCGGTCGCGCTCTCCTGCGTGGTCTCGGCGTGCTCCCCGGTGTTGCCCACCAGGGTCCCCGCCCACCGGGGCCGCAGGTCGTCCAGCGCCGGGTACCGCGGATCGTCGGTGACGTGCAGGTAGGCCAGTCCCAGCGGGGCCAGGGCCGCCAGCAGCGCGTGGTACACCGGCGCGGGGTCCCGCTCCACCATTCCACCCTCCGTGTTGCCGGGGGAGATGCGCAACCCCACCCGGTGGGCGCCGATCGCCCCGGCGGCCGCCTCGACCGCCTCCACCGCGAACCGGATGCGCCCCGCGACGGACCCGCCGTACCGGTCGGTGCGCAGGTTGGTGCCGTCGGCCAGGAACTGGTGGACGAGGTAGCTGTTCGCCCCGTGGATCTCGACCCCGTCGAACCCGGCGCTCACCGCACGGCGGGCCGCCTCCGCGTGGGCCTCCGCCAGGCCGCGCACCTCCTCCTCGGTCAGGGCCCGCGGGACCACCGGGTCCGCCTTGCCGTCCAGGGTGTGCACCCGGTCGGCGGCGGCGACCGCCGAGGGGGCGACCGGGGTCCCCCCGCCGGGGAGGTTCGCGGGGTGGGAGTTGCGTCCGCCGTGCATGAGCTGCGCGAAGATCCGTCCGCCGGCCGCGTGCACGGCCCCGGTCACCGTTCGCCACCCGTCGATCTGCCCGGCGGTGTCCAGACCGGGCTGGAGGGGGTGGATGCGGCCGCCGGCCACCGGGGCGATCCCCTCCGAGACGATGAGCCCGGCCCCGGCGCGCTGGCCGTAGTACTCGGCCATGAGCGGGGTGGGGACCCCGTGCGCGTCGGCGCGCAGCCGGGTCATGGGGGCCATGAGCACCCGGTTGGGCAGGGCCAGGCCGGACAGGTCGTAGGAGGCGAGCAGCGGGTGGCCGGTCGGGAGGGCGGCCGCTTCGATCCGAGTCGTTGTCGTCGTCATGCCGTGAGCGTAAAATCTGACACGGATGTCAGATTCAAGTCTTTGTGTCACGACTCACAAGAGGGGGCGCGATGAGGATCGGTGAACTCGCCCGGCGGACCGGGGCCAGCCCCCGCTCCCTGCGCTACTACGAGGACCAGGGCCTGCTGGCCTCCACCCGCTCCCCGGGCGGGCACCGGGAGTACGCCGAGGAGAGCGTCGAACGCGTCGAGCGCATCCGCTGCCTGTACGCGGCCGGGCTCAACAGCGAAACCGTCCGCGGCATCCTGCCCTGCATGTACGCCAACGAGGTCGGTGAGCCCGCCCCCGACCTGATCGACATGTTCTGGGCGGAGCGCGAGCGCATCGAGGCGGCCATCCGCTCCCTGGAGAAGACCCGCGCCTCCCTGGACGCGGTCATCGGCGAGGCCGTCGCGGCCCGGGCCGCCACGCGCCCGCCCACCGCCCCGGAACCGGTTACCCTCACAGGCAACGGACATACGGACATGACACCGAGACCCGGTACCGCGGGTGCGACGAGGAGACGGCCGTGAACCCTGGCGGAATGGACATGCAGGCCCTGCTCCAGCAGGCCCAGCAGATGCAGCAGCAGCTCGTGGAGGCCCAGCAGGCCCTGGAGGACGCCGAGGTGGAGGGCACCTCCGGAGGCGGCCTGGTCAAGGTCAAGCTGAGCGGGCGCGGACAGGTCGAGGACATCACCATCTCCCCCGACGCCGTGGACGCCGACGACGCCTCGGAGACCGTCGAGACCATCGCGGACCTGGTCCTGGCGGCCATCCGCGACGCCGAGGCGCAGGTCGAGCGGCTCCAGCAGGAGAAGATGGGCCCGCTCACCCAGGGCCTGGGCGGCGGCATGCCCGGCCTGCCCGGCTTCTAGGCCGCGACCCGCAGCACTCCCCGCTCCGGCCCGCCCGGACCCTGTCCGACGCCGGCCCGCCGCCCCCGGCCGGCGGCCCGCGGCCCCGGGACGCCCGCCGGGGACGGGCGACCGGGTTCGGGCGGACGGGCCGGAACGGACCCGGCCTCGCACGACGGCGACCCGACGCGTACGCGGAAGGTCGTCGTTCCCTATACGGTGGTGGTAGAGGGGTGACGGACCGCCCCGTCGAACACGGTCCGACCGAAGTGAGCGGGCGATGTACGAAGGCGCGGTGCAGAATCTGATCGACGAGCTCGGGCGGCTGCCCGGCGTCGGTCCGAAAAGCGCGCAGCGCATCGCCTTCCACCTGCTCTCCGCCGAGCACGCGGACGTCAAGCGCCTGGTCGGCGCGCTGGTCGAGGTCAAGGAGAAGGTGCGCTTCTGCTCCGTCTGCGGCAACGTCGCAGAAGAGGAGCAGTGCCGGATCTGCCGTGACCCCCGCCGCGACCCCGCCGTCATCTGCGTGGTCGAGGAGTCCAAGGACGTCGTCGCCATCGAGCGCACCCGCGAGTTCCGCGGCCGCTACCACGTCCTGGGCGGGGCCATCAGCCCGATCGAGGGCGTCGGCCCGGACGACCTGCGCATCAAGGAGCTCATGAAACGCCTCGCCGACGGCGAGGTCACCGAGCTGATCCTGGCGACAGACCCCAACCTCGAGGGGGAGGCGACCGCCACCTACCTCGCCCGCCTGGTCAAACCCATGGGTCTCACAGTGACCCGGTTGGCCAGCGGCCTTCCCGTCGGCGGCGATCTCGAATACGCCGACGAGGTCACTCTGGGACGCGCCTTCGAGGGGCGCCGCAGCCTGGAGTTCTAGCTCACATTTCGCCGTAACCGAGCTGAAATATGAGTACTCTCCGGATCATCGGGTAACCCGTGCCCGGTGCGCCGGTACGCCCGAACCGCTACGTCCCAGGTGGGACGGGGTGACGAGGGCGCCGCCGGTTACACTCCATTGCAATCCTCTGTGAACCCAACTCCTCAGGAGCATCGACCGTGGCCTTGATCGTGCAGAAGTACGGTGGGTCTTCCGTGGCCGACGCGGAAGCCATCAAGCGAGTAGCCCAGCGGATCGTCGCTCAGAAAAAAGCGGGATATGACGTCGTCGTCGTGGTCTCGGCCATGGGCGACACCACCGACGAGCTGATCGACCTCGCCGAGCAGGTGTCCCCGATGCCGCCGGCGCGCGAGCTCGACATGCTCCTCACCGCGGGTGAGCGCATGTCCATGTCCCTGGTCGCCATGGCCATCGCCAACCTGGGCTTCGAGGCGCGGTCGTTCACGGGCTCGCAGGCGGGCGTGATCACCACGTCCCTGCACGGCAACGCCAAGATCATCGACGTCACGCCCGGCCGTATCAAGGAGGCCGTGGACGAGGGCGCGATCTGCATCGTCGCCGGGTTCCAGGGCGTCTCCCAGGACAGCAAGGACATCACCACCCTGGGGCGCGGGGGCTCGGACACCACCGCCGTGGCCCTGGCCGCCGCCCTGGAGGCGGACGCCTGCGAGATCTACTCGGACGTGGACGGCGTGTTCACCGCCGACCCGCGCATCGTCCCCAGCGCCCGGCGCATCCCCCAGGTCTCCTACGAGGAGATGCTGGAGATGGCCGCCAGCGGGACCAAGATCCTGCACCTGCGCTGCGTGGAGTACGCGCGGCGGTACAACATCCCCCTGCACGTCCGCTCGTCGTTCAGCCAGAAGCCCGGGACCTGGATCGTTTCGGAAGTCGAGGAAAGCGAAGGCATGGAACAGCCGATCATCTCCGGGGTCTCCCACGACCGGAGCGAAGCCAAGGTCACCGTCGTCGGGGTCCCGGACAAGGTCGGTGAGGCCGCGACGATCTTCAAGGCCCTCGCCGACGCCGAGATCAACATCGACATGATCGTGCAGAACGTGTCGGCGGTCTCGACCTCCCGCACCGACATCTCCTTCACGGTTCCCAAGGACTTCGGCAAGCAGGCCCTGGCCGCCCTGAAGAAGGTCCAGGACAAGGTCGGCTTCGAGGCGCTGCGCTACGACGACAAGATCGGCAAGGTCTCCCTGGTCGGCGCCGGCATGCGCTCCTACCCCGGGGTCACCGCCCGCTTCTTCGACGCCATCGCGGGTTCGGGCACCAACATCGAGATGATCTCCACCTCGGAGATCCGCATCTCCGTCATCGTCACGGAGGACCAGATCGACTCGGCCGTCCAGGCCGCCCACACCGAGTTCCAGCTCGACGCAGACCAGGTCGAGGCCGTCGTCTACGGAGGTACCGGCCGATGAGCAACCGTCTTCCCACCCTGGCCGTCGTCGGCGCGACCGGCGCCGTCGGCACCGTCATGCTCGACATCCTCACCCAGCGCGAGAACGTCTGGGGCGAGATCCGCCTCATCGCCTCCGCGCGCAGCGCCGGCAAGGTGCTGCGGGTGCGCGGTGAGGAGGTCGTGGTCCAGGCCCTGGCCCCGGAGGTCTTCGACGGCGTCGACGTCGCCATGTTCGACGTGCCCGACGAGGTCTCCAAGGAGTGGGCGCCGATCGCCGCCGCCCGCGGCGCGGTCGCCGTCGACAACTCCGGCGCCTTCCGCATGGACCCCGACGTCCCGCTCGTGGTGCCCGAGGTCAACGCCGAGCAGGTCCGCAACCGGCCGCGCGGCATCATCAGCAACCCCAACTGCACCACCCTGTCGATGATCGTCGCCATCGGCGCGCTGCACCGCACCTACGGCGTCACCGACCTGGTGGTCTCCTCCTACCAGGCGGCGTCCGGCGCCGGCCAGGAGGGCATCGACGTCCTGCGCGACCAGATGGCCGCGGTCGCCGCGGACCGCACCCTGGGCGAGAAGGCCGGCGACGTCCGCGGCGCCGTGGCGGAGCTGGGTCCGTTCCCCGCGCCGCTGGCCTACAACGTCGTGCCGTGGGCGGGCTCGCTCAAGGACGACGGCTGGTCCTCCGAGGAGCTGAAGGTCCGCAACGAGTCCCGCAAGATCCTGGGCCTGCCCGACCTGCGGGTCACCGCCACCTGTGTCCGCGTCCCGGTCATCACCACCCACTCGCTGACCGTGCACGCCACCTTCTCCCAGGAGGTCACCGCCGACGCCGCCCGCGAGCTGCTGGGCAAGGCCGAGGGCGTGGCCGTCCTGGACGACCCGGCCAAGGGCGAGTTCCCGACGCCGGCCGACGTGGTGGGCACCGACCCGACCTGGGTGGGCCGCATCCGGCAGTCGCTGGACGACCCGACGTCGCTGGACCTGTTCCTGTGCGGGGACAACCTGCGCAAGGGCGCCGCGCTCAACACCGCGCAGATCGCGGAGGTCGTCGCGCAGGAGTTCACCTCCTGAGCCGCTGACGGTTCTTCGGGGGCGGTCGCCGCGGCGGCCGCCCCTTTCGCGTGTCCGGGGCCGGGGGTCAGGAGCGCCCGCGCGGCGGGCGGGGCCGGGCCAGTGTCAGTTTGTAGAGGAGTCGACACTGGTCGGCGGTGCCGATGAGGTCGGAGGTCTCCACCGGGCGGTTGCCGCTGTAGTGGGTGCGCTCCACGACCAGGACGGGGATGCCCGGGGCGGAGCCGAGCAGGGCGGCCTCGGAGTCGCGCAGCACCCGCACCCCGACCTCCTCCACGACCCGGTCGACGGGGTGTCCGGCCGACCCGAGGCGTTCGAGCAGGCCCGCGTCGGGGGAGGCGTCGTAGGGGGTGCGCAGTGTTCCGACGGTGAGCGAGGCGGGCTCCCAGGAGCGGTGCAGGGTGATGGGCCGGTCCGCGGACAGCCCGCGCGACGTGGTGATGTACACCGGTTCGCCCTCGCGCAGGCCGAGCCGCTCGACGATCGGCGTCGTGCCGGGCTCCTGCTCGGTGCCCAGGGGTTCGCGGGCCAGGCGGCCCAGGCCGGATCCGGAGGTGGAGTCGGTGCGGCAGATCCGGAAGACGTCGGGGACGTCGCGCACGTAGTAGCCGGAACCGGGGCGGGCCTCCACCAGGCCCTCGGTGACCAGCAGCCGCAGCGCGGTGCGGGAGATCTGCTCGCTCACCCGGTAGCTCCGGGCCAGGCGGGTGCGCGAGGGAAGCCTGGTCCCGGGGGGCATGTCGCCGCGCAGGATGGGGGCGCGGAGTTGGTCGGCCAGCCAGACGTAGCGGGGTTTCCTGGTCACGACCGTGCGATCCCGGAGCCCCGCGGACCTTGTGCGACCGCCGGGAGGGGATGACGGATCGGGAGCGCTGCGAGGGGAGGAGAGCCCATGCCTCTCAGTAAAGCAGCGGAAAGCGCTGGTGGGGGGTGGTACCGATGAGTAGCCCGCCGATCCCGCTCCAGGGAAACGCCCGAAAACCGTGAAATGAGGGTGAGTATGCACCCATGGTGATTACTCTACGTATTGACATGCTCACGACATGCTTGGGGGAGACATGGTCGAGCACCTCATGGAACGCATGGCCCTGGCGAACACGGTGACGGACCCGGTCGACACGGCCTTCGGCTGGATGGCCGGCGTCACGGGCATCGTGATCGCCGCCGTGGCCCTGGCGCTCCTGGTCCTGCTGGTCGCCGCCGTCATCTCGGCGGTCGTCGACGACAACACCACCGCGGGGGGCAAGCTCCTGTGGGTGATCTTCATCCTCTGGTTCCCGTTCTTCGGGGCGATCGCCTGGTTCGTGGTCGGCAAGAAGGGCTACCTGAACCGGATCCTGGGCATCGACAAGGGCAAGGTCCGGCACACCAGCCCGCCCAGCGTCGGCAACCACAGCGACCTGCGCGACACCGGTCCGATCCCGCGTCCGGGCGTGGAGCACGACCCCGGCCAGGGGCGGTACCCGACGGGACCGCAGCAGCCGATGGGATCCCAGCAGCCGATGGGACCGCAGCAGTCGATGGGGTCCCACCAGTCGGCGGGGCCGCAGCAGTCCGGCCGCATCTGACCGGACGGCGCCGTACCCCCCTGTTCCCTACTCCTTCCCGCGGCGGCCGCGCGTGAGCAGCGCGGCCAGCCCGTGCACCGCGCCCAGCGCCGCCGGGAGCGCGGCCATCGCGGCGGGCCCACCGCCCCGTGCGGCGGGCACCCCGGCCGCGCGCAGCCGCGACCACGCCCACAGCGAGAAGGGCACGACCACCAGCGGCGCCGTCACCGCTCCGGGTGTGTACCCGCGTGTGGCGGCGGACTGCGCCACGTGGACCACGGCGTGCGCGCCGAAGCCCAGGAGCACCGTCTGGTAGAAACCGCTCCGCCCGCCGGTGCGCGCCCCGTCGGCCGCGGCGGCGGCCACCACCACGCCCATCAGGCCGATGGCGGCGGCGTTGTGCGCGGGGGAGACGTCCAGCCGGTCCCAGACCCGCTCCGGGACCCACGGCAGCTCGCGCCGCAGGCGCGGACGGGCGCGGCGGGACCAGCCGGGGATCGCGACCAGCTCCTCCAGGTCGTGGACGGCCCAGGCGGCGAGCAGCCCCCAGGTCGCTGCGGCCGGTACCGCCCCCGCCGACTCGGACACCTGATCCGCAGTCCCCGCCATCGTCCCCCCGTCGATCCCGCGCCGTCCGTCGGAGGACCCACGGTAGCCGGGGATCCGCGGTCGCAACGGTCGGGCACCCCACGGTTCCGGCCACCGGGGCCGGGCCGCCCGTCGGGGTGGACCCCCGACACGGTCCGGGACCGCCGGTGTCACCCGCCCTCGGAGCGGGGGAGCGGGCCCGGCGCCTCCGCGGCCGCCGGGTGCTCCCGGACAACGGTGAACCGGCCGTCGGGGGCGCGCCGCAGGTGGCGGACCGCCACCACCGCCTCCCGGGGGATCGCGCCGTACACGTGGGGGAACAGGACGCCGTCGTCCGCCCCGGGCGGCGGCGCCGGGGCGGCGGCCTCCCAACGGGTCTCCACCCCCAGCGAGTCCAGCACGCCGGTGTCCACGACCAGCGCGACCAGGGGACCGGTCGCCGCGGAGTAGAAGGCGTCGGCGACCGCCAGCAGGGTCTTCTCGTCGGGCGAGGCGTGCACGAAGCCCTCCTCCGCCAGGGAGTCGGCCTCGACGTCGCCGCCGGCCTTCCAGCGTTCCAGCTCGGTCATGTGCAGGATGTGGGCCATGCGCGGACCCTACCCGGCCGGGGGCCGCCGGACGCGACCGGTCGGCGGCACCGCGCTTCAGGCCCGGCGGGAGCGCCGGGGCACGATGTGGCCCCTGCGCTGGGCCACGCGCAGGAGGTACACCGTGACCGCGCCACAGAACAACACGGCGAAGACACTGCCCTCGGGACCGAAGGCGCCCCCGCTGATCGCGGCGGGCCCGCCCGCCTCCCCGGTCAACAGCCCGGCGAACGCGTCCTCGCTACCGGAGACGGCGGTGCCGAAGACCCTCGCCTGCGTCGTGTTCCAGCCGAAGTGCAGGCCGATCGGCAGCCACAGGGAACGCGTGGCGGCGTAGGCGGCGCCCAGCATGAGGCCGGCCTGCAGGGTGATGGCCAGCGCTCCCCACAGGGTCGCGTTCGGGTTCACCAGGTGGATTCCGCCGAAGAGCACGGAGCTCACGGCGAGCGCGCCCCAGGTTCCGGCGGCCTCCTCCACGAGGCGGAAGACGACCCCGCGGAACAGCAGCTCCTCCGTCACCGCGACCGCGCACATCAGCCCGCACACGGCGAGGAACGCCTCGAACGACCCCCAGCCGGTGACCCGGTAGCCCCCGAGGACGGCGATGGCCGCGATGGTCGCGGCGAACACGCCGAACCCGGCCGCCGTCCCCCATCCGAGGCCGCGGACCGCCCCCTTCCGGGAGAGTTCCAGCGGCTCCCTCCCCTCGATCCGGCGGATCGCGAGCCGGTAGGCCCACAGGCCGAGGGCCGCCGCCGCGACTCCGAGGGGCAGGGCCCACACCGACGCGCCCACCGCGTCCGTCACGCCCGAGAGGAGCGCGGCCAGGGCTCCGACCAGGAGCAGGAGGAGCACCGAGCGCAGGACCGTCGGCCGGAATCGGCGGGGGGTGGACGCGGGTACGGCGTCAGGGGACATGTCGGGACCACTTCCTGGAACGCGGGGCGCGGGGGCGCTCCGACCGGCTTCCAGGCTAGGAAGGGGGACCCGGCGGCCACATCACCCGCGCGAGCGCGATCCGGTGGCTCTCGAGGGGGATCGGACCCTCAGCCCTGGCGCACCAGCCCCGAGCGGTAGGCGAACACGACGGCCTGGACCCGGTCGCGCAGCCGGAGCTTGGTGAGGATCCGCGACACGTGGGTCTTGACGGTCTCGTGCGCGACCGTCATCCGTTCGGCGATCTCCCCGTTGGACAGCCCCTCCGCCATGAGGAGCAGCACCTCGTGCTCGCGCTCGGTCAGCGGCTCGGGGAGCACCGCGGGCGGGGCCGGGTCGGCGGGGCGGACGCGCAGGGCGTACTCGCCGATGAGCCGCCGGGTCACCGCCGGTGACAGCAGCGCCTCCCCCCGGGCGACCGTGCGCACGCCCGCGATCAGCTCGTGCAGCGGGGCGTCCTTCAGCAGGAATCCGCTGGCGCCCGCCCGCAGCGCCTCGTAGACGTACTCGTCCAGGTTGAAGGTCGTCACCACCAGGATCCGCACCGGGTGGGGGTCCGGCGGGCCCGCCAGGAGGGCGGTCGCCTCGATGCCGCTCAGGCGGGGCATGTGGACGTCCATCACCGCGACGTCGGGGCGCAGGTCCCGGATGACGCTCACCGCTTCGGCGCCGTCACCGGCCTGCCCCACCACGGTCATGTCCGGCTGGGCGTCGAGCACCGCGGCGTACCCGGTGCGCACCGCCTCGTCGTCCTCGCAGACCACGACGCGGATGGGCGAACCGTTCACGTTTCCCCCCGGGGGACGATGGCGTGCACTGTGAAGCCCCCGTCGTCGGAGGGGCCCGCGCGCAGTTCCCCGCCGACGGCGCCGACCCTCTCCCGCAGGCCCGTCAGACCGCGGCCGCCGGAGCGGGGGCGGGGCGGACCGGCCCCCTCGGCCGGGGGCGCGCCGCCCCCGGTGGTGATCCGGGCGCCGACCGCCTCGTCCCCGTGCTCGATGCGGACGAGGACGTGCCCGCCGGGCGCGTGCTTGAGCGCGTTCGTGACGGACTCCTGGACGACGCGGTACAGGGCCTCCTCCTGCCGGGGGAGCATCGGCCGGGGCTCGCCGTCCTCGACCAGGTCCACGCTCTGCCCCGCGCCGCGGGAGCGCTCGACGAGGCCGGCGAGCCCGCCGAGCGAGGGGCCGGCCGGGTCCTCGCGCGGGTCCAGGACGCCGAGCAGGTGCCGGAGGTCGTCCAGGGCGCGCCGCCCCGTCTCCCCGATGCCGGCCAGGGTGCTCCCCACCCCGTCGGAGCGGCCGAGCAGATAGCCCGCGGTGTCGGCCTGGACCACCATCGAGGTGACGTGGTGGGTGACGACGTCGTGCAGGTCGCGGGCGATACGGGCCCGTTCGGCGGCGGCGGCGTCCGCCTCCGCGCGGCGGCGGCGCTCCTCGGCGTCCAGGGCGCGGGCGCGCACCCACCGGCCGAGGGCGCAGCACGCGAGCAGGACGAGGCCGAAGGCGAGGTAGTCGGCCGCGGTGGTGGGCGAGCCCGCGAGGTACAGGCAGCAGCAGACGAGCGCGTAGGCGGCGAGCGCTCCCGCGGCCACCGGAGCGGGGCGGCGCGGCGGGCGCGTGCCGACGGTGTACAGGGCCACGAGCAGCCCAAGGGAGGCGAAGGCGTCGGGGTAGCGCAGCAGCTGGAAGGCGGTGAACGCGGCGGCGACCGCGGCCAGGCAGGCGACGGGGAACCGGCGCCGGAGGACGAGGGGTGCGGCCTGGGCGGCGATGAGGACCAGGCCCAGGGGGTCCAGGGTCCGGTCGTCCGGCAGTTCCGCCAGGTCGACCCCCTGGTGGGCGATCCCGGGGACGAAGGACAGGGCCACGAGTGCCGCGGGGAGCAGGGCGTCGACGGCCCTCGCGCTTCGTACGAGGCGGGGCGCGCGCTCCCTCCACGCCGTTGTCTCGAACACCCGAGCAGACTATCCGCAGACGCCCCGGCCGGGAGGACCCGGCCGGGGCGTCCGTGCTCTGCCCTGCTAGAGGATGATCCGCATCGGCTCCTCGAGGATCTCTGCGAGGTCCTTGAGGAACGCGGCGCCGACGGCGCCGTCCACCGCGCGGTGGTCCACCGACAGCTCCAGGGAGATCCGGTTGCGGACGGCGATCTCGCCGTCCACGACCACGGCCTCCTGGCGCATCGCGCCGACCGCCAGGATCGCCGCCTCCGGCGGGTTGATCACGGCGGAGAAGCTGTCCACGCCGAACATGCCCAGGTTGGACACGCTGAACGTGCCGCCGCTCATCTCCTGCGGCTTGAGCTTGCCGTCCCGGGCCTTGCCCGCCAGCTCGCGGGTGCGGGACGAGATCTCCGACAGGGTGGCCTTGTCGGTGTCGTGCAGGACCGGCACCACCAGCCCGGCGTCGACCGCGACGGCGACGCCGACGTTGATCCGCCCGTGCTTGAGCAGCCTGCCGTCGACCCACGAGGAGTTGACCGCCGGGTGCAGCTTCAGCGCCGTGGCGCTCGCCTTGACGATGAGGTCGTTGAAGCTGATCTTCGCCCCGGTGCTCGCCAACTGCTCGTTGATCTGCCCGCGGAAGGTCTTCAGCGCCTCGGCGTCGATGGTCCGGCGCAGGTAGAAGTGCGGGACCTGCTGCTTGCTCTCGGTCAGGCGGCGCGCGATCACCTTGCGCACGTTGCCGACCGGCACCTCCTCGGAGGCGCGGCCGTCGTCGAAGGACGGGGCCTGCGCCGCCGGGGCGGCCGGAGCCGCGGGTGCGGGGGCGGCCTGGGCGGCGGGGGCCGCCGCCTCGGCGCCGGCGCCCTCCTTGGCGGCGGCCTCGATGTCGGCGCGCACGATGCGGCCGCGCGGGCCGGAGCCCTTGATCCTGGTGATGTCCAGGCCGTACTCCTTGGCCAGCCGGCGGGCCAGCGGGGAGGTGCGCGGACGCTCACCGTCACCGGACGGGGTCCCGGCGGGGGCCGGGGCCTCCTCCGCGGCGGGCTCCGCCGGGGCGGCGGCCGCGGGCTCGGCGGGCTTCTCCTCGGCCTGCCCGCCGGACCCCTCCTCGGCCGCGGGGGCCCCGGAGTCGTCGGGCACGGCGTCCGGGGAGTCGGCGATCACACCGATGACGGCGCCGATCGGTACCGTCTCGCCCTCGGACACCGCCTGCTTGACCAGGAAGCCGTCCTCGTAGGCCTCGTACTCCATGACGGCCTTGTCGGTCTCGATCTCGACCAGGACGTCACCGGAGGCGACCTTGTCGCCCACCTTCTTGACCCAGGTGCTGATGACGCCTTCCTCCATGGTGTCGGAGAGGCGCGGCATGTAGATCTCGCTCATGGACTGGAACTCCCTCTACCCGACCCGCTTGCCGACGGCGCTCAGGGTCTCCTTGATGGCGGTGCTGATCGACTCGACGGACGGCAGGGCCGCGGTCTCGAGCGGCTTGGCGTAGGGCATCGGGACCTCCGCCATGGCCACCCGTCGCACGGGGGCGTCCAGGTAGTCGAAGGCGCCCTCCTGGATGGACGCGGCGATCTCCGCGCCGATCCCGTAGGTGAGCCAGTCGTCCTCGCAGATGACGGCGGCGCCGGTCTTCTTGACCGAGTCCACGAAGGTCTGGCGGTCGAGGGGGCGGAGGCTGCGCAGGTCGACGACCTCGACGCTGATGTCCTCCTGGGCGAGCTTCTCGGCGACCTGGGTGGCGACCATGGCCATCCGGGAGTAGCCGATGAGGGTGATGTCGGAGCCCTCGCGGGTGACGGCGGCGCGGCCGATGGTCGCGACGTCGTCGTTCTCCGGCTGGGCGTAGTCCTCGGGGACCTCGCCCTTGGTGTTGTACAGGCCCAGGTTCTCCAGGAACAGCACCGGGTCGTCGTCGCGGATGGCCGCGCGCAGCATCGACGAGGCCTCGGCGGGGGTGCTCGGGGCGAGCACCTTCAGGCCCGGGATGAAGGAGTAGAACAGCTCGATGTTCTGCGAGTGGGTCGCGCCGAGCTGCTGGCCGCCGCCGCCCGGCGTGCGGATGACCATGGGAACGCTGGTCTGCCCGCCGAACATGCCGTAGATCTTGGCGGCGTGGTTGATGATCTGGTCGATCGCGATCAGCGAGAAGTTGATGGTCATCAGCTCGACGACCGGGCGCAGGCCCAGCATCGCCGCACCGATGGCGGCGCCGACGAACCCCTCCTCGGCGATGGGGGTGTCCTTGACCCGGCGGGGGCCGAACTCCTTGAGCAGGCCCTCGGTGATCTTGTACGACCCCTCGAAGACGCCGATCTCCTCGCCCATGACGAGGACGTTCTCGTCACGGACCATCTCGGCGCGCAGCGTGTCGCGCAGGGCCTGACGGTAGGTGATCACAGACATGTGTCGTCGTCCTTCTCTACTCTGCGAACACCGGGTCGGCCGGCATGCGCCGCGACTCGTTCGGGACCGGGGTGGCGTACGTGTAGTCGAAGAGGGTCGACACGTCCGGGTGCGGGCTGTTCTCGGCGAAGTCCGCGGCCTCGGCGACCTCGGCCTTCACCGAGGCGGCGATCTCCTCCCGCAGCTCGTCGGTGAGCACGCCGGCCTCGGCCAGCTTCGCCTCGAAGAGGGTGATCGGGTCGTTCTCGTCGGCCCGGGCCTGCTCCCACTGCTCCTCGGTGCGGTACTTGGCGGGGTCCACGACCGAGTGGCCCTTCTGCCGGTAGCTCCACGCCTCCAGCAGGAACGGGGTCTGCTCCTTGCGGGCCCGCTCGACCAGCTCCGCGGTGGTGTCGCGGACCGCGAGCACGTCGCGGCCGTCCACGCGCACGCCCTCGATGCGGAAGGCGGAGCCGCGCTTGTACAGCTCGGGCTCGGCGGAGGACATCTCGACGGTGGTGCCCATGCCGGTGAAGTTGTTGATCACCACGAACACGATCGGCAGGTTCCACAGCTTGGCGATGTTGAGCGACTCGTGCCAGGCGCCGATGTTGGTGGTGCCGTCGCCCATCTGGCACACGACGACCTCGTCGCCGCCGCGGTAGGAGATGGCCAGCGCGGCACCGGTGGCCAGCGGCAGCTGCCCGCCGACGATGCCGTAGCCGCCGAGCATCCGGGTGGCGGTGTCGTACATGTGCATGGACCCGCCCCAGCCCTTGGAGACGCCGTCGGCGCGCCCGTAGAGCTCGGCCATGACCTTCTTGGGGTCCATGCCCTTCTCGATCGCGTACCCGTGGTCGCGGTAGTTCGTGAAGAGGTAGTCGTCCGGGCGGAGCGCGTCGAGCAGGCCGACGACGGTCGCCTCCTCGCCCAGGTTGAGGTGGCAGTAGCCGCCGATCCGCGCCTGCGTGTAGGCCTGGGCGGTGCGCTCCTCGAAGCGGCGGATGAAGAGCATCCGGCGGTAGTAGTCCAGGAGCTCCTCGGGCTTCTCGTCGCCGAGGCCGGGGGAGGTGTTCTTGCGGCCTCGGCGCCGGGTCCCGGAGGACCTGGCGGCGGCGCCCTTCGGCTTGGCCGTGGTGTCAGCCATGGTGTGCCTTTCTACGTACGAGAGGCCCGGCACCACGGCCTGTGGGCCGCGGTGCGAGGGCCCGCCGGGGCCGCGCTGTCGGGCGCGGCTCCGGGCGTGCGCCACCGCCGGGCTCAACGGCGGCGGCGCTCCTGTGGCTGTCGGGGTGCGTCCTGAGGAGCGTGGCTCGTCCTCCCCCGGACGCGAAGGCTCGCGGGGTCTCGTATGCGGTTGTCACCGGACCCCTCATCGCATGCTTCCCGGTCTCCTGCGCGCTAAGCATGAGGTGGGGAAGGGGTGCGGCGTCGGGAGTCCCGGGTTCGTTCACCGGCCGGATGAACGATTCCGGACGCCCGTAAGGGTCGGTGTTCACTGTGACGTGCGTCGCGCCACACTCTACGGTCTGATCGATGATCGATCAATAAGACTTTACGCCAGATACCGGAACCTTGACCCGAGAGGGGCGGTCATCGACGGTAAAGACCCATGTCGGGCGGGGTCCCCCCGGACGGCCCGGGGGCCGGGGCGCGGGCGCCCGGGGTCAGTGCGCGCCCTCGTTCGACCTCAGGGCGGCCTCGACGTAGTTCAGCACGTGGTCGCTCAGCATCCGGCCCACCTGGGAGTCCCCTTCACGGAACGCCTTGGTGATCTGGTCGTGGTCGGCGGCCTTGGCGTGCAGCTCCATGTTCAGCCAGCGCACCGACAGCGCCGTCCACACCTCCACGCCCAGCGACTCCCAGGTGTGCAGCAGCACGCTGTTGTCAGCCGCGCGCACGACCTCCCGGTGGAACTCCACACTGTGCTTGATCTGCCCGGACACGTCGCCCTCGGCGGTCGCCCGCTTGAGCAGGCCCACCTCGCGCTCCAGGGGGGAGGGGTCCGCCCGCAGGCGCGGGGCCGCCAGCTCGGCGGCCACCAGCTCCAGCCCGGCGCGCACCGGATAGATCTCGGCCATGTCCCGGACGCCGAAGTCGCGCACCCGGGCGCCCTTGTTGGGCACCGTCTCGATCAGCCGCAGCGTCTCCAGCTCGCGCAGCGCCTCGCGCACCGGGGCCTGGCTGACCCGCAGCTCCGTGGCGATCCGGCGCTCGACGATGCGCTCGCCCGGCTGCCAGCGGCCGGACAACAGGCCCTCGACCAGGACCTGCCGGATCTGCTCCCGCAGCGGCTCGCGCGCCAGCTTCGAGGGATCATCCGGCAACCTCGGCAGGTCGACCATCCAGGGCCCTTCCCGTCCGCGGCCGCGTGCGCCGCGGCCGCTCCACTCGTCGTCTGGAAACTCCTTGAAGATTGCCACACGCGCGGGAGCCGCCTCGCCGAGCGGACTCGAACTGCTAACAGAAAGCTCACGAACACGTCGCATGGCGGTGAACCGCCCGCGTCCAGTATCCGGGCGTGAGGCAAAGTCCGAGGTAGAAGGATCACACTTGACCGTCCGCACCACCAACGGGGGGAAGTGTCCAGGTAGGCTCGTCTGTCGGCAATGTTCACACCAAGTCGCGCGGGCATGACACGAGCGACGGCGAAGGACCGACCGAGAGCGCCGTGAACCGCGCTCGGGACATGAAGCGGTGCGGGGGCACCGCTGGAGTAGACGACGAATCGCAGAATCGCAGACGAGCCCTCTGCGGTCCTCGCGCGCCGGACCTGCCCAGGGGCGGTGTTCACGGAACCTCCGTGAACCGGCCCGAAGGTTCGGCCGTCGAACGGAGGGTGGGGGAAGGTCCCCCGCCGAACGATCGACCCGAGGATCCGGGGAACCCCGTTTCCGGCAATCCGCGGCCAGCCCTTCCCCCGGCCAAGTGCCACAGGCGAGCCCACGACACGTGAGACAGCACTGAGCACATGACGCACTCTTCAAGGACCCGGCATCCGAGGGCGAGACACGTGACCACGACGCACGACAGGGAAAAGAGGACCACTCCGGTGGCGGGGCCCTACAGCGGCTCCATCCCCGTCGTGCGCGAGGTCCCGCCCAAGCCCGGGCTCCCGGTCGTCCGCGCGGTCAAGTGGCCCAGCGTGAGCGAGATCGCATGGGGTCTGGCCTCGGACCGCATCGCGATCATCCTCGCGGTCGCGCTCATCGTGGTGACGATGCTCGCCGCGGGGCCGCTGCACCCGCTGGACAACTTCCTCAACGAGTTCCACCGGCCCTACTTCGAGGTGCTGCGCGAGCCCCTGATCCACTGGCCCGACAACGTGGCCTCCCGTTACGTGGCCCTGCCGGTGCTGGGGGTGGTGGCGCTCCAGCTGGCCTACTGGCACCGCAGCTGGCGGCCGATCGTGCTGAGCGCCGTGGGCGTGGTCGGCGTCATGTCGATGGTCTCGATCATGAAGCTGGCCATCAACCGCGGCCACGCCAAGCACTACGACCCGGACTTCTTCGCGGGGGCGGGGAACGTGGCGTTCCCCTCGGGGCACGGGTCCAACGCGATCCTCATCTACGGGCTGGTCCTGTACATGATCATCAGCTTCGGCGCGGCCCGGCCGCACGTCATCCGGCGGCTGGGGTACACCATCGTCGCGATCGCGCTGCTGCAGTCGGCGGTGTCGATCTATCTGCACTTCCACTGGTTCTCGGACCTGGTGGCCGGAATGATCGCCGGCGGGTTCGTGCTGCGGCTGACGATCCGGCTGGACCGGATGTTCCCGCACGGGCGCACCGCCGAGTGGTGGCCCTGGTACGGGCACGAGGGCGAGGAGGCGGCGACCGCCTCCTGAGGCCCCGGCGGGGGGCGCGGACCGGAACGGCCCGCGCCCCCTTTTTTCGGCCCTGGCACCGGCGGCCCGGTCCGCGCCACCTCCGACGGGAATACCGGCAGGGGGTATATCGCTTGCGGGGGGTGAAGGCCATACGGCGCGGCGATCCGTTCGGAGGATACCCCTCCTGGGTATGTTCCGGGGGAGAGGAGAGTGACATGAGCGCACACGACCACGACGGCCACCGCTCCGGCGGGCGCCACGACGCCCCCGCCCCGCCCGGTGTCCCCGCGCCCCGCCCGGACCACGGCGCCACCGACCACACCGGTCACGCCGAATCCGACGCCGGCTCGGACCACCCCGAGCACTCAGAGCCCTCAGGCCCCACCGAACACCGCGGACACGCCCGCCACACGGGACCCGCCGGCGGTTCGGACCACTCCGACCACAGTGGGCGCGTGAGTCCCGATGGGCACGCGGGTCGTTCCGGCCCTGGTGCGGCGCACGTCGGCGAGGGCGAGCACGCCGGTCACGTGGGGCCCTCGAACCACGTCGACCACGGTGGGCACGCCGGACACGCGAGTTCCGATGGGCACGCGGGTCACGGTGACCACGGTGGGCACGACGCCGACCACGCGGGCCGTTCCGGCCATGGTGAGGGGAACACCGGCGGGGGCGAGCACGCGGGACATGCGGGTCCCGGCGGCCACTCCGGGCACATGGGGCACGGCGGGGGGCACGGGGACCACGCGGCGGTGTTCCGGACGCGGTTCTGGTGGAGCCTGCTGCTCAGCCTCCCCGTGGTGTTCACCAGCCACATGGTCTCCGGGTGGCTGGGCTACCACGTGGCCGAGCCCCTGACCTGGATCCCGCCGGTGCTGGGCACCGTCGTCTACCTCTACGGCGGCTGGCCGTTCCTGTCCGGGGTCGCGGACGAGCTCAAAGCGCGCAGGCCGGGGATGATGACCCTGGTCGCGATGGCCATCACCGTCGCCTTCGGCTCCAGCCTGCTGGCCACCTTCGGCGTGGTGGGCATGGCGCTCGACTTCTGGTGGGAGCTGGTCCTGCTGGTCGTGGTGATGCTGCTCGGCCACTGGCTGGAGATGCGCGCGCTGGGCCAGGCGTCCGGCGCCCTGGAGGCACTGGCCGCGCTGCTGCCGGACCGCGCCGAGCGCGTCGGCGCCGACGGCGCGGTCGAGGAGGTCGCCATCGCCGACCTGCGCACCGGCGACACCGTGCTGGTCCGCTCCGGCGGCCGGGTGCCCGCGGACGGCACCGTCGTACAGGGCGCGGCGGCCGTGGACGAGTCCATGATCACCGGCGAGTCCCGCACCGTCACCCGCGGCGAGGGCGACCGGGTGGTCGCCGGGACCGTGGCCACCGACTCCGCGGTCCGCGTCCGGGTGGACGCCGTCGGCGAGGACACCGCCCTGGCGGGCATCCAGCGGCTGGTCGCCGAGGCGCAGTCCTCCACCTCCCGCTCCCAGGTGCTGGCCGACCGCGCAGCGGGGCTGCTGTTCTGGTTCGCGCTGGGCGCCGCGATCGTCACCGCCGTCGTCTGGTCGGCGCTGGGCGAGGCCACCGAGGCCGTCGAGCGGACCGTGACGGTGCTGGTCATCGCCTGCCCCCACGCGCTGGGGCTGGCGATCCCGCTGGTCATCGCGATCTCCACGGCGCTGTCGGCGCGCAACGGCATCCTCGTCAAGGACCGGCTGGCCCTGGAGCGCACCCGCCTGGTGGACACCGTCCTGTTCGACAAGACCGGCACCCTGACCAAGGGCGCCCCGGCCGTCGTCGACCACGCCGCGGTCCCCGGCGGGGACGCCGCCCGGGTGCTGGCCCTGGCGGGGGCGGTCGAGGCCGACTCCGAGCACCCGCTGGCCAGGGCCGTCGTGCGGGCCGCCGAGGACGCCGGCGGGGTGCCGGCCGCCACCGGCTTCCGGTCGCTGACCGGGCGCGGGGTGCGGGCCGAGGTGGACGGCCGGACCGTGCACGTGGGCGGTCCCGCGCTGCTGGAGTCCCTGGGGCTGGCCGAGCCGCGGGAGCTGGAGGAGCGCACCCGGCCCTGGCGCGAGCGGGGCGCGACGGTGCTGCACGTGATCGCGGGGGAGGAGGTCGCCGGGGCGCTGGCCCTGGCCGACGAGGTGCGGCCGGAATCGCGTGAGGCCGTCCGGCGGCTCAGGGATCAGGGGATCTCGGTGGCGATGGTCACCGGCGACGCCCGCAACGTGGCCGACGCGGTCGCCGCCGACCTGGGGCTGGACGAGGTGTTCGCCCAGGTCCTGCCGGACCAGAAGGACGCGGTGGTGCGCGACCTCCAGGAGCGCGGCCGCACGGTCGCGATGGTCGGCGACGGCGTCAACGACGCCCCCGCGCTGGCCCGGGCCGACGTCGGCATCGCGATCGGCGCGGGCACCGACGTGGCCATCGAGTCGGCGGGTGTGGTCCTGGCCTCCGACGACCCCCGGGGTGTGGTGGCGGTGCGCAGGCTGTCGCAGGCGAGCTACCGCAAGATGATCCAGAACCTGGTCTGGGCGGCGGGGTACAACGTGCTCGCGGTGCCGCTGGCGGCGGGTGTGCTGGCACCGGTCGGGATCGTGCTTGCCCCGGCGGTGGGCGCGGTGCTGATGAGCCTGTCGACGGTCATCGTGGCGCTCAACGCCCAGTTGCTGCGCGGGGTGGACCTGTCCCCGGCCGATTAGGGGCGACCGTAAACCGGACCACGGCACCGGGGAGGGGTGGCGCGAAAGCGGTGCGGAGGGGAGGATCGGAGGGCCGGTCCTCCCTGACGTAGCGGGAAGGGGCGGCCGGCGAGGGCCACCGCCCCGCTTCGGATACGGGGCGGCGGCCCGCTCCTCACCGCACCGCGGCGGCCTTCTCCCAGGCCGGGTCGTAGTCCGGGTGGTCGGCGTACACCAGCGCCATGCAGGCGAGCACGCGGGCGGCGACGGCGGCCGCGGTCTTCTCGGCGCTCTCCTCCCACAGGCCGGAGTCCGACGACCAGGACGGGGAGCCCCCGTCGTCGAACCAGTCGCCGAACCACCCGGAGACGGCTTCGACCCAGGCCCAGTCCTCGTCGGCCGAGGCCTCCCGGCGCAGGGCGTCCAGCGCGGCGACCAGTGCGCGGTGGGACCGGGCGACGGGGTCGCCGGGCGGCGCCTCGCCGATCCTGGCCCTGATGAAGTGTTCGAGCCTCTTCTCCGCCTTGCCCATGTCAGCTCCCCTGTTCGGGCGGTCGCAGTGAGTCCAGGTGTCCGGCCAGCACGCGGACGGCCCGCTCCGCGGCGGCCCGCCGGTCCGTGGCGCCGACCAGGCCGTGCAGGGCGAGGCCGTCCACGAGGGCGTGCAGGCGGGTCGTTTCCAGGTCGGGGTCGGCGTCGGGGCGGACCTGCCCTGTCTCGCGCAGGTGCTCGAGCACCAGACGGCAGGCCTCGCGCAGGCCCTGGTGGGCCTTGTCGCGGATGGCGCGCAGTCCCCGGTGGGCGGGCATCTCGGCGATGATCGCCACGTCGAGCTCCATCTCCGCGCGGCGGGTGTCGTCCAGCGGGAGGAACTCGTGGAGCATGCGCTCGGCCATCTCGCGGGGGTCGTGCAGCCCGACGTGCCGCACGACCCGGGACCTGGCGCGTTCGTAGACCAGGGCCATGGAGAACTCCAGCAGTTCGGCCTTGCTGGGGAAGACGTGCCGCACGGACCCGACGGCCAGTCCCGCCTCCGCGGCGACGGTGCGCACGGAGACGGCCGCGACGCCGTCGCGGAGGATCACACGCCAGACCGCCTCGGCGATCTCCTCCTTGCGCTGCTCGTGGTCGATCAACTTGGGCATGGAGACATGCTAGCACGACTGTGCTACTGTCCTGGTACGGTCGTGCTACTAAAAACCGGAGGGGAGTCCCGTGTTCGAGTTGGTCTCGGAGAACCCGATCGCCGCGGTGATCGTGATGTGCGAGTTCGGACTGTGGGTGCTGCTGGGGGCGGGGCTGGCGCTGCGCTACCTGCTCCGGTGGCGCGCCCTGAGCACGCTGGTGCTGTGGTCCATCCCGCTGCTGGACGTGGTGCTGGTGGTGGCCACCGCACTGGACCTGCGCGGTGGCGCGGAGGTGGGGATGATCCACGGGCTGGCCGCCGTGTACCTGGGGTTCAGCGTCGCCTTCGGGCCCGCGATCGTGCGGTGGGCCGACGTGCGGTTCGCGCACCGGTTCGCGGGCGGGCCCGCCCCGGTCAGGCCGCCGAAGCGGGGACCGGGACGGCGCGCCCACCTGATGCGCGAGTGGTACCGCGTGGTGAACGCCGCCGTGATCACCTCGGTCACCCTGCTCGTCCTCGTGGTCCTGTTCGCCGCCCCGGAGGGGCGGGAGGCGCTGCTGTGGTGGATCGGCCGGGTGTGGCTCGTGGTGGGCCTGTGGTTCGTGTTCGGTCCGCTCTGGGAGAGCGGGAACATCCTCGCGCGCGGCGACGAGGAGCAGGACGAGCGCGCCGGACGCGGCGAACGCTCCGCGCGGTAGGACGCCGGCGCTCCGGGCCCGCCCGTCCCGGCCGGGCCCGGGAGCGGGGCCCGGTCGAGGTGTCGACATGTTCCCTGGTCAGGCCCGTTGTTTCACGTGAAACAACGGGCCGCCGTCATGCCGCGGCGCGCTCCAGTGTCGGGTGGTCCAGGCAGGCGGCCATCGCACGGTGCCACTTGTTGCCGCGGAACCCCGGCTCCAGCGCCGCCAGGGTCGACGCGTACTTGGTGAACGCCACCTCTCGGAACCCGAGAGCGTGCAGCCGCCGCTCGGTCTCCGTGAGCCCGCCGCGCGTCTTGACCTCCAGCAGCGCCCGCCCCGGCCGCATGGCGACCGACCATCCCCCGCGCCGCCCGACCAGCTCGGTGTCCACGGTGACCCGCTCCTCGCCCGACAGGGCCACCGCGGTCGCCCGGCGGTAGTCCGTCACCGCGCTCGGCACCAGCACGTCCGGCGGCTCGATCCCGTACGCGGTGAGGGAGTCGTCCAGGAAGCGCCGGGTGGCCGGGGTGAGCCGTTCGGGGGAGCCGTCGTGCTCCACCCGCACCTTGTCGGTGATCCCGCGCGCGCCCTTGAGCTTGACCTCGAACATCCGCGTCCCGGTGTCCTCGTAGGTCCGCACCCGCACCTTGTACCGGAGCCGCCGGCCCTGCCGGTGGTCCCGGAAGCACCGCAGGTCCGGGGTGTCCAGGTAGGTGGAGGAGTACCGGAACGACGTCCGTCCGCCGATGGTCAGCACCCCGAACCGGGCGGGGGAGAACAGGTCGTCGACCACCTCCTCCGGCACCAGGTACTTGCGGCAGGTCCGCGTCACCAGCGCGGCACGCTCGTTGATCTCCTCCAGGGAGAGCGCGGGCAGCCCCGCCGGAGCGCTCATCGGCCCTCCCACCGGGAGGCCGAGCCGCTGCGGGCGGGCGCCGCGCCCGGCGCCGGGACCCGGAACCGCACGTCCACGACCATCAGGTCCCGCACGTAGTCCACCTCGACCACGTCCACCCGGGTCACCTGCGCGCGCAGCCGCGCGGCCAGGTCCTGGCGCAGCGCCACCGGGTCCTCGTGCACCGCGTCCAGGGTGAGCATCCGCCGTTCGTGCCGGGACAGCAGTCTGGGGTGGTCGCCCACGTACATCACGGTCAGCAGCAGGGCGTTGAGCCCCAGCAGCACCCACGGCGCCGACATCGCCACCGCGTTGATCAGCCCCAGCGCGATGGCCGTGAAGTAGTACCCGATCTCGCCCTGGCTGATGAGGTCGGAGCGCAGGCGCAGGATCGACAGCACACCGAACAGCCCGAACCCGACCGCCAGTGCCACTTCCTGGCCGGTCATCATCGACACCACCGCGAAGATGCCGGTGTTGAGCGCCACGTAGGCCAACAGGAGGTCCCGCCGACCGTGGCGGCGGAAGTAGAGGACGTACGACAGCAGGGTGATCGCGATCATGTCGATCGCCAACGCGAACCAGAACATGGTGACCATCGTGTGCCGCACGGGTGAGGCGGTCATGAGCGCCGCATGAGGGAATCCTCATGCGGGGGACACGGGTCCGCCACCCGCCGTCCACCCCGCCCCGGACGCGCGAAGGGCCGGGGACGCGCCCGTCCCCGGCCCCGTTCCCGGCCCCGCCTCCGGCGGCCTCAGTCCATCAGCCGGTACCCCATGCCGCGCACCGTCACGATCCGGTCCGCGCCCACCTTGCGGCGCAGCGCCCGCACGAACACGTCGACCACGTTCGACCCGGGGTCGTAGTCGTAACCCCACACGTGGGACAGCATCTGCTGCCTGCTCAGCACCTGTCCGGGGTGCCGCATCAGCAGCTCCAGCAGCGCGAACTCCCGCGCGGTCAGATCCACGGTGTCGCCGTCCACCGCGACCCTCCGGGTCCTCAGGTCCAGGGCCAGCCCCCCGGCCTGGAGCACGGTCAGCTCGCCGTTCCGCTCGCGGCGCATCCGTAGCCGCACCCGTGCCAGCAGCTCCTCGAACCGGAACGGTTTGGTGACGTAGTCGTCCGCCCCGATCTCCAGTCCGGTCACCGTGTCCCGCACCCCGTCGCGGGCGGTCAGGATCACGACCGGGGTGTCCACCCCCATCGAGCGCACCCGCCGCAGCACGTCGAACCCGTCGGTGTCGGGCAGCCCCAGGTCGAGCAGCATGAGGTCGAACCCGCCGGTCACGGCGTAGTCCACGGCCTCCGCGCCGGTGCCCACCACGGTCGTGGTGAACCCGCCCGCGGTCAGCCCCTTGCGGATGAACGAGGCGATCCTCTCCTCGTCCTCGACGATGAGGATGCGGCTCACAGCTGCTCCCTTCCCTGGGGGATGACGAGGGTGAACGTGGACCCCTGGCCGAGCGCCGAACGCAGGTCCACCCTGCCCCGGTGCGCCTCGGCGATGGCCCGGACGATCGCCAGGCCCAGCCCGGCGCCGCCCCCGCCCGCGCGGGCCGCCCCGCCGCGGGAGAACCGGCCGAAGATGCGCCCCTGTTCCTCGGGGGCGATGCCGGGGCCCTGGTCGGTGACCCAGAACAGCACGTCGGGGCCGTCGACCATGGACCCGATCCTGATGGTGGACCCGGGTTCGCTGTACCGGACCGCGTTGGCCGCCAGCTGCACCATCGCCTGGGTGACGCGCTGCGGGTCGAGCCGCCAGTCCCCTTCGGCCATGGCGTCCAGCCGCCAGTCGCGGTCGCCCAGCCGCCGCACGTGGGCGTCGATGTCGCTGGTCAGCTCGGCCAGCGACACGGGCTCGGCACGCACGAAGTCGGGCTGCTGGGACTTGGCGAGCAGCAGCAGGTCCTCGACGATGCGGCCCATGCGGTCCAGCTCGTCGGTGACCAGCCGGATCACCTCGCGCCGCTCCTGCGGGTCGTCGCCCATGAGCTCCAGGTGCCCGCGCACGATGGTGATGGGGGTGCGCAGCTCGTGCCCGGCGTCGTCGACGAACCGCCGCTGCTCGGTGAACGCCCCCTCCAACCGGTCCAGCATGCTGTTGAACTGCTGGGCCAGGGCGGCGATGTCGTCGCGCCCGGACACCTCGATGCGCCGGGTCAGGTCCTCCTCGGTGATCTCCGCGGCGGTCTGGCGCACCAGCCTGACGGGGGCGAGTATGCGTCCGGCCACCCACCAGGCGGCGCCGCCGGCGGCGACCAGGCCGACCAGGCTGACCAGGGCGATCGTCCGCACGGTCTCGGCGACGGACTCCTGGTCGGGGTCGGTGAAGTAGCCGGTGACGAACCAGCCGTCCGCCCCGGCGGCGTCGGGTGAGCGCACCCGGACCTTGACCCACTCCATGGGTCCCGCCGGGGTCTGGAGGGAGCCGCGGCCGTTCGGGTCGTCGAGGATCTCGGCGACCAGCTCGGGGTCCGCGGACACGTCGAAGAGCGGCTCCTGGGCCTGGCGGATGCGCCCGGCCTCCTGGGAGGCCGCACCCCCGGCGGCGCCCCCGCCCGGGGCCGCGCCCGCGGGACCGGAGGAGCCCTCGACCCAGCCGAACAGGATCTCCGACGGGTACGGGAACTGCCGGGCCAGGTGGACCTCCATGAGTTCGGAGACCTCGGTGAAGGCGGCCCCGGTGTCGGGGTCCTTGCCGACCCTGGCGAACTCGTTGAACTCGCCGAGCTCCTGCTCCAGGGCCCGGTCGGCCCGGTCGCCCACCCCGCCGCTCAGCGCGCTCCAGGTGACGAGCACGACCAGGGCGAGGGTCAGGGCCATGAGCAGGATCACCCACGCCATGATGATGAGCCGGGCCGGCAGGATCCTCCTGTGCCCGTGGTGCTCCTCGGCCGCCATGTCCCGGAGCACCATGGTGGGGAACACCGCGGTGTTGCCGGAGGACGCCCGGCGGACCCGGTGGGCGTCGGTGCCCAGGTCCTGTGTGGGGGAGTCGGGCCCGTCAGTCGTCATCGTCGTCCCCGTCGTCGTCATCGTCGCAGCCGTCATCGTCGTCGCCGACGCAGGCTGTGGGGGAGGGGGTCGGGGACGGCTCCTCGCTCGGCGGCGCGGACGTCTCGGACGGCTCCTCCCGGTCGGTCACAGGCGGTGGGGGCGGAACGACGTTATCCCCTCCCGCCGATACCTCGGCCTCGGGCACGGCGCCGGGGGACTCGCCCACGACGACCTCGCCCGGGGGCACCGGGTCGGCGTCGCCCGACGACAGGTTCCAGGCGAGCCCCGCCCCCCCGAGCAGGACCGCCGCGACGGCGGCCACCGCCGCCGGCAACACCCATGGTGATCTCATACTCCCCGAGCCTGCCCGGAGGGGGCGAAGACGCGATGAAACGCACATGAGGTTTTCTTCATCCGCGCACACGGGACGGGCCCCGGGACCCCGAGCGGGGTCCCGGGGCCCGTCGGGCCGCCGGTCAGGCGTCGGCCCCGACCCGCCGCCCGGCCCGCCCGCTCCGCCCGGCCAGGACGGCGGTGACCACCGCCAGGGCGGCGCTGATCCCCCACACCGCCCGGTAGGCGTCCAGGGAGGGCAGGTCGGTGCCCTGGATCAGGAGCATCCCCAGCAGCGAAGCGGTCAGCGCCCCGCCGACGCTGCCGCCCAGCGTCTTGAGGTTGTTGTAGAACGCGGTCGCGCTGCCCGAGCGGTCCTCGGCGCTGTCCTCCACGATCACCGTGGGCAGGGCGCCCAGCGCCAGGCCGAACCCGAGCCCGGCCACGGCGAAGCAGGAGACGAAGGCGGGCAGCGACGCCCACGCCGTGGCCAGCCCCACCGTTCCCGCCGCCATGAGGACGAACGACAGGCCCACCGTCCGCCGGTACCCCAGCCGGGTCGCGATCGGCGCGATGCCGCTCGCCCCGATGAACGCCAGCACCGTCGGCACCGCGATGACCAGGCCGATGCTCATCACGTCCAGCCCGAACCCGTAGCCGGTCCGCTCGGGGTCGCTGGACAGGTAGGTCACCGCGATGCTCTGCCCGCCGAGCATGATCACGCCCAGCGTGAACCCGCCCAGGTACTGGGGCGCGATCCGCGGGTGCGCCACGGCCCGCACGTCCACCAGCGGGTTCTCGCTGCGCAGCTCCACCCGCACCCACAGGACCAGCAGCACGACCGCCAGCACCGCGCCGCCGAGCACCACCGGCGACGTCCACCCCAGCTCGTTGCCCTGGGAAACGCCGCCCAGCAGGCTGACCAGCGCCAGGCCCAGCAGGATGCCGCCCGCCCGGTCCATCCGCCCCGAGGCCCGGTTCCGCGACTCGGGCACCTTGAAGTACGACAGCACGAGGCAGCCCGCGGCCAGCACGGCCAGGATCCCCAGGGTGACGCGCACGTCGCCGAGGGCGGTCTGGAGCACGCCCACCAGCAGGACCCCCAGCAGCGAGCCCAGGGTCAGCGAGCCGACCAGCATGCCGATGGCCCTGCGCCCCTGCTCGGGGGAGAGGCGGTCCCGGACCAGCCCGATCTCCAGCGGCAGCAGGGCGGCCAGCGGGCCCAGCAGGGCCCGGCCCACCAGCAGCACGCCCAGGGTGGGCGCCAGCGCGACGACCACGCTGCCCACGGCGATGCAGGCCAGCGATACCCGGAGCATGCGGCGGTACCCGTACAGGTCGCCCAGGCGGCCGAACACGGGGACGCTCACCGCGGCCGACAGGTACTGCACGGCGTGGATCCAGTGCAGGTCGGCACCGGAGATGTCCAGCTCCTCGCGCAGAGGCGGCAGCAGCGGGGTGATGGAGCCCTGGAGCAGGCCGCTGGTGAGCTCGAAGAACACCAGCAGGCCCACGACGGCCACCACACCGGTGGTGGCACCGGGCGCCGCCGTGCTGTCGGGCGACGAGGGGGGAACGCTCATGGCAGGCCTTCCGTACGGGGAGAGGGGATGGGCGGGGCGGCGCACGGCCGCGGGCCGGCGGCCGGGGTCAGGCGTCGCCGCGCGACAGGCGGCGCACCGCCAGCTCGGCCAGCAGAGCGGCCTGGGCGGGCAGCACCGCGTCGTCGTAGCGGGCCTGCGGGGAGTGGTTGGCGGGCGCGGAGCCGGGGTCGGCGTCGGCCGGGGTGGCGCCGAGCATCAGCATCGCCCCGGGCACCTCGCGCAGCACGAGGGAGAAGTCCTCCGAACCCGAGGCGGGCACCGGGGACACGAACCCGGCGTTCCCGCCGAACAGGTCGTGCACCGTGTCCATGGCGAAGGCCGCCTCGGCGGCGTCGTTGACGGTCACCGGGTACAGCACCCGGTACTCCACGTCGGCCTCCAGCCCGTGGGCCGCGGCGATCCCGCGGACCAGGGCGGGCAGGGCCTCCCTGAGTCGCTCCTGGTTGGCGGGGGAGTAGCTGCGCACGGTCGCCTCGAACTCGGCCTCGTGCGCCAGCACGTTCTGCTGGGTCCCGGCGGCCAGGCGGCCCACGGTGACGACCACCGGGTCGAAGATGTCGTAGGTGCGGGTCACGTGGCTCTGCAGCGCCAGCACCATCTCGCAGGCGGCGGGCACCGGGTCCTTGCCCCGGTGCGGGGACGAGCCGTGGCCGCCCTCGCCGCGCACGGTCACCCTGAGCACGTCGGAAGCGCTCATGACCACGTCCGGCTTGGTCGCCCAGAACCCGGCGGGCAGCATGTTGGCGGCCACGTGCACGGCGTAGGCGGCGTCGAGGGGCCTGCCCGCCGCGTCGAGCACCCCCTCCTCGATCATCATCCGGGCGCCGTCGTGGCCCTCCTCGCCGGGCTGGAACATGAACACCACGTCGCCGGGCAGCTCGTCCCGCACCTCGCACAGCAGCCGGGCCGCGCCCACCAGGCCGGCGACGTGCAGGTCGTGTCCGCAGCCGTGCATGACGCCGTCGAACCGGGAGGAGTACTCCAGGCCGGTGTCCTCCCGGACCGGCAGGGCGTCCATGTCACCGCGCAGCAGGACGGCGCCCCCGGGGCGGCCGCCGCGCAGGACGGCGGTGACCGAGCCGAGCGTCCGGCCCTCGGTGATCTCCAGGGGCAGGCCCTCCAGGGCGGCCAGGACCTTGGCCTTGGTCAGCGGCAGCGCCAGGCCGATCTCCGGTTCGCGGTGCAGGGCTCGGCGGAGCTCCACCAGGTCCTCGCGGTGCTTCTCCGCCCGTTCCACCATCCGCATGCTCGGGTCCCCCCCGTCGTTCACGTTCTCCGACCGGGCCAGGATGGGGCGGTATACCTGTAGGGGCGCCGATTTCATCGGAAAATCGCAGGTCGGGGGATATCCATGCCGGAAAACCGCATCCTGGACGACGTGGACCAGCAGCTGGTCCACGCCCTCCAGATCTCCCCGCGCGCCTCCTGGACCGTGCTGGGCCGGGTCCTGGGGGTCGACGCGGCCACGGTCGCCCGGCGCTGGCAGCGGCTGCGGGACTCCGGGGCGGCGTGGATCACCTGCTACCCGGGGGCCGCGCTGGCGGGGGCGGGCGGCTGCCTGGCGTTCATCGAGGTGGACTGCGTCGGCGGCCACCTGCTGCCGGTGGCCCGCGCCTTCACGGAGCTGCCGCACGTGTCCACCGTCGAGCACGTCACCGGCGACCGGGACCTGCTGCTCACGGTGATGACCGAGGACGTGGGGGCGCTGTCCCGCTGGGTGGTGGGCTCCCTGGACACCATGGAGGGGGTCCGCGCCAGCCGCACCCACCTGGCGGGCGCGGTCTTCACGGAGGGCAGCCGCTGGAGGCTGCGCGCGCTCACCCCCGCCCAGGTGGAGCGGCTGTCCGCCGAGGCGTTCCCGGTGGAGGCCGCGGACCTGCCCGACGAGCTGGACCGCCGGATCATGGTGGAGCTGTCCATGGACGGGCGCATGCCGTACACCGCCCTGGCCGAACGCTGCGACAGCAGCCCCGACACGGTGAGGCGCCGGGTCCGCCACCTGTTCGCCGCCCGCATGGTGCAGGCCCGCTGCGAGGTGGCCCGGCCGCTGTCGGACTGGCCGTCCGTCGTCCTGCTGTGGGCGGGCGTCCCGGCCGACGCCATCACCGAGGCGGCCCAGCGCATCACGGCCATGCGCGAGGTGCGGCTGTGCGCCGGCGTGACGGGGCGGCACAACCTGCTGATCGCCGCGTGGAGCCGGTCGGTGGAGGACTCCCAGAGGTTCGAGGCCGACCTGATGCGGGTGGTGCCCGAACTGGTCGTGGGCGACCGGGCGATCGGCCTGTGGCAGGCCAAGCTCCTGGGGCAGCGCCTGGACCAGCGGGGCTACCGCACCGGCGGGGTCCCGGTGGATCCCTGGGCCGTCCCCGGGGCCTGAACCGCGGGGACGGCCCGGGGCGTTCAGTCCGCGCTCAGCGCCTCCACAGGGTGCTGGGCCGCCGCGCGCAGCGCGGGCAGCAGCCCGGCCACCGCTCCGATCGCCACCGTCGCGGCCACCGCGCCCGCCCCCGCCCACCAGGGCAGGGCGAACGGCCACCCGCGCAGCAGCGCGAACACCGCCGTCACCAGGGCTCCCAGCGCCACGCCGAACACCCCGCCCAGCAGCGACAGCGCCATCGCCTCCACCAGGAACTGCACCCGGATCGCCCCGCGGGTCGCCCCCAGGGCCCGGCGCAGGCCGATCTCGCCGCGCCGTTCCAGCACCGAGATGACCATGGTGTTGGCCACCCCGACCCCGCCGACCAGCAGGGCGACCCCGCCCAGCCCCAGGAGCAGGCCCTGGAGGGTCCGGTCGGCGGCCTGCCCGGCGGCCAGCGCGTCCGAGGGGCGCGACACCTCGACCTCGTTCGGGTTCTCCGGGTTGGCGTTGCGGCCGACGAGGTCCCGGACCTGGGCGGTCCGCTCCGGGTCGGTGCGCACGTAGATCGTGGACGGGTCGCCGGTGCCCCCCAGCAGCTCCTCGGCGGCCTCCTGGCCGACCAGCGCCGCGTTGTCCAGTTCGGGCGCCAGCTCCACCGGGGCCAGCACGCCCACCACCGAGAAGTACTCGCCGCCGATGAGCACCAGCGTGTCCGGGGTGATCCGGGTGACGCCCAGGCGTTCGGCCGCGGAGGCGCCCAGCACCGTCGCCGGGTGGTCCGTGGTCGCGCCGTTGAACCACTCGCCCAGCGCCATCCGTGCGCGCAGGGTGTCCTTCAGGTCCACGCCGACGCCGTGCACGCCGATCCCGCCGGACTCCCCGGCCGGGACGAGGTCGCTCCGGTAGACCTTCGCCCCGCTCACCTGCTCCACCTGCGAGGTGCGCTCCACCTCGGGCATGCGGTCGATCCGGCCGCGCGCCTCCTCGGGCAGGGTCGCGTCCCCGCCGAAGAACGTGGTCCCGGGCGCCACGGTGACGAGGTCGGTGCCCAGCCGGGCGAGCGTCGCCTCCAGGTCGGCCCGGCCGGAGGCCGAGATGCCCACCACCGCGACCATCGCGGCGATGCCGATGGCGATCCCCAGGGCGGACAGCACCACCCGGGCGGGGCGGGCGCGCAGCCCGCTCGCCCCGGTGCGCAGGTGGTCGAGCGGGGACAGCCGCGCGGGTCGGGGGCGGGCCGGCCGGGCCCCGCGGGTCCCGGGCCGGGACTCCGGATCACCCTCCCCGCGCCGGCCACCGGGACCCTCCGTCTCCTTCCCCGGCCGGCGGTGTTCCGTCGGCCCCTCCCACAGGCGGCTCACGAGACCCCCTCCGGGAGCGCGGCCGAGTCGGCGACCACCCGCCCGTCCCGCACCTCCAGCCGCCGCGGCGCCCGCGCGGCCAGCTCGCGGTCGTGGGTGATGACGACGACGGTGACGCCGTCCTCGTGCAGCCCGTGCAGCAGGCCCATCACCTCCGTGCCCGAGGCCGTGTCCAGCGCGCCGGTCGGCTCGTCGGCCAGCAGCAGGTCGGGCGAGCCGACCACGGCGCGGGCGATCGCCACCCGCTGGCGCTGCCCGCCGGACAGCTCGTGCGGCCGGTGGCCGACCCGGTCGGCCAGCCCCACCCGCTCCAGCGCCGCCAGCGCCCGCTTCCTGCGTACCCGCAACGGGACACCCGTGTAGAGCAGCCCGTCGGCGACGTTGTCCAGCGCCCGCACGTTGGGCGCCAGGTGGAACCTCTGGAACACGAACCCCAGGACGCGGGCGCGCAGCGCCGACAGTGACCCGTCGTCCAGCGACCCCACGTCGTGGCCGAACACGCGCACCGTTCCCTCGGTCGGCGCGTCCAGCGTGCCGATCATGTTGAGCACGGTCGACTTGCCCGACCCCGAGGGGCCGACGATCGCCACCATCTCCCCGCGCTCCACCCGCAGGTCCACCCCGTCCAGGGCGCGCACCCCGCCGGGGTAGGAGCGGGTCACGCCGGTGAACTCCACGGCGGGCGCGCCCCGGCCGTTCTCGCGGACGCTCATCCCGGGACCACCACTTCCGTGCCCTCGTCGACGCCGTCGCCGGTGACCTCGACCAGGCCGTCGGAGAACCAGCCGGTCTCCACCGGGACGTCGCTCACGGTGCCGTCCGCTCCCACCACCGACACCCCGTACCCGCCGCCGGAGAGGGCGATCAGCGCGCCCACGGGCACGGCCAGGACGTCCTCCCGGCTCTGGCCCCGAACCTCCACGGTGACGGGGGCCCGGTCGAGGAACCCCTCGGCGTCGTCGGGCAGGCGCACCAGCACCTCCACGGTGGCCTTCTCCTCCTCGCCGCCGGGCGTCCCCTCCGGGGCGTCGTCGGCGGTCTCGGCCACGGTGCCCACCGACGACACCTCGCCGGTCACCGTGCCGCCGCCGGGCATCTCCACGGTCACCTCGTCGCCCCCGGCCACCAGGTCCCGGTCGTCCACGTCCAGGTCGATCCGCACCACGCGCTCGGTGGCGGCGGTGTCGAGCAGGGCCGTGCCGGGGGCGACGTTCGACCCCACCGCGACCTCGTGGGAGGTCACCCGCACCGGCCCGGGCGTGTACCAGATCCGGGCAGGGTCGACCGTGCCGGTGACCTCCATCCCCTGAGTGTTCCGCTGCCAGGTCTCGACGGCCGCGGCGGTGAGCGCCGTGTACTCGTCGTCCACGGTGAACCCGCCGTATCCGAGCTCGGACAGCGCCTGCTCGAACCGGCGAACGTCCTCACCCCTCACCCCCGGTTCCAGGGTCCGGTGCGCGGGAGCGTCCCCGCGCAGCAGGATCGTGGGGCGGCCGTCGACCTCCCAGGCGCGGTCGCCCGCCGACAGCTCGGCGCCCACCTCGGGCAGCCGGGTCAGCACCCCGTCGGAGCGGGCGAAGAAGGCCCCCGCACCGGGATGCCCGAGGGTGCCGTCCAGGGTCTCGCGGCGCTCCAGCGTGGTGCGCTCCACATGAGCGGTGGCCTCGGGGCGCGGGGCCGCGTCACCGTCGGAGGCCGGCGGCGGACCCCACACCGTGTAGGCGGCCAGCGCGCCCAGCGCGGTGAGCGCCGCCAGGGCGGCGATCAGCCAGGGCAGGCCGCGCCGCCGTCGCGGGCGCCCGGCGGCCCCGGTCTCCGCCTCCGGCCCCCCGGGGAGCGTGGCGGTGCTCACGAGTCACCGTCCCCACTGCCCCGGACCTCCTCCTGCGCCTGCTCCGAACAGCGGGTGAGCGCCTCCATGCCCTCGTCGTCGCCGGGCTCCACGGGGATGGTGATGCCCTGACCGCGTTCGGGGTCGGGCATGTCGAAGCCCTCCTCGCGCATGCACTCGGCCATCAGCAGGCCCTCCTGGAACAGCTCCTCCTCGGACGGCGCGTTCTCGTCCACTGGGATGATGTCCTCACAGGCCTCCAGGGCGGCCATCAGCTCCTCGTCGTCGGGGTCGACCGCGGGCAGGGCGATCATGCCCTCGCCCTCCGGGTCGGGCATGTCGTAGCCGTTCTCGCGCATACAGGCGGCGAAGTCCACCATCGCCTCCTCCATGGTGGGCTCCCGTGTTCCGCCGGCCTCCCCGTCGGCGTCCCCGCCCAGGGCTCCGCATCCGGTGAGCAGCAGTCCCGCCGCGGCCGCCCCCAGGGCGTAGGCCGATGCGCGCATGTCGTTCACTCCTCGGTTCCCGGTGCCGGCCGGTCCGGCACCGCTTCGGAGCACATGCCATCGGGACCGCGGTTAGCCGTCGGTTAGCCCGCCCGTCGCCCTCCACCGCCCTCAACGGACGGCCTGCGGCCGCGTCCCTCCTGGTCGGGGCACGGGTCCCGCCCCGGCATAACCGTGTTCTAACCCCGCGGGTGCATACTCGCCGGTCAGTGGGTGTCGGTGGTGAGAGGGGCGTGCCGTGCGGGTTCTGGTGGTGGAGGACGAGCCGTCGCTGGCCCGGAGCGTGGCCGAGGGGCTGCGCGGCGAGGGCATGGCCGTGGACGTGTGCCACGACGGCGGCACCGGCTGGGAGACCGCCACCGTGCACGACTACGACGTGATCGTCCTGGACCGGGACCTGCCCGTCCTGCACGGCGACCGCGTGTGCAGCCGCCTGGCGGCCGACCCCGGCGTGCACGCCCGGGTGCTCATGCTCACCGCGGCCGGTGAGGTGGAGGACCGGGTCGCCGGACTGGACCTGGGCGCCGACGACTACCTGGCCAAGCCCTTCGCGTACACGGAACTGGTGGCCCGGGTCCGGGCATTGGGGCGGCGGGCCCGGCCGGCCGCCCCGCCGCTGCTGTCCGCGGCCGGACTGGAGGTCGACACCGTGCGCCGGACCGCGTTCCGCGACGGGCGAGAGCTGGCGCTGTCGCCCAAGGAGCTGGGGGTCCTGGAGGAGTTGCTGCGCGCCGACGGCGCCCCGCTGTCCGCGGTCCGCCTCATCGAGAAGGTGTGGGACGCCCACCTCGACCCGTTCAGCGGGGTGCTCAAGGTGGTGGTGCACGGACTGCGGCGCAGGCTCGGCGATCCGCCGGTGATCGAGACCGTCCCCGGGCAGGGGTACCGGATCCGGGCCGGAGCGCCGGAGTGAACCGGCTGACCCTGCGCACCCGGCTGGCGCTGGTCTACACGGCGGTGTTCGTGCTCGGCGGGGCGGTGCTGCTGGGCGTGAACTACGGGATCGTCTCCGCCAGCCTGGAGAACCGCGGCGTGAGCCTGGCGACGACCGTCGAGGGGGTCGCCGTCCAGGCGCTGGACGAGGCGGACACGGTCTCCATCCCGGCGGCACCGACCGTGCCGACCGGGACGTATTGGGAGGCCGAGGACTACGGGGAGGCTCAGGCGGCGGTCGAGGAGCTGCTGGACGCCTACCGCTCCGCCGTGCTCACGGACATGGTGGTCACCTCCGTGCTGGTGCTGGGCGGGGTGACGGCGCTGGCAGCCCTGGCCGGGTGGCTGATCGCGGGCCGCCCGATGCGGCGGTTGCACCGGGTCACCGAGGCCGCCCGCACCCTGTCCGAGGACGACCTGCACAGCCGCCTGGAGCTGACCGGGCCCGACGACGAGTTCCGCGAGCTGGGCGACACCTTCGACGGCATGCTCGCCCGCCTGGAGCGGGCCTTCGACAGCCAGCGCCGGTTCGTCGCCAACGCCTCGCACGAGCTGCGCACCCCGCTGGCCGTCCAGCGCACCGCACTGGAGGTGCCGCTGTCCCAGGGCCGGGTGCCCGAGGACCTGAAGCCCGCCTTCGGGCGGGTGCTGGAATCGGTGGAGCGCAGCGAGGAGCTCATCGCCGGGCTGCTCCTGCTCGCCCGGTCCGACCGGGGCCTGAGCGGTACCGAGGCGGTGGGCCTGGCCGAGGTCGCGGGCGACGCCGTCGCCCTCCACACCGGGACGGCCCGGGCCCGGGGCGTGGCGCTGGAGCTGGAGGTCGAGCCCGCCGACGTGGCGGGGGACCGGGTGCTGCTGGCCCACCTGGCCCGGAACCTGGTGGACAACGCCCTGCGCTACAACGTCGACGGCGGGGACGGCGGCTGGGTGCGGGTGGAGGTGAGCACGATCGCCGACCGGGCCGTGCTGCGGGTCGCCAACACCGGTCCGCGGGTGCGCGACGCCGACGCCCTGTTCGAGCCCTTCCACCGCGGCGACGCCGCCCGCCTGCACCGCGACCGGTCCGGCAGCGGCCTGGGCCTGTCGATCGTCCGGTCGATCGCCGAGGCGCACGGCGGCAGCGTGTCGGCACTGCCCCGGACCGGGGGCGGCCTCACCGTCACGGTCGGCTTCCCGGCCGTGGAGGGTGACGCATTCGGGCGGTGACGCAACTACGCAACGAAAGCGCTGCCGCCCGCGGGGCGGGTTTTCGTCACCGCGGGCGACGGCCGACACGCCCGGGGTGCCGCCAACGAAAGGCGTCGGCGGCGCCCCGGAGGGATCCGGCTCAGGCGGGCCGCGGTTCGGCGCCCCGGTACAGGGCCGCCACCACGCCCTCGATGTCGGGCTCCTGGAGGGTCAGGTCGGCGATGTCGTGCCCCGCCGCGACCCGGCCGATGACCGCCGACGGGTTGTCCGCCAGTTCCAGCCACTGGCGGGGCCCCTCGGTCCGTACGCACCGCGCGCCCGCCACCTCCAGCGGCGGGGCGGGCTCGGCCAGGTCCACCACCAGCACCCGGGGCGTGGGCACGGCCGCGCGCAGTCCGTCCAGGTCGCCGTCGTAGGCCAGGGAGCCGTGGTCGATCACCACCACCCGCTCGCACAGGCGCTCCACGTCGCCCAGGTCGTGGGTGGTGAGCAGGATGGTGGTGCCCTCCTCGGCGTTCAGCCGCAGCAGGAACTCGCGGATGGTCGACTTGCTCACCACGTCCAGGCCGATGGTGGGCTCGTCCAGGACCAGCAGCCGGGGCCCGTGCAGGAGGGCGGCGGTGAGGTCGCCGCGCATCCGCTGGCCCAGGCTGAGCTGGCGCACCGGGGTCCGGAGGAAGGGCCCCAGCTCCAGGAGTTCGGTGAGCTCGGCCAGCCTCCGGGCGTGGTCGGCGGCCGGCACCCGGTACATGTGCCGGGTCAGCTCCAGGCTGTCCTTGAGCGGCAGGTCCCACCACAGGGTGGTGCGCTGGCCGAACACCACCCCGATCCGGGCGGCCAGGCGGGTCCGCTCCCGGGACGGCTCCACGCCCAGCACCCGCAGGCGCCCGGCGGTGGGGGAGAGGATGCCGGTCAGCATCTTCATGGTGCTGCTCTTGCCCGCGCCGTTGGGGCCCAGGTAGCCGACGATCTCCCCGGCCCTGACGGTGAGGTCGATGCCGCGCACGGCGGACACGGTGCGCCTGGTGCGGCGGAACAGCGGGCCCTCGGACAGCACGAAGTCGCGGCCCAGGCCGACCGCCTCGATGACGGTCTCGTCGGAGTGTGCACGGGTCATCTTCAGCTCCCGGTGGATCGGTAGTGGCGCAGGCCCAGCCGCCACAGCAGGGCGGCGGCCGCGCACGACAGGGCGGCGACGAACGGCGGGGCGTAGCGGAGGAGGCCGGGCAGCCCGGTCGGGTCCGGGCGGTCCAGCAGGTACAGGACCGGCTGCCAGCAGACGAACGCCAGCGGGACCGCGAAGGTGACGGCGTACACGACCCCCTTGCCGTAGATGGACAGCGGGTACTCGGTGAGCGCCTGCCCGCCGTAGGTGAGGGAGTTGGCGGCCTCGCGGGCGTCGGCGACGAAGAACTGCAGGCACCCGCTCGCGGTCCAGACGGCGGCGGCGATCGCCACCCCCGACACCAGCAGGACCGGCAGCATCAGGACCTTGCCCGGGGTCCAGTCGATGTCGCAGTGGTACAGCGCCACCCCCATGACCACGGTCGCCGGGACCACCCGGCCCAGGCGGCGCAGCGCGAACCGGTCGGTGGCGATCTGGATGAGCGGGGAGACCGGCCGCACCATCATGACGTCCAGGGAGCCGTTGCGGATGTGCTGGCCCAGCCCCTCCACCATGCCCATGAGCATGTCGGCGGTGGCGAACACCAGGTTGGACAGGGACGCGATGAGCAGGCCCTCGGCCAGGGAGAAGCCGTCCAGCGCCCCGGCGTGCCCGAACACGACGAACACGGCGGAGATCTCCGCGATCGCGCCCAGGGAGGTCCCGAAGGTCATCAGGGCCAGGGAGGCCGGGTACTGGGCGAGCGCCCGGCTCCAGGTCCAGGCCAGCAGGAGGTAGGTGCGGACCGGCCGGGTCAGGCGTTCGACGGGCCGGTCGGGGGTGCGCGGGAGGAGGTCAGCCACCCTGGACCACCACCTTGCGGGTGGCGAGGGAGGTGAGCCACGCGCCGAGCAGCAGCAGGGCGGCCGCCCACCCGGCCTGGAGGGCCAGCCCGCCCGCGGCGGTCCCGCCCGGCAGGCTCTCCTTGCCCAGCATGACCTCGGCGGGGATCTGGACGGTCGCCGCCCACGGCAGGACGCGCAGGACGTCGGCCACGGCCGGCGGGAAGAGGGGGAGGGGCAGCAGCATCCCGGCGGCCACCGGGCCGACCAGGCCGACGACCGCCCAGATCCCCCGGGTGTCCAGGATCCAGAACCCGGCCACCTCGTACAGGTAGCGCAGGGCGAACCCGATGACCGCGGCCAGGGCGACGGAGGCGAGGACCAGAGCCCAGTGCCCGAGTGTCCCCGGCAGCAGCAGGTCGAACAGCAGCACCCCGACGAGGAAGGTCGGGACGCCCCGGAAGACGATGCTGAACGTGGCCCGGCCCAGGTCCTCGGCCAGCCACCAGCCGAGCAGCGGGACCGGGCGCAGCAGGTCGGTGCCGACGGCCCCGCTGCGGATGCGCTCGCCCAGGTCCAGCGGGGGACCCATGATCGCGACGGTCGCGATCAGCGCCTGGCAGACGAACACCTGGGTGACGGCGTCGGCCGCGTCGTACCCGTTGATCTCGGGGCGCACCGAGAAGAGGGCGAGGAGGACGGCGGCGTTGATGCAGCCGAAGACGGAGTTGGTGAAGATGCCGGCGATCGTGGCCGCGCGATAGGTGGAGTACCTGCGCAGCCCTCTGATGTACACGGCCGGATAGACGCGCACGAAGGAAGACCCCCTGGGACGTGCTCTGTGTGCACTGCGTGCTGGATGGGAACTTCGCGCCCGAAAGGCGCGGTGTGTCCGGCACGTCCCTGACGCGCGAGGGGCTCAGGTCCGGGTCGCCGCGAAGGGTGAACATAACACGTCCGCGCGGCGGCCGGGGAAGGTGCGGACGGGTCCCGTCCCGGCCCCCGGTGTCGGGGCGGGACCCGGTGCGGCCGGTGTCGCCGCGGTGGAGGTCGGGCTCAGGGCGCGGTGCGTGCGCCGTCCGCCCCCTCGGGGGACCCGGGTTCCCGCTCCTGGAAGGAGTGGCGGAGGTCCTCCTCCGCGCGCCGGTCCGCGAGGAAGGCGACGATCAGGAAGGTCAGCCCCAGCGCGGAGGCGACGGCGGTGGCGGGCATCGTCCAGACCGCCTCCGGTCCGAAGCCGCCGAGGAGGGTGGGAGGGGTCGGGTGGGCCAGGAGGAGCACCGCCACCACGGTGAACCCGGCCACGACGCCGACGACGGCGAACACGCCGGTCGCGGCGGTGAGGCGGGGCGCCCGCATCAGCACGGTGGCGGGGGTGTCCTCACTCCGCCCCGTGGTCGTTCCGATGTCTTCGGCCTCCGGGATGGGGGAGGCCGTGGTGCTGGTCGTCATGCCCGTCGAGGTGAGCCCGGCAGGGATTCTCATGTGATCTCCCGTGTTCCGTCACTCTGTTCTTGCCGCTCGTCCTGAGTGAGGACGAGATCGGGCTTGATCAACTCACGCCCTAATCTATGTGATCTAGTTCACTTTCCCCCTCGGAGGAAAAAAATCTACCTCGGACGGTGATTTTACGTTCACCAATAGTCGCCCAAGGGTTGCGAGGGGGTTGCATCACCGCTGTTCACAGCACCTTTCTGGTGGACTCCCCGCCCACCGCCACAACGGCGAGCGTCGGCACCGCCGGGACGCCCAGGGACATCCGCAGTGGTTCGACCGCCGTCTCCCGGCAGCCGTCCAGGAACTCGCGGAGATCGGTGTCCGGGGACACGACCGCCTCCAGCCGCAGCCACGGGGCGTTCTCCGGACCGTGGAGCCGGGCGCGCGCCCGCACCGCCCCGGGCACCCTTTCCACGGCCTCGGCCACCGCGTCCCCCAGGGCGTTCCCGGACAGGACGGTCAGGCCCGCGGCCGAGTCCGCGCCCCGCACCAGCCGACGCAGCCGCCCGGTGTCCCGCTGGGCCAGCAGCCACCACACGCCCAGCAGGACGGCGGCCAGACCGACGGCGGCGACGGCGTAGGGCAGCAGCTGCGGTGGAACCGATGGTGCGAGCCGCGGCAGGAGGTCCAGGCCCCCGGCCGCGCGGACGCCGGCCCGGGCGGCGGCCCCGGCGGCCCCCAGGGCGCCCGCGGCGATCAGCGCGGCGCCCAGGGCGAACGAGAGTGCGCGGTTCAGGCGCGACCGGCGCATCGCCCCGCGGAAGGGGCGGCGCGCGGGCCCCCGCTCCGCGCTCACCGCCTCCTGCACGCGGTCCTCTTCCCGCGTACGGTTCTCACGGATCGCCGTCATGCCGGACCCACCTCACGCACGCGCGCCCGGACCGCCGGACGGGGCAGCACCCCGAGCTCCCCGGCTCTGCGGCGCACCGATTCCTCCACCCGGCCGCGCAGGGCACCGGAGGACCCCCGCATCCGGGTGGAGACCAGGACGCGCACGCGCCGCCTCCCCACCCGCACGCGGGCACCGCTCACACCGTCCACATCCCGCGCCTCCTCGGCGAACAGCCGGGCGGCCGCGCCGCGGGTGAGGCCGCACACGAACAGCGGGTCGTCGGTCACCAGCGCCAGCGGCCCCCGGCCGCCGCGCGCGAGGGAGGACACGACCAGGGCGGCGCCGACGACCAGCGCGGCGGCCGACAGGACGGCCGTCGCGCCGACGCCCGACACCGCGGCGGACAGGTCGCCGACGGTCCGGGCGGCCGGGTGGTCCGGAACGAGGGCCCGGGCCGGGGCGACCGCCCCCGCCCCCGCCCCGGCCAGGACCAGGGACACGGCGCACAGCACCGCGGTGCCGGTCCGGCGCGGACGCAGGAGGCGCAGCGCGGTGCGCCGCGCGGACCGGGACCGCTTCTTCTCGGAGTTCTTCTCCGAGTTCTTCTCGGGACACATGGAAGGCCTTCCGTGTCAGCGAACGACCGGTGGGAGGACGAGGCGGACGACGCTGACGTCCGCCGTGTGGACGCGCAGCCCCGTGGTCCGTTCCACCGCGGCGACGAGCCGCACGCGCAGGTCCGCCGCGGCCGCCTCCAAAGGGCGGGGGTAGGCCATCGCGACCTCCACGCGCAGGGCGACGCGAGAGCCCCCGCGGCTCACCTCGACCCGCACCGGGGAGCCCGCGATCGCACCGCGCAGCGCCCCCTCCAGGGGGCGCACCGCCTCGTGGCGCAGCGCTTCGTGGCGTACCAGGCGCTCGATCACGCGGTCGGCGACGACGGTCCGGCCGGGGGTGGGCGCGCTCACCGCACGTCCCTCCGGTCCCTCGGTGTGAACAGGGCGGCGAGGTCCACCTCGCCCGCGTACGCCCTGCCGAGGAGGAACCCCAGCGCCCCGAACAGCAGGACCAGAAGGAACGCCCAGAACCCGCCGAACGCGGCGGTGAGTCCCAGGACGACGCCGAAGGCGAGTCCGACGATCGGCCACATGACTGCTCATCTCCGGTCTTCGTGCTCGGTCTCACGGGTGGTCACGACGGTCCCCTCACTGCACACGGGGCTCGTTGCCGGAGGCGTCCTCGCCCTCGCCGGGGAGGTGGATGTCGTCGACGGCCACGTTCACCTCGGTGACCTCCAGCCCCGTCATCCGCTCCACGGCCGAGACCACGTTGCGCCGGACCTCGGCGGCCAGGTCGGGGATGACGGCGCCGTACTCGACGACCAGGTTGATGTCGACCGCCGCCTGGCGCTCCCCGACCTCGACCGCGACCCCCCGGTCCGCGGCGGCCGAGGAGGTCGAACCGGGGATGCGCTCGCGGACCGCGTCGAAGGCGCGGGAGGCGTTGCCGCCCATCCGGTGGACGCCGCGGACCTGCCGGGCGGCCATGCCGGAGATCTTGGCGACCACGTGGTCGGCGATCACGGTGCGGCCCTGCGCGTCGCCGCCCGTGGCGGTGGTGACGCGGCGCAGGTCGGTGCCGGCGGTTCCGGTGTCCTGGGGGTTCTTGGCTGCCATGTCCGTCTCCTCTGTCTCTGCTTCTGTTCCTGCTTCGGGTGGCTCTGCTTCGGGTCCGTGCTCGTGCCGACGGCGCCGGATCAGCGCGGCGGGGCGCCGGGGGCCGCGACGCGGTGCGCCGCGGACCGGAGGCGGGAGAGGCGCAGCCTCGCGCCGGTCGCCGCGTCCGCCGGACGGGGGAGGGGGCCGCCGGGCGCGGGGGACGTGCCGTCCCCGGCCCGCCCGGGCGCGTTCGCCGGGGCCTCCCGCCGGGTCGGTGTCCTGGCTTCTCCCATGGCCGGTCCTCCGTGTCCTCGTGTGCGGCACGCCCGTTCCGGTGCCGTCGTCCGTGAAGACACGGGAGCCTGGGCCGGGCTCACGGTGGATTTCACGTGATGCGGATCACGTTTTTTTAGTGCTGGAATGGATACTGAATGTACCTGTCCGAATACCGTGAGTGGGTGATCCGTGTCAGATGAGCTCCGGGAGGAGTCCGCGGCACCGGCCGGGCCGGAGGACGCCGTCCCCGAGGCCGTCCTGGTCGAGCGTGCGCAGGACGGCGACGACACGGCGTTCGAGATCCTGCTGACGCGGCACCAGGACGTGGTCTACCGCATCGCGCTGCGCATCCTGCGGGACCCGGGCGACGCCCGGGACGCCGCCCAGGAGGCCCTCATCACGGCCTGGCGCAAACTCCCCGAACTGCGGGACCCCGCGGCGTTCGGCCCCTGGCTGAAGCGCATCGCGGGGCGGCGCGCCCTGAACCTCCTGCGCTCCCGGGCGGAGACCGAACCGATCGACGAGCAGGCCGCGCCGGACCCCCGCGACGCCGGGCCGGACGCCGAGGCGCTGGCCGGCGACCTGCGGGGCGCGCTGATGCAGGCCCTGGCCGGACTGCCCCCGGGACAGCGCACCTGCTGGGTCCTGAGGGAAATGGAAGGATGGGGATATGAAGAGATAGCAGAAGTCGTCGACGCGACCCCGACCGCCGTGCGTGGGCGGATCCACCGCGCCCGCACCCATCTCGTGAAGGCTCTTGCACCATGGCGCTAGAACCGCCCGACGACGGCGCTGACGGCCTCCTCCCCTGCGGGAACGAGGAGGACGTGCTGGTGCGGAACCTGATGGAGGGCCGCACCACCGAACACGAGGCCCGCTGCCCCCACTGCCGGGCCACCGCGCGCGACCTCGCCCCGCTGGTGTCCGCGCTGCGCGAGCCCGAGGCGGAGGCGGTCAAGGCCCCCGCCGGGCTCGTCGAGGACGTCATGCGCGCCATCCGCGCCGAACGCGGGAACCGACGCTCGCTGCTGCTCGGCGGACCCGGTCCCGGAACGACCCGGATACGGGAGTCCGCCGTCGCGGCCATGGCGCGCTACGCGTCCCGGGGGGTCCCCGGGGTGCTCGTCGGCCGCTGCCGGGTGGAGCGGGGGCCGGACGGGCTCGCGGTCTCCCTGACGGTCCGGGTCGCCCACGGCACCCCCATCGCCGGGGCGGCCGAGGACGTGCGCCGCACCGTGCGCGACATCCTGGAACACCGGCTGGGGCTCCCGGTCCTCCGGATCGACATCGAGGTCGTCGGGCTGATCGAGTCCGACTGAGCAGGGAGGGAGCTCACGCGGGGCCGGCGGTGCGGGCGGGGCCGTGACGGGACTCACGCCCCGCCGTTACCGCCCCGTCACCGGGCGGAGCACGGGCGCAACGTCGGCTTGGCACCGTCGGACCCATGGACGCTACCGATGCCCACGACGGAACCGACGACCGGCGCACCGGCTTCCTCGGCAGGGAGGCCCTCGACTTCGGGGTCCTGCTGACCGCCGCCGGGGCGGCGCACCTGGTGGTGCTCTCCCTGGGCCACAGCGACGACGGGGCCCGCGCCCTGCTCGCGGTCGGGACACTGCTGGTCCTGGCCTCCGGCCTGCACCGCTGGTACCGCCACCGGCGGCCCGCGGCCCCGGCTGCGCACCGGGCGGAGACCCGCCGCCCGCACGGAGCCGCACCCGTCCACGAGCCGCTCGGCGACCGCCTGTGGAGCGTGCGCGTCACCGTCGCGGACGTCCCCGGCGGGCTCGCCGCCCTCACCGCGGGGTTCGCGGCCCTGGGCGTGGACATCCGCCTCATGCACGTCCACCCCGCCGGGGCCGAGGCCGTCGACGAGTTCTTCGTCAGCGCGCCCGCCCGCGTGGGGGCGCACGCCCTGCACGCCGCCGTCCGGGAGGCGGGCGGCCGCGACGCCATCGTGCGCACCGCCGACCCGCACGAGCTCAGCGACACCACCAGCCGGACCCTGGCCCTGGTCGGGGCGCTCGCGTCCGGGGACACGACCCTGGAGGACTCGCTGCTGTCCCTGGCCGCCGCCCGGGTGGTCGAGACGGCGGACGCGCCGCCCGTCGGCCTGGGGCGCGAGGACCTGTCCGGCACCGTGATGACACTGCCCGCCCCCGACGGCCGGGTGCTGGTCGTCCGGCGCTCCGGAACACCGTTCACGCCGGTGGAGTTCGCCCGCTGCCGGGCGCTCGCACAGGTCGCCGCCACCCTGGGCAGCCGGACCGGCGGCGCCTGAAGGGGCGGATGAGAACCAGGGGGTCCGCGAGCGCGTCGCACCGGGGGCGGGCCGCACGGGTCCGCCCCACCCCCCTGGAGGAGCATGACCGACAACGATCCGCTGGCCGCCGCCCGGGCGAGCCTGGCGAAGGGCGAGCCCTCGCGCGCCGTCCTCTCCCTGCGCCCGTACGCCGACGACCTGCCGCTGCCCGAGCTGGTCGCGCTGGTGCGCGACGCCTCCCGCGCCCTGGGCGCGGACGACCTGGCCGGGGCCGCCGCCGACCTGCTCGCCGACATCGACGGCCCCAAGGCCCTCTACGACTTCGGATACGCCGCGACCGGGTCCGGGATCCCCTTCGTCGGCGTCCCCGCGCTGCGCCGGGCCCGCGGCCTGGCCCCCGACGTCCTGCCGGTCCTGTGGGAGCTGGCCTCCGCGCTGGAGGACTCCCACCGGCACCGGGAGGCCGCCGACGCCCTGCGCGGGTGGGACGGCGAGCTGCCCGCCTGGCCCGGCCGGTACCTGATCGCCTACAACTCCCTGGCCGCCGGGGACCTCGCCGGGGCCAGGGAGGCCCTGGCCGACCTGCCCGAACCCGAGGACCCGGACTGGGGCCCGGCCCGCGCCCGGGTCGCGGCCATGGCCGAGCGGGCCGCGGCGGCCGCCGCCGTCGGCCCGTTGGACGGCTCCGACCTGCGCGGATGGCACTTCGTGCTGCACGGGGGAGTGGTCGCGCACCTTTCCCCGCACGGGTTCGAGGAGCCCATGCGGGGGCGCTACGCGTTCGTCTCGGACGACTACTCGTACTGCCGCACCGGGCTGGAACGGCTGCGGCTGGTGCTGGAGACCGCCGGGCGCGCGGTGGACGGCGTCATGGCCCTGCCCGACCGGGACAGCACGGTCCTGGGACTGGCCGCGTCCCGGCTGCTCGGCCTGCCGCTGCTGCCGGTGGACCCGGCCCGGCCGGGCGCGCTGGTGGTGGCCTACGACCTCGACGACGCCGACCCGGAGCTGCGCGGGGCGCTGTTCGAGCGGCCCGACGGGCAGATCCTCTTCGAGCACGCCGCGAGCTGGGTCCGCCCCGAGGGTCCGGCGGCCGACGTGGTGACGCTGCTCCACCAGAACGCGCACCGCCCGTGGGGCGAGCGGATGCGGATGGTGGACGTGCAGGACCCCTCCCGCGGTGTGGAGACGGTCCCGGCGGACGGGCGCCCGGAGGCCGAGCTGGCCGAGGAGGTCCTCGCCGCCGAGGCAGTGACCGGGGAGAACGGTGAGGAGGGGCCGCCGGACACGGTGGACGTGCTCGCCGGGTTCGTCGGGGCCGTGGCCGGGGGGTGGGCGCGGACCGGCCGGCGCTGGCGCGCGGACACGCCGGGGCCGGTGCGCAGCTCGTACTTCATCTGACCCCCGCGGCGGAACGCGGGCCCGCGGCCGGGGATCCGGTTTCGGGCCCGCGCTTTTTTCCACAGGCTGTGGAAAATCCCCCATGATCCGTCCCAGGCGGGTAAAAGAGACGTATGGCAACCCCCCGAACACCCTCCGTCCCGTTCCTCCGACGACCGGCCCGGCTCCTGGCGGTGCTGACCGCCGCGCTGCTGGGCGCCCTCCTGCTCGCTCCCCCGCCCGCCGACGCCGCCGTCCGCGAGCTGCGCAACGGCGACTCCGGGCGGGCCGTCGCGGCGCTCCAGGAGCAGCTGCTCGACCTCGGCTACTGGCTCGACGGCGCCGACGGCGAGTTCGGGCCCCACACCGCCCAGGCCGTGCTCGCCCTCCAGAAGGCCGCCGGGATCGACCGCGACGGCGTGGTCGGCCCCGACACCCGGGCCGCCCTGGCCGACGGGGTCCGACCATCGGCGACCTCCTCCGGTGACGCGCTGGAGATCGACCTGGAGCGCCAGCTGCTGCTGGTGGTCTCCGGCGGGGAGGTGGAGTACACGCTCAACACCTCCACCGGATCCGGCAGGCCCTACCTCGGCTCCGACGGCTCCGAGCGGATCGCGGTCACCCCCACCGGCACCTACACGGTGTTCCGGCAGGTGTCCGGCTGGGACCCGGGCCCCTACGGTGCGCTGTACGCGCCGATGTACTTCAACGGCGGCATCGCCGTCCACGGGTACCCGAGCGTGCCGGCGCAGCCGGCCTCGCACGGCTGCGCGCGGGTGAGCCTGTCGGCCATGGACTGGCTGCGGGAGGAGGGGCATATCGCGGTGGGCACCACCGTCGTCGTCCGCTGACCGCCGGCGGACGCCCGCGGGGCCGGGACGCGCTCCCGGCCCCGCGGCCCCCGATCACTCCCGGGGCGGGCCCCGCCCCGTCCCGGGGACTACCGGCGACGCCCCTCCCGCCCGGGGCCGCCTGCCCGGACCGAGCGGGTCGCCGGTGGCAGTCCAGCCGGGGCCGTCCACCCTGCGGCCGCCCTACCGGTGGCCATCGCACCGGTGGCCGGACCGCCCGCGGTCGGTTCCGCGGCGTTCATCCGCCGATGGGATGGCCGCCGACGCCCGCGGGAAGGAGTGCAGACTGCCGGGCGGAGGGACCGCCCGGTCCGCGAAGGGAACCGCGATGCCTTTCCTGATCGCCACCGCGCCCGGCCGCGCCGACCGCCCCAACGAGGACTTCGCCGCGGTGTCCGCGCGCTGCGCGGTGCTGCTGGACGGGGTGAGCGGGCCGCCCGACGGCGCCGACGGCTGCTCCCACGGGGTGGCCCGGCACGTCCGGCGGCTGGGCGCCCTGCTGCTGGCGGGCATGGACGCCGGGCTGCCGCCGCGCACCGCGCTGGCCGAGGCGATCGGGGCGGCGGCCGCTCTGCACGCCGACACCTGCGACCTCGCCCACCGGGACACCCCGTCCGCCACCGTCGTGGCCGTCCGCCTCCACCCCGGCGGCGACCCCTCCGGCCCGGACACGAGCGGCGCGGCGGTGCCGGACGGCAGGCCCGGCACCGGGGCGCCCCCGGCGGAGGGCATGGCCGGGCCAGGGTGGCTGGAGTACCTGGTGCTGTCCGACTCCGTGCTCCTGATCGCCGACCCCCGCCCCCTTCCGGGCGAGGGGTCCGAGCCGCGCGCTCCCGCCGGTGAGGCGCCGGATCCCCGTCCCGATCGGGGCGTGCCGGAGCCCGGACCGGGACGGGGCCCGGGGCCGGATGCGCGCAGCGGCGTGGTCCGGGAGGTGAACGGGGTCGGTCTGGTGGCCGACACGCGGCTGGACGTCCTGCGGGCCGAGCTGCGCCGCCGCGGCGAGGCGGCGGGGGCGATCCGGGCGCTGCGCGGTGTCCCCGGCGGGTTCTGGACGGCGGGCTCCGACCCGCGGGCCGCCGACGAGGCGCTCACCGGGACGGCTCGCCTGGACCGGTTCGCGCTCATGACCGACGGCGCCACCCGCGCGGTGGAGGTCTTCGGCGACCTGGATTGGGGACAGGCTTTCTCCCTGGTTTCGGACAAGGGGCCGGGGGCGCTGATCGAGCGGGTGCGCGCCTTGGAGGACGCCGACCCGCAGGGGCGGGCCCACCCCCGCGGCAAGGTCCGCGACGACGCGACCGTCGTGTCCTGGACACCGGAGGGCCTTGCGCCCTAGGCGATCACGGACGGCCCGCGGGCGCGGGGGAAGCCTCGGCCGCGCCCCGGCCCCGTCGGCCGTTCCGGCGGCGGATCGCCGTCGCGGTCTCGCGATCGCCATTTCGGTTGGCCTTAATCCGGGTATTCGGATATCTCTCGTAGTGGCCACTGGGGGAGGGGAGTGGTGTCACCAGGTGGGAAGTGCGTCACGCCCATTGGTCGCCGACGACGTTTCTCCCGGCGATTCAGATGACATTCGATGGATTTGTCGAGAAAAATTCCCGAGTCTCCGTAGAGACCCCCGCGCGTCACACCTCTGTGTGGCGGAGAACGCCGGGACGCCCACGCCACAGGCGCTTTCGCCTGTCGTGTTCATCCGGTAGATTTCCCGGTAACCGAACAGTCGGGGTTACTCCACAACGTCCTCGCACGGCTTCGGTGTTCTCTCTGAACCCCCTGTTCACTTGTGCACCCCCAGGTGTCCCCTGCACGGAAGCAGCGATTGACGATCCTTCTCGGAACAAGAAATGGAGGCGGAGTGACCCCCACGGGCGTCCTTGAACCGACCGGCCCGAACCGCGCCCTCGGCGGCACCGGATGGCTGGACCGCCTCCTCTCCACCCCCGTGGCCGCCCCCGTCGAGCGCTCGCGCCCCCTGCGCGACATCGACGGGTACGAGCACCGCCCCAACCCCCTGCACGCCCGCACCACCGCCGAGTTCCTCCTCACCATGCGCCGCTACGTGGTGTGGGCCGGCGACTGGTCCTACCGGGAGCTCGAGTACCTGTGCGGCGGAGCCGTCAAACACTCCACCTTCTGCCAGGTCCTGGAGGGGGACCGGCTGCCCCGCTACGTGTTCCTGATGGCCTTCGTCACCGCCTGTGCCGGCGAGGACGAGGCCGAACGCCGCCGCTGGGTCACCGCCTGGCACCGCGTCCGCGACGCCGCCGCCAGCTGACCCCAGCCCCGCCGGCCATCCCGGGCCCCCGGGTCCGTGAGCGCCCCCGAGGTCGCTCTCCCCGAGGTGTGCGTGGGAACGCCGGTCTTCGGATTCGCGGAGTCGTGGTGCTTCGGCGCCGCCACCTGCTGTCCCCGGCCGCGCCGACCGCTTCGGATCGTTCTCCGCGACGTGTGTACGGGAGCGTCGGTCTTCGGATTCGCGGAGTCGTGGTGCTCCGGTGCCGCCGCCCACTGTCCCCGGCCGCGCCGACCGCTTCGGATCGTTCTCCGCGACGTGTGTACGGGAACGCCGGTCTCCGGTACCGCCGTTCCGGACCCGCGGCGGTCCCCGCCACCCCTCGCCCCACTGGGTGGGGCGTGCCGCCGCTACCGTGGACGGGTGTCCCCAGTCACGGATCCCCCCGACCTCCGGCCCTACCAGCGCGAGGCGCTGGAGGCGGTCGCCGCGCGCTGGGAGGCCGGGGAGCGGCGCACGTGGATCGTTCTCCCGCCGGGCGCGGGCAAGACCCTCGTCGGCCTGGCGGCCGCCCGCCGTCTCGACCGCCGGACCGTCGTCCTCGTGCCCAACACCGCCATCCAGGGCCAGTGGATCCGGACCTGGGACTCCCTGCGCCCCGAGGGCGACGACCGCACCGCCGGGGTCGAGCGCGACCTCTCCCACCACGTCACCGTCCTGACCTACCAGTCCCTGGCGGTGTTCGACCCCGACGCCGAGACCGACGAGGAGGGCGGCGGCCGCGCCTCCGTGCGCGACCGGCTGCACCCCAATGGCCGCGCGCTCGTCGAGGCCCTGCACGACGCCGGCCCCCTCACCGTGCTGCTCGACGAGTGCCACCACCTGCTCCAGGTGTGGGGGCGCCTGCTCTCCGAGGTCCTGGACGACCTCCCCGACGCCCACGTCATCGGCCTGACCGGGACCCCGGCCACGAACCTCACCGCCGCCGAGCGGGCCCTGGTCGACCGCCTCTTCGGCGAACCCGTCACCGGGGCCTCCATCCCCGCCCTGGTCCGCGCCGGCTACCTCGCCCCCTTCGCGGAACTGGCCTACCTCACCACGCCCACGCCCACCGAGCTCGCCTACCTCAAGGACCAGGGCGAGCGCTTCTCCCGGATGTGCGACGAACTGCTCACGCCGGGCTTCGCCACCACCGACCTGCTGCCCTGGATCGACGCCCGGTTCGTGAACCGGGACGCCGCGGAGGGCGGGCGCGTGCCCTGGTCGCGGATCGCCGCGGCCGAGCCCGCCCTGTCCGACGCCGTGCTGCGCCTGCACCACGTCGGCCTGTGCGACCTCCCGGAGGGCGCCCGCCCCTTCGAGGCGCACCGCCGCCCGCCGACCGCGGCCGATTGGATCGCCCTCATCGACGACTACGCCAAGCGCTGCCTGCCCCCGGACACCGCCTCCGAGCGCGACCGCGAGGCCCGCGAGCGCCTGCGTGCGGCCCTGCCCGCGATCGGCCACCACCTCACCCGCAACGGCGTTCGGCGCGGCGTCTCGCCGGTGGACCGGGTGCTGGCCCGCAGCGACTCCAAGGCCCACGCCACCGTCGAGATCCTCGCCGCCGAGAACGCGGCCCTGGGGGAGCGGCTGCGCGCGCTCGTCCTGTGCGACCACGAGCACGCCTCGTCTCGACCGCCCGCCGCCCTGCGCGGCATCCTCGACGCCGACGCGGGATCGGCCCGGCTCCAGCTCACCACCCTGGCCGGGGACCCCCGCACCGACCTCCTCGACCCGGTGCTGCTCACCGGCCGCACCGTGGCCATGGCGCCGGGCACGGCCATGGTCTTTTTGGAGTACGCCCGCGCCGAACTGCCCGGCGCCGACCTCGCCGCCGTCGACCGCCCGGACGGGCTGTGCGACATCGAGGGCTCCTGGTCGCCCCGCGTCAGGGTGGGCGCCGTCACCCGGTTCTTCGAGTCCGGCGGCTCGCGCGTCCTGGTCGGCACCCGCGCCCTGCTCGGCGAGGGCTGGGACGCGCGCGGCGTGAACACCGTCGTGGACCTGACCACCGCGACCACGCCCACCGCCGTCGTCCAGAGCCGCGGCCGCGCGCTGCGCCTGGACCCGTCCTGGCCGGAGAAGACCGCGCACACCTGGACGGTCGTGTGCGTCTCCGGCGAGCACCCGCGCGGGGACGCCGACTGGGACCGGTTCGTCCGCAAACACGAGGGTTACCTGGGCGTGGACGCCGACGGCGAGGTGATGAGCGGCGTCGCCCACATCGACCCCTCCCTGTCCCCGTACGCGCCGCCCGACGACCCCGGCGGGCTGAACCGCCGCATGCTCGACCGGATCGGGCGCCGCGACCTCACCCGCGAGCGCTGGCGCCTCGGCGAGCCCTACGAGGACTTCCTGCTCCCCACCCTGCGCGTGCGGAGGCGGCACGCCCCCGCCGTCCGCGGCGTGGACGTCGCCCTGCCGGACCCGCCCCGGGTGCTGCCGGGGGACCGGGGCGTGTTCCTGCCGGGTGCCGGCCTGTCCGGGGCGCTGCCGGCCGGGTTCCCGGGCGCGGTCCTGCCCCTGGCGGCCCTCATCGTCCTGCTGGTCGTGTTCTCGGGGATCGCACCGCTCGGGTTCCTGCTCGCGGCCGCGGCGACCGCGGCCGTGATACCCGTCCTGTTCCGGGTCCGGAGGGCCGCCCGCGTGCGCCGGGCCCGCGAACTGATCGCCGAGGCGGCCGGACCCGACGACGCGGTCCGCTACGCCTGCGCGGTCGCCGACACCCTCCGGGGGATGGGGCGTTCCGCGACCGGTGCCTCGGGGGTGCGGGTCCACATCGACACCGACGGCGTGTACCGGTTCACCCTCCCCGACGCCGCCGAGGACTTCGCCACCGCCCTGGAGGAGCTGCTCGGCCCGGTCTTCGGCGAGCCCGGGTACCTGATCCCCAGGCCGCTGCCGCCCGCCCCGACAGAGGCGAACGCCCGCGCCCTCCTCGACGGAACGCCGCCGGACAACCCGGTCGTCCACCACGTCGTCCCGGCGCTGTTCGGCCGCAACCGCGCCCACCTCCGGGCGTTCGAGGACGCCTGGGGGCACTGGATCGCCCCGACCCGCGCGATCCGCACCTCCACCGAACCGGGCGCGGCCCTGCTGGCCACCCACTACGGCGCCTCACCGCTGGAGGACACCTCCACCGCCCGCCGTCTCACCTGGTCCTGACCCCCGGCGCTTCACCGGGGCGACACCGGCCGTTCGGACGTACCTGGTTGGCTTCCGCCGGGCGCGTCCGCGCCCGTCCCCCGGAAGGAACCACCATGCGCAAGACCACGGCGGTGGCGGCGGCCCTGTCCGTCGCCCTCACCGGCACGGCGGCCCACGCAGACGAACACGCCGACGGCACCCCCCTCGCCCCGCTCGGCACCTACTCCACCGGCGCCTTCGACCAGGCGGCCGCCGAGATCGTCGCCCACGACCCGCGCACCCAGCGCCTGTACGTGGTCAACGCCCTGGCCGCGACCGTCGAAGTCCTCGACATCTCCGACCCCGCCGCACCGGTCAAGCTCTTCGACCTGGTCGCCCCGGGCGTCCGGGCGGCCGACGGCTCCGTGGTGGAGGAGGGCGCGGTCGCCAACTCCGTCGCGGTCCACGGCGACACCGTCGCCGTCGCCGTGGAGGCCGCGGACAAGACCGACCCCGGTTGGGTGGTCTTCTACGACACCCGCGGCAACGCCCTCAACGCCGTGCGCGTGGGCGCCCTGCCCGACATGGCGACCTTCACCCCGGACGGGCGCCTCCTCCTGGTCGCCAACGAGGGCGAGCCGAACGACGACTACACGGTCGACCCCGAGGGCTCCGTCAGCATCGTCAAGGTGAACCGCCGCCCGGCCGCGGTCACCCAGCGGGACGTGCGCACCGCCGACTTCCGCGCCTGGGACGGCGACCGCGAGCTCCCCGAGGGGGTCCGGGTGTTCGGCCCGGACCTGTCGACCGGCGAGCCGGGCACCCCGGGCCGGGTCGCCCGCAGCCTGGAGCCCGAGTACATCGTCGCGGACACCGCCTACAGCGCCCACGTGGTGCTCCAGGAGGCCAACGCGTTCGCGGTGGTCGACCTGCGCACCGCCGAGGTCACGGACATCGTCCCGTTCGGCGTCAAGGACCACCTGGAGCCGGGCAACGAGCTGGACCCCTCCAACCGCGACGGCGGCATCGACCTGCGCGGGGTCCCGGTGTACGGCATGTACCAGCCCGACGGCTTCGACATGTACCGCCACCGGGGCCGCAGCCTCCTGGTCACCGCCAACGAGGGCGACGTCCGCGACTGGGACGGCTACTCGGAGGAGGCCCGCGTCAAGGACCTCGAACTGTGCGAGGACTCCCCGCGCCTGCGGCCCTACCTCGACGCCAACGGCCTCACCACCGCCGACCTCCAGCGCGACGAGGCCCTCGGCCGCCTGACGGTCTCGGCCGCCGAGGGCCTTCGCGAGGGGGCGGACTGCCACGACGAGCTGTACTCCTTCGGCGGCCGCTCCTTCTCGATCTTCACCACCGGCGGCGACCTGGTCTTCGACTCCGGCTCCGAGTTCGAGCGCGTCATCGCCGAGGAGAACCCGGACTTCTTCAACTCGAACCACACCGAGAACCAGTTCGACGGCCGCAGCGACGACAAGGGCCCCGAGCCCGAGGGCCTCACCCTCGGCGAGGCCGGCGGCCGCGTCTACGCCTTCATCGGCCTGGAGCGGGTCGGCGGCATCATGATCTACGACGTCACAGACCCGGCCGGCGCCTCCTTCGTGGACTACGTGAACAACCGCGACTTCTCCGCGGAGCCGGGCACCCCCGAGGCCCTGGACCTGGGACCCGAGGGCCTGACGTTCATCGCGGCCGAGGACTCGCCGATCCCCGGGACGCCGCTGCTGGCCGTCGCCAACGAGGTCTCCGGCACCACCACCCTCTTCCGGGTCGACCTCTGACCCGCCGGGTGCGGGCCCGGACGGGCCCGCACCCGGTCAGACCCCGCGGCACGGAACTCCTTACCGCGCTCGACGCCGAACACCGGAGGGGCGTCCCCGCCGGGAGGGGCGCTCCCGGGGACGGCGGTGGACCGCTCCGGCGCACCCGGCCGGGGAATCGCTCGAGCCCCCGCCGCCGCGCTCCGGCCGGAGCCGGTCAGGAATCGAGAAGCGCGGCCCGGAGCAGCGGGCCTAGTCTGACGCCATGGACCTGACGATTCACACCAGCTTCCTCCCGCACGAGGACCCGGACGCGTCCCTGGCCTTCTACCGCGACATCCTCGGCTTCGAGGTGCGCAGCGACGTCGGCCAGGGCCGGATGCGCTGGATCACCGTGGGACCCGCCGGCCAGCCCGACACGTCGATCCTCCTGGCGCCCCCGGCCGCCGATCCCGGGATCAGCGAGGACGAGCGCCGTACCATCGCGGAGATGATGGCCAAGGGCACCTACGGCTGGATCCTGCTGGCCACCCGGGACCTCGACGGCACCTTCGACAAGGTGCAGGCCCAGGACGCGGAGGTCGTCCAGGAGCCGACCGAGCAGCCGTACGGCGTGCGCGACTGCGCCTTCCGCGACCCCGCGGGCAACCTGGTCCGCGTCCAAGAGGTCCGCTGAGCCGGACACCGGCGGAAAGGAGCCCCCATGTGCCGTCCCGCCTGGGGCGACGCCCGGGCCGAGGCGCAGCGCCTGGCCGACCTCGCCCTGATGCGCCGCGTCCGGGACCGGATCGACCGGGAGTACGCGCAGCCGCTCAACGTCGAGGAGCTCGCCCGCGGCGCGCACATGTCCGCGGGCCACCTCAGCCGCAGCTTCCGGCAGGCCTACGGCGAGTCCCCGTACTCGTACCTGATGACGCGCCGCATCGAACGCGCGGCGGCCCTGCTGCGCCGCGGCGACCTCAGCGTCACCGAGGTCTGCTTCGTGGTCGGCTGCTCGTCGCTGGGAACCTTCAGCACCCGCTTCACCGAGCTGTTCGGCATGTCGCCCAGCGCCTACCGGACCGCGGCCGCCGACTCGGCGCAGGGGCTTCCGCAGTGCGTGGCCAAGCAGGTCACGCGGCCGGTCAGGCGCCGGACGGAGCCGCCCCCGGGGCCGCCGGCCACCTGAGGCCCGGCCGGCGCCGCGCCTTCGACCGACACGAACGACAGGCCCCTCCCCGAAGGGAGGGGCCCGACCCGGAACCGGGGAGAGAACCTTGACGAACACGCCGCCGCGCAGCCTCCGGGACAGGATCCGGGACACCCGGGCGAGGCTGGAGGGCGACATCGACCTCTGGCTCGCGACGGCGGGAGAGGACGGCGCCCACCTCCTCCCGCTCTCCTACCTGTGGGACGGCTCCGCGCTGCTGGTCTCCACGTCCCTCGCCTCGGTCACCGGCCGCAACCTGTCGGCCGGAGGCCGGGTGCGGGTCGGCCTCGGCCCCACCCGCGACGTCGTCATGATCGACGGCACCGTCGCACGGGCGGACCTCGCCGGCCTCCCGCCGGGAACGGGGGACGCGTTCGCGGAGCGGACCGGGTTCGACCCGCGCGAACTGGACGGATACGGGTACTTCCTGATCCGGCCGCACCGCGTCCAGGCCTGGCGCGAGGTGAACGAGATGCCGGGGCGCACGCTCATGCGCGACGGCCGCTGGCTCGACGACGCCCCGGCCCCCGCCGTCAGGACCGGGTGAACGCCTCCGCCCCGTCCTTCCACACCTGCCGCACCAGCGACGGCAGCAGCGCCAGCTGGTCGGCCTCGGTGAGCTCCCCGTCCAGCACGACCGCGTCGGCGGCGTACCCCGGCGCCAGCCGGCCGACCTCCGCCCCACGGATGAGCTCCCCGGCCACGGACGTGCTCGCCCGCAGCACGTCCACCAGGCCCATGCCCAGGTCGGCCAGCAGAGCGAGCTCCTGGAGGTTGGCCCCGTGCGGGCCCACCCCCGAGTCGGTGCCCATGGCGACCTTCACCCCGGCCGCGATCGCCTTGGCCACCGACTCCCGGTGCGTGTCCACCACCCGATGGGCCTTGTCGATGACGGCCTGGGACAACCCCGAACCCGGCTGCTGCGCGCGCTCGATCACCGCCAGCGGGGCGGCCAGCGTCGGCACGAGGTAGGCGTCCCGATCGAGGAAGAGCCCGATCGCCTCCTCGTCGAGGTAGATGCCGTGCTCGATGGAGCGAACCCCGGCCCGCAGGGCGCTCTTGATGCCCTCGCTGCCCTGCGCGTGCGCCATGACGTAGGTCCCCTGCGCCGCGGCCTCCTCCACGATCACGCGGATCTCGTCCTCGGTGAACTGGGAGTGCCGCGGGTCGTCCGCGGGTGAGAGCACCCCGCCCGTGGAGCAGATCTTGATCTGGTCGGCGCCCGCCCGCAGGATCGTGCGCACGGTCTTGCGGACCTCCTCGACGCCGTCGGCCACCCCCGAGGGGCGCCCGGGGTGCGGGGCCAGCATCGGTCCGTCGGCCCCCGACGGCAGCCGCGTGTCGCCGTGCCCGCCGGTCTGGCTCATGATCGTGACCGCGATCCGCAGCCGCGGCCCGGGGATGACACCCGACTCGACGGCGACCTTGGCCCCCAGGTCGGTGCCGCCCGCGTCGCGCACGGTCGTCACCCCGGCCTCCAGCGTGCGCTTCAGGTACGCGGCCGAGTTGTAGAACTGGAGCGAGAACGGTTCGGCGAACGCGTTGAGCGAGCCCGCGTGCTGTGTCGTCATGTGCACGTGGAGGTCGATGATGCCGGGCAGGACGGTGCTGCCGGTCGCGTCGACCGTGCGCGCGTCCGGGTACCGGGCGGCCAGGTCCGGGCCGACCTCGAGCACGGTGTCCCCGGCGAACGCGACGTCCGCCCGCGGCAGGAAGCCCTCTCCGTCGAACACGCGGGCTCCGGAGATGATCACGGTGGCTGGTGTGGACATGTCTCTCCCTGTGTTCCCGTCGCATCCGGGGGTCGCGCGCCCGTGTGCGACGGGGGTCACACGAACGGCGTGGACCCACGTTCTCGCACCGCCCCGCCGTGCGCGCGGCCAGGGGTGGCCCAAGGAGCCGCCGGACGACCGGTCAGGAATCGAGAAGCGCCGGGAGGGGGCCGGCTTCTAGCGTTGTGACCATGACGAACATCGCTTCCATCACCCTCGACGCGGCCGACACCGAGGCCGCCGACCGCTTCTACGCCACCGCCTTCGACCTGGGCGGTCTGGTCCGCACGCGCACCGCCGCCGAGCCCGCCTCGGGCTTCCGCGGGTTCACCCTGTCGCTGATCACGTCCCAGCCCGCCGACGTCGACGTCCTCTTCGAGTCCGCGCTCGCCGCGGGCGCCACGGTCCTCAAGCCCGCCGCCAAGTCGATGTGGGGATACGGCGGCATCGTCCAGGCCCCGGACGGGGCGATCTGGCAGCTGGCCACCTCCGCCAAGAAGAACACCGGGCCGGCCACCGGGAAGGTGGACGAGGTCGTGCTCCTGCTGGGGGTGGAGGACGTGGCCGCCACCAAGAAGTTCTACGCCGGCCGCGGCCTGACCGTGTCCAAGAGCTTCGGCCGCTCCTACGCGGAGTTCGCCACCGACCCGGGCTCGGTCAAGCTGTCGCTCTACCGGTGCCGCGCCCTCGCCAAGACCATCGGCGTCGACCCGCAGGGCAGCGGCCCGCACGGTCTGCTGATCGGCGGCGACATCGGCTCCTGCGCCGACCCGGACGGCTTCGCCTGGCAGGCCCCGGCCACGGCCGACGCCTCCTGACCGGCCCCCGGCCGCACCCGCCGAAGGGCCCGGTCGACGACCGGGCCCCGGCCCCCTTCGCCCCGAGCGCGGCGCCGGGCCCGGATGGCGGGGGTCACACGCATAAATGGCGCGAAGCCACTCCTGCACCGTGATAGAGTCGGAGACGTCGCCAGGGAGGACACGGTCCGCCAGGGCGACGACAACTGAACAACCTGCACTCGTAGCTCAATGGATAGAGCATCTGACTACGGATCAGAAGGTTGGGGGTTCGAATCCTCCCGAGTGCGCCACCATGAGACAGTGGAGAAGCCGCCCGACCTGGGAGACCAGGGCGGGCGGCTTCTTTTGTGCCGCCCCGCGCGAAGGCCCCGTCAGGGCCGCATCGCACGTTCACCGCCCACGGGCCGGACCGCGGGCATCCGCGTCCGGGCGGCGTCCACGGCTTCGGCGGCCCCGGCGACGCGAACGGCCGACGGGCGGACCTCACCCGCCCTCCCAGGCGCTGGAGAGGCGCCGCCGCCACCAGAGATCGGCACGCCACTGGCGGTCGTGGGCGAACGGGTCCGGCAGAGTCCTTCGGAGGTACAGGGCGTCCAAGGCGGCCACACGGCGCCCGAGTTCGGATCGGGCCCTGCGGGGCAGCTCCCGCATCACCGCGTCGAGGACGTCGCGGGCGTGCCTCACATCGTCGTAGGAGCAGCCGCGGCACGAACATAGGGCGTTCTGCGGATAGCGGGGGCGCCTTCCCGGCGGCGACGAGAACGCCCTGTAACGGCGCAGGGCACGGCTCGTGGCGCCGAGAAAGAGGTAGGGGTCCTTCGAGAGCCCTTCGCCCCGATGGATCAGAAGGCTGGTGCGGGCGGAGAGCCCGCGGATCCGTACCGGGGGAGGGTCTTCCCAGAAGCGGATCTCCGGCTGCCGTTCACGCAGCTTTCCCGGCCGTCTACGCGGCATCGGCCTTTCGGGGTGTGGTCATGGCCGCCATGGTGCCAGATCTCCCGGACCGGCGCCATGGCCGGGGAGGGGCGGTGCGCAGCCGGTGCACACGGTTCGGGACCGGGAACCAGTGGGCGGGGAGGACGCGATAGGCCGTGTATGAGCACCGAAACCGCGCCCGTGCAGGACCCCGCCCCCGAGCGGGCGGTCCCCCTTTGGGCCCTGCTCCTCCTGTCCGGGATGGGCGGCCTCATCATCGGCCTCGCCACCATGGTCGCCCAGGGCCTGCTGCCCGACGCCGTGGCGTGGCTCGGCAACTCCGCCGCGGTCTGGTCGGCCGCCGCGTTCGCCGCGGGGGCGGCCGGCGCCGCCGCCCGCCCGTGGGCGTGCGCCGTGGCCGGGCTGCTCACCCAGTGGGGGGCGGTGATCGGCTACTACGGATCCGCCTCGCTGCTGTGGCTGGGCGCCCAGGACCTTCACGCGCCGCTGGTGTGGATGGCCTGCGGCGCGCTGTCCGGGCCGGTGTTCGGGCTGGCCGGGGCCGTGTGGCGGAACCGGGACGGCTGGTGGCGGGCGGCCGCGGTGGGGCTGCTCGGCGCGGTCCTGGCCGCCGAGGGCGTCTTCAAGCTCGCGAACTGGGAGCACTTCACGCACATGCTCGGGACGGCCTGGTCCCAGGCACTGCTGGGTCTGGCCGTCCCCCTGCTGCTGGGCGGGAGCGGGTGGGCGGGCCGGGCGCGGGCGCTGGCGGTGTTCGCCGTCCTGGTCCCGCTCGGGCTCGGGTTCTTCATGCTGGTCGACCTCGCGCTCATGGCCTGACACCCGCCCCCGCCCCGGCTACGCCGAGGCCTCGGCCACCGACGCCTCCCAGACGGCGAGCGCCGCGTCGACCTGCTCGCCGTCGACGATGAGCGGCGGGATCATCCGCACCACGTTCCCCGCCGGACCGCAGGTCAGCAGCAGCAGCCCGTTGCGGACGGCGGCCTGCTGGGCACGCAGCGCCGCGGCGCCGTCGGGGCGGCCGTCGGTGGTGAACTCGCTGGCCAGCATCAGCCCCCGGCCGCGCACGTCGCCGATCAGCGGCGAGGCCGCCGCCACCTTCTCCAGGCCCTGGCGCAGCCGCTCGCCCATGCGGGCGGCGTTGTCCACCAGCCCCTCCTCCTCGATCACGTCGAGGGTGGCCAGCGCGGCGGCGCACGAGACGGCGTTGCCGCCGTAGGTCCCGCCCTGGGAGCCGGGCCAGGCCTTGGCCATGACCGCCTCGGGCGCGGCGATCGCCGACAGCGGGAACCCGCTGGCCAGGCCCTTGGCGGTGATGACGATGTCGGGGACGATCCCGGAGGGCTCGTGCCCCCAGAACGTCCCGGTGCGCCCGAACCCCGTCTGCACCTCGTCGACGACCAGCAGGAACCCGTGCGCGTCCGCGCGCTCGCGCAGCCCTTGGAGGAAGGCGTCGGGGGCGGGGACGTACCCGCCCTCGCCCAGGACCGGTTCGATGAACACCGCCGCGATGTCCTGCGGCGAGGTCACCGTGATGAGCAGCTCGTCGAACTCCCGCAGGGCGTACGCGACGGCGTCCGCCTCCGACATCCCCAGCCGGTAGGCGTAGGGGAAGGGGGCGACGACCACCCCGGGCACCAGCGGCCCGATGCCCGCGCGGATCTTGGTCCCGGAGGTGGTGAGCGACGCCGCGCCCATGGTCCGGCCGTGGAACGACCCCTGGAACACGACCGCGTTCTGGCGCCCGGTGGCCTGCCGGGCCAGCCGCAGCGCCGCCTCCACGGCCTCGCTCCCGGAATTGACGTAGAACAGCCGGTCGATCCCGGCGGGCAGCACCCCGCCCAGGCGCTCGGTGAGCTTCAGCAGCGGGCGGTGCAGCAGGGTCGTGTACTGGCCGTGGACGAGTGTGGCCACCTGCTCCTGCGCGGCGGCCACCACCCGGGGGTGGCAGTGGCCGGTGCTCGTGACGCCGATGCCGGCGGTGAAGTCGAGATAGCGGCGGCCGTCCTCGTCGTAGATGTGGGCGCCCTCGCCTCGTGCCGCGACCACCGGAGTGGCCTGCTTGAGGACAGGGGAGAGCTCCGCCATGCGATGCCTCGTTTCGTTGTCGCGCGGTTCCGTAGGATTGTCGACAATCGACACGGCTATGGAAACATCCGGCCGCGGCGGTGTCCAGGGGGCGCACGCCGGGCAGGTCTGACCCAACGGCACCGGGCCGGCGCACGGCCGCGGGGCCCGCACGATGGAGAACCGGGAGCTGTGAACATGTCGGATCGGGAAGCACGGGTCGTCGCACAGGTGGAGAAGCGCCTGTTCATCGGAGGGCGCTGGCGCGACGCCGCGTCCGGGGCGGCCTTCGAGGTGGAGGACCCCTCCACCCGGGAGGTGCTCTGCACCGTCGCGGACGCGGGCAAGGAGGACGCGCTGGCCGCGCTGGAGGCCGCGCACCGGGCCCAGCCGTCGTGGGCGCGCACGGCGCCGCGCGAACGCGGGGAGATCCTGCGCCGCGCCTACGAGCTGCTCATGGAGCGCCAGGAGGACCTGGCCGTCCTCATGACCCTGGAGATGGGCAAGCCCCTGGCCGAGGCGCGCGGCGAGATCGCCTACGCCGCCGAGTTCCTGCGCTGGTTCTCGGAGGAGGCGGTGCGCGTCGAGGGCGGGTTCGCCACCTCGCCCGACGGCAAGTCCCGGTTCCTGATCATGCGCCAGGCGGTCGGGCCGTGCATGCTCATCACCCCGTGGAACTTCCCGATGGCCATGGGCACCCGCAAGATCGGCCCGGCCGTCGCCGCGGGCTGCACCATGGTCCTCAAGCCCGCCCACCAGACGCCGCTGTCCGCGCTGGCCCTGGCGGGGATCCTCGCCGAGGCGGGGCTGCCCGAGGGCGTGCTGAGCGTCATCCCCACCACCGACCCGGGGGCGGTCACCGAGCCGCTGCTCAGCGACGGCCGCATCCGCAAGCTGTCGTTCACCGGCTCCACCGCCGTGGGCCGACGCCTGCTGGAGCAGAGCGCGGGCCAGGTGCTGCGCACCTCCATGGAGCTGGGCGGCAACGCGCCCTTCCTGGTGTTCGACGACGCCGACCTGGACGCGGCGGTGGACGGCGCGATGCTCGCCAAGATGCGCAACATCGGCGAGGCGTGCACGGCGGCCAACCGCATCTACGCCCAGGCGGGGATCGCCGAGGAGTTCTCCCGGAGGCTGAGCGAGCGCATGGGCGCCCTGCGCCTGGGGCGCGGCCTGGACGACGGGGTGGACGTGGGCCCGCTCATCGACGACAAGGCCCGCCAGAAGGTGCAGCACCTGGTGGACGACGCCGTCGAACGCGGCGCCACCGTCCTGGTGGGCGGCGGTCCGGGCGACGGCCCGGGCCACTTCTACCGGCCGACGGTGCTGGCGAACGTGCCGTTCGCCAGCGAGCTGTCCACCACGGAGATCTTCGGTCCGGTCGCCCCGGTGCTCACCTTCGAGACCGAGGAGGAGGCGCTGCACGCCGCCAACGACACCGAGTTCGGCCTGGTCAGCTACCTCTACACCCGCGACCTCAACCGGGCGCTGCGGGTGAGCGAGGCCCTGGAGACCGGCATGGTCGGCCTCAATCAGGGCGTGGTCTCCAACCCGGCCGCCCCGTTCGGCGGCGTCAAGCACTCCGGCCTGGGCCGCGAGGGCGGCCGCGTCGGCATCGACGAGTTCCTCGACACCAAGTACGTGGGGATCGGCGGCCTCTGAACGCGCGGGGGATCTTCGCCCGTGGAGAGTTGTACAACTTCTTGTACAATTCATTCATGAGCGCGAAGATCCCCACCGTCCTCGGAGTCGCCGAGGCCCGCACCCGCCTGCCGGAACTCCTCGCCGAGCTGTCCGCGGACCCCGGGCACGAGCCGATCGTGGTCGGCGCCTACCGCAGACCGCAGGGCGTGCTCATCTCTCCGGCCGAGTACGAGCGCCTCACGGCCCTCGACGCCGCCGACCGCCTGCGCCGCGCGGAGGCGTCCGGCGGCGCCGACCGTTCCTAGGGGGCGGGCGGGGCGCCGTTGTTGATGCGGGCGACGGTGTCGGTCATGTGGGTCTCGATGAGGTGCAGCAGCCGCTCCTCGGCGCCGTCGGCGATGGCGTCGAGGAGGCGCCGGTGCTCCTCCAGCAGCTCGGCGGGCTCGGGGTAGACCTCCTGCATCACGGTGAGGCACATCCGGGTCTCCACCAGCAGGGTCTGCGCCATCCGCTCCAGGCGGCCGTTGCCGGAACAGCTCACCAGGGTCCGGTGGAACTCCTGGTCGGCGTCGCTCATGGCGCGCCGGTCGCCGGTGGCGGCGGCCTCGGCCAGGCGCTGCACCGCCGGGGTGAGCCGGGCGACGGCCTCGCCCCGGTTGCCGCGCATGATCAGCTCGCAGGCGGTGCGCTCCACGGCCAGCCGCGCCACGTAGATGTCGCGCACGTCGTCCGGGGTCAGCTCGCGCACGAACAGCCCGCGGTGGCGCTCGCTGCGCAGCAGGCCCTCCTGGACGAGCCGCTGCATGGCCTCGCGCAGGGGGCCGCGGCTCACCCCCAGCCTCCCGGCCAGGTCGGCCTCGCCGAGCTGGTCCCCCGGGGCGAGCGAGCCGTACATGATCGCCGAGCGCAGCTGCTCGGCGATGAGTTCGGCGGTGGACCTGCGGGGAACGGGGGTGAGTTGACCGTGGGCGGGCATGTTCCGCCTCCTTTTCGATGTTCTCGCCGACCTCCGGGCACGCGGATCGCCCGGGGATCAGACCTGCGGCAGCATACTCGCGACCTCGGCGGCCCCGGTACGGAAGAGCCGCCCCGGACCGTTCGCCCGCGGCCGGGCGTCGCCGGCCAGGCGCAGCCCCTCCCAGACGCTCACCTGGTTGGCCGTGAGCACGGTCTTGCCGAGCAGGGCCTCCAGCGGCTCGATCAGGTGCGCGCTGTGCAGGGCGGTGTCCGGGACGAGCACGGCCCCCGCGCGCGGGTGGTCGTTGGAGATGACGAAGTCGACGACCTCGTCCGGGTCGAGGTGGGCGACCTCCGCGGCGGTGGCGATGCCGTGGCTGGCCAGGGACACCACCTCGACCCCCGCCGCGGCGAGGAAGCCGACGAACCGGCCGGCCACGTCCTCGGGGTACGTGGCCGCGACCGCCACCCGGGACACCCGCAGCCCGACGAGGGCGTGCACGAAGGCCCACGAGGTGCTCGACGCCGGCGTCCCCGCCGCCCGCCGGACCCACTCGACCTGGCGGAGCGACCCCTCCGGGCCGTACACGAAGCTCCCGCTGGTGCAGGCCCAGACGGTGGCGTCCACCCCCAGCGCCGCCGCCTCCCGGGCGCCCTCGGCCAGTACGTCCTCGCCGCCGATGTCGAGCAGCGCGTCCACGCGGTGGGCGTCCTCGCGCATCAGGGTGTGCACCACGGGCAGCTCGACGCCGCCGCCGAGCAGGCCCTCGTAGGCCTTGTAGTCGCTCTCCGCGCTGTGCCCCGGGTAGAGGAATCCGACGCGGGTCATGGTGTCCTCCTCACTGTGGCCTCCCGCCACGGGTTCATGCGGCGCTGGGCGCCGCGGTCTCGGCCAGGCTCTGCCCGAGAGCCACCGGGCGCCGCCCCACGGCGCGCAGCAGCGCCCACATGGTCACCTGGTTGGCCGTGACCACCGGTTTGCCCAGCTCCCTCTCCAGGGGGGCGATGATGTCGTAGGTGAGCACGTTGGTGCAGCTCACGAAGACCGCCTGCGCCTCCGGCCGGTCGGCCTCGTGGACCGCGCGGGCGATCACGTCGTACGCGACCCGCCAGATGTGCTCCAGCAGCCCCAGGCCCACGCTGGAGGTCACACCGACGCCGTGCTCCCCCAGGTAGCCCAGGAGGCGGTCGGTCACCTCGTCGACGTAGGGCGTGACGACGGCGACGCGCTCGGCGCCCAGGAGGGCCAGCGCCTCGATCAGCGCGCCGGAGGTGGTGACCGCGGCGGGCGCGCCGGCCTCGGCCATGGTCCGGCGCAGCTCCCTCTCGCCCGCGGCGCCGTGGACGAAGCTCCCGGAGGCGCACATGTAGCCGACCGCCGAGGGCTCGGGGGTGAGCAGCGCGCGGACGGCGGGCGTGACGCCCTCCGGCAGGCACAGGGCCGCCGCCTGGTCCACGGTCACCGGGACGTGGACGTAGGGCAGGCGCGTCATGTGCAGGGACACGTCGTCGGGCGTCCACCGCCACAGCTCGCGGTCGAGCGCGAAATCGTAGGGCGCCACGATCCCCACCCCGGTCTGCAGCGGGGTCGGGCGTTCGGCCGCCGGTCCGTCGAAGGGCTCCTGGACGAGCATCGGTCGCTCACCTCCTCGGTTCTTCCTGTCGTGGCCCGCCGCGCGGGTGCCGTCAGCGGTCCAGTCGTTCGTAGACGAGGCGTTCGCCGACGCTGCCGGAGCGCCAGACGTCGTCGCACGCCTTCGCCATGGCGGGGAGGTTCTCCACGACGGTGGCGAACACGTTGCCTGGCACCCACCCGACGTCCCCGTTGAGCAGCAGGTTGTTGCGGCCGTAGAAGAGGGCGAGGTCGATGACCCCGGGCAGGTGGCCGATCCCCTTGTCCTCCTTGAAGGCGCGGTCGAGCATGCCCCCGTCGAAGGAGAAGTAGACGACGTCGCCGGGGATCGGTGTGACCGTGGGGTTCTCCAGGCCGGGTTCGACCTCGGCGAACCTCGGCACCATCGTGTAGACCTCGTTGCGCGCGTACTTGGCGTGCTGGACGGCGTCGCCCTGGGGCAGCGCCTCCCACACCGCCTCGCAGGTGCGCGGCGCGTCCTGTTCGAGGAGTTCCGCGACACAGGACACCCCGCGGAGGGGCAGGGTGATGCTCATGTACCTGGGCACTGGGGTTCGGGGTCCCTTCGGTGGCGGCCGGGCGACGGGGTCGGGACCGGCGGGACGGTGTCCGGGCACCCGGGGATCCTCCGGGTTGTTGATTGTCGACAATCTTACGATCCAGGGCTCTCCCGATACAAGAAGGAGGTCGGGGCGGGATCGGGGCGTCCGGATCGTCGGAGGGGCACCGGTTTGTCGATTGTTGACAATCCCACGTCCGCTTTCTAGCGTGGCCCGTGCGGGGACCGCCGTGGGCCCCGCCAGCGTTTCCCTGACGCCGACCGGAGAGCGCGAGGCCCGTGAACAGTGCCGCCCCTTCCCCACCCGACAGCCCCCGGCTGCTGATCCTGCACGGCGACGACCTGCCGCCGGGTCGGGAGCGGATCGACGGGCACCCGGGCCTGGGCGAGGTCGTGTACGCCACCGCCGACGACTTCTCCGCCAAGCTGCCGGGCACGCACTTCCTGCTGGTCTGGGACCTGTTCTCCGAGGCCCTGGCCGCCGCCTGGCCCAAGGCCGACTCCCTGGCCCGGGTCCACGCGGCCACCGCCGGGGTCGACAACCTCATGTTCCCCGGCCTGGTCGAGTCCGACGTGGTGGTCACCAACTCGCGCGGGGTCTTCGAGCAGCCCATCGCCGAATACGTCCTGGGCCTGGTCATCGCCTTCGCCAAGGACCTCCCCCGGACCCTGGAGTACCAGCGCGAACGCCGCTGGGAGCACCGCGAGACCGAGCGGGTGGCGGGCTCGCGCGCCCTCATCGTCGGCACCGGCCCCATCGCCCGCGCCACCGCCCGCCTGCTCACCGCCGTGGGCGTGCGGGTGCGGGCCTCGGGCAGCCGCGCCCGCACCGGGGACCCCGACTTCGGCGACGTGGTGCTCTCCAGCACCGCCGAGCGCGGACCGCAGGGGGAGCCGACCCTGTTCGGCGAGCTCCCCGCGGCCGACCACGTGATCGTCGCCGCCCCGCTCACCGACGCGACCCGCGGCCTGGTCGACCGCACCTTCCTGCACCTGATGAAGCCGACCGCCCGGCTCATCAACGTGGCGCGCGGCCCCGTCGTCGACCAGTCGGACCTGGTCGTCGCCCTGGACTCCGGCGTCATCGCGGGGGCCGCGCTGGACGTGTTCGAGCGCGAGCCCCTCAAGGCCATCGACCCGTTGTGGGGACTGCCGGGCTCGGTGGTCTCCCCGCACATGGCGGGGGACGTGATCGGTTGGCGCGAGGCGCTGGTCGACCTGTTCCTGGACGAACTCTCCCGTTACCTCGACGGGCGCGAACCGCGCAACGTCGTCGACAAGCGCCGGGGCTACGTACCCGGCTGAGCCCCTACCGGGAGGCCGAAGTGACGATCCGTTCCGACTCGACCGCCGCGGCCGCATCGGCGCCCGTCGGCGCCCGGGCGCACACCGGTCCGGTGGCCGACCCGTCCGCCGCGTCCGCCGAGGACCTCCTGGCCGCCTACGCCGCCGGGGACGCCTCCCCGGTGGAGGCGGTCGAGGCGGCCCTGGCCCGCATCGACCGCACCGAACCCGTCCTCAACGCCTTCTGCCTGGTCCTGGCGGAGGAGGCCCGCGCCGCCGCCCGGGAGTCCGCGGCCCGCTGGGAGCGCGGGGAGCCCCTGGGGCCGCTCGACGGGGTGCCGGTCGCCGTCAAGGACGTCCACCTGCTGCGCGGCCACCCCACCCTCAAGGGCTCCCTGACCTCCCCGCGCTCCGGCGCCTGGGACGAGGACTCCCCGGCGGTGGCCCGGCTGCGGGAGGCCGGCGCGGTCTTCGTCGGCAAGACCACCACACCCGAGCTGGCCTGGAAGGCCGTCACCGACTCCCCGCTCACCGGGGTCACCCGCAACCCGTGGGACCCGGCGACCACACCGGGCGGGTCCAGCGGCGGCTCGGCCGCCGCGGTGGCCGCGGGCGCGGTCCCCATGGCCACCGGCACCGACGGCGGCGGCTCCATCCGCATCCCCGCCGCGTTCAGCGGGATCGTCGGGATCAAGCCCACCTGGGGGCTGGTCCCGCACTTCCCCGCCAGCCCCTTCGGCTCGCTGGCGCACACCGGGCCGATGACCCGCACCGTCGGCGACACCGCGCTCATGCTGGAGACCATGGCCCGCCCGGACCCCCGCGACTGGGCGGCGCTGGCCCCGCCGGAGCCGGGCCTGGCCGACGTGCGCCTGCGCACCGACCCCGAGGACCTGGTGCGCGGGCTGCGCGTCGCGCTCTCCCCGACCCTGGGCGGGCTCGCCGTGGACCCGGAGGTGTCGGCGGCCGTCGCGGCCGCCGCCGACACCCTGGCCGACCTGGGCGCGCACGTGACGGAGGCCGACCCCGGCCTGCCCGACGCCCGGCCGGAGTTCCACGTGCTGTGGTACTCGGGCGCGGCCAAGGCCACCGAACACGTCACCGGTGCCGACCGCGACCTGTTCGACCCGGGCCTGGCGGAGATCATCGAGGAGGGGCTGGCCTACTCGGCGCAGGACTACCTGACGGCGATGGCGCTGCGGATGGAGATGGGCGCCCGGATGGGCCGCTTCCACGCCGAGTACGACCTGCTGCTCACCCCGGCGGCGCCGTTCGGGGCGTTCGAGGCGGGGCGGGAGTGCCCGCCGGGTCTGGCGGGGGAGCGGTGGACGGTGTGGGCGGGGTTCAGCCACCCGTTCAACATGACCCAGCAGCCGGCGGCGAGCGTGCCGTGCGGGTTCACCTCGGCGGGGCTGCCGGTGGGGCTCCAGGTGGTGGGCCCCCGCCATGCCGACGCCCGGGTGCTGGCGGCCTGCCGGGCCCTGGAACTGGCGGGGGACCGCCGCTGAACGCGGCCCCGGAGGCGGGCGATCTCAGAGTTTTCGCCCGCAACTTGGGTGATATGTCCGCATACAGGACCTTTGTTGGGCGAGTTCTGTGTCATATGGCCCCCGCGCGCCCCCTCGCACGTACTACCGTCTATGCCGGAGACGTGTCCGAGGCGCGGCGACGCAGGGATGGCACAGGGATGAGGATGAGCGGCATGTCGGGCGGTGGCGGCGGGGGCGTTCACAAGCCCATCAGGGTGTTCCTGGTGGACGACCACGAGGTGGTCCGGCGCGGGGTCGCCGCGCTCCTGGAGACCGAGGACGACATGACCGTCGTCGGCGAGGCGGGCACGGCCGAACAGGCGCTGGCCCGCATCCCGGTCGTGGTCCCCGACGTCGCGGTCCTGGACGTGCGCCTGCCCGGCGGGTCCGGAGTCCAGGTGTGCCGGGAGATCCGCTCCGACCACCCCGAGATCGCCTGCCTCATGCTCACCTCGTTCGCCGACGAGGACGCCCTGTACGACGCCGTCATGGCCGGGGCCGCCGGCTACGTGCTCAAGCAGATCCACGGAGCCGACCTGGTGGGGGCCGTGCGCACCGTCGCCTCCGGCGGGTCGCTGCTCGACTCCGGCAGCACCGGGGCCATGATGGAGCGCCTGCGCGGCGCCCAGGCCGAGCCCGACCCGCTGGCCGAGCTGACCCCGCAGGAGCGCCAGATCCTCGACCTCATCGGCGAGGGCATGACCAACCGCCAGATCGGCGAGCGCCTCTACCTGGCGGAGAAGACCGTCAAGAACTACGTGTCGGCCCTGCTGTCCAAGCTCGACCTCAAGCGCCGCACCCAGGCGGCGGTTCTGGTCGCCGAGCTCCGCGGGCGCCGCTACTAGGCCGTGCTTCGGTGGGCCCCGCGGCATCGCGGCCCGCCCGTAGCCCGCCACCGCCCTCAAAGGGCGGCCTGCGGTCGCAGCCCGGCCGCCCTGCTCGGTGTCCTTCGAGGGCGGGAACCCCCGGCCCCGCGTCGACATCCCCGCCCGTCGAGCGGCGGAAGGTCCTCAACGGACGGCCTGCGGCCACGGGCTTCTCGCGAAGACGCCTCCTCCGGGCCTCCGGAACCCCGCCGGGCGCCTCACGCGCCCCCGGCGGCACAGGAGGGCGTTCGAAGAACAGGGCTTGGTCCCGCCGACGCAGTGCGGCCCGGCCCGACGGCGCGCCTCACTGGAAGGTGTCGAACGGCGGCGTCCCGTCGTCGGGCACCGGCACCTTCCAGGTGAGCACCGTGCCGCCGGTCCGCGCACGCCGCGCGGAGAACCCGCCGCCCAGGGCCCGGGCCCGGTCGTCCATGTTGCGCAGCCCGCTGCGCCGCCCCTCCTCGGGCAGGCCCACGCCGTTGTCGGTGACGGTCAGCGTCAGGGTGGTGGGCCGACCGGTCGTCGCCGTCTCCTCCACCGCCACCGACACGTGCACCTCCGAGGCGCGGGCGTGCCGGGCCACGTTGCTCAGCGCCTCGCCGAGCACGGCCAGCAGCTGCTCGCCGACCTCGTCGGGGACCGAGGCGTCGATCGGGCCGTCCAGGCTCACCCCCGGGTGGCAGCCCAGGCTGTGGGCGGTGTTCTCGGCCAGCTTGAGGATGCGCCCGCGCAGCGAGGTGTCCTGGCGGCTGGGCGGGTTCTGCAGCGCGAAGATCGTCGAGCGGATCTCCCTGATGGTGGAGTCCAGCTCGTCGATGGTGCGCTGCACCCGCTCGGCCGCCTCCTGGGAGGGGATCAGCCGCATCGTGCTCATCAGCGTCATCGCCGACGCGAACAGCCGCTGGATGACCACGTCGTGCAGGTCCTTGGCGATCCGGTCGCGCTCCTCCAGCACCACCAGGCGCTCGGTGTCGTGCCGGGCCTCGGCCAGCTCCAGCGCTATGCCCGCCTGGACGGAGAACGAGTGCAGCATCCGCCGGATCGCCGAGGGGAACGGCGCCCGCTCCGACAGCTTGCCCAGCAGCAGCACGCCCCGGGTGTTGCCCGGGGTGCCCAGCGGCACCAGCAGCCCCGGGCCGTAGCCGCGGTGGGTGAGCATCGGGCAGTTGGCCTGGCCCAGGTCGGGGATGCCCATCGGCTCGCCCGACTCGTACACCTGGCCGCAGACCGAGTCGTGGATCTCCACCGGGGTGCCCAGGATCTCCTGCGCGACGGGGCCGTCCGCTATCTCGGCGAACAGGTGTCCCCGGGCGCGCGGGTCCGGGAGCAGCACCACCGCGGTGTCGGCGCCGCCGATCTCGCGGGCCTGCCCGGCCAGGTAGGCCAGGACGTCGTCGGCGGTCGCACCCGACAGCAGCCGCGTGGTGATCTCGGTGGAGGCGGCCAGCCAGCGTTCGCGCAGCCGCGCCTCCTCGTACAGGCGCGCGTTCTCGATGGCGACCCCGGCGGCCGTGGCCAGGGCGGTCACCACCGCCTCGTCCTCCTCGTCGAACTCGCCGCCGTCGGACTTCTCGGTGAGGTAGAGGTTGCCGAACACCTCGTCGCGCACCTGGATCGGCACCCCGAGGAAGGTGGTCATCTGCGGGTGCCCCTCGGGGAACCCGCCGAAGTCGGGGTGGTCGCGCAGGTCCGCCAGCCGCAGCGCGGTGCGCCCGAACAGCGGGGCCGACAGGACCCCCTTGCCGTGCGGGAACCGGGAGATGCGTTCGGCCTGCTCGCGGGTGACCCCCACGGGGATGAACTCGCTGAAGCCGCCGTCCTCGTCGACGACCCCCAGGCCGGCGTACCGGGCGCCGACCAGCTGGGCGGCCATCTCGGTGAGCCTGCGCAGCACGGTCGCCAGGTCGAGGTCGCCCCCGATGGTCAGCACCGCCTGGAGCAGGGAACGCGTCCGGGCCTGGTCGGACATGCCGTGGCGCAGGCCGGGCACGTCGGTGAGGAGGTCTTCGAGGGAGTCGGGGAACAGCCGGGGGCTCTGGGGGAGCTCGGTCATGTGTCGGTCAACCTCCGCAGAGCCGGTCGGGCGGTCTCGCAATGCGCGCTTTTCCTCGGGCCTATATAGGTGAATTGTCGTTGTTTTTTTCCGGATTTGCTACATCTGCGGGAGGAGAGGGGATCCCACCTGGGCGGGAATTCTCGCGGAAACGCTCCGTGGTCTCTCCGTTGCATGCTAACGTCGCTCTCGTTCGGCGCAGGGGCGATCGCGATGATCCCCGCGCCACACCCCTGATCGGCCCCGCCCTGCGCGGCGCCTCCCGCACCGGCGGCCCCGCCCCGGTCGCGGCCGAACCCCCCGGTCCACGGCGGAAGGAACCCCGGTGTCCACAGTCCACGGTAATGCGAGCGCCGACGGCGCCCGTACCGCCGTGTGCTCCGCACCGGTCCGCCGCGCACTGATGCTCGCCGCCCTCGTGGCCGGCGCGCTGTGCGCCCTGTGGCTGGCCGGGGCCGCCCCGGCCGGGGCGGCGGAGAAGCCGGGCGCCGACATCGCGGTGCCCGCCGGGACGCTCGACCCCGACGCCGCGGTCACCGACCTGGGCGCGCCTCTGGCCGACACCGTCGCGACCGTGGGCACCGGCGTCGACCGGGCCCGCCAGGCGCTGGAGGAGCCCGCCGCCGAGCAGGCCCCCACCGCCCCCGAGGACGTGGCCCGCCACCTCGACGAGACCGTGCGGCAGGTCGTCACCGCCCCCGTGGTGGAGGCGGCACCGCTGCCCGAGCCGTCCGAGACCGTTCTGCCCGAGCCCGCCCGGGGCACCGAGCGGCCCCGCGAGGACGCCCCGCGCCAGCGGGACGCCGCCGAGGCCGCTCCGGCGGAGCCCGCCGTGTCCGTGACGGGCACTCCGGCGGTCGCCCCGGCCGCGGCGGAGCGTTCCGCCGCCGAAGCGGGGTCCGCCGCCGACACCGAGACCGCGGTCGCCCCGGCGCCCACGGCCTCGGGCACCACCGCCTCCCCGACGGCCCCCTCGGGGTCCGCCGCCCAGGGAGGCGCGCTCATCGCGGGCTACCTGTCCGCCCCCGGGGCCCCGTCCCCGGCGCCCGGCCTGTTCGAGGCCGCCCGGCACGTCCTGCGCTCGGTTCCGGCCGAGGACGCCGACGAGCCCACCTTCTCGCCCGACTAGCGCGGCATTCCCGGTCGCACGCCGACCGCTCTCCTGGCACACCCTTCCCAGCGGCGGAACGCCCCGTTCCCGTACTCGCGAGTGATCGCTTCCGCACCCTCTGGGAGTTGATGTGAGCCGCGCGCCCGAACGCGCGGTTCACATCAGCCGACGGCCCGCCAGGTCGCCCGCTGAGAAACCGAGCACCTCCCTCCTGGCCAGGGGAGTGGCTCACCGATCGAGAGACAGACCACGCGCCGCGCAACGCGGCCACCCCGGAAGGACTCCCATGAACACCACCGCCCGCACTTCAGCCAAGACCCTGCTCGTGGCAGCCGGCGCGGCGGGATTCATCGCCTTCGGCTACGGGTTCTCCTGGGCCGACACCCTCGGCGGTGTGACCGACGGCCTCCCCCTGAACGACCTGGGCGGTCAGGTGCCCGCGACCCTCACCGAGGGCATCGGCTCCCCGGTCGGCGACCTGGCCAGCGTGCAGCCCGGCACGATCTCCGCGACCCCCGACGTGCAGCACAACTCCGCCCCCACCGGCGGGCTCACCGACGGCCTGCCCGTCGAGGCCCCGCTGGACCTGGACGGCAACAGCACCGACGTGGGCCTGGACACGCTCACCGGCGCCCTGCCGGTGGACGCCCCGACCGTCCCGCAGAACGGCGCCCTCGACCCGGTCACCGGAGCCGTCGGCGGGCTGGGCCTGCTGGACGCGGTCGGCCTGGGCACCGGCGGCACCCTGCCGCTGAGCCACTCCGCGCAGAGCCCGCTGCCCCTGGAGGAGACGGTCGCGCAGGTCGAGGGCGCCGTGACCGAGCTGGGGGCCCACGAGGCCGCCGCCGGGCTGACCGAGCTGGACGCGGCCTCCCTCGGCGAGGCCGTCCCCATGAACGGCCCGGTGATGCCGGTCAACGGACAGAACACCGACATCAGCGGCGGTGCCGCGGGCGTCGTCTCCGACCTGGTGCTGGGTGAGTCCGCCACCACCCTGCCGCAGACCGCGCCGGTGGACTCCCTGCCCGAGCTGCCCGAAGCGCCGGTGACCCTGCCCGCCGAGGACCTGGCCCCCCTGCCCCTGCCCGCCGACGTGGCCCGGCAGAGCGCCCCCGTCGACTCCCTGCCGGAACTGCCGGTGGACCTGCCCGCCGAGGTGCTGCCGCAGACCGCGGCCACCGACTCCCTGCCCGAGCTGCCCGAACTGCCCGTGGCCCTGCCCTCGGTCGAGGACGTGACCTCGACCCTGCCCGCCACCGACTCCGTCGGCGGCGACCTGGTCGGCGTCGACGGCCTGCCCACCGTCGGCGAGCCCACCGTGGACGGCGCCCCGATCGGCGCCCTCGCCTAAAGCCCCACCGGGAAGCGCGCCCGCAGGTCGTGGCGGGCGCGCGGCACCCGGGGCGGCGGCGGGGCCGGTCCGCGCGGCGGCACCGAAGGACTGTGGGGGTTCCTCGGCGCACGCGGCACGCGGAGGCCTCCGCCGCCCCGGGCGCACCGCGGCCCCGGACACCGACGGGTGTCCGGGGCCGCTCTCTGTTCCGTACCGGTGCGCGGCTTCCCTAGTACGCCTCCTCGCCGGTGCCGAAGCCCAGGCCGTCCGCGCACGGGTTCGAGGTGGCGTCGCGCCCCTCGCCGGGGCGGGCCGCGTGCGGTTCGGGTGACGGCGAGTCGCCGGGGGAGTCGACCGCGCTCGGCGAGGCGCCCGGCGGCTCCGCCGGGACGGCCGCCTCGTCGGCCGCCATCAGCGGCGGCAGCGGGCGGTCCTCGCGCACCGCGGTGAACAGCTCCTCGGCCCGGTCCTCGTGCCAGAGGATGCGGTTGGGGTCGAAGGGCGCCTGGTACCAGGGGACGGTGTGGAACTCGATGTCGCTCAGGTCCACGTCGGACAGCGACACCGCGATCGACAGCATCCGGTCCAGCGTCAGCCGGCTGTCGGTGGCGCTGTGCGTGGTCACCGCGGTCAGCATGCCGTGCAGTTTCCGCGGGTCGGACAGCACCTCGCCCCGCATGGCCTGGTCGGCCAGGGCTGCCATGAACATCTGCTGCCGGTCGATGCGGCCGATGTCGCCGCCGTCGCCGATCTCGTAGCGGGCGCGGACGAACGACAGCGCCTGGTCGCCGGTGAGCGTCTGCTGCCCGGCGGGGATGTCGAGCTTGGAGCGCTCGTCCTTCATCGGCTCGGGGATGCAGATGTCCACCCCGCCGATGGCGTCCACCACGTCGCGGAAGCTCATGAAGCTCAGGTGCACGAAGTGGTCGATGCGGACGTCGGTGAGCGACTCGATGGTGCGCACCACACAGGGCGGTCCACCGTGGTACATGGCGGCGTTGATCATGCCGAAGTAGCCGTGGGTGCCCTCGGCGGTCCCGTAGGGGTCGCACTGGGGCAGGTCCACCAGGGAGTCCCGGGGGAAGCTGATCACCGAGACCCGGTTGTCGGGCGAGATGTGCGCCAGCATGATCGAGTCCGAGCGCTCGCCCTCGAACTCGGTGGTGTAGGCGGTGCTGCCCTCCTCGTAGCCGTCGGAGCCCATGAAGAGGATGTTGACCGCGTCGCTGATCTTCTCGGGGCGCTCGCCCTCGTCGAGGGCCGCCTCCAGGTCGTGCTGGACCATCCCCGAACGCAGCGAGTGGTAGTAGCCGTAGGCGGTGGCGATCCCGGCGGTCAGCAGGACGGCCAGACAGGCGGCCGTCCAGACGACGACCCGCCGCAGCCTCCGGCGCCCTCCGCCCCCGGCGGCGCCCGCCCCTCCTCCGGCTCCGCCGCCGGTTCCGCCTCCGCCCGCTCCGGAGCCCGCTCCCGCGGAGTCGTCCCCGCCTGCTCCGGAGTCCGCTCCCGGGGGATCGTCCCCGTTCGTCGCGGAGGCACCGTCCGTACCGCCGGCGTCGTCGCCGTCGGCCGGATCGTCGCCCCCGTCCGTCCCGGACCCCTCCGGGCCGGCCGTCGCCTCGGCGACGGCGGGGCCCCCGCCCGGGCCGCCCGCGGCGGCTCCGGCGGCCGCGACCGCGACGGCGGTCCGCGCCTGCCGGGCGGGCGGGGCGGACACGGTCGCCGGTACGGGCGCCGTGTTGATGATCAGGGGCGCGGAACGGGTCGGTGCGACGGCGTTGACCAGGGCCATCACGTCGTCGTCCTCCGGCGCGGTCGGCTCCTCGCGGCCGACGCGCTCCAGGCGGCCGGAACGGCCGATGCGCCAGGCCGGTTCGGCGCGCTGCCCGGCGGCGCCCGCGTCCTGCCCGTTCGTGTGCTCCGAACCCGTCTCGGGGCTCGGCTCCGGTGTGGTGTCCGCTCCGGTTTCGGTGGCGGCGTTCTCGTCAGCGGTCATCGTGCAATCTCGGTGAGTTCGGACGGCGGGACGTGCCAACGGTCGGACACCGACCCGGAGGAACGGGTCACGGGTCCGTGTTCGTGGGACGGCGGAGGTCGCGCGCGGTGTGGATACGGGAAGCCGTGGGGCGGGGCGTCGTGGCGTGCGGCGTCCCGGGGGGACGGGGGTGTGCGGCACGGAGGGCACGGACGACGGGGGATCCCGCGTGTGGTGGAGATCCTAGGTGAAGTTCCCGCGGAGTGCGCGCTCGACATGTCCGAGCACGGGGCTGGTGACCACAATTGCGCCGCACAATTCCTTCGCCGGTGTGCGCCGCCGGTCGGCGCGCGCATGTCCGACTTTCTCACCGGTGCCCGTAAAAAACACTTCTGACCCGCCGCCCTGACCAAGCCTTGGTCCGGGGCGACGGGCCACCAGGGTTTCCGTCGGGGTCAGTCGTCCCAGAAGGCGCTGTCCTCCTTGGCGGGCGCCTCCTCCGTCTTGGCCCCGGCCTTGGCGGTGCTCCGCCCCGTCGCCTTGGTGGTCTTGCGCGCCGCGGTCCCGCCGGAGGCCTTGCTCCCGGTGTGCCGGGGCCGTGCGGTGACCTGGCTCTTGGTGATGGGCTCGGCCGGGGCGGCCGGCGGGCGCGGCTTGTCCCCGGAGCGGATGCTCAGCGCCTCCTCCTCCACGCGGAGCATCTGCTTGACCTCGCCGGGCACCTCCGGCAGCCGCTCCGAACGCAGGTGGGCGCCGAGCACCTCCAGGGCGTGCTCGCACAGCAGGCGGCGGGCGCGGTCGGCCCTGACCCCGCTCAGCTCCTCGAGCTCGGGCATCGCCCGCTCGCGCAGCAGCCGCAGCACGGCGGCCAGCCGCTCGCGGGTCTTGCGGTCGGTCATCGACATGACCGTGATCTCGGCCTCCGTCAGGAAGCCGTCGGCGGAGTCGGCGGAGTCGCGCTCGCCGATGAACACGCTGGTGAGCCTGCGGGCCGAGGCCCGGGACGCCTCGCGGACGTCGTTCCGGCGCAGCAGACGGGCCTGGAGGCCGGTCACGGCGACGCTGGCGGCCAGGCTGATCGCGGCGCCGATCAGGATCAGGACGATCGGGTTCTCTAGGGCGTCTGGCACGGTTCGGATGACCTTTCCGGGCGGGGGTCCGCACGGTGGGAGCCGGGGGGTGTGCGGGGCGGGGGTCAGGTGGTGGGTGACTATTCGGTACGAAGGGGGTGCTTGTCAAGTGCGCCGAGGGCACGCGACGCGCCCGCGACGGCGTCGTCGCAGGTGGTTCGGGAGGGTTGTTCCCCCTTGTAGGAGATCTATCCGGCGAGGTACTTGTTCACGGCCTCGGGGGACAGGATCTCCTCGGCGACCATGGCGGCGCAGCCGCGCACGCCCGCCTCGTCCCACAGGGTGCTGGCCACCACCCGCAGCTGCCGGGTGGCCAGCGCGGTGCACCGCTGGAACACCATCTCGCGCACGCCCGCGACCAGGTGGTCGTAGGCCTCGGACAGGTCGCCGCCGAGCACGACGACCTCGGGGTTGAGCAGGTTGACGGCACCGGCCAGGGCCTCGCCCAGCCGCCGCCCGGCCCCGCGGACGAGGGTGACGGCGACGGGGTCCCCGGCGGCCGCCAGGGCCACCAGCTCCTTGAGCCCGGAGACCTCCCGGCCCTCCTCCGCGGCGAGTTCGAGCAGCCGGGGCCCGCCCGCGACGGCCTCCAGGCAGTCGGTGTTGCCGCACCGGCAGGGCAGCCCCTGCCCGTCGCGCACGGGGATGTGGCCGATCTCCCCGGCCGCCCCGAGGGACCCGCGCAGCAGCCTGCCGCCGGAGATCAGCCCGGCCCCGATGCCGGTGGACACCTTGACGAACACCATGTCGGAGGGGTGCCCGTGCCCGCCCGCCAGGTGCTCGCCCAGGGCCATCACGTTCACGTCGTTGTCGACCATGACGGGGACGGGGAAGCGCTCGGAGATCAGCGGGGCCAGCGGTACGCCCGCCCACTTCCCGAGCAGGGGGCGGTCGTCGGCGCGGCCGGCGTGGAACTCGACGGTGCCGGGCAGGCCGATGCCCGCGCCGCGTACCTCGCGGGGGTCGCGGCCCAGGGAGGTGAGCTGGTCGGCCCAGGTCTCGAGCAGCCAGGGGACGGTGGTCTCGGGGCCGGAGGCGATGTCGGGGGAGCCGGGGGTGCGCACGAGGATCTCACCGGCCAGGTCGCAGACGGCGGCCTGGCTGCGCGCCATGCCCAGCGCGGCGGTGAGCAGGAGCCCGCTGTCGGCGTTGAACTCCAGCAGCGACGGGGGGCGTCCGCCGGTGGAGGCGGTGCCGCTGCCCTCGACGACCAGGCCGCTGTCGATGAGCTCGGTCAGGCGCAGGGCCACGGAGGGGCGGGAGAGCCCGGTCGCGCGGGAGAGTTCGGACCGGTTGGTCGCCGCACCGGTGCGGATGAGCTCCAGGATGTGGCCGCTCGTGGTGGCAGCGGAGGACAGGCGTCCCGGGGTTCTGGCCATATCTCATTCAACCACTCGGTCAGGTTTCCGAATATGGGATCTTATGTAAAGAAGTGTTCTGAAGTGTGCTTGGTTTTTTACCATATCTGGCCTTAAGGTCGAAAGGGACGAACGGACCACGCCTCATGGGACACCCCCGAACCCGGCGTACCCCGCACCTTCCTCAGTCCCTTCCGTCATTCCTCGCACGCTGGAGCACTCCGACATGCCGCAGCAGTCCGCGCCCCGCCCCACCGACCTGGTGGTCTTCGGGGGCACCGGCGACCTGTCCATGCGCAAACTCCTGCCCTCCCTCTACCTGCTGGACCGCGACGGACACCTCGACCCGCGTACCCGCGTCATCGCCGTCTCCCGCGACGGCCTCACCGACGCCGACCTGCGCGGCAAGGCCGAAGCCGCGGTCCAGGGCCACCACGCCGTCCGGGTCCCCGAACCCGGTGTGCTGCGCCGCTTCCTCGACCGCCTCTCCCACATCACCGTGGACGTCGGCGGCGACCCCGCCGGCTGGGCGGACCTGGCCGCAGCACTGGACCCCGGGCGCGACCGCGTCTTCTACCTCGCCGTCCCGCCGATGATCTCCGGCGCCATCTGCCGCGGACTGGCCGACGCCGGGCTGGTCACCCCGGACTCCCGGGTCGTGATGGAGAAGCCCCTGGGCCGCGACCTCGCCTCGGCGCGGGCCGTCAACGCCGAGGTCGGGGAGATCTTCACCGAGGAGCAGACCTACCGGATCGACCACTACCTCGGGAAGGAGACGGTGCAGAACCTCCTGGTGCTGCGCTTCGCCAACGTCTTCCTCGAACCGCTGTGGAACTCCCGGTGGATCGACCACGTGCAGATCACCGCCGCCGAGACCGTCGGCGTCGGCGGCCGCAAGGGCTACTACGACACCGCCGGGGCCATGCGCGACATGGTCCAGAACCACCTGCTCCAGCTGCTGTGCCTGACCGCCATGGAGCCCCCCGCCAGCTACGACCGCGAGGCCGTGCGCGACGAGAAGCTCAAGGTCCTCCAGGCGCTCAAACCCCTCACCGGCGAACACGTGCGCGAGGACACCGTGCGCGGCCGCTACGGCCGGGGCGACGTCCAGGGCACGGAGGTCCTCGGCTACCTGGAGGAGCCGGGCGGCCCCGCCGACAGCACCACCGAGACCTACGTCGCCCTGCGCGCCGAGATCGCCAACTGGCGCTGGGCGGGCGTGCCCTTCTACCTGCGCACCGGCAAGCGCATGGACCGGGCCCGCTCCGAGATCGTGGTGCGCTTCCGCGACGTCCCGCACACCATCTTCCCCGGCGCCGCCACCGGCGGCGGCAGCCTCGTCATCCGCCTCCAGCCGGACGAGGGCATCCACCTCACCATGCTGGCCAAGGCCCCCGGCGCGGGCGCGCTGCGGCTGCGTCCGGTTCCGCTGGAGCTGAGTTTCGCGGACACGTTCTCCACCCGCTCGCCCGAGGCCTACGAGCGGCTGCTCATGGACGTGCTGGCCGGAGACTCCACCCTGTTCATGCGCCGCGACGAGGTCGAGGCGGCCTGGCGCTGGACGGACCCCGTCATCGCCGCCTGGGCCGACCTGGACCTCGTCCCCGAGACCTATCCGGCCGGGAGCGCCGGCCCCGCGGGCGCCGACCGGCTCATCGGCCGCACCGGCCGCACGTGGTACGAAGAGGAGCAACCCCGATGACCGCGCACATCCCCGCAGTCCACCCCGTCGTCGCCGAGGTCACCGGCCGTCTCGCCGAGCGCAGCGCCCGGTCCCGCGCCGCGTACCTGGACGGGATCCGCTCGGCGGCGGACCCGGCCCGGCCCGCCCGCACGGCCCTGGGCTGCGCCAACCTCGCCCACGGGTTCGCCGCGTGCGGGGTCTCCGACAAGCTCGCCCTGGCCGGGGACGTCACCCCCAACCTGGCGATCGTCTCCTCCTACAACGACATGCTCTCGGCGCACCAGCCGCTGGAGGCCTACCCGGCGATCATCAAGGCCGCCGTCGGCGAGGCGGGCGGCGTCGCCCAGTTCGCGGGCGGGGTGCCCGCCATGTGCGACGGCGTCACCCAGGGCCGGGCGGGGATGGAGCTGTCCCTGTTCAGCCGGGACGTCATCGCCATGGCCACCGCCGTGGCGCTCTCCCACGACATGTTCGACGGCGCCCTGATGCTGGGCGTCTGCGACAAGATCGTGCCGGGCCTGCTCATCGGCTCCCTGTCGTTCGGCCACCTGCCGGTGGCGTTCGTCCCGGCCGGGCCGATGCCCTCGGGCCTGCCCAACAAGGAGAAGGCGCGGGTGCGCCAGCGCTTCGCGGAGGGCAAGGCCGACCGGCGCGAGCTGCTCCAGGCCGAGTCGGCCGCCTACCACTCGCCGGGCACCTGCACGTTCTACGGCACCGCCAACTCCAACCAGATGCTCATGGAGGTCATGGGCCTGCACCTGCCCGGCGCCAGCTTCGAGCAGCCGGGCACGGAGCTGCGGGAGGCGCTCACCGCCGAGGTCGGACGCCGCGTCCTGGCCAACACCGCACTGGGCGACTCGCCCGTCCCGCTGGGCGAGCAGATCGACGAGCGCGCCGTCGTCAACGCCGTCGTCGCCCTGCTGGCCACCGGCGGCTCCACCAACCACACCCTGCACCTGGTGGCGATCGCCCGCGCCGCGGGCATCGAGCTGACCTGGGACGACTTCGCCGCCCTGTCGGAGGTCGTGCCCCTGCTCACCCGCATGTACCCCAACGGCGCCGCCGACGTGAACGCCTTCCACGAGGCGGGCGGGATGGCCTTCCTCATCGGCTCCCTGCTCGACGCCGGGCTGCTGCACGAGGACGTGCACACCGTCATGGGCCGCGGCCTGAGCGCCTACCGCCAGGTCCCCAGGCTCGACGACGGCACGCTGAGCTGGGTGGACGGCCCCAAGGAGAGCGGCGACACCTCGGTGCTGCGCGGCGCCGACGACCCCTTCGCCCCCGACGGCGGCCTGCGGATGCTCGACGGCAACCTCGGCCGCGCCGTCATCAAGGTGTCCGCGGTGGACGCCTCCCGGCACGTGGTCGAGGCGCCCGCCCGGGTCTTCGCCGACCAGGCCGAACTGCAGGCCGCGTTCACCGCCGGGGAGCTGACCGGCGACTTCGTCGCGGTGGTCCGCTTCCAGGGCCCGCGCGCCAACGGCATGCCCGAACTGCACAAGCTCACCCCGCCGCTGGCGGTGCTCCAGGACCGCGGCCAGAAGGTCGCCCTGGTGACCGACGGCCGCATGTCGGGCGCCTCGGGCAAGGTGCCCGCCGCCATCCACGTGTCCCCGGAGGCCGAGGCCGGCGGCCCGCTCGCCTACGTCCGCGACGGCGACGTCATCCGCCTGGACGCCCGCGCGGGCACACTGGAGGTCCTCGCCGACCTGGCCGGACGCGAGCCCGCCCGGCCGAGCGTCGACTCCTCCAAGGGCACCGGACGGGAGCTGTTCGCCGCCATGCGCGCGGCCGTCGGGCCCGCCGAGGCCGGCGCCGGGGTCTTCGGCCACTGACCGCGATCGAACAGGAGAACCTCCCCATGACGACGACGCCCCGTACGGGCGGCGACATCCTCGCCCTGGCCCCGGTGATGCCGGTGGTCGTCCTGCACGACGCCGAGGCGGCCGTGCCGCTGGCCCGCGCCCTGGTGGCGGGCGGCCTGCCCGGCATCGAGGTGACGCTGCGCACGCCCGCCGCCCTCGGCGCCATCGAGCGGATCGCCGCCGAGGTCCCCGAGGCCGTGGTGGGCGCGGGCACCGTGACCACCCCCGAGCTGGCCGGGGCCGCCGCCGAGGCGGGTGCCCGGTTCCTGGTCAGCCCCGGCGCCACCGACACCCTGGCCGCCGCCATGGCCGACACCGGGCTGCCGTTCCTGCCCGGTGTGTCCACGGTCTCGGAGGCGCTGGCGATGCTGGAGCGGGGCGTCTCCGAGCTGAAGTTCTTCCCGGCCGAGGCCGCGGGCGGCGCCGCTTTTCTGAAGTCCCTGTCGGGCCCGCTGCCGGGGGTGCGCTTCTGCCCGACCGGCGGCATCACGCCCGCGTCCGCCCCGGACTACCTCGCGCTGCCCAACGTGGGCTGCGTGGGCGGCAGCTGGCTGACCCCGGCCGACGCGGTCGCCGCCGGGGACTTGGACCGGATCACCGGCCTGGCCCGGGAGGCCGCGGCGCTCTGAGGACACGCTCTGAGGACGAACGCCCGCACCGCGACCGCGGTGCGGGCGTTCGGCGTACCGGGCGCCGGCGGACCCGTGCCCGGGTGCCGGGCAACGGACTCAGTGCTCGGGCATGCGGAAGAAGATCATCGGGTTGTCCGTGCTGTCGCGCACGGGCTCGGCCAGGCCCAGGTCCTCGCGCAGCTCCAGCAGCGCCGTGTACGGGGCGGGCGCCCGCTTGCGGGAGACGGTCAGGTACTCCGCGGCCTTGCGCCGCAGCCACGCCAGCACGACCGCGCCCTCCGTCAGGGGCAGTGCCCGCCTGCCGTGGAACACGTCGTGGACGCTGACCGGGGTGCCCGGGGCGACCCGCGGGAACAGCTCGGCCAGGTACCAGCGCGCGAACCGGGCGTTGTGGGCGGCGTCCACGAAGAGGTAGCCGATGCCCTCGGGGACCTCGCCGAGGTTCCTGCGCACGTCCCCCCGGTGGAAGTGCCAGCGCCCCTCGGACAGGGACGCCGGGACGTTGGACAGCACGTTGTCGACGATGTCGAACGAGTGCAGGGTCCCGGTCCCGTTGTCGCGCAGGGCCGACAGGATCCAGGTGGTGGACCAGCCGTGGAAGGTGCCCAGCTCCATGACCGTCTCGGGCCGGGTCTCCCGCAGCAGCAGGTAGGTGATCTCGGCCTCGAGGTCGTCCAGCTGCGGGGTCATCCGCCCCCGGGTCTCCCACAGGAACTCGCGCTGGGCCTTTCTCACCTCCGCCAGCGGATCGCGGTACTTCCGGTACAGGTCACCGATCAGCGACAGGTCGATCGCGGCATCCCCCATGGCGGCCCCCTCGTCGTTCCCCGGCGCCCGGTCCGGGCGCGCTCACCAGTATCCAACGGAGCCGCTCCGCGGCGCCGCGCCCCATTCTCCCGGCGATTCCGTGCGTATGCCCCACGGTCGGGGAGGTCCACGGTCCGCGGGCGGTTCGGCCGGGGGCCGGGGCCGGCGGGGCGGCGCTGTCGGCGGGCCGTTCCTCGCGGGCGCGGGGCCCACCGGGGCCCTCCCCGCGGGCGAGGGCCCGCCCGGTCGCGGGCGGCGAAGGCCCCGCCTTCGGGCGGGGTCAGTCCCGGCTGACGAAGGCCCCGGCGCGGGCGGCGTCGGCGGCGATGCGGGCGGCGCGGCGCAGGTCCACGTCGGAGACGGGTTCACGGCCGACGAGGAGCCGGTGGTAGACGGGGGCGACGGCGCAGCGGACGACCTCCACCGCGTCGGTGCCCTCGGGCACCTCGCCGCGTTCGACGGCCTCGGCGACCACGGCCGCGGAGCGTTCGTGCCGGTCGGCCATGAAGGCCCGCAGCGCCTCGGCGGCCACGGGAGAGGCGAGGGCGGCGGCGATCGAGGCCGCCGACACCGCCCCCTCCGGGGCGTCGGTGAAGCCGTGGCGCACGTCCTCGGCCAGGGCCAGTAGGTCGCCTTCGAGCGTGCCGGTGCGTGTGGGCGCCCAGTCGTGCTCGCGGGCCGACCACTCCAGGGCGGCGGCCAGCAGCCCGTCCACCCCGCCCCAGCGGCGGTAGACGGTGGCCTTGTGCACACCCGAGCGGACGGCGACGCGGTCGACGGTCAGCCCGGCGTAGCCGTGTTCGCCCAGCTCGTCGAGGGTGGCCCGCAGGACGGCGGCGGTGTTGCGCGCGGTGCGCCCGCCCGGGCGCGCGCTGCCCGGGGGTTCCGGAGTCGAAGTCATAACGCAACTGTAGTTGCATTTGCCCGCCCGGTGTGCCATCATCCTTAACGCAACAAGAGTTGCACCAATGACCTTCTGAAGGAGGAGGGATCCCGATGGGCCTCGTCGCACGCGTATCGCGTTCCGCCGTCCGTTCCCCGTTCCCCACCTCCGGGAGGTCCGCATGTCCCACACCGTCGTCGCCGCCGGCCTGGCGTTCGCCTGGCCCGACGGCGCGTCCGTCTTCTCCGGCCTGGACGCCTGCTTCGGCCCCGGGCGCACCGGGCTGATCGGCCGCAACGGCAGCGGCAAGTCCACGCTGCTGCGCCTCATCGCCGGACGGCTCGCCCCCGCGTCGGGCACCCTCGCCGTGGACGGCGACATCGGGTACCTCGACCAGCGGATCACCCTGGACACCGGGCGCACCGTCGCCGGGCTGCTGGGCATCGAGCCGGTCCGCGCCGCCCTGCGCGCCGTGGAACGGGGGGAGACCGACCAGGCGCACTTCGACGCCATCGGGTCCGACTGGGACATCGAGGAGCGCGCGCTGGCCCGGCTCACCCGGTTCGGTGTCGACCTCGACGGCCCGGACCCGCTGGACCGGACCGTCGGCACCCTCTCCGGGGGCGAGGCCGTCCTGGTCGGGCTGGCCGGGATCGCGCTGCGCCGACCCGCCGTCACCCTGCTCGACGAGCCCACGGACAGCCTCGACCGGCGGGCCCGGGAGCGGCTGTTCGCCGCCGTCGACTCCTGGCCCGGTGTGCTGGTGGTCGCCGACCACGACCGCGAGCTGCTGGAGCACGTCGACCGGATCGCCGAGCTGCGGGACGGGGAACTGCGCACCTGGGGCGGCAACTACACGGCCTACGCCGAACAGCTCGCCGCGGAGCAGGAGGCCGCCCGGCGGACGGTCCGCGCGGCCGAGGCCGACCTGCGCCGGGAGAAGCGCCAGCTCGCCGAGGCCCACGTCAAGCTGGCCCGGCGGGTGCGGTTCGGGAACAAGAAGACCGAGACCAAGCGCGAACCCAAGGTCATCATGAACCAGCGCAAGCGCGAGGCGCAGGTGGCCGCGGGCAAGCACCGCATCATGCACGAGGAGAAGCTGGCCGAGGCGGGGGAGCAGCTGGTCCGGGCCGAGGCGGCCGTCCGGGACGACGCCGTCATCCGCGTCGACCTGCCCGGCACCGAGGTCCCCGCCGGACAGGACGTGCTGGAGCTGCGCACCGGCGGGGACCGGAGGCTGGTGTTGCGCGGCCCCGAACGGGTGGCGCTGACCGGTCCGAACGGGGCGGGCAAGACCACGCTGCTGCGGGCCGTCGTCGGCCTGGGGGAGCACCCCGGGGCGGAGGTCGTCCACGTGGTGGACCGGGTCGGGTACCTGCCGCAGCGGCTGGACGTGCTGGACGACGACCGCAGCGTGCTCGACAACGTGCGCGACGCGGCGCCGGGCACCGATCCGCAGCGGATCCGGGCCGGGCTGGCGCGCTTCCTCCTCCGCGGCGAGCGGGTGGACCAGCGGGTCGGCGGGCTCTCCGGCGGTGAGCGGTTCCGGGTGGCGCTGGCCCGCGTGCTGCTGGCCGAGCGGCCGCCCCGGCTGCTCGTCCTGGACGAGCCCACCAATCACCTGGACCTCGACAGCAGGCTGCGGCTCACCGAGGCGCTGGTCGGCTACCGGGGAGCACTGCTGGTGGCCGGGCACGACCCGGTGTTCCTGCGCGAGATCGGGGTGACCCGCCGCTGGGAGGTCCGCCGCGGCCGCCCCCTCTGGGAGGAACCCGTGTGACCCCGCCCCGCCCCGGAGCGGGGCCGGTGCCCCGGGCACCGGATCCCGGATCCCAGGGCGCCCGGAACGCGCGTCCCGCCCGGAGCCGCGCCGCCCCGGGCATGGCCGCAGGCCCCGGCTGCGCCGGTCATGGGCGGCCCAGCGCGGGGTCCGGGTCTCCGTCAACGGTGCCCTCCGGGCACCGCTCCTGGGCTGCGCGGCGCGGGCCCGGGTCCCGCCGACGGTGGCTGTCGGGCGACAGTCATGGGCTGTCCGGCGCCGGGCTCGTGCCTCCGGCGGCGGCCCGGGACGTGGGGCACATGCGGTCGGCGCTGGCGCCCTGCCCGGCGGCACGGGTTCGGTCCGGTGACGCCTCCGGGCGACCGGCAGGGCGCGGTCCGCCACAGGGCGGCTTCCGCAGACGGCACCTTCGTCCGGCTGCACGGCTTTGCGGCCCAGCGGTGGCCGCCGGGTGCCGGTCATGGGCTGTCCGATACGGGGCCCGGGTCTCCGGCGGCGGCCACGGCCCGGGGCGGGGCACACGTGGTCGGCCGCGGTGGTGCCTTACCGGCCCGGCAGGTCCCCTTCGGCTCCGGCGGTCTCCTTCGGTTTGGCGGGGCAGTCCACCAGGTGGTCCTCGACGACCCCCGTGGACTGGAGGTAGGAGTAGACGATGGTGGTGCCCACGAACGAGAACCCGCGCTTCTTCAGGTCCTTGCTCACCCGGTCCGACAGCGGCGTGCTCGCCGGGACCTCAGCGGGTTCTGTGAAGTGGTTGACCAATGGCACGCCGTCGGTCCAGGACCACAGGTAGTCGGCGAAGGTGCCGTACTCCTCGCGCACCCGCAGGAACGCCCGGGCGTTGCGGGCCAGCGAGGCGATCTTGAGGCGGTTGCGGATGATGCCGGGCTCGGCCAGCAGCTCCTTCTCGCGCTCCTCGTCGTAGGCGGCGATCCTGGTGTAGTCGAACCCGTCCAGCAGCGCGCGGTAGTTCGCGCGCTTGTTGAGCACCGTCGCCCAGGAGAGCCCCGCCTGCGCGCCTTCCAGCACCAGCATCTCGAACAGGTGGGCGTCGTCCCGCGACGGGCGGCCCCACTCCCGGTCGTGGTAGGCGGTCATCAGCTCGGACGCGTTGCGCGCCCAGGCGCAGCGCCGGTCGGTCATGGGTGCTCCTACGTCGTGGGGCGGCGGGCCGGCCGTGCCCGCGGGCCGGGGTCCCCCTGCCGACCGCGGCCCCGGCCGTTCGCCGCGGCGGGGACCCCTTGCGGGTCGGTCGGGCCGCGGATAGGGTCCGAATATCTCGATGTCAAGGTACTCCGACCGTGGTCCCGACCCGGAAAGGGGTCCGCCATCATTCCACGTCCCCTCCCCGCCCGCGCGGAAGAGCTGTTCGACGAGCTCCGCGCCCCGGCCCGGCTGTACGCCCACTGCCTCCTGGTCCACGACACCGCGGCCGCCCTCCTCGACCGGCTCCTGGCGGAGCACCGCGACCTGCCGGTGGATTCCGACGCCGTGCTCTTCGGCGCCGCCGTGCACGACATCGGCAAGACCGTCCACCCCGAGGAGCTCACCGGCCCCGGGCGTCGGCACGAGGCGGCCGGGCGGCGCCTCCTCCTCGACCGAGGCGTACCCGAGGAACTCGCCCGCTTCTGCGCCACCCACGGCGACTGGGAGGCCGAGGACCGCACCCTGGAGGACCTCCTCGTCACACTCGCCGACAAGGTGTGGAAGGGAGCCCGCGTCGGCGACCTCGAGACCCTGGTCGCCCGCCGGATCGGCGGGGCCGCGGACCTCGCCGCCTGGGAGGTGTTCGCCTCCCTGGACGACCACCTCACCGCGCTGGCCGACGACGCCGACCGGCGTCTCGCCTACCAGAACTCCCACCCCCTCACCCCCCGTCCGGGAGGAATGCCGTGACCGCCACCGGACCCGGCCCCACCACGTGCGGGTGGGCATCGCCGCGGGACCGCCCCGCCCTGTGCCGCCCGCCCCGCCTCACGCCGTCCGGTCGCCGTGCCAGGACCGCCACAGGGCCGCGTAGGGGCCGTCGGCGTTGACGAGCTCGTCGTGCGTCCCCAGTTCGGTGATCCGCCCGTCCTCCACCACCGCGATCCGGTCGGCGTCGTGCGCGGTGTGCAGCCGGTGCGCGATCGCGATCACCGTCCGCCCCTCCAGCACCGCCGCCAGCGAGCGTTCCGCCTGCCGGGCCGTGGTCGGGTCCAGCAGCGAGGTCGCCTCGTCCAGGACCACCGTGTGCGGGTCGGCCAGCACCACCCGCGCCAGTGCCACCTGCTGCGCCCGGGCGGGGTCCAGCGCGACCCCGCCCGGGCCCAGTGGTGTGTCCAGCCCTCGCGGCAGCACCGCCGCCCAGTCGGCGTCCACCGTCTCCAGCGCCGCCGCCAGCGCGGCGTCGTCCGCCTCCTCCGCGGCGATGGCCAGGTTCTCCCGCAGTGTTCCCGTGAACACGTGGTGCTCCTGGCTCACCAGCACGATCCGCTCGCGCAGTTCTCGCGGCCCCAGGGCCGCGACCGGCACCCCGCCCACCAGCACCAGGCCCGAACGCGGCGCGTCCACCCCCGCCAGCAGCCGGCCCAGCGTGCTCTTGCCCGCGCCCGAGGGGCCCACGATCGCCCACCGCTCACCCGGCCGCACCCTCAGCGTGACCCCGCGCAGCACGTCCCGCCCGTCCACATAGGCGTAGTGGACGTCGCGGACCTCGATGAGGTCGTCCTTCGGCGTCGGTCCCGGCGGTGGCGGCCCGGCGGCCGCCTCGCCCACCCCGAACACCCGGGCGAACGACGCCCCGCTGCGCTGGAGCAGCTCGATCCAGATCATGATCCACGCGGCGCTCTCCTGGACCCGCAGCATGTACAGGCAGCAGGTGACCACCACTCCGAGCGCCACCCGGTCGTCCAGGTACAGCAGCCCGCCCACCAGCAGCACCACCACCGCGGGCAGCGAGAACGCGATGTCCGTGACCGGGTACAGCACCGATCTCAGGTACAGGGTGCGCCGCCGGGCCCGGTACACCTCCACCGCATCGTGGTCGGCCGCCGCGACCCGCCGCCCGCCCAGCGCGAACGCCTCCACGGTGCGGCCGCCCCGCACGGTCGCCGTCACCCCCTCCACCGCCGCGGAACCGGCCGCGCCCTCCGCCAGGTACGCCTCCCGGGACCGGCGCAGGTACCAGCGCACCGCCAGCCAGGCCGGGGGCACCCCCAGCAGCACCGCCGCCCCCATCAGGGGGCTGAGCCAGAACACGGCCGCGAGCAGGAACAGGATGCGCAGCGACGACGGCACGATGTCGGGCACCGCCGTCCGCAGCGTCGCCCCGGCGGTGGCGACGTCCGCCGTCACCCGCGTGGTGAGGTCGCCGGTGCCGGACCGCTCCACCACACGCGTGGGCAGCGCCAGCACCCGCTCCACGAACTCCTCGCGCAGCCGGGCCAGCGCCCGTTCGCCGAACCGGAACGCGCTCAGCCTGGCGTACCGGTTGAGCACCAGGCCCGCCAGAGCGCACGCCACCGCGGCGGCCGCCAGCCCGTCCACCGCCGACACCGTCGCGGTGCCCGCCTCCAGCAGGTCCACGATCCGCCCCACCAGGTAGGGCGCGACCAGCCCGACCGTCGCGGCGGCACAGGTGAGCAGCACCATCCGCAGCAGCGGGCCGCGCTCGGCCTCCATGAGCCGCCGCAGCTCCCGCCGCACCGTCCCGCGCCCCGCCACCGGCAGCGCGGCCGGGTCCGTTCCCGCCGTGCTCACCGCCCCTCCTCCCCGTCCGGGAGCCGTCCCGGCCCGTCGCCGTCCGCCCGCTCCGGGGCGCCGCTCCCGGCCGGGCCCGCCGGACATCCCGGCGTCCGTGGCCCGGCACCCGTCCGGCGCCGCCCCACCGGTGGCGCCGGGCCCTCGGCCCCGGGTTCTTCCGCGGCACCCCCACCGGCGCCGCGTGCCGGCCCCGGCGGGGCCGCAGTGCGCCGTACGGCCTGCGCGCCGTCCTCCTCGTCGGCGCCGCGCAGGACCAGGGACCGGTAGCCGGCGCACTCCGCCACCAGCTCCGCGTGGGTGCCCTCCGCGACCACCCGGCCGCCGTCCAGGAACAGCACCCGGTCGGCGCGGTCCGCCACCAGCGGCGAGGCGGTGACGACCAGCGTGGTCCCGCCGCGCCGTTCGGCGCGCAGCCGCTCCGCGACCACGGCCTCGGTGTGCGCGTCCACCGCAGAGGTGGGCTCCACCAGGATCAGCACCTCGGGGTCGGCCAGCACCGCGCGGGCCAGCCGCACCCGCTGCCGCTGCCCGCCCGACAGATCGCGCCCCTGCGCCTCCACCGCCGAGTCGAGCCCGTCCGGCAGCGCCTCCGCCACGTCCGTGGCGGCCGCGGTGTGCAGCGCCAGGTCGACCTCCACCTCGTCCCGCTCACCGTGCACGTCCACGACCTCCCGCAGGGTCCCGGCGAACAGGTGCACGTCGTTGTCGGAGACCAGGATCCGCTCGCGCACCACCGTCGGGTCGACCTCCCGCAGCGGCATCCCGCCCCAGGTGACCGCCGAGTCGACATATCCGCCCAGCCGGTCCGCCACCAGGGCCGACGCGGCCGGGTCCGCGCCCACCAGGGCGGTCATCGCCCCCGGGGGCACCCGCACCCCCGACTCCGGGTCGGCCAGCTCACCCGGCCCCGGCGGTGGTGGCGCCTCCCCGCTTCCGTACCGGTCCGGCACCGTCCGCAGCAGCGCCAGCAGCCGTGTCAGCGACACGTGCCCCCTGCTGAAGTCGGTCGCCACCTCCACCAGCTGGAACACCGGGACCGCCAGCACCGCCACGTACCCGTACACCGCCACCGTCTCGCCCACGGTGAGCTCCCCGGACACCGCCAGCCGGGCCGCGAACCAGGTGACCACGGCGGTGAACACCAGCGGGGCGCACTGCCCGACCTCCTCGAACCAGCTGGTCACCGACCCCAGCCGGTACCCGTCGCGCACCAGGTCGCCCGAGCGCTCGCGGTACCGCCGCGCGAACCTCTCCCTGCCGCCGATCCCGCACAGCACCCGCAGCCCCGCCACGATGTCGGCCGCCAGGGCGGTGACCTCGCCCTCCCGGTCCCGGTAGGTGTTCTGTCGGTCGTGCATCCGCCGCAGCAGCGGGGCCATCACCAGTGCCGTCACCGGCAGCCCCAGGAGCACCACCACCGCCAGGACCGGGGCGAACCCCCACAGGATCACCACCGCTCCGGCACAGCCCAGCACGCTGCCGACCCCCGGGCCGAACAGGGTGAGGATCTGCGAGATGCGGCCCGCGTCCGCGGACTGCACCACCGAGAGATCCCCGGAGGAGGTGCCCCGCGACAGCGGCGCCCCCACCCGGGCGGCGTGCCGGGCCAGCACCCGCGTGCAGTGCAGGGAGGCGTGCGCCCGGACCATCGCCATGGTCCGGTGCCGCAGGATCGAGGCGAGCGCGGTGAACACCAGGACCCCGGCGAACACCCCGGTCCAGCCCAGCAGCGCCGCCCGGTCCCCGGCCCGCAGCCCTTCGTCCACGGCCCGGGAGAGGAGGTAGGGCGGGACCAGCAGGCCGACCATCCACACGATGCCCCAGAAGGAGCCGAGCGCGACCCGTCCGGGCTGTGCCCGCACCAGCCACCACAGGAACCGCACCGGTCCCCGGGTGTCGGGGACGCCCACCCGCGCCAGGGGCGGGCGGGAGCGCTTCGGGAGAGAGGACCGGCCGGGAGGACCGGTCATGGGCGGTCGGGTGGATCGGATGTCGGTCTCCGCCACAGGCGCACCTCGTTCCGGGCTTTCCCCCATACAAGCAGCACTCCCGGCCCGCCGGAAGGCACCCCGGATTCCTGTGGAAAACCCCGGTCACGGTGGCGGGCGCACCTCCGCTCTTCCCGACCGCCCCTGGCCGGAATTCACGCCCCGCCACGAGGTCCCCTTTTACGGGAAGGGTGTCCGATACCCGTCCCGGGCCGCATTTCCTTGGAACAGCTCCAGGAACCTGGACGCCTGTTTCCGATGCTCCGCCACGAGCACCGTGCACGCGATCCCCATGAGCACCAAGAACACCAGCAAGCCCACCGGCGCAAGGAAGTGCAGCGTGAACCCGTCCTCCTGGAACGCCCGCGTGCTCCCGGGGAGCAGGAACAGGAACGGTCCCAGGAGGCTGAGCAGGAAGACCGGGAACGGTCCCCGCTCCTTCACCATCTGCAGCGCGATGTCCCGGGCCGCCAGGTCGATCGTCGGATTCCCGGTGGGATTCCCCTGGCGCACCGCCCGCGCGGCCCGCCGTTGCACCGCCGGCGAACCGGGCGGTGAAAACGGTCGTAACGGTGCTTGGCGTGCAGTCAGGAGGGACCACAGCCCCAGGCCGAAAAGTGTTCCCAGCACGCCGCTCACGAGGAGGGCGGACAGCAGGGCGCCGGCCGGACCCGTGTTCGCGTGTGGTGACGGGAGCACCGACCAGAAGGCGAACAGGGGGAGGAAGAGGACGGGGGCCGAGAAGAGCCCCAGCACGGCTCCGCCGACCCAGGAGATATGACCCGCCGCCCGTTCCCAGGACGAGGGCGCGGCCGTGGCCGTGGGCCGGGACACCGCGCCGTACGCGTCCCGGGCCGGCGCGGACTCCCGCAGGAGCGCGGACCGGCCGGGGGCCGGCTCCCACTTCGCCCAGGACATCGCCACTCCGAGGCACCCGCCGCCGAGCAGGCCGATCATGGCGGCGGTCCCCAGCGCCATGCCGGCGGAGGGGACCCCGGCCTGCGTCGTCCTGTTCAGTGACCACAGCAGCAGAGCCAGCAGCACACACAGGGCGAGCACCACCCCGAAGGCCGCCGCGGCCGCCCAGCGCACGGCGACGACGTCCGCGCGGTTCACCGGTCCCCCTCGGGCCCTGATCCGGTTCTCCCGGCCTCGTCCAGGGTGTTCAGGAAGGCAAGAGCGGCTTTCCGTTCCCGTGCCGTCAGCGGCGGGGTCGCGGTCAACAGGAACAGAAAGAAGGCGAAACCGAAGAGGTTGATCCACGGAACGGCGAGGATCCCCTCCGGCCACGGAAACCGCTCGAGGACGGACCAGGCGTTCGCCGTGAATCCGATCAGGAAAACGATCATGGGGGAGTACAGCGCCGACCACGGAGACCGCCGCAGGGAGTTCCGCGCCACGATCCGGGCGGTCTCGTCCACCAGGGGGTCCCCGGTGAGCCGCCGCCTCCGTATCACCTGGGCGGCCGCCCGCCGTGTCGCCATGGTCGCGCCCCGGGGAAGGGGCGACATCCGCTGTACGGCCCGCTGCATCAGCAGGCCGAACGCGGTTCCGCCCGCCAGAGCCAAGGCCGTGCAGAGCACCGCCTTCCACACCGTCGGTATCCGTTGGTCGGGTGGCGTCCCCGCCTCCATGACGGAGAACATCACGAAGAAGACCAGCCCCATGGCGATCCCGAACAGGCCCGAGCCGATCCACAGAGCCCGCATACTCCTTCCTCCGGCCGGGGCGTCCGGCTCGGAGGGGGCTGGGGGGCGGGGGTGGGTCAAGGGCCCTCCTCGGGGAGCGCGGGGTCGATGAGGGAGAGCAGGGACCGGGCCCGCTTCTTGCGGTGCTCGATCAGCGGCATCCCCACGGTCAGGTACAGAGCGGCAGCGGCGGCCGTGATCGCGTAGGGCACGGCGAGGGGGTACCGGCCGTCGGCGATGTGCAGGGCCGCCGTGAGGATGGCGATCGCGAGCAGGCCCGCGAGGGCCGCGGCCTGTACGGGGTGCCCCAGCGGCGACGCCGTGACCAGCCGCGCGTACCGTCCCGCCATCCGGTCGGTTTCCGCGTCCCCACCCGGCCGCCCCTCGCGGACCAGGCGCTGTGCCTCCCGGAACCTCTCCCGGTCCCCGTCGACGGTCGCCCCCCGCACGTCCCGTTCCGCGCTCCACACACCGAGGGCGGTGACCAGCCCGGTGAGCAGGAACCCGATCGCCGCCAGTACCGGTGCGGGGATCCCGAACCGCTCGTCGGCCAGCGCGAACACCAGGGGCAGCAGGAGCACGGAGCCCAGGGCCGCCCCGAGGACCGCGCCGTACACGCGCGGGTGGTCCTGGGCGTACCACTGCACCGGCAGCGGGAACAGGTGCCCGGGCAGGGGCCGGGGCGGAACGCCGCTCACCGGACCGCCCCGTGGAGACGCCACAGCAGTGCCTCGTGGAGTTCCCGGTACTCCAGCGCCCTGTAGCGCAGCAGCGCCAGCCGCCACGGCGCGGCGTGCAGGCCCACGAAGGAGAGGAGCGATCCGGCCTGGAGGAGCACCAGGAACAGGTCGCCCTCCGCGGCGCTCATCGCCAGGCCGGAGCCGCACAGGAGGCACCAGAAGCCGAGGGAGAAGGTCTGTAGGGGCAACAGGATCTTCGGCTCGAGGGAGCTCCGGCGGATCAGGTATTCGCAGGCGATCCGGGCCACGTGGTCGGTCGCCGGGTCCCCGCCCACCACCCCGCTCCGGATCCGGGCCACGGCGGCGCGGAAGTGCGCCGCGCTCACCCACGCGGGCAGGTCCTGCGGCTTCAGCCAAGGCACCAAGAAGAAGATCAAGCCCACTGCCAGGGACAGGGGGAGCACGAGGTACCCGGTCACCGCCTCGACGGCCTGCGCCGCCTCCCACCCCGGCATCGAACGACCGAGGCGTTCGAGTGTCTCCACGGCGCCGTAGTGGAGCTTCGCCGCGAAATGCAGGGCCACGGCCGACGCGTGCGCCCCGAGCAGATAGTAGAGGACCATCAACCGTCGGCCGTACCACTTCTCATACGACTCGGGGGCGGTGAGCGTGTCCGGAGCCGTCGGGGGATGTGGCAAGAGGACGTCCCTCCAGGCCCGGAGTGGGGGATGAGGGCGGTCGGGCCGCACCGCCTCGACGCCATTCTACGGAATCCGCGGTGGGAATTCGGTTCCGGTCCACCGGGTCGACCGAAACCCGTGATCAAAGCACTGATCTCCGAATCCCTATTTCCGGTTGACCCGGTAAACAAGCTCCGCGCCCTGCCGCCTCTCGCCCTATCTCCCCGCGCCCCGGCGCCGCCCCTCCACACACCCGGGCCCCGCCGCTACCGGCCGAACAGCACCTCGATGACCGGGCGGGCGACCTCCTCCGGGTCCCCGTCGGCGCTCTCGGGGAGGGACCCGCTGAGCCACAGCTCGGCGAACCCGTGCGCGAACGCCCAGGCGCCGATGGTGGTCGCCCTGGCCCGGGCGGCGTCGGCGGCCAGCGTGCCGCCGCTGGCGGCCAGCACGGCTCCGGCACGTTCGCGCGCGGCCAGCAGTCCGGGGTCGTCGAGCCGGTACAGCTCGGGGCGGAACATCACCTCGAAGTGCGCGCGGTGCGCGAGGGCGAAGCGGATGTAGGCCAGGCCGGCCTCCCGGGGGCCCTGGGACGCCGCGGCCTCCAGGGCGTCGGCGAACAGCGCGAACCCCTCGGCGGCCACGGCGGTGAGTACCCCGGCCTTGTCGCCGAAGTGGTGGGCGGGGGCGGCGTGCGAGACGCCCGCGCGGCGGGCCAGCTCGCGCAGGCTCCACCCGGCCGGGCCGGACTCCCGGGTCGCCTCCAGTGCGGCGTCGATGACGGCGCGCCGCAGGTCGCCGTGATGGTAGGGCCGGCCGGCCATCCGTCCCGCCTTCCTGTTCCCGAGTGGCCATAGCGGAGCCAGCCTATCTTTCCATTGACAAGATTCAAGCCGTGGCGCAATCTAGTCACTGACAAGATCCAAGGATCGGAGACTCCGCATGGCACCCCTCATCGCTCTCGTCGGCGGCACCGCGCTCCTGTGGCTCCTGGGCCTGGCGGGTGTGGAGGCGCTCGACTGGCAGACCTCTCTCCGGGGCGGGCTGGCACTGATGTTCGTCCTCACCGGCGTGGTGCACTTCCTGCCGTCCTGGCGCCGCGACTTCGCCGAGATGATCCCTCCGGCGCTCCCGTTCCCGTACCTGCTGGTCACGGTCACCGGCGTACTGGAACTCGCGGGAGCGGCCGCGCTGCTGTACCCGCCGACGGCCCCGTTCGCGGCGGCCGGCCTCGCCCTGCTGATGCTCGCCATGTTCCCGGCCAACGTCTCCGCGGCCCGCCGCGGCGTGACCCTGGCCGGGAAGCCCGCCACCCCGCTGCTGCCCCGCACGATCGAACAGGCCGTCTTCGTCTCCGCGGCCGTGCTCGCCGCCGTGTGAGCCCGCCCGCTCCCCGGGGCCGTCAGGGCCGCGCGTCCCCGTGCCCGGCCTGCCGCTCCACCAGGACGGCGAGCCCGTCGAGGTGGCGGGCCAGGCCGTACTCGAACAGCTCCTCGAGGTCCGACGGGGTCAGCCTCGGGACCTGCGCCAGCAGGGGGAACCGCCCGTCGCCGAGGACCTCCTCGGAGCGCGGCCGCTCGGCCCGCCACCACCCGTCGAGGGTGACACCGGTGCTCTGCTCCGCCTCGGCCTCGTCCGCCAGGGACGCGCCGAAGCCGAGGACCAGGGAGTGCAGCGTGACGGCCTCGTGGAACCGCGTCACCTCGGACAGCCCGAGCCCGTCGAGCGCCCGCAGCACCCATTCGGTGTGCGCCATCATGGCGGGCGCCATCGACGGGCGGGTGAACGAGACGGCCCGGGCCAGCCAGAGGTGCCGGTGGCACAGGCGCCACTGCTCGCGGGCGCTCAGCTCCAGCTTGGCCCGCCACCCCGGCGGCCCCGGCTCGGGCGGCTCGACCTCGCCGAAGGCCTGGTCGGCCATCAGCCGCACGAGTTCGTCCTTGTTCGCCACGTGCCGGTAGAGCGACATCGGCCCGACGCCCAGTTCGGAGGCCAGCCGCCGCATCGACACCGCGTCGATGCCCTCGACGTCGGCGATGGCGATGGCGGTCCGCAGAACGTTCCTCCTGTTCAGCGGGGGAGGGGCCACCCCGGGCCGCCGCGCGGCCGCGACCGGGGCCGGCGCGACCGCCCCGGCGGTTCCCGCGCGTACACCCCGGCCGGTGACCACCGTCCCGGAGCCGACCCGCGACTCCACCAGCCCCTCGTCGCGCAGGACCGCCGTCACCCTGGTCGCCGTCGCGATCGCGACGCCCCACCGCTGGGCGATCTGCCGCACCGAGGGCGCCCGGTCGCCGGGGCGCAGGGCGCCCGTCGTGATCCAGGAGCGTATCTCCTCGGCGATCTGCCGGTAGGGCGGGGCGGGCGGCGGCTGCGACGACGGCACGGGGCACTCCGATCCTCGGTTCGGTACAGGGCGAGTGTACTAGTCCACTCCCGTAGTACTAGTGCACTTCTCCCGGCCGGAACGCCGCTCTGAACGGTTTTCCCTAAGGCTTTTCCAGGGCTCCCGGATAGCGTCGTGGCGTGCGCTCGATACGGCGTACGCGACCTCAGGAGGAGACATGGACAACCGGAGCGTTCTCATCTCCGGCGCCGGGATCGCCGGCTCGACCCTGGCCTACTGGCTGCACCGGTTCGGCTTCCGGCCGACCGTGGTGGAGCGGGCACCCGTACTCCGCACCGGCGGCCACGCGGTCGACATCCGCGGCACCGCCCGCCGGGTGGCGGAGCTGACGGGCATCGTCCCCCTGGTCCGCAGGGCGCACACCGGCGCCTACGGCATGGCCTTCGTCGACCGCGACGGCAGACCCGTCGCGAAGATGGGCACCGACGTGTTCGGCGACTCCGGCGGCCCCATCGCGGAGATGGCGATCCTCCGATCCGACCTGGCCCGGATCCTCTACGACACCACCCGCGACGACGTCGAGTACGTGTTCGGCGATTCGATCACCGCCGTCGAGCAGGACGAGGACGGGATCCGGGTCGGGTTCGAGAAGGGCGGGTCCCGCCGCTTCGACCTGCTGGTCGGCGCGGACGGCGTGCACTCCAACGTGCGCCGCCTGGTCTTCGGCCCGCACGAGCGCTACATCCACGACCTCGGCTGCTACGGGGCGCTCTACTCCATCACCACGGACCTGGACCTCGGCGGCTGGCAGCTGATGTACACCATGCCGGCCGGCGGCGGCAGGCCCGGCAGGACGGCCGCGCTCTCCCCCAAGCGCGAGCCCGGGCAGGCCCGGGCCGGGTTCTTCCTGCGCTCCGAACCGCTGCGGTTCGACAGGCGCGACACCGAGGCGCAGAAGCGGGTCGTCCTGCGCGCCTTCGAGGGCGAGGGGTGGGAGATCCCCCGGATGCTGTCCGGCATCGGTGACGCCGACGACTTCTACTTCGACAGGATCGCCCAGGTCCGGGTGGGGACGTGGGCGCGGCACCGGACCGTGCTGCTCGGGGACGCCGCGTACTGCGCCTCCCCGATGTCGGGCATCGGCACCAGCCTGGCGCTCGTCGGCGCCTACCTCCTCGCCGGGGAGCTCGCCGCGGCCGACGGCCGCCACGGCCCGGCCTACGCGGTCTACGAGCACCGCATGCGCGGCTTCACGGAGCAGGCGCACGAGTTCGCCCGCGGCGCCGGAGGAGGCGGGCTGATGCCCGATTCGCCCGCGCAGCTCTGGCTGCGCAACCAGACCGTCCGGATGCTGCCCTACCTGCCCAAGGGACTGGTCGGCAGGGGGATGGACCGGTTGGCCAACATGGTCCGCCTCCCGGACTACGCGGCTCTGGAACACCGGTAGGGGGCGCCGCCACGAGGGAGCGCGAGGCCCGCCGCCCGTGCCGCCCGCGGGGCCGCCCTCCACGGCGGTCGCGCCGCCCTACAGCCGACCGCTCCCCGCCGCTCAGCCCACCAGGATCTGCGGGGAGACCGCTTTGAGCATCCCCCGCGCCCAGTGCATCCGGCGGACCGAGCGGGGATGGCAGCGCTCGGTGACGGCGAGCAGGTCGGAGTCGGCGATGATCTGGGCGCCCTGCCCGAGCAGGTCCCAGTCCAGGGCCACCCCGCCGCCCAGCCGGTACAGCCGTTTCAGGTCCGCGAGCAGCGCCAGGTCCGCGTCGGAGTCCTCCCCGGGGAGCTCCCGCTCCCCCTCCTCGGAGGGTTCGGGGTGCTCCGGCCCGGAGAGGTCCGTACCGTAGCGGGGCGCGATCCCCTCGATCTCGCGCACGTGCTCCCGGGACCACTCCGCAAGGTCCCGGGCCACGTGGCGGATCTCGGGCTCCTCCGGATGCCGGTCGGCCACCCGCAGCAGTTCGACGGCCATGGCGCTCTCCGAACGGTGGAGTTCCCGCAGGGCCACTCCGATCCTCATCGCGTTCCTCCCCCGTCGGGCTCCTCCAGAGTGTCCGGTCGGCCCCGCGTGGCCGCCACCTCCGCGTCCAACGGAGCGGACGCGGTCGTCGTGGGCGCGGGGGACGGCCGCCCGTCGCCCGCGCCCACACGGCGCAGCCGGACAGCGGCGGTCTTGAAGAGCGGCTGTTTGGACACGGGGTCCCAATCGGTGGCGGACAGCTCGTTGGCGGCCCGGTCCCGCTCCCCGTCCGGGTCCGCCGCGTCGGTGTCCCAGTAGCCGTAGTGGAAGGGCACGAACAGCACCCCGGGCCGGATCCCGCCGACCCTGGCCCGGGCCCTGACCACCCCGCGCCGCGAGCGCACCTCCACCGGGTCGCCCTCGTGGACACCCGCCTCCAGGGCGTCGGCGGCGGAGACCTCCACCCACACCTCGGGGGCGGCCCGCCGGAGCTCCGGGGCTCGCCCCGTCTTGGTGCGCGTGTGGAAGTGGTAGAGGGTGCGGCCGGTGATCAGCGTGAAGGGGTACTCCCCGTCCGGTCCCTCGTGCGGGGGCACGTACTCCACCGCCTTGAGCATCGCCAGGCCCTCCGGGTTGGCCGCCCGGTACTCCGCCTCCTCCTTCGGAGCCCCCGTGACGAGGTCGCGGCCGTAGCTCTCGCACTCCTCGGGGCGGGCCCAGAACCGGCCGTCCGTGTAGAGCCGCTCGGTGCCGTCCGGGTGTTCCGCGTCGCAGGGCCACTGGATGCCACCGGTGTCCCGCAGCCGGTCGTAGGTGAGGCCGGAGTAGTCGCAGGGCCGGCCCGCGCTGACCCGCTTCCACGCCTCGAAGGCCGACACGGGGTCGTGCCACTGCGGGAAGGGCCGCCCGTCGGCGTCCCGGAAGTTCATCCGCCGCGCGTAGTCGAGGAAGATGTCCAGGTCCGTCCGGGCCTCGCCCGGCGGCTCCACGGCCTTCTCGGACAGGTGCACGGTGCGGTCGCTGTTGGTGAACGTACCGGTCTTCTCGCCCCAGGTCGCGGCGGGCAGGACCACGTCGGCGAGCTCGGCCGTCTCCGTCATGAAGACGTCCTGGACCACCAGGAACAGCTCCCGGCGGGCGAGGGTCTCGCGGATCCTGCGCAGCTCGGGCAGCGACACCGCCGGGTTGGTCGCGCTGATCCACAGGAAGCGGATCGACCCCTTCTCCGCGTAGCGCATGATCTGCATGGCGTGCGTGGGCGGGGCGTAGTGCGGGATCCGCATGGGGTCCAGGTTCCAGGCGGCGGCGAGGTCGGAGATGTGCGCGTCGTTGTTCCAGTTGCGAAAGCCCGTCAGGTCGCCGTCGGCACCGCACTCACGGGTGTTCTGCGCGGTCGGCTGGCCGTTCATCTGGAGTACGCCCGCCCCGGGTCGGCCCAGCATGCCGCGCAGCAGGTGGACGTTGTTGACCTGCACGGCCGCCGCGGTGGCCTGGTTCGACTGGTAGAAGCCCTGGAGCACGGTCGACAGGAGCCGTTCGGCGCCGCCCAGCAGCGCGGCGGCCTCCCGGATGCGCTCCGCGGGCAGGCCACAGATCTCGGCGGCGCGCTCGGGCGGGTAGTCGTCCGTCACCCGGACCAGTTCCCCGTAGCCGACGGTGTGGTCCCTGACATAGGCGTGGTCCACCCGGCCGGTCCGGATGAGCTCGTGCTGGATCGCGTTCATCAGGGCGACGTTGGTGCCCGGCCGGGGCGCCAGGTGCACCGCCGAGTGCGCGGCCACCGGAGTCGGCCTGGGGTCCACGCACAGCAGCCGGGGCGGGTTCGGCCCGGCCAGCCGGTCGAGGACGCGGGACCACAGCACCGTCTGCGTCTCGGCCATGTTGTGGCCGTACAGCGCGATGACGTCGGCGTGGTCGATGTCGCCGTAGGACCCCGGCTGCCCGTCGCAGCCGAACGACGCCTTCAGCGCGGTGGCGGCCGTGGCGGTGCACAGCCGCGTGTTGCCGTCCAGGTGGTTGGTCCCGATCGCCCCGTGGGCGATGGCGGCGAGGGTGAGGTACTCCTCCAGGAAGAGCTGGCCGCTCGTGTAGAAGCCCAGGGCGGAGGCGCCCTGTTCGTCGAGCAGCCGCCTGCTGCGCTCCACCACGAGGCCCATCGCGGTGTCCCAGTCGGTTTCGACCAGCTTCCCGCCGCGGCGTACCAGGGGGCGGGTGAGCCGGTCGGGGGAGTGGTTGGCCTGCCAGCCGTAGAGGTCCTTGGGGCCCAGGCGCCCGCGGTTCACCCGGTCCTCCCCGCGGCCCCGCACCCCGACGATCCGGCCGTCCTTCACGGCGATGTCCAGCGCGTCGCCGTTGGAGTGCAGGATCGACGCGGACGGGACCCAGCGGTCGACGTCCTCGGGCCCCACCCCTTCGGCGAGGTGGAGGTCGACCCGCGCCGGCCACCGCCGGCCCGGGCCGTAGGGGGTGCGCGACCCCCAGGGCTCTGCGATCGGATCCCTCGACGGCACGGGAGACCACCTCTCTCGTCGCGGCACGGCGCCGTCGGCGCCCCGCACCGACAGGTGGACTCCTGCTGCGGTGCGGCCTCGGGCGCCATCGGCAGGTGGCACACAGTATGGGTGCGGAACCGCGGAGAACCGGGCGGCACACGCGGTGGGAGCCGAGACGCCGCGGATCCGCCGCCGGGACCGGGGCCGTCCGCCGGGCCGCCCGGGGCACGAAAAAGACCCGGGGCCCCTCGTGCGAGGGGCCCCGGGCCGGAGCGCGGAGGATCGGGGATTTGAACCCCGGATGGGCGTAAACCCAAACCGCATTAGCAGTGCGGCGCCATAGACCTGACTAGGCGAATCCTCCTGGCTGCCATAAGGGTACAGACACGGGGGGCCGCTGTGCAAAACGAATCCGGGGAGGGGTCCGCCTCACCCCCGGGAGGCCACGGCCGAGAGGACGGCGCGCGGCCGCTCCTCGGCGTCCGGGCGACCCTGCGGCAGCAGGTCGCGCAGTGCCCGCTCCGAGGGGCTGCCCGGTGCCGCGCTGTAGGCGATGAGCCGCTGTCCGGGGCTCTTGGGGATCTGGAGGGTCTCGAAGGCCAGCTCCAGGCGGCCCACCACCGGGTGGTCCATCCGCTTGGTCCCCGACGTGCAGGTCCGCACCGGGTGCCGGGCCCAGCGCTCGGCGAACTCCCCGCTCTGCACCGCGAGCCGGCCGACCAGCTCGGCGAGCCTGCGGTCGTCGGGGTTGCGTCCCGCGGTCAGCCGCAGCGAGGCCACCGCCAGCGTCGCCTCCTCCGGCCAGTGCTCCCCGTAGAGGTCGCGCATGTGCTCCTCCAGGAACAGCATCCGGGTGAGGTTGGGGCGGTGTGCGGGCAGGTCCGGGTCCCCGGGGTCCAGGTGCCCTCCCAGCAGGGCGTGGCCGAGCCCGTTCCAGGCCAGGACGTCGTTGCGGCGATCCAGGATCAGCGCCGGGACCTGCGCCATCGCGTTGATCAGCTGCCGCGCCGAGTCGCCGGCGTGCTCGGGCCGGGGCTGCGCGGGCCGCCGGGCGGGCGCGGCCAGGTCCATCAGGTGCGAGATCTCGTCCTCGTCCAGGCGCAGGGCCCGCGCGATCGCGGTCAGGACCTCGCGCGACACCCGGGTGCCGCGCCCCTGTTCCAGCCGCGTGTAGTGGGTGACGCTCACCCCCGCGAGCAGGCACAGCTCCTCCCGCCGCAGGCCGGGCACCCGTCGGCGTTCGCCGTAGGGGGTCAGGCCCACGTCCTCGGGCCGCAGCGCGGCGCGGCGGGCCCGGAGGAAGTCACCGAGTTCGGATGCGCGGGGGGCCATGGTCGTCCTCTCCGACGTTTCTGCGCGGTCGCTCATTCCGAACCCCCCGCCGACGGGGCTTCTTCCGCCCGCGGCGCCCCCAGGGTGGTCACGTCGTGACCACCCTCGCGGGGACTGCCCACGACGGCGTCCTGGCTCCGCCGCCGCACGCGGACGAGGGTTGCTGCGAACCCGAGGAGGGATCCCATGTCCGTGAACACCGGCGCGTCCGCGCCAGCGGCCGCACCGGCGCGGCTGACACCGCGCATGACCGTCATCCTGGTACTCCTGCTGTCGGCGCAGTTCATGCTGGCCGTCGACTTCTCCATTCTCAACGTGGCGCTGCCCGTCATCGGCGACGGGCTGGGCTTCACGCTCGCGAACCTCCAGTGGATCGCCACCGCGTTCGCGCTGTGCGCGGCGGGCTTCACCCTGCTCTTCGGCCGGATCGCGGACCTGTTCGGGCGTCGGCGCCTCTTCCTGGGCGGTCTCGCCGTCCTGGGCCTGTCCTCCCTGGCGGGCGGGTTCGCCACCACCCCCGAGGTGCTGATCGCCGCCCGCGTCTTCCAGGGCCTGGCCACCGCCGCGGTCACCCCGGCGGGCCTGTCCCTGCTCACCACCTCCTTCCCGGAGGGGCCGCTGCGGGAGCGGGCACTGGGCCTCAACGGGGCGCTGATGTCGGCGGGGTTCACCACCGGCGCGGTCCTGGGCGGCCTGCTCGCCGACCTGCTGTCGTGGCGGTGGGCGTTCTTCGTCAACGTCCCGGTGGCCCTGGTGGTGCTGGTCGTCGCCCCGATCGTGATCGGGGAGTCCCTGCCGGAGCGGCGGCCCCGGCTCGACGCCCCGGGCGCCGTGCTGGTCACCCTCGGCCTGCTCGCCGTGGTCCACGGCTTCTCGCAGGCCGGCGAGGCGGGCTGGTCCGCGCCGCTCACCTGGGGGTCCCTGGCGGCCGGCGCGGTGCTGCTGGCCCTGTTCGCCCTGGTGGAGTCCAAGGCCCGGTCCCCGCTGGTGCCGATCCGCATCCTGCGCCGCCGCACGGTGGCCTGGGGCAACATCGCCGGGTTCATAGCGTTCCTCACCGAGACATCGCTGGTCTTCCTGCTCACCCTCTACCTGCAGAACGTGCTGGGCTTCAGCCCGCTGGCGGCGGGCCTGTCCTTCGCGGTCCTGGGCGCGGGCACCGTCCTGGGCGGCGTCCTCGCCCCGCGCGTCATCGGCGCGGCCTCCGCCAGGGCCGCGCTGCTCACCGGCGGAGCGGTGCAGAGCGCGGCGACCTTCGCCCTGCTGTTCCTGGGGGCCGACCAGGGGAGCATGCCCCTGCTCCTGGCCGCGACCTTCGTGGGCGGGGTGGGCAACATGCTGGTCATCGTCGGGTTCATGGTCACCGCCACCTCCGGGCTGCCCGACGGCGAGCAGGGGCTGGCCACCGGGCTGGCCACGATGACCCAGCAGATCGGCATCACCATGGGCACGCCGATCATGAGCGCCGTGGCCGCCTCCGCGATGGTCGGCACCGGCGCCGCCGCGACGCTCGGCGGTCTGACCTGGGCCATCGGGGTGAACGCGGCGCTCGTCCTGGTGGGCGTGCTCGTCAGCGCGCTCTTCCTCGGCGGTGCGGCGCGGGAGCGCGGGTGAGCGTCCCGGGTGTCAGCCGGTGGTGCGTTCGATGATGAGGTCGGCGTCCCTGCGCAGCCGGTGCACGGCGCGCGAGAGGGTGCTCTTGACGGTGCCGAGGGTGACGCCCATGCGCTCGGCGATCTGGACCTCGGTGAGGTCCTCGTAGTAGCGGAGGATGACGGTGGTGCGCTGGCGGTCGGGCAGTTTGTCGATGGACCGGCGCACCACGTCGGCGAGGTCGCTGCGCCAGGTGGGGTCGTCCACCCGCTGCTCGGGGATCTCGTCGGTGGGGTACACGTCCAGCCTGCTGCGGCGCCACTCGGAGATCCGGGCGTTGACCATGGCCCGGCGCACGTACCCGTCGCGGGCGCGCGGGTCGCTGATGCGGTCCCAGGACAGGAAGGTCTTGACCAGGGCGGCCTGGAGCAGGTCCTCGGCGTCGTTGTGGCTGCCGGTGATGGAGCGGGCCATGCGCAGCAGGGCGGGGCCGCGCTCGGCCACGTAGCTGCTGAACTCCTCGTACCGGGGGGTCTGCTTGGTGCCTGCCACGTGTCCACCGCCCTTCGCCTCGCTCGGCATCGGCCTGTGGGCACAACTCTCACACAGTGAGCGCAAACTCCCGGGAACCTGGGTGCCACGCGCTGACAAACGGCGCGGCGGGGCCGCCTCCGCGTCCCGCCGCGCCCGCGCGCCCGCCCCCGGGGGGGGCTACAGGCCCAGGGAGGCCAGGGTTCCGCTCAGGGCGAGCTGGTCGGCGGTCGCCGCCACCAGGTGGTCGACGGCGGCGGCGACGGGGGCCAGCTCGGCGGCGGAGGCGGGGGAGGACAGGCCGACCAGGAGCAGCGGGACGGCGACGGCGACGGTGGCGGCACGGAGGCTCGTGTGCATCTGCGGGGCTCTCTCTCGTTCCATGGGTCCGCTGCGGCCCTGCGGCCACAGCCTGCACCCGGAAGATCGCACACGGTGCCAGCGCTTGTGGGGCGGTTGACGTGGAGTTCTTCTTTGGTCACACAAGGCGTCCGATGCGTCGCTCTTGGCAATGATCGGGACATGCGGTCGACATGAACCGCCGGGTTCCGGCGTGTGAGCCGTGACTCGGCCCCGTCATCCGGAGAATGGGCACTGTAGGACGAGTCGGGCGACAGGGGGATGCGAACGACATGTCAGTGATGACGGACAAACACCAAGATCGCGCACGGTTCACCGCGGCGCTCCTGGGCCCCGACACCGCGCCCGAGCCCACACCGCTCGGCGGCCGGGTGGCCCGCGGCGTCGTCGTCGACGCCACCTCCTACATGCTCTGCCTGGCCACACCCGCGGGGGAGGAGCGCTTCCTCTACGAACGCGTCACCTCGTTCTGGCGCGGCGGCGAGGTCCGGCCCACCGAGCTGCGGCCGGGCGACGACGCCGTCGTCCGCTGCTCGCACGACGGGCGCCTGGTCGCCGAACGGGTCTGGGCGCAGGCGGCCCGCGCCACCGGCGTGATCACCGACCACCACGACGACACCCTGGAGATCGACACCGGGCACGGCCGCCCCCGCCTTACCGTGGTCATCCCCTACCGCGCCTCGGGCCGCATCTCCGTGCGCCACCCGCGCCTGGAATCCGGGTACCTGTTCGACGCGGTCGGCGTCTGGCGTGACGGAGCGGTCTGGGCGGTGCGCCCGGCCACCACCCAGCCGCCCTACCCGCTGGCCGCGACGCCCCGGCGTCCGCCCACCGGCGAGTTCTCCGCCACCCTGAGCGGCATTGCTACCTGGTACGACCCCGCCTGGGGGCGCGCTTCGCACCTGGACCCGCGCGCCCACGCCACCGGCCTGGCCTACCCGGCGATCGACCGGGCCGGCCACACCCGGGACTGCGACCGGCGCACCTCCTGCGTGCCCCTGCCGCTGCTGTCCACCGGGGCCGTGGTGGGCCTGCGCAACGACTGCACCCGCGAGGCCGCCGCCCTGCCCGTCATCGACTGCGCCGCCGCTGACAGCTGGGTGTGCGACCTGTGCCCCACCTGCGGCGGCCAGGGGGCCGGACGGCTGGCCTCCCTCACCATGACCTCCTTCGTCGCCCTGGGCGGGCGGCTGGAGGACGGCTGCTTCAACGCGACCGTCACGGTCCACGACGGAGAGGTGTGACATGTCGGCGGAGATCCTCCAGGCGCTGAGAGAGGTCCAGCTGCCGCTCCTGGCGGTACTGCTGCTGTTCGGCGCGCTCACCAAGCTCGGCTCCCGGGACGCGTCCTCGGGGCTCTCGGTCCTGCTGCCCGCGCGCCTGCGCCGCCCCGCGGTGCTCGGCACCGGGCTGCTGGAGGCCGCACTGGCCGCAGGGCTGGTCCTGCTCTCCGGGGTGCCCGGAGAGGCGGTCCGGCTGCTCACCGCCCTGGTGTTCGCCGCGTCCGTCGCCGTGCTGCTGCTGGTCCGCCGCCGCGACCCGGAGGCGGGCTGCGGGTGCTTCGGCGGGCTCAGCCGGGCGCCCATCGGGTGGCGCACCCTGACCCGGGCCGGGCTGCTGTCGGCCGCGGCCCTGCTCACCCTGGGCCTGGAGCCCACCGCCTGGCAGGCGGTCCTGGGCGCGGGCCCGGCGCACGCCGCCGTGCTGGGCGCCGAGCTGCTCCTGCTGGCCGCGCTCAGCCCCGAACTCCGCGGGACCGCCGCCCGGCTGCGGCACCGCGAGCCCTGCGAGCTGCGGGAGGTCTCCGAGCGCGCGGTCTGGCGCAGGCTCCGCCGCAGCGACGTGTGGCGCACCAACAGGCCGATGCTGCTCGACACCGAGCCGCTCGACACCTGGCGCCACGGCTGCCACCGCTTCCTGCGCTACGACGGGCTGCGGCACGGCACCCGCGTGGACGTGGTCTTCGCGGTGCGCATCGGCGGGCGGCGGCGCACCGCCGTGCGCGCGGCCGTGGTGGACCGGGGGAGCGGTACGTCCGTGGCGTCCTTCGGCGCGGTGTCCGACCGCGAGCTCCAGGGGCCGCCGCGCAGGCTGCCCGGCCCGCGCCGGGCGGCGCGGCTGGACGCCCGGCGCCGGGACGAGGCCAGGGAGGCCGCGAGCCTGGGCAAGGCGCTGGAGAACCCCTCGGGGCGCTCCGACGCCTGGCCGAGCGAGGACCTGGAGGCGGAGGTGGCCGGCGGCCGCGGCGGGGCGTGACCCGCTAACCGAGCTTCTCCTGCTGGCGGTCCACGGAGGCGCGGGTGAACTCCACCAGCATCTCCTGGTAGTCCTCCAGGGCCCCCGGTCCCATGATCGAGGTGGTGCCGACCAGGTCGCCGTTGCGGTACATGACGCTGTACATGTGGTTGCGCTCGCCGTCGGTGTCCACGTCCACGGCGAAGCCGCGCGACTCGTCGCCCAGCGTCGGCAGTTCCGCGAGGTCGCGCACCTCGTAGCCGGAGGAGGTGCCGTCCTCGTAGGTGGCGGTGTAGGTGTCGCAGCCGGCGGGCGGCCGCGAGGCGATCGCCGCGGCCGCCCCCTCCTCGTCCAGCCGGACCAGGAGGTGGGTGAGCGAGCCCCGGTCCCACTCGTAGGAGGTCAGGGAGGCCGGTGCGGCCTGCACCGCCTCGGCGTCGGCCCACCGGTTGGCGGCGTCCAGGCAGTCGGGCTTGTCGAGCTCGGTGGAGGCCCGCACCTGCTCGCTGTACTGCACCGTGACCAGCTCGGAGTAGACGCCGGCCTCGCTGCCCTCGGGCATGATCTCGGCGCCCTCGAACGAGACGAGCTGGGCGTCGTGCAGCAGCGCGGCGGCCTCGGCCTGGTCACCGGTGCCCTCCTCGGTGGGGCCGCCGCAGGCGCCCAGGGCGAGGACGAGGGGCAGGCACGCGAAGACGCCCCATGATCGGACGGGCTGTCGGCCGCTGTCACGTGAGCGGCTCTGACCAGCGGCGATCTGAACCGTCGTGGCGGGTTCCGGACGCGAGCGCATGGTGTTGTCTCCTCAATTGTGCGATATTTCCGCTGGGAGCGGTGACCGACCCGCACACGGGATCGCTGAGCGTGGCGCGGGGTTAGCACAAAGTATTGAGGAAGGACAATGGTGTCGGAGTCGAAATCGCCATATCTGCGGTCGGTGCTGGGGAGCATCCCCGCCTACAAGCCGGGCAGGAAGGTCATCGGGCCCGACGGGCGATCCATCAAGCTGTCCTCCAACGAGAGCCCGTACGGACCGCTCCCGTCGGTGCGCGAGGCGATCGCCCGCGCCGCCGGGGACCTCAACCGCTACCCCGACCCGGGCGCGGCCGAGCTGACCGCGGCGCTGGCCCGCCGCCTGGACGTCCCCGAGGACCACATCGGCCTGGGCGCGGGCTCGGTCGGCCTGCTCCAGCAGCTGCTGGAGGCCGTCGGCGAGCCGGGCGCCGAGGTCGTCTACGCCTGGCGCTCCTTCGAGGCCTACCCGCTGCTCGCCGAGCTGGCGGGGGTGACCTCCGTGCGGGTGCCGCTGCGCGAGGAGACCCACGACCTCGACGCGATCCTCGACGCCGTCACCGAGAACACCCGCATGGTGCTGGTCTGCAACCCCAACAACCCCACCGGCACCACCGTGCGCGAGGCGGAGCTGACCGCCTTCCTGGACCGGGTCCCCGAGCACGTGCTGGTGATCCTCGACGAGGCCTACCGCGAGTACGTGCGCGACCCGCAGGTGCCCGACGGCGTCTCCCTGTACCGCGACCGGCCCAACGTGGCCGTCCTGCGCACCTTCTCCAAGGCCTACGGCCTGGCCGCGGTGCGCCTGGGCTTCCTGGTCGGCCACCCGCCGGTGGTCGCCGCCGTCCGCAAGACCCTGGTGCCGTTCGCGGTCAACCACCTGGCCCAGGCCGCGGGCATCGCCTCCCTGGAGGCCGAGGGCGAGCTGCTGGAGCGGGTGGACGCCACCGTCGCCGAGCGCGAGCGCGTGCGCGGGGCCCTGCTGGACGCCGGGTGGACCGTGCCGCCCACCGAGGCCAACTTCGTGTGGCTGCGCCTGGACGGGGACACCCTGGACTTCGCCGCCGAGTGCGCGAAGGCCGGCGTCTCCGTGCGCCCCTTCGAGGGCGAGGGCGCCCGCGTCAGCCTGGGCACCCCGGAGGAGAACGACGTCTTCCTCGGCGTCGCCCGCGAGTACCCGAAGCGCCGCTGAGGCGTGTGACCCTCGGGGCGTCGTCCGCTGCGGGCGGCGCCCCGGCCGTTCCCGAGAGGCGTCCCCGGCGGGGCGCTGGAGAACGGGAGGGGCGCCTCCCAGGGGGGAAGGCGCCCCGATACGGGGGTGCGGGCCGCGGTGCGGCTACTTGCCGGCCGCGTCCTTGTCGAGCTTCTCCACGATGAGCCGGTACAGCTGGCGGGGGCGCCCCGGCTGGAGTGTGCGGTTGGGGGGCAGGGGCCAGGCGAGCCCCTCCTCCACGAGGGTGCGCAGGAGCCGGCGCGCGGTCCGGGAGGTGACGCCGAGCATCCGTCCGGCGTTCTCCGCGTCGACGACGAGGGGGCCGTCCTCTTCCGCGATCTTCTCCGAAAGCCGAATCAGAGTCTCACGGCCCTTGGTGCGCAGCGGTTCGGAGGACTGCCGTGAGGGCGCGCGCTGGGCCGGGACCAGGGAACGACCCTCCCGGTCCACCGCGAAGCTCTGACGGGACGCCTGAGCGCGGTTCAGGGCCGCACGGGCGTGCGCCTCGGCGTCCTGGGTGGTGCGTCCCATGCCGATGCCCACCTCGATGGCGATCCCGAGCTCCGCCTTGATGCGCTCCACGAACGGCGGCTGCCGGAACCCCTCGGTCGCCGTGACGAGCGACCCCCGGGTCGCGGTGATCATGAACGAATGATCGTCCAGACGGTGCGCCGTGGCGTTGATCCGGTGGGCCTCCTGGAGCAGCAGCCGGTGCAGCGACAGCCGTAGCTCCTCCCGCCAGTAGCGGGGCGTGGACCGCCGCGAGGAGTCCCGCAGCGTCGGCACGTCGACCACGACCACGCCCAGCTGCGCCTCCTCCAGCCGGTGGTGGGCGCCCAGCAGGCCGGCCGTCTGCAGCGCGCTGCGCACCCCGGCGTTGGTCGGCCGCAGCCGGATCACCGGGACGCCGATCGCCTCCAGTCGCTCGGCGACCCCGCGCACGCAGGTGATCGCCATCTTGGTGGCCTTGCGCCGCCACAGGCCCTCGTGGAACGAGGTGAGCTGGGCGGTGTTGGTCAGTTCCTCGTGGACGTGGATGCCGTCCACGGGGAGGTCGACCTCGGAGTAGGCCTCGACGACGTCGGCGCGGCTGAGCACGTCCAGACTGGCTCTGGTCGGGTCGTAGCGCTCGTCCAGGGTGGCACGGAGCAGGGCCTCGTGCAGGCTGGCGCCCCCGAGCGGCACGTAGGTGGCGGGCATCGTCAGCACGCCGGCCTTCCGCGCGAACTCGTAGGGAACCGGGCTGGCGAACAGGTACGCGTCGATCGCCGAACCCAGCCTGACGACCTTGTCCGTCGCCTCTTGCTCATCTCGGTATGCGGCGGCGATGAGTCTGGCGTTGAGGGGTCCCGTGGACCCAGGACCCATGAGCATGACCCGTTCGACCACCTCATGGGGCCCTATGACGCCGATCGTCAAATCGCCAGTACGCTGGGCACTCACCTCGGGTTGCTCCCCGCTACCATTCCACGCTCTTCACTATGTGCGCCCACTGGTTTCCCGACCCGATCTCTGTCACGGCATGATTGCCGAGATCGTACCCATTGTGCGGGGCCAAAGAAGATCGTTTTCCATATCAACGCCGAAAGCCCGGGTGGGAGACGGGCTCCCACCCCGGCTTGAACTGCGCTTTCGACCCGCTACGAGACGACGACGCGCTCCACGTCGGCACCTAGCGCGGCGAGTCGCGTCGCGAACTGAGCGTGACCGCGGTCCACCAGATAACCAGGCGCAACGATTGTCTCACCTTCGGCGACCAGTCCGGCGAGAACCAGGGCCGCGCCGGTGCGCAGGTCGTGGGCGATCACCTCGGTGCCGCGCAGGTGGGTCGGGCCGTGCACGATGGCGCGGGTGCCCTCGACCTCGATCTTGGCGCCCATCTTGTTGAGCTCGTCGGCCAGCGCGAAGCGGCCGTCGTAGATCGCCTCGTGGATGTAGCTCTCACCCTCGGCCAGGGTGGCCAGGGCCATGAGCGGCGACTGCAGGTCGGTGGCGAAGCCCGGGAACGGCGAGGTGACCGCGTTGATCGGGCGCAGCGGCACGGACGGGTCGCGGGTCACGTGCAGGACCGCGCCCTCCTGGGAGAACTCGACGCCCATCTGCTCGAGCTTCCAGCGGGCCACGCCCAGGTGGTCCAGGTTGGCCCCGACCAGGCTGACCTCGCCGCCGGTGGCCGCGACGGTCATCGCGAACACGCCCGCGTCGATGCGGTCCGACATGATCGTGTGCTCGACCGCGGTGAGCTCCTCGACGCCCTGGACCGTGATGAGGCCGGTGCCGCCGCCGGTGATCTTGGCGCCCATGGCGGTGAGGAACGCGATGACGTCCAGGACCTCGGGCTCCAGCGCGGCGTGCTCGATCACCGTGGTGCCGGGGGCCAGGACCGCGGCCATGATGAGGTTCTCGGTGCCGGTGTGGGACGGGGTGTCCAGGTACAGGCGACCGCCGCGGAGGTTGGAGGCCTCGACGTTGATGTGGTTGCGCTCGGGGTCCTCGGTGACCTCGGCGCCCAGGCGCGCGAAGCCCCGGTAGTGGAAGTCCAGGTTGCGGCTGCCCAGGTTGCACCCGCCGACGCCCTCGATGCGGGCGCGGCCGGTGCGGTGCATCAGCGCCGGGACGAAGAGCACCGAGCCGCGGAAGCGCGACGCGATCTCGGCCGGGAGAACGGCCCGCTCGGGGTCGTTGAGCCCGGAGGCGTCGATGACCACGGTTCGCTCCGCCTCGTGGAACTCGACCTTGGCGCCGATGTGCTCGGCGAGTTCGAGGGAGCGGTAGACATCCTCGATGACGGGGACGTTGCGCAGCACCGTACGACCCTTGGCCGCAAGGAGAGCGGCTCCGATCATCGGCAGGACGGCGTTCTTCGCGCCCTGGATGAACGCCGTACCACTGAGGGGGCGTCCGCCGCGGACGCGGTAACGAACCTCCTGGCCCATGCTCATGTGCTCCTTTGTGAGGCAGATGTGAAAAAAGGTCACCCTCGTCGGGTTTCGCCTATGTGCGTTTTAGACGCGGGTTTCCCCTGGAACGTTCGACGAACTCGTGTGTGACCTGCACGGCCAGCGAACCGGTGTGTTCGCGATGACTCTATAGCACCCTCCGGCCCGGACCGGTCCAGAACGTGGTATACCCGCAGATCGGGCAGAGAGTCCCGTGAAACGGCCAAAGAGGTACTCGTCCAACGGAAAAGACCAGGGTAGGTGTGGGGAGGCCGTATGCATGGCCGGACACCGGACAGGTGCCGCATACGACCCCACCACCATACGCGCTTCAGGCGACCATTCCGAGACCAGCGTGCCCGGAATCACTCGCCCGCGCCGTGTCAAAGCTTCGGTTCGGATCCGGTGAGCCGACGGAAGATCTCCGTGTAGCGGCCGAGCGTGTGCTCCACCACCGACTCGGGGAGCTCCGGCGGCGGGGCGTCCGCGGCGCGGTCCCAGCCCGACTCCGCAGAGGTCAGCCAGTCGCGGACCACCTGCTTGTCGAAGGACGGCTGCGGGCCGCCCGGCGCCCACTCGTCCGCGGGCCAGTACCGGGACGAGTCCGGGGTGAACACCTCGTCGGCCAGCACCAGCGCGCCGTCGGTGTCGCGGCCGAACTCGAACTTGGTGTCGGCCAGCAGCACGCCGCGCTCGCGTGCCACCTCGCGGCCGCGCGTGTACACGCGCAGGGTGAGGTCGCGCAGCGCGCCGGCCAGCTCGGCGCCGTGCCGGGCCGCGACCGTCTCGAACGACACGTTCTCGTCGTGGTCGCCCACCTCGGCCTTGGTGGCCGGGGTGAAGACCGGCTCTGCCAGCTCCGAGCCGTCGACCAGGCCCTCCGGCAGCGGCACCCCGCACACGGTGCCGTCCACCCGGTACTCGGCGAGGCCGGAACCGGTCAGGTAGCCGCGGGCCACGCACTCCACCGGCACCATGTCCAACCTGCGGCACACCAGGGTCCGCCCGGCCCAGTCGGCGGGCGCGCCCTGCGGCGGCACGTCCGACACCACGTGGTTGGGGACCAGGTCGGCGACCCGGTCGAACCACCACAGGGACAGCTGCGTCAGCAGCCGGCCCTTGCCCGGGATCTCGGTGGGCAGCACCCAGTCGAACGCGGAGAGCCGGTCGCTGGCCACCATCACCAGCTCGCCGGACCCGGTGGTGTACAGGTCGCGGACCTTGCCGGTGTGCAGATGGGTCAGGCCCTCGACCCGGACCGGCTCGGGCCGGACGACGAAACCGCTCATGGGAGTCCTTCGTTTCTACGGTGCGGGTCCGCCGCTACAGCTCGGCGGCGGCCCGCTCGGCGATGTCGGTCCGGTGGAACGAACCGCGCAGCTCGATCCGGGACACCGCGGCGTAGGCGCTCTCGCGCGCCCGCGCCAGGTCGGCGCCGGTGCCCACCACGCTGAGCACCCGGCCGCCCGAGGAGACCACGTCGCGGGCCCCGCTCCAGGAGGTCCCGGCGTGCAGCACGTAGGCGCCCTCGACGGCGTTCGCCGCGTCCAGGCCGCTGATGGCGTCGCCCTTGACCGGGTCGCCCGGGTAGTTCTCGGCGGACACCACGACGGTGACCGCGGCGCCCGGCTTCCACTGGAGGGAGCCGATGCCCTTCAGCCCGGAGGTGTCGGTGGCCTGGAGGACCGCGCCGATCGGGGTGGCCAGCCGGTCCAGCACCACCTGGGTCTCCGGGTCGCCGAAGCGGGCGTTGAACTCGACCACGCGCGGGCCCTTGGAGGTGAGCGCCAGGCCCACGTACAGCAGGCCCTGGTAGCGGGTGCCGCGCCGGTTCATCTCCTGGAGGGTCGGCCGCACGACCGACTCCATGACCTGGTCCACCAGGCCGGCGGGGGCCCACGGCAGCGGGGCGTAGGCGCCCATGCCGCCGGTGTTGGGGCCCTGGTCGCCGTCGTAGGCCCGCTTGAAGTCCTGGGCCGGCAGCAGCGGCAGCGCGTGGACGCCGTCGCTCAGCACGAACAGCGACACCTCCGGGCCGTCGAGGTACTCCTCGATGACGACCCGGCCGCACTCGCGCGCGTGCCGCTCGGCCAGCGCCCGGTCGTCGGTGACGACGACGCCCTTGCCCGCCGCCAGGCCGTCGTTCTTGACCACGTAGGGGGCGCCGAACTCGTCGAGCGCCTCGGACACCTGGCCCGCCGAGCGGCACACCCTGGCCTTGGCGGTGGGCACGCCCGCCGTCTCCATGACCTCCTTGGCGAACGCCTTGGAGCCCTCCAGCCGGGCGGCCTCCCGGTCCGGGCCGAACACCGGGATGCCGCGCTCGCGCAGCGCGTCGGCAACCCCGGCCACCAGCGGCGCCTCCGGGCCGATGACGACCAGCTCCGCCCGGATGCGCGCGGCCAGCTCGGTCACCGCCAGTCCGTCGGTCACGTTGATCACGTGGTTCTCGGCCAGCTCCGAGATCCCCGGGTTGCCCGGGGCGCAGTGGATGTCGGTGACACCCGGGTCGAGGGACAGCGCGCGGACGAGGGCGTGCTCGCGGCCTCCGCCGCCGAGGACGAGGGCTTTCACTACTGGGGGCCTCTTCGTGTGGGAGGACGGACAGCGGACAGGCGGGCGCCGGTCAGACCAGGGACCGCAGCTCGAGGGTCTGGTCGCGGCCGGGGCCGACCCCGATGGCGGAGACCGGCGCTCCGGCCATCTCCTCCAGGGTACGCACGTACGCCTGGGCGTTCTTGGGAAGTTCGTCGAATTCCCGGGCTCCGGTGATGTCCTCCGACCAGCCGTCGAGGTACTCGTAGACCGGCGTCGCGTGGTGGAAGTCGGTCTGGGTCATCGGGATCTCGTCGTGGCGGACCCCGTCGACGTCGTAGGCGACGCAGACCGGGATGCGCTCCAGGCCGGTGAGCACGTCGAGCTTGGTCAGGAAGAAGTCGGTGATGCCGTTGACGCGGGTCGCGTACCGGGCGATGGGCGCGTCGAACCAGCCGCAGCGGCGGTCGCGGCCGGTGGTGACCCCGTACTCGTGGCCCTGGGTGCGCAGCCAGGCGCCCTGCTCGTCGAGCAGCTCGGTCGGGAAGGGGCCCGAGCCGACGCGGGTGGTGTAGGCCTTGAGGATGCCGACGACCTTGGTGATGCGGGTGGGGCCGATGCCCGACCCGGCGGCCGCGCCGCCCGCGGTGGGCGAGGAGGACGTGACGAACGGGTAGGTGCCGTGGTCGATGTCCAGCAGGGTGCCCTGCGAGCCCTCCAGGTAGACGGTCTTGCCGTCGTCCAGCGCCCGGTTGAGGATCAGCGAGGTGTCCGCCACGAAGGGGCGGATCTTCTCGGCGTAGCCGAGGTACTCCTCGATGATCGGCTCGGCCTCCAGGGCGCGCCGGTTGTAGACCTTGGTGAGGAGCTGGTTCTTGTCGTTGAGGGCCAGCTCGATCTTCTTGCGCAGGATCTTGGGGTCGAACATGTCCTGCACTCGCACGCCCTGGCGGGACACCTTGTCGGCGTAGGTCGGGCCGATGCCGCGCCCGGTGGTGCCGATCCGGCCCTTGCCCAGGAAGCGCTCGCTGACCCGGTCCAGGGCCCGGTGGTAGGGCATGATCAGGTGCGCGTTGGCGGAGATGAGCAGGCGCGAGGTGTCGACGCCGCGGGCGTCGAGCCCGTCCAGCTCCTCGAAGAGGACGCCCGGGTCGATCACGACGCCGTTGGCGATGACCGGGACCACGTTCGGCGAGAGGATGCCCGACGGCAGCAGGTGCAGGGCGTATTTCTGGTCGCCGATGACCACCGTGTGCCCGGCGTTGTTGCCGCCCTGGTAGCGGACCACGTAGTCCACGCGGTCGCCCACAAGGTCGGTCGCCTTGCCCTTGCCCTCGTCGCCCCACTGGGCACCCACGAGCGTGATCGCCGGCATTGGTCACTACCTTTTCGCTCGACACCTGACCGGGGTGTTCCCGACCCCGAACATGGATGAACCCCTGGCGCAAGGCAGCGACAGGGGCCGTTGCGTATTGAGGGTACACGACCCGTCCGTCCCGGTTAAGTGGCGCCCACGAGGGGGTTTCCTCACGTCGAACCGGGTGGGGCGGCCCGTGGCTCCGGTTTCGCGGGCGGGTCCTCCCTCACGCGCGGTGCAGCAGGTGCAGGAGAGAGGTGAGGCTCTCATCGGCGTGGCCGCGGTCGACCCCGGCCCGGGCCAGCGCCAGGACCGCCGCCGGCAGCGCCGGGTCCACCCCGGCCCGGTCGGCCGTGTCCACGACGTGCTCGATGCTCGCCGCCGCCATGGAGAGGCGTTCGGCGTCGCCGCCGTGCTCACCGGCGTCGACGCGGGGACTGTAGAAGCGGAACATCTGCTCCAGAGAGGCGGCGGTGGAGGCGGCCTGGGGCAGGAACTCCTGCGCGCTGACCCCGTGCGCCCGGGCGACGGCCACACTGTGCAGCCACCCGGCGAGGCCGGTCCAGAAGAGGTCCATTCCCAGCTGGTAGTGGAGCGGGGCCAGCGCCGGGTCCTCGCCCCGGTAATCGGTCCCGGTGAGGACGGACAGGGTGTCCGCGTACCGGTCGAAGACCTCGCGGGGGCCGCTGTAGAACGTGGAGGTCCCCGGCGCGCCGATGCCGGAGGGGTCCGCCTGCACCCCGCCGGTCAGGTGGTGCGCGCCGTGCCCGGCGAGCCAGGCGGAGGCCTCGCGGGCACGGTCGGGGGTGTCGGAGCTCAGGTTGACGATCACCCGCCCGGCCAGGGCGTCCGCGGCCGGGGTGAGCAGGTCGTACACGGCGGCGTAGTCGGTGAGGCTGAGGACGGCCAGCTCGTTGGCGCGCAGCGCGTCGGCGACGGTCGGCGCGGCGGTCGCGCCCAGGGCGACCAGGGGCTCGGCCTTGGCCGCGGTGCGGTTCCACACGGTGACGGTGTGGCCGCGGTCCAGGAAGGCGCGGGCCATGGCGGCGCCCATGGGGCCCAGGCCGATGACGGTGACGGGGGCGGGGTTCTCTTCCATTGTCTGCACCTCTCTAAAACGAACGTTCTATTCGGTCGGGAGACCATAGCAGACTCTAGAGCGAACGTTCTATTCAGTACGATGGCGGTGTGATGACCAAGGCAGCGGCGCCCGACGGCGCCCCCGGCACCCGCGAGCGCATCGTCGCCGCCGCCTCGCACCTCATGCAGCGGCGGGGCTACGACGGCACCGGCGTCAAGCAGATCTCGGTGGAGGCGGGGGCCACGCTCGGCTCGGTGTACCACTTCTTCCCCGGCGGGAAGAAGGAGCTGGCGATCGCCGCGATCGAGCGCGGAGACCGGGAGTTCGCCGAGGAGCTGGAGCGGATCCTGGCCGCGGAGGAGGACCCGGCCGCGGCGGTGGAGGAGTGCGCCCGCGTGATCGCCGACGGGCTGCGTGACTCCGACTGGGCGGACGGCTGCCCGGTGACCTCGACCGCCCTGGGGGTGGCCGTCGGCGTGCCGGAGATCGGCCGCGCCGCCGACGCCGCGCTGGCCCGCTGGCGCGCCCTGGTCGCGGAGCGCCTGATCGCGGTGGGCGTCGCCGAGGACGACGCGCACGACCTGGGGTACACGGTCATCAGCACCCTGGAGGGCGCCGAGACCGCCGCCCAGCTGGCCCGCGACAGCACCCCGCTGCGGATCGCGGGCCGCCACCTGGCCCGCCTGATCCGCCTGCACCTTCCCTGACACCCCGCGCGGGCGGGGGCGGCCGTCCCGCGGCGGGTCGACCACGGGTGCCCACACGGATGTCCCTCCGCGCGGGCTGGGGCGGCCGCCGCCGATGAGGTCGCGCATCAGGGGCTCGGGCCGTCCCTCCGCGCGGGCGGGGGCGGTCGTCCCGTAGCGGGTCGACCATGGGCGTTCACATGGACGTCCCCTCTGCGCGGGCGGGGGCGGCTCAGGCCGGGGAGGCCGTCCGGTGCGCGGGAGCTCCGGACCGGTCACCCGTGCCCGTCTGCGGTCCTCCTCCGGTCATGGCGGGAAGCGGCCGCCGGAGGGATCGGCGCCTCGGGTGGGTGAGACCGGCCGTGCTCGTCTGCGGTCCTCCCCCAAGTGTGGTGGGGCGGCCGCCGCTGGAGCGTGTGCCCGGACGGGCGGCCGCCCGGCGGGTCAGGCGTTGAGGGCCTTGTCGGCCTCGGCGCTGGAGTCGCGCAGGAAGGTGGCGCAGCGCTCGGCCTCCTGGGCCTCGCCGATCTGCTCGGCGGCCTTGCCCAGGGCGTGCAGCGCGCGCAGGAAGCCCTGGTTGGGCTCGTGCTCCCAGGGGATGGGGCCGTGGCCCTTCCAGCCGGAGCGGCGCAGCTGGTCCAGGCCGCGGTGGTAGCCGGTGCGCGCGTAGGCGTAGGCGGCGACCGGCTCGCCAGCGGCCAGGGCGTTCTCGGCCAGGCGGGCCCAGGCGGCCGAGTACTCCGGGAACCGTCCGGCGACCGGGGCGGGGTCGGTGGCCGCGGCCAGCGCCTCGCGGGCCTCGGCGTTGTCGGGCAGACGGGTCTCGGGCGGCTCGTTGAGCAGGTTCTGGTGCAGGTTCATGGATCCCATCCTGCCACCGCCGCCGGGCCCGGCACCGGTCGTCCACAGGCCGGATCCGGGCGCCGTCCCTCGGCGCCCGCCGTCCGGGCCCGGAACGCAAGGCGCCCGGCGGCCGTGCCGGCCGCCGGGCGCCCACGCGCGTCGGACGCGGTGACTACTTCATCCGGTTGCCGGCGGACTTGAGCTGCTGGGCGGCCTCCACCACGCGGGCGGCCATGCCGGCCTCGGCGGCCTTGCCGTAGGCGCGCGGGTCGTAGGCCTTCTTGCTGCCGATCTCGCCGTCGATCTTCAGCACGCCGTCGTAGTTCTTCAGCATGTGGTCCACGATCGGGCGGGTGAACGCGTACTGCGTGTCGGTGTCGATGTTCATCTTCACCACGCCGTACTCGATGGCCTCGTGGATCTCCTCCAGGGTGGAGCCGGAGCCGCCGTGGAAGACGAAGTCGAACGCCTTGGTCCGGCCGTACTTCTCGGCCACGGCCTCCTGGGCCTTCTTCAGGACCTCCGGGCGCAGCTTCACGAAGCCGGGCTTGTAGGAGCCGTGCACGTTGCCGAAGGTCAGGGCGGTCATGTAGTAGCCCTTCTCCCCGAGGCCGAGGACCTCGGCGGTGCGCAGGGCGTCCTCCGGGGTGGTGTACAGCTTCTCGTTGATCTCGCCGACGATGCCGTCCTCCTCGCCGCCGACGACGCCCACCTCGATCTCCAGGATGGTGCGGGCCTCCTTGGAGGACGCCAGCAGCTCCTCGGCGATGCGGAGGTTCTCCTCCAGCTCCACCGCCGAGCCGTCCCACATGTGGGACTGGAACAGCGGGTCCTGGCCCTTGGCCACGCGCTCCTTGGAGATCTCGAGCAGCGGGCGGACGAACCCGTCGAGCTTGTTCTCGGGGCAGTGGTCGGTGTGCAGGGCGACGTTGACCGGGTACTTGTCCGCGACGACGCGGGCGTACTCGGCGAACGCCACCGAGCCGGTGACCATGTCCTTGACCGTGGCACCCGACAGGAACTCGGCGCCGCCGGTGGAGATCTGGACGATGCCGTCGCTTTCGGCCTCGGCGAAGCCCCGCAGCGCGGCGTGCAGGGTCTGGCTGGAGGTCACGTTGATGGCCGGGTAGGCGAAGCCCTGGGACTTCGCGCGGCTCAGCATCTCGGTGTAGACCTCGGGGCTGGCGATGGGCATGCTTGACTCTCCCTGGAATCGGACCTGGAGCGAGCGGCCGCCGGTCGCACCGGCGGCACCCCACGTGCGTTGCCGGTGGAGGGTCCGGGCGGCGGGGGAGCCCGAGACTCGGGTCGCACGTCCGGACGTGTCCACCAGGTGTCACCCAAGTATCCCGAACGCACGGAGCCGATGGAAAGGTCTAGACCAAATTCGATGGGTCTTCGGGTGCGGCGGAGTGGCCGAAATGGGCGCTTTGTATGGGTCTATGGTGGATTCACGGGCGATGTGAATTTTTGTGCGACTGTGACCGGATTGTGGGAGGCGGGGAGGTCCGGGGAGATCACTGTCGCTTTTTGTCGTGATACACGCTACATTCAACGCCGTGGGAAGGCATAGGAATGATCCTCGCGGCGTTGGCCAGGTGGTGGCCATCGTCGGAGCAGTCGTGCTCCTGGTCGCGATGCTCGCGCTCGGCGGGTTCTTCTTGTACCGCTCGCTCCCCGGCAACTCCGGCTCCAGCGTGAGCGCGAACGCCTCCGGGGCGGCGAACGAGGAGGAGACCCCCAAGGGTGCCTTCTACGTGCGCGTCATCGGCGAGTCCAGCCGCGTGTTCGTCCGCATCCCCGGCGGCGACGTCCTGCACGACCAAGAGGTCCGCCAGGGCAGCTCCCTCACCTACGCCGAGATCCCCGAGGGCGGCATCGAGGTCACCATCGGCGACCCCGCCGCCGTGGAACTCTTCGTCAACGGCATCGAGCGCGACATCGCCGACCGCGGCGCCGACTACAGCTTCACCGTCGACGGCTGACCGGTTCCGGCCCCGCGCCCCCCGCGGCGGCGGGACGCCCCGCCCCGCCGCGCCGCTACGACGTCCTCAGATGTCCAGGTCGGACACCTGGTACACGGCCCGGTACTCCAGGCCCTCCTTCTCCACGCGCTCGCGCGCCCCGCGGTCCAGGATCAGCGCCGTCGCGACCACCTCGGCCCCGGCCTCGCGCAGCGCCTCCACCGCCGTCAGCACCGAGTTGCCGGTGGTGGACGTGTCCTCCAGCGCCAGCACCCGGCGGCCCCGCACGTCCGGGCCCTCGATGCGCTTCTGGAGTCCGTGCGCCTTGCCCGCCTTGCGCACCACGAAGGCGTCCAGCCTGCGGCCGCGCGCGTGCGCGGCGTGCACCATCGCGGTGGCGACCGGGTCGGCGCCCAGGGTCAGCCCGCCCACCGCGTCGAACTCCAGGTCCGCCACGTTGTCCAGCATGACCGACCCGACCAGCGGGGCGGCCTCCCCGTCCAGGGTCACGCGGCGCAGGTCCACGTAGTAGTCGGCCTCCTGCCCGGAGGACAGGGTCACCTTCCCGCGCACGACCGCCTTATCGTTGATCTGACGCAGGAGTTCATCACGTTCGCTCATGATCCATGAGCGTAGAACACCGGGCGGCACCGCACGTCACCGCGGCGCCCGGGCGGAGGGACCGCCATGCCGAACACCCCGGGAGCCGTCCGGGTCGAGATCACCGTGGACACCCGCGAGAACGCCGACCGGCTGGCGGAGACGGCGGTCGGGCGCCGCCTCGCCGCCTGCGCCCAGGTCGGCGGACCGGTCACCAGCCACTACCGCTGGGAGGGCGAGGCGCACCGCGACCAGGAGTGGACCGTGGTGTTCAAGACCGCGCAGGACCGCCTGGACGAGCTGACCGCGCACATCGTCCGCGAGCACCCCTACGACGTCCCCGAGGTGGTGGCGGTGCCCGTCGTCGGCGGCGAGCCGGCGTACCTGGCCTGGGTGGTCGACGAGACCCGTCCCGACGCGGACGGCGAGCGGGGCGCCGCCGGGTGATCGCCGTCCTGCTGCCCCCCACCCTGGGACGCCCCACCCGCCTGCCCGGGCTCGGCGGGGCCCTGGCCCCGGCCGGGATCACCCCGGTCCGGATCGAGGTCGGCGGCGACGAGCTGCCGCCGCACGCCGCCCGGTACGTGGCCGCCGCCAGCCTGGAGATCCGCCGCCTGGTCCCCCCGGACGCCCCGACCGCCCTGGTGGCGGAGGGCGACGCGGGGCCGCTGGCGGGCGCCCTGGGCGCGGCCCAGCGCGCCGCGCACCGGCCGGTGTTCGGGTACGTGCTGGTGGACGCGCTGCTGCCGCAGCCGGGCACCGCCACCCGCGCGGACCTGGACCGGACCCAGAACCCGCGGGACGCCGCGCCCCCGCCCGCCCCCGCCGGGGAGCCCGAGGGGTACCGCACCGAGACGCTGCCGCCGTCCGCGGACTGGCCGGACGCCCCGTGCGGCTACCTGCTCACCGACCCGGCCCGCGCGCACGCCGCCCGGCTCGCCCGGATGCGCGGGTGGCAGGTGCGCGAGTGCGCGCCGGAGGAGGCCGCCGCAGAACTGGCCGCGCTGCTCCGGGACCTGCGCGGCACGGCCTGACAGGGGAGGCCCGGCCGCGCCGGTGGGTGCGGCGCGTTGTCCACAGGCTGGGGAAAACGGGGTGACTCCGCCTCCCGCGTCCGGGACCATCGGGTCATGATCACCGACCATTTCCCGCTCCTGGGGCTGCGCGTGCGCACCCCGCGGCTGGAGCTGCGCCCGCCCTCCCTCGACGACCTCGCCGCCCTGGCCGACATCGCCGCCGAGGGCGTGCACGACCCGGCCGAGATGCCGTTCATCTTCCCGTGGACGGACCTGTCCCCGGCCCGGCGCGCGCTGTCGGTGGTCCAGCACAACCTCGGGGTCTACGCCCGCTGGACGCCGGAGGACTGGCAGCTGCCGCTCGTGGTCGTCCACGAGGGGGCGGTGGTGGGCGTCCAGGACATGCTCGCCAAGGACTTCGCGGTCACCCGCCGGGTCGCCAGCGGCTCCTGGCTGGGGCTGAAGCACCAGGGCCGGGGCATCGGCACCGAGATGCGCGCCGCGATGCTGCACCTGGCCTTCGAGGGGCTGGGCGCCGCGGAGGCCGCGTCCGGGGTCATCGAGGGCAACGTCCGCTCCGAGCGGGTGTCCCGCAGGCTCGGCTACCGCGCCGACGGCGTCGGGGTGTACGCGGTCCGCGGCAAGGCCGCCCGCGAGCTGCGGTTCCTGCTGACCCGCGAGGACTGGGAGGCGCACCGCCTCGACGTCCCGGTCACGCTCTCGGGGCTGGAGCCGTGCCTGCCGTTCTTCGGGCTGGGCGAGCTTCCGGAGTGACGTACCGGGGCTCACCGGTCACCCGTCGGGTACGGTTCTGAACCGACGGAACCACCGTGACCGCCGTGAGGCGGCCGGTGACGAGTCGGAAGGAACCCCCGTTGCACGCTCACCGTCCCGCCGCCGCTCCGGCGCTGACCCCCGTGCTGCCGCCGGGGCTGCGGTTCCCGTACGCGATCGGCCGGCCGGGGCCGAACGAGCCCACCGGTCCCCGGCCCGGCCTCGACCCGGGTGTCCAGGTCCCGCCGTCCGTCCGGCGCACGCCCCCGCGCGCCGAGCGGGCGGCTCCGGGCGCCGGACCGGTCCCGGTCCGGGGCCCGGCTCCGGGCGCGCCGCCCCGGACCCGCGCGGTGGACGCCGTCGCCGCGGCCTTCCTGGCGGGGGAGCCCCGCCCGGGTGCGGTCCCCAGCGGCCCCCGCCGCGCCTGGTTCGACGTCCCCGACCCGCGCCGGACCTGAGGACCAGCCCCGCGGGCCCGGGGCGTTCCGCCGCACGCCTTGTCGGACGGGCGGTCCCGCCCGGGCGGGCGACCGCCTCCCGGTGGCCGGGGCCGACCGGGCATCCCGCTCCGGCCGCCCCGCCTTCGGCGCCCGCCCGCCCAGGGCGACCGCCCACCGGGCCCGTCGCCCGTACCGGAGGCGGCGGCTCCGGGCGCTGCGGTCAGGGGGTGAGGGTGGTGTCCTGGTCGCGGCCCGCCTCGGGGAGGGGAGCCCGCAGCATCCCGACCAGGCTCACGAGCATGCCGGTCAGGATGCCCAGGCCGGTGAGCACACCGCTGACGAACGGGGCCCATTCCGCGGTTCCCATCGCCACCAGGACCAGCCCGGCCGCCCCCATCGCGGAGATGTACAGGGCGGCGGCGAGGATCTGACGCATCCGCCAGTACCAGGCCAGCGGCAGGAAGTGCAGCCCCACGACCAGGGCGATCCAGGCGATGTTGGCCTGCCAGGGCGCCTCCAGCAGCCGCAGCACCTGGATGCCGCCGAAGATCAGCACGACCTCCACCAGCACGACGGTCCCGTAGAACGGGCCGAACCGGAACGCGGGGCCGGGCCCGGCCCCCGTCACCGGCGGGGCCGGCCGGCGGGAGAGGGCCACCGAGAGCACGATGACCGCCACCAGCGCCGCCACGGCGAGGACGCGCAGCACCAGCCCGACGGCGGACGGCAGAGGCGGGCCGGCGTTCGCGAGCACGAACGCCAGGCCGAACCCGGCGCCGATGAGGAAACCTGTGAATTGACGCATGGGGCGAACCTAGCCCCCGGGCGTTCGCCGCTCGGCCCCGGTGCCCCGGAACGGGGCGGGGCCGCGGTTCAGCCGACCCGGACGACCACGGAGCGTGCGAACCGGTCGTGCAGGCAGCGCCTGCGCTCCTTGTCGCGCAGGGACCAGAGCACGTTCGCCAGCGACCAGGGCAGCAGCCAGTTGACGGGGTTGGTGAACCCGGGCGCGAAGCACAGCGCGCGCAGCAGGGCGCGCCCCGCGGGCAGCCTGCCGCCGCCCTCGGCGCGCACCACCCACAGGCCCAGCAGCATCTTGCCCACCGAGCGGCCCCACACACCGACCTGGAACCACTCCCACAGGATCGGGGACAGGGCGAACGAGAAGACCGCCCCGATCTGGAAGGCCAGGTCGGCGGACCGCCCGGCGATGTCCCCGCCGCCGATGATCACGGCGGTGAAGGTTGTGGCCAGCATCAGCAGGAACCACAGGACCGCGGCGATGAGGGTGTCCAGGAACCGGGCGGCGAAGCGCTGCACGGGCTCGGCCAGCCCGACGGAGGGCTCGGCCGGGTTCCACTCGGTGTGGTGGCGGAGCCCGGCGGGCCGCGGCGGGGGGCCGTAGCCGGGGTGCCCGGGATGCACCGGGTACCCGGCGGGCGGAACGGGGTGGCCGGGGTGGACCGGGTACCCGCCGTGCGCGTACGGCACCGGGGGCGGTCCGGGCACCGGGGGCCTGGGGGCGGGCGGCAGCATGGTCGGCGCACCCGGCGCACCCGGCGCACCCGGCGCACCTGGTGCCGGCGGGGTCTGCGCGGCGGGTGCCGCCGGGGGAGCGGGCTGCGCCTCCCGGGCGGGGGTCGCGGCTCCTCGGGGAACGCCTTCCCCGGGAGCGGACACCGCGTGGGCGGCCGACGGGTACACGGCGACTCCGGCCGGTTCCTGCCCGCGCGGCGCGGCCGCCTCCTCCGGCGCTCCGGTCGGCGGCGCGATGCCGTCGAGGGCGTCCAGTTCGGCGTCGCTCTCGGGGGCCCGGGGCTCGTCGCCGAGGTGGTCCGGGAGGGTGCCGCGGTACAGGCCCGTGCCGTCGATGTCGATCGTGCCCGTGCCCGAGAGCGAGAAGCCGCCGCCGCGCTCGTACATGCGGATCAGCGGCTCGAAGAGGTCCGGCAGGTCCGGCAGCGGAACGCCGGCGTCCCGGGCCGCGGCCAGGTGCAGCGCCCAGGCGCAGGACCTGCCCACCGCCGGGAACCGGTCGACGACCGCCGGGTTCTCCAGGACGCCGCTTACGACCCCCTCGTCGGCGCGCACGCCCGGCGCGGCGAACTCCGCGACGTCGTAGAACGGCCACCCCTTGCCCTGTACGGCCCGCGTCCACAGCGCCGCACGCCGCAGGTACTCGCGCATCAGCGCCACCCGCGACCGGGTGTGGTCGAGGTTCCCGTTCCAGTCGATCGCGCGGATGCGCGCGGCCAGTGCGTCGACCGCGGCGGTGCCGCCCGTCGCTCCTCCTCCGCTCACTGCTCTCCTCGGTCCCTCAGCGCCGTCTGGATCAGCTGCGTGGCCCCACCGCGGGTCACCCACTTGCCCCGGCCGGGCGGCTGCGCCGCCGCGTACACCCGCGGCAGGATCTGCCCCTCGGACCGGTCGCCGGCCATGACCAGGGCGCTCGTGCCGATCTCCCGGATCGCCTGCACCAACGGCTCGTACATCCCGCGCCCGGCGCCGGCGACCCGGCGGGCCACCACGAAGTGCAGGCCGATGTCCCGGCCGTTGGGCACGAAGGGCACGAACGGCGCCAGCGGCTTCTGTCCGGCGGTGGTGAGCACGTCGTAGTCGTCGGCCAGCACCACGATCCGCGGGCCCTTGAACGATCCCGGTTCCAGCGAGTCGAGGTCGCCGTCCTCGGGGATGCGCGACTCCACCTCCTTGGCCACGCCCCCGGCCAGCCCGGCGCACACCTTGGGGGTGCTCGCGTACCCGCCCATGTACTCCTCGGGCACCACGTTGCGCAGCGTCCGGCGCGGGTCCATCACCGCGAACACCACCTCGTCGGACGAGTACCGGGCCACCAGGCCCTCGGCCACCAGCCGCAGCAGGTTGGTCTTGCCGCACTCGCCGTCGCCCAGCACCAGCAGGTTCTGGTCGCGGTCGAACAGGTCCAGCAGCACCGGGTCCAGCGCCCGCTCGTCCACCCCGATCGGCACCAGCCGGGGCTCCGACTCGGGGGTGGGCAGGGTCCGCACCGACAGCCGGTGCGGCAGCACCCGGACGCTCGGCGCCCGGCGGCCGCCCCAGGCGCCGTCGACGGTCCGCACCGCCTTCTCCACGGCCTCGCCCAGGTCCTCGTCGGAGTCCACCCCGTCGATGCGCGGCAGCGCCACCTGGCCGAACAGCTCGTCGCCGGTGAGCGCCCGCCCGGGGGCCTTGGCGCTGATGGTCTCGGCGAGCTTGCGGTCGATCGTGGACTCGGACGGGTCGTTGAGGTGCAGCTCCACCTTCTGTCCGAAGTTCGACTGCACGGCGATGCGCACGTCGTTCCAGCGCAGCATGCCCGCCACCACGTGCACGCCGAACCCGCCGCCGCGCTGGAGCAGCTCGTTGACCATGCCGTCGATGTCCTCGAAGTCCTTGCGCAGGGCCCCGAACCCGTCGATGACCAGCAGCACGTCGGCGCTGGCCAGCTCGGGCACCTCGCCGCGGGCGTGCATGCGCCGCAGCTGGGCCACCGAGTCGATGCCCCGCTCCCGGAACACCTCCTGGCGGTGCTCCAGCATGCCCCGGATCTCCTCCACGGTCCGCCGCACCCGCTCGACGTCGGTGCGCGCGGCCACCCCGCCCACGTGCGGGAGCGACGACAGCGACTGCAGGCCGCCGCCCATCAGGTCCAGGCAGTACACCGCCGCCTGCTGCGGGGTGTGGGTCAGCGCCAGCGACAGCACCAGGGTGCGCAGCATCGTGGTCTTGCCGCTCTGCGGGCCGCCGATGACGGCGACGTGCCCGCCCGAGGCGGTCAGGTCCAGCTTCCACACGCCCTGCCACTGCTTGGTGGCGTCGTCCAGCAGACCGACGGGGACGCTCATGGGCGAGTGCCCGCCGGGCAGCCGCAGACCCTGGTCGGTCTTCTCGGGGGCGCCCGCCATGGTGTCCAGGGAGGCGGCGCCGGGCAGCGGCGGCAGCCAGATGGACCGGGTCCGCTCGCCGTGCCGGTCGAACTGGGACACCATCACGTCGAGCAGGGTCGGGCCGACCGTCCGCGTCGGCATCGGGCTCTCGTCGCCCCCCGACCGGACGGCCCCGGGCCCCTCGGGCGCCGTGTTGTACGCGGTGTAGGGGCGCACCGCCACGACCCCGTCGGACTCCGACTCCTCCGCCACCGGGCCGCGGTAGGGCCCGGACACGTACCCGGCCTTGAAGCGCTGGTACACGCTGGTGTCCACCTTGAGGTACCCGAATCCGGGCAGCGACGGCAGATGGAACGCGTCGGGTGTGTTGAGGACGGTGCGGCTCTCCTCCTCGGAGAACGTGCGCAGACCCAGCCGGTACGACAGGTACGTCTCCAGCCCGCGCAGCTTGCCGCCCTCGATGCGCTGGCTGGACAGCAGCAGGTGCACGCCGATGCTGCGGCCAATGCGGCCGATCGACAGGAACAGCTCGATGAAGTCGGGGCGGGCGGTCAGCAGCTCGCCGAACTCGTCGATGATCACCAGCAGGTGCGGCAGCGGCGGCAGGCTCGGGTCGTGCTGCCGCTTGTAGGTGTAGTCGCCGATGTTGGGGACGTTCCCGGCATCGCGCAGCACCTGCTGGCGGCGCTGCACCTCGCCGGACAGGCTCGCGTACACCCGCTCGATGAGCGCGGCGTCGTCCTCCAGGTTGGTGATCACGCCGGCGACGTGCGGCATGTTCTCGAACGGCGCGAACGTCGCGCCGCCCTTGTAGTCGACCAGCACCATGCTGACCCGGTCCGGCGAGTGCCCGGCCGCCAGCGCCAGCACCAGGGTGCGCAGCATCTCGCTCTTGCCCGAGCCGGTCGCGCCCACGCACAGCCCGTGCGGGCCCATGCCCAGCTGCGCCGACTCCTTGAGGTCCAGGACCACCGGCTGGCCCATGTCGTCCATGCCGATGGGCACCCGCAGGAACGCCCGCTCGCTGCGCGGCGCCCACAGCCGCTGCACGTCCATGTCGCCCGGGTCCTGGACGCCCATCATCGCGGTGAAGTCGACGGCGCCGCCCTCCTGGGCGGTCTCCTCCACCGACTCCGGGGACAGCCGCAGCGGCGCCAGCATCCGGGCCAGGCCCGAGAGGGTGGCGGCGGGGACGTTGTCGACGGTGCCGACGGTGACCACGGGGTCGGAGCCGCGCAGCTCCTCCACCTTCACCCGGTCGCCCTCGACGGTGATGCGCACGCTCACGTCGCCCGGCTCGTCCACCTGCCGGGACACCAGGTGCAGCACGGTGACGGCCAGCGCCCCGGGGTCCACCGCGTCGTCGGGGCGGACCAGCTCGGCGGCGACCTGGCCGTGGGTGTCGTGGACGACGAGCAGGCGGCGCATCATCTGGTACGCCTCCCGCTTGCCCATGCCCCGGCGCACCTCCGACGCGAAGTCGGTGCGCGCCCGCAGCTCGTCGGCGAGCAGGCCGCCCAGCTCGGCGGGGGTGGGGGCGATGAGCCGCACCGCGGCCCCTCCCTCGCGCCGCTGCGGGTCCAGTACCTGCGGCAGCCACGGCAGCCACTCCCAGTCCGCCGCGTTCGCGGGCGGGTAGGACACCGCGAGCCCGGCGTCCTCGGGGGCGTGGAACGCGCCGAACTGGGCGACGAGCGCCCGCACCAGCCGCATGACGTCCTCGCGCTCGCCCACGACGCTGACGTTCCCGGCCATGTCCAGGGGCAGCGTGAGCGGCATCTCCGGGATGGTCGCGAACCGGCGGATGGCCGCCTGGGCCTCCGACAGCATGAACGGGTCGGTGGGGGTGAGCGCGGTGCCCTGCTCGGCCAGCCGAAGCAGGCGCCCCTCGGTGAGGCCGGTGCCCACCCGCACCCGCAGGAAGTCGCGGTGCCTGCGGCGGCGCTCCCACAGCCGGGTGGGGTCGCGGACGACGTCGTACAGCGCCTCCGGCGGCGGGTCCAGCAGGCGGGCGTGCGACCGGGTGGAGTCCTCCCACTCGGTCAGCTCCTCGCGCAGCTCCTCCAGGTACTGGAGGTACAGCTCGCGCTGGTTGCGGCGCTGACGGCCCACCTGGCCGCGCCGGGAGAACAGCATGCCCAGCGCCGCCAGCAGGGCGATCACCAGGACGACGCCGCCCAGCGCGATGAACGCCGGGTTGCGCATGACCATCATGATGGTCATCGACCCCATCATGCCGACCATCGGCAGGATGGTCATGAGGGGGTTGCCCTGCGCCTTGCCGTCGGGAAGGGTCGGCGGGGCCTCCACCTCATGGGGCTCCTGCGCCGGCGCGGGGTGCACGGTCCTGGTCGGGCGGTGCACGACGCGAAGACTCATCGGCGTTCCTCTCGGCGGTGCAAGGGGGCGGAGGTGCTGGGGGAGGCGGGGTGCCAGGGGCTCGGGAGAACCCTACCGAACCGGACCCCTCTGACCATTCGGTGCGTGCGGCCGCGATGACTCACGGAGAGGGCGCCGGGCCCTCCTCGAAGCCCCGTTTCGGAGAGGGGCGGGAGCCCTCGCCGGAGGCCCGCCCGCCGGCCGTCGCGGAAGCCCCGTCAGGGGTGCCGTCGGGGGTGCCGTCGGTCCCGCCGCCGTCCTCGCCGCCGGGCTCCGCGCCGTACCCCCCGTCCGGGTGCAGGTGGGCCATCAGCTCCCGGAACCGCACCCAGGAGTCCTCCTCGACCCCGGTGCCCACCTGGTACCAGAACGCGGGGGTCAGCGGCGGCCCGAACGGCAGCGGCCGCACCGGCGCGCCCAGCGCCCGCCCGGTGCCGATGACCGACACCGCCTCCTGCCCCACCGCCATGCCCACCGGCAGCGGCAGGCCCGTCCAGTGCGGCGCGTAGGTGAGGTCGGCGCGGCCGCCCGCACGCCGCACCGTCATGGTCCGCAGCACGTCCCGCGCGGTGAGTTCTTTGACCAGGGAGTGCACCGCCGACAGGTCCGGCTCCTCGCCCTCGGGGTACCCGACGGCGAACGTGATCGCCTCGCGCACCCCCGACGCGGTGCGGCTCACCCGCACCGTGCCCGCGAACGGGCGGACGCCGTCCTCGCGCACGCCCTCGGGCGGGCCGGAGAACGCCGCCCAGGTCTGCCCGGGGGCGCGGTTGCGGGCGGTCCGGGTGAACACGGCCCGCCGCCACTCCTGGGCGAAGGGCTCGGCGGTGCCCCAGACCGAGGGGAGGGCGCCGCCCAGGTGCTCGGCGAGCAGTTCCACGGAGGCGCCCAGTACCAAGCCGTTGTCGGCCGGGTGCTCCACGTTCAGGTCCACGTGCAGCCGGCAGCCGCGGTCGGCGCCGTCGGCGCGGAACTCCTTCGGCGGGCCGCCGGGCCGCGCGTCCTCGTCGACGGTGAAAGCCGCCCGCTCGTCCCAGCGCAGCGGGACGCCGGAGAAGCCGTCGTAGTAGGTGCCCGCAGGGGTCTGGACCACCCAGCGGGCCGCGGGGGTCTGGAGGATCGACCGCAGCGCGTGGGTGAGGCGCGAGGCCGAGGGGGTGACCACCTGGAGGCGCAGGCCGCGGCGGCCGTGCCGGGCCATGGCGTCCACGATCCAGGGGGACAGCGGGACCAGGGGGCGGTCCTGCACCACGACCGCCGCCTGCTCGGTGAGCGCGGTGACGGCGGGGTGCTCGGTGGCGCCCTCCAGGAAGGGGGCGTCGCGGAGCAGCGCGGGGGCCGGCTCCCACACCTCGCCGCCCAGGCGTTCGGCGAGGTGGCGGACGAACCGGCCGACCACGCCAGCGGTGTCCGTGTCGGCCAGTTCCGCGCCGCGGGCCTCCACCCAGTACGGCTGGGCGGGCAGGTCGTCGGCGATGCCGTCGGCGAGCAGGCGCTCGGCCTCGGCGGACAGCGCCAGCCGCTGGGCGGCCTGGAGGGAGGCGACCACCCGGCCGTCGGCGTCGCGGAGTTCCACCACGGCGCCGTCGGCGACCAGCCGCACCCTCAGGTCCGGGCCTGCCGCTGCGAGCGCGGCGATGAGGGCGCGCCGGTCGGGTGCGCCGGACAGCAGGGCGACCGCGTCGTGGCTCAAGGGGTCTCCTCAACACTCGTGAACACTCGTGGGGCCGTGGGCGGCCGGGTACCGGGTGGGATACGCGGAGTGTCCGGAAGGTTCACGCTCCCTCCCGTGCGCCGGGGGCGCCCCGGCACCTCCGGGCACCCGGTTCCGGGAGGGACGCACATCACCCTCCCCGGTGTTTCCGCAGGTCACCGGTGTCCCGGAAAACCGCCCGACGTAAACGGTTTCCTTCTGTCCACAGGCGGTGAAACCATCAACGCCGAACGAACATCCCATACCAGTGTCCGGCCCAACGGCGGACGAACGATCGTGAGAGGCCCTGAACCGCCGTAGGAGGAAGCACCGTGAAGTTCGAGCTGGTCGAGCCCGCCGACTGGGAGGACCCGCCGCAGGCCGCTCACGACGAGCCCGAGCCGGTCCCGGCCGCCGGGCCGATCCGTGTCGCCGCCGGGCACGCCCGCGAGCGCTTCCGCGCGCAGGCCGACGCCCTCCAGGCCACGCTGGGCCGCATGTGGGAGGTCATCACCTCCGCGCAGGCCCGGCAGCCGGTGGTCCTGCCCGCCGACGCCGTGACCCCGGCGAACTTCCGCCCGGGCGCCTTCTCCTCCCGCGACGCCTGACCGGGGCGCCGCACCGTCCACCCCCTCCGACCCGTACCGGGACCGCCGGGTCCCGCCCCCGCCGGCCGACCGCCGACCGGCGCACACGTGAAAGGAGCAGTCCGTGTCGCAGTGGAACATCCAGCCCGCAGCCGTGGGCGGTGTCCTCCAGGCCGTCGCCGGCCACCTCGGTGAAGAGGGCAGCGGCGAAGGCCTGGTCGGCGTCATGGAGAGCGTCGAGGACCACCTGATGGACTGCGGCGAATACGCCAAGAGCGGCATCATCGGCATGGCCCTGGGCGAGTTCGCCGAGCACTACTTCGGCATCATGGGCGACATGGCGGGCCTGACCATGGCGGCCGTGACCGGCGCCAGCGAGGCCACCACCCATTACATGAACGGCAACCTGGAGATGGCAGAGGAGGCCCAGGCCAACGCGGGTGTGATCCCGGAGCCGGAGCCGCCGCCCCAGTACGGCCCCTACCAGGCCGTCTAGCACCGGACCGCGACGCCCGCCCGCACCCGCCCCCGCGGCGTCCTCGGCGGGAGAACACCCGGCGGCCACCGGTGGCCGCCCCGACGCTCCCGAAGTGAAGGGACATCCCATGAGCAGCACCACCGCGGTCAGCGACCTCGCCGTCCGCATCCACGCGATCGACTGGAACGGGAACCTCGACCACACCCGGTCGCGGGTCTCCCTGATGCGCGAATACCTGCGCCGCGCCGCCGTGTGGACCCGGACACTGGGCGCCAAGGGATGGCCGTTCTACGACATCGCGGAGTTCGCCGCGCCGGGCGTGCGCGCCGCCGACGAGGTCGTCGAGGGTGTCCTGGAGAGCCCGGCGGTCATCGAGCAGTACCCGACGGTGGGCAAGTCCTGCGTCTGGGCTCTGCACCTGGCGGCCGCCCGGGACGCCGGGGTGTCCCTGCCCGCCCTGCCCGACCCGTTCGAGCCGCTGATCCGCATGTACGAGCGCGGCGGCGGCTTCTCCCTGTCCCTGACCGGGACGATCGACATCGACGGCGCGGGCCTGTACCGCGGCACCCTGCTGGACCACCTCGGCGACGAACCCCGGGCCCCCGAGACCGACGCCGAGCTCGACGCCCTCGACGGCTGACCCTCCCGGTGCCGTGCGCGGAGCGCGCGGCACCGCACCCGACCTCCTCCCGCTTCTCCCCACCCCGGTGCCAGTCCCCACCGGCCACCCGGAACCGCAGTGCCCGACTCCCACGGTCCGCCCAGGGCCGTACCGGACACCCCGCGGATCCGACCCTCAGAACCAGACCCCCGGGAAGCGCCACGGCCCCCGCCCCGACCGGCGGCCTTCCCCCGGAACAGGCAACGGTGGTCACCTTGTCCGACCTGATCGATCCGAGCGGCTTCCCCGTTCCCGAGACCCTCACCTACTCCCTTGACGCGGTCGCGGCCAAACTGAAGACGGACGGCACCGACCTCACCGACACCGCCGCCGACATCACCGGCGCGTGGGCCGGGCTGGAGGGCATCTACTCCGCGCCCGAGGACCAGGACCTCTTCACCGTCCTCAACCCGCTCACCGGCGACGGCGACGAGGTCTCCACGGCGCTGTCCAGCGCCTCCGACGCGCTCAGCGACTTCGCCGAGACGGTCCGCGGCATCAAGGAGCGGTGGGCCACCCTCAAGTCCGACTCCTACGCGTTCCTCAACAAGATCGAGGGCGACGAGGACTGGCGCGACGGCGGCGGCTTCCTGTGGTGGAAGACCGAGAGCCCCGAGGTCGCCGAGCACAACGCCCTGCTCGACCGGGCCGCCGGCCTGCTGTACGAGTTCGAGGAGGCGGAGCGGACCTGCGCCAACGCCATCACCGGGCTGTTCGGCGGCACCACGTTCATCGCGCAGAAGGCCGACGGGTCGGTCACCGCGGGCGAGGGCCAGTTCGTCTACGGGTTCGACGCGCCCCTGGAGGGCGTCCCCATGGAGTGGGGGGCGCCGCAGACCACCGACCACGCCTGGTACAACGACTTCGGCGACGCCGTCGGCGACTTCTTCGTGGGCATCGCCGAGGACGTCGGCGGCATGGTCGGCGCGCACGGGCCGAACGGATGGTTCTCCGGCAACTGGGGCGACAACCTCTGGGACTACTGGGGCGGCACCGTCGAGGGCCTGGGCGCGCTGGTGGGCGTCGGCAAGGACGAGAACGGCAACTGGGGCTGGTCCTGGGAGACCGCGGGCAACGCCTGGAAGGAGGCGGCCCACGCGGTCGTGCCGTGGGAGGAGTGGGGCGACCGGCCCTGGTACACCATCGGCACCGCGCTGCTGAACGTCGGCGCCGTGGTGGGCGGCGCGCTGCTCACCGCCACCGGCGTGGGCGCGGTCGTGGGCGTGCCGCTGATGGCCTGGCGCGGCGCCAAGATCCTCAACTCGGTCGGCGGCAGCCGCACCCCGGACGTGCCCGACCTCTCGGACTTCCCCGGCGGCATCGACCCGTCGCTGCTGTCGCGGATCCCCCGCTTCGGCGACGGGTCCTTCAAGCCGCTGGACCTGAGCGACGTGGAGGGCCTCGACATCAGCGCCGCCGACCTCGGCCGGATGAACGAGGCGCTGGAACGGCTCAACAACTCCACTGCCGACCTCCCCGGCGGGACCGACAACCGCCGTACCACGGACACGGGCTCCGAGCCCGGCGGCGAGACGGGCTCCACCCCGCGCGGGACGACCACCAACGGGTCGGATACGGAGACGGAGAACACCGACCGGCGCAACAGCGGATCCGACTCCGACGAGACGGTCGACCCGACCGCCGACCAGCTCGACGCCGGCCAGGAGTTCCTGGACGGCATCGACCCGGAGTCCCGCCGCGAGCTGGAGGAGGGGCTGAACAACGAGCAGGACCGCTGGGTCGCCTCCCAGGAGGTGCCCGACGACGCCTCCTCGATCACCGACCCCGACCGGGTCGAGGTGGACGGCGCGGGCGACGGGATCAACGCCCGCAACGACGTCACGGTCGACAACAGCGTCGGCGGCGGCACCGGCCTGGACACCCCGCGCGGTGGCACGGCGGTCGTGGACCTGGATTCCGGCTCGGGCCGAGGCGGGAGCACCGGCGGCGGCTTCGACGGGACGGACGGCAACGGCAACGGCCTGCCGGACGGCCCGGACGACCTCACCCCGGACGGCGACGCGACCCCGGACCGCACCGACGGCACCGACACGGAGCGCACGCCGCGGGAGTACGTCCAGCGCGCCGGCGGCTCGGAAAGTGCCGACAACCCCAGGTCGAACCTCGAGGAGGGGCCCGGCTTCTACGATGCCGACGGCGACCACATCGATGTCGGCCACCGGGACGAGACCGGCACCTACTTCGACGCCGAGGGCAACCGGTACGTCGACGTCCCGCAGAGCGCTCGGGCCCTGGAGCAGTACAACGAGATCCGCGATAACGATGGGGACGTCGACCGGATCTCCGAGAACACCGGTTACGACTCGAATGTGCTCGAGGAGATCAAGCAGCACCTGTTCTTCCGCGAGCACCCGGACGTTCCGGTGCCGCCGGACGGGACGACGCTGCGTAGCGGCCGGTTCGCCCCCATGGACCACATCGCCGACCTGTGGCGCAAGGCCGAGGCGGGCACCCTGGACCCCTCGGAGGCCAACGCCTTCCGCCAGTTGGTGATGCACGAGTACGTCGAGGCCCGCCTGATGGACGAGGGGGTGCCCTACCGCTCCCGGGACCCCGAGCTGTGGCACGACGACTACTACGAGCCGACCCCCGACAGGAACGGCGCCCACGACGTCGCCCCTCTGGAAGGGCGGGACGACAACTTCGCCCTGTGGGACAAGTGGGGGATCCCCAAGCCGGACGCCGACTTCGAGGTCGCCGACGACATGTCCAACCTGGACCGTGTCGCGGAGAACGCCCTCGAATGGTGGCGTGACCGTAACCTGCCCCAGACCCCGGAGGCTCTGGAGACCCACCGCTGGGGGACCTCGCCGCAGGGGCACCGCCAGTTCCTGGAGCACTTCAACAGACTGGTGAACGACCCGAACAGCGGTGTCCTCGAAGAGTTCTACCGCCCCAAGGACGGCCACCGGATCAGCCAGTACACCACCGTGGGTCCGGAGAAGTTCCCGCTGCCCAAGCTGACCCGCCTGGACGAGAACAGCCCCTGGGTGGTCCAGGACACCCTTCCGACCCCTGACCCGCCGGACTACCTCGGCGGTGTCAACAAGGCGCCCGTCGTCAAGTACGACGTGGAGAGCAACCCCTCGCACGCTCTCGACTCCCTCGCGGAGAGCCGGGACAGGGCGATCACCAGGGACACCGAAGCGGCACGGGAACTGAAGCGTCTCGAGGACAAGTACAAGAACCAGAACACCGAGGGCGCCAACGCCCCCGAGGAGCTCCAGAGGGCTCGGGAGGAGTACACCGAAGCCCACCGGGAGATGATCAGGATCACCGAGGACTACGGCGAACGCAGCGCGGAGGTCGCCGTCCGCGAGCAGTTCAACGGCAGTTCCCCGGAACGTCCCATGCTCTCGGAGAACGGGCCGGTCGAGATGCCCGACACCGTGCCGCGCAACGGGAACCACCAGTTCGACCAGATCTGGCGGACCCAGGACGGTGGGATCGTCGTCGTCGAGGCCAAGAGCAGTCAGGGCACGACCCTGGGCTCCCGTCTCGTGCCTGATGGTAATGGTGGTGTCAAGCGCGTCTCCCAGGGTACGGAGGAGTACTTCCAGAGCATCCTGGAGGCCATGGAGAGGCGTGGTACCGCCGACGAGATGGAGCTTTCCCCGGACAGTGACAAGTTCACAGAACTCGCCCTCGCGCAGGAGATCAGGAAGGCGATGAGAGAGGGGAAGCTCCATTATGTCGAAGTCAAGGGTAACCCGGTAGTGGACTCTTCCGGGAACCAGAGGTTCGGCGGTTACTCGTTCGCCGAGTTCGATGTGTTCAGGGAAACAGACTGATGAAATATTCCATTGCTCGCCATGATGTCGGACATCCCTACTATGAGAGGGCCGCGCGAAAATTTGAGGCGGATCGGGGGGATTCGGTAGCCGGGGTCGAACGGAACCCTACAATTCTCGCCGCGGAACTGGGCGTTATCCTGGGGCATGCGAAGATGCGCCTGGCCATGGATCCCGAGGCGGGATATCTGGAGACGTGGGAGGAATGGACGACGGCCATGCAGTTGGCCAATGCGATTTTCTCCGTGAGCGCTGCCTCCAAGGGCTCCGATGTCCCCTGCGTCATTGACAAGAAGACCCGGAACCTCAGAGGGACCGGGACTCGCTCCTTCACTTCGCCCGGGAACTGGCTCACGGCGTTCTACCTGGCTGTGAGCTGCCGGGATCAGGAGCGGCAGCGGGCGTTGGGTGAGATCCCTCTGGAGGTGCTGCGGGAGTCGGGCTCCAGGGGCGGCGGGACCTACGGCGAGTACCTGTTCCCCTGGATCTCCGCTCTGCAGGCGTTCGTTCTGAACCGCCCAGGGTTGTTCGAGGACCTGGACCGGGTCGTGGAGCTGGCGGATCCGCGCAAGCAGCCGGCCGGTGACCTGGAGAGGCTGTTCCTTCCACAGGTAGCGGTTTTCCGGGCTTTCGCGGCGAACGACAGCGAGGCTTTCAACGCCGCGCTCGCTCGTGGAGTGGAGCTTTTCAAGGAGCACTACACCGCGAACGAGGAGATGTCCAAGGACGTCGACGGGACCTGCCCGCTGGGGCTGCTGGCGTTCGCGTGCTGGGGGAACGACCGGTCCGTGCACCATCCCGAGTTCAAGTTGGAGGTGGAGTCCGGGTACCTGCCCAAGTTCATCGTCAATGGCGCTTGGAACGGCGAGTTCCCCATTTGATCGAACCGGAGCAGCGCGGCGAAACGTCTCAGGTGGAGCGCCATGAAATCGACTTCGTGGTCGATGACTACCGGCGAGAGACCAATGCACGAGGCAGGCAGATGGCTCTCCAGACGCTGTCCGGGAAGCCGTGGTTCCTGAGGAGGAGGGCGGACGCCGTCCTTGATACGGCTCTCCAGGAGCTGCTGGTGGATCCCTCGGCCTCGCGGTTGGAGACATGGGAGGCGTGGGTGTTCGCGATGCAGATCGCCAATGCGGCCTTCCAGCTCTCCGAGGTGGAGCCGGGGCAGGAGGCGGTGCTGCGCGTCGATCACCAGGAACGGCGGATCCAGGTCGCCCAGCGGGTGCCGGTGGCGCGGCCCGTGGACTGGGAGACGGCGTTCCACCTGGCGGTGACCTGCCGGGACCATGAGCGGGTGCGGGCGCTGTGCCGGATTCCAGTGGAGAGCCTGCGCGAGTCCGCGGCCCGGGGCGGGTCGGAGTATCTGGAGTACACCTACGCGTGGATCGATACGCTCCAGACGTTCGTGACCGGTGGTCCGGACCTGGTGGGCAAGCTGCGCCGGTCCATGGAGCTGTGCGACCCGCAGGCGGTGCCGTTCGGGGCGGAAAGCGTGGCGCTGCTGTCCTTCCCGGCGATGGAGGTGTTCCGTCGGCTGCTGATGGGCGACCCGGAGGAGTTCGTCAAGGCGCTGGTCAAGGCTTTGGAGGACTTCAAGCGCTTCTATAGTTCGCCGGAGCTGGAGTCCAGGAAGCTGCCGGGTGTCGTGCCGCTGAGCCTGCTGTCGTTGGCGTGCCTGGGGCATGACAAGTTCCGGCAGCAGGACCCGGAGTTCACGCTGGGCATCGACTCGGAGTACCTGCCCGAGCACATCCTCAAGCGCACCCGGCACGACGATTTCCCCATCTGATCCCGGTGCCGAGGACGGTGAGGATCCCGTCCGGCTCTCAGCCGGCGGGCGGTGCCGGGCGCTCCACAGGCGGAACGCCCTCGGGTGCGCGCACCAGGACCTCGGGCAGGTAGTCCGAGGACAGGTCCACCCGCCAGCCGTGCACCTGGACCGCCAACGCGACCAGCGCGATCACACCCATCGGCAACAGCGTGCGCGGTGCCGGGTCCTGGACGGCGTCCATGTCCCGCCGGTACCGGTCCAGGTACTCCTCCAGCTCCTGCTCGAACAACTCTTGGTCGTCTTGGAGTAAGACGCGCAGCAGGGACTGCTCCCCGCTCAGCTCCCCGGCGGAGTCCAGGGCCCGCGCCGCCGTCGCCCGCTCCGCCTCCGAGGGCATGCACAGCGCGACCTTCGGCCAATCCCGGGGCAGGGGGAATCCCGCCGGGTTCAGGTACATGCCCAAGGCGTCCATCTGCGCCACGTCGGCCGCCGGGAACACCTCCTGCCCGGCGAGGTCGTGGAGGATGGACGCGTACATCCGGTACCCGGCTCCGGACGCTCGGCCCTGATCCCGCACGCGGCGGCCGACCACCGCCAGTTCGACCGCTTCCACCCACACCTGCGGGGTGAGGTCCATGTCGACCACGGGCCGGAAGGGCGGATCGAGGTCGTCGTGGTCCTCGTTCATATTGGTCAGCTCCCCGCCCAGCCAGGAGAGCGGGATCCGCTGGTCGCCCTCGGGGGCCATCAGGCATTCCAGTACGCCGTCGGCGGACTCCGCCGCGGTGCGCAGCACGAGGCCGAAGTGTGCGGGGTCCCCGGACAGGTCGGGATCGTCCACAGAGCGGGCTCCCAGGTGGTCCAGCAGGGTGCGGCTCATCTCCTGGAGGACGCTCACCCGGGAGGAGAGGTGCCGCAGGGCGTGGAATTGCAGGGAGACGCGTTCCCGCAGTTCCGCGGGGTTCACGATGCGCTTCAGGTAGCCGTCGTCGACGCCGTGTCGGGTGTGCTGCTGCATGGGCCGGACGCTACCAAGCACCGCGGACCCCGGGCGCGGGAGCACCGCTGCGGTCACGGGGCGGAGTGAGCGCGCAGGCGCTCCTCCAGCTGCTCGGGGGTGGGTTCCACTTCCGTTCGCCAGGGGGCGTTCGGGTCCCGGTGGGTCGCCATCCACAGCGACCCCGTCCAGACGATGCGGTGGGTGGAGCCCCAGGTGGATCTCAGACGTTCGAGGGTCAGCTCCGGGGGTTCCCAGGTCTGCCCCTTGGAGTCCTCGTGCGGGCCGCTGTGGCCGGCCTCCAGGAGACAGGTCCGGCGCATGCAGGAATGGTCGAGGTGGGCCTCTCCGCACAGCGGTGCGACGTAAGGGGTGGAAGAGGGAAAGGGAGGGGTGGTGGTCACGGAGCGGCCTCCTTGCATGCACAGATCCTCCGGTCCAGGAGCGTCACGGCGGCGTGGGCGTCGTCGGTCTCCCATGCGTGGCGCAGCGCGTCGCGCACGGCCCGAACGGACCGTTCGTCGGCGGTTCCGGGTTCGGTGCGGGTACCGACCCGGTCGAGTACGTCCGCGGCGGTGGCCAGCAGGTCGTCGAGGTAGATGCCGTTCATCAGGGGTAGCCGTTCCCTCTCAGGCGGTGGAAAACCGGATGTGGTTCGGGTGAACCGGTGAGCTTTCCCACGTGAACACTCTGACCTGCGGTATTGCCGCACGGTCGGCTTCTTCGGATTTCGGGGAACGAAAGGTGATGCACGGGGGGCTCGTGTGGTTTTCTCTGCGTGACGCGTGAGGGGGGCCCGCGGATTCTCGCGGAATTCCGCGGGGCGGCCGGCTGTGTGCAGCGGGCGCTCGCCCGGGTGGTGGGCGTCGCGGATGCCTTGGTCTCCCGCTGTGAAAATGGTGTGAACACCCCGAGCGGAGACATTAAGGAACGCCTGGGCGAGGTTCTGAGAGCGAACGGAGAGCCGCTGCGCGCCTGGCGGCAGGAGGTGGCGCTCTCCCGGCTCCGGCGGCCGGGGGTCGAGGCCTCCGAGGTTGCTGACACCGGTGTGCGGGGCGCGCGGAGCCGGGAGCCTGGAGTCGGTGGCCTCCGGGTGGGCTGCCCCGGCGGACACCGTCGAGCGGCCCTGAGTGCTCGGCCCGTATGGGAAACGACAGATAGGGGCGGCACCTTCTTCGGATAGGTGCCGCCCCTTTTGTGTGGAACAATTTTTATTAAAAGCGAATGAATCGGACCTATATGCCACTCCGGGCTCGCGTTCTCCCTCGGTCGGGAGTCGCGCTGGGGTGCCCTTGAGCTGCCACGACGCCGAAGGTCGCAAGCCTCTTCGAAGTCGTTACGGAAAAACGTGTCCCGATACTCGGCCGGTGCCCTAACCTGGCCGCATAACCGCATATAGGGGCCCCGCGGTGTTTGTAGAACACCCGAGGCCGTGGCCAGCAACTCAACCCCTTGAAAGAACAGGATTGCCAGCGTGCACCAGTTTAGCGCTGCGCTCCTCGAGTGCGCCTTCGGACTGCTCGGAGTGCTGTTCCGCGTCTCCCGTGGCCGGCATGCCCGGCCCACCGGTTTCTCCGCCTTCCGCCGCAGGTCGAAGCGTGTCCGCCGCTACGCCGCCGACCCCGCTCCCGCCGTTCGGCCCCTCCCGGACCGGCCTCCCGCCGCGGTTCGGCTCCGAGGGCTGGACCGGCCCCGGGAAGTCTTCCCGGCCGGTGAGATCCCGCTCGTGCGCCCCTACTTCGTCGCCCACGAGCGTTCCGCCGCCCGCCGCGCGGAAGCCCCGCACGCGGCCGCCGACGAGCACGAACTCGTGCGCGTCCAGGAGCAGGCCCTCGCCCGCCTCCGGAGCTGGACCACTCCGAACACGTCGCACCCCCAGATGCCGACCGCAGCCCCGACCGCCCCTGCGGCCGCTCCCGTCCCCTACATCCCGCAGTCCCGGCCCGCTCCTCCGGGGGACCTCCTCGCCCCGGAACCGGAATTCCCCTCCGGCCTCATCGCCCCCGACCGCAGCCCGGGGTTCCAGGTGGGGGATGGCTTCGAGGAACTGGCCGCTGTCACCCGCCGATGGCTGGTGCAGCAGGAGCGACGGGAGGTGCGGGTGTGAAGCGCGCACCGATCGGGAGGACCTGGCGCCACCGTGTCTACAAGGGGCACCTCGCCCGGTTGACCGCCGTACGCCGCGACCTGGTCAGGGATCTGGCCGGATTCGATTCCGACCTGACCGAAACCCTGGTGCTCTGCGGGAGCGAGCTGTTCGCCAACGCGGTCAAGTACACGGCGTCGGGGGCGCGCGGCGGCCGCGTCGTCCGCACCCTGTGGACGGACGGGCGCGGCGGGGTACGACTCGGGTTCACTGACGAGGGCTGCGGCGGCACGCTCCCGGAGATCCCGAAGGCCCGCAGCGCCGAGGAATGGGACTGGGCGGAGGGACAGCGCGGTCTACTGATGGTCCAAGAGTTGTCCACAGGCTGGGGATATCTTTCGCTATGTCGGTGGGGTGACCTCGGGCACCACATCTGGGCTGACTTCGGTCCCGTTCGCCCCGGTCGTCCCACCTGCCCCGAAGGCACCACCTGAACCTGTCCGATGATGGGGGACGCCGCCCACTCGGGCCGCGTCCCCACTGCCCGTCGGGGTGTCGGTCGCGGGTCCGATACCCGCCCCATGGGCGTCTCGGAGCCTCTTCTTCCGCGTCCGGGATGGTTGTCCACGGCCGGAGGAGACTGCGGCGCCTCCGCCTCAGGAGGCGAGGGCCACGGGTGGCCTTCCGCCTTGCGCCGGGGGTGTCCCATGCTCTTTCAACGCTGTGGTGGGTGGCGGGTGTCTGTTGGGGGCCGAGCCACTACCGGAGGGCGGATCGTCTCCTTCGGCCCCAGGGGGTGGGGGTGGGCGTTCCCGCTGCCCCGGACACGTGGGGGTGAGGGCTGCGCGTACCTGCCGGCCCCGGCCGCAGAGGGTTCCTCACCCGCCTGGAAACCTCGGCCACAGCCGGAAGGCGAATCGCCTCCTGTGCCGCAGGGGGTGTCCTACCCGACCGGAAACCCTAGCCATAGCCGTGTCAGGCCAGTGGGGTGCCCGGCCCCAGGGGGTGAGGGCTGCGGGAGGCCTCCCGCCCTGGCCTCAGGGGGGTTGGTGCACCCGATCGGGGCCTCGGCCCCAGGGGGTGAGGCGGACTGTGAGGTTTCCAGGACGGTCACCATGTGGGGTGGGCGGTCTGTGGTCGCAGCCACGGGTGACTGGTTTCCAAGAGCCCGATCGCTTGGAGGGTACAGTCGCGGAGCGTGGATCCGTCCCCGCGCAGTCGGCCTCCGGCAGAGCGCCGGGCGGTTTCGTTGGGCGCGCACCCGGGGTGGTGGGGGTGCGCTTTCCGGGGACGGGTCCGCGCGAGGTGCGCACACCCGCACCGCCTGGAAAGGTTGTGGGCGCCGGCGGCGGTGCGGGCGCTCCACGCTGGTGCCTACTCCCGCGGATGACCGCGGTCCCGGTCAGTGCCGGGGGTGAAAGCCGCACGCACCCACAGTCCCCAGCCATAGGGGGTGTGGGGAGGAGGAACCGCAACCCCCGCCCCAGGGGGTGTTGCCGCACGTACCCGCAACCCCAGCCCCAGACCGGGCACAGGACCGCACACCTCAGCCCGGGGGGTGAAAGCCGCGCGTACCCACAGCCCCGGGCCCCAGGGGGTGGGGGAAGAAGAACCGCGAACCTTCGCCCTGGGGGTGAAGGCCGCGGGTGCCCGCGGCATCAACCCGTGGGGGTTGGGGAGGAAGGATTGCGCCCCCGCCGCAGGGGGTGGAACGTGCACGTGTCCGCGACCCCCGCCCAGGCCCGGAGGAGAGACCGCGTACCTTGCCCCCGCCGTAGCCGGGGTCGCGGTTCTTCCTCCGACCTGGGGCCGAGGTTGCGGGTACGTGCCGCTTTCACCCCCTGAGGCGGGGGTCGCGGTCCTTCCTTCTCACACCCCCTGGGGTGGAGGTCGCGATCCGGTGCCCGGGCTGTGGCCAGGGTTGCGGATACGTGCGGCAACACCCCCTGGGGCGGGGGTTACGGTCCTTCCTCCCCAACCCCCCTCTGGCTGATGCCGCGAGTACCCACAGCTCACACCCCCTGCGGCCAGGGCCGCGGTCCTGTGCCCGGTCTGGGGCCGGGGTCGCGGGTGCGTGCGGCTTTCACCCTCACTCCCGTCCGTACCGCGGTTACGTGCGGGAGTAGGCGGCTGCGTGGAGCGTCCTCACCGCCGCCGGCGCCCCCAACCTTTCCAGGCGGTGCGGGTGTGCGCGCTCCGGGTGCACCCGGCTCCGGCAGTCACACCCCCACCACCCGCCACGTGCGCCCAACGATTCCCCCCGGCGGTCTGCCGGACACCGACTGCGGCCGGGGCCGGGCCCACCCGGTGCGGACCGCCGTTCCCAAGCGGCCGGCCTTTTGGAAACCTACAACTACCTCGGCGAAGACCCCCTATGGCCAGGGACCCCACTGGCCTGACACGGCTGTGGCGGAGATCCCGGTCGGGTGAGAAACCCCCTGCGGCGGAGGTGCTGCGATGCCCTCCGGTTGGGGCCAGCCACCCCGGTCGGGTGGGAAACCCCTTGGGGCGGAGGCGCTGCGACGCCCTCCGGCTATGGCCAGCCCTCGGGTGGGGATCCCCCTGGGGTGGAGGTGCTGCGATGGCCTCCAGGTGTGGCGGGCCACCCCGGTCGGGTGGGGATCCCCCTGGGGTGGAGGTGCTGCGATGGCCTCCGCCTGTGGCCGGCCACCTCGGTTGGACGGATAACCCCCTGCGGTGGAGGTGGTGGTTCGCTTTCCTGCTGCGACGGGCCACTCCGGTCGGGTGGACGACCCCCTGCGGCCAGGACCCGCAGTCACGCGCGGCCCTCACCTCCGGGTGTCCGGGACGGCGGGAGCGCTCATCTCGACCCTCTGGGGTCGAAGGAGATGATCCGCCCTCCGGTAGTGGCTGGGCCCCGGACAGACCCGCCCGTCACCCATCACAGCGTTGAAAGAACATGGGTGGCTGAAAGGACACGGTGCGTCCCTGTGAGCAGGGCTCGTGGGTGTGCGGGGCCTTGGCCTACTGCGGCCGGGGTACCCATCGCCCCCGGTCCCGGCCCCCGCCCCTGCGCCGGCTGTGGCTGGAGCCCCAGGAGCCCGGGGCGCTCAGGGTCGCGCGGCGTGGTCCCCGCCGGGCCCGCCCCCGTCGTCCGCGGGTGGCCGTGGGGCGGGGGAGAAGGCGGAGGGGCGGAAGATCGGCGGAGGCTCGGCGTCGTCCAGCGGCTCTATGTGACGCGAATCACTCTCGAGCGGATCCTTCTCGGCGATCGTCGACCACAGTTTCCCCAATGCCGCCCGGGCCGTTGCGATATCCGCTTTGACCTGCGAATTCGTTCGCTCGGCAATGCGCTCTATCCGATGGCGCGCCGGGTCGTCCGACGCCGGTTCCCCGGTCCCTGGATCCGCCGGGGCGGGCGGCCCCGCGGCCGCTTGCGCGTCTTCGCCCTCCGGAGCCTCGTCCTGGTCTTCGGGCTCCACGACCTCGAACTTCACCGCCGCCACCCCTTTGTCCACAGGTCGCCGACATGTCTATTTCCCCGACCGTGACCGCTTGTAGTATGCAGATCCTCCCTATAGGGGCTACCGGGTTCCTTGTGCGGCTCCGCGGTCGTTCTTCTGAACTGTCGGCACGCTGTGTGCATCCTCCTTCTACGAGGCGACAGCTTCGCGAGGACCCCCGAGAAAGAACAGGTGAACGGATGTCACGTTGGGAAATGGGCGACACCACGCTGGCCACTCTGGGGCAGAACACCTCGGGCTCGGGCGATGAGCTCAGCTCGCTGATCCAGCAACTCGTCCAGGCGGCCGAGCCGCTCGTCGGCAAGTTCGACGGTGCGGGCAAGAGCGCCTTCGACTCCTTCAAGTCCCGGACCGACGAGATCACCGCGGACCTGCGGGCCGGGCTCGGCTCCATCCAGGTCGGCCAGGAGGGCATGAACACCGCGTTCGTCAGCGGTTCGGACACCATGGCCGACGACGCGAACGCCAACATGGGCGCGGCCAACTTCGACGCCGCCAAGTTCCGCTGATCCGCCGGTCCCCGAACCCCCGAGGAGCTTCCAGATGAAGAACGCTTACGACGTCGGGGCCTCGCAGGAGGCCCAGGGCAACATCAACACCATCATGAACAGGCTCGAGGCCATCATCGGCGAGCGCGACACCGACGTCAGCGCCGCCATGGCCGAGTTCGAGGCCACCGGTGTCTCCGAGGAGTACAGCGGCAAGGAGCTCAAGTGGCACAACGCGGCCAACGAGGTCCGGGAGATCATCCGGCTCGTCCGCGAGACCCTCGAGACCAACGACTCCACCGCACAGGAGACCCTGAGCCGCGCCAACTCCGCGGTCCAGAACATCTGACGCCGCATCCGGGCCCCTGAACCGGGCACCGGAAGGGAACGAGAACCGACGAGGAGCACGGGTGGCCCGCGACTACGACAGCCAGCTGCTGGAGTCCGTCGCCGTACGCCGACAGCGACTGCGCGAGGCGGTGCTTTTCGGCGGGCAGCGCACCCGGCGTCGCCTCGACGAGAACATCGCCAAGGTGATGATCAGCGCCTGCCTCGCCGCAGTGGTCTGCGGCGGGACGGTCGGCTGGTCGTTCGTCAGCCACCAGCTGGGCGCCCAGCGCATCGAGCGGGAGCAGGAGGCCTCCGGCCCCGCCAACCGCGCGCTCCCGTCCACGCCGGGCGCCTGGGTCGGAGCCGAGGTCGGCTTCGACCAGCTCCGTACGGAACTCGACGCGGCCGGGGTCCCCGAGAGCCTCTACGTGCTCCCCGGGGACCCGCGGCCCGAACCCGGCACCGTCGACAGCTACTACCTCGTCACCGAGGACGAGGAGGGCTACATGGCGGTGTCCGTCATCGACTACGACCAGGGCCGCCCCGGGCCCGAGTTCAGCACCGAGGACGAGGCCGCGCGCTGGCTCCACCGGGAGCTCGCCACCACCGAGGACGACCCGCAGCGCCTCGGCACCGCCGAGGAGGCCGAGATCACCGAGGCCACCACCGAGCTCGTCGCCGAGATCCGCGAGAACCTCGAACAGCGCAGCGGCGGCTCCTACCTGCACACCCTCGAACCCGGCGACGTGGTGGACGCCTTCGGCCAGGAGAGCGGGCGCCGCCTCTACCCCGACGGCACCCCCTTCGCCGAGCGCGGGCTCCCCGAGTACGCGCGCACCGACGCCGACGGCGCCCCGCTCTACCACCGCTACCGGGTGATCCACCCCTTCCAGGTGACCGCGACCACCGCGTCCGCCGACGGCGGAGCGCCCGGCGGCGGCCTCCAGTTCACCCTCGACACGGCCGGGTTCGGCGAGGTGCCGCCCGTGCCGACTCTCCGCTGGCTCATCGGCAACGGCTACGTCGAACGCGTCGCCGTCACCGATGTGCCGGCCTGACCCCGACCCGCCGGGCCCGCGTGCCCGGAGCCCGGAACGACACCGCGCCCGGCGCGGCCGCAGAACAGCGAACACAGCAGGATGGGAAGGCCATGACCGCTTGGAGCCGCGTGACGCTCGTCGGCGAGGAGCGCAGGGTGGACGCGGTCCTGCCCGCGGGCGAACCCGTGGGCGCGCTCATGCCGGAGGTGCTCGAACTCCTCGGCGACCCCGTCGAGAACCCGGCGCGACTGCGCCACCTGGTCACCGCGTCCGGGACCGTCCTGGACGGCGAGGCCACCCTGGCCGACCGGCAGATCACCGACGGCGCGGTGCTGCGGCTGGTCCGGGCCGAGGAACCGGTGCCGGCACCGGTCGTCCACGAGGTGCCCGAGGCCGTGTCCAAGGCCATCGACGACCACAGCGGTCGCTGGAACCCCGTGGCCGCCAGATGGACGGCGACCGGGTCGCTCGTCGCGCTCGCCCTCACCGGCGCCTGGACCGCGCACCTGTACGCCCCCTCCACCGGCGGCATGATCGGCCTCGCCGTGGCCGCCGCCCTGCTCATGGTGGCCGGGGCGGCCATCGGCCCCACCTGGCGCGAGGCGCTGGGCACCGCGCTGTCCATCACCGGGGCGGCCGTCGGCGGGCTCACCCTGTGGCTGGCCTGTGACCTGTTCGGGTGGCCCGAGTGGGCGCGCTGGGGCGGGCTCGCCGCCCTCATCGCCGTGCTCGTCCTGCTGCTCGGCCTCACCTCCGGCCTGGGCCGGGGCGGGCTCACCGGCGGCGGCACCGGCCTGGTCCTGGCCGTCGTGTGGTCGGCGGCCGCGGCATTGGGACTGCCCGCGTACCAGGTGGCCGCCGTCATGACCGTGGCGTGCGTGGTGCTGCTCAGCCTGCTGCTGCGGCTGGCCCTGATGTTCTCCGGGCTGGCCGTGCTCGACGACAGGCGCAGCTCCGGCGACCCGGTGACCCGCGGCGACGTGCTCGCCTCCGTGGCGGGTGCGCACCGCAGCCTCGTCATCGCCACCCTCGCGGTGGCCGTGGCCACCGCGACCGCGGGCATCGGGCTGGCCACGCACTTCGACCCGTGGACGGCCGGGCTGTCCACGGTGCTGGCCATCGTGGTGGCCAGCCGGGCGCGGCTGTTCCCGCTGGTGGCGCAGAAGGCGGCGCTCACCGCCGCGAGTCTGGTGGTGCTGGCGGCGTTCCTGTTCTCCTGGACGCAGGCGTACTCGTGGGGTGTGTGGCCGGCGCTGGGCATCGCCGTGGCGGTCGCCGCCATCCCCGTGGTGGTGCTGTCGGCGGAGCAGCCGGAGCACGTGCGGGCCCGGCTGCGCGGGGTCACCAGCAGATTCGAGGCCGTCGCCGTCGTGGTGCTGGTGCCGTTGGCGATCGGGGCGTTCGGCACCTACCAGCGCCTCCTCGGCACGTTCTGAGCGGGGGACCGATGAACACCGAACAGGTCGGGCAGAGCGTCGCACCGGTCTCCGGCGACCGGTGGGCGCGCCGGATGGGGCGGGCGGTGCTGCGGCCGTTCCGCCCGGTGGACGAGGTGGCCCGCGCCATCGCCCTGGGGGCCGGACTCCAGCGGTCCACGGCCACCGGCCGGCGGATCGCGGTGGACGACCTGGGGACGGGCGCCGACGCCGCGGTGGTGGCGGCGCTGATCGCCCGGGCGCTCGCGCACTTCCGCCACGACCGGGTGCTGGCGGTGGACGCCACCGGGCGGGAGCCGTCGCTGGCCACCCGGCTGGGGGCGGCGGGCCCGGGTGACCTGGCGCAGGCCGACCCGGGCACCTTCGAGACGGTGTGCGAGGGGCTGGGGGAGGTCACCGACCGGCTGTGGACGGCGCGCACCGACCCGGTCGACGCCAACGCCTACGCGTCGGGGCTGCTGCCGGTGTCCCGGTTCTTCGGGGTGACCCTCGTGGTGGGGGAGCGCGGCGGGGGTTTCCTGGAGACGGTGGCGCCGGGCGCGCACGCGCGGGTGCGGGTGGTGCGGGCGACCCGCGACGCGGTGCTGCGGGTCGGCCGGGAACTGGACGTGATGGCGGCCGAGGGACGCGCTCGGGAGGCGGAGCGGACCGTGGTGGTGGTCTTCGACCAGGAACGTGGCGAGGACCGGGGACTGGACGTGGCGCGCACCGCGAAGATCATCGCCGAGAGCGGTGCGGAGGTGATCGCCCTGCCGCACGACCGCCACCTGGCGCAGGGGACGGAGGTGCTGCCGCGCCGGATCGCGGAGAGCACGCACCGGCTGGTGCAGACGGTGGCGCTGGCGGCCCTGGACCGAGCGATCGACGGCGGCCCGAGCACGGGGAGCGGACGATGAACCGGTACGAGCAGAACCCGGAACCCGACGAGGGGGAGCCGAGCCCCCGGACACCCGACATCCCGCCCCCGGCCTACGCCCGACCGGATCCGAACGCCCCCTCGGGTGCGCAGCCGGGATGGGGTGCGCCCTCGGGCGGCCGACCGGACCCGGATGCTTCTTCGGGTGCGCAGCCGGGGTGGGGCGCCGACCGGGGGCACCCGCACACGCCCTCTGGAGCGCAGTCGGGTTGGTTCCCGGCGTCCGAGCACGCGCGTCCGGATGCTTCTTCGGGTGCGCAGCCGGGGTGGGGCGCCGACCGGGGGCACCCGCATACGCCTTCCGGTGCGCAGTCGGGCTGGTTCCCGGCGTCCGAGCACGCGCGTCCGGATGCTTCCTCGGGTGCGCAGCCGGGGTGGGGAGCTCCCTCGGGCGGCCGGCCTGCTCCGGGAGCTCCGTCGGGTGCGCAGCAGGGATGGGGTGCCGAACAGGGACACACACCCTCCGGGGCACAGCCGGGCTGGGGCCCCGCGCAGGGGCGGCCGCAGCCGAACGCCCCCTCGGGAGCACAGCCGGGATGGGGTGCGCCTTCGGGCGGTCGGCCCACACCGGCCGCAGGCCCGGGCACGCCCCCCGACGGTCGGCCGGCGCCGGGTGCCCCTTCGGGCGGGCCGGCTTCCGGCGCGCAGCAGGGCTGGTTCCCCGCCTCCGACCACCCGCAGCCGAACGCTCCTTCCGGTGCGCAGCCGGGCTGGGGGGATCCGTCCGGTGCGCAGCGCCCCGCGGGGCCCGGTGGACCGGGCCGCCCCTACGGGCAGGCGGGCCGGGGCTCCCCCTCGGGCGAGCAGTCCGGATGGGCGGGTCCCTCGGGCGGGCAGCAGGCTCAGGGCACCCCCTACCCGGGTGGCGCCGCGCAGGGCGGAGGCCCTGGCGCGCACGGGCACCAGGGCTTCGTGCCGGGACGGCAGCAGTTCGAGCGGGAGCAGTCCTGGGAGGGACTGCCGCCCGCACCGTACTCCGAGGAGGCCTCCGGCCCGCAGCAGCCGCCGCGGACCTTCGCGCAGGACTCGGTCGTCGAGGCCTTCCTCAGCGGCACGCCCATGCCCCAACGTGAGGCCCCGCCGTGGACCCCCGAGCCCCCGCGCCCCGAACACCGGACTTCTGAGCCCCCGCGCCCGGAACCCCGGTACGACGTTCCGGGGCCCCAGGCCTCGGTCGCGCCACCTGTTGCCCCCGCCCCGGAACGACCACGGCCGGAAGCGCCCCCGGCCGAGGGCTGGACCCGCGCTCCACGTGTGGTCGGCCCGCCGCGCCCCGCCGACCCGAGCGTCGTCAACGTCTTGGGCGAGGAGGAGGCCGCCGACCCGGACGCCGAGGAGACGGACGTCTTCCTGGTCATGGGCGCCGACCGGCGTGCCCGCGCGGAGAAGAAGGAGGAGGGGGAAGAGGAGGAGCCCCGGCACGGCGCCGCGCCCGAGGAGGAGCCTGCGGCCGAGACGCCCGAGCCCGAACGCGCACCCGAGCGCGAGGAGTCCCTGCTGTACCGCGGGGTGTCGCTGTTCGCCCCGGAGGAGGACGGGCGCCCCGCCGCCGCACCGGTCGAGGACACGGCGGCCGACGCCGGTGCGCCCGCGGTCGCGGAGGAGCCCGAGACCGCCGTCGAGCCGCAGGCCACCACTGGGGACCCGACAGGGGAAACGGTCCGTCTGGACGCTGAGGCCCTCGCCGCTGTCGATGCCGCCCGTGCGGAGGTGGCGACCGGTCAGGTGCCGGATGAAGACGTGGTCCGTTCGGGTGTGGAGGGTTCGGCGGCTGTTGAGGCTGCTCGTGCGGTGGCCTGGGAGTCCGGGGCTTCTGTGCCGGAGGTTGAGGCAGCTCCTGTGGAGGCGCCGACCGACCAGGACCCGGCGGGGGAAACGGTCCGTCTGGACGCTGAGGCCATCGCTGCCGTCGACGCCGCCCGTGCGGAGGTGTCGGGCGAGGCGGTTCCGGTCGAGGACGCGGTCCGGTCGGATGCGGAGGGTTGGGCGGCTGTTGAGGCTGCTCGTGCGGTGGCCTGGGAGTCCGGGGTTTCCGTGTCGGAGGCCGAGGCCGCTCCTGTGGAGGCGCCGACCGACCGGGACCCGGCGGGGGAAACGGTCCGGCTGGACGCCGAGGCCATCGCCGCCATCGACGCCGCCCGAGCGGTCGCCGAAGGACCAGGCCCCGCCGCACCGCACCCGCGCGGTTCCGAGGGGGCCGCACTGCCCGGGGCGGTTGAGTCCTCGGCGGCGCAGGCGCCCGTCGTGCCGCCCGGTGCGGCGGACGGGCGTCCCGGCCCCGTGGCCCCCGCAGCGGAGGCCGGCGTGCGGCCGCGCACCGCGGTGCCCGCCGAGGACTCCGGCGCGCGGGCGGCGGGCGGCCGGTCCGCGGCCGGGTACCTCGGGGTCCCCGGGGTGCTGTCGGAGCGGGGGGCGGCCGGCGGGACCGGCGACGCGGCGTCCGCGTTCCTGTCCGGGCGGGGCGCGGAGTCCTTCGCCTCGCTGTACGCCGCGCCCGGCGGCTACGAGCAGCGCCTCGCCGCCGTCAAGCCCGTGCCGACCTCGGTGTGGAAGCGCACCGTCTTCGCCGTCACCCGCGGCCGGGTCAACCCCGGCTGAGGTCCCGTCATCGGTTCACGCGACGAAGGAGGCGCGCCCACCTCCCCAGTGGACGCGCCTCCCGGGGCGCCCTGACGGCGCCCCCGTCGCCGGACGGCGCGGACCGCCCCTCGGGGCCAGAAGGTCCGCGGTCGTCGCCCGGCGGGGCCGCCCCGGTCCGTCCCCTCAGCGGAACCAGGTCGGCCCTACCGCCCCGCGCCGGGCCCAGCCCCCCTCAAGGCGGGCCACGCGGCACGGGGCGGCGCTCATACGGTCACGGCGACCGACCCCCCAACCGGTCGATCAGCGCCAGCGCCCCCTGGTGCGTGGCGGGCAGCGGCGTCGCCCATACCGCCGCCCCGTGCTCCCAGCCCGTTCCGCTGCGCAGCCGGTCCAGTTCGCCGTCCAGGTCGGGCCGGTCCAGGGCGAGGACCGCGATCCGCCCCCGCCCCAGCACGCAGACGGACTCCCCGCGGGTGAAGAACCGCGACAGCTCGTACGCGAGCACGATCATCCGCGCCGCCCGCCGCCACGGGTCCAGCGCCGGGTCGAGCAGCACCACGACCAGGCGGTGCCCCGTCCCGTCCGTGTTCCGGTACAGCTCGCCCAGCCGGGTCCGCAGGTATTCGGGTGTGCCCAGCCCGGTGAGCGGGTCCAGGCAGGTCTCCCGGTCCCGCCCGGCCTCGGCCCAGCCCTCGGCCAGCGCCCGGACCAGTTCCAGGGGAGGGTCGCACCACCCGGCGACCTCGGTGAACGCCGCCAGGTCGGTCAGGCTCTCGCCGATCCCCAGCCCGGCGCGCGCCCGGGCCTGGCCCAGCCGCGCGCACGCCTGCGGCAGGTCCCCGCCGGTGAGGAACGCCGCGCACACCAGGTCCACGGTCGGCGTCCACCAGTCCTCCGGCGACGTCCAACCGGTCTCCCGGCTCCTGCGCTCCCACGGGGCGCGCAGTCCGCGCACCGCCACGGTGTCCGTCTCGGCCATGCTCTCCTCCCCTCCCGGCGCGCGGTCGGGCCCGTGCCCCCGCAACAGGCCCTTCCGCGCGCTCTCACCCTGATTACGGAGATCGGTGGCGGTGATGACGCGGATACGGGATATTTCTTTGACGTGTTTTTTCGCAGGCCGGGAACCCCTACTCCTTCGGCCCCCATCCCACATGAGAAAGGGACGTTCGGGTGTCCGACGCCGAGGCTGACCACACCGAGGTACTGACGGGTGACGCCGAGTACATCCGCCGTGTGCGGGAGGGCGAGACCTCCGCATACGCCGTGCTGTACGAACGCCATGCCGCCTGCGCCCGCGGCCTGGCCCGGCAGCTGCTGCGCGGTGACGCCGAGGTGGAGGACGCGGTCGCCGAGGCGTTCACCCGGGTGCTCAGCGTCATCCAGCGGGGCAAGGGCCCGACGGACTCGTTCCGCCCCTACCTGCTCACGGCGGTCCGCAACGCCGCCTACGACCGCGGGCGCGGGGAGAAGCGCCAGGTCGTCACCGACGACATGGAGAGCCTCGACCCGGGCGTCCCCTTCGTCGACCCCGCACTGGAGGGCCTGGAGCGCTCGCTGATCGCCCGCGCCTTCCTCTCGCTGCCCGAACGCTGGCAGGCGGTGCTGTGGCACACCGAGATCGAGGGCGCCAAACCCTCGGAGGCCGCCGCGATCCTGGGCCTGAACCCGAACGGCGTCGCGGCCCTGGCCTACCGCGCCCGGGAGGGCCTGCGCCAGGCCTACCTCCAGATGCACCTGGCGGGCGGCACCGTCGCCGAGGCCTGCCGCCCCACGGTGGGCCTGCTCGGCGGGTACGTCCGGGGCGGCCTGTCCAAGCGCGACACCGGCAAGGTCGACAAGCACCTGGACGGCTGCGCGGACTGCCGCGAGGTGTACGCGGAGCTGATGGATGTCAACGTCGGCCTGCGCGGGGTGGTCCTGCCCCTGGTCGTCGGCGTCGGCGCCACCGGCTACCTGGCCCTCACCCCGGGCGGTGCGGCCACGGGGGCCTGGTGGGGTCGGATGTCGCGCCGCCAGCAGCAGGCCACGGCGGGCGGTGTCGCCGCGGCCGGAGTGGCGGTCGCCGCCGCGCTGGCCCTGGTGGCCGGCCAGACCCCGGTCCCGCCCGAGAACGAGGCCGCCCCGGACCCCTGGTCCCCGGTGGTGCAGCCGCCCGCCGCCGCGCCCGACCCGGACACCCCGCCCGGGGCGCCCCGGGCTCCGGGCGCCCCGCCCGCCGCCCCGTTCGCCGACCCCCGGGACCCGGACCCGCAGTCCCCACCGCGCCCGGGCGAGCCCGACCCGCCCCCGGCGGTGCCGCCCGCGGACGTCCCCGAGGAGGAGGTCCCGGCGGAGGAGGCCCCCGAGGCGCTGTTCGCGGTGGGCATCGACCCGGTGGGCGCGCTGGTCCCGGGCGGCTCCGGGATCATGGTGCTGGACGTGCGCAACCTGGGCGCGCCCACGCTCGCCGAGGTCGTCGCCATGATCACCCTGCCCCCCGGCGTGGACATGGTCTCCTCGGGCGGCGCGGGCAACGCGGTGCGCATGGCCGACGGCGAGGGCGACTGGAGCTGCGCGGCCGACTCCGACGGCGGCGAGTGCGTGCGCCCGGCGATGGGCGCGGGCGAGAACAGCACCTACTTCTTCGACGTGACCGTCTCCCCGGACGCCCGGCTCGACGTGCCCGCCTCGGCGACGGTGTCGTCGGGCACGGTGAGCGCGGCCGCCACGGGGGAGCGGGGCGTCACCGCCGAGGGCGTGCCCGCCCGGTACGCGACGGCCGGCCGGGTGGCGGTGGAGACCGTCGGCAACTCCCTGATGACCTGCACCGAGCCGGAGGACCGGTGGCCCTGGCCGTGGTGGGGCCGCCCCGGCGCCCCCGGGGCCGAGCCCGGTCACGAGCCCTCGCCGGAGCCGACGGCCCCCCCGGAGGAGGACGCCGATCTGGCGCGCGCCCCCCGCGAGCCGGACCCGGCCGCGCCGGGCCTGCCCGGCCTCGGTCCGGACGGCCCCCTGTCCGGGACGCCGGAGGCCCCCGGGCCGGAAGGGGCCGGTGAGCCCTCCGAGCCGGAGGTGACCCCGTCGGAGCCGGAGGCCGGGACCGATGACGATGCGGTCACGGAATCCGGTGACCGGACCTCGCCGGGCTACGACCCGGAGCCGACTCCGGAACCGACCCCCGAGCCGGAGGAGCCCCCCGCGGACGGCCCGTGCGCCCAGGCGCGCGAGCGCCTGGGGGACGCCCGGGACAACGACAACTGGGTGATGGCCCCGCGCGACGACGACTGGAACCCCACCACCACCGCCTCCAGTTCCGCCACCTGGGCCCTGCCCGAGGGCGGCCGGGTGCGCTGGGCGGGCCTGTACTTCTCGGCGGCGGGCTCGCACGGCTCGCACACCGCGCGGATCAAGGGTCCGGCGCAGGACGTCTACCACACGGTCACCGCCACCGACGTGCGCTCGGCCGAGCTGCCGGGCTTCCCCGCCTACCAGGCGTTCGCCGACGTCACCGAGATCGTGCGGGCCCAGGGCGGCGGCCAGTGGTGGGTCGCGGACGTCCCGGCGATGGAGGGGCGCGCCCTCTACGCGGGCTGGAGCCTGGTGGTCGTTCTGGAGGACCCGTCGATCGGCTCCTACAACCAGGCGATGGTCCTGGACGAGACCGGGGCGGTGTTCCACGACGCGTCGGGGCTGCGCTTCCCGGTGTCGGGCCTGCTGCCCGCGTCGGTCCCCGCGCAGGTGGACGTGGTCGCCTGGGAGGGCGACGCGGACCTGGGCGGCGACCGGGTGACGGTGGACGCGGCTACGGCGGTGCCCGTGGACGGCCACGGGACGGCCGGCAACGTGTTCGCGGGGTCGGCGCGGGGCGCGTCGGGGGACCCGCTGGCCTTCGGCACCGACGTCGTCCGGTTCGCCCCCGTGCTGGGCAGGGAAACGGACATCCGAATCCTGTCGGAGCAGGACGCGGTGCTGGCCGGAGTGGTCGCCCTGGTGGCCCCGATGCGGACCTGAAACCCCGCTCCGGCAACGGGAGCCGGTACCAGGAGAGGCGCCCGCGGGCGCCTCTCCGCGGGTTTCCTCACAGCCGGTTCTCCCAACCGTGACTGTCCGTGTTCACAAGGAGCACGCAAAACCATACAGACTTGGCTAGGCTGTGCCCCGGTCATGGATATGGCCCCAGAGTCAACAGGGAAGGGGGCGATGTCGTGGACCGTTGCGCGTTGTTCGTCGACGCGGGATACCTTCTCGCGGACGGCGCGATGGCCGTGCACGGAACCCGCAACCGGGACTCCGTCTCCTGGGACTACTCCGGTCTCGTGCAGTTCCTCAACGAGGTGGCACGCGACCGCACCGGCCTGCCCTTGCTGCGCTGCTACTGGTACGAGGCGGTCTCCGACGACCGCCGTACCCAGGAGCAGGAGGGCATCGCGGACATCCCCGGCGTGAAGTTCCGGGCCGCGCGGATCAGACCGGGCCGCCGTGAGGGCGTGGAGAGCTACGTCCAGCGCGACCTCACCACCCTGGCCCGGACCGGCGCCCTGTGCGACGTGGTCCTGGTCAGCGGGGACGAGGACATGGCACCGGTGGTCGCCGAGGTCCAGGACATGGGTGTGCGGGTCACCGTCGTGCACGTCTCGGTCGAGGGCAACTGGACGATTTCCCGCGCGCTGCGCCGGGAGTGCGACGACCTCATCGAGATCGGCGCCGGGCACCTGCGCCCGCACGTCAGCCTGCTCTCGGGCGGCTCCGCCCCCCAGGAGACCGCGGCCAAGACCACCACCCCGTTCGCCAACGGCCGGGGGCACTCCGCCCCCGAGACCCCGCGCCGCCCCGTCGCCACCGCCCAGCCGGGGGGCTCCCGGGTGGAGCCGGTCGACACCTCCACCGGCGGCCTGGAGGCGATGTTCGCCGGGACCGGCGGACAGGCGGTCGCCCAGGGCACCGCCATGGAGCAGCTGCGCGCGATGCGCCGCACCCTGGCCCAGCAGCGCGGCGGCGACCACCTCGCCGGACCGGCCACCGAGGGGCGCGGCGGCGCCATCGACGCCAACGGGTTCCCCTCCGGCGGCCAGCCGTCCGCCGCGGGCGGCGGGTACCCGCCGCAGACCGGCGGCTACCCGGCCACCGGGAGCCACCCGTCGCTGCGCGGCGACCAGGGCGGGTACGGCGTGCCCGGCCGGCAGCCGCAGTCGATGTCGGGTCCCCAGCAGGGGTTCTCGGCGGGGACGGGGCCGCAGCAGTCCTTCGCCGCGGGCACCGGCCCCCAGCAGTCGTTCGCCAACGGGACGGGGCCCCAGCGCTCCTTCGCCGAGGACGGGCGCCAGGGGCACGCGCCACCCAGAGCGGGGCAGCCACAGGACCCGAGGTTCCCGGGCGGTAACGAACCCGGGTACGGGGGTGCGAACGACGCAAACCCTACCTATGGGACCAGTACGGCAACTGACTCCGCCTCCCATGGCGGGGTGGGCCCCTACGGGGGCGCACCGCCGACTGGTCCCGCCCATGAGACCGGGTTCGGGACGACCGGATATCACGAATCCCGGCCCGGTCACGGATATCCCCAGCAGACGCCCTCCGTCGCGCATACCGTTGACGAAGCGGTGCATGTCGCGCACCGGGAAGGGAACGACTTCGCGGAGTCGATCGCGCGCGAAGCCCCCGCCCTGTGGGTCGAGGCCGTCCTCGCCCGCAGGCCCCGGATGCCCTCCGACCTGGAGGCGCGTCTGCTCCAGGGGTCCTCGCTGCCGATCGACCACCTGTTGCGCGACGAGGTCCGGGACGGGCTGCGCCAAGGGTTCTGGCAGGCGTTGGAGCGTGCCAGGCGCTAGCGCCGCGTGCGAATGCGGAAGGTGGATGGACGATGCGGGTGACCCGCGTGACGACGGCCGAGCTCGACCGTCTGGAATTCCACGCCGTCCGCTCGGGCGAACACGGCGAGGTCGCCGCGCGGCTCCTCGATCTGGCCAACCGGGTCGACGCCGGGAGCGAGATCTCCCGCGCGGAGCTGTTCGTCCGGGCGGGCGAGCAGTGGGAGATCGCCCAGGAGTACGAGCGCGCCTGCTCCGCGTACCAGCGGGCGATCGACGACGGCGGCCCCACGGTCATCGACGCGCGCGCCCTGAGCGCGGGCGCCCTGCTCCAGCTCGACGAGATGGAGCAGGCCAGAGCGCAGCTCAAACGGCTGGAGAGCGAAGAACCGCGCGGACTCCAGACCTACCTCCACGTCGCCGAGGCGCTGTACGCACACGACGATCTGGAGGGCGCGGAGCGGTGGGCCACCGAGGGGGCGCGCCGGTTCCTCGACCGCGACCTCACGCCCTACGTCCACGACCTGCTGTGGGAGCTGCTGCGGATCCGCTTCCGCATCCGCGCCGACCGCGGCCTGCCCGAGGACGACCTGGACCGCCGCCTCGACGAGGAGTGAGCGGGGGCGGGGCGTCCCCGCCCTCCGCCGTGGCCCCCCGGGGCCACCCGACTTCGCCGTGCCCCCGGGCCGCGATCCGGTCCCGGCGTGCCGTGGCCTCCGCGGCCATCCGACTCCGCCGTGCCGTGTCCCCCTGGCTGCCATCCGGTCCCGCCACGCTGTGTTCCCGGACGACCACCCGGCCCAGCCGTCGTGGCCCCTGCGGCCATCCGGCCCCGCCGTGCCGTGTCGCCGGGCTGCCACCCGGCCTGCGCCCCGCCGCCCCGGCGTGCGGTGTTCCCGGTCCGCCACCCGGCCGGGCCGCCGTGTCCCCGCCGCCGTGGCCCTGGGCCGCCACCCGGACCGGGCCCCGGTGCCCAGCGTGCTCGCGCCCGGCCCGGGACGCCGGCGGGGCGGCGTCAGGGGATGTCCGGGTGTGTCCGGGTACGTGTGCGAAACGCCCGCGACGAAGGTGACCTAGGTCGCTCCAGGCGCTTCCGGGGCCCGCGCGTGCGGCCGGGGCCGACCGGGTACGCCAGGTTCTCCGGGGCCGTCCGGCGGCGCGGTGGCGGGCTTCCCGGGCCGGGGCGCCCACCGCCGCGGCGGGGTCGGGCGCGAACCGCTCCGCGGGAGTCTTAGGCTTGCCACGACCGCCCTCCGACGGGTCGCCCGGACACCCGTGCCGGACCCGCTCCGGACCCCCGGTGACGCCGTTCCACGTGGCCCGATGCGTGCCCCATACCACGCTCCGAGGGCGAGTTCGACGTTCATCGAAGAACGTGAGAAAACGACGACACGCCACTATCTTGGGATGGTTCCTGGCGGCAGCCACAAGATGTAGTATCAACTCCCGCTGGTGCTTCACCCTTCGGGGTGGCAGGGAACGCCGGAGAGATCCCGGGACGGCCCTGCCGGATCAGTGGGACGCGACCGCCGCGACCGGCCCGGAACCCCCGAGTTTCCGGGCGGCCGGACGACGGCCCGCGCGAACGAGAACCGAACACCGGCGCGCACGCATCGCCGTGCTGCGCTTGTAGGGAACGGGGGCTTGGGAGAGGGCGACCCGTGACACACCGCGACGACCGTACGCACCCGGTGCGCCGGTCGCCCAGTGGGCGCCGCACGACCCAGTAGCCACCGTCCCCACCCCGCCGGGACTTCTTCAATTCGAGGTTGGAGCCGCTGTATGACCCTTGACGTCGAGGCCGCGCCCGCATCCGTTCGGCCCGAGCCGGCCACCGAGGGAGCGCCCCCCACCGCGCTCGACCGGATCGAGCACGTGGTGACCGAGGCCTGTGCGCGACTGGCCGGTGTTTCGGCGGAGAAGGTCCTCGCGGAGGCCCGGCGCGGCCTGTACCCCGGCATCCCCGACTCCGAGGTCGAGCTGGCCCTCATCATGGCCGCCCGCAGCTACGTCGAGGTCGACCCCGACTACTCCTACGTCGCCGCCCGCCTGCTGCTGGACAAGCTGCGCAGCGAGGCCCTGAGCTTCATCGCCGGGGCCCCCGACGCCGCCACCCAGACCGACATGGCCGAGCGCTACGCCACCTACCTGCCCGCGTACATCAGCCGCGGCATCGACCTGGGCCAGCTCGACCCGGCCCTGGCCAAGTTCGACCTGGAGCGCCTGGGCAAGGCCCTGCACGCCGACCGCGACGAGCAGTTCACCTTCCTCGGGCTCCAGACCCTGTACGACCGGTACTTCCTGCACAGCGAAGAGACCCGGTACGAGCTGCCGCAGGCGTTCTTCATGCGCGTCGCCATGGGCCTGGCCCTGAACGAGGACGACCGCGAGGCCCGCGCCATCGAGTTCTACGAGCTGCTGTCCTCGTTCGACTTCATGGCGTCCACGCCCACCCTGTTCAACTCCGGCACGGTCCGCGCCCAGCTGTCGTCCTGCTTCCTCACCACCATCGGCGACGACCTGCAGGCCATCTTCCACGGCATCAGCAACAACGCGATGCTGTCCAAGTACTCCGGCGGCCTGGGCAACGACTGGACCCCGGTGCGCGGCCTGGGCTCGCACATCAAGGGCACCAACGGCAAGAGCCAGGGCGTCGTCCCGTTCCTGAAGATCGCCAACGACACCGCGGTCGCGGTCAACCAGGGCGGCAAGCGCAAGGGTGCGGTGTGCGCCTACCTGGAGACCTGGCACATCGACATCGAGGAATTCCTCGACCTGCGCAAGAACACCGGCGACGAGCGCCGCCGCACCCACGACATGAACACCGCGAACTGGGTTCCGGACCTGTTCATGCAGCGGGTGGAGCAGGACGGCCAGTGGACCCTGTTCTCCCCCAACGAGGTCCCCGACCTGCACGACCTGTACGGCACCGCCTTCGCCGAGGCCTACGCCGCCTACGAGAAGGCCGCCGACGAGGGCCGCATCAAGGTCTTCAAGCGGGTCCGCGCCGTCGACCTGTGGCGCCGCATGCTCACCATGCTGTTCGAGACGGGCCACCCCTGGATCACCTTCAAGGACCCGTCCAACCTGCGCTCCCCGCAGCAGCACGTCGGCGTGGTGCACTCCTCCAACCTGTGCACCGAGATCACGCTCAACACCGACGCCGAGGAGGTCGCGGTCTGCAACCTGGGCTCGGTCAACCTGGCCCAGCACGTCGGCCCCGACGGCATCGACACCGAGCGCCTGCGCCGCACCGTCCGCACCGCCGTGCGGATGCTCGACAACGTCATCGACGTGAACTTCTACACGATCCCCGAGGCCGAGCGCGCCAACATGCGCCACCGCCCCGTGGGCCTGGGCCTGATGGGCTTCCAGGACGCGCTGTTCAAGCTGCGCCTGCCCTACGCCTCCCAGGGCGCCGTGGAGTTCGCCGACGAGAGCATGGAGCTGATCAGCTACCACGCCATCGAGGCCTCCATGGAGCTGGCCGCCGAGCGCGGCGCCTACGAGACCTTCGAGGGCTCGCTGTGGAGCCGGGGCATCCTGCCGATCGACTCCGTCAAGCTCCTCGCCAAGGAGCGCGGCGGCGACCTCGACATGGACCGCGGCCAGACCCTCGACTGGTTCTCGCTGCGCGAGAAGGTCAAGAAGACCGGCATGCGCAACTCCAACGTGATGGCGATCGCGCCCACCGCGACCATCGCCAACATCACCGGCGTGAGCCAGTCGATCGAGCCGGTGTACCGGAACCTGTTCGTCAAGTCGAACATGTCCGGCGACTTCACCGTCGTCAACGACTACCTGGTCCGCGACCTCAAGGCCCGCGGCCTGTGGGACGAGGACATGGTCTCCCAGCTCAAGCTGCACGACGGCAGCCTCGGGCTGATCGACCGCGTGCCGGACGACCTGAAGGCGCTGTACGCCACCGCGTTCGAGGTCGACCCCGACTGGCTGGTCGACGCCGGCGCCCGCCGCCAGAAGTGGATCGACCAGGCCCAGTCGCTCAACCTGTACATGGCGGCCCCCAGCGGCAAGAAGCTGGACGCCCTCTACCGGCGCGCCTGGCGCTCGGGCCTCAAGACCACCTACTACCTGCGGTCGCAGAGCGCCACCCACGTGGAGAAGAGCACGATCAAGGGGACGGACGGCCGGCTGAACGCGGTTTCGGCCACCCCGGCGGCCCCGGCCGCCGCCCCGGCCCCGGCGCCGACCCCCGCCCCCGCGGCGGCCGCGCGCCCGACCCCCGCCCCCGCGGCGGCCGCGCGCCCGGCGCCCGTCGCCGAGCCGGTGCGGGAGCCGGACGAGGTGGACGAGTTCGAGATCGTCGAGGGGCAGGCCTGCTCCATCGACGACCCCGAGTGCGAGGCCTGCCAGTAGGACCCGTCGACGTGATCCGGGCCGCCCTCCCCCCGACAGGGGAGGGCGGCCCGCCCCAAGCCCCACGATGCGTTTCCGGGCCCTCCCGGAGAAGGAAAGACATATGACCGCGACCTCTGAGAACACCGCGAGCGCCGCCAGCGGCCTCGGCGAGATCGAGCGCGACGCCGCGCGCGTCAACGTCGACGACAAGGCGATGATCAACGCCCGCGCCGACGTCAACCAGCTCCTCCCGCTCAAGTACACGTGGGCCTGGGAGAAGTACCTCGCCGGGTGCAACAACCACTGGATGCCCACCGAGGTCGCCATGCAGGCCGACATCGCGCTGTGGAAGTCCCGTGACGGGCTCACCGAGGACGAGCGGCTCATGCTCAAGCGGAACCTGGGGTTCTTCGCTACCGCGGAGTCGCTGGTGGCGAACAACATCGTCCTGGCGGTGTACCGCCAGCTCACCAACCCCGAGTGCCGGCAGTACCTGCTGCGCCAGGCGTTCGAGGAGGCCGTGCACACGCACACCTTCCAGTACATCTGCGAGAGCCTGGGCCTGGACGAGGGCGAGCTCTTCAACATGTACCGGGAGATCCCGTCCATCACGGCGAAGGACGCCTGGGCGCTCAAGTACACGCAGAACCTGGAGGACCCGGAGTTCCGCACCGGGACCCCGGAGGCCGACCAGGCGTTCCTGCGCGACCTGGTGGCGTTCTACGTGATCTTCGAGGGCATGTGGTTCTACACCGGCTTCGCGCAGATCCTGTCGCTGGGCCGCCGGAACAAGATGGTCGGCATCGCCGAGCAGTACCAGTACATCCTGCGCGACGAGTCGATCCACCTGAACTTCGGCATCGACGTGATCAACCAGATCAAGATCGAGAACCCGCACCTGTGGACCGAGGAGTTCCAGGCGGAGGTCCGGCAGATGCTGACCGACGCGTGCGAGCTGGAGGTCGCCTACGGGCGCGAGACCATGCCGCGCGGCATCCTCGGCCTCAACTCGGAGCTGTGCGAGAAGTACATGCACTTCATCACGGACCGCCGCGCCGAGCAGATCGGCCTGGCACCCATCTTCGGCGAGACGGAGAACCCGTTCCCGTGGATGAGCGAGATGATGGACCTCCAGAAGGAGAAGAACTTCTTCGAGACCCGCGTGATCGAGTACCAGACCGGCGGCGGCCTGGACTGGGACTAGTCCCGCGCGGTCCACTGGACCCGGCCCTTCTCCCCTGTCGGCGGCGGGGGAGGGGGGCCGTTCGCGTTCGCCCTCCGGCGCGTCGGTGAACAAGGCGTGTCGGAAGTACGCGAATCGCTCCCCCCGGGCGGTTCGGGCAGTACCTTTTCTCCAGGGGAGGCCGCCCTCCCCGCCTCGGCGGCCCGGGTCGAGGCGCGCGACCCGGGCCGCCGCCGTTCCCGGTACCGGGAGCCGGCCCGGGGGATGCATAGAAGTCAATCAGCGGATGTATAAAAAGACATCCGGGCACGAAGTGTCCTCGATTTTCGAGCTTCTTTCCGGGGTCGGTATGTCGCGCGCAACGTTACGCAAAAGCGATCTCCTCTTCTCCTTGTGTTGCTTGTGCGCCGCGTGTTCCGCGTGGAAAAAAGAGTTGTTCGCTGCGCCCGGCACCGGGATCGTGCGGCAAGCTCCAGTGTGAACGCGAGTCACCCGGGTCCCGGGTGGCCTATTTCTGTAGTGGCTTATATCTGCATTTGTCTGGCTTTCGGTGCTGGGTGTATAAATTTTCATTGGCCAGCATGGCTATATCAGTCAGAGTGGACGGATAATGGTCAGTCGTTCGGAAAACGGTTCGGCATTCTTCGGGCAGTGGCGGAAGTCCCGCTATTCCTATGATGTCGGCGCGTGCTGTGAGGTGCTGAACCTGGAGTCCGGTGAATCGCACTTCCGCGACTCGGTGAACCCGGACCTCACCCGGCTCGGATTCAAGAACGACGAATGGACCACCTTCCTGGCGACCGCCAAGATCTGACGGCCCACCCTCGTTCCCCCTCCTACACCGCGACGACCGGCGGGACGTCGCAGTCCTGGCGGGTGTAGGAGGTCATCGACGCCGTGGCGGGGTGGGCGGGTCCGTACCGGGACAGGAACAGCCGGTACAGGTCCGTCCACTCCTCCTTGACGTCGTCGCCCAGCGCCTGGCGGCTCACCAGGTGGTTGCGGCGCGCGGTCAGCATGACCGGGTGGTCCGGGTCCAGCAGGGCCCGGCAGTCGGCCTCGGTCAGGGAGTCCAGGGCACGCGCGTCCTCGTACCGCTCCAGGCCGTACAGGTCCGTCGCCAGGTTGAGCGCCGCGGCCAGGGTGTTGAACGAGCCCGCCCCGTAGAGCGAGCGCAGCCGCTCCAGGGCCGCGCGGTCCAGGTCGGCCGCGGCGGCGAACGCCTGCCGGGAGCGCAGGGCGATGCCCGCGCCCACCCGGGCCCAGGCCGGGAACGGGTGGTCGGCCGGGAAGCGCTCGTCGGTCGCCGGGAGCAGCAGCCGCACCTCGGCGGCCGCCTCCTCGCCGCGGCCGGCCAGGGCCAGGGTCACCATGTGCACCACCCGGCCGTACAGCGCCTGGCGCACCGTCGCCGGGTAGCGCCGCCGGTACAGGGCCAGCGCCCGGCCGGAGTGCTCCAGCGCGGCCCCGGTGTCGCCCAGGGCGCGGTACACGGCGGCCTGGAACAGCAGCCCCTGGAGCGCGTGCGGGGTGTCGGCGGCCGACTGCGCGGCGAACCGCGCCATGCAGCCCTCCAGCCGGTCGCGCGCCTCCTCCCAGCGGCCCAGGAACATCAGGGTCAGCCCCAGGTTGAGGTCGGTGCGCAGGGTGGACACGTGGTCCTGCCCCAGCAGGGCGACGCGCTCGCGCAGGTTCCGCTCGGACACCTCCAGCGCCTCGGTGAACCTCCCCTGCTCCAGCAGCACCTGGGAGTAGTCGTGCGCCGCCTCCAGGGTGGGCGGCTCTGCGGGCGCCCGGTCGCGGCGGTGGTCGAGGATCCGCCGGAACAGCCGCTCGGCCTCGTCGAACCTGGCCAGCCCGCTCAGGGCGATGGCGATCGCCCGCAGCGCCTCCAGTGCCTCGTCGGAGTCGGAACCGCCGCGGGCCACCTCGCCGGAGTGGATGTCGCGCGCCTCGGCCAGGGCGGTGGTGTACTCGCTGTGCAGGCGGCGGACCATGTTGCGCCGCAGCCGGGCGTGCAGCAGCAGGACGGGGTCGTCCCCCCAGGCGTTGACGGCCTGGTCGGCGACGCCGACCGCCTTGGCGTACTCGCCGATCTCGGTGAGGAAGCCGATCACGTTGAGGACCAGGGCGCGCACCCGGGGGTCGCGCCCGGACCAGGCCTGGGAGGCCTTCACGTGGGCGTGCATCAGCAGGTAGTGGTCGCGGTAGGCGGGATCGGCGGGGTCCCCGGGGTCGTTGTGGGCCAGCAGCCGGCGCGCCAGGTCGCGGTAGCGCACCTTCTCCACCAGGGGCATCGAGTCGCGGATGACCTCCTGGAACAGCTCGTGCAGGTGGAAGGTGCCGGGCCGCACGGAGGCGAGCCGTCGCCGCCGCATGAACTCCAGGACCCGGTCCAGCCGGGCCTCGTCGCCGAACAGCTCCTCCTGCTCCGGCGTGGCGGCCAGGTCCCGGGCGCGGGCGAAGAACGACCGGGACAGCGGCAGCGGGGCGAGGAAGGCGCACAGCCGCGCCAGCTCGACCACCGCCCGCCCGGTCGCGTCCCCGGCGAGCAGCTCCTCGGCCTGGATCTCCCAGGCCGCCGCCAGCGGGGCGGTGTGCTCGTCGTCGGCGCCCATCCGGGTGACCTTGTCCGTGTACCGCTCCTCGAAGCGCTCCAGGAACTCCTCGGTGCCCAGCGACGACTCCCGCAGGAACGCGCCGACCTGGGCCAGGGCCAGCGGCAGGTGCTCCAGCTGCTCGGCCAGGCGCTCCCCGGCGCCGATCGGCTCCAGCCGCTCGGGGCACAGCCTGCGCAGCAGGGACAGGCTCTCGGCGGTGTCGAGCCGGGGGACGACGCGGCCGTCGACGAGGCCCGGCACGCCGCGGTGCGGGCGGCGGCGGTCCCGCCCGGTGATGAGGACGCGGCCGCCGCCCTCGGGCATGTAATCGGCGGCCAGGGCCTCCAGGTCGGCGGCGCCGTCGAACACCAGCAGCCAGGACCCGATCCCGGGGTCGTGGGCCAGGGCCCGGCGCACGTCCCGGACGGTGCGGGCGATGTGGTCGTAGGAGGCGTCCAGGCCGATCTGCTCGGCCAGGCGCAGGTAGGAGCCGTTGGCGTCGATGTCGGTGGCGGCGGGCACCCACCAGATCAGGTCGTAGTGGTCGGCGTACCGGTGCGCGTACTGGCCGGCGATGAGGCTCTTGCCCACACCGCTGCCGCCCTCGATGAGGTAGCGGGCGCTCCCGCTCCGGTGCAGGGCGTCGTGGATCTGTTCGAGGATCGCCTCGCGGCCGGTGAAGTCGGGGTCGGCGGGCGGTACGCCGCCCATCACCGGTGGGTGGTCGCCGCGGCGGCGCCCGCCGGTCCGGCCGGTTCCGCTCGTCATGGTCCTCCCGCTTTCTGTACGGCGGCTCGGGAAGGCCGTTCGTCCTCGACTCTCGGACGGGAACGGGGGTCGTCGAGGGGCGGGGGCGCGGGGAGGGCCGGTCACCGCCCTGATCCCAGGCTAGGCGGCGGTTCCGGGGATGTCGATACCGGTGCGGGGGCGGGCGGTCCCCGGCGCCCCACGGCCCGGTGAGGTCTCGAAGTGGTGTTTTTCCGGGGCCGTGTGTTGTGACGGCGGCACAAGTGGTGATGATCCCGGGCAATGCACGTGAGAAACGCGTGGGAACCCCGGCGCGTTCTCGACGAGAGGAACGGACTTGAACGAGTTCACACTCTGGGCCGTGGGGACCTTCGGCGTCTACCTCGCCGCCATGGTCGCCATCGGCCTGTGGGCCTACCGGAAGACCGTGTCCCAATCGGACTTCGTCCTGGGCGGCCGCCAGCTCAACCCCTGGGTGGCGGCGCTGAGCGCCAACGCCAGCGACTTCAGCGGCTGGCTGCTGCTGGGCCTGCCCGGCGCGATCTACGTCTCCGGCCTGGGCGAGGCCTGGATCGCCGTCGGCCTGGCCTGCGGCTTCGCCGGCAGCTGGATCCTGCTGGCCCCGCGCCTGCGGGTCTACACCCAGCGGGTGACCGACGCCCGCACGGGCGGGGACTCGGACTCGCTGACCCTGTCCTCCTTCCTGGAGAACCGGTTCAACGACCCCACGCGCCTGCTGCGCGCGGTGTCCTCGCTGCTCATCATCGTCTTCTACTTCTTCTACGTCGCCTCCGGCCTGGTGGCCATGGCCGCCCTGTTCGACCAGGTCTTCGGCCTGGACGCGGGCCCGGGCATCGCCATCGGCGTGGGCATCGTGGTCCTGTACACCGTCCTGGGCGGGTTCCTCGCCGTCTCCTACACCGACGTCGTGCAGGCGGCCATGATGTGGCTGGCCCTGCTCGTGGTCCCGGTGATGGCCATCACCGCCCTGGGCGGCTTCGCGGGCCTGACCGAGGGCGTCGCCGCCAAGAGCGACGGCCTGCTCTCCGCCGTGGGCGGCACCTCCCTGGACGGCGAGGCCGGGGCGTGGGTGTCCACCGAGACCCTGGGGGCGGTCGTCATCATCTCCGGCCTGGCCTGGGGCCTGGGCTACTTCGGCCAGCCCCACATCCTGGCCCGCTACATGGGCATCCGCTCGGTCAAGGACATCCCGGCCGCCGCCACCATCAGCGTCACCTGGGCGGTCACCGCCATGGCCCTGGCCGTCCTGGTCGGGTTCATCGGCATCGCCTACTTCGACACCCCGCTGTCCACCCCCGAGCAGGTGTTCCCGCTCCTCATCGAGTCCCTGTCCCACCCGCTGGTCGCCGGGCTGCTGCTGGCCGCCATCCTGGCCGCGGTCATGAGCACCGCCGACTCGCAACTGCTGGTGGCCTCCTCGGCGCTGACCGAGGACGGCTACAAGGCGTTCGTCGACCGCGACGCGAGCCCCAGGACCCTGCTGTGGATCAGCCGGGGAGCGGTGATCGCCGTCGCCCTGGGCGCGGCGGCCATCGCCCTGTGGGGCGACCGGTCGGTCATGGACCTGGTGGGCTACGCCTGGGCCGGGTTCGGCGCCGGGTTCGGGCCGATCCTGCTGCTGTCGGTGTTCTGGAAGCGGATGACCTGGGCCGGTGCGCTGGCGGGCATGATCGCCGGCGGCGCCACCGCGATCCTGTGGGACATCCTGGACGCGGCCGTCCTCGGCACCGGCCTGTACGCGATGGTCCCGGCCGCGGCTCTCAGCTTCGCCGCGATCTTCGTGTTCAACGGCCTGGGCAGGGTCAGCGACCAGATGGCCGCCGACTTCGACCGGGTCGAGGCCGAGATCCGCTCCGGCGGCGGTCCGACCGCCGTCGAGGACACCCCGGTCTGACCGGACCCCGGCACCCCTCCCGGGGCCCGTGCCGCCGAGGCGGTGCGGGCCCCTGACGGGCTTGGCGGCCGAGGTCCCGGAACGGTAGAACGGTGACATGTCGTTACCGAAGGAACACCCGGCCGCCTGGGCCCGGACCGACGTCCCGGAGGGGCTCGGGCTGGGCGCCCTCCTCCCCGCGCCCGACGGGTACCGCCTGGAGGCCGGGGAGACCGTCGTGAACGACGACGGGTCCGGATACTTCGTGCGCTTCGGCGTCCGCGCCGACCTCGCCTGGACCACCCGCGAGGTGGAGGTGGAGGTGCTCTCCGCGCGCGGGCCGTCCTCGGTGCGCCTCACCGCCCAGGACGGCCACTGGACCGACGCCGGGGGGCGCCCCCTGCCGGAGCTGGTGGGCTGCCTGGACGCGGACGTCGCCGCCACCCCGCTCACCAACACCCTGCCGATCCGCCGCCTGGGCCTGCGCCCGGGGGAGTACCGCGACATCGCGGTGGCCTGGATCGACGTTCCGTCCCTGCGGGTGCGCCGGGTGCGCCAGCGCTACACCCGCCACCCGGCCGAGGACGGCCTGGAGGTGTACACCTACCGCGACCCGCTGCACGGCGAGTACCGGCTGACGGTCGACGGGGACGGCCTGGTCGTGGACTACGAGCGGTTCGCCCGCCGGCTGTCCGGGGAACCGAAATCGGACGAACAGGTCGCCGATGTCACATCCGGTGTTGCGGACAGGCGATAATCGGCCAACAGCCGTACCGCATCCCCAGGGGGACACCACGTGACCGACACGGAGCCCGGCCGGGACCGCCGAGAGATCATCCGCGACCTGGAGGTCGCCGCGGAATTCGACGTGCGCGCCGAGATCGAGCGCCGCGTCGCCTTCCTCGCCGAGCGCTTGACCACCACCGGGGCCACCGCGCTGGTCCTGGGGATCAGCGGGGGAGTCGACTCCCTCACCGCCGGGCGGCTCTGCCGGCTGGCGGTCGACCGGGTCCGCGCCGCGGGCGGCGACGCCGAGTACGTCGCGATGCGCCTGCCCCACGGCGAGCAGAAGGACGAGGACGACGCCGCACGCGCCACCGCGTTCACCGGGCCCGACCGGCTCCTCACCGTCGACATCCGCCCGGCCACCGAGGCCATGGCGGCGGCGCTGCGCGAGGCCGGGATGGCCTACTCCGACGCTGGGGCCGAGGACTTCGCCATCGGCAACGTCAAGGCCCGCCAGCGCATGATCGCCCAGTACGCCGTCGCGGGCGGCCTGCGCGGCCTGGTGGTCGGCACCGACCACGCCGCCGAGGCCGTTACCGGCTTCTTCACCAAGTACGGCGACGGCGGCGCGGACCTCGTCCCGCTGACCGGGCTCACCAAGCGCCGGGTGCGCGCCGTGGCAGCCGCCCTGGGCGCCCCCGACGACCTCGTGGCCAAGGTCCCCACGGCGGACCTGGAGACCCTCTCCCCGCAGAAGCCGGACGAGGAGGCCCTGGGCCTCACCTACGAGCAGATCGACGACTTCCTGGAGGGCCTGCCCGTCCCCGCGGAGGTCGAGGAGGCCCTCGTGGCCCGCTACCGCGCCACCGCGCACAAGCGGGCCCTGCCCACCGCCCCCTGATGTCACGGGGGCGGGGACCCCGGCCATGGTGGTGCGCGCACCACCATTCGGGGTCGGATGAACCGCCCCTGGTAAAGAGGCGTCAGATCCATCGCGATCCCCGGTAGATCACACCTAAGGTCGTGGAATACGAAGCGCCCGGTCCGGTGGCCGATCCCCCCGCCCGGGCGCGATCCCTTCGACGGGGCGCGGGTGTGCGCGTCCTCCCCCCTGAAACCGGCCGGTGCGGCCCTCCCGTGGACACCCGCGTGTCCGGGCCCGCCGGCAGGAAGACCCAAGGAGTGATCGGATGACCGTGACCGCAGGCCCCGAGGGCCCGCCGACCCCGCAGACGGCCCGGACCCTCACGGGCGTCGAGTCGCACAGCGCCCCGGCCGCCGGCCGGGACCGCTTCCTCGACGTCCTCCGCCTGCTGGTCATGGTGCTGGTCGTCGCCCAGCACTGGTGGCTCCCCGTCCTGGCGCAGAACCAGGGCATGCTCGACGCCGGGAGCGTACTGACCACCGAGGGCGGCTTCGCCCTCACCTGGGTCTCCCAGGTGATGCCGCTGATCTTCTTCGTCGGCGGCGCCGCGAACCTCATCAGCTGGCGGGCCGCCTCGGGCAAGGGCGTCCCCGTCGCCACCTGGTACGCCAAACGGCTGCGCCGGCTCGCCTGGCCCGTGGTGCCCCTGGCGGTGCTGTGGATCGTGGTCTCCCACGTGCTGGTGCTGGGCGGCGCCCCCGCGCAGCCGGTGCTCGTGGGCGCGGGGGCCGCGGGTATGGTGCTGTGGTTCCTGGCGGTGTACGTGCTGGTGGTGGTCTGCACCCCGGTCCTGGTCCGGGCGCAGGAGCGCTTCGGCTGGTGGACCCTGGCGGCCCTGGCCGCCGGCTCGGTGGCCGTCGACGTGACCCGGTTCAGTGCCGGCGTCGAGTGGCTGGGCTACCTCAACGTCGCGTTCGTCTGGCTGGCCGTGCACCAGGTGGGCTTCCTCTACGTGACCGGCCGCGTCCGCCGGGTCCACGCCGCCCTGCTGGCCTGCGCGGGCGCGCTGACCGCGCTCACCCTGGTGGTGTTCGGCCCGTACTCGCTGAACATGACGGGCGTGTTCGCCGCCGAGACCTCCAACGTGGCCCCGCCGACCCTGGTGCTGGAGGCCCTGGGCGCGCTCCAGATCGGCGTCGCCCTGCTGGCCCGCGAGGCGATCGGCGCCTGGGCCGACAAGCCCGGTCCCGCACGCCTGCTGGACCGGATCTGCCCGCAGCTGATGACGGTCTACCTGTGGCACATGCTGCCGATGAGCGTGGTCGCCGGGGTCGTGGTGTTCGGCCTGGGGATCAACACCCCGGAGCCGATGACCTGGCTGTGGATCGTGTGGGGCGTCCTGGGCCTGGTGGTCGTGGTACCGCTGGTCCTGCCGCTGGCCCACTGGGCGGTGCGGTTCGAGACCCCGCCCAAGGTGCTGTCCGGCTCGCCCGGCCTGGTCCAGGTGCTGGCGGCGGCGGCCCTGACCGGCGGCGGCCTGCTCACCCTGACGGTGACCGGCCTGGGACTGGGCGCGGGCCCGCTGCTCGGCCTGCTCCTGGTGCTCGCCGGCGTCTTTCTCACCCGGTCACCGGAGCGTCGCCGGGCGTAGCCGCCAGGTGAGATCCGGGTGTGAAAACGACAGATTCCGTTCAGAATCCGTCCACGTACCCCGGGGTGCCCCGTCGCCCCGGGGTAAACAGAGCCTCATGGATCCGACACGCATCGCCTTCGAACAACGGGGCACCGGCCGCCCGCTGGTCCTCCTCCACGGTCTGGGCGACCGCCGCCAGAGCTGGAGCGCGGTCCTCCCACGGCTGGTGGGGGACTACCGCGTCTTCTGCGTCGACCTGCCGGGGTTCGGACGGACCCCGGCGCCGCCGATGGGCGACCCCTACGACATCATCTCGATGACCGACGCCGTGGAGGCGTTCTGCCGGTTCCACGAACTGGAGCGCCCCCACGTCGCGGGCAACTCGCTGGGCGGGTCCATCGCGCTCGAACTCGGCGTCCGGGGGGTCGCCGGGTCGGTGACGGTGTTCTCGCCCGCCGGGTTCTCCGACAGGCTGGGCCGCTGGGGGCTGCGCACGGTGGACGCCTTCGCCCGCCTGGCCACCCGCGTGCCCATGCCGGTCAAGGAGCGGCTGGCGAGCACGGCCCCCGCCCGGGCCCTGGCCAGGGTCGTCCTGCGCGGGGACCCGTCCACGCCGCAGGCCAAGGCCACCCACTTCAGCGTCCGCGGGCTCCAGGAGGGCTCGCCGTTCATCCGGATGATCCCGCGCGTGGCCGAGTACGACTTCGCGGCCCGGCCGATCGACTGCCCCGTCACCATCGCCTGGGGCGACCGCGACCGCACCCTGCTGCCGTCCAGCGCCCAGCACGCGCACCGCCGGGTGCCCACCGCGCGCATGGTCTCCCTGATCGGCAGCGGCCACATCCCGATGGCGGACGACCCCGTGTCGGTGGCCGAGCACATCAGGTGGACCTGCCGCTCTGCGGACCTGGGACAGCGGCGGCACGCGCGCTCGGCCGCCGGATCCGGGGAGGAACCGCCGACCGGGGACCGTTAAGCGGGGGGACGGGGTGACCGCCCCCCGGCGGCTGTGTCAACGTTGTCCTGAGTCCATATCGGCCGCCCGTCCCCTGGGTCCGGGCGCTGGAAGAGGCGAGGGAATGTGACTGTGACGCAGCGGCCCCCGGGCGACCCCGGTCGGTTGAGGCAGGAGGAGGCGCGCCTGCGCGGCTTCGCCGCCGCCTCGACGGTGGCGGACGGGTTCGGCGCCCTGGACGCACGGGGCCGGGTGGATCCGGACCGGCCGGTGGAGACCTGGATCAGCGCGCGCATGACGCACGTGTTCTCCCTGGCCCACCTGCGCGGCGACGCGGAGGCCGCCGAGCAGGCCGACCACGGCGTGCGGGCGCTGGCGCGGGGGCCGCTGCGCGACGCCGAACGGGGCGGCTGGTTCGACGAGGTCCCGCGGGAGCGCTCCGAGGGCCGCAAGTCCGCCTACCCGCACACCTTCGTCGCGCTGGCCGCGGCCTCGGCGGCCGTCGCGGGCCGGCCGGGCGCGCGGGAGCTGCTGGACGAGGCGCTGGCCGTGATCGAGGAGCGGTTCTGGGACGAGTCCGCGGGGGCCCTGCTGGAGAGCTGGGACGCGGACTGGACCGAGACCGAGGACTACCGCGGCGCCAACAGCAACATGCACGCGGTCGAGGCGTTCCTGGCCGCCGCCGACGCCACCGGCGACGCCGTGTGGACCCGCCGGGCGCTGGCCATCGCCGAGCGCCTGATCCACGGGGTGGCGGCGGACCACGGCTGGCGGCTGCCCGAGCACTTCACCGCCGACTGGCGGCCCCTGCCGGACTACAACCGGGACCACCCCGACCACCCGTTCCGGCCGTTCGGGAGCACCACCGGCCACCTGCTGGAGTGGGCGCGCCTGCTGGTGCACCTGGAGATCGCCCTGGGCCGGGCGGGGGAGCCCGTCCCCGCGTGGCTGCGCGCGGACGCGCGGTCCCTCTTCTCCCACGCGGTCGAACGCGGCTGGAACGTCGACGGCGCGGAGGGCTTCGTCTACACCCTGGACTGGGACGACCGTCCGGTGGTGCGCGAACGCATGCACTGGGTGGCGGCCGAGGCGACCATGGCCGCGTGGGCGCTGGCCCTGCACACCGGCGACCGGACCCTGCTGGAGTACTACGAGCAGTGGTGGGACTACGCCGAGCGGCACCACCTGGACTTCGAGCACGGCAGCTGGCACCACGAGCTGGACCCGCGGAACCGGCCCGCGGCCACGGTGTGGGCGGGCAAGCCGGACGTGTACCACGCCTACCAGGCGACCCTGCTGCCGCAGCTGCCGCTGTCGGTGTCCCTGGCTGCGGCGGTGCGCGAGCACGCCGCGCCGCACCTGGTGGTGGTCGGCGAGAACGTCATGGACCTGCTGCCGGTCCCGGGCGGGCCGGGGCTGCTGCGGGCCGCCCCGGGCGGGGGGCCGGCCAACACGGCCGTCGCCGCCCGCCGGCTGGGGGTGCCGACCCGGTTCCTGGCCCGGATCGGCTCGGACGGGTTCGGGCGGACGATCCGGCACCGGCTGGCCGTGGAGGGCCTGGACCCGGACGGGCTGCTGGCCGCCGAGGAGCCGTCGGCGCTGGCGCTGGCCCGGCTGGGCGCGGACGGGTCCGCGGTGTACGACTTCCGGATGGACGACGCCGCCGACTGGCGGTGGCGCTCCGGCGAGCTGCCGGAGGAGCTCGAACCCGGGGTGCGCGCCCTGCACGCCGCCTCCCTGGCGCTGTTCCGGGAGCCGGGCGCGGGCGCGGTCGAGGCGCTGCTGCGGCGCGAGCACGGGCGGGGCCGGGTGACGGTCAGCGTCGACCCCAACATCCGGCCGGGCGTGATCGGCGACCCGGACACCGCCCGCGCGCTGGCGCTGCGGAACGCGGCGCAGGCGCACCTGGTCAAGGCGAGCGACGAGGACCTGGCGTTCCTCTACCCCGACCAGGACGTGGAGAAGGCGGCCGCCGCGCTGGCGGCCCTGGGCCCGTCGCTGGTCGTGGTCACCCGCGGCGCGCGGGGCGCCCTCGCCCTCGCCCACGGGGCGCGGGCCGAGGTGGCCGCGCCCCGGGTCGAGGTGGTGGACACGGTCGGCGCGGGCGACACCTTCATGGGCGCCCTGCTGGCCTGGCTGGACGGACGGGACCGGCTGGGCGAGGACCCGCGCGCCCGGCTGGCCGGGCTGACGGAGCGGGACCTGGAGGAGATGCTGTCCTTCGCCGCCCGGGCCGCGGCCGTCACCGTCACCCGCGAGGGGGCGGACCCGCCCACCGCCGCCGACCTGGGGCACGGGGGGTCATAGCCCTTCCAGCGTGTGGTCGATGAGGTGGTCCACGACGTCGGTGAAGCGTCCCCGGCGGTCGTGGGCCGCCCGCTGCCGGGCCGCCCCCGAGCCCCGGCGGCGCAGCCGGTCCAGCAGGTCGGACGCCAGGTCGGCGTCGCCGTTGTCGAGCAGTCCCGGCAGGGCCGCCGCCAGCAGCCGGTCCATGGCGACCGCCGCGGGCAGGGCCTCCCCGGTGAGCGGGTCGGGGACCACGCCCTCCAGGCCGTCGCGGGCCGCCCGCCACATGGCCGCCCGCAGGCCGGGGTCGGAGATCTCGGGGACGGGGGCGCCGCGGCGCACGTCGGCCAGCACCCGGGTGACCAGGCCCCGGGTCAGCGCGGCGAACAGCAGCGCCTCCTCGGCGGTGGCGGCCACGTCGCCCACCCGGATCTCCAGGGTGGGCAGGTGGTCGGAGAGGCGGACGTCCCAGTAGACCATGTGCCGGTCCAGGATCGCCCCGGCGTCGGCCAGGGCGCGCACCGCCCGCTCGTGTTCGGCCAGGGAGCCCAGCCGCGGCGGCGGCCCCGCCGAGGGCAGCCGGTTCCAGGCGATGGTGCGCCAGCTGGCGTGCCCGGTGTCGCGGCCGTTCTGGAAGGGGGAGTTCGCCGACATCGCGATCAGGAACGGCAGCCACCGGCGCAGGTGCCCGGCGGCGAGCACCGCGTCCTCCCGGTCGGGGACCCCCACGTGCACGTGGCACCCGCACACGACGTGCGACTCGCGCAGCGACCCGAAGTGGGCGGCGATGTCGGCGTAGCGCGCGCCGTCGCTCACGTCGGCCCCGGCGGGGTCGCCCAGGACGGCGGTCCCCGAGGCGACCACGGCCAGCCCCGTGACGTCGGCGGCCCTGGCCAGCTCGCGGCGGGCCTCGCGCAGGAACCGGCGCGCGTCCGCGGCGTCGCCGCACACCGGGCTGTTGGCCTCCACCTGGACGCGGCTGAACTCGCCGCACAGGCGGTCGGCCAGGCGGGTGCGGGCCAGCAGGTCGGGGGCGCGGGACAGGATGCGGCGGGTGCGCGGATCGACGACGAAGAACTCCTCTTCGACACCGAAGGTGGGCGGGACGACCCGGGGGCGCGGGTCGTGTGCGAGCAGAGGGCGGTTCCGCATCGAGGTGGTTCCCTCCTGTCGTCGGGTGCGTCCCCGCACTGATATCCCGGGCGGGACGGCCGCGACAGTGTCCCGGAGAGGACAAAAAACTATCTCGCGGCACCTGTGTCCTTTTTGTCGGAATCGCGGGACCGGGTTCCCACCGCGTTACGGCTTGATAACCGCGGTGTGCGGACGGGAAACCCCCGAAGGCGGGTCGAGTGGTGATCCACATCACCTTTTGAAGGGGTGGAACCCCAGGTGAAACGGGGGGAACAGGCGTCCCCGGCTTCTCGCCGCGGCGCCGGGGGCCGCCGCGCGCCCGCGCCCGTGCGACTCCGTGCGGGGATCGGTGAAACGACCAGTGTGACCCCGGACACCTGCCGCGACGGGGTCCCGCTGTGCGAATCTGGGCCCGTGATCGGCGGTAACACCGACCCCGGGGCGATCCGCCTCCGGGGCCGTGACACGGAACTGCGGGTCCTCGCCGGAGTACTGGACGACGCGAGGGCCCGGCGCGGCGCGTCCCTCCTCCTCACCGGCGGCCCGGGCCGCGGCAAGAGCGCCCTGCTGGCGCACCTGCGCGCCGACGCCGGTGATTTCACCGTGCTGCACTGCGGGGGCGTCGCCGACGAGGCCGACCTCCCCCTGGCCGGGCTCGAACGCCTGCTGCGCCCGCTGGCCCCGCACCCGGCCCCGCTGGGCGAGGCCCTGACCCGGGGCCGGGTCGGCGACCGGCTGGCCCTGTCGGCCGCACTGCTGGACCGGCTCACCGGCGACGGTCCCCTGCTGGTGTGCGTCGACGACGCGGAACGGCTGGACAGCCCCTCCCTGGACGCCCTCGCCTTCGCGGCCCGCCGGCTGACCGGCACCGCGACGGCGATCGTGTTCGCCGCACGCGACGGACGGGTCAAGCCCGGATCCACCCACGACCTGGTGCCGGGCGTGCCCGAGCAGCCCCTGCCCCCGCTGAGCGAGCGGGCACTCCACGACATCCTGACCGACCGGTCCCCGGTCGGGCTCCCGGCCTCGGCGCGCACCGCCCTGGTGCGCGCCGCCCACGGCAACCCCGCCGTCCTCCTGGGACACCTCCAGGCCCGGACACCGGCGCCGGAGGACCCGTTCCCCGGGGAGCCGCTCCTGCCCGTACGGCTGCGCGCCGACCTGCTGGCCCCCTACCGGGACCTGCCCGAGCGCACCCGGTCCCTGCTGCTGCTGGCGGCCCTGGACGAGGACGTCCCCCTCCACCTGCTGGCGCGGGCCGCCGGCACGGGCGGGTCCGCGGCGGACGACCTGGAGCCCGCCGAGGAGGCCGGGGCGGTCCGGGTGGAGGACGACGCCGTCGTCTTCACCGACCCGCTGGTGGGGCGCGCCTTCGCGCAGGACGCGCCGGCCTCCGCCCGGCGCGCCGCGCACCGGGCCCTGGCGGGCGTGTCCGACCCCGGGACCGAGCCGGTGCGCTTCGTCCGGCACACCGCGGCCGGCGCGGACGGCCCCGACGCCGTGCTCGCGGACTCGGTGGAGGCCGTCGCACGGACCGCCAAGCAGGCCGCGGGGCGCACGGCCGCCGCGCTCGCCCACGAGAGGGCCGCCCTGCTCACCCCCGACCCCGACGTCCGCGCCTGCCGCCTGAACAGCGCGGCCTACGAGTCGTACATGGCGGGCCGCTCCGAGTACGCGGCGCTGCTCACCGCCAAGGCCAGGCCGCTGGCCGCCACCGACCGGCGCCGGGCCCTGATCGACCTCGTCGACGCCCAGATCGCCATGCGCTCCTCCAACGCGATCGACGTCGCGGAACGGCTCTACGGGGTGGGCCGCGACCTCATCCCGCACGACCGCCTCCTGGCCCTGCGCACCCTGGTCCGCTCGGCGGACTCGGCCTCGCTGGCGGGCGACCCCGTCCGCCACGCGCGCGCGGCCGAGCTGGCGCTGCCCCTGGTGCGGCCGCAGGACCCCGACCGGGTGCGCATGGCCGCCTCCTTCCTGGAGGGGTGCACCATCTCCTTCCGGGGCGACTACCCCGGCTCCACCCCGCTGCTGCGCGAGGCCGTCCGGCTGTCGGAGGCCGTCGACCGGCCCTCGGAGCTGATCTGGGGCGGCGTGGCCGGGCTGCGCCTGTCGGACAGCCTGTTCGTGCGGCGCGCCAACACCCGGGCCGTGGAACTCGCCCGCCAGGCGGGCGAGCGGGCCACGGTCCCCGCCGCGCTGGGGTTCCTGGTGTTCTCCGAGTTCTGGAGCGGGCGGTTCCCGTCCGCCGCAGGGACCGCGCTCCACGGGCTGCGGGTGTCCCGGGAGAGCGGCCAGACCATCTGGGCCACCCAGCACCTGGCGTCGCTGGCGATGATCGCGGCGATCCAGGGCGACATCGACACCTGCCGGATCCGGGCGCGCGCCGTCGCCTCCCAGGCCGGCGAGAACAGCCTCGGACTGGCCGCGGCCCTGGCCTCGTGGGCGCTGGCGGTCCTGGAGCTGTCGCGCGGCAACGCCGCCGAGGCGTTCTTCCGGCTGCGCTCGCTCGTCCACGCCGGCCCCGGGCACGGGCACCCGACGATGCGGCTGCTCACCGCGCCGCACTTCGTCGAGGCGGCCACCCGCATCGGCGAGACCGAGTGGGCGCGCACCTCCCTGGCCGGGTACCGGCGCTGGGCCGACTCGATCGGCTCCCCCGCCGCCCTGGCCCTGGCCGAGCGCTGCGCCGGACTGCTGGCCCCGCAGGACGAGGCCGCCGACCACTTCGAGAGCGCCCTGGCCTTCCACCGCTCCTGCGGCGACGACGACGTCGAACACGCCCGCACCCAGCTGCTCTTCGGCGCCTACCTGCGCCGGGCCCGGCTGCCGGGGCGGGCCCGGGAACACCTGCACAACGCGCAGGAGTCCTTCGAGCGCTTCGGCGCCCGGCTGTGGGTCCGACAGACCCGCGCCGAGCTGCGCGCCCTCGGAACGGGGGAGCGCGGCCCGGAGACCCCGTCCACCGGCGAGCTGACCGCGCAGCAGCAGCAGATCGCCCGGCTGGTCGCGGAGGGCGCGACCAACCGCGAGGTGGCCGCGCACATGTTCATCAGCCCGCGGACGGTGGAGCACCACCTGCGCGGCATCTTCCGCAAGCTCGGCATCCGCTCCCGGGTGGACCTGGCCCGCCTCTTCAACTGACGTCCCGAGGCCGCGGACGGCGAGTTCGCGCCACCTGACCATACCAACCGGTCGGTATAGACCGGTTCCGCGACACGAAAGGCGGGGTGGAACGCATCCCATGACGACGACAGCGACCGAACACCTCCTGACGGCGGAGGGGATCACCGTCCGCTTCGGCGGCCTGACCGCCCTCGACGACGTCGGGCTGCGTGTGCCCCCGGGCGGCGTCACCGGGCTCATCGGGCCCAACGGAGCGGGCAAGACCACCCTGTTCAACGTGCTCTCCGGGGTCCTGCGCCCCACCGCCGGCACCCTGACCTGGAAGGGCGGCCCCCCTCCCGGGCACAGGCCCCACCACCTGGCCCGCGCCGGGATCGCCCGCACCTTCCAGGGCCTCAACCTCTTCCCGCTGATGACGGTCCTGGAGAACGTCGTCGCCGGGGCCGACCGGCTCGCCCGCGGCGGCCCCTTCTCCCTGGTCACCGGCCTGGGCCGGCACCACCGCGACGAGCGCGAACTCCGCGAGCGCGCCCTGGCGGCCCTGGACCGCTTCGGCGTCGCCGACAGCGCCCACCGCCTGCCCGGCACCCTCCCCTACGGCGTCCAGAAGCAGGTCGCCCTCGCCCGCGCCTGCGTCTGCGACCCCGAGCTGCTGCTGCTCGACGAACCCGCGGGCGGGCTGTCCGGCGGCCAGATGGACGAGCTCGCCGCGCAGATCCGCGCGCTGGGCGAGGACATGGCCGTCGTCCTGGTCGAGCACCACATGGACCTGGTCATGGAGGTCTGCGACCACATCGTCGTCCTCGACTTCGGCCGGGTCATCTCCACCGGCACCCCTGACGAGGTGCGCAACGACCCCCTGGTCACCCGCGCCTACCTGGGCACCGCCGACGACGAAGGGGACGCCCGATGAGCACCGACCTGCTGGAGGTCGTGGACCTGAGCGCCTCCTACGGCGCGGTCCGCGCCCTGGACTCCGTCTCCTTCACCGTCCCGGAGCGCGGGTTCCGGGCCGTCCTGGGCGCCAACGGGGCGGGCAAGACCACCCTGCTGCGCACCCTCACCGGCCTGCACCGCGCCGACGCGGGCCGGGTCCTGCTCGGCGGCGAGGACATCACCCGGCTGCCCGCCGAACGCGTCATCACCCGGGGCCTGGCCCACGTCCCCGAGGGCGGCGGCGTCATCACGGAGCTGACCGTGGAGGAGAACCTGCGCCTGGGCGCGCTGTGGCGCTCCCCGCGGCGCGACCGCGCCACCGAGGCCGAGGTGCTGGACCTGTTCCCGCCGCTGGTCCAACGGCTGGGCCGGTCCGCGGGCACCCTCTCCGGCGGCGAGCGCCAGATGCTCGCCATCGGCCGCGCCCTCATGGCCCGCCCCCGGGTGCTGCTGCTGGACGAACCCTCCCTGGGACTGGCGCCCCTGGTCACCAAGCAGATCTTCGCCCTCCTGCGCGACCTGCGCGAACGCACCGGGCTCACGGTCGTCCTGGTCGAGCAGAACGCCGCCGGGGCGCTGGCCGCCACCGACAGCGGCGTCGTCCTCAACCAGGGGCGGGTGGCCGTGGAGGGCCCCTCCGCGGACCTGCTCTCCGACGACCGCACGCGCCACGCCTACCTGGGCTTCTGACCCCGGACCCCGAGGAGCACCCCCTATGGACCACTTCGTCGACCTGACCCTGAGCGGACTGGCGTCCGGCGCGGTCTACGCCGCCCTGGCGCTGTCCCTGGTCATCATCTACCAGGCCACCCGCCTGGTGAACTTCGCCCAGCCCGCGATGGCGCTGGTCGCGGTCTACACCGCCGCCACCGTCGCCCCGCTCACCGGCTCCTACTGGATCGGCTTCGCCGCCGCCCTCACCGTGGGCGCGGCCGCGGGCGCCCTCGCGGAGCGGTTCATCGTCCGCCCCATCGCCCGGGTCTCGCAGCTCAACGGGATCATCGTCACCCTGGGCCTGCTCCTGGTCGCCCAGGGGGGCGTGGGCATGGTCTGGGGCAACGAGCAGCACGGCTTCCCCTACGCCTTCGACTTCGTGGGGCGGCCGTCCCCGGCCGACGTGTTCGCCCTGGCCTCGGTGGCCGTCGTCGCCGTGCTGCTGTTCTGCCTGTACCGCTTCACCCCGCTGGGGCTGCGCATGCGCGCCGCCGCGTTCCGCCCCGAGGCGGCCCGGCTCAGCGGGGTCAGGGTGGGGCTGATGCTCACCGCCGGGTGGGCGATCTCCGCGCTCATCGCCGCCCTGGCGGGGATGCTCGCCGGACCCCCGTTCATCTCGCCCAACGTGTTCGACATCGTCTTCGTCTACGGCATCACCGCGGCCGTGGTCGGCGGCCTGGACAACCCGTTCGGGGCGATCATCGGCGGCCTGCTGGTCGGCCTCGGCATGTCCTACGTGTCCGGCTACGCCGGCCCCGAGCTGGCCACCCTCACCGCCCTCGCCCTCGTCGTCCTCGTGCTCAGCGTGCGCCCGGACGGCATCCTGTCCCGCCCGACCGCGCGAAAGGTGTAGCCATGTCCACGTCCGCCACCGAGCGCGAACCCCGCTCCGCCGAGAGCGCCCCGGACCGCGGGAGCGCCCCGCGCCGGGGCTGGGCCGACCTGCCCTCCCCGCTGCGCCACCTGCTGCTCGCCGCCCTGGCGCTGGCCGCCGTCACCGGGCTGCTCCTGGTCACCGGCGACCTCACCGCGCTGCGGATGGCCGCCGTCGGGTACACGATGCTGGCCGTCGCCGGCCTCCAGCTCCTCACCGGGGGCAGCGGCCAGGTGTCCCTGGGCCACGGCGCGTTCATGATGATCGGCGCCTACACGATGGCGCTGCTGGTCCTGAACCTGCCGATGCTCCCGCTGGCCGCGAACCTCGTCCTCGTGGTGGCCGTGGCGGTGGTCGCCGGCATCGCCGTCGGCGCCGCCACCGCCCGCCTGCACGGCCCCTACCTGGCCGGCGCGACCCTCATCCTCGCCGTCGGCCTGCCCGGCCTGACGCACCGGTACCACGAGGTGTTCGGCGGCAGCAACGGCCTCACCGTGCGCACCGCCGGGGCCCCGCCCTTCCTCCAGGGCCTGGTGACCGACAGCGAGTGGAAGGCGCTAGTGGTCTGGACGGCTGTGGTCCTGGGCCTGGCCGTCCTGGCGACGATCTCCACGGGGCGGCTCGGCCGCCGGATGCGGACGGTCCGCGACGACGAGACCGCCGCCGCCATGTCGGGTGTCCCGGTCGGGGGCACCAAGGTCACCGCGTTCGTCATCGCCTCCGCGGCGGGCGGCCTGGCGGGCGGGCTCCAGGTGTACGTCCTGGGCACCGCCACCCCGAGCATGTTCACGCTCTCGCTGTCGCTGACCCTGCTCGCGGCCCTGGTCCTGGGCGGCATCGGCAGCATGTGGGGCGCCCTGTGGGCCGCCCTGGCCGTGGTCTACCTGGAGATCTGGCTCTCGGACGCCGTCCGCGCGTTCGAGCTCAGCAAGGACGTGGAGAACAACCTGCCGATCGTGCTGTTCGGCGTGCTGCTCATCCTCGTCCTGCGGTTCCAGCCCCTCGGGCTGCACGGCATCCTCCAGCGGCTGCGCGCGCTCCTGCGCCGGTCCCGCTGACCCGCACCCTCATCCCGCACCGCACCCCCCACCGAAGGAGAACACCGTGCGCACCACGATGAACACGGCGAGACGAGGCGCCCTGGCCGCCTCCCTGGCCCTGGCCCTGACCGCGACCGCCTGCACCGGGGCCGGAGAGGTCACCGAGTCGGAGGGCCCGGACCTGTCCGTGTCCACCGGCGTCACCGACGACGCCATCGTCATCGGCACCCACCAGCCCCTCACCGGCCCCGCCGCGGCGGGCTACATGTCGATCTCCCGCGGCGCCGCCGCCGTCTTCGACTACGTCAACGAGCAGGGCGGCATCCACGGCCGGGAGATCGACTACCGGGTCGAGGACGACGGGTACGACCCCGCCAGGACCATCGACGTCACCCGGCAGCTGGTGATCGAGGACGAGATCTTCGCGATGTTCGGGGGGCTGGGCACGCCCACCCACGGCGGTGTCGTCGACTACCTCAACGAGGAGGGCGTTCCCGACGTGTTCCCCGCCTCCGGGGCCCTGGCCTGGAACAACACCGAGGAGCACCCGCTGACCTACGGCTGGCAGGTGGACTACACCAAGGAGGCCAAGATCCAGGGGCAGTACATCGTCGAGAACTTCCCCGGCCAGGACGTCGGCTACCTGTTCCAGAACGACGACGTGGGCGAGGACTCCCAGGAGGGGCTGGACCAGTACCTCACCGACGAGGTCGTCACCCGCCAGCACTACGAGTCCGAGGTCCCGGACCTGAGCGCCCAGGTCGCCGAGCTCAAGCGCTCCGGGGCCGAGGTCGTGGTCTGCTCCTGCATCCCGGCCTTCGTCGCCCTGGCCATGCTGGAGGCGGCGAGCACCGACTACGACCCCCAGTGGGTCGTCTCCAGCATCGGCGGTGACACCGCGACCCTCCAGGGCCTACTGGCGGCGTTCACCGAGGACACCGACGCGGAGGGGGTGCCGGCGGACACCTTCCTGGACGGGCTGATCATCACCAGCTACATGCCCCGGGTCGAGGACACGGAGGACGAGTGGTCGGCGTTCTTCATCGACGTCTACGAGGAGTACGGCGAGGGCGACCCCCTCACCAACACGCACATCTTCGGTATGACCCAGGCCGTCATGTTCGCCCAGGTCCTGATGTCCGCCGGGCCCGACCTGACCCGCCAGGCGCTGGTCGACGCGCTGGAGGAGCAGGAGTGGCAGGGCCCCGGGCCGGTGCCGTTCTCGTCCTCCGGCGGGGACCACGGCGGCCACCAGGGCGCCTACATCGTCCAGTACCAGGAGGGCGGGGCCATCGAGATGCTCCAGGAGACCCGGGTCACCGACCGCGACGGCGGCCCCATCGAGGAGGTCGACTTCACCCCGCTGTCCCCGGAGGAGCTGGTCTTCCACGACTGAGCGGGAGACGGGCCGCCGGAGGGGTTCCGGCGGCCCGGAAGGACGAGAGGGCGGCGCCCCGGGGAACGGTCCCCGGGGCGCCGCCCCCGTGTGCGGGTCAGGAGCCGTGCGGGCAGGAGTCGCGGTAGTCGGAGAAGTCCGTACCGAACCCGGTCCGCGGCGGCGGGCACAGGAACTGCTCGTAGCGGGTGTCGTCGTCGACGAACCGCTTCAGCCAGGAGATCGAGTAGCGGGCGATCGTCGTGTTCGAGACGTTCGGGGCGAAGTGGCTCGCGCCGCGCAGCTCCAGGTACGCGCGGTCGAGCGAGGAGGGCAGGCTCTCGTAGAACGGGATGGAGTGGGTGCGGACCGAGGCGACGGAGTCGTTCTCGGCGCCGATGACCAGGGTGGGAACCTCCAGGTCCGACCAGTTCTTCTGGGTGTGCCACGGGGTCAGCGGGATCGCCGCCTGCAGCTCGGGCCGGTCCTCGGCGATGGCGAGGGTGCCGCCGCCGCCCATGGAGTGCCCCATCACGGCGAGCCGGGAGCCGTCCACCCGGTCGGCGACCCGGCTGTCCTCGACCAGGTAGTCCAGGGCGGCGTCGAGCTGGCGGCCGCGGCTGTCGGGCTGGTCGTAGCGGGTGATGGTGTCGATGGTGAACACCACGAAGCCCTGGGAGGCGATCCGCTCCCCGTACCAGGACATGGACGACTGGCTCGCGGTGTAGCCGGGGGCGATGACCACGCCGCCGAAGGTGCCCTCGCTGCGGTCGGTCGGGTAGTAGATGGTGCCGCCGCCGAACCCGCTCACCACGAGGGAGGAGACGGAGACGGTGTCGGTGTCGAAGGGACCGCGCAGCGCGGTGACGCTCTGCTCGGTGGGGGCGGGCCCGCGTTCGTAGGGATTGTCGGCGTGGGCGGGCGCGGCGGTCCCGGCCGCCACGGCGGCGGCCATCAGGACGGCGGCCGCCGTGCGGGCGGCCCACGACCGCAGCCGGCGCGGGGTGGGGGTGATATCGGGGGATTCGGGGGAAAGGGTTGTCGTGTGCACGTTCATCCTTTTCTGCGGGAACCCGTGCCGAAGCGGCCCGGGTCGGGGGGACACGTCTTTCCGACGTGCCGAGAAAAGGGATCCCGTCCCGATCGGGTGTGAATGTACCCTGCAATTCGGGCGATTTCCCGCTTTCACTATCGTGTCCATCCGATGAACGCGCATCCGTTGAATCACCGGTCGTGTACTCCGGGTCACCCCGGTGTATTCGGTGGTTCAGTGCGAAAGGCGGTGATCGGGGTGCGATTCGGGCGGGCTCCGGCCCCTCCGCGGCCTCAGCGGCGCAGCGACCGCCACCAGGCGAACAGCCGCCCCAGCGGGTCGTCCGAGCCGGTCCGCGGCTCCTGCCCTGAGTCCGCGGCGGGGAACGGATCCGCGGCGGGGGCCGGGCGCGGCCGGGGCGCGCCCGGCGTGAACTCCACGGGCAGGGCGGCCAGTCCGCGCACGAACGGGGACGGCACCCGGCGCAGCAGGACCGGGTCCATCGCCGGCCGCAGCCCCGCCAGGCGCTCGTGCAGGGCGCTCACCCCGGTCGCGGCGATCATCCGGGCCAGCTCCCGGGCCGGACAGGCGTGCGGGCCGGCGCCGAACATCAGGTGCGCCCGCGCCCCGCTCACCACGCCGGTCTCCTCGCGGCCGCGGCGCACCGCCGGGTCGCGGTGCGCCGGGTCGAAGCCGATGAGCAGCGCGTCCCCCGTCCGCACCTCGGCGTTGCCGATCCGCACGTCCTGGAGGGCGAACCGGGCGGGCAGCACCTGGAACGGGGTGTCCGTCCACATGACGTGGTCGAGCAGTTCCCGCACGGAGAGCCGGGCGTCGGCGTGCGCGGCGCGGATGCGCTCATCGGTGAGCAGGGTGTGCATGGTGTTGCCGATGAGGTGGGTGGTGGGCTGGTGGCCCGCGTTGTTGATCAGCGCCGCCTGGTGCGCCACCTCGTGGTCGGTCAGCCCGTTGGCGTGTTCCAGCATCCACGACGCCAGGTCGTTCCCGGGGGAGCGGCGCTTGCGGGCGACCAGCCCCGCGAAGTACTGCTGGGTGCGGACGACGGCCTCCCCGGCCCTGCGGGCGTCGTCGCCGAAGACCACCCGGGTGAGGTCGCCGAGCATGTGCCCGTAGCCGTCGGGCAGCCCGTACAGCCGGTTGAGCACCAGGACCGGGAGGGGGTCGGCGAACCCGCCGATGAGGTCGGCCTCGCCGTCGGCGATGAACGCGTCGATGAGGTCGTCGGCGATCCGGCGCACCTCGCGGGCGGTGGCGGCCATGTCCACCCGGGACAGGGCCGCCACGATCGGAGCGCGCAGCCGGGTGTGCTCGGCGTCGTCGGCGTACAGGGCGTTGGGCCGCCAGGACAGGGCGGGCCGGGTCGCGGACGGCTCGACGCGGCCCTCGACGACCTCGCGCCACCTCCGGGTGTCGCGGGAGAACAGGTGCGGGCTCTGCAGCACCGTGAGGTTCTCGTGGTAGCCCAGCAGCAGCCAGACGCGGACGCCCGGCTCCAGTTCCACCGCGGCCACCGGGCCGTGGCGTTCGCGCAGCTCGTCCCAGAGGGAGTCGCGCCCGGTGTCGGGGGTGGGGCCGTAGAGGCGGGGGAGACCGGCGGGAACGGGGCAGGCGGGCTCCCCGTCGGAGGAACGGGTGGTCATCGGGTGCGCGGTGCCCGCTGTGGCAGGGGCCGCTTCCCTCCCTTCGGGAACGGGGGTGTGCGTGCACGGGGCAGGGAGACGCGAACGGCGCGTGGGCGCGGAACGGGGCGTCCGATGGCGAAGGGGCGGGGGCCGACAGCCTGAGCGTGCATTCTAGGAGCCGACGACGGCTTTTTCAACGGCTCCGGAGAAATGTCGGATTCAACTGATGGATTTCTCCGGCGAAAGCCGCCCGATATGACGAAAGAGACCTTTCGTGTGAATGGCGCGAAATATCGCCGAGGGGGCGCGCCCGGGCCAGCATGGCACGCCCGGGCGACAATCCGGTGAAGCCTCTCCCGGGCCTTCCCGCAGGGCTCGTTTTGTCGGGGTCGACCCGTAGTGTTCTTGTTGTGAGCGACCGATGGAGTATCGACGACGTATGGGCCGTCGCCCCGGACGCCGCGTCCCGCAAAGCCGCCGTCAAGGTGGGCAAGGCGGCGTCGTGGCCGCAGCGGGGGGCGGTCGCCGCGTCCGCCGGCGGCACCTCCGCCGTGTGGGGCGAGTGCCAGGGCAGCGGCTCCAAGCCCTACCTGGCCGCCGTCCACCTGGACGGCGGCACCGGCCCCGCCTACAAGTGCAGCTGTCCCAGCCGCAAGATCCCCTGCAAGCACGTCCTGGGCCTGCTCGCCCTGTGGGCACAGGGCGAGGTCGCCGACCGGGAGGACAAGCCCTCCTGGGTCGGCTCCTGGCTCGACGGGCGGGCCGCCCGGCAGGCACGCGCCGCGGACCCCGCCAAGGCGGCCCCCGCCGACCCGGCCAAGGCGGCCGCCACCCTGCGGGCCCGCGAGGAGGCCGTCGCCGCCGGACTGGCCGAGCTGCGCCTGTGGCTGCACGACCAGATCGACGCCGGGCTCGCCGAGGTCCCCAAACACGGCTACGACCACTGGGACCGCATGGCCAAGCGGCTGACCGACGCCAAGGCGCGCGGCGCCTCGGGCTGGGTCTCCCGGCTGCCCTCCGTGGCCCGGCAGGAGAGCTGGCCCGAGCGGGTCCTGGAGCACCTGGGCCTGCTCCACCTGCTCATCGACGGCTACGGGGCGGGCGACGCCCTGGGCGAGCGCACCCGCGGCGCGATCCGCTCCCGGGTCGGTATCACCCTCAAGGCCGACGAGGTGCGGGCCGGCGGCGAGAGCGTCGGCGACACCTGGGTGGTGCTGGGCCGGCGCACCGTCCCCGGCGCCGAGGACGACATGACCGGCCTGCGCGTGTGGCTGCGCGGCGCCCGGACCGGGCGCACCGCCCTGGCCCTCAGCTTCGGCCGTGCCGACCAGGCGCCCACCACCCCCTACCGGCTCGGCACCGCCGTGGAGGCCGACCTGTCCTTCTACCCCGACGGCCACCGGGTCGTCCCCGACCCGGGCACCGAGCTCCCCGGACCCGTCCCCCAGGGCACCACGGTCGCCGGCGCGCTCGACGCCCACGCCGCAGTCCTCGCCGAGGACCCCTGGCGGGAGACCTGGCCGGTGGTCCTGGCCGACGCCGCACCCGCCCGGGACGACCGCTGGTACCTGGCCGACCCCGGCGGCGACGCCCTGCCCCTGGCCACCGGCGTCCCCCGGCGCCTGCTGGCGGTCACCGGCGGGCGCCCGGCCACGGTGGCCGCCGAGTGGTCGCCCGCCGAAGGACTCACCCCCCTCGCCGTTTGGGACCGGACCGGAAAGGCGATCCCCCTGTGACCACCCCCTCCCCGGCCCCCGACTCCTGGGACCTGCTGGTCTCCGCCGCGCTCGTGGGCACCGCCCGCCGCGCGGTCCCCGAGACCCCCGACCTGCCCGCCACCGGCGAGAGCGAGGGCGCGGCCGCCCTCCTCGACCGGGCCGCCCTGGCCACCGTGCGCCGCCTGGCCGGGTACACGCCGGCCCGGGTCGACCCGATCGACCCCGACCCCGGTCCCGACCTGCCCGAGGTCGGGGAACAGGCCGTCCGGCGCCTGGAGGCGATCCTGGCCGACCGCTCCGAGCTCCTGCCCGAGTGGCTGGAACTGGTCGCCGCCGCGGGCCTGCGCGCCCCCGCCGAGCACCTGCCCGCCCTGCTGGACCGGGGCGCCCGCGACAGCGCGCTGCGCTCCGCGGTGGCCGCGGCCGGCGGCTCGCGCGGGCGCTGGCTGGCCCGGTTCGACCCCGACTGGGCGTACCTGCTCACCGAGTCCGACCCCGCCGACGTCTTCGACGAGGACACCTGGCTGCACGGCACCGAGGGCGAGCGCCGCCGCATGCTCGGCGCCCTGCGCGCCGCCGACCCGGCGCGGGGCCGCGAACTGCTCGCCGCCGTCTGGCCCGACCTGCGCAAGGCCGAACTGCGCCGCCGCCTGCTGGAGGCGATGGAGACCGGCCTGGGGCCCGAGGACGCCGACCTGCTGGAGACCGCCCTCGACGACAAGGGAGCCAACGTCCGCGGCCTGGCGCTGTCCCTGCTCACCCGGCTGCCGCACAGCGCCCACGCCGACCGGCTGCGCGACCACGTGCGGGCCCACGCCGGGCCCGGCCCCAAGGACACCGTCGTGGTCACCCCCGTCGAACCCGACGAGGCCGGCCTGCTGCGCGACCTCGCCCTGGCCCGGCCCACCGGCGAGATCGGCCTGCGCGAACGCTCCGAGTACCTGTGGACGCTGGTCACCCGCACACCGCTCGACGTGTGGACCGACCTGCTCGGCACCGATCCCGCCGGGGTCCTGGAGCGGGTCGCCCGCTCCGGCGACGACGAGCTGCACGACGCCCTCCTCAACGCCATCGGCGTCCAGGAGGACGCGGTGTGGGCCCGCGCCGCCCTGGGCCTGCTGGAGGGCCGGGTCACCGACCGGATGGTCAAGGCCGCCCGCGGCCGCCGCTCCCTCCAGCTCGAACCGCTGCTGCGCGTCCTGCCCGTCGGAGAGCGCTGCGCCCTGGTGGAGCGCTCCTTCGGCCCCGGCACCGGCACCCGCGACGTGTGGTCCCTGCTCAACGCGGTGCCCGGCCCCTGGACCGCGAAGCTGGTGCACCAGGTCGTGGACCGTCTCGGCGGCAAGGGCTGGGACCGCGACCAGGGCGGCTACCGGTCCGTGTGCCTGCTCGTCGCCGAGCGCACGCCGCCCGAACTGGTCCACGACCTGCCCAGGGAGACCCCCAACCTGGCCGCCGTCGGCGGCGGCCCCAGCGACCACGCCTACCAGAGCCTGCTCAACACCCTTCGCTTCCGCCTCGACATGCACAAGGAGCTCGTGTGACCACCTCCTCCGCCCCCTCCATCTCCACCGACGCGGCGCAGGCCCTGCGCCCGCACGCGGAGCAGACCTACGCCGCCGAACTGGAGGCGCTGGCCAAGGCGGACGACCGGCGGCGCCCCCCGGGCTGGCGGCTCTCCCCCTGGGCGGTGACGCAGTACCTCCTGGGCGCCACCCTGGAGGACGGCACCGAGATCACGCCCAAGTACATCGGCGCCCGCCGCGTCGTCGAGGTCGCCGTCGCGACCCTGGCCACCGACCGCGCGCTGCTGCTCATCGGCGTCCCCGGCACCGCCAAGACCTGGCTGTCCGAGCACCTGACCGCCGCGATCTCCGGCGACTCCACGCTCCTGGTGCAGGGCACCGCGGGCACCTCCGAGGAGGCCGTCCGGTACGGCTGGAACTACGCCAGGCTGCTCGCCGAGGGCCCCTCCCGGGAGGCGCTGGTGCCCAGCCCCGTGATGACCGCCATGGCGCGCGGCGCCATCGGCCGCATCGAGGAGCTCACCCGCATGCCCTCCGACGTGCAGGACGGCCTCATCACCGTGCTGTCGGAGAAGGCGCTGCCCGTGCCCGAGCTGGGCATCGAGGTGCAGGCCCAGCGCGGGTTCAACATCATCGCCACCGCCAACGACCGCGACCGCGGCGTCAACGACCTGTCCAGCGCGCTGCGCCGCCGCTTCAACACCGTGGTGCTGCCGGTGCCCGACAGCGCCGAGGACGAGGTCCGCATCGTCACCCAGCGGGTGGAGCAGCTGGGCCGGTCCCTGGAGCTGCCCGACGTGCCCGCCGGGCTCGACGAGATCCGCCGGGTGGTCACCGTGTTCCGCGAGCTGCGGTCCGGGGTGACCGAGGACAACGGCACCAAGGTCAAGTCGCCCAGCGGCACGCTGAGCACCGCCGAGGCGATCTCGGTGCTCACCAACGGGATCGCGCTGGCCGCGCACTTCGGCGACGGGGTGCTGCGCCCCGCCGACGTGGCCGCCGGGATCCAGGGCGCCGTGGTCCAGGACCGGGTGTCCGACGGCGTGGTCTGGCGCGAGTACCTGGAGACCGTGGTCCGCGGCCGCGAGGGCTGGGGCGAGTTCTACCGCGCCTGCCGCGAGGTGGGCGCCTGATGGCACGACTGGACACGAGCGGTCTGCACGTCCTGGGCGTGCGGCACCACGGGCCGGGTTCGGCCCGCGCGGTCCGGGCGGCGCTGGCCGAGATCAAGCCGGACGCGGTCCTCATCGAGGGGCCGCCGGAGGCGGACGCGCTGATCCCGCTGGTGGGGGAGCTGGAGCCGCCGGTGGCGCTGCTGGTGCACCTGGCGGACCCGCCCAAGGACGCCGCGGCGTCTGCTGCTGGGAAGAAGACTACTGCGGCCGGAGGCCGTCCGTTGAGGGTGGCGGCGGGCGACGGGTGGGCGTTCTGGCCGTTCGCGGCGTTCTCACCGGAGTGGGAGGCGCTGCGCTACGCCGCCGAGAACGACGTCCCGGTGCGGTTCTGCGACCTGCCCGCCGCGCACACCCTGGCCGAGCGGCTCGCCGAGACCGAGGCGTCGGAGGAGGACGGGGCGGCGACCGAGGAGGGTGTCACCGAGGACCCCGAGGCGGTCGGCCGCGACCGGCTGCGTCTGGACCCCCTGGGCGTGCTCGCCGAGGCCGCCGGGTACGACGACGCCGAACGCTGGTGGGACGACGTCGTCGAGCAGCGCGGCGACGGCGAGCCCTCGCCGTTCCCCGCCATCGCCGACGCCATGGCGGCCGTCCGGGAGGAGAGCGGCCCCGAGCAGGGCCGCGGCGCCCGCCGCGAGGCGTACATGCGCCAGGTGCTGCGGGCCACCCTCAAGCAGGGGCACGAGCGGGTCGCCGTCGTCTGCGGCGCCTGGCACGCGCCCGCCCTGCGCGGCGTCGCCGACTTCCCCGTCAGCGCCGACACCGGACTGCTCAAGGGCCTGCCCAAGGTCAAGGTCAACGCCACCTGGGTGCCCTGGACCCACGGCCGGCTGGCCTCCGCCAGCGGTTACGGCGCCGGGGTCACCGCCCCCGGCTGGTACCACCACCTGTACACCGCCCCCGACCTGCCGATCCACCGGTGGCTCACCGAGGCGGCCCGGCGGCTGCGCGAGGAGGGCCACCACGTGTCCTCCTCGCACGTGATCGAGGGCGTGCGGCTCGCCGAGAGCCTCGCCGTCCTGCGCGGCCGCCCCCTGGCCGGGCTCGACGAGGTGTCCGAGGCGCTCACCGCCGTCCTGTGCGAGGGCGAACCCGTCCGCGCCGCCCTGGTGCACCACGCCATGGCGATCGGCGAGCGCATGGGCTCGGTGCCGCCCACCACGCCCATGGTCCCGCTGCAGCGCGACGTCATCGCCGCCCAGAAGCGGCTGCGCCTCAAGGCCGAGCCGTTCGACCGCGACCTCGACCTCGACCTGCGCAAGGAGGGGCACCGTGAACGCAGCGTCCTGCTGCACCGGCTGCGCATGCTCGACGTCCGCTGGGGCGACCCGCAGGAGACCTCCGGCGGCAAGGGCACCTTCCGGGAGGCCTGGCGCATCCGCTGGGAGCCCGAGCTGGACGTGGCGCTCATCGAGGCCAGCCGGTGGGGCACCACCGTCGCCGGGGCCGCCTCGGCCCGGGCCGCCGAGCGCGCCGCCGACGCCGACCTGCCCGAACTGACCGCCCTCACCGAGCAGTGCCTGCTGGCGGACCTGGCCGACGCCCTGCCCGGCGTGCTGTCCCTGCTCACCGACCGGGCCGCCACCGACGGCGACGTCACCCACCTGATGGGGGCACTGCCGCCGCTGGCCCGCTCCGCCCGCTACGGCGACGTGCGCGGCACCGACGCCGCGCACCTGCGCACCGTCGCCGAGCAGATCCTGCGCCGGGTCTGCGTGGGGCTGCCCCCGGCCGTGCACGGCCTCGACGACGAGGCCGCGGCCCGGTTCGTCACCCGGATCGACCACACGCACTCCGCCGCCACACTGCTGGGCGGCGAGGCGCTCGCCGAGTGGGAGGCGACCCTGGCCTCCCTGGCCCGCCGGGAGACCCTGCCCGGCCGGATCTCCGGGCGCCTCAACCGGATGCTGTCCGACGCCGGGCACATCGACGCCGACGAGCTGCGCCGCCGCCTGGGGCTGGCCATGTCCCAGGGCACCGAGCCCGCGGCGGCCGCGGCCTGGCTGGAGGGCTTCCTCCAGGGGAGCGGGCTCGTGCTGGTCCACGACGACCGGATGCTCGGCCTCATCGACGCCTGGCTGCTGGGCCTGCCCGAGGAGCGGTTCACCGCGGTGCTGCCGCTGCTGCGCCGCACCTTCGGGGCGTTCGACGGCACCGAGCGCCGCGAGATCGGCGAGGCCGCGGCCCGGCTGGGCGGCGCCCGCCGGGTCGAGGTCCGCGCCCGGGCCGCCGTGGACGCCGACCGGGCCGCCCCCGCCCTGGCCACCGCCCTGGCCATCCTCACCGACGGAAGGAAGCGCGCATCGTGAACGCCACGGACGCCATCGACGAGCGCGAGCGCCGCTGGCGGCTGGTGCTGGGCCGGGAGGCGCGCTGCCCCTCCGGGCTGGGCACCACCGACCAGGCCATGGACTCCGCCCTGGAGGCCCTCTACAACCGGGGCGACGCGGGAGGCTCCGGCACCGGCGGCGACCGGCGCTCCGCGGGCCTGGGCGGCTCCGCCCCCCGGGTGGCCCGCTGGCTCGGCGACATCCGGGAGTACTTCCCCTCCACCGTCGTCCAGGTCATGCAGAAGGACGCCATGGAGCGGCTGGGCCTGCAACAGCTCCTCCTGGAGCCCGAGATGATGGAGGCCGTCGAGCCCGACGTCCACCTCGTCGGCACCCTGCTGTCCCTCAACCGGGTGATGCCCGACAAGGCGCGCGAGTCCGCCCGCGCCCTGGTGCGCAGGGTGGTCGAGGACCTGGAGCGCCGGGTCGCGCAGAAGACGCGCTCGCTGGTGCAGGGCGCCATCGACCGCTCCGCCCGCACCCACCGGCCGCGCCGCGTCTCCGACATCGACTGGAACGCGACCATCCGCCGCAACCTCGCCCACTACCTGCCCGAGCACGGCACGATCGTGCCGCAGACCCTCGTCGGGTACGGGCGGCGCAGCCAGGGCGTGCAGAAGGACGTGGTCCTGGCCATCGACCAGAGCGGGTCCATGGCGTCGTCGGTGGTGTACGCGAGCGTGTTCGGCGCGGTGCTGGCGTCGATGAAGACGCTGCGCACCTCGCTGGTCGTGTTCGACACCGCGGTCGTGGACCTCACCGAGCAGCTCACGGACCCGGTGGAGGTGCTGTTCGGCACCCAGCTGGGCGGCGGCACGCACATCAACAAGGCGATCGCGTACTGCCAGGGGCTGATCGACCGGCCCGACGACTCGATCTTCGTGCTGATCAGCGACCTGTACGAGGGCGGTGTCCGGGCGGAGATGCTGCGCCGGGTCGCGTCCATGCAGGCGGCGGGGGTCCAGGTGGTGGTCCTGCTGGCGCTGTCCGACGAGGGCGCGCCGTTCTACGACCGCGAGAACGCGGCCGCGCTGGCGGAGATGGGGGTCCCGGCGTTCGCCTGCACCCCGGACGTCTTCCCGGAGCTGATGGCCGCCGCCATCCAGGGGCAGCCGCTCACCGCGTGGGTGGACAAGCAGAAGGACGCCTGACCGCGTTCCGGGCGGCCCCGGGGCGACAAGGGACCGAAGCCCCGGATGGGGCGCCGCGCCCCGGGGAAGGAATGCGGCCGGGAATCCGGGCCACCAGGTGGGGCCGTGGGCTGTTCACCGGTGGGGCACCCAGGAATACTCGATCCGGGCGGGCGGGGCTGTGGCGGTCTCCGCCCGCCCTTCCCGTGCCGGGGGTCAGCCGCCGTAGAGGTGGACGCGGTCGTCGACGTCCACGGCCGGCGCGGAGTCGCGCGGGGCCCGGTACCCGATGCGCAGGGTCCAGTCGCCGTACGTCCAGTCCGACTGGTGGGACAGGGCGGTGAAGCGGAAGTTCGCCCGGTAGCGGCCGACCTCCCCGGGCCGCAGGGTGAACAGGGGGCGCGGCCAACGCCGGGGGAAGGCCTCCGTGCCCCCGGGCGCGCGGGACACGGTCAGCAGGCCGCCGTGTTCGCGCAGGCGCAGGGACCAGGGGATCTCGGACCGGGGGACGTACCGCGCCTCCTCCCGGGGCTCGTAGTCCCACCGCTCCCACATCTCCACGTTGTGGAGGAGGACCTGTTCCGGATCCGGCCCGGGGAGGTCGGGCAGGGGGAAGGCGTCGGGCAGCCCGCGCCGCAGGTCCGCGGACCGGGCGTCGCGGCCCGCCTTGGTCCACCACACGGAGACGCGCTGCACGGTGATCGGGGGAGTGCGCATGTCCCCATCATGTCCCAGGGACACGCGGACGCCGCCTCGGTCGCACAACGAATCCGATTGATTACTTTTAGTGGTCAAAGTGTCTCGGAAAGCGGTGTGCGGTGTCCTCACGATTCTCGTCCCTGGCGCGCGCCACCGCCGGGGCCTCCGCGGTCGCCGTGCTGGCGGTCCTGGCCTCTCCCGCGCCGTCGTCGGCGGCGGCCGGGGAGGAGGTCTGCGCGCACGTCCGCGAGGACGGCTCCTGTGCGCTGGTGCTGACCGGAGGCCCGGCGGCGCCCGCGCTCCGGGCGGACGGCCCGTGGCTGGAGGTCCCCGGCCGGGACCCCGACTGCCGCACCGGGGAGGGCGTGCCGGTCGAGGTGTTCCCCGGCGACGACGGAGTGTTCCACCTGGCCCCGGGGGAGGGGACCGTCTTCTGCGACGTCACCGCGCAGGCGAGGGGCGGGGAGGCCGCCGGTCCGTCCGGGGCGGCGGAGGCCGCCGAGTGGGCGGGGTCCGGGGGTGCGCCCGAGCCCGGCCGGTCCGCCGATCCGTCCGGCGCGGCGGGGACGCCCGGGGCCACCGGGGGCGGTGGGGTACCCGGGACCGGCGGGGGAACGGACTCCTCTGCCGTCCCCGAGCCGGTCGACCGGCCCGGTGCCGCTGAGACTCCGGAGGCGCCCGGGACCGACGGGCGGTCAGAGTCCTCGGCCGTTCCCGGGCCCGTCGGCCCGTCCGGAACGGTGGAGGCTCCGGGGACCGCCGGGGACGGCGACGCCCCCGAGGCGTCGCCGCACGGGGAACACGGTGGGGCACCCGGGGAGGGGCACTCCGGGACCCCCGGGGAGCCCGGCGGGGAAGAGGCCCCCGCCGACCCGGCGCCCTCCGCCTCACCGTCACCGGAGTGCCTCGGGAACGGCGAGGAGCACGAGGGTTCGCGGGAGTGGCAGCGCTTCCCCGTCGAGCGGACCGGCCCCTGCCGGGGCACGCCCCTGGCGCAGTGGCCCGACCTGGAGGCCGCGGCCGGGCAGGCGGGCCGGCTCGCCTTCGTCGACCTCGCCGACCGGTTGGGCGTCTCCGTGTTCGACCTCGCCGAGCACCTGGGCGTCGACGGGGTGCGCGGACTGTCCCGGCGCTCCGTCGACGAGCTGGCGGGCATGCTCGGGATCACCCCGCAGGACCTGGTCGACCGCTCTGAGGAGGCGGCCGCGGCGATCATCGCCGCGGAGTCGTCCTCACTCGCGGGCGGAGTGTCCTCACCAGCCGACGTGGCTTCCTCACTCGCCGGCGGGGCGTCCCCGTCCCTCGTCCGCCGGAGCGGCGGCCTGTTCGGGAGGCCCGACCGGCTGCCCGACACCGGCCCCCGCGCCGCCGTCCTCGTGCACGGCGGCGTCCTGCTCACCGCGGCCGGTGCCCTGGTGCTGCTGCTGGCCCGCCGACTCCCGTCCTGAACCGGTCACCGGGGCCGGGAACCCCGGGCCGCCGCCGGGAGTCCCACACGTGGGCGCGACCGAGGGGGGAAGGGACCTGGTGGACGGAACGCACACGGGTGATCTGCTGGCGGGGGACGACGACGGGCCGGAGGAGGTCAACGACCTCCTGGACGACGGCGGCGACACCGTCAGCGGCGCCAGCCGATCGCTGCTGGCCGAGCGTTCGCCGGACGCGACGAAGACGACCGTCCTGCTCCGGGACGAGCTGGGCCTGCCCACGGTGGGCGAGATCGGCGGCGACCTGCTGGGCGTGGAGGCCGAGGCCGCCGCGCGCGACACCGGCCTGCCCGGCCGGGCGGTGGGGCTGCCGCCCCGCCCCGTGCCGGACACGGTCATCGACGAGGCCGACCATCCCGGGCTGGCGCTGCGCGCGGTGTCCCTGCGCGGCGACCGCAACCGCGCGCGGGGCCTGCCCCGGCAGGAGTCCTTCGGGCTGTACCCCCTGGAGCACGCGGGGGAGCCGTTCGTTCTGGCCGTCACGGCCTGCGCGTTCCCCTCGGTCAGGGACGCCGACCGGGTCCGCCGGCTGCTGTGGCGCGGTGCGGCGGCCGAGATCGCCGGGCTCGCCGCGCCGCTGCGCGACCCCGAGCACTTCCGGAAGCTGTGCGCGCAACTCCTGGGCCGCGCACTGGAGTACGGGCCCACGGGCGCCCTGACGGCGGCGCTGCTGCGCCTGTCGCCCGAGGGCGAGACCACCGACTGCCTGCTGTTCGGGACCGACGTCGCGTCCGCCCGCCTGCTGCGCGGCGGCGAATGGGAGCCGCTGCCCGCCACCCTGCCCGCCGACCCGGACGGGATCCACGTCAACGGCCACCGCATCGCCCCGGGGGAGGCGCTCCTGCTGTGCGGTTCCGGGCTGTCCGGCCCGATGGCCGACGCCGAGACCGCCGAACGGCTGGCCGCCCAGTGGGGCTCGGGCCGGGTCCCGGGGCGCATGGAGTTCGCCTGGCAGCTGGACTTCCGCGCGGACGGCCACGACGACGACCGCACCGCCGTCTGCCTCTGGGGCCTGTGACCCGACCGTCCACAGCCTGTGGAAAACCCCCGCCCGCTCCGGGCGGGGTCAGCCCGTGAGGTCCTCCTCGTCGGGGCGGACCGAGTCCGGGCGCAGCGGGTCGTGCCCCACCGACATCAGGGACCGCCGCCAGGCGGGGTCCTCGCGGCGGGGCTCGGCCAGGAGCCCGCGCACGTGGTCCGTGACCCGCTCCATGAGGTCGATGTCCGCACCGGTGAGGTCCGTGCGCCGCTTGCGGAGCACGGACACCACCTCCTCGCCCCTCGGCGACACGCCCAGGTCGGGTTCGGTCCGCTCGAAGGCCTCCTCGCCCGAGGCGTCGGTGAGCAGCCATTCCCGCAGCTCCTCGCCGGTCATGTTCACCACCGCGTGGAACGCGTCCCAGACGGCGTCGGCGCGTTCGTCGTGCTCGGCCATGTCCCCTCCTCGTGTTCGGCTCCTGTGGCCGTGCCGCCTGCCCCGGTCAGGACCTGGCGGCCCGGACGAGGCCGTAGACCCCCGCCCCCGCGGCGAAACCCGCCAGGCCCGCGACCGCCAGGGCGCCGCGGCGCCGGCTCGCCTCCTGGAGCAGGCTGACCTCGCGGGCCTCGTCGTCGAACTCCCCGTGGGCCCCGTGGTCGTGCTCGGCGTCCAGGGGGGCGAACAGGTTGTCCCGCTCCGGCGGGGCGGCGTCGCGCACCTGGCCCTCGTAGCCGGTGCGGGCCAGGTAGAGGTCCAGCAGCCGGGGCGCGAACCGCTGCCCCAGCACGGTGGCCACCGTCGAGGGCGCCACCAGGTACCGCCTCCTGCGGGGGTGCTCGGCCGCCCACACGATGGCCCGGGCCGCCACCTCCGGCTGGTAGACCGGGGGCACCGGGCGGGTCCGGGCGCCCATGCGGGAACGCACCCAGGAGAACTGGGGGGTGTTGACCGCGGGCAGGTGCACCTCGGTGAACCGCACCCGCGAACCGTCGCGGAGCAGTTCGGCGCGCACGGAGTCGGTGAACCCGCGCACCGCGTGCTTGGCGCCGCAGTAGGCCGCCTGGTAGGGGATACCGCGGTAGGCCAGCGCCGACCCCACCTGCACGACCACCCCCCGGTCCCGGGGGAGCATCCGGGCCAGGGCGGCCCGGGTACCGTTCACGTAGCCGTGGTAGCAGACGTCCGTGGCCCGCGCGTACTCCTCGGGCCCGGTCCGCGTGAACGGGGCGATGACCGAGGCGAACGCCGAGTTGACCCACACGTCGACCGGCCCCAGCTCCTCCTCGGCCCGCGCCGCAGCGCCGTCCACGGCCGCGGGGTCGCTCACGTCCACCTCCACGGCGAGGGCGGGCGCCCCCAGGGCCTCGGCCTCCCGCCGGGCGGCCTCCAGCCCGGCCCGTCCCCGCGCCAGCAGGGCCACGGAGTACCCCCGCAGGGCGAACTCCCGGGCGGTGGCCCGGCCCACGCCCGCGGAGGCCCCGCTGACCACCGCCACCCCCCGGTCCCCCGGTGTCCTGTCCACCCCGGTCCTCTCGTCCACCCCGGTTCCTCCTCCGAGTCACCCGGTCGTTCGCGCGCCGGTGGCCACTACCCGGCGCCGCGCGTTTCATGTCCCCGCCCGTCCGGCCCCACCTGCGGTTTCATTCCGGGCTTCCGGGGCAGTCGGATCGGAACGGCGCAATCGACCGTCGCGGAGACGCCCATGAACCGGATGACCACGGACATCGGTGACCACGCCTTCCTCTCCGACTGCCACACCGCGGCCCTCGTCGGAGCGGACGGGGCGGTGGTGTGGATGTGCGCTCCGGCCTTCGACGGGCCGGCGTTCCTGGCCGGCCTCCTCGACCCGGAGCGCGGCGGCCGCTGGACCATGGAGGTGGCGGACGCGCGCCCGGCGGAGCGCTCCTACCTGGACGACAGCCTCGTACTGGAGAGCGTCTGGCGGGGCGAGGACACGGAGGTGGCCGTCCTCGACCTGCTCGCCCTGCGGCGGAACGGGAAGGGGGCGGACCTGTTCCGGGAGGGGCTGCTGCTGCGCATGGTGGAGTGCCGCTCGGGCGCCGCCGCGGTGCGCTCGCGCCTGTCCGTCCGGCCGGACTTCGGCCGCGGGAGCCCGGCGTGGGAGCAGCGGGGGGAGCACCTGGCGGAGACGACGTCGGGGCTGCTGCTCTCCGGCGGCCCCGCCCTGCGTGTGGACGAGGACGGCGACGTCGAATGGCGTGCCGAGCTCTCCGCCGGGGAGCACGCCCTGATGTGCCTGGACTACCTGCACGGGGAACGGGCGGTGGGCGAGGAGGAGGGGCGGGCCCTGCTGGAGGAGACCCTCGCCGCCTGGCGGGCGTGGGCGGGGCGCAGCGACTACCGGGGGGTCGGGGCCGAGCACGTCGACCGGAGCCTGCTCGTGCTGCGGGGGCTGCTCCACGAGGAGACGGGGGCGCTGATCTCGGCGCCCACCACCTCCCTGCCCGAGTGGCCGGGCGGGGAGCGCAACTGGGACTACCGCTACGTCTGGCACCGCGACGCCCCCCTGGTGGTCCTGACCTTCATGCGGCTGGGCCACATCGAGGAGGCGGAGCAGTACCTGCGCTTCCTGCTGAGCGCGTGCGGTGAGCCCCGCGGCTGGATCTCGCCTGTCCAGACCGTCCGGGGCGCGCCGCCGCCGAAGGAGGAGGAGCTCACCCACCTCTCCGGCCACCTGGGATCGCGCCCGGTGCGGGTGGGCAACGACGCCCACGGCCAGCACCAGCTCGACGTCTACGGCCACATCCTCGATGCCGCCCTGTACTACCACCAGGTCACCGGGCGCCTGAGCGAGGAGGACCTCGCCCGCCTGGTGTCCGTGGCGACCGTGGCGGCCGACGTGTGGCGGGAGCCGGACGAGGGGATCTGGGAGGTCCGCGGAGAGCGGCGGCACTGGACCAACTCCAAGGTCTACGCCTGGGTCTGCCTGGACCGCGCGATCAGGCTGGCCCGGCTCACCGGCCGCGAGGACGAGGTCCCCGAGGAGCGCTGGGCCGCCGAGCGCGACGCGATCCGGGCCGAGGTCCTCCGGCGCGGGTACGACCCGGAGACCGGATCGTTCGTCCGCTACTACGGGTCCTCCCGTGTGGACGGCTCCCTGCTGCGGCTGCCGCTGCTGGGCTTCCTGGAGGGGGACGACCCCCGGGTCCTGGGCACGCTGGCGCGCGTCGACGAGGAGCTGGGGGAGGCGGGGTTCCTCGTCCACCGCTACGACCCGGCCGAGACCGACGACGGGCTGGAGTCCCCGGAGGGGGCCTTCCTCCTGTGCTCCTACGACATGGTGTCGGCCCTGGCGCTCGCCGGGCGGGAGGAGGAGGCGCGCCGGCGGTTCGAGGAGCTGTGCGGCCGGTCGGGGCCCCTCGGGCTCCAGGCCGAGGAGATGGCGTCCGACGGCTCCATGCTGGGCAACTTCCCCCAGAGCTTCACCCACCTCGCCCTGATCGAGGCCGCCATGAACCTGGAGTACGCCGACGACACGGACGCCCTGCACGCCTGGGCCGACCGCAGGGGGCCGGGCACGGGGGAGGGCGAAGGGGAGAGGAGTGCCGACCATGAACAGTGACGCCACCGACCCGGTGCAGGGGGCCAAGGAGGCGGTGCGCCGGGAGGCGGAGATCTACCGGGACGGCAGCGACCAGCCCCTGGGCGGCTACGCGGCGGCGATGGCGGTCTACGCGGCCTCCGTGGGCGCGGGCCTGGTGGCGGTGAAGCTGGCGGGACGCCGGAGCGACGCCCGGGTGGGGCCGTGGGACCTCGCGCTCATGGGGCTGACCACCCACAAGGTCTCCCGGCTGCTGGCCAAGGACCCGGTCACCAGCCCGCTGCGGGCGTTCTTCACCCGCTTCCGCGGGGCCTCGGCGCCGGCGGAGCTCTCCGAGGAGGTGCGGGGAGAGGGCGGGCGCAAGGCCGCCGGCGAGCTGATCACCTGCCCGTTCTGCACCGCGCAGTGGATCGCCACGGGGTACGCCTTCGGGCTGGTCCTGGCGCCGGGGCTCACCCGGAGCGCGGGCGCGGTGTTCAGCGCGGTGGCGGTCTCCGACTGGCTCCAGCTGGCCTACGTCCGGCTGCAGAAGGCCCAGGAGGGGTAGCGTCGGCCCCGGCCCGCGGCCCCGGCCGGCGCCGGCCCCGAGCCCGGGACGGTCGGCGCCTCAGGCGCGCCCGCCACCGTCCTCGGGGTCGTCCTCCTCCGGTTCCCGGCCGCCGGCCACGCTGGTCTCCGGGGGAGCCCCCACGACGAAACCGAAGAACACGTGGTCGGCGAGCAGTGCCCACCGCTCCCCGGGGTGGTCCCTCCGGGCGTGCCCCAGGCCGAGCGCCGGGGCGAGGAGCACCTCGAAGAGCCCCCAGGCGAGGACGCCGTAGACGGGGCCGGTGAGGCGCGACGCGCGCAGCCCCCTCGGGAGGAGCGCGAACACGGTGCCCGCGGTCGCCCCGTACGTCCAGTGGGCCAGCTCGATGACCGCGGTCCTCCTGTTCTCGGGGAAGGCCTCCAGCAGCGGCGGAACGCCCTGCCGCAGGATCTCGTCGGGCGGTGTGCGCTCGACGAGCCCCAGCCCCACGGTCGCCTGCCGCATCCCGGTCATGGCCATGGATCCCACCGCTCCGCGCACCGAGCCCCTGAGCCACGGGTGTCGCGGAGGGGAGCCCTCTCTCCTGCCCATCGTGCCCCTCCCTCGGGTCGTGTGCATTCCCCTGACCCGAATCCCCGGGTTCACACATGGGCCCGGGCGGGTCGGGGGCGCGTCGGCGGGTAAGGGGCGGGCATGAGATCCACAGTGCGCACAGGAGCGGCGGGGCGGGCCGCGGCCGCCGCCGCGGCGGCGGCCCTGACGGCCGCCTGCGGGGCCGGCGGCACGTCCGGCGACACGGCGGGCGGTGCGGACCCGGGCGCCGGGGGCGCCCCGGGCACGGCTGGGGCGGCCGTGGGGGAGCCCCGTGTCCACGCCACCGGCCTGGAGGTCCCCTGGGGGGCGGCCGTGCTGCCGGACGGCTCGGTGCTGGTCGCCGAGCGGGACTCCGGCGAGGTGGTCCGGGTGGCCGAGGACGGCACCGTTGCGACGGTGGGCTCGGTGGACGGCGTGTCCCCCGGCGGCGAGGGCGGGCTGCTGGGGCTGGCCGTCGACCCCGCCTTCCCCAACGAGCCCTACGTGTACGTCTACTTCACCTCCTCCTCCGACAACCGGATCGCACGCCTGGAGTACGACCCGCAGGAGGGCCTGACCGGCCAGGAGACCCTGCTCGACGGCATCCCCGCGGCGGGCAACCACAACGGCGGCCGGATCGCGTTCGGCCCCGACGGCTTCCTGTACGCCGGCACCGGCGACGCCGGGGACCCGTCGCTGTCCCAGGACAGGGACTCCCTGGGCGGCAAGATCCTGCGGATCACCACCGAGGGCGAGCCCGCCGAGGACAACCCCTTCGGCAACGCGACCTACAGCTACGGCCACCGCAACGTCCAGGGCCTGGCCTGGGACGAGGAGGGGCGGCTGTACGCCACGGAGTTCGGCCAGGACGAGTGGGACGAGGTCAACCTCATCGAGCCGGGCGGCAACTACGGCTGGCCCGAGGTGGAGGGCGAGGGCGGCGGCGACGGGTTCGTCGACCCGCTGGTCACCTGGACCACCGACGAGGCCTCGCCGAGCGGCGCCGCGGTGGCGGGCGGCTCCCTGTGGGTGGCCTCGCTGCGCGGTGCCCGACTGTGGGAGGTCCCGCTCACCGGGGACGGCGGTGTCGGGGAGCCGACGGCGCACTTCACCGGGGAGTACGGGCGGCTGCGCACGGTCGTGGTCACCTCCGAGGGCGACGCCCTGTGGCTGTCCACCAGCAACCGGGACGGCCGGGGCGACCCGGTCGAAGAGGACGATCGGCTGTTCCTGGTGCCTTTGGGGTGAGTGCTCGGTATCCGGGGCGCGGGTGACACGCGGGGAGGATCATCCCGTTGCCCACCCTCCGCTTGATTACTCTAAGTAGTAATTAACTGCGGAGGGTGAGCTATGTCCGTGTTCCCCAGGGGTGCGCGACGGTCCGGACCGGGACGCGGGCCGCTGTCCGCGGCCCTCGCGCTGATCGGCGCCTTCTCGATGGTCGCGGTCACGTCCGGAGGCGCCTCGGCCCAGCCCGTCCCGACCGGCTCCGAGGTCGTCGTGAAGGTCGGCGGGGTCCGCGCCGGGGACACGCCCGGCGCACTGGACGGTGTGGTCCTCGGGCTGTTCGAGAACGCCGACGACGCGGAACCGGTGGCCGAGTGCACCTCCACCGGCGGCACCTGCGCCTTCACCGTCCCCGGCACCGACGGCACCACCCGGCTCTGGGTCAAGGAGGTCGGGGTCCCCGACGGGTGGTTCTCCAACCCCGCGCTGCGCACCGGGGAGGGCAGCGGCGAAGCCTCGCAGGCGGACCCCTACGTGTTCAGGACGCCGCTCCTCGAACCCGGCGGGACCTACACCTCCGGCGCGGAGTTCATGGCCCAGGGCGGCGGCGCGGCCCGGGACGCCTCCGGCGGGTACTGGCAGGTCTCGCGCGACAACGTCCCCCTCCCGCAGCGGTGCGGACTGGACATCGCACTGCTTCTGGACACGTCCGGTTCGGTGGAGGACGAGCTCCCCGAGCTGAAACAGGCCGCCGACACCATCACGGACTCCCTCGTGGGGACCCCGTCCCAGATGGCCCTCTTCTCCTTCTCCAGCTCCTCCCCGGCGGAGCAGGGGGAGAACCACCCCGACCTGGTACCCGTCACCACCCCCGAGCAGGCCGACGCCTTCAAGGCCCTGTACCGGGACTGGGCGGCCGAGGGCGGGACGAACTGGGACGTCGCCCTCGATACGGTGGCGGGCGCCCAGGCGCACTACGACCTCGTGCTGATGATCACCGACGGCGACCCCACCTTCTACCGGAACGAGCAGGGGCCGGGGAGCTTCACCCGCTTCCGGGAGGTGGAGGAGGCGGTCTTCTCCGCGAACCTGCTCAAGGAGAAGGGCTCCAGGCTGGTCGCCGCCGGGGTCGGCGACGGCATCGACACGGAGACCGAACTGAACCTGCGGGCGGTCACCGGGCCCGTGGAGTTCGACGGGTCGAACATGCTGGAGGCCGACCACCTGCACACCGGCGACTTCGGGGCCGTCGGCGAGGCCATCCGCGAGATGGTCGGGCAGATGTGCTCCGGCAGCCTGTCGGTGACCAAGATGATCGTCCCCGAGGGGAACGGGGAGGGCGATCTCAGCGGCGCGGTGCCGGCCGGCCCGGGCTGGACCTTCGAGGCCGGGACCGGGACGGAGGGGGCCGCCGTCGACCCGGCCTCGGCGACCACCGGGGCCGACGGGACCGGGACGGTCAACTTCGCCCTGACCTACCCGCACGGCGCGGAGTCGGCGGTCGTCGAGATCACCGAGCGGCAGCGGGACGGCTACCGGCTGGTGTCCCAGGACGGCGAGACCGCGCGCTGCGTGGAGCTGACCGGGGAGGGCGGGGGCGAGCCCCTCGACGTCGAGTCCCGGCCGGGCGACGACCCCGCCTTCGCGGTGTCCGTGCCCGCGGCGGCCCCGGTGAACTGCACCGTCTACAACCAGAAGGCGCCGGAACCGCCGGCCGACCTCACCGTTGACAAGTCCTGGTGGATCGACGGGCTCGTCTACCCGGAGGGGGAGCAGCCCGACGGGTTCGGGTCCGCCCTGAGCCTGGCCGACGGCGAGGCCCTCGCCCCGCAGCCCTGGGGCGAGGCCCGGGGCGGGTACACGGTCGGCGGCACGGTGGCGGGGCAGGAGGTCATGACGGCGCCGGAGCAGTGCTTCCTGGTGCTGGCCGAGGCCCGGCCCGAGGGGGAGGAGAGCCCCTTCGACGGCCTCGAACCCGGGGCGGAGGGCACCCGCGAGGACAGGTACCGGGAGGACTTCGGGTTCGCCCTGCCCGCGGAGCACAACCGCTACACCGTGTACAACGCGTTCACCTGCGACACCCGGCTGACGCTGGTCAAGGAGGTGGACAACACCGGCGGCGGCACGGCCGGGCCCGGCGACTGGACGCTGACGGCGGCCGGGGACGGCGGGACGGTCAGCGGTCCCGGGGGAGACCCCGCGGTGACCGGGGCGGCGGTCGTCCCCGGCGGCTACGAGCTGGGCGAGGCGGGCCCCGAGGGGTACACCGCGGGCCCGTGGAGCTGCCGGGCGGAGGGCTCGGACGAGGAGCTCGCCGCGGGCGGCACGGTGGAGGTCGGCCTGGGCGAGCACGTCACGTGCCGGGTGCGCAACACCTTCGTGCCCGGACCGGGCCCGAGTCCGTCGCCGAGCCCGACACCGGACCCGTCACCGAGCCCGTCGCCCGGTGAGGAGCCGAGCCCGTCGCCCGAGCCGGGCGGACCCGGCCCGCGGCCCCCGGCCCCGGACGGGCCCCCGGACAGGGGCGGGCTGCCGGTCACCGGAACGTCCGTGCTCGGCGCCGTCGCCGCAGCGGCACTGCTCATCGCGGCCGGGGTGATCTCCCTGTTCCTGGTGCGCAGGCGGCCGCGGGCCGAAGGGTAGCCCGGGGCGGGGGCGGGGTCCGCGCTCTCCTGCGGGTCCCCGCCCCCTCCCGGCCGGCGGTGCGCTCGGGAGTGCGCACCGCCGGGGAGGATCAGCGGCAGACGCTCCCGTTGAGCGTGAAACGCTCGGGTGAGGCGTTCGGTCCGGGTCCGCGCGACCCGGTGAAACCGAAGGTCACCTCGTCGCCCGCGCCGATCTCGGCGTTCCAGTCCAGGGCGTGCGCGGTCACCGCGCGCCCGGACTGCGTCAGGTTGGTGCTCCAGTGCTCGCGCACGGTCTGGGAACCGGGGAAGGACCAGGCCAGGGTCCAGTCGGCCAGCGCCTCACCGCCGGTGTTGCGCACGACCACCTGGGTGGTGGCCCCGCCCTCCCAGGTGCCGTGCACCCGGTAGTCCACCTCGCAGGTGGACTCCGCCGGCGGTGCGGCGTCGCCCTGGTCGGCCGCGAACGCCGACACCCAGGCCAGGGTCGAGTTCCAGTTGATCGTCAGCTCGTTGGTCGCCCACGAGTCGATGTCGTCGATGTGGCAGAACTGCGGTGCGCACCCGTCCAGGTTCGCCTGCGCGATCGGGTCCCAGGTCGCGGTGTCGGAGTTGGGCCCGCCGGAGAGGGTGCCCGGCGGCGGATTGGGCAGGGACGGGTCCAGCTGGTGCGCGTACCAGCGGCTGTGCTGGTTCTCCGTGTACGCCGTTCCGTACCCGGTCACGTAGGAGCTGTTGAGGGCGTTGCGGCCCAGGATGTAGTCCATGCCCTCCAGGACGGCGTCCCGGAACCGGGTGTCGCCGTCGATGTCGTACGCGGTGGCGACCACCACCAGGTTGTTGAGGACCAGGCCGTTGGAGCCCCAGGCGAACACCCCGCTCGCCGGGGCGTACGCCAGGCCGTAGGGGTGGTCGGCCGCGGCGTCCGCGTACTGTTCGGCCCCCTCGACCACGGAGGCGCGCACCGCCTCCCGGTCGGGCAGGCCGTTGGGCACGGTGGCCAGCTGGAGGCGGCCCAGCGGGGCGGTCCACCTCCAGTCGAAGCCGTCGGCCGTGAACACGTCGGCGGTGTGCAGCTCCGACGACGTCACCGCCTCCTCGTACTCCGCGGCGCCGGTGGCCAGGTACAGCTCGGCGGCGGCCCAGTAGAACTCGTCGGCGACCTCGTCGTCGTTGTAGGGCCCGCCGCCCTCGCCACCCACCTCGGCGTAGCGGTCGGGATGGGCCCGGGCGGCGTCCCAGGCGGTCTCGGCCGCCGTCAGGCAGGTGGCGGCGAACTCGGCGTCGTAGGGGGCGAACACCCGCGAGCACTGGGCGGCGGTCGCTGCCAGGTTGAGGGTGGCCGCGGTCGAGGGCGCGTGCAGGTAGCGGGGCTGGGGGTCGGCGGCGGGCATCAGGGGCAGCCCGGTCCAGCGCTCGTCGTGGACCTTGTGGTGCGCCATCCCGGCGAGCTCCTCGCCCGCGGGCACCTGCATGGACAGCAGGAACTCCATCTCCCAGCGCGCCTCGTCGAGGACGTCGGGGACCCCGTTGTCGCGTTCGGGCACGGCCAGGGTGGAGTCGCCGACCCGTTCGGGGTCCCCGGTGGGCGCCGCGTGCGCGCGTTCGTAGACGCTCATCAGCTGGTGCACGGAGATGCCGCCGTTGACCACGTACTTGCCGTGGTCCCCGGCGTCGTACCAGCCGCCGGAGACGTCGAGCGAATAGTCGCAGGGGGTGCTCGGGTGGCAGGTGACCTCGGTGTCGCCGCGGTTGGGCGCGACACCGGCGTGCCCGGCCTCCCGCGCGTACCCGGGGGCGATCCCGTCGAGGATCTCGATGCCGCTGCGCTGGGTGTAGTAGAACTCCAGCGCGTCCGTCGCCAGGGACCGGTAGGGGTCGGCGCCGATCCCGAAGGGGTGGCTCGTCTCCCCGTCGGCGGTCAGGGTGTAGCCCTCGCCGGGGGTGGTGACGTGCCCGAAGCCGATGGTGTGCACGTTCTGCCCGGAGGTGTCGTCCAGGCCGCGGGGAACGGTGTCGCCCGTGGCGACGACGGTGCCGTCGGCGTCGGCCAGGCTCCAGGGCAGCGGATCGGCGGCGTCGGTGACCACGGTGGCGTTCTTGGGGCCCTGCGGCAGGTAGCCGACCTGGTTGACGCGCACGCGGGGGCCGGTGTCGGGCACGTACACGGGGGGCTCGGCCCCGCCGAGCAGGGAGACGTCGTCCAGACACAGGGTCCAGGGGTCGGCGGCTCCGCCGACCTGGAAGGCGACCTGGGCGGCGTCGTGGTCGGCCCCCGCCGTGAACACGTACTCGTACCCGCCCATCTCCGGAGTGAGGACGGGGCGCTCGTCGAGTTCGGTGCGCCAGGGGTCGACCGCTTCCTGGACCAGGGCCCGGACGGGGCGTTCGGCGGTGCCGGAGGCGGTGAAGGAGAAGGTGTAGGACTCGCCCGCGACGAGCGGTACGTCGTTCTGGCCGACGATGACCTCCCACGGGTCGGAGGTGCCGCCGGGCACCTCGACGCACAGGACCTCGTCCTCGGTGACGGTCAGTTCGATCTGGGGCGTGCCCCACCAGCCGGAGGTCCCGTCGGAGAAGTCGCCGTTGACGATCTGCTCCACGGGTTCGTCGTCGGCCAGGGCCGGGGCGGAGGTCAGGGGGAGGGTCAGGAGGGCGGCGGTGCCCAGGACCGCGGGGGTTCTTCGTGGACTCAAGGGGGGTCGTCCTTCCGGGCGGGCCGAGCAGCCGGCCGCGAACGGTCTGGGAGCGCTCCCAGACAAAAGGTACGACCATTGTTGTGTCGCCCGTCACACGTGTCAATGGGGGTTGTCGGAGGGATCTCCGTCCGGGCCGGGAACCGCGCGGTTCCCGGCCCGGGTGGCGGGGGCGCCCCGCCGGTCCGCCGCGCCGGGCGGTGCCAGGGGGCGGCGGCCTCCGGCCGGGCGGGGGCGTGCGAGTGCCCGCGGAGCCGGGCCGACCGGTTCCGCGGGCACCCGGCCGGCCGGCGGCCGCAGGCTCAGCGCGGCGCCCTCGCCGGTCCCCTCGGGGAAGACGTCCGGCGGCTCGGCCAGCGCGTCCCCGCAGGACGAGGAGGACACCGAGGAGATGTGCTCGGCGCTGGACAGCCTCCCGTCGAAACCGTCCATGTCGATCCACTCGCGGACGTAGCCGTCGGGCAGTTCCTCCTGGAACGGGAGCAGGTCGTTCATGCGCTGCGTCGCCGTCAGCTCGACGTTCGAGCAGCCGGTGAGGACGGCGGCCAGGACCGCGGGGACGACGAGGGTTCGGAACCGCATGCGAAGGAGCACCTCTGGGGGTCGGGGCGTGCACCGGCCCCTACGGCGCCCTTCGCGCGCACGCGGTTCCGACGGGTGACCGTCCGGATCCGGCCGCCGCGGTCACTCCTCTTCCCCGGCCTCCCCGGCCGCCCCATCGGCCTCGGGCGCCCCACCGGCCTCGGCGGGGGCCAGGCCGCGCGCCACCACCTGCTCGGTGAGGATGCGGCGCACCTCCTCGGCGTCCCCGGCGTGCCCGGGGTGACCGGTGCGCTCGCTCAGCTCCCGCAGCACCGCCGCGACCACGGAGTCCTCGGTCACCAGACCGGAGAGCGGCGCGGCCTCCACTGCCTCGCGCCACCGGCGCAGGGCGTCCAGCCGCCCGTGGACGACCGCCTCGCGGGTGATGTGGAAGAGCTGGTCCAGGTTGCGGTGGTAGGAGGCCGGGTCGGCCAGGTCCGCGTCGACCACCACGACCGGGCGGACCCCCGAGCCCTCCGGACGCAGGTGGTAGACCCGCCAGGCCCGGCCGTTGGTCAGGAAGACCCACTCCGCGCCCTCCTGGGAGGCCAGGCGGCGGGCCATCTGGATGTTGCGCAGGTCCAGGTCCTGGCCGATCCCCCGCACCTCCACGGGAGCGAACAGCTTCCCGTCCAGGACGATGGCGTAGTCGTTGGACTCCCCGCCCGTCCGGTAGTCGGTGGTGAGGTCGTGGTACTTGCTGAAATTGAGGCCGACGCTGAAGAAGTCGGCGACCAGGAGCCGCGTGTCCCCCTCGTTGGCGTCGCGGTCCGCCAGGTCGGCGATCGGCCCGGCGAAGCGGTCCATGGCCGCGGCGACCCGGCTGCGCACGGACTCCTGCCAGCTCAGGGTGGTGGTGAACTCGCCGGTCCGGCTCATGACCTGGGTTTCTTCAACATCCATGAACATCCGCTCCCGTTCGTGCCGAAAAGCCCCGTCCCACGGCCTTCTCCGGCACGGCGGGGGCGCGGACAGGGGAAGATCCGGCCACGATGCTACAGCCCGCCCACGGCGCGTACCGCCCCGGGAGCGAAGGTCCCGGGGCGGTACGGACGGTTCCGGAGGCCGTCAGCGGGGGCGGCCGTCGAGGATCTCCTCCACGAACGCCCGGTAGCCGCGCAGCGCCACACGGAGGTTCTCGGTGTCGGCGCCGCCCTCCCAGGCGGACCGCAGCTCCGACCGGCGGGCCTCGACGCCCTCGATGAGCGTCCGGACCACCTCCTCGGCCACCAGGTCGGCCTCGCCCACGGCCTTGCCGGGATCGTCTACGAAGCCGTTGACCGCGGCGGCCATGCGCTCGCGTATCTCGTCGCCCCTGGACGGGCCGGACGGGCCGGACGGCCCCCCGCCCCCGTGCCCCCCGTGTCCGGGGTCGGGAGGGGCCGTCCGCGACCTGGCCGCCGGTACGGTGACGGCCTCCACCCCGGTCCCCTCGGGGCGGTCGTGGACCTCCGCCCCGGCTCCCGCGGCGCGGGCGCGCCGGCCCGGTGTGTTCTCCTCGTTCCGCTTCATCGCGCCACCTCCGGGGTCACGGCGTGCGCGGCCGGCCGGACGGCCGCACCGCCCAGCAGGGACTCCAGGAGGCCGCGGTGGGCCACCAGGACCTCGCGCAGGTGCTCGGTGTCGGTCGTGTCCGTGTCGGTACGAACGGTCCGGTGCACGGCGGCGACCTCGTCTCCGTGGTCCGCCGACAGGTCGGCGAGGCGGTACTCGAAGGAGTCGTCGTCGATCCCGGAGGGATCCTCCGGGTAGCCGAGCGCGACGGAGACCTCCGTCAGGAGCCGCCGGGAGCCCCGCAGGGCGCCGGCCGGGTCGTCCACGAACCGCTGCTGGACCGCGAGCCACGCCTCCCGGTACCGGTCCTTCTCCGCGTCCGTGGGACGCCGGACCCGGACCTCCCTGCGCCGGTCCAGCCGCCGGGACAGCTCGCGCTCCGCGGACCTCGTGTCGCCGCTGGTCATGAGCACGTGGTCGTACTCGCCGCCGAACCGCTTGCGCAGCCGGGTGCGGTTGCCCATCGGAACCCTGCCGCTCCCGAGGGAGAGGACCAGGGCGACGGCGAGGACGAGCAGGACCGCCGCGCCGATGATGATGTACGTCGTCGTGTCCACGAGGGTTCACCTCCTATGCCTCATCCCCTGCCCGGGTCCTTTTCCGGGAAACGGCGGACAGGCGTTTCCCGGGCGGGCGGAGCCGCGTTCTCCCAAGTGAAAGCCCGGAAAAAAATATCGCGGGCCCGGGAGCGCCGGCACGTGCTTTCGGCGTCCCCGGGCCCGCGGCACGGACCGGCTGTGACGGGCCGTCGCCCCGGGGAAGGGAAGGTGTTCCGCCGGGGTCTCCGCTCCGGCTTCGGTGCGATCGAAGCGGTATTCACCGTGCCCGCAGGGGCCGTTTACTCGAGGTCCGGGCGAGGTGTTCCAAAAACGCGCACAGGTCGCTTTTTCGCAGTTCGGGCGGGCTTTTTGTGCGGGCAGATGTTATCTGCCCGTGATCAGGCTCTGGACGAAGGAGCGGTAGGAGCGCAGCGCCAGCCGGAGGGTCTCGGTGTCGGCGTCCTCGTCCCACGCCGCGCGCAGCGCCGCCCGCCGGGACTCGATCTCGGCGACCAGGGCGTCGGCCACCTCCGACGCCAGCGCGTCCGCCTCGGCCACCGCGCCGCGGGGGTCGTCCACGAACCCGGTGACCGCGCCGCCCATCCGGTCCCGGGCCGACCCCGGGTTCACCCCGCGCGGCCGGGGCCGCCAGCCGTCCTCCGCGGTGGGCCCGCCGCCGCGCGCCGGTGCCGCCTCGCCGGTCTCCTCAGCCACCGTGTCCGCCTTCCGTCGTGCCGCGGCGCGCGCCGTCCGCGCGCCCCCCTCGTGTGCGCGCAGGGTCCAGCGCACCCGGCCTGCCGCTTCGGAATGGTTCACCGCTGCGCCTCCGATCCGCGTACACCGGTCCCGCCCAGCAGGGCCTCCACGAGCCGCCGGTGGGCCACCAGCAGCTCGCGCAGGTGCTCGGTGCCCTCGGTGCCGTCCCCCCGGACCCGGTGCACCTCGGCGACCTCCGCCGGATGGTCCACCGACAGGGTCCCCAGCAGGCGCTCGAACTCCTCCCCGGGCGGGTGCCCCAGGTCGAGGGCGATCGCCGCGATGACCGCCCGCGCGTCCCGCACCGAGCGCTCGGGGTCGTCGACGAACCCCTGCTGCACCGCCACCCAGGAGCGCGCGTGGTCGTCGCGCAGCTCGTCGGGGATGGCGCGCGGTCTCAGGGAGGAGCGGCGCGACAGCCGCTCGGAGAGGTCGCGCTCGGCGTCCGCGGTGTTCCCGTGCAGGTGCAGGGCGTGGTCGTACTCCGCGCCGAAGCGCCGTCTGAGCCGGGCCGTGCGGCGCGCCGGGAGGATCGCGGAACGGAGGGCGATCCCGGCGCCCAGGGCCGCCACGATCACCACCAGGACGAGGATGACTAGGGGCGTCGTCTCCACGGGGGGCAACCTCCTGTGCAGAGAACCCTTGCCCCGGGGTCCCCCGGCGAAACCCGGGCGGCCGGAGGCGGCCTCACCTGCCGCCGGCCACCCGCAGCACCGTTCCGCTCGCGTAGGAGGCCTCGGGGGACAGCAGCCAGGCGATCGCGTCGGCGATCTCCCCGGGACGCCCCGCACGTCGCAGCGGGATCGTCGCCGCCGCCCGGGCGGGGCGGCCGGGGTCGCCCATGGCGGCGTGCATGTCGGTCTCGATCACCCCGGGGGCGACCGCGTTGACCCGGATTCCGGACGGTCCCAACTCCTTGGAGAGGCCGACCGTCATGGCGTCCACCGCCGCCTTGGTCGCCGCGTAGTGGACGTACTCGTCCGGGCTGCCCAGGGTGGCTGCGGCCGAGGAGACGTTGACGATCGCACCCGACCCCCGGCTCCCCATGTCCCGTGCCGCCCGGCGGCAGCACAGCAGGTAGCCGAGCACGTTGACGTCGACCACCCGCCTGAGGACCGCGGTGTCGGCGTCGGCGAACCGGCCCAGCGGCCCGGTCACCGCGGCGTTGTTGACCAGGCCCGTCACCGGACCCAGTGCCTCCGCCGTGTCGAACAGCCGGTCGACGTCGGCCTCGACGGAGGTGTCCATGCGCACCGCCGCGCACCGGGCCCCGGTCGCGCGCACCTGCTCGGCGGTCCGCTCCGCGGCCCCGGTGTCCGAGGCGTAGCCGAACACGATGTCGTGCCCGTCGCCGGCCAGCCGCACACAGGTGGCGGCACCGATGCCCCGGCCGCCGCCGGTGACCACGGTGAGAGGTCGCGTCGTCATGGGTCCCCTTCCCCGGGGCGGGCGCCGGGCCCCTCGCCCGGAGCCGGCGCCCCACCGGGATCCATGGTCCCACCAGCGGGTACGCGTGATCGACGGAGGGGGCGACTAGGGTGCCGCCATGAACTCCGACACCCCCCGGGGCCCCGCGGGCCTGGCCGGGACCCCCCTCACCTTCGACACCGCCGGCCACCGCCAGGTCCAGGAGAACGCCTGGGTCGACGCCACGGGCGACGCGGTCATCCTCGACTTCTTCGGCCTGGTCCCCGACCTGCCCGCCTCCCTGGAGGACCTCGACGACCTGCGCGCCCGGACCAGCGCCCACGTCGCGGGGTCGGGGATGGGCCTGGTCGAACTGGACACCGTCACCCTGGACGGCATGCCCGCCATCCGCCAGGTGGTCAAGGGCAGGGACCCCCGCCGGGAGACGGGGATGGCCTACATCGGCTCGTACACGATCCCGCGGGACCGGTGCAGCACGGTGGTCCGGGTGCAGTGCTTCGAGGGGCCGGTGACCGGCATCCGGGAGGCGTCCCTCTTCCCCGCGTTCCTCGACCGCCACCAGGGGGACGTGCAGGGGGCGATGGCCGCCTGGGCCCGGCACCCCTACACCGAGGGCGTCACCGGCGGCACCCCGCGCAACCAGGCCGAGGACCCGGTGTGGGACGACCGCTTCCCGGACCACCCGCTCTCCCGCGCCCGCCGCCTCCTCGGCGTGCTCGCGCAGTCCCTGCGGGTCGACCCGGCCTTCCGCGCCCTGCCCCCGTTCCGCCACACGCCCTGACCGCCCGTCCGGCGCCGTCCCGCATCGCTCCCTCCTCATGTGACACCGGGCCCTGCGCGTCCTCGGGCACACCGCCTTCACCGCACCGGTGAAAGCCCCGGACCGGCCTAGAGGGGTGGATACGTGGTGCTCGCGAGACGAGAGAGGTCGTCAGGGTGGGGAGAGCAGAACCGGTGGCGGCACCGGGCCCATGGCTGGTGGCGGCGGTGCTCCTGCTGCTGTCGGGGGCGGCGGTGTTCCTGCGTACGGTCGAGGCGGCCTGGTTCGCGCCACCCGACTGGTGGGCCGCGTTCGCCCTTCCGGCGGGAGCGGCCCTGGCGGTCCGGGGCACGGTGCTGCTCCGGCGGTCGCAGGCCTGGCGTCGGCGGCTTCCCGCCCGGGAGGAGATCCGGGTCTCCTGTGACACCGGGCCCGGCGGGCGCCTGCCGACGGTGGGGAGGCGGACGGATCCGCTGACCTGGGGCGTGGCCCCCGCGGCGGCCGACGCCCGGGGCGGGTCGTCCCTGCCCCCCTACGTGCCGCGCGCCGCGGACGTGCGGCTCCGCGCCGCCGTTCAGGCGCAGAGATTCGTCTTCTTGGCGGGGGATTCGGCCGTGGGCAAGACCCGCAGCGCCCACGAGGCGGTCCGGCACCTGACCGACCACGTCCTGATCGCCCCGCGCCCGGGCGCGCGCGTGGCCCCCGCACTCCAGGCGGCGGCCGCCCACCCCCGGTGTGTGCTGTGGCTGGACGACCTGCACCGATGGGCCTCCGACCCGCACCTGACCGCGCAGAACGTCGGTGACCTCCTCGGCGGGCAGGGGCGGGGCACGCACCGCGTCGTGGTGGCGACCCTGCGGGACACCGAGAAGAAGAGGCTGCTCGACGGTGGCGATGCCGAGCGGTGGAGGCTGCTCCTGCGTCGCGCGGTCGAGATCCGTGTCGACCGGGCGCTGACGGACGGCGAACGGAAGCGGGCGGAGCGGTTCCGTTCGGACGAGCGGATCGCGCACGCGCTGGACCGGCGCGGCGTGCACGGGTTCGCGCCGCTCCTGGCCCGCGCCCCGGAGTTGCTCGCCGAAGTGAACGGCGCCGGGGATCCGTCCGCGGCGGGGGACGCCGCTCACGCCCTCTCCCCGGCCTCCCAGGGGGCGCTCCTGGTGGCCGCGGCGGTGACGGTCCGCCGCTGCGGGGCGGTGGGGCCGATTCCGCGGGCGCTGGTGGAACGGCTCCACGTCCGGCTGTCGGAAGAGGCGGGAAGCGGGGACCGGCGTCCGGAGGCATCGGACCGGGCCTGGGAATGGGCCACGGCGCCGCGGGCGGGAGCGACGCGGCTGCTGACACCGGTCGGCGCGGACCATGTCGAGGTCTTCGACCACCTGGTGGACGAGGCCCTGAAGCGGACCCTGCCGGGCGAGCGGGTTCCGGACGCCCTGTTCGACGAGGTCCTGGAGGGGGTCTCGGCGGAGGACGCCATGGTGCTGGGGTGGGAGGCGCTCGGATTCGGGCGGGACGGGGCGGCGGTGGCCGGCATGCGCAGGTCGGTCCGGCTGGGGGCGGCGGAGCGGGGACCCGACCATCCGGACACCCTGGAGACCCGGCACCGTCTGGCGCGGACCCTGATGACCATGGGCGAACCGGACGCCTCCCTGGCGGAGTACCGCGAAGTCGCGGCGGGATACCGGCGCCTGCGCGGAAAGCACCATCCGGCGACCCTGCGGAGCCGGCACCATCTGGCGTTCGCGTTGCTGTGGGCCGACCGGCTGGAGGAGGCGGAGGCGGAGCAGCGATCGGTGGCGCAGACCATGCTCTGGGTGCTGGGCCCCCAGGCCCCGGAGATCGAGGAGGTACGGCAGCGCCTGTCCGTGCTCGAGCGCCGCATTCGCGAGACCCGGGAACTGAACGCCGAACTGGACTGGTGAGCCCCTGCGGCTCCCGACAGGCCTGCGGCACGGCCCCCGGCACCCGCCCGGGGAAAGCGGAACGGCCGGGTGGTTCGGAAAATCCGAACCACCCGGCCGTTCTCGTCATGGAGCGGATGACGGGAATCGAACCACCCCACCATCAGCCCTTCCACGTGCGCTGACCCGAGAACCCCCAGGTCGCTCCGTTGCCCGATAGCCCCCTGCACCACACCCCGTGCACCCTCACGGGTGCACCAGGGCGGCGAAGTCCTCACGTCTCGTCCGGAAGCGCACAACCCCGGTTCCGGGTGGTCGGCCAGGCCACAGGGATTCGGACAGGCGGCCGGGTTCCATGGCATCACGAGGGGACTGCCGTGCGCATATCCCGGCTCACCCTCTGTCCCTACCGTTCGGCATAATGCGCCCGAAGACACAATGGAAACCGCTTATCGATGCGAGGTGCGCAGAAGAGGTGAACGAGTGAAGTCCAACCTGGTGGAACGGGGTTCCAAGGGTGGGGAGGTGACCATTCGGGTCGCCCGCCCCAGGCCGAGGGGCGTGTCTCCCGTATGCCGGGACCAGGGGTTTCCGAGGCTCGCCCAAGTAGGGCGAAGCGGGTGGCTCAAGGGCGGAGACGCCTTCCTGAACAAGCGCCTGAGCAGGACTTTCAGGAAGTTTCGCTCGGCTCCGCTCCTTCTCGAGGCGAAGCTCGTCCGCGCACAACAGGAAATGGCCGGAATCGGCCACACCGATGACGGCGAATCATCCGAAGGGTCGTACGCAGAGCGGTTCTCCAGGACAGGAGAAGGGATTCGATGAGCGCTTGGAATATCGATCCAGTGCAGGTCGGCGGTGTTCTGGAGGCGACCCTGGGACATCTGGGCGATGAGGAGGGAGGTTCCGGACTGACCCGGGAGCTGTCCCAACTGGAGACCCATCTGGGCAACGCCGTCGAGGAGTGCGGCAGCGGCATCGTCGCCGATGCGCTGGGCCGGTTCGCCGAACACTACTTCGGGATTCTCGGCGGTATGGCGGAGACGACCCTGAGGGCCGTCGGCGGCGCCTACGAGGCCACCAACCACTACATCGAAGGCAACTTGGAGATGGCCGCCGAAGCCCAGCTCAACGCCGCCAGGGAACCGGCCACCGAGATCACCCCTGCCGCGGGGTCGGGCCAGCAGCCCCAGTACCGCTGACCCCGCCCACACCCTCCCCGCGCCTCCCCCTGCCCCCCACACTCCCGGAGCGGTGACCTGTGAGCACAGCCCCTTTCGATCCGAGCACCTTCTTCGTCCCCGGCACCGACCCGGACCGCCTGGAGTACACCGCCGACGACCTCAAGGGCGACGGCGCCGACATCGCCGAGGGCGCGGCCGACATCCACACCGCCTGGGGCGGGCTGGCCTCCTGCTACTCCGCACCGGAGGCCGAGATGCTCTTCTCGGCGGTGGACTCGGTCCCCGACGACGCCGGGGAGGTGGACGGCGCCTTGGGCACGGCGGCCACGGCGTTGACCACCTTCGCCGAGAAGGCCCGCGAACTCCGGAGAGAGGCATGGGCCCTCCAGGGCGACGCGCGCCGCTTCAACGCCCGGGTCGCCGACGACGAGGACTGGGCCAAGGGCACGCTCCTCGGCGGTGAGAGCGAGGAGTACCAGGAGTACACGCGGATCAACTCCGAGAAGATCCGCATCCAGAACGACTTCATGGCCGCCGAGGCGGAGTGCGCCAACGCCATCATCGGGTTGTTCAGCGCGCGCCGGTACACGGCGGTGAACCCGGACGGCTCCACCCGGCTGAGCGGTGGGGAGATCGCCTACGGCTTCACCGAGATCACCGAGGAGCTGGAGAACGCCTGGGGCGGACCGGGGATCGGCGTCGACCACTACTGGTTCTGGGACGTCCAGCACGCCGTCTGGGACTTCGGCGGCGGAATCCTGGAGAACGCCGGCGGCATGGTCGGGATGCACGGTGCCGGGGGTTGGGACTTCGAGTGGAGCACCAACCTGGACGCCCACTGGTGGGGTGTGGTCGAGGGCGCGGGCGCCATGGTGGGGCTGTACGACGCCGAGATCGACCACTGGGGGTTCCAGAGCTGGGAGCGCAGCCGGGAGATCGCCTGGGACTCGGCGGTGGAGGCGGCCCACGCGGTGGTGCCGTGGCGGGAGTGGGAGGAACGACCCGCGTACGTCATCACGACCGCGCTGCTCAACGTCGGCACGATCGTGGCGGGCGCGGCGCTGACCTCGACCGGCGTGGGGGCGGCGGTGGGCGTGCCGCTGCTGGCCTACAAGGGGCTGAAGATCCTGGACGGGGTCGGCGGCGTCCCCCGCGGGCTGACCGACGCGCTGCAGAACCTGGTCGACAGCGCAGCGTCCGGCCGGCAAGGCAGTGGTTCCGGTGGACTCACCCCCGTCATCTCCCTGACCGATGACACATTGCGGGCCCTGGGGGTCGACCCCCAGCGGCTGCGCACACTCCTGACCGGCTTGGAGGCACTGCGCGACTCGCACACCGGCTCCCCCTCGGGAGACGGCGCCGCCGATGCCGAGCGGCCCGCCGACCCGACCGCCGCCGAGCTGGCCGCGGGCCAGGAGTTCCTCGACGGTATCGATCCGGGATCCCGCCGGGAGCTGGAGGAGGGCCTGCGCGGCGCGGAGGATGCGTGGGTGGCTTCCCAGGTTCCCGACAATGCGTCCACGGCTTATGACCAGCGGGTCAAGGTCAACAGCGGGGGTGTTGAGTTCACCGCTCGCGACGAGATAACCGTCGCCACAAGTGGACAAGGACTGCCTGGAACCCCGGTCCGTAATCCCTTCGAGGACGATCTCGTTTCAGGAGGAACCCACGACAACATACCCGGTCGAGCTAACGAAAGGCCGTATGTCGTCGAGAACCACCACTTTTCCCGTCCTGGGGATAGCGTTACCATTCGGCTTGCTGATAACACTATCATCGAAATAAATGAAGCAGACGGATCGGGCCATGAAGGAACCGAGGCAGATGCAAGGGAGGATTCCTCCTCAAGCCATGAGGGTCTTCCGGAATCCCTGGATTCCAGAGATGACCTCCCCCACTCCATCAGTCAATCCATACCTCCGCATATTTTGCAGGAGATTCAAGCCGCCATCAACCTCGTCGGAGGAGTTCACAGATTCCCTGACTCGATGGCGGTAATAAAATTCGAGGCGGGAAACCTCCCGGCGGGAGTATTCGGGAGATTTGAGCCGGGAAGTCAGACGATTCTTTTCGACGCCAATTCTTCCCATCTTCGAGAAACTTTTGTCCATGAGATCGGCCACGCAGTCGACCAGGCTGGGAGTACGGCGACGCGCTTGGGTCTCGCGTCAAACGCAATGCCGCTTGAACCGGCTATGAGAAACCTGCTGCACCTGGCGAGGTCCTCTCCGGAGCTTCTAGATCTGAAAAGGGCTCCGAAAACGCAGTTCTATATGTATCTTTCGACCAATGCGGAGATATTTGCTCGAATTTACTCTCAGTGGATCACGGAAAAAACCGGAGACTCGGTGCTTCGGGAAAAACTCGAACTCAATCTCTCCCTCCCTGGCATTGACAAAAACAGGCAATGGGTGGATAATAACTTCGCACCCCTTCGGGATGCAATGGAAAATCTATTTGGGGAGTGGGGGTTGCTGTGATCGTTCCCGTGAAGGACCCGGAAAATTACACCTATGAAGAGCTCGTTGCCATGTACTTGGAGCTCGGGTTCAGTCAAGAGGATTCTGAAATCTTCTCTTACATTCTCAAGAACCCCGTTCCCGAAGGTTTCGAGATAAACTAGCCCGAGCTGAAGGTGTGATCTCGGTCGAGCGAACCATGCCTGGCCGGCCGGATGTCGCCGCCTGCATTGCCGCTATGAGCGTCGGGCCGACCGCTTCCCGGCCTTCGTCGGCATCGCCTGCACGCTGATCTGCTAACGGACCCACCAAGTGAGATGAGCTCTTGAAGCCCTCGCTGTTGTGCGGGTTGATGGGCGTTCGCGGATCGGGAACCTCGGCCTGGAGGTGGTTGACCCATTCGGCGGACGTGCTCAGGGGGCGGCACGCCCTTCTCGCGGAGGTTCGCGGTGCCGAAGGAGGGGCTCAGGTGCCGTTCGAGGTTGCGGTGGTAGTCGGCCCGGGTACGCTCCTCGATCCCGGAGAGGGAGTCGATGCGCCCGCGGGCAAAAGCTGCGAGCAGGACGGGTTCGGTGTCGGGTTCCGGGGTGGTCTTCACCTACCCGCGGCCAGAAGGCAGCCCCCGGCCCAGCCCTGGTGGGCATCCGGTTCTCGGGCCAGTGCTGTCCGGCCGCCTCGACGTGGAGTTTGAAGGTGCGGGCGTCGGCGCGGGTGACGAAGGGTTCGGACTGGGGCGTGCCGTCGCGGGTGCCGCCGAGCGGCCATTCGTCCCGGTAACGGGACCTGCTACCGGCGAGTCGCGCTGGTCGATGGTCGCCATGGTGCAGGCCGTCGCTCGGGTGGCGGCCGGATCAAAGCGAATCCGCTGAAGATCTCCGGAGATCTTTGGTGCCGAGTACCGAGGGGCACGTGTGTTCGGGGGCCTCGCGGCCATGGATGACGGGAGCGGGGCACGTCACGTGACGCTGGCCGTCGGTCCGTGTGCCTCCGGCACACCCCCAACGCGAAGACGGCCCCTGGGGTGCGAAGGGTCTTCGCTGTCCAGGGGCCGTCTTTCGAACGGAGCGGATGACGGGAATCGAACCCGCGCTATCAGCTTGGGAAGCTGAAGTTCTGCCATTGAACTACATCCGCGTGTGCCCGCCGCCTCAACGGCCGGTCAACCGTTGCCATCCTAGCCCATTCCCGGGGTCCGACGGCAAGTCGGCGCCGGGATCCCGTGTCGGGCGTCCCTGTTCGGCCGGTGTCCGCCCTGGTGCTTCCGCCAGGCGGTAGGTTCGGAGCGTGTTGCTCTCCGATCGCGATATCAGGTCCGAAATCGATTCCGGGCGGGTCCGGATCGACCCCTTCGACCCCGGCCTGGTCCAGCCGTCCAGCATCGACGTGCGCCTGGACCGGTTCTTCCGGGTCTTCGAGAACCACAGGTACCCGCACATCGACCCCTCCGTCGAGCAGCCGGACCTGACCCGGTTGGTGGAGACCGACCCCGACGAGGCCTTCATCCTCCACCCCGGGGAGTTCGTTCTGGCGTCCACCTACGAGGTGGTGACGCTGCCCGACGACATCGCCAGCCGGCTGGAGGGCAAGAGCTCGCTCGGGCGGCTGGGGTTGCTGACCCACTCCACGGCCGGGTTCATCGACCCGGGCTTCTCCGGGCACGTGACCCTGGAGCTGTCCAACGTCGCGACGCTGCCGATCAAGCTGTACCCCGGCATGAAGATCGGCCAGCTGTGCATGTTCCGGCTGACCTCGCCGGCCGAGCGCCCCTACGGCTCCGCGGAGTACGGCTCGCGCTACCAGGGGCAGCGCGGCCCGACGCCGTCGCGTTCGCACCTGAAGTTCACCCGTACGCGCATCGAGTCCTGACCCGGCACCCCGGCTCTTCCGGGCCGGGGTCTGGCGCGCCCGGCGTCGTGACGGTAGGTTGCGGAGCTGGCACATACCGTCGTATGGCGCTCCTGTCACGCATATGTGACCGGCATCACGTTAAGAACGTGCGTGGTATAGATCACATATCGCTGTCCTGCGACGATGCAAACCCCCGGCATGGTCGGCGGACCGTTTTTATGTCGTTTAAACATGTTATCTGCTGGTTACCAACCGTCTGATCTGTGGCTACGCATCTCGGTAACGTTGCCCCCCGACGTGAACCAGGTGCTGGTCCGAACCCCGCAAGGGGCGCGCACCGGGGGGCCCTGCGCGGACCGGCTGCCTGTCGAGTCCGCGGGCGGCGATCGGGGAAGCCGGTCTGCTCCGCGGCGGGACAGCCCCGTAGAGGAGACCGTGCCAGCAGTACGCGCAGACCACTTGTACAAGGTGTTCGGTAGACAGGCCGGAGCCGCCGTCGAGCGGCTCGCCGACGGCAGTCACCGCGACACCATCGCCGACCTCGACGTGACCGCCGCGGTCATCGACGTCTCCTTCGACGTCGAGCCGGGCGAGATCTTCGTCGTCATGGGCCTGTCCGGTTCGGGCAAGTCCACACTCATCCGCATGCTCAACGGCCTGCTGGAGCCCACCTCGGGATCGGTGGAGGTCGACGGCGTCGACATCACGGCCCTGGGCAAGAAGGAGCTCCTGAAGCTGCGCGGCCAGAAGATCAGCATGGTCTTCCAGCACTTCGCCCTGCTGCCGCACCGGACGGTGCTGGAGAACGCCGCCTACGGCCTGGAACTGCGCGGCGAGCCCCGCGCCGAGCGGGCCGCCCGCGCCGCCGAGACCCTGGAACTGGTCGGCCTGGCCGGCTGGGAGGACAAGTTCCCGCACCAGCTCTCGGGCGGCATGCAGCAGCGCGTCGGCCTGGCCCGCGCCCTGGCGGCGGACACCGACATCATCCTGATGGACGAGGCGTTCAGCGCCCTCGACCCGCTGATCCGGCGGGACATGCAGACCCAGCTCCTGGAACTCCAGGAGTCGCTGGGCAAGACCATCATCTTCATCACCCACGACCTCAACGAGGCCATGCGCCTGGGCGACCGCATCTGCGTGCTCCGGGACGGCCGGGTCGCCCAGATCGGCACCGCGCAGGAGATCCTCAACGAGCCCGCCAACGACTACGTCGAGCGGTTCACCGAGGACGTCGACCGCACCCGCGTGCTGACCGCCGCCTCGGCCCTGGACACCGGGGCCACCGCGGGCGCGGGCGCGCCGACGGTCGCGGCCGACACCCCGATCGCCGACCTGTACACCGACATGGCCGAATCCGAGCTCGTCCGCGTGGTCGACGAGGACGGCAGCGTGCTGGGCACCGCCTCACGCACGTCCGTGCTCGCCGCCCTCGCGTCGGGGAGGGAGCGGCCGTGACCCCCGTCGACTTCCCGCCCGCCCTGCCCGTCGGTGAGGGGTTCGAGGCGTTCAACAACTGGCTCAAGGCCCACTTCGGCCCGGCCTTCGACGCCATCGGCGAGTTCATCCGCTGGGCCGTGTCCGTCCTGTCGGGCTTCTTCTCCGACCCGGCGGCCGCCCAGCTCACCTTCATCGCCGCGGTGATCATCGCGGTCCCGCTGCTGCGCTCGCACCGCGGCCCGCTGGCGGTGACCGTCGGCGCCGTCTCGGTGCTCTACATCCTCCAGGCGTGGACCGGCCTGGTGGACACGGTCGTCAACAGCCTGCCGCCCTTCCTGTTCCTGTGGGCGATGAACCTGTTCGACCAGTACGTCGACTCCTACTTCATCGTCTCGCTGCTGTTCCTGGCGGCGGTCACGGTGATGGGGGCGCTGAACGCGGCCTCGCGCAAGCGCACCGCGGTCGTGGCCGGCGGCTGGCTGGCCGTGGTCCTCCTGGGCTGGCTGCTGCTGCCCATGCTCGTCACCGAGCCCAAGTCCCTGCTGATGATCCTCCTGCTGAGCCTGCTCGCCTACTCGGTGGCGGGCTGGAGGATGGGCGTGTTCGCACTGGTCGCGCTGTCCCTGGTGGCCTCGGTCGGCCAGTGGGACAACGCGATGGACACCCTGGGCCTGGTCCTGGTGGCCAGCGCCATCGCGGTGGCCATCGCCATCCCGATCGGCGTCCTGGCCGCCTACAACGACCTGGTCAGCAAGATCGTCAAGCCGGTCCTGGACCTGATGCAGACGCTGCCCGCGTTCGTGTACCTGATCCCGGCGATCTTCTTCTTCTCCATCGGCGCGGTCCCCGGCGTGGTCGCGACCATCGTGTTCGCGATGCCCCCGGGCGTGCGCCTCACGGAGCTGGGCATCCGCCAGATCGACAGGGAGCTGGTGGAGGCGGGCGAGGCGTTCGGCGCACCGGGCCGCAAGATCCTCACCGGCATCCAGCTGCCCCTGGCCCTGCCGACCATCATGGCCGGCGTCAACCAGGTCATCATGCTGGGCCTGTCCATGGTCGTCATCGCGGGCATGGTCGGCGCCGGCGGCCTGGGCAGCCAGGTCTACCAGGGCATCAGCCGCAACGACGGCGCACTCGGCTTCGAGGCCGGTATCGCCGTCGTCGTCCTCGCCATCTTCCTGGACCGCCTCACCGCGGCGGTCACCCGCAAGAGCCCGCAGGGGCGCGCCGCCGTCTCCTCGGCCTGAGCGCACCCCGACCCGGCGGGCCGGTCGCACACGGCCCGCCGGTTCCTCCGATCCCCTAGGGAAGGAACCCCACGATGTACACCCGAAAGCGCACCGCCGCGCTGTCCGCCGCCGGCATGAGCGCGGCCCTGCTCCTCACCGCCTGCGGCAACAGCGGGGGACAGGACCTGACCGGCCCCGGCGAGGGCGAGGGCGGCGGCGACGCCCAGGAGGTCAACATCGCCCTGATCGCCTGGGAGGAGGCGATCGCCACCACCGCCATGTGGCAGGTCATCCTGGAGGAGAAGGGCTACGACGTCACGGTCACCGACGTGGACGTCGCCCCGATGTACCAGGGCGCCGCCAACGGCGACGTGGACCTGTTCCTGGACACCTGGCTGCCGGTCACCCACGCCGACTACTGGAACGACTACGGCGACGACCTCGAGGACCTCGGCACCTGGTACGACAACGCCAAGCTGACCATCACCGTCCCCGCCTACATGGAGGACGTGAACAGCATCGAGGACCTGGCCGACCACGCCGACGAGCTCGGGGGCCGCATCGTCGGCATCGAGTCGGGCGCCGGCCTGACCCGGGTCACCAAGGAGGAGGCGATGCCGGGCTACGGCCTGGACGCCGACTTCGAGCTGGTCGAGTCCTCCACCGCGGCGATGCTGGCGGAGCTGGACTCGGCGATCGCCGAGGAGGAGCCGATCGCCGTCACCCTGTGGCGTCCGCACCCGGCCTACGCCAAGCACGACCTGAAGGACCTCGAAGACCCCGAGGGCCTGATGGGCGACGCCGAGGAGATCCACGCGGTGGGCCGCAGCGGCTTCACCGAGGACTACCCGGAGCTCGCCGAGTGGCTGCAGGGCTGGGAGATGACCGACGAGGAGCTGGCCTCCCTGGAGGTGCTGACCCTGGAGGAGCACAAGGACGACCCGCAGGCCGGCGCCCGCGCCTGGCTGGCGGACAACCCCGAGTTCCTGGAGCGCACCCTGGGCGACGCGGCCGAGGGCCTGGAGTTCTAGGCCTGCGCCGCACCCGATGACAGGGAAGGGCCCCTCCCGTACGGGAGGGGCCCTTCGGCATGCGGGGCCGGGTCAGGGGGCGTAGTAGCCGCCCTGCGCCCCGGGCTGGCGCCACTGGTCGATCTGGCGCCGCTTCTCCCGCTTGGGGAGGACGTACGCGGCGATCAGACCGCCGAGGAAGCCGAACAGGTGCGCCTGCCACGAGACCCCGGGGTACTGCGGGAGCACGCCCCAGATCATCGTGCCGTAGAAGAGGACGACGCAGATCATGATGACGATGTCGACGGTCTTGCGCTCGATGATGCCGCGCAGGACGGTGTAGCCGAAGTAGCCGAAGACCAGTCCGCTGGCGCCGACGGTGATGGTGGTGGGGGCGCTGAAGAGCCAGATCCCCACGCCGCTGACGACCGTGACGATCAGGGTGGTCAGCAGGAACCGGGACAGCCCGCTGAAGGCGACGAGCGAGCCCAGCACGAGGAAGGGCAGCGAGTTGCCGACGAGGTGCTGGATGTTGCCGTGCATGAACGGAGCCGTGAGGACGGTCCAGGGAGCCCCGGTGTCCCAGGAGCGCAGGCCGAACTGGTAGTCGAGGGTTCCGAACATGAAGAAGTCGAGGATCTCGAAGACCCACATGGCCGCGAGCATCCCCGCTACGGTCAGGATGGCGGTGATTCTGGACTGCGTCACGGAACCGAGGGTAGATGACCCGGGCTTGCAACGGTATGTCCGTGGTGGGTGTGGTGCGAATTGGACTGATGTGGCCTGAGACGTCCGACTGCGTACCGTTGTGTGCACGGGTTTCGGACAGACCGTTACCCGCCCGGCCGGGACGTCGACCGGGACCCGGGCCACAAGGGCCGGGGCCCTGCCCGCAGGCCCGGCCGGGTCCGGCGGGGGAGCGGCGCCGGGGTCGTCAGGAGGTCAGCGAGCGCTTGCGCGGCGGGATGCCCGCCACCGCCATGAACGCCTCGACCTTGGCCGGGCTGGTGATCCCGGTCAGCGGCAGGTAGGCGCGGGAGGTGCGGCGGCTCTGCAGCGAGGGGAACCGCTTGGGGCGGCCCGCGGTGTCGCACAGGCCCAGGGAGCGCACGCCGCCGGGCAGCAGGTGGTAGGAGCCGATGTCCCCGAAGGGCACGCTGACCTCGTACTTGCCGCGCCGGTAGTGGAACTCCCCGTCCGAGACCTCCAGTACGGGGGCCTTGACGAAGAGGTGGCCGTGGGCCGCGAGCCCGCCGCCGATGAGGAGCAGCAGGACGCCGAGCGTGATGTTGGCCCAGTGGGAGGGGTCGACCGCGATGGCCACGACGCCCAGGGCCGCCAGCAGGTAGCCGCCCCACAGCTCCGCGTGCTTGCGGCCCGAGGGACAGACGAGGCGCACTGTTTCGGACACGGCAGGGGCCTTCCTCGCTGCGGTCTGGGGTGGGCGGTGATCGCCGCCGCTGTCGACTTTATCGGCTCCGCGGGGGTGCCCATGGTGGTTTCGGACACCGGAACGACGGGCTTTCCAGGGAGACGCCCGCGACCTGCGGACGGACGGGCGGGGACGCCGCCCGGGACGTCGGGGCGGCGGCGGGGGACGGCCGCCGGCGCGCGAACGGATCTTTCCAACATCATGTCATCCCATGTTTATATGATCCGCTCGGCCTCCGTCGACGTCGATGGTCGGGCGGATCTTTTCGCCTTGATGAATCGTCTGTGCTCGTATGTCCGTTTTTAATTCGGTAATCGAATAGGAGCTTTGGGTAGTCAAACATCGTTTACTTTTAAGTAAACATTGTTGACTACAATGGTTTTGCCACTTTCTATTTCTGGTGCGACCGAATCCCCGGTACTGAGTACCTGTCCTGGGCGCCCCCCTGGCCTGCGGGAACGCGGGATCCGCCGTTGTGTTACGGGCGCGTTGTCGTGTGATGTCGACGTCCGGGGTCGATGGGCGCGAACCGGTTGCGGATGGATCACGAATCCGGCATTGGGGCTATACAGACATTTCACTCGATGGTCTTCTGAACGACTAATCGCCTAAGTTCGGTGGGGACTGTGCGAACCACTCGATCCCCCACTGAAGGTTCGTATTAGTGATCAAGGGTGTGACTGATGCAGATTCGTAGGAAAATGCTGGGGGCCACGGCCATCGGCGTTTCGGCCGTGCTCGCGGTGAGCGCCTGTTCCCCACCTCAGGAGGAGGGCGGCGCCGCGGGTGAGAACTCGGTCACCTGGATCGTCAACCAGCCCGCGGGCGGCTGGAACCACAACGCCCCCGAGGGCGGCTCGGTCTACCTGATCCAGATGGTCCACGGGATCCTCCCGCCCACGGGTCTATGGACCCCCGAGGGCGAGTGGGAGTGGAACACCGACCTCATCGTCAACACCCCCGAGCTGATCGAGGGCGACCAGATCTCCTGGGAGTACCAGATCAACCCGGACGCGGTCTGGAGCGACGGCGAGCCGATCACCGCCGACGACTTCATCTGGACCTGGAAGATGAACAGCGGCGACGATGAGCTGTGCGCCGACGGCTGCAACTCCCGCGGCTCCACCCTCTCCTCCCTCATCGAGAGCGTCGAGGGCTCCGAGGACGGCAAGACCGTCACGGTGACCATGAAGGAGGGGACGCAGCACCCCGGTTGGTTCACCTTCGGCAGCGACGGTTTCTACCCGGCGCACATCGCCGAGGCCGAGGGCTTCGACCTCGACACCCCCGAGGGCATGCGGGAGTCGTCGGACTTCTTCAACGCCAACCCGATCACCGTCTCGGGCGGCCCGTACATCTTCGAGGGCACCCCCGAGCTCGACGGCCGCGTCGTCAAGGTGGTCAACGAGGAGTACTACGGCGAGACCCCCGAGATCGACGAGATCATCCTCGAGGTCAACACCGAGGAGGGCAGCTGGGTCCCGGCGCTGACCAACGGCGAGGTCCAGGGCGGCTCCCCGGCCACCTGGTCCGACGACGTCATCACCCAGCTCGAGAGCGCTGAGAACGTCGAGTTCGAGATCGCGTCCGGCGGCAGCTGGGAGCACCTCGACCTCAACCTCGCCAGCGAGCCCCTGGACGACCAGGCCCTGCGCCAGGCGATCTTCACCGCGGTCGACGTCGCGAACATCGCCACCCGTACCTACGGCGAGAAGTTCCCGGACATCGAGCCGCGCACCAACCACGTCTTCTCCACCTCCAGCGAGTTCCACGAGGACGTCATCACCCCGACCGGCCAGGGCGCCGGCGACGCCGAGGCCGCGCTGGAGATCCTGGAGGATGCCGGCTACGAGCTGAACGGCGAGACGCTGGAGCAGGACGGCGAGGCCGTGCGCCCGCTGCGTCTGCGCTACACCGCCGGCCACGTGGCCCGCGAGGTCATCGCCGAGCTGATCCAGGCCGACCTCGCCGAGATCGGCGTCACCGCCGAGATCGAGACCACCGACGACCTGGGCGGCACCCTCGCCGAGGGCGACTTCGACCTCATGCTCTACGGCTGGAGCACCACGCCGGAGTTCTACAGCTCCCCGCACCAGTACTGGTTCAGCGAGAGCGGCAGCAACTACGGCAAGTACGAGAACGAAGAGGTCGACGAGCTGGTCGAGAACGCGATGGACTCCGCCACCCCGGAGGAGTCCGCCGGGTTCGCCAACGAGGCCGCCGCCATCGTCGCCGAAGAGGCCTACGTGCTCCCGCTGGTGGACACCCCGGCCTACTTCTTCTACGACACCCAGTTCCTCGGGAACGTGACCGACAACCACAGCCAGTCGCGTCGGGCCATGTGGAACCAGCACGAGTGGACCGCGGTCGAGTAACGCTTTCTGACGGATCACTCCGCTCCGCCTAGTGCTCCGGGAGGAGCACCCCGCCCCCGCGGCGGCCCGGGCCCGCGCCCGGCGCCGCAGGGGCGGGGCAGGGGCCCTTCCGGCCGGTGCAACCGGCCGGAAGGGCCCCCTTCCCGGGCCGGGAGCGTTCATCGAAGGACCTTCCCATGCTCGTATACACCGCGCGTCGCCTCGCCGTGGCGATCCCAGTGCTCCTGGCGGCGTCGGTCCTGGTCTTCCTCATGGTGGACCTGAGCGGCGACCCGCTCGCGGATCTGCGCATGCAGCAACCTCCCCCCTCGGAACAGGTCATCGCCGACGCGGAGGCCCGCTACTACCTGGACCGGTCGATCCCGGAGCGGTACTGGCTCTGGATGACGGGGATCGGCGGCAACGGGGACATCGGCCTGCTCCAGGGGCAGTTCGGCCCCTCCGTCCGTGGTGTGGCGTTCGACATCGGCACCGAGCTGTCGGCGAGCATCGCCGTCACCCTGCGCCTCGTGACCGCCGCCGTGATCGCGGCCCTGGGCCTGGCCATCCTCTCCGGCGTGGTCAGCGCCATGCGCCAGTACTCCAAGCTCGACTACACCCTCACCTTCATCGGCTTCCTCGCCCTGGCCATGCCGACCTTCTGGCTGGGCGCGCTGATCAAGGAGGGCGGCCTGTGGTTCAACCAGACCACCGGCAGCAGCTTCTTCTTCACCATCGGGGCCAACTCGGCCCGGGTGAGCAACATGACCAACTGGGAGTACTTCCTCGACTCCGCGGGCCACCTCGTACTCCCCACCATCACCCTGATGCTCACCAGCTTCGCGTCGTGGAGCCGCTACCAGCGCACGTCGATGCTGGAGGTGCTCAACAGCGACTACGTCCGGCTGGCCCGGGCCAAGGGTGTGCCCAACCGTGTGGTGGTGCGCCGCCACGCCCTGCGCACCGCGCTCATCCCCCTGGTCACCGTGGCCACCATCGGCATCGTCGGCATCATCGAAGGCGTCGTCATCACCGAGACGATCTTCCAGTGGCGCGGACTCGGCTACTTCTTCATCGAGGCGGTCAAGGCACAGGACGCGTTCGCGGTCATGTCCTGGCTCATGTTGAGCGGCACGCTCGTGGTGGTCGCCAACCTCGTCGCCGACATCCTGTACGGCGTTCTCGACCCGAGGATCCGCTATGAGTGAAATGCAGAGCAGCGTCGCGATGAACGACGGCGGCCCGGGCACGCCGGCGAAGGCGCCGGCCAAGGGCGGGGAACGCACCCAGATCCAGCTCGTCTGGAGGAGGTTCCGGCGGCACCGCGCCGCCATGATCAGCCTGGTGCTCCTGGGGCTGATCGTCGCCTTCGCCTTCCTCGGGCCCCTGGTCTGGCCGTGGGGCTACACCGTGAACCCGGACATCCCCAGCAACGCGGGGCCGAGCCTGGAGCACCCCTTCGGCACCACCAAGCAGGGCACCGACGTGTTCGCGCAGACCATGCGCGGGGCCCAGCAGTCCCTCAAGGTCGCCCTGACCGTCGCGGTCGTCTCCACCGTCGTGGGCGCGACCTGGGGCGCCGTCGCGGGGTACTACCGCGGACGCACCGACGCGATCATGATGAGGATCGCCGACATCTTCCTCATCATCCCGCTCATCGTCGCGGTCGCCTCCATCAACGGCGCGGTCCGCGGCGGCACCACCTGGTACGCGGTGGCGCTCATCATGTGCCTGTTCTCGTGGGCGACCGTCGCCCGCGTGGTCCGCGGCGTGGTGCTCTCCCTGCGCGAGCAGGAGTTCATCGAGGCGGCGCGCGCGGCCGGGGCCCGGGCCTCCCGGATCATCTTCCGCCACCTGCTGCCCAACGCCGCGGGGCCGATCATCGTCGCCGCCACGCTGCTCATCGCGGTCGCGGTGCTGACGGAGGCGGGCCTGTCCTTCATCGGGTTCGGCATCCAGCCGCCCGACATCTCGCTCGGGAAGATGGTGGAGGGCGCGCGCACCGCCGCCTTCACCCGGCCCTGGCTGTTCTACCCGCCCGGCGTGCTGATCGTCCTCATCTGCCTGACGATCAACTTCATCGGTGACGGGCTGCGGGACGCCCTCGACCCACGACAGACGATGGTGCGGCGATGACCACGACGGACAACATCAACGACGGCGCCACCGCGACCGTCGACACGGACATCGTCCTGGACGTTCAGGACCTCAACGTCACCTTCTCCTCCGAGGACGGCCCCCTGCGGGCCGTGCGCGGGGTGTCCTACCGGGTGCGCCGGGGCGAGGCCCTGGGCATCGTCGGCGAGTCCGGCTCGGGCAAGTCGGTGACCTCCATGGCGATCATGGGCCTGCTGCCCAAGACCGCCGAGGTGTCCGGCTCGGCCCGGGTGCTCGGTCAGGAGGTCATCGGCCTCAACGACGCCCAGATCAGCAAGGTGCGCGGCGAGAAGATCGCCATGATCTTCCAGGACCCGCTGACCTCGCTGAACCCGGTGTACACCATCGGGTACCAGATCGCCGAGGCGGTGCTCACCCATCGCAAGGTCACCAAGCAGCAGGCCAGGGAGCGGGCGGTCGAGCTGCTCGACAAGGTGGGCATCCCCCACCCGGAGCGGCGCGTCGACCAGTACCCCCACGAGCTCTCCGGCGGTATGCGCCAGCGCGTCGTCATCGCCATCGCGATGGCCAACGACCCGGACGTGATCATCGCCGACGAGCCCACCACCGCCCTGGACGTGACGGTCCAGGCCCAGGTGCTGGAGGCCCTGGAGGCGGCGCGCAGGGAGACCGGCGCGGCCCTGGTGCTCATCACCCACGACCTCGGCGTGGTCGCCGGGCACGTGGACCGGGTGGCCGTGATGTACGCGGGCCGCCTGGTGGAGACCGGGACCGTCGAGGACGTCTTCTACCGGCCCCGGATGCCCTACGCGCTGGGGCTGCTGGGGTCGCTGCCGCGGATGGACGAGGCGCGCAGCGAGAAGCTCACGCCCATCCTGGGGACGCCGCCCTCACTGCTCGACCTGCCGCGGGGCTGCGGGTTCGCCCCGCGCTGCCCGATGGCCCAGGACATCTGCCACGCGCAGGAGCCGGCCCTGGAGGCGGCCGTGGACGGGGACGACCCCGACCCGTTCCGCCGCCACGCCGCCGCCTGCCACTTCAGCGAGCAGCTGGTGGACGCCCGGCCCGAGGACCTGTTCCGGGCCACCGCCCTGGACGCGGAGGCCCCCGCGGAACTCGTCGAGGCCGAGGGTGCCGAAGCCGGCGGGACCGCCGGACGGGAGGAGCGGTCGGAGGCGGTGTCGTCCGAGGTGCTGCTGTCCGCGGTCGACCTGGTCAAGAACTTCCCGATCCGTTCCAAGGGCATCCTGCGGCGCAGGATCGGCGAGGTCCAGGCGGTCTCGGGGATCTCCCTCGAGCTGCGCGAGCACGAGACCCTCGCGCTCGTCGGCGAGTCCGGCTGCGGCAAGTCCACCACGGCGCGCCTGCTGCTCCAGCTCATCCGGCAGACGTCGGGCGAGGTCACCTACATGGGGCAGCCCCTGCACTCGCTCAGCGAGGCCCAGATGCGGCCGCTGCGGCGCGACCTGCAGCTGGTGTTCCAGGACCCGTTCGCGTCCCTGGACCCCCGCATGACGGTCTCGGACATCATCGCCGAGCCCATGCAGATCCACGGCCGGGGCAAGGGCGCCAAGCAGCGGGTCAGGGAGCTGCTGGAACTGGTCGGGCTCAACCCCGAGCACGGCTCCCGCTACCCGCACGAGTTCTCCGGCGGCCAGCGGCAGCGCATCGGCATCGCCCGCGCGCTGTCGCTCAACCCGAAGGTGCTCATCCTGGACGAGCCCGTGTCGGCGCTGGACGTGTCGATCCAGGCCGGGGTGATCAACCTGCTGGAGGATCTCCAGGACGAGCTGGGCCTGTCGTACCTGTTCGTGTCGCACGACCTGTCGGTGGTCCGGCACATCTCCGACCGGGTGGCCGTGATGTACCTCGGCAAGATCGTGGAGACGGGGACGACGGAGCAGCTGTTCGACGCGCCGGCGCACCCGTACACCCAGGCGCTCATCTCGGCGATCCCGCTGCCGGACCCGGTCAAGGAGCGGACCCGCGAGCGGATCGTGGTCACGGGCGACGTGCCCAGCCCGGCCGACCCGCCCTCGGGGTGCCGGTTCCGGACGCGCTGCCCGAAGTTCGCCAACGAGCTGACCGACGAGCAGCGCAACCTGTGCGTCGAGGAGCCGCCGGGCCTGCTGGACCGGGGCACCGGGCACCGGGACGCCTGCCACTACTCGCAGGTGGTGGAGCTGATCTGATCCCGCGCCACCGTTCCCGGGGCTGTTCGGGCCGGGAACGGCGGAGGCGGGGTCCACGGCGGTGCCAGGGGGCGACCCCGGCACCGCCGTGCCGCGTTCGGATAGGTATTCCTCTTCTGTCCACATGTGGACCGCTCTGATGGGTAATCGAGAGCATTGTCCGCTCCGGCCTGCGGCGGGACGGAAAAGGGGGTTGTGCTCCCGGCGTGTGCGCGTGGCGACCCGCGGTGAGACTCGGCTAGGTTCGTGGTCTTCCGTCCGAGCCTTTGGAGATCCATGAGAGCCCCGACCCCCCTGGCCGGCCCCCGCCCCCGGTGGGCCGCAGCCGCGGCGGCCGCCCTGCTGCCGCTCGGCCTCCTCGCCGCCCCCGCACACGCCGAGCCGGTCGCGGAGACCGCGGCCGACCTGCGCGCCGACCTCGACGAGATCCTGGCGGACCCCTCCGTCGCCGACGCCGGAGTGGTCGTCCTCGACCCGGCGACGGGCGAGGAGCTGTACTCCCGCGACGCGGACACGCCCTACGTGCCCGCCTCCAACATGAAGCTGTTCACGGCCGCCGCAGCCCTGGAGGTCCTGGGGCCGGACCGCACCTTCGACACCGAGGTCGTCGTCCCCGCCGGGTACGGCCGGCCGCGCGCGGTCGAGGACGTGTACCTGGTCGGCGGCGGCGACCCCACCCTGTCGGCCGCCGACATCGACGCGCTGGCCGCCGACGTGGCCGCCTCCGGGGTCAGGGTCGTCAAGGGGGACGTGGTCGCCGACGACACCTGGTTCGACGACGAGCGCCTGGTGGACGACTGGTGGCCCGAGGACGAGCCCTACGCCTACTCGGCGCAGATCTCCGCGCTCACCGTCGCCCATGGAGACCGGTTCGACACCGGCGTCACCGAGGTCACCGTCACCGCCGCCGCCCAGGGCGAGGCGCCCGCGGTGGACCTGGGCGCCGCCGAGGGCTACATGGAGCTGGACAACCGGGCCGTGACCGGCGCGCCCGGCAGCGGCAACACCCTGGCCGTGGACCGGCCGGTGGGCACCAACACCATCGTGGTGACCGGGTCGATCCCGCAGGGCGGCACCCCGGTCGCCGTGCTGCGCACGGTGGACGAGCCCGCCGGGCTGGCCGGGCACCTGTTCGAGCAGGCACTGGAGGAACACGGCGTCAGGGTGCGCGGCGGGGTCGGGCAGGGCGAGGTCCCCGCGGACCTGGACACGCGCGTGGTCGCCGACCACACCTCCGCTGAGCTGTCCGAGATCCTGGTGCCGTTCATGAAGTTCAGCAACAACGGCCACGCCGAGATGCTGATCAAGGCCATCGGCCGCGAGACCGCGGGCGAGGGCACGTGGGCGGCCGGCCGGGCCGGTGTCGCCGAGGCCGTGGCCGGTCTGGGCGTGGACACCGAGGGCGTCGTGTTCCACGACGGCTCCGGGCTCTCGCGTACCGACCGGCTGACCGCGTCCGCGGTCACGGAGCTGCTGGCCGCCGCGCGCGGGGCCGACTGGTACCCGGTATGGGAGGCGTCGCTGCCGGTCGCCGGGATCGCCGACCCCTTCGTCGGGGGCACGCTGCGCAATCGCATGGCGGGCACCGCGGCCCAGGGCGTGGTGAGCGCCAAGACCGGCACCATGAGCGGGGTCAGCGGCCTGTCCGGGTACGTGCCCGGCGCCGACGGCGGCGACGGCCTGGTCTTCTCCATCCTCAACAACGGGCACACCGGGCCGGCGCCCGTCGTCGTGCAGGACGCGATCGCGGTCCGGCTGGCCGAGCACCTGGGCCACGGGTCGGCGCTGCGGACGCAGGGCGCCCGGGTCCCGGAGGGCGCGCCGGGCGCGGAGACCGGTGAGCTGGAGTGCTCCTGGGAGCTGACCTGCTGATCCGCCACCGATAGCGGGACGGGCCGGGGTTCGTGGGGAGCCCCGGCCCGTCGCGTGCCCGGCGTTGTCCACAGGCCCGGGACCGCCGGTGTCGCCGGAGCCCCGGACCTGGCACCCTGAGATCGGGAAAGGGCCGGAGGAGCCGTGACGGGCCTTCGCGCCGCAGCCCTCCCACCGACCGCCGCCGGAAAGCGAGCCCCCGTCCGTGAACCTCGCCATGGTCTACGTGGGGGAGGGGATCCTCCAGATCTTCTCCCTGATCTTCTTCGTCCTGCTGCTCCTCGGAGTGGGCCTGCTGGCCAGCAGGATGATGGGGGTGCCCTTCAGCCTGCCCCGGCTGCTGCTGGCCGGTCTGGTCGGCCTGATCCTGGGGTCGGCCGCGGGGGCGCTGCTGTACTACGGCTCCCTGGAGCGGCTGTCGGCGGAGGCGCCCATCGTCTCGCCCGGCCCGGAGTACGTCATGGTCACCATGGCCATGTCCGCCGTCGTGGCGATGCTCGCCTTCGTGGGGCTGGAGCTCGCCATCCCGCGCGGCACCCGGCCGCGCCCGCTGCAGACGGTCCTGGCGGTGGCCCACTGGTTCGGGCGGGTGCGCCGCTACCGGCAGATCACGTGGATCCTGGCCCGGCGCGGGCTGTGGGGCTACGTCACCGGCCGCCGCGAGGACGGCGAGGACACCTCCACCCAGCGGCGGCTGGCCCGGTCGCTGGCCCGCTCCATGGAGGAGGCCGGGGTGGTGTTCGTCAAGCTCGGGCAGGTGCTGGCCACCCGGCGCGACCTGCTGCCACCGGTGTTCGTCGAGGAGCTGGGGCGGCTGCACAGCGAGGTCGCCCCCATACCGGCGGAGCGGATCCGGGAGGTGGTCGAGCGCGGGCTGGGCCGCCCCGTGGACGAGGTGTTCGCCGAGTTCTCCGCCGAGCCGCTGGCCGCGGCGTCCATCGCCCAGGCGCACACCGCGCGGCTCGTCGACGGCGAGGAGGTGGTGGTCAAGGTGCAGCGGCCGGGGATCGCCCCGGTGGTCCAGCGCGACCTCGACATCATCCGGCGGCTGGCCGCCCGCTTCGACGAGTACACCGACTGGGGGCCGGCCATCGGGGTGGTGGACCTGGCGGAGGGGTTCGCCGAGGCGCTGCTGGAAGAGCTGGACTTCGAGGTCGAGGCGACCAACATCGCCGCCGTCGCCGAGGCCGCGCCGGACTCGCGGGTCCGCATCCCACGGGTGTACGACGACTACACCGGCACGCGGATCCTGGTGATGGAGCGGCTGCACGGCGTCTCTGTGGGCGCCGTCGACCCCGCCGACGTCGACGGGGAGGGGATCGCCCGCGCCCTGCTGGACTGCCTGCTGGAGCAGGTGATGATCAGCGGCATCTTCCACGCCGACCCGCACCCCGGCAACATCCTGCTGCTCGACGACGGCGGGGTGGGGCTGCTCGACTACGGGTCGGTGGGCCGGCTGGACGGCCAGACCCGGGAGGCGCTGCGGCTCATGCTGGTGGCGCTGGACCGGCGCGACGCCGTGCTGCTCACCGACACCCTGCTGGACGTGGTCACCGACCCGGACGGGGTGGACGGGGAGCGGCTGCGCCGGGCGCTGGGGCAGTTCATGGCCCGCCACCTGCAGGGCGGGATGACGGCGAGCATGCGGATGTTCACCGAGCTGCTGCTCATCGTCACCCGGTTCGGGCTCACCCTCCCGGCGGAGCTGGCCGCGGTGTTCCGCGCCCTGGCCACCCTGGAGGGCACCCTGGTGCACCTGTCGCCGGGGTTCGACACGGTCGCCGAGGCCAAGCGCTTCGCCGGGGAGCGCATGTCGGAGCAGCTGCGCGGGGAGGCGCTGCGCGATCTGGCGGTGGACGAGATCGTCGCGCTGCTGCCCACGCTGCGGCGGCTGCCGCGCAGGCTGGACCGGATCACCGACCAGCTGCACAAGGGCCGGTTCACGATCCAGGTGCGGCCCTTCGCCCACCCTGAGGACCGGCGGCTGCTGAGCGGGCTCGCCCGCCAGGCGGTCCTCACCGTCCTGGCCGTGGCCACGGGCATGATGTCGGTGGGGCTGTTCAACGTCACCGACGGCCCCCACGTGGAGTGGGCGGACATGACCGTCCGCGCCCAGCTGCTCAACGGCGCGGCCTGGCTGCTCCTGGCCGTCGCCGCCCTCCTCGTGCTGCGCCTCCTGGTCGGCGTCGCCCGCGACGCCGCCCGCCACCGGCCATGACCGCCCCGCCGGGGCCGGACGCACCGTCCGGCCCCGGCGGGGCGCCGACCGGGTGCGGAGAGCACCCGCGCCGGAGGCGGTGACCGATGGCTTCGTGGGGTGCCCGTTCGGGACGGGTGCCACCCGGCGGGGCGCCGTCGTCGGGCCCGGGGAGTGTCCGTGCCGGGGGTGGTGACCGGTGGCTTCGTGGGGTGCCCGTTCGGGGCGGGTGTCACTCGGCGGGGCGCCGTCGCGGGGCCCGGGGAGTGTCCGTGCCGGAGGCGATGCCCGGTGCCGATCGCGGCGGCTCCAGGGGGTCCGCCCGCGGCGGGACCGTCCTACGAACGGCCGGTGCCCCCGGGTGCCGGACACGGCCGACCGGGGGCACCGCCGCGGGGCTACCAGGAGCGGCGGCCGAGGTGGGCGAGGAGGCGGGTCTGCTCGTCGGCGTCGGCCGGAGGGGTGAGCTCGGTGCCGCAGACGCCCTCGGAGCGCAGGGAGTCGCCGAAGAACTCGGTCGCCCGGCGGGCCCAGCGCACGTCGTCGGGGTCGATGGCCTCGTCCAGGCCGGTGGCGCGGGCCAGGTCCCAGCGGTGCACGATCAGGTCGAAGCCGAGGAACCGGTCCACGGCCTGGGCGAACGTCGTGCGGCCGAAGAACCCGTCGAACTCTGCCCCCGCCCGCTCGGGGTCGGTCAGGTCGGCCAGGACGACGGCGCGGGCGGCGTCCCAGGCGGCGGCCGGGTCGTCGGCCGCCTTGGGGATGTCCCCCAGCTCGCGGCCGACCAGGCCCAGGAACATGCCCTGGGTGTCCACGACGTGCCCCACCACGTCCCGGGCCGTCCAGCCCTCGCAGGGGGAGGGCGACGCCCAGCGCTCCTCGGGGACCTGCGCCACCAGGTCGGCGAAGGCGTCGGACAGGCGGCTGTAGCGTGCGGCGATCTCGTTCACGGCGTGCTCCTTCTCGCGTTCGCCTCCGAGCATGGCGCACCGGTCCCACCCCGGTCTTGAAGGAACGCGACACCGCGCCCGGGGAGTGTCCGCGCCCCGGGGCACACTGGTGGCATGGACGTGCGACCCGTGGCAGAGGACGCGCGCGGCATCATCGACCCGGACCGCGGGCTCACCCGGTTCCGGCTGGACCGCGCCGCCCCCGAGCCCGGGCTGGCCCGCTTCGTGGACCGCCACTGGACCGCGTCGTGGGAGCTGCGGGAGCCGTACACCCAGCGGGTGCTGGCCCACCCGGTGGTGAACCTCGTGTTCACCGCGGGCACCGCGGTCGTGCACGGGCCCACCACGCGGATCGGCCGGCGGTACCTCGTCGGCCGCGGCTGGGCGCTGGGCGTGATGTTCCGGCCCGCGGGCTTCCGCCCCTTCGCCGACCGGCCCCTGAGCGACCTGGTCGACCTCTCCCTGCCGGCGGGGGAGGTCCTGCCCGGGGCCGCGGAGCTGGAGCGGGAGGCCCGCCGCCTCGATCCCGCCGACCCCGCCTCGGCGGTCCCGCTGACGGCCCTGGTGGAGGAGTTCCTGGCCGGCCTGGCACCCGCCGGGCGGCACCCGGCCGAGGACACCCGCGACATCGCCGAACGGGTGGCCGCCGACCCGGCGGTCACCTCGGTCGCGGAGCTGGCCGAGCGCGAGGGCCTGGGCGTGCGGCGGCTGCAGCGCCGGTTCTCCGACCACCTGGGCCTGTCGCCCAAGACGGTGATCCGCCGGTACCGCTTCTACGAGGCGGCCGAGCGCGCCCGGCTGGGGGAGCGGCCCGACTGGGGGCGGCTGGCCGCGGACCTGGGGTTCAGCGACCAGTCCCACCTGACCCGGGAGTTCACCTCGGTCATCGGGGTCCCGCCGGGCCGCTACTCCGAGGCGACACGAGCCGCACGATGATCCGGTGCACCTCCTCGACCCCGGGCGGCGGGTCCTCCAGGCAGCCGCGCAGGAACAGCCCGTCGACGGCGGCGGCCGCGGCCGCCCGGTCGACCGGGTCGTCCAGGTAGGGGGCGAGGAACGCGTCCACGGCCCGGCTCCAGCGCTCGGCCTCCGAACGCAGCACGGGGCGGCGCGCCGCCATCAGGAACAGCTCGAACTCGGCCCGCAGGTGCTCGCGGTCCGGTGCGGCGACGAGTTCGGCCAGCCCGCGCGGGGCCGTCCGCGGATCCCGCGCCAGCTCCTCCAGCGCGGCGACGTAGGAGTCGTTGACCCGGGTGAGGGCCGCCAGCAGCAGGTCGTCGACCGAGGCGTAGTGGTACATGACGGCACTGGGCGGTACGCCCGCCTCCGCCGCCACCCGCCGCTGGCTGACCGCGGCCACGCCCTCGCGCCCGACGACCCTCAGCACGGCGTCGACGAGCAGACGCCTGCGCCGCTCGCCCTTGAGCCGGCGCCCGTCGGTGGGCGGGGCCGAGCCCGCGCCCCCGCTCAATGGCGGCCGCCCATCTCCAGGGCCATCACCCCGCCGATGATGAGCGCGATTCCGCCGATCTGGACCCAGGTGAGCGACTCGGAGAAGAGCACCACCCCGATGACCGCCACCAGGGCGATCCCCACCGCGGCCCAGACCCCGTAGGCGACGCCCAGGTCCATGCCCCGGCTGAGCGCCCGGCTCAGCATGTAGAAGGCCCCGACGTAGCCGACCACGACCACGATCGAGGGGACAAGGCGGGTGAAGCCCTCGGAGAGCTTGAGGGACGTGGTCGCGATCACCTCCGAGACGATCGCTCCGGCCAACCACAGCCACGGCATCGGGCCTCCTGAAAACCTGAGCAAGTGCTCAGGATTCTAGACGGCGGGCCCCCGCGTGTACAGGGTGGTTTACGGGTGGCCCTAATCTCGTATCGGACGGCTTCGGTGCGGTACCCCCAGGGTGTATCGTCGTCGGTTCCGACCCCTCATCCCCCTGTCGGATAACCGTCCCGTACCGATGTGTGGGATTTCAGAACCTTTTCCGCACATGCGCGTCTTAGGTGGCGTAGACACATGGCGTTCGAGGTGAAACATGGAGGTCCAGACGTGACGGGCAGGACCCACCCGTCGGCGTTCAGCCGATTCGGCATCGGTCTGGCGGTGCTCGCGCTCGCGGCGACCGCCTGTACTTCCGGTGGCGCCGAGACGCAGAGCAACAGCACCGACCCGGCCGCCGGCGCGGAGCCCGCGGCCCTCGCCATCGCCCCCGAGGACGGTGCCGAGACGGTCGCGCCCAACACCCCCATCACGGTGACCGCCGAGAACGGCACGATCTCCGAGGTCAAGGTCGACCAGGTGGTGCCGGACGAGGCCACCGCCGAGGGCGGGGAGGAGGAAGACCCCTCCCTGTACGAGATGACCGGCACCCTCAACGGTGACGGCACCGAGTGGATCAGCGACTGGAACCTGCGCCCGGGCGCCACGGTCACGGTCACGGCCACCGCCGAGAACGAGGCCGGCGAGAGCACCGAGCTGGTCCAGGAGTTCACCACCGAGGCGGCCGTCCCCGGGCAGCGCCTGGAGCTGGACCCCTACGGCACCTATCCGGCGAACGGCCAGACCGTGGGCGTCGGCATGCCGATCGTCCTGGCCTTCGACCTGCCGGTCACCAACAAGGCCCAGGTCGAGAACTCCATCAGCATCACCTCCGAGCAGGGTGTCGCCGGGTCGTGGCGCTGGCTCGACGACAAGCGGGTCGCCTTCCGCCCCGAGGAGCACTGGGACCCGTACCAGCAGGTCTCCGTCGAGGCGCACCTGGCCGGGGTCGAGGCCTCCGAGGGCGTCTACGGCGTCCGCAACACCAAGATCGACTTCGAGATCGGCCGCGAGCTGATCGTCACCATGAACGTGCCCGACCACGAGGCCGTCGTGACGGTCGACGGCGAGCACGAGCGCACCATCCCGGTGAGCAACGGCAAGGCCAGCCGCAACTTCGACACCACCAGCAGCGGCATCCACGTGCTCATGGAGCGCTACGAGCACCTGACCATGGACTCCAGCACCGTGGGCATCCCCGAGGGCAGCCCGGGCTCCTACAAGGTCGACGTCCAGTACGCGGTGCGGACCTCCACCAGCGGCGAGTTCTTCCACGAGGCGTCCTACAACGGCAACATCGGCAGCGCGAACACCTCCAACGGGTGCACGAACATGCGGATGGACGACGCCAGGTGGTTCTTCGACAACACCCTCATGGGCGACGTCGTGGAGACCACCGGGACCGAGCGCATCAAGGAGTGGAACAACGGCTGGGGCTTCTGGCAGCTGAGCTGGGAGGAGTGGCAGTCCGAGAGCGTCACCGGCGAGCCGTACGTCACCGACGGCTCCATCCCGCCGGGCTCCGTCCACGGCGAGCAGTAGGCTCCGCGGACTCCACCGCTTCGAACGCCCGGGGGCGCCGGGGACCGCACGGTCCCCGGCGCCCCCGGGCGTTGTGCGGGAACGGCCCGTTCCGGACATCCGGAACGGGCCGTTCTCCGTCACCGCCCCGGGGTCACTCCCACCCCGGGCCGGATCACTCGCCCCGGGCCAGCCGGGCCACGAGGGCGTCGATGACCGTCTCCGTCACCAGGGCCATGTCGACCGCCTCGGGGTCCAGCAGCCACTGCACCTGGAGGCCGTCCATGACGGCGATGACGGCGGCCGCCGCGGCCCCGGCCGGCGAGTGCCCCCCGGGACCCGGGGCGCCAGCGGGGCCGCGCTGCTCGGGGCCCAGCCGGTCCAGGATCGCGCCCTCGATGTCCCGGCGCAGCACCGTGTAGCGCTCCCGGAACCAGCCCTGGGCCGGATGGTCCTCGGTGGCGCTCTCGGCCGACAGCACCGCGTACAGCTGGGTGGTGCCGGGGCGCTCGGAGTTGCGCTCGGCCGTGGTCACCAGGTGGTCCAGCATCGGGCTGCCCCCGGGTGCCGGCTCGGTGTCGTCGCGCAGCTCCAGCACCGCCGTGAGCAGGCCCGTCTTGGAGCCGAAATGGTGCAGGACCCCGGCCGGGGTGATGTCCAGCATCGTCGCGATGTCGGCCAGCGAGGTGTTGTGGAACCCCTGGGTGGCGAACACGTCGGCGGCCGCGCGCAGGATCTGCTCGCGCCGGTTGACCCGCCGCCGCGGCGGCGGTGGCCCGCCGTCGGGTCTGCTCTCGTCGGGTTCGGGGGGTGTCTCGCTCATGGCTGTTCTCCACTTCTCGTACCCGTGCCGGGCGGCCGCGGCCGGGGGGCGGGGCGTGCCGTCAACGTTAGCGACAACCCCCGGGCCCCTTCGGCCCGCCGAATACCGCGCGGACGGCCCTCCCGCACGCCGGACACGGGGCTCCGTCCGCCGCGCGGCCCCGGGCCCGCGTCATCCCCGCGCAGTGCGAGGGATCGCGAGCGAGGCCGCCATCAGGGCCGCCGCCGGTTGCAGGAGCAGGACCAGCGGGATCTCGGCGGCCGTGGCCACCAGGAGCCCGAGGACCGCGTCGTCGGCGAGGACCGGCGCGAGCGTGGTCGGCAGGGCGTTGAGGGGAAACGCCGCCAGGGAGAGCAGCAGCACCAGGAGGGAGCGGATCCGCCGCCCCTTCGCCATCCTCCAGGCGTCCCGGATCCCCACGCCCAGGGGGAGACCGTGCAGCACGGCGGTCGGCAGCGACAGGTACACGGCCGCCAGGACGGGCAGGCAGAGCAGGACCAGGACCGCGGAGACCGCGCTCCCCGGCAGCGAGAAGCCGGTCAGCAGGGCGGGCGCGGCGGCCGCGAGGAGCAGCACGGCCGGTACGGCGCCGCACAGCAGCACCCACGCGATCAGGGCGGGGAGGCGCCGGAGCACACCGAGCAGGGCTCCGCCGAACCCGACCGGCCGGCCCACCCGGTGGCCGAAGCCGAGCAGGGCGGTCAGTGCCAGGAAGACCGGGAACCCGGCCGTCTGGCACAGCGCCGCGGCCAGGTTGAGGCCGTCCAGGGGCCCCACCGCTCCGGGGTCCGGGGGGTGGAGCTCCTCGCCGATGAGCACAGCGCTCAGCAGGAGCCACCAGGGCAGGAAGAACAGGGCCGCGGCCGCTACCAGGGGCCCGCCGCCCCTCCGGAGGCCTTCGCGGACCAGGGCCGATGTGCGCGGCGGCGCGGGGGAGCGGTCCTCCTGAGGCATGAGAGATGGGAGAGACGGGGGAGGCGGAGGAGACGGCAGGGACACGGGTGCTCCGGGGGATGGGGAGGGCGAACAGGGTGATGACGCCGACGGTCGTCCCCCGGTTGTCCCGTGGGGAGGTCCGGGGAGTGCCCGTACGGGGCTGTTCTCGCCGGTGGGAGGTGGGGTGCCGTCTGTGCGGTGCCGACCCCTGCTCCCGGTTCGCTCCCGGCGCACCCCGGCACAAGGCGCGGGGCGCCGTCCGTGCGGTGCCGTTCGTGGTTGCGCATTGCTCCCGGCGCGCCCCGGTACGGGACACGGGGTGCCGACGGTTGTTCCCTGGTTGTCCCGCGGGGAGGTTCGGGGGTGCTCGCACCGGATCGTTCTTGCCGGTGAGAGGCGGGGCGCCGTCCGTGCGGTGCCGTTCGTGATTGCGCGGCGTTCCCGGCGCACCTGGCACGGGGCGCTGCCCGTGCGGTGCCGACCCCTGCTCCCGGTTCGCTCCCGGGGCGTTCCCGCCGGGGGCACCGGCTGGGCGGCGGGGTCAGGCGTGGGGTGTGCAGTCCGGGGGTGTGCAGGAGGGGGCGTCCGCGCCGGTGGCCGGGGCGGGGGTGCTCCGGCCGGTGACGGCGTCGGCGGGGGGCAGGGGATCGGGGTCCGTGTCACCGGGCCCGCCCTCGGGCGCGCCGCCCGAGCCGGTGTCCGGGCAGCCCGTCTCCGCGCAGGTGAGCAGGACCAGCCGCATCGACTCGGGCCCGGTGGCGGTCACGTCCAGTGCCTGCGGGGCGCCGTCCTCGCAGGACTCCGTCACCGGGCACACCCGCAGGTACAGGGTGGGCGCTCCCTCGGCCGGGCCGCTCCGCCAGAAGGCGTCCACCTGGTGGTCGCCGATCCGGGCGTCCGCCCGGGAGCCCTCGTCGGGGACCGCCAGGTCCACCGAGAAACGGCGCTCGACCCCGTCGGACGCCTCGATGTGCACGGTCTCCGGGCCGTCCGGGGCCTGTGCGCCCGGGCCCGCGGCTCCCCACGCGGCACCGGACACCACGACCGTTCCCAGCAGCAGCGCCACCGGGACGGGTGCGGCGATCGACGGCCGGTCCGCCGTGCGCCCGGGGTCCGGGATCGCGGAGCGCAGCCCGCCGAGCAGCGCGCGCAGCCCGCGCGGGGTCAGGGTGGAGGGCAGAACCCGGTGCAGCGGTCGGCCGGTCACCACGGAGACCGGGACCGCCAGCAGCAGGGCGGGTAGCAGCGGGAGCAGCACGGCGGCCGCCGCGACCAGGTGCCACGGCGCCGGGTCCAGGAACAGGAGGGCCGCGGCCGGTGCCGCGAGGAGCACCGCCCACAGCAGGACGGCCGGGGCGGCGCGCACCGCGCGGCGGCGGACCCCGGCCGGGTCCGCGCGGCGGCCCAGCACGGCGGCCGCGCCCACCAGCAGCACGGCGGCCACCGAGACCGGGGCGCCCGCCACCAGGGCGACCAGCGCGAGGACGGGCAGGACCGGCGACACCGGGGTTCCCGTCGCCGCCTCCGCCGACAGGGCGGCGCAGGCCGCGGCGGCGGACAGTCCGGCGGGCAGCAGCGGCGGCACCGCGGCGCGCGCGAGGTCGCCGAGCACGGCCGACGGCCGCAGACGACCGTTCCCGGTGCGACCGTCCATGGCGTTCCCCTCACTCGTGACCCGAAGGCAGATTACACATGCTCTCCGTGATCACGACAGCGCCCGAGGTCACACGGTCCCGGCCGAACGGCGTACCACCTCCGGCGCCGGGACCTCCACCACGTCCCCCGGGCCGCACGGGGCCCGGCCCGGCCGGAGGACGGGCGTCCCGTCGGGGCTCGGCGGGGCCTGTCCGGCCAGCCGCAGCAGCGCCCGCTCGGTGTCCGACCCCGGCTCGGGGCAGTACAGCATCACCCGCTGGTCCCCGTCCGGCACGTGGAGCACCTGGCACTCGAACTCCAGCAGCCCCACCGCCGGATGGTCCATCCGCTTGGTGAACCCGCGCCGCTGGCGCACCACCTGCGACTCCCACATCTCCCGGAACCGGGGCGAGGCCCCCAGCAGCGAGGTGACCAGCCGGGTGATGCCGGGGTCCCCCGGGTACCGGGCGTAGGCGGTGCGCAGGTCCGCCACCGAGTAGCGGGCGAAGCAGTCGGTGTTCTCGTCGTCCCAGTGCGGGTCCGGCTCGGGTCGGGCGAACATCCACTCGATGATGTTGCGCCGCTCCCGCGGCAGCGCCCCCATGTCGCCGATGAAGTGGACGGCCACCGCGTTCCAGGCCAGCACCTCGTACCCGGCGTCCAGCACGTAGGCGGGCGTGGTCGGCAGCCCGTCGATGAGGTACCGCACGGCGGTGGACACCTCGCGGTTCGGGGTCCGGGCGGCAGGGGCCTCCGCGTCGGCCAGGCGGAACAGGTAGGTGCGCTCGTCGGTGTCCAGCATCAGGGCGCGGGACAGGGCGGACAGCACCTGTCGGGACGGGTGCGGGCCCCGGGCCTGCTCCAACCGCACGTAGTACTCCACCGAGATGCCGGCCAGCTGGGCGACCTCCTGCCGGCGCAGCCCCGCCACCCGGCGCCGCCCGGTGTCGGGCAGCCCCGCGTCGGCGGGGGTCAGCCCGGCGCGGCGGGCGCGCAGGAAGGCCGCCAGTCCGGTGCGGTCCATGGCGTCTCCTCTCCCTCGCGTCCAGCCTGCCCGATCCCGGACCGGATGACAGTGGTACCGCCGGTACCACGCTGCGCGGTGCCCTTATGCCCGGGCCGCGGGCGGGCGCACGATGGCGGCATGAGCGAGACGAACACGAGGATCGCCCTGGTCACCGGGGCGAACAGGGGTATCGGATTCCAGACCGCGCGTCTGCTGGGGCTGGAGGGCATGACCGTGCTGGTGGGCTCCAGGGACGCCGGGCGCGGTGCCGAGGCGGTGCGCGCGCTGGAGAAGGAGGGGGTGACCGCGCACCCGCTGGAGATCGACGTCACCGACGCGGCCGGCGTCGCGGCGGCCGCGGAGCGGGTGGCGCACGACCACGGGCGGCTCGACGTGCTCGTCAACAACGCGGGCGTGGCCCTGGGCTGGGGCGCGGCCGGGGCGACCGACCTCGCCGCCTTCCGCGAGGTGCTGGAGGTGAACCTGCTGGGCCCGGTGGCGGTGACCGACGCCTTCCTGGGGCTGCTGCGCCGCTCGCCCGCGCCCCGCGTGGTCAACGTGTCCAGCGAGATCGGCTCGATCGGCACGCTGACCGACCCGGAGGGCCCGTTCTTCGGGCTCAGCGGCGGCCTCCCCTACCCGGCCTCCAAGGCGGCCCTGAACATGGCGACCGCCCTGTACGCCAAGGAGTTGGCCGGCGCCGGGGCGAAGGTCAACGCCGCCAACCCCGGGTACTGCGCCACCGACCTCAACGGGCACGCGGGGACCCGCACCGCCGAGCAGGGGGCGCGGGTGGTCCTGCACCTGGCGACCCTGCCCGGGGACGGCCCCAACGGCGTGCTGTGGGGGCACCTGGCAGGCGCGTCCGATCCGGACGCCCACGGGGTCCTGCCCTGGTAGGGGTGTCCCGCGGGGCCCGGGCGACCGGGCCCCACCGGGTCACCAGGCCCGGACGCCGCCGATCGGAGCGGGCAGCCGCTCGTTGAGCCAGGTCCAGGTCCCGTCGTTCTCGGTGAAGCGGCGCTGCACCCGCGCCACGTCGGTCAGCGGGTTGGCGAACACCTCGCGCCAGTTCCCCGCGGTGCGCTCCTCCAGGTAGAGGCTGCGGGCGTCCGTGCGCAGGCGCACCGCCTGCACCGTGTGGGAGGAGCCGTCGCTCAGCTGAATACGGTAATAGGCCATCGGAATTCCCCGATTGTGGTTCGTCCTCGTCGAAAAGGAAGAACGGTGCTTCCCGGAAACGGCGCGACATCGGCCGTATCGGTGATCGGTCTCCCGGAGTCGGCGGGCGCCACGACGGGCGGGCGTCGGCTTGTGCGTGCCGGGACCCGAAGCGCTCCGGGGAACGGGACCAGGGTGCCGGGGGCACCGTACTGTCCGCTTTTCGGACTCTACTCCTCCATGATCCGGCTCGTGGCCGGAAATCGGACAAGGAGGCGGTGAAATCCCCATGATCTTCGGGTGATCCCTTTCTCGATATCGGACTTAAGGGCGTATTGTCTCCAATCGGGTTGAACGACTCGGGGGTCCCGGGCGTCCAACGGGACGGACCCGACCCGACCCGAGCGGGCCACGCCGAACCGAGGACACCCATGCGACAGCCGGCACCCGACCTCACGCCCCTGCGGGCGTCCGACCCCCGCACGATCCCGCCGTTCACCGTGCACGGCAGACTCGGCGCCGGAGGCATGGGGGTGGTCTACGGGGCGACCGGCCCCGACGGCCGGTGGGCGGCGATCAAGGTCGTCCGCGACGAGTTCTCCGGGGAGCCCGAGTTCCGGGCCCGTTTCGCCGCCGAGGTCGAGCTGATGCTGCGGGTGCGTGCGCTGTGCGTCGCACCGGTCCTGGCCCACGACGCCCACGCCGAGCACCCCTGGTACGCGACCGCCTACCTGCCGGGGCCCACGCTGGCCCGGCGGGTGCGCGTCGGCGGCCCCCTGCCCGCCGGGCAGGCCCGGGTGGTGGCCGCGGGCATCGCCGAGGCGGTCGCCGCCATCCACGCGGCCGGGGTCGTCCACCGCGACCTCAAGCCCGCCAACGTCATCCTGGCGCCGGACGGCCCCAAGGTGCTGGACTTCGGGATCGCCCGCGCCGCCGACCTCACCTCGCACACCCGGACCGGCGGCCTCATCGGCTCGCCCGCCTGGATGAGCCCCGAGCGCTACCGCGGCGACAGCGGCCCCGAGGCCGACGTGTTCGCCTGGGGCGCGGTCGCCGCCTACACCGCCACCGGGCGCTCCCCGTTCGGGGAGGGCGGCGCGGAGACCCTGATGTACCGCATCCTCCACGAGGAGCCCGACCTGGACGGACTGCCGGCGGAGCTGGCGGAGCCGGTGCGCCGGGCCCTGGCGAAGGACCCGGCGCTGCGGCCCCGGGCCTCGGAGCTGGTGCACGCCGTGGCGGGAGTACCCCGGGAGCAGGACGACACGACGATCGTCACCGGGCTCATTCGCGCCCACTGGGACCAGGGGGACACCGCGCCCGGCGGACGGCCCACGGGGGCTCCGCCGGGAGCCCCGACCCCGCTGCCGGGGAACGGCCCGTCACCGGCCCCGGGCGGGCCGCCGCCCCACGGACCCGTGCCGCCGGGGGGCCTGCGGCCCGCGGGGGCGGCGCCCCCTCCCCGCCGCAGGCGGGTGTGGCCGCTGGCCCTGGGAGCCGGGGCCCTGGCGGTGACCCTCGTCGGCGGGGTCGGCGTGACCGCCCTACTGCTCGACGGCCTGAGGGGAGTGGAGGGCGACGACGGGACCGGGGACTTCGACGCGGCGGTGGCACCGAGCGCGGAGCCCTCCACGCTGAGCGGGGTGGTCACGGGCAGCGGCTCCACCTTCCTGGGGCCGACCCTGGAGGCATGGGCCGCGCAGTACGGGGAGCGGCAGCCCGGGGCGGAGATCTCCTACCAGCCGGTCGGATCCGGGGCCGGAGCGCAGGAGTTCGTCGACGGAGCCACCGACTTCGGTTCCTCCGAAGCCCCTCTCACCGCCGACCAGGCGGCCGCCGCCGAGGAGGCCCGAGGCTGTCCCGTGGTGCAGTTCCCCGTGCTGACCGGTTCCGTCGCCATCATCCACAACATCGAGGATGGCGAGGAGGTGACGTTGTCGGCGCAGGCGCTGGCCGACATCTTCAGCGGTCGGGTCACAGACTACGGGGACCTGGCCGACAGCGAGTTCACCGGGCCGGACGGCTACTCGGGGCCCATCACCGCCGTCCGCCACGACGACGGCGCCTCCACGGCGCAGGTGTTCGAGCGCTACCTGGAGACGGAGGCGGAGTGGGCCCCCGGCGGCTGGGGCGAGTCCGTGCGGGTCGCGTCCGGGGACGAGGGCGTGGCCGAGATGGTGGCCCAGACGCCGGGGGCCATCGGTTTCGCGAACGTCGCCCGCGCCCAGGAGATGGGCCTGTACGTCGCGTCCCTCTACGGGCCCGAGCAGCAGGTCCTCTTCCCGGAGGGGGAGGCGGCCCGGGCCGCCGCCGAGCAGATCGACCTGACCGGCGGCGACTTCTCCCTGACCGGCCGTGTGACGGGGGACGGCTACCCCATCATGCGGGTCAACCACGTGTTCGCCTACGAGTGCGGCTACGACGACGGGGTGGGAGAGGTCATGCGCGACTTCTGGACCTACTCCCTGGGCCAGGAGGGGGCGGACCTCGCGGAGGGGACCGGCAACCTCCCGCTCCCCCCGGAGGTCGCGGAAGGCGTCCTCGAACGGGTGGCCCTCATCGGATCGTCCTCCTGACGGCGGTCCGGGACCGGAAATCCCCTTGCGCCGCACCGGCGCCCGGGGCAGGGTGCGGAGCGGACCGCCCCCTGGAGAAAGCGACCCCGACATGCCCGCTTCCGACATGCCCGCCCCCGGCACATCCGGCACCGCCCGCACCGCGGTCGTCTCCGGAGGGGGCACCGGTGTCGGCCTGGCCACCGCCCGCGCCCTGGCCGCCCGCGGCTACCGCGTCGGGCTGACCGGCCGCCGCGAGGGCCCCCTGGACGAGGCCGTCGGTGAGCTGCGCTCCCGCTACGGCGACGACGCCGCGCACCGCGCCGCCCTCGACCTGGCCGACCCGGCCGCCGTCGGCGAGCACCTGCCCGCCCTGGCCGAGCGCCTGGGCGGGGTGGACGTCGTCGTCAACAACGCCGGGGGGCTGCGGCCGGCCCCCGACGACACCCTGGCCGGGATCGCGCGGGGCTGGTCGGACGACTGGGCGGCCAACGTCCTCACCGCCGTCCTGTCGACCGAGGCGCTCCTGCCGTACCTGCGCGAGGGCGGCGCCCGGGTCGTCAACGTCGGCTCCATCGCGGCGGTGCGCGGCGGCGGGGGCTCCTACTCCGCCACCAAGGCCGCCCTGCACGGATGGACCTTCGACCTGGCCGCCCGGCTGGGGCCGACCGGGTGCACGGTGAACATCGTGGTGCCCGGCTACATCTCCCGGACCGGGTTCTTCGGCGGGGGGATGACACAGGCCCGGCACGACCGGCTGGTCTCCCAGACCGTCACCGGCCGGGCCGGGCTGCCCGAGGACGTGGCCGAGACGATCGCCTGGCTGGCCTCGCCCGGGGCCGGACACGTCACCGGCCAGGTGATCCAGGTCAACGGCGGCGCCGTCATGGGCCGTTGAACCCGACGCGGGCCTCCCGCACCGCCACGGGGAGGGAGGCCCGCCTCCGGGTCAGGCGTTGATGCCGCCGTCGACGGGGAGCACCGCGCCGGTGATGAACCGGCCGCCCGGCCCCACCAGGTGGGCGACCGTCTCGGCGATCTCCGCGGGACGGGCGAACCGGCCCAGCGGCACCAGGGAGCGGATGCCGTCGGCGTTCGGGCCGTCCGCCGGGTTGGTGTCGGTGTCGGTGGGACCCGGGTCGACCTGGGCGACCGTGATGCCGCGCGGGCCCAGGTCGCGGGCCAGCCCGCGGGTCATGCCGGCCAGCGCCGACTTGCTCAGGGTGTACAGGGTGAGGCCGCCGAAGGGCACCCGGGTCGCCACGTTGCTGCCCACGGTGACGATCCGGCCGTCGCCGTCCATGTGGCGGGCCGCCGCCCGGGACGCCAGGAAGGGCGCCCGGACGTTGACCGCCAGCACCCGGTCGATCTCCTCGACGGTGTGCCCGTCGTGGGGGCCGACGGGGAAGACCGCGGCGTTGTTGACCAGGACGTCCAGCCTCCCGAACTCGGCGGCCGCCCGGTCGACGGCCCCGGTGACGGCGTCGGCGTCGGAGGCGTCGGCCCGCAGGGCCAGTCCGCGCCGCCCGTGCTTCTCGATCAGGGAGACGACCTCGGCGGCGGCCTGTTCGTCGCGTTCGTAGGTGAGGGCGACGTCGAAGCCCGCCTCGGCCAGCCGGACGGCGACCGCGGCCCCGATCCCCCGGCCGCCGCCGGTGACGAGCGCGGCCTCGGCGGTGTGGTGCGTGTTCTCGTTCATGGGAACGATCCTGGCCGCTGCGGGCCCGCGAGTCCGGCGGGAATCGGACGCGTCGTTCCGGCCGTATCCGGGCCCCGGGCCGTGCCGGATCCGACCCGCGCAGACCCGGCTCCGCCACGCGGGTCAGGCCGCGGCGGCCAGCCGGGCGCGGGTCTCCATCAGGGCGAAGCCCAGCAGGTTGTGCCCGCGCCAGAGCGCCGGGTTCTCGGCGTTCTCGTGCGAGGCGGACATCCCGATGCCCCAGATCCGGTCCCGGGGGCTGGCCTCCACCAGCACCCGCCGCCCGGTGCCGAGTAGGAAGTCCCGCAGGTCGGCGTTCTGCCCGAACTTGGCGACACCGCCGTCCACCACGATGCCGAACCGGGCCGCCTCCCAGGCCTCCTGGTCGAACCCGCGGACCTTGCGGCCCAGCACCTTGGCCTCGCGCGGGTGCTTGCAGGCGAGGATCTCCCCGAGGACCTCGTCGTCGCCGAAGAGCCGTGCCTTGCCCGCCATCATGTAGTGCTCGGCGGTGCGGTAGAGGACCCCGTCCACGGTGAAGTCGGCGGGCCACCACTGCGACAGGCAGCTCGCCGAGACCTCGCCGGAGGGGTGGGGGTGGTGGCCCCAGAAGTGCAGGTACTTGATCCGGCCCTGGACCCTGACCAGGTCCGCCACGGAGCGCGCGTTTTCAGGGGTGTCCGACATGGGACGAGTCTCCCGGACACCCCGGACACTCCGCCACGCGTTTTCGGCGTTCCGGCGGGCCCTAGTCGAACTGGAAGGAGCGCTTGGCCAGCCCGTGCCAGAACCCGTCCACGGTCGACGCGGACCCGCGGTGGTCCGCGAGCCCGGCGCCCAGGGCGACGAACAGCGGCGCGAAGTGGTCGCTGCGCGGGTGGGCGATCGCGGCCGCCGGCGCCTTGTGCCCGAAGTCCAGCAGGGCGTCGACGTCGTGGTCGGCCACCGCGCGCTTCACCCAGTCGTCGAACTCCACCGACCAGGCCGGGGCGGTGCCGTGCGCGCTGCGGGACATCTCGCGCAGGTTGTGGGTGGTGAACCCGCTGCCGACGATCAGCACGCCCTCGTCGCGCAGCGGGGCCAGGCGCTCGCCCAGCCCGAGCAGCTCGACGGGGTCCAGGGACGGCATGGAGACCTGGAGCACCGGGATGTCGGCCCCGGGGTACATCTCCTTCAGCGGGACGTAGGCGCCGTGGTCCAGGCCCCGGGCGGGGTCCTGGTGGACCGGGCCGCCGACCAGGCCGCGCACCTTCTCCGCCAGCGCGGGCGCTCCGGGAGCCGTGTACGTGACGTCGTAGTAGCGTTGCGGGAAGCCCCAGAAGTCATAGGTGAGGGGGACCCCGCCGGCGGTCGCGCCGAGGGTGAGCGGGGCGTCCTCCCAGTGCGCGGAGACCACCAGGATCGCGGTGGGGCGGGCGATGCGGCCGGACCAGTCGGCGAGCTGCCGGGTCCATTCGGCGTCGTCGGCGAGCGGCGGTGCTCCGTGGCTGAGGTAGAGGGTCGGCATGCGCGCCGCTGTCGTCTCCATGTCGTCCTTCCGGGGTCGGGCCGGTCGACGACGAGAACAAGGTTGAGAGTTCAAGTATTCCGGGGGTGCAAGGGTGGCCGAAGTCGTGTGGCTGGACGACGGGCAGCAGCGGACCTGGCGGACCTTCCTGGCCGCCGTCCATCTCCTCGACGCCTCCCTGGATCGCCAGCTACGGCGGGACTCCGGTCTCCCGCACACCTACTACCAGGCGCTGGCGATGCTGTCGGAGGCCCCCGAGCGGTCGCTGACCATGACCGAGCTGGCCCGGCTGCTGCGCTCCTCGCCCAGCCGCCTGTCGCACGCCGCCGCCAAGCTGGAGGACGACGGCCTCATCCGCCGCTTCCGCCGCCCCGGCGACCGGCGCACCACGTTCGTGGAGCTCACCGAAAAGGGCGAACGGGTTCTGGAGGCCGCCGCCCCGGGCCACGTGGCCGAGGTGCGCCGGGTCCTGTTCGACGTGCTCGAACCGGAACAGGTCGGACAGTTGCGGGCCATCGCCGAGGCGATGCTCGGCGTCCTGGACCCCGAGGGGGCCGAACCCCGGTACACCGACCCGGGGGGCACCCGGACCCGGAACTGAGCCCCGTTCTGTCAGGGGTTTTGAGCAGGGGGTATCCGAAAGTCCGCGTTCTTTCGCAGGTTGCACTCTATGTGTCCGGCCGACTGCGGGTTACCATCCGACCACCCGGTAAAGACCGCGGTCTCAACGGTGCGACGCGGTACCTCCGGGTGACCCGCTCACAGAACACGGAGTTCCCATGATCCGAGCACCGCATCGGAGATCCATCCTCCCGCCCGCCGTCGGAGACGTCGCCGCCCTCATCGCACGGGTCGCCGTCGGCGTCGTCTTCGTCGCCCACGGCCTCCCCAAGGCCGCCGACCTGGAGGGGACCGCACAGGGCTTCGCCTCCCTGGGCATCCCCTTCCCGGCCTTCTCCGCCCTGCTCGGGGCGGCCATCGAGGTCGGCGGCGGCCTGGCGCTCATCGTCGGCCTCGCCCTGCCCCTGGCGGGGCTGGCCCTGGCGTTCATGATGGCGAACGCCTACTACTTCGCCCACCTGGGCGACCCCCTCGTCGGCGGCTACGAGTTCCTGCTGGTCCTGGGCGCGACCTCGCTCGCCCTGGGCTTCGCGGGCGGACGCTACTCCCTCGACAGCCTCCTCCCCTGGGGCCGTCGCGGGCGATCCCGTGCCGCCGAGGCGGTCACCGCCTGACCGAAGGGTGACCGGGACGCGCTCCCGGTGACCGGGCCGTCCGTGGCCGGAGACGGACGGCTCGGGATCGCGCACCACGGTGTTCCCCAGCGCACTCGCGCACCGCAGGGAACACTTTTCTCATTTCCGGGGTCCGTGAGCCCCAGGTCCCCGGATCCGCGGCGCGGCCGCTCCGGCCGCTGCTTAACATGCTGGACATGCGCATTCTCGTGGTGGAGGACGACGACCGGGTCGCCCGCGGGCTGGTGACGGCACTGCGGTCGGCCTCCTTCGAGGTCCAGCGGGTCGCCACCGCGGAGCGGGCGCTGGCGGCGCCGCCCGCCGACGTGGTCCTGCTCGACCTGGGGCTGCCCGACGCCGACGGGATCGACCTGCTGCGGCGGCTGCGCGAGCGTCCGCAGACGGCGATCATCGCCGTCACGGCCCGGGCCGAGGAACGCGACCGGGTGCGCGGGCTGCGGGCCGGGGCCGACGACTACGTCGTCAAGCCCTTCGGGGTGGCCGAGCTGCTGGCCCGCATCGACGCGGTGCTGCGGCGCACCCGCAGCGCCCGCTCCGAGGTGGAGCCCGAGGAGCCGCCGGTCACCGTCGGGTCCCTCACCCTGGACGCCGCCTCGCGCACGGCCGCCGTCGGCGGCGAACCGGTGCGGCTCGCCCGCAAGGAGTTCGACCTGCTCCTGCTGCTGGCCTCCCGGTCGCCCTCGGTGGTGGCCCGCGACCAGATCCTCGACCAGGTGTGGGGCACCGCCTGGGAGACGTCCTCGCGCACCCTCGACACCCACATCGCCTCGCTGCGCGCCAAGGTGGGCCACGCGGTGCGGATACGCACCGTCCGCGGGGTCGGCTACCTGCTCGACGAGGCCTGACGTGCTGCGGCGCCTGCTCCTCATCCTGGTGCCGACCGCGTTCGTGCTGGTCGCCGCGGTCCTCGTCCCGTTGGGCACGGTCGTGGCGGGGCAGCTCACCCAGGAGATGTACGTGGACCGGCTCGGCGACGCCGGGCGGTTCACCGCGCTGGCCCGCACCGCGCTCGACACCGGGCGGGTGGACCCGCTGGCCCGGGAGATGGAGCGCTACGAGGAGCTGTACGGGATCCCCGCCGTCGTGGTCGCCCCCGACGGGGCGGTGGTCACCGGGTCGGGCGACCGCGCCCGGATGCGCGAGCTGCTGGACGCCGCGCAGGCCCGGCCCATCGTCACCGCGGCGATGGCGGGGGAGCGGCCCGCGCCGCCGGCCACGGTCTGGCCGTGGAGCGGGGAGCCGCTGGTGGTGGCCGAGCCGATCGGCCGCGACAGCGAGGTGGCGGGCGCGGTCGTGGTCGTGTCGCCCACCGACCGGCTGGGGGCGGAGATCCTCGGTTCGTGGGCGCTGCTCGCGCTGTTCAGCGTGCTGCCGCTGACCCTGCTGGTGTCGGCGGTGGTGCCGCTGTCCCGGTGGGTGCTGCGGCCCATCAACCGGCTCGACGCGGCCACCACCGCGGTCTCCTCCGGCGACCTGGAGGTGCACGTGGACGCCGCGGGCGGGCCGCCGGAGCTGCGCAGGCTCACCGACTCCTTCAACACGATGGTGGGGGTGGTGAGCCGGGCGCTGGACCGCCAGCGCGCGTTCGTCTCGGAGGCCTCGCACCAGCTGCGCAACCCGTTGGCGAGCCTGCGGCTGGCGGTGGAGAACCTGGCGCCGTACCTGGAGTCGGAGGAGGCGCGGGAGGCGCACGCGGTCGCGATCGACGAGACCACGGTGATGCACCGGATGCTGAACTCGCTGCTGGCCGCCACCCGGTTGGAGAGCCTCACCGGCACGGAGCCGGTGGAGGCCGCCGAGGTGCTGCGCAGCCGCGAGGAGCGGTGGCGGGCGCTGGGGGAGGGCCGGGGGATCGCCGTCGAGACGGACGTCCCGGCGGGCCTGTGGGTGCTGGCCCCGGCGGGCGGGCTGGGCAGCATCCTGGACGAGCTGGTCAGCAACGCCCTGAGGCTGTCGGGCGGCACCCGGGTGGTGGTGCGGGCCGACCCGGGCGACCCGGTGCGCCTGCGGGTCCTCGACGACGGGGAGGGGCTGCCGGAGGCGGAGTACGCCCTGGCCCTGGACCGGTTCTGGCGCTCTCCGCGCCACCAGAACACCGAGGGCACCGGGCTCGGCCTGGCCATCGTCGCCGATCTGATGGGGGAGGCGGGCGGGCGGCTGGTCCTGGGCACGGGGCTGCCCGGCACCGGCCGGCGCGGTTTCGGGGTCACCCTGGAACTCCCCGCGGCCGACCCCGCCCCCGACCGCCGGGACGCCGACTAGGGCCCGCCCTTCGAACGCCCTCCGAACGCCCTCCGGTTCCGCCGGAGGGTTCGCGAGGCGCCCGGCGGGTTTCCGGAGGCCGGGGGAGGCGGCTCAGGAGGGCTTGTTCTCCCGGTACCACCGCTCGGCGCCGGGGTGCAGCGGGACCAGGCCCGTGGAGATGCCGGTGCGCACGTTGATCTGGGCGGCCTCGGGCCGCTGGGCGGCCAGCCGGGCCGCTCCCCGGTACACGGTGTCGGTCACCTCGAACACCAGGTCGTCCGGCAGGTCGGAGCGGCACAGCAGCAGGTTGGGCGTGGACATCGTGGGGCAGGCGGGCACCCCGTGGTAGGTGGTCGCGGGGATGGTCGCCTGGAAGTAGGACTCGGGGTAGGCGTCGGCCATGACCCCGGCCGTGCCGCTCAGATCGATGAAGCGGACGTCCCGCTCCCGGGCCAGGCCGGCGATGGCGGGGGTGGGCAGCCCGGTCAGGGAGAACATGGCGTCGATCCCCCCGGAGGCCAGGGCCTCGGCGGAGGCGGCCTGGTCCATCAGCACGGTCTCGGCGGACAGCCCGGTCTCGCGCAGGATCCGTTGGGCGGTGAACTCCGTGCCGGAGTCCTTGGAGCCCACCGACACCCGCAGCCCCGCAAGGTCGTCCAGGCCGCGGATCGCCGACTCCTCGGGCACCACCAGGTGGACGAAGCTGTCGTAGAGGCGGCCGACCGCGCTGAGCACCCCGCCCTCGGAGATCTCCGACTCGTGGTCGAGCGTGGAGTCCAGGCTCGACAGCCCCAGGTGCGCGTTGCCGTCCTCCAGCAGGTACAGGTTGTCGTGCGAGGCGTTGGTGTCCACCGTGACCACCTCGGTGCCGGGCAGCCGCTCCCGCATCAGGACGGCGATCTCGGCGCCGATCTCCCGGAACACGGCGCCGGGCGGGCCGGTGGCGATGACGAGTTCGGGCACGCGCACACCGGACTCGCGCGCGCACCCGGCGAGCACGGCGCCCGCGGCCGCGCCGAGCGCCCCCAGCAGCACACTCCTGCGATCCGGTCCCATGACAGCAGGGTAGGCGGCGCGGCACGGGACCCGCCCCGTCGCCCCGGGCGCCCGGGGCGGGGTCGCGCCCGGGCCGGACCCGCGCCCGGGCCGCTCCGGCGGGAGCCGAAACACGGCGAAACACAGCCGGGCACCGGGAAACACAGGCTTCACCGACGGACAGGACCGCCGAAACACGCCGTTCCTAGCGTCTGGGGCCATGGACACACCGCTGTATACACGCCCGGCCGGGCCCGCCGCCGACCCGGCCGGCTCCCGCCGGGACCGGGTCTACGCCCTGCTGCGGGAAGAGGTCCTCAGCGGCCGCATCGCCCCGCACACCCGGCTGGGCGAGGTGCGCCTGGCCGAGCGCTTCGGGGTGTCGCGCACGCCGGTCCGCGAGGCCCTGGCCCGGCTGTACTCCGACGGCCTGGTCGAGCGGCGTGAGAACGGCTTCCACATCACCGTCCCCGACCTCGCCGAACTGCGCGACCTCTACGAACTGCGGGTCACCCTCGAACTGCGCGGCATCGCCCGCGCCATCGAGGACCCCGCCCTGCGGCACGACCCCGCGATCCTCCGCGCCCAGCGCGAACGCTGGGAGGCCATCGGGGCCGACCCGCCCGTACCGGACGCCTCCTTCGTGCTGCTGGACGAGGACTTCCACACCGACCTCTCCCGGGCCTGCGGCAACCGGGCCCTCACCGACTCCCTGGTCTCGGTCAACCGGCGCATCCGCCGGGTGCGCATGTACGACTTCCTCACCGAGGACCGGATCGCCTCCACCATCACCGAGCACCTCGCCATCGTCGGCCACCTCCTCGACGGCGAACCGGACGCCGCCTACCGCGCCCTCCACGAGCACGTGGGGGGCTCCATGGAGGTCGTCCTGGAGCGCGCCCGGCGCGCCCTCACGCAGATGGCCCTGCACTCCGGCGCGTTCTGACCCCGCCCGCACAGGGCGCCCACCCGGCGCCGCCGACCGGCCCACCGAACCCGGACCAAGGAGAGCCAGCGTGTTCGATTCCGTGCTCGTCGCCAACCGCGGCGAGATCGCCTGCCGCATCATCCGATCCGCCCGTGCCCTGGGGCTGCGCACCGTCGCCGTGTACTCCGACGCCGACGCCGGCGCCGCGCACACCCGGCTGGCCGACGAGGCGGTCCGCCTGGGGCCCGCCCCGGCCGCCCGGAGCTACCTCGACGCCGAACGCGTCCTGAGGGCGGCCGCCGACACCGGGGCCGGGGCGATCCACCCCGGCTACGGGTTCCTGTCCGAGAACGCCGCCTTCGCCCGCGCGGTGGAGGAGGCGGGCCTGGTCTTCGTCGGCCCGTCCCCGGACCACCTGGAGCGGTTCGGCGACAAGCACACCGCCCGCAAGGCCGCCGCCGCGGCCGGACTGCCCATGGTCGCGGGCAGCGACACCCTGCCCGACGCCGACGCCGCGGTGGCCGCCGCCGAACGGATCGGCTACCCGGTCATCCTCAAGGCCACCTCCGGGGGCGGCGGCATCGGCCTGCGGCCGTGCGACGACGAGGCCGGGCTGCGCGCCGCCTTCGAGCAGGTGGAGCGGACGGCCCGCACCCACTTCGGCGGGGGCGGGGTGTTCCTGGAGCGCTTCGTCTCCCGGGCCCGGCACATCGAGGTCCAGGTGTTCGGGGACGGGCACGGCCGCGTGGTCACCCTGGGGGACCGCGACTGCACCCTCCAGCGCCGCAACCAGAAGGTCGTGGAGGAGGCGCCCGCCCCGGGCCTGACCGACCGCGTCCGCGACGAGCTGCACCGCACCGCCCGCGAACTGTGCGCGGGGGTGTCCTACCGCAGCGCCGGGACCGTGGAGTTCGTCTACGACGTCGACCGCGGCGAGGCGTCCTTCCTGGAGGTCAACACCCGGCTCCAGGTGGAGCACCCGATCACCGAGGAGATCACCGGCGTCGACCTGGTGGCGTGGATGCTGCGCCAGGCCCGCGGCGAGGACGTGCTCGCCGGCGTCCCCGACGAGGGCCCGGTCCGCACCGGGCACGCCGTCGAGGCGCGCGTGTACGCGGAGGACCCCGCCCACGACTTCCGTCCCAGCCCGGGCCTGCTCACGCGGGTGGAGTTCCCCGAGGGCGTCCGCGTGGACGGCTGGGCCGCCACCGGGCGCCGGGTGACCGGCGACTACGACCCGCTGCTGGCCAAGGTCATCGTGCGCGGCGGTGACCGGCGGCAGGCCTGGGACCGGCTGGCCGCCGCCCTGGCGGACACCCGCGTGGACGGGGTCCAGACCAACCTGGGGCTGCTGCGCGCCCTGGCCGCCCACCCGGACGTGCGCGCGGTCGGCCACACCACCGCGACCTGCGCGGGGGTGGGCGACCCCGAGCCGCGGATCGAGGTGGAGCGCGCCGGGACCCTCACCACCGTCCAGGACTTCCCCGGCCGCACCGGCTACTGGCAGGTGGGCGTCCCCCCGTCGGGCGCCATGGACGACCTCGCCCTGCGGCTGGGCAACCGCGCCCTGGGCAACCCCGAGGGCGCGCCCGGCCTGGAGTGCACCATCGAGGGCCCGGCCCTGCGGTTCTCGCACGCCGCCACCGTCTGCGTCACGGGCGCCCCCGCCGAGGTCACCGTGGACGGGGTCCCGGCCGCCCAGTGGGAGCCGGTGGAGGTCCCGGCGGGCGGCCTGCTCGACGTCGGCCCCGCCCGCGGCCCGGGCATGCGCACCTACGTGCTGGTGCGCGGCGGCCTGGACGTGCCCGAGTACCTGGGCAGCGCCTCCACGTTCACGACCGGCGGCTACGGCGGCCACAGCGGCCGCGCGCTCCTGCCGGGCGACGTGCTGCGCCCCGCGCCGGTCGCGGAGGGGGCCCCGGAACCCGCCCCCGTCCCCGCGGCGGAGCGGCCCGCCCCGCCCGTCCCCACCGAGGGCGGGGCGCACTGGGACATCGAGGTGTCCGAGGGGCCGCACGCCGCCCCCGAGTTCCTCACCCGGGAGGGCATGGACGCGTTCTACGCCACCGCCTGGCGGGTCCACCCCCAGTCGGCGCGCAACGGCGTGCGCCTGTCCGGCCCCAAGCAGGGCTGGGCCCGGCTGGACGGCGGCGAGGCGGGCCTGCACCCCTCCAACGTGCACGACACCGCCTACTCCGTCGGCGCCGTCAACCTGTCCGGCGACACCCCGGTGCTGCTCGGACCGGACGGCCCCAGCCTGGGCGGGTTCGTGTGCCCGGTCACCGTGGTCTCCGGCTCCCGGTGGAAGGTCGGCCAGCTCCGCCCCGGCGACACCGTCCGGTTCCACCCGGTCACCGAGGCCGCCGCCGAGCGCCTGCACACCGAGCCCGCCGCGGCGCCGCTGCTGCGCGGTGGCGGCGGCGACGGCGACGACGGCGTCCTGGGCCGCGTCCCCGCCGGGGCGGACTCCCCGGAGGTCGTCTACCGGCGCGGCGGGCACGACAACATCCTCGTCGAGTACGGGCCGATGGCCCTCGACCTGGGGCTGCGCATGCGCGTCCACGCCCTGATGACCGCCCTGGAGGAGGCGGGGACCGAGGGGATCGTCGACATCACCCCGGGCGTGCGCTCCCTGCACCTGCACACCGACCCCGAGCGCCTGCCGCTGCGCACCCTGCTGGGCCTGCTGCGGGAGGTCGAGCGGGACCTGCCGTCCGCCGCCGACCTGAGGGTGCCCAGCCGCACCCTGAACCTGCCGCTGTCCTTCGACGACCCGTCCATCCACGAGGCCATCGCCCGCTACGGCACCGCCGTGCGCGACGACGCCCCCTGGAACCCCGACAACATCGAGTTCATCCGCCGCATCAACGGCCTGGACTCGGTCGACCGGGTGCGCGACATCGTCTTCGACGCCTCCTACCTGGTGCTCGGCCTGGGCGACGTCTACCTGGGCGCACCCGCGGCCACCCCGCTGGACCCCCGCCACCGGCTGGTCACCACCAAGTACAACCCGGCCCGCACCTGGACCCCCGAGGCCGGGGTCGGCATCGGCGGCGCCTACCTGTGCGTGTACGGCATGGAGAGCCCCGGCGGCTACCAGCTGATCGGCCGCACCGTCCCCATCTGGTCGGGGCTGGGCCAGTACGGGCCGTTCGAGCCGGGCGTGCCCTGGCTGCTGCGGTTCTTCGACCGGATCCGGTGGTACCCGGTCGGCCACGAGGAGCTGCTGGACCTGCGGGCCGACCTGCTCGCCGGGAGCCACGGGCTCGAGATCGAGGACGGGGAGTTCGTCCTCGCCGACCACGAGCGCTTCCTGGCCGACAACGCCGGCTCCATCGCCGCCTTCCGGGCCCGCCAGGCCGCCGCGTTCGAGGCCGAGCGCCTGGCCTGGGAGGCGTCCGGGGAGTTCGACGACCGACCCGAACCCGAGCCGGTCGCCCCCCTGGCGCTGGAGACGCCGCCGGGCGCCGCCGTGGTGGAGGCGCCGCTGGCCGCCTCCGTGTGGAAGGTGGACGTCCGGCCGGGCGACACCGTCGAGGAGGGCCAGCCGGTCGTCCGCCTGGAGGCGATGAAGCTGGAGGTCGTGGTGCGCGCGCCCAGAGCGGGAACGATCTCCGACATCCTCGTCACCCCGGGCCAGCACCTCGACCCGGGGAGCGCCCTGGCCGTCATCACGCAAGGAGAGACCGCCTGATGCACCGACCCACCGACCGTGTCCGCGCCGCCTACCGGCGGATCGCCGAGGCCGACCGCCCCGAGGTCTGGATCTCCCTGCGCCCCGAACCCGAGGTGCTGGCCGACGCCGCGCTCCTGGAGGAGCGGCTGGCGGCGGGGGAGGACCTCCCGCTGGCCGGGCTGCTGCTGGCGGTCAAGGACAACATCGACGCGGCGGGGCTGCCCACCACAGCGGCCCACCCGGGGTTCGCGTACACACCGCAGGAGAGCGCGCCCGCGGTGCGGAGGCTGGCCGGGGCCGGGGCCCTGGTCCTGGGCAAGACCAACCTCGACCAGTTCGCCACCGGCCTGGTGGGCACCCGCAGCCCCTACGGCGCGGTGCGCGGGGCCGCCGACCCGGAGCGGATCTCGGGCGGCTCCAGCTCGGGTTCGGCGGTGGCGGTCGCCCTGGGGATCGCGGACCTCGCCCTGGGCACGGACACCGCCGGCTCGGGGCGGGTGCCCGCCGCCCTCAACGGCATCGTCGGGATCAAGCCCACCCTGGGCCTGGTCCCGGCCTCGGGGGTGGTCCCGGCGGCCCGGCCCTACGACTGCGTCACCGTGTTCGCCCGCGACCTGGGCACCGCCCGGGCGGCGGTGGCGGTGATGTCGTCCCCGGCGGAGGACGACCCCTACTCCCGGCCGGTGCCCGCCGACGTGCGCCTGGCCCCGCGCGGGGCGGGCCGGGTGGCGGTGCCGTCCCCGGAGGGCCTGGAACCGCTGTCGGAGGCGGAGCGGGAGGCCTTCGCGGCGGCCGCGGCCGTACTGGAGAAGACCGGCGCGGAGGTCGCCGAGGTGGACGTCGCCCCGCTGCTGGAGGCGGCCCGGCTGCTCTACGACGGCGCGCTGGTCGCCGAGCGGTACGCGGCCGTCGGGGACTTCCTCAGGGCGCACCCGGAGGGAGCCGACCCCACCGTGGCGGGCATCATCCTGGCCGCGGAGGACCTCCCCGCGCACCGGCTGGCGGCGGACCAGCAGCGCCTGGCCGCCTACCGGGCGACGGCGGCGGGGATCCTCGACGGGTCCGACGCCCTGCTGCTGCCGACCACGGTCGGGCACCCCACCCTGGCGGAGGTGGCCGCGGACCCGGTGGGGGTGAACTCCCGGCTGGGCACCTACACCAACTTCGTCAACCTGCTGGACCTGGCGGCGGTCGCGGTCCCGGCCGGGGAGGCGGAGGGCCGCCCGTTCGGGGTGAGCCTCATCGCCCGGGCGTTCGAGGACCAGGTGGCCCTGGACCTGGCCGGAGCGCTCACCGGGCAGGACCCGGGGGAGCTGCACCCGGGCGCGGGCGTGGAACTGGCGGTGTTCGGCGCCCACCTGCGCGGACAGCCGCTGCACCACCAGCTCACCGGGGCGGGCGCCCGGTTCGTGGAGGCCACCGCGACCGCGCCGGAGTACCGGATGGTCGCCCTGCCCACGACCCCGCCCAAGCCGGGGCTGCAACGGGTCGCCTCCGGCGGGACCGCGGTGGCCTGCGAGGTGTGGAAGCTGTCCCCGGCGGCGCTGGGGGCCTTCCTGGCGGCGCTGCCCGCGCCGATGGCCCTGGGCGCGGTCACCCTCGCCGACGGGCGCACGGTGGTGGGGTTCGGCTGCGAGGCGGTCGCGGCCGAGGGGGCGCGGGACATCAGCGGGTACGGCGGCTGGCGCGCCTACCTGGAGGCGTCCCGGGACTGAGGCGGGGGCGGCGCCGCGCGCGGTCCCCGCGGGCCGGGCCGGTGCTCCCCGCCCCGGCCGCCGAGAGGGGCCGGGCGGACGCGGAGCCGTTCCCACCGCCCCCTCCGGGCCGGACCCGGAGCGGTCCCCGGGCACGGAACGGGCCCTGGGCACGGGACGGCTCTGGACACGGGACGGTCCTCGGACATGGGACGGGACCTGGACACGGGACGGCCTCCGAACACGGAACGCCCCTGGACACGGGACGACCCCTGGGCACGGAACGGCCTCCGAACACGGGACGGTCCCCGGACATGGGACGACCCCCGGGCACGGAACGGCCCCGGATACGGAACGGCTCCGGACACGGAACGGGCCCCGCGACGAGGTCGCGGGGCCCGTTCGGGTCACGGTCAGCGGCGCGGGCGGCGCCGCCCGCGCGGGGCCCGGTCGCGCCGCGGCTCGCGGGGCTCCGGGGACCGCACCGTGACCGGGACGCCCGAGGGCTCGCGGGCCCCGGTCACCTCGGCCAGGTCGGCGGCGTTCGCGCCCCCGCCCAGGGTGCGCGGCTCGATCCGCGCCCGGCCCATCAGCCGGGTCATGTCGCGGCGCTGGCCGGGCAGCACGAGCGTGACCACGTTGCCCCGCTCCCCGGCCCGGGCGGTGCGCCCGCCCCGGTGCAGGTAGTCCTTGTGGTCGGTGGGCGGGTCGATGTTGACCACCAGGTCCAGGCCGTCCACGTGGATGCCGCGCGCCGCGACGTTGGTCGCGATCAGCGCGGTGACGTCGCCCCGCTTGAACTGGTCGAGGGTGCGCGTCCGCTGCGGCTGGCTGCGGCCGCCGTGCAGGGGCGCGGCCAGGATCCCGTTGGCCAGCAGGTGGTCGGCCATCCGGTCCACCGCGCGCTTGGTGTCCAGGAACATGATCACCCGGCCCTCGCGGGCGGCGATCCTGGTCACGACGTCCTTCTTCTCCGTGGGCGACACGTGCACGACGTGGTGCTCCATGGTGGAGACGGCGCCCTCGGACAGGTCGACCGAGTGGACCACCGGGTCGTTCAGGAAGCGGCGGACCAGGGTATCGACGTTGCGGTCCAGGGTGGCGGAGAACAGCATGCGCCGCCCGTCGGCCGGGACCTCCTGGAGGATGGCGGTGACCTGCGGCATGAAGCCCATGTCGGTCATCTGGTCGGCCTCGTCCAGGACCGCCGACTCCACCTTGTCCAGCACGCAGTCGCCGCGCTCCATCAGGTCGCGCAGCCGCCCCGGGGTGGCGACGACCAGGTGGACGCCCTGGCGCAGGGCGCGGGCCTGGCGGTGGATCGGCATGCCGCCCACGACGATGGCCGAGCGCACCCCCACCGAACGCGCGTAGGGGTCCAGGGAGTCGGCGACCTGCTGGGCCAGCTCCCGGGTCGGGGCCAGGACGACCGCCAGGGGGCGCCGGGGCTCGGCGGTGCGCCCGTCCAGGCCGGCGAGCAGGGCCAGGCCGAAGGCCAGGGTCTTGCCGGACCCGGTCCGGCTCCGGCCCAGGACGTCGCGTCCGGCCAGGGAGTCGGGCAGGGTCGCCGCCTGGATCTCGGACGGGGTGGTCAGGCCCTGCTTGGCCAGGGTCCGCTTCAGGGCCGCGGGCATGTCCAGGGCCTCGAAGGACTCCGCCGGCGGCAGCGCCGGGGTGACGGTGACGGGGAGGGCGAACTCCCCGGAGGGCCCGCCGCCGCCGGTGCGGGGGCGGGCGGCGGCGCGGGGGCGCTGCCGGCCGTACCCCCGGGCGGGGCGGCTGCGGGTGTTCGTACCGGTGCGGTACGGATGACTCATGTGTGGCCTTTCGCCGACGGCGTTCGCCGGGCGGGAGGCCTTGCGGCCTCGCAGGGGGAAACCGGGGTACGCCGGATGAATGAGACTGCCGAATGAAAACAGTGGGCGCTCGTCCGGCGGATGTGCCGGGGCGCGGGGCCGGTCGGGGCACGATGCCCGGAGAGCCGGCCGGAGAAAACCTGGGAAAAAGAAGAGCGACGGGGTCCGGCGCCCGAAGGGCGGACCCCGTCGCTGGAGGAGCTCGCGCTCCTGAGGATCAGACTAGATCAGGGTGATGTTCTCGGCCTGGGGGCCCTTGGCCCCGGCGACGGCGTCGAACTGCACGGCCTGGCCCTCGGCCAGCTCGCGGAAGCCCGTGGCCTGGATGTTCGAGTAGTGGGCGAAGACGTCGGGGCCGCCGCCGTCCTGCTCGATGAAGCCGAAGCCCTTTTCGGAGTTGAACCACTTGACCGTACCGGTCGCCATATGGATGCCTCTCGTTCGAAGAAATGAAGAAAACCGCGTGTGACGATTTTCCCGTCACCGCGGTGATCTCCCGAGAGATGACTCCATCGGGGGTTCACGACTGCAACTTCCTAGAACGTAGCACACGGAAATCACCCTGTCCCGGTGATTCCGGTGTGTCACATGGCACCGCCGGATGTGGTATCGGAACCGTCGGAAATGTGTTGGGCCCCGGCGGAGGACCGCCGGAGCCCGGACACGGTGGGACGTCCCGCCCCGGGGCCTCAGCCCCGGTCGCCGCGCTCCTGCTCGGCCAGGGCGTCCATCCTGCCCTTGTAGTGCCGCGACCGCGCCCCCAGGATGACCGCCGCCAGCGCGGTGGCGATCAGCGAGGCGGCCAGCACACCGGTCTTGGCGTGCGCCAGGTGCTCGGGGGAGCCCGCGAAGGTCAGTTCGCTGATCAGCAGCGACACGGTGAACCCGATCCCGGCCAGCTGGGACATGCCGACGATGTCGATCCACTTCAGGCTCGGGTTCAGTTCGGCCCGGGTCACCTTGGTGGTGATCCACGAGCCGCCCGCGATGCCGACGGTCTTGCCGACGACCAGGCCCAGGATGATGCCGAGGGAGGCCGGGTCGCTGACGATCGCGCCCATCCCGTCGATGACCACGCCGGCGGAGAAGAACGCGAAGATCGGCAGGGCCAGGCCCGCCGACCAGGGCCGCAGGATCTGCTCCACGCCGTGGCTGGGGTCGTGCGCCTCACCGGGCAGCGCCTTGGTGCGCATCAGCAGGCCCATGGCCACACCGGCGATGGTGGCGTGGACGCCGCTCTCGTGCATCAGCACCCAGATCAGCACCGCCAGCGGCACGTACACCACCCAGTTGGGCAGCCGCGAGGCGTTCAGCGCGGCGGCCAGGCCCTTGCCGCGCTGGAGGTACCCGAAGACCACCAGGCCGACCAGGGCGGCGGCCAGCATGAGCAGGTCGATGCCCGAGGTGTAGAACACCGCGATCACGATGATGGCGCCCAGGTCGTCGACGATCGCCAGGGTCAGCAGGAAGGTCCGCAGCGCGGGCGGCAGGTGCCGGCCGATCACCGCGAGGATGGCCACCGCGAAGGCGATGTCGGTGGCCATCGGGATGCCCCACCCGTGGAGGGTGTCCGGGGAGGAGAAGTTGATCGCCGCGTAGATCGCGGCGGGCACGAGCATGCCGCAGACCGCTGCGATGATCGGCAGCATGGCGCGGCGCGGGTTGCGCAGCTCGCCGTTCACGAACTCCTGCTTGAGCTCGTTGCCCACGACGAAGAAGAAGACGGCGAGCAGGGCGTCCGCCGCCCAGGTCTCCAACGAGAGGTTCAGGTGCAGGGACTCGGGTCCCACGGTCACCGATCGCAGGTTCTCGTAGACCCCGCCGAAGGGCGAGTTGATCCAGATGATCGCGACCAGCGCCGCACCGATCAGGAGGAAGCCCCCGACGGTGTCGCTGCGCAGTGCTTCGGCGAGTCGTGCGAGGGGCGTCCGGGACGTGGAGTGTGCCAGCGGGTCGATGCTCATAGGCGGCTTTCTGGAGTCGGCTGTCGGACCGCCGACCAGTCTTCCCGGCACACCTAGGACCAACGGTTCACGCCCCGTGCTCTGTGGGGACGATGGGAAAGTCCGATGCAGAGCATATACGCCCGTTTTTCATGAACGGTGTCCGGGGCGTCATGTACGCTTGTCGGCCGGTGTGCCGGGAAGACTGGTCGGCGGTGGCACAACTCTTATCCGGAAACGAGCAGGTGTCCGATGCCCGACACACACCTCCACGGTACGCACGTCTACCGCTCCGAGACCGGCGCCCGCGAGATCCGGACCTGGTGCGAGGAGCGGCTCGCCTCCTGGCCCGCGCTCACCGCGCTGCCCCCGCTCGGCACCGGCCTGGGCACCACCCGCGCCTTCACCGCCCCGGGCGGGGACGCCCCGCCGGTCGTCTTCCTCGGCGGCACCAACTTCAACTCCGCGACCTCGGTGGACCTGGCCAGGGTCCTGGCCCGCGACCGCGCGGTCACCCTGGTCGACCTGCCCGGGCAGCCCGGCCTCAGCGAGGGGCTGCGCCCCCGCTCGGGCCGGGCGTCCGCCTACGGCGCCTGGTTCGACGAGATCCTGCCGATGCTCACCGGCCGCCCGGCGACCGTGCTCGCCCACTCGCTGGGCGCCGCCGTGGCGCTTTCCGCCAGACCCTCCGAGCTGGTCCGCGCCGTCGTGATGGTCGGCCCGGCGGGCCTGACGGCGGCGCCGGTGAACTCGGACCTGATGCGGGTCACCCTGCCGTGGATGATCGGGCCGCGCGACGACAAGAGCACCCGCCTGCTCGACTACATGAGCGGGCCCGGGTACACGTCCAGGGCGCGGGGGACGGCGGTGCACCCGCTGGCGCCGTGGATGACCCTGGTCGGACGCCACTGCCGGACCAGCCTGGCCCCGGGGCCGCTGCCGATGGAGTGCCTGCGCCCCTGGGAGGACACCCCGGTGGTCGTGGCCACCGGTTCCGAGGACGCCTTCTACTCGCCCGCCCGCCTGCACGGTCCCGCCCGTCGGCTGCTGGACTCCGAGGTCACCGTGCTGGAGGGGGCGGGGCACCTGGCCCCCTACGAGGTCCCCGAGGAGATCGCCGGACTCGTGCGCTCCCTGGACTGAGCGCGCCGCCGCCCCGGGTCCGTCCGGCCCGGGGCGGCGGGGAGGGCCCCGGAGGGCCCTGGTGGGTCAGTCGCCGGCCGGCGCGGCCTCGTGCCGCTCGGCGCGGGAGGCCTTGCGGGCCAGCGACACGGCGACGATCGAGATGACCGCGGTGAACACCAGGTACCCGGCGATCGGCACCCACGAGTCGTCGTACCTCGACAGCAGCCAGGTGGCGATCAGCGGGGCGGTGCCGCCGGCCAGGGCGGCGCCGATCTGGTACCCGAGGGTGACGCCGGTGTAGCGGACCTGGGTGGAGAAGATCTCCGAGCACAGGGTGCCGATGGTGGCGGTCACCGGCGGCCAGAACACGCCCAGACCCAGGACGGTGGCCAGGACCAGCAGGGCGGTGCTGCCCGTCCCCAGCATGAGGAAGTACGGGGCGATGAACAGGGCCAGCAGGACGGCGCCGGCCAGGTAGACGCGCTGGCGACCCCAGCGGTCCGACAGGGCGCCCGAGACCGGGATCAGCACGCTGGCGACGATCGCGCCGACGGTGACCGCGTTCAGGGCCTCGGTGTTCTCGAAGTCCAGGGTGCCCGTGGCGTAGCTCACCACGAAGGTGCCGAAGATGTAGAAGGGGGCGGTTTCCACGACCTTGGCGCCCACGGCCACCAGCACCGCGCGCCAGTGGTAGCGGAAGGTCTCCACGACGGGCAGCTTGGCGACGGTGCCCTCCTCCTTGGCCTTCTGGAAGGAGGGGGTCTCGTCGATCCCGGCGCGGATCCACAGGCCGAGCAGCACCAGCAGGATGCTCGCCACGAACGGCACCCGCCAGCCCCAGGCCTCGAACTGGGCGTCGGGCAGCAGGGACATCAGGGTCAGGGCCAGGCTGGCCAGCAGCATGCCCAGGGTGATGCCCATCTGCGGGACGCTGCCGAACAGGCCGCGCTTGTTCGCCGGCGCGTACTCGTAGGCCAGCAGCAGCGCGCCGCCCCACTCGCCGCCGATCCCCAGGCCCTGGACGATGCGCAGGAGGATGAGCAGGATCGGCGCGAGGATGCCGATGGTCTCGTAGGTCGGCAGCAGGCCGATGAGCATCGTGGCCCCGCCCATCAGGGACAGGGTGATGACCAGGGTCTTCTTGCGGCCGATCTTGTCCCCGATGTGGGAGAACACCACGCCGCCCAGCGGGCGGATGAAGAACGTCAGCGAGAACGTCAGGTACGACAGCATCAGCGAGACGAGCGGGTCGTCCGACGGGAAGAAGAACTTGTTGAAGATGAGGGCCGAGGCGGTCCCGTAGAGGAAGAAGTCGAACCACTCGATGGTGCTTCCGGTCAGACTCGCGACGAGGACTTTCGTCCTGGGCGGCCCGGGCCGCGCGGTCTCCGTGCTCATGTCCGATCACTCCTGGTCAGATGGGGTTCCGCGGCCCGGGGAGAACCGCGAGTACGCCGGAGCCTAGAACGCGGTGGCACGGATCACCGTTGTGCGGACGGACGATATGAGGGCCCCGGCGGTGTCGGGAACGACAATCGGGGCCCCGCGGGGCGTCCGGCCGCCCGCCCCGTGACCGGTCGGAGATCCGGCGGTGGCCGGATCTCCACCTCACCTGCGGGCGCGCAGCGTCAGGGACGCCAGCAGCCGCTGGTCGGCGTCGTCCAGGTCCAGCCCGGTCAGGGTACGGATACGGCGGATGCGGTGGCGCAGAGTGTTGGGGTGGACGTGCAGCAGCTCGGCGGCCCGGGTGACGTCGCCGAAGGTGTCCAGGTACACCGCCAGGGAGCGGCACTGCTCCTCGTCGAGGCCGTCCAGGCGGACGTCGCGCAGGTGCGGGCGCTCGGCGAGGTCGTCGATGAGCTCGCGCAGCACGACCGAGGAGCGGACCTCCTCGAAGGACGTGACGGTCAGCTCCGGCCGGTCCCGGACCACGTCCAGGGTGCGGCTGGCGACCTTCTTCAGGGAGGGCACGGCGCTCATCCGCGGGGCGACCCCGGCCAGGGCGGCCTGCACGGGGGTGCCCAGGTTCTGCCGCAGGGCCGTGACCAGGTCGCGGACCCACGAGGCGGGGGCGGGGTTCCCCGACGGCGCGGGCATGAGCAGGTACAGCAGCCCGCAGGCCGGGATGACCAGGGCGTCGCTGCGGTAGGAGGCGGCGTACACCGAAGCGGTCTCCGTCGCCCGGTCCAGCAGCCAGCCCCCCTGCCCGGCCTCCTCACGCAGGGCCAGGGCGATCACGGACACCGGGGTGCCGGGGTCGGCGCCCAGGTGGCGGGCGAGGGCGTCGGTGTCGAACGCGCCGGTGAGCAGCCCGACCGCCAGCTCCGCGGGATCGCCGCCGGAGCGGGCGCCGTGGGTGCGCATCAGGTGGGTCGCCGCCAGCCGGGCGGCGCCGAGCAGGACACGGGTGGTCGCGGCGGGCCGGGGCGCGTCGCCGATCTGCACCCAGATGCTGCCCAGCATCCGGCCCCCGGCCAGGACGCCCACCACCAGGCGGCGCTCGGCCCCCAGGTCGGGGCGCTCGGCCACCTCCACCACCTCTCCGGCGGCCAGGCGCTCGTTGACCCCCCACGCCCGCAGGTGCGCCAGGAACGACTCCGGGCAGCCGCGCCCCAGGATGGTCCGCCTCCGGAGCTCGTCGGCCCCCTCGTCAGCTGCGGAGTAGGCCAGGACCGCCCCGGCGGAGTCCTCGATGCTGACCAGGCCGCCGGTGAGCGTGGCCACCGTCTGTGCCAGGGAGAACAGGTCGCGGTGCCGGGGCTCGTCGCCGGGCGTGTCCAGGACCGCGCGGACCAGGTCGGCGAACTCCTTGCCGGTCAGCCGGGGGTCGACGGACAGCACGGGCAGCCCCAGGGCCCGCAGCCGCTCCGCGCCCCCGTCCGGGACGCCGGTGACGGCCACGGCCGCGACGCCCTCGGGGTTCCGGTCGGCCAGGGCGTCGGCCTCCTCGCCGGGGACGACCGCCAGCGTGCCGACGGGCAGCGGTGCGGCGTCGTCGACGACCGTGACCGAGCGCACCACCGCGCCCAGGCCGCGCGGGGCCGCCATGAGGCCGTGCACGGACTCGTCGAGGGCGTCCAGCAGGGACTTGAGGGTGCGTCCGGGTTCAGCCATGGTCCACCTCCGCGGTGTCCTCCTCCAGGACGACCTGGTCCAGGGTATGCGCGCCGATCGCCGCCAGTGTCGGGGCGTCGTCGGAGTGGGCGGACAGCAGGACGCCGAAGAGCAGCGCCCAGGCGCGGGCCCGGTCCCACACGTGCGCGTCGACGGTGCCCGCCGCGTCCACCCGGGCGCGGAACGCGGCCCGGCCCGCGGGGCCGAACAGCATCCAGGCGACGGCCAGGTCGGTGGCCGGGTCGCCGGCGGTCAGGTCGCCGAAGTCGAGGACCGCGGCCGGTCCGTTTCCGTCCGGGGACACCAGGAGGTTGGCGGGGTGCAGGTCGCCGTGCAGCCACAGCGGCGGGCCGGACCACACGGGCGCGGCGGCCAGGCCGTCCCAGAGCCCGGCCAGGAGCTCCCGGCGGGGTGGGTCCGCGGCCTCCAGCCGCCGGTGGAACCCGGCGGACCGGGCGGCCAGCGGCACGCCCCGGAAGGGGTTGGCGGGTGCCTCCGCGGGCGCGGGCACGTGCAGCCGGACGACGAAGTCGGCCAGCGGCGCGGCCAGCACGTCCCGCCCGGCGACGGGGACCTCGGCGGCCGTGCGCCCCTCGAACCAGGGGACGACCGACCAGTGCCAGGGGTAGTCCCGCCCGGGGGCGCCGACCCGCACGGGCGCGGGCACCGGGGTGCCCAGGCGCGCGGCGATCGCCCCGAGCCACCGCTGCTCGTTGCGGGCGAGCGCGGCGGCCCGCTCCCGGCGCGGCAGGCGCACGGCCAGCGCGTCGCCCAGCCGCAGGATCGTGTTGTCCCACCCGTTGGCGACCGGCGTGAGGGGGAGGCCGGCCAGGTCCGGGTGCTGGTCGGCCAGCAGCCGCCGGACCAGCCCGGGGGTGATGTCCACCTCGGCCTCGGGGATGTTCATCCCCCCATCCTCCGCCACCCGCAGGAGTGGACCCCCGGGGAGGGTCCGGGAAGCCGCCGGAATCCCCGGTGTACCAAAGGTACACATGGTACCTTCGGTTCCATGAACGAGGTTCAGGTGGAGACCATTCGCCAGGTGCGCGACCACATCGCCGACGTCGTCGACAGAGCCGACAGAGACGACTCCCCGACGGTGATCACCCGAAGAGGCCGTGAGGTCGCGGCCGTGGTCCCCATCGAGATGCTCCGCCGCTACCAGCGGCTGGAGGAGCAGGAGATCCTGCGCCTCGTCAGGGAGCGCATGGCCGACCCCTCTCCCGGTATCCCGATGGAGCAGGTCATGGCGGAGATCCTGGAAGGGCCGGAGTGACCTACAGGACGATCTTCCGCCCCGAGGCCCGGGAGGAGCTGCGCAAGCTGCCCCGCACCGTGGCCATGAGCGTGTTCCGCAAACTGACCGAACTGGAGGCCGACCCTCTGGGCTTCGGCACCACGGCCCTGGTCGGCTCTCCCGAGGTGCGACGCCTCAGAGTGGGCGACTACCGGGTCATCTACACCGTGGAGCACGACCGGCTCATCGTGTGGGTCGTCCATGTGGGGCACCGCTCCGGCGTCTACGACTGACACCGATGGACGGCGGGCGCGCAGGGGAGCGGCCGGGACCCGGTGGTGGAGCCCGGCCGCGGTGTTCAGCGCTGCGGGCGCTCCTGGGCGCGGGCGGACTCGGTGTGCGAGCCCGGCTCGGCCTCGGGCAGCGGGACCGCCCGCAGGACCTCCTCCGCCTCGTAGAAGTCGGCGGGCGGCATCGCCCGCAGCGCGCTCACGACCTCCTCGTCGCCGCCCGCCTCCAGCGCGGCGGCCACGATGCGGTCCTTGTCCGCCGGAAAGTCGATGCCCTCCAGGATCCGGCGCAGGCCTGCCAGGCCGCGTTCGACCCCCATGGTCCCTCCCCCGTGCGCCGCGGGCCCCTCCCGCAGCGCACGGGGTGACTACCCGGGGCCCGGGAGCGTCAACCCCCGGCCCGCCACAGCCCGGTGACGGCGTCGACCGTCGCCACCACCGCGGCGTGCCGGGCCAGCCCCTCCAGCGCCGCGTCCTGCCGGGCCTGCTCGTAGGTGCCGACGGCGTCGGCCGCCACCACCACCCGGAACCCGTGCTGGAAGGCGTCCCGGGCGGTGGCGTCGACGCAGCAGTCCGTGGTGAGCCCGCACACCACCAGCCAGGAGACCCCGGCGGAGTAGAGCATGCGGACCAGGTCGGTGCCGTGGAACGCCGAGTAGCGGCGCTTGTCCACCACCTCCTCGCCGTCGAGCGGTGCCGCCCCGAACCACTCCGGGCCCGGGGTGCCCGCCAGGCACGGCTCCTCGGCGGCCGCCCGCTCCGGCGGGAGGTCCGCCAGACCGCGCAGCCACCGCGAGGAGTCCCACGGCTCGTCCGGGTCCTGCACGAGGCGGGTCCACACCACGGGGACCCCCGCCGCGCGGGCCCGGTCGACCAGCAGCCGGGTCCCGGCCAGGGCGGCGTCGATCCGCTCCCGGGCGCCCGCGTCCGACCGGGGCGGCCGCTCCGGGGCGGCGAAGTCCCGCTGCGTGTCCACGACGAGCACGGCCGCCTCCCCAGCCGGTCCGGGCGCCGGGCGGCGGTGTCCCGCGGTGTCGACGAGGGAGGCGGCGGTCACCCCTCCCCCCGGGCGCCGGCCGGGCGCAGGAGCGGCATCACCCGCTCTCCGAAGTCCGCCAGGTCCGTGTGGTAGTCGGGGAAGATCAGCATCAGGCCGTCCAGCCCGGCGAACTCGACGATCTCCCGGATGCGCTCCGCCACGGTCTGCGGGGAGCCGGTGACGAACGGGGTCTGGAACGCCTCGTCCTCGGGCCGCTCGGCGGTCAGCGACAGCGCCTTGTCCTGCGGCAGCCCCCAGGACACCTTCATGTTGACCAGCGCCTCCACGTCCGCGCCGCGCCCGTACTCCAGCCTGCGGGCCTCGGCCTCCTCGTCGGTGTCGGCCATGACGACCGTCAGCATCGAGTAGGTGCGGATGCTCCGGCCCTGCTTCTCGGCGCGCAGCTTGACGTCCCGGCAGGCGTCGCGCAGGCCCGGCAGGTCCTGGGCGGTGAGGAACGAGCCGTCGCAGTGCCGGGACTGGAAGTCCAGGCCCGCCTCGGAGCGGCCCGCGGCGATCAGCGTCGGCCGGGTCGCGGGGTGCGGCAGCGACCGGCAGTCGTCCAGGCGGAAGTACTCGCCGTCGTGGTCCACCGCCTGCTCCGACCACAGCCGCTCCAGCACCGAGGTCCACTCCTCGGTCCAGCGGTAGCGGTCGCCGTGGGCCAGGGACTCGTCCCACAGGCCCATCTGGGCGAACTCCTTGGCGTAGGCGCCCACGACGATGTTCATCCCGGCGCGGCCGCCCGCGATCTCCTGAAGGGTGGTGAACATCTTCGCGGCGATCGCCGGGTGGAACAGGTTGGTGTGGACGGTCGCCCACACCTTGACCCGCTCGGTGGCCTCGGCCAGGCCCGCCATCATCGTGATGGACTCCAGGGTCCGGCCCCAGTGGTCGGTGGCGCCGCCGTAGCCGCGCCACTTGCCCATGGACATGATGAAGTCCAGCCCGTACTGCTCGGCCAGGACCGCGGCCCGGCGGTTGTAGGCGTAGGTCGCCTCCGGGTGCGGTGCGGTCTCGGAGACGATCCACCCGCCGCTGCCGATGGGCAGGAAGATCCCGTACTCGGTGTCGGCGGCCGGTGTCCCGCCAGATTCTGACAACTCGGTTCCCTCGCTCTGAATGAATAGGGGGGGCACCGGGGCCGTCGCCCCGGTGCCCGTGGCCGTTCCCCGTGGTGTGGGGGGTACTGCTCGGGAGCGCTACTCCTTCTCCTCCTCGGCGGGCCAGCTCACGTTCCCGGCGACGTACACGGCCTCCAGGTAGTGCGGCTCGAAGAGGGGCTCCAGGTCGGGCATGTCATCGAGCACGCCGTTGTCGACCAGGTTCTGCGTCTCGGCCTCGGTCAGGTTCAGGTCGATGTAGCCGACGGCGGTCTCGTCGGGGGTGGAGGCGCGCACCAGCTCGCTCTCGGAGGCCCAGACCTGGAGGTTGTGGTCGACGTCGAACTCGCCGGTCGGGTCCAGCGCGGCGGCGTACTCCACGCACTCGCGCTCGTTCTCCTCCTGACCGCAGTACTCGAACGCCTTGCCGATCGCCCGCAGGAAGTCCTCGACGACGGTCCGGTTCTGCGCCGCCCACTCCGGGTTGGTGGCCATCACGCCGAAGGAGCCGACCACGCCGAAGTCCTCGGGCAGCCACTCCCGGTACTCCTCGCCCATGGCGTCGAGCTGGTGGGGCTCGTTGGAGCGGAAGGCCGTCAGCGCCTGCACCTGGTCCCGGGGCAGGACGCTCGGGTCGTACCCGGACTCGACCTGCTCGATGGACTCCACGTCGACCCCGGCGGCGTTCAGCATCGCCTCCAGCGGGGCGGCCAGCATGCCGGGCCGGCCCATGGTCTGGCCCTCCAGCTCCTTGAGGTCCTCGACGTCGGGGCCGGTCAGGAGGGAGGCGATCGGCACGTGCCCGTAGGTGGCGATGCCGATGACGTCGTGGTCCTCCTGGTTGGCCTGGACGACCTCGGCCTCGTTGGCGATCGGCGTGAAGTGGGCGGTGCCCGCCGACACCAGCTGCGAGTTGGCCATGATGTCGCCGACACCGCCCTGGATCTCCACGTCCAGGCAGACGGCGTCGAAGAAGCCCAGGCTCTCGGCGGCGAACACCTCCAGCTGGCTCACCGAGGCCTGGTAGAAGTAGCCGGAGATGTAGGTGATGGTGCCGGCGTCCCGGTTGGTGGAGCACCGCTCCTCGTTGATGGCGAGTTCGGACTCGGCGGGGGGCTCGGCCGCGGCCTCGGAGCCGCCGCAGGCGGCGGTCGCCAGCACGGACGCCGCCAGGGCCGCGGCACCGAGGTACCGGGTCAGGGGTGTGGTGGGGGTGGTCATCTGGGGGGCTCTTCCGTTCGTTGTGCGACGTGGGATCTACGGGGACGGGAAGTGTCGGTGCGCTGGGGGGCGCGGGTGCGGCGGGAGGCGCGGGTGCGCTGCGACTCGTGCCAGAAGAGCACGCGGCGCTCGACGGCCGAGACCAGCGCCAGCATGAGCACGCCCATGGTGGCCAGGCAGGCGATCGCGGCGTAGACGGAGTCGAGCTGCGCCGAGGAGGCGGAGGTGCGGATCAGGGTGCCGAGCCCGCCGCTGCTGCCCGCGGCCACGAACTCGGCGACCACGGCGCCCACGATGGACAGCGGCATGACCACGCGCAGCGCGGCCAGGGTGTAGGGCAGGCCGTAGGGGATGCGCAGCCGCCACAGCACCTCCAGGCGGGAGGCGTCCAGGGTCCGGAACACGTGCAGGACGGGCTCGGGGACCGCGCGCAGCCCGGTGGCGACGTTGATCAGCACGGGGAAGAACGTGATGATCGCGGTGACGATGACCTTGGGGGCCAGGCCGAACCCGAACGCCACCACCAGCCCGGGCGCCAGCGCGACCACCGGGGTCACGTTGAGGACGACGGCCAGCGGCATGAGGGCGCGCCGCACCACCGGGATCTCGGACATGAGCAGGGCCAGGACGAACGCGGTGCCCGCCCCGCAGGCCACCCCGATCAGGGCGATGGACAGGGTGCTCCAGGCGTTGGCGAGGAAGATCTCGGGCCGGTCCGCCAGGGTGGCCCCCACGTCGGCGAGCCGGGGCAGGATGTAGGGGTGCTCGGCGGCCACCGCCGACCAGCCCATGCCCAGCAGCACCACGACGAAGGCCGTGGGCATCCAGGTGGCCGGGTGCAGGGGGCCGCGCGGCCGGGCGCGGCGCCGGGCGGGAGCGGCGCCCGGGCCGGGCGTCGGCCCGGGGCGGTCGGGGGCGTGGCGCAGGGGGGCGGTCGCGGTCATCTGGGTGCTCTCGCTCATAGCCGGACGAGGTCGTCGGGGGCGGCTCCGCTTTCCCAGGCGGACTGAAGGGAGGCGCGGACGCGGTCCTCCAGGGCGTGCATGCGCGGCCCGGTCACGACCTCGGCGTCCCGGGGGCGGGGCAGGTCGATCGGCAGCACCTCGTGCACGCGGCCGGGCCGGGCGGACATGACGACGACCTCGTCGGAGAGGGTGACCGCCTCGCGCACCGAGTGGGTGACGAAGACGACCGTCGTCGCGCGGCGCTGCCACAGGCCCAGGAGCTGCAACCGCAGGGCCTCGCGGGTGAACTCGTCCAGGGCCGAGAAGGGCTCGTCCATGAGCAGCAGCCGGGGGCGCAGGCCGAAGGCGCGGGCGATGGCCACCCGCTGGCGCTGGCCGCCGGAGAGCTCGTGCGGGTACCGGTGGGCCACGTCGGACAGGCCCACCGCCCGCAGCAGGTCGTCGGGGTCCTCCCCGTCGGCCCCGGCGCGGCGGTTGACCCGCCGGGGCAGGACGATGTTGCGGCGCACGGTCTGCCAGGGCAGCAGGGCCGGGGTCTGCGGGACCAGGCCCACCCCCTTGGCGGCGCACAGGGCGCTGGGGGTGGAGCCGAAGAGCGAGACCTCTCCGGAGTCGTGGTCCTCCAGCCCGGCGATCACCCGCAGCAGGGTGGACTTGCCGCAGCCGCTGGGGCCGATGAGGCTGACGAAGCGGCGGACCCCGATGTCCAGGTCCACCGACTGCAGGGCCGGGTGGGCGGGGTCGCCGCCGTCGTAGGTCTTGGTGAGGCCGCGGATGCGGATGCCGAGACCGTCCGAGAGAGGTGTCATGACGGCTCCCCGTCCTGGGTGCGCACGTGCGGGCACGGGGCGGCGGTCCGGGTCCGGGGCGTGTCGGAGACGCGCACGGCGGCTCAGTCCGCGTCGGGGAGTGGGGGGCCGGACGGCGGTCCGGCTGTCACGGTCGAGAAATCCACGGGGGCACCCTCCTGTCGCTCCCCGGGTACGGCGAACCGGGGGCTGGCGGTTGGAGAGCGGGTGGAAGATCGGGGATCGACGGCCCGCGGGGGTCGTGTGACGGGTTGAGACGTTGACGTTAGGGAGCCGGTATTAACTCTGTATGAAGGCTCCGTCACGTACCGATATCGAGGACGCGTACTCGTAGGTCCGCGTCCAGTAGGGCGACGGTGATCCGGTGGGTGGCGAAGGCGCTGGGCAGCCAGGCGCCCCGGCCGAACAGCCGGGCCATGGGTTCGCCCAGCACCAGCAGCACCCGCGCCTCGGGGAAGTGCGTGTCCCGGATCCAGGACAGTTTGAAGGCGTCGGCGATGACCTTGTTCCGCTGGGACGACTTCACCTGGCCGGCGAAGGGCGAGCACTGCACCAGCAGGCTCGGCGGGTCTCCGTCGGCGCAGTCGACGCCGACCCGGACGCCGTCGGCGAGCGTGAACTCGCGAGGCGCCAGGTCAAGGCCGAGTTGGGCGGACAGGGCCCGGGCCAGTTCGGTGTTGTCGGGTCGCCGGGCGAGGGTGTCCGCGGGGTCGCGTACCGCTGTTTCCCTCATGGGAAGAAGACTTTAGTGCACAAGGGTCCCATCGGTCTCCGCCATTAGTCCTTTGTCCGCTGTGTTCAGGGGTGGGTCCGGTGTGGCCACCTGGGGTTTTCTCGAGGGCAAATTGTGATGTGTTTCACATATTTGGGAAATGGGTGAGGTTCTCGCGGATCCCCGTGCTGGTGGGGGTTCTGGTAGAGGGGGCTGGTGGGGGAGGGGGTGCGGCTCCATGGGGGGCGGGGGTGCCTCATTCCTTTCGGGAATGAAGAAGTTGAAAGGTGAACCATAATCACGGGACCCGTGGCCGTGGTGGGGTCGGGTCTTCGGGGGTGGATCTGGGCTTTTCGTGTATATGGGTAGCAAATGGACATATAAGGCAATCGAATGCCACCGCCGGGCGGGGGTCGGAACGGTCGTCCGAACCGGGTGTCCGCCCTGGTGGAGCCCGGAGCCCTCGGCCGGGGGCCCTGGGGGCCGGGCACGGCGGCGGGCGCCCCGGGGAGTACCGCCCCGGGGCGGGTGCTGTGCACGGAGAGCGCCCGACCGCCCCGGTCGCCGGCGCGCGGGGCGGCGGGGCGACGACCGGGGCGGCCGGGCGGGGGGTGGTAGGGGCGGGGCAGGGTGGAAGGTGCGCCGGGTCGTCGGCCGTGCGTGTCCTCCCGCGGTCCGGAAGCGGTCGAGACCCCGAGGCCGAATCCGCGGACGGGCTGAGGAGGCCCGGCCGGCCCTACGGCTTCGCGGAGGAGGCCGCCCGCAGCAGCCGCAGCTGGCCCAGCTCAGCGGCGTTCTTCATCAGCTCGGCGTTGACCCACGCCGCCGTGTCTGCCACCGTCATCCCCGAGCCCTCGGGCCACGGGAAGGGGGCGGGCGCGTCGAGGGACACGGTCGGTAGTACGGCGGCCCACTCGCCGCGCAGCGCGGACAGCCACTCCACCACACCGTCCGGGCCGGGCCAGGCCACCGCCTCCCGGTCCCGGGGGACCCGTCCGGACAGGTGGTCCAGGGTGACGCCCCACCACCAGCCGATGTGCCAGGTCACCCAGCCGATGGTGGGGACGGGGATCGGGTCGGGCTCGGAGTCGGCCCAGTCGGGGACCCAGCCGTCCCCGGAGCGGTGCATCGTCCAGCAGAGGGGCGAGGGCTCCCACAGGACTTCCTCGGGGACCAGGCGGTCCAGGTGGTACTCCAGCAGACCCCAGGTGAGGTCGAACTGGCGCTGCAACAGGTCGGTACGGGCGTCGTTCATGCCCGGCAGCCTCGCACACCGGACCTGCGCCGACCATCGGTTTTCCCGGCGGCGGCCCGGCGCGGCGCCGCCGCCCCGGACGGTCGTAGGGCGCACTGGGCCGCCACCGGCCACGCCTTTCGGATACTCCCTACGGTGCCCGGCGCACCGGCTGCACCAGGTCGGTCACCCACTCCTCCTGCGGGCGGTCGCCGGGGGTCCAGTACACCTCCCGGCAGACCCCGGCCAGCTCCAGGCCCTGCTCACGCACCCAGTCGACCAGCGCCGCCCAGGTCTCCCCGATGCCGGCGACCTCGCCCCGGTGGGTGGTGACGGCGGCCTCGCCGCCGGGCAGCTCGGACACCTCCAGCCCGGGCACCCCCTCCACCCGGGAGGGGAGCACGAAGCCCGCGGTGACCGTGATGCCGTCCCCGGCGGACTCGTCGTAGCCGTAGAACGCGACCCCGGGGCCGTGGTCGCCGACCCCGGCGGCCGCCAGGGCGCCGGCGGCCTCGGGGAACATCGGGCCGACCACGGGGCCGACGTTCTCCGGCCCGTGGCCGGGGGCCGTGCGGGTCAGCGTGGCGATCCGCTGCGGCTCCACCCGGCGCAGCTCGGCGGTGATGGTGTCGGACGTGGACATGGCGGGGACCCCTTCCCTGCGCCGGAGGTAGGCCTCGACCCTCGCCAGCCGGGCGCGGCGTTCGGCGATCTCCCGCCGGATGCTCTCCCCGGCCGCCTCCAGGATCTCCCGCTCCAGCCGAGGATCGGGGTCACCGCACACGATCCGCGCGATGTCCTCCAGCCCCAGGCCGAAGCCGCGCAGCTGCACGATGCGGCTCAGCCGCGTCAGCTGCCCGACCTCGTAGAACCGGTACCCGGTCACGGGGTCGACCCGGGCCGGGGCGAGCAGACCGATCCGGTCGTAGTGCCGGAGCATCCGCACGCTCACCCGCCCGATCGAGGCGAACTCTCCGATGGTGAACATGACACCTCCACGTTCGGGGCTGACACGGTGTCAGGGTCAAGGGGCACGGGAGCCCCCTTCCCGCCGGGCGCGCGGGGGAATACTCGGCTGTGTGCCCCCGGTGGTATCCGGTAGACTCAGCCCTCGGTGGTGAACCCCCTGGTCAGGCGGGTCATGCCACGGGCCTCTAGCTCAATTGGCAGAGCAACGGACTTTTAATCCGTGGGTTCAGGGTTCGAGCCCCTGGGGGCCTACCCACAAAACCCCAGGTCAGAGGCCTTTTGCAAGGTCTCGGTCCTGGGTTTTTCTCGTTCCAGGCCCCCGCCGATTGCTCGAAGCTCGCTCTTTTGTCTTGACCGTGCCTCCCACCTCCCGAGCACCCTCGCCCCGCGCTCCTCCGCCGCGTTCGTTGTCATGTCGCTCCGGCCCTGGGCGCTGAGCGACAGAAGCCTGTCACCGGTCGCAACAGCACTTGTCACCATTGCTCAGGTGATAGAGGTGGGAACGCAGTTCCTCGGGCCTGTAGCCGGGGCAGTAGAGCCCTCCTGCCTCCTGTGTGACAGAGAATGTTTCGCTCTCTGTCACACAGTGCGCGGCTCTGGCCACTCCCACGACTCGGCCAGAGCCCCGTCCGGCTTCAGCCCGTAGCGCTGATACGCCTTCGGTGACCCTCCCCGTAACCGGGCCAATGCCGCCAGGGCAGAAGTTCTCCCGGCGTTGAGGGCTTGGAGGGTGAATTGTTCGGCTGCTTCGTGTTCTCCGGCCTCCTCCCGCAACCGAGCTAACTCAGTCAGGGCTCTGGTGTGTCCGGCTTCGGCGACGCTCTTGAGAAGCCGTTCGGCCCCCTCCCGGTCCCCTGACTCCTCCAGTCGCAGGGCTAGCTGTGTGAGGCTGAGCGGATCCCCGACCCCGAGAGCTAGATGGGCGTACAGTTCGGCTTCCTGGTGTTTTCCGGTCTCCTCCAGTAGCAGGGCCAGCCGTGTGAGGGCGAGAGGCTCACCGGCCTCGACGGCGCTCTTGAGAAGCCGCTCGGCCTCCTCTCGGTCCCCGGCCGCCTCCCGCAACCGGGCCCGTACCGTCAAGGTGAAAGGCTCCCCGGACCCGAGAGCTTGGTCTCCGGCCCCCTCCATTAGCTGGGCTAACTGCGTTATGAGGGTGTTCTCAAGGTCCAGGGCCTGGAGGGCGAACTGTTCGACTACTTCCCAGCCTTCGGCCTGCTCCCATGTCCAGACCAACTCAGTCACGACGTCGAAGGTCCCGGCTTCGGCGGCTCTCTTGAGAAGCTGCTCGCTCCCCTCTCGGTCCCCGGCCTCCTCCCGCAACCGAGACAAATGCATGAGGACGAGAGGGTCCCCGGCTTCAGCGACACTCTGGAGCAGTCGCTCGGCCCCCTCCCGGTTCCCTGCCTTTTCCCACAACCGGGCCAGTGCCGTCAGGGCTCTGGTGTTCCCGGCTTCGGCAGCGCTCTGGAGAAGCCCCTCCGCCCCCTCCCGGTCCCCCGCCTTCAGCCGCAACAGGGCCAGATCCGCTGTGGCTCCGACGTTCCCGGCCTCAATGGAGGCACAGGACAGCCGGGCGCTGTGGCGGTACCGGCATCGCGACTTGGCAGCGCGGGCCAGCCTGTTGAGGTCGGCCGGGTCGCTCATGTGGGCCATAGCCGCGTCCCAAAAAGACGTGGGAGGACACAGGGTGTGGCGACTGCGGCGACCGTGCTGCCGGAGGAAATCGGTCAGGAGCACCACATTCGGAAGCGCCCCCATCCCCGTGGAGCGGGGCACATTCTGCAGGGGCCGGGCCGTGTCCTTGACCAGCGTGCAGGCGTAGGCCAGAGCGCCAGCGAACCAGTCTGGGGCGGCGCCACCGCGTTCGATGTCGGTGAGGTAACCGGGAGCCGCCGCCTGGAGAAAGTCCAATGTCAGCGGCCCCGTCACACCCAGGCGGTAGGCGTCCATGGCAGCGCTGATCAACGCCTGGCCGTAGACACCATGTTGCCCGGCCGGGTGCTCGTAGTGATCGACCAGATCCGGGCCGGCGGCCAGCACCTGGGTGAGATCAGCTGCACCGCTCTCCACCGCTTCGGCCAGGGACGAATCGTGGTGGGCTACTTCACGCGCCACGCTCAGGTGCTCAGCGAAAGATCCGGGGACATTGATGTAGCGGGCCTGGCTGAGTAGTTTCCGGGCGTTGCTGTGCTGGTCCTCCGTGCCCGGGGCAGGGCGCTGGGTAAGGGCCTGGGCATGCTCGGGCCACAAGGTAGCGATCACGAGGAGGGGACCTGCAGCGTCCAAGCGGCGCAGCAGTGCGGCTGCGACCGCCTCACCTACGGGCCCGTCCAGGTATTCCTGGGCTTCGTTGAGCCACAGTACGGTGCGCGGTCCCACCGCGTCAGCAGCCAAGGCCGCGAGTAGCCCCTCGGCGTCGGCGGGAAAGAGCAGATCGAAGTCGTTGGGCGCGGCTGCGGTCACGGCTTCGTAGGCAGTGCGGGTCTTGCCGGTGCATGATGCTCCTCGCACCACCACCATCTGCGGCCGCGCCCCCTCGGCCGCCGCGGCGGTCAGGTGGGCGCGCAATTCGGCGTCGTGGGGACGGGGCACGTACCGGGGAAGAACGAAGTCGCTCTGCTGCGCCCCCGCGGAGTGGCCTGGGATGGCCGGGTGCACTCCGAGGCGCTGCGCCGACCAGGAGCCCACTGGGCGTGGTCGGTCAGCCAGAGCCGCCTGGCGGGCTCGCCGCTCGTTCTTCTCCAGAGCCGCGTGGGCGCTCTGGCGTCGGGCGGAGTCCTGGTTGGCCTGTATCCGGCGGCGCTGTTCGGCCTCCCAGGACGCGCGCCATCGGTCGGGATCCATCAACTCGGCGACGGTGCAGTCGTCGGCGGAGTCCGCAGGGTTATCCAGCAGATCCCGGCGGGCAGCCTCGGCGCGGATCTGCGCCAGGACGCCCAGCAGCGGTTCCACCTGCTGGGGGAAGCGCTTCCCACGCAGCCAGGCCCCGACCGTGTCCCGAGAGGCCTGCACGTCGGTGTGCTTGCCCAGGGCGTTGTCCGAGGGTTTGCGATCCAACAGGCCGCGTTTGAGCGCCCCTACCTTGCGCAGGTCCTCAAAGATGTCCGGCTGCGCACCCATCGCCGCCCTTCCGGTGTCCGATGTCCGGGAAGGGGGCCCACCGGACACGATCAGTCTACGGCTGTCAGCAGCCATGTGACGAGGATTGATCTGATTTCACGGCAGACAGCTGCAGGACACGGCACCGGACAGGCAGTTTTTCTCACGACCCGCCCTACCGGCGGACCTCTCCACCTGAGAAAGGCACCCTGATGTCCGTACTCCAGTTGCTTGCGCTGCTCTTGGCCCTGTCCGTGGCCGTGCACATTGGCTGCGCCGGAGCCTTCATTGCCTGGCGGGGCGGCACTCGCCCCGCCAGTGCTCTTCTGGTCGGTGCGAGTGCCGCCGGAACCGTCTGTGCCCTGTACCTGACGGCTGTGGGCGCCTACTACTGACTGCCCCTGTACGCCCTGCAGCTCGGCAGTCCTGCCTGTTCAGGTGCTGCCGAGCTGGGGTTCGTTCGGGTTCCTCCAGCCCCTCGGAAAACTGGTGACAGATGCTGTGGCAGTTGGTGACGTTCTCCCGCCGTTCAACAAGCGTGCTGCTGTGGCGTTGAGCCCTCTGACACAACCCAGCGGGCGGGTCGCCCCCGGCGTGGCCGCTGTTCGCCCCCCGGGCGTTTTCCCTGTTGGTGCGGACGCCGAAGGGCCCTGCAACGGTGCAGGGCCCTGGCGTGTTGTGGTGCGTCAGCGTGTTGCAGGGGCACGGTTGGCGGTGAACATCGCGGCGGTGGCTTCGGCGGCGGCTTTGGCGACGTCGGGGAACACGGTCTGGTACGTGTCCTGGGTGAAGTGGGTGGTGGCGTGGCCGAGTTCGGCGGAGACCACCTTGACGTCGACGCCGGCGGCCAGGGCGGTGGAGGCGGCTCCGTGGCGCAGCCCGTGCAACCCGATCGGGGGCAGGTCCGCCGCCCTGCCGATGCGGTTGAACCAGTCGGTGACCTCCGCCGGATGCCACCCCTCGCCGTTCTCGCGGGTGAACACCAAACCGCTGTTCACCCAGTCCTTTCCGGCGGCGAGTTTGGTCTCCAACTGGTGGCGGCGCCACCGCTTCAACACCCGCACGGTCGTGGCATCCAAGGTGATGGTGCGAGAACCCGCATCGCTTTTCGGGGTACTCGTGATGGTCTTCCACCCCACCTGCACGATTTGGGTGGTGATATCGACCTGTCCATCGGTGAGTCGCACGTTCCGCCAGGGGAGCCCGACCGCTTCGCCGCGTCGGAGCCCTTTGATGGCGATGAGGTGGAACAGGGCGTAGAGCCAGGGGTATTTGCGGGCGTGGGTGAGAAACGCGGTGGTTTGGTCAGGCGTCCAGACCATGACCTCACCGGGGACGGTGCCGTCCTTATGCCACTTCGTCACCCGGTCGGTGGTCCACACCAGGGGCTTTTTCCTCGGGCAAGACGGGAGTCGGGCGTGGGAGGCGACGTTCACCGTGATGGGCAGTTCGGGTGAGCGGACCGCATCCGACAGGGCGCTGCGCAAGGTGGCGCGGATGCGGTGCTTGGTGGACAGCGAGGTGACCCTTTTTCCTTTGACCTGGGCGCGCACCTGCGGGTCGGAGGATTCGCGGCATTCCAGGACGTGCTCGTTGTTCTCCTCGATCGTGGCGAACATGGCCTCGACGTGGCGGGCCTGGAGCTTGTTCAACGCCAACTGCCCCAGGTGGGGGATGAGGTGGTTACGCAGGTGCCCGGCATAGGAGGAACGGGTGCCCTCGGCCAGCCCGGGCTTGCCCTTCAACCACTCGGTCAACCACTCCGCCACCGTGGGGACGGTGGTGCGCACGTCCACACCGAGGTTGATCCGCCGCCTCACTTCCTCAACGTTCGGTAGGGGTGTGCGGGCGCGCAGGGCGGTCTGGATGAGGTCGGCGACCCGCACCAGCGTTTCGGGTTCGTCGCCGTGGGCGGTTTCGAGCAGGATCTTGATGTGGGCGAGCTCCGTCAGAGCATCCTCCTGGGATGCCAGGCCGACCTTGCGGGCCTGGCGGCGTTTGCCGTCGGCGGTGGGAGGGAGTTCGATCTGGTAGCCCCACCGGCCGTGGGTGGAGCTCCAGGTGCCGTTGCGGCGCCGCAGCTTGGGGCAGCGCGCCCCGACGGGTGTGTGGGTGTCGGGGTGGCGGCAGGTGCAGCGTTTGAAGGTGGAGCCTTCGCGTACGGTGCTCACCGGTCCTCGTTCTCCTCCGGGGTAGTGGTGCGCGCACCGCATCCACAGGTTGTGGACAGGCCGAGGAAAACAAGGAGACCAGCGGTGGGGATCCGCCAGTGGCGGCCCACCTTGTAGACCGGGACCGGGAAGGTCCCGTGGTTGAGGTGGCGGTAGACGGTGGTGCGGCTCATCCCGAGCAACCGCCCCGCGTGTGCAGGCGTGACCCACACGGGCAGGGCACCGACCTCGGCCAGCACTGGCACGGTTCTGTTCACCTCATCCACCTCGTTCCCGACCTCGTTTTCCCTGGTCGCACACGGTGCGCGGCCCCGCCGATCGCGGGGCACCACGTATCCACGCTCGACCTCGGCGAGCATTGCAAGCGGATCATCGAAAAATCCCAACGGATGTCTCCTCCACCTCCCCACCTGGGCCGATACCGGGCCCGATGCCGCTTGCGGGCCTGTGCGGCCGCTGCGGCCCTGAACACCCCCGGACGGCCCCCGTGGGCCCTGTCCGGGGGCGTGGGGCCGTGTGGGGCACCACAGCGCCCCACACGGCCCCGACCGCCCTACCCGGCCGGTATCAGTCGGGTCGGACGTGCCCGGTGTACGTGGCCCAGGCCCGGTGGGCGGCCCTGACCCGCTCAGGGATGGCGACCGCCCGGTACCGGGCCGCCCCGTGCTGGTGTTCGACCATGTAGTGGTCGCCCTCCCACGCCGGGATCCGCTTCAACAGGGCCCCCACGTGGGCGACCTCGGCGAAGGCGTCGGTGTCGGTGGTGGTGTGCGGGAAATAGGTGATGTCCAGCGTCGTGTACTGGCTGACAGGCAGGTCCGGGTTCTCAGCCAGGAAGTCCGCCAAGGCTCGCAGGTCGGCGATGATCCGGGAACGCAACGCGGGTCCGGCGGTGTCGGTGAACGGCATGCTGGTCTTTCCCGTCTCGGGCTCGGAGGTCTGGTCGGGGTCCGGGGTGTTCACGCGGCACGCACCTCCCGCTCCTTGTTCTTCTGCGTGCTCGGGTTGGTGAACACCAAGGCGTCCTCGTGCTGGACCACGTGCACCGGTACTCCGCCCTTGCGGAGCCTGCGCACCTCGACAAGCTGGAAGAACGAGGTCCGTCCCACCACCTCGCCGTCGCGGACCGCGCACAGCAGGGCGGCGCACCGGTCGATCTGCACCAGCCCCGCCTCCTGGCACGCTTGGGTGATCTGTCCGGGGAAGTCGATGAGCTTCCCGTCCTTGCGGAAGGGGCGAGTGGTCACCACCACGACCCCATCGGGCGCGAGCAGGTCCCGGCAGGCCGCCATGATCCGGGCGAACGAGTCCGCGAGCGCTTGCGGCCGTTGGTAGGCGAGGTTGGCGGCGCGCCGGTCGCGGTCCCGGGAGTAGGTGTAGGCGGTCTTCTCCACCGTGTCCGCGCCGTCGCGACGGGAACGGACCTGGCCGTGGGTCATCGACCCGTACGGCGGGGAGGTGATTACCAGCCGCACCCGCCCTGCGAGCGCGGTCTTGGCCAGGCGTGCGGCGATCTCGGCGGCGTCGCCGGTGTGCACCTCGCCTGACCCGGTCGCGCCCTGCACTGCGGCGGTCTCCAGGTTCAGCCGGGCGATGGACGCCCACTTGGGCTCCAGCTCGATCCCGACCGCCCGGCGGTCCTGGTGGGCGGCTTCGACCAGGGTGGTGCCTATCCCGCACATAGGGTCCAGCACCACATCACCGGGACGGGTGTAGGTGGCGATGGCGTGTGCGGCGATGGCCGGAAGCATGCGCGCGGGGTGCTCCAGGGATAGGCGCGAGTACCGGTTGCCCCTTTGGCGGGCGGCCTGCTGTTGGCCGGTCTCCCACACCGACCTTCCCGACGTGGACACGCGCGGAGCCGAGGATGAGACGGAACCCTCGTTGTTCTCGTGGTGCATCAGGCCGCCACCTCCCCGGAGCGGCCGGCGTCGGGGCGGTGCGCCGACCTGCGCAGCCGGAACACGCTGATGTTCAGGTGCGCGGGCGAGGTGACGGTCACCGCGGCCTCGGCCACCGACGGCGGCAACCCCACCTCCTCCACCTCGGGGTCGTTCTCCCACCAGCCCAAACCGGAGTCGTCGTCCTGGCCACGGACGGGGACGGTGGTCCCGAGCCCGCCCTGGCAGATCGGCGCGGTCAGCGCGATGACGTGCTGGAGGTAGACCAGGTTCGCGCAGGCAGCGGCGCGTACCACCGCCGGGGCCGGGTCGATCAGGGCCCCGGTCCGGGTGTGGTCCAGGCCGGTGATCACGGCGACGATTCCGCCGGGGCGGGTCACGGTCGCGGCGAACAGCAACCGCGCCCGTACCGACGCTCCTTCGGGCCGGACCCGTTCGGAGGGGGCGGGTACGTGCAGGACAGCGAGGTCGGCCCATCCCACCTTCTCCGAGCTCTCCTCGCCCGGTTCTTCGTTGTTGCCGGTCGTGGTGGGTGTGGCGGCGCGCCCAATCTGAAGGGCCGCGCTGGCGACGGTCAGCGTGCCGGTCAGGTCCGCGACCGCCTGTCCGGAGCGGGTGTACTCGACCACCAACCGGTCGGCCAACCGGGTAGGAACGAGGCGCTGCTCGGTGTCGTGGTCATGGGTGCCGCAGGACCACACCGCCAGCGGCGGCCTGCCCGGGGTGTCGGGCCACGAGGTCGGCTTCTCTCCCAAAGGGTCCCTCCTCCTTCTTTGTTGTGACGCCCTTGAGGAAGTCGGCCAGGGGTGGGGATGCGACACCTCGCGGGAAAGAAAGCTGAAGCCCCGGGACCCGCACCAGCACGAGGCTGGTGCGGGTCCCGGGGCTTCACCCGGTCGTCGGTAGAGGTCAGGTGCGCCGGTGTTCGATCCGGCAGGGGCAGCCCGCCTGCTGCACGAGGCTGCGCAGGATCAGCGGCATCGGGAGGGCGATGATGGCGGCGAGCCGGTCCAGGGGCAGGCCGTGGCAGCAGCGGCCGGTGGTGCGGTCGTGGGCGGTCAGGTGGTGTCCGCAGTGGCCGCACAGGGTGCCGGGTCCGCGCTCGGAGTGGTGGACCATGCCGGGCCAGTCACCTTGCACGTAGTAGCGGTCCAGGAGCCGGGCGGTGCGCGCCACCGTTCCGGCGAGGGTGACCAGGACGCACGCTCCGGCCAGGAACAGGGCGGTTCCCCATCCGGGGCAGGGGTCCCAGTAGGGGTTCATGATGAACACTTCTCATACCTCCCAGGGGTATTAGCGAGATGGGGGTGCGGGCTGGTTCGGGCCCGCACCCCCGGGGTGGCGGGTCAGCTGCCGGTCTTGGCCGAGCGGTAGCGACGGGGCTTGTCGCCGGTCTGCGCCGCGCGCCCCTCCTTGGCCAGGCGGGCGAGGTTGTTCTGGATCGCGCCGATGGACCGCCCGCCCAGGAGGTGGCTGATCTCGGTGGCGGTGAACTCCTCCTCGGGGGAGGTGTCCAGGAGGGCCTTGACCATCACCTTGAGTTCTCCGGGTGCGAGCCGGGGAGACCCGCTGACCGGGTTGGGCGCGCCGACCTCGATGAACACCGCCTCCGAGGTGGCGGGTTCGGCGGTCGCCGCCTTGCGGGGCAGGTCGCCGTTACCCGGAGCGGGACTGTCCTTCTCCGCTTTCGTCTGGGAGGGGGCCGGGTCCTCCGGGGACGAGGTGGCCGGGGCGGACTTGGCGGTCTCCTGCGGGGAGGCGGGCGCCGGTGCGGGGGCGGCGTGCCAGGTGTCGGGCAGCCGCTTGTTCCCCTCGCGCCCGCCCTGGGTGCGCACCGCCTTCTTCTCCTTCCCCAGCGTGTTGAGGTGCTTGGACAGGGTGGAGGTGCCCAGCCCGGTCTCCTCCGCCAGCGCGGAGACCGTGACGGGGCCGGAGGTGTGGGTGAGGGCGGCCAGGATCAGGGCGCGGGTGTGCTCGGCAGACCGGTGCGGAGCAGCGGTGGTGGTCATGGTGAACGTGTTCCTTTCTGCGGGTTCGGGTTGGTCGCCCGGGGCCGCCCCGCCCCTCGCGGGGCGGCCCCGGGGGTCAGGCGCGGGTGTCCGGGGCCGAACGGGCCTGGTCCTTCAGAAGCCGGGTGAACCGGGGATCTGGGGTGTCGTAGGTGAGCGTTTCGGTCCAGGTGGTCAGGTGCCGGTCCTGGTAGTGCAGGTCCACGGTCACGTCGAGGTCCTCAGGGCGGCGCCGGGCGCTGCGCAGGGCGAGGGTGAACCTTCGGTCGTTGCGCCAGGTGAGGAGGTCGGTGACGTAGCGGGTCTCGTCCTCGCCGGTCTTGTACCGGGGGCGCCGGTCCATGTACCAGCCGAGCGTGTTGAGGTGCTGTCGGAGCTTTTTGTGCAGGCGGCAGGTGTGCAGGTTCTGGCCGATCCACCGGGTCGTCTCGTCGCGGGCGTGGTCGGTGAGCGCGGCGGCGATCTCCTCCAGGTCCCCGCGGTAGTGGACCAGGTCCGAGACGAGGTCGCCGTGGCCGTAGACGACCACGGTGGGGCGCCGCCAGTCCTCGTGCCGGGAGTGGGTCACCGCATAGTCGGCCTCGCGGTAGGCGACCCTGATCAACCCTCCCGGTCCCCGGGCAGCTAGGTCGTCGAGCAGGTCCACCGTGATCTCCGCGTCGGAGAACCTGTCATAGGGCGGGGTGAAAGCCATGGGATGCGTCCTTTCGGGCATGCCGAGCCGAGACTCGGCGCTACGGGGGTGCCGGGTGTCGGGGCCGTCCCGCCCCTGTGCGGGGCGGCCCCGGGGGTGTCAGGTGCGGGTGCGGCGCAGGTAGGCCTGGATCGCCTCGCTCACCCGGTGGGCGTGGTGCGCGGCGGTGAACTGGTTGCGCATCCGAGCGGGCCACCCACTCACGTGCCGTCCCCGGTCGGTGATCCTGATCAGGGAGAGCGCTCCGGTCGTCTCGTCCACCGGGCTGGTGACCGTGACCGTGATGCTGGGTGCGGCCCGGTAGGCGTACCGGTCGGTGACCGTCCGCCGTGTGGCGGTCGGGCCGCCGGGGCGCAGGCGCTTGTCCCGGTAGTGCGGGACGGCGGTCAGGTCGAGGTCGTAGCGGCGCAGGTGATGGCGCATGCGGGTGACGACATAGCCGGTGGCGGCGATGTTGTCGAGCTGGTCGTCCATGCAGTCGATGGCGGTGCAGTCCACCGCCGCGACCAACTCCTCCCAGGCCCGCTCCCCGTAGTCCCAGCGGAACGCGCGCAGGTCCCAGGTCAGGTCGTGGTGGCCGTACACGATGAAGTGGGTGCGGTTCTGGTCCGGGGCCAGGGTCTGGGCGTGGGTGACCCGGTAGTCCTGCCGGAACAGGTCGGCGATGATCACGCCGCCGGGTCCGATCCTGTCCAGGGCGCGCAGCATCCCCGAGGTGATGCGGGCGTGGGTGAACCAGTCGGAGATCGTCACGTCGGGTTCCTCGTCGTACACGGAATGTCCCTTTCTGTGGGCGCGCCGAACACCGGGCACGGCGCGGGTAACGGGTCGGGTGGTGGGGCCGCCCCGCCCCTCGCAAGGGCGGCCCTGGTGGGCGGTCAGTCGCGCAGGTCCAGGTGCAGACGGGCCCGCTCCCCGGCCAGACCGGCGAACCGGGGCACGCCGCTGGTGCGGGTGATGCGCTCGGACCAGCCGGTCACGTGGCGGCCTGCGCAGTACAGGTCCAGGACCGCCAGGAGGCTGTGCGATTGGCGCTGGACGGTGCACAGGGTGACGGCGACCCTGCGGTCCTCGCGCCAGGTGAAGGTGTCGTCGGTGCGCAGCCCGCCGTCCTCGGTGGTGCTGAACTGGGGCCGGGCGTTGAGGTGCAGGCCGTGCCGGTGCAGGTCCTCGCGCACCCGCCACACCAGGGAGGTCGCCCACCGGGTGCGGTCGACCCAGCCCGGGAGGTCGGCGCGTGCCGTCCGGGTCAGTGCGGCGGCGGCCCCGGTCAGGTCGCGGTGGCGCAGGGCCAGGTCCAGGCACAGGTCGCCGTACCCGTAGATGAAGATCCGGCGCCGGTTCCAGTCCAGGTGCTCGGCGCGGGCGACGGCGTACCCGCTGCTGTCGGCATCGGGGACGATCACGGCGCCAGGGCCCGTTCCGGCCAGGGCGAGCAGGTCCTCAGACGTGACCTCGGCGGCCAGGAGACGGGTCAGGTTCAGATCGATCACGAGAATGCGGTTCCTTTTCGGGCATGCCGAACACAGGCTCGGCAGTGGTTCGGGAAGAAGGGGGCCGCCCCCGCCCCTCGCAAGGGGCGGCCCCGGTGACGCGGTAGGTGGCTACAGGTCCAGGTCCAGGGCGCCGTCGACCGCGGCGGCGATCAGCCGGTGGACCTTGTGGGCCTTGAAGGTGCCCGCGGCGCTGACCGTCAGGTCCGCGACCGGCCGGGGGACCTCGCCCGGGGCGCACACGGTGATCCGGGTCGCCTCCAGGTAGCCGAAGGTGACCGTGACGCACGCGGTGATGCCGGTGTGGGTGCGCCGGTAGTAGTCCGTCATCCGCGGCAGTCCCCCGGCCTCGATCTCGAAGGTCGGGGCGGCATCCAGATAGACCCGGGCTCCGATCAGCGCCTCGCGCAGCCCCTGCACCTGGAGGTTCATCGCGCGGATGCCGGGCCAGTCGGTGAGCTGGTCGTTGGCGATGTCGGTCAGGTCCCGGGCGAGTTCCTCATCGGTGGCCGGTCGTCCCTGCTCCTTGAGGTCCCGGGCCAGGTGCTTCAGCCCGCTGCGGCCCGTGATGATCATGTGAGAGGGGGCCGGGGCCTTGTCGCCGCTGACCGCGTGGACCCAGGAGGTCGCCTCGTCCCAGACCAGGCAACCGGCGGTTCCCTGGTCGTGCAGCTTGTCGATGTTGGCGGGGGTGACGGTGATCCCTGTCTTGTAAGGCATACTCGTGCTCACAGCACACTCCACTTCGTTGGTTGTGTGGGAACCGCGCCCGTCATCGGGCTCCACACCTTGCGGCGGGCGCGGTCGTTGTAGGTGGGGCCGGTCGGAAGATGACCGTCTTCCGGCCGGCCGCATCACTCGACCGGGGGCGCCCGGTCGCCACTCTGTTCTTCTGCGCGGTGTGCGCATGTATTCACGGGAATTTCCCCCTTTCCATTCCGTCGTTCCGTTTTCTGCGGTCCGAGGTTCGCTTGGGTATCTCGGGTTTGTCAACTCGCCCCGTGAACCTTTTTCCGCACCCCCGGGAAACGGTTCCGTTCTCCGGGGCGGACCCTAGGTGACCTTGGGTGGCGCGGGTTTGTCAACTCGTGCTGCGGAAAACTTTTCCCGCCCGCCCCGGGGGCCGTGTTCCGCCCTGGTGGCACGCCAATAGCACCTTGGGTTCAGCGGGGTTGTCAACCCGCGGCGCGAGATTTCTCGCGAGAATCTTTCCCGCCCGCATGCCAGAGGAAGGAACCACGCGCGCGTGAGGGAGTAAATTTCACGTTCGCGATTTTTCTGGATGATCACCATTTCCATGATCTGATCAATGATGGATGATCATGAAAGCGGTCATAAATGTGTCCTGCTGTTGTTTTTGTGGTGATGGAGAGTGGTGCTGTCAGTAGGGATGGGGATGGGGGAGGGGGAAGCAGGTCGGCAGGAGAGGAGGGGTGACCGCCCGGCCGGTCGGGGCGCGGAGGAGGGGGCGCCGCCCGCCCTACGTGAAGAGGAACTACCCACTTGGGTATGTGTCTGGATAGCGAAGGGCCCACCCAGGGCGGCTTTGACCTGCACTGATAACGCCAACAGGGTGGGCCGCTCTAATGGGCCAGGTCACGGGCGGAGTCACAGGCCCATGGTGGGGCCCAGTCACAAGCGGAGTCACAGGCGGAGTCACAGGCCCGCCCCGTTTTCGGGCGTGGGCGGGCCGCCTCGCAAGGTCCCTCAGCCGGTGAGGTCCCTGAAGAGATCCTGGGAGATCGCGTCAGGCCGGGCTCCGAAGTGGGACAGGATTTCCTTCATTTCTCGGAAGGAGCGGTGCACCATCTCTTTCCGTCCCATTTGCGAGTACTGGATCATCTTCTCCCGGTGGAGCACCTCGTTCATCGGGTCGACGTGCAGGGCAAGATCGATCAGAGAAACCTTTTCCTCTGCATCCTTGGTTCCCTTGATAAGCCTCGTGCAGGTGTCGGAGAACTCCATTTGCAGGCGGCGCCGGTATCTTCCCAGCCACTCCTCGTCGCTGTCCGAAAGGAGATCCGACTTGTAGAGCCCTATGGCCTCCTTGAGTGCCCGAGTGCTCGCGCCATCCTCTTCCTTGGAGGCTTCCTTGCGCAACTTCCAAAACCGATGCACATCGACGTCGAACAACCCGTCCTGAAGTCGGTAGAATCCGCCCTCCTTCTCAATGACAGGCGCTTCGCTACTCAAATCCAAGGCTTTGCGTACCGTGTTGCGCAGGCTGGTGACCGCGTTGGATCGGAGACGGCGAGCCCGCTCGACATCCGTATCCGGTGCCAGGCAACCAAGCAGCTCTTGGTCGGAGATCCCCTTCACCCCACCCTTCAACGCCAGCACCGCCAGCAGGGCGAGGCTGCTGGAGCGGAACCCCTGGACGGCTTGACCGTCCACCTCGCATACGAGATGGGGGGAGAGCAGCCGAACCTGTACACGTTCCGGCGAAGTCTGCTCTGCCTCCCCGCCAGGGTGTGCCGGGGCCGGTCCGTTCACAGCCTCCGCCGTGTCCCCCTTCGGGAGGTCGGTCTCGGCCGGTTCTTCACCGGAAGAGGTGCCCCGGGCGGAGAGCCGTGGCCGATCGGAGATCTCCCGGTGAATCGGTGCGGTCATCGACACCCGGTCCGGGCTCTGGAATTCCAGGACGACACCGGCCCCGGTTCCACCGAGCACGCACACGACCCCGCCGGAGGAACCGGCCGGCCGGGGGGACTCCCTGGCGGTGAAGTCCTGGTCGGTGCATACGACCAGCGGGGCTTGTCGGCCTTCAACCGCCTCTGTGGACCTCTCCCCGCTCAAGCCTTCTCGCGCCGTGTGCAACATGAGGATGTCGACCTCGATCAGCGCTTCGTGTGCGCTTTCGACCTTCTGGACCCCGGTTGGCACGGCATCCGGTCCGCCCAAAGCGGTTAGCGCCGACTCGGTCGCGATCACCGGGCCGGGGAGGTGATCGGTGACCATGGCCCGCAGCGCGGCCTCGGCGTGAAGTCCTGTCAAGCCGACCCCCTCATTGCCCCGGACACGTGTCTCCTCGGCCACCAGGACGAAGCCGTCCACGTCGACGACCCCCCGTGCGACCCCTTCCGGATCACGGCGCACCAGATCATCGTCGGGCTCAGGAGGGGGCGCGTCACCGGCGCTCGGAATGCTTCCTTCTCTCTCATCGGTGCCACTCGGCGAATGGCGATGCCGCAGTGCGCCCTTATGCCTTCCCGCCGCGTATCCCACGCCCAACCCCGCAGCTCCGGCGGCCGCACCGATCAGAACCGGATGGGCCGCGGCGGCCGTCTCCTCGGAGGCCACCACCTCCACCTGGACCGTCTCTCCCCGGTCCTCGGGCGAAGAGCGCTGCTCCTGCGTGTCGGCAGAGGGAGCAGAGACAGGATCGGGTGCCGGGCGCAGGGTGTAGGCGATCTCCACACGCCGGTACCTCTCGTAGGAGACACCTGCCTCCTCGGGCGGGCGGTCCTCGCCTGCTCCTTGAACCTCGAACCGCACGTCGTCCCTACCGGTGCGCTCTTTGAGGTGGTCGACCACCACCTGCGCCCGCCGTTCGGACAGGTCCTGGTTGTAGACCGGGTCGCCCGTGGGGTCGGTGTGGCCGGTCACGACCACCGGAGCATCCGGGTCGCCGAGCTCGGAGATCATCTCCACCGTGGCGGCCAACGACTCCCGCATCTGCGGGGTGAGCTCGGCCGAGTCGAACCCGAAGTGGCTGAGCGTCCGGACCCGGTGGATCCGCTCATCCCCCGCCTGTTCCCCGCCCCGGCCGGACATGGCCTCCTGCGGGCCTGCTTCCTCCTCACCCGCCACGAAGGTCGTGGTGTCCGCCCAAGAAGCCGTCGTCGTGGTGGCAGCGGTCGCACCCCCGGCGGAGAGCACCCACACCAGCCGGATCAGTCCCACGCGCGGGACCAGGCCGCGCAGCACGGCGACGACGTCCAGGACCACGATCACCAGGTGCGCGGCCCACACCGCCCACAGGGCCACGACCGCAGCGGTGATCACGGCCGCTGACGGAAGAGTTCCGCCGCGCAGGTACTGCATCAGCCATGTCCACGACATCTCCGTCCGCTGCGGGGGCCAGCCCAGAACGGACGCCAGCAGGGGAGGCCCTACCAGCATGAGCACGGTGGCCAGGGCTTCAGCGGCGATCGACCACGGGCTGCGCGACATGTCGTCCTTCCTGATTGTTCATGACGGGCTTTCGGGTGATCGGCTCACCCGTTACTGACGACGGTCGCGGTCGCTTCGGCCTCGATCTCCCAGGGGCCGAGGGGGAGGAGGACCGGGGTGTACGAGGTGCGGGCAAGGACCGTGACGCCGTCCTCGGTGACGGTGACCAGGCCTTCCGCGTCCACCGCCCGCAACTGCCGGGCCGCCGCCTTCCGGGCTCCGGCCTCGTCCAGTACGGGAGCGTTCCGGGCGAGCGTTTCGCCTTCGTCCAGCCGGTGGGTCGCGGCCCGTGCCGCCTCGCGCGCCGCTCCCATCAGTTCGGTTCTTACGGTGAGCATGTGCCCGGCCTCCCACACCAGGGCGAAGACGACCATGAGCACGGGAACGAGCAGCAGGAGGAACACCGAGGCGTGCCCGTCGTCCCGGCGGACCCATCGGCACCCGCGGGTTCGGGGGTCCTTCACGGCAGCGCCTCCCGGTGCGGGTCCACCGGCGAGACCGCCTCGGACCGGACCACTCGGCTTCCACCCCACCCGCCGAGGTCCACCACGGTCACGGTGCAGGACACCCGCACCCCCACCGAGCCCGCCGGTGCGAAATCCGACGTGTCCACTGCGGTCGAGAACGGCTCGCACACCACGCCCCGGTCCCGGAGTTCTCGGGCGGCAGCACGGCGTGCCCCCTCAGGGGCGGCTGCCGCACTGTTCTGCAATGACGCCGTCCGGGCCGCCGTGTAGGCGGCCTCCTGCACGATCAGTGATGCCGACACCTGCCGTCCCGCGATGACCATCAGCAGCAGCGCTGCCACCAGGACCGGTGCGAGCAACAGCAGTTCCACCGAGGCACTGCCCCGGTCGTCCGCCCGCTTCGACTCTGAGGAGGGCATCACGGCACCAGGCGTTCCACCGGGCCGGTGATCTCCGAGGACACCGGCACACCCACACCCGGGACCAGGCTCACGGCTCGCCCGCTGACCCGCACCTGCGCCGCCTCCGGCCGCCGTTCCACCTCCACCTCGGTGCCCTGGAGAATCCCGCCGCCCAGCTGCTCCTCGGCCCGGGCCGCCTGCTCCCGGGCCTGGTGCACCGTCCCGTCGAACGATCGGGCGGCGGCCAGCGCCTGCGCGGCGATGACCTGGGCGCGGTGCTGCGCATGGGCCCACAGCCCCACCTGCACCACCGCCAGGACCATCACGAAGACCAGGGGGAGGACGAACAGGGGCTCGGCGCTTCCGCGATCGTCCCCGCCCACCGGCCTCCACCGCTGTCCCAGTGGCCCCTGGACGGGCCTCACCGCGTCACGCCCAGGTCGATGGACTCCGCCGCCGTGGTGAACTCGGTGACGAGAATGCCTCCGACGACCGTGGCGATGGCGATTGCCACCATGATCGTGAGCAGCCACTCGGTGCTGGCCGACCCCCGGTCGTCGGCCACATGCTGCCTTGACGCGACCCACGTACGTATCCGCCGGTGGGCACGGCAGACCAGCTCTTCCATACCGACTCCTCCTCAGAATCCCGCCATCACGTGGGTGAGGGCGATGAAGCAGACCAGGACCAGGAACCCCGCCACCAGGCCCATGGTGGGCAGCGCCATGCGCTCGGTCGCCGCATGTGCGTCGGCCTCCGCCTCGGCCGCCTGCCGGATCCGCAGCGACGCCGCCTTGGCGGCCAGGGAATCCCGCGTACGCGCCCCGGAGCCGCCCAGCCGCAGCGAGGCCGCCAGCTCTTCCAGTTCCCGCACCCCGGCCTGGGCCCCCAGCCCGGCCAGGCCCTCCCACTGGGGCTGGTGGCGCATCTCGCTGGCCCGGACGGCCAGGCGTATCCGCTGCGGGTTCTTGCCCCGCGCGCGGTCGAGCGCCCCGTTCAGGGCCCCGACGGGGCCCAGCCCCGAGGCGAGGCCCATCGCCGTCAGATCGGCCAGGACCGCGGTGGCGGCCCGAAGCTCGGCGCGGCACTCGGCCGCCCGGCCACGGGCCGCCAGATCCGGACTGAGGAAGCACCCCGCCCCCACCAGGAGGGCGAGCCCCCAGCCCACCGGTGCGGACGGCATGACGAGAGGGCCGAAAACGGCGACCAGACCGCCGACCACGATCGCCGCCCCGATGGCCGTTGCCTTCTCCGCCCGGTAGTCCTCCACCGGAATGTCGGCCGCGGCCAGGGCCCGCCGCATCCCCGGCCCGGGAAGGCCGACACGGGCCAGCACCCGCCGCACCGGGGCACCGAACCGGTACGCCCATCCGGCGTCGGCGCTGGTGGCCTCCTGCGGCCTGTGGGCCGGAACCACAGGGCTGAGCCGTTCGACCAGGCTGAGACGTCGCGACCCGTAGGCCGCCATCCACAGACCGGCACCGACCAGGCCACCGGCCGCGGCGAGCAGACCCGCACTCATCGCCCACCCCCGTCGGCAGTCACCAGGGTGAACGGGCGCACAACGGCAGGAGGTGCCGCCAGGCGGGCCATCCACGCGAACGAGGCGGCCCAGATCGCACCGGTGAGAGCGAGCACCAGCTGCCCTATCGGCGTCCCCAGGGGTTCGAGGACCGCCGGTTGGAACACGGCCGTGCCCACGACCATGAGCAGGGTCGCCCCGGCGATGATCCGCACCGAGGACCGGACGCGCGCCCGGGAGGCCGACACCCGCGCCACGGTGACGGCCCGCTCCCGCGCCGTCTTCGCCAGCCGCGACAGCGCTCCGGCCACATCGCCGCCGTACTGCGAAGCGCCCATGGCCAGGGTGATCGACACCAGGTCGGCCAGATCGCAGTCCACCTCGTGGGCGAACTCCGCGGCCGCCCGCTCCACCGGCTGCCCGGAACGCAGCCGAGCCTCGAAGGCCCGCACCTGCTTTCCGATGACCGCCGGAGCCGCCGGAACCGTCGCGGCCACGGCCTGGTGCAGACCGGCCGCCCCGGTCAGCATGTCCCGGAGCTGCTCGGCCCAGGTCGCCAGGGCTTCAGCCAGGTCGGCCTGCCGCCGGGCTTCGGTGTCCGCCCCGAGCAGGGACGGCAACCACCAGCCGGCCGCCGCCGCGAGCACGGCCCCCACCGGCCACCCGGTCACCAGCCCGATCACCACCCCGGCGGCCGCCGCCGCGGCCACGCGCACGCACAGCTCCCGTGAGATCCCGACCGAAGGGAGAAGCCGCCGAACAGGTGTCGAGGAACCCCCGGTGACCAGGCCGCGCACCGCGCAGAGGACACCCGCCCCGATCAGACCGCCGCCAACGGCGAGAACACCGGTCTCCCAGTCCCACCAGAGCGGCATCACACCCACCCCCGCACCGCGTACCCGGCCCGCATCAGCCGTCGCGCCACCTCACCGCTGGGCGGGCAGACCACCTCTCCGGTCGCCTGGTCGGCGTCGCGCAGGTACAGCTCGTCGGAGATCACCTGCTCGCCCTCCACCCCGACGACCTGGCGGATGCTCGCGACCACACGGTCCCCCGACGGCGCAGTGTCCAGGTGCACCACCAGGTGGAGGGCGGACGCAACCAGGGCGGCGGTCGCCGAGGGGTTCAACCGCTCGGCGGACTGGGCGCAGTAGGCCGCCAGCTTCGTGAACACCTGGCGGGACCCGGAGGCGTGGATGGTCGACATCGAGCCGTCGGTGCCCATGGACATGGCGTTGAGCAGGGCCAGGGTCTCCGGCCCCCGCGTCTCCCCGACGATCACCCGGTCCGGGCACATCCGCAGCGCGGCGCGCACCAGCTCGGCGAGGCTGACCTCGCCGACCCCCTCGATGTTGGCGGGCCGCCCCTGGAGGGCCATGACGTTCGCGTTCGTGCCCAGCCGGTGCAGCCCCAGTTCCAGGGAGTCCTCGATGGTGATGATGCGCTGGGCGTCGACCGTGCCGAGCAGGGCGCGCAGGAGCGTGGTCTTGCCCGCGTTGGTGGCTCCGCTGATGAGGATGTTCAACCGGGCCCGTACGGCGGCGACGAGCAGGTCGCGGGCGGCCTGGTCGACGGTCCCGGCCCTGGCCAGGTCCCCCAGCCGCAGAAAGCCGTCGCGGTGCAGGCGGATCGTCACCGAGGGACGGGTGGCGATCCCCGGCATGATCGCCGACAGGCGCTCCCCTCCGGGCAGCTCCATCGACAGGATCGGGGCGGACAGGTCGAAGCGGCGTTCCCCGCCCAGAGCCCGGGCGGCCGCACGGCGCACCAGCGCGACCAGGTCGTCGTCGGTCTCGACCACCGGAGGCCGCTCCTCACGGCGTCCTGCGCCGAAGTCGACGATCACCGGTTCGCTGCCGGTGATGTGGATGTTCTCCACCCCCGGTTCGGTGAGCAGCTCCTCCACCGCACCCAAGCCCAGGACGTGGTCGGTGATGAGCTTGCGCAGGCGGCCCTCCTGCTCGGGGGACCAGCCGCCGCCCCGGGTCACCGCCTTTTGCGCCTCGTCCTCCAGGACCTCGTCCACCAGGCGCGCGACCGTGTCGGGGGTCTCGCCCAGTTCGGGGAACGCCGAGAGCCGTTCGGTGATCTGCGCGGCCAACACGAGCGCGTGCGCGCGGAGCTCATCGGACCGGGAGGACGCGGGCACCAGGTGGGGAACGGTCGCCGTCATGCCGCACCCGCCTTCGCCAGCTCCGGCCCCAGGGTGTCCAGACCGACCCCGGAGAAGTCGTCGCACAGCTCGGCCAGGCCCTTGGCCGCCTTGATCAGTGGCATCCACTCCAAGCCGTCGGGATCGCGCCGGTGTGCGGACCAGGCCGCCCACCGGTCCCGCCACCGGACGGGCGGGCGGTGTTCCCCGCGTACCAGGGCGGCTCCCACCGGGTCATGGGGGATCCGCGCCCACACCGGCAGGTCGGCGGAGAACCGCGACACCTCGGCGTCGGGGTGCGGGCAGTTCCCGGTCACCACCAGGCCCACCCGGGTGCCGTCCTCGCGGAGCGAGGCCAGGACCGGGGCGCAGGACCGCAGGCGGGCCGCCTGCCCAATGTCGCCGGGAGCGGTCACCACCAGGACGAGATCGGCGTGACGCAGCAGGGCGGCTCCGGCAGACCCCGGTACGGCCCGGCCCACATCCACCACCGTGGCCCGCCCCGAGGCGAGCAGCGCCGGGTTCTGCGCCAGCACGGCCACCGCGTGCCCCGCCTCCAACGGGTCACCCGGGGCCGCCACGACCCGCAGGCCCCCGGGAACCTCCACCGCGAACCGGGCCGGCGCAGGGTTCGCCTGCTCCTCGCCGGAGAAGACATCGAGCGGACCCTGCACCGTTTCCTCCCGTGGGACGAGTGCCGGAGTGCGGGAAGCCGCGGCCAGCGCGACCAGGCCCGTCCGCGGCGCGCCCTCCAGACCGTGCCAGGCAGCGATGTCGCCCCCGGAGGCGTCCGCCTCCACGATCACCGGCACGGTCACCGGGCTCGCGGGCCAGCACGCGGCCAGAGCCACGGCCAGGCTCGTCACTCCCGGGGCTCCGCTGAGAGAGCAGACAGCGACGATCATTCGGCTTCCTCCTCGCCGGTCAGGGCGTCCTGTCGATTCACCAGGACCACATGGGCCGCTTCACCGGCCAGGGACCGGGACAGGGCTGCGGCTTGATCCCTCGGCACCAGCACCTCCACCACGTGCCCGCCGGTACCGAATCCGTCGTCGTGCGAGGCGACGTGGTGCACCAGCCCGGTGATGACTTGGGCTCCCGAATCATCGCTGTGCACGGACGGGATCACGTCGACGGTCGTGCCTGCGGTCAGACCGCGCGGCACCGTGGCCACGGGAACGGCCACGAGGGAACTCCCGGGCTCGGGCCAGGCGGCCTCCTCAGCGAGGGCCCCTTCGACCAGCGGCGTCCCGGCGGAGACCGGCTGCGCCAGCACCATGCCGGTGACATCCTCGGTGGACAGCAGGTGCAGGCCCTCGGCGGGAACGGTCTCCACCGTGGTCACGTCCTGGGCGGTGAGCACATGGCCCGCGGGCAGGTCGGCCCCCGCCACGGCGACCTGGACGGTGTCCTCACCAGCCCACCCGGCCCAGGCTCCCAACCCGATCCCGGAGGCGACCATGAGCACCGCCGCCGCTCCCCACTTCCACCGACGGCGGGATGTGGCGGCCAACCGCACGGACTCCCACTCCTGTTGGCCTCCTTCGGAGTATTTCCGATTTTCCCGGTCTTTTTGCTTAGGATTAGCGAGCGCGACCATCGCGCATCCTCCCTCTCGTTCTTCGTCGTATCCGCTGGATCAGCGGCTGTCGGTGACCACCGAGTGCAGTTCCGCCACCGACACCGGAACCGAGGAGGCGGTGACCAGATCGGCTAGCTCCCCGCTCTGCCCGTCCGAGGCCGACCAGGACACCGTCCACTCCCACGACGCCACCAGGTCGACCGGAACCCCTGGGCCGGTCGGCGGAACGGACGTGTAGGTGTACGAGCAGTCCGAAGCTCCGTTCCGCCGGTGCGCGGAAACGGAGAAGGGGGTGCCGGGGCCCGGACACACCACCTCGCCCCCGTCACCGGTCGCCCACACCACACGGTGCGGGGCGGCCACCACGGTCACGGCCCCGGTGCTCACCGACGCCGACACCGACACCGGCTCCCAGTCGGCGGCGTCGATCCACAACCAGGACGGCAGGTTCACGAACCGGGGCTTGCCGGGGGCCGGAGCGGTGCCGATGTCCGGAACCGGTGGGGCGAGCCTTGCCCGCGCCTGCTCCGCCAGAACCCGCGGCTCGAAGACCGGTGCCGTGTGGGTGGACGCGGACCGCTCGCACTCGGCCGTGCCGCCAGCGGGAGCGAGGGCGTTGCCGTCAGAGCCGGAGAACTCGACATCAGGCATGACACAGGGCGGCGGAGCAGTCGTCGTGGCCGCACCCCGTGGAGTGCTCCCACCGGGGTTGCTCGGAGGCTCCCCGGGGGCTCGGGCGATCACGTCGCAGCCCGAAGCGGAGCAGGAGGTGTGGTGGGAGAAGTTTCCTCCCTCGGCCCATGCCGGCGGGCACAGCAGGAGAAGGGCCGCGATCGTCGGTGCGGCACCGATGCCTGTCCTCAGCATCCGTCGATCTCACCGAGCCACAGCTCGCCGACCTTCCACTCACCCTCCTGCTCGGTGACCGTCGCGACGAACAGCCGTGTGCTCCGCTCCCCGGCGGACGTGGACTCGTAGCCCTCCATGACCCAGTCGGTCTCGTCCACACAGTCCTCAACGACCACCCGGGGCGGGTCTTGTCGAAGGTCGACCTCCGCCGCCTGCGGCGTCAGTACGGGCTCGCCCGTGGCGACGGAATCGTGGCCCGCCAGCATGTCCCTGGTCAGCTGCAGGGCCTGGCCGTCGGCGAACCGCTCCAGGTCGGGGTGATCGTCGGCCCCTTCCAGGGAGGCGTCGACCAGGGCCCGCATCATGCCGAGGTAGGCGTCCACGGCACGCTCCTCCTCGGGCCGCTGGGAAGGGGAAGGCAGAGCACTGGGAAGGGTGCGTGGGACTTCGGCCGACGAGGTGTCCCCGCCGGGTGCGGAACACCCGGTGCCCAGCACCGCCATCAGGGCGAACACACTCACTCCAGACCTGCTGCGCACACTCCACCACCGATTCCGTTCTCAGGACCGACTCCGCACCGCTCTTTCGAAGAGTGACAGTAGCCACACTCAATGTGACCGACAATCGGTTTGTGGATACTCAGAGTGACGAAAATTGTGGAGAATAACACGCCTGGTAGATGTCGCACGCTCTACCTGCGAAAACGCCGAAAACACGAAGGAGGGGCACCGCTCGGCGGTGTCCCTCCTCGGTCGGGATTGCTCACGCGAACGCCGGTTGCCCGACTCCCCACAGGCGTATGAGGTCCGCCAACTCCCGCCACTCGTCATCGGCCGGGGGTTCCGGTGCGAGGCCGCCCGGTGCATCGACGAGGAGGTCCCCCGTGTGGCTCTGCTGCTGTTTCCGCTGTTCGTGCGCGACGAGGTAGGGGCGAACCGCGGCCATACCGTCGTCGTCCACGCACCCCCCGGTGGAGAACGGTTCCTGCGTCGGGGGCGTGGGGCGCGCCGACTCGCGCTCACGGAATTCAGCCCTGCTGCCCTGGCGGGTTTCCGCAGAGAGCAGGCCTTGTCGCGGGGTGTCCGTGCGGCGGAAGGTGCGATACTCCGGCGGCCGCACGGGAGAAGCAGAAGCCGCCCTCCCTGCTGCGGGTCCGGGGGTGGGGGCAGGGGTCTTCCAGAAGGCGCTCCACGTTGCCTCGATCAGGTGTCGGAGGTGTGAAAGCGGCCGCTGTCGCCTGCGGTGCCTGCCCGTACGATGGGTCATGGTTCTCTCTCCTGCTGTCTCAGGTGGGAGGCCGTGCCTCGGGCGGCGTTGGAGCGCCGCCCGAGGCGGTTTCTCTTCCGGGTGTTCGGATGCCAGGCGCACACGGGTGTCATTGGCCCCGGATGTGGAAGTCCGGGGCTGCGCTTCCCTTGGGTGCTCCTTCGTCTCCCGGTGTCGAACTGGTCGTTATCGGGCGTTGGTGGAGGTTTCGTGGTCCAGCGGGCGGACCTCCCCGTTTCCCGTTCGCGCGCGGTGGCGCGGCCGGGCCGACTGCGATGGTGCACCATTCTCGCGAGAAGGATCAATGCGGAATTTGGGAAATTTCCCAAAAGGGAAATCACGTGCTTTCAGGCTTCATATGTGGCCTGTTTCGTTTTTCGCCTGAAAGCGGTTCGCGGTCACCCCGGGCGCACAGCGGCGACGAACACGCTGCTGTAGTACGGGCCGTCGACCGGCTCGACACGGATCACCTGTCCGCTTCTCGGGGAGTTCACCATCTGACCGCCGCCGACGTACATGGTCACGTGCGACGGAGAACCCCCGGGCGCTCCGGTGTCGTAGAACAGCAGATCGCCAGGCCGCAGCTCACCGAGCCCCACCCGCGTCCCGGCGTTCACCTGGTCTGTCGTCACTCGGGGGATTGCCACCCCGGCCGCCTCCCACGCCCGCATGACCAGGCCCGAGCAGTCGAACGCCCCCGGCCCGGTCCCGCCCCACAGGTAGGGCTTGCCGACCTGCTGTAGCGCCCACGCCGCCGCCACGGCGCCCGATTCTCCGCTGCCCCCTGCTGCTCCGACGGGAACCTCGGTGGGGACACTGGCGGCCAACGCCGTGAAGCGTTCGATGTGCTCCCGCACATCGCTCACGTAGGAGCCGCTCCGGTTGTAGCGCAGCAGCGCGGCTTCGAGGTCGTCGGCATCGGTGAAGTCGACCCCTCCGGCCTCCGGGTTGCTCACGCACAGGTAGACCGCAGCGCTCCAGGCGGCGTCGAAGACGTTGTGCGGGTCCGCGATACCGTCCCCGGACGCGTCCAGCCCGTGCGAGGCCCAGGTGGCGGGCAGAAACTGCATCGGCCCCACCGCCCGCTCGAACTCGGTCTCCCCGTCCCACCGGCCGCCGTCCGAGTCGGCATGCCGGGTGGTGTTGCCCCCGACCCCGGAGCCGTCCAACAGCGGCCCGGTGAAGGGCGGCGAGACCTCGCCGTCCGGGGATATCTGCCGGTCGGCCACGTGCCCGGACTCGACCTCACCGATCCCCGCGAGGACCGGCCAGGACATCCCGCGACAACCGCTGTACTCCTCTTCGAGTCGTAGGGCGGCCCGGACGTACGCGGTCAGAACGATCGGCGGAATGCCGTCCACCTCCAGCGGAACCCTGCTGCTCTGACCGCTTCCGACGACTGCACTGATGAACACCGCGGGGAACAGGAAGAACCCGCCGAGAGCGCCGGCGACCAGCCGGATCACTCGGCCTCCCCCAGCTTGGGCATGAGGTCGACGAGCCGCACCCGGTCCGCAGCGCTCGGCGCCCGCCACACGCGCTGGTCCGGTCCGGGCGAGGCCACCCTGGCGTGCGTGGTGACATAGGCGTTCGCCTCCTCGGAAACGACGTCCACCAGCTTTTTCACGAGATTGGTCTCCCGCTGCCCTGAGTGGACGATGAAGAGCACGAGCGAGGGCCGCTCGGTGTAGTGGGACAGTGCCTGGTAACCCCGCATCTTGCGGCAGACCGTGGCCAGAGACTCGCTTCCGGTGTCGTACTCGACGAAGGCCCGCAGGTTCAGGCCGTTCTGCCGCCACCGCACGTACGCGTCCGGGCGGATGTACTGACCCCACCGACGTGCGCACTCCGCCTCACCGAACCACCGAGCCAGCTCACCGGGCCCCGACCTGGCCGCTTCCGAGAAACGCACGAAGCACTCCGCCAGCCCCTGCACATGATGAATCTGCGGGGAGTACATGAGCCGCACCGCCTGGTCGGGGAAGACCGCCCGAGCCGCGGTGTCGGTGCCCTGGTGGTAGGAGACCAGCTCGGCGCCCAGGGGTGTCAGCACCCAGTAGTCGGGAAGTTTGCCCTTGGGCGTGTACCGCCGGAACCGGTCCAGGACCCCGTACCGGTGCAGGATCAGCAGCCGTCGCCGCGCTCGGCGCGGGTGCGTGTCGTGAAAGCACACCCGGGCGATCTGGTGGGTGTCCAGGGTCTGGTGCTCATAGACACCGCACAGGACAGCGAGGTCCCGAGGGGTGATCCGGGTGGTCAGGGAGGCGACGGTGTAGTTGGCGGGTTCAGTCATCTGCGTTCCCCTTACGATCGGAACCTGCCGCCGCCCCCGGGCCGTGCCGCCGCGCCACCGTTCGCACCTTCGTGGCCCGGCCCTTGACACCAGGGGGGAGAGGCCGGGTCAGGACCGTCAGCGCCCCCTGTTCCTTGGCCCCCACCAACGGGCGCACGACGGCCTGGTAGGCGCCCAGATGGGTCAGGTCGTAGGCCCCCAGTACGGGCAGCGTGTGCTGCTGGAGACTGGCGGCGTCGTCGGGAGAGGCGGAGAAGTAGATCTTCGTGCGCGCGTTCGCGGACAGCGCCTTGCGCAGATCGCCGGGGAGCTGGCCGAGCTCCTGGTGGGCGAGGGTGAGGCCGAGCCGGTAGCCGCGGGCCTCGGCGAGCATGTCCTCCAGACTGCCGGGCAGGTTGAGGAAGTTCTGCGCCTCGTCGATGTAGGCGGACAGGTCCTTGCGCCGGTGCTCCGGAGTGCGGATGCGAGCGGTCACCGCCTGCCAGGTCGCGGCCAGCGCGAACGACCCGATGAGGCTTGAGGTGTCCTCTCCCAGTCGCCCCTTCGGCAGCCGGAGCAGCACCAGGTGGCCGCTGTCGAACAGCGTGGGGAGGTGGACGGTGGACGCCCCCGAGGCCACCACCTGGCGCACCCACTTGCGCAGCAGGGCACTGCGGAGCTTGTTCAGGATCGGCCCGGTGACCGAGCTGCGCGCGGACACCGTCAGCCCCGCGTACCAGCCCCAGAAGTCCTCCAGAGCCGGGTCCCGTCCCGTGTTCTCGGTGACCTTGGCCAGGACCTGGGCGCGGATCCCGTCGTCGGCGAGCAGGCGCGGAATGTCCCCCAGGGTCAGATTCGGGTCACCGGCCCGGGTCAGAGTGAGGGTGGTCGCGCGCAGGATGTCGTCGGTCCTGGGCCCCCAGTACTGGTCATAGATGCGGCGGAAGATCCCCACCACGGTGTCGGACACGAAATCCGGATCTCCGCCTTCCAGGAAGTTGAGCCGGGGCGGAGGGCTGCTGTCGTCGGGATCGAACAGCACCACCTTGCCGACGGCGCTTTCGGGCAGACGGGCCAGGACGTCGGTGATCAGGTCGCCGCGCGGGTCGATGACCAGGGCGGCCCGACCCGCCACGGCGTCCTGGAGCACCAGGCGCGCCAGCAGCGTCGACTTCCCCGAGCCCGTTTTGCCGAGGATGTGGGTGTGCTGGCGTCCTTCGGCCACGCCCACCGCGACCGGGCGGTCGGGCACGACATCGCTGTCCCCGATCACCTTGGTGCCCTCGCCCCCGCGGGGCACCGCCGGGGTCGGTGCGGCCGGACGGGCCCCGGCGCGGACCAACCCGGGAACGGATATGTCGGTGGGCAGGTGCGCGATGGCGGCCAGCTCGGCGGTGGACAGCAGGAGCCCGTGGCCGAGGAAGCGGTGCACCGCCCACCAGGCGGTGCGGAACATGTACCCGCGATCCAGGTGGTTGCTGCCGGAGGTGAAGGCCGCGAACGCCGATCCCACCCCGTGCGCCAGTCCTCGCAGACGCTCCTTCGCCTCTTCTCCGGCATGGGTGGTGGTGAGGATGTAGGTGATCCCGCAGGCCAGGCGTGAGCTGGAGGCCTTGTTGAGGATCGCGCGCACATCGTCGCCGGTCCCCGGCAGCAGGGGCGGACGGGAGCGATGCCCGGTCAGGGTGGGGTCCAGGGCGTCGATGAGCTGTGCCGCTGCCGCAGTGTGTCCGTGCAGGCGGGCTGCCGCCTGGCGGGCCCGAGCCGCACGCAGGCCCGTGACCGGCCGGGCGGTGATGCGCACCATCGCGTGTTCGCCTTCGGCCAGGTCCCCCATCGCGCCCAGGAGCGGGCGGTAGGGGTCGGCGTCGAAGCGTGTGCGCAGCGGGAACACCTCCGCCCGCCCCAGCCGGAGACGACCACCCGTGCTGTACGCCCCGAGCAGCAGAGAGGACGAGCCGGGGGCCGCCTGCCGGGTGGAGGTGGTGGCACCGGGCCAGGCTGAGGTGACGGCGCGTTCGACCGTTCCCGGCGGTACCGTCCCGGGGACCCACAGCTGGAAGCGGACTCCGGCGGTGGAGGCCAGGATCTCCAGGGCGATGTGGGGCTGGAGCAGCCATCGGGACCAACCGGGTTTGAGCAGGCCCATCACGTGCTGCCAGAACGCGATCGCGTCCTCCATGGTGGCCTCGGGCGGAGGAAGGATCTCCACCGTCCGTGCCTGCCGGGACAGGTGGTGATGACGGGCCAGCCGCACCCCGAGTACGACCGCGCACACCAGCGCACCGATCAACGGGATCATGCCGAGGACGAGAAAGAACCCGCCGTTGAGCAGGAACGACACCATCAACCGTCCACCTCCTGCCCGCCGGTGGCCTTCGCTTCGGAATCCGGCGGTTCCGGGACACCGCCGTACGGGTCCTCTTCTTCTGCGCGCAGGGCGGCCAGCTCGGCGGGGTCGGAGGTGATCAGCCGGTGCTCGGCCGGTGAGGCCACCGGGTGGAAACCGACGCGCTGGTGGCCGGCGACCAGCAGCGCGCTGCCTCGCGGCGCGGTACCGACCAGGTGGGACTCCCCGTCGGAGAGCTGGAACGCCTCCCGGGCCATGTCGAGGTTCTGCGGAGCCTGTTTCAACAGGATCTGCGTGGCCGCGTTGGCGATCACGACCTTCCCCAGCGCACTGCCGAGCACGTCGCCGACGTCCTGGGTGATGACGGTCAGCCCGACCCAGTGTTTGCGGCCCGCTTTGGCCAGGCGCGCCAGGTAGCGGGCTGCTGCGGGGTCTTGGAGCAGCAGCCAGGCCTCGTCCACCACGACCATGCGAGGCCGGGCCTCGGCGCGCGTGGTGACATGCCGCCAGATGGCGTCCAGAGCCACCAGGACCCCGACCGGGCGCATCTCGTCGGGCAGGTCCCGCAGCGAGACCACGGTTAGGTGCCCGCCGACGGTGCTGTCGGAAGGGCCGTTGAACAGGTCGGCGTGGGAGCCCTGGGTGAAAGGCTCCAGCCGTCCGACCAGGTCCTGAGCCGCGCGGGCGAAGCCCTCCTCGGTGTCCGGTGCGGTGGCCAGCTCTTCCAGCACCGCGGCCAGGTCCCCGAGCACGGGCGCGGCCCGGTTCCAGGTGGCCGGGTCACGGGTGATTCCGGCCTGGGCGTAGGTGGTGACGATGGCCCGGTCCAGGACCGTCCTGTCGGTCGTTGAGAGGTCGCCGACCATCGCGCCGATGAGCGTGTGCAGGAACAGCGCCCGGGTGGTGAACCCCTGCTCATCCTCTGTCGCCGGAGGGAGGGAGAAGGGGTTCAGCCCCGGCTGTCCGGGGGAACCGAGCCGCAGCACGGTGCCGCCCACGGCGTCGGCCAGCCGCGTGTACTCGCCTTCGGGGTCGATGACGGTGACCTCCACCCCCACCATCAACGACCGCACCACCTCCAGCTTCGCCAGGTAGGACTTGCCCGCCCCGCTGCGGGCGAGGATCACCGAGTTGTGGTTGTCCAAGTCGCCGTAGAACCGGTCCCAGGCCACCAGGCCGGAGGAGTGTGTGTTGATGCCGTAGACCACCGTCGTCTCGCCCAGGTCCGCGACCAGCTCGGGGGAGGAGAACGGCAGCATGCTGGCGACGGCGTCGGTGTCCATCGACCGGGCCGTCCCCACCGCGTCGGTGCCCAGCGGCAGTGTGGAGATCCACCCCTCCACGGCCCGGAACATGGCGGGGGTGACGTCCATGAGCAGGGAGGAGCACAGGGCCCGCACCTGCTGAACGTGCCCGTCCAGCATCTCCAGGGTGGGGGCGTGCACCGTGATGTACACCCCCACTCGGAACAACCTGCCTTGGCCGGTGGCGATGCGGTCGGCGATCTCGGCGGCGTCCATTGCCGCCGTCACCTGGTGCGGGTCCTCCACCCGCCCCTGTGCGGTGCTGGTGCGGTGTGCCGACTCCAGCCTCGCCCGGCGCCTGCGCAACTGCTGGGCGGCGGTCGGCGCCGGTACCGGGTCCAGGTGGAAGGAGATGTCGAGCTGGCCGGGATAGGAGAACAGCGGCTCGGCCCACCCGGCGCTCACGTCGCGCGGATAACCGATCACCAACAGGGTCTGACACACTCCGCCGCCCACCCGCAGGTGACGGGAGCCGACGTGGATCGCCGGACCGCCCAGCTCGGGAGAGCCCGAACGTTCCCGTAGCTTGCGAAGAATCATCACCGCTCCTGTTCGTGCGCGTCGTTGGTCGGGTCCATCCACAGGTCTCCTGCGTCCGGGGCGTGGGTCAGGGGTGCTTCGGGAGAGGCCATCGACACGCGCAGCACCTGCTCGGCGTCTTGTCCGTCCAACACCTGGGCGCGCACCCCGATCGCCGAGAGCCGCCCGGCGGTGTCTCGGGCCGTGCGTCCCAGAGCCGCCCTGGCCCGTCGGGCGGACCCGGTGGCGGTGACCACGACCAGGACCTGCTGGTGGGACAGCTCATGCGTCGCGGCCAGCCCGTCCAGGAATTCGGCATGGCCCACGGCGGCATCGGCCAAGGCCGGGTACGGCAGGTGAGCGGCGTGCGCGCGGATCATCTCGGCCAGGGCCGTGAGGTCGGCGGTGCGGCGCTGCACGACGAGCTGCACCGGTTCGGTGAGAGCGTCCAGAACTCCGGCGAACGCCGCCAGCACCTGGCCGCGTTCGCGCGCGGAGGAGAGCTGGAAGGGGACGGTGGTGCAGGCGATGACCACCGCGCACCGCCTACCCAGGTCGATCACGCCCTCCGGGGTGATCGCTGAGGCGGGCAGCCGCAGCGGCTCTATACGGGGCGTTCGCCGTACCCTGGGCGCCCACCGCGGCCGGGCAGGAACCTGACCCGACGGCGCGGCCACCAGGTGTTTGGGGGCAGCAACCCACCGCATCGCCTGGGCAACCAGCTTCTCCAGCCCTTGGCCGCCTTTCTCGCCCAGCGCGAGGGCGATGACGACCCCAAGGGCGGGGACCAGGGCGGCCACGATCGCCCACCACGGGAGGTGGTCGCGCAGGAGCAGGTAGATTCCCCAGGCTCCGGCCAGAGCCGGGGCCAGGAGCAGGCACTGCCGCGCGGTCAGACCGAACAGAATCGGTTCGGGCCGGTCGATGTCGGCCGGTATACGGCTCCTCCACACCGTTTTCTCATCCGAGGCCATGAGCATTCCTCCTTGTCATCGGTGGTGCCGTCACGAGTCGTCCCGCCTTGCTCCCGGCCTCGGGGGCGGGAAGAGCCCGTATTGCTTCCACACCCGCCTGGGGCTGGAGAACAGCGGGATCTGCCCCTTCACCTGGGGGCGCTTGTCCCAGGACAGGGCGGGCATCGACGGCAGGTGCCGCAGCCCCTCCGTCGCCCGGGGACGGGGCCCGACCCATCCCAGGCGTTCAGGGGCGCGCCTGCCGGGCACCCGCACCGGCGGGGGCGTGGGCAGCACCAGCTGCCGCCACCGCCGCCGCGGAGCCATCGTGGGCGGAGCCGGTTGCGGCCGCACGGCCGGTGCGGCCGGGCGCGGGAACAGCACCTGCTGACCCGTCTTGGGTGATCCGGGCATGCGTCCCTCCTCCAGAGCACGACGTGGCGGAACTCCGGGCAGGCCGCGCGGCGCCCCGGGTGAGGGCAGCGGGCGCTGGCCGGGCAGGGCGAACGGGCGACCGAGACCGCCTGATGTGCCGGGGCCTCCCGGTGTGCCGGGGCCGCCGCCACCGGGAGGTGCTCCCGGACCGGCCGGCCACGGCCCGGTGGTCCCGCCGGGGCCGGGCAGCCCCGGGCGGCCCGCGCCGAGCGCCCCGGCCGGGTCGGGTGGGTCGTGGCGGGGCCGGTACCACCAGGTCTGCGGCTGCAACGGCTGCAACCCGCTCGGCGGGGTCGGGGTGTGGCGCGGCAGCGGCCTGCCCGACGGGGCCGGTGTCCGTCTGGGCCAGCGCACCCCCAGACCGGGCAGATTGCTTGCGGTCCGCGGTAGGCGCAGGCCGCTGACGCTGCGGAAGGCGAGCATCCACGCGATGTTCTTCAACAGGCTCGCGATCGGCGAGGTGCCGGGATTGGGCTGCCACACCAGGCGCATCACCCACGACCCGATCCGGATCTGGGTGTAGATCAGCACCAGCAGCAGCATGAGCTGCATCAACCAGTCGCCGTCCCCCACCTCGTCCCCGTCGGCGGAGGGGGTGTGGTTGATATCGGCGAAGGTCATCTGCCCCTCGAAGAACAGCTTCGCCAGGGACATGAACACGACCGCCTGCCCAACGGGGATGGCGCACAGGCCCGCCATGCACCGCCACCACATCTCCGCGATCCGGTTGGTCTGCGGCAGGGCGTGGAAGATCAACAGGATCGGGGCGCCGATGACCAGGACGATGGCCATGCAGATGCGCACCGCCTCGGTGATCATCCACACCACGAACAGCACCACCACGACCACCACCAACAGCACGGTGAAGATCAGGGCTTCGGCGACCAGGGCGTCGAGCCGGTCGCGGAAGTTCTCGGCCGCCTCCCGGGGGTCGATGGACTGGGCGCCGATCGCGGCCGAGACCTGGTTGGAGACGGTGATCATCTCGGTGGAGATCCACAGCGAGACGTTCGCCGCGACGAACCCCCACACGATGCGGGGCAGGATGTCGGCGGCCGAGTAGCGCATCTGTACGGTCTGGTGGCCCATCGCGATCAGACCGCCCGCCACCACCAGCAGCACGAACAGGGTGTTGGACACGCCCAGGATCCCGGCGTGCAGCCCTTGCATGCCCTCGGTGGGGACGGGGGTGTGGAACGCCTTGGACGCCAGCCACCCCAGCGCGGGGTTCAACCCGCTGACGGCGAAGTCGGCGAACCAGTTCGAGACGTGGCACCCGGCGTCGATCAGGTCGCAGTCGAAGACGGCGTCGTCGACCTCCAACTCCACCGGCTCCGGCTCCACCACCGGAGGCTCCCCACCCTCGGGGTCCTCCGGCGGTGGCAGCGGGTCATCGGTGATCTCCGGCTCGGCCTCGGGTGCGGGTTCGGGTTCTTCCGGTGGCGGGTCGTCGGACGGAGGCGGTAGCGGGTCGTCGCTGATCTCCAGGTCCGCGGGCGACCGCCCACCGGGCAGGGGCGAGGTCACTGGCCGCCCCCGGTCTGTGCGGCGAGCACCCAGTCCAGGATCTGCATGAGCGTGCTGGCCAGGACCGCGATGCCGTAGCCGATGGCGGTCCCGGTCAGCGCCCGCTTGGCCGAATCGATCGAACCCGGTTCCCCGCCCGCCACCATCCACCGCACCCCGGCGATCGTCAGGAACAGCGTGCCCAGGGCCGTGCCGAGCACGATGAGGATCAGCTGCACCCGGTCCACGATCTGGAGCAGCGCCGAGGCCTCCTGCTCGGCGCCCTCCCGGGTCTGTGCCCAGGCCCACGAGACATCCCCGGTGACCAGCAACCCGACGGCTCCCACCAGAGCCAGCCCCCACCAGACCTTCTGCGCCGGTGAACGCATACGTTCCCCTCCCTTCTTCGCAGTGACGCCTTTCAGGAAGCGGGACGAAGGCGCGAATGCGACACGGGAAGAGCGGCGACTTTCGACAGCAGCGGGACCACGACCCCGGCAGGGGAGGAGGCGGTCGGTTCGGTGTCCAGAGCCGTGGAGGCTTGCACATCACCGGACCGGATGGCTTTGGCCAGACGCTTCTCAGCGCGCTCACGCCGTTTGGCCGCGGCCTTGTAGGAGACCCCCAACCGCTGGGCCACATCGGCGAGCACGTTGTCTTCCAACCGGGTGGAGGCGATGAGATCGGCCTCGGAAGCGGTGATGACCCCACCCCGCACTGCGGCGATGAGCACCAAGTCGCAGTTCCCGCGCGTGTCGAGGCCGGGGTCGCTTTCGTTGCGTGCTCCTCCGTAGGGCGTCGGAGCGTCCATTTCGTGCTTGCGGGCGGAGAGCCCGGCCCGGTGCGCGGGCCGGGTCAGGTACCAGGCCAGCCGCCAGTACGAGAGGTTGATGGTCCGGACCTGCTGGATGGTCGCGGCCACAACCGCCGACTCCACCTCGTACCGGTCAGCAGGGCTGAATCCTCGCCCGGCCCGGGAGGCCGCTGCCCGCAAGGCCGGCATGCACAGGCCCAAGGCACCGGTCATCCAGTCCGAGGACCTGCGGGCGGCGCGGATGGTGTGCCGCCAGACCTCGTCGCGAACCTCGTAAGGCGTGCCGTCGGTGAGCAGGATGCGGCGCAGCTCGGTGAGCGGGTAGGGGCGGGGTTCGAGCCAGGGGTGGACCTGGTCGCCGTTCAGCACCAGGTGGGTGGGGGCCAGGTGCCGGAAGGCGTTCTCGACCACGTGCAGAGGTGAGCGCGAGCCCATGAGCAGACCTTTCGCCAGTGCGGGTCATCGGACACCCGCACCTTGACGAACGCCCTGCTCAGAGCACTTTCACGCCGGACTCAGGCCGGACTCACGGCGCACTCAAAGGCCGCTCAGAAGGTAAAGAATCCACCAAGGCATGGTCGGTGGAGGACGACGAAAGCCCTGCTAGCAAGGGCTGGTGATGCCTTGTGAGCAGGGCTCTGAGAACCGAAAAGAGATTTGTTGGGCAGATGGCGGCCGTGGTGCCGCAGCTACGTGTCTGAGCGCTTCTCCCAGTACCGGCTGAGCATTTCTCCGGGCCAGGAGGGCTGGTTGACCTCTCCGCGCGGGCCGAACTCGGCGAACCACGGGGCGATGTCGTAGACCGGGGTGCCGTCGACCGCGTCCAGGTCCTCCACGTGCAGGTCACGGCCTTCGACGCTCAGCAGGCGGGGGTGGGAGACCGCGATCCTGGCCGGGCGCCGGTGGTTGCGGTGGACGAACGTCCCCGTCTCCGGCCAGTCCGGGTTGTTGCGCGGGTGGCGTGCCCCGAGGTGCACATCGGCGTCGGAGCCCTTGCTGAAGTGCCACACGACTTCGAGGTGGCTGAATTCCTCCAGGCCCTTCAACGTGTCCAAGGGGAGGTCCTCGTTGAGGCGGATGACGGACCGCACACCGCCCCAGTAGTCGTCACTGACCTCGGGTCGGCCCCCGATGACGGTGGCGATGGGGGAGAGCGTGATCTTCACGATGTTTCCCTTCGGAGCGCTACCATCACGCGCGTTTGGCCCATGGTGATCACGACAGCTCTGCCAGCAGTGACTCTCCTGTCCTGTGGGCATGCTCGGTCTGATCGGTCGCCCTGCCTCGGCGTCTGGCCCCGAGGATCCTGTTCGCGCAGACCCACAGCAGGCTGAGCTTGCCGTCTCGACACGTGAGGCTGGGGTCCAGGCGCTCCGTGATCTCCTCAGCGAAGTCGGGCACACGGAACGCCGACTCCCACAGTTTCGCAGCGTCCAGACCCCTGGGCATCATGCCCCAGCTGTCCCAGTCCAGGAGGAACAGGCGGGGAGCGGTGAGGTTGGCCCAGTGCAGATCCCCGTGGCCGATCACCCAATCAGAGACAGTTGTGTCGATCGAGATGCCGAACGCTTCGCGGATGGAGCGGTCGATGTCCTCCTGGACAAGGGAGACACGGTCGGTGTCCGTGCGAGCCAGGTACTCCAGCGCGGCGGAAAGGTTCTCCCACCACTGTTCGGTCAGCTTGGGAGCCTTGTCCAGGATGTAACCGGTGGAGACCGTGGGCTCGTGTATGAGGGTCATCTCCTCGGCACGGCAGACGAGGCCGTCGTTCATCCAGTGCACCGCCTGGATGAACGACGGTTTGGGGACGCCGAGCACGGCCATCGAGGCCTCCAACCCGCTGAACTCGCGGGAGAAGACCCTGGACGGCGGATGCCAGCTGATACGCACCCAAGTCCCACGCGTTGTCGGAACCCCTACCGACGGGCGAGATCCCCGCACCACCAGGTGATCCTCGATGAGGCCGGTGCCCAGCCTGGCTGCCGCCGCTTCGAGCAGTCCCGGCGGTCTCGCCTGAGCCTGGAGGCGGACGGATGCCGGGGCGTTGCGTTCGGGGGTGGGTGCGCTCAATCGGTCACCTTTCGAGGTGCTCCCGCAGGTAGGCGCTGGCCTGCCCCAAGGAGAGGCGGTTCTGATTGCCGGAGACCATGTCCCGGAGGGTGACCTCGCCGGACTCCTGCTCCTCGGGGCCGAAGATCACCGCGTATCGCGCGTTCTGAGCGTTCGCCCACTGCAGCTGCTTGCCGAGTTTGCCGGAGGAGCCCAGGTAGGTGCCGACCCGCAGACCGTGCGCGCGCAGTTCGCTCGCCAGTTTCATCAGCTCGGCCTGCCCGCCCAACACCGTCATCGCGACGTCGAGCCCAACTGCGGGAGCGTCGCCGGCGTCCTGGAGGGCCAGGATGCGCTCGATACCGATGGAACCCCCGCAGGCGGGCATGTCCGGGCCGCCCAGCGAGGCGACCAGACCGTCGTAACGTCCACCCGCCGCGATCGACCCGGGGAAGCCTTCGGCTTCCACCTCGTAGATCGCACCGGTGTAATAGTCCAGCCCGCGCACCATGCGCGGGGCGAACACGGCCCGGTCGCCCAGGCTGGAGGTCAACTCCAGCAGGCTGTCGATCTGGTCGAGGCCGCGCTGGCCGCGCTCGTTGGTGGCGAGCTTGGACCGGATCAGGTCCTGGTCGTCCGAGGAGACGTCCTCGGCCAGGCGTTCGGCACTCGCCACGTCCAAGCCGCGCTCATCGACCAGCTCCTTGGCGACGGCACCCACGCCCACCTTGTCGAGCTTGTCCAGAGTGGCCAGGACCCCGTCACCGTTCTCCTCTGCGACGCCGTAGACCTCCAGAAGACCGCGGAGCGCTTCGCGGCTGTTGACGAGGAAGCGGAACCGCTCCACACCCAGAGCGTCCAAGCTCTCAGCCAGGGCCAGGACCACCTCGGCATCGGCCAACGGGGAAGCCGAACCCACCGTGTCGATGTCGCACTGGACGAACTCCCGGAACCGCCCCTCCTGCGGGCGGTCGGCCCGCCATACAGGGCCGATGGCGTAGCGCTTGTAGGGATTGGGAAGCTTCGCCCCGTGGGTGCCGATGACCCGGGCCAGAGGAACCGTGTGGTCGTAGCGCAGCGCCAGGTCGGGCTTGCCGGAGGCCTCGTGGACCCCGCGACGCAGGATCTTGAACAGGAGCTGGGAGGCCTCTTCGCCGTACTTGCCGGTCAGCACCTCCAGCCGCTCGAAGGCGGGGGTCTCCAGCGGGTCGAACCCGTAGCGCTCGAAGACGTCGCTGACGGTGGCGAACGCCGCCCTACGGCGGCGCAGGTCGTCGGCGAGGAAGTCCCTCGTTCCGGAGGGGGCTGCTGACTTGGCCATGTGAACGCTTACTCCTGCTGTGGTTTCAGGCTTCCCGGGATGGCGTCAGACTACTGTGGGTCAGGTTCGCTGACCGACCAGTCAGGGAAGTGCCGGGCCAGGAGCTCCACCAGCGCGGCGCGGTCCTCGGAGCTGCCGTGACCGGTGTGCAGAAGCGGTGTCCCGTCGACGGCCTCCAGTTCCTCCCACCCGTTGAGCGAGTCCATGAGCGTTCGCACCCCCGTCATCAGCGACAGGGACATCTGCGGCACGATCGCGTCCAGGGCGTGTGCCTGGTAGTAGATCGAGGAGCGCCGGGGCGCGGTGGAGTCGATCCGCTCGGAGTAGTTGACCTCGCTCACCTGCGGGTAGCACGAGTCCAGCAGCACCTTCGGCACGTCCCACACCGGCATGAAGCAGTCCACCTCGCCGGTGCGGCGCTTGGGGTAGGGGAGCGGTCGGCGTCCGTTCATCAGGCAGAACAGCAGTTCGGCCATGACGTCCTCGCGGTTGTAGCCCATCAGCAGGCTGGAGCCACCGATCTCCTTGTTGAGCGCGCGACCCACGAGATTGAGGAGCCAGGTCCCGAAGAAGTGGGAGGAGTCGGGCCCGTAGGCGGACCTGATCTCGGACCACAGGGCCTGGGGCGTGGCGCTCATTCCCAGCAGGGCCGCGATGTCCTCCGGGTGGAGCACGCGGTGGCCGAACCCGTGCCCCTCACACAGTTCTCGCGCCCGCTCGGCGGCCGAGCCCCGCCAGAGCGGGTCCAGGACCACGGTGAAGCACAGCACCTGGTCTGCGGGGAGGCCTCGCGCCGTGACGTAGCGGCGCAGACCCTGCACGATGCTGCTGGAGTCGCCGCCACCGGAGATCCCGGCGACCAGCGGGAGCTCCACGCGGTGTTCGTGGAGGAAGTCCGCGATCTTGTCGAAGACCATCTCGCGGAGCTGGTCGTCGTCGACGAGGTGGACGCCGTGGAGGGCGTCCTTCTCCGCGTACTTGAGGTCGTACATGGCCGCGACCGGGCGGTCCGTGTGCGCGAACGTGGTGAGGGCGGGCGGGATCAGGTCGGCGTCGGTGTTGCGCATGCACTGCAGGATGACGTTGCTCGTCTCGGGGATCGCGTCGAGCGTGTGAGAGATGGGAACGGGCCGCAGGCTCCCGTCGCCGGGTACTTCGTAGGCCTGGAACATGGACGGCGGAAAGCGGTTCGCGCGCAGCAGATCGGCGAACGACAGGGCGTCCTTCTGCGCCAGGGTCCTCGCCCCGTTGGCGAAGAGCAGTGTGACCCGTTCCCAGTTACTCACTCAAGACTCCTTCGTTTTCTGAGGCGGACGGACTCGTCGGTCTAGTAGTGAGCGGTCAGGGCGGAGCAGGACAGCGTCTCCTCCACCCGGGGCATGGTCATCCGGTCCATGCCGACCTGCGGCAGGGTGAGAGTCATGATCCTGCCGAGGTCGGCGGTGGTGAGCTGCGTCGTGTGGTCGGTGGACGTCGTGAGACTGGCCTTGTTGCTCATGTGCGCCTTTCCGTGGGGTTGTCACCATCGCGATGACCGGGACCGGTCCGCCGCCCAGCGGGGTTCGTACCGCGAACGGTGACCGGAGTCAGCAGTGTCGCGCGAACCGGGACACCGACCTATGCGCACGCGCATAATCTCGTCGTTCGATTTATGCGCGGTGTTCGAAAAACCCGGCATGGCCAGTGCGTGGGGATGTAGGGCTTTGGGTGCGGATGCCTTGATCGGCCGCTGGTTCTACGCTGAACACCGAGAGTCCCGTGCACGTCAGGTCTGGAAAGAGCAGGAGAGCATGATTCGCTCAGTGGTGTTCGACGTCGGAGAAACCCTCATTGACGACACCCGGGAGTGGGCGCGATGGGCCGACTGGCTGAACGTTCCCCTGCACACCTTCTCCGCCGTCCTGGGTGCTGTGACGGCCGAGGGGCGCAACAACGCGGAGACCTTCGACTACTTCCGTCCAGGCTTCGACCTGGCCGAGGAGCGCCAACGGCGTGAGGACGCGGGACGTGGGGAACTCATCGAGGACGTGGACCTGTACCCCGACGTTCGGCCCGGACTACAGGCCCTGCGGGAGGCCGGACTCTGGGTGGGGATCGCCGGAAATCAGACCGCCCGTGCCGGAGAGCTCCTCCGACAGCTGGACCTTCCCGTCGATGGCATCGCCACATCCGGGGAGTGGGGGGTGGCCAAACCCGACCCCGGCTTCTTCGACCGTGTCATCGCCATGGCTCCCGGGGAACCGCAGGAGATCGTGTACGTGGGCGACCACCGCGACAACGACGTTCTCCCCGCCCGTGAAGCGGGGCTGCGGCCGGCGCTGATCCGTCGCGGCCCCTGGGGCTACCTGTGGGCGGACGAGCCCCAGGTGCGCGCGCACGCGGACTGGGTCATCGACTCGATCAAGGAACTGCCGGGCCTGCTCACCGCAAGGGACTGACCCCGGTCTGAGCGACGAACTCACGAGCCTGCGCCTGGGCCCGGCTGGACGACAGCAGCAGCCCCGACAACGCCCGCACGTGGGGATTGAGCCGTGTGTGCTCCGGGGCTCTCTGCCATGCGGCCCGAAGGTTGGCCAAGGCCACCTCCTGGCGTCCGAGGAGGTGGTGGGCACGGGCCACGTCGATGAAGTAGTGCGAAGCCCGCTCAGCGGGAAGCTCCAGGGGCGGGGTCCAACCTGCGGCCGCGTGGAGCGCCTGGTCGGGGTCCTCGCACTCCAGGGCCAGGGTGACCTGGTGGATGCGCACGGAGGCGCTACCGAAAGCCGTGCCGGTGTAGACCGCCTCCCGGGTGTGCTCGGCGGCGAGGCGCGCTTGTGCCAGGTGGGGCGCGGCCTGTCGGGGATTGTGGTCCCTCGCGGCGAACACGGCGGCGCGCATGTGCAGGGACCCGTAGGCCGCCCATGAGCGCGCGTCCGAGGGCGTCAGGTTCTCGGCTGCGCGTTCGAGCAGGCGGCGTCCGGCTTCGTACTCGCCGGAGCAGAAGAAGGTCTCCCCGCGTACGTAGGTGGCGGCGGCCCGTGTGACGTCGTCTCCGGTCTGGTCGGCTGCCCACAGGAGCACCTGGATGGTGCGGGCTGAGAGGTGGTGGAGGCCGAACTTGTCGGCGATCGCGTCGGCGGCCCGGTACGCCTGCACCAGCAGGCGGGCCGCATGGGCACGTTCTTGCCCGTGGTGGCTCAACAGGGAGCGGCTCAGCTCTGGGAGCAGCTCCGGGAGGCGTTTCATCAGGCAGCTGTAGTGGGAGTTCAGGCGGCACCGAATGATGCTGTTGACTTCTCGCTGGAGCTGGCCGAGAGACCGCACCCGCCCGTCGTCGGGGAGGTCGTACCGGTTGACGAGGGATTCCAGCAGTGCGATGCCCTGCTTCCAGTCGACATCACCGCTTCCGCTTGCGGGCGTCGGCTGCTCGGGCTCGGCGAGGGAGCGAGGTGTTTCGTCGGCTGGGAGCGGGTCCAAGGCTCCGAGCCCCTGGAGAGCCTCGTGGATCTTGCGTCGGTCGCTGAGTCCTTTGCCTGCTTCAGCGCGCGTGATGGTGCTTTGGGCGACCCCGCACATCCTGGCCAGGGCTTCCTGGGACAGGTTCTTGACTCGGCGGCGCAGAAAACGGATCACCCGCTGGGCGTCACGTTCCCTGACGGCGTCCACCATCTCCGGATCCCGCCATACCCACGAGGGGATGCACTGACAGGACCCATGGTGGGCGCCGCGGTCCCGCCCGCAGTTTCCACAACGCATCGAGGGGTTCCTCCGTCACCTGGGGGTGCAACGAGATCACTCCACAGTAACCACGGGGCCGTCTGCGCGTTCGGGTTCTTTCCAAAGCGGAGTGGCCTTCTTCGGAGTCTCTGCGCCTGTCGGAAGCGAGAAATCGAACAGTTCGCATAGTTCGAACACCGCGCTTATCCGAGTACGCATAGGTTTCTGTCCCGGGCGCTCAGAAACTGCTCGGCATGGCGACCACAACACCGACGCCGCCGCGTCTGATGAACACCATCGCTCCTGATCCCGAGCACCACGGCCGACTCCAGGACCTGTTGGACGAGCTGGTCCGCGACACCGCTGCCTCCTACGGGGTGGTGTTCGGTACTCACGGACTGCACCTGCTGCGGTCCGGGGACCTGGGCCAGGTGGGTGCGGAGAGCGTCACCGCGATCATGACGAACGTGCTGCTGCTTTCCCGCGGGGCCGGGAAGCTCACCACCCGGGGCGAGGCGGAGACGGTCGTGGTCCGCTACGCCTCCGGCGCGCTGGCCCTGGCTCCGTTGGGCGACTCGTTCGGGCTGGGGTTGTTGACCGGTGATGCGGAGAAGCTGGCGCTCATCGCTTACGCCATCGCCCGGTTCACGACCCGAGCCGCGCACCTGCTCCCTCCGGACGCCCTTTCCTCCGCTGGCGGCCTGATGCCCGCTCCAGGAGGGGCACGGTGAGCGCTCTGGTTCCAGCCCCGCTGCTGGTGAGGCCCTCAGCAGCGGTGGTCATGCACACCACGGTCGAGGCCAACCCCGCCGTTCCGTCCTCCTACCAACCGGACCTGCCGGAGGCGTTCTGCCAGGTCCTGCAGCTGTGCCGAGGGCTGGGCAGGTCGGTGACCGTGGCGGAGCTGGCGGCCCGTACCTGCCACTCCCCAGCCGTGGCCGGTGTGGCGGTCGCCGAACTCGCGGATCTGGACCTGGTGCGGGTGGTGCGTGCCCCCGCCTGGGCACAGCGACTACGGGCTTGGGCCACCCGCACCCGCCCGGTCCCCGTGGCGGTGTCGGTGATCAAGACCCTGGTCGTCAGCGCCCTGGCCGAGTACACCCGGCATGCACTCGCCGACCTGGGCGGCGTCGGCCCGTGGCGGTTGCAGGGGCCGCCGGTGATCGAGGTCGCCACCACCCGTATCGCACCGGACCTGGACCTGCTCGCCCTGGGCGTCAGCGCCTTGGGCGGGGCGAGCCCGGTCTGGGGGGACGTGTGCCGTGAAGCCTTCGGTGCCGTACTCATCACCGGCCCAGGGGCCGAAGAGTTGAACGCGGCGCGCGAGAGCCTGCTGCCCCTGCGCGAGTTCGGCGTTCCCGTGGTGGTCCTGGTCCAGCAGGACGGTGCCGGTGACGTGGACACCGACGTGGTGCGCGCCTGCCTGGGCCTGTCCGCACACATCCCGGTGGTGGTGGGGGACGTCCATGAGCGCGGTATGTGCGAGGCGCTGATGGACCTGTGCTCGGCCCGAATGAGCGGAGGCCGGCGATGACCCGGAATCCGCGTGCGGTGGTGTTCGGCTCGGGGCACTCCGCTCTGACGTTGGCCACCGGGTTGTTGGCGGACGGGTGGAGAGTGGATGTTTTCACCCGCCATTCCACCCCCGAGATCCTGGGCCACGGCGCCGGGCTGACCCAGCTCACCCTTCCCTCGGTGCACGCCACTGAACTCGCCCTGGGGTTGGGACTGTGGCAGCACACCGCCCCGCCCGCCCACCAGGTGCGCATGCGCATGCTCCCCTCTTCGGGGGAAGGACTGGAGTTCACCGCCCCCCTGCCGGGAGCCGCGGTGGCGGTGGACCACCGGCTCAAGAGCGCCTACTGGCTCCAACACGTGACCGACCGGGGCGGGCGGGTCCACGAACGCACCTGCACATCCGGTGACGTGACCGGGTTCGCCGCCTCCGGACTACACGATCTGCTCGTGGTCGCCCCCGGCGTCGACTCCGACCTGCGCCACCTGTTCACACCCGACCCCGACCGCACCGGTGGAGCCACCGACCGCGTTGTCGTCCAGGTCCACCTGGCCGTACCCGAAGACGACCTCCCCGACCACGCCCAGGTTCTGACCTGTCCGTGGGGTGAGGTGATGCTGTACCCGGTCCTGACCGTGGACGGCCTCACTCCGGCCCAGGTACGGACTCTGTCCGCTGCGGACGCGCCGCCGGTGCACGTCACCCCCTTCGCAGGGGTCTGTGTGCAGGTCATGGCCCGCCCCGGTAGTCCGCTGGACCCCACACCCGCCATATCCCCGGACGGGGCCAACGGACAGACGGGCGCGGGTCTGCCGCGCAGGCACGGCGCCCACGCCCGCACCGCCTGGACCCACGTCCTCGGCCAGCTCCGCACCCTGGATGCCGAGCTGTCCGCCCGGTGCTCCGACCACGAAGTGGTGACCGGCTCTGAGCTGGTACGCGAAATACACCCGCAGGTCAGGCGCGCGGTCACGACCGTGGCGGGCCGACCCGTGGTGGGGATCGGGGACGCGACGATGACCGTCGAGCACGCCTCCGGCCAAGGAGCCGGGGCCTCCACCTGGGTCGCTTCGACCCTGCGCGACCAGATCCGCCAACAGCGCCAGGCCAACGGGGCCTTGGACGCGGAGTTCCTGTCGGGGGCGTGGGAGGCGTACTGGGCCCGCCACGGCCAGTACACCTCGGCTTTCGGCGGTTTCGTCACCGCCTACTGGAGCGGGTCCCTGCCCGAGCACGTGCTGTCCGGGTTCGCCCACACCGTGTCCACCCCAGAGGGGGCGGCGGCGTGGGCGGCCGGACTGGACGACCCCGCGCGGATGAACCGCCTTCTCCCCCTCTGACCCTTCCTCCGCTGTCCTCCTCCTTTCCCGAGACGGAAGGTGTTGCTGCACCATGCCCGACCACACCCCCTACACCGGCGCCGGATGGATCTCGCGCCCCAACCCGACCCTGTACAGCCCCGAGAACATCCGCCGCTACGGCGACCTCATCGTCGGCAAGTCCCACAAGTGGGCGTGGAAGCTCGACAACACCCGACTCCAGGACCTGTACCTGAGCCACGTCCGGGACCCCCACCTGGAGATCGGCCCGGCCGACCTGCATTTCCTGGACCGCACCCCGGCCCCGGCGATGGCCCACCAGTGGCAAGTGGACGTGGTCGACATCAACACCGCTCCACTGGACACGGCAAAGGAGAAGCTCACCGGCCGCGCCCAGGTCAGGACGCACGAGCACGACGTCCTCGCACTGCCCTGGCCGGTGAAGAAGCACCACTTCCTCTCTCTGGCCATCGGCAACGTGCTCCACTGCCTGCCGGGTGCGGGGTTCACCACGAAGACAGCGGTCATCCAGGGGATGGCCGAGGCCCTGGCCGACGACGGCGTCGCCTGGGGCTACACGCTGACCGGTGCCCAGGACCCGATGACCCGGACCAACCTGCTCGCACGGGTCCTGATGTGGCACTACAACAAGGCCGACAACATCTTCAGCAACCGCGGCGACCGGTTCACGGACCTGGAACGCGAGCTGAAGATGTACTTCGCCGCCGTCGAGATCTGTCCCATGGGCAGCGCTGCGGTGTTCGTCGTCGGGGAGCCCATCCGATGACCGCCAACGCGCCCGCCCCACCGCACCCTTCGGCGGCGATCATCGGCATGGGCTGCCGCCTGCCCGGCGGAGTCAACTCGCCCGACCAGTTGTGGAAGGCCCTGGTCGAAGGACGCGATTGCGTCTCCCGGATCCCGCAGGAGCGCTGGGAAGGGATGGTCGCTCGCCTGCACCCGGACCAGGTTCCCGAACGCCCGTTCCCGGCCGGGGTCGTGGACCACGCCTTCGACAACGCCTTCTTCGGCATCACCGCCGACGAAGCGGCGGAGATGGACCCCCAGCAGGGATGGCTCCTCGAGACCGCCTACGAGGCGCTGTCCGACGCCGCCTTGGACCCGGCGTCGTTGGCCGGGACCAGGACCGGGGTGTACGTGGGAGCCGCCTCCATCGACCAGGCCGCCACCAACTTCGGAACGGGCGCTCGGGCAGGGGTGTTCACCGCTTCGGGTGCGGGGATGGCGATCCTGGCCAACCGGCTCTCCTACCACCTGGACCTGTCCGGGCCCTCCCTGACGCTGGACACGGCCTGTTCCTCCTCGCTGACCGCCCTGCACTACGCGGTGCGGGATCTGCGCTCGGGTGAGGTGGACATGGCTCTGGTCGGCGGAACCAACGTGCTCGGCAACCCGGTCATCACCGCTGGCTTCACCGAAACCGGGGTGCTCTCGCGGAGAGGCCGGTGCGCACCCTTCGAGCAGCACGCCGACGGATACGTGCGTTCCGAAGCCGCAGTGGTCCTGGTGCTCACCCTTTCCGAGGACGCCACCGCGCGCGGGCACCGGATCTGGGCGCAGGTGGCCGGAACCGGGATGAGCCACGGCGGCAGGGCCCCGCACCTGCTGGCCCCACGCGCCGACCGTCAAACCCTGACGGTCCGCAGGGCGCTGGACGACGCGGGGATACTCCCCGCCCAGGTGGGGTGGGTGCAGGCCCACGGCACCGGCACCAGAGCGGGGGACCGTATCGAAGCACGAGGCCTCGCCCAGGCGCTGGGGGAGAGGGGCCCGGTGGTGGTGGGGTCGGTCAAGAGCGTGCTGGGCCACCTCGAAGGCGCCGCCGGAGCAGCGGGTGTCATGGCCGCGGCCCTGGCCCTCCACCACGGGCAGATCCCACCGACCGCACACCATCAGCACCTCCGCACCGGGTTGGAACGTCAGGTGCGGGTACCGACCCGGGTCGAGCCATGGCCGCACACGACGGAGAAAGACAGGGGAAGGGTGGCCGGGGTGAGCGGATTCGGGTTCGGCGGCTCCAACGCGCACGTCCTGCTCACCCGGGCACCCTCCACAGAGGGCCCCGCGGCCGAGGATCCGATGCCACTGCCGGAGACCGTGTTCGTCTCCGCGCATACCCCTGCCGCCTTGGCCTCGGCCGCTGGCCGCCTGGCGGTCAACGCCCCCAGGGGCGGCTCGGTCGGGGTCGTGGCCGACACCTCCTTGGCGCGGGGACCGCATCACCGCTGGCGGGCCGCTGTGACCGCCGCTGATCTGGGCTCGCTGGTCCAGGGGCTGCGCAGCCTCCAAGACGGCACCCCCGACCCGCACGCCATCGCCCCCCGCCCCGCTCCGGGAGAGCGGCCGTGGACGGTGTTCGTCTACTCCGGCCACGGCGGCCACCACCCCCACGCGGGGCTAGAACTCATGCACCTGCCCGTTTTCGCCCAAGCGGTGGAAGACGCGCGGGCCGCGTTGGCTCAGCAGACCGGATCCCAGGTCTGGGGTCCGGGGGAGGAGATCATTGGGTTCGCCGATGCCCAGCACTGCACGTACCTGGTCCAGGTCGGTCTGACCGCTGAGCTGGCCGACCGAGGCATCGTCCCGGACCTGGTGCTCGGTCACTCGGTGGGAGAGATCGCCGCCGCGTCCGCCGCCCAGATCCTGGACACCTGGACGGCGTCCCGGGTCCTGGCACGCCGGGCCGAACTCCTGGCACCGCTCGCCCAGAGCGGTGGATTATTGGCCATTCGCGCCAGAGTCGAGCAAGTCGAGGCCATGCTCGCCCCCTACCAGGGGAGGATCATCATCGCCTCCTACAGTGCCCCCGCAGTGCAGGTCGTTGCCGGGCCCACAGCGGACCTGGACCACCTCCACGAGTACCTGGACGAGCAGGGTGTGTGGTGCAGACCGGTTCCGGACGCGATCCCCGCTCACTCCCCAATGGTCGCTCCCGTCGTTCCGACGCTCCGCGAAGCCCTGGCCGGACTGGTCAGCGTCCCGGCCCGCATACCGATCGTCTCCACCGCCGACCCCGACCACCCCGGAGACCAGTCGCGCACGTGGGGGCCGGCCTACTGGGCCGAGCAGGCGCGGCAGCCGGTGCGCTTCACCCGGGCCCTGAAGGCAGCCGCCTCAGCTGCGGGTCAGCGACCGCTCGTCTTCGTGGAGATCGGGCCTCGTGCGCTGTTGAGCGAGCACATCGCCCACACCTTTCCCGAAGCCGTGACGGCTGCTGTGACCAGTGACCCCTTCGGGTTCGCTCGCGGGATCGGTCAGCTCTACACCACGGGGATCACCCCGACCGGGCCCACCGCGAGGGCTCACCCCGATCTGGTGATCGCCCCAGGCTGGGACCACGCCGAACGCGACACCTCGACCATGGGCGCCCCAGCGGTTTCGGCGCCCGCTCGGAACCAGGTGCAGGCGTACCTGGCCGAGGAGGTCGCGCGCTTGGTAGACCTGCCCGAAGGCCTGGATATCGACAGCACCTGGATCCAGACCGGGCTCGGAAGCCATAGCCTGCTCCAACTCACCTCACGCCTACGCCGCGTCCCGCCGTGGGCTCAGATCGACATCCGGCTCTTCCTCCCGGAAAAGACCTGGCGCCAGGTCGCCGCAACCCTGGCCGCACACCTGCCCGAAGCGAACGAACCTGTCCTGGACATGGGTTAAAGCATCGATCTTTCAGTTGCTGATCTCGCCTTTACCGCGCAATCGCCGCAAAACCTGTTCCACGGTATCCGCAGCTCTCTTTGAGTCCTCGTGCTCCCAGAACCGAATGACCGTCCAACCAGCCGCGCGTAGTAGTTCATTAGTATCCGCATCACGGACTTTATTGCCTTCGATCTTCGCGGCCCAGGCTTCTGCGTTCTTCTTCGCTGGACGCAGATGCTGCGAGCATCCATGCCAGAAACAGCCATCGACGAATATGGCAACCTTATCCTTGGGAAAAATGACGTCTGCGCGCCGACGAACCCCTTTCAGTGGACTCGCGTCCACCCTGTAACGTAGACCCTTCGCGTGAAGCAAGGAACGTAGGGCCATTTCGGGTTTGGTATCTCTTCCTCGATTCGCGAGCATGACCGCACGGACTTCTCGAGAGGAGGCTTTGGATGAGGGTGGCAAGGACTCCTCAGTGAGAAGTCCTTTTTCCCAAGCACGTTGCCACGCCTCACGCAGGTTCGCCAAGCGTGTGCTGTGCGATACCTCACCGAGGTATATCTCCGGAGACTTGCCAGCGTCAGACCATCGAAGAACGGCGCGGATCCTTCTGGTTCTCTTATAAAGCTTGAGTGCGACCGAAGCCCGCGCGAACCGGCCGTCCCCCAAGGCCACCATCCGCCGGTGTCGGCCTCCAGCGGCTCGGTCCTGCTCGAGCATAGGAGAAATTCCCCTGGCGTGCTTGTATGCCCGTTCAGGAGGCAGTCGATCGTTCCAGGTATTCTGCTTCCTTGTCATCTTAGTATTCAGTGACCAGCATTACCCAGGGCGTCTGCGACGGCCTTGGCAAAGAACTCGCCGAGGACGACTGGTACAGCGTTGCCAAGTTGTCGCATCTTTTCACCACGTGGACCGGCACCCTGCCACTCATCTGGGAACGTCATCACGCGCGCTGTCTCGCGCACCGTCATATAGCGGTGCTCGTATCGCCAACCATTTTCAACGCTGGAATCATGTACGCGTTCATCGAGAAGCATTACTGACTCTCCGCCGGGTACACCATGGACCCCTGCCTTTACCGTCTTCGCTGGACGGTCGAGTTCGTTGGGTGTGTGTCCTTTGTAGATGCGGGCCGCTGGCCACCCGATGTGATCAGTGATACCAAGACGCGCCGCCTGCTCGGATTTGCGGTCGAGTTTGGCGAGGTCGATCGGGGGGAGCTCTGGGAGACGTGTGTCTGTACCGAAACCTTGGATGGCGTCGCGGAGCGTCCGCCACGGAGCACAGTCATCCTCGCCAATAATCTTTGGGAGAGAAGCCCGGACGCGCTCACGGACATGTTCCGGAACTTTGGAGTGACGTTGCCAGTACTCTCCGTCCTCATCCCTCATTGATCGGTACAGAGCGGAGGCCGAGAATCGTGGTGTCTTGACATACTTCTCGAAAGTATCGACATCCACGTCGAGATCAGCCCGGAAAGCTACTAGCACAACTCTGTGGCGAATCTGCGGAACACCGTAATCGGCGGCGTTCACGGGTACCTGGACGACATGGTAACGCTGGTCATCTCTATCATTAGCTGGACGCTGCGCTAGGAGACGCTCAAGCTGGGCGTTATGGACCTGCCATCTGACACTGTCTTCTCGCTCCACGAAGGGAAGCTGCAACTCCCTCTGGATGTAATCGAAGTACTCTTTGAACGATGGGCGAAGCAGGCCTCTTACGTTCTCGCAGATGACAGCCTTGGGTTGCATCTCGCGGATGGCTTTGAACATAGCGGGGAACATGTTCCGCTTGTCTTCGTCTCCTTTGGCGACGCCGCCAGCACTGAACGGCTGACAGGGCGGTCCTCCAGCGAGAACGTCGACCTGCCCACGAAGCGCGCTGAGATCAAGGTCTTGCACGTCGCCCGGGTACAGAGGGGCGGGCTCACCGGGCTTGGGGGCTGTCGGCTTCCGATCCTGCGTGCGTATGATGCCGTCGTCGCCAAGCGTCTTCGTCGCGCTTGCTTCGAGGGTCTCACAAGCACGGGTGTTGAATTCGTTGAACAGAAGCGGACGGAAGCCGGCCCGGTGAACCGCCATGGCCAGACCGCCGCCACCAGCGAACAACTCAACACTGGTGCGATCTCCTACGAAGTCTTTAGGCTGCTCAGTCATGGTAAAAGCATACCGCGGAGCAGGCGATCTTGAAGCCAGTTTGGCAGACTGTGGACCAGGCGATCTGTCACAGACGCATGGGGCGCCCGTTCGAGCGCACCGAGTGAGAGTTGGAGCACAGATGACACAACAGTTGAAGTGGGATGATGAACCTTCGCATCGCGCGGAGTTCAGACTCAGCATCACCAAGGCCCTAAAGGATCAACTCGCCCAGTCTCTGGCGGAGTTGGAACCAAGTCCTCTTTCTATGGAGAGACTAAATGAGCTGGACAAGCGCGGCGGAATCTACCAGCTATACCACAACGAACATTTCGTCTATGTAGGCAAGGCCGACAAAAACCTCCCGCAGCGAATCAAAATACACCTAAAGAAGATCTCAGGCCGAAAGAACATCTCCATCGACGAGATGAAATTTACTTGCCTTTACGTTGACGAAGATTTCCCTGCGGTAGCTCCCGAAAAACTTCTTATCGCAAAGTACAGAGAGCGGGGCGAGATCCCATGGAATACCAACGGCTTTGGAAATAATGACCCCGGAAGGCAGCGAGATGGCACCATAATCCCTGCAAACCACTTTGACGTCCTGCATCCCATCAACCTAGAATTGCCTGTGCAAGGCATCGGACCAGGCAAGCTGCCTCTCCGCAAACTCCTGGCCGAATTCAAGAAGCAACTGCCATACAACTTTCGCTACGCCCTCAAACTTCTAGGCCCCATGGGCGACGTCGAGACTACCATCCCGAGGGCTGACCCAAGCGCTGGGGAAATTTTTTCCATAATCGGAAAAGCGATCACTCAAGAATGGCAGATTTCATTGCTGCACGGGTATGCGATCATGTACCCTGAAGGCAAAAAAGACTATCCCAGCGCGTGGCGCTACTACCGCGACGGAAATCCAGTAGATGTCGATCCGCAAGTCGACCAAGCTCACGAGATAGCCGAAGAAGATTCTGACGAGGAATCGTAAAAAATAAGAACAACAGAAGTGTTTCGTGCCGGGTTCTTTAGAGGTGGTGTGTCCTGCGCTTTTCGGAGTCGGATTCTTGGACTCATGGGACCACGTGACCCTTGAAGGAGGGCATCGTGGGACGTCGTGGATACCCCGCCGAGTTCCGCTGCAAGGTCTTAGACGTGGTCGAAGCGGGGCGCAGCGTCGCGGACGTGGCACGCGATCTGGACATCAGTACCGAGACGATCTACGCCTGGCGGCGCCAGGACCGTATCGACCGAGGTCTGGCCCCGGGCCTGACCAGCACCGAGAAGACCGAACTGGCCGCAGCTAACAAGCACATCGCCGAGTTGAAGGCTGAGCTGGACATCCACTGCCGGGCCAGCGTGTTATTGGGCGAGGCGGTGCCCCAAAAGACGGTTCGAAGCGGTCGCGGTGATGGCCGCCGAGGGACATCCGGTCCAAGTCGCCGTCCAGGTGCTGGAGGTCTCAGAGTTCGGATTCTACGCCTGGCGTGATCGAGAGTCCTCGGCCCGCCGGCATGTGCTGCTCACCGACACCATCCGCCAGATTTACGCCGCTTCCAACAGTGTGTACGAGGTGCGGCGTGTACATGCCGCACTCACCCTCGGGCGCGGGATGCAGCTCTGGCACGGCACGGTGGCGATGCTGATGTCCCGGGCCGGCCGGGGAGGGCAGGGGCTCGATCAGGACTCACTGGATATCGGTCAAGTCGAGGTATAGGTTGGTCGTACCGCCATAGCCTCCATGCTCACAGCGTCGCGAATATGTTGCGGAGTGAAGTGCCTCACCGTTGCTCTCCCTTCTTAAACATGCTCTCGGAGAAAAAACTCTTCAATCTTGGCGTTCTGCGCGATTTTCCACCCCAGTAAATACGCCCCTCCGCCTGCAATTCTTCAACTATAATCTTTGGGAATCTCCATGCCCTGCCAGTTGGTGGGTAGATCGCCTTGTCGTCAGGGTTGATTATCGGGTAATAATTCTCCTTGCGAAAATCAGGGCTTGTGATGTCGGATGGGCGCCACGGGCCTCGTGCGTCATTATCTGGATTAAAGTACCCGACACTAGAAGGGGAGACATCGATAGTGGCATTGATCCCGAAATTCGCAAGAAGTGCGATTAGATCACTGCCGCCCACAATTCTGATGCCTTCCGCCTTGGCGATTTTTGTCGCGGACGGTGAAAATTCAGATGTCGCAAAGAAGATGGCTTCATCCTCGTTCCTGCTCCGTAGAACACCGATCAGTTCGTAGATCGCACGGACGGGAACAGGTCTGTGATGCCGCTTTGTCTGCACGATACTTGTTCTACTGGGATCCTCCATGCTCGTGGCGATAAAATCAAATCCTGCGTCCCTATACCCTACATCGGCGCCTTCGACATGGTAGCCCATGTGAGCCAAAAGATAGTGGATTAGGTTTTCGAAGGCAGTTCTATCAAGGTCGAGAAGGTTCGGTGATGCACCCGGGTCGCGGAATGTTTCTGGCAACAGTGAATTCAAATCTTCACCAAATTCCCCCAGTGACTCAATTGTCTCATTCGATACCTCGGAAGACAGATACTCCTTCGTTCCGACGATGAATTCTTTCAGCGTTACCAGCAACAGGTCAGCACCTGCCGTGTCGCGCATTTCTTGGACCAGTTCCGGCCGCGGACCTTTGAGTTTTCCCTTAGCGTCGTACTCCCACCAGTCAGCCTTCAGGTCCTTGGTGATAAAAAGTATAAGGCGCTCTTTTTTGGCGACCTCCGTCGCCCTATCCAGAGTTTGGCGCCATAGAATAAAATCACCAGCAGCGCGCAGATTGCTTTCTTTTCCAGCATCGAGGTATCCTGGAGGAATTTTGTTCGGGAACCGAAAGGAATGCGCCTCATCTACGTATGACCGGAGCTCAGAGGACGAGTATCCGGAGCCAATTTTACCCACCAGCAGATCATCGATCCTAAGGAGTAGCGAGTCCACGCGTTGCATATCCTGTGGATGCAAATCGTGCTCGCTCTCTAATGCCTCAAATTCTTGAATTGCCTCATCCATTACTCCGTTCAGTCGTGCAAGGATGTCTTCCCTCCTCAGACCAGCCTCATCAGGGTGCCACTCCCTAGTTGTACCCGCCCGATCGCGTAGGCCCTGAAGTTTTTCAATAGCATCTTCAATAATAATGGCGGCATCAGTCGTAGCAGTCTTCAGAAGTCGGCCTGTCTGCTTAAATGCAGACATTCTTTCTTCGACGACACGCTTGCGATTTCGGCTAAACTCAATGGCAGCCTGATGAGGTACCCAAAGTCGACTCCCTGCGTAGCTAAAAGCATCAAGGACCTGGTTTCGGGCTGTGGGGGTAAGTCTGTACAGGTCGAGGAGCACGTTGGCGTCAAGGATAACGAGTCCCTCGCGATAAAATCGCTCTTGCGGAACATGCTTCTGATCGAACCAAGACGAGAAATCTACAGTAAGGCGGCGTTGCAAGTTGGGTGGCCTTTCTTCTATGCTCTGAGACTAATTTTAGTCTGCGTTAGTTCGTGCGGGAGTGCGAGGGCTCAAGGGGTGGGCCCTGTTCTGAGCTCAAAACGAGGAAGTCGCTCTGACTGTCAGTCCGGACTCGGCCCGAGGTAGAACCGTGGGTATTCCGATACTAGCGTTCGTTCAGGCCGGGTTCCAGGGAAAAATCGAGCGGTGAACACCGAGCTGCTAGCGGATTCGATCCGCGTCTCGCAGGGCCGATGAAATCCTCCGTGGTTGCTCGGCTGTTCCTGGATACTGCGGCACGGGGTGGTCTCCGGTGGCACGTAGTGGGATTTCGCTGCTCGGATGAGCCGGTACGGAACCCCGCATATCGCAGGGCTGTTTCATTCTCGGCGAGTGGTGATGTTGGCGCTGGTCAGCGAAGCCCGATCACGTCCAGCGGGCGGGTGAACGCCTCGTACGACACCCACCGGATCGCGTCGGGCACCGTGTCCTGACCCAACCGGCCCAAGAACACCAAGGTGAGCGCTCGCAACACCGCCAGGTTGTCGGCGCCGTGGCCGGAGCGGACCTTGCAGGCGTCCTCGCCCATCGATACGTCCTTGACGTGGTGCCAGGCCTCGATGTTCCAGTGCCCCCACACCAGAGCACTGATCCGGGCCGCGTCCGCCTGCCCGACCTCCAACGAGGTCACCGCATAAGCCACGGTCCACAGACCTTCCCTGTGTGCAGATCCCTCACGTAACGGCGCACGCGCACCGCCTGGACCGCGTGCGGGAAACCGGTCCTGCCCTCAAGGTCGATGGCCTTGACCGTACGGGTCTCGGCCCGCCCGTGGCCACAGGCCCGAGTGGTGCCCAGTGCGGGAGCCTGCGCCCAGGGCAGGGTCCTGAGCTGGGCGAACAGCGTCCGCTGGTTGCGTTTGACGGTCAACACGTAGTCGGCGTGCAGGTCCTGGACCAGGTGGGTGACGGTGTCGGCCTGAGTGTGCAGAGCATCGGCCGTGACCACCACTCCAGCCAGATTCACGCCCGCCAGCAGGACGGCCAAGGCGTCGATCTCGCTGGTGCCGGCAAGGGCCCGCACCTGGGCCGCCAGGTGCCGATCCGGGGTCAGGGCGGCGAGCAGGTGCACCGCCACCTCGGTGGCCGTGGCCGATCCGCGCAGGGTCTTGCCGTCCACCGCCACCACCTCAAGGGTGTCGGGTCTGGTCAGGGCGGCCAGGGTCTCGGGGTCCAGGGCGAGCAGGACCCGGCGGATGGTCGCCGGGGACGGAGCAGAGCGCGCCCCCAAGGCCGGACAGGAGCTCCGGCATCCCAACTGGGTTAGGGTGTGCTGTGGTGCGGCGTCGGCCCATTGGCCGATGGCCCGCAGGTGGCGGGCTCCGGCGAGCATCGCGCACAGGGCGCACAGCACGACGCTGGCCAGGCTGTGGCGGCGACCCTGCGGCGAGCGGGGATCGGCCAGGCGGGCGAGCTTGTCGGCAAGGCCGACGGGGACAGGGGCGGGCATGGCAGACTGGGGGCGCAACGGAGTCCCTTGGAAGTCAGAGATGTGGAAGTCCCTGATCTTCTAGCGGGCTCCGTTGCTCGTTGGTGCGGGCTTCGACCGGATCGCTACAGGGCTGTGATCAGCGCTGATAGTCCACGATCCCGACTATGAAACAGCCCTGCACGTAGAGGCGTAGTGGCGCTTCGGGACGACCTGTGTCCGAGGCCACGGCCTGAACCGCGCCCTCGAGGTTGCTCCGGGGCCAGTCGGACCGCCGTTAAGGCTGACCGTACGACCTCGAGGTACCAGCGGACTGAAATCCGCACCTTGACGGCGGCCTCAAATCCTCCGTTCATGCTCCGCAGTCCCGTGATCCCACAACACGGAGGAGTCCTATGTGGTCTCCGTTAGCACTACAGCCGCACTTAGAGCTCATCTCATTTGGGTTCTCGGTAGCCTGCTCCTGTGTCGATGGTGGAACGGCTGGTGCCGGACGAGCTGTGGGAACTGTTCCAACGAGTGGTGCCCGAGGCGCCCACCCGCCCGCAAGGCGGCGGGCGGCGCAGACACGGCGACCGCCAAGTGCTGGCCGCGATCATCTTCGTGGCCACCAGCGGCTGCACCTGGGCCCAGCTCCCGCCGGTCTTCGGTCCCTCTGGTGCCACCGCGCACCGGCGTTTCACCGAGTGGACCCGGGCCCGGGTGTGGGCCAAGCTCCACCGCCTGGTCTTGGACGAGCTCGGTTCTCGCGGTGAGCTGGACTGGTCGCGGTGCGCGATCGACTCGGTGAACATGCGGGCTCTCAAAGGGGGGACCTGACAGGTCCCAATCCTGTCGACCGGGGCAAGAAGGGGTCGAAGATCCACCTGATCACCGACCGACAGGGTTTGCCCCTGTCCATGGCGATCTCGGGGGCCAACACCCACGACAGCCAAGCGTTGCAGCCCCTGGTGGCTGGGATCCCTCCGATTCGCTCCCGCCGCGGACCCCGCAGGCGCCGCCCGGGCAAGCTGCACGGCGACAAGGGCTACGACTACGCCCATCTGCGCCGCTGGCTCCGGCAGCGGGGGATCGTGCACCGCCTGGCCCGCCGGGACATGGAGTCCTCGCAGCGGCTGGGCCGGCATCGGTGGCAGGTCGAGCGGACCATGGCCTGGCTGGCCGGATGCCGCCGCCTGCACCGCCGCTACGAGCGCAAGGCCGACCACTTCCTGGCCTTCGCCGGCATCGCCTGCACACTGATCTGCTATCGCCAACTCACCAAATGAGATGAGCTCTTAGTGATCGATGAGACGTTTCTGCCGCTGGTAGTGACAGCAGCGGGCCCGGGCCTGGTGACGGTGTCTCCACCGCGACCAACGAACCCGGTACGACCAGGCATGATCGGGTCGATGGTAGTGGGCATGCAATCGGCGGATCTCGTTGACGGTCAACCCGATCAGCTCGCCCGGATCATCACCGCCCGGCCCCTCACGCGGCGATCGTCCCCACGACTCGGGCCCCCTGTGTGGCGAGGCCGTCCGTTTCCTCGCCGCCCCGGCCCTCCCGGCTGAGCGGCGGCCCTTCTTCTCGAACCCGGTGTCGTCCACGACCAGCACCCCGTCCAGGTGGCCGAGCCGTTCTCCCACTTGGGCGCGTAGGGCGTTGCGGACCTCGTCGGCGTCCCAGCGGGCGTGGTTGAGCAGCCGCTGCATGCCGTCGGGGGTGGCGTCGCTGGCGAACTCGGCCAGGGACCAGCCGTTCTTACGCTCCAGGCCGCTGAGCAGGCCCAGCAGGTAGTAGCGGGCGCGCAGCCGGGGTTCCCTGCGGCCGAAGAAGGGCGCTACGACCTGGGAGAACAGGTCCTCGAAACTGTTCGTCCATGCTTCGGAGCCGGCTTCTACTACAGTGGGCGGCACGGTCACCGCCGATCGTTTGGTTCCAACACACCCACATGATCACAGCGGTGGCCGTCTCATGTCCGGGGGTTGCTCAGACCAAGATCTCCAAGTGCGGCTGGAGTACTCTGCGGTGTTGAGTTCAGCCCCATCGCTGTCCACCTCGAACCACACACGCTTGCCCTGACCACAGCAATAGGTCCCGCACACATGCCGGGTGAAAGCCTGGATGAGGGCCAGCCCCTACCGTGCTCGGTCAGGAGCTCCACCATTTCCCCGACCTCAGGACCGAAGCCAACCCTTTCGGTGTCGAAAGCCAGATCGGCCACGAAACCACCAGGAATGCGGATATCTTGTCGTCTCCAGGAACGACGCCGAATCCGTCGCCAGGCACCTCCTACCGCCCCTCACCGAGGGACGGGTACACTGCGGACCGGAACTTCTTGAGGGGTCATGGGACTAGCCAAAGCGCGCATGATGGAGATCCAGGATCGGGGTTTCGAAGACGCCGGTGACCAGGCGGTCTGTCTGGAGTGTGTCCTGGACGACGGGCTTCGGCACGGTGTGTCCGAGATCCTGACCGAACACCGTTGCACCTTTTGCGAGCGCGAATCAAACGGCCAGCAGCCGATCGCGGCTGACTTCGAGGAGTTCATGCCACTTGTCATGGCCGCGATTCGCTTCTTCTATGACCGCTCCGAGGAGAGCCTCTTCTGGTCCGATGACTTCACCACGAGGTACTCATCGGAGGACGTGGCTTATGACGTCTGCGGGAACGCCGTCACCGATCGTGTCATAGAGTCGATAGTCGCGCTGATCCCTGACGAGGACTGGAACCCGGATCCGGGGAGGCTGAGGCCCGACCTTGCCTTGAAGGGCTCGTGGGAGGAGTTTCGGAACAAGGTGAAATACTCGTCCCGCTTCACCTTCCTCTCCCTTCCTGAGGAGTCCTCGGACCACCCAGACGAGTTCACCACGACCGAGTTTCTCGAGAAGCTCATGAAGATCATCGAGCAGCGACAGGCAGTGCTCCAGATCCCCGCAGGCCAGGTCTTCTACCGAGGACGGCTCATCGACCGCCCCGATGACCTCAGCTGGTGCAACGCTCACACCCTCGGCCCGCCGCCTCCAGAGCTGGCTTCGGCCAACCGTATGAGCCCTGCTGGGATCCCCATGTTCTACGGAAGTGACGACCCGGAGACCGTGGTGGCGGAGATCGGCGCGCACGGTGCCAGCAGATTCGCGGTGATCGGCGCGTTCGAGACCACCAGGGCACTGAGAATGATCAACCTCGCGGATCTGCCGCCGGTACCAAGCGTGTTCGACGCGGCTGGACGCGAGTCCTACTACGACCTCGTGTTCCTGCACTCGTTCACTCAGGACCTACGAGCACCGGTGTCGCTCAACGGAAGCCAGCATATCGACTACGTCCCCACCCAGGTGGTCACCGAGTACATGAAGTGGCTTTCTGAACCCTCATTCGACGGCATCCTGTTCTCGAGCGCCCAGAATGAAGGCAGGTCCTGTGTGGTCTTCTGCGGCCCCGAACACTGTGCTGACGCGGGCGAGGAGGACACGAACACCATCCTCAGGCTTCGTGAGGGGTCGGTAGAGGCGGTGCGTGTGGTGGCCGTGCCGGTAGCGCTCGACGTGGCTCTCGGAAGCAGCGGCCTGGTCTTCGGTGACCCTTTCCGAGGCTGAGATGAACTGGAGTGAGCAGGCCGGGCACGTAGCGGAACAGGGGAGTCCGTACGCGCTACGCGTATGAACCTTCCTCATCCGTCCCGGCCATCGGTACCCCCACCCCGAGGTCCACACGCATCAACAGGCGAAGCTCCTGAAGCCGAACCCAGGTGTCTTGGCGCCTGGTTTCGGCCAGCTTCGCGGTTTCCCCGTCCCTGGGATTGCCGTGGTCGAGCCGCTTCACCAGGCCGAAAAGGCTGGACAGGCTCCGGTTGACCTTGGACGCGGCCCCGAGAATGTCGTCGTTCACCGAAAGCTGTGCCTCGGCGTAGCTGAGCCGGTAGGCCGCCCGGACGCGTTCGATAGATCCCCGTTCCTCGTCACGTGGTTCGTCCAACTCCAGGGCCCGCAGAAGGTCGGTGAGTGCCGTCAGATACTCCCGAGCTGCGGAGTTGAGCGCGATGTACCCGGTGCGGCGCCGCGCCATCTCGGCTCGAGAGTCTTCGGAACTCTGCTGTCGCTCGCGCACCTGCTCAGCATGCCTGAGCTCCTGCGCCTTGGTTCGGTGTGCGAACAGCTGTGTGGTGAAGGCCGTCACCACGCTGCCCACCGCGCCCGCCAACCCACCGATCAGGATCGGATCCATCACCACACCCGTCTGTTGTCCAGTAACAGGGACCCAGATTGCCATGGCGAACCCGGACATCCCGAAACCGGGTCCGGGTGTGCTCTCGCCGGGCAGGAGCGCAGGGTGACTGGCGAAGCGTCGTATTCACACTGTTTCGTGCCGGGTTTTGGCATGTACCGGCTTTGGTGGAGCCGTGTTTCTGGATTCTCAGGCCACGGTGCTCGGGGAACGACGGCCAGACGTGTGGCCGAGAGCGTCTTACTTGGGCAAAGCGATACCGAAGGCATCCCCGTTGACGCCGTTGCCGAGACCGAGATCGGCTTGGGCGTACGCCTGTGCAGAGACCAGGGCTCCACGGTCCACCTTGAGGACGGTGACGGTGCCGGCCGCGTTGCCCGGGGCGCCGATGAGGGGTTCAGCGTGTCCGTCGTCGTCGATGTCGATGATCCCGACGGTCCAGCCGAAGTGGTCGTCCTTGGCGACGGTGCCGGGAACCCCTTCGACGTCCTGGTCGATCCATACCGAATCCGCCGAAGAGATACCGCCGTCGGCGTTGCCGAACAGGACCATGGCGGACCCGGATCCGGTGGCACTGCCGATCGCCTCGCTGCGCATGCCCACGACCAGGTCGTCGATGCCATCTCCGTCGATGTCGCCCGCCGCCAGGTCGGAGGCGAAGTAGTCCTCCGGTTCGGGGGCGCCGCCGATCCCGGGAGTGTCCTGGTGGATGACCTCGACGTTGCGGTGGGTGAGGCCGTCGGCGCCAGCGTAGAAAACAGCCAGACTGCCTGCCGCGCCCACCTCTCCGACCTTCTGGTCGGACACGCCGACCGCCACATCAAGGTAGGGGTCGTCGTCGAAGTTGCCCAGGGCCAAGGCGCTTCCGGAGAACTCGCCGATGCCGTCGACGTGGGCTGAGTCGATGTAGTCGCTGTCCGCGGGTGCGTCGGTGAAAGGGCCGTAGAGCACGTGAATGGATCCCCGGTCGGAGCTGCCGGAGATCTGCTCGCCGATGGTCGTCACGACCAAGTCGTCGTTCCCATCGCCGTTGATGTCGCCGACGGCGAGCTGCTCGCCGAAGCGGTCCTCGGCTTCGGGGGCTCCGGGAACGTTCGCGGTCAGCTGGTCGACCGAGATGGTCGAGCTCATGTCCAGGCCGGTGCCGGTTCCGAAGATGATGCGCAGGGTTCCGGCGTTGCCTTTGCCGTTGGCGTTGTCCAGGGGCATGCCGATGACGAGGTCGTCGTATCCGTCGGTGTTGAGGTCGCCGGTGGCCAGAGAGTATCCGAAGACCTCGTCCTTGGCCACGGTCCCGGGGATGCCGGGGCTGTCCTCGTGGATCGACTGGCTGCGGGTGTTGATGAGCCCGGAGCCGCTGCCGTACTGGATGGCGACGTATCCAGCGCCCTCGACGTCGCCGATGGCCTCGAAGGGGATGCCCACCGCCAGGTCGGCGTATCCGTCGGCGTCGAAGTCGCCGCTGGCCATGCTCTGGCCGAAGCTGTCGTTCTTCTCCGGTGCTCCTGCGACGTCGGCCGAGTCCTGGTGGAGCAGGTAGCCGGAGCTGAAATCACCGGTGACGCTGCCGTTGGTGATGGCGATGGAACCGGCGTTCGCATGGCTGTTGAGGGTGTCTCCCGGTAGTCCCACGGCCAGGTCGGGGTAGCCGTCCCCGTTGAAGTCGTAGGGGGTGGCCCGGGGGTCGGCGAAGCCGGCGACGAGAGCGTAGGTGCCCATTCCCCCGATGACCGCCACGCCTGTCGCGGCGGCGAGCCACTTCTGGGAAGTGGACAGCTGGGAGAGCTTCTGCTTCATCGGGCACCTTCGACGTCAACATTGGGACGGCGGAACCCTAACCATCCTGAACCTCACAAAAGGCTCACTTTTTGTCATGTTTTCATAACTATGCAAATGTTCGATACGTTATTCAAAAGTTGTGGTTGGTTTACGCGGTTAGCCCTAATATGTCCGGGTTCTAGTAGGGCCGACCGCGTTGTTCTCCTTGCCGCGGTCGGCCTGTTGCTGTCGCATCGCAAGTGAAGGAGCGTCGTGCACGCGTCGCACCATGGCGGAACCCTGAGCCGTCGGATCTGGTCCTCGACCCTGGCCGGTGCCGTCGCTCTTTCCCTGGTGGCCAGCGTCTTGGCGCAACCGGCCTGGGGGCAGGGCGCCTCCGGAGCCCTCGTGCCCGCACAGATCCCTTCAGGACCCGAACAGCTCGGCGGCGACGCCTCTGGCCGCGACCACGAGGTACCAGCCGAGCACAGCGATGCCAACGGCGGCAACGCCCTCGACGCCGCTGACCTCCAAACCGACAACGACGCCCTGCCGCTGGCCGGGGGAACCACCCCCTTCACGCCGGTCTCCCCGGACATCGATCCCCAGGAACTCACCGACCAGACCCAGGAGATGGTCGAGACCACCCCTGCCGGTGAGGGGTTCGACCCGGAGCAGAGCCAGGAACTGGTCGACGAGCGCACCCGGTGGACCAAGGAGTACGAGAACACCGACGGCACCACCACCACGCTCCTCTACACCGATCCGGTCCACGCCCGAGACGAGAACGGCACCTGGCAGGAGATCGACACGACCCTGGTCCCCAAGACCCCGGCAGCCGGCGACCCGGCAACGGGGAACGAAGGAGACCTCCTCGGCATGGCCGTTGAGGAGACCGACCTCACCCTCTCCACCGACGGTGACGCCCCGGAACTGGTCACGCTCGGCGTCACCGAGAACGGTGGGCACAGCCTCGCCTTCGGCCTGGAAGAAGCAGCTCCCGTCACCGGCCAAGCCCAGGACGACACCATCCTGTACGAGAACGTGCGCCCCGATGCGGACCTCGAACTGCAGGCCGCCCCCGGCATGGTCAAAGAGACCATCATTCTCAACTCCGCGGACGCTCCCCGCGAGTGGACCTTCCCCCTTGAACTGAACGGCCTGACCCCGGAACTGGACGACCAGGGCGCAGTGGTCTTCTCCGACACCGACGGCCAAGCCCAGGCCGTGATCCCCACCGGGTGGATGGAGGACTCCTCCTTCAATGAGGAGACCGGCGGCCCCGCCATGTCCGGTGACGTGAGCTACCGGGTGGAGGAGAAGGACGGCGACTGGTCCCTGGTCGTGGTGCTCGACGACACCTGGCTGGACGACCCCGACCGTGTTTACCCCGTCCAGGTGGACCCCAGCGTCGCCGACATCGACACCAACGGTGACTCCTATGTCCAGAACGACTGGCCCACCACCAACTACGGCGGAGACGACGAGCTCAAGATCGGCAGTTACGACGGCAGCACCCGGGCGATCAGCTACCTGCGCTTCGGTGACGTCAACAGCCAGCTGAAGAACCGCTACATCCTCAACGCCGACCTGGTCCTGTTCAACCACTGGTCCGCGAACTGCTCGCCCCGCCAGATGAGGGTCCACCAGATCACCGAGTCCTGGTCGGCGTCCACCGTCACCTGGAACAACCGCCCCTCCAGCTCCGGTACCGCGGTGGCCACCGACTCCTTCTCCCACGGTGAGAGCTGCAGTGGCGCCAAGTGGGAGACCGTCGACCTCGGCAAGAAGGGCGTGGACCTGGTCCAGGACTGGGTTGAAGGGTCGGTCACCAACCACGGCCTGTCGTTGCAGGCCGACTTCGACAACACCAACGCCTGGAAGCGTTTCGGTAGCCGCCAGTCCGCCAACCAGCCCTACCTCGCCATCACCCACAGCGAGTGGGGTGCCTCCTACGACGTCGGCTCACTGACCGAACCGGTCACCGGAGGCCAGGGTGGCGAGGTCAGTGTCACCGTCACCAACCTCGGCAGCCAGGACTGGGAACCCCAGGGGTGGAACGAGTTCCGCCTGGGTACCCGGGTCCGGGATAAGGCCACCGGCGAGCTCTTGGACGCGGTGGCGTTCACCCGCCTCAACGAGCGCCTCACCCCCAATGACTCGGCGACCCTCGACGCCCGCATCCCGCCGCTGCCGCCGGGTGAGTACCTCCTCAACTTCGATATGCAAAGGCTCCAGGACCAGCGCTGGCTCTCCAGCGAATCGGTCCCGGTGACCACGGTCACCGTCACCTCCCAGGACGTGGGGCCGCGTATCAACGACATCTACCCCCGACCCGGGGCCCAGGTGGGCAGCCTCACTCCCACCCTATTCGCCGAGGGCGAGAGCATCGACGACTGGCCGGCCGACGCCACGGTGGAGTACTGGTTCGAGGTCTGCGCCGACAACGACGGCGAACCGGGTGAGTGCGTCAACTCCACCTGGCAGGATGACCGCACCTGGGTGGTCCCCGAGGGCACCCTGGCCTGGGGCGAGCAGTTCCTCTGGCGTGTCCGCACCCGCGAGGGCACCACAGCCAGTCCGATCAGCCCCTATTACCCCTTCGTCACCGCGGTGGAGCAGCCCGCCATCACCTCCCATCTGGGCGGTGTCGGGCTCAGCGGCGCAGGACGCGACGTCGACCCGTTGATCGGCAACCACACCCTCACCGACACCGACGCCGAGGTCGCGGCTGTCGGACCCGCGCTCGGCATCCAGCGCACCTACAACAGCCGTGACCCGCGCACCGACAACGTCTTCGGCGCCGGCTGGAGCACCCGCTTCGACATGCGTGTCAGTCCCGACGACGACGGCACCGGCAACGTTGTGGTCACCTACCCCCACGGCCAGCAGGTCCGCTTCGGCCAGAACCCCGACGGCACCTACGCACCGCCCTTCGGTAGTTTCGCCACGCTCACCTCCACCGACGGGGGCGGCTGGCGTCTGACCGACAAGAACCAGACCGGGTACGTCTTCGACGCCTCCGGCCAGGTTGTGGAGATCACCGACTTCCGCGACCGCACCCAGCACCTGGAATACGCCTCCGACGGCACCCTGGCCAGCGTCACCAACCCTGGCGGACGCACGCTCCACTTCACCTGGGAGAACGGCCGGGTCGCCAGCGTCAGCACCGAGCCGCCCCAGACCGACGCCGCACCTTTGACGTGGACCTACACCTACGAGGGTGAGCGGCTCGTCCAGGTCTGCGGCCCTGAGGACACCGACGGTGCCTGCACGCGCTACACCTACACCGACGGATCCCACTACCTGACGGTCGTGCGCGACGCGGGCCCCGTCGCCTACTGGCGCCTGGGCGAAGCCGAAGGCTCCACCGAGGCTGACAACGACCTGCTGCTGGACCACGACCGCCACACCGGCGTCTACCACGACGTCCAGCTCGGGACCGGCGGTGCCCTGCAGGGCAGCCCGGAGAGCGCCGCGACCTTCAACGGCACCTCCTCGCACCTGCGCCTGTCCGACTGGCTGGTGGGACAGACCCCCTACCTGACCGTTGAGATGTGGTTCCGCACCGACGCCCACGGTGTGCTGTTCAGCTACCAGCAGCAGGCACTGGACGAGGCCATCACCGGCACCGCCACACCCGCCCTGTACGTCGGCACCGATGGCAGGCTCCGCGGCCAGTTCTGGAACGGCACGGTCGCACCGATCACCACCGACCAGGCCGTCAACGACGGCGCCTGGCACCACGTCGCCCTCACCGCGGCAGGCGACCGCCAGTCCCTGTACCTGGACGGCGCCAAGGTCGGCGGCCTCACCGGTGCCATCACCCAGGACGACCAGCGCTACGTCTACGCCGGCGCCGGTTCCTGGTCCAACTGGCCGGGCAGCGAAGGCGACATCTCCCACTTCACCGGCGACCTCGACGAGATCGCCGTGTACAACCGTCCCCTAGGCGCCCAGACCGTGGCCGAACACCACGCCGCGGGCACCCTCTCCCAGAAGCTGACCCAGGCCACCCTGCCCAGCGGCCGCGTGCACACCACCATCGAGCACGACACCGCCCACGACCGCGTCCGCTCCTACACTGATGCCAACGGCGCCACCTACCGCCTCTCCGACCACACCCTCACCGGTGCGAACGGAACCCCGACCGGCGACGACGAGGAAGTGCCCGAGACGGAGAGCACCGTCACCGTCAAGGTCACCGACCCCGACGACCGGACCTCCAGCTACACCTACGACCCCCTCAACGGACACCGCCTCATCTCCCAGACCGACGTGTCCGGCAACACCGCCGCCTTCGCCTACGACACCGGCGGGTTCCTCGCCGCCACCACGGCACCGGACGGCACCGTCACCCGGGCCGGGCATGACGAACGCGGCAACAAGATCTCCCAGACCACCTGCCGCGACGCCTCCGACCCGGACTCCTGCTCCACGTCCTACTACGGGTTCCACCTCAACGCCGACGACCCGCTGGACCCGCGCAACGACCAGCTGACCGTCGAACGCGACGCCCGCTCCACCGGAGCCGACGACGACACCTACGCGACGGTCCACACCTACAACGCCTTCGGCGACCGCATCGCCACCACGACCCCGGCCACACCGGACTTCCCCCAGGGCCGGGAGACCTCCCAGACCTTCACCGACGGCACCGAGACCGCCGTCGGCGGCGGCACCGTGCCCGCAGGTCTGCTGCTCACCTCCACCGACCCCCGCGGGGCCGTCACCTCACGGGAGTACTACGCCACCGGCGACCTGGCCCGGGTGACCGCACCCAACGGCCTGATCACCGAGTACACCTACGACACCCTGGGCCGGGAAGTCTCCGCCACCGTCATCACCGACGACCACCCCGAAGGCATCACCACCACCCGCAACTACGACGGCGATTCCCGGGTGACCACCGAAACCGGTCCGGCCACCGTCAACGCCGTCACCGAAACCTCCCACCAGGCCTCGGTCTCCTACACCTACGACCCCGACGGCCTGCCCCTCACCGAGACCGTCACCGACCTGGGTGACACCGACCAGGTGCGCACCACCACCCGCACCTACGACGACCACGGCCGCCTGGCCTCGGTCACCGACCCCGAAGGCCAGACGGAGACCTACACCTACGACACCTACGGCAACCAGCACACCCGCACCATGTCCGGCGGAGACACCTTCCGCTACGAGTACACGCCCACCGGTGACCTGGCCGAAGTCGTCCTCACCGGCTACACCGGACATCCTGCAGACCCTCAGCCCGCCACCGACGTCGTTCTGGACTCCTACGCCTACGACCCCGTGGGTCGCACGGCCGAACACACCGACGCGATGGGCCGCACCACCCGCTACACCTACTACGACGACGGCCTCCCCGCACAGGAGATCCGCGTCGGGTTCCGCGAGGAGGACGGGTCCACCCGCGACATCGTTCTAGCCGACCGCGCCTACGATGCCGCGGGCAACCTGACCCGGGAGAGCACCGGTAACGGGACCGTCACCACCACCTACACGGTCGACGCCGCCAACCGCATCACCGCCCTGGTCCTGGACCCCGACGGGCTCGCCCGACGCACCACCTACACCTACGACGCCGGGGGAGAGGTCCTCACCGAGACCCGCACCGGCGCCGGTGGCACACGCACCGAGACCTCCACCTACGAACGGGACATCACCGGAGCCTGGACCAGCCACACCATCGAGAACGGCGACCAGGACCTCACCCTCACCCGAACCCTGGACCAGCGGGGCCTGGCACTGACCGAGACCACCCCCGGCGGTGCGACCGTCCACCACACCTACGACGCCCTCGGCCGACCGGTCGCCACCCAGAGCCCCTCGGTGACCATTGAGGAATGGTCCGCCGAAGCCGTCACCGGCCGCCCCACCACCCTCGTGGGCTACAACGCCTTCGGTGAGGCCACCCACGAGAAGGACGCCCAGGGACAGATCACCCGCACCTCCTACGACGGTGCGGGGCGCCCTGTGTCGGTCACGCTCGCGGACTACACCCCGCCCGGCTCCTCCACCGCCCTGACCCCGACCCTCACCACCACCTACAACACCGCCGGGCACATCGCCTCCGAGACCGACCCGGCCGGCGGCGTCACCACCTACACCTACGACCAGCTCGGCAACATCGCCACCCTCACCGAACCCGCACCCCGCCAGGGCGAAGACGCCCCGGTCACCACCTACACCCACGACCTACTGGGCGAGCAGCTCTCCGTCACCGACCCGACCGGCGCCCGCACCGAGGCCACCTACGACGACCTGGGCCGCCAGATCACCCTGACGCAGATCGAGCGCCACTCCGCCCCCGGCGCCCACACCACCCGCCTCGCCTACGACGACGCGGGCAACCTCACCTCGACCACCACACCCTCCGGCACGGTCGCCACCGCCACCTTCAACGCCGCAGCACAACCGGTCACGGAGACCGACCCCGCCGGACTGACCACCTCCTACACCTACGGGCCAACAGGGCTGGCCGCCGCGGTCACCCACCCCGACGGCACCACGCTGCGCACCACCTACGACGGTGCGGGACGCGCCACCGCCACCACGGCCGAGGACGCCTCCGGCACCACCCTGGCCACCACCAGCACCCGTTACGACGCCGACTCCAACCCCGTCGCCATCACCGACCCCCTGGGCCACACCACCACCCAGGAATACGACCTTCTCGGAAGACTGACCACCCTTACCGAGCCCGTCGACGACACCACCTCCATCACCACCACGTTCGGCTACGACGCCGCGAGCAACCGCACCCGCCTCACTGACGGACGCGGCAACACCACCTGGTACACCTTCACTACCCACGGGCTCCTGGAATCGGTGATCGAACCGGCCACCGACGCCCACCCCGACCTGGCCGACCGCACCTGGACCACCGTCTACGACGTCGCGGGCAACCCGGTGGAGGAACGCCAGCCCGGCGGGGTCGTCCAGCAGCGAACCTTCGACGCCCTGGGCCGCATCACCCAGGTCAGCGGCAGCGGAGCCGAGGCCGAGACCCAGACCGACACCTTCGCCTACGACCTGGTCGGCCGCCCGACCCGGGCCGGATCGGCCACCTACACCTACGACGACCGCGGCAACCTGCTCACCGCAGCCGGCAGCTCAGGGGAGGCGTCCTTCTCCTACGACATCGAAGGGCGGATGACCCAGCGCACCGACGCGGCCGGAACCACCACCTTCGCCTACGACGACGCGGGACGGGTGAGCGCCATCGGAGACCCGCTCACCGGAGTGGAGCACCGCTACGCCTATGACAGTGCGGGACGCCTGGGCACCATCACCTACGGAGCCGACCCGGCCCCGCAGCGCTCGTTCACCTACGACGCCCAGGGGCGCCTGCTCACCGACACCACCCTCACCCTGGGCCCGGTGCCGACCCTGTCCACCGCCTACACCTACGACAAGGCCGGACAGGTCACCGGCAGGACCACCGCCGGTATCGCCGGGGAGGGCGAGCACACCTACACCTATGACCATGCCGGGCGTCTGACCAGTTGGACCGCACCCGACGATACGGTCACCGACTACACCTGGGACGCCGCGGGCAACCGCACCTCCGCTGGTGAGGACAGCGCCGTCTACGACGAGCGCAACCGCTTGATCAGCGGGGCCGGGACCGATTACTCCTGGACCGCCCGTGGCACTTTGGCCGAAACCACGGACGTCGACGGAACCGTCACGGCCTTCACGCACGACGCCCGTGGCCGGATGATCACCGATGGGGACACCACCTACTTCTACGACGGCCTGAACCGGCTCATTCAGCGCGGCGGCGACAAGATCCTCTACGCGGACCAGGCCAACGACCCGGTCTCCGTGGCAGGGGAGCTCATCGCCCGGGACCTGGCCGGATCACCGTTGTCCACCAGCACCGGTGGCAGTGCTGGGCTGGTCACCATAGCCGACCAGCACGGCGATGTCATCGCAGGGCTTGACCCCGCTACCGGAGCGATCACCGGGTCGCGCACCTACGCGCCGTTCGGCGAGGTCACCCAGGAGGACGGGGCCACCGGTTCACTCGGCTACCAGGGCGAGTTCACCGACCCGGAGACCGGGCGGGTGAACATGCACGCCCGCTGGTACGACCCGGCGACGGGCGGGTTCGCCTCCCGGGACAGCTGGACCCTCAACCCGGTCCCGTCGGTACAAGCGAACCGGTACACCTACGCCAACGGTTCCCCGCTGAACTTCACCGACCCCAGTGGGCATTGGCCTGACGTTATCCCGGATAAGTACACCGATCACATTGACGAAGAGCTTCGTCGGCTTTCTCAGAAAATGGAGAGGTATCTCAAAAGGCAGGCGAGGAAAGCCGCAGCAAGAGCCGCAGCCGCAGCCGGAGTTGCTGCCGGAGTGAAGGCAGCCGTTGTTGGTGGCCTTGCTGGTCTTATCGTGGTTCTCACGCCTGGAACTTTGGCAGATGGCACCTGTCGCAATCTCTGCTACGGGAATAAGGATTTCCCTGGCCTGGGTTACGGTGGCAAGGGTTTCTGCCGTTCCTGCTATGGGAATAAGCCCACGTGGGTCCCAAACCCTTCTGGAGGCGGCTACTACTACTGGGATGGCAATGGAGGCGGTTTCGTTGTTGCGGCTCCTCCGCCCCCGCCCCCGTGGAAGGCAATCCTTGCAGCGGTCCTGGCCACTGCGTACGAACGGCCCACTACTGAGGCAACCACAGACTCGGGCCACGACCAATTTGTTGACGACTCATTCACTCGTGCCGTAAAGGATCTGGGGCTAAATGAAAAGCAACTGAAGGACTACTTTAAACACTTCCCAATTATTCTCACTGATGCGGATCGTCGTCGAGAATTTAGCGATCTCTTGGGGGGGTGGGATGAGCAGCCCGGAAACTGCCTTCAGGGCAATGAATCATGGGTCTATTATCACCCCCTCGACTCTCAGGGGAGAGCCACTGGCGTCACGGCATGCTTGAGTGCTGACCAAATCGACTACAGGGGTCGCGGCAGGAAAAAGGACCCAAATAAGTCGACGGAGATCATTGGTGGAGACACTGATCGCGGTAGGGGTAGCGAAAAAACCAATCCGGCCGGATGGCAGCATCTCGACGGAGAAAGAGGATTTGCTCGAGGTCACCTTCTCGCTCGTGAACTTGGTGGTACAGGCAGAGACAGGCGTAACCTTGTAAAGATGTATACTGCGGCTAACTCGGGCGTGATGGCGCAGTATGAGCATGTAGTGAGGAGGCGGCTCGATGCAGGGGAGCGCGTATTTTACGTTTCTGTCCCTAACTATGAAGGAAACAACCCCGTTCCGGAGACCATCGACCTGTATGCTGTGGGCGATCGGGGTTTCTATGCTCAATGGACTGTGTACAACACCCCTACGGGAATGCCTTAAGGAGGATTCGTGAAGGTGACGATTTCGCAACTGGCATCAGACGCAGGACTGGAGGGGCCTCGCCGATACAAGGTGGATTGGGGAAGGGCGGAAGCCGAGTTGGGAACTTCTCTGCCATCGGATTACAAGGAGTACGTATATTGGTTTGGCCCGGGGAGCTTCGAGGAGTATCTCTATATTTGCATCCCTGGTGTCGAAAATAGCGTCACGGAATTGGGTTCTCGATTGAAGGATGAGGGAAAATTAAGCGATTTTCGTAAAAAAATCAACCCCGACTCACCACGACCTTACTCGCTATTTCCTGAGGTGGGTGGGTGGCTGCCTTGGGGTTTCACTATTGATGGGGATGCTTTGTACTGGGTCACGTCGCCGGGTGATCCCAACGCGTGGACTGTAGCGGCGTCGTCGCGCGCCGACGATCTGGCTCACTTCAATGGTGGATTCTCCCAGTATTTGTATTCTTATATTTGGAACACTGGGGAGATGGAGTTCTTCGACGAAACCGATAGTCAAATTCCAATTCCTTTTGAGGCGAGCGATGGAAAATGGAGGGGGGGAGGGGAGCGCTTGTCTGAATATGGCTACTTTGAATGATGATGGAAATTATTTTTTGATCTGGCTTGACTTTGGTAATTTTTTGCTACGGACGATGTCTTCGGCTCCTATGGCGTCTACCGTCCGGGCGGGCAGGGTCTGGTCCGTTGGGGCATATCGATGACGGCCGCGGAGTTCTGCTGGGCCGCTGACGCCGAGACTCCGCCGGAGGACTGGCCGGTGGTGGCGAGAGAGGAGGCCGATGACTGGCAGCTCCTGACGATGTCGGCATCGGAGTGTCTCTTCCGTGTCCTGACCGATGCCACCTTTGAGGACTACACCATCGCGGACATGGTGGACCCTCCGTTCTTCACGCCATATGAGGCGTAGCAAGGAATGCCGACCTGTGCTGTGGTAGCGCTTGTATCTCACACTAAACCGGTGCTCACTGGTCGGTTTCAATTGCTCGTGGTCGGACTGTTGTGAGTGTTCACCGAGTACGGAAATGGCCGCTTCCTCATCGGTTTTCCGGGTAGTGAGCCTTTTTCATCCTGCTTCTCGGAGCTGAAGGACCAGCACCGCGCGGGTGATCTGGCCAGCGCGCTGCGGACAGCAGCGTAGGCGGCGCAGGATGTCCCACTGCTTGAGCTGGGCGATTGCGCGCTCGCCCGGCGAGCGGAGCTTGGCGTGTTCGGAGTTGGCCTCCTTCTTCCACTGCGGCTTGCCCCGCCCTTTGAACGGGCAGAACACCACGTCCGAGAGCCCCACGTATCCCTTGTCGCCCAGGCCGAGCAGTCCTGCGGCTCTGATGCGATCGGCGATCCTCCAGACCCGGGCGGCCCGGGTGTCGTGCACCGCCCCGGGCAGCGACCAGGACGTCCACAGGGGTTCACCGTCGGGGGCTGCGACGATCTGGATGTTCATGCCGTGCTGTTTGTGCTTGCCGGAGTAGAACGGGCGGTCGGCCGCCAGACGGTCGCAGGCGATCAGCGTGCCGTCCACGATCACGTATCCCCAGCCCTTGCGGCGGGCGCGGCGCAGTCCTTGCTCCAGGGTGGGCGCCTGGGCGGCGAGCAGGGCCGTGGTCTCGTGCACGTAGCGCCAGGCGGTGGTGGTGCCGACACCGAAACCGGCCGCGACCTGGGCGAACGGTTCGCCCTTGTGCAGGTGGACCAGGACGAGCAGGGCCTGGGTGGCCGGGTCGAGGCGGCGCCATCGAGAACCGGTGTTCTTGCGGTGGGTTCGGATGGTGCGGGCGGCCAGGTTCAGGGTCCGGCGTGACAGGGGTAGCGCGGCACGGTAGAACAGCATGTGGAGCCTCTGGTGGGGCGGGTTTTCTTGGTCGTTAATCCATCTACCAGGGGCTTCTTGCTGTCAGGGGTGCTCAGGGTGAGCTGGTACGAGGCTGCGACCTGCACGTTCAGGATGAAAAAGGCTCAGTGACCCCATCGGAAACGGAACAGGCAAGGGTTTGCAGCGGATGTGCTGACCTGGCCCCCATGGATTTGGTCCGTGGCTCGGGAGGTGGGGCGGTTGCTCGGTGATTGCTCCGGTGCTGGGGGACAGGGCGGTCTCCCGTGGTCCCGGGTGGTCCTATGTGGTGTTGGCGCTGTGGGGTGGCGGGGGAGCTATCGGGGCGTGGTGGGGCGTATCGCCGTGGTGGGAGCGGACTTTTAATCCGTGGGTTCAGGGTTCGAGCCCCTGGGGGCCTACCCACAAAACCCCAGTTCAGAGCCCCGGTTTCGATCCCCGATCCGGGGTTTTCCCGTCCCCGACACCCGCCGATCGCTCCGGACACGCTCCGCTGTCTTCGCCGTGTCTCTCACCTCACCGAGCATCCTCGCCGCACGCTCCTCCTCCGCGATCGCTTCCATGTTGTCCTCGCTCCGCCCTGCGCGAAGAGGGACCGCCCGCTCGGGTATGTGCCTGGATTGCGAAAGGCCCATTCGCAGTGGCTTGAGCTGCACCGATGAACTGGAGGGGGACGTTCCGATGGGGCCGCTCGCGGGCGGAACTGTAAGTCCATCCCGATGAAGGGCGGTTCAGTTCCTCATGGCCAGGTAAGTGCGAATGCGGTCGGCCAGCTCGGCGAACTCGTCCTTCACCGGTTCGGGCTCCACAGTCGAGGGCCTGGCCGGGTAATCGCTCGGCTCGGCCGGTCGCGGTCGGGGAATCATGGCAGGGCCGAGGTAGGGGCGAACCAGTGCTCCGGCGATCTGGTCGGGATCGGCGTCCACCGCATCCTCCGGTTCGAACAATGTGGGGCGGTCGCGGTAGGCCTGCTCCCAGAGGGTCGAGGCTGTGGACGCCCCGGCCGCCCAGATGTTCTGCGCCGGGAAGCCGGGAGGCTCGGCGAGCAGGTCACTGCCTCGCCTACCGTGCCCGGGGTTGCCTCCGGGCGTCGGTGCTGCGGGCAATGCGCGCGGTACTTGGCTGGGACGATCCAATCGAGGGCTGAAGATCGCCGCCAGGGCTGTGGCCAGTAGCGCTGCGGTCAGCGCCCATACGCGCCCGGCCATGCTGTGGCAGGGTCGACGATGGCGGCCGGTAGTAGGGTTTTCCATGGTCTCCTCCTGGTGGTTTCAGGTGGTGATCACGCCCCGGTCCGGTGTTCCAGCACCGGTCGGGGCACCTTCTTTTCTTTGCTCCCGTTACTTGCGGGATGCCGTCAGCGGTGTCGCATGAGTGGTCTGTATCTCCCTTTGGGCTCGGGTTTTGGCTACTCGGGAGGCGATCAGCGCGCGGCTGACACCGAAGCACTCGGCCAGCGCCGCGTAGCTCTCCCCGGCCTCGTGCCGTGCCAGCAGTTCGGTGTCGGGTACCCCCAGGTCCCGGGGCGGGCGGTGTCCGTAGCGGCGCACATGGCCTTCAGCTTTGCGCTGCAATGCTCGGCGCTTGCGCAGCCGGACCAGGTACATCACGTTCTGGTGCCGCGCCCCGGGGCGGTCATAGCCCCAGAGCAGGGACGGGGTCTCGCCCTCGTGCCACAGGGCCAGGAAGGCGCGGCGGGCTCGCCCCAACGTGCGGGTGAAGGCGGCGGGGTCCATGTTCAAGGAGCGTTCGGCGCTGCGCCGGTCCTCGTGCTCGGCCAGAGCGATGAGCACTTCGCGATGAGCGGGTTTCAGGGCGGCCCAGATCTGCGCCAGGGCGAGGCGGTCGACGATGTGGTCCTCGTGGGAGTGGGCCGGCGCCGACGCACTGGTCCAGTAGCGGACGAACGCCCGGGAGAGCAGGGCTTTGTCCTTGCCGCCCAGACCGCGGACCTTGAGATCCTGGTAGTGCTGGGCCTTCATCGCCTTCCACCCGATGGCGATCAGCTCCGTCTCCTCCGGGCGCTCGTGGACGAGATGGAGGTGTTCGGTGATGGCCTCCCACGCGGTCTCCGCGCGGTGCACCGGGTCCATGGCGTCCACCCACCGGCACTCCCGCGCCGCCCATACCGCCAACCGCACCACCTGGAAAGCCGTGTATCCGTGCCCCACCGGGTCATCGGCTCGGGGCGGTGGCAGCAAAGGACCGAACTCACTCGACCCGCGCGGAGCACGCGCGGTCGACCCGCCCCTGCCGACTCCCACCTGTGTCGGTTCGGGGACGCCATCTTCCGTGGCGATCGGTTTCGGCATCGAGACGACGGCAGCGTTCACGGAGCACGCTCCAAGAGGGCCGGGATTGGTGGAAGAGCCATCACATATGTATGTGCCTAACTCATGTACTCATATATATGAGTGTGAGATCAGGTTGCCTCACTCATGTACATGAGTCAACCCCGTTGGCGAAGAACCCGGAAAACCCTCAGTCCACAGCGGGGATGCGGTAGTCGAGCACGAACTGATCCGCCGCCATGATCGTGTCGCACACCTCCACCACACGCCCGGCGGTGGTCACGGCGTTGCGCGTCAGGTGGAAGACCGCGGAACCCGGGCTCAGGCCCAGCGCGCTCGCCTCCTGCTTGGTGGCCAGCCGCGCCCGCACCGTCTCGGTGTACTCGGCGAACTCATGGCCGTGTTCTTCGAGCCGTGCGTAGATCCCGCCACCTCCGGGGTTCTCCTCGAACAACTCCGGGATGTCCCGGGCCACGTCCCACGGCAGGTACGACGTGGCCTCCTCCGTGGGCGTGCCGTCGCTGAAGTACAGGCGTCGGCGGGCCAGGACCTTGTCGCTTTCATCCACGCCCAGGCGCTCCGCGATCTCGGCGGGAACGGGCACCGGGCCGATGGACAGCACCTGCACGGTCGGCTCGACCCCGGCCTGCTCGGTCTCGGCGATGTAGGCGGCCTTACCCGCGCGACGGTGCGAGCGCCGGAACCGGTCGGAGGACTTGCGGGTGACGGGCGGGCGCGACTTCACGAACGAGCCCTTGCCCTGGAAGGTCTCCACCAACCCAACGGTCCGCAACTGGGCGATGGCCTTGCGAACCGTGCCCGCCGAGACGCCGTAGCGCTCCACCAGCACCGTCTCGCTCGGAATCTCCGCTGCCGGAGCCAACCTTCCGGTCGTGATCTGCTCTTCGATGTCGTCCGCGATCTGGAGATACCGGGGCTTACCGGACCGCGCCCCTACAGTGCTCGCCATGGTCCTTCCGTACCTCCTATGCTCCTGTACATGAGTAACAGCACCGGAGACAGGCCGTCAACGCCGCTGCACTCGGTGTCCGTCGCCGGAGCCGTCCTCGACGAGGACGGCCGGTTCCTGGTGATCCGCCGTGCCGACAACGGACGCTGGGAGCTCCCGGGTGGGGTTCTGGAGCTCGCCGAGGCCCCGGAGGACGGCGTGTGCCGGGAGGTCTGGGAGGAGACGGGCATCCACGTCGAGGTGGACCGCCTCACCGGCGTCTACAAGAACACCGCCCGGGGTGTCGTCGCCCTGGTCTTCCGCTGCAAGCCCTCCGGCGGCACAGAGCGCCCCTCCGCGGAATCCACCGAAGTTGCCTGGCTCGCCCCCGCCGAGGTGTCCGAGCGCATGGGCGAGGTCTATGCGGTCCGTTTGCTCGACGCCCTGGACCCCAACACCCCCCACGTCCGCAGCCACGACGGCCAACGTCTGGCCAGAGGTCGGTGACCTCTTGGGACCGCACCGCTGCTGACCGCTTGAACGACAAGGACCACTCAGGCCGGTAGCGCACATGACCAGGCTCCCGTAGCGGTCCCGCGACCTGATTCGGTCCCGGATCGCCGCACTCGACTGAGGAGGGTTTTCCACATGAGCACCCAGAGCCTGCCTTGGCGCAAGTCCAGCTACAGCAACGAGGCCGGGACCTGTGTGGAGGTCTCCGAAGGTCCGGTGACGCGTGTGCGCGACAACCAGAACCTCCACGTGGAGCCGCTGGACTTCACCCCGGGAGCGGGGGCCCACTTCCTCAGAGGCCTGCACACCGACTGACCGCTGGTGCCCGCCGAGGCCGGCTGGCACTGCGCATTCACCGTTGTAACTCGATGCTACGTGTTCGAGCGCTTCTCCCAGTACCGGCTGAGCATTTCTCCGGGCCAGGAAGGCTGGCCGACCTCTCCGCGCGGTCCGAACTCGGTGAACCACGGGGCGATGTCGTAGACCGGAGTGCCGTCGACCGCGTCCAGGTCCTCCACGTGCAGGTCGCGGCCTTCGACGCTCAGCAGGCGGGGGTGGGAGACCGCGATCCTGGCCGGGCGCCGGTGGTTGCGGTGGACGAACGTCCCCGTCTCCGGCCAGGCCGGGTTGTTGCGCGGGTGGCGTGCCCCGAGGTGCACGTCGGCGTCTGAGCCCTTGCTGAAGTGCCACACGACTTCGAGGTGGCTGAACTCCTCCAGGCCCTTCAACGTGTCCAGGGGCAGGTCTTCGTTGAGGCGGATGACGGACCGCACACCGCCCCAGTAGTCGTCACCGACCTCGAACCGGCCGCCGATAATGGTGGCGACGGGGGAGAGCGTGATCTCCACAGGTGTTCCCTTCACACTGGGGGAGAGGCTGGATCAGGGTATATCGCGCAGGATTTCGGCTGCGCGGTGATCGAGCTCGTCGACAGCACGGACGCCCCGGTTCCAGAACGTGTCGAGTATCGACCTCATGGTCCTCATAGTGTTCATCGCCCGGCCGGAGCGCATGCCCTGCATGGAGTCCAGGGTTTGTGACGACGTCGAGCAGGCGGCTTCGATACTGCTCGAACGGACCTTCCAGAGCAGGGATGGCTACTGCGCTCGAGAACTGGTCGACTCCCCCTCGCCGTGGGACAAGGCTCCTGAAGAAGCTCGTGGTCGACTGTGGCCTCGACCGCTCCGAACTTCCCACGGACCTGGAGAAGAGACTCCTCATGGCCATCCGCGCCATCGTTACTGCCTCGCTTGAGCCTGTCCGAAATTGATCAGCTCGCTTCTGCATGGCGGTGAACGGGGATCTCAGGAGTTCACAGATGCAGAGGGCGGGTCATGGGGAGCCGGGCTGTAAGAGGACAGACCGCATCGGTCTGTCGGCAATCCCTGTAGGGCGGAGAAGGCTGACGGCAGAGCGGCTGTTGTGGCCACAACGGGGGTGTTTCTCCGTCCCTCGGCTCGTGTGGCGTTGAGGCAGGAGAACACATGAATGACGGAGTCCCGGCCACCTGCGAGGTGGCCGGGACTCCGTGTCGTGTCCAGAACAAGTCTGGAACGCGTGGCCTTCGTATCGAGACGAGGCCCACCTGAGGTCCCGTCTCCCGGGGTGCGAGGTCTCCAGTCCCGCGCCCTGGGCATCCAGCCGAGCCCTCAAGCGTTTCCGTATTCCCTAAGACGGGAATTCGGTCGACCGAAACCGGCGCAGCGGCCTCGGGTCGACGTGGTGATCTTTCTACCCGGAAGGGCTGGTTTCAAAGATCGGGAACGTCACAACATGGCTTCAGTGCATCGCGGCAACGGTTCTGAACATTTCTGAACGCTACTGGCCGGTAGCGATGGGATGGAGTCACAAATATTAACAATCGTGACTTTAGGGGGCATGTAGGTCAGATGGTACAAAATCCTGATGTGTGCGTGGCGACCGTCTCCGGCATGGGGTACTTTCCCGTTTACGGTTCCTCGGTCGCATCCCTACCCGCTTGCGGCGTCTCCAGAACTACAGCCGCAGTCGGGCGCTTTATAGGGCCCTGTGACCATCCAGCCGATCTGGTCCTTTGTTTCCTATGACGAGGAATTTCCATGACTGCTGTCTTCACCCTTGACGCGGTCACGGGCCGCGTTGTGCTCGTGATCGTCGTGATCGTTCTCGCCCTGGTCCTGCACCTGCAGGGCCAGGACCTGGCCACCGCCCTGCTGGTGGCTGTGGCCGGACTCGCCCTGGCGGGCGAGGTCGCGCACCGCATCCTGGCCAAGGAGTCGCGATGACGTACTCCGTCCGCCACCAGGTCCGCTGCAACCGGTTCGCCGTCAGGGACGGGGCCCTGCCCCGCAACATCCGCATGGCCCCCGACGGCACCCTGTGGGGAGAAGTCCAGGTCGTTCCCATCCACGAGTCCCTCAGTGTGGTGGTGCACGGGTACTCGCACGACGAGACCGCCGCTCAGAACGCGGGGAGCATCCGCCGGCCCCGCCCCAGGCGCCGTCTCGCCGGTGCCGCGCCCGAGGACGTGCCCGGTTACCGCTTCAAGCCCGACCCCCTCGAAGCCAAGACCGTGGAGGAGTTCGTCGAGGCCATGCGCCGCTACCGCCACTGGGCGGGCAAGCCTTCCTTCCGGGAGATGGCCCGCAGGATGGGCGCCGGATCTGCGGCGGGGTTCTGCGAGGCGCTCAAACGTACCGACCGGCTGCCCTCCTACACCCTCCTCAACGCCTTCGTCGTCTCGCTCGGCGGAACCCAGGAGGACTTCCAGAGGTGGGCCACCGCTTGGCGCTCCCTCGACGGCAGGGTGGCCGGCGGCCCGTACATGATCGCCTTGCCCACCCGCCAAGGGAACACCTCGGCCTGACCCGCGACGCCCTCCTCCGTCGAACGACGGGGGAGGGCGCCCCAGTGAAAATAACTGCCGCGGGCCATGTGCACGTCTTGCCCGCCCGCCGACGTTAGGCGCTCGGCCGGCGGCGTTCTGCCATCAGCCGAGACCCTCGCGCCTACCGTGGTATGGGCGCCAAGATCGTTGTATGCAGCCGACCTTCGTTCTCGTGCACAGCCCGTCCGTAGGTCCTTCGACCTGGCGCCCCGTGGCCGAATGCCTGACGGCGACGGGATACCCGGTGCGGTTGCCTTCCCTGCTGGACATAGGCGCCGGCGCTCCCCCGTTCTGGCCCCGTATCGTCAGCGCCGTCCGCGACGACCTCCGGCAGGTTCCGGCCGCCAGCCCTCTCGTATTGGTCGCGCACAGCAACGCGGGCTTGTTCCTTCCGCTGATACGTTCGGGCCTCGACCGGCCAGTGGTCGGTTCTGTCTTCGTTGATGCCGCGCTGCCGGCCCGATCCGGGCCGACCCCCGTCGCCCCACCACGGTTGTTGGAGTTCCTCCGCCCGATGGCCATGAACGGCAGGCTTCCGCGCTGGACCGATTGGTGGGACGAGGCAGAGGTCGCCTCCTTGTTCCCGAACCCGAAGGTGCGGCGAACGGTCGTCGAGGAGCAACCCACCCTTCCGCTGTCCTACTACGAGCAGAACATCCCTGTTCCCGAGGGCTGGGACGACCACCCTTGTTCGTACCTGCTGTTCAGCCCCCCGTATGCAGGTCTTGCCGCCGAGGCACGCGAACGCGGTTGGCGTTCGGCGCACCTGCCCGGAACGCACCTCCACCAGATCAGCGATCCTGTCGGCACGGCCCGGCACCTCGTCGGACTCGCCGCTACGGCCTGATCCGCTTCCGGTGGTCATGCCCCTTGGGTGGTTTCACTTCGTGAGCACACTGTTCCGGGCCAGGTGCGATGGAGGCGTCGGCGCGGGCTGGAAACCCAACGGGTTCGGTCCGTGGCTCGGGAGGTGGGGCGGTTGCTCCGGTGCTGGGGAGCCGGTGGTGCCGGGTGGGCCTGTGTGGTGTCGGCGCTGCGGGGCGATGGGGGATATATCGGGGCATGGTGGGGCATATCGGCACGACGGGAGCGGACTTTTGATCCGTGGGTGAGGGGGCGAGTCCTTGGGCCCTACCCCTTTCCACCTGGGCGTTCCTCTTCTGGGAGGGGCGCCTTTCGTCGTTTCCGGGGGCGGGGAGCCCGTGGGGAAGCCTGGAGTGCGGGGCCGCTCCGGGGTGGCCGGGGTGTCGGCGTGGGCCGGGTCAGAAGCGGAAGGTCTCCACGAAGCCCGGGAGGAGGGCGGTGTCGCCCTCCACGCGCACGCTGCCGTCGGCCAGTGCCTGCTCCGGGGTCCTGGCGCCGGTCATCATGGCGTGGATCCCCTGTTCGGAGACCCTCTCGATGACGAGGTCCGGGGACGGGTGCGGCCCGATGGCGGCGGTCAGGACCCCTTCGTTGATCTGTAGGCGGATGGTGAAGTCGCCCATGCGGACCTCGTAGCCGACGGTGGCCTTCCCGGCGGCTTCCGGCCGGTAGGTGGTGCGGAAGGCCATGGCCACCGACTCGGCGGTGACGACCTCGCCGGCGCGGGGCCCGGTCATCGTGGAGGCGCCCCAGCGGCCGAGCGCGATCAGCGCCGGTTCGAGTTCGCGCCCGTACTCGGTGAGCTCGTAGACGACGGCGCGCTCGGGGTGGGGCAGCGCGCGGCGGGTGACCACGTCCGCCTCCTCGAGCTGTTTGAGGCGCGCCGACAGGATGTTGGTCGGGATGGACGGCAGGCCTTTGCGCAGGTCGGTGTAGCGCTGGGGCCCCGACAGCAGGTTGCGGACGATCAGCAGCGTCCAGCGTTCGCCGACCGTCTCCAGCGCGCGGGCCAGGCCGCAGAACTGTCCGTAGCTACGAATCGCCATGCCTCACACTCTACATCGAACTTCGCTTGACAAAGTGTGCTTGCAAAAGACAAGCTTGCTTTCGTGCTCGACCGGACGGTCGATCCACAGAGGAGTTGTGAGGAGTTGGGCGCATGGCGGCGCGCAAGATCGCGGCAGGGCTGTTCGTCTCGCTGGACGGTGTGGTGGAGGCACCCGAGACGTGGCACTTCCCCTACCTGAGCGCGGAGATGCAGGCGGCGGTGGGCGGGATGTACGCCGAGGCCGACACCCTGCTGCTGGGGAGGGCCACCTACGAGGCCTTCGCCGCCGTGTGGCCGCACCAGAGCGGGGAGATGGCCGAGGCGATCAACGGCATCCGCAAGCTGGTGGCCTCCACCACCCTCACCGGGGTCGACTGGGCGGGCGCGGAACTCATCGGGGGCAATGTGCTCGCCGCAGTGAAGGAGCTCGCGGAGCGGCCCGGCGGCACGGTCACGGTGGCGGGGAGCATCAGCCTGGTGCGCGCCCTGCTCGGGGCCGGCCTCCTGGACGAGCTGCGCCTGCTGGTCCACCCCCTGGTGGTCGGCACCGGACGGCGCCTCTTCCCCGAGGGCGCCGCCCCCGTGCCCTTGGACCTGATCCGGTCGGCCGTCCTGCCCAACGGCGTGCTCGACCTGACCTACCGTGCCGCCTGACCCTCCCCCCCCAGCCGAGAACCCAGAAGGAAGACACCGATGAACGACATCCAGACCCAGGGCCGGACCGGCACCCTCCAGGTCCCCGGTGCGAGCCTGCACTACGAGGTCCGGGGGACCGGGCCGCTGCTGCTGATGATCCCCGGCGCGCCCGCCGACGCCGGAGCGCTGGCCGGGCTGGCGGCCTGCCTGGCCGACCGCTACACCGTCGTCACCTATGACCAGCGCGGCCTGTCGCGCAGCACCCTCACCGGACCGCCCGCCGACACGGACGTCACGGTCTTCGGCGAGGACGCCCACCGCCTGATCACCGCCCTGGGCGACGGTCCGGCCTACGTGCTGGGCAACAGCGGCGGCGCGCTCACCGCCCTGGAGCTGGCCGCCCGCCACCCCGAACAGGTCCGCGCCCTGGTGGTGCACGAGCCGCCGCTCCCCGAGCTGCTGTCCGACCGCGACCACTGGCGGACGGTGTTCCGGCACGTGCACGAGACCTACCTCGCCCACGGCGCGGGTGCGGCGATGGGCGAGTTCATCACCACCGTGGACGGCCCCGACAGCGCGCCTCCCGCGATGCCCGACCCCTCGCAGATGCCGCCCGAGGCGCTGGAGATGATGGGCCGTATCCAGGGGAACCTCGACCACTTCCTGTCCCACGTCCTGCTGCCGGTGCTGCGCTTCACCCCCGACGTCGCGGCGCTGCGCTCCGGCCCGGTCCCCGTCACCGTCGGCATTGGGAAGGCCTCGGGCGAGGGCGTCCCCGTCCTCTCCTCGCGGGTGCTGGCCGAGCGGCTCGGCGTCGAGCCGCTCACCTTCCCAGGCGACCACCAGGGTCTGGCGACCGATGCCCCCGCCTGCGTGGAGCTCGTCCACGCGGCCCTGGCCTGACCCTCGCCGCGCGGGGGCGGCCGCGTCGTGCCCTCCGGCGGGGGCCCGTCGCGGCGGTCCCCGCCGGTCGGCGCGGGCCGGCCCTCCCCGGCGGTCGTCGGGGCCCTCAGGCCTCGTCGCGGTCCGCCGCGGCGGCCCAGCCGCGGATGTGGGGGTCGGGGTGGGCCCGGGCGGTCGCGCGTGTGCTCTCCAGGAGTCCGTGCAGGCGGGGCGGGTACGCCGTGCGGGAGGTGGGCAGGTCCAGCAGGACGCGGTGGCGCATCCGCAGGTCGGCGGTCTCGGCGAACAGCCGCATCGAGACCTCCAGCCAGGAGTGCTCGACGTCCCGCGTCTCGTCCAGGGCAGGATCGCGTACGCCGTCGGGCCCGTACGCGGGGGAACGGTCCGCGCGCAGGGGAACGTGGGCGCTGTACCAGGCCCGCACGGCGCCCGCCCGCTCGGTGTCCGTGCCGAACCGCAGGCGGTCGACCAGCGCCGCCATCACACGGCGGCGTCCGAAGGCGTAGACGGCCGGTTCCACGAACCAGCGGCAGAAGCTGGGGTCCGGGTCGTACACGGCCGCCGCCATCAGCGGGGCGAACAGTTCCTCGGGCAGGCCCGCCCGTTCGAGCAGGGGCTTGCGCACCCTGAGGGCGAGGCGGCGGGCGTGCCGGTGGTCGGGCTCGCCGGGGACGTCCTCGTCTTCGACACCCAGCAGCCGGGCCACTTCCGCCGCGCAGGTCAGGAATGAGCGCGGTTCCCCGCCGGTCTCGTCGTCTTCGGCCATGACGGCATTCTGGACCGGCCGCGCCGGCGGGTACAGGGCGGTCGGCGGCCGTACCCGGAGACCCGCGGAGCCGGTCCGCGGCCGAAGCCCGGTCACAGGCCGATGGCCGACTTGGGGCCCATGTAGGAGCCCGCCCCGGGGAACCCGTCCTCGACCAGCCGGGCGAACCGCTCACTGAAGCCCAGGCCGGTCAGGTCACCGGTTCCCACGAATTCCACGCCGCGGATCGGCCGGGTGTCCAGCCCCCTGGCGACCTCCCCGAGCGTGCCCCCGGTGCGCCGTACCTCGAAGGTCATGTGGACGACGTGCAGGCCCGTGTCGGGGGCGATGTGGTCGCACACGTACAGGAGCCGGTCCACCTCGACCTCCAGGCCGGTCTCCTCGCGCATCTCGCGGACCAGGGCGTCCCGTAGCGGTTCGCCCTCCTCGACCCGCCCTCCGGGCAGGCTCCAGCGGCGCGGGCCGTCGGTGTCCTGGTCCAGGAGCAGCACCCTCCCGTCCTCCACCAGGAGGCCCGTCACCCGTATGTCCATGCCCGGACCCTAGCCGGGGGAGGAGCTCGGTGAGCGGGCACCAGGAGATCCCGTACGCCCGGATCGGCGGCCGGGCCGGAGTATCCTGCTCCGCGCGTACCACACCCGTCCGATCGTGCGGTGGGACTCCGGGGCGCCGCGGTGTCGGGGGTCCGTGTGATCCCGGTCCGCCCACCGGAACCACCTGGAGGCGAACGTGTCCCACTACCGGCTCACCGTGGCCCTGCCGGAGCCGCCCGACATCTCGGCGGGTACCGCCCTGGGCGACGCGCTCCTACGGGACCTGCTGCCCCTGCTGGGGGAACCCGTCTACGCCGGGGGAGATACGGACCCGGCCGACCGCTGGTGGGACTGGTGGATGGTCGGGGGCCGGTTCGAGAACGGGTTCCTGTGCACCGACCCCGACCACTCCCTGATCCTGCCCGCCGAGGACGGCGATCCCCGCATGGTGACGGCGGCCCCCGTGTCCCTGCTCGACCTCGACGCGCAGCGGGACGCGCGGGCCCGAAAGGCGGCCGACCGGTGGGATCGCGCCAACGCCGTCCTCCGGCGCCGCCCCGAGACCGAACCCCTTTCCGCGTTCGTCCTGCGGGGCAGGGAACGGGCCGAACTGGCGTGCCCCGGGTCGACGGCCGCGCACGTCCGGACGCCGGAGTGGAGGATCGCCGAGGCCGAGCGGTCGGCCGCCCTGAAGGCCTACCACGCCCAGGACGCCGTCCGGGAGCTCAGGGAGGCCGGGCTCACGCACTTCCTCGGCTGTGCGGTCGACCACTACTCCGCTCCCCGGGAGGAGTTCGTGGAGGAGGCTCGTTGGAGCGCGGTACCGGGGTGGGCCCTCATCGACACGGGCGGGGCCTGGCACGGCATGGAGCACCTGTCCGACGCCGGCGACGACGAGGCGCGGCGGGCCCTGCGTGAGCACCTGCGCCACATGAACACGCTCTTGGACGCCCTGCCCGGTGACGCCTACCTGGTCACGGTCGACCTCCACGCGTGACGGGCCGGGGGAGCGGCCGTCCGCTCCGGGAGGGGCGCGGCGGGACGGGCGCCGACCAGGGCCTGTCCCGAGACCGGTCCAGGGGCGGGCCGGGGGGATGGTAGGCCGGGGGAGGAGCCGGCGTTCCGGGGCGGGCCGGGGGGCGTCGCCCCCGGCGCCACCGCCCTCCGCCGGGGTGGAGGGGGCGCACCGCCCGACGCGGCACGGCGTCCTCCGCGTCCGCGGGCGCGCTAGCGTTGCCCGCTACGGGGCCGACGCCGAAAAGGCGACTCTGACGTTAGAGTAGAAATAAGGACGAGGAGCACAGCGATGCCCGAAGCGGGTCACATGCAGATCGGCGAGGTCGCCGAGCGGACGGGCCTGTCCCTGCGGACCATCCGCTACTACGGGGAGGTCGGCCTGGTCGAGCCCTCGGCCCGCTCCCGCGGCGGCTTTCGCCTCTACACCCAGGAGGACGTCGACCGGCTGAACCTCATCAAGCGGATGAAGCCGCTGGAGTTCAGCCTCGACGAGACCCGCGACCTGCTGGAGACCCTGGACCGGCTGAACGCGGCCGGGACGGAGCAGGGCGAGCGCGAGGCCCTGAGCGAGCGGCTCGACGCCTTCGAGGCCGCCATCACCGCCCGCTGCGAGGCGCTGCGCGGCCAGTTGGCCATGGCCGAGGAGTTCGCCGGGCGGCTGCGCGAGCAGCGGGAGCGGAGCGGCGCGGCCAGGTGAGGACGCGGCCGCGGGGCAACGGTGCCCGCGGCCGTCCGGGGCGGGTGCCGGGGGCGCGGTGTCGGCCCGCGCGATGTCGTCGGCCCGGTGTGCCCGGCGGGGGTTCCCGCTGTGACGGTCGCCTCAGTCGCTCTACGTGACTCGAACCCTAACGTAAGGGTAAGTTTGGTCCAGGCTGTTCGCCGCGCCTGAACGCGGGACGGCCGACCGCTTCCCGACCTGCCTCAGGGGCACGGTCGGGTCTGCGGCGACGAGCCCTGCCCGGGGCGCCACGAGCGCCGGACCGGGCCGGGGGCCCGAGCCTTCCGCTGTCGTGCGAGCCGCGGACGCGCCGGCCCGCGCCGTCGCCGACCACCTGACCCGAACACCGCGGTCCTCGCTGTGGGCTGCCCGAAACCTGATGGGTTCCATGAATCCGCCCGTGAAGAAACCCCGGTCGCTGAAGTCCCGCATCCCGGCCGCCGCGCAGCTGCGCGCGGACGTGCTCGCCGGGCTCGTCGTCGCCCTGGCGCTGATCCCCGAGGCCATCGCGTTCTCCCTCATCGCGGGGGTCGACCCCCGCGTGGGCCTGTACGCGTCCTTCGTGATGGCGGTCTCGATCGCCTTCCTGGGCGGCCGCCCGGCGATGATCTCCGCCGCCACCGGCGCCATGGCCCTGGTCGCCGCGCCCCTGTCCATCGAATACGGCGTCGACCACCTGATCGCCGCCACCCTGCTGGCCGGGCTGATCCAGATCGGCCTGGGCCTGGCCGGGGTCGCCAAGCTGATGCGGTTCGTGCCGCCCAGCGTGATGACCGGGTTCATCAACGCCCTGGCCATCCTCATCTTCCTGTCCCAGATGCCCTACCTGGCCGACTTCGACATCCCCGTCTACGTGATGGTCGCCGTCGGCCTGGGCATCGTCTTCGGCCTGCCCTACCTGACCAAGGCCGTGCCCGCTCCGCTGGTCGCGATCGTCGTGCTCACCGTCGCCACGATCACCATGGGGATCTCCACCCGGACCGTGGGCGACGAGGGCGAGCTGCCCGACTTCCTCCCCGTACCGCTGATCCCGGATGTCCCCTTCTCCCTGGACACCCTGGTCCTCATCGCGCCCTACTCCCTCACCCTGGCCCTGGTCGGGCTGATGGAGTCGCTGATGACCGCCAAGGTCGTCGACGACCGCACCGAGACCTCCTCGGACCACGGCCGGGAGGCCCGCGGCCAGGGCATGGCCAACATCCTCGTCGGCCTGTTCGGCGGCATGGCCGGCTGCGCGATGATCGGGCAGACCATGATCAACGTCTCCTCCGGCGCGCGCACCCGCGTCTCCACCTTCCTGGCGGGCGTGTTCCTGATGGTCCTGTGCGTGGGGTTGGGCGACATCGTCGGACTGATCCCCATGGCCGCGCTGGTCGCGGTGATGATCTTCGTGTCCGCGGTGACCTTCGACTGGCACAGCATCGCCCCGGCCACGCTCAGGCGCATGCCCTGGAGCGAGACCCTGGTCATGGTCATCACGGTGGCCGTCGTCGTGGCCACCCACAACCTCGCGCTGGGCGTGATCGCCGGGGTCGTGGTGTCGATGGTGCTCTTCGCCGGCAAGGCCGCGATGCAGGCCGACGTCACCAGCGTCCTGGACCCCGACGGCGGCACCCGGGTGTACTCCGTCAGCGGCGAGGTGTTCTTCGCCTCCAGCGGCGAACTGGTCGGCCGGTTCGACTACACCGAGCAGGGCCTGGACAGGGTGGTGGTGGACATGTCCGCCGCCCACGTGTGGGACTCCTCCGCCGTCGCGGCCCTGGACCGTGTCCGCGAGCACTTCCGCGGGCACGGGGTCGAGGTCGAGGTCACCGGCCTCAACGAGTCCAGCAGCAGGCTGCACCGGGAGCTGTCGGGCACCCTGACCGGCGGGCACTGACACGCCTCGCGGACCGGGCGGGGGTCGTCGGGGTTCCGGCGGCCCCCGCCGTTCCGTTTCCCCGGGGCGGTGGTGCGCCGGTGTCCGCCGGGGCGGGGCCGCCTGTCGGCGGCGCGGGCGCGGCGGGGGTCACGGCGCGAGCGAGCGCAGGGCCTTCAGGGTCTCGGACCATTCCCCGATGCAGCGGCTCAGCGCCTCGCGGTCGGTCGCCCCCACCGCCCTCTTCTGCTCGCGCACGTCGATCACCCGGTCCAGCCAGCACTGTTTCTCGTGCTCGTCCCGGGCCCCGTCGTGCAGGGCGACGTAGCGTCCGGCGAGCTCGTCGCCCACGGCGAGGAACGTCCTCTGCAGCAGTACGAGGTCGGCGCTGTGGCGATGGACCAACGGGGGGTCACGTCCCATCGTGTCGGGAGGGCTCCGGCGACGGTGGCGGCCGACCCCTCCGACCGGAACGGGCGTGTCCCACCCGGGGGAGGAGGAAGGGCGACAGGGCACCAGAATACTACTCTTACGTAAGAGTAGGTAGAGGTTCCCGAGATGTGCGTACGGTGACGTGCGGGCCGGAACGAGGTCGTCGGTGTCGAGGGCGGCTCAACGCACGGCTCGGAGGCGGCCGCCCCTGTGCGGAGGCAACGATCAGGGGGCGGCGCGGGTGCCCGTTCCGGGGAGTCGGCCCGTGGGTGGCGCCCCGTCCGGTTCCGCGGCACCGGCGCCGGCGGTCGCGCGGGACCGGCAGGGGATTCGCCGGGGCGCGGCCCGGCATCCGGCGGCCGTATTCACGGAGACGGCCGTGCGGTCTCCGCCGAACCAGAATGGCCGAAGGCCGTTCTTCTCGCCTTCGATATCCGGAATCCCGGAACTTTTGCCCTGTGGTCGGGATCACCCTGTTCTCGAGAGAGCAGGAGGCGGAAGTGGAACCACTGGGCCCCGAGGATCCGCGGGAGATCAACGAGTACCGTCTACTCGCCCGGCTCGGCGAGGGAGGCATGGGCGCGGTCTACCTCTCCCGGACACGGGGCGGCCAACCGGTCGCCGTCAAGGTCATCCGCGGGGCTTTGGGAAGGGACCCCGAATTCCGCAGGCGTTTCGAGCAGGAGGTGCGGGCCGCGCGGAAAGTGCGCGGTTATCACCTGATCGCCGTTCTGGACCACGACGTTTCCGGGAAGACCCCCTGGCTGGCCTCGGAGTTCGTCGCCGGGACGTCCCTTTTCGAAACACTCCGCTCGCACGGGCCGCTGCCGCTGCCGGACGTGTTCCACCTGGTGGGCTGCACGGCTCGGGCGCTCCAGGCGATCCACCTGGCCGGGGTCGTGCACCGGGACCTCAAACCCGGCAACATCATGCTGGCCTCGGACGGGCCCAAGGTCATCGACTTCGGCATCGCGAAGGCCGCTGACGCCACCCAGTTGAGCAGCGGGGTCATCGGCACCCCGCAGTACATGTCCCCCGAGCACGCCCGGGGCGAGCGGGTCGGGCCGGAGAGCGACTTCTTCTCCCTCGGACTGATCGCCGCCGTCGCCGCGACAGGCCGCCACCCCTACGGCGAGGGCGGCGGTATGACCGTCAGCACCCGCATCGCCAACACCGACATGCGCCCCCCGGACCTGAGCGGCTACCCCGCCGAACTCCTGCCCCTGCTCCAGCGCTGCCTGACCGCCGATCCCTCCGCGCGTGCCGGGGCAGAGGAACTGGCGGCGCTGTGCCTCCACCGTTCGGGACGCGACCCCGGGGACCACGCCGGGTGGCTGCCCGAGCCGGTGCTCCGCGAGGTCGAACGCCGACAGGCGGAGGCGGAGGACCCGCCACCGCCGCTGGACGACCCCACCGTCGACACCGGCCCCCGGGTCCCACGTCCCTCCGGACCGGCCGATACGACGGTGGGCCCGGCCGCCGACCCGGCCGCGGCCGGACACGGGGCGGGGTCCCCCACCGGTTCCACCGCCCAGGTCCCCCCGGGCGGCGCACCGCCCGGCTCCCACGGCACCTCGGGCTCCTATGGCGCCCCCGGCTCCCACAGTGCCACCGGTCCTCACGGCACCACTGGTCCCTATGGCACCTCGGACTCCCACGGCACCCCCGGCTCTCCCAATGTCACTGGTCCCTATGGCACCCCCGGAGACTCCGGCACCTCCGGAGACTCCGGCACCCCCGGAGACTCCGGCACGCCCGGTGCTCCGGGGGCCCACCCGGGGTACGGGGCGCCCCCGGCCTTCGGGAACACCGGTGCCTTCGCGCCCCGCCCCGCCCCGGCCGCGTCCCCGTCGGGTCGTGTCGCGGTCCCCCTGGCCGCCCTCGGCGCGGCCGTCGCCCTCCTCCTCGGCTTCCTGCTGGTCCGGCCCCTGCTGAACGGTCCGGACGGTGGCACGGGGGAGGACCCCGGAGCAGTGGCCGCCTCCGGGGGGAACGAGACGGACGACACCGGCTCCTCCGGGCCGACCGCGCCGGAGACCGAGCCGGAGCCGGAGTACGAAGTGCTCGTCGAGGCACAGCCGCTGACCATCCGGCCCGGGACCGAGGACTCCGGGGTCGACCTCGACGTCCCGCAGGTCGACACCACCGACGTGGACCACGACCGCGACGAGATCCTCGTCCGCCCCGGGCTCAGCGGGGACCGGTGGGATTTCAAGACCACCTTCGGGATCTCCACCGACACCACCCCCGAGGGCTGCCTGTCGTCCTCACAGACCAACGCCCTCCCCGGGCAGGTCGAAGGCGAGGACTTCGCGGAGACCCTTCCGGAGGGCTCGGCCCTGTGCACCGTGACCGGCGAGGGCGAACTCGCGATGTACGAGATCACCGACCTGGTCGACGTCGGCGACGGGTACTACGAGATGCCCGAGGTCCAGGGGACCTTCACCCTCTGGAGCATGCCGTGAACCTCGACGACATCGAGGCGCACCTCGCCCCCTCCCCGGACGGCGCCGACGCCCTCGTGGACCTGTCCAACGTGGTGCGCAACGACCGCTTCGGCGGACCGCACCCCCGCTCGCTCGACCGCCTGGGCATGGTGATCGAGGCGCTGGCCCGGCGCACCAGCGACCGGCGGGTGCGCGTCCACGCCCTGGCCGACCGCAGCCTGCGCCACATGCCCCGGGAGTACCCCTCGCCGCGGGAGCCGCGGCTGCTGGCGGAGTGGATCGACCGCGGGACGGTGGTCGAGCTCCCCGATGTGGACGGGCCGCTGCTGGAACTGGCCGAGGTGACCGGTCTGCCGGTGGTCTCCGACGACGGGTTCGCGGACTTCCGGGAACTGCACCCGTGGATCCAGGGGGACACCGAGCACTTCCTGGGCGTGCGCCCCCGGGCCGGGGGCGGTGTCTCGGTGAAGCGGCGGAACATGGGGGTGCGCAGCCCCGCCGAGATCTCCCGCAAGGTCGAGGAGTCCGACCTCAAGGCCCACCGGCTGCTCCAGGGGCGCGAACGCGCCCCCATGGTCCACGTGCTCAAACGGTCCTGGCGCTGTCCCAGGCGCGACTGCTCCCTGTACGACCGGAACAGGGGCTCCCGGGTGCGGCTGCCGCTGATGCGCGGCATGCGTCCGGTGTGCGAGGCGCACCGCGTGGAACTGGCCGACGACGGTCCCCGGCCGCCCATCGTCCAGCTGAAGCTGATGGTCGACGGCGCCTGCGTGCAGCGCTTCACCCTGGAGCAGGACACCGTCGTCACGGTGGGGCGCGCTCCCGGGGAGGGCGGTCTCGCCCTGTACGGGCACCTGCCGGGTGACCTGCTGGCCCGGGTCAGCAGGTCGCACCTGGAGGCGACGGTGCGGGACGGCACCGTCCTGGTGCGCAACCTCAGCGGCAACGGGACCCGGGTCCGGCGGCACGGCTCCCCGGACTGGAGCCCGGTGAGCGGCGTCCGCGCCACCGGGCTCGACATCAACGACGTGGTCGAGCTGGTCCCCTCGGTCACCCTGACCCGCAGCGCCCGGAAGTACCCGCCGGAGCTGGCCCGCGCCTGGCAGGCGGCCGCGAGGCGGGTGCCCCGGGACGTCCAGGAGGAGACGGTCGTGGAGAAGGGGTAGGCGGGCGCACCGGCCGGGGGCGGTGTCCGGCCCCCGAGGCGGGCGGGCCGCCGCCGGAAACGGCCGGGGCCGGCCTACGGGCGGTCTTCGGCCAGGGGCGCGCGGGTCTCCCCGCAGCGCACCCCGGAGCGGGCCCGGGGCGCCGTCGTCACGGCGGCCCCGGGCCGGATCCTGCTCAGGGGGTGGGGTCGTACTGCTCGCCGGTCATCGGGTTGGTGGCCAGCCCCGTGGCCGGGTCGTAGTCGACGTCCATGCCCAGGTCCGGGTCGTGCAGTAGCCCGGTCTCGGGGTTGCGCGGCAGCCCGGAGGCGGGGTCGATCTCCCAGCCGGTCACCGGGTCGGTCTGCGGGGTCCCCTCCTGCCCGGCGACGCCCTCGGACGGGTCGGCGGAGGGCTCCGGGGAGGGCGCGGCGGGGGACTCCTCCGACGGCGGGGTCCCGGTCTCCTCCTGCTCCTCCTCCTGCCGGGGGGCCTGCTCCTCGGCGACGACCTCGCTGCGCCCCGCCTGGGACTCCGCGCCGCCCTGCGGGTCGAGCGCGCCCCAGCTCACCAGGGCCAGGATGACGATGCCCAGGCCCACGCGGTAGTAGACGAACGGCATGTAGCTGTGCGTGGAGATGAACTTCATCAGCCAGGCGATCACCACGAACCCGACCACGCCCGCGATGACCGTGCCCACGATCGTGGCGCCCCATCCGGCGTACTCGCTGTCGCCGATGTCGGTCAGCTTGTACAGGCCCGCGCCGAACACGGCGGGCAGGGCCAGCAGGAAGGCGTACTCGGCCGCGTCCTTGCGGTTGAAGCCCATCAGCATTCCACCGGTGATGGTGCCGCCGGAGCGGGAGACGCCGGGGATCAGGGCCAGGGCCTGGAAGAGGCCGAAGCCCAGGCCGCGCGGGATGTTGAGGTCCTCCAGCGTGCGGTGCTTGCGGGAGTAGTGGTCCGCCAGGCCCAGGAAGACGCCGAAGATGATGAGGTTGAGCGCGACCAGGCGCAGGTCCCGGAAGACGCTGTCGATCTGGTCCTCCAGCAGCAGCCCCAGCACCACGATCGGGATCGAACCGAGGATGACGTACCAGCCCATGCGGGCGTTGACGTCGCCGCGCAGGCGGCGGTCGAACAGCGACCTGGTCCAGGTGGACAGGATCGCCCAGATCCGCTGGCGGAAGTAGATGACGACGGCCAGTTCGGTCCCGATCTGGCTGACGGCGGTGAAGGCGGCTCCGGGGTCGGGCCAGCCGAAGAAGGCGGACACCACGCGCAGGTGCCCGCTGGAGGAGATCGGGAGGAACTCGGTCAGGCCTTGGACCAGGCCTAGGACGATGGCTTCGAGAATGGACACGGCAGGGTCTGCTCCGGGTTGTCGCGGTGGCGTCGCCGGGTGGGAAACCAGGGGGCGGCCCGGGCACACCGGGACGTGTCCCCGGGGGAGGAACGGAAGCGGGAGCGGTTCCGGGGGGTCGGGGCCGTTCGCGTCCGCGGCGGACCGGGTTCGGCGGGCGAGAACCCGGATCCCTGGTCAGAGGCAAGAATAGTGTGCCTCGGAAGGGTTATCGGACACGGGGCGTGGTGAACACGGGCACTGTCCGTTTCACGGTGTCCGGCGGGTGTGCGGATCGGAACGCCGCTCGGGGCGGGAGGACCGGCCCGCCGGGTCCGGTCCCGGGGTGCCGGCCCGGACGAGGCCGTGCTCGTAGGCCGCGATGACGAGCTGGGCCCGGTCGCGTGCGTGCAGCTTGGCGAGCAGGTGCCCGATGTGGGTCTTGACGGTGCCGATGGAGATGGTCAGGGCCGCGGCGATGTCCTGGTTGGACAGGCCGCGCCCCACCAGGGTCAGCACCTCCGTCTCGCGCGCGGTGAGCACCCGCGGCCCCTGCCCGGCCGGGGGCGCGGGCCGGTCCACGTAGTGGGCGACGAGCCGGGTGAGGATGTCCGGGGCGAACAGCGACTCGCCCGCGTGGGTGCGCGCGACCGCGTCGACCAGCCGGGCCGGTTCGGCGTCCTTGAGCAGGAACCCGCTGGCCCCCGCGCCCAGCGCGGCGCGGACGTACTCGTCCAGCTCGAACATGCTGAGCACGAGGACGCGGGTGGCGGCCAGGTCCGGGTGGCCGGTGATGCGCCGGGTCGCCTCGATGCCGTCGCCGCCCGGCATGCGGATGTCCATCAGCACGATGTCCGGGCGCAGTTCCACCGCCCGCTCGAACGCGCCCTCCCCCGTGTCGGCCTCGCCGACGACGCCGAGCCCGGGGGCGCCGTCGATGATCAGCCGGAGGCTGTGGCGGATGAGCGGCTGGTCGTCGGCGACCAGCACGCGGACCGGGCCGCCGTCCGCCCGCCCGTCGTCCGCCCGTCCACGGTCGGCCGGGCCGCCGTTCCCCGGTCCGCCGGTCATCGGCCCTCCCCGTCCGGAACGGTCGCGGTGAGCCGGAACCCGCGCCCGGTGCGCTCGGCGCGCACCGTGCCGCCGAGCAGGGCGACGCGTTCGCGCAGGCCGGTGATGCCCCGGCCGGTCCCCGGGTGGGGCCGCCAGTCGGGGGCGGGGCCGTCGTCCTCGACCGCGACCACGACCGCGCCGCCCCGGCGGAGCACGGTGACACGGGCGGGCACGGGCCCCGCGTGGCGGGCGGTGTTGGCCAGCCCCTCGCGGACCACCGCGCACACGGTGAGCTGCGCGCCCGCCGACACCTCCCCGGTCCCGCCCAGGTCCAGGACGGCGGCGACCCCGCCGCGGCGCGCCGACTCGACGATGGCGGGCAGGTCGCGCAGGGTCTCGGCCGGGCGCAGCCGGGCCGGCTCGGCCTCCTCACCCGGGGTCCGCAGCACGGTGAGCATGCGGCGCAGTTCGGTCGTGGCCTCCCGGCCCGCCCGTTCGATGTCGGCCAGCGCCCGTACGCGCTCCGCCTCGCCCTCCGGGCCGGCCGCGGTGCGCGCCGCCGCGGCGCGGACGGTGATCAGCCCGAGCCCGTGGGAGGCCAGGTCGTGCAGGTCGCGGGCGATGCGCAGGCGCTCGGTCTGGGCGGCGCGCTCGGCCGCCCACAGGGTCAGCGCGTCCTCGTGGGCACGCCGCCGCCGGCGGGAGTGCAGCACGGCCCAGACGACGACCGCCGCGGCGGAGGCGGCGATGGCGCACACCCCGGCCAGTGCCAGGACGCGGGGCTCCGCGCCGGTGGAGGCCAGCGCGAGGGCGAGCAGGGCCAGGGCGGCGGACGCGACCGCTCCGGCGCGGGAGCGCAGCACGGGGCGGTCCGCCACCGCCTCCTGTGTCCGTTCCATCCGGCCGAGTCTAGGTTCCGCGGCCGCCGCCGCACATCCGACCACGGTCGGAGCGACCCGGGGAGGAGCCGGGGCGCGCAAGACCCGCCCCCGGTCCGATGGCGGGGACCGGCGCGGCCGCTGGAATGGCGGGCATGATCACGATCGAACAGCTCACCAAGCGCCGGGGCCGACGCCCCGTCCTGGACGGGGTCGGGTTCGAGGCCCGCCCCGGCCGGGTGACGGCGTTCCTCGGGCCCAACGGCGCGGGCAAGTCCTCCACCCTCCGCATCCTGCTCGGCCTGGACCGCGCCGACGGCGGCACGGCCCTGGTCGGGGGCCGCCCCTACCGGAGCCTGCGCGATCCGCTGCGCACGGTCGGCTCGATGCTCGACGGCTCTGGCGCGCACCGCTCCCGCACGGCCCGGGCCCATCTGGCGTGGGTCGCGCGCAGCAACGGCATCCCCCGGCGCAGGGTCGGCGAGGTGCTGGAACAGGTCGGCCTGGCGGACTCCGGGCGGGTGCGGGTGGGCCGGTACTCCCTGGGCATGGGCCAGCGCCTGGGCCTGGCCACCGCGCTGTTGGGCGAGCCGGAGGCGCTGGTGCTGGACGAGCCGGTCAACGGCCTGGACCCGGAGGGCATCCGGTGGATGCGCGGCCTGCTGCGCGGCCACGCCGAGGCCGGGGGCACGGTGCTGCTGTCCAGCCACCTGATGGGGGAGGTCGCCGGGATCGCCGACGACCTCGTGGTCATCGCCGGGGGCCGGATCGCCGCGCGGGGGACGCTGGACGAGGTCACCGCCGGCCACCCGAGCCTGGAGGACGCCTTCTTCGCCCTCACGGGGGCCGCGGGTGCGGGGGAGGCCGGGAGATGAGGTCCGTGGGAATCCTCGGCGCCGAGCTGCGCAAGGCCGCCTCCCTGCCCGCGACAGGGGTGGCCGTGCTGGTGGCGCTGCTGGGCTCGGCCCTGATCACGCTGCTCAACGCCCTCTCCGCCCGGTCCGGCACGGAGGGCCTGACGTCGCCGTTCGAGGTCGGCTACGCGGCCGTTCCGCTGGGCACCGTCGGCGCGGTCGTGCTCGGTGTGGTCGTCGTCAGCAGCGAGTACACCTCGAACAGCCCCGACGCGGGCGGCGGCCGCCAGATCACCGCGACGCTGGCCGCGGTCCCGTCCCGGGTGCGCCTGCTCCTGGCCAAGGCCCTGACCGTGGTCCTGGCGGTCGCCGCGACCGCCGCGGTCACCATCCCCGCGAGCGTAGGCGTCGCCCGCCTCGTGATCGGTGGCGACGCCGCCGAGACCGTGACCCCGGAGGAGATGCTGCACCGTTTCCTGGGGGCGACGCTCTACTGGGTGCTCACGGGGCTGATCGCCTTCGCGATCACGGTGCTGACCCGCAGCGGGGTCGTCCCGCTCATCGTCCTCATCGTGAACAGCTCCCTGGTCTCGTTCTCACTGCTGCTCACGCGCCTGACGCCGCTCGCGCACTGGCTGCCGGACATGGCGGGGCGCCGCCTCTTCGGCGGGCTGGGCACGGTCGAGGGCGGACTGGACGCGGTGCCCGGGGCGCTCGTGATGGCGGCCTGGACGCTGGGGCTGCTGGTGGTGGCCGCCGCTGTGTTCTCCCGGCGGGACGCGTGAGCGCGGCCGTGCGCGGGGCGGCGCACCCGCGGGTACACGCCCCGGTGTCCCCGATGGCGCGCCTGTACGGGGTCACCGCCGCCGAGCTCGCCAAACTGGGCACCCTGCCCGCCGCCGTGGCGTCGGCCGTCGCCACGGTCCTGGTGGGGGCGGTGATCACCGCGGCCCTGGCGGCGTACGCCGCCGACCGGGGGAGCGCGGGCTCCCCGGTGGCCGCGGTGGTCCAGGCGGTCCCGTACGTGCAGGCGGGCCTGGTCCTGGTCGGGGTCTGGGCCGCCGCCCACGAGTACGCGGGGGCGCAGATCCGGACGTCCCTGGTGGCGGTCCCGGGCCGCGGGCTGCTGCTGGCGGGCAAGACCGCGGCGGCGCTGGCCGCGGTGGCGCTCACCGCCGCGGCGACCGTCGGCGCGGGCACGGCGGCGGCCGCGGTGACCGGCCGCCTGCTCGGCGCGGGGCCCGTCTGGGAGAGCGCCGACCCGCGCACCGCCCTGGGCGCGGCGGTCCACCTGGCACTGCTGGGCCTGCTCTCCCACACCGTCGCGCTGCTGCTGCGGCACCTGGTCCCGGCGCTGGTCGGGATGCTGTCCCTGGTCCTGATCGCCTCCCCGCTGCTGGGCGGGCTCACCGAGCACGCCCGCTGGCTGCCGGACCGGGCGGGGGCGCTGCTGTTCGACCCGTCCGACACCGTGCTCACCGGGGCCACGGGAGCGCTCGTGCTGCTGGGGTGGATCGCGCTGGCCGGCTGCGCCGCCGCGGTCCGGTTCGCGCGCAGCGACCCCTGACCGCGGGGGCGGCGCTACCTCCGGTCGCCGCCGTCCCCGCGCCCGTCCGCCGCCGGCGCCTCGTCGGGGCGGAGGGCGCCGAGGATGAGCGAGAGCCCGAACGCGAAGTCCTCGTCGGGGTCGTAGTCCTCGGCCAGGGCCTGGGCCGCGATGACCTCGGCCAGGTGCGGGTGGGACTCGGCCAGGGGGCCGTCCAGGATGCCGCCCGCGACCTCGGCCAGGCTCTCGCGGTCGGTGAAGGGCAGGCTCAGCTCCTGCATGACGAACCCGTACACGTAGCTGTCGATCAGGGACACCGCGCGCACGGCCAGGCCCACGGAGAAGCCCTGGGAGCGCAGGACGCCCAGGACGGTGTCGTGGTGGCGCAGCGTCGCCGGGCCGGGGTCGGTGCGGGAGTCCAGCAGGCCCACCGCCCAGGGGTGGCGGCGCAGCGCGGCGCGGGCGGAGGCGGCGCGGTCGCGCACGGCGGACCGCCAGTCCGAGGCGGGGCCGGGGAGGTCGATCTCGGCGAACACCGCGTCGACCATCCCGTCGAGGAGGGCCTCGCGGTTGGCCACGTGATTGTAGAGCGACATCGCCTCGACGCCCAGCCGGCCGGCGACGGCCCGCATGGTGACCCCGGCCCCGCCCTTCTCGTCGGCCAGGGCGGTCGCGGCGGCGATGACGCGCTCCCGGCTCAGCCGGGGGTGCCTGGGGCGTCCGCGTTCGGCCAATGTGCCTCCTCGGGCCTTGCCAAAACTTACGAGGTAAGTCTAACGTTACTTACACCGTAAGTCAGTGCAGTGGTGCGAGGGGAGCAGGGCCATGCGGAAGGTGTGCGTCATCGGGGCCTCGGGCAAGCTCGGGCGGTACATGGTCGGGCACGCCCTGGACCGGGGGTACGAGGTGGTGGGCGTCTGCCGCGAGCGCAGCGTCCCCAAGCTCGCGGACTTCGCCGACCGGATCACCGTCGTCCCCGGGGACACGAACGACCGGGAGGTGGTCCGTCGGGCGGTCGCCGGGTGCGACGGGGTGCTGACCGTGCTGGTGCCCTGGGGCGTCCGGCAGTACTCGTCGGGCACGGCGCAGGCGGTGCTCGACTTCGCCGAACCCGGTGCGCGGCTGGTCTTCTCCTGCGGCTGGCACGTCGCCCGGGACGGGCGGGACCGCTACACCCGGCGGTTCCGGGCGACCGTCCGCGTGGTCACCGTGCTGGCCCGCCTGCTGCGCGCCGTCGAGGTCGACGACCAGGTGGAGGCCGCCCGCCGGATCTTCGCCAGCGACCGGAGGTGGACCCTGGTCCGGGGGAGCGACCTGGAGGAGGGCGAGAGCCAGGGGCTGCCGGTGTGGAGCCGCCACGTGGGCGACCCGGTGCTCGCGAGCAACCTGACCCGGCGGGTGGACTTCGCCCTGTTCATGGTGGCGGCGCTCACCGACGACACGCTGGTCGGCGAGGCCCCGGCCATCGTGGGGCGCCTTACTCCCAGCGCCCTGGCGCACGCGGCCGACGGCGGCTCCCCGGCCGGGCACGGGGCCCCGTAGGCCCGGCGCCGGCGCACACGGAGACGACACCATGGCCGACCACGCACCCGCGCCCCGTTCCGGCGGACGCGCTCCCGCCCCCGACCTCGCCCGCGGGGTCATGCTCCTGCCCATCGCCCTGGCCAACGTGCCGTGGTTCCTCTTCGGAGCGGTGACCTCCGGCGTCGGCGCCCACCGCACGGGCGCCACCGGGGCCGACGCCCTGTGGCAGACCGTCGCGATCGTCGCGGTCGACGGGCGGAGCTATCCGCTCTTCGCCTTCCTCTTCGGCTACGGCCTGTGGCAGCTCTACGCCCGGCGGCAGGGGAGGGCGCCGGACGGCGCCCCGGCGCTCCGCCTGCTCCGGTCGCGTCACCTCTGGATGATCGCCTTCGGCGCGGTCCACGCCGCGCTGCTCTGGTCCGGCGACGTCCTGGGCGCCTACGGCCTCGTCGGCCTGGTCGTGACCGGGCTGTTCCTGCGCCGCGCGAGCGGGACCCTCGTGGCGTGGGCCGCGGGGCTCGCCTGCCTGCTGGGCCTCGCGGCGGCGGCCGCCGTGGTGGCGGCCGCCGTCACGGCCCACGGACCGGCCCCGTCGCCGGGGGCGGTGCCGCAGCTCGCCGGGATCACGCCGTACGCCGCGTCGGTCCTGCCGCGGCTGGGGATGTGGGCCGTCGTGACCGTGGGGCAGGGGCTGCTCGGCCTCGTGGTGCCGATCGCGGTCCTGGTCGCGATCGTCTGCGCCCGGCACCGGGTGCTGGAGGAGCCGGGGGCGCACCGGCCGCTGCTGGTGCGCACGGCGATCCTCGGCATCGCGGCAGGATGGGCCGGGGCCGCCCCGTCCGCCCTGGTCCACCACGGCGTGTGGGACCTCCCCGAGTGGGCGCCGGTCATGCTCAACGGGTTCACCGGGCTGTTCGCCGGACTCGGCTACGCGGCGCTGATCGCCCTCGTCGCGGCGCGGGTCACGGCCTCCCGCGAGCCCGGCCCGCTCGTGTCCGCGCTGACGGCCACGGGCCGCAGGTCCCTGTCCTGCTACCTGTTCCAGTCCGCGGTCTTCGCGCCCGTGCTGTGCGCCTGGGGGCTGGGGCTCGGCGGCGTCCTCACGCAGTGGCAGGCCGCCCTGCTGGCGGTCGCGACCTGGCTCGTGTCGGTGGCCCTGGCGGCCGCCCTGGAACGGGCGGGGCGGCACGGCCCCGCCGAGCGGCTGCTGCGGACCCTCGCCCGCGGGCGCGCGCCCGCGGCCCCGGCGGAGCCGGCGGGGTCCGCGGGGCCGGGGTGAGGCCGCCGGTCACCCCCGGGATTCGAGGCGGCCCAGCGGGGACCCCTCCAGGGCCGCGCACTCCCGCTTCCAGGACTCGTGCTCGACGCCGAGCGCGTCGCGCAGGTAGGCCGTGGTCAGGCGCTGTAGCAGCGCCACCCGCTCCGGGGACTCGTCGGTCGTCTCCGCCGCGCCGTACCCCGACACCCCGCCCAGGGAGTGGTGCGCGCCGGACAGTGTCAGCAGGCTCTTGCGTCCCGGGCTCAGGTGGTAGGCGTCGGTCCACCAGTCCGGTCCCCGCACGGAGAGCCGTGAGTGGTCGTCGTCCCCGGCCACGACCAGGGCGGGGGTCGCCATCCCGGCGAAGTCCGGGTTCATGAACGGGAAGTGCTCTGCGGCGAACGGTGTGAGGTCGTCCCCGCCGCGCCCGGCCGCCGCGAGCAGTACGCCCGCCCCGACCCGCGGGTCGGCCAGGTCCTCGCCGGGCACGCCGTCGGCGTCCAGCACCCGCGCGCCCAGCAGGGTCCCGGCCGTCTGAGCTCCCCAGGAGTGGCCCGCGACGGCGACGCGGCCGCGGTCCGACCGCCCGGCCAGTCCGGGGACGGCGGCCTCCAGTGCGTCGAGGCCGTCCAGGACCCGGACGAGGTCGTCCACGCGGATGCGCCAGATCTCGGGGGTGCGGGGGTCGTCGGGGGCGAGTCCCAGCCTCCGGGAGTCGAGGTGGGTGGGCCGGACCACGACGAACCCGTGCGCGGCCCAGTGGTCGGCCAGCGGCGCGTAGCCGTCCATGGACTCCCCGAACCCGTGCGAGAAGACGACGACCGGCAGGGGGCCGTCGCCCGTGGCGGGCGCGGAGACGCGGACGTGCAGGTCCACGCCGCGCCCGGGGGCGGGGAGGACGACGGGTCCGACGGAGATGACCGGGGTGGGGCCGCTCATGGTGATTCCCTTCGGCGGGCACGGCGGAGAGGCCCTCGTCCGTGCCACAATGAACAAGCGGAACGTTGCTCCGGTTGAATATACGGAACAGTGCTCCGTTTAACAAGGCCGTGCGGAGAAGGGGCGGAGAACAGTGGCGGACCGGGAACAGGGCGGCGGAGCGCCGCGCAGGCGGGCCGACGCCCGGCGCAACGAGCAGGTCCTGCTGGACGCCGCGGCCGCCGTCTTCGTCGAGTCCGGCGTCGACGCCCCCGTGCGCGCGATCGCCGCCCGCGCGGGCGTCGGCATGGGCACCGTCTACCGCCACTTCCCGACCCGCGCCGACCTGGTCACCGCCGTCTACCGCCACCAGATCGAGGCCTGCGCCGAGGCCGGCCCCCGGCTACTGGCCACCGCCGACACCCCCCACGACGCGCTGGTGGAGTGGGCGGGGCTCTTCGTGGGGTTCCTGGTCACCAAACACGGCCTCGCCGCCGCCATGCAGGGCGACAGCGCCGGGTTCCAGGCCCTGCACGCCTCCTTCCTGGACCGGCTCGTGCCCGTCTGCGAGGAGATCCTCCGCGCGGCGGCCGACGCCGGCCAGCTCACCGCCGGGATCGGCGCCTACGAGCTGATGCGCGCCATCGGCAACCTCTGCGCCGGCGCCGAGACCGACCCCGACTACGACGCCGAGCGCATGGTCGGGATCCTCCTGGCCGGCCTCCGCGCCCCCCGCGGGGACTGACCGCCGCAGCGGACACGCCTCCCGGGCGGTCCTGGGCGCCCGGCGCGGGTATCAGGGTTCGACGGGGCCCGTCCGCACGGGACGGGACCGGGAGCACGAAGGGGGCGCCATGGGGATCGAGCGCAGCGACCCGGGCACCGCGGGCATCACGCGTGTCCGGCGCGGGCGCGGCTTCCGCTACTACGGCCCCGGGGGCGAGCCGGTGACCGACGAGGCACTGGTGCGGCGGATCAAGGGGCTCGTCGTGCCGCCCGGCTGGCACGACGTGTGGATCTGCCCCTCCCCGGACGGCCACATCCAGGCGTGCGGCACCGACGACGCCGGGCGGCGCCAGTACATCTACCACCCGGAATGGCGGCGCAGGCGCGAGGAGGCCAAGTACGACGACATGCTGGGCCTCGCCGAAGCGCTGCCCCGGATCAGGCGGACGGCGGACCGCCACCTGGACCTGCGCGGCCTGGTGCGCGAACGCGTCCTGGCCGCGGCGGTCCGGCTGGTCGACCTCGGGCTCCTGCGGGCCGGAGGGGACGAGTACGCCGCCCGCAACGACTCCTACGGGGTGGCCACCCTGCTGCGCGAGCACGTGCACCGCACCCGCGGCACGGCCGTGTTCGAGTTCCCCGCCAAGGCGGGCCGGTGCCGGAGGTTCGAGTGCTCCGAACCCGGGGTCGTCCGCGTGGTCGCCTCGCTCCAGCGCGCCCGCTCCCCGGGCCAGGACCTCTTCGCCTACCGCGTGGAGGGCGGCTGGCACGACGTGGCCGACGGCGACCTCAACGCCTACCTGCGCGAGATCACCGGGGAGGACCACACCGTCAAGGAGTTCCGCACCTGGCACGCCACGGTCCTGGCCGCCGTCGGCGTCGCGGTGGCGCGCCCCGCCGACGGCGGAGGGGTGTCCGACGGGCTGCGGGCCCACGTGGTCCGCGAGGTGGCCCACCGCCTCGGCAACACCGAGGCGGTGGCCCGCGACTCCTACATCGACCCCAGGGTCTTCCGCCTCGGTGAGCGCGGCGTGACGGTCGCGGACGCGCTGCCCGACCTGGGGGAGGGGGTCCGCGCCGGGGAGCTCGCCACCCAGGGGGGAGTGGAGGAGGCCGTGCTGCGCATGCTGCGCGAGCACGGGGACGGGTGAGGGGCCGCCGTCCCGCGGACGGCGGCCCCTCCCACCCCCGGCTACGCGTCGGCGTCGGCGAGCGCGCCGCGGACGGCGTGCGGGAGCTTCTCCTCCAGGAAGCGCGCCATGGCCTCCTCCTCCCGGAGGATGCCGGTCAGCCTCTCGGCGATCCCCACCTCGCCGAGCTCCCGGGCGGCGACGATGAGCGCCTTGTAGCAGGCGATCTCGAAGTGCTCGGCCGCGTAGTCGGCCAGCGAGTTCTTGACCAGGGTGTCCTTCGCCGGCCTGTTCGCCATCCCCTGGACGGCGCCCATCATCTCGGCGAAGACGGACTTGACCTTGGAGACCTTCCCGCCCAGCGACTGCACACAGGACTCGACCGTCTCCGCCTGGCGGCGGGTCTCCTCCAGGTGGCGCTGGATCCGCGCGTGCACCTCGGGCTCGCCCTCGGCGTCCTTGAGGTGGCGCTCCAGGGTCTCCTCCAGAGACCGCTCCATCGCGTAGGCGTCGTTGAGCCAGTCGATCAGCCGCTCGCGGCTCGTCATCGCGTAACTCCCGTCCCGTTCGTCGGTCCGCTTCGTCTTCCAAGCCCGGCGACTACCCCGCGGCGGATCCGGCAAACGGCGTGCCGGTCGGGGCCCCGGGACCTGATGCGTGGGGCGCGGCCGAACGGGTAGTCGCCCGCCCATGAGACTCGGTGAACGCATCCGCAGGATCGAACGCGAGGACCGCCTGGACCCGGCGGTCTCCCGCCTGGCGGGGATCGCCGAACGCCTCCCCGCCGGGAAGGCGCGCGACCTCCTGCACGGGGTACCGCTCGGGCACCCCGTCCACCCCATCGCGGTGCACCTGCCGATCGGCACCTGGACCGCGGCGGTCCTGCTCGACGTGCTGCCGGGCGGGAACCGGCGCGCGTCCCGCCTGCTGATCGGGACGGGCATCCTCGCCGCCCTCCCTGCCGCGGTGGCGGGACTGGCCGACTGGTCGCGGCTGCACGAGCGGCAGCGGCGCGTAGGGGCGGTGCACGCGGCCGCCAACGGCGCGGCCACCCTGCTCTTCGGGGTGTCCCTGCTGTCCCGGCTGCGCGGACGCGAGGGCTGGGGCGTGGCCCTGGGCCTGGCCGGGGCGGGCGCGGTGGGCCTGGGCGGCCTGCTCGGCGGGCACCTCTCCTACTACCGGGCGAGCGGCGCCAACAGCGCCGACGCCCTGATCGACCTGGTGCCCGAAGGCTGGAGCGACCTGGGGCCGCTGGACGGCTTCCCGGAGGGGAGCCCGGGCCGGGCGGACGCCGACGGCGTCCCCGTCGTGGTGGTACGGGAGGGGGAGTCGGTGTCCGCCCTGCTGGGCGCCTGCCCCCACATGGGGGCGCCCCTGGCGGAGGGGGACCTGGTCGACGGGTGCATCCGCTGCCCGTGGCACGGGAGCGAGTTCCGGGTGGAGGACGGGAGCGTCGTCCACGGGCCCGCGACCGCCGCACCGGAGGTCCTGGAGACGTCCGTGGTGGAGGGCCGGCTGATGGTCCGCTCCCCCGCGGCCCGCTACTAGGCCGTGCTCTTCGGACCTCCGCCGCGCTTCGGCCCGCCCGTCGAGTGGCGGAAGGTCCTCAACGGACGGCCTACGGCCACAGGCCTCCCTTGAGGACCGCTCCTCCGGAACCCCGCCGGGCGCCTCACGACCCCCGGCCACACCGGACGGCGTTCCCGAAGGTCCCTGGGCGGCCGGGGTCAGCCGTCCGACCGCTCGGCGCCGACCTCGTAGAGGGGCTCGGTGCCCGCGGGCACCAGTGAGACGGAGGAGGCCACCACCGTGTCCGGGTACACGTCGACCCGGGTGAAGGCCGATCCGGCCAGCCCGCGGGTGACGTTCTCCGGGCCGAGCGCGTCGCCCGTGTAGGCGAGCGCCCCCGAGATCCACGCCGGGATCCCGGCGAAGGCCCCGGCGGCCGGGTGGTGCGCGTGCCCGGACAGCACCATGCGCACATCACCACCGCGCAGGACGTCGGCGAGCTTCTCGGGGGAGCGCAGCCCCAGCGGGTCCATCAGGGGCAGCGGCGAGGGGATCGGGGAGTGGTGCAGGCCCAGGATCGTGCCCTCGGGCGCCGGGGAGGCCAGCTCCTCGCGCAGCCACTCCAGCTGCTCCTCCCCGAGCTCGCCGTGGTGGTGGCCGGGCACCGTGCTGTCCAGGACGATGATCCGCAGGCCGCCGATCCGGTGGACGTAGTACAGGGGCGCGTCGGATCCGGGTTCGTTCAGCAGGCCCGCGCGCAGCGCACCGCGCTCGTCGTGGTTGCCCATCATGTACAGAGCCGGAACGCCCAGGCGCTCCGCCACGGGCTCGACCGCCTCGCGCAGGATCCCGTAGGAGCGCGGGTCGCCCTCGTCGGCGAGGTCGCCGGACAGCAGCAGGGCGGCGAGGGGGATCCCCGCCTCCTCGACGGACCGCAGCGCCGCCGCCAGGTGGCCGACCGTGTCCTGGGTGCCGTGCAGGGGCTCGCCCGCGCCGACGATGTGGACGTCGCTGAGCTGGATGATGGTGTGGACGGGAGAGGGCATGGGCCACCGCCGTGGATGCTCGTTCCGTGAGACCGGCCGTTCCCGGCGTCTCGTTGCACACCTCAGCGTCGGCGACCCCGGTGAACGCCGGATGACGGCGGCCCGGCGGCGGGCGAATGCCCGTCGACCCCCGTGTGGCCGTTTCCCCGACACCGACGAAAGTCGGCCGGACCCCCGACGAAGATCACCGGCCCGGGCCCTCGGCGCCGCCGAAGGCGACATCCGGAAGCGTTCCGCCGGCGGATGTGCCGGCGCGGGCCGGAAACCTAGCATCGGAGGTGTTCCGGCGCGGTCGTGCCGGGCGGAAGGGAAGGGACATGGACATGCTCACCCTGGCACAGGCGCTCCCCGGCGAGACGGCGCTGGCCGCGTTCGGACTCACCGCCGCACTGCTGGTGGCGGCGGCCGCGGTCGTGTTCGTCGTCGCCGCGGTGATCAGCATCATCGCCTCCCGGACCGACGGCGGAATGAAGCTCGTGTGGCTGGTCCTCGTGGTCGTCGCCCCCTTCATCGGGTCCGCGCTGTGGTTCCTCGTGGGCCGCAGGCGCGTCCCCGCCTGACCGCCCCGCGACGAACGGCCCGGACACGCCCCGCGGGGCATGTCCGGGCCGTTCGGCTTCGCAGGTCAGCCGCGGACCGCGGCGCTGTCCGCCGGCTCCCGCTCGGAGCCCGGCTCCTCACCGCCCTCACCGGCGTGCAGGTGGCGGGTCTCCAGGGCGGCGCCCTCCACGTCGATGTCGGGCAGCAGCCGGTCGAGCCACCTGGGCAGCCACCAGGCGGCGTCGCCGGCCAGGTGCATGAGCGCGGGCACCAGCAGCATCCGCACCACGAACGCGTCGATGAGCACGCCGAAGGCCAGGGCGAACCCGATCGAGCTGATCATCACCGAGTGCGAGAACACGAACCCGCCGAACACCGAGATCATGATGATCGCCGCGGCCGTCACCACCGAGCGCCCGGCCCGGAAGCCCTGCACCACGGCGGTGCGGGAGGGCGCGCCGTGCACGTACGCCTCGCGCATGCCCGTCCCGATGAACAGCATGTAGTCCATCGCCAGGCCGAAGAGGATCCCGGCCAGGATCGTCGGCAGGAAGTTCAGCACCGGCCCGCTGTTCTCCAGCCCGATGAGGCCGCCCAGCCACCCCCACTGGTAGACGGCCACCACGCCGCCGAGCGAGGCGAAGAACGACAGGATGAACCCGAGCGTGGCCACGACCGGCACGAACACCGACCGGAACACCAGCAGCAGGATCACCAGGGACATGCCCACGACCACCGTCAGGTAGGTCGGCAGCGCGTCGTTGAGGGTCTCGGAGATGTCGATGTTGCCGCTGGCCACGCCCGCGACGCCGAGCGTCCCGGTGCCCTTGATGGGCTCCAGCTCGCGAAGGTCGTGGACGAGCTGCTCGGTGGACTCGCTGGTGGGGCCCTCGACCGGGACCACCTGGAAGGCGGCGTACGTGAAGTCGTCGGAGAACGCGATGGGCGCCAGGGCCGCCACGTCGTCGAAGTCGTAGATCTTCTCGGCGACCGTGATCTGGTCCATCTGCGCGTTCAGCTCGGCGGTCTCCTCGTCCGGGCCGCCGGTCAGCCGGGCGATCACCAGCAGGGTGCCGTTGGCGCCCTCGCCGAACTCCTCCTCCACGATCGTGTAGGCCCGGTACTGGGTGGAGTCGGTGGACTCGGAGGAGCCGTCGGGCATGCCCAGCCGCAGGTCGAGGGCGGGCAGGGCGACCACCACGAGGGCGGCCACGGCGACGGCGGCCCGCAGCAGCGCCCGGCCGGTCGACATCGGACGCACCGTCTCCGCCGCGGTCGCCCCGCCGGACGCCCGCTCGGCGAGACGGGCGCGCTCGCGGCGGGACAGGATGCGCTCGCCGCGCAGCGACAGCAGCGCCGGGACCAGGGTGACCGCGACGACCACCGCGACGGCGATGGCCAGCGCGCCCATGGTGCCCATGAGCCCCAGGAACCCGATACCGGTCAGGTTCAGGCCCAGCAGGGCGATGAGCACGGTCGTCCCGGCGAAGACCACGGCGTTGCCCGCGGTCCCGTTGGCCAGGCCGATGGACTCCCCGACCTCCACGCCCTGCTTGAGCTGGCGGCGGTGGCGGTTGATGATGAACAGCGCGTAGTCGATGCCCACGGCCAGGCCCAGCATCAGGCCCAGGATCGGGGTCACCGACGCCATCTCCAGCACCCCCGACAGCGACATCGCGATCAGGGTGGCGATGCCGACGCCGACCAGGGCGGTCAGCAGCGGCAGGCCCGCGCCCACCAGGGTGCCCAGCATGACCACCAGGACCACGGCGGCCACGACCAGGCCGACCACCTCGGCCGGACCGAACAGGGCGGGCAGGCTCTGGGCCAGGTCGCTGTTGAAGTCCACCGTGGTGCCGGGGACCGGGTGGTCCTCGAAGACCGCCATCACGGCGTCGCGGGTCTCCTGGGAGACGTCCATCTGCTCCGCGGTGAACGAGACCATGACCTGGGCGGTGTCGCCGTCCTCGGAGACCATGCCGACGCCGGAGGACATCTCCATGAGGGCCTCGCCGCCCTCGATCATCTCCATGCCGGCGTCGATCTCCGCCTGCTGGCCGTCGAAGAACTCCTCCGACTGCTCCAGCATCCCGGCGGCCTCGGCCGCCTCGCGGCCCGCGTCGAGCTCGGCCTGTCCGGCCTCGATCTCCTCGCGGTTCTCCTCGAGCTCCCGGACCCCCTCGGCGCGCTCGGCCTCGGTGGCGAACGGGTCGACCGCGTCCGCGACCCCGGGGACCTCCGCGACCTGTTCGGCGCGGTCGGCGATCGCCTCGCGCTGCTCCTCGGTGAACTCCGAGCCGTCCTCGGTCTGGTAGATGGCGGCCCCCGAGCCGCCGGCCAGGTCCGAGAACTCCGCGGCGCGGAGCTGGTTCACCTCGTCGGTGGGCGTCCCGGGGATGGAGAAGCCGCCCTCCAGCTCACCGGAGAAGAGGAAGAACGCGGCGCCGGACGCCATGAGCAGTGCCAGCCAGACGGCGATGACGGTGCGTGCGCGGTGCGCGCACGCCCGTCCGAGTCTGTAGAGGAGTTCAGCCATTGAGTGTGCCTTCACAGAAAAGGGGCCGATGGGGAGCGCGGACGCGCTCAGGCCGTGCCGTAGCCGTCGCGGGTGACGGTGAGGATGCGCTCCAGCAGTTCGGACCAGACCCGGCGGGAGCCGTCGTCGACGACCCCCCCGGTGATCCGCTGCCAGTGCTCCACGACGACGGAGCCGCCGCCGATGATCGCGCCGCACATGAGGTCGACCGTGAGCGGGTCGGCCTGCGGGTGGCGGCGCATCACGATCGCCGACAACCGCGTGCCCACGTCGGTCATCGCCCGCTCGAACAGGGCGGCGCGGCCGGCCGAGGGCGTGCCGTGGCCCTGCTCGACGAAGCGCTTGAGGCGGGTGATGGGGGTGAGCAGGTCGGTGCCGCGGATGGCGTCGGCCAGGGAGTCGAAGATGTTCGCGTCACCGCCGTCGGGTGCCGCGTCGAGGTTGGCGCCGATGCCGTCGACGATCTCCTCCAGCATCCGGCCGAACACCTCCAGGAGGATGTCGTCCAGCGAGCGGAAGTGGTTGAACACCGTCCGCCGGGAGACGTCGGCGCGCTCGGCGAGCTGGTCGACGGTGAAGCCGGTGTCCCCCCGCTCGGCCGCCAGCGCGGCCGCGGCGTCGATGATGGCCCGGCGGTGGCGGGACTTCAGTGCCTCGCGCCGGCCGGTAGCGGGTGGAATGGGCCGATCGTTCACTGTTCCACGCTAAACACCGCAATGCACTGAGTGCAACGACGCACTGAGTGCACCCTGTCACATTCGCCCCCCTTCGAACCCACCCCAGGGGTTCCCCACCCGACCGGAAACCCCAGCCCCAGAGGCTTTCCCACCCGACCGGGGCGGGCCGGCCACCCCCGGAAGCCATCGCAGCCTCCCACCCCCTGAAGGGCCCCACCCGGGGCCGGCCATAGCCGGAGGGCATCGCACCTCCTCCGCCGCAGGGGGTTCCCCACCCGACCGGTGTGGCCCGCCACAGCCGTGTCAGGCCAGTGGGGCCCCTGACCCCAGGGGGTCTTCGCCGAGGTAGTTGTAGGTTTCCAAGAGGCCGGCCGCTTGGAAACGGCGGTCCGCACCGGGTGGGCCCGGCCCCGGCCGCAGTCGGTGTCCGGCAGACCACCAGGGGGAATCGTTGGGCTCCCGCCCGGGGTGGTGGGGGTGTGACTGCCGGAGCCGGGTGCACGCGGAGCGCGCACACCCGCACCGCCTGGAAAGGTTGGGGGCGCCGGCGGCGGTGCGGGGGCTCCACGCTGTTGCCTACTCCCGCACGTGACCGCGGTACGGACGGGAGCGGGGGTGAAAGCCGCACGTACCCGCGCCCCCGGCCCCAGACCGGGCACAGGACCGCACACCTCAGCTCTGGGGGGTGAAAGCCGCACACACCCGCGACATCAGCCAGAGGGGGGTTGGGGAGGAAGGACCGCGACCCCCGCCCCAGGGGGCGTTGCCGCACGTACCCGGAAGCCCGGTCCCAAACCGGGCACCGGACCGCACACCTCAGCCCCCCCCCGGGGGCGAAGGCCGCACGTACCCACAGCCCCAAGCCCCAGGGGGTGGGGGGAGAAGAACCGCGCACCTCAGCTCTGGGGGTGAAGGCCGCACACACCCACTGGTCGAATTCGACGTCCCCTGAGGGGGAACGCTTTTTCCGAAGCCCTTCACGGGTCGATGTATTCCAACAGAAAAGCGTGCCGGAGACATGCATCACGGATCACGATGGATCCCATGAAAAGAATGCATTGGACGCCCGGGATTCGCGCGCCGACCATGAATACATGACGAACCCCCTTTCCGTCTCCGGACAGAATGCGGCCGGCCGCGAACGCCGCCGCACCACCTCCTCCGCCCTCCCGGTCATGGCCGTGGCCGCGGGCCTGTCCGTGGCGGGCAACTACTTCGCCCAGCCCCTCCTGGGCCTGCTCGGCTCGGAGCTGGGCATGTCGACGACCACCGCGGGCCTCACCGTCGCCGCGGCCCAGGTCGGCTACGCGGTCGGCCTGGGCCTGCTGGTCCCCCTCGGCGACCGCTACGCGCGGCGCGGCCTGGCCGCGACCCTGCTCGCGGCCACCGGGCTCCTCCTGGCCCTGGCGGGCGCGGCGCCCACCGGGTGGCTGCTCCTCGCCGCCACCGCCCTGGCCGCCGTCACCTCCGTCGGCGCCCAGGTCCTCGTCCCCTTCGCCGCCGAACTGGCCCCGCCGCACCGCCGGGCCCGCGACATCGGCGTCGTCATGGCCGGGGTCCTCGCCGGCGGCCTGGTCGGCCGGGCCGCCTCCGGCCTGGTGGCCGAACTCGCCGGGTGGCGGACGGTCTACTGGGTCACCGCCGTCCTGCTCCTGGCCGTCGCCGCCGTCGTCTGGCGGGTCCTGCCCGGTGGCGGGGGCGACCGCGGCGAGGCCACGCGCCCGCTGCGCCTGTGGCGTTCCACCGCGGCCCTGCTGGTCGACCTGCCCGCGCTGCGCCGACCCATCGCGACCGCCGCGCTGGCCATGGCCTCCTTCACCGTCCACCTGACCGTCGTGACCCTGCTCCTGGTCGACGCCCCCTACGGCTGGACGCCCGCGGTCATCGGGTTGGTCGGCCTCATCGGCGTGATCGGCCCCCTGGCCATGCCGCTGGCCGGACGCCTGGTCGACCGCGGCCACCCGCGCGCCGTGCTGGTCACCGGGCTGGTGCTGGCGGCCACGGGGTGGGCCGTGATGCTCCCCGCCCAGAACGGCGGCATCGCCTGGCTGCTCGTGGGCCTGGTCCTGCTCAACGCGGGCCAGACGGCGGTGCTCAACGCCTCCCAGACCACCGCCTACGAGCTGCGGCCGCAGGCGCGCAGCCGGATCAACGCCGTCTTCATGACCCTGTTCTTCGCCGGGGGTGCCGTCGGCGGGGCGCTCGTCCCCGTGGTCTGGGTGAACGCCCACTGGACCGGGGCCTGCCTGCTGGGGGCCGGCCTGGTCGCCCTGGGCCTGCTCGTCGCCCTCGCCCCACGGCGCCGGGGCTGAGCCCCCGCCGTCCCGGGCTCCACCGTCCCCGGCCGGGGCCCCACGGCCGCCGCGGAGACCGGCCCCGCGGCGGCCGTACGCTACCGCCATGGAACTCCAGCAGATGCGCTACGTGGTCGCCATCGCCGAGACCAACAGCTTCACCCGGGCCGCCGAACGCTGCCTGGTCGCCCAGTCCGCGCTCAGCCACCAGGTCGCGCGGCTGGAGCGGGAGCTGGGGGCCAGGCTCTTCGAGCGCACCAGCCGCCGGGTGCGGCTGACCGCGGCCGGGGCGGCCTTCCTCCCCGAGGCCCGCCGCTGCCTGGAGGCCGCCGAACGCGCGGCGGCGGAGGTCGCCGCCGCCGTCGGCGAAGTGCGGGGGCCGCTGGAGGTGGGCCTGATCCCCACCGTCGCCGCGGTCGACGTCCCCCGTGCCCTGCGCGACTTCCGCCGCAGGTACCCGCAGGTGCGCATCGGCCTGCGGGTGGGCGCCAGCGACGACCTCGTCGAACAGGTCAAGGCGGGTGAGATCGAGGTGGCCTTCCTGGGGCTGCCCACCACCGCCCGGCCCCAGGGCGTCAACGTCCGCGAGCTGGGCCGGGACCGGCACGTCGCAGTGGTCGCCCCCGACCATCCGCTGGCCGAGGGGACGGAGGTGAGCCTGGAGCGGTTGGTCGACGAGGTGTTCGTCGACATGCCCGCCGGAACGGCCGGGCGCGTCCAGTCCGACCAGGCCTTCGAGGCCGCGGGCCTGGACCGCGACGTCGCGTTCGAGGTGAGCTCGGCCGAGTACATGGCCAGGCTGGTCGGGGAGGGGTTGGGGGTGGCGCTGCTGCCCGCCGCCTACGTGCCGCAGCTGACGGGGGTGACCACCCTGGAGGTCACCGACGCGACGGGGCGCGTGGAGTATGTCGTCTGGGCGCGGACCGGGGCCACGCCCGCGGCCCGCGCCTTCCTCGACATCATCGACACCGCCGGCGCGGCCACGGACTGAACCCGCCGTCCGGGTCCGCTTTCCGGTTTCGCCGACCGGGACCGCTGCCCGGACCCACCGTCCGGACCCGCAGGGCGCGTCCTCCTTCCGGTCCTGCCTTCCGGCCCTGCCGTTCGGACCCGTCAGGCGGGTCCTCCGGCCGGTCCCACCTTCCGGCCCTGCCGTTCGGTCCCGCCGGGCGGGCCCACCTTCCGGCCCCGTCAGCGCACCCGCGCTCGCGCCCACGGCCCGCACCCGCGCCCACAGCCCACACAGGCGTCAGCGGGTGCGCAGCCACGCCTCCAGGGTCAGCAGCCCCGGGTGCCGGGCCCGCAGTGCGGCGAGGTCGGCCCGGAACCCCTTGCCGTTGATCCACGCGTACATCTTGGCGACCTCCGGGCTCCGCTCCCGCAACTCGGCGTCGGGCAGCCGCTCGAAGCGCGTCGGAACGCCGTCGGCCGCGGCGAACAGCTCGGCGATCCGCCGCACCGGGAGCTCGTCCCCGGCGATGTCGATCCGGCGGCCGGCGAACTCGGCGGGTGCCCCGAACACCGCCGCGGCGATCCGCCCGATGTCGGCGAGCGCGATCAGCTGGAGCGGGGTTTCCGCGTCCAGGGCGGCCGGCACGACCCGCTCGCCGGTCTCCACCCGCTCCCCGGCGGCCGAGCCGGCCCCCACCCGCTTCCCGGTGGCCACCTGCTCCCCCTGCTCCCCGACAACCACCCGCTCCCCAGCTCCCACCGACTCCCCGCCCCCGTGGCCCGGCCGCGGCAGCGCGTACCGCCAGTTCTCCATGAAGTACACCGGGCGCAGCACCGTGGCCGGGACCCCCGCGGACTCCACGTACGCCTCGATCTCCGCCTTGCTCTCGAAGTGCGCCACCCCCGACCCCTGCCCGGCGGCCGCGGCCGAGGTGTAGACCAGGTGGGCGGCCCCCGCCGCGGCCGCCGCGTCGGCGACGTTCCGGCCCCGGCGCACCTCCGTGGCCGGGTCGGGGTCGGCCAGGTCGCAGGGCTGGACGCTGAAGACCCCGTGCGCGCCCCGGGCCGCCGCGCGCAGCGACCCCGGGTCGTCGAGGTCGCCGACGACCGGCTCCGCGCCCAGCGCGGCCAGGGCCCGGGCCGCGGGGGCCTCCGGGGAGCGGACCAGGGCGCGCACGCCCCATCCGCGGTCGAGCAGGGCGCGGGCGACGGCGCCGCCCTGGCCGCCGGTCGCGCCCGTCACCAGAACGGTCCTCTTCTCCTGCACGCCGATTCCCTTTCTCCTTTTCCGAATTTCCGTGACCAGCATCCCGGGGAACCTCCGGACGCGTCCAATATCCTTTTTTCATTCCAGCGATCGAAAAAGCGGATGGGAGGCGGTGAGGCCCCCGGAACAGGGCCCGGTTCGGTAGCGTGGGCTCCCGCCGCACCCCCAGGAGGGCCCATGTCCACCCCGCCCGTCCCACCCACCCCGCCCGCCCCGTCCACCCCACCCGCTCCGGTCCGCAACTGGGCCGGGAACCTCACCTACGCCAGCTCCCGCATCCACCGGCCCGCCGACCCCGACGCCTTGCGCGCCCTGGTCCGCGACACCCCCCGGATCCGGGCGCTGGGCAGCGGCCACTCCTTCAACCGGGTCGCCGACTCCGACCACGACCTGGTGTGCCTGGACGGCCTACCCCGGGAGATCGACGTGGACCCGGGGGCCGCCACCGTCACCGTCTCCGCCGGAACCCGTTACGCCGAACTCGCCGCGGAGCTGCACCGGCAGGGGTTCGCCCTGGCCAACCTGGCCTCGCTGCCGCACATCTCGGTGGCGGGGTCCTGCGCCACCGGCACCCACGGGTCCGGGGACCGGCTGCGCTGCCTGGCCGCCGCGGTGCGCGGGCTCGAACTCCTGGGGCCCGGCGGGGAGACCGTGCGGCTGGGTCGGGAGACCGACCCGGAGGTGTTCCCGGGAGCGGTGGTGGCCCTGGGGGCGCTGGGCGTCGTCACCCGGCTCACCCTTGAGGTCGAACCGGCCTTCGAGGTGTCCCAGCGGGTGCGCCTCGACGTGCCGCTCGCGGAGGCCGCCGCCGACTTCGACGCGGTGTTCGGCGCCGCGTACAGCGTCAGCCTGTTCACCGACTGGAGCGGGGGCGTCGGCCGGGTCTGGCTCAAGCACCGCGTGGGCGACCCGGAGGGCTCCTGGGCGGGAGGGCGGCCCGCGGACACCCCGCAGCACCCGGTCCCGGGGATGCCCGCCGGGCCGGCCACCGAGCAGTTGGGCGCGGTCGGCCCCTGGTCCGAGCGGCTGCCGCACTTCCGGTCCGGGTTCGCGCCGAGCGCGGGGGAGGAGCTGCAGTCCGAGTTCTACCTGCCGCGGGCGGCGGCCGCCGAGGGCTTCGCCGCCCTGCGCGGCCTGGGGGAGCGGATCGCCCCGGTGCTGCACATCTCCGAGGTGCGCACGGTGCGCGCCGACGACCTGTGGCTCAGCCCGGCGTACGGCCGCGACTCGGTGGCGTTCCACTTCACCTGGCGGCGGATGCCGGAGGCGGTGGCCCCGGTGCTGGCGGCGGTGGAGGAGCGCCTGGCGCCCCTGGGGGCGCGACCGCACTGGGGCAAGCTCAGCACCCTGTCCCCGGCGGACGTCGCCGCCTCCTACGAACGGGCCGCGGACTTCGCAGGGCTGCTGGAGCGGTTCGACCCGGAGGGGAAGTTCCGCAACGCCTTCACGGACGCGTACTTCCCCCGGTCCTGAGGCCCCGGTCCCACCCGGACCCGAGGCCCCCGTCCCGAGGCCCCGCTCGAATACAGGGCTCGGCGAACCCCCTCGCACCGAGCCCTTCCCCGGACCTGAGACCTCCCCCGGATCCGAGGCTTCCCCCCGTTCCGAGACCCCGATCCCACCCGGGACCCTCCCACCCCACCCCACCCCGCCCTACCCCCCCCGGGGCTCAGCCGTCGATACGCACGCGGCGAGACCCGCCGTCGGACAGGAACGCCGACAGCTCCTCGGCCTGTTCGGCGACGGCGTCCCGTTCCGCCGCGGTGAGCGGGCGCAGCGGGGCGACGGACACGGTGTCGTCCCTGCTCGTCCAGGTCGCGGTGACCCGGCCGTCCACCAGCACCACGCGCTCGCCGGCCACGGACAGGCCGCGGTGCTCGTCGTCGATGATCCGGCCGCGGTACTGGTAGCCCAGGACGGCGTTGTCGAACGCGGGGAGGAACCGCACCGGCGCGGTGGTGTCGGGGTCGGGCAGCGGGGCGCCGGGCAGGTCCAGCAGCTCGCGGCCGTTCGCGTCGCGGAAGGACACCAGCTCGTCGCGGACCGCGGCCACCGCGGCGGGCAGCCCGGCCACACCGCACCACGCGCGCAGGTCGCTGGAGGTGGCGGGCCCGTAGGCGGCGAGGTAGCGCCGCACGAGCTCCCGACCGACCGGGTCGGTGCCGTCGGGGTCGTGGGGGGCGGGCTCGCGACCGGTCCAGTCCGACAGGAGCGCGACCCGCACTCCCCCCTTGGTGCGCCATAGCCCGCGCGGCGGGGTCTGCACGAGCGGGATCAGCGCGGAGACCAGCATCTCGCCCAGCGCCCGCCGGTGCCCGCCGGGCCAGCGGTCGATGACCGCGTCGACGAGTTCGGCCGTGGTGCGGGGCTCACCGTCGGCCAGCACCGCCCGGCCGGCGGCCTCCAGCTCGTCCAGGTCCACGCCGTCGAGTTCCCGGCGGTAGACCCCGGTGACCTTCTGGCGCAGCATGGTGTCGAACCGGGAGCGCCAGGCCAGCACGTCCTCCGCGACCATCAGGTGGATGGTGCGGCGCATGAGGGGGAGCCGCACCACGCGGCGTCCGGCCAGCAGGTCCGACAGCGCCGGCGCCTCGAACCCGCGCAGCCGGGACCACAGGCCGACGAACGGCTCCTGCGGCTCCTGGGCCTGGAGCCCGCACAGGTGGGACACCATGTCCAGGGCCGACCGGTCGGAGGGTTCGAGCAGGCCCTGCCGGGCGAGCGAGGCGCGGTTGAGCGCCCGGTCGTCCAGAACGGTCATGGCGTGTACCTCCGTGCGTCCCTCCCGGCCCGCGCCGGGACGCCGCGTCCCCCGCGGCCTGGGACCACCCTCGCAGGCGAAGAGGTCAGGTCCGGTCCTCTACTCCCGTGCGGTGTCCCACCAGTCGAGGACGCGCAGGGCGTGGAAGGTGAGTCCCCTGGACGGCTCGCCCGGCGGGGCGTCCACCTCGAACCACACCCGGCCCTCGTACCGCTGCCGCTGGTGCCAGGTGCCGTCGGCGTCGCGGGCGGCGCGGATCAGCCCGACCGCCTCGGCCAGCCGCGGGTCGGGCGCGGTGCCCTCGTGCAGGGACGCCGCGCGGAAGTGGTCGACGGCCCTGAGCACGCTGTAGTGCCAGCGGAACGGGTAGGCGAGGTGCGTCGCCCACGGGTGCGGCTCGCCGGTGGACAGCCGCCGGAACAGGGCGCGTTCGAGCAGGTACTCCTGAGCCGCGTGCCGGGCCTCGCGCAGGGCGGCGGTGCCGCCGGTGCGGACCTCGTGGTCGAGGATGCCCCGCACGGAGTTCAGCGTGGAGTGGAACGAGGAGCGGGTCGCCCCCTCCACCCACATGCAGTTCCAGCCGCCGTCGGCGAGCCGGTGCCGGGGGAACCAGTCGGCGATCGCCGACACGTCGGCGCCCAGCCAGGCGCCGTTGGCCAGGGTGTAGGCGTTGATGCAGGCGTCGACCTCGCCGCTCCAGTACGGAAGGCCCTCGTACTCCCAGCGGGCGTTGCGCGCCAGCAGGCCCGCGGTGTCCGGCCGCAGCGCGCCGGGCTCCACGCCCCATTCGCGCAGGGCGTTGAGCGACCAGGTGGTGGCCGTCCAGGGCTGGCCGGGTTCGTCCCGGGAGGCGTCCGCGGGGAAGTAGGCGCCGCCCGCCCACAGGCCGTCGGGGTCCTGGCGGGCGAGCAGCGCCGCGCCGAAGCCCTCGTGCGGGACCCGGGCGCGGGTGGCCCGCCACACCTCCTCCGGGGCGCGCGCGAGGTCGCGCTCCACGCGCCAGCGCAGACTCGGGTCGGAGTCGAGCAGCCAGTCCAGGACAGGGGTCTCCACCATGGGGGGAGGCTACTCCGGGGCGGCGACGAAACGGCTCAGGGGCGCAGGAGGTGGTCCCCGGCGAGCACGATCGCCTCGCGGTGGGTGCGGCCCGGGTGGTCCACGGCGATGAAGTGGCGGCCGATCGCCAGCGCGAACGCCAGGGTGCAGCGCGCCTCGACCTCGTCCGGGTCGTCGATGAACCCCGCGAACATGGTGCGCAGGAAGTCCATCCTGACGTTGTCGACCCGGCGCAGCCGCTCGGCGACCGCCGGGTCCTGGCGGGCCCACTCCCGGACGGCGAGGTCGATCCGGTGCAGCTCGTCGGTGAAGGTCAGCAGCCCGGCGCGGCGGATCTTCTCGGCGGGGCTCCCGCCCTCGGCCTCGACGCGGGCCAGGACGTCGCCGGTGCAGCGGCGCTCCCACTCGTCGAGGAGTTCGGCGAGCAGGGCGGGCCGACCGTCGAAGTACCCGTAGAACCCGCCCTTGGTCACGCCGAGCCCGGCGGCCAGGGCCTCGACCCGGACCGCGTCCGGGCCGCCCCGGGCGAGGGCGTCGAGTCCTGCTTCGATCCAGCGGCCGCGCGGGGTGCGGGCGGTGGGCGGCACCTTCTCACCACCCCCGGGATGTCGTGCTCATGATGTGTACGGTACCGTACAAAAGAGATATACGGCTGCGTATAGAACGGGGGGCCGCCATGGCCCGGCGTACGATCTCCGACCACACCGCACACCCCTGGCGTATCCACGAGCTGGCCCCGGACTTCGAGGTCGAGGACGTGTGGGCGTTCCGCACCCCCGGAGCGGGCCCCGGCGACTTCCGCGCCGCGGTGGAGGCGATCCGCTCGTCCGGCGGGATCGGCCGGATGCCCTCGGCGGCGCGGTTCCTGTTCGCCGTCCGGTGGCGGCTCGGCGGGCTCCTGGGCTGGGACGACCCGGGGTCGGGCGTGGGCGGGCGGGTCCCCTCGCTGCGCGACCGCCTCCCCGCCGACCTGCTCGCCGCGCCTCGGGGGGAGGACCGGGACGACATGCCCCTGAAGGCGGTCTACGAGACCGACACCGAGGCCGTCCGCGAGCTGGCGAACCGGACCGTGCACACCCTGATGCACCTGGGCTGGGCGCGCGGGGCCGACGGCGACCACGAGCTGCTGATGGCCGTCCTCGTCAAACCCAACGGCCGGTTCGGGCGGCTGTACATGGCGGCCATCGCGCCCTTCCGGCACCTCATCGTCTACCCGGCGCTGACCCGCGGCTGGGAGCGGGCCTGGGCCGAGCGGAACGGAGGGCCGGCATGAGCGGGCGGGCGGAACAGGACACGGCGGAGCGAACGGAGCAGGGCATGGACACGGCACCGGAGGCGGGACGGAACGCGCGGACCGGGAGGGCGCCGCTGCTCTGGGGGAGCGGCATCATGATCGTGCTGGGCGTCGGACACCTGGCCCTGCTGGCGTTCGTCGACGGCGCCGTCATCGCGGCCTGGGCGGAACGGGGCCTGTGGGCGGCCGTCCCGCTCGACCTCGGGGGCGGCGCGGAGCCGACGGCGGCGCAGCTGCAGAACTCGCTCACCTTCTGGGCCGGTCCGGGGAGCTTCTCCGTCCCCCTGGTCCTGTTGGGGGCCTTGATCCGGCACCTGGTCGGACGCGGGGTGCCCGTCCCCTCGTGGGTGGGCTGGGGGACCGCGGCGTGGTGTGTCGCCGGCGGTGTCCTGCTCGTGCCGTCGCCCTACTTCCTGGGCGCCGTGGCGGGCCTGCTGGTCGTCCTCGGGGCTCGGCGGGACCGGCTCCGGGAGTCCGCGGCCGCCGCGTGACCGGCCCCGGACCGGCCACACGGTCCGCCCGGGCCGCACCGACCCCACGGACCACACCGACCCCACGGGCCGCACCGGCCGTACGGGCAGCGCCTGCCGCACCGACCCCACAGCTCGCGTGGTCCGCACCGGCCCCACGGGCCGCGCGGTCCGCACCGACCCCATGGGCCGCACGGTCCACACCGACCGCACCGGCCCCGCGGACCGCACCGGCCCCGCGGACCGCACCGGCCGCGCGGTCCGCACCGGCCGCGCCGACCCCACGGACCGCACGGGCCGCGGCCGGTCCGGGCCGTTCGGGAACCCGCCGCGGGTACGGCCTCGTTGACCCTTGCGAGGGAGCCGGGTTCCGGGCCGCGAGGCGGCCTCCGCCGCTCTCCGGGAAGGACGCGTCATGGTCTTCAGGTACCTCCTCTCGGTACTCGGGACCGGATGTCCCAAGGTGGACACCGTGCTGGACGACCCGCACCGGCGGCCCGGCGAGCTGCTCCAGGGGCGCCTGGAGCTGACCGGGGGCGAGCTGGACTGGGAGATCGCCGAGGTGGCGCACGTCCTCGTCGCCCGCTTCGGCGACGGCGAGGAGTCGGAGTTCGCCCGGGTGCCCCTCATGGGCGCGATGACCCTGGACGCGGAGCGGCGGCTGGTCGTGCCGTTCGCCTACCGGGTCCCCTGGGCCGCGCCGCCGACCCGCCTGGACGGGACCGACCTGGCCGGGGTCGAGTTGGGCCTGCGCACCGACGTCGTCATAGACGACGCCCTCGACGAGGGCGACCTGGACCCGGTGCACGTCCACCCGCTGCCGCTGCACGAGCGCCTGCTGGAGGGGATGGAGAGCGCCGGGTTCGAGCGGCGCGGCGGGCACGCGGCCCGGGGCGGACTGCCCGGCGACCCCGGGCGGGCGCGCTTCCACCGGGCGCTGCGCTACACCGACGGCACCGTCGACCTGGACCTGCTGCTGTCCACCGCCGAGGAGGGCGTGGCGGTGGCGTTCGCGGCCGACGGGATGCTGGCGGAGTACGCGGCGGGCCGGGCCGAGCCCCGCTGGTTCCACGCCCGCCACGAGGACGCCGACCGCGAGGACTGGCGGCGCCGCGTGGGCGAGTGGATCGGGTACACCCTGGACCGCGACGGCGACGGCGAGGCGTACGCGCGCAAGGGCGGCGCACAGGGGTGAGCCCGCGGGCGCCCTCCGGCCCGCCGACGCCCTCCGCCGGCCCTCCGGTCCCCGGGGCCTGTCGGAACCCTCCGGCAGGATCGGGGCCATGACCGAGGACACCTTCTGGCGGCTGATCGACGAGGGCCGCGCCGCCGCCCCCGGTCCGGACCCCGACCACCTGGCCGACCACCTCGTCGGGCTGCTGTCGCGCGGCCCGGTGTTCATGATCACCGGCTTCGCCGAGCGGCTCTCCGAGGCCCTGTACCGGCTGGACCGGCGCGAGTACGGGGAGGACCTGTCCTCCGACGTGTTCCTGTACACCCGCGCGGCGGTCGTCGCCGACGGCCGCGCGGCCTACGAGGGGGTGCCGGCCGACCCGGTGCTCTTCGTCCCCTACGCCGAGGAGCCGATCTGGGCCGAACCGCTGCTCTACGTACCGGACCGCGCCTACGAGGACTTCACCGGCGAGGAGTGGCAGCGCCGGACCCGGTACTCCTACGAGTCCTACTCCAACCGCGGGGGCTGGACCGGCGGGGCCTGAGCCCGGAACTCCGCGGGACCGGTCACCAGGGCGACCACCGTGGTCCCCGGGCGCAGGCGGCCGCGGGCGGCCAGGTCGTAGATCCCGGCGAGCATCTTGGCCACGTAGACCCGCTCCGGCTCCAGCCCGTGCCGGTCCCGGAAGTCGTCGATGAACGCCCGCAGCCCGTCCGGACACCGGGCGTACCCGCCGAAGTGGTAGCCGGTCTCGATCTCCCAGTTCCCGCCGGACACCCCCGCCTCCCGCTGGAGCCGCCGCACCTCGTCGGCGAGGAAGCCCCCGCCCTTCAGCACCGAGAACCCCAGCGCCCGCCGCCCCGGGCCCAGCCCGGCGGCGACCCCGGCGAGGGTGCCCCCGGTGCCGCAGGCGCAGCACAGCACGTCGAAGCCGGTGTCGATCTCCGCGGCGACGGGCACGCAGCCCAGCACCGCCTCGGCGTTGCTGCCGCCCTCGGGCAGCAGGTGGAAGTCACCGAACCGCTCGCGCAGCCCCGCGATCACCCCGGGCGTGTGCTTGTCCCGGTAGGTCGCCCGGTCCAGGTGGACCAGCCGCATCCCCTGGGCCGCCGCGTACTCCAGCACGGGGTTGAGCGGCCGGTGCTCCTCCCCGCGGATCACCCCGACGGTCGCGAACCCGCAGGCCCGGCCGGCGGCGGCCACCGCCCGGATGTGGTTGGAGTAGGCGCCGCCGAAGGTCAGCAGGGTCGTGGCCCCGGCTTCGTGCGCCCGCACCAGGTTGCGGTGGAGCTTGCGCCACTTGTTGCCGGGCACCTCGGGGTGGATGAGGTCCTCACGCTTGAGCAGCAGCCGCACCCCGTGCAGCCGGGGGTCGCGGACCTCCTCCAGCGGGGAGGGCAGTCGGGCCGTCAGGTGGCCGCACCCGGTGGACTCCATCCCGCCAGCGTAGGGACCCCGGCGCGGGGGGCGGGACCCGGTCCCGGGGCTCCCTATCCTGGTGGCCATGGCAGAAAACGCCGGCCGGACGCCGTTGAGCGGGGAACTCGCCCAGCGGGTGGTCGATCTCATCGCACCGACGATCAGCCACAACATCAACGTGATGGACGAGCACGGCACGATCATCGCCTGCCTGGACCCCGAACGCCTCGGCACCCTGCACCGGGGCGCCCAGCGGGTCATCGCCGAGGGCCGGCCCGTCCTCATCACCTCGCCCGAACCCGGCACCTCCGACCGGCCCGGTGCCAACGAGCCGCTGGTCATCGACGGCGAGCTGCGCGGCGCCGTGGGCATCACCGGCGACCCCCGGGAGGTCGCCCCGCTCGCCCGTGTGGTGGCGCTGACCGTGCAGCTGCTCATCGCGCAGGAGGACGAGCAGGACGCCGCCACCCGTCGCCACACCGAGGCCCGCGACCTCATCGCCGCCCTGGCCTCGGGCACCGCCTCCGCGGAGTCGGCCCGGGCCCGGCTGGCCGCCGCGGGGCTGGCCCCGCCCTGGTCGCTGGCGCTGTGGACGGCCGGGACGCCCCGGCCGGACGCGGCCGCGGCCCCGCCGCCGCTGGCCGACACCGCCGTGGCCCGGCTCAACACCGATCTCGGCCACCGGTCGGCCGTGCTGCACGGCGCCCTGTGGCTGGTGGGCTCGGGGGCGGCGCCCGACCTCCCCCTGCCCGCCGGCGTCCGGCACACCGCCACCGAGCCCACCGACGACGTCGAGGCGCTGCTGGCCCACGCCGAGGAGTCGCGGGCGCTGTGCCGCTACGCCGGGCTCATCCCGGTCCTGGGGGACACCGAGCCGTGGTCGCGCGACATCGCCGTGGCCGTGGCCCACCTGCCCCGGCGCAGCCTGGAGCACCTGGCCGGGCGCGCGTCGGTGCTGAGCGAGGCGCAGCGGCGCACCCTGCTGGCGGTGGCGACGACCACCTCCATGCAGGCGGCGGCGGACTCGGTGTACGTCCACCGCAACACGCTGCTCCAGCGGGTGGAGCGGATCCGCGCGACCACGGGGGCGGACATCCGCCGCGCCGACCACCTGGCCGCGTTGCAGATGGCTCTCTACGCGCGTGAAGCCTTGTGCGTTTCGCACACAGACTGAACAAGAAGTCACAGGAAGTCTGGGCGAGACGACGTCGAATCGCACGGGGTTTCTTCTTAGGCTCTCCGACATGTCCAACGCGTTGCAGGTACATGACCAGGACTTTCCCGTCCGTGTCGCCATCGTCCCGGACTCCTTCAAGGGCAGCGCCCGGGCCGTGGACGTGGCGGCGGCCATGGAGAGGGGCGTCCGCGACGCCTTCGGCGCCGCGGGCATCGAGGCGACCGTCCACACCCTCCCGTTCGCGGACGGGGGAGAGGGGACCCTCGACGCGCTCCTGGGAGCCTGGGGCGCCGAGGCGCTCACGGTGGACACCACCGACGCCCTCGGCCGACCGGTACGGGCCCGCTACGGCCTGTCCCCGGACGGCCGGACCGGGGTCATCGAGGCGGCCGAGGCCAACGGCCTGCCCCTGGTCTCCGACGTGCCCCTGCGCCCGCTGACCGCCACCACCCGGGGCATCGGCCCCCTGGTCACGGCTCTGCTGGACGCCGGGGTCGAGGAGATCCTCCTGTGCATCGGGGGGTCGGCCACCACCGACGGCGGCACCGGCCTGCTCCGCGCGCTCGGCGCGCGCCTGCTGGACCGGGACGGGCGGGAACTCCCCGACGGGGGCGGGAGCCTCACCGAACTGGACCGTTTGGACACCTCCGGGCTCGATCCGCGCGCCCGGGCCGTACGCTGGCGCATCGCCTGCGACGTCACCAACCCCCTCGTCGGCGACCGGGGGGCCGCCGCGGTCTTCGGGCCGCAGAAGGGCGCCGGCCCCGACGACGTGCGCGTTCTGGACGCCGGGCTGGACCGCCTGGCCGAGGTCCTCGCGCAGGCCACCGGCGAGGACGTCCGCGACCGCCCCGGCCTGGGGGCGGCGGGCGGCCTGCCCGCCCCGCTCACGGCGCTGTTGGGCGCCGAGGTCGTCCCCGGGTCCCGCATGGTCGCCGACGTCCTGGACGCCGAACGCCTCATGGCCGCCGCCGACCTCGTCCTGACGGGGGAGGGCCGGTTCGACGGCCAGTCCCTGGGCGGCAAGGTCGTCGACGCCGTCCGCCGCCTCGCCCCGGCGGGACGCCCCGTCGTGGTCATCGCCGGAGACGTCTCGGTCACCCCCGAGGAACTCCGGCGGTCGGGCGTCACCGCCGCCTTCTCCACCGCCCGGGGCCCCCGCACCCTGGAACGGATGAGCGAGGAGGTCCTCGCCGACATCGAGTGGACGACCTCCAACTGCTGCCGGCTCCTCGCCCACCACTTCGCATCCCCGCACGCCTAAGGAACACCGACCGTGACCTCGTTGCTCATCCTCCTCGTCCTGGTGGCGGCCATCGTGCTCGTCACCGCGCGCTGGAAGGTCAGCCCCTTCCTCGCGCTCATCGGCGCCGCCCTCATCGGGGCCTTCGCCTACCGCATCCCGATGGGCGAGGTCGTCACCACCGTGACGACCGCCTTCGGCAACACCCTGGGCAACATCGGCCTGGTGATCCTGTTCGGCACCATGATCGGCGTGATCCTGGAGCGCTCCGGCGCCGCGATCGCGATGGCCGAGGCGCTGATCAAGGTGCTCGGCACCCGCTTCCCGAACCTGACGATGTCCCTGATCGGCTACATCGTCTCCATCCCGGTGTTCTGCGACTCCGGCTACGTCATCCTCAACTCGCTGCGCAAGGCCGTGACCCTGCGCACCGGCGTGTCCACCCTGGCCACCTCGATCGCGCTGATGACCGGCCTGTACGCCACGCACACCCTGGTCCCGCCGACCCCGGGCCCGCTGGCCGCCGCCGAGAACCTCGGCGTCTCCGACAACCTGGGCATGATCATCGCCCTGGGCCTGCCGGTGGCCGCCGTCGCCGCCGTCGCCGGCCTGGTCTTCGCGAGCACGTTCTCCCGCAAGGAGTTCACGCCGCTGCCCGCGGAGAACGACGACGACCTCACCCGGCAGTCCTACGAGGAGCTGCGCGAGAGCTACGGCCGGCTGCCCGGCGCCTTCGTCTCGTTCCTGCCGATCGTGGTGCCGCTGGCGCTGATCTGCACCTCCTCGATCGTCAAGCTGCCGAGCCGCCCGCTCGGCGAGGGGGCCGCCTTCGACGTCCTCGGCTTCCTGGGCACCCCGGTCATCGCCCTCATCATCGGCCTGGCCGTCGCCGCGCTGCTGCTGCGCGGGCACGGCAAGCTGGAGCGCTTCAACGACCACGTCCAGGAGTCGATCCGGGTCTCGGCCCCGATCCTGCTCATCACCGGCGCCGGCGCCGCCTTCGGCGGCGTGCTGGCCGCCTCGCCGCTGACCGGCTTCCTGTCGGACAACCTCAGCGGCCTGGGCCTGGGCCTGGCGGTGCCGTTCATCATCGCCGCCGCGCTCAAGACCGCGCAGGGCTCGTCCACGGTGTCGATCGTCAGCACCTCGGCCCTGATCGCGCCGATGCTGGGCTCGCTCGGCCTCGACTCCCCGGAGGGGATGATCCTGAGCGTGCTGGCGACCGGTGCCGGAGCGATGGTCGTCTCGCACGCCAACGACTCCTACTTCTGGGTCGTCTCCCAGCTGAGCCGGATCCCGGTGGCGACCGCCTACCGGACCCTCAGCGTGGCGACCGCCATCGAGGGCACCGCGGCCTTCGCGACCATCTGGGTGATCGGGCTCTTCCTGCTCTGACCCCGTGTCCGCGAGCGTCGGGCCCCGCCGTACGGCGGGGCCCGACGTGTTCTCCGGAGCCGTCCGGGGGCTCCCTCACGCGCCCGCCCGCAGGGGCGCGAGGGGGCAGTACTCCCCGAGCAGGCGGCAGACCGCGCCCAGGGCGGCCACGGCGGCCGCCGTGGCGGCGAGGACGGCGCCGAACGGCGCGGGCAGCTCCATGGCCAGCACGAGGACGCCCATCACCAGGACGAAGACCCCGAAGCCCCGGCGCAGCGCGGCTTCGGGCACCCGGGAGGCCAGGCGCGTGCCGACCAGCGACCCCGCCACGGCCGCGGCGGTGACGGCGGCGACCAGCGCCCAGTCCGGGCTCACCGAGGCCAGGTAGCCGGTGAGCCCCGCGAAGGACTTCATGGCGATCACGAGCAGGGAGGTCCCCACCGCGACCGGCATGGGCAGGCCGCCGAGCAGCGCCAGGGCGGGCACCACGAGGAAGCCGCCCCCGGCTCCGACCAGGCCGGTCACGGCGCCGACGGCCAGGCCGTCGGCGAGGATCCGCCACAGCGGCGGCTCCCCGCGCCGCTCCCCGCCCCCGGCGGGGGACCCCCTGCCCCGCAGCATGGCTGCGGCGGTGGCGACCATCATGAGCGCGAAGGCCACCATCAGGACGGTGCCGGGTACGTGCCCGCCCGCCAGGCCGCCGAGGAAGGCGCCCCCCATGCCCGCGGCGCCGAAGAGCAGCCCGGTCCGCCAGCGGACGTTGCCGCGGCGGGCGTGGGCGAACGCGCCGACCAGCGAGGTGGCGCCGACCACGACCAGCGAGACCGCGATGGCCTCCTTGGGCGGCAGGCCCGCGACGTAGGCCAGCAGCGGGACCATCAGGATGGACCCCCCGCCGCCGAGCAGCCCGAGCGTGAGGCCCACCACCGCGGTGAGGCCGACGACGAGGATCACCGGGAACTCCACACTTCACTCCTTCCGTGGCCGGGACCGGGGCCGCCGGGGCGGCCCCGCCCGGACGGGGTCGCGATGGTCAGGCCGCCGTTCCGGCCGCCGCGGCGCCTCCGCGCGCCCAGGCCGCCCAGCCCGCGTAGCTCCCGTCGAGTTCGACCACGTCGTATCCGGCGCGGCGCAGGGCCGAGGCCGCCACGGAGTTGCGCACGCCCGCCTGGCAGTAGGTCACGATGGTGCCCTCGTCCGGCAGCTCGTCCAGGTGCCACAGGACCCGTCCGGCGCTGAGCCGCCGCGAGCCCGGGATGTGCCCGGCGGCGTGCTCGGCCCGGTCGCGCACGTCCAGGAGGAGCGCCGCCCCCGCGTCCTCCAGGTCCGCCGGGGCGACGACCGGGGGCACCGCCGCGGGCAGGCCCTCCAGGGTGGTGGTGTAGCCGCCGACGCGGTCGATGCCGACCCGCAGCAGGTGGTCGCGCACGTCCCGGGCGGTGTCCGCGTCGGGGGCCAGGAGGACCAGCGGCAGGTCCTCGGCCTCGGGGTCGTACGCCCAGGCGCCGTAGGTGGCGGCCTTGGCCGGACCGGGGATGTTGAGCGCCCCGGCGACGGTGCCCCGGTGCACCTCGGTGTGCGACCGGGTGTCCACGAGGACCGCCCCGCCCGCGCTCAGGGCCGCGGCGATCTCCCCGTTGTCCAGCTCCCGCGGCGGGTCGAGCGGGCCGAGGACCCGCGGGCCCTGCCTGTTCTGCCGCTTCATCCGGGCGAAGTAGGCGTGCGCGTCGGGCTGCCCGTCGAGGAGCTCCGCGACGAACCCCTCCTCGTCCCCGTCGCGGAGGTAGGGCGCCCACCAGGCGTTGAGGCGCTCGTACCCGACGGTGGTGGACGGCAGGGCGCCCAGGGCCTTGCCGCAGGCGCTGCCGGAGCCGTGCCCGGGGTGGACCTGGACGTGGTCGGGCAGGGCCAGGAAGACGTCGCGCAGGCTCGCGTACAGCAGGCGCGCGCCCTCGAACCGGGTGTCCACCCCGTCGGCGGCCTCGTCCAGCAGGTCGGGTCGGCCCAGGTCCCCGGCGAAGACGAAGTCGCCGGAGAGCAGGTAGCCGGGATCGTCGCTGAACGCCCCGTCGGTGACCAGGAACGACAGGTGCTCCGGTGTGTGTCCGGGCGTGTGGCGGGCCCTGACCGTGATGTTGCCGACGGTGACGGCGTCCCCGTCGTGGAGGCGCTCGGCCTCGAAGCCGTACTGCCAGTCCGGGCCGCCCTCCCCGGAGACGTGGACGGTGGCGCCGGTCGCCGCCGCGAGTTCGCGGGTGCCGGAGAGGTAGTCGGCGTGGATGTGGGTCTCGGTGACGGCGACGATCCTCATCCCGTGGGACCGGGCGAGGTCGAGGTACACGCCGATGTCGCGGCGGGCGTCGACCACGACCGCCTCACCCGTCGCCTGGCAGCCGATGAGGTAGCCCGCCTGGGCCAGGTCTTCGTCGTAGATGCGTTCCAGCAGCATGGTTCCTCCTGGGTGTGGTGCGGTTCGCTCCCCGGGTACTCCGGGGGGTATGCGGTGGAGCCGGTGCGGCCCCGGTGGTCCGGAAGCGCTCCGGGTGGAAGGGGCGGGCCGTCAGCCGCGGGCGCCGAGCCGCGTGAGCGAGTCCTCGATGTCGATCCGGTTGCGGGGCCGGTTGTAGGGCAGCCGGGTCAGGGCCATGCCCATGGCGCAGGTGTCGGTGACGGCGGCGAAGGTCAGGCCGGCCCCGATGACCCCGGCGACCGCCACCGCGGGCGGCCACAGCAGGGAGGCGAGCACGGAGGCCAGCACGGTGCTTCCGGCGACCAGGCGGACCTGGCGCTCCAGGGCCCAGCGGGCCCGTCCGCGCACGACCGGCGCGCCCTGGGCCTCCCAGGCGTTCATGCCGCCCTCCATGACGACGGTGTCCGCCAGTCCGGCGGCGACCAGCTTGTCCTGGCACTGCCGGGCCCGATGCCCGGACTGACAGACGAGGACCAGGCGGCCGCCGGCGTCGGTGACGATGCGCTCCAGGTGCGCGTCCACGCGCTGGAGCGGCAGGTTGATCGCGCCGGGGATGTGCGAGCCCTCGTACTCGGCGGGGGTGCGCACGTCCACGAGCAGGGTGTCGGGGTCGGTCTCGACCAGGCTGCGGACGCTGTGCACGGCGATGGTGCGGTCGGTCATGTGTCTCCTCGTCGTCGGTGTCCGGGGAGGTCGGGTACTCCCGGGGGTATCCGGGAGGCGGACGTCTCCCCGGGGTGCGCAGGAACGGGGCCGTTCCCCGTCCTCCGGCGCACGCGGGGTGAAAGGTACTCCGGGGGGTATGCGGAGGACGCGCGTGTGCGTCGACCGGGAACCCCCGGGGGTATGCGGAGGGCATGCCCGTGCCCCGGTTCGGGGACGCGGGCACGCCGGACCGGCGGACCCGCCCGCGTGGGCGGGTCCGTCAGGCCAGGGCCAGGAAGAGCTTCTCCAGCTCGGCCTCGCTCATGGGCGGCTCCTCGCCGCGCTCACGGGCCGCGTTGCAGTGCCGCAGGCCCGTGGCCACGATCTTGAAGCCGGCCCGGTCCAGGGCTCGGGAGACCGCGGCCAGCTGTTGCAGTGTCTCGGTGCAGTCCTCGCCGTTCTCGATCATCGTGATCACGGCGTTGAGCTGGCCCTGGGCCCGCCGCAGGCGGGTCAGGGCGTCTCCGAGCATCTCCGGTTTGAGGTCCATGCTCATCCCCTCTCGCCGCCCAACATACCCCCGGGTGTATGTCGCGTCCAGTCCGGAGGGGGACGGGTGACCCGTTCCACGGCCTTCGGGGACGCCGGTCACCGGTGGTCCCCGGGACGGCCGACGGTCGCGCTCACCGCGTTGGCCGCCACCACCGCGGCGATGGCCGCCCAGTCCGGCCAGGCCAATTGCTGGCCCAGGACCACGAGTCCGGCCAGTGCCGCCATCACCGGGTGCACGCTCATGAACAGGCCGAAGAACCGGGCGGGCACCCGCCTCAGCGCGTACAGGTCGCCCAGGAACGGCACCGTGGAGGACAGCAGGCCCGCCGCCACCGCGCACCCCAGCGCCGCCCACGTCGGCGGCTGGTGCCACAGCACCCACACCCCGACCGGCAGGAAGGCCAGCGCGGAGACCCCCGCCGCGGCCGCCGACCCCTCGATCCCCGGCACCCTCCGCCCGACGGTGCGGTTGAGCAGGATGTACGCCGCCCAGCAGGCCGCGGCCGCCAGCGCCAGTACGACCCCCAGGTGGTCGCCGCTGGGCTGCGGACGCATCAGCACGGCCACCGCGCCCCCGGCGGCCAGCGCGCACACCAGGTCCGTCCACCGGCGCGAGGAGGCCAGGGCTACCGCGAGCGGGCCCAGGAACTCCAGGGTCACCGCCAGCCCCAGCCCGATCCGGTCGACCGCCGAGTACAGCGACAGGTTCATGCACCCGAAGACCAGGCCCATCGCGACGACCGGCCGCCACTGGTCCCGGGTCAGCGCCCGGAGCCGGGGGCGGCCCACAGCGAACAGCACCGCGGCCGCCACCCACTGGCGCACCGCCACCACCCCGGCCGGGCCGATCACCGGGAAGGCCAGCGCCCCCAGCGAGGCACCCACCTGGTTGGACACCCCGCCGCCCAGCATCACCGCCACGCCGGCCAGGCGCCCGCGGCCGTCCCCTCCCGCGCCCGCCGGGCGCACCTCCGTCGACGTCTCCATGCCCGGATCATGCGGCCCGGCCGCGCATGCGCAAAATGCATGCGACGCCCCTCGCATACGCTGAGCGTATGGATGTCGAGCTGCGCCACCTGCGCTGCCTGGTCGCCATCGCCGACACCGGGACCTTCACCGACGCCGCCCTCCGCCTGGGCGTCTCCCAGGCCGCGGTGTCCCGGGGCCTGGCCGCCCTGGAACGGGCGCTGGGCACCCGGCTGCTGCACCGCACCAGCCGCGAGGTCACGCCCACCGCCGCCGGGCGGAGGGTGCTGGCCCGCGCCAGGACCGTCCTGGCCGAGGTCGACGACCTGGTCACCGAGGCCACCAGCGGCCACCGCCGGCTGCGCCTGGGCCACGCCTGGTCGGCGGTCGGGCGGCACACCCGCAGGTTCCAGCGGCTGTGGGCCGAACGCCACCCCGACGTGGAACTGCACCTGGTCCGCACCAACACCCCCACCGCGGGGCTGGCCGAGGGCGCCTGCGACCTGGCCGTGGTGCGCGCGGCCGTGGACGGGCGCCGGTTCGACGGCGCGGTCGTGGGGCACGAACGCCGTGTCTGCGCCATGGCCTCCGACGACCCCTGGGCCCGGCGGCGCTCCGTGCGCCTCGCGGAGATCGCCGACCGGCGCGTCCTCGTCGACCGCCGCACCGGCACCACCACCGCCCACCTGTGGCCCGCCGACCGGCGGCCAGCGCTGGAGCACATCCAGGACATCGACGACTGGCTGGCCGAGATCGCCACCGGCCGCTGCGTCGGCATCACCGCCGAGGGCACGGTCGCCCAGTACCGCCGCGACGGGGTCGTGTTCCGGCCGGTGCGCGACGCCCCGGCCATCCCGGTCCGGGCGATCTGGCGGCCGCACGACCCGCACCCCGCCGCCTTCGCCGCGGTCGCCCTGCTCGCCGAGGTGTACGGGCAGGCGCCGCCCCCGCTCCCCGCCCTGGCGGGACGGGCTACGGCTTCGGGGTGAGCCGGCCCAGGCCGGACAGCGTGTCGGCGACGTCGGCGCCGCCGCCGTTCAGGGCCGAGTCCAGGAAGGCCAGGCAGGCCGCCTCGGTGATCCGGGCCGTCTCCTCCCGCCCCAGCGACCCCACCAGGGAGGGCAGGGGTGGCAGCAGGAACGGGGAGTCGCTGAACCCCAGGTGCGCCGTTCCCGGCACGGTGAGCTCGTACCCGGGTCCGGCGGAGGCCGCGAAGGCCGCGTCCAGCTCCCGGGCGTAGCGGGCGTCGCCCTCCGCGCCGCCGGTCCCGGACGCGGCCACCAGGGCCAGCAGCGGCTGCGGGAGGGAGGCGTCGGCGGACAGCCGCGGCAGGCCGTCCAGGTTCACGACCGCGTGGTAGCGCGGGTCGTCCTCGGCCGCCAGCAGGGCGGCCGCCCCGCCCAGGGAGTGCCCCGCCACGGCCACCCGGCCGGGGTCGGCCAGCCCGGCCAGCGGGCCGCCGTCCGCCTCCAGCAGCCGGACCAGTGCCAGGTCCAGGTCGGCGGCGCGGATGTCCGCCCACCCCCGGGCCAGCCGGTCGTCCTGTGCCGGGTCCCCGGTGGCCTCCACCGCTCCGCGCACCTCGGTGCCGTCGTCGAGGACCACCACCGCCGAGTCGTAGGGGTGGTCCAGGGCCGCCACCACGTAGCCGTGGGAGGCCAGGCCCTCCGCCCACACCGTGTTCTGGGTGCGGACGCCGCCCAGCCCCGGGGAGAAGAGCACCACCGGGTGCGGGCCCGCGGCGGGCGCGGCACCGGTGACCGCGCGGGCGCGGGCGGCGGCCGCGTCGGAGAACACGAACCCCGGCAGGCCGAACCCCGCGGCCAGCCCCTCGGCCACGGTCTCCGCCTCGGCGGCGTCGCGCCCCAGGTAGGTCGATGGCGCGCGGTCCCCGGCGCCGTCCGGGGCGGCCGGGTACCAGACCCGGGCCACGACCACCCGGTGGTCCCGCGGGTCGTCGGTCCAGGTCTCCTCCCGGCCGGGGTCCTCCCACTGCACGGTGACCGCGCCGACCGGGTGCGGCCCGGAGGGCTCGGGGAAGGCCGGGACCGGGACCGCCCAGGCGGCCAGTCCGCCCGCCCCCGCCGCACCCAGACAGGACGCCAGGACCAGCGCCGACGCGGCGGCCCGCAGGGCCGGGCGGCGCCCCGGCCGCGGCCCCCGCAGGCGCAGGGCCCCCAGGAGGAGGGCGGCGAGCGCGCCCGCCGCGATCGGGAGCCACTGCCAGCGGGGCCCGGCCAGGACCCCGGCCGCGGCGCAGGCCGCCACCAGGGACATCCCCGAGACGACCGCAGGCCGGCGGACCCGTTCCGGCAGGCACAGGGTGGGCAGCAGCAGGGCGATCGCCCCCAGGAGCAGGGCCTCCGGCCAGGTCATGGACGTCCCCTCGGGTCGCGCCGGACCGGCCCCGGCGGCGGTCCCGCGATGACACTACGAGCGGGTGCGGGGGCGGCGCATCGGCCCCGGGGAGGCGGTCGCCGGCGCGGCCCCCGACGATCGTCGCCGACGAAGGTCGGCCGAGCGGGCCCCGGGACCGCGTCCGGACGGCGGCCGGTTCCCCGGCCGCCCCGTGGCGTTCCGCGATCCCTCCCCGGGGCACTGGTGTACTCGCAGGCAGCGGCCGGACGGCGGCCGCGGACGAGAAGGAGGAGCACCCCATGGAGTTCGCCGAGCACCAGCAGGAGATCCTGCGCAAGCCCGCCTTCGGGCACGTGGCCACCCTGGGACCGGACGGTGAGCCGCAGGTCAGTCCGGTGTGGGTCGACTGGGACGGGGAGTACCTGAGCTTCAGCCAGACCACCACCCGGCAGAAGCTCAGGAACCTCGCCCGGGACGGCCGGGTGGCGGTCTCCGTCCTCGACCCCGACAACCCCTACATGTACGTGGAGGTGCGCGGAGTGGTCGACCGGGTGGACGAGGACCCGGACAAGTCCTTCATCGACCGGATGGCCCACAAGTACCTCGGCACCCCGTATCCCTGGCACAGTGACGAGGAGAGGCGTGTCGTCGTCCGCGTCCGCCCCGAGCGGTTCGTCGGACGCTGACCGGACACGCGGTCCGCCGGGCCGCACGGTGGGCGCCGGGTTCGGGAGAGGAGCGCGACAGGTGACCGGGGAACGGAGGGAGGAGGAGCGGATGGGGCTGCGCGAGCGCAAGAAGGCGGCCACACGGCGCGCCCTCCGGGAGGCCGCCGTGCGGCTCACACTCGAACACGGCCTCGAGAACGTCACGGTGGAGGAGATCGCCGCCGACGTCGGGGTCTCCACCCGGACCTTCTTCAACTACTTCGGGACGAAGGAGGAGGCCCTCCTGGGCGAGCTGCCCCGGGAGGTCGACGAGGGCGCCGCCCGGGAGTTCGCCTCGGGCGGCCCCACCGGGGACTTCACCGACGACCTCGTCGGGCTGCTCATCGCGTTCCTCCTCGACGTCGACGACCTCCCCGCCCAGCGGGAGGAGATGGGGCTGCGCAAGCGGCTGATGGACCGCGAGCCCCAGCTCGTCCCCGGCGTGCTGGCCAGGTTCCACGACATGGAGCAGGTGCTGGCGCGGGCGATCGCCGGGCGCCTGGGCGAGCCCCCCGAGTCGGAGCGGGCCCAACTGGCCGCCGTGACCGCGATGGCCGTCATGCGGCACACCATGCGCCGGCTGCACTACTCCGAGGAGGAGGACGCCGAGGGCATCCGCGCCCGGGTCCGCGACTCGTTCAGCGTCCTGGGCGAGGTCTACGGCCGCCGCTGAGCGGGGCTACGGCGGCCGCCGTTCGTCGTACCCGGCCCGTAGTGTGCTCCATGACTCACCGGTCCGGGGGGAACGGCGGGCGCGCCGGCCGCGTCTCATGGCCGGGCACCCCGCCGGGGTGTCCCCGGGCCCCGTCAGGGGCGTCGGGGGGATGTCAGGGACGCTCCAGGGCTCTCCCCGATGGGCAGCGGCACCGCGGGCGGGCAGGCTGAGGATATGAACGAGAAACTCCAGGGCAAGCGCTTCCGGCGCAGCAACGACAACCGCTTCCTGGCCGGCGTGTGCGGCGGTATCGCCGACTACCTCGGCATCGACGCCAACATCGTCCGCCTCGTTTTCGTCGTCCTCACCGTGCTCGGCTTCAGCGGCGTCTTCGTGTACATCCTCGCGCTGCTGATCATGCCGGCCGAGGGCGAGCAGCACTCGCTGCTCGAACAGATCATCCGAAACTTCCAGGGAAAGCCGGGACAGAACTGATGTGGAGCCTGCGAGCACATCCGGGTTGGGAACGACGCGACCTCCGGGCCCAGCGGCCCGACCACGAGGCCGAGGAGGAGCGCGAGAACCCCGGCGAGTGCCGCGCCGACGCCGCGGGCCGCCGGCCCCGGTCCTAGGGACGCCCCCGGGCCGGGGACCGGCGCCCCGCGGCGGTGCTGCGGACGGCCGCGGAGCGCGGGTCCGGACCCCTGGTCAGGCCGGGGCCTCGGTCTCCTGCATCCTGCGCGTGACCTCGTCGCTCATCCGCGACCAGGGCAGGGCCAGCAGCAGCGCGAACACGATGCCCAGCACGCCCGCGCCGACCACGACCGTTCCGGTGCCGAAGAACTCCGCGAAGAAGCCGCCCGCCAGGATGCCCAGTCCCTGGGAGACCTGTAGGCCCGCGGCGACCAGGCCGAAGGCCCGCGCCCGGCCGTCCGGCGGGACGCACAGCACGAACGCGGCGTTGGCCACGAACTGGTAGGAGGCGGTGGCGCCGGACGCCGCCAGCGCGACCACCATGAGCCACAGCGGCGGGTCGAACAGCCACACCAGCAGGGGCACCGACGCCAGCACGGCCAGCGGGCCCAGCAGCCGGAGCCGGGTCACCGGCGGCACCAGGCGGGTCAGCACCAGGCCGCCCACGAGGGCGCCGATCGACGTCCCCGCCATCACGACGCCGGCCGCGGTCTCACCGCCGCCCGCCTCGGCCGCCAGCGGGGTCGCCAACCCGTAGGGGACCATGTAGAGCCCGGCCAGCCAGGCCATCAGGGCCAGCGTGCGCAGCCGGGGGTCGCCGAAGACCAGCCTGGCCCCGCCGGCGACCACCGTCGCGAAACCGCCGCCCTCCTCCTTCTCCGTGCGCTCGGGGGCGGGCCGCGCCTTGACCCCGAACCGCACGATGAGCGCGGTCACGACGAACAGCGCCCCGTTGCACATCACGGTGGCGTGCGGTCCGAACAGGCCCGAGGTGAAGCCCCCGGCCATGAAGCCCACCAGGATCCCGACCTGGGCGGTGAGCTGGATGATCGCCGTGCTGGCGACGTAGCGCTCGCCCTGGATGATCTCGGACAGCATGGCGGCGCGGGCGGCGGCGAAGGGGAGCGCGGGCAGCACCGAGCAGAACAGCAGCAGCCATACCGCCCACAGCGGCAGTCCCGGGATGCCGATGGAGACGATGAGCACGGCGCGCAGGAGGTCGCAGACCACCATCACCCGGCGGCGCGGGAAGAGGTCGGCCAGCCCGGAGAGGAACGGCCCGGCGATGAGCGGGGGGAGGAAGCCGAGGGCGATGGTGAAACCCGCGGCCAGGGGCGAGCCGGTGATCTGGTAGACGAGGATGCTCGCCGCGATGTTGAGGAGGTTGGTGCCGATGGTGGCGATGGTGTGGGCCGACCAGATGGCACGGAACTCCCGGAGCGCCATGACCTCGCGATAGCTGCTGCGCCAAGCGTCCTTCTGGGGGGAAGACGGGGGCTCGTGGCCCTCGTCGTCAGGTGTCTTGTCGAGGCGCGGATTGGCCATCCGGCACTCCCTTACTGTTACAGGGTTGAAATCACGCTGTGTCGTGTCCCAATGACCAACCGTCCCGGAACGTGAGCTTCCTCGCAAGGCGTTGCAAGGAATTCGTGTCTGATTCGTTGCTGGGGGTAGTGGATCGTCGGATCACGGGGCCTTGGTCCCCATCGGTACTCGGAGCCGTTTCCGCCGCTCGCTGTGGAAACGCCGAAAGGACAGGCGATCCGGGGGTGCGAGCCGGCGGTCCGCGGCCGCGGATCCGTGTACGGAGAGCGCTCGGAGTGGTACCCGGTCCCCTTGGGGGGCGGGGGTTTCGGTCGGTCTCGCAGCGCCCATCAGGGCGATCCCGATCAGCCCCAGCCCAGCTCGTGCAGGCGTTCGTCGTCAATACCGAAATGGTGCGCGATCTCGTGGACGACCGTGATCAGGACTTCTTCGACGACGTCCTCCCTGGTCTCGCAGATCGCGCAGATGCCGAGCCGGTAGATGAAGATCTGGTCCGGCAGCACGCCGAAGTAGGAATCCCCCCGCTCGGTCAGCGGAATTCCCTCGTAGAGGCCGAGCAGCCCGTCGGGCGACTCGTCCTGGACGGTGATCACCACGTTGTCCATGAGGCCCGCCAGCTCCGGCGGGATCTGGTCCAGCGCGTCGGCGACCAGTTCCTCGAACTCCCTGCGCGTCAGTTCCACCACAACCGCCATTGTGCCGCCCGGGCGCCGCCCCGCCGACCCCGCGTCCGGGGGCGGGATCGACATAACACTCTGGTCGGGAGGAAACGTTGGGAACGGTCCCCGTCAGCGGCATGATGGGGGGGTGTTGTCTTGGGAAGCGATCCGCGCGTACGACTTCCGCGGCGCCGCCCGGCGCCTCCGCGAGGCCCTGTCCCGGATACGGGCCGGCCGGGCCTGGCGCTGGAGCTGCGTCGTCGTCGCGGGCCTGGTCGGCGGATGGCTCGGCCTGGCGCTGGCCGGCCAGGTCGTCACCCCGATCGGACCCGCGGACGTCACCCTGAGCCTCAGCCCCCAGTGGCGGGGCGAGACCGTCGTCAACGTGGCGCCCCTGGGGCAGCTCGCCTTCGACACCCACAGCGCGCCGCTGCGGCTGGAGGCGACCATCTCCGACATCCGGCTCTCCGCGGCCCAGGAGATGTTCGCCGACCCCGACGCCATCAACCGGATGGCCGCCGGGATCGGCTCCGACCTGCGCGAGGGGGTCATCGCCCTGGTGGTCCGGTCGATCCTCGCCGCGGCGCTGGGCGCGGCCGTCATGGGCCTGCTGCTGTTCCGCAACGCGTGGCGGGCGCTGGCCGGGTCCGGGGTCTGCCTGGCGGTCCTGGCCGGCTCCGGGGCGGCCGCCGGGTACACCTTCAACCCGAGCGCCATCGCCGAGCCCCGCTACACCGGCCTGATCGCGGGCGCCCCCCAGGTCGTCGGCAGCGCCGAGGAGGTCGTGGGCCGGTTCAACGAGTACCAGGAGCAGCTCGCCGGGCTGGTCGGCAACGTCGCGATGATCTACGAGGCGACCTCGGGCCTGCCGGTGTACGAGGAGGACGAGACGGTCATCCGGGTGCTGCACGTGTCCGACATCCAGCTCAACCCGGCGTCGTGGAGCATCATCCGCACCCTGCGGGAGCAGTACGCCGTCGACTTCATCGTGGACTCCGGCGACCTCACCGACCGGGGCAGCGCCGCCGAGGACGTGTTCGCCGACGAGATCGGCGAACTCGACGTCCCCTACGTGTGGGTGCGCGGGCAGCACGACTCCATGGGCACCCAGCGCGCGGTGGCGGCCCAGCCCAACGCCGTGGTGCTGGACGGGGAGATCCGCGAGGTCGGCGGGCTCACCCTGTACGGGGCGGGGGACCCCCGCTACACGCCCGACGCGACCCGGCTCAACCCGACGGCCGAAGGCGTGGCCGCGCTCGGCGAGGAGCAGGCGGCGGAGGTCATCGGGAGCCGGGAGGAGGTCGACCTCGCCCTCCTGCACACGCAGACGCAGGCGGAGGCGTTCGACGGGGTCGTCCCGCTGGTGCTCACCGGCGGCGACCACCTGCGCTCCACCCGGGTCTCCGACGAGGGCACCCGGTTCCTCGTCCAGGGCTCCACCGGCGGCGCCGGGCTGCGTGGCCTTGATCACGGCCGGGGGCGGCCGACCCCGTACCAGGCCTCGGTGCTGTACTTCGACTCCGAGACCGGGCGGCTGCAGGCCCGCGACGACATCGACCTGGGCGGGCTCGGGCTGACGTCGGCCCAGGTCGAACGCCACATCGAGGCCGACCCGGACCGGCCGGTGGGCGAGCCCTCGCCGGACGCCGACGAGGAGTCCGACGACGGCGGACGGGACCGCTGAACAGCCCGTACGGACGGCGTCGCCGCAGGTCGGGACGCTTTCCCCGGAGTGGGCAAATCGCTTTGGTGTTGGTGGGAATCTCCCCTATGCTGGACCTGTCACACGGGCCCCCATCGTCTAGCGGCCTAGGACGCCGCCCTTTCAAGGCGGTAGCGCGGGTTCGAATCCCGTTGGGGGTACAAGGCGGTTCGACCACTGTCGGATGTCTGGCAGAATGGAACCGCGGACGCGGACCGGGGAGCCCCGGGAAGCGACCGAAACCAGGTCCTGTGGAGCAGTTAGGAGTGCTCGCCACCCTGTCAAGGTGGAGGCCGCGGGTTCAAATCCCGTCAGGACCGCGCTCGCCGATCTCTCGGCGGTACGGCTAGGTAGCTCAGTTGGTACGAGCGTCCGCCTGAAAAGCGGAAGGTCGGCGGTTCGACCCCGCCCCTAGCCACTCACACTGAGCAGTACGAACGCCCGGAAGCCACACGGCTCCGGGCGTTTTTGACAGCTACGCGACAGCAACCCGGTCATCCGAGCGCGTCCCCGAGCTTCCCCAGAGCACGCCGCTTGTCGTCCAGCGAGGCGTGCGCGTAGATCGTCATCGTGACCCCGATGTCGCTGTGCCCCACGATCTCCCGGACCACCTGCGGCGGCACCTCCAGGTTCAGCAGCAGCGTCACGCACGTGTGCCGCAGGTCGTGGAAGCGCATCCCCTCCAGGCCCGCCGCCCGGCGCAGCGGCTCCCAGCTCCGGCGCAGGTTGTCCGGCTCCAGGGGAGTGCCCCGGCGCGAGGGGAACACCAGGCCCTGTTCCTCCCAGTCGGGGAAGGCGTCCGAGCGCTCGGCGAACTGGCGCCTCCGATGGGCCTTGAGCGCGTCCACGCAGAACCCCGGCAGGGGCACCGTGCGCGCCGAGTCCTCCGTCTTGGGCGGCACCAGCGACAGCTTCCCGTCGACCCGTTGGAGGGTGTGGACCACCTCCAGGCGGCCGGCCTCCAGGTCGATGTCACGCCAGCGCAGCCCGAGCAGCTCCCCGCGCCGCAGGCCCAGGCACAGCGCCAGGACGTACAGCGCGTGGAACCGGTCGCCCTCGGCCTCCTTGAGCAGTCGCCGGGACTGCGCCACGTCCAGGCCCCGGTTCACCGTGTAGCGCGGGGGAGCGACCTTCACCAGGGACGCCACGTTGCGCGGGATGACCTCCTCCCGCACCGCCGTCTGGAGCGCGTTGCGCAGCACGGCGTGAATGGACTGCACCATGCGCGCCGACAGCCGGTGCCCGCAGCACTCGGGCCGGGGGAGCGCGCAGCACCGGGGGCGCTCCCGGGCGGCGTCGGTGCCGTTGCGGCAGCACTGGCACAGTTGCCGAATGTTCGTGACGAAGGTCCGCACGTCCCGGGCCGTCAGCTTGGCCAGCCGCTTCTTCCCCAGGCCGGGGACGAGGTAGCGGCGTATGACGCCCTCGTACCCCTGCACCGTCTTGGGGCGGCGCTCGGCCCGCACCACGTGTTCCAGCCAGTAGGCCAGGTACTCGGCCACCGTCCAGTTCTCGGAGGCGACCGGGATGCCCCGGTCGGAGTCGGCCAGAAGCCTGTTCAGCTTGGACCGTGCGTCGGCCTGGTCGCGGCCGTAGCCCTGGACGCGCTTGTACGTGCCGTCAGTGGCCAGCACGTATCCAGCGAAGGCCCACCGGCCGTCCTTGCGCTGCCAGACGCTTCCCTCGCCGTTGGCGGCACGTCGGCGGCCTCTGCGGCGGTCCTTGCCCTCTGCGGCGCTCACGCGGCGTCCTCCAGGGCTTCCAAGCACTCGGGGAGCGCGGCGACGGGCACCAGGCGGCGGCGCCCGATCTTGACCGTGCGGAGCGTGCGGGAGCGGATGAGGTTGTAGACCATCCAGCGGCTCACGCGCAGGCGCTCGGCGGCCTCTTCGACGGTCAGGAGGAGTTCTGTCATGGTCACGCTGCTTCCTGTTCGGGAGTTGCCGAATGTTCGGGGTCCAGGGCGGCGGCGAGCTGTGCCCGGCGCTTGAGCGATTCACCGACCGCTCGGAGCAGCCGGCGTTCGCGGGGGGCGACGTCGGGGTCGGTGGGGCGGGCGAGTTCCCAGGCGTAGGAGCCGGAGGCGACCGTCAGTGGGGCGGGGCGCGGGTTGTCCCCGTCATCTTGGCCGTCATCGCCGGTGGTCACGCCGAGTGCGTTCAGGACCCAGGCGAGGCGGTCGGCTTTGTGGTCGGCGAGGGTCTTGCCGGACCACTTGCGCGAGACCAGGACGCGCCGGCCCGCGTAGCCCAGGTGCTCGCGCCGGTGGGCCTTGGAGCGGCAGAACCCCGGGCGCATACCCGGCTTGGCCTCGTCGGGCTGGACCCCGTAGCGCAGCCAGTTCGCACACCGGGGCGAACACGGCTCGAAGCGCAGCGCCTCCAAGAGCCGGTCCACGTGCTGTTCCTGGCGGGTGGTCTCGGAGGCGTGGCAGTCCGCGATGTCCTTGGTCAGGTACTTCGCCAGGTAGCGCACGCACCGGTCGGCGTCAGCGGAGCCAGCCACAACCCCTTTGGCATCCACCTGTCGGCCGAAGCGCACCACGTGATGGGGCTGGGCGTCGGGGTTCTCGTCCAAGGCGTCCAACGCTTCGTCCCACGTGGGGAGCAGTTCGCCCGTGGCCGGGTCGAGGAAGGTTCCCGCAGAGGCGTCCCATTCGGGAAGGTGGTCGCCGTCGAAGCGGACCGTATCGGCGTTGGGCCACCAGACCTGGTGGTAGGTGGCGGCGGCGATCTGGCGCAGCTCGGCCCGGGGGAGGGTTCCCCGGGTGGCCATGTGCAGGTGTGGAGCGAGACGGCGTTGGGGTTCGACGGCGGCGAAGTACTGGACGTCGAACCCGGCGACCCGTCGGAGGTTCTGCACGAACCGGTCCACGAGCTTGGAGAAGTGCAGGGCGTCCCGGGCCGCGCGCCGGTAGTCGTAGGTGGAGAAGTCCACCGGGGTGCCGTCAGAGCGGACCCGCCCGTAGGAGTCGAGGGTCAGGGTGATGAACAGCGACGGCCGAAACACCCTGCCAGAGGCGGGATCGGTGTAGGCCCTTCCGACCGTCTTCCTTGTCATGGGCCGCTTGGGCAGGTCCGGGGCATCCTGGCGGCGCTTGGTGGAGCGCACCCGACGTGGCTTGGCCGTGGCGGTGTCGGTTGACCGGGTGACTGAGCCCCGGAGCCCGGAGGCGGTGATCTCCTCGTCCAGATCACAGATGGCGGCGTCTAGCGCGGCCAGGTCCTCCGCCGAGGCCGCCCCCGTGGCGGCGAGCCGGTCGCGTTCGGCCGTCACCATGGCCCGCTGTTCCACCCAGGCCCGTTGGGCGTCGGTGGGCGGGTCGGGCTGGATCACGGGTTCGGTGTCCAGGTGCCAGCCCTCTTCGCACTGGGTCCGCCGCAGCGACCGCTTGCGCTTGGCGCAGGCGGGGCAGCGGGATTCCAGGGTGGACCCGCAGGGGACGTCGATGACCTCGGTCCGGCCCGTGGCGATGTCGGTACGTCGTAGGGACACGGGGCGGATGCACACGCCGTGGTCGGCGGCGACCTGTTCGGCCACCTCACGGGCCAGGGGTTGCGCGAGGCGTTCGGCCCGGGTGGACTTACCGGTAGGCGTCGGCATCACGCCACCGCCTTGGCTTGTGGGCCCTCTGCGGATCGCTCTAGGCTCAGGGGATGTCGAAGAGCGACTACGTCGTGCGGGTTCTCAGCCTTGTGCCGTTCACCGTCGGGATGGTGCTGATCGCTCTCGTGAACGAGGTCGTGGCCCTGATCGCCGTGGTCATACTGGGCGCTGTCCTTATCGTGTCCCTGATCGTCGTACGAGCGGTACTCAACGATCGCCATCAGCCCTCACCCCCGGAAACAACACCCGATTCGTAGCCCCCGGCCATCGCGGTGATGTCCTCGTCGGAGACATACGCGGCCCGCACTCGCACCGGAGCCGGTGAGCCTTCGAGGCGGACGTAGCCGACACCGGGAAGGGTCGGGTCGATCAGGTGCGCGTTCGCGCCCCGGTCACGGGCACCCTCGCCGAGGACCATGTCCACCTGTGAGGCCTCGTCCAACCTCAGGGCGACCTTGTCGGGAAAGAGGTTGCGCAGGTTCATGACCTCCTTGCGCGGGTCCTGGAGTGCGGCCAGGACGGCGAAACCGACCGAACGGCCCTGTGAGGTGAGGGTGGCGATGGCGTTCTCCGCCCGGCGGCGCACGTCCCGGTCGGGGTGGTAGGCCGTCAGGAAGGCGACCTCGTCCAGGACCACGATCACGAAGGGGTCATCGGTCGTGGGCACGTGGGAACGCAGTTTCCCCGCGTAGCGTTCGGCCCTGTCCTGCATGTCGGCCACGGCTCGTTCGAGCAGCGCCACCGCGGATTCGCCGTCGTCGGCGTAGTGGGCGAACAGGTCCCGCCCGTAGGACAGCTCCATGCGCTTGGGGTCGATCGCCCACACCTGTGCCGTCCCGTTCGCCACAGCCGGGAGCATTGCCCGGACGGCCGACCAGATCACCGAGCCCTTGCCTGAGCCGGTCACACCGACCACCAGGACGTGTGTGCCGTGGAGCTTGAGCACCCAGGGCGAGCCGTCCTCACACCGCCCCACAGGAAGGGCATCGAGGTTCACGTGGTGCGTCATAGGAAAGGCGTCGAGGGGTTCGGCCAGGGTGTCGCGCCGGGGAAACTCCAAGGTGATGTCGCGGGGACCGTTGACGGTCACCCGGCAGGACGGGGCGGCGAACCCGTGCGCCAGCTCGGACACCTTGTGCTCGAAGTCGGCCGGAGCGGTGCCGGCCACCAGGGAGACCCGCACCCGGTCCGCCCAGGTGTCACAGGTGACACGGCGGATGCGGGGCAGGTAGCGGCGTTCCTGGTAGGACTCGGCCAGCCCGGCGATGACCAGGACCGGTTGCCAGTGGCGTCGGTAGACGGTGACGTGCCGCCACCACGCCAGAACGCGCAGGGTGACCCAGCGCCGGTGCGAGTCGGGCCAGGCACGCCACCACACCAGCGAGACCAGGGAGGCGGCGGCCCAGAGCCCGGCGAGACCGGGCCACCCCAGCCACCACCAGGCGGCGACGGAGACGGACAGCCCGGAGACCATGACGGGGAATCGGAACGGCAACGCGACCAGGAACCGGGTCAGCCGCCAGATCCAGGAGGCCAGGACGACGATGCCAGGGGTTTCCACGATTGGAGTCGTGAACCGCACCCCCTGGGCGGGTGTGGGGAGGGTCGGGGAGGTCTGGGCGGCACCCACCTTGGGCTGACGCAGCATCACGCCCCACCGCCGTTCGCGGTCTCGGCTTCGGACAGGAGCCGGTCACGGGCGACCCGGGCGCGTTCGGCGGCACGGGCGGCGTCGGGGTTGCCATCCCGGTCCGCGATGGCGGCGAACACCCGGGCCTTGAAGTCGAAGAACGCGGCCCGCTCGGCCTTGGTCGTGCGCGGCTTGTCGAACTCGGACAGGAAGGCCCGGACCAGTTGGGGGCCGGTCAGCTCGGACGGGTCGGGTCGGTTTTCGGACATACTGAAGACACCTCTTCTGAAAGTTGGGAAGCTTCCGGGAGGGTTGTAGGGGCGGCTAGGTGTTGCAGCACCAGGCCGCCCCGTCTCATGTCACGCAGGGGGTCAGGCGGCGTCCTTGGCCGGGGCACGACGAGCGCCCGCAGCGGTGCCGGGAGCCTTCACCCCACGGGCGCGCAGCGAGTAGGCGACCCGGGGGCGGCGGCCGTTGTCGTCCACGTAGGGCATGACGGCCATGTGCTCGAACTCCACCGGCCGGAACGGCAGGCCCGGGACCTCGTCGGGCAGGATCGGGCAGTGCTCGGCGGCGATCTTGACCTTCACGCTCTTGGCCTTGCCACGGGCCTCGGGATCGGCGTCGATCACGTCCACCGCCCACAGCGGCAGCCCCGTGTCCTTGTCGAGCTGGGGCCGCTTGGTCTCGAAGTCGGTGATCGCCTCCACCCCCAGCGCGAACGCACCGTGCGGGAACACCGTCCCGAACTCGACGGCCAACGCACCCTGGATAGCCATGCGGACTCCTCACCGCGCCTGTGGGCGCAAACGAAAGTGTGTGGTCGGCCGCACCCCTCCACAGCAGGAAGGACGGTGCGACCTACCACACACTAATCCGCACTTTTTGTTTTGTCTAGTACATGAAGTACTAGCTAGCACTCAGAGTGCGCCCACCCTCCTCGCAAGGCCGGTGAGTGCCGACCCGGCAGGGTCCTGAATCGCCATGAGGTCGCCGACGACCTGTCGCACGATCGGATGCGAGTGGACCTGTTCGGGCGTGACCCGCTCCGCCTCCTCCAGGGTGGCCACGGCACCGTCGACGTTGCGGCGCTGGAGCTGGGCACGGGCGACGTCGATCAGGAAGCGGCCCCGGCGTTCCGGCGACAGGACCGACACATCCACCTCTTCCGCCGCTCGCAGCGCCACCCCGGCGTCGCCCAGGTCCACGGCCACGGACACCTCGTGCAGGCCCACGTTCGCCGGACCGAACTCGGTGTTGAAGTCGTTGCGCTCTCCGCCGATGGCGTCCGCGATCCGCTTGGCCTCGGCCACGTGGCGATAGGCGACCGTCGCCTTGTTGCCCCGGGCGGCGGCGACCGCGCGTTGCAGTGTCAGAGCCCCGTAGACGGACATGGCCTCGGGGTTACCCTCCGCAACGAGATCGCTCAGCGCCTCGCACGCGGTCTGTGCGGTGGCCTCTACCTGGTCGTAGTGGCGCGCACCCTGGAAGGTCAGGCACAGGCGGAACTCACCGGCCGCCATGAGGAGCGGATCTTCCGCCCGCTCGGCGGCGGTGATGGCGCGGTCGGCGGCGATCCACGCTGCTTCGTACTCACCCAGGCGGGAGAGCGTGGAGGAGCAGGCCCGGTACGCGGCGTTGAGGAGCCGGAACAGCTCCAGGCGTTCGCCGTTGGGCACCGAGCGCGCGGCCGACTCCAGGTCCGGGATGAGCGATTCCAGGATCTCGGTCAGTTCCGTGTAGGCGCTGGCGTGCGTCAGCTCCCAGGCGTGATCGACCCGCCGGCGGAGGTCGTCCAGATCGACCGTCGCGGGGTTGCGGCGCAGCAGCGCGGCCAGGGCATGCGACCCGCTCAGGATCAGGCGCAGGCGGCTACTGCCCGGAGGCTCCTCGTTGGAGGCGGCGACGATGGGGGCCTCGGCGGCGAGCTCGGAGACGGGGATCTCCAGGACCTCGGCCAGCTTTTCGAGGACCACCATGCGGTCGACCTTGCGCACCCCGCGTTCGACCTGGGACACCCAGGTCTCGGAGCGGCCGACGAGTCCGGCGAACTCGCGTTGGGAGAGACCGCGTTGCCTGCGGTGCTTGGCCACCTTGCGGCCGAGCGCCTTTTGGTAGTCGGTGCTCACCCCTGAACACCCTTGGCGTCCAGCAGGGAGAGGACGTCCACGTCCACCGAGGCCAGGAACGCACCGCGAGCGTTCAGGAAGCGCTTCACGTGCGGCTGCTCCTCGTGCGCGTCGAAGGCGTCGCGGTCGGCGTACAGCTCGTAGAAGATCCGCTCCAGCGGCTTGCCCTCCACTGTGTGGACCGCGTAGACGAGCGTGCCCGGCTCGTTCTCGCGGATGAGCGGAAGCGTCTCCGCCACCAGGGCGTCGAAGCCGTCGGCGGCGGCATCGTCCTTGAGCGTGAACCGCACAGACAGGCCGAACATGGGCACTCTCCTCACTTGGACTACAAGACCCGTACTTATTGTGCGCGCAAACCGATGCGCTACACACGCATTCGATGTACGGTAGCCGTACTAATAGTACTAGTCATGCAGCTCAGTGTCTGCCCCCTGCGCTCAGAGCACGAGGTGAAACCCCATGTCCCTCCATGCAGACAGGTCCCACCGCACGGTGACCGTCCACCACGGGTGGTTCTACGGCCGCCCTGACCAGGTCGCGGCTGTGCGCGCGTTCGTCGCCGACCGCTTGGGCGACTGCCCGGTGGTGGACGACGCGGTACTACTCACGAGCGAGTTGGCGACCAACGCCGTGCAGCACTCCCCGTCCGGCTTGCCCGAGGCCGGCTTCGGAGTCCTCATCGAGCACGAGCACGGCCACAGCGTGCGCGTCACCGTGCACGACGGCGGTTCGTATTTCGACGCCCCGTATGTGGCGCAGCCCGCACCCGACGCCGAACACGGCCGTGGCCTGTTCCTTGTGGACGCCCTTGCCCACTCATGGGGCAGCTACGCCACCCTCTCCGGCCGCAAGACCTGGTTCGCGAAAAAATGTGGTTCCTAATGTCAGAAAAGGAAACTTGGCCATAGCTTAATTCCAATAAATTTATGTGCGCTTAGTTGTCAGGCTTCGTAGACCCTGGGAAGATAATTTCGGGCGCTTGTCTTGAATTTTGTGTAGCTTTCATGATTCTCCAGGCCCTGCTTTATTTTTTCGCTCGGGAGTCCTGATTCGGAAAGAATGCAGAGCTTCAGGATCCAATGGAGAGATTCCGTCAGAATATAGTAACTGTTGACTTTTTCATTTGTTATTTCCAGAGAGGATCCGTGTGCCAGTCCATTTCTAAGTTGAGTAATGCCTTCTTTCCATAGTTTAGTTTTTCCGGATATTCCAGGTGCCGAAAGTTCCGCAATTTGCGCTAGAGATAGCAGGCGCTGTGGAAAGCTGAGCTCTCCAAGATACTGCTTCGCGGCGCCCGCGATTCTTTCCTTCACGTGATTTTCTGCCTCGCACCCCTTGATGGCTTTCAGGACGGGTTCTGCCTCTTCCCTTGTGAAAAACTTGGCGCTAGAGTTCAGGGTTCGGTGTAGACCCTCCGCTGCGAAGGCCAGCTGCACAAATTTTCCTTCCAGAGATGAATCTCTGGAATCCGCCCCAGCGATGATGTTAGAAAAAATCTGTAGTTTTGTACTATTGTCGATAAATTTTCCGAGGTTTTCCAGGCCAATGCCTTCAAGGTCTAGGAAGGGGCTCTGCTTCGTATCAGAGTCGTCGAAATCGTTAGAGTATCGGACCACCTCTATCCAGTTTGCTGATTCGATCCCTGGGTCGGCAACTTCTATCTTTCCCACGTGGCAGTACTTGCCGAATAGGAATGTCAAAAGATTTGACACCGGGCCTGCTATCATTTCTCGATAGTCGTTGACTGTTGCCTTCTCTCTGGAGTCGAACCGCAGCCAAGTCGAAGTCTTTACTCCGGCGCCTGCGTGTGTGGGCCGTGTGAAGCTAACTTTTTGGTGGAGGCGGAGAGTTCCGGGGATGACTGTCAAGTCGATTTCCGGGCGCTCCTTTTTTTCGTAGTGAATTTCAAAAGAGCTGAAGTCGGGCTTCATTTTCGCTGAAACCCCATCGATTTCCGCCCAGTAGCCCAGCCGCTCTGTTGAAAATTGAAGCTTGGAGAACTTTTGCCGAGGGCTCTCCAAGTGTGCTCCAATGAATGCTTCGTCCGAGGAAAGGGTCTGCTGGACGACCGCATCCCCAAAAAGAGCGGTATTGCTCTTTTTTATATGAGCCCCTGAGAGTGTTACTTTTCCTCGGGGGGCGCTGATTATTCCGTGGATAATAGCATCTGGTTGAGAGTGAGGGGCCGCCTTGTAAGACGTATGGGTTGGGCTCTCGTCCGCGACTTCAAAAACTGGGAGCAGTTCTCCCATCAACTCAATTTTCGGCCAGCCACTATTCAAAGTTAAGAATCCTGGGATCCTTTTTTCCGGCGATGTTGAGAGCCAGAAATTTCCAGGAACTGCATCCATTTTCGTGGGTGTTATATCGATCATCTTTGCTCTACCTTTGCCGAGTTGGGCTGTATGGGATCAAGGCGACGGCGCGAGCGCCGTCGCAGCGGCCTACGGCCGCCGCTCGGGCTGCGGGCTGACGCCCGGTCCCGAGCGCGGCCGATGGCCGATCTGGTTGGCATCATGACGCTGTGCGCCGACGGATGGTTGCCGTTTCGGAGAAATTGGCTGATGGCGTGACAGAACCCGAGGCACCCGATAGCGGAGGGCGACTGTCTGGGGTGGCCGGCCCCGGCGCTATCGGGCACCTCGGCCCAGAGGAGTGGTGGCCGTCCTCCTGTGGCGGGCCGGGGCGGTGGGGGAGGAGCGCGGGTGCGGCGTCGCGGTGGCGCGCGGCCGGTGGCCCTGGCCGGGGGAGGCCGGGAGGGGGCGACGAAGTGACAGCAGCAGTGACAGCAACGACAGCAGCCGGGGGTGGACTCTTCCGGACCGAGCCGGACGTGCGCCCCGCAGAGCAGGACGGGGCCGCTCCGCCTACCCCGCCTGAAAAGCGGAAGGTCGGCGGTTCGACCCCGCCCCTAGCCACAACCTCAAGACATGCGAAAAGGCCCCGCCACCTGTGCGAACAGGCGGCGGGGCCTTTTTCGTGTCTCGGTGGACGGCGGCGGGTCTCGGTGGGTGACCACGGCCAATACACGGCCACGTTCACGGAGACCGCCGACGCCCGTGCTGAACGCGTGCCGAAGGTCCCAGGCTCAGTAGCGGCGGCGGGTCTCCTCGAACCCCCGGGGGTGGGGCGCGCCGCGGGGGTGCGGGGCGGGCGGGGCCTGGCGGGGTTAGGGTCGGCGGGACGCCTAGGGGGAGGACGGGGGTCGGCGTATGGCCGCGGGGGAGGCCCACGAGCGCATCGCGGAGGACCTGCGGCGGCGTATCCGGGCCGGGGAAACGGAGCCGGGGGAGCCGCTGCCCGGGGAGGCGGAGCTGGCCGACGGCTACGGCGAGGCGCTGCCCGCCGTGCGCCGGGCCCTCGGCCTGCTGCGGGCCGAGGGGCTGGTCGAGGGCGGGGACGGGCGCGGGGACGTGGTGCGCAGGCCCCGCCGCGCGGTCCGCCGCTCCAACGACCGGCACCAGTGGGAGAAGGACCGGGCCCGGACGGGCCTGGGCGAGCGGCTGTCCACCGGCGCCACCGAGCGCGACACCGGCCTGGAGGTCGACGACCTGGTGTTCAGTGCCGCCTACCACCGGGTGGAGGCCGACGCGGAGCTCTCCAGCGCCCTCGGAGTCCCCGCCGGGACGGCGCTGCTGGAGCGCCTCTACCGGACCCGCCACCGGGACGAGCCCGTCCCGTTCAACCTGGTGCGCTCCTACCTGGTGGTGGACCTCATCGAGGGCAACCCCGACCTGCTCGACGAGACGAGGGAGCCCTGGCCCGGCGGCACGCAGAGCCAGCTGCACACCGTGGGCATCGAGCTCGACCGGATCGAGGAGCGGGTCACGGCCCGCCTCCCGACCGGGGAGGAGGCGGAACGGCTCGGCCTGGGCGCGGGCACCGCGGTCATGGTCCTGCACAGGACCTCGGTCGACACCCGGGGCCGCGCCGTCGAGTGGTCCGAGGTCATCCTCCCCGGGGACCGCACCGAAGCGGTCTTCACGACCCCGCTGGAGCGCTGGTAGCCGATGCCCCGACTGATCACCGTCATCACGGCGGTCCACGCGCCCGGGGCGGGGTTCCTGCCGGAGGCCCACCGGTCGCTGGCGGAGCAGGTACTGCCCGACGGCTGGGAGTGGCAGTGGGTCGTCCAGGAGGACGGCGAGACCGACGGGGTCAGCCCGTACCTGCCGGACGACGGCCGGGTGAGCTTCGGGCAGGGGCGGGCCGGCCGGGCGGGCATGGCGCGGACCCTGGGCCTCAGCCGGGCGGAGGGCGAGTTCGTCAAGGTGCTCGACGCGGACGACCGGCTCACGCCGGGGGCCCTGGCCCGGGACATCCGAGCCCTGACCGAGGGGGCGGCCTGGGCCACCTCGCGTGCCCTGGACCTGCTGCCGGACGGCACCACCGAGGGCTTCGACAGCGACCCCGAGGAGGGGCCGATCGAACGCGGCGCCGTGCTGGACTTCTGGAAGGCGCACGGCTTCCGGGCGCAGGTCCACCCCGCCACGCTGTGCGTGCGCCGGGACCTGCTGCTGGCCCTGGGCGGGTGGATGGCCCTGCCGGCCTCCGAGGACACCGGGCTCCTGCTCGCGCTCAACGCGGTCGCCCGCGGCTGGTTCACCGCCGAACCCGGCCTGCTCTACCGCAAGTGGCCCGGCCAGGTGACGGCGGCGGCCGCCCACCGGGACGAGGCCGAGCGCTCCGCCCGCATGGGCGTGGTCCGGGAGCGCGCGGAGGCCCTCGCCCTGACCGGCTGGGAGTACCGCGCCCCCGCCGGGTGACGCGGCGGGCTCCCTAGTCCATCAGGCCGTGCTCCCAGGCCCAGGCGGCGACCTCCACGCGGTTGCGCAGGCCGAGCTTGGCCTGGATGGCGGACATGTGGCCCTTGACGGTGCTGACCGAGATGAACAGCTCGTCGGCGGCCTCCTGGTTGGTGCGCCCCCGGGCGACGGCGCGGGTCACCTCGGTCTCGCGCTCGGACAGCGGGTTCGCAGGGGCCCGGCCGGGCGCCGCCGCGGTCAGGTGCCGCAGCAGCCGCAGGGTGACCGCCGGTGAGATGAGGGCGTCCCCGGCGTGCGCCGACAGGACGGCCTCGATGAGCAGGGCGGGCCCGGCGTCCTTGAGGACGAAGCCCACGGCCCCGCCCCGCAGCGCCCCGTAGACGTACTCGTCGAGGTCGAACGTGGTCACCACGACGACCCGCAGCGGGTCGGCCACACCCGGGCCGGCCAGCAGCCGGGTGACCTCCAGGCCGTCCAGGCGCGGCATGCGGATGTCGACCAGGCACACGTCCGGGCGCAGGCGCCTGGCCGCCTCGACCGCCTCGACGCCGTCCGCCGCCTCCGCCACGACGGTGAGGCCGGGGTGGCTCTCGATGATCCTGCGCAGGCCGTTGCGGATCATCGCCTGGTCGTCGGCCACCAGTACGCGGACGGTCATGGGCTCCTCCGGTCGGCGAGGGGCAGGACGGCGACGACGGACCAGCCGCCCCCGCCGCGGGGTCCGGCCTCCAGTGTGCCGCCCAGGGCCCGGACCCGCTCGCGCATGCCGACCAGTCCGTACCCGCCCGGCCGCGGCCGAGGGGGCGGGCCCGGGGCGTCGTCCGCGACCTCCACGGTGAGCTCCTCCCCGTCCCGGGTGACGCGGACGGTGACCTCCCCGGCGTTCGCGGCGTGGCGCGCGACGTTGGTCAGCGACTCCTGGACGACGCGGTGGACGGCGGCGGCGATCTCGGGCGGCCACGCCGGTTCGTCCTCGGGCCGGTGCAGGCGCACCGGAGGACCGCCCCGGCGCTCGAACCGTTCGACGAGGTCGGTGAGCCGCTCGGCGGGGGAGGAGAGGGAGGCGCCGTCCTCCTCGCGCAGCAGGCCGACGACGCGGCGCATCGCGGCCAGCGCCTCGGCCCCCTCGGCCTCGATGGCGGCGAAGGAGTCCCGGCTCCTCCCGCCGCCGGGACCCTCGGGGGCCTCGATCCGTCCGGCCTGCGCCTCGATCACGATGCCGGTGATGTGGTGGGCGACCACGTCGTGCAGCTCCCGGGCCACCGCCAGCCGCTCGTCGCGGCGCACCCGCTCGGCGGCCCGCCGCCGGCGGGCGGCCAGCAGGCGGGGGCCCAGGCCGGCCGCGAGGCCGCCCAGCCACAGGACCAGGTTCAGCCACACCACGGGCATGCCGGAGGAGGAGCCCAGTTCGGGGAGGGCGGCGATCCCGACCACCGCGAGCCCCCCGGCCGCCACCGCGCAGGCCGGCCGGGCCGGCAGGCGGCCGACGGCGGAGGCGGTGAGCACCGCCAGCGCGAGGGCCGCGGCCGGGCCGGGTTCCGCGGGCAGTCCGAACCACCAGGAGACCGGTACCGAGGCCGCCGCCACGGTCAGCCCGGCGGCCGCCGCCACCGCCCGGCCGCGGCGGCGCAGCAGGGCGATCACGCCCACCGCCGCGCCCGCGGCCGCCCCCGGCCACCAGTAGCCGCCGCCCCAGGTCGACGCGATGCCGTACGCCTGGAAGGCGATCGCCGCCGCCAGGACCGCGGCCAGGGCCGCGTCCGCCGCCCGGCCGCGCCACCGGGACCGCCCAGGGGAGGAGCCGTTTCCACTGTTCACGGGGTTCAGCCTAGGGACGCCCGGTCCGCCGGCGAACCGGCCGAAAGTACTGTCGCGGCGACCGCGAACCCTTCCTTCGGCCGGTGCCCGGGACCCGTCCCGCCCGTCAGGCTCGGCCCCATGGCAAACGAACCCTCCCTCCCGGGGCGCACCGCTCCGGACCCGCCGGCCCGGACCCGCCTCGTCGCGCTGGACGTGCTGCGCGGAGTCGCCATGTGCGGCATCCTCGTGTCCAACATCCGGCTGATCGCCGGCACCGCCACCGCCACCGTGGAGCCGCCCATGGGCGCCGCGCACGTGTGGCTGGGCCTCCCGGTCCTGTCCCTGCTGTTCGGCATCGGCTTCTCCCTGCTGCTGGAGTCCGCCCGCGACCGTGCCCCCCGCCCGCGGCTCGTGCTGCTGCGGCGCCTCCTGGCGCTCCTGGTGATCGGCCTCCTGCACCGGCTGCTGTGGCCGGGGGACATCCTCAGCGTCTACGCCGTCGTCGGCCTGCTGGTCCTGCTGCCCTCGTCCTGGCTGCCCCGGTGGGCGGTCGCCGGGGCGGCCGCCGCGCTCGTCCCGACGGGGCTGCTCCTCGGCATGGGGGGTCCGCTGCTGGTCGCCGGGCTGTTCCTGACGGGGTCGGCGCTGGTCCGCTACGGGGTGGTCGCGCGGATCGACCACTCCACCCGCGGGCCGGTCCTGGTGGGCCTGGCCTGCGCGGCGGGAGCGGTGCTCGCCGGGTGGGCGGCGCCGGCCGCGGCGGGGCCCGGGCCCGTGCCGTGGCAGGTCCTCACGGCGGACCTGCTGCGCACCGCGACGTACGTGTGCGTCCTGCTGGTCCTGCTCAGGACGCCGTTGCGGCCGGTACTGACGGCCGTCTTCGCGCCCCTGGGCCGGATCGCCCTGACCCAGCACCTGAGCGCCACGCTCCTGGTCCTGGGCGCCGCCCACCTCCTGGGCCTGCCGATCGCCGAGTCCCCTCCGGTGGCGCTGGCGGTCGCCGGGACGCTCCTGGCCGCGCAGTGGGTGTTCGCCGTCCTGTGGCTGCGCCGCTTCCCCCAGGGGCCGGTCGAGTGGCTCTGGCGCCTGGCCGCCTGGGGCCGGCGCGGCACCGTCGCCGCGCCCGGTGCCGTCCCGGCGGGCTGAACACCGCGGCGGACACGGCGGCGCCCCCGTCCCCCGGGGGATCGGGGGCGGGGGCGCCGGCCGTCGCGGCCGCCGGACGGGGCGGGGGCCGTCAGTCCCGGACGGCGTCGCCCGCGGTGTCGCCGGCGGCGTCCCCGGCGGCGTCCGGGGCGGTCTTCCCCCCGTGGTTGATCACACCGTCGTCCTCGCCGGAGAAGAACCGGCGGCCGTACATGAGCAGGCACAGGACGATGCCCACGGCGAAGCCCCAGGCGGCGCCGTTGAGGGCCAGGACGGCGCCGGTGACACCGGCGATGCCCAGGTCGGTCCTGCTGCGCGCCTCGAGGATGCCGACCTTGACGCTCACGAACCCCTGGATGATGAGGGTGAGGGCGAGCGCCACGCCGAGCACGGGTTCGACGAGCGACACGATCGGCAGCAGCCACAGGCCGGTGTTGGTGCCCCAGCGGAACGACCCGGCGCCGCTGAAGATCGACTGCATCGCGTCGCGGCCCTTCTTGTACCGCTCGGAGATGGCCACGTGCATCGCGGCCCACAGCGGACCGCACATGGTGACGTCCGGGCCGATCACGCCCATGACGGCGTTGCGGGCGCCGAAGATCAGGTGGGCGCGGTTCGGGTTGTAGCGGACCTTCTCGTCGGTGCGCACCTCGGCGGCCTCGTCGAGGACGGCGCGGGCCTGGAGCACGTCGCCGAAGACCACGATGTAGGCCGCGGCCACGGTCGGGATCACGGTGACCAGCATCGTCAGCGGGGGCAGGCCCACGCCGAAGACGGTGTACTGCGTCCACAGGGTGACGAAGTCGGGGGACGCGAAGCCCCACTCCAGGGTCGGCCAGGGCGCCTCGCCGAACAGCGGGGCGACGACGACGGCGAGCAGGATGCACGGCAGGATGCCCAGGCTCCCGATCAGCCGCAGCACACGGCTGCGCTTCTGCGCCGCGGCGAAGCCCTTGGAGTAGAGCAGGACGAAGGCCAGCCCCACGGCGATCGAGATCGTCCAGGGGAACGACTCGAACCGGCCGCCCTCGGCGAACACGCTCTGGACGGCGGCGAAGCCCGCGCCCACGACGATGCCCGCGCGCAGGGCGTTCGGGATGAACCGGACCACCTTCGCCGCCAGCCCGGTCACCCCCAGCGTGATCGACAGCGCGGCGAGCACGAGCTGGAAGGCGATGAGGGCGTGGACCCGCTCGGGGCCCTCGGGGAACTGCTGGCAGTACACCATGAGCAGGGGGATGGCCGGCGTGATCCAGCCCGGGACCACGGGGTCGCCGAGCAGGTGGTGGAGCAGGTAGAGCACACCGTTGAGGACGACCACGGCGAGCGCGGCCTCGAAGGGCATCCCGAGGAGCTCGACCAGCAGGGGGATCGCGGACAGGTCGACCGCGCACATGACCAGGCCCTGCGTGTAGTCCTGCCACTGGAACCGGTAGTGGACGAACGGCAGGCGGACCTCGAACGGTCCGGCCTTCCAGTGGGGGGAGGCGGCGTCCGGCCCGGTGGATCTCTTACTCATTGTTCAGTGCTCAGTGCTTTCGTGCGGTCCGGGCACGATGGCGCCCGGGATGACTTCTACGCGGATCGCCGGGTCACTCGTCGAAGACGATGACCTGGCGCACGGCCTTTCCGTCGGCGAGCTCGTCCATGGCCTCGTTGATCTCGCCCAGGCGGATCCGGCGGCTGATGAGCCGCTCCACGGGCAGGCGGCCCTCGCGCCACCACTGGGCGAAGGTCGGGATGTCCCGGGCCGGGACGGCAGAGCCCAGGTAGGAGCCGATGACGGTGCGCGCCTCGGCGGTCATGGTGAGCGGGGAGAGCCGCGCCGTCGCGTCGGGGCCGGGAAGGCCGACGGTCACCGTGCGGCCGCCCGGGGCCGTGGCCGCGAACGCGGTCTCGAACGCGCGCGGGTGCCCGGCGCACTCGATGACGTGGGACGCCCTGATGCCCTGCGCGGACACCTCGTCCGGGGTGTAGGCGCGGGTGGCGCCCAGCTCCCGGGCCAGCTCCAGCTTCTCGGGGACCGTGTCGACGGCGATGACGTCGCCGGTCACCTGCGCCGCGGCGGCCAGCAGCGCGGCCATGCCGACACCGCCCAGGCCCACGACCATGACGCTCTCGCCCTCCCCGGGCCGCACCGCGTTGAGCAGCGCCCCGCCGCCGGTGAGCACGGCGCAGCCGAGGACCGCCGCGACCTCCGCGGGGACGTCGTCGTCCACGGGGACCAGCGAGGCGCGGTCCACCACGGCGTGGGTCGCGAAGCCGGAGACCCCCAGGTGGTGGTGGACGGTCTCGCCGTCGCGGGTGAGGCGCCGGCCGCCGTTCAGCAGGCGCCCCTCGTTGTTGGCGACGCTGCCCGGCCCGCAGGGGAGGCGGCCGTCGGTGCGGCAGCCGTCGCAGTCACCGCAGCGGGGGAGGAAGGCCATGACGACGCGGCGGCCCACGGCGAGGTCGGTCACCTGGGAGCCGACGGCCTCGACCCGGCCGGCGGCCTCGTGGCCGAGGAGCATGGGGACCGGGCGGACGCGGTTGCCGTCGAGCACCGACAGGTCCGAATGGCACACCCCGGCCGCCTCGATCCGCACCCGCACCTCGGTCGGTCCCGGATCGCCCAGCTCCAGTCGCGTCACGCTGACGGGGGCCGAGCCGGCGTACGGCCGCGGCATCCCGATCCGCTCCAGCACCGCTCCGGTGATCCGCATCGTCGTCCGTCCTTTCTCGTGTGGTCCGCGTACGCCTCAAGACGAGCGGAAGCCCGGTCGGAACCGACATATACGGCTTGACCAGGCAACTTACAGAAAGTTAACGGGCCGGTGATGTAGCACACGATGTGCTGGAGGCCATTGATCCTCCTACGATGTGTGCATGGAGCACACCATGCGGCGTTCCCGCGAGGACCTGCTGCGCGTCCTGCTCGACACGGCCACCGACCTCGCGGCCCTGCGGGACGTGGAGGCCGTCCTCCAGGCGATCGTCCGCCGTACCCGCGCCGTCGTCGGCGCGGACATGGCCTACATCAGCCTCAACGACCCCGAGCGCGGCGACACCTACATCCGCCAGTCCGACGGCGTCACCACACCCGCGTACCGCGCCCTGCGGATGCCGCTCGGGGTCGGGGTGCTGGGGCAGGTGGCCACCGGCCTGGCGCCCTTCCAGACCACCGGGTACCTGGACGACGCCTCGGTCGTCCACGACCCCGAGGTGGACGAGATCGTGCGCGCGGAGGCGGTGGAGACGATCATGGGCGCGCCCCTCACGGTCGCGGGGCGCGTGATCGGCGCGCTCATCGTGGCCGAGCGCCGTGCGCGCCGCTTCGGGCCGGAGGAGGTCAGCTGCGTCGAGTCGATCGCCAAGCAGGCCGCGGTGGCGATCGACAACTCGCTGCGCTTCGAGGAGACGGCCCGCCAGGCGGAGCTGTTCAACGCCGAGCACAAACGCAGCGCCGCCGAGCTGCAACTGGCCACCCGGATCCTGGAACTGGACCGCAGGCTGCTGGACGCGGTCATGGTGTCCCCCGACGTCGGGCGGGTCCTCACCGTCGGACGGGGAGCGCTCGACGACGACCTGTACCTGCGGGACACCACGGGCGCGCTGATCGCCACGACCGCGGACCCGGCCGGCGGGGTCCCCGAGTCCGGGACCGCCGTCGCGGTCACCGCGGCGGCCGAGACCCTGGGCAGCCTGCACACGGGGCCGGTCCTGGGCGCCGACGGCAGGGCGCTGCTGGAGAGGGTCGCCGTCCACGCCGCCCTGGCCCTGCTCTTCAGCCGGGCCGAGGAGGACACCGACCTGCGCGGCCAGGACGAGCTGATCGACGACCTCCTCTCCGGGACCGGTCTCCCGCACGACCGGCTGGAGCGGCGGATGCGCCGCTGGGGCCTGCACACCGACGACCGCCTGTGGTGCGTGGCCCTGGACGTGCCCGCCGCGCAGGCGCGGCGGTACCGGCAGGTCCTGCGGTCGGCCCTCGGCCGGACCGTGATGACCGCGCACTCCGACCACCTGTGCCTGGTGACCGCCTCGCCCGACTGGGAGAACAGGCTGCGCACGGCGTTCGCCGGCCAGGGCCGACCGCTGCGGGCCGGCGCGGCGGGCCCGGTCACGGCGCCGGGGGACCTGCCCGACGCGCACCGGCGGGCCTCGCTCGCGCTCGGGTCGCTCATCACCCTGGACCGGGACGGAGTGCTCGACGGCGACCGGCTGGGCATGGTCCACGCGATCCTCGACCTGGCCCGCACCGGGGGCCTGCCGGAGTCGCTCACCCGCGGCATCGACCCGCTGCTGGCCTACGACAGAGAACGGGGCACCGAGCTGGCCCGCACCGCCTTCTACTACCTGGAGACCGACGGCAGCGTCGCCCGGGTGGCCGAGCTGCTGCACCTGCACCGCAACACCGTGCGGCAGCGGCTCACCCGGATCGGCGCCCTGCTCGGCCCGGGCTGGGACGCCTCGCCGCGCCGCCTGGAGACGCACCTGGCGCTCCAGGTGCGCGACGCCCAGGTCGGCCTGCGCCGCCCCGGGGGTACGGCGCGGCGGACGGACCCGGGGCCCGTGCCGCCCGGCTGACCCGGGGGCCGCGCCGCGCCCTCCACGCCCTCCCTGGGCCCGTGTCGCCCGGCCGGGAATCGCGTTGCGGGTGCGGCGGCCGTTCCGGCAGGCTGGGCGCCATGGACGAGGACGGTGCGGACAAGGGGCTCGCCCCCGACGGGACGATCGCGCGCGAGGGCGCCGCGGACCGTGTGGCCCCGGTGTTCGCCCCGGTGGTCGAGGCCGCCCGGGAGCGGATCACCGCGGCCTACGGGGACGCCCTGCACGGCGTCTACCTGTACGGCAGCATCCCCCGCGGGACGGCCCGGCCGGGCCGCTCCGACCTGGACCTGATGCTGGTGTTCCACGAGCCGCCCACCGGCGCCGACCGGGAGGCGGCCCGGAGGATCGAGGCGGAACTGGACGCCGCCTTCGAGCAGATCGACGGGGCGGGCATCCTGCTGGAGGACGCGGCGGCGGTCCGCGCCGACCCCGACGACAACGGATTCTTCGTCGCCTGCCTGTGCACCCCGCTGCTGGGGGCCGACCTCGCCGACGAGCTCCCCGCCTACCGCCCCACCTCCCTGCTGGCCCGGGAGACCAACGGTGACCTGCACCTGTTCCCCGAACGCTGGCGTGCGGCCGCCGACGGCGGGGAGGACCCGCGCGCCGTGGTGCGCCGGGCCGCCCGCAAGACCATGCGCAGCGCGTTCACCCTGGTCATGCCGTACTGGGGCGGCTGGACCAGCGACCTGGAACGCTCGGCGGAGATCGTCGCCCGGTACCACCCGCGCTGGACCGCCGACCTGCGGCGCACCGCCGCCGCGGCCCTGGACCCCGTCCCCGACCGGGGGCTGCTGCGGATGATCACCGACGATCTCGCACCGAGCGTCGCCGAGGAGTACCGCCGGGCCCACGGCGTGAAGACGCCGAGGTGACGGGGGTGACCGGGGCCACGGCCGGTGGGCGCTTCTTCGAGTAGTGTCCGGTTCCGTGAGCCACGTGACCGTTTCCGACGGAACCCGCATCTGGTACGACGTCCTCGGCGAGGGCGACCCCCTCCTGCTCTTCAACGGCCAGGCCCTCGACCACGAGATGTGGGACGGGCCGCACGCCGCCCTGGCCGAACGGCACCGGGTGGTCCGGACGGACTTCCGGGGCACCGGCGGCAGCGATGCCCCGCTCGACTCCCCGTACTCCCTGGACCTGTTCGTCCGGGACGCGCTGGAGGTGCTGGACGCGCTCGACATCGGGCGCGCCCACGTCTACGGGTTCTCGATGGGCGGCAAGGTCGCCCAGCGGATGGCGGCCGCCCACCCCGAGCGCGTGGGGGCCCTGGTCCTGGGCGCCACCGCCCCGGGTGGACCGAACGAGGTGGAGCGGCCCCGCGAGTCCACCCTGGCCCTGCGCCAGGCGAGCACCGCCGCGGGCGCGCGGAAGATCGGCCCGCTGTTCTACACCCCGCAGTGGGCGGACGCGCACCCGGACACCGTCGCCCGCATCCTGCCGCGCGGCCCGCTGCGCGCCCAGCGCCTGCACTTCGGGGCGAGCTCCGAGCACGACGGCTGGGACCTGCTGCCGGACGTCCAGGCGCCCACGCTGGTCGTCCACGGCGAGGACGACGAGCTCACCCCGGTCGGCAACGCCGTCCTGCTGGCCGAACGCGTCCCGGACGCGCGCCTGCTGGTGCTGCCCGGCCTGCGCCACGGCTACCTGCACGAGGGCGGGCCCAAGGCCACCCGCGAGGTCCTCGACTTCCTCGCCGCCCACCCCCTCTAGCGGACCGCCTCCGCGGCTGCGGCCCGTCTCACGCGGAGGCCCGCCCGCGGACCGCCTCGGCGGCCGCGGCCAGGACGCGCTCCTCCTCCGGTGCCAGGTTGGGATCCCCAGCCCTCAGCTCCACGGCCGCGTCCAGCAGCCGCACCGGATCGCCCCGGGTGTGTGAGAGGAAGGCTCCCAGCCCCTCCCCGGCCAGGGCGGCCACCGGCCCGGGGAACGTCCCGGCCAGCGCCACCTGCGCCAGGATCAGCGCCGACAGCGCCACGTCCAGGTCGGCCTCTCCCTGCCGGGCGTTGGTCCAGTCGATGAGCACCGGCCCCGTGGCCGTGAGGACGACGTTGTCCGGGTGCAGGTCCAGGTGCAGCAGCACGCCCCCGCCGCCCGGCGCGGGCAGGGCGTGCAGCCGCCCCTGGAGGTCCGCCATGATCCGGCCGGTCTCCTCCGCGGTGACCTCCCCCGCCAGCGCCGCGCCCAGGAGGGACGGGCCGTGCAGGCGCTCCATGACCAGGTCGGGGCCGTCGACGGAGTACACCCGGGGCACGGGGAGGCCGAGGCCGGCCACGTGCCGCATGACCTCCGCCTCCACGGCCGGGGAGCGGCCGTCCCGGCTGCGGCGCAGCACGCGGTGCCCGTCCAGGGCGAAGACGTCGGCGTCGCGGCCGGAGGCCAGGAGGGTCGGGATGTCGGCCACGGGGGTCCTCAGGGGTTCGGGGGCGGCGGCAGGTCGCTGCGCAGCCGGTCCAGCAGGCGCCGGTCCTTCTTGGTGGGCCGTCCCGCGCCCCGGTCGCGGCGGATCACCGGGATCGTCGCCTGCGGCGGGGGCTCGGGGGTGTTGTCCACGTAGCAGCGGACCGCGATCGGCGCGGCCACCCGCTTCTCCAGCACGTGCCCGACCTCCACGATCCGTGTGGTGCCGTGCAGCCGCACCCGCACCTCGTCGCCGGCCTTCACCGTGGAGGCGGGCTTGGCCGGGCGGTCGTTGACCCGCACGTGGCCGCCCCGGCAGGCCTGGGCCGCGTCGGAGCGGGTCTTGGTGAGGCGGACGGCCCACAGCCAGCGGTCGACCCGGGTGCTGTCGGGACCGGACGGGAGGGGGACTGCGTCGCTCACGTGTGCGGCTCCTTCGGTTCGGACGGGCTTTCGGGGCGTCATGAGTCACTTTATGGGGACGGCGGTACGAACCACTCCGAAGTCACGCTAGAGTTGTACCTGCAACGAGGTCCTGTGGAGCAGTTAGGAGTGCTCGCCACCCTGTCAAGGTGGAGGCCGCGGGTTCAAATCCCGTCAGGACCGCACGCGAAGGCCCGGTGTCCCAGGACGCCGGGCCTTCACCGTTGTCCGGGGAGGAACACGATGACGTACCGGTACGCGGTCGAGCGCACCGACCACTCGGCGCTCGCGAGCGGCCACGTGCTCCGCTCGGCCCCCGGGTTCCCGGGGTTCCCCGTGCGCCTGGCCGACGAGCTCTTCCAGCGGGCCGCGGTGCACACCGGGCTCCCGGCCGTACGGCTGTGGGACCCCTGCTGCGGGAGCGGCTACCTCGCCACCGTCCTGGGCCTGCTGCACCGGGAGCGGATCGCCTCGGTGCGCGCCACCGACGTCGACCCCGACGCGGTGGAGCTGGCCGGGCGCAACCTGCGGCTGCTGACCGCGGAGGGACTGGCCGAGCGCGAGGAGGAGCTGCGCCGGTCGGCCCGCGACTTCGGCCGCCCCTCCTTCGTCGAGCGGGCGGAGGACGCCCGCGGACTGGCGCGGGGACTGGCCCGGGCCGGGGGCGACCTGCCGCACGAGGCGGCCGTCGCCGACGTGTTCTCCGACCCCGGGCCGGTGGCCGCCGACCTGGTCGTCACCGACGTCCCCTACGGCGAGATGACCGCCTGGGCGGGCGAGGCGCCCGGGGAGGACCCGGTGGGCGCCCTGCTCGCCTCGCTCGGCCGGGCCCTGCCCCCCGGGGCCGTCATCGTCGTGACGGCCCGCACGCGCCGGGTCCCCCTGCCCGAGGGCGTGCGCGCCCTGGAGCGGGTCAGGGTCGGCGTCCGGGCGGCGGTGCTGGTGCGCGCCCGGGACGTCGCCTGAGCCCGCGTCAGCCCGACGCCTCCTTGAACGCCCGCGAGGTGTACAGGCCCACCGCCAGCGCCACCAGGGCCAGCAGCACGAACCCGATGGTGTAGGCGCCCGTCGCCTGGTAGATCACGCCCATCACCAGCGGCGGGAAGTACCCGCCCAGCCCGCCGGCCGCGCCGACCAGGCCGGTCACGGTGCCCACCCGGGACGGCTCCACCAGCTTGGCCACCAGCGCGAACACACCGCCGGTGCCCAGGCCCAGGGTGATCGCGATGAGCACGAACGACACCCCGGCCGGGAACTCCGCCGGCGGGTGCAGGGCCAGGATGACGGCGCACGCCGCGGTGCCGAAGAACGAGATCAGGCACACCTTCACCGCGCCGATGCGGTCCGAGAGGGTGCCGCCCGCCGGCCGCGCCGCCACCGCCGCGACGGCGAACCCGGCGGTGCGCATGCCCGCGTCCGACTGCAGGTAGTCGTAGGACAGCGTCAGCAGCGTCGGCAGGTAGGTGGAGAAGGCCACGAAGCCGCCGAAGGCCACCGCGTACAGCAGCGACGCCTGCCAGGTGGCCCGGATCCGCATCGCCTCGCGCATGCGCGGCAGCGCGGGCCCGGTGCGCGGGGACCACCCGGGCGCGTTGCGGCAGAAGAACCACATGACCGCGCCCATCACGGCGAGCGCCGCGCACATCAGCAGGTGGGTGGTGAACAGTCCCACCGCCTCGACCAGGCGCGGGGTGAGGAACGCAGACAGCGCCGTGCCGCCCATGCCCGCGCCGAACACGCCGGTGGCGAACCCGCGCCGGTTCGCGTCGTACCAGGCGTTGACGAACGGGATGCCGACCGCGAACGACGTGCCCGCGACCCCCAGGAAGAAGCCCCACAGCAGCAGCATCCCGAACGACCCGCCGGACAGGCCGACCAGGAACGTCGGGACGATGCTGACGAGGCAGATCACCGTGAACATCACCCGGCCGCCGTAGCGGTCGGTGAGCGCCCCGACGGGGATGCGCCCCAGCGAGCCCACCAGGACGGGGAACGCCACCAGGAGGGACGTCTGCGTGGGGGACAGCCCCAGGTTCTCCGAGTAGGTCTTGGACAGCGGTGCGATGAGGTTCCACGCCCAGAACGTCAGCGCGAACGCGGCCGTGGCCAGGGCGAGGTTGCCGCCCGCCGTACCGGAACGCGTCGCCCGTCGCCCGACTTCCGCTCGCATGGCGGCTCCCCGTCTTTCGGCACCGATCTCGGCGATTCGAATGGATCTGCCGCGATTGTCGCCCGAACCGGTGTGGGAAGCGTGACTTTCCGAGCCGAACAGGCATATTCATTAACGGAATGTGGCGGGTGCGGGAAGTGCGCTGTTGAACGGGGTGTCATCTTCATGGCGGCAAATGGCAAAGCGAGCGACTCGCTGCTCCGCCTCGGTACCTACCTGACCGGATCGGAGTCCCTGGACGGGAACCGTGCCCAGGTCAGAAAGGGGGGCCGTGAAGGTGACGTCTTCTATCGGGACCGCTGGAGCCACGACCGCGTCGTGCGTTCCACGCACGGTGTCAACTGCACCGGTTCCTGTTCTTGGGATGTCTATGTAAAAGACGGGATCATCACTTGGGAAACCCAGGCGACCGATTATCCGTCGGTGGGTCCCGACCGTCCCGAATACGAGCCCCGGGGCTGTCCGCGCGGTGCCGCCTTCTCCTGGTACACCTATTCGCCGACCCGTGTCCGCTATCCCTACGTGCGGGGGGTGCTGGCCGAGATGTACCGGGAGGCGAAGGGCCGGCTGGGCGACCCGGTCGCGGCCTGGGAGGAGATCACCACCGACCCCGCCAAGCGCCGCCGCTACCAGCGGGCCCGCGGCAAGGGCGGCCTGGTGCGCACCACCTGGGCGGAGGCGCTGGAGATCGCGGCCGCCTCGCACGTGCTGACGATCAAGCGCTACGGCCCGGACCGGATCGCGGGCTTCTCGCCGATCCCGGCGATGTCGATGGTCTCCCACGGGGCGGGCGCCCGGTTCGTCAACCTGATCGGCGGCTCCATGCTGTCGTTCTACGACTGGTACGCCGACCTGCCGGTGGCGTCACCGCAGGTCTTCGGTGACCAGACCGACGTCCCTGAGTCGGGGGACTGGTGGGACGCCGCCTACCTGGTGCTGTGGGGCTCCAACGTGCCGGTCACCCGCACGCCGGACGCGCACTGGATGGCGGAGGCCCGCTACCGGGGCCAGAAGGTCGTGGTGGTCTCCCCGGACTACAGCGACGCCACCAAGTTCGCCGACGAGTGGCTGGCCCCGCACCCGGGCACCGACGGGGCGCTGGCCATGGCGATGGGCCACGTCATCCTCAGGGAGCGGTTCGTCGACGCGACCGTCGACCGGTTCGACTCCTACGCGCGCACCTACACCGACCTGCCGTTCCTGGTGGAGGTCGAGGAGAGGGACGGGCGCCGGGTGCCGGGCAAGTTCCTCACCGCGGCCGACCTGCCGGGCGCGGAGGGCGTCGCCAACGCCGACTTCAAGCCCGTCGTGTGGCCGCGCGGGGAGGACGCCCCCTACGCGCCCAACGGGACCCTCGGGCACCGGTGGGGCGAGGACGGCGTCGGCAAGTGGAACCTGCGCCTGGAGGGGCGGGTCCCGGAGCTGACCTTCTACGAGGAGGGCGCCGAGGCCGTCGAGATCGCCCTGACCCGGTTCGACACCCCTACCGGAGAGGCAGGCGTCCTCACCCGGGGCGTGCCGGTCCGCCGGGTGGGCGGGCGCCTGGTCACCACCGTGTTCGACCTGGTCCTGGCCCAGTACGGGGTGGGGCGGTCGGGCCTGCCCGGCACCTGGCCCACCGGCTACGACGACGCCTCCCAGCCCTGCACCCCCGCCTGGCAGGCCGAGCTGACCGGGGTCCCGGCCGAGCGGGCCGAGCGGATCGCCCGCGAGTTCGCCGACACCGCCGAGGCGAGCGGGGGCCGCGCCATGATCATCCTGGGCGCGGGCACCAACCAGTGGTTCCACGGCGAGAACGCCTACAGGGCCTTCCTGGCGCTGCTGCTGCTCACCGGCTGCCAGGGGGTCAACGGCGGCGGCTGGGCGCACTACGTCGGCCAGGAGAAGTGCCGCACCGCCACGGGCTGGGCGGCCTACGCCTCCGGCATGGACTGGTCGCGCCCGCCCCGGTTCATGGCCGGGACCTCCTACTGGTACACGCACACCGACCAGTGGCGCTACGACACCTACCGGGCCGACGCCCTCACCACGCCGCTGGGCCCGGGGAGGCTGCGGGGCCGCCATACCGCGGACCTGGTGGCGGCCTCGGCGCGGATGGGGTGGATGCCGTCCTTCCCCACGTTCAACCGCAACCCCGTCCACCTGGGCAAGGAGGCGGCCGAGCTGGGCAGGGACCCCGCCGAGTACGTGGCCGACCAGCTGGCCGAGGGGACGCTGCGGTTCGCGGCGGAGGACCCCGACGACCCGGCGAACTGGCCCAGGACCCTCACCGTCTGGCGGTCCAACCTGTTCGGCTCCTCGGCCAAGGGCAACGAGTACTTCCTCAGGCACCTGCTGGGCACCCACTCCAACCTCCGGGCCGAGCCCGCGGGCCCCGACGACCGGCCGGCCGAGGTGACCTGGCGCGACGGGATCCCCGAGGGCAAGCTCGACCTGCTGCTGTCCATGGACTTCCGGATGACCAGCACCACGCTGCTGTCCGACATCGTGCTCCCGGCCGCGACCTGGTACGAGAAGCACGACCTGTCCACCACGGACATGCACCCCTACGTGCACGCGTTCAACCCGGCGATCGACCCCCCCTGGGAGGCCCGGACCGACTTCGCGATCTTCCAGGAGCTGGCCAAGGCGTTCAGCACCCTGGCCGCCGAGCACCTGGGGGAGGTCACCGACCTGGTCGCGGTCCCGCACCAGCACGACACGCCCGGGGAGCTCGCCCAGCCGCACGGGGTCCCGACGGACTGGAAGGCCGAGGGCGTGCGCCCCGTCCCGGGGCGCACCATGCCCGGCATCGTCGCGGTGCGCCGCAACTACTCGGCGATCGCCCAGAAGATGGCGGCGCTGGGCCCGCTCGCCGAGACCAAGGGGCTGCCGGTCAAGGGCGTGTCCTTCACCCCCGACGAGGAGGTGGAGTGGCTGCGGGAGCGCAACGGCACGGTGCACGGCGGGGTCGCGGACGGCCGCCCCGCCCTGGACACCGACGTCAAGGTGTGCGAGATGATCCTCGCCCTGTCGGGGACCAGCAACGGCCGGCTGGCCGCCCAGGGGTTCGAGCGGCTCGCGGAGCGCACCGGCACCGACATGGACGAGCTCATCGCCCACTCCGCCGAGCGGCGCGTGGTGTTCGCCGACGCCCGCACCGGTCCGACGCCCGTGGGCACCAGCCCCGAGTGGTCCGGCAAGGAGTCGAGCGACCGCCGGTACTCGCCGTTCACGATCAACCTGGAGCACGACAAGCCCTGGCACACCCTCACCGGGCGCCAGCACTTCTACCTCGACCACGACTGGATGCAGGAGTTCGGCGAGGCGCTGCCGGTGTACCGGCCGCCGCTGGACATCTCCCGGCTGTTCGGGGAGCCGCGGATCGGGCCGACCGGTCAGCGCGAGGTGGTCGTGCGCTACCTGACCCCGCACTCCAAGTGGTCCATCCACTCCGAGTACCAGGACAACCTGCTCATGCAGACCCTGTCCCGGGGCGGCCCCACCATCTGGATGAGCACGGCCGACGCCGAGGCCATCGGCGCCGCCGACAACGACTGGGTGGAGGCGGTCAACCGCAACGGCGTGGTCGCCGCCCGCCTGGTGGTCTCGCACCGCATGCCCACCGGGACGGTGTACATGTACCACGCCCAGGAGCGGACCATCGACGTGCCCCTGACCGAGACGACGGGCCGCCGCGGCGGCATCCACAACTCGCTCACCCGGCTGCTGGTCAAGCCCACCCACCTCATCGGCGGGTACGCGCAGTTCACGTACGCCTTCAACTACCTCGGACCGACCGGAAACCAGCGCGACGAGGTCACCGTCGTGCGCAAAAGGACGACGGAGGTGCGTTACCGGTGAGCACCGCGCAGGGGAGCGCCGGGGAGCGGGCGGGACGGCGGCCCGTCGGGCGCGTCATGGCGCAGGTCGCCATGGTCATGAACCTCGACAAGTGCATCGGCTGCCACACCTGCTCGGTCACCTGCAAGCAGGCGTGGACCAACCGCAGCGGTGTGGAGTACGCCTGGTTCAACAACGTCGAGACCCGGCCCGGCCAGGGGTACCCGCGCACCTACCAGGACCAGGAGAAGTGGCGGGGCGGTTGGGTGCGCACCTCCCGGGGGCGCCTGGTGCCGCGGGCGGGAGGGCGGCTCAAACGGCTGGCGACGATCTTCGCCAACCCCGTGATGCCCTCCATCCACGACTACTACGAGCCCTGGACCTACGACTACGACACGCTCCTCAGCGCGCCGCTGGGCGACGACTTCCCGGTCGCCTCGCCGCGTTCGGCGCTCACCGGCGACCCCATGCCGGTCACCTGGAGCGCCAACTGGGACGACGACCTGGCGGGCGGGCCGGAACTGGCCCGGCACGACCCGATCGTGAAGAAGCTCGGGGACAGGGTGAGGTTCTCCTACGAGGAGACCTTCATGTTCTACCTGCCGCGCATCTGCGAGCACTGCCTCAACCCGTCGTGCGTGGCCACCTGCCCCAGCGGCGCCCTGTACAAGCGGGCCGAGGACGGCATCGTGCTGGTGGACCAGGACCGCTGCCGGGGCTGGCGGATGTGCGTCACCGGCTGCCCGTACAAGAAGATCTACTTCAACCACAAGACCGGCAAGGCCGAGAAGTGCACGTTCTGCTACCCCCGGGTCGAGGTGGGCATGCCGACGGTGTGCTCCGAGACCTGTGTGGGGCGCCTGCGCTACCTGGGGGTCGTCCTCTACGACGCGGACCGGGTGGGGGAGGCCGCCGCCGTGGAGGACGAGAAGGAGCTCTACCGGGCCCAGTTGGACGTGTTCCTCGACCCCGACGACCCGGCGGTGCGCGCCGCCGCCGCCCGCGACGGCATCCCGGACCGGTGGGTGGAGTCGGCGTCCCGGTCGCCGGTGTACGCGCTGGCCAAGCGGTTCGGGGTGGCGCTGCCGCTGCACCCGGAGTACCGCACCATGCCGATGGTCTGGTACGTGCCGCCGCTGTCGCCGGTGGTGGACACGCTCACCTCGACCGGGCACGACGGCGAGGACGCCGACAACCTGTTCGGCGCCATCGACGCGCTGCGGATCCCCGTGGAGTACCTGGCCGAGCTGTTCACGGCGGGCGACCCGGAACCGGTGCGGCTGGTGCTGCGCCGGCTGGCCGCCATGCGCTCCTACATGCGCCGGATCAACCTCGGCCGGGAGCGCGACGCGTCCATCGCCGAGGCGGTGGGCATGAGCGGCCGCGACATCGAGGACATGTACCGCCTGATGGCACTGGCCAAGTACGACGAGCGCTACGTCATCCCCACGGCCTACGGGGTGGACGACGCCGACCGGGGGGTCATCGACGAGATCGGGTGCAGCCTCGACTTCGAGGGCGGCCCCGGCATGGGCGGGATGGGCGGGGTGCCGTTCGGCGAGGCGTCCGGGCGCCCCGACGCGGCCTCGGTCGAGACCTTCCACGCGCTGTCGGACCGGCAGTCCAGCGACGAGCACGCCACCAAGAGGGGGAGGGTGAACCTCCTCAACTGGGACGGGAACGGCCGGCCCGACGGGCTCTTCCCGCCCCGTGCGGGCGACCACGACACCGACGGCGGAGGCGGCTCCGGCCGCCCCGCGTGAGGGGGTTGCAATGAGCACCACCACCGACAGGACCGGGTCAGGGGGGACCGCGCCGGCGTCCGGGCGGGAGAGGACGGGCTGGCTCGGAGCCGGCCGGTCCGCACGGCGGGTGCACCGCAGGGCGGTCACCCACCAGGCGGCGTCCATCCTGCTCGGATACCCCGACCAGGCGTTCTTCGAGCGGCTGCCGCTGGTGGCCCTGGCGGTCGCGGAACTGCCCCGCGGGACCGTGCGCGAGGCCCTGCACGAGTTCTGCGAGCACGCCTGCGCCACACCCGAGCTGGAGCTGTGCGCCCACTACGTCGACGTCTTCGACCTGCGCCGGCGCAGGTCGCTGTACATGACCTACTACACCGACGGGGACACCCGGCGGCGCGGCCACTCCCTGGCCGAGATCAAGGCGGTCTACCGGGAGGCGGGCTGGGAGGTCCTCCCCGGCGAGCTACCCGACCACCTGGCCGTGCTGCTGGAGTTCGCCGCCCGCGGCTCCGACTCCCGGGGGGAGGAGCTGCTGCTGCGGTTCCGGCCGGGGCTGGACCTGCTGGCCCGGGCCCTGGAGGAGTACGGGACGCCGTACGCGCGTGTGGTGGACGCGGTCCTCCAGACCCTGCCGCCGCAGCGCGCGGCCGACCGGGAGGCGGTGGACCGGCTGGTCGCGCAGGGGCCGCCCGCGGAGGACGTGGGGCTGGAGCCCTACGGGGTGCGCAACCCGCTGCCGGTGGTGGACACGGGCGCCGGGCCGGGCGGTTGCGGGGACGGGGGCCACGGCCCGGTGCCGCACCCGCGCACGGCCCGGGACGGGGAGGCCCGGTGACCGGGTACGGCGGGGCCGACCTCTTCCTGTGGGGGATCCTCCCCTACGTCGTGCTCGTCATCGTGGTGGGCGGCCTGGTCTGGCGGTTCCGCTACGACCGGTTCGGGTGGACCACGCGGTCCTCGGAGCTGTACGAGTCGCGGCTGCTGCGCATCGGCAGCCCGCTGTTCCACTTCGGCCTGCTGGTGGTGATCGTCGGCCACGTGGTCGGCCTGCTCGTCCCGGAGTCCTGGACGCGTGCGCTGGGGGTCTCCGACACCCTGTACCACGTGACCGCGCTGTCCCTGGGGCTGGTCGCCGGGGTGTGCACGCTCGCCGGGGTGGCGCTGCTGGTGTGGCGCCGCCGCACCACCGGCCCGGTGTTCAGCGCCACCACCGCCAACGACAAGGTCATGTACCTGGTGCTGGTGCTGGCGATCCTCACCGGGCTGGGCATGACGGTGTACTTCGCCGGGGTGGAGGTCGCGGGCGGGCACTCGCAGGACTACCGGGAGACGGTGTCGCCGTGGTTCCGGTCCATCTGGATCCTCAGCCCGGACATCGCGGCCATGGCCGCGGCGGAGCTCCCGTACCGGGTGCACGCGCTGATGGGGCTGGCGCTGTTCGCGCTGCTGCCGTTCACGCGCTTGGTGCACATGTTCAGCGCGCCGGTGGGATACCTCTTCCGGCCGTACGTGCTGTACCGCACCCGGGACGTGCACACGGGCGGGGCCGGGCAGGCCGAGCGGGCCGGCCGCCGCGGCTGGTGACCGCGGGGCCGGCGGCCGGCCCCGCGGGCTTTCGAGGAGGAGGCCGAGCATGGAGATCTTTCCGGCGTTCCCGCTCCAGGAGTGGGACGACACCAAGCAGACCATCCACCGGTTCGAGCAGATCGTCGGCAAGGTGCGGCTGCACCACAGCCCGCGGCGCAACCACTGGTGGAACGTGCCGTTCCACCTGACGGGGAGCGGGGTCACGACGCGGCCGATGGGGCTGTCCGACGGCAACCCGGTCTTCACGGTGGACTTCGACTTCGTGCGGCACCGGCTGGTCGCCGCGACGGTGGACGGGAAGGAGGCGTCGTTCCCGCTTCAGGGGCAGAGCGTGGCGACGTTCTACCTGGCGTTGCAGTCGGCGCTGGACTCGCTGGGGGTCGACGGGAGCATCCCCCACGCCACACCGTTCGACCTGCCGGACCACGGGCGGCCGTTCTCGCAGGACACCGAACACGCCGCCTACGACCCGGACAAGGCGCTGAAGTACTGGCAGGTGCTGAGCCGGGTGAACCTGGTGCTGGAGGAGTTCGCCTCCGGGTTCTCCGGCAAGACCAGCCCGGTGCACCACTTCTGGCACACCTTCGACATCGCGGTCACCCGGTTCTCGCCGGAGCCGGTGCGCCAGCCCCGGGAGGCCGGGGGGCTGGTGCGCGAGGCGTACTCGCGGGAGGTGGTGAGCTCCGGTTTCTGGTTCGGCGACGACAGGGTCCCCGAGCCGTGCTTCTACTCCTACACCGCTCCGGAGCCGGAGGGGCTGACGGAGCAGCGCCTGAGGCCGGCCGCCGCCGAGTGGGTGGAGAGCGGTTCGGGGCACCTGGCGCTGTACCGGTACGCGGACGCGCGCAAGGAGGCGGACCCGGTCGGGTCGGTGCTCGAGTTCCTGGAGAGCGCGTACCTGGCGGGGGCCACCCTGGCCGGGTGGGACGTCGCGGGGCTGGCGTGCCCTCAGGGGATCACCGACCCCTACGCGGGCGGGCGCACCGGGGACTGAGCGGGGCCGGGGCCCGGCGCCGGCGCATGCCCGCAGGAGGGGCGGGGTGTGGGCGGGGGGTCCGAGTGGGAAAGTGGCATTCGTGAGGTGTGCGCACCGGGCGCGCACGAACGAGGGAGAGCCATGGACCTGACGGTCGTCGACGTGCCGGACCGTTCGCGGTACGAGGTCAGCGTCGATGGGAAGGTGGTCGGCTTCTCGGCCTACCACCGCCTGGAGGACGGGGTGCTGGCGCTTCCCCACGTGGAGGTGGACCCCGTCCACCAGGGGCGCGGGGTGGCGGCCGAGCTCATGCGCCGGTCGCTGGACGACGTGCGGGCCAAGGGGCTGAAGGTCATGCCGGTCTGCCCCTACGCGCAGGCGTACATCGCCAAGAACGAGGAGTACGCCGACCTCGTGCAGTGAACGGGAACGCCCACCCGGCAGGGGATACCGGGATGAGGGGGACGCGCGGGTGCTTTCGTGATTTTCCGTCCATGTGATTGCATCCGTGTTCTTTCGGTCACGGCGAATGACCGCTAGTGTTCTGGGTCACAGTGGTGGTCATTGTGTTCGAGAGGGAGCCCCCCATGTCCATCGTCTCCATCGAGCCCGCCACCGCCGAGCGGTGGGACGACCTGGAGAACCTGTTCGGGCCGACCGGAGCCTACGGGCACTGCTGGTGCACCTTCTTCCGCAGGCGGGCCAAGGACTACACGGAGAGCACCACGTGCGAGCGGTCCAGGCGGGGTGCGGACAACAAGGAGGAACTGCGCAGGCTCACGCTCGACGGCCGGATCCCGGGCCTGCTGGCCTACGACGAGGAGGGCCCCTGCGGCTGGGTGTCGGTGGCGCCCCGCGGCGACTACATCCGGCTGTCCCGGTCCCGGACGCTGCGCCCCGCCGACCCGGACGAGCCCGGGGTGTGGTCCCTGGTGTGCTTCTGGCTGCCGCCGCGGCGCCGCCGCCGCGGGATGGGCGGCCGCCTGCTGGACGGGGCGATCGAGTACGCCCGGGCGCAGGGGGCGCGGGTGCTGGAGGCCTACCCGGTGGACACGGCCGGCGGCCGGGCACCCAGCGCCGAGGTGTACGCCGGAACGGTGGAGATGTTCCGGCGGGCCGGTTTCACGCTGGCGGACCACCACACCAGTGAACGGATCATCGCCCGACTGGAGCTGAAGCAGGAGTAGCCCCCGGGGGTGCTCGCACGGGGGCCCGGGCCGTGCCCGAGGGCCCCCTTCCTTTGACCGCCCGGTACCCCCCTGGGGTAATGTGCGGAGGGACACGTTCGTCGCGGGCGGTTCCGCTTGACGAATTCATACCCCCTAGGGGTATAGTCGGTCGTGCTGGGACAGTCGCACGTCACTACAGGAGGCGAAATGGCCACCACGACCACCGCTGTTTACACCGTCGACGGCATGAGCTGCGGCCACTGCGTCAACTCCATCACCCAGGAGGTCGGCACGGTCGCCGGCGTCACCGACGTCCAGGTGGACCTGGGCACCAAGAAGGTGACCGTCACCGGCGAGGGCACCGTGGACGACGCCGCCGTGCGCGCCGCCATCGACGAGGCCGGCTACGAGGTGCGCGACTGAGACGCGGGCGGCCACGGAGCCGGGGCGCGGCGCCCGCGGCCTCGTGGCCGGAGCCGGCCCGCGGGCCGGACCCGTATCCCGCCGCAGGAGGGGGACAGGACGGATGAGCGCACCGGTCGAGCTGGCGATCGGCGGCATGACCTGTGCCGCCTGCGCCAACCGTGTCGAGAAGCGCCTCAACCGGCTGGACGGCGTCACCGCCACCGTCAACTTCGCCACCGAGAAGGCCAGGGTCTCCTTCGACGGCGAGCCCCTGGCGGTGGAGGAGCTGATCGCCCAGGTCGAGAAGGCCGGGTACACCGCCGAGGTGCCCCGTCCTCCCCGGACCGGCCCGGAGCCCGGCGCCGAGCCGGACGACCCGGCCCGGCCGCTGCGCGACCGGGCCGCCGTCTCCCTCCTGCTGTCGGTACCGGTCATCGCGATGGCGATGGTCCCCGCGCTCCAGTTCACCTACTGGCAGTGGGCCTCGCTCGCGCTGGCCGCCCCGGTCGTCGTGTGGGGCGCGCTGCCCTTCCACGTCGCCGCCTGGAAGAACCTCAGGCTCGGCACCGCCACCATGGACACCCTGGTCTCGCTGGGTGTCTCCGCCGCGTTCCTGTGGTCCCTGTACGCGCTGTTCCTCGGCACCGCGGGCGAGCCGGGGATGACGCACCCGTTCGAGCTCACCATCGCCCGCACCGACGGCTCCGCCGACATCTACCTGGAGGTCGCCGCCGGGGTCACCTCCTTCATCCTCCTGGGCAAGTACTTCGAGGCCCGGTCCAAGCGCCGGGCCGGCGCCGCCCTGCGCGCCCTCATGGAGCTGGGAGCCAAGGAGGTGGCCGTCCTGCGCGGTGACCGCGAGGTCGCCGTGCCCGTGGACCGGCTCGTGGTGGGCGACCGGTTCGTGGTGCGGCCTGGTGAGAAGGTCGCCACCGACGGGACCGTGGAGGAGGGCACCTCCGCCGTCGACATGAGCATGCTCACCGGCGAGTCCGTGCCGGTCGAGGTCGGCCCGGGCGACGCCGTGGTGGGTGCCACGGTCAACGCCGGCGGACGCCTGGTCGTGCGCGCCTCCCGCGTCGGATCCGACACGCAGCTCGCGCAGATGGCCCGCCTGGTCGAGGACGCGCAGAACGGCAAGGCCGAGGTCCAGCGCCTGGCCGACCGGGTCTCGGGCGTCTTCGTCCCCGTCGCCATCATGATCGCCGTCGCCACCCTCGGCTTCTGGCTCGGTGTCGGCGAACCCGCCACCGCCGCCTTCACCGCGGCGGTCGCGGTGCTCATCATCGCCTGCCCCTGCGCCCTGGGCCTGGCCACCCCGACCGCGCTGCTGGTCGGCACCGGGCGCGGCGCCCGGATGGGGATCCTCATCAAGGGCCCGGAGGTCCTGGAGACCACCCGCCGCATCGACACGGTCGTGCTGGACAAGACCGGCACCGTCACCACCGGCACCATGGCGCTGGTGGAGGTCGTCGCCGCCGAGGGCGAGGACGGGGACGAGGTGCTGCGGCTGGCCGGGGCCCTGGAGAACGCCTCCGAGCACCCCATCGCCAAAGCCGTCGCCACCGCGGCCGCCGCCCGCGGCACCCTGCCGGTCCCCGAGGACTTCGCCAACGTCGAGGGCCTGGGCGTGCAGGGCATCGTCGACGGCCGCACCGTCCTGGTCGGCCGCCCCGCGCTGCTCCGGGAGCGGTCACAGCCGCTGGGCGAGGACCTCGTCCAGGCACTGAAGGAGGCCCGGAACCAGGGCCGCACCGCCGTGGCCGTCGGCTGGGACGGCGCCGCCCGGGGTGTTCTCGTGGTCTCCGACACCGTCAAGCCCACCAGTGCCGAGGCCGTCCGCTCCTTCCGGGAGCTGGGTCTGACCCCGATCCTGTTGACCGGTGACAACGAGGCCGTGGCCCGGACGGTGGCCGACGAGGTGGGCATCGAGGAGGTCATCGCCGAGGTCATGCCCCGGGACAAGGTCGCGGTGGTCGAACGCCTCCAGGCCGAGGGGCGCACCGTGGCCATGGTCGGCGACGGCGTCAACGACGCCGCCGCCCTGGCCCGCGCCGACCTGGGCCTGGCCATGGGCACCGGCACTGACGTCGCCATCGAGGCATCCGACCTCACCCTAGTGCGCGGCGACCTGCGTGCGGCGGCCGACGCCATCCGCCTCTCCCGCCGCACCCTCAACACCATCAAGGGCAACCTCTTCTGGGCCTTCGCCTACAACGCGGCCGCCATCCCGCTGGCCGCCGCGGGACTGCTCAACCCGATGCTGGCCGGTGCCGCCATGGCGGTGTCCAGCGTGTTCGTGGTGACCAACAGCCAGCGGCTGCACCGCTTCGGCCGCTGAGCCGCGGATGCCCGCCGCCGTGGCCGGGACCGGTCACGGCGGCATCGCCCCAGGCCGCAGGGCGGGCGGCGGGCCACGGGAGGGGGCGGGCCTCGCCCCGGCGGGACCCCGGGCGCTAGTGTGAGCCCGCACACCCGCAGGGGTTCCGGGCCGGGTACGTCCGGGGCCGCCGTGTCCAGGCCGCGTCAGCCCACTCCCCGAGGTCGCCGTGTCTTCAGGATGCCCCCACGCCGCGCTGTACCAGAGTGAGCCGCACCCCGACCCGTACGGCGTCTACGCGAAGATGCGCGCGGACCACGGGCCGGTGGTCCCCGCCGAGCTCTCGCCCGGGGTGCGCGGCTGGGTCGTCACCGACTACGCCACCCTGATCTCCTGGTCGCGGGACACCACCACGTTCACGCACGACGCACGGCTGTGGCGGGACTTCACCGAGGGCCGGATCGGCCCCGACGACCCCCTGCTGCCGATGATGGCGCCCCGTGCCAGCGCCCTGTTCCTGGACGGGGCCGAGCACCAGCGGCTGCGCCGTGCGATCACCGACGCCCTGGGCGCGGTCACCCCCGCGCACCTGGCCTCCGTCACCACCCGCTACGCCGACCGGCTCATCGACGAGTTCTGCGCGCGCGGCCGGGCCGACCTGCTCAACGAGTACGCGCGGATGCTGCCGCTGCTGGTCATGAACGACCTGTTCGGCATGGACGAGGACCAGGGGCTGCGGTTCGTCGCCGCCATGCGCAACCTGTGGGCCGGGGTGGACGCCGAGCGCTCCAACGCCGAAGCCGAGCGCGCGCTGTCGGAGGTCGTGGACGCCAAGCACCGCGAACCCGGCGACGACCTCACCAGCCGCCTGATCCGGCACCGCGCCGGGCTCTCGGACGAGGAGGTCATCATGCAGCTCCTCCTCGTCATCGCGGCCGCCAACGAGCCGACCGCCGCCCTCATCGACTCCGCCCTGCGGGCCGTCCTGGCCGACCCGTCCCTGCGCGTCCCCGGCGGCCCCTCCCCGGCCGCTCTGAGCGACCTGGTGGAGCGGGTGCTGTGGCGCGACCCGCCGATCACCAACTACCCGGTGATCTACCCCCGCGTCGACGTCCCGCTGGACAACGGCCGCGTCATCGAGGCCGGGTCGCCCATCCTGCTCGCCTTCGCCGCCGCCAACCACTTCTTCCAGAGGGAGAACGCCGAGCAGGTGGCCGACGGGGCCAACCGCGCCCACGTGGCCTGGGGGGCCGGCCCCCACCGCTGCCCCGCCCGCGACGAGGCGACCGCGATCGCGACCATCGCCACACGCCGGATCCTGGAGCGGCTGCCCGACCCGGCCCTGGCCGTCCCCCCGGAGGACCTGCGGTGGCGGCTGGCCACCCTGTCCTGGTCCCCGGTCTCCCTCCCGGTCCGCTTCACCCCGCAGGCGCCCGCCGCCCCGGCCCCCGAGCCCGAGCCCGCACCCGCGCCCCCCGCCGAACCCGCCCGGGGCGGCGCGGTGCCGGCCCTGTCGAACCTCCTGAAGAGGCTGCTGGTGCGCCGGGGCTGACACGCCCGGGTACCGGCCCCGCCGAACCGGCCCCTCGGCGGGCCGCCGCGGCGGAATCGTCGCATGTCAGGACGGTTTGCGGGGTTATGTCACCTCGAAGGGAGGAGACCGGTACCCCCGGGAGGAGGGTCGAGCGCCCTCCGGGGAACCTAGAATTCTCTCTCGGTCCCCCGGCCGCTCCAGACTTCTCCCCCGCACACCCGTCTTCTCCCCTGTACGCCCTTCCCCGCAGAGGATCGCGCGCCCATGAACAGTTCGGAAGCCGACTCCGGTCGACTCCTGGCCAACCGGTACCGCCTGGACGAGGTCATCGGCGCGGGCGGCATGGGCCGGGTCTGGAAGGGCAGTGACACCCTCCTGGACCGGCCGGTCGCCGTCAAAGAGCTGACCACCCCGCCGAACCTGCCCGCGCACGAGGTGGAGGTCCTGCGCACCCGCATGCTCCGCGAGGCGCGCAGCGCCGCCCAGCTCAGCCACCCGTCGATCATCACCGTGTTCGACGTGGCCGAGGAGGACGGCCGCCCGTGGATCGTCATGGAGCTGGTCAGCGGCTCCTCCCTGGGCGACGTCATCCGCGAGGGCGGGGTGCTGCCGGTCGCGCGGGTCGCCGACATCGGCGAGCAGATGGCGGCCGGGCTGTCCGAGGCGCACGCGAGCGGCATCGTCCACCGCGACATCAAGCCCGGCAACGTGCTCATCGACGGCAGGGGCCGGGCGGTGCTCACCGACTTCGGCATCGCCCACCTGGACGGCTCCACCCACCTGACCAGTACCGGGCTGCTCATCGGCTCGCCCAGCTACCTGGCCCCGGAGATCGCCCACGGGCACTCCGCCACCCCCGCCTCGGACGTGTGGTCCCTGGGCATCACCCTGTTCCAGGCGCTGGAGGGGACCCTGCCCTTCGACCGGCCCACCCCGGTGGCGACGCTGACCGCGATCGTCACCCAGGAGCTGCCGGCCCCGGTCAACGCCGGACCCCTGGCCCCGCTGCTGCGGGAGCTGTGCGCCAAGAAGCCGGAGGACCGGCCCGGCATCGACGCGGTCCGGGCCCGGCTGCGGGAGATCCGGGACCGCGCCGAGGCGGCCGCCCCCGCCCCGGTGGCGCCGACCCTCACCACGACGGTGCCGACCGCGGAACCGCGGTCCGAGGAGGCGGCCCTGGCGGCCGCCCCGCCGCCCGCCCCGGAACCGGCCGCACCGGCCCCCGCAGCGGCGCCCCGCGGCACCGAACGGGACCGGTCCCGGCAGCGCGGCCTGCTCGTGGTCGCAGCGGCCCTCGTGGTCCTGGTGGTCGCCGCCGGGACGACGCTCTACATCAGCATGAACCGGAGCGGCGCCTCCGGTGCCGGACTGGTCTCCCAGCAGGAGTCCGGGGCGGCCGCCCCACCGGAGGAGGAGTCCGAGCCGCCCGCCGGCGGGGACGGCGGGGACGGCGGCGGCGAGCCCGAGGAGGAGCCCTCGGAGTCGCCCGAGGAGCAGGAGGAGGAAGAGGACCCCTGGGCGGGCGGCCTGGCGGTCCACGAGGACTCCAGCGGCTTCACCGTGGAGTACCCGGACGGCTGGACCCTGCGCCGGGAGGGCCACATGGTCTACTTCGACAACCCCGACGGCGGCTACCTGCTCGTCGACCAGACCGACGACCCCGGCCCGGACGCCGCCCAGGACTGGCGCGACTTCGAGCCGATCGGCAGCGGCAACTTCCCGGGCTACGAGCTGGTCGGCATCGAGGAGGTCGAGGACGACTGGACCGACGCCTACATCACCGCCGCCGACTGGGAGTTCACCTACGACGGCCGCAACGGGCGCATGCACGCCGTCAACCGCGGCTTCCACACCGAGGAGAAGGGCTACGCCCTCTTCCTGGTGGCCGACAACGACCACGCCGACATCAACCGGGAGCTGCTGGACCGGATCTCGGAGACCTTCGTCCCCGCCGCCTGAGACGCCCGCCGCGCCGCGGGCCCCGGGGAGCCTCCCGGGGCCCGCGCGGCCGGCCGGGACACCGGGGGCCGGGGCGCCGGGCGGTCAGAACACCGAGCAGTTCGTCACCTGCGTGAACGTGTCCAGGGCCAGGGCGCCCGTCACCGAGTTCCCCTTGGCGTCCAGGCCCGGCCCCCAGGCGGCGACGGAGTAGCGGCCCGGCACGATGGCCAGGATGCCGCCGCCCACCCCGCTCTTGCAGGGCAGCCCCACCCGGTAGGCGAACTCGCCCGCCGCGTCGTAGGTGCCGCAGGTGAGCATGATCGCCATGATGCGCCGGGCGGCGTTCCGGTCGATCATCCGGCTTCCGTCCGCCCGCACCCCGTGCCGGGCCAGCAGCAGCCCCGCCCGGGCCAGCTCCTCGGTGCTGATGGTGATGGAGCACTGCCTGAAGTAGTGGTCCAGCACCTCCGGGACGGGGTTGCGCATGTTCCCGAACCCCGCCATCAGGTAGGCCAGCGACCTGTTGCGGTCGCCCGTCTCCAGCTCCGAGCGGGCGGTCACCCCGTCGGCGTCCAGGTCCGGGTTGCCGGTCTCGGCGCGCAGCAGCCCGCGCAGGGCGGCGAACGCGTCCCCGGTGTTGGCCAGCAGCTCGTCGGTGACCACGATCGCGCCCGGGTTGATGAACGGGTTGCGCGGGACGCCGTTCTCGAACTCCAGCTGGTAGAGCGAGTTGAACGCGCTGCCGGAGGGCTCCCGGTGCACCCGGTCCCAGATGTGCGTCTCGCCCGCCTGGGTGACCAGCGCCAGGGTGAACACCTTGGTGATGCTCTGCATGGAGAAGCGAACACCGGTGTCGCCGACGGTGTGCACCGACCCGTCCGCGGCCGCCACCGCGAACCCGAAGCGGGCCGGGTCCACCCGCCCCAGCTCCGGGATGTAGTCGGCGACCTTCCCCTCGCCGATGTGCGGGCGGACCCGCGCCATCACGGCGGTGAGGACGTCGTCCAGGTCGATGTCGCCGGGCGGCCCGGACGCGGGGCTCACCGGCCGCTCCCGGGCGCGCCCCGGCGCGCCGCCCCCCGGATGCGGCCGCCGCCGCGGCCTGGCGTGGAACCGCTCACCGGACCCCTCCCCCTGTTCCTGGTGCCGCTCCGGTCGCTCACAGTACGGGCGGGGCCCCGGCGGGGGCCGCTACCGCGCCCGGCGTGTCGGGCAGGGGCGCCCAGGGCCTGTTCTCGGATGGCCTCCCGCGCCGCCGGGGGTCCGTGAGGCGCCCGGCGGGCCGAAGCGCAGCGGAGGTTCGAGAGAACGCGGCTAGCCGTCCTGGACGAGGCGGGCGTCGTGCACCAGCAGGGCGACCTGCACCCGGTTGTTCAGCCCCAGCTTGGTGAGGATGCTCGACACGTGCGTCTTGACCGTCGGCACGCTCAGGAACAGCGACGCCGCGATGTCGGCGTTGGACCGGCCCTGGCCCACCGCCACCGCCACCTCCAGCTCCCGGGCGTTGAGGCCGGCCAGCCGCCCCCGCGCCCGGTCGGCCCGCGCGTCCGCGTCGCTGTCGCCCACCCGCTCCACCAGCCGCCGCGTCACCGTGGGAGACAGCACGGACATGCCCCGCGCCACCTGGCGCACCGACTCCACGATCTCCGCGGGCGGGGTGTCCTTGAGCAGGAACCCGGCCGCGCCCGCCCGCAGCGCCCGCAGCACGTGCTCGTCGGCGTCGAACGTGGTCAGCACCAGCACCTCCGGCGGGTCCTCCAGCGCCCGCAGCCGCTCGGTGGCGGTCAGCCCGTCCACGGTGGGCATCCGGATGTCCATGAGGACCACGTCGGGGGAGTACCGCTCCACCAGGTCCAGGACCCTGCCCCCGTCCTCCGCCTCCGCCAGGACCTTGATGTCGGGTGCCCCGCCCATCATCATCACCAGCCCCACCCGGACCAGTGCGTCGTCGTCGACGATGACCACGCCGATGTCCCGGTGGTCGCGCTGCGCCTCGCTCATGCGGGCCACGGTAGCCAAGCGGACAGGCGCCAGCCACCTCCGGGCGTGGGGCCGTGCTCCAGCCGGCCCGACAGCAGCGACACCCGCTCGGTCAGGCCCACCAGCCCCTGGCCGTCGGAGCCGCCCCGCGGCACCGGGGCCGGGGCGCGGCCGTTGCGCACCTCCACGGTCAGGCCCTCCCCGGGCGCGCCCCGCACCGACACCCGCGTGTCCGCGCCCGGGGCGTGCTTGCGCACGTTCGTCAGCCCCTCCTGCACGATCCGGTAGGCGGTGCGCCCCGTCCGGTCCGGGACGGTCCCGTCGTAGTCCTCGGTGAACGCCACCCGCGCCCCGGCCTCGTCGGCCTCCTCCACCAGCTGGCGCAGGTCCGCCATGGTCGGCTGGGGCAGCTCGCCCACCGGCGCGCGCAGCACCCCGATCACCTCGCGCAGGTCCTGGAGGGCCTGGTGGGCGCTCTCGCGGATCACCTTCGCCGAGCGCGCGATCTCCTCCGCGGGCGCGTCCGGCCGGTACTCCAGGGCGCCCGCGTGCACGCTCAGCAGCGACAGCCGGTGCCCGAGCACGTCGTGGATCTCCCGCGCCATGGCCTCGCGCACCTGGTGCTGGGCGTGCTCGGCGCGCAGCTGCGCCTCCGTCTCGGCGTGCACGGCCCGCTCGCGCAGGGAGTCCACCAGCTCCCGGCGGTGGTGGACGCTCAGCCCCCAGCCGATGACCGCGCCCTGGACGGCCACGCTCAGCAGGAAGGCGATGAGGGCGGGCAGGTGGGGGTCGGGCAGCACCAGCGACTTCAGGCCCACCGAGGCGATGCCCAGGCCGAAGACCACCAGGCTCACCTTGGGCGGCCGGTGCAGGGCCAGGGAGAACAGGGCGATGAGCAGCGCGCCCGAGACCAGGTCCGTCACGACCGAGAGCGCGATGAGGGACACGGCGATCTGGACCGGCCATCGGCGCCGCCACCACAGGGACGTGCAGGCCGCCAGGGCCGCCAGCCGTTCGGCCGCCTCCCACCAGGTGGGGTGGTCGGGCACGGTGATCACGGGGACGTCACCGTGCGGAGGCCCCGGCGGCGGGAAGTCCAGGAGCGTCATGGCCGCGAACACGAGGGCGAGCAGGAACATGGACAGGTCCACGATCCAGTCGCGCACATCCCGCCTGTACGGCCCGGTGACGGTGTTCATATCAGCGCGAGTCTATGTTCCGGCAGGCCGCGGCGGTCCCCTCGCACACGCGGACGATACCGATGGCGGCGGGCTTCCCTACTTCGGTCGCCATCCGCGCGGTGCGCGTCCACTTCCGTCGCCGCCGTGGGTACCGTGGAGTCGATGAGCACTCTGGTGACCGGAGCCACCGGCATGGTGGGCCGACGAGTCCTGACCGAGCTGAAACGGCGCGGCCTGCCCGCCGCCGGTGCCTCGCGCACCGCCGAGAGGCGGTTGGACTGGACCGACACCTCCAACTGGGCGGAGGTGCTCGAGGGCGCCTCGGGCGTCTTCGTGGTGACCCCCGTGGGCATGGCCCTGGGGCACCGGGTGGCCGCCTTCCTGGAGCGCGCCGCCGAGGCGGGGGTGGAGCGGGCCGTGGTCATGTCGGCGATGGGCACCGAGCACGCGCCCTCCGACTCCGACCAGCGGGCGGCCGAGTTCAAGGCCAAGGAGCTGTTCGGCCGGGTGACGGTGCTGCGCCCCAACTGGCTGTTCCAGGACTTCACCGAGGGCACCTTCGCCAACCTGGCCCGCTCCCGCAACGGGCGCCTGGAGCTGCCGGTCAAGCGGCGCACCGAGATCAGCTTCGTGGACGCCCGCGACGTCGCGGCCGTCGCGGTGGAGTCGCTCGTGGGCGACCACGGCGGCAAGGAGTACACCCTCACCGGACCGCAGGCGCTGACCGTCGGCGCCGTCGTGCGCTGGACCAGGGGCACGGACAGCCCGGTGTGGCGGTTCAAGCCGGTGGACGAGTCGCGCTTCTACTTCCGGGCCTCCGACCGCGGCTGGGGCGAGCGCTACATCGACACCCTCAACGAGCGCTTCGCCGCCGCCGTCCGCGGCCGCGCCGCCGAGGTCACCGACGACGTCCACGCCGCGCTGGGCCGCGAGCCCATCCCGCTGGCCCGGTTCGCCCGCGAGTCCACCCTCTGACGGGTACGGACACGAGGACGCCCGGCCCCCCACTTTCGCGGAGCGGGGGCCGGGCGTCCGGTCCGTGGGCTACTTCTTGAGCAGCTGGCGGGCCATCACCAGGCGCTGGATCTGGTTGGTGCCCTCGTAGATCTGGGTGATCTTGGCGTCGCGCATCATGCGCTCCAGCGGGAAGTCCTTGACGTAGCCCGCGCCGCCCAGCAGCTGCACGGCGTCGGTGGTGATCTCCATGGCGGCGTCGGAGGCGTAGCACTTGGCCGCGGCGCCGAAGAAGGACAGGTCGGCGTCGCCGCGCTCGGACTTGGCGGCGGCCGCGTAGACCATCTGGCGGGCGGTCTCCAGCTTCATGGCCATGTCGGCCAGCATGAACTGGACCCCCTGGAAGTCCGCGATGGCCTTGCCGAACTGCTTGCGCTCCTTGACGTAGGCGACCGCGTGGTCCAGGGCGCCCTGGGCGATGCCGACGGCCTGCGCGCCGATGGTGACGCGGGTGTGGTCCAGGGTGCGCAGCGCGATCTTCAGGCCCTCGCCGGGCTCGCCGACGATCCGGTCGCCCGGGATGCGGACGTTGTCGAAGAACAGCTCGCGGGTGGGGGAGCCCTTGATGCCGAGCTTGCGCTCGGGCTCGCCCAGGGTGAAGCCCTCGTCGTCGGCGTGCAGCACGAACGCGGTGATGTTGCGCCCGCGCGGGCCCTCGGGGTCGGTGACCGCCATGACCGTGTAGTACTTGCTGACGCCCGCGTTGGTGATCCACGACTTCTGGCCGTTGAGGACCCAGTCGTCGCCGTCGCGCACGGCCTGGGTGCGCATGCCGGCGGTGTCGGACCCGGCCTCGCGCTCGGACAGGCCGTAGGAGAACATCGCCGCGCCGGAGGCGACCTCGGGCAGGTAGCGGCGCTTGACGTCCTCGGAGGCGCCCAGGATGACCGGCATCGTGCCGAGCTTGTTGACCGCCGGGATCAGGGAGGAGGAGGCGCAGACGCGGGCGACCTCCTCGATGACGATGCAGGTGGCCAGCGCGTCGGCGCCCACACCGTCGTACTCCTCCGCGATGTGCGGGGCGTGGAAGTCGGTGGCGACCAGGGCCTCCAGGGCGTCCTGGGGGAAGGCGCTCTTCTCGTCGACCTCGGCCGCGTGCGGGGCGATCTTGTCCTCGGCGACGGCGCGTACGGCGGCGCGCAGCTCCTCGTGCTCCTCGGTGGTCTTGAACAGGTCGAAGTCGCTCATCTGCGTTCCTCCGCGGGAGGTGCGCCCTCCCCCGATCGCTGGCACTGGGTGCCTTTGGTTGGCATTCAGTGTCAGAATAGGGGGTGGACGGTGCGAAGTACACCGTCGGGAGTCGGATACCTTTCGGGGGGCGTGCCAGGGGAGGGGAACGATGGTCCGTGAGCGATCGGTCGCCAGGGGGGCGTCCGCGCGCGTGCCCACCCGCGACGTGGTGCTGGCCGCCGTCCGCCTGTTCACCGAGAACGGCTTCGAGGCCACCACGATGGACGACATCGCGGCCGCCGGAGGGGTGAGCCGGCGCAGCCTGTTCCGCCGGTTCGGCACCAAGGAGGACATCCTCTTCGCCGAGCACGACGAGCTGTTCGCCGAGGTCTCCCGGCACCTGGAGACCGCCTCCGGCGAGCCCCTGGACGTGGTGTTCGCCGCCGCCCGCCTGGTGCTGCGCGACTACCTGCACGACCCCGAGGTCACCGTCCCCCGCTACCGCCTGGTCCGCGTCCACCCCCGGCTGCGCGACCGCGAGGTGGCGATGACCGCGCGCTACCAGTCCGCGTTCAGCCGCTACCTGGCCGCCCGCGAGGGCGAGGGCGGCCCCGAGGAGCGGTCGCTGTCCGCCGGGGTGACCGCCGCGGCCCTCATCTCCGCGCACAACCACGTGCTCCGCGGCTGGCTGCGCGACCCCGGGCAGGACACCCGCGGGGTCTGGGAGCGCTACGACGCCGCCATGGAGTTCGTCCGCCGTGCCGCCGGTCCGATGCTGCACCCGGGGCGGGCCCCCGGGAGCGACCGGGTCATGGTCGCCGTCTACCCCGCCGACCTGGGCCGGGAGGAGCTGGTGCGCCGCCTGAGCGCCGCCGTGGACGAGGCGGGGCCCCGGGGCTGACCGATGGTCCGGCCGCGCCGGGGGACGCGTAGGCTGGAACGGTTGGACAGCGGGAGAGAACCAAGAGGCGAGCGCGCATGAGTGTGGACACGGCGGGTGCTACCCGGCACGGGGCTGAGGTCGCCGAAGAGGCCCGCCGACGGCGGACGTTCGCGGTCATCTCGCACCCGGACGCGGGCAAGTCGACGCTGACCGAGGCGCTGGCGCTGCACTCGTCGGCGATCACGTCGGCCGGCGCGGTCCACGGCAAGGGCGACCGCAAGGGCGTGACCTCGGACTGGATGGAGATGGAGCAGGACCGCGGTATCTCCATCACCTCGGCGGCGCTGCGCATCGACTACGAGGGCCGGGTGCTGAACCTGCTCGACACCCCCGGCCACGCGGACTTCTCCGAGGACACCTACCGGGTGCTGTCGGCGGTGGACTGCGCGGTCATGCTGCTGGACTCGGCCAAGGGCCTGGAACCGCAGACGCTGAAGCTGTTCGACGTGTGCCGGGCGCGCCGCATGCCGGTCATCACGTTCGTGAACAAGTGGGACCGCCCCGGGCGCGAGCCGCTGGAGCTGCTGGACGAGATCGAGCAGCGGATCGGGCTGCGCCCGACCCCGCTGAACTGGCCGGTGGGCATCGCCGGCGACTTCCGGGGGCTGATCGACCGGGACACGGGGGAGTACACCAAGATGACCCGCACCCCGGGCGGTGCGACCAAGGCCATCGAGGAGACCGTGGACGCCGACCGGGCCGCCGAGCTGGAGGGCGAGGCCTGGGAGCAGGCCCAGGAGGAGCTGGAGCTGCTGGAGGCGCTGGGCGCCGACTTCGACAGCGAGTCGTTCCTGGCGGGGAAGTCGTCCCCGGTGCTGTTCGGCGCCGCCCTCACCAACTTCGGCGTCGGCCGGCTGCTGGAGGCCGTGGTGGGCCTGGCCCCCGCCCCGGCGGCCAAGGACGACGTGAACGAGCGGCCGCGCCCGGTGGAGGCCCCGTTCTCCGGCCAGGTCTTCAAGATGCAGGCCAACATGGACAAGAACCACCGGGACCGGATGGCGTTCGTCCGGGTCAGCTCGGGGCGGTTCGACCGGGGCATGGTCCTCACGCACGCCGCCACCGGCCGCCCCTTCGCGACCAAGTACACGCAGGCGGTGTTCGGCGCGGACCGCTCCACCATCGACACGGCCTTCCCGGGCGATGTGATCGCGCTGGTCAACGCGCAGGCGCTGAAGGTGGGCGACACCCTCTACGACGGTCCCAAGGTGGAGTTCCCGCCCATCCCGAGCTTCGCCCCCGAGCACTTCGTGGTGGCCCGGGCCGTGGACGCCGGCAAGTACAAGCAGTTCCAGAAGGGGATCGCCCAGCTCGACGCCGAGGGCGTGGTGCAGGTGCTGACCTCGGACGTGCGCGGTGAGCAGGCCCCCGTGCTGGCGGCGGTCGGCCCGCTCCAGTTCGACGTGGTCAAGCACCGGATGGAGCAGGAGTTCCGCAGCCCCGTCGAGGTCTCGCCGCTGGAGTACTCGGTGGCCCGGCGCACGGACGAGGAGTCGGCGCCGACCCTGCACGGCCTTTCCGGGGCCGAGGTGCTGCGCCGCCGTTCCGACGGTGAACTGCTGGTGCTGGTGCACAACAAGTGGCGGCTGCGGGTCATCGAGCGCGACCACCCGTCGTTGTTCATGGAACCGCTGCTGGCCGGCGGCGTCGTCGAGGACGAGTAGCACTCCGCGGGCACCGGGGCGGGGGCGCGGAAAAGGCGCTCCCGCTTCTCCGAGGCCAAGGCCGTTATCACACCGCCGACACACCCGTGGAACACGGGGCCGGATGGTGCGCCCGGTCCGGGCGGGTGTGAACTCCCGTTCCACGGGCACACTCTTTGCCCATCCGGGAGGCCCCCGTGCGTATTCCGGGGAACGGTGCGTGCCGCGGCGCCCGCGGCAGAGGCCAAGATCACCGCACCTGGGGTACCCCGCGTCAACCCCCGTGATCAGGGCGAAGGTACCCTGATAGATGGCCGCTAGGGCGCGTTCGGACAACTGATCGCACCCCGTCGTGTCCGGGTATGTCCATATCTGTGAAGGACACTCGGAAGATGGGGTCCGTGAGGTGATCGGGGTGCTCAGGGGACCGGCACAGGAGGTGTCGAGGCGTCGGGGGAGAACCCTCCGGGGTCCTGCGATGTCTCAGGGCGATCACGGAGTAAACGACATCTGGCAAAGATTGTAAATCTTCACCGTGCGGTAATTCTGCTCACGTCTGGGTATGTGTTGCATGTCACCTGTCCGTGAATCGGTGAAACTTATATGATTTTGCTTAATCGTCGTTTAACAAAACAGAACAATAACGAGTGAACAAGAACGTGGCGGCGGACCGCCCCGCGTCTGACGCACCTCACGTATCCCCCGCCTGGAAAGGTTGACCTCGGGCATGAGCGAAGACGACAAAGAGCGCACGGTGGAGCTCCACTACGAGGGCGGCGTGCTGAAGCTGCCGGTGTTCACCGGCACCGAGGGTGAGCAGACCATCGAGCTGAAGACCCTGCTGGGCTCGACGGGTATGACCACCCTGGACCCGGGGTTCGGCAACACCGCTTCGTGCAGCTCCAAGATCACCTATATCGACGGGGGCGCCGGGATCCTCCGCTACCGCGGATACCCGATCCAGGACCTCGCCGTGGGCAGCACCTTCCTCGAGGTGGCCTACCTGGTGATCTACGGCGAGCTGCCGGAGCCCGGCCAGCTCAAGGAGTTCTCCGACAAGCTTCGCGAGAACGCCGACATCCCGGCCGAGATGGGCGCGTTCCTGGACGCGATGCCCGGCAACGGCCACCCGATGGCCCTGCTCGCCAGCGCCGTCAACACGCTGTCCGCGTACTACGCCGACAGCGTCGACCCGTCCGACGAGGCCCAGGTGGAGCTCGCCACGATCCGGCTGTTGGCCAAGCTGCCGACGATCGCGGCCCGCATCTACCGCAACTCCATCGGCGCCGAGCCGATCGGCCCGGACGACTCCCTCGACTACGTCGAGAACTTCATCCGGATGACCTTCGGGGACAACGCCGCCAGCGGCGAGCTGGGCGACCTGTTCGGCAAGGCCGTGGACCTGCTCCTCATCCTGCACGCCGACCACGAGCTCAACTGCTCCACCGCCACCGTGCGCACCGTCGGCTCCTCGCAGGCCGACATCTTCGCCAGCATCGCCGCGGGCATCAACGCCCTGTCCGGCCCGTCCCACGGCGGCGCCAACCAGGCCGTGCTGGAGATGCTCGACGAGATCCGCGACTCGGGCGTCACCATCGAGGAGTTCCTCGAGCGCGTCAAGGCCCGCGAGGTCCGCCTCATGGGCTTCGGCCACCGGGTCTACAAGAACTTCGACCCGCGCAGCAAGGAGATCAAGGGCCTCGCGACCCAGATCCTGGACCGCGACGAGAACCCCGACGAGCTGTTCGCGCTGGCCCTCAAGCTCGAGGCCGCCGCGCTCGCCGACTCCTACTTCACCGAGCGCAAGCTCTACCCGAACGTCGACTTCTACACCGGCGTCATCTACCGGGCCATGGGCTTCCCGACCAACATGTTCACCGTGCTGTTCGCGATCGGCCGGCTCCCCGGCTGGATCGCGCACTACCGCGAGCAGCTGCACGACCCGGCCTTCCGGATCGCGCGCCCGCGCCAGCACTACATCGGCTCCGCCGAGCGCCGCTACCCGGGCCTGGGCTAGTCCCCGACCGGAGCGTACGCGACGCCCGCCCCGCCTCCCGGCGGGGCGGGCGTCCTTTTTGTCCGGTTATCCCGCCTATCCATACCGGTACAGAACCGTCCCTTTCCGCGTATTTTGCGGATGCCCTGCCGTCGGCGTGCGACCTTGAGGGGAGTCGCAGGATGCGCCCTCTCCGACGGGAGCGCACAAGGGAGGTGAGGCGGCCATGATGCGGAACATGCCGGCCGGGGAGGTCCTCGGCGCCATGAGCAGGAACTGGTGGATGGTGGTCCTCCGAGGGGTCGCCGCGGTGCTCTTCGGACTGATCGCGCTGATCTGGCCCGGGGTGACCACCGTCACCCTGGCGATCGTGTTCGGTGCCTACGCCCTCGTCGACGCGATCATGCTCGGATACGCGGCCTACCGGGCCGCCCCGGGGACGCGCGCCCCGCTCGTCGCCCAGGCGGTGCTCAGCGCCATCGTGGGTCTGATCGCGCTGATCTGGCCGGTCGCCGCGGTCATCGCGCTGGTGTTCGTGATCGGCGCGTGGGCCGTCGTCACCGGCGTCTCCGAGATCGTCACCGCCGTCCGCCTGCGCGCCCGGATCAGCTCCGAGTGGCTGCTGATCTTCGCCGGCGCGCTCTCGGTCGTGTTCGGCCTGCTGCTGTGGTTCTGGCCGCTGGCCGGCGCCCAGGCGATCGTGTTCGTGGTCGGTATCTACGCGCTGATCTTCGGCGTCGTCATGATCGTCGCCGGGGTCCGGCTGCGCGGCGCCGCCGACACCGTCGCCGACGCGGACGCCATGGCCTCCGCCGACATGTCGGAGATGCCCGAGGACCCGGTGAGCGCCTTCGACGAGGGGTATTCCGAGGGCTACCGCGAGGGGTACCGGGGCGACCCGAACGCGCCCGAGCGGCCGGCCGGGGAGGACACCGGCGACACCGGCGCGGTGCGCCGCAGCAGCGGCCGCCACCGGGCCCCCGAGGAGGGCGGCGACCCGGGCGCCCAGCCCTAGGACTCGCTGACGAGGAGAAGGCCGCCGCGGTCGACCTGGCTTCCGGGGACGACCGAGGCGGCCTTCTCCTGCTGCCAGGCCGCGAAGTGCGGCGAGGCGCGGTGCGCGGCCAGGGCCGCCTCGTCGGCGAACACCTCGTACACCCGGAACAGGTCGGGGTCCTCGGAGTCGGCCGTCACGTCGAAGCGCAGGCAGCCCGGCTCCTCGCGGACCGACGCCGCGGCGTGCCGGGAGATCCCGGAGACGAACGCGTCGCGGCGCCCGGGCAGGACCCGCACCGACACGACCAGGGACAACGGGCGGTCGGACACGGCGGCTCCTGTCGCGGCGGGGACGGGCGCCCGAGCCTAGCGTCCCGGCCCCTGCGCGCGGCGGCCGGGGTGCGGCTACGATGACGGCGTGCACTTCCTCCAGATCTACGGCTAGAGGCCCGGCGTCACCGACGCCCCGGCGCCCCCGCCCCGTGAGCGGGCCGGGCGCCCCCTCGCCCTACCCGTAGCAGCTCCTCGACATCTGGAGGGACCCGCGATGACCCGTCGCGCCCACATCGCCATGGTCGGAGTCCCGGCCGTCAGCCACACCCTGCCCAGCCTGGAGATCCTCCGCGAACTGGTCCGCAGGGGCCACCGCGTCACGGTCGCCAACGACACGCTCATGGCCGACCTGATCACCCCCACCGGGGCCGAACTCGTCCCGTTCACCACCACCCTGCCCACCGGGGACGAGGAGTGGCCGGACGACCCGGTCGAGGGCATGGACGTGTTCCTCGACGACGCGATCAACGTCCTGCCCGTCATCCGGGACGCCTACGACGCGGACCGGCCCGACGTGTTCCTGTACGACATCGGCGGGTACGCCGCCCGGGTGCTGGGGATCCGGTGGGGGATCCCCAGTGTGCAGCTCTCCCCGACCTACGTCGCCTGGGCCGACCACTCGGCCACGGTGATGACCTGGCTGGCCGGGCGGCCCGGGGCCGCCGAGCACTTCGCCAAGTTCGACGCCTGGCTGGCCGAGAACGGGATCACCGGGATGGACCACACCTCCTTCGCCGGGAGCCCGGACCGGGCGCTGGCGCTCATCCCGCGCGAGATGCAGCCGTTCGCCGACACCGTCGCCGACACGGTCACCTTCGTCGGGCCCTGCCTGGGCGACCGCGCGGACCAGGGGGAGTGGAAGCGGCCCGCCGACGCGGAGAAGGTCGTCCTGGTGTCCCTGGGAACGGCCTACACCAACCGGCCCGGGTTCTACCGCACCTGTGTCGAGGCGTTCGCCGGGCTGCCGGGCTGGCACGTGGTGCTCCAGATCGGCAGGTACACCGACCCGGCCGACCTGGGCGAGGTGCCCGCGAACGTGGAGGTGCACCGGTGGGTGCCGCAGCTGTCCGTGCTGCGGCAGGCCGACGCGTTCGTCACCCACGCGGGTATGGGGGGCTCCAGCGAGGGGCTGTACCACGGCGTTCCGATGATCGCCGTACCCCAGGCCGTCGACCAGTTCGACAACGCCGACCGCCTCCAGGAGCTGGGGGTGGCCCGGCGGCTCGACGGCGAGGCCGACGACCCGGACGCCCTGCGGTCGGCGCTGCTGGAGCTGACCTCCGACCCGGGGACGGCCGCCCGCCTGGCGGAGATCTCCGCCAGGCTGCGGACCGAGGGCACGGCGTACGCGGCCGACCTCATCGAGGCCGAGATCCCCTAGCCGTGTCCTTGTGAACCTCCGCTCCGCTTCGGTTCGTGTTCGGCGCCCCCTGGGGGCGGAAGCCTTCGGCCCCTCGGGGCGCCTCACGAACCCCAGCGGTACAGGAGGGCGTTCAAGGCCCCGGCCCCTCCGGATCCCCGTTCCCGGGCGCGTCCCGGCCGTGCGCCGGGGCGCGCCCCTCCCGTATCCCCGACCCCGTGGAAGGAAGCACACGTGGACCACCTCGTCGTCGTCACCGGAGGGCCCGGCTCCGGCAAGACCACCCTCGTCGACCACCTGGCCGGGCTCGGGTACGCCCGCACCGAGGAGGCGGGCCGCGCGGTCATCCGCGACCAGCGCGAGATCGACGGCCCCGGCCTGGCCTGGCGCGACGACGCCCTGTTCGTGGAGCTGATGCTGGCCTGGGAGATCCGCTCGCACCGGGAGGCGGCGGCGCTGCCCGGGCCGGTGTTCTGCGACCGCGGGGTGCCCGACCTGGTCGGCTACCTCCTGCTGCGCGGGCTTCCGGTGCCGGCGCACGTGGAGGCCGCCGCGCGCCGCTTCCGGTACCGGCGCACCGTCTTCCTCGCGCCGCCCTGGCCGGAGATCTTCACCGGGGACGCCGAGCGCCACCAGTCGTGGGAGGAGGCCCTGCGCACCGACCGCGCCATGCGGGAGGCCTACCCGCGGTACGGCTACGACCTGGTGGAGCTGCCCCGGGTCCCGGTGGCCGAGCGGGGCCGGTTCGTGCTGGCTGCGCTGGCGGGCGATGAGCGCAATTCAGACCACCGGGGGTGAGTATTCCGCGCATGCCCTTTTGTGTCCGGAGTGGGGGAGGACCTTGGGAGGGGACGGCGCGGCCCCTGTTCGCAGACGTGACGAGGGTGACCGTTCGCGGCCGTAAATCCGGTCCTCCCTTGTGATCGACAGGGCCCGCCGCCAGACTCTTCTAGGTAAAGGGAGCATTGACCGTGCGCGTCCACCCGGTGGGCGCGGGGCGGCGGACACGGGGAGTGGTACGGAAGGTGGCGAGCGCGTCGGAGGCGAATACGCCGCCCATGAGCCGGGAGGGCATCGAGCACGCGCTCAACCGGGTGCGCGGGGAGCTGAAGCGGATCACGCTCAACCTGGCCGACCTGGAGGACCACGTCGGCCACCGGATGCTCAAGGGCGCGGACCTGCGCGGCCTCACCCGGGAGCGCTGGGAGCACGCCGAGCGCCACGTCCACCGCCTGTGGACGACCTACGACGCCTTCCGCCGCACGGTGGAGGAGGCCACCGACCACCACGGGCAGGGCGGCGGACACCACTCCGACCAGGTGCGGATGACCTTCCTGCTCACCGGCCCCTGCCTGGAGCTGCCGCTGGAGAAGGCCCCGCTGCACGAGCGCGGGCTGCTGGACACCGACACCGAGCACATCACCCTGGCCGAGGCCGTCGCCCGGATGACCGCCGACTACGAGGAGGTCACCGAGGTCGTCTCGGCCGCCGAGACCGCCTGGAACTCCCTGCACCCCCGCCTGGCCGACCTCGACTCCCTGTGGCGGGAGGTCGGCACCCTGAGCGACATGATCGAGGAGGCCGGCGACGAGAGGGATGACGAGTCCCTGCGCTCGGAGCTGGCCGGGATCGGCGACACCGTCCGCCGCGACCCCCTCTCCCTGCTGGGCGCCGACCGCCGGGTCGACACTTCGGGCATGGAACGCCTGCGCAAGCGCTTGGAGGCGGCGCGCGGCGAGCTGCGCGACGCCCTGCGCATGCGCGACTCCTACCGTGAGAGCACCGCCCGCCTCGTCTCGGCCGTCGACGACCTGGAGGCCGTCCTGGCCGCCCTGCGCGAGCGGCGCGCCCACGTGGTCGGCCGTATCCGCGAACCGCGGGCGATCGACGTCCCCGACCCGGTGCCCGCGCTGCGCGCCCGGATCGCCGAGATGGACGCCCTGCGCTCCCGGGGCCGCTGGCGCGAGCTGGGCGTGCTGCTCGGCGAGACGCAGGCGGCCGTCCACGCCGCCTCCGACGACGCCCGCGAGCGCGGGGAGAACCTGGAGGGCCTGCTGGAGCGGAGGGACGAGCTGCGCGGGCGCCTGGAGTCCTACCGCGCCCGCTCGGTCCGGCTGGGCCTGGCCGAGGAGCCGGAGGTCGCCGGACTCCACGCCCGCGCGCACCGGGAGCTGTGGACGGCGCCCGGAGACCTGCGGGCCGCCACGGTCGCCCTGGCCGCCTATCGCAGGGCGCTGGAGGAGCCCGGGGTGACCGAAACCACCCAGGACAGAACCACGCCGGGTCCAGACGCGTCAGACGGCGAGAGCGATGGTGGTGTGAGCAGATGACGAAGTGCACGAAGCCCGGGTGCGGCGGAGCGATCGAGGAGGGCTTCTGCGTCGTGTGCGGTCTGGAGCCCGCGCCCGGCGCCGTGCCCCCGGCGCCCGGCCCCCGGCAGGACCCCTCCTTCACGGCCCCCGCGCCCCGGGGGACCGGGCCGCAGCCGGGGTACGCGCGGCAGCCGGCCCGGCAGCCCCCGCCGTACCCCCACCCGGCACGGCCCCACCCGTCGGGCCCGCAGGCGTCCTTCGGGGCGCCCCTGTCCGGCGGTCCGCCGCCGCCCACGGGGCCGCAGTACTCCTTCGCCGCGCCGAGCGCCCCGGGGACACCGTCCGGAACCCCGCCGGGCACTCCGTCCGGCACGCCCCCGGGCGCCCCGCCCGGCGCGTCCTCCTCCGGCGGCACCGGCCTCGACCGGTGGCTGGGCTCCTCCGAGGGCGACGACATCGGCGACCCCATCCACTCCCACCCCATCTCCGGCAACATCCGCCTCTCCGGCCGCTCCGGCCCCGGCAGCATCACCGGTTCGGTCGGCGGCGGCACGGGCCCCGGATCCGGGCGCACCCGGCGCTCCTCCCGGGGCATGCTCGGCGCGGGCATGGTCCTCGTCCCCCCGGTGCCCTACCGCGACCCGTCCGAGGCGATCATGGAGAACCCCGTCGTCTCGGAGAAGAACCGGTTCTGCGGCAACTGCGGGGAGAAGGTCGGCCGCACCCGCGGCGACCAGCAGGGGCGCACCGAGGGGTTCTGCCGCAAGTGCGGCACCCAGTACTCCTTCACCCCCAAGCTGGGCCCGGGGGACAAGGTCGGCGGCCAGTACGAGGTGCTGGGCTGCCTCGCCCACGGCGGCCTGGGCTGGATCTACCTGGCCCGCGACCGCAACGTCAACGACCGCTGGGTGGTGCTCAAGGGCCTGCTCAACGCCGGCGACGCCGAGGCGCACAAGGCCGCGGCGGCCGAGCGGGCCTTCCTCTCCGAGGTCGAGCACCCCAACATCGTCAAGATCATCAACTTCTCCCAGCACCCCGACGCGCGCACGGGCATCCCCGCCGGGCACATCGTGATGGAGTACGTCGGCGGCAAGTCGCTGCGCGAACTCCTGATGGAGCGCCGCGAGCAGGACCCCGACGCCGTGCTGCCGGTCGACCAGGTCATCGCCTACGGCCTGGAGGTCCTGCGGGCGCTCGGCTACCTGCACTCCAAGGGCCTGCTGTACTGCGACTTCAAACCCGACAACGTCATCCAGAGCGAGGAGCAGATCAAGCTCATCGACCTGGGCGGCGTGCGCCGCATGGACGACACCGTCAGCCCCGTCTACACCACCCCCGGCTACCGGGTCCCCGAGGACGAGCTGCGCGGCCCCGGCCCGACCGTCAGCGCCGACCTGTACTCGGTGGGACGGGCGCTGGCCGTGCTGAGCTTCCGGTTCAGCTTCATGCGCGAGTTCCCGCACGAGCTGCCGCCGCGCGATTCCGTACCGCTGCTGGAGCGCCACGAGTCCTACGACCGGCTGCTGCGCCGGGCCACCCACCCGGAGATGGAGCGCCGCTTCCACGACGCCTCCGACATGGCCGACCAGCTCACCGGCGTGCTGCGCGAGGTGCTCTCCGACATCGAGGGCGCGCCCCACCCGGCGCCCTCGACCCTGTTCGGCGGCGAGAACTTCACCATCGGCTCCGACGTGGGCCGCGCCGACCGGATGCTCGTCCCGCCCTCGCCCACCGAGGCGGCGACGCTGCTGCCCGCGCCGCTGATCGACCCCACCGACCCGGCCTCCCAGCACCTGCGGGGCTTCCAGGCGCTGCCGCCGGAGGACCTGGTCGCGGCGCTGCGGTCCATGCCCGAGCCCACCCCCGAGACCCTGCTGATGCTGTCACGGACGCTCATCACACTGGGCAGGCACGGGCAGGCCATGGACGTCCTGCACCAGTTCAGCGAGCGCATCCCGGGCGACTGGCGCACCATGTGGTACCTGGCGGTCGCCGAGCTGAGCACCGGCCACTTCCAGGGCGCCCGGGACCACTTCGACGAGCTGTACGGCCACCTGCCCGGGGAGATCGCCCCCAAGCTCGGACTGGCGCTGGCCTGCGAGCGCACCGGGGAGCACGCGATCGCCGCACGCCATTACCAGAACGTGTGGAACACCGACCACTCCTTCGTCAGCGCCGCGTTCGGCCTGGCCCGCATCCGGCTGGCCCAGGGCGACCGGAACGGGGCCATCGCGGTCCTGGACACGGTGCCGGAGCTGTCCAGCCTGTACGTGCACGCCCAGACGGCGCTTATCTCGGTGCTGGCGGCCCGCCACCCCGGCCGGGAGGCGGACGACCTGGTGCGCGCCGGACAGCGCCTGGAGCGGCTGGGGCTGGACGGCGAGTCCACCGACCGGCTGGCCGCGCGGGCCCTGGAGTCCGCGCTGGACTGGTTGGAGGCCGGCGGCCGGGCCGACGGGACGGCGCTGCTGGGCGGCCCGCTCACCGAGGACGGTGTGCGCGCCAACCTGGAACGGCGCTACCGGGACCTGGCGCACCGGTCCACCTCGGTCACGGAACGGTACGAGCTGATCGACAAGGCCAACTCCCTACGACCCGTGACGCTGCTGTGAGGATCGAAGGAACAGCGATGACGAAGGTGCGGACCTGCCCGGGGTGCGCCGACAGGGTGTCCGCCGGCGACGCCTTCTGCGAGCGTTGCGGCCACCCCCTGCCCGAGGACGTGCGGCAGGCCCCGGCGGAGAACCCGGACACGGTACAGACCGGTCCGAACCCGGCCGCGCCCGGGCTGGTCCCGGCGGACGGCGGGCCCACAGCTCCACAGGTGAGCCTGTACGGCGCCGAACGGTACGAGGGCCGGGGGGAGGGGCACTCGGAGCCGACCCCGTCCGGATCGACCCCCTCGGGGGCCACGCCGTCGGGCCGGACCGCCCGCGAGGAGCCCCATCCGCAGGGCGTCTACCGCACCGTCAACCCGGCCGACGTCACGGTCGCGGGGGTCATCCCCTCGGACGCGACGCCCTCCGGGAGCACCCGGCCCGCCGGCGCGGCCCCTGCGGGCCCCACAGCGCCCCAGGGGCCGCGGCCCGCGGGCCCCCCGCCCGCGGCCCACGGCGGTCCCCCCGCGGGGCCCTCGGGGCCCCCGGTGCCGGGCGCGCCGCCCGCGGAGACGACCCCGCGGGGGCCCGGCCGCTCCCTCACGGACAGCCTCGCCGTGGACGACGACTGGGACGCCATCGACTCGCTGGCCACCCAGCCCGTCCGCCGCGACCCGCGGCCGCCCAGGCCGGCCCCCGAGCCGGTCGTCCCCGACTGGCCCCCGCCCGGCGGCTCCGGGGCCGTCCGGCCCGCGGGCCCCGACCTGTGCGTGTGGTGCTCCGGCCGGGTCGTGGACGGCTACTGCGAACGGTGTGGGTTCCTCCAGCCCACCGGCCGCGACCACGTCGAGGTGCGCGCCCGCGCCGCCGTCGGCGTCAGCGACCGCGGGCTCAGACACCGGCGCAACGAGGACGCCATGGCCATCCGGGTCGTCCCCGACGACTCCCCGCACGCCGCCGGCGTGGTGTGCGCGGTGGTCTGCGACGGCGTCTCCAGCTCGCCCCGCTCCGACGAGGCCTCCAGGATCACCGCCGAGACCGGCGCGACCGTCCTGGCCGAGCAGGTGCGGCGCGGCGTCGACGCCCGCGAGGCCACCGGCGTGGCCATGACCAGGGCGGCCGAGGCCGTCGCCGCCATCGCCGACTCCCCGAGTTCGGCGCCGGCCTGCACCTTCGTCTCCGCCGTGGTGGACCCCGCCGCGGGCACCGTCACCATCGGCTGGGTCGGCGACAGCCGCGCCTACTGGCTCTCCGGCGGCCCCTCCTCCAGCGGTTCGGCCCTGCTGACCCGGGACGACTCCTGGAGCGAGGCGATGGTGCAGATGGGCGCGCTGTCCCGGGAGGAGGCGATGCGCTCGGCCAACGCGCACGCCCTCATCGCGTGGATGGGCGCCGACTCCGGCGAGATCGACGCGCACATCTCCACCGTCACCCCCACCGGCCCCGGGACCGTCCTGCTGTGCAGCGACGGCCTGTGGAACTACTACCCCGAGGCGCAGGCCCTGACCGAAGCGGTGCCCGGGGCGGGGACCCGTCCTCTGGACGCGGCCCGCACCTACGTCCGGCTCGCCCTCGAAGGGGGCGGCAAGGACAACATCACCGTCGTCGTCATTCCCGTACCCACAGGGGGCTCCCGTGCCGAACAGGGCTGAACCCACCGCCGAGCCGGAGTTCCGGGTCGAGGTCGACCAGAACCGGTTCCTGCCCCTGGGCGGGCGGGAGGTGCACGCGGTCGTCGGCATCACCTCCACCGGGCCGGTGCTCGTCGGAGCGGACGTCCGGGCGACGGAGCTGATCATCGTCGACACCTCCGGCTCCATGTACGGGGAGAAGATCAACGCCGCCAAGCAGGCCGCCCGCGCCGCCGTCGAGACGCTCCGCGACGGGGTGCGCTTCGCGGTGATCGCCGGGCACCGGCAGGCCGAGATGATCTACCCCGCCGGGAACACCCTGGCCACCGTCGACCCCTCCACCCGGGCCGAGGCGCTGGAGGCCGTCGGCCGCCTGCGCGCCGACGGGGGCACCCGGATGGGCGCCTGGCTCACCCGGGCGGCCGAGCTGTTCGCCACCGTCGACGGCGGGGTCAAGCACGCCATCCTGCTCACCGACGGCCAGAACAACGAGGTCTCGCAGGACTTCGAGCGGACCCTGAGCCGGATCGCGGGGAGCTTCGTCTGCGACTGCCGCGGCGTGGGCACCGACTGGAAGGTCGAGGAGCTCCGCAGGATCGACGCCGCCCTGCTCGGCGGCGGCCCCGGGATCATCGCCGACCCCGCCGACATGGCCGCCGACTTCCGGGCGATGGCGCGGGCCTCCATGGGCAAGGCCGTCGCCGACGTGGCGCTGCGCCTGTGGACGCCCCGGCACGCCGTGGTGCGCTACGTCAAACAGGTCGCCCCCACCGTCCAGGACCTCAGCGACCGCGGCGTGGAGCGGGCGGCACAGGCCAAGGACTACCCCACCGGTTCCTGGGGTACGGAGAACCGCGACTACCACATCTGCGTGGAGGTCCCCCCGGGCGATCCCGGGCGCCAGTTGCGCGCCGGGTGGGTGCGCGTGGTCCTCCCCGGTCTCGACGGCGCCCAGGACAGGGTCCTGGCCTCGGGGAACATCCTCGCGGAGTGGACGACGGACGAGGACAGGGCCACCGAGATCAACCCCCGGGTGGCCCACTACACGGGCCAGGTGGAGCTGGCCCAGGCCATTCAGGACGGGCTGGAGGCCCGGCGATCAGGGGACGAGGACACCGCGACGACGCGGCTGGGCCGAGCCGTCGCGCTCGCGAACGAGACGGGCGACGAGGAGACCGCCAGACTCCTCGGAAAGGTGGTCGACGTCCTGGACCCGGTCACCGGAACCGTTCGGCTCCGCCCCACCGTCGAGAAGATCGACGAGATGACACTGGACACCAACTCGACCCGGACCGTTCGGACCCGGCCCCGCCCCCCGGGGCCGGACGACGGTGCCCCCGGACCCGGGTAGGAGGGACCCATGCCGAGTTGCCCATCCGGGCACCACTCCACGGCGACCGACTTCTGCGACATCTGCGGGCTGCGCCTCCAGGCGTACGAGCCCGCACCGCCCGCTTGGTCGCAGGGCCCGTCGGCGCACACGCCGCCGACGGCCCACGTGCCCCGGCCGAACCGGCCGCCGCAGGCCCCGCCGCCGCGGCGGTCCTCCGGCGCGCCCCGGGGCGGGCCCTGCCCGGAGTGCTCGACCCCCAGGACCGGGAGGTTCTGCGAGGAGTGCGGATACGACTTCGCCTCCCACCAGCGCCGGGACCCCGGCGGGGGGACGCCGGGGATGCGGGTGGGCTGGCGGGCCACCGTCACGGCCGACCCCGCCTACTACCAGTACATGGTGAACCAGGGCATGCTCGACCCCGCCCGCATCGCCTTCCCGGCCGCCGTCCAGCCGCGCAGGGTGGACCTGACCGGGGAGCGGGTGCACATCGGGCGGGCCAGCGCCACCCGCGGCTTCACCCCGGAGATCGACCTGGGCGGCCCCGGCGGGGACCCCGCGATCTCCCACATCCACGCGATCCTGATCGCCCGCCCCGGCGGCACCTGGGCCCTGGTCGACCCGGGTTCCACCAACGGGACCACGATCAATGGGACCGACAACCCCGTCGCCCCCAACGTGGAGGTCCCCCTGAACGACAACGACCGGATCTATGTCGGCGCATGGACCGTCATCATCCTCCAGAAGGGGTGAGCCCCCGTTGATTCCCTCCCCCACCGCCCCGTCGGAGCCGACCCGCTCCGGCGGCCCCCCGGAACCCGGACCCCCAGCGGGCGGGACCGCCCGCACCAGGGCCGCCCGCACCGGGACCTACGCCCGTGACGGGTGGTCCCGCTTCCGGCGGTGGCTGGCCACCACCCCCGCCCGGGTGTGGCTGCTGACCCTGGTGAGCGCCGCCGCGATCATCGGCCTGTTCGCGTCCGCCTCCCACACGCTCGGCCAGGCCCGCGCCGGCCTGGACGTGCTCGGCCGCGGCGCCGGACCGCAGGCCATGGCCACCACCGACCTGTACCTGTCGCTGGCCGACATGGACGCCCGTATCGCCGACGTGCTGCTCATGGGCACCGACCACGGCCTCGGCTCCGGGCGCGAGGACGCCCTCGAACAGTACGAGGCCGGCCGGGAGCAGGCCAACAAGTCGCTGCTCGAGGCCGCGTCGCTCACCGAGGGCGACACCGTGGAGGAGCGCAACGTCCAGGAGGTCCTGGACGGCCTGGGCGCCTACGAACGGCTCGTCACCCAGGCCCTGCTGCGCAACGACGAGGCCGGGGCCGCCCCCGGCGAGGTGAACGCCGAGGCGCTGGAGTCGTACCGGGCGGCCACCCGGCTGATGCACACCGAGCTGCTGCCCAAGGCGTTCAACCTCGGGCTGGACTCCTCGGCGATCGTGCGCGCCAACCACGAGGACGGGCAGGCCGCGGTCACCCTGGGCCTGCTGTGGGTCGGCGGCGTCGGCGTGGCGGTGCTGCTGTCCCTGCTCGGCCTCCAGGTGTACCTGCGGCTGAAGTTCCGCCGCCGGTTCAACCTGCCGCTGATCGCCGCCTCCGTGCTCACCGTGGTCCTCACCGCGGGGGTGATCCAGGCCCTGGTCGGCAGCGGCGGGCACCAGAGGGACGCCAAGGAGGAGGGCCTGGACGCGGCGATGTCGCTGGCCCGGGGCGGGGCGATCGCCACGGACATGCAGGCCGACCAGAGCCGCTACCTGCTGGACCCGGAGCAGGCCGACAACTACCAGCAGGTGTACCTGGAGCGGTCCCAGCAGGTGCTGTCCCGGCCGGTGGACAACCTGGCCGACTACTACACGGCCGTCGACGAGGTGGCCGCCTCCTACCCCGAACTGCCCGGCTCGGACGGCTCCGATCCCGACGACCCCGGCACCCTGGGATACCTGGGCCAACGGGCGCACGACGCCCTGCTGCCCGGCCAGCAGGACCGGCTGGCCGACGTGCTGGGCGCCTACAACGAGATCCAGACACAGGACCGGCTCATGCGGGAGGCGGTCCGCAACGACGACCTCGGGGAGGCCATCGGCATCCGGATGGGCGTCGCGGACTCGGAGAACGGCACCTTCGCGGCCTACGAGGAGGCGCTGGACGGCCTCACCGAGGCGCACCGGGAGGAGTTCGCCCGGGGCATCCGGCAGGGCGACGCGGCGCTGGCCCCCTGGGCGTGGCTGCTGCCGGCCGGAGCCCTGGTGCTGCTCCTGCTCGTCGCCCTGGGCGTGCGCCCCCGGCTGGCCGAGTACCGCTGACCCCCCGAGAGACAAGGACAAGGCCGATGAGGTTTCGACACCGCCGCGTCGCCGCCGCGGCCGCACTGGCCGCCACGGCGGTGCTCGGGCTGCCCGCCTGCTCCGCGGTGCTGGGCGGGGAGGAGTCGCTGGTCGACGCGGACTCGCTGGTGGTGGGCGTCAAGTACGACCAGCCCGGGCTGGGCCTGGAGACCGAGGAGGGCAGCGGCGAGTACGAGGGCTTCGACGTCGACGTGGCCCTGTACATCGCCGGCCAGCTCGGGATCCCCCGGGAGAACGTCGAGTTCGTGGGGCTCAACTCCGCCGAGCGCGAGGAGAAGCTGGACAGCGGCGAGGTGGACATGGTCGTGGCGACCTACTCCATCACCCCGGCGCGCAGGAACGAGGTGACCTTCGGCGGCCCCTACTACGTGGCCAAGCAGGACGTGCTGGTGAGAGCCGACGCCACCGGCATCGAGGGGGTGCGCGACCTGGAGGACATGACCGTCTGCCAGAGCGAGGGCTCCAACTCGGTGGACCGCATCACCGAGGGCCTGGGCGTGTCGGTGGAGAGGAGGGAGGAGGACACCTACAGCGACTGCATCGAGGAGCTGAGGGCGGGGGACGTGGACGCGGTCTCCACCGACAACCTGATCCTGGCCGGGTTCTTCGCCCAGACCCCCGACGCCTTCCGGTTCGTCAACAACCCGTTCACCGACGAGAAGTACGGTGTGGGGCTGCCGTACGGCGACATCGAGGCCTGCGAGGCCGTGAACAAGGCGATCAGCCGGATGTACCAGGAGGGCGACGCCGCCGAGATGCTGGACCGCTGGTTCGGGGAGACCGACCTGGAGATGGTGTACAGCGTTCCCCAGTTCGAGGGCTGCGACTGATCCGCGGGACTCCGGCGGGAGCGGCGGCGCCGCTCCCGCGGGTGTGCCGGGGCACGCCGCGGGCGGTCCGCCGGTGGTGGCCCACTCGGGGGTTATGGCAGATACTGACCCTTATGTAAGGCATTGGGGGCTCAGGATAGGAGTTGTCCGTTGACCATCGTCGAGTTCCTCAACGCGCGTTTGGACGAGGACGAGCGCGCGTCGAAGGCCGTACCCGTGGGAGCACGCGGCCGGGACCGGGCGTTGGCCGAAGTCGCCGCCAAGCGCAAGATCGTGCAGGGGTACACGCGCGCGCACCACGCCAGCATGCGCAGCCTCCAGCCGACCATGGCCGGGGCGCCCCCCGTCCCCGCACGGCAGGGCGAGGACCCCTGGTCCGAGCTGCTGGCCTGGCGGCTGGCCGTGAAGTACCTGGCCGCCGTCTACCGGGGGCACCCGCAGTACGACGCCTCCTGGGAGGACTGACCGGGGACCCGGGAGGAGCGGCGGACGGAACGGGGGACGCTCACGGCGCGGCCAGGCCCGGCAGCGCCTCCACCGTCTCCACCAGGTCGGCGCCCGTCGCGTCCGGAGCGCCGAAGACCGCGGGGAACCGCCTTTCCAGGTGCGCCGACCAGCCCGTGACCAGCCCCGCGCGGGCCGCCCCCGCCACGTCCCAGCCGTGCGCCGTCACCAGCGCCAGCCGCCCCGGCACCACGCCCAGGGAGCGCGCCGCCGCCCGGTAGGCCTCCGGAGAGGGCTTCCAGGCCCGGCCCGGGCCGCCGCCCATGACCCCCTCCACCAGCCCCTCCAGGCCGGCCCGCTCCACCAGCTCCAGGGCCGTGGCCGGACCCGTGTTGCCGAAGACCACCGCCCGCAGGCCCGCGTCGCGCACCGCGGCCAGGGCGGCGGCCGCCTCCCGGCGCGGCTCCAGCTCCGACAGCCCGTCCACGATCGCGTCCTCCGCGGCAGGGGCGATCTGGTGGCCCGTGACGTCGCGCAGCGCGGTGCGCACCACGTCCTCGAAGGACCGCCCGCCGCCCACCAGCGCCAGCGCGAACACGTCCCGCGCCAGGTGGTCGGACCAGCGGGCCATCAGGACCCGGGGGATGCCCGCCTCGCGGAACCGCCACTCCAGCGGGGCCAGCGGGAACAGGGTGTCGAGGACGTCGAAGGCGACCACGGCCGGGCGCGCGGCCCGGCCCGGGGGGACAGGGGACATCGGTGCGGCTCCAGGGGGGAGGAGGGACGTGCCGACCGGAGTCCTACCCCGATCCGGAGCCCCGCCGCGCCGCCCGGCCGGGAGCGGCCGCCGCCCGCGTCGGCGGCGGCAGCGCAGGAGGCGGGCGGCGCGGCGGGCGGAGCCGGACGGAGCCCGGGGTCAGAGGCGGTCCAGGAGGGGGATCTGCTCCACCGCCCACGGGCTGAGCAGCCACGGGGTGCGTTCGGCCACCGTCACCAGGTCCTCCCAGCGCGCCCAGGAGAACTCGGCCACCTCGGCCGGGTCCGGGGACGGGGCGTCGTCGGTCAGCGCCCAGAACACCGGGCAGAACTCGTTCTCGACGATCCCCTCCGCCGACACCGCCCGGTAGCGGAAGTCCGGCAGCGCGGGGCGCACCTCGGTCAGGGACAGCCCCAATTCCTGGCCCACCCGGCGGCGCACCGCGGCCTCCAGGTCCTCGCCCGGCGCCGGGTGGCCGCAGCAGCTGTTCGTCCACACCCCCGGCCAGGTGGTCTTGCCCAGGGCGCGGCGGGTCAGCAGGACCCGGCCCGAACCGTCCCTGACATAGCAGGAGAACGCCAGGTGCAGCGGGGTGTCGGCGGTGTGCACCGCGGCCTTGTCCGCCGTCCCCACCGGTTCGAGGCCCTCGTCGAGCAGCACGACGAGCTCGCGCTCGCCGGTCGTCGGTCTGGTCACTGGTCTCTCCCAACCCGCGGGGCACCCGCGTCGTCTCGTCCTTCCATGGTCGCCCGTCCCGGACACCGTTTCGTGCGCATAAGGTTCCTCTGGGCGAAGAGTCGCGCCCGGCAGGACGTCCATGTGGAGTGAGCGGATGACGGAGACGAACACGGTGGCCGCCGAGGGGACCGGGAGCATCGACCCCGAGCGGATGCGGGTGTGCCTGGACGTGATCGCCCGGGTCGGAGAGCTGCCCAGCGACCACCCCGACTCCCTCGCCCTCCAGAGGGCCAGCGCCAAGCTGTTCAAGACGGTGAAGGAGACCCGCCGCAGGGAGCGACGCGAGGCCCGCAGGGCCCACGACGACGCCGTGCTGGCCGCCACCGCCACCGCCGCCCCCGACCGCATCGACGACGAGACCAACGGGCGGGCCCTCAGCAGCGGCGCCGCCGGCGAGCTCGCCGGGGTGCTGCGCAAGGCGCGCGGGTGCTACATCTGCAAGGAGAAGTACCGCGAGGTCGACGCCTTCTACCACCAGCTGTGCCCGGCCTGCGCCGCCTTCAACAGGGAGCGCCGCCACGCCCGCACCGACCTGACCGGGCGGCGGGCCCTGCTCACCGGCGGCCGCGCCAAGATCGGCATGTACATCGCGCTGCGGCTGCTGCGCGACGGGGCGCACACCACCGTCACCACCCGGTTCCCCAACGACGCCGTCCGCCGGTTCGCCGCGATGCCCGACAGCGACCGGTGGCTGCACCGGCTGGACGTCGTCGGCATCGACCTGCGCGACCCGGCCCAGGTGCTGCGCCTGGCCGACGAGGTGGCCGCCCGGGGGCCGCTCGACATCCTCATCAACAACGCCGCCCAGACGGTGCGCCGCTCCCCGGCGTCCTACGGGCCGCTCATCGAGGCCGAGTCCCACCCCCTGACCGGCGACCACCTGCCGCGCCCGCTCGTGCTGGGCGGTGTGGGACGGCAGGCCCTGGAGTCCTCCGACGCCCTCGACGGCAACGCGCTCACCCCCGAGATGCTCACCTCGCTGGCGCTCACCACCGGGTCGGCGTCGCTGGAGCGGGTCCGCGCGGGCACCGCCGTCGACGCCGGGGGCCTGCTGCCCGACCTGGCCGCCGACAACAGCTGGACCGACCGGATCGGCGACATCGAGCCCGTCGAGATGCTCGAGGTCCAGCTGTGCAACGTGACCGCGCCGTTCCTGCTGGTGGACCGGCTGCGCCCGGCGCTGGCCGCCTCGACCGCGCGGCGCACCTACATCGTCAACGTGTCCGCCATGGAGGGGGTGTTCGGCCGCGGCTACAAGGGCCCCGGCCACCCGCACACCAACATGGCCAAGGCCGCGCTCAACATGCTCACCCGCACCAGCGCCCAGGAGATGCTGGAGACCGACGGCATCCTGATGACCAGCGTCGACACCGGGTGGATCACCGACGAGCGGCCCCACCCCGACAAGGAGCGGATGGCCGAGGCCGGGTTCCACGCCCCCCTGGACCTGGAGGACGGGGCCGCGCGCGTGTACGACCCCATCGTCCGGGGCGAGCGCGGCGAGGACGTGCACGGCTGCTTCCTCAAGGACTACGCCCCCGCCGCCTGGTGACCGCGTCCGTGCCGCCGGGACCCGGGGCGGACCAGGGGCGGACCGGGGCGCGGCGCGCCCCGGGGCCGGGTGGGCCCTGGCCGGGCGGCCCGGGCGCAGCGGACGACCCGAGGGTAGAGCCGGGTCCGCCCGGACCGAGCCCGGCCGGATGAGGTCGGTTCGTTTGGGGCGTCCCGGCCGGGTCCGGCCGGGACGACGGGGTCTGCATGGAGTCGAGGGCCGACCGACCGGACCGGGGGCCGGTCCGGCCGGTGGTCACGGCTGTAGCACGAGGCGGACCGGCGAGCCGACCCGCTTCTCCAGCTGCTCCACCGCCGCCGGGGCCTCCTCCAGGGGGAAGGTGCCGCTGATCGACGTGGAGAAGTCCAGGCGGCCCGCCCGGACCAGCTGGACGAGCTGGATCACGTGCTCGGGCTCCGAGCCGTAGTGGCCCAGGATCTGCTGCTTGAGATAGCTGAACCGGGTGCCGTCCTTGACCTCCAGGGGTTTGTCGGTGAGCCCCACCAGGACCAGGCGGCCGTGCTCGCCCAGCACCTGGAGCGCCTGCTCGCGCACCACCGGGACCCCGGCGAAGTCGAACGCCACCGCCAGCCCGTGGCCGTCGGTGAGCTCGCCGATCCTGGTCAGGAAGTCCGGGGCGGTGGAGTCCAGGGCCGCGTCGGCGCCGAAGTCCAGGGCCCGCTGCCGGGCCTGGGGGTCCGGGTCGGCGGCGATGATCGGCGCCGCGCCCACCAGGCGCAGCAGCTTCACCGCGTGGGCGCCCAGACCGCCCACACCCCACACGGCGACCGCCTCGGCCGGGCCGACGTCACCGGTGGTGGTGACCGCGGCCCAGGGGGTGGACACCGCGTCCGGGATGATCGCCGCCTGCTCGAAGGGCAGGTCGTCCGGGAGGGGGACGAGGGTCTCCTCGTCGGCGAGGGCGTACTCCGCCCAGCCGCCGTCGTAGTCCACGCCCCGGGTGAGCACCCGGCCGTGGTGGTCGATCTGGCCCGCCTGGAGCGCCACCCGCTCGCCCACCTCGGTGTCGGCCACCTCCGGGCCGAGCTCCTCGACCACCCCCGCCACCTCGTGGCCCAGGGTGACCTCGTCGCCCTCCAGGTACAGCGGTCTGAGGGTGCCGTCGATGAGGTGCACGTCGGACAGGCACACCCCGGCGGCCTTCACCCGCACCAGGACCTGTCCGCGCCCGGGCACCGGCCGGGGGACCTCCTTGACCTCCAGGGTGTTGGTCCGAACGTTGAGCCGGGCAGCGCGCATCGTCGCCATGCAGAGCCTCGCAGAGGTAGTGGTCGTCGGTCTCCCCGGTTCCTTTACCCCGAGCCGGGGGCGTGCCACCACGATCCTGCGCGACGGGTCGAGCCGGATCCAGGGGTGGCCGTGTGGCGGGTCAGGGTTTCGTCAAAGGCCGGGCCCCGCCCGCGTCCGGGCCCGCGCTCACCGCGCGTGCCCGTTGCGGAAGGCCCAGGCGACCAGCTCGGTCCGGTTGCGGGTGCCCAGCTTGGCCTGGATGCTCGCCAGGTGGGTCTTGACGGTGCTCACCGTGACGTGCAGCAGCGCGGCGATCTCGGTGTTGGTCCGGCCCAGCGCCACCGTCCGGGCGATCTCCAGCTCGCGCGGGGTGAGCCCGCCGTCGTCGCGGGCCCGCACCGGGCGGCCCCCGGTGGCGAAGTGCCGGATCAGCCGGACGGTGATCTCCGGCGAGATCAGCGCGTCGCCCCGCACCGCGGCGCGCACCGCCTCCACCAGCAGCCCGGCGCCGGCGTCCTTGAGCAGGAAGCCGACGGCGCCCGAGGAGAGCGCCTCGTTGACGTACTCGTCCAGGTCGAACGTGGTCACCACGACCACCTTGACCGGGTCGGCCGCCAGCCGCCGGGTGGCCTCCAGGCCGTCGATCCCCGGCATGCGGATGTCCATGAGGACCACGTCGGGAAGCCTCTCCCGGGCGAGCCGGACCGCCTCCAGGCCATCCCCGGTCTCGCCGACCACCTCGATGTCGCCCTCGGCCTCCAACATGTAGCGGAACCCCGTCCGCACCATCTGCTGGTCGTCGGCCAGCAGGACCCTGATCGCCATCCGGCACCCCCGTTCCACCTTCACTGTGCCCGGTCCGGGGCCGCCCCGGAGGTTATCCACAGGGCTTCTCGGGGAGGCGGACGTGCACCTCCCAGCCGTCGGCGCCGGGGCCCGCGGTCAGCTCGCCGCCCAGCAGCCGTGCCCGCTCCGCCATGCCGACCAGCCCGAACCCGCCCGCACCGCCCGAGCCGCGGCCGTCGTCGCGCACCGCCATGCGCACGCCGTCGCCGGCCTCCACCTCGACGGACACCCGGGAGGCGCCGCGCGCGTGGCGCCGGGCGTTGGTGACCGCCTCCTGGGCGATCCGCACCAGCGCGGTGCCCACCTCGGGCGCCAGCCCGGCCAGGGAGCCCTCCACGCGCACCGCCACCTCCAGGCCGCCCGCGCCGCCGGCGAGGCGGTTCAGGCCCTCCCACGCGTCCGGCACCGGTGGCGCCTCGTCGGGCTCGCGCAGCCGTGACACCAGGGAGCGCATCGCCTCCAGGGCGCGCGCCCCGGCCGCCTCGATCTCCGGCAGCGCCCGCACCGCGGCCTCGGGCCTGGTGTCGGCGATCCGGCGCAGCGCCTGCGCCTGGACGACGATCCCGGTGACCTCGTGGGCCACCACGTCGTGCAGGTCGCGGGCGACCGCCAGCCGCTCCTGGGCCCGCGCCCGCTCCACGTGGTACTCCCGCTGGTACCGGCGCCACCGCAGGTACAGCCCCGGCGCCAGGCCCACCGCGACCAGCAGCAGGGCCGGGGTGAGGAAGTCGCCCGCCCCCTCCCGGAGCCGGTCGGAGGCGGCGGCAAGGAAGGCGGCGGCCGACACCGCCGCGATCCACCGCGCGTCGCAGCGCAGCGCCGTGACGGCCAGGGCCAGCAGGAGGGCGCACGCCTCGGAGATCGCGACGGGGTAGCCGAACATCCCCTTGGGCAGCGGCCACAGCGCCAGCGAGGAGGCCGCCACCACCAGGGGCGCGGCCAGCGCCGCCGCCCCGGTGGCGGCCGCTCCGGCCCGCGGCCGCAGGGCGAGCAGCACCAGCCCGCCGGCGGCCGCGCCCGAGGCCGCGGGCAGCCAGTCCCACGGCCCGTGCGGCGGCCCCGGCCACGGGACCGCGGCCAGCCCGCTGCGCACGGTCAGCAGGTCCGCGACGACGGCCAGCGCGAGCACGGCGCCCGCGCCGCCCCAGAGGATCCTCTCCCCCAGGGGTCCGCCGAGCACCTCGACGATCCTGTTCAGCCCCATGTCCCTCAGCCTAGGCCGCGGCCCCTTCCCGGCCCTCGGCCGAAAGGACGAGGCGGGGGACCGCTCTTTCAGCCGATGTGGCCGACCTGCCCCGCCCGCCACCCTTGGAAAGGTCGGCGCACCCCGCGCCGACGAACACCACCGACACCGTGCGGTCACCGCACCGCACAGCCCCGCAAGGGGCCGTTCGCGCGGCACGGACACCCGTACCGCGCAGCCCCCGCACGGCATGGGCGCCTGTGCGCCCGGGCGTCCGCACCTCGCGGGCGCCTGTTCACGGCAGGCGCTCCCGCGTGTGGCGGCTGACAGCGGCCGCCCGTGTGGCGGGGCCGTTCGTGCGGAGTGGGCGCCTGTGCGCTCGGCTCGCGGAACGGCCGTGTGTGGTGGGACGGCCGTGCCCCGTGGGTGCCCGTACGTGCGGGTGCCCGCGGCGTCACGGCGGTTCGCCCAGTACGGGTGCGGATGTCCGCGTGCGCGGCCTGTAGAGGCCGCTCGTGCGGCGGGACGTCCGTGCCCCGTGGGGGCGGGTGCCCGCGGCCTTACGGAACGGCTGGCGGGGGTGTGGTGGGCCGGGGAGACGACGAAGGGGAGCCCGATGGCGGGAGAGCGGATGACGGAGACGGTGGGCACCGGGGAGGTGCGGCCGCCCGCGGAGGCGGGGCGGCCCGCGGCGGGGGGACCGCCCGCCGCGGCGCGGCGGGTCGAGTTCCTCGACGTCGCGCGGGCGCTGGCGATGATCGGCGTGGTCCTGATGAACGTGACCGTCGTCGTCTTCTCCGCCGAGAGGGCGGGCGAACGGGCACCGGACACCCTCGCCTCGGCCGTGGACACGGCGCTGACCCTGCTCATGTCGGGCAAGGCCCGGTCCATGCTCATGGTGCTGCTCGGCGTCGGCGCGGTGCTCGCCTGGAAGGCGGCGGACGGGCGGGGGGAGCGGCCGTTCGCGCTGATGCTGCGCCGCTACGTCTCGCTGGGCCTGCTGTTCGGCCTGCCGCACCTGCTGGTGTTCTCCGGCGACATCCTCACCCACTACTCCGTCACCGCCCTGGTGCTGGCGCCGCTGATGCCGGTGCTGCTGGCCGGCGGGCGGAGCCGGCCGCTGGTCGCCGCGGCGGTCGCCTTTGCGGTCGCGCCGTTCGTCGAGAACCTCGTACCGCTATCGGGCGAATGGGCGCTGCTGCTGCTCCTGGTCCCGCAGACCCTCGGCTTCTTCTGCGTCGGGATCTGGCTGGCCCGGCGGCCCGAGCTGGACCCCGAGCACTCGGGGGAGCCCTCCCGGCTGCCCGCGGCCATGGTGTGGACCGGCCTGGCCGGACAGGTCCTGGGCATGGCCCTGATGTTCGGCTCCGACCTGCTGTTCCCCATGGAGTTCGGCGCCGACGGGGTGCCGGTGCTCGGACCGGACGGGATGCCGCTGGTGCACCCGGCCTCGCACCTGTTCACCTCGGCCGCCGGCACCCTGATGGGCCTGGGCGGCGCCCTCTTCTACCTGGGGCTGGTGTGGTGGCTGATGCGCAGGCGGCGCGGTGCGGCGCGCGCCCTGGGCGCGCTGGCCCCGCTGGGGCGCATGACGCTCACCGTCTACCTGGGCAGTACGGCGGTCTTCCTGCTCGCGATGGGACCCTGGGAGACGCAGATCCCCATGCTCGCCCAGTACGTGCTGGCCGCCGGGTACTTCGCGGCCATGCTGGTGTTCGCCCGCCTGTGGTCGGCCCGGTTCCGCTACGGGCCGCTGGAGTGGGTGTGGCGCATGATCACCCACCTGCGCGTCCTGCCGCTGCGCCGCCGACCACGTCCGCGGCCCGTGCAGGCCGGGTAGCGCCCCGGGGCGGCGCCCGGCGGCGGGCCCGGCCGGTGTGCAACGCGTCGCTCCGGCCTCCGGGCGGCACCGCCCCGCCAGGCCGGCGGGTCGGCCGGGAGGGGCCGACCCGCCGCCGGGGCGGGGTCAGCCGCCGGCGACCGAGGGGAGGATGCGGACGTCGGTGCCCTCGGGCACCGGGGTGTCCAGGCCGTCGAGGGCCCGGCACTCCTCGGCGTCCACGAACACGTTGACGTACCGGCGCAGGCGTCCCTGCTCGTCGCGGATGCGCCGGTCCAGGCCGGGGTGCTCCGACACCAGCCGGTCCAGCACGTCGCGCAGCACCGCCGACGGGCCGACGTCCACGGGCAGGTGGGCGGCGCCCCCGGCGTCCGCCCGCAGCAGACCGGGAAGGTGGACCGTCACGCTCATCTCACACCTCCGTCGCCCGCACGCACAGGACGTCGGGCAGGTGCGCGGCCACCCGGTGCCAGGGGCCGCCGTCGTCGGCCGCGTACACGTCCCCGCCCCGGGTGCCGAAGTAGAAGCCCGGGGAGTCGGCCCCGTCGGTGCAGGCGGCGTCGCGCAGCACGATGCCGAAGTACGGCTCCTCCGGGAGCCCCTCGGTGGCCGGGACCCACCGCCCGCCGCCGTCGTCGGTCCGGTACACGCCCAGCCGGTTCTCCGGAGGGAGGTGCACCTCCTGGCTGACCACCGGGAAGTTCAGCGCCGTCCCGGGCAGGTGGGGGTGCGCCACCACCGCGAACCCGAAGTCCGTGGGCAGCCCCTCCTCCACCGGGCGCCAGCCCTCCCGGGCGGGGTGCTCGGACCGGTAGACCCCGTGGTGGTTCTGGGCGTACATCGAACCGTCGGGGGCCAGCGCCACCTTGTGCACGCACTGCCCGTACTCGGGTTCGTCCTCGGGCAGGAAGACCGCGGAGATGCCCCGGTTGGCGGGCGCCCAGCTCGCCCCGCCGTCCCCGGTCTGGTAGACGCCGCCGGTGGACATGGCCACGGTCATCGCCTCGGGAGAGCGGTCGCCCCGGCCCAGTACGCCGGGCAGGATCGTGTGCACCGCGCCGCCGCCCGCGCCGGGGAACCAGTCGGCCCGGTGCGGGTGGTCCCACAGGGCGCGGACCAGCTCGAAGCTCTCCCCGCCGTCGGCGGACCGGAACAGGGCGTGCGGCTCCACCCCGGCGTGGACGACACCGGGAGTCTCCCCGAACGCGAACTGCCAGACCCGGGTGAGCGAGGCGTCGGTGTCCTCGGGAAAGACCAGCGGAGCCGTCTCGGGCTCCCGCCAGTGCTCCCCGGCGTCGTCGCTGTACCAGACGCTCGGGCCGAAGTGGGAGCTCTCCGCGCCGGCCAGGATGCGCCCACTGTGCGGGTCGATCCCGACCGCGTACACGGCGCTCATACTCGCGTAGTCGGCGCTGTCGAGCCGGTGCGGGCCGCGCACCTCCCAGGTGCGCCGATCCTCGCCCGTGGCGGTGAAGAGACCTTTGCGCGTGCCGATGACCAGCAAGTACGTCATGTTCGGCTCCGTATCGTGAAGCAGGTCACAACACTCTCGCACGTCCTCACGACAAACGGGGGCACCACCGGTAGCGGGTCGGGTTCCGGTCTTCTATGAGCCTTCAATAGTTAGGAACCCGAACGATTTCCTGTGGGTGCAGAATTGGTGCCGCCGGGAAATGCGGACCCTGGGAGGCCATAACCTCCACCCGGCCGGAAACCATATGGGCGAGGGGATTCGCCAATCAGAGGTACTGCGGTTGTCAGACCAGGGGCGCTCTGCAATAAAATTCCGCCCCAACCGGCGTCACCGTACGGGACGGGGCCTGAGCCCGTGCGGATGCGTTCCAAAACCCCCATCAGGTCCAGACGACTTCCCGCTCTCCCGGCCCTCAAGGGGCGTTTCGGGACTACCGTCCCAATGGTCCCACGCCCCAGGTAGAACCGGGTCCACTCGATAGGGTCCGCCTCATGCACCACCCCCCCGACACACTTCACGCCCGCAAACGCCGCAAGGCCAGAGCCATGATCGTGTCCGCCGCCTTCCAGCTCTTCGCCGAGCACGGTTTCGACAACGTCACGGTCGCCGCCATCGCCGAGCGCGCGGAGGTGGGCCGTACGACCTTCTTCCGCTACTTCGGCGACAAGCAGCAGGTGCTGTTCGCCGACGAGGGAGCCGAGGTCGAGCGCCTGTGCGCCTACGTGCGCGACAAGGCCCCCAGACCCCTGGGCGCCGATCTGGGCGCCGCCGTGGAGCTGCTGAGGGAGGCCGGTGTCGCGGCCCGTCCGCACGCCGCGCTCTCCCCGGCGCACTCGGTCGTCCTGGTGCGGCTGCTCCGGGAGAGCACCGACCTGCGGTCCCGCTACCTGCTCACCCGCCAGCAGCGGGCGATCCGGCTCGCCGGGGCACTGGTGGAGGTCGGTGCCCCGGAGAACGTCGCCGTCCTGGCCTCGCACATCTCGATGGCCTGCGAACTGACGGCCATGCGCCTGGCCCCGGGTCCGGATGTTTTCCCGGACCGCATGGACGAGGCCTACACACTGCTGGGGTCGCTGAGCGGCAGAGCCGACTGAGGCGGAGGGGACTCAGACGTCGTATTCGCGCACCAGGCGTGCGAGCCTGCGGCCGAAGAACACCGCGACGGCCAGTCCGACCGCACCGATGAGGGCATAGGGGGCGCGCAGGGCGCCCTCGTGCCCCGTCAGCGGGGTGAGGGCGGAGACCATCACCCCGCCCGCCGCCATGCCCAGGGCGCTGACACCCCAGCTCACCGTGCGCATGGCGGCGTTGACCCTGCCCAACAGCCGGTCGGGTGTGATGCGCTGGCGGATGGAGGTCATCGCCACCGCGTAGCCGAGCACGAGCCCGCCGGCCAGCAGGTACCCGACGGCGACCACGGGGAGGACCGGCAGCGCCGCGATCACGCAGTAGACGATGCCCGTGGCGGCCAGGCAGGCGACCGGCAGCGTGCCGTGCGGGAGCGCCGCCCGCAGCCGGGCCACCGACTGGCCGCCGACGACCCCGCCGACCGCGGCGAACGCCATGAGCAGGCCGAACCCGACCGGCCCCAGGCCGAGCACGTCCCGCACGAACAGCACCTGGGTGGACAGGGCGGTGGCGTAACACCCGTTGACGAACAGGGCGATCCCCGCGACCAGCCGCAGCAGCGGCTGTTCCCGGATCGCCCGCACCCCCTCGGCCAGGTCCGCGCCGACACCCCGCAGCCCGCGCCGCTCCGGGGCGGGCCCGGCCGTACCGGCGTGGCCGGCGGCGGTCGCGTCGCCGAGCCCGGCCGTACCGGCGTGTCCGCCCGTGTCCACACCGCGCACCCGGAGCAGGGCCAGCACCGACACCACCAGCGCGGCGGCGTTGAGCACGAACGGCGCGAACAGCCCGAGGGAGATGAGCAGGCCGCCGACGGGCCGCCCGCCGAACTCCTGGACGACCAGGGCCCCGGTGCGCAGGTGCCCGTTGGCGCGCTCCAGCCGGTCCCGGGGGACCACCGAGGCGACGACCGTCTCCGCCGCGGTGTCGTAGCAGACCTCCAGCGCCCCGAAACAGAACGCGAACACCACCAGCAGCGGCACCGACGCCGCCCCGGAGAACACCACGGCGGCCAGCGCCGCCCACAGGGCCAGCCGGACGGTCCCGGCCCCGGCCATCACGGGGATGCGGGGCAGCCGGTCGATGAGCACCCCGGCGGGCAGCGCCAGCAGCAGCCAGGGCAGCCGCCCGGCGGTGGCCACGGCGGCGACCAGCACGGGGTCGGAGGTGAGGGAGGAGGCCAGCCACGGCATCGCGATCATGGCGACGCCGTCGCTCAGGTTCGCGGCCAGCGCGGCCGACCAGAACGCCCAGAAGCGCCCGCCGAGCGAGCGATCGGCGGGCTTCGGTCGCGGAGCGGGGGAGTGGTCGTCGGGCACGGGAGGATCACCGGACCTTTCCGGCCCGGCTGCGGCGGGGGTTCCGCGGGGGTGCGGGCCGGGCCTCGCGGCCACTCTAAGTCCCCGTCCCGGACACCCCGTGACCGGTACCGGTCTGCCAGGCGGCGGACAGCGCGGCCTCTACGCCCTCGTCGAAGCGCAGAACCCGGGACACCCGCCCGTCGCGGACCTCGAAGAGGGTGGCGGTGGCGGCCGGGGCGGTCCCCGGCACATGGTCGGAACGGCCGGGCCAGGTGGCGTTCTGGGCGACCACCGTGCGCCGCCCGTCCACGGGGAACACCGCGGTCGGCTCCAGCCGGATGCCGGAGGAGCGCACCCAGTCCAGGAGGGCGGCGATGCCCCGGGCCGTGCCCCGGGGGCCGCCGACCTCCACGTCCTCGGAGGTGACGGCGCGGACCGCGTCGGGGTCGCGGGCGTCGACCGCCCGGTGCCGGCCGTCGAGCGCGACCACCGCCGGCGGGGCACGGCCCGACCGTGACGGCCCGCCCGGCGCCCGCACACGAAGACCCTGTGCGGGGGCTACCGGCACCCCGCCGGGCACGGCACTGAGAAGATCGTGCGCGATCCGAGGGTGCACCGAATCCTGGAAGGGGCCGACGAGGTCATGAACCCGAACACCGCGCGCGTACCGGAGGGGGCCGCCTGATGTCCACCGACGGAGAGAAGGTGCTGGTCCGCGTGGAGGGCCGCCTGGGGCGGCTCACCCTGAACCGGCCGCGCGCCATCAACGCCCTGGACCACGACATGGTCACCGCGCTGCGGGGGGCGCTGTCCGCCTGGGAGCACGACGACGCGGTCGCCGCGGTGCTCATCGACGGGGCGGGCGAGCGGGGCCTGTGCGCGGGCGGCGACATCCGCGCCATGGCCGCCAGCGCCCGGGACCGCGACGGGGCGGCCGCCGCGTTCTGGCGGGACGAGTACCTGCTCAACGAGTACATCTCCCGCTACCCCAAGCCCTACGTCGCGTTCATGGACGGCGTGGTCATGGGCGGAGGCGTCGGCGTTTCCGCCCACGGATCGGTCCGGATCGTCACCGAGCGCTCGACCGTGGGCATGCCGGAGGCCACCATCGGGTTCGTGCCCGACGTGGGCGGCACCCACCTGCTGTCCCGGGCGCCCGGGGAGACCGGCACCCATCTGGCGCTCACCGCCGGATCGGTGGGCGCGGGCGACGCCATCGCCCTGGGACTGGCCGACCATTACGTGCCCTCCGCGCGGCTGGCCGACCTGGCCGGGGCCCTGGCCGGCGCGGCCGGGGCCGGGGACGTGGCCGAGGCGGTGGGCCGGTACACGGGGACCGCTCCCGCCCCGACCCTGACCGGCGAGCGCTGGATCGACGCCTGCTACTCCGCCGGCACCGCGGAGGAGATCGTGGAGCGGCTGCGCGGCCACGGCGACCCGGCGGCGGCCGCGGCCGCCGACACGATCCTGTCCAAGTCGCCGACCTCGGTGAAGGTCACCCTGGAGGCGCTGCGCCGGGCGCGGGACCTGCCCGGCCTGGCGGAGGTCCTGGAGCAGGAGTACCGGGTCTCCTGCGCGGCCCTGGACTCGCCCGACTTCGTCGAGGGGGTCCGCGCGCAGATCATCGACAAGGACCGCGCCCCCAAGTGGGTGCCCGACACCCTGGCCGGGGTCGACGCACAGGACGTGGCCCGGCACTTCCGCCCGGCCCCCGACGGCCCGCTGGGCCTGGCCGGTCCCGGCGCGCCCGCCGCGGGAGGCGGCCGCTGACCGGGGCCGGACCTGCCCGGACCCGCCGGACCCGCCGGACCCGCCCAGGGGCGCCGACCTGCGTCGGCGCCCCGGGCCGCGGCCCTCAGAAGGCCGTGAGGGTGACCTCCAGCCGCTGCGCGCCGTGGTCCTGGACGTAGGAGGCGAAGTCCGCCACGTCGTCGAACGCGAACCCGTAGGCCTTGCCGTCCACGGTGTTCTCGTGGAAGACCGCCGCGTACCGGTTGGTGACCTCGTCCAGGTAGAAGCCGGCGGGGTCGTCGGTGGGCTGGGCCGGCTGGGTGAGCAGGGTGGACCGGTTGAGCGCGGCCCCCAGGATCGCGGCGACCGGGCCGCTGATCCCGTCGTTGGGGGCGGCCAGCGCGCCGTCGCAGAACAGCACGTCCCGGGTGGAGGGCCGGTCGAAGGCGCGCACCCCGCCGTCGAACGCGAACCGCCCGCCCTGCACCCGGCCGGTGAAGGTCCCGGCGTTGGTGGTGACGGTCAGGTCGTTGCCCGCGTAGTGCGACCACACGCGGTCGATGTAGGGGTCGAAGTAGTCGGCCGGGAAGAGGCCGGCGTCCAGCGCGTGGCCGGGGGCGATGACCCGCAGGTCGTCGTAGACCAGGGACGAGAACACGGGGTCGGCCGCCAGGGTCCGGAAGACCGCCTCGCGTCCGCCGGGGCGGAAGAACCCGGTGCTCTGGTCGGCGTCGCCGATCAGCCGGATGCCGATGGGCACGCTGAACTGGTCGACCATGCTGGTGTTGCAGAACATCCCCGCGTCGTTGTGGGTGAACTCGACGGTGTCGTGCAGCACGTCGAACCCGGGGGAGCCCTCCACCCATCCGGCGGGCAGCTGCGGGGCCGGGGCGCCGTTGCCGTCGGTGACGATGCGGATGTGCAGGGGGCCGCCCAGGGAGAGGTAGATCCGCCCGGACATGTACGGCAGGGTCAGCCCGGCCAGGTCGGCGAACGGGATCGAGTAGTCGGTGTACCCGTCCGGGCCGTTGTCGTCCAGGCTCACGGGGTGGGAGACGCCGTCGGCGTCCACCCGGCTGTGCCGCCCGGTGGTGAGGTCGGTGCCGATCACGTAGACGAGGATCTCGTCGTCGGAGAACCGCCCGGTCTCGTTCCGGAAGCCCACCGGGAGCGCTCCCGGATTGGCCGCTTCGGAAGAGGCGGTGAGGTCGGCCGTGGCCTCCCGGGGGGCACAGCCGAGCGTGCCCAGGAGCGGGACGGTGGCGGCGGCCCCGAGGCCGCCGAGGAACAGTCTGCGGTCGATCATGGTGAGTCTCCCCAGAGGTAGCGGGTGTGGAGGACCGGGAACTAAACGACCATTAGGCAACGCACCGGTCAACCCCGGTAACCGAAGGTGTTCGCCTGGGGCCGGCGTTGTCCGTGGTGAGGGAGTGGTCATGTGACCCAGATCACCATCCCTGGTGGGGTGCGGCGTCCGCAGGCTCCGCCCGGCGCCGTCCGCACCTGGTCCCCCCGGGCACGGACGCCCTAGGGTGTAGGCGATCCGGAGGGCCGGGACCAGGAGGAACCGTGGCGGACATCGACCTTGGCGAGTACACCCGGAACGGGGAGGGGTCGCCCCGCCTGCGCGCCCACCTCGCCGTTCCCGCGGGCGAGGGCCCCTGGCCCGGCGTCGTCATCACCCACGAGGCCTGGGGCGTCGACGAGCAGATGCGCGCCCACGCCGACCGGCTGGCCCGCCTCGGCTACCTCACCGTCGTCCCGGACCTGTACAGCGAGGGCGGCATGGCCCGCTGCGTGGTCAGGGTGCTCCTGGCCATGCGCTCCGGGCGCGGGCGGGCCATCGCCGACATCGCCGCCGCCAAGCGGTGGCTCCTGGACCGGGACGACTGCACCGGCCGGGTCGGCGTGGTCGGGTTCTGCATGGGCGGCGGGTTCGCCCTGGCCACCGTCGCCGACTTCGACGCCTCCGCCGTCAACTACGGGTTCATCCCCCGGAACCTGGAGGGCGCCCTGGACCGGGCCTGCCCCGTCGTCGGCAGCTTCGGCGCGCGGGACGGCGGCCTGCGCGGAGCCGCCGGCGAGCTGCGTGCCGCCCTGGACGCCGCGGGGGTCGCCAACGACGTCAAGGAGTACCCGGAGGCGGGGCACTCCTTCCTCAACGAAGCGCCCAACGGGCCGAAGGCCCTGCGCCCGGTGTTCCGGGCGATGCACACCGGGCCGCACCCGGAGTCGGCGGCCGACGCCTGGGAGCGGATCGACGCCTTCCTCACCGAGCACCTGGCGCTTCCCGCGGACTCCTGAGGTCCCGACTCCCGGGGCCCCGCCCGGTCAGCCGACCTCCTCCACCCGGGAGGGGAGCGGGACGGCCCTCCCCCGCGCGAAAGCGGCCTCGTACGCGTCCTCGCCCAGCGCACCGGCCGCGCGCCGGGCGATCCGGTCCACGTCCCCCCGCTCGGCCTCCGGCAGGGGCGCTCCCAGCGACTCCCGGGCGGCCGCCGCGGTGCCCAGCAGGGACGCGGCCCGTTCCGCGTCCCCGCCGAGGGCCAGTGCCCCGGCCGTCCCCTCCAGGGCGAGGGCGACCGCCCGCGGGTCGCCGACGCGCAGCGCCGAGGCCAGACCCCGCCGGTGCAGGTCCAGCGCCTGCGCGGCGTCCCCGCGCTGCTCGGCGCAGAACCCCAGCTCGGCCAGGACGAACGCCGCCCCGGGTTCGGCTCCCAGCCGCAGGTTCCACGCCAGCCAGGGGCCCAGGTGCCCCTCGGCCCCGGCCGGATCCCCGCGGCGCCGCGCGGCCATGCCCAGGCCGATGGCGGCGAACTCCTGCCCAGCCGGGTCGCCGTGCTCCACGGCGACCCGCAGGGAGCGCCCGTGGAAGTCGTCCGCCCGGTCGAAGTCCCGCTCCAGCAGGGCGACGCGGCCCAGCCCGGCCAGGTGGCGCGCGAGCTCGCTCCACAGCATCAGGCCTTCTGCGACGCCGACCGCCTCCCGGCGCACGGCCGCGGTCCGCTCCAGGTCGCCCCTGATCTCGGCGTGGACGGCGAGGGCGTCCAGGGCCTGGAGCCTCCCCCAGCCGTCGCCGAGCCCGTCGAACAGGGCCAGGCTCCGTTCGCCGTCATTGAGCAGCCCGGGCAGGTCGCCGCGGAAGTGCGCGATGTTCGCCCGGGTCGCGAGCGCGGCCGCCTCCACCCACGTGTCGCCGAGGGCGCGGGCGTCGCGCAGCGCGCGGCCCACCAGATCCTCGGCGACGCCCAGGTCGCCGAACCCCATGTGGGCGGAGCCCAGGAACCAGACGGCCCGGGCCAGGGCCGCCCGCCCGGTCGGGTCGTCGGGCACCGCCGCGGCCGGGAGGGAGGGGACGGGCCCGGAGGCGGCGGTCCCGTGCACGTACAGCTCCAGGGCGGCCCGGGAGAAGGCCGCCCGGACCTCCCGCGCCGACGGGGACCCGGTCCGCGTACCCGGGGTCCGCGCCCCGACCGCGGCGAACCTCTGCAGCGCCTCCCCGAACCGGCCGCGCAGGAACAGGTGCCAGGTGTCCGCCAGCGCCAGCCGCAGGGCCGTCTCCGTGTCCCCGAGCTCCAGGGAGTGGTGCAGCGCGGCGCGCAGGTTGGCGGTCTCCGCGTCCAACAGGAGCAGCCGGCGGCCCTGCCCCCGCCCGGTCAGGTGCGGGTCCGCCCGCTCCGCCAGGGCGGTGTAGTAGGCGGCGTGCGCGCGCCGGGCCGCGTCCCGTTCACCCGCCTCCACCAGCCGCTCGGCCGCGTAGTCGCCCACCGTCTCCAGCAGCCGGAAGCGCGGGCGGTCCGGGTCGGGGACGGCCACCACCAACGACCGCTCCACCAGGCGTTCCAGCAGGTCGAGAACATCCTCGGCGGCCACCCCGGGGCCGGCGCACACTGCCTCCGCCGCCTCCAGGGTGCACCCCTCGGCGTGCACCGACAGACGGCGCAGCACGGCCCGTTCGGCCTCCGAGGCCAGATCCCAGCTCCAGTCGATCACCGCCCGCAGGGTGCGCTGCCGGGCCGGGGCGTCCCGCCGCCGCCCGGCCAGCAGCCGGAACCGGTCGTCGATCCGCTCCAGCAGGCCGTGAGCGCCCAGGGTCCGGATGCGCGCCGCGGCCAGCTCCAGTGCCAGGGGGATGCCGTCCAGCCTGCGGCAGAGCGTCACCACGGCGGCCGCGTTGTCGTCCGTCAGCCGGAACCCGGGGGCGGCCGCGGCGGCGCGTTCCGCGAACAGCCGGACCGCGTCCGACTCCAGCGCCGCGTCGGGGCCGTCGCCGGTGCCGGGCAGGTCCAGGGGGTCCACCGACTCCAGCACCTCCCCGTCCACCGAGAGGGGCTCCCGCGTGGTGGCGAGGATCCGCAGTCCGGGCGCCGCCCGCAGCAGCGCGGCGACCGTACCGGCGGCGGACTCCACCACGTGCTCGCAGTTGTCCAGCAACAGCAGGGCCCGCCGGGCGGAGAGGGCGTCGCACAGCCGCGCCACCGGGTCGGTCTCGGAGGTACCGCGGCCGCGCAGCCCCAGCACGGCGCCCACCTCCTCGGCCACCGCGTCCGGTCCGGCCCCGGACTCCCGCTCCGGGCGCAGCCCGGCCAGCTCCACCAGCCACACCCCGTCGGGGTGGTCCGCGGAGCGTGCTTCGGCCACCGCCAGGGCGAGCCGGGTCTTGCCCACTCCGCCCGGCCCGGTGAGGGTGACCAGCCGGTGGCGGTCCACCAGCCCGGTGACACGGCCGAGCTCCGCCGCCCGGCCCACCAGGGCGGTCGGCGGCACCGGCAGGTCTCCGCCCCTGCCCGGGGGGAGCGCGGCGGCGGGCCCGGCCAGTCCGGGGTCCTGGTCCAGGATCCTCAGGTGCAGCTCCGCCACCTCCGGTCCCGGGTCCGCCCCCAGTTCCCCGGCCAGCCGTTCCCGCAGGTCGGCGTAGGAGGACAGGGCCTCGGCCGGGCGTCCGGACCGGTACAGGGCGAGCATGTGGAGGGCTCGCAGCCGTTCGCGCAGCGGGTGTTCCCGCACCTGTTCGGCGAGCCCCTCCGCCGCCGGCGCGTGCTCGCCCACCTCCAGCCGGGCCCGGGCCAGGTCCTCCACGGCGGTGAGCCGGAGCTCCTCCCAGCGCACGGCCGCCGCGTCGGCCGAACCGGTGTCGGGGAGGTCCGCGAACGCCGGCCCCCGCCACAGGTCCAGGGCCTCCGACAGCAGCGCCGCGCGCGCCCGGGGGTCGGCGGTCGCGCGGGCCCGTTCGACCAGCGCCGAGAACCGCCCGGCGTCCACCCCGTCGGCGGCCACCTCCAGCGCGTACCCGGGCGGGCGCCGGACCACCAGGCCCCGGCCGCCGGGTTCGGCCCGCTCCAGGGCCCGGCGCAGCTGCGACACCTTGGTCTGGAGGGTGTTCGTCGGGTCGGCCGGAGGGGCTTCGCCCCACAGGTGGTGGGCGAGGCGGTCGGTGGAGACCACCCGCCCCGGCTCCATCAGCAGCGCGGTCAGCAGGGTCCGCACCTTGACCTCGGGAACGCGGACGGGGGTCCCCTCGTCGGTCCACACGGCCAGCGGCCCCAACACCCCGAAACGCATGGGATCAACCTAGCCGGGCGGCCGCGCACGGCCCGCCTCCGGTCCACCGTCGGAGAACCGTCGGAGAACCGTGCGCGCCGACCGGTGGAGTGGACCCACAGCGGGCGGACGAGGCGTCCGCCCGACCGGTGAGGGGGCTTGCCGGTGGACGACGGACCGCCGCGCGTCGCGATCGTCTTCGACGGCGCCGGAGGGGAGGAGGGCCGGGCGGCCGCACCGACGCCGTTCGCGCCGGCGCCCTCCTCCGGTCCCTCCCGGTCGGGCCGGTGGTGATGACCGCCTCCCTGCGCGGAGGGACCGGCACCGACCGGTGGTGCGAGGACACCGCAGACCGGCTGCTCGACCACCTCCTCCGGCGGGTGCTCCGGCCCCGTCGGCCCCGAACCCCGTGAAAGGCACGAACATGTCAGCGAACTCCACCGCCCCCGCCGCGAGGCCGGGGTGGCGGGCCTGGGCGGGCCTGGCCGTCCTCAGCCTGCCCACCACCCTCCAGGCCCTCGACGTCACCGTCCTGTACCTCGCGCTGCCGCACCTGAGCACCGACCTGGGGGCCACCGCCACCGAGCGGCTGTGGATCATCGACGTCTACGGCTTCATGGTCGCCGGCCTGCTGGTCCTCATGGGCACCCTCGGCGACCGGATCGGCCGCAGACGCCTGCTCCTCCTGGGCGCCACCGCGTTCGGGGCCGCCTCCGTGCTGGCCGCCTACTCCACGACACCGGAGATGCTCATCGCCGCCCGGGTGCTGCTGGGCATCGCCGGAGCCACCCTGATGCCCTCCACGCTCGCACTGATCAGCACGATGTTCACCGACCCGCGGCAGCGGGGGCTGGCCTTCGGCGTGTGGGCCACGAGCTTCTCCGCGGGCGTCGCCCTCGGGCCGATCCTGGGCGGCCTCATGCTGGAGTTCTTCTGGTGGGGGTCGGTGTTCCTGCTCGCGGTTCCTGTGATGGCGCTGTTGCTCGCCACCGCTCCGTTCCTGCTCCCGGAGTACCGCGACCCTGAGCCCGGCCGCCTGGACCTGCCCGGCGTCCTGCTCTCGATGGCCGCCGTCCTGTCCGTGGTCTTCGGCCTCAAGCGGCTGGCCGGGTACGGCCCGGAGCCGACGGCCCTGGCGGCGATCGCCGCCGGCGTCGTGCTCGGCCTGCTGTTCGTCCGCCGGCAGCGCCGGTCGAGCGACCCCCTCCTGGACCTGCGCCTGTTCTCCGGGGCCGCCTTCTCCAGCGCTCTGGCCGTGATGCTCCTGGGCCTGCTGCTCATCGGCGGCGTCTACCTGTTCGTCACGCAGTACCTTCAGTCCGTCGCCGGACTGTCCCCGCTGGTGGCCGGCCTGTGGCTGCTCCCGTCGGCGGCCGGGCTGGTCGTCGCCTCCACCCTGGCCCCCGTCCTCGCCCGGCGGGTGCGCCCCGCCCACGTCCTGGCCGGTTCGCTGGCCCTGGCCACCCTCGGGTTCCTGCTGCTCACCAGGGTGGGCCCCGAGGACGGGCTCGTCACGGTGGTGGTCGGGTTCACCCTGGTCTACGCCGGGATCAGCCCCATCATGGCGCTGGGCACGGACCTCATCGTGGGCTCGGCCCCGCCGGAGAAGGCCGGGGCCTCCGCCGCCATCAGCGAGACCGCGATGGAGGTGGGCGTGGCCCTGGGCATCGCGGCCTTCGGCAGCGTGGGCACGGCGGCCTACCGGCTGTCGATGGCCGGGGCGATGCCCGCGGGCGTCTCCGCGGACACCGCGGCCGACGCGTCCGACGGACTGGAGGGCGCGGGGCGGGCCGCCGCCGACCTGCCCGCCCCGGTGGCGCGGGACCTCCTGGACACCGCGGCCGCCGCCTTCACGTCCTCCCTCACCACCGTGGCCTGGATCAGCGCCGCGCTCGCCGTCGGGATCGCGGTCCTGGCGGCGGTGGCCCTGCGCCGGATCCCGCCCACGGGGGCCGCCGCGGCGGAGGAGGGCGCCCCGGCCGGGGAGCCCTCGACAGGGGAGCCCGTCGCCGGCTGACCCCGGTGCCGTCCGAGCCGGTGCCGCCCCGGCCCCCCGGCCCCTCGGCGCCCGCGGCACCCGTGACAGGTGTCATGGACGGGTCCTGACGGACGGACCGGGTCCGGGGCGCCCCCGCGCGACAGGCTGGAGGGGACCGGCCGACAACAGGGGGACCGATGATCGCCGTACGGGAACTGGTCAAGCGCTACGGGGGGACCGTCGCCGTGGACGGGCTGACCTTCACGGTGGAGCCCGGCAGGGTGACCGGGTTCCTGGGGCCCAACGGGGCGGGCAAGAGCACCACCCTGCGCATGGTCCTGGGACTGGACGCCCCGACCTCCGGCAGCGCCACCGTCGGCGGGATGCCCTACCGCGACCTGCCCTCGCCCACCCGGCGGGTCGGCGCGCTGCTCGACCCCGGCGCGGTGGAGCCCGGGCGCACCGCCCGCGGCCACCTGCTCTGGCAGGCCCGCGGCGCGGGCATCGGCCGGGCCCGGGTGGACGAGGTGCTGGGCCTGGTCGGCCTGGCGGACCGGGGCGGGCACCGCATCCGGCACCTGTCCCTGGGGATGCGCCAACGGCTGGGCATCGCGGGGGCGCTGCTCGGCGACCCCGGCGTGCTCATCCTGGACGAGCCCCTCAACGGGCTCGACCCGGAGGGCATCGTGTGGGTGCGCCGCCTGCTGCGCGGTTTCGCCGACGAGGGCCGCACCGTGCTGGTGTCCAGCCACCTGATGAACGAGATGGAGGCCACCGCCGACCACGTGCTGGTGATCTCCCGGGGACGGCTGGTCGCCGACGTCGGCATCGCCGAACTGGCCGCCGGTGCGCGCGAGCGCGTCGAGGTGGCCACCCCGGACCCGGGCGGCCTGTCCGCCCTGCTGGCCCGCGCGGGCGCCGCGCCGGCGCCCGCCGGGGACGGCCGGCTGGAGGTCACCGGCATGGACGCCGCCCGGGTGGGCGAGCTGGCCGCCGCGCACGGGATCGTGCTGCACGCGCTGGTACCGGTGAGGGCCCGCCTGGAGGACGCCTTCATCCGCCTCACCGGACAGAACGGGCGGGCCGCCGACGGGGCGGCCGGCGAAGGGGAGGCCGAAGGGGAGTGGGTGCGATGACGAAGACGACGAAGCGGTCCGCGCGGCGTGCGGGGACCGGCGCGGCCGTGGCCGCGGAGTGGACGAAGCTGACCGGTTCGGCGCGCGACCGGCGCGCCGCCGCGGCCGCCGTCGGGCTGGCGCTCGCGGTCGCCGCCGTGTTCTGCCTGACCCTGGAGCCGACCACCGGCGTGCCTCTGGCCGACCAGCCCGCCTTCGACGTGCTGACCGCCTCCCTGCTGGGGGCGGACGCCGCCGCGCTGGTGCTGACCGTGCTGGCGGCCGCCGCGGTGGGCGGCGAGTACGCCACCGGCATGATCCGCACGACCTTCACCGTCACCCCGGACCGGGGCCGGGTGCTCCTCGCCCGCGCCGTCACCGTGGCCGCGGCCGCCGGGGCCGTGGCCCTGGTCGCGGCGGTCGGGGCGGCCCTGGTCTCACTGCTGGTCCTGTCCGGCGCCGGACTGCCCGTCTGGGACGCCGCCGACCCGGCGGTGTGGCGGGCGGTCGCGGGGGCCGCGCTGATGGCGCCGTTCCACGCGCTGGTGGCCACCGCCGGGGCGCTGTGGACCCGTTCCACGGCGGGCGGTGTGGTCGCCGCCCTGGCGCTGCTGGTGGCCCCGACCCTGGCCGGATGGATCCCCGGCGGGAGCCTTCTGCTGCCGGTGCTGCCGGGGGAGGCCCTGCACTCCCTGGCCGGGATCGCCGGCCCCGACGGGCCCCACCCGGCGGCCGCCGCGCTCGTCCTGGTCGCCTGGAGCGCCCTGGTCCTGTTCGCCGCGGACCGGGCCGTCCGCCGCCAAGACGTCTGAGGCGGGCCCGCGAGGTGGGACGACACGCCGGGGCCGGGCACCGCCCGGCCCCGGCTTCCGGTCGTGTCGGACACGGTGCATAGCATCGCGGGCATGAGCAAGCACACTCTCCCCGACATGCTCGACGACGCCGCCCTGATGTCCTTCGAGCACCAGCTGCACTTCCAGGAGTTCATCGGCGAGCACAGCTGGAACGTGGACCTCCAGGAGGGCCGGTTCGAGTTCTCCGGCGAGCGCCCCCTGGTCTGCGACCGCTTCCACCTGCTGGGCAGCGCGGCACCCGGGCCGGGCTCCTGGATGTGGGGCTGGGCCAACCCCTCCGGCTTCCGTTCGGACCTGACCGCGCTGAGCGCCGCCGTCCGCGACTTCGGCCGGGAGCACGACGTCCCCGAGCTGGCCGCCGCCGAGGTGCCCTTCGACGCCCTGCCCGGCGCCCCCCGGGAGGTGCCCCTGGTGGTCGGCCAGCTGACCGACGCGGCCAAGCTCCTCACCGGCCGCTGGTTCTCCTACAACGGCGAGGTGGGCGGCGGCACCCGGGTGGCGTTCATCATCGAGCACCCCGAGCTGCGGCTGCCCGAGCCCGAGCCCACCAGGGTCATGCGGGTCATCCAGCAGGGGCTGATGGATCTGCGGCTGACCGACCACAAGCGGGCCCTGTACACGTACGGCCGCCTGCGGGGCCTGTCCCCGAGGTTCACCGACGAGGAGCGGGGCACGCTGCTCCTGTCCGTGCCCGGGCTGGAGGCCCGTGTCACCTTCGACCACCTCGGCCGGGTCGGCAACATCAACGCCTCGCTGTCCAAGCCCGACGCCTGAACCCCGTCAGAGCCAGCCGTGCTCCTCGGCGACCCTGGCCGCCTCGGCGCGGGTCCGGGTCCCGGTCTTGCCGATGGCCGACGACAGGTGGTTGCGCAGGGTGCCCTGGCTCATCCCCAGGGAACGGGCCAGCGCCGCCACGTCGTCGCCGCCGTTCAGCACCGCGGCCAGCACCTCGCGCTCGCGCGGCGTCAGCGGGCTGGTGCCGTGGGTCAGCGAGGCCACGGCCAGGTCGGGGTCGACCACCCGCAGCCCGCGGTGCACCCGGCGGACGGCGTCCACCAGGTCCTCGGGTGAGGCGTCCTTGACCACGAACCCGCCCGCCCCCGCCCGCAGCGCCCGGGTCAGGTAGCCGGGGCGGCCGAACGTGGTGCACATCAGCACCCGGCAGTCCGGCAGGACACGGGTCAGCTCGGCGCACACCTCGATGCCGTCGCCCCCGGGCATCCGCACGTCCAGCAGGGCGACGTCGGGCCGGACCTCGCGGGCCAGCTCCAGCGCCCGCGCGCCGGTCTCGGCACGGGCCACCACCTCGATGTCGGGCTCCAGGTCGAGCACGGTGGCCAGGGCCCCGCGCACCATCGCCTGGTCGTCGGCGACCAGTACCCGGATCACGGGCGTCCTCCGCTCTCTTCGACGGGAACCTCGGCGCGGAGGGTGAGCCCTCCGTCGGGCGTGGGGGAGAGGGTGAGCGTACCGCCGCGCTCGGCCAGCCTGCGCTCCAGCCCGGCCAGCCCGTTGCCGGGGACGACCCGGCCGGCGCGCCCGTCGTCGCGGACCTCCACCCAGCCGGGGCCGGTGGAGATCTCCACACGGCCGGCGCCCGCGTGGCGGACCACGTTGGTGACGGCCTCGCGCACCGCGTACCCGAGCACCTCGTCGCCGCCGGAGGGGACCTCCCCGGGGACGCGCAGCTCCACGTCGGCGGCGGCCAGCGCGGCCCCGGCGCGCAGCAGCTCCCCGGCCAGGGTGACCCGCCGCGTCCCGGCGACGGCCTCGCGGACCTCCGCCAGCGAGCGGCGGCCCAGGTCCTCCAGGTCGCGCAGTTCGGCCGCGGCCCGTGCGGTGTCCCCGGTGGCCTCCAGGATGCGGCGGCCCGCGCCGGCCTTGACCACGATCGTGGTGAGGCTGTGGCCGAGCAGGTCGTGCAGGTCGCGGGAGAACCGCTCGCGCTCGCGCAGGACCGCGAGCTGGGCCGCCTGGTCGCGGCCGCGCCGCAGTTCGGCGTTGGCCTCCACCAGGCGGACGGCCAGTGCCACGGCCACCGACACCGAGGCGATGACCACGAGGCCGCCCAGCTGCCCCTCGGTCCGGCCGGTGGCCAGCGCGGCGGTGCCGACCCCGGCCAGCACCAGGGCGGTCGCGCCCAGGGACAGGGCCAGCGGCAGGGCGGTCGCGCAGGCGGCCAGCGCGAACATCGTGATCCAGGAGTGCTGGGGCCCCACCGCGGCGACCAGGCCGCAGCCGAGCAGGAGGAGCAGGGCGCAGGCGGCCGTCCGCGCGGTGCGGCCGAGCAGCGGCGCGGCCGCGGGCAGGGACGCGCACCCCAGCAGGTACACGCCCAGGGCCGCGACGGTGGCGCCCTGGGACAGGGCGGAGTCGGCCGCGGCCCGCTCCCACTCCCGCCACAGCAGCGCGGTGAACAGGGCGGTCATCCCGTACGAGAGCAGCGCGGTACGCGCCGTCCCCTGCTCCTGCCCCATGCCGAGCATCCTACGGGCCCGGGCCCGGTCAGTCCCGTCCCGCGGGCACGACGACGACCTTGCCGACGACGGTGCCGGACTCGGCCAGCGCGATCGCGCGGTCGATCTCCTCCAGCGGGACCCGGGCGGCGACCGGCGGGGCGACGGCCCCCTCGGCCAGCAGGGCGAACACCGCGCCCAGGTCCTCGGCCAGCAGGCGGCGGTAGCGCTCGGGGGAGCGGTGCCCCTGCCAGAGGTTGAAGAAGTGCGCGCCGCGCCGGTTGGGGAGCGCGTTCCACAGCAGCAGCCGGCCGAACAGGGCCAGCACGGGCATCCGCGCGTTGCCCTGCTCGTCGCGGGTGGCGGCGGTGCCGTAGGACACCAGGGTCCCGCCGGGGGCCAGCAGCTGGAAGGAGTCGGTGATGGCGGGCCCGCCCACGTGGTCGAACACGGCGTCCGCGCCGTCGGGGGCCAGTTCACGGATGCGCGCGTACATGTCCGGGTCCCGGCGGTCGACGGGCAGCGCGCCCAGGACACGGACCGCCTCCAGGTGCCGGGCCGAGGCGGTGCCGACGACGGTGGCCCCGGCGCGGCGGGCCATCTGGACGAGCAGCGAGCCGACCCCGCCGTTGGCGCCCAGCACGACCACGGTGTCGCCCCGCCGCACCCGGGCGAGCCGGTGCAGCATGCGGTACGCGGTGACCCCGTTGACCACGGCGGCCTCGGCGTCGGCCGGGTCCACCCCGTCAGGGACGGGGACCAGGTCGGCGGCGGGCAGGGCGACCCGGTCGGCCCAGCCGCCGGTCTTGGTGAGGGCGGCCACCCGGCGCCCGACCAGGGCCGGGTCGGCGCCCGGTCCGACCTCCTCCACCCGGCCGACCAGGTCGTAGCCGGGCACGAACGGGAAGGGCGGCTGGTCGTAGTACTTGCCGCGGCGCATCTGCTGCTCGGCGAAGGAGACGCCGGTGGCCTCCACCCGGACCAGGGCGCCGCCGGGTGCGAGGGGCTCCAGGGTGCGGCGGCGCAGGGTGATCTCCTCGGCCGCGCCGGGGCCGTGCAGGACGGCTTCGAGGGTGGTGCGGGCGGTGTGTCCGGTGGCGGTCATCGGTGGCTCCTTCTTCGGGGGTTAGTTTGTGAGTGCTCACTCACTTGCCGGGGCCGAAAAGAGCCCGACCGGGGTCGGGCAACAGTACGGTCCGGCCGGGTTCGGCCGTGAGTGCGGAGAGGCGTCCGCGGCACTTCGGGCCGCTTCGGTTCCGCTTATGTATGTGAGTACACACTCACAATCGGAGGATGTCAAGGAGGGAGGCGGAAAAAAGGGGGCGGGGCGGCCGGGACGGCCGCCCCGGGGCGGGGTCAGCGTGCCGAGCGGTAGGGGGCGGCGTCCACCAGCGTCACCCCGATCACCGCCCCGCGCGGGGAGGTGAAGGTCCGCCGCTCGCCGCGCACGGCCCCCAGCAGGGCCTCCCCCAGCGGCGACTGCGGCGAGTACACCGTCACCGCGTCCGCCACCGAGGCGTCCCGGACGCCGAGCAGGAACTCCTCGGTGTCCTCCTCGTCGTCGTAGCGGATCGTCAGCACCTTGCCGGGCGCGGCCACCCCGTCGTCGGGCGCCGCCTCCTCGACCACGGCCTCGCGCAGCAGCCGCTCGATCGTCTGCACCCGGGCCAGGCGCACGGCCGGGTCGTGAATGTAGCGGGGCGCGGGGATGATGCCCCCCGCGCCCCCGTCGTCCGATCCGGAACCCGTTCCGATGTCGTCCTCGGGGAGTGTGCTCAGCACCCGCAGCTCCTCCTTGAGCCGCTCGTACGCCTCCCGGGTCATCCAGGTGTCGGTGGTCTTGTGCATGGGACGTTCCTTGTCTTCACGAACAAGCGCCACGGACGCTGTCCGTGGCGCGGATGGGAGTACGCGAGGGTCGGGGGCGCTGTCCCTCGACTTGAGTGTGTCCAGCGGCGGCGGGCGACCCGTTATCGTGGGAGGACAATCACGGTGCGGGTTCTTGTCGTGCTCCGACAACGGGGGAGGCGGTGCGGTGATCAACCTCGACCGGCTCGTCAACGTCCTGGGCGGCTACGGAGCCCACCTGGTGGGCGACGGCCGCCTGCGCCGCCGCGAGCTGCGCAGCGTCGCCATGCACGACCCCACGGACGACGCGCCGCCCCTGGGCGACGCCTTCCTCGCGGTGGGGATCGACGCCTCCGCCACCGCCCTGCGGCTGGCCGAGCAGGCCCGCGCCGTCGTCGTCATCGTCCGCTCCGCCACCGGGCCCGGCGCCGAGATCCGCGCCGAGCTGCACGAACGCGGCATTGCCATGGTCGTGGTCGAGCCCGCCGTGTCCTGGAGCCAGATCTCGGGCATCGTCTACGGGCTGGTGCTGGAGGGCCGCGAGACGGAGTCCGGGCGCGGTCCCAGCGACCTCTTCGCCCTGGCCGACACCGTCGCCGCGGAGGTCGGCTCGCCCGTCGTCATCGAGGACCGGGCCTGGCGGGTGGTCGCCTACTCCGCCGAGCAGGCCGACACCGACCGGGCCCGCCGTGACACCGTCATCGCCCGGCGCGCCCCCGCCGGGATCCGCGACCGCCTGGAGTCCGACGGGACGGCCGCCCGGCTGGCCGCCGCCGACGGACCGCTGTACGTGCCCGCCCTGCCGGAGTTCGGGATGGGCGGTCGCACCGCCGTGCCGATCCGGGTGGGCCGCGAGCTCCTCGGCTCGCTGTGGGCGGCCGGGGACACGCCCCTGGACGCGGAGCGGGCCCGGGCGCTCAGCGAGGGCGCCCGCACGGTGGGCCTGCACATGCTGCGCGCCCGGGTGAGCAGCGACCTGGAGCGCCAGGTGGAGTCGGAGTCGGTCATCGACCTGCTGGAGGGGTCGGAGGACCCCGAGCGGGCCGTCGACCGGATCGGCCTGCCCGCCGACGGGCTGCGGGTCATCGCGCTGCACGCCCGGGCCGCACCGCCCGACGACGCCGTCCTGCACCTGTTCGAGCAGGTCACCACCGGGTTCGGCTGGTCGCGCCCGGGGCGCAGCACCCTGCTGGGGACCACCGTCTACACGGTGCTGCCCTGCGCCGGGGAGATCGCCCCGGCCCTGGAGTGGGTCCGCGCCACGGTGCGCGGCCTGCCCGCCCGCCCGGGCGTGTCCGCCGGGGTGGGCGGCGCGGCCCGCGCGGGGGACCTGCCCGCCAGCCGCCAGGAGGCCGACGAGTGCCTGATCCTGGCGGGGGACGGCGCCGCCCCGGTGGTGTACGACGACGCCTGGGACGAGGTCCTGCTCCGCCGCCTGCGGCTGTCCGCCGAGGCCGGGCGGCTGCCCGGCCGCAACCCGGTGGCGGTGCTGGCCCGCCACGACGCGGACCAGGGGACCGAGTACACACGGACGCTGCGGGCCTGGCTGTACGCGCACGGCGACCCGGCCGTCGCCGCCGAGATGCTGGGCGTGCACCCCAACACGGTCCGCTACCGGCTGCGGCGCCTGCGCGGCGTCGCCGACCTGCGCCTGCACGAGCCCCAAGCGCGCGTCGCGCTCACCGTCGCCCTCGCCGCCCTGCCCGCCGATCCCCGACCGGTTCCCAGCCGCGCGCACATCGGCGACAAGGGGTGACATAGGGGGACGATCCGTCGCCCGTTCCGCGGAACCCCTTGTCACGGGCCCCGCGGCCGGTTTGAATCGTGGGATCCCCACCTCAACGGGGGTGAGCCGGGCCGGGCCGCGCCGTGGCCCGGCACCGCCTCGCGCGCAGGGGAGGTCGCACATGTCCCGGACGTGGAACGCCTGGCCGTGGGACGCCGATCCCGACGCCGTGCGCAGGGACGTCGCGCGCGCCCACGAGGACTTCACCGGCTCCGGCCTGCTGCACGGCACCGTGCGCACGGTCGTCGGCGAGTCCTGGCGGCGCAGTGCCCGCCTAGGCATCGACCCGGACGGCATCTCCCCGCGCATCGAGCTGTCCGGACCCGCCCTGGCCGACTACCGCGAGGCCCACCCGCTGGCCGCCACCCTGCCGCTGCTGCGAAGGCTGCTGCTGGACACCGCGCCGGGACCGCAGATCGTCGCCGTCGGCGACGCCGCGGGCCGGCTGCTGTGGGTGGAGGGCGACCACCGGCTGCGCAGCAGGGCGGAGGAGATGCGCTTCGTCGAGGGCGCCAACTGGCACGAACGGTCGGCCGGCACCAACGCCCCCGGCGTCGCGCTCGCCCTGGACCACGAGGTCCAGGTGTTCGCCAGCGAGCACTTCGCCCGCAGCGTCCAGCCGTGGAGCTGCTCGGCGGCGCCCCTGCACGACCCCGACACCGGGGCGCTGCTGGGCGTCCTCGACATCACCGGCGAGGACCAGGTGGCCTCGCCCCAGGCGCTGGCCCTGGTACGGGCCGCGGCCACCGCGGCCGAGATGGAGCTGAGGGCCCTGCGCATCTCCGGGGCGCTGCCCGGCCCGCGCCCGTCCCCGGACACCCCGGTACGGCCGCCCGACCACCTCCTGCTGGAGGTCCTGGGCCGCGACGGCGCCCGGCTCACCGTGGACGGGCGCGCCACGGAGCTGAGCGCCCGCCACTCCGAGATCCTCCTGCTGCTGTCGTCCGCCCCGCGCGGGCTGAGCGGCGCGGCCCTGGGCGCCCGGCTGCACGAGCGCGACGGCGCCCCGGTGACGGTCCGCGCCGAGATGTCCCGGCTGCGCCGCCTGATCGGCCACGGCCTGCTGGCCTCGCGCCCCTACCGGCTGCTGCGCCCGCTGCCCACCGACGCCGACGCCGTGCGCGAGCGGCTGTCCCGCGGCGACCGGACCGGAGCCCTGCACGCCTACCGGGGGCCGGTGCTGCCCGGCTCGGAGGCGCCGGGCGTGGTCGAGATCCGCGAGGTCCTGGACGCCGAGCTGATCGGCGCGCTCGACGGGGAGAGGGACCCCCGCGCCCTGCTGGCCTGGGCCGAACACCCGGAGTGGCGCGACGACCCCCGCGTGCTGGGCGCGGTGCTGCGCTCCCTGGACCCCGGATCGCCCGGCCACGCCGCACTGCGCGGACGGCTGCGCCGCCTGGGCGCCTGAGCACTCCCCGCGGCGACACGACTGCAACGTGCTCGCAACGTAGGTGTGACTAGCGTCACGACCGTTGAACCCCGTTGACGGACGCCGGGCCCACGCCCGGCGCAGAAGGAGGCTCACCATGGTCGTGTACGCTCCCCCCGGACAGCCCGGCAGCGTCGTGGAGTACGCCCCCCGCTACGAGAACTGGATCGGCGGCGAGTGGGTCAAGCCCGTCAAGGGCCGCTACTTCGAGAACCCCGCCCCCGCCACCGGCCAGGTCTTCACCGAGGTGGCGCGCGGCACCGCCGAGGACATCGAGCTCGCCCTCGACGCCGCCCACGGGGCCGCCCCCGCCTGGGGCCGCACCTCCGCGGCCGAGCGCGCCGTGGTCCTCAACCGGATCGCCGACCGCATCGAGGAGAACCTGGAGCGCCTCGCCGTCGCCGAATCCTGGGAGAACGGCAAGCCGGTCCGCGAGTGCCTGGCCGCGGACCTGCCGCTGGCCGTCGACCACTTCCGTTACTTCGCCGGGGCCGTGCGCGCCCAGGAGGGCCACACCTCCCAGATCGACGGGGACACCGTCGCCTACCACTTCCAGGAGCCGCTGGGCGTGGTCGGCCAGATCATCCCGTGGAACTTCCCGCTGCTCATGGCCACCTGGAAGCTGGCGCCCGCGCTGGCCGCGGGCAACGCCGTCGTGCTCAAGCCCGCCGAGCAGACCCCGGCGTCGATCCTGCTCCTGGCCGAGCTCATCGGCGACCTGCTGCCGCCCGGCGTGCTCAACATCGTCAACGGGTTCGGCGTGGAGGCGGGCAAGCCGTTGGCGAGCAGCCCGCGGGTGCGCAAGGTCGCCTTCACCGGCGAGACCACCACCGGGCGCCTGATCATGCAGTACGCCTCGGAGAACCTCATCCCGGTCACCCTGGAGCTGGGCGGCAAGAGCCCCAACATCTTCTTCGAGGACGTGGCCGCGGCCCGCGACTCCTACTACGACAAGGCCCAGGAGGGCTTCACGCTCTTCGCGCTCAACCAGGGCGAGGTGTGCACCTGCCCCTCCCGGGCGCTGATCCAGTCGTCCATCTACGACTCCTTCCTGGGCGACGCCCTGGAGCGGGTCGGCCGCATCAAGCAGGGCGACCCGCTGGACACCGAGACCATGGTCGGCGCCCAGGCCAGCAACGACCAGCTGGAGAAGATCCTGTCCTACATCGACATCGGCCGGCAGGAGGGCGCCAAGGTCCTCGCCGGGGGCGAGCGCGTCGACCCGGGCGGGTCCCTGTCCGGCGGGTACTACGTGGCCCCGACCGTGTTCGAGGGCGACAACACCATGCGCATCTTCCAGGAGGAGATCTTCGGGCCGGTGGTGTCGGTGACCCGGTTCGAGGGCTACGCCGACGCGATCAAGACCGCCAACGACACCCTGTACGGCCTCGGCGCGGGCGTGTGGTCCCGCGACGGCAACACCGCCTACCGGGCGGGCCGCGACATCCAGGCGGGCCGGGTGTGGGTGAACAACTACCACGCCTACCCGGCGCACGCCGCGTTCGGCGGCTACAAGCAGTCCGGGATCGGGCGCGAGAACCACAAGATGATGCTCGACCACTACCAGCAGACCAAGAACCTGCTGGTCAGCTACTCCGACGAGGCGCTGGGGTTCTTCTGATGGACGCCGGGGCCGACGTGGAGCGGGTGGCCGTCACCGACGCGGCCGCCGCCCTGCTCCGCGAGCTGCGGGCCGAGCACGGGCCGCTGATGTTCCACCAGTCCGGCGGGTGCTGCGACGGCAGCTCGCCCATGTGCTACCCGGCCGGGGAGTTCCGCACCGGGGCCTCGGACGTGCACCTGGGCGACCTGGACCCGGGGACGCCCGAGCCGGTGCCGGTGTGGATGTCCCGCTCCCAGTTCGAACTGTGGAGGCACACCCACCTGACCATCGACGTCGTCCCCGGGCGCGGGGCGGGGTTCTCGCTGGAGGCGCCGACCGGGAACCGGTTCCTCATCCGCTCCCGGCTGATGACCGACGCGGAGGCCGAGCGCCTCCCGTGACCGACCACGGCGCCGCCCGGACCGCCGTCCGGGACGGCCCGTTCCCCGAGGGGAGGGAGCGGCGGGCCCGGGGGACCACCCCCGGGCCCGTCCGCGTGCGGTCCCTCACTCCGCCGACCGGGCGGCGTCCTCCTCGCGCTTGCGGGCCAGGCGCTCGCCGAGTTCGTCGTGGACCAGCAGGTCCTCGCGGATGCGCCCGGTACGGTAGCCCACCCGGGCGGCGATGTGCCCGGCCACCGGGATCGTGACGATCTGGAACAGGCCCACCAGCAGCAGGGTCCCGACGTTGAACACGTTGGTCTCCTCCACCGGCACCAGGCGCAGCCCGATCCCCACCAGCACCAGCAGCATCCCCAGCACCTGCGGCTTGGCCGCGGTGTGCATCCGGGACAGCAGGTCGGGGAAGCGGATCAGGCCCACCGCGGCCACGACCGACAGCAGGGCCCCCGCCAGCAGGCACAGGATCGCGATCCAGTCGAGGACCGTGACGATTTCCTCGCTCACGGGCGCCCTCCTTCCTCGTCGGCCGACGGGGCACCCGGGACCGGGTGGACGACGTCGGTCGGGGTGGACACGTGCTCCTCCGGGCGGCGGGCGACGAACTTCGCGATGCTGATCGTCGCCACGAAGCCCACCAGCGACAGCACCATCAGGGTCGGCAGGACCGTGGGGTCGCGGTGGAACGCGGCGTAGGCGCCCAGGCCGACCAGCGCCGAGGCGAGCAGCACGTCCACCGAGAGCGCCCGGTCCAGGATGCTCGGGCCCAGCAGCAGGCGCACCATGCTCAGCAGGGACGCGAGGGCGAGCAGGACGGCGATGACGGTCCACAGGGTGTTCATGCGCTCTCCTTCCCGGAGGGCGACGCCGCCTCCAGGGCCTGGATGTCCTCACGGGTGCCGAGGGCCCGGACGAGGAGCCGTTCCAGGACCAAGACGTCCCGGATCCCCGTCTCCATGCCCTCCTCGTCGGCCGCGCCCAGCACGTGGACGTACAGGATCCACTCGTCGCGCGAGACCTCGACGATGACCGTGCCCGGGATGATCGAACTCGCGATGGCGGTGCACACCAGCATCAGGTCCGACTGCGTGCGCATCGGCACGGCCACCACCGAGCTGCGCACCTCGCCGGGTGCGAACACCTGGCGGGTCACCTGCAGGCTCGCCGTGAACATCTTCCCCACGACGTGCAGGACCAGGTGCGCCAGGGGGAGCGGGCGGAAGCGGAACCCCGGGACGATCGGCGGCAGCGGGAACACCAGCATGATCGCCACCGACACCAGGAAGCCCAGCACGAACAGGCCCAGCGACTCCCAGCGCCACTGGAACCCGTTGAACAGCAGCAGCCAGACCAGGGTCATGCCCAGCGCCACGGGGACCTGGACCTTGCCCAGGCGCCGCCGCAGCGCCATCGCCCCGACCTTCTTCGCGGTGCGCCGGTCCATCAGCGGTCACCTCCCAGGACGGCCTCGATGTAGGGGGTGCGGGCCAGCAGCTCCGTGGCCGCCTCCGCGGAGTAGGTGATCAGCGGACCCGCGAACACCGTCAGGGCCAGGCCGAACACCACCAGGCCGATCGTGGCGCCGACCATGGTCTTGGGCAGGGCCACCGAGGTCACCAGGGGGGTGGACACCGTGGTCGTGCCGCCGATGCGGGAGGACGGGCCCACGGCCTCGCCCGGGCCCAGGGCCGCGGTCGAGGAGTCGTCCGCCTCGGTGTCCTCCAGCACGGTCCCGGGGTCGGCGACCTTGCCCTCGGAGGGCGCCCGCCAGAACGCGTAGTTCCACACCCGGGCGATCACGTACAGGGTCAGCAGGCTGGTCAGCACCGACGCGCCCACCAGCAGGTAGGCCAGCGGGGTGCCCGCCTGCACACCGGCCTGGAGCAGGCCGATCTTGCCCAGGAAGCCCGACAGCGGCGGGATGCCGCCCAGGTTCATCGCCGGGACGAAGAACAGCACGGCCAGCAGCGGCGCGATCCGGATCAGGCCGCCCAGGTCGTCCAGGTTCGTGGACCCCCCTCGGCGCTCGATCAGACCGGTGGTCAGGAACAGCGTGGTCTGCACCGTGATGTGGTGGGCGATGTAGAACACCGCGCCCGCCAGGCCCAGCTGGCTGCCCAGCCCCACACCGAACACCATGTACCCGATATGGCTGATCAGTGTGAACGACAGCAGACGCTTGATGTCCGTCTGCGCCACGGCGCCCAGGATGCCCATGATCATGGTCGCCAGCGCCACCCACATGAGCAGGTTGTTCAGGTCCTCGCCCGGGAAGAAGAGCGTGTGCGCGCGGATGATGGCGTACACGCCGACCTTGGTGAGCAGGCCCGCGAACACCGCGGTGACCGGGGCCGGGGCCGTCGGGTAGGAGTCGGGGAGCCAGGCGGCCAGCGGGAACACCGCGGCCTTGATGCCGAACGCGAAGAGCAGCATCACCTGGAGCACGATCTTGAGGTGCCCGTCCAGCTCCGGCAGCCGCTCGGCGAGCTGGGCCATGTTGACGGTGCCGGTCGCGCCGAAGGTCAGCGCGATCGCGATGAGGAACAGCACCGACGACAGCAGGGACACCACCACGTAGATGGCGCCCGCCCGGATGCGCGACTGCGTCCCGCCCAGGGTCAGCAGCACGTAGCTGGCGGTCAGCAGGATCTCGAAGCCGACGTACAGGTTGAACAGGTCGCCGGCGAGGAAGGCGTTGGAGACGCCGGCGACCAGGATCAGGTACGTGGGCTGGTACACCGACAGCGGCGCCACCTCGGCCCGGCTGGCCATTCCCTGACCGATGGAGTACACCAGCACGGCCAGGGTGATCGCCGACGACACCGTCACCATGAGCGCGGACAGCCGGTCCGCCACCAGGGTGATGCCGATCGGCGCGTCCCAGCCGCCCACCTGCACGACCTGCGGTCCCAGGGCGTCCGCGCCGAGCATCAGGACGAACCCGACGAACAGCACGAACGTCAGCGCGATGATGCTCAGCCACTGCTGGACCTTGGGCCAGCGGCTGCCCATGGCCAGCTTGACGCCGGCCGCGAACAGCGGCACCACCACCGGGAGCGGGATGAGGTAGTGGATGAGACCCGCGAAGTAGTCCCAGCTCATGCTCAGTCACTCCCCTGCAGGTCGCTGTCCTCGGCGCGGGCCAGGCGCTCGCGCTCGGCCCGCATGGTCTGGGCGGCCTGGCGGCGCTGGGCCCGCACGCGGCGGCGCAGCTCGCGCCACAGCTCGCGTTCGGCGGCCCGGTCGGCCCGGCGGTGCTCGCGCAGCCGCCTGCGGCCCAGGCGGATGCGTCCGCGCAGCTCCTGCACCTGGGCGGTCATGGTCTCCGCCCGGTCGCTGAGACGGCGCATGGTCTCCTGGGACTGCTCATCGATCCCGCTCTCCTCGACCTCGACCTCGTAGCGGGCCAGCTCGGCCTGGGCGCGGGCGATCTCGGCCTTGATGCGGGCCTGCTCGGCCAGCTCCTGGGCGTCGGCCGCGGCGATGGTCGCCTGGAGCTCCGCCCGCTGGCGCCGGATGTCGGCCTTGAGGCGGCGGCGTTCGCGCACGAAGCGCCGGCGCAGCGCGCGGCGGCCCTCGCCCTGGACGATCCGGAGGTCCTCGGCGTCGTCCTGGACCTCGTCGTTGCCCTCCAGCTGCCAGCTCCGGTAGGCCATGGCGAGCAGGAACGCCGTCACACCCAGGGTGATGACGATGGCCGTCAGGATCATCGCCTGCGGCAGCGGGTCGGTCATCTCGTGCGGTTCGCTGAACCACAGCACCGGGGGCCCGCCCATGGTCCCGGCCATGGCCAGGATCATCAGGTTGACGCCGTTGCTGAGCACGATGAAGCCGAGCAGCACCCGGCTGAGGCTGCGCTCCAGCAGGAGCACCACCCCGACCGCGACGAGCACGCCGATCAGCAGGACGAGGGTGAGGCTGGGCGAATCGTTCACGAGGTGACCTCCTCGGCGGGCTCGGGGGCGCCGGGCCGGGCGGTCGCCCGGGCCCGGGCCGCGTCCCGCTCGATCTGCTCGTCGATGCGGGCGCCGAGACTGCGCAGGATGTCCAGGATCAGGCCGATGACCAGCAGGTACACCCCGATGTCGAAGAAGAGGGACACGGTGATGTGCGGTTCGCCCAGGATCCACAGGTTCACGTAGAAGTCCCCGCCCGCGAGGACCTCGTCGCCGAAGATCGCGCCGCCGATCGCGACGCCCGTGGAGATGGCCAGGCCCAGGCCGATCAGCACGCCGGGCTGCACCCACGCGGTGTTGTACAGCTCGTACCGGCCGCCCGCCAGGTACCGGACGATGAACGCCAGGCCGGCGACGATGCCGCCCGCGAAGCCGCCGCCGACCGCGCCGTGCCCGGTCAGCAGCAGGTACACGGAGATCACCATGATCACCGGGAACAGGAAGCGCGAGACCACCTCGAAGATGACCGACCGGCGCTCGGTGGGCAGCGCGTCCGCGCCCGGGAGCCAGGTGTGGTTCCACTGGGGCTTGACGTGCAGGCTCTCCGGGGCCATCCGCAGCCCGCCCAGGTCGATCCGGGTCCGGCCCTCGGCGGGCTCCTGGCCCGCGGACGTGACCGACACGGCCATCACGCCGCCGGGCGCCTTGCGCGGCTGGGTGCGGCGGACGAACATCAGGCTGGCCACACCGGCGGCCGCGGCGACGAGCACGGAGATCTCGCCCATGGTGTCCCAGGATCGGACGTCCACCAGCAGCACGGAGATGATGTTGTAGCCGCCGGCCTCCTTGGCGGCCTCCGGGTACAGCTCGGAGATCGACGTCTCCTGGCGGCCCGCCAGGGCGAACCAGGTCATGGCGGCGACCAGGGTGCCGGTGGAGACGCCGATGGCCAGGTTCCACACCCGGCGGCCCTTGAGCGCGGGCGCCGAGAAGTGGCTGGGGAAGCGGCGCAGCACCAGGACGAAGACCACCAGGCTGACGGTCTCGACCAGGAACTGGGTGAGCGCGAGGTCCGGGGCGCCCAGCAGGTAGAACATGGCCGCCATGCCGTAGCCGCCGGTGCCGACGAGGATCACCGCGAACAGGCGCCGCCGCATGAACAGGGTCAGCAGGGCGGTGGCGGCGATGATCACGGCCGGGATGATCTGGATCGGCGTGTCCCACAGGCGGACCGGCGGGTAGTCGCCGTCCCAGATGGGCTCGGAGATGACCCAGTACCCGGCCACGACGACCAGGCTGACCAGGATGGTGCCGAGGTAGACCGGCAGCGAACCGCGCTGGGTGCTACCGGTGACCTGGAGGGCCAGGTTCTCCAGCCCGGCGAGCATCCGCCGGTAGACCCGGTCGGGGTCGACCACCGAGGCGCGGGTGCCGATCCAGACGACCGTGCTGCGGACCCGGAACAGCAGGAAGCCGCCGGCGAGGCAGACCGCGGACAGCAGCAGCGGCAGCTCGAAGCCGTGCCACAGGGCCAGGTGCGTCTCGTAGGCGCCGGGCGCGAGCGGAACGGAGTCGGCGTACAGCGCGAGCAGCGGGTCGATCCAGGACGAGAGCGGTCCGCCGAGCAGGCTCAGGCCCGCCATCAGCGCCGCCGGGGCCAGGAACAGCGGCCCGGGGCCGTGCACCGGGGTGGGTGCCACGTCCGGCTTGTCGAAGAACGCGCCCCACAGGAAACGCAGGGTGTAGGCGACCGTGAGGGTGGAGCCGACGACCATGCCGACGAGCACGACGGTGTCGGCGACACCGCCCTCGTAGGCGCCGAAGGCCAGCTCCTTGGCGGCGAAGCCCAGCATGGGCGGCAGGCCGGCCATGGAGGCCAGGGCTAGCACCGACGTCCAGAAGGTGCCCGGCATGGACTTGCGCAGCCCCGAGAGCTCGCGCAGGTCGCGGGTCCCGGTGCCGTGGTCGATGATGCCGACCACGAGGAACAGGGGGGCCTTGAACAGCGAGTGCGCGATGAGCATGGAGATGCCGGCCAGGGCCGCGGCCCGGGTGCCGGTGCCCAGCAGGGCGATGAGGAAGCCGAGCTGGCTGATGGTGCCGTAGGCCAGGACCAGCTTGAGGTCGTACTGGCGCAGCGCCTTCCAGCCGCCCAGGACCATGGTGAGCACGCCGAAGCCCAGGGCCATCGAGGTCCACACGGCGGAGTCGGGGAACGCCGGGGTGAGGCGGGCGACCAGGTAGACGCCCGCCTTGACCATCGCCGCCGCGTGCAGGTAGCCGGAGACCGGCGTGGGCGCGCGCATGGCGGCGGGGAGCCACAGGCTGAAGGGGAACAGGGCGGACTTGGACATCGCGCCGACCATGATCAGGCCCAGGGCCACCTCGATGAGGACGCCCTCGGGGGGAGCGGCGACGATCTCGGAGATGACGTAGGTCCCGGCGGTCTCGCCGAGCATGATCATGCCGACGAGCATGGTGAGCCCGCCGAAGGTGGTGACGGTCAGGGCCGTCATGGCCGAGCGGCGGCTCTCCTTCAGCTCCGTGCTGTGCCCGATGAGCAGGTAGGAGAAGACCGTGGTCAGCTCCCAGTACACGAACAGCTGGATGAGGTCGTCGGCCAGGACGAGGCCGAGCATGGCCCCGGCGAAGGCGACGAACACGCCCGCGAACCGGCCCAGGCCGGGCTCGGAGTCGCTGAAGTAGCGCGCGCAGTAGACCAGGATCAGGGTGCCCACGCCGGCGGCGATGAGGGTCATCACCAGGCCGAGGACGTCCATGTGCAGGCCCAGGCGCAGGGAGAACGCGGGGGCCCATTCGACGGAGCCGGAGAGCGCCCCGCCGCCGAGGATGGTGGGGAGCTGGAAGAGGGCCCAGACGGTGGCGGCACCGGGCACGACGGCCAGGGCGAGGAACGCGTTACGGCCCCACAGCCGGACCAGTAAGGGCGCGATCGCCGCTGCGATGAAATGCGCGATCAGCACTGTTGTCAATGCGCCCCTCCCGGATTGGTCCGGGCCCGCCCGGTGTTTCGGGCGGACGTCCGCTGCCCCCAGCAGCAGACCGATTCGCCCACAACCGGATGCGTGGACGGGGTGTCACTACGGTGTGAGGGGGCAAGGATCTACGTAACTTGTGTGCACAGGCTATTTAATAGCTAGACTACACAAACGTCAAACCACCGCGCGGACCGGACCGGCCCCGCGGTGCCCGTCCAGCCTGCGAGGAACGTTTCGTGTCCGACGAGACCCTTGAGTCCGGCGCCGAGCGGCTCTGTGCCTCCGACAGCGGCGCCGCGGCCGAGCGCACCCGCGAGTCCGAAGGTGTCGGTCCCGAGCGCCATGTCGGGCTCGAGGAGTTCCAGCGCGCCTGGACGGAGCTGATCAACGCGGCGATCCACGCCCGTTCCCGCAGCGGACACGGGCCCCGGGGGGCCGACGACCTCACCCTCACCCAGGCCCTCCTCATGGAAGCCGTCCGCGGGCTGGACAACCCCAGCGTAGGTGCGGTGGCCCAGGTGGTGGGGGTCTCCTCCCCCTCCGCCACTCGCATGATCCAACAGCTCGAACGCAAGGGCATGATGGCGCGCCGCAGGTCGGAGCGGGACGAACGGAGCACGGTGGTGGCCATCACCGAGGAGGGTGAGAAAGTGCTCGCCCACCGCCGCCGCAACATGGAGGCCAAACAGCGGCGCGTGTTCGAGGCGATCCGGCCCTCCCTGCGCCCCGTCGTCCTGGAGCTGCTGCGCGATCTGCGCGAGGCCGTGGACGACGCCTGAGGGGCGGCCCGGGATATCCGGGCGTTCCTTTCCGGCTTCTCCTTCCGTTCCCATTCACCTGCCCTTACGGTCTGCCGTCGGCAGATCTGCCACAGGCCGAAACAGTGGCGGCCGTTGCGGCCCGCCGCGCAGTGTGGAGACACGGCCGGTGCGGGCGAGGGATCCGCGCCAGTGGCCGGGAAGGGAAGGGGCCACTCCATGCCGATGACCCGAACCAGGGCCGCGGCCTCGCACGAGGGCGAGGGCGGGGCGTTCGACGACCAGCTGTCCGCCCGCCTGCTGCGCAGCCGCATCGTGCTGCTGGGCACCCAGGTCGACGAGACCAGCGCCAACCGGGTCTGCGCGCAGATCCTGCTGCTCGCCGACGAGGACCCGCACAAGGACATCACCCTGGCCATCAACAGCCCCGGCGGCGTCGTCTCCGCCGGACTGGCCATCTACGACACCATGAACTTCGTGCCCAACGACGTGTCCACCCTGGTCATGGGGTTCGCGGCGAGCATGGGGCAGTTCCTGGCCTGCACCGGGACCCACGGCAAGCGGTACAGCCTGCCGCACGCCCGCATCATGATGCACCAGCCCTCCGGCGGGCTCGGCGGCACCGCCGCCGACATCGCGATCCAGGCCGAGAACCTGGCGCACACCAAGCAGACGATGATCCGGCTCATCGCCGAGCACACCGGGCAGAGCGAGGAGACCATCTCCCGCGACCAGCACCGGGACGCCTGGTTCACCGCGCAGGAGGCCAAGGAGTACGGGTTCGTCGACCACGTGGTCACGTCCCTGTCGGAGATCAACGGCACCGGCATCCGGCTGGGCGCGGGCGCCCCCGGGTTCGTCCGGAGCGAAGCGGAGGCCGTGCGATGAGCGGGCGCTACACGGTCCCCATGGTCGTCGAGCGCACGCCCCGGGGCGAGCGGTCCTTCGACGTGTTCAGCCGGCTGCTGTCGGAGCGGATCATCTTCCTGGGCACGCCCATCGACGACGACGTCGCCAACGTGGTGATGGCGCAGATGCTGCACCTGGACCACGAGTCCGCGGACACCGACATCCAGCTCTACATCAACTCGCCGGGCGGCTCCAACACCGCCCTCACGGCCATCTACGACACCATGCGGTTCGTCCGCGCCGACGTCGCCACGGTGTGCATGGGGCAGGCCGCGTCGGCCGCCGCGGTGCTGCTCGCCGCGGGGGCGCCCGGCAAGCGCCGGGCCCTGGAGCACGCGCGGGTGCTGCTGCACCAGCCCTCGGGGGAGGGTCAGGGGGTGGCCGCCGACCTGGAGATCCAGGCGGCGGAGATCCTGCGGGTCCGCTCCCAGGTGGAGGAGATCCTGGCCCGGCACACCGGGCAGACGCAGGAGCGGCTGCGGGCCGACACGGACCGGGACAAGATCTTCACCGCCCACCAGGCGAAGGAGTACGGGCTGGTGGACGCGGTCATCAGCACCCGGGAGGCGGTCCCGGCGTGAGCCGGGCCGGTCGGGGCCGCGCCGCGGCCCCGACCGGGCGGCGCGGGATCAGGCGGCCAGGGACACCGACAGTACGGAGACGGAGGCCGTCGCCCGGGGCGCGGCGGCCGGGGCGTAGGAACCGGTCCGGCCGCCGAGCGGCCGCGGTATCGCCATGACCGTCTCGCGGTGGAGTTCGGCCAGCACGTCGGTGAGGGACAGCCCCAGGGAGCGGTAGACCGCGGCCAGGACCTCCGAGGACGCCTCCTTGCGGCCGCGTTCGATCTCGGACAGGTACGGGAGCGAGACCTGGGCGTCCTCGGCCACCTCACGCAGGGTCCGGCCCTGCTCGACACGGGTCCGGCGCAGCAGGCCGCCGATGAGGTCGCGCATCAGGGGCTCGGGCCCGGGGGCCCGGTCGGTGCCCCTGCGGGCCTCGTCCAGGGAGCGCAGGACATCGGTCATCGGGGCCTCCGGTCTCGTGCTCGGGATGCGCACTGGTCCTCCCCGCAGCCTACGCCCGCCGCCGCGGGCGGGGGAGGGACGTCCCCCGCCTTCTGCGGACGGCAGAACGGCGCTCCGGGGTCGGACCGTCACGGACGCGGTCTTCTCCGGCCGCCGCCGGGGTCGTTAGCCTGGTGCGGCCCGGTCGGCGGGCGCGGGAAGAGGGGGTCGGATGGGCGCGGACGACGGTGGCCGGCGGGAGCCGTCCGAACCCGGGTACGCCGGCGGTCTCGGCACCCGGCTGCGGGGGTGGATCGCCCTGTCCGTGTACGGCCTCGCCTGGGGCGCGGCCGCGCTCTTCATGCTCGCGGGCTCGCTGGCGGGCGGCCTGGACATGGGCCCCGGCGAGGTACTGGGCTTCGTACTGCTGTGCCTGGCGCTGGGGCCGCTGCTGCTGTGGGCCGCGGTCAAGCCGCTGTGCGCGCTGGGCCGCGGGCTGTCCGCGCGGGTCGGCGGGCACCGGGTGCTGTGGGCGCTGCTCCTGAGTGTGCTCGCGACGGCCGCCCTGGCCTGGGGCATCGGCGCCGGCCGGGGGACGGACGCCGTCGTGGGGGCCGCGGTGCTCGGAACGCTCACGCTGGCACCGTTCTCCGTCGTCTACGCCGCCCTGCGCCCGGCCGGCCCGGTGCGCCGCTCGCCGGTGGGCAAGTGGCTGCTGGCGGCCCTGCTGGCGTTCACCGGGCTGGGCGACCTGTGGGGCAGGGGCGGGATCGAGCCCACGCACCGGCGGTCCGACCTCGACTGGAACGGGAACCTCCGGGACGCCCGGTTCGACCCCGACCGGCCGCCGCCGCGCTGGGGCTGATTCCCCCTCGGGGAAGAAGGATTACCGCCAACCAGGCATAAAAGGTTCTTTTCCTTCGGGCTTGTGACGGATTCGTCGCTCTGAGAGAGGGAACGGTGGGGGTGTCCGACCCTTGGGAGGGACATTGGAGATCACCGGAATCATCAGCGCGATCGTCGTGGGCCTGATCATCGGAGCCCTCGGCAGACTCATCGTCCCGGGCAAGCAGCACCTGCCCATCTGGCTGACGCTGATCCTGGGCATCGTGGCGGCCTTCATCGGCGGTTGGATCGCCAGCTTCTTCACGACCATGTGGCTCATCGTCCTGATCGTCCAGATCCTGGTCGCGGCCGGGATCATCTACCTCGCCGACGGGATGTACGCCAAGAACGCCAGGGGGGCCGCCCCCTAGCCGGAGGGCGACCCCGATCTTTTCCGCTCGGGCCGCCGGGGCTACCCGGCGGCCCTCGGCACGTCCACCGTCCGGCCCTCGCGCAGGGCGGTCTCGGCGGCCTCCAGGACCGCGACCACCTCGCGGCCGAACCGCACGTCCAGAGGGTCGCCGGGGGTCCCCTCCACTTGGGCGGCCAGCCGGTCGACCGCCACCTGGAAGGCCTCCACCGCGGACCTGTCGCCATTCGGCACCCCGGCCCGGCCCGCCTCGCCGAACAGGACCACCTCGAAGCCCTGCGCCTTCTCCGGGGCGTCCAGGGTGACCGAGAACGTGCCCACGGCACCGCCCCGGTGGCGGGTGAGCAGGTGGACGGTGTCACTGGGGCCGGCCATCGCGGCCACGGCCTCCACCGGCCCCAGCACCGGCAGCACCACCGACAGCACGTGCGGGCCCACGTCCCACAGGCCCCCCTTCTCCCGGCGCCACGGGGAGGCGCCGTAGGGGTTCCCCGGGCGGAAGATCGACGCGAACAGCGTCGCCCGCACCCCCTGCCAGCCGCCCCGCTCCGCGGATTCGCGCACGAAGGCGTCGATCCCGTCGGAGAAGCGGTTGGTGAAGAACACCATTGAGGCCAGCCCGCGCGCCTCGACCTCGGCGACGACCGCGTCGGCGGCCTCCGTGGTGAGCGCCAGCGGCTTGTCCAGCAGCAGGTGCTTTCCGGCGCGGGCCGCCCGCAGCGCCACGTCCGCCTGCACGTCCGGCGGCAGCGCCACGGCCACGGCGTCCACGTCCTCCAGCAGCGCGTCGAGGTCGGCGTAGGCCCGCGCGCCGTACCGGGCGGCGACCTTCTCCGCCTTCTCCGGGGCCCGGCCCCAGACCCCCACCAGCTCCGCCCCCGGGTGGGCGGCCAGCGCCGCCGCCTGTGTCTCGGCCGCCCAGTGGCCGGTACCCAGCAGCCCGAACCTCAGACCCATGTGCTCGCTCCTTCGTCCGTCTCGTGGCCGTCCGGCCCATTCTTCCTGGAAGCGCTCCCATGGTGCGGAGGCGGGGTCCCGGCCGCCGGATCGGCGGATAATGGGTGGCCGGTACCCCCTCACCCCCGGAGGACGAGCGGATGAACCCCGGACAGCAGCCTCCCCTGCCCACCGGCTTCCACCCCCTGCGGCCCGGGGACCCCCTGGTCGTGGGCCCGTTCCACCTGGTCGGCCTGCTCGGCGAGGGCGGCATGGGCACCGTCTACGGGGCCCTGGGCGGGGACGGGGAGCACGTGGCGCTGAAGGTGGTGCGCGACCGCCACGCCGCCGACCCCGTCTACCGGGAGCAGTTCGCCCGGGAGGCCGCGGTACTGGCCCGGGTGTCGGCCGAGTGCGCGCCCCGGTTCCTGGGCGCCGACCCGGGGGCCGAGCGGCCGTGGATGGCCACCGAGTTCGTCACCGGGCGCACCCTCACCGACCACCTGGCGCAGCTCGGACCGCTATCGGGGGAACGGCTGCTCGCCTTCGCCGCCGGTACCGCGGAGGCGCTGGCCGCGGTGCACGCCGCCGGGATCACGCACCGGGACGTCAAGCCCGCCAACGTCATCCTGTCGCCGGACGGGCCGAAGCTGCTCGACTTCGGCATCGCCCGCCTCACCGAGGACCCCTCCCCGGAGGAGGGGGTGTTCGGCAGTCCCGGCTGGATCGCGCCCGAGCGCCTGGCCGGGGAGGTCGGCACCCCCAAGGCGGACGTGTTCGCCTGGGGCGGCCTGGTGGTCCACGCGGCGACCGGGCACGGCCCGTTCGGACGGGGCGACACGGCGACGCTGCTCGCCCGGACCCGCCGCGGGGAGGTGGACGCGGAGGGGGTGCCGGACGAGCTGCTGCCGCTGGTCCTGCGGGCGCTGTCCCCCGACCCGGACGCGCGGCCGACGGCGTTCGAGGCCTTCGAGGAGCTGCTGGCGCTCGGCCGGACCGCGCCGGAACAGGACCCGCGGACCCGGCTGCGCGTTCTGCTCGCCGCGTCCTGGACCGGGTTCGAGGCCGTGCGCGGGCTCGGCCGGTGGGCCGCGGTGGCCGGGGCGCTGGGCGCGGCCACCGGATCGGCGGCGGCCGGGGCAGGGGCGACCGGAGCGGCGGGCGGCGGCGCCGCGGCCGGAACGGCCACCGGGGCCGGGGGCACGGCGACCGGCGGGGCCACGACGGCGACCGCCACGGCGAGCGCCGCGGCCGGCGGGGTGACCGGCGTCGGCAAGACGGTGGCGGCCGGAGCCGCCATCACGGTGCTCGTCGGGGCCGGCGCCTGGGTCGCGGGCCAGTGGTACGCGGACCGCGAGGAGGAGGGGCCGGTGGTCGAGGCCGCGGCCTCCGAGCCCGAGCCGAGCGGGGAGCCGGTCCAGGAGGTGGCCTACCGGGGGATGACCCTGGAGCTCCCCGAGGACTGGGGGGTGGAGCGTCGGACGTACTCCTTCGAGTACGTCCCCACCGGGGAGACCATCGAAGCGGAGAACGTGAGCCTGCGGACCCCCGAGGCCGACGCCGACTGCACGGCCGACGAGCAGGGGGAGACGCTCCACTGCCCGTCGGTCCGCCTGCTGGGGCCCGAGGCCGTCACCTACCGGCAGGGGCAGGCCCCCGTGGACGGGACGATGCCCTTCATGGGCGGCGGCCTCGACACCTGCCCGGCGGGGGCGGAGCCGCGCGGGGAGGGGGAGATCGAGGAGGTGACCGACGGCCTGGCGCCGGTGGGGGAGCGGACGGCCCACTACCGGGTGTGGGCGGTCCCCTGCTTCCCGGAGGGCGCGGGCACGGCGGAGGAGGACCTCCGCTGGTTCGAGCAGCGTTACTGGCTGCTGCCGGAGTCGGAGATCCTCATCGTGGACGACTACACGCACGAGGGGCTGGAGGAGATCCTGGCCGGGGCCGACCTCCCCGCCTGAGCCGGCCGGGGCCCGTCCCCCGCTCGCCCCCCGAGCCGTCGGAACCGGTGAGCGCCGGCGGGTCCGGAGGGACCCGGTTCAGGCGAGGCGTCGGGCGCCGGGGGAGGGGACGGTGGCGAAGAACGCCGGCTCGGCGAAGCCGCGCTCCTTGTAGGCGCCGCGGACCGCCTCGGCGCAGGCGTCGGCGCGCCCGGCCCCGACCAGGGCGATCACGCAGCCGCCGAACCCGCCGCCGGTGATGCGCGCGCCCAGCGCGCCCGCGGCCAGGGCGGCGTCCACGGCGGTGTCCACCTCCGGGACGCTCACCTCGTAGTCGTCGCGCAGGGAGGCGTGCGAGGCGGTCAGCAGCGGTCCGACCGCGGCCACCGCGCCCGCCCGCAGCAGGTCCACGGCCTCCAGCACCCGGGCGTTCTCGGTGACCACGTGGCGCACCCGGCGCCGGGTGCGGTCGTCGGGCAGGGCGGCCAGCGCGGCGGGCAGGTCGGTGACGTCGCGCAGCGCGCTGACCCCCAGCAGCCGGGCGGCCTCCTCGCAGCTGCGGCGGCGGTCGGCGTAGGCGCCGTCCACCAGCCGGTGCGGGGCGCGGGTGTCCACCACCAGCAGGGTCAGCCCACGCGAGGCAGGGTCGAAGGGCACGTGCTCGGCGGCCAGGGTGCGGGTGTCCAGGAACAGGGCGTGCCCCCCGCGGGCCAGCATCGACGCCGACTGATCCATGATCCCGCAGGGCATGCCGACGAAGCCGTTCTCGGCCCGCTGGGCCAGCAGGGCCGTCTCCTCCGGGGCAGGGGGCGCGTCCCCGGCGGCGGCGAGCAGGGTCGCGCACACCAGGGCGGCGGAGGAGGACAGGCCCGCCCCGGAGGGGACGTCCCCGTCCACGTACAGGTCCAGGCCGCCCGCGGGGCGCCCCGTGTCCGCCAGCGCCCACAGCGCGCCCGCCGGGTACGCGGCCCAGCCCGCCACGGTCCCCGGTTCCGGGAGGGCGTCGGCCTCGAAGGCCTCCGGGGCCTGCGCGGACCGGAACCGCAGCCGCCCGTCGGCGCGGGGCGCCGCCGCGACCGTCACCGCGTGGGGGAGGGCGACGGGCAGCACGAACCCGTCGTTGTAGTCGGTGTGCTCGCCGATGACGTTGATGCGCCCCGGCGCCCGCCACACCCCGGCCGGGCCGTAGCCGAACGCCGCGCGGAACCCCCGCGCCGCGGCGCTCACGCCGGCTCCCGGACGGTGTCGCGGCGGCCGGGGACCGGGCCGCCGGGCGCGGAGCCGGACGGCGCGGCGGCCGCCCCGTTCCCCGAGGTCCCGGAGCCCGCGGTGGGGGTCGGTCTCACGGCGCGGCCTCCCTGAGGCGGCGGGCGACGGTCTCAGGCGCGACGTCGTTGACGAACACCCCCATGCCGGATTCGGTCCCCGCCAGGTACTTGAGCCTGTCGGGCGCGCGGCGCACGGAGAACACCTCCAGGCGCAGCCGGGACAGGTCGCGGCCGGTGCGCACGGGGGCCTGGTGCCAGGCCGAGATGTAGGGCAACGGCAGGCCGAACAGGCGGTCCAGCCGGCGCAGCACGTCCAGGTACAGCGGTCCGAAGCCGTCGCGTTCGGCGTCGGTGAGTGCGGGCAGGTCGGGCACCGGGCGGTGCGGGTAGAAGTGGACCTCCACCGGCCAGCGGGCGGCCGCCGGGACGAACGCCGTCCAGTGCTCGCCGCGGGCGACCACCCGCAGCCCCGCCTCCTGTTCGGCGCGCAGGACGTCGGCGAACAGGTCGCGGCCGGTGCGTTCGCGGTGGGCCCGTGCCGAGTCCAGGATCCGCCGCGTGCGCGGTGTGACGAAGGGGAGCGCGTAGATCTGCCCGTGCGGGTGGGGCAGGGTCACCCCGATCTCCGCTCCCCGGTTCTCGAAGCAGTACACCTGCTCCGTGCCGGGCAGGGCGGACAGCGCGCGGGTGCGCCGCGTCCACGCCTCCAGGACGGTGCGCACCCGGCGGGGCGTGAGGTCGGCGAAGGAGGCGTTGTGGTCGGGGCCGAACACCACCACCTCGCAGCGCCCGGTGCCCGGACGCCGGGACCGCTCCACCTCGCCGACGTCGTCGAGGACGCGGCCGCCATCCGCGGCCAGGGAGGGGAAGCGGTTCTCGAACACCACCACGTCGTAGTCGCCGGCGGGGACCTCGGTGGCGCGGTCGGCGGTGGACGGGCACAGCGGGCAGGCGTCGGCGGCCGGCATGTGGGTGCGGCCCTGGCGGTGGGAGGCGATGACCACCCACTCGCGCAGCAGCGGGTCGAAGCGCAGCTCCGAGGCCGTGGAGAGGGGCGGCAGGTCGCGCCGGTCGGGCTCGGGGACGCGGGGCGGGGCGCCGTCCTCGTCGAAGTACACGATCTCGCGCCCGTCGGCCAGCCTGGCCGGGGTGACGCGGACGCCGTCGGCGGCGGTCCGGCTCATGCCGGGTCCTCCTTCTCCGTCTGCGGGGCGCGGGCCCCGGCGAGGACGAGGCGGCCCACGCGCTCGCCGAGCACCTCGCGGGCCCGGGGGGCGAGCCCGTCGTCGGTGACGAGCACGTCGCAGCGGTCCAGGTGCACGATGGTGCTGATGCCGACGGTGCCCCACTTGCTGTGGTCGGCGGCCACCACGAGGGTCCCCGCCGCCTCCACCAGGGCCCGGTCGGTCTCGGCCTCCAGGAGGTTGGGCGTGGTGAATCCGGCGCGCTCCTGCATGCCGTGCACGCCCAGGACGAGCAGGTCCAGGTTCAGCCCCCGGATGGAGGCGAGCGCCAGCGGGCCGACCAGCGCGTCGGAGGGGGTGCGGAAGCCGCCGGTGAGGGCGACCGTCCGGTCCGGGCGCGCGGCCCGGTGGAACACCTCGGCCACCGGCAGGGAGTTGGTGACGACGGTCAGCCCCGGGGTGTCGACCAGGTGCTCTGCGACCAGCGCGGTGGTGGTGCCGCCGGACAGCCCGACCGCCGCGTGCGGGGGTACGAGCCCGGCGACGGCGCGGGCGATCGCGCGCTTCTCGTCCCCCTGGAGGGCGGACTTGGCTGCGAACCCGGGCTCCTCGGTGCGGGCCCGGGCGACGGCTCCGCCGTGCACCTTGCGCAGGGCGCCCCGCGCCTCCAGGGCGTCCAGGTCGCGGCGGACGGTCATGTCCGACACCGCGAGGCTCTCGACCAGGTCCGCGACCCGGACCGCGCCGGTGCTCCGGATCCGTTCGAGGATCAGCTCCTGCCGTTGGGCGGCCAGCATCGCTTCTCCTCGGCCGGTGGAAAATGTTCGATCCCGTTGGGAACTGTGGACCACGGGCCGTTGGAGTGTCAACAACGGGGAAGAGAACGCTCCACGGCCCCGCTTCCGTGTCGGAAGGCGTTGGATCGTGTCGGCCGGTGTATTGACAGCCGGCGAACCCGGAACCGAGCATGTGGGGGCCGCCCCAGCGACCCCCGGAGGACCGCCCGTGCCGCAGCAGCCGGGAGCGCCGACCGCCCCCGCCATCGCCCCCGACGTCCCGACCGTCCGATTGGCCGCGGCCGGGACCGCGCTGGTGCTGGGCGTGCCCGACACGGGCCTGCCGTACGTCCTGCACTGGGGCGCCGACCTGCCCGACACCGCCGGGCTGGCCGCGCTGTCCGGCCCGGCCGTCCCGCACAACACCGTCGACGCCGCCTTCCCGCTGTCCCTGGTCCCCGGCCAGGGGGAGGGCTGGTCCGGGCACCCCGGGCTGTCCGGCCACCGGGAGGGCCGGGCCTCACACCCCAGTTGGCTGGTCCGCGAGGTCGTCGTGGACCCGCTGCCGGACGCCCCGGCCGGCACCGGCGGGGTGCTGGTGTTCACCGCCGAGGCGCCGGCCGCGGGACTCGGGCTGCGCGGCGAACTGCGGATGGAGGCCGACGGGCTGGTCCGGGCGCGCCTGGAGGCGACCAACACCGGCGAGGACGTGTGGACCCCGGCGGCCCTCCACGTGTTCCTGCCGCTGCCCCGGGAGGCCGAGGAGGTGCTCGACCCCACCGGCCGGTGGTGCCGCGAACGCGTGCCCCAGCGCCGGGACCTCGCCCAGGGGACCCTGCTGCGGGCGTCCCGCCGCGGGCGCACCGGCCACGACGCCCCGCTGTTCCTGGTCGCCGGGACCTCCGGCTTCGGCTTCCGCCGGGGCGAGGTCTGGGGCGTGCACGTCGCCTGGAGCGGCGACCACGTCCACCTGGCCGAACGTCTGCCCGAGGGGGCCGGGCAGGCCGACGCCGTGCTCGGCGGCGGGGAACTCCTGCACCCCGGCGAGGTGCGCCTGGCCCCGGGCGAGTCGTACGGCACCCCCTGGGTGTGCTTCTCCTGGTCGGACCGGGGGCTGGACGGCATGTCGGCGCGCGTCCACCGGTGGCTGCGCGCCCGCCCCCACCACCCGGCGACGCCGCGGCCGGTGGTGCTCAACACCTGGGAGGCCGTCTACTTCGACCACCGCCTCGACACGCTCAGGGCGCTCGCCGACACCGCCGCCCGCGTCGGCGTGGAGCGCTTCGTCCTCGACGACGGATGGTTCCGCGGCCGCCGCGACGACACGGCGGGCCTGGGCGACTGGACCGTGGACCCCGAGGTGTGGCCGGACGGGCTGCACCCGCTGTTCGACCACGTGCGCGCGCTGGGCATGCAGGTGGGGCTGTGGGTGGAGCCGGAGATGGCCAACCCCGACTCCGACCTGTTCCGGGCGCACCCCGACTGGATCCTGAGCCCCGCCGACCACCGGCCGCCCACCGGACGCGGCCAGCACGTGCTCGACCTGGGCCGCCCCGAGGTCGCCGCGTACCTGCTGGAACGGCTGGACGCGCTGGTCGCGGAGTACCGGCCCGACCACCTCAAGTGGGACCACAACCGCGACCTGCTGGAGGCCGTGCACGGCCCCACCGGCGGCGCGGGTGTGCACCGCCAGACCGCCGCCGTGTACGCGCTGCTGGACCGGCTGCGCGCCCGCCACCCCGGACTGGAGGTCGAGTCGTGCTCCTCCGGCGGCGGCCGGGTGGACCTGGGCGTGCTGGAGCGCACCGACCGGGTGTGGGCCTCCGACGTCAACGACCCGCTGGAGCGGCTGGCGATCCAGCGCTGGACGGGCCTGCTGCTCCCGCCGGAGCTGGTCGGCGGCCACGTGGGCGGGCCGGTGTCGCACACCACCGGCCGGGTCACCGACCTGGCGACGCGCTGCCTGACCGCGCTCATCGGCCACCCCGGCATCGAGTGGGACATCTCCGTCTGCACCGAGGAGGAGCTGGGCGTGCTGGCCCGCTGGACCGCCCTGTACCGGGAGCTGCGCCCGCTGCTGCACACCGGGGACCTCGTCCGCGCGGACGATCCCGACCCCGCCGAACAGCTCGACGGCGTCGTCGCCCGCGACGGCGCGCAGGCCGTCTTCCGCTACGCCCGCCTCACCTCCTCGGTCCGCACCCACCCGGGCCGGGTCCGCCTGCCGGGACTGCGCCCGGACCTGCGCTACCGCCTGCGGTGGCGCCAGGACGTGGGATGGCCCGCCACCATGCAGCGCGCCGTACCGGAGTGGTTCACCCTCGGGGAGGCGGTCGCCTCCGGCCGTGTCCTGGAGCGGTCCGGCGTCCAGCTGCCCAACCTCGCCCCCGGCCAGGTGATCCTGCTCCACCTCACCCCCGCCTGACCGCCGCCCCGCCCCGGAGGGGTGTGGCCCGGGCCGTTCGGCATTCCGAAGGCCCGGGTGCCGGGTGGCCCCGAGGGCCCGCCGCCCCGGACGGGTCAGCGTGGGGAGCGGGTGGTGACCGAGGCGAAGGGGGCGTGGGTGGTCAGCCTCTGCTCGATGCCCCGGCGCACCATCTCCTTGGCGGTGGCCGCGGCCGCGCCCACCTCGGCGCCCTTGGCCAGCTCCGCCGTGATCGCGGCGGCGAAGGTGCAGCCCGCGCCGCTCACACGCTCCTGGCCGATCTTGGGGGCGCGCAGCACGGTCACCTCCTCGCCATCGAAGTGCACGTCGACGGCGTCGGGACCGGGCAGCTCCACGCCGCCCTTGGCGATCACGTGCGAGGGCCCCAGGTCGCGGATGCGGCGGGCCGCCTCGACGAGGTCGTCGACGGTGTCGATGCTCTCCATGCCCGACAGCGTCATCGCCTCGAAGTGGTTGGGCGTGATCACCGTCGCCAGCGGCAGGACCTTCTCCGTGAGCGCCTTGTCGGTGTCCAGCGCCGCGCCCGGCTCCTGGCCCTTGCAGATCAGGACCGGGTCCAGCACCACGTGCCGCCAGTCCCGCTCGCGCAGGCCCTGTGCGACCACGTCGATGGTGTCGGGGGTGCCGAGCATCCCGATCTTCACCACGTCCAGGTCGTGGCAGGCCGTGGCCGCCTCGATCTGGTCGGCGATGACCTGCGGGTCGACCGGCACGAACCGGTGCCCCCAGCCGTTCTTCGGGTCGAAGGAGACGATGCAGGTGATCGTCCCCATCCCGTAGACGCCCAGCTCCTGGAACGCCTTCAGGTCGGCCTGGATCCCGGCGCCCCCCGTGGCCTCAGAACCCGCGATCACGTACGCGCGATCGGTCATCGGGCAACCCCCTCGTGTTGGATGTGCTCTGGTCGGTGCCGGGAACGGACTCGGGGAAGGCGAGACGGTTCCACGGCTCCGCACAATTCCACCACAAAGCCCAGGTAAGGGGGCGTTGTCCACAGGCCGTCCCGTTCTCTCCCGGGCGCTTCCGGGGCCCGGTCCGGCGGCGGGACGGGCTCAGCGGTCGGACAGCAGGTCGTCGGAGACCGCGTAGCCGCTGTCGTAGGCGCCGTCCACGGTGTTCTCCCCCGTGACCGCCTCTCCCGCGAAGAACAGGGTCCGGTCCACCGGCCCGCCCAGCGCCGCGGGCGCGTCGTGCGCCCCCGGCGGGACGTGCAGGTACGCGCCCCGGCTGTACTCGTCCGCCGCCCAGTCGTGCGTGATCCTCCCCACGGGGTCCGGCACCGCGCCGCCCACCGCGGACGCCAGCATCCGCAGCCCCTCGGCGAACCGGTCGGGGCCCGGGCGGGCCAGCAGGTCGCGGGCCCGGTCCCCGGCGGCCCACACCGACACCGTCTCCGGGTCGCGCGCCACGCTCCAGACCACCGCGCCGTCCCCGTCCAGCGTGTCCCGGCCGGCGGGCAGGACCGGCCGGTCGAACCGGTACACCAGCTTGACGGCGTCGGTGGCCTCCAGCGCCGCCGCCGCGTCCCGGTGGCCGGCGGGCAGCGCGGGCTCGAACCGCACCGACCCCGACCGCAGCACCCCGACGGGCAGCGCCAGCACGCACCGGCGGGCCCGGACCGGGCGCCTCCGCCCGGCCACACCGATCTCCACCCCGGCCGGTCCGCGCCGCACCAGCCGGACCGGGCTGCGCAGCGCGATCACCGGGCCCGCCGCCAGCGGTTCCAGCAGCCGGTCGTACCCGTCCGGCACCCGGAAGTCCTCCCGCGGCGTGCTCCACCAGTCGAGCACCCCGGTGTCGTGCACCCACCGCGCGCTCCACCGCTCCAGGGGCTCCCCGTCGACCTCCACCGGCGGCCACAGCGACTCGGGCACCCCCAGCCTGCGCAGGTAGGCGGCGGCGTCCTCGTCCTCCCGCGGCCCCCGGGGCAGGTCCAGGGGCGGCGGCGCCGCCCGGTCCGAGCGCATCCGCACGGTACGCGCCCCGGTCTCGGCCACCAGCTCCCAGGTGGAGGCGTCCGCCCCGTGGATCAGCCCGGCGCCCAGCTCCACCGCCACCGGCGCCAGGAACCGGTCGGTGAACACCTGGCCGCCCACCCGGCCGCGGGCCTCCAGCACCACCACCCGCAGGCCGTGGTCGTACAGGTTGCGCGCGGCGGCCAGCCCGGCCGGCCCTGCCCCGACCACCGCCACGTCCCATTCCGGGGGCGGGACGGCGGAGGAGGCGGTGGCGGCCAGCAGGGCGCCGCCGCCCAGCGCGAGGAAGGCGCGGCGGCTCCGGCGGGAGGGGCGGGGGGCGGAGGGCATACGGGTATGAGAGCACGCGCGGCGCGCGCGGCCGCTCCGGGGTGCGGTCCGTCGCCGCCATGCACCAGACTCGGACACGGAACACCGGCCGCCCGAACCACACCGGTCACCGAGGAGTCACACAGCGCATGTCCGACACACAGAGTCCCGGCGGTCCCCGCCCCGATCTGGTCGCCTTGATCGTGGAGGCGTTCGCGCGCGCGGAGATCACCGCGGAGCGGCGCTCGTCCACCGAGGTGCTGATCCACATCCCCGAGGCCGAGCCCTTCCTCAACGACTACGCCGAGGCGGTCCGGAGCGCCCGCGAGTACCCCGACGAGCAGTACCCGGAGCTGGCCTCGCAGGTCGTCCTCGCACTGATGCGGGGCTTCCGCGAACGCGGCGTCGCCCTGGGCACCCACTACCCGCCCCGCACCTCCGACCACGCCCGCGGCGCCCTCCTGGCCGTGCTCGAACAGCTGGGCCTGCGCGCCAGGTTCCTGTTCCCGAACGTCCTGGAGGTGGGGACCCCCCAGGGTTCGGTCCGCACCGACGTCAGCCGGTACCTGGAGGGCCTGGAGGACGCCTCCGTCGACGCGGCCTTCGACCGGGCGGGCCCCTACGCGGAGGCCCTCGCCGGGCAGATCCGGCAGATCGCCCCGCAGAACGCGGACTCCGCCGGCCGGCTGCGCTCCCGCGTCTACCCGGTCGGCGCCCTCCCGCAGGAGGTGTGGGACACCCTGCTGTACCGCGACTTCGCCGAGGGCCTGCGCGAGACGGTGGTCATCGACACGCCCGACAGCGTGCAGCCGCTGAACCGGTCCGCGCTGGAGTCGATGGACCTCACGCGGGAGCAGGCCTTCACGCAGGCGGTGGCCGCCTCGGTCGCCGAGGAGGTGGAGGCGAGCGAGGTCGACCTCGGCGGCGCGGCCATCATCCACATCGGCGGGGCCCAGCCCTACACCGCCGCCCAGGCCCACGTGCTCTCCCGCTTCCTGGGGGAGGCGCCCCACGGCGCGCTGGTGGCCTTCCCGGTGCGCGAGGTGGTGCTGGCGCACCCGCTGGGCAAGGGCCACCCGATCATGGCGATGGAGCGCCTCCAGGAGCTGGCCGAGCGCTTCGTCGCCGACGCGGAGAAGCCGATCAGCGCCCAGCTGTTCTGGTGGCACCCGGACTCCGCCGAGCGGGCCGAGGCCGGGGTGCCCGACCTGCGCCCGGTGGGGGTGAAGGTCGACCACGAGGACCGGTCGGTGTCCCTGTACACCTCCGACGACGAGTTCGGACCGCTGCTGAACCGCTTGATGGAGGCCGGCTGAGGCCTCCCGCCCCGGGCGCGGCCGGAGTCGGCCGCACCCGGGGCCACCCCTTGCCCCATAAAAATATTTCGATATTATTTTTTCATGGCACGGACCGCGGATCACGAACAGAGGCGACGACAGGTCGCCGAAGCGCTCATGGCGGTGGTGGGGGAGCGGGGCCTGGCCCGGACCACCCTCGCCGACGTCGCCGACCACGCCGGGGTGTCCGTCGGCCTGGTGCAGCGCTACTTCCGCTCCAAGGCGCAGCTGCTGCGGTTCGGCGTGGAGCACATGTACCACCGGGCCGAGCAGCGGTTGCAGGAGGTCTCCGACGGACCGGTCTCCTCGGTGCGCGACTGGCTCGACCGCGCCACAGAGACGCTGCTGCCCCTGGACGACGAGCGCGTCCGCGAGCTGACCGTCTGGCTGGAGTTCCTCCCGGCGGCCCTGGCCGACCCCGAGATGCTGCGGATGCACCGCGAGACCACCCGGACCCTCGCCGACGCGCTCATCGAGGCGCTGGAGATCGCCGTGAGGGAGGGGGAGCTCCCCGCCGACCGCGACCCCCGGGCGGAGGCGGTCGCCCTGATCGCCTGCGTCGACGGCCTGACCCTGCACCACATCGTCACCGCCGAGCCCTTCACCGCTGAGGCGATCCGTACCGCCCTCACCACCCATCTCGACCGGCTCTTCACGGCCCCTGAGAGCCCCCGGACCCCTTGATCACCGATGAGCCCGACACGGAGGCCACGACCTTGACCGGTCACACCGACGAGACCCGAGCACCCGACACCCCGGCGGCCCCCGCCGCACCCGGTGCCCCTCCGGCCGCGTCCCGCCGCCTGCCCCTGCTCGACGTCCTGCGCGGCGTCGCGATCCTGGGCACCCTCGCCACCAACGTGTGGCTGTTCGCCGCACCCGGCGGCGAGGCCAACATGCTCTTCACCGCCTCGCTCAGCCCGCTGGAGGCGGCGCTGTCCGACCCCTCCCCGGCGACCGTCGCCGAGGGCGTCTTCCTGCTGCTGTCCAACGGCAAGTTCCTGGCGCTGCTCACCCTCCTCTTCGGGGTGGGCCTGGCCATCCAGTTCCGGTCCGCGGCGAAGAAGGGCGGCCGCTGGCCCGGCCCCTACAAGTGGCGGGCGCTGTTCCTGTTCACCGAGGGCCTGGTGCACTTCACCCTGGTGTTCGCCGCCGACGTCCTCATGGGCTACGCCGTGACCTCCCTGCTGGTGGCCTGGCTGCTCACCCGGTCGCAACGGGCCCAGAACGCGGTCATGTGGACCTGCCTCGTGCTGCACCTGGCCGTGGTCGGCCTGCTCACCGCCGCGTACACGCTCTTCCCGCAGCCGGGCGAGCAGTCCGCCGACGGCGGGGTCCCGGCCGACGTCGTGGACCTGTACGCGCACGGCGGCTACCTCGAACAGATCGCGTTCCGCCTGGACAACGCGCTGGCGATGCGCTCGGAGCCGATCATCACGTTCGCCTTCATGGTCTTCATGTTCCTGCTGGGCGTGCGCCTGTTCCGGGCCGGCGCCTTCGGCGGCGACGCCGCCGGGCGGCGGCTGCGCGGCCGCCTGCTGGCCTGGGGCCTGGGCGTGGGCGTCCCGCTCAACATCGCGACCGCCCTGGGCGGGGCCGACCTGTTCTTCGTGGACCGCTACGTCGCCGCCCCCGTCGTGGCCCTGGGCCTGATCGGCGCCGTCGGGTGGCTGGTGGACCGGGCCGACCCGGCGGGGTGGGGGATCGTGTCCCTGTCCTCCCTGGGCCGCATGGCGATGAGCGGGTACGTGGCGCAGAACCTCCTGTGCATGCTCGCCTGCTACGGCGTCGGCCTGGGCCTGGCCGCCCGGCTGGACGGGACCGGCCCGTGGTGGGTGATGGGGCTGTGGGCGGCGGTCGCCGCGCTGCTCCTGGCCTGGTCCACCCTGTGGCTGCGCCGGTTCCGGCTCGGGCCGCTGGAGGCGCTGCAGAAGGCCGTGCTGGGCCGGATCCCCGAACGCCGCCGCTGACGGCGCGGGCCGCCGACGGCGGGCCGGTGGTGCGCGCCGCGCACCACCGGCCCGCGGCTCAGCCGTCCGCCTCCCGGGAGCGCCAGGCCGCCTCGAACATCTCGTGCAGCGGGGCGATCGGGAGCTGCCCGGAGGTCGGGGAGACCAGCACCTTCTTGTCGGAGAGCACCGCGAAGTGGGTCTGGAGCTTGGCGGCCTCCACCGGCAGGTCCGGCGCCTTGGGCGCCACCCACCCGTCCTGCGCGAACAGGGTCCGCCCGGCCCTGGGCCGCTTGCCCTGGTCCACCGCGCCCGTCTCCAGCAGCCGTGCGGCCGTCTTCTTGTGCCGGGCCGCCGACCAGCCGTTCCACCGGCGCACGTTCTGGTCGGTGGGCCGGGACAGGGTGAGCAGCTGGAGGTACAGCGCGGCCGCGTCGGCGTCGGTGTCCAGCGCGGCGGCGGCCTCCTCCACCAGCTCCGGAACGCTCAGCCGCGGGTCGGCCTCGTACCCGCCGGCCGGAACGGGGGTGTCCGCGGTCCGCGCGGCCATACGGCCCAGCGACCCGACGCAGACCTCCCTGAGGCCGCGCAGCTCCACCAGCAGCGACGCCTTGTCCTCGGGGTCCTTGAAGTCGCGCGCGATCAGGGCCTTCTCCGTCGCCTCGTACACCCCGGGCTCGAAGAACCCGGCGGGACGCACGTAGACGTGTCCCCAGTGCGTTCGTCCGGCCGCCATGACGAGCAGCGGCCCGCCCAGGATCTCGGGGATCCGCCGTTCGGGGTCGCGGGTCCGGTGCAGCCGGTAGGGCAGCCGCTCGTACCCGGTCGCCTCCAGCAGCGGGAGAATGTCGCTGAGATCGGCGTAGGAGCCCACCGGCACCAGCAGCCCCGGGGCCCGCATCCGGTCGACCAGCCGGCGGTACAGCTCCGGCACCCCCGCGGCGCACGGGTGGCCCACCGGGAGCCGGGCGGACGGCCACGCCACGAGCGAGGTCGCCACCCGGTACGGATAGCAGGTGACCGGGTCGTAGTGGTAGATCTTGCGGTCCGGCAGCCCGTCCTCCGACACGGAGAACAGGGAGGGGTTGCTGTACGGCCCCTCGTCCTCGGCGATGACCCGGTTCAGGTCCCGGGTGCAGAAGTCGGAGGAGGACGGGTCCATGAGCGTCTCCGCCCACTGCGCACCCAGCTTGAGCTCCTTGTCGAGCAGGGCGACGGCCTCCGCGTCGAGCACGGGGCGCACCCCGACCAGTTCCGCCCACACCGCGGCCGCCCGCTCGGCGGCGCGCACGTCCCCGTCCGGCTCCCACAGGTCGGCCGGATCCTCAGGCAGGGCGGCGCCCAGCAGCCGGGTCAGGCCGTCCGGGCCCAGGGTCCTGACCACCCGGTCGTACTCCCCGGCCAGGCTCGTCCGCGCCTTGGCGCCGCCGGGCCTGGCGTCCGGGAGCCCCAGGCGCCCGTTCAGCACGAGCACGGCGAGGGGATCCAAGGCCCCGGTCCGGCCGACGAACGCGCGCACCGCCCCGTCCCCGGCCCTGGCCGGCCCCCGCTCGTCGAGGAGTTCCAGCAGGCGGCGGAGGCGCGCGGCCCGGTCGGGGCCGACGGTCACCGTGTCCACGCCGTCGGCCTCTTCCGGGACGGGCGCGGAGTCCGGCTGCACGAAGAAGTACCACTCACGGGGGTGCGGGATCTCGCCCGGCGCCGGGGCGGGGTGGACGGAGGAACTCCAGGACGTCTGTACGCGCTTTCCGGTGACGATCGCCTGCCCCGCCGCTACCAGCGGCTCCAGCGCGCCGCCCCGGGCCAGTCCCCGCCGCCACCGGGTGCCGGGCTCCGCGAAGGGTTGGCCCGCCCAGGTGCGGAGCAGGTCGATGAGCGCCCGCCGGGCCTCCTCGTCGGTCGTGGTCGCCAGCCTCCACAGGGCGGCGTCCACCCGGCCCAGCAGGTCGGGCCAGTGGAGGGGCGGTGCGGGCGGGGAGACCCGGCGGGTCGCGTCGGTGATGTCCCCGCGCAGGAAGGCCCCGTCGGCGGCCACGGCCGTGAGGGTGGCGGCGCCGGACCCCTTGGAGAGCGTCAGCGGGGTGAGGCCGTGCAGGGCCCGGCCCAGTTCCCCGTCGGTCGTGGCGGACGGCGCCACCACCTTCGCGGTCTCGATCGAGGAGAGGAAGCGGGTCGCCCGCTCCCGGCGCCCGCGCACCCTAGCCGTGTGCAGCACCGTCTCCACGATCCCGCCGGGGCCGTCGACGAGCCGGTCGGCGGTGACCCCGGGGAGCAGCCGGGCCACGGCGTCGCGCACCGCGGCGGCGTCCCCGGTGCTCCCGGCGGCATCGAGGAGCCCGCGGGCCAGCGCGGCGTCCGCCCCGCGCAGCGCCCTGGAGCCCTCCGCGTCCCGGGGCACCAGGAAGTGCCAGAACGCGGGCGGGGGGAACAGCATGCGGCCGCCGCCGTCGCCCGGTCCGTCCGGGTCGTGGCCGGGGAGGCACCACACCTCCCACCACGGCTCGTCGCCCTCGGTCGTCAGGCAGCGCAGAACGCGCACGCGGCTCTTCCACTCCTCCACCAGCAGGCCGTCGCCGCCCCCGGGCATGCGGAGGACGCCCCAGGATTTGGAGGTGTACCTGTGACCCGTCGTGGCCCTGCGCCCGTCGACTCCTTCGACGACGGTGGTCCGGGACTTCTTCCCGGACCCCTCGTCGACGGTCTCGCGCAGGCGGAACCCGACGACGCCGTCCACCGCGCCCAGCGGTGAGTCCGTGACGCCCTCGGGCAGCGGAACCAGGCTGCACCGCCCCAGCCGGGAGTCCTTCCCGGCATCGGTGCCGACGAGGAACCCGGGGCGGGAGTGCACACCCGTCGGGGTCCCGTCGACCGGGTCGAGCTCCTCGAAGGGCGGGTCGTCGGCCTTGCGCACGTACAGGTGGCGCCACAGCCTCTCACCGTCGCTCAGCAGGTCCTCCGAGCGGCCCACCCCCTCGGGGTCGCCCGGCCGCACCAGGCGGTCGCCCCCATGGCGGCCCCGGTCCCCGCCGAAGCTGAAGCCGAGGGCGTCGCTGAAACGTCCGCCGGGGGAGGGGACGTCGGCGGGCCGGACGCCGGTGAGGACGCGCCCGGGGTCCGAGCACCAGAACGCCGAGCGGTGGTCCGCGTCGTCGTCGCCGTCGTGCCAGGTGACCAGGAGGTCGTCCCCGACGTGGTGGACGGCGAACCGCGACGCCTCCGCCGGGATCGTGAACGAGACGCGGGCCCGCACCCCCCGGTGGTCGACGGCGACGGCCAGGGACCGCCCGTAGAGGGTGAGCACCGGCCAGCTGGAGGTCATCCCCAGCAAGGGCTCCTCCGCGGCGGCGAACTCCGCGACGGCCTCCTCGAAGGCGGGCCAGGTGTACTCCGCCGGGACGCCGAACCGCAGGGCGCGGGCCAGCGGCCCGGACAGGTCGGGGCCGTCCAGGTACCGGCCCGCCCGGGCCAGGGCCAGGGCGTTCCCGTGGCCGAGCAGCTTCTCCACGGCGGCCACCGCCGCCTCGGCCGCGAGCGGTGTGCCCTCGGTGAGCCGTTCCAGGTGGTTGTCCAGGGCCTTCGCGGTCTCCGGTGCCAGGCCGGGGACGTCATCGGCAGCGGCCGGTGCGGTCTCCGGTGCGGTCTCCGGCGCGGGCTTCGGCGCGGGGGCTGTCGGAGCCGGACGGAAGCGGGCGAACCGCGGGTCGGCGGCCACCGCCTCCAGCGGCCCGCTGATCCGGGAGCGGAGTTCCACCCTCGGGCCGGGGTCGTCCACGGGCAGCCCGGCGGCCAGGCAGGCGTCGGCGAACCCGAGGTCCAGGGTGGGCCGCCACCGGCCCGCGTCCAGCCTGACCCGCCCGCCCCCGGCGCGGACCCGGTCGGCGATGCGCGGGACCAGCGCGTGCAGCTCCGGCGCCATCGGCTGGATCTTCATGTACCGGCCGTCCTTGACCTGGGAGTACCGGCGCGGGAAGGCGGAGAGCCAGTCCGCGTACCCGCCCGCGGGCACGATCCTCCCGTCCACCAGGTCGTCGATCAGCCCGAGGGAGTCCAGCAGCCGCAGCCAGGCGCCGCCGTCGGTCGTGGCCTGGGGGAACAGGTTCACCAGGGCGGCCCGGGCGCCCTCCTCCGGCGGGTGCTCGGCGAACACCTTCGCCGCGGCGTCCAGGAGTCTGTCGGAGGCCCCGGCCCCCGGGGCGCGTTCGGTGAGGATCCGGCCCAGAGAGCGGCCGACCTCGTCGGGTCCCAGGCCGGCGTGCGCGGCCGCCGCCCGCAGCCGGGTGACGAGGTCGGCGGGCAGGCCGTCCTGCCCCCGCGCCCAGCCCTGGAGGAACCGCAGGAACTCCCGGTACGCCTCCTCCGCCGGGAACAGCCCGGTCAGCCGGTCCCAGTGGAGGCGGACCTCCTTGGCGGGCAGTGCGCCGTACCGGGTGAACAGCAGCGCGTTCTCGACCGCGTGCACCTTCGACACCGGGAGCCGGTGCCGCGCCTCGGCCTCCCGGGCCGCCGCGTACGCGGCCCCGGCCCGGCGGGGGTGCTGCGGGGCCAGCCGGTGGCCGATGGTGTCCCACAGCCACGGCAGGTGGTCCAGGGGGAGCCCGACCCGGGAGGCGCGGGACTCGATCCAGTTCAGGTCCCCGGCGAGCTTGCGCGGGGACTGCGGCAGCTTGTCGAGGAACTCCGCGGCCGCCTGTTCGTTGGCGGGGTCGTTGAGGCGGACCCAGTCGGAGTAGAGCGTCGACTCCGAGGCGTGCTGCGGGAGAGGAGGGAGTGGATGAGGCATGCGGGGAGTATCCCAGTGGTCACGGACACCCCGGGGCCCCGGGCCCGCCCCCGCCGCACCTCAGAAGAACGACCGCCGGAGCGGCGCGGTGCCCCGGACCGGCGGGTCCGGGGCACCGGGCGTGTGCGGCGGCTCAGGCCGCGAGGGAGGAGGACTCCCGGCGGCCGGAGGCGGGGAGCGCGGAGGCGTCGGGTGTGTCCTCGTTGCCCTTCAGCGGCGCGAAACCGCGCAGCCGGAGGCTGTTGCTGATGACGAAGACACTGGAGAACGCCATGGCCGCTCCCGCGATCATCGGGTTGAGCAGTCCCGCGGCGGCCAGGGGCAGTGCCGCCACGTTGTAGGCGAAGGCCCAGAAGAGGTTGCCCTTGATGGTGTTGAGGGTGCGGCGGGAGAGCCGGATGGCGTCGGCGGCCGCGCGCAGGTCGCCGCGCACGAGGGTGAGGTCGGATGCCTCGATGGCGACGTCGGTGCCGGTGCCCATGGCCAGGCCCAGGTCGGCGCGGGCCAGGGCTGCGGCGTCGTTGACGCCATCTCCGACCATGGCCACGGTGCGCCCCTCGGCCTGGAGGCGTTCGACCACGGCGACCTTGTCCCGGGGCATGACCTCGGCGATGACCTCCTCGATACCCACCTCGTCGGCCACCGTCCGGGCCACGGCCTCGTTGTCACCGGTCAACAGGATCGGGGTCAGACCCAGGGCGCGGAACTGCTCGATGGCCTGGGCGCTGGTGGGCTTGATCGCGTCGGACACGACCAGCACCGCGCGGGCCGCGCCGTCCCAGCCGACGGCCACGGCGGTCCCGCCCGCGGCCTCCGCGGCGGCCTTGGCGCTCGCCAGTTCGGCGGGCAGCTCCTGCGACCACTCGGCGAGCAGCGAGGTGCGGCCGACCAGGACGGCGTGGCCGTCGACGATGCCCTGGACGCCCTGTCCCTCGACGTTGGCGAAGTCCTCGACCTGCCCGAGCCCGCCGGTACGGGCGAGGGCGGCCTTGGCGATGGCCTGGGCGATGGGGTGCTCGGAGGCGTTCTCCAGGGCCCCGGCCAGCCGCAGCACCTCGTCCTCGCTCTGGCCGGGGGCGGTGAACACGTCGGTGAGCGTCATCCGGCCGGTGGTGACGGTGCCGGTCTTGTCCAGCACGACCGTGTCGATGCCGCGGGTGGTCTCCAGGACCTCCGGGCCCTTGATGAGGATGCCGAGCTGGGCGCCGCGCCCGGTGCCGACCAGCAGCGCGGTCGGGGTGGCCAGGCCCAGGGCGCAGGGGCAGGCGATGATGAGCACCGCGACCGCCGCGGTGAACGCCGCCGCCACCGATCCGCCGGTACCGATCCAGAAGCCGAGGGTCACGGCCGCCAGGGCGATGACGATGGGGACGAAGACGCCCGAGATCCGGTCGGCCAGGCGCTGGACCTCGGCCTTGCCGTTCTGCGCGTCCTCGACCAGGCGGGCCATCTGGGCGAGCTGTGTGTCGGATCCGACGCGGGAGGCGCGCACGACCAGGCGTCCGCCGGCGTTGACCGTGGCACCCACCACGGCGTCGCCGGGGCCGACCTCGACCGGCACGGACTCGCCGGTGAGCATGCTCATGTCGACGGCGGAGGTGCCCTCCTCCACGGTCCCGTCGGTGGCGACCTTCTCACCGGGCCGGACGATGAACAGGTCGCCCTCGGTCAGGTCGGCGGTGGGGATCCGCTGCTCGGCGCCGTCGCGCAGCACGGTGACGTCCTTGGCGCCGAGTTCGAGCAGGGCGCGCAGGGCGGCGCCGGCCCGGCGCTTGGACCGGGCCTCGAAGTAGCGCCCGGCCAGGATGAAGGTGGTGACCCCGGCGGCGACCTCCAGGTAGATGTTGGCGGAGCCGTCGGTGCGGGCGATGGTGAGCTCGAACGGGTGCGTCATGCCCGGCTCGCCCGCGGTGCCGAAGAACAGCGCGTACAGGGACCAGGCGAAGGCGGCGATCGTGCCCATGGACACCAGGGTGTCCATGGTGGCCGCGCCGAGCTTGAGGTTCTTCCAGGCGGCGATGTGGAAGGGCAGCGCGCCCCAGACGAGCACGGGCGCCGCGAGGACGAGCGAGGCCCACTGCCAGTAGGTGAACTGGAGCGCGGGGGCCATCGCCATCGCGATGACCGGCACCGACAGCAGGGCGCTGACGATGAGGCGGTCGCGCAACGGGCGGGTCGGGTCCGCGGCCTCCGCCGCGCCGTCGTCGGCGGCGGCGTCGGCGGAGCGGGGCACCTCGGCGGTGTACCCGGCCTTCTCGACCTGGGCGATCAGCTCCTCGGCGGGCACCGGGTCACCGTCGAAGACCACGCGCGCCGTCTCGGTGGCGTAGTTGACGGTGGCGGTGACGCCGTCGAGCCGGTTGAGGCGCTTCTCGATGCGGCTCGCGCAGGAGGCGCAGGTCATGCCGCCGATCGCCAGCTCGATCCGCTCTCCGGACTCTCTGACGTCTCCGGTTCCGGTGTTCATCGTTGCTCCTTGAGGTCGTGGGGGTGCGCGGCAGGGGGGCGTCGTCACGGTCAGTGGGAGTGCGGCGCGTGGCTCTCCTGGTCCGTGTGCTCCTCCGCGGTGACGGTGCCGTCGGCGGTCACGGTGAACTCCGCGGTCCGCACCTCGCCGCCGTGCTTGAAGTCGAGGAAGAGCCGGTAGTCGCCGACGGAGGGCACCATGGCCTGGAAGGTGATCTCGGGCCCGGGCTCGGTCACACCGTCGCCGGGCTCGCCCTCCGGGTGGACGTGCAGGTAGGCGAGGTCGCCGGCGCGCAGCGCCACGAGGTGGCCGTAGGCGCCGAGGTAGGGCTCTAGGTCGGTGACCTTCTCGCCGTCGCGGGTGACGGTGAGGGTCAGCGGGTTGGTCCGCCCGGGGACGAGGTCGCCGTCGAGGGTGACGGTGTAGCCGTCCACCTCGGCGGTCCGCTCGGCGGCGGGGAGGTCCTGCGGCTCGTGGTCGCCGGGGACGGTGAGGTCCGCGCCGAGGGTGAGGCCGCTCCCGTGCTCCTGCGGGACGAAGTCGGCGAACATCCGGTAGGCCCCGGGGGTATCCACCTCCAGCGGGACGCTCCAGGTGCCGTCTTCGGCCATCTCCGGGTGCACGTGCCGGTATCCGCTCATGTCGCGGCCGACCACGATCAGGTGCATGCGCTTGTCGTGCGACTCCTCGAACCCGGTCACGGGCTCGCCGTCGGGGCCCAGGATGCGGAACGAGAGGGTCTCCTCCTCGCCCGCCCGGTCGGGGGTCCGGACCGGGGTGAGCGTGTAGCCGTCCTGGGAGATCTGGAGGCCGGAGGGGGTGGAGTGCGCGCCGTTCATGGAAGTCTCCTCGTCGGTGGTGGCGTCGGTGCCGGTGGTGCCGTCGTGGCCGGTGTGCTCGCTCGCCTCGGTGGTGTCCGGGAGCAGGGGGCCCACCAGGCCGCCGGCCCCCATCGCTCCGGCGAAGGCCACGGCGAGGCCCAGTCCGTAGAGCCCGAGCTTGGCGGGGACGTTCATCGTCGGTCCTTTCCTTCCTCTGTGGCCGGATGCTTCGAGCGGTGTGCGCCGGAGCCCTCCATGGGGGAGTTCGTCGGCGACAACTCAAGAAATACCATACCCCCCCAGGGTATACAAGTCCCCGGGGTGGTGCCACTGTGACGTGTGTCCTCGAATCCGTGGACACGGCGGAGCCGGGCGGCCCCTCCTCGGGCCGCCCGGCTCGCCGCGGGTGACGGGTCAGGCGCCCGTCCCGGCGGCCTCCCCCTCCTCGGACCGGGCCGCGGCCGGTCCCTGCGGGCGCATGAGGGCGAACCCGAGCACCGCACCCGCCACGGCCACCGCTCCGGCCCCGATGAACGCGGCCTGGAAGCCGTCGGTCAGCGCGGCCGGGTCGCCGAGCCGGTCGGCCCCCCACGCGGTGGCGACGGCGGTCATGGCCGCCAGGCCCAGGGCGGAACCTACCTGGTAGGTGGTGTTGACGATGCCCGAGGCCAGCCCCGCCTCCTCCGGGCGCGCCCCGCTGATGGAGGCGATCGTGGCCGGGATGAACACCAGCGACATGCCCAGGGCCGCGATCAGGGAGCCGGGCAGGACGTCGACGAGGTAGGCGCCCCCGGGGCGGGCCAGGGAGAGCAGGCCCAGGCCGGCGGCCAGGACCAGCAGGCCCGTCACGATCAGCGGCTTGAGGCCGAAGCGGCCGATGAGCCGGCCGGTGACGGTGGTCATGAGGAGCATCATCAGCAGCGTCATCGGCAGCAGGGCCGCGCCGCTGGGGAAGGCCCCGTACCCCAGGACCTGCTGGAGGTAGAGGTTGAGGAAGTACCACATCGGGATCCACGCGGCCCCCAGCAGGGTGATCGCCACGTTCCCGGCCAGCAGGCCGGGGGTGCGCCAGACGCCCAGGGGCATCAGCGGGGCGCGGACCAGGCGCTGGCTGACGACGAAGACCCCCAGGAGGACCGCTCCGCCGACGAGGCCGAGCAGCGTGGCCGCGGAGGTCCAGCCCTGTTCGGAGGCCTGGACGATGCCGAACACCGCCAGGGCCAGGCCGCCGGTGGCCGAGACGGCGCCCAGGAGGTCGACCGATCCGCCGCGTCCGCTCACCGCCGGCAGCAGGGCCGGGACGGCGGCCAGGGAGGCCAGTCCGATGGGGATGTAGAGGAGGAACAGCCACGGCCAGCTCAGCCATTCGGTGATGGCGCCGCCGAGGAAGACGCCGGCCGTGCCGCCCGCCGGGGCGGCCGCGCCGTAGAAGGCCAGCGCCTTGGTGCGCTCGCCGGTGTCGTGGGCGAAGATCATCATCAGCAGGGTCATCGCCGACGGCGCGATCAGCGCTCCGCCCGCGCCCTGGACCGCGCGGCCCAGGAGTTCGACCCAGGCCGTCTCGGCCGCGGCGGCCAGGACGGACCCGGCGATGAGGGTGACCCAGCCCGCGGTGAACACCCGGCGCGCGCCGAGCAGGTCGGACAGGCGCCCTCCCAGGAGCAGCAGACCGCCGAAGGCGATGACGTAGGCGTTGAAGACCCATTGCAGGGAGCTGGGGGAGAAGCCGAGGTCGCGCTGCATCTCGGGCAGGGCGACCCCGATGATCGAGGTGTCCATGATGACCATGAACTGCGCGCCGGCGAGCACCAGGAGTGCCCACCAGCGGCGGGGATCGGCTTGTGGCGTTGACATGCTGCTGTCTCCTGATCACGGTCCCGCCTCGCGGCGGACCATCGAGGGGTGGAGCTGGAGTGGTCGGGCGGGGCGGGACCGTGGGGGTTCCGTCAGACGCCCGCGAACCGGTAGCCGGCCTCGGTGACGGCCGCGCGGATCGCGTCGTCGTCGAAGCCCGAGCCCTGGACGGCGACCGTGCCGGCGGCGAGGTCGACCGTCACGCCGGTGACGCCGGCGACGCCGCCGATCCCGGTGCTGACGGAGTTCGCGCAGTGTCCGCAGGTCATTCCCTCGACCTGGTAGACCCGCGCGTCCCCGGGGGTCTCGGCGGCGGTCGTCCCGGTCTCACAGGAACAGGTGGAGCACATGGGGTTCCTCCTCGTGTCGGGATACCCCCTTGGGGTATCTGGGGAACAGATTTAACATACTCCTGGGGGGTATGCAAGGGGGAGGGGTGTCCGCCGTCGCCGCCGGGGCGCGGCGTGTCGCGCCCCGGCGGCGGGTCAGCGCAGGTCGCGCCGCATCAGCACGCGGGGGTGGCCGGCCAGGACCGAGGAGGTGTCGGCGGCGTGGACGAACCCGGCGCGCTCGAAGTTCCTCCGGAGCCCGGGATAGGCCATCGTCAGGTCCACCCGGGCGTCGCCGTTGTCCAGGGGGTAGGCCTCGACCACGGGCGCGCCGTGCGCCCGGGCGAACTCCACGGCCCCGGCGATCAGGGCGTGCGAGATGCCCTTCTTCCGATGGCCCGGGCGCACGCGGATGCACCACAGCGACCACACGGGGAGGTCGTCGACGTGCGGGATCCTGCGGCTGCGGGCGAAGGAGGTGTCCGCGCGCGGCGCCACCGCGGCCCAGCCGACGGGTTCGTCGCCGTCGTAGGCGAGCACCCCCGGCGCCGGCTCGGCGCGGCACAGCCCGGCGACGTACTCGCCGCGGGCGGGGCCGCGCAGCTCCCTGTTGAGCGCGGACGGGAGTCGATAACTGAGGCACCAGCACACGTCGGCGCCGGGTGATCTCGGTCCCACCAGGGCCCGCACGTCCTCGAACACGGAGGCGGGGCGAACATCGACGGCCATGGCGCCAGCATGCCACGCCCGGCGCGGGGGGCCGTCGCGCCCGTGCGCGGGAACCGCGCCCCGACATGAGAAAAGGCCCTGCGAACAGGGCCTTCGTTGTGTCCGAGGGGGGACTTGAACCCCCACAGCCTTAACGGCCACTAGCACCTCAAGCTAGCGCGTCTACCTATTCCGCCACCCGGACCGGTGGTATCGGGCGGCAGCGCCGCCTGACAGGTCAACAATAGCAAAGCTCCGGAGTGCCCCGAACCGCTTTTCGGGCCGGGGGTGATCATGACAGGGTCGGGGGCGACGAGCACAGTGACACGGTGGAACAGGAGCGTCCGATGACACGGGAATCCGAGGGCTTGAGCGCGGCCGAGGTCGAGGTCGTCGACCTGTGCCGGGAGCTCATCGCCTTCGACACCTCCAACTACGGCGACCACTCCGGGCCGGGCGAGCGCAAGGCGGCGGAGTACGTGGTGGGCAGGCTCGACGAGGTCGGGGTGGAGGCGACGGTCTACGAGAAGCACCCCGGCCGCAGCAACGTGGTGGCGCGGATCGAGGGGGCGGACCCGAGCCGTCCCCCGCTGCTCGTCCACGGCCACCTGGACGTGGTGCCGGCCGCGGCGCAGGACTGGACGCACCACCCCTTCGCCGGGGAGATCGCGGACGGCTGTGTGTGGGGCCGCGGCGCGGTCGACATGAAGAACATGAACGCGATGGTCCTGGCGGTGCTGCGGCAGCGGCTGCGGGAGGGGCGGCGCCCGCCGCGCGACATCGTGCTGGCCTTCCTGGCCGACGAGGAGGCGGGCGGCACCTGGGGCGCCCAGTACCTGGTGGACGAGCACCCCGACCTCTTCGCCGACTGCGACGCCGCCATCAGCGAGGTCGGCGGCTTCTCCTTCACGGTGAGGGACGACCGGCGGCTCTACCTCATCGAGACCGCCGAGAAGGGCATCGCCTGGATGAAGCTGACCGCGCGCGGCACCGCCGGGCACGGTTCGATGGTCAACCGGGACAACGCGGTCACCGAGCTGGCGGCGGCGGTCGCCCGGCTGGGGGAGCACGCGTTCCCCGTGCACCTGACCCCCACGGTGCGCACGTTCCTGGAGGAGATCTGCGAGGAGTTCCAGATCCCCTTCGACGAGAACGACCTGGACGCGACGGTCGCGCGGCTGGGCCCGATCGCCCGGATGATCGGGGCGACCCTGCGCAACACCCTCAACCCCACGGTGCTCGGCGGCGGCTACAAGGCGAACGTCATCCCCGGCGAGGCGACCGCCCAGGTGGACGGGCGCTTCCTGCCCGGCACCGAGGACGACTACTTCGCCACGATCGACCGGCTGCTCGGCCCCAAGGTGAGCCGGGAGTTCATCCACCACCTGCCCGCGGTGGAGACCCCCTTCGAGGGCGGGCTCGTGAACGCCATGTCGGCGGCCCTGCTGGCGGAGGACCCCGGCGCCCGCGCCGTCCCCTACTGCCTGTCGGGCGGGACGGACGCCAAGAGCTTCTCCCGGCTGGGGGTGCGCAACTTCGGTTTCGCGCCGCTCAAGCTGCCCCCGGAGCTGGACTTCGCCGGCATGTTCCACGGCGTGGACGAGCGGGTGCCGATCGACGGGCTGCGGTTCGGGGTCCGGGTGCTGGACCGGTTCATCGAGATGAGCTGAACGGAAACCGGGACGAGCCGGAATCGGGATGACATGATCCGCCCCTGCCTGCGGTGATTCGTCCCCGGGCCGCGTCGGGAACTTCTCGGCGCGGCCCCCTTGTTCGCGTGCGTCGTCACAGAACGTGATGCTACGGTGTCTGTGAGTTCAACGATGTGGTGGCTCGGGCACGTCCGCCGTGCGCCCACCGCATCCGATCCGGGCGGCGCCGTCGCACGGGACCGTCCAGCAGTCAGGAAACGAGGGGGCATCCATGGTGCTCACGGGCCGGGAGTGGTCGGTGTCGACCGACCGTGCCGCCCGTGGCGACCGTGCCCTCTGCCGCCTGCTGCTCCTGTCCGGCATCATGGCCGTCGCGTGGCTGGCCGGGGTGGGTGTCGCCCATGGCGAGACCGGCCCCGGCGGGCTCGTCGACCGGGTCCTGGGCCCCGAGGGCGTCGTCGAGGAGGCCGGCCGCTCGGCCGAGGGGGAGGTCCGGGTCACCGGCACCGCCGCCCGGGCCGCCACCGACGCCCTGACCGGCACCGTCGTGCCCCAGGCCGCCGAGCTCCCCGAGACCGTCCTCGACGGGACCGGGGTCTCCGGAGCCCTGGAGGGCACCTCCACCGGCCGCGTCGTCGAGGACACCGCCCGCACCGTGGACGGCACCGCCCGTGGGGCGGGTCGGCTGGTCGACTCCGTCGCCACCACCGGGCGCGAAGTGGTGGGCTCCGCCGACGGCGCCCTGCGCGAAGGCGACCTGGTGGGCGGCGTCGCCGGACTCACCGAGCCCACCGGCGCCCTGGACGCCCTCGGCGACACCGTCACCGCGACGATGCCCGCCGACCTGCCGCTGGTCGGCGGCCCCGACACCCCCGCCGCGGTGGCACGCCCCGCGGTGGACCGGGCGGTCGGCTCCGCCACCGAGGCGATCGAGCGGGCGGGCCGCGCCGAGCGCACCGCGCCCGGGTTCGGCCTGGTCACGCCCGTCGGCGGGTCGGCCGACGCGTCCGCGGGCGCCGTCGACGGCGCCTCCGGCGAGGCCGACACCGACCGGGGCGAGCGCATCCGCCTCATCGCGGGCGGTTCCACCGGCCCGAGCGGCGCCGACGCCACCGGTGCGTCCGCGCCGTCGTTCCCCACGCCCGGTACCGCCGGGTTCCTGACGCCCCGGGCCGCCCACCTGGCCCCCCGGGTGCAGCGGGTCGCCCTGCCCGGCGACCCCACCCTCGTCGTGCGCGACGCCGCCGACGACCCCTCCTTCTCCCCCGACTAGCCGCGCCTTCACCCGCCGCGGTCGGTCCGGTGCGCCCTGAGCGCCCCTTCCCACCCGCTGGCTCCCCGGAGGCGCCCCCCGCTCGGGCCCCCTTCCCCAGGAGTCGGAACGACCGCGGTCCACGCAGCAATCACGACCTTCTTCGCTGACAAGGACACGCGATGACCCATCGGACCCACGCCAGGATCGCGGCACTGACCGCCGCGGGCCTCCTGGCACTGGCCCCGGCCGGGACCACCCTGGCCGACACCTCCACCAGCGGCAACGGCTCGATCGCCGGAGGCAACCAGCTCCACGCCGACCTCGACGCCCCGGTCGACGTCTGCGGCAACTCCCTGGCCCTCCTCGGTGCGGCGGGCGCCCAGTGCGCCGGCGGGGACGCCGGCACCGGGGGCGGCCCGGACCGGGACGGCGACAAGGGCCACCCCGGGTACCCGGGCTACTCGCCGGAGCCTTCGGAGAGCCCCTCCGAGGGGCCCTCGGAGGGACCGTCGGAGTCGCCCTCCGAGGGACCGTCCGAGTCCCCGTCGGAAGGGCCGTCCGAGGGGCCGTCGGAGTCTCCGTCCGAAGGCCCGTCGGAAGGGCCGTCGGAGGGACCGTCCGAGTCCCCGTCGGAGGGCCCCGAGGAGGGTGAGAGCCCCGGCGAACCGTCCGACTCCAGCACCGCGGGCGAACGGCCGTCCGACACCTCGGACGCCCGGCTCCCGCTGACCGGCTCCGCCGGCCTGCCCGGCCTGGTCATCGCCGCGATCGCCGCGGCGGTCGCCGGGGTCGGCCTGGTCATCGCGGGCCGTCGACGCTCCCGGATCTGACCGCACGGCTTCCCGGGCCGCCGACGCGGCCCGGGGGTTGACGCGAGTCCCGTAGCACCGGCCGAGGCCATGTGCGCGGGGTTCACGTCAGCCGCCGCCCCACCAGGGCGGAGCTGACCGACGGGGCGCGCGCGTCCGTCCGCATCCGGCGGACGGGACGGCGACGCAGCCCTCGAGCACCGACCGACACGCACCGCCCAGGTGCGGAGCCGGGAGGACGATCCCCGGCCTTGGCCGAAGGCCCGTACCCCACCCAGGGGTGTGGAACGGCCTGTGGCCCGAGCACACACCTTCTCATCAGCACGTTTTCTGAAAGGAACTTCCCACATGTCTAAGTGGGCCAGGACCTCCGCGAAGTCCGTCCTGCTGGCCGCGGGCTTCGTCGCCCTGGGCAGCGGCGTCGCCTTCGCCGACACCGACGCCGCCACCAGCGGCAACGGGTCCGTCCTCGGCGGCAACCAGGCCGTCGTCAACGCCGACGTCCCGGTCAACGTGACCGGCAACGCGGTCGGCGCCGTCCTGGGCACCGCCGGGGCCTCCACCACCGACAGCGACGCCGCCGTCGTGGACCACCAGCACAACGAGGTCGCCACCTCGGGCAACGGCTCGGTGCTGGGCGGCAACCAGCTCGTGATCGACGGGGACGTCCCCGTCAACGTGACCGGCAACGCGATCGGCGCCGTGGGCGGCATCGCCGGCGCCTCCACCACCGACTCCGACGCGGTCGTCCACCACGACGGCCACGCCTGGCACGGCGAGGGCGAGCCCGACGTCGCGACCACCGGCAACGGCTCCCTGATCGGCGGCAACCAGCTCGTCGGCGACCTGGACGTCCCCGTCAACGTGTCGGGCAACGCGATCGGCGCCCTGGGCGGCGTCGCGGGTGCGGCGGCCACCGACGCGGACGCCATCGTCCACGACGTGCACGGCGGACACGTCGGGCACGGCGGGCACGTCGGCCGCGACCACTACGCGGCGGAGACCGAGATCACCCCGGTCGACCTGGTGGGCGAGGCCGCCCGCAACGCCAGCCTGCTGCCCGACACCTCCGGCGTGGACGCCGGCGTCCTGCGCCAGTCCGCCCCGGTCCGCGAGCACCAGTCGATCGCCACCTCCGGCAACGGCTCGGTGCTGGGCGGCAACCAGCTGGTCGGCCACCTGGACGTCCCGGTCAACGTGGCCGGCAACGCGGTCGGCGCCGTGGGCGGCGTCGCCGGCGCGGCCGCGACCGACAGCGACGCGGTCGTCAAGGAGTCGCACGAGTACATCGCGACCTCCGGCAACGGCTCGCTGGCCGGCGGCAACCAGGCCGTCGTGCACGGCGACGTCCCCGTGAACGTGACCGGCAACGCGGTCGCCGCGGTCGCCGGCCTGGCGGGCGCGAGCTCCACGGACAGCGACGCGGCCGTCGTGCACCAGAGCGCCACCGAGCACCAGTCCGGTGCGCTGGACGCGCTGCCCGTGGTGGAGCAGCTGCCCGAGGTGCCCGTCTCCGAGACGCTGCCCGTCGAGTACACCGTGACCGAGACCGCCCAGCAGGCGGTCGCCGAGCACGCGCCGGAGCACGCCGAGACGCTGCCCGCGCCCGCCGCGCCGGTGGACCCGGTCGGCCAGGTTCTGGGCGCCGTGGGCGTGGGCCTGTAACGACGCGGACGGGGGAAAGGGGACCGGACCCGTCCCCCGCCGGTGGTGCGCGGCCTCTCGTTCCGTTTGGAACGCGGTGGACTGCGAGGTGCCGAACACCACAGGCGGGGACCGGGTCGGGGCTCCGGGAACCCGGAGCGGCACGTGCAGGGTGTCGCGTGCGTCGTTCGGGCGAGAGCAGGACGGACCGCCTCCGCGCGCCCGTTCCGTGAGGAACGCGGTGGACTGCGGGCGGGTGGGGGTGTCCGTCCGGGGCTCGGAACCACAGTCGAGTCCTCCCGGGAATATCCGGGAGGACTCGCCGCTTTGTGGGGGGTATGGGCACCCGACCCCCCGGGAAGTGTGATGGAAGTCACTTTGAGGGCGTGTTCCGGGTGATCGCCGGAGCCGGAGGCGGCTCCGGGGCCCGCACGGCCGGAGCACGGCCTGCGCGGTACGGGCCGGTAGCGGTGCGGTGAGCGCTTATTCTGCGGTTGCCGGTGGGTGAAGAGCCCGCTCTCCGCGGTCACGGCCCCGTGTACACGGGAGTCCCTCCGCCCACCCACCGACGGGGGAACGCCTGGGGTTTCGGTTACCGTCGGTTTCCACGGGAGCCGAGGGACCGCGGCCGACAGACCACGCAGAGGCTAGACGTAGACGTAGGGGAACACGTGCCACCCACCAAGGGCAGCGCCGGCAAGAACGGCTCGCAGGACAGCGGACGACAGGGCTCGGGGACCGCCCTCGTCATCGTCGAGTCGCCCGCCAAGGCCAAGACCATCGCGGGCTACCTGGGCCGCGGTTACGTCGTGGAGTCCAGCATCGGGCACATCCGCGACATGCCCACCAAGGCCGCGGAGATCCCCGCCAAGTACAAGGGGGAGCCCTGGGCCCGGCTGGGCGTCAACGTCGACGGCGACTTCGAGCCCCTCTACGTCGTCAACGCCGACAAGAAGTCCCACGTGCGCAAGCTCAAGGAGCTCATGGCCGACGCCGACGAGCTCCTGCTCGCCACCGATGAGGACCGCGAGGGCGAGGCCATCGCCTGGCACCTGCTGGAGGAGCTCAAGCCCAGGATCCCGGTGCGCCGCATGGTGTTCAACGAGATCACCAAGGAGGCCATCCAGCGCGCCGCCGACAACACGCGCGACCTCAACACCCGGCTGGTGACCGCCCAGGAGACGCGCCGCATCCTGGACCGGCTCTACGGCTACGAGGTCTCCCCCGTGCTGTGGAAGAAGGTCATGCCCAAGCTCTCCGCGGGCCGGGTGCAGTCCGTGGCCACCCGCCTGGTGGTCGAGCGCGAGCGCGAGCGGATGGCGTTCACCCCCGCCGAGTACTGGGACATCAAGGCCCTCTTCGACGCCTCCGGCGCGGGCATTCCCGCGGGCGACCCCACCGACTTCCCGGCCACGCTGGTCGCCGTGGACGGCACCCGCATCGCGGTGGGCCGCGACTTCACCGCCCAGGGCACCGTGCGCCCGGACCGCGCCGTCCGCCAGCTCGACGAGGCGGCCGCGCGCGGCCTGGCCGAGCGGCTGTCCGCCAGCGCCTTCGGCGTGTCCTCGGTGGAGCGCAAGCCCTACCGCCGCTCGCCGTACGCGCCGTTCCGCACCACCACCCTCCAGCAGGAGGCGTCGCGCAAGCTGGGGCTGTCGGCCAAGCAGACCATGCAGGTCGCCCAGCGGCTCTACGAGAACGGCTACATCACCTACATGCGCACCGACAGCACCACGCTGTCGGACAGCGCGGTGCGCGCCGCCCGCTCCCAGGTGCAGCGCCTGTACGGCGCCGACTACCTGCCCGAGCGCCCCCGCGTCTACGCCAAGAAGGTCAAGAACGCCCAGGAGGCGCACGAGGCCATCCGCCCGGCCGGCGACGAGTTCCGCACCCCGAGCCAGACCGGGCTCAGCGGCCCCGAGCTCCGCCTCTACGAGCTGATCTGGAAGCGCACCGTCGCCTCCCAGATGAAGGACGCCGTCGGCGAGTCCGTCACCGTCAAGGTGCAGGGCACCTCCTCGGCCGGCGAGGTCGCCGAGTTCAACGCCACCGGCAAGATCATCACCTTCCACGGCTTCCTCAAGGCCTACGTGGAGGGCGCCGACGACCCGGCCGCCGACCTCGACGACCGCGAGCGGCGGCTGCCCGCCGTGGCCGAGGGCGCCCCGCTCACCGCGCGCGACCTGACCGCCGAGGGGCACAGCACCCGCCCGCCGGCCCGCTACACCGAGGCGACCCTGGTCAAGGAGCTGGAGGAGCGGGAGATCGGCCGCCCCTCCACCTACGCCTCGATCATCGGCACCATCCTGGACCGCGGCTACGTGTTCAAGAAGGGCACCGCCCTGGTGCCGTCCTTCCTGGCGTTCGCCGTGGTGCAGCTGCTGGAGCGGCACTTCGGCAACCTGGTGGACTACGAGTTCACGGCCCGCCTGGAGGACGTGCTCGACTCCATCGCCCGCGGCGAGGCCGAGAGCCTGCCGTGGCTGCGCCGGTTCTACTTCGGCGGCGACACCCCCGAAGGGGACCGGGAGACCGGCCTGAAGGAACTGGTCGGCGACCGCCTCGCCGACATCGACCCCAAGGAGATCAGCTCCCTGACGGTGCCGGGCACCGAGGACATCGTGCTCCGGGTCGGCCGCTACGGCCCCTACCTGGACCGCGGGGGAGTCCGGGTCAACGTGCCCGAGGACCTGGCCCCCGACGAGCTGACCCCGGAGAAGGCCGAGGAGCTGTTCGCCCAGCCCAGCGGCGACCGCGAGCTGGGCACCGACCCCGAGACCGGGCACGTCGTCGTGGCCAAGTCCGGGCGCTTCGGCCCCTACGTCACCGAGGTCATCGAGGAGCCCGAGGAGAACGGGGGCAAGAAGGCCAAGGCCGTCAAGCCGCGCACCTCCTCGCTGCTCAAGTCGATGACCCTGGACACCGTCACCCTCGCCGACGCGATCAGGCTGCTCTCGCTGCCGCGCGTGGTCGGCGTGATCGACGGCGACGAGGTCACCGCCCAGAACGGCCGCTACGGCCCCTACCTCAAGAAGGGCACCGACAGCCGCTCGCTCGCCTCCGAGGAGCAGATGTTCACGGTCACCCTCGACGAGGCGAAGGAGCTGTTCGCCCAGCCCAAGCAGCGCGGCCGCCGGGCCGCCGCCCCGCCGCTGCGCGAGCTGGGCAAGGACCCGGTGTCGGGCGCCGTCATGCTCGTCAAGGACGGCCGGTTCGGCCCCTACGTCACCGACGGGGAGGTCAACGCCTCGCTGCGCAAGGGCGACGAGGTGGAGTCCATCACCGACGAGCGCGCCGCCGAGCTGCTGGCCGAGCGCCGGGCCAAGGCGCCCGCCAAGAAGCCCGCGGCCAAGAAGGCGCCCGCGAAGAAGACGACCGCCAAGAAGACCACCACGGCGGCGAAGAAGACCACCGCCGCCAAGAAGGCGCCGGCCAAGAAGACGGGCACGCCCCGTACCGCGGCCAAGGCCTCCGACGAGGCCTGAGCGGCGCACACCGTCGAACGCGGACCGCCCCGCGCCGGAGCACCTCCGGCCCGGGGCGGTCCGCGTCGTGTGACACGGGGTGTGCGGGTCGGTACGATCTCCACGTTCACTCCGGGGCCCGCCGTACCCCCTGTTGGCAGATGATCTTCCGTACTACGCTGGACGTGGCCGACGGGAACACTGAAACGCAAGTGATCTTCCGCCGATCCACCGAATTCCTCAGCGGACGACGGCCCACTCCTCCCCTCCCCCTCACCGAATAACCTTGAGCGCTATGAGCAGACCTGCATCTCCGGGAGCGCCGTCCGAGGCGCACAACGTCCTCGCGATCACTCCCTTCCGAAGGCTGTGGATCTCGCTCGTGCTGTCCGGACTGGGCGATTGGCTGAGCCTCCTGGCTCTGGTCTCCCTGGCCGCGATCTTCACGTTCGACGCCCCGGCCCTGGTCCGGTACCTGGCCATCGCCGGTGTCCTGGCCGTCAAACTCGCGCCCTCCGTCCTCCTGAGCCCCCTGGTCGGGGCCCTCGTGGACCGGCTGGACCGCCGCTGGACCATGGTCGGCGGCGACGTCCTGCGGGCCCTGCTCTACGCCTCGGTCCCCGTGGTGGGCCTGCTGGCCCCCGGGTTCGCGCTGCCGTGGCTGTTCATCGCGGCACTGCTCGCCGAGATCGTCGAGCTGCTGTGGACCGGCGCCCGGGACTCCGCGATCCCCAACCTGGTGCCCCGCAAGCTGCTGGGCCAGGCCGACCGCCTGGTGCTGTTCACCTCCTACGGCACCGCGCCGGTGGCCGCACTGCTGTTCGCGGCCCTGGCCTCGGTGAGCAACGTGCTCGGCGTCCTGGTGCCCTCGCTGGCCTCCCCCGAGGCGGACATCGCGCTCTACCTCAACGGGCTGCTCTTCCTGGCCGCCGCCGGGCTCGTCGCCGGACTCCAGATCCCCGGCCACCGGCCCGCCAAGGACGCCCAGAGCCCCACCCGCGACGCCCGCATCCTGCCGTCCGTCGCGCGCGGCACGCGCGGCTCCGGCGACCCGGTGCTGCTGCGCGGCCTGTCCCTGGGCCTGATCACCACGGTCGTCGCGGTGGGCGCCGTCATCGGCGTCGGCCGCCTGCACGCCGAGGGCCTGGAGGCGGGCAACGCCGGGTTCGGCATGCTGTTCGCCGCCGTCCTGGGCGGCATGGGCCTGGGCGCCGTCTCCGGCCCCCGCGTCCTCAAGCTGCTCAGCCGCCGCCGGCTCTTCGGGCTCACCGCCGTCATCGCGGCGGTCGTGCTGCTGTTCGCCGGAGCCGTCGGCGACATGGTCCTGGCCGCCGTCCTGGCCCTGGTCCTGGGCGTCGCCGCGGGCATGTCCTGGGCGACCGCGCTGGGCGTGGTCACCCGCGAGGTCGAGGAGGAGCACCGCACCGCGGTGCACGCCCACCTCAACGGCGCGGCCCGCCTGGCCCTGGTGCTGACGGCGGTCCTCGCCCCCGTCGCCGCCGGACTCATCGGCGACCGGGCCCTGGCGATCGGCCCGCTCACCTACGACCTGCGCGGCAGCGCCGTCGTGCTGGCGGCGGTCGCCCTGCTGGGCGTGGTCGCCGCCGCGGTCGCCCACCGCCAGGTCAACCGGAACGACCCCGAGGCCGGCCCCGGCCTGCTCCCCGAGCTGTTCGCGGCGCTGCGCGGCGTCGAGATCACCGAGCCGGTCGACGAGGACGAGCGCCCCTCCGGCGCGTTCATCGTCGTCGAGGGCGGCGAGGGCGCGGGCAAGTCCACGCAGGTCCGCGAACTCACGGTGTGGCTGCGCGACCAGGGCTTCGAGGTGGTCAGCACCCGCCAGCCCGGCGCCACCAAGCTCGGCATGCGGTTGCGCGCCCTGCTGCTGGACCGCGAGAACTCCCACATCACCCCGCGCGCCGAGGTGCTGCTGTACGCCGCCGACAAGGCCGACCACGTCCAGCAGGAGATCCTGCCCGCGCTCAAGCGCGGCGCCGTGGTCATCAGCGACCGCTACACCGACTCGCTGCTCGCCTACCAGGGCACCGGCCGCGACCTGGCGGTGTCGGACATCGCCGACATCAGCACGTGGGCGGTGCAGGGCCTGGTCCCCGACCTGACGGTGCTGCTGGACGTGCGCCCCGAGGAGGGCCTGTCCCGGCTGGGCGGCCCGGCCGACCGCATCGAGTCGGAGTCCGTGGAGTTCCACGAGCGGGTCCGCAAGGGCTTCCTCGACCTGGCCCGCCGGGACCCGGACCGCTACCTGGTCCTGGACTCCCGCGAGCCCCGCGAGAAGATCACCCGCGAGATCCAGAAGCGGGTGCGCGCCCTGCTGCCCGACCCGGTCCCGAGCAGCGCCGAGGCCGTCACCGGGATGATCCCGGTCATCAAGAACGACTGACCCGCCGCGGCGGGGCGGGGCCCGGAGGCGCACGCCTCCGGGCCCCGCGCGTTCCCGGCCGCGGGGCGGGCCTGTGGAAACGGCCCGACCGTCGCCCCCGGCTCCTATCCTGGATCCCTGGCACGTCTTTCTACGCGGGGGTGGAGTGTGACGGTCTTCGACGACCTGGTCGGTCAGCGGGCCGCGGTGGACCACCTGCGGCGGGCGGTGGCCGGCGCCGCCGACCTGGTCGCCGGGGGAGCGGGCACGGGCATGACCCACGCCTGGCTGTTCACCGGTCCGCCCGGCTCGGGGCGCTCGGAGGCCGCGCGCGCCTTCGCCGCCGCCCTCCAGTGCCGCGACGGCGGCTGCGGCCACTGCGACTCCTGCCACCAGGCCCTGGCCGGGACCCACCCGGACGTGCTGTACGTGCGGCCCAGCGGCCTGAGCTTCGGCGTCGCCGCCACCCGCGAGCTGGTCCTGCGCGCCGGGTCCAAGCCCTCCGGCGGCCGGTTCCGGATCGTGCTGTTCGAGGACGCCGAGCGCGCCACCGAGGCGGCCTCCAACGCCCTGCTCAAGGCGGTGGAGGAGCCGTCGCCGCGCACCGTGTGGCTGCTGTGCACGCCCACCCCCGACGACCTGCTCGTCACCATCCGCTCCCGGTGCCGCCTGGTCACCCTCACCACCCCCACCACCGCCGAGATCGTCGGCGCGCTCACCCGCGCCGGCGACGTGGACGAGGGCACGGCCAGGGCCGCCGCCGTCGCCTCGGCGGGGCGGGTGGACCGCGCCCGGCAGCTGGCCACCGACCCCGAGGCGCGCCGCCGCCGCGAGGAGGTGCTGTCCATCCCGGCCAGGCTCGACGGCATCGGCGCCTGCGTCACCTTCGCCGCCCGGCTCTACGAGATCGCCGAGGCGGAGTCCAAGGCGATCACCAGCGCCCTGGACGAGAAGGAGAAGGACGAGCTCAAGGCCGCCTTCGGCGAGGGCTCCACCGGCAAGGGCGTGGCCAAGGCCATGCGGGGATCCGCGGGCGCCATGAAGGACCTGGAGGAGCGGCAGAAGCGCCGGGCCACCCGGATCAAGCGCGACTCCTACGACCGCGCCCTGCTGGACCTGGCCGCCTTCTACCGCGACGTGCTCACCCTCCAGTTCGGGGCGTCCGTCGAGCGCTCCACCGGGGAGCGCTCCGGCGACCTGGAGCGCGTCGCCCGCTCCAGCACGCCGGAGACCACCCTGCGGCGCATCGACGCCATCATGGACTGCCGCGAGCGCATCGCCGCCAACGTGCACCCGCAGATCGCCATGGAGGCCATGACCTCCGCCCTCCTCCTCGGCTGACGCCCGCACCGGGCCGGACGCGGGGCGGTGCCCGTTCCACGCCCCCGGCGGATACGGTCGACCTACGGCACCGCCTCCCCGTCGCAACCGCAACGGCGGCACGGCCGTCACAGGCAACGGTGGAACCGGACGACGGGAAGGAAACACGTGGCGACGAGGCTGCGGGCAGCGGTGGCGGTGACGCTCACCGGCACGGTGCTCCTGGTGAGCGGGTGTACGGCGCTGACACCGGGGGGAGGGGCGCAGGAGCCGGCCGAATCGCTCGGGGCCCTGGGCGACCTCGCGGAGCAGGAGCTCGACTGGGGGCCCTGTGACGGCGGGCCTTCCGAGGCCGAGTGCGCCACGTACGAGGTGCCGCTGGACTACGACGAGCCCGAGGGCGAGCGCATCGAGATCGCGGTCAAGCGCATGGCCGCCACCGGCGACGACGTCATCGGCTCCCTGCTGGTCAACCCGGGCGGCCCCGGCGGCTCGGGGTACGACTTCGTCGACCACGCCTCCTTCATCGTCAGCGAACAGGTGCGCGAGCGCTTCGACCTGGTGGGCTTCGACCCGCGCGGGGTCGGCCGCAGCACCCCGATCACCTGCCTGCCGGCCGAGGAGCTCGACGACTTCATCGGCGGCGAGGCCGAGTCCGCCGACGGCGACGGCGACATGTCCGAGCTGACCGAGGCCGGGGTCGCCGACATGGAGGAGGGCAGCCGCGAGTTCGTGGAGGCCTGTCAGGCCAACGCCCCCGACCTCATGCTCAACGTCGGCACCGTCAACGTCGCCCGCGACATGGACGTGCTGCGCGCCCTGCTGGGCGACGAGAAGCTCACCTACCTGGGCGCCTCCTACGGCACCCACATCGGCGCCCACTACGCCGAGCAGTTCCCCGACCGGGTGCGCGCCCTGGTGCTCGACGGCGCCGTCGACCCCACCCTGGACCAGCTCGACCTGAGCGTCGCCCAGGCCACCGGGTTCGAGACCGCGCTGCGCGCCTTCGTCGAGGACTGCCTCACCCGCACCGACTGCCCGCTGGGCGGCAACGGGGACTCGGTCGAGGACGGCGTGGCGGCCCTCGACGGGTTCCTGGCCCGGACGGCCCGCGAGCCGCTCCACAACTCCATGGACGACCGGGAGATCAACCGGGCCCGCGCCGAACTGGGCGTGCTCGCCGCCCTGTACTCCGAGTCCTGGTGGGAGCGGGTCCGCGAGGGCCTGGACGACGCCATGAGCGACGGCGACGGCACCGTGCTCCTCCAGCTGGGCGACGAGCTGTACAGCCGGGGCGACACACAGGAGTACGAGAACTCCACGGCCGCCCTCATCGCGGTGAACTGCTCCGACTCGCCCAGCCCGCGCGGGGTCGAGGCCTACGTGGAGGCCGCGGAGGAGGCCGGGGAGGAGTCCCCGATCTTCGGGCCGAGCCTGGCCTGGGGCGCGCTGCCGTGCGCGTTCTGGCCCGAGGAGGCCGTCTACGACGGCGGCCCGCTGGACGCGCCGGGCGCCCCGCCGATCATGGTGGTGGGCACCACGCGCGACTCCGCCACCCCCTACGCCTGGGCCGAGGCTCTGGCCGGGGCGCTGGAGTCCGGCTTCCTGGTCACCCGGGACGGCGACGGCCACACCGGCTACCGCATGGGCGACGCGTGCGTGGACCGCATGGTCGACGCCTACCTCATCGACCTGGAGGTCCCCCGGGACGGGATGGCCTGCGCCTGACCCCGCGGGGTGCCGGGTCCGAAACCGTGTACCCGGCACTCCGCGGAGACGCTAAACTGGTGATCGCCTCGCCGCGTGGAACCGCGCGGCGTCGCGCCGCCTTAGCTCAGTCGGCAGAGCGATTCACTCGTAATGAATAGGTCGTCGGTTCGATTCCGACAGGCGGCTCAGCACGAACGCCACCCCGGTACGGGGTGGCGTTTCGCGTAGGTGACCACTCGGGTGACCAATGCCTACTCGGCGTAGAGGTCCCCCATGACGTGGGCGCCCCCGTGATGAACCGGGTCGTCGGTTCGATTCCGACGGGCGGCTCGGCACGAAGGCCCGGCCGGCCCCCGGACGGGCCTTCGCCGTTCCGGCGGGCCCCGGGCCCGGCCGGAACCGGTCACCGGGGTACGGATGCGGGCAAGGCGCGACCGCTACGGTACATAGCGCACGTCCCCTCTCCCCCCGGGAGCCCCACGCATGATCACGCTCCGTGTGTCGCAGTCCGACCCGAACGCCTTCCGTGGCATCGCCGACGCGATGAACGACCCGCGGTTCGCCGACCAGGACCTCTACCTCCAGGTGGACCCGGGGTACTACCTGGAGCCGCACGTCCTCGGGGTGAACGGGCACGTGATGGTCGTCCCCAGCGCGGGGCGGGGCACGGTCACCGTCGCCGTCGGCGACACCAACGTGTTCAACGTCCACGAAGGGCGTCTCGAACTGTTCGGCATCGAGGTCAGGAACGCCTCCGCGGACTTCCCCCCGGTCTACGTCCACCCCGGGGGCGCGTTCCGCGCCGAGGAGTGCGTCTTCGCCTCCACCGCCCGGGTGGAGGCGGAGGGGGCGACCCTGCACATCGAGGGGTGCGTCTTCCGCGACGCCGGACTGTACCTGAAGAGGTCCGGGGGCGCCGTCGCGCGGACGCGCTTCGAGAGGGCCGTCCTGTTCATCGAGGGCCAGGGGGCCCTCTCGGTGTCGGACGTCTCCTTCCAGGGCGGGGACCCCTCCTGCCACACCCTGCTGATCAGCGGTGCCTCGCCGCGCATCCAGAAGTGCAGGATCACCGACGGCGGGAGCGAGAACACCAACGCCGTCTGCGTCCAGGAGGAGGCCGCACCCGTGTTCTCGGACGTGGAGATCACGGGCGACAGCGGTTATCCGGTCCGGGTCCTGGGCGGGTCCACGGCCTCCTTCACCCGGCTCAGGATCGACGGCGGCCGGCCCGGGGGAGACTCGCTGTACGTGTGGGAGGGCGGCGGGCTGACCCTGACCGACTGCACGGTCACGCGGTCGCCCGGCAGCGCGGTCTGCTCGTCCGACAGCGCGCTGACCGCCACCGGGCTCACCGTCGCGGGGGCGAAGGACAACGGCGTCCTCACCGTGGACTCCCGGGTCGAGATCCACCGCTCCAAGGTCACCGGCGCGGGTATCGTCGCGGTCCGCCTGAACGGGGGACGGCCGACGCTGTCCGACATCGAGCTCGGCGAGCCCCCCGCCGGAGCGGAGGAGCCGATCGGACTGCTCCTCGACGGCACGTCGGGCTTCGACGTGCGGGGGCTCACGGTCACGCGGCTGTGGGGGACCGCGGTGGGCGTCCACGATTCCACCGGCACCCTGGCGGACGTGACGGTGGAGGAGGGTGTGCGGGGCATCGGTTTCGACGACGGCGGCAGGTACAGGGCCGAGGGGCTGCGGCTCCGCGGGCTGGAGGCCTGGGCGGTCCGCGTCGGGGAGGGCGCGCAGGCCGAGATCGACGGGCTGGAGAGCACCTCGTGCCGGTACGGCGCCTGGGCCGACGGGGGCGATCTCACCCTCCGTTCGGCAGTGGTCTCGGACGCGGGGGACAGGGGCGCCATCGTCCAGGACGGCGGCCGCCTGGTACTGGAGGACTCCACCGTGCGCGGGTGCGGGGGCAGCGGAGTCGACGTCCACGGGGATTCCCGGGCGACCCTGCGCCGGTGCACGATCGCCGACAACGGGGGCAGGGCCGTGGACGCCGAGGAGGGCGCGGCGGTGAAGGTCGAGGACACCACGTTCGAGAACAACCGCGGCGGCGACACGGTGCGGGTCGCCGCCGAGGCGGGCGGGGCGGCCGCGGTCCCGGACGCCCCGGTCGGGGAGGCGGCGCCGGTGGAGGAGCTGCTCGCGGAACTGGACGGGATGGTGGGGCTGGAGGGGGTCAAGAAGGAGGTCCGCACGCTGGTCAACTTCCAGAGGGCCAGCGCCAAGCGCGAGGCCGCCGGGCTGCCCGCGCTCAACGTGGGGCGGCACCTGGTCTTCTCGGGCCCGCCCGGGACCGGCAAGACCACCGTCGCCCGCCTGTACGGGGGCATCCTGCGCTCGCTGGGGGTCCTCTCCCAGGGGCAGTTCGTGGAGGTCTCCCGCTCGGACCTGGTAGCCGAGCACCTGGGCGGGACCGCCAAGCTCACCGCCGACGCCGTGGGGCGGGCGCGCGGCGGAGTGCTGTTCATCGACGAGGCCTACGCCCTGTCCCGGCGGTTCGGCAGCGGGACCGACTTCGGCCAGGAGGCCATCGACACCCTCATCAAGTTCATGGAGGACCTGCGCGACGAGGTTGTCGTGGTCTTCGCCGGGTACTCCAGCGAGATGCGCGGGTTCCTGGACGCCAACCCCGGGCTGCGGTCGCGGGTCGCCCGCACCATCGAGTTCGAGAACTACACGCCCGAGCAGCTCACCACGATCTTCGCGGGGATGGCGCGGGCCCAGGGGTACGACCCCGGCGAGGGCGTGCTGGAGGCGGTCACCGCGCACTTCCGGGCCCAGAAGCGCGACGAGACCTTCGGCAACGGGCGCGAGGCGCGCCGCGTGTTCGAGGCGGTCGTGCAGACCCAGGCGACCCGGGTCGTGGAGGGGGACTTCCACAGCCCCGAGGACCTGGGCCGCATCCTCCCGGAGGACCTGGAGGGCGTCGTGGACGCCGGGCTGTCCGCGCGGGTGGGCGGGCCCCGCGACGGCGGCCAGGTCGACGGGCTGATGGCCGAGCTGGAGTCGATGGTCGGGCTGACCTCGGTCAAGGGCGAGGTCGCCGACCTGATGAGCCTCATCTCGGCGGGGCGCCGCCGGCAGGCGGCCGGGCTGGGGGCCGTGCTGCCGTCGCGGCACCTGGTCTTCGCCGGGCCCCCGGGGACCGGGAAGACCACCGTGGCGCGGATCTACGGGCGGCTGCTGGCGGCCCTGGGCGTCCTCGCCCAGGGGCAGGTGGTGGAGGTGGGCCGCGCGGACCTGGTGGGGGCGTACGTCGGGCAGACCGCGCAGAGGACCCGGGACGTGTTCGACCGGGCGCGCGGCGGGGTGCTGTTCATCGACGAGGCCTACACGCTGGTCCGGCCGGGGGGCTCCGGCCACGACTTCGGCCAGGAGGCCGTCGACACCCTGCTCAAGCTCATGGAGGACCACCGCGACGAGGTCGTGGTGATCGCCGCCGGGTACACGGGCGAGATGAGCGGGTTCCTGGCGAGCAACCCGGGGCTGGAGTCGCGGTTCTCCCGCACGGTGGAGTTCGCGCCGTACACGCACGACGAGCTGCTGCGGATCCTCGTCGGCATGGCGGAGGGCGCCGACTTCCTGGTGCCGGAGGACACCCGGGCCGCGGCGGCCCGGCTGTTCGGGGCCGAGGAGGAGCGGTTCTCCGACGGCAACGGCCGCGAGGTCCGCAAGGCGTTCGAGGAGGCGCTGACCCGGCAGGCGCGGAGGATCGAACAGGCCGCGCGGGCCGGGGCCGAGCCCGGGGTGGACGATCTGCGGACCCTGCTGCCGGAGGACGTGCACGCCACCTGAGGTGGCCGAATGATGACCGTTCGTGTCCGGTGGCCGGGGGAGAACCGGGGTAGGGGCACCGCATGAGCCTGTTGTTCATGCTGGTGGCCCTGGTGGGCGCGGTGCTCGTCCTGGCGGGCGGCTCCTACGCCCTGCGCCGGGTCATCGCCGCGGTCGCCGCCCGCCTGGAGGCGGACGAGCCGCCCGCCCCCGTGGACCCGGGGCCCGCGGCGCAGGTCGGCGGGTACGTGCCCGCCCCGCGCGTCCCCGGTGAGCTGCCGCCGCAGCTGCGCGCACGGGTGGCCAACCTGGTGGCGCTGGGGCGCTCGGAGGAGGCGGTCCGGCTGGTGCGCGACCGCCTGGACGGGGACGAGGACCGGGCCCGCGGCATCGTCGCGGAACTGGGCGGCGACGGCGACGGCACACCGGCCCTCGAACGCTGAATCACATCCCGGCGCGGCTGCGCAGCCCGCTCCACACGGCCGTGGCGACGAACAGGATCGCCGCGATGACGGTGAGCCAGAACAGGCCCTTGATCAACACCCCCAGGATCGCCAGGAACAGCCACAGCGCCAACAGGACGAGGATGAGATAGACCACGTGCTCCCCCTTCGGTGTCCGGTCCCACCACGGGTCTACCCGGCCGCGGCGCCCGGCACGCCCCGTGTCCCCTGGGGCGGGATGTGCAGGACGGTCCTCCCGGGGTATGGGGGGTGACATGAGTCTGGAAGAGGCATCACGACAGCTGGAGGCGTCGATCCACGACGCGCGGGTCGCGTTCGACTGCATCCTCCTCGAGGAGCTGGACCGGGCCCACGTCAACGCCATCACCGCCCGGGCCGCGGTCGACGCGGCCGAGCAGGCCATCAGGGTGGAGCTGGAGAGAAGGAAGGAGGAGGCCGGCGAGGGCCGGGAAGAGGGGGAGGAGATCTCCTCGGACTGACCCCGGGTCTTTTCGAACAGGATTTCGAACAAAGGGTATGCTCGGGGCATGCCCGATCAGTCGCTGAGTCCGGACTGGCCCGCGAGTGTGCACCCACCCGGGTCGGACTCCTTCGAGCGGACGGCCGCGGTGTGGCTGTTCGACCTCCTGCCCGCCGACTACCGGACGCACGGGGTCCTGCGGCGGTACCCGGTCGCGCTCTCGCGGTTGGCGCGCCAGCACCTCTCCGCGGTCCTGGCCGCCGGCCGCGAGGGCTACCGCACCGCCCGGGTCGACCTGCGCGGCCACCTGCCGCCGCACGCGCTCGAACAGGTGATGCGCGCCTACCAGGCGGAGGGGCGGCGCACGGCCGCCGTCCTGCGCTCCGTCGAGGCCGTCGAGGCGGCCCTGCGCGCCCGGGACGACGGCGAGGCGTTCGAGGAGGGGGCGTGAGCCCTCCCTCAGGCGGTCACCCGGACCACCACGGCGACCTCCTCGCCGGTGTTGACCAGGTGCTGGTGCCCACCCAGGGAGCCGCCGACGACCCGGGCCCGGCCGGGGGCCAGCTCGGCCGCCGAGCGCATGCGCCCGTCGGAGCCGGAGGAGATCAGGTGGGCCCGACCGCTCACCAGGAACAGCACCTCCATGTCGGCGGCCCGCGGGGACACCGGGCCGGACACGAAGCTGTTGGGATCCAGGGACACGGTGCTCACCCGCAGCCGTCCGCCGGCCCCGCGGCGGGCGGCGCGCGGGGCGGGCTGCCAGTGGCCCCGCCGGGCGGGCCACAGGGTGGGCCGGGCCAGCACCGCGGCGGCGCCGCGGGCGGCGGCGACCAGGCGTCCGACGGTGGGGAGCCGGCGTTCGGCCAGGTGGGCGTAGCCGGATTTGCGGCCGGCGTCCGCTACGTCACCGATGCCCTCCACGGACACGCGGCGCGGTGCGGTGCCGCGGGGCGCGGCGTCGTCCCCGGAGGTGCGGGCGGGCGGGGCGGTGCGTACGGAGAGAGCCTGCTGGGCCATCGTGGGAAGATCCTTCGCGTGCGCGCCGTCGAGGGCGCGGATGTCGTCAGGGGGCCCCGTCACACGGAGGAAGGGGCCGTCGGTGCCGCTCAGGGCACGGGTCACCGCGGTGGATACGCGGAGAGGAGCCGCCGGGAACGGTCGCGCGAAAGCGCGCGCGGACGGGCGGGCCTGGAGCCTAGGGGGCCGATGGGCCCCGGAGAAGAAGACTCAGCGACGACAACACGGACACGCCGCACAGGACGGGTGGCAGGGGGCCGGGAGGGCCCTGCGAGCCATGGCGTCGGTGCGGGTGCGCGGATACATGGTTGTAAGGAGACCAGCAAAGGGCGCGGGGAGTCAAGCGATCGTGGAGAATCGCGTGTGTCACACCTCTTCTCATCCGGCGGTGTTGCGGGAGGCGTCGCGTGGTGGTGACATGTGGAGCCCGAGTACGGCGTGAGAGCACCGCCGGAAAGGCACCGTCCCCCGAACGCACTGACAGGAGTGGCCGTGTCGGCTCGCACGCCCGGAGGTGCCGGTTGAACCCCGACCCGGCCGGGCTGTGGGTGCGCCTGCTGGTCCGGGCGCTCGTGGTGGCGGCGGCGGGGGTGATGGCGCTGGGCTTCCTCGGCCCCGGCGCGGCGCTGCTGGTCTGCGCCCTGACCGCGCTGACGTTCGTCCTGCTCTGGCTGCGCGGCCGCCCGCGGCGCCGCCCGCCTTCGGATCGCTGACGGAGAGGACTCTCACACGCGTCTTTCGGCGAAGCGCCGGGGTGTACGCGGTCGGCAGCGTAGATTCTCGTCCATGACGGACCGGGATCTCATCCACGCTCTGCGTGCCGACGGCGCGCCGTCGGCCGAGGCCTACCGAAGGCTGCTCGACGCGTACGGCGAGGAGTTGTTCCGGCGCTGCATCCTGGCCCTGGGCGACCGCGACGCGGCGCACGTGGTGCTGCGCGACACGCTGATCGTCGCCTGCGCGCACATCGGGCGGCTGACCGAGCCCGACCGTCTGGGGGAGTGGCTGCACGCCCTGGCGGAGGTCGAGTGCGTCCGCCGCCGTTCGTACGACCTCCGGCTCCCGGGGGAGCGGAGCATGCCGGAGAACACCGGTCTGGTGCCGGTCCGCATCCTCAAGGGGATGGCCGCTCCGGAGCTGGACGGCTACCGGGCCCACGTGGCCGCCCGCGCCGACCGCTTCGGCCACGACGGCTTCCCCCTCGGCCCGGGGGACTCACCGACCCCGCACGGCCCGTCCCTGGCCGGCTCGATCGGACTGGTGATGCTGATGGCGCTGGTGGCCGCCGTCTGCGCGGGCTACCTGCTGACCCGGACCTCGGAGGCCGAGGGGCCCTGGACCGGTCCGGCCGGCCTCGTCGGCCGCTGACCCGCGAGAACGGCCCGCGGCCTCCAGGGCGGCGGTGTGGGGGAGCCGTGCCGGAGGACGCGGGCCGAGGGCGGCGGGGCGGGCGGGTCCGGCGGAGTCCGCCGGACCGTCGCCCCGGAGGTCGAACGGGAGCCCCGCCCTACTTCTCCTTGTCGCCGGAGATGTGGGAGGAGTCGCCGTGGACGCCCGCCTCCTCGGCGCGCTTGACCGAGGCGATGATCTCCTGCTCGGCCTCGTGGCGGCCGACCCAGCTGGCGCCCTCGACGGACTTGCCGGGCTCCAGGTCCTTGTAGACCGTGAAGAAGTGCTCGATCTCCAGGCGCTCGAACTCGTTCACGTGGTGAATGTCACGCAGGTGCTCCATGCGCGGGTCCGTGGCCGGAACGCACAGCAGCTTGTCGTCGCCGCCGGCCTCGTCGCGCATCCGGAACATGCCGATGGCCCGGGCGCGGATCAGGCAGCCCGGAAAGGTCGGGGCCTTGAGCAGGACGAGGGCGTCCAGCGGGTCGCCGTCCTCACCGAGCGTCCCGTCGACGAAACCGTAGTCGGCGGGGTAGGTGGTGGAGGTGAACAGCATGCGGTCGAGACGGATGCGACCGGTCTCGTGGTCCACCTCGTACTTGTTGCGCTCCCCCTTGGGGATCTCGATCGTAACGTCGAATTCCATGCTGATCTCGGCTCCCATTGCGACTAATGTCGCCGTATAACAACAACGTCAGGCCGCGACACCTAAGGAAGGGCGGGTGCCCCGGGTGCGACGGGTACGAAGTGAGGTCTTCCTCACGCTGGCCCTGCTCAACATATTCGTGCTGATCGCCGGGTTCGCAGCCCTCGATGTGATCGAGGCCCGACCACTCCCCGCGGTGCCCCACCCGGTCGTGAACGCCGAAGGTGCGGCCGCGGCGGAACCCGCGCCCTCGTCCCCGGCGGACCCGGAACGGATCGCGGACGTGATCGATGATCCCATGGCGCAGTCCGGGCTCGCGGAGGGCCTCTCCGCTTTCGTCGTCGACGGGGCCACCGGCCAGGCGCTCTACGAGCGCAGCCCGGACACCCCCGCGGTCCCGGCGTCGACCACCAAGATCGCCACGGCCATCACGGTCCTGGACGCGGTGGGACCCGACCACGTGCTGACCACCACGGCCCACTTCGACCCGGCGCAGGGGATGGTGGTGCTGCGCGGCGCGGGCGACTCCACCCTGACCACGACCGCCGACTCCGCAGCTTACCCGCAGGTGGCCACGCTGGAGGAGCTCGCCGAGCGCACCGCGGCGGCCCTGGCCGAGCAGGGGGTGGACACGGTCTCGGTCGGCTACGACGACTCGCTGTTCACCGGGCCGGACACCGGGCCCTCCTGGAAACCCGGCTACATCACGGAGGGCAGCACCGCCTCCGTCCACGCGCTGATGCACGACAGCGGGCGCGTCTCCCCGGACACGCACTCGCGGGTCCCGGACCCGCCCCGGGCCACCGCCGACGCCTTCGTCAAGCAGCTGAAGGAGGCCGGGCTCACCGTGGAGGGGGGCGAGCCGAGCGAGGTCCTGGCACAGGGAGACCCGATCGCCTCGGTCGACTCCGCGCCGATGACGGCCCTGGTCGAGCACATGATGCTGGCCAGCGACAACAACATGGCCGAGGCGCTGGCCCGGATCGCCGCCCTGGAGACCGGCGGCGAGGCCTCGTTCGAGGGCGGGGCCGCGGCCACCCACCGGGTCATGGACTCCTACGGGATCACGGGGGTCGACCTGGCCGACAACAGCGGGCTGAGCCCGGAGAACCGCATCACCCCGCGCGCCCTGGTGGAGATGCTCCGGGTGGCGGCCGACGACCCCGAGCTCAACGCGGCGATCACCGGCCTGCCCACGTCCAACTCCACCGGGACCCTGGGCAACCGCTACACGGAGGGCACCCCGGTCCACGACGTGGCCGGGCTGATCCGCGGCAAGACCGGAACCCTGAACGACGTGAGCGCGCTCGCCGGGACCGTGCACGACCAGGAGGGCAACATGTTCCTGTTCGCCTTCGTGGCCAACAGCCCGGGCGTCCAGGGCTACCAGCTCGATCCCCTGGCGGCGGCCCTGGCGCGCTGCGGCTGCTCCTGAGCCCGGCCCCCGCCCCCGGCCGCCCCGCGGCGCCGGGGGCGCCGCTTTTCGGCCCGGCTCGGGGTGAACCCGGGGCTTACCCCGAATTGGAACCCCGATCCCCGTGCCGGAAGGCTCTGCGTGGGTAGGCTGCGAATGTGACTGTGATCGACTGGGACGTAGCCGTCAACACCGGTGTCCGCCTCGTCCGACCGGGCCCGCAGGTGGATCTCGCCGACGCGCGACAGGCCGTCGCGCAGTTGCGCGAGCTCTCCACCGTGGCCGCCGGGCACGTGCGCGACTTCACCGGCATGAACCCCTTGGAGCCCACCGGGCCGGCGGTGATCGTCGACCGGCCGGGCTGGATCCGCGCCAACGTCGACGGTTTCCGCACCGTCATCGAACCCGTACTCGAACAGATGGGCGCCGAGCGCCTCAACAGCGGCGGCGCGGCCGCCGCCCTCACCTCCGCCGTGGGCTCCCGGATCACCGGGGTGCAGCTCGGCGCGGTGCTCGCCTACCTGGCCGGGAAGGTCCTGGGCCAGTACGAGCTCTTCCTGCCGCCGGACCCCGACGGCACCCTGCCCACCGGGCGGCTGACCCTGGTCGCCCCCAACATCGTCAACACCGAGCGCGAGCTCGACGTCGACCCGCACGACTTCCGGCTGTGGGTGTGCCTGCACGAGGAGACCCACCGCATGCAGTTCACGGCCACGCCGTGGCTGCGGGGGTACGTCCAGGAGCTGATGCGCGAGCTGCTGCTGTCCACGGAGATGGACGCGGGCGACCTCATCACCCGGCTGCGCGCCGCGGGCGAGGCCGTGGCGGACGCGGTGCGCGGCGGGGAGGGCAACCTCCTCACCGCCATCCAGACGCCGGAGCAGATCGAGATCATGGACCGGGTCACCGCCGTGATGAGCCTGGCCGAGGGCCACGGCGACTACGTCATGGACGCGGTCGGGCCGGGCGTCGTGCCGTCGGTGGAGCGGATCCGCGCCCGCTTCCAGAAGCGGCGGGAGGCGGTCAACCCCCTGGACCGGCTGCTGCGCCAGCTGCTCGGCATGGACATGAAGATGCGCCAGTACGAGGAGGGCGCCGCGTTCGTCCGCGAGGCGGTGGCCCAGGTCGGCATGGCCGAGTTCAACAAGGTGTGGACCTCGCGCGAGACCCTGCCCACCATCGCGGAGATCCGCGACCCCTCCGCCTGGGTGAACCGGGTGGTGCGCCCGGCGGCCATCACCGAATGAGCGGTCCGCCCCCCGCCGTGGCCGCCGTCCGGTCGGCGGTCCGGCGGGCCCTGGCGCCGCTGCCCGCGGGCACCGCGGCGCTGGTGGCGTGCAGCGGCGGGGCCGACTCGCTGGCGCTGGCCGGGGCGGCCGCCTTCGAGGCGCCCCGGCTGGGACTGCGGGCCGGGGCGGTCACCGTCGACCACGGGCTCCAGGAGGGTTCGGCCGAGCGCGCGGAGAAGGTCGCCGCGGTCCTGTCCGGACTGGGCCTGGACCCGGTGTCGGTCCGCGCGGTCGAGGTGACCGGGCCGGGCGGGCCCGAGGGCGCCGCCCGGACGGCCCGGCACGCGGCGCTCGCCGAGGCCGCCGCCGAACACGGGCCCGCGGTGGTGCTGCTCGGCCACACCCTCGACGACCAGGCCGAGACGGTCCTGCTGGGCCTGGCCCGCGGCTCGGGCGCCCGTTCCCTGGCCGGGATGGCCCCGCGCAACGGCCACCTCCTGCGCCCCCTGCTCGACCTGGACCGCGCCACGGTGCGCGCCGCCTGCGCCGCCATGGGGCTGGCCCCGTGGGAGGACCCCCACAACGCCGACGCCCGGTTCGCCCGCTCCCGGGTGCGCCACGAGACCCTGCCCGTCCTGGAGCGGACCCTGGGCCCGGGCGTCGCCGCGGCGCTGGCCCGCACCGCCTCCCTGCTGCGCGCCGACGCCGACGCCCTGGACTCCCTGGCCGACGGGCTGCGCTCCCGGGCGCGGACGGGGGAGGGCCTGTCCGCGGCCGTCCTGGCCGACGCCCCCGAGGCGCTGCGGACCCGCGTCCTGCGCGGGGCCGCGATCGACGCGGGCTGCCCGGCGGGCGCCCTCACCGCCCGGCACGTGCGGGAGGTCGACCGGCTGGTCACCGCCTGGCGCGGCCAGGCGCACCTCGACCTGCCCGGCGGGGTGCGGGCCCGGCGTGTCGCCGGTCACGTCCGCTTCGAGCGCTGACGGGCGGAACCCGTCGGCGGCCCGGTGTGTCACCCGGTGCCGGGCTCCGGCCCGGCCGGGGCCGGCCCCGGGGCAGCCCGTCGGCGCCCCCGGGACGTTCGGCACGTTTATCCTGGTTGCCGCAAACGGGGAACCCAGCAGCGAGGACAGTGAGCGTGGACGCTAAGGACATGGGCCGGGACCTGGAGAAGGTCCTGGTCACCGAGGAAGAGATCAAGGCGCGCCTGGTCGAGCTCGGAGAACGCATCGACGCCGACTACGCGGGCAGGGACCTCCTGATCGTCGGGGTCCTCAAGGGCGCCGTCATGGTGATGGCCGACCTGGCCCGGGTGCTGCACACGCCCGTCTCCATGGACTGGATGGCGGTGTCCTCCTACGGGGCCGGGACGACCTCCTCCGGCGTGGTCCGCATCCTCAAGGACCTGGAGACCGACATCAAGGACCGCGACGTCCTCATCGTCGAGGACGTCATCGACTCCGGCCTGACCCTGTCCTGGCTGGTGGGCAACCTCCGGTCGCGCGGGCCCCGCTCGGTCGAGGTCTGCACCATGGTCCGCAAGCCGCTGGCCTTCGAGGTGGACCTCGACGTCAAGTACATCGGCTTCGACCTGCCCAACGAGTTCATCATCGGCTACGGGCTCGACTACGCCGAGAAGTACCGCAACCTGCCGTTCATCGGCACTCTCGCCCCGCACGTCTACGAGCAGTAGCGGGGAACAAGCGGCGGGGGCGCGATCGTTGCTCTCATGACGGGCCCCCGCCCCGGCGCATCCGGAAGGGGTGCGCCCGTCCGACGGGTGTACCGTCGATTTCGATCCCGGCGTACTCGCGGGGAACGCACGTGTCCGATAAGAGGTCCTGCCTCGGAAAGTCCTCCGGTGCGGGCGGCCTGGTCAGGAGGGACGGACCCGACGGGGTTCCGCTCACATGAATCTGAAGCGCTTTTTCCGCGGCCCGTGGATATGGATACTGGCCGTTCTCGCCATGCTCCTCCTCGTCTTCAACGTCTTCGACCTGGGCGGGGAACCGCAGCCCGAAGAGACCGACATCTCGACCGTCCACCAGCTCATCGAGCGCAACGAGGTGGACAACGCCGAGATCATCGACCGTGACCAGCGCATCGTGCTGACCACGACCGACGACGAGATCCTCGAGGCCTACTGGGTGGCCGGCCAGGGCCTGCAGCTCGCCGACATGCTCCAGGCCTCGCTGGACGAGGAGGGCACCGAGCTCCAGGGCTACGAGGTCTCGGTCGCCACGACCCCGCTGTGGACCACGGCGCTCTTCAGCTTCCTGCCGATCCTGCTCATCGTCGCCATCTTCTGGTTCGTCTTCAGCCAGATGCAGGGCGGCGGCTCCCGCGTGATGAACTTCGGCAAGTCCAAGGCCAAGCTCATCACCAAGGACACGCCCAAGAACACCTTCTCCGACGTCGCCGGGGCGGACGAGGCCATCGAGGAGCTCCAGGAGATCAAGGAGTTCCTCCAGAACCCGGCCAAGTTCCAGGCGATGGGCGCCAAGATCCCCAAGGGCGTGCTGCTGTTCGGCCCGCCCGGCACCGGCAAGACCCTGCTGGCCCGCGCCGTCGCGGGCGAGGCCGGGGTGCCGTTCTACTCCATCTCCGGCTCGGACTTCGTCGAGATGTTCGTCGGTGTGGGCGCCTCGCGCGTGCGCGACCTGTTCGAGCAGGCCAAGGCCAACGCCCCCGCGATCATCTTCATCGACGAGATCGACGCCGTCGGCCGCCACCGCGGCGCCGGCATGGGCGGCGGCCACGACGAGCGCGAGCAGACCCTCAACCAGATGCTGGTCGAGATGGACGGCTTCGACGTCAAGGGCGGGGTCATCCTCATCGCGGCCACCAACCGGCCCGACATCCTGGACCCGGCGCTGCTGCGCCCGGGCCGCTTCGACCGGCAGATCGTCGTGGACCGCCCCGACATGGACGGCCGCCGCGACATCCTCAAGGTCCACTCCAAGGGCAAGCCGATGGCCGAGGACGTCGACTTCGACACCATCGCCCGGCAGACCGCCGGGATGACCGGCGCCGACCTGGCCAACGTCATCAACGAGGGCGCCCTGCTGTCGGCACGCGCGGGCCGGGAGACCATCACCCACGCGGTGCTGGAGGAGGCCATCGAGCGCGTCATGGCCGGACCCGAGCGCAAGAGCCGGGTCATGTCCGAGCGCGAGAAGAAGATCATCGCCTACCACGAGGGCGGCCACGCCCTGGTGGGCCACGCGCAGGCCAACGCCGACCCGGTGCACAAGATCACGATCCTGCCCCGCGGCCGCGCCCTGGGCTACACCATGTCGGTGCCGACCGAGGACAAGTTCCTCACCTCGCGCTCGCAGATGATGGACCGGCTCGCCATGATGCTGGGCGGCCGCGCCGCCGAGGAGCTGGTCTTCCACGAGCCCACCACGGGCGCGAGCGACGACATCGACAAGGCCACCAGCCTGGCCCGCAACATGGTCACCGAGTACGGCATGAGCGAGCGCCTGGGCGCCCGCAAGTTCGGGTCGTCGAGCAACGAGCCGTTCCTGGGCCGGGAGATGGCGCACTCGCGCGAGTACTCCGAGGAGATCGCCTCCATCATCGACGAGGAGGTGCGCCGCCTCATCGAGTCCGCGCACGACGAGGCCTACGAGGTCCTGGTCGAGTACCGGGACGTCCTCGACGACCTGGTCGTGGCCCTGCTGGAGAAGGAGACGCTCTCCCGCGAGCAGGTGCTGGAGATCTTCGCGCCGGTGAACAAGCGCCCGGCCCGCGGCTCCTACACCGGCTACGGCAAGCGCCAGCCCTCCGACCGGCCCCCGGTGCACTCCAAGAAGGAGCTGGCCATGCTCAACGGTGCCGAGGCCAACGGCTCCGAACCGGGCACCGCACTGCACGAGGTCACCGGCCACGGTGTCGGGAACGGGGCGTCCGCCCCCGGAGAAGGGGACGAGGCGTGATCGAGCCGGACCAGCCCAGACCCGTGGACCGCGAGCGCATCGAGCGCGCCGTCCGCGAGATCCTCATCGCCATCGGCGAGGACCCCGACCGCGACGGCCTGCTCAAGACGCCGGAGCGGGTCGCCCGCGCCTACGAGGAGCAGTTCGCCGGACTCGGGCAGAAGCCCGACGAGGTGCTCACCACCGTGTTCGAGGCCGGGCACGAGGAGATGGTCCTGGTCAAGGACATCGAGCTGTACTCCACCTGCGAGCACCACCTGGTGCCGTTCTACGGGGTGGCGCACGTCGGGTACATCCCCGGCTCCGACGGCCGCATCACCGGCCTGAGCAAGCTCGCCCGCCTGGTCGACGTCTTCGCGCGCCGCCCCCAGGTGCAGGAGCGGCTCACCGGCCAGGTGGCCGACGCCATCATGGAGCACCTCAACCCGCGGGGCGTGATCGTGGTCGTGGAGGCCGAGCACCTGTGCATGACGATGCGCGGGGTGCGCAAGCCCGGGGCCCAGACCGTCACCTCGGCGGTGCGCGGGATCTTCCGCAGCAGCGACCGCACCCGCTCGGAGGCGATGAGCCTCATCCTGGACCGCCGCTGACCGCCGGCGGGTGACGTGGAGAACATCCGGACAGGGGCCGGGGGCGTGCGCCCCCGGCCCCTGTGGTTACGCGTAAGGTGACCCCCATGGGGCCGAAATACACACTTCCGGGCCTGCCCGATCGCGGGCGGTGCCTGGTCATGGGGGTAGTGAACGTCACCCCCGATTCCTTCTCCGACGGCGGAGCCTGGTTCGACCCCGAGCGGGCGGTCGAGCACGGCCTGCGGCTGGTGGACGAGGGCGCCGACATCATCGACGTCGGCGGCGAGTCGACCCGCCCGGGCGCCCAGCGCGTTCCGGCCGAGGAGGAGCTGCGCCGGGTCGAACCGGTGGTCAGGGCCCTCGCCGCGCGCGGAGTGGCCGTCAGCGTGGACACCATGCGGGCCGAGGTCGCCGAGCGGGCCGTGGAGGCCGGCGCCGTCCTGGTCAACGACGTCAGCGGCGGGCTGGCCGACCCGGCCATGGCGCGGCTCGTGGCCGCTTCCGGTGTCTCCTACGTGTTGATGCACTGGCGCGGGCATAGTCATGACATGCAGAGCCGTGCCGTGTACACGGATGTCGTCCAGGAGGTCATCGATGAGCTCCGCGACCGTATGGAGGCCATGATCAGTGCAGGCGTCGACCCGGGGCAGATCGTCCTCGACCCGGGACTCGGATTCTCCAAACGACCCGAGCAGGCCCACAACTGGGCGCTCCTGAGGCATCTCGACCGGTTCCACGAGCTGGGCCGCCCCGTCCTGGTGGCGGGGTCGCGCAAGCGCTTCCTGAGCCGGCTGCTGAGCGAGCCCAAGGGGGAGGAGCGGCCCTTCCTCGAATGCGACGCCGCCACCGCCGCCCTGACCACCCTGTCGGCCGACCGGGGCGCCTGGGCGGTGCGGGTGCACGACGTGCGCGCCAGCGCCGACGCGGTCCGGGTGGCCGCCGCCTGGTCCGACGGCGGGAAGGCCCTCGTCGAGGGGCGCTTCGAGGACGCCGACGGCACGGGTCGGGGCCGCCGGTGAGGTCCCGCCAGGAGGTCATGGAGCGCGTGGCCGAGGCCAACGCGCAGTTCTACAGCGCCATCGAGAACGGCGACATCGACCTGATGCGCAGTGTGTGGGCCGAGGAGCACGAGGCCCCCGACCTGGTGTGCGTCAACCCCGGGTGGCCGCTGCTGCGCGGCCGCACCGAGATCATGCGGGCCTGGTCCCTGATCATGGCCAACGTCACCTACATCCAGTACGTCCTCACCGAGACCCACATCGGGGTGGGCGGCGACATCGCGATGGTGACGTGCGAGGAGAACGTGCTCACCGCCGAGGACGGCAACCCCGGGTTCATCGCCGGGGGCCAGGTCGTCACGACCAACCTGTTCGTCGACACCGCGCAGGGGTGGCGGCTGTGGTCCCACCACGCCTCGCCGGTGCTCATGGGCGACGACGAGGACGAGGGCGGGGAGGAATGACCGACCGCATCGCCCTGCGGGGCCTGCGGGCCCGCGGCCACCACGGCGTGTTCGACTTCGAGCGCCGCGAGGGCCAGGACTTCGTGGTGGACGCCGTCCTGTACCTGGACCTGGCGCCCGCCGCCGCCTCCGACGACGTGGCCGACACCGTCCACTACGGACTGCTCGCCGACCGGCTGGTCGCGATCGTCACGGGGGAGCCGGTGGACCTGATCGAGACCCTCGCCGAGCGGCTGGCCGCCGAGTGCACGGCCGACCCGCGGGTGCGCGGGGTCGAACTGACCGTGCACAAGCCGTCGGCGCCGATCGAGCACGAGTTCGCGGACGTGTCCGTGACCGTGGTGCGCGGCGCCGTGCCCGGGGCGGGGGGTGCCGCGCGGTGACACGTGCCGTCCTGGCCCTGGGGTCCAACCTCGGCGACCGGTGGGCGACCCTGCGCGGCGGGGTGGAGCACCTGCTGACCGGGGCGGGCGCGCCCGCCCCGGTCGCGCTGTCCCCGGTGTACGAGACCGCCCCGGTGGGCGGCCCCGAACAGGGCGCCTACCTCAACGCCGTGGTGGTCGTCGAGACCGACGGCACGCCCGGGGAGCTGCTGGAGCGCGCGCAGGCCGCCGAGCGCGCCTTCGACCGGGTGCGCGAGGTCCGCTGGGGCCCGCGCACCCTGGACGTGGACGTCATCGCCTTCGGCGACGTGCGCTCCGACGACCCCGTCCTGACGCTGCCGCACCCGCGCGCCCACCTGCGGGCGTTCGTGCTGCGCCCGTGGCTGGACGCCGACCCCGGCGCGGAGCTGCCCGGGCGCGGACCGCTCGCCGACCTGCTGGCCGCGGTGGAGGCCGCGGACACCGGGGGCGAGCAGAAGCTCCGCCGACGCGACGACCTGCGGCTGTTCCCGCCCGGGGGGACCCGATGACCGACGAGGAGGACGACGAGCGGCGCCTGCACCCCACCGGGTGGCGCACGCCGCTGCTGCTCGGGGTCGTCGGCCTGCTGCTGGGGGCGCTGTTCGGGACGGCGCTGCCCGGACTGCCGCCCATGCCGTGGACGGCGATCCCCACGCTGCTGCTGCTCGCCTTCGCCGAGGCGTTCACCGCCGGGCGGACACGGCGCCGGATCCGCCGGGCGCCCGGCACCGAGCCGATCCCGCCGCTCAGCGCCGCCCGCCTGGTCGCCCTGGCCAAGGCGAGCGTGCTGGCCGCCGCGCTGTTCGGCGGCTTCTGCCTCGGGGTGGCGCTGACGGTCGTGGACAACCTGGGGCTGCCGGTGCACCGGGAGGTGTTCCTCACCGCCCTGGGAACGGCGCTGGCCGCGGGCGTGCTGGCGGCCGCCGCCCTGTACCTGGAGTACGCCTGCCGGGTGCCCGGGGACGAGGACCGCGACGACGACCGCCCCGGGACGGCCTGACCGATCCCGGACCGCCTCCGGACGGGGAGCGGCGGCAAATGGTTGACTGGGCCCGTGGACACCAGCGAACCGACACCGACCGACCCGCCGCCCCCCGTGCCGGAGCGCCCGCTCGACGCGGCCTTCGCCGCGCCCGAGGGCACCGAGTGGCTCCGGGTGTCCCCGGCCCTGGCCTGGTACCGCCGTCTGGTGGTGGGCGCCCTGTGCCTGGGGTCCGGGCTGATCGGGGTGCTGCTCCTGTTCCTGTGGGCGGACCGGGTCTGGGCCGCCGTCTGGGCGGTCGCGGCCCTGGCCGTGCTCGGCGCGGGCTGGGTGCTGGCCGGCCGTTTCCAGGGCTCCTGGGGGTACGTCGAGGGGGCGACGGAGCTGTACCTGACGTACGGGGTGTTCGTCCGCCAGCTGGTGGTCGTGCCCTACGGGCGCATGCAGGTGGTGGACACCACCGCCGACCTGCTCGAACAGGCGCTGGGCATCGCCACGGTGCGGGTCCGCACCGCCGCCAGCACCGCCGACACGCGCGTGGTCGGCCTGCCGTTGGCGGAGGCCGTGGGTCTGCGCGACCGGCTGGCGTCCCGCAGCGAGACGTTCTCCACGGGGTTGTAGATGCACGAACCCGACCGTCCCGACTCTCCCCGCCCCCAGGGGCCGCCGCCGGCGCCGCAGGACCCGCCGCGGGCTCCGCAGCCCGTGCCGCAGCGGCCGCCCCAGGCACCGCCGGGGCCGCCGCAGCGGTCGGCGCCCCCGGGGCACCCGCACCCGCCCGGACCGCCCCGTCCCGCGCACCCGCCCGTGCCGCAGGGGCCCGTGTCGCAGTGGCCGGTGCCGCAGGGGCCCGGGCCGGCCGGCTCGGGGCCGCCGGGGTACGGGCCGCCGGTGATGCTGCCGCCCACGGTGTGGCAGCGCCAGCCCCCGGCCCCGCCCCGGCGCCGGGAGGAGGACGTCACCACGGGCGTGTACCGGGCGCACTGGTCGATGGTGCCGATCCGCGTCCTCGCGGTGACCCTGGCCTTCGTGGCGCTGGCCGGCCCCATCCTCACGATCTTCGGGTACGCGTGGGTGGTCATGCTGACCATCGCGGTCCTGTTCGGCGCGCTCGCCTACACGCTGCCCTCCTGGTGGTACGGCAGCTTCGGGCTGCGCGAGGACCACCTGGTGGTGCACAGCGGACTGGTGATGCGCGGCTCCCGGGAGATCCCGCTGAGCAGGCTCCAGGCGGTCGACGTGGTCCGGCCGCTGCTGGGCCAGGTGTTCGGCCTGGCCGAACTGCGCATCGAGCTGGCCGGCGGCGACAACAGCGCGGTCCGCCTGCGCTACCTGCGCCACGGGACCGCCGAGAAGATGCGCGTCGCGGTCCTGGCGCACGCCGCCGGGCTGTCCGGCCGCTCGCCGGAGGCGCCGGAGTGGCCCTTCTACCGGCTGCCGTTCCTGCTCCTGCTGGGCGCGCTCACCTTCCGGGTCCCGGTGCTGCTGGCCTCCCTGGGCCTGGCCGCGACGGTCACCGCCGGAGTGATGTTCCGCGAGCCCGGGGTGCTGGGGGCGCTGGTGCCGCTCACGCTGGGGCTGATCCGGTCGTTCTGGGGACCGCTGGCCCGCTACACCGACTACTACGCCTCGGTCTCCTCCGACGGGCTGCGGCTCCGCTACGGGATGTTCCAGCGGCGCATGCAGACGGTCCCCCCGGGCCGGGTCCAGGCCGTGCGGGTGGTGGAGCCGCTGCTGTGGCGGGCGCTGGGAGTGGCCCGCGTCGAGGCGACGGTGGCCGGGTACGCGGGGGCCCGCCAGGCCGACTCGGCGGCGCTGCTCCCGGTGGCGCCCCGGCGGCGGGCCTACGCGCTGGTCAACGAGCTGTTCCCGGAGAGCGAGGTGGCGTACGTGCCGCTGGTCCCGGGCCGGAAGGGCTCGCGGTCCCTGGTGGGCGTGGACGCGCACCTGTTCGTGACCGTCTCGGGGCTGTTCTGCCGGGTGACGGAGGTCGTGCCGATGGAGCGGGTGCAGTCCCTGCGGCTGACCGCCGGCCCGCTGTCCCGGTTCACCGGCCGGGTGGCGTTCGGCGTGGGCGTCCCGCCGGGACCGGTCCGGGCGCGGGCCCAGAACAGGGAGGCGGCCGAGGCCCGCCGCCTGCTGGACGAGATGGTCGACCTGGGGAGGCGGGCGCGGGTCCCGGCGGCGGGCCCCGAGCGCTGGGCGACGCGGGCGACCATGACACGCGCGGAGGACTCCGGGGGAGAGTGATGTGACGTGCGGCACATCGAAGGCGCAAATTGCTGCCGCTAATGGCTCTCATGTCCGACATGGGTGCTCACGATGGGTGATACCTCCAGGTCAAGGCTGCAAAAAGCTCGCGTGTTCTGGCCTCTGGCGGCCGCCGAGTATGGCTAAATGGTGACCGAACACGTTGAGTGTTCTCGGTTGTACACATGGTCAACGTTATCGACCGATCGGCGCCCCCGCCGTTCGGTCCGAACGGGAGAAACACATGCTGAAGAAGGCTTTCGCCGCCAGTGCCATCGTCGCCGCCGCCGCGGGCGTTCTGTTCACGGGCGCTCCGGCCATGGCCAACAGCAACGTCTTCACCTCCGGCAACGGAAGCATCCTCGGCGGCAACCAGCTGGTGGCCGACCTGGACGTTCCGATCAACGTCTGCGGCAACGCGATCGCCATCCTCGGCGTGGCCGGCGCCAACTGCGTGGACTCCGGCGCCACCGTCAAGAACTAAGGACGACCGCGTTCCGGCCCTGACGGCCGGGAGGGTCCCGGCCGGAGACGTCCCCGTCGGGGGCGTCCCGGCGGATCCGGGGCCGAGTGGACTTCCCGGGCGCCGCTCCGTGACGACGGAGCGGCGCTCCTTTTTCATGTCCGGGGCCGGTCGTGTTCCGCGTCCGGGGCCGACCGTGCCGCGCACGAATCCGTGCTCCGGATAGGCCATCGGCTGTAAAGCGCATTGGCGTCGTGCTGAATCACCGCCGATGGTGACGCTTCGTGCTTCTTCGGGCCGCCGCTTGGCCGCCCTTTGCCCCGAAAAGCCATCACGCAACGTCACTCAAAAGGAATTCTTCGTGATGATCCCAGTTCAGAGGGGTCGAAAACGCGGGGTCCACGGGTAGTTTCAGCACCGGTGCCGACACGGCGCCAGCGACGAGCCCGGGCGGTCCCCCCGACCCGGACACGACAAGGAGAACGCGTAGTGCTGAAGAAGACGCTCGCCACCGGTGCACTGGTCCTGGCCTCCTCCGCCGGGATCCTCCTCTCCGCGGTACCGGCGGCGGCGCAGAGCGGGGCCTGGACCTCCGGCCACGGCTCCAACGTCAGCGGCAACATCGCCTACATCAACGGCATCGAGAACGTGAACCAGGGCTGCGGCAACTCCAACGCCGTCCTCGGCCAGTCCCTGGCCTCCTGCTTCAACTCCGGGGTGATCATCCAGGACTGACCCGGCCGCCCCGAGCGCGGGGCGCCGCGGCGGTGGACCGGGGGGCGGGCCCGACGGGGCCCGCCCCCTCGCGCGTCCTCCGGGAAGCGCCCTCGACCAGGGGCGGCGCGCGGGAGGGGGCGGCGGGGAGGACTATCGTGTGCTCAGGCGTCACGGCCGGGGAGGGCCGGACGCACTCACGACGAGGGGGCACAGGCATGGAGACCACGCAGGGGCGTCCGGCCCGGCTGCGGATCGGCGTCATCGGTCCCGGCCGCGTCGGCTCGGTCCTGGGCCGGGCGCTGGGCCTGGCCGGGCACCGGGTCGTCGCCGCCGCGGCCGTCTCCGAGGCCTCCAAGGCCCGCGCCGCCGAGCGCCTGCCCACCGCGCGGCTGATGGAGCCCGCGCGCGTGGTCGAGGCCGCCGACCTCGTCCTGCTCACGGTCCCCGACGACGCCCTGGCCGAACTCGCCGAGGGGCTGGCCGCCACCGGCGTCGACCTGCGCGGCAAGCTCCTCGCCCACGCCAGCGGGGCCCACGGGTACGGGGTGCTGGCCCCGGCCACCGCCGCCGGCGCCCTGCCGCTGGCCCTGCACCCGGCCATGGCCTTCACCGGCCGCGACGAGGACCTCGAGAGGCTGGCCGACTGCGCGTTCGGGATCACCGCCCCCGACCCGCTGCGGCCCATCGCCGAGGCACTGGTGGTCGAGATGGGCGCCGAACCCGTCTGGATCGCCGAGGACAAGCGCACCCTCTACCACGCGGCCCTGGCCGGGGGCGCTAACCACCTGGTCACCCTCGTCGCCGACAGTGCCTCGCTGCTGTCCGCCGCCGGGGTACCCGACCCCGGCCGGATGATCGCCCCCCTGCTCAGCGCCTCCCTGGACAACGCCCTGAGACTGGGCATCCACGGCCTCAGCGGCCCGGTCCTGCGCGGCGACGCCGGGACCGTCGCCGGACACATCGAGCAGCTGCGCGCCCACGCGCCCGAGAGCGCCGCCGCCTACATCGAGCTGGCCCGGCTCACCGCCGACCTGGCCATCAACGCCGGGATGCTCAAGCCCGAGGCGGCCGAACCGCTCCTCGACGTACTGCGCCGCTGACCGTCCCGCCCGCCGCCGCGGCACCCGGACCACCACCGACACGTCACGGACACCCCAGGGGAACCCGCATGACCTCATCCACCGACCGCTCCGCCCCGCTCGTCGTGCGCACGCCCCACGAGCTGCGCCGCGCCCTGGCCGACGCCGGGCGCACCGCCCTCGTGCCCACCATGGGCGCCCTGCACGGGGGGCACCAGAGCCTCATGCGGATCGCCCGGGAGCGGGCCGACACCGTGGTCGTGAGCATCTTCGTCAACCCCCTCCAGTTCGGCCCGAACGAGGACTTCGACCGCTACCCGCGCGACCTGGAGGGCGACACCGCCCGGTGCGCCCAGGAGGGCGTGGACGTGGTCTTCGCCCCGGAGACCGGGACCATGTACCCGGCCGGCCGGCCCATGGTCACCATCGAGGCGGGGGCGATGGGGGAGCGGCTGGAGGGTGCCTCCCGGCCCGGCCACTTCACCGGCGTCCTCACGGTGGTCGGCAAGCTGTTCCACCTGGTCCGGCCCGACCTGGCGGTCTTCGGGGAGAAGGACGCCCAGCAGATCGCGCTCATCCGCCGCATGGTCGCCGACCTCGACTTCCCGGTGGAGATCGTGGGCGCGCCCATCCTGCGCGACCCCGACGGCCTGGCCTCCTCCAGCCGCAACGTCTACCTCTCCGCCGCCGAGCGCACCGCCGCCCTGGCGCTGTCGCGCTCCCTGGAAGCGGCCCGCGGCGCCGCCGGGCGGGGGGCCGCCGCGGCCCGGGCCGCGGCGGCCGCGGTGCTGGAGGAGGCGGCCGCGGGCGAGCCGCCGGTCGAACCCGACTACCTGGCCCTCATCGACCCGTCCACCTTCGCCGAGGTCGCCGACGACCACCGCGGTGACGCGGTGCTGGCGCTGGCCGCCCGGGTCGGCACCACCCGCCTGATCGACAACACGTCGATCCGCTTCTAGACCACCGGTCCCGCGTCACCGCGCCCTCCCCGGAAGAAGATCCCATGAGCACAGCCACCCCGACCCGGCTCGACGCACCCGCGCCGGGCTGGACCGTCACCGCCGACGTCGTCATCGTCGGCTCCGGCATCGCGGGCCTGAGCACCGCGCTCGGCTACCTGGGCCGCGCCGGGGCCGGGCGCGTCGTGCTCGTGACCAAGGACCGGATCTCCACCGGCTCCACCGCCTACGCCCAGGGCGGCATCGCCGCGGCCGTGGCCCCCGGGGACGACCCGGTCGCCCACATGGTCGACACCCACCTGGCCGGGGCCGGGCTGTCGGACCCCTACGCCGTCCACGTCCTGGCCGCCGAGGGTCCCGAGGCGCTGCGCCGCCTCATCGCCCTGGGAGCCGAGTTCGACCGCGACGCCGACGGCGGCCTCTCCCTGACCCGGGAGGGCGGCCACCGCGCCGACCGGGTCGCCCACGCCGGGGGCGACGCCACCGGGGCGGAGATCCAGCGCGCCCTGGTCGAGGCCGTGCTGGCCGAGGAGCGCATCGAGATCATCGAGCACGCGGTGGCGCTGGACGCCCTGCGCGATCCCGGCACCGGTGCGGTCTGCGGCGTCTCCCTGCACGTCATGGGGGAGGGCAGCCGCGACGGGGTCGGCGCCGCCCTCGCCCCGGCCGTGGTGCTGGCCACCGGCGGGCTCGGCCAGATCTTCGCCGCCACCACCAACCCGCCGGTCTCCACCGGCGACGGGCTCGCCCTGGCCGCCCGGGCCGGGGCCCGCCTGCGCGACCTGGAGTTCATCCAGTTCCACCCGACGGTGCTCTGGCTCGGCGCCCAGGCCCGCGGCCGCCAGCCCCTGGTCTCGGAGGCGCTGCGCGGTGAGGGCGCCTACCTGGTGGACGCGGAGGGGAACCGGATCATGGAGGGCGTCCACGAGCTCGCCGACCTGGCCCCCCGGGACGTGGTCGCCCGCACCATCGCCAGGACGATGGCGGAGCAGGGCGTCGACCACGTGTACCTGGAGACCCGCCACTTCGGCGCGGCCGTCTGGGAGAGCCGCTTCCCGACCATCCTGGCGTCCTGCCGTGAGAACGGCATCGACCCGCTGGCCGAGCCGATCCCCGTCGCCCCGGCCGCCCACTACGCCTCCGGCGGCGTGGAGGTGGACATCGACGGCCGCACCGGGGTCCCCGGCCTGTGGGCGGTGGGCGAGGTCGCCCGCACCGGCGTCCACGGCGCCAACCGGCTCGCCTCCAACTCGCTGCTGGAGGGCCTGGTGTTCGCCGAGCGCATCGCCGCCCGGCTGGCCGCCGAGCGCGGACCGCTGCCGACCGGGGGCGTTTCCGCCCCGCGGGTGACCGCCCTGCCCGACCCGGCCGTCGTCGCCCGGATCCGCTCCCTGATGTCGCGCCACGCCGGGGTGCTGCGCACCGGCGAGGGCCTGGCGACGCTGGTCGCCGAGCTGGACGCCCTCACGGGCTCCGCCGCCCCGGTCACCCCCGACACGGCCTCCTGGGAGGCCGCCGACCTGCTCACGGTGGCCCGCCTCGTGGCCGCCGCCGCGGCCCACCGCACCGAGAGCCGCGGCTCCCATCAACGCGCCGACCACGCCGGCCCCCGCCCGCAGTGGCGGGTCCGCCCGGTGATCGTCCGACTGGAAGGGGACACACCCGTGGCCACCGACGAACCCTGGACCCCCTCGCTGCCGCCCGGGCTCACCGCCGAGCTCGACGCCATCGCGTTCCCCCTCGCCGGGGACGCCCCCGGGCCGGACGCCCGCGCCGAGTTCACGCTCCCCTGGACCGCGCCCCACCAGGCGCACGTGGACCTGGTCCGCCGGGCCCTGGCCGAGGACCTCACCGGCGGGGCCGGGGTCGACGTCACCTCCGTCGCCACCATCCCCGCCGACCAGGTCCGCACCGCCCACGTGGTGGCCCGCGCCGACGGGACCGTCTGCGGCCTGCCGCTGGCGGAGCTGGTGTTCTGGCTGGTCTCCGACGGCGCCCTGGAGGTCACCCGGCAGGCGTCCGACGGCGACTCCGTCAAGCGGGGCGACATCCTCATGGCCGTCACCGCCCGCACCCGCGACCTGCTCACCGCCGAGCGCACCGCTCTCAACCTGCTCACCCACCTGTCCGGGATCGCCACCGCCACCCGCGCCTGGGTGGACGCCGTCGCCGGGACCGGCGCCCGCGTCCGCGACAGCCGCAAGACCCACGGCGGGCTGCGCGCCCTGGAGAAGTACGCCGTGCGCTGCGGCGGCGGGGTCAACCACCGCTACTGCCTCAGCGACGCCGGGCTCATCAAGGACAACCACGTGGTCGCCGCGGGCGGTGTGGGCGCCGCCGTCCGCGCCGTGCGCGAGCGCTTCCCGGGGATCCCCCTGGAGGTCGAGGTCGACCGGATCGACCAGATCGAGGAGGCCCTGGCGGAGGGCGCCGAGGAGATCCTGCTCGACAACTTCACCGTCCCCGAGCTCGCCGAGGCCGTCGCCCTGGTGGCCGGGCGCGCCCGCCTGGAGTCCTCGGGCGGCCTGACCCTGGACGTCGCCGCCGACGTCGCCGGGACGGGGGTGGACCTCCTCGCCGTCGGCGCCCTCACCCACTCCAGCCCCGCCCTGGACATCGCCCTCGATCTGCTGTGAACGGATCCGCCGTCCGACTTCCCGTGAAGGCCGGGATTGGGAGAGGATTCCCAGAAAAGACACTTCGACCAGGATGAGGGTCCATGCTGCTGGCGATCGACGTCGGTAACTCCGAGACGGTCTTCGGTCTCTTCGAGGGGGAGGACCTGCTCGAACACTGGAGAGTGGGGACCGACACCCGGCGCACCGCCGACGAGTGGTCGGTGGTGCTGCGCGGGCTCCTGGAGGGGAGCGCACACGGCGGGGTGGACGACATCGACGGGCTGGCCCTGTGCTGCTCGGTCCCCTCGGTGCAGCACGAGATGCGCGACATGTTCCGCCGCCACTTCGACGGCGTCGCCGCGGTGATCGTCGAGCCGGGCGTCAAGACGGGCGTGCCGATCCGGATGGACAACCCCAAGGAGGTCGGCAGCGACCGCATCATCAACGCGCTGGCCGCCGACCACCTCTACGGCGGCCCGGCCGTGGTGGTCGACTTCGGCACCGCCACGACGTTCGACGCGGTCAGCACCAAGGGCGAGTACGTGGGCGGCGCCATCGCCCCGGGCATCGACATCTCGGTGGACGCCCTGTCCCGGCGCGGCGCCCAGCTGCACATGGTGGAGATCGTGCGGCCCCGCGCCGCGATCGCCAAGAACACCACGGAGGCGCTGCGCTCGGGCATCGTCTTCGGGTTCGCGGGCCAGGTGGACGGGATCGTCGACCGGATGGTCGCCGAGCTCACCGACAACCCCGACGACGTCACGGTCGTGGCCACCGGGGGCCTGGCCTCGACGGTGGTGGGGGAGTGCGAGACGGTCGACGTCCACGAGCCCTGGCTGACCCTCATCGGCCTGCGCCTGGTGTTCGAGCGCAACACGGGCTGAGGAGCCGGCCGGGCGGTCGGAGCCGCGGGCCCGGAAAAGGCGGGCGGCCGACGGCGGCGCTCTCCGGGCGCCGCCGCCGGCCGCAGGCCGGTGTCACACGCGGTCGGCGTCCTCCGCGGAGGCCCCCGCCGCCGCGGCGCGGTCCAGGTCCGGCTCGATGTAGATCATCCGGGCGATCGGCACGGCCGCGCGGATGCGCGCCTCCGCCTCGTTGATCGCCCGTGCGATCCGCGCGGCGTCGTCCTGGGCGTCCACCGCGACCTTGGCCGCCACCAGCAGCTCCTCCGGGCCGACGTGCTGCGTCTTCATGTGGATGAGGCGGTCGACGTCCTCCACGGAGGTGATCGCCCTCTCGATCTCGCGCACGTGCTCGTCGGTGGCGGACTCGCCGATGAGCAGGCTCTTCATCTCGACGGCCAGCACGATGGCGATCGCCACCAGCAGGATGCCGATGGCCGCGGTGCCCAGGCCGTCCCAGATGCCGTTGCCGGTGACCAGGGTCAGACTCACGCCGATCAGCGCGAACACCAGGCCGAGCAGGGCGCCGGCGTCCTCCAGGAGGATGACCGGCAGCTCCGGCGACTTGGCCCGGCGCACGAACTGCACCCAGGTCGCCTTGCCGCGCACCGCGTTCGACTCCTTGATGGCCGTGCGCATGGCGAAGGACTCCAGGATGAGCGCCACCACCAGCACGACGATCGGCACCCACTGCCACCGGGTGATCGGCTCGGGGTGGGAGATCTTGTGCCAGGCCTCGTAGAGCGCGTACAGGCCGCCCACGCTGAACAGGACGATCGCCACGATGAAGGAGTAGATGTAGCGCTCGCGCCCGTAGCCGAACGGGTGCTCCTTGGTGGCGGCGCGCCGGGCGCGCTTGCCGCCCAGGAGCAGCAGCCCCTGGTTGCTGGAGTCCGCGACCGAGTGGATGGACTCGGCGAGCATCGCCGCCGACCCGGTCAGGAGGTAGGCGCCGAACTTCGTCGCGGCGATCCCCATGTTCGCCACGAGGGCCGTGACGACGGCCTTCGTGCTTCCTTCAACGGCCACGGATATCTTCCATCTCTCGAGAAGTGCCTGCCGGTCGGCTGGTCACGGCAGTGTGATCGTAGTGACCGAAGGGACTGATTTCATCCCTGTGGCCGCTTCCGGCACCCTGCGGGAAGGCCGGTCCAGACCTTCCGCGCCGGTAGGATCGCCTCTGTGAACCACACGCACGACGACACCTACGACGACCTGCCCGAACAGATGAGAGTTCGGCGCCAGAAACTGGACCGCCTGCGCGCGGAGGGGATCGACCCCTTCCCCGTGCTCTTCGAGCGCTCCACGTCGATCGGCGCCGTGCGTGACAAACACGCCGACCTGCCGCCGGACACCCGCACCGGGGTGGACGTCGCCATCGCGGGCCGCGTGATGCTGTACCGCACCGGCGGCAAGCTGTGCTTCGCCACCCTGCGCGACGAGACCGGCGACCTCCAGATCATGCTGTCGCTGGACCAGGTCGGCCAGGAGCGCCTGGACGCCTGGAAGGCCGACGTCGACCTGGGCGACCACGTGGGCGTGGAGGGCGAGGTCATCACCTCCCGCCGCGGCGAGCTGTCGATCATGGTGCGCAGCTGGACGCTCACGGCCAAGTGCCTGCGCCCGCTCCCGGAGAAGCACAAGGGCCTCACCGACCCCGAGGCCCGGGTCCGGCAGCGCTACGTCGACCTCATCGTCAACCCCGAGTCCCGCGAGATGGTGCGCCGCCGCTCGGCCGCCATCCGCGCGATCCGGGACGGGCTCACCGCGCGCGACTACATCGAGGTCGAGACCCCGATGCTGATGCGGGTGCACGGCGGTGCCACGGCGCGGCCCTTCACCACCCACATCAACGCCTACGACCTGGACCTCTACCTGCGGATCGCCCCGGAGCTGTCGCTGAAGCGGCTGGTCGTGGGCGGCCTGGAGAAGGTCTTCGAGATCAACCGGAACTTCCGGAACGAGGGCGCGGACTCCACGCACAACCCCGAGTTCACGATGCTGGAGTTCTACCAGGCGTACGCCGACTACAACGTCATGGCGGACGTCACCCGCTCCCTGATCCAGGACGCGGCCCGCGCCGCGTTCGGCACCACGGTGGTCGAGCGCGACGGGGTGGAGTACGACCTGGGCGGGGAGTGGCCGCAGGTCACCCTGTACGGAGCGGTCTCCGGGGCGCTGGGCGCCGAGGTCGACCCGCGCACCCCGGTCGAGGAGGTCCGCCGCCTGGCCGAGGCCAGGGGCGTGGAGTACGACCCGGCCTGGGGCCAGGGCAAGCTGGTCGAGCACGTCTTCGAGGAGCTGGTGGAGCACACGCTCGTCCAGCCCACGTTCGTGCGAGACTTCCCGCTGGAGACGAGCCCGCTCACCCGCCAGCACCGCGAGGACCCGCTGCTCACCGAGAAGTGGGACCTCATCGGCTTCGGCATGGAGCTGGGCACGGGCTACTCGGAGCTGGTCGACCCGGTCGAGCAGCGCCGCCGCCTCACGGAGCAGTCGCTGATGGCCGCCGACGGCGACCCGGAGGCGATGCAGCTCGACGAGGACTTCCTGCGGGCCCTGGAGTACGGCATGCCGCCGACCGGCGGCGTGGGCGTGGGCATCGACCGGCTCCTGATGGCCTTCACCGGCAAGAACATTCGGGAAACTGTCCTTTTCCCCATCGTGAAGCCCGAGGGGAACGACGCCTGATTTCCTTGGCGTCCCATTTGCCGGGCCCTTATCCCGGTAGGCGGATGTCCGAAAGCGGGGGTGGTGGCGCGGTGCCCGGGCACCGCGCCACCACCCCGCCGCCGTTCCCGGCGCAGGTGGCGAACCCGGGGGCCGGAGGCGGACGGCGGGGCCCCGGCGGCGGGCCCGCGGAGGGCGTCGGCGCGGCGAAGATTTTCCCCTGTCGGGGGCCGTCGCCCGGGCCTGTACGGACGGTGACCGTTTCCGCAGGTCAGTGCGGAAAAAGAATTTCCCTTTCCGTGACGGTGCGACGTATTGCTCCGGACTTGTCACTCAGGGTGATTTATCTGGCCTTGACGGTATCTGCTCCTCCGCCTAGCGTGCTGAGAGCGGGCCGAGTCCCGCGTGTTCGCCGAAGTGGATCGAGTAACGCGGAGTGTGTCAGGAGCGCCGGGAGCCCCGGTCCCCCCTCGCGCACTCGCAAGCACCCACCGGTGCGGTCTGTCCGTCCCAGGCCGCAACGCTCCAAGGGTCGTGCGACCCGTGCCCGAACGTCTCCCCCGTCCCTGTGCCAGAGGGTCGGCCGTGAGGAGTTCGCACCACGGGGCCGTGCGTCGGAACCCCTCCCGACGCACTCGCATCTCACCAGGTGACGAGTCGATGTTCCGCACTCACATGGATGAGGGAGGACGGAGTGGAACAGGCCACACTCGTACGACGTACCGTTGAGGACCAGGGCGTGCCGCAGGCACGGGAGCACCGTGAGAACGTGGTCCCCCTGCAGAGCCGCCCGCGCGAAGTCGGCGTCGGTCCGTACGCGCCGGTCGAACTGAGTCACGAAGAGATCGAGCTCCTCGCCGAGATCGCGACCGGTGTCACCACCGAGGTCGCCGCCCGGCACCTGGAGCTCAGCGCCCGTACGCTGCGCCGGCGCATTCGCAACATCTGCGACGTGCTCGGGGTCAACACCCCGATCGAGGCGGTCGTCTGGGCCGCCCGGCGCCAGCTGATCTGACGGACGAACGCACCCTCCTCCCCGGCGCGGCCGGGGACCGACCACGGGCATGCCGGCCCGATGTCCTCGGGGGCCCGCGTTCACCGGCCGCGAGCGAGCCGGTGATCCGCGCGGGACCCCAGGGGCATAGTCTGGACCGGTTATGCCCGTTCGTCATGTACAGGTGCGGCGCGCCCGCACCGGCGATGTCGCGCACATCCGCCGCCTCGTCGACACCTACACCGCTGATCGGCGCGTGCTCTCCAAGAGCACGGTCAACCTCTACGAGGACGTCCAGGAGTTCTGGGTCGCCGAGGCCGAGATCGCCCCCGACGACGCCGGGGGAGGGTCCCCGGCCGGGGAGGCGGAGTTCCGGGTGGTGGGCTGCGGTGCCCTGCACGTCCTCTGGGAGGACCTGGCCGAGGTGCGCACCGTCGCGGTGGACCCGTCCCTGCGCGGTTTCGGCATCGGCCACCGGATCGTCTCCGCCCTTTTGGACACCGCGCGCGCGTTGGGCGTGCGCCGTGTGTTCTGCCTGACGTTCGAGACCGCTTTCTTCGCGCGCCACGGCTTCGCCCCGATCCAGGGGACCCCGGTCTCCTCCCGGGTGTACGAGGAACTCCTGCGCTCCTATGACGAAGGTGTCGCCGAATTCCTCGATCTGGAGCGCGTCAAACCCAACACCCTCGGGAACACCCGGATGCTGGTCCACCTCGGCCCCGGAGTCGAGAACACCGGTGGCTAAAGGTTTTCGTACTCTCTTGGGACCGCGTTCCGGCAATGCCGGAGGCAAACGGACCACGGTCCCGAACCGGCTACCGACCCTCGAACCCGCGATTGGGCACACCGGGTGGTATGGAAGTGGAAGGGGGAAGGTAATGTGTACCTGCGCCCGGTCCGCCGCCGGAAGCGAGTTCGGCGGCGAGTTCGGCGGAGTCCGGTGACGAAGGGTCGTGATTTCTCCGCTTCCGGTGACCCGCCCGGCCCCTTCGACCCCCGGTGCGCCGGCGCACCGAAGCGCACTCCGCATTGACGCCCTCCGGTTTGCCGTACCGGGGCCCGGTACCGCCCCGGTCAAAGCAGGGGATACGGTGTCTATGATGTCCGGTATGCGATTGCCCGCCCCGCCGGGCGCCATCCCCCCAGGAGTGTCCCGACACTGAGTCGGGTATTTGCTGCAATAAGTAACAACCAGGAAGGGTGGACCGGTTCGATGGGTGACTTTTTGTCGTCGGTGCTTCCCCCCGGACTGCTCGACGTATTGTCGGCGCTCATCCCTCCGGTGGTCGTCGCCTTCGTGTTCTGCTACTTCATCCTGAAGGTGCTGCGCCGTGAGATGGCGCCGCGCAGGATGGACGGAAGCCTGGTCGGCAAGGGTGCGCCCGTGACCTCCGGAGCCGTCGGCGAGAACACCCGGGCGGCCGGGGAGACCGGCGCGGCGAACGGGACGGCGAATGTCCGGAGCGCGGAAGGCGAAGAATCCGGCGACCGTTGATACGGTCCTTGACCGATCACATCCCCCGACCGGCCGCCACGGGCCGGTTCCGACGGTGTTTCGTGATGAACACGCGTCCCGCCGCCCACTCCCCGGCCGATCCCTCCCATGGCCGGACGGCGGTGCCGCCGGGTGATTTCCGGCACGTCGCCAATTGTGTTCCCGCGGGCTGCGGGATAGCTTTATATTCAGGTGCGGAGACACCGCTCTTCTGAAAGGTTTGATTCCATGGCACAGAAGGTCCAGGTTTTCCTGGTCGACGACCTCGACGGTGGCGAGGCCGAGGAGACGGTCACGTTCGGTCTGGACGGCTCCGTGTACGAAATCGACCTCAGTGCGAGTAATGCCGCCAAGCTGCGTGAGGCCCTTACTCCGTTCGTCGAGGCGTCTCGCAAGGCTTCGCCGAAGGCGGGCCGCTCGACCGGTCGCCGTGCCGCCAGCCGGAATGCCCCCAGCCGTGAGCGCAGCGCGGAGATTCGCGCCTGGGCGAAGGCCGCGGGCAAGCCCGTCAATGAGCGCGGGCGTATCCCCGCCGCGATCGTCGCCGAATACGAGGCCATCAAGGGCTAGTCCGCCCGACCCCGGGTACGCCGAAATGTTGTCGGTTCTTGATCTGATTCCGACCGGCGCCGCCCGGAGGGGGCCGAGGTCCTCCGAACCCGCCCGACGCGGCCGCGGCCGCGGTGACACGTGGATCCCCGCTGCTGCGGGGATCCGGGCGAAGGGGACACCGGTCCACGGGGCGAACGCCCCGGCGCGGCACGCCCGCGCCGCTCGATCGGCGCCGACGCGTCACGGCCCGCCGCCCACGGGGGCGAGCCGGAGGACGGGACGGCGGTGGGTCCGGATCACCCGCAGGACCACTTCGGACCGATCCCGGTGCCTCTGCAGAGACCACCGGACCGGGATCGCCGATCGCTTTCCCGCAATTTCGCTTCCGGCTGAACAACACGGAGCCTGTTCGCTGAGAGCCGATTATTACGGCCAGTACAAGCAACGACCCGGTCACTCCCGGCATCACGGGAGTACCGGGTCGTTCGCCTTCGGCGTACAGGGAAATCTGACGCCGCAATCGGTAGTTGGATGTTGGGTGAACGCCCTATCGTCGGGGAAAGTCTCTGGCACGGACGGCTTCGGCCGGATCGTGGCGGAGATGTCCGTCCGCTCGGCAGCCGGTCGAACGGTTCGGACGGGTGCGACAGTGCTCCCCGGGGCGGTTATCCCTGTGGGGCCGATATGCGGAAGAGTCGGGTCGGTGGGAACCGACCCTGCCTGACCGCTCTGTAGAGGAGCGACGAGACATGTTCGAGAGGTTTACCGACCGCGCGAGGCGAGTGGTTGTTCTGGCCCAGGAAGAGGCCAGGATGCTCAACCACAACTACATCGGTACGGAGCACATCCTGCTCGGCCTCATCCACGAGGGTGAGGGCGTCGCCGCCAAGGCTCTGGAAAGTCTCGGTATCAGCCTCGAAGCGGTTCGGCAGCAGGTCGAGGAGATCATCGGCCAGGGCCAGCAGGCGCCGTCGGGGCACATCCCCTTCACGCCGCGGGCCAAGAAGGTCCTGGAGCTGTCCCTGCGGGAGGCGCTCCAGCTCGGCCACAACTACATCGGGACCGAGCACATCCTGCTCGGCCTCATCCGTGAGGGCGAGGGCGTCGCCGCCCAGGTCCTCGTCAAGCTCGGCGCCGACCTCAACCGGGTCCGCCAGCAGGTCATCCAGCTGCTCCACGGCTACCAGGGCAAGGAGCCGCAGGCGACCACGGGCTCCTCGGAGTCCACCCCCTCCACCTCCCTGGTGCTCGACCAGTTCGGCCGCAACCTGACCCAGGCCGCCCGGGAGAGCAAGCTCGACCCGGTCATCGGCCGGGACAAGGAGATCGAGCGGGTCATGCAGGTCCTGTCCCGCAGGACCAAGAACAACCCGGTCCTCATCGGTGAGCCCGGCGTCGGCAAGACGGCGGTCGTCGAGGGCCTGGCCCAGAAGATCGTCAAGGGGGAGATCCCCGAGACGCTCAAGGACAAGCAGCTCTACACGCTGGACCTGGGCGCGCTGGTCGCGGGCAGCCGCTACCGGGGCGACTTCGAGGAGCGCCTCAAGAAGGTGCTCAAGGAGATCCGCACCCGCGGCGACATCATCCTGTTCATCGACGAGCTGCACACGCTGGTCGGCGCGGGCGCGGCGGAGGGCGCCATAGACGCCGCCTCCATCCTCAAGCCCATGCTGGCCCGCGGCGAGCTGCAGACAATCGGCGCGACCACGCTGGACGAGTACCGCAAGTACCTGGAGAAGGACGCCGCGCTCGAGCGCCGCTTCCAGCCCATCCAGGTGGACGAGCCGACCATCACGCACGCCATCGAGATCCTCAAGGGCCTGCGCGACCGGTACGAGGCCCACCACCGGGTCTCCATCACCGACAGCGCCCTGGTGGCCGCGGCCAACCTCGCCGACCGCTACATCAGCGACCGGTTCCTGCCGGACAAGGCGATCGACCTCATCGACGAGGCCGGCTCGCGCATGCGCATCCGCCGCATGACCGCGCCGCCGGACCTGCGCGAGTTCGACGAGAAGATCGCCGGCGTCCGCCGGGACAAGGAGTCCGCGATCGACGCGCAGGACTTCGAGAAGGCCGCCTCGCTGCGCGACGACGAGAAGCAGCTGCTGGCCAAGAAGGCGCAGCGGGAGAAGGAGTGGAAGGCCGGCGACATGGACGTCGTGGCCGAGGTCGACGAGGAGCTCATCGCCGAGGTCCTGGCCGCCTCCACCGGCATCCCGGTCTTCAAGCTCACCGAGGAGGAGAGCTCCCGGCTGCTGCGCATGGAGGACGAGCTGCACCGCCGCGTCATCGGCCAGGAGGACGCCATCAAGGCGCTCTCCCAGGCGATCCGGCGCACGCGTGCGGGTCTGAAGGACCCCAAGCGCCCCGGCGGTTCGTTCATCTTCGCCGGCCCGTCCGGTGTCGGTAAGACCGAGCTGTCCAAGACCCTGGCCGAGTTCCTGTTCGGGGACGAGGACGCGCTGATCCAGCTGGACATGTCCGAGTTCATGGAGAAGCACACGGTCTCGCGGCTGTTCGGCTCCCCGCCCGGGTACGTCGGCTACGAGGAGGGCGGCCAGCTCACCGAGAAGGTGCGCCGCAAGCCGTTCTCCGTGGTCCTGTTCGACGAGATCGAGAAGGCCCACAACGACATCTTCAACTCGCTCCTCCAGGTGCTGGAGGAGGGCCGTCTCACCGACGCCCAGGGTCGCAACGTCGACTTCAAGAACACGGTCATCATCATGACGACCAACCTGGGCACCCGGGACATCTCCAAGGGCGTGGCCATGGGCTTCGCCAAGGAGGACGACGCCCAGACCAACTACGAGCGGATGAAGGCCAAGGTCGGCGAGGAGCTCAAGCAGAACTTCCGGCCGGAGTTCCTCAACCGTGTGGACGACATCATCGTCTTCCACCAGCTGACCGAGAGCGAGATCTTCCAGATCGTGGATCTGATGATCTCCAGCCTCGACAACCGCCTCAAGGAGCGGGACATGGGCATCGAGCTCCGTCCCGCGGCCAAGAAGCTGCTGTCGGAGCGGGGCTTCGACCCGGTCCTGGGCGCCCGGCCGCTGCGCCGGACGATCCAGCGGGAGATCGAGGACCAGCTCTCGGAGAAGATCCTGTTCGGCGACCTCAAGGCGGGCCAGATCGTCGTGATCGACGCCGAGGGGGAGGGCACCGACGCCAAGCTCACCTTCAAGGGTGTGCCCAAGCCGGCCGCCGTCCCGGACACCCCCGAGGTCGAGGAGTCGGCCGCGGGCAAGGCCGAGTAACGGACCCGGCACAACGCACTCCGTCAGCGGGGGCGCCCTCGGGCGCCCCCGCCGTCGTTCCCGGGCCCGGGGCCGGCGCGGGGGACCGGTTAGGGTGCGAGGGTGACTCAGCCGCATGATCCCCACCACGACCCCCGACAGCAGGGCCCGCAGCAGCCGTCCCCGCAGCAGCCGCACCAGGGACACGGCCCGCCGCAGGCGGGCCCGCCCCCCGGTTACGGTCCGCAGCCGGGCTACGGGCCGCCGCAACCATCGCAGCCGGGCTACGGCCCGCAGCCCGGCCACGCGGGCGGGCCTCCCGGCGGGTACCCGCCGCCGCCGAAGAAGTCCTCGGCCGGGCTCGTCATCGGCATCGTCGCCGGCGCCCTGGTCCTGGTGCTGCTCGTCGCGGGCGGCGGGCTGTGGTTCTACGTCTCGTCCCGGGGCGGGTCCGGCGGTGAGGTGACCACCTTCGAGAACCTGTCGGCCGACCACGTCGAGCCCGGAGAGACCGTCTCCTACGACATGTTCCCGCCGGCGGGCGGCCCCCACTACCCGACCTGGCAGAACTGCGGCGTGTACACCGAGCCGCTGCGCGTGGAGCTGGCCGTGCACTCGCTGGAGCACGGCGCGGTGTGGATCACCTACGACCCCTCCATGGCCCCGGACGACGTCGCGGTCCTGGAGTCGCTGTACACCTCCGGCGACTACCTGGTGATCAGCCCGATGGAGGGCCTGCCGTCCCCGGTGGTGGCCTCCGCCTGGGGCTCGCAGCTCACCCTGGACGACCCCGCCGACCCGGCGCTCACCGACTACCTGCGCGAGTACGTCCAGGGACCGGCCACCCCCGAGCCCGGTGCCCCGTGCAGCGGCGGGATCTCCGAGAGCGAGGCCGAGGTCGAGCTGCTCATCGAGGACGGGACCATCGCCACGATGGGCGCCTGAGGACTCAGGAGGGCAGCGCGTAGCGGCCGTCCTCCAGCGGGTCCACGAGGCCGTCGACGACCAGGGCGTCCAGGGCGCGCTCGCGCTGGACGCGGTCGTCCCAGACGGCGTCCAGCGCCTCCTTGGGCACCGGCACGGCCGAGTCGCGCAGCACCGCCAGGAGGCGGCCGCGGACCTGGCGGTCGGTGCCCGCGTAGGTCTGGCCGCGCCGGGGCGGTCCGCTGTGGGCGGGCCGCCCCGCCGCCGTCCAGGCGCACTGGTTCGCGATGGGGCAGTCGACGCACTTGGGCGAACGGGCGGTGCACACCAGTGCGCCGAGCTCCATCACGGCCACGCCCCAGCGGGCGGCCACGGACGGCTCGGGCGGCAGCAGCGACTCGGCGAGGGTCACCTCGCTCTTGGTCTGGGTTTTCGGCGGGTACTCGATGCCTGTTTCGGCCCGGGCCAGGACCCGGCGCACGTTGGTGTCCAGAATGGCGTGCCGCTGGCCGAAAGCGAAGCTCGCCACGGCCGCCGCCGTGTACGCGCCGATGCCCGGCAGCGCCAGCAGGGTGGCGTGGTCGTCGGGCACCACCCCGTCGTGCTCCTCGGTGATGACCGTCGCGCAGGCGTGCAGGCGCAGCGCCCGGCGCGGGTAGCCGAGCCGGTCCCACATGCGGACCGCCTCACCCGGTGAGTCTTTCGCCAGGTCGGAGGGGGTGGGCCAGCGCTCCATCCAGGCCCGCCAGGCGGGCAGCACCCGCACGACCGGGGTCTGCTGGAGCATGATCTCGCTGACCAGGATCGACCAGGGGGAGGCCCCCGGCTCCCGCCAGGGGAGATCGCGGGCGTTGGCCTCGTACCAGGCCAGAACGGCGGTGCTGTAAGGGTTATCGCTCATCTTTAAACCGGGGATCGGCGGGTTGAGTAGGTGGCGCGCCCGCAAAACCGCAATACTACGGGCCATGGCGTCAAGTACCGGACATCCCGTCAGTCCCGAGACCTACTGGAAGCGGCGCGCCCTCGTGCTGGCCGGGGTCATGTTGGTGCTCACCCTCATCGTCTTCGCGTGCCGCCCGGGCGGCGGGGACGAGGGGGAGACGACCCGGTCCGAAGCGGGTATGGGCGATGACGCCTCCCCCAGTGTCGCACCGGAGGACCCCTCCGCGTCACCGGAACCGTCGGAGGACCCCTCGGAGGCCGACGCCTCTCCGAGCGAGGACCCGTCCGCCTCCGACGACCCCTCCGACGCCGAGGAGTCCGAGGGCGAGGACGGCGGCGGCGAGGAGGGGGCCGGCGGCGCGGCGGCCGCGCCGGAGAAGCCGGAGGACCTGTGCCGTCCCCAGGACGTGGTGGTCAGCTTCGATTTCGCGGAGGCCGACAAGGAGGTCTACGGGGCCGGCCAGAACCCGGCCTTCCGGGTCACCGTGGTGAACACCGCCGAGCAGACCTGCACCGTCGACGTGGGGCGCGAGGCCCTGGAGCTGCGCATCCACTCCGGTGACGACCGCATCTTCTCCACCGCCGACTGCGTCGAGGGCGAGGCCCGCGAGGACCGCCAGCTGAGCCGGGGCGTGCCGCACGAGTTCACGATCACCTGGGAGCGGATGCGCTCCTTCACCGACTGCCGCGAGGGCACGTCCCAGGCCCGGCCCGGCTGGTACCGCGCCAACCTGCACGGGGACTACGCGGGCTCGACCGAGCAGGTGGTGTTCCAGCTGAAGGCCTGAGCCGGACCCGGCGAATGCGAACACGGACGGCACTCATGCGACTACGATGAGTGCCGTCCGTGTTCCTCCATCCGGGAGCCAGCCCACCGTGAAACGCCTCGCCGCCTGCGGCCTCGCCCTGTTCGCCGCCCTCGCCCTCACCCCCGGGGCGGCCTCGGCCGACCGCCACTCCGACCGGTACGTCCTCACCGTCACCGACGAGGGCACCGGCCAGCGCTCCGTCACCACCTTGCACTGCGACCCCGCCGGCGGCGCCCACCCCGAGGCGGAGGCGGCCTGCGCCGCCATCGCCGGGGCCGGGTCGATCGAGGCCGTCGCCCCCGCCGAGGGCTTCTGCACCATGGAGTACCGCCCGGTCACCGCCACCGCCCGCGGGCACGAGGAGTTCGAGCAGACCTTCGGCAACCCCTGCGTCCTGCGCACCGCCAAGGGCGCGGTCTTCGCCTTCTAGGCCGTGCTCTTGTGAACCTCCGCTGCGCGTCGGCCCGCCCGTCGGGCGGCGGAAGGTCCTCGACGGACGGCCTGCGGCCGCAGACCTTCCTGGAGGGCGTCCCCTTTGGGCCTCCGGAACCCCGCCGGGCGCCTCACGAATCCCGGCGGCGCAGGGGAGGCCTCAAGAAACAGGCTCCAGCCCCGGGTCAGCGCCGCCTGGCCACGCGCATCAGGGCCTCGCTGAGCTCCTCCACCTCGTGGACGCGGATGCCGGGGACCGGGTCGCCGAAGTGCTTGGGCACGATCGCCTCGGTGAAGCCCAGGCGCTGCGCCTCGGCCACCCGGCGGCGGGCGCCGGTGACCGTGCGCACGTCCCCGGCCAGGCCGACCTCGCCGACCACCACCAGGCCGCGCGGCAGGGCGACGTCGTTGTGCGAGCTGCCCGCGGCCATCGCCAGCGCGAGGTCGATCGCGGGCTCGGTCAGGCGCACGCCGCCCACCGTGGAGGCGTACACGTCGAGGCTGGCGAGCTTCATCCCGGTCCGCTTCTCCAGCACCGCCAGGATCATGTTCACCCGTGAGGTGTCCAGGCCCGAGGTGGCCCGGCGGGGCGCCGGCAGCGGGGTGGGCGCCACCAGGGCCTGGACCTCGGCGATGATCGGCCGCCGCCCCTCCAGGGCCACGGTGATGCAGGTGCCCGGGACCGGGTCGGTGCGCTCGGTGAGGAACAGGCCGCTGGGGTCGGCCAGCCCCACGATGCCGGTCTCGGTCAGCTCGAAGCAGCCGATCTCGTCGGTGGGGCCGTAGCGGTTCTTGACCGCGCGCAGCAGGCGCAGCTGGGAGTGGCGCTCGCCCTCGAAGTGGAGCACCACGTCCACCAGGTGCTCCAGCAGGCGCGGGCCGGCGATGGAGCCGTCCTTGGTCACGTGTCCGACCAGGACCGTGGCGATCCCGCGCTCCTTGGCGAGCTGGATGAGCGCGCCGGTCACCTGCCGCACCTGGGTCACGCCGCCCGGGACGCCGGTGGTGTCGGGGGACATCATGGTCTGCACCGAGTCGACGATGAGCAGGCCCGGCGCCACCGCGTCCACGTGCGAGGCCACGGTGGCGATGGAGGTCTCCGCCGCCAGGTACAGCTTGTCCGACAGCGCCCCCAGGCGCTCGGCGCGCAGGCGGACCTGCCCGGCCGACTCCTCGCCGGTCACGTACAGGACGGGCCCGGCCTGGGCGCGCTTGGCGGCCACCTCGAGCAGCAGGGTGGACTTGCCGACACCGGGCTCGCCGGCGAGCAGGACCACGCCGCCCGGGACGGCGCCGCCGCCCAGCACCCGGTCGAGCTCGTCGATGCCGGTGGGCACGGCCTCGGCGCTCTCCACGCTGATCTCGGTGATGGGACGCGCCCGGGAGGTCACCGCGGCGGGGGCGACCGCCATGGGCGCCGGGGCCCCGGCCTCCTCGACCGTGCCCCACGCCTGGCACTCCCCGCAGCGGCCCACCCATTTGAGGGTGGTCCAGCCGCACTCGGCGCACCGGAACATCGTCTTCGCTTTGGCCATGTCCGACACGCTAACGCCTGCCGGGGACGCTCCGTCCGCCCCGGACCTCCCCTGTGGACGGGCCGCGGCCGCGGCGCCCGTCCGGGCCGCCCGCGGGGGTCGCCGGACGCGGTGCGCCACAAGAAAGTTACCTACGGGTTAGGACACTTTCCGTGAAGGTCGTGTTACAGAATTCCTAGGGTCCGGAACCTCCGACAACCCCCCGCTCCCTGGAGAGGAGACCCGCGTGCCCCGCACCGACACGCCGTCCATGTCCCCCGAAGCCCCCTTCGCCCCCGAACCGCCCGTGAAGCCGCGACGCTCCCGCAAGGTCGCACTCGTCGCGGCCGCGGCCCTGGGCCTGTCCCTGGCGGCCGCCCCCGCGGCCGCCGAGGAGGCGGCCTTCCAGCACTACGTGGCCCTGGGCGACTCGTTCACCGCCGGCCCGCTGATCCCGCCGTACGCGCCCGGCTCCGACCCCCGCTGCCTGCGCTCCTCGGCCAACTACGCCCAGCTCACCGCCGACCGGCTGGGCGTGGCCGAGTTCACCGACGTCAGCTGCTCGGGGGCGGTCACCGCCGACTTCTCCGAGTCCCAGTTCACGGGGGTCGCCCCGCAGTACGACGCCCTCACCCCCGACACCGACCTGGTGACCGTGGGGATCGGCGGCAACGACTTCGGCTTCGTGGACGTGCTCACCACCTGCGCCAAGCGCAGCCTGGAGAACCCGCTGGGCAACCCCTGCGAGCGCCACTACGGCGACGAACTCGACCGGCGGGTGGACGACCTGCGCGACGAGATCTCCGGTGTGTACGAGGAGATCGCCGTCCGCAGCCCCGGCGCGACCGTGCTCGCGGTCGGGTACCTCCAGATCCTCCCCGAGAGCAACGGCTGCTGGCCGCGGGAGCCGATCGCCCGCGGCGACGTGGCCTACCTGGACGGGGTGCAGACCGCGCTCAACACGATGATCGCCGAGGAGGCCGCCGCCCACGGCGCGGTCTTCGTCGACGTCCTGGAGCGCGGCCACGACATCTGCTCCCCGGGCTCCGAGCGCTGGGTGGAGGGGATCATCCCGGAGAACTCCGCGGCCCCGGTGCACCCCAACGCCGAGGGCATGGCCGCCGTCGCCGACCGCGTCGCCGCCGCGCTGGGCGCCCCGGTCGCCTGACGGGCACCGCCCGGCGCGCTTCGCCACTGTGGGTGACGGGACCCCGCCGGAGGTGGTCGGGGGAGGCGCGCCGGGTGAGGGGCGGTTGGCCATGGCCTGACCCGGTTTCAGCGCCCTCCGTCAAGGATGCTTTACCTTTTTTGGAGACCGATTAGACTACGGAGAGTGATTTCTCGTGGTGTCTGTGTGACGAATGAAATGCGCGTCGTGACCGACCCATCCGCGTCGCAGGGGCGCGGACGCCACGGCGAACCGACATTCGGCATGTGGAGGACCAGTGCGAATACCGCGACACCACGAGCAAACGCAGGCCTGTCGTCCCGCGGACCCGGGGCGGCAGGCCTCGCACTCCCGGCGGCCCCGGACCGGGGCGCGTGCGCTCTCCGCGGCCCTCCTCGCCGCCGCGCTGGCGTTCGGCGCCGCACCCGGGCTCGCACAGGCGGCCCCCGCCGCCCCGGCGGGCGGGGGAGAGCGCGTCCACCAGCTCTCCTCCGCCACCGCGGAGAGGGCGATCGAGGCCGCCGAGTCCCAGAAGGGGACCCCCTACGCCTGGGGCGGGAGCAAGCCCGGCGGCTTCGACTGCTCCGGGCTCGTCCAGTGGTCGTTCAAGCAGGCCGGGGTGAACCTGCCCCGCATCGCCCAGGACCAGGTGGACCACGGCACCCGGGTGAGCTACTCCAACGCGAGGAGGGGCGACCTCCTGTACTGGACCGACAGCGGCGGCTACGCCTACCACGTCGCCATCTACCTCGGCAACGGCCGGATGATCGACGCGCCCCGAACGGGCGACGAGGTCCGCGAGCGGGACGTCACCCGCTACAACCTCGCCGGAGCCGTGCGGCTGTGACGCCGCCCCCGCAGGCCGCGCGCAGGGCGCCGACGGCCGCGGGCACACGCTCTCCCGGGGGGTGACCCCGGCGGCCCGCACCCCTGGACCCGGTGCACTCAGTACCTCCGCCACCAGAGATTGACCGCGTAGTCCACCGCGGTCCCCGGATGCGCCGCGATGATCTCCGCGGCCAGGGCCGGAGGGAACTCGATCCCCACCACCGCCTCGAAGGCGCGGCGGTCGGTGAAGTCCCATCGCATCGTCAGGGCCTCGCGCCCGAACCCGTGGGAGGACCAGAACCGTTCTACGGCGGCCGGGTCGTACGACGGCAGCGACCGCCGGAACCAGCCGCCGAACGTGGAGCGGGTCGCGTCGTTGTCGATCACGAACGCGACCCCGCCGCGTCGCATCACCCGGTCGAGCTCGGCCAGGCCGGGCTCGCAGCCGGGACCGAAGAAGTAGGCCCAGCGGGCGTGCGCGACCTCGACGACGGAGTCGGGGACGGGCAGCCGCTGGGCCACACCGTTCAGGACCTCGACGCCGTCCAGTCCCGCCACCCGCTTGCGGGCCCGCGCCGCCAGCGCGGGATGGGGCTCCACCCCGGTCACCCGGGCCGCGCTCCGCGCGAACCGGGGCAGGTGGAACCCGGTGCCGCACCCGATGTCCAGCACCCGGGCGCCCGCCATCGGGCGGATGCGCTCCATCGCCGCCTCGATGACCCCGTCCGGGTCCACGGCGAGGTTCTCCAGCTCGTAGACGTCGGGGTGGCGCCAGATGTTCGGGCTCGGGACGGCCTCTGCGGGGATCATGACCGAAGAGCCTACGCGCAGCGCCCCGCGGGGCGCGGACCGGCGGCACGCCACGTTCACACGGCGGCTACGCACGGGGCGGGCCGGAGCGCATACCCTGTCCACGTGAGCGCTATCCAGGTACCAGACGCGCCCGTCGTCCTCTCGACGGCGTCGGTCTACCCTGAGAAGACCCCGGCCGCCTTCGAGATCGCCGCGAAACTGGGGTACGACGGCATCGAGGTGCTCGTCTCCTCCGACCCCGCCAGCCAGGACATCGACCTGCTGCGGCGCCTCTCCGACTACCACCAGATCCCGGTCACCGCAGTCCACTCCCCGTGCCTCGTCCTCACCCAGCGGGTGTGGGGGCGCGAACCCTGGGGCAAGCTCGTCCGCTCCAAGGAGATGGCCGAGGCGCTGGGCGCCAAGACCATCGTGGTCCACCCCGCCTTCCGCTGGCAGCGCGACTACGCCCGCGAGTTCGAGGTGGGCGTCGCCCGCATGCAGGAGGAGACCGACGTCGTCTTCGCCGTCGAGAACATGTACCCGGTGCGCGTGCGCGACCGCGAGGTCGTGCCCTACGCCCCGAGCTGGAACCCCCTCGACCGCGACTACGCCGACGTCACCCTGGACATGTCGCACACCGCGATGTCGGGCTCCGACGCCATGGACATGGCCAAGCGGCTGGGCGACCGGCTCTCCCACATCCACGTCGCCGACGGCTTCGGCGGGCAGAACCTCGACGAGCACCTCATCCCGGGCCGCGGCCGCCAGCCGGTCGCCGAGGTCCTGGAGTACCTGGCCGCGGGCGGGTTCGAGGGGCAGCTGGTGCTGGAGGTGAGCACCCGCAAGGCGCCCGACCGCCAGGCCCGGCTGCGGGAGCTGGCCGAGGCGCTGGCCTTCACACGGCTGCACTTCGCCCGGCCCGCCGAGCCCGCGGGGGCGCCGGGGCCCCGCGACCGGCGCGAGCGGATCGCCCTGCTGCGGCGCCGTCCGCCTGCCCCGCCCCGGCTGTTCGAGGTGGACTCCTCGGGGACGGTCGAGAGCGGCGACGGGGACTGACCCGGCCCCCGTACCACTGGGTGGGACGCGGTGTCCGCTCCGGTTCCCCGGGGCGGCTAGCGTTGGAGGGGACCGCAGAGAGGACCCTTTCATGATCGCGATCATCGGTGCCGGGAAGATGGGCGAGGCGCTGCTCGCCGGGATGCTGGCCAAGGGCCACGCGCCGGAGGACGTCCTCGTCACGGAGCCGCGCGCGGAGCACGCGGCCGAGCTGCGCGAGCGCTACGGCGTGGAGGTCGTGCCGGCCGCCGAGGCCGCCAAGCGCGCGGACACGCTGCTGCTCGCCCTCAAGCCGCAGGACATGGTCGCCCTGCTGGACGAGATCACCCCGCACCTGGGCCACGGGCGGCTCGTCATCTCCGTCGCCGCCGGGCTCACCACCGCCGTGCTGGAGAGCCACCTGCCCCCGGGTACCCCGGTGGTGCGGGCCATGCCCAACACCCCCGCCCTCATGGGACAGGGGATGACCGCCGTGGCGGGCGGCGCCCACACCGGGCCCGCGCACCTGGAGCGCGCCGAGTCGCTGCTGGGCACCGTCGGCGAGGTGATCCGGGTCGGCGAGCAGCACATGGACACCGTCACGGCGATCTCCGGCAGCGGGCCCGCCTACTTCTACTTCATCGCCGAGACGATGATCGAGGCCGGGGTCGCGATGGGCATGCCGCGGGCCACCGCCCAGAAACTGGTGGGGCAGACCATCACCGGCGCGGCCGCCATGCTCAACGGCTCGGGGGAGCACCCGGTGGTGCTGCGCGAGGCGGTCACCTCGCCGGGCGGGACCACCGCGGCGGCGCTGCGCGAGCTGGAGCGGCACGGGGTGCGCGCCGCGTTCACGGACGCGATCGAGGCCGCCCGGGACCGCAGCAGCGCGCTCTCGGGGAACTGAGGCCGGGGCTCCTCCCGGGGCGCTGAGACGTGTGGGGGCGGCCGCCGGTTCCCGGCCGAGGTGGCCGAAAACGGTCGGACTGCACGAAGGGGTCGTCCGGGTACATAGATAGTGTTCTGAGGGAGGGCGGGAACGCCCTCGACAGGCTCTGTCATCTCCCGGGAGGCAGGGTCGCCTCCCCCGTTCCCCCGACCCAGGGCCCCACCTCATGAGTCTTCCCCCTTCGTCCCCAGACCCGTCCCAGCCGCAGGGAGGCCCCGTACCCCCGTCGGGGGGCCCGCCCGCGGGCGACCAGGGCGCACCGGCCGGTCCGCCGACCGGCGGCGACACCCCGTACGGCGGTACCCCCGCCGGGGGTGTCCCCGGTGGTCCGCCGTACGGCGGCACGCCCGCGGGAGGTGTCCCCGGTGGTGTCCCGACCGGTGGCAATCCGCCCTACGGCGGTACTCCCGCCGGAGGTGTTCCCGGTGGTCCGCCGACCGGAGGTACTCCTGCGGGGGGCGTCCCCGGCGGTCCGCCGTCCGGTGGTAACCCGTCGTACAGCGGCACGCCTGCGGGAGGTGTTCCCGGTGGTGTGCCGGCCCACGGTGGCACACCCGCCGGCGGTGTTCCCGGCGGTGCTCCGACCGGTGGTAATCCGCCGTACAGCGGCATGCCCGCGGGAGGTGTTCCCGGTGGTGTCCCGCCCCACGGCGGCATGCCCGCCGGCGGCATGTACTCCGGGGGCGTCCCCGGTGGGCCAGCCGGACCGGGGGCTCCGATGGGCCCCGGGGGACCGACCGGCCCCGGCGCTCCCATGGGACCCGGCGGCCCCATGGGTCCCGGCGGACCGCCCGGTCCCCCCGGCGGCCCGTTCGGCCCGCCCCCGCCGCCCCGGCCCAAGCGCCTGGGCCTGTTCTCCTCGCCCACCGCGCTGCACACCGCCGCCCTCAACGCCACCGGCGTGGGCGCGGGCTACCTCCGCATCAAGCGGTGGCCGTTCTTCGCCGTGGCCCTGGCCGTCACCCTCGGGCTGCTGGTCACCGCGGCGTTCCTCGGCGCCGCCGACAACCTGCTGCTGTGGACCCCGGTCCTCCTGGCCTGGTTCCTCGCCGCCGCGGTGCACGGCCTCTTCGCCGGCCGCGCCCACGACGAGCGCGTCCTCGCCCAGGGCGGCACCCCGCCCCGCAGCGCCGTCCCCTACCTGACGGCCGGCGGCCTGGCCGTCGCCCTGGTCGTCTCCCTCACCGCCGTGTGGCAGCTCGGCGAGTGGCGGCTGCGCGTGGCCGACGCCTCCCACGCCCGCGGCGAGTGCGGGAACTCCGAGGCCGTCGCCGAGTACGAGTCCGTCGAGGACTTCTTCCAGCTGTCCTTCTCCCCCTCGCTCATGGAGCGAGCCCGCGCCGGGATCGCCGCCTGCCGCCTGCTGGAGCAGGCCCAGGAGGACGTCGCCGCCGAGGACTACGGGCGGGCGCTGGACTCCTACGCGGTCTACTTCGAGCACCCCGCCGCCCGCTGGCAGGACACCGACGGCGAGGTCGCCGACATCCACTTCTCCTACGCGACCGACCTGCTGGAGAACGCCGACGCCGCGCTCGCCGGCGAGGTCACCCCCGAGTACACCGACGACGTCCTGCGGGCCCACGAGATCTTCGCGATCATCCCGGTGGACTACGAGGGCACCGCGGCCGCGGGCCGGGTGCCCGAGGCGCTGGTCGGCCTGTACGAGACGGGCACCAACCGCCTGGGCTCGGAGTGGTGCGTGGGCCTGGACCAGATCGACGTCCTCAGGGACCTCGACTGGAGCGCGGCCCCCGAGATCCCCGACCGGATCGAGGAGGAGCGCCCCGAGGCCGCCCTGGAGTGCGGCTGGGAGTCCGTCGAGGCCCAGGAGTTCGACCAGGCCGACGAGATGGTCGAGATCCTGGAGTCCCAGTACGCCGACTACGAGGCCGGCGACGTCGAGACGATGGTCACCCACATCGGTGCCGGGCGCATCGAGCAGGAGATGGACCTGATGACCGCCATCGGCGAGAGCGACCTGGACGCCTCGCCCACGGGCGGCTCGGGCAACGACAAGTTCGTCTTCGAGATCGTCAACCACTCGCCGTACGAGCTGCGCTTCCTCTACGTGGGACCGGACAAGGTCCACGGCGAGGTCACCGCGGCCCCGTGCGAGGACTGCGACACCTACGCGCCGGGCTCGCCGCCCTCCTACGACGCGTGCTTCGGCGACGGCGAGACCCTCAAGGTCGAGCTGGAGCCGGGCGAGTACCGCATCCTCATCGCCAACAGCGACTCGCTGTTCACCCGGCCCATGCACGGGACGGTGGACCTGAGCGGCGGGGACCTGTCCGAGAGCTGCTACTACGTCACCACGGGCGAGTAGCGCCCGGCGGGCGGCCGGGCCGGCGCGGGTGTCCCGCGCCGGCCCGCGCCGTCCCCGCACCCCGGGGTCCCGAGCACTGTCCGCCCTTGCGTACTGTGTGCTTCGGAACACGTACACCTGAAACGGGGGTCACCGACATGGGAGGGCGCACGTCCTGCTCGCTCCGGGTGGCATGGGACGACGGGCTGACGGCTTACGACTTCGGCCCGCAGCATCCGATGGCACCGATCCGGGTCGAGCTGACCATGGCGCTCGCCCGCGAACTGGGGGTCCTGGGCGCCCCCGGCGTCTCGCTCCTGGACGTGGAGCCCGCCTCCGACGACCTCCTGGCACTGGTGCACGACCGCTCCTACATCGAGGCGGTCAAGCGGGCCGGGCGGACCCTGGAGCCGGACGACGCCCACATGCTCGGCACCGCCGACAACCCCGTCTTCAAGGACATGCACGACGCGGCGGCGCTCATCTCGGGCGCCTCCGTCGCCGCCGCCAAGGCGGTGTGGACGGGGGAGTCCGTGCACGCCGCCAACATCGCGGGCGGCCTGCACCACGCCATGCGCGGCAACGCCTGGGGCTTCTGCGTCTACAACGACCCGGCGCTGGCCATCGCCTGGCTGCTGGAGCAGGGCGCCAAGCGCATCGCCTACGTCGACATCGACGTCCACCACGGGGACGGCGTCCAGCGCGCCTTCTACAACGACCCCCGGGTGCTCACCATCAGCCTCCACGAGTCGCCGGTCACCCTGTTCCCGGGTACCGGCCAGGCGGGGGAGACCGGCGGACCCGACGCCGAGGGGTACTCGGTCAACGTCGCCCTGCCCGCCGGCACCGGCGACAGCGGCTGGCACCGCGCCTTCGACGCGGTGGTCCCGCCGCTGCTGCACGAGTTCCAGCCGGAGATCCTGGTCACCCAGCAGGGCTGCGACACCCACGCCCTGGACCCGCTCGCCAACCTCACGCTCAGCGTGGACGGCCAGCGGCGCGCCTACGCCGAGCTGCACAAGCTCGCCCAGCGCACCGCGGGCGGCCGCTGGGTGCTGTTCGGCGGCGGCGGGTACGGGCTGGTGCACGTGGTGCCCCGGGCCTGGACGCACCTGCTCGCCGAGGCGGCGGGGCGCCCGGTGGACCCCGACCGCGAGACCCCCCAGAGCTGGCGCGACTTCGTCCGGGAGCGCACCGGCGAGCTGGCCCCGCTGTACATGACCGACGGCCGCGACGTGGTGTTCTCGCCCTTCGAGGAGGGCTACGACCCCGGTAACCCGGTGGACCGCGCCATTCACGCGACCCGGACCGCGGTGTTCCCGAGCCACGGTATCGACCCGAGTCTCTGATCAGAGGTGTTCGGGCGGCTTCTCACGAAGACACCCTTTCGTTCCGATCTCTTCTATTTTCTAACCCGATGTCCGTGCCCCCGGTATCGTTTCCGGGTGGGCCATGTCGCCCGGTGAGCGCCGGGGCGAATTCCGGAGGACGGGGCGTGGCGCGCGTCCAGCGGGTAGGAAGAGGTTGAATACCGGGCGAACGTGAGCAGGCGTCGTGGTGGCCGAGCGGCGCGTCACGTGGTCGCCCCGACGAGGAAGGGGAACACCTGGTGACGCCGCCGACACGTGCTGAACTCATCTCCCATCTGGTGCGGACGGGAATCGCCGGACACGTCGACACCTCACGCCAGAACAATCTTCGGCACTACCGGCGCCTGGTCCAGAAGGACCCCTACCACCAGTTCGGCCTCACCTTCTCCCACGACTGGACCTTCTCCGAGGTCCTCGCCCTGATGAGCAAGCGGTGCGGCGTCGTCGGCGACGAGGAGTACGTCTGGGGCATCGACACCATCGACCCCGACCTCACCGTCGACGCCCTGGAGGCCGTCGCCGACCGGATGGCCCTGGCCGCCGAGCGCCGCGAACGGGTCATGTTCGCCACCGGCCACCCGAACAAGCTCCAGGGCACCTACCGGGTCTGGAAGGACGCCCTGGCCGCCCGCGGCTGCCCCGTCCTCACCGCCGCCGGCGGCTACACCTACGAGGTCACCACAGAGCGCCCGCCCAACCGCCGCTTCGTCGTCTGGCGGGACGACGTCGCCATCGTCACGGACGGGCACCTGGCCCGGCACAGCCACCACCCGTTCGCCATGCGGGCCATCCTCGGGGACCTCTCCGACCGCGGGGAGCCATGGCCGCAGTTGGTCATCGCGGATCACGGGTTCGCGGGTGCGGCCGGAGAGGCGGGAGTGCCCACACTGGGGTTCGCCGACTGCAACGACCCCGCCCTCTTTCTCGCGGAACACGAGGGAAAACTACTGGTCACGGTCCCTTTGGACGACGGTTATCTGACCGAGGACTACGCGCCGCTGCGCGATTACGTTCTCGCCCGAGCGGGTCTATCCTGAGCCGTGTCGGCCATTTATACCCACCGTTAAACCTCACCCGGGGCGCCTTCCGGGTATTGCTCGGAAGACGGCACGAACGACCTTTCGCAGACGGGAACTCCGCTCTACTCTGAAAACGGACGTGTCAGTAGTGACAGCATGACACGCCGGCGTGGCGTTGGGACGGAGCACATACCGGGGTCGCTTCCCACCGGCACCGCGTCGGGCCGAACTGGTAGCCAATACTCACGTCCGGGAATGAGGGCGTCGGAAGATGAACGGGAGCAAGCCGCCTCTCGAAGAGGTCAGGTTCCTGACCGTGGCGGAGGTCGCCACGATCATGCGAGTGTCCAAGATGACCGTGTACCGCATGGTGCACTCGGGAGTTCTCCCCGCGATCCGCGTGGGGCGTTCCTATCGGGTCCCCGAGCGGGCCGTCCACGACTACCTCCGTGAGGCTTTCGTCGAGGCGGGATGATCGCGGAACGGCCGGGCCGGGGTCTCCACCCCTCCCGGTCGGCCGCCGGAGCGCGCAGAGCGGGGCCCCCGGACCCCCACGGGTGGTCCCGCTCTCGTGACGTCCCCCACCAGGGACGGACGGCTCTTGCGCCGGGGCGACGGAACGGGCCCCAGGGTGTCTACTACACTTTGTCGTTGTCGTAGTCCGCCCAGTTCACACCCCGTTCGCGAGGTCTCCTCGATGCCCAGTGCCAGAAACGGCGCGCGGTCCCGTCGCGCTGTGACGCGCCTTGCCGCGGCCGCGGCGGCCGCCGTCCTCGCCCTGACCGGCTGCGCCGGGGGCAACGAGATCGAGACCGGCGGCGAGGACGACCGCTTCATCTCGGGCGACGGCAGCGCCACCGCCTTCCCCGCCGACGAGCGGGTCGACGCGCCCGACTTCTCCGGCACCACCCTGGACGGCGACACCATCGGGCTGTCCGACTACGCCGGCGGCATCGTCGTCCTCAACGTCTGGGCCAGCTGGTGCGGGCCCTGCCGGACCGAGCAGCCCGTCCTGGACGAGGTGTACACCGAGTACACCGACCTGGGCGTGGACTTCCTCGGCGTCAACATCAAGGACGACGACACCGCCGCCCGCGCCTACCTGGAGACCAAGGGCGTCGAGTACCCGAGCCTGTACGACCAGCCCGGCGAGGTGCCCCAGGCGTTCCGCGGCACGGTCCCGCCGCGCGCGATCCCCAGCACCCTGATCATCGACCCCGACGGGCGCATCGCCGCCCGCGTCATCGGGCCGACCACCTACGGCCAGCTCACCGAGCTGCTGAACCCGATCGTCGTGGAGTACGACCTCGGCGACCCGGAGGAGCGCCCCCGCGTGGCCGAGCAGGAGGCCGAGGCGCAGGAGTCCGGGGAGCCCGAGGAGTCCGCGGAACCCGGCGAGAGCCCGAGCCCCGACGGGGACGACGCCTGATGGACCCCGTCGGCACCACCGTCCTCACCGGCTCCCTCCTCATGGCCGTCCCGCTGGCGATCGCCGCGGGGCTGGTCTCCTTCCTGTCGCCGTGCGTGCTCCCCCTGGTCCCCGGCTACCTGTCGTACGTCACCGGGATGAGCGCCGCCGACGTGCGCAAGCGCACCGCGGTCGGGGGCGGCACCGCCACCCTCGCCGAGGTCGACGACGAGCTCGCCGGGCGCCGCTGGACCATGGTCACCGGCAGCGCCCTGTTCATCGCCGGGTTCACCCTGGTGTTCGTGGCCGTGGGCGGCTTCATCGGCTGGCTCGGCGACCTCCTGGTGGACTACACCGACCCCATCACCCGGGTCCTGGGCGTGCTGACGGTCGTCCTGGGCCTGGCCTTCATGGGCGTCCTGCCCGGCTTCGCCCGCGAGTTCCGCTTCCACCGCCTGCCCAGGGCCGGACTGATCGGAGCCCCCCTGCTGGGGGTGCTGTTCGGCCTGGGCTGGACCCCGTGCATCGGCCCCACCCTGGCCGCCGTGCAGACGCTCGCCTTCGTCGAGGGCGGCGCCGGGCGCGGCATGCTCCTCTCCCTGGCCTACTGCGCGGGCCTGGGCCTGCCGTTCATCGCGGCCTCGCTCCTGTACCGCCGCGCCCTCACCGCCTTCGGGCGGCTCAAGCGCCACACCCGCACGGTCACCGTGATCGGCGGTGCCATGCTCGTCCTGGTCGGCCTGGCGATGGTGACCGGGCTGTGGACCCAGTGGACCATCGTCATGCAGGGCTGGGCCGCCGACTACCAGACGGTGATCTGATGAGTACGACCACGACCGAGACGAACGCGGGCGCCGCGGATGCGGCCGCGCCCGGCCCCAAGGGCCTCGGCGCCCTGGGCTGGCTGCGCTGGGCCTGGCGCGTCCTCACCTCGATGCGCACCGCGCTGATCCTGCTGTTCCTGCTGGCGGTCGGGGCCATCCCCGGGTCGATCCTGCCGCAGAACGTGGTGAGCGTCGACGAGGTGAACAACTACTTCCGGGAGAACCCGGACCTGGCCCCCTGGCTGGACCGGTTCTACCTCTTCGACGTCTTCTCCTCGCCCTGGTACGCGGCGATCTACCTGCTGCTGTTCGTGTCCCTGGCGGGCTGCGTCATCCCGCGCGCCCTGGTGCACGCCCGCGCGGTCCGCGCCCGGCCGGTGCCCACCCCGCGCAACCTGGGCCGGATGCCCTACGCCGCGAGGTTCACCACCGACGCCGACCCCGAGACCGTGCTGGCGCAGGCCGAGCGCGTGCTCAAGGGGTACCGGAAGGACCGCCACGGCGACTCCGTCTCGGCCGAGACCGGCTACCTGCGCGAGGCCGGGAACGTCCTGTTCCACCTGGCCCTGCTCGGCCTGCTGCTGGCGCTGGCCGCCGGGTCGTTCTTCGGCTACCGCGGCAACATGCTCGTCGTCGAGGGCGACGGGTTCGCCAACACGCTGCCCTCCTACGACGCGATCTACCCCGGCCACTGGACCGACATGGACGCGATCGCGCCCTTCACGATCCACCTGGACGACTTCGAGGCGCGGTTCATCGAGGAGGGCGACCTGCGGGGGCAGGCCGCGTCCTACGTCGCCGACCTCACCTACACCGAGGAGCCCGGCGGCCCCGAGCAGACGCACCGGCTGGAGGTCAACCACCCGCTCAGCGTCTCCGGTGTGCAGGTCTACCTGCTCGGCCACGGGTACGCGCCCGAGTTCGTGGTGCGCAACGCCGACGGCGACGTGGTGTTCGACCAGGCCGTGCCGTTCCTGTACCGGGACACCATGAGCTTCGTGTCCGACGGCGTGGTCAAGGTCCCCGACACCGGGAACGAGGACGCCGACCAGCTGGGCTTCGTCGGGGTCTTCCTGCCGACCGCGGCCGAGACCCCCGACGGCGAGCTGACCTCCAGCTTCCCCGGCGCCACGGACCCGCGGGTGACCCTGGAGGGGTACACGGGCGACCTGGGCATGATCGACCCGCAGTCGGTGTACCAGCTGCGCACCGAGGGCATGGAGTCCCTCGGCGAATCCCCGGTGCTGGAGGTCGGCGACGTCTGGGAGCTGCCCGACGGCGCCGGGTCCATCGAGTTCGCCGGCTACAAGGAGTACGTCAGCCTCCAGGCCAACCGGGACGGCGCCCGGCTGCCCGCGCTCATCACCGCGGCCACCGCCGTCGGCGGGCTGCTGCTGACCCTGTTCATCCGCCCGCGCCGGGTGTGGGTGCGCGCCGTCCGCGACGCGGACGGCCGGACCCGGGTGGAGCTGGCCGGCCTCGGCAAGACCGAGGTCGCGGGGAACAACGCCGAGTTCCACGAGATCACGACCGAGCTTGCCGCACGACTCCGGAACGAGTCGGACGACAACCCCCAGAACCCTTCCGACACGAGGAGTGACCGGTGACGTACACTCTCGCCGCGCCGGTGAACGAGACGATGGCGTCCGCCAGCGACACGCTGGTCATCGCCATGATCGTGACCTACGCCGCGGCCCTGTTCCTGTTCGCGATCGAGGCCGCCTACGGGAAGCGGACCAAGCTGAAGTCGGGACGGCTGATGCCGGTCGGCGCCGGCGCGGCCGGCGGGTCCGACGGGGACGACGGCATCGAGGTCAACGTCCGCACCACCGAGGGCGAGGCCAAGGCCTCCCAGAGCGTGCTGGGCAAGGTCGCGCTGGGCGTGACCGCCCTGGGCTTCCTGATGGGCCTGGCCCAGATCATCACGCGGGGCGTGGCCGCCGGCCGCTGGCCCTGGGGCAACATGTTCGAGTTCGTGGTGGCGATGTGCCTGGTCGCGGTGGGCGTGCTGCTGTACGCCTCGTTCCGCTACCAGGCCCGCTTCCTGGGCGCGTTCGTGCTGGTCCCGGTGCTGATCCTGCTGGGCATCGGCGTCAAGTGGCTGTACGTCGACCCGGGCCCGCTGATCCCGGCGCTGCACTCCTACTGGGTGCCGATCCACGTCACCGCGGCCATCCTGGCGGGCGGCGCGTTCATGGTCTCCGGTGTCACCGGCATCACCTACCTGGTCTCCCACCGCACCGAGGTCAAGCGGGCCGCGGGGGAGGACGTCGCGGGCATCGCGGGCCGCCTGCCCAGCCCGGAGCTGCTGGACCGCATCTCGCACCGGCTCATCCTGTTCGCGTTCCCGCTGTGGACCTTCGGCATCATCGCCGGGTCGATCTGGGCCGACGAGGCCTGGGGCCGCTTCTGGGGCTGGGACCCCAAGGAGGTCTGGTCGTTCATCTCCTGGATCATCTACGCCGCCTACCTGCACGCGCGGGCGACCGGCGGCTGGCGCGGGCCCAAGGCGACGTGGATCAACGTGCTGGGCTTCGCGACGATCCTGTTCAACTTCTTCGCTGTCAACTACATGTTCAGCGGCCTGCACTCCTACGCCTGAGCGCGAGGGGCGGGGCCCGTCGAGTCGCGTTCGACCAGGCGGGTGCCCAGGACGAGGTCCCGAGGTGCCGCGCCCCGCAGCAGCAGGTCGACGGCGGCCCGGCCGGCCTCTCCGGCGGGCATCGCGACGGTGGTCAGGGCGGGGCGGGTGTGCCGGGCGGTCAGGCTGTCGTCGACCCCGACGACGCTCAGCCGCCCCGGGACGGGGACGCCCCGCTCCCGCGCCGCGGCCAGCAGGCCCAGCGCCATGAGGTCGTTGTGGGCCAGGGCCGCAGTCGCGCCGAGCCCGGCCACGGCGTCGAACGCGGCGGCCCCGCCCTCCTCCGTCGGCGGGTGGGGGCCGACCCGGTGCACGCGCACCCCGTGCTCCCGCGCGGCGGCCCCGGCCGCCCGCGCCGCCCGCCGCCCCGTCCACGAGGCCGCGGGCCCGGACACCAGGGCGAGGTCGCGGTGCCCCAGGGCGGCCAGCCGGGCGACGGCCCGCGCGATCCCCCCGCCGACGTCCATGAGCACGCACGGCAGCCCCCGCACCCGGCGGTTGACGACCACCAGGGGGACCTCGGCGGCCAGTTCGCGGATGAGCCGGTCGGACATCCGCGGGGCGGCCAGGACCAGCCCGTCCACCTGGCCCGCCAGCGACCGGACGGCCTCCTCCTCCACCGCGGTCCGCTCGTCGGTGTCGGCGATGAAGAGGTGGTGGTCCCGGGCCCGCGCCTCCTCCTGCGCCGCCTTCAGCAGCGGCGGGAAGAACGGGTTCGCGATGTCGGCGACGACCACGCCGAGGTTCCCGGTACGGCGGGTCGACAGCGCCCGGGCGGCCCGGTTGGGACGGTAGCCCAGCTCGTCCGCGGCGGCCAGCACGCGGGCCCGGGTCCGGGCGTTGACCAGGTGCGCCGCCGAGAACGCCCGGGACACGGTGGACACGTGGACCCCGCTGGCCCGGGCCACGTCCTTGAGCGTCACGGCCACGGCACGACCTTTCCGTGAGGGCCCGGGGCGGGGGAGGGCGGCCGGCCGCTCCGACCGGGTCCGGGTTTTCCCATCTTTCCACGGCCGGAGGCCTTGCTTCTTTCCGGGCGTTCGAGGAGTTTATTGCAAACGTTTGCAGCCTCATCCCCCAGGAGCGCACCATGCGAAGACGGCTCACCCCCGCCCTGGCCCTCGCCCTGGCCGCGGCGCTGACCGCGCCCGTGCCGGCCGCCGCCGACGACGACCTCGGGAGGAGGGTGCTGCCCGAGGGCGACGGCTGGGCCTCTGCGGGCGACGGCACCACGGGCGGCGCGGCCGCCGCGGACGAGAACGTGTTCCGCGTGTCCACCGCGGCCGGGTTCCGGGAGGCCGTCGCCGGGGACGAGCCCAAGATCGTCTACGTCGAAGGCCTCATCGACGCCAACACCGCCCCCGACGGCTCCCCCCTGGACTGCGAGGACTACGCCGTCGGCGGCTACACGCTGGAGGCGTACCTGGCGGCCTACGACCCGCGGGTCTGGGGGTGGGAGGACCCCTCCGGACCCCTGGAGGAGGCCCGCGAGGCATCGCAGAACGCCCAGGCCGCGAACGTCCGCTACCGGGTCGGCTCCAACACCACGATCGTCGGGGCCGGAGACGGCGCCGAGCTCACCGGCATGAGCCTGCTGGTCCACGACGTGGAGAACGTCATCCTGCGCAACCTGACCTTCTCCGACGCCCACGACTGCTTCCCCGGCTGGGACCCCGGCGACGGGGAGAGCGGCAACTGGAACTCCGAGTACGACCAGATCGAGGTGTCCGGCTCCACGAACGTGTGGATCGACCACAACACCTTCGACGACGGCGACCGCCCCGGTGCCGGACAGCCCGAGTACTTCGGCCGCAGGTACGAGGTGCACGACGGGCTGCTGGACATCGTGCGGGCCTCGGACCTGGTGACGGTGTCGTGGAACCACTTCGACGGCCGGGACAAGGCCCTGCTGCTGGGCAACAGCGACGGCCGCACCACCGACCGCGGCCGCCTGCGCGTGACGTGGCACCACAACCACTTCGACGGGCTCGGCCAGCGCGCCCCGCGGGTGCGGTACGGCCAGGTCCACGTCTACAACAACCTCTACACGGTGAGCGGCGACCTGTACCAGTACAGCCTGGGAGCGGGATTCGAGTCGCAGCTGTACGTGGAGAACAACCTGTTCGACCTGCGTGACGGGCACACCGCCGGCGCCCTGCTGTACAACTGGGGCGGCACGGACGTGGGCGGCACGGGCAACGGCGTCATGACGGACGGCCGGGGGAGGATCACCCGCGTCGACCTCGTCGCCGAGCACAACGCGGCCCACCCGGAGGCCCTGCTGGGCACCGGGTCCGCCTGGACGCCGCGGCTCGACACCGGGGTCCAGCCCGTGCACGCCCTGCGCGGCCTGGAGCGGAAGACGGGCGCGGGCCTGCTCTGACGCGGAACGGCGCAGGGGGCCGCTCCGGGATGCGGAGCGGCCCCCTGCGACGCAGGGACCCGTGAGGGTCCTGGAGGTCGGGCGCGGTCTACTCGTCGGGGTCGATCCGGCGGTCGAGGCCGCGCAGGAACTCGGGGTCGTCGTCCGGACCGAGCGGGTGCGGACTGTTGGAGGGCTTGGCGAAGTCCGACGGGTCGAGGTCGTCGATCGAGGCGGCGGCCTGGGCCGGGGAGGCCGCGGCGCCCCATACGGCGGCCGACCTGCGGGGCCGTCCCAGGAACAGCCACAGGATGGACCCCACGGGCACGAACAGCGCGATGACGACCAGCCAGAGGATCTTCGGAAGGTTCCGGGCGTCCTGGGCCGGGGTGGTCAGCGCGTCGAAGAACGCGTACACCCAGAGAACGATCGACACGAGCGTGATCAGGCCACCAAGCCACACCATGTTTCCAGCCTATCTCCCGCTGTCCACTCCCCATGGTCGGGCCGACTCCCACGGCCGTGACGCCGCCGCGCCGTGCGCGGCGGGGGGACCGCGGACCTCGGGGCGGCTGCCCGGGTCGCGGAGGCGCGGCTCCCTTCACCAGGGGTCCGTGCGGACCCCGGGATGCCTCTCGGGGACGCGTCCCCTGGGGGTCAGGAACTGCTCTCGCTCGGCTCGCCGAGCAGGAGGGCGCGGACCTCGGACTCCCGGAAGCGGCGGTGGCCGCCCGGGGTTCTGATGCTGCTGATCCGCCCGGAGGCGGCCCAGCGGGTGACGGTCTTGGGATCAACCCGGAAGAGTGAGGCCACTTCCCCGGGGGTCAACAGGCGTTCGCTTGCTCGTTCCACCTTCACATTCCCCCAATCGTGCCCGCCTGGACTATGGGGGCGGCGGGCGTTTGATCCCCTAGTGTGCATGAGTTGGTCCGTTTCCTCCCTAGTTTTCGGAGAAATTGCGGTGTTGGGGGGAGGAGTACGGGATATGTGACCGGAACGTGATGTTCGGGCCCTGCTGTCGGGATTGGAAACATCCCATGACTATCTGAATCCGGGCGCAGGGGTCCGATCATCCGCGATGAGGGACACAGGCCTACCCGGTGCGGGCTCCGGGCGGCTCACCCTTAACCTGGAGGTGAGAGCACATGAGCGCGCAGACACCGGCCTCATCGAGAGGCCGGCCCCCCGGAAACCGCGACAGCGGACCGGTCGTCTCGTGCGTTGATGGGCGTAGCGACCAATCTAGTCCAGGTAATCATCTGTTGTGAGGCTTTTCGATGCGTAGCTGGCTGCCCTATACCGCCGCCCGCGTGGGGCTGTTCCTGGCGGCGTTCGGAGTGGTGTACCTGTTCGGCGCCCGCTCGTGGATGGCCCTCATCCTCGCCTGGCTGATCAGCGGCCTGGCCTCCTACGTGCTGCTGTCCTCCCTGCGCGACCGGATGTCGGCCTCGGTGGTCGACCGGATCGAGCAGCGCCGCGGCTCCCTGGTGGGCGACCGCCTCGACGACGGCGCCGCCCGCGAGGACCACCTCCAGGAGGCCGCGGAGGACGCCCCGGCCGCGGAGAGGGCCGAGGAGGCCCCCGCCGCCCCCAAGGACTCCTAGCCCCCCGGTCCGACGGCCCGGCCGCTCCGGCCGGGCCGCCGTCGTACCCGTCCCCGGCCCGGCGGGGCCGCGACGCCTGACCGCCGCTGCGCTTGCCGCGGGTCCTGTCGGGGGCGTATCGCGCCGCTCGGCCGTGCCCCGGACCGCCGCCGTACCCGCCACCGGGTCCGCCGGGGCCGTGGCGCGCAGCCCCGCCGTGTCCCGGGCCGCCGTACCCGTGACCGGTCCTGCCGGGGGCGTTTCGCGCCGCTCGGCCGGGCCCCGGACCGCAGCCGTACCCGCCACCGGCCCGGCGGGGCCGTGGCGCGCCGCTCCGCCGCGCCCTCGGCCGTCGCCTCCGGCGGCTTCCGTTCGCGGGGCACCGCGCCCGGGACCGCACCCCGCCGAAGACCCCGCCGGCCGCTGCCGTTCCAGGCCGCCGCCGGGGGCCGCTCCGCCGTCCCGCCCGGGTGGGCGGGACGGGGCCGGAGGGGTCAGGGGAGGGGGAACATGCCCAGGCGGGCGTGGTACTCGCCGGCCAACCGCTCGGTGTCGCTGCCGACGTAGAGGCCGTCGGAGGTGGCGTGCAGGGCCTCCACCCCGTGGCCGCGGGAGCGGCCCGGGTTCCAGGCCAGGGCGCGCCCGGTGCGCGGGTCCACGGCGGCGATGCCCTCGCGGGCGACCGAACCCGGCCCCGGGTTGAGCGCGCCCTGCTCGTTGTCCATCCAGCGCTGGTGCCCGCCCGCGTACACCGCGGCCCCGGTCACCTCGACCGAGTACAGCGAGTCGCCGCCGGTCTTGTTGACCCAGGTGGGCTCGGCGCCGGGCGTGTCGGTGTTCTCGAACCGCACCACCGCCTTGCACAGCCCCGGCTTGACCCGCGGGCCGCCCGCCGTCACGAGCGCGAAGTACGACCCGTCCGGGGCGTAGTCCATCCGCCGCATGTAGGTGTGCATCGACGAGTAGTCGCAGTCCGGCTCGAACGCGTCGGTGGACCACCGCGTCGGCCTCCCGGTCGCGGTGTCCAGCACGGCGATCTGGTACCGGTCCTGCCCGTCCACCTTGGTGAACGTGCCGTTGATCGCCAGCCTCCGCCCGTCGGGGCTCAGCGCCAGCTCCTGCACCCGCAGCGAGCCGCGGCGCTGCTCGGAGACGCGCGGCGCGAACCCGGTGTCCACCGCCCCGGTGGTCGTGTCCAGCCGGGCGATGCCCGGCTGCGCGGTCCCGCCGATCCCGGGGAAGGACCCGCCGACGTACAGCCGGTCCCCGTCGGAGGCCAGCCGGTAGGCGGACCCGCCGTCCAGGGTCGCGGTGAACGCCGCGACGCGCGATCCGTCGTGGAGCCGCACCCGGGCCAGCCCGCGGGCCGGGGTGTCGTTGACCGTCCGGAACTCCCCGCCGATGACGACCGTGCCGTCGGGCCCGGGGACCACGGAGGCCACGGTCCCGTTCACGCGCGGGGCGAACTCGCGGATGATCCGCCCGGTGCCGTGCTCGAACGCGAAGATGTTGCGCAGCTCGTGGACGCGCCCGCCGTCGGCGTCGGAGACCCGCTCGAACGCCCCGGTGACGACGACGGTGTCCCCCACGCGGAGGATGTCCTTGACCGCCCCGTCCAGGACGTGCGGCGTCCACTGGACCGGTCGTTCGCCCACCACCGACCGGTGCGCGGTCTCGCCCGCGGCCACGGGGGTCGCGGCCCCGAGCGGGACCAGCAGGGCCATGCCCAGCACCAGGGCGGTGAGCTTCGGTTTCACGGGGTGTTCTCCTCGGTCGCGCGGCAGGGTAAGGGGCACGACCGATTCTCGCAAAGAGTCGCGCCTAAATCACATAGAGTAACGAAATCCGTGCCGCCGAGGGGCCGCCCGCGGCACGGCGGCGTCCGGGCGGCCGTAGGCTGGTGGGCATGGCCCGCGCTGAACTCGACAAGAAGCCCCAGGACGTCGCGGCGATGTTCGACGGCATCGCCGACCGTTACGACCTCGTCAACGACGTCATCTCCCTCGGCCAGGACCGCGCCTGGCGCCGGGCGACCGTCAACGCCGTCGACGCCCACAGCGGTGAGCTGGTCCTGGACCTGGCCGCGGGCACCGGCACCTCCTCGGAGTCCTTCATCCGCAAGGGCGCCAGGGTGATCGCCTGCGACTTCTCCCTGGGCATGCTGTCCACGGGGGTTCGCCGCCGCGGGGGCGCGTCCCGGGGCGGGGTCACCTTCGTCGCGGGCGACGCGCTGCACCTGCCCTTCGCCGACGAGACCTTCGACGCGGTGACCATCTCGTTCGGCCTGCGCAACGTCAACGACGTGGACCGGGCCCTGCGCGAGCTGCTGCGGGTCACCAAGGTCGGCGGCCGCGTGGTGATCTGCGAGTTCAGCCACATCCCGGTGGAATTCGTGGACCGCCTGTACTCGACCTACCTGATGGCCGCGCTGCCCAAGATCGCGGGCGCGGTGTCGGGCAAGGGCGAGTCCTACGACTACCTCTCGGAGTCGATCATGGCGTGGCCCGCCCAGGCCGAGCTGGCCCGGCACCTCCAGGACGCCGGCTGGTCCCGGGTCGCCTGGCGGAACCTGTCGTGCGGGATCGTCGCCCTCCACCGGGGCTTCCGCGAGAAGTAAAACCGACATAGGACTCACCGAGTCGCCTACTTCTTAAATAGCTTCAAAGCTCGCAAAACCCGGAGAACTCTGTGTTCTCCGGGTTTTTGTTGTGCCCTATGTGATGCATGTGGCGGTGGAAAGGGTGATGAGCTGCGTATTTGTCAGTCTGTGGTGGCTTTCATGGCTCTCGTGTGCCTATGGGGCGATTGAGAATGTTTCGCTCCGTATACCCCCCGGGGCTCGCAACCGCGCCGCCAGAGGGCTAGACTGCCGAAAAGAAGCTTGTGAAGTGCTTCACAAGGACACGAGGGATGTGACACATGGCCCTATGTCCGACATGACATGAGTCCCCAACCGTACAACGCACCTGGTCACGGCCCCCGCACGCAGAGCCACCCTCGGGGCCGCGGCCCGGACGCCCCATAACGCCGAGAGAACACGACCAGGACAGCCCCCCGTGAGCGGGTCGAAACCCCGCACTGGCCCGCCACGGTGCATCCGCGCGAGCAGTCGAGGACACACCCGTGAGCGAGACAGCCACCTCCTCTCCCGACCTCAGAGGCCGAGGCCGGGACCGCGTCGAGTACGACGCCGACGTCATCGTCGTCGGCGCCGGACCGTCCGGCTCCACCACCGCCTACTACCTGGCGCAGGCCGGACTCGACGTCCTCCTGCTGGAGAAGACCGCCTTCCCCCGGGAGAAGGTCTGCGGCGACGGGCTCACCCCCCGGGCGGTCAAGCAGCTCACCGCCATGGGCATCACCTTCGAGGACGAGGGCTGGATCAAGAACCACGGCCTGCGCATCGTCGGCGCCGGGGTCCGCCTCGAACTGCCCTGGCCCGACCTGGCCGCCTACCCGGGTTTCGGCCTCGTGCGCACCCGGTTCGACTTCGACCGGATCCTGGTCGACCGCGCCGTCACCGCCGGCGCCAAGCTCCTGGAGCGCACCACCGTCACCGGGCCGCTCATGGACGAGCGCAGCAACCGCATCGTCGGTGTCCGGGCCAAGAACGCCGACCGCGAACCCGTGACCTTCCGGGCGCCGCTGGTCGTGGCCGCGGACGGCAACTCCTCCCGGCTGTCCGTCGCCATGGGCATCCGCAAGCGCGACGACCGCCCCATGGGCGTGGCCGTGCGCACCTACTTCACCAGCCCCCGCCACGACGACGACTTCCTGGAGTCCTGGCTGGAGCTGTGGGACAGGAGCGGCGAGAAGGACGTGCTGCTCCCCGGCTACGGCTGGATCTTCGGCGTCGGCGACGGCACCAGCAACGTCGGCCTGGGCATCCTCAACTCGACGGCCTCCTTCCAGGACGTCGACTACCGCAGGCTGCTGCGGCGCTGGACCGACTCCATGCCGCCGGAGTGGGGCTTCACCGAGGAGAACCAGACCACCCCGATCCGCGGCGCCGCGCTGCCCATGGGCTTCAACCGGGTCCCGCATTACTCGCGCGGCCTCATGCTCGTCGGCGACGCGGGCGGCATGGTCAACCCCTTCAACGGCGAGGGCATCGCCTACGCCATGGAGGCCGGCGCCATCGCCGCCGAGGTGGTCGTGCAGGCGCACGGCCGCTCCACCCAGCAGACCCGCGAGCGCGCCCTGCTGCGCTACCCGCAGGTCCTCGCCGACACCTACGGCGGCTACTACACGCTGGGCCGCTACTTCGTGAAGATGATCGGCCAGCCCGAGTTCATGAAGTACGCCACCAAGTACGGCCTGCGCCAGCGCACCCTCATGAAGTTCGCGCTCAAGATGCTCGCCAACCTCACCGAACCCTCGCAGGGCGACGCCATGGACCGGGTCATCAACGGCCTGTCCAAGATCGCACCCGCGGCATAAGCGGCCCCGCCCCTCCGGGCGGCCCCGCAGCCGCCACCGGGGACGACGGGACGGATCAGAGAAGAGCCCGCACAAGTGAAAGCAATCACAAGCGCGACGCCCCGCGGCCGCGCCGATCAGCCGGAAGGAGGGTGACCGGTGGAGCTCTACGCACCGATTTTCGTGCTCGGCGGGATCGGCGCCGCGTTCGTCGTGGTGTCCATGGTCGCCGGGGCGCTGCTGGGACCCAAGCGCTACAACCGCGCCAAGATGCAGGCCTACGAGTGCGGCATCGAGCCCACTCCGCAGCCCGCGGGCGGCGGCCGTTTCACCGTCAAGTACTACCTGACGGCGATGATGTTCATCGTCTTCGACATCGAGATCATCTTCCTCATCCCCTGGGCGGTGCACTTCGACGCCCTCGGCTGGTTCGGACTGGTCGCGATCGTCCTCTTCCTGGTGAACGTGTCCATCGCCTACGCCTACGAGTGGCGCCGCGGGGGCCTGGAATGGGACTGACCCCGCGACCCCCCGCACCCCGCGTCCGCACCCCGCAGCCCCGCCCGGAGGAGGTCCGCAGCTGATGGGACTCGAAGAGAAACTGCCCAGCGGCGTCCTGCTCGGAACCGTCGAACAGGTCGTCGGACTCGCCCGCAAGACCTCGATGTGGCCCGCGACGTTCGGGCTGGCCTGCTGCGCCATCGAGATGATGGCCGTCGGCGGGCCCCACTACGACCTGGCCCGGTTCGGCATGGAGAAGTTCGGCGCCACCCCGCGCCAGGCCGACCTCATGGTCGTCGCCGGGCGGGTGAGCCAGAAGATGGCCCCGGTCCTGCGCCAGATCTACGACCAGATGCCCGAGCCCAAGTGGGTCATCGCGATGGGCGTGTGCGCCTCCAGCGGCGGCATGTTCAACAACTACGCGATCGTCCAGGGCGTGGACCACATCGTCCCGGTGGACATCTACCTGCCGGGCTGCCCGCCCCGCCCCGAGATGTTCCTGGACGCGGTGCTCAAGCTGCACGACAAGGTGCAGAACACCAAGCTCGGCGCGCACCGCGAGCAGGAGATCACCGAAACCGAGGAGCGCATGCTCCGCCGGTCGCTTCCCCTGGTGAGCAAGGACTGACATGAGCACCGACAACGAGCGCGAACGCGACGAGGAGGCCGCGCGCCTCCCCGACCGGCTGGGCGAGGAGCGCCTGGCCGCGCCGATCAGGCGCACCGGCATGTTCGGCACCACCACCACCGGGGACACCTCCGGCTTCGGACGGCTGCAGGTGCGGGGGAGCGCTCCCGTCTCCTCGCAGCGGCCCTTCACCGACCCGGACGACCCGCGCACCGCCGACTTCGACCGGGTGGCCGACGACCTGGAGGCCGCCCTGGGCGACGCCGCCGGGGCGGTGGAGCGGGTGGAGGTCTCGCGCGGCGAGATCACCTTCCACGTCCGCCGCGAGGCCCTGCCCGAGCTGTGCCGCATCCTGCGCGACGACCCGGCCCTGCGCTACGAGCTGTGCCTGGGCGTGACCGGGGTGCACTTCCCGGAGCAGGAGGGCCGGGAGCTGCACGCGGTCTACCACCTCCGCTCGATCACGCACAACAGCGAGATCCGGGTGTCCACCACCTGCCCGGACACCGACCGGCACATCCCGTCGATCGTGTCGGTCTACCCGACCAACGACTGGCACGAGCGCGAGGCCTGGGACTTCTTCGGGATCGTCTTCGACGGCCACCCGGCGCTCACCCGCATCCAGATGCCCGACGACTGGCACGGCCACCCGCAGCGCAAGGACTACCCGCTGGGCGGCATCCCCGTCGAGTACCGGGGCGCCACCGTGCCCCCGCCCGACCAGCGGAGGTCGTACACGTGACCCGGCAAGAACACTTCTGGAAGGGAGGCACGGCATGACCGTCACCGAGGACTACATCGACGCCTCCGGCGGCGACTGGGACGACGTCATCGAGAAGGCGCAGGCGACCAGCGCCGAGCGCCTCGTCGTCAACATGGGGCCGCAGCACCCGTCCACGCACGGCGTGCTCCGCCTCATCCTCACTCTGGACGGTGAGACCTGTACCGAGGCCCGGGTCGCGATCGGCTACCTGCACACGGGCATCGAGAAGAACATGGAGTTCCGGACGTGGACGCAGGGCACCACGTTCGTCACCCGCATGGACTACCTGACGCCGCTCTTCAACGAGACGGCGTACTGCCTGGCGGTCGAGAAGCTGCTGGGCATCGAGGACCGGATCCCGGAGCGGGCCAACGTCATCCGCGTGATGATGATGGAGCTCAACCGGATGGCCTCGCACTTCGTGGCGATGGCGACGTTCGGCATGGAGTTGGGCGCCACCACCGTCATGACCAACGGGTTCCGCGAGCGCGAGATGATCCTGGACATCTTCGAGCTCGTCACCGGCCTGCGGATGAACCACGCCTACGTCCGCCCCGGCGGGGTCGCCCAGGACCTGCCGCCCGGCGCGGTCGGCAAGGTCCGGGAGCTGCTGGAGGAGATGCCCAAGCGCATCACCATCATGCGCAAGCTCCTCGACGAGAACCCGGTCTACCTGGCCCGCACCAAGGACGTCGCCTACCTCAACCTGCCCGGCTGCATGGCCTTGGGCGTCACCGGCCCGCTGCTGCGGGCCTCGGGGCTGGCCTACGACCTGCGCAAGGCCAAGCCGTACTGCGGCTACGAGGGCTACGAGTTCGACGTCCCCGTCTCCGACGGCGGCGACGTCTACGCCCGCTACCGGGTGCGCATCGCCGAGATGGAGGAGAGCCTCAAGATCATCGAGCAGTGCCTGGACAAGCTGGCGCCGGGCCCGGTGATGATCGAGGACGCCAAGATCGGCTGGCCCGCCAAGCTGGCGCTGGGGCCGGACGGCATGGGCAACTCGCCCGACCACATCGCGCACATCATGAGCAGCTCCATGGAAGCGCTCATCCACCACTTCAAGCTGGTCACCGAGGGCTTCCGGGTCCCGGCGGGCCAGGCCTACGCGGCCGTCGAGAGCGCCAAGGGCGAGCTCGGGTGCTACGCGGTCAGCGACGGGGGCACCCGCCCCTACCGCGTGCACTTCCGCGACCCCTCCTTCACCCACCTGCAGAGCGTCGCCGCCATGTGCGAGGGCGGCACGGTGGCGGACGTGATCGCGGCCGTGGCCAGTATCGACCCGGTGATGGGAGGCGTGGACCGGTGAGCGGACACGACCACAGCCACGACCACGGCGCGACCGCGATCCCGGAGGGGACCGACACGTTCCCCGCCGAGGTCGTCGCGCGCCTGGAGCAGGACGCCAAGGAGCTCATCGGCCGCTACCCGAAGCCGAGGTCGGCGCTCCTCCCGCTGCTGCACCTGGTGCAGTCGGAGGAGGGCCACGTCAGCCGGGCCGGGATGCGCTTCTGCGCCGACCAGCTCGGCATCACCCTCGCCGAGGTGAACGCGGTCGCGACCTTCTACACCATGTACCGCCGCCGCCCCGGCGGCGACTACCAGGTGGGGGTGTGCACCAACACCCTGTGCGCCGTGATGGGCGGGGACGAGATCTTCGCCGCCCTCAAGGAGCACCTGGGCGTCGGCAACAACGAGACCACCGAGGACGGCAAGGTCACGCTGGAGCACGTCGAGTGCAACGCGGCCTGCGACTTCGCGCCGGTCGTGATGGTCAACTGGGAGTTCTTCGACAACCAGACCCCGGACTCGGCCAAGCGGCTCGTGGACGACCTGCGCCTGGGCAACGACGTGGCGCCCACCCGCGGCCCGGCGTCCCTGTGCACCTGGAAGCAGGCCTCCCGGGTGCTGGCCGGGTTCGACGACGGCCGCGCCGGCGAGGGCGTGCAGGCCGCCGGACCCTCGCTGGCCGGGCTGGCCCTCGCGCGCGAGCGCGGGTGGACGGCGCCCGACCCGTCGCCCGCCGCCAACCCTCAACGGACGCCTTCGGCGCGGTCTTCTTCCGAACCCGCGAACCTTCCCCGTCCCGCCCAGGGTGAGGAGGAGGCCAAGTGACCACCCTGACCCCGGTCCTGTCCCACAACTGGGACCGACCCGACTCCTTCACCCTGGAGGGCTACCGGGCCGACGGCGGCTACCAGGCCCTGCGCAGGGCGCTGGCCATGGAGCCCGAGGCCCTCGTCGACCTGGTCAAGCAGTCGGGCCTGCGCGGGCGCGGCGGCGCCGGGTTCCCCACCGGCATGAAGTGGGGCTTCCTCCCGGCCGACAACCCCAACCCGCGCTACCTCGTCGTCAACGCCGACGAGTCCGAGCCCGGGACCTGCAAGGACATCCCGCTCATGCTCGCCAACCCGCACTCCCTCGTGGAGGGCGTGGCGATCGCCTCCTACGCGATCAAGTCGAGCCAGGCGTTCATCTACGTGCGCGGCGAGGTCGTCCACGTCATCCGCCGCCTGCGCAGGGCCGTCGCCGACGCCTACGCCGCCGGGCTGCTGGGCAAGGACATCCTCGGCACCGGCTTCGACCTCGACGTGGTCGTCCACGCCGGGGCCGGCGCCTACATCTGCGGCGAGGAGACCGCCCTGCTGGACTCCCTGGAGGGCTACCGGGGCCAGCCCCGGCTCAAGCCGCCGTTCCCCGCGGTCGCCGGGCTCTACGCCTCGCCGACCGTGGTGAACAACGTCGAGTCCATCGCCAGCGTCCCCAGCATCGTCCTGGGCGGCGCCGAGTGGTTCACCTCGATGGGCACCGAGAAGTCCGCCGGGTTCGGGTTCTTCTCCCTGTCCGGGCACGTCACCCGGCCGGGTCAGTACGAGGCCCCGCTCGGCATCACCCTGCGCGAACTGCTCGACATGGCGGGCGGGATCCGCGCGGGCCACCGCCTCAAGTTCTGGACGCCCGGGGGCTCCTCCACGCCGATCTTCACCGAGGAGCACCTGGACACCCCGCTCGACTTCGAGTCGGTGGGCGCCGCCGGCTCCATGCTCGGCACCCGGGCACTCCAGATCTTCGACGAGACCACCTGCGTGGTCCGCGCCGTCGGCCGCTGGATCGCCTTCTACGCCCACGAGTCCTGCGGCAAGTGCACACCCTGCCGCGAGGGCAACTACTGGATGGTCCAGGTGCTGGACCGCCTGGAGCGCGGCCAGGGCACCGAGGCCGACCTCGACAAGCTCCTGGACATCTGCGACAACCTGCTCGGCCGGTCGTTCTGCGCCCTGGGCGACGGTGCGACCAGCCCGGTCATGTCGTCGATCAAGCACTTCCGCCAGGAGTACATCGACCACGTCGAGCAGGGCGGCTGCCCCTTCGACCACTCCAGGTCCACCCTGTGGGCGGACCGCCCGACCACGACGGGAGGGAACCCGTGACCGTCACCACCAACACGCCGGGCGGAGCGGCCCCCGCGCCCCCGCCCGAGGACCTGGTCACCGTCACCATCGACGGTTTCCGCATCCAGGTGCCCAAGGGCACGCTGCTCATCCGCGCCGCCGAACTGCTCGGGATCCAGATCCCGCGCTTCTGCGACCACCCGCTCCTGGACCCGGTCGGGGCCTGCCGCCAGTGCCTGGTGGAGATCCCCGACATGGGCAACGGGCGCGGCATGCCCAAACCGCAGGCGTCCTGCACCATCACCGTGATGGAGGGGATGGTGGTCAACACCCACCTCACCTCCCCGGTGGCGGAGAAGGCCCAGCGCGGCATCATGGAGTTCCTGCTCATCAACCACCCGCTGGACTGCCCGGTCTGCGACAAGGGCGGCGAGTGCCCCCTGCAGAACCAGGCGATGTCCACCGGCCGGGGCGAGAGCCGGTTCATCGACGTCAAGCGGACCTTCCCCAAGCCGATCCCGCTGTCCAGCCAGGTGCTGCTCGACCGGGAGCGCTGCATCCAGTGCGCCCGCTGCACCCGGTTCGCGGCGCAGATCGCAGGCGACCCGCTCATCGAGCTGATGGAGCGCGGCGCCAAGGAGCAGGTCGGGATCGCCGGCGGCGAGCCGTTCAACTCCTACTTCTCCGGCAACACCGTGCAGATCTGCCCGGTGGGCGCCCTCACCGGGTCGGCCTACCGGTTCCGGTCCCGCCCCTTCGACCTGGTCTCCACCCCCAGCGTCTGCGAACACTGCTCCGGCGGCTGCGCCCAGCGCACCGACCACCGGCGCGGCAAGGTCACCCGCCGCCTGGCCGGCGACGACCCGCAGGTGAACGAGGAGTGGAACTGCGACAAGGGCCGGTGGGCGTTCACCTACGCCACCCAGAGCGACCGGCTCACCCGGCCCCTGGTGCGCGACGAGGACTCCCGGGCCCTGGAGTTCGCCTCCTGGCCGGAGGCCGTCTCCATCGCGGGCCGCCGCCTGGCCGCCGCCCGCGGCCGGGTCGGCGTCCTGACCGGCGGGCGCCTCACCTACGAGGACGCCTACGCCTACGCCAAGTTCGCGCGGGTCGCCCTGGGCACCAACGACGTGGACATGCGGGCCCGCGCCCACTCGCGGGAGGAGGCCGACTTCCTGGCGGCCCGTGTCGCCGGGACCCCGATCGACGTGGACTTCACCGGCCTGGAGAAGGCCCCGGCCGTGCTCCTGGCCGGGTTCGAGCCCGAGGACGAGTCGCCCTCCACGTTCCTGCGGCTGCGCAAGGCCCACCGCAAGCGCGGGCTGAAGCTGTACTCCGTCGCCGGCCATGCCAGCCTCGGCCTCACCAAGGCGGGCGGCACGCTGATCGGCGCCGTTCCGGGAGACGAGGCCCGCGTCCTCAACGCCCTGGAGGACACCGCCCCCGAGGCCGCCGAGGCCCTGGGCGCGCAGGGCGCGGTCATCGTCGTCGGGGAGCGGCTGGCCGCCGTCCCCGGCGCGCTCACCGCCGCCGCGGCGCTGGCCGACCGCACCGGCGCCCGCCTGGTGTGGATCCCGCGCCGGGCCGGGGAGCGCGGCGCCGTCGACGCCGGGGCCCTGCCCGGGCTGCTGCCCGGCGGCCGGCCCGTCTCGGACGCCTCGGCCCGCGCCGAGGTCGCCCGCGCCTGGAACGTCGGCACGCTGCCGCCGGAGCCGGGCCGCGACACCGCCGCCATCATCGAGGCCGCCGCCCGCGGCGAGCTCGACGCCCTGGTCGTCGCCGGGGTCGAGCTCGACGACCTGCCCGACCCCGAGGCCGCCCGCGCGGCCCTGGCCCGGGTGCCGTTCATCGTCAGCCTCGAACTGCGGTCGAGCGAGGTCACCGACCGCGCCGACGTGGTCTTCCCCGTCGCCGCCGTCGCCGAGAAGTCCGGCACCTTCGTCAACTGGGAGGGCCGCCACCGGCCCTTCGGCGACGCGCTCAAGGTCCCCGGAGCCCTCTCCGACCTGCGGGTCCTGTCCGCGATCGCGGACGAGATGGACGTCCACCTGGGGCTGCCCGACGCCGCCTCCGCCTACCGCGAGCTGCTGGAGCTGGGCCTGTGGGCGGGGGAGCGGGCCGCGGCCCCGGCCGTCCGCCCGGTCCCCGTCCCCGAGCCCCGCCCCGGCGAGGCCCTGCTGTCCACCTGGCGCCAGCTCCTGGGCACCGGGCGGATGGAGGACGGCGAGCCGTTCCTGGCCGGGACGGCCCGGCCGGCCCGCGCCTACCTGTCCCAGGCCACGGCCGACGAGGTCGGGGTGCCCGACGGCGGATCGCTCCGCGTCACCGGCACCCGGGGCTCGGTCACCGTTCCCGTGGTCGTCACCGACATCGCCGACCGGGTCGTCTGGCTCCCGGCCAACGCCAGGGGCTGCGACATCCGTCGCGATCTGGGCAGCGGCGCGGGCGAGACGGTCCTGCTGTCGGCGCCGAGCACCGCCGGGAGGCACCAGTGACCCCCGTCGCCACCAGCGTGGCGCACCTGGCGTCGGAGGAGACGCTCAGCGCCTTCGGCAACGACCCGTGGTGGATCACCACCATCAAGGCGCTCGCCATCTTCGTCTTCCTGATGGTGTGCGTCCTGATGATGATCATGGCCGACCGCAAGGTCATGGGCCGGATGCAGCAGCGGCACGGACCCAACCGGATGGGCCCCTGGGGCCTGCTCCAGTCCCTGTTCGACGGGATCAAGCTCTCCCTCAAGGAGGACCTGATCCCCGAGGGGGTCGACCGGTTCGTCTACATCGCCGCCCCGGTGATCGCCGCCGTCCCCGCGTTCATCGCCTTCTCGGTCATCCCGATCGGGCCCGAGGTGAACCTGTTCGGGGTCGTCACCCCGCTCCAGCTCACCGACCTGCCCATCGCGGCCCTGGTGGTCCTGGCCACCGCGGCCCTGGGGGTGTACGGGTTCGTGCTCGGCGGCTGGGCGTCCCAGTCGCCCTACGCCCTGCTCGGCGGCCTGCGCGCGTCCGCCCAGGTGATCAGCTACGAGATCGCGATGGGCCTGTCGTTCGTCGCGGTCTTCATCATGTCGGGCACGCTCACCACGTCCGGGATCGTCGAGGCCCAGCGCGGGCTGTGGTTCGCGGTGCTGCTGCTGCCGTCGTTCCTGATCTACCTGGTCACCATGATCGGCGAGACCAACCGGCTCCCGTTCGACCTGGCCGAGGGCGAGGGCGAGATCGTCGGCGGCTTCATGACCGAGTACGGGTCCATGAAGTTCACGATGTTCTTCCTCGCCGAGTACGTGAACATGTGCACGGTCGCCGCCGTGTCCGTCACGCTCTTCCTCGGCGGCTGGTACGCCCCCTTCGGGATCGGCACCGCCTTCCCCGGGGCCAACGAGGGCTGGTGGCCCGCCCTGTGGTGGCTGCTCAAGTTCGTCGGCGTCATGTTCCTGTTCATCTGGGCGCGCGGCAGCCTGCCCCGGGTCCGGTACGACCAGCTCATGCAGTTCGGCTGGAAGGTCCTCATCCCCATCCAGCTGGTGTGGATCACCGCCGTCGCGGTCGTGCGGATGCTCGTCCTGGACGGCGCCTCCCCGGTCGTCATCGGCTCGGTCGTCGCCGCGTTCACCCTCGCCACCCTCGTCGCGTTCTACGCCTGGCTCCGGTCGGCGCGCCGCGAACGCGCCGAGGAGGCGGCCCAGCGCGCCGAGAACGCCCGCCGCGCACACGAGGACTCCGCCTTCGGCGGGTTCCCGGTGCCACCGAGCACCGCACCGCACTACGGGAGCAGCGTGCTCGCCGAACCGCCGCGGACGGCCCCGGCCGCCGCGGGCCGCAGCGTCAAGCAGAAGGGGGAGGTCACCGGTGCTTGATTGGCTCAATCCCGTCAAGGGTTTCGGCGTCACCTTCCACACCATGTTCAAGAAGGTGCCGACCGTCGAGTACCCGGAGGTCAAGCGCCCCACGGCGCCGCGCTTCCACGGACGGCACCAGCTGAACAGGTGGGCGGACGGGCTGGAGAAGTGCATCGGGTGCGAACTGTGCGCCTGGGCCTGTCCCGCCGACGCCATCTACGTCGAAGCCGGTGACAACACCGACGACGACCGCTACTCGCCCGGTGAGCGCTACGGGCGGGTCTACCAGATCAACTACCTGCGCTGCATCCTGTGCGGGCTGTGCGTGGAGGCGTGCCCGACGCGCGCCCTCACCATGACCAACGAGTACGAGCTCGCCGACGACAGCAGGCAGAGCCTGATCTGGACCAAGGAGCAGCTGCTCGCCCCCCTCAAGGAGGGCATGGAGGCGCCGCCGCACCCGATGCGCCTGGGCGAGAGCGACCTCGACTACTACGCCACCGGCCGCGGCCAGCACGGCTCCCAGGACGGGCACCACGAGAGCACGGAGGCGGTCCGATGACCCCCTCCGCCCTCCTCGCCTCCCCCCTCGGCCCGACGCACGAGGTCCACCTCGCCGCCCCCATCGGCGGCGGGGAGGCCTCGGCCTTCTGGATCCTGGGGACCGTGGTCCTGCTCGGCGCCCTGGGAGTGGTGTTCTCCCGCAAGGCCGTCCACTCGGCCATGTCCATGGCGCTGACCATGGTGGGCCTGGCGATCTTCTACGGGATCAACGCCGCGCCCTTCCTCATGGTCGTGCAGATCGTCGTCTACACCGGCGCGGTCCTCATGCTGTTCCTGTTCGTGCTGATGCTCATCGGCGTCAGCTCCGCGGACTCCCTCAAGGAGACCCTGGGCGGGCAGCGGCTGCTCACCGCCGTCGTCGCCCTGTGCTTCGTCGGCGCCCTGGCCACCGGCATCACCCGCATCTCCGTGGGCGACCCGGTCGGCCTGGCCGCCGGGACCGCGGCGGCGGGCGGCAGCATCCCCTGGATCGCCGGGGAGCTGCTGCTGCGCTACGTGGTCGCCTTCGAGGCCACCGCCGCGCTGCTGGTCACCGCGGTCCTGGGCGCCCTGGTGCTGGCCCACACCGCCCGCACCAAGAAGCGGCGCACCCAGCGGGAGATCTCCGAGGACCGCATCCGCGGCGACCACCCGACCCCGCTGCCCGGGCCCGGCACCTACGCCCGGCACAACGCGATCGACATGCCCGCGCTGCTGCCGGACGGCCAGGTCGCCCGGCTCTCGCTCAACCCGGTGCTCACCGCCCGCGACCCCGAGTACCAGTCGCGGGTGCCCGACGACGTCCGGGCGGGGCGCCCGCCGCTCCCCGGCGGGGGGTCGGACTCGGCCCACTCCAAGGAGGGCGAGCCCACCGCGGGGGCCGAGGCCCACCCGCACGAGGCGGGCGCCGGCGACCGGGCCCAGGAGAACGGCGACGGGCAGGAGGTGGAGTCGACATGGACCCGATGAACTACATCGTCCTCGCGGCGCTGCTGTTCACCATCGGCGCGGTCGGCGTGCTCATCCGGCGCAACGCGATCATCGTCTTCATGTGCGTCGAGCTGATGCTCAACGCCTGCAACCTGGCGTTCGTCGCGTTCGCCCGCATGCACGGGGACATCGAAGGGCAGGTCATCGCCTTCTTCGTGATGGTCGTCGCCGCCGCCGAGGTGGTCGTCGGTCTCGCGATCATCATGCAGATCTTCCGAACCCGCAGGTCCGCGTCGCTGGACGACGCCAACCTGCTCAAGCACTAGAAGGCGACGTGGCAGTGCAACAACACACTCTCCTCGCCGCCGACACCGGGACGGCGGTGGCCGCGGAAGGCGCGGTTCTGTCGAACGCCTGGCTGCTCATCGCCCTGCCGCTGGCCGGCGCGGCGGTCCTGCTGCTGGGGGGCAAGCGGACCGACTCCTGGGGCCACCTGCTCGCCACGGCGCTGCCGGTGGGCTCGTTCGTGTGGGCGGCCCTCATCCTGTTCGACCTCCTGGGCCGGGCGCAGGACGCGCGCAGCGTGTCGGTCCCGGTCTACGAGTGGTTCTCGGTCGGCGAGTTCACGGTGGGGGCGGACCTGCTGGTCGACCCCCTGTCCATCAGCTTCGTCCTGCTGATCACGTTCGTCGGGTCGCTGATCCACGTCTACTCGATCGGCTACATGTCCCACGACCCGGGGCGGCGGCGCTTCTTCGCCTACCTCAACCTGTTCGTGGCGGCCATGCTGGTGCTGGTCCTGGCCGACAACTTCGCCCTGCTGTTCCTGGGCTGGGAGGGCGTGGGCCTGGCGTCCTACCTCCTCATCGGGTTCTGGCAGTACAAGCCGTCGGCGGCCACCGCGGCCAAGAAGGCGTTCATCATCAACCGCGTGGGCGACATGGGCCTGCTCGCGGCGATCATGATCATGTTCACCGCCCTGGGCGCCGTGAGCTTCAGCGACGTGTTCGCCGCCGTCCCCGGCGCCGGGAACGGGGTGCTGGTCGCCATCGGCCTGTGCCTGCTGCTCGGCGCCTGCGGCAAGTCCGCGCAGCTGCCCCTGCAGGCGTGGCTGCTGGACGCCATGGAGGGCCCGACCCCGGTGTCGGCGCTCATCCACGCGGCGACCATGGTCACCGCGGGCGTCTACCTCATCGTCCGCGCCGGGCCGGTCTTCGAGGCCGCGCCCGCCGCGCAGACCACCGTCGCGGTGGTCGGGGCCGCCACCATGCTCGCCGGCGGGATCATCGCCTCGGCCAAGGACGACATCAAGAAGTCCCTGGCCGGCTCGACGATGAGCCAGATCGGCATGATGGTGCTGGCCGCCGGGCTCGGCCCGGTCGGGTACGTGGCCGCCATCGCCCACCTGATCACGCACGGCTTCTTCAAGGCCGGGCTGTTCCTGGGCGCCGGATCGGTCATGCACGCCATGGACGACGGGGTCGACATGCGCCGCTACGGCGGCCTGGCCCGGGTCATGCCGATCACCTTCGCCACCTTCGGACTGGGCTACCTCGCCATCATCGGCGTCCCGCTGCTGTCCGGCTGGTGGACCAAGGAGAGCATCATCACCGAGGCGTTCGGCGTCGGCGGCACCCAGGGCATGGTCCTGGGGTCGGCGGTCATCCTCGGCGCCGGGCTCACCGCCTTCTACATGTCCCGCATGTTCTTCATGACCTTCCTCGGCGAGAAGCGGTGGGACGAGGGCGTGCACCCGCACGAGTCGCCGGTGAGCATGACCGCCCCCATGGTCGTGCTGTCCATCGGCTCGGTGTTCCTGGGCGCGTTCCTGGTGTTCGGCGACCGGTTCGCGAACTTCCTGGCGCCCACCATCGGCGCCCACCCGCACCACTTCGACCTGGCCCACGCCTTCACCTCGCCCTACGGGCTGGCGGCGCTGGGCGTGCTGGTCCTCGGTGTGGCGGCGGCCTGGGCCGTGTACCTGCGCCGTCCGGTCGCGCGCACCGCTCCGAAGGGGAGCCCCGTCACCGTCGCCGCGAGCCGCGAACTGTACGGCAACGAGATCAACGAGGGGCTGTTCATGCGCCCCGGCCAGGTCCTCACCAAGGTGCTCTCCGACATCGAGGACAAGGTCATCGACGGGTTCGTCAACGGGCTCGGCGCGGGCGTGCGCGACTCCTCCCGCGGGCTCGGGCGGGCGCAGACCGGCTTCGCCCGGTCGTACGCGCTCACCATGCTCTTCGGCGCCGTGATCGTCGCCGCGACGCTGGTTGTGAGGTTGTAGACAATGATCCCCTGGCTCACCATCGCGATCGCGTTGCCCGCGATCGGCGCCGTGCTCGTCTGGGCGCTCCCGCGCACCGGTGCGGGCGGCCGGGCGCCGGCCGCGTCGGCCGCCGCCGTCGCGTCCGAAGGGGGCGGCGGCACCGCCACGGCGGTCCGCGCCCCCGCGGCCACCGCCTCCGGGGCGGCCTCCGCCGAGAACGCCAAGCGCATCACGCTCGGCTTCTCCCTGGCCACCCTGGCCGTCCTGGTCGCCATGTCCCTGCGCTTCGACACGTCGAACGCGGGCTCCCTCCAGTTCGTGGAGGAGTACCCGTGGATCCCCCGCTTCGGGGTCCACTTCGCCGTCGGGGTGGACGGCATCGCCCTCACCTTGATCCTCATGTCGGCGGTCCTGGTCCCGCTGGTGGTCCTGGCCGCCTGGAGGGAGCACGACGACCGGGAGGACGGCGGGCGCGGCTACTTCGCGCTCATCCTGGCCCTGGAGGCCATGATGATCGGGGTCTTCGCGGCCACCGACGTCTTCCTCTTCTACGTGTTCTTCGAGGCCATGCTCATCCCGGTCTACTTCATGATCGGGCGGTACGGGCGCGGCGACGAGCGGGCCCGGGCGGCCGTCAAGTTCCTGCTGTACAGCCTCGCCGGCGGCCTGGTCATGCTGGTCGCCGTCATCGGGGTGTTCGTCCACGGCGGCACCTTCCTCTGGGCCGACCTGGTCGGGGAGGACGGGGCGCTGGCCGCCCTGGACCCGTCCACCGCGCGCTGGCTGTTCCTCGGCTTCTTCATCGCCTTCGCGATCAAGGCGCCGATGTGGCCCGTGCACACCTGGCTGCCGCAGGCCGCCGGGGCCTCCCGCCCCGGCACCGCCGTGCTGCTGGTGGGCGTGCTCGACAAGGTCGGCACCTACGGCATGCTGCGGTACTGCATGGAGCTGTTCCCCGCGGCCGTGTCCTGGTTCGTGTGGCCCGTGGTGGTGCTGAGCCTGGTGAGCATCGTCTACGGGGCGATCCTGGCCATCGGCCAGACCGACATGATGCGCCTGGTCGCCTACACGTCGATCTCCCACTTCGGGTTCATCACCCTGGGCATCTTCGCGATGACCGCGCAGGCCCAGACCGGGGCCGCGCTGTACATGGTCAACCACGGGTTCGCGACCGGGGCCCTGTTCCTGGTCGTGGGGCTGCTCGTGGCCCGCCGCGGCTCCTCGCGCATCGAGGACTTCGGCGGGGTGCAGAACGCGGCGCCCAAACTCGCCGGGGTCTTCCTGGTCACCGGCCTGGCCGGGCTCGCCCTGCCCGGGCTGGCGCCGTTCGTCAGCGAGTTCCTGGTGTTCGTCGGCGTGTACGCGTTCAGCCCCGCGCCCGCCCTGATCGCCGTGATCGGCGTCGTGCTCGCCGCGCTCTACATCCTGTGGATGTACCAGCGCACCATGACCGGGCCCACCGCCGACAGCGTGTCCGGGTTCAAGGACCTGTCCGCGCGCGAGGCGTGGGCCGTCGGTCCGCTGCTCGCGCTCATCATCGCGTTCGGGCTGTACCCGCAGCCGCTGCTCGACGCGATCGAACCGGCCGCGGAACGCACCGTGGTGGCCACGGTCGACTCCGCCGAGGAAGGAGGCGCGGAGTGATCCCCCAGGACCTCCCCGTCGTCACCCAGGAGGCACCGGTCCTCGACTGGTGGCTGCTGGCACCGCTGCTCACCCTGTTCGGCGCCGCGATGGTGGCCGTGCTGTTCGAGGCGTTCGTGCCCGCCGCGCGCCGCCGCCCGCTCCAGATCGGCCTGGCCGCGCTGGCCCTGCTGGCGACGTTCGTGCTCGTGGTGCTCCAGGTCGGGTCCCTGCCCGACGGGCAGGCCGGGGTGACCGTCGGCGTCGGCTCGCTGGCCGTCGACCGGACCGTGCTGTTCTTCCAGGGCACCATCACGGTGCTGGCGCTGGTGAGCCTGCTGCTCATCGCCGAGCGCCGCGACGGCCGGGACGCGTTCGCCGCCCAGGCGGCCGCGGTCCCCGGCAGCGAGGAGGAGCGGGCGCACATCCTGGCCGGGTCGCAGCACACCGAGATCTACCCGCTGGTGCTGTTCGCGGTGCTGGGGATGCTGATGTTCCCCGCCTCGAACGACTTCCTCACCATGTTCATCGCCCTGGAGGTGATGAGCCTCCCGCTGTACCTGATGTGCGGGCTCGCCCGCAGGCGCCGCCTGTTCTCCCAGGAGGCCGCGGTCAAGTACTTCCTGCTCGGGGCGTTCTCCTCGGCGTTCTTCCTGTTCGGCGCCGCCATGGTGTACGGCTACGCCGGGTCGGTGAACTTCGGCGAGGTGCGCGCGGCCGTCGAGGCCGGCGGGGCGGCGATCTTCGCGGACGGCAACGGCGAGCCGCTGCTGCTCATGGGGATCGGGCTGGTCGCCGTCGGCCTGCTGTTCAAGGTCGGCGCGGTGCCGTTCCACAACTGGAAGCCGGACGTGTACCAGGGGGCGCCCACCCCGGTCACGGCGCTGATGGCCTCCTGCACCCTGGTCGCCGCGTTCGGCGCCCTGCTGCGGGTGTTCTTCGTGCCCTTCGGCGGCCGGATCGGGGCCTGGGAGCCGATGCTGTGGATCATCGCGGTGCTCACCATGGTGGTCGCCGCGGTCATCGCCGTGTCCCAGCGGGACGTGAAGCGGCTGCTGGCCTACTCCTCGGTGGTGCACGCCGGGTTCATCCTCACCGCCGTGGTCGCCGGGAGCACCGACGGCCTGGCCGGGGCGATGTTCTACCTGGCCGCCTACGGGTTCACCACCCTGGGCGCGTTCGCCGTGGTCACCCTGGTCCGCACCGCCGACGGCGGGCAGGAGCTGGGCGACCTGGACCGGTGGGCGGGGCTGGGCCGCCGCCACCCGCTGCTGGCGGGGGCGCTGTCCCTGTTCCTGCTGGCCTTCGCGGGCATCCCGCTGACCAGCGGGTTCATCGGCAAGTTCGCGGTGTTCGAGGCCGCCGTCGCCGCCGGGGCCACCCCGCTGGTGATCGTCGGCGTGCTCAGCAGCGCCGTCACCGCGTTCTTCTACGTCCGGATCATCGTTGTGATGTTCTTCCGGGATCCGGAGGCCGACGGGCCCACCGTCGTGCGGGCCGGGGCCGCCACCGGCGGGGTCATCGCCATCGGTGTGGCCGCCACCCTGGCGCTCGGCCTGTACCCCGGGCCGGTGCTCGACAACCTGCTGCCCTCCCCGGAGAGCGGGCAGGACCCGGTCTCGGTGATGGTGGACCAGGCGTCCACCGAGGGCGGGCGGCCGTAGGGCCCGTTCTCGAACACACCCCTGTACCGCCGGGGGCCCGCGGGGGCGCACGGGGTTCTGGAAGGGCCGAAGGCCCCCGTTCCCCGGGCGCCCCCGCGCGAGCCGGGGCGGAGCGGGGGTTCGAGGAGGCACGGCCGCGGCCCGGGCCGGATGAGCTGCGGTTCCATTCCGGTCCGGGTCGTACCCGGGTGTGGCTTTGGATGATCATTCCGGGTCGGATACCGTGGCAAGTCGGATCATGTTCATGTGCTGAGCACGCGGCGGCCCCGAGCGGCCGCCGCCGTGCCCGTTCAACAGGTGGAGCTTTACGGTGAGCGGTGCTGTCCCGAGCGGGTTTCTCGCTCTGCCGAGAGTCGACTCGGCCCTCGCCCGGGAGGTCCAGGACGGTCTCGAGAAGGTCGAGGACGTCCTGAGGGAGTCGGTGCGCGCGAGCGACCCGATGCTGACCGAGGCCGCCTCCCACCTGCTGGAGGCCGGGGGCAAGCGGTTCCGGGCGATGCTGGTGCTGCTGGCCGCGCACTTCGGCGACCCGGACATGCCCGACCTCGTCCCGGCGGCGGCCGTGGTCGAGCTGACCCACGTGGCGACGCTGTACCACGACGACGTCATGGACGAGGCGGAGCTGCGCCGCGGCAAGCCCAGCGCCAACCAGCGCTGGGGCAACACCATCGCCATCCTCACCGGCGACTACGTGTTCGCCAAGGCGTCGGAGATCCTCGCCGACCTGGGCCCGGAGGCCGTCCGCCTCCAGGCCGAGACGTTCGGCCGGCTGGTCCAGGGACAGATCCTGGAGACCTCCGGCCCGCCCGAGGGCGTCGACCCGCTCGACCACTACCTGCGGGTCATCGGGGACAAGACGGCCTCCCTCATCGCCTCCTCCGCCGAGTTCGGCGGCATGTTCGGCAAGGTCGACCCGGTGACCACCGGCACGCTCACCCGCGCCTGCGACGCGCTGGGGATGGCCTTCCAGCTCGCCGACGACCTCATCGACGTGGCCGCCGAGACCCGCGAGTCCGGCAAGGTCCCCGGCACGGACCTGCGCGAGGGCGTGCTGACCCTGCCGATGTTCTACGCGCTGCGCTCCACCGACCCGGCCGACGACCGGCTCAAGTCGCTGCTGGGCCGCCCGCTGGACGACACCGAGGCCGAGGAGGCCCTGGGCCTGCTGCGCGCCCACCCGGCGATGGCCGAGGCGGAGAAGACCCTGCGCGGCTGGTCCGACAAGGCCCGCGCCGAGCTGGCCACCCTGCCGCAGGGCCCGGCGCGCGACGCCTTCGAGGCCCTGTGCGACTACGTGGTGGAACGCTCCGGCTGACCGCCCCGCCCGCCCACCGACGGCGCCGCGTCCCACCGGGACCGGCGCCGTCGGCGTTCCCGGGGGCGTGTCCGATTCCGGCCGGGAGAGCCCCTTGCCCTGGATTTGAACGTACGTACAATCAAAAGTGCCGGTCCACTTCTCGGGAGGACGACATGCCGGGAGAACGCATCCTCATCTCGGGCGGCGGCATCGCCGGCCCGGCCCTCGCCCACTGGCTGCACCGCTACGGATTCCGGCCCACCGTCGTGGAGCGGGCGCCGGCCGTGCGCACCGGCGGCCACCGCATCCAGATCGAGGGCGTCGGCGTCGACGCGCTGCGCCGCACCGGGCTCCTGGAGGAGGCCCGCGAGCTCTCCGGCGCGCCGCCCGGGGAGATCCGCTTCGGCCACGGGGGGCGCCGCCGGGTGGTGATCGAGGGGGCCTCGCTGGTCTCCGGCGAACAGGGCCTGGTGATCCGCCGCGGCGACCTCTGCGAGATCCTGTACCGCGCCACCCGCGACGAGGCCGAGTACCTGTTCGACGACTCGGTCACCGGGATCCGCGAGACCGGCCACGGTGTCACCGTGAGCTTCCGGAACCGGCGGCCGCGGGACTTCGACCTCGTGATCGGGGCCGACGGGATCCACTCCGACACCCGCTCCCTCGTCTTCGGGCCCAAGGAGCGCTTCCGGAAGTACCTGGGGACCAACATCGCCCTCTTCGAGCTCCCCGACGACCTCGGGCTCACCGACCACGTGCGCGGCCTGGTCCGCCCCGGGCGCGGGATGCTCCTCGCGCCCTTCCCCGAGGCGGGCACCCTGGAGTGCACGGTCCTCACCCGCGACCGGGAACCGGTGGCCGACGCGGAGGAGCACAAGCGGCGGCTCCGCGAGCGCTTCGTGGGGGACGGCGAGGAGGTGCGGCGCGTGCTGGAGGCCATGGAGCGCTCCGACGCCGTCCACGTGTCCCCCTCCGTCCAGATCCACATGGACTCCTGGACCCGCGGCCGGGTGGCCCTGGTGGGGGACGCCGGCTACTGCCCCGACCCGATGACCGGCCAGGGGAGCACCCTGGCCCTGGTCGGCGCCTGCGTCCTGGCCGGCGGGCTCGCCCGGGCGGGAGGCGACCACCGGGCCGCCTTCCCCGCCTACGAACGGGCGATACGCGGCTTCGTCGACGCCAACCTCGCGATGGGAGGCACGAACACCGCCATGACCGCTCCGGACACCGGCGAGGTGGGCCTGCGGGTCCGGTCCTGGCTGTTCGGGGCGTTCGCCCGGCTGGTCTCGCTGACGGGGGCGCCGCCGGGGCTGAAGCGCGCCTACGACTTCCCGCTGGCCGACCACGTCCCGGCCTGAGCGGAACACGCCGATGGCGCCGCCGGTGCGGCGCCATCGGGCTGCGGGAAGGAGCGGCGGGACGCCCCCGGGCGCGTCGGGGGCGTTCCGGTCCCCGGGCGGGTACGCGCCCGGGGGGAACCGCCTAGCTCACCACGGGCAGGGCCTCGGAGCCGGGCAGCGGGTTCAGGAAGGTCGGGTGCGACACCGTGCCCTCGGGCGCGGGCGGGGCCTCGGCGGTGCCGCCCTCGATGGAGACCAGGTCGCTGGTGTCCAGGTCCTCCAGCAGGGCGGGCCCGCGGCTCAGCCCGGCCACCAGGTCCTCGGCGGTGGACATGTCGGGGCCCTCGGCCAGGGTGGGCAGCGACGAGGTGTCGGCGACCTGCGGCAGGGCCTCGTCCACGGCGGGCAGCCCGGTGCCCACCCGCGGCACCTCGCTGTCGGCGATCGGCCCGTCGAGGGCGACCATCTCGGCCGAGCCCAGGTCGGAGGCGCCGGTCATCAGCGCGTCGGTCAGGTCCGACAGCCCCGGCGTCCGCTGCCCGTCGGGCAGCTGCGCGACGGCGGGCGTCTCCACGACGGCCGGCCCCTGCGCCAGGGGGGAGGTCTGCTGCTCGCGCTGGGGGACGGCGGTGATGCTCTCGTCCAGGTTGCGGTTGCCGACCGCCCCCAGGACCTCCTCCTCGCCCAGGCTCACGTAGTTGTCGTCGGTGACCGGGTTGGACTCCACCACGTCCTGGAGGGCCTTGGGCGTCTCCACACCGAACGCGTAGGCGAAGTCCCACATGTTCGGGACCACGGGCTCCTGGGCGCTCTGCGGCACGGTCCCGCCGGCGGCCGGCAGGGCGGGGGCCACGTCCAGGACCTCGCTGATCCCCAGGGTGTTCTCCCGGGTCAGCGCGGTGGGGTCGGACAGGTCCACGGCCTCGGTGACGGCCGCGGCCTCGGACAGCCGGGAGGCGTCGAGGCCCTGGGCCAGGTCGCCGGGGCGGGGCAGGTCGGAGACCGAGGGCACGCCCAACTCCTCGCGGAGGCCGTACGCCGCGACCACCGTGTGCGGGAGCACCTCGGAGGCGGCCCCCTCCACGGCCCCGCCCGCGCTCTGGGCGGTGGTCCCGAATTCGTCGCCCGCTTCGGTGGCCCGCTTCTGGACGGCCTCGCCCAGGTCGTGCCCGACGGTGTCGTGCGGGTTCCCGTCCAGGCCGGTCGCGTCCTGGGTGGCGGCGAGGGCGTCGGCCAGCGCCGCGCTCGGGTTGGCGACGCCGCCGACCGGGGTGGCGATCTCCGGCTCGCCGGCGGGCACCATCGCGGCCAGGTCGGGCGCGGGCTTGTCGGCGCGCGAGGTCTCCTGGAGTTCGGAGAGCGTGCTCCCGGCGACCGGGCCGATCCCGCCGGGGAAGGCGCTGTTCATGGTCGGGGCGACGCCCTCCACGAGCGCCCGCTCGACGGTGGGGGCGATCTCGGCGACGGGGGAGGCGAGCGCCTCGGCCCCCGAGACACCGGCGCCGAGGGCGACGAAGCCGGCGGTTCCGGCGGCGAGCAGAACAGCCCTGGCTGAAATGCGCTTGGCCTGCGACATGGGTTTCCTTCCGGAAGGCTCTGTGGTTGCGGTGTGCTGCGGGGCGGCCGCGACGTCGGGTCGGGCCGGCCGGGAGCCGGTGGACCACCGGCTGACGTGAATCACGTGAGCGGGACCGCGGCGGGGCGGTACGGGGCACGGGACTCAGGTCAGCTCCCAGAGCGGGAAGGGCTGGGAACGGGTCCGTCGGAGCGGCCCGTTCCTAGTCGGGGGAGACCGTGGGGTCGTCGGCGGCGCCCGCGGGCACCGGGTGCACGGCGTCGACGGCGGTCGAGAGCACGTCGGCGGCGGGAGCGGTGACGGGCACGACGGTGAGGTACCCGGCGACCGCGGGGGCGCCGGCCCCGGTGGGCGCGGCGGAACCGGTGGAGAGCTGGGGGGCCGCGGAGACGTCGTGCTCGGCGGCCGCGGGGCGCTGCCCGTCCACCGTCGCGGAGTCGGCGACCGCCCCGGCGGCCCGGAGCGCCGGGAGCGGCGCGGGGGCGGCGTCCCGGAGAACGGCCTCCCCGGGGCCGGACTCCCCGTCGGCCTCCCCGTCCCCGGCGTCGGAACGGGCGCTCCCGGCGGGCTCGGCCGCGGCCGCGGGGGCCGCCGCGCCGGGCTCCGCCGACGCGGGGGCCACGCGGGTGGCGGCGATGTGGGCCACGAGGTTCTCCGCCTGGACCTGGTCGGCGGCCGAGAGCTCGCGGACCACGCGCCGGGCGCCCTCGTGGACCTCCTCGCCGACCTCGGTGACGGCGGGGGCGGACTCCGTCCGCTCCTCCAGGCTCCGGTGGACGGTGCCCAGGGTGTCGGTGACCGGCGCGGCGACCTCGGCGACCCCGGCCTCCAGCGAGGGGTCCAGCCCCTGCGCGAGCCCGGTGTCCAGCGAGGCGGCCCGGTCCAGGGAGGCGGCCCGGTCCAGGCCGAGCGGTCCGGCGGTGTCGGCCTGCGCGGACGGCGCGCCGATCAGCCACAGGGCGGCCAGGGCCGCCCCGACGAACAGTGGTAGCAGCAGCAGGGAGGGCGGACGCACCACCGCGGCCGCGCGCGGGGCGCGGGGCGTGCGGCTGGTGCGGGACATGAGGGTGCCCTCCGTGACGTGCGGACCGTCGGGAACCGGGAGACATCCGGTTCGCGACTCGACGTTAGCACAAGGTCACGGATCGTAGTTTCGGATCGCCGGAACCGGGAACCCCGAGGTCAGTCGCAGGGCTCGACGGCCGGGTTCTCCGCCCGCCGCCGCTGCGCCGACCGCGCCCGCGCGCCGCGCACCTGGTCGAACGCGAACACGCACAGCGCCAGCCACACCAGCGCGAACCCGGCCCACCGGGCGGGCGGCATCTCCTCGCCCTGCACCAGCCAGCCGATGAAGAACATGATGGTGGGCGCGATGTACTGGAGCATCCCGATCACGCTCAGCGGCAGGCGCCGGGCCGCCACCCCGAACATCAGCAGCGGCAGCGCCGTCACGAAACCGCTGCCGACCAGCAGCGCCGTGTGCGCGGGGGACACCGAGACCACCGTCCCCGCCCCGGAGAACTCCAGGTACAGCACGTAGCCCAGGGCGGGCAGGAACATCACCAGGGTCTCCACGGTGAGGCTCTGCATCCCGTCCAGGTCCACGTACTTCTTCACCGCGCCGTAGGCGGCGAACGACGAGGCCATCAGCAGCGCCAGCCACGGCGTGACGCCGTAGCCGACCGCCATCACCACGACCGCGAGCAGGCCCAGGACCACCGCGGTCCACTGTGCCGCGCGCAGCCGCTCGGAGAACAGCACCACGCCCAGGCACACCGCCATCAGCGGGTTGATGAAGTACGCCAGCGAAGCCTGGAGGGTCTGCTCGGTCGACACCGAGTAGATGAACCCCCACCAGTTGAGGGAGATGAGGACCGCGGCGGCGGCCACCGGCAGCAGCCGGCGCGGGCTGCGGACCACCCCGGGCAGCCACTTCCAGCCGCGCCGGGCCAGCATCAGGAACACGCACATCGCCAGCAGCGACCACACCATGCGGTGGGCGAGGATCTCTGCGGGCTGGGCGGCGGAGAGGAAGGGCCAGTACAGGGCTGCGAAACCCCAGAGGAGGAAGGCGCCCGCCCCGAGGGCGACGCCGCGGTTGAATTCCGGCACGTCTGCAATCGTAGGACGATTAGTCCGGTATGTCGCCTGTGATCCCGCCCTCCGTCCCGCCGCTAGAGTCGTGCGCCATGGACTGGGAAGAGCGGATCGGCCGGATCAGGCAGTGGCGGCGCGACGGCGTGCGGGCGCCGCACAAACCCCTCCTGCTGCTGTACGCGCTGGGCCACCACCAGCGCCACGGCGACGCCCCCATCCTCTACAGCGCCGCCGAGGAGCGCCTCCGGCTGCTGCTGGACGAGTTCGCCCCACCGGCCAAGAACGGCACGACGCCGGCCTTCCCCTTCCGCCGCCTGGCCAACGACGACGGGCTGTGGCTGCTCGCCACGGACGACGGCGACGACCCCGGGGACAGCCCGGGCCGGCTGCGGCGCTCCGGAGCCCGGGGGAGCCTCGCCCCCGACTTCTCCCGCGCGCTGGAGGAGGACCCGGGGCTGCGCACCCGCGTCGCCCGCCTGCTGCTCGACGCGAACTTCCCGACCTCCCTGCACGAGGAGGTGCTGGCCCTGGCCGGGCTCTCCCTCGCCCCCGGGCGGTGGGCCGCGGCCGGCGACCGCGACCCCGCCTTCCGGGAGGCGGTGCTGGACGCCTACGGCCACCGGTGCGCGTTCTGCGGCTACGACGGGTGGATGGACGGCGTCCCGGTCGGCCTGGAGGCCGCCCACGTGCGCTGGTGGTCCCAGGCCGGGCCCGACACGGTGGACAACGGGCTGGCGCTGTGCTCCCAGCACCACCTGCTCCTGGACCGGGGCGTCCTCGGCCTCACCGCGGAGCTGACCCTGGACGTCTCCCCGCGCTTCGAGGCCCGCTCCGACCAGGCCCGGCGGACCGTCACCGACCTCGCCGGACGCGACCTGCTCCTGCCCGCGGCCTCCCCGCCGGTCGCCGCCGACCACGTGCGCTGGCACCGCGAGCAGGTCTTCAAGCACCCCGTCCGCGCCGCCTGAGGGACGCCCCCGCCGGTGATCCCGCCGGCGCTCCTCCCGGAGCGCCGACGGCGCCCCGCCGCCGGGACCCTGGAATCCGCGTGCCCGAACAGGTAGGAAAGGGATCTACGGGGGCGGAAGGGGCATCGGGATGGGTCGGTCTGCGCACGACGGGATCATGGAGAGGCTCCGGCCGCGGCTGGACTTCGCCCGGTTCGACCGGCTGCGCTCCTACGGAACCGGGCACGAGGTGGAGGCCGGCGACGTCCTCACCCGCGCCGGCGACTTCGAGCGCGACCTCATCGTCCTCGACGAGGCCTACGTCGAGGTGGTCCGCGAGGCCTCCTTCGGCCGCCCCGAGGAGGTCTTCATGACCATGGGGCCCGGCGACTTCCTCGGCGAGGTCAACCTGCTCGGCGACCAGATGGCCTTCGTGACGGTACGGGTCGTGGCACCGGGCCGGATCCACCGCCTGTCCAGGGAGCGGTTCCGCACGATGATGGCCGAGGAGGCGGAGCTCTCCGACACCGTCCTGGAGGCCCTGCTGGTCCGCCGGGAGTTCCTGCGCGAAGCGGTCCGCCCCGTCGACCTGATCGGCCGGCCCGACTCGTCGGCCACCCTGGCCCTGCGCACCTACGCCGCCCGGGTCCGGCTCCCCTACGAGTGGCACGACGCCGACGCGCCGGACGGCCGCAGGCTGCTCGACGCGGTGGGCCTGGCCGAGGGCGACCTGCCGGCCGTCGTGTTCGCCGGACGGGTGACCCGCGACGTCACCCCGGGGGTCCTGGCCGGACTCATCGGCAAGGCCTACCGGCCGAGCTGCAAGGACCTCGACCTCGTGGTGGTGGGGGCCGGGCCCGCCGGGCTGGCGGCCGCGCTCTACGGGGCGTCCGAGGGGCTGAACACCGTGGTCCTGGACGCCCTGGGCACCGGCGGGCAGGCCGCGTCCAGCTCCCGGATCGAGAACTACCCCGGCTTCCCGCACGGCATCGCGGGGGAGGAGCTGACCCGGCTGTCGGCGATCCAGGCGCTGAAGTTCGGCGCCGCGATGTACATGCCGTGCCGGGTGGACCGGCTGGACACCACCGGGCCCGACCCGGTGCTGTACCTGGCCGACGGCAGCCGTATCGACACCCGGGCGGTCGTGGTGGCCTCCGGCGCCCGCTACCGCACCCTGCCGCTGGAGCGCTGGGCGGACTTCGAGGAGGCGGGCTGCATCTTCTACGCCGCCACCGAACTGGAGGTGCGCTCGTGCTCCCGGCACCCGGTCACCGTGGTGGGCGGCGCGAACTCGGCGGGGCAGGCCGCCCTGTACCTGGCGGGCCGGGGCAGCCGCGTCGACCTCGTCGTCCGCGGCGCGGACCTGTCGGCCAAGATGTCGGAGTACCTGGTGGCGCGCCTGCACGACCACCCCGAGATCACCGTGCACACGAACACCGAGGTCACCGGGCTGAGGGGCGACGACAGGCTCGCGGAGGTCGTGCTCACGGACCGGCGCACCGGGCTCGGGGCACCCCGCCCGACCAGCGGCCTGTTCTGCTTCATCGGCGCCGACCCCGCGACCGAATGGCTGGACGGCGTCACCCGGGACCGCAGCGGGTTCGTGTGCACCGACACCGCCCTGGTCGAGTTGGGCCTGGGGCCCGTGTGGGAGGGGCTGGGGCGCGGACCGCTGCCGTTCGAGACCAGCGCCCCGTCGGTGTTCGCGGTCGGCGACACCCGCACCGGGTCGATCAAGCGCGTCGCGGCGGCGATGGGCGAGGGGGCCAGCGCGATCGCCTCGGTCCACACGGCCCTCGCGGAGCGGCGGCGCCGGGACCGGTGAGGCGGAGGCCCGGTCCCCCTCCGGGCCGTCCGTCTCACCGGTCCCGCACGCGGTCAGAGCACGACGCGGACGACGTTGTGGACGGGGCCCGAGATCGGCCCGGCGATCGGGCAGCCCACCATGGCGGTGCCGCTGCCCTCCACCACCGGCGAGGACACGAACTGGATGCCGAACATCATGGCGCAGCGTCCGGTGAGCTTCCAGCGGATGTCCTCGGACTCGGCCACACAGGTGTGGACCTCCTGGAAGTTGATCAGCTGCCGCGTGACGGTGCAGTCGAGGCCGTCGACCGGCTCGGCGGCGGCGGTGCCGGGGAAGACCGCGACGGTCAGGACTGCGGCGACGGCGGCGATGGCCGTGGCCAGGGGACGGGGGGTGCGCATGCTTCCTCCTGTGGTCGGCACCGGGCCGTTCCCGGTGCACCGGCAGGCTAAGCAGCCCGGCCGCCCCCGGCCCTATCCGCGCACTATCGGTCCTTGCCCGCCCCCGACAAGAGCGGGACCGCGCCGCATCCGGACGACCTTGTTCCGGTCGTCGAGGACGCACAGCACGTCGGTCGGTGCGGACGCCGGGGCCGGGCCCGGGGTGACGGCCCGGTCGACATCGGGTGAAGGGAGGGTGACGGAGGCAACGGGGAGGAGACCCTTCGGCCACGGGAGCATGGAGAAGCGCGCGTTCGCGGAACCCGTGCGCCCGCCACGGCGTCTGTCCGGGGGTACGTCCCCCGAACTGTAGAGGAGCCCGCAATGCAGCAGATCAGAGGCGGCAGGGTCATCGCCGGAGCCGTCCTGGGAGCGCTTCCCCTCCTTCTGGCCACCGGCTGCTCGTTCAGCATCGGCGGCCCCGCCGCCGTCGACGCGGAGCAGGTCGCCGAGCGGTCGAGCGAGATGCTGGCCGAGGAGGTCGGCCAGACCCCCGACGACTTCACCTGCGCCGACGACCTCCCCGCGGAGGTCGGCGCCGAGATCCGCTGCGAGCTCACCAGCGGCGGCGACACCCTCGGTGTGACCGTCACGGTGACCTCGGTCGAGGGCGGCGACGTCAACTGGGACGTCGTGGTCGACGAGGCCGCGACCGAGGAGGGCGCCGCCGGCGACACCGAGGCCGGGACCGAGCCCGCGGCCGGGGACGGCAACAGCGCCACCGCGGTCGACGGCACCGTGCCCGCCGACCAGGTCGCCCAGAAGTCGTCCGAGGCGCTGGCGGCGGCGGTCGGGCAGACCCCCGACGGCTTCAGCTGCCTGGAGGGCCTCCCCGCGCAGGTCGGCGCCGAGATCCGCTGCAACCTGGTGGACGGCGGCACGAACTACGGCGTGACCGTCACGGCGACCGCCGTCGAGGGCGACAACGTCAGCTGGGACGTCGTGGTCGACGACCAGCCCCTGTGACCGCGGCCCTCCGGGCCACCGCGGGGCGGGGCGGTCCCCGACCGCCCCGCCCCAGGGCCGTCCCGGGGAGACCGTGGTCTAGCGTGGTCCCGTGCACATGGACCTGGTCACCCTCGTAGTGGACGACTACGACTCCGCCATCGCCTTCTTCACAGAAGCCCTCGGCTTCGAACTGACCGAGGACTCCCCCTCCCTCACCAACGACGGCCGGGAGAAGCGCTGGGTGGTGGTCCGCCCGCCCGGAGCGGTCACCGGCCTCCTCCTCGCCCGTGCCGACGGCGAGCGCCAGAGCGCCGCCGTGGGCGGACAGACCGGGGGCCGGGTCGGCTTCTTCCTGAGGGTGGACGACTTCGCCGCCTCCCACGCCCGCATGGAGCGGCACGGGGTCCGGTTCGTCACCGAGCCCCGAGACGAGCCCTACGGCAGGGTCGCCGTCTTCCTCGACCTCGCGGGCAACCGCTGGGACCTCCTGGGGCCGCCCCCCGCCTGAGCACGGCACGTCCCGGCCCGGGCGTGCGAACGGCCCCCGGCGGACGGGCCGGGGGCCGTTCGGCGGCCGACCCCGGGAGTAGTGGGTCGGCTGGACGCCGGCCCCCGGGAGTAAGGGGCCGGCCGTGGTCAGGACACGCTCTCGCGCTCGCCGCCCTCCGCGGGCACGGCCTTCGCCGCCGCCCGCCTGCGCCGCAGGCCCGCGATCACCGGCACGAGCGCGGCGATCACCACCAGCGCGTACAGCCCGATCGAGATCCCGCTGCCGACCAGGATCGACGGGTCGCCCGAGGACGCCGCCAGCGCCCGCCGGAACTCCGTCTCCGCGATCGGCCCCAGCACCACGCCGATCAGCGCCGGTGCCACCGGGACCCCGAAGGACCGCATCACCAGCCCCAGCAGGGCCACCGCCAGCAGGATCACCAGGTGGGCGACCGACGCGTTGATCGCGTACACCGCCAGCACCGAGAACAGCGTGATCCCCGCGTACAGGTACGGCTTGGGCAGCTTCAGCAGCTTCGCCCACAGCGGCGCGAACGGCAGGTTGATGACGAGCAGCATCACGCTGCCGATCAGCAGCGACGCCAGCAGCGTCCACACCAGGTCCGCGTTGCGCTCGAACAGCACCGGCCCCGGCTGGAGCCCGTACTGCTGGAACGCCGCCAGCATGATCGCGGCCGTCGCCGACGTCGGCAGCCCCAGCCCCAGCAGCGGCACCAGCGTGCCCGCCGCGCTGGAGTTGTTGGCGGCCTCCGGCCCGGCCACGCCCTCGATGGCGCCCCGGCCGAACTCGTTCTCCTCCGGGTCGCCCCTGCGCTCCGCCCGCCGCTGGGCGAGCTTGCGCTCCACGCCCAGGGACACGAACGTCGGGATCTCGGCCCCGCTGCCGGGGATCGGGCCGAAGGTGCTGCCCAGCGCGGTCCCGCGCAGCCACGGGCCCCAGGACCGCTTCCAGTCCCGCCGGCTCAGCCACGGGCGCCCGGTGCGGATCGCGCCCAGGTTCGGCGCGGACCTGCCGCGCGCCACCACGTACAGCACCTCGCCCAGGGCCAGCAGCCCCACGGTCACGATGACGACGTCGATGCCGTCGAGCATCACGGCCGACCCGAAGTCGAACCGCGGCGTGCCGCTCTGGCCGTCGATGCCCACCACGCCGATCGCCAGGCCGATGAGCAGCGAGGTCACCCCGCGCAGCACCGACCCGGACACGACCGCGGCCACCGCCACGAACGAGAACACCGTCAGGGCGAAGTACTCGCCCGGTCCGAAGTTCAGCGCGAACGCCACCATCACCGGCGAGAAGAACGCCACGATCAGCGTGCCGACGATGCTCGCGAAGAACGAACCGATCACCGCGGTGCCCAGGGCCTGCGCGGCCCGCCCCGTCAGGGCCATCTTGTGGCCCTCGTACGTGGTGGCGATCGACGACGCCTGCCCCGGGGTGTTGAGCAGGATCGACGTGGTCGACCCGCCGAACATCCCGCCGTAGTACACGCCCGCGAACAGGATGAACGCGCTCGTCGGGTCGAGCTGGAACGTCACCGGCAGCAGCAGCGCCACCGCCATCGCCGAGCCCAGGCCAGGCAGCACCCCCACCGCGGTGCCCAGCACCACGCCCAGGAACGCCCACATCAGGTTGCCCGGGGTCAGGGCCGCGACGAGCCCGTCCCCGAGTCCGACCAGTGTCTCCGTCATCAGAGCACCCACCCCAGGATCCCGGACGGCAGGCTCAGGCCCAGGCCGAGCGAGAAGCCCACCTGGACGGCCGCCGACACCGACAGCGCCACCACGGCGTCACGCAGGTACGCGCGCGCCCCGAACGCGAAGGCCACCGCCCAGAACAGCAGCGCCCCCGCCAACAGCCAGCCCAGGAACTCCAGCAGGACCGTGTTCACCACCAGAGCCGCCACCACGATCAGGACCGGCCGGGCCTCGAACCACGCCAGGGTGTTGGCCGTCCCCTGGGGCCGCCGGCGCAGGTTCCCCACCACCAGGAACGCCGTCGCCGCCAGCAGCAGCGCGCCGATCATCCCCGGGAAGAAACCCGGTCCGGGCCGGGTCGCGTTGGCCGGCGCCTCGATGGTGAACGCGCCCCACAGCATGAGCGCGCCCACGGCCGCGGCCAGGGCGGGTACCACCCAGCGGGCCGGACCGCCCCAGGGCGCCGTGTCCGGGTCGAGGCCGTCCCCGGCCCGCGCCGCCTCGGCGGCGCCCTCGGCCTCCGCCGCCTTCGCGGCCTCCGCGGCCCCGTCGGTCTCCGGGACCGGGGCCCCGGACTCCGGCGCCGCCTTCTCCGTTCCGTTCACGGTCACAGCCCCAGCTCCTCGATGGTCTCCTGCGTGGCGACGACCTCCTCCTCCAGGAACGCGGTGAACTCCTCGCGTCCCTGGTAGGTGTCCGTCCACCGGTTGCGCTCCAGGGTGTCGGCCCACGACGGGCTCTCCACCAGCTCCCGCACCTGCTCCTCCAGGGCCTCGACCTCGGCGTCGGTCAGCCCCGGCGGGGCGATGACCCCGCGCCAGTTCGACATCTCGACGTCGTAGCCCTCCTCGAGCATCGTCGGCGCGCCCAGGCCCTCCAGCCGCTCGGGCGAGGACACGGCCAGGGCCCGCAGCGGGCCCCCGTCGCCCACCTGGTCGGCGAAGTCGCTCAGGCTGCTGAACCCGACCGCGGCGGTCCCCGACAGCAGCGAGGTCAGCACCTCGCCGCCGCCCGAGTACGGCAGGTAGTTGATCTCCGCGGGGGTGAGGTCCATGGAGCGGGCCACCCGCCCGGCGAAGATCTGGTCCACGCCGCCCATCGAGCCGCCCGCCACCGGCAGGGTCCCCTCCTGGGATGCCCAGTCCTCGGCGAGGTCGTCCAGGCTCTCGTAGGGCGAGTCGGCGGGCACCACCACGACCTGGTACTCCGAGGCCAGCTGGGCGATCGGGGTGATGTCGTCCATCGTGTACGGCGACCCGGTGGTCTCCACCGCGCCCACCATGCCCAGACCGGTCATGGACATCACGGTGTGCTGCCCCTCCCGGTTGACGACCTGCGCCAGGCCGATGGTGCCGCCCGCGCCCTCCGCGTTGCGCACCTCGACGTTGAAGCGGATGTCCTCCTCGCGCAGGCCGTTCTGCATCTCCCTGGCCAGGGTGTCCCATCCACCGCCCGGTGCGGCGGGTGCGATGAGCAGGAGCTTCTCCTGCTCACCGGTGCCCGACGCCGCGCTCTGGCGCACGTCGAACAGTGCTGTCCCCACCAGCAGGAGGGCGCAGAGCCCGCCCGCGACACGGAGCGGCACGCCGCGTTCGCGCATCGCTGTCTCCTTCCGACCTCGTTCGCCCCCTCGCCGTGCGGGAACGAGGAGAGCCGGGTCACAGTGTGACGCGGCGCACGCCCGTGTAAGAGTGTTGTTAAAACTGGCGTCATATTGGTCGTATTGTTCGTGACGAGCAGCCGAACGGGGCGCCCACCTGGGCCTTCCCAGACCCGGAAGGCGTCCCGCCGGCGCCGCGACCACGACGCCGACACCGCGACCGCACCGATCCCCTCCCGGAAGGCCCCGGCATGACCGCGCGCATCCTGCGACGGCCGCCGCGCACCACCGCCCCGCGCACCCGTCCCCGCCTGTCCCTGACCGGCTCCCTGTTCGTCGGCTACGTGCTCCTGCTCGCCGCGGCCCTGGTCGCCGTCGGCTCCCTGTGGGTGTTCCACCTCGACCGGCACACCGACCGGCAGTACACCGAGCGCGTGCTCAGCGTGGCCCGGGCGGTCGCCGTCATGCCCGCGGTCGTGGAGGGCGTGCAGTCCCGCGACCCGGCCGCTGCCCTGGACCCGACGGCGGACCGGATCGCCTCCGCCACCGACGTGGAGTACCTGGTCATCGCCTCCCCCCAGGGCATCCGCTACACCCACCCGGACAAGGACCGCATAGGGGAGATGGTGTCCACCCCGCCCGGGCCGGCGGCGCGGGGGGAGGAGTGGACGGGGGTGGAGACCGGCACCCAGGGGCGCACGGTCCGGGCCAAGGTCCCCGTGTTCTCCGGCGGCGGATCGGTCAACGGCGGCGACGCCCGCGGCGAGGTGGTCGCCTACGTCTCCCTGGGCATACTCAGCTCCGACGCCGCCACCGAGGCGCGCGCCGCCGTCCCCGCCGTCCTGGGCACGGTCGTCGTGGTCCTGGGCCTGGGCGTGATCGGCGCGTGGTCGCTGTCCCGCCAGGTCAGGACCAAGACCCACGGGCTGGAACCGGCCGACATCACCGCGCTGCTGGAGAGCCGGGAGGCGCTCCTGCACGCCGTCCGCGAGGGCGTGCTCGCCGTCGACGCGCAGGGCCGGCTCGTCTTCGCCAACCCCCCGGCCCGCGCGATGCTGGGGCTCCCCGACGGCGCCGAGGGGCGTACCCTGGACGAACTCGGCGCCTCGGAGCGGGTCCGCGACATCGTCTCGGGGGCCGACCGGGGCAGGGACCTGCTCCTGCTCTCCGGCGACCGCATCCTGGTCGCCAACCGCAGGACGGTCCGGATCCGGGGCGAGGAGACCGGCGCGGTCGTGACCTTCCGGGACCGCACCGAGCTGGACCGGCTCACCGGCGAGCTCGACGGCGCCCGCACCGTCACCCGGGGGCTGCGGGCCCAGACCCACGAGTTCGCGAACCGGATGCACACGCTCGCCGGGCTGCTCGACCTGGGCGCCCACGAGGAGGCCCGCGCCTACCTGGCGGACCTGTCGGCGGCGCACACCCGCACCAGCACGGGCATCGCCGAGCACGTCGCGGACTCGGCGGTGGCCGCCCTGGTCATCGCCAAGTCGGCGCAGGCCGCCGAGATCGGGGTGGACCTGCGGATCTCCCCGATGACGGAGGTGCCCGCACTGGACCGGGGGCTGCGGGCCGACGCCCTGCTGGTGCTGGGCAACCTGGTGGACAACGCGCTGGACGCCGTCGCGGGCGGCGGCCGGGGATGGGTGGAGCTGATGGTGCGCCTGCACCGGGCCGGGGCGGACGGGCCGCCGCACGACCTGCTGGAGATCCGGGTGACGGACTCCGGGCACGGGGTGGCCGACGGGATCGCCGAGGAGATCTTCCGCCTCGGGTTCACCACCAAGGCGTCCCGGGACGCGGGCGGGCGCGGGCTGGGCCTGGCCCTGGTCAAGCAGGTGTGCGAGGGCAGAGGGGGGAGCGTGGAGATGGAGGCGCCCGACGGTGAGGAGGGCGCGGTGTTCACCGCCTACCTGCCCGCGGCCGAGCGGGCCTCCGCGGGCGCCCCGGAGGGCACTGGGGCCGCGGGGGAGGACCGGTGATCCGCGTCCTGGTCGTGGACGACGACGTGCGGGTGGCCCGCAACCACCAGGACCTGGTGGAGTCGCTGCCCGGGTTCACCGCGGTGGGGGTGGCGCACACGGCGGCGACCGCCCTCGCCCAGATCCGCGGCCACCGCCCGGACCTGGTGCTGCTCGACCTGCACCTGCCCGACGCGTCGGGGATCGAGGTGATGCGGACGCTGCGCGCGGCCGCCGCCGACGAGGCCCGCCGCACCGACTTCCTCATGATCACGGCGGTGCGCGACATCGCCCAGGTCCGCGACGCCCTGCACGGCGGGGCGGTGCACTACCTCCTCAAGCCGTTCCCCCTGAGCGCCCTGCGCGACCAGCTCGAACGCTACGCGGTGGCCCACCGCCAGATGGACTCCGCGGGGGAGGCCACCCAGCAGGACGTGGACCGGCTGTTCGGCCTGCTGCGCCCCCCGGGCGGACGCTCGCTGCCCAAGGGCCTGACCTCGGCCACGGCGGAGCTGGTCGCGGGGGTGCTGCGCGACGCCGACGGCGACCTGTCCGCGTCGGACGTGGCCGAGCGCTCGGGCGTCTCCCGGGTGACCGCGCGCCGCTACCTGGAGTACCTGTGCGCCGACGGCCGCGCCGAGCTGCGCATGCGCTACGGCTCGGCCGGGCGCCCCGAGCACCGCTACCGCTGGGTCGCCTGACCGCGTGCTCCGGAGACCCCGTGCCCCGGAGACCCCGTGCCCCGGTGACCCCGGGTTCCGTGACACGGCGTCCGGGAGGGGGCGACGAACGCCCCGGGAGCGTCGGTGACGGATGGCACACTCGGAGGATGCTGGACCATCTGATCATCCAAACCGACGACGTCGCGGCCAGCGCCGCCTTCTACGACGCGGTCCTGGCGCCCCTGGGCGGCGGACGCCTCCTCGTCCTCGGGGAGGCCATCGGGTACGGCGCCGGCCGGGCGCCCGACTTCTGGGTCGGCCCGCACCGCACCGGCGGGGGCTTCCGCGAATCGCACATCGCCTTCACCGCCCCCGACCGGGCCGCGGTGGACGGCTTCTTCGAGGCGGCGGTCGCCGCCGGGGCCGAGGTGCTGCACGAGCCGAGGGTGTGGCCCGAGTACCACGAGCACTACTACGGCGCGTTCGTCCGCGACCCCGACGGCCACAACGTCGAGGCCGTCTGCCACCGCCCCGCCTGACCGCGGGCCGGGGGTGGCGGTCCGCCCCCGGCCCCGGCGGTGGTCAGACGGAGCGGGGGGCGCGGGCCGAGACCGCCGCCGTGGCGGCGCGGACCGCGCTCGCCACCGAGACCTCGCCCAGCAGGCCGGGCGCGGCCACCGAGTCCCCCGCCAGGTACACGCCGTCCCCCCGGTCGACCGCCGGGCGGTCGCGCCACGTGGTGCCCGGCAGGTCCAGCGCCCCGGTGCGCCCCCTGGCGACCTGGTCGCGGCGCCAGGTCACCCGGCTCCGCCAGTCCGGCAGCGACATGTCCAGCAGCCGCTCCAGCCGGTCGGTCACCGCCGTCCGGGACTCCCCGGGCCGCACCGGGATCTGCGCCTGCACCAGCTCCTCGCCCTCGGGGGCGAGCGTGCGGTCCACCCGCGTGTACCGCTCCACGAAACCGCACTCGTCGGCGTCGAACACCACGAACGGGTCCCGCCCCCGGCGCAGCCCCAGGTCCACGAGCAGCGCGTGTCCGCTCTCCCACTCCAGCGACGGGTCGCCCAGCAGCGCGCGGGCCGACGCCAGGGAGGTCGCCACGATCACCGGCCGGTCCCCGGGCAGCGCGTCCACCCGCGCCCCCGTCTCGACCCGAACGCCCATCTCCCGGGCCCGCCGGGCCATCCGGTCGACCAGCGCGGTCCAGCCGCCCACCAGGTACAGCGGCGCCGGCCGCTTCGGCGACAGCACCCGCTGGAACCTCTCCCACACGAACTCCGCCGACAGCCGCGAGGGGTCGTGGTCGAACAGCGCCACCCCCATGTAGTTCGCGGCCACCCGCGCGGACCTCTCGCCCAGGTGCTCGCGCGCCCAGGACCCGAAGTCGCGGTCGTGCGGGGCCCGCAGGCGCCGGCGCGCGGCCGCGCCCAGCAGCGCGGGCGACAGGGCCGACCGCACCCGGCCGTCCTCGCGCATCCTCACCCCGGGGACCGCCGCCAGCGGGAACCGGCGGTACGCCGGGACCAGGTCCCGCTCCAGCAGCCACTGCGCGGCGAACCCGTCGCCGTACAGGACGTGCGGCCCCTCGTTGGCCACGTACGGCGGGTCGGTCGCCCGGGCCCGTCCGCCCGGGGTGGAGTGTGCTTCGTACAGGGTCACGGAGGCGCCGCTCTCGGCGCCGGCGATGGCCGCGGTCAGACCGGCGAGGCCACCGCCCACAACGGTGAGTTCCATACCCCCTAGGACGGATCGGGCAGGCGCAGATGTGACATCTTGTCGGGGTTGGCCACCAGGTACACGTTCCGGATCCGGCCGCCGTCCACGTCCAGGACGACCGCGGCGACGATCCGGCCCGCGGCGGCGCAGATCAGGGCCGGGGCCCCGTTGACCTCGCCGACCTCCACGCGGATGTCCGCCGCCGGCGCGCCGATCGACGCCAGGAACTTCTCGAAGCTCCCCGGCAGCGCCATCAGGAACCGGCCGACCTTGTCCCGGCCCAGCAGCACCCGCAGCGGCGCCCTGGCCTTGCCGCCGCCGTCCCCGACCAGGGTGGCGTCCTCGGCGAGCAGCCCCTTGAGCCCGTCCAGGTCGCCCTCCACGCAGGCCCGGAGGAAGCGCTCGGTGATGCGCCGCCGCGCCGACCGGTCCGCCTCGAACCGCGGCCGGCGCTCGCGCACGTGGTCGCGGGCGCGCCGGGACAGCTGCCGGGTGGCGGACTCGCTGCGCTCGATGATCTCGGCGATCTCCGCGTACGGCATCTGGAAGGCCTCCCGGAGCACGAACACCGCGCGCTCCAGCGGGCTGAGCGTCTCCAGTACCACCAGGAACGCGAACTCCACGGTGTCGGCGAGCTCGGCCCGGTCGGCGCCGTCGGGCAGGTCGCTCACGGGCTCGGGCAGCCATTCGCCCACGTAGGACTCCCGGCGGGCGCGGGCGCTGCGCAGCCGGTCGATGGCCAGCCGCGAGACGATGGTGACGAGGTAGGCGCGCGGGTCCTCGATGCCGGCCCGGTCGGCGCCGGACCAGCGCGGCCACGCCTCCTGGACCACGTCCTCGGCGTCGGAGGCGGTGCCCAGGATCCGGTAGGCGACCCCGGTCAGCGCCGAACGGTGGGCTTCGAAGACACCGGCGGCGTCGGAGGTATCGGTCGTCATGACACAGAAGACGTACCACGCACCCCCCGGTGTGACACCCGCCGGGGGATGATTCCGTGGGTGTCCTTCCCGCGGGACGACATCCGCGGAACGGAACGAGGAGTGGGACGGATGTACCGATTGCGGCTCTGGGAGCCGGGCGACGCCGAACGCCTGCTGTCGGCCTTCGCCGAACCCGGGCTGGCCTGGCAGTCCCCGGAGGTCCCCGCCACCGGGGAGGAAGCGCTGGCCTGGATCGGCCGTCAGCGGACGGCCGCCGAGGCGGGCGACGCGTTCGGGTTCGCCGTCACGGACGGGACGGGCGTCGCCCTGGGGCACGTGCAGGTGTCGGTGACCAGCCGCGCTCACGACCTGGGCTGGGTGTCCTACTGGGTGCACGCCGACGCCCGCGGGCGCGGGGCGGCCACGGCGGCGGCCCTGCTGGTCGCCGAGTACGCCTTCGCGGAGACCGGCCTGTTCCGGCTGGAGCTGGGCCACCGGCTCAACAACCCGGCCTCCTGCCTGGTGGCGCGGCGCGCGGGGTTCCGCCCGGAGGGGATCGAGAGGCAGAAGCTGCACTACGGCGACGAGCGCTTCGACACGGGCACGCACGCCCGGCTGCGCACGGACGGGGTGGCCGGGGTCCCGCTCACGGCCTGCGGCTCCTGAACCGTCGGGCCGGGCGGGCGCGCCCGGCCCCGGACACGCGAACGGCGCGGGCCGGGTGCAGGCCGGACCGCGCCGGAGTTCACGCTTGGAACCGGTTCGCACGAGGGCGGGGCGTGTCGACCGCCTCCGCCCTCGGCCACGGGGCCGTGACTAGTCCAGGGCCACGATGCCCGAGGTGGACTCGTTGGAGACCACGTTGCAGCCGTCCATGCTGACCAGCGAGAAGGTGATCACGTCGGCGCAGATGGGCACGGTGATGTTCTGGATGTCGGCGTTGTTGTCGGCCGCGGCGGTGCCGGTCATCGCGCCGAAGGCGAGGCCGGTGGCGAGGATGAGGCCGGAGACGGAGGCGAAGCGCTTCATGGTGTAGCTCCTTTTCGGTTACGGGTGTGAAGGTCGTGCAGGGCGGGACGGCGACGTCCCGGGTCGGCGGCCGCGGGGGCCGCCGGGGCCGGCTAGCCGGCGGCGATGCCGGAGGTGGCGTCCCAGCTGACGACGTTGCAGCCGTCGGCGCTGACGCCCGCGGCCTGGAGAACGTCCACGCACACCGGGATGGTGAGGTTCTGGACGTTGGCGTTGTTGTCGGCCGCGGCGGTGCCGGTCATCGCGCCGAAGGCGAGGCCGGTGGCGAGGACGAGGCCGGAGATCTTGGCGATGCGGGTCATCGTGGAAACCTTTCGGAAGCTCACTAACGGGGTGGCTGTAGCCGCCGGAATTAACTTAGCGTAGTCATCCGCATGCCCGGAGTACTTTGAGGGAAGAATCCAGAGTTTCTTCGAGGTTTTCTCGGGTTCCTGTCCGACATGAAGGACATGTCGGAGGACGGACCCCCTCCGTGTTACAGAACCGAGAGATCCGCCCGCCCGCACGCGCCCCCGCCCGCCCCCCGCGCACGCGAAAGGGGCCCGTGCGGCTCACCGCACGGGCCCCTTTCGCACCCCTCACCGAGGGGTCGGGGTCACCAGCCCTGCTGCTGTCCGTAACCCGGGTACTGCTGCCCGTATCCGGGCTGCTGCTGGCCGTAGCCCGGCTGCTGCCCGTAGCCCGGGTACTGCTGCTGGTCGTAACCGGGGTACTGCTGCTGGCCGTAGCCCTGCTGCTGTCCGTAACCCGCGTAGGGGTCCGGCTGGGCCCCGGTGTGCTGCGGGTAGGCCTGCTGCTGGCCCGACGGCTCCGGCTGCTGCGCCTCCTGCTGCTGCGCGGCGTCCTTCTTCTTGGCCTCGGGGTCCGGGCGGAAGATGAACATGCGGGTCGGCTTGTCCTTCTCGCCGTCCTCACCCGGGGTGATCAGGTCCAGCCGCCAGCCGGCCTCCTCGATCCCCTCCAGGATGCGGGTCAGGCCCGGGCGCAGCTTGCTGGAGGCCTCGTCGTAGGCGTTGATCTCCAGCTGGATGATGAACATCCGCCGCTTCTGCTGCGCCGCGACCTTGGCGTGCTCGACGACCGTGCTGTCCCTCACGACCTGTGTGACGCTCATGAATAACCGTACCCATCTGCTCTGTAGGAGCCGTCAGTACCCGTCGGGCTGCTATACCCGGTCATCCGCGTCCAACCGTGGCGGGACTCCGCCGGGTTCCGCCAACCATCATGCCTTCTATGGGTCCATCTGGCCACAGAAGGACGGAAGCGGCCGCTCTGAGCGGCCGCGTTCGGCTTTCAGCGGGCGGCGGCGCGGACGGCCTCGACGACGGGCGTCTCACCGTTCACGAGGTTGAGAACCCTCCCGACCGTCTCCGGTTCGTCCAAGAGGGCGACGATCACGGCGGCGACGTCGTCCCGGGTCACCGAGTCGCGCTCCACCTTCTCGCCCAGGGCCACCCGGCCGGTGCCGGGCTCGTCCGTGAGGCGTCCCGGGCGCAGGATCGTCCAGTCCAGCTCCAGGGTGCGTTCGCGCAGGTCGGCGTCGGCCGCGCGCTTGGCCTCCACGTAGGCGGCCCACACCTCGTCGCTGTCGGGCGGGAGCGGGTTGTCCACGCCGATGGCGGAGACCTGGACCAGGCGGCGCACCCCGGCCAGCGAGGCGGCGTCGGCGGTCAGCACCGCGGCCCTGTGGTCGACGGTCTCCTTGCGGGCGGCCCCGCTGCCCGGCCCGGCGCCCGCGGCGAACACCACGGCGTCGGCGTTCATGACCTTCTCCGTCAGCTCGGTGACGGTGGCCTTCTCCAGGTCGATCAGCACGGGCTCGGCGCCCGCGTCGACGACGTCCTGCGAGTGGTCGGGATTGCGGATGAGGGCGACGGGCTCGTCCCCGCGCGCGGCCAGCAGCCCGGCCAGCCGCAGCGCGATCTTCCCGTGTCCCCCGGCGATGACGATACGCATACCGGCACCCTAAACCCGGGCTCCGCCCCCGCGGGGCTCCCGGCGCCCGGTCGTGCGCCACACCCCGGCGGGGGAATGCGGACGGCCCGCCCCCGCCGGGAGGCGGGAGCGGGCCGCGGGCGACCGCGCCGTGTCTCCGGGGGCCGTTCCTGCGAACGCCCTCCGGTGCGCCCGGGGGCCGCGAGCCCGGGGCCGCGCGCCCGGGGGACCCGCGACGCGCGGGCGGGGACGAAGGCCCCCGCCCGCCAACGGGCGTGCCGGAGCAGGGGCCCGAGAGAACACGCCCTAGTCGACGACCCAGGTGTCCCCGCCCGCGAGCAGGGCCGCCAGCTCCCCGTCGCCGCGCTCGGCGCGGGCGTCGGCGATCTGCTCGTTGACCAGGTCGTCGTAGGTGGGACGGCGCACGTCCCGGAACACCCCGATCGGCACGTGCTCGAACGCCGGGCGGTCCAGCCGCGACAGCGCGAACGCGTACCCCGGGTCCTCCCGGTGCGCGTCGTGGCGGATCACCCGGTCCTCGCCCGCGGACTCCGCGTCCACCACCTCCAGGCCGCCGTACTCCCCGGCGACCACGCCCCGGCCGTCGCCCAGGCGCAGCGGCTCGCCGTGCTCCAGCCGCAGCAGCCGGGTGTCCCCGGCCCGCGGGTCCTTCAGCGGCTCGAACGCGTCGTCGTTGAAGATCGGGCAGTTCTGGTACACCTCCACGAACGACGCGCCCGGGTGCTCGGCCGCCGCCCGCAGCACCGACGTCAGGTGCTTGCGGTCGGAGTCGACCGACCGCGCCACGAACGTGGCCTCCGCGCCCAGCGCCAGCGACACCGGGTTGAACGGGTGGTCCAGCGACCCCACCGGCGACGACTTGGTGATCTTGCCGGCCTCGGAGGTGGGCGAGTACTGGCCCTTGGTCAGCCCGTAGATCCGGTTGTTGAACAGCAGCACGTTGATGTTCACGTTGCGGCGCAGGGCGTGGATCAGGTGGTTGCCGCCGATCGACAGCCCGTCGCCGTCACCGGTGACCACCCACACCGACAGGTCGGGGCGGCTGGTGGCCAGGCCGGTGGCGATCGCCGGGGCGCGGCCGTGGATCGAGTGGACCCCGTACGTGCTCAGGTAGTACGGGAACCGGGAGGAGCAGCCGATCCCCGACACGATCACGATGTTCTCGCGCGGCACCCCCAGCTGGGGCAGGAACGACTGGAACGCGGCCAGGATCGCGTAGTCGCCGCACCCCGGGCACCAGCGCACCTCCTGGTCGGACTTGAAGTCCTTCATCTTGTAGGCGGTGTCGGTCTTGGGCACCAGCCGGAGCCCCGCGAAGCCGCCGTCCCCCTGCGTGTGCTCAGTCACGGTCGATGACCTCCTGAAGCGCTCCCGCCAGCTCCTCCGCCTTGAACGGCAGGCCGCGGACCTTGTTGTAACCGATGACGTCGACCAGGAACCGGCCGCGCAGCAGCAGGGCCAGCTGGCCCAGGTTGATCTCCGGCACGACCACCCGGTCGTAGCGGCCCAGCACCTCGCCCAGGTTCGCCGGGAACGGGTTGAGGTGGCGCAGGTGCGCCTGCGCGACCCGGCGGCCGGTGCGGCGCACCCGGCGGACCCCCGCGGTGATCGACCCGTAGGTGCCGCCCCAGCCCAGGACCAGCACCCGGGCCTCCCCGCCGGGATCGTCCACCTCCAGTTCGGGGATGTCGCGGGCGATGGCGTCCACCTTGGCCTGCCGGGTGCGCACCATCAGGTCGTGGTTGGCCGGGGTGTAGGAGATGTCGCCCGTCTCGGCGTGCTTCTCGATGCCGCCGATCCGGTGCTCCAGCCCGGCGGTGCCCGGCACCGCCCAGGGCCGGGCCAGGGTCTCCTCGTCGCGCAGGTACGGCAGGAAGGCCCCGTCGGGCCCGTTGGGCTCCGTCGCGAACCCCGGCTCGATCACCGGCAGGTCGGCCACCTCCGGCAGCCGCCACGGCTCCGAGCCGTTGGCCAGGTACCCGTCGGAGAGCATGATCACCGGCGTCCGGTAGGTGACGGCGATCCGCACCGCCTCCAGGGCCGTCGCGAAGCAGTCGGCCGGGGAGGCCGGTGCCACCACCGGCAGCGGCGACTCGCCGTTGCGCCCGTGGAGCGCCATCAGCAGGTCGGTCTGCTCGGTCTTGGTGGGCATACCGGTGCTCGGCCCGGCCCGCTGCACGTCGACGATGACCAGCGGCAGCTCGGTCATCACCGCCAGCCCCACCGTCTCCTGCTTGAGCACCATGCCCGGCCCCGAGGTGGTGGTCACCCCCAGGGCCCCGCCGAACGCCGCGCCCAGGGCGGCGCCCACGCCGGCGATCTCGTCCTCGGCCTGGAACGTGCGCACCCCGAACGCCTTGTGCCGGGACAGCTCGTGCAGGATGTCCGAGGCCGGGGTGATCGGGTAGGAGCCCAGGAACAGCGGCAGTCCCGACCGCCGCGAACCGGCGATGAGCCCGTAGGCGGTGGCCAGGTTCCCGGTGATGTTGCGGTAGGTGCCGGCGGGCAGCCGGGCGGGCTTGATCTCGTAGGAGACCGCGAAGTCCTCGGTGGTCTCGCCGAAGTTCCAGCCCGCCTGGAACGCGGTGAGGTTGGCCTCCAGGATGTCCGCCTTCTTGGCGAACTTGGACTTCAGGAAGGCCGTCGTGCCCTCCGTCGGCCGGTTGTACATCCACGACAGCAGGCCCAGCGCGAACATGTTCTTGGCGCGCTCGGCGTCCTTCTTGGAGATGTCCAGGCCCTTCAGGGCCTCCACCGTCATGGAGGTCAGCGGTACCGCGCTCACCTTGAACCCGTCCAGGGTCCCGTCGGTGAGCGGGTCGGCGGCGTAGCCGACCTTGGTCAGGGCGCGCTTGGTGAACTCGTCGGTGTTGGCGATCACGGTGGCGCCGCGTGGCAGGTCGGCCAGGTTGGCCTTCAGCGCCGCCGGGTTCATGGCCACCAGGACGTCCGGGGCGTCGCCCGGGGTCATGATGTCGTGGTCGGCGAAGTGCAGCTGGAAGCTGGAGACACCGGGCAGGGTCCCGGCGGGCGCACGGATCTCCGCGGGGAAGTTCGGCAGGGTCGACAGGTCGTTGCCGAACGCGGCCGTTTCCTGGGTGAAGCGGTCACCGGTCAGCTGCATCCCGTCGCCGGAGTCCCCGGCGAAGCGGATGACGACGCGGTCGAGCTGTTCGATCTGTTTGGACACTGAGATCGACGACCTCCTCGGCCGCCGGTTGTCGGGGCGGCGGCGCTTGTGAGTGTCAGCCCTCCGGCCGGGGCGCACCGCTGCGGGGCGGCCCCCCGGTCCTGCGAGGACACGGACGGGGAGTGCGGCCCCCGCGTCCACCGGGTGCGCCAACCCTGGGGAACGCGGCGAGGCACGACCGCGCGCGGACGCGGAGCGGTGTCCGCGGCCTCGCGCAGGGAGTGATCAGGGCCACGTTCGCACTATAGGTCGTCGGGGCGGCGCGGACCGCTGCCGGGTGGCGATTGTCACATGTGCGCCGTGGGCGGTGCGGAGGGCGGGCGCCGCGGCCGCCGTGGCCGGGATCCGGCCCTGCGGCCGCCACGTGGGACGGGCCGCCCGGGGAGGCCGTCCGAACCGGGAACGCGGGACCCCGATCCGCACGTTCATCACCATGTACACATACAGGGACGAGAGAGCGGGGAGGTGGCGGCGTGCACGTCGGTGCGGCGCGCGCGGTCGGTCTGTTCACCGGCGTCTCGGCGGTCCTCCTCCTCGCGGGCTGGCTGTGCGCCGCCGGCAAGGGGTTCCAGTTCGCCGTGACGGTGGTGGTGGCCGCCGGGATCCTGGTGCACCTGTTCGGGGACTCGCTGGCGCTGCGCGCCATGCGGGCCCGGCCGGTGGGGGAGATCGAGAAGCCCGACCTGTACCGGACGGTGCGGGAGACGGCCACGGCCGCCCGCCAGCCCATGCCGCGGCTGTACCTGTCGCCGATCCGCTCGCCCAACGCGTTCGCGACCGGGACGGGCCGCCGGGCTGCGCTGTGCTGCACGACCGGGCTGCTGGAGACGCTCGACGAGCGCGAGCTGCGCACCGTCATCGCCCACGAACTGGCGCACATCAAGGCCGCGGACACCCTGGCCGGCTCGGTGACCGTCACGCTCACGGGGCTCATCACCGCGCTGAGCGCGGTCGCCTTCCTGGTGCCGCTGGGCGACTCGGAGGAGATGGACGTCCCCGAGCTGCTGGGCGGGCTGCTGGTGGCGCTGCTGGCGCCGGTCGCGTTCCTGGTGGTGCGCGCCGGAGCGGGGCGGCGCAGCGAGTTCCGGGCCGACGAGCAGGCGGCGCGGACCACCGGGGACCCGGAGGCGCTGGCCTCGGCCCTGCTCAAGCTGGAGGCGGGCATGCGCGAGCACCCGCTGCCCCGGCAGCGGACGCTGCTGCCCGCGGCGCACCTGATGACCACCAACCCGTTCCCCACGGGGGCCTGGCGGCTGTTCGCGGCCCACCCGCCCACCGCGGAGCGGGTGCGGCGGCTGCGCGCCCTCCGCAGGGGCTGGGACCTGGGCTGACACCGCTCCCGCCCGCCGACCCCCGCCGATACCGCGGAACGCCGAACGGCCGCCCCTCAGGGGCGGCCGTTCGGCGTTCCGCGGACCCGGAGGCCGCGGGACCGCCCCGGAGGCCCGGCGGCCGTTCGGTGCCGTGCGCTCCGCGCCGGCCCGGGGCTTCGACGCCCTCCCGCGCCACCGCGGGGCCGGGGGCGCCGGCGGGGCCGAAGGCCCCCGGCCTTCAGCAGGCGCCGGACACGGACCGGAGCGGAGGCCCGGAGAACACGGACCAGCGGCCTAGCGGTAGTTCACGAACTGGAGCGCCAGGTCGAAGTCCTTCTCCTTGATGAGGTTCTGGACGGCCTGGAGGTCGTCCTTCTTCTTGGAGCTGACGCGCAGCTCGTCCCCCTGGATCTGGGCCTTGACGCCCTTGGGGCCCTCGTCGCGGATCAGCTTCGAGATCTTCTTGGCGTCCTCGGAGGTGATGCCCTCCTTGAGGCCGATCGGCAGGCGGTACTCCTTGCCGGAGATCTTGGGCTCGTCGGCGGCGTCGAGGATCTTCAGGGACAGCTTGCGCTTGACCAGCTTCTCCTTGAAGACCTCGAGGGCGGCCGCGGCGCGCTCCTCGGAGGTGCTGCGGATCTCGATGCCGTCCTCGCCCTGCCAGGAGATGGTGGTCCCGGTGCCCTTGAAGTCGAACCGCTGGGAGAGCTCCTTGCCCGTTTGGTTCAGGGCGTTGTCGACTTCCTGGCGGTCGAGTTTGGACACGACGTCGAAGCTGGATTCGGCGGCCACGTTCTCACACCCCGTTGCTGGGTCTGTCATGGGTGGCGGGCGCCCGAGGGCACCCGCGCGATCGGTCGGAACCCGGCCGGCGGCGGCGCGGGCATGGTCCCAGAGCTTAGTGGGGACCCGGTTCGGGGCGCTCGAGGGGCGGACCGGGGCACGCCGGAGAAACCGATTTCAGGTTCGGGGGGAACATCCGCTATTCTCGTTCATGCGACGCGCGGAACCGCGAAGTCGCAGCCCAGGCAGGTTGCCCGAGCGGCCAATGGGAGCGGACTGTAAATCCGTCGGCTTAGCCTTCCAAGGTTCGAATCCTTGACCTGCCACACTGGGACCGGGGCCCCGACACCGTCAGGTGTCGGGGCCCCGTCGCGTTTCCGGACCTTCCCCCGCTCCGAACGCGCGGATGAGAGCCGGATCACACAACGGCTTCGGAACGCGGACGAACCGGTCGTTACGGTTCCATCGCTCAGAGTGAACGGGATTCGGTCGGTCGCGGCTCTATAGCGGACGGGACACGGCCGGGTAACGCCCCCGGGGCGGTGTGTCGGAAAAGGAACCAAAAAAAGGATTCGCCGGACCGGCAAAAAGAATTCTCCCGACAAAATGGACAATTGAGTTCCGGGGGTTTCGGCGTTGACAAAAAACGGGGGGCGGTTGATGATTGCCACAGTCCACCGCGACACAGGTGCAAGAAGCGCCTGCGTCTTTTTCTGTCAACACCTCGACGATTTCCGGGGGAAGTCATGATCAAGAAGATGGCCGCTGCTGGCCTGGTCGCCGGTGCCGCGATGGGCGCGCTCCTCCTCGGAGCTCCCGCGCACGCTTCGCACGGCGGTGACCAGCAGTTCAACCAGAACCTCCAGCTGGTGCCGATCCAGTCCTGCAACCTGACCGGCAGCGTCGGTCTGGTCGCCGTCACCGTGCCGATCCTGTCGCCGCAGACCACCGGCGACTGCGTGAACGGCCCCATCGGCACCAACATCAGCTAGTTCCGGCAATAGCCCGACTGCGATCTTGCCTCAAATCTTTTCGAAAGGTAATTCAATGCTGCGTAAGCTCGGCGTTGCCGGCCTCGTCGCGGGTGCCGCTCTCGGCGCCGTTCTCGTCGCGACCCCGGCCTCGGCCTCCCACGGTGGCGACCAGCAGTACAACCAGAACCTGCAGGCGGTTCCGGTCCAGCTGTGCAACACCAGCGCCGCCGTCGGCCTGGTCGCCGTGAACATCCCGGTCCTGTCGCCGCAGACCACCGGCGACTGCGTCAACGGCCCGATCAGCACCAACATCGACTAGGAGATCCCGAAATGCTTCGCAAGCTCGTCACGACGACCGCCGTCGCGGGGATCGCCCTGGGCGCCGCGCTGTTCGCCGCCCCGGCCTCCGCCTCCCACGGCGGTGACCAGCAGTACAACCAGAACCTGCAGGCGATCCCGGTCCAGCTGTGCAACACCGACCTGGCCGTCGGCCTGCTCGCCGGTGTCAACGTGCCGATCCTGTCGCCCGACACCACCGGCGACTGCATCAACGGCCCGGTCAGCACCAACATCGACTAGGGGGTACCGCCATGCTGCGCAAGTTCTCGATCGCCGGTGCGGTCGCAGGCATCGCGCTCGGTGCGGTCCTCGCCGCGTCCCCGGCGTCCGCCTCCCACGGTGGCGACCAGCAGTTCAACCAGAACCTGCAGCTCGTCCCGATCCAGCTCTGCAACACCGAGCTGGCGGTGGGCCTGGTCGGGGCCAACGTGCCGATCCTGTCGCCGCAGACCACCGGCGACTGCGTCAACGGCCCGGCGAGCACCAACGTCAGCCACGACCGCGATGGCGGCAACGGCTACAACTAGTCACCACCTGGTGGTGACGGCGGGGCCCGAGCCCCGTTGACGGGAAAGAGCGGTATCCAGAGGCCCCCCGGCGCGAGCCGGGGGGCCTCGTCGCAACGAGGAGGGGTCATGCGGGGCATCGGACCGTGGGTCGCCGCCGCGGCGGTCGCGGCGGCGGTCGCCGGGTGCGGGGGAGAGAGCGCGCAGGAGCCGGAGGAGGGGGCGGCCCCGAGCGCCACCCCGCAGGAGCCGACGGCGCAGGCCCCGACGGACGGCACCGGGGCGTACGTCCTCAACCGGTACGGGGACGAGCAGGGGTTCGACGACCGCAGGCCGACCGAGTACGTCGCCACCGAGTTCACGACCTTCTCCGGGATGGAGTGGGACGAGTGGTCGCAGGACCGGGCGCGGGGGGAGGGCGACCTCCTCGGCACCTGGTGCATGGAGCAGGGGTGCCAGAACGACCCGTACGAGGTGGAGGTCGAGCTGGGCGACCCGGTCGACGTCGGGGGGACCCGCTACTTCACCACCTACACGATCACCGAGTACGACGAGGACATGACCGACGGGGTGCGCCGGGCACTGGAGGACGCCGACGGCGGCCGGCTCGGGTACCCGGCCCAGGAGTGACCGGGAACACCCGGACGGGAGTGCCCGCGAGAATGATGCCAAAGTTCCTCAAACAGCCATAATCCCAGGTCACCGGCGGTGATTCGAGGGGGCTGAGGGGGAGAACCCGACGTGCGCCGTCCCCGAGGTCTCTACCCTGCTGAGGTGTGGGACTCAACCAGTGGGCGGATGACCGCGCGGACGACGAACGAAGCGGCGGCGAACGGCCGGCGCCACGCCACGGCCGCGCCGCGCTGCTGCGCCTGGCCTCGTGGTTCGAGGACGCCGGGCCGGAGCGCGCCGACGCGCTGGCCGCGGCCGCCTACGCCCTGTACCCGGCCCGCCACCTGAGGGGACGGGTCGACGAGGGCGTCGCCGCCACCACGGGGTGGTGGCAGGCCGAACCCGACCGCAGCACCGTCACCGAGCGGCCGGGCACCCGGCCGCCGGAGCCGGTCCGCGACCACCGCGCGCAGCAGGCCCGGCTGCGCGACGCCGCCGAGTCGTCGGCCCACTGGAGGCGCACCGGCGCCGCCCAGGTCCGCGCCCTGCTGGCCCGGCCCACGGGGCCGCGCGCGCACCTGGACCTGTCCGGGGCGGGCATGGAGGTGCTCATGGAGCTCCTCACCGCGGCGCTCGGCTCCGGCGACGCGGGCCGCGGCCCCACCGCGGCGGGCGACCTGGAGTTCGCCCTGCGCCTGCACGTGGTCTCCGCGCCCGGGTACGAGGTGGTCGTCCAGGGCGAGGGCGGCGAGCTGACCCTCGAGGGCCTGCGCCTGTGCGTGACCCCGTACGAGCAGCACGAGATCCCGGCGGGACTCCTGGAGCCCCCGGCGTCCCCGACGCCCCCCCGGCCGCCGAACCCGCCCACGTCGCCCGTGTCACCCACGCACTCCGCGCCCTCTGCGCTGTCTGCGTCACCCACGCCCGCCGCCCCCGCGCCATCCGAGCCTTCTGCACCGTCTGTGCAGCCCGAGCCGCCTGCGTCCTCCGTGCCGCTCGGGCAGCCCGAGTCGTTCGCGCAGCCCGCGTCACCTGTGCCGTTCGTGCCATCCGAGCCTTCTGCGCCGTCTGTGCAGCCCGAGCCGCCTGCGTCCTCCGTGTCGTCTGTGACACCTGCGCCGCTCGGGCAGCCCGAGTCGTTCGTGCAGCCAGCGTCACCCGCGCTGCCTGCGCATTCCGGGCTGTCTGCGTCTTCTGTGCCGCCTGAGTCCTTCGTGTCGCCTGTGACACCTGCGCCGCTCGGGCAGTCCGGGCAGTCCGCGCCGTTCGCGCAACCCGTGACGCCGGTGCCCTCCGCGCAGCCCGGGCAGCCCGTGCCGCCTGCGTCCTCCGTGCCGCCCGCGTCGCCTGTGACGACCGGGCAGCCTGCGTCCTCCGTGACATCAGCGCAGTCCGGGTCGCCCGCGCCGTCCGGGGCGCCCACACCGTCCGTGCCGTCGGGTGACGACACCCCGACCCCGCCCGGCGGCCTGCCACTGGCGGCCCCGGGCGACGCGGCCCCGGACGACGAGGCGCCCACGCCCCCGCACGGCTTCCCCGCGGTCCAGGGGCCCCGGACCGGACCGGACCCCGGGGGCCACCCGGCCGCCCCCGGGCACCCGGGCGGCGCCGGGGAGGACCCGTGGCCGCGGACGGCGACCCCGCCCGGGGGGATCGCGGTGGACCCGCCCACCGGGGCGCTGCCCGTGGCCCGAAACGACGATGACGAGGACCGGGGCACCGGACCGGCCGGCCCCGGCCGGGACCGGCCGCGGACCGGGACGTGGGGGTGATGGTGACGGACATCCACAGCGAGGACACCGCGCTCATCGGTGAACGGCAGGCGGCGGCGCGCGCCCTCATGGCGCGCCCCCTGCTCACCGAGCGCACGCACCCCGCGGAGCTCTCCCTCGTCCGCTCGCACGCCGAATGGCTCACCCAGCGCTTCCACCGCGTCCTGGGGTACCGCCTGACCGTCGCCGAGGACCACGCCCGGCTCGTCAAGCGCGGACCCGGAGCGCCCGCGCCGCTGACGCGGCCCACCGGCGCGCCCTTCACCCCGCGCACCCACACCTACCTGGCGCTGACGCTGGCGGTGCTGGTCGAGGACACCGGCCCCCTCGGCGTCCGGGAGCTCGCCGACCGGGTCCGCGAGGCCGCCTACGAGGCGGGCGTCGACGCCGACCCCGCCCGCGGCCTGGGCGAGCGCCGCGCCTTCTGCGCGGCCCTGGAGTTCCTGGCCGGCCTGGGCGCCCTCACCGAGGAGGAGGGCCGCATCGCCGACCACCGCGCCGACGCCCTGGCCGACGCCCGGCTGGTCCCGCACACCCGTGTCGTCCGCGCGGTCGCCGCGCACCCGCCCAGGGCCGCCGACGACCCCGACTCCTTCCTCGCCGCCGCGTCGGTCGTCGACCCCGACGGCGACAACCAGGGCGAGATCGCCCTGCGCCGCCTCCTGGCCGAGACCGCCGTCGTCCTGCGCGAGGACCTCCCCGACCGGCAGCGCGACCGGCTCGCCGCCCACCAGTGGCGGGCCGCCGCGGCCCTGGGCAACCTGCTGGGCTGCGACGTGGAGGTCCGCGCCGAGGGCGTCGCCCTCGTCCTGCCGGACGAGGCCGACGGCTTCCCCTCCGACGACCCCGTCGGCCAGGCGGCGCTCGCCCTCGTCCGCCACCTCTCCGGCCGCCTGCACCCCGGCCGCCCCGTCACCTCCGTTGTCGTCCCGGACCGGGAGTTGGACGCCGCCCTGGCGGTGTTCTGCGGCGCGGACGCCCCCGAACGCGCCGAGTGGTCCCGCACCGCGGGACCCGAGGTCCCCGACCCCGACCGGATGCGCGCCCTGGTGCTGGACCTGCTGACCGGGCTGGGCCTGCTCCGCGGCGCGCCCGGGGCCTGGAGCCTCGCCGCGGCGGCCGCCCGCTACGGGTCCGAAACGGACGAGCGCGTCCCCCGAATCCAGGACAATGACCATGACAGCCGGACACAATCCGCCCGAACGAGCGGTTCCGGTCAGGAAGAAGACTCCCCCGACCCCCGGAGAGACCTCGATCGGGTGGCGTCCGTGCTGCAAGCGGTGGCGAACGAGAAGGTGAGCGCGACCAGTGGTGACCCAGGAGACGACGGCGACGGCTGATCCCGCCGCCACCCCCCGCTACCGACTCGAACGCGCGGGCATCCGCAACGTCTGGCAGTACGACGACCACGTCCTCGAATTCGCCGAGGGCCGCCTGCTGCTGCGCGGCCGCAACGGCGCGGGCAAGTCCAAGGCGCTGGAGATGCTCCTGCCGTTCCTGCTGGACGGCGACACCCGCCGCCTGGACACCACCGGCACCAACCGCACCAGCCTGCGCTGGCTCATGGCCGAGGACCCGCGCGCCGGACGCCTGCCCGACCCCGAGGACACCGGGCCGGACCTGCTCGGCGGCCCGGAGGAACCCGAGGAGGAGGCCCCCGGCGAGCCGGAGGACGGCGCCGACGGCGCCCCCGCGATCCGCCTCGGCTACCTGTGGGTGGAGTTCACCACCGCCCGCGGCGACCGCGGCCTGGACGGCGCGGCCCGCGGCGCCGCCACCGCCTCCGCCCTGCTGGCCGCCGCGGCCGGCGGCCCGGACGCGGACGAGGACGCCCCCGAGCCCCGCCACCTCACCCTGGGCGCGGCGGTCATGGCGGTCGGGAACGCCGACCCCCGCTGCGTGTTCTTCGTCACCGAGCGCCGCGTCGGCCACGACCTCGACCTCGTCGTCGACGGCCGGCCCAAGCCGGTCGACCGCCTGCGCTCGGAGATCGGCGCCGACAACTGCTACACCTCGGCCGTCCCGTATCGCGCCCGGGTGATGCGCGACCTCTTCGGCATCGACGACTCCGTCCGCTACCGCAACCTCATCCACCTGCTCTACCGGCTGCGCCGCCCCACCATCGGCGACCGCCTGGAGGCGGGCGAGCTGGTCGGCGTCCTCTCCGAGGCGCTGCCGCCCATGGACGAGTCCGTCCTGGACGAGGTCGCCCGCAACATCGCCGACCTGGAGCAGGCCCGCGCCGACAAGGACGCCCTCACCGCCGCGGGCGACGGCGTCTCCGCCTTCCTGGACGACTACCGCGCCTACCTGGTCGGCTCCCTGCGCGCCCGCGTCGCCGAGGTCCGCGAGCAGCTCGACGCCTGCGCCGAGCGCACCGCCGAGACCGACCGGCTGCGCGCCGAGCTCGACGAGCTCATCACCGCCGAGAGCCGCATCGCGGAAGAGCGCGACCAGGTCCGCCGCACCCGCGACACCGCCGCGGCCGACGAGGGCACCCTCGACGGCGCCCGCGGGGCCGCCGAGGCGGCCACCGCCGGCGAGCGCCGCGCCCTGGACGCGGCGGTCGGCGCCTACATCCGCGCCGCCGAGGCCACCTGGGTCGCCGCCGAGCACGCCGAACGGGTCGAACGCACCACCATCGACCTGCTGGGCGAGGACACCGACGCCATCGGCCGCGCCCTGGACTCCCTGCGCCAGACCCACGCCGAGGCGGTCCGCGCAGCCACCGCCGCCGGCCTGGACGCCGAGCTCCTGGGCGCCGTCCCCGACACCACCGCCACCGTCCACACCCCCCGCGAGAGCACCACCCGCGTGGACCTCCAGGGCCTGGAGCAGGCGGTCGAACGCGAACCGGTCGAGGGCCTCGACCTCGACGCCCTGCGCGAGCACCTGGGCCGCCTGCACGACCGCCTCAGCGACGCCGCCGACCGCGCCACCGACCGTGCCGACCAGGCCGCCCGGCTCACCGGCCTCACCACCGCCGAGGCCGCCGCGGACCGCCGCCTGGTCGCCCTCACCAGCGAGGCCGAGAGCGCCGACGCCGTCCTGGAGCACGCCCACACCCGCGAACAGGACGCCATCGCCGACCTGCGCGCCCGCAGCGCCGACTACGCCGACGGCGTCCGCGCCTGGGCGGCGCGCCTGCGCGACTCCAGCCACGCCCACGCGCTGGGCGAGGCGGTCCACCGGCTGGAGGGCAGCGTCGAGCTGCCGATCACCGACTCCCTGCGCGTCCTGGACGCCTCCGTCCCGGCCACCGTCTCCCGCCTGGCCCACGCCGCCGTCGACCCCCTGCTGGAGGAGCTGCGGGCCCGCCGCGACGTCGCAGTCGGCGAGGAGGGCCGGCTCTCCGACGAGCTCGCCGAGCTCGCGGACCGCCGCGCCCGCGGCACCGAGCACGCCCCGGACCGGCCGGCCTGGGCCACCTACCCCCGCCCGGACTCCGAGGGCGTCCCCCTCTACCTCGCCGTCGACTTCGCCGACGGCCTCTCCACCCGCGAGCAGGCGGGGCTGGAGGCCGCTCTGGAGGCCTCGGGTCTGCTCACCGGGTGGATCCGCGCCGACGGCGGCCTCTACGACCCGGCCACCCGGGACCTCATGCTCACCCCGGCCCGCCCGGCCAAGGGCCGCACCCTCCTGGACGCCCTCGTCCCGGTGGCCGTCCCGGACCGGGGCGTGGGCCACGATTCCCTGCGCGCCCTGCTCGCCTCCATCGCCCTGATCTCCGAACCCGGCGCCGCCCCGGGCTCCCCGGAGGGCGGCGAGGCCAAGCACCGCCGCGACGACTCGGTCGCCACCGTCAGCGCCATGTCCACGTCCGGCTCCTGGCGGCTCGGCGTCGCCTCCGGCGCCCACTTCAAGGGCGAGCCCGAGTACATCGGCGAGGCCGCCCGCAAACGCGCGCGCGACCGCCAGTCCGCCAACGCCGACCGCCGCATCGCCATCGCCGAGGCCCTGCTCGCCGAGGCGGGGGAGCGGCGCTGGGGGCTGGAGAACTCCTACGCCGAGCTCCTGGAGGTCGCCCGCGACCTGCCCGACCCGGCCCCGCTCATCCGCGCCTGGGCCGCCCTGGACATCGCCCGCGCCGACACGGCCGCGGCCCGCCGCGCCCACGACACCGCCGCGGGGGCGGCCGACGCCGCCCGCACCGAGCTCCTCGGCATCCGCGCCCGGCTGCGCGGCGCCGCGGACGAGCACGGCCTCTCCACCGTCCGCGCCGACCTCGACAGCTCCCTGCGCGCCCTGGACCACCTGCGCGTCCTCATCGCCTCGGAGCTGCGCGACCTGGAGGTCCTGGCCTGGACCCTGGCCGACCACGAGCGCCACATCGACGCCTGGCGGAGCGCCCGCGCCGACCGCGTCCTGGCCGAGGACGTGCGTGCCGCCGCCATCGACGACATGATCACGGTGCGCCGCCAGATCGAGCTCGGCGACCGCGCCCGCGGCGTCCCCGACGAGCAGCTCGACGCCGCCCGCGCCCAGGTCCGCGACCGCGCCGAGGCCGCCGCCCGCCGCCTGCCCGAGCTGGAGCGGGCCGCCCAGCGCGCCCGCGACGAGCGGGTCGGGGCCGAGGCCCGCCTGGACGCCGCCACCGCCGAACGCGCCGAGCAGGTCCGCCGCGCCCTGGCCGCGGGAGACCGCCTCACCGCGGCCCTGTCCCTGCCGGGCGAGGGCGACGCCCCCGACCTCCCGGACACCGTCCTGCTGGGCGCGGCGGGCCTGGCCGCCCGCGCCGCCGCGGACTCCCCGCTGGCCGCCCTCCTGGCCGCCCGCCCGGGCACCGCCGCCGACCCCGCGGCCACCGCCCCGGACGCCCGCCTGGCCCTGCTGAGGGACTGCGTCGCCGACCTGGAGGAGGGGCTGGCCGGACAGGGGGAGGTCCCCGAGGTCGACGACAGCGCCATCCTGGGCAGCCGAGAGGAGCTGCACCGGCTCCTGACCTCCGTCGGCTGGGCCCAGACCCGCACCGAGCTCACCGAGCCGCGCGGCCTCAAGCGCCTCACCGTCCACGACGAGGACGGCTCCCGCGACATCACGGCCTACGCCGAACGCATCGCCGCCTCCGTCGCCGGGGCCGCGGAGACCGTCGCCATCGCCGAGGAGGAGGCCTTCGAGCGCCACCTGCTGGGCGAGCTGGCCGAGCACCTGGCCCGCCAGATCGACGAGGCCCGCGCCCTCATCGAGACCATGAACGACGTCCTCAAGGACGTCACCACCTCCGCCGGCCTGGGGGTGCGCCTGGACTGGCGGCTGGCCCCGGACGCCGGAGCCGACATCGAGGCCGTCGTCCCGCTGCTGGCCACCCCGGCCGAGGAGCGCACCCGCGTCCAGACCACCCGCCTGCGCGACACCCTGCGCCGCTGCATCGAGGCCATCCGCCGGCTGGACCCCACCGCCACCGGCGGCGCCCAGCTGCGGGCCGCCCTGGACTACCGCTCCTGGTTCACGTTCACGGTCTACGTGACCGACGCCACGGGCCACGAGCGCCGCCTGGGCCACCGCACCGCCCTCAGCCAGGGCGAGCAGCGCGTCGTCGCCTACCTCGTGCTGTTCGCCGCGGCCGCGGCCCACTTCGACGCCCTGGCCGCCCGGGCCCCCTGGGCGCCGCGCCTCATCCTCCTCGACGACGCCTTCGCCAAGGTGGACGAGCCCACGCACGGCCGCCTGCTGGGCCTGCTCGTGGAACTCGACCTGGACTTCGTCCTCACCTCCGAACGCGTCTGGGGCTGCTTCGCCAGCGTGCCGAGCCTCAACATCTACGAATGCCTGCGCGACCCCAACGTGCCGGGCATCGCCACCCTGCACTTCACCTGGGACGGCAGCAGGCGCCGCCTGGTCGGCGTGTAGCCGTGCTCCCCCCGGACCCCCGCTCCGCCCCGGCCCGCCCGTCGCCCGCCGCCGTCTCCACCGGACGGCCGGCGGCCGCGGCACCGCCCGGGAACGCCCCCGGGCGGTGCTCCGACCACCGGGTACCGACCTTTACGGGCGGTTCTCGTGCGGGCTGTCCTAGTCTGCTTGTGCAGGAACGACGACAGATGGGGTACGACAATGACCCGGGTGCCCGAGGGGATCGAGACCGGCGACCGCGCCGAGGCCGCCACCGGTGACGACCCCACCGCCGCGGTCCTCATGGACGCCCTGGCACGGTCGGGGCTGCCCCGCGGGGTCCACTCCTGGGTCACCGCCGCCCTGTGGGGCGAGGAGGCGCTCCAGGCCCGCGCCCAGGGGCACGCTGTGCCCGAGTCCCCGCCGCGGCCACCGGCCCCGCGGACGCCGGACCGGGTCCGCCGGGCCTACCTCACCCGCATCCGCGTCCAGGGCTTCCGCGGCATCGGCCGCCCGGCCGAGCTGGCCTTCCCCCCGGGGCCGGGCCTGACCGTCATCGTCGGCCGCAACGGCTCGGGCAAGTCCAGCTTCGCCGAGTCCGCCGAGGCCGCGCTCACCGGCCGCAACCCCCGCTGGGACGCCATGCCCACCGGCTGGCGCGACGGCTGGCGCAACCTGCACTACGACGAGAGCACCGAGGCGACCGTCGACATCCTCATCGCGGGCGACGACGCGCCCACGCGGATCACCCGCCGCTGGACCGGGGACAGCGTCCGCTCCGCCCGCGGCGAGATCATCCGCCCGGACGGCACCTCCGCGCCGCTGCGGGCCCTCGACTGGGGCGAGGACCTGGTCCGCTACCGGCCGTTCCTGTCCTACGACGAGCTGGGCCGCACCGTCTCCGGGCGCTCCGCGGAGCTGTACGACACCCTCACGGCCCTGCTGGGCCTCACCGGCCTGGCGGAGGCCGAGCGCCGCCTGGCGCGCTTCTGCGACTCCCTGGCCAAGCGCCGCGACCGCCCCTCCCGGGAGCTGCCCCGGCTGCTGGAGGCCCTGCACGCCTGCGACGACCCGCGTGCGGCCCGGGCCGCGGAGCTCCTCACCGGGCCCGGCCTGGACCTGGACGCCCTGCGCCGCCTGGCCGAGGACGACGGCCCCAGCGACCCCGGCCTCCAGGTGGTGATGCGCCGCCTGCGCCGCCTGTCGGTGCCCGAGCGCGTGGTGATGACCGACGTCGTCAACGAGCTGCGCGGCGCCTCCATGGAGCTGGCCATGGCGGCCGGCAACAAGAACGACCACGCCTACGGGGTGGTGCGCCTGCTGGAGGAGGCCGTCGAGCACCACCAGCGCCACCCGGGGGAGACGACCTGCCCCACCTGCGACACCCCCGGCGCGCTGGGCTCGGACTGGGTCCGCCGGGCCCAGGCCCGGCTGCGCGTCCTGCGCCAGCAGGCGGCCCCGGCCGCGGCCGCCCACGAGCGCGCCGACGCCGCCCGCGACCAGGCCCGGTTCCTCATGGCCCCCGCCCCCTCCTGGCTGCCGCCCGACAGCGAGCTGGGCCGCGTGTGGTCCCTGTGGGAGTCGGGCGCCACCATCACCGACCTGGGCGAACTGGCCGACCACATCGAGACCGTCGGGAAGAGCCTGCGCGCCGCCGCCGTCAGCGCCCGCCGGGAGGCCTCCGAACGCCTGGAGGACCCCACCGGCGGCTGGGCGGAGGAGGCCGAGCGGCTGGGCGCCTGGCTCGACGACGCCAAGGAGGCGCTGGGCGCCCGCGACACCCTGGCCGAGGCCGAGGCGGCGCTCACCTGGCTGTCGGAGCAGGCCCGCCTGCTGCGGGAGGAGCGCCTGGGCCCGGTGGCGGGCCAGGCCGAACAGGTGTGGTTCCGGCTCCGCCAGGAACGCCACATCGACCTGCGGGGCATGCGCCTGATCGGGCGCGGCGCCCGCCGCCGGGTCGAGGTGGACGTCACGGTCGACGGCGTCGGGGACCAGACCAGCGCCCCGGGGCTGCTCAGCCAGGGCGAGTTCCAGGCCCTGGCGCTGTCCATCTGCCTGCCGCGCACCCTGGTCGACGGCAACCCGTTCGGGTTCCTGGTGCTGGACGACCCGGTCCAGGCGATGGACACCGAGACCGTGGAGGGGCTGTCCGCCGTCCTGGCGGAGGTGGGCCGCCACCGCCAGCTGGTGGTGTTCACGCACGACACCCGGCTGCCCGACGCCCTGCGCCGGCTGGGGCTGCCCGCCACCATCCGCACCATCAACCGGGACGCCATGTCCAACGTGTGGGTCTCCGACGGATCCGACCGGTACTGAGCGCGCGGCGCGCGTCACATCCGGGGTCCTCCCGGGCGGTCGGCGCGCGCCTCCCGGACCCCGGGGAACCCCTGCCGTACAGGGGTTTCGCGGGGTCCGGGCGGGGGTCGGGCGGACCGCTCCGGGGCGGGCCGCATTCGATTTGGCAGAGCACCCCCCAACCCATGTATAGTCATGACCAGCGCAAGGGGGAACGCCCCGGAGGGCCGGGCCGAAAGGCCGGAACGACGGAGCGGGAACCCGGGCAGCGCGCCCCTTTAGCTCAGTCGGCAGAGCGTCTCCATGGTAAGGAGAAGGTCTACGGTTCGATTCCGTAAAGGGGCTCCACCACTTGATGAGGTCCGGTCCACTCAGGTGGGTGGCCGGTGGATCTCCGCCGGCCGACCGGGGCGGTTCCGAACACCACGGAAACCTCCCCTCCGATCGGGGCGGAGTAGCTCAGTCGGTAGAGCAAGCGGCTCATAATCGCTGTGTCGTCGGTTCAAGTCCGGCCTCCGCTACCACCTCGCCGACCCTTGGACACCACGCAGTGGGCACCAGGGGTCGAGGCGGGGACTTCGCAGTGTTCACCCTCGGTGCACTGCAACACCAAGTCCGTCTTCCACGAGAAAGGCACTCCGACGTGGCTGCCACCGACGTGAGGCCGAAGATCACCCTGGCCTGCCAGGAGTGCAATCACCGTAACTACATCACGCGCAAGAACCGTCGGAACACCCCCGACCGGCTCACGATCAAGAAGTTCTGCCCGAACTGCCGCAAGCACAACGAGCACCGCGAGACCCGCTAGGTCCGCGTGAGCCGTTGCGGTCGATCGAACCGCGCGTGAGGAGCACGGCTTCTCATAGACTTCGAGCCCGGTGAGCGAATCGCTCACCGGGCCGTTCGCGTCCCAGGGCACCTTTCAGGAGAGGCAGAGCGTGGCGATCAACCCCGACTACGTGGGCCGGGAGTACCGGGCTCCGGAGGCCTACGAGGTCACCCGCGTCAAGATCCGCGAGTTCGCCGAGGCCGTGGGCGACACCGCCCCCGTCTACACCGACCCGGCCGCGGCCGAGGCCGCCGGATACGCCGACGTGGTGGCACCCCCCACCTTCCCCGTCATCCTCGGCATGGCGGGCTCCGCCCAGGCCATCGCCGACCCCGGGCTGGGCGTCGACTTCTCCCGCGTCGTCCACGGCGACCAGGGCTTCCGCTACAGCCGCCCGGTGGTCGCGGGCGACGTCCTCGACACCGTCACACGCATCACCGACGTCAAGGCACTGGGCGGCAACGAGCTGCTCACCCTGGAGACCGTCGCCACCGACGCCTCCGGCGACCACGTCGTCACGGCGGGCATGATGCTCGTCGTCCGCGGCGAGTAGACCACCGGCCCCCACAACCCGAGGAACGCGACAGTGAGCAAGCTGCGCCACGCCGACGTCGAGGTCGGCACCGAGATCCCCGAGCGGACCTTCACCGTCCGCCGCCTGGACCTGGTCCGCTACGCCGGGGCGTCGGGCGACTTCAACCCCATCCACTGGAACGAGCGCTTCGCCAAGTCCGTCGGCCTGCCCGACGTGATCGCGCACGGCATGTTCACCATGGCCCAGGCCGCCCGCCTCATCACCGACTGGACCGGCGACCCCGGCTCCGTCGTCGACTACTCGGTGCGCTTCTCCGCGCCCGTCGTGGTCCCCGACGACGACGAGGGCGCCGAGATCTCCGTCGGCGGCACCGTCAAGAAGAAGCACGACGACGGCACGGTCACCGTGGCCCTGAGCGCCCGCTCCGGCGGCGCCAAGGTCCTGGCCCGCTCCACCGCCGTCGTCCGCCTGGCCTGAGGCCGCAGCAGCAGGAGGAACACCCCGTGTCCGCACACACCGAGCCGTCCGCCGTCCGCCTCGCCGACCACACCACCCTCGGGCTGGGCGGCCCCGCCCGGTCCTACCGGCGGGTCGAGTCCACCGACGACCTCGTCGCGGCCGTCTCCGCGGCCGACGCCGCCGGCGAGCCGGTGCTGGTCCTGGGCGGCGGCAGCAACCTGGTGGTCGCCGACACGGGGTTCCCCGGCACCGTGGTCCACGTCGCCTCCCAGGGCGTGTCCCTGGAGGAGGACGGCACGACCGACCCGGCCACCGGCGAGCCCGTGGTGCTGCTGCGCGCCGAGGCCGGAGTGGAGTGGGACCCGCTGGTGGAGCGGGTCGTCGCCGAGGGCCTCAACGGCCTGGAGTTCCTCTCCGGCATCCCCGGCCGGGTGGGCTCCACCCCCATCCAGAACGTCGGCGCCTACGGCCAGGACGTCTCCCAGACCGTCCGCGAGGTGTTGGTGTACGACCGGCGCGAGGGCGTGCGCCGGGTGCTGTCGGCCGCCGAGTGCGGGTTCACCTACCGCGACAGCGTCTTCAAGGGCGATGACCGGTACGTGGTGTGCGAGGTCGTCTTCGCCCTGCACCGCGGCAAGCTCAGCCGCCCCGTCGCCTACGCCGAGGTCGCGCGGACCCTGGGGGTCGAGGCGGGGGAGCGGGTCCCCATGGAGAGCGCCCGCGAGACCGTCCTGGGCCTGCGCCGCGGCAAGGGCATGGTCCTGGACCCCGCGGACCCCGACACCCGCAGCGCCGGGTCGTTCTTCACCAACCCGGTCGTCACCGCCGAGGAGTTCGCCGCGGTCCGCGAGCGCGCCGCCGAGCGGCTGGGCCCGGACGTCCCGGTGCCCGGCCACCCCGACGCCGACGGCCGCGTCAAGCTGTCCGCGGCCTGGCTCATCGACCGCGCCGGCTTCGGCAAGGGCTACGGCTCCGGCCCGGCCCGGCTGTCCGGCAAGCACACCCTGGCCCTGACCAACCGGGGCGGGGCCACCACCGCCGACCTCCTGGACCTGGCCCGCGAGGTCCGCGCCGGGGTGGAGGCGGCCTTCGGCGTGCGCCTGGTGAACGAGCCCGTGATGGTCGGCGTCTCCCTCTAGGAGGCCGGGGAGGGGCCGGGCGGACGGTCGCAGGGCGCTGCGATCATCGGCATCATGCACACCACCCGTACCACCCCGCCGCGGCCGCTCGACGTCGCGGCGGTCTTCCCCGAGCTGGGGCCGCTGGCGCGTCCGGCGGTCCGGCTGCACCCCCGCCCCGGGTCCCCGACGCCCCACGACAGCTCGGTCGGCGGGCCGCTGCTGTGGCCCGCCCGCCATCCGTGGCCGCTCTGCGATCGCTGGCACGAGGGCCCGCCCGCCCCGATGCTCCCCCTCGTCCAGCTGTACGCGCGCGACGTGCCCCTGATGGCGGGGTTCGGCCGGGCCGACCTGCTCCAGGTGTTGTGGTGCCCCCGGGAGCACATCGATGACTACAAGCCTTCGACCGAGGTGTTCTGGCGCGCCTCCGCCGACGTCACCGACGTCCGCACCGCGCAGCCCGGGCCGGAGGAGGACGAGGACTACGATCCCTACGTCCCGCGGCCCTGCGTGCTCTCACCGGAGGCCGTCACCGAGTACCCGGACCACCTCGACCTGGACGAGGGGCTCCAGCGGCGGCTGGAGGACCCGGACGCCTGGCGGGCGGCCGGGGCCCCGGTGGACGCGGCCTACGAGGACGAGCCCCAGAGGTTCTACACCAACGAGCTGTCCCGGGCCCCCGGCTGGAAGTTCGGCGGCTGGCCCCCGTGGGGCCGCACCGACCCCGTCGTCCGGTTCTGCCCCCACTGCGGCGACACGGTGGTCCCGCTGCTGACCGTCGCCTCGCAGGAGTGGGACTCCGAGCGCACCGGCTGGGTCCCGCACGAGGACCGGGACCTCCTCACGGCGCGCGGCCCCTGGTGGGGGAACCCGGTCGGGGCCCAGGTCGGCGACAACGACAACCTCCAGATTTACGTCTGCCCGCGCTTCCCGGGCGGGACCTTCCCCTACCCGGCCGCCACCCTCCTCTACCCGGGCGGGAGCCACTCGCACACCGCGCTGGTCCAGTGAGGCCACCGGCGGACCGCCGGCCGGAAGCACCGCCGAAGAAAAGGCGCACCCGAATCGAATAAAAAAGTGAGGCGGGCCGAACACCGTTATTCGACCCGCCTCCGCAGTGAATTCGCCCGATCCATGAATTGCGAATACCGTCCATTCTGTCCTAGGGTCGGACACGTCGAAGGGGAGTAGTCCCCGATCGCGTGGTCGACATACTGGACCCCCTGTGGTCCCGGTCACGCGGGCCCCGGCATGCCTCCCTCCCACCGGAGGGGCGGTCATCAGGGCGGACGAGACCTTCGACCCGGCCATCACCACGACCGGGTCGAAGGGGCGTGTCCGCTCCCTTCCGCCCAGACCGCCACGAGGGAGAGGACATATGACGGCATTTCTCGCGGGCCTCGGATTCAGCGCCCTGGCCGTTTTCATCGCCGAAATGGGCGACAAGACCCAGCTCGTCGCCATGTCACTGGCGACCCGCTACCGCGCGCTCACCGTCATCCTCGGCATCACCGCCGCCACCGCCGTCGTGCACATCGCGAGCGTGTTCATCGCCGAGGTGCTGGGCGCGTCCCTGCCCACCGACTGGATCACCCTGGTCGCGGGCATCGCGTTCCTGATCTTCGGCGCCTGGACGCTGCGCGGCGACGAGATGTCCGCCAAGGACGAGGAGCGCGCCGCCTCCCGGCGCATCAAGTCCGCGTTCGTCACGGTCTTCACGGTGTTCTTCATCGCGGAGCTGGGCGACAAGACCATGCTCACCACCATCGCGGTGGGCACGCAGTACGACTGGCTGCCGGTGTGGCTCGGCTCCACCGTCGGCATGGTCGCCGCCGACGCCATCGCCATCGTCCTCGGCGCCGTCCTGGGCAGGAAGCTCCCGGAGCGGGCCGTCCGGATCGGCGCCGCGTCCCTGTTCTTCGTCGCGGGCGCGGTCATGGTCGGCCAGGGCGTCCTGATGCTCCTGGCCTGACCCGGCGCGTCAGTCCCGCTGCCCGGGGTCGTCCGCCAGCCAGGACTCGACCCCGGACAGCATTTCCTTCTTGAGGGAGTCGGGCGCCCCCGAGCCCCGGATCGACATCCGCGCCAGCTCGGCCAGCTCCGGGTCGGTGAACCCGAACACCTCGCGGGCGATCCGGTACTGCTCCACCAGGCGCGGGCCGAACAGCAGCGGGTCGTCGGTCCCCAGCGCGATCGGGACCCCGGCGTCGAACAGCCGCCGCAGCGGCACGTGCTCCAGCTCGTTGAACACCCCCAGGCCCACGTTGGAGGTCGGGCAGATCTCCAGCGTCACCCCCTGGGTGGCGATCCGCTCCACCAGGTACGGGTCTTCGATGGCCCGTACCCCGTGCCCCACCCGGTCGGCCTCCAGCTCGTCCAGGCACTCCCGGATGCTCAGCGGCCCCTGGAGCTCGCCGCCGTGCGGGGCCGACAGCAGCCCGGCCCGGCGCGCGATCCGGAACGCCGCCTCGAACTCCCGGGCCCGCCCGCGCCGCTCGTCGTTGTTGAGCCCGAACGCCACCACGCCGCGGCCCGCGTACTGGCGGGCCAGCCGGGCCAGTGCCCGGGCGTCCAGCGGGTGCCGCGTGCGGTTGGCCGCCACCATGACGCCGACCCCCACGCCGGTGTCGCGCTCGGCGGCCCGGGCGGCGTCCAGCACCAGCTCCAGGGTGGCGGTCAGCCCGTCGAAGAGCGCCGCGTACCCGCTGGGGTCCACCTGGATCTCCAGCCAGCCCGAGCCGGCCTCCCGCTCGTCCTCGGCCGCCTCGCGCAGCAGCCGGTACATGTCGTCGGGCTCGCGCAGCACCGAGCGCGCGATGTCGTAGAGGCGCTGGAACCGGAACCAGCCGCGCTCGTCGGTGGCGCGCAGCCTGGGCGGCCACTCGGTCACCAGGGCCTGGGGCAGGTGCACGCCCCGCTTCTCGGCGAGCTCCACCAGTGTGGAGTGCCTCATCGACCCGGTGAAGTGGAGGTGCAGATGGGCCTTGGGCAGCCGGTCCAAGCGGCGGCCGGTGATGGGTGTCTCCATGAACCAAGCCTGCCGTATCCGGGCCGCCCGTGGTGCCGGAGCCGTCCACTTCCCCGGTGATGCGCTGCACACGCCGCGGGCCCGCCCGGAACGCTCCGGACGGGCCCGTACGGCGGTGTGCGCGCGGCTACCGGGCCTCGGCCAGCAGCTTCTGGATGCGGCTGACGCCCTCGGCCAGGTCCTCGTCGCCCAGCGCGTAGGACAGGCGCAGGTAGCCCGGGGTGCCGAAGGCCTCGCCCGGGACCACCGCGACCTCGGCCTCGTCCAGGATCAGCTCGGCCAGCTCGGCGGAGGTCTGCGGACGGCGGCCGCGGATCTCCTTGCCCAGCACGCCCTTGACCGACGGGTAGGCGTAGAACGCGCCCTGCGGCTCCGGGCAGAACACGCCGTCGATCTCGTTGAGCATCCGCACGATGGTCCGGCGGCGGCGGTCGAACGCCTTCTTCATCTCCTCGACGGCGGTCAGGTCGCCCGACACCGCGGCGATCGCGGCGGCCTGGGAGACGTTGGCGACGTTGGAGGTGGCGTGCGACTGGAGGTTGCCCGCGGCCTTGACGACGTCCTTGGGGCCGATGACCCACCCCACGCGCCAGCCGGTCATCGCGTACGTCTTGGCGACGCCGTTGACGATGACGGTGCGGTCGGCGATCTCGGGCACCTCGACGGGCAGCGAGGAGAACTCGGCGTCCCCGTAGACCAGGTGCTCGTAGATCTCGTCGGTGAGCACCCACAGGCCGTGCCCGTTCGCCCACTGCCCGATGGCGCGCACCTGCTCGCGCGGGTAGACGGCGCCGGTCGGGTTGGAGGGGGACACGAACAGCAGGACCTTGGTGCGCTCGGTGCGCGCCGCCTCCAGCTGCTCGACACTCGCCAGGTAGCCGGTGGTCTCGTCGGTGACCACGTAGACCGGCACGCCGCCCGCGAGCTTGATGGACTCGGGGTAGGTGGTCCAGTACGGGGCGATGACGATGACCTCGTCGCCCGGGTCGAGCAGGGCGGCGAACGCCTCGTAGATGGCCTGCTTGCCGCCGTTGGTCACCAGGACCTGGGCGGGCTCCACCTGGTAGCCGGAGTCGCGGGCGGTCTTCTCGGCGATGGCCTTCTTCAGCTCGGGCAGGCCGCCGGCCGGCGTGTAGCGGTGGTATTTCGGCTCGCGGGCGGCGGCGACGGCCGCCTCCACGATGTAGTCCGGAGTCGGGAAGTCCGGTTCCCCCGCGCCGAAGCCGATGACGGGACGGCCCTCCGCCTTCATGGCCTTGGCCTTGGCGTCCACGGCGAGGGTGGCGGACTCGGAGATGGCGCTGATGCGTGCAGAGACACGGGGTCGGTTGGTCATGCCGTCCATGGTGTCATGCGAGGCCGCGCCCGTGGCGGGGTGGGCCGGGACCGGGCGGCGGGTAATCGGTTTGGCCGCGCGCGGGGGAACCCGTAAACTCTCACGAGTCGGCCGTCCGTGGCCCAGGTGTTACGCACCGGCAGTGTGCGCGCACGGCACGGACCGGCTATGGTGGGATCGCGGTTTCCGCATAGGGCAGTGGCTCAATTGGCAGAGCACCGGTCTCCAAAACCGGCGGTTGGGGGTTCGAGTCCCTCCTGCCCTGCACGACCGTTCGCGCGGCGTGGCGGCCTGACCGGCCGCTTCGTCGCGCGAACGGGCTTTCCTGCTATCTCGGGGATGACCCGCGACCCTAAGGACCCCAGGTGACTCAGACTGACGCCGACGCCAAGCCCGGCAAGGAGCCCACGCGCCGCACCGGTCCGGTGACGTTCACCAAGCAGGTCGTCGGCGAGCTGCGCAAGGTGCGCTGGCCCACGCGCCGCGAGCTGGTCACCTACACCATCGTGGTCCTGGTCTTCGTGGTCATGATCCTGGGTTACGTCTCGCTCCTCGACTGGGGCTTCGGCGAGGCCGTCACCTGGCTCTACGGCACCTTCGGCACCCCCGAGGGCCTCTAGCGCCACCCGGCCGGCCACCCGGTCGGCCCGTCCCCCCGAGGGGGGCACCGATCTCACAGGCCGCGTTCCGCCCCGTGCGGGACGCGGCCTCGCCCGTGCGCGGGTTGGCCCCGGGTCGCGCCGGGAGAGCTTAAGCTGACAGGACCGGGTCCCGAACCGGGCGCCCCGCGCGGCGTTCCGGCCCCGGCGCAGCGCAGAACCGCTGGGCATCGAGAAACGCTGGGCGGAACCGAGGAGGGGCCGCGCAGCGCACCCGACGAGAGAAAGAGCAGCAGCCGTGTCCGAGTCCCCACTGACCAATGACGACTTCCCCGAAGAGGAGCCGGGTCAGTCGTCGGCGGAAGCGACCGGCCTGGCGGGCGAGCCGTCCGAGGAGGCCGCGCAGGCCGACTCCGACGGCGCCGAGCTGACCGACGCCGAACCGACCGACGTCGAGCCGGCGGACGACGAGGACGCGGAGGAGGCCGAGGAGGCCCCGCGCCCCGACCCCGTCGAGGAGTTCAAGAACGAGCTCTTCCTGCTCCCCGGCGACTGGTACGTCGTGCACACCTACGCGGGGTACGAGAAGCGGGTCAAGGCCAACGTCGAGAGCCGCACCCAGTCCCTCAACATGGAGGAGTACATCTTCCAGGTCGAGGTCCCCGAGCACCAGGTCACCGAGGTCAAGAGCGGCAAGCGCCAGCAGGTCACCGAGAAGGTCCTGCCCGGCTACGTGCTCGTCCGCATGGACCTCACCGACGAGTCCTGGTCGGCCATCCGCAACACCCCCGGCGTGACCGGCTTCGTGGGCCTGTCCAACAAGCCCGCCCCGCTCAGCCTCACCGAGGTCGCCAAGCTGCTGGCGCCCGAGCCGGAGGAGGAGCCGGAGCAGGTCCAGAAGGCCAGGACCGGCGGCGTGGAGGTCCGCTCCGACGTCGCCTACGAGATCGGCGAGTCCGTCACGGTCATGGAGGGCCCGTTCGCGACCCTGCCCGCCACCGTGAGCGAGATCAACCCCGACACCCAGAAGCTCAAGGTGCTGGTGTCGATCTTCGGCCGCGAGACCCCGGTCGAGCTGTCGTTCAACCAGGTCGCCAAGATCTGATCCGGCGACCGCGCCCGGGTACTCGCCCGGGCGGCGTAGACTTGGTGGGTCCGCCTCGTGCGGACCCACTCGCGTGTCCGGCCCCCGGCCGGGCGCGCACGGCCCGCCCGGTCCCGGCGGGCCGCGGCCCGGCGCCTTCACCGCCGGGCGCAGTTCCTCCCGCAGCGGTGGTTCCCCGGCCGTCCCCGGCCGCGCGGCGCCCCTGGGAGGACAGGGACCGGCACACAACGCAGATCAGGCAAAGGACCCGATATGCCTCCGAAGAAGAAACTGGCCGCACTCGTCAAGGTGCAGCTGCCCGCCGGTCAGGCGACCCCGGCTCCGCCCGTCGGTACCGCTCTCGGTCCGCACGGCGTCAACATCATGGACTTCTGCAAGCAGTACAACGCTGCCACGGAGTCCCAGCGCGGCAACGTGATCCCGGTCGAGATCTCGATCTACGAGGACCGGTCCTTCACCTTCGTCACGAAGACGCCGCCGGCGCCGAAGCTGATCCTGAAGGCCGCGGGCCTGGACAAGGCCGCCACCGACCCGGGTCGCAGCACGGCCGGTTCCATCACCGCCGAGCAGGTCCGCGAGATCGCGCAGACCAAGCTGCCCGACCTCAACACCGACGACATCGAGGCCGCCGCCAAGATCGTCGCCGGCACCGCCCGCTCGATGGGCATCGAGGTCAAGTAGCCCCGTCATCCGGCCGCGTACACCGGCCGGGCGAGGGATGCTCGACAGTTCCAGAACCGAATCGTGGCAGGGCCTCGCGCTGGCCCACAGACCACACGTTCCCCATAAGGAGAACAGCGTGAAGCGCAGCAAGAACCACCGCAAAGCCAGCGAGCTGGTGGACCGCGAGAAGCAGTACGCCCCCACCGAGGCCGTGAAGCTGGCCAAGGAGACCTCCACCACCAAGTTCGACGCGACCGTCGAGGTGGCCCTGCGCCTGGGCGTCGACCCGCGCAAGGCCGACCAGATGGTCCGCGGCACCGTCAACCTGCCGCACGGCACCGGCAAGACCGCACGGGTCCTGGTCTTCGCGACCGGTGAGCGTGCCGAGCAGGCTCTGGCCGCGGGCGCCGACATCATCGGCGACGACGAGATGATCGAGAAGGTGGCCAAGGGCTTCACCGACTTCGACGCCGTCGTCGCCACCCCGGACCTCATGGGCAAGGTCGGTCGCCTCGGCCGCGTCCTGGGTCCGCGCGGCCTGATGCCGAACCCCAAGACGGGCACGGTCACCCCCGACGTGGCCAAGGCCGTCACCGACATCAAGGGCGGCAAGATCGAGTTCCGCGTGGACCGCCACGGGAACCTGCACTTCATCATCGGCAAGGCCTCCTTCGGCGAGCAGCAGCTGCTGGAGAACTACCAGGCCGCCATCGACGAGGTGACCCGTCTCAAGCCGTCCGCCGCCAAGGGGCGCTACATCAAGAAGGCCGTGGTCTCCACGACCATGGGCCCGAGCATCCCGCTCGAGGTCTGACGGTCCTCCTGACACGGACGGCCCCCGGCTCCTCTCGGAGCCGGGGGCCGTCGCCGTTCCCGGGGCCGGCGGACCCGGCGGGCGCCCGGGGGAGGGGCGCCGCGGGCGGCTACATGTCGCTGATCTGGTCCTCGGACGGGATCTCGAACGAGGTGGTGCCGATCCCGGAGAACTCCATCTCCAGGGTCTCGCCGTTGTCGTCGACGCTCATACGCATGGGGAAGCCGTCCTCGGAGATCCAGAGGGAGACCTCCAGGCTCTCGTCCACGGCGCCCCCGAGGAGGTCCTTGATGGCGGCCTTGGGAGCGGCGTCCAGGGCGGCCGCCTCCTCCTCGGTGAGGACGATCTCGACCACGGTCGTGGGGACGCCGTCGACATCCTCCGTACCGGTCTCCTCGGCCTGCTCGATCCCCGCGAACGCACCCACCATGTCGGGCAGCCCCTGGATGTCGAACAGCTCGTCCGGGTGCAGGTCCGAAGCGTCCTCTCCGGTGTCCCGGACCCAGGGGGTGTCGGCCTCGTACATGCCGATGTGGTCGGAGAAGATGGTCTCGCCGTCCGGCAACACGATCATGACCTGGGTGCCCAGCTCCTCCTCGGTGAGGCCCAGGTCCTCCCCGGCCATGGCGAGCGTCTCCGCCAGCATCTCCCCGAGTTCGGGCATCACCATGGTGATCTGCATCGCCTGCGGGTCGTCCATGACCTCGTAGGTCAGCTCGACGTCGAGCTCGCCCAGTTCGGGGTCGGGCACCGTCATCGAGAGGACGAAGGTGTAGTCGGTCATCTCGGCGGTGTTCTCGCCCAGGGAGTTCAGCAGGTCGAGGATGCCGCCTCCGCCGTTCTCTCCGGCGGGGGTCTCGGCTGCGGCCTCGGTGGCCTCCTCGGTCGGCTCGGGCGCCTCCTCGGCGCCGCAGGCGGCGAGGGGCAGGGCCAGGATCCCGGCGGTGAACAGGGCCGGGACTCGGGTCTTCACGGTGCTGGTGTCGCTTTCTCTCAAGGGGGATGAGCACCAGAGAGCGGGGTGTGCTCGATGCCGTCGATGCTCCCACGCACAGTGGACATTCCGGGCATTCTCCTCCTGCGTCACTCGGAGGGATCCGGTCCCGCACGGCCCCGGATCCCTCCCGGATCCCCCGGTGAGCACCGTCACGGCGGGGGCTCCCGAAAACGGAGGTTCGAGCACCCTGTGGATCGGGTACGATGGTTTCTTGCCGAAGACCGCTGGTCGTCACCCGATCGGGTGACCTAAGGACCCATCCGCGATGGGCGCCCGCGCAGGTGTCACAAGAGCTTTCCCGTACCGCCCGTACGCGCTCCGCGCGATCGGACCGGATACGCGGACGTGCCCCGTGCGCCTCGCGCTCGGGGCTTTTTCTCGTGCTGACGCCCGTCGTCGCGGGTCCTTGGGAATCACCGGCGTTCAATGTTGGAAGGAGTCCCATGGCGAGGCCGGACAAGGCAGCCGCGGTCGCCGCGCTCTCGGAGGAGTTCCGGGAGTCCAGCGGTGCCGTGCTGACCGAATACCGGGGGCTCACTGTGGCTCAGCTCACCGAGCTGCGCCGTAGCCTCGGCCAGAACGCGCGTTTCTCCATCGTGAAGAACACGCTGACCAAGCTGGCGCTCAAGGAGGCCGGCGTCGACGTCCAGATCGATGATCTGCTCGTCGGCCCGTCCGCCGTCGCCTTCGTCCACGGTGACGTGGTCGAGGCCGCCAAGGGTCTGCGCGACTTCGCCAAGGCGAACTCGCCGCTGGTGATCAAGGGCGGCATCATCGACGGCAAGTCGATGACCGCCGAGGACGTCACCAAGCTGGCCGATCTGGAGTCCCGAGAGGTTCTCCTCTCGAAGCTTGCCGGCGCGCTCAAGGCCAAGCAGGGCCAGGCCGCCGCCGTCTTCCAGGCGCTGCCGTCCAAGACCGTGCGTCTCGCACAGGCTCTGGCGGACAAGCGTTCCGAGGAAGCCGCTTAAACCCTATGGACCACGGCGGGTGCCGACCGCGCCCGGCCACTGGCTCGCACGTGATGCCCCACGGCGCGCGTGTTCGTAAAGAAAGAGAGATCGCATCATGGCGAAGCTCAGCAACGAGGACCTGCTTGCCGCGTTCGAGGAGATGACCCTCCTCGAGCTGTCCGAGTTCGTGAAGCTCTTCGAGGACAAGTTCGACGTCACCGCCGCCGCTCCGGCCGCCGTCGTCGCCGCCGCCCCGGGTGCCGGTGGCGGCGCCGCCGCCGTCGAGGACGAGAAGGACGAGTTCGACGTCGTCCTCGAGTCCGCCGGCGACAAGAAGATCCAGGTCATCAAGGAGGTCCGCGGCCTCACGAGCCTGGGCCTCAAGGAGGCCAAGGACCTGGTCGACAACGCTCCGAAGCCGCTGCTCGAGGGCGTCAACAAGGAGACGGCCGAGAAGGCCAAGGCCGCCCTCGAGGGCGCCGGCGCCACCGTCACCCTCAAGTAGTCCCGTACGGGCCGCACGCGGCCCGTCGACTGCGCCTGCGCGGCCGTCCGCCCCTTCGGGGGCGGGCGGCCGCCTTCGTGTGTCCGGGGGTCCCCTGCGCGGCCCCGGGGCGCCGCCGCGCCGAACGTGAGTCCGCGACGGCGAATCTCGCGCGCGTGTGCGAAGCTGGTTCGGACCCGGGGAGCCCGCTCCGGCCCCGGACCGGGAGCGGAGCCGCCCGCGGATGCGGATCGTCCCCGGGACACGGTAATCTCCGGTGCCGGGAATCTTGAGGGGCCCGGGGGCGAGTGTTTACCCGCCCGCCCCGGGGGAACCCTTCCGGGTGTCCGATGGCTCACACGACCCCCCAGGGCCAGGGCGAGCGCACAGTCCACCGGACGGATCGGTCCCCCGCAGGGGTTGACGGATCGCCTTCCACGGGTGATCCTGCCGGTGTCGTGAGTTGCGCTGTGGACCATGAGTGGACAGCGGTGTAGTGTTCGGCTACACTGCTCTTTTGCGCTGCCCTTTGGTGATCCCTGTGCCGGTGACCGGCTGCCGACCAGCCCGTTTCGTCTGGACACGGTGCCCGTTCCCGCTCGATGTGACCGTCTCAACCGCGTTGCGGCGGTCCTTCTCGTGACGGATCGTCTGGCGTGCGCGCTTCAACCGCCACAAGCCTTCGGAAGGACCCCTGTTGGCAGCCTCGCGCAACGCCTCCGCTAACGCCCTTGGTCCGCACCGCGTTTCTTTCGCCCGTATCCAGGAACCCCTCGAGGTTCCGAACCTGCTTGCCCTGCAGACCGAGTCGTTCGACTGGCTGCTGGGCAACGACAAGTGGAAGGCCCGGGTCGAATCGGCCCGGAACGCTGGCCGCAAGGACGTTACGGAGCAGTCCGGTCTCGAAGAGATCTTCGAGGAGATCAGCCCGATCGAGGACTTCTCGGGCACGATGTCCCTGTCGTTCCGTGACCACCGGTTCGAGCCGCCCAAGAACACGGTCGACGAGTGCAAGGAACGGGACGCCACCTACTCCGCGCCGATGTTCGTCACCGCGGAGTTCATCAACAACGACACTGGTGAGATCAAGAGCCAGACGGTCTTCATGGGCGACTTCCCGCTCATGACCGACAAGGGCACCTTCATCATCAACGGCACCGAGCGTGTCGTGGTCTCCCAGCTGGTCCGCTCCCCGGGCGTCTACTTCGACAGGTCCGTCGACAAGACCACCGACAAGGACCTCTTCGGCTGCAAGGTCATCCCGTCCCGCGGTGCCTGGCTGGAGTTCGAGGTCGACAAGCGCGACTTCGTCGGCGTCCGCATCGACCGCAAGCGCAAGCAGGGCGTCACCGTCCTGCTCAAGGCCCTGGGCTGGACCACCGACCAGATCCTGGAGCGCTTCGGCCAGTACGAGTCCATCCGCAACACGCTGGAGAAGGACCCGACCGCCGGCACCGACGACGCGCTGCTGGACATCTACCGCAAGCTGCGCCCGGGAGAGCCGCCCACGAAGGAGTCGGCCCAGGCGCTGCTGGAGAACCTCTACTTCAACCCCAAGCGCTACGACCTGGCCAAGGTCGGCCGCTACAAGATCAACAAGAAGCTCGGTCTGGAGACCGACTACACGCAGGGCACGCTGACCGAAGAGGACATCGTCGCCACCATCGAGTACCTCGTGCGCCTGCACGCGGGCGAGAAGGAGCGCGAGACCCCGCTCGGCACCCTGCCGATCGAGGTCGACGACATCGACCACTTCGGCAACCGCCGCCTGCGCACCGTCGGCGAGCTCATCCAGAACCAGGTCCGCCTGGGCCTGGCCCGCATGGAGCGCGTCGTCCGCGAGCGGATGACCACCCAGGACGTCGAGGCGATCACGCCGCAGACCCTGATCAACATCCGCCCCGTCGTGGCCTCCATCAAGGAGTTCTTCGGCACCTCGCAGCTGTCGCAGTTCATGGACCAGACCAACCCGCTGGCGGGTCTGACCCACAAGCGCCGCCTGTCGGCGCTGGGCCCGGGCGGTCTGTCCCGTGAGCGCGCGGGCTTCGAGGTCCGCGACGTGCACCCGTCCCACTACGGCCGCATGTGCCCGATCGAGACCCCTGAGGGTCCCAACATCGGCCTCATCGGCTCGCTGGCCGCGTACGGGCGGGTCAACCCGTTCGGCTTCGTGGAGACCCCGTACCGCAAGGTCGTCGACGGCCGTATCACCGACCAGGTCGACTACCTCACCGCGGACGAGGAGGACCGGTTCATCATCGCGCAGGCCAATACGCCGATGAACGCCGACGGCTCCTTCGCCGAGGACCGCGTGCTCGTCCGCCGTAAGGGCGGTGAGTTCGAGCAGGTCGGCACCGACGAGGTCGACTACATGGACGTGTCGCCGCGCCAGATGGTGTCGGTCGCCACCGCCATGATCCCGTTCCTGGAGCACGACGACGCCAACCGCGCGCTCATGGGCTCCAACATGCAGCGCCAGGCCGTGCCCCTGCTGCGGGCCGAGTCCCCGTTCGTCGGCACCGGCATGGAGTACCGCGCCGCCACCGACGCCGGCGACGTCGTGCTCGCCGAGAAGGCCGGTGTGGTCGAGGACGTCACCGCCGACTACGTCACCGTGATGGCCGACGACGGCACTCGCAAGACGTACCGCCTGCACAAGTTCCAGCGCTCCAACCAGGGCACCTGCTTCAACCAGCGCCCGATCGTCACCGAGGGGCAGCGGGTCGAGGAGCGCCAGGTCCTGGCCGACGGCCCGTCCACCGACCAGGGCGAGATGTCGCTGGGCAAGAACCTCCTCGTGGCGTACATGTCGTGGGAGGGCCACAACTACGAGGACGCGATCATCCTCTCCCAGCGCCTGGTGCAGGACGACGTCCTCTCCTCGATCCACATCGAGGAGCACGAGGTCGACGCCCGCGACACCAAGCTGGGCCCGGAGGAGATCACCCGCGAGATCCCCAACGTCAGCGAGGAGGTCCTCGCGGACCTCGACGACCGGGGCATCATCCGCATCGGCGCCGAGGTCGTCGACGGCGACATCCTCGTCGGCAAGGTCACGCCCAAGGGCGAGACCGAGCTCACCCCGGAGGAGCGCCTGCTGCGCGCCATCTTCGGCGAGAAGGCCCGCGAGGTCCGCGACACCTCCCTGAAGGTGCCGCACGGCGAGTCCGGCAAGGTCATCGGCGTCAAGGTGTTCAGCCGAGAGGAGGGCGACGAGCTCGCCCCCGGCGTGAACGAGATGGTCCGCGTCTACGTGGCCCAGAAGCGCAAGATCACCGACGGCGACAAGCTCGCCGGCCGCCACGGCAACAAGGGCGTCATCTCCAAGATCCTCCCGCAGGAGGACATGCCCTTCCTGGAGGACGGCACCCCCGTCGACATCATCCTCAACCCGCTGGGCGTCCCCGGCCGGATGAACGTCGGCCAGGTGCTGGAGGTCCACCTGGGCTGGCTGGCCAAGAACGGCTGGCTGGTCGAGGGACTGGAGGAGGACTGGCAGAAGGCGCTCGACGCCATCGGCGCCACCGACGTCCCGCCGGACTCCCGGGTCGCCACGCCGGTCTTCGACGGCCTGCACGGCGACGAGCTCAGCGGCCTCATCAGCTCGGTCCGCCCGAACAAGGACGGCAACCGCCTCATCAACGAGGACGGCAAGGCCCGCCTGTTCGACGGCCGCACCGGTGAGCCCTTCGCCGAGCCCATCTCCGTCGGCTACAAGTACATCCTGAAGCTCCACCACCTCGTGGACGACAAGATCCACGCGCGCTCCACCGGCCCCTACTCCATGATCACCCAGCAGCCGCTGGGCGGTAAGGCGCAGTTCGGCGGCCAGCGCTTCGGTGAGATGGAGGTGTGGGCGCTGGAGGCCTACGGCGCCGCCTACGCCCTCCAGGAGCTGCTCACCATCAAGTCCGACGACGTGGTGGGCCGGGTCAAGGTCTACGAGGCCATCGTCAAGGGCGAGAACATCCCCGAGCCGGGCATCCCTGAGTCCTTCAAGGTGCTCATCAAGGAGATGCAGTCGCTCTGTCTGAACGTGGAGGTGCTGTCCAGTGACGGTATGTCCATCGAGATGCGGGACAGCGACGAGGACGTCTTCCGCGCGGCGGAAGAACTGGGAATCGACCTGGGTCGGCGCGAGCCGAGCAGTGTCGAAGAGGTCTAACTTCCGCATTCTTCGAGAGCAGGGGACGAATTAAGTGCTCGACGTCAACTTCTTCGACGAGCTGCGCATCGGCCTGGCCACGGCCGACGACATCCGCCAGTGGTCTCACGGCGAGGTCAAGAAGCCCGAAACCATCAACTACCGGACCCTCAAGCCCGAGAAGGACGGCCTCTTCTGCGAGAAGATCTTCGGCCCGACCCGGGACTGGGAGTGCTACTGCGGCAAGTACAAGCGCGTCCGCTTCAAGGGCATCATCTGTGAGCGCTGCGGCGTCGAGGTGACCCGCGCCAAGGTGCGCCGTGAGCGGATGGGCCACATCGAGCTGGCCGCTCCCGTCACGCACATCTGGTACTTCAAGGGCGTGCCCTCCCGCCTGGGCTACCTGCTGGACCTGGCGCCGAAGGATCTCGAGAAGATCATCTACTTCGCCGCCTACATGGTCACGTGGGTGGACACCGAGGCCCGTGAGCGCGACCTCCAGTCCCTGGAGGCGCGGATCGCGGTCGAGAAGCAGCACATGGAGCAGCGCCGCGACTCCACCATCGAGGAGCGGCACCGCAAGCTCGAGGCCGACCTGGCCGAGCTCGAGGAGCAGGGTGCCAAGGGCGACGCGCGCCGCAAGGTGCGCGAGGGCGCCGAGCGCGAGATGCGCCAGCTGCGCGACCGCGCCCAGCGCGAGATCGACCGCCTCGACGAGGTCTGGAACCGGTTCAAGAACCTCAAGGTCCAGGACCTCGAGGGCGACGAGATGCTCTACCGCGAGATGCGGGACCGCTTCGGGAAGTACTTCCGCGGCGGCATGGGCGCCCAGGCCATCCAGGACCGGCTCGCCAACTTCGAGCTGGAGGAGGAGGCCGAGAAGCTCCGCGAGACCATCCGCACCGGCAAGGGCCAGAAGAAGGCCCGCGCCCTGAAGCGGCTCAAGGTCGTCTCGGCGTTCCTCAACACCCGCAACAGCCCCATGGGCATGGTGCTGGACTGCATCCCGGTCATCCCGCCGGACCTGCGTCCGATGGTGCAGCTGGACGGTGGCCGCTTCGCGACCTCCGACCTGAACGACCTGTACCGCCGCGTCATCAACCGCAACAACCGCCTCAAGCGGCTGCTGGACCTCGGCGCGCCCGAGATCATCGTCAACAACGAGAAGCGGATGCTCCAGGAGGCCGTCGACGCGCTGTTCGACAACGGCCGCCGCGGCCGGCCCGTCACCGGGCCCGGCAACCGTCCGCTCAAGTCGCTGTCCGACATGCTCAAGGGCAAGCAGGGCCGGTTCCGCCAGAACCTGCTGGGCAAGCGCGTCGACTACTCCGGCCGTTCGGTCATCGTCGTCGGCCCGCAGCTGAAGCTGCACCAGTGCGGTCTGCCCAAGCAGATGGCCCTGGAGCTCTTCAAGCCGTTCGTGATGAAGCGCCTGGTCGACCTGAACCACGCGCAGAACATCAAGAGCGCCAAGCGCATGGTGGAGCGGTCCCGCCCCGTCGTGTGGGACGTCCTCGAAGAGGTCATCACCGAGCACCCGGTTCTGCTCAACCGCGCCCCGACCCTGCACCGCCTGGGCATCCAGGCGTTCGAGCCGCAGCTGGTCGAGGGCAAGGCCATCCAGATCCACCCGCTCGTGTGCACCGCGTTCAACGCGGACTTCGACGGCGACCAGATGGCCGTGCACCTGCCGCTGTCCGCCGAGGCCCAGGCCGAGGCGCGGCTGCTGATGCTCGCCACCAACAACATCCTCAAGCCGTCCGACGGCAAGCCCGTGACCATGCCCACCCAGGACATGATCATCGGCCTGTACTACCTGACGACGGAGCGGGCGGGGGCGACCGGCGAGGGCCGTGCGTTCCGCGGCCCCGCCGAGGCGATCATGGCCTACGACCTGGGCGACCTCGACCTGCAGGCGAAGATCCGCCTGCGCATCGAGGACGGCGCCCCGGCTCCCAAGGACTGGACGCCGCCGGAGGGCTGGCAGCCGGGCGAGGCGTACACCCTCGAGACCACCCTGGGCCGGTACCTCTTCAACGAGACCACCCCGGTGGACTACCCGTACATCAACTACCAGGTCGGCAAGAAGCAGATCTCGGTGCTGGTCAACGACCTCGCCGAGAACTACCCCAAGGTGCAGGTCGCCACGACCCTGGACGCCCTCAAGGACGCCGGTTACCGCTGGGCCACCCGGTCCGGCCTGACCATCGGCATCGAGGACGTCGTCGCGCCGCCGCAGAAGGCGGAGATCCTCGCGGGCTACGACCGCAAGGCCGACAAGATCCAGCGGGAGTACGACCGCGGCCTCATCACCGACGACGAGCGCCGCAACGAGCTCACCGAGGTGTGGACCCAGGCCACCGCCGAGGTCGCCAAGAACATGGAGGACAACTTCCCCGCCGACAACCCGGTGTGGATGATGGTCCAGTCCGGCGCCCGAGGCAACCCGATGCAGGTGCGCCAGATCGCCGGTATCCGCGGTCTGGTCTCCAACACCAAGGGTGAGACGATCCCGCGCCCGATCAAGTCCTCCTACCGCGAGGGCCTGTCCGTGCTGGAGTACTTCATCTCCACGCACGGCCAGCGCAAGGGCCTGGCCGACACCGCGCTGCGGACCGCCGACTCGGGTTACCTGACCCGTCGTCTGGTGGACGTCGCCCAGGACGTCATCGTCCGGGAGATCGACTGCGGCACCGACCGGTCGCTGTGGCACGAGATCGGCGAGAAGAACGCCGCCGGCGTCGTCGTGCGCAAGCACAACGTCGAGAACACCGGCTTCGGCCGCACCCTGGCCGAGGACGTCCTCGACGCCAACGGCGACCTGGTGCTGCCGGCGCTGGCGGACACCTCCGAGCAGAACATCGACAAGCTGATCGCCGCCGGGGTCACCCGGGTGCGCATCCGCTCGTCGCTGACCTGCGAGGCGAAGATCGGCGTCTGCACCACCTGCTACGGCCGCTCCATGGCGACCGGCAAGCCGGTGGACGTCGGCGAGGCGATCGGCATCATCGCGGCCCAGTCCATCGGTGAGCCCGGCACCCAGCTGACCATGCGGACCTTCCACATGGGCGGTTCGGCCGGTCAGGACATCACCCACGGTCTGCCCCGTGTCCAGGAGCTCTTCGAGGCCCGCATCCCCAAGGGTGTGGCCCCGATCTCCGAGGTCGAGGGTCGGATCCGGATCGACGACACCGAGAAGAGCCGCAAGATCGTCGTCATCCCCGACGACGGCACCGACGAGATCGCCTACCCGGTCCCCATGCGCGCCCAGCGCCTGGTGGACGAGGGCGACCACGTCAAGGTGGGCCAGCAGCTCATCCAGGGTGCGATCAACCCGCACGAGGTCCTGCGCATCCAGGGTCCGCGCGCGGTGCAGCAGCACCTGGTGTCCGAGGTCCAGGAGGTGTACAAGTCGCAGGGTGTGTCCATCCACGACAAGCACATCGAGATCATCGTGCGCCAGATGCTCAAGCGCGTGAACATCCTGGAGTCGGGCGACACCGAGCTGCTGCCCGGTGAGATGGTCGAGCGGCCCAAGTTCGAGCAGATCAACCGCCGTGTCGTCGCCGAGGGCGGACAGCCCGCGGCCGGCCGCCCGGTGCTGCTCGGCATCACCAAGGCGTCGCTGGCCACCGAGTCGTGGCTGTCGGCGGCCTCCTTCCAGGAGACCACCCGCGTGCTCACCGAGAACGCGATCCACGGCAAGAGCGACCCGCTGCTCGGCCTCAAGGAGAACGTCATCATCGGTAAGCTCATCCCGGCCGGTACGGGCATCCCCCAGTACCGCAACATCCGGGTGGAGCCCACCGAGGAGGCCAAGGCCTCGATGTACTCGGTCTCCGGTTACGAGGAGCCGAGCGAGTACACCTTCGGGCAGGGCTCCGGCGAGGCCGTGCCGCTGGAGGAGTACGACTTCGGGCCGTACAACCGGTAGCGAAGTGAACTGACGGCGGCGGCGTGCCGCCCCTTCCGGGGGGCGGTACCGCCGCCGTTCGGTTGTAACGAGGGGTCCGTGACACGGGCCGGGGAGAGGGCGCCACGGCGCCGGCGGGAGAGGCATGACTGATAACGGGGGCGGACGGGATTCCGGCGGTGGCGCTTCGTGGTTCAAGCCGAGTGAGGACCGCCACCTCAAGCAGTCGGACTACCAGGACCCGCTCGAGGGACAGGAACAGCAGCAGGGGGACACGGTCTTCCCGGACAGCGGGGGGTACGCGGGCCTGAGCTCGTCGCGCCCCGCCCTGGCGGACCCGTACCCGGAGGCACTGGGCGGGCCTCCCGCGGAACCGCCCAACCCGCTGTCCTACCCGGGCGCGGGGGACGCGGCCTACCGGCCGCTCACCCGTATCCCGGGGGAGGACACCGAACCGAAGACCCAGGAGATCCCGGTCCTGCGCCCGGACTCCGGTCCCCTGTGGACCGACACCCCCGGCTCCGGTGGCGCCCCCTCGGCCCCCGGGGCCGGGGACCGGGGCGGCGAGCGCGCCCCCTGGGACGCCGACGGCGCCGCGACGGCCGGGGACGCCGATCTGCGCGGCCCCGCCGCCGTGGACGCCTCCTGGGACGCCGCCGGTACGGCCGGCGCCGATCTGCGCGACCCTGTCGCCCCCGGGCGCGGAAGCGCCCCCTGGGAGGCGGACCCCGACCTGGACGGCGGCCGCACCCCCGCCTGGGACGCCGATGACCGCGGCTCCCGGGGCGCCGAGGAGGCCGACGGCCTCCGTGAGTCCGCCGGGTACCCGAACACCGCGTGGGACTCGGACGGCCGCGGCGGTACGGACCTCGGTGATGAGCGTGCGCCGTGGGGCGCCGATGCCCCGGCCGACGACCCGCGAGGCCCTGTCGCCCCCGGGCGCGGGAGCGCCCCCTGGGAGGCGGATCCCGACCTGGACGGCGGCCGCACTCCGGCCTGGGAGCCCGCCGGGGACACCGATCCCCGCGAGCCCGTCGGATACCCGAACACCTCCTGGGAGGCGGACGGCCGCAACGGCGGCGCGGACCTTCGCGGTGAGCGCGCCCCCTGGGACGCCGCCGCTCCTGTGGACGACCTGCGCGGCCCCGCCGCCGGGCGTGAGGACGCTTCCTGGGAGGCGGACGCCGCCCTGGACGGCGGCCGCACCGCTGCTTGGGACGCGGACGGCCGCGACGGCGCCGGCCTTCGCGGTGAGCGTGCGCCGTGGGGCGCCGACGCTCCTGTCGAGGACCTGCGCGCTCCCGCCGCCGGGCGTGAGGACGCTCCCTGGGAGGCGGACGCCACCCTGGACGGCGGCCGCACCGCTGCTTGGGACGCGGACGATCGCAGCGGTGGCGCGGACCTTCGCGGTGAGCGTGCGCCGTGGGGCGCCGACGCTCCTGTCGAGGACCTGCGCGGTCCCGCCGGACGCGAGGGCGCCCCTTGGGAGGCGGATCCCGCCCTGGACGGCGGCCGCGGCGGCGCCGGCCTTCGCAGTGAGCGTGCCCCCTGGGACGCCGACGGGGACGACGGCCTCGGCCGGCCTGCGGGGTACCCGGACACCTCGTGGGACGCGGACGACCGTAACGGCGGCGCGGACCCGCTCGGCGAGCGCGGGCCGTGGGACTCCGACTCCGCCGGTGTGGACGACGATCTGCGCGGTCCCGCCGCCGGGCGCGGTGACGCCTCCTGGGGGGCGGACCCCGACCTGGACGGCGATCGCGGCGGCGCCGGCCTTCGCGAGGGCGGCTCCACCTGGGACACCGATCTCCGTGAGTCCGCCGGGTACCCGGGCACCTCGTGGGATGCGGACGGCCGCAGTGGTGGCGCGGACCTTCGTGGTGAGCGCGGTCCCTGGGACGGCGACTCCGCGGGCGTGGACGACGACCTGCGCGGTCCCGCCGCCGGGCGCGGTGACGCCTCCTGGGAGGCGGACCCCGACCTGGACGGCGGCCGCACCCCGGCCTGGGAGCCCGACGGGGACACCGATCTCCGTGAGTCCGCCGGGTACCCGAACACCTCGTGGGACGCGGACGACCGCAATGGCGGCGCGGACCCGCTCGGTGAGCGCGGTCCGTGGGACGCAGACGCGGACCCGCTGGGCGAGCGCACGTCCGCCCGGAGCGGCGGGATCGACCCGCTGACGGACGACTCCTACGGCTCGCGCGGCGCCGACGACCGCGGCTCCTCCTGGGGGCCGCAGGCCGATCCGCTGAGCGACGACCGCGGGACCGGCTGGGATGACGACCCGCTCCGTGACGGGGACGCGGCCCCGGGGGAGGAGGACCCCTGGGGGTGGAGCCGGAACGCCGACGGCGACCCCGGCCCCGTGCGGGTGCCCGACTCCCGGGAGGAGCGCGCCTCCGCGCCCTGGACCGACGTGCCCGAGCCCGACGCCTGGGAGGGCGAGGCGCCCGGCGCCTCCGGCAACACCTGGGCGTTCGACCGGGACGACCCGCGGCTCCCCGACGTGGTGCGCGAGGCCGAGCGGCGGCGGCGCGAGGAGGCCGGGCCGGAGGAGGACCCGCTGGCGGCGATCGCCGACATGCAGTCCCGCGCCCGGGCCGAGGAGCCCGAGGCCACGCAGATGATCGCGCCGGTGGCGGACGCCCCGGAGGAGGATCCGGAGTACGACGACGGCTTCACCCCCGCCGACTACGGCATGCCGGTCAAGCCCAAGGCGAAGAAGCGGAAAAAGGACCCCATCGCCGAGGAGTTCCCCGGCTTCGAGGACCGTCCGCTCGGCGGCGAGGCCGGCGACCCCTACCCCGGCTACGACAGCGTCGACTTCCTCGCCGACACCGAGCGGGGGGCGGTCCTCACCATGTGGCTGGGCGTCGCCTCGCTGATCCCCGGTGTCGGCCTCGTCACCGCCCTGCTCGCCCTGCTGGTCACCGGACCCAAGGCCAAGCGGGCGATCCGGGCCTCCAACGGGCAGCTGGACGGGCTCGGCCTCATCACCGGAGGCACCGTTTTCGCGGTGATCGGCATCCTGGTCACCGTGATCTCCGTCGCGGTCTGGCTGCTCCTGTAGAGACGGCGGCCGCTCCCTGTGACAATGGTCGGAGGGAGCGGCCGCTGTGCTATACCCGGCTCCGGTGGAAAACCGGGGCGAAGCAACGCCGGGACGGCGTAGACTGGTGGCGACCCACGGCTACGTGAGGACCGGTTCCGCTGTCCTCGCCATGTCGCACACCGTTTTGACCGCCTAGAGGGTAGACGGTAGCCTGTGTGATTGTGCCCGTGAGTCGACGGGTCACACGTGTGTGTGCGGCGCCCCGGCCTTCGAGGGCCTGCGGCGCGCAGCGCACGTGAACCCCCTCCCGTGAAAATCGGCCCCCTTTCAGGGTGTGCGTCGTGCGTCCGAACGAGCGCGACACGCCCGACAGCGTGGGTCGGGGAGGTTCGGGAAATCCAGCAGGTCAATAGCGATACGGCTACGAGAACCGGCGTAGGTCACGAGGAAGACGGAGACGCGGTGCCCACCATCCAGCAGCTGGTCCGCAAGGGCCGACAGGACAAGGTCGCAAAGAACAAGACCCCGGCGCTGAAGGGGAGTCCGCAGCGTCGTGGTGTGTGCACGCGCGTTTACACCACCACGCCGAAGAAGCCGAACTCCGCCCTGCGCAAGGTCGCTCGCGTGAAGCTGAGCAGCGGGATCGAGGTCACGGCCTACATCCCCGGTATCGGTCACAACCTCCAGGAGCACAGCATCGTGCTGGTGCGCGGTGGTCGTGTGAAGGACCTGCCGGGTGTCCGCTACCGAATCGTCCGCGGTTCGCTCGACACCCAGGGTGTCCGTAACCGCAAGCAGGCGCGTAGCCGTTACGGCGCCAAGAAGGAGAAGTAAGAATGCCGCGCAAGGGCCCGGCGCCGAAGCGCCAGCTCATCACCGACCCGGTCTACGGCTCGCCGCTCGTCACCGCACTGATCAACAAGGTGCTGCTCGACGGCAAGCGCTCCATCGCCCAGCGCGTCGTCTACGACGCCCTGGAGGGTGCCCGCGAGAAGACCGGCCAGGACCCGCTGGTCGTCCTCAAGCGGGCGCTGGACAACGTCAAGCCCGCGCTGGAGGTCCGCAGCCGCCGTGTCGGTGGCGCGACCTACCAGGTGCCGGTCGAGGTCCGCGCCTCCCGGTCCACCACGCTGGCCCTGCGCTGGCTGGTCTCCTTCTCGCGTCAGCGCCGTGAGAAGACCATGACCGAGCGTCTGATGAACGAGCTGGTCGACGCCAGCAACGGTCTCGGCGCGGCCGTCAAGAAGCGTGAAGACACGCACAAGATGGCCGAGTCGAACAAGGCCTTCGCCCACTACCGCTGGTAACCCCGCGGTTGTACAGCAATAAACCGAGGGAAGACGAGCCTCATGGCTGTTAAGACTGCGCTTGACCTGGGCAGGGTCCGCAACATCGGGATCATGGCCCACATCGACGCGGGCAAGACCACCACCACTGAGCGGATCCTCTACTACACCGGTGTGACCCACAAGGTGGGTGAGGTCCATGACGGCGCCGCCACCATGGACTGGATGAAGGAGGAGCAGGAGCGGGGTATCACCATTACCTCGGCTGCTACCACCACCCACTGGGACGACCACACCATCAACATCATCGACACGCCCGGCCACGTTGACTTCACGGTCGAGGTCGAGCGTTCGCTGCGTGTTCTCGACGGTGCTGTCGCGGTCTTCGACGCCAAGGAAGGCGTCGAGCCCCAGTCGGAGCAGGTCTGGCGTCAGGCTGACCGCTACGGCGTGCCGCGCATCTGTTTCGTCAACAAGATGGACAAGATCGGTGCGGAGTTCCAGCGCTGCGTGGACATGTTCCGCGAGCGCCTGGGCGCCAACGCGATGCCGATCCAGCTGCCCATCGGCGCCGAGGGCGACTTCAAGGGTGTCATCGACCTCGTGAAGATGAAGGCCTACGTCTGGAACGACGAGGCCGCCCTGGGCGAGATGTACGACACGATCGAGATCCCGGACACCCACGCCGACGCCGCGCGTGAGGCTCGCGACCAGTTCCTCGAGACGCTGGCCGAGGCCGATGACGAGATCATGGAGCTGTACCTGGAGGGGCAGGAGCCCACCCTGGAGCAGCTGGTCCCGGCGATCCGCCGCGCCACCATCGCCGGCACGGCGATCCCGGTCGTCTGCGGCACCGCGTTCAAGAACAAGGGCGTCCAGCCCCTGCTCGACGCGGTCGTGGCCTACCTTCCCTCGCCCCTGGACATCGAGGCCATCGAGGGCCACGACCCCAAGGACGAGAGCGAGGAGACCAAGCTCTCGCGCAAGCCCAGCAACGACGAGCCGCTGGCCGCCCTGGTCTTCAAGATCATGAGCGACCCGCACCTCGGCAAGCTGACCTACCTGCGCGTCTACTCGGGCGTTCTCCAGACCGGTACCCAGGTGCTCAACAGCGTCAAGGGCCGCAAGGAGCGCATCGGCAAGATCTACCGCATGCACTCGAACAAGCGTGAGGAGATCTCCGAGGTCGGCGCCGGCGACATCGTCGCCGTCATGGGTCTGAAGGACACCACCACGGGTGAGACGCTCTGCGACCCGCAGAACGCCATCGTCCTGGAGTCCATGACCTTCCCGGCCCCGGTCATCGAGGTGGCCATCGAGCCGAAGACGAAGAGCGACCAGGAGAAGCTGGGCATCGCGATCCAGCGCCTCGCGGAGGAGGACCCCTCCTTCCAGGTCGCCACCGACGACCAGACCGGCCAGACCGTCATCTCCGGTATGGGCGAGCTGCACCTCGAGGTCCTCGTCAACCGCATGCGCGACGAGTTCAAGGTCGAGGCGAACATCGGTAAGCCCCAGGTGGCCTACCGCGAGACCATTCGCAAGAAGGTCGAAGGCCACGTCTACACCCACAAGAAGCAGACGGGTGGCTCGGGCCAGTTCGCCAAGGTCAAGATCGACATCGAGCCCCTCGAGTCGGAGAGCGGCGACACCAGCGGCTACGAGTTCGTCAACGCCGTCACGGGTGGCCGCATCCCGCGCGAGTACATCCCGTCGGTCGACGCCGGCTGCCAGGAGGCCGCGGAGCTGGGCGTCCTCGCCCACTACCCGCTGGTCGGCGTGAAGGTGACGCTGACCGACGGTCAGTACCACGAGGTCGACTCCTCCGAGATGGCCTTCAAGACCGCCGGTTCGATGGCCTTCAAGGAGGCCGTCAAGCTGGCCAAGCCGACTCTCCTGGAGCCGGTCATGGCGGTCGAGGTCACCACCCCTGAGGAGTACATGGGTGACGTGATCGGCGACCTGAACTCCCGCCGTGGACAGATCCAGTCCATGGACGAGCGTTCCGGAGTCCGTCTCGTCAAGGCCCTCGTGCCCCTTTCCGAGATGTTCGGCTACGTGGGTGACCTGCGCAGCCGTACGCAGGGTCGAGCCAACTACTCGATGGTGTTCGACTCCTACGCGGAGGTTCCGTCCGCTGTCGCCCAAGAAATTGTGGCGAAGGTTCGCGGCGAGTAGTCGCGAACACGTAACCAATCCGGTCCCGCCCCCCGGGGCGGGCCCGGATACCAGATAGCTCTGTACGTCTAGGAGACATCCAGTGGCGAAGGAAAAGTTCGAGCGGACTAAGCCGCACGTCAACATCGGCACCATCGGTCACATCGACCACGGCAAGACCACGCTGACCGCGGCCATCACCAAGGTGCTGCACGACGCGTACCCGGAGATCAACCCCTTCACCCCGTTCGAGGACATCGACAACGCTCCCGAGGAGCGCGAGCGCGGTATCACCATCTCCGTCGCCCACGTCGAGTACCAGACCGAGGCGCGTCACTACGCCCACGTCGACTGCCCGGGTCACGCGGACTACGTGAAGAACATGATCACCGGTGCCGCCCAGATGGACGGCGCGATCCTGGTCGTGGCCGCCACCGACGGCCCGATGCCGCAGACCAAGGAGCACGTGCTCCTGGCCCGCCAGGTCGGCGTGCCCTACATCGTGGTGGCCCTGAACAAGGCCGACATGGTGGACGACGAGGAGATCTTCGAGCTCGTCGAGCTCGAGGTCCGCGAGCTGCTCAGCGAGTACGAGTTCCCGGGCGACGACATCCCCGTCACCAAGGTCTCCGCGCTGAAGGCCCTCGAGGGCGACGCCGAGTGGGGCAAGTCCGTCCTGGAGCTCATGGGCACCGTGGACCAGTACATCCCCGAGCCCGAGCGTGACACCGACAAGCCGTTCCTGATGCCGATCGAGGACGTCTTCTCGATCACCGGTCGCGGCACCGTCGTCACCGGCCGCATCGAGCGCGGCATCGTGAACGTCAACGAGACCGTCGACATCGTCGGTATCAAGGACGAGAAGCAGACCACCACGGTCACCGGTGTCGAGATGTTCCGCAAGCTGCTCGACCAGGGCCAGGCCGGCGACAACGTCGGTCTGCTCCTGCGCGGCATCAAGCGCGAGGACGTCGAGCGCGGCCAGGTCGTCATCAAGCCGGGCACGACCACCCCGCACACCGAGTTCGAGGCCCAGGTCGTCATCCTGTCCAAGGACGAGGGTGGCCGCCACACGCCGTTCTTCAACAACTACCGCCCGCAGTTCTACTTCCGCACCACCGACGTCACCGGCGTCGTGACGCTGCCGGAGGGCACCGAGATGGTCATGCCCGGTGACAACACCGAGATGACCGTCCAGCTGATCCAGCCGGTCGCGATGGAAGAGGGCCTGAAGTTCGCCATCCGCGAGGGTGGCCGGACCGTGGGCGCCGGTCGCGTCACGAAGATCCTCAAGTAGCACACGCCGGGGTGGCTCCCCACGGAGCCGCCCCGACGTGCCGGGCGGGCCGCCCTCACGGCGGCCCGCCCGGCACAACGAAAAGACGTCATCGGGCTCTGTGACGGTGACGCACCGCAGGGGCAAGCCCTGTTGCGGTTTCTCAAGGGAATAGGGGCTCACGGCTGTAGGCGGATTCCGCCTGGCCTGGGCGTCTGTGACCGGACACCGTTACGGACACTGAAGCGAAGGACGAACAGGCCACATGGCGGGACAGAAGATCCGCATTCGGCTAAAGGCCTATGACCACGAGGTCATCGACAGCTCGGCGAAGAAGATCGTCGAGACTGTGACGCGAACTGGCGCACAGGTCGCGGGCCCGGTGCCGCTGCCGACGGAGAAGAACGTTTACTGCGTCATCCGATCGCCGCACAAGTACAAGGACTCGCGCGAGCACTTCGAGATGCGCACCCACAAGCGGCTGATCGACATCATCGACCCCACGCCGAAGACGGTCGACTCGCTCATGCGTCTCGACCTCCCGGCCGGCGTTGACATCGAGATCAAGCTTTAAGGACGCACAGACATGGCCACCAAGCAGATCAAGGGAGTTCTGGGCGAAAAGCTCGGCATGACCCAGGTCTTCGACGACGCGGGCAAGATGGTGCCCGTGACGGTTCTGAAGGCCGGTCCGTGCGTCGTGAGCCGGATCCGGACCCCGGACACCGACGGCTACTCCGCCATTCAGATCGGTTTCGGGCAGATCAACCCGCGCAAGGTCAACAAGCCTCTCGGCGACTACCTGCGCAAGAACGACCTGACCCCGCGCCGCCACTACGTCGAGGTCCGCACGGACGACGCCTCCGAGTACACGCTCGGCCAGGAGGTCACCGCGGACGTCTTCGAGAGCGGCCAGAAGGTCGACGTCTCGGGCAAGAGCAAGGGCAAGGGCTTCGCCGGTGTGATGAAGCGCCACGGCTTCCGTGGTCTCTCCGCCTCGCACGGCACGCAGCGCAAGCACCGCTCGCCCGGTTCCATCGGCGGCTGCGCCACGCCCGGCCGCGTTTTCAAGGGCATGCGGATGGCCGGGCGCATGGGCAACGTGCGCAAGACCGTCCAGAACCTGACCGTTCACTCCGTGGACGCGGAGAAGGGCCTCATCCTGGTCAAGGGTGCTGTTCCCGGTCCCAACGGCGGTCTGGTGCTCGTCCGCACCGCTGTGAAGGGGGACAAGTAAGCCATGGCCCAGATCGAGGTCAAGAACCCCGAGGGCGGCGCCAAGGGCAGCGTCGAGCTGCCGGAGAGCGTCTTCGCCCAGCAGGTCAGCATCCCGCTGATCCACCAGGTCGTGAACGCCCAGCTGGCCGCCGGCCGCCAGGGCACCCACGCGACCAAGACCCGCGGCGACGTCCGCGGCGGTGGTAAGAAGCCGTACCGCCAGAAGGGCACGGGTCGCGCCCGCCAGGGCTCCATCCGCGCTCCTCAGTACACCGGCGGTGGCACGGTCCACGGGCCCCAGCCCCGCGACTACAGCCAGCGCACCCCGAAGAAGATGAAGGCCGCCGCCCTGCGCGGTGCCCTCTCCGACCGGGCGCGCCACGGCCGCATCCACGTCATCAGCCACTTCGTGGCCGAGGACGCCGACGCGAAGCTCACGCAGTCCGCCCTCAAGGCGCTGCGCCAGGTGACCGAGTCCGACAAGGTCCTGGTCGTCCTGGCCCGCGAGGACGAGCACAACCGACGTGCTCTGCGCAACCTCGAAGAGGTGCACATCCTCGACGCCGACCAGGTGAACACCTACGACGTCCTCTACGCGGACGACATCGTGTTCACCGAGGCGGGCTACGCCGAGTTCCTGGCTCACGCCTCCGGCGCCGCCAAGGCCGCTGCTCAGTCCGAGGAGGACGACCAGTGAGGATCCCCGACCCGCGGGACATCATCATCGAGCCGGTGATCTCGGAGAAGAGCTACGGGCTCATGGACGAGAACAAGTACACGTTCATCGTTCACCCGGACGCCAACAAGACCCAGATCAAGATCGCTATCAAGCAGATCTTCGAGGTCGAGGTCACCGCGGTGAACACGATCAACCGCAAGGGCAAGCGCAAGCGGACCCGCTTCGGGTACGGCAAGCGCCCGGACACCAAGCGCGCGATCGTCAGTGTCGCGGACGGCCAGCAGATCGACATCTTCGGTCGCTAGCAGTCCCCGCCTGACCGCTCCACACCAGTAACACGTAAAGGAATGCACGAAGAAGATGGGCATTCGTAAGTACAAGCCGACGACGCCGGGTCGTCGCGGTTCCAGCGTGAGCGACTTCGTCGAGATCACGCGCTCGGAGCCGGAGAAGTCCCTGGTCCGTCCGCTCCACTCCAAGGGCGGTCGCAACGGCCACGGCCGGATCACCGCCCGTCACCAGGGTGGCGGCCACAAGCGCGCCTACCGCGTGATCGACTTCCGTCGTCACGACAAGGACGGCGTGCCGGCCAAGGTCGCTCACATCGAGTACGACCCGAACCGCACCGCGCGCATCGCCCTCCTCCACTACGTGGACGGTGAGAAGCGCTACATTCTCGCGCCCGCCGGCCTCAAGCAGGGCGACCGCGTCGAGAACGGCCCGCAGTCCGACATCAAGCCGGGCAACTGCCTCCCGCTGCGCAACATCCCCACGGGTACGTTCGTGCACGCGGTCGAGCTGAAGCCGGGTGGCGGGGCCAAGCTGGGCCGCTCCGCGGGTACTCAGATCCAGCTCCTGGCCAAGGAGGGGCGCTACGCCACGCTGCGTATGCCCTCCGGCGAGATGCGCATGGTCGAGATCTCCTGCCGCGCGACCGTCGGCCAGGTGGGCAACGCCGAGCAGTCCAACATCAACTGGGGCAAGGCCGGCCGCTCGCGGTGGAAGGGCAAGCGCCCGACCGTCCGCGGTGTGGTCATGAACCCCGTCGACCACCCGCACGGTGGTGGTGAGGGCAAGACCTCCGGTGGTCGCCACCCGGTCAGCCCGTGGGGCAAGAAGGAAGGCCGGACCCGGGCCAAGAACAAGGCCAGCGACAAGCTGATCGTTCGGCGTCGGCGCAGCGGCAAGAAGAAGCGGTAAGGAGCACGTCTGATGCCACGTAGCCTGAAGAAGGGCCCGTTCGTCGACGACCACCTTCTCAAGAAGGTGGAGTCGCAGAACGAGGCCAACACCAAGAACGTCATCAAGACGTGGTCCCGTCGGTCCATGATCATCCCCGAGATGATCGGCCACACCATCGCCGTCCACGACGGTCGCAAGCACGTCCCCGTGTTCGTGTCCGAGTCCATGGTCGGCCACAAGCTCGGCGAGTTCGCTCCCACGCGTACTTTCCGCAGCCACGTCAAGGAAGACCGCCGTAGCCGCCGTTAGTCGGTTGCAACAGGCAGTAAGAACCACGTTCTCCACGGTGAGTGGAGATGAATTTCCGTGAGCGAGGGAAAAGCGATGGGAACGAGGGCACAGGCACGGTTCGTCCGTGTTACGCCCCGAAAGGCCCGCCGGGTGGTGGACCTTATTCGCGGGTTGCCCGCTGACGAGGCACAGGCGGTGCTCCGGTTCGCGCCCCAGTCGGCGAGCGAGCCTGTTGGCAAGGTACTGGCCAGTGCCATCGCCAACGCTGAGCACAACGACAAGCTGGACCGCGAGTCGCTGGTCGTCGAGGGCGCCTGGGTGGACGAGGGTCCGACCCTGAAGCGCATTCGACCCCGTGGCTTCGGCCGGGCCTTCCGAGTCACCAAGCGTACGAGCCACATCACCGTGGTCGTCGCCGAGCGCTCGGGCGCCTCGTCCAAGACCAAGGAAAGGACCCGATAGTGGGGCAGAAGGTTAACCCGCACGGGTTCCGCCTCGGCGTCACCACCGACTTCAAGAGCCGCTGGTACGCCGACAAGTCCTACAAGGACTACGTCAAGGAAGACGTCGCGATCCGCCGCATGCTGACCCGCGGCATGGAGCGCGCCGGCATCTCCAAGGTCGAGATCGAGCGCACCCGCGACCGCGTCCGCGTCGACGTCTACACCGCCCGGCCGGGCATCGTCATCGGCCGCCGCGGCGTGGAGGCCGACCGCATCCGGACCGACCTCGAGAAGCTGACCTCCAAGCAGGTCCAGCTGAACGTCTTCGAGGTCAAGAACCCGGAGATCGACGCGCAGCTGGTCGCCCAGGGCGTCGCCGAGCAGCTGAGCAGCCGCGTGGCCTTCCGCCGCGCGATGCGCAAGGCCATGCAGAGCGCGATCAAGTCCGGTGCCAAGGGCATCCGGATCCAGTGCGGTGGCCGTCTGGGCGGGGCCGAGATGTCCCGCTCGGAGTTCTACCGCGAGGGTCGCGTGCCGCTGCACACCCTGCGCGCCGACATCGACTACGGCTTCTTCGAGGCCCGTACGACCTTCGGCCGCATCGGTGTGAAGGTCTGGATCTACAAGGGTGACGCTCCGGCCACCCGCGCCGAGCGCGAGGCGGCCCAGGCCGCGCAGCGCTCCGCCGGCGGTGGCGGTGGCGGCGGCGGTCAGCGCCGCGAGCGCCCGCAGCGCCGTCGTCGCGGCGGTGCCGCCGGTGGCGGTCAGCCGCAGAACGCCGAGGCCAAGGCCCCGGCCGAGTCCGCTCAGTCCGAGGGGAGCTGACCAGTGCTTATTCCTCGTAAGGTCAAGTACCGCAAGCAGCACCACCCGGACCTGCGCGGCAAGGCCAAGGGCGGCACGACCGTCAACTTCGGTGAGTTCGGCATCCAGGCTCTGGAGTCGGCTTACGTGACCAACCGGCAGATCGAGTCCGCTCGTATCGCCATGACGCGTCACATCAAGCGTGGCGGCAAGGTCTGGATCAACATCTTCCCGGACCGCCCGCTGACGAAGAAGCCCGCCGAGGTCCGCATGGGTTCCGGTAAGGGTTCCCCGGAGTGGTGGGTCGCGCCGGTCAAGCCCGGTCGTGTGATGTTCGAGCTGTCGGGCGTGCCCGAGGACATCGCCAAGGAGGCGATGCGCCGTGCCATGCACAAGCTCCCGATGAAGTGCAAGTTCGTTAAGCGGGAGGGGGAGTGATGGCCAAGTCCGTGACTGCCCAGGAGCTCCGCGACCAGTCCGTCGAGGACCTGGCCGAGAAGCTGAAGGAAGCCAAGGCCGAGCTCTTCAACCTCCGCTTCCAGGCCGCGACCGGTCAGCTCGACAACCACAGCCGACTGCGCACCGTCAAGCGCGAGATCGCGCGGATCTACACGATCCTGCGCGAGCACGAGCTGGGTATCGCCCCGCTGTCTGGTGAGTCGGCGCAGGAGTCGAAGGAAGCAGCCGAATGAGTGAGAACCAGACCGAGGCTCGCAGCTACCGCAAGGTGCGCGAGGGCTACGTCGTCAGCGACAAGATGGACAAGACCGTCGTCGTCGAGGTCGAGGACCGTGTGAAGCACGCCCTTTACGGCAAGGTCATCCGCCGTACGACCAAGTACAAGGCGCACGACGAGGCGAACTCCTGCGGCGTCGGCGACCGCGTCCGGGTCATGGAGACGCGGCCGCTCTCTGCGACGAAGCGTTGGCGCGTCGTGGAGATCCTGGAGAAGGCTAAGTAACCCCAGCCTGTCGGCGGCCGACACCCGTTGTCGGCCGCCGGCGCGAGGGGTGCAGACCACCTAGCCGTGCGGCAGTGGACCGCACGCATCACATCAGGAGCAGACGTGATTCAGCAGGAGTCGCGACTCAAGGTCGCCGACAACACGGGTGCGAAGGAGATTCTCACCATCCGTGTTCTCGGTGGCTCGGGTCGGCGCTACGCCGGGATCGGCGACACGATCGTCGCCACGGTGAAGGACGCCCTGCCTGGCGCTGGAGTCAAGAAGGGCGACGTCGTCAAGGCCGTTGTCGTGCGCACCGTCAAGGAGCGCCGCCGGCCCGACGGCTCCTACATCCGCTTCGATGAGAACGCTGCCGTGCTCATCAAGGACGGTGGGGACCCGCGAGGCACCCGTATCTTCGGCCCGGTGGGCCGCGAGCTGCGGGACAAGAAGTACATGCGCATCATTTCGCTTGCGCCGGAGGTGCTGTAGGCGATGAAGATCAAATCTGGCGACGAGGTCATCGTCATCGCCGGCAAGGACAAGGGTGCCACGGGCAAGGTCGTCAAGGCCCTGCCCAAGGAGGACCGTGTCGTCGTCGAGGGCGTCAACCTGGTCAAGAAGCACAGGAAGGCCAACCCGGCGGGCGGCCAGCAGGGCGAGGTCGTCACCAAGGAGGCCCCGATCCACGTGAGCAACGTCGCGCTCGTGGAAGACGGCAAGGCCGCCCGGGTGGGCTACCGCTTCGAGGAAGACGGAACCAAGGTTCGGGTCTCCCGCCGCACCGGTAAGGACATCTGATGACGGTTACCAACGACATCACGGCCCCGCCGATGCCGCGGCTCAAGGAGAAGTACCGGAACGAGATCGTTCCGGCCCTCAAGGACGAGCACGGCATCACCAACATCATGCAGGTCCCCGGTCTGACGAAGATCGTGGTCAACATGGGTGTCGGTGAGGCGGCGCGTGACGCCAAGCTCATCCAGGGCGCGATCGCCGACCTGTCGGCGATCACCGGGCAGAAGCCGCGGATCAACCGGGCGAAGAACTCCATCGCGCAGTTCAAGCTGCGCGAGGGCCAGCCGATCGGCGCCAGCGTCACGCTGCGCGGCGACCGGATGTGGGAGTTCCTCGACCGGCTGCTCTCCCTGGCGCTGCCCCGGATCCGGGACTTCCGTGGCCTTTCCCCGAAGCAGTTCGACGGGAACGGCAACTACACCTTCGGTCTGACCGAGCAGGTCATGTTCCACGAGGTGGACCCGGACAAGGTCGACCGCGTGCGTGGGATGGACATCACCGTCGTCACCAGCGCGATCAACGACGACCAGGGCCGCAGCCTGCTCAAGCGGCTCGGTTTCCCGTTCAAGGAAGCCTGAGGGGTAAGCACAGATGGCTAAGAAGGCTCTGATCGCCAAGGCGCAGCGGAAGCCGAAGTTCGGCGTTCGCGCGTATACTCGATGCTCGCGGTGCGGTCGCCCGCGCGCCGTCTTCCGGAAGTTCGGCCTGTGCCGTATCTGCTTCCGCGAGATGGCCCACCGGGGCGAGCTGCCCGGTATCACCAAGTCGAGCTGGTAGTCCCCGGCGGGGCCGACCCGCGCCCGTCCCCCTCGGACGGTGTGCGCGGCGCTCGGCCCCACCGAGGCGCCGCACGGCGTCTCACAAAGTGTCCGCCCCCTCACGGGCGGAACGGCATGATCTCAACCAATCAGGGCACGGCAGTCCCGGGAGGGACGGCGGTGCCCACGACCACGCCGAAGGTCCGGTCGTGCGTCCCCGCGGGTTCACGCGGGGAACGGGTTCTGGAAAGACCCGCACACGGAAACCGCGGTGAGGAAGGGCCAGTCGGCCATGACAATGACCGACCCGATCGCAGACATGTTGACGCGTCTGCGTAACGCGAATTCGGCTTACCACGACACCGTGGCCATGCCGTATTCCAAGATCAAGGCGCACATCGCCGAGATCCTCCAGCAGGAGGGCTTCATTCAGGGCTGGCGGAGCGAGGACGCCCAGGTGGGCAAGAACCTCGTCCTGGACCTGAAGTACGGCCCCACCCGGGAGCGTTCGATCGCGGGCATCCGACGGGTCTCCAAGCCCGGTCTGCGGGTGTACGCCAAGAAGGAGAACCTGCCCCGGGTCCTCGGGGGCCTCGGCGTGGCGATCATTTCGACGTCCGGCGGCCTGATGACCGACAAGCAGGCCAAGAAGAACGGCGTTGGCGGCGAAGTCCTCGCCTACGTCTGGTAACCAGGGAGAGATTGAAGCATGTCGCGTATCGGTCGACTGCCGATCTCGGCCCCCAAGGGCGTCGAAGTCACGATTAACGGGCAAGACGTCACTGTCAAGGGGCCGAAGGGCGAACTCAAGCACACCGTCGCCGAGCCGATCACCGTCGCGAAGGACGCCGAAGGCGTCGTCACGGTGTCCCGCCCGGACGACAAGCCGGAGAACCGCTCGCTGCACGGGCTGACCCGTGCGCTGCTGGCGAACCTGGTCGAGGGTGTCTCCAAGGGGTACGCCAAGACCCTGGAGATCCACGGCGTCGGTTACCGCGTCCAGGCCCGCGGCTCCAACCTGGAGTTCTCGCTGGGCTACAGCCACCCCGTCGTGGTGGAGCCCCCGGAGGGCATCACCTTCCGCGTCGAGAAGCCCACGCTCCTCCACGTGGAGGGCATCGACAAGCAGCTCGTGGGTCAGGTCGCGGCGAACATCCGCAGTCTGCGCAAGCCCGACCCGTACAAGGCCAAGGGCGTGCGGTACCAGGGTGAGCACATCCGCCGCAAGGCCGGAAAGGCTGGTAAGTAGGCATGGGTATCACCGTGGCCCGCAAGCGGACCGCCAAGCGCGCGACCTCGCGTGCGCGCCGCCAGTTCCGCGTCCGCAAGAAGATCTTCGGCACCGCCGAGCGTCCGCGCCTGGCCGTGTTCCGCTCCTCCAAGCACATCGTCGCCCAGGTCATCGACGACACCAAGGGTCACACCCTGGTCGCGGCCTCCAGCGTCGAGACGGACCTGCGCTCCTTCGAGGGCACCAAGTCGGACAAGTCCGCGCAGGTCGGCCGCCTCATCGCGGAGCGTGCGAAGGCCGCCGGCGTCACCACCGTGGTCTTCGACCGCGGCGGGTTCCAGTACGCCGGCCGGATCGCCAAGCTCGCCGACGCGGCGCGCGAGGGCGGGCTGGAGTTCTAGGCGTATGACCTCTGTAAAGGCTGAGAACAACCACGAGAAGAGGAACCACTGATGGCTGCAGCACCGCGGCGCGGCGCCGGTGGCGAGCGGCGTGATCGCCGTGACGATCGCCGCGGCGGCGCCGCAGACAAGGGTGTCTCCTACATCGAGAAGGTCGTGACCATCAACCGGGTCGCGAAGGTCGTCAAGGGCGGCCGTCGCTTCTCCTTCACCGCCCTGGTCGTCGTCGGCGACGGCAACGGCATGGTCGGTGTGGGTTACGGCAAGGCCAAGGAGGTCCCGGCCGCGATCGCCAAGGGTGTCGAGGAGGCGAAGAAGAACTTCTTCCGCGTCCCCCGCATCCAGGGCACGATCACGCACCGGGTCCAGGGTGAGGCCGCCGCCGGCGTCGTCCTGCTCCGTCCGGCCGCCCCGGGTACCGGTGTCATCGCCGGCGGCCCCGTGCGCGCCGTCCTGGAGTGCGCCGGCATCCACGACATCCTGAGCAAGTCGCTCGGGTCGTCCAACCCGCTGAACATCGTGCACGCCACGGTCGCCGCGCTCAAGGGGCTCAACCAGCCCGAGGAGATCGCCGCCCGCCGTGGCCTGCCGATCGAGGACGTCGCCCCGGCCGCCATGCTGCGCGCTCGTGCTGAGGCGAAGGCAGGAGCCTGACCATGGCCAAGCTCAAGATCACGCAGACCCGTTCCAAGATCGGCGGCAAGAAGAAGCAGCACGCTGCTCTGCAGTCGCTGGGCCTGGGCCGGATCGGCAAGTCCACCGTCCGTGAGGACCGTCCCGAGGTGCGCGGCCAGCTCATGATCGTCTCGCACCTGGTCACTGTCGAGGAGGTCGCGGAATGAGCGACTACAACCCCGACGAGCTGCTCAAGCTGCACCACCTGCGGCCCGCCCCGGGCGCCAACAAGGCCAAGATCCGCAAGGGTCGCGGCGAGGCGTCCAAGGGCAAGACCGCCGGTCGCGGCACCAAGGGCACCAAGGCTCGTAACACCGTCCGCCCCGGCTTCGAGGGCGGGCAGATGCCCCTCATCCGCCGGGTGCCCAAGCTCAAGGGCTTCAGCAACGCCAGGTTCAAGAAGACCTACCAGGTCGTCAACCTGGACAAGCTGAGCGAGCTGTTCCCGGAGGGCGGCGAGGTCACCGTGGCCACGCTGGTCGCCAAGGGCGCCGTTCGCAAGAACGAGCTCGTCAAGGTGCTGGGCACCGGTGAGATCACCGTCGCCGTGCAGGTGAGCGCTGACGCGTTCTCCGCCTCGGCGAAGGAGAAGATCACCGCGGCCGGTGGCACCGTCACCGAGCTGTAGGGGTCAACCCCGCATGCGCACACTGGGGCGCCCGCCCGGGCCGGTCGGAGAACGATCGGGCCGGCGGGCGCCCCGCGTGCTTGTGAGTGTTGATCGTTATGACTCGCGAACTCAACAGCACGGTGATGGCTGTTACAGTGCCATCTGTTTGACCTCACCGCTTGACGTAGTGTGAGTACTTCCGAGCACCGGGCCACCGCCCGGGGCTGCCGTTCAACGACGATTCAGGATCGGCCGCGATGTCTGGAATCCGTTCCGCCGCCGAAGCCGCGCAGGAGGAGACGTGCTAGGTGCGTTCGTTCGTGCATTCCGCACGCCCGACCTGCGTAACAAGTTGCTGTTCACACTGTTCATCCTGACGCTGTTCCGTCTGGGTTCGGTGATCCCCGCGCCGGGTATCGACTCGGCCGCGATCCGCGACCAGATGGAGATCATCACGGCGGGCGACCAGTCCGGTGTGTACGCGCTCGTCAACCTGTTCAGTGGTGGCGCCCTCCTGCAACTGGCGGTGTTCGCGCTCGGTGTGATGCCCTACATCACCGCGAGCATCATCATCAACCTGCTGACGGTGGTCATCCCCCGCCTGGAGGCCCTCAAGAAGGAGGGCCAGGCCGGGCAGAGCAAGATCACCCAGTACACCCGCTACCTGACGCTGATGCTCGCGGTCCTGCAGGCCACCAGCATCGTCGCCATGGCCCGGACGGGCGCCCTGTTCCAGGGGGCCATCCCGGTCAGCTCCTACATGCCCAACCAGGACATCCTCACCCTGGTGACCATCGTCTTCGTGATGACCGCCGGTACCTGCATCATCATGTGGTTCGGCGAGCTCATCACCGAGCGCGGCGTGGGCAACGGTATGTCGCTGCTGATCTTCACCCAGGTCGTCGCGATGTTCCCCGCCTCGATCATGAGCCTCTACCAGGAGCGCTCGGTCTGGATCTTCACGGTCATCTGCATCGCGGGCCTGGCCCTGATCGCGGCCGTGGTGTTCATGGAGCAGGCCCAGCGCCGCATCCCGGTCCAGTACGCCAAGCGCATGGTGGGCCGCCGGATGTACGGGGGCAGCTCGACCTACATCCCCCTCAAGGTGAACCAGGCGGGCATCATCCCCGTGATCTTCGCCTCCTCGCTGCTGTACCTCCCGCAGCTCCTGGTCGGCCTCCTGGGCCAGGACTCGGACAACCGCGTGGTGAACTTCATCTCCACGTACTTCCTCACCGGTACACACCCCGTGTACATGGTGACCTTCTTCGTGATGATCGTCGGTTTCGCGTTCTTCTACGTCGCGATTACCTTCAACCCCACTGAGGTCGCCGACAACATGAAGAAGTACGGTGGTTTCATCCCGGGTATCCGACCAGGGCGTCCGACCGCCGAGTATCTCGACTTCGTGCTCACCCGGCTGACGACTCCCGGCTCTCTGTACCTGGGTGTGATCGCTCTGCTGCCGATGGTCGCCCTGGGCGCCACCGGCGCCGCCAGCGCCAACTTCCCGTTCGGCGGTACGAGCATCCTGATCATGGTCGGTGTCGGGCTGGACACGGTGAAGCAGATCGAGAGTCACCTCCAGCAGAGGAACTACGAAGGTTTTCTGCGATAAATGCGTGCTGTATTGGTGGGGCCGCCTGGGGCCGGCAAAGGCACCCAGGCCCAGATCCTCGCGGCCGAGCTGTCGATCCCGAAGGTGTCCACAGGCGACATCTTCCGGGCCAACGTCAGCGGTGGCACGGAACTCGGTAAGAAGGCCAAGGAGTACATGGACCGGGGTGACCTCGTCCCCGACGAGGTCACCAACGCCATGGTCAAGGACCGGCTCGCCCGGGACGACGCGGCCGGGGGCTTCCTGCTCGACGGGTTCCCCCGCAACGTCCCCCAGGCGGAGACGCTCAAGGGCATGCTCCGCGACCTCGACACCCGGCTCGACGTCGTCCTGGAACTGAGGGTCGACGAGGACGAGGTCGTGCGCCGGCTCTCGGGCCGCCGCTCGTGTCCGCAGTGCGGCCGGGTCTACCACGTCGAGTACGACGCCCCCAAGACCGAGGGGCGCTGTGACGACGACGGTGCCGAGCTGTACCAGCGCGAGGACGACCGCGAGGAGACCATCCGCCACCGGCTGAAGGTCTACCGCGAGCAGACCGCCCCGCTCGTGGAGTACTACGAGAAGGAGGGCCTGCTGGCCACCATCGCGGCCACGGGTCCCGTGGCCGAGGTGACCGGCCGGGCCATGGCCGCCATCGAGGGCAAGGCCGGGGCCGGGTCCTGATGTTCGGCAAGGCGAACGGCGTGCAGATCAAGACGCCGGAGCAGATCGCCCTGATGAGGGAGGCGGGCCGGGTCGTGGCCCGCGCCCTGGACACACTCCGGGCCGCGGTGCGGCCCGGGGTGTCCACCCTCGAACTGGACGCGCTGGCGGAGAAGGTCATCCGCGACGCCGGCGCGACCCCCTCGTTCAAGGGCTACCACGGGTTCCCCGGCTCCATCTGCGCGTCCGTCAACGAGGAGGTCGTCCACGGCATCCCCGGCGCCGACCGGGTGCTGGCCGAGGGCGACATCATCTCCATCGACTGCGGGGCCGTCCTGGAGGGCTGGCACGGCGACTCGGCGATCACCGTCGCGGTCGGCGAGGCCCGCCCCGAGGACCTGCGGATGATGGAGGTCTGCGAGGAGTCGATGTGGCGGGGCATCGCCGAGCTGCGGCCCGGCAAGCGCCTGGGCGACATCGGCCACGCGATCGACCACTACATCTCCGCCAACGGCGGCTACGGCAACGTCCGCGAGTACGGCGGCCACGGCATCGGCACCGAGATGCACATGGAGCCGCACGTCCTCAACCACGGGCGCCGGGGCAAGGGCCTCAAGCTCGTCGAGGGCATGTGCCTGGCCATCGAGCCGATGACCACCCTGGGCCGCCACGACGTCCTCCAGCTGGACGACGGCTGGACCGTGGTGACCCGGGACGGCAGACGCGCCGCGCACTTCGAGCACTCGGTCGCGATCACCGCGGACGGCCCGCTCGTGCTCACCGCCCGCGAGTCGGACCGGGATAAGATCTCTCGAATGGGATTCGTCCAGCCCGCCTGGTAGGCCGGGCCCGGCTCCCGCCGCCCGGCGCGGGGGACGGCAGCACTCACGGGATGCGAGGTGCGCGCAGTGTCCGACCCGGTTCCGTCGACCCGTACGTCCGATGCCGACCGCGACCGCGTCGCGCAGCTCCTCCAGGAGCACTTCGCGCAGGGGCGGCTGGACCACGAGGAGTTCACCGAGCGCCTGGGCCGCGCCTACAAGGCGCGGACCGTGGACGAGCTCGAGGTGGTCACCCAGGACCTGCCCGAACGCGACCTCGCGGAGGTCCGCGGCGCCGCGCCGCGCCGGGAGGAGGGGGCGGCCCCTCCGGTCCTGACCCTGCGCGACCCGGCGCTGATGGTGCCCTGGATGCTCTACGCCGGGGTCAACGTCCTGTGCTTCGTGATCTGGTTCATCCTCTACCTCACCACGGACTACGACTATCCGTGGTTCCTGTGGGTCCTGGGGCCCTGGGGGATCGTGATGTCCGTCGTCACCGTCGGCGTCCTGGCCAGCGGCCGCGGCCGCCGGGACGAGATCGGGGAGTAGCCCCGCCGGGCGCGGACCGGGGCGGAGCGGGCCCGAAGGGGCGTGCCGCCGGGGTTCCGGGGACCGAGAGGGCGCGGACCGGGAAGAGAACGCCCGGCCGCGGCGTTGTGGCCGGGGGCGGTACGGGTCGCGGTCCGGAGTGGTTGCCCCGAGGGGATAGACTGTCATTGCCCATACGCGGGCTGTTGGGTCAGTCTGCCTTCTTCGCACCACGTCCTTCCAGCGACGTACCGCTCTTGCAGTTGGCCCGATCTTCCAGTGTCCTCGGTGTCGGCGACGCGGGTCCCCCCGTCGTCGGTGCCTTCGCGTCGTGTGAAGGGACACCGGGGTCGCGTCGGGTTGTCATGATCGACCAGTTGATGAGCGAGGCGTGGAGGACATGGCCAAGAAAGACGGCGCCATCGAGATCGAGGGCTCCGTTGTCGAGTCCCTACCCAACGCGATGTTCAAGGTAGAGCTCGACAACGGGCACCAGGTCCTTGCCCACATCAGCGGCAAGATGCGGATGAACTACATCCGCATTCTCCCCGACGACCGCGTCGTCGTGGAGTTGAGCCCGTACGACCTCACGCGCGGGCGCATCGTTTACCGCTACAAGTAGACCGTCCGGGCCCCACGGCCGGGACGGCTCCGAGTTCGGAGTCACCATGAAGGTCAAGCCGAGCGTCAAGAAGATCTGCGCGAAGTGCCGCGTGATCCGTCGCAACCGTCGGATCATGGTCATCTGCGCGGACCCGCGGCACAAGCAGCGCCAGGGTTAACCACCCCGGCCCGCCGGCCGCGGCTTCACGCCGCAGGACCCGATCGGGGGAGTGCCCCCGGTGCGGGACCGCATCACACAACGAACAACCTGTTCCGATCTCCGGGCGCCGCGCGACGCGGCCGGCCCGGGGAGAACCCCCGGTCGGAGGCCGGGGCCTCGTCGATTGGGCGACGAGAGGGTGGAGCGGGTCAGACCTCCGCGAAGGCATGGATGGAGTTTCGCCCACATGGCACGTATTGAAGGCGTCGACCTTCCCCGCGACAAGCGGGTGGAGATCGCTCTCACGTACATCTTCGGGATCGGCCGCACCCGCGCGCTCGAGACCCTGAAGGAAACCGGTGTCGACGGCAACACCCGCGTGTACCAGCTGTCCGAAGAGGACCTGGTCAAGCTGCGCGAGTGGATCGGCGCGAACTACCAGGTCGAGGGTGACCTGCGCCGCGAGGTGCAGGCCGACATCCGTCGCAAGATGGAGATCGGCAGCTACCAGGGCATCCGCCACCGCCGTGGCCTCCCGGTCCGCGGCCAGCGCACCCAGACCAACGCGCGCACCCGCAAGGGCAAGAAGAAGACCGTGGCCGGTAAGAAGAAGGCCGGTAAGAAGTAGTCCGCTCGGACCTTTCGACCGCGTCCGAGACAACAACGGACCGATGATCTCTGGGAGTTTCGCTCATGCCGCCTAAGGGCCGTCAGGGTGCTGCGCGCAAGGTGCGCCGCAAGGAAAAGAAGAACATTGTCCACGGACACGCTCACATCAAGAGCACGTTCAACAACACGATCGTGAGCATCACGGACCCGACCGGTGCCGTGATCTCGTGGGCCAGCTCCGGCCAGGTGGGCTTCAAGGGTTCGCGCAAGTCGACCCCCTACGCCGCGCAGATGGCCGCCGAGGCCGCCGCCCGCCGCGCGCAGGAGCACGGCGTCCGCAAGGTGGACGTCTTCGTGAAGGGGCCGGGCTCGGGCCGCGAGACCGCCATCCGCTCGCTGCAGGCGACCGGGCTGGAGGTCGGCTCGATCCAGGACGTCACCCCGGTGCCGCACAACGGCTGCCGTCCGCCCAAGCGCCGCCGGGTCTGATCCCGGCCGTGGCGCCCGCGGTCCTATCCACGCGGGCGCCCCGCCGCGCTTGAACCCGCGCCGGCCCCGGAGACGCTCCGGGACCGCGCGGGCCGGGTAGGAATCCGAGTGGAAATGCGGGCACCTCGCCGGTGCCCGTCGGTGGCCGTCAAATAGCGGGCGGCCATGTGGAAGGGAAACACGGACCATGCTGATCGCACAGCGTCCCACGCTGACCGAGGAGCCGCTCTCGGACCTGCGCTCGAAGTTCGTCATCGAGCCGCTGGAGCCGGGCTTCGGCTACACCATCGGAAACTCTCTGCGCAGGACCCTCCTGTCCTCCATCCCGGGTGCGGCCGTCACCAGCATCCGGATCGAGGGCGTCGAGCACGAGTTCACCACCGTGCCCGGTGTCAAGGAGGACGTCACGGAGATGATCCTCAACCTCAAGGGCCTGGTCGTCAGCTCCGAGCACGACGAGCCGGTGCTGATGTACCTGCGCAAGCAGGGCCCGGGTGTGGTGACCGCCGCGGACATCGCTCCGCCGGCCGGTGTCGAGGTGCACAACCCCGACCTGCACATCGCCACGCTCAACGGCAAGGGCAAGCTGGAGATGGAGCTGACGGTCGAGCGCGGCCGCGGCTACGTTTCGGCGACGCAGAACAAGCAGGCCGGACAGGAGATCGGTCGGATCCCGATCGACTCCATCTACTCGCCGGTCCTGCGTGTGACCTACAAGGTCGAGGCCACCCGAGTCGAGCAGCGCACCGACTTCGACCGCCTGATCGTCGACATCGAGACCAAGCCCGCGATCCGTCCCCGTGACGCCGTGGCGAGCGCCGGTAAGACGCTGGTGGAGCTGTTCGGTCTGGCCCGCGAGCTCAACGTCGACGCCGAGGGCATCGACATGGGCCCGTCGCCGACGGACGCCGCCCTGGCGGCCGACCTGGCGCTGCCGATCGAGGACCTCAACCTCACGGTCCGGTCCTACAACTGCCTCAAGCGTGAGGGCATCCACAGCGTCGGTGAGCTGGTTGCCCGCTCCGAGCAGGACCTGTTGGACATCCGCAACTTCGGTGCCAAGTCCATCGACGAGGTGAAGCAGAAGCTCGTCGACATGGGCCTGTCGCTGAAGGACTCCCCGCCCGGATTCGACCCCGGCACCGCGGCCGACTCCTTCGGCTCCGATGACGACGAGGGCGAGTCCTTCGTCGAGACGGAGCAGTACTGACCTTCGTCGCCCCATGGTCCCCGGCCGAGTGCGGCCGTGGACCGCATCACTAGGAGAACGACACCATGCCCACGCCTACCAAGGGCGCCCGTCTGGGTTCCGGGCCCGCTCACGAGCGGCACATCCTGGCGAACCTCGCCACCTCGCTGTTCCAGCACGGCCGCATCCGCACCACGGAGGCCAAGGCCAAGCGCCTGCGCCCCTACGCCGAGAAGCTCATCACCCTCGGCAAGCGCGGTGACCTGCACGCCCGCCGCCAGGTGCTGACCAAGATCACGGACAAGTCCGTGGTGCACGAGCTCTTCACCGAGATCGGCCCGCGCTACGAGAACCGTCCCGGTGGTTACACCCGTATCACCAAGATCGGTCCGCGCAAGGGTGACAACGCCCCGATGGCGGTCATCGAGCTGGTCGAGGCGCTGGCCGCCAAGCCGGCCGCCGCCGCTGCCCCGGCCGAGCCGGTCGAGGAGACCAAGGCCGAGGAGGCCCAGGTCGAGGAGACCAAGGCCGAGGAGAGCGCGGAGGCCACCGAGGCCGCCGAGGCCCCGGCCGAGGAGAACTCCGAGAGCAAGTAGGTCGGGTGTGAGGCACACGGGCGCATCCCGGGTGCACACCGACCGGACGAGTGCCCGATCCCGCAGGGGTCGGGCACTCGTGTTTTCCGAGGTGTCGATGGGACCGATGTGACGGACGAGATGAACGAGGTGCCGGAGCCGACGATCCGGATCCGGTTCGACGTGGCCTACGACGGCACGGACTTCTCCGGGTGGGCGGTACAGCCGAACCGGCGCACCGTCCAGGGCGAGCTGGAGTCCGCCCTGGCCCGGGTGCTGCGCCTGCCCCAGGTGTCGCTGACCTGCGCCGGGCGCACCGACGCCGGGGTGCACGCCCGCGGCCAGGTGGCCCAGGCCGACGTGCCCGCGGGGACGTGGGAGCGCGAGGGGGAGCGGGTGCTGCGCCGACTGGCCGGCGTGCTGCCGCCCGACGTGCGGGTGTCCGCTGCCCGCCCGGCCCCGCCCGGGTTCGACGCGCGCTTCTCCCCGCTGTTCCGCCGCTACCTGTACCGGGTGAGCGACGCGCCCTACGGGGTGGACCCGCTGCTGCGCCGGGACGTGCTGTGGCACAAGAACCCGCTGGACGCGGACCGCATGAACGCGGCGGCCGAGCGGCTGCGCGGGGAGCACGACTTCGCGGCGTTCTGCAAGAAGCGGGAGGGCGCCACGACCATCCGCGAGCTGCTGCGCCTGGAGTGGGAGCGGGTGGGCCCGCACCTGCTCCACGGCACGATCCAGGCGGACGCGTTCTGCCACAACATGGTCCGCGCCCTGGTGGGCTGCCTGCTGGCGGTGGGCGACGGCCGCCGCCCGGTCGACTGGCCCGCCCGGGTGCTGGGCGCCGCGGTGCGGGACCCGGCCGTGCACGTGGTCGGCCCGCAGGGGCTGAGCCTGGAGGAGGTGCGCTACCCGGCCGACGAGGAGCTGGCCGCCCGCGCCTCCGCCACCCGCCGCGTCCGCGAGCTGCCCTGCCGTTAGGGACCGCCGCCGGCCGGGCGCCCTCAGGGGGCGGCCGGGACGAACACGAAGGGGACGTCCGCCCGGACGTCCCCTTCGGCTTCGGCGGCGCGGGTCAGCCGCGGTCCTCGGACAGCCGGTCGTAGGCCGTCTCCAGGAAGCCCTCGCTGACCGGGGCCAGGTCCTCGGCGCCCTCTTCGCCCCCGTCGCTGTTGGTGGCCAGGGAGAAGAGCAGGTAGCGGCCCCACTGGCCGCCGCTGCCGTGGCCGCCCGCGTGCCCCAGGCGCTCGGCGGGGGAGCCCTCCTCGCCGGCCAGCCCGGCGAACCACTGGGCGTCGTTCAGGTTCTGGGCGTCCAGGGCGGTGGTGGCGCTCTCGGCGTCGGCCATCGCGGCGACGCCGACGGTGACGGCCTGTCCCTCGTCCTCGCTCAGGTAGGAGGCGCGGACCAGCTGGCGGCAGCCGTTGTCGGCGAGCACGGTGCCGTAGTCGCCGTGGGCGCCGGCGGCGCAGTCCTCGGTCTCGTCCACGGCCACCCGGGAGAACGAGCCCTGGCCCTCGATCTCCAGGGTCTCGGGGAAGAGGGTCTCGGCGGCCAGCGCCCCCGGGTCGTCGTCCTCGCTGGAGACGGTGGTGGCGTTGCCGGAGGAGCCGCCCAGGCCGCCGCTGGCGAAGTAGAAGGTCCCGCCGCCGACGAGCACGAGGGCGACGGCGAACCCGCCGATCATCAGGGCCTTGCGGCGCTTGGCGGCCCCGTCGTCGTAGGGGCCGTAGTCGTCGTACCCGCCCTCGTAGTCGTCGTAGTCGTCGACGGCCCGGACGTCGAATTGGGCGGTGTCCGCACCGGCGTCCTCGGGGACCTCGTCGCGGAAGAGCGGCCGGTTGTCGCCGCGGCCCGCCGGGACGGCGGAGATCTGCTGGGTGGCGCCCATGGCGTCGGGCGGGAACACCGGCTCGGGCGCGGGCGGGCCGGGGGGCACCGCGCCGGGGGGCGGGCCCATCGGCGCGCCGGGCGCCGGCGCCATCGGGGGCCGGCCGCCGGTCGGGGCGGCGTACGGGGCGGGCGGCGGCTGGCCGGGCACGGGCCCCTGCGGCGCGTGGGGACCGGGGGCCTGGGGGGCCTGCGGGCCGGTGCCCGGCGGGCGCGGGGCCATGGACGGCTGGCCGCCGGTCGGCGCGGCGTACGGGGCCTGGGGGAGCTGTGCCTGCGGGTGCTGTGCCTGCGGGTGGGGGGCGTGCGGCGCCGGGGGGCGGGCGCCCGGCCCCATCGGCGCGCCCGGCGGGTTCTGGAGCGCGGGCAGAGGCCCGCCCTGGGTGTGGGTGGGGGGCAGGGCTCCGCCCTGCGTCTGGTTGGGCGGCGGTCCGCCCTGGGCCGGTCCGCCGTGGTTCGGCGGGGGCGGCAGGGGCGCGCCCGGGACCGGTCCGCCCTGGGTCTGGTTGGGAGGCAGCGGTCCGCCGGGGACCGGCCCGCCCTGGGTGTGGGTGGGGGGCAGGGCCCCGCCCTGCGTCTGGTTGGGCGGCAGCGGCGCGCCGGGAGGGTTCTGGGCCGGGGGGAGGGGCGCGCCCTGGTACTGTCCGGTCGGCGGGGTGCCCGCGGGCCGGGTGTACGGGTTCTGCGGCGCCTGCGGGCCCGAGGGGGCGCCGGGGGCCCCGGAGGGGCCCTGCGTCGGCGCCTGCGGCGTCTGCGGCCCGGAGGGGGGCCGGTGTCCCGGGTAGGCCGGGTGCGGCCCGCTCGGGGCGAATGGGGCGCTCGGCGCCTGCGGCCCGGAGGGGGCGCCGTGCCCGGGGATGGGCTGTCCCCCCTGAGGGGGCTGAGGCGGCTGCGCCTGCGGCGCCCGGGGAGCGGAGGGGTACTGGGGGTTCGCGGGGGCGGATCCGAGCAGGTCTTGGCCGTCACCGGGCTCCGGCCCGTCGGGACCGTACTGCGGCGGGTTCGGATGGGTACTGATGGGAGTCTCCGGAGGCGTTGGGGATGGGACTTGACCAAAGCCCGTGCCCGCGGTTTTTCCGCTGGCGCGCCGGGGTGACGGGCATCTCGTCGGCGCCCGTCGTTCCGGGCGGAGACCGGCCTTTCGGTGCAAGGGTAACCAACACCCGGGCGCGGAAAGGACGAAGCACTCCACGCAACGGGCATAATGAAAGGCGGAGAGGTCACGGATGTGACCCCGTGCCGGCGCTTTCCCCGCCGAGCGTGGTCCTGCCGGTCTGCCCCAACCGCTGGCTTTGACCTGCGCGACGGTGGCCAGTAGGATATTCCGTCGTGCGTTTGAGTTGCCGTGGGCCCCGGGACATCCACTGATCCCGGTGCCGATCCACGCACCATCGTCTGCGCACTCACCACCGGATCGTCCTGACGATGTGGCACGGGACGTCCGGTCCAAACGCCCCGCGCCCGCGGGTGTGTTTCGTAATACGAGTCCACCATCCCGAACCAGGGGGATGGGGCAGCCGACTGAAGAGCGAAGGCAAACGATCGTGCGCACCTACAGCCCCAAACCAAACGATGTTCAGCGTCAGTGGCACGTCATCGACGCCACCGATCTCGTGCTCGGGCGTATGGCGAGCCAGGTTGCCACGCTCCTCCGGGGCAAGCACAAGGCGTACTACGCGCCCCACATCGACACCGGCGACTTCGTGATCGTCGTGAACGCCGACAAGGTCGCCCTGACCGGCAAGAAGCTGGAGCAGAAGCGGGCCTACCGGCACTCCGGCTACCCCGGCGGTCTGCGTTCCGTCGGCTACGCCGAGCTGCTGGAGAAGAACCCCGAGCGGGCCGTCGAGAAGGCCGTCAAGGGCATGCTGCCCAAGGGCTCCCTCGGCCGCCAGATGGCCAAGAAGCTGAAGGTGTACTCCGGTCCGGAGCACCCGCACCAGGCCCAGCAGCCGGTCCCGTTCGAAATCACCAAGATCGAGCAGCCCGCCTAGGCGTTCGCGAGACTTCACAGAGAACACGAGGAGAACCGTGGTCGAGCCCACCGGTATCGAAGACATCGAGCAGGAGTACGCCGAGAACCCGGAGGAGTTCCCCTCCGAGTACACGAGCGAGTCCGAGGAGACGGTCGCCGCCTACGTGCCGACCGCGTCCGGCCCCAGCGCCGGCACCGGCCGCCGCAAGACGGCCATCGCCCGCGTGCGCATCACGCCCGGCGCGGGTGAGTGGAAGATCAACGGCAAGCCGCTCGAGGTCTACTTCCCGGACAAGGTCCACCAGCAGACCATCAAGGAGCCCTTCGTCTCGCTCGGGTTCGAGGGCGCCTACGACGTCTTCGCCCGGATGAGCGGCGGTGGCCCCAGCGGCCAGGCCGGCGCCCTGCGCCACGGCATCGCCCGTGCGCTGGCGTCCCTGGACCCGGAGAACAACCGCCCGACCCTCAAGAAGGCCGGCTTCCTGACCCGCGACGCCCGTGAGGTGGAGCGCAAGAAGGCCGGTCTCAAGAAGGCCCGCAAGGCGCCGCAGTTCTCCAAGCGCTAAGGCTCATGCGCCGGCTCGCGCTCGGCTGAGCTCCGACCCGTACGCCGTCCCCGACACTCGGGGGCGTCGTACGGGTCTTTCCTTTTCGCGTGGCTTGTCGGTCACACTGATCTTCTCGGCGCCGGACGCGGCGCCACTTCTGAAGGGGGCTGTCGCCTTGGGACGGCTGTTCGGTACGGATGGTGTACGCGGGGTCGCCGGGCGGGACCTGACCGCCACGCTCGCTCTGGAGTTGTCCATCGCGGCGGCGCGGGTGCTCGCGCCGAGGGTCGAGGGGCGGCGCCCCAAAGCCGTCGTGGGCCGCGACCCGCGCGCCTCCGGCGAGTTCCTGGAGGCCGCGGTGGTGGCCGGGCTGGCCAGCACGGGTGTGGACGTGGTCCGGGTGGGGGTGCTGCCCACGCCGGCGGTGGCCTTCCTCACCGGTGACCTCGACGCCGACTTCGGCGTGATGCTCTCGGCGAGCCACAACCCGGCGCCGGACAACGGCATCAAGTTCTTCGCCCGGGGCGGCCACAAGCTGGAGGACGCGCTGGAGGACGAGATCGAGGGCCTGCTGGACGTGCCCTCGACCCCGGCGGTGGGCACGGCCGTGGGCCGGGTCACCGACGCCGCCGACGGCGCCGAGCGCTACATCGGGCACGTGCTGGCCTCGGTCCCGCACTCCCTGGCCGGGCTCAAGGTCGTGGTGGACTGCGCCCACGGCGCGTCCTCGCTGGTGGCCCCCGAGGCGCTGCGCCGGGCGGGCGCCGAGGTCATCGCCATCGGCGACGCGCCCGACGGCCACAACATCAACGAGGGGTGCGGCTCGACCCACCTGGAGGCGCTCCAGGAGGCGGTGCGGCTGCACGGCGCCGACGCGGGCATCGCCAACGACGGCGACGCCGACCGCTGCCTGGCCGTGGACGCCGGGGGCACCGTGGTCGACGGCGACCACATCCTCGCGATCCTGGCCTCTGAGGCCAAGGAGGCGGGCCGCCTGGCCGGGGACACCCTCGTGGTGACGGTCATGTCCAACCTCGGCCTGAAGCTGGCCATGGAGCGCGAGGGCATCGCCGTGGCGGAGACCGCGGTGGGCGACCGCTACGTGCTGGAGGAGATGAAGCGCGGCGGGTTCTCCCTGGGCGGGGAGCAGTCCGGGCACGTCATCCTGCTGGACCACGCCACCACCGGCGACGGGGTGCTCACCGGCCTGCACCTGCTGGCCGCCATGGCGCACCGCGGGCAGGGGCTGGCGGAGCTGGCCAAGGTGATGACCCGCCTGCCGCAGGTGCTCATCAATGTCCCCGACGTGGACAAGTCCCGCGCCGCCGACTCCGAGGAGCTGTGGGCCGCGGTGCGCGAGGCCGAGAAGGAGCTGGGCGGGACCGGCCGGGTCCTGATCCGGCCCAGCGGCACCGAGCCCAAGGTCCGCGTCATGGTGGAGGCCCCGGAGCAGGAGCAGGCGACCGCGGTCGCCGAGCGCCTCGCCGGGGTGGTGCGTTCGGCGCTGGGCTGACCGGGGGGACCGGATGAACCGGGTGCGGTACGGGCACGCCCTGACGGTCGGGGTGGACATCGGCGGGACGAAGGTCGCCGCGGGTGTGGTCACCCCGAGCGGTCGGGTGCTGGCGCGTGTGCGGACCGAGACGCCCGAGCGCAGCAAGAGCCCGGCGGTCGTGGAGGACACGATCGTGTCGGTGGTCGAGGAGCTGCGCTCGGGCCACCCGGTGCGCGCCGTGGGCGTGGGGGCGGCCGGGTTCGTGGACCAGCACCGCGCGAACGTGCTGTTCGCCCCCCACCTGTCCTGGCGCGAGGAGCCGCTGCGGGAGTCGCTGTCCTCGCGCCTGGGCCTGCCCGTGGTGGTGGAGAACGACGCCAACGCCGCGGCCTGGGCGGAGGTGAGCGCGGGCGCCGCCCAGGGGGTCGATGACGTGGTCGTGGTCAACCTGGGCACCGGCATCGGCGGGGCGATCGTCCTGAACGGGCGCCTGTACCGCGGCCGGTACGGCCTGGCCGGGGAGTTCGGCCACATGACGGTGGTCCCGGGCGGGCACCGCTGCGAGTGCGGCAACCGGGGCTGCTGGGAGCAGTACGCCAGCGGCAACGCGCTCACCCGGGAGGCGCGCGAGCTGGTGGCCGCCGAGTCCCCGGTGGCTCGCGCGCTGCACCAGGCCGTGGGGGGCGACGTGCGGCGGATCACCGGGCCGCTGGTGAGCGAGCTGGCCCGCAAGGGCGACCGCGCCTGCACCGAGCTGATGCGCGACGCCGGCCAGTGGCTCGGGGCGGGGCTGGCGAACCTCGCGGCGGCCTTCGACCCGGAGCTGTTCGTGATCGGCGGGGGTGTCTCGGAGGCGGGCGACCTGCTGCTGGGGCCCGCCCGTGAGGCGTTCGAGCGCGGGCTCACCGGCCGGGGCTACCGCCCCGAGGCCCGTGTGGTGGCCGCGGCCCTGGGCAACGAGGCGGGCCTGGTCGGCGCCGCGGCCCTGGCCCGCGACGCCCTGCCCGCCCGGCGCCGCCGCCCCGCCCACCGCCCCCGCTGACCTCGGCGGGACACATCGCCGGGTCGTCAGTCGACGAGCCCCTGGACATCGATCGTCATCGGGAAGGGCCGGGTGATCTCCAGGGTCCCCCGGGCGATGGTGATGGGCACGTAGCTCTTGGTCGTCTCATCCAGTTCGTAGACGTGGATCGCGGTCGTGCCGTCCTCGTCCTCGACCCGCCAGAAGTGGGGGATGCCCGCATCGGCGTACCGGTACGGCTTGATCATGTGGTCCCGATAACGGGATTCCGGGGAGACGATCTCCACCACGAGGAGCACGTCCTCGGGTCGGACGTGGGTGCGTCGGCGCCGTTCCTTCGCGGGCTCTCCCGAATCCCGGTACACCAGGACATCCGGTTCCGGGCGCTGGTACTTGCCGAGTTTGGTGGTCATCTCCATCGAGACCCGGATGCCCTCGGGGGCCGATTTCTTGAAGATGTTCGCCAGTTCCCACATGGCATCGCCATGGAACATGGTCTGGGGACACATCACGATGAGGGCTCCGTCGATGAGTTCCATCCGGGGGGTGCCCGGAGGGAGGTCGTCCATGGCATCGGCGGTCCACCCGCCGGGCGGTGGCATGAACCAGTCGGGGAGCGGCTCGGCGGTCATCGAATCCTCCGTGGTCGATTCCTGAGCCCACTGTAATCCGGCCTTCGTCACCATGGGGGGAACATAGCGGCTGAACGGGGCCTGCCGGACGTACTTCGGTGAAGTGGTCGTTATGTGCGCTGTGTACGCTGGAAACCCACGTGTCTGATTGATCCGAGAAAGCCACGTCGTGAACCCTCTTCCCACGGACGTACCCTGGGCCTTCGAAGGGCACGGGTCGGCGTGGGTGGAATCCCCGCTCCAGTTCCTGTCCGCCGTGGAGGCGTACGCGGCGCACGGACTGTCCACCCAGGGCTGCATCCTGCTGCGCCAGGACGCCGCCGGCCTGCCCGGCGTCCACGCCGCCCTGCGCGGCCTGTTCCCCGCGACCCCGCCGGCGGCGCTCGCCCGCCGCCCCACCCGCCCCCGCACCGCCGACTTCACCTGGGTCATCGGCGACGCCTTCTCCGGCCAGGTGCAGCGGCTGCTGCCGCGCGCCCCCCGCTGCCGCCTCGTCCTGGTCGACGACGGGCTCGCGGTGTGGCACCTGCTGCGGCTGCTCAGCGCCCCGTCCGTCCAGCCGGTGCTGCGCGCGCGGGTGCGGCGCACCCCGGCCCGCCTGGCCCTGGGGACGGCCGCCGCGCGCGTCCTGCGCCGCGCCGCCCAGGAGGGCCGCCTCACCGTCTTCACCATGCTGCCCCTCCCCGGCGACCTGCGGGAGGCGGCGGCCGCCGCCGGGATCCGGGTGATGCGCCACGACTTCCCGCTGCTACGCTCCCTGCCGGAGTACGACCACCCCGCCGAGCAGCGGGTCGTCCTGGGGACCGCGCTGGTCAACGACGGCCTGCTCCGGCTGCCCGACTACCTGGGCTGGCTGGAGCGGCAGCTCGCGCAGGGGCCGGTGGCCTACCACCCCCACCGGCGGGAGGACCCGCGGGTGCTGGAGCTGCTGGCCGCCGACCCGCGGGCGCGGCTGGTGCGCGCCGGGGGTCCGGTCGAGCTGACGCTGCGCGGGCTGGGGCCGGGGTACGCCGTGCGGTCGCTGCCCTCCACCGCGCTGGTGTCCCTGCGGCTGCTGGTGCGCGGGGCGTCGATCGGCACGGACGCGGTCCCCGGACACTGGTGGACCGAACTCGCCTCGCCCGGACTGCGCGAGGATCTGGCGGTGACCGCCGCCCTGGTCAACGATGAGGAGCACGCGGGTGGAACGTGACGGGGACGGACGGATCAGGGTCATGGCGGTCGCCGACTCCGACTCCTACCTGAAGTGGTCGGCGGCCCTGCTGGGCGCCCTGCCCGGCGAGGGCTGGGACACCGACCTGGCGGTCGTCCGCTCCCCGGTCGCCCCGTCCGCCGACCAGGTGCGGGCCGCCGTCGCCGGGACCCCGATGGAGGGCCGCGAGGTGCCGGTGCGCGGCGCCCTGGAGCTGCGGAACCGGCTGCTGCGCGAACGCCCCGACGTGCTCATGCTCAACTGCACCGGGCCGGTGGTGGACGCCCTCGCCCACGCGCTGGTCGGCGAGTGGCGGCCGGTGCTGGTCTCCGGGCTGCCCGGGATCTCGGTGCCCGCCACCGAGCGCGCCTGGCTCTACCGCTCGACGGTCGACCTGTTCGTGCTGCACAGCCACCGGGAGGTCGCCGAGTTCACCGAGCTGGGCGCCCGCCTGGGCGCCACCGGGGGGATCGGCCTGGCGACCCTGCCGTTCCTGCCCGAGCCCCGGCCCCGGGCCGGCGGCGGGCGCCCGCGGGTGGTGTTCGCCTCCCAGGCCAAGGTGCCCGCGGAGCAGGGGCAGCGCGAGCAGGTGCTGCTGGGGCTGGCCGCGCTCGCCGAGGCGCGCCCCGACCTGGAGGTGGTGGTCAAGCTCCGGGCCCGCGAGGACGAGGCGCAGACCCACAAGGAGAGGTACCACTACGAGGCCCTGTGGCGGTACATGGCCGCCCGCGGGGAGGTCCGCCCCGACGCGGTCGCGTTCCGCACCGGGCCGATGGTGGAGTACCTGGAGGACGCGGCGGGGTTCGTGACGGTCAGCTCGACCGCCGCCCTGGAGGCGTTCGCGCTGGACGTGCCGACGCTGGTGCTCACCGACTTCGGACTGAACGCCGAGCAGATCAACCTGGTCTTCGAGGGCAGCGGGGTGCTGGGCACCCTGGACGACGTGCGCGCCGCCCGGTTCCGCCGGGTGGACCGCGGCTGGCTGCGGGCCAACTACTTCCACCCGGTCCACGAGAACGACTGGGTGCGGCGGCTCACCGCGCTGGTGGCCGCCGCACGCCGGGGGAGCTGCCGCGGAGGGGGTCGCTGCTGACGGGCCCCGAGCAGCAGCGCAGGCGCACGCGCTCCCTGATGCGGCTGTCGCTGCCCCCGACGGCCGTGCGTCAGCTGGGCCGGGCCCGCAGGAGGCTGCGCGCCCTGCGCGCCAACCTGCGCGGGACGCTGGCCTCGCGGGGCTGAGCGGAGGGGCGCACCCCGGGGGCGGTCAGGCCCAGGGCGGAGATCCGCTTGCGCTTGAAGTGGCGCAGCAGGTCGCCGTCGTAGTCGCGCAGGTATTCGGCGGTCTCGTCCCGGAGCTGCGGGTAGGAGGCGGCCTGCATGCAGTAGCCGACCGCGCGGATCAGCGGCACGAGGTCCTTCTCGTACCGATCCTCCGTGATGACGGGCGGGACGGTTTCACCGGAGTCCAGCAGCCGCGGCATGGTGGTGTCGGCGATGGTGACCGGTACGCGGTTGCTGTTCTCGTACGGGGCCAGTCTCTCCAGGAGGATCTCGGTCCCCATGGTGGCGACGGGGACCCCGTAGAACCGGGAGGCGGTGCTCAGCGCGGTGGAGAAGCAGCTCACCACCAGTGCGGGTCGGGAGACCTCGTAGTAGGCCTCGATGGGCAGGGAACCTTCGACGAACTCCAGGCGGGAGCCGGCTGCCTCGGCCGCCGTCACAAGGGCGGCCCGCGCCTCGGCCCCGCTCGCGGGGTGGGCCTTGAACGCGATCCGGCGGTGACCGGCCCGAGCGCAGGCCCGGACCATGCGCACCTCCAGTTCGGTCTCCTCCTCGGGGGTCAGAAAGCCCAGAGCCGACAGGTACTGTCCCAGGACCAGGGCCGGAGGGGTCTCTTCGGAGATCTGCGGACGCAGCCCCGCCTGCTCGGCGACCTCGGCCATGACCGCTCGGAAGGCGGTGCCGTCCCCCGGTCGGGAGGGGACCTCGTACTCGCTGAGCAACAACGGTGCCAACCCCGGTACCAGGTCCAGGTGCAGGACCCGCTCCACCGCGGTGACGGTTTCCAGGGGGAGGGTGTCGCGGGTGGGCCCGTAGCTCATCAGGCCGTCGGCGTAGACGGTGACGGGTGAACCGGGGAAGAGCGGCATGAGCGCCCGCGCGGGTGGCACCTGCACCGACTCCAGCACCAGTTCGACCTCCCCCTCCAGCCCCAGGTGGGAGCGGAACATACGGCGGAGCATGGGCAGGTCGTTGTTGCGGGGCTGCCAGTGCGAGGGGTGGTTGGGCCAGATGAGCTCGTTGTAGGAGACGATCTCGTGGAAGCGGGAGCGAAGGGCCTCGAATCCGGCGGCCTCCGTCAGGGAGGGTACGGCCTCGGGCTCGGTGGCGTTGTCCACCACCAGCAGGATCCGGTGGTGGTCGCCGAATTCGCCGGAATCGATGGAGGCGCACAGGCTCGCCGCGCCGAAGAAGCGGGTGACGGCGAAGAGCTGGGTGAGGTGCGGGGCGGTCATGGTCTCCTGGTTCCGGGACGGCGAGGGGGTGGTGGGAGCATTCACGCCGCTCCCCAGAAGGTGCGCAGTCGCTTGGCGCGCTTGCCGCCCATCTCGCGCAGGGTCCGATCGAGGAGGTCCTCGGGGAGGGCCCGCATCATCGCCGTTCCCCGGACCGACATCTCGCGGCGGAGCTCACGGGTCAGCCGGTCTTCGAGTTCGATGTGGTGCGTCAGGATCGCGCAGAAGCTCCGGGCCGCCTTGGGAAGGAACCCCTCGTCCCCGGGGGTGGTCGACACCTGCTCGATGAGCTGTGCGAACGCGTCCAGGAAGTGCAGTTGGCGCTGGTCGCCCACCTGCGTCAGGGAATCGCTCACGAGACGGCGGTAGAACACGCCGATCTCGGGGACCCTGGCGTAGGACTTCGCCTTGAGGTGCAGCTGCCAGGTCCACAGCCGGTCCTCACAGCTGTGCAGGGCGGGTTCGAAGCGCATCAGGTCGTCGGTGAGGCGTTCGCGGTCGAAGACCCCCGACCAAGCGTACGGGTAGTCCACCATGGTCTTGCAGTTGGCGGGCATGATCCCCGCGCGGGGGTCCAGCGGGCGGTTGATCCGGCCCTCGGGAGCATGGTGGACGAGTCGCTTGGCGCCGTACACCTGGACGTGGTCGGTCTTGACGAAGTCCACATCCAGGTCCCGGATGGCGGCCAGGGCCCGGGAGAGGTATCCCGGTGCGAGCCAGTCATCGCCGTCCAGATAGGTGATGTACCGTCCGGAGGCCATGGCGAGCGCCTGGTTGCGGGCCTCGGAAGGACCGGCGGGTGTCTCGTTGCGGATCATCCGCAGCCCGGGCAGCGTCCTGTGGTGGGATTCGACGATGTCGCCGGTACCGTCGGTGGAACCGTCGTCCACGACGATGTACTCGAAGTCGGGGTGGTGGTTGCGGGCCAGACTCGACAGGGCGGTACCGATGTAGGGCGCCACGTCCTTGGCGGGGATGATCACCGACAGGGCGGTCACGGGTACTCCTCGGCCCGGGGACCCGTGCGGGTCCCCGGGCGCGGTCCATGGGGGATGGGCGGGGCGGGGGAGGGGTCAGACGGTCGTGCGGCGGAGGCGCTTGCGGGGCTCTTCCTCGCCCGGGAAGACCTTCTTGACGCCGTCGCCCAGGGCCTGCTCGACCACGCGGATGTCGCGGACGAGGTTGCGCAGGCCGGTGGGCTCCAGGGAGGCGGCGTGGTCGGAGCCCCACATGGTGCGGTCCAGGGTGATGTGCCGCTCGATGGCGACGGCGCCCAGGGCGGCGGCGGCCACGGAGATCTGGAGCCCGCGCTCGTGGCCGGAGTAGGCCACGGGGACGCGGTAGCGGTCGCGCAGGGTCTCGATGGTGCGCAGGTTCCCTTCCTCCGGGGGCATGGGGTAGGTGGAGGTGGAGTGCATGATGACGAGGTTGCGGGCGCCCAGGATGCTCACGGCGGCGTCGATCTCGTCCAGCGTCGACATGCCGGTGGACAGCAGGACCGGCTTGCCGGTGGCGGCCAGGGCGCGCAGCAGCTCGTGGTCGGTGATGGAGGCGGAGGCCACCTTGTGCACCGGGACGTCGAACTTCTCCAGGAACTCGACGGACGGCACGTCCCACGGGGAGGCGAACCAGTCCAGGCCCAGGACGTCGCAGTACTTGGCGATCTCGGTGTACTCGGCCTCGCCGAACTCGACGCGGTGCTTGTACTCCATGTAGGTCATCTCGCCCCAGGGCGTCTGCCGGATCTTGTCCCGCTGCTCGACGGGGACGCAGATCTCGGGGGTGCGCTTCTGGAACTTGACGGCCTGGCAGCCGGATTCGGCGGCGACGTCGATCAGCCTCTTGGCGATGTCGAGGTCGCCGTTGTGGTTGATGCCGATCTCGCCGATGACGTACACCGGGTGGCCCGGGCCCACCATGTGGCGGCCGATGCGCAGGGCGGGGATCTCGGCCCTGAGGTCGGCGGGGGCGGTGGCGGTGCCGTTGCTCATGTGGCATCCTTCTCGTTCGATTCGTCCGTGGGGGAGTCGTGGCCCGCGCTCCGCGCGCGGAAGTCCAGGACGTGCTCGCACAGCTCGCGCACGGCCCCGGACCCGCCGGGGCGGGTCAGGACGAGGCGTGCGGCGGCCAGCACGTCGGGGTGCGCGTCGGGGACGGCGACGGGCCAGCCGACCAGGGACATGCAGCCCAGGTCGTTGACGTCGTTGCCGAGGTAGGCGACGCGCGAGGGGTCCAGGCCCTCCTCGGACAGCCAGGCGGCGAGGGCGGCCCGCTTGTCGGAGAGGCCGTGCAGGACGGTGACCCCGAGTTTGTCGGCCCGGGCGCGCACGACCGGGTTCACCTCGGTGGACAGGATGTGCACCCGTACGCCCGCCTCGCGCAGGAGGCGCACGCCCATGCCGTCGGAGCGGCTGACGGAGACCGCTTCGGTGCCGTCCTGGGAGACCGTGACGCGGTCGTCGGTGTGGACGCCGTCGAAGTCGGTGACCAGGGCGTCGATGTCGACGGGGGCGGTCTCGGGCGCGGCGACGGGGGCCAGGGCGCGGGCCAGGCGCAGGTCGTCGGGGGTGTCGATCTCGAACGCGTGCAGTTCGGGGACCTCGCACAGGTCGATGCGGCCGAAGAACCGGTGGCCGTGGGAGCGGAACCCGGCGGTGTCGACGACGTAGAACGCGCCGGTCTCGCGGTAGTGGGGTTCGCGGTCCTGCCGGCGGGGCCGGTGGGTGTGGATGTGGTTGACCCCGCGGGCGCCCTCGGGGCGGCGGGCCCACAGGAAGGCGTGGGTGGGCACCGCGGAGAAGACGCTGTCGGCCTCGTCCCCCGTGACGCGGGCGACGGCGGCGTCGAGGTCGGCGGGGTCGATAAAGGGGCTGGTGCACTGCACGAACACGGTCACGTCGGGCAGTTCGCCGGCGGCCTCCAGGGTGTCCAGGGCCTGGAGGAGGACGGCCTCGGAGGAGACGGTGTCGCCGCCCAGGTCGGCGGGGCGCTCCAGGACGCGGGCTCCGGCGGCGCGGGCGGCGGCCGCGATCGCGGGGTGGTCGGTGGAGACGACGGTCTCGGTGACGCCCTCCGCCGCCAGGCAGGAGCGCACGGCGCGTGCGATGAGGGGGACACCGCCGACGGGTTCGATGTTCTTGAGGGGAATTCCCTTGGAACCGCCCCGTGCGGGAATGATGGCGGTGACGCGCAAGGCACAACTCCGGGTGAACGAGGGGGTGGAACGGTGTTCCGAGACTGGTCGGCTTAGATTACGCCATTCTTCGCACCGTGGAAATCGTCTTTATGCGAACGCCCGCCAGGATGTATCGTGAGCGTTCGCCTACGCTCGGCAACGCCTTTCCGGCAAGGCTTCCCGCTGGTCGTACCGGCCGCTGGGCACGGGTTTCCCGGTTTTTCCCAGGGGTGGTCAAAGGTTTTCGGGGGGCTCTTCCTGTGGGTGGGCTTCTTGTAGCACGCCGCAGGAGAGCGTGCGGTTTACGGGGTAGACTGATTCGTTATGTTCCGCGGCGGCCGGGTGGCCTCTCCGGGGTGCGGTGAGGGGTTTTCTTTTCCTGTGATCCGCATCACCGGCGATATTCGTGTCCTTTCGGGTGCGGAGCGTGTCCGGGTGGGGGTGCGCGCCCCCGGCTCCGGGGCGGACCCGGTTGACCGAACCCGGTTCTAGTGCGTGGGTCACATCCTCTGTAGAGTGCGGCCCATGGATCTGAACGGAATCTCCGCCCTCGTCTCGGGCGGCGCCAGTGGCCTCGGTGAGGCCACCGCCAGGGAACTCGCCTCCGCCGGTGCCACCGTCGTCATCGCCGACCTCAACGCCGAACGCGGCGAGGCCATCGCCAAGGAGATCGGGGGCGTCTTCGTCGCGACCGACGTCTCCGACGAAGAGCAGGTCAAGGCGGCCGTCCAGGCCGCCGTCGACACCGGCGCCCCCTTCCGGGTCGCCGTCTCCTGCGCGGGCATCGGCTGGGCCACCCGCACCGTCGACAAGTTCGGCAACCCGCACGACCTGGCCAGCTACCAGAAGGTCATCCAGGTCAACCTCATCGGCACCTTCAACGTGCTGCGGCTGTCCGCGGCCGAGATCGCCAAGACCGAGCCGGTGAACGAGGACGGCGAGCGCGGCTCCATCGTCAACACCGCCTCCCTGGCCGGCATCGAGGGCCAGATCGGCCAGATCGCCTACTCCTCCTCCAAGGGCGGCGTCATCGGCATGACCCTGCCCGCGGCCCGCGACCTCGCGGCCGTCGGCGTCACGGTCAACACGATCGCCCCCGGCATCCTGGAGACGCCGATCTACGGCGAGGGCGAGGCGTCCGAGCAGTTCAAGCAGCGCCTGGCCGCGCCGGTGCCCTTCCCCAAGCGCCTGGGCACCGCCGCCGAGTTCGCCAAGCTGGCCCGCACCCTTCTCGAGGTCAGCTACATCAACGGCGAGGTCGTCCGCATCGACGGCGCCCTCCGCATGCCGCCGAAGTAGGGGGACACCGTGTCCGACGAGGTTCTCTACACGGCCGAGGACGGCGTCGCCGTCATCACCATCAACCGTCCGCAGGCCAAGAACGCGGTGAACGCCGCGGTCGCCCGCGGGATCGCCGAGGCGCTCGACGACCTGGACGCGCGCAAGGACCTGACGGTGGGCATCATCACCGGCGCGGGCGGCACCTTCTGCGCCGGGATGGACCTGAAGGCGTTCATGAAGGGCGAGGTCCCGCTGGTCGAGGGCCGCGGGTTCGGCGGCTTCGCCGAGGCCCCGCCCAAGAAGCCGCTGATCGCCGCGGTCGAGGGCTACGCCCTGGCCGGCGGGTTCGAGGCGGTCCTCGCCTGCGACCTGGTCGTGGCGGCCCGGGACGCGAAGTTCGGCATCCCCGAGGCCAAGCGCGGCCTGGTCGCCGGCGCGGGCGGCCTGCTGCGCCTGCAGCACCGCATCCCCCGCAACCTGGCGATGGAGTTCGCCCTGACCGGCGACTTCGTCGACGCCCCGCGCCTGGCCGAGCTGGGCCTGGTCAACAGGGTCACCGAGCAGGGCGGCGCCCTGGAGGGCGCCAAGGAGCTGGCCGCGCGGGTCGCCGCCAACGGCCCGCTCGCCGTGCGGGTCTCCAAGCAGATCATCACCGAGTCGGACGACTGGTCCACGTCGGAGATGTGGGAGAAGCAGAACGAGCTGGCGGGCCCGGTCTTCGTCAGCCAGGACGCCATGGAGGGCGCGGCGGCCTTCGCCGAGAAGCGCGCCCCGGTGTGGAAGGGCGAGTAGCCCCGCCACCGGTACGGCGATCCGGAGGCCGCCCCTCCCGGGGCGGCCTCCGTCACGTCAGGACGGGGTCCCCGCCGCGCCCTCCCGGGGCGCCGCGGACCGGTCGCGCACGGTCCACCGGGCGACCGCCCGGGAGACGGCGGTGACCGGCCTCTCCATCGGCCCGGCGCCCAGGGTGAGCCGCCACACCGTGGCGATCACCAGGGAGCAGGCCAGGACGGCCTCCACCGTGTAGGTCTCCACCCACCCGGCCCACCCGGGCAGGAGGCCGCCGTACACCGCCCACAGCACGACGCCGTGCGCGGTGTACAGGGTGAGGGTCATCGCGCCCATGGCCGCCACCGGGTAGAGCACGACCCGCATCGGGCGCGTTCCGGCCAGGAGCAGGCACAGGCCGAGCACGGCCATCGCCACCCCGGTGTTGCCCAGCACCTCGAAGGTGGTGTTGCTGTGCGAGCCGGCCTCCAGCGGCATCCGCCACAGCGAGTATTCGTCCTCGCCGGGCAGGAACCGGGCCAGCGGCCCCAGCAGCAGCCAGGACGACCCGTAGCCCAGGACGGCCAGCCCGGCCCCGCCGCCCACCAGCCACCACCGCACCCTCCGCGAGCGCAGCCCGCTGCGGGCGGCCACCATCCCGGCCAGGACGTAGGCGAGGAACACCGTCGCCGGGTACAGGCCGAACACCAGCAGGTCCAGCGGCCCCTCCAGCGCTTCGAGGGAGAACAGGGGCATGTCCTCCGCGAACCCCTCCTCCGCGGCGAGGGGATCCCCGCCGCTCTCCTCCAGGGAGGCCCAGTACTCCTCCTTCTCCGCCACCCACTCGGGGTCGCCCCAGGTGGCCTCCCACTCGGCCTCGTCCTCGGCCGTCCACTCCTCCTCGCCGGCCCAGGCGCCGGACCAGCCGAGCTCGGCCGGCAGGTGCTGGACGGCCAGCGTCGCCTGCGGACCGACCAGGGCGGCCGCGACGGCCAGCGCCGCCAGGTGGCGGGTGCGCAGCCACAGCAGGGGGATCGCCAGCAGGAAGTACACCCCGTAGAAGTGCAGGATCACCGACAGCGAGCCCAGCGTCGCCAGGGCGTACCCGATGGCGACGAGCAGCAGCGCGCGCACCGCGATCCGGACCCGGACCCGGTTGCGCTCCGCGCGCGTCCCGGGCCGGGCGCGTCCGGCCAGAAGCACCAGGGAGACCCCGGCCAGGAACGCGAACAGCGCCGCCGAGCGGCCGCTGACCACGCCGCCCACCGCCTCCACGACCAGCATCCCGGGGCCGGAGTAGTCCTCCTCCCACACGGCGTGGACGTCGGGCGCCCCGGTCAGCAGCAGGGTCAGCGGCACCCCCATGTGCGCGACGAAGACCCCGAACAGCGCGAGGCCCCGCGCCGCGTCCACCCCGAGCAGGCGTTCGCGCGGCCCCCCGCGCCCCGGGCCCGACCCCGACGCTGTCGGACCGGGCGCCGCCGGGCCCGGCGGCCGGTCGTCCGCGGCGGTCCCCACTCCCTCGACTGCGGCCATGCACATCCCCCGTGCGTCGATCGTCCGTTTGCACAGCGGTCAACGCGGGCGGGGCGGGCGGCGGTTCGGCCGGACGGCCCGATTCCTCCAGGGGAGATGATGACCACCCCGACGAACAGTCATTACTGCGAAGGGTATCCAGGCCAATACTTTGGGTGTGTAGTCTGTCGGCGTATCCCGAACCCACCGCGGCCACTTCGGCGTTCCCGGTGCCGCGCGGACCCACCCAGGAGGACCGACGTGACCGACCCCGACCTCGGCGGTATGGACCTGACGGTCGTGGCCGTTGCGGACTCCGAACCGTACGTTCGCCTGTCCGCGGCCATGTTCGACGCCCTGCCCGGCCACGGTCACACCGTCGGCCTCGCCGTCGTGCGGTCACCGATCACCCCCGCGCCCGCGCAGCTGCGCCGGGCCGTCGCCGACAGCGGGCTCGCGGGCCGCCGGGTCCCCGTCCTGACGCTGCCCGAGCTGCGCCGCCTGGTCCGCCGCCGGGTGCCCGACGTCGTCATGCTCAACTGCACCGCCCGGGTGGCCGACGCCCTGGGCGACATCCTGCCGACGGGGCGGCGCCGGCCCGTGGTGGTCACCACCCTGCCCGGGCCCGCCCTGCCCGCCGGGGAGCACGAGTGGCTCCACCGGGCCCGCGCGGACCTGCTGGTCCTGCACAGCCTGCGGGAGGTCGCGGCCTTCTCCGAGCTGGGAGAGAAGCTCGGGGTGGGCACCGGGGTCGCCCTGGCGGGGCTGCCGCTGCCCGCGGCCCGCGAGCGCCGCCGGGGGCGTCCGCACCGGGTCGTGTTCGCCGCCCAGGACCGGGCCCCGGGCACCGCGCGACAGCGCGAGCGCATCCTGGAGGCGCTGGCGGACCTGGCCGAGAGCCGCCCGGACCTGGAGGTCGTGGTGTGCCCGGGCGAGCGGCGGACCGAGGCGCCGGGCGGCGACTACGCCGGGCTGTGGCGCGGCCTGGTCACCGCCGGGCGGGTCCACGACCACACGGTGCTCTTCCGCCCCGGGCCGGTGGCCGACCAGCTGGACCGGGCCCGCGGCCTGGTCACCGTCGGCTCCCCGGCCGCCCTGGAGGCCCTCGCCCTGGACGTCCCGGTGATCATCCTGGGCGACGTCGGCGAGGACCCGGGGGCGACGGTGTTCCAGGACGGGGGCGTCTTCGGGACCCTCGACGACCTGCGCGCCCTGCGCTTCCGGGCGCCCTACCCGGCCTGGGCGCGGGAGAACCACTTCCACCCGCCGCAGCGGGAGGACTGGACCCGCCACCTGGCGGCGCTGGTGCACCGCGCCCGGCTGGGCGACCTCCCGGCCCGACCGGCCCTGCTCGACGCGGGGGTGCACCGCCGCGCCCGCCGCCGGGTGCTGGCCGACCTGGGCGCCGCCCCGTCCCTGCTCCGGCAGGGCCCCCGCGCCCAGTGGTCGGCCCCCTGAACGCGAGGGGCCGCCCGACGCGGGTCCGGCGGCCCCTGTCGCCCGGCGGGCGGACCCGTCAGCCGGCGGCGGCCTCCTCGACGCCGTCGATGAGCGTGGAGGTGCGGTCGGCGAGGGTGGCGTCGGCGACCGGGGCGTCGGGCAGCGCCTCCAGCAGCAGCGGCTCCAGCAGGACCGACAGCGACGACGAGAACGCGAACGAGAAGTGGTTGTCGTCGTAGTAGGCCAGCTGGTTGCCGATCACCCCCGGGCACTCCCGGTCGCCGCACAGGTAGCCGGTCATGTCCACGGTCCGCACGTTGCCCGGCAGGCGCCCCGCCCCGGCGGCGGCCGCCAGCGGTGACGAGTCGGCCAGGGTGTACCCCCGGTCCTGGGCGCAGTGGCCTCCGCGGTCGACGCAGTCGGCCACGTCGAACGAGAAGCGGGGGGTGTCGCGGACGGCGACCACGTCGACGCCGAGCCCCTCCAGCCACTCCCACCGCCGCACGAACCCGTCGGGCACGTGCTCCTGCGACCCGTCGCCCTGCTGGGACAGCGTGCCCAGGGAGAACACCGCGTCCGGGGCCGTCCGCTCGATCTCCTGGGCGACCTGCGCGTTCCAGGCGGTGCACTCCTCGTACACCCGGCCCTCGAGCTCCTGCTCCGCGGCGCTGAACTGGCAGGCGTTCTTGGTCATGATGACCAGCCGCCAGCCGTGGTGCTCGGCGATCGGCCGCAGTGCCTGGAACCAGTGGCGGGCGTGCGAGCTGCCGGCGAGGACCAGGGTGTACTCCGAGTCCACGTCGCCGAACTCGCAGGAGATCAGCTCGGTGGAGGGGATGGTCACGTTGCACTCGCTGGTCTGCGCGATGGTGTCCTGCTTGACCGTGGTGGTGTCCGGGTACACCGGCAGCGGCGGCAGGTTCGCCGCCAGGTCCGGGCTCAGGTGCACGGCGGCGCCGGGGTAGGCGGTCGGGTCCTGGCTGAGCCGGGCTCGCACCTCCCGCTCGTGCTCGATGCCCGCGCCCCAGGCCAGGGAGCCGACCAGGACCGGGACGGCGAACAGCACGCCCGCGGCCAGCGACCACGACGGGGTCCGCCGGTCGCGCAGGACCCGGTCGATGCCGCCCTCCAGGATCCACGAGGTGGCCAGGGCGGCGGCCAGGGACGCGCCCAGCACCATCAGGCCGCCGGTGAACGACGGCCGCACCCGGTCCGTGACCTCCAGGTAGAAGACCAGCACCGGCCAGTGCCACAGGAACAGCGGGAACGAGTGCCGGCCCAGCCACACCAGCGGGCGCAGGCCCAGCAGCCGGCCGGCGGACCACCGCCCGGGCGCCTCCCCGGCGCCCGCGGCCAGGACGAGGGCCGCGGCCAGCACCGGCCACAGCGAGGCGGCCCCGGGATAGGGGAGCGAGTCCCCGATGACCGCGCCGCAGGCGACGAGGGCGGTCAGCCCGACCCAGCCCGCCGCCGGGCGCAGCGCGCGGGGCAGCCGCAGGAAGGGCAGGAACAGGGCCAGCAGGCCGCCCAGCGCGGGCTCCCACAGGCGGGCGCCCGTGTCGAAGTAGGCCCAGGTCGGCTCGGTGGCGGTGATCCACAGCGAGTACCCGAACGACAGGGCGAACACCGCGGCGGCGGTGCCCGCCGCGGCGGCCCGCACCCGGCCGCCCAGCCGCGCGGCCACCAGGGCCGCGAGGGTGAGCAGCAGCGGCCACAGCAGGTAGAACTGCCCCTGCACGCCCAGCGACCAGAAGTGCTGGACGGGGCTGGAGGAGGAGTCCCGCGCCATGTAGTCGACCGAGCCCAGCGCCAGGTGCCAGTTGGCGTGGTACAGCGCCGCGGCCTGCACGTCGGCGATGACGGCGGTCCAGGACGAGCGCGGCATGAACAGGAACGCACCGGCCAGCACCGCCGCGAGCACCACCGCCCCGGCGGGGAAGAGCCGCCGGACGGTGCGGCTCCAGAACGCGCCGACGCCGATGCGGCCGTCGCGCTCCAGCGCCCGCACCATCGACCCCGTGACGAGGAAGCCGGTGAGCAGCAGGAAGACGTCGACGCCGCCGGAGACCGTGCCGAACCAGATGTGGTAGACGGCGATGAGGACCGCGGCGACCGCGCGGAGCCCCTCGATGTCGTCGCGGCGCCGGGACACGGGCGCGCGCAGAGTGTTGAGCACGGGGCTCTGGACAGAAGAGGACAAGGGTGTGCCTTGGGCTCGGTGAAGGTGGGGCAGGGGGCGGCGGCCGTGGTCCGGGCGCGCGGCTGGGCGCCGGAGGGATGACGGCGCCCGGGGAATGCCCTGCCGCTTCAGTATCCGGGGGCTTTGTCCGGATCCGGCCATAAAAGGGTTGACGTTGTCCAGTCGAGATGAAATCTGTGTCGCGGCGTAGCCCTGAGCTGCGGAAACAGTGTCCCAGTTCACATGCCCGGCCCCCGGCGGCCTCGCGGCGACATGCGCCTTTTGTAAACGTATGGGGTTTTTATGGCAACCCGTTTGCCAGAACCGGCGTCCTGATCACAGCCGACCGGCACGACAGGAGGGCACCCATGGCGCCGCACTTCGAGGAGGACGAGTACCAGGAGGGGGAGGAGCACTTCTACGACGACGAGGGCACCTTCGGAGTACTCGCACCACTGGACGCCGAGGACCCCGACGGCGGCTGGTGACCCCAACCAAGAGGAGAGGACCCGGACCCCGGTTCCCCCGCTCCGGGCCCCTCCGTTCCCCGGCCTTTTCAGCGCTCCCGACCGGGGCGCCGGAACCTCCGGCGCCCCGGCGGTGCGACCGGCGCCGCGTCCCGGAGCCCGGACCGCCCGTTCGACGCCCGGGAGAGGGAAAGGGTCGGCGGTCAGGTGGCGGGCTTCTCGTAACGGGAGGGGAAGGGGAAGCGGTCGCCCAGGACCCGGTGGACCATGGTGGTGACCTCTTCCTGCCTCTCCGGCGGGGTGTCGAAGTCGTTGAGGCAGAAGAACTCGACGGCCGGGTCGGCCTCCAGCGCCGCGAGCTTCTCCTCCGCAGTCTCCGCCCCGATGTCGATGTAGCGCATCGCGTACTCGCCCGGCACCGCCCGCCCGGTCAACAGCGCGTAGTGGTGGTGCAGCGTGGCCGCGACCCCCACATCGGTCAGCGCCCGGAAGCGGGCGTGCACCGTGCGGTCGATCGCCTCGGCGTAGCGCCCCTCCAGCTCGCCCATGACCGAGCGGATCTGCGGATGGGGGACGTGCTTGAACTTGTGGGTGATGTGCCGGCCGAAGTCGGCGGCCAGCAGCTCGCGCGCGTTCTTGCCCGCCGAGTTCGGCGCCGCCTCCCCGGGCACCGGGTCGCCCACCCCGAACTGGTGCGGGGAGAAGGGCAGCCGGGCCGCGCCGTTGGCGTGGAAGAAGCGGTCGGCCCCCACCGGGCGGGCCAGGAACACATCGTCGTTGAAGTACAGGTAGTGCTCCGACAGCCCCTCGATGCGGTGCAGGCGGGCGCCGATGGCGTGGGAGTTGAAGGTGGGCAGCGCCGTCTCCGGAAGGATGTCGCGGTGGTCCACCACCGTGATCCCCGCGGCGGAGGTGTCCAGCCAGGAGGGGACCTGCGCGTCGGTCACCAGGTACACGTGCCGTACCCATGGCGCGAACATCTCCACCGACCGCAGTGAATAGCGCAGCTCGTCGCGGCTGGTGAACCTCGACGCCCCCACCGCCAGAGAGGAATGCCCTTCACCGCGGTGGAGGGCGCGCTTGGCGGCGTGGGCCGGGTCGTCGCCGTCCACCCAGGTGTAGACCACGTCGACGGGGAAGAGCGCCTCGTCCACCGGCGTCCACGCGAACGGCTCGAAGGTCGGGTACACGCGCTCGGCCACGGTCACCGTGGCGGGCTTGCGCGCGGCGGTGGGCAGCACGTCGGCGACCCGGTTGCGGCGCGGCGCCACCCAGGAGTCGGCGAGCACGTCCTCGGGGGCCTGCGAGCGGAGTTTCGCACGCAGATCCTCGGAGTCCTCACGCTCCAAGATCTTGGCGCCGTCGCGCCAGAACTCCACGTCGCACCCGAACTCGAAGCCGGCCAGTTCACGTCCGGAGGGGGAGAGCAGCCGCTCGGCGAACCGGATGACGAGTCCGGACTTGACCTTCTCGTCCAGTGCTCCGTCGACGTAGGCGCTGGCGGCGGCGACCACCCCGCCGGGTCCGGGCTTGATGGCGTACAGGGCGCTGGTGCCGTACAGCTCGCGCATGGTGTCGAGCAGGCGCTTCTTGTCCGACCGGTGCACCCCGACGACGTGGCGCAGCGGGGAACGGCCGCGCACCAGGAAGTGGTCGATGCCCGCCCGGGTCAGTGCCTCGACCACCAAACGCAGGTTGTGGGCCGAGGCGTCACGGGCGGAGAAGGAGGTGACGGTGCGGCCCAGCAGCCCGGTCCCGTTCACGTCCTGGAGCCGCAGATCGGGGTCGCCCGCCAGGAGGTCCTGCCGACGGCGGGCGATCCCCGCCTCGCGTTCGCGCTCCCTCTCGGCGTCCCGGGCCGCGCGGCGCTCGGCTTCCAGCCTGGCGCGGGTGGCGGTGGGCAGGAGACGTTCACTCGCACGCTTGACACGGGCGGGCAGGGCCATGTGGGGGAGTCCTCCGACAGAGATGGGGAAGGGATCGCCGTCCGTGACGCGATGCCGGATCCTTCGTACGACGCATCGACCTTATGCGAACTTTTCGTGAAACGTGAGAGAACTCTGGGTAGTCATTCGTGTTCTCTCTGCCTCTAGAGGTTCCCTCGTGGCCGATTGCGGCCATTGGGGTTTATGTCCAGTTCATGGATCTATGTCGGAGTGAGGGGGAGGCGTCATCCCGTGGAGGTGCCCAGAGGGGCCTTGCGGGAGCGGTCGACGCTTCATTACGGTCACCCCGGGTTGCCCAGGAAACTTGATCCGCGTTGGTATCCCGTTCCCCCATCACAACTGAAGCTAGACAGGTTCCCCCACATGCGTCGTTCCTTGGCCCGTGCGACAGCGGTTTCCACCGCCGCGGCATTGGCGTTGTCGTTGCTGGCCGTGCCACCTGCCTGGGCGAACGAGGATGAAGATCCGGCCCCGGCCGAGGACCATTCCGCGATCGACTCCGCCGAGCAGGACGCGCTTGCTCTGGCACGCGAGACCGGGGAGCCGGTCGAGATCACCGCTCTGACGGATGAGAAGACCATCCACTATGCCAATCCCGATGGCACTCTGACCGCGGAGATCTCCGCCCTTCCGGTCCGGGTCCGTTCTGGGGACGAATGGGTCGACGCGGACACCACTCTCATCGCCGGATCCGACGGACTGGTCCGACCCCGTGCGGCCGGCATGGACATCGCCTTCTCCGGCGGCGGCGACGCCCCCATGGCCAGTATCGGGATCGGTTCCAACAGCATCGAACTCGACTGGAACGGTCCTCTGCCCACCCCCGTCCTGGACGGAGACCAGGCCACCTACCCCGACGTGCTGCCCGACGTCGACCTGGTCCTGACGGCCGGGGTCGAAGGCTTCACGCAAGTCCTCGTCGTGCACACCCCCGAGGCTGCCGCGCTGCCCGAGCTCGCCGAGATCGAGCTCCCCCTGGACACCACAGGTGTGACCTTGACGTCCGACGAGCACGGCAACATCGAAGCGGTCGGCGACGAGGGCGGCCAAGGAGTGTTCAGCGTCCAGGCCCCCGCCATGTGGGACTCCACCGGAGTCGAGGAGACCCGGGACGAGGACCCGACCGTGGCCCCCACCACCGGGGCGCGGACCGCTCTGGTGGAGACCGACATCACCGTCGACAGCATCCGCCTGCTTCCCGACCGGGAAATGCTGACCGGTGAGGACACGGAGTTCCCGCTCTACATCGACCCTTCGGTGAACGCCAATCGCCCCAACTGGGGTTTCATCGACAAGACGTTCCCGAACCAGGCGTACTACAACCCCTCGGACGGCAAGCCCGTGGGGGTCGGGTACTACTCCGGTGGAGAAGGCACCTTCACCCGTCGGGCGTTCTTCCAGTTCACAGTGATGGGGCGCACCAACCAGGCCGACACGGTCATCAACTCGGCGACGCTGCGTACCGAGGTGAGCTGGTCCTATGACTGCAAGAGCAACAGCCGGATTCAGCTGCACCGAGTGGACGCGTTCAACAGCAAGACCACCTGGAACAACCAGCCCACCGCCCGCACCCTGCTCGATACCCAGAACGTCGGCGGCAGCTGGGCCACTTGTCCCGCCACCAGCGGGGTGGAGTTCGACGCCACCGCCGCCTACAAGTGGGGGGTCGACAACGACGCCTCGCACATCCACCTGCGGCTGAAGGAAGAGGGCGAGTCCTCCACCACCGCGTGGCGCCGGTTCGACGTCAAGAACAAGCCCCCGGTGCTGGTGGTCAACTACAACAACCCGCCGGCCCAGGTGGCGACCTCGAGCATGTCCGATTCGCTGGGTGGTGCCTGCTCCACGGACAAGACCAAGCCCCGCCTGATCAACAACACCACGACCAACCTCCGGGCCACGATCCGGGACTACGACGCCCGTGCCGCCTGGGGAGGACAGAAGCTCAAGGTCGCTTTCTCCTGGTCGGCCAACGGTGAGGGAACCCCCCTCGGCCAGGCCGAATCGGGCTACGCGGACGTCGGCTACTGGCCCAACGGCTCCGAGCGGTCGGTCAAGGTCACAGGCCTCCCCGAGGGGCAGTTGCTCGGGTACCGGGCGCGGGCCCATGACCAGGCGGCCTGGGGCGCCTGGTCCGGATGGTGCTGGATCAAGATCGACACCACCAAGCCGGACACCGGGCCGACGGTCACCTCCACCGACTATCCGGCCGATGAAGAGGCCCACGGCAGTGTCGGGCGCACCGGTGACTTCACCTTCACCAACAACGGCGTGGAAGGGGCCGCGTCGTACTACTACAGCCTGAACGACACCTCGTGCGAGACGAAGGTCTCCCTTTCGGCTCCGGGTGCCTCCGCCACGATCGCCCTCACCCCGAATCACAGCGGGGCGAACATGATCTACGCGCGCACCGTTGACGAGTACGGCAACTCCTCCCCCTGCGAGCTCGCCTACTACTTCCTGGTCTCGCCGCCGAGCAGACCCCTGTCGCACTTCACCTTCGACGAGGGGCAGGGGACCACCGCCGTCGACAGCGTGAAGAGTGACCGGAACGCTGTATCCAGCGGTGAGCTGGACTGGACCCGTGGACGTGTCGGTCGGGCCCCTTCCGGCGGTCACCGCCTCGAGGGCACCGCGGTCGACGTGTCGGGCGGATCCCACCTGCGCACGGACGGCCCTGTGGTGGACACGAGTGGGGCCTTCTCGGTATCGGCGTGGGTCTACCTGGACGAAAGTCCGACGGAGAACCTCGCCGCCGTCGCCCAGGACGGTGACCGCAACAGCGGTTTCTACCTCGGTTACCAGCACACCGAGGGCGGGCGCTGGGTGTTCAAGCAGGCGCCCTCGGACAGCGACAGCGTGTCCGTGTCACACCGGGCGATCTCCACCTCGGCCGCGGAGACCGGTGTGTGGACCCACCTGCTGGGAACCTTCGACCCGGCCAACGGTGAACTGGCCCTTTACGTCAACGGTGACAAGCAGGCCACGGCCACACAGACCACGCCGTGGAACGCCGACGGTGACTTCGTCGTCAGCGGTGCCCGGTACCACGGGAACCACATCGGTACCTGGCTCGGCGCGATCGACGACGTCCGCGTGTGGGACCGGGTCGTCAGTGACGAGGTCTACGTCGACGACCCCGAAGCACGTTCGGAAGTGTGGAGTCTGGCCAACCGGCCTATCGCCCTGGAGGGCCGCTGGAGGCTCGACGAGACGGAGGGCACGGCGGTCGCCGACTCCTCCGACCACGGTTTGACGGCCACCCTCCACGGCGATCCGCTCACCGCCTGGAACGAGGCGATGAACGATGTCACCTTCGCTCCCGGCGTGAGCTTGAACGCGGTCGGCCAGGAACACATCCGGACCGAGGGGCCCGCCCTTCGTACGGACCGCAGCATGTCGGTCGCGGCCTGGGTCCGGCTCGACGAGGTGGGGATCAACTCCACCGCCGTTTCCCAGGACGGGCAGCGCCACAGCGGCTTCTACCTCGGTTACAACACCGGCCCTGAGAAGTGGGTGTTCAAGCAGGCCCCCTACGACGGGGACGGTACGTCGATCAGCCACCGCGCGTTCTCCCAGCAACAGGCGGAGTTCGGCCGCTGGACCCATATCGCCGGCACCTACGACCACACGACAGGGGAGCTCACGCTCTATGTCGATGGCATTCGCCAGAGCACGGTGGTGCAGGAATCGCCATGGAACGCCTTCGGCGCCGTCGTCATCGGCGCCGCGCAGTACAGGGCCCAGCTCTACGACGAGTGGTCCGGGGACATCAGCGATGTCCACCTGTACCACGGCGTGCTGAGTGAGAGCGAGATCCTCACGGTTCTGGAAGGGATCGCTCCCGCGCCCGCACCGTGAGACGTGTGAACCCGCCCCTCTGATCCCCCGTTGGCTTTCGGCAGCTGTGAGAAAGGCATGCCGTGTCCGATACGTTTTCCGGCCGTCCCGACCCCGAGTCGGCCAAGAACTCCGATCCCCTGGAAGACGCCTCTCCACCCGCGACCCGGGTCATGGCGAACAGCCGATTGGTCCGACTGGTCAAGCGACCTCTGACCTGCACGGCGGCACTGGTCATGGTGGGCGCCCTCCTGCAGGCGGCACCGGCCGCTTCTCTCACCTACAACACCCGCCCCGAGGCCACGGACGAGGAATCGGTACCCGGCAGTGATGTCGAAGGGCCGTTCACCCTGGCCGCGGAGGGGGAGGACACCGTCGCCCAGGCCGACCTGGACGAGCCGCCGGCGTACGCCTGGCCGGAGGAGGCCGCCGGAGAAGCCGAGCTGGCCGAGCCCGGCGCGGAGGTCGAGGCCGTCGAAGGCCTGGTCACCGTTTCCCAGGTCACGGAGGACGGCTTCTCCACGTGGACGGAGACCGAGGCGGAGGTCTTTTCCACCGATCCCGCGGAAGAGGCGGACCCGGACGGTACGCGGATCGCACCCACCACCGGTATGGAACCGCCGGTCGAGGAAGGCGGCGACGGTACCGGAGAACGGGAACCGCAGCGGGGCCCGGAGGACGGTGGGGCGGAGACCGGACCCGAGGCCGAAGAGGAGACGGACGGCGAACAGCCGGCTCCTGAGGCGGAACCGTCTCCGGAAGCCGAGGAACCCGCAGTTCCTGACGTCGAGGTGGAACAGGAAGAAGAGGAGACGGTCGAGGAGGCCGCTCCGGTCGAATCGGTCCACGTCGAGGTCCTCGGTCAGGACACCGCCGAAGCGGTCGGCGTCCATGGGCTCCTGCTCCGGGTGACCCGGGCCGACGGCCACGCCGGAGTCGGCCCGGTCGACCTGACCGTCGACTACTCGGAGTTCGCCGACGCCTTCGGCGGTGACTTCGGGGCCCGGCTCCAACTCATCGAAGTGGACCCCTGCCTGGCCGAGGAGGGGACCGGCTGTCAGGACCGGGCTCCGCAGCTCTTCACGACGGACAACGACGCCGAAGCGCGCACCGTCAGCGGAACCGTTCCCGCGCTCGCCGGCGAGGGCCTCCTTCTGGCCGTCGCCGCAGCCGGGGAGAGCCCTCGGGGCGACTACAAGGCCACCGACCTGGCGGCCGCGTCCAGTTGGGATGTGGGCCTCCAGAGTGGTGACTTCTCCTGGAACTACCCGATCGACACGCCTCCGGTGGCCTCCGACCTGACACCGGGCATCGAACTCACCTACTCCTCGGGGTCGGTCGACGGTCGGGTCGCCTCCTCCAACAACCAGACCTCCTGGCTCGGTGAAGGCTTCAACTACAGCCCCGGGTTCATCGAGCGCCGGTACGCGCCCTGCTCCGACAGCCAGCCCGACTCCGGTAAGACCGGGGACCTGTGCTGGTCGCGCCACAACGCCACGTTCTCCCTCAACGGTCGCTCCGGTGAGATGTTCCTGGACGAGGACGGCACCTGGCGCATGCGTCACGACGACGCCTCCGAGATCGAACGCCTCACCGGCACCACCAACGGTGACAACGACGGCGAGTACTGGCGTATCACCACCACCGACGGGACCCAGTACTACTTCGGTATGAACCGCCTGCCCGGCTACTCGAGCGGCAAGACCGAGACCAATTCCGCCTGGACCGCTCCGGTTTACGGGGACGGCTCCGGGGAGCCCTGCAACAAGTCCTCCTTCGCGGACTCGTGGTGCCAACAGGGCTGGCGATGGAACCTGGACTACGTGGTGGACGTGCACGGCAACGTGATGACGTACTACTACACCAAGGAGAACAACTACTACGGCCGCAACATGAAGGCCGACTCCCCCACCGTCTATACACGCGGTGGTCACCTCAACCGCATCGAGTACGGCCTGCGCTCCGACAACGTCTACGGAACCGCGCCGGGCCGGGTGAACTTCTCCGTCGGCGAGCGCTGCATCCCCACGGACTCCTTCGACTGCGCGGAGAACAAGTTCACCAGCGCGAACGCGAGCCACTGGCCCGACGTGCCCTTCGACCAGCACTGCGCGCAGGGGCAGAACTGCACCAACCGCTTCTCGCCCACCTTCTGGACCCGCAAGAAGCTGAACAGCATCACCACCCAGGTCCACGACGGCACCACCTACCGCAACGTCGACTCCTGGAAGCTGACCCACGCCTACCCCCAGACCGGTGACGGCACTCCGCCGGACCTGTGGCTGCAATCCATCGAGCACACCGGCCACGTCGGTGGCGAGGAGAGCATGCCGCTGCTGGAGTTCGGCGGCACGCCGATGGAGAACCGGGTCGATACCACCGACGACGGCTTCGCCCCCATGCTCAAGTGGCGGATCACCAAGATCCTCACCGAGAGCGGCAGCCAGATCGACATCACCTACGAGGGGGGCGAGTGCGATCCGGCGCAGACGCCTGCGCCCCACGACAACGGCACCCGCTGCTTCCCCGTCGTGAACACGACCGCCGACGGCAAGAGCGAGTACACCGACTGGTTCCACAAGTACGTGGTGACCCAGGTCAGCGAGTTGGACCTGGTGACCGACCAGCCGGAACGGCGCACCACCTACGACTACGTCGGTGATGCCGCCTGGCGCTACCGGGATGCCGACGGGTTCATCCGGGACAAGCTCCGGACCTGGTCCGACTGGCGCGGATACGCGCAGGTCCGCGTGATCGAGGGCCTGCCGAACGAGACCCGCTCGGAGACCGAGCACCGCTTCTTCCGCGGTATGCACGGCGACCGCCAGCCCACCGGGACCCGTACGGTCAAGGTGACCGACAGTGAGGGCAACGAGCACACCGACCTCAACGAGTACAACGGGTTCACCCTGGAGGAGATCACCCGCAACGGACCGGGCGGGGACATCGTCGAGAAGACGATCTCCCTGCCCTGGAGCCGGGTGACCGCACAGCGGACCTACTCCTGGGGCACCCTCGAATCACGCATGACCGGGATGGCGTCCACCACCCAGTACATCGCTGTGGACGGCGGCTGGATGCGTACACAAGAGACCGCCGAGTACGACGCTCTGGGGCGTACCACCCAGGTCCACCACCACGGGGATGTCGACGACACCGGTGACGACCAGTGCACCCGTTACACCTACGCCGACAACACCACCCTGCGAATCCTGGACGCCGTGGCGCGGACGGAGAAGGTCGCTGTGGGCTGCGGTGCAACCCCCTCGCGCCCTGGCGACGTCATCAGTGATGAGCGGGTGCTCTACGACGGTCGGGGCTACGGACAGGCGCCCACGGCCGGGCTGCCCACCGCCACTCAGCGCATCGAGGACTATGACGGTTCCACGGCCGTCTACCAGACGGTCCAGGAGACCGAGTACGACGCCTTCGGCCGGCCGGTCTCCGAGAGCGACGCCCTGGGCAACGCCACGGTGACCTCCTACTCACCGAAGATCGCAGGGGGAGTGGCGACCACCGTCACCACCACCAATCCGCTGGGACACGTCGATACAGAACACTTCGACCCCCTCCGCGGACTGCCCGTTGCCGAGATCGATCCCAACGGCAACCGCACGGACATGGCCCATGACCCCCTGGGCCGCCTCACCCAGGTGTGGACGCCCGACCGCAAGAAGGCGGACGGAATCGACCCCGCCATGCGGTTCGAGTACCACGTGCGCAACGACGCGCCGTCCGCGGTCATCACGCACACCCGCAGGGAGGACGGCACCTACGCCTCCACCTACCAGATCTACGACGGGCTGCTGCGCTTGCGCCAGGAGCAGGCTCCGGCGGCCGTCGGCGACGGTCGGCTGATCAGCGACGTCTTCTACGACGGCCGCGGGTTGAAGATCAAGGAGCGCCACGGGTACCACAACGAGGAGGCCGGGCCCGGGCAGACGCTCTTCGAGCCGGCCCAAGGGGACGACCGCATTCCCCGGTACACCGAGACCGTCTACGACGGTGCGGAACGCCCGGTCGAGGTCATCTCCCTCTCCCGCGGCGGGGAACTGTGGCGCACCAATTCCCAGGACCTGGGGGATCGCGTTCTGGTGACCCCTGCCGACGGGGCCATTCCGACCACCACCATCAAGAACGCCCTGGGCCAGACGGTCGAGCTGCGCCAGCACGAAGGGGACACCCCCCAGGCCGACTACACCGCTCTGACCTACACCTACACCGAAGCCGGTGAGGTGGCCACCATCACCGACGGGGCCGGAAACGTCTGGCGCAACCACTACGACCTGCGCGGTCGCAAGATCAAGACCGAGGACCCCGACCGGGGGACCACCACCTACACCTACGACGACGCCGACCGCCTCGTCTCCCGCACCGACGCCCGCGGTGAAACCGTCTCGTACGTCTACGACGCACTGGGACGCAAGACCGGTCAGCACCAGGGCGGGACGGACGGACCGCTGCTCGCCTCCTGGACCTTCGACACCGTCGCCAAGGGGCAACTGAGCAACGCCGTCCGATATGTCGACGGGCAGCAGTACACCACCACCATCCACGCCTACGACCCCCTGGGGCGGTCCACGGCCACCACCGTCTACATCCCGCGGACCCCGGAGAACGGAGGACTCGGCGGACCCTACCGGTTCCGCACCACGTACAACTCCGACGGCACCATCAAGTCGAACACCTTGCCCGCGGCCGGCGGACTGCCCGAAGAGGTCGTGACCTACGCCTATAACAGGGCGGGCCTGGTGACCGGCATTCACGGGGCGAGCGAAACCTTCCGGACGGATTACCTGAACGCGGTCACCTACTCCCACCGCGGACAGATTCTGCAGCGGACCTTCTACCGCAACGACGGCAACAGTCAGGCCAGGGAGACCTGGGCCACCCGCGTTTATGACCCGGCGACCGACCGCGTGACGGTGGCGAGGGTCCACCCCGAGGTCGGCCACGGCACCCTCGTCGAGCAGGCCTACACCTACGACGATGCCGGCAACGTGCTGAGCATCAAGGACGAGCCCACGGCTGAGGGCCTCCTCCCCGACGTGCAGTGCTTCGCCTACGACGACATGCGACGCCTCACCGACGAGTGGACCTCCCTGCAGGGCGGCGAACAGGCCTGTGACGGGGGACCGGCACGGGAGAACGTCGGCGGTGCAGCGCCGTACTGGAACAGCTACACCTACGACGCGCTCGGCAACCGCACCTCCGAGACGCGCCGCGGCCTGATCGAGGCCGGGGACATCGAGAGCACCTACCACCGCCCCGGAGCGGGGGAGGAGCGCCCGCACGCGGTGACCCAGGTCGATTCCAACGGCAACAGCGGTCTCGCCACCTACACCTACGACGAGGCCGGGAACATGACCTCCCGGCGCAGCGCCACCCGTGACCAGACCCTGGAATGGAATGCCGAAGGGCAGCTCGCCGCCGTCCGGGAAGGCGGCAACACCTCTCGGTTCGTCTACGACGCCGAAGGCGAACGCCTGATCCGCGACGATGGCAACGCTGTGACGCTGTTCCTGCCCGGAATGGAGGTCTCCTTCAACAAGGAGGAGCTCACCAGCCAGGCGACGCGCCTGTACGAGCACGAGGGCGAGGTCATCGCCAGCCGCTCCAGCAGCGGGGATGTCCACTGGATCTTCTCCGACCACCACCAGACCGGGCAGTTGGCGATCAACTCGCTGACCGGCGAGAGTGTTCGCCGCAGGTTCACCGCTTTCGGTACGGAGCGCGGAACCGCCACCGGGACCTGGCCGAACTCACGCGGGTACGTGGGCGGAGTGATCGACGAACAGGCCGGCTTCACTCGACTGGGGGCGCGCTCCTACGACAGTGAGACGGGGATGTTCATCTCGGCGGACCCGGTCGTCGACTTCAGCGACTCGCAGCAGATGAACGGGTACGCGTACGCGAACAACAACCCGACGTCGTTCACGGACCCCGACGGGCTGTACTACCGCAAGAGCTTCTCCCAGGCCCGCAAGTGGGCCGCTGCATACCGGGCCCGCCAGGCCGCGATCCGCGCCTACCAGGCCCGGATGGCCGCGATCCGCGCTTACCGGATCCGCCAGGCCGCCATCCGTGCCTACCGGGCCCGCCAGGCCGCCATCCGTGCTGCGAAGATCCGCGCTGCACAGATCCGCGCGGCGAGGGCCGCCAACGCCGCCCGCAAGGCCGCGGCAATGCGCATCGCCGCCGCCCGAAGGGCAGCTGCCGCCAAGGCCGCTCGAGATCGCATTGCCCGGGAAAAGGCTGCTCGGAGCAACGCCTCGAGAGACAAGAATCTTGGCATGTATGACGGTCCCAAGGGATTTTCTTCTGAGAATCCCAGGAAGCCGGAACGGCTCGGCCTCTCGGATGAGATGCATGAATGGCCTGAAATTGCTCCACGGCAAAGCAAGGGAGTCGGAGTGGCTGATCCGAGGAGCCCTTATTGGATGCGAAAAGAAAGGAGGCTTCTTCCGGGGGGTTCATTTGAAGCCTACGCGCTAGATAATGAGCAATGTCGACAGCTTCACGTGAACCTCGTGGGGAACGCTTTTAAATATCCGCATGCTGTTATATATGGTGCTGCATTTGGGCTCATCGGTTCCGCTGCCGGCCCGTCAGGCACCGTTGCCGGCGTCGGTAGTGGTGTTGCGCTGGGTGGATGGGCTGGGAACGAAATAGGTCAAGATATTGGATGGGTTGGCGGGGCTTTTGCGTGCAGGTTTTAGGGGATCGCTGAAACCCTTGTGTGCAGGGATGTGTGGATAGGCGTTCGTGTCGGCTGGGGAAGCTCCATTTTTGAGGTTTCCCCAGCTGGCCTCGTCGAGCCATGGCCCTGAGTCCAACTTAGTGAAGTTGTGAATTGTCAGCCTGTTGGGCGCAGGCCTCGTGGTCTTTTCGGAGATATCGCGTAGGGTATGAGGTGTGCGTGCGGTGACGTTCTCGCCGCCGCCCGATGTCGATGTGCAAACTCCTCCGCCTGTAAGCCGTGGACCTGCTGGCCGAAGAGATCCCGCCCACTGTGGTGGCGCACTGTTTGTGTGTGGGCCGCGTGTCCACCCGCCGCTGGGATCAGTCCTATACCAGCGGCGGCACCACCGTGTTGGTCCCGGAGGTCGTGCGGACACATTTGATGAACGCCACGCCCCGAGCCTATCGGCCGGTTAGCGCGTGAAAATCAACCCTTTGAGATCATCGTTCTTGGTGAGAGAAATGTGCTTGTCGCAAGAGCACCACTGGGACAGCAGGTTTCCCGTGTTCGTCGTGATCAGGTTCCAGCCGGTGACTTCACCGGGTCGGCCCGGAACGAAGGGACCGCGGCCCGCGCCCGGTGGGGCGCGGACCGCGGTCGTCGTCTCCGGGGGTCGGGGTCAGCGGCGCAGGCCGGCCTTGCGCAGGATCCTCCCGACGGGCCTGCGGATGCGGCTCGTGAGAGGCTGCTGGGCCGCCTTCTCGGCGGCCTTCAGGCGCTTCTCCATGGCCTTGAACCTGCGCTCGGTGTCCTTCTCCAGGGAGGTCACCCGCTTGGTCAGCTCGGTGCGGGCCGCCTCGCTCTCCTTGTGGCGGGAGCGCAGCCACCCGATGCGGTCGCCCACGCCCGCCTCGGCGCTGGTCCAGGCGTCCACGGCCGGAGGGTAGGCCGTCGCGCGCACGTGCTCGTCGAACGCGGCCCCGCCGTCCTCTCCGGGCTGGTGCACGTGGGAGAGCCCGTTCTTCTCCAGGAAGGCCGTGAAGCGTGCGAACCGCTCGGCGTGCCCGGCGTGCATCGCGGTGTAGTCGGCCTCCCGGTGCAGGTCGGCGGCGTCCACGTCCGACGGCAGGTCCCGGATGACCCGGTGCGGGATGTCGAAGTACCGGCACAGCTCCAGGGTGCGCGAGTCGTGGCACAGGACCACGGCCGGGGTGCCCGCGAGCAGCGCGGCGATGTTGCCGTGGATGCGGGTGCCGAAGGAGAAGTCGTACTCCCGCAGGGCGTCGATCCAGGTCGCCGGGTCCAGGTGGACGTTCACCTTGTTCTGGAGGAACAGGGGGTGGGTCCGGTGGACCGGCATCGGGTCGTGCCGGTCCTCCACGCCGGAGGCGTCGCCCCAGTACAGCAGCGCCAGGTCCTTCGTCTCCTGGGCGAAGTAGCGCATGTTCGGGTAGCGCTCGAAGTTCGAGCTGACGATGCCGCCCACGTCGCCGGCGCCCAGGGCGCTGCGCGAGGCGTTGACGGCGACGGCCGAGTCGGAGTCGAGCTCCGCCACCTTCTTGGTGACGGAGAGCCGGTCCCCGTCCATGAACATGGACGGGCAGCCGATGACCTCGACGTCGTTGAAGCCGAGGCTCTTCAGGTACCGCTCCGTGAACTCGCCGCGCACGCCGATGCTCGCGGAGCGGTCCAGGACCGCCGAGGCGAAGCGCCGTACGGGCTCGTTCAGCCGTTCCATGCGCTTCAGGCCGTAGTCCAGGTCGGACTGGGCCCCCACTCCCAGGACCACGACCGGGATGGTCAGCTTCTCGATGAGGGAGCTCAGCCTGTTGAGGTGGGGGACGAAGGACACGCGAAAGGCGTTGGCCAGAGGTACGACGAACGCGTCGTACTCCTCGTTGATCCGTTCCGCTTCGGAGGCGTCGGCACGGAACCCGTTGGAGACGATCTCCGTGTCCGACGTCTGGAGCAGTTTGTGCGATGCCTGGCTGAAGATGAGGTTCCCGGCGTTGTCACCGAAGACGTTCTCTTCGATGGCGGCACCCGCGTGAACGATGCGGAACGGGTCTTTCCTCGACCGCATGAGGATGCGCTTCATGATGTTGCCTTTGTGAGGCCCTGGTCAGGGGCGGCTGAGTCCGGCGGGGGTCTCCCCGCCGAGAGGGGTGAGCGGCCGCAGGTCGGCGGCGCGCGTGTACAGGTCGTCCACGGCGGCGGTGAAGCGGCTCATGGAGGTGACGTCGGACGGCCCCAGCAGGTAGGTGCGCAGTGCGCGCCGCTGCTCGGCCAGTTCGTCGGCCTCGCGCAGGTGCACGGCGGCCAGGGCGGTGTCCAGGCCCTTCCCGTCGGGCAGGAGCATGTAGGCCGCGCTCGACGTCGGGTGCTTGACGCGGAACTCCTCGTGCGTGATGCCCTCGCAGTTGGTGATCGCGTAGGGCTTCTCGGTGGCGACGAAGTCGGCCACCACGCTGGAGATGTCGCTGATGAGCAGGTCGGCCTGGTCGAAGCAGGAGTACAGCGACGGCCGCGGCCCCTGGATGACCAGGTGCGCCGTGTCGGGTCGGCCCTTCCAGTACACCCGGTGCCAGTCGTCGACGAGGGCGGCCGCTTCGGCGATGATCCCGGGGTCGGTCCGGCCCTCCTCCCGCGAGTTGTGGGCCTCGTCGGTGGCGCCCCGGTCGTCGTCGAAGACGGCCAGGCGGCGGTCGAGCGCGGCCAGTTCGCGGGTGTCCGGCTCGCCGTGGCCGGCGGCCTTGTTCGCGGCCTCCAGCAGAGCGACGATCTTCTGGTGGGCGCGGCGCGCCTGCGCCGAGCGGATGCCGGTGAACGGGTGCGGCTTGTACAGAACGCGCACCCCGGGTTCGGCCTTGAGCAGCCGGGCGATCAGGGTGGGACCCGCGTCGGTCAGGGAGGTGTTGCCGGGCTCGTCGGTCCACCCCTCCCAGGTCGGCGCGTACAGCACGGTGCGGACGGCGTTGGGCGCGGTGTCGGTGCGGATCGCGTCCAGCTGGGGGCGGCCCACCTCGACGATCTCATCGGTGCGCACGCCCACCTGGGCGCGCACGTACCGGTCCAGCCCGGCCCGGCCGGCGGTCCACACCTCGTCGTAGACCTTGCTGAACGGGTTGACGCTGGCGATCTTGTCGCTGTCGCCGTGTCCGATGAACACGTGCTTGATCACCGGGTTGCGCAGCATGTGGATGTTCTTGCCGGTGTTGGCCGGGTACAGGGCCACCCGCGCCGGACCGAAGTCCAGCGCCATCAGGTCGGTGGAGGTCGGGACGCACAGCACCGGGACGGAGGTGGGCGCCAGCTGGGCGGCGATGACGCGCTCGCGCAGCACGATGATCCCGCGCCGGGGCAGCCGGGCCATCGTGTCCAGCCACATGTTCACCTGGTAGGCGGAGTCGGCCGACCCGGAGAAGTACAGGACGACCTCGGGCCGGTAGGAGTCCAGCCAGGACTGGGTGAACTCCATGACCTGCTCGGGGGAAGGGATGGTGCGGGCGCGCCGGATGTGCCAGGCCAGCATCAGCAGTGCCAGGACCGTGACGCCCAGGGTCAGCACGGCCCCGGCCGCCACGATCCACGCCGAACCGAGCGCCACGTATCCCACGACGCCGAACACCAGGAAGGCGTCCAGCGGCAGCAGCCTGCTCATGGGCTCGCGGACGAGCGGCATGGGAGGGCTGTCGGGGATGTTCAGGGGTTCCAGGTCGATGTTGCGGGTGACGACCGGCAGCTTGCGCGAGGCACGCAGCATCCTGGCGGCGATGCCGGCCACGAGCTGGAGTCCGAAGAGCAGCAGGAACGCCAGCAGGACCATGCCGATACCGGTGGAGGTGGCGCTGGTGGTGGTGATGAGCAGGCCCAGGACGAGCAGCTGGCGCAGCAGGGCGCGCGGGGTGATGCCCAGGCGGATCTGCTGGACCAGCTTGGCCAGGTCCTGGAGCCGGTGCAGCAGCAGCGCGTCCACGGCGTAGCTGCCCGCGGCCCCGATGGCGAAGGTCCACCACGACTCGGTGATGACACCCGCGAGCATGGCCAGATAGGTGAGGCCGAGCAGGGCCGCCCCGAAGAGGGTCTCCCGGCTCAGTTCGCGGAGCTTGCTCACTTGGCGCCCCCGGCGCCGCCGATGCCCGGCAGGTCCTCGCGGCGGACGTCGACGACGTGGCCGGTGAGGTCGGACAGGAGCACGTCCAGGGAGGTGACTGCCACCTTCTCGGCGCTGAGCAGCGTTCCGGCCGGCTCCTCGCCGAAGGCCTTGACCCGCATGGGCGTCTGGGTGCGCTCGGGGTTGATGCAGTTGATGCGCACGCCGTCCTCGGACCACTCGTCGGCCAGGGCCTGGGTCAGGTTGACGGTCGCCGCCTTGGTGGAGGAGTACAGGCTGTACTCGCCGCGTCCGCGCGTGTAGGAGCTGGAGGTGTACAGGAGCAGCTGGCCCTTGGTCTGGGCGAGGTACGGGAAGGAGGCGCGCGCGATGTGCACCGGGGCCAGGTAGTTGACCCGCAGAGCCTCCTCGATGACGGCGTCGTCGGTCTGGTCGAGGCGGCCGATGCGCAGCACCCCGGCGGTGTTGACGACGTAGTCGATGCGGCCGGTGGCGCTGTGCGCCTGCTCCAGGGCCCCGGCGATGTCGGCCGGGTTGGCCACGTCGGTGCGGGTGGCGCTACGCGAGTAGCGGAAGACCCGGGCGCCGTGCTTCTCCGCCAGGTCGGCGATCCCGGCGCCGATCCCGTAGCTGCCGCCGAACACGACCACCGTCTTGCCGGTGAGCCGTGCGGCGTAGTCCTCTTCGGTGAATTCGGGGGTGGCGGCCGAGGAGAGCTGGAAGAGCTTGTCGGCGATGAAGATGTCGACCGGCTGGGTCACCTTCATGTTCTGCTCTTCACCCGCCACCACGTGGATCGGCACCTCGGGCGCGTAGCGCAGGACGACGGTGCAGTCGTCGGTGGCCTCGAAGCCCGGGTCGGCCCAGGCCTTGGCGTAGGCGTTGCGGATCGTGGCCAGGCGGAAGCCCTGCGGGGTCTGGCCGCGGCGCAGCCGCGACCGGGTGGGGACGTCGGTGATGACGTCGTCGTCCACCTCGATGATGGTGTCCGAGGACGGAATGGCCACGTCCACGGCCTGGTAGGTCTCCAGGGCGGTGACGCAGTCGTCGATGACCCGCTGGGACAGCAGGGGGCGCACCGCGTCGTGGAAGAGCACGTTGGTGTTCTCCGCCGAGTAGTGCGACAGCGCGTCCAGGGCGAGCTGGGTGGTGGCGTTGCGGGAGGTCCCGCCCGGCAGCACCCGGGAGACCTTCCCCAGTCCGGCCTTGCGCACGATGGCCTCGGCGTCGTTGACGAAGCCGGGGTTCATCATCACGATGACCTCGTCCACGCGCGGGGCCTGCTCGAACAGCTCCAAGGTGTGTTCCAGGATCGTCTTCCCGGCGATCTTCAGGAGCTGCTTGGGCGTCGCCAGGCCGATGCGCTGGCCGCTGCCGCCGGCCAGGACGACGGCGACGGTGCGGGTCACGGATCGGGCTGCGGGCTCGGTGGCATGGCTGGGCAAGGCTGGACTCCGAAAGGGAAGTTGCGGGTGGGGTCGTACCGCAAGGGAAGCTCGGGGAGGTCGTGTGCGACCGGTCCCTGCTCGACGAGACTTCACCGGGCAGACAAAAGACGCTTTAACAGGATATGGGGTTTACCTGTGGTTTGTGGGTTAGATGACTCACGGACCGGTTCAGGTGACGATCAGGTCATAAGTGGACGTTGCCCGGACACGCGAAAGGGGCCGCGCATGGTTCGCGCGGCCCCTTCCTCATGGTCCAGGGACGGGTCTCAGACCGTTCTCTCCGTGTCGGGGACGTTGACCGGGAGCGCGGCGCCTTCGGGCCCGTCCGGTTCCTCCCCGCGGAACGGGTCGGCCGGGATCGGCTCGGCGAAGGTGCCGAGCGGGAAGTCCCGCAGGCCCCGCTCGTAGAGGGCGTCCACGGCCGCGGAGAACCGGGTCTGGGAGTCCGGCTCGTCCGGTCCCAGCAGGTACTCCTTGAGGATCTCCCGGCGGCGGGCCATGGCGTCGCCCGCCGGTTCCCGGGCGGCCGCCAGGACCTCGTCCAGCCCGGCCAGGCCGGGGCGCAGCAGGTACCCGGCCCCCGCGGACGGGTACTGTGCGCGGAACTCGTCGTCGGAGGTGTCCCACAGGTCCGCGATGGCGTAGGGCTTGCCGCTGGCGATGAAGTCGGCCACCACGCTGGAGATGTCGCTGACCATCGCGTCCGACTCGTTGAAGCACGAGAACAGGGTCGGGAACGGGTCGGTGACCACGTGGTGGCGCAGCGGTCCGGAGGAGGTCCAGTACAGGTCGTGCCACTGCCGCAGCAGGTCCCGGTACCCGGCCAGGTCGCCCGGGGTCAGGTTCCGCTCCGAGGACTCCTGCCGGAAGTGCTCGATCCGCGCCCGCAGCTCCGCCAGCCGCCGCTCGGCCTCCGGGGTCACCGGGTCCAGGCCGCGGTTGTGCGCGGTGATCGCCTCCACGATCCGCCGGTGCGCCTCCGCGGCGCGCGGGGACCGCTTGCCCAGCAGCGGGTGCGGCTTGTAGATGAGCCGGACCGGTCCGCCGTCGGCCAGCAGCCGCTCCACCAGCTCCACGCCGACGGTGTCGGCCGAGGTCAGGTAGTTGTTGTCGTCCACGCCCTCCCAGGTGGGCGCGTAGATCACGGTGGGCACCGACCGCTCGGCCGCCGACCTCGGGCCCTTGACCACGTCCAGCTGGGGGCGGCCCACCTCCACCACGTCGCGGTCGTCGATGGCGTGCCGGACCCTGCGGTAGCGCTCGCGCCCGCCGCGACCGGCCACCCAGATCTCGTCGAAGATCCGGCTGACCCGGTTGCTGCTCGGCAGCTTGTCGCTGTCGCCGTGCCCGACGAACACGTGCTTGATCTCGGCGCGCTGCACCAGGTGGATGTTCTTGCCCGCGTTGCCCGGGTACAGGGCCACCCGCACCGTGGACAGGTCCAGGGCGGCCAGGTCGTCTGCGCGCGGGACGCACACGACCGGCAGCGGGGTCGGCTCCAGGTGCGGCAGGTTGGCGTGCTCGCGGAACACCACCAGGGCCCGCCGGTCCAGCCGCTCCACCGCCTCCAGCCACATGTTGGCCTGGTAGACGCCGTTCTGGCTGCCCACGCCGAACGTGAAGTACAGGACCACCTCGGGCCGGTACGCGCGCAGCCGCTCGTTGACCTCCTCGATGACCTCGGCGTCGGAGGGGAAGCGCAGGTGCGCCAAGAGCGTCGGCACGGTGGCCAGCGCCAGTACCAGGACGGCGCCCGCGCTCAGCGCGGCACCGCCGACCGCGAGCCATTCCGGTCCGCCGGCCAGGTGCGCCACACCGCCCGCCACCAGGGCGAAGTCGGCGAGGAACACGCGGTTCATCGGCAGCTCGCGCACGAACCGGGGGACCTGCGGCAGGTTCAGCGCCGACAGGTCCAGGTTGCGGGTCCGCACCGGCAGCCGGGAGCGGCGCAGGATCTGCATCCGCATCAGGTCGTAGCCCAGGGACAGCACGAAGAACGCGGCCAGCCCTGCGAACGTCGACCAGTAGGCCGTGGTGCCGATCGCCCCCACGGACACGTACAGCGCGATCAGGAGGATCTGCCGCAGCAGCATCCGCACGGTGAGCCCCACCCGGATGCGGCTGAGCACCTTGGTCAGCACGGTGACGCGCTGGGCGACGAGCCACTCGGTGGTGTACAGGACCAGGGTCAGCACCCCGAACACCCAGACCTGTGCCATGGCCACCTCGACGGCCTGGAGCAGGAAGGAGAGCCCCATGGCCGCAAGGACGGCCAGCGCGGTGCCGTTCACCCCCAGATGGCGGAGCCGGTTCACTTCGCCTCCTCCGTCCCGCGCGCCCGGGCGGCGGCCACCGGGTCCTCGCGGCGGACGTCGACGACGTGGCCGGTGAGGTCGGACAGCAGCACGTCCAGGGAGGTGCGGGCCACCTTCTCGGCGCTGAGCAGCGTCCCGGCCGGTTCCTCGCCGAAGGCCTTCACCCGCATCGGAGTACGGGTGCGCTCGGGGTTGATGCAGTTGATGCGCACGCCGTCCTCGGACCACTCGTCGGCCAGGGCCTGGGTCAGGTTGACCGTGGCGGCCTTGGTGGAGGAGTACAGGCTGTACTCGGCCCGGCCCCGGGTGTAGGAGCTGGAGGTGTACAGGAGCAGCTGGCCCTTGGTCTGGGCGAGGTACGGGAAGGCCGCCCGGGCGATGTGCACCGGGGCCAGGTAGTTGACCCGCAGCGCCTCCTCGATCGCCTCCGGGCCGGTGGCGTCCAGCCGTCCGATGCGCAGCACCCCGGCGGTGTTGACCACATGGTCGATGCGGCCGGTGGCGCTGTGCGCCTGCTCCAGGGCGGCGGCGACCTGCGCGGGGTCGGCCACGTCGGTGCGGGTGGCGCTGCGCGAGTAGCGGAAGACCCGGGCACCGTGCTTCTCCGCCAGGTCGGCGACCTCGGCGCCGATGCCGTGGCTGCCGCCGAAGACCACCACGGTCCGCCCGCCGAGCAGCCGGTCGCGGTCCTGGTCGGTGAACTCGGGGGTGTCCGCCGAGGAGAGCTGGAAGAGCTTGTCGGCGATGAAGATGTCGACCGGCTGGGTCACCTTCATGTTCTGCTCCTCGCCGGCGACCACGTGGATCGGGGTGCCGGGGGAGTAGCGCAGGACGACGGTGCAGTCGTCGGTGGCCTCGAAGCCCGGGTCGGCCCAGGCGCGCTCGTAGGCGTCGCGGATGGCGGACATCCGGAAGCCCTGCGGGGTCTGGCCGCGGCGCAGCCGGGCGCGGGTGGGGACGTCGGTGATGACGTCGTCGTCCACCTCGATGACGGTGTCCGAGGAGGGGATCGCCACGTCCACGGCCCGGTAGGTGTCCAGGGCGGTGACGCAGTCGTCGATGACCCGCTGGGACAGCAGGGGCCGGACCGCGTCGTGGAACAGCAGGTTGGTGGTGTCGGCGGGCAGGTGCGACAGGGCGTCCAGGGCGAGCTGGGTGGTGGCGTTGCGGGAGGTCCCGCCCGGCAGCACCCGGGTCACCTTCGTGAACCCGGCCTTGCGCACGATGGCCTCGGCGTCGTTGACGAAGCCGGGGTTCATCATCACGATGACCTCGTCCACGCGCGGGGCCTGCTCGAAGACGTCGAGCGTGTGCTCCAGGATCGTCTTCCCGGCGATCTTCAGGAGCTGCTTGGGCGTCGCCAGGCCGATGCGCTGGCCGCTGCCGCCGGCCAGGACGACCGCGACCGTCCTTGTGGCGGGCGCCGGCCGTGGAAAGGTACTGCTCTCAGGCAAGGTCGTCTCCCTCTTCGCGAAGAGTTGGGGGATGTAATGCCCGACCTTGGGGGAAACGTGCGGGTTCCGGGCACGAGAGGTCGAGGGGCGCGGGGTCACCCTTGAAGGGTGCGTGCGCCGTTCGTCATAGATCGGTTCACTGTTTCTATCGCCTTAACCCGTTGTTCGGGTTCCGGTGTGAATGGGACGAAGATCCCTGTCGGTGGGTTGACCGCATCCGTAGGAGGTTTTCGTCGCGCCGAGTGGCCCCCGCCGGGCGCTGGCCAAAGAGAACCCTGTTGACCTGGTCTGATGCCGGAGAGGACATTCTGGTTTTCGACGGTACCCGCGCCCGGGTACTGGTCACGACCGGGTAACACATGTTCCACGTCACGGTGACACGGAAGACGGCGGCACGGCAAACGGTGGCACGGAACACGGCGGCACCGGACCCGGCGGCCCGGAACGGCGCGGGGGCCGCACCGTTCGGTGCGGCCCCCGCGGGAGCGGATCGGGGCGGTGCCCCGGGCGGGTCAGGCGCCCGCCTTCTCCGGTTCGCCCTGCTCCGGCCGGTCGTCGCCCCCGGCGGCCGCGGCCTCACCGCCGTCCGCGGCGCGGACCGGCGCCACCAGGTTCAGCACCCAGTACAGGAGGAAGGACACCACCAGGCCGACGACCCAGCCGTAGTCGGCCAGCGGGGACAGCAGCGGGATCAGCCCGTCCTCCGGGAACGGGCCGAGCCTGGCGCCGGTCTCCGCGTCCACGCCCGAGTAGGAGCCGCCCACGGCCAGCAGGGTGCCGACGCCGAACGCGACCAGCGCCCGCCAGTTCCAGCCGCCGCCGTACCAGTACCGCGACCCGCGCCGGTACAGGCCGGGCAGGTCCAGCCGGGTCCGGTGCACCAGCCAGTAGTCGGCGAGCAGGATGCCCGCCACCGTGCCCAGGACGCCGCCGACGGTGCCCAGCCAGGTGAAGATGTAGACGCTCTCGTTCTCCAGCAGCTTCCACGGGAAGATGAGCACGCCCAGGAAGCAGGTGATGATCGCCCCGGTGCGGAAACCGATCAGGCGCGGCGCCAGGTTGGCCAGGTCGTAGGCCGGGCCCACCAGGTTCGCGGCGATGTTGGTGGACACCGTCGCCAGCAGCACGATGAAGATCGCGAACAGCAGGCCCAGGCCGCTGCCCATCTGCGCCACGATGTCGATCGGGTTCCACAGCGGCTCGCCGTACACGGCGGCGGTGCCCGCCGTCACCATGACGGCCAGCAGCGAGAACAGCGTCATCGTGGTGGGCAGGCCCAGCGACTGGCCCAGCACCTGTGCGCGCTGGGAGTCGGAGAACCGGGTGAAGTCGCTGATGTTCAGGGTCAGCGTCGCCCAGTAGCCGATGACGCCCATGAGCGAGGGGAAGAACAGGGCCCAGAACGACGGGCCCCAGTCCAGGCCGTCCGGGTCGCCCGCGAGCATGACGCCCGGGCCGCCGGCCTCCGCGGCCATCCACACCAGCAGGGCCACACCGCCGACGATCATCAGCGGGGCCGCCCACACCTGCACCCTGCGGACGCCCTCCATGCCCCACAGGACGATGGCCACCTGGGCCACCCAGAAGACGGCGAAGGACAGCCACAGGGTCCACGGGTTGCCGCCGATCGCGGCGGCGTCCAGCCAGCCCTCGCCGAACAGCCGACCGGCGAGCACGTGCACGCCCTGGCCGCCCACCCAGGTCTGGATGCCGAACCAGCCGCAGGCGACGGCGCCGCGCAGCAGCGCCGGGAGGTTGGCGCCGCGCAGGCCGAAGGAGGCGCGGGCGAACACCGGGAAGGGGATGCCGTACTTGGCGCCCGCGTGGCCGGTCAGCACCATCGGCAGCAGCACGATGACGTTGCCCAGGACCACGCACAGGATCGCCTGGCGCCAGTCCATGCCCGCGGCGATCAGGCCGCTGGCCAGGGTCCAGGCGGGGATGCTCACCGACATGCTCACCCACAGGGCGGTGAAGCTGCCGGTGCCCCAGGTGCGCCGGGACATCGGCACCGGCTGGAGGTCCTCGTTGACGTAGGGGCTCTCGGGCATGGACACGCCCTCGGCCAGGGAGACGCGGCCGTCGGGGTGGGTGACGGCTCTCGGTTCCGGGGAGGGTGGGGCTTGGGTCACGGGGCACCTGATTCTTCGGTGGTACGGGGGATCGGGGAGTGGGCGCGGCGGGGCGTGCGGGGGTCGCGGACCCGTTTCGGGCCGTCGAACATCCTCGCACGTCACCGCGGGTGCGGCGGCGGCCGGTGGTGGCCGCCGCCGCACCCGTCCCGGCAGTGTGCGCGCCCCGTGTGACTTCCGTGTTCCGGCCGGGTCAGATCCCGGACACGGCGGGGACCACGTCGCGCCCGTAGGCGTCGATGACCCCGTCCACGTCGTCGTGCATCGCGTAGACCGCGAACTGGTCCACGCCCACCGCGCGCAGCCGCTCCAGCTTGGCCACGTGCTCCTTCACCGGGCCCAGCAGGCAGAACCGGTCCACCACGCTGTCGGGGACGAACGCGGTGTCGGGGTTGTCCGCCCGGCCGTGGTGGCTGTAGTCGTAGCCCTGCCGGGCCTCGATGTAGTCGGTCAGCTCCTGGGGGACCGCCCCCGTGTGCCCGTACCGCGCCACCAGGTCGGCGACGTGGTTGCCCACCATCCCGCCGAACCAGCGGCACTGCTCGCGCGCGTGCGCCAGGCCCCGCGCCGACCCGTCGGTGACGTAGGCCGGTGCGGCCACGCACACCGTGATCTCCGCGGGGTCGCGGCCCGCGTCGGCCGCGGCCGCCCGCACGGCCTTGACCATCCACTCCGTCAGGTACGGGTCGGCCAGCTGGAGGATGAACCCGTCGGCCTGCCGCCCCACCAGCTCCAGGGCCTTGGGGCCGTAGGCGCCCATCCAGACCGGCAGCGACCCGTCGCGCACCCACGGGAGGCGGAAGGACGCCCCGTCCACGTCCGCCTCCCGGCCCTCGGCCAGGTCCTTGATCGCGGTCATGGCCCTGGAGAGACGGGCCAGTGTGGCGGGGCTGCGCCCGGCCACCCGCATCGCGGAGTCGCCGCGGCCGATCCCGCACACCGTCCGGTTGCCGAACATGTCGTTCAGGGTCGCGAACAGGGAGGCCGTGACCTCCCAGGTGCGGGTGCCCGGGTTGGTCACCATCGGACCCACCACGAGGTTCTCGGTGCGCTCCAGGACGCGGCTGTAGATGACGAACGGCTCCTGCCACAGCACCACCGAGTCGAACGTCCACCCGTGGGTGAAGCCGAGCCGGTCGGCCCGCGCCATCCGGTCCACCAGAAGGTCGGCGGGCGGGTCGGTCTGGAGGACGAGTCCGATGTCCATGTGCTCTCCTCTCAGATCTCAGATCAGGTACTGGCAGGTGCCGCGGGACAGGTAGCGGCCGTGCCCGGCCGCGCCGAGGTACTCGCCGCCGTCCACGACGACCCGGCCGCGGGAGAGCACGGTGCGGGCCCGGCCCGTCACCCGCCTGCCCTCGTACGCGGAGTAGTCCACGTTCATGTGGTGGGTCTGTGCAGAGATGACGTGCTCGGCGTTGGGGTCGTAGACCACGATGTCGGCGTCGGCGCCCGGGGCGATGGTGCCCTTGCGCGGGTAGAGCCCGAACATGCGCGCCGGGGTGGCGCAGGCCAGCTCGATCCACCGGCGGCGGTCGATGTGGCCGTCCACGACCGCCTGGTGCAGCAGGTCCATCCGGTTCTCCACCCCGGGCAGGCCGTTGGGGATCTTGGAGAAGTCGCCCCGGCCCAGCTCCTTCTGCCCGGTGAAGCAGAACGGGCAGTGGTCGGTGGAGACCACGGACAGGTCGTTGGTCCGCAGCGCCCGCCACAGCAGCTCCTGGTGCTCCTCGGGCCGCAGCGGGGTCGAGCACACGTACTTGGCGCCCTCGAAGCCGGGCCGGGCCAGGTCGTCCGCGGACAGGAACAGGTACTGCGGACAGGTCTCGCCGAACACGTTGAGCCCCATGTCGCGCGCGCGGGCCAGCTCCTGGACCGCCTCGCCCGCCGACACGTGCACCACGTACAGCGGGGCCCCGGCCACCCGGGCCAGCTGGATGGCGCGGTGGGTGGCCTCCGACTCCAGCAGGGCCTTGCGGACCTCGCCGTGGTAGCGGGGGTCGGTCCGGCCGGCCGCCAGTGCCTGCTCGACGAGCACGTCGATGGCGATTCCGTTCTCGGCGTGCATCATGGTCAGCGCGCCGTTGGCGGCGCCGCGCTGCATGGCCCGCAGGATCTGCCCGTCGTCGCTGTAGAACACGCCCGGGTAGGCCATGAACATCTTGAACGAGGTGATGCCCTCGTCCACGAGGGCGTCCATCTCCTTCAGCGACGACTCGTTGACGTCGGACAGGATCGCGTGGAACCCGTAGTCGATCGCGCAGTTGCCCTCGGCCTTGGCCATCCAGGCGTCCACCCCGGCACGCACCGGCCGGCCCGGGCTCTGCACCGCGAAGTCGATGATGGTGGTGGTGCCGCCCCAGGCGGCCGCCCGGGTCCCGGTCTCGAAGGTGTCGGAGGCGAAGGTGCCGCCGAACGGCAGCTCCATGTGGGTGTGCGCGTCCACCCCGCCCGGGATGACGTAGTGCCCGGCGGCGTCGATGACCTCGGCGCCGCTCTCCGCCCAGGAGCGGGCGGTGTCGCCGCCGCGCAGCGCCAGGGCGGCCACCGTCCCGTCCTCGACGAGGACGTCGGCCTCCAGTTCGTCGGCGGCGGTGACGACCAGGCCGCCGGTGATGAGGGTGCGTCCCATGGCGTCCCCTAACCCTCGACCAGGGGCCCGTAGGCGTCCGGGCGGCGGTCGCGGTAGAAGGCCCACTGGGTGCGGACCTCGTCGATCAGGTCGAAGTCGAGGTCGCGCACGACCAGCTCGGGCGCGGTGTCGGAGGCGACCTCGCCGACGAACCGCCCGCGCGGGTCCACGAAGTAGCTGGTGCCGTAGAAGTCGTTGTCGCCGTACTTCTCCCGGCCCACCCGGTTGATGGCGGCGACGAAGTACTCGTTGGCGACCGCGGCGGCGGGCTGCTCCAGCTTCCACAGGTACGCGGACAGGCCCCGGCTGGTCGCCGACGGGTTGTACACCAGCTGCGCCCCGGCCAGCCCGAGCGCCCGCCAGCCCTCCGGGAAGTGGCGGTCGTAGCAGATGTAGACGCCCACGCGGCCGACGGCGGTGTCGAAGACCGGCCAGCCCAGGTTGCCGGGGCGGAAGTAGTACTTCTCCCAGAACCCCTTGACCTGCGGGATGTGGTGCTTGCGGTACTTGCCCAGGTAGGTGCCGTCGGCGTCGATGACGGCGGCGGTGTTGTAGTAGAACCCGGGCTTCTCGACCTCGAACACGGGCAGCACCATCACCATGTTGAGCTCCCGGGCCAGCTCCCGGAAGCGGGTGACGGTGGGCCCGTCGGGGACGCTCTCGGCCCACCGGTAGTGCTCGGCCTCCTGGACCTGGCAGAAGTAGGGGGCGTTGAACACCTCCTGGAAGCCGATGACGCGCGCCCCCTGGGCGGCGGCGTCGCGCGCGTATTTCTCGTGGGCGGCGAGCATGGAATCGGTGTCGCCGGTCCACTCGGTCTGGACGAGTGCGGAACGGACGATCTGCGGCATGGTTCCCTCGTTCCTCCGTGGCCGTCGCGGTCGGCCCGGAACGGTCGGTGCGTCCGCGTATGCCCTGCTGGCACGCGGGGTGCCGGCGGGGCGGTGCGCTATGAGAATCGCACCATAGAGAGAGGGGAATGGCGGGTCAATATCCGACATCCTTGCGAACAGGATTCCTCCGTGTTGCGCGATTTCGCAAAAACACCCGATGGTGGCCGATGTCCCTTTTTCGGGGTGCAACTATTTGGAGGAAAATCCAGGTTTCCATGCTTTCCGGGGGAGGATTTCATACTTCCCTCCACACCCCCGGCGTCCGGCGGACGCCCCTAGGGTGAGGGCATGGCACGACTGCTCATCGTTCACCACACCGTCTCCCCGGCCACCCAGGAACTGCTCGACGCGGTGCTGGAGGGGGCGCGCGACGACGAGATCGAGGGCGTGGAGGTCGTCGCCCGGCCGGCGCTGGCGGCCTCGGTCGCCGACACGCTGTCGGCCGACGCCGTCGTCCTGGGGACGCCCGCCAACATCGGGTACATGTCGGGCGCCCTCAAGTACTGGTTCGACCTCGTCTACTACCCGGCGCTGTCGGCCGGCCGCTCCGTGCCCTACGCGCTGTACGTGCACGGCAACGACGACACCGCGGGGGCGGTGCGCGCGGTGGAGGGCGCCGCCAAGGGCATGGGCTGGGCCCGCCACCGGCCGCCGGTCTCCGTCACCGGGGCCCCGGCCGCGGCCGACCGCGACGCCTGCCGGGAGCTGGGCGCCGTCACCGCCCTGGCCGCCCTGGGCATGTAGAGGGCCCCGCCCCGCGCGCCGCGCGGACCGGGGCCCGAAGCCGCCGTGGTGCGCGCCCGCCCCTGCCGGGCGGGCGCAGCGTCCCTACTGGACGGGCACCACGATCGGCTCCTCCATGCCGAAGGAGGGGTCGTAGCTCACCTCGACCACGGTCACCTCGCCCGCGACCGCGACCTGGCCGCTGACCTGGTCGCCCGGCGCCAGGTCCGCGGCCTCCAGCTGGGTGATGTCGGCGAAGAGCTCCCAGTCGACGACCTCGGTGCCGTCGTCCAGGATGAAGGTGAAGTACAGCGGGTTGATCGACAGCGGCTCGCTGGAGTTGTTCACGAACGTCACGTCGAGGGCCGTGTAGGTCTCGTTGGGGTCGATGGTGCCGCTCACGGTGCCGGCGTTGGTCGCCGTCAGCGTGACACCGTCCTCGGCCGGGGCCTCGACGGGGGCGTCGCCGCCGCCCTCCTCGCCGCCGCCGTCCGGCTCGGTGGTCTCCGCGGTCGTGGGGGAGGTGGTCGTGGTGCCGCTGTCGTCGCCGCCGGAGGAGGACATCGCGATGACCACGACGATCACCACCGCGATCACGACGAGGACCAGGCAGCCCGCGCCCACACCGATGCCGACCTTGGCGCCGGTGGACATGCCCTGCTTCTGCTGCGGGGCGCCCGTCGAGCCGTACGGGTCGTAGGGCGCGCCGGGGCCGCCGTACGGCTGCTGGCCGCCGGACGGGTCCCCGTAGGAGGGCTGGCCCCCGGTCGGGGCGCCGTAGGACGGCTGACCGCCGGTGTGGTCCCCGTAGGACGGCTGGCCGCCGGTGGGACCGTACGGGGGCTGCCCGCCGGGAGGGCCGTAGGGCGGCTGGCCGCCCGGGGGCTGACCGCCGTACGGGGGCTGGGGACCTGACGGGTCGTTGGGGTAGGACATCGTGAGTGCTCCGGTTCTCGGATGCGGGACGGCGTGCGCCGCGGAAGGATGCGTCGTGTACCTCGAACGGAACACACGCGGTGCGGAGGGTGCACCGCCCGCACGCGGGCGGCGGGGCTGGGGGCCGCCCTGTGACCCTACCCTCACCGTCGCATCGGATGGTGTCCGGTACTCGAACGGTTCGCGCGGGAGCCGGTGGCCTTCGCCACGGAAAGCCCTGATGGGGCCGCCCGGCCTTGGTAACTTGCGGCTATGCGCACGGACTACCACCCCACCCCCACCGAGGTCGTGGCCTCCTGGATCCCCCACGACGCCCGCTGGCACGAGGCGGCCCGGGCGGCCGCCGCCGTCGGCTCCGACGAGCTGCGCCGCTACGTCACCGGGCTCGTCCACGAGCAGCGGGACGGGGACCGCGAGCTCGGCGACGAGTACGACCTGCGCTCCATCGGCGCGGTCGTGGAGGACATGGGCGTCGGCGGCCTGGCCGCGGTGGAGTGGAACAAGGTCCGCGACGCCCTGCTGCTGCCCCTCACCAAGAGGATCTAGGCCGTGCTCTTTCGAACCTCCGCCGCGCTTGGTTCCCCGGACCGCTCCTGCGGAACCTCCAGAACCCCGCCGGGCGGCTCACGAACCCCCGGCGGCAGAGGAGAGCGTTCGAAGAACAGGGTCTAGGACTCCTCCTCGGGGTGGCACTCCAGGCAGTCGGCCCCGCAGGGGTAGTTGATCATCGACATGGACCGGCAGTGCACGCACATCCGGCGCCTGCCGCCCGGCGGGTCGTGCCGCCAGCGGTGGCGTCCCGCCCGGCAGATCCCCGAGGGCTTCATCGCGGTGTCATCGCGGACTGCGCTCATGCCCGCACCGTAGCGGAACCCGCTCCCACCCGGAAGCGGTTCGGGGGAGGGCCGTGCCGTGCGGTCCGCCGGTCGTACTACCGTGTGTCGTAGAACGCGCCGCCCACCTGGGCGGACGGGAGGGGCGGGAGGAGGCGCCGTGGTCGAGTGGCTGACCATGACCATTCAGATGGCTTCCCTGGCGATGGCCGGGTGGTGCCTCGTGTCGACCTTCCGCGACCAGCCCATGCTCGTCCCGCACCTGGTCGGCATGGGGGTCCTGTGGCTGCTGGTGATCGGCCAGGCCGTGGCCACCGTCGCCGCCATGGTGGGCGGGGAGCGGCCCGCCGAGACGGCGATGTTCGTCTCCTACCTGGCCACCGTGGTCCTGTTGCCGCCCGCCTGCGCCGTGTGGGGGTTCATGGAGCGCAGCAAGTGGGGCCCCGCCGTCATCGCGTTCGCCTGCCTGATCCTGCCCGTCCTGTTCGTCCGCCTCGAACAGCTCTGGAGCCCCGTTGCCTGACACCGCCCCGGCCTCCGACGCCGCGAAGACCCTGCGCACCGGCCCCGGCCGCCTGCTGGTGGCCGTCTACGGCGTGTTCGCCCTCGCCGCCACCGCGCGGGGCGCCTACCAGCTGGCCACCAGGTTCGACGAGGCCCCGGTCGCCTACCTGCTGTCGGTGCTCGCCGGGGTGATCTACCTCGTCGCCGCCGTCGGCCTGGCCCGCGCCGGGCGGACCTCCCGCCGGGTCGCCCTGGTCTCGTGCAGCGTCGAGATGGTCGGCGTCCTGGTCGTGGGCGCGGCGAGCCTGCTCCTGCCCGGGGTCTTCCCCGACGACACCGTCTGGTCCGGGTTCGGCAGCGGCTACTTCTTCATCCCCCTGGTCCTGCCCGCCCTGGGCCTGTGGTGGATCCTGCACGTGCACCGCCTGGACCGCGACTGACCCCGCCCGGGCCGTGACCCGGGCGTGACCCCACCGCTACCCTGGGCCCATGTCAGAGCCCCTTCCCCTGCCGGTGGCCGTCTCGGCCGACTGGCTCCACGAGAACCTCGACCGTGTGGTCGTGGTCGACTCCCGGTGGTACCTGGACGGCCGTTCCGGCCGCGACGCCTACCTCGCCGGACACCTCCCCGGAGCGGTGTTCGCCGACGTGGACGCCGACCTGGCCGCCCCGGCGAGCCCCGAGGGCGGGCGGCACCCGCTCCCCGCCGCCGCCGACTTCGCCCGCACCCTGGGCCGCCTGGGCATCGGCGACCACTCCCGGGTGGTCGTCTACGACGACGCCGGGGGGTCCGTCGCCGCCCGCCTGGTCTGGATGCTCCGCGTCCTGGGCACCCCCGCCGCGTTCCTCGACGGCGGCCTGCGGACCTGGGCGGGGCCGCTGGAGGAGGGGGAGCACGTCGCCGAGCCCGCGCACCGCACCCCCCAGCACTGGCCCGCCGACCGGGTCGTGCACACCGACACCGTCCGGGCCGCTGCGGGCGAGCCCGGCCAGCTGGTCATCGACGCCCGCGCGTACGGCCGCTACACCGGTGAGCAGCCCGCGCCGGTGGACGCCCGGCCCGGCCACGTCCCCGGAGCCCGCAGCGCCGAGTGGACCGGCAACCTCGGCCCCGACGGCCTGCTGGCCGCCCCGGAGAAACTGCGCGAGCGCTTCGCCGCCCTGGGCGCCGACGACGCCGTCACCATCACCGCCTACTGCGGGTCCGGGGTCACCGCCTGCCACGACCTGCTCGCCCTGGAGCACGCGGGCTACACCGCCCCCCGCCTCTACCCCGGCTCCTGGAGCCTGTGGGGCGGCGACGACTCCCTGCCCGCCGAGACCGGGGACCCCGCCGCCGGCTAGCCGGGCCATCGGGTGTTCCGGGAGGCCGTCCGCGCACACGGGCGGCCTCTTCGGCGTGTCCGGATCCGGCCGGGAACCTCCCGGCCGGTGCACGCGTCTGACCAGCCAGTAGGATTGCCCGGCCCGGGGTCGGGCCGATGACGAGGCTCCCCCCACGCGAAAGAGGAACAGTGGCCATCGAAATCGTGCTCCTGGTGATCGCCGCCCTTGCGGTGGCGGTCGCCGCCATCGCCCTCGCCGTGCGCGCCGCGCGGCGCAGCAGCACCCCGCCCCCGCAGCCCCCGCCCACCCCCAAGGACCCCTTCGCCGGCACCGGGGACAGCACCTCCGGCGACCCCCGGAGCCTCAAGGCCGGCGACATGATCGACTGGGGCACCGAACGCACCTGGATCCGCGGCACCCTGCGCCTGTCCCAGGGCGGCTACGTCTGGGCCGAGCACTTCCTGGAGGTCGAGGGCGGCAAGCGCTGGCTCTCCACCGAGGAGGACCCCGACCTGGAGATGGCCCTGTGGACCGGGCGCCCCGACCTCGACCTGACCCCCCACGGCAAGAAGATCGAACTCGAGGGCACCACCTACCACCTCGAGGAGAAGGGCAGCGGCTCCTACCGCTCCGAGGGCACCACCGGCCTCAAGGCCGAGGGCGGCTTCGACTACGCCGACTACGAGGCCGCGGACGGCAGCCTGCTCTCCTTCGAGCGCTTCGACCACGGCCCCTGGGAGGTCAGCACCGGCACCAAGGTCGCCGAGGGCACCTTCACCATCTACCCGGGGAGCTGATCCACCCCATGCGAGTCGGCATCAGCGCACCCTTCGTCGACACCCGGGCCGACGACCTGGTCTGGGCGCTCGGGCACCCGTTGATCGACCCCCTCGCCGTCCGCTCCCTGCGGTTCGGCGGTACCGGGGTCGAGCTGCGCGTGCTCGGCGCCTCCCACCAGGTCGTCGTCACGTCGGCGGCGGGCGTCCTGGTGGAGACCGTGGCCTGCCTGCCGGGAGTGGACGGCGCCCTGCCGGGCAGTGCCGAGCGCTCCCACGGGACGGGCCGGTACCGGTTCGACTCGCGGGTGGAGAACCTCACCCGCACCGGACTCGCCCGCCGGGTCGACGACCTCCACCGCGAGGTCGCCGACGACCCCGGCGGCCTCCTCGTCGCCTTCCCCGGCGACCCGTTGGCCGTGACCGCGCTGCACCTGGACCCCGGTGGCGCACACGGTGACGGGAACCCGCTCCACTGGCGCACCTGGCACGTCTACCCCCAGAGCGGAGAACTCGTGACCACCCACTCCACCGTGTCCGCCCACCCATGCGGAGAGACCAGATGACCCACCAGCACGGCCACGCAGAGCCGGCGAAGAACAACAAGACCGTGGTCACGCTGTTCGTGGTGATCGGCGGTATCGTGCTGCTGCTCATCCTGCTGGCGGCCTGCGACAACAGCTCCAACAACACCTACTGCCCCGACGACGACTACGTCTCCGACCCCGCCTACGACGACGACGAGTGCGAGCAGTCGTCCTCCGGCACCTCCGGGGGCGGCGGGTTCTTCTTCTTCGGCGGGACCAGCAGCAGGTACGACGACGGCTACCGCGGCGGCTCCAGCGGTTCCAGCGGAGGCAGCGGCTTCCGCGGCGGCGGCAGCGGCTTCGGCAAGTGACCCATCCGACCAGAACCGAACCCCCCATCCCCTAACGAGACCGGACAATGAACGAGATCCTCTTCAACAGCCTCGCGGCCCTCGCCTACGCCGGGGTCGGCGTGGTCGTCCTCGCGGTCGGCTACCTGCTCATCGACCTGCTCACCCCGGGCAAGCTGCACAAGCTCATCTGGGAGGAGCGCAACCCCAACGCGGTCATCCTGGTGTCGGCCAACACCCTGGGCGTGGCCGTCATCGTCACCACGGCCATCCTCTCCAGCGACTCGGAGATCGGCCTGGGCGCCGGCCTGCTGTCCACCGCCGTGTACGGGCTGATCGGCCTGGGCGTGATGGCCCTGTCCTTCGTGCTCATCGACCTGCTCATCCCGGCCAAGATCGCCCACATGATCAGCAACCCCGAACCGCACCCCGCGACCTGGGTGAGCGCCTCCGCCCACCTCGCGATCGCGGCGGTGGTCGCCGCCGCACTGACCTGACGGCGCCGCGCCCCCTCGCGGGGCCCGTCCGGCCCCGCCCGTAGAGAAAGCAGCACCCCATCGTGATCGAGTCACCGGCCCCGCAGCGGCCCCGACTTCCGGTACCGCCGCGGGTGGCCCGGTTCCTCGTCCTGACCGCGGTGTTCGTCTGCGCCGCCTGCGGCCTGGTGTACGAACTGGCCCTGGTCGCCATCGGCAGCTACCTGCTGGGCGACACCATCACCCAGGCCTCCGTGGTCCTGTCGGTGATGGTGTTCGCCATGGGCATCGGGTCGCTGCTGTCCAAGCGCTTCCAGGGCAGCCCGGCCGTGTCGTTCGCGGTCATCGAGGGCCTGCTGTCGCTGGTGGGCGGCCTGTCGGTGCTGCTGCTGTACGGGGCGTTCGCGTGGTTCTCCGCCTACCAGCCCGCCCTGGTGCTCCTGGCGTTCGCCATCGGCGTGCTCATCGGCATGGAGATCCCCCTGCTGATGACGCTCATCCAGCGCATCCGCAGGCAGGACGCGTCGGAGGCGGTCGCCGACCTCTTCGCCGCCGACTACGTGGGCGGCCTCATCGGCGGTCTGGCGTTCCCGTTCCTGCTGCTGCCGCTGCTGGGCCTGCCCAAGGGCGCGCTGGCGGTGGGCGCGCTCAACGCGGTGGTGGGCATGGCCGTGGTGCTGTGGCTGTTCCGCGCCGAGCTGTCGCGCCGCGCGTACGCGGGGCTGGCGGTGGGCCTGGCCTTCATCCTCGGCTTCCTGGGCCTGGCGTACCTGTACGCCGACCGGTTCGAGGTGGACGCGCGCCAGGCCATGTACCGGGACCCGATCGTGCACGCCGAGCGCACCGCCTACCAGGAGATCGTGCTCACCCGCTCGATCGACGGCCGGGACGTCCGGCTGTTCCTCAACGGCGACCTGCAGTTCTCCACCCTGGACGAGTACCGCTACCACGAGGCGCTGATCCACCCGGCGATGGCCGGCCCGCACGAGGACGTCCTGGTGCTGGGCGGGGGCGACGGGCTGGCGCTGCGCGAGATCCTCGCCTACGAGGACGTGGAGTCGGTGACCCTGGTGGACCTGGACCCGGCGGTGATCGAGCTGGCCTCCAGCGAGCCGGTCATCACCGAGCTCAACGAGGACTCCTTCCGGGACCCGCGGGTGGAGGTGGTCAACGCCGACGCCTTCCAGTGGCTGCGCGAACACCGCGGCGACTTCGACGTGATCGTCGCCGACCTTCCCGACGGCCAGGACGTGGGCCCGTCCAAGCTGTACTCGGTGGAGTTCTACTCCCTGGCCCGCCACTCCCTGGCCGACGGCGGGCGGATGGTGGTGCAGGCCGGGTCGCCGTTCTTCGCCCCGGACGCCTACTGGAGCGTGGGCCGCTCCCTGGAGGAGGCGGGCCTGTTCGGCACCCCCTACAACGTGGACGTGCCCTCGTTCGGGAACTGGGGCTTCTACCTGACGTCCGTGCGGAGCGCCCCGGAACTGGACATCCCCGAGGACGCGCCGCCGCTGCGCTTCCTGGACGAGGCCCTGCTGGAGGCCGCCCAGGTCTTCCCGCGGGACCGCCGCGAGGACGGGGAGGTCGAGGCGTCCACGCTCATGCACCCGCGCATCATCGCCTACCACCAGGGCGCCTGGCGCGGCTACTAGCCGCACCCCGGTCCGGTGCCGGGGGTGGACCGTCGCCTTCCACCGCCCGTCACCCGCCACCGCCCGCCCGTCACCCGCCGCCACCTTCAACGGACGGCCTGCGGCCGACGACCTTCCCGCGTACGGACGGCCTGCGGCCGACGAGCCTTCCACAGGCGGCCGGTGCCCCGGGGGCCGCGTTCCGGTCCGGTGCTCCGGCCCGGGCGCACCCGGGCCGGAGCGGACCGACACCGCGCAGCCTCACGTGTCGGGCCGGTGGGCGGCCGCGCGGTGGTCTGCGGGGGCTGGCACGGGAGACGTCCCGTGACCGGACCCATCCTGTCCCACCGCGGGGTGGGGGCACGTACGCCGCGCCGCCCCGGGCAATCCCTTACCCCGCTCTACCGACCCTTTTCCCGACACGCCGCACGAACCGCCACATAACGTCAGCTGTCGAAGCCCATGCCCAGCGCGTCCAGGGTCCGCAGCCACAGGTTGCGCCTGCCCTCGTTGCGGTCGGCGGCGGCGGTGGCCCGCAGCGTCAGGCCGATGCCGATCGAGCGCACCGGCTCGGGCGGGAACGGCAGCGGCTTCTCCCGCACCATCCGCAGCCGGGTCCGCTCGGTGTCCAGCCCGTCGAGCCGGTCCAGCATCACCTGGGCGCCGAACCGCGTCGCCCCCACGCCCAGCCCGGTGTACCCGGCGGCGTAGGCCAGCCTGCCCCCGTACCCGGTCCCGAAGAACGCCGAGAACCGGCTGCACGTGTCGATCACCCCGCCCCAGGAGTGGGTGAAGCGCACCCCCGCCAGCTGCGGGAACGTCTCGAAGAAGTGCTCGGCGAGCGTCCGGAACGTCTCCGGCCGCTGGTCGTACTCCGGCCGCACCTTCCCGCCGTAGTGGTGGACCGCGTCGTACCCGCCCCACAGGATCCGGTCGTCCGCGGTCAGCCGGTAGTAGTGGAAGAAGTTCGCCGCGTCCCCCACCCCCTGGCGGCCCCTCCACCCCAGCGACTCCATCTGCGCCCCGCTCAGCGGCTCGGTCATCAGCGCGTAGTCGTACACCGGGGCCAGGTAGTGCTTGAGCCGCCGCAGCGGCCCGGGGAAGGCACCGGTGCCCCAGGCCACCCTGGGCGCGTGCACCGACCCGCCGCGCGCCTCCAGCCGCAGCCCCGCCGGGGTGGACCGGATCGCCCGCACCGGGGTGTTCTCGAAGATCCGCACCCCCAGCCGCAGGCACGCCGCCCGCAGCCCCCAGGCCAGCTTGGCGGGGTGCAGCATCGCCACCCCGTCGGGCTCGTACAGCGCCCCCACGTAGGTGGGGGAGTCGATCTCGGCCCGGGTCCGCGCGGCGTCCCACACCTCGGCCCGGTGCCCCAGGGCGGTGATCGCCGCGGCGGACTCCGCGAACCCCTCGGCCTGCCAGGGCGCGGTGGCCACCAGCAGCTCGCCGGTGCGCTCGAACTCGCAGTCGATCCCGTACTTCTCCACCGCCTCGCCGATGGCGTCCAGGTTGGCGTACCCCTGGCGCTCCAGCTCCGCGATCTCCTCTGGCCACCGCTCGGCGCCGTTGTCGTACCCGTGGGTGAGGCTGGCGGCGCAGAACCCGCCGTTGCGCCCGGAGGCCGCCCACCCGGCGGTGCGCGCCTCCACCAGGACCACGTCCCGGCCGGGGTCGCGCTCCTTGGCGATGAGCGCCGTCCACAACCCGCTGAACCCTCCGCCGACCACGGCCAGGTCGGCGAAGGCGTCGCCCTCCAGCGCCGGGGCGGCCTCGGGCACATCGTGCCCGGGCACGTCGGGATCGAGCCAGAAGACCCGGGGGCGGGCGCCCTTCAGCGCCTCGCGGGCCCCTGCGGTGACCGCGTCGGCCATGGGTATCACACACTTTTCGTCGGTCGTGGGAAAGGGACTCGGATACGGGACGGGGCACCGGCCGGGCGAGAGCGCCCGACCGGTGCCCCGGGGGCGGACGTCAGGCCCGGCGCCTGGCCGCGATGATGTTGATGACGGCCATGGTGAGCCCGACCGCGAACAACAGCGTGCCCATGACGTTCACCTGCGGGGGGATTCCGACGCGCGTGGCGCCCCAGATCCACAGGGGGAACGTGTTCACGTCGCCGCTCACGAACGTGGTGATGATGTAGTCGTCGATGGACAGGGCGAACGCCAGCAGCCCGCCCGCCATCACCGCGGGGAACAGCATCGGCAGCGTCACCAGCCGGAACGTCTCCCACGGCCCGGCGCCCAGGTCGCGGGCGGCCTCCTCCAGGCTCGGGTCCAGGGTGATCACCCGCGCCCGCACCGTGATGGCGACGAACGACACGCAGAACATCACGTGCGCGATGACCGTCGTCCAGTACCCGGTGGTGATGTTCAGCATCAGGAACGTGGACAGCAGGGCCGCGCCCAGCACCACCTCGGGAGCGCTGATCGCCGCGAACATCACCAGGTTGGTGAGCTGCTTGCCGCGGAACGTGAACCGCCCCAGCGCGATCCCCAGCAGGGTGCCCAGCGCCCCGGCGATGACCATCGTCAGCAGCGCGATGGTCACCGAGTTGAACATCGCCTCGTTGAGGTCGGGGTAGGCGAACGCGTTCGCGTACCACTCCAGGGTGAACCCCTGCCAGGTGATGTTGTGCCGGCCGGCCGGGTCGTTGAAGCTGAACACGATCATGAACAGGATCGGCGCGAACAGCCAGGCCAGCACGGCCCACGTGTACCAGCGGCCCCAGTCGGTCCGGCGCCGGACCGCGGGTGCGGGGGGCCGCGGCGCGGAGCCGGTCCGGCCCTCGGTCTCGAACGTGGCGCTCACGACGTGTGCACCTCCATGACCCGTTCGGTGCCCAGGGCCCTGGCGTAGCTGAAGATGCCGACGAGCAGCAGCCCCATGAGCACGAAGGTGATCGACGCGGCGATCGGGTAGTTGTTGTTGACCAGGTACTGGGTCCGGATGACGTTGCCGATCATCGTGTTGTGCGTGCCGCCCAGCACCGACGCGTTGACGTAGTCGGCGCTGGTCGGGATGAAGGTCATCAGCACGCCGGCGAACACGCCCGGCAGCGACACCGGCAGGATCACGTGCGCGAACGCCCGCAGCCGGTTCGAGTACAGGTCGTGCGCCGCCTCCACCAGGTGCGGGTCCATCCGCTCCAGCACGGCGTAGATCGGCAGCACCATGAACGGCAGGAAGTTGTAGGCCAGCCCCAGGATCACGGCGGGCGCCGTGTTGAGCACCGCGAACCCGTCCGGGAGCAGCCCCAGGTCCTTGAGGGGCCCCAGCACCACGCCGTTGTCCGACAGGAAGAACCGCCACGAGATCGTCCGCAGCACGAACGACACGAAGAACGGCAGCAGGAGCAGCAGCAGGTACGTGGACTTGTAGGCACCGCCGCGGAAGGCGATCCAGTAGGCCATCGGGTAGCCGACGGCGATGCACACCAGGGTGGCGCAGCCGCCGTAGAACAGGGAGCGCAGGATCTGCTCCCAGTAGGTCCCGATGGCGTCGGCGTAGTTGCCCACCTCGAAGGTCTGCTGGAAGCCGGTGATCACGTTGCCCGTGGTCAGCGACAGCGACAGCATCCCGCCGATGGGGACCACGAAGAACAGCGCCAACCAGGTCCACGCCGGGAGCACCAGCACGTAGGGCGTCAGCTTGCGGTTTCTCATGGGGAGACTCGGGATCGCTCGGTGTCAGCTCTGCGTGACGGCCTGGAACAGGGACGAGAACCCATCCTGCTCCTCGGTCGGCAGGACGACGAAGTTGTGCAGCCTCTGGTAGTCCTCCTCGGTGGGGAACACCAGGGGGCTCTCGGCCATCTCGGTCAGCGCCGTGCCGCGGTCGCTGTCGCCCTCGGCCGCCGCCCACTCCAGCATGACCTCCTGGGCGTGGGGGACCGGTGAGATGTAGGCGATGTACTCGGTGAGGCCGGTGGCGATCTCCGGCTCGTACAGGAAGTTCATGAGCTCGATCGCGTCCACCGGGGCCTGGGTGGTGTACGGGATCATGAGGTTGTCGGTCCACAGGGTGGCGCCCTCCTCGGGGATGACGAACTTCAGGTTCGTCCCCTCCTCGGAGTTCTGCTGGTAGATGTCGCCGGACCAGGCCATGGTGATCCACAGGTCGCCGTTGGTGAGCGGCTGGATGAAGTCCTGGTCGTAGTAGGCGCGCACGATGCCGGAGTCGCGCTGCTCGCGGAGCCTGTCGGCGGCCGCCTCCCAGTCCGCGGAGGTGGAGTCGGCCGGTGTGACGCCGGTGGCCAGCAGGCCGAAGTTGGCGATCTCCTGGGGGTCGGAGAACATGCCGACCTTGCCCTCGAAGGCCGGGTCCCACAGGTCCTGGATGCTGGTGATCTCCCGGTCGATGAACTCGGGGTTGTACGCGATGCCGGTGATGCCGGAGGCGTAGGGGACCGTGTACCTGTTGCCCGGGTCGAAGGCGCTGTTCTTGTAGATCTCGCCCGCGTACTCGGCGAAGTTCGGCAGCTGCGAGTGGTCGAGCTGGATCAGGTAGCCCAGCTCGATGAGCTTGGCCAGCTCGAACCCGTTGGGCAGCACGATCAGGTCGTAGCCGAGGTCGTCCTCGGCGGCGAGCTTGGGCTGGATCTGGCCGAAGAACGAGGCCGCCTCCTGCACGTCCTCCTTGTACTCGACCTCGATGCCGGTGGCCTCGGTGAACTGCTGGATCTGGGTGCGCTCGGAGTCCATGTACAGCGGCCAGTTGGCCCAGCGCAGGTTGCCGGTGCGCTCCTTGCCCTCCCAGAAGTTCGCGTCGGCGGCGGGGTCGCGCTGCTGCCCCCCGACCCCGCACGCGGACAGGGCGAGGGCGGCGGCCGCCGCTCCGCCGGCCTGGAGGGTGCGCCGCCGGGTCAGGCCGGGCGGCCCGAGGGGGCTGCGGCGTGCCCGGGTGAGGCCGCGGAGGAGTGCGGGGTCGATGCCGGCGCGCGAGCGGTTGTTCATGGGTCGTTCCTTGGTCTTCCGGTGTTCCGCCGGGGAGAGCGGGGGGTTCGTGGCCGGTGGCGCCGGTTCCGGTCGGCGCCTCGGGGGAGTGGGGGCCGCAGAGGTCAGGCCAGCAGGGGGTAGGAGTGGTGGGCGGGCCAGGACAGCCACACGCGGTCGCCGCGGTCGGCGGCCAGGGTGGAGTCGGAGGAGTTCTGCAGGTACACCGTGACGGTCTCGCCGCCGCCGATGTCCACCTGGTAGTGGGTGGCCGACCCCAGGTAGACGGTCTCGGTGACGGTGCCGGGAACGGCGCTGACCCCCTCGTCCGGCCGCTCGGCGCCGATGCGGATCTTCTCCGGGCGCACGGTCAGGCAGACCGCGGATCCGGCCGCCTCCGACCCCTGCGCGGCCAGCGCCGCGGGCAGCTCCGCGAGCAGGGCGGTGGCGCCGTCGGCGACCTCCACCCGCCACGCTCCGTCGGACCCGCCGACCACCGTGCCCTTGATCAGGTTGCTGGTGCCGATGAAGTCGGCCACGAACCGGGTGGCCGGCCGCTCGTACACCTGCGCCGGGGTGCCCAGCTGCTCGACCCGGCCGTGGTTCATCACCGCGATGCGGTCGGACATGGTCAGCGCCTCCCCCTGGTCGTGGGTGACGTAGACGAAGGTGATGCCGACCTCGCGCTGGATGCGCTTGAGCTCCACCTGCATCGCCTGGCGGAGCTTGAGGTCCAGGGCGCCCAGGGGCTCGTCGAGCAGCAGGGCGGCGGGCTGGTTGACCAGGGCGCGGGCCAGGGCCACCCGCTGCTGCTGCCCGCCGGAGAGCTGGGACGGCCGGTGCTTGGCCCGGTGCCCGAGTTCGACCAGTTCGAGCATCTCGCCGACGCGCCGCCTGATCTCGTCCTTGGCGACGCCCCTGCGCCTGAGGCCGAAGGCGACGTTGTCCGCGACGCTCATGTGCGGGAACAGCGCGTAGCTCTGGAAGACCATGTTGACGTCGCGGCGGTTGGCGGGGACCCCGGTGACGTCCTGCCCGTTGAGCCGGACGACGCCCCGGGTGGGCTCCTCGAAGCCCGCGATCATCCTCATGGTGGTGGTCTTGCCGCAGCCGGAGGGGCCCAACAGGGAGAAGAACTCGCCCTGTTCGATGGCCAGGTCGACGCCGTCGACGGCGTTCACGGTCTCGGAGCCGGAGCGGAAGGACTTGGACACCCCCTCCAGGCTGATCGCGGGCTGCCGCGCGGCTGCGGTCTCCACGTCGGGCGTCTCCGGTGCTGTGGTGCTGGTAGTGGCCATGGTGGGGGTGGTCCTGTCGCTTGCTCGTTGCCGTACCGGGAGGCGGCCGGTCCGCCCGGGCGTACCGGCCGGGGCGTGTCACTCGCCGATGTAGCTCATGACGTGCTTGACGCGGGTGTACTCGTCGAAGGAGTACATGGACAGGTCCTTGCCGTACCCCGAGTGCTTGAAGCCGCCGTGCGGCATCTCCGCGGTGATCGGGATGTGGGTGTTGATCCACACGCACCCGAAGTCGAGGCGGCGCGAGACCCGCAGGGCCCGGGCGTGGTCCCTGGTCCACACACTGGAGGCGAGCCCGTACTCCACCGAGTTGGCCCACGCGACCGCGGTGTCCTCATCGGTGAACCTTTGCACCGTGATGACCGGTCCGAAGATCTCGTCGGTGACCAGCTCGTCGCCCTGGCGCAGGCCCGAGACGACGGTCGGGGCGTAGAAGTAGCCCTCGTCGCCGACCCGGGAGCCGCCCGCCAGCACCTCGGCGTGGTCGGGCGCCCGGTCCAGGAAGCCGCTCACCCGCGCCAGCTGGTTCGCGTTGTTGACCGGGCCGAACGCGGCGTCGGCGTTGCTCGGCGGGCCGGTGACGGTGTTGCGGGCCTGCTCGGCCAGGGCGGCGGCCAGGTCGTCGTGGACGCCCGGCGCGGCCAGCACCCGGGTGGCGGCGGTGCAGTCCTGGCCGGCGTTGAAGTACCCCGCCTCGGCGATGCCCGCGGCGGCCCGCTCGATGTCGGCGTCGTCGAAGACGATGACCGGGGCCTTGCCGCCCAGCTCCAGGTGCAGGCGCTTGAGGTCCTTGGACCCGGACTGCGCCACCTCGTACCCGGCCCGGGTGGAGCCGGTGAGGGAGATCAGGCCCGGGACCGGGTGCTCGACCAGGGCGCGGCCGGTGTCGCGGTCGCCCGCGACCACGTTGAACACGCCCGGCGGCAGGAACTCGGCGGCGATCTCCGCCAGCAGCAGGGTGGAGACCGGGGTGGTGTCGGAGGGCTTGAGGACGATGGTGTTGCCCGCGGCCAGGGCGGGGCCGATCTTCCAGGCCGCCATGGCCATCGGGTAGTTCCACGGGGTGATCTGGCCGACGACGCCGATGGGCTCGCGGCGGATCCAGGAGGTGTGGTCGGCGAGGTACTCCCCGGCGGCGCGGCCCTCCAGGTTGCGGGTGGCGCCCGCGAAGAAGCGCAGGGCGTCCAGCACCTGCGCGATCTCCTCGCTCCTGGTGAGCTCGACGGGCTTGCCGCAGTTCTGGACCTCGGCGGCGACGAGTTCGTCCGCGCGTTCCTCCACCCGGTCGGCGAACCTGTTGAGGGCGATCTGCCGTTCGGCCGGGGTCCAGTCGCGCCAGCCCTTCTCGAAGGCGGTGCGGGCGGCCTGGAACGCCGCGTCGACGTCCTCGGCGGTGGAGACCGGGGCGGTGGCGAAGACCTTCCCGGTGGCCGGGTCGACGAGGTCGCTGCGGATCCCGTCGGCCGTGTCCACGTACTCGCCGTTGACGAAGTTGCGCAGGTCTTGGGTCACGGTGCTCTGCTCCCGGGTCGGTCGGGCGCGTCGGTGCGCCGACTGGCTGTTGATGCGCGCGCGCATAGCGCTGTGATCTGTCACACTGCCATCCGGCAACGGCGAGATCAAGATCTGCCAATGGATTCCGTTGTAAAGATTAGATTTCCCAACGGATACTTGACAGAACATGGAACGGTGCGACTATTTCTATTGAGAGGGTCGAGCATGTGACCCCCGGGTCGACCCGAGCGTGGTCCCCGCGTTACCGACGAGCTTGGAGCATCAAGTGGCAGCGCACATGAGTCCTGAGCACCTCCAGCAGGCCGCCAAGGACCACCTGTGGATGCACTTCACGGAGATGGCCGCCTACAACGACGCCGACGTCCCCGTCATCAGCCGCGGCGAGGGCGTGTACGTCTACGACGACAAGGGCAAGCGGTACCTCGACGGGCTCGCGGGACTCTTCGTCAGCCAGGTCGGCCACGGCCGCGCCGAGATCGCCGACGCCATCGCCGAGCAGGCCCGCGAGCTGGCGTACTTCCCCATCTGGACGTACGCGCACCCCAAGGCCGTCGAGCTCGCCGAGCGGATCGCCTCCCTGGCGCCCGGCGACCTGAACCGCGTCTTCTTCACCACCAGCGGCTCCGAGGCCGTGGAGTCCGCCTGGAAGCTGGCCCGCCAGTACTTCAAGGCGATCGGCGAGCCCACCCGGCACAAGGTGATCAGCCGGCGCATCGCCTACCACGGCACCAGCATGGGCGCCCTGTCCATCACCGGCCTCCAGGGCATCAAGACCCCGTTCGAGCCGCTGGTCCCCAGCACCCTCCAGGTGCCGAACACCAACTTCTACCGGGCGCCCCTGCACGGCGACGACATCGAGGCGTTCGGCCGCTGGGCCGCCGACCAGATCGAGGAGGCGATCGTCCAGAACGACCCGGACACCATCGCCGCGGTCTACGTGGAGCCCGTCCAGAACTCCGGCGGCTGCTTCCCGCCGCCGCCCGGGTACCTCCGGCGGGTCCGCGAGATCTGCGACCGGTACGGCGTGCTCATGGTGTCCGACGAGGTCATCTGCGCGTTCGGCCGCCTGGGCGAGTACTTCGGCGCCACCAGGTACGGCTACGTGCCGGACATGATCACCTTCGCCAAGGGCGCCACCAGCGGGTACGTCCCGCTGGGCGGCATGATCGCCCGCGAGAAGCTCATGGAGCCGTTCAAGGAGAAGGGGTCCTCCTTCCTGCACGGCATCACCTTCGCCGGCCACCCGGTGGCGGCCGCGGCGGCGCTGGCCAACCTCGACCTGTTCGAGAGCGAGGGCATCCTCGACAACGTCCGCCGCAACGCACCGGTGTTCCGGGCGACCCTGGAGAAGCTCCTGGACCTGCCGATCGTGGGCGACGTGCGCGGCGACGGGTACTTCTACGGCATCGAGCTGGTGAAGGACAAGGAGACCAAGGAGACGTTCAGCGACGAGGAGTCGCACCGCCTCCTCAAGGGCTTCCTGTCGGGCGCGCTGTTCGACGCCGGGCTCATCTGCCGCGCCGACGACCGCGGCGAGCCGGTCATCCAGCTCTCCCCGCCGCTCACCTGCGGCCCGGAGCACTTCGTGGAGATCGAGTCGATCCTGCGCAAGGTCCTCACCGAGGCCTGGGACCGGCTGTAGGCCCCCGCCCCTCCCCGCGGACGCCCCCCGTTCCCCTCGGGCGGGGGGCGTCCCCGTGCCCGCCCCCGGCGCGGGCGCGGACGGCCGCAGCGGCGGCCTTCGCGTGCGGGGCCGTCCGCCGACAGGCGGCGGGGGCGTTCCCGTGCGGGGCGGACGCGGGTGCCTGGTGCGGAGCCCCCGGGTACCACCGGAACCGCGGTGCCCGTCCGGCGCGGGGGCCCGGGCCAGGGGGCACCCGGACCGGGACGGCGACGGGGCGGCCGCGAGTGGCGCCCGGGGTCAGGCGGGCCAGGTGAAGACGTCGGCCTCGGCGGACACCAGGTGGGCGTCGGACTGGCCGAACTGGATCACCCGCACCCCCACCCAGCCGCCCTCGGGGACGGTGCCCTTCCACGAGTACGCGAACCGGCCCCGGCCGATGGCGTGCACGGCGCTGCCCGCCGGCCGCTCGGAGAGCGCGCCGCCGCCCGCGTCGAACTCGACCGCGCGCAGCTGCACCTCGGTGCCCGGGGTGACCCCCATCAGGGTCACCCCCACCGAAAGGTCGTAGCGCCCCTCCAGCGCCAGCACCCGGACGTCCGCCGTTCCGTCCCCGCGGTGGTCGAACCCGATGTCGTGCCAGGTCGCCGGGGCCAGGGTGACGCGGGTGTCCTTCGTGAAACGGTGGTGCTCGGGCATGCGGACTCCTCGGGGCCGGTCGCCGGTCGGGTCCAGCATCCGGCCCCGAGGGTCACCGATCAACGACCCCGCGCCCGTGTCACTTGGGCCAGTAGAAGACCTCGGCGGTGGCCTCCTTGATCCGCGCCGGCCGCTCGCCGTACTGGGCCACGCGCACCCGGACCCGGCGGCCCGCCGCCAGGTTCCCCTTCCACGTGTAGGTGAAGTGCCCGAACCCCGCCGCCTGGAGGGGGGAGTCGATCGGCCGGTTGCGGGCCACCTTCCAGCCGCCGTCCCCGTCCTGCTCGTACTCGGTGGCGCGCAGCTGCACCTCGGTGCCCGTCGGCAGGTCCTCCAGCACCACCCCCACCGACAGGTCGTACAGGGCGCCGTCCGGCTCGTCGACGCCCACTAGCGAGTACAGCTCCCCGGTGCGCCCGTCGTGGAGCCGGTCGAACTTCAGGGACGTCCACGTCCCGGCGGGAAGCTCCTGGGCGCTGTCCTTCTCGAACCTGCGGTGCCTGGGCATGTCGTCGTCTCCTTCGGATCCGCTCGGGGGCTTGCTGAAGGTGCCGTCCCGGACCATCCGGTAGGCCTTGTCTCCGGGGCAGGAGGTGGCGATGAAGTCCCGGTGCCCCAAGACCTTGCCGGAGATGGAGGTGTCCGGCTCCATCAGCCACTGCCGCAGCTGCCGGACCGCCTCGATCTGCTCCGGGGTGACGGGATCCTTGGGGCCGGTGGCCAGGGTGACGCTGTAGTGCGAGGAGTTGCCGCCGGGCTGGGCGGCCTGGACGCGGTACAGCCCGCGGCCCTCCAGCACGTGGCCGTGCGGGCAGGCCATGAACGAGTTCCCGGTGAAGTAGGCGGTGCCCGCCCGCCGGGCCAGCCAGGTGCCGTCCGGGGTGGTGGGGCACCAGATCCGGCCCGTGTGGCGGACGCGTTCGACCGTGAACCCGTCGGTGCGGGCCGCCACCGCCCTGGGGCTGAAGGTCTGCTCCGCCGACAGCTCCACCCGCCACCCCCCGAGCGGGACGCCGCGCACCGACGCCGTCCGCCCGGCCAGGACCGCCGCGAACCGGAACGCCTCGGCGCCCGCCTCGTCCGGCCGGTCCAGGAACCGGTCGTCCCGGCCGGCCGAGGCCATGACGACCCGCAGGAACAGGTCGAGCTGGGCGCGGGTCAGCGACCTCAGGAACCCGTGCGAGGGCACACCCCCCGGCATCTGCTCGGCCAGCGCCCCCTCGGCGCCCGCCGACAGCCGGAACACCGCCTCCGCCGAGGTGTGCTCCTCCCACCAGGCCACCGCGTCCGGCCGCTCGGGGGCGCCCGCGGCCGCGGCGCCGAACAGGCCGTGCAGCAGGGCGCGCACCCGGGCCGCGTCCTCGGTGCCGCGCCGCAGCGGACGCCGGACCACCGTTCCCGGACCCGGCACCGACCACGCCCAGGCCACCAGCTCCACCAGGGCGTCGGACCACTTGGCCCGGCCGGGCAGGTCCGCGCAGGGGGCGGCGGTGCGGATGCGGTCGCGGACGGTCAGCTCCCCGCTGGTCGTCCAGGCGGGGGCGAAACCGCTGCCGGGCCTCGGGTCGCGACCCGGTCTGCCGGTCCTGCGCTCCACCGGCCAGCGGTGGCCCGGCGTGCTGAGGGAGGAGTGGCCGCGGCCCTCCATGAGGAGGAGCTCGCGCGGTACCGCGGGGAAGACGTTCACCGCCAGCAGGGGCTGCCAGCGGGACAGGCCGGTGGTGTGGTCCAGGGTCAGGACGAGGTCGCCGGGGGCGATGGCGTCGAAGGGGCGCCACCCGTCCTCGGTGAGGATCTGCGTGTCCTCGTCCACGCAGTAGCCGATGTCCGCCCAGCCCCTGCTCGGGCCGGTGTGGAAGCGGCGGGTGCTCTTCCAATAGGCGATGCAGGCCGAGTGGTCCCTGTTCGCGAGGTTCTGGTCGACGCTGTCGTAGTGGACGACCAGGCCGCTCTTGGGATCGGCGTGCCCGGCGGGAGAGGGACCCCAGCCGAGGTCGGACCGGGAGACGTACTTGCTCGGTCGTGGCATGACTCCAGTGTGTCAAGAAGGCACTCCGTTGTGTAGCGGAATGGTGATATCCGGTCGGAAAATCCCCCGCGTGGCGCCCCCTGTGCCCCACCGCTCCCATACGGCACGATGGTGCTTCCGCCACCTTCCCGGGAGGTCCGCCCGTGCGCTACGCACACACCGTCGGCGTCGTCCGCGAGGCCGAGGCCGCGCTCATGGCCCGGCTGCCCGGAGGAGCGCTCATGCGCCGCGCCGCCGCCGGCCTCGCGGTGGAATGCGCCCGCCTCCTCCCGCGCGTGTACGGGGCGCGCGTCGTGCTGCTCGTCGGCCCGGGCGACAACGGCGGCGACGCCCTCTACGCGGGCGCCGACCTGGCCGCCCGGGGCGCCGCCGTCCGCGCCGTCCCGGCCGCCGGGCGCGCCCACGAGGGGGGCCTGGCCGCCCTGCGGGCGGCGGGCGGGCGCGTCGTCCCGGCCGACCGCGCCGAGGACGCCCTGTTCGACGCCGACCTCATCGTCGACGGCCTGCTCGGCATCGGCGGCCGCGGCGGGCTGCGGCCCCCGTTCGCCGCGCTCGCGGTGCTGGCCGCCAACGCCCCGGCGCCGGTGGTCGCCGTCGACCTGCCCAGCGGGGTGGACGCCGACACCGGCGAGGTGGCCGGGGCCGCCGTCCGCGCCGACGTCACCGTCACGTTCGGCACCCACAAGCCGGGCCTGCTCGTCGACCCGGGGGCCGCCCGCGCGGGGCGCGTGCACCCGGTGGACATCGGCCTGGGGCCCGAGCTGCCGGGCCCGGCCCTGCTGTCCTTCGACGACGCCGACGTCGCCGCGCTGCTCCCCGTCCCGGGGCCGGAGTCCGACAAGTACCGGCGTGGCGTCCTCGCCGTCCGGGCGGGATCGGCTCCTTACAGGGGCGCCGCCGTCCTCACCGTCGGCGGGGCGCTGCGCACCGGGGTGGGCATGGTCCGCTACGCGGGGGCCGAGCCGGTCGTCGACCAGGTGCTCGCCCGCTGGCCCGAGGTCGTCGCCGAGGTCAACGACCCGCTGAGCAGCACCCGCCTGGACCCGGGCCGGGCCGCGGCGGCCGTCATCGGCCCGGGGCGCGGGACCCGGCCCGGCAACGCCGACGAGCTCCGCGTGGTGCTGGAGAGCGACCTGCCGGTCCTCGCGGACGCCGACGCCATCACGCTCCTGGGCGACGGCGCCCTGGCGGACCTGGTGCGCGAGCGCACGGCGCCGACCCTGGTCACCCCGCACGCGGGCGAACTGTCCCGGCTGCTGGGCACCGACCGCGAGGAGGTGGAGGCGCGGCGCCTGGAGCACGCCACCCGGGCGGCGCGCGAACTGGACTGCACGGTGCTGCTCAAGGGCTCGACGACCCTCATCGCCCACCCGGGCTCGCCGGTCGCCGTCAACGCGACGGGGACCCCGCTGCTGGCCACCGCGGGCTCCGGTGACGTCCTGTCGGGGATCGTCGGGGCGCTCATGGCGGCGGGCCTGCCCGCCACGGAGGCCGCCGTCTGCGGCGCCCACCTGCACGGGCGCGCCGCCACCCTGGTCCGCGCGGGCGCCCCCGTCAGCGCCTCGGACCTCCTCGACGGCATCCCCGCCGCCCTCCTCGCCATCCGGGCCTCCGCCACCCCCTGACCCCCGCCCCGGCCGGAAGCACGTGTTCCCGCCGGACCCGCCCCCCGCCCGGACCGGTGCCGGCCTCGCGGCCCTGGCCGTCCCCGGGGCCGGGGCGTCCCGGCCCGGACGGGGGCTCCGGCGCTCGGCCTCGAAGCGCCGTGCTCACCGGGCGCCGGGATCCCGGCCCGGCAAGGAAACCGTTCTGTTTCCTCATACGTCCATGAAAAGGACAAAGCGGATACGGATTCCCGTGCTTCCGGCAGAGCGGACGAGGAGGCCCACCCCTGAACCCCCACCCCGCCCCCGTGGAGGAGCCCCCGAAGCCCGGTGCGGTCTTCGCGCGGATCTTCGTCTTCATGCCGTTCCTCGGTGTCGCCCTCGCCCTCCTCGGCGCCCTCGGTGTCGGGGACGTGGTCACCCGGCTGGCCTACGAGACGGACTCGGTGACCGCTCCCGGCACGGTGGTGGAGGTCGAGCGCGGACGGCCCGTCGTGGTCTTCACCACCGCGGACGGGACCGAGGTGACCGCCACCGCGCGAGGCGGGTACCGGCGCGGCGACCCCCTCGACGTCACGGTCCGCTACCTGCCCCACGACCCCTGGGAGGCGACGGTCGGCGACACCCTGTGGGTGCCCCCGCTCCTCTTCGCGGTCCCCCTCCTCCCGGTCGCCGTCCTCCTCGTCCTGCGCCACCCGAACGGGCCCCGCGCCCGGGCCTACCGGGCCCGGATCCGCGCCCGGCAACACGGCCGCCCGCCCGAGGGGGCGTTCGGCCTGCCGGTGGTCCTCTGGTCGGTCCCCGGATCCGTCCTCACGGCCTGTGCCCTCGCGCTCATGGCGGGCTCCCTGTACGGGTTCGACACCTGGGGCGACGGCCCGCTGTTCCCCGTGCTCGGCCTGGTCGGCGCGGCCCTGCTGCCGCCCGGCCTCGACATGCTCTTCCAGGGCCGGCTCCGTTACCTGGAGCGCGTTCCCGGCAGGCGCGAGCCGGTCCCGCCCCGGCTGTTCCGCGGCGGCCTGTACATGGGCCTTCTCGGCGTGGCCTGCACGGCACCGATCGTGCTGCTGGTGTTCGTGTCCGTCGCGGCCGACGTGGAGACCCCCGAGGAGGGCACCGCCCGGGTGCTCGCCGCGGGCTGCGGCGACGTGGTCGGCAACTCCCGGGGCTGCCGGGATCTGGTCGCCCTGGAGTACGAGGTCGACGGCCTCCGCTACACCCAGACCACGGACGACGTGGGCTTCGACTTCGCCCCCGGCGACGAGGCCCTGGTGGCCTGGGACGCCGACGACCCGACCCTGGTCCGCGTGGAGGGCCGCCGGTGAGCCGCAAGCGCGAACAGCGGCGGGGGCGTCCCGGGGGCCCTCGCCCGGTTCCGCAGCGCTCGGTGCGGGAGATCCTGCGTGCGGAGGCCGCGAGTGCGGGGGCCGCCGACACCCCCGAGTACGTGGAGTGGGGGCGGTGACCGCGGAGCGGGCCGACCTGGTCGACTTCCTCGAACGTCTCGAGCGCGAACGCGGACTGCCCCTGCGGCATCCCCGCGGCCGCTGAGCGCATCCTCTCTCTGCCAAGGCGCCGAGCCCTGACGTTCGGAGCGGTGTACCCGTCGAGCGGGATGCGAGGGCCCCGTCGGCGTGCGGATCATCGAGCGACCGCGAACCGGGGCCCTTGGGCGTGCCCCTCCCCGTGGTGTGACTTCGTCCGGCCGGTCACCGTGCTCGACGGCATGTGGCTGCCAGAGGCGGCGCGCCTCCGGGCGGGGCCTCGCCCGGGGCCCCGGGTCAGCGTGGGCGGGCGGCGTCCAGGCCGAGTTTGACGATGTCGGTGATGAAGTAGTCGCCCGGGTCGCGGGCGTCGCGCAGCAGCGGCACCTTCTCCTCGTCCACCCACATGAACTCGGTGTGCTTGTCCGCCTCCAGCCGCGGCGCCTCCAGGTCGCCGTCCACCCGCACCAGGTAGTCCACCTCGTGCCGGGTGAGCCCGTCGCCCGGGTCCCAGTCGAGGCGGAACAGCTCCGCCTCCACCCGGCGCAGCCGCCAGCCGGTCTCCTCCTCGACCTCGCGGACCAGGCCGGCCAGCATGGTCTCGCCGGGCTCGACGTGCCCGCCGACGATGTCCCAGCAGTGCGGGAACACCTTGCGGTGCGGGGACCGCCGCTGGGCGAAGATGCGCCCGTCCGGGGCGGCGATGATCGCGCCCGCCACGTGGGTGCGCCCGTCGGAGGTGTCGGGGAAGACGATCCCCGGCGCCACCTCGATGTCGTCGATCCCGTGCGTCATGGACTTCTCCCGTGCTCGACTGTGGGTTCCACCCTATGGTTCGCCGGTGCCGCCGACCTCGGTCTTCCGGATGATCTTCCCCCTCGGCCTTTCGGCCGCCCCCGTCTTCGGGGGAGGGCGGGGGCGGCCGTGCGACGTCCCCTGATCGCTCCCTTTCCCGGGGCACTCGGCCGTGCCGCCCTGACCGGAGGCCTCCCGACCTCCGGCTTCCCCGGGCGGCTCGGACGTTCGCCTTCGCCGGCCGTCGGGTCCCCGTTCGCGAGGCCGCCGCGTCCCCGCAGGTCTCCTCGGCCCCGGAGCCGACGGCGTCCGCTCCCCGCGGCCCGGGTCAGCCCGCCTCGTCGACCCCGCCCCCGCCCCCGCCCCCGGCCTCCTCGGGCTCCGCCGCGCCGCGCCCCCGGCGCGGCAGCCGCAGGGTGAGCAGCTTCGCCCGCGGGGCGAGCCGCCCGGCCAGCTCGAACACCCCCTCGGTGCGCGAGTGGTCCTCGTCCAGCACCGAGAACAGGTTGACACCCAGGTAGAACGTGATCGCCCCGTAGGCCACCTCCCGGGCGGGCAGCAGCCGGGCCAGCGGGGAGCCGCCCAGCACCCGCTCCCACTCCTGCTCGATGAACGCGATCCACGGCTCGGCGCGGTCGCGGATCCCGTCGCGCAGCTCGGGCTTGGTGACCGCCGCCGCGACCAGCTCGGAGAACTCGGTGATGTAGCCCCGCTCCAGGTCGGTGCGGTAGATCCGGACGGCCGCCTCCACCAGCTCCTCCAGGGTGCGCGCGGGCGCGGTGAGCTCCCGGTACATGGCCATGCGCTCGGCGCTGGACCGGTCCAGCGCGGCCAGCAGCAGCTGGTCCACGCCCCCGAAGTGGTAGAAGACCAGCGCCGAGTTGGCCTCGGCCCGCGTGGCGATGGCCCGGGCCGACGCCCCGGCGTACCCCTCCTCGCGGAGCGTCTCCGCCGCCGCCGCGATCAGTTTCTCCCGGGTCTCCTCGCTGGTCCGCCGCCCCGCGCCGCCGCTCCTGGCCATGCCCTCGCTCCTCCGCCGTTGCCGATCTTCTTCATCATACGGTTTAATCAAGTGATTAAATCGATTGATTCAGCCGGACGATGAAGGAGATCGCCGTGTCCGAGAACCCCCTGGCCAGCGGGTCCCGCTGGCTGCTCGCGGCCCTGGTCCTGGTCCTGCCGGTGGCGGTCGTCGCGATCCGGCTGACCCACTGGGGAGCCCTCGACCAGACCGCCCTCTTCTACCTCGGCCTGCCCACCGGCATCGCCCTGCTCGTGGTGTTCACGGCCCGGCCCCGCAGCGCCATGGGCGTCTCCATGGCGGTCCTCACCGTGGTCCTGGCCATGTCCGCGGTCATCCTCGGCGAGGGCATGGTCTGCCTGGTCATCGCCGCGCCCCTGCTCTACGGGGTGGTCGCCCTGGTCACCGCGGTCGCCACCGCCATCGCCCGCGGCGGCCCCCGGTCCCACCAGGCCCTCTTCGCCGTTCCGCTGCTGTTCGTCCTCACCCTGGAGGGCGTCGCCGGGATCTCCTTCCTGCCCCGCGCCGACCGGGGGGAGGGCGGCGCCTCCACCGGCGCGGACCCCGCCGAGGTCGCCGCCGCGCTGGCGGCCCCGCCCGCCTACGGGCCCTTCGAGGCCGTGTTCCTGCGCGCCGTTCCCTTCCCCGAGCCGGTCGCCGCCACCGGGACCGGCCTGGAGGTCGGCGACACCCGCCGCATCGAGTTCACCCCGCGCACCACCCTCCAGATCGGCTCCGAGCCCACCCCCCGCCACATGGAGCTGGAGGTGGTCGAGAGCGAGGTCCGCGCCGACGGCGGCCGGGTCGTGTTCGAGGTCACCGAGGACGCGGCGTTCGCCAAGTGGATGGACATGCACCGCGCCACCGCCACCTGGACCGCCGACGGGGACGGCACCCGCATGGACTGGGCCATCGACTACGACCGCACCTACGAGCCGTCCTGGTACTTCGGGCCGATCCAGGCCTACGCCACCGACCTGGCCGCGTCCTACCTCGCGGAGACCTTCACCGCCGGCGCCGGGGCCGCCGCGTCCACGGCGGAGGACCGGTGATGGGCCCCGAGCTCCCCGCCCTCCTCGTCCGCGGCGTCGGCCTCTCGGTCCCCGTCCTGCCGCTCGTGGCCCTGTGCCTGTGGCGGCCGCCCCGGCCGCGCGAGACCGCCGCCATGATCGTCTCCACCGCCTGGGCGCTGCTCACCCTCATCCCGCTCAACCTCTACGCCCTGCACGCGGGCTGGTGGTCCTTCCACGCCGAGGGCGCCGTGTGGGCGGGCATCCCGGTCGACCTGCTGCTCGCCTGGGCGCTGCTGTGGGGCGCCCTGCCCGCGGTGCTGCTCCGGTTCCTGCCGGTGCCGCTGCTCACCGCGCTGCTGGTGTGGGCGGACATCATCGCCATGCCGCTGGCCGAGCCCGTCGTCGTCCTCCACGGCACCTGGCTGCTCGGCGAGTTCGCCGGGTCGGCGCTGTGCCTGATCCCCGCGCTGGTGCTCGCCCACTGGACCCGCCGGGGCCAGGCCGTGCGGGCGCGCATGTGGGCGCAGGCGGTGCTGTCCTTCGGGCTGATGGTGGTGCTGCCGGTCACGGCCCTGGGCATCCTGCCCGGCGACGGGTTCTCCGTACCCGGGGGCCTCCCCGCGGCCCTGCAGCTGCTGGGGTTCGCCGCGCTGCCCGGGCTGGCCGCCGCCCGGGAGTTCGCCCGGGTCGGCGGCGGCACCCCGCTGCCCTACGACCCGCCCGAGCGCCTGGTCACCAGCGGTCCCTACGCCTACCTGAGCAACCCCATGCAGACCACCGTCGTCGCCGTCTACCTGGTCCTGGCCGCGGTCCTGGCCGACCCGCGGCCGCTGTACGGGGCCCTCGTCGCGTTCGCCTACGGCGCCGGGTTCGCGGCCTGGCACGAGGGCGAGCGGCTGCGCGAGTCCTTCGGCCCCGAGTGGGACCGCTACCGCTCCGGGGTGCGGGCCTGGCTGCCCCGCTGGAGGCCCTGGCCGCACCGGGCCGCCGGGACCCTGTACGTGGCCGCCGACTGCTCGCTGTGCCAGGGGCTGCGGGCGTGGATCGAGGCGCGGTCGCCGGTGGCGCTCCGGATCCGGGACGCGCACGAACACCCCGAGGTCCTGTACCGGCTCACCTACGAGAACCCGGAGGGGGTCCGCTGGAGCGGGGTGCCCGCCCTGGCCCGCGCGCTCGACCACCTCCACCTGGGCTGGGCGTTCACCGGCTGGGCCCTGGACCTGCCCGGGGTGCGGCACTTCGCGCAGCTGTCCGCCGACGCCTTCGGGGCCGGTCCGCGGCCCGCCCGGGTGCCCGGCTCCGCGCCCGAGCCCGCCCCCTGACGGGCCGGGGTCCCGCCGTTATGCTCGGTCGGGCCGGAACGCCGCGGTGCCGCGGGCGCCCGGCCCCGACCTCCCCACCCCCAGACGGCCGAGGATCCCCAGATGGAAGAACAGGCCATGCTCGCGCGGGACCTGGTCCTGCGCGTGTGCGCCGGAGCGACCGAGCTCGACCCGCAGTGGATCCGGGCCGACGGCAAGGTCACCACGCCGTTCCTCGTGCCGCGCGACCGCAACCTTGTGCGCGCCGTCATCGCCGCCGGGCGGTCCATGGGGGTGGAGCGGCTGCTGGTGTGCCGCACCCGGCCCGAGTTCTCCTACGAGCCCGTCACCGAGATCCCGCTGCACACCGACACCCTCATCGACCTGGTGCGCGGGTGGGGGCCCGACCCCACCGACTTCCTGGTGTGCGTGGAGGACTTCTCGGCGGCGGTGCTCATCACCGCGGACGACCTGACGGTGGCGGCGGGCCCGGCGGACTTCGTGCGCGAACTGGTGGGGGCGGACATCCCCCAGGCCCGGGCGCACTTCGCGTCGCGGGCGGAGATCGAGAAGACCCCGGACCTGGTGCGGGCGGCGGCGCTGTACCGGTGCTCCGGCGCGGGGCCCCAGCGCGCCCCGGGACCCGACCTCTACGAACGCGTCGCCGCCGGGGCCGACCGCGTCCGGAGCGGGCGGGCCGCCCGCGGCCTGCGGGCGCTGCGCGGGGCGGCGGGCTGGACGGCGCTGGCGGTGGCGGCCATCGCGCCGCTGGCGGTCTCCGCCGTGGCGGCCCCGGTCCTGCCGGCGGTGGTCACGCTCTTCGCCGTGCTGTTCCAGCTGGCGCTGCTCGCGCGGTCCCGCACGGTGGCCTTCGCCTCCCTGCTGAGGGTCGCGGCGCTGGGGGCGCTGCTGCTGTGGCCGATGGGGCTGGCCGAGCGGGCGGTCGCGGGGGCGCTGGGCGCGGACACCTACGACGTGGTCCCGTACACCTACGTGGCGGTGACGGTGGAGGAGGTGGGCAAGCTGCTCCCGCTGCTCCTGCTGCCGCTGGTGGCGCCGCGCCGGGCGCGCAGGCTCGCGGCGGTGGACTTCGCGCTGCTGGCGGCCGCGTCGGGGGCGGGGTTCCAGCTGGCCGAGCACCTGGTCACCGCGCTCGCGGTCGGCGGCTCCGGCGGCGGCGGGTGGTTCCTGCCGGGCGGCAGCGAGCTCGTGGACCGGGGGACCGGGGCCGTGGTCGCGGTGTTCTCCGGGCACGCGGTGACCACGGGCCTGGTCGGGGCGGCGCTGGGGCTGGCGGTCGTGGGGCGGGGGCGGTGGCTGTGGGCGCTGCCGCCGCTGGCGGTGCTGCTGGCGTTCCTGGAGCACCTGAACCTGAACGCGGTCCTGGCCGGCGCGGCGCTGCACCCGGCGTCGGGCGTGGTGCTGGGGCTGCTCGGCGGGGGAGTGCTGACGCCGTTCCTCCTGGTGGTGCTGGTGCTGTGCGCGGTGGCGCTGGACTACCGGCTCATCGCGACGGCGGCGGAGAGCACCCCGCCGCTGCCGGGGCTGCCGCCGCTGGCGGGGCTGCGCCGGCGGGCGCGCGGACGCGCGGTGGCGACGCGGGTGCGGGTGCCGGGGGACATCGCGACGGGGTTCCGCCGGGCGGCGCTGGCCTGGGCGGAGCTGCCGGTCACGCTGACGACGACGCTGGCGATGATCGTGCACGAGCTGGCGGCGTGCACCATCGCGGCGCGGCGCGGGCCGGCCGTGCTGGGGGACACCTGGAGGTTCCTGCGGCAGCGGCGGGCGAACGCCATGGGGGAGGCCCGGTCGGCGGGGCGGCCGTGGCGGCACCACCCGTCGCAGCAGGACCTGACCCGGACGGCGCGGGAGCTGGCGCGGCGCCTGGGGCTGGCGGCCACGGGCGGGGTCACGGCGATGGCGGGCGCGGCGGCGGTGGCGGTCGCCGTGGTCCCGGTGGCCGCGCCGGGTGTCCCGGCGGGGGAGCCGGGGTACGCGCTGCTGGCGCTGGAGCGGTTCCAGACCTGGTTCGGGGGGCTGTCGGCGTTCGACGCGGTGTGGGCGGCGGTGCTGCTGTGCGCGGTGCTGCTCCTGCTGGTGTCGGGGAACGGGGTGCCGCGCGCCCACCCGGACATGCGGGCCTTCCTGCGCTCGCCCTCGGCCAACGGCGGGGCGGTCCTGGGCATGCTCGCGCCGGGACAGGTGGTGTACGCGGCCGTCGGCCTCGCGGGCCTGCTGCTGCCCCGCTCCGCCGACCGCCTCCTCGTCCGCTGACCGCGGGTCGCCGGACCGTCCGCAGAGAGTCGGCTACCGGTCCGCCGGGGCCTCCCCGGCCGGGTGCGGTCCGACGCGCCTGGCGAGGACCTGGCCCTGCCAGTCGCCGACGGTGAAGGTCTCGGTGGGGGTGAAGCCCTGGCCGGTGTAGTAGGCGACCAGGCGGCCCCCGCCGCCCGCGAAGCAGTCCACGCGCAGGAGGGAGACGTCCCGGCGGCGGGCCTCCTCGGCGGCGTGCTCCAGGAGGGCGGCGCCCACGCCGCGGCCGGCGAAGCGCCGGTCGGTGACCAGGAGGCGCACGTAGACCTCGGGCTCGTTGGCGGGCGGGAGCTCGGGGCCGGGGGCGCCGTCGAGCACGAGGGCGCCCGCGGGCCCGCCGTCGGCCTCGGCGATCCAGGGCTCGGCCTCGGTGAGCATCTTCCTGATCCGTTCGACGGACCGGGGCCGGGAGGACCAGGGCTCGGTGCCCCACTGCCCGGTGCGCCCGTGGGCGACGAGCCATTCGACGGCGCCGTCCAGCATGCCGAGAACGGTGGAGAGGTCGTCGGGGCCGCCTGGTCTGAGCTTCATCCCAGGAACCCTAGACGGGGGCGGGCCGGGCGTCCACCCGTATCGCCGGGGCCCGGCCCGCCCCCCGTCAGGCCGGGGTGGTACCGCGGGGCGGGACGAAGGCGCGGACCGGCGGCGGGGTGCCGTCGAAGCGCTCCACCCGGACCCGGGCCAGCTGCCCCGTGCAGCCCTGGCTCAGGGACGAGGTGCCCTCGTCGGCGATGAGGGCGTTCGGGTTGCCGTGGACGCAGGTCGCCTCCGCCGAGGACGGGTCGTACCAGGCGCCCGTCGACAGCTGGACCACCCCTGGCATCAGCGCGTCGCTGAGCACGGCGCCGGCCAGGCAGGAGCCGCGCGGGCCGACCACGCGCACGAGGTCGCCGCCGGTGATCCCCAGGGCGGCGGCGTCGGCCGGGTGCAGGCGGACGGGCGCGCGGCCGCCGACCTTCTCGCGCATGCTGTGCGCGCCCATGTCCTGCTGCCCGTGCAGGCGCCCGGTCGGCTGGTTGGCCACCAGCACCAGCGGGAACTCGCCGCCGCGGTCCGACAGCACCGGACCGGGCAGCCACACCGGGTGCCCCGGGCAGTCCTCGTACCCGAACGACGCGATCGTCTCCGAGTACAGCTCGATCCGCCCGCTCGGCGTGCGCAGCGCGTTCTTCTCCGGGTCGGCGCGGAACCCGCCCAGCAGCGCCTCGTCCTCGACCCGGCCCGGCATCGCCACCCGGCCCGCTGCCCAGAACGCGTCGAAGTCCGGGACCTCGATCCCGCGCCGCGTCACCAGCGACCGCCACCGCCGGTAGATCTCCCGCATCCAGTCGGCCGAGGTGCGGCCCTCGGTGAACTCCTCCCGCACGCCCAGGCGCTCGGCCAGGTCGGCGTAGGTGTCGTACTCGTCGCGCGCCTCCCCGTGCGGCGGCACCGCGCGGGGCATCGCCCGCAGGCTGAGGTCGCCCCGGCTGGCGGTCAGGTCGTCGCGCTCCAGCACCGTCGTGGACGGGATGACGATGTCGGCGTGCCGGGCGGTCGCCGTCCAGTGCGTCTCGTGCACCACCACGGTCTCCGGCCGCCCGAACGCCCGGGTCAGCCGGGCCAGGTCCTGGTGGTGGTGGAACGGGTTGCCGCCCGCCCAGTAGACGAGCCGGATGTCCGGGTAGCGGCGCTCCTCGCCGTCGTAGTGGTAGGTCCCGCCCGGGTTCAGCAGCATGTCCGACACGCGCGCCACCGGGATGAAGTCCTTGACCGCGTTGTCGCCCTGCGGCATCACCGGCAGCCCCAGCGGCGTCGACCCGCCGCCGTAGTTGCCCATGGACCCGTACCCGGACGCGAACCCGGCGCCCGGCAGGCCCACCTGGCCCAGGCAGCAGGCCAGCGCCAGCCCCGCCCACAGCGGCTGCTCGCCGTACCGAGCGCGCTGCACCGACCAGCCCACATTGACCAGGGTCCGGCCCCGGGCCATCCTCCGGGCCAGCTCGCGGATGTCGTCGGCGGGCACCCCGCTGATCCGCTCCGCCCATTCGGGGGTGCGGGGCAGGCCGGGGCGGTTCCCGCGCTCGTCGCGCCCGCCCAGGACGTAGGAGCGCACCACGTCGGCACCCTCGGTGTACCGGTCCAGGAACGCCGTGTCGGCGAGGCCCTCGGTGAACAGCACGTGCATGAGCGCCAGCAGCACCGCCGTGTCGGTGCCCGGCCGCAGCGGCACCCACTCGGCCTTCACGTCGTCGGGGGTGTCGTCGCGCAGCGGCGACAGCGACACGAACCCCACCCCCGCGTCGGAGGCCGCCCGCATCGACGGCCCGGCGGTCTGCGCGGCCCGCCCGCCCGAGGTCATCCACATGTTGGAGACCCGCAGCCCGCCGAAGGTCACCACCAGGTCGGTGTGCTCCCGGATGACCTCCCACGAGGGGGCCCGGTGCAGCAGCCGGTTGGCGGCCGGGGTGCCGATGATGCGCGGGAACAGGGTCTCCACCGCGCCGTGGCTGTAGGTCGTGCGCGAGCGCGTGTACCCGCCGATGCTGTTGAGGAAGCGGTGCAGCTGGCTCTGCGCGTGGTGCACCCGCCCGGAGCTGCCCCAGCCGTAGGACCCGCCGTAGATCGCCGCGTTCCCGTGCGCGGTGCGCACCCGGTCCAGCTCCCCGGCGAGCAGGTCCAGCACCCGGTCCCAGCCCACCTCGACGTACTCGTCGTCGGGGTCGCCCCGGCGCGGGTCGGGCCCGGGCCCGTGCTCCAGCCAGCGCCGCCGCACGGCGGGCCGGGCCACGCGCGACCCGTGGTGCTGGGCGACGGGCGTGTTCTCCATGACGGGGGACGGCGCCGGGTCGTCCGGGTCCGGCCGTACCCCCACCACCCGGTCGTCGCGGACCAGGACCCGGTAGCTGCCCCAGTGGGCGCTGGTCGGGTACGACGTGGTGGACATCGGCGGCTCCTCCCGGTTCTGGGGACCCACGGGGCCCCGTCCCACTCTATGCACGCGGTGATGCCATGATGGGCCCGGCACCAGGTGGGACGTGCGGGACGACAGGGGGAGCGGTATGGGCGGGCTCAGGGCGCGACGGTCGGTGCTCGCGGTGCCGGGGTCCAACCCCCGGTTCGTGGAGAAGGCGCGCGGCCTGGACGCGGACGCCTTCTTCCTCGACCTGGAGGACGCGGTCGCCCCCGCCGAGAAGGAGGCCGCCCGCGCCACCGTGGTCGCCGCCCTCAACGACGGCGGCTGGGGGGACAGGGTCCGCACGGTGCGGGTCAACGACGCCAGCACCGCCTGGGCCTACCGCGACGTCATCGAGGTGGTGGAGGGCGCGGGCGCGAACCTGGACGCCCTGGTGCTGCCCAAGGTCACCGCCGCACGCGACGTCCAGTGGCTGGACACCCTCCTCACCCAGATCGAGCGCGCCGTCGGCCTGCCGGTGGGGCGGATCGGCATCGAGGCCCAGATCGAGGACGCCGGCGGCCTGACCCGTGTGGAGGAGATCGCCGCCTCCTCCCCGCGCCTGGAGACCCTGGTGTACGGGCCGGCCGACTTCATGGCCTCCCTCAACATGAAGACCCTGGTCGTGGGCGAGCAGCCGCCGGGCTACGACACCGGTGACGCCTACCACTACGTCCTCATGCGCATCCTCACCGCCGCCCGCGCCCACGGGTTGCAGGCCATCGACGGGCCCTACCTCCAGATCCGCGACGTGGACGCGTTCCGCCGCGCCGCCGGGCGCACCGCGGCCCTGGGCTTCGACGGCAAGTGGGTGCTGCACCCGCTCCAGGTCGAGGCCGCGAACGAGGCCTTCGCCCCCTCCCAGGAGGACTACGACCACGCCGAGCTCATCCTGGACGCCTACGCCCACGCCACCGAGGTGGAGCGGCGCGGCGCCGTCATGCTCGGCGAGGAGATGCTGGACGAGGCGTCCCGCAAGATGGCCCTGGTCATCGCGGGCAAGGGCCGGGCCGCGGGGCTCGCCCGCACCCGCTCCTTCACCCCGCCCGCCTGACACGCGCCCGGACCGGCCCCGGGCCGGAGCCCGGCGGGGGAGGGCAGGGCGCCCGGCCGGGGAGGGCGCGGCCGCGGCTCTGACACGCGCCCGAACCGCCTCTTACCGGCCTCTCACCCGGATACGGCAGCATGAGGCCCATGGACGCCACCACCGCCACCGTGCTGGTCGCCGACGACGACCGCGCCATCAGGGAGTCGCTGGAGCGCGCGCTCCAGCTGGAGGGCTACACGGTCCGGACCGTCGCCGACGGGGTCCAGGCGCTCGCCGCCGTCCACTCCGACCCCGTCGACCTGCTCATCCTCGACGTGATGATGCCGGGCGTGGACGGGCTGGGCGTGGCCCGGGTGCTGCGGGCCGAGCACGACCGCACCCCGATCCTCATGCTCACCGCCCGCGTGGAGACCCCCGACCGGGTCGCGGGCCTGGACGCGGGCGCCGACGACTACCTGGCCAAGCCCTTCGAGCTGGACGAGCTGCTGGCCCGGCTGCGCGCGCTGCTGCGCCGCGCCGCCCCGGTCCCGGGCGACCCGGAGGGCGGGACGCTGCGCGTCGGCGAGCTGGCCCTGGACCCGCGCGCCCGCCGGGTGTGGCGGGGCGACCGCGAGATCGAGCTGTCCAAGACCGAGTTCGACCTGCTCGAACTGCTGGTCCGCAACGCGGGCATCGTGCTGGACCACGCCACCATCTACGACCGCATCTGGGGCTACGACTTCGGTCCGGAGTCCAAGAACCTCGCCGTCTACATCAGCTACCTGCGCCGCAAGCTGGAGGACGGCGGGCCGCCGCTCATCCAGACCGTGCGCGGTGTCGGGTACACGCTGCGTCCGCAGGGGTGAGGGCCGTGTCCGAGGGCCGGACCCCGCCCCGCATGCTCCTGCACCCGAGCGGCTGGCGCCTGGGCACCCGGTTCGCCGTGATGTTCGCGCTGGTCGTGGCGGTCACCATCGCCCTGGTCGGCACCCTGGCCTACACCACGGCGGCCGCTCTCATCCGCGCCGACGTCCGCGACGAGTTCGACCGGGTCGTCACCGCCCTGTCCGACCAGATCGTCTCGCTGCGCGAGAGCCGGACGGGTGCCGCCGCGTCGGTCAGCAGCCCGATCCTGGCGGGCAAGGACCTCCAGATCCACCTGCTGACCCCGGACGGCGGACGCCAGGTCGAGGTGTCGGCCACCTCCGAGGTGGTGCTCTTCGCGCCCAGCGACGAGGACATGGAAATGGTCCTGGCCGACGGGCCCGGCGAGGTGGCCACCCGCGAGCAGGCCGTGAACGGCCAGGCCTACCGGGTGGCGACGGTGTCCCTGGGCCAGGGCGCGGGCGCCCTCCAGGTCATCCAGCAGATGTCGCCCACCGAGCGGATGCTCGACCGCCTGGCCACCCAGATCCTGTGGGTGGGCCTGCTCGTCGCCCTGTTCGCGGCCTGCGCGGGGTGGCTGATCGGCCACCGCACCACCGGCCGCCTGGCCCGGCTCACCGACACCGCCGAATACGTCAGCTCCACCGGCCGCCTCGACCCGCTGGCCGGGCACCGCGACTCCTCCGCCGGGGAAGGCGGGCACGACGAGGTGGACCGCCTCGGCGACGCCTTCAATGCGATGCTGGCCCGGCTGGCCCGCTCCCAGGAGGAGCAGCGGCGCCTGGTCCAGGACGCCGCCCACGAGCTGCGCACCCCGCTGACCAGCCTCTACACCAACATCCAGGTGCTGGGCAGGGCCGACCGGCTCACGCCGGAGGCGCGCTCCAGCCTCATCGACGACCTGCGCGGGGAGACCCGGGAGCTGACGACCCTGGTCAACGAGCTGGTGGGGCTGGCCACCGGCGACCACGAGGACGAGACGCCGAGCCCGGTGCGCCTGGCCGACGTGGCGGAGAAGGTGGCGGCCCGCACCCGGCGGCGCACCGGCCGGGAGATCGTCGTGGACGCCGACGACAGCACCGTGCAGGGACGTCCGAGCGCGCTGGAACGGGCGATGGCCAACCCGGTGGAGAACTCGGCGAAGTTCGACCCCGACGGCTCCGCGCCCATCGCGATCCGCATCCGCAACGGCACCGTGGAGGTGCTGGACCGGGGGCCGGGCATCGACCCGGCCGAGACGGGGCGGATCTTCGAGCGCTTCTACCGGGCCACCTCGGCCCGCGGGCTGCCGGGCTCGGGCCTGGGGCTGTCCATGGTCCGGGAGATCGCCCGCGCCCACGGCGGCGACGTGTTCGCCCGCAACCGGGAGGGCGGCGGGGCCGCCATCGGCTTCACACTCCCGGTGATCACACCCGCCGCACCGCCGCCCCCGGGGCCGTCCGGGCCGTCCGGGCCGGCCGGACCGCCTACCGGCTGACGGCGAACCCGCCCACGGGCAGGGACACGCCCTCGGCGGCCGCCTCCCGGTAGATCCGCTCGAACCGGGCCAGGGAGTCCTCCAGCCGGTGCGCGGAGGCCATCTCCCTGCTGTGCGCGCCCATGGCGCGCCGCCGCGCCTCGTCGGCGACCACCTCGTCCAGCCGGGCGGCCAGCGCCTCCGGCGACCCCGGCGGGTACAGGAACCCGTTGGCGCCCTCCTCCACCAGGTGGGGCAGGGCCATGGCGTCGGCGGCCACCACCGGCAGCCCGGAGGCCATGGCCTCCAGGGTGGCGATGCTCTGGAGTTCGGCGATGCCCGCGATGGCGAACACGTCGGCGGCCCGGTACACGTCCGGCAGGTCCTCGTGGGCGACGAACCCCAGGAACACCACCCGGTCGGCGACCCCCTCGGACGCGGCCAGGTCCTCCAACCTCCTGCGGTAGGCGCCGTGCCCGGCCAGCACCAGCTGGACGTCCGCCTCGGTCCGCGCCACGGCCCGGATCAGCTCGTCCGCCCGCTTCTCCTCGTCCAGCCGGCCCACGAACACCACCGTGGTCCGGTCGGGTACGCCCAGGCGGGCCCGGATGCGCTCGCGCTGTTCCTCCCCGCCCTCCACGGGCCGGAACCGCGCCAGGTCTATCCCGCAGGAGACGGGTTCCACCGGCCGGGTGAACCCCTGCTCCCACAGCAGCCGGGCGGCCGCGGGGGTCGGCGTGGTGACGTGGTCCACCCGGGACAGCACCGCGCCCAGGTCCCGCCAGGCCATCCGGGCGGCGTACGGGCGCAGCGAGCCGGGGACGTGCACGTAGTCGAAGAGGTTCTCCGGCATGAAGTGGTTGGTGGCCACGACCGGGACGCCGTGCGCCCGGGCCGCGGAGGCCAGCATCCGCCCGATGAGGAAGTGGTTCTGGATGTGGACGGCGTCGGGGCGCAACCGCTCCAGCAGCCGGTCCAGGTGGCCGCGCACCCCCAGCGGCAGGGCCAGCCGGACGCTGTCGTGGACCAGGGACGACATCGACCGCAGCCGGTGCTCGACCACCCCGCCGCGCTCCACCACGTGCGGGCGCCCGTCGGGGGAGGCGCACACCACGTGCACGGCCACCCCACGCCGCACCAGGCCCCTGGCCAGCCGGGCGGTGAAGTAGGCGGCGCCGTTCACGTCGGGCGGGTAGGTGTCCGTGCCGATGAGCACGGTCGTGCGGTGCCCCGCGGCGGCCGTCCGGACCTCGGCCGCCGGTGGGGGTTCGGGAAGGAACGAGGTGGTCATATCGGGGTGTCTCCTGAGCCGGTGCACATCGGGTCGCCGTGTACGCACGAGTGTGGGGCACCCGCGTTGACCACCGCCGACCTCCGGGTGACGGAGTGGCGACGGACGAGCACACGACGCAGGGAACGATACCCTGAGTGATCACCTGTGTACTCTTCATCACCGCGCCGTTGCCGACCGGTGATCCCGCCGGTCCCCTCGCCCGCCGGCCGCCCCGCCCCCTCGGACGGCCGCGGCGCGGTCCCCACCTGTCACGACCGACGGTAATCCGGCCCGCCGCGCGGTACGAGGAGGCGCACACCACGGCCGCGGTGGCGCTGCCCCGCCCCCGGCGGTGGTGCCACCCCCACGCCGGGGCCCGGGCGCACACCGGGGCCCGGACACACGGCGGGGCGGGGCCGTACGGCCCCGCCCCGCGGTCTTCCCGTGTCCGTGTCCTTCCAGAGAACCCCTCCCTCCGGGGTCAGTCCTCCTCGGCCTCCTGCTCGACCGAGGCCGAGCTCTGCTCGCCCAGGGTCACGGTGACCTCCCGCGGCTGCCCGGTGCCCCCGGGCCGCACGCCCAGCGTGATCTCGTCGCCCGGGCGGTGCGAGCGGATCTGCGCGATGAGCTGGTCCGGCGTCGTGACCTGCGTCCCGTCGACGGACACGACCACGTCGTCAGCGCGCAGCCCGGCCTCGTCGGCCGCGCCGCCCTCGGTCACCTCGACGATGGCGGCGCCGCCGTCGGGGCTGTTGGTGATGGTGGCCTCGATCGCCGGGTAGCTCGCGCTGCCCTCGGCGACCAGCTGCTCGGCGATCGGCTTGGCCTGGTTGATCGGGATGGCGAAGCCCAGGCCCACCGAACCGCTCTCCTGGGACAGGCCGGCGATCGCGGTGTTGATGCCGATGACCTCGCCCGCCATGTTCACCAGCGGGCCGCCCGAGTTGCCGGGGTTGATCGCCGCGTCGGTCTGGATGGCGTTGATCACCGTCGAGGTCTGCCCGTTGCCGCTCTCGGTGGCCCCGGTGTTGACCGGGCGGTTCAGCGCGCTGACCACACCCGTGGTCACGGTGCCGGACAGCCCCAGCGGGGAGCCGATCGCGACCACGTCGGCGCCCACCCCGACCTGGTCGGAGTCGCCCAGCACGGCGGGCTGGAGCCCACTGGCGCCCTCGGCCTGGACGATGGCGATGTCGGACACCGGGTCCGAGCCCAGGACCTCGGCCGGCGCCGAGGTGCCGTCGTTGAACAGCACCTCCAGCGGCCCGCCCTGGGCGGCGTCCACCACGTGCGCGTTGGTGAGGATCTGGCCGTCGGACGAGATGACCACACCGCTGCCGCCGCCGTTGGCGGTCTGGATGGACACCACGCTCGGCAGCACCGTCTCGGCGACCTCGCCGACCTCCCCCTCGGTGGCGGTCCCGCCCTGCTCACCGGTGAGGGAGCTGACCGGGCCGCTCAGGCCGTCGGGGAAGAGCGCGGCGGTGCCCAGCGCGGCGGCCGGGCCGACGATGAGGCTGGTGACCAGGGCCGTGACCGCGGCGATGCCGACGACCCGGCCCGAGCCCTTCTTGCGCTCGGGCTGCGGCGCGGCCGGAGCTGCGCCGTGCCCGCCGTAGGGCGGCTGCCCGCCCGGGAAGTGCGGGGTGCCGAACGGGCCCTGCGGCCCGCCGGGCCCCTGGGGTCCGCCGGGGCCCTGCGGGCCCTGGCCGTGCGGAGCGTGCCCGTGCGGGGCCTGCGGCGGCAGGCCGTGCGGCGCCTGCCCGTGGGCGGGCTGCCCCTGCGGGGCCTGTCCGCCGGGAACCGCGAACCCCCCCTGGGCGGCGGCGTGCGGCACCGGGCCGGGCTCGGGCCCGCCCGGCCGCACGCCCTCCCCGCCCTCGGGCGGGAAGGAGAAGGCGACCCGGTCGGCCTCGTTGGGGCCGGTGGCCCAGCGCGGCGGCCGGTCCTGCGGCACGTCGTGCGGCGCGAACCTGGGGCCGGTGCCCTCCGCAGGTCCGGGGGCCCCCGCGCCCCGGCCGTCGGAGGGCTCCGGCCCCTGCGGACCGGAGGTCCCGTGCTCGCCCGAGGCGTCCCCCACCGGCCCGGCGGCGTCGGTCCCGGGCAGGTTCTCCGAGGCGTCGGGTTCGGTACCTGGTGTGGGTTCGTTGGGGTTCAACTCATCCTCCGGCTGGCGGGACGATGTTCCGATCTGTTGTGCTCCATCATGCGGCGCATGGGTTAGAACAGGGTGAGAGCCCGATATACCGGGGTTTCGAGTCCGTTCTCCTCCGGAGAGCCCTCGAAGAGGACACCCCCTTGCCCGGATCGGTGGCCCCTGTGGCCTATGCACCGAGATGTCCGGAACACTACCGCGCCGCGACCGAACCGACACAGACCGAAGGGCCGACCTTGATCAAGATCGTGCTGGCCGATGACGAGCACCTGGTCAGAGGGGCGATCGCCGCCCTGCTGAGCCTGGAGGACGACCTGGAGGTCGTCGCCGAGGTCGGGCGGGGCGACCTCGTCGCCGGGGCCGTCGGCGAGCACGGCGCCGACGTCGCCGTGCTGGACATCGAGATGCCCGGGGCCACCGGGCTGGAGGTCGCCGCCCGGCTCAAGGAGTCCGCCCCCGGCTGCGGCGTCGTCATCCTCACCAGCTTCGGCCGGCCCGGCTACCTGCGCCGCGCCCTGTCCGCGGGCGCCCGCGGGTTCCTCGCCAAGGACGCGCCCGTCGACCAGCTCGCCGGGGCGATCCGCCGCGTCCACGAGGGCGGCCGCTACATCGACACCGACCTGGCCGCCGCCGCCATGGTCGGCGGCGAGAGCCCCCTCACCGAGCGCGAGACCGAGGTGCTGCGCGCCGCCGCCGACGGCGCCACCGTCGCCCGGATCGCCGCCGCCCTCCACCTCAGCGAGGGCACCGTCCGCAACTACCTCTCCAACGCCATAGGCAAGGTCGGCGCCGACAACCGCATGGCCGCCATCCGCACCGCGCAGGACATGGGCTGGCTCTGAGGGCGCGCCCGCCCGGACCCCGCCCCGGGCACCGGGGCGGGGCCCGGGGTCCTCAGAGGAAGCGCAGGACCAGCATGGCGGTGTCGTCGGTGTGGCCGCCGGGGGCGTACTCCTCCAGCTCCCGGTCGATGCGGCTGATGACCGCCTGGGCCGACAGGCCCGAGCAGCCGGAGAAGATCCGCTCCAGGCCGGTGTCGCCGAGCATGTCGGAGTTGCTGCGGCGCTCGGTCACCCCGTCGGTGACCGCCAGCACCACCTCGCCCGGGCGGATGTCCACGTTCTCGGTGGTGAACCCGACGTCCTCGAACGCCCCCAGCAGCGGCTGCGAGGTGCCGAACTGCTCCACCTCGCCCTTGGGGTTGAGCCGCAGCGGCAGCGGGTGCCCGGCGCACACCATGCGCACCCGCATCCCGCCCCCGCCGTCGGTGGCCGGGGTCATCTCCCCGTACAGCATCGTCAGGAACCGGGTCGAGGTGTTCTCGTCCAGGATCGCCATGTTCAGCCGCTGCATGATGTGCGAGGGGGTGAACCCCTCCTTGGCGAGCGCGCGCAGCGTGTGCCGGGCCAGGCCGGTCACCGCCGCGGCCTCCGGGCCGGTCCCGCACACGTCGCCGATGGCGAAGCACCACCGGCCGCTGGCCGCGAACACGTCGTAGAAGTCGCCGCCGACCACGTTCTTCTCGTCCGCCGGACGGTAGAACACCGCGTGGTCCACGTGCGGGATCGTCGGCTCCTTCTCCTTGGCGGGCAGCAGGCTGCGCTGCAGCGCCACGCTCATGGAGGCCTGCCGCTCGTGCAGGCGGGCGTTCTCCATCGCGGAGGCCACCCGGCGGCTCAGGTCGTCGGCGACGTCCACCTCCTCGCGGGTGAAGTCGTCCGACTCGTTCTTGCCGATGGTCATCCGGCCCAGCTCGCGCCCGTGCGCCACCAGCGGGATGCTGATCGCCGGGCCGCGCACCAGCTCGCGCACCAGCCCGTCGTCGATCTCCCCGCCGTCCGCGCCGGTGAAGTCGGCCGGGCCCCACAGCGGGTGCGGGTCGCGCTGCTCGCGCGGCGGCTCGCCGGAGAGCAGTTCGCGCAGGACGTCGTTGTAGTTCTCGTTGCCGTGCATGACGTGCGTCAGCCGCGGCACGCCCAGCTCGTTGATGGTGTGGATGGCGCACCAGCGGCCCAGCCGGGACGTGATCAGCTGCGCGGCCAGCGCCCCCGTCATCCGCTCGTCCAGGGTGCCCGCCAGCAGGTCGCTGGCCTCGGCCAGGAAGCTGAGCGAGGCCCGCCGGTTGAGCTCCACCTCGGCCAGCCGGGCGCGCTCCACGGGCAGGGCGATCAGGTCGGCGCCCTCCTGGAGCCGCTTGGCGGCGGCCGCGGCGAAGTGCCGGGCCCGCCGCGAGGCCACCCCGAGCAGGCCGGTGACCCGGCCGTCCACGATGAGCGGGGCGGTCACCAGCGACCGCATCCCGGCCCGCGACAGCCGGCCCCGGTGGGCGCGGGCGATCATCAGGTCGTCGTTGATCACCGCGCCGGGCTCGGGCGCGGCCGACGGGAACGCCTCCTCGGTGCGGATGCGCAGCGGCCGCCACGGCGCGCCGCCGGAGGTGAGCCCCACCGCGGAGCGCACCTCCCACATGGTCTCGTCGGAGGTGGCCAGCGCGATGTAGGCGGCGTCGCCGCCCAGCGCCGTCGCGGCGTACTCGACCGTCCGCTCCAGCAGCTGGGGAAGGCTCAGCCGGGAGCCCAGAGCGGCGTCCAGCGACGACCACGGCGCGGGCCGGGTGGGGCGGTTGGGGGTGCGGCGCGCCGCGGCCGGGGCCTCCAGGGCCGACACCCCGTCGCCCGCGTCGTCGATGCGGAACCACACCGCCTTGTCCGTGCGCCCGTAGCTCACGCCCCAGCTGGACGCGATCGCCGAGGCCAGGGCCAGTCCCAGCCCGCCGCTGCGCTCCTCGCCGCGGGAGGGGGAGGCGTCCACGGAGAGGGGGCCGGCCTGGGGCACCGCGCGCTCGGGCGCGGAGTCGGTCACCATCACCTCGACGGTGCCCTCCAGGCGGCGCACCGTCACCTCCAGGGACGAGCGGGCATGGATGACCGCGTTGGTCACCAGTTCGCTGACCAACAGGATCACGTCGTCGAACGGATCGGGCACCCCCCAGGACAGCAGGGTGTCGTGGACGAACTCGCGGGCCGCGGCCGCGGTCTCGGGCGCGGGCGGGAACTCCCGTCGAGCGACCTTCAAGGTGTCATGTGCCGGCAAACCGTCAGGTCCTTCATCGCTGGATTCGTCGCTGGATACGGACTCGGGAGAGGGGTGGACACTGACACGATACGCGGACCCGGCCGCCCCGGCCGGTCCGTACGGCCCCGTACCCGGGCAGGTCCGTGGCGGGATCGACATGGCGAACCCTCCTGTGCGGGTCGACTCGGGCGGTTAGTGTAAGTCGATACGTCCGCTCACAGCCCGATGGTGGCCGATGCCAGGGTCACGGAGGAGGGGTTCGATGCCCGAGGCGGTCGGTGCAGTGGCCGACGACCAGCTGGACGAGATCCTGCGCGCTCTCTACCGGATGCGCGACGGGGACTTCAGTGTGCGTCTGCGCAAACGCGGCAGCGGGACGATCCGGGAGATCGCCTCGGTGTTCAACGAGGTCGTCGACCACAGCGAGCAGCTCAGCAGCGAGCTCAAGCGGGTCGGCGGGGTCGTCCGCAACGAGGGCAGGCTCAACGAGCGCATCAACGTCAACCCCTCCCGGGGCGCGTGGGCGGAGAGCGCCACCGCCCTCAACACCCTCCTGGACGAGGTGGCCGAGCCGGTCACCGACGTCGCCCGGGTCCTGGACGCGGTCGCCGCCGGCCAGCTGACCATGCGCGCCTCCACCCAGGGCAGGCGGGGCGACCTCAAGGGCGACCTGCTGCGCCTGGCCACCACCGTGAACCGGATGGCCGACCAGATGAGCGGCTTCACCCAGGAGGTCACCCGTGTGGCCCGCGAGGTGGGCACCGAGGGCAAGCTCGGCGGCAGCGCCCGCGTCGAGGGCGTCTCCGGCTCCTGGCGCGAGGTCACCGAGGCGGTCAACCAGATGGCCTCCCGCCTCACCGTGCAGGTGCGCGACATCTCGGAGGTCACCACCGCGGTCGCCCGCGGCGACCTCAGCAAGAAGATCACCATCGACGTCCAGGGCGAGATGCTGGAGCTGAAGGACACCGTCAACACGATGGTGGACCAGCTCTCCACGTTCGCCGACGAGGTCACCCGTGTGGCCCGCGAGGTGGGCACCGAGGGCAAGCTCGGCGGCCGGGCCAACGTGCGCGGCGTCCAGGGCATCTGGAAGGACCTGACCGACAACGTCAACTCCATGGCGGACAACCTCACCAACCAGGTGCGGGACATCTCCCAGGTGACGACGTCGGTGGCCCGCGGCGACCTCACCCAGAAGGTCCAGGTGGACGTCCAGGGCGAGATGCTCGCCCTCAAGAACACCGTGAACACCATGGTCGACCAGCTCGACTCCTTCGCCGACGAGGTCACCCGCGTGGCCCGCGAGGTCGGCAGCGAGGGCAAGCTGGGCGGCCGCGCGAACGTCAAGGGCGTGTCGGGCATCTGGAAGGACCTGACCGACAACGTCAACTCCATGGCCAACAGCCTCACCTACCAGGTGCGCAACATCTCGCAGGTGACGACGGCGGTGGCGGCCGGCGACCTCACCAAGAAGATCACCGTGGACGCCCAGGGCGAGATGCTGGAGCTGAAGGACACCATCAACAAGATGGTGGACCAGCTGTCCGCTTTCGCCGACGAGGTGACCCGTGTGGCCCGCGAGGTCGGCACCGAGGGCAAGCTGGCCGGCCAGGCGCACGTGCGCGACGTGTCCGGGGTCTGGAAGGACCTGACCGACAACGTCAACTCCATGGCCAACAACCTCACCTACCAGGTGCGGCAGATCTCCATGGTCACCCGCGCCGTCGCGGCCGGCGACCTCACCAAGAAGGTCACGGTCAACGCCAAGGGCGAGATCCTGGAGCTCAAGGAGACCATCAACGTGATGGTCGACCAGCTGTCGGCGTTCGCCGACGAGGTCACGCGCGTGGCCCGCGAGGTCGGCACCGAGGGCAAGCTCGGCGGCCGCGCCGACGTCAAGGGCGTCTCGGGCATGTGGAAGGACCTCACCGAGAACGTCAACTCGATGTCGCACAACCTCACCACGCAGGTGCGCAACATCTCCGAGGTCACCACCGCGGTCGCGGCCGGCGACCTCACGAAGAAGATCGACGTCAACGCCCAGGGCGAGATCCTGGAGGTGAAGACGACGGTCAACACGATGGTGGACCAGCTGTCGGCGTTCGCCACCGAGGTCACCCGCGTGGCCCACGAGGTGGGCAGCCAGGGCCAGCTGGGCGGCCAGGCCAAGGTCGAGGGCGTCTCGGGCACGTGGATGCAGCTCACCGACAGCGTCAACGGGCTGGCCGGCAACCTCACCACGCAGGTGCGCGCCATCGCCGAGGTCGCCAACGCCGTCGCCAAGGGCGACCTGACCCGCAACATCCAGGTCGACGCCCGCGGCGAGATGGAGCAGCTCAAGGACAACATCAACCTGATGGTGTCCAACCTGCGCGAGACCACCGCCACCCAGCGCGACGCCGACTGGCTCAAGTCCAACCTGGCCCGCATCTCCGGCCACATCCAGGGACACCGCGACCTGCACGAGCTGGCCCGCCTCATCATGACCGAGGTGACGCCGCTGATGAACGCCCAGCACGCCGCCTGCTACCTGCCCGAGGACATGGACGACCAGGAGGCGTTCCTGTTCTACGCCGGGTTCGGGTTCGAGCCCTCCGAGGCGCGCCGCCGCATCCGCAAGGGCGTCGGCCTGGCGGGGGAGGCCCTGGACCAGCAGATCGAGCTCGAGGTCGGCAACATCCCCGACGGCTACGTCACCATCGACTCCGGCCTGGGCGGCGCGCAGCCGCGCCACCTGTACATCCTGCCGATCGTGTCGGAGGAGCGGGCGCTGGGCGTCCTGGAGTTCGCCTCCTACGACGAGTTCCGCGAGATCCACAAGAACTTCCTGCGCCAGCTGGTCGCCCTGCTGGGCACCACGATCAACACGATCCTGGCCAACAAGCGCACCGAGGACCTGCTGGAGCAGTCCCAGCAGCTCACCAACCAGCTGCGCGAGCGCTCCAACGAGCTGCAGCGCCAGCAGGAGGAGCTGCGCAACAAGAACGCCGAGCTGCGCCAGAAGGCCACCCAGCTGGCCAACCAGAACCGGGCCATCGAGCTCCAGAACCAGCAGATCCAGCGCTCCCGCAACGCCCTGGAGGAGCGCGCCCACCAGCTCCAGGTCTCCTCCAAGTACAAGTCGGAGTTCCTGGCGAACATGTCGCACGAGCTGCGCACGCCGCTCAACAGCCTGCTGATCCTGGCCCGGTTGCTGGCCGACAACGCCGAGCAGAACCTCACCCCCAAGCAGGTGGAGTTCGCCCAGACCATCCACAAGGCGGGCAGCGACCTGCTGCTGCTCATCGACGAGATCCTCGACCTGTCCAAGGTCGAGGCGGGCCGGGCCGAGGTCTCGCCCAGCGAGGTCTCCATCGACCAGCTCGTCGACTACGTGGAGGCGACGTTCCGGCCGGTCACCAGCGACCAGGGGCTGGCGTTCGCGGTGGACGTCTCCCCGGACATCCCCGACGTCCTGTGGACCGACGAGCAGCGGCTCCAGCAGATCCTGCGCAACCTGCTGTCGAACGCGGTCAAGTTCACCCCGCAGGGCGAGGTGCGGCTGCTCATCGAGCCCGCGTGGGCGCTGGACGACGCCGACCTGGAGATGTTCGTCGAGAACGAGGAGATCATCGCGTTCACCGTCGCCGACACCGGCATCGGGATCGCCGAGGACAAGCTCCAGGTGATCTTCGAGGCGTTCCACCAGGGAGACGGCGGCACCTCCCGCCGGTTCGGCGGCACCGGGCTGGGCCTGTCCATCAGCCGCAACTTCGCCCGCCTGCTCGGCGGCGAGATCCGGGTGCAGAGCGTCCCCAACCAGGGCTCGACCTTCACCCTGCTGCTGCCGGTGCGGCTGCCCGAGGACGCCGCCGAGCGTGCCGGGGAGGACACCGGGCTGGACTCGGTGCCCGCCCTGGAGTCCGGCCGCGACGACGACTTCGGGATGCCCCCGGAGGAGTTCGACGCGGCGGTGGCGGCGCTGACCGACCCGGGCGCCGAGGCGCTGCCCGCCGTGCCCGTGCTCAAGGCGCCCGAACCCGCAGCGGAGTCGCAGGCGGCCTCCGGCGGGACCGAGCCGGAGCGGCAGGGCGAGCCCCGCACCGACCCCGAGCGCCGCGCCGTGCTGGCCGGCCGCCGGGTCCTCATCGTCGACGACGACGTGCGCAACGTGTTCGCGCTGACCAGCGCCCTGGAGGCCCAGGGCCTGGAGGTGCTGTACGCCGACAACGGCCACGAGGGCATCGCCAAGCTGGAGGCCAACGAGGACATCTCCCTCGTCCTCATGGACGTGATGATGCCCGACCTGGACGGCAACCAGACCACCGAGCGCATCCGGCAGATGCCCCAGTTCGCGGACCTGCCGATCATCTCGCTGACGGCCAAGGCCATGCAGGGCGACCGCGAGCGCAGCCTGGAGGCGGGTGCCTCCGACTACGTCACCAAGCCCGTGGACCTGGACCACCTGCTGGACGTCATGCGGCACTGGCTGACCGTCGACCCGGCGGACAGCACGCCCGGATCCGCCACCGACCCCGGGGCCGCGGCGGCGGTGGGCGCCGTGAACCGGCACAATGGCGCGGAAGGAGACAGCAGCCGCAGCAGTCTCGGGGATGACACCGGCCCCACGGGGAACACCGGCAACGACCCGACCGAAGACCTGGAGTGACCGCCGTGACCCAGAAGGCCAACATCCTCCTCGTGGACGACCGCGACGAGAACCTCATCGCGCTGGAGGCGGCCCTCACGTCCCTGGACCAGAACCTGATCCGCGCCGGATCCGGGGAGGAGGCGCTCAAACACCTTCTGGGCACGGACTTCGCGGTCATCCTGCTGGACGTGGTCATGCCGGGGATGGACGGCTTCGAGACGGCCGCGCACATCAAGCAGCGCGAGAAGACCAAGGACGTGCCGATCATCTTCCTGACGGCCCAGGAGATCGACCGGCACCAGGTCTTCCGCGGCTACGCCTCGCGCGCGGTCGACTTCCTGCTCAAGCCGTTCGACCCGTGGGTGCTGCGCTCCAAGGTGGAGGTGTTCGTCGAGCTGCACCAGCTCAAGGCGCAGATGCGCGAGCAGGCCCGCACCCTCCAGCGCGACCTGGGCCAGGAGACCGGGGAGCCCGGCAAGGTCCTGGCCGAGCAGCTCGCCCAGCGCTCCGGGCAGGTGCAGGAGGAACTGGCCGAGCTGCGCCGCCACATCGTCGACGCCTACCAGGACACCGACCAGCCGCTGGTGGACGGGGTGCGCCGGGTGGACCGCGCGTTCTCCCGCCTGTCCACCCTCATCGACACCCTCCACGGCCCCGAGGACTGACCCGGCCCGGCGCCGGGGCGCCCGCCGCCCCGGCCACCGCCGCCCGGCTACCGCGGCCGGGGCGGGAGCGCCAGGCCGATGTGCTCGCCGATCTCCTCGATCAGGCCGAGGTCGGCCAGGCGGAAGCTGCCCCGGTTGCTGCGCCGGATCAGGGTGAGCGCCCCGCGCACGCCCCGGCTGCCGCGCAGCGGCACCGACAGCAGCGAGCCGGCGCCGAGCACCGACAGCAGCGGCGCCCCCGAGGAGGCGCGGCCCAGCACGCCCTCCTCCTCGATCAGGGGGAACAGCAGCGACTGGCCCCGCCCCAGCACCTCGCCGGGGATGTCGGCGTCCTCCGGCACCGCCCCGGACACCTCCTCCCGCTGCTCGCCGGTGGCGTCGGGGGGACCGGCCACCACGGCGCGGCGCGGCGCCCGCGGGTCCGGCAGGTCGCACACGTCCACGATCACCCAGTCGGCGTAGGAGTCGGCGAGCAGCTCGGCGGCGTCGGCCAGCGCCAGCGGCTTCCCGGCCCCGCCCGGGCCGGCCGAGCGCAGCAGCAGCCGGGTCATCCGGGTGAGCACGTCCAGCCTGCGCGCGGCCAGCACCACCACCTGGTCCTCCACCTCCGGCTCCAGCGGGGCGGGGCCCTCCTCCTCGCCGCCGTTCATCGGCGGCGACATCGCCACCAGGACCAGCGGGTTCGGCTCGGTGGGCAGCTCCACCCGGGTCAGGGTGAGGTGCACGTCCTCGGCCCAGCCGCGCTGGGCCAGCCGGGACTCCAGGTCGGCGTCGCCGTCCCCGCGCACCACCGCCGCCAGCCACGACCGCATCGCGGCCCGCCGCCGCAGGTCCACGAAGTGCACGAACGGCTTGCCGGTCAGGTACCCGGGGCCGCTGCCCAGCCGGGTCGCGCCGGCGTGGTTGATCCGCCGGATGTACCCCTCGTGGTCGAGCAGCACCACCGGCACGCTCAGCTCGGTGAACATGGCCCGCAGCAGCGCCCGGTCGCCGTCGTCGCCCTGGCGGCGCTGTTCGGGCGGTTCGGCGTGCGCCTGCGCCAGTTGGCCGCCGGCCTCGCCGAGCAGGCGCTCGGCGTACTCCAGCTCGGCGAGCGCGGCCTCGGCCGTGCTCTGCCCGTCGTCCGGGTACATGGTGTGCGTATCGCGCAGGGCCGCGATGCGCTCGCCCAGAGCGGTGATCTCTCGTTGCAGCTCCGCCAGGTGCACGCGGGCACTCCCTGTCGTCGCGGTCGGCCATGACCATCACGACGCTAACGGATGTGCCCTCCCGCGGCGGCACGGGGCTACCGTGGTCCTGGGAGAAGCAAGGAGGCCGGATCGTGTGGATCGAGCGCCTGGCCCGCGACATCGGCGCGCTGGGGCACAGCGAGGGCACGACCCTCGAACGCGCTCTGGACCAGATGGGCCGGTCCGCCGCGCTCGGCGTGCCGGGGTGCTCGGCGGCGCTGGTGGTGGTCTGGCGGGAGGTGGCGGGGCCCGACGGCTCGGTGCGCCACGTCGTCGTCGACTACGGCGCCTCCCACGCCGACCTGGCCGCGGCCTTCGAGCACCAGTACACCACCGACCAGGGCCCGGCCGTGGAGGCGGTGCGCGAGATGCGCCAGGTGCGGGTGGGCGACGTGCTGCGCGAGTCCCACCGCTGGCCGCGCTACACCAGCATGGCCGTGCAGTGCGGGGACCGCTCCTCCCTCACCCTGCCCAGCCCGCTGCCCGGCGACGGCGCCGACGCGGACCGGGTGGTCACGTTCGGGGTGCACTCCGTGCGCCCGGACGCCTTCGACGAGGGTGTGGTCGCCCCGCTGACCGCGCTGCTCGCCGAGCACGCCGCCGCGTCGCTGGCCAACGTGGGGCGGCGCACCGACGAGGCGCGCCAGAGCGCGCACATGCGCCGCGCCATGTCCGCGCGCACCGTCATCGACCAGGCCAAGGGCATCATCATGCACGCCCGGGGCTGCGACGCCGACACCGCTTTCGCGGCGCTGCGCGAGGTCGCCCAGCGCAACCGCAAGCGGGTCGTGGACGTCGCCCGCGACCTCGTGGCCGAGAACGCGGGCGCCAGGCCCTCCGCCCCCTCGGGTGGGTGAGCCGGGGGCCCGGAGCGGTGTCCCGAACCCTCCGCGGGGGCGGACGAGTCCCGAGCGTGATCGAAAGACGCCATGATGGGCAGGGGCCGGGTGCCGTGACCGGCCGATCCGACGGCAAGGAGTGGCGAGCGTGACGTCATCAGACATCTCGATCCGTCGCGAGGACGGGATCGTCGTCGTGACCCCCGTGGGGGAGATGGACGCGGTGACCTCGCCCGCGCTCGCCGAGGTGCTGGACGGGATCCTGTCGCCGGACCCGCCGCACGGAGTGGTCGTCGACTTCACCAAGGTCGGGTTCTGCGACTCCCGGTGCATCGGAGTCCTGGTCGCCGCCTACCGCCAGGCCCGCGACCTGGGGCTGGGCCTGGTGGTCGCCGAACCGCAGCGCCAGGTGATGCGCCTGTTCATGATCGCCGGGATCGACCAGGTCATCCCGATCGCCGAGACCGTCGACGGGGCCGTCGAGGACCTCCAGGACTGAGGACCTCCCTCAGCGGACGCCCTCGCGGTCCTTCTCCCCCCACGCCCCGTCGAGCGGGACGTCCTCCACCCGGTCGTCCAGGAAGTGCAGGCGCACCGACGACCCCTCGCCGCGGCCGGTGATCTCCAGGAAGTCGCAGATCTGCCGGGTGATCCACAGCCCGTAGCCCCGGGGGCGCAGCCCGTCCGAGGGCCGGTAGCCGGTCAGCGGGTCGGTCGGCCCGCCGCGTTCGTCGGAGACGTCGCACACCCAGCGGTCCCCGGTCCGCCACACCCGCACGCCGCCCTTGCCCGCGCCGTGTTCCAGCACGTTCGCGGCCAGCTCGTTGACCGCCGTCACCAGGCGCTCCACCTGGTCGGCGTCCATCCCCTCGGCCTCGCCCAGCGCGGTCAGCTCCCGGCGCAGGCGCGGCAGCGACGGGCCGATCTCCAGCCGGTGGACGGCCCCGTGCACCGGGAGCGGCTCCGGGGCGCGCGGCCGCGCGCCGAACGCGGCCGTCCCCTGGTACGACGGGTTCGGGTACGGCCCGTCGGCGCCGATGAGCACCGGGTGGGTGGCGAGCACCGCGGCCCGGTCGCGGGGCGTCAGCGCGCGCTCGTCGTGCGCGCACACCAGGCGCATCCGAACGGGGGCCAGGGCCGTGCACAGCACCGACTCCCAGCGCCGCCACTCACGGGTCTCCAGGGCCCCGCGGACGGCCGGGGGCTCGGCGATGACGAGGACGCCCTCCGGGTGCGCCGAGGCGAGCCGGTGCAGCGCCGCCAGGGCGCGCCCGGGGGAGGCGTACAGGCGGGCGCGGTCCACGGCGCGCACGCGCGCGCGGGCGTCCTCCGGCAGCGCGGACAGCAGCGCGCCGGCGCGCTCGTCGGAGACGGCGAGGACGGTGCGGGCGTCCCCGGCGTCGCGGAGCAGCCCGGTCACCGTCTCGCGGAACCACCGGTCGCGGCGGAAGAGGAGGCCCTGGTGTTCGAAGGTCATGGATCCGTGGTCGGCGGGTCGGGGGTCACGGCTCCCGGGCGCGGGAACCGCCGTCCGAGGTGTACCCGCTGCGGCCCCCCGGGGAGAACACCGGGGGGCCGGTAACGCGGACACGGAGCGAGACGGGCCACGAGGGTCAGTGCGCGGCGGCGGACAGCACGAGGCCGTCCGCTTCCCCGTCGAGTTCGTCGCGCTCGGCAGGACGGGGCCGGGCGCGGTCGTAGGCGATCTCGGTCTCGATCGCGATCCGTTGCCAGGTGAACCGGGAACGGGCTCGGTCCACCGCGGCGATGCCGTACGCGGTGCTCATGGTGGGGGTGCCGAGCACCGAGCGCACGGCCCGGGCGACCTCGTCGGGGTGGCCGAACCGCATCAGTACGCCGCTGGTGCGGTGCAGGACCGCGCCGGGGACGGCCCCGGTCGCGGTGGCCACCACGGGCAGGCCGCACGCCATGGCCTCCAGGACGGCCCCTCCGTAGGGGTCGTAGGAGGAGGCGGACACGTACACGTCCGCCGAGCGCAGCAGGCGCGGGAGCTCCTTGCGCTCCACCGGGCCGACCAGGTGCAGGCGGTCGTCGACGCCCGCCTCCTTGGCCCGGAGTTCGAGTCGTCGGGCGTCCTCGTCCAGGGAGACGTTCGTGTGGGCGGTGGTGGAGACCAGCAGCAGCTCGGCCTCGGGGAGCCGCAGCAGGGAGTCCACCAGGCGCTCGGCTCCGCCGGCGCGGTCCGGGGAGGTGACCGCCACCAGACGGGGGCGCTCGCCGCGCGAGGACCGCCAGTGCTCGGAGGAGGTGCCGCCCTCCACGGTGAAGTGGTCGGTGTCCACGCCGAACGGCACGACGCTCACGTGGTGGCGGGGCACGCCCAGGCGGGCCAGCTCGTTCTGCTGGTCGGTGGAGCCGACCAGCACGCGGTCGGCGCGGGACGCCAGGATGGACTCCATCCGGGCGCGCTGGGGGTCGCTGTCCAGGCCGGAGCGCTGCTCCCCGGCGTTGAGCGAGTGGAAGGTCTGCACCAGGGGGATCGAGCTCTGGTCGCGCTCGCTGTGCGCCTGGGCGTGCAGGGCGGCCAGGCCGCTGGTCCAGCCGATGGCGTGCAGGACGTCGGGACGGTCCTCGTCGAGGACGGCGGCGAGGGCGGTCCCGAACGCGCCGGTGTGCTCGGCGTGCTCCTGCTCGTGCAGCGGCCTGGCCGGGCCCGCGTCGAGGTGGGTCACGGAGACGCCGCGCGCCATCCGGGTGCGCCCCTCGGGCTGGTCCGGGTCGCTGCGGCGGACGTAGACGGTGACCTTGTGGCCGCGTTTGGCCAGCTGTCGGGTGAGGGCGCACAGGTGCAGGCTCGCGGGGCAGGCCGGTTCGCCCCGGTGGGCGGGGAGAGGATTGGCGTGTTCGGCGATCATCGCGATCTTCACGAGGCTGAACTCCTAGGCGAGGGCGGGTGCCCGTCGGGATGCCCGGGGGACTCCGGAGCGGGGTCGGAGTCCCCCGGGACGGGCGGATGGTTCGAAAGGGCGGTCGGCTCACCGTCGGCGGGCACGCCGAAGGAGGGCGCCCGGCGGTGGATGCCCGACGGCCCGGGGGACGGGTGCGGGACACCCGTCGCAGGGAAGGGGGGAAAGGGAAAGAGAAAGGAAGGAGAAGGGCAGACGCACGGGAACCACACCAGACGACCTGTTCGAAGGGATACCGTTCGCCACCGTGCGTGACCGTATGTGGATGCACAGTGGTGGTCGTGTGTGTCTGCGTCTTAGACACCCAACGAGGTCATTGTGCCAGACTCCGCCGCCGGGGACAACCGGAGGAGGGCTCCCGGCCGCTGTCGGACACCGCGAACCGAAGGATCGCGGCCGCCCGTGAAGCAGGGTACGGGGGGCCCTGCCGGACACCCGCCGCGGCCGCTACTGTCAATGCGGAGCAACACGTACTCCGGGCAGCGCTTTCGGCACTCGAATCCCGTGCTGGAACTGCATATCCGGGTGTTTTCCGTCATGATGTACCCGGATTTTGACCTACCCCGGCAGTGGCTCGGTACGGTTGCAGAATCCAGACGTTGAACGGGATTCGACCAAGGGTCCGGCGCACGAGTCGGGCAGCGGCCACGGCCGACGAAACGGGAGGAAGGGCGTATGGGTGTCGCTGGTGGGGAAGTCATCGTCACGGCCCTCACGCACCGGGGCGCTATCCGTCCCGCCAACGAGGACGCCATCGTCATGGGGGCCCTGACCGTCGCCAGTGCGAACATGACCTCTCCGGTCCGCTGCGTGCTGCCGGTGAGCGAACCCGTCATCCTGGCGGTCGCCGACGGCATCGGCGGCCAGGCGGCCGGTGAGATCGCCTCCGAGCACGCCGTGCACCGCATGGCGGAGATGGGGCCGCGGCTCGGCGGCCCGGACGAGATCGCCCAGCTGCTGAGCAACATCGACGAGGAGATCAAGGACCACGCGCTCCAGCACACCGAGTTCGCCGGGATGGGGACCACCGTCGCGGGCGTGCTGCTCAACAGCGACGGCAACTTCTGGTTCAACGTCGGCGACTCCCGCACCTACCGCCTGGACGGGCGCCGCCTGGTGCAGCTCTCCGAGGACGACTCCCCGGCGCTGCCCCCCTCCGAGGACGGCCGCCCCGTCACCACCAACTTCATCACCCAGTCCCTGGGCGGGAGCTCGGGCGGCAGCATGGTCCCGCACGTGGGCCGCGACGACGCCGCCGACCCCAGCGCCTGGCTGATGTGCAGCGACGGCCTCTCCGACCTGGTGCTCCCGGAGGAGATGGAGCGGATGATCGCCGAGGCCGGCAGCGACGAGGCCGCCGTTCACGCCCTGTGGCAGGCCGCCATGGAGGCGGGCGGCAAGGACAACATCAGCATCCTGCTCGCCCGCCGCGTCTGACGGCCGCCGCCCCGTATCCCGCAACGCCGGAAGGGCCCGCACACCGATCGGTGTGCGGGCCCTTCCGGTTCCGGCCCCTACTGGGTAGAGGAGCCCTTGCGCAGGCGCAGGGCGACCACCGCGACGGCGGCGATCGCGATCACTCCCACCGCGACGATGGCGATGAGGCCCACCGGCAGGGAGCTCCCGCCCTCGTCCTCGGCCGCGGCCTCGGAGGCCTCGACCTCGGCGGGGGACTCCTCCGCGGCGGACGCGCCGGCGTCCTCGGCCGGCTCCGCGGACTCCTCCGCCGGGGCGGCGGCCGTGACGGCCTCCTCGGTCGCAGTGAAGGTCAGGCTGCCCTGGATCGGGTGGCCGTCGGAGGACACCACCCGGTACCCGATCGTGTACTCGCCCGCCTCGTCCAGCGGCGACAGGCCCACGGACACGTCCAGCCCGTCGAACACCAGGTCGCCGTCCTCGTAGGTGGTCTCCCCGTCCGGGCCGGTGACGACCACGGCGCTGCCGGAGCCGCCCTCCATGGGCGCGTTGTTGAACGAGAGCACGACCTCCTCGGGAGCGGTGTCCAGGGTCGCGCCGTCCTCCGGGTTCGACCCGGTCAGGACGTCGTGGGCGAGCGCGGGCGCGGGCGCCGCGACCAGGGCGGCGGCCAGAACGGCGGCCGGGACCAGGGCGCGCCGCAGGGGGGAGGTGTGGTTGCGGGTCATTCTTCTCTTCTTCTCTCGGGCTCGTTCCGCACCGGGGCGGCCGCACGGCGGCGCCTGCCGGTCTCGTCTCCCAGGCCGCCCGGAGTCCGGGGGACGCGGGGTCCCGGGACTCGTGCGGCGGGGGAGGGGCGGGCGGGCCGCGCGGCGGGTGCGCCGTGAGCGCGGGCGCGGCCGGCGCCGCCGCGGGAGCGGGCGCGACGGCCGCGGGAGCGGGGGGAAGGGAGAGGTCGCGGGCGCTCGCCGGGGGCAGCGCGCGCGAGAGCAGGGCGGCCAGGAACCACAGCGCCGCCTCCCCGCGCGCCAGCAGCGCCGATGCCAGCAGCGCCGCCCACAGGTGCGCCAGCAGCATGCCGGGGGCGAGGCCGAAGGCGTGCGCGAGCACCCCGTGGCCGGAATGGTCGGCGCCGGTGTCGAAGGTCGCGAAGGCGGGGTCGGCCGACCCCTGGAGGATCAGGTGCAGGACGACCTGGGCGCAGGACATGACGGCGAGGATCTCGCCGAAGCCGCGCATCATGCGGGTGAAGTGCCACAGCACGGGGGTGAGGAAGGCGGTCGCCAGGGCGAACCCGGCCGCCCCCGCGGGCTCGGCGGCCCACAGGTTGTGTCCGACCCAGGCGAGCCCCGTGCACGCACCGGCCAGGGAGGCCGTGCGCAGCAGACGGAGTGTGCCATGGGCGGGTCGCACGTGAGAAAACCTAGATCCTGTCCGATTCGCCCGCAAGGGCACGACGGGCCGCCGGATGCGATCCCCCGCGCATCCGGCGGCCTCCCCGTCGTGGGACGGGTCCTTCTTCCCGGGCCGGTCTCAGACCGCGGGGGCCAACTCGCGGCGCATGTAGCGCCGCTCCTCCGGGGTGGTCCCACCCCAGACTCCGTGGGCCTCCCCGGATCGCAGCGCCCACCGCAGGCATTCCGGGCGAACAGTACAGCTGCGGCAGACGGCGAGGGCCTGCTCGGTATCGGCCCTGCCGATACCGGTGGAGCTCACCGGGAAGAAGATCTCGGGGTCGTACGCACGGCAACGTCCCTGCGTGACCCAGTCCTCGCTCTCGTGGTACAGGCGGTTCACGGGCGCCTCCGATCCGTGGCTGTCGGTCCGTGGCCGGTGGCCCGCGCCGTGTCCTCCACGGCCGGGTCGGCGGAAGTCTCGCGCCGTGCCGCGGCTCCGAAGGTCGGAGCACCGGGACGGCCGTAGGGTGTCCGGCCGCTCCGGAACTGCGGCGAAGCGATGCGACTAAGTGTAGTACTACATCGGGTCGTACTACAGGGGGTCTTCCTGGAACTCCGCCGTTTCTCCAGGGACCTTGGTCGGATTCCGGGGCGCACGGGGCCCGGCGGCGGCCGGGGCCGGGTCACGGCCGGGTCGCGGCGGCCCCGTTCCGGTGCCGGGGCGAACCCCCTGCGCAGAGCGGCTTTCTCCGACCCCGGGACGGCCTCCGTGACATCCGCGTTACGGGGGCGTGACATCCGGGCGTCGCCTCCCCTGTGTCGGGAAGACGTTATGTCGCGAGGTTTCCACCGAATTGATGTGACTTAACGCACGCTTAATATTGCTCGTCCAGGCTCTATGTTTGACCCTGACGGCCACCACGCGCATTCTTCCGCCCGCGGCGCCCCGGCACGGCGCCGACACGCGGCCGCCGCGCGGAGGTGGTACCGAATCCCCTGCTGGGCGGCGTGTGCGCCGACTTTGCGCGCTCCACCGCGCGGTCCGCGAAAGCCCTGGTCACGGCCTTGGAATCGGGCTAAAGAAACAAGCCCTACCCGGTCGCCTTTCGATGAAACATCCGCGGCGGACCATCTCGTCATCCCATTGACTTTCGTTCGCTAGTTTCAATCGACGTGCCGCATCTACGAACGAATCTCCAAGCCCGCGACCGAACCGACGAGGGAGCGCACGGCTCCGCGCAGAGCGCCGGGGCCGCGGGCCGTGGGGACGTGCGCCTGGCACATCCCGGCCCCGAGGACGGCCCGCACCTGTGGGCCCTGGCGCGGGAGGCGGGGATGGACGTCAACTCCCCGTACGCCTACGCCCTCTGGTGCCGGGATTTCGCCGCGACCAGCGTCGTCGCCCGCGACGAGGCCGGTCGTCCCATCGCCTACGTCACCGGTTACGTGCGACCTGACAGCCCGGACACCTATTTCCTCTGGCAGGTCGCCGTGGACCCGGCCCACCGGGGCCGCCGACTGGCCCGACTCATGCTCGACTTCATCGGTGACCGGATCGTCGAACGGGGCATCGACCACCTGGAGGCGACCGTCACCCCGGACAACACCGCGTCGCGAGCGCTCTTCGCATCGTTCGCGCGCGACCGCCGGGCCCGGATCACATGGTCCGCACTCTTCTCCGAGGAGCACTTCCCGAAGGAGAATGGAGACTCACACGAGCCCGAAGACCTCGTGCGCATCGGACCCCTGGGTCTCCCCGACGAAGCACACGTGTGACCGGCCATCCGCACCGCGTCGACCAACCCATCGAGCGGCCACGCCATGAGCCCACGAACCTGGGGAAAGGAACCGAGGAACCCACGATGGAGACCTTCGAGCGCCTGGAATCCGAAGTCCGCGGATACTGCCGGAACTGGCCGGCGGTCTTCGACCGGGCCGTCGGAAGCCACGTCTACGACGAGTCGGGCCGTCCCTACCTGGACTTCTTCGCGGGAGCCGGATCGCTCAACTACGGGCACAACAACCCGGAGCTGAAGACCGCGCTCATCCGCTACCTCACCGAGGACCGCATCGTCCACAGCCTGGACGCCTACAGCGTCGCCAAACGCGACTTCCTCGCGACCTTCGAGGAGGTCGTACTCCGGCCGCGCGGCCTGGACTACAAGGTCCAGTTCCCCGGCCCGGCGGGCAACAACGCCGTCGAGGCCGCGCTCAAACTGGCCCGCAAGTACACCGGCCGCGAGACGATCGTCAACTTCACCAACGGCTTCCACGGCATGACCCTGGGGGCCCTGGCCGTCACCGGGAACTCGATGAAGCGCGGCGGCGCGGGCGTGCCGCTGGGCCACGTGGCCACCATGCCGTTCGACAACTACATGGACGGGCGCACCCCGGACTTCCTGTGGCTGCGCAGCCTGCTGGAGGACAGCGGCAGCGGCCTGGACAAGCCCGCCGCGGTGATCGTCGAGACCATCCAGGGCGAGGGCGGCATCAACGTGGCCGGCGCCCAGTGGCTGCGCGAGCTCTCGGAGCTGTGCCGCGAGCACGACATGCTCATGATCGTCGACGACATCCAGATGGGCTGCGGGCGCACCGGCGACTTCTTCAGCTTCGAAGAGGCCGGCATCGTTCCGGACATCGTCACCCTGTCGAAGTCCATCAGCGGTTACGGTCTCCCCATGGCCCTGACGCTGTTCAAGCGCGAGCTCGACGTCTGGGAGCCCGGGGAGCACAACGGCACCTTCCGCGGCTTCAACCCGGCCATGGTCACCGGCACCGAGGCGCTGCGCCGCTTCTGGACGGACGACGCCTTCAGCGCCGCGACCAAGGCCAAGGGCGACCTCGTGGCCGCCCGCCTGGACGAGATGGCCGCCGAGCACGTCGACCTGGGCGCGCACGTGCGCGGCCGGGGCCTGGCCCGGGGGCTGGCGTTCACCGACACCTCCGTGGCCAAGCGGGTCGCCGCCGAGTCCTTCGAGCGCGGCCTGCTGCTGGAGACCTCCGGTCCCGAGGACGAGGTCGCCAAGCTCCTGCCCCCGCTCACCATGACGGAGGAGGAGCTGACGGCGGGCCTGGACATCATGGCCGACGCGGCGCGCGCCGCCGTCAAGGTCGCCCAGCCCGCCTGACACACGGACACCGCTCGGGGCCGGTCGGCCGCCCGTGGGGGTGGCCGGCCGGCCCCGTGCCGTACACGACAGCCATGTGCGCACCCGAGCGCACCGATGAGGAGGAATCCCGTGATCGTTCGCAGCCTGGACGAGATCACCGACACCGAGGCGGACATCAAGACGGAGAACTGGCGCAGTCGACGCATCGTCCTGGCCAAGGAGAAGGTCGGTTTCTCCTTCCACGAGACCGTGCTCTACGCCGGTACCGAGTCGACGTTCTGGTACGCCAACCACGTCGAGCTGGTCCACTGCATCGAGGGCGAGGCCGAGTTGACCAACGAGGAGACGGGGGAGAAGCACATCATCACCCCCGGCACCCTCTACCTCCTCAACGGCCACGAGCGGCACACCGTCCGCCCCAAGACCGACTTCCGGGTGCTGTGCGTGTTCAACCCGCCGGTGACCGGCCGCGAGGTCCACGATGAGAACGGCGTCTACCCGCTGGTCGTGGAAACGGACTGACCGGGCCCTCCCTGAGGAGAGGCCCCCGCGGGAGCGGTCCCGGGTCAGCCCGGGACCGCTCCCGCTTTCCGTCACCCGGGGTGACGGATGTACTGCGACGGGGTAGATACCGGTGCATCCGCGGTCGTTGTACCGCCCATTGAATAACCAGTACATAACGGACCACCCGGGGGTCGTTACCTCCGGAGGGCCTCGGGGAGGGAGACCCCCGTACCGGAGCCGGACCGGCCGCCGACCAGCGGCGGGGCCGAGACTCCACGGCGCGGCGCCGAGCGGGACCACCCGCGGAGCGCGACGGACCGCGCGAGCGATGCGAGGAGTGAGAGTGAAGATGCAGGTATCAGCGAACAGTCGACGGGCCCCCGGGCGCCGGGACGCGTTCCGCCTGGCCGGCGTGGGGGCGATCACCCTCGGGCTCGCCGCGTGCACACGCGTCGAGAACGGCGGAGGAGGGGGCGCCGGCGGCGGCGGACAGGCCGACACCGGACTCCTGGACAGGCTGCGCGAGCAGGGCTTCGTCAACGTCGGGCTGGCCAACGAGATCCCGTTCGGCTTCGTGGACGGCGACAACAACCCGGCGGGCCAGTCCCCGGCGGTCGCCCAGGCGGTCTTCGAGGAGCTGGGCGTCCCCGAGATCCGGGCCAACCCGGTCGCCTGGGACGGGCTCATCCCGGGTCTCCAGGCCAGCCAGTTCGACGTGATCGCCGCGGGCATGTTCATCACCCCGGAGCGCTGCGAACAGGTCGCCTTCACCGAGCCCACCGCCACCTCGCCCGAGGCGTTCATGGTGGAGTCCGGCAACCCGCACGACATCAGCCACTTCACGGACTTCGTGGACAACTCCGACCTGCGGCTCGCGGTGCTCAACGCCTCGGTGGAGCAGGGCTACGCGGAGCACTTCGGCGTCCCGGCGGGCCAGATGGAGCTGATCCCCGACCAGACCACCGGCTACGAGCTGCTGGAGTCGGGCCGGGTCGACGCCGTCTCCATGCTGAGCGTCTCCCACCACTACCTGCTCCAGGACCGGGGCGGCGACTTCGAGGTCACCGAGCCCTTCTTCCCGGAGATCGACGGCCGCGAGGAGAAGGGCTGGGGCGGCCTGTGCGTGCGCCCCGCCGAGCAGGGGCTGCTGGAGGAGATGAACCGGGTCATCGCCGAGTTCACCGAGAGCGGCCGCCTGCTGGAGCTGGGCGAGGAGTGGGGCTTCACCGAGGCCGACCTGCCCGACGGCACCACCACCGCCGAGCTCTGTGAGGGCTGATCCCTCGTGGATTTCCTCATCGAGCGGTTGCCGATCTACCTGGACGGCGCCTGGGTCACCATCCAGCTGACCGCCGGCGGTCTCGCGCTGGCGTTCGTCCTGGCCCTGTTCTTCGGCATCCTGGGCACCCGCCCCGAGTGGCTGCCGCGGGCCGTGGCCACGACCTACGTCGAGGTCTTCCGCGGGGTCTCCGCGCTGGTGCTGATGTTCTGGATGGCGTACGCGCTGCCCGTCCTGACCGGCTACCAGCTGGACGGCCGGTTCGCGGCGATCATCGCGGTGGGCCTCAACATCGGCGCCTACGGGGCCGAGGTCGTGCGCGGTGCGATCAAGGCCGTGCCCAAGGCCCAGTTCGAGGCGACCGTCGCCCTGGACATGACCTGGTTCCAGCGCATGCGCCTGGTGATCCTGCCGCAGGCCTGGGCGCAGATGCTGCCGACCTTCGGCAACCTGTCCATCGAGCTGATGAAGGCCACCGCCGTGTCCTACCTCATCGGCGTCGCCGACATCAGCGCCATCGCCGAGCGGATGCGCCAGGCGACCGGGGAGACGGTGCTCGCCTTCAGCGGCGCGCTGATCCTGTACTTCCTCATCGCCCAGGTGCTCATCTTCGGCGTGCGCCTGCTGGAGCGCCGGGCCAACCACCGGCTGGGGCGCGTACCACCGGGGGGCCGGGGGATCCTGGGCCTGCTGCGGCCGCCCGCGCTCACCACGTCGGGGGGTGCGAAGTAGATGTTCTGGGACTTCGAATGGACCTTCCGGGTCCTGCCCGACCTCATGCGGGGACTGGCGGTCACCGTCCAGGCGACCCTGCTCGGCTACCTCATCGCCCTGGTGCTGGGGCTGGCCATCGCGATGGTCCGCCGGGTGCCGGTGGTCGGGACCGCCGTGCACGCCGTCATGGAGTTCGTCCGCACCACCCCGCTGCTGGTCCAGCTGGTGTTCGTGTTCGCGCTGGCGCCGTCCACGGTGTCGGCGCTGACCGTGGGCATCGTGGTGCTGGGCGTGCACTACGCGGCCTACACCGCCGAGGTGTACCGCTCCGGGATCGAGGGCGTGGCCAAGGGCCAGTGGGAGGCGGCCCGGGCGCTCAGCCTGCCCGCCTCGCGCACCTGGGGCGCGGTGGTGCTGCCCCAGGCGATCCGCAAGGTCATCCCGGCGCTGGGCAACTACCTCATCGCCATGTTCAAGGACACCCCGCTGCTGCTGGCGATCACCGTGGTCGAGCTGCTCGCCACCGCGCGCCAGGTCGGCAGCGCGGACTTCCGCATCGTGGAGGCCTACACCGTGGTCGGGTTCCTGTTCCTCCTGGTCAGCATCCCCTCCGCGATCATCATCCGACGACTGGAGCGACGTTATGCCGCCGTCTGACACTTCGGCGCTGATCAACTTCGACCAGGTGGTCAAGCGCTTCGGCGACCTCACCGTGCTGGACCACCTGGACTTCTCGGTCTCCCCCGGCGAGAGGGTCACCCTGATCGGGCCGAGCGGCTCGGGGAAGACGACCATCCTGCGCCTGCTCATGACCCTGGAGAAGGTGACCGACGGCCTGATCGAGGTGGACGGCGAGCCGTTCAGCCACATGTCCCGCGGGGGCCGGCTGGTCCCGGCCAACGAGGCTTACCTGCGCCCGCGCCGCAAGCGGATCGGGATGGTGTTCCAGCAGTTCAACCTGTTCCCGAACATGACGGTCCGCAAGAACCTCACCGAGGCCCCGGTCCACGTGCTGGGCCTGTCCCGGGGGGAGGCGGACGCCCGGGCCGAGGAGCTGCTGGACCTGGTGGGGCTGTCGGACAAGATCGACGCCCACCCCTCCCAGCTCTCCGGCGGCCAGCAGCAGCGGGTGGCGATCGCCCGCGCGCTGGCGATGCGGCCGGAGATCCTGCTGCTGGACGAGGTGACCTCGGCGCTGGACCCGGAACTGGTGGCCGGGGTGCTCGACGTGCTGCGCACGGTCGCCGAGACCACGGACATCACGATGCTGTGCGTGACCCACGAGATGGGGTTCGCGCGGGACGTGTCTCACCGGGTGCTCATGTTCGACAAGGGCCGGATCGCCGAGGAGGGGACGCCGGACGAGATCTTCGGCGACCCCAGGGAGGACCGCACCAAGGAGTTCCTCCGTTCGGTGCTGGACAACGGGCACTGACCGGAGCGCCGTTCCCCGGGGCGGGCGGGCCGCGGGCCCGCCCGCCCCCGGGGTCTTCGATGGCGACATACCGTAGTCGTAAAGTAGCTTTTGGTTTCCTCCTGGGCAGAATGGGTGTTCTGAGGCAGGGGGGACTCTTGTGACCATGGTGCGAAGATGGGGGCTGGCCGGGTGGACGGCGGCGGCCCTCCTGGTCATCGCGGTGACCCTGGCCGTCGATCCCGGCCTGCGCCACGACATCTTCGGAACCCCGGTCCTGTTCCTGATCTCCTGGGGGCCGATGCTCCTGGGGGGCCTGGTGGCCTGGGGGCTGGTCGGGGCGTTCGGCGAGCGGGCGGAACTGGACCGGCGCATCGCCGCCGCCATGCAGACCCACCCCATCAACCGCGAGCTCGGCTGGCTGGCCCTGTTCCTGGTGGGGTTCGTGCTGTGCCTGTTCGTGCTCAGCACCATCCTGCACATGTACGGGGCGGAGATCGGGGCCGACCTCGAGATGTCGTCGTCCCTGGTGTCGCGGCTGCTGTTCCTGTTCACGCTGCCGTTGCTGGTCATGGACCGTTCGGGGGTGGTCCTGGACGGCCGCGGGACCGCCATGCCCTCCATCGCCCTCAAGGTCGAGCAGCCCTGGCGGTGGCTGGGCCTGGTCCCGGTCGTCCTCGTGCTGGCGCTGGTCGGCTACATCCTGGTCCCCGTCAACGGCCTGCCCGAGCCCTCGTTCCCGCTCTTCGGGTTCGTGCTGGCGTTCGCGCTGATCTCCGTGTGCGAGGAGATCTTCTTCCGCGGGATGGTGCAGACGAGGCTGGAGATCATCATGGGGCCGTGGGGAGGGATCGTGGCCACCTCGATCCTCTTCGCCCTCATGTACGCGATCATCCAGCCCTACGACCCGGTGGCCCAGCTCCCCGGGCACGGCCCGGTCTACGACCTGGGGCTGGCCCTGCTCACCTACGGCACGGCGAGCCTGCTCTACGGCTACCTGTGGCTGTGCTTCCGCAACACCTGGCTCAACGTACTGTTGCGGATCGGCGTGTTCCTCATCCTCACGCCCCCCGATCTGGAACCTGTGATGATGTAGGGCGGAATCGCGCCTTAGGTCCGAAAAGTCCGAATGTTCGGTCGGTGGTCCGGTGTGTCGGCTCGCCTTTTCTTCCCTATTCCGGCCGTTGTCACGTGCATGGGCCGAAACCTGCGCAATCTATGCTCGGTAAGTGCAGGTGTTCGTGTGCATCTGGGTACAGAAGGTCCATAGCGGTCGTGTCGCGGTCATTTCCCCCTCACGGGGATGTCACCGGCCGGTCATGAAAAGGGGGGAGTCTGCCAGCTGTGAGCACGGAACCCGTATCGACGCCAGCCGGTCCCAGCACCACCGAGCCCCGAGGTCTCCCCGCCGATCGTTTCATGGACCGCGAGGAGGGATGGCTCCGCTTCAACCAGCGGGTCCTCGAACTGGCGGAGGACAAGGACATCCCCCTGCTGGAGCGCGCCCGCTTCCTGTCCATCTTCTCCAGCAACCTCGACGAGTTCTTCATGGTCCGCGTCGCCGGCCTCAAGCGCCGGCTCGCCACCGGGCTCTCCGTCGCCTCGTCGAGCGGACACCACCCCCGCGACCTGCTCGAACGGATCTCCGAGTTCACCCACGACCTCGTGCTGCGGCAGACCGCCTGCTTCCAGAACAGCGTCGCCCCCGCCCTGCGCGAGGTCGGGATCCGCATCGTGCGCTGGAACGACCTCGACGCCGCCGAACGCGAGTACCTGCACGGGTACTTCCGCCGCTCCATCTACCCGCTGGTCACGCCGTTCGCGGTGGACTCGGCCCACCCCTTCCCCTACATCTCCGGCCGGTCGCTCAACCTGGCCGTGACCGTCCGCGACCCGCGCGACGAGCGCCGCATGTTCGCCCGGGTCAAGGTGCCCGGCTCGCTGCCCCGGTTCATCGAGCTGAGCACCAAGGGCGGCGGCCGCTTCGTGCCGGTCGAGGACATCATCGCCGCCCACCTGCCCCAGCTCTTCGAGGGCATGGAGGTCGTGGACCACCACGCCTTCCGGGTCACCCGCAACTCCGACCTGGAGGTCGACGAGGACGAGACCGACGACCTCGTCACCTCCCTGGAGAACGAGCTGCTGCGCCGCCGCTTCGGGCCGCTGGTGCGGCTGGAGGTCGAGGAGGACATCAGCGACGACACGCTGGCGATCCTCGCCGAGGAGCTGGGCGCCGAGGAGGAGGAGATCTACCGGGTCCCCGGTCCGCTGAACCTGGCGGGCCTGGCCCAGATCGCCGACCTGGACCGCCCCGAGCTGCACTACACGCCGATGGTCCCGGTCGAGCCGCGCGCGCTCACCTCCGGGGACCTGTTCGCCACCATCCGCGAGCGCGAGGTGCTGGTCCACCACCCCTACGAGTCCTTCGCCACCACCACGGAGCGGTTCCTCGCCCTGGCCGCCGGCGACCCCAAGGTCGTCGCGATCAAGCAGACCCTCTACCGCACCAGCGGCGACTCGCCCATAGTGGAGTCGCTCATCGAGGCGGCCCGCGAGGGCAAGGAGGTCGTGGTCCTGGTCGAGATCAAGGCCCGCTTCGACGAGCAGAACAACATCCAGTGGGCCCGCAAGCTCGAACACGCGGGCTGCCACGTCGTCTACGGCGTGGTCGGCCTCAAGACCCACTGCAAGCTGTCCATGGTCATCCGCAAGGACGACGACGGGCTGCTGCGCCGCTACTGCCACGTCGGCACCGGCAACTACAACCCCAGCACCGCCCGCATCTACGAGGACTTCGGCCTGTTCAGCGCCTCCTCCGAGGTGGGCGAGGACGTCAGCGACCTGTTCAACAGCCTCACCGGGTTCTCCCGCAAGAAGCACTACCGCAGGCTGCTGGTGGCGCCCGCGGCCCTGCGCGAGGGCCTGCTCCAGCAGATCTCCGTCGAGACCGACAACGCCCTCAAGGGCGAGCCCGCGCACATCCGCATCAAGGTCAACTCGCTGGTCGACGAGGAGATCATCGACGCCCTCTACCGCGCCTCCCAGGCCGGGGTCAGCGTCGACCTGTGGGTGCGCGGCAGCTGCGTCCTGCGCGCCGGGGTGCCCGGCCTCTCGGACAACATCCGGGTCCGCAGCATCCTGGGCCGCTTCCTGGAGCACTCGCGGATCTTCGTGTTCGCCAACGGCTGGCGCCCCCAGGTGTGGATCGGCAGCGCCGACCTCATGCCCCGCAACCTCGACCGCCGGGTGGAGGCGCTGGTCCGCATCTCCGACGGGGAGCAGTGCCGCAGGCTCATCGGCCTGATGGACCTGGCGATGTCCGACGACACGTCCTCGTGGCGCCTGCAGCCCGACGGCATCTGGGACCGGGTCACCCACGCCCCCGACGGGCAGCCCCTGGTGGACCTCCAGGACAGCCTGCGCGGCGACCGCCACCTGCGGGTGGTGGAGGGCGGATGAGCGCGGAGGGCGACACCCCCGCGGAGGGGGCCGGCGAGGTCAGGGTGACCAGCGCCTTCCCGCCCCGCACCGCTGCGGTCGGCGGCTACCTGGAGCCCATCCGGGCGGGCGGCACCCTGCTGTGGCGCGAGGGGGACGCCGGGACCGAGGTCGTCCTCATCCGGCGGCCCGCCCGCGACGACTGGACCCTGCCCAAGGGCAAGCTCAAGAACGGCGAGCACCCCATCATCGGCGCGGTCCGCGAGGTGCAGGAGGAGACCGGCCTGAACCCCGTGCTGGGCCGCCGCCTGCCCCCGCAGCGCTACCTCAAGGACGGCTGGCCCAAGCAGGTCGAGTGGTGGGCGGCCACCCCCGCCGAAGCCGGCGGGGCCATCGACTACCAGGCCAACGAGGAGGTCGACCGGGTCGAGTGGGTCCCGGTGGGGGAGGCGCGCGAACGCCTCACCTACGACCACGACGTGGAGGTCCTGGACAACTTCCGGGCCGGACCCGCGGCGACCTTCCCGGTCATCCTGCTCCGGCACCTGTCGGCGGGGGAGAAGCGCACCTGGGACGACAGCGACCTGCTGCGCCCCCTGGACGAGGTCGGCCGGGCCGACGCCCTGGCCCTGCCGCGGGTGCTGGGCGCCTACGGGCGGCCCGAGGTGGTGTCGTCGGCGGCGGCGCGCTGCACCGAGTCGATGCTGCCGTACACGGTGGAGGCGGACGTGCAGATGCGCACCGAACGGGCCTTCACGGTCCGGGAGGGCACCCCGCCCTACGACGTCAAGGGCGCCCGCGAGGCGTTCGCCGAGATCCTCGGCGCCGGGCGGCCCACGGTGGTGTGCACGCACGGGGAGCTGATCCCGGACCTGATGGAGGAGGCGCTCACCCGGCTGGGGGCGCCGATCACCCAGCAGCTGGGACTGCGCAAGGGGTCGTTCTGGGTGGTCCACGTGGCCGCCGGGGAGCTGGCCGGCGTGGAGAGGCACGCGGTCCGGGGATAGGGCGTGTTCATTTGAACCTCCGCTGCGCTTCGGCCCGCCCGTCGCCCGCCACCGCCCTCAACGGACGGCCTGCGGCCGCAGTTCGGCTACCTTGTTCGGCGCCCCCCGAGGGCGGGAACCTTCGGCCCTGCGTCGACATCCTCGTTCCTCGGACATCTCCTCCGGGCCTCCAGAACCCCGCCGGGCGCCTCACGAACCCCCAGCGGCGCAGGAGAGCACCCAAAGAACAGGCCGTGAGTGCGGTCCGGGAGGCGGGAAGGATCCCTTCAGGGCGTGCTGCCATGATGGCCGCATGGCTGAATACAAGGTTTCCCGGAGCGCGGTGGTCGACGCTCCCGCCGCCCGGATCTTCGAGATCCTCGCGTCGCCCGCCCGGCACCCGGAGATCGACGGATCGGGGACCGTGCGCGGCAGCCTCTTCGGTCCGCCGGAGCTGGTCCAGGACGCGCGGTTCGGCATGGACATGAAGATGTTCGGCCTGCCGTACAGGATGACCAACCGGGTGGTGGAGTACGAGAAGGACCGCCTCATCGCCTGGCGGCACTTCGGCCCGCACCGGTGGCGGTACGAGCTGGAGGAGCTGCCCGGGGGCGGGACGCGGGTGACCGAGACCTTCGACTACTCCCGGGGGTTCCCGCTGTTCTACGTGCTGGGCGGGATGCCCGCGCGCAACGCCCGGGGCATCGAGGCGACCCTGGTGCGCCTGAAGGAGCTGGCCGAGCGCGGATGACCGGAGGGGGCGCGGTCCCGGCCGGAGCCGGGCCGCGCCTTCGGTCACGGGTGCGGCTAGTAGTAGCCGTAACCGGAGTGGCCCTGGAGCAGGGCGGGACGCATGTCGCCGTAGCCGGGGTAGCCCTCGTGGCCGTGGCCGTGGCCGTGGCCCTGGACCTGGGCGGGGCGCTCGAGGTCGTAGCCGTAGCCCTCGTGGCCCTGGACCAGGGCGGGACGCTCGTGGTCGTACCCGTAGCCGTCGTGGCCGCCGGCCGAGGCGGGCGCCGCGGCGAGGCCGAGGGCCGCACCGGCGGTGAGCGTCATCAGGGCGATTCCAGCGATCCGTTTCACGGAAGTTCCTCACTCTTAGTAGTTGGTCAATAGCCAACGGTTGCGACTGTAGGTCGCGCGGAGTGGTTTGGCCAGTTCATCGCCCCGGTTCGGGACACATCTCCGACGAAGCGTGGCACGCGTCCGCCCCCGTCCGCCGCTTTCGGCCGTCCGGACGAACCGCCGACCCGCCGCGGCCGTCTCACATTCCGCACCGATCCGCGCCGTTCGGGCCCGTCCCGGCGGATCGCTAGAGTTCGGGCAGTGCCCCGGCCCGTCCGGGCCGGGAGAGCCGTCGAGACGCAGTTGGGGGACCACTGGTGGAAACGACCTTCGGTGACGTCTGGCAGGAGGTGCTGACCACCCAACCCGAGCCGGAGCAGTGGATCGTCATCGGCGCCGCGGTGCTCGCCCTGGCGGCCGTGCTGTTCAACCCCGTGTGGCGGGTGGCCCGCAACGTCGTCACCATCGCCCACGAGGGCGGCCACGCCCTGGTGGCGCTGCTCAGCGGACGCCAGCTCACGGCGATCCGCCTGCACTCCGACACCTCGGGTGTCACCGTCTCGCGCGGAAAGCCGACCGGCGTCGGCATGGTCCTCACGGTCTTCGCCGGGTACGTCGCCTCGTCGGTCATCGGCCTGCTCGGCATCGTCGTGCTCATGACCGACCACATCACCGCGCTGCTGTGGCTGAGCCTGGTGGTGCTGGCCGCGATGCTCCTGATGATCCGCAACCTCTACGGCGTGCTCTCGGTGGTGGGCACCGGCGCGGTCGTGTTCGGGATCAGCTGGTTCACCCCCAGCGAGGTCCAGGCGGCCTTCGCCTACCTGTTCATCTGGTTCCTGCTGTTCGCCGGCATCCGCCCGGTGTTCGAGCTCCAGCGCCAGCGCGTGCGCCAGCCCTCCCCGCACTCCGACGCCGACCAGCTGGCCCGGCTCACCGGCCTGCCCGGCACCCTGTGGGTGGTCGTGTTCGGCCTGGTCAACCTCGCCGTCACCGGTCTGGGCGTGTGGATGCTGCTCCTGGCCTGACGCCGCCCCCGGCCCCCGGCACACGAAGGGGCGCGACCCGTGCGGTCGCGCCCCTTCTTCCGTGTCCGTCGTGGCCGTGCCCGGCCCGCGGCCTCAGCCGTTGTCGGCCCGGGGCGCGGCCAGCGCCTCGGGGACGGTGCCGAACACCGGGATGCGGGTGTCCAGCGCGGTGATCCGCAGGGTCTGCATGATCCGCTGGGCCGGCGCGGCGATCGCCAGCACCGCGCGCTGCTCCCGGGCGGTCTTGTGCGCGCGGATGAGCACGCGCAGCCCGCTGGAGTCGATGAAGCGCAGGTCGGTGCAGTCCAGGACGACGCGCCCGCGCGGCTGCGTGACGAGCGCCTCGGTGACCGCGTCCTGGAACCGCCCCTCGGTGGCCAGGTCGATCTCGCCGTCCAGCGCCAGCACCCGGCCGCTGTCGTGCAGGGTGGACGAGATGGTGAGTGCGGGCATGGCGACTCCGGCGTAGTCGGGACGTGCCCGCCGCGCAGGCGAGGCGGGCCGCATCCCGCGCCGGGCGCGGGCGTCGACCGGTACGTTCAGTGCGTTACCGCGGTAGCCAAGCTGATGGTTCATCATGTCCTCGCGTGCCGCCCCGGTGGTACGGGGCCGGGGATGTGACGCCTTCTCCTCCGCAACGGGGCCTGCGCGGAGCGCGGCCACCCTGGGAACGTCCGAGTGCGGGTCGGAAGTTCCCCGGCGGTCCACGGGTCACCGGGACCGGAGAACGGCGGCGTGCCGTGTCGGGTGACTCCCGCACCCTTCACGACAACAAGAACCCGCCCCTGGGGGCGGTCATTCCCTCCCTGGGGGAGGTGCGGCGGCCGGATCGGTGGCCGGGATCTTCGGGAGACGGTGACCGCCCGGCCCCCTCGGGGTCCCGGCTGTCCCTCGCATCAGCCGCTCAGCCTCGGACTTTACCACAGTGCCGTGGCCGTTTCGTGACGTGAGCGACGCAAGGTCGTGTTCGTTGCCGTTTGCGCCGCGTGGCGTCGATGAGGTAAGCGTCACAGGCAGTGGGCGTTCTCGGTGGGTTCGGGATCCGGCGCCGGGTCCTCGTCCTCCTGTTCGAGCGCCCACACGCACGCCGACAGGGTGAGCGGGACCGCGACCGTCAGCGCGATCGCCGGGATCGCCACGCCCGAGTCGTTGACGGCGAACCCCACCAGCGCGGTCACCAGGGACCCGGTCAGGCCGGCCCGCAGCGTCGGCGCGTACTCGTAGGCCCGCTGGAGCGCGCCGATCCGCCAGTTGGTGGGCCGGTAGAGCACCGCGAACAGGAACACCAGGGCGCAGGCCGCGAGCAGGGTCAGCTGCCAGTTGCCGAGCGTGCCCAGCATCGCCCCGAGCTTGCGGGCCACCACCGTGCCCGCCTCCCCGTTGAGCACCTGGGCGGCGAACGCCCCGAGGTGGCTGCGCTCCTGGGGCGGGCGCAGGTAGTCCAGCCACGACAGCAGCGTGATCGCCGCGACCGCCGCCGCGACCACGGCCGACAGTCGCAGGAACGTCACCCGCACCCCGGCGATCATCATCGTCGTCACCGCCAGGCCCGGCACCAGCGCGATCACCCCGCCGAAGTCGGTGCCCAGGCCGGGCCAGCCGATGATCGCCACCGACGCCGCCCCCACCACCAGGGCCACCGCCACGGCGGCGCGCCGGCGCCCCCGCACGATGAGCCCGTGGGCGATCCCGGCCACCGCCATGAGCATGCCGGTGGCGAAGGTGGCGAACGCGATGTTGCCGATCCCGTAGAACCGGCCGCCGACGATCGGCGAGTACCCGGTGGGCGAGTTCATCTGCAGGTGCGCGCCGAAGCACAGGTCGACGAACAGCACCGCCGTGGTCGCCCCCGCCACCACCGTCATCGGCCCCAGGACCGTGCGCCGCCAGGGCCCGGCCACCGCCAGCACCACCACCAGCGCGTCCGCCGCCAGCACGCACAGCAGCAGCGCCGTGGGCGGCGATTCGGCCGCCCACCAAGGGATGAGGTTGGCCAGGTAGCTGGCGACCGGGAACGCCGCCCCGGCCAGGGCCACGATCCGGGTCACCGACAGCACCAGGACCCGCTTGCCGCGCTGCCCGTCGGAGTAGCGGTGCAGGGCGTAGGCGGCGGCCGCGTAGATCAGCAGCTGGACCGCCACCAGCCCGCTGAAGAACCCGGGGATGGCCGCCCCGACCACCACGGCGGCCGTGTTGAAGTCCATCAGCCGCTGCACGGACTCCCCGGTGTCCGCGGGGCGGTTGGTCACGTGCCAGGCCCGACCGGCGACCGCCGCCTCCGGGTCCATCCGCAGTTCGGCCAGGACGGTGGCGGTGACGTCGGTGAGCACCACCAGCCCCCGCCGCCGGGTCGACTCCGAGGCCAGGAACCCGATGGGCCCGGCCGGGCCCTCCTGCGCCACCTGCGCGCTCAGCGCCGCGGTGAGCTGGGAGGGCGCGCTGTCCATGGACACGCCCACCACCATGAGCGAGGACCCGGTGGGCAGCATCGAGACGAGCGTGCGCAGCCGCCCGTCCAGCATCTCCAGCGCCTCCTCGCGGTCCACCTGCGGGACGTCGTCCCGGTCGGGGCCGTCGGGGTCGGTCGAGAAGGGGTCGTCCTCCGGGTACAGGCGGGTGAGGTCGGGCAGTTCCACCGCGGCCAGGGCCACGCCCTCCAGGCGTTCGGTGTCGAGGTCGCCCACCCCCGCCAGGTAGTGGTCGACCCGCCCCCGGCCGTCGGCGACGCCCAGCGCCGCCCCCGGGCCCACGGCCAGCGTGGACCCGCCGTACCGCTGCACGGTGTCGCCGAGCAGCCCCACCCGCGCCGCGAACTGCGATTCGGCGTTCTGGCGCACGTACGAGTCGAACCCGGGGACGACCGCGCCGGAGCCGGTGCGCTCGGGCCGGGGCGCGGGCTCGCAGACCCCGAAGTCCTCCCGTGCGGCCAGGGCGCGGTCGCCCGCCGACACCGACAGCCATCCGTCGGTGGGGCAGGTGCGCGAGGTCGCGGTGCGGATCGACATGTTCCCGATGGCCGACCGCTCCGCCATCTCCCACAGGGTGGGCGTGTGCCCGGGGGTGATGTCCTCCCACAGCAGGCCCGGCACCCCGACCAGAACCAGGGGCTCCCCGGCCGGGACCGGCACGTCCGGCTGCCGGACGGGCGCCCCCGAGCCCGTCGGGCCCGGGTCCGCCCACGAGGACGGGGCGGCGCACAGCAGGGCGGCGACCGCCACCACCGCCGCGCACCAGCGCGCCGGCACCGTGCCGGCCGCCCTCCGGTGCGCCGCCCCCGCGGCTCCGGCCGCCCCCCGAAGCGCCGATACCGCACTGACGAACCGTCGTGGCATCGCGGACCCCCCGTCGCGCGCTCGACCTGAGCTCGCCACCCTAGCGACCCCGGAGCGCCCATCGGGGGATACTCGCCCGACCCGTCCGAATCCGTCCGGGGATCCCCTTTCGGATCTCCGTTCCCGCGGGCCCGGGAGCCGGGTATCGGACGGACCGGTTCAGGTGCCCAGGCCCCATCCCTTGAGGACCTCGGCGGTGTCCGGCTGCGGCCGCCCCCGGGTCACCCCGCCCGGGGTGCGCGAGAAGCGGGGTGCCGGGCCCGGGACCACGCGGCCGCCCTCGCGGACCAGCGTGCCCCGCGCGCGCACGTGCGGGTGGTCGGGCGCCTCCTCCAGGGACAGGACCGGCATCACACAGGCGTCCACGCCCTCGAACACCGCCGCCCACTCGTCGCGGCCGCGGGTGCGCAGCACCTCGGCGAACCGCTCCCGCAGCACCGGCCAGCCCGAGCGGTCCCACTGGCCGGGCAGCTCCTCCCCGTCGAGCCCGGTGCCCGCCAGGAAGGCGGCGTAGAACTGCGGCTCGATGCAGCCCACGGACACGTACCGGCCGTCGGCGCACTCGTAGACGTCGTACCAGGGGGCGCCGGTGTCCAGGTAGTTGGTGCCGCGCTCGTCGCTCCAGGACCCGCGCGCCCGGTCCTCGTGGATCATCGACATCAGCAGCGCCGACCCGTCGACCATGGCGGCGTCCACGACCTGTCCGCGCCCGGAGGCGCCGCGCTCCACCAGGGCGGCCAGGATGCCGGTGACCGTGAACATGGTGCCGCCCGCGAAGTCCCCGAGCAGGTTGGCCGGCGGGACCGGCGGGCCGTCCGCGCGGCCGATGGCGTGCAGGGCGCCGTTGACGGAGATGTAGTTCATGTCGTGCCCGGCGGTCCTCGCCAGGGGGCCGTCCTGGCCCCAGCCGGTGACGCGGGCGTAGACCAGCCGGGGGTTGAGCTCCAGGCACGTGTCGGGGCCCAGGCCCAGCCGCTCCATGACCCCGGGGCGGAACCCCTCCAGCAGGACGTCGGCGCGCTCGACGAGGTCGCGGGCCAGGGCGCGGCCCTCCTCGGACTTCAGGTCGGCGCCCAGCACGGTGCGGCCCTCGCTCATGTGCGGGCCGGGGAGCCCGGCGTTCATCGCCTCGGCGGCCTGCGGGCGGTCGAGGCGGACGACGTCGGCGCCCAGGTCGGCCAGGAGCATGGCGGCCATCGGCGCCGGCCCGATGCCGGTGAACTCGACGACGCGGATTCCGTTGAGGGGTCCCATGTGCAAGGCCTCCAGGAGGGGTGGATTAGAACGACGTTCGGGTTCATTGTGCCGGGTCGGACAGTGCGGCACCAGGGCGGCGCTCCGGGGTGGTGTCCGGGGGTGGTGTCCGGAGTGCCTGCGGATCGAAAAGGATAATGCGGAAAAAGACCGCCTTTCCGTTTTCGGGCGCCTCCTTTTTCGGCGAGTCCAAAAACCGAACAATAGGCCGGTGCTAATGTGTCCGATGCCCGACGGGCCTCGCACCCCCGGCGAACTGCCGCTATGCCGGTGCCGGAAAAGCGGGGTCGTGTCCGATCGCGCCCCCGGGCATCCCCTTTCCTTCGTGTGATCCCAGGAACCGCCATGCCCCGTAGGACCACCTCCTCCCGCCGTTCCCGCGGCCGGCGCCGCGCGCGGCGCCGGGCCCCGCTGCCCCTGCTCGCCGCGGCCGCCGCCGGACTCCTCGCCCTCACCGCGGGCGGCACCGCCCTGGCCGCCCACCGGGCCGTCGTCGTGGACGTCAACGGCACCGAGCGCACCGTCCACACCTTCGGCGGCACCGTCGCCGACGCCCTCGACGCCGCGGGCGTCACCCTCGCCGACGGCGACCTCGTGGCCCCCGCGCCGGACGCCCCCGTCGCCTCCGGCGAGCACGTCCTGGTCCGCTCCCCGCGCGACATCACCGTCGAACTCGACGGCCACCCGCTGGCCCGCAGCGTCAACGCCGCCACCCTGGGCGAGGCCCTGCACCAGCTCGGCCTCGACCCCGACGGGGTCTCCCTCTCCGCCGGGCACGACACCCCCATCCCCGCCGACGGGCTCACCGTCACCGCCGAACGCGCCCCGCGCATGGTCGTCCTGCGCGACACCGTCCGCACCGAGACCCGTTCCACCGGTGAGACCGTCGCCGACGTCCTGGCCGCCGCCGGGGTCGACCCCGGCGAGCACGACCTCGTCTCCCCGGCCCCCGACGAGCCCGCCGTCCCCGACATGACCGTCCGGATCACCCCGGTCGTCGGCGAACCCGTCACCGAGGAGGTCCCCATCGAGGCCGGGACCACCGAACGCGAGAACCCCGACCTGCCCGAGGGAGAGCGCGAGGTCGTCACCGAGCCCGAGGACGGCGTCAAACGGGTGACCACCGCCACCGTCCTGCACCACGGCGAGGAGGTCGAGAAGGTCCTGGAGGAGGAGGTCGTCACCGAACCCGTCGAGGGAGTGGTGGAGATCGGCACCAAGGCGCCCGAGGACGCCGCCCCGGCGGGCGGCGGCGCGGCCGCCGGCCTCAACTGGGCCGGCCTCGCCCAGTGCGAGTCCGGCGGGAACCCGGCCGCCGTCAACTCCGCGGGCGGCTACTACGGCCTCTACCAGTTCAGCGTCCCGACCTGGAACTCGGTCGGCGGCACCGGGCTGCCCTCCGAGGCCAGCGCCCAGGAGCAGACGCAGCGCGCCCAGCGGCTCTACGACGCGGTCGGGGGGAACTGGCAGAGCCAGTGGCCGCACTGCGGCGTCCACCTCTTCGAGTGAGCGGGCCCCGCGGTCGCGGCCCCCACCCCCGCCGGGCTGGCAAGATGTGGGGGTGACACAGACACCCGCACCCGATGACCGATCCCGCCTGCTCACCCCCGCCGACGTGCGGGTCCTCGCCGAGCGGCTCGGAGTCCGGCCCACCAAGACCCTCGGGCAGAACTTCGTGATCGACCACGGCACCGTGCGCCGCATCGTCCGGGTCGCGGGGGTCGGCGAGGACGACGTCGTGGTCGAGGTCGGGCCGGGTCTGGGCTCCCTGACCCTGGCGCTGCTCCCGCACGTGAGCCGTGTCACCGCCATCGAGATCGACCCGGTGCTCGCCGAGGCGCTGCCCGGCACCGTCGCCGAGCACGCGCCCGAGCTCGCCGACCGGCTCACGGTCGTCCGCGACGACGCGATGCGCGTCGCCGAGGTGCCCGGCCCGGCCCCCACCGCTCTGGTCGCCAACCTGCCCTACAACGTGTCCGTCCCCGTCCTGCTCCACCTGCTCGAACTGCTGCCGAGCCTGGAACGGGTCCTGGTGATGGTCCAGTCGGAGGTCGCCGACCGGATCACCGCCTCCCCGGGCGGCCGCATCTACGGGGTGCCCTCGGCCAAGGTCGCCTGGTACGCCGCGGCCCGCCGGGCCGGGGCGGTGGGCCGCAACGTGTTCTGGCCCGCCCCCAACGTCGACTCCGGGCTGGTGGAGCTGGTCCGCCGCACCCCGCCCGAGACGCGGGCCACCCGCGAGGAGGTCTTCCGGGTGATCGACGCGGCCTTCGCCCAGCGCCGCAAGACCCTGCGCGCCGCCCTGGCCGGCTGGGCCGGCTCGGCCCCGGCCGCCGAGCGGGCGCTGCGCGCCGCCGGGATCGACCCCGGCGCCCGCGGGGAGTCCCTGCGGGTGGAGGACTTCGCGGCCATCGCCGAGCACCGCCCGGCCGCGGACGGCTGACCGGCGGACACGCACGAGGGGGCGCGGCGGATGCCGCGCCCCCTTGGTGTCCCCGGCCTCACCCCCGGGGCGGGCCGTCGTCCCCGTCCCCGCCCCCGTCGGAGACGGCGGTCCCGGCCGCCTCGGCGCGTTCCCGGGCCCGTTCCCGGGCGCGGGACCGCGAACGCTGTACCGCGCGGACCACCCCGGCCAGCACCAGCCCCGCCAGCACCACCGGCACCGCCCACCAGACACCGAACTCCCACTCCCCGGTGCCCCGCACGACGAACGCGACGGCGAGTCCGAGGAACAGCAGCCCCGCGACCAGCGACCCCCAGTCCGTTCTACGCTTCGCCATGCCGTACCTCCACAGTCCCGACGCGGATGTCGGTGTCCACTCTGATCAGGGGGACCTCGTCGTCCCCGGCCCCGCCGACCGGCTCGAACACCTCGCTCAACTCCCGGGTGATGCCGAACTGCTCCTCCTTCTCCCCGTTCCCGCCGAGCGGTACCAGGGACCCGAGGCCGACGTCCGCCCGCACCCGGGCCCGGGCCTCCTCGGGCAGCAGCAGGACCAGACGCCCCCGCCCGATCCCCGCCCGCACGTCCACGGTCTCCCCGGGCTCCAGGTCCCCGATCGCGGTCAGGTCCACCGTGAGGTCGCCCACCGTGAATCGGGGGGCGCCCCCGGCCTCCGCCTGCGCGACCGTGGTCGGCCGCCACACGTCCTCGCCGATCCGCACCCGGGTCACGTCCACCACGGACACCAGCACCAGGCCCAGTGTCAGCACCAGGCCCAGGAAGCCCAGCCCCCGCGGGTTCCCCGCCCAGGTGCCCACCACCGCGAGCAGCCCGACCAGCCCCAGCGCGCCGGCCAGGAAGTACACGCCGGTCTCGGGGCCCAGCAGCAGCCGCGCCGTGTCGGCGCTCCACACCGACGAGTCGCCGCCGAACGCCGCGACCGGCGCCACCACCGCGACGGCCAGCAGCGTCCACAGCGCCAGCACCGCCAACGGCGCCCCGCGCCGGGGCTTCGCCTTCCCGCGGTCCCTTCCGGGGCCGCGGTCCCCGCCGTCATGATCCCCGTCGCCGGGGCCCTCGTCCCCGTCCCCGCCGTCCGAGCGGTCGCCGCCCATCGTCCGCTCGGCCACCACCGCCAGGTCCACCGGACCGGTGGGGGCCGACGCCCACGGCTGCGCCGGGTTGTAGTAGCTCGGGCTCGGACCCGCGACCGGCGTCTCCGGCGGCGGCGCCTTGGCCCGCAGCTCCTCGCCCAGACCGGTGAACGCGGACCGCAGGTCCACCCCGCGGCCGCGCGCGGCCAGCACCCCCAGCACCAGCGGCACCGCCAGCACCAGAGTCGACCAGCCGAAACCACCGACCAGGCTGAACGCCGTCGCCACCGCCAGCCCCACCGCGAGCAGCTTCAGCACCGTCCGCGGCGGGATGCTCCGGTTCAGCATCTGCTCGATCGTCGCCGGACCGCCCCGCGCGTCCCGCATGAGCATCCACGCGACCAGGTACAGCAGCAGTCCGGTGCCCCCGGCGAACGAGGTCAGCGCGAAGGCCGCCCGCCACACCACCGGGTCGGTCCGCGTGTAGCGCCCCAGCCCGGAGCACACGCCGGCCAGGACCCGGTCGTCGTCCGCCTTGCGCAGCTCCCGTTCCGGGACGGGAACCGTCCCGGCCGCGGGCGCGTCGGATCCCGTGGGGGCCGAATCCTCACTCATGGTCGCTCACCGCACTCTCCTCACACACCCATGGTCACCCGCCGGCGGTGATCAGGGGAATCCGGGACGACCCTGACCCCACCCTGACCGCCCGCCCCGGCACATCCGGGGGCTCCACCCCGATGCCCGCGGCCCGCGGCCCGGTGCATGCTGGAGTCGACGGGGGGCACCCGTGCGCCCCGGACCGGCAACGCGCACGGACGGAAGACATGGACAAAGCAAGCGGCGACCGGGTGACACCGGTCGCGGACGACACCCCCAGGCTCACCCGGGCGGCCGACGGGAGACTGCTGGGCGGTGTCGCCGCGGGACTCGCCCGCCACCTGGGGGTGGACCCCGTCGTGGTCCGCCTCGCCTTCATGGCGCTCTCCGTCGGCGGCATCGGGATCGCCGTGTACGTCGCCCTCTTCTTCTTCGTCCCCGCCGAGGACACCGGACGCGGGGAGGACGACGAGGCGCGCGCCGCCGACGGCCGCCGCAAGGGCCGCGACATCTCACAGCTCGTCGCCTACGTCGGCCTGGCCGCCGGGCTCGGCTTCCTGTTCCTGCTGTTCGGCGGCGTCTTCGACCCGTTGCTGTGGTTCGTGGTGTTCGGCACCCTGGGCGCCGTCATCCTGTGGCAGCAGGCCAACCCCGGCCAGCGCGACGAGTGGATGACCAGCACGGTCGGCCGCGGCAAGGGGCTCATGCGCGCCCTGGCCGGCGTCCTCCTGGTCGTCGTCGGGGTCATCGGGTTCCTCGTCTTCCAGGAGCAGCTCCAGAACGCCCGCGCCGGGCTGACCTTCGCGTTCACCCTGCTCGCGGGCGTCGCCCTGATCGTCGCCCCGTGGATCGTCGGCCTGGTCCGCGAACGCGACGCCGAGCGCCGCGAGCGCATCCGCAACGCCGAACGCGCCGAACTGGCCGCCCACATCCACGACTCCGTGCTGCACACCCTCACCCTCATCCAGCGCCGCGCCGAGGACCCCCGTGAGGTGCAGCGCCTGGCCCGGGTGCAGGAGCGCGCCCTGCGCAGCTGGCTCTACCAGCGCCCCGCCGACGCCGAGACCACCGTCTCCCCGGCCCTGGAGCGCGTCGCCGCCGAGGTCGAGGAGGAGCACGGCATCCCCATCGAGGTGGTCTGCGTCGGCGACTGCCCGGTGGACGACGGCCTGCACGCCATGCTGCGCTCCGCCCGCGAGGCCATGGTCAACGCGTCCAAGTACGCGGGCACCGACACCATCTCCGTGTTCGGGGAGGTCGAGCCCGAGGAGGTGCTGGTGTTCGTGCGCGACCGGGGCGCCGGGTTCGACCTCGACTCCATCCCCGAGGACCGCATGGGCGTGCGCGGCTCCATCCTGGGCCGCATGGACCGTCACGGCGGCTCCGCGCGCATCCGCACCGCCCCGGGCGAGGGCACCGAGGTCCAGCTGCGCATGCCGCGCATCCCCGAGGTGTAGGGCGTTGCGGACGCACCGGAAAGGTACGTCGGAGGAGGGACCGGGATGTGGAGCGGGCCGGGCCGTGGGTAGAGTTCCCGTTGTGGGAGACGACAGCAGCACGACCTTCAGTGACGGCGGCGCGCCACCCCGCGTCGTGATCGTGGACGACCACCGCCTGTTCCGCAGCGGGGTCCGGGGAGAACTCGGCGACGCCGTCGACGTGGTCGGCGAGGCGGGCGACGTGGACTCCGCCGTGCAGGTGATCGAGCGGGCGCAGCCCGACCTCGTCCTGCTCGACGTCCACCTGCCCGGCGGCGGCGGTGTGGAGGTCCTGCGCCGCGTCCTGGCCCGCCACCCGCAGATCCGCTTCCTGGCGCTGTCGGTGTCCGACGCCGCCGAGGACGTGATCGGCGTGGTCCGCGGCGGAGCCCGCGGCTACGTCACCAAGACCATCTCCGGCAAGGAGCTCGCCGACGCCATCGTGCGCGTCGCCGACGGCGACGCCGTGTTCTCCCCGCGCCTGGCCGGGTTCGTCCTGGACGCCTTCTCGGCGACCGACGCCCCGCCCGTGGACCCCGAGCTGGACCGCCTCACCCAGCGCGAACGCGAGGTACTGCGGCACATCGCCCGGGGCTACGCCTACAAGGAGGTCGCCAAGGAGCTGTTCATCTCCGTCAAGACCGTGGAGACCCACGTGTCGTCGGTGCTGCGCAAGCTCCAGCTCTCCAACCGGCACGAGCTCAGCCGCTGGGCCACCGCCCGACGGCTCGTCTGACGCCCCCGGGCCCGGCGGACCCGGGGGACGGGGTCAGCGCAGCGCGTCGAGCATCCGGCCGAGGAACTCCTCGCCGGCCACGGCCGTGACCACCCGCGCCGGCCGCCGGCCGTCCCCGCCGGGGCGCAGCCGCAGGTCCGCCACCGTCATGCCGCGGGTCAGCGACCCGGACAGCTCCACCCGCACCGGCACCTCGACGGCCTCCGTCACCAGGTGCGGGTCCACCAGCACCGCCGCCGCCAGCGGGTCGTGCATCGCGCACTGGCGCACCCCGAAGATGCCCTTGTAGAAGTCGGCGTAGAAGTCCAGGAACTCCGAGGTGCGCGCGGCCCGCACACCCGGCACCGCCTTGAGCTCCTCCAGCCACCCGCCGGTGGCCACCGTCTCCATGGTGATGTCCAGCGCCACCAGGTCCAGGTCGAACCCGGCGCCGAACACGGCCTCGGCCGCCTCCGGGTCGTTGTTGATGTTGGCCTCGGCGTGCGAGGACACGTTGCCCGGCACCCGCACCGCGCCGCCCATCACCACGAGTCTGCGCACCAGCTCCGGCAGCCGCGGCTCCAGGCCCAGGGCGATCGCCAGGTTGGTCAGCGGGCCCACCGCCAGCACGTCCAGCTCGCCGGGGTACTCGCGGGCCAGCCGCACCAGCAACTCCGCGGCGCTCCCGTCCACCGGGGCCCCGGCCGGCTCGGGCAGCTCCACACCGCCCAGCCCGTTGTCGCCGTGGACGTGCGGGGCCAGCCTCGGCTCCTGCACCAGCGGCCGGGACGCGCCCACCGCCACGGGCACCTCCGGCCGCCCGTACAGCTCCAGCAGACGCAGGGCGTTGTCCGCCGTCACGTCCACACCGCCGTTGCCGAAGACCGCGCCGACCCCGACGATCTCCACCTCCGGCCGCGCCGCCAGATAGGCGAGCGCGACCGCGTCGTCGATCCCCGGATCGCAGTCGACGAACACGCGCATGACAAGAACCCCCGAACACGAGCGACGGCCCCCGCCCGTGCGGAGGCCCAGAGTCATCAGAGGAACAGCCTAAACGGGACGAACATCCGATCGGGTTGTGAAGCACCGCGCCCGGCGGGCCCTGTCTCCGACCGGCCGTAACCTGGATCCGTGTCCTCCCAAGAGCAGCTTCTCGAAGGTCTGAACGGTCCCCAGCGCGAGGCGGTCACCCACGGCGGCGGCCCGCTCCTCATCGTCGCGGGAGCCGGTTCGGGCAAGACCCGTGTCCTCACCCACCGCATCGCGTACCTGATGGCCGCGCGGGGGGTGCGCCCCGGGGAGATCCTCGCGATCACGTTCACCAACAAGGCCGCCGCCGAGATGCGCGAGCGCATCCAGGCCCTGCTCGGCGCGCGCGCCGCCGCCAGCATGTGGATCATGACGTTCCACTCGGCGTGCGTGCGCATCCTGCGCCGGGAGGCCCACCGCCTCGGCTACCCGAGCGGCTTCACCATCTACGACTCCGCCGACTCCGCGCGGCTCATGCAGCTGGTCTGCAAGGAGATGGACCTGGACCCCAAGCGGTTCCCGCCCAAGTCCTTCTCCGCCCAGATCTCCAACCTCAAGAACGAGCTGGTCGACTACGACACGTTCGCCGAGCAGGCCCAGACCGAGCAGGAGAAGAAGCTCGCCGAGGCGTACCGGCTGTACCAGCGCCGCCTGCACGAGGCCGGCGCCATGGACTTCGACGACCTGATCATGGTCACCGTCAACCTGCTCCAGATGTTCCCCGACGTCGCGGAGCACTACCGGCGCCGCTTCCGGCACGTCATGGTCGACGAGTACCAGGACACCAACCACGCCCAGTACGTGTTCATCCGCGAGCTCGTCGGGGCGGAGCAGGAGGCGCCGGTCGTCCCGCCCTCGGAGCTGTGCGTGGTCGGCGACGCCGACCAGTCCATCTACGCGTTCCGCGGCGCGACCATCCGCAACATCCTGGAGTTCGAGCGCGACTTCCCCGACGCGCGCACGATCCTGCTGGAGCAGAACTACCGCTCCACCCAGACGATCCTGTCGGCCGCCAACGCCGTCATCGAGCGCAACGAGGGCCGGCCCGCCAAGAACCTGTGGTCGGAGCAGGGCGAGGGGACGCCCATCGTCGGCTACGTCGCCGACAACGAGCACGACGAGGCCGCGTTCGTGGTGGGGGAGATCGACAAGCTCACCGACGACGGGGCGATCACCCCGGGCGAGGTGGCGGTGTTCTACCGGACCAACGCCCAGTCCCGGGTCTTCGAGGACGTGTTCATCCGGATGGGCCTGCCGTACAAGATCGTCGGCGGGGTGCGCTTCTACGAGCGCAAGGAGATCCGCGACGTCCTGGCCTACCTGCGCGTGCTCGCCAACCCCGAGGACACCGTCAGCCTGCGCCGCATCATCAACGTGCCCAAGCGCGGCATCGGCGCCCGGGCCGAGGAGTCGCTGGAGCTGTTCGCCGCCCGCGAGCGCATCACGTTCGCCCAGGCGCTGCGCCGGGTCGACGAGGTCCCGGCGATGGCGACCCGCTCGGTGAACGCCGTCCGCAACTTCACCGCCCTGCTCGACGAGTTGGCGGCGCTGGTGGAGGCGTCCAGCCCGTCGCAGCTGGTGGAGGCCGTCCTCGACAAGACCGGGTACCTCTCCGAGCTCGCCGAGTCCAAGGACATCCAGGACGAGAGCCGGGTGGAGAACCTGGAGGAGTTCGTGGACGTGGCGCGGGAGTTCGAGAACACCTTCACCGCCCTGCTGGAGGACGAGGCCGCACTGGAGGGGGAGGAGGTCGTCGAGGAGGACGCCGAGCCCACGCTGGTGGACTTCCTGGAGCGGATCTCCCTGGTCGCCGACACCGACCAGCTCCCGGACGCCGACGACGAGGGCGGGGTGGTCACGCTGATGACCCTGCACTCGGCGAAGGGGCTGGAGTTCCCGGTGGTGTTCCTGACGGGGCTGGAGGACGGGGTGTTCCCGCACATGCGCACCCTGGGCGACAAGACCCAGCTGGAGGAGGAGCGACGGCTGGCGTACGTGGGGCTGACCCGCGCCGAGCGCCTGCTCTACGTGAGCCGCGCCGCGGTGCGCAGCGCCTGGGGGAGCCCGTCGTACAACCCGCCCTCCCGCTTCCTGGACGAGGTCCCCCCGTCCCTGGTCGACTGGCGCCGCGGGGAGTCCCCGGTCCTGAGCGCCCCGCCCGCCCTGCGCCGCGGCCCGTCGGGCCGCTCCTTCGGCGGCGAGGGCTTCGGCGGCACCTTCGGCCGGAGCCGGCAGAAGACCGAGGCGCCGACCCTGAGCGTGGGGGACCTGGTCAACCACGACAAGTTCGGCATGGGCCGCGTCCAACTGGTCGACGGGACGGGCGACCGCACCAAGGCCCGCATCGACTTCGGCGCGGACATCGGGGAGAAGGACCTGATGGTCAAGTACGCGCCCATCGAGAAGCTGTGACCGCGACCTGACACCGCCCCGGAGGGCCCACAGACGGTGTTCTGTGGGCCTTCGTCGTTTTTGTCCGTCGCCTGTAAGACACGACACGGGCAAGGATCGGCAAACACGTCACGAGCACTCCCGGACGGGGGTAGTGTTGTCCAAGACCGAGCGAGACGGACGCCGATCCCCAGGGATCAGGGCGGACGGGCCGGTCGAAACCTCCCTTCCGAAGTGAGCGGTTCGAAGCACTGCTTCGACCATGTAAACTCGGTCGGGTCGCCTCGAAAGAGGCACAAGCCTTCACCGAAATCAGAAGGACCCGGAAAACGCCGATTTGGCGGGGAACGGGAACACTGATAAAGTGAAGACACAACAAAGCGGAAACGCAGACGCCTTCCACGGAAGAGCACACGGAACCCAAGGGTTCCGGGCTTGTACGGGAAGGGCGGTTGCTTCTTGAGAACTCAACAGCGCGTGTTCGATTTTTACAGCCAAGTTTGTTTTGGCCCCGTCACACGAGAATCGGTGAGATTCGAGTGTGCGAGGTTCCTTTGATTGAGCCAGACATGGTTCGGTCAGGATTTCTTCTAGGTTTCCAGACCCACGCTGGTCTGGTGCAAGACCTTTATGGAGAGTTTGATCCTGGCTCAGGACGAACGCTGGCGGCGTGCTTAACACATGCAAGTCGAGCGGTAAGGCCCTTCGGGGTACACGAGCGGCGAACGGGTGAGTAACACGTGAGCAACCTGCCCCTGACTCCGGGATAAGCGGTGGAAACGCCGTCTAATACCGGATACGACCCTCCTCCGCATGGTGGGGGGTGGAAAGTTTTTCGGTCGGGGATGGGCTCGCGGCCTATCAGCTTGTTGGTGGGGTAACGGCCTACCAAGGCGATTACGGGTAGCTCGAGCCTGAGAGGGCGACCGGCCACACTGGGACTGAGACACGGCCCAGACTCCTGCGGGAGGCAGCAGTGGGGAATATTGCGCAATGGGCGAAAGCCTGACGCAGCGACGCCGCGTGGGGGATGACGGCCTTCGGGTTGTAAACCTCTTTTACCACTCACGCAGGCCCCGGGTTCTCCCGGGGTTGACGGTAGGTGGGGAATAAGGACCGGCTAACTACGTGCCAGCAGCCGCGGTAATACGTAGGGTCCGAGCGTTGTCCGGAATTATTGGGCGTAAAGAGCTCGTAGGCGGCGTGTCGCGTCTGCTGTGAAAGACCGGGGCTTAACCCCGGTTCTGCAGTGGATACGGGCATGCTAGAGGTAGGTAGGGGAGACTGGAATTCCTGGTGTAGCGGTGAAATGCGCAGATATCAGGAGGAACACCGGTGGCGAAGGCGGGTCTCTGGGCCTTACCTGACGCTGAGGAGCGAAAGCATGGGGAGCGAACAGGATTAGATACCCTGGTAGTCCATGCCGTAAACGTTGGGCGCTAGGTGTGGGGACTTTCCACGGTTTCCGCGCCGTAGCTAACGCATTAAGCGCCCCGCCTGGGGAGTACGGCCGCAAGGCTAAAACTCAAAGGAATTGACGGGGGCCCGCACAAGCGGCGGAGCATGTTGCTTAATTCGACGCAACGCGAAGAACCTTACCAAGGTTTGACATCACCCGTGGACCTGTAGAGATACAGGGTCATTTGGTTGGCGGGTGACAGGTGGTGCATGGCTGTCGTCAGCTCGTGTCGTGAGATGTTGGGTTAAGTCCCGCAACGAGCGCAACCCTTGTTCCATGTTGCCAGCACGTAATGGTGGGGACTCATGGGAGACTGCCGGGGTCAACTCGGAGGAAGGTGGGGACGACGTCAAGTCATCATGCCCCTTATGTCTTGGGCTGCAAACATGCTACAATGGCCGGTACAATGGGCGTGCGATACCGTGAGGTGGAGCGAATCCCTAAAAGCCGGTCTCAGTTCGGATTGGGGTCTGCAACTCGACCCCATGAAGGTGGAGTCGCTAGTAATCGCGGATCAGCAACGCCGCGGTGAATACGTTCCCGGGCCTTGTACACACCGCCCGTCACGTCATGAAAGTCGGCAACACCCGAAACTTGTGGCCTAACCCTTCGGGGAGGGAGTGAGTGAAGGTGGGGCTGGCGATTGGGACGAAGTCGTAACAAGGTAGCCGTACCGGAAGGTGCGGCTGGATCACCTCCTTTCTAAGGAGTCTTTCAAGGCCAACACTTTTCCGATGGTTGGCCGGACTCGAAAGTGGACCCGATGCTCCTGGCCCTGGTGGCCGGTGAGAGGTCGGGATGGCTGTAGAAATTCATATCGAACTTCACCTCCGGGGGTCCTAGAAGCCTCGGGGGGCGCGCTGTTGGGTGTCTGAGGAAGCAACCCTCGTCTTGGTCCGGTTTCGGGCTAGCGGGTCGGTTGGTTCCCGCGGACCGCCTCTGAGAACTCTCAGAATCTCCTGTGTGTCCTGCTCTCCTGAGGGAGGCGGGGCGGGGGTTTGTCTGAGTGGTAGCGGAGAACGCGGTTGGTGTTTTGATTTGTGAATAGTGTGCGCGAGCATCTTGTTATCTGTAGTGGCCAAGTGATAGTGGCATACGGTGGATGCCTTGGCACCAGGCGCCGATGAAGGACGTGGGAGGCCGCGATAGGCCACGGGGAGCTGTCAACCGAGCTGTGATCCGTGGGTGTCCGAATGGGGGAACCCAGCCCGAGTTGTGTCGGGTTGCCGCCGCCTGAATGTATAGGGCGGTTGGTGGTGACGCGGGGAAGTGAAACATCTCAGTACCCGTAGGAAGAGTAAACAACAGTGATTCTCCTAGTAGTGGTGAGCGAACGGGGAAGAGGCTAAACCGTGCGCGTGTGATAGACGGCAGTCGTTGCGTGTGCGGGGTTGTGGGGCGTGTCTTTTCGGGTCTGCCGGCCCGGAGCACTTGAGATCAGAGCTAGCTGAAACCGTTGGGAAGCGGTACCGGAGTGGGTGAGAGTCCCGTAGGTGAAGGTTCTGGTCGGGTGTTGACGCTGTCCCCGAGTAGCGCGGAGCCCGAGGAATTCCGTGTGAATCTGGCAGGACCACCTGCTAAGCCAAAATACGTCCTGGTGACCGATAGTGCACTAGTACCGTGAGGGAAAGGTGAAAAGTGCCCCGGTGAGGGGTCGTGAAATAGTACCTGAAACCGTGTGCTGTCAAGCCGTCAGAGCTGGGTCTTGTATCTGGTGATGGCGTGCCTTTTGAAGAATGAGCCTGCGAGTCATGGTGTGTGGCGAGGTTAACCCGGGTGGGGTAGCCGTAGGGAAACCGAGTCTGAATAGGGCGATTTGAGTCGCATGCTGTGGACCCGAAGCGGAGTGATCTACCCATGTCCAGGGTGAAGCGGGGGTAAGACCTCGTGGAGGCCCGAACCCACCAGGGTTGAAAACCTGGGGGATGAGGTGTGGGTAGGGGTGAAAGGCCAATCAAACTCCGTGATAGCTGGTTCTCCCCGAAATGCATTTAGGTGCAGCGTTGCGTGTTTCTTGCCGGAGGTAGAGCTACTGTTTGGCTGATGGGCCCGACAAGGTTACTGACGTCAGACAAACTCCGAATGCCGGTGAAGTGAAGCGTGGCAGTGAGACTGCGGGGGATAAGCTTCGTAGTCGAGAGGGAAACAGCCCAGATCATCAGCTAAGGCCCCTAAGCGTGTGCTAAGTGGGAAAGGTTGTGGAGTTGCTGAGACAACCAGGAGGTTGGCTTAGAAGCAGCCATCCTTTAAAGAGTGCGTAATAGCTCACTGGTCAAGTGGTTCTGCGCCGATAATGTAGCGGGGCTTAAGCACACCGCCGAAGCTGTGAAGCTCCACCTTTGGGGTGGGGTTGGTAGGGGAGCGTCGTGCGTTCGGTGAAGCCGCCGAGTGATCGTGTGGTGGAGGGCGTGCGAGTGAGAATGCAGGCATGAGTAGCGAAAGCAACGTGAGAAACGTTGCCGCCGATTGACTAAGGGTTCCTGGGGCAGGTTAATCCGCCCAGGGTGAGTCTGGACCTAAGGCGAGGCCGACAGGCGTAGTCGATGGATAACGGGTTGATATTCCCGTACCCGTGCACGAGCGCCCAGTATCGAATCAGGTGATGCTAACCACGCTGGCCGGCTTTCTGTCCTTCGGGACGGGTTGCTGTGCTGGTCTGGGATCCGAGCTTGTAGTAGGTAAGTGATGGGGTGACGCAGGAGGGTAGCTCTACCCGGCGGTGGTTGTCCGGGGGTAAGCGTGTAGGCCGGGGGGTTGGCAAATCCGCCCCCCATGAAGGTTGAGACGTGATGCGGAGCCGTTTTTGGCGAAGTGAGTGATCCCATGCTGTCGAGAAAAGCCTCTAGCGAGTTCGTGAGCGGCCAGTACCCTAAACCGACGCAGGTGGTCAGGTAGAGAATACCGAGGCGTTCGGGTGAACCATGGTTAAGGAACTCGGCAAATTGTCCCCGTAACTTTGGGAGAAGGGGAGCCCTGTCTGGTGAGAGCCCTTGCGGCTGGAGCTGGGTGGGGTCGCAGATAGCGGGGGGAAGCGACTGTTTATTAAAAACACAGGTCCGTGCGAAGTCGTAAGACGCTGTATACGGACTGACGCCTGCCCGGTGCTGGAACGTTAAGAGGACCGGTTAACGGGGTTCGCCCTGTGAAGCTGGGAATCCAAGCGCCAGTAAACGGCGGTGGTAACTATAACCATCCTAAGGTAGCGAAATTCCTTGTCGGGTAAGTTCCGACCTGCACGAATGGCGTAACGACTTCCCCACTGTCTCAACCATGGGCCCGGTGAAATTGCACTACGAGTAAAGATGCTCGTTTCGCGCAGCAGGACGGAAAGACCCCGGGACCTTCACTATAGCTTGACATTGGTGTTTGGGATGGTTTGTGTAGGATAGGTGGGAGCCGGTGAAACTGCCACGCTAGTGGTGGTGGAGGCGTTGGTGAAATACCACTCTGACTGTTTCGGGCATCTAACCTTGGGCCGTGATCCGGTTCGGGGACAGTGTCTGGTGGGTAGTTTAACTGGGGCGGTTGCCTCCCAAAGAGTAACGGAGGCGCCCAAAGGTTCCCTCAGCCTGGTTGGTAATCAGGTGTTGAGTGTAAGTGCACAAGGGAGCTTGACTGTGAGACGGACGTGTCGAGCAGGAGCGAAAGCTGGGACTAGTGATCCGGCACCGGCGTGTGGAAGCGGTGTCGCTCAACGGCTAAAAGGTACCCCGGGGATAACAGGCTGATCTTCCCCAAGAGTCCATATCGACGGGATGGTTTGGCACCTCGATGTCGGCTCGTCGCATCCTGGGGCTGGAGTTGGTCCCAAGGGTTGGGCTGTTCGCCCATTAAAGCGGCACGCGAGCTGGGTTTAGAACGTCGTGAGACAGTTCGGTCCCTATCCGCTGTGCGCGTTGGAGACTTGAGAAGGGCTGTCCCTAGTACGAGAGGACCGGGACGGACGAACCTCTGGTGTGCCAGTTGTCCTGCCAAGGGCATGGCTGGTTGGCTACGTTCGGGAGGGATAACCGCTGAAAGCATCTAAGCGGGAAGCTTGCTTCGAGATGAGGTCTCCTGCCTCCTTTGAGAGGGTAAGGCTCCCTAGAGACGATGGGGTTGATAGGCCGGGTGTGGAAGCCCTGTGAGGGGTGGAGCTGACCGGTACTAATAGGCCGAGGGCTTGTCCGCTGCAGATAATTGGGTGCTCGCGCATACATGTTCACATAACTGTGGAAGCTTCCGTTTCCCTGTCCTGGTTGGGGTGGGGTTGCGGTGTGGGTTTCCGTGGTGGTTATGGTGGGAGGGTCACACCCGGTTACTTTCCGAACCCGGTCGTTAAGTCTCCTTGCGCTGATGGTACTGCCCTGTGGTGGGGTGGGAGAGTAGGTTGCCGCCACGGTTTTTTTCGGGTTGAGAGCCCCTGCCTTCGGGTGGGGGCTTTCCCTGTTTTAGAGGGGGTCGCGTAGCGGCCCCCTTTTTTGTGCCCTGGGGGCCTCGGCCACAGCCGGAAGGCGTCGCAGCACCTCCGCCCCAGGGGGTTTCTCACCCGATTGGGACCTTCGCCCCAGCCGTGTCAGGCCAGTGGAGCCCCCGGCCCCAGGGGGTCTTCGCCGAGGTAGTTGTAGGTTTCCAAGAGGCCGGCCGCTTGGGGTGGGCGGTCCGCGCCGGGTGGGCCCGGCCCCGGCCGCAGTCGGCGCACGGCAGACCGCCGGGGGGAATCGTTGGGCGCGCGTGGCGGGTGGTGGGGGTGTGACTGCCGGAGCCGGGTGCACCCGGAGCGCGCACACCCGCACCGCCTGGAAAGGTTGGGGGCGCCGGCGGCGGTGAGGACGCTCCACGCTGTTGCCTACTCCCGCGGATGACCGCGGTACCGGTCAGTGCCGGGGGTGAAAGCCGCACGTACCCGCGACCCCGGCCCCAGACCGGGCACCGGACCGCGCACCTCAGCCGCCGGGGGTGAAAGCCGCACGTACCCGCGACCCCGGCCCCAGACCGGGCACCGGACCGCGCACCTCAGCCGCCGGGGGTGAAAGCCGCACGTACCCGCGACCCCGGCCCCAGACCGGGCACCGGACCGCGCACCTCAGCCGCCGTGGGTGAAAGCCGCACGTACCCGCGACCCCGGCCCCAGACCGGGCACCGGACCGCGCACCTCAGCCGCCGTGGGTGAAAGCCGCACGTACCCGCGACCCCGGCCCCAGACCGGGCACCGGACCGCGCACCTCAGCCGCCGTGGGTGAGAGCCGTAGGTGCTCGCGGCATCAGCCAGAGGGGGGTTGGGGAGGAAGAACCGCGGCCTCCACCGCAGGGGGTTCAGGGAGGCATGACCGGGACCCAGGACCCAGGGGGTGTGGGGAGGCATGCCTGCGGCCTTCGCCATGGGGGGTTTCGCCGCCAAGGCCCGCGGCCTCAGCCCCAGGTCGGGAACAGAACCGCGGCCTTGCCCCCCGGGGTGCGTGCCGCGAACGCCTTTCCGTGCCGTGGGTCGGGGCCGGGAGTCGGGTGCGGGCCTCACCCCCGTAGGGCGAGGGTGGTGGTTCCTCCTCCCTGCACCCCCCTTGTGGCACAGGTCGGCGGACACCTCCGGCAACACCCCTTGGGGCGGAGGTTTCCGGTTTCTCCTCCGGGCTGTGGCCGGGGTCGCGGTCATGCCTCCCCAACCCCCCCTCTGGCTGATGCCACGGGAACGCGCGGCCTTCAACCCCGGGGGCGGAGGTGCGCGGTCCTGTGCCCGGGCTGTGGCCGGAGCCGCGAGAACGTACCGCTTTCACCCCCTGGGACGGGGGTCGCGGTCTCTCCTTCCCACACCCCCTGGGGCAGAGGTCGCGGCCCTGTGCCCGGTCTGGGGCTAGGGTCGCGGGTACGTGCGGCGACACCCCCTGGGGCGGGGGTTGCGGTTATGCCTTCCCATACCCCCTGTGGCTTGGGAGCTGCGGGTGCGTGCGGGTTTCACCCCCGCTCCCGTCCGTACCGCGGTCACGCGCGGGAGTAGGCGGCAGCGTGGAGCGCCCTCACGTCCGTCGGCGCCCCCAACCTTTCCAGGCGGTGCGGGTGTGCGCGCTCCGCGTGCACCCGGCTCCGGCAGTCACACCCCCACCACCCGCCACGCGCGCCCAACGATTCCCCCTGGCGGTCTGCCGTGCGCCGACTGCGGCCGGGGCCGGGCCCACCCGGCGCGGACCGCCCACCCCAAGCGGCCGGCCTCTTGGAAACCTACAACTACCTCGGCGAAGACCCCCTATGGCCGGGCACCCCACTGGCCTGACACGGCTATGGCGGGCCACCCCGGTCGGGTGAGAAACCCCCTGGAGCGCAGGAAGCGGTCCACCCTCCGGCTGGGGCGGAGGTCCCGGCCGGGTGGGAAACCCCCTGGGGTCGGGGCGGGAAGCCGCCTGCGACCTTCACCCTTTGCGGCGGGGGCCCAGCGATGCCCTCCGGCTGTGGCCAAGGGCCCCGGTTAGGTGGGAAACCCCCTGCGGAGCAGGAGGCGGTTCGCCTTCCGGCGGTGGCTGAGGCTCCGGTCAGGTGGGAAACCCCCTGGGGTCGGGGCGGGAAGTCTCCCGCGGCCTTCACCCCTTGGAGCGGAGGTAACGGTTCACCTCCCGGCTGTGGCTGAGGGCCCCGGCCGGGTGGGCGACCCCCTGGGCCCGGGGCCCGCAGGTACGCGCGGCCCCCGCCCCGTGTGTCCGGGCGGCGGGAACGCCCACCCCGACCCCTCGGCGTCGAAGGAGATGATCCGCCCTCCGACCGTGCCTCGGCCCTCAACAGACCCACCCGCCACCCACCACAACGTTGAAAGGGCATAGGGGCACCCCCGGAGCCGGGGCGGGAAGCCTCCCACGGCCTTTGCCCCCTAGGGCGAAGGCCCCGCGTCGCCCTCCGGCGGGGGCTGAGGGCTCCAAGTGGGTGAGCGACTCCCGGGCCCGGGCGGGAGGCCACCTGTGGCCCCCATCCTCATGTGTCCGGGGCGGCGGGAACGCCCACCCCGACCCCTCGGCGCCGAAGGAGACGATCCGCCTTCCGACCGTGCCTCGGCCCCCGACAGACACACCCGCCACCCACCACAGCGTTGAAAGGTACGGGTAGGCACCCGGTCGCGGGTACGGCTCAGGAGGGAGCGGGAGGGGAACAGGTGAGATCACAGGTGGTCGTGCCGGTCCGCCGGTCTCTTCTGGCGGGAGGAGATCTGGGAGACCCGTTGTGGAGAGATCTTGAGATAGCGGGCGATCTCCCGGTTGTTCAAGCCGCGTCCTTGCAGTTTGGTGACCGTGCACCCGATCTTCCGGGCCGCCTCCTGCTGCATGCGTTCGGCTTCGCGCTGGGCCTGGCGGGCCTGTGTGGAGAGCGCGTCGATCTCGGCGTCCACCTGGATGTCTTCCATGACCACGGTGAACGTGTCGTCGTCGAGGTCGAGGGCCATGACGATGTGGTCACGGGCCATCTCCTCCGCCTCGGTGAGGTGGCGGGCCTGTGTGACACCCACGCCGTCGATGTGGAGCTCCCAGCCGCGGTCCCACCGCTTGGCGTGTACCTGGTAAGTCTTCACTGGAGCCACCCCTCCGGTAGGCACTTCATGCGTTTGATCGTGTCGGCGATGACTCCTGGGGAGAGCTCACCGTGTCGGGGATGATCGCTCGGTGCTCTCCGCACGGGCAGATCCATTTCTCGTGATTGCCTCTGCCGGAGTTCCGGGATTGTACGCACCCGTGCCTGCCGAGTGCCTGCTCGACCTGTCGCCGCTTCATCCCTTTGACCATGAGAATAAATCTAGCCCCCCTAGATATCAATGATAAAGGGGGGCTAGATCATTGGTTCGGCCTGGTGGGACGAGGGCTGCGGTGTTCCTCGTTCATGTCGGACCGGTGGTGGGGGAGGCCTGCCGATCCGGGCCGGGGGCCTCCCCTGGGGCTAGAAGCCGTAGTTGTACACCGACCCGCCCGGGTACACCGTCCCGACGCCGTTGCGGTACACGTAGCCGCCGTAGGCGGCGCCCTCGACGAAGGTCCAGCCGCCCAGGGTGCGGCCGTGCAGCGGCACGTACCAGCCCGCGGCGTTCGGGTCCGTGTACGCCCTCAGCCCGAAGTGGATGTGGGCGCCGGTGGTGGAGCCGCCCGCGCAGAGGCTGTTGCCCTGGGTGCCCAGGTAGTGCCCGACGCCGACGTTGTTGCCGGGCAGCCACTGGTAGTTCTCGAGGTGGTAGTAGTCCGTGGAGTACCCGTTGTCGTGGATGACGCGCGTCCACCCCGTGCACAGGCTGTACGCGTACCCGCCGCGGGCGGCGCGCGCCTGGCCGTTGCCGCCGGCGAAGTCCACCGAGCTGTACGGGCGTCCGGAGCCCCAGCCGTGCGGGCCGCCGGTCATGATCATCGAGGTGCCGATGGCGAACGGCAGCCCCACACCGATGTAGGTGGCGGCCGTGACGTCCTGTTCGGGGTCGGTGGCGGTGGCGACGGCCTCGCGCTGTTCGGCGTCCAGGAGGTCGGAGCCGCCGAGGATGTCGGAGAACTCGGCGCTGCCCTCCAGCCCCACCTCCCACCCCTGGGCGGTGTGGTCGGCGGCGAACAGCCACGCCTCCGGCGCCTCCTCGGAGCCGACCGGGACGGCGACGATGGCGACGCCGAACGCGGAGCCGTCGGAGGCCTCGCGGATGTCGACGCGCACGTCCTTGTCCTGGGCGTCGAGGGCGGCGATGCCCGCGCCCTGTTCGGCCAGGACGTCGGCGACGACCGCGTCGGCGAGCGGCTCCTCGGCGCTCCCGGAGCCCCGGACGCCCGGCAGTTCGGCGGAGACCTCGGGCTCGACGAGGATCTCGACGTTGTCGGCGGCGGCGAGTTCGGGCGCCGCGGGGGCGGGCGCGGCCTGGGCGGTGCCCGCGGTGGCGACCAGGGCGGCCGCACAGGTGAGGGCGAGGGTGGACAGGCCGAGGAAACGGGGGGTGGGGGGCGTCAACGCTTCTCCTTGTGGGGGTGAGCGAGCGGGGTTCGACGGTGGCCGGGGACGGTGTCACGGCCCCGGCCGCGCCTGTGGTCCTACCTCAGGACCGCGGCTACCGCAGAGTAACCAGACGCCCACACGTAGACAAGGGGAGGAGCTTCGCTTTTCGAGAAGCCCGGCCCTCCAGGGCTCCGCTCACGCCCCGTGCGCCTCCAGGGACAACAGGAACCTCTTGCGCTCCAGTCCGCCCGCGTACCCCGTGAGGGTCCCGTCCGCCCCGATCACCCGGTGGCAGGGGACCACGATGCTGATGGGGTTGCGCCCGTTGGCCATGCCGACCGCGCGGGACGCGGTGGGCCGGCCCAGCTCCTGGGCCAGCTCCCCGTAGCTCGCGGTCTCGCCGTACGGGATGGTGGTCAGCGCGGTCCACACGCGCCGCTGCCACTCGGTCCCCGCGGGAGCCAGGGGCAGGTCGAACTCGGTGAGCGTGCCCGCGAAGTACGCGCGCAGCTGGTCGGCGGTGTCGGCGAGCACGCCGGTGTCCTCCCGGACCCAGTCGGCGGGCACGTGGCGGGAGCTCCCGTCCTTGGCCGGGGTGAGCACACCGCCCAGGGCCTGCCCGTCGCCGTACAGGGTCAGCTCCCCGACGGGCGAGTCCATGGTGGTGAACCGGGTCGGGCCCGGTGTCGGGTCCTTGAACACGACCGCGGCGGCGCGGGCCGGTTCCGGTACTTCGATGTCGAGGGGCAGCATGTCCATGTCCGTATCCACGTCTCTATCCACGTCGTCCACGCCCGGTTCGGTCTCCGGGTCCACGTCCGTCTCCATGGCCGGCCCGATCGCCGGGGCCGTGCCCGTATCCACGCCCGCGTCCATGTCCGGCGCCCTCACAGTGAGGCCCACAGCAGGTGGGTGGCGTAGGAGCGCCAGGGGCTCCACACCTTGTCGTCGGGGTCGGGACCGGGACCGGTGCCCCCGGCCGGCGCCCCGCCGGTGAGCGCCTTGCGCACGCCCAGGTCGGTGCCCAGGAACACGTCCGGGTCGCCCAGGCCGCGCATGCGCACGTAGGCGGCGGTCCACGGCCCGATGCCCCGCAGCTCCTGGAGGCGGCGCTCGGTGTCGTCGCGGTCGCAGCCCGGGCCCAGGTCGACCCCGCCCGAGGCGAGGGCGGCGGCCAGCCCGGTGAGGGTGGCGGCGCGGGTGCGCGGCAGCGGCAGGTCCTCCGGGTCGACCGCGGCCAGCGCCGCGGGGGCGGGGAACAGGTGGGTGAGGCCGCCGGTGCGCAGCTCCGGGGCCAGGGGGTCGCCGTGCGCCAGGACCAGGCGGCCCGCGAGCGTGCGGGCGGCGGCCACGGACACCTGCTGGCCCAGGACCGCGCGCACGGCCAGTTCGGCCGGGTCCGGGTGGCCCGGGGAGCGCAGCCCCGGGAAGCGGGCGGACAGCGGGCCGAGCAGGGGGTCGCCGGCGAACGTCTCGGCGACGGCCTGCGGGTCGGCGTCCAGGTCCAGCAGGCGACGGCAGCGGCGCACCGCCCCCATCAGGTCGCGGGTGTCGGCCAGGCGCAGGCGGCACAGCACGTGCCCGGTGCCCGCGGACAGCTCCGCGGTGGCGGGGCCGTGCGGCAGGCGCAGCGTGCGCCGGTAGACGCCGCCGTGGAACTCCTCGACGCCCGGGACGGCTCGGGCGCCGAGGAAGGCGAGGGTGCGGTCGAGGTCGAACGGCGCCCGGTAGGCCAGGCGCAGCGTGATCGTGTCCGAGCCCGGGCGCACGGTGCGCCCGCGCATCTCGGTGGGAGCCCGGTCGAACATCGCGCGCATGGTCTCGTTGAACTGCCGCACGCTGGAGAACCCGGCGGCGAACGCGATGTCGGTCATCGGCATGTCCGTGGTCTCCACCAGCGTGCGCGCCGTGCGCGCCCGCTCGGTGCGGGCCAGCGCCAGCGGCCCGGCGCCGAGTTCGGCGGTGAGCAGCCGGTTGAGCTGGCGTTCGCTGTAGCCGACCGAGGACGCGACCTCGCTCACGCCGCCGCGGTCGACGGCGCCGTCCTGGATGAGCCGCATGGCGCGGCCCACCACGTCGGCGCGGATGTTCCACTCGGGCGAGCCGGGGGTGAGCTCGGGGCGGCACCGCTTGCAGGCGCGGAAGCCCGCCTCCTGGGCGGCGGCGGCCGTCGGGTAGAAGTCGACGTTCTGCCTCTTGGGGGTGCGCGCCGGGCAACTGGGACGGCAGTAGACACCGGTGGTGCGCACCGCTGTGTAGAACATCCCGTCGAACCGGGAGTCCCTGCCGTGTACGGCGCGGTAGCGCTGCTCATCGTCCATCACGGGATCCATACTCGCCGATCCCGGGGACCCGGACCGGCGGTTTTCGGACATCATGGTCAGGCCCTCCCGGCGTCCCCGGCCCGCCCGGCCTTTCCGGTGTTCCCGGCCCGCCGTGCCGACGCCTCCCGAACCGCGCCCGCGCCCTCGCACCCCCTGTGCTCAGGCCTCTGCTCAGGCCTCCTCCGAATGCTCCCTGAGGTACTCGATGTACACGGGGCGCAGGGCCTCCTGGACCTTGGGGTCGTTCTCGGCGGACAGGGCCTCGTACACGAACCCGGAGAGCTGGGCGACACTCGCCTCGCTGGCCTCCCGGTTGCCGGCGATCGCCTCGGCGGCGGGGATCAGCCCCAGGAGTTTCCAGAAGAAGCGCAGGTCCCACTTCTTGCGCGCCAGTTCGACGGCGCGCTCGCGCAGTTCGTCGGTGCCGAGCGAGTCGAGTTCCTGTTGCTGTGCCATGTTCCGGACGATACCCGTCCCCGCGCCCCGTCACCTCAAGTGACCTGGGTTACTCTTCAGGGCATCGGATTGTTTCGCAGCGTTCTCGCACAAGGGCCCTCACGAGGGGCCGTGAGGGGTTGGACCATGGCAGGTGCAGCACGGGTCGTCGTCGCCAAACCGGGGCTCGACGGACACGACCGTGGAGTGAAGATCGTCGCCCGCGTGCTGCGCGACGCCGGTGTCGAGGTCATCTACACGGGGCTGCGCCAGACGCCCGAGATGATCGTGGCGACCGCCCTGCAGGAGGACGCGGACGCGATCGGGCTGTCGGTGCTCTCGGGCGCCCACATGACGATGTTCTCCCGCGTGCTGGAGCTGCTCAAGGAGAACGACGCGGAGGACATCCGGGTGTTCGGCGGCGGGATCATCCCCGACGAGGACATCGCCGAGCTGGAGCGCCTGGGGGTCGCGAAGATCTTCACACCGGGCGCGCCCACGGCGGAGATCGCGGAGTGGGTCAAGGAGAACGTGCGGCCCGCGCACGCCGCCTGAACCGTGACGTGTCATGTCGTGTCGCCGCGGCGTGACATCGCGACGTGACGTTGGTCGCATGCCCATAACGTGGGGATCCAGGACTTTCGTCTCGTTCACAGTGTTATAGGCCGTGGCGCTCGTCACAGATTTTCCCATCGGGGGGCTTTCGAGAGCCGCCTGCGCCGCGATCACCGGTGCGGGCGGCGCAGCCAACGCGCCCCCGGTGTCCGGCGGCCGGATTTCAGGCGACTAAGCTTTGCGCATGTCGCGGGTGGCTAAAGACGCCGCGGCGATCTCGATCCCTGTAGTCGGCTCGTCCCCCGTTCGGGGCATCCGCGTCGTGTGACACGCGGTGGTGAGCCGGATCCGGACCAGGCCACCCCGGTAGACATCCTGAGCCAGCGAGTTACAAGGACGGACCCTCGTGGACCTGTTCGAATACCAGGCGAAGCAACTCTTCGCAGAGTACGGAATTCCCGTACCCCAGGGGAAGGTGGCGAGCACGGCCGCCGAGGCGCGTGCCATCGCCGACGAGTTCGCCGCCGCGGGCAAGCCCCGCGTCGTCGTCAAGGCCCAGGTCAAGACCGGTGGCCGCGGTAAGGCCGGCGGCGTCAAGGTCGCCGAGGGCCCCGAGGACGCCCAGGCCAAGGCCGAGCAGATCCTCGGCATGGACATCAAGGGCCACACGGTCCACCGTGTCCTGGTCGAAGAGGCCTCCGACATCGCGGAGGAGTACTACTTCTCCTTCCTGCTGGACCGGGCCAACCGCAACTTCCTCTCGATCTGCTCCGCCGAGGGCGGCATGGAGATCGAGGAGGTCGCCGAGACCAACCCCGACGCCGTCGCCAAGATCGCGATCGACCCGCTGACCGGTGCCCCCGAGGCCGTCGCCGCGGAGATCGCCAAGGCCGGCCGCCTCCCCGAGGCCGCCGCCGCGGGCGCCGCCGAGATCATCGCCAAGCTGTGGAAGGCCTTCGTCGGCAAGGACGCCACGCTCGTCGAGGTCAACCCGCTCATCCTCACCAAGGACGGCCGCGTCGTCGCCCTGGACGGCAAGGTCACCCTGGACGAGAACGCCGAGTTCCGCCAGGACCTGGAGAGCCTCGCCGTTCCCGAGGAGGGTGACCCGCTGGAGGTCGCCGCCAAGGAGAAGAACCTCAACTACGTCAAGCTGGACGGTGAGGTCGGCATCATCGGCAACGGCGCGGGCCTGGTCATGTCCACCCTGGACGTGGTCGCCTACGCCGGCGAGGCGTTCGGCGGGGTCAAGCCCGCGAACTTCCTCGACATCGGCGGCGGCGCGTCGGCCGAGGTGATGGCCAACGGCCTGGAGATCATCCTGGGCGACCCCTCGGTCAAGAGCGTGTTCGTGAACGTCTTCGGCGGCATCACCGCGTGCGACGCGGTCGCGAACGGCATCGTGCAGGCCCTGGAGCTGCTGGAGGGCCGGGGCGAGGACGTGTCCAAGCCGCTGGTCGTGCGGCTGGACGGCAACAACGCCGAGCTGGGCCGGCAGATCCTCACCGACCGCGCCCACCCGGCCGTGCGCCAGGTCGACACCATGGACGGCGCCGCCGCGCAGGCCGCCGAACTCGCGGCGAAGTAGCAGGGAGCAACACACCATGGCCATCTTCCTCACCAAGGACAGCAAGGTCCTCGTCCAGGGCATGACCGGGTCGGAGGGCACCAAGCACACCCGCCGGATGCTCGCCTCGGGCACCAACATCGTGGGCGGGGTCAACCCGCGCAAGGCCGGGCAGTCGGTGGACTTCGACGGCACCGAGGTGCCGGTGTTCGGCACCGTCGCCGACGCGATGGAGAAGACGGGTGCGGACGTCACCGTGATCTTCGTGCCGCCCAAGTTCACCAAGGACGCCGTGATCGAGGCGATCGACGCCGGGATCGGCCTGGCGGTGGTGATCACCGAGGGCGTGCCGGTGCACGACACCGCCGAGTTCTGGTCCTACGCCCAGAGCAAGGGCAACAAGACCCGCATCATCGGCCCCAACTGCCCGGGTCTGATCACCCCGGGCCAGTCGAACGCGGGCATCATCCCGGCGACCATCACCAAGCCGGGCCGGATCGGGCTGGTGTCCAAGTCCGGGACGCTGACCTACCAGATGATGTACGAGCTGGCCGACATCGGTTTCTCCTCAGCGGTGGGTATCGGCGGGGACCCGATCATCGGGACCACGCACATCGACGCGCTGGCGGCGTTCGAGGCCGACCCGGACACCGACGTGATCGTGATGATCGGTGAGATCGGCGGGGACGCCGAGGAGCGGGCGGCGGCGTTCATCCGGGAGAACGTGTCCAAGCCGGTGGTCGGGTACGTGGCGGGGTTCACCGCGCCCGAGGGCAAGACCATGGGGCACGCGGGCGCGATCGTGTCGGGTTCCTCGGGGACCGCGGCCGCGAAGAAGGAGGCGCTGGAGGCCGCCGGCGTCAAGGTCGGCAAAACCCCCAGCGAAACCGCCAAGCTGGTGCGCGAGCTGTTCTAGCCGCTCAGGTCGTCACGGCCCCGCACCGCGCCTCCGGGCGCGGGCGGGGCCGTCGCCGTTCCCGGACCCGGCCACGCCGGGGCCGCCGTTCCGGGCCCGGCCCGCCGTTTCGCCGAGCCGCCCCCGGCCCCCGGCTCAGCCGCGGGTGATCTCGCCCGGGCCGCCCCCGCGGCGCCGGCGGCGGGCCAGGGAGGTGATGAGGCCGGGCACCACCAGCAGGCAGAAGAAGCCCAGGAAGACGGAGATGGCCGTGACGTTGCCGGAGATGAACGTCGGCAGGCCCCACACGAAGAGCAGGAACCCGCCCCAGCCCATGATGGACGACAGGTTGTCGTCGTCCTTCTTTTTCTTCTTCGCCACGGACCGGCCGGTCTCGGCCAGGTCCACCGGCCCCTCGCCGTCCGCAGCGGGGACGACCGCCGCGGAGGCGGACAGGAAGCCCGGGTGCAGGTTCGGGGGCAGGTCCTCGAACAGCGGGACCAGGTCCTTGCCGGTGACGGCGCGCAGGGCCGCGGCCGAGCGCTCCTCGTGCTCGTCGACGGTCAGCCGGCCCTCCTGGAACGCGGTGCGCAGGGACTCCAGCGCCTCGTCGCGTTCGCCGTCGGAGAGGCGGTAGGGGGCGGGATCCGGGCCTGTCATCTTCGTCCGTTCGAGCGGGGGAACCGGCTTCTCCATCGTATGACGGACGTACCGGCCAGGGGGTTCCGGAACGGTCCCGCGGGGACGGGGAAGCACGACACGCGCGGCGGGGATGGCGCGGAGCAATCCGGTCCCTGGCAGCATAAGTCGGGTGAGCACGCCAGGATCACCCCCCGACCCAGCCCGCCGCACGGGAACCGCGGAAGCGCCGCGCCCGGTCTACTCGACCGGGGGCGTGGCGGCCGCGACCGCCGCGGGCATCGGCCTGGCGGTCATCGTCACCCTGACCATGGTCGGGTGGGTGGCCGCGCCCCACGACACGTTCGGCGAGGAGATCGTCGACCTGCTCCAGGGGGCCGTGCTGGCCTGGCTGGTGGGCCACCACGTGTCGTTCTCGGTGCCGGAGGGGGACATCAGCCTCCTCCCGATCGGCCTGGTGCTGCTGCCGGGGCTGCTGCTGTACCGGTCGGGGCGGTGGGTGGCGCGCAACTGCGAGATCGCCCGGCTGCGGCACGTACACCGGGCGGCGATCGCGATCGCCGGGCCGTACGCGGCGATCGCGGGGACGCTGGCGCTGCTGGCCCGCACCGACACGGTGGAGCCGAGCATGCCGCGGGCGCTGCTCATGGGGTTCGTCATCGCGTTCCTGGCCGGGGGGCTGGGGGTGCTGCGCCAGCTGATGCGCGACAAGGGCGTGGTGGCCAGGGACCTGCTGGGGCTGATGCCCGCCCGGTCGCGGTCGCTGCTGGTGGGGATGCTCGCCTCCACCGGGACGCTGCTGGCGGGCGGGTTCCTGCTGTTCCTGGTGGCGCTGGCGGTGAGCCTGCCCGAGGCGGTCGAGACCACGCGGCTGCTGGCCCCGGGGTGGGTGGGCGGCCTGCTGCTGCTGCTCATCCAGCTCGCCTACCTGCCCAACGCGGTGGTGTTCGCGGTCTGCTACGCCCTGGGCCCGGGGTTCGCGGTGGGGGAGATGACGGTGGTGGCCCCGACGGGGGTGTCGGTGGGGCCGCTGCCGCTGCTGCCCATGCTGGCGGCGCTGCCGGAGAACGGGGCGGCGCCGGTGTTGTCCCTGGCGGCGCTGGCGGTGCCGTTCGTCGCGGGGGCGGTGGGCGGGGTGCTGACCCAGCGCAGCGCGCCGGACGTGGTGAGCGAGGCCGCGCCGCTGTGGGGGTTCGTGTGCGGGGTGACCACCGGGCTGCTGTGCGCCGCCCTGGGGGAGCTGGCGGGCGGGTCCCTGGGCGGCCACCGGCTGTCGGACGTGGGCCCGTCCGCCTGGCAGGTGGGGCTCGTGGCCGCGCTGGAGGTGGGGGTGGCCGCGGCCATCGCGGCGTGGGTCGCCAACTGGTGGTACACCCGCCGCTCCCCGGCGGCCGCGACCACTGCGACCGCTGCGACCGCCGCGACGGCCGGGGCCCCGGCCGGGGACGCCCCGGAGCCGGAGGCCGAGCGCGCCGGGCGGGTGGAGCTGCCCGCCGACGTCCCTGTGGGCGAGGGGCTGGCCACGGTCACCCCCCTGCGCCCGCGGGAGGACAAGGGCGGCGGGGTCGCCGTCGAGGAGGCGCCCGAGGCCCCGGCGGAGGACGCCGCGACGGCCGGGCCCACCGCGGAGGAGGAGCGCGAGCGCAAGGAACGGGAGCGGGCCGAGCGCGCCGAGGCCAGGGCCGCCGCCCGGGCGGCCAGGGCCGCGGACAGGGAGCGCAAGCGCGAGGAGCGCCGCGCCCGCCGGGCCGAGCGCCCCCGCCTGTGGCGCCGCAGGGCCGCCGAGGACGACTCCGAGGACCTGTACGGCATCACCTACGAGGCCGGCCCCGACGAGGCCGACGGCCCCCGCCCCTGACGGAGGAGCGGGACCGCGCGGCCGGTTGCGATCCGGTGACAGGTGCTGCGTCCTCGAACACGTTGTGGCTACGCTGAGGGCGCTTCGCCGAACTCGGCGGGGGAGGGTCGCTCTCAGGTGCGGGCTTCGAGCGCCGTGGAAGGGGACTACAGGTGCGGCCTCTGGAGCCTTCCGACCCCAGGCGCATCGGCGGCTACCGACTGGTCGCTCGGCTGGGCGAAGGCGGGATGGGCCAGGTCTACCTCGCCCGTACCGCGTCCGGCCGCCAGGTCGCCGTCAAGGTCATCCGGCCCGGCCTGGTCCAGGACCGGGACTTCCGCACCCGCTTCGCGCGTGAGGTCGACGCCGCGCGCCGGGTAGGCGGGTTCCACACCGCCCAGGTTGTGGACGCCGACCTCGAGTCCGAACCCCCGTGGATCGCCACCGCCTACATCCCCGGCCCCACGCTGCACCAGAGGGTCCGCGACCAGGGACCCGTTACGCCGCCCGACCTGCACACGCTGATCGTCGGGCTGGCCGAGGGGCTCAGGGCGGTGCACGACTGCGGACTGGTCCACCGCGACCTCAAGCCCGGGAACGTGGTCCTCAGCGGCGACGGGCCCCGCATCATCGACTTCGGCATCGCCCGGCCGTTGGACGCCGAGAGCCTGACCACCCGCGAGGCCGTGTTCGGAACCCTGCCCTACATGTCGCCCGAACAGACCGAGAACTCCCACGTCGGTCCGGCCTCGGACGTGTTCTCCCTCGGCAGCGTCCTCGCCTACGCCGCCACCGGGATCAACCCCTTCAACGCGGATTCCATGGCCGCGACGATCCGCCGCCTCATCGGCCCTCCCCCCGACCCGGGCGACATCGATCCGAGCACCCGCGCCCTGATCGCCGACTGCTGGAACCACGACCCGGACCGGCGGCCTACCCCCGAGGCGATCCTCGCCCGCTTCGGCGCCCTCGCTCCCCGCGCCACAGATTCCCCGTCCGGCACCGCCCGAGCGGTCGACGACCCCGAGGCGCCCACACGTCCCCCGGCCCCGACCCTGGTCGCGGCCACCGAGGCCACCGCGGTCATGCCGGACGACCTCTCCCCGCGCGCGGCGCCCCCCGCGGGGCCGCGGTGGAGGAGAGCGTTGACCGTCGCCGCCGCCCTGGTTGCGGTCACCGTCGCCGTGACCGCCGGTGTCGTCGTCCTCCGGGGCGAACGCGGCTCCGAAGAACCGGAAACCGTCTCCGAAGCCCCCGAACCCGTCACCACCCTCGTCGGGCACGAGGACGAGGTGAACTCGCTGGTGTTCAGCCCGGACGGCACCACGCTCGTCACGAGCGATACCAAGTTCTCCGTGCGGCTGTGGGACACCGGTACCTGGGAGGAGACCGCCCTCCTGGTCGACGAGGACTTTTCGATGGGCATGGGCACCCCGGGGGTGGCGTTCGACTCCGCCGGTGACACGCTCGCCACCGGCCAGAGTTCGGTCCGGCTGTGGGACACCGGTACCTGGGAGGAGACCGCCGGCTTCCTCGACGACGAGTGGGTCACCTCGGTGGCGCTCAGCCGGGACGGCACGGCACTCGCCGTTTCCGACGCCGTCGGCCATGTCTGGCTGTGGGACACCGGCACCGGGGAGGAGACGGCTCTGATAGACGGACCCACCGACTACATGACCTCGGTGGCGTTCAGTCCCGACGGCGACCTGCTCGCCACCGCCACCGCGGAGCACACGGCCGGGGTGTTCGAGGACAGCGACGGGGGTGCCGTGCGGTTGTGGGACACCGGCACCGGCGGCGAGGTCGCCGTCCTCGCCGCGAACGAGGCTTCGTTCCAATCGGTGGTGTTCAGCCCGGACGGTGCCACGCTCGCCGCGTGCAGCGGCTCCATCCACCTGTGGGACACGGGCTCCTGGGAGGAGACCGCTGCGCTATCGGGGCAGGAGTGCGCGATGACCGTGGCGTTCAGCGCGGACGGCGCCATGCTCGCCGCCGGGGACCACGAGGGCACCGTGCGGTTCTGGGACACCGGCACGTGGGAGGAGGCCGCCGCGCCCCCGCTGCGGCCGCAGGGCGAACCGTCGAGGATGACGACGGTGGCGTTCAGCCCCGACGGCGCGACGTTCGCCACCGGCCACGCGGACGGCACCGTGCACCTGTGGGAGATCGGATGACACACGGGGCCGCCCCCGGCAGCCCTTCCTCGGGCCGCCGGGGGCGGTTCGTCTCTCCCTCGCCGAGGGTCAGTCCTTGGCGACCGGGGGCTTGCGCTTGTCCGGCTCGAAGATGGCGTTGACCAGCTCCGTGCACCAGGCCAGCAGCTCCAGGTCGCGCAGCGGCTTGCCACCCATGCCGCCCGCCTTGGGGACCGGCACCAGCAGGGTGCGGGTGGCCTCCTTGAGCAGCGACTTGGGGTACATCCGCCGCAGCCGCAGCTCCTGCGACTCCCGCAGCTCCACCGGGGTGAACCGGATCTGGTTGCCTTGGAGCACCACGTCCTGGAGCCCCGCCGCGCGGGCCAGGACCCGGAACCGGGCCACCGCCATGAGGTTGTCCACCGGCCGGGGCGGGGCGCCGTACCGGTCGGTGAGCTCCTCGTAGGCGGCGAGCACGTCGTCCTCGCAGGTGATGCCCGCGATCCGCTTGTACGCCTGGAGCCGCAGCCGCTCGCCCGGCACGTAGTCGTGCGGGATGTGCGCGTTGACCGGCAGCTCGACGCGGGTCTCGGTCTCCTCGGCGGCGCTCTGGTCGCCCTTGAGCTCGGCGACGGCCTCGCCGACCATGCGCACGTACAGGTCGAAGCCGACCCCGGCGATGGTGCCCGACTGCTCCGCGCCCAGGATGTTGCCCGCGCCGCGGATCTCCAGGTCCTTCATCGCCACGTACATGCCCGCACCGGTCTCGGTGTGCTGGGCGACGGTGGCCAGCCGCTCGTAGGCGGTCTCGGTGAGCGGCTTCTCCGGCGGGTACAGGAAGTACGCGTACGCCCGCTCGCGGCCGCGGCCGACCCGGCCGCGCAGCTGGTGCAGCTGGGACAGGCCGTAGGTGTCGGCGCGGTCCACGATCAGCGTGTTGGCGTTGGGGACGTCCAGGCCGGACTCGACGATGGTCGTGGAGACCAGCACGTCGAAGTTCTTCTCCCAGAAGTCCACCATGACCTTCTCGAGCTGCTGCTCGTTCATCTGGCCGTGGGCGTAGGCGACCCGCGCCTCGGGCACCAGCCGCTTGATCTCGGCGGCGACCCTGTCGATGGACGCGACCCGGTTGTGCACGAAGAACACCTGGCCCTCGCGCATCAGCTCCCGGCGGATCGCCGCGGTGATCTGCTTGTCCTCGTACGGTCCGACGAAGGTCAGCACCGGGTGGCGCTCCTCCGGCGGGGTGAGGATGGTGGTCATCTCCCGGATGCCGGTCAGGCCCATCTCCAGGGTGCGCGGGATCGGCGTCGCCGACATGGCGAGCACGTCCACCTGGGTGCGCAGCCGCTTGAGGGCCTCCTTGTGCTCGACGCCGAACCGCTGCTCCTCGTCGATGATGACCAGGCCCAGGTCCTTGAACCTGGTCTCGGAGGACAGCAGCCGGTGGGTGCCGATGACCACGTCGACCTCGCCGGAGCGCAGGCCCTCCCGGGTCAGCTCCACCTCGGCGTCGGTCTGGAACCGCGACATCGGCTTGACGGTGACGGGGAAGGACGCGTACCGCTCGGTGAACGTGGACAGGTGCTGCTGCACCAGCAGGGTGGTGGGCACCAGCAGTGCCACCTGCTTGCCGTCCTGCACCGCCTTGAACGCGGCCCGCACCGCCACCTCGGTCTTGCCGTAGCCGACGTCGCCGCAGATCAGCCGGTCCATGGGGACGGATCGCCCCATGTCCTTCTTGACCTCCTCGATGGCGGCGAGCTGGTCGGGCGTCTCCACGTAGGGGAACGCGTCCTCCAGCTCCCGCTGCCAGGGCGTGTCGGGGCCGAACGCGTGCCCGGGCGAGGCCTGGCGGGCCGAGTACAGCCGGATGAGGTCGCCCGCGATCTCCCGGACCACCTTGCGGGCGCGGCTCTTGGCCTTGCTCCACTCGGCGCCGCCCATCTTGGACAGCGCGGGCGCGTCGCCGCCGACGTACCGGGTGACCTCGCCGAGCTGGTCGGTGGGGACGAACAACCGGTCGCCGGGCTGGCCGCGCTTGGACGGCGCGTACTCGATGAGCAGGTACTCGCGGGTGGCGCCCTGGATCTGGCGGCTGACCATCTCCAGGTACCGGCCCACGCCGTGCTGCTCGTGGACGACGTAGTCGCCGGGCTTGAGCTGGAGCGGGTCGACGGTGCCCTTGCGGCGGCTGGGCATGCGCCGCATGTCGCGGGTGGAGGACTTCTGCCCGGCCAGGTCGGTCTCGGTGAGCACGACGGTGCGCACCGTGCGCAGCAGGAACCCGTGGTCGACCAGCCCGGTCGTCACGGTGGCCACGGCCGGGGCGGGCGGCCCGGCGAGGTCCTGGACCAGGTCGGCGCCGAGCCCGGCGTCGCGCAGCATCGCCACGAGCCGCTCGGCGGGGCCGTGCCCCTGGGTGACCAGCACGACGCTCCAGTTGTCGTGCAGCCAGCCCTTGATGTCGGCCAGGGCGCGCTCGGTGTCGCCGCGGTAGGAGTCGGCGGGCACCGCGCCCACCACCACGGCGTCGTCCTCCTCGCGGGTGCCGGCCTCGCCGGAGCTGAACGGGGTCAGCCCCCACCAGGGCGTTCCCAGCCGGGAGGCCAGGGAGCGCAGGTCGGCGATGGACATGTACGCGGAGGCGCCCAGGTCGATGGGCGACTCGCCGCCGGAGGCGGCGTTGATCCAGGACGCCTCGAGGAACTCGGCGCTGGTGGCCTCCAGTTCGATGGCGCGGGTGCGGATGCGCTCGGGGTCGCAGCCCACCACCATGGCGCCCTCGGGGAGCAGCTCCAGGAGCGGTTCCATGCGCTCGGCGAGCACGGGGGCGAAGGCCTCCATGCCCTCGACGGCGACGCCGTCGGCGAGCTTGGTGAGGACCTCGGCCAGCGCCGGGTGCTCGGCGGCCAGGGCGCGGGCGCGCTCCCGGACGGTGTCGGTGAGCAGCAGCTCCCGGCAGGGCGGGGCGAACAGCCCGGAGGCGGCGTCGCCGTGGTCGCCGCCCTCGCCGGCCGCGATGGACCGCTGGTCGGCGACCTGGAAGTAGCGGATGTCCTCGACGCTGTCGCCCCAGAACTCCAGGCGCAGCGGGTGCTCCTCGGTGGGCGGGAACACGTCGAGGATGCCGCCGCGCACGGCCATGTCGCCGCGCTTCTCCACCAGGTCGACCCGGGAGTACCCGGTGTCGGCCAGGGAGCGCACGACGTCCTCCAGGGACACCTCGTCGCCCTGGCGGACCCGGACGGGTTCGAGGTCGCCCAGTCCGGCGACCAGGGGCTGGAGCACACTGCGCACGGGCGCGACGACGACCCGCAGCGGTGTGGTCAGCGGGTCGGAGGGGTCGGGGTGGGCGAGTCTGCGCAGCACGGCCAGGCGCCGGCCGACGGTGTCCGAGCGCGGGGACAGCCGCTCGTGCGGCAGTGTCTCCCACGCGGGGAACAGCGCGACGGAGTTCTCGGGCAGCAGCGAACCCAGCGCGTCGGCCAGGTCGGCGGCCTCCCGCTCGGTGGCGGTGACGGCCAGGACGGGGCGGCCGGCGCCCAGGGGCGCGTCGGCCGCCAGCGCGCCGACCATGAAGGGGCGCAGTGCCGCGGGTGCGACGAGGTCGAGGTGGGGATCGCGGCCGCCGCGGGCGGTCTCGATCGCGCTGTGCAGTGCCGGGTCCCGTGAGACGTCGGCGAGAAGTCCAGTGAGGCTCATAGCACCAAAGAAAGAAGAAGAGTTCCGGTTCAGGCGGAAGGTCGCGGCCTGCACGGTGAGGGGCGGCGGCACGGCTGCGGGCGCCGCCCGGGTCTGTTCAGACTATCGAGTCCGCGGCCCGCACGCGGGCCGGGTCCGGACGGGAGCCGTCGCGGTGTCCCGGTCGGGGACGGGCCGCACGGCGGGCGGTGCCTTCATGGGAACCTTTCGTGACCTGCGCGTATTCCGCCCCTCGTGGGGCCTGGGGGCCGCCGGTGCGGTGCGGCGCGGCGGCGCGCGCCCCGTCCGGCATACGCTAGTGGCGATTTCGGTGAACCCCGGTCGGACCGTCGGAGAGGAAGTCGCGTGGTGAGTGTCGACAGGCACGGGAGCACGTCGGAGGGGGCCTCCGGGCGGCCGGACGCCCCGGTCCTCGCCCCCGGCCCGGACGCGCTCGCGCATCTGGAACTGATACTGAGCGGGGCGTACCCGCTGCCGGGATTCATGACACGTGAGCAGGCGGAGTCGGTGGAGCGCGCGGGCAGGCTGCCCGATGGGCGCGCGTGGCCGGTTCCGGTCATCCTTCCCGTCCCGGCGGATTTCACCGTCGAGGGCGGCACGGTGGTCCTCACCGACCCGGAGGGCGCCCCGCTGGCGGAGCTGGCGGTCGCCGAGCGCTGGAAGGACGGGGCGGGGGAGTACCGCCTGGCGGGGGAGGTGTCGCTGCTGCGGCCGCCCACGTACGGGGTGCTGCGCGAGCTGCGGGCCACCCCGGCGGAGGTGCGCGCCCGCCGCGACCTGGAGGGCCGGGTGGAGCGGCCGCTGCTGGCGGTGGTCACCGACCGGCCGCTGCACCACCGGGCCCTGCACCAGATCCGCGCCCAGGCGGAGGCCCTGGCCCAGGCCCCGGGGGTGGAGGCGGACCGCGCCGAGGTGCTGGTCCTGGTCGACACCGGTCTGGAGGACGAGGGCATGACGGCCGCGGTGCTGGCCGCCCGGCCGCTGCTGCCGCCGCACACCTCGTTCGCGGTGTGCACGCTGCCGCGCGCGGAGGCCCGGGCGAGCGGGCCGTTCGGCGGCCCGTGGGGGGACCGGGACGCGCTGCTGGCGGCGCACGTGGCCGCCGCGTACGGCGCTACCCACCTGGTGGTCGAGGCGGGGCGGGACGGTCCGGACGTGGACCGCGTCATGGCCCGACGCCCGCCGGTGACGCTGCTGGACCCCGAGCCGTGGCTCTACGACGCCGACGAGGGCCTGTGGGAGCCGCTGACCCGGGTGGACCCGGCCCGGGCCCGCCGGGAGCCGTCCGACGCCGAGGTGGAGGCGGAGCTGGCGCACGGCCGCGAGCTGCCGGTGTGGTTCACCCCGGCGCGGGTGGCCGCGGAGCTGGCGCGGCTGCGCCCGGCGCGCACCCGGCGCGGGCTGACGGTGTTCTTCACGGGGCTGTCGGGGTCGGGCAAGTCGACCATCGCACGGGGCGTGTGCGACGGCATCCGCCGGGCGGGCCGCACGGTGACGCTGCTCGACGGCGACGTGGTGCGGCGCATGCTCTCGCACGGGCTGACCTTCTCGACACAGGACCGGGAGCTGAACATCCGCCGGATCGGCTACGTGGCGGCGGAGATCGGCCGCCACGGCGGGGTGGCGGTGTGCGCGCCGATCGCCCCCTACGCCCGGGGCCGCGCCGAGGTGCGGGCCATGGCGCAGGAGGCGGGCGGCGACTTCTTCCTGGTGCACGTGGCGACGCCGCTGGAGGTGTGCGAGGCCCGCGACCGCAAGGGCCTGTACGCCAAGGCGCGGGCGGGGGAGATCCCCGCGTTCACCGGGATCTCCGACCCCTACGAGGAGCCCGTGGACGCGGACCTGGTGGTGGACACCGTGGACGCGGACCCGGCCGACTCGGTGGCGGCGGTGCTGGCCGCGCTGCGCGCGGGCGGCTGGCTGCCCGAGCAGGACCACTGACCCCTTCGCCCGCGGCCGGCCCCCGCGCCCGGGGCCGGCCCCCCTTCGACGATGGACGAGGACCCGATATGACCGAGCCCCAGCCCGCCGGGCACCGCCTGCTGCGCCTGGTGGAGGTGATGCGGACCCTGCGCGCCGAGTGCCCGTGGGACCGGGACCAGACCCACGGGTCGCTGGCCAAGTACCTCATCCAGGAGGCGTACGAGACCCTGGAGACGATCGAGGAGGGCGACTTCGCGCTGCTGCGCGAGGAGCTGGGCGACGTGCTGCTCCAGGTGGTGTTCCACGCGGCGATCGCGGCCGAGCGGCCCGAGGGCGACCCGGCGCGGTTCACGGTGGACGACGTCGCCGACGCGATCATCGACAAGATGACCCGCCGCCACCCGCACGTGTTCGGCGGGGCGGAGGTGTCGGGCACCGACGAGGTGTGGTCGAACTGGGAGGCCATCAAGGCCGCCGAGCGGGCCGCCAAGGCCGAGGCCGCGGGCGGTGCGGACGTCTCCATCCTGGACGGGGTGCCCTTCGCCCAGCCCGCGGTGATGCTGGCGGCCGAGGTGCAGGGGCGCGCGGTGCGCAACGGGTTCCCCGCGGACCTGGTGGGCGACGACGGCGGCGAGGGCGGCGGGCTGTTCGCCGCGGTGGCCGACGAACGCGGCCGCGGCCGCGACGCCGAGACCGACCTGCGCTCGGCGGCCCGCCGCTTCGACGCGCGGGTGCGGGCGGCCGAGGCGGCCGCCCGCGCGGACGGCCGCGACCCGCGGGAGCTGTCCGGGGAGGAGTGGCGCGCCTACTGGGCCGCCACCGCCTGACCGGTCCGCCCCGCCCGTCCCCGGGCGCTCAGCCTCGGGCCGCTCCGGCCCCGCCCCCCGACCCCTGTGGGCCCATCAGTCCCGGCCCGATCGTCCCGCGCCCCGGGCCCGTGCGGCCCATCCGCCCCAAGCGTCCTGAGCCGTGTGGGCCCGTCCGTCCCGGCAGCTCCGGTCCGGGGCCCATCCACCCCGAGCCCCCGATCCGTGAGGCCCCTGCGGTCTGCCCGGGTCAGGGCCGGGCCGGGTCCGGGGCGGGGGCGTCCAGGTCCAGGGCCTCGGCGGCGTTGGACAGCCGCCTGTCGAACCGGCCCAGCAGGGAGAGCAGCGGCCCCCCGGCCCGCAGCACCGTGTCGCGCAGCAGGATCCCCCGCCGGGTGCGCGGGGCGAGGATGCCCAGGCCCGCGTCGGCGATGGCCTGGTTGGCGTCCACGTAGGGCCGCATCCGCGCCTCGTAGGCGGCCAGGGCGCCGGCCGCGCCGCCGTGCCGGGCCAGCTCCGCGGCGAGCACGTACGCCCCGACCAGGGCCAGGCTGGTGCCCTGCCCGGACATGGGGGAGGGGCAGTACCCGGCGTCGCCCAGCAGGGCCACCCGGCCGGCCGACCAGGTGTCCATGTGGATCCGGGTCACCGAGTCGAAGTAGAAGTCCCCGGTTTCCTCCATGGCGTCCAGGATCCGGTCGTTCTCCCAGCCCAGGCCCGCGAACTCCGCCCGCAGGTACGCCTTCTGCTCGGCGGGCGGCCGGCGGTCGATGCCGGAGGACTCGGGGGAGCGGAGGAGGAAGATGGCCTTGGCGCCCTCGGCGCGGGGCGTGTGGTACATCCCGGCGGCCTTGCCGGGGACGTTGAAGAGCCGCGCCTCCCGGTCCAGGCCCAGGTGGTCGGGGATCGTGAAGATGCTGATGTAGGCGCCCAGGAACCGGGCGTACCGCTCCTCGGGGCCGAACGCGAGCCGCCGGGTGGCGGAGTGCAGCCCGTCGGCGCCCACGACCAGGTCGAAGGTGCGCGGTGCGGCGTTGAGGAAGGTCGCCCGCACCCGGTCGCCGTCCTGCTCCAGGGCGGTGAGGGTGTCGTCGTACAGGTACTCGGTGTGCGCGGTGGTGGGCGCGTGCAGGATGCGCACCAGGTCGCCTCGGAGGATCTCCAGGGACCGGCCGTCGTCCACCGCGTCGGCCGAGGAGAACCGGGCGGACCGGCGGCCCCGCGCGTCCACGAACGCCGCCCCGTCCATCTCGGTGACGTTGCGGCGGATCTCGGCGAGCGCGCCCATGCGCTCCGCCACGTCGACGGCGACGCCGCGCAGGTCGATGGCGTAGCCGCCGGACCGGAGGCCCGGGGCGCGTTCGACCACGGTCGCGCGGATGCCGTGGTGGTGCAGCCAGTGGGCGAGGGCGGGTCCGGCGACGCCGGCTCCGGAGATCAGGACGTCGTTCACGGCGGGCATGGGGGTCCTCCTCGGGGTCCCTCGGCGGGAGTGCCGTCCCCGTTCACGGTAGAGAGCTACTTACCGGTCGTCAAGTAACTTACCGGTCGGAAGGTCAGGGTTAGACTCGTGGGGACGGTCGGCGGCAGGAACAGGAGTGAGGTCTGTGCCCAGAACGCACGGTGACACCAGGGCGGAGATCCAGGGGGTCGCCCTCGACCTCTTCGGCAGGCAGGGCTACGAGAAGACGAGCCTGCGCGAGATCGCCGAACGCCTGGACATCACCAAGGCCGCGCTCTACTACCACTTCCGGTCCAAGGAGGACCTGCTCCGGGCCCTCGTCGAGCCCCTGCGGCGGGACATGGAGGGGTTCCTGGAGGGTGTGGACGGGCTCGCCCGCGACGCCCCCGAGGAGGTCCTCGGCGTCTACTTCGACATCTGTGTGCGCCACGGCACCCTGCTGACCGCGCTGCTCAACGACCTGGCCTCCCTCAGCCGGATCGGGCTGGTCGAGGACGTCATGGGCTGGCGGCGCCGCCTGGACGCCGCGCTCGTGGGGGAGGACGCCGGGATGCCCGCCAGGATGGGCGCCGTCATCGCCCTGGGCGGCCTCCAGGACCTCGCCGTGTACCTGGACCCCGAGGAGGCGGCCCGGTGCCGCGACCGGGCCGTGGCCATCGCGGCGGCCGCGCTGATGGAGGGTACGGGACCGCGAACGGACGGCATGGACTAGACCAATTTCACAGGGTGCGCGCGCTCACACCCGGGGCGGGTCGCTAGTCTCGTGTGCGGGTCCTGGAACAGTGGTCCACAGAAACACCGAAGAGACGGAGAGACCGTGGCGTCCATCGAGGCAGTTCAGGCGCGAGAGATCCTTGACTCCCGCGGCAACCCCACCGTCGAGGTCGAGGTCGGGCTCGACAACGGCATCATCGGGCGCGCCGGCGTGCCCAGCGGTGCCTCCACCGGCAAGTTCGAGGCGGTCGAGCTGCGCGACGGCGGCGACCGCTACGGCGGCAAGGGCGTGAGCAAGGCCGTCGCGGCCGTCAACGACGAGATCGCCAACGAGCTGCACGGGTTCGAGCCCGACGACCAGCGGCTGATCGACCGCGCGCTCATCGAGCTCGACGGCACCCCCGACAAGTCCCGGCTGGGCGCCAACGCCATCCTCGGCGCCTCCCTGGCCACGGCGCATGCCGCCGCCCTGGAGGCGGAGCTGCCGCTGTTCCGCTACCTCGGCGGCCCCAACGCGCACGTGCTGCCCGTGCCGATGATGAACATCCTCAACGGCGGCGCCCACGCCGACAGCAACGTCGACATCCAGGAGTTCATGGTCGCCCCCATCGGCGCGTCCACCTTCTCCGAGGCGGTCCGCTGGGGTGCCGAGGTCTACCAGGCCCTGAAGTCCGTGCTCAAGGGCCACGGCCTGGGCACCGGCGTCGGCGACGAGGGCGGCTTCGCCCCCAACCTGGACAGCAACCGCGCCGCCCTGGACCTCATCGTCGAGGCCATCGAGAAGGCCGGGTACACCCCGGGCACCGACATCGCGCTGGCCCTGGACGTGGCCGCCTCGGAGCTGTTCTCCGACGGCGTCTACACCTTCGAGGGCAAGCCGCGCACCTCCGCGGAGATGTCCGCCTACTACGCCGAGCTGGTCGAGGCCTACCCCCTGGTCTCCATCGAGGACCCGCTCGACGAGGAGGACTGGGAGGGCTGGAAGGCCCTCACCGACTCCCTCGGCGACAAGGTCCAGCTGGTCGGCGACGACCTCTTCGTCACCAACCCCGAGCGGCTGTCCCGCGGCATCGAGAGCGGCACCGCCAACTCGCTGCTGGTCAAGGTCAACCAGATCGGCACCCTCACCGAGGCGCTGGACGCGGTCGCCCTCGCCCAGCGCAGCGGCTACACGGCGATGATCAGCCACCGCTCCGGCGAGACCGAGGACACCACCATCGCCGACATCGCGGTGGCCACCAACGCCGGGCAGATCAAGACCGGCGCCCCGGCGCGCAGCGAGCGGGTCGCCAAGTACAACCAGCTGCTGCGCATCGAGGAACTGCTGGAGGACGCCGCCGTCTACGCGGGCGTGTCGGCCTTCCCGCGCTTCGCCCGGCGCGGCTAGTCTGCCCCAGTGTCCCGCGAATCGCAGCAGCCGCCCGCAAAGGCCCGTAAGGCGACCAAAGCCGACAGGCCGCGCGGCCGTGCCGCCCGGCGGGACACGAGGGCACCGGACCGGAAGAAGCAGAAGAAGCAGCAGGGGAGGGCGTCGCGACCGGCGCCCTCCCCGGCCCGGACCGTGCGGCCCATGCTCACCAGCCGGGCCGCGATCCTGGCCCTGGTCGTGTGCGTGATCGCGCTCAGCCTGGCCTACCCGCTGCGCGAGTACGTGGCCCAGCGCGCCCAGATCGCCCAGCTCCAGGAGGAGCGGGCGCGCATGGAGGCGAGCGTGCGCGAGCTGCGCACCCGCGAGGAGGCCCTGAGCACCGACGAGTACGTCGAGCGCGAGGCCCGGCTGCGCCTGCACTACCAGTACCCGGGCGAGACCGCCTACATCGTGGTGCGCCCCGAGGACGAGGACGAGCCCGGCGCCGAGGCGGGTCCCGGCGAGCCGTGGTTCACCGCGCTGTGGCGCTCGGTGCGCGAGGCCGACGACCCCGCCGCGGGCGGCGCGCCCTGACCGGCGGCCCTCCGGCCCGGCCCCTGGCGGGGCGCGGACGCCCCGGGGGCCCTATCCTGGACCGGTCATGACTTCCGCAGATCAGCCCGCATCCGGGCGTACCGGGGACCCCGTCGACGCGCGTGACGTCGCCGCCATCGAACTCCAGCTGGGCCGCGCCCCGCGCGGCGTGCGCGGGGTCGCGCACCGCTGCCCGTGCGGCCTGCCGGACGTGGTGCGCACCGCGCCGCGGCTGGAGGACGGGACCCCCTTCCCGACCTTGTACTACCTGACGTGCCCGCGCGCCGCGTCCGCGATCGGCCGGCTGGAGAACTCCGGCCGGATGCGCGAGATGCAGGACCGCCTGGCAGAGGACCCGGACCTGCGCGCGGCCTACACCGAGGCGCACGAGTCCTACATCGCCGAGCGCGCCGAGCAGGCGCGCCGCGACGGCGTGGAGCCGCTGCCGGAGGGGATGCAGAGCACCGGCGGCATGCCCACCCGGGTCAAGTGCCTGCACGCGCTGGTCGCCCACGAGCTGGCCGAGCCGGGGGTCAACCCGTTCGGGGCCCAGGCTCTGGAGGAGCTCCCGCACTGGTGGGACCGGGGCCCCTGTGTGTGCGTCGACGAGAACGCCCCCGAGGGCGCGGAAGGGAACGGGTCATGAGCGGTGTCGCGGCGATCGACTGCGGGACGAACTCGGTCAGGCTGCTGATCGCGGACGTCGTCCACATCGACGGCGACGAGGTCCAGGTCGTTGACGTCGACCGGCGCATGGAGATCGTGCGGCTGGGCGAGGGCGTCGACGAGACGGGGGAGTTCGCCCCCCAGGCCCTGGAGCGCACCTTCGAGGCGCTGCGCGGCTACGCCGAGGCCATCGCCGCGCACGGCATCGAGCTGGGCCCGGAGGCGGTCCGGATGGTCGCCACCAGCGCCACCCGGGACGCGCGCAACCGCCAGGTGTTCATCGACGGCGTGCGCGAGATCCTGGGCGTGGAGCCGGAGGTGGTCACCGGCCTGGACGAGGCGGAGCTGTCCTTCGTGGGCGCCACCGCCGAGTTCGCCGCGGAGGCCGCGGAGGACGGCCACCCCGACCTCAAGCCGCCGTTCCTGGTGGTGGACATCGGCGGCGGCTCCACCGAGTTCGTCCTGGGCGGCGGGGCCGGGGACGAGGACGAGCTGGTGCGGGCCGCGCTGTCGGTCAACATCGGCTGCGTGCGGATGACCGAGCGGCACCTGCGCAGCGACCCGCCCACCGCGGAGGAGATCGCGGCGGCGACCGCCGACATCGACGCCGCGCTGGACGAGGTCGAGCGGGTCGTCCCGCTGCGCGAGGCGGGCACGGTGGTGTGCGTCGCGGGCACCGCGACGACGGTCGCCGGGATCGCGCTGGACCTGCCCGAGTACGACTCCGAGCGGATCCACCACACGCGCGTGTCCGCGGAGGAGCTGGACCGGATCACCGGGAGCCTGCTGGCGTCCACGTCGGTGCAGCGGTCGGAGATCGGCGTCATGCACCCGGGCCGGGTCGACGTGATCGGCGCGGGCGCGCTGGTGCTGTCCCGGGTCCTGGCCCGCACGGGGGCGGACGCGTTCACGGCCAGCGAGCACGACATCCTGGACGGCGTGGCCTGGAGCCTGGTCGTCTAGGCCGTGCTCCTCTGAACCTCCGCCCCCTCCGGCCGTGCTGGGCGCCTTCGGCGCCCCGCGCGCGCCGGCGGGGCGGGAGGACGGGTCCGCCGGTGTCCGGCGGACCCGAGTGCGCGGGGCCGGAACCTCGTGTTCTAGGGTTCACCAGGGTCTTTCGGGGTCCGGGCAAGGGACCTCCGGGTGAGACGTGTCACCCCGCAGGACCCTTGTGAACGCTTTCACAACCGCTCTGAGCTGCGGAAACGCAATCCGGGTCGGGTGGAAAGTGGTGGGAAGGTGGTCAGGTGTGAACCTTCTCTGTGGGTAGGTGCTTGTGAAAGAATGCACAAGCAGCGACAAAAAGGTCGGGCTCCCGTAACAGCCACGACTCGCAACACGAGTGGGAGCCTCCACCCCCGGGGCAACGGGGGAGGCCGAAGAAACCGTTAGGGCGGATATGCGATGACCGAGAGCAGGAACTACCGGCTGGTGCACGGCGGAGGGGACGAGGCGGAGATCCCGCACATCCTCATCGTCGGTGGCGGTTACCTCGGGATGTACACCGCGAAGCGGCTGGAGAAGAAGCTCGGTGCCGGTGAAGCGCGGATCACCGTCATCGACCCCAACTCGTACATGACGTACCAGCCGTTCCTGCCCGAGGCCGCGGCCGGGAGCATCGCCCCCCGCAACGTGGTCGTTCCGCTGCGCAAGGTCTTCAAGCGGGTCCGCGTCCTGGGCGGCCGGGTCGTGCGCATCGACAACGCCGACCGCACCGTCCGCTACGAGCCCAACGTAGGCGAGCCCGAGACCATCTCCTACGACTACCTGGTGATGGCCGCCGGCGCCGTCTCGCGCACCCTGCCCATCCCCGGCCTGGCCGAGTGGGGCATCGGCATCAAGACGGTCGAAGAGGCCGCCTACCTGCGCAACCACGTGCTCGACCAGCTGGCCATCGCCGACTCCACCGACGACGAGGACGTCCGCCGCAAGGCGCTGACCTTCGTCTTCGTCGGCGGCGGGTTCGCCGGCGCCGAGGCCATCGCCGAGCTGGAGGACATGGTCCGCGACGCGGTCCGCATCCACCCCTCGATCGAGCAGTCGGACGTGCGGTTCTACCTCATCGAGGCCGCCGACAAGATCCTGCCCGAGGTCGGCCCCGAGGTCGGGACCAAGGCCCTCAACCAGCTGCGCCGCCGCGGCATCGACGTCCGGCTCAAGACGTTCCTGGAGTCGGCCGTCGACCAGCGCATCAAGCTCAGCGACGGCGCCGAGTTCGACGCAGGCACCCTGGTGTGGACCGCGGGCGTCAAGCCCAGCCCGGTGGTCTCGGCCAGCGACCTGCCGCTGGGCCCCAAGGGCCACGTCGACACCAGCGAGTACCTCATCGTCAACGGCGCCGAGAACGTGTTCGCCGGCGGTGACAACGCCCAGGTGCCCGACGGCAACGGCGGCTACTACCCGCCCAACGCCCAGAACGCGGTGCGCCAGGCCCCGGTGCTGGCCGACAACGTCATCGCCACCCTGCGCGGCGAGAAGCCCAAGGCCTACCGCCACAAGAACCTCGGCGCGGTGGCCGGGCTGGGCATGCACAAGGGCGCCGCCCAGCTGTTCGGGAGGATCGGGCTCAACGGCCGCCTGGCCTGGTACGCGCACCGCGCCTACCACCTGTTCGCGGTCCCGACCTTCAACCGCAAGTTCCGGGTGCTGTCGGACTGGACCCTCGGGTTCTTCCTGCGCCGCGACTTCGCCGCGCTGCCCGACATGATCGAGCCCCGCCAGGCCTTCGAGGAGGCCAGCAACCCGCAGGTGATCGAGGGCGGCCACCTGCGCCGGGTGAGCTAGCGCGGACGAGGACCGGACCGAGGCCGTTCCCCCCGGGGGGCGGCCTCTTCGCGTGTCCCGTTCCGGCCAGTCCGCGGCAAATCGCGCGATCGGCCCGGCCGGTATGATGGGCTCGCCCTCGTAGCCCAATGGTAGAGGCAGGCCCCCTAAAAGGGTCACAAGTGTCGGTTCGAGTCCGACCGGGGGTACTCGCGGGCCCGGCGCCTCACGGCGCGGGCCGTTCCTGCTCCATCAGCAGTTGCAGCTGCGTGAACAGCCGCTCCCCGGGGTCGGACAGGTCGATCCCGCTGACCTCCGCCGCCCGGCGCACCCGGTACCGCAGGGTGTTCGGGTGGATGTGCAGCCGCTCCGCCGCCGCCCTGGCGTCCCCGAACGCCTCCAGGTAGGCCGACAGCGAGCGCACCAGCTCCGCGCCGCCGCCCCGGTCGTACTCCACCAGCCGCGACACCCGCGGGTCCCGCAGCGAGGGCTCCTCGCGCAGCAGCGCCAGCGTCTCCCGGACGAGCACCCGCGAGCGCACGTCCTCGATGGACGCGACCTCCCGGTCGGCGTCGCCGCGCATCGCCTCCAGCACCCGGTCGGCCTCCGCCCGCGAACCGGGGGCGTCGGCCAGCCGCCGCACCGGCGAGCCCACCGCCGCCCGCACCCGCAGGCCCAGGGCCGACCGCGCCGCCTCCACGATCCGGCCGCACAGCGTCACCACCGTGCGCTCCACCCCGTCGCCGTCCCGGGTCAGGTCGGGCAGCAGCGCGTAGACCCGCCCGTTCAGCTCGGTCACCAGGGCGCTGCGCCGGTAGGCGGCGGTGTGCACCGACACCAGGTCGAGGAACCGGCGGCGGCGCAGCTCCCGCTCGGGGCGGTCGGCCCGCTCCTGGCCCTCCTCGCCCACCGGGGCGAACGCCGCCACCAGAGCGGCCCGGCGGCTGTGCACCTCCACCGTGTCCGCCAGGGCCGCCGCGTCGATCCGCCCCTCCAGGAGGCTGGACAGCAGGTCCTCGCGCAGCCGCAGCCCGGCGCTGGCCCGGGTGCGCTGGCGGATCATCTGCAGCGCGGCGGTGCGGGCGGCGCCCAGCAGCGCCTCCTCGGCGTGCTCGGACAGGGGGCGAGAGCCCTCCTGCACCCAGATCGCGCCCAGCGGCCGGTCGCCGGCGTGGATGCCCACCGCCAGCCGCCGTCGGATGCCCAGATCCGGGTGCTCGTCGATGCGCACCACCTCCTCGCCCGCGCGCAGCCGGGCGAACACCCCCCACTCGCGCAGCAGCGCCAGGTACGACTCCGGGCCGCGCCGCCCCAGCACCGACAGCCGCCGCAGCTCGTCCACCTCGGCGCCGCTGGAGTAGGCCAGCACCCGGCTCGCCGAGTCCTCGATGCTCACCAGTCCGCCGGTCAGCCGGGCGATGGTCTGGGCCATCGAGAACAGGTCGCCGTCGGCCTCGCCGGTGTCGCCGTCCTCCAGCAGCCGGGCGTCGTCGACAATGCTCTGGCACACGGCCTGGAACCGGTCCCAGCGCACCTCCGGCCGCACCGCCAGCAGCGCGATGCCCGCCTCCTGGGCCTCCGCGCGCAGCGGGGCCAGGTCGTCGCCGCCCACCCGGGGGCGGCGGACCGGGCTCCCCTCGGGCGGGGCCCCGGTCTTGACCGCGACCGCGCTCGCCCCCTGTTCGGCGATCCGCCGCACCAGCCGCCGGGCCGAGCCGCCGCGGGCCCCGATGAGCAGGACCAGGTCGCCGCCGCGCACCTCGGTCCGGTCCTCGGGGTCCAGGATGAGGACGTTGTCCACTTGGACATCCAGCCCCTCCGGGGCCGCGGCCACGTCCAGGACCGGGTCGCCCAGGGCGAGCAGCAGGCGGCGCAACGGGACGCCCGGGCGCGGATCCGTCGCCTCTCGGTCGTGACCAGCGGGAACGTCAGAAGTCACGGGAGCCTCCGATGGCATGCGGCGAACGGTGGGAAGAACGCCGCGAAACGGGACGGTGGTGGACCTTCGGGTTTCATTTTGTCCTAGAGGACAAACAGGTCGGGCAAAGAGTGGCCCGCTCCACAAGGTTCGCACGGTCCTGTTCTGGGAGCGTTGGATGAGACAGCCCCTGCTCTGTTCAGGGATAAGACTTCCAGGGAGGTGCCCCATGGACGCCGTGACCAACGTCCCGCTGCCGGTGAACGAGCCCGTTCTCTCGTACGCGCCCGGCAGCGCCGAGCGCACGGAGCTCGTCGCCGAGCTCGAGAGGCTCGGCAAGGAGCGCATCGACCTGCCGATGCGCATCGGCGGCGAGAGCCGCATGGGCGGCGGCGAGCCGATCGATGTCGTGCAGCCGCACAACCACGCCGCCGTGCTGGGCACCATGCGCAACGCCACCCACCAGGACGCCCGCGACGCCATCGCCGCCGCCAAGGCCGCCGCCCCGGCCTGGCGCGCGATGTCCTTCGACGACCGCGCCGCCATCCTGCTGCGCGCCGCCGAGCTGCTCTCCGGCCCCTGGCGCGCCACCATCAACGCCGCCACCATGCTCGGCCAGTCCAAGACGGCCCAGCAGGCGGAGATCGACGCGGCCTGCGAGCTCATCGACTTCTGGCGCTTCAACGTCGCCTACGCCCGCGAGCTGATCGCCCAGCAGCCGCTGAGCGTCAAGGGCGTGTGGAACCGCATGGAGCAGCGGCCGCTGGAGGGGTTCGTCTACGCGATCACCCCGTTCAACTTCACCGCCATCGCGGGCAACCTGCCCACCGCCCCCGCCCTGATGGGCAACGTGGTCGTGTGGAAGCCCTCCCCGACGCAGCAGTTCGCCGCCGAGCTGACCATGCGCCTGCTGGAGGAGGCCGGGATGCCCCCGGGCGTCATCAACATGGTCACCGGTGACGGCCTGGCCGTCTCCGACGTCGCCCTCAACGACCCGGAGCTGGCCGGTGTGCACTTCACCGGCTCCACCCGCACCTTCCAGCACCTGTGGAAGACCGTCGGCGAGAACATCTCCTCCTACCGCTCCTACCCGCGCATCGTGGGCGAGACCGGCGGCAAGGACTTCATCGTCGCCCACCACACCGCGGACCCGGAGATCCTGCGCACCGCCATCGTGCGCGGCGCCTTCGAGTACCAGGGCCAGAAGTGCTCGGCCGCCTCGCGCGTGTTCGTGGCCCGCTCGGTCTGGGAGAAGATGGGCGACGCCCTCATCGCCGAGACCGAGGCCCTGACCATGGGCGACGTCACCGACCTGTCGAACTTCATGGGCGCCGTCATCGACCGCCGCTCCTTCGACAAGCTGGCCAAGGTCCTGGAGGACGCCGAGTCCGACCCGACCCTGGAGATCGTCGCGGGCGGCACCGCCGACGACTCGGTGGGCTACTTCGTGCGCCCGACCATCATCGTGGGCACGGACCCGTCCAACGACGTGTTCCGCACCGAGTACTTCGGCCCGGTCGTCGCCGTCCACGTCTACGAGGACGACCGCTACAGCGAGATCCTCAAGGTCGTCGACGAGGGCTCGGCCTACGCGCTGACCGGCGCGGTCATCGCCAACGACCGCACCGCGGTCGCCGAGGCCGAGGAGGCCCTGCGCTTCACCGCGGGCAACTTCTACATCAACGACCGGCCGACCGGCTCCATCGTGGGCCAGCAGCCCTTCGGCGGCGGCCGCGCCTCGGGCACCAACGACAAGGCCGGGTCCGCGCAGAACCTGTCGCGCTGGTCCAGCCCGCGCTCCATCAAGGAGACGTTCGTCGCCCCGACGACCTCCTCCTACCCCCACCAGGGGTAGCACCCGGGTTCCGCACCCCTCCCGTCCTGAGGGGTGCGGACTCCCCGCCCCCCGAAGCACCGCCGGCGCGGCCGGGCCGACCCCCGGCCGCGCCCCACCCGCGCGCGACACGACCGTCCGCGCTCGTCTCCTTCGAGGTCACCATGCTCCGCAAGCCTCTGCTGCTCGCCGCCAGGTCCACCGCCTGCCGCCGGATCGTCGAGCGCACTCCCGTCACCCGTGCCATGGTCCACCGGTTCGTCGCCGGCGAGGACCTGGGCACCGCACTGCCCGCGGTCGAGCGCCTGGCCGGCGACCGCCTCGTCACGCTGGACTTCCTCGGCGAGGACACCAAGGACCGCACCCAGGCCGAGGGCACCGTCCTGGCCTACGAGGACCTGCTGGCGGCCCTGGGCGAGGCCGGGCTGGGCGACCGCGCCGAGGTGTCGGTCAAGCTGTCCGCCGTCGGCCAGTTCCTGGACCGCGACGGCGAGAAGATCGCCCTGGAGAACGCCCGGCGCATCGCCGAGGCGGCCAAGGCCATCGGCACCACGGTCACCCTGGACATGGAGGACCACACCACCACCGACTCCACCCTGGGCATCCTGCGCGAGCTGCGCGAGGACTTCCCGTTCGTGGGCGCGGTGCTCCAGGCCTACCTGCGCCGCACCGAGGCCGACTGCCGCGACCTGAGCGGTGCGGGCTCCCGGGTGCGCCTGTGCAAGGGCGCCTACGACGAGCCCGAGTCGGTGGCCTTCCGCGACAAGCACGAGGTCGACAAGGCCTACGTGCGGGCCCTGCGCATCCTGATGGAGGGCGAGGGCTACCCGATGGTCGCCTCGCACGACCCGCGGATGATCGCCATCGCCGGGGAGCTGGCCGCCGCCAACGGCCGCGGCGCGGACGACTACGAGTACCAGATGCTGTACGGCATCCGCGAGGAGGAGCAGGTCCGCCTCGCCGCCGAGGGCAAGCGCATGCGCGTCTACGTCCCCTACGGCACCGAGTGGTACGGCTACTACATGCGCCGCCTGGCCGAGCGCCCCGCGAACGTGCTGTTCCTGGCGCGTGCGCTGGTCACGCGCAACTAGTTCCACACTGGTCCCACCTGGGACGACGGGGGCACGGGCCGGGGTCGAGACCCCGGCCCGTCATCGTGTTCGCCCGGGGTTCACGCGCCCCGCCCGGAGCCGTTTCCCAACGGTGACCTGCGCGCCGGAACCCCGCCGGAGTCCGGTGCGTTACCTTGTGGGCAGCAATCCACGGTTTCGAAAGGTCTTCCTGGACATGCGGATGCGCAGTTCCAACCCCGTTCTCAAGCGGGCGCTCCAGCAGGCCGGCCCGGCAGGGTACGGCCAGCAGCAGGGTCACCCCCAGCAGGGGTACGGACAGCCGTACCCGCAGCAGGGCTACCCCCAGCAGGGTTACCCCCAGCAGGGTTACCCCCAGCAGGGTTACGGCCAGCCCTACCCCCAGCAGGGCTACCCGCAGCAGGGCTACCCGGGCGGCCCCGCCCAGGGCCACGGCGAAGCCCGGATGACCATCGACGACGTCGTGGTGCGCACGGGCATGACGCTCGGCGTCGTGGCGCTCACGGCCGTCGTCAACTACTTCGTCTTCCAGGCCAACCCGGGCCTGGGCCTGGGCCTGTGGATCGCCGGCATCATCGGCGCCCTCGTCCTCGGCCTGGTCATCGCGTTCACGAACAGCACCAACCCGGTGGCCGTCCTGGCCTACGCGGCCTTCGAGGGCCTGCTCGTCGGCGGTCTGACGGCCTACCTGGCCGCCCTGCTGGTGGGCACCACCGGTGACGCGGGTGCCGGAGGCACCCTCATCACCCAGGCGGTACTGGGCACGGTCCTGGTCTTCGGCGTGATGCTGGCGCTGTACAAGTTCCGCGTCATCAAGGTCACCGACGGCTTCGCCAAGGTGGTCATGTACGCCACCCTGGGCGCCGCGGCCCTGATGCTGGTCAACTTCGTCGCGAGCTTCTTCATCAGCGGCGGCATCGGCATCCGCGAGCCCAGCCCGCTGGGCCTGGTCATCGGTCTGGTCTTCATCGTCATCGCGGCCTGCACCCTGGCCCTGGAGTTCCGGGGCATCGAGGAGGGCATCAACGCCGGTATCCCGGCCAAGTTCGCCTGGCAGTTCGCCTTCGGCCTGACCGTCTCCCTGGTCTGGCTCTACATCGAGATCCTGCGCCTGCTCTGGATCATCAAGTCGATCTTCGCCGAGTAGCCGACGGCGACCGGTCGTCCGCGGTACAGAGAAGGGCCGTTCCGGCAGTGCCGGAACGGCCCTTCGCCCGTTCGCGGAGCGGGTGCGGTCCGGGGCCGGCCTCAGGCCGACTCCGTGCTCCGCTCGCCCGCGCGGCGCGGTGCGGGGATGGAGCGGTTGCGTCGTCGTCGGTCGTACTCGGTGACGAGGGCCTGGGCGTACCACGGGGGCAGCGTGTACTCGTCGGCGAGCCAGTTGGCCCGGTCGGAGCAGCGGAGCAGGCCCGGTCCCTGGTCGAGGGCGTCGAACCACTCGTGGAGTCCGCGGCCGGTGACGGCCGGGATGCGTTCGATGAGCTTGGCGTGGACTTCCGGCGAGTGGGTTACCGGCATGGGCACCTCCGGCAGTGCGTTGGCGTTTGACGCTTACCTGCGACACTGCATCAGGATCACGGTATGGACAAGCCCCGGACACCGGCTTTTACCTTGCGCGTGCGGGAACGTTTGCCAAGGTGCCCTGGACGACCGTTACCGCCGGTGCTAAGCGGCCCCCGCACGTGTTCCGGAGTCACCTCGGGCGGCGGGGCGAAAGTCCGGAAAACGCGGAGAGGTGCGGAAAAAGCAGGAGGGGCCGGGGCGTGCGCGCCCCGGCCCCCCGCACGGGAGCGGGTCAGCTCAGGCGCTCGAAGACGGCCGCCATGCCCTGGCCGCCGCCGACGCACATGGTCTCCAGGCCGAAGGTCTTGTCGTGGAACTGGAGGCCGTTGATCAGCGTGCCGGTGATGCGGGCGCCGGTGCTGCCGAACGGGTGGCCCACCGCGATGCCGCCGCCGTTGACGTTCAGCTGCGCGTCGATGTCCACGCCCAGCTGGTCGGCGGAGGGCAGGACCTGGGCGGCGAACGCCTCGTTGATCTCGACCAGGTCGATGTCGCCGATCGCCATGTTGGCGCGGGCCAGGGCCTGCTTGGAGGCCTCGACCGGGCCCAGGCCCATGATCTCCGGGCTCAGGCCGGTGACGCCGGTGGACACGATGCGGGCCAGCGGGGTCAGGCCCAGCTGCGCGGCCTTGGTGTCGCTCATGATGACCAGCGCCGAGGCGCCGTCGTTGAGCGGGCAGGCGTTGCCCGCGGTGACGGTGCCGTCGGGGCGGAACACCGGCTGGAGCTGGGAGACCTTCTCGTAGGTGGTGCCGCGGCGGATGCCGTCGTCGGTGGTGACCACGGTGCCGTCGGGCAGGGTGATCGGGACGATCTCGCGCTCCCAGAAGCCGTTGTCCAGGGACTTCTCGGCGAGGTTCTGCGAGCGGACGGCGAACTCGTCCTGGCGCTGCCGGGAGACGCCGGTGATCTGGGCGACGTTCTCGGCGGTCTGGCCCATCGCGATGTAGACGTCGGGCAGGGCGCCGTCCTCGCGCGGGTCGGTCCAGGCGGCGGTGCCGGCCTGGGTGCGCTTCTCGGTGCGGGCCTTGGCGTCGGCGAACAGCGGGTTCTCGTTCTGCGGGTTGTCGCTGCTGCCGTTGGCGAAGCGGCTCACGGCCTCCACGCCGGCGGAGATGAACACGTCGCCCTCGCCAGCCCGGATCGCGTGCAGGGCCATCCGGGTGGTCTGCAGCGAGGAGGAGCAGTAGCGGGTGATGGTGGTGCCGGGCACCGTGTCCAGGCCGAGCTGGACGGCGACCACGCGGGCCATGTTGAAGCCCTGCTCGCCGCCGGGCAGCCCGCAGCCGAGCATGAGGTCGTCGATCGAGGACGGGTCCAGCTGCGGGACCTTGGCCAGGGCGGCGCCGATGACCTGGGCGGCGAGGTCGTCGGGACGGATGTCCTTGAGCGAACCCTTGAAGGCGCGCCCGATCGGGGAACGGGCGGTGGCGACGATGACTGCTTCGGGCATGGCGGCGTCCCTATCGGAGTGGAGCTACAGGTGTGCGACCGGCGTGGTGCCGGACGCGGCAGATCTTGTTACCAGCCAGTAAACCCGGAGGTCGCCCTCCCGCGCCACCCGGGGTCGTCCTTGTCCGTGATCTCACCGATCCCCGGGTTCGGGCCGCGGGGCCTCGGCGGGGACCCCCGCGTCCGCGGGGACCCGCGCCCGGTCGGCGGAGGGGCCCCACAGGCCGGCCAGCGGCCGGCGGACCAGGGCCGACCAGCGGCCCCGCCGCCCCTGCGCGGGGTCGCCGGCGGCGGACACCTCGGTGCCGGGGTTCTCCGCGGCGACCACGGCGGCCCGGTCCACCGGCAGGATGCCCGCGGCCGGCAGCGCGGCCGGTTCCGGGAGCAGCCCCAGCGCCGTGCACACCGACGGCAGCACCGCGAACGCCGCCTGGGCGTAGCCGCGCGCCGACGGGTGGAACCGGTCGGGGCCGAACATGAGCGAGGGGTCGGTCCGGAACTCGTCGGCCAGCAGGTCGCTCAAGGAGACCGTGCGGCCGCCCGCCTCGGTGACGGCGATGGTCTGGGCGGCCGCCAGCTGGCGCGAGGCCCGCCGCGCCACCGAGCGCAGCGGCCACCCGATGGGGCGCACCGTGCCCAGGTCCGGGCAGGTCGCCACCACCACCGCCGTCCCCCGGTCCGTCAGGCTCCGCACGACGTCGCGCAGGTCGGACACCGCGTCGCTGGGCCGCACCCGGCGGATGACGTCGTTGGCGCCGATGAACACCACCGCCACGTCGTAGCGGGTGCCCTCGGCCAGCGCCCCGGACCGCTCCGCCTGCCCGGCCAGGGTGGCCGAGGTGGCGCCCGGGAACGCGGTGCAGCGCAGCCGCACCGGCCGGTCGGCGGCGTTGGACAGGCCGGTCGCCAGCATCACCGAGGGGGTCTGGGCCGCGGTCTGGACGGCGAACCCCGCCGCGGTGGAGTCGCCCATCATGAGCATGCGGATCGGCGGCCCCTCGCCCTGGCCGTGCAGCCCGTTGACGACGGGCCTCTCCCACTCGGTGACCCCCACCGCCCGGCGGGCCAGCCGGGCCTGGAGGTAGAGGAGGGCCAGCGTTCCCGCGCCCACCAGGGTGAGCCCGCCGCCACCGAACGCGGTGGCCGCGGCTATCCGCCGTGCGCGTGCGGCTCGCAGCATCGGGACGACCTCCGCGGCGTCGGGCCTCCGACCCGCGCCCCTGCGCGGCGGGCCGGTCGGACCATCGAGGCTACCGGCGGGGGGAGGCCTGGTCACGTACCCCCGCGGAACAGCGTCCGAACCCCGGGGTGAGCACGGCCGAACCCGGGGGCCACGGCCCCGTCCGGACCGGGACCGGCCGAGCGCGCGGAACCCGCTGATGGGGGCGTTAGAGTCGGGTGGGAACGGGCCGGACCGGCCCTGTGGCCCCCGGGCCTGCGCCATCGGGGGCGCGAGTCGAACGGCGGGCCGGAACCCGGTCGCCACGATGCAAGGGAGCATGAAGTGCGGGTATACGACTCACTGATCGACCTGGTGGGGAACACCCCGCTCGTCCGGCTGCGGAAGGTGACCGAGGGCCTGGGGCCGAACGCCCCCACGGTGGTGGCCAAGGTCGAGTACTTCAACCCGGGCGGCTCGGTGAAGGACCGCATCGCCCTGCGCATGGTCGAGGCCGCCGAGAAGAGCGGCGAGCTCAGGCCGGGCGGCACCATCGTGGAGCCGACCTCCGGCAACACCGGCATCGGCCTGGCGATGGTCGCCCAGGAGAAGGGCTACCGCTGCGTCTTCGTCTGCCCGGACAAGGTGGGCCCGGACAAGCTCTCGGTGCTGCGCGCCTACGGGGCCGAGGTCGTGGTGTGCCCGACCACGGTCGCCCCCGAGCACCCGGAGTCGTACTACTCGGTCTCGGACCGGCTGGCCCGGGAGATCCCCGGCGCGTGGAAGCCGAACCAGTACGAGAACACGAACAACCCGGAGTCGCACTACCACTCCACCGGTCCGGAGATCTGGGAGCAGACCGAGGGCCAGATCACGCACTTCGTGGCGGGCATCGGCACCGGCGGCACCATCAGCGGCACCGGCCGCTACCTCAAGGAGGTCTCCAAGGGGGCGGTGAAGATCGTGGGCGCCGACCCGGAGGGCTCGGTGTACTCGGGCGGCTCGGGCCGCCCGTACCTGGTGGAGGGCGTCGGCGAGGACATCTGGCCGGGCACCTACGACACCGGGATCTGCGACGAGATCGTGGCGGTCAGCGACAAGGACTCGTTCCTGATGACGCGCCGCCTGGCCCGCGAGGAGGCCCTGCTGGTGGGCGGCTCCTGCGGCCTGGCCGTGGAGGCGGCGCTGCGGGTGGCCCGCGACGCCGGGCCCGACGACGTGATCGTGGTGCTGCTGCCCGACGGCGGGCGCGGCTACCTGGGCAAGATCTTCAACGACGAGTGGATGTCCGACTACGGCTTCCTGTCCGCCGACACGGAGGGGGCCACCGCGGGCGAGGTGCTGGCCGCCAAGGGCGGGGAGCTGCCCGACTTCGTGCACACGCACCCGGAGGAGACCGTCGGCACGGCGGTCGCGATCATGCGCGAGTACGGGGTCTCCCAGCTGCCGGTCATGAAGGAGGAGCCGCCGGTGATGGCGGCCGAGGTGGTGGGCTCCCTCGCCGAGCGCGACGTCCTGGACGCCCTGTTCGACGGCCGGGCGCAGCTGGACGACCGGGTGGAGGCGCACATGGGCCGCCCGCTGGCCACGGTGGGCACCGGCACGCCGGTGGCCGACTGCGTGCGGCTGCTGCGCACGTCGGGCGCCCTGGTGGTGCTGCGCGACGGCAAGCCCGTGGGCATTCTCACCCGGCAGGACCTGCTGGCCCACCTGTCGAACTGACGGGCCGGACACGGCACCGCGGGCCCGGACCGCGCTCGGAACCGAGCGTTGTTCGGGCCCCGGTGCGAACGGAACGGACATCGGGGCGCATACTCGAACACTGCTAATGTTCGCGGCGAGGCTACTGGCAGGTAACACATGGGAGCTCGCGTGTCGCGGCTGTTGTCCTGGATCATCCGTTCGCTCTGGTCGTACGCGCGCGGTCACGCGGAGATCCGCTCCGGTTCCCGTGCCGCGCGCAGGTTCGCGCGCTTCGGCGACGGCTCCGCCATCGCCTTCCCCACGGCCACGCTCTACGGCGAGCCCTGGATCGAGATCGGCGCCTTCACGGTGCTGGGCGGGGACATGACCCTGGCCGCCGGGATGGGCCCCGACTACGACCTGGGCCCGGGCACGGTCGTGCGGATCGGCTCGGGGTGCGCCATCGGGCGCGGCTCCCACATCGTCGCCCACAAGTCGATCGACATCGGCGACCACGTGTACACCGGCCCCTACGTGTACATCACCGACCAGAACCACTCCTACGCCAACACCGAGATCCCGGTCGGCCTCCAGTGGCCGGTCGACGACCCGGTGAGCATCGGTGCGGGCACCTGGATCGGCGCGAACGCGGTGATCCTGCCCGGCGTCCACCTGGGCCGCAACTGCGTGGTGGCGGCCGGGACGGTCGTGCGGCCGGGCACCTACCCCGACCACGCGGTCGTCGCGGGCGTCCCGGGCAGGGTCGTGCGCACCTACGAGCCCGAGCTGGGCTGGCGTCCGCCGCTGCGCGACACGGGCACGCCCACCCGCGTGCCCACCCCCGCCGCCGGGCCGCTGCCCGGCGCCCCGGAGGAGCCCCCGCAGCCGGGCACCCCCACCCGCTTCCCGCCGGTCTGACCCCCGGTTCCGGGCCGTGTCCCGGTCCGTCCCGCGGGCGATCGGTCGCCCCCGGTTCCGGGCCGCGGTCCGTCCCCGGTCAGGGGCCCGGTCTGACTCGGGGGCGACCGGTCGGTCGGGGTGCCGTTCGCGCAGGAGGAGGGGTCGGGGAGATCGGTCCGGTCCCGGTTCCGGGTCGTGGTCCGATCCCGGTCAGGGTTCCGGTCCGAGCCGGGGGCGATCGGCCGGCCGGGACGCCGTTCGCGCAGGAAGAGGGACTGGGGAAAACGGGTCCGGGCGGGTCCTCGGGCACTATCGTGGTGCCCATGAAGTTCGACGGATTCGAGACGCTGGCCATCCACGCGGGCCAGGAGCCCGACGCGGGCACCGGGGCCGTGGTGGTGCCGATCTACCAGACCAGCACCTACGCCCAGGACGGCGTGGGCGGGCTGCGCCGGGGCTACGAGTACTCCCGCACCGGCAACCCCACCCGGGCCGCCCTGGAGGAGTGCCTGGCCGCGCTGGAGGACGGCGTGCGCGGCCTGGCGTTCGCCTCCGGCATGGCGGCCGAGGACACCCTGCTGCGCACGGTGCTGTCCCCGGGCGACCACATCATCATCCCGGGCGACGCCTACGGCGGCACCTTCCGCCTGGTCTCCAAGGTGGTCGAGCGCTGGGGGGTCTCCTGGGACGCGGTCGACCAGACCGACACCGAGGCGGTGCGGGCGGCGGTGCGCCCGGAGACCAAGGTGATCTGGACCGAGACGCCCACCAACCCGCTGCTCAACATCACCGACATCGAGACGGTCGCGCAGATCGCCCACGACGCCGGGGCGATCCACGTCGTGGACAACACGTTCGCCTCGTCCTACCTGCAGCGGCCGCTGACCCTGGGCGCGGACGTCGTCGTCCACTCGACCACCAAGTACCTGGGCGGGCACTCCGACGTCGTCGGCGGCGCGCTCGTGGTGGCCGACGCCGAACTGGGCGAGCGGCTGGCGTTCCACCAGAACACCATGGGAGCTATTCCGGGGCCCTTCGATTCCTGGCTGACCCTGCGCGGGGTCAAGACCCTGGGCGTGCGGATGGACCGGCACAGCGCCAACGCCGAGAAGGTCGTGGCCGCGCTGGAGGGCCACCCGGCGGTGCGCAAGGTCTTCTACCCGGGTCTGGAGGGGCACCCGGGGCACAAGATCGCGGAGCGGCAGATGCGGTCCTTCGGTGGGATGGTCTCCTTCGCTCTGCGCGACGGGGAGAAGGCTGCTCTGAGGGTGTGCGAGCGTACGCAGGTCTTCACCCTGGGCGAGTCCCTGGGCGGGGTGGAGTCCCTGATCGAGCACCCGGGGCGGATGACGCACGCCTCCACCGCGGGTTCCCCGCTGGAGGTCCCGGCGGATCTGGTCCGGATCTCCGTGGGCATCGAGTCGGCTGACGACCTGGTGGCAGACCTGCTGCAGGCTCTGGAGGGCTGAGGCGCCGGCGGGCCCCTTCGGGGGGTCCGCCCGCCGGATCCGCGGCGCCCGCGGTCCTGCCGCGCGGGCTCCTCGACGACTCTGCCGGGCCCGGCGCGGCGCTCCTGCTCTGTCGACGGGGGTGGGCTGCAACGGGGTGGGCACTCCGTTGTGCCGTGCGGGGCGCTCCTGCCGTCCCGGGCTAGACCGTGGTGGGCGTACGGTCTCGCTCGGGGGCGGGTCGGGGAGCGGGGACCCGGGGGGTGTTCCCGCGCTGGGCGGGGTTGGCGAAGTGCAGGCCGACGATGAGGCTTCCGGTGCGGGAGAGGGCGCTGTTGTCGTCCTCCTCTCGGAGGGAGCGGTAGCCCCCCTTGCCGTCCTGGCGGCGGATGCCGATCGAGACGGCGAGGAAGAACCCGGCCGCCAGGGCCAGGAGGAGGCCGCCTACGGCGATGATGACGCTTGCGAACATGGGCTGTTCTCCGTTTGGGTCCGAGCTGTTCCTTATCGGTCGAGAGTGCCGCCACCCGGGGGGTGGGGCCCGGCACCGCGGGTGCGGTGTCCGTCTGCGGGCGGTTGGTGACCGGTCCTGGGGCCTCGATCGTCGCTTTTCCGTATGACCAACTGGCAGCGCCACCGTGTACTAAGGGTGGCCTTCATCTATGATGGGTTCAACAGAACCGGGCGGACTCGTTTGCTTGGTGTACCGATCACCTTGTTGGTACAAGTGAAGTTGTTCTAGTGCTACCCCCTTGAGGGCTGACTTATGCGGGCAGAAAGCAGATATCGACAGATCGCCCGGGCGCTGCGGCGGGAGATCAGGGAGGGGAGCCTGCCCCTCGGCGGGCAGCTGCCCTCGGAGAAGCAGCTCGAAGAGCGTTTCAGCGCCTCCCGCAACACCGTCAGGCTGGCGCTGGGCATGCTCCGCAACCAGGGGCTGATCGTCAGCCGCCCCGGCCGCGGCCACTTCGTGCAGGACGTCGTCCCCGAGACCTTCCACGCCAACCGCTCCAAGGGCGCCGACGGGTTCAACGAGTCCAACATGGCCGGGCAGACCCTGGAGGAGCTCCAGCTCCTCAGCGCCAACGCCGACCTCGCCAGCCGGCTGCGCGTCCCCGAGGGCGACATGACGGTGGTCCGGCGCATGTACCGCTTCTCCGGCGAGATCTCCGGGTCCATCAGCTCGGCGTTCTACCCGATGGACCTGGTCCAGGGGACGCCCCTCATGCTGCCCGAGGACGTGGAGAGCGGCCTGTCGGTCATGGCCGAACACGGCCACCGGCAGGTCGGGTTCGTGGACGAGCTGGAGACCCGGATGCCCAGCCCCAGCGAGGCCGCCCAGCTGGAGCTGCCCCCCGGGGTGCCGGTGCTGTGGGTCCACCGCACCGACCTCTCCGAGGAGCGGCCGATCCGGGTGGTCGAGACCGTCTACGCCGGTCACAGCATCCGCTACCAGTACGAGCACGGTGACATCAGTGCCTACCACCGCGACTGACCCGCGCGCCCGGCGCGCGCCCGCCGCCCCGGGGCGGGCGTTCCGGTGGTACGCCGGCCCCTCCGCGGGGGAGAACCCGGGACGGGGTCCGTCCGTTGACGGGGAAAGGCCGCCCGCTTCGCGCAGGCGGCCCCCCGCGGCCGACGGCGGCCGGGCGGACGGGACGTAAGGACACGCATGAGCACGTCGAAGAAGACGGTGGTCGCCGATCACCTGCGCGAGGCCCTCTCCCGCGGCGACTTCAAACCGGGCGAGCGGCTACCGGGCGAGGAGGAGCTCGCCGAGCAGTTCGGCGTCTCCCGGGCCACCGCCCGGCTGGGCATGCGCATCCTCCAGGACGAGGGGGTCATCGACATCCAGGCGGGGCGCGGCGCGTTCGTCGCCGACCACCGGCCCATCGTCCACCTGGCCACCCCGGTCTCCGGCGGCACCGACTCCGAGCGCTTCGAGGACGGCTACCAGCCGCACCTGCGCGAGGCCGGGTACGACCTGATCGAGCAGCAGATCAAGGTCAGCCTCGACACCATGCGGCCGCGGGTGGCCAAGCGCCTGCGCTGGGCCGGCGAGGAGCAGGGGCCCAACGGCGGCCTGGTGGTCATCCGCTCCTGCGACCGGTTCGTGGAGGGCGGCCTCTGGCAGTCCCAGGTCACCTTCTTCCCCTTCACCATCGCCAGCAACACCCCCCTCATGTCCCCCCAGCACCTGGAGCAGGGCGTCACCTCCGTGCTGCGCGACCTGGGGTACCGGGAGGAGTGGAACTGGGACATCGTGGGCGCCCGCATGCCGTCCCAGGACGAGGCGGACTCCTTCAACCTGGGCCCGGGCATCCCGCTGCTCGTCCACGAGCGGGTCGTCTACGACGGCGACCGCCCGTTGCGGTTCACCGAGACGATCATGCCCGCCAACCGCCACCAGCTGCTGTACTCCGGCGGCGACGCTCCGGAGGAGCTGCTGCTCATGGCCTCGGACGTCAACATCTTCGAGCGCTGAAACGCACGTGCAGAAGCATGTGAGCCCGGCTCATGCACGCGGCCACGGCCGCCCGCCGAGGTAGGAGTCCAGCAGCAGGGGCGCCAGGGCCTCCGCGTCGGCGGCGACCGCGTCCACGCCGCGCCGCCGCACCACCAGGTCGCGGAAGGCGCGCAGCCGCGGGTCGTCGGAGAGCAGGAAGAACGTCACCCGCGCCCCCTCCCGCACCGCGGCGTCCAGCTCGGCGACCGTCACCTCCGCGGTGCGCGGGCTCGCCGGCCAGGAGAACCGGGCGTCGCCGTCCTCTCCCAGGTGGGCGGTGGGCTCCCCGTCGGTGACCACCAGGACGCGGTGGGCCAGGCCGGGGTGGCGCCTGCGGTACGCGCGCGCCAGCCGCAGCGCGTGGTGCAGGTTGGTGCCGGGCACCCGGCCCCACGGGTGGGCGACCAGCTCGGCGGGATCCGTCTCGCGGGCGGTCTCGCCGAACCCCACCCACTGCACCCGGTCGCCGGGGTGGCGGCGCACCAGGGCGTCCAGCGCCAGCGCGGTGCGCACCGCGGCCTCGTGCAGGGATCGCGCCGCCATGGAGTGGGACAGGTCCACCAGCAGCGACACCGCCCACCCGGAGGACGGCTCGGTCTGCGCCGACCGCAGGTCCCGTGCCCGCAGCGCGGCGGTGTCGGCGGGGTCGGCGGCCCGGCGCAGCATCGCCCGGCGCATGCTGGCCACCGCGTCCAGCGGCCGGTCCGCCCGGTAGGGGACGTCGCGGCCGGTCGGGTCGGTGCCCGGATCGCCCCGCAGCCCGCCCCGGTGCGGGCCCGGGCGGGGGGCGGCGCGCGCCTCGCCCAGCGCCACCTCGGCCAGCCGCCGCAGCTCGCGCGGGCTCAGCCCGTGGTCGGCGCGGTCCAGCCGGTCCCACAGCTCACGCGCCCCGGGCCCCAGGGCGCGGCCCAGCAGGGCTCCGGGGGAGTCCAGGGCGTTCAGGGCCGACCGGTCGCCCTCCGCGTAGCGGGCCACCGCCTTCTCCACGGCCCCCACGCCGTCGTCGGCGCTGGGGGCCTGCGCGATCAGGTCGAGCAGGGCGCGGGCGGCCCCGACGGCCTCCTCGGGCGGCGGGTCGGGTTCGGCCAGGGGGTCGGGGCCTCCCATGTACTCCCGGTACCGGAACCTCACAACCACTACCTCCAGGGGTGCGCGACGACCCGTTATGTTCCCGGCTTTCAGAACCGGTAGACCCCTCCGTCGGCAACGATGTCCTTGGACAGGCGTCGTTCCAGGTAGAGGCCCTCCAGCGCGAACTCCACCACCGCCGCGGCCAGCCCGGGGGAGGCCGGGCCGTCCTCGTCCTCGGGCGCGGCGGCCGCGATCATCGCCGCCAGCCCGGGCACCGCCCCGATCCGGCGCAGCAGCTCGGCCGCCCCCACCAGGTCGCCGCTCTCCACCGTGCCGCCCGCGGTGAACCGGTCAGCCAGCGGGGCCAGGTCCACGTCCCCCAGCCGGGCGCGGAAGGTGTCGGAGACGGCCCGGCGCAGCAGCCCGAGCAGGATCGCCTCCCCGTCCTCCTCGTGGCCCATCGCGAACTCCACCTTGCCCAGCAGCGAGGGCACGGCGGAGGCCAGGTCGCACACCCGGGCCACCGGGACCTCCTCCCCGGCCAGCGCGGACCTGCGCAGGGCGGAGGCCGCCACCGTCTCCACCGCGGCGACCGCGAACCGGACCGACACGCCGGAGCGGGGGTCGACCTTGCGGGAGCCGCGGGCCAGCCTCGTGAACCGGGCGACGGCCTCCCACAGGTGCCCGGGGACCACGGTGCCGCCGGGCACCGCGGCCTCCTGGCGCAGCACCGCCAGCTCGTCGTCCAGGGTCGGCGGGTAGTGGGTGCGCACCTGGGCGCCGAACCGGTCCTTGAGCGGGGTGACGATCCGCCCCCGGTCGGTGTAGTCGTCGGGGTTGGCGCTGGCCAGCAGCAGCAGGTCGAGCGGCAGGCGCAGCGCGTACCCGCGGATCTGGAGGTCGCGCTCCTCCAGCACGTTGAACAGCGCGACCTGGGCGCGGGCGGGCAGGTCGGGCAGCTCGTTGACGCAGAACACGCCGCGGTTGGCCCGCGGCACCAGGCCGTAGTGGACGGTCTCGGGGTCCCCCAGGGAGCGGCCCTCGGCCAGGCGGGCCGGGTCGATGTCGCCGATCAGCTCGGCGGTGCCGGTGTCGGGGGTGGCGAGCTTCTCCCCGTAGCGCTCGGAGCGGTGGCGCCACACCACCGGCAGGCCGTCGCCCTCCGCGGCGGCCCGCCGCAGGCAGGAGGGGCACACCGGGGCGTAGGGGTGATCGTTCACGGAACACCCGGCGACCGCCGGGGACCACTCGTCCAACAGGCCGGCGACGGCGCGGATGAGCCGGGTCTTGCCCTGGCCCCGCTCGCCGAGCAGGACGACGTCGTGCCCGGCCAGCAGGGCCTTCTCCAGGGCGGGCAGCACGGTGGCGTCGAACCCGTGCGTCCCCGGGAAGCGCGGGAGGCCGGAGGCCATGCGGGACAGCAGGTTCGCGCGGATCTCGGCGGCCACCGTGCGGTGCTCGTGGCCGGACGCGCGCAGTCCGGCCAGGGTCCCGGGCAGTGCGGGGGGAGGCGGAGGTGTCACCCTTCAGAACCTACTCCGTCGGACGGCGGCCGATGGCGGCCGAGGCCGGTCCCGGCCGGGCTCCGCAGCGGGCTCAGGGTGGGACAATGACGGAGTGTGGCACCCGCGTCCGGCGGGTCCGGTGACGAGTGAGGGGTCCAGCCGGTGGCTCGGTTCGGTGATGCACTGACGACCGGGGCGGACCTGGTGAACGCGGCCGAACGCGCGGCGCTCACCGCCCTGGCCCGTCTCGACGGCCCGGCCGACCTGGTGTGCTTCTTCGTCTGCGGCGCCGACACCGAGGAGGTCTCGCTGGCCGGGATCCGCGTGATGGAGCTGGCGGGCGCCGCGCTCACCCTGGGGTGCAGCGCCGTCGGGGTCATCGGCGGCGGCCGCGCGGTGGAGGGCCAGGGGTCGGTCAGCGTGTGGTGCGCCCGGCTGCCGGGGGTGGAGCTCACCCCGTTCCGGCTGGACACGGTGGTGGAGGGCGAGCGGCTCACCGTCGTGGGCATGCGCGAGCCGGGTCCGCGCGACCGGGCCGCCCTGCTGCTGGTCAACCCCTACGAGTTCCCGGCGCGCGAGTTCGTGCGCGAGTCCACCCGGGCGCTGGGCGGGCTGCCGCTGGTGGGCGGCATGGCCGAGGGCATGCTCGGTGAGGGGTCGGTCCGGCTGTTCTGCGACGGCTCGGTGGCCGAGAACGGCGCGGTGGGCCTGCTCATCGGCGGCGAGGGCGTGCTGGGCACCGTGGTGAGCCAGGGCTGCCGCCCGATCGGGCCGGCGATGACGGTCACCGCGGCGCACGACAACGTGGTCGAGGAGCTGGCCGGGGAGTCCGCCTACACCCGCCTGGAGGCGGTGCTGGAGACGCTCTCGGACGAGGACCGGGACCTGGCGGAGCACGGGCTGCAGCTGGGCATCGCCATGGACGAGTACGCCGACCACCACGAGCAGGGCGACTTCCTCATCCGCTCGCTGACCGGCGCCGACGCCGGGGCGGGGACGCTGGTCGTCGACGAGTCGGTCGAGGTCGGGCAGACGGTCCGCTTCCAGATACGCGACGCCGGGACCGCGGACGAGGACCTGGCCCTGCGGCTGGCCGACTTCGGCGAGCGCCACCGGGTGGGGGCGGGGCTGCTGTTCTCCTGCAACGGGCGCGGTGCCGCCCTGTTCCCGCACGCCGACCACGACGTGCTGGCGGTGCGCCGGGTGCTGGGCGCGGAGGCGGTGGCGGGGTTCTTCGCGGCGGGGGAGATCGGCCCGGTCGGCGGGGTCAACCACCTGCACGCGTTCACGGCCTGCCTGCTGGCCTTCGCCTGAGCGGGCGCCGCCCCCGCGGCGAACCGGACCTTTACCGCCGTATCACCGACACCCGACACGAGTTCCTTGAGTGTGCGCATACCGGGGCGCTTACTAAGAGTGCACTATTTCTTCACTCTGTGTGATCAAGGCGAAAGGTTCGTCATGCCCGGGTGCGCACCCACTTCGATCCGCATGCGCGGCAGGCGCTGGGCGGTGGCGGGGGCCCTGGTCCTGCTGCTCCCGGTCGGCCCCCGACCCGCCTTCGCGGAGACCGGCTGGCTCCCCCAGGACCTGGGGTCCGCCGACCGCATCGGCCTGGTCCTGGCCTCCGGAACGCTGCGCCTGGACGGGGCGGCCGAGCCCCCGGCCTCCCTGCGCCGCGAGCGCGGGGCCCCGGCCACCGGCCTGGCGACCTTCCCCGAGCAGGCCCTGGAACGGCCCACCGACACCGTCGACGTGCGGGTGGGCTCCTCCGGCGACCCCGAGGACGTGCTGGCCGAGGTGCGCGGGGTCCGCGCCGACGGCATGTGGACCGAGTGGTACCCCGCCCCCGACCGCGGCGGCCGCATCACGCTGGACGCCGACGTCTCCCGGGTGCAGCTGCGGGTGGGCATCGACGGCGCCGACACCGCCGTCACCGGACTGGGCGTGCGCCCGCTGGAGGGCACCGGGGACATCCCGGCCGGCCTGCCCGACGACCCCTCGCCCGAGGCCGCGCCCCGGCCCGAGGGCGACGGGGGCCCCGACGGCGGCGGGGAGCCCGACGGGGACGGCGACGACCCGACCGGGGACGGGGCCGGGGTCGGTGACGACATCCCCGAGCGCCCGTTCTCCGCGCGGCTCTTCGCCACCCGCATCGGCCTGGTCGGGGAGACCACCGCCAACGGGCACACCGTCCGCGCGAACGACCACTTCGTGGCCCTGCCCTCCCGGCGCGGGCTGGCCACCCGGGGCGGCGGCGAGTACACCGTCCGGGTGTGCACCACCGGCGCCCTGGGGCCGGAGGGCAAGGGCGACACCGAGGGCCACGAGGCCCGCTGCGCCTACCTGCCCGTCTGGGACGTGGGCCCGTGGAACATCACCGACGACCACTGGAACGCCGACCGCCAGTCCTGGCGCGACCTCGACCGGGGCCGCCCGCAGGCCCAGGCGGCCTACTCCGAGGGGCACAACGGCGGCCTGGACGGGTTCGGCCGCCGGGTGCGCAACCCGGCCGGGATCGACCTGGCCGACGGCGCGTTCAACGACGGGCTCCGGCTGCCGACCAACGGCTGGGTGCAGGTCGACTACCTGTGGACCGGCGAGTACCGCCACCGCGTCGAGGTCACCGCGCCCGCCGGGGAGGGGCCGGTCGAGGTGCGCGGCGGAGCGGGCCCGGAGCACCCCGCCGTCGGCACGGCCGCCCACAGCGCGAACATCGACGTCGTCTGCCAGGAGGCCGGGGCCCGGGTCACCGGCCCGCAGGGCACCGGCGACGCCTGGTACCGGATCGGCGAGGGCCACTACATCCCGGCGGTGTACGCCGAAGGCGCCGCCGACGCACCCGCCTGCGCCTCTTTTTGAACCTCCGCTGCGCTTCGGCCCGCCCGTCGAGCGGCGGAAGGTCCTCAACGGATGGCCTACGGCCACAGGCTTCCCTCGAGGACGTCTCCTCCGGGCCTCCAGAACCCCGCCGGGCGCCTCACGAACCCCCGGTGGTAGAGGAGAGCACCCAGGAACAGGTCCTAGGTCGGTGCCGGGGGGCGGACGACGGCGGTCCGGGACAGCCGGTCGTGCAGGGCGAGCCCGTCGGGGGAGGCGGCGCCCAGGCTCTCGACCAGCGTGAAGCACAGGCCGACGCAGGGCACCGCCTGGGGCAGGCAGAGCACGGCGGCGCGCGCCGCGGCCTGGCCGCGGGTGGGGCGGCCGCCGCCGGGGCCGACCACGGAGATGCCCGTCATCATCTTGCCCGGGGTGGCGCCGCGCGCGACCAGGAAGCCCCACTCGTACAGGAACAGCAGCGCCACCCCGCCGAACAGCAGCAGCCCCGCCCAGCCCATGGCCGCGAGGTACCCGTCCACGGGGAGCGCCGCGGCCGGCAGCGCCGCGAGGGCGAACAGCGCCGAGACCGCGGTCGCCGCCAGCACGATGTCGATGAACCGGGCCGTCGCGCGCAGCGAGAACGGCGCCGGCTCCGCGTCGGGGCCGGCGCCCTCCGGTAGGGGCCGGGGCATCGGGACCTCCTCAGGGATGGGAGTGCACGACGACGGTCTTGGACACGCGGTCGTGCAGTGCGAGCCGGTCCTCGCCCAGCGCCGCCATGCTCTCCATGAGGCTCAGCACGTGGCCGAGGCAGGGCAGGGACTGGGGCAGGCAGAAGAAGGCCGAGCGCCCGACGGCCTGGCCCTGGGTGAGGCGGCCGCCGTCGGCGCGGGTCACCTTGATGCCGAGCATCAGCTTGCCCAGCGTGGCGCCCCACGTGACCAGGAACAGCCAGTCGTAGAAGAACAGCAGCACGCCCCAGCCGAAGAAGAACAGCAGGGCCCACACCGTGCCCTCGGCGTCGCTCGACTCCGTGACCCCGGTCAGGGCCACCATCACGACCGCCATGAGGATGAAGAACGCCGTGGCCGCGATCGCCGCCAGGATGTAGTCGATGAACCGGGCGGCCAGGCGGCGGCCGAAGGAGGCGCGCTCGGGGCCGGCGGGCACCGGTTCCGGCTCGTGCGGCATCCATCCGCCCTGCGGGCCGTGGGGGGTCGGGACGCCCGGACCCGGGCCGCCCTGCGGAGGGGGGCCGCCGTGGCCGGGACCCTGCGGGTTCCAGTAAGGCGAGGACATCGTGCCCTTTCGGTGGTCGGGGAGGCGGCACCCGTCGGCCGCCCTCAGAGGGTACGACGCACCGGGGAGCCCCGGGGACTCCCGGGACCGCGCCCGCTTCCGCCCCACATGCGGTGAGGGGCGGCATCCGCCGCCCCTCACCGCTTCGATCCCCGCCGGGGACCCGCCCTACATGCCGCTGTAGGGGACCGCCTCGATGATCTCGACCCCGAGGCTCTTGCCGTTGGGCAGCTGGTAGCTGACCTTCTCGCCGACGGCCTTGCCGTTGATGGCGGAGCCGAGCGGGGAGCGCGGGGAGTACACGTCGATCGGGGAGCCGCTCTCCTCGCGGGAGGCGAGCAGGAACGTCACCTCCTCGTCGTCGCCGTCGAACATGACGGTGACGGTCATACCGGGGCCGACCACGCCCTCGGTCCGAGGGGCCTCGCCGACCCGCGCGGTGCGCAGGATCTCGGTGAGCTGGAGGATGCGGGCCTCCATCTTGCCCTGCTCCTCCTTGGCGGCGTGGTAGCCGCCGTTCTCCTTGAGGTCGCCCTCCTCGCGGGCGGCCTCGATCTTCTCCGCGATCTCGATGCGCCCGCTCCCCGTCAGGTGGTCCAGCTCTGCCTTGAGCCGGTCGTACGCCTCCTGGGTGAGCCAGGTGACGTTGTCATCGCGGGTCTGGGTCACGGGAACTCCTTGTGTACTAGTAGCAAAGGCCACCAGGCGGCCAGAGCTGAACTTACGAGAATATCACCGTGCGTCATGGCACACGGTTCCCGAAAGGCCGGCTCCACCGCCCGAACCGGTGGGGAAAGGGGTTCGGCGGTGTCAGTCCTGCGAACCTTGTTCCCTGCACGAGGCCACTTCTACCGTTGCGGCCTGACGAACCGTTTCAACGGTCGTGGTGACCATGCGGTTCCCGGCCTCCGTCGCCACGGTCCTCTGGCCCACCTCCACCAGGCGCTCGTCCAGCGCGCGGATCAGGCACACGGCCCCGTCGCGGCTGTTCACCTCGTAGGTGATGGTCGCCTCGGCCGCCGTCGGCGCCGAGGAGGAGACCACCTGGTGGTACACGCCCCCGCCCAGCCCGGTGTAGCTCATGACCGCGTAGCCCCACCCGACGGCGCACAGCACGGCGAACGCCGCCGCGATCACGAAGAAGACCGGCCCGTTGCCGTGGCGTTTGCGCAGGGCGGGCGCGGTCTCCGCGGCGGGGGCGGCCGCGTCGGCGGCCGGTTCGTCGGCGCTCTTCACGGCGTCTTCCTCCGGGGTGGTGGGCATCGGGAATCTCCGTACACGGGGACGGTGTTGTCTAAGATATCCCCGACCTGACAGCCCCCCCGCGCGGCCCGCACCAAGTCGCCGGATGTGCCGTGATCAGGGGAGCAGGACGGTACGCCCCTGCGACCGTCGACCGAGTCAAGGAGAACCCTTCGTTGTCCGAGCGCCTGCGGCTCATGGCCGTGCATGCCCACCCCGATGACGAGTCCAGCAAGGGCGCGGCCACCATGGCGCGCTACGTCGCCGAAGGAGCCGACGTGCTGGTCGTCACCATGACCGGTGGTGAACGCGGTGACATCCTCAACCCGGCCATGGAGCGGCCCGACGTCCGCGAGAACATCGCGGAAGTGCGCCGCCGCGAGATGGACCGGGCCCGCGAGATCCTCGGGATCCGGCAGGAGTTCGCCGGTTTCGTCGACTCCGGCCTGCCCGAGGGCGACCCGCTGCCCCCGCTGCCCGAGGGCTGTTTCGCCCTCACCCCGGTGGAGGAGGCCGCCGCGCCCCTGGTGGAGTCGATCCGCCGCTTCCGTCCGCACGTGATCCTCACCTACGACGAGAACGGCGGGTACCCCCACCCCGACCACATCATGACCCACAAGGTGTCGATGCACGCCTTCGACACGGCGGGGGACCCGGACGCCTACCCGGGCACCGGCGACCCCTGGCAGCCCCTCAAGCTGTACTACTTCGTCTCCTTCCCGCCCGAGCGGTTCGAGGCGATCGCCGCGCTGCTGGAGGAGAAGGGGCTGGAGAACCCCTACCAGGAGTGGATCGACCGCATCAAGGACCGCGGCGACCGGCCCACCTGGGAGATCACCACGCGCGTGGAGTGCGGCGAGTACTTCGACCTCGCCGAGAAGGCGCTGAAGGCGCACGAGACCCAGGTCGACCCCAACGGGTTCTGGTTCGCGGTGCCCAACGACCTCCTCGCCCAGGCCTGGCCGACCGAGGACTACCACCTGGTGCGGTCCCTGGTGGACACCGAGGTCCCCGAGACGGACCTCTTCGCGGGTGTCCGAGACGCAGTGAGAGTATGAGCCCATGAACACCCTTCTCGTGTCCGCCGCCGCGAACACCGACACGTTCACCCTGGACAAGTACACGGTCACCCCGGGCGTCCTGGGGTTCCTCGTGATCTTCGCCGTCGGTGTGGCCCTGTACCTGCTCATGCGCAGCATGACCGGCAAGCTCAAGACGGTGCGCGGCGAGCGCACCATCGAGGAGCCGGTGGACGTCGCGGCCGCCCCGACCCTGATCGAGGACGACGCCGCGAAGCGGAAGGACTCCTAGGGAGTGTTCGGCGGATCGTCCCGGGTCGCGGCCGCGGGGCCGCCTCTCGCGGCGCCGCCCGCGCTCGGACGGCCGCTCCCGGCGTTCGGCGCGAGCGCCGGAACGCTCTAAGGCGTCCGCCGAACACGCCCCGGCCGGGCACCCGGCCCGCGGCGCACCCGGACCCCTCCGGTCGCGCGGCGGGCCGCGGACGGCGGGCCCGGAACGGCCCGCCGGACACGGCCTACGATGGGGTCCATGCCGCCCGCGCCCTCACCGTCCCCGTCGCTGCGCGACCGGGCCTACGCCGAGCTCAAGTCGCGGATCATGGACCTGCACCTGCCGCCGGGCCACCGCATCACCGAACGCGAGACGGCCGCCGAGCTGGGCGTCTCCCGGGTGCCCCTGCGGGAGGCCCTGCGGATGCTGGAGGCCGAGGGGCTGATCGTCCTGGTCCCGCGCCAGGGCGCCATGGTGGCCGGCTGGTCGCGGGAGGACATCGTGCACCTCTTCGAGGTGCGCGAGGAGCTGGAGCCGCTGGCCGCGCGCCTGGCCGCCGCCAAGCGGAGCGAGGACGACCTGCGCCTGATGCGGCGGTGCCTCGACGAGGCGGCCCGGGCGCTGGACGCCGGTGACGACTCCGCCACCGCCGCCGCCAACGCCGGGTTCCACCGCGCGGTGCTGGGCGCCTGCGGCAACCCCCTGCTCCAGGAGATGATGGCGCCGCTGGACGCCCGCGTGCAGTGGCTGTTCCACCTCACCCGGCACCGCGACACCCGCGAGCAGCGGGAGGAGCACGTCCGGCTGCTCGGGCTGATCGAGCGCGGCGACGGCGAGGGGGCGGCGGCGCTGTACCGCGAGCACGTCGCCGCGGGGCTGGAGCCCACGCTGGCCATCGCCGAGACCTGGGAGCGCTTCGACCCGGTCGACGTCACCCGCACCCGCACCCGCACCCGCAGGTAGCGCCGCCCGTCCGGCGGGCCGGCCCGGTGCGGGGAAACGCGGTGTTTCCCGGCGGGCAACACGGAGGTCACGGGCCGCTCCCATGCTGAATTTAGTGGTATACCGCTAACTCGGCAGAGGAGCACGTCATGTCACCCCGAACCACCCGAGGCGCCGCCTGGGCCGCCGCCGCACTGACCGGATCCCTGACCCTGGCGGCCTGCGGCTCCGGGGGCGGCGAGGGCACGGACGACCGGCTCCGCGTCTCCGTCCTGCTGCCCGGGTCCATCAGCGACACCGGGTTCATGCAGTCCGGGCACGCGGGTGTGGAGCGCATCCGGGCGGAGCGCTCCGACGAGGTGGACATCACCTTCGTCGAAGAGGTCGCCGCCGCCGACTTCGAGCAGGTCCTGGGCCGGATGGCCGGGGAGTCGGACCTGGTCGTCTCCGTCGGCGGCCAGACCGACGCCGACGTGCGCGCCGTCGCCGCCACCGCGCCGGACGTCACCTTCGTGGAGATCGGCGGACCCGCCGACGCCGAGCCCCTGGAGAACCTGGCCTACTACGACCCCCGCCAGCCGGAGGGCGCCTACCTCGCCGGTGTCGTCGCGGCCCTGACCTCCCGGAGCGGGAAGATCGGCTTCATCGGCGGCGCCGAACTGCCCGAGATCGTCAACTCCTCCCACGCCTTCGAGAACGGCGCCCGCAGCGCAGACCCCGGCATCGAGGTCGTCGAGCCCCAGTTCCTCGGCGACTTCAACGACCCGGCCCGCGCCCTCCAGGCCGCCTCGGCCGACCACGGGGTCGGCGTCGACGTGATCGGCCAGATCCTCAACCTCGGCAAGTCCGGCCTGGAGCAGGCCGCGCTGGAGGCCGGGGCGCACGTGGTCGGCGGCCCCATCGCCGGCGACTGCGCGGACGGCTCGCCCTACGTCGGATACGTCGTCACCGACACCGGCGTCCAGATCGAGTACGCGGTCGACGCCGTCCTGGACGGCACCTGGGAGGCCGCCCAGGTCCCCTTCGGCCTGGCGGGCGACCGCGTCGGCACCGACTTCGTCCTGTGCGCCGACGACCCGGAGGTCGAACAGGCCCTGGACGAGGCGGCGGAGGCCATCGCCTCCGGCGCGGTCGAGCCCTACTAGACCGGTGCGAACGGAAAGGCCCCCCATGACCGGCTCCGACGGCCGCCCCGCGGTCCTGCGCCTGGACGGCGTCACCCGAAGCTTCGGCGACCTGGTCGCCCTGGACGGCGTCGACCTCTCCGTCACCGCGGGCGAGATCCACTGTGTCCTGGGCGAGAACGGCGCGGGCAAGTCCACCCTGTGCAACATCGTGTTCGGCGGCACCCCGCCCCTGCGGGGCCGGATGCTCCTGGACGGCGAGCCCTACGCCCCCGCCTCGCCCGCCGACGCCGCCCGCCGCGGCATCGCCATGGTCCACCAGCACTTCAGCCTCGTCCCCACGCTGACCGTGGAGCAGAACCTCCTGCTCGGGCGGTCCCGGTTCCGCCCTGACCGGCGCGCCCTGCGGCGCCGCCTCGAACGCATCGGGGAGGAGTACGGGCTGGCCGTGGACCCCGGCGCCCGGGTCGACCGGATGTCGGTGGGGCACCGCCAGACCGCCGAGATCGTCAAGGCCCTGGTGGACGGGCCGCGGCTGGTCCTCTTCGACGAGCCGACCGGGGTCCTGGGCCCGCGGGAGATCGACGCGTTCCTGGCCACCGCGAGGCGCATCGCCGACTCCGGCACGGCGGTCGTGCTCATCACCCACAAGCTCCAGGAGGTCCGCGCCGTCGGCGACCGGGCCACGGTGCTGCGCCACGGCCGTGTCACCGGCGGCGGGCGCCTGGCCGACCTCGCCGACGACGACCTCGTCTCCCTCATGGTCGGCCGCGCGCCGCGGGACCCCGCCTCGGCCGCCGCCCTGGGCCTGCGGGGCGGCGCCGGGCGCGCGCGGCGCGGGGAGGCCGGACCGCCCGCCCTGGAGGTGGCCGGGCTGCGCGCCCGCGACGCCCACGGGGCGAGCGCCGTCGACGGCGTCGACCTCACCGTCCGGGCCGGGCGTATCACCGGGATCGCCGGCGTGGAGGGCAACGGCCAGTCCGCCCTGGCCGACGCGCTCTCGGGGGCGGTCCCGGTCGGGTCCGGGACGATCCGGCTGGCCGACCGCGACATCACCGCGGCCTCCCCGGGCGAGCGCACCGCCGCCGGGCTGGCGGTCATCCCCGAGGACCGCCACCACGAGGGCGTCGTGGAGGACCTGAGCCTGGCCCAGAACCTCATGCTGGGCCGCCTGCGGGAGTTCACCGGCCGCTTCGGGGTCCTGGACCGCCGCGCCCTCCGGGACCGGGCCGCGGACCTGGCCGCCCGCTTCGACGTCCGCGCCCCCGGGCCGGACGCCCCGATGTCCGCCCTGTCCGGAGGCAACCAGCAGAAGGCCGTCCTGGCCCGCGAGCTGTCGCTGGACCCGCTGGCCTGCGTGGTCGCCGCCCACCCCACCCGCGGCCTGGACGTCGGCGCGGTCGCGGCCGTGCTCGGCCACCTGCGCGCCGCCGCGGACCGGGGCGCGGCCGTCCTCGTGATCTCCGGGGAGCTCGAAGAACTGCTGGCGGTCTGCGACGAGGTCCGCGTCGCCTACCGCGGGACGCTGGCCGGACCGGTGGACCCCGCCGACCCCGCCGCCCGCGACCGGATCGCCCACCTGATGGCGGGGGCCGCCGCATGAGCCCGCTCCGTCCCGACCCCCGCCACCCCCTCTCCCTCGGACTGCTCTGCGGAGCCGGGGCCCTGCTGTTCACCGTGCTCGCGGCGGCCGCCGCCGGGTCGCCGCCGGGCACCACCCTGAACGCGCTGTGGACCTCGACCGCGGGCAACCCCTTCGCGCTGGGGGCGGCCGTCAACACCGCGGCCGCGATCCTGCTGGTCGCCTGCGGGTTCGTCATCGCGTTCCGGGCGAACCTGGTGAACGTCGGCGGGGAGGGGCAGTTCGCCCTCGGGGCCGTCGGCGCCACCGCCGTGGGGGTCCACCTGCCCGAGTCCGCGCCGGCCCTCCTCGCCCTGCCGCTGGTGCTGGGGGCGGCCGCCCTGGGCGGTGCCGCCTGGGCGGCGGTCGCCGCCGGGCTGCTGGTCCGGCGCGGGGTCAACGAGATCATCACGACCCTGCTGCTCAACTTCATCGGGCTGGCCCTGCTCATGCTCGCCGTCCACGACGAGCGGCTGCTGCGCCAGCCGGTGACCAGCGCGGAGACCCTGCCCCAGTCCGAGCCGCTGGTCGAGGCGGCCCGTGTCCCGCTGCTCGGGCTGCCCGGCTCCCCGATGACGGCCGCCGCCGTCCTCGCCCTGCTCGGCGCCGCCGGAACGGCGTTCCTGCTGCACCGGACCGCGACGGGGCTCCGGCTCACCGCGGTCGGGCGGGGTGCCGCGGCGAGCCGCCGCCTGGGCGTCTCCGTGGGCCGGGTGCGCTTCGGCTCGCTGACGGCGGCCGGGGCCTTCGCGGGCCTGGCCGGGGGGACGGTCGTCGCCTCGGCGCCGTACGTCCTGGCCGACGGGATCGCCGCGGGGTACGGCTTCACCGGCCTGGTGGCCGGGCTGCTCGCCCGCGGGTCGATGACGGCCCTGGTCCTCATCACCCTGGCCCTGGGCCTGCTGGCGGCCGGGGGCATCGGCGTCCAGCTGGCCGCCGGGGTGCCCGCCGCGATCAGCCAGATGACCGAGGCCGTGCTCGTGCTGCTCGTGGCCGGCACGGCGCTGCTGGTCCGCACCCGGCCGAGGGCGCGCCGGGCCGCGGGGCCGCCGCCCGCCGGCCCCGTTCCCTCGGCCGCGCCGCCGGAGAAGGAGACCGCGCGATGATCCACACCCTCACGGAACTGCTCGCCATGAGCGTCGCCCTGGGCCTGCCGATCATGGTCGCCGCGGCGGCCGAGGCCGTCTCCGAACGCGCCGGGGTCCTGAACATGAGCGTCGAGGGCATGATGGTCACCGGCTGCCTGGCCGGGGTCCTGGCCGCGGTGGCCACCGGCTCCCCCTGGGCCGGACTGGCCGCCGGGGCCGCGGCGGGTGTCCTGGTCGGCGTCCTCCAGGGCCTGCTGAGCGTGGCCTGGCGGGCGGACCAGATCGTCACCGGCCTGGCGCTGAACACGCTGGCGCTCTCCGGCACGGTGTTCGCGGCCCGGCTGCTCCTGGACCGGGACACGGTCACCCCCGGCTTCGACCGGGCGGCCCTGCCGCTGCTCTCCGACCTGCCGGTGCTGGGCCGGGCGCTGTTCTCCCTGCCGGCCCCGGGCTACCTGCTGATCGGCGCGGTGGTCGCGCTGACCCTGCTCACCTCGCGGCGCACCGCCTGGGGCCTGGCCGTCGACGCCACCGGGGAGGACGCGGTCAAGGCCGACCGGGCCGGGCTGCCGGTGGCCCGCATCCGCCACCTGGCGGTCCTGCTGGTCGGCGGGGCGGGCGGGCTCGCCGGAGCCTACATCGCCCTCGCCCAGGTCAAGACGTTCACCGATCACATGACCGCGGGCGTGGGCTACCTCGCCGTGGTCGCCGTCATCGCCGCGCGGTGGCGGACCGGGCGCGTGGCCGCCGTCGCCCTGGTGTTCGGCGCGGCCCAGGCGCTCCGGTTCACCCTCCCCGCCCTGGGCGTCGCGCTGCCCGCGGCCCTGCTCGTGGCACTGCCGTACCTGCTGGCGCTCGCCGCCGTGGCCGGGCTGGTCTCCGGATCCCGGCGCCCCTCCGACCTGACCGTCCCGTTCGTCCGAGCCGGACGCACCGGCTGAACCACCGGAAAGGCCCCCATGACGCTCATCCTCACCCGTTCGGAACTCACCGGCCTGGTCGCGCCCGCCCGGGTCGCCGCGGCCGTGGAGGCGGCCTTCGCGGAACTGGCCGGCGGCCGGGCGGCGCAGCCGTACGGGGAGCCCGCGCGCGTCGCCGGGCTCGACCCGCAGTTCGTGCCGATGACCGCGCTGCTGCCCGCGAGCGGCCTGGCCGCGGGCAAACTGCTCAGCGACATCCCCGGCAACCGCGCCCGCGGGCTGCCCGCCCAGCAGTCCGTGCTGGTCCTGGCCGACGCCGAGACCGGCGGCCCGCTGGCCGTCATGGACGGCGCGGTGCCCACCCGGCTGCGCACCGCCGCGACCACGCGCGTGGCCACCCGGCACCTGGCCCGCCCGGGCCCGTACGTGCTGGGCGTGGTGGGCGCCGGCCCGCTGGCCGCCGCCCACGTGGTCGCGCTCGCCGACGAGCGGCGCCCCGAGCGGGTCCTGGTGTGGTCGCGCCGGGAGGAGACCGTGCGGGCCCTGCGCGAGGAGGTGGCCGCCCACGTGCCGGGCCTGGAGGTCGCCCCCGCGGACTCGCCGCGCGCGGTGGTGGCCGGGGCGGACGTCGTCTGCACCGTCACCCCGTCCAGGGAACCGCTGGTCGAGGGCGCCTGGCTGCGCCCGGGGCAGCACCTCAACGTCGTCGGGGCGCCGCCGCGCACCGACCACCGCGAGGTGGACGCCGCCGCGCTGGCCGCCGGCCTCCTGGTCGTGGACTCGGCCCCGGTCGCCCTGCACGAGTCCGGGGCCGTGGCCGCCGCGATCGCCGAGGGGGCGATCACCGCCGGGGACTGCGCCCTGGACCTGGCCGCGGTGGTCTCCGGGCGGCACCCCGGCCGGACCTCCGGGGCCGGGATCACCGTGTTCGCCTCCGTCGGCCTGGGCCTGGAGGACGCCGCGGTCGGCCGCCTGCTGCTCGACGCCGCCCGGGAGAGGGGGCTGGGCACCGAGATCGCCCTGGCGGACTGACCCCGCCGCCCCGGTACGGCCGTCCGCTCCCCGCCGCGGGCGGCCCCGGGATGGCAGAGTGGGGACATGTCCAACCGCCTGCGCGACGCGACCAGCCCGTACCTGCTCCAGCACGCCGACAACCCCGTCGAATGGTGGCCCTGGGGGGAGGAGGCCTTCGCCGAGGCGCGCCGCCGCGACGTTCCCGTCCTCATCTCCGTGGGCTACGCGGCCTGCCACTGGTGCCACGTCATGGCACACGAGTCCTTCGAGGACCGGGCGACCGCCGAGCGGATGAACGCCCTGTTCGTCAACGTCAAGGTGGACCGCGAGGAGCGCCCCGACGTCGACGCCGTCTACATGGAGGCCACCCAGGCCATGACCGGCCAGGGCGGCTGGCCGATGACGGTCTTCGCCACCCCCGACGGCGCGCCCTTCTACTGCGGCACTTACTTCCCGCGCGACCACTTCCAGCGCCTCCTGGAGGGCGTCTCCCAGGCCTGGCGGACCAGGCGCGGGGAACTGCTCGACCAGGGCCGCCGGGTCGTCGAGGCCCTGGGCGCCCCCCGGGCCCTGCCCGACGCGCCCCCGCCGGACGCCGCCGTGCTCGACCTGGCGGTGCGGGCGCTGGTACGCGACTACGACACCCGGGAGGGCGGGTTCGGCGGCGCGCCCAAGTTCCCGCCGTCGATGCTGCTGTCGTTCCTGACCGCGCACGACGAGCGCACCCGGCCCCTCCAGAGCGCGGCCGAGCCCACCCCCTCGTGGCTGATGGCGCTGGGCACCGCCGACGCCATGGCCCGCGGCGGCATCTACGACCAGCTCGGCGGCGGGTTCGCCCGCTACTCGGTGGACCGGGAGTGGGTGGTGCCGCACTTCGAGAAGATGCTGTACGACAACGCCCTGCTGCTGCGCGCCTACGCCCGGATGGCCCGCCGCCCCGCCGAGCCCGGCCCGGCCGGGGAGGCGTCCGCGGCCCTGTTGCGCCGGGTCGCCGGGGAGACCTCCGACTGGATGCTGCGCGACCTGCGCACCCCCGAGGGCGGGTTCGCCTCCGCGCTGGACGCCGACAGCGACGGGGAGGAGGGCACCTACTACGTGTGGACCCCCGGGCAGCTGCGCGAGGTGCTGGGGGAGGAGGACGCCGCCTTCGCCGCCGAGGTGTTCGGGGTGACGGAGGAGGGCACCTTCGAGCACGGCTCCTCGGTGCTGCGCCTGCCGTCCACGCCCGCCGACACCTGGCGCTACGAGCGGGTCCGCGCCGCCCTGCTGGCCGCCCGGGAGGAGCGCACGCCGCCGGCGCGCGACGACAAGGTGGTGGCCGCCTGGAACGGGCTGGCGATCGCGGGCCTGGCCGAGGCGGGGGTCCTGCTGGACCGCCCCGACCTGGTGGACGCCGCCCGGGAGGCCGCCGAGCTGCTGCTCTCGGTGCACCTGGGCGGGGGGAGGCTGGTGCGCACCTCCCGCGACGGGGCCGCCGGGAGCAGCCCCGGTGTCCTGGAGGACTACGCCGACGTCGCCGAGGGGCTGCTCGCCCTGCACGGCGTCACGGGGGAGGCCCGCTACGCCCGGGCGGCCGGGGAGCTGCTGGACGTGGTGCTGGAGCGCTTCGTCGACGACGAGGGCGGTTTCTACGACACGGCGGACGACGCCGAGAAGCTGTTCAACCGCCCCCAGGACCCCACCGACAACGCCGTGCCCTCGGGCCGCTCCGCGGCGGCCGGCGCGCTGCTGTCCTACGCGGCGCTCACCGGCTCGCGCAGCCACCGGGAGGCCGCCGAGCGGGCGCTGGTGCCGGTGGGCCTGCTGGCGGAGAAGGCGCCCCGGTTCGCCGGGTGGGGGCTGGCGGTCGGCGAGGCGCTGCTGGCCGGTCCGCTGGAGATCGCGGTCGTCGGCGACCCCGGGGACCCGGCCACCGGCGAGCTGGTGCGCACCGCGCTGGCCCACGCCCCGCTGGGCACGGTGCTCTCGCGCGGCGACGGCCTCGACGACGGGGGAGTGCCGCTGCTGCGCGACCGCGTCCGGGTGGACGGGCGGCCCACGGCGTACGTGTGCGAGGGGTTCGTCTGCCGCCTCCCGGTCACCTCGGCGGAGGACCTCCGCGACCTCCTCGCCCGCAGGGCGTGAGGGCGGGCCCCCGGGCCCGCCGGCGGGTGCGGGGGCGGGGCACGCGCGGGAGGCGGCGGCCGGCCGTCAGCCCAGGACCGTGTTGTCGATGATCTCGTTCACCAGGTCGGGCCGGTAGTCCGGCTGGCGGATCTCCATGTACACCGTGGCGGGCTCCCCGGGCCGGTGCACGGCGGCGCTGGTGAAGGCCCCGTTGCCGTTGCACTCGGGCCAGTCCCACACCGTGCCCTGCCAGTCGCCGGTGTCGACCCGGCGGCTGGCGGGGTCCCCCGGGCAGGGGTCCTGGTCGGCGACCCCCGACAGGTCGCGGGCCCCGGGCATCACGGTGGCGTACACGCCGTAGGACGGGACCTCGGTGGAGTGCCAGTCGTCGGCGTCGGTGGCCACCAGCAGGCCGGGCCCGGCCCCGGCGTCGGCCGCGGCGGGCTGCGCCTCCAGGTCGGTGTGGAACTCCCGGGCCCACACCGCGGGCACCCCCATGCGGATGTTCTGCCCGGCGTGGCGCACCGTGGTCAGCGAAAGCCCCGGGGCCCCGCCGGACATGGTGAGCACGCCGGCCCCCAGCACGGACGCCGCCACCAGGGCGGCGGCCCGACGCCACGGCATCCGGTACCGCTGCCACCACTGGTCGGCCCGGGGCAGGTCGGGGGCCATACGGATGGCGCGGACCCGGTCGGTGAAGGTCTTGGCGTCGGCCGGGCGGCTCTCCCGGTCGACGGAGAGCGCCGACAGGATGAGCTCGTCCAGCTCCCGTGGCAGCCCCGGCCGGATGCGGCCGGGCGGGACGCGCACCGGCGGGCGCGAGGGCGGCTTCCCGGTGATCAGCTCGTAGGCGACGGCGCCCAGCGAGTACACGTCCGAGCGCACGTCCAGGTCGCCGCCGGGGATGCTCTGCTCCGGCGACATGTACCCGGGGGTCCCGGCCGCGGCGGTGAACCCCGACGCCTCGTCGATGGCCTTGGCGAAGCCCAGGTCGGCGACGAGCACCCGCTGGCCCACCGGGGAGGACTGGAGCAGCACGTTGGACGGCTTGATGTCCCTGTGGATGGTGCCGTGGTTGTGCAGCACGGTGATGCCCTGGCCGATCTCGGTCAGCAGCCTCAGCGCCTCGTCCAGCGGCAGCGGCCCGCGGCGGATGAGGTCCGCCACGCTGCCCTGGTCGGCGTAGGTCATGACCATGTACGGGCGGCCGTCGGGGAGGACGTCCACGTCGTGGACCGCGACCAGCCACGTGGAGTCGGTCTGGCGCAGGATGCGCGCCTCCTCCAGGAACCTGTGCTGGATGTCCATCTGGTGCGCCCAGTTCTCGGCGAGTACCTTGATGGCCACCGGGTAGTTCAGCAGGTCGTCCTGGGCCAGCCAGACCGTGGCGAAGGAGCCCGACCCCAGGCGTCTGATGACGCGGTAACGGCCGAAGGCCTCGGGTTGGCTCATTTCCGCCTCGGTCTGTCAGGGGTGAATACGCGGTCGTTGCCCACTAATACACCATCTACACCTTCGCGTTGACTCTTGCGGATATGATCCCCTCTCCGGGTGGCGCGGATCCCGCCGGGGGAGGGAAACTGGTGGAAACCCCCGCGGGTACCCCCGTGCCCGCGGAATGGCAGTGTGAAATGTGAACTTTCGTTGTCCGTGGGACTCCGGGTGACGGAGAACCGGGAGGATGGAACGAGGCGGAGCCGATGGGGGCCCGTAGACGTCCTATTGACGTGTGACCCTCGAATCGTGGACGCACAGCGCCGAACAGCGGACGGCCGGACGTCTGCCGTCAGTCAGGGAGAGACCAGCCATGCGCAGTAGTGACAACAACGAGCACGAGGCGACCCCCGCGCCCCGTCGACGGGTGGCGAGCAACGTCGACGAGGAGCTGGAGGAGCTCGCCCGCAGGTCCAGGGACGGCGACGCCGTCGCCCTGGACGAACTGCTCCGGCGGATCCAGCCCGAGGTGCTGCGCCGGTGCGCGCGCTTCCTGCCCTACCGGCAGGACGCCGAGGAGGCCTGCCAGGACGCCCTGCTCCGGGTGGCCCGCAAGATCGACAGCTTCAAGGGCGACTCCCTGTTCACGACGTGGCTGTACACCGTCGTGTCCAACTCCGCCCGCCAGACCTACCGCTCCATGAAGCGCCGCGCCGCCGAGTTCCCGACCGAGGCCGAGCGCATGCCCCACCAGCGCGACCCGCGCACCACCAGCGTGATCGCCGGTTCCCGGATCGACCTGCTGGAGGCCCTCGACCAGCTGGAGAAGGACCGTCCGAACCTGGTGGCCCCCCTGGTCCTGCGCGACCTGTGCCAGATGGACTACAACGAGATCGCCTCGGAGCTGAACCTCGCCCTGGGCACCGTGAAGTCCCGCATCCACCAGGGGCGCAAGCACGTGCGCAAGTCCCTGGCCGTAACGTGACCTCTCGCGGCGAACTACCCTGGACGGTATCCCCGTCGGCACCTCCTGGCACAGGAGGGTGCTGTCCCTGATCCAGCTCTGAGAGGTTTTCGCCCATGGGGCTTCGCGACCCCTTGTACTGGCTCTACGAGCGGCGTCTGGAACGCCAATTGCAGGGCCGGCAGATTCCCCGCCATGTCGGTGTCGCCATGGACGGCAATCGCCGGTGGGCGAAGAACAGCGGTCTGGCGGAGGCGGCGGAGGGCCACCGGGCCGGAGCGGACAAGATCTTCGAGCTGCTCCGGTGGTGCGACGAGATCGGCGTCCAGGTCGTCACCCTCTGGATGCTGTCCACCGACAACCTCTCGCGCGACGAGGCCGAGCTCGGCGCTCTCGTGCAGATCATCGAGGAGACCATCGCCCGGCTGCGCGAGGAGGGGTGGAACACCCGGCCGGTCGGGGCCCTGGACGTGCTCCCCGCGTCGACCGCCCGCGCACTGAAGGAGGCGGAGGAGGCCACATCCGGCAACCCGGGCCTGGTTGTCAACGTCGCCGTCGGGTATGGAGGTAGACGTGAGATCGCCGACGCGGTTCGGTCGCTCCTCCACGCGGAGGCGGCCAAGGGCACCGGTATCCAGGAGCTCGCCGAGCGCCTGGACATCGCCGACATCGCCCGGCACCTCTACACGCGCGGCCAGCCCGATCCGGACCTGCTCATCCGCACCTCCGGGGAGCAGCGCCTGTCCGGGTTCATGCTGTGGCAGAGCGTGCACTCGGAGTTCTACTTCTGCGAGGTCTTCTGGCCGGCTTTCCGCAGGGTGGACTTCCTGCGCGCTCTGCGCTCCTACGGCGCGCGCAACCGGCGCTACGGCTCCTGACCCCCGGCTCCCGTCACGGCATCGCCCCTTAACACGGTGTTCACCCCGCGGGGCGGAAACGGACTGGAAAACGGGTTCGCGGGCGCGTAGCTTCGGAAGAAGCGGGTGGCGTTCGTCCACCCGTTCGGGAGGCCCCGGCTCATTGATCCCCTCCGCCACCGCGGAACGTCAACGAGGAGGGCCGGACCCGGCCCTGTGGGGCCTGGTCCCGGTCCTCCATGATCCCGTGACAGTGGGGCGCCCCCGCGGCGCCCAAGGGGAGAACGAGTGGCTAGTTCCTCGACCGATCGCCGTGACACCCAGTCCCCCATCGCCCCCTCCGCGGAGACGGGCGTGGAACGGCGCGTCTACGTGCTCGACACCAGCGTCCTGCTCGCCGACCCGCTGGCCCTGACCCGGTTCGCCGAGCACGAGGTGGTCATCCCCGTGGTGGTGATCACCGAGCTGGAGAGCAAGCGGCACCACCCGGAGCTCGGGTACTTCGCCCGCAACGCGCTGCGCTTCCTGGACGACCTGCGGGTCGCCAACGGTCGCCTGGACGTCCCGGTCCCCGTGAACGACGACGGCGGCAGCGTGCGCGTCGAGCTCAACCACAGCGATCCGGAGATCCTCCCGGCCGGTTTCCGGCTGGGCGACAACGACACCCGGATCCTGACCGTCGCCCGCAACCTCCAGGAGGAGGGCGGCGAGGTCGTGCTGGTGAGCAAGGACCTGCCGATGCGCATCAAGGCCTCCTCGATCGGCCTGGCGGCCGACGAGTACCGGGCCGAGCTGGCGATCGAGCACGGGTGGACGGGCATGGCCGAGCTGGACGTGGCCGCCCACCAGGTGTCGGAGCTGTTCGAGCACGGCGCCACCGACATCGAGGCGGCCCGCGAGCTCCCCTGCCACACCGGCCTGGTGCTGGTCTCCGAACGCGGCAAGGCGCTGGGGCGGGTCCGCCCGGACAAGTCGGTGCGCCTGGTGCGCGGCGACCGCGACGTGTTCGGCCTGCACGGCCGCAGCGCCGAGCAGCGCGTCGCCCTGGACCTGCTCACCGACCCCGAGGTGGGCATCGTCTCCCTGGGCGGCCGGGCCGGCACGGGCAAGTCGGCGCTGGCGCTGTGCGCCGGCCTGGAGGCGGTCCTGGAGCGCCGCCAGCACCGCAAGGTGATGGTGTTCCGCCCGCTGTACGCGGTCGGCGGCCAGGAGCTGGGCTACCTGCCGGGCACGGAGAACGACAAGATGACCCCGTGGGGGCAGGCGGTGCACGACACCCTGTCCGCGGTCACCAGCGAGGACGTCATCGAGGAGGTCGTGGACCGGGGGATGCTGGAGGTCCTGCCGCTCACCCACATCCGCGGCCGGTCGCTGCACGACGCGTTCGTCATCGTGGACGAGGCGCAGTCGCTGGAGCGGGGGGTCCTGCTCACCGTGCTGTCGCGGCTGGGGGAGAACTCGCGGGTGGTCCTCACCCACGACATCGCCCAGCGCGACAACCTGCGGGTCGGCCGCCACGACGGTGTCGTCGCGGTGATCGAGAAGCTCAAGGGGCACCCGCTGTTCGCGCACATCACGCTGACCCGGTCGGAGCGGTCACCGATCGCCGCCCTGGTCACGGAGATGCTGGAGAACTGACGCAGGGCACGGCGGCGGCCCGCTCCCGACCGGGAGCGGGCCGCCCGCGTCCGCCGGGGCCCGGTCGGAGCGGCCCGCCGGTCAGCGCATGCCCCCGATGAAGTGCCCGAGCCTGCGCACCCGCTCCAGGCTCGCCTCGTAGCGGGCGCCGATCAGCAGCAGCAGCGCGCCGATCACCGCGAACGGCACCCAGTTGGGCAGCAGCCGGGTCAGGTCCCACAGCGGCGGGCCGAACGCCCGCAGCGCCGTGCCCAGCAGGGTCAGGCCGCCGATGACCAGCGCCGCCTGGCTGCGCCGGCGCAGGCCCCACAGGACCACGGCCAGCGCGGCGGCCAGCAGCGCGGGCACCCGCCACAGCGTGTCCTCGCCGGCCAGCACCATGCCCAGGCCCGGCAGGAGCAGCAGGCACAGGCCGCCGGACAGGGACGCCCAGCTCGACGGGGTCCGCTCCGCCTTGCGGGCCCACTCCCAGCCGACGACCAGGGCGGCCAGGGCCGGGAGCACGGTGTAGGCCTCGGGGACGGTCACGTCCCACGCGGCCAGCGCGGTCCACAGGGCGGCGAGCATGAGCAGCGCGCCGACCGCCGCGGCCCACCGGCGCTCCGGCCGCACCGCCGTGGCCAGGGCGATCACGCCGACGACCGCCAGCGCCAGGGCGGTGATCCCGCCGTGCGCGCCGTGGACCGCGGCGACCGCCACGGACACCGCCGCCCACAGCGCGGCCGGGACCTCGGCGGCCTCCACCAGCGGAGAGCGCATCCGCGGTGCGGCCGCGGCCACCCCCGCCACCAGGGCGATGGGCGCCAGCGCCGCGTACTCCGCCGGGGCGCCCAGGGCCAGGGCGAGCGTGAAGGCGAACCCGCCGGTGGCCGCGGTGGCCGCCGCCGTCGCCGCCACCGCGGGCGGGACGGTGCGGGCCAGCGCCGCCACCGCCGAGCCCAGCGCCGCGACGGCCAGCAGGACGGCGATGGTCGCGTACCGTTCGGCCAGCGCCCAGCCCAGCGCCTGGGCCAGGACCAGCAGGCCGGTGAGCCCCGGCAGCCAGGAGAAGGACCGGTCCCGGGACAGCGCCGACCACAGGGCCAACCCCGCGCCGACCGCGACCGACACCGCCAGCGCCACCGCGAAGGGCGCGCCGACGAGCACCGCCACCGGTACCAGCGCGGGCGGGACGGCCAGCGCGGCCGTGTGCCCGGTCCACCGGCGGGCGGCCAGGGAGGCGGCGCCGACCGCGGCCGCGCCGGCCGCCACGACCCCCAGGGCCACCAGCGGGTCGGGCCGGTCGCCCAGGCCCAGGAAAACGTACGCGGGGTCGAGCAGGGCGGCCGCTCCGGCCGCCGCCACCCCGTGGTTCCAGGAGACCGGGACCAGGGCGGTGGCCGCCGTCGTCCCGGCCACCAGCGGGGCGGCGCCGCCCAGCAGCAGGCCGGCCGCGGTGAGCGGGCGCGCGTCCGTTCCCTCGCCCAGCACCAGCGCCGTCGCCCCGAGCAGGACGGGGACCGCCGCGAGCAGCCACCAGGCCGCCACCCCGGTCTCCGCGCCCGCGGCGCCCGCCAGGCACAGCGCCCAGGCCGCCGCGGCCGGGAACCCGGTGCCCAGGGCCGCCCCGAAGGCCGTGCCGATCCTGATGCCCGGGGCGGGGGGAACGGGCGCCGCGCTGCCGGCCGCCGGCCCGGCCACCGGCACGGGCGGCAGGGCCCGGGCCTCCGCCGGGTGCCGGGGCGCGGCGGCCCGGCGGGAGAGCAGCGCGCAGCCCAGGGCGGCGCCCGCCGACAGCAGGACCACGAGCAGCGTCGTGTGCTGTTCGGGCAGCGACCAGTACAGCGCCGCCGCCAGGGTCAGCGGGCCGGTGACCGCCGGCGCCCACGCCAGGCGGTCGCGGACCAGGGCCGCGCCCAGGGCGAGCAGGGCGCCCACCGCGGCGGCCCACAGGACGGCGACGGCGAACGGCGCGCCCAGCATCACCGGCAGCGGGACCAGCGCGGGCGGGGCCGCCAGCGCCGCGGCGGGCAGCAGCCACCGGCGGTCGACGGCCCCGACCAGGGCCACGGCCAGCGCCCCGGCGACCAGCAGCCCGGCCGCGGTGCCCGGGCCGACGGCGACGGCGGTCCCCAGCACCTCGGTCGCGGGTTCGAGCATCACCTCGGGCGGCGCGCTCCAGACCTCCAGGGAGGTGCCCCCGCTCCACAGGGCACCTCCCGGGGGCGCCAGCACCAGGGCCAACGGCAGGAGCAGCAGCCCGAACACCGTGAAGGCGGTGCGGGCGTCGGGGGCGCCCGGTGTGGCCGGGCGCGGGGAGGTGCGGCCCAGCAGCAGCGCGGTCACCCCGCTGAGCAGGATCGCGGCGGCGGTCCACCAGCTGCCCTGGGCGGGCATCACACCGGCGCCCAGCGCGGCCCACGCCGAGGCCCAGGCCGGCAGGCCCACCGCCCACAGGGCCAGGGCGGCGCCGTACAGGACCCGGCCCGGCGGCACGGGGACCGCCGTCCCGGGCGGAACGGGGGCGGCCGGGGCCCCGAAGCCGGGGAACCGGTGGCGCAGGAGCAGCAGCGCGGCCAGGGCGACCAGGCCCACGCACGGCAGCGCGGCCATGAAGGTCCAGAACAGCCCCGCGGACCACAGCAGGGCGGTGACCAGGGTCGCCACCCCGGCCGCGGCGGACGCCCAGGCGTACGGGCGGGCGGGGATCGCCGCGGTGCCCAGCACCAGGAGCCCGCCCAGGCACAGCGCCCAGGCGATCGCGACCGGGTGCGGCAGGCCCAGCAGCAGCGGCGGGGCCAGCAGCACCGGCGGGGCCGCCAGGAACGCCACGGTCGGCAGCAGGTCGCGGCGCAGCAGCGCCGTCACCCCGGCGGCCAGCGCCGCGCCGACCGCGATCGCCGCCAGGTAGGGCAGGCTCTCCGGCCAGGCGGTGCCGGGGCCGTCCACGCCCAGCACCGTGGCCGCCGGGACGTCCGCCGAGCGCAGGCTCCACGGTTCGCCGGCCGGCGGGCGGGGCAGCACCGGCAGGACCGCCGGACCGGCGGCGAGCGGGACCAGGACCAGGGCGGCGACGGCGGGGAGGGCGGCGATCCGGCCGTTGGCGCGGTCGCGTGCCAGGACCAGCCAGGTCGCCCCGGACAGCAGCAGGGCCAGGGCCGGGCCCCACCAGCCCGGCGGGTCCGCTTCCGTGACGGCGAAGACCAGCAGCGCGGAGACGGTGGTGGTGAGCACGGCGAGGACCACCGACAGCACGGTCAGCGTCCTGCGCGGCGAGTGTTCGCCGAGGGGCGCGGTCACGCGGGCCAGGACCAGGTCGGCGAGCCCCGTGGCGGCCAGGACCGGCAGGATCCAGGGGAAGGGGTCGTCCAGCGGCAGGGCGAAGAGCAGCAGCAGCGGCACCGGCTGGGCGGCCAGGGCCGCGATGATCCGGGGCGCGCGCAGCGGCACCAGCAGGGGATAGAGGGCCGTCAGCGCGGCGATGCCGGCCAGCGCCCCGGCCGAGTAGCCGGGGCCCTCGGGCAGGCGTTCGGGCATGAGCAGCCACAGCGCCAGCGCGTCGATGCCCAGCAGCGCGGCGGCCAGCACGCCGAAGGTCTCGGCGGTGGCCTGGAGGCCCCGGCGGTACAGCGGCACGGCGACCAGGGCGAACGCGAGCGTGGTCGCCCCGAGCACCAGGGCCCGGGTGCCGGTGCCCATGTCGCTCCACGTCCAGATCGCGAACACCAGGGCCGAGATGCCGACGAGCAGCCCGCCCAGGCCCAGGATGACGTTCTGGGCGGAGCGGCGGCGCATCTCGCCGTCCGGCCGGGGCGGCACGGCGGCGTGCGGTGCGGCGGCGGGGACGGCCGCCGGATGGGCCGCGGGCGGTACGGGACCGGCGGCCGGGGGGACGGCGGCCGCCCGGCGGGAGGCCGCGCGCAGCGCATGCAGCAGCCCCGAGCGTTCGCTGCGCAGGCGCCTCAGGTGCTCGTCGGCCCGGCCGATCTCGGTGTCGACCTCCCACAGGCGCTGGGCGAGCGGGCCGGTGAGCAGCAGCCCGCACCGGGCGCAGGCCGCGGACCCGGCCGCCAGCGGGGAGCGGCAGTCCGGGCAGCGCAGGGACGGCCCTGCTGCGGGCGGCGGGGATGCGTTGACGTCCATGTCCGCCATCCTGTCCCCGGGACCGGGCCGGGCACATCCGTACGCGTACTCAGTCCGGACCCGGATCCGGGGGCCGCGGCCGGAGTGGGAACGCCCACTCCTTGGAGTCCCCTTGGTCACCCCTTGACTCTCCGTGTCCCAGTGCAGGTCAGAGTCCGGCAATGTGGACACTTTACGTGATGTGAGTCAAGCCACAGTATCTACGGTGTTACGTGGTCGTAATGATGGTGCAGGCTGAATCCGCTGCACAGAGCACCCCCACCGTGCGGACCCGCCGTGCGGGCGGAGCGCGATCGCGCCCGTCCCCCTTCTCTCCCGGCCCCGAGGCCGACGGCGGAGATCCACCGCACGCGCGCGGCCCCGGCCCGGCCGGGCGTCCCGTAGGCGCGTGCGGCCGTCTACGCGAAAGGGCGATCTTGCCACTCCCACGGATTCAGTTGCGTTACGCGGGCGCCGCAGGCGCCGCGGTCCTGGTCGCCGCGGGCACCTTCGGTGTCGCGGCCTTCGCCGACTCCGGGACCCCCGACCCCCGTGACGCGGCCTCGGCGGCCCTGCCGCCGGAGCCCTCCCCGGTCCCGACCGCCCAGGAGAACGACGACTTCTTCCAGACCCCGGCCGCAGCCGACCCGCAGCGCCGGCAGGAGGACCTCGAACAGGCCCGCGAGTCCGCCGAGCAGGCCGGGCGCGACGCGGTCCTGAGCGGCGACGCACAGGCCTCCGACATCCTCGAGGAGCCCGAACCCGAGCCCGACCCCGAGCCGCGGGACAGCGGATCCTCCGGCGGCTCCGGCACCCCGGTCCCCGCCGGGTCGGCCAAGGAGATCGCCCTGGAGATGGTCCTCGCCGAGGGCTGGTCCGAGAGCGAGTTCACCGACTGCCTCGAACCGCTGTGGCAGAAGGAGAGCGGCTGGAACCACCTGGCCGAGAACCCGAGCTCGGGCGCCTACGGGATCCCCCAGTCGCTCCCCGGCGACAAGATGGCGTCCCACGGCTCGGACTGGCGGACCAACCCCGCCACCCAGATCGCCTGGGGCATCGACTACATCAAGGGCCGCTACGGCACCCCGTGCGGTGCGTGGGCCCACTCCCAGGCGAACAACTGGTATTAATAGGGCTTTCCCGCCCCATGACCCCCTCTTGGGAAAGGTAACCGTGTTACTCAACCGCATGTCGCTGCGCAGTACGGCGGCCATCGGTGCGGCCACCCTCGTCGCGGGCGCGACGTTCGCCGTCTCCGCGTTCGCGGACGAGGGCGTCGACCCGGAGGTGGCGGCCAGCGCCGCCGTCCCGGACGAGGAGGCCCCCGCCGAGGAGGCCGTCGAGGACGACTTCTTCTCGTCCTCCGAGCAGCCGACCGAGGAAGAACTCCAGGCCGCCCGCGACGAGGCCCGCGCCGAGCGCGACGCCGCCGTCGGGGCCCGGACCCAGACCACCGCCTCCGAGGCCCAGGACATCGAGGAGGAGCCCGAGGAGCCCGAGACCCCCGCCTTCACGGGCGACGCCCAGGGCCTGGCCCTGGACATGGTCCTCGCCGAGGGCTGGCCCGAGAGCGAGTTCACCGACTGCCTCCAGCCGCTCTGGCAGAAGGAGAGCAACTGGAACCACCTGGCCGAGAACCCCAGCTCGGGTGCCTACGGCATCCCGCAGGCGCTTCCCGGCAGCAAGATGGCGTCCCACGGCTCGGACTGGCAGACCAACCCCGCCACCCAGATCGCCTGGGGCATCGACTACATCAAGGGCCGCTACGGCACCCCCTGCGGTGCCTGGGCCCACTCCCAGTCCGTCGGCTGGTACTGATCCCGACGCGCACGACGGCCCCCGGCGATCGCCGGGGGCCGTCGCGGTGTCCGGCACCGGTCACAGGTGCGGCTCGAACGAGTCCATCACCTCGCCGGGCAGCTCCTCGTAGTAGCCCGAGTCGCCGCGCGGCACGTTGACCGTGACCATGTAGAACACCCGCTCGCCCTGGTGGTCCATGCTGACCGCGTAGGCCCAGAAGCGGCGGGCCGGGCTCGGCCACGTGTCGTTGGTGAGGTTGGACCGGACCAGCGCGACGTCCCAGCCGTCCTCGTACTCGTCCTCCCCGAACTCGTGCAGGTTGAGCTGGAGGTAGTCGGTGGTCACGTCGCCCTCGACGTCGGTGCCGCCCTTGGTCTCCTCCAGGTACTCGGCGCTGGTCCCGGTGAACTCCTCCTCGGTCCACCCGGCGACCCACACCTGGTGGTCGGACCCGGGGGCGACGAACACGACGAGGCTCTCGTCGATCCTGCTGTCGTCCACCGTCCAGGTCTCGGGGTACTCCACGTCGAACCACTGGGACTCGAAGGTCTCCATCTCCTCGTAGGACGGCGGGCCGTCCTGGTCGTCCCCGGCGTCGTCGGGCACGTTCGAGGGGGTGGGCTCCACGGGGGCGCCCTGCTCGCCGGGGAGCGCGCTCTCCGACGGGTCGGCCTGCGGGTCGGGGTCCTCCGCGCCGCTGTTCGACAGCAGCATGCCGCCCACCGCGACCACCGCGATGAGCACCAGCGCGAGGACGCCGCAGCCCAGGCCGATGAGCAGCTTGTTCACACCGCCGGAGGACCGCGCCGGGGGCCGGGGCGGCGCCAGGGTGCCCTGTCCGCCGGTGGGGCCGCCGTGGCCCGGGCCGTGGCCGCCGCTGTGCGAGGCGAAGGACGGCTGCGGCCGCGAGGGGCCGAAGGGGGTGCCCGGGGTCGTCGGACCGTGGGGCGGGAACGGGCGCGGCGGGGTGTGCGGGCCGCTCGGACCGCCCATGCCCGGGTGCGGTCCGCTCAGGGGGCCGCTGGTCGCCCCCGGGCCGGGGCCGGCCGGGTGGCCGCCGGTCGGTCCCGTGAGGGGGCCGCTGGGGTGGCCGCCGACCGGGCCGCCGGGGATCGGACCGCTGGGGTACCCGGTCCCCGGGCCGGTGAGGGGACCGCTCGGGTACCCGCCGCTCGCCGCCGTCACCGGACCGCTGTCGGAGGCCGGGCCGGGACCCGGGAAGTGGCCGCCGGCGTACGCCGCGGCGGCGCCCGCCCCGCCGCGTTCGTCGAGCAGGGCCAGCGCCCCGTCCACGGTCAGCCGCCGGTCGGGGTCGCGCTCCAGCAGGCCGGCGATCACCGGGGTGAGCCGGCCCGCCCGGCGCATGGGGGGCAGGGGGGAGCCCAGCACCGCGGCGATGGCCGCGGTGATGGAGTCGCGGCGGAAGGGCGAGAGCCCCTCCACCGTGGCGAACAGCGTCACGCCGATGCTCCACAGGTCGCCCCGGTGCTCGGCGGGGCCGCCCTCCAGCCGCTCGGGCGGCATGTACTCGGGGGACCCGATCAGCGCCCCGGTGCGGGTGATGCTCGGCCCGCCCTCCATCGTGGCGATGCCGAAGTCGGTGAGGATGACCCGGCCGTCGGCGGACATCATGATGTTGCCGGGCTTGATGTCCCGGTGCAGGACCCCGGCGGCGTCGGCCGCCTGGACCGCCTTGAGCAGGGCCTCGGCGATGGTCGCGGTGGTCTCCACGTCCAGGGCGCCGCGCTGTTCGAGCATGTCCTGGAGGGAGCCGCCCTCGACGAGCTCCATCACGACCCACGGGTCGCCCTCGAAGTCGAACACGTCGTGGATGGTGATCACGGAGGGGTGCGAGATCCGGGCCGCCGACCGGGCCTCCCGGCGCACCCTGGCGTGGGCGTCGGCGCGCTCCTCGTCGGTGAAGTGATCGGGCAGGAGCACCTGTTTGATCGCGACCGTCCGGTCCAGGGAGGGGTCGAACGCCTCCCAGACCACTCCCATGCCACCCCGGCCGAGTTCTCGGCGCAGGATGTAACGGTTCGCGACGATGCGCTCACTGTCGCTGTTACTCGACATGTACTGCCCTCTCGGACGCGGGCTCGTGCTCACGGGTGCTCTGTCAAGAATGTCCGACGCCTACCGAATGGGGAAGGTTCCTGAACAGTGGGCATCGGAACGGAAGTGTCACCTTCCCGCGCCCTCCCCGGGGAGGGCGCGGACACATGACGGGGCACCCCGCCCGGCGGGGTGCCCCGCGGTCACCTCGGGTGACCGGTGCCGTCGTGTCCGGCGTCCCGGAGGGCGGGGACCCCCGGCCCCGGGACCCCGGCGGCGCCTACTGCGAGTTGGTCATCTTCAGGACGTCGAGGGCGGCGTCGAGCTGCTCCTCGGTGAGCTTGCCGTCCGCGATGTAGCCGCGCTCCAGGACCACCTGGCGGATGGTCTTCTTCTCCTTCAGCGACTGCTTGGCGACCTTGGCGGCCTCCTCGTAGCCGATGTAGCGGTTGAGCGGCGTGACGATCGACGGGGAGGACTCCGCGTAGGTGCGGCACTGCTCCTCGTTGGCGGCGATCCCGGCGACACAGCGGTCGGCGAACACCCGCGAGACGTTGGCGAGCAGGCGGATCGACTCCAGCACGTTGCGGGCGATCAGCGGCAGCTGCACGTTGAGCTCGAAGTTGCCGCTGGCGCCGCCGAAGGCCACCGCGGCGTCGTTGCCGACGACCTGCGAGGACACCTGGAGCACGGCCTCGCACAGCACCGGGTTGACCTTGCCCGGCATGATCGAGGAGCCCGGCTGGAGGTCGGGCAGGAACAGCTCGCCCAGGCCGGTGGTCGGGCCCGAGCCCATCCAGCGGACGTCGTTGGCGATCTTGGCGAAGCCGACCGCGATGGTCCGCAGCTGGCCGGACAGCTCGACCAGGCCGTCGCGGGCCCCCTGGGCCTCGAAGTGGTCGCGGGCCTCGGTCAGCGGCAGGCCGGTGTGCGCGGCGATCTCGGCGATCACCCGGGCGGAGAAGCCCTCCGGCGTGTTGATGCCGGTGCCCACGGCGGTGCCGCCCAGCGGCAGCTCGGCCACCCGGGGCAGGGAGGCCTCCAGGCGCTCGACGCCGTAGCGGACCTGGGCGGCGTACCCGGCGAACTCCTGGCCCAGGGTGACCGGGGTGGCGTCCATCAGGTGCGTGCGGCCGCTCTTGACCACCGAGGCGAACTCGACGGACTTGCGGGTCAGCTCGCCCTCCAGGTGGCGCAGCGCCGGGATCAGGTCGTTGATCACCGCGGAGGTGGCGGCGATGTGGATGGAGGAGGGGAAGACGTCGTTGGAGGACTGCGACGCGTTGACGTGGTCGTTGGGGTGGACGTCGAGGCCGGTCCGCTCCTTGGCGATGGTGGCGATGACCTCGTTGGTGTTCATGTTGCTCGACGTGCCCGAACCGGTCTGGAACACGTCGATCGGGAACTCGGAGTCCCACTTGCCGTCGGCGACCTCGAGGGCGGCCTCGCGGATCGCCTTGCCCAGGTCGTCGCCGATGACGCCCAGCTCGGCGTTGACCTTGGCGGCGGCGGCCTTGATCTGGCCCAGGGCGGCGATGTGGGCGCCCTCCAGCCCCTGCCCCGAGATCGGGAAGTTCTCGACGGCGCGCTGGGTCTGGGCACGCCACTTGGCGTCGGCCGGGACCTTGACCTCACCCATCGAGTCGTGCTCGATGCGGAACTCACTCATTGGCTACCACACTCTCCTGGGAAAACCTGTGAATCCCAGCCTGCCAGACGCACGGGGGCACACCGCCACCTCACCCCGCCAAGGCGGTGTTACGCGCATCATGTTGACATCGGGGCAGGTCAGGACCCGATGCCGGGACGCCGTTCGCGCCGCCGCAACCGGGTGAGGAAGGGCCGCCGGGGCGCCCTGATCCGGACGGTGCCCAGCAGGCAGAACCCGTTGATCTCCAGGACCGGGGGATCGGACAGGTCCGACCTCCGCGCCGTGGTGCTCCGCAGCCCCAGCACGGAGCGGCCGTTGACGCGCACCTCCACCCCGTCGGGCACCAGGATCTCCACCCGGCCCAGCACCGCGGTGACGGTCATCCGGTGGTGGCCGCGCAGCAGCAGCGCCTCACGCATGTCCACCTCGACCCGGCCCGCCACCGCCAGGGCCAGGTCGCCGGGGTAGGCGACCCACCGCCCCCTGCGGACGGCCGTGCCGAACACCCCGAAGGCGGGCTGGTGGTCCAGGCGGATGGGCTGCTCCTGCGCGGGCAGCAGGTCGGCGGTGAGCGGCGGCAGCTCGCCGAGGGTCCTGGCCTCCTGGGCCCTGTCCGAGCGCTCCTGGAACTCGTCGAGGTCCAGGCGCCCGTCCGCGGCGGCCTCGCGCAGCACCTTCAGCACCCGTTCGCGGTCGCTGTGGGAGGCCCGCAGCCGTTCAGGGGGGATCCGCTCGCTCACACCGCCAACCCTAGACGACCGGGGCCCCCGGCGCCGGTACGGGTTCGCGCGCTGTTCCCCACACCGTCGCCCGGCCGCACGCGCCCGGTTCACCGGGCACTCCTAGCATCCGGTCCGTTGCTGCGAGTACGGACGCGGAGGACGGAGACCCCCCATGCGCGCGACCGGAACGTGGAAGACCCCGACCCACCGGGCGGTGGCCCTGGGAGCGGCACTGGCGGCACTGGCCGCCACCGCCCCGGCCGCCGCCGAACCCGCCCCCGCGGGACCCCCGGCCGTCACCGCCACCGCCGCCGCGGCCGCCGCCGCGGACCTCCCGGCTTCGGTGGACGGCGGAGCCTGGGACTCCGGGCACGTCCAGGGCATCGGCCTGGACCCCGAACGCGGGCACATGTACTTCTCCTTCACCGACACCCTCGTCAAGACCGACCTGTCCGGCACGGTCGTCGGCACCGTCACCGGGCTCACCGGGCACCTGGGCGACCTCGACGTCGACGAACGCGACGGCCGGGTCTACGGCTCCCTGGAGTACAAGGCGGCGGAGGCGTTCTACATCGCCGTCTTCGACCCCGAGCGCATCACCCGGGTGGGCATGGACGCGGAGGACGACGGCGTGCTCACCACCGTCCACCTGGAGGAGGTCGCCGCCGACTACACCGCCGACATGGACGGCGACGGCGTCTTCGACGGCAACGTCGCCGACACCGCCGACCACCGGTACGGGTGCAGCGGCATCGACGGCGTCTCCTTCGGCCCCGAGTTCGGCCGCCCCGGCGGGCGGACGATGCTGACCGTCGCCTACGGCGTGTACTCCAACGCCGGCCGCGGGGACAACGACCACCAGGTGCTGCTCCAGTACGACGTGTCCCGCTGGCGCGGCCTGGACCGCCCGCTGGACCAGGACGCCCCGCACACCAGCGGCCCCCGCCGCCCCGAGGGCAAGTACTTCGTGTACACCGGCAACACCACCTACGGGGTGCAGAACCTGGAGTACGACGCGGCCACCGGCGACTGGTACATGGCGGTCTACAACGGCGTGAAGCCGGACTTCCCCAACCATTCGCTGTACGTCGTCGACGGGTCCCGCCGCCCCGTGCACGGCCCGATCCGGGGCCAGGCCCGGGACGAGCGGGGGTGGCTGCTGCACCTGAGCCGGGGAGGCGAGGTCCACGAGCCCTCCGGGGTGTCCGGCTGGCCGGTGAGCGGGGGGCCGTACGGACTGGCCTCCCTCGGCGACGGCCGCTTCTACGTGGTCGAACGCGGCCGCCGGGAAGAGGGCGGGACCACCCTGGAGACGGGTGTCGCCCGACTGCACCGGTGGACCGGCGCGGTCCCGGACCCGTTCGAGCCCCTGCGGGGCTGACCGGGTCCGGGACCCGCGCTCACAGCCGGACCAGGGCGTCGCGGGCCACGGAAGCGAACCCGGACGGCGCCCCGGCCAGCGGGCGGACCGCCAGCCGCACCAGGGCGCGGGCGTTGTCGTCGCCCGCGATCCGGTTGACGCTCAGCTCACCGCAGCGGGCGCAGCGGTGGACCAGCATCCATTCGCCGTCGGCGCGGCTGGCCATGCTCACCGCGGACATCGGGCCGCGGCAGTCCGCGGCCCGGTCGCCCGGGACCCGCAGGTCCACGTGCAGGCTGGTCAGGCAGTGCGGGCAGTGGTTGCGGTGGGAGGTGCCCGGAGCGGTCGCGGGCACCTCCAGCCGGCAGCCCGCGCAGCGGAACGACCCGGCCCGGCCCGCCTCGCCGTGGGCGTGCAGGACGGTCTTGGGCCGCTGGGGCCGCCGTTCGCGGCGGTCCCGGTTGCGTCGTGCCACGTCACACCTCCCCGAACAGGTCGAGCGGGAAGGGCGGGTCGGCCAGCGGCCGGACCGCGATGCGCATGAGCACGAGGTGGTTGTCGTCGGCCGCGACGGCCGCCTCGGCCAGCTCGTCGCACCGGGTGCACCGGTGGATGAGGACCCAGGCGCCGCTGCGCGGCACGGCGATGGAGATGGGCACCATCCGCCCGCCGCAGTCGGAGGCCCCGCCGTCGACGCGGTCGACGGTGTGCCGGGAGCTCAGACAGCTGGGGCAGTGGTCGCGCCCGCGCCCGTCGGGATCGAGGGCGGAGACGGTGAGGCCGCAGCGCACGCAGGTGAAGGTGGCGGTGCGCAGGGTGGGGCTCGGTTCGGTGGTGGACACCGGAGGAACTCCTCGCTGGAGGTGGAACGGGTCAGCGGGAGCAGGCCGAGCGCTACTCGGTGGTCGGGTCAGCGGCTCCGGTCGGAGCGGGCGTTCCGGTTCTGGTGAGGCGCGCTCGGCGCGTTCCGGGTCATCAAGACACTCTCCCCTTCACCGGGGAGGGTCCCTCGGTGTCCGTTGTTGCAAGGTCGCCGTCGATGGTAGGCCGCGGCCCGGGGCGGGGCAACGGATTTTCCGGGTGAGGCGGGACACCCGGCGGGGCGGGCCGGGGCCCCGGGCCTCCGGGCCGTCCGGGCGGCGGGAAAGGCCGCGGCGCGTATGTCTCCGTGAAAGGCGGGGATTTCGCCGGGAAAAGCGGACGTCCGTTTTTCTCCGGGTGTTCCGGGCAATGGCCGGATCCCTTTTCGGCTGACCGTTCGACCGCCCGCCGACCGGCCCGCCGAGGCCGGGAAGGGGGAGGTGGAACGGTGTTCCGGCATTTCCGGCATTTTTCGTGAAGGGGCTCGGATCGGTGACCCGGGGCGCCGCGGCGCCGCCCGCGGACAGGGCCCCCCTTTTCGGGCACCGTGCCCCCGTTGGCGCGTAAAATCCGTGGATTTCCGTCACACCCACGACCTACCGTGGGCCCCATGACCTCTTCCGAACCCGGTCTCCACACCCCGGACCGCGCGGCGGCGTCGGCCGCCGCGGACGTCCCCGCCCTGCACCTGCGCGGAGTCGTCAAGCGTTTCGGATCCTTCACCGCGGTCGACGGCCTCGACCTGGAGGTTCCCCAGGGCGTCGTGCTCGGCCTGCTGGGCCCCAACGGCGCCGGCAAGTCGACGACCATGAAGATGCTCACCGCCCAGTCCATGGCCGACGAGGGCGAGATCCGCATCCTCGGCCACGAGATCCCCGCCGAGTCCAAGTGGGCCCGCGCCCGGATGGGCGTCGTGCCCCAGCACGACAACCTCGACGAGGAGCTCACCGTCGAGCAGAACCTGCGGATGTTCTCGTTCCTGTACCGGGTGCCCCGCACCCGCCGGCGCGAGGCCATCGCCCGGGCCATGCGCATCGCCCAGCTCTCCGACCGCGGCGACACCGTGGTGGAGGACCTGTCCGGGGGCATGCGGCGCCGGCTCCTCATCGTCCGCGCCCTGCTGCACCGCCCCGAGCTGGTCCTCATGGACGAGCCCACCGTGGGCCTGGACCCCCAGGTCCGCCAGGACCTGTGGGGCGTCATCGACGCGCTGCGCCAGGAGGGCGCCACGGTGCTCATGTCCACCCACTACATCGAGGAGGCCGAGCGCCTCTCCGACGAGGTGGCCCTGATGGCCGCCGGACGCATCATCGAACGCGGCACGCCCACCGACCTGGTCGCCAAGTACGCGGGCACCACCGTGGAGGAGTACCTCCCCGACGGGGAGGGCATCGACGCCCTGGAGGGACGCATCAGAAACCACGGATTCACCACCCGGCGCACCGGCACCACCGTTTCGGTCCTGCGCGCCGAGGAGCTCCCGCAGTCGCTCCGGGACCTGCTCCCCGTGCCGCTGCGCCGCGCGAGCAACCTGGAGGACGTGTTCGTCACCCTGACCGGGGAGAACGTGGAATGAGCACCGACCACGCCGACGCCCGGCGGCTGCGCGACCGGGAGGACGCCCGCCCCGACGAGCACGCCCGGCCCGGCCGGTTCGAGGCCGACGCCGTCCTGGGCGTCGTCGCCCGCGAGTGGATCCTCTACGGGCGGTCCTGGCGGGCCACCACCTTCGCCGCCGTCGTCGAGCCCACCCTGTACCTGCTCTGCTTCGGGTTCGGCATGGGCGCGCTCATCGGGACCCTGGCGGGCTTCAGCTACATCGACTTCCTGGGTACCGGCATCGTCGCGGTGTCGGTGATGTTCCAGTCGATGATGCCCGCCGTCATCAACACCTTCATCAAGCGCCGGTTCCTGCACACCTACGAGGGCATCCTCGCCGCCCCCGTCGACGTGCGCGAGCTCGTCACCGGCGAGGCCCTGTGGCTGGCGATGCGCTCGGGCGTCTACGGGTGCGTGCCGCTGCTGGTCGCCATGGGGTTCGGGCTGCGGCCCGGCTGGGGCGGCCTGCTGGTGCCGTTCATCGCGTTCTTCGCCGGGTTCGCCTTCGCCCTGTTCGGGATCTGGATCTCGGCGGTGATCAACTCGGTGCGGTCCATGGACTACGTGTTCAGCGGCCTGTTCACACCGCTGTTCTTGGTGGCGGGCACGTTCTTCCCGCTCACCGAGCTGCCGGACTGGGTCCAGGGGCTGGCGGTGGCCAACCCGCTCTACCACGCGGTGGAGCTCATCCGCGGCTCGGTCTTCGGCGGCCTGTCCGCCGGGGCGGCGCTGCTGCACGTCGGGGTGCTGCTGGCGTTCATCGTGCTCATGTGGTTCCTCGCCGGGTCGCAGATGCGCCGCCGCGTGGTCACCTGACCGGGAGAGCGCGAAGGGGGGAGCGGCCCGCGGCCGCTCCCCCCTGTGCGTGGTCCCGGTCAGCCCGCGCTGGGGGCCCAGCGCAGTTCGACGCTGCTGCGCTGCCCCTCGTCGGTGACGCTCAGCGCCAGGCCGAGCGCCCCCCACTCCTCGGGGGTCTGCACGTCCTCCGGGGTCAGGACCTGGCGCATGTCGAAGTACCCGGCCACGATCGCCTCGTCCATCTCCTGCATGGTCTGCTGGAAGACGGGGTCGTCGGACAGGCGGCCGGTGCCGCTGCTGCCCTGGGAGACCACCACGGCGTCGCCGTCGGAGGAGACGCCCGGGGGAGTGGAGTACGGGTCGGCGACCATGGCCTCGACGAAGTCGCCGATGACGGCCTCGTCACCGCCCACCGCCCGGTACTGGAACGAGAACTGCTCGCCGCCGTAGCCGCCGAAGAAGTCGTCCAGGCTGATCCCGGTGACGCCGAACGCGGTCGAGGAGCCCAGCAGGTCGCTGATGCCCTCCGGCATGGAGACGCCCATGCCGTTGAACTCGCGCTCGAACTCCTGCTGCTGGCCGGAGCTGCTGAAGAGCGGGATCTCGTCGTTGTTGTAGGCGTCGATCAGCGCCTGGTCCAGCCCGCTGGCGCCCAGGGCCATCACCGTGTCGTCCGGCAGCGAGCCCAGCGCCGCCACGCTCTCGCCCGGGGTCTCCGCCAGCCATGACAGGTCGGCCTCGTTGACCTCGAACGCGAAGGCGTCCATCCGCGCCTCCAGGTACTCGCCGTCCACGCGCACCGAAGCGGTCGCCCGGCCGGAGAAGTCGGCCGGCTCCGCGGCCAGGTCGGCGGAGAACTCGTTGGCGAACGACTCGATCTCCATCGCCGCGCCCAGGTCGGCCCAGGCCAGGGCCAGGCTGCCGTCGGGGACGCCCGCGATGTCGTCGGAGAAGACGTCGGCGTCGGCCAGCGACCCGTGCTCCTGTACCTGCGCCTCCAGGTCGGACAGGGCGGCCTGGGAGTGGGTGAAGACGACGTAGTCGCCGTCCACCGAGTAGAAGATGTCCTCCTCGGCGGCGGCGATGTCGGCGAAGTCCTCCTCCGCCAAGCGCGGGTCCTCCACGGCCAGGGCGATGGCGAGGGCGACCCCCGCCCCCTCCTCCAGCTCGGCCTCGCCGGAGGTCGGCCACACCGAGAAGCCCGCGCGCTGGCCGATCCACTCCTCGACCCGGTCCTGGCTCGGGGCGCTGTCGGGGAACGCGTCCACGAACATCTCGGCGAAGAACTCGGTCATGTCCCCGTCGGGGCTCCCGGTCTCCTCGACGACCTCGGCGGGGAGGCGGTCGACGAACTCCAGCAGCTCGATCGCCTGCGACCCGTCGATCGCCAGGTCGACCTTGCCGAAGGCGATGGAGCTGCCGGGCAGCACCTCCTCCGGCTGCGGGCCGCCGAAGGAGACCAGGGACACCGTGGCCCACACGGTCCCGGCCATCACCACGACGGCGGTGCCGGCCGCGGCCGGGATGAGCCAGCGGTTGCGCTTGCGCGGGGCCCCGGGCGGCACCGGTCCGCCGGGGAAGCCGGGCCCGCCCGGACCACCGGGGCCTCCGGGGAAGCCGGGGCCGCCCGGGGCGGCGTACTGCTGTCCGGGCACGCCGGGGGGTACGGCGCCGGGCGCCGGAGGCTGCCCGGGGACGGGGCCCCCGGGCTGGTTCGGCGGCTGCCACTGGGGCTGCCGGGGGGGATCGGGATAGGACATCGGACCTCCGACGGATTTCTCACAGGCGCGGTGTCCGCGCTGCCAACGAACTTTCAGATGCCGCCTCCCCCCGCCGCGGTTCTCACAGGGAAGGGGGAACTCCCGCGCGACATGTGACACGGGTGGCCGGCGTGACGGGGTTCCGGGGCCCGTCCTCCGACCACCCGTCGGGGGTGGGGCGGCCGTCAGGCCTGCGGGGCGGAGGTCAGGTCCACGCCGCTGTAGGCCGACAGCTTGCTCAGCCGGTGCTCGCTGAGCACCTGGCGGACGGTGCCGCTGCGGCCGCGCATCACCAGCGAGTCGGTGATGACCCGCGAGGACTCGTAGCGCACGCCGCCGACCAGCTCGCCGTCGGTGATCCCGGTCGCCGCGAAGAACACGTCGTCGGACGAGACCAGGTCGTCGGTGTACAGCACCCGGTCCAGGTCGTGCCCGGCGTCGACGGCCTTGGCCCGCTCGGCGTCGTCCTTGGGCCACAGGCGGCCCTGGATGACGCCCCCCAGGCACTTCATCGCGCAGGCCGTGATGATGCCCTCCGGGGTGCCGCCGATGCCCAGCAGCAGGTCGACGCCGGTGCCGGCGCGGGCCGCCATGATCGCGCCCGCCACGTCGCCGTCGCTGATGAACTTGATCCGGGCGCCCGCGTCGCGGACCTCCTTGACGATCTGCTCGTGGCGCGGGCGGTTGAGGATGACGACCGTCACGTCCTGCGGCGACTTGCCCTTGGCCCGCGCCACCGCGCGGATGTTGTCGGCCACGGGCGCGGCGATGTCCACTACGTCGGCGGCCTCGGGGCCGGTGGCCAGCTTCTCCATGTAGAACACGGCGGACGGGTCGAACATCGAACCGCGCGGGCTCAGCGCGATGACGGCGATCGCGTTGGGCATGCCCATCGCGGTCAGGGTGGTGCCGTCGATCGGGTCGACCGCCACGTCCCAGTCGTGTCCGCCGCCGTCGCCGACGCGCTCGCCGTTGTACAGCATCGGGGCGTTGTCCTTCTCGCCCTCGCCGATCACGACGGTGCCGTTCATCGACACGGTGCTGATCATGTGCCGCATGCCGCGCACGGCCGCGCCGTCGGCTCCGTTCTTGTCGCCCTTGCCGACCCAGCGGGCGGCCGCCAGCGCCGCGGTCTCGGTCACACGGACCAGTTCGAGGGCGAGGTTGCGGTCGGGCGCGGTGGGACCGCCGGCCTGTGACATGGGAAGGTGCCTTCCGTCGGGGACAGGGTGGGATTCACGTCTTAGGGTAGTCACCCGGCATGATCGGCCGCCTCGGCGGGCACGCTCCCGTGTCCGGTCGGAAGCGTAAGGTCTACGCTGGCGTGATCCGGACGGGAGTGAGGCATGACAGTGGAAAAGACGGACCGGCCGACCCGGGTCTCCCCGCGCGGCGCGGCGACGCGTACCGCGCTGCTCAGGGCCGCCGCCCAGGTCTTCCGCACGGTGGGCTTCGCCAAGGCCGGGGTCAGCGAGGTCGTGGCCGTCGCCGGTGCCAGCGTGGGCAGCCTCTACCACCACTTCACCGGCAAGGCCGACCTCTACCTCGCCCTGTACGAGGAGTTCCAGCAGCGGCAGCAGGAGCGCACCCACCAGGCGGTGGTGGACGCGCGGGCCCGCGGCGAGAGCGACCCCACCCGGCTGATGAACATCGCCGCCCGCGCCTACCTGCTCGGCTGCATCGAGGAGAGGGAGACCACACGCCTGTTCTTCAGCGGTGACGGCCCGCCCGGTTTCGAGTACCAGCTGCGGGCCCGGCTCACCCAGTGGACCGACCGCAACGTCGCCCTGTACCGCAAGGCCGACGAGCCGGTGGACGAGGCGCTGCTGATCGTGGTGAGCGGCGCGATGCTGCTGGCCGTCGCCGAGGTGGTCAACCGCGACGACGCCGACTCCCTGCGCCTGGCCGACGACATCACCCGGCTGCTCGACCAGCTCCAGCCGCTGCGCCGCGACGACGACCGGCCGTGAGGCCCCGCCCGGCGCGCCGGACCCGCCCTGCGGGGCCGGGGCGGTAACCGCACCCCGGGTCGGAGCGGGCCGCGACCTGCGGCAAGCTGGAACCGTCATGAGTGAGTACAGCCGGTCCAGCGCGACCTTCAAGAACTACGCCATCTCCCTGGGCGTCATCATCGCCATCGTCCTGGCGCTGGCGTTCGTGGTCTCCACGCGATCGGGGGAGAACATCCCGTCCGTGGACTACCGGCCCGAGGCCGAGGTGCTGCGCGGGAGCGCCGACTACCCGGTGACGATGCCCGCGGACGACCTCGCCGAGCAGGGGTGGACGCCCACCAGCTCGACCCTGGAGACCGCCGGACCGGTCGAGTGGAGTGTGGGGTTCGCCACCGCCGCCGACAGTCACGTGATGTTCACCCAGAGCGACGGCGACCCCGACGCGGTGGTGGCGGACCGCTCCAGGGGGGCGGAGGAGACCGGCACGGTCGCGGTCGGCGGCCGGGAGTGGGAGCACTACGAGTCCGAGGACTGGTCGGCCCTGGTCCTGCGCGAGGACGGGTACACGCTGGTGGTGGCCGGCCCGGCCGACCTGGACGAGCTGGCGCACTTCGCGGGCGGGCTGGAGACGGACGCCGAGGGGGGCGACGGGGCAGGGGCCGCGGAGGAGCCGGCCGGGGACTCCTGAGGGGGACTCCCGACGACGTACGAAAGGGGGCCCGGACCGCATGGTCCGGGCCCCCTTCGCCGTCGGGTCCCGCTACTCGGCGCGCAGGTCGCGGCGCAGCTCCTTGGGCAGCGAGAAGGTCAGGGTCTCGTCCGCGGTGGTCACCAGGGACACGTCGCCGTAGCCGTACCCGGCCAGGCGGTCCAGCAGCTCCCGGACCAGGATGTCGGGGACCGAGGCGCCGCTGGTGACGCCCACGGTGGTGACGCCCTCCAGCCACTCCTCCTTGAGGAGGGAGGCGTTGTCGATGAGGTGGGAGGCGTCGGCCCCGGCGGCCAGGGCGACCTCCACCAGCCGCACCGAGTTCGAGGAGTTGTCCGAGCCGACCACGATCACCAGCTCGCACTCGGGCGCCATCGTCTTGACGGCGACCTGGCGGTTGGTGGTGGCGTAGCAGATGTCGTCGCTGGGCGGGTCGAGCAGGTTCGGGAACTTGCGGCGCAGGGCGTCGACGGTCTCGTTGGTCTCGTCCACCGACAGGGTGGTCTGCGACAGCCAGGACACGTTGTCGGGGTTGCGCACCTGGAGCCGGTCGACCTCGGCCGGGCTCTCCACGATCTGGATGTGCTCGGGGGCCTCGCCGCTGGTGCCCTCGACCTCCTCGTGGCCGATGTGCCCGATGAGGACGATGTCCCGGTCCTCGGCCGCGAAGCGCTTGGCCTCCTTGTGGACCTTGGTGACCAGCGGGCAGGTGGCGTCGATCGTCTTGAGGCCGCGGTCGGCGGCCTCGACGTGGACGGCCGGGGAGACGCCGTGCGCGGAGAACACGACGATCGCGCCCTCGGGCACCTCGTCGGTCTCCTCGACGAAGATCGCGCCGCGCTCCTCCAGGGTCCGCACCACGTGCGTGTTGTGCACGATCTGCTTGCGGACGTAGATCGGGGCGCCGTACTGCTCCAGGGCCTTCTCGACGGTGATGACCGCGCGGTCCACACCGGCGCAGTAACCCCGGGGGTTGGCGAGCAGCACGCGGCGTTGCTTGGTGGCGGTGGTCGTCGCTGTCATGCAATACATCCTAGGTGGGGTACGCGGGTGCGCCGCGCGGGCGTGGGGGAGCGCACGTCCGGACAGGGCGGGGGACCCGGGCGGCCGCGGTGGGCCGTGTCCCGGCGTCAATGGTGACGGTATCGCAACAGGAGGCCTCCGGTTCCGCTTCGAAGTGGCGAAATCGTTCACTTATCCCCTGCTCATGGTGTTCTCCCCTCCTCTATCCTGGTTCACCATCGCATTGTGTTATAGGCGGTTCGCCCTCACCCGGCCCGGCCGGATCACGGGGTGCGATTCGCCCCGCCGAGAGCAATCAGGAGCCCCCGCCCCATGTCGAACCCGACGTTCGCCACGAAAGTCGCGACCCTGTTCAAGGGCCTTTTCGGGCGCAAGGACACGGCCGCCGCGCCCGAGTCCGCCGCTCCCCGCGCCGAGGAGGCCGCCGCCGCGGAACCCGCCGAGGCCGCCGCCGCTCCGGTGAAGGCCGGGGAGAAGGCGGAGGCCGAGGAGAAGGCGCCGGTCGCCGAGGTGGAGGAGACGGCCCCGGCCGCGCCCGCCGCCGCGGAGCCCGCCGAGGAGAAGCCCGCCGCCGAGGCCGCCGCCGCGGAGCCCGTCGCCGCCGAGCCGGTCGAGGCCGCCGAGCCCGTTGCCGCGGAGCCCGTCGAGCCCGCCGCTGAGAAGCCCGCCGCCGCCGAGGCCGCCGAGCCCGTGGCGGAGAAGCCCGCGGCCGAGACCGCGGAGGAGGCCGAGCCGGCCGTCCCCGCCACCGCCGACCTGCCCGACGGCGGCGATTCCGTCGCCGAGGAGCTCGCCGTGGCCGAGGCCAAGACCGAGATCGCCGACTCCGAGGTCCTGGAGAAGGTCCGCCGCGAGAACGCGCCCGCCGCCGAGGACCTGGCCGTCCCCACCTACGACGAGCTCACCCTGCCCTCCGTCCGCGCCCGCCTGCGCAAGCTCACCGTGGAGCAGGTCCGCGACCTGCGCGCCTACGAGGTCGCGCACCAGGGCCGCCCCGAGTTCATCAAGATGTACGACAACCGCATCGCCAAGCTGGAGGACGCCGAGGCCTGATCCCGGCCCCCGCGCCGTGCCCGAACGGGGGAACCGGGCGCGGTCCGGGGACCGGCGGGGCCGCCGGGGACGGCGGCCCCGCCGCCGCACCGGGAACCCGGACGGCGCCCGGAGCGTCACATCCGGTGAGAGACATCTCCGTTCCCGGCTCGAAAGGCCCACCGCCATGACCGCTTCCGCCCTCCGCACCCCGGCCCGCCTGGCCGCCGTGCTCGCCACGGCCGCGGCCTTCGGGCTCACCGGCTGCTCCTTCTCCCTCCCCGGCGGACAGGACGTCTCCGTCGACCCCGACGGTGTGAGCGTCCGCGACGGCGAGAGCGAGGTCTCCGTCGACGGCGAGGGCGGGGTCAGCGTCGACAACGGCGAGGGCGAGGTCTCCGTCGACGGCGAGGGCGGCGTGGGCGTCGGCGGCGACGAGGTCCTCAACGTCACCGGGGGCGACCTCACCGAGGACTGCGAGGGCCGCGCCGTCAACATCGCCTCCGAGGACGCCGTGGTCGTCCTCAACGGCTCCTGCACCACCGTCACCGTCGCGGGCAGCAACCTGACGGTGCACATCGGCTCCGCCGACTCCATCCACGTCATCGGCGCGGACAACACCGTCCACTACGCCTCCGGCGAGCCCGAGGTCACCGACCTGGGCGGCAACAACTCCGTCTCCTCCGGCGGCGACGCCACCCCGTAGGGCCCGCCCGCCCCGGGCCCGGAACCCGCCGGGCGCCCGGCGGCTCGGGGGAACGGTCGCACCCCTGGCCTAGGCTCGGGTGTCATGGGCATGGAGAGTTCCCCCGAGGCGCCGCAGCCGGTCCGCGTGGTCCTCAACGCCGTCGGCGGCTGGATCGGCCGGCTGGGCCGCATCTGGGTCGAGGGCCAGATCGCCGAGCTGAACCGGCGCGGCCGCATGGCCTACATCACCCTGCGCGACCCGGTCGCCAACGTCTCGGTGCGGGTGGTCTGCCAGACGTCCGTCCTGGACGCCCAGCAGCCCCCGCCGGAGGCGGGCGCCCGGGTCGTGGTGCACGCCAAGCCCGACTTCTACGAGGTGCGCGGCACGTTCTCGCTGCGCGCCCTGGAGATCCGCCACGTCGGCCTGGGCGAGCTGCTGGCCCGCCTGGAGCAGCTGCGCCGCACGCTCCAGGCCGAGGGGCTGTTCGCCCCCGAGCGCAAGCGCCCGCTGCCGTTCCTGCCGGGCACCGTCGGCCTGATCTGCGGACGCGACTCCGCGGCCGAGCGCGACGTCCTGGAGAACAGCCGGCGCCGCTGGCCCGCCGTGCGCTTCGAGGTGCGCCAGGTCGCCGTCCAGGGCGACCGCGCGGTCCGCGAGGTGGTCGACGCCCTCAAGGACCTCGACTCCCGCCCCGAGGTGGACGTCATCGTGATCGCCCGGGGCGGCGGCTCCCTGGAGGACCTGCTGCCGTTCTCCGACGAGGCCATGGTCCGCGCCGTCGCCGCCGCCCGGACCCCCGTGGTCAGCGCCATCGGCCACGAGCAGGACGCCCCGCTGTTGGACCATGTCGCCGACCTGCGCGCCTCCACCCCCACCGACGCGGCCAAGAAGACCGTCCCGGACGTGGGGGAGCAGCTGGAGATCATCCGCCAGCTGCGCGACCGCGGCCGCCGGGTGCTGGCCGGGGCCCTGGAGCGGGAGAGCGCCTGGCTGGCCTCGATGCGCTCCCGGCCGGCGCTGGCCGACCCGGTCCGGGAGATCGACCGCCTCACCGAACAGGTCCTGGACCTGCGCGAGCGCTCCCGGCGCAACCTCGCGGTGTCCCTGGACCGCGCCGCCGAGAACCTGGGCCACACCCGGGCCCGCCTGCACGCCCTGTCCCCGGCCACCACCCTGGCCCGCGGGTACGCGATCGTGCAGCGCGCCGACGGCACGGTGGTCCGCTCGGCGGCCGAACCCGACCTGGGCGAGACCCTGCGGGTGCGCTTCGCCGAGGGCGGCCTGGCCGTCACCGTGGACGCCGTCGAGACCGACCCGGAGACGGCCGACGAGACCGCAGACAGCACCGGAGGAGAAGAGTAGACATGGCGAAGAAGGACGCGGGCCGCGAGGCCGGGGCCGAGGAGCCCGAGCTGAGCTACGAGGAGAGCCGCGAGGAGCTCAACACCGTGGTGCGGCGGCTGGAGTCGGGCGGGCTGAGCCTCAAGGAGTCCCTGGCCCTGTGGGAGCGGGGCGAGGAGCTGGCCCGCATCTGCGAGCGCTGGCTGGAGGGCGCCCGCGCCACGATGGCGGCTGCCATGGACGAGCGCGGGAAGGACGACGCGCCCCAGGACGCGGACACGCCCTTCTGAGGGCGCCGTCCGGCGGCGGCCCGCCGGGGCCGCCGGGGCGGGGGCGAGGGGATCCGGGGCCGGTGCGGCCCCGGCTCACTTGCGGCCGTTGAGTTCGTCGCCCAGGTCGCGCAGGTTGCCGGGCAGCCCTCGGAACACCCCGATGACCAGCACCAGCGCCGTGCCCAGGAACAGCCAGGGGGCGACCTGGGCCAGACGCGAGGCCAGGGCGAGGAGGAGCACCCGGGCGAAGCCCTCGTTGCCCAGGGCGAGCACGCTCTCCGTGGCGACCACCGCCACGAAGAACGCGATCGGCGGGCTGACCGACAGCGAGAGCAGGTCGCCCGGCCGCACCAGCGACACCGTCAGCAGGCAGGCGAGGGTGAAGGCGACGCCCGGGGCCGCGGGCAGCGCGGCCACGTGCGCGATCACCGTGCCGGTGACGCTGAACAGGGCGATGACGAGGACGCCGCCGCGGCCGGTGAGCCGTGCGGCGCCCGTGGCGGGGCGGGTGCGTGGAGCGGTCGGCCGCGGCCCGGACGCGCCGCCGGGGGGACCGGCGGGGTGGGCGGGCGCGGGCTTCCTCGTCTTCGGCGCGTTGCGGGAACGGCCCTCGGGCCGCACGAAGTACGGTGCCCGCCCGGGTTCCGGGCCGTCCGTCTTGCGCGGGGGCATGGCCGTGCGCCTCCCAAGTGTGTTACTCACAGTGTTTAGTGTGTCACTTCTCGTGAGCGTTCGGTGTCTTTTCCGGGGAACGTGTCGTCATTTCGTCCACTTGCCCCTTCCGCACCGAACACGCCTTCCTCCCGTTGGACACCGGGATGCGGTGCCGCGGTTCACCATGTTCGCGGATGAAGTGTCCGCATTCGTCCCGCGGGTCGCCGGGGGCGCCCTGACCTGGTTTTCTTTCGGTCGGGGGAGGCCATTCCGGCCCGCCCGGGCGGGGATCTTTCTTTTTAGGTCGCGCTGTTGTGGCCGTTATTTGTCATCCGAATGGCGGCGTCCTCGACCAGTTCCGGGGCCGCGACCGTCCGGGGCGGCTCCTCCACCCCGCGCGGGCGCTCCAGGTCGCCGTCCACCAGGCCCAGCTCCCCGAACCGGCGCGCGGTCACCAGCACCCGGTTCTCCAGCGACCCCACCGTCTGGTTGTAGGCCGACACCGTCCGGGACAGGGCCCGGCCCAGCCCCTCCACATGGCCGCCCAGGGTGGACAGCCGCGCGTGCAGCTGCTTGCCCAGCTCGAACACCTCCCGGGCGTTGCGGCTCAGGGCCTCCTGTTGCCAGGCGTACTGGGCGGTGCGCAGCAGCGAGATCAGCGTCGTGGGCGTCGCGATGTGCACCCGCCTGCCCATGGCGTACTCCAGCAGCGCCGGGTCGTGCTCCAGCGCCGGGGCCAGGAACGCCTCGCCCGGGATGAACAGCACCACGAACTCCGGCGCCGGGCTCAGCGCCGACCAGTACGCCTTGCCCGCCAGCTGGTCCACGTGCGTGCGCAGGTGCCGGGAGTGCGCGCGGAGCCGCTCGCGGACCTGCGCCTCGCCCTCGGCCGCCACCGCGTCCAGGTACGCCGACAGCGGCACCTTGGAGTCCACGACGATGTTCTTGCCCCCGGCCAGGCGCACCACCATGTCCGGGCGGCGCGCACCGTCCTGGACCGCCACCTGCTCCTCGAAGTCGCAGTGCGCGCTCATGCCGGCCAGCTCCGCCACCCGGCGCAGCTGCACCTCGCCCCACCGGCCCCGCGCCTCGGGGCGGCGCAGCGCGGTCACCAGCGCCTGCGTCTGGTCGCGCAGCCGCTCGGAGCCCTCGCGCACGAACTCCACCTGCTTGGCCAGCTCCGCGTGCGCGGCCGCCCGGCCCGCGTCGGCCTCCCGCAGCTGGCGTTCGACCCGGTCCAGCATCTCGGTCAGCGGCTCCACCATGCGCTCGACGGCCCTGCGCCGTTCGTCCATGTCGTGCCCCGCCTGCGCGCCGACCGCGCGCAGCCGCCCCTCGGCCAGCTCCAGGAAGTTCCGGTTGGTCTGGTCCAGGGCCTGGGCGGACAGCGCCCGGAAGCGCTCGGCCAGCCGCTCCTCCATGAACTCGGCCCGGTCCCGGGCCGCCTCGGCCTCCGCCCGGGCCTGCGCGCTCTGCCCCCGGGCCCAGAGCAGGCCCAGCGCGACGCCCACCGCGATGCCGACGAGGAGTACCGCCATCAGTGAGAGGAGATCCATGGCGCCCTATGGTGTCAGTCCGTGTCCGGCCGGGTCCCCCCCGCCACGCAGGACATCGGTGAGCAGAGCCAACAAGTCGGGCATGTCCGCCGCCTCGGGGTCGTAGGACCACTGGAGCTGGAGCCCGTCCATCGCCGCGATGAGCAGGGCCGCCGCCTGTTCGGGGGTGGCGCCCGAGGGCAGGCGGTCGCCGTGGGTGCCGCGCAGGACGGCGGCGATCCGGGCGCGCAGGACGGCGAAGCGCTCCGCGAAGTAGCCGTGCGCGGGGTGGTCCTCGGCCAGGCCCTCGGCGGACAGGAGGGTGTACAGGCGCACGATCCCGGGGCGGGAGGCGTTGCGCTCGGCGACGTCGCGCAGGCGGTCGAGGTCGTCCAGGGAGCCGAAGTCGGCCTCGTCGATCTCGTCGCGGCGGCGCAGGACGGAGACCAGCAGGGCCTCCTTGGTGGGGAAGTGGTGCAGCAGCCCCTGCTGGCTGAGCCCGACGCGCTCGGCGACGGAGGCCAGGGAGCTGTTGTGGAACCCGTGCTCGGCGAACTCCTCCAGGGCCGCGGTGACGATCTGTTCGCGGCGGGCGGTGGCGGGCGGGCGGCCCCGGCCGCGGCGGGCGGGGGCCGGGGCGGGGTCGGCCGCGGGTCCGGGGGCGGGTGTCTGTTCGGTCATCGGGTCCCAGGCTAGTCCGTCGTGACACGGAGGCGTCGGGGCTTCACAAGGTCGAGTTAAGCGTTTAACCTAAAGGTCATAATTTGCCGAGTGCTCGGTAGGTAAATTCTGTGCGCGACCCTCGGAGGTTCACCATGCACGCATCCGACGCCGACCGCGAACGCCGTGTCGAGGAGGCCCTGGCCGCCCTCGACCTGGAGGGCAGGGTCGCCCTCCTGTCCGGCGGCTCCATGTGGGCGGTCCCCGCGAACCCGGCCATCGGCCTGGGCCGCCTCGTCATGTCCGACGGCCCCGTCGGCGTGCGCGGCGAGCACTGGACGCCCAGCGACCCCTCGGTCCAGCTGCCCAGCCCCACCGCTCTCGCGGCCACCTGGGACCCCGGCCTCGTCCGCACCGTCGGCCGGCTGCTCGCCCAGGAGGCCCGGCGCAAGGGCGTCCACGTCCTGCTCGCCCCCGCCGTGAACATGCACCGCTCCCCGCTGGGCGGCCGCCACTTCGAGACCTACTCCGAGGACCCCCTCCTCACCGGCGAGATCGGGGCCGCCTACGTCCAGGGCGTCCAGGAGGGCGGTGTGGCCACCACCGTCAAGCACTTCGTCGCCAACGACTCCGAGACCGACCGCTTCACCGTCGACGTGCGCGCCGACGAGCGCACCCTGCGCGAGATCTACCTCGCCCCCTTCGAGCGCATCGTCGCCAAGGCCCGCCCCTGGGGCGTCATGGCCTCCTACAACAAGGTCAACGGGACCACCCTGACCGAGCACGCCGAGCTCAACGCCGTACTGCGCGAGGAGTGGGGCTTCGACGGGTTCATCGTCTCGGACTGGACCGCCGCCCGCGACACCGTCGCCGCCGCCCTGGCCGGGATGGACGTGGCCATGCCCGGGCCCAACACCGTCTACGGGAGCCACCTCGTGGACGCCGTCCGCGACGGCCGCGTCCCCGAGGAGGCCGTCACCGGGATGGCCCGCCGGGTGCTGCGCCTGGCCGCCCGGGTGGGGCTGCTGGAGGGGGCCGAGCCCGTGGTGGCCCCGACCGACCGGCCCGCCGGGCTGGACGGCCGCTCCGTGGCGCGGGAGGCCGCCGCGCGGTCCTTCGTGCTGCTGCGCAACGAGGGCTCCGCGCTGCCGCTGGAGCCCGAGCGGATCCGCCGGGTGGCGCTCATCGGCCTGCCCGCCTCCGAGGCCCGGACCAGCGGCGGCGGCAGCGCCAGCGTGTTCGCCGAGCGCACCGTCTCGCCGCTGGAGGGGCTGCGCGCCGCGCTGCCCGGGGACGTGGAGCTCGTGCACGCCGTCGGCACCGACCCGCGCACCGGGCCGCCCGCCGTGGCCGCGCCCCTGAACGCCGCGTTCCTGGCCGCCGACGGCCGGGTCCTGGCCACCGAGCCGCTGCCCGACGGCACCGCCCGGTGGATCGGCGAGCTCCCGGCCGGGGTGTCCAACGCCGAGCTCGACCGGATCGAGCTCACCGGCGAGTTCACCCCGGACGTGGACGGCGACCACCTGATCGGGGTCTCCGGGGCGGGCCGGTACGTGCTGGCGGTCGACGGGGAGACCGTGTTCGACGGGGAGCTGAAGGCGGAGGGGGACGACCCGGCCGCCGCCATGTTCGCGCCGCCGACCGCGGCGGTCCCGGTCGCGCTCACCGCGGGGCGGCCGGTCCGGCTCTCGGTGGTCAAGGCCCACGAGGACCTGGGGATGGGGGACTTCGCGTTCATCGGGTTCACCGTCACCCACCGGGCGCCGCTGGCCGACGACGCCACGCTGCTGGCCGAGGCGGTCGAGGCCGCGCGCGGCGCCGACGTCGCGGTGGTCGTGGTGGGGACCACGGACGAGGTGGAGTCGGAGGGCTTCGACCGGGACTCGCTGGCCCTGCCGGGGCGCCAGGACGAGCTGGTCGCCCGGGTCGCCGAGGTGAACGAGCGCACCGTCGTGGTGGTCTGCGCGGGCGCCCCGGTGGAGATGCCCTGGCGGGAGGACGTGGCGGCGGTGCTGCTCGCCTGGTTCGGCGGGCAGGAGGTCGGCGGGGCGCTGGCCGACGTGCTGCTGGGCGGGGAGGACCCGTCCGGGCGGCTGCCCACCACCTGGCCGGTCGCCCTGGCCGACGCCCCGGTCACGCAGGTCGTGCCGGAGGACGGGGCGCTGGAGTACTCCGAGGGCGTGTTCGTCGGCCACCGCGGCTGGGAGCGGTCGGGCGCCGAACCCGCCTACTGGTTCGGGCACGGGCTGTCCTACACCCGGTGGCGCTACGACGCCCTGGAGGTGTCCGTCGGCGCCGACGCGGCCGGTGGGGCCGGGGGCGCGGGTGGCGCCGGTGACGTCGACGGTGCCGTCGGTGAGGAGGCCGCGGTGGCCCGGGTGCGGGTGCGCTTGACCAACGCCGGCGAGCGGGCGGGCCGCGAGGTCGTCCAGCTCTACCTGGCCCCCCACGAGGCGGGCGACCGCCCGGCCCGCTGGCTGGCCGGGTTCGCGGCCGTGTCCGCCGAGCCGGGGGAGACGGTCGACGTGGAGATCGACGTCCCGCGCGATGCCATCCGGACCTGGGCGGAGGACGCCGGTGAGTGGGAGTACCCCGCGGGCGGCTACGACCTGCTGGTCGGCCGCTCCTACGCGGACGTGCGCCTGACCGCCCGCGCCGAACTCGGGTAGCCCCCGGGGGCGGACGGGCCGGGAGGGCCGGGGCGGGGCGTGCACGCCCCGCCCCGGCCCGCTGCGTCGCGGACCGGGGGCCGGGGCGCCGGTCGGGGCGTGCGTATCCCCGCCTCGGCCCGCTGCATCGTGGCCTGCTGTGCCCGGCCCGCTGCGTCGCGGGCCGGGGGCGAGCCGCGGCCGGGGCGGCGTTCGTCCACAGGGGCGGAGGGCGTGGGTGGCGCGCGGGGGCGCTGCCGTGGTCCGCTATAGGCAAGGGGACCTCGTGCCCTCCCCTCCCCTCGGTGTGCCCGGGGTCAGGTCCGGCGGGGGACCGGGTGGGCGGTCCAGGGGGAGAGGTGCACCTCGGCCCCCTCGGTGATCGCCTCGGTGATGCGGCGGGCGATCTCCTCGGGGCTCTCGCTCCGCAGGCGGACGCTGGTGAGGGCCGGGCGGAGCATCTCGCAGAGCATGAGGTCGTCGGCGCCCACGAGGCCGACCTCCTCGGGGACCCGCACGCCGGCGTCGAGGAGGGCGCCCAGCAGCAGGCCGGAGAACTCGTCGTTGTAGCCGAAGACGCCGCGGGGCAGGCCCTCGGCGCGCCAGGCGGCGACGATCCCGGCCGCGGAGGCGGGGGAGTAGTCCATGTCGTGGACGCGCACGGCGGCGCCGGCCTCGGCGGCCGCCTCGCGGACGCCCGCGAGGCGGCCCTCGCCCATGGTGCGCAGCGGCGGGTCGGTGGGCAGCACGACGGCCAGGTCGCGGTAGCCGCGGCCGGTCAGGTGGCGGCCCGCGGCCAGGCCGACGGCGTGGTGGTCCATGACCAGGGTGGACAGGCCCGTCCCCTTGGCGCGCGCCGGGTCCGAGCCCAGGCCGATGACCCGGATGCCCGCCTTGGTGAGCAGCTCGACGCCCGCGGCGGTGAGCCGGTCGTCGCCCGCCAGGACGGCGGCCGGGCGCAGCGCCGCCCAGGCGCGGGCCGCCTTGACTCCGCGGTTCTTCTCGGCGCCGTACTGCATGAGCGTGTAGCCCAGGTCGCGCAGCGCGCGGGCGAGCGCGTACAGGAACTCCGACGCCAGCGGCCCGTGCGCCACGTCGAAGTGCACGTACAGGACCAGGTCGCGGGCGCCCGTGCGCAGCGACCGCGCGCTGGCGTGCGGCACGTACCCCAGGTCGTCGGCGGCGGCGCGGACCCGGGCCCGGGTCTCCTCGGGGATGCGCGCGCCCGCGGGGGCGTCGTTGAGCACGTACGACACGGTCGCGGTGGACACTCCCGCCCGGCGGGCGATGTCGGAGATGGTCGCGGGTCGGGGGCGGATCGAGGTCATGCGGCTAGTGTGCCCTGTCTTCTCAGGAGGGTGTGAAGTTCCGGTCACCGGACCGTTGACAATAGTTAAACGTGTAACTAGCTTAAACGAATAACCACACCTGAACAGGTGTTTCTCCTCACTCCGGCCAAGGATGATGCGACATGTCCGAATCCGTTTCCCCCCTCTCGGACCAGAGGCCGCCGGAGCCTGCGGCGCCTGATCCCGGTGCTCGGCGTCGGCAACCTCGCCGTCTACGCCTTCTACCTGGGCATCGGCGCCGTCCTGCTGCCCCTCCAGGTGCAGGGCCTGACCCCCGGCGACGAGGAGGCCGCCGTCGCCAACCTCGGCCTGGTCTCGGGCGTCGCCGCGGTCTTCGGCACCGTCTTCAACCCCATCGGCGGCGCCCTGTCCGACCGCACGCGCTCGCGGTGGGGGCGCCGCAACCCGTGGATCCTCGGCGGCGCCGTCGCCGGGCTGCTGCTGGTCCTCGCGCTCGGCTTCGCCGACTCGCTGCTGATGATCGCCCTGGGCTGGTGCCTGGCCCAGGGGGCCATGAACCTCCACCAGGCCGCCGTCACCGCCGTGATCCCCGACCGCGTCCCCCACGAGCGCCGCGGCACCGCGGCCGCGGCCATGGGCATCGCCGTCGCCGCCGCCGGGGTGCTGGGCACCGGGGTCGCCACCCTGTTCACCGGTGCGCTGCCGTTCGGCTACATCGTCCTGGGCGGCCTCGTGGTCGCCGTCGCCGTCGTGCTCACCACCACGACCCACGACCCCCGCGGCGACGAGCTGCCCCCCGTCGCCGCCGGTGGGCGGGTCGGCCCGCTCGCCGCCCTGGGCCGCTTCCTGTCGGCCCTCTCCCACCGCGACTTCACCCTGGTGTTCGTCGGCCGGGCGCTGCTCTTCTTCGGCTACTTCCTGGTCCTGGGCTTCCAGCTCTACATCCTCGACTACTTCGTCGAGATGCCCGAGGGCCTGGCCCCCGCCGCCGGGGTCACCGTCCTGAGCCTCGTCACCGCCGCCGCCACCGTCGTCACCACCGCGGTCGGCGGCCCGCTCTCGGACCGCCTCGACCGGCGCCGCCTCTTCGCCCTGGTCTGCGGCGTGGTGTCGGCCGGGGCGATGCTCATCCCGTTCTTCCTGCCGACCTGGACCGGGATGCTGGTCTTCGCCGTCGTCAACGGCAGCGCCTTCGGCTGCTTCATGGCCGTCGACACCGCCCTGGCCACCCTGGTCCTGCCCAGCGGGGCCGACGCCGCCCGGGACATGGGCGTGCTGAACATCGCCGCCGCCGGGCCGCAGGTCATCGCCCCGTTCATCGCCTCGACGATCATCCTCCACCTCGGCGGATACGGCTCCCTGTTCCTGGTCGGCTCCGCCGTGGGCCTGCTCGGAGCGCTCGCCATCGTCTTCGTCCGCGGCGTCCGCTGACGCCGCCCGCAACCGAAGGGAAACCCATGGAACTGGCCACCTACGACACCGGTACCGGTGACCGCACCGCTCTGCTCGTCCACGGAGCGATGTCCGACCACGGCACCTGGCACGCCGTCGAGGCGCACCTGACCGGCCTCGGCTACCGGGTGATCGGCGTGGACATGCGCGGCCACGGGGCCAGCGGCCGCGGCGGCTACAGCGTCCGGGCGCTGGGCGACGACCTGGTGGATTCCCTGCCCTCGGGGGCGGACCTCGCCATCGGCCACTCCATGGGCGGCCTGGCGCTGTCCCTGGCGGTGGAGCGGCTCGCACCCGCCCGCGCGGTGTACTCCGACCCCGCCTTCGGCTTCGCCCAGGTGGACCCGGGGGTCTCCGCGGCCATGCGGAGGATGGTCGCCGAGGCCACCGCCGAGTCCGTGCGCGCCATGAACCCGCGCTGGAGCGACGCCGACATCGCCGCCGAGCTCGCCGGCTTCGCCGCCTTCGACCCCGCGTTCTTCGACGTCGTCGCCGACGCCGCCGCGCACGACCCGATGCCCGCCGCGGCCGCGGTGCCCTCCCTGGTGCAGCTGGCCGACCCCAGCTTCACGGTGGACGCCGAGGGGGCCCGCCGCCTGGCCGAACGGGGCTTCGAGGTCCGCACCGTCGCCGGGGCCGGGCACTGCATCCACCGCGACGACCTGCCCGGCTTCCTCGCCTCCCTCGACGGCTGGATCTGAGCCGCCCCTCCCGCGCGGCGCCCGGCCCCCGGGCGCCGCGCCCCGCGAGGGGGACTCCGTACCGCCGGGACCGCAGAGCGCAGAACGGCCGTCGCGCCGTCGCCGCCGTCGCGACGGCCCGGGACCCCGCCGGTCCGCCCGCGGAGGGGCCGGTGCCGTGACCGGGAAGGAAAGCTGCGCGCGCACGTCCGCTTCCGGTCATTTCCTTCTCGGTCCCCGGATTGTCCGAGAGGCTGAGATGACCGCTCCGGTCGACCGGTCCCCTCCCGGTCCCGGGGCGGCCTCTCGTCCCTTCGCAAGGAGTCCCATTGAACCTGGAGACCTACACCACCGGCACCGGAGAAAGAACGGCCCTGCTCGTCCACGGGGCCGGGGCCCACCACGGAACCTGGCACGCCCTGGTCCCCGCCCTCGTCGAGCGGGGGTACCGCGTCGTGTCCGCGGACCTGCGCGGCCACGGGGCCAGCGGCCGCGGCGGCTACAGCGTCCAGGCGCTGGGCGACGACCTGGTGGACTCCCTGCCCTCGGGGGCGGACCTCGCCATCGGCCACTCCATGGGCGGCCTGGCGCTGTCCCTGGCGGTGGAGCGCTCGGCCCCCGCCCGGGCCGTCTACCTGGACCCGGCGTTCCGGCTGCCGCCGATGCCCGCCGACGCGGGGGAGCGCATGCGCCGGGTCTTCGAGACCGCCGACGCCGCGCACGTGCGGGCCATGAACCCGCGCTGGAACGACCTCGACGTGGAGCAGGAGCTGGCGGGCTTCGCCGCCTGCGACCCGGAGTTCTACGCCTTCGTCGCGGCCGAGGTCGCCGGGCACGACCTGCTGCCGGACAAGGCGCACGTCCCGTCCCTGGTGCTGCGGGCCGAGGACGCCATCACGGTCGACGACCGGGCCGCCGCCGAACTCGTCGAGCGCGGCTTCGAGGTGCGCAGGGTGGCGGGGTCCGGGCACTGCATCCACCGCGACAACCCCGCCGGGCTGCTGGCCGAGCTGGACTCCTGGCTCTGACCCGCCGGCCGGACCGGGGGCGGGGCGCACGCCCCACCCCCCGGACCGCGCTCCGCGCCCCGGCGGCACTCCGCCCCGGGGACCGCGCTCCGCATCCCGGACCGCGCCCCACCCCCCGGACCGCGCTCCGCCCCGGGGACCACACTCCGCGCCCCGTCGGCACCCCACCCCCTGCGGGCCGCGCCGCACCCCCCGCGGACCGTGCTCCGCGCCTCGGCGGCACCCCGTCGGCGCCCCGGCCTCAGGAACAGGCGGCCAGCGCCTCCCGCCAGGCCCGCGCCGCCGCCCAGAAGCCCTCCCCGGCCGGTTCGGGGGTGAGCAGCCACATCCGCTCCCACGCCGGGGACGAACGCGCCGCGATCTCCCGGCTCGGCTGGTACGGCGGCCGCCCGTTGACCGGGTACCACGTGTACTCCAGCGGGTCCAGCAGGGCCATCAGCCGCTCCTCCAGGCCCCGGCCCGGACGCACCCTCACCAGCAGCCACGGCCGGAACCGGCGCAGCACCCCCAGGCCCCCGGCCACGACGTCGGGCTCGGTGCCCGCCGTGTCGATCTTCACCACGGCCGGGGAGCAGCCCTCCGACTCGCACCACCGCGACAGCGTGGCCGCCCGCACCGTCGTCCCCGACAGGTCCTGGCGCCGCGGAAGCCCGATCGTGTTGCACATGTCGTTGTGCCGGGCCCGCCGCAGGTAGGCGCTGCCGTTGTGGTTGCTCAGAGCGGCCTCCACCACCGTGAAGCCCCGGCCCGTGGCCTCCGCGGCCGACCGGGCCGCCAGGGCGATCTCCGGGGTCGGCTCGAACGCGAACACCGGGCGCCGCGACCGCGTCGCCGCCAGCATCGCGTACACCCCGACCCCCGACCCCACGTCGAGCACCGCCCCCGGCCGGGTGCGGTCCAGCATGGCCAGGAAGCAGGACAGGGCGTCGGGGCCGTGCCCGGCCAGCCCGTGGGCGGCCAGTCTCCGCGGCACCGTCAGGTAGCCGGGCAGGTGCAGCGTCAGCTCCCGCGGATCGCCCGCCCCGCCCTCTGGCAGGGCCAGGGTGAAGGTGCGGCTCCACGGCGGCACCCGGCCCGGGTCCAGGCCGCCCATGCTCCGGGGCAGCCGGACGCGCAGCCGCCGTGCCGCGAACCTCACCAGCGGGTAGCGGCGCACGATCTCGCGCAGGTGGTCGGTGACCATGTTCCCCCCAAGAAACGGGTCGGGGGCCCGGGCGGTCGTCCGCGCACCGGCCCGCGCTCCGCGTGGTGCGCGGGCCTCCCCGCCGCCGGGACCCGCGGCCGTGGCTCGCAGGCCGGGGTACCGGGGAAGGGGTCGGCGGGTCGGACATCTCCCGCCCGGGTCCCCGGCGACATGAATCGAACCTACTGTGCGTAGTGATGCCTGCGCAGCGTGTTTCGGCGATCGGTCCGGTTTCCCCCCGGGAACGGATCGGCCGGGCCGCCGGGCCGCATAGACTCTCACCTTGTGAGTCTGTCTATCGGGATCGTGGGACTGCCCAACGTCGGCAAGTCCACCCTCTTCAACGCGCTGACCAAGAACGACGCTCTGGCCGCGAACTACCCGTTCGCGACCATCGAGCCCAACGTCGGAGTCGTCGGCGTGCCCGATGCACGGCTCGGCCGGCTCGCCGAGATCTTCGGTTCCGCCAAGGTCCTCCCGGCGACCGTCGACTTCGTGGACATCGCGGGCATCGTGCGCGGCGCCTCCACCGGTGAGGGGCTGGGCAACAAGTTCCTCGCCAACATCCGCGAGAGCGACGCCATCTGCCAGGTGATCCGGGTCTTCGACGACCCCGACGTCACCCACGTGGACGGCGAGGTCGAGCCCTCGCGCGACATCGAGACCATCAACACCGAGCTGATCCTGGCCGACCTCCAGACCCTGGAGAAGGCCCTGCCGCGCCTGGAGAAGGACGCCAAGCGCAACGCCAAGGACAAGGACTCCCAGGAGCTGCTGGCCGCCGCCCGCGCCGCCCAGGAGATCCTCGACGGCGGCACCTCGCTGTACGCGGCCGGGGACAAGGACGTCGACCTGGCCCGGCTGCGCGAGCTGAGCCTGCTCACGGTCAAGCCGTTCATCTACGTGTTCAACCTCGACAGCGGCGAGCTGGCCGACGAGGCCCTGCGCGCCAAGCTCCAGGAGCTGGTCGCCCCCGCCGAGGCGATCTTCCTGGACGCCAAGATCGAGGCGGAGCTGGCCGAGCTGGACGACGACGAGGCCCAGGAGCTGCTGGAGTCCATGGGGCAGACCGAGTCCGGCCTGGCCCAGCTGGCCCGAGTCGGGTTCGACACCCTGGGCCTGCAGACCTACCTCACCGCCGGGCCCAAGGAGGCCCGCGCCTGGACCATCAAGAAGGGCGCCACCGCGCCGGAGGCGGCGGGGGTCATCCACACCGACTTCCAGCGCGGCTTCATCAAGGCCGAGGTGGTCTCCTACGACGACCTGGTCGCGGCCGGCGACATGCAGTCCGCCCGCGCCGCGGGCAAGGTCCGCATGGAGGGCAAGGAGTACGTCATGGCCGACGGCGACGTCGTGGAGTTCCGCTTCAACGTGTAGCGGCCCCGCGGCGCCCGCGCCGCGCGGATCCGCGGCGGCGGTCCTCAGCCGTCGGCGTGTTCGCGTGAAGCCCGCGCGATCCGTGTCACGAGATCGTCCGGGACCGGCTTGCGTGGCGGGAAGGTGATGCCGGTCCTGCTCGCCTTGAGGCCTGCCTCCGCGATCTCCGCGGCGTGATCGGAGATCGCGGGGGCGAGGAAGTACAGCCCGATCTGCTTGCTGAACGCCGCGTAGCTCGCGACGACCGTGCCACGGATCCGGAACCCCGGCATGTTGTACGCCGTCATCTCCTCCGCGTCCGGGAGAGCCTCGCGCAGGAGCTCCCGGAGGCGGTGGAGGACCGGGCGGAACGCCTCCGGCGCGGCGGCGATGTAGGAGTCGTGGTCGGTGATGGTCGCCATGTCCCTGCCTTCCTCGCGGATGTGCGCACTCTAGCCGCCAGGGTGCCGAAGGGCGGCGGTTCCACGCCCGGCCCCGGACCCGCCCCGCAGAGCACGGCCGAGCCGTCATCCGGGCGAGAATACGGCCGAGGGGCGGTCGCGTACCGGCCCGTGCACGGCCGCGCGGCCTCGAAGGGGAAGGTGCGATGTGAGTGACCGAAAGCTCGTATTCCGGGATGGGCAGGGGCACAGGCGTTCGTTCACGATGGGCGACCACGACCACCTCAAGTTCTCGACGGCGTTCAACGGCTTCATCAAGAAGCACGTGAGCGAGGACAACTCGACCTTCCGTCTCGAACGTGTGCTCACCGATGAGGTGCTGGTCATCGAGACCGCCTTCGGGATCGTCGGACGTGTGCGCGACGGCGAGGACGCCGAGGCCGACTACCGCCGCTATGAGCGGCGCACCGACGGCGTCGACCTGCAACTGCGCTTCGCCTACAGGGGTCACGCCGCCCTCGACGACCACGGCCCGTGGACCACGGATCGCGAGAGCCTGCTGCCGGACGAGTCGTTCGAGAACCTCGAACTCGCCTGGGCGCGGGAATCGCGCAGGGTCGAGCAGAGGCGCCGGGAGGTCGCGGCGATGCCGAAGCTCGACAGGAAGGCCCTGAAACGGTTCTGCGGGATCTGGGCCGACACCGGCCACAACGAGTACGTGAGCGATGCCGAGGTGTACTACGTGCTCTTCGGCGGCCGCACGCTCGCAGAGGCGGGCGCGGCCCGGGACGAACTGCTGGAGACGGTCGAGGCCCTGGGCCTCCACATCGCAGAGACCCCGGCCGGCGCTTCTCCGGGCGAGGTGTGGGTGCGTTCCGATCCGCGCATCGACATGGAGCTCGAAAAATGGAGCTGAGGCACGGCCCCGAGCCCTGACCCGGATCCCCGGCCCGCCCCACGGCGCCGAACCTTCGAACGGCGGCCCGGTCCGCGGCCCGGGCGCCTGTCAGTCCGCGGTCCGGGCGCCCGGCTTCAGGCTCAGGGCCAGGGCCAGCAGGCTCAGGCCGAACATCAGCACACCCAGCGGGACGTGCGCCGCCGGGACGTGCAGGATGCCGAGCACGACCTGGACCGAGGCCAGGGCGAGAAAGCCGGACGCGTACCAGAGGTGCCGGGGCGAGCCACCGCCCGGTTTCCACACCAGCGCGGCCGCGAGCACGTACAGCATCGCCGCCCCGTACATCACCCGGGAGCCGATGTCGTGCATGACCGCCCCGTACGGCGAGACCAGCAGCAGTCCGGCGGAGACCGCCTGGAGGAAGAGGGTCAGGGTCTGCGTCGCGATCGCGACCCGGAGGAACGGGAATCGCCGTTCCGCTGTTCGGACGGTGGTCATGTCGGTGCCCCCCTTTTCCGCCCGGGGGCGGTGGATGGATAAGGTCTCACCGGTCCGACGACGCGGGCCCGCAAAAGGTCAGGCGAAGGGTGGTCGGGACCATGGGAACGGCAGGGGAGGCCCCCGCCGGGGCCGCCGGTGAACGCCGCCTGCTGATCAACGTCGCCTACCGGCTGCTGGGCTCACTGGTCGAGGCCGAGGACGCCGTCCAGGACGCCTACGCCCGCTGGTACGCGTTGCCGCCGGGCCGGCGCGAGGAGATCGTGTCCCCCGGCGCCTGGCTGACGACCGTCACCTCCCGCATCTGCCTCGACGTGCTCGGCTCGGCCCGGGCCCGGCGGGAACGTTATGTCGGCGCGTGGCTGCCCGAGCCCCTGCCCGACCGCGACGAGTGGAACCACGGCCGGAACACCGACCCCGCCGACCAGATGGTCCTCGACGAGTCGGTGGATACGGCCTTCCTCGTCGTCCTGGAGTCGATGACGCCCGCCGAGAGGGTGGCCTTTGTCCTGCACGACGTGTTCCGGTACCCCTTCGCCGAGATCGCCGACATCCTGGACCGCACCCCCGCCGCCTGCAGGCAACTGGCGTCCTCCGCCCGGCGCCGACCGGGGACCGCCCACCCGCCGCGGGCGGGGGCCGGGCGGGCCGAGGTGATCCGGAACATCAAGCGGGCCTGGCGGTCCAAGGACATCGCCGCCCTCGTCGGACTCCTGGACCCGTCCGCCGTGATGACCTCCGACGGCGGGGGCCTGGCCGGTGCCGCCCTGCGACCGATCGAGGGGCGCCGGAACATCGCCGCGTACATGACCGCCATCGCCGACCGCGCCCCGGGCCTCGAACTCCTGGAGCGGTCGGTCAACGGCGCCCCGGGCCTGGTGGGCCGGCGCGCCGGCACGGTCGTGACCGTGGCCTCGTTCGGTGTCTCCGAGGGTCGTGTCACCCGGATCTGGGTCGTCCGGAACCCGGAGAAACTGCGTGCCTGGACTCGGACCGGGGGCGGTCAGGGACCGGGCACCGGGTAGCGGACGACCAGGACCGCCTCGACGTCCCCGTGCGGCGCGCTGTAGACGTGCGGGACGTCGGAGGTCCAGCAGCCGTGCTCGCCGGGGCCCAGCTCCAAAGGTGCGGAGGCGGCGCCCGCGCGGGCCGTGCCGCTCAGGACGATGAGGCGCTCCGTCGTGCCGGGGACGTGCGGCGGGGACTCCTGGACGGCCCCGGCGCGGATGCGCAGGCGGTAGGTCTCGGTGGTGGCGGCGCCGTCCTCGAAGCGGTCGATGAGGACGGCGTCCACGGCGCGGCCGGAGACCTCGGAGCGTTCGGCGACGGGCCCCAGCACGGAACCGAGGGGCTCCCCGAGCGCGGTGGTGAGCGCGTACAGCGTCTCCAGGGTGGGGTTGCGCCGGCCGGACTCCAACTCGGAGAGGGTGCCCTTGCCGACCCCGGAGCGGCGCGCCAGCTCGGACAGCGACAGGCCCCGCCGTCCGCGCAGCTCACGCAGCCGCAGCCCCACCCGCACGGCGAGCTCCATGGCCTCTCCTCCCGTGTCCGTATCCGGCTTGCTCCGCCACCGGCGTTCTCCTATCGTTCCATAGACAGAACGATGTCGAGGAGAGCCATGGAAGCGCACGCCGTCGAGTCCCTGCCCGCCCGCAGCCGGGAGGTGGCCCGCGCCCTCGCCGCGGCGGGCGTCCCGGGCCGGGTGCGCGAGCTGTCCGAGTCCGCGCGCACCGCGGCCGAGGCCGCCGCCGCGCTGGGCTGCGAGGTCGGCGCCATCGCCAACAGCCTGGTGTTCGTCTCCGACGGCGCGCCGGTCCTGGTCATGACCAGCGGCCGCCACCGTGTGGACACCGCCGCCCTGGCGGCCCGCTGGGGCCGCGGCGAACTCCGCCGCGCCACGCCCGACCAGGTGCGCGAGGCCACCGGGCAGGCGATCGGGGGCGTGGCCCCGGTCGGCCACCCCGCGCCGCTGCCCACCGTGGTCGACGAGGCCCTGACCGACTACGAGCGGATCTGGGCGGCGGGCGGCACCCCGCATACCGTCTTCCCCACCACGGCCTCCGAGCTCGTCCGCCTCACCGGCGGTACGCTGCTGCCCGTCACCGCCTGACCCGCCGCCGAAGGGACGCCCCGTGGCCGTCGTCCACCGCACCACCCTGACCCCCACCAAGCTCGAACTCCTCCAGGCGTGGCTGCCCGCGCAGCCGTGGTACGCGGGGGAGCGGCCCGACCCGGCCAAGGCCGGGGGGTTCCGGCTCGACGACCCGCAGGGGGAGGTCGGCATCGAGTTCATGGTGGTCACCGACGGCGGGGCGGCCTACCACGTGCCCCTCACCTACCGCGGGGCGCCGCTGGAGGGGGCGCGGGACGCGCTCCTCGGCACGGCCGAGCACGGCGTCCTGGGGAAGCGGTGGGTGTACGACGGGACCCGCGACCCGGTCCTGGTCGCGCAGCTGCTCGCCCTGCTCGCCGGGACGGCCGAGCCGCAGCAGCAGAGCGTGAGCGACACCCCGGACCCGTCCGTGCTCACCGGCCCCGCGGCCCTCGGCGCGGGCGCCGGGGTCGCCTCGTTCTCCACCGCCCACGGCCCGGGCGGCACCGTGATCGACCTGGAGACCACCGCCGGCGACCGGCTCGCCCTGCGCGTCGCGCGCGCCCTCGCCCCGGCCCCGTCGCCGGACGGCACGGGCCACGTCTCCGCCACCTGGCGCACCCCGGACGGCGCCGAGCACCGCGCCCCCTTCGTCACCGTCGTCTGACGGCCCCGGTCGGGACGGCCGGTCCGCGCCTCAGGCGGGGACCTCCTCGGCGGGCTCGCGGTCGCGGGCCAGGACCCCGAGCACGATGAGGGCCTGCGCCGCCGCGTACGTCAGCATCACCCAGACCCCGCTGAGCGGCAGGTCGAACCCGGGGCTGAACGCCCGCAGCGCGATCAGCCCGTCCGACAGCAGGAACAGCGCCCCGCCGATCGCCGTCCACCGGTGCACTCCCACCGACAGCACCGCCGTCGTCCCCAGCAGCAGCCCGTACACCAGCACCGGCACCAGCAGCGCCCCGGCCCCGGGCGCGCACAGCACGACCAGCCCCGCCACCACCACCCCGTAGGGCACCAGCAGCGTCCGGTTGGTGCCCAGCGGGCTCCGAGCCCACCAGGGCGCGAACGCGGCGACGTACACCACCTGGGCGATCAGGAAGAAGCCCACCATCACCAGGAACGCCGCGTCCCCGGACGCCAGCGCCGGGGCGGTGTCGCCCAGCCAGGAGAAGAACAGCGCGACCAGGACCAGGCGGACCGGCCGCCCGTGCGGGCGCGGGGCCGCGGTCCAGACGAAGGCCGCGAGCAGCGGCATGAGCAGCGCCTGGGTGGGGCGCGACCAGGTTTCGGCGCCGAGGGCCTGCACGGCCAGGTGCGCCGCCGTCACCAGGGCGAACAGGGAGAACAGGACGCGGGGGAGGGTCTCGCGGGGGATCATCGGGTCATCATAGACACCCCCGTCCGGCGGCCCCCAGGGGAGACCCCGGTCACAATCCGGCGGCCGTTCTCTGTCCCCGGGGACACATGTTGCTCGCCAACAGGTGACTAATCCATTTTCGGGCCGACCATAAAGCGCGGACGGGGGACAACCGTCAGATGAGTTCGTCTGCTTATTGCCGTATTGTTCCGTCTTTGGGAACTTCGACTGTTGCGTGCAATGCGCGGTTGACGGGGAAACGCGGAGCGCCCATGCCCTCGCCCAACCCGCACAATGCCTCACTATAGGGATGGGGTAGACAAGGGCGTGGCGGATACGCCGTCCGAACGGGCGGCGCGGAACTGTGTGCAGGAGGTCGGGGATGGCGAACGCACCACGGCGCGGTGCCGCCGTGCGCGAACGGCACGACGACGCGGACCACGAGGCCCCGCCCCCCCGGCGGCGCCCCCGCCCCGGCGCCGGCGGCCGCTGGTGGGTCGGCGTGGGCCGCGCCGTCCTGTGGGCGTTCCTCATCGTCGTCATCTTCAACGGCATCTGGTTCCCCCTGCGCGGCGGCCTCGCGCTCCCCGCCCCCGACCCCGAACCCGAGCAGGCCCAGGCCCCCGCCTTCCCCGAGACCTCGGCCGCGGACTTCGCGCTCCGCTTCGCCGACGCCTACCTCACCACCGACGACATCGAGGCACGCCGCACCGCCCTGGCCGCGTTCGTCCCCGAGGGCGAGGCCGAGGGGCTCGACGTCCCCGCGGGCTCGCTCGCCGGCGAGAACCTCGCCGTCACCGCCGTCGACGTCAAGGACGACAACAACGCCCTCGTGGTCGTCCGCGCCGACGTCAACGGCGAGCCCGTGAGCCTGGAGGTCCCCGTCTACTCGGACGGCGACTCCCTCGTGGTCTCCGGCCGCCCCGCCCTGCTGGCCGCGCCCGCCCGCGCCTCCCTGCCCGAGCAGGCCGCCTTCGACACCGACCCGGCCGCCGCCGAGCAGCTGGAAGAGGTGCTGACCGGGTTCTTCGGCGCCTACGCGCAGGAGCCGGGCCACCTGGAGCGCTACGTCGAACCCGGCGTCACGATCGCCCCACTTCCGGCGAACACCCTGGAATTCTCCGAACTGTCCGATATCACGGTGCCATCCCGGAGCGAGAGCGGGGATGATGACGTACGAGAGGTGGCCGTCACCGTGCACTGGACCGCTCCCGCCCCCGAGGGGGAGGCGGCGGGCACCTTGAGGCAGAGCTATCTGGTCACCGTCGTGGACTCCGGCAACGAGTGGCACGTGCGTGACATCCAGGGAGCCCCCCACTCGTTCGGCGAGTGACGGGGCACGTAGGCAAGGAGACGAGAAGGACCATGAGCACAGCAGAAACGACACCGGGAGGCGGCGCCTGACATGCTCCCCCTGTTGTCCACCGCGGCCGAGACCGTGACCGTGCTCGGCGGGGCCGACCCCCTCGTCCTGGCCGACTCGCAGGCCCCCGACACCGGCGGCCTCGCGGAGTTCCTGCGCGGCTTCTTCGGACCCCTGTTCCTGGTCATCGTGTCCATCGTCGCGATCTTCTTCCTGTTCACCAGGGAGATCACGCGGTTCGCTCAGTTCATCATCCTGGCGATCTTCATCGGGATCGTCTTCTACGTCCCCGGCATCATCGAGGTCATCGCGGTGGCGCTCGCGCGAGCGATGGGCGTTTCGACGGAATAGGCGAGGGAGGCCGGGAACGTGGATCTGCCCACGTACACCAACATCTGGCGTATCGAGAAGCGGCTCTACAAGCTCTACGATTTCCGGCTGCCCATGCCGCTCCCGGTGGGCACCTTCGGTGTCGCCGTGGGCGTGTTCCTGGTCTGGGTGATCCTGCTCGGGATCCTCAACGCCCCGTTCGTGTTCGGCAACGGGTGGCACCTGGTGCTGTGGGTGGTGCCGCCCGGGGTGATCACGGTGCTGGTCACCAGACCGGTGATCGAGGGCAAGCGCCTCACCGAACTGCTGCTGTCGCAGGCCCGCTACCTCGCCGAGGCGCGGGCGTACACCCGGCTGGCCCCGGAGTACGAGCCCGCCGAGGTGCGCGTCGCGGTGCGCGTGTGGCACCGCGACCCGGCGGCGGGCCCGCTGCCGCTGCCGCGCCGCCGGGCCGAACGCGAGGCCGAGCCGGTCGAGGCGGCGGAGGCGCCCGTGGCCGTCGAGGCCGAGCAGGTGCGGCCCGCGCCGGAGCAGGCGCCGCCGCTGCGCCGCGTCCGCGAGGCGGGCCCGGTCCGCGCTCCGGAGCCCGTCGCGGTCGAGCCGGTCGCGGTCGAGCAGCCGGTCGCGGTCGAGCCTGTCGCGGTCGAGCAGCCGGTCGCGCCCGAACCCGTCGCGCCCGAGCCCGCCCGGGAACCGGTCCTGGCCGAAGCGCCGTCCGCGCCCGCCGACGAGGCGGAGCGGCCGGAGCCCGCGCGGTCCGCGGTCGCCACGGTGACCGCCGTGGAGCGCCCGGCGGACACCGGCGGCACCGGGGACGGGGACCGGGAGGAAAAGAAGGGGGCGGAGGCCCCCGAGGGCCCGGGCGTGGGCGTCCGGGTGCTCAACTACTTCGGTTTCGCCCTGGACCGCGCCCCGGCGCAGGCCCCGGCCGACACCGGCGGGAACGACTTCGAGGAGGGGTTCGCCGAACCCGTCTACGACACCGCGGGCCAGGAGGAGCGCGACAGCGACGAGTGGTTCTCGCGCCTGCGCGCCTCCTCGGGGCACACGCCGGTGAACCTCAGCTCCAAGAGCGCCTACTCCGTGGGGGACACCTCCGCGCTCAGCCGCGAGGAGGTCGCCGGAGCCGTCGGGGACGAGGAGGAGGACGACGAGTCCCCGGCCGCCCGCCGCCTGCGCGGCCGCACCCAGGGGATCCGGGTGGCCCGCGAGCTGGAGGAGCGCCGCGCCACCGGGGTGCCCGCCGAAGAGGAGGCGTCGGCGCCGGAGCCGGTCCGGCCCCGCCGCCGGGGGCGGCCGCACGCCGCCCCGTGGGAGCTGGGCGAGACCGCGCGGGAGGAGCGGGCGGAGGAGGAGGCGCCGGGCTACGACGTGTCCGACTACGCCGCCCGCTACGCCGCCGCCACGGGCCGTCCGGCCGCCAAGCCCACGTCCGCCCCCTGGCTCCCGCAGCCGGCCGAGGACGAGGCGGACCCGGTGCGCACGGCCGAGGGCTCCCTCGCCTCCGAGGCGCCCGCCGGCGCGGACGTGCGGCCTGTGGGTCCGACGCGTGCCGACGCGGTCGCCCCGGTCCGTCCCACGGACACCGCTCGTTCCGCCGACGCCGATGTCGAAGCGGACACGGACGCTGTCGCGCGGCCGGTGGCCCCGGCCGCCGCCGCACCCGCTTCCGAGACGGAGGTCCGCCCCGGGAATCCCCAGGGCGCGCCCGCCGCTGAGGCGGATGCGCGTCCGGTGGGTCCGACGCGTGCCGATGCGGTCGCTCCCGCCCGCCCCACCCGTCCCTCGGGCACCGCCCGCCCCACCCGTCCCACGGTCGAGGCCGGTACCGCCGCTGAGGCGGACGTGCGCCCGGTGGGTCCGACGCGGGCCGACGCGGTCGCTCCCGCCCGTTCCACGGGCACCGCCCGCCCCACGGCCGAGACCGGCACCGCCGCCGACACGGATGCGCGGCTGGCGGCCCCGGCGGCCTCCGTGCCTGCCTCCGACACGGAAGCACGCCCCGGGGCTCCCGAGGACGGTCCCGCCGCCGACGGCCGGGAGGCCGCGGACGCGGCGCCCGCAGCGGGCGCTCGGGGCGGCCCCACAGGCACGAAGCCCCCGCTGGAGCTGGACCACGGCACCGGCGAGCAGGAGTCCATCCCGGTGCGCCCGCAGGAGGCCGAGGACCGCGGACCCGAGTGGAACGAGCACATGAACGTGCTCGACCGCCACCTCAGCACCGCCGACACCCCCGCCCCGCCGCGCCCCAAGTTCGCCGACGTCGTCCCCGGGCACACGCGCGGGGCCAAGGACCCCTCCGAGTGGTTCGACGACGGCAAGAAGCGCCACCCCGACCAGCCGCGGATCGGCGACAAGGACAACCCCGTCATCCCCGCCGGGGAGCTGCGCGAGGGCGAGGCGGCCCCCGCGGCCAAACCGCCCACCCAGCTCGACCACGGCACCGGCGAGCTGGCCGGGTTCGCCGAGGTCCGCGAGGCCCCCGAGCGCCGCCGCACCGCCGCCGACCTCGAAGCGGCCGAGGCCGCCGCTCTGGCCCGCCGCCGCACCCCGGCCCCCGGGCCCGCGGCCGCCGACGACGACGAGCGCCCGGCCCCGGTCAAGTGGAGCATGCGCGCCTCCGGCTCCGCGGAGCCGGACACCGCCGCGGAGTCCGCCGACCCGGCCGCCCCCACCACCCGGGAACCCCGGGAGGCGGAGCAGGAGCCGGGCCACGACCCGCACGACGGCATGTTCCACCGGGTCGCCCAGAACGCCCGCCGGATCGGCCGCCTCTTCGGCCAGCCCGCCCCCGGCGAGGAGCCCGAGCCGCCCCGGCGCGAGCCCCGCCCCGACCTCGAACTCGACCACGGCACCGGCGAACAGGAGAGCCTGGGCGACACCCCGCACGGTTCGCCCACCGCCGGCGACGCCACCCCGGCCGGCGCCTCCGCCGTCCGCACCGAGGCCCCCGCGCCCGCACCGGCCGCCTCCTCCGACGACTCCGGCGGCACCCGCGGCTGGCGGCGCCTGGCCAAGGTCGTCACCGGCGGCGCCGCCCCGGTGCGCTCCGAGCTGTCCCCGGAGGACGTCGAGCGCCTGCGAACCCCCCTGGCGGGCCCCCGCAGCCTGGTCGTCCTGGGCTGCACCGGCGGCGCGGGCCAGACCGTCACCACGCTGATGATCGGCCACACCCTGGCGGGCTACCGGGACGAGCGCATCGTCGCGGTCGACGTCAACCCCGGCCCCAACGGCCTCTCCCGCCGCATCGGCGCGCAGGCGCCCGAGACCCTCACCGCCCTGCTGGCCAACGCCGACGGCATCGGCGACCAGGAGGCGATGAGCGCCTACACCGGCCGCACCCAGACCGGCCTGGAGGTCGTCCAGACCCTCGACGACCCCTACGTCCAGACCCTCGACGACCGCGACTACGCCCAGCTCACCGGGCTGCTCGGCCGCTTCTACGCGGTGACCGTGCTGGACCCGGCGGCCACCGGCGTCGCCCGCGCCCTGCCCGCCGCCGACGGCCTGGTCCTGGTGACCCCGGCCAACGCCGACGCCGAGCGCGCGGTCTCCATGACCTTCGACTGGCTCGACGGCAATGGCCACGGCGCCCTGCGCGCCAGGTCCGTCCTGGTGGTCAACGGGGTCAGCAAGCGCAGCCTGCCGGACGTGGACGCCGCCGAGCGGGTGGCCCGCGGCCGCTGCCGGGCGATCGTCCGCATCCCGTGGGACGACCACCTGGGGTCCTCCTACACGCGCATCGACGTCGGCGCCCTGCGGGCCAGCACCAAGCGCGCCCACGGCGCCCTGGCGGGCGTCATCGTCGACAAGCTCCTCACCTGAGCCCGACCGCCTCGCGTCGAGCTCGCCCCGGCCGCCCCGCGCCCCGTCCGGTCCCCGGGCGGGGCGCCCGCGTGTCCGGACCGGTCCGCGCACGGCGGTGCCCCGCCCCCCGTTCCCGGGTGGCGGGGCACCGGCGCGTTCACCTCCCGGCGGGGGTGAAGTCGCGCGAGGCCAGGAACCCCGGCCTGGGGTCCTCGCCCCCGAACGGCTTCTCGCAGGCGTTCTCCACGCTGTTGTAGACGACGAACACGCTCGACCGAGCCCACGGCGTGATGTTCGCCCCGGCCGCGTACATGCAGTTGGCGTCCAGCGCCGTCACGTCCCCGGGCGTCGCCTGGAGGGCGTCGATGCCGTGTCGGTCGGCCAGGATCGTCAGCGTCGCCCGGTCGGGGGTCCCGGCGCGGCCGCCGTCGCCCTCCTCCAGGCAGGAGACGTAGGTGCGGTGAGAGCCGGGCATCACCAGCGGCGCGCCGTTGTGCGGGTGGTGGTCGGTCAGCGCCACGGAGAAGCCGACGGCGCGCATGCGCGGCATGCCGTCCTCGGCGTGCCAGGTCTCGAAGTCCGAGCGCCAGTACAGGGGGCCGCCGCCGAACCCGGGGCGGTGGTCGAGCCGGCTCTGGTGCACGTACACCTCCGAGCCGAGGATCTGGCGGGCGGGCTCCAGCAGTCGGGGGTCGTTCACCAGGGCCTCGAACGCCTCGCTCACCCGGTGCACCTCGAACACGGAGCGGACGCCCCCGTCGGAGGGGTCCACGACCGCGCGCTCGTCGTCGCGCAGCCCGGGGTCGCCGACGAGCCGGTCGGCCTCGTCCAGGTGCCCGGCGACCTCGTCCTCGCCCAGCAGCGACGCGAACCGGGTGTACCCGCGGCGGTCGTGCTCCTGGAGGCGCTCGTCGGTGAGGGGCCCGTCCTCGGCGGTGCCCCAGACGGTGGGGTCCCTCCGGTAGAGGAGCGCGGCCTCGGTGCCCTTGCGGGTGGGGTAGTCGTCCAGTGTCGGGAGATCCATCTGCAACGTCATGGCCGAACCCCTGTGCGGGGTGATCCTTTCGGTGTCGCTTCGGTGTCGCTGTCTCTTCGTTGGACGGGTCGTACGACATCCGAACGTAACAAACACCTCGGAGGGTGATTTCAGGCGATTTCCTCCGCCTGGTTTATCGGCTTTCGGCGGGGGTACAACGGGCCTGCTCTGGGGCGCCCGACGGAAAGGTCAAGGGCGCCTTTCGTGTTCTTGCTGTCCATTGGCGCGGCGTTCTCCCATGTGCCCCCGCCCTTCGCGCGCCGGCCGCGACACCGTGTGCTCCATGCGGTGACACCGCGTTCATCGCCGCAGGTGTGGGAGGGGCGGTGCATTCGCCCAAACCCCGGTCCGGCCATGCGCTTTTTTTAAGTGATCCACTTCACATGGATATGGTGCGGAGCCTGGTGCAAAAGCACCGGCCCGGAACCCGGGGCCGTAACACCGGATTCTCCGGGAATTCCCGTACGGGGGTCTGGTGCGAAAGCCCCGGCCGCCGCACAGTGGTGGAGGTCCTTCCCTCGAACCCGCTCAAGAGGAGAGAACAGAATATGACCCCCACCCCCCGCGGGCTGCGCGCCGCCCTGGCGACGGTCTTCGCGCTGGCCCTCGCCGTCGTCGTCGGCTGGGCCGCCCCGGCCGCCGCGGCCCACAGCCTCCCCCCGGGCATCCCCTCCACCTCCACCGCCCAGTCGCAGCTCAACTCCCTGACCGTCGCCGCCAAGGGGCCCCAGACCGGCTACGACCGCTCCCTGTTCCCGCACTGGGCCGTGGTCGACAGCCCCTGCACCGCCCGCCAGCACGTCCTGGTCCGCGACGGGCACAACGTGGTCACCGACTCCGACTGCCAGCCCACCTCCGGCAGCTGGTACAGCTTCTACGACGCCGTGACCTGGACCGGAGCCGTCTCCCAGATCAGCGTCGACCACATGGTCCCGCTCAGCGAGGCGTGGAAGACCGGGGCCGCCTCCTGGACCACCAGTGAGCGCCGCGCCTTCGCCAACGACGTGAACTCGCCGCAGCTGTGGGCGGTCACCGCGTCCATCAACAGCTCCAAGGGCGACAAGGACCCCTCCCAGTGGATGCCGCCCAACACGGCCGTCCACTGCGACTACGTCAAGGCGTGGGTCAACGTGAAGTACCGCTACGACCTCACCGTCACCTCCAGCGAGAGGTCCTCCATCCAGAGCACCATCAACAACCGCTGCTGATCCGCCCCGGTCCGCGGCCCGCCCCCACCTTCCGGGGCGGGCCGTCGCGCGTCCACGGCCCGGCCGTCAGGGGTCGGCGCCGGGCCCGCCGCCCGGCCGCCGCCCGGCCGTCGGCCCGGTCCCGCCGGCCCCGCGCGACGCGCCGCACGGGGCTCCGCCTTTCGGGGCGGGGCGCCGCGGTTTCCGGCTCGCCGTAAAGCGTTCCGCTTCTACCGCCGGGTACCCATGCAGCACACTATGGGGGTGGCACAGGCACGGCCGCGCCCCCCGCCGGGCGCGGTCGCCGCGCGACGCGACCAGGAGGGGCGGCAGAAGATGACCGGCACATGGGGGACCCGCGGCTCGACCCGCCTCGCGGTCCGCTACTTCGACGACCGCGTGCTGTTCAGCGAGAGCGAGGCCTGGGCCTACTTCCGGCTGCCGACGGTCTCCTACGAGTTCACCACCCCCGAAGAGCGCCAGGCCCTGGCCACCAACATCACCATCGCCCTCGCGGCCATCCGCATGAACGACGCCGAGGTCCACCTCCGCATCGCCCACCGCACCTACCCCGCCGCCGAGTGGGCCACCCGCCTGGACGAGACCTCCGACTCCGGCCCCGGCTGGTACGACCACCTCGACGAGACCTACCGCCACGTGTGGGCCAAGGACTTCTGGACCAAGGAGGTCTACCTCGGGGTGCGGCTCGGCCTGCGCGGCTCCGGCACCGGCCTGGGCCTGTTCTCCCAGTTCCGGGGCGCCTACCAGCGGACCGAGGAGATCCTCGGCATCGTCGACGACGCCGTCGACGACAAGGAGCTCGCCCGCTGGACCGACCAGGCCGAACGCCTGGGCCGGGCGCTGGCCGCCAGCTCCCTGCACGCCCGCCACGCCACCGCCGACGAGATCGCCTGGCTCATCCGCCACTCCGTCACCGGCAGCTCCGAGGAGCCCCGCCCCTCCGCCGCCGGGCGCCGCACCTGGGGCCGCGGCGAGATCGAGGCCCTGGTGGACGGCACCCTCCACAACGGCCGCTCCATGCTCCGCCTCGAACAGCCCTCCGGCTCCACCTGGGTCGCCTTCCTGTCCTTCGCGCGCTTCCCCGACCTCATGCCGTTCCCCGACGGCGAGCCCTGGCTGCACCACGCCGACTCCCTGCCCTTCCCGGTGGAGATGTCGCTGCGGATGAAGCTCATCCCGCCGGCCAAGGCGTCCAAGGACGTCGGCCGCAAGCTCGCGCACGCCCGCGACATGGACGCCCACATCCGCGAGGCCGGGGTGGAGGCCCCCATCGCCCTGGCCGAGCAGATCGACGCCGCCCGCATGCTCGAACACGGCATCACCAAGGAGCGCCTGCCGTTCGTCTACGGCTGGCACCGCCTCATGGTGTCCGCGCCCACCGAGCGCCTCCTGGTCCAGCACGTCGAGGCCGTCATCGAGCACTACCGCGACATCGGCATCGACGTCATCAACTCCACCGGCGACCAGTTCTCCCTGTTCAACGAGTCCCTGCCGGGCGACCGCATCAGGCTGAGCGCCTACGCCCAGCGCCAGCCGCTGCGCACCATCGCGGGCGGCATGCCCACCGCCACCGTCGACGTCGGGGACCGGACCGACCGCTCCGGCGACGGCTGGGTGGGGCCCTACATCGGCGAGACCATCGGCCGGGCCCGCTCCATCGTCCACTTCGACCCGCTGGTCGCCGCCGCGCGCAACCGGCCCACCGCCATCGCCATCACCGGGGAGCCCGGCGGCGGCAAGACCACGCTGGCGCTGCTGCTCATCTACCAGCTCGCCCTGCGCGGCGTCACCGTCGCCGCCATCGACCCCAAGGGCGACGCCGAGTCCCTGGTGCAGCTCCTCCAGCGCCGCGGCCGCAAGGCCCGCATCATGTCCCTGGGGTCGGCCCAGCCCGGCCTGCTGGACCCGTTCGCGTTCGGCGACGACCTGGCCGCCAAGAAGACCATGGCCACCGAGACCCTGCGCCTGCTGCTGCCCCGCATGAGCGAGGAGCGCGAGTCGGCGATGATCCAGGCCGTGGCCGCGGTCGCCAACCAGCCCCGCCCCTCCCTGGCCAAGGTCGTCGACCACCTGTCGAACGCCTCCGACGCCGCCTCCCGCAACCTCGGCGCGGTCCTGGGCTCCATGTCGGAGATGCGCCTGGCGTCCCTGTGCTTCGACCCCCAGGGCGACGCGCAGATCGACACCGAGGGGTGGACCACCGTGTTCACGCTGGGCGGGCTCACCCTGCCCGACTCGGGGCTGCGCCGCGACGACTACTCCTACGAGCAGCGGCTGTCGGTGGCCCTGCTGTACCTGGTGTCCCAGTTCGCCCGCCGCCTCATGAACGGCCTGGACCGGCACCTGCCCAAGGCGATCTTCCTGGACGAGGCGTGGGCGGTCACCTCCACCCCCGAGGGCGCCAAGCTGGTCCCGGAGGTCTCCCGGATGGGCCGCTCCCGCAACACCGCGCTCATCCTGGTGTCCCAGAACGCGGGCGACCTGCTCAACGAGCAGGTCACCAACTGCCTGTCCTCGGTGTTCACGTTCCGCTCCAGCGAACGCTACGAGGTGGAGAGCGTCATGTCGCTGCTGGGGGTGGAGCCCACCGAGGAGCACCTGGCGGTGCTGCGCAACCTCGGCAACGGCGAGTGCCTGTTCCGCGACCTGGACGGCCGGGCCGCCCGGATCTCCGTGGACCTGGTCTCGGAGGACCTGCTGCGCTGGCTGGACACCAACCCCACCCGCCGCCGCCCGGGCGCGGGGGACGAGGACCTGGTCACCACCACCCGCGAGGGCTGACGGCCCCGGCCCGGGGCCCGGGTCCCTGGGCTCCGGCCCGCCGGTGGCTGCGGGCCGTCGCCGTCCCGGGCCGACACGTCCCGCCCCGGGCGGTCCCTGGCGGTCGGCGTCCGCCCGCGGCCGGGTACGGCGCGCGGACCTCGTCCCACGGGCCCCGTCCCACGTGCCCCGCTCCGGGCCGCCGGTGGCCGGAGCGGGCCAGCGGACGCCTCCGACCTGCGCCGACGGCCCCGGCCGGGGCCGCCCGGCAAGCTCCGGGCACAGCCGTGTTCGGTGGGGGCGAAGGGTGGGCATCTCTTACCCTGTCGGGTTCCTCCCGCTGTGCCCGACCGCCGCCGCCCCCCTCGAACCGACACACTCACAAGGGACCGCCCATGAGTGAGGACGTCATCCGCCGGCCCAGACCCGTCATCGACCCCGCCCTCCCCGCCCCCCGACGGGACGAGCTGCGAAGGCGGGCCGCCGCCCCCCACCCCCTCGCGCAGTGGTCCGGCGGCGACCTCGTCACCCGCCGCGCCCGCCTGCGCGAGGCCGCGGTCCACCTGCTCGCGGTCGGGGGCACCCTCGCCCTCGCCCTGGCCACCGCGGGCTGGTACCTGGGCATGGCCGTCGTCAACATCGGCCTCGTCGCCCACGTGGCCGCCCTCGCCCTGCGCGGCGACGCCCACCCCGCCACCCGCGCCGCGAGCGTGGCGACGGGCGCGGGCGCCCTCGCCGCCATCCCGGTGTGGCTGCTCGACCTCCTGCCCGGCGACCCGGCCGCGGGCATCCCGTGGGGGCTGTTCGGCGTCCTGGTGGCCCTGGTCTCCGCCGACGCCCTCACCTCCCGTGTCCAGGAGGGCCCGTCCGACGACGCCCCGGAGGGGTCCGTCATCCTCCCGGACGACCTCAGCGAGGCCGACCACGCCGCCCTCTGCGCCGTCCAGCGCACCATCGACGTGGTCGAACGCGCCCGCGAGGCGTTCGGCGGCGGGGACTCCCTGGACACCGACCGCGCCCTGGCGGTGCTGCGCGACCAGGAGTGGCGCATCGCCGTCCTGCTCGCCCGCCAGCGCGAGCTGCGCCGCGCCCACCTGCGCCGCTGGCAGCGCGCCGACTCCCCGCGGGTGCGCGAGGCGCTGCGGCCCCAGCGCGAGCACCTGTGCGCGGTGGAGGACGCCGTGCAGGCCCGGGTGGAGCAGATCGTCGAGTACGGCCGCCTGGTGGAGCGGGCCGTGGCCGCCCACCGCGAGTGGGAGCAGTGCCAGGAGGCCGCCGACTCCACCGCCGCCTACGCCGAGCACCGCGCCGCCGCGGCGTTCCTGGGCGCCGGGGCGCCGGAGGTGTCCGATCTGGCCGCCACCGCCGAGGCGGCCCGCCGGATCCGCGACGAGCACGTGGAGCGGCTCACCGGCCACTCCCTCCTCTTCTGACCCGCTGTCCGGGGGAGCCCGGACGGCGGGTGCGGCTCGGTCGACGGATGCGGCCCGGGCGGTGCCCCGCGGCGGGGAGCGCCCGCGCGGCGGGGCCCGGGCGCCGGAGCGGGCCCGCCGCCTCCGATTTCCGTGCCCGGCCGCTTGCGGACAGCGATATCTCGGACGAACCGCACCGAGCACCCCCGGGTTCTGACACATTGGGCGCATGAGCGAACGCTGGGACGGCGAGGAACTGCTCGCCTCGGTGCGCAGGGGTGTCACGGTCCGGGCCGCCGCGGCCCGCGGCGGCTACACCGAGCTGCTGGACCGGGCCCGCCGCGACCTCGAATCCGGCCTGCCCGGACACCTGGCGCCGGACGACCCGCGGGCCCGCGCCCTAGCGGACTCCCTGCCCGAGTACGTCGACGCCGTCCTGGCCGACCACGTCCACCGCCAGCGCCGCCGCCCCTCCCGCACCGACTCCGAGCGCCTCACCCGCGCGTTCCGGTCCCTGGACGCCTCGGGGATCATCGCCCGCGAGGAGTTCCTCTGCTGCGACGGCTGCGCCCGCGCCGACCTCGACGCGCAGGCCGCCGCCACCGGCAGCCGCGGCTACGCCTACTACCACTGGCAGGACACCCTGGCCGCGGCCGACGGCGCCCCGCTGACGGTCGGGTTCGAGTCCACCCACCGGGTCCGCCGCGCCGCCGTCGGCGCGGAGGTCGCCGAGGCCCTGCGCGCCCACGGGCTCACCGCCCACTGGGACGGCGACCCGGAGCGCCGGATCGAGGTGGACATGGACTGGAGCCGCCGCCGCCACGACCGCCTGGCCGCCTTCCCCGGCCCCGCCTCCGAGGGCGAACCGCACGTGGACGCCGACTTCTCCAACCCCGGCCCGTACCGCCTCCCCGACTGGGTCACCCGCCACCGGGGCCGGGTGAGCGTCCGCGAACTCGCCCGCCTGGTGCTGCCCTGGCTGCCCCGCGGCGTGCGCGCCACGGTCGGCGCGGGCGGCCGTACGGCGGTCCTGACCCGCGACTCCGACCTCCTGCGCGTGGAGGGCGGCCCGGTCCTGGACCGCGACCGGATCGAGGACCTCCTGGCCCGCTGGGCGGTGGGCGCCGGCTGGCCGGCACCGCCCGGGCCGGACCCCCGGACCGCGGGCCCGCGCCCGCTGGACGTCACCTACGCCGACGCTGCGACCGGGGGCATGGGGTTCGTGGACTACGCCGAGCCCATGAGCGGCGCCGCCGCCCGCGACCTCGTCTACCGGCTGACGCCGGTCGACGGCACCTTCGGGGTGTTCGCGGCGCGCTCGGGCGCGGTGGTCCAGATGATGTGGCAGGAGGGGCCGAGGCTGTGGATGGAGAGCCCGTCCGCCGACGAGCGCCTGGCCAGCGGCCGCCACGTCACCCTCCCCGAGGCCGAGGAGATGGTGCGCGTCCTGGCCGACGAGGGCCGTGTCGCCCTCGCCGACCTGGGCGAGTTGCAGGTCACCCGCTGGTGAGGCCGGGCGGCGGCACCGGCCCGCGGTGCCGGCCGCGTCAGCCGAACGCCGCGCCCAGCCGGAAGTACGCCCGGGCCTTGGGCGGGATCAGCAGCAGGGCGCCGATCAGGGCGTTGAACAGCAGCAGCACCAGGTAGTACGGCAGGTCCTCGCGCGCGTAGACGACCACGCTGAACATGGTGAAGACCAGCACCACCGACACCACGGTCTGCAACAGCACCACCAGCCCGTACACCACCCGCGAGCGCAGCAGCAGGCCCACCACCGCGGCCGCCGAGAACCCGCCCCACAGGGCGAGCACGACCGGCCCGTCCCACCCGGTGAAGGCGGTCCCGGAGCCGGAGCCGCCCAGTGACAGCAGGGCCAGGACCAGCAGGTAGAGGGCGTTGAGCCCGAGCATCGCGCACGCCGCGATCACCGACGGCGAGGGCTTGGGCGCCGAGGCGCCCGCGGCGGGGGCGGGCCCCGGAAGGTCGGTGTGGCCCACCCCGCGCACGAAGCCGCGCGCCGCGGTGGTCTTGTCGATCTGGGCCCGCGGGTCCGGGGGGCCGAGGGGGCTGATGGGCGGGACCGGCACGGGCCCGTGGGGCTGGTGGCCGGGGTGCGGTCCGGTCGGCCGGGCCCCGAAACCGGTGTGACCCGCGTAGGCGGGGTCGCCGCCGGGCCCGAAGCCGGGGCCGGGCCCGGTGTTGGGGAAGGGGCCGGGCTGCGGCCGCGGGCCGCCGGGGCCGAACGGGGCGGGGTTCCCGCCGGTGCCGCCCCCCGCGGGCGCCTGCGGTCCGCCCGGAACAGGGGGACCGTCTTGCGGAGGACGGGCGGGGTACGGCGGCCGCGGGCGGCCGGGGGCATAGGGGTTCTGCGGGCCGCTCGGGACATGGGGGACGGCCCCGGCGGGGGGCGCCTGCGGCCCGGAGGCGGCGTGCGCGCTGTACGGGGTGTGCGGCGGCGCGTGGGAGGCGTGCGGACCCGAGGCCGTGTGCGGCGGGTACGCCGGAGCGTGCGGGCCCGTCGCCGCACCGGTGCCCGGCCCGCCGCCGGGGGCACCGGCGGGGGTTCCGCCCGCCGCCGCCGACCCGTTCCCCGCCGGGCCGCCCGGGCCACCGTGCCCGGTGACCCCGTTCGGCCCGGTGGCACCGCCGGGAACACCCGCCCGGCCGTGCGCACCTGCGCCACCGAAGTCACCGGTCCCGCCGGGAACGCCGACGGCCCCGTGCGTCCCCGCACCACCAGGTGCACCCACACCACGGGGCGCCTCCGCGCCGCCGGGAACATCCGCGCCGCCGTGCGCACCTGCTTCGCCAGGCCCGCCTGCACCACCGGGCGCACCCGCGCCACCGGGAACACCTGCACCACCGAAGTCAGCGGCCCCGCTAGGAACACCTGCCCAGCGGGGCGCACCCGCACCGCCAGGCCCGCCCGTACCACCGGGCACCCCCGCACCACCGAAGTCCGTGGCCCCGCTGGAAACGTCCGCCCGGCCGTGCGCACCTGCTTCACCAGGCGCCCCCGCGCCACCGAAGTCACCGGTCCCGCCAGGCCCACCCGCGCCACCCGGCCCGGCGGTTCCGCCCGTGTCCACGGCCTCCTCGCCGTTCCCGGGCCCTTCCGCGCTCCCGGATCCGGATCCGGTCGCCGCTCCAGTCCCTCCGGGAACCCCCGTCACCCGGGTGGTGCCCCCGTCGCGGACCCTTTCCTCCCTGGCCCGGTCCAGCAGCTCGACGGCCTGCGCCGCCGACGGCCGCGAGGCCACATCCCGGTTCAGCAACGCCTCGATCAGTGCCCGCAGCGGGGCCGCCGCCACCTCGTCCACCCGGCCGGGGACCACCTGGCGCGGCGGCATCGGCGCCGTCAGCACCGCGCTGATGATCCCGGTGATGCTCTCCCGCTTGAACGGCGAACGCCCCTCCAGCAGCGCGTAGAGGGTGACGCCCAGGCTCCACAGGTCGGACGCGGGCAGCGCCCGCTCGCCCTCGAACCGCTCCGGCGCCATGTACTCGGGCGAGCCGATGTACACGCCGGTCTGGGTCAGCGCGGTGCTCCCGTCGACGTTCGCGATGCCGAAGTCGGTCAGCACCGTCCGGCCGTCCTCGGTGAGCATGATGTTGGCGGGCTTGACGTCCCGGTGGGTCACCCCGGCCGCGTGCGCCGCCCTCAGCCCGCCCAGCAGCGACCGAGCGGTCTCCTCCACCCGGGCCACCGGCATGGGGCCGTCCCGGTCCAGGTGCTCCTGGAGCGAGTGCCCGCTGAGCAGCTCCATCACGATCCACGGGCTGCCGTCGTGCTCCAGCACGTCGTGGACCGTCACCACGGCGTCGTTCCTGATCCGCGCGGTGGCCTGGGCCTCCCGCAGGGTGCGCTCCCGCGCCTCGTCGTGTTCCTCGGGGCTCATGCCGTCGGGGAGGACGACCTCCTTGACGGCGACGTCGCGCTGGAGGGCGGGGTCCCAGGCGTGCCACACCGTTCCCATCCCGCCCGCGCCGAGCCGCTCGCGCAGCTCGTACCGGCCGACGGAGGAGCGGGGGGTGGACATAGGGGCGCATCCCTTCTGGGGGTCGGGGGGCGATGCGCAGGCCAATCTATCCGAGAAAGGACCCGACACCGGCGTTATCGGTGGTCACCGACACTTTCCGAAGCATTCTCACTGTGAAATCCCGCCCTCTCCCCGCACGGTGGCGACGGAGGGCGACCGGTAACGGTCATCGGTCGAACCCCCTTCGCCGCCCCGTGTCCAGGGGGTCGCCGGGTCGGCTCGAAACGGTCGTCGAACGCGGAGTCATTGCTGTTCACCGGTTATCCGTTGCCTCGGCGGGGCACGGTTCCCACACTTTTCTGCGGTGCCTTTCCCCGCCTCACGGAACCCGCCCGGACGCCCCCGGTGCTTCACGCAGGGTGACCCCGAAACGGATTCGCCTATTCCTCCTCTCGGACGGCCGCCGCCCCGCTCGCCGCCGTCCCGCCCGCTCCCGCCCCGCCCCGCCGGTCTCCGCTCGGGGCTACCCCTCTCGGATGCCGAGGGCGTGCGGGGTGAGTCCCAGGGCCTCCAGGCGGTCCGGGTCGGCCAGGACGTCGATGGCGGCGATCCGGTCGCCGACCACCGCGAACCCCATGACCGACAGCACCCGGCCGCCCGTCGCCACCACGACTCCCTCGGCGCCGTTGACCGACGCCGGGTGCACGAACGGCGCGAACCGGTGGAACGTGACCGCCTGCCCCGCCACGTCCGCCGCCCCCGTGATCCGGGTCGTGTACCGGCCGCGCACGCCGCCCTCCGAGCGCAGCACCGCGTCCGGGTGCAGCACCGACAGCAGCCCGTCGATGTCCCCCTCACGCGCCGCGGCGAAGAACGCGTCCACCACCCGGCGCCGCCGCGCGGGGTCCCCGTCCGGGACCGCGCCCCGCGTCCCCTGCTCGCGCACCCGCCGCCGCGCCCGGCTGGCCAGCTGCCGGGCGGCGTCCTCGCTGCGCTCCACCAGCGGGCCGATCTCCGTGTACGGCACGGCGAACAGGTCGTGCAGCACGAACGCCACCCGCTCCAGCGGGTTCAGTTCCTGGACCACCACCATGAGCGCCCACCCCACCGAGTCGGCGGTCAGCGCCGCCGTCTCCGGGTCGTCCCCGGCCGCAGCCGGCCCCACCACCGGGTCCGGCAGGCGCTCCGCGCCCCACGGCCCGGCCTCCAGGGGCTCCTCGCGCCGCTGTTCGCGTGAACGCAGCATGTTCAGGCACACCCGCGCCGTCACCGTGGTCGTCCACGCGCCCAGGTCGTCGACGTTCTCGATCCCGGTGCGCTCCAGCCGCAGCCAGGTCTCCTGGACGGCGTCGTCGGTCTCGCCCACCGACCCCAGGATCCGGTAGGCGACCGCCCGCAGCCGGGGCCGGTGCTCCTCGAATCGCTGCGCCGCGGAAAAAAGTTCGCGCATTCCCGTCACGTTCCCCTCTCCGCCCGGGTCACGTCAACGAACCCGGTGGTGGGCCCGAGCCCACCGCACACCGACACAGAGGAGAATCCACCATGAACGCACCCGTTCTCGTCACCGGGGGTACCGGAACGCTCGGCTCCCTGGTCGTGCCGCTGCTGCGCGGGGCCGGCCACGAGGTCCGCCTGCTCACCCGCGGCTCCCGACCCGCCCCCGAGGGCCTGGCCCACGTGCGGGCCGACCTGCGCACCGGGGAGGGGATCGACCCGGCCCTGGAGGGGGTCGGCACGGTCCTGCACCTGGCGGGCGGACCCAAGGGCGACGACGTCGCCACCCGCAACCTGGTGGCGGCCGCCGAACGCGCCGGGGTGGGCCACCTGCTGCTCATCTCGGTGGTCGCCGCCGACCGGGTCCCGCTGGGGTACTTCCGCGCGAAGCTGGGCGCGGAGCGGGCGGTACAGGAGTCGGCGGTGCCCTGGACGGTGCTGCGCGCCGCCCAGTTCCACGACCTGGCGCTGACCGCGGTGCGGGCCCTGGCGAAGGCGCCGCTGGTCCCGGTCCCCGGCCTGCGCTGGGAGTCGGTGGACGCCCGCGACGTCGCCGAACGCCTCGCCGCTCTGGCATCGGGCGGACCCGCGGGCCGGGTCGCGGACCTGGCCGGGCCGGAGGTGCTGCCGATGGCGGACCTGCTGCGCACCTACCTGGAGGCGCGGGGTGTCCGGCGCCCGACGGTGCCGCTGCGCATCCCCGGAGCGGCCGGGCGTGCGTACCGGGCGGGGGAGAACCTGGCGGGCCCGGACGCCGACCGGGGCACCCGCACCTGGGCCGCGTTCCTGGCGGAGCACCTGGGGGCGGTGTCCTCCGGCCGGTGAAGCGGGGGTGTGGCCGACAGGGGAGCGTGACCGACAAGGGGTGTGCCCGATAAGGGTTGTGGCCGGTCGGGGGTGTGGGCGTGCGGGGCCGGGGGCGGCGCGAGCGGGTTCGGGGCGGTGCAGGGCGGGATCCGGGGCGCGTGGCCGTCCCGTTCCCGCCGGAACCCGCACGGTCGGAGCGGAATGCGGCCGAGGGGCCACGCCGGTGCCCCGTGGGGATCCGCCCCCTCCGGTGCGGCCGCCGCCCGGCCACGGGCAGCCACGCGCCAGCATCCTGCGTCCTTCGGTACGGTCCGTCAGCCGCTCCGCCACAGGGGCGGGCGGATCACCTCGTCCTCGTCGAGCAGGCAGTTCTCGCCCACCACGACCTGGTGGTCGTCCAGGCTCCACGCGGTGATGCCGTGCCCCTGGCGGCCCAGCTCGATCACGCGGGCGCGCTCGGTACCGCTCCCCGTGTCGACGTCGCAGAACATCACGGTCGTCCAGGAGTGCCCGTTCACCGCCACGCCGAACGCCACCAGCGGCAGCACGATGACGGTCAGCGCCAGAGCCGCGATCCGCCCGGCGTCGGCGACGCCCTGCCAGAGGCTCCCGACGGCTTCACCCGTGCGTTTCCCGCTCTCCGGTGAACGCCGGCCGGTGCGGTACTCCAGGAACACCGTCAGCCGCAGGAGGGCGGCGAGCGCGCACGTGGCCGTTCCCCACACCGGCCCGTTGATCGCGCCCACCACCACGCCCACGGCCACCGGGACGACCATGGCGGAGCCGACGGCCAGGGGGACCGGGGAGCGCAGGTGCCGCTGGGCCCCGCCCCTGGCGGAGAAGTAGGAGTAGCTCATGTGCGAGACGACGACCGCCAGCGACGCGGCCAGCAGCGGCTCCGCCAGGAACAGGTCGATGGCCACTTCCATGATGTTGCTCGGCCCCATGGCGTACAGGGCCTCGCGGGCCGCCGAGCCGCCGCCGAGCGTCCAGGCCAGCTTGACGACCGGGACCGCCAGCACGAGTGCCGCCACCACGATGCGCGCGGCGCTCCGCCGTGAGTCCTCCACCGCCGTGCTCTCCGCCATGCGGCCAGTCTCCGGCCCGGAGGGGGCCGCCCGGGGCAGCGACACCCGGGCTCGATGGGGCGGCCAGGACGGCTCGGAGGCTCGGGGGCAGGCGGGGGAGCGGGGCGGGTGGGCCCTCCGTGCCCCGACCGCTCAGTGGATCTCCTCCAGGGAACGGGTATCGGCCTCCGCGAGTGCCCTGAGGTCGTCCGGTCCGGCCGGGCGCATCCGCTCCAGGAGTTCCACCAGTTCCTCGGCGGCGGGGTCCGGGAACGGGCCGGTGCGGGTCTCCATCGGATCCCGGTGCGCCCGGTGGACGAGGGTGACCACGACCCCGTCCACCTCCATCCGGATCCGGTCGTCCTCATCCGTCCGGTCCGGGCCTGGGATCCGCAGCACGGCCGTCCCCTCACCGAGGGCCGCGGGCACCGGGTACTCGAAGCACTCCGCGTCCGGGTCGTCGCACCCCTCCCACAGCGGGTCGTCGGCGCCCGCGCCGTTCATCGGGTCCGCCCCCTGCACGACCAGCATCCGCTCCCCCTCCGGTTCCCCGTAGACGAGGATCGAGTGCAGGTCCGGCTCGGTGAAGACCGTCGCGTTCAGGGGCTCCCACTCCGGGGTGTCCAGCAGCACGAACCCGGGCCCGCCGCCGTCCAGACCGTCCCGGTACCGTTCCAGGTCGGCGGCGGTCGTCTCCAGGTGCCGGGCCTGGACGTACGAGTGCCACCCCCACATCGTCAGCGGCCACGCCAGGAGCGGCACCGCCGCCAGGCCCGCCGCGAACGCCAGGCCGCGCCCGCGCAACAGCGCCACCAGGGTGGTGCCGCCGATGAGCAGGCAGCCGACCGTCGCCCACCACAGCCCTTCGGGGGCGAACGGGAACGAGAGCTCCTGCACGGCGGAGGCCACCGTGCACGCCACCGCGATCAGGGTCAGCAGACCCGTCGCGGCCAGGGGGTGGCGTACGCGCGCCCACCACAGCACCGCGGCCAGCACGAGGATGACCGGCAGGCAGAAGCGGAGCCCCACGAGCAGTGTGCCGCGCGCGAACGCCGCCGGGTCGAACCCGCCGCCGTCGAGGTCGCCGATGCCGAAGAGGGCGAAGAGATTGAGGATGCCCCCTAGAAGGAACACCGCGCCGACCCCGACCACTCCGGCCACGGCGGTGACGACCGGGCTCCGGGGGCGGTCGCGCGGGTCGGGGCGGGTGCCGCCGCCGGGCCCGGACGCGCCGATCCGGCCGGGCGTATCGCTCGTATCGCTCGTATCGGTCACTTGGTCGATCCTCTCGGTCGCGGACTCCGCGCCGCTCGTGCTGTTCGGGGCCTTGCCGACGCTGTTGTTCCTCCCGGGGCCGCCGTGCCCCCGGCGTCCGGAGGTGGTGTGCGGTCGTCGTCGGAGGGCGGGGGCGGGCGGCCGTCTCCATCTCCGCCCGGAGCGGTGGCGAAGGGGGTGAGCGGATGCTCGGGTCATCGGACGGGGCGGGCGGCGGAGGCGGATCGGGGTGGTGGGAACCGCCGACCGGCAGGGGCGGCGAGGGCTGTGGGGAACGTGGGGCGGGGCGTGCCGGCGCTGCCTGTGTGATGCGTGGGGGACCCGGGGGGTTGACCTCTCCGGAGAACTTCTTTTCGGTCCTGCGACAAACCCGGCTGCGGTTTCCGCAGAAGCCGAGGTCGGCACCGCGTACCAGTCCGATTGCCCGTCGAGTGTCCACTTTTGGACACGGGTGATGGTGTGACGCCGATCATAGAGAGTGGCTGGAGGGGTAATTGCGGATGGGAGTTTTTCCGGGCTTGTGCAAGGCCGATGATGTCCGCTAGCTGGGGAAACATTGATATGTGAACCCTTTGTCACCCCCAGTTCGGGTGTGGTCGGATAGAGAACCCGAAAACCCATCGCGTTGTGCCCGTACGCGAACCCGGTGATGGAGCACCATAGAGGATGGGGTAAAGACATCCGGGGGCCCTGTGGTCGCGCACGGCCGCACACCGGTGTGCGTTCGCGCGCATCCGGTGGGACGGCGTGTGCCGGCCATCGGGAGAGCACCGGGCCTCACGGTTGTCCGCCATCATGACCCCAGGGCACCGACCGACGACGCAGGAGCCAGCAGATGACGGATCAGAACGTCCGACGGCGGGGATGGCGACGCCTCCTGATCACGTTCCTCATGCTGGCCGGCCTCGTGGTACTACCGCTCACCTCGGCCCAGGCCAACCCGCTGTGCCCGGGCGAGCCGGCACCGCTGCCGGAGTCCGCGGGCAGCGGCTCCGACGGCCTGCTGGTGCCGCCGCAGTCCCAGTCGGCCATCGAGGGGGCCCCCGACGGCCTCCCGCCCGACGCCAGCATGTACGGGCAGTACGGGACGGCCGGGCAGCAGTGGCACATGATCACCGAGTCGTGCGTCGACGGGATCACCAACGGGCCGCAGGCCACCCTGGCGAACACGGCCTGGGACCTGTCCAAGACCATCAACCAGTCGACCATCACCGTCTACCAGGCGGCGACCTCCGACGGGCTGCTCGCCAGTTTCAACGAGCTGGTCGAGAACGTCGTGGTCACCCTCCGGGAGGGGATCTGGCGGCCGCTGATCCCGACGGTGGTGATCCTGGGCGCGATCTGGCTGGGGTGGTACGGGCTCATCCGGAAGCGGATGACGCTCACCATCGAGTCGACGGTCTGGATGGTCGGGGCGACGGCGCTGGGGCTGTGGATCATGGTCAACCCGGCGCAGGTCATGGGGTTGGCGAGCAGCCTGGTGAACTCGGGCAGCCAGCTGGTGACGAGCACGGTCGGACAGATCCCCTACGGGGGAGGGTCGGGGACGTGCCCGCCGGGAGCGGAGGCCCCGGAGAGGGCGGACTGGGAGTCGGAGGCCGACTTCCAGGTTCGCCGGAACGCGGACATGCTGTGGTCGAGCCTGGTCTGCCAGCCGTGGGTGGCGGGGCAGTTCGGTAATGGGGACATCGCCGAGGACGCCTCTATCGACCATGCCATGGACCTGATCGCGGCCCAGGGGATCAGCCGTATCGAGCAGCAGCAGATTCGTGACGGCGAGCTGGACGCCACGACGCTGGTCGAGGAGAAGCAGGAGGCCTATCAGGGAGTGGCCTCGGATATCCAGTCCACCTATCCCAGCATCTACCCGCTTTTCTCGGGAGAGGACCAGGGCAGCCGACTGGGCGTCGCGACCTTGGCCCTGTTCGCGTCGATCTTCGCCGGGGGCCTGATCCTCGCCGGATCGGTCGCCCTCATCGTCCTGAAGATCGCCTTCCTGGTCCTGTTCCTGTTGTCCCCGGTCTTCCTTTTGATCGGCATCCATCCGGGCTACGGGCGCATGGTGCTGTTGCGCTGGGTCGAGTTGATGGTGGGGTTCCTGCTCAAACAGATCTTCGTCGTGCTTCTGATCTCCCTGCTGGTCATGTGCTACGGCATGGTCATGTCCACCAGCCTGGGCTGGGGCCTCCAGATGATCCTGCTGGCCCTGTTCACCCTGGCGCTCTTCATCTACCGCAAGCCCTTCGCCTACCTGTTCTCCTCGGTCAACGCGAACTCCTTCACCTCTCGGGTCGTCGGGGACGCGGCGAACAGCCAGGTCCTCTCCAGGAGCGCGACGGTCCTGCCGCCGGTGGCCTACCTCAAGGCGCAGAACTGGGGTCGCCGCAACAGCGCCGCCATCGCCGGGGCCGCCGCTGGCATCCCGGCCGGTACCGGTGCGACGGCCGACCTGAGGGGTGCGGAGGAGGCCGTCGGCGAGGCCGCGGAACCGACTCGGGTGCGGGGGACCGGCGGCTACGGCCGGGTCCGGGACAACGGGGCCGCGCCGCCGCTCAACGTCAGCCGCCAGGACGGCGGCGGCCGCTCCGCGGGGTCCCGGCGCACCGCCGACGACGCGCCGAGCCTGGGCGGGCGCAGCGGGGCGATCCCGCCGCGGCCCAGCGGCGGCTACACCGGTGCCGGTGACACCGGTTGGGCTTCGGTGTTCGGCACCGCCTCCGGCGGGCGTTCCGAGCAGCGGGACGACGGCGCGGCCGCACCCGCGGCCGGGTTCGGCCGTGCGGCCGGGGCGGAGCGGCCGGAGCCCAGCACCGGCCGGGGCATCTTCGGCGCTCGCGAGGACACCCCGCCCAGGGGCAACCTCGACGCGCGGGGGTCCCGCTGGGGGGCGCCGCGTGAGCGGCGGGAGCGCCCCGCTCCGCAGCGTCCGGGCCGCCCGGCACCGCCCGCCCCGGAGCGTCGGCGCGGCGACGGTGAGGGCGGCTGGTTGAGTGGTTCCGGCAAGCGCGGCGACAATGCTCCCATCACCCCCTTCTGGGGGGAGAGCTCCAACTCTCCCCGCAGGGACCGGAAGCGCGACGTGCCCTTCTGGTTGAACGACGACTGACCGACGATCCCCGACCGACGACGACAAAAGGCCCCTGACGATGCCCAACCCCCTCCCCGAGCGTGCCCAGAGGTTCGTGTTCATCGGACTCATCGTCGTGCTGGTCGGGGCCGGGGTGTATTTCAGCACGGGCGGCTTCGGGGGCGGAGGGGGCGCTGAGGCCCCGGCCGAACCGGAGGTCTCGCAAGGGGAGAACGGCGGCAGCGCCGGGGCTCCCGACGCCCTGTCCAGTGTGGAGCCCAGCCCGCTGCCGACCACGGCGGCGGACGACGTGGACGTGCTGGAGTGGTTCCCCTTCCCGGAGGAGGATCTCCGCACGGCCGGGACGACCGCGAAGGCGTTCGCCGAGGCCTACGGGACGATCGACTACACCGGCTCCCCCGAGGCCTACTACGACTCGATGCGCGCCCTGGCGACCGACGAGTACGCCGACGTGCTGGCGGAGTCCTCCCGGGCCGGCGCCTTCTGGACGGAGATGGCGGAGGCCGAGGCGATCGCCGAGGGACGCGCCGAGGTGCGGTCCATCCGTACGTTCGGGGACAGCTCGATCACCTTCGTGGTGACGGCGCAGTCCATCACCGAGACGGCGAACCGCGAGTTCGACGAGGAACTCGGGGAGTTCGCGATCACCGTGGTCCAGGAGGGGCGGACCTGGAGGGTCTTCGACTTCCAGCCCGCCGATGTCGGGCAGTTCGGGGAGGAGTGATCCGATGCTCTCCTATTTCGGTGCTTCCGGTGACCGGGGGGCGGTCCGCTGGTGGCTCGGCGGCGGGGTCGCGATCGGCGCGGCGCTGCTGATCATGGTGGCGATGTTCGTCATTCCCGTGGTCACCGGAACCGGGAGCCAGCTGGCGAGCCTCATGGCGAGCGGGCTGGTGTGCACGCCGAACGCCGACGCGGAGCAGCCCGGGGCGAGCGGGTACGCGATGGACTCGATCCCGGAGAACTACCTGGAGCTGTACCAGGAGGTGGGGGAGGACCGGGGGATCCCGTGGAACATCCTCGCCGGGGTCGGCCAGGTGGAGTCCCACCACGGCAGGTGGGAGGGGCCCGGGATCACCGAGGGCCACAACGACTGGGGCGCGGCCGGGCCGATGCAGTTCGGTTCGCTGGACGGTTCCGCCGCCGGGAACAGCTGGGGCGGCGAGCCGATCCAGCCGGTGGAGGACCGGCCGGAGAACGGGTACGGGGTGGACGGCAACGGCGACGGGATCGTCAACGTCTACGACCCCGCCGACGCCATTCCGGCCGCCGCCGACTACCTGATCGCCCACGGCATCGAGGACGACGTACGGCAGGCGATCTTCGGCTACAACCACGCCTGGTGGTACGTGGACGACGTGCTGGAGTGGGCGGACCGGTACGCCGAAGGCGACTACAACACCTCGGACCCCATCCGGACCGCGGTGCTGTGCGAGCTGGACGAGCAGGGGGTGCCGATCGGGCGGGCCCCGGACGAGCTGACGCAGGCCGTGGTCGACTGGGCGCTGGCGCAGCGGGGGAAGCCGTACATCTGGGGCGGGACGGGGCCGGACGGGTTCGACTGCTCGGGCCTCACGATGAAGGCGTACGAGAGCATCGGCGTCACGATTCCGCGGGTGTCGCAGGACCAGTGGAAATTCGGACCGGAGATTCCGGCGGGTGAAGAGCAGCCGGGTGACCTGGTGTTCTTCGATGTGACCCGGGCGGGAGAACCGCCGGGCCCCGGGCATATGGCAATGGTGATCGGCGACGGCCTGATGGTGGAGGCCTGGTGCACCAACTGTGGACCGATCGCGGTGCGCGAGTACGATGACCCCAATCGGTCGGAGATCGTGGGTTTCACCCGTCCGCTCGAGCACCCCGATGTGAAGGCCCAGTTGGAGGCGCAGGACAGCCGTGGTTGACGAGAAGGCACCACCCAAGAAGCAGGGGCTGCACGGGTGGAAGGCCGCACTCGCGGTTTTCGGCTGCGGAACGCTGGCGGCCTTCGGTGTGTTCGGTGTTCTCGTCCTTATCGTGGGTACTTTTTTTCGGGCCACCTCGACCGGGGTGTCGGGAGAAGCGGACCAAGTGGCCGGAGCCGAACAGACGGGAACTCCCAGAGACGAACTCCCGGCGGGCGACCTCAACGTATGTGAGAACTACGTTCCGAACATCTCCGATGTGACCATCAGGGAAACCCTTTCCAGCGCTGACAGGGATGATGCTCAGGTCGAGGGTTTCCAAACGGGTGAGCGGCGCGAGGTGTCGGGAGAGTGCTCGTTCTCGATACAGCCGGCGTACGGAGTCGACTCCCAGTCGAGTCAGTGGGTAATGGACTTCTCCTATCAAGCTCTCGTTTTCGACCCGAGCGGGGGACTTGATGAGCAGGCGGCCGAGGTGTTCGAGAGCGAGATCTCCCAGGCCGAGCAGGAAAGCAACGATTCCGTCGAGATCGATGACCATGACTGGGCCGGGGAGTCGCGCTCGTTCTACTGGGTGAGCGAAACCGGGGAGAGCCACTACCTGGTGGTCTCGCGCACGCGGAGTGCCGTCTACACCTTCGGCTTTGCCGGGGACAGTGCCGACGCGAACGCGGGTGCCGTTTCGAAGAACGCCTTCCAGCGCCAGGCCGCGGATGTAGTGCAGAGGTTGGACAACCGCTTCTTTCTCCTGATTCCGGAGTGAGCGGAGTCGGGCTATCGAGTTGGGGCCGACCGCCCGCTCGGCTTCGGTGGCCGCGGGGTTTTCCACAGCCTGGGCGAACGGCTTCCTCCGCTCCGGGGCGCTCTCTAGGGTGGATGTAAGGGGGAGCCGAGGTTCTGCCGACATAGCGCTGCCCTCTCGCTCCCGCTGCGTCTCCTCCACCGCCCGGCCGTAGTCCGCCGCCGCTCCGTCCCTGCCGTCACCTTCGTGTTCGGACCGTCCCCGCTCACCTGGCTCCTGGTCCCCACGCCTCCTCGCCCCCGGACCGCCTCTGCCCTTCTCCGGGTCCGGCCCCTGTGCCCCTTCGCTCCCGGCCCAGTCCCGTTCCCCCTTCGTGCCCGGCCCCCGCGCCGCTTCCCCGGACCACCCGTCCACTCCTGAGGCAGACCAATGCCGGAGGTGCCGTGTTTCCCCGCATCGCCCCGTACGACGACGCCCGATTCCTCGACCGGGCCGCCGCCCTCCTCGCGGCCGCGCACGACCCTCCCGCTGGCGCGAACCCGGACACGGACGGCGGGCCCTCCGGTCCGCTCCCCGTCCTCGACCTGGCCGACCCCGGCACCGCCCGCGCCCGGGTCGCCGGTTGCGGCACCGCCGGCCCGGCCGTCGCCGCCCTCTCCCCGGACGGGGCCCTGCTGGGGTTCATGGGGGCGACCGTCACCGAGACCCCGCACGTCCCGGGTGCCCCGAGCGCCCGGGTCCGGCTGCCGCACCACGCGACCTCCCGCTCCATCCCCGCGCACCATGCCCGCGCGGTCCTGCGCCACCTCTACGGCGGCCTCTCCGGCCGCCTCGCGGAGATCGGCTGCTCCCGGCACACGGTGGTGGTCTCCGCCCTGCACCGCGAGACCGTCACCCACCTCGTGGAACTCGGCTTCGGCCTGGACCAGGTCAAAGGCCTGCGCCCACCCGACCCGCCAGCCCCGGGCCCCGGGTCCGCCCGCCGGCGCGGCCCCCGGCGCGGCCGACCGGCCGTCCCCACCGACCTGCCGGAGATCCTGCGCCTCGTCCTCGAACTCCAGCGCTTCCACGCGGAGCCCCCGGTCCTGAGCCCCGTCCGCCTCGACTTCCGGGCCCTCGCCGACGACCTCCGCGCCGCCATCGCGGACCCCGACCGCCTGGTGCTGGTCTCCGAGGCCCCCGGCGGCGGCGATCAGCGGACCGGTCCTGCCGACCGCTCGCGACCGCCCCTCCTGGACGGCCTGTTCGTCGCCGACCCGGACAGCGGCTTCCCGGACACCGTGACCATCGGCATCGCGGTCGTGGACGCGCGGTCCCGGAACCGCGGCGTCGGGACCGCGCTGCTCTCGGAGGTGCTCGCCCGGGCGGCCGCCCGGGGTATGCGCGCCTGCGGCGCCGAATGGACCTCCGCCAACCTCGTCAGCGACGCCTTCTGGCGCGGGCACGGGTTCGCGCCGGTCCGCCTCACCCTCACCCGGTACCTCGATACCCGGCCGGACATGTTCGAGCCCGCGACCCCGACGCCCCCGACCTGACCCGACACGGGCGTCCGCCTCCCACCCCTAGAAACCCAACCCCCGGAGCCAGGTGAGTAGGTCGTCCTCGCGCCGCTGTGCCTCCTCCGGGCTCCACGGGCCCAGGCGGCGGGAGTCCACCACGGTGCCGTCGCGGAGGTAGACCACCCGGTCGGCGCGGGCGGCGCAGGACGGGTCGTGCGTGACCATGACGAGGGTCGTGCCCTCCCGGTGCACGTCGGTGAGCGTGTCCATGACCTCGGCCGTCATGGCGCTGTTCAGCGCGCCGGTGGGCTCGTCGGCGAACAGCACCGACGGCCCGCACGCCAGCGCCCGGCAGACCGAGGCCCGTTGCAACTGCCCGCCCGACACCTCCGTGACGCCGTGCCGCCGGACGTGCGCGATCCCGAACCGCTCCATGAGCGCGTCCACCCGGGCGATCGCGGCGTCGCGCCCGGCCCGGTCGCCCCGGGGCACGGCTTTGAGGGCGGGCAGCAGGATGTTGTCCCGGATGTTCAGGTTCTCCAGGAAGTACGCCTGCTGGAACACGAACCCCATCCTCGTCAGCCGGACGCGGCTCATCTCCGCGTCGTCCAGCGAGGTCAGGTCGCGCCCCTCCAGGCGCACGTTCCCGTCCGTGGGCCGGTCCATGCCGCTGACGCTGTACAGCAGCGTCGACTTGCCCGAACCCGACGCCCCCATGACCACCAGGAACTCGCCCCTGTCCACGCTCAGGTCGATCCCGTTGAGGACCCTGGTCGGCGGGTCGGTGGAGCGGTAGGCCTTGGTCAGCCCGCGGCATTCCAGCGCCGGGTGGCCGTTGTGCGTCTCGAGTGTTCCGGTCATCCCTGTCAGCTCCTGAGCCATGCACTCTTGTCGGTACCGCGCGGACGCGCGGTGAGGAACACGGCGCCGAGGTATCCGGCGCCGACCAGAAGCAGCGGGTAGGCCGCGTAGACCAGCAGCGGGTCCGGCAGCAGCGCCAGGTCCGCGATCCCCAGCCCCGCCGCCGCGAGCAGCGCCCCGACGACGGCCTCGCCGGCCGTCGCCGCGAAGACCAGCCCCGCCACCGTGCCGAGGGCCACCGCGAGGAGGGTCTTGGCCCGTACCTGCGCGGCGATCTCGCGGGCCGAGAAGCCGAGCGCGGACAGCACGCCCGTCTTGCGGCGGTCCCGGGCCAGCCGCAGTTCGAGGAACAGGCTGGTGATGAACACCGCCACCCCCACCCCGAAGACCACGGACAGCACGGCGATCTCGTGCAGGGTGCCGGTCACGTGCGACAGGGTCTGCCGGACGAACTCCCGCATGGGGATCACGGAGGCGGTGGGGAAGCGCTCGCCGTAGTCGGCGGCGACGCCGGCCGGGTCGGTGTCGCCGACCGTGTCCGCGTAGACCACGTAGCCGGTGGCGCCGGACGTCACCTCGCCCTGCGCCTTGGCGGTGAACCCGCCGCTGGTGACGTCCTGGTAGACGCCGCTGACGGTGAGGGTCGCGGTCCCGCCCGCCTCCCCGGCCTCCCCGGACCCGTCGTCCGTCCCGCCGCGGCGGACGGTCAGCCCGTCCCCGGCCGAGACCCCGAACGCTTGCGCGTTCAGCACGGACAGCGCGATCTCCCCGGCCCCCGGCGGCCCGCCCTCGACGAACTCGACCGTGTCGCCGGAGTGGTCGCCCACCTCGACGCGCAGTGTCTCCCAGCCCTCCTCGCCCCGGACCCGGTAGGGCACGGTGGCGAAGGCGCGCACGCCCGTCAGCCGCTCGTCGCGGTGCATGTCCGCGAGCAGGGCCGCGCGGACGGCGTCGACGTCGTCGGAGAACTGGAGGTCGGCGCGCAGGTCGCTCTGCGGGGCGCCCATGTAGGTGACGAACCGGGGGTCCTCGAACGTGCTGAGCAGGTTGGTCGGCAGGGTCATGAGGACGGCGGCGAGGAAGAACACGGCGGGGACCAGCGCCCACTGCCCGAGTTCGGCCCGCAGGTCCAGCAGGACCAGGCGGCCGTTCACACCGAGGCCGGGGAGCGCGATCCCGGAGGGCCTTGTGGCCAGAGCCCGTGTGGCCGGAACTCCCGTGGTCGAGCCCGTCGTGTCCGAGGCGTCCGGGGTCGGGGGCGGGGCCTTCGGGTCCGGGCCTGCCGTGCCGACGGTGCCCGTACCGGCTGCCGCGCCTCCCGCGGCCGGGTCTTCCGTGCCCGCCGCGCCCACGCCGGTCGTGTCCAGGGCGGCCGGGGGCTCGGGGGCGAGGGCGGACCGGCGGACCCGGCGGGCCCGGCGGGCGGCCCGGCGCGCGGTCCCGCGTTCGTCGAGGAGGCTCCCGTGCACCAGCGCGTTGACGACCTCGATCCGCCCGACCCCGCGCAGGACCCCCCGGCAGACCAGCAGGACGAACAGGTACACCACCGCCAGCGCCAGCAGCGGCACCAGGACGGTCGCGGGCCCCGGCGGCGGCTCGGCGTAGTTCATCCGCACGCCCCGTGTCAGCGGCTCCAGCGCGAGGACGGCCAGCCCCCCGCCGGCCGCGCACGCGAGCAGCGTCATGAGGCCGTACTTGGCCAGGTACAGCCGGGACACCTCCCGGGCCGGGATGCCGATGGCCTTCATCGCGCCGATCTCCCGGACCCGGTCCTCCATCGTCCCGCGGATGACGAAGCGCAGGTTGAGCAGGGAGATCGCGATGAGCAGCAGACTCGCGAACACCAGCGCCGCCGCCACCAGGCCGTCGCCGAAGGTGTTGAGCAGGCGGATCATCGCGAACGTGACCGCCTGCCCGTTCGCGGGCAGGTCCGCGTCGGCCTCGTACGCCCGTTGCAGGTCGGCGGCCCCGGCGGGGTCGGCCAGCCGGTACTCGACGATGATCTCGGGGGCGCCGCCTCCGGCCGCCGCCAGTGCCGCGTGGTCGGCCTCGGAGACCAGGAAGCGGGTGGACGAGGCCAGCGACGACGCCATCTGCGCGTCGCGCACGAACCCCTGGACGCGCAGCCGGTGGACGCCCCCGTCCGTGCCGATCCCGAGCTCGTCGCCGACCCGGAGGTCGAACCGCTGCCGGTACGCCACCGGGGCGTAGACCTCGCCTGGTCCGGGGCGCGGGGCGGCCCCGGTCCCGTCGAGGAGGAAGTCGAACTCCTCGTTCTGTGTGACGAAGAGGTTGTCGATCAGGCTGTCGCCGAAGTCGCCGGTCTCGCCGGTCGAGGGGCGCCGCCAGGTGAGGGAGGCGCCGTCGTAGCCGAGCATCTCCTTGATGAGCCAGGCGTCGATCCCGGGCTGCTCGGCGGCGAACCGCGCCAGCGCCCCGGGGTCGTGGTCGCCCCGGTGCATCTGGAGGAAGTGCGGGGGTTCGGCCTGCTCGAAGAGGCGGTCGACCGCGCCGACGGTGCGCTCCATGACCATCGCGCCGGTGGCCATGAGGAAGGCGCTGAGGGTGAGGACGACGGTGAGCGCGAGGGTGACGCCCTTGTTCTTCCTGAGGTCGTTGTACGCATACCGGAAATACAGAGAATCCCTGGTCCGCACCTGCAACTCCCAACTTCCGGGATTCGCCGGCCGACGTGTTCGGCCTGATGGGGGAAAGGCTCGGAAACCGGTCCGCGCCGCCGCCGACCAGGGCCGAGGGCATGGCCGCCGACGTGCCGAACGCCCCTGGGGCGGGGCGTTCCGGGCCGGTCCGGCGGCCGGTGGATTCCGGGAACGGAGGGTTCCGCGGTTCTCGCGCCGGGGAATCCCTTTCCGCCCGGAGGGGCCGGGACGGGGTCGGAGAATTCCGGTGTGGCCGCGGAACCGAAATTAGTCGCGGCCCCGGCCGGGGCACATCAGGGGAGGGCCCCGGTTCGGCGCGCCCCGCCCCCCTGGTGTTCCACAGGGTGCGCGCGGGCGCCCTCAGGGTCGCGCCCCCGACGCGTCCCCGACCGTGCCCCCGATCGCGCTCCTCTGACTCCGCGGCCCTGCGACTCCGCGTCCCCGCGTCCCCGCGCCCCTGCCCCGGAGCCCTGTCGAGCCGCCTTCGGCGCTCTGCCGAACCGTTCCCGTGTTCCCGTCGTCCCGTCCCGGGCAGCCCCGGTCCCGTCCCGGGCAGCCCCGCGAACCGCCTCCGCCGAGCCGCCTCCGGTGCCCCGCCGAACCACCCCGGCCGCTCCGCCGTCCTACTCCCCGGAACCCCCACCGCCCTAGCGCAAGGCCCCGGACGCCGTGCCCGTGTGGCCGGAAGTGGACGGAGCGTGTCCACGGCGGTACGGCTCTGGCATGATCCACCCGACCCGACGGACGCCTCCCGCGGAAAGCGATGCCATGACGACCCCCCTCCAGGGCGGCGACCCCGCCCGGATCGGCGATTTCACCCTCCACAGGCGCCTGGCCGTCGGCGGTATGGGAGTGGTCTACCTCGGCCGCTCGCCCGGCGGCCGCGTGGTGGCGGTCAAGACCGTCCGCCCCGACCTGGCGTCGGACCCCGAGTTCCGGCGGCGCTTCACCACCGAGGTCAGGACCGCGCGCAGGGTGGGCGGCTTCTACGGTGCCGAGATCGCCGCCGCCGACACCGAGGGGGATCCGCCGTGGCTGGCCACCACCTACCTCCCCGGCCCCACCCTCCACCAGGCGGTGGTCGGGAGCGGTCCGCTGCCGGCCGCGTCGGCGGCCGTGCTCGGTGCGGGGCTGGCCGAAGCCCTCAAGGCGGTGCACGCCAGGGACGTGATCCACCGGGACATCAAGCCGGGGAACATCATCCTCGGGGAGGACGGCCCCCGGCTCATCGACTTCGGCATCGCCCGGGCCCTGGACGCCACGTCGTACACCCGCACCGGCACCGTCATGGGCACGGCCGCGTTCATGCCGCCCGAACAGATCCTCGGGGACGCGGTCGGCCCGCCCGGCGACGTGTTCTCGCTGGGGTGCGTCCTCGTCTTCGCCTCCACCGGCCGCGGCCCCTTCGGCGACGGCCCGGCCCACGCGATGACCTACCGGATCGTGCACGGGGAGCCGGACCTGAGCGGGGTGCCCGACGGCTTCGCCCCGACCGTCGAACGCTGCCTGGCCAAGGAGGCCGCGGACCGGCCGACCCCGGACGAGGTGCTGGGCGCCTTCCGCGCACTGGCCGACGCCGGGGACGTCCCCGGGGCGGGCGGAGCCTGGCCGCCCGAGTCGGTCACCGAGGTCATCACCCTGCACAAGACCCTGCTCATGACCCTCGTCGACTCCGAGCCGCAGGAGCCGGATCGGGAGCCGGATCGGAAGAAGGAGGGGTCCGCCGCGCGGTCCGGAACCCGGGCGAAGGAGAAGGCGCCGGAGAAGCCGGGAGGGTCGAAGGGCGCCAAGGAACAGCGGAAGGGAACCAAGCAGGGAAAGGGGGAGGGGTCGAAGCAGGGGAAGAAGGGCGGGGGGAAACGGCCGGAGGCCGAGGGGCACGACGCCCGCCGGGAGACCCACTACAAGGCCATGGCCGACGCGTTCCACGGCCGGGTCGACGACCTCGGGCGTGAGGGGGAGAAGGTCGGCTGGGACGCCACGGCCGAGCGGTTCCGCGGCCGGGACCACCACTCCTTCTCCTACGTCCTGCCGCCCGGAGGAACGAAGAGCGCGGGTTCCGTCTGGGGCGACGGCATCTACAGCGACGATTCCTCGGTGGGCCTGGCCGCCGTCCACGCCGGCCTGATCACCCTCCGGAGCGGGGGCCGCGTCACCTTCACGGTCCGCCCGGGGCGGGAGTCCTACCGCGCCTCCACGCGGAACGGGATCACGAGCAGGACGTGGGAGGAGTGGTCGGGCAGCTTCGAGTTCGTCCGCGGGTCCGGTGACTCCTGGAAGCCTCCCCAAGGGGCGGAGAGGTGGGGCACCTCCTCGAACGCGGTGTCCGCCGGGAAGCGGGACCCGAAGCCGGCCGCGCCGAAGAAGCAGCCGGAGAAGCAGCCGGAGAAGCCGCCGGAGCCCCAGGAGGACGGCGGCAACGGCTGGTGGTGGGCCCTGGGCTGTGCGGTCGTCCTCCTGGTGCTGTACGCCAACCACTTCGGGTTCGCGGCCTGGGTCGGCCAGGCGGTGAACGACGGTGCCTCGGACATCGAGGCGGGCGACTGCCTGGCCGTCTACGGGGGAGGGGAGTCCACCGTGTACACCGAGATCCCCTGCCTGGCGGCGAACAGCCGGTACGAGGTGCTCGCCGTCCGGCCGGGAACGAGTCTCCTCGAAGCCGACGACACGGGGGCCGCGGGGTTGTACGCCAGGTGTGAGGGCGTGTCGGGAAGCGAGAAGACGCTCGTACTCGGCGGGAACACCCTGTGCCTGGAGATCGACGGCTGATCGCGGGCCACCCGCGTCGCGGCACCGAGGCGGCGACCGCGGCGCCTCTCCCGGGAGGCCCCGGGCGCTGCCGTTCCGGAAGGCCGGGTGCCGGGGCGGCGGGCACATGGCCGGCGAACCGGTCCTGGGCTCGGAACCCGTCCTCTGACCGGCCACCGGTACGGGCCGCCGGTTGCGGGGTACGGGTCACCGATCAGCCGGCCCCGGTCCCCGCCGCGGGTCAGGCGACGCCCGCCATGAAGTGGTGGCGGCACAGGGTCGCGTACGACTCGTTGCCGCCGATGTGCACCTGTTCGCCCTCGTACACCATGACACCGTCCACCACGCGCGCGTTGTGGGTGGCGCGCTCCCCGCACCAGCAGCGCGCGGACACCGGCAGCACCTCGATCTTGTCCGCCAGCTCCACGAGCCGCTGCGATCCCGGGAAGAGCCGCCCCTGGAAGTCGGTGAGGATCCCGTAGCAGTACACGTCGATCCGCATTCCGTCCACGACGCCAGCCAGCTGGCCGACCTGCTTGGGTGAGAGGAACTGGGCCTCGTCGCAGATCACGTACGGCGCCTTGCGGTCGGCGACGTCGTCGTAGAGGTCGAGGTCGTCGGTCACCTCGACGGCCGGGGACACCAGTCCCAGGCGGGAGGAGATGATGCCCGCGCCCGCGCGGTCCTGGCGGGTGTAGAGCACGCCCTCGCTGCCGCGGGAGTGGTGCTCCTGGAGGGCCATGGTGCTCTTGCCCGAGTTCATGGCTCCGGTGAAGTACTTCAGCTCCGCCATGGCTCTCTTTCCTCGGTCGGGGGCGGGGTCCGGGTGCGGTCCGTCGGATCCCGGGTTCCGGACTCCGGTTCGCGCGGCGGTTCCGGCGGCCCTCCCGCTGGGCGGGGCGGGCCGGTCCGGGCGCGGTCCCGGGACCGGTGCGGCCGAGGGGGCTGGGGACGGTGGGGGCCGGAGGCCAGCAGAGAAGATACCAGTGCGCCGCCCGTTCGCAGGAACCCCGACGGGTGTCCGGACGTACCGGGCTCCGGGGGCCTTCCTTCCGCTCCGGCTCGCGGATTCCCCGCCGTTGGCGCTTTTTCGGCCCGGTTTACGCGCCGAGTGTGTTCCAGCCGGAATTGCCGATGTGGTGTGTTGCACCCGTGAATCGCCCCGGTCGTCATCCGCCCGTGACCGTCCGGCGCCGGTATGCGCCCGTGCGGGACCGGTGGCGCCGCGCGGCCGCGCCCGTCCGGCTCCGGGCGCCGGCCGGGACGGTGGCCCGGGCCGCCCCGCCGGGACGGGGCCGCGGATGCGGCCCCGATGACCTGCGCCGGAACGCCCCGTATCCTTCCTGGTCGGTCCCGGACCCCGCCGACGGCCGGGGCGGTGGCCGCCCGGGGCGACGCGCCGAACGCCGCCGGGGGACGCGCCGAAGAGTTGTTCGGTTGCTTTTGATATATCTGGGTGGCCACTGTCCGAATCGGGGGTGGAATTGCGGAGGGGAACGGCACATTGCGCAGGGAACAGGTCACCCGTGTGGTGGAGAGCCAGTGGTTCTCCAATGTGATGCTTTTGGTGATCCTGGTCAATGCGGGGATTTTGGGTTGGGCGACTTATGGGGGTTCCGCCCTTCCTTATCTTCTGGTCGCCGAGCACGTGATCGTCGGCGTCTTCGTCATCGAGATGGGGCTCAAGCTCTACGCCTGGCGCGGGGACTTCTTCCGCGCGCCCTGGAACTGGTTCGACCTCCTGGTCGTGGCGATCTCGGTGATCCCGGCGACCGGCCCGTTCTCCGTGCTGCGCATCCTGCGGGTGCTGCGGATCCTGCGGATCATCACGGCGGTCCCGCAGATGCGGATGATCATGACGGCGCTGTTCCGCTCCGTGCCGGGCATGGGGACGGTCATCGGGCTGCTGCTGGTGACCATCTACACCGCGGCGATCATCGCCCAGCAGCTGTTCGGCGAGGACGTGCCGGAGTTCTTCGGCGACCTGGGAACGTCGCTGTACACGATGTTCCTGCTGCTCACCACGGAGAACTGGCCGGACGTGTCGGACGCCGTCCTCGAAGACCACCCGCTGGGGTGGATGTTCTTCGTGATCTACATCGTGCTCACGGCGTTCATCATGCTGAACCTGGTCATCGGCGTCATCGTGACCTCCATGGAGCAGGAGGTCAACGAGGTGCGCTGGGAGGAGGACCAGGAGCTGGAGGCCGTGCAGCACGATCAGGTCATGGCGCGGCTGGAGCAGTTGGGCGCGCAGGTGGAGCGGCTGGACCGGATGCTGCGTGAGCAGCGCGGTGACGGGGGCGCGGCCGACGGGGCCGGACCGGGCGCGGGACCGGACACCGGCCCGGCCGGGGAGCCGGGCCTCGGGGCGGTCGCCGACGCCGGCTGCGGGGCGGGTGCCGCGGCGCAGGGGAACGGGCACCACCGCGACGTGTGAGCGGGCCCGCCGCGCGGTGGAGGGCGCGGCGACCGGGCGGCCACCGGCCCCGCAGCGCAACAGGTGACGCGGCGGCCGGTGGATTCGAGCGCCTCGCCCGGGCCCCTCGGGTTTCGCCCTACGGCAGAAGTGCGGCGGCCCGTGGATCCGAGCACCCCACCGGATCCCGCCGCGTGGGGAAGGGCACGGCGCCCGGCGGTTCCTCCCGGGCCCTGCCGTACGGCAGGGCCGAGGCGGTCGGCGGGCCCATGGGTCCCACCGCTTCCCTCGGGCCTTACCGCGCGGCGGCCGGTGGATCCGGGGGTCCCACCGGGCCTCATGGGGCGACAGAGGGGCGGCGGCCCGTGGATCCGAGGGCTCCGCCGGGTCCCGGCGTGCGGTGAAGGGCACGGTGCCGGGCGGTTCCTCCCGGGCCCTGCCGTACGGCAGGGGATGCGGTGGCAGGTGGCTCCGCGGGGTCCCGCCGCGCGGTGGAGGGCACGGTGGCCGGTGGGGCCTTTCGGGTCTGGCCGGACGGCGGAGGCGCGGCGGCCCGTGGTTCCGAGCGGCCCATCGGCCCCGCAGCGCGAGAGGGGGCGCGGCGGCCCGTGGGCTCGCGGGTCCCTCCGGGCCCCGGCGTCCGGGCGGAGCGGACACCGGCGCGGCCGTACGCCCATCCGCCGGTCCCGCCCCGGGCGCACCGGAACCGCCCGGTGGCCCGGCGGCGGAGCGGGGGCGTGTCCCGTGCGGAGCACGGGCGTTCCGCACGGGGTGCGCACGCGGTGGTCCCACCGGCCCCGCGCCGCCGTGCGGCGGTCCCCCCGCCCGGCGGCCCCGCCGTCCCACCGCCCGGCCGGAGGGCTCCCTGCGTCCGCGGCGGGTCAGCGGCGGGCGTCGAGCCAGGGGGTGGGCAGGGCGCCGCCGCCCCGCAGGTACCGGTGGAGGGCCTCGAACGCCCGGTCGGCGCGGCGCAGGACGGACGCCGGGTCGACGGTGGGGTCGGCGGCGTCGCGCAGCAGCGAGGACAGCCGGTCGAAGAGTTCGTCGGCCCGCTCCCGCTGGACCCGGGTGACGGGCCGGTCGGTGCGGCGCTTGCGGGCGGCGGTGGTCGGTTCGGGCATCGTGTTCTCCTTCTCGGTGGTGCGTACGGGCGTGCGGGTCGTGGAGGTGCGCCGGGGGAGCGGCCCGGCGGTCGGGGGCGCGGCGTTCTCGGGCCGGGTCCGGGGCGCGGCGAGGCGGGCGAACTCGGCCCAGGTGAGTCCGGTGCGGCCGTTCACAGGCGGCGCAGGAGTTCGGCGGCCAGGTCGCGGGCCAGGGCCTCCTCGCCGCCGGAGGGGGCGCCCGGGAAGAGGACGTGGGGTCGGCCCGGCATCGGCCGCCACCACCGGCCGTCCGCGTGGCGGACGGTGAGCCGGCGTCCGGCGTGTTCGGCGCGTACCGAGCCCGGCGGGTCGCCGTCCGCCGCGGCGATCCCCCGGCGGCGCAGCGCCGAGCGCAGTGCGAGGGCCGCCGTTCCGTCATCGGCGGCGGGGGTGTGAGCGGTGTCGTTCATGTCCCCAGGGTCGTCGCGCGGGGCGCGCTCCACCAGATAGATAAGTATTCCCGTAAAGACATGGTCGGGGCCGTAGCGCTCTGATTGGCTTTGCAACATGACTGCAAAGCAATTCCCGGCACGATTGGCCAAAGCACGCGAACTAGCAGGATTAACACAAAGGCAGCTCGCGGCGCGCGCGGGTACGTCGTCGGCGTCTGTATCCCGGTGGGAAGCGGGCAAGACCACGCCGCAACGGGACAACGTCCAGATCCTCGATGATGCGGTCAAGGCCTACGGCGCCCTGTTGAAGGCGTGGGTCGGTGACAGGGAGGGCGCGGGCCTCCCGGCGTACATGCGCGACCTGGTGCGGCTCGAAGAACTCGCGCGCCTGATCGAGCTGGTCTCGCCGCTGCTGATTCCCGGCCTCCTCCAGTCGCCCTCGTACGCACGGCTGATCTTCGAAGAATCCCTGATGGGCGAGACCGGCGCCGACCTGGACGAACTGGTCGCGCTGCGGTGCGGGCGCTACGAGAAGCTCCGCAGCGACAACGACCCCAAGGTCGTCGCCGTGTTCCCGGAGACGGCGCTGACGCTGGTGCCCGAGGCGGTGCGCGTGGAGCAGGCGCGCCACCTGGTGGAGCTGACCGACGCGGGGCGGGTGAGGATCCACCTGGTCCCCTCCGGATCCCTCCTGCTGGGGGTGACGTCCATGCTCCTCGTCTTCCACATGCACGACGGCGGAACGGCTGTTTCCAGCGACCACGTGGACGGTAACGTCGTCTACGCAGACTCCGACGGGTACGCCCGTTTGCAGGGTCTGGTGAAGCAGGCGCTCGGTGCCGCGCTTCCCGCTGGCCAGTCGCGAAAGGTATTGGAAGAACTACTGTGAGCAATGAACTCTGGCACAAGTCGTCCTACTCGTCTTCGGGGGGCAACTGCGTGGAGGTGCGCGAGCACGAGACCGGTGCCGACGTGCGCGACACCCGGAACCGCGAGGCCGGGCACCTGGCCTTCGGCCGTACCGAGTGGTCCGCGCTCCTCGCCGGGGTGCGCACCGGCCGCTGACCCCCGGTTCCACCCCCGTTCCCCGTGTCCGCGCGGGGGACTTCTCCATGCCCCGGGGCCGTGGCCGCCCGGCCCCGGCGGGCACCGCCGGCCGACCGCGCGGCGGTGCGGGCCCCCGACCTGGAATTCCAGGACGGGGGCTTTTTTCATGACGAATGACCGAATAGCGCCTTTGATGAAAATGGCCAGAAAAATTCCCAGAGAGGCCCCCACCTGCACAGACACCCCCCCATGAAATTTTCCCGGCCCGATCCCGCCCCAACAGGCCCTATCGTCTCTGCCATCGCATAATCTCTGCCTGACAACCGAAAACAGTGACCCCGCGACGCTCGTAAGGCGCCCGGGGTCGTGGCCAGCAATTCACCACTTTGACTCCAAAGGATTGCCAGCGTGAGCCAGTTTAGCGCCGCGCTTTTGAGCCGTGCCCTGCACCTGCTCGAAGCGCTCCTCTCCCCGCCGCGAGGCCGCCACTCCCGGACCCGTCTCCTCGGGTTCCGCCGCAGGTCGACCCGGGTCCGCCGCTACGCGGCGAACCCCGGACCCGCCCGGCGTTCCGCCCCGCACCTCCCGGCCGCCCCCGCGCCGCCCGCCGAGGTCCTCCCGGCCGACGACGTCGCCCTGGTCCGGCCCTACTACACCGCCCACGAACACTCCCTCGCGGCCGCCGCCGAGGACGCCGACCGCGCGCAGGCCGACGCCCGCGCCCGCCTGGCCCGCTGGACCGGCGGACCTGTCGACCCCTCCGCGCCGCCCCGCATCCCGGCACCGCGCCCGATGCCCCCCGGGGACCTGCTCGCCCCCGTGGCGCCCCGGCCCGCCCCCGCCCGGGACCCGTTCGTGCCGCCGGACCTCGCCGACCTGGAGAGGGCCGTCCGGGTGTGGGTCGCCCGGAACCACCGCAGGGAGGCGGGCGTATGACCGGGGTCCGCGCCTGGCCGCCGCGCCGCTACCCGGGCACCACATCCGAGCTGGCCCGGATGCGCTCCGACCTGGCCGCCGACCTGCGCGGGTTCGCCCCCGACACGGTCGACGCGGTCCTCCTCTGCGGCAGCGAGCTGTTCACCAACTGTCTCAAGTACACCGCTTCCGGCCGCTCGGGCGGGCGGGTGGTCCGGACCCTGTGGGCGATCGGGGGCCGGGTCTGCGTCGGGTTCACCGACGACGGCGGCACCGGCGGCCGGGTCCCGCGCATCCCCTACGCCCGCACGGACGAGGAGTGGGCGCTGGCCGAGGGCGGCCGGGGCCTGCTCCTCATCGAGGCCACCGCGACCGTGTGGGGGCACCGGCCGGTCTGCGACTGCTGCGACCTGGGCCGCCACACCTGGGCGGCGTTCACCCTGCCCGATCCGCCCGATCCGCCCGACCTGCTCGAGACCGCGTGAACCCTCCGGGCCGCGGGCCCCGCCCGCGGCCCCCCACCCCGCACCCCTGCGACGAACGACCGAGGAGCCCGATGCCGAGTCGATCCCACGAGATCCCGCTCCGGCTGATCCAGAACAGGCCGGAGACCGTCCCGGTCCTGCTGCGCGAGGCCCTGGGATTTCCGGTCCCCGGCCACACGGAGGCGGTCCTGACCTCCTCCGTCCTGACCAACTGCGATCCCAAGGAGTGGAACGCCGACGGCGCTGTCCTGCTCCGCGACGGCGGCCACCCCGTCCTGGCGGTGGCCGTGGAACGCCAGAACGACCGCGACACGGAGAAGCACTTCAGTTTGCCCGCCTACCTGGCCACCCTGTACGGGCGCCTCGAATGCCCCGCCGTGCTGGTGGTGCTCTGCCCGGACGAGGCGGTCGCCCGCTGGTGCGCGCGGCCGATCGAGACCGGCCACCCCGGGTTCACCCTGCGCCCCCTGGTGGTCGGCCCCGACACCATGCCGGTGGTGGTGGACCCCGAACGGGCCCGCGCCCTGCCCGAACTCGCGGTGCTGTCCGCGCACGCCCACGGCGGGCGCGACGGCCGGGTGCTGAAGGCCCTGGTCGAGGCGCTGGACTCCGCCGGTGAGACGAACCGTCCGTTCTACTATGACTACGTGCTGGCCGGCCTCAACGAGGCGGCCCGTAAGGAGCTGGAGGGCTTGATGTCCGTGGACACCTACGAATGGCAGAGCGACTTCGCCCGCAAGTACGTCGGCATCGGCCGCGAAGAGGGCCGTGAAGAGGGCCGTGAGGAAGGCCGTGAGGAGGGCCGCGAGGAAGGGGTCGCCGACAGCGTGCTCCGCGTCCTCGCCAAGAGGGGGATCGCGGTCTCCGACGGCGTCCGCACCCGGATCCGGTCCTGCGGCGACCTCGACACCCTGAACTCCTGGCTGGACAGGGCCCTCGACATCTCCCGGGCCGAGGACCTCTTCGACTGACGCCGCCGCCCGAGGGCCCCGGACCGGCCGCCGGGGATCCGGCACACCGGGCGCCCCCTCGCCCCGCGAGGGGGCGCCCCGCCGTTCCGGGCCGCGCCTACCAGGTCCGGCGTCCGCGCACAAGCGCTCACCGCCCCAGAGGGAACGCGTCGCCGTACTCAGGCGCCCCCGCCCCCGCGCGGTGAGGATGGGGGCATGACGAACCGAGCGAAGACCGCCTTCGGGGCCCTGGCCCTCCTCGCCCTCGCGGCCACGGCCTGCGCCCCCACCCCCGAGGCCGCCTCCGTCCGGGCTGTGGAGGAGGACGGGCTGCCGCTCCCGGGCGCGGACGGCCAGGCGCCCTCCGAGGACATGTCCCTGGAGGAGGCCGCTCCCTTCCTGGAGGCGCAGGGGTACCTGCCCGCCGAGGGCGACCTGAACGGCTACGAGATCGGCCACCTGCCCGACGACGTGACGGGCACCCCCTACGACCTGGACCACACGGCCCTGGCCGAGCGGGACGGCCACGTCGTTCCCGACACCCACGAGGTCGAGCGCTCCTGGCTGGCCGACACCATCCAGGTCGACCACCTGGTCGACGACTTCGGCGAGGTGATGGCCGAACGGGAGGCCGTCGCCGTCTCCAGCCTGTACGTGTCCGTGATGCGGCGCGACGACTTCACCGACATCGACGCCTACTACGAGGCCACCGGGACCGTGCTGGAGGAGGAGTTCCACGACTCGCCCGCCCGGGAGCTGCCGGACGGCGACGGGCACTACAACGGGTCGACGGCGATCTTCTCCCCGGAGCCCGGGGTGGTCGTCCACCTCTCCTACGTGGACGACGCCTACTGGGCCGAGGTGGAGGAGAGCGACGACCTCACCGCCGAGGGCGACCCCGAGGAGGTCCTGCGGATCGTCGAGGGCATCACCCCCGCCTGACGGCCCCCGCACGGGCGGCGGGGACGGGCGCCGTACCGAGGCCGGACGGCGGGCGGACGCCGCCCCGCCGGGCGGCTGGGCGCCGGGCCGTCGGCGGGGCCGTGCTCCGGGACCGGTGGCCGGGACCGGGCTCCGGACCGTTGCGGGGCCGTCGACGCAGCCGCACGCCGGGCCCCTGACGGAGCCGCATGCCGGGCCCCTGACGGAGCCGCATGCCGGGCCCCTGACGGAGCCGCATGCCGGGGCCGGACGCCCGGACCGTCGACGGGACCGCACGCCCGACCCTTGACGGTGCCGCACGCCGGGACAGGACGCCCGGGGCGCACACCGGGCTCTTGGCGGTGCCGCACACCGGGGCCGGGTTCCGGAGCCGCATGCCGGGACCGCGTGCCCGGACCGTCGACGGAACCGCGCGCCGGGACCGCACCCCGGGCCGCTGCCGGGCCGTGCTCCGGGGCCGCACACAGGCCCGCCGACGGGCCGCGCCCGCGCGGCTCCCGGCCGACGCCCCTCGGCCGCTGCCCCCGGTCGGCGGCCGGGCTCAGGGGAGGCGGTCGGGATGGAGGTCCGGCAGGCCCGCGGCCTCCCGCAGGCGGGCGTACTCCCCGGCCAGGGAGGCGAGCGTCCAGTGGGCGTTGCGGCCGCTCGGGTTGGGCAGCAGCCACACCCGGGTGCCGCCGATCCCCTCCTCCTGCGGCCCCACCGCGGCCTTTCGCGCCCCGAAGGCCGCGCGGTAGGCGGTCACGCCCAGCATCGCCAGCCACTCCGGTTCCCACTTGCGCACCTTCTCGCGCAGCAGCTCCGCACCCCGGGCGTACTCCTGGGGGGTCAGCTCGTCGATGCCGCGGGAGGGCCGGGCCACCAGGTTCGTCAGCCCGAGCCGCCACCCCCGCAGCTCGCCCTCCCGCTCCGGGGGCAGCACCTCGGGCGTGAACCCGGCCAGCGCCAGCGCGGGCCAGAACCGGTTGCCCGGACCGGCGAAGTGGTGGCCGCGCACGGCGGTGGTCAGCCCCGGGTTCACCCCGCAGAACACCACCTTCATCCCCGGCGCGAGCAGGTCCGGCAGCAGCCGGTCGCGGGCCGCGTCCAGTTCGGCGCGGCTGAGCCCGCCGACCCCGCGCAGCGGCCGGGTGCCCCGGCCGCGTCCCGACCCCGTGGCGTCGCCCATCGGTTCCCCCTTCACCGTCCGTGTGCCCTCCCGGGAGGACCTACCCCGTCCGCCGGAGCCGTCAGGGGCGTTCCGGATCGGTTCCCGGTCCGGACGGGCCGCCCAGGACGGCCGGGTCGGGGTCCCAGCCCACCGCCGAGGAACCCGCCAGGGCGAGCGCCCGCGCGGGCACCCGGCGCAGCAGCGCGTTGCGCACCGACTGCCGCCAGCCGCCGCCCAGGTCCGCGCCCACCCGGGCGATGAACGCGGCCTGCCGGGCGATGCTCCGGCACTTGGGGCGGCGCTCGGCGTCGAAGCGGGCCATCGCCTCCGCCTGGTCCGCGCCCGCCGCGACCGGGGCCGCGACCAGCGTGCCGAGCGCCACCGCGTCCTCCAGCGCGGTCGCCGCGCCCTGGCCCATGGTGGGCAGCGCCGCGTGCGCGGCGTCGCCGATCATCACGACCCGCCCCCGCACGTAGGTCGGCAGCCCGCCGCGCAGGTGGTGGACGTCGTGCCGCATCAGGTCGGCCGGGTCGGTGCGCTCGATGAGCCCGGTGACCTCCGGCGCCCAGCCGACGAAGCGGGCGCGGGCCGTCGCCAGCTCGTCGGCCACGACCGCGCCCCGCGGGGCGCGCACGTAGCCGTACCAGTACAGCTCGGTGTCGCTCACCCGCATGACCCCGAACTCCGCGCCCGGCCCCCAGTACTCGAAGAGGCGTCCGTCGCGCTCGGTGTCCGGGACGATCGCCCGCCAGCTCGTGCTGCCGCTGTACGCCGGGTGCACCCTCGGGAAGAGGACGCCGCGCACCGCGCTCCACATCCCGTCGGCGCCCACGACCAGGTCGGCGTCGGCGCGCAGCACCTCGCCGCTCGCCGGGTCCCGCCACGACACGGCGGCGCGCGGCCCGCCGGGCGTCCCCGCGGACAGGTTGGCGACCCGGGCGCCCGTGACCACCTCCACCCCGCTGTCGCGGGCGGCGTCGGCCAGGGCCGCGTGCAGGCGCCGGCGGTGGAAGCCCCGGATGGTGACGGCCTCGCGCACCTCTTCGAGGTCGTCCGGGATGAGCAGGATCGGGCGGCCGAGCGTGTCCCGGAACCCGGTGCCGACGGTCTCGTGGCCCAGGGAGGCGAGCCGGTCGCCGCCGATGCCCAGGGCGGCGAGGGCGGCGACGCCGTTGCGGGGGACGGCGACGCCCGCGCCGACCTCGGGGCCGCCGGTGCGGCGTTCGAGCACGGTCGTGCGCCAGCCCGCCCGGGCGAGCGCGGTCGCCGCGGCCAGCCCCGCGATGCCGCCGCCGACCACCGTCGCCGTCAGTGTTCCGCCGCCCATGATCCCTCCAAGCCTCGGTCCTCCACCACCATTCAATACGATGGTAGTGGTAAGCGGCCGAGTCCTATACTCGGCCCCATGCCACCCGCCAACCTGCGCCGACGCCGGGCCCTCGCCGACGCCGCGATCGCGCTGCTGGCGGAGGAGGGGATGCACGGGGTCACGCACCGGGCGGTGGAGGCCCGCGCCGGGGTGCCCGCCGGGACGGCCACCAACTACTTCCGGAACCGGGAGGCGCTGCTGGTCGCCGCCGCGGAACGGGTGCTGGAGCTGCACACCGCCGACATGGCCGCCGCGACGGAGGGGATGGCCGGGCCGACCGGGCCCGAGGAGCTGACCGACATGATCGCGGCGTCGCTGTGGGGCGCGGCGACCGTGCTGCGCGACCGCTACCTGGCGATCTTCGAGCTCCGGCTGGAGGCCCGGCGGCGGCCCGCGCTGGAGGAGGTGCTGGGTCGGCTGGAGCGGGCGGTGCTGGCCGACACCGTCGACCTGCACGAGGTGCTGGGGACGTCGGTGCCGCCGGGGGCGGTGGCCACCCTGGCCACGCTCTACGGGGGCGCGCTGTTCACGCTGGTCACCGGGCCGGCGGGGGCGTTCGGCCAGGCGGACGTGCGCAGGCTCGTCGCGGCCATGGTGCGCGGGGCGGCGGGCCCGGACCGCGACCCCGCCTGAGCCCCGCCCCGGACCGGGACCGGACGCCGACGGTCCCCGGGCCTCCTCAGCGGACCGCCTTCGCCCCGATGCCGTCGAGGAGCAGGGCGAGCCCGTGGGAGAAGGCGGAGTCGGGGGCGGCGTTGTACGCGGCGGCCGGGGAGTCGACGCGCTCGCGCAGCCGCGGGAACTCCCGGGCGACGGCGGTGGCCTGCTCCACCGCCCGGGGGATCTCCTGTTCCGGGTCGCCCCCGCGCACGCGGATGCGGCGGGACAGCGACGCGGTGGCCGCGGCGCCCAGGGTGTTGCCCAGGACGTAGGTGAAGACGGCGGCCGCGGCCAGGTCGGCCTCCGGGGCGGTGAGCCCGGCCGCCTCGTAGACGGCGAGGCAGCGGTCGTCGTAGCGGCTCTTGTTGGGGCCGTAGAGAAGGTGGGAGCCGAACGCCTGCACCAGCCACGGGTGCCGGCCGAACATCGCGTACAGGTCCGTGGCCAGGGCCCGGGCGGCGGCGTGCCAGTCGGCCGGTTCGGCGGCGGGGAGCGGGATCTCCTCCCACACGTGGTCGCCGGCGAGGAGCATCAGCTCGTCCTTGTTCTCGACGTGCCAGTAGACGGCGGTCGGGGCGGCGCCGAGCCGCCGGCCCAGGGCGCGCATGTTCAGGCCGTCCAGCCCTTCCTCGTCGAGGAGGTCGATGGCGGCCCGGACGATCTGGGGCTTGGTCAGGGTGTTGCGGGGCATGGCGCTCATCCTAGGTCGGACACCGGACTTGAACTTAGTTCGACAACTCTATTGAACTAAGTTCAAGTGCTGGGCTACGATCCACTTGAACTTAGATCAAGTCCTCTGGCCGGGAGGCCCCCCATGTACGTTCTCGCCGCCGTCATGCAGCTGCTCATCGCCGCCGCCTTCGTGAGCATCCCCCTGGTGCGCCACCGCTTCGGAGCCCGCGCCACGGCCGCGGCCGAGGCCGAACTCGCCCGGCAGGGCGTGCGGGGCGGCGTCCTGGCCGACAACGGGATGAGGTTCGACGCCGGGGGCCACGAGACGGCCGCCCCCGTCTCCGTGGCGGTGCTCATGGTGGCCCTGGCCGCGCTCAACCTGGCCGGCGCGCCCTGGGCGCAGCCGGTCGGACTGGTGCTCATGCCGCTGGTGCTGGTCGGCAACGGGCTGATCGTCTGGAGCAACCTCACGGCCGCCTCGTCGGTGCGGACCGCGTTCGAACGCAAGGGAGACCCCGAGCTGCTGCGCATCGACGTCCCCGCGTTCCTGAAGGCCGCGGAGGACGCCTTCCCGAGCTGGGTGCGGCTCCAGCAGTGGATCCGCAACACGGTGGTCTTCGGCGGGGGCGCGACGGCGCTGGTCGCGACCGCCCTCGCCTGAACGCCGACGGCCCCCGGCGCACCGTTCGGGCGGTGCCTCCTGGGGCCGTCGCGGGCCCGGGGGAGGGGAGGGGTCAGGGGCGGGTGGCCTTGCCGTCGAGCCAGAGGGTGTCGGACTCGTCCCGGTGGGAGCCAGTGGTGCCGACGTGCTTGGCGTCGATCTTGGGCCCCTTCTTGATGACGTGGACCAGGGCCATGCCGTGGCCGCGGCCGAGGTCGTAGTCCTCCTTGAGCCAGGCGAGGATGACCCCGGCCTTGGTGTCGGGGGCGTCGAGACCGCGCCCCCTGGCGAGGTCGACCAGCTGCCGAGGGGTGAGACCGGTCTTGTCCTCGATGGTGTCGAGGTAGGCCTGGAACGACATGGGGAGTCCTTTCACCGGGCGCCTTCCCGAGTCGTCCCCGGTGCGCCGTGCCGATGGGAGGAGCATGCCGCGCCCCTCGGACATTCCGGGACCGGCCGTCAGGCCCAGACGCGGTGGGCGCGGACGCCCCCGGGTTCCAGGGCCAGGTGGCGGTGGTCCGGCGGGGCCGTGTCGACGGCCTCGTCCACGTGGACCAGGAACAGCCGGAGTGCGGCGATCAGCGGCTCCGCGTCGGGGAAGACCTCCCGCGCCTCCCGGGCCGTCGTCCGCAGCCGGACACCCAGGGCGGCCGGATCCACGTGCAGGATGAAGGGCTTCCCGCCGTCCCCGCCGTCCAGCAGCACCGTCGTGCGGTCCGGGGACGCGATCGCCGCGCGGTCCCCCGGGCTCAGGCGGTGCAGCAGCTCGTCGAACAGCTCCTCGTCGCCCCACTCGGCCCCGGTCACCGGTCGGCCCCCCGCGGCGGCGCCGGCGGCCACGGCGTGCGGCGGTCGGGCCCGGGCTCGCTCACGGGGCGGCCGCGGGCGGCGGACGCGGCGGGCATCGTCGTCTCCACCACCTCAGGATCGCCGCGCGGGCCGTTCCCGCGACGCAACCGGAGGGCGTGTCGCAAAGAAGGCGATGCAACCCCTTGGTTGCACCTTGGCCTTCGCTGTGCAACTCTGGGGTTGCACTAGAGGAGGGCTCCACCATGACCGACACCGACCGGATCGAACGCTCCATCGACATCGACGCCCCGACCGAGCGCGTCTGGGACCTGGTCACCCGGCCCGGATGGTTCATCAACGACGGCGCCGTCATCGACCACAGGATCGACCGCGACGGCGACACCGACATCGTCCGCGACCCCGTGCACGGCGACTTCCGCTTCCGCACCGAGAAGCTCGACCCGCACGGCTACGCCGCGTTCCGCTGGCTGGACGCCGACAGCGACGCCTCCACCCTGGTCGAGTTCCACCTGGAGGAACGCCCCGGCGGGGTGCGCCTCACCGTGGTCGAGAGCGGGTTCGACACCCTCGGCGGAACCGAGGCCGACCGGCGCCGCCGACTGGAGGAGAACACCGAGGGCTGGCGGATCGAACTGGCCGCCGCCCGCGAGCACGTGGACCCGCTGACCGTGCACCGGGCCGTTCACATCGACGCCCCGCCCGAGCGCGTCTGGGAGGCCGTCACCACGCCCGCGCACTTCGCCGCCTGGTACGCGTTCGGCGGCGCCGGCTTCCGCCCCGAGGCCGGGGCGCCCATGACGCTGCACTGGGACGAGCACGGCACCTACCGGGGGCGGGTCGTGGCGGCCGAGGCCCCGAGCCGGTTCGCCTACCGCATCGCGGCCGAGCCGGACACCGAGCCCAGGGAGGAGGGCTCCACCCTGGTCGAGCTGGCGGTGCGCCCCTCCGGGAAGGGGACCCTGCTCACCGTCGCCCAGACGGGGTTCGACGCGCTCGCGCCCCGGTTCGGCGCGGCGGCCGACAACGCCGCCGCGGAGGCCGACGGCTGGGCGGGGGGCTTCGCCGCGCTGACCGCGCACCTGGCGGGGGAGCCGAAGTGAGCGTCCCGGACGGCGGGGGCGGCGCCACCGCGACGGTGTTCGCCGCCCTGGGCGACGAGACCCGGTGGGCGGTCCTGGTGCGCCTGGGCCGCGAGCCCGCCTCGGCGTCGGCGCTGGCGGCGGAGCTGCCCGTCACCCGGCAGGCGATCGGCAAGCACCTGGAGGTGCTGCGCGCGGCCGGCCTGGTCGAGTCGCACCGGCGGGGGCGCGAGGTCGTGTACCGGGCGATCGGCTCCCGGCTCGACGAGGTGGGCCGCGACCTGCAACGGGTCGCCGAGGCATGGGACCGCAGGCTCGCCGCCGTCAAGGAGATCGCCGAACGCGGCGACGGATGAGGCGGCCCCGGGGCGGGCCGTCAGCGCCAGGGGAGGGGGGCGAGGGCCTCGGCGAGGAGGTCGCGCTCGCCCGGGGACTCCGGGCGCAGGCGGTCGGCCGCGGCGGCGAGGTCGGCCCCGGGGCCGCAGCCCGGGGACAGGCTCACGATCCGCCCGTTGCCCATGGCGACGCGCAGCTCGGCCGGTTCGGTCGCGGAGTGGTGGACGGCGACGGTGTCGCCGCTGCGGACGCACCGCGTCCCCGGGTAGTCGCAGCCCTGGTCGATCCCCTCGGAGGCGCGGTCCCAGGTGACCACGTACAGCGGGGCGCCGTCGCCGTCGAGGTAGGTGAGCCGCAGCCCCTGGTGGGTGCGGTGGGCGGCGGCCAGCGTCCAGTCCGGGTGGTCCAGGACGGTGATCGGCCGCCCGTAGCCGCGGATGAGCGCCCCGGCCCGTTCGGCGGCGGTGTGGCCGCGCATCGCCTCGGACAGCACCGGGAGCAGGAGCAGCAGGACGAACACCACGGCGACGGCGGGCAGCGTGCCCGGGGCTCGGGCGCCCGGCAGCCGGGTGGAGAGCATGGCGGCGCCCAGGCCCAGGGTGGAGATCACCCCGGTCAGGAATGGGATGTTGACGTTGGGGCCGCCCGGCAGCGGGGCGGCGTCCGGGGCCAGGAACGACACGACGACCGGCACCGCCATGGCCGTGCCGGTCACCAGCACCGAGCAGGTCAGGGCGTGCACGACGCCGAACCCGGCCAGCCAGCGGTCGGCCATCCACGCCATGAGCAGGACGACCCCGGTGACCACCGGGGCGAGCAGGAACAGCCCCATGCCCGCGTCGCTCAGCGTCAGGGCGCGGGAGAACTCCCACAGCGCCAGCGGGAAGAGCGACATCAGCGGGGCGCCCACCAGGCACAGGGCGAGGATCGCACCGACCGCGGCGATCCGTGGCCGGCCCGTGGGAGCGCGGGGAAGCACACCGTCCATCAGGCCGAATCATCCTCCTGGCGGGGAGGCCACGTTACGCCTCTTGGGGCTTGAGCGCCAGATGTGCAACGCGGTGACAGGGCTTGACCCGCGCGGCGCCCCCGGTGCGGGAGGGTCCGCACCGGGTCGTCCCACGGTCAACGGGAGTCCACGCCCGGCCCGCCCCGCTTGACGCGTCAGTTCTTGAAGAAGGAGCGGTAGGGGCGCAGCAGGCCGCCGAACACGCTCCGGGCCGGGTCCAGCTGGGTGCTGAGCTTGAGGTCGCCCTCGGCCCAGCCCTTGAGCTCCTCCTCGAACGGGGCCAGCGCGCCCGAGTCGGGGTCGAGGTAGTACAGCATGTCCTTGCGGCCGGGCACGGTCTGGTGCATGAACAGCGCGCCGTTGTCGCCCAGCACCCGGTTGAGCCGGTTCTCCAGGTCCTGGAGGGCCAGCTCGGACGACTCGCCGGGGCTGCCGTCGGCGGCGGTCTCGGCGTAGGGCACGATCACGCGCACGGCCAGGGTGAGCGCCGGGAAGTCGCGGCGGGTCAGCGGATGGCGGGCGGAGAAGGTCACCCGCCCGCGGCCCGGGCCGGTCCCGTGCAGGGTGACCCAGCCGCCCTCGCCGCCGCCGAGCATGTCCACCATCTGGCGCACCGTCGCGGGGATCGACGTGGGCGGCAGCGGGTCCATGGGCGACTCGTCGAGCGGGTCCACCTTGGCGATGTAGCGCACCATGTCGTCCTCGCCCAGGGCGAGCATCACCACGTGGTCCGCCAGGGAGCGGCGCACCTCCTCGGAGAGGAACATGTTGTCCGGGTGGTAGACGCCCACCTCGATCCGGCCCGTGGCGTGGTTCACGCGCATCGACACCGACACGTGGGACAGGTCCAGCTCGTGGCCGTCCCAGGTCACCGTCCGGGTCAGGCCGTCGTGGTCGGCGGGCCGCGCCGGGAGGAACCGCCAGGCGCCGTCCTCGGGGGCCGAGCGCGCCCAGCGCTCGGACTGGATGCGGGCGTCGTCGGAGGCGCCCGGACGCAGGGTGAGGGCGTGGGCGGCGGGCTCGGCCAGGGAGCCGGGGTCGTCCAGCGCGGCCAGCCGCGCCAGCAGCTCGTCGGGGTCGACGTCCATCGACAGGTCCAGGTCGGTCAGGTCCGGGGCGGGCGCGCTCGGCGCGGGCCCCACCTCCCAGTCCAGGTCCGGGTGCACGGCCTTGACCAGCGCGGTCACCCGTTCGGCGGCCTCGTCGGAGACCGGGCGGTCCGCCTCGGCGGCCTCGGCCAGGGGGTCGCGCAGGGACGGCCAGGCCTCCCAGAACGCGGTGATCGCGGCGGTCGAATCGGTGGTGTCGTTGGAGCGGCGACGACGGAACAGAGCCATGGGTCGATTTTCGCAGAGCGGACGACCACACCCGCCCCGCACACCCCCGACGGGCGCATAGGCTGGAAGCACTATGACTTTGCGTGTACTGGCCGCCATGTCGGGCGGGGTCGATTCCGCGGTCGCCGCGGCCCGGGTGGCCGAGGCGGGCCACGACGTGACCGGCGTCCACCTGGCGCTCTCCAAGAACCCGCAGTCCTACCGCACGGGCGCCCGCGGGTGCTGCACGGTGGAGGACTCCCACGACGCCCGCCGGGCCGCGGACGTCATCGGCATCCCCTTCTACGTGTGGGACATGTCGGAGGAGTTCGACCGAGAGGTCGTGCAGGACTTCGTCGCCGAGTACGAGTCCGGCAACACCCCCAACCCGTGCCTGCGCTGCAACGAGAAGATCAAGTTCGAGGCCGTGCTGGACCGCGCCGTCGCCCTGGGCTTCGACGCGGTCGCCACCGGCCACCACGTCCGCAAGGTCGACGGGCGGCTGGTGCGCAGCGTGGACCGGGACAAGGACCAGTCGTACGTGCTGGGCGTGCTCACCGCCGAGCAGGTGGAGCACGCGATGTTCCCGCTGGGCGACTGCACCAAGGCCGAGGTGCGGGCCGAGGCGGAGCGGCGCGGCCTGTCGGTGGCCGACAAGCCCGACAGCCACGACATCTGCTTCATCGCCGACGGCGACACCGCCGGGTTCCTCAACCGCAGGCTGGGGGAGCGGCCCGGGGACATCCTCGACGAGGACGGCAACGTGCTGGGCTCGCACGGCGGGGCGCACGCGTTCACGGTGGGCCAGCGCAAGGGCCTGGGCCTGGGCGGCTCCCCGAACCCGCGCTACGTGCTGTCCATCGAGCCGGTGAACAACACGGTGACGGTGGGCCCGCGCGAGTCGCTGCGGGTGGACACGATCACCGGGGTGCGCCCGGTGTGGAGCGGCGCCGAGCCGCCCGCCGAGCCCGTCGGCTGCCACGTGCAGCTGCGCGCCCACGGCGAGGTGTACCGGGCCGAGGTGCACCAGCGGGACGGCGCGGACGGCCCCGAGCTGGTGGTGCGGCTGGCCGAGCCCGCCACCGGGGTGGCGACCGGGCAGGCCGTGGTGGTCTACGACGGGGACCGGGGCGACACGGTGCTGGGGTCGGCGACGATCTCCGCGACGTCGCGCGCGGCGGTGTCCGCCTGACCTGGGAGTGAGCCGCGGGCGGGCGGGGCGTGAGTCTCGCCACCCATCGGACAAAAAGGGACGAACGGGGCGGCTTTTCGGTCACGTTCCGACCTTCGCCCCTTGCCCGGGTTAGGTAAGGCAATGCAAACTCAGGGGGGTCAAGGTTGGGAGACCCGTCCATGCCCCAGTTCGCTTTCCTCGAAGGACAACCCTTCTGGGTCGTCTACTTCACCCTGCTCGTCGTCATCCTGCTGCGCGCCCCCGCGACGTACTGGATCGGCCGCGGGCTGGGCGCCGGGGTGAACCGCAGCCGCATGGGCGCCCGCCTGGGGCCCCGCCTGGAGCGGGCCAAGAGCCTCGTGGACCGCTACGGCGCCCCCGTGGTCACCCTGAGCTTCTTCACCGTCGGCATGCAGACCGCCATCAACCTGTCCGCGGGCGTGGTGCGGATGCGCTTCCCGCGCTACTTCGCCGCCGTGTTCCTGGGCGGCCTGGCCTGGGCGGGCCTGTGGGGCATGGTCATCTCCGGGATCGTCGGCACCTGGCTGGAACTCTTCCTGGACTCGCCGTGGACCGCCGTGGGCGTCGTCGCGGCGGCGGCCGTGCTGGTCACCGCCATGGTGCTGCTGCGCCGCCGGAGCCGCGGGGCGCGGGCGGCCGGGCCCGGCACCGGGGACGAGGAGCCCGAAGCAGAGGAGCCCGGGGCCGAGAACGGCACCGGTTCCGGAACCGGCTCCGCCCCCGAGCGCACCGCCGCCGGCTGACCCCGCCCCGCGTCCCGCCGCGCCGCCCCCTCCCGGCGCCGGACCGGCCGGGCGGCCGCGCCGTACCGTTCCTTGGCCCGCCGTTGCCCTAACCTTGGGCGATGTGAGCGAACAGCACCCCTACCCCTGGCCCGCCGCCTCCTCCACCGGGGTCGGGTCCTGGCCCGGAGAGGACCCCGACGAGGCGGTCCGCACCGTCCTGGGCGAACTCCCCGACCTGCCGCACCTGCCCGAGCTGCCCGGCCGCGGGGTCGGCGCCGACGTCATCGGCCGCACCGCCGGGCTCCTGGTGGAGTTCCCCGTCGAGGTGCAGCCCACCGGCTGGCGCGTCGCCGACTCGCCCGGCCGCGACCTGTACCGCGCCCGCGGCTTCCTCTCCCGCGACCTGGACCTCCTGGCCGAGCACGCCCACGCCTACGAGGGCGCCCTCAAGATCCAGGTGGCCGGCCCCTGGACGATGGCGGCCTCCGTCGAACTGCGCAACGGCCAGCGCATGGCCGCCGACCCCGGCGCCTACCGCGACCTGGCCGCCTCCCACCTGGAGGGGGTGCTCGCGCACATCGCCGAGGCCCGCAAGCGGGTGCCCGGCGCCCGCCTCCTCGTCCAGGTGGACGAGCCCTCCCTGCCCGCCGTCCTCATGGGCGCCCTGCCCACCGCCAGCGGCTACGGGCGGCTGCGCGCGGTGGACCGGGTCCGCGTGGAGGAGGTGCTGCGCACCCTGTTCGGCGCCGTCGAGGAGGCCGGGGCGGTGCCCGTCGTCCACTGCTGCGCCGCCAACGCCCCGCTCGACCTGCTGCGCCGCAGCGGCGCGCGGGCGCTGGGCCTGGACGCCGCGCTGCTCGACCGGCGCCACGACGACATGGTCGGCACCGCCGTGGAGGCCGGTGTCGGCCTGATGCTGGGCGTCGTTCCGGCGGTCGATCCGCCCCCCGCGCAGCGCGACCGAATGTCCGACCCGGCGGCTAACGTCGAGGTCGTACGCGAGTTGTGGAACCGGCTGGGTTTCGGCCCTGACCTGCTGACCCGTGCGGTGGTGCCCACCCCCGCGTGCGGGCTGGCCGGTGCCTCCCCCGAGCACGCCCGGGCGGCCCTGAAGGCCGTCCGGAACGGGGCGCGCGTCCTGCGGGACGAGCCCCACCGGTCGTAGTCGAGCACGAGACGGAAAGGCGGCCACGTGGCGCCCGAGAACAGCACCGAGATCCCCGACGAGGCGCGCAACCGGCACGAGGAGCTCTCCCGGGAGCTGGACGACCACAGCTACCGCTACTACCTGGGCAACCCCGTCATCTCCGACGCCGAGTACGACGCCCTCATGGGCGAGCTGCGCGGCATCGAGGAGGAGCACCCGCAGCTCATCACCCAGGACTCGCCCACCCAGAAGGTCGGCGCGCCGATCAGCGTCGACTTCGCCGCGGTCGAGCACCTGGTGCGGATGGAGAGCCTGGGCAACGCCTTCGACTTCGACGAGCTGAACGCCTGGGCGGACCGCGCCTCGGCGGAGGTGCCCGTGGGCGCCTACCTGTGCGAGCTGAAGATCGACGGCCTGGCCGTGGACCTGGTCTACGAGAAGGGCCGCCTGGTGCGCGCCGCCACCCGCGGCGACGGCCGGGTGGGCGAGGACATCACCCTCAACATCCGCACCATCGACGTCGTGCCCGAGCAGCTCGACGAGAGCGTGCGCCCGGCGCCCGAGCTGCTGGAGGTGCGCGGCGAGGTGTTCCTGCCGGTGGAGGCGTTCGAGGCGCTCAACCGGCGCATCACCGAGACCGGCGAGCACACCCCCTTCGCCAACCCGCGCAACGCCGCGGCCGGCTCGCTGCGGCAGAAGGACCCGCGGGTCACCGCCACCCGGCCGCTGTCGATGATCGTGCACGGCGTGGGCGCCTACACCCCGGCGCAGGGCTCGGAGGACGTGCGGTTCACGAGCCAGTCGCAGGCGTACGCCCTGCTGGGGGAGTGGGGGCTGCCGCTCAGCGACCGCTACAAGGTCGTGTCCACCATGGACGAGGTGCGCGCCTACGTCGCCCACTACCAGGAGCACCGGCACGAGCCCGCCTACGAGATCGACGGCATCGTCATCAAGGTGGACGACTTCGCCCTCCAGCGGCGGCTGGGGTCGACCAGCCGCGCCCCGCGCTGGGCGATCGCGTACAAGTACCCGCCGGAGGAGGTCACCACCAAGCTGGTGGACATCAAGGTCGGTGTGGGCCGCACCGGCCGGGTCACCCCCTACGGCGTGATGGAGCCGGTGTTCGTCGCCGGGTCCGAGGTGGAGTTCGCCACCCTGCACAACGCCCAGGAGGTCGAGCGCAAGGGCGTGCTCATCGGCGACACGGTGGTGCTGCGCAAGGCGGGCGACGTCATCCCCGAGATCGTCGGGCCGGTGGTGGAGAAACGCGACGGCGGCGAGCGGCCGTTCGTCATGCCGGAGAAGTGCCCCGAGTGCGGGACGCCGCTGGGCCAGCAGAAGGAGGGCGACGTCGACCTGCGCTGCCCCAACGCCCGGTCCTGCCCCGGACAGCTGCGCGAGCGGGTGTACTTCGTGGCCGGCCGCAAGGCCCTGGACATCGAGGCGCTCGGGTACGTGGCGGCCACCGCGCTGACCCAGCCGCTGGAGCCCGCCGACGCCCCGCTCAAGGACGAGGGCGACCTGTTCGACCTCACCGTCGAGCAGCTGCTGCCGATCCGCACCCACGTGCTCGACCCCGACACCTCCGAGCCCAAGACCGACCCCAAGACCGGCGAGCCCAAGGTCGTCTCGTTCTTCGCCAACCTCAAGGGCGAGCCCAAGAAGACCGTGGAGAAGCTGTTCGAGCAGCTGGAGATCGCCAAGTCGCGCCCGCTGTGGCGGGTGCTGGTGGCGCTGTCCATCCGGCACGTGGGCCCGCGCGCCGCCGAGGACCTGGCCCGGCACTTCCGGTCGATGGACGCCATCCGCGCCGCCTCGGAGGAGGAGCTGGCCGCGGTGGACGGGATCGGCCCGACCATCGCCCGCTCCATCCGGGAGTGGTTCGAGGTCGACTGGCACCGGGAGATCGTCGCCAAGTGGGCGGCGGCCGGGGTGCGCATGGAGGACGAGGTCGACGAGGCCCTCTCGGGCGTGCTGGACGGAGTGACCGTGGTGGTCACCGGCTCGCTGGAGGGCTTCACCCGGGACGGGGCCAAGGAGTCGATCGCCGAACGCGGCGGCCGGGCCACGGCGTCGGTGTCCAAGAAGACCGGGTTCGTGGTGGTGGGCGACAGCCCCGGGTCCAAGTACGACAAGGCCGTCAAGCTGGGCGTGCCGATCCTCGACGAGCAGGGGTTCCGCGTGCTGCTGGAGGCGGGGCCCGAGGCGGCGGAGAAGGTGCGGATCAACCCGCCGGAGGAGGAGCCCGGGGACGGGGACGCCGCTGGGGCCGAGGCCGGGGCCGAAAAGGCCGGGGACGGCTCCGGGGCCGCGGCGGAGGAGGCCCCCGCGCAGGAGTAGCGCACCGGATACGGCGGCCCGGCACGCCCGGAGCCGCACGCCTGTTCTGCGGGCGTGCGGATCGGGGTTCGTTCCGGGCCGCCGTATCTTTTTCCCGGTTCACGTCACAATCGACCCGCGTCTTGGTTAACTGATAGTTCCGAACAGGCGACACTTGGTGACGAAGCGGCGTAAGGTGGACAGTGCACCCCGTGAAACGGGCACCACCGATCCCGGGATTCGGTCATGGAGGGGTGACCGCTCCCGCAGGCCGGAACCATCAGGAGCGGTGGCACCGACGGTGCCGCCGGTCTCCGCGTCCCCCTCATGAGGACAGCACGCATGAGAGACCCCATCAGCACCCGGGACATCGGCCCCCGCGCCGGCACCCCGCTCTGGCTGTACATGGCGGGCACCGTCGTCTCCGGGACGCTCCTGCTCGCCGCCGCCCTGCCGTGGGCCGGTCCCGACCTGCTCCGGTACGCCGTCGAACCCCTCACCTGGGTCCTGCTCGTCATGGTCGTGCTGGGCGAGCTGCGCCCCATCGCCATCCCCGGACAGGCGCCCGGCGACGGCGTCCCCACCTCGCTGCCGTTCTCCCTGGCCCTGGTCATCTTCCAGGGGCTGCCCCTGGCCGGGCTCGTCCAGGCCGCCGCCACCGTCATCGCCGGGTTCGCCCGCGGCCACGCCGCCCACCGCACCGCGTTCAACGCCGCCCAGTACGTGCTGTCCCTGGGCGCCGCCGACGCCGTCCTGCGCCTGGTCCTGCCGCCGCTGCGCGCCACCGGCTGGATCCCCGCCGGAGAGGGCCTCATCGCCGTCGGCCTGGCCGGGGCCGCCTACTTCGCGGTCAACCGGGTGCTGGTGACCTGCGCCGTCGCCATGCACGAACGCGTGTCGCTGTCCCAGGTCCTGTTCAAGGGCATCGGGCGCCAGGCCCGGGTCAACGCGGTCCTCATCGCGCTGGCGCCCCTCGTGGCCGTCACCGCGACCCACTCGGTGCTGTACGTGCCGCTGTTCGCGCTGCCGCTGCTCGCCCTGCACGGCAGCGCCCTGCTGTCGGTCAAACGCGACCACCAGGCCAACCACGACGAGCTCACCGGGCTGGCCAACCGCAAGCTCCTCACCGTCCGGGCCCACCAGGAGATCGACGCCGCCCGGCGGCGCGGCGGCCGGGTCGGCCTGCTCCTGCTCGACCTGGACCGGTTCAAGGAGGTCAACGACACCCTGGGGCACCCCACCGGCGACCGGCTGCTCCAGACGGTCGCCGGGCGGCTCACCCACAGCGTCCGCCCCGGCGACCTCGTCGCCCGGCTCGGCGGCGACGAGTTCGCCGTGCTGCTGCCCCAGATCCGCGACACCGAGGCCGCCGCCGAGGTCGCCACCCGGCTGCGCGGCGCCCTGAGCGAACCCGTCCGCCTGGACGGCATGGACCTCGACCTGGAGGCCAGCATCGGCATCGCCCTGCACCCCGAGGACGCCGTCGACTTCGAGCACCTCATGCAGCGTGCCGACGTCGCCATGTACGTCGCCAAGTCCGCCCGCTCGGGGGTGGAGTCCTACGACCCCGGCAAGGACCGCAACTCCACCGCCCGGCTCAGCCTGTTCAGCGAACTGCGCCGCGGGCTCACCGAGGGCGCCCTGGAGATGCACTACCAGCCCAAGGTCAGCCTGGACGACGGGCACGCCGTCGGGCTGGAGGCCCTGGCCCGCTGGCGGCACCCCTCCCGGGGGCTGCTGGAGCCGGGGGAGTTCATGCCGGTCGTGGAGGAGTCCCACCTGTTCCGGGCGTTCACCGGGCAGGTCCTGGACATCACCCTGGCCCGCGCCGCGCGCTGGCGCGAGCGCGGCGTCATGCTGCCCGTCTCCGTCAACCTGGGCGTGCGCGAACTCCTGCACCCCGACCTGCCCGACACCGTGGCCGCCGCCCTGGCCGAACACGGGGTCCCGCCCGAGCGGCTGGTGCTGGAGATCGGAGAGAACGCCCTGATCACCGACACCGAGGCCGCCACCGCCGCCGTCCACCGGCTGCGCGACCTGGGGGTGGGGCTGGCCCTCGACGACTTCGGCACCGGCCACTTCACCCTGGTCCAGCTCGCCGGGCTGCCGCTGGACGAGGTCAAGATCCACGGGTCGTTCACCGCCCGGCTCACCGACGGCACCGGCAACGGCCCCACCGTCGTCCGCGCCGCCATCGCCCTGGTGAACGCGCTCGGCATGCGCGCCACCGCCGAGGGCGTGCAGACCCGGGCCCTGGCCGAGGCGGCCCGCGACACCGGCTGCCAGGCCGCCCAGGGCCACTACTTCGCCCGGCCGATGCCCGCCGCCGACGTCCCCGCCTGGCTCACCGGACACCGGGGGAGCGGGCCGGCCGGGGCGGGCGGCGGTCAGGGCCCCGGCCGGGGCCGGCACCCGGGTGATCCCGGTCCCGGCCTCGGTGTACCGGCACCGGGGACGGCGGGGGAGCCATAGGATTGACGGGTTAGCCCGTCCGCCGAAGAAACGGTTAGACACTCATGACCGCCATCACCCGCGATGAGGTCGCGCACCTCGCCCGGTTGTCGCGGCTGGCGCTCGACGAGAGCGAGCTCGACACGCTCGCCGCCCAGCTCGGTGACATCCTCACCGCCGTGGCCAAGGTGCAGGAGGTCGCCAAGGGCGACATCCCGCCGAGCTCGCACGCCCTGCCGCTGACCAACGTCTTCCGCCCCGACGAGGCCCGGCCGTGCCTCACCCCGGAGCAGGCCCTGTCCGGGGCCCCGGCGGTGGAGGAGCAGCGGTTCCGGGTCCCGCGCATCCTCGGGGAGGAGGAGTAGCCATGAGCGACATCGTCAGTCTCAGCGCCGCCGACCTCGGCGCGGCGATCAAGGCGGGCGAGGTCTCCGCGGAGGAGGCCGCCAACGCCTACCTGGACCGGATCGAGGCCGTGGACGGCGAGATCAACGCCTTCCTCCACGTGCGCCGGGAGACCGCCCTGGAGCAGGCCCGGGCCGTGGACGCCCGCCGCGCCGCGGGCGAGGAGCAGGGCCCGCTGGCCGGCGTGCCCGTCGCCCACAAGGACGTGTTCGTCACCAAGGACATGCCCACCACCGCCGCCTCCAAGATCCTGGAGGGCTGGCAGCCGCCCTACGACGCCACCGTCACCGCGCGCCTGCGCGAGGCCGGGCTGGTCATCCTGGGCAAGACCAACATGGACGAGTTCGCCATGGGCTCCTCCACCGAGAACTCCGCCTACCAGGTCACCCGCAACCCGTGGGACACCGACCGCATCCCCGGCGGGTCCTCGGGCGGGTCCTCCGCGGCCGTCGCCGCGTTCGAGGCCCCCCTGGCCACCGGCACCGACACCGGCGGTTCCATCCGCCAGCCCGCCGCCGTGTGCGGCCTGGTCGGCGCCAAGCCCACCTACGGCGGCTCGTCCCGGTACGGGATGATCGCGTTCGCCTCCTCCCTGGACACTCCCGGCCCGTTCGCGCGCAACGTGCTCGACGCCGCCCTGCTCCAGGAGGCGTTCTCCGGGCACGACCCGCGCGACTCCACCTCCATCGACGCCCCCGTCCCGCCGATCGTCGAGGCCGCCCGCCGCGGCGACATCGACGGCCTGCGCGTCGGCGTGGTCAAGGAGCTGGACAGCGACGGCTTCCAGGCCGGGGTGCGCCAGCGCTTCCACGAGAGCCTGGAGCTGCTGGAGTCCCTGGGCGCCAAGATCGTCGAGGTGTCCTGCCCCAGCTTCGACGCCGCCCTGTCGGCGTACTACCTCATCGCGCCCAGCGAGTGCTCGTCCAACCTGGCCCGGTTCGACGCCATGCGCTACGGGCTGCGCGTCGGCGACGACGGCACGCGCAGCGCCGAGGAGGTCATGTCGCTGACCCGCGCCCAGGGCTTCGGCCCCGAGGTGAAGCGGCGGATCATGCTGGGCACCTACGCGCTGTCCAGCGGCTACTACGACGCCTACTACGGCAGCGCCCAGCAGGTGCGGACGCTCATCAAGCGCGACTTCGACGCGGCGTTCGAGAGCGTGGACGTGCTGGTCTCGCCGACCACGCCGACCACCGCGTTCCCGATCGGCGAGCGCGCCGAGGACCCGATGGCGATGTACCTGGCGGACCTGTGCACCATCCCGTCCAACCTGGCGGGCAACGCGGCGCTGTCGGTGCCGTGCGGCCTGGCGCCGGAGGACGGGCTGCCGGTGGGCCTGCAGATCATGGCCCCGCCGCTGGCCGACGACCGCACCTACCGGGTGGCGGCCGCGGTCGAGCGCGCCCTGGCCGACCGGGACGGCGCGCTCATCGCGCGCAGCCCGTACGCGGTCAACGCGTAGGCGCGAAGGACGGACGCACGGCGCCCGCCGCCCCCTCCGGGGCGGCGGGCGCCGTCGTGTGCCCGGGCCGTGAGTGTGCCTCCGCCCCGGGGCCCCGGTCGCGCCGGGGGGTCGGGGCCCCTCAGGGTGAAGGCCCTCCGGCCGTGCCCCGGCCGCCTCGGTCGGGTGGAGGGCCCGGCGGGGCGGGAGCACCGCGCCGCCTCCGGTAGTGGTCGGCTCCCCGGGGGTGGGGGCGGGGCCCGGGCCGTGGGGGGTACGGTCCGGGCCCCGGGTTCGGGGTCAGTCCCGGGCGGTGCGGCGGCGGCGCGCGGCCAGGAGGAAGGCCAGGCCGCCCAGGATGAGGACCGCCGCGACCGCCACCAGGGCGGCGACGGTCGGTCCGGTCAGGGCCAGGCCGCGGTCGTCGGCCGCCGCGGCCACCGGGCTCGCGGAGGGGCTCGCGATCGGCGGCGGGGTCCCGCCCGCCTCGTCCCAGGCCGCGGTCACCGTGCGGGAGACGGTGATCTCGCCGTCGGCCGCCGCGATGAGCGTCTGGGTGGGCTCGTCGGCGTCCTCGCCCTTGAACAGGCGCCCGGTCAGCACCGCCGCCTCCGCGGCGAGGGTCAACCCGGCCTCGCCCGCGGCGGCGTCCGCCGGGACCGACAGCCCGATCCGGTCGCCGTCCGACACGGTCTCGACGGCCTCCCCGGTCGCCAGGTCGACGACCTCCACGCCGTCGGGCGCGTCCAGTTCGACGGGCACCGACGCGGCGCTGGTCTCCACGGTGAACTCGCCGACGGTCTCCCCGGCCAGCCCCGACGCCTCCTCGGGGGACACCGACAGGGCGGTCGGCGGCTCGTCGGGCAGTTCCCGCGCGTCGGCGACGAGGAGCTCGTAGAGCTCCACCACCTCTTCCTCGGAGACCGTGGGCAGGTCCGGGTTCTGCTCCACCTGTTCCAGGTCGAGCCCGTTGCTGAAGTGCCAGATCGCCGCCTGGGTCGCCGTCAGGGCCTCGGCCTTGGTCAGCCCCGGGATGCCGGTCTCCTCGCGCAGGTCGCCGATCTCCACGACCGGGTAGGAGTTCATGAGGATCCAGTGGACCCGGCCCGGCTCGCTGAAGTCCCCCTCGCCCGGGTAGTCGGCCCAGCTGTCCTCCACGTACCAGGCGTCCCCCACGATCCCGGTCCGGAAGTCGATGCAGTAGGTCGGTAGGGTGCGGTCGCCCAGGTCGAGGCCGAAGGTCGCGGTGGTGGTGAACTCCTCGCCCCGCATGACGATCCCGTGCCCGTGCTCGTCGACCCCTGTGTACCGCCCGCGGACGGGGTCGGCGGCGGCCGGGAGGGCCAGCGGGCCCGCGAGGAGCACGGTGGCGGCGACCACGGCGAGGGCGGGGCGGCGGAGTGCGGACGTGTTCACGGTTCTCTTTCCGTCGGGGGGAGCGGAGGGGGAGAGGTGCTCGGGAACGGTGGCGGGGTACCTGTTCCGCTGGGGGATACCGGGCCGATGGTAGCGATTCGACTCCATGAGACCAACCCTCGGTAGTGGCTCAAGTGCACTGTGTCCACAGTTGGGGTTTTTGTCCGTTGAACACATGACAAAGGGCCCCGTCCTGTAACAGGACGGGGCCCCAGGGCCGGTGGATTACTCCTGGCCGGAAGCGGCCTTGCGCTTGCGGCTCAGGTAGATCGCGCCGCCGCCGGCGCCGAGGGCGGCGACACCCGCGGCGACCAGGCCGAGGAGGGCGCCACCGGTGACCGGCAGGGCCGGGCGGTCATCGTCCGGAGCGGTCGGCTTCGGGGAGGCCGGGGTGGAGGGGGACTCCGACGGCGTCGGGGTCGGGGTCGGGCCCGGGGTCGGCTCCGGGGACTCGCTGGGCTCCTCGGAGGGGGACGGGGAGGGGCTCGGGGAGGGCTCCTCGCCGCCGCCGGCGGTCCAGGTGGCCGTCGCGGAGGCCGAGACGGTGACGTCCTCGGACTTGGCGGTGATCAGCGTCTGGGTCGGCTTGGCCGGGTCCTCGCCCTTGAACAGGCGGCCCGCGGACACCTCGGCGGTGGTCTCCAGGGAGAAGGACGCCTGGCCGGCCTCGGTGCCCGCGGGCACCTCGAAGCCGACCTTGTCGCCGTTCTCGACGGCGGAGACGGCCTCGCCGGTCTCCAGGTCCACCAGCTCGACGCCCGCGGGGGCCTCGACGGTGACCGGGACGGAGGCGGCGCTGGTCTCGATGGCGAACTCGCCGACGGTCGACCCGGCCTCGCCCTCGGCGGTGCCGGGGGTGACGGTCAGGGACGGGCCCGGCTCCTGGGGGAGGTCCTCGGCGCTCTCGATCAGGTGGCGGTAGACCTTGGTGACGTTGGCCGGGGCGCGGCCCAGGTCGGCGCCGTTGGTGAAGTGCCAGATGGCGGCCTGGGTGGCGGCCATCGCGTGGGACTCGGACAGGCGGGGCAGGTTGACCTGCTGCCCGAGCTCCTGGGCGGAGACCGTCGGGTAGCTGTTCTGGAGGATCCAGTGGACCTTGCCCGGCGCGGTGAAGTCGCCCTTGCCCGGGTAGTTCGCCCAGGCGTCCTCGACGTACCAGGCGTTGTTGCGGGTGCTCGTCTCCAGGTCGATGCAGTACGCGCTGAAGGTGTCCCCGCCTTCCAGCGTGAGTTCGAACATCGTCGCGCCGACGTTCTGGCCGCCCATGGTGATCTGGACGCTGTTCGGGCCGGTGGTGCCCGTGTACTGCGCGCGGACGGCGTTGTCGGCGGCGGCCGGGGCGGCCAGGCCCAGGGCGAGGAGGGCTGCCGCGCCTGCGGCGACGGTCGTGCGCCCGAGGGCACGGGGGAGGGACACGTTCGTCACGTCTCTTCCTTGAGTTCTGCGGTGGTGTCCGCGGAGGGACCAGGGGATGCTCGCACGGCAGGAGGAACACCGTGAGGAGGGTGAGCGGGGAGTCGGCGAATACCGCGTGACCGATATTAGCGATATGGGATGTCCCCACCAAGCCGAGAGGGGCGGGGCCCCGGAGCGCGGTTCGCGGCTCCCGGGAAGAGGACGCGCGGGCGGGGCGAACGGTGTACACGCGAAAGCCCCCTCCCGGGTGAATCCCGGGAGGGGGCTCTCACGAGGTGGCCTTAGTCCTCGGTGGAGGTACCGGCCGCCTTGCGCTTGCGGCTCAGGTAGATCGCACCGCCGCCGGCGCCGAGGGCGGCGATGCCCGCGGCGACCAGGCCGGCCAGGGCGCCACCGGTGACCGGCAGGGCCGGACGGTCATCGTCCGGGGCGCTCGGCTTCGGGGAGGCCGGGGTGGAGGGGGACTCCGACGGCGTCGGGGTCGGGCCCGGGGTCGGCGAGGGGGACTCGCTGGGCTCCTCGGACGGGGACGGGGAGGGGGTGGGCTCCTCGCCGCCGCCGGCGGTCCAGGTGGCGGAGGCCGAGGCGGAGGCCGTGGTGTCGCCGCCCTCGGCGGTGATCAGGGTCTGCGTCACGATCTCGATGCCCTGGAACAGGCGGCCGGTCGCGACGTGGGCGCTGGTCTCCAGAGCGAAGGACGCCTGGCCGGCCTCGGTGCCCGCGGGCACCTCGAAGCCGACCTTGTCGCCGTTCTCGACCTCGGTCACGGCCTCGCCGGTCTCCAGGTCGACCAGCTCGACGCCCGCGGGGGCGGTCAGGTCCACCTCGATGGCGGAGGTCGCGTTGGTCTCGATGGTGAACTCGCCGACCGTGGTGCCGGCCACGCCCTCGGCGGTGCCGGGGGTGATGCTCAGGGTCGCGTCGGGCTCGGAGGTCTGCGGCAGGTCCTCGGCATTGCCGACCAGGTACTCGTAGACGGCCTTGACGCCGGCGGAGTTGTCGTCGGTCAGGTCCATGCCGTTGCTGAAGTGCCAGATGGCGGCCTGGGTGCCGCCCAGGGCGTCCTTCGGGGTCAGGCCCTCGACCCCGGCGGCGGCGCCCAGCTCCTCGGCGCTGACGTTCGGGTAGGCGTTCTGGAGGATCCAGTGGACCTTGGCGGGCTCGGCGAAGTCGCCCTTGCCCGGGTAGTTTTCCCACTTGTCCTCGGCGTAGCCCGCGCCGCTCACGATGCTCGTGCTGAAGTCGATGCAGTACGTGGTGAGGATGGTGCCGTCTTGCAGCTTCAGGTTGAAGAGGCTGGTGGAGGCGGCGCCGCCGTCCATCTTGACGCGGGTGCCGCTCTCGGCGTTGCCGACGTAGGTGCCGGTGACCGCGCCCTCGTAGAGCTCGGGCTCGGCGGAGGCGGGGGCCGCCAGGCCGAAGGCGAGGAAGGCGGCGGCGGTGGCCGCCAGGCCCGCGCGCCCGGCGGTGCGGAGGAGGGAGATCTGAGTCAAGTCGTATCCCGGTGTCATCTAGGGGTGACCGGATGGAAACGGTTCGGGTCGCGGTAGGGGACCGCGGTGCGATCCGTGCGAAGGACGGGCGGTACAGGCCGCCACACGTGCGTCCGGGTCGGGGGTAGCAACGTCGGGGTCAGGCGGCGTGGAGCCATGGGGAAGGGCGTGGGTGCGTCCCGGTCCCGGGCTGAGCCGTCTCGCGGGGGCGGGCCTGCGGCGCCGCACTAGGTCGATCGCCCGCCCGATACTAGCGATCCCATTCGCCACTTCCAACCCGGTTCGCGAAAAATGTGACCGGATACGGGCGAGAAAAAATGGCGCGCGGACAAGGCCGCATTATGGGCGAATGTTATGCAACTGAACGGGGGTCACTCGCGTCGCTTGCGGCCCAGAACCAGGATGATCAGGCCCGATACCACCAGGGCCCCCGCGATGACCAGCAGCCCCGACAGCCAGGTGCCCGTCGTCGGCAGGTCCTCCTCGGGGATTCGGTCGGCCTCGGTCGGCGTGGCCTCCGGGCTCGGTACGGCCTCGGTGAGGGGCTCTTCGGGCTCCGGCTCCGGGGTTTCGGCCGGGGTTTCGGGCACCGGAGTCGGCTCGGGGCTCGGGGCGCGCCAGGTGACCGTCGCCGTGGTGGTGATGGTCGCCTCGGCCGGCTCGGCGGTGACCAGCGGGCGGGTGCGCACCCCGTCGCGGCCGGTGAACAGGCTCCCCTCGGCCAGCGGCAGGTCCTCGCCGCGCACGTGCAGGGTCACCACCCCGGCCGGGACGGACGGGCTCACGTCCAGGTACACCGGGTCGCCGTCGACGGCCCGGTCGGTCCGGTCGCCCTGCGCGTCCACCAGCCAGGAGGCGGGCGCCCCGCTGAGCGACAGGCTCACCGGCCCGTCGCCGGTGCTCGACACGGTGAGCGGGCCCAGGGGCTCCTGCGGGGCGGTGGCCTCCAGGTGGCCGGGGTCCACGGTCAGCGGGCGCGGCCCCGCCGGCAGGACCCCCTCGGCCTCGGTCAGGTGGTCGTACAGGGCCAGCACGGCCTCGTCGTTGGCCTCGCGGTCCGGCTCGGTGCCCGACAGCACCTTCCACAGGGCGGCCTGGGTGCCGGCGATCGCCTGCTCCTCGCCCAGCGGCAGGCCGACGTCCAGGCCCAGTGCCAGCAGGTCCACGTGGGGGTAGGAGTGGGCGACGATCCACCGGGCGCGGTCGCCGTCCCCGGCCCCGGTGTCGGACCAGCCCGACTCCACGTAGGCGGCACGCCGGCGGACCTCGCCGTCGGGCGAGGCGGTGTAGGCGCGCACGGCGCCCTCGTTCCCGGTCCGCAGGCTGTAGAGCGCGGTGGGCACGGGTCCGCCGCCGGCGGTGACGAGGTCCGTCCCGGCCACGGCGTCGCGCTCCACACGGGAGAAGTCGTCGGCGAGGGCGGCCGGGGCTCCGGCCAGGGCCGCGACGAGGGCGACCGAGGAAAACAGCGTTGCGCACCGAAGCAGGACGCCCATGTACAGCTCCCGTGTTCGGCCTGGCGAAATCGTCTCCTGGGGACACTCAGACTAACGGTCCGGCACCGTGGGTGACGAAGGAACACCTCTACGGTGGCCTGATCGTGCGCATCACGTGACATCCGGCGTCGGACGCGTCACCCCCGGGCGCTCGGTAGGCTGACCTGGAAGGTATGTCCTCTACGGAAACGGGTTTGCGGCGATGGCCCACGCGGTGACTCCCACCACCAACGGCGGCCCGGTGGCCTACGAGCAGGCGCTGGCCGAATACGAGCCGGTGCTCGGCCTGGAGACCCACATCGAGCTGGGTACCGCCTCGAAGATGTTCTGCTCCTGCCCGACCGGGTTCGGCGCGGAGCCCAACACCCAGGTGTGCCCGGTATGCCTGGCGCTGCCCGGCTCCCTGCCGGTGGTCAACGCCAAGGCCGTCGAGGGCGCCATCCGCCTGGGCCTGGCGCTCAACTGCTCCGTCGCCCCCTGGGGCCGGTTCGCCCGGAAGAACTACTTCTACCCGGACATGCCGAAGAACTACCAGATCTCCCAGTACGACGAGCCGATCTGCGTCGACGGGTACCTGGACGTGACGGTGGACACCCCCGACGGGCCGCGCGAGTTCCGGGTGGAGATCGAGCGCGTCCACATGGAGGAGGACACCGGCAAGACCTCCCACGTGGGCGGGGCCACCGGCCGCATCCACGGCGCCGAGTACTCCATCGTCGACTACAACCGCGCGGGCATCCCGCTGCTGGAGATCGTCACCAAGCCGATCACCGGCACCGGCGAGCTGGCCCCGCTGGTGGCCCGCGCCTACGCCGCCGAGCTGCGCGACCTGGTCCGCTCCCTGGGCATCTCCGACGTCCGCATGGAGGAGGGCTCCATGCGCTGCGACGTCAACGTCTCCATCAACGAGCGCGGCGCCGCCGAGTGGGGCACCCGCAGCGAGACCAAGAACGTCAACTCCCTGCGCTCGGTCGAGCGCGCCGTCCGCTCCGAGATCGAGCGGCAGGCGGGCGTGCTCAAGGCGGGCGGCAGGGTCGTCCAGGAGACCCGCCACTTCCAGGAGCACACCGGCTCCAGCGTCTCCGGCCGCAGCAAGGAGGAGGCGCAGGACTACCGCTACTTCCCGGACCCCGACCTGGTCCCGGTCGCCCCGTCCGCGGAGTGGGTCGAGGAGCTGCGCGCCACCCTGCCGGAGCTGCCCGCCGCCAAGCGGGCCCGCATCCGCGCCGAGTGGAACCTCAGCGACACCGAGCTGCGCGACCTGGTCAACGCGGACGCGGTCGAGCTGGTGGAGGCCACCGTCGCCGCCGGGGCGCCCTCGGGCGAGGCCCGCAAGCTGTGGCTGAACGAGCTGTCCCGCCGCGCCACCGAGCAGGAGGTGGAGCTGTCCGCCCTGCCGATCACCCCCGGCCAGGTCGCGCGGATCATCGCCCTGGTCGCCGAGGGCACGCTCACCAACAAGCTGGCCCGCCAGGTCGTCGAGGGCGTGCTCGCCGGTGAGGGCGAGCCCGACGCGGTCGTCGAGGCCCGCGGCCTCAAGGTCGTCAGCGACGACGGCGCGCTGGGCGCCGCCGTCGACGCCGCCATCGCCGCCGACCCCGACGCCGCGGACAAGGTGCGCGGCGGCAAGGTCGCCGCGGCCGGCGCCCTGGTCGGCGCGGTCATGAAGGCGACGCGCGGGCAGGCCGACGCCGGGCGCGCCCGGCAGCTGATCCTGGAGCGGCTCGGCGTCTCCTGACCCCGCGTGTGCCCGGCGCCACGCCGGGAGCGGGACGGTGCCCGTCCCGGATCCCCTAGGGTTCAGGGTGTGCCGCGGTTGCCGGATGACGGGCGCGGCACACCCGGGAGCATTCAGGGGACTCCGGCGTCCGCTATGGCGGTCACGATGGGTGACGACTCCGTCGTCATCTCTCGTCCGGTCCTCAATCGCCATGTGACCTTGGTTGCATAGGGTTGCGACCGCACGGTGGTGCCGCGGTCGACGGCGACCGCCCGCCGCCGGGACGTCCCGGTCCCACGAGATCGCCGGTCCGCGCGCCGCACGTCCGAGCGCGCCCGGAATCGTCACGACGCGAGGTGGGTGCTCCATGTCCGAGGAGAGAGCGTGTCCGCGGCGATCCGCCACGGAGTCCACAGCGCGCCCGCTGGGAGGTCGGTAATGGGAACCCGGGCACGTCGCCTGTCGGTCAGCGGGCTCGTCGCCTTGTTCCTCGTCTACCTCGCGGCGACCCTGGTCCCCGTCGGGGAGGAGGGCACCGTCGCGTCCCTGCTCGGCGAGTGGCCCGCCTCCGCGGCGGCCGGGGCCGCGGGCGCGTCCCTGCTGCTGGCGTCGCGCCGCTGGGCGGCCACCGGCGCCGACCGGGAGGCCCACGCCGACGGAGCGGACGGCCCGGCCGCATTGCGCAACCTCGGCTTCGCCGCCCTGGCCTGGTGCGCGGGCGGCGTCACCCACGGCATCACCCGGATACTCAGCTCCGGGTCGGTGCTGTCCCTGACCCTGGGCGACCTGTTCGCGCTGGCGGCGCTGCCGCTGTTCGTGGTGGGGTTCACCCGCTTCGCCCCCTGGCCGGGGGGCCTGCGCACCGCGCTGCGGCACATCACCGACAGCTACGTGTGCGCGGCCGCCGTCTTCGCCGTGGTGTGGCTGCTGCTGTTCTCGCCGCTCTACGACGAGCTGGGCGAGGGCTCGGGGGTACTGGGCTTCGCCCTGGTGTACCCGGTGGCCGACATCGCGGTGCTGTGCCTGCTGATCCCGCTGGTCTTCATGTCGCCGCACAGCACGCGGCGCGCGGTGCTGCTGGCGATCGGCGCGCTCATCGTCATCGCCGCCTCGGACATGCTCGGAGCCATCAGCCGCCTGACCGGGCCGCCGGTGCTGGGCGGGCTGGAGCACCCCGTCCGCTTCCTGGGGTTCGCGCTGATGGGGGCGCTGCCGTGGCTGGTGGAGCACCGCCCCGGCGCCCGGCCGCGCAGGATCACCGGGCGGGGCCTGTACCGGTTCGCCCCGGAGCTGGCCGCGGTGGGCGCCGTCGCGATCTCGGCGGTGGTGCTCACGGTGGCGGGCCTGCGGCTGCCGGGGGTGGCCCCGGTGCTGCCGCTGGCGGCGGGCACCGCCGTGCTCGTTCTGCTGGTGCGCATCCTCGGCATGCTGGAGGAGAACGCGACCCTCACCCGGATGGTGCGCAACCGCGAGGGGCACTTCCACGAGCTGGCCCGCAACAGCGGCGACGTCATCCTGGTGCTGGACCGCGACGGCGGGGTGACCTACGTCAGCCCGGGCACCGCGGAGGCGTTCGGGTACCGGCTGGACGACGTGCTGGCCGCGCCGGTGACGGCGCTCATCCACCCCGAGGACATGGACCGCGTCGAGGCGGTCACCGCCCTGTTCGACGCGCGCGACGGCCAGGGCGTGCACCTGAGGCTGCGCGTACGCGCGGCGGACGGCACCTGGCGGCACACCGAGTCCACGGTGTCCCTGTACGAGCAGCCCGGCGAGCCGGACCGGCTGCTGGTGACCACCCGGGACATCAGCGCGCAGGTGGCGCTCCAGGACGAGGTCGAGCACCTGACCTTCCACGACGGGGTGACCGGGCTGCCCAACCGGGCCTACCTGGAGGAGCGGGCCAGCGACGTGCTGGCGCACCGGGCGATCAGCGACGAGCTCACCGGGGACATCGCGGTGCTCTTCCTGGACCTGGACGGGTTCACGGCGGTCAACGACTCCGCCGGGCACGTGCGCGGCGACCACCTGCTGGCGCAGGCGGCGCGCAGGCTGCGTGGGGAGCTGGAGTCGGGTGCGACGCTGGCGCGCTGGGGCGGCGACGAGTTCGCCGTCCTCATCGAGGGCGTGCCCCGGGCGCAGCGGGTGGTGGACCTGGCCGAGCGGCTGGGCCGGGTGATCGCCTCGGAGCCGTTCCAGGTGGCCGACCGGGAGCTGGTGCTGACGGCCAGCCTGGGGGTGGCCTTCGCCGAGCCGGACACCGACAGCGGCGACCTGCTGCGCAACGCCGACGTGGCGCTGACCCGGGCCAAGGAGCGCGGGCCGGGCAACGTCGAGGTGTACGCGGCGCACATGCACGACACGGTGGTGTCCCGGCTGGAGCTCCAGATCCGGCTGCGCCGGGCGCTGGCGGAGGGCGAGTTCTTCCTGGAGTACCAGCCCATCGTGGACCTGGGCACGTCCCAGGTGACGTCGGTGGAGGCGCTGGTGCGCTGGAACCGCGACGGCGAGACCGTCGGCCCGGACGGGTTCCTGGGCGCGGCCGAGGAGTCCGGGCTGATCGTGCCGCTGGGGGAGTGGATCCTGCGGGAGGCGTGCGAGAAGGTCGCGGTGTGGCGGGTCTCGGACTGGGACATCGGCCTGTCGGTCAACCTGTCCGTCAAGCAGGTGCTGTCGCCGCGCTTCGTGGAGGCGGTGGAGTCGGCGCTCGCCGAATCCGGCCTGTCCGCCGAGGTGCTCACCCTGGAGGTGGACGAGGACGTCCTGCTCGACGGCGGCGGCGAGGCGGTGCAGCGCCTGGCGGAGCTGCGGGAGCTGGGCGTGCAGCTGGCCATCGACGACTACGGCATGGGGTACGCCTCGCTGGCGCACCTGCGCCGGCTGAGCGTGGACGCCATCAAGGTCGACCCGTCGTTCATCGCCGACCTGGGCCGCGACGACACGGTCACCCTGCTCACGCACACGATCATCCAGCTCGGCCGGGACCTGGGCGTCCAGGTGGTCGCCGAGGGCATCGAGCGCCCCGAGCAGCTGGAGCAGCTGCGGGCGATGGGCTGCGACCGCGGCCAGGGCTTCCTGGTCGCCCGCCCCATGGCCGCCTCCGGTGTGGAGTCCCTCGTCGGCGGCGAGGCCGGCGCCAACCTGTAGGACAATTCGTACGCAATGCGGAAATAGCGGCGTTCACCTGCGGAAACGCTGATGAGGTCGCTACTTTTCCACCATGCCCTCTTATCAGCACGAGTTCCCCCTCGACCTGATCCGCAATGATCCGGAGTCGGCGGTGGAGCTCCTCCAGGAGATCGCCGGTGAATCGCTGCCGGAGTTCACCCGCGTCCGCTGCGACGCCGCGGAGGCCACCAGTACGGCCATGACCCACCTGACCTCGGATTCGGTGGTGGTCTGCGAGCGGCCGCCCTACCCGCATGAGAAGGGAGACGACCCGGTCCCGGTGCTGGCGGTCATCGTCGAGCCCCAGAACAAGCGGGACGACCGCAAGTACTACCGCTGGCCCGCCTACGTCGCCAACACCCGCATGCGTCTGGAGTGTCCGGTGGCACTCCTGGTGCTCACTCCCACGTCATCGCTGGCCCGGCACTTCGCCGAGCCCATCGATCTGGGTTGCGGGGAGATCCGTCCCCTGGTCCTGGCCCTGGACACCCTCCGGCCGATCACCGATACGAAGACGGCCGCGGCCCGGCCGATGCTGACCATCCTGTCCCTGGCCAATAATCCGCCCAAGGGTGAGGACGAAGCCGTGCTGTCCGCGTTGAACGCGGCTCTGCGAAGCCTCGATGGCTCCTCGACGTCGCTGTACTCTGACTATGTGCTCGCGGCCTTGAAGGCCACGGCCCCCGGAATCCTGGAGACGCTCATGAAGCTGAAGGACTACGAGTTCAAGACCGAGTTCGTTGGACGCCTCTTCCGCGAGGGCGAGACCAAGGGCAAGGCCGGGGCGGTGCTCACCGTGCTCGAAGCCAGGGGGGTCGAGGTCTCCGAGGAGGCCCGGCAGCGGATCGAGCGCGAGACCGACCGGGACCAGCTGGACATCTGGCTGAACCGGGCAGCTCGTGCCGAACGGGCCGAGGACGTCTTCGGCGAGGGACGTTAAGGCGGGCTAACGGGTTGACTCCATGGCCCCTGTTACGTGTTCTCCGTTACACGTAACAGGGGCTTTTTCGGTGTTCGTCCTGTTCAGGGGGGTGTCCGCGGGGCAACGGCGGTCGCATGCTGACATTGGTGTCTCAGTATGCGAGACAATATGAAGTTCTGGTTGACGGGCGGACGCCTCTTCGGCCAAGGTTGGGAGCGTGAAGAGCAACTCCCTGATTCTCGTACTTGGTCGGCGCGCAGCCCACTGAGTCACTTCTGCTGCGCGCCACCCCTCGACCGCCATGGGCGGTGGGGGTTTTTTTATTGCCGCACCAGGCCACGACGAGTCAGTCCCACCACGAACCAGAGCCCCCGTGCCGCTCTGGGCCCTCGCTAAGGATCTTGAGATGACCGAGCAGATGACCGGCGCACAATCGCTGATCAGGTCGCTGGAGCAGGTCGGTGTCGACACCGTCTTCGGGATTCCCGGCGGCGCCATCCTTCCCGCCTACGACCCCCTCTACGACTCCGCGAAGGTGCGCCACATCCTCATGCGCCACGAGCAGGGCGCCGGTCACGCAGCCGAGGGTTACGCCTACGCCACCGGCCGGCCCGGGGTCTGCATGGCCACCAGCGGCCCCGGTGCCACCAACCTGGTCACGCCGCTGGCGGACGCCTACATGGACTCGGTGCCCATGGTCGCCATCACCGGGCAGGTCGCCTCCCCGATGATCGGCACGGACGCCTTCCAGGAGGCGGACATCTGCGGCATCACGATGCCGATCACCAAGCACAACTTCCTGGTCAAGGACGTGCGCGACATCCCGCGCACGGTCGCCGAGGCGTTCCACATCGCCTCCAGCGGCCGCCCCGGCCCGGTCCTGGTCGACATCTCCAAGGACGCGCTCCAGGCCGGCGCCGAGTTCGTCTGGCCCGAGCGCCTGGACCTGCCCGGCTACCGCCCGGTCACCAAGCCGCACGGCAAGCAGGTCCGCGAGGCCGCCCGGATGATCCTCGACGCCAAGCGCCCCGTCCTGTACGTCGGCGGCGGCGTCCTGCGTGCCGGCGCCTCGGCCGAGCTGCGCGTCCTGGCCGAGCTGACCGGCGTCCCGGTCGTCACCACGCTGATGGCCCGCGGCGTCTTCCCCGACAGCCACCCCCAGTTCGTCGGCATGCCGGGCATGCACGGCGACGTCGCCGCCGTCGGCGCCCTCCAGAAGGCCGACCTGATCGTCGCCCTGGGGGCCCGGTTCGACGACCGCGTCACCGGCCGGCTGGACAGCTTCGCCCCCGACGCCAAGATCGTCCACGCCGACATCGACCCGGCCGAGATCTCCAAGAACCGCCACGCCGACGTCCCCATCGTCGGCGACTGCCGCGAGGTGCTCGCCGACCTGGTCGTCGCCGTCCGCGGCGACCAGGAGAAGGGCCGCGCCGGGGACTACGGGGCCTGGTGGCAGCAGCTCGGCCGCCTCCAGGAGACCTACCCCAAGGGCTACGACGCCCCCGACGACGGCACCCTCTCCCCGCAGATGGTCATCGAGCGGCTGGGCAGGGTCGTCGGCCCCGAGGCCACCTATGTGGCGGGCGTCGGCCAGCACCAGATGTGGGCCGCCCAGTTCATCGACTACGAGCGCCCGGGCGCGTTCGTCAACTCCGGCGGCCTGGGCACCATGGGCTTCTCCGTCCCCGCCGCCCTGGGCGCCAAGGTCGGCGACCCGGACCGCACGGTCTGGTCGATCGACGGCGACGGCTGCTTCCAGATGACCAACCAGGAGCTGGCCACCTGCGCCATCGAGGGCATCCCCGTCAAGGTCGCCGTGGTCAACAACGGCAACCTGGGCATGGTCCGGCAGTGGCAGACCCTGTTCTACGAGGGCCGCTACTCCAACACCGACCTGCAGACCTCGCCCCGCGACGAGAAGGTCCGCATTCCGGACTTCGTCAAGCTGTCGGAGGCGTACGGTTGTGTCGGCCTGCGGTGCGAGCGCGCGGAGGACGTCGACGCCACCATCGAGAAGGCCATGGCGATCGACGACGTCCCGGTCGTCATCGACTTCACGGTCAACCACGACGCGATGGTCTGGCCGATGGTCGGGCCCGGCGTCAGCAACGACAACATCCAGTACGCGCGCGACATGGCGCCGAGCTGGGACACCGAGGACTAAGAGGAGCAGGCCGACCACCATGAGCCGTCACACGCTTTCCGTCCTGGTGGAGGACACCCCGGGCATCCTCGCCCGAGCCTCTGCCCTCTTCTCCCGCCGCGGGTTCAACATCGACTCGCTCAGTGTCAGCACCACCGAGTATCCGGGCCTGTCCAGGATGACGATCGTGGTCAACTGCGACCTCCACCCCTTGGAGCAGGTGACCAAACAGCTCAACAAGCTGATCAACGTCGTCAAGATCGTGGAGATGGACACCACCGCGTCGGTCCAGCGCGAGCTGCTGCTCGTGAAGGTCAAGGCCGACGCGTCGAGCCGCACCCATGTGCTTCAGACGGCCGAGCTGTTCCGCGCGCACGTCGTGGACGTCAGCCCGGACGTCGTCGTCATCGAGGCCACCGGCGACCCCGAGAAGCTCGATGCCCTGGTGAAGAACCTGGAGCCGTTCGGCATCCGGGAACTGGTCAAGTCAGGGCTGGTCGCCCTGGGGCGCGGGCCGCGGTCGATCACCGACCGCTCCCTGCGGGCGGTCGAACGCACCGCCTGAGGATCCCGGCGCCCGGACACGGCCGGGTGCCCCCGCGTCCCCCAACGAATGTGAAGAACAAGGAGTAACCCCAAGTGGCAGCACAGATGTACTACGACGACGCCGCGGACCTCGGGCTCATCCAGAGCAAGAAGGTCGCCGTGATCGGTTACGGCAGCCAGGGCCACGCGCACGCGCTGTCGCTGCGGGACTCGGGCGTCGACGTCCGGATCGGCCTGGCCGAGGGCTCCAAGAGCCGCGCCAAGGCGGAGGAGGAGGGCCTGCGCGTCCTCACCCCGGCGGAGGCCACCCGCGAGGCCGACGTCATCATGATCCTGGTCCCGGACCACATCCACCGCGACCTGTACGCCGCGGAGATCGAGCCCAACCTGGAGCCGGGCAACGCCCTCTTCTTCGGCCACGGCTTCAGCATCCGCTACGGGCTCATCACCGCGCCCGAGGGCGTGGACGTCGCCATGGTCGCCCCCAAGGGCCCGGGCCACCTGGTGCGCCGCCAGTTCGAGGCCGGGCGCGGCGTCCCCTGCCTGGTCGCGGTCGAGAAGGACGCCAGCGGCCAGGCCTGGGACCTCGCGCTGTCGTGGGCCAAGGGCATCGGCGGCACCAAGGCCGGCGTCATCAAGACCACGTTCGAGGAGGAGACCGAGACCGACCTGTTCGGTGAGCAGGTCGTCCTCTGCGGCGGCACCGAGGAGCTGGTCAAGGCCGGTTTCGCCACCCTGGTCGAGGCGGGCTACCAGCCGGAGATCGCCTACTTCGAGTGCCTGCACGAGCTGAAGCTCATCGTCGACCTCATGTACGAGGGCGGCATCTCCAAGATGAACTGGTCGGTGTCGGACAACGCCGAGTACGGCGGCTACACCCGCGGTCCGCGCCTCATCACCGAGCAGACCCGCGAGGAGATGCGCAAGATCCTGCGCGAGATCCAGGACGGCTCCTATGCCAAGGAGCTCATGGACGAGTTCGACGCCGGGCAGCCGACGTTCACCAAGCGCCGCGAGGCCGAGCAGAACGAGCAGATCGAGAAGGTGGGCGCCGAGCTGCGCCCGCTGATGAGCTGGCTCAAGGGCTGAGCGGAGTCCTCGTGAGATGGGGGTGGGTGGCTACGACCACCCGCCCCCATCGGGCTTCCCTACCTCCGCAGTAGACTTCCTCCCGGCCGTCCTCACCCGATCGCGGTAGGGCCTGACCTGCGCGAATCGGGACGCACCACCCGAAAAGGAACCCCTGTGTCCAAACCCGCCGTACTCGTAGCGGAAGAACTCTCGCCCGCCGGAATCGCGCTGCTCGAAGAGGACTTCGAGGTCCGCCGCGTCGACGGCGCCGACCGGTCCCGGCTCCTGCCGGCCCTGGCCGACGTGGACGCGCTGATCGTGCGCAGCGCCACCAAGGTGGACGCCGAGGCCCTGGCCGCGGCCCCCCGCCTCCAGGTGGTCGCCCGGGCCGGCGTCGGCCTGGACAACGTGGACGTGGAGGCCGCCACCAAGGCGGGCGTGCTGGTGGTCAACGCCCCGACCTCCAACATCGTCAGCGCCGCCGAGCAGGCCGTGAACCTGCTGCTGGCCAGCGCCCGCAACACCGCCCCCGCGCACAACGCGCTGGTCAACGGCGAGTGGAAGCGGTCCAAGTACACCGGCGTCGAGCTGTACGAGAAGACGATCGGCGTCGTGGGCCTGGGCCGCATCGGCGCCCTGGTCGCCCAGCGCCTGCTGGCCTTCGGGACCCGGGTCATCGCCTACGACCCGTTCGTGCAGCCCGCGCGCGCCGCCCAGATGGGTGTGGAGATGACCACGCTCGACGACCTGCTCGGACGCTCCGACTTCATCACCATCCACCTGCCCAAGACCAAGGACACCCTCGGCCTGATCGGTGACGAGGCGCTGCACAAGGTCAAGCCGAACGTGCGGATCATCAACGCCGCGCGCGGCGGGATCCTGGACGAGGACGCGCTGTACCGGGCGATCAAGGACGGCCGGGTCGCGGGCGCGGGCATCGACGTGTTCGCCAAGGAGCCGTGCACGGACAGCCCGCTGTTCGAGTTCGAGAACGTGGTCGTGGCCCCGCACCTGGGCGCCAGCACCCACGAGGCGCAGGAGAAGGCGGGCACCCAGGTGGCCCGCTCGGTCAAGCTCGCGCTGTCCGGCGAGTTCGTGCCCGACGCGGTCAACGTGCAGGGCACCGGCGTGGCCGAGGAGATCAAGCCGGGCCTGCCGCTCACCGAGAAGCTGGGCCGGGTCTTCACCGCCCTGGCCGGCGCGCTGCCCAGCCGCATCGACGTGGAGGTGCGCGGGGAGATCGCCGCCCACGACGTCAAGGTGCTGGAGCTGGCCGCCCTCAAGGGCGTGTTCGCCGACGTGGTCGAGGACACGGTGACGTTCGTCAACGCCCCGCTGCTCGCCAAGGAGCGCGGTGTGGAGGTCGACCTCGTCACCAGCGACGAGAGCGGCGACTGGCGGAACCTCATCGCGGTGCGCGGCGTGCTGGCCGACGGCACCCGGGTGTCGGTGTCGGGCACGCTCACCGGCCCCCGCCAGGTCGAGAAGCTGGTGGAGGTCAACAACTACACCCTGGAGATCGGCCTGGCCGAGCACATGGTGTTCCTGTCCTACGACGACCGCCCCGGCGTGGTCGGCAAGGTGGGCGCCCTGCTGGGCGACGCCGGCGTCAACATCGCCGGCATGCAGGTCATCCGGGACCAGGAGGGCGGCCGTGCGCTCATCGCGCTGACCGTCGACTCCGCGGTGCCGGACGCGGTCCTGGCGTCGATCTCCGCCGAGATCGACGCCGAGGTCACCCGCCAGGTCGACCTGGAGGACTGACCCGGCCGCGCCGAGGGACGAGGAGGGGCCGCACCGTGAGGTGCGGCCCCTTTTCCGATGTTACACGGCTTTTCTTGGAATTCGCCTTTTCTGTGAAGTCTGGGGTCGGTGAGGGATTTCCTGCCGATCGGCTCCGGGTCTTTCGGTATTCGGTGCCTCTGTTTACTCCTGCTTTCCTTTTCCGGCGGCGCCCTCTGCGGCCGGGGCTCATAAGGTTTCCTGGGACATATGAGTCGAACGGTTTTCCCTGGGGGCGGGGTTGAAGCTTTCGCGTTCTCGAATTCTCTTTCTCGGTGCACTTTTCGCCGGAATGGAGGTGGTGTTCCTGGGAGGTCTGGTCGCCTTCGGCCGCCTCTCCTTCCAGGACGCCGTCCAGCTGCTGGTGTGCACGGCGCTCCTCGGCACGTGCCTGGTCCTGGTCCTGGTGCTCCACCGGGTCAACCGCCAGCTCCGGGCGCTCCGGGCCGGATTCGACCGGCAGGTCCGGGAGTTCGCCGAGATCTCCGGGGAGAACCGCGTCGAGCTCGTCGGCCGCGCCGACGACCTGGCCGAGCGCCTGACCCGCCTCGAACTCCGGCTCGCCTCCACGGGGGTGCGGATCACGCTGGACGGCCGTGACGCGGACGCCGCCCAGAGCCTGCGGAACCTCTCATGAGCCCCGCGCGGCGGACCCGGCTCGCCGGGTTCCTGGGACGCGGCCCCGTGCTGGTGTGCCGCTACGGCGGGGAGGGCGAACCGCCCCCGTCCCCGCTTCCCGGGAACGCGGTGTTCCTCGAACTGGAGGAACTGATCCGGGGGGAACGCCCCGCGTTCGACGGGGAACCCGGGTACGCGCAGGCGATGGTGGTCGTTCCCGGAGTGCTCCGCCTACGGGCCCTGGTCCCGCACGCGCACCTGATCCCGTCCGTGCCCCGGCTCTCGGTCCTCATCGAGGCCTTCCTCGGGCCGGGCTCGCCCGTGCCGGCGTTCCCCGCGTCCCTCCCCGGCCCCGAACTCCTCGACTTCCGCGGCCGTGTGCTCCCCTGCGGCGGGCGCCTGGTCGAATTCGTCTTCGACGGCCCGGCACCGACGGCCGAGGTGCTGGCCGGGGTGGCCCGCGGCGCGCTCGGCGGCCGGCGCGGGGCGCCTCCCCTCCCCGTCGGCCGCGCGCTGGGCCCCGACGCGGGCGTGTGGCGGCCCGGGGAGCCCTTCCGCGCTCCCGTGGAACCGCTCGACCTCACCCTGCTCACCGGCGCGGGGACCCGCAACGACGACGTCCGGTCCCCGCACCTGGCCAGGCCCGCCGGGGCGGAGCTCTCCTGGGGTTCCGTGGGCCGGGCCGGTACCGACATCGCTCCACTGCGTTCGCTGACCGTGGGGGATGTGCCTCCGGTGGATGAGCGTGTGGTGAATCCGGTGGGGTTCGTGCGGGGGTGTTCGTCGGTGGTGGGGCGGTTGGTGTGTCGGGAGGGGCGGTGGGTGCTGGTCGCGGGTGGTCGGGAGCGGTGGCGGGTTCCCGATGACGGGTCTGTGACCGATGTGGATGTGGCGGCGGTGCGTGATCTGCGTGCGGTGCGGGTGGAGTGGGGGCGTCATAGCGGTCCGTTGGCGGCGGTGCGTGCGGTGGCGGCGTTGGCGGTGGCGGGTGTTCCGGTGGTGTCGTCGGGTGTGCCGGTGTGGGCGGGGTGTCTGGGCGGTTCGTTGGTGGGGTTGATGGGTTCGGTGTCGGTGGCCGGGCTGGCGGACGCGCAGGTGCGTGAGGAGTTCAGTGTGCGGTTGCGTCGTGCGGCGTTGGGGTCGCACAGTGTGGCCGCGCGGTGGCGGGGGTCGGCGGTGCGGGCGGGGGTGGGGCCGGTTCCGGTGGCTTCGGTGTCGGTGGTGTTGTGCACGCGGCGGCCGGAGATGGTGGGGTTCGCGTTGCGGCAGGTGGGGCGGCAGCGGGGTGTGGATGTGGAGGTGGTGTTGGCGCTGCACGGGTTCGGTGCGGGTGTGCCGGGGGTGCGGGAGGCGGTGGAGGGGTTCCGGGCGTCGGGTGGCCGGTTGGTGGTGTGGGAGGCGCCGGGTGAGTGGGTGTTCGGTGCGGTGTTGAACGGGGCGGTGGCGCGGGCGTCGGGGTCGTTGGTGGCGAAGATGGACGATGACGACTGGTACGGGCCCGATCATCTGTCGGATCTGGTGTGGGCGCGTCGTTATTCGGGTGCGGACCTGGTGGGAACCGCGGCCGAATTCGTGTACCTGGAGGCCTTGGACGTCACGGTCAGGCTGGCCCAGCCGACCGAGTGCGCCTGGCACACCGCGGCGGGGGGCACCCTGTTCACGGACCGCAGGACCCTGGAGGAGGCCGGGGGCTTCCCGGAGGTCCGTACCGGCGAGGACACCCGGCTGAACCTGGCCATCGGCAGGATGGGCGGCCGCATCCACCGCGGCCACGGCGGCAACTACGTGCTGCGCCGCAAGGCGTCCGGCCACACCTGGAGGGTGGGGAGCGGCTACTTCCTGAAGCACGGGGGCGAACGCCCCCTCCCCGGGTGGCGGCCCAGTGCGCTGCTGGAGGCCGGGCCCGGCGAGGGGCCGCCGGGAGCGCGCCGAACGGACCCGTGGACGGCGGGGGAGGAGCCCGCCCGGAGGGCGCCCGCGGAGGCGGCCCGGTGAGTGTGACGGAGCTCGGCGGCGCGCTGCGCGCCGCTTCCCCGCGCGGAGCCCTGCTGTGCCACATCGGGCAGGGCACCTCCCGCCTCGCCCGCGCCGCCGCCACGGCGGACGTCCGGCCCACGGACCTCGCGCAAGCCGACGCGGCCCCTCCGCCGGGGACGGGGGACGGGCCCCTCGACCTCGTCGCCGTGCTGGCCGGGTCGATCACGGACCTGCGCCGCGCCGTCCCCGTGGCGGCGGGGCTCCCCGAGGCCGCCCGGGTCCTCGTCTGCGTCCGCTCGCCCGCCACCGCCCGGCGCCCGCCGCCGCCGGCCCTGCCGGACGCGGGCCGGTGGACCGGCCTCCTCGACGTGCGGGTCCGCCGGTCGGTCGGCTGGGGGTGGACGGCGGACCTCTTCTTCGAGTCCCCCGTGTCGGTGGCCGAGGTGCTGGCCGGGGTGGCCCGGGGGTTCCTGGGAGGCCGTCGCGGTACCGCCCCGGCGCCCCCCGCGGAGACGGCCGGGCCCGACGCCGGCCTGTGGCGCCCCGGCGAGGTCCCGCTGCGGGCGGCCGGCGGGAGCGGACGCGAACTCGCCTCGGAGGTCCTCCCGGAGGCCGGGGAGGGGACCGGGGACCGGGGAGCGCCCCCGCGGCGCTCCCTCGCGGAGGGCTCCTGGGAACGGATCGGCTCCCCCGGCGCCGCGGACCTGTGCTCCCCCTGCCCTCCGTGGGGGATGTGCCTCCGGTGGATGAGCGTGTGGTGAATCCGGTGGGGTTCGTGCGGGGGTGTTCGTCGGTGGTGGGGCGGTTGGTGTGTCGGGAGGGGCGGTGGGTGCTGGTCGCGGGTGGTCGGGAGCGGTGGCGGGTTCCCGATGACGGGTCTGTGACCGATGTGGATGTGGCGGCGGTGCGTGATCTGCGTGCGGTGCGGGTGGAGTGGGGGCGTCATAGCGGTCCGTTGGCGGCGGTGCGTGCGGTGGCGGCGTTGGCGGTGGCGGGTGTTCCGGTGGTGTCGTCGGGTGTGCCGGTGTGGGCGGGGTGTCTGGGCGGTTCGTTGGTGGGGTTGATGGGTTCGGTGTCGGTGGCCGGGCTGGCGGACGCGCAGGTGCGTGAGGAGTTCAGTGTGCGGTTGCGTCGTGCGGCGTTGGGGTCGCACAGTGTGGCCGCGCGGTGGCGGGGGTCGGCGGTGCGGGCGGGGGTGGGGCCGGTTCCGGTGGCTTCGGTGTCGGTGGTGTTGTGCACGCGGCGGCCGGAGATGGTGGGGTTCGCGTTGCGGCAGGTGGGGCGGCAGCGGGGTGTGGATGTGGAGGTGGTGTTGGCGCTGCACGGGTTCGGTGCGGGTGTGCCGGGGGTGCGGGAGGCGGTGGAGGGGTTCCGGGCGTCGGGTGGCCGGTTGGTGGTGTGGGAGGCGCCGGGTGAGTGGGTGTTCGGTGCGGTGTTGAACGGGGCGGTGGCGCGGGCGTCGGGGTCGTTGGTGGCGAAGATGGACGATGACGACTGGTACGGGCCCGATCATCTGTCGGATCTGGTGTGGGCGCGTCGTTATTCGGGTGCGGACCTGGTGGGAACCGCGGCCGAATTCGTGTACCTGGAGGCCTTGGACGTCACGGTCAGGCTGGCCCAGCCGACCGAGTGCGCCTGGCACACCGCGGCGGGGGGCACCCTGTTCACGGACCGCAGGACCCTGGAGGAGGCCGGGGGCTTCCCGGAGGTCCGTACCGGCGAGGACACCCGGCTGAACCTGGCCATCGGCAGGATGGGCGGCCGCATCCACCGCGGCCACGGCGGCAACTACGTGCTGCGCCGCAAGGCGTCCGGCCACACCTGGAGGGTGGGGAGCGGCTACTTCCTGAAGCACGGGGGCGAACGCCCCCTCCCCGGGTGGCGGCCCAGTGCGCTGCTGGAGGCCGGGCCCGGCGAGGGGCCGCCGGGAGCGCGCCGAACGGACCCGTGGACGGCGGGGGAGGAGCCCGCCCGGAGGGCGCCCGCGGAGGCGGCCCGGTGAGTGTGACGGAGCTCGGCGGCGCGCTGCGCGCCGCTTCCCCGCGCGGAGCCCTGCTGTGCCACATCGGGCAGGGCACCTCCCGCCTCGCCCGCGCCGCCGCCACGGCGGACGTCCGGCCCACGGACCTCGCGCAAGCCGACGCGGCCCCTCCGCCGGGGACGGGGGACGGGCCCCTCGACCTCGTCGCCGTGCTGGCCGGGTCGATCACGGACCTGCGCCGCGCCGTCCCCGTGGCGGCGGGGCTCCCCGAGGCCGCCCGGGTCCTCGTCTGCGTCCGCTCGCCCGCCACCGCCCGGCGCCCGCCGCTGCCGGCCCTGCCGGACGCGGGCCGGTGGACCGGCCTCCTCGACGTGCGGGTCCGCCGGTCGGTCGGCTGGGGGTGGACGGCGGACCTCTTCTTCGAGTCCCCCGTGTCGGTGGCCGAGGTGCTGGCCGGGGTGGCCCGGGGGTTCCTGGGAGGCCGTCGCGGTACCGCCCCGGCGCCCCCCGCGGAGACGGCCGGGCCCGACGCCGGCCTGTGGCGCCCCGGCGAGGTCCCGCTGCGGGCGGCCGGCGGGAGCGGACGCGAACTCGCCTCGGAGGTCCTCCCGGAGGCCGGGGAGGGGACCGGGGACCGGGGAGCGCCCCCGCGGCGCTCCCTCGCGGAGGGCTCCTGGGAACGGATCGGCTCCCCCGGCGCCGCGGACCTGTGCTCCCCCCTGCCCTCCGTGGGGGATGTGCCTCCGGTGGATGAGCGTGTGGTGAATCCGGTGGGGTTCGTGCGGGGGTGTTCGTCGGTGGTGGGGCGGTTGGTGTGTCGGGAGGGGCGGTGGGTGCTGGTCGCGGGTGGTCGGGAGCGGTGGCGGGTTCCCGATGACGGGTCTGTGACCGATGTGGATGTGGCGGCGGTGCGTGATCTGCGTGCGGTGCGGGTGGAGTGGGGGCGTCATAGCGGTCCGTTGGCGGCGGTGCGTGCGGTGGCGGCGTTGGCGGTGGCGGGTGTTCCGGTGGTGTCGTCGGGTGTGCCGGTGTGGGCGGGGTGTCTGGGCGGTTCGTTGGTGGGGTTGATGGGTTCGGTGTCGGTGGCCGGGCTGGCGGACGCGCAGGTGCGTGAGGAGTTCAGTGTGCGGTTGCGTCGTGCGGCGTTGGGGTCGCACAGTGTGGCCGCGCGGTGGCGGGGGTCGGCGGTGCGGGCGGGGGTGGGGCCGGTTCCGGTGGCTTCGGTGTCGGTGGTGTTGTGCACGCGGCGGCCGGAGATGGTGGGGTTCGCGTTGCGGCAGGTGGGGCGGCAGCGGGGTGTGGATGTGGAGGTGGTGTTGGCGCTGCACGGGTTCGGTGCGGGTGTGCCGGGGGTGCGGGAGGCGGTGGAGGGGTTCCGGGCGTCGGGTGGCCGGTTGGTGGTGTGGGAGGCGCCGGGTGAGTGGGTGTTCGGTGCGGTGTTGAACGGGGCGGTGGCGCGGGCGTCGGGGTCGTTGGTGGCGAAGATGGACGATGACGACTGGTACGGGCCCGATCATCTGTCGGATCTGGTGTGGGCGCGTCGTTATTCGGGTGCGGACCTGGTGGGAACCGCGGCCGAGTACTTCTACCTCGAACCCCTGTCCCTCACCGTCCGGTGGGACACCTTCTCCGAATGCTTCGCCGAGCACGTCTCCGGTGCCTGCCTCCTCACCGACCGGACCCTCCTGGAGGAGGTCGGCGGGTTCCGCCCCCTCCCGGTGAACGAGGACGCCGCGCTCCTGGAGGGGGCCCGGGCCGCCGGGGCCGCCGTCTACCGCGCACACGGCCTGGGGCACGTCATCCGCCGGGCCGGGCGCGGCCACACCTGGCTGGAGCGGACGGGGTTCTTCCTGCGCGACAGGGGAACGCAGTGGCGGGGCTGGCGGCCCAGCGCCCTGCTGGAGAGCGACCCCGGCGACGCGCCCCCCGGAGAGGCAGGGGGCCCCGCCGGGGCACCGGAGCGGGCGACCCCCTCCGGGCAGAGCACGAGCGACTGAGGAGACGGCCGTGACACTCGTCGACCATGCCGGGCAGCAGGTACTCGGCTCCACCGCACCCGCACCGCCGCCGGTCCTGCGGCACAACGACTACTCGGCGCTGGAGCCGCCCCCGGTGGGGGAGTGGTCTCCGGTGCTGGGTGTGAGCGTGGTGGTTCCGGCGTTCGGGGGGCAGGAGAAGCTGGATCTGACGTTGGCGTCGTTGGCGGCGCAGGGGTATCCGTCGTCGTTGACCGAGGTCGTGGTGGTGGACGACGGGAGTGCTCCCGCTCTGCGGCTGCCGGAGCTGCGCCCGGAGAACACGCGGCTGGTACCGGCCCTGCCCGGCGGCTGGGGGCGTGCCCACGCCGTGCATTCGGGCGCCCTGTCCTGCGGGGGCGAGGTGCTGCTGTTCCTCGACGCGGACATGGTGGTGTTCCGCGACCACCTGGAGGCGCAGATGCGCTGGCACCACCTGGCCGACTACCTCGCGGTCACCGGGAACCTGCGCGTCGTCGAGGACACCGGACGCCCGCCCACCCCGCGGGAGGTGTTCGAGGCCGTGGAGCGAGGGGAGGAGGAGCGGCTGGTCGAGGGGCCGGGGCGGGAGATGGAGTGGCTGGCCAAGGCCTACCGTACGACCGGGGACCTGCGGAAGGCCGGCCCCCGGGCGCACCGGTGCTTCATCGGGGCCACGGGCTCGGTCCACCGGGCCTTCTACCACGAGTGCGGGGGCATGGACCCCACCCTCCTGCTGGGCGAGGACACCCATCTGGGGTTCCGCATGCTCCAGAACGGAGCCGTCTTCGTTCCCGAGCGCACCGCGGGCAGCTGGCACCTGGGCCTCCCCCACATGGAGAGGCGCCGCGCGGAGGCGATGCGCTTCAACCGGACCTTCGTGGGCAACCGCCTCCCCTACATGGCGGACTCCCGGCGCGTCCGGGGGCGGCGGTGGCAGGTCCCCGGGGTCGACGCGGTGGTGGAGACCGAAGGGCACACGTTCGAGGAGGTCGCGGCCACCGTCGACGCGCTGCTGCGCGGTGACGCGTCGGACCTGAGGATCACCCTGGTCGGCGCCTGGGAGCCCGAGCGGGCGGCCCGGAGCAGACCGGCGGACGGCCCCGGCCCGGACCTGCGCCTGATCCGGGAGCACTACGGCGCGGAGCCCCGGGTCCGCTTCGCCGCCGCGGTGCCCGGCGCCGACCCGGACGTCCCCTTCCGCCTCCTCCTGGCACCCGGTCAGGTCCTCGCCCCCCATGCCGTGGACCGGATGGTCGACCGGATGGAGAAGAGCCGGTGCGGGCTCCTGCGCGCCACCGTCCTCGGGAACGACCTGGGAGGACCCCGGCTCGAACGCACCGCGGCCTTCGCGCGGGCGCGCCGGCTGGCCGGGGAGGGCGAGGACCTGGAGGCGATGGTCGACCGCGTTTACGGCGTCCACTGGATGGACGGCGACTCGGAGCTGTTCCAGGAGGCGCCGGAGGCCCCCGCCGACTGGGAGGAGCGGGTCGCGCGGGCCCTGGCGGAGGCCGAGGGGCACCGCGCTCGGGCCCGGGCCCTGGAGGGCAGGTTCCGCCGGCTGACCGGGGGCGGGCTCGGGCGGCTGCTGTGGCGGGTCCTGGGATGAGGGGTGACGCTGTGACGGGTGTCCGTTCCGAGGGCCTCCCCGCGGGCGCGGCGCGTGCGCCGCGGCCCGTGGTCCGGCGCAACGACCACACCGTGCTGGACCCTCCGGCGCTGGGGGAGTGGTCTCCGGTGCTGGGTGTGAGTGTGGTGGTTCCTGCGTTCGGGGGGCAGGAGAAGCTGGACCTGACGTTGGCGTCGTTGGCGGCGCAGGGGTATCCGTCGTCGTTGACCGAGGTCGTGGTGGTGGACGACGGGAGTGCTCCTGCGTTGCGGCTGCCGGAGCTGCGCCCGGAGAACACACGGCTGGTGCCCTCCCTGCCCGGCGGATGGGGGCCGGGGCACGCGGTCCACTCGGGGGTCCTGGCCTCCGAGGGCGAGGTGGTGCTCCGGCTGGACGCGGACATGGTGGTGTTCCGCGACCACCTGGAGGCGCAGATGCGCTGGCACCACCTGGCCGACTACCTCGCGGTCCTGGGTGACACGGTGTTCGAGGAGGGCCCCTTCCACGACCTGACCCCCGAGGGGGTGAGGAGGATGGTCCTCGCCGCCGAGTGGCCGCGCCGCCGGCGGGAGAACGCCGCCCGGCCGGCGTGGATCGCCGAACTGCTGGAGGCCGTCGCGGGGCCGGCGGGTGCGGCACACCGCGCCTGGGAGGTGTTCACCGGTGCCTCGTTCTCGGTCCGCCGGGCCTTCCTGGAGGAGGCCGGGGGCATCGACCCCGCGCTGAGCCTGGGCGAGGACAGCGAGCTCGGCTACCGCCTGGCCCAGCGGGGGGCCGTCTTCGTCCCCGACCCCGAGGCGGTCGGCCGGCACCTGGGCGTGCCCGCCACGGAGCACGACGGACCGCGGGTCCTGCGGGCCTCGCGGCCCGCCAAGGAGGACCGGATCCCCCTGATGTGGAGCCGCCGACAGGCGGCGTGGCGCTCCTGGCGGGTCCCCTACGCGCAGATCGCGGTGGACACCCGGGGGCAGGGCTACGACGGGGTCGCGGCCGTGGTGGACGGACTCCTGGGCGGTGCGCCCGCGGACATCGAGGTGGTGCTCTCGGGGGAGTGGTCCAAGGCCGGCCCCGGACGGCACGGGATGCTGGACGACCCGGACCTCGACGTGCGCCTGCTGAAGGAGTACTACCGCTGCGAACCGAGGGTCCGCTTCTGCGAGGGGGGATTCGAGCCGCACCCGGACGCGCCCTTCCGGCTGCTGGTGCCGGCGGGTTTCCCGGTGGCGCCCCATGCCCTGGCGGTGATGGCGGGGATCGCCGACAGGGAGCGGGCTGGGCTGGTCCTGACCCGGGGCGGGGGACCGCGGCTGGAGCGGACCTCGGCCTTCGCCCGGGCCCGGCTCCTGGGCGCCTCCCCGGAGGACCTGGACGCCGTCGTGGCCGATGTGTGGGGGACGGCGGAGGCGGAGCGGGACGCGGTCGCCGCGACGGGGGAGGCGCCGGAGCCGCCCCCCTCGGACTGGGACAGGCGCCTGAAGAAAGCGCTCCGGAAGGCCGAGCGGGCCGAGGAGGAGGCCGACCGCTGGGAGCGTCGGATCCGGGCGCTCACGCGGGGCCGCTGGACGGGGCTGACCCTGTGGGGGACGCGCTGACGACAGGAAGGGGCGCGGTGTCCGACCGGAGGCCGCGCCCCTTCGTCCTGTTCCGAGGTGGAATGCGGGCGCTCCCACCTGCGACGACACGCGGTCATCTCACATCGTGAGAACTTCTGGCCACATAGTTGGACATCCGATATTCTGTCGTCCTAGGAGCCAGCGGTGTCCGACTCCACCGGTCGACGCCGCCGTCCGCCGCTTCCGCCCGCCCCCACCCGGGTCCGCGGAGGCGGCCCCGGCGACCCCGCCGGGAACCACGCTCCCGTCTTTCTCTCATCTCTCGCGGTCACCGTGGACCGCGGCATCCGCACGGCGCGCCCATCCGGCCCGAGTGCACGCGATGCCGGTCACGCACCGCAATCGGAGTCCCACATGATGTACGACATGGTCGAGTACCCGTCCGCCTCCGACGTCGACGACGAGATCCACCGCGCGCTCCAGGACGCCCTGAACCGCCGCGACTGAAAGGTCGGGCGGCGGACGCCGCCGGTCTCGCGGACCGGTATGGTTGTCTCATTCAGTGTTCATTCTGATCTCACCATGTGAGAAGTAGCCGGTGGGATCGCGATCGGAGCAGAGGCAGGCCGCATGGCAGCGCGCACGGTGAAACTGGCCGTCATCCCCGGCGACGGGATCGGACCCGAGGTCGTCGCCGAGGGCCTCAAGGTGCTGGAGGTCGCCGCCGCCCGGCACGACCTCGCCGTCGAGACCACCGAGTACGAGCTCGGCGCCCGGCTCTGGCACCGCACCGGCGAGACCCTGCCCGACTCCGTCGCCGCGGAGCTGGCGCAGCACGAGGCCGTCTACCTGGGCGCGGTCGGAGACCCCACGGTCCCCAGCGGCGTCCTGGAGCGCGGCCTGCTGCTGCGCCTGCGCTTCGACTTCGACCACTACGTCAACCTGCGCCCCGTGCGCCTGTACCCCGGCGTGGAGAGCCCGCTGGCCGGAGTGGGCCCCGAGGACATCGACATGCTCGTCGTCCGCGAGGGCACCGAGGGCCCCTACGCCGGGGCCGGCGGCGTCCTGCGCAAGGGCACGCCGCACGAGATCGCCACCCAGGACAGCGTCAACACCCGCTTCGGCGTGGAGCGCGTCGTCCGCTTCGCCTTCGCCAAGGCCGCCGAGCGCCCGCGCAAGAAGCTCACCCTGGTCCACAAGGACAACGTCCTGACCTTCGCGGGCGAGCTGTGGCAGCGCGTCGTCCGCGAGGTCGGCGCCGAGTACCCGCAGGTCTCGGTCGACTACTGCCACGTCGACGCCGCGGCGATGTTCTTCGTCAACCAGCCCGCCCGGTTCGACGTGATCGTCACCGACAACCTGTTCGGCGACATCATCACCGACATCGGCGCCGCCATCACCGGCGGCATCGGGCTGGCCGCCAGCGGCAACGTCAACCCGGACCGGACCTTCCCGAGCATGTTCGAGCCGGTCCACGGCTCGGCCCCCGACATCGCCGGGCAGGGCAAGGCCGACCCGACCGCCACCGTGCTGTCGGCCGCCATGCTGCTGGACCACCTCGGCGTCCCCGAGGCGGCCCGCCGCATCGAGGCCGCGGTCTCCGCCGACCTCAAGTCCCGTGCCCCCGGCGAGACCCGCTCCACCTCCCGCATCGGCGACGACCTCGCCGCGCGAGTAGCCGAGCAGGGCTGACGCCCCGCGTCGGCCCTGCCCCGTCGATGGACCAGGGCGCGGCCGACCGGCACAGCCACCGCGAACACCCGTGAGGGCGCGCCCGGACATCCCCGGGCGCGCCCTCGCCGTGTTACGGGCCCGTTGCTCCCGCTCTGGCACAGGGTGCGCTCTTCCGACAGACTAGATCCCAGGTCGGCGGCGCTGCCGACCTGATGCACCCGAGAGGACCGACGAGTCATGACCAACGACAACACCACCACGAGCGGGTTGGCGTTCGACATCCAGCTCTCCGACCGGCGGAAGACCCCGCAGGAGCGAGAGGCACTGCTGGAGAGTCCGGGGTTCGGCCAGGTGTTCACCGACCACATGGTGAGCATCCGCTACACCGAGGGCAAGGGGTGGCACGACGCGAAGCTGGAGCCCTACGGCCCGCTGAGCCTGGACCCGGCCACCTCCGCGCTCCACTACGCCCAGGAGATCTTCGAGGGGCTCAAGGCCTACCGCCACCCCGACGGCTCCCTGGCCTCCTTCCGGCCCGAGGCCAACGCGGCCCGCTTCAACCGGAGCGCCGCCCGCATGGCCATGCCGGAGCTTCCCGAGGACCTGTTCCTCAAGTCCATCGAGCTGCTGCTGGAGCACGACGGCGAGTGGGTCCCCACCAAGCCCGACTTCAGCCTCTACCTGCGCCCGTTCATGATCTCGACGGACGTCGGCCTGGGGGTCAACCACCCCTCCCGCAGCTACGTCTACCTGCTCATCGCCTCCCCGGTCGGCTCCTACTTCTCGGGCGGCATCAAGCCGGTCACCGTCTGGCTGTCCACGGACTACACGCGCGCCGCCCCCGGCGGCACCGGCGCGGCCAAGTTCGCGGGCAACTACGCGGCCAGCTTCCTGGCCCAGGCCCAGGCCGTGGAGAAGGGCTGCGACCAGGTGGTCTGGCTGGACGCCCGCGAGCACCGCTGGGTCGAGGAGATGGGCGGCATGAACCTGTGGTTCGTGTTCGGCTCCGGTGAGAACGCGCGCCTGCGCACGCCCCCGCTGACCGGCACGCTGCTGCCCGGCATCACCCGCGAGTCGCTGCTGACCCTCGCCCCCGACCTGGGCATCCCGGCGGAGGAGAAGCCGATCTCCACCGAGGAGTGGCGCAAGGCCGCCGAGTCGGGCGAGCTGACCGAGGTCTTCGCCTGCGGCACGGCCGCGGTGATCACCCCGGTCGGGTTCGTCAAGAGCGACGAGGGCGAGTTCACCATCGGCGACGGCACCCCCGGCCCGATCACCATGCGCCTGCGCGAGGAGCTGGTGGGCGTGCAGACCGGGCAGCGCCCCGACGAGCACGGCTGGGTGACCCGCTTCGGGAAGTAGACCCGGACGCGGGACACCGAACGCGGGCCGCCGGGGTCTCCCCGGCGGCCCGCGGCGTCCGGCCCGGCCCCGCCCGGTTCGTCCAGTGGGAGAAATCACTGTCCCACATGTTGGGACAATCGGTCCGCGGGCGGGGTCACGGACGTCGTCCTGTGGCACACTGGCCGCATGCCGTCTCAGGTGATCATCATCGTGAGGCGCGCCGGCTGACAACGGACCTGGCCGGCGCGCAGACCTCTCATGTCCATGGGGGGTCTTTTTTGTTGGCCGGGTCCGGGTCGGTCCTCCACAGCATCCACCTTCGGGAGTTCCACCCATGAGGAACGACGGTTTCCACGTTTTCGACACCACGCTGCGCGACGGGGCCCAGCGCGAGGGGATCAATCTCCGGGTCTCCGACAAGCTGGCCATCGCCGCGCTGCTGGACGACTTCGGGGTGGGGTTCATCGAGGGAGGGTGGCCGGGGGCGAACCCCAAGGACACCGAATTCTTCCAGCGGGCTTCACAAGAGCTCTCGCTGAAGCACGCGCAACTCACCGCGTTCGGCGCGACCCGCCGGGCCGGTGTGAGGGCCGCCGACGACCCCATGGTGGCCGCGCTGCGCGACAGCGGCGCGCCGGTCGTCACCCTTGTCGCCAAGAGTGACGACCGGCACGTCGAGCGCGCACTGCGCACGACCCTCGACGAGAACCTCGCCATGATCGCCGACACGGTGTCCTACCTGCGCGAACACGGCCAGCGCGTGTTCGTGGACTGTGAGCACTTCTTCGACGGGTACCGGCACGACCCGTCCTACGCCCTCGACGTCGTACGCACCGCGGCCGGGGCCGGCGCCGACGTCGTGATCCTGTGCGACACCAACGGGGGCATGCTCCCCGACGACGTCTTCCGCACCGTCACCGAGGTGCGCGAGGCCACCGGCGCCCGGCTGGGCATGCACGCCCAGGACGACACCGGGTGCGCCGTGGCCAACACCCTGGCCGCCGTGGACGCCGGCGCCACCCACGTGCAGTGCACCGCCAACGGCTACGGGGAGCGGGTGGGCAACGCCGACCTGTTCGCCGTGGTGGGGGCGCTCACCCTCAAGCGCGGCATGGACGTGCTCCCCCAGGGCTGCCTGGAGGAGATGACCCGGGTGTCGCACGCCGTCGCCGAGATCGTCAACCTGGCCCCGGACACGCACCGCCCCTACGTGGGGGTGTCGGCGTTCGCGCACAAGGCCGGGCTGCACGCCTCCGCGATCAAGGTCGACCCCGACCTGTACCAGCACACCGACCCGGCGCTGGTCGGCAACACCATGCGCATGCTCGTCTCCGACATGGCCGGGCGCGCGTCCATCGAGCTCAAGGCCCAGGAGCTGGGCCTGGACCTGGCCGGCGACCGCGCCCTGTCGGGCCGGGTCGTGGAGCGGGTCAAGGGCCTGGAGCTGTCGGGGTACAGCTTCGAGGCGGCCGACGCCTCCCTGGAGCTGCTGCTGCGGGAGGAGATGGGCGAGCCGGTCCGCTACTTCGAGACGGAGTCGTGGCGGGTCATCACCGAACGCCGCCCCCGGGACGGGGCACCGCTGTTCGGCGCGTACGAGAGCCTGACCGAGGCCACCGTCAAGCTGACGGTCAAGGGCGAGCGGGTCATCGCCACCGCCGAGGGCAACGGCCCGGTCAACGCGCTGGACCGGGCGCTGCGCTCCTCCATGGAGGGCGTGTACACGGCGCTGGCCGGGCTGGAGCTGGTGGACTACAAGGTCCGCATCCTGGAGGGCAGCTCGGGCACCAACGCCATCACCCGCACGCTCGTCACGTTCAGCGACGGCGCGGGGGAGTGGACGACCGTGGGCGTGGGCCCCAACGTCGTGGACGCCTCCTGGGTGGCCCTGGAGCAGGCCTTCAACTACGGCCTGCTGCGCCAGGGGTACCCGCGCGAACGCGACGTGTGACGGGTCGCCCGCCGCGGCACGGGCCCCCGACCGGATGACCCCGGACGAGGGGCCCGCCCCGTTCCGCCGGGTCCCCCGACCGCGCCCGCCGCCCTTCGGGGCCGGTGGACGCCGTGCCCGGGTGCGGCCTCCGGCCCGGCCCGCGGCCGGGGTGGCCTTTCCGGCATGCGTCGGTGTCCGGACCGGCCGGTTCGTGGTGGATGCCGTGCCCGGCCCGGGCGTCCTCCGGCCCGGAGCGGGTCAGGGGGCGCGGCGCACGCGGGTCGCGGGCGGGGCGTCGGCGGTGCGCAGGAGCACCCCGCCGTCGTCGGCGCGCAGCAGCCAGTGGCCGCCGTCGCGTTCGGGGGTGCCGGGCCGGCCGTCGGGGTCCACCGCCCAGGCCAGGCCGCGGGCGACCGGCCCGGTCACCGGGTGCTCCAGGTAGGAGGAGACCCAGACGCCCAGCGCCGGGGCGTGGTCCCCGAGGGCGCCGAGGCGCTCCTGCTCGGCCTTGAAGGTCCTGCGGACGCGCGCCGCCCGGTCCTTGGCCTCCTTGAGTGCCTCGGGGTGCTCCGCGGCCAGCTCCCGGGGCGCCCGGGAGCCGGTCCTCCCGTCGGGTCCGGTGTACCGCAGGGCCACGCCCCCCTCCGTCACGGCGACCGTCACGCTGTGGCCGCCGACCCGCTCGGTGCGGGTCCCGTCGGGGCCGAGCCCGTGCGCGGGGACGGTGCGCTCCGCGGCCTCGGCGGCGGACAGGCCCATGCGGTCGGCCACCGTCCTCAGCGTGGCGTCGGCGTACCCCACCGCCGTCCGGTCCCGGAGCTCGGAGCGGATCTCCACCAGGGCCGCCAGCGACTCCGGACCGGGCAGCCGGTTGAACGCGAGGAGGAAGGAGCGGGCCCTGTCCAGCGCCCGGGGGCCGCGCCCGGCCGCGGGGACGCCCAGGTGCAGCACCAGGCGGCGCAGCAGGTCCGGTGCCCACCGCGGGACCGGGTCCAGTAGGGGCAACAGCTCGGACATCCCCCGCAGCAGGTGGCCGGCGTGCACGCCGATGTACTGCTCCCCGCGGTGGCGGACGTGCCCCGGCAGGCGGTGGTCGAGGCGGTCCCGCGCGGTGAGGGCGGGGACGGGTTCGGGCAGGTCGGGCAGGTCCAGCGCCACCTCCAGGAACCCGCGCAGCGCCCCGTCGAGGTCGGTGAACCCGGCGAGCAGGTCGGGCAGGCCCTGCCGCCAGGTGTCCCCGTGGAAGGGCTGGAGGGAGTGCACGAGCAGGGCGGGCAGCCCCGGCGCGGTGAGCAGGTCCGGGCGCGCGGCGCGCAGCCGGTCGAAGAACCGGTCCCCGGCGTAGCAGAGCCCGTCGAGGGAGGCGGGGGCCTCGCCCAGCTCCAGCAGGGCCCCCAGCAGCCGGTGGTGGGCCTGCTCCCGGTCCCGGTCCTCGGCCGGGACGGACACCAGCCACTCCTCCAGGTGGGCGGCCACCGCGCGGACGGTGTCGGCGGAGGCGGCCAGGACGTGGCGCGGCGCCTTCGCGCAGGCGTTCACCGCCAGGTCGGAGGGCCGCGGCCCCAGGGCGCAGGTGCGCAGCAGCAGCGGGAGGGTGGCGCCGTCCCAGTCCAGCGCGGAGCGGGAGAAGTGGCGCTGGATCCGCCGGTGCCGCCGGACCTCCTCCTCGGTGCGGGCCGGTGCCGCCTCCCCCGGCCCCGCGTACGGCGGCATGGTCGCCAGCGACCACACCAGGACACGGCGGAGCGTGTCGTGGTCCAGGCCGTCCAGCAGCAGGTCCGCCCCCGTGCCGGGACGGCGGCTGGTGAGCCCCCAGGTCGGCAGGTGGTCCGCGGGCAGGGCGGCCACCTCGCGGTCGAACTCCGCCGCGGCCGCGGGCAGGGACGGGGTGTACAGCTCCTCGAGCAGGTCGGCGGCGGCGGGGGAGAGGGCGAACCCCCCGGCCTGCGCCTCGGCCCAGGAGCGTGCTGCGGAAGACGTCATCGGCGGCCCTTCGTACCGGTCGGTGTCGGCGGTGGGATCCCCCGGCGCCCGCCGCGGTTCGCGGTCAGCCGACGACCAGGCCGCCCTCCCCGGTGACGGTCACCGGGTACTCCTCCAGGGGCTCGGACGCCGGGCCGTCCGTCCGGGAGCCGTCGGCGATGGAGAACCGGCTGCCGTGGCACGGGCACACGATCTCGTCGCCGACCACCTCGTCCACCGGGCAGCCCTCGTGGGTGCAGGTGGTGGAGAACGCCCGGAACTCGCCCTCCTCCGGCTGGGTCAGGACCACGGCGGCCCCGGGCAGGACGACGCCGCCGCCGACCGGCACCTCCTCGACGGTGGCCAAGGACTCCTCCGGCGAGGGCGCCGGAGCGCTCTCGGGGGCGGGGGAGGCCGGGGCCCCGGTGCCCTGGCCGGGGCCCGAGCAGGCGGCGACGGCGCCGGTGGCCGCGCCCGCGGCCGCGCCCAGGACCGCCCTCCTGCTCAGCGGGAAGGGAACGTTCACGGGTGCGGCCTCTCTGTTCGGGACCGGGGTCAGTCGTCCCCGGGCGGGTCGTTGTCCGGGTACACCCAGCCGTTGGCCTCGCAGCCCTGGAGGTCCAGCGTCTGCTGCTGCATCACCGGGGCGGTCTCGCCCTCCCCCGGGCAGAACACGTGGCCGTGGCCCAGGGTGTGGCCCACCTCGTGGTTGATCAGGTAGATCCGGTAGGTCTCCAGGTCGCCGTCGAAGTGCGGGACCCCGGCCACCCAGCGGTTCTGGTTGATGATGGCCCGGTTGCCGTTGGCGCAGGAGACGTACCCGTTGGTGCGCAGCGGCGCGCACAGGCGGTCGACGGTGTCGGGGGCGGCCAGCAGCACCCGGATGTCGGCGTCGTCGCCGTCCACCCGCTGCATCGACCGCTTCCCGTCGTCGCCCCAGCTGCGCGGGTCGCCCAGGATCAGCTCGACGGCCTCGGCGAAGTCCTCGGCCTCGCCGGGCAGGCCCTTCTCGACCTCCACCGCGAACGTCGTCACCGGCCCCTCGCCCATGACGTCGCCCTCGCCCTCCATCACGGAGAACTCGCCGTCGGCGGTGTCGACCTCCTCCACGACCGAGCGCAGCAGCACCGGCTCGTCCTCCTCCTTCTCCTCCTCGGAGGGAGAGGGGGAGGGGGACGCCGGGGCGGCCGCCTCCTCGGACCGCCCGTCGGCACTGGCCTCCGGCGGGGTCCCGGCCGCGCCGGGCGCCCCGTCGCCCACCGGCCCGGAGGAGCCCGCGGGGGTGCCCGAGTCCTGCAACGGCGGCGGCACGCTGACCATCAGCACGGCGGAGGCGCCCGAGACCAGGCACAGGCCGAGGGCGAGACCCGCCGAGTACCGGCGGGGCCGGCGGCGACGGCCCCGCGGGGACGGAGCGGACGTGGGCACGGGGCACCTCTCAGTAACGGACGACGGACCCCAGCATGCCATGACCGCGGCCGTGGGGAGGGCCAAGCCGGAGGTGCGGCACCGCCGTCGTGCCGTCGGGGGCGGGCGCGGATAACCTGCAAGCGCAAACGTGTCGATCTGGGAGGACAAGCAGTGCGCATCGCACGGTTCGCGGCCGGTGACGAGGTCGGGTTCGGCCTCGTGGAGACCGATACCGACAGCGGCGACGAGTACGTCGCCAGGCTCAACGGGCACCCGCTGCTCGGCGACATCAAGCTGACCGGGGAGAGGGCCAAGCTCGCCGACGTCCGCCTGTTGTCGCCGGTCCTGCCCACCAAGGTGGTCTGCATCGGCAAGAACTACGCCGACCACGTCGCGGAGATGCAGGACATCACGGGCGAGACCACGGAGGAGCCCGTGGTCTTCCTCAAGCCGTCCACAGCAGTGGCCGGGCCCACGGACCCGATCTTCCACCCGGCGGTCTCCGAGCGGGTCGACTTCGAGGGCGAGCTGGCCATCGTCATCTCCCGGCCCTGCCGCGAGGTGCCCCGGGAGCGGGCCGCCGACGTCATCTTCGGGTACACCGTCGCCAACGACGTCACCGCCCGCGACCTGCAGCAGAAGGACAAGCAGTGGACCCGGGCCAAGGGGTTCGACTCCTTCTGCCCGATCGGCCCGTGGATCACCACCGGGCTGAGCATCGACGAGGCGCAGGACCTGGCGGTCACCACCACCGTGGACGGCGAGGTCCGGCAGAGTGGACGAACATCACAGTTCATCCACGACATCCCGGGCATGATCTCCTACGTCACCTCATTCATGACGCTGCTCCCCGGCGACGTCCTCCTCACCGGCACACCCGCCGGCGTCGGCCCGGTGCGGGTCGGCCAGGAGGTCTCGGTGACGGTGGAGCGGCTGGGCACGATCAGCAACCGGGTCGTCGCCCGGGACTGAAGGCCTCCGGCCCGGCCGCGACCCGGCCGGGCCGCACCGTCCCCGGGCGGCGGCCCCGGCCGCCGCCCGACGCCTCACCGGAAGGGCTCCGAAGTGGCCATCCTCCCGTCCCGACGCACCGGCACCCTGGTCCTGGCCGGTCTCGTCGCGCTGGCCCTGGTCGCCGGCGGCGGCTACCTGTGGGTGACACGCACCGACGACCGCGGAACCGACCCCCGAGCGGAGGCTGGAACACCCATGAGCGGATCACTGCGCGTCATGCTCTCCGGAGACTCCATGACCCAGGGCGCCAACGGCGACCGGACGTGGCGCTACCACCTGTGGAACCACCTGGAGCCCGCCGTGGAGGGGCTCGACTTCGTCGGCCCCTACACCGACCCGGCCACCACCGACATGATCATCCCGGTGCCCACCGACGAGGCCCGGCCCTCCGACGGGGACTCGCCCTCCGACGGGCCCACCGCGGACGGGCCCGCCGACGAGCGGCGCGCCGACGGGGCCGCCGGGGCGGAGCCCGAGGACTCCGGGAGCCCCACGGAGCCCGCCGGCCACGGCTGGCCGGGCGCCGACGGGGACGCCGGCACCGGCGAGTACCGCGACCCCGACTTCGACCAGGACCACAACGCCGTGTGGGGCCGCACCCTGCGCGACGCCTCCGCCAGCATCGAGGAGGAGGTGCGCCGCTACGAGCCGGACGTGCTGTGCACCCTCATCGGCGTCAACGACCTGTTGTGGCCGATCGGGATGGAGGAGATGGAGCAGCGGCTGCGCCGGTACATCGAGGGCGCCCGCGAGGGCAACCCCGACGTGAGGATCGTCCTGGCCGAGGCGCTGCCCATCGCCTACGCCGACAACGACCCCGGGTTCGCGCTGCGCACGTACTCCTACAACGTCCTCATCCGGGACCTGGCCGGGGAGCTGTCCACCGAGCGCTCCCCGGTGATCAGCGTCGACATCGCCGAGCGCGAGGAGTGGGACGTGAAGGCCGACACCTACGACGGCACCCACCCCAACGCGCGGGGCGAGATCAAGATCGCGGCGGCCTTCGCCGACGCCCTCTCCGAGGCCTACGGGGTGGGCGGGCCCTACCCCCGGCCGCTCCCCGAACCCTCCTGAGCACGCCGGGAACGGCCGGGCGGGGCCCGCGCGGTCCGTTCGGCCCTACCCTGGAAGGCGTGACCGAGACTTCGATTCGTACCCGCTTCGCCCCGTCCCCTACGGGCATGTTCCACGTCGGCGGCGCCCGCTCCGCGCTCTTCAACTGGGCTCTGGCACAGCAGCAGCCCGAGGGGCGCATGGTGCTGCGCATCGAGGACACCGACGCCGCGCGCAACCGCCCGGAATGGACCGAGGGCATCATCAGGGCCCTGGCCTGGCTGGGCATCGGGGAGGACGACCCCCACTTCGAGGGGCCCTACTTCCAGTCCGCCTACGCCGACAAGCACCGCGAGGCGGCGCAGGAACTGTACAAGAACGGCCGCGCCTACTACTGCGACTGCACCCGCGAGCAGCTGGAGGCCCGCCGCGACAACCCCAACCTGGGCTACGACGGCTTCTGCCGCGACCGCGGCCTGGAGGCCGGCCCCGGCCGGGCGCTGCGGTTCCGCGTGCCCGACGGCGGTCCCACGGTCGTGGACGACCGGATCCGCGGCCGGGTGGAGTTCGCCCACTCGGCCATCGAGGACTTCGTGATCGCCCGGGCCGACGGCTCCCCGCTGTTCGTGCTGGCCAACGTGGTCGACGACGTCGAGATGGGCATCACCCAGGTCGTCCGCGGCGAGGAGCACCTGTCCAACACCCCCAAGCAGCAGCTGCTGTGGGAGGCGCTGGGCCACACCCCGCCGGTGTGGGCGCACCTGCCCGTCATCGTCAACGAGCAGCGCAAGAAGCTGTCCAAGCGCCGCGACAAGGTCGCCCTGGAGTCCTACCAGGAGGAGGGCTACCTGGCGGAGGCGATGGTCAACTACCTGATGCTGCTGGGCTGGGGGCCGGGCGACGACCGCGAGATCATGCCGTGGTCGGAGATGGTGCCGCTGTTCCGCATCGAGGACGTCAACAGCTCCAGCGCGTTCTTCGACGAGAAGAAGCTGCGCGCCTTCAACGGCGAGTACATCCGGGCGCTGGGCGTGGACGAGTTCGTCGAGCGCTGCGCCCCCTGGGTGACCGGCGAGGACACCCCGTGGGCGGCCGCCGACTTCGACCCGGAGGTGTTCCGGGCGGTCGCGCCGCTGGCCCAGAGCCGGGTCGCGGTGCTGTCGGAGATCGTGCCCAACGTCGACTTCCTGTTCCTCGCCGAGCCGGTAGAGGACGAGAAGAGCTGGGCCAAGGCGATGAAGCCGGGTGTGGGCGAGGAGATGCTCGCCGCCTCCCTGGAGCGCTTCGCCGACCCGTCCCTGGAGTGGAACGCCGAGGCGCTCAAGACCGCCACCGAGGAGACCGGCGCCGGCCTGGGCCTCAAGCTCGGCAAGGCCCAGGCGCCCGTGCGCGTCGCGGTGACCGGCCGCACGGTCGGCCTGCCGCTGTTCGAGTCCCTGGAGCTGCTGGGCCGCGAGCGCGTCCTGGCGCGGCTGGGCGCGGCCCTGGAGAAGCTGCGCGCCCAGGGACCCGCCGAGCAGTCCTAGCGTTCACCGGAGCAGAGGATCCGCTGCTCAGAGGGGCGCCCAACGGGGTGGTCGGGGTCACGGACCCCCCACCCCGTTTTCGGTTCGCGAGCACTCTGAAGTTCCGCTAGAGTTATCCACGTCGCCGAGGGGGACAGGGAAAGCGGAAAAGCGGACCGGGTCCTCCCAGAGCACTGGGGTATGGTGTAATCGGCAGCACGACTGATTCTGGTTCAGTTAGTCTAGGTTCGAGTCCTGGTACCCCAGCGCGGTCCGAGTGAGAGCTCGGGCTATCGGGTCCGAAGGGCCCGGCACGCGCCCCCGTCGTCTAGTGGCCTAGGACGCCGCCCTCTCAAGGCGGTAACGGCGGTTCGAATCCGCTCGGGGGTACCACAGGGAGCGCCTCCCACCATCGTGAGGGGCTTCTTTCTGGCCGGTGTTCGTCACCGGTGTCCGGTTCGACCGGGTATCGTAGGGTCGGTGGTCACGCCGACCACTGCACCAGCAGTTCAGGCCCCCGTCGTCTAGTGGCCTAGGACGCCGCCCTCTCAAGGCGGTAACGGCGGTTCGAATCCGCTCGGGGGTACCAGCACGAAGGCCCCGCCCACCAGGGCGGGGCCTTCGTCGTTCCCGGAGGCCCGGCCTCCCGGGGTCAGCCCCGGGAGGTCAGGGCGCTCAGCCCCTCCTCCGGCGCCCCGGCGGCCAGCACCATCGCGACCAGCTGGTCCAGCAGCCAGTCGGCCAGCTCCTCCGCGGTCCGCCCGCGCTCCCGGAGCCACAGCATCACCGCGGTCTCCACCACCGAGATCCAGCAGCGCAGCGCCATCAGCACCGGCGGGGAGGGCGGTCGCGGGCCGACGCGGTCCAGGAGGAGCTCCAGCACCCCCGTGCGCACCCGGTCGATCTCCGCCTCGGTCTCCTCGGTGGCGATCACCGAGCCGCCGCGCAGCAGCGCGACGTAGGCGGGGGAGTAGGAGTCGGCGAACTCGACGAACCGGACCAGGGAGCCCCGCAGCTGCTCCCGCGGCGGCAGGCCCGCGGGCGGCACCAGCCGTTCCAGCAGCTCGGACATGGCCTGTTCCAGGGCCTCGCGGCGCAATCGCGCCATGTTCGGGAAGTAGCGGTACACCAGCGCGCGGGACACGTCCGCGGCCTCGGCGATGTCCTCCGGGGTGACCTCTCCGGGTGGGCGCAGCGCGAAGACGCCCAGCGCCGTCCGGATCAGGTCCTCCCGGCGTTCGTGCGGCGCCATGCGGCGGGGCCGCCGCCCCGGCCCCGGCCGGTCCGCCGTGGGCTCCGAACCCGCCACCCGCGCCCGGTGACGGTCGGTCCTGTGGGACACCACCGTGGTGACGACCTCCCGAAAGTTCCTCTATCCCTTCTCCCGAACCTACCGGCGACCACCGACACCGGCGGCCGCGGCGGTCACCGGCACTCCGGGGCGTCCGCGACGGCGTCGGCGATGCGGCGGGCCGCCTCCTCCGGGGTGAGGCCGCGGCGGCGGTACGGGCGGGCGGCGGCCCCGGCGCCCACGGGGCCGGGGAGGACCGCGGTGACGCCGACGCCGGAGGCGGCCAGTTCGCGGCGCAGGGAGCGGCTGAGCGCCAGTACGGCGGCCCTGGAGGCCGGGTACGCCCCGTGCGCGCGCGGGGCCGGGCCGGCGGCGGAGAGGGTGTTGACGATGAGGCCGCCGCCCCCGGCCCCGGCCATCACCGGGCCGAAGGCGCGGCAGCCGTGGACCACGCCCCGCAGGCCGGCGTCGACCAGGCGTTCCAGGTCGGCGTCCGGGATGCGGAGCAGGGGCCCGGCGGGCACGGTCCCGGCGTTGTTGACGACCAGGTCCGGCACCCCGGACTCCTCGCGCAGCCGGGCGGCGAGCCCGTGGACGGCCGAGGCGTCGGCGACGTCCACCCGCCGGGGGACGGCGCCGGGGGTGAGCCGGGCGCACAGTTCGGCGGTGCGCTCGGCGGCGGGGCCGTCGGCGTCCACGGCGACCACCCGGGCGCCGCGTTCGGCCAGTTCCAGGCTCAGGGCCCGGCCGACGCCGCCGCCCGCCCCGGTGACCACCGCGAGCTGTCCGGCGAAGGCGCCGCCGTGGCGGCGGGCGGACCCGGGGGACCGGCGGGGCCGGGGCGCTCCGGACTCCACCTCCGCGACGAAGGAGCGCAGCCGGCCGGCGATCGCCGCCGGGCGCGAGCGCAGCGACCAGTGGCCGCCGTGGAAGCGGTGGAAGCGCAGGTCGTCGACCCAGCGGCCGGCGTTGGACTGGAGCGGGCCGACCATGAACGCGTCGCGGGTGGGCGCCAGCACCTGGACCGGGACCGCGGTGCGGCGCTCGGCCGGGCGGGTGAGCCGGGGGGCCATGTTGGCCCGGTACAGCGCCAGGCCGTTGACGTAGTCGCGGGTGGCGCGGCGGGCGGGGCGCACCGGCCCGCCGTCGGCCCGCTCCAGCCCGGCCAGCGCCGCCCCGCCCAGCCCGGTCAGCCAGAACAGCTCCGGGACCAGCGGGGTGTGGAAGAACCCGATGTAGCCGGAGCGCACGGCCTGGCGCAGGACGGCGCGCAGGCCGTCGGGGGCCGATCGGAACCAGTGCCCGGCGTGGTCCAGGTCCGGTCCGGAGATCGAGGTGTAGGAGGCGAACCGGTCCGCGTACCGGGGCTCGGTGACGGCGTGCCAGCTCTGGATGGACCCCCAGTCGTGGCCGACCAGGTGGACCGGCCGGCCCGCGCCGACGGCGTCGGCGACGGCGGCGACGTCCGCGGCCAGCCGGTCCAGGCGGTAGCCGGCGCGGGTGTCGGGGGCGGTGGAGCGCCCGGCGCCGCGCACGTCGTAGGCGGCGATCCGGTACTCCCCGGCCAGTTCCTCGACCAGGGCGTCCCACACCGAGGAGTTGTCGGGGTAGCCGTGGACGAGCAGTAGGACGGGGCGGTCGGCGGGGCCGGTGGCGCGGACGGCCAGTCGCTGGCCGTCGGGGGCGGTGACGTACTGGTGCACTCGGCTCTCCTCGGGGGGCGGGGTCCCGGACGTGCTCGTGTGAGACTTCGCGTCATGTTAGACAACCCGTCAGTAAGCGTCCACGGGCGGCCCCGGGCCCGGACGCGGAAGACCCCGCCGGCGGTGGCCGGACGGGGTCGTGCGCGCTGTGGCGGCCGTGGGGCGTGCGGCCGCGGGGAAGTGTGGCGGGGTGCGGGTCAGTGGGCCTCGACGCTGTGCAGGGACTCGCTGATCTTCTCGGCGGCGGACAGGATCGCCTGGGAGTGGATGCGCCCCGGCGAGCGGGTCAGGCGCTCGATCGGGCCCGACACCGAGACCGCGGCGATCACGCGCCCGCCCGGCCCGGACACCGGCGCCGACACCGAGGCGACGCCCTGCTCGCGCTCGGCCACGCTCTGGGCCCAGCGGCGGCGGCGGACCTGGGCCAGGCTGGCCGCGGTGAAGCGGGCGCCCACCAGGGAGCGGCGGATGCGGTCCGGGTCCTCCCAGGCCAGCAGCACCTGCGCCGCGGAGCCGGCGTTCATGGGCAGCTCGCTGCCGACCGGCACGGTGTCGCGCAGGCCGCTGGTGCGCTCGGAGGCGGCCACGCACACGCGCACGTCGCCCTGGCGGCGGTAGAGCTGGGCGCTCTCCCCGGTGAGGTCGCGCAGCTGCACCAGGACCGGCGCGGCCACGGCCAGCAGGCGGTCCTCCCCGGTGGCGATCGACAGCTCACCCAGGCGCGGGCCCAGCACGAAGCGCCCCTGGCTGTCCCGGGAGACCATGCGGTGCCGCTCCAGGGCGACCGCCAGCCGGTGGGCCGTGGGCCGGGCCAGGCCGGTGATCTGGACCAGCTGGGCCAGGGAGGCCGGTCCGGATTCCAGGGCGTCCAGGACGGACATCGTCTTGTCGAGTACTCCGACGCCGCTGGATGAGCTAGAGTTGTCCATGACTTGATATTGCCGTCTCGAAATATGGAATGCAAGTCAGAGTCCGCGCACGGAACGAACGAGAGAGGCGATCGCCCATGGCACGCACGATGGCCGAGAAGGTCTGGGAGGAGCACGTCGTCCGGCGTGCCGAGGGCGAGCCGGACCTGCTCTACATCGACCTCCACCTCGTCCACGAGGTGACCAGCCCCCAGGCCTTCGAGGGCCTGCGGCTGGCGGGCCGCTCGGTGCGCCGCCCGGACCTGACCATCGCGACCGAGGACCACAACGTCCCCACCATGGACCTGCTGGCCCCCATCGCGGACCCGGTCTCCCGCAAGCAGGTCGAGACGCTGCGCAAGAACTGCTCCGACTTCGGCGTCCGCCTGCACCCCATGGGCGACATCGAGCAGGGCGTCGTGCACGTGGTCGGCCCCCAGCTCGGCCTGACCCAGCCCGGCATGACCATCGTCTGCGGCGACAGCCACACCAGCACCCATGGCGCGTTCGGCGCGCTGGCCTTCGGCATCGGCACCAGCCAGGTCGAGCACGTGCTGGCCACCCAGACCCTGCCCATGGCCCCGTTCAAGACCATGGCCGTCACGGTCAACGGGAAGCTCAGGCCGGGCGTGTCCGCCAAGGACATCATCCTGGCGGTCATCGCCAAGATCGGCACCGGCGGCGGCCAGGGCTACGTCCTGGAGTACCGGGGCGAGGCCATCGAGGCCCTCTCGATGGAGGCCCGCATGACCGTGTGCAACATGTCCATCGAGGCGGGCGCCCGGGCCGGGATGATCGCGCCCGACCAGACCACGTTCGACTACATCGAGGGCCGCCCGCACGCCCCGCAGGGCGCCGACTTCGAGGCCGCCGTCGAGCACTGGAAGACCCTGCGCACCGACGAGGGCGCGGTCTTCGACGCCGAGGTGGTGCTGGACGCCGACGAGCTCAGCCCGTTCGTCACCTGGGGCACCAACCCGGGCCAGGGCGTCCCGCTGGACGCCGCGGTGCCCGACCCCGCCTCCTACGACGACCCCTCCGAGCGCGCCGCCGCCGAGAAGGCCCTGGCCTACATGGGCCTGGAGGCCGGGACCCCGATGCGCGAGGTGCGGGTGGACACCGTCTTCCTGGGCTCGTGCACCAACGGCCGCATCGAGGACCTGCGCACCGCCGCCGAGATCATCAGGGGCCGCAAGGTCGCCGAGGGCGTCCGGATGCTGGTCGTCCCCGGCTCCATGCGGGTCAAGGAGCAGGCCAACGCCGAGGGCCTGGGCGCGGTCTTCGAGGAGGCCGGGGCCGAGTGGCGCGAGGCCGGCTGCTCCATGTGCCTGGGCATGAACCCCGACCAGCTCAAGCCCGGCGAGCGCAGCGCCTCCACCTCCAACCGCAACTTCGAGGGGCGCCAGGGCAAGGGCGGCCGCACCCACCTGGTGTCGCCGCAGGTCGCCGCCGCCACCGCGGTGCGCGGAACCCTGTCCTCGCCCGCCGACCTGGCCGACCTGTAGCCGCGCCCGACCACGACAGGAGGAGACCTGCCATGGAGAAGTTCAACGTCCACACCGGTCGGGCCGTGCCGCTGCGCGCGAGCAACGTCGACACCGACCAGATCATCCCCGCCGTCTACCTCAAGCGGGTCAGCCGCACCGGGTTCGAGGACGGCCTGTTCGCCGAGTGGCGAGAGGACCCCGACTTCGTCCTCAACCGCCCCGAGTACCAGGGCGCGTCCGTGCTGGTGGCCGGGCCCGACTTCGGCACCGGCTCGTCCCGCGAGCACGCCGTGTGGGCGCTGCAGGACTACGGCTTCAAGACCGTGCTGTCCTCCCGGTTCGCCGACATCTTCCGCGGCAACTCCCTCAAGGGCGGCCTGCTGACCGTGCTGCTGCCGCAGGAGGTCATCGAGCGGCTCTGGAAGGCCGTCGAGGCCGACCCGGCCACCGAGATCACCGTGGACCTGGTGGAGCGCGAGGTGCGCGCTCCCGGGGCCGGCGTGCAGGAGGCGTTCGAGCTGGACGACTACACCCGCTGGCGGCTCCTGGAGGGCCTGGACGACATCGGGCTGACTCTGCGTCACACGGACGCGATCGCGGAGTTCGAGGAGCGGCGCAAGCCGTGGCTGCCGGTGACCCTGTAGCGGTCCGAACCCCTTACGGGACGGGGGTCGGCGGGGCTGTGTGACGCAGCGCACCCGCCGGCCCCCAAATATTTTACCTTTACTTGGCGTGACCGAACTGTGGTGCTCCCCGTATCCGTGAACAGGGTCCACCGCTCGCCCGGAATCCGGTTATACATAGGCATTTGAGGATCACAGAGAGGGGCAAAAGGGACCCGTCGGGATGCCTCCGAGTGCACGGCGAAGCCGTCCCGGAGAGTGACCGCGCAGGTCGGACCGGCCCCGACACGCCCTAACCGCAGGCGTTTGTATTTGTGCAAGGGCCTCTGTGTCCCCTAATTTCGTGCGAGCAAGGGGGAACCGGAGGAACCTTATGAACAAGCGTGACCTGATCGACGCGATCTCCGACCGACTCGGAGACAAGAAGACCGCGACCGAAGCGGTCAACGCTGTGCTTGAGACCATTCAGGCCACCGTGGCGTCGGGCGACAAGGTCGCCATCACCGGCTTCGGTGTTTTCGAGAAGGCCGAGCGGGCCGCGCGCACCGCTCGCAACCCCGCCACCGGCGCCACCATCGACGTTCCCGCGAGCTTCGTTCCGAAGTTCCGGGCCGGCGCCGACTTCAAGGCACTCGTCAACGGGGACAAGAAGTAGGCACGGTCGATCCGACCGTGACCGCGCTCCGCCCGGGTCCGCACGGACCCGGGCGGAGTCGTGTCCGGGGTCCGGGGCGGGCGGGCGCCCGTCAGGGGGCCCCGGGGCCGGGCTGGAGCAGCGCGGCGGCCAGCGACCGCGTGCGCGGGCCCACACCCAGCCCCAGCGCCGCCGCCAGGTCGGCGGGGGTGTCCACGTCCCGGCGCACCGATTCCACGTCTGGGAGCGGCAGCTCCACCGCGCCGGCGGCCAGGTGCCGCTCGCGCGAGGCGCCCTCGAAGGCGGGGGAGAACCGGTGCCCCGGCGACGCCGCGAACAGGGTCGTCCCCACCCCGGGGGCGTCGGCCAGGAACGAGCGGCCGTGCCCGGCCGCGGCCGCCAGCACACGGCCCAGCTCCGCCGGGCGCAGCGCGGGCAGGTCCGCCGACAGCGCGCACACGCCCGCCCCCGGCGCCCGCAGCCGCGCCGCGCGCGCCCCGTGCTCCAGCGCCGGGTTGAGGCCGGTGCCCGGCTCCCCGGTCACCACCGCCGCCCCCAGCGCCGCCAGCTCCGCCCCCGCCCTCGGGTCCTCGGTGACCGCGAACACCTCCGCCACCGCCGCACAGGCGAGCGCGGCGGCCACCGTGTCGCAGGCGAACGCCAGGGCCAGCTCCTCGCGCCGGGGGCCCAGGGCCGGGGCCAGGCGCGACTTGGCGAGCCCGAGGTGCTTGACTGGGATGACCAGGGACCAGCGCACCCCGGGGCCCGCGACCCCCTCCCGCTCTCCGACGCCGGCCACGCTCTCCCCCGGGACGCTCGTACGGCCACGACAGTGACGAGGGTAGGGCTTCACGGGGGCGGGGCCGGGCGGCGGCCGGGCCCGGAGACGTTCCGGCACCGTGACCTGCCCTTGCGGAGCGGGAGTGGGGCCGGGAGCGTCCTAGACTGAACCGATTGTGCTTCGAGGTCCGTTAGGGACCCGGGAGCGATGGAATGAGGAGTCCCGTGGCCAAGGCCAAGCAACGAGAATCGCGGTGGGTGAAGGCGGTCGTCTCCCGCATCGTCCGCTTCGTCCTGTGGTTCTTCACCAAGCCGGACTGGAAGGGCACCGAGAACGTTCCGGCCCAGGGCGGCGTGATCATCGCGACCAACCACCTGTCGCTGACGGACCCGCTGACGGTGGCGCACTTCCTCTACATCGGGGCCCGCCGCTGGCCCACCTTCACGATGAAGGACGGGGTCATGAAGATCCCCGTGGTGCGGTCGGTCGCCAAGAGCACGGGGCAGATCCCGGTCAAGCGCGGGACCACCGACGCCGTCAAGGCCCTCAAGGAGGCCGAGCTGGCGCTCACCCGGGACGGCTCGTCGGTGATCTTCTACCCCGAGGGCACCTGCACCCGGGACCCGGACCTGTGGCCGATGAGTGCCAAGACGGGTGTCGCCCGGCTGGCCCTGACCACCGGCGTCCCCGTCGTCCCGGTGGCCCACTGGGGCGAGCAGAACATCCTGCCCTACGGCTCCAAGAAGCCGAGGCTGTTCCCGCGCAAGCGCCTGGAGTTCCTGGCCGGCCCCCCGGTCGACCTGGACCGCTTCCGGGGGCGGCCGCTGACCGCGACGGTCCTCAAGGAGGCCACCGACGCGATCATGGACGACATCACCGCCCTCCAGGCGAAGATCCGCGGCGAGCAGCCGCCGGCGGTGCGCTACGACCTCAAGCGCGCGCGTCTGGAGGAGGCCGAGAAGAAGAGGGCCGGGGACGCCGGCGGCGACGACACGACGAAGGGTGCGGCGGAGTGACGGCGACGGGCAACGACAGCGCGCGGATCGCCGTCCTGGGCTCCGGGTCGTGGGGCACCGTGTTCGCGAACGTCATCGCGGACGCCGCCGCCCACACCCTGTCCCAGGACCCGTCCGCCCCCGCCGCGGAGGTCGTCCTGTGGGGGCGGCGGGCCGAGGTGGTCGACGCCGTCAACCGGACCTCCCAGAATCCCGACTACCTGCCGGGGCTCACGCTCAACCCGCGGCTGACCGCCACCACCGACGCCGCCAAGGCGCTGGCGGAGGCCGGGGTCGTCGTGATGGCGGTGCCGACCCAGTCGCTGCGGGACAACCTGGCGCAGTGGCGCGGGTACCTGCGCGAGGACGCCGTGGTCGTCAGCCTCATGAAGGGCGTGGAGCTGGGCACCCACCTGACCGCCTCGCAGATCATCGCGGAGGTGCTGGAGCTGCCCGCCGAGCGCATCGCCGTGGTCTCGGGCCCCAACCTGGCCCGGGAGATCGCCGAGCGCCAGCCCGCCACCGCCGTGGTCGCCTGCCCGCACGAGGAGACGGCCGTCCGCCTCCAGGCGCTGTTCAAGGCCCCGTACTTCCGCCCCTACACCAGCACCGACCTGGTGGGCGTGGAGATCGGCGGCGCCATGAAGAACGTGATCGCGCTGGCCGTGGGCGTGGCCGAGGGCATGGGCTTCGGCGACAACACCAAGGCGTCGCTCATCACCCGCGGCCTGGCCGAGACGACACGCCTGGCGGTGGCCCTGGGCGCCGACGAGCACACCCTGTCCGGACTGGCCGGAATGGGCGACCTCGTCGCGACATGCTCGTCGCCGCTGTCGCGGAACCGGACCTTCGGTGAGAAACTGGGCAAGGGCAAGACCCTGGAGCAGGTCATCGCCGAGACCCGGCAGACCGCGGAGGGGGTCAAGTCCTCGGAGTCGGTCCTGGAACTGGGCTGGGCCCGCGGGGTCGACCTGCCGATCACCGAGGCCGTCGTCAAGATGATGCACCACGACCTGAGCCCCGCGGAGGCGCTCGTCGCCTTCATGGCGCGCAGTGCCAAACCCGAGCGCTACGGGGTCTGAGAGCGAGCAGCGATGTCGTACACACCCGCGGCCGGGGGCGAGCACACCCGGGCGGTCTCCCCGCCGCCCGCGGCCGTCCCCGCCGAGCGTCCCATGCGGATGCCGGTCCACCGGGCGACCACCTACGCCTTCGACACCTCCCAGGACTACGCGGACGTGCTGTCCGGGGCGCAGCAGGGCTACTCCTACGCCCGCATCGACAGCCCCACCGTCGACGCCTTCGCCGAGGCGGTCGCGGCCCTGGAGGGCGCGGGCCTGCCCGACCGGGTGCGCGGCCAGGCGTTCGCCTCCGGGATGGGCGCGCTGAGCACCGTGTTCATGGCGCTCACCGAGGCCGGCTCGCACGTGGTCGCGGCGCGGTCCATCTACGGCAACACCTACTCGCTGCTGGACCGGCTGCTGCGCCGGTTCGGGGTGCGGACCGACTTCGTGGACATCACCGACCTGGACGCGGTGCGCGAGGCCGTGCGGCCGGGCACGGCGGTGCTGTTCACCGAGACCCTGTCCAACCCCACCATGACCGTCTCCGACCTGCCCGGGCTCGCCCAGATCGCCCGGGAGGCCGGGGCCGCCCTGGTGGTGGACTCCACGTTCGCCTCCCCGGCGGTGTGCCGGCCCCTGGAGTACGGGGCCGACATCGTGGTGCACTCGGCCACCAAGTACATCGGCGGACACAGCGACACCACCGGCGGCGTGGCCGTCGCCGCGCCCTCCTTCATCGACCGGATCCGGTCGGCCCGGATCGACCTGGGGCCCTGCCTGGCCCCCGACGAGGCGTACCTGCTGCACCGGGGCCTGGAGACGCTGCCGCTGCGGGTGCAGCGCCAGTGCGAGACCGCCGCGGCGTTCGCCGCCGCGCTCGCCGAGCACCCGCTGGTGGAGCGGGTCGACCACCCGTCCCTGGACTCGCACCCGCAGGCGGGGCTGGCGGCCAAGCTGTTCGACCCCGGGCGGTACGGGGCCGTCGTCACCGTCCACCCGCGCGGCGGCTGGGAGGCGGGGATGGCCTTCGCCGACCGCCTGAAGGTCGCCACCATCGCCGCGTCCCTGGGCGGCACCCACACCCTCGCCGGTCACGTCGCCTCCACGTCGCACCGGAACATGAACGACGTCGAACTGGCGGCCGCCGGCATCTCACCTGGTGCGGTGCGGTTCTCCATCGGCCTGGAGGACCCTCAGGACCTCATCGGGGACGCCCTGGCGGCCCTCGGGGGCAACTGACACACAGCGGGCCGGGAGAACCCCGGCCCCTTCCGGCAACGAGTACAAAGGGTCAGCACCATGTCGTCCGAGCAGCGAAGGATCCGGGTCGCCGTCGTCTTCGGCGGTCGCAGTTCCGAACACGAGATCTCCTGCGTCACCGCGGGCAGCGTCCTGTCGGTGATCGACCACGACCGCTACGAGGTCGTGCCGGTCGGCATCACCAAGACCGGCAACTGGGTGCTGACCTCCGGCGACCCGGAGCTCCTGCGCATCGAGGAGGGCACCAAGGCCCTGCCGACCGTGGCGGAGGAGGGCGGCAAGGACCTGGCCCTGCCGTTCGACGCCGCCGGGCAGCTGATGGTGGTGGACCCCGCGGACGGGCCCTCCCGGCTGGCCGAGGTGGACGTGGTGCTGCCGCTGCTGCACGGCCCCTTCGGCGAGGACGGCACCATCCAGGGGCTGTTCGAGATGATGGGCGTGCGCTACGCGGGCGCCGGGGTGTTCTCCAGCGCCGCCGCCATGGACAAGGTGTTCATGAAGGCCATCCTCACCGGCAACGGGATCCCCACCAGCGACTACGTGGCCATCACCGACCGGCGCTGGCGCACCGAGCGCAAGAAGGTCCTGGACGACATCGCCGAGCTGGGGGAGACGGTGTTCGTCAAGCCCGCCCGGGCGGGCAGCAGCGTGGGCATCAGCAAGGTGCGGGACTCCTCCGACGCCGACGCGGTGGTCGCGGCCGTCGAGGCGGCGCGCGAGCACGACCCCAAGGTGCTGGTCGAGGCCCAGGTCGTCGGGCGCGAGATCGAGTGCGGCGTGCTGGAGGCCGAGGACGGGGGCGTCCCCGACGTGTCCTTCCCGGCCGAGGTGCACGTGGCGGAGGGCTTCGACTTCTACGACTTCGAGGCCAAGTACCTGTCCAGCAGCGGGCTGACCATCCCGGCGGAGATCCCCGAGGACGTCACGGCGCGGCTGCGCGGGCTGGCCGCCGAGGTGTTCGAGGCGATGGGCTGCGAGGGGCTGGCCCGGGTGGACTTCTTCTACACCGAGGACGGCGAGGTCCTCGTCAACGAGCTGAACACGATGCCCGGGTTCACCCCGGCGTCGGCGTTCCCGCAGATGTGGGCGGCCACCGGGCTGGACTACGCGGCGCTGGTCGACCGGATGATCACGACGGCGCTGCGGCGCTCGCCCGGCCTGCGCTGACGCGAACCGGTACGTACGGGAAAGGGGGGCGGCCCGCTCGGGCCGCCCCCCTTTTCGTGTCCTCTTCGCGTTCTCAGGCCCCGGGGTGCGGGGGCGGTCCCTGCGGGTGCCCGGGCGGCGGGGCGACCGGCGGCCGGCTGTACGGGGGCGGGGGGACGGGCGGCCGCCCGGGCGGGGGAGCGACGCCCTTGGGCGCGTCGGGCACGCCCAGCAGCTGCCGGGCCAGGATGGTGCCGCCCGCCGTCGCGGCCGGGAACACCACGACCGCCAGGAACGGGATCGCCAGCAGCAGGTAGGTGGGGACCGTGAACCCCAGCACCCGCAGCCGCCGGGTGCCCATCCACTTGCGGCGCTCCTTGATGGTGAGGAACCCGCGGCGGTCGAACGAGCCCGCCACCAGTTCGATGCCCAGCAGCCAGCCGCCCAGCAGGGCGGCCAGCACCGAGCCGACGACCGGGCCGGCCAGCGGGACGAACCCGATGGCGAACACCAGGACCGTCACCAGCAGCGAGGCGAGGATGATCACCAGGGACTGGCGCACCGCCCGGCCCAGCGACGACCAGACCGACTCGTCGGACTCGGCGGGGGCGTTGCCCAGCTCCTGCTCGACCAGGTCGGTGATCTTGTCGTAGATCGGCGCGCCCAGGGCCAGCGTGATGGTGGTGAACGAGACCACCATCAGCAGGACCGTCCCGGCCAGGGCGCCGACGGCGACGGCGCCGCGGAGCAGGTTGCGCCAGACCTCGTCCCAGCCGTCGGCGAAGGGCGTCGCCCACGCGGCCAGGTCGGTCAGGTTCATCACCAGGAGCACGAACAGCGCGAGGAAGAGCAGCGACGTGATCAGGGCGGGGAGCGCGCCCAGGAGGAACAGGCGCGGTCTGCGCAGCAGCAGGCCGAAGCCGCGCGCCAGCGCGCCGACTCCGCCGAAGACTTCACGAACGGGATTGGGAATGGCCACGCTGGAACATTAGGGCAATCCCGCCCGCGCCTGCCAGTCGGCCCGTCCCCCCGGGACGCCCCCGCCTCCGCGGCGGGGGCCGCCCGGCTCAGAGGCCGGGGTGCACGTCGCGGTACCAGCCGTCGCGGGCCAGCAGCTCGGTGTGGGTGCCGGACTGCACGACGCGGCCGTCGCGGACCACGACGATGCGGTCGACCCGCTCCAGCCCGGTGAGGTCGTGGGTGATGAGCAGCGTCGAGTAGCCCTCGGCCGCCGCCAGCAGGTCCTCGACCACCGCGTCGCGGGTGTCCGGGTCCAGGTGGGCGGTGGGCTCGTCCAGCACCAGCACGCGGGGCGCGGCCAGCAGGGCGCGGGCCAGCGCCAGGCGCTGTACCATGCCGCCGCTCAATCCCAGGCCGTGGGTGCCGACGCGGGTGTCCAGGCCGTCGGGCATCGCCGCGACGTCGTCGGCCAGGCGGGCCCGGCGCAGCGCCGCCCACAGGTCGTCGTCGGACGCCTCCGGCCGGGCCAGCCTCAGGTTCTCGCGCAGGGTCGAGGCGAACACGTGCGGGTCCTGCGGCACCCCGGAGACCACGGCGCGCACCTCGTCGGCCGGGTACCCGGTGATGTCGGCGCCGCCGAGCTCCACGCGCCCCGCGTCGGGGTCGCGGAACCGCAGCAGGACGGAGGCCAGCGTGCTCTTGCCCGCGCCGCTGGGCCCCACCACCGCGACCGTCTCGCCCGCCGCGACGTCCAGGTCCACGCCGTCCAGGGCCCACGGCCCGTCCGGGGTGTAGCGCACCCGCAGCCCGCGGACCCGGACCGCGGAGTCCCCGTCCGGGTCCAGTCCCGTGCGGACCGCCGGGGCGACCGCCGCCGGGGTGTCCAGCACCCCGAACAGCCGCGCCCCGCTCTCCCGGATCGCGCCCAGCCGGGCGGCGACCGCGGGCAGCGGGGCGACGATCTCGAACGCAGCCAGGGTCACCAGCACCAGCACCGCCAGCGACACCGCGTCCAGCTCCCCGCCCTCGACGGCCAGCACCCCCAGGAACAGGGTGCCCCAGACGCTCAGCCCGGTGATGAGCGTCGTCGCGCCCGCCCCCAGCCCCAGCACCGCGGCGTCGCGCCGCGCCATCCGGGTCAGCTCCTCGTCGGCCTCGTACACGCGGGCCACCTGGCGGTCCATCGCCCCGTAGGCGATGAGGTCGGGCGCCCCGTGCAGGGTGTCCACCAGGGAGGTCGACAGCCGCCCGCGCGCCACCGCCTGGCGCCGCCCCGGGGCCCGGCCCAGCGCGGCGGCCGCCCAGGGCACCGCCAGCCCCGCCAGCAGCAGGCCCGCGGCCAGCAGCGCTCCGCCCGGCGCGTACACGGCGGTGACCACCAGGACGGTGACCCCGCCGGTCACCAGGGACACCAGCGGCGGGGTCAGGCCGCGCACCAGCAGGTCCAGGGTCGCCTCGGTGTCGTTGACCAGGCGCGACACCAGGTCGCCGGACCGGAACCGGCCGAAGGGCTCGGTGGCGGCGAGCCTGCGGTACACGCGCACCCGCACCTCGGCCAGCGTGCGGAACGCGGCGTCGTGGGTGACCAGCCGCTCCAGGTACCGGCTCACCCCCTTGCCGACGCCCAGCGCCCGGGTGGCCACCACCGAGACCCCCAGCGCGGTGATCCCCGGGTGCGAGGCCGCGGTGGCCAGCATCCACGCGGCCACCCCCAGCAGCGCCACACCGGAGCCGGTGGCCACCGCGCCCAGCAGGACGCCCAGCGCGAACCTCCCGGCCCGGGGCCGGGCCAGCGCGACCATCCGCCGCAGCGGGTCGCGGCGGCGCTCCGCCTCGGGCACGGGCGCGGCGTCGGCGGTATCGGTCGTGCTCATCGGTTCAGCGCCCCTTCACGGCCCGGCAGCGGGAGTTCCACGACCCGGGCGCCGAGGACGGCCTCGGCCCAGCCGGTGTCGTGGGCGACGATGACCGCGGTGCGCCCCCGCAGGAGGCGGTCCACGGCGGTGCGGACCGCGGCGGCGTTCTCCGGGTCCAGGTGGGCGGTGGGCTCGTCCAGCAGCACCAGCGGGGCGTCCCGGCAGAACGCCCGGGCCAGCGCGATCCGCTGGCGCTGGCCCGCCGAGAGCCGGGCGCCGCGCTCGCCGAGCCGGGTGTCGTACCCGTCGGGCAGCGCGGACACGAACCCGTCGGCCTCGGCCAGCCGGGCGGCCTCGCGCACCCGCTCCAGGGGGGTGTCGGGGGCGCCCAGCCGGATGTTGTCGGCCACCGAAACGTCGAACAGGTAGGGGTGCTGGGGCACCCAGGCCACCCCCAGCCGCCAGTCGTCGGCGGGGACGGACTCCAGCGGCTCCCACGCGCCGCCGGGCGCGCGCACCTCGACCCGCCCCTCCGAGGGGGTGTTCATCCGCAGCAGCAGCGACAGCAGGGTGGTCTTGCCCGACCCGCTGGGCCCGGTGAGCAGCACCCGCTCGCCCGAGCGCACCGTCAGGTCCACCCCGGACAGGGCGGGCAGGTCCCGCCCCGGGTAGGTCAGCGACACCCCGCTCAGCCGCAGGTCGCCGCCGGTCGCCGGGGACCGCTCCCCGGTGGGCGCGGGCGCGCCGCCGTCTGCGGTCCGGCGCCGCTCCAGCTCGGTGAACACCTGGTCGGCGGCGGCCACGCCCTCCATGCTCGCGTGGAACCGGGCGCCCACCTCGCGCAGAGGCAGGTAGGCCTCCGGCGCCAGGATCAGCACCAGCAGGGCGGTCTGGTAGTCCATGTACCCGCCCAGCAGCCGCAGCCCCACCTCCACGGCGACCAGCGCCACCGCCAGGGTGGCCAGCAGTTCCAGGGCGAACGCGGACAGGAACGCGATCCGCAGCGTCCCCATGGTCGCCCTGCGGTGCTCCTCGCCGACCCGCCGGATGAGCGCCGCCTGCGCCTTGGCCCGGCGGAACACCGCCAGGGTCGGCAGCCCCTCCACCACGTCCAGGAAGTGCCCGCCGAGCCTGCTCAGCAGCCGCCACTGCCGCTCGGTGCGGTTCTGCGTGTGCATGCCGATGAGCGCCATGAAGACGGGGATGAGCGGCACCGTCACCAGGATGACGACCCCGGAGATCCAGTCGGCCCAGAACACCACGGCCAGCACCGCGACCGGCACGATCGCCGCCAGCACCAGCTGGGGCAGGTAGCGGGCGAAGTAGTCGTCGAGCGCGTCCAGGCCCCGCGTGGCCAGGGTGACCAGCTCCCCGGCCTTGGGCGCCTCCCCGTCCTCGCCGCGCTGGGCGGTCCACACCGTCCCGTCGCCGGTGACGCGGTCGATCAGCCGGCGCCGCAGGATCGACTTGGTGCGGGCGGCGCTGTGCAGCGCCGACGCCTCGGCCGCGTAGGACAGCAGGGCGCGGACCAGGGCGATGCCGGCGACGGCGGCGACCGCCCACCCCAGGGGGGCGAACCCCGACCCGGCGAACACCTCCGAGATGACGTGGGCGAGCAGCCAGGCCTGGGCCAGGATCAGCCCGGTGATCGCCACCCCGCTGAGCACGGAGACGGCCAGGTGGGTGCGGACCGCCGACGCGGTCCGCACCAGGCGCGGATCGAGCGGTTTCAATGGGACCCCTTTGAGGGTGGCGGTGGACGGTGGGCGTTCGTGCCCAGTCTCGCCGATGGACACCGGATACGGGCACGGCCCCCGCCCCGGGCGATGGGGGAGGGGGCCGCGCCCTTCGGATCAGGCGCCGGAGCGCTGGGCCACGGACTCGCCGGTGACGGTGGCACCGGTGACCCGCTTGCGGAACACCCAGTAGCTCCAGCCCTGGTAGAGGAGCACCAGCGGCAGGAAGACGACGGCCACCCAGGTCATGATGGTGAGCGTGTAGTCCGCCGAGGAGGCGTTCTCGACGGTGAGGCTGAACGCCGGGTCGGTGGTGGAGGGCAGCACGTCCGGGAACAGCGACCCGAACAGGGTGACCACGGCGGCCAGGATGGTGGCCACCATGAGCCCGAACGCCAGGCCCTCGCGCCGCGCCCGGGCCGCCGCGACCCCGCCGACCAGGGCGAGGGCGGCCAGCGCCACGAGCGGCCAGGTCCACGCCTGCCCGTGGGCGAGCTGGGTCCACAGCAGGAACGCGGCCGCGGCGGGCACGGCGACGCAGGCGGTGCGCAGCGCGGCGGCGCGGGCGCGGACCCGGACCGGCCCGTCGGTCTTCAGGCTCAGGAACACCGCCCCGTGCAGGGTGAAGAGCGACAGGGTGGTGAGCCCGCCCAGCAGCGCGTACGGGTTGAACAGGTCCACCAGGGACGCGGTGACGATGTGGTCGGCGTCCATGGCCACACCCCGGACGACGTTGGCGAAGACGATCCCCCACAGCAGGGCCGGCGCGGCGCTGCCGAAGAAGATGGCCCGGTCCCACCACAGCCGCCAGACGGGGTCGTCCCGCTTGCCGCGGTACTCGAACGCCACACCGCGCAGGATGAGCGCGATGAGGATGACGAACAGCGGCAGGTAGAACCCGCTGAACAGGGAGGCGTACCAGGCGGGGAACGCGGCGAACGTGGCCCCGCCCGCCGTGATCAGCCAGACCTCGTTGGCGTCCCACACCGGTCCGATGGAGTTGATGGCGACCCTGCGGTCGACGGAGTCCCTTCTGCCCATGAACGGCATCAGGGTGCCGACGCCGAAGTCGAACCCCTCCAGGACGAAGTACCCGATCCACAGGACCGAGATGGCGATGAACCAGATGACGGCCAGATCCATGGTCATGTCCTAGTAGCTGAAGTGAGGGATCTTCGACTCGTCGCCGTCCCTCTCGAGGTCGGGGACGAGGTGGGACGGGCCCGCCTTGATGTACTTGACCAGCAGGCCGACCTCGACGACGGCGAGGACGCCGTAGACGAGGGTGAACCCGGTCAGGCTCAGGGCGACGGTGCCCAGGCTCACGCCGGGCGAGACGCTGGCGGCGGTGAGCAGGTAGCCGTGGACGGTCCAGGGCTGGCGGCCCATCTCGGTGAGCACCCAGCCGAAGATGTTGGCGGACAGGGCGGCGGGCAGGGCGAGCACGGCCAGCGGGTAGAACCAGCGGGTCAGCCTGCCGTGCACGGACGGCGTCCGGCCGCCGCGGGTGAGCCACAGCCCGAGCGCGGCGACGGCGACCCCGGCCATGCCCAGGCCCATCATGAGGCGGAACGACCAGTACGTGACGAACACGTTGGGGACGTAGTCCCCCTCGCCGTACTCGGCCTCGTAGGCCTCCTGGAGGTTGTTGATCCCGTGGACCTCGCCGTCGAACTCGCCGGTCGCGAGGAAGCTGAGGATGTTGGGGATGGTGATGTCGATGGGGTTGTACCGCGCCTCGGTGTCGCCGACGGCGAACGCGGAGAACGGCGCCCCCTCCTCGGTCTCCCACAGGGCCTCGGCCGCGGCGAGCTTCATGGGCTCGTACTGGGCGGCGAGCTTGGCCTGGTGGTCCCCGGAGAACACCACGATCACACCGGCGATGAGCGTGAACACCAGCCCGACCTTGAGCGTGCCGCGGAAGAGGGCGAAGTCGCCCTTGGGCGGGGTCGTGCCGCGGATCCCGGTGTCGTTGTGCCTCTGGTTGCGCCACAGCTTGTAGGCGCTGACGCAGACCACGAACAGCCCGGCGGTGATGAACGCGGCCGAGACGGTGTGCAGGTAGGTGGACCAGGCCTGGTCGTTGCTGAGCACGGCCCAGATGTCGTTGAGCTCGGCGCGCCCGTTCTCGGGGTTGACCTCGAACCCGACGGGGCGGCGCATCCAGGCGTTGGCGGCCAGGATGAAGTAGGCCGACAGGTTGGTGCCGATCGCCACCATCCAGATGCAGGCCAGGTGGGCGGCGCGGGGCAGCCGGTGCCAGCCGAAGATCCACAGGCCGATGAAGGTGGACTCCAGGAAGAAGGCGAGCAGCGCCTCCATCGCCAGCGGGGCGCCGAAGACGTCGCCGACGAACCGGGAGTACTCACTCCAGTTCATGCCGAACTGGAACTCCTGGACGATGCCGGTGACCACGCCCATGGCGAAGTTGATCAGGAAGAGCTTCCCGAAGAACTGGGTCGCCTGGAGGTACTCGTGCCTGCCGGTGCGGTACCAGACCGTCTGGAGGACGGCCACGATGAACGACAGGCCGATCGTCAACGGAACGAACAGGAAGTGGTAGATCGTGGTGACACCGAACTGCCACCGCGCGAGTTCAAGGGCTTCCATACCCGCCTCTCAGGTACCGACCACCGGTAGTACTACACATCGTAGTTCTACAACGTGTCGTAGTCGCCTCCGGGGGTCCGCGAAGGGTCCCCGAGAGGCTTCCGAGGGGGAGGGAGAGGGGGTCCCGGCCGGGGGAGAACGGTCGGAACGCGGTCGCGTGACCATTCTGACCTGGGAGGACGCGGAATCCCCGGAGGCCGGGGAGCCGTGTCTGTGGACTCGGACACATGCGGGGCCATCCCGGGAACGACGGAGGCGGCGCACCCCCGCGGGGATGCGCCGCCTCGGCGTCGACGGAGTCGGTCAGGTGTCGGTGCGGTCGGCCAGCATCCGCTCCATGAGGTCCACCTCGGCCCCCTGGGCGTCGATCATGCCCTGGGCGAAGTCCACGACCATCTCCTCCCGGCCCAGGTCCACCTCGGCCTCGGCCATCTCGATGCCGCCCAGGTGGTGGGCGATCATCAGCTCCAGGAAGACGATCTCGGCCTCCACGCCCTCGGCCGCCCGGAGCCCGTCGAGCTGCTCGGCGGTGGCCAGCCCCGGCATGGCCTCGGGCACCCCGCCGTCCCCGCCGCCGTGGTCGTGCCCCGCCATCCAGGCCATCGGCCGGTCCGGGGCGCGCATCGGCAGGTCCCAGGCCAGCAGCCACCCCTGCATGCGCCCCACCTGGGCCTGCTGGGTGCGGGCCATGTCGGTGGCGACGGTGTGCAGCTCGGGGTCCTCCGTCTTGTCGAGGATGATCATCGACATGTCCACGGCCTGGTTGTGGTGGACGCTCATGTCCCGCAGGAAGCCCGCGTCGGCACCGGTGTCCAGCGGGTACGAGGGGCGTCCCAGCAGGTAGCCGCCGAGCAGGGCGACTGCGACCAGGATCACTGCGGCCCAGGTCGGCACGGAGGCGAACGACGTCCTGCGGGGCTCGGACTCCTCCGGGAACTCCCCCGGAACGGCCTCCCCGCCGTCGTCCCCGGGTCCGTCCGCGGTGTGGCCGAGGTCACCGATCGGGTCGCGCTCGGTACCGCTTTCGTCTCCCATGGGAACCATCCTGGTCAAATCGCCCGACTCTGATGCCAAAGTAGAGGATAGGTAAGTCCCAGGCCCCACCACCCACCTCAGGAGACCCAGTGGCCAAGAAGAAGACGGCGGAGGAGCGTCGCCAGCGCGCCGCCGCCCTCAAGGCGGAACGCCTGCGCAAGGAGAGACAGCGCAAGATCCTCGGCATCGCCGGCGGCGCGCTGGCGGCCGTGGTGGTCGTGGGTCTCATCGGTTTCCTCTTCTACATGGATCATCGCAGCCGGCAGATCCCCGGTATGGCGGAACACGAGATCGGCTCCTACCTCCACGTCGACACCGGTGAGAAGGTCGACTACGAGCAGAGCCCGCCGGTCGGCGGCGACCACTGGAGCGCCTGGCAGAACTGCGGCGTCTACCCCTCGCCGGTGACCCCCGAGTTCGCGGTGCACTCCCTGGAGCACGGCGCGGTGTGGATCGCCTACGACCCCGAGCTGCCCGCGGACCAGGTCGAGCAGCTGAACGGCTTCTACACGCCGGGCTCCTACCTGCTGGTCACCCCGTACGAGGGTGAGATGGACGGCCCGATCGTGGCCTCCGCCTGGGGCCGCCAGGTCGCCGTGGACAGCCCGACCGACGAGAGCCTCCAGCGCTTCGTCCGCGCCTTCGAGCAGAGCAGCGACGTGCCGGAGCCGGGCGCGCTGTGCTCCCAGGGCGTGGCCGAGAACGCCGAGGAGGTCGAGGCCATGCTCGCCGGCGGTGGCGGCGAGGAGCAGCTCCCCGAGGGGATGGACGGCCCCGCCGAGGGCGCCGAGGGCGACGCGCCGGCCGAGGGCGAGAGCGACGCCCCCGCCGAGGAGGAGAGCGAGGCCCCCGCCGGGGACGAGAGCGAGGCTCCCGCCGAGGAGGGGTCCGAGTAGCGGACACCCCCTGTCGGAAGACGGAGGGAAGGGGCGGTGCGACCACGGTCGCACCGCCCCTTCCGGGTTCTGCGGGCCGTTCGGCGGGCGGTCCCCGGTGTGGCGGAGGTTCGGGAGGACCCTGCCTAGAGCTCCCCGTCGGGCAGCGGCGGCAGGTGCTCGGAGACCAGGTCGCTCACGGTCGTGAGCGCCGCGGCCGGGGGGCCGTAGGAGGTCGGGATCAGCAGCTCGACGTAGGCCTCGTGGCCGACCGCGGTGAAGACCGTAGGGGCGTCGGCCGGCTCGGACAGCCACGGGACCCCGTTGACCTCCTCGAGCAGGGAGTCCGGGGCCAGTGCCACGGGCCGCTCCACCCCGCAGCGCAGGCCGATCGCCGGGTCGCCCCAGGCGGCGGTGAGATCGGACGCGGGCCGGACGTCGACGCGCTCGGCGTCCATGAGGGTGTCCGGCAGGTCGGCGACCAGCGCCGTGCACAGCTCCTCGGCCGCGGCGTCGGGCAGCGGCGGCTCCATGCGCACCGTCTGCGCCCCGCACCCCGCGACCGCGCCCAGCAGGAGGAGCACGGGGGTCAGCCGCAGGAGTACGCGCACCACATTCTCCGAAGGGTCGGGTCAGATGTTGACGATGGGACAGGTGAGTGTCCGGGCGATCCCCTCGAGACGCTGGATGCGGGCCACCACCAGCGTTCCCAGGGCGTCCACGTCGTCGGCCTCGGCCTGGACGATCACATCGTAGGGGCCGGTCACGTCGTGGGCCTCCGTGACCCCCTCGATGCCCCGGATGCGCTCGGCGACCTCGGCGGCGCGGCCGACCTCGGTCTGGATCAGGATGTATGCCCGCACCATGTGTACTCCTTCGTGCATGCCGGGTACGGGAGCACCCGACGGTGAGGCCGATGACGAACGTGTGACGAACGTGGGTCTGGACCACCGCGCCGGAGCGTCACCGTACCCTGTTCCCTGTGCAGAACACCATTGGGGGTCTGGGCGAGTTCGCTCTGATCAGACGCGTGACGGGCCAATTCCCCGGGACGGACGATGTAATCCTCGGTCCGGGTGACGATGCGGCCGTCGTCGCCGCCCCCGACGGCCGGACCGTGGCCACCACCGACCTACTGGTGGAGGGCCGCCACTTCCGGCGCGACTGGTCCACGGCCCGCGACGTCGGCCACCGGGCGGTGGCCCAGAACTTCGCCGACGTCGTCGCCATGGGCGCCCGCCCCACCGGCCTGCTCATCGGCTTCGCCGCCCCCGCCGACCTGCCCCTGGAGTGGGCGGAGGAGTTCACGCTGGGCGTGCGCGACGAGTGCGCGGCCGCGGGCGGCGCGGTGGTGGGCGGCGACACCGTCGGCTCCGACACCATCACCGTCGCGATCACCGCGCTGGGCGACCTCCAGGGCCGGGCCCCGGTCCGCCGCGACGGCGCCCGCCCCGGCGACGTCGTCGCCTACTGCGGGCACCTGGGCCTGTCCGGCGCCGGGCTGGCCCTGCTCACCGCCGGGACCGACGGGCCCGCCGCCTGCCTGGACGAGTACCGCAGGCCCTCCCCGCCCTACTCCGCGGGACCCGAGGCGGCCCGGCTGGGCGCCACCGCCATGCTCGACGTCAGCGACGGCCTCGCCCAGGACCTGGGCCACGTGTGCCGGGCCTCACGGGTGCGCATCGACCTGGACCCGGACCTGCTGCGCCCCGAGCCCGCGCTGGTCGAGGCCGTGCGCGTCCTGGGCGGGGGGCCCGGCCGGGCCCTGGCGTTCATGGTCTCCGGGGGCGAGGACCACGCCCTGGCCGCGACCTTCCCCGCCGGAGCGGACCTGCCCGACCACTGGCACCGCATCGGGACCGTCCTCCCGGCCGAGGAGGGGGAGCGCCGCGTCACCGTCGGCGGGCGGGTCCCCGAACGCACCGGATGGGATCATTTCCCCGGCGAATGAGCGCGTTTGGATTTGTCTGTTTTGGCTCGCGCGCTAGGCTTGCGGCCGGGAATCGCCCGGTCCCGCTCGCACCGAGCGGCGGCCACCGGGCAGGGCGAGATCGGTTTCCGATCCCGGGGAGAGGCGGTCCATGGGGCGGCACGGCCAGCGGCAGGGCACCCGTCGCGGTGCGCACCGCAACGAGCCCGCTGACACCGGGGCGCTGCGCAGGCTGGGCGGCTTCATCGAGAGCACCGTCCCCAAGCGCGTGGAGCCCCCGCGCCTGCTCAACGTGCTCGTCGTCTCCGGCGTGATCCTGGGCCTGCTCCTCTTCGGCTACAGCACCACCCAGATCTACCTCCAGTTCGGCGGCACTCCCGGGGGCACCGCACAGAACCCGGGCACCCAGGACGGGGTGGGCCCCAGCGGCGGCGTCACCCCCGAGCCCGACGCCGGGACGCCCGCGCCGCAGACCCAGGCGGGCACCGAGCCCACCACCGTCTCCTACCGCGTCGTGGAGTCGGGCGAGGCGGGCTTCAGCGCGCAGGTCACGGTCACCAACACCTCCCGCAGCAGGCTCGACGCCTGGGAACTGGCCCTGGCGTTCGAGGACGCCGAGGTCACCCACGTCGACGGCGCCGACTGGGAGGCCATCGACGACGGCATCCTGGCCCGCCAGCCCGGCAGCGCCGACGGGCTCGAGCCCGGGGAGAGCGCCTCGCTCACCTTCCAGGCCCTGGGCGCCGCGCAGAGCCCGACCCGCTGCTCCCTCAACGGGCACATCTGCAGCCTGTGAGCGGTCCCACCGTGTTCCGGCGCCGCCCCCTCCGTCCGGTCCCGGGAACGGCGAAGGCCCCCCGACCGGAGTCGGAGGGCCTCGAAGACCTGTCGGGGGCGGTGCTCCCTAGCGGGTCACCTTGCCGGCCTTGATGCACGAGGTGCAGGCGTTCACGCGCTTGGGCGTGCCGCCGACGCGGGTGCGGACGGTCTGGATGTTGGGGTTCCAGCGGCGGCGGGTGCGACGGTGCGAGTGGGAAACACTGTTACCGAACCCTGGTCCCTTGCCGCAGACGTCGCAGACGGAAGCCACGGTAACTCCATTCAAGTGTTCGGGATCGCGCACGTCGCCGCACGCGAAGGTTCAACCGGCCGGAAGGGGCCGGGCGGACAGGTCGGCGCGAACGCCAACCGTGGAAGAGTACACGAGGGGAGGTGAAAAGCCCCCAGCGTGCGCCGGCGGGACGTGGTGCCGCCGGAAGGACCATCGACCGCCGCCACGCGGGCACGGCGGAAACACGATGAACTCACACGAGTATAGCGCCGCCGGAGACGTCGGCGGACATCCGTGCCTTCGGCCCCGTCCCGGGAGAATGCCGACCCGCCGCCGCCCCGCTCCCGGGAGGCGCCGCCGAGCGTCGCAGCGGGGCACTAGCGTTGGCCGTGACCGGCGATCCTGAAGAGGAAGACCATGACCACCTGGGACGAACCGCTGGGCCGGGGCCCGCTGCGCGGCAAGACGGCCAAGGCCCTGGAGGAGAAGCTCGACCTCCACACCCTCGGCGACCTCCTGCGCTACTACCCGCGCCGCTACGACCGGCGCGGCGACCTCACCGACCTGGCCCTGCTGCGCGAGGGCGAGCAGGCCACCGTGCAGGCCCGCGTCCTGGACGCCAAGAGGCGCACGGTCCCGCCCCGGCAGGGCCGGCGGCGGATGGACCTGCTGGAGGTCGTCGTGACCGACGGCACCGGCCGGCTGCACCTCACGTTCTTCAACCAGGGCGCCTACCACCAGACCCGGCTCACCCCCGGGCGGCTGGCCATGTTCTCCGGCCGGGTCGGCACCTTCAAGGGGCGCCGCCAGCTCGACCACCCGCAGTACGAGCTCCTCGACGAGGACGGCTCCGAGGTGGACCGGGCCCGCGCCTACGCCGACGAGCTCATCCCGGTCTACCCGGCGGTCAAGGGCATGGACTCGGCCACCATCGGCCGCGCCGTCGAGGTCGCCCTGGGCGTCGTGGACGACCTGCCCGACCCGCTGCCGCCCGCCGTCCTCGGCGACCGCCCGGGGATCGCCGACGCACTGCGGAGGATCCACCGGCCGCAGAGCGACCAGGACATCGGCTCCGCCCGCCGCCGCCTGAAGTGGGACGAGGCGTTCGTCCTGCAACTGGCGCTGGCCCGCCGGCGCCGCGACGCCGAGAGCCTGCCCGCGGTGCCCCGGCCCGGCGCCGACGGCGGCATCCTCGACGCCTTCGACGCGCAGCTGCCGTTCACCCTCACCGACGGCCAGCGGGAGGTCGGCGACCTGCTCGCCGCGCGGCTCGACTCCGCCCACCCCATGCACTGCCTGCTCCAGGGCGACGTGGGCGCGGGCAAGACCCTGGTGGCGCTGCGGGCCATGCTCCGCGTGGTGGACTCCGGCGGCCAGGCCGTCATGCTCGCCCCCACCGAGGTGCTGGCCCAGCAGCACCACCGCTCCATCGGCGCCATGCTCGGCGCGCTGGGCCGGGCTGGGCAGATCGACGGGGCCGAGCGGGCCACCCGGACCGCCCTGCTCACCGGGTCCATGGGGGCCGCCGCCCGGCGCGAGGCCCTGCTGGACGCCGCCTCCGGCGCCGCCGGGATCGTGGTGGGCACGCACGCCCTGCTCCAGGAGCACGTGTCCTTCGCCGACCTGGGCCTGGTCGTGGTCGACGAGCAGCACCGGTTCGGTGTGGAGCAGCGCGACGCCCTGCGGGCCAAGGCCGCCGACGGCCGCCCGCACGTGCTGGTGATGACCGCCACGCCCATCCCGCGCACCGTCGCCATGACCGTCTACGGCGACCTCGACGTGGTCGCCCTCACCCAGCTGCCCGCCGGGCGGGCGCCGGTGTCCACCCACGTGGTCCCGGCCAAGGACAAGCCCCACTACCTCAGCCGGGCCTGGGAGCGGATCCGCGAGGAGGCGGCCCAGGGCCGACAGGCCTTCGTGGTCTGCCCGCGCATCGGCGACGGCGACTCCGCCGAGGACGCCCAGGCCGCGGGGGAGGAGGGCGAACGCGCCCCGCTGTCGGTGCTGGAGATCGCCGCCCGGCTGACCGAGGGCCCCCTGGCCGGCCTGCGCGTGGAGGTGCTGCACGGGCGGATGGCCCCCGACGACAAGGACGCGGTGATGGGCCGCTTCTCCGCCGGCACCACCGACGTGGTGGTGTCCACCACCGTCATCGAGGTGGGCGTGGACGTGCCCAACGCCACTGTGATGGTCATCATGGACGCCGACCGGTTCGGGGTCTCCCAGCTGCACCAGCTGCGCGGCCGGGTCGGCCGCGGCAAGCTGCCGGGTCTGTGCCTGCTGGTCACCGAGTCCGAGGAGGGCTCGCCCGCCCGGGAGCGGCTCGACGTGGTCGCCTCGACCACCGACGGCTTCGTGCTCTCCCAGGAGGACCTGCGGATGCGCCGCGAGGGCGACGTGCTGGGCGACGCCCAGTCGGGCCGCTCCAGCCTGCGCCTGCTCACCCTGCTCAAGGACGAGAAGGTCATCGAGGAGGCCCGCGAGCGCGCCGCCGCCTACCTGGAGGAGGACCCGGAGCTGACCGCCCACCCGCCCCTGGTCCGCGCCCTGGAGGAGCTGCTCCCGGAGGAGCGCGCCGAGTACCTCGACAAGACCTGAGCCCCGGGCCCCGGGGCCTGTTCTCCGAACGCCTGTGCCGCCGGGGGTTCGTGAGGCGCCCGGCGGGGCCGGAGGTGCGGTCCTCGAGGAAGGCCTGCGGCCGTGGGCCGTCCGTCGGGGGCCTTCCGCCGCCCGGCGGGCGGGCCGAAGCGCGGCGGAGGTACGAGAGGGCCCGGCCTAGGCGGAGTAGTGGGCGTACCAGAGGACGGCCTCGCCGTAGCCGCGCCTGCGGTCGCGGGCGAGGCCGGCGGGCCAGGCGGGCTCGGCGGTGCGCTTGGAGCGCTCCACCACCACCAGCGCGCCGTCGGCCAGCCAGGAGCGGGAGGCCAGGTCGGCGAGCACGGCGGCGATCTCGGCGTCGGTGACCGCGTACGGCGGGTCCGCCACCACCAGGTCGTAGGGCCCGTCCGGGTTGTCCTGCGCGACCACCCGCTCCACCCGGTCGGCGGCCAGCCGGGCGCCGGGCAGGCCCAGCGCGTCGATGTTGTCCCGCACCACCTTGGCCGCCTTGCGGTCGGCCTCCACCAGCAGCGCGTGGGAGGCGCCCCGGGACAGGGCCTCCAGGCCGATGGCCCCCGAGCCCGCGTACAGGTCCATGACCCGCAGCCCCGTCAGCGGGCCGAGGTCGGACTGGGCGGAGGCGAACAGGGCCTCGCGGGCCCGGTCGCTGGTGGGGCGGGTGGTGCGGCCGTCGGGGACGGAGATGCGGCGCCCCCCGGCCGTCCCGGCGATGATGCGGGTCATGGCACCACCGTAGCCAAGGCGCCGCGCCTCCCGGACTCCCCGGCGCGCCTCCTCCCGCAGTGGGGGTGACGGGGGGAAAGTGGCCACTAAGCGGGAGTTGCCCGAATCCGTACCGGGGGCGACCCCTACGATCGCGGTACTCGAACGCCATGTCCGAAAGGGGCGATCCACCGTGCGCCGTGCCGTCTGCCCGGGTTCCTTCGATCCGGTGACCTACGGTCACATCGACATCATCGGCCGGGCGGCCAAGCAGTACGACGAGGTCGTCGCCGCTGTGCTCAACAACGTGAACAAGAGGGGCCTGTTCACGGTCCCGGAGAAGCTCGACATGCTCCGCGTGGGGACCGAGGACCTCGCCAACGTGCAGGTCGCCGAGTTCGACGGGCTCCTGGTCGACTTCTGCCGCGCCAACGGCATCGACACCATCGTGCGCAGCCTCCGTTCGGTCAGCGACTTCGACTACGAGCTCCAGATCGCCCAGATGAACTACCGTCTGTCCGGGGTGGAGACGGTGTTCATGACCGCGAACCCGCAGTACTCCTTCCTGTCCTCCAGCCTGGTCCGGGAGATCGCCCAGTACCACGGCGACGTCTCCAACCTGGTGACGCCCTACGTGCAGGACCGGCTGCGCGAGAAGTACACCGCGAACGGCTGATACGCGGGCCTTCCGGAGCTGATTTGGGTGCTCGGGGACGTGATGGGTAGAATCCAGGTTCGACCATGTGCGTCGCCGTCTTCGGCGTGCGCGCGGGCCGGTACCGGCCGCCACCGGCGGACCGCCCGGCTCCCGGAATCCTCGTGAAAGCCCGATGACCCTGTCTCGTCTCAATCCCCGTGACCCGTTCGTGGTCGACACCCAGGCGCTGGGCCGCCAGCCGGGGTCGATGCGGACGGTCCAGCGCATCGTGACCGTCCCCGAGGCGTTCGCGAACGCGATGTCCTCCGTGCCCGAGGGCCGCGAGCTGGAGCTCGACCTGCGCCTCGAAGCGGTGATGGAGGGCGTCCTGGTCACCGGGACCGTGCGCGGGCAGGTCACGGCCGAGTGCTCGCGCTGCCTCGACCCCCTCTCCGAGGACTTCGAGGCGGGCTTCCAGGAGATGTTCCGGTACACCGCCGACGAGGACGGCCTCCACCAGGAGGACCTGGAAGCGGACGACGACGATGAGGACTACTATCTAGAGGGCGACCTGCTCGACCTCGAACCCGTGGTCCGAGACGCCGTCGTCCTCGCCCTCCCGCTCTCGCCGCTGTGCGACCCGGACTGCCCGGGCCTGTGCTCGGAGTGCGGTGCCCGACTCGCCGACGCGGGACCCGACCACGGTCACGACGACCGGGTCGACCCCCGGTGGGAGGCGCTCCGCGACCTCGCGGAGCGGCCCGGCGAGTGACAACAGCCCTTCCCCGTGCACCACGGGGATGATCCCGGCCCCGTGCCGGGCGCCCCGTTCTACGGAGCACACCCCGCAGTGCGCGGGGTTGACCAGATAAGCGACCTCCCGCGATCCGCGCGGGGGTGACCCAGGAGGATTGAAGTGGCCGTCCCGAAGCGGAAGATGTCGCGGAGCAACACCCGGACCCGCCGTTCCCAGTGGAAGGCGTCGCGCCCGGTGCTGGTCAACTGCCCGCGCTGCCGCGACCCCAAGCAGCCCCACGTCGCCTGCCCGAACTGCGGCACCTACAACAACCGCCAGGTCGTCAACCCGGCGTAACCGCGTATGCCAGGTCTTCGGGTCACCGCACCCGACTCCTGCCCCCGGGGCGGGTCCGTACCACGGACCCGCCCCGAACGCTGTCCGGGGCCCGCGGGGGAGGCGCGGACGGGCCGGGATTTGTAGAGTGTGACCGAGGGACGGCCCAGGGTGTGTTCCGCGGATGTCCTCGTGCCGTCCGGCACGAGCGGCCTCCAGGCGATCTCTCGCAGGACGACCGTTCCGGGGTGCCGCGCGGCACCGCGCGGCGGGGCCCGCCCGGGTCCGGCCCTCCGGACGCGGGCGGCGCCGCGAGAGACGGACCGGAGGACGCGAGCGAACACGCCCCGAGCCGCCCCCGCCCCGTCCTACCGTCCACGCGACGGCCGGCCCGCGGACCGCACCGGAGTTCCCGAGTTCGTGGTGGCCGCCGGGGGAGCGGGCGCCGTGTCCGGCGTCGGCTCCCGCGACGCTCACCTCGTTTTCGAGCACCCTGGTCGGGCCGTGCGTCCGCGACCGCGCACGCGCGCCGCACCGGCGTGCCCGAACAGGGAAGTGAAACGAGTGGCCACGCAGCTCTCCTCCGCCGAGACCAAGGCGTTCCACCAGGCCATCGGGGTCGAGGTCGACCCCAGGATCCTGGTCCGCGCGCTGACCCACCGCTCCTACGCCTACGAGAAGGGCGGCCTGCCCACCAACGAGCGCCTGGAGTTCCTGGGCGACTCCGTGCTCGGCCTGGTGGTCACCGACACGCTCTTCCGCAAGCACCCCGACCTGCCCGAGGGGCAGCTGGCCAAGCTGCGCGCCGCGGTCGTCAACATGCGGGCGCTGGCCGACGTGGCCCGCGGCCTGGGCATCGGCGCCTACATCCGGCTGGGCCGCGGCGAGGAGGGCACCGGCGGGCGCGACAAGTCGTCGATCCTGGCCGACACCCTGGAGGCCATCATCGGCGCGGTCTACCTGGACCGGGGCCTGGACACCGCCTCGGAGTTCGTGCACCGGCTGTTCGACCCGCTGATCGCGACCGCCTCCGGGCTGGGCGCGGGCCTGGACTGGAAGACCTCGCTCCAGGAGCTGACGGCCGCGGAGATGCTGGGCGTGCCCGAGTACCACGTGGACGAGTCGGGCCCCGACCACCAGAAGACGTTCCGGGCCACGGTCAGGGTCGCGGGGGAGAGCTACGGCCTGGGCGAGGGCCGCAGCAAGAAGGAGGCGGAGCAGCAGGCCGCCGAGTCCGCCTGGAAGGCGATCAAGGCCCGATCCGAGGCCGCCGGAAACGGAAAGAGGTAGGTACCCCGATGCCCGAGCTGCCCGAGGTCGAGGTCGTACGCCGGGGGCTGGCCGCCCACGCCGTGGGACGCACCGTCGCCGGGGTCGAGGTCCTGCACCCCCGCGCGGTGCGCAGGCACACCCCCGGCCCCGCCGACTTCGCGGCCCGGCTCGAGGGGCGCACCCCCACGGCCGCGCTGCGCCGCGGCAAGTACATGTGGCTGGCCCTGGACGACGGGTCGATGCTCCTGGCCCACCTGGGGATGAGCGGCCAGATGCTGGTCCAGCCGCAGGGCAAGCCGGACGAGAAGCACCTGCGGGTGCGGCTGCCGCTGTCGGACGGCAACGAGCTGCGGTTCGTCGACCAGCGCACCTTCGGCCACCTGATGGTGGACGTGCCGGGGGAGCGGGCGGACGTGCCGGCGTCGGTCGACCACATCGCCCTGGACCCGCTGGACGCGGAGTTCGTCCCGGAGGCGTTCGTGCGCGCGCTGCGCGCCAGGGACACCGAGGTCAAGCGGGCGCTGCTGGACCAGTCGCTGATCAGCGGCGTGGGCAACATCTACGCCGACGAGGCCCTGTGGCGGTCCGGCCTGCACGGGCGGCGCGGCACCCGGGGGCTGACCCGGGCCCAGGCGACCGAACTGCTGGGGCACGTGCGCGACGTCATGACGGAGGCGCTGGCGGTGGGCGGCACCACCTTCGACGGGCTCTACGTCAACGTCAACGGCGAGAGCGGCTACTTCGCCCGGGGACTCAACGCCTACGGGCGGGAGGACCGGCCGTGCGGCCGGTGCGCCTCCCCGATCGTGCGGGAGTCGTTCATGAACCGCTCCTCGTTCAGCTGCCCCTCGTGCCAGAGACCCCCGCGGAGGTCCCGCACCGCCTGACGGGACTGTGACGGGTGGGGCGGGTGGGGTTTTCCGGGTCGGAACGGCCCAGAGGACCGCACAGTGAGGAAAGTGTCTCCCCAAGGTAAGGAAGAGGAACGGTCAATGAGCGGCGGCGACGAGGTCGTCCGACTGACCGCGTGGGTGCGCGGACATGTCCAGGGAGTGGGTTTCCGCTGGTGGACGCGTTCCCGGGCGCTGGAACTGGGGCTGGTCGGGGCCGCCACGAACCTCGCGGACGGCCGTGTGGAGGTCGTGGCGGAGGGTTCCCGGAAAGCCTGCGAGGAGCTTCTTGAACGCCTCAAGGGCGGCGGAACACCCGGCCGTGTGGACTCTGTGGTCGAACGTTGGGGTCCGGTCGGGGGTACGTTCACCGGTTTCGTCGAGCGGTGAGTATCCTGGAGGGGTAACGCGATTCGAGCGCACCCCGCGACCGCGACGGTCGGTACCGAAGGCTCGTGGCAGGGTCTCGTGAGGTGCGTCGGCCGTCATCGTGCGTTCCCGCGCGTCTCCGGCCCGGCCGGGGCGGCCTTCTTCGCATCGTGTTGACACCACCTGCCCGGGTCTTCTCACTCCGGATCAGAGTGGTTACCGAGTGTTTGTAATCCAATCTTGACCAGTGGCGCGCCTAGTGAGACTCTGGAAGGCACACCGCGCAGCCTTCCACCCGCGTGGAAGAAACGTCCATGAAAGCGAATCGCACATCATGGAGAAAGAAATCCCGCGGGGTGTCGCATGCGCAAAATCACAACTGGTCACTCAGTGTGGAGGACCCACATCATGGCGAAGGCTCTGTTCGGCCACGTCGGCGGCTCCGACCCTCGTATGGTCCAGGAGATGCGACGGCTTCAGAAGCGGGTACGCGACCTCGAGGACGAGGTCAGCCGGCTCCAGGCGCGCAACGACCAGCTCAGCATGGCGGTCAGCGACGTCGCGGGTGCCACCGACCGCGAGCCCGCGCTCGCCTGATCCGCGCGTTCCGCGCCCGGCGATGACCGGCCGCGCGCACCGCGCACGAATCCAGGAGTGGGGACGCCTTTCCGCTGTATCGTCCGGGCGTCCCTGAATCCTCACCGGTGGGATTCCCACCGGATCCACAAGTCCACCGCGCCGCAGTCTTTCCTTTTCCATTGCGGCCTCTTTTCCTTTTAGTACCCGGCGGACTCCGTCACAACCCTCCGTGTCCGCCGGTGATCCCCCCTCCTCGACTCCTCCCGGGAAAGCCGGGAGGAAACGTACGAACACGCGACGCGCAGGGCGGACCTGCTCCGCCCGGCGGCGCGTCCCCCACCGGCACACCGCGCCGACCCCCGCACCCCTGTCGCCTCTTCGTGGCACCCTTGTACGGGTCGGCCCGCCTTCCCTCCCCGGAAAGCGCGGCGCGAACGCCCGGTGGCCACTGCGGGAGGTGTGGGTGTACCTGAAGAATCTGACGCTGCGCGGCTTCAAGTCGTTCGCGTCGGCCACCACCCTGCGCTTCGAACCGGGCATCACCTGTGTGGTGGGCCCCAACGGCTCGGGCAAGTCCAATGTCGTCGACGCCCTGTCCTGGGTGATGGGCGAGCAGGGTGCCAAGTCGCTGCGCGGCGGCAAGATGGAGGACGTCATCTTCGCGGGGACCTCCACCCGCCCCGCGCTGGGCCGCGCCGAGGTCAGCCTCACCATCGACAACACCGACGGCGCGCTGCCCATCGACTACACCGAGGTCACCATCAAGCGGACCATGTTCCGCAACGGCGGCTCGGAGTACGCGATCAACGGCGACACCTGCCGCCTCCTCGACATCCAGGACCTGCTCAGCGACTCCGGCATCGGCCGCGAGATGCACGTCATCGTCGGCCAGGGCCAGCTCGACACCGTCCTGCACGCCGGCCCCGAGGAGCGCCGCTCGCTGGTGGAGGAGGCCGCGGGCATCCTCAAGCACCGCAAGCGCAAAGAGAAGGCGATCCGCAAGCTCAACGCGATGCAGGGCAACCTGGACCGGGTCACCGACCTCACCGCCGAGCTGCGCCGCCAGCTCAAGCCGCTGGGCCGCCAGGCCGAGCTGGCCCGCCGGGCCGCCGTCATCCAGGCCGACCTGCGCGACTCCCGGCTGCGGCTGCTCGCCGACGACATCGTCACCCTCACCGAGCAGCTCGCCAAGGAGGAGGCCGACGAGAAGGACGTCCTGCGCCGCCGGGCGGCGGTGGAGGCCTCCCTCGCCCAGGCCCAGGAGCGCGAGTCCGAGCTGGAGGCCCAGGCCGCCGAGGCCGCCCCCGCCCTGGCCCGCGCCACCGAGACCTACCACGCGCTGTCCCGGCTCACCGAGCGACTGGACGCCGTGCGCGGACTGGCCGCCGAGCGCTTCCGCAACCTCGCCTCCGTCGGCGACGAGCCCGCCCACCGGCGCGACCCCGCGGAACTGGAGATGGAGGCCGAGGAGGCCGCGGCCCAGGAGGAGGAGCTGCTGGCCCGCCTGGACGAGGCCCGCGAGGTCCTGGAGACCGCCGTCGCCGAGCGCAGCGCCGCCGAGGACGCCCTGTACCGCGAGGAGAAGCGCCTGGAGGCCGCGGGCCGGGCCGCCGCCGAGCGCCGCGAGCAGCTGGTCCGCCTGTCGGCGAGCGTGGAGGGGCTGCGCGGCCGCCTGTCCTCCGGCGAGGCCGAGATCACCCGGCTGGAGGAGGCCGCCGCCCAGGCCGCCGAACGCGCCGAGCAGGCCCAGGCCGAGTACGAGATGGCCGCAGAGGAGGCGGCGGGCCTCGACGAGGGCGACGCCGAGCTGGACGCCGCCCAGGAGGAGGCCGCCGCCGCGCTCGCCGCGGTCGAGTCCGAGCTGAACCGGCTGCGCGACGCCGAGCGCTCCGCCGAGGGCGAGCGGGCCGCGCTGGCCGCCCGCAAGGAGGCCCTCGAACTGGGGCTGGCGGGCAGGGACGGCGCCGCCGCCCTGCTCGGCTCCGACCTGCCCGGACTGCTCGGCTCGCTGGCGTCCCTGGTCCAGGTGGAGCCCGGCCGGGAGGCCGCGGTGGCCGCCGCGCTGGGCGCGGCCGCCGGCGCCGTCGCGGTCGCCGACCCCGACACCGCCGTCGCCGCCCTCGAACTCCTGCGCGCCGAGGACGCGGGCCGGGCCGGGATCGTCATCGCCGGGGCCGTGCCCGCCGTGCCGCGCGCCGACTGGCCCCAGCCCCCGCCCGGGGTCCGCTACGCGGTGGACGCGGTCACCGCCCCCGAGCACCTGGCCGGGCCGGTCACCGCGCTGCTGGACCGGGTGCTGCTCGCCGCCGACCTGGCCGCCGCCCGCGACCTGGTCGCCAAGCTGCCCGCGGTGCGGGCCGTCACCCCCGACGGCGACGTGCTGGCCGGGGCGCTGGCCCACGGCGGCTCGGCCGCCGCGCCCAGCCTGCTGGAGGTCCAGGCCGCCGTCGACGAGGCCGCCGCCAGGCTGGAGACCGCCACCGCGGCCGCGGCCGCCGCGGCCGAGGAGCTGGACGCCGCCAAGGCCGAGCGGGCCGAGCTGTCCGCCCGGGTCCAGGAGCTGGCGGCCCGCCGCCGCCAGGGCGAGCGCAAGCGCAACGAGACCGCCCAGCGCCTGGGCAAGCTCGGCGGGCAGGCCCGCTCCGCCGAGGCCGAGTCCGCGAGGTACGCCGCTGCGGCGGCCAAGGCGGCCGCCGCCCGCGCGGAGGACGTCGAGAAGCTGGCCCGGCTGGAGGAGCGGCACGCCGAGGCCGAGGAGATGACCGCCTCCCTGGAGGAGGAGGCCCCCGACCCGGAGGTGCGCGACGAGCTGTCCGCGCAGGCCTCGCGCGCCCGCGCCGCCGAGATGGAGCGCCGCCTGGCGGTGCGCACCGCCGAGGAGCGCGCCCGCGCCGTCGCGGGCCGCGCCGAGCAGCTGCTCGTCCAGGCCGCCGAGGAGCGGCGGGCCGCCGAGCGCGCGGCACAGCGCCGCGCCCTGCGCGGAGCGCAGGCCACCCTCGCCGAGGCCGTCGCCGAGGGCGCCCGCCTGGCCCTGGAGCGCATCGCCGCCTCGCTGGCCGCCGCCGAGTCCGAGCGGGGCGCCGCCGAGGCGGGCAAGGAGGCCCGCGACGCCGAGCTGCGCACCGTGCGCGCCCGCGTCCGCGAGCTGTCCGTCGACCTGGAGAAGCTCACCGGTTCGGCGCACAGCGGCGAGATGGCCCGCGCCGAGCGCCGCCTGCGCCTGGAGCAGCTGGAGACCAAGGCGATGGAGGAGATGGGCGTGGACGTGCCCACCCTCGTCGCCGAGTACGGTCCGACCGTCCCGGTGCCGCCGCCCGCCGAGGCGGGCGAGGACGGCGTCCCGGTGCCGTACGTGCGCGAGGTCCAGCTCAAGCGGGCCAAGGCGGCCGAGCGCCAGCTCAACCAGCTGGGCAAGATCAACCCGCTGGCGCTGGAGGAGTTCGCCGCTCTGGAGGAGCGGCACGCCTTCCTCAACGCCCAGCTGGAGGACCTCAAGAAGACCCGGCGCGACCTCATGGACATCGTCCAGGAGGTGGACGCCCGCGTGCAGGAGGTGTTCGCCTCCGCCTACCTGGACGTGGAGCGCGAGTTCTCGGCGATCTTCGGCCGGCTGTTCCCGGGCGGTGAGGGGCGGCTGCTGCTCACCGACCCCGACGACATGCTCACCACCGGCATCGAGGTGGAGGCCCGCCCGCCCGGCAAGAAGGTCAAGCGGCTGTCGCTGCTGTCGGGCGGCGAGCGCTCGCTGACCGCGGTGGCGTTCCTGGCGGCGATCTTCAAGGCCCGCCCGTCGCCGTTCTACGTGATGGACGAGGTCGAGGCGGCCCTGGACGACACCAACCTCCAGCGGCTGCTGGTGATCTTCGAGGAGCTGCGGGAGTCCTCCCAGCTCATCGTCATCACCCACCAGAAGCGCACCATGGAGGCGGCCGACGCGCTGTACGGCGTCACCATGCAGGGCGACGGCATCTCGCAGGTCATCAGCCAGAAGATCGAGCGCTCCGCCTGACCCGGGAAAAGGGGGCGGCCGCCCCCTCCCGGAGAGGGGACGGCCGCGGGCCGGGGAGGGGTCAGCCCCGGTCGATGGTGATGACCGGGGAGGTCCAGGTCTCCCAGTGGTCGGGGTTCCCGGCGTCGCCGAGCGCCTTGAGGGCGCGCAGCTCCAGCCGGTACTCGCCGTCCCTCACGTCCTTGACGCGGCCGTGCGCGTCGACGTAGGTGCCATCCCACACGTAGCTGTGGAACGAGGTCGGCGTGGCGTTGCGGCCGACGTGGTCGACCGACACCGCGATGTTGTTGCGCGGGTGGACCGGGCGGCCGGTCCGCTCGTCGATGACCACCAGCTCCAGCCTGGAGACGTGGTGGTCGAGGTGCGCGATGACGTAGGGGGCGTCGGGCAGGCCGTCCACCCACTCCAGGGTGTAGGTCTCGCCGTCGGGGCGGTTCTCGAACGTCCCGCCGTCGGCGCACTCCAGGCCGGAGAACGCGGCGCACCCGGTGATCCGGGTCAGCCAGGGCAGCCCGTACTCGGTCGGGGTGACCGCGGTGATCTCCTGGTAGTCCCCGTTGTAGGCGGCGTAGGGGACCCGGAAGGTCTCCCCGCCGACCTGGGACACCACCACGTAGCCGCCGTAGACCATCTGCTCGTAGTCGCGGGCGGGCGGGGTGACGGTGACCCGGACGTCCACGGAGTCGCCCGCGGCGACGGTCACCTTGTCGGAGTCGAACGCCACGTCGGCGGAGCCGTCGTTGAAGCTCGGCGCGAAGGTGTCGCCGTGGGTGCCCAGCGCGCTCTCGTGGGAGAGCTCGTACACGGCCTCCTCGTCGCCGTCGTTGGTGATGGTGACGGTCTCCGTGGCCGGCCCCCCGGTCGCGCCCAGGGACAGCTTGCCCGGGGTGACCGTGGAGGCGGCCAGCACCGAGCCGGGGACGTCGAGCATGCCCGCGCCCTGGCGGTGGACGTTGTCCAGGAGGCCGAGGCCGGGGTTGCCCCACCAGGCCCGGGGGTCGGCGCTGTTCTGGAGGACGGTGCGCACCTCGTGCGCGTCCAGGTCGGGGCGGGCCTGGAGGAGCAGGGCCACGCCGCCGGCCACGTGCGGCGACGCCATCGAGGTGCCGCTGATGGTGGCGTAGCCGCCCTTGGCCATCGGGTAGGTCGAGTTGATCAGGCCGCCGGGGGCGCCGATGTCCGGCTTGACGGAGAGGTCCGCGGCCAGGCCGTAGGAGCTGAAGGAGCTGATCAGGCCGCCGGTGGGGTTGGGGACGGTGGAGGTCTGCTCGGTCCACTCCAGGGTGACGGGCTCGCCGCCCTCCAGCAGCTCCAGCAGGTGGGCGCCGGAGGTGTCGGAGACGCCGACGGAGAAGGCGTCGCCCGCCGCGACGCCGCCGCCGGCGAACAGGCCGGGCACGTTGTTGTAGATGACGACGCCGGTGGCGCCGGCCGCCACGGCCGCGTCGTACTTCTCGGCGAAGGTGCACCCGCCGCGGATGACGAGCGCCGTCCGCCCGGTCATGTCGCCGACCTCGTCGCCGAGGGCGGTACAGGCCCGGCCGGCCTCGGCGAGCGGGTCGGTGGCGCCCGAGGTGGGCGGCACCGGGGCGTCGTCCATCTCCATGTAGGGGACGGGCTCGCCGCCGGGCCGCGCGAGGGCGGTGGCGGTCCGCACGTGGGTGTTGTCGAAGGAGGCGACGCCGATGACGTTCTCGCCCAGGCCGGGGGCGCCCGCCGAGTACAGGCCGGTGGCGCCCTCGTTGCCGATGGAGGCGACGACGACCATGCCCTCGTCGACCAGGTTGTCGGCGGCGGTGGCGGTCGGGTACTGCGGCCAGGAGTGGGAGGAGCCGATGCTCATGTTGAGCACGTCCATGTCGTCGGCCAGCGCCTGCTCCATGGCCGCGATCATGATGTCGGAGGTGGTGGAGCCGGAGCAGCCGAACACCTTGTAGGCGCCGAACTCGACGTCGGGGGCCACACCGGTGACCTCGCCCTCGGCGCCGACGATGCCCGCGACGTGGGTGCCGTGGCCGTTGCAGTCCTGGGGGTCCGAGTCGGGCACCGGGACGGCGGCCGGGTCCTGGGCGTTGAAGTCGTCGCCGACGAAGTCGTGGCCGGTGACCACGCGGTCGTTGGGGAAGCCGCCGCCGCCCAGGTCGGGGTGGGTGTAGTCGACGCCGGTGTCCATGACGGCGACCCGGACGCCCTCGCCCCTGAGGCCGAGCTCGTTCTGGGCGATGTCGGCGCCGGTCATGGGGAGGGCGGTGTCGAGGTCGGGGACGCTCTCGTCCACCTCGGGGATCTGGTAGGTGACGACGGGGTAGATGGCCCGGACGCCGGGGATCTCGCGCGCGGTGCTCACCTGCGCGTCGTCCATCTCGACGGAGAAGCCGTTCCACAGGTCGCTGAAGGAGTGGCGTTCGTCGTACTCCAGGCCGAACGCCTCGGCCTCGGTGCGGAACTCGTCCTGCTCGGCGTCGACCTTCGACTCGGAGGTGCCCTGGGTGGTGGGCGGGCTCTCCAGCTCGATGAACCACAGGCCGTTCGCCTGGTGGACCAGTTCGCCGTCGCCGGGGGCGGGAACGGGGTGCAGGGGCGCGAGTTCCGAGATCTCGTCGGCTCCCGCCGGGGCGGCGGAGACGAGGCCCGCCAGCAGGGTCAGCCCGGCGAGTGACGCCAGGTGTTTACGGTGGGGTGCCACCTTGTCAACACATCCCTTCTCTGCGCGCGCCTCGGGACGCCGGGGGAATGGTGGCGGGACAGCCCGTGGGGGTACGGGGTACACGGTTGGGGCTATACACCGCGTCAAGTCCTTACTCGGTTAAATGGCGCGCATAGCAACGAGATCATTGCTGTGTGCCATCTCCGTGTCAATGTTCACCAAGACTCAATATGGCCACACAGAGGATGAAAACGCTCCCAAGTGACGTGTGTTTCGCAAGGTGAGAAAGCGGATGAAGTTCACTTTTGGGTAGATTCCCGGAGTCCTGAATTGTGGTACCGGGTCCCTTTTCCGCCCTCGCCCGCCGCGAACGCCGGGCCGGACCCGGCGCCGCCCCGGCCGGTGCCCGCCGGGCGCCGGCCAGTACAGTGGTGGGGCCGATCCGCCCCGTACACGGGCGACCGGCCGGTGTCGACAAAGCGAAGTCCGGTACCGCGGCCCGCCACGGCCGCCCAACCCGGCGCTGCCCCGCAACCGTGAAGCCCCGCCCCGGCGGGGACGAGCCGGGTCGCCTGACCGACACCGCACGCCACCGTCCTCGTGGGAGGGACAGGGCCGTCCTCCGCCATGGCCGCTCCCCTTCCCCCGGTTCCCCAAGGAGCACCGTGCGGATCGCACACCGACTTCCCGCCGTCCTGCTGGGCGCGACACTCGCCCTCACCGCCTGCGGCGGCCAGGGCGAGGAGCCCGAGCCCGCCGAGTCCGCCGAGCCGGGTACCGACACCGCCGCCGCGACCTGCGCGCCGCCCGCGGCCGACCCGGACCGCCCCGGCGTCGGCGACGGCACCTTCCCGGTCACCCTCACCGACGCCACCGGCGAGGTCACCCTGGAGGCCGCCCCCGAGCGGATCGTCTCCCTCTCCCCGAGCCACACCGAGATGCTCTTCGCCATCGGCGCGGGCGACCTGGTGGAGGCGGCCGACGAGTACTCCAACCACCCGCCCGAGGCGCCCACCACCGACCTGAGCGGGTTCACCCCCAGCGTGGAGGCCGTCACCGAGTACGACCCCGACCTGGTCGTCATGTCCGACAGCACCGCCGAGGTCGCCGAGCAGCTCGGCGAGGTGGACATCCCCACCCTGGTCCTGCCGGCCGCCGCCACCCTGGAGGACACCTACGCCCAGATCCGCCTGCTGGGCGACGCCACCGGCCACAGCGAGGACGCGGACGCCGAGGCGACCCGGGTCGAGACCGAGTTCGCCGAGGTCGTCGAAGAGGTCTGCGCCGAGGCGGGCGACAGCGGCCTGAGCTTCTACCAGGAGCTGGACGAGACCCCCTTCGCCGCCACCTCCGAGACCTTCGTCGGCCAGGTCTACTCCTCGTTCGGCCTGGTCAACATCGCCGACGCGGCCGACGACGGCACCGCCGGGGGCTATCCGCAGCTCTCGCAGGAGTACATCGTCGAGGAGAACCCCGACCTGATCTTCCTGTCCTACGGCGACGAGGCCGCCGTCGGGGCCGTGGCCGAGCGCCCCGCCTTCGACACCGTCACCGCCGTCCAGAACGACGCCGTCTACCTGCTCGACGCCGACATCGCCTCCCGCTGGGGGCCGCGCGTGGTCGACTTCGCCCGGCTCGTCGGCGACGCCGTCCTCGAGAACGCGGACAAGTAGTGCCCCGGGGCGTTGTCGGTGTCCCCCTCGGCTGGGGCGCGGGCGGCCTGGTCCTGTTGGCCGCGGCCGTCCTCTTCGGGGTCTCCGCGGGAGCGGCCTCCCTGTCCGCGTCCGACATCGTCCTGCACCTGCTGAGCCTCCTGCCGCTCGACGTGGAGTCACCGCTCACCGAGCGGCAGGCGGCCCTGCTGGTCGAACTCCGGCTGCCCCGGGTGGTCATGGGCGCCGTGGTCGGAGCCCTGCTGGCCACCGCGGGCGCCGCCTACCAGGGCGTCTTCCGCAACCCGCTGGCCGACCCCTACCTGCTGGGGGCCGCCGCCGGGGCCGGGCTGGGCGCCACCGCGGTCATCGTCTTCGGCGCCCAGATCAGCGACGAGCCCCGGGCCCTGGTGCCGGTGGCCGCCTTCGCCGGGGCCCTGGCCGGGGTCGCCGCCGCCTACCTGCTCGGCACCACCGCGGGCGGGGGCGGCACCGCCGCGCTCGTCCTGGCCGGGGTGGCGGTGTCCTCGTTCCTGTCGGCCGTCCAGACGTTCGTGCAGCAGATGGGCACCGACCAGCTCCAGCGCATCTACGCCTGGCTGCTGGGCGGACTGGGCCGGGGAGGCTGGGACGACGTGCGCCTGATCGCCCCCTACGCGGTGACCGGGATGCTCGTCCTGCTGGTGTGCGGCCACCTGCTGGACATGCTCGCGCTGGGCGACGACAAGGCCGTCAGCCTGGGGCTGGACCCGGCCGTGGTGCGGATCACCGTGATCTCCGCCGCCTCCCTGGCCACCGCCGCGGCGGTCTCGGTGAGCGGCCTCATCGGGTTCGTCGGCATCGTGGTGCCGCACATCGTGCGCCGGCTGGTGGGGTCGAGCTACCGGGCCGTCCTGCCGGTGACCATGATCGTCGGCGCGGCCTTCCTGGTCGCCGTCGACATCGTCGCGCGCACCGTCGCGGCACCGGCCGAACTGCCGATCGGGGTGGTCACCGCGTTCCTGGGGGCGCCGTTCTTCGTGCTGATCCTGCGCACCACACGCCACCGCTCCGTCTGAACGGGCCCGTGCCCGGTCACCGGTTCGTTCCCGGCACGCCACCACGGTGTGATGCGAATGCGTCGAACACTCTGGGAGACTGGGCGGGCTATGGAAATCTACTTGTACGCAGGTCTTGCCATCGTCCTCGTGCTCGCGGCCGTCGGCGGATTCTTCCTGGTCAGGACCCGGCGTTCGGTCGCGCCGGGCGAGGAGGAGACCGCTCCCGAGGTCACCCGCGAGCCCCAGCCGACCACCCCGGAGGACCGGGAGAAGGACGGCGGGGCCGACCTCCTCCCGCCCGCCCAGGCACCTCCGGCGGGCGCGACCGCGGCCCCCGCACCGCCCGCCGAACCCGAGCTGGAGACGCCCCCGCCCTCGGCCGGACGCATGGTCCGGCTGCGCGCCCGGCTCGCCCGCTCGCAGAGCGCCCTGGGCCAGGGGCTGCTCAACCTCCTGTCCTCCTCCTCCCTCGACGAGGACGCCTGGGAGGAGATCGAGGACACCCTCATCACCGCCGACATCGGCGTCACCTCGGCCACGCAGATCGTGGAGAACCTGCGCACCAAGGTCAAGGTGCTGGGGACCCGCGACCGCGACGAGGTCCGCGCCCTGCTCCGCGAGGAGCTGCTCGCCCAGATCCGCACCGACGCCGACCGGGCGGTGCACACCGCGCCGCACGGCGACCGCCCCGCGGTCATCATGGTCGTCGGCGTCAACGGCACCGGGAAGACCACCACCACGGGCAAGCTGGCCCGGGTGCTGGTGGGCGACGGCCGCTCGGTCGTCCTGGGCGCCGCCGACACCTTCCGCGCAGCCGCCAGCGAGCAGCTCCAGACCTGGGGGTCGCGGGTGGGCGCCCCGGTCGTGCGCAAGGAGGAGGGCGCAGACCCGGCCAGCGTGGCCTTCGACGCGGTGGCGCGCGGCATCGAGGACGGCGCCGACACCGTCATCATCGACACCGCCGGGCGCCTGCACACCAAGACGGGCCTGATGGACGAGCTCGGCAAGGTCAAGCGCGTGGTGGAGAAGAAGTCCCAGGTGGACGAGGTGCTGCTGGTGCTGGACGCCACCACCGGCCAGAACGGCCTGCGCCAGGCGCGGGTGTTCGCCGAGGTGGTCAACGTGACCGGCATCGCGCTCACCAAGCTGGACGGTACCGCCAAGGGCGGCATCATCGTGCAGGTCCAGCGGGAGCTGGGCGTGCCGGTCAAGCTGGTCGGCCTGGGGGAGGGCCCCGACGACCTGGCGCCGTTCGACCCCGAGGTGTTCGTGGACGCCATCCTCGGCTGAGCGCGGACCCCTCCACGGCGGCCGGCCGCCCCCGACACGGGGCGGTAGGCCGCCGGCGTCTCCGGGGGAGTCGCGCGAGCTTACTGTGACCCACGTCATGCAATTGAAATACCGGTGTTACACGGAGGGGTGACTTCCTGGCAATGACTCCGTTATCGCCGTGAGATGTGACGCTGTGTTGCGCGAACGTCGCCCAGAGTCGATGCGAGGGCGGTCGCCCTGCGCCGGTGCACGTGCATTGGCCGCATGCGGGGGGTCCGTTCACGGGGCGTTAACACGGCTGGCTGTCCTTTTACGCCCGTGCAACACGTGGGGCGCCACCGAGAAACACCCCGGTCGGACAGTTGCCTGCGTGGTGTTCTGCATCGGGCCCGATGATGCGCTCGCTGACTGCCGCCCTCACAGACAATCCCCCGTCCGTCCTATGGAGGCGACGTAATGATTGACACCGGCACGACAGCCTGGTTGTTGACCAGTGCCGCGCTCGTGATGCTCATGACACCGGGCCTGGCCTTCTTCTACGGAGGCATGTCGCGGGCCAAGAGCGTCCTGAACATGATGCTGATGAGCTTCGCCAGCATCGCCATCGTGAGCATGCTCTGGGTCCTGGTCGGCCACTCGCTGACCTACTCCGAGGGTTTCGGGCCCCTGCAGGCGTTCATCGGCGGCTTCGACTACGTCGGCCTCACCAGCCTGATCGGCGAGAACTCGGGTGAGGGCCCCGGTTCCTACCCGCTGCTGGTCGACGCCGGCTTCCAGATGATGTTCGCCATCATCACCGTCGCCCTGATCAGCGGTGCCATCGCCGACCGCGCCAAGTTCGGCGCCTGGCTGCTGTTCGTCCCGGTGTGGGCCCTGCTGGTCTACTTCCCCGTCGCCCACTGGGTCTGGGGCGAGGGCTGGATCGAGAGCATGACCATCGGCGGCTACAACGTCATCGACTTCGCCGGCGGCACCGCGGTCCACATCAACGCCGGCGCCGCGGCCCTGGCGCTGACCTTCGTGCTCGGCCGCCGCAAGGGCTTCGGCTCCGAGTCGATGCGCCCGCACAACCTGCCGTTCGTCCTGCTGGGCACCGCGCTCCTGTGGTTCGGCTGGTTCGGCTTCAACGCCGGCTCTGCCTACGTCGCCGACGGCACCGCCGCCCTGGCCCTGGTCAACACCCAGGTCGCGACCGCCGCCGCCACCGCCGCGTGGATGCTCGTCGAGCGCATCCGCTACGGCAAGGTCAGCGCCCTGGGCTTCGCGTCCGGCGCCGTCGCCGGCCTGGTCGCCATCACCCCGGCCGCCGCCAACCTCACCCCGGTCGGCGCGATCATCCTCGGCCTCGTCTCCGGCGGCGTCTGCGCCTACGCCATCAGCTGGAAGTTCAAGTTCAAGTACGACGACGCCCTGGACGTGGTCGGCATCCACATGGTCGGCGGCATCATCGGCTGCCTGGCCCTGGGCTTCCTGGCCGCCGACGTCACGGGCGGCTCCGCCGGCCTCTTCTACGGGGGCGGTGTCGGCCTCCTCGCCGTCCAGGCCGTCTCCGTGGTCGGCGTCATGCTCTACTCCTTCGTCATCACCTTCGTCATCGGCAAGGTCATCGACCTCATCATCGGGTTCCGCATCCCCGAGGAGGTCGAGACCAACGGGCTCGACCACGAGCTCCACGCCGAGTCGGCCTACGCCTTCGACGAACTCGACGAGCTGGAGGCGGAAGCGGTCTCCTCGCCGACGCCTCCGGGCGGGGAGACGGCCTCATCGCAGGTCAAGGCCTAGTCTTCAACGTTGAGGCCGGAGGTCTTGCGCCGCTGACGCGGTGAGGTGACCCAGGGGCCGGCGGGGAGTGATCCCCGCCGGCCCCGTCGTCGTCCACGGAACCACCGCCGATGTGGCATATGGGGGCATTCGTACCGGATGTTGGCCGTGTTCTGTGCTGTGGTTCGATACCCTGGCGGGGCGGCGCGGTCGGGGCGCCGGACGCCGCCGAGGCCGGTCGTACGGCCGGATCGCGCGAAGCGCCCATGCCGACCCGAACCCGGGGGCGCGCGGGCGCATCCCAGGGGGCGAACAGGTCGAGGGGGTGCACCCCGGCCGGACTCCCGGAAGAAACCACGCTGATTCGTACGTGCCCCGCACCGCGGGGTCAGGAGGCAAGATGGCGCCGGTCATTCACAACAGGCTTCGCAGGGGCGGGCGCACCGTGCTCGCCGCGGCGGGTGCGACGGTCGTGCTCGGCCTGGCCGGATGCTCCATCGACCTGAGCAACCTGCGCCCCGGCGGCGGCGAGGAGGAGCCCAGCCCCGAGCCCGCCGAGCCGGTGGCCGCCGCGCCCCTCGTGGAGCAGGCGCTGACCGACCTCGCCGGGTACCAGGGCCTGGTCGCCACCGGCCAGGTCGCCGAGAGCGTGGGCGCCGACGTGCGCGACGCCTCGCTCACCGTCGCCGACGGCGGCGCCGCCAACGGCACCATCCGCTCCGGCAGCATCGAGGCCGACCTCATTAGCGCCGACGGGCGGATCTTCATCCGGGCGCTGGAGGACTTCTGGCTCGACCAGGGCGTCTTCGCGCCCGACTTCGACGAGTTCGGCGGCAACTGGGTGCGGGCCTCCGGCGCGCAGGCCGGGATCGACCCCAGCGCCGTGCTCGCCCCGCCGGTCCTCGCCGAGATCCTGGGCGGCATCGAGCTGGAGTCGGACGAGGCCGTCGAGGAGAACCTGGACGGCACCCTCACCCACCGCGTCGACCTGGCGGGCGAGCGCAACCAGATATGGATCGACGCCGAGAGCGGCCAGATCAAGCGCATCGCCATCGAGGAGCTCGTGGCGCCGGAGGCCGAGAGCGGCCCCCAGGTCCGCCTGGACCTGGCCGAGGCCGACACCGCCGCCGTCGAGGAGCTCTACGACGGGGTCATCGCCGCCACCACGGACGAGCTCGGCTCCTCGCGCGACGCGCGCATCGAGGTCGGCTGGGAGGGCCAGGCCGAGATGACCTGCGAGGACGGCCCCAACTGCACCTGGTCGGGCACCGTCCGCGACGCCGCCGGGACCGGCAGCGGGACGGTCGCCGTCCGCATGGACGTGACCTTCAGCAACTCCGAGATCGGCGAGCAGACCTGCGACGACAGCGGGAACCTGGAGGCGGGCGGCACGCTGGACCTGTCGTGCAGCGCCGACTACAACATCGTCAGCCAGACCCAGCAGACGTACACGATCGACGGCAACGCCACCCTGAGCACCCGGGGCCTGCCCGGAAGCCAGCAGGAGAGCATGCTGGAGGCCCTGAACGAGCAGCGCGAGGCCACGCTGTCCGGCGGCGGGGAGCCCGCGGGCGAGGAGAGCGAGGAGGACGGGGGCGGCAACTGACACGCTCCGCGTCCGGGTGGGGGAGGGGCCGGGGTTTCCCGGCCCCTCCTCCCCGTTCCGGGCCCCCGACGGGTTTCCGCCGGTGTGACGAGGTCCGGGTAGGCTTAGAGACCAATTCCGAGACGAAGGACTGGCCACACTCGTGTTCGAGACGCTTTCCGACCGGCTGACATCGGTCTTCTCCTCGCTGCGGGGCAAGGGGCGCCTGTCCGAGGAGGACATCAACGCGACCGCGCGGGAGATCCGTCTCGCGCTGCTGGAGGCGGACGTCGCCCTGCCCGTGGTCCGTGATTTCATCGCGCGGATCAAGGAGCGCTCCCGGGGCGAGGAGGTCTCCAAGGCCCTCAACCCGGCCCAGCAGGTCATCAAGATCGTCAACGAGGAGCTCATCGAGGTCCTCGGCGGCGAGACCCGGCAGATCCGCTACGCCAAGAACCCGCCCACCGTCATCATGCTGGCGGGCCTCCAGGGCGCCGGTAAGACCACCCTGGCGGGCAAGCTCGCCAAGTGGCTGGCCGCGCAGCGCAACACGCCGCTGCTGGTCGCCGCCGACCTCCAGCGTCCCAACGCGGTCACCCAGCTCCAGGTCGTCGGCGAGCGCGCCGGCGCCCCCGTCTTCGCGCCCGAACCCGGCAACGGCGTGGGCGACCCGGTCGAGGTCGCGCGCGGTTCCATCGAGTTCGCGCGGCGCAACAACCACAACATCGTCATCATCGACACCGCCGGCCGCCTCGGTGTGGACACCGAGATGATGCAGCAGGCCGCGGACATCCGCGACGCCGTGTCGCCGGACGAGATCATCTTCGTCGTCGACGCGATGATCGGCCAGGACGCGGTCAACACCGCCCAGGCCTTCCTGGACGGGGTCGGCTACGACGCGGTCGCCCTCACCAAGCTCGACGGCGACGCGCGCGGCGGTGCCGCGCTGTCGATCCGGCACATCACCGGCCGTCCCATCATGTTCGCCTCCACCGGCGAGAAGCTGGACGACTTCGACCTGTTCCACCCGGACCGGATGGCCTCGCGCATCCTGGACATGGGTGACGTGCTCACGCTCATCGAGCAGGCGCAGCGCACGTTCGACGAGGCCGAGGTCCAGAAGATGGCCTCGACGATGGCGTCGGACGAGGACTTCACGCTGGACGACTTCCTCCAGCAGATGATGATGGTCCGCAAGCTCGGCCCCATCGGCAACCTGCTCGGCATGATGCCCGGCATGGGCCAGATGCGCGAGCAGATCGACAACATCGACGACAAGGCCCTGGACCGCCTCCAGGCGATCATCCAGTCGATGACGCCCGGCGAGCGGGCCAACCCCAAGATGATCAACGGCTCGCGCCGGCTGCGCATCGCCAACGGTTCGGGCACGCAGGTCGGCGACGTCAACAACCTGGTCACCCGGTTCTTCGAGGCGCAGAAGGTCATGCGCAAGATGAAGAACGGCGGCATGCCCGGGATCCCCGGCATGCCCGGCATGGGCGGTGGCGGCGGGGCCCGCAAGAAGGCCAAGGCCCAGCAGAAGAAGAAGGGCAAGCAGCGCAGCGGCAACCCGATGAAGGCCCGCCAGCAGGAGCTGGAGCGCCAGCAGCGCCGCAAGGAGCAGCAGGAGAACGCCCAGCCGCAGCTTCCGCCGGGGCTCGGCGGCGGCAAGCAGCCGCAGCTGCCCCCCGCGTTCGGCGGCGGCGGAATGCCGAACATGCCCGACCTGTCGGGATTCAAGCTGCCTGAGAAGTAGGCCACGCCGTGGGGCTGTCCAAGGAACCCGCGGGTGTCTGGCACAATGAGTAGTCGACTAACGGTGGCGGGCCGGCCCTCTAACTAGCCCGCCGCCCACGTCTGTTCCGGTGGGCTCCACAACCCCACGTGGCCGCCCCGCCGGGCGCCTCAACCGTTAATCGGGAGAAGACCACTCCAGTGGCTGTCAAACTGAAGCTCAAGCGTATGGGCAAGATCCGTACGCCCCAGTACCGCATCGTCGTCGCCGACGCCCGCACCAAGCGTGACGGCAAGGCGATCGAGGAGATCGGCAAGTACCACCCCAAGGAGCACCCGAGCCTCATCGAGGTCGACTCCGAGCGGGTCCAGTACTGGCTCGGCGTGGGCGCCCAGCCCTCCGACGCGGTCAAGGTCCTCCTGCGCAAGACCGGTGACTGGCAGAAGTTCAAGGGCCTGGCCGCGCCGGCCCCGCTGAAGGTCGCCGAGGCCAAGGACCCGGAGGCCAAGGAGGCCGCCTTCCAGGCCGCCCTGAAGGAGCTCGTGCTCCCCGGCGCCGAGAAGAAGACCGCCGCCCCGAAGAAGAAGGCGGAGAAGCCCGCCGCCGAGACCGCTGAGGCCGAGAAGTCCGAGGGCGAGGCCTGACGTGCTGGAAGAGGCGCTTGAGCACCTCGTGAAGGGGATCGTTGCGAACGCCGACGATGTCCAGGTGCGGGTCAAACGACTCCGCAAGGGCAAAGTCCTGGAGGTCCGGGTGCACCCCGACGACCTCGGCAAGGTGATCGGCCGTAACGGACGCACCGCCAAGGCCCTGCGCACCGTCATCGGCGCGCTGGCCGGCGGCCGCTACGTCCGCGTCGATCTGCTGGACCTGAACGAAGTGCGCTGACGCGCCTTGCGGGGGCGCCGATCCCGGTCGGCGCCCCCGCAGCCGTGCCCGGGGCCACACGGCCCCGGGCACGGTCTTTTCCCCCGCCGTTCCCGGCACCCGAGTTTCCCCTTGTTCCCCGACTACCCCGCGCGAGGGCGGGAGGGAGGACGGAGTCCCATGCGTCTGGTGGTCGGCCGTATCGGCCGCGCCCACGGCATCCGCGGCGACGTCGCCATCGACGTGCGCACCGACACCCCCGAGGAGCGGTTCTTCGTCGGCTCCGTCCTGGAGACCGACCGGCCCGGGGGCGGTCCGCTGACCGTCGGGGCGGTGCGCGTGCACAGCGGCCGCCTGCTGGTGCGCTTCAAGGGCGTCGCCGACCGCACCGCCGCCGAGGAGCTGCGCGGGACCACCCTGCTCATCGACTCCGAGGACCTGGAGCCCACCGGCGACCCCGACGAGTTCCACGACCACGAGCTCATCGGCCTGACCGCCGTGACGACCGGCGGCGAGGAGGTCGGGACGGTGGACGACGTGCTCCACCACGCCCAGGACGTCCTGGTCCTGGCCGCCCCCGGCGGCCGCGAGGTGCTCGTCCCGTTCGTCGCGGAGCTGGTCCCCGAGGTGGACGTGCCCGGCGGCCGGATCGTCCTGGACCCGCCCCCGGGGCTGCTCGACCTCGCCGACTGAAGGGCGCACCGTGCGCATCGACATCATCAGCATCTTCCCCGACTACTTCGCGCCGCTGGAGCTGTCCCTCATCGGCAGGGCGCGCGCCTCCGGGCTGCTCGACGTGCACGTCCACGACCTGCGCTCGTGGACCCACGACCGCCACAACACCGTGGACGACACCCCCTACGGCGGCGGCCCCGGCATGGTGATGAAGCCCGAGCCGTGGGGCGAGGCGCTGGACGCCGTGGTCGGCGACGCGCCCGCCCGGCTCATCCTGCCGACCCCCAGCGGCCGCCCCTTCCGGCAGGCCGACGCCGAGAGGCTGGCGGGGGAGGGGCACCTCGTGTTCGGCTGCGGACGCTACGAGGGCATCGACTCCCGGGTCGCCCAGGAAGCCGCGGAGCGGATGCCCGTCGAGGAGATCAGCATCGGCGACTACGTGCTCAACGGCGGGGAGTCGGCGACCCTGGTCATGGTCGAGGCGATCACCCGGCTGCTGCCCGGGGTGCTGGGCAACCGGGAGTCCGCGGTGCAGGACTCGTTCGCCTCCGGGGGCATGGAGAACCTGGTCGAGGGCCCGGTGTACACCAAGCCCTCCGAATGGCGCGGCCGCGGGGTGCCGCCGGTCCTGCTGTCGGGCGACCACGGCGCGGTCGACCGCTGGCGGCGCGACGAGGCGCTGCGCAAGACCGCGCGCAACCGCCCCGACCTGGTGGCCGCCATCCCCGCGGAGTCCCTGGACCGGCGGGACCGGGAGGTCCTGGCCGAGGAGGGTGTACCCGAGACCACCTGACCAGGTGGTTCGGTGCGCCGCACGGGATGTGGCAAACTGGGTGGGTTCCCCCCTGGTGATCCTCAGGCATCCGCATGCCGGCGGCACGACGTCGGCCTCTGTGTCGGTCACCCGGGCGGTTCGACAGTCAGACCCTTACGGGCCATCGCCCGCGCACCCCCGCACGCCCGCAGCGGGCGGGGTGGGGCGCGGAGCGCTATCGATGAGGATTCAGATGCACACCGCCATTCAGGAGCTGGAGAAGGCCCAGCTGCGTTCCGACGTCCCGGAGTTCCGCCCCGGTGACACCCTCAACGTTCACGTGCGCGTGACCGAGGGCAACCGTACCCGTGTCCAGGTCTTCAAGGGCGTTGTCATCCGCCGCCAGGGCTCCGGCAGCCGCGAGACCTTCACCATCCGCAAGGTGAGCTACGGCGTCGGCGTGGAGCGGACCTTCCCGATCCACACCCCGGCGATCGAGAAGTACGAGGTCGCGGCCCGTGGCCGTGTCCGCCGCGCCAAGCTGTACTACCTGCGCGACCTGCGCGGCAAGGCCGCCCGCATCCGCGAGCGCCGCGAGCCCGCCGGTCAGTAGTCGCCTGGTTCCTCTCCGGAGTCGCCCCCGCGGTTTTCCCGCGAGGTATAAGCTTCGGCTCGATGAGTACAGACGACAGGGACCTCGGCGCGGACGGGGTTCAGGACGAGGATTCCGCCCGGCCCGGCCCTGAGGAGCACGGCTCCCCACTGGCTCCCGAGTCCGATCAGGACTCGGGAGCCAGTGCTGTCTCCGAAGCCGGGGCCGCCGACGCGGAGGAGAAGGCGGACGAGTCGATGAGCAAGGAGAAGCAGGGGTCGTTCTGGAAGGAACTGCCCATCCTCATCGTGATCGCCCTGGTACTGGCGTTCGTGATCAGGACCTGGGTGATGCAGGCCTTCTACATCCCCTCCGGGTCGATGGAGAACACCCTCCAGGTCGGCGACCGCGTGCTCGTCAACAAGGTCGTCTACGAGATCCGGGACATCCGGCGCGGCGAGGTCGTGGTCTTCGACGGCGACGGGTCGTGGGACGACCCCAACACCGTGGTGGTCCCCGAGCCGACCAACCCGGTCTCGCGCGGCTTCACCTGGGTGCAGCAGCAGCTCGGCGCGGCGCCCACCGGCAAGGAGTACATCAAGCGGGTCATCGGCCTGCCCGGCGACGTGGTGCAGTGCTGCGACGAGCAGCAGCGGGTCACGGTCAACGGCGTCGCCCTGGACGAGGAGGAGTACCTCTACCCGGGCAGCCTGACCTCGCACGAGGAGTTCGGTCCGGTCACGGTGCCCGACGGGCACGTGTGGGTGATGGGCGACCACCGGGCGATCTCCTCCGACTCCCGGCGCAACCAGGGCAACCCCGGGGGCGGGGCGGTGCCCATCGACCACGTGGTCGGGCGGGCGTTCGTGATCATCTGGCCCTTCGACCAGGCCGGCGGCCTGGGGATCCCGGAGACCTTCGCGCGGCTCGACGACGACGCCTGACGGGCGGCCGGAGGGCCGGTCGGCGGGATCGGTCCGAGGAAATCCTCTCGTCCGGGCACGAAAGTCCGTTCCGTGACGCATGATGGATCCCAGACCGTGTGGGTCTCGCGTGGAACGTCCCAGGGCCTTCCCCCGTTGGGAACAGAGCGAAGGCCGACAACGAGTGGATGACAGGGAGGAACCGGACACCCCGGCCGGAGACTGCAGACGAAAGCGAGCACGTGGATGAGTTCTGAGGACCTGGAGAAGTACGAGGCCGAGATGGAGCTCCAGCTCTATCGCGAGTACCGGGACGTCGTGGGGCTGTTCGGCTACGTCGTGGAGACCGAGCGGCGGTTCTACCTGACCAACCACGTCGACCTGCAGCCGCGTTCCACCGAGAACGGGGAGATGTACTTCGAGGTCGTGATGGAGGACGCCTGGGTCTGGGACATGTACCGGCCCGCCAGGTTCGTCCGCAACGTCCGCGTCGTGACGTTCAAGGACGTCAACGTCGAGGAGATCACCAAGGCCGACATCGAGCTGCCGCCCGCGGAGGGCGGCAGGGACTGACGCCGGTTATCCACAGAAGAGAACCGACCCTGGCGGGACGCCGCCCGATCACCGACCGTGGTAACGGGAGGTGGTCGACGTGGACGTGTACGCCGCGTACCGGAGGGACCTGGGCGGCCTCGGCGAGGACCTGGCCGCCGCGTTCCTGGAACGAGCCGGGATACGGGTGGTGGACCGCAACTGGCGGTGCCCCGCCGGGGAGATCGACATCGTGGCGCGGGACGGCCCCGTGCTGGTCGTCGCCGAGGTCAAGACCCGCACCCGGCTGCTGCACGGGCACCCGGTGGAGGCCATCGGCCGGAGCAAGCGCGGACGGCTGCGCCGCCTGGGCCGGGCCTGGGCCCGCGCCCGCCGGGTGCCCGGGCGCCCCCTGCGCGTCGACGGCCTGGGCGTCCTGCTCACCGGCGGCCGCGTGTACGTCTCCCACGAGCGGGGCCTGTCATGACCGCCCCGCGGAATCCCGCCCGCCCCTCCCCGAGCCGTGTCCCCCCGAGCCCCCGCTGGTACGGGAGGGCGGGCGGAGGGCAGGAGTCACCGCCCCTTGACGGCGCGCCCTCTCCCAGGCGGCCCGTGCGGGGGGTGCGATGATCACGCTCGCCCGGACCCACTGCGTCGCGCTGCTGGGGGTGGAGGGACACGTCGTCGAGATCGAGGTGCACCTGGGCGGCGGCGACCCCGGGGTCACCCTGGTCGGCCTGCCCGACGCGGCGCTGCGCGAGGCCCGCGACCGCATCCGCGCGGCCCTGGCCAACAGCGGCGAGGCCTGGCCCAGCGGCCAGATCACCATCAGCCTGTCCCCGGCCAGCCTGCCCAAGGCGGGCAGCATGTTCGACCTCGCCATCGCCGCCGCCGTCCTGGCCGCGGAGGGGGCGGTGCCGCCGGACCCGCTGGCGGGCACGGTCCTCATCGCCGAGCTGGGGCTGGACGGCCGGGCCCGCCCGGTGCGCGGGGTGCTGCCCGCGGTCATCGCCGCCCGCGAGCGCGGCCACGACCGCTTCGTGGTCGCCCGGGGCAACGCCGCCGAGGCCGCCCTGGTCCCCGACATCGAGGTGGTCGCGGTCGACTCCCTGGAGGAGCTGTGCCGCTGGGCGCGGGAGGGCCTGTTCCCCGAGGCGCGGCCGCCCGACCCGGCGCCGCGGCCGCGCCGCCCCGCCGACACCGAGCCCGACCTGGCCGACGTGCTGGGCCAGCCGGTGGCCCGGCGGGCGGTGGAGATCGCCGCCGCGGGCGGGCACAACCTGATGATGCTCGGCCCGCCCGGCACCGGGAAGAGCCTGCTGGCCGAGCGGCTGCCCACGGTGCTGCCCCGGCTGGACCCGGCGGCGGCGCTGGAGGCCACCGCCATCCACTCGGTCGCCGGCCTGCTGCCCGCCGGGTCCCCGCTGGTCACGGTGCCGCCCTTCGCCGCGCCGCACCACACCTCCACCCGGTCGGCCATCATCGGCGGCGGCAGCGGCCACCCCGCCCCGGGGTGGGTGTCCAAGGCGCACCGCGGGGTCCTCTTCGTGGACGAGGCGCCGCAGTTCGGCCGGGGCGTGCTGGACTCGCTGCGCGAGCCGCTGGAGCGCGGCGAGGTGGTGCTGGCCCGGGCCTCCTCCACGGTCGTGTTCCCGGCCCGGTTCCAGCTGGTGATGGCGGCCAACCCCTGCCCCTGCGCCAAGCCGGGCGCCCTGTGCGACTGCCCCGCGGGGGAGCGGCGCCGCTACTTCTCCCGGATCTCCGGGCCGCTGCTGGACCGGATCGACCTCAAGGTCGAGCTGCCCCAGGTGGGCCGGGCCGAACTGCTCGCGGACCGGGCCTTCGCCGAGTCCTCGGCGGTGGTGGGCGCCCGGGTGCTCGCGGCCCGCGAGCGGGCGGCCGCCCGCCTGGAGCGGACCCCGTGGACCGCCAACGCCCAGGTGCCCGGCGCCCACCTGCGCCGGGAGTTCCCGGTGGAGCCCGGCGCGCTGCGCATCCTCGGGACGGCCATGGACCAGGGCCGGATCAGCGCGCGCGGGGTGGACCGCACCCTGCGCGTCGCCTGGACGCTGGCGGACCTGGCGGACCGCGACCGCCCCGGGGAGGAGGAGGTGGCCTATGCCTTCGCGCTGTGGTCCGGCCGCGCCTGGTGACGCCGGGACCGGGCCGTGGGGCCCACCGGGCGGCCGCCCACGCGGGCGGCGGCGGGGAGCGCGGCCCGGGGCGGGCCGCGGTGACGGGCGAGGCGAGGAGCGGTGCGGTGGACGAGGACGAGGTGCGGGCCCTGGCGGCGCTGACGACGGTGGCCCCGCCCGGGGACCCGTGGCTGGGGGCGGTGCTCGCCGAACACGGGGCGGCGCGGGTGTGGGCGGACCTGGTGGCCGGGGCACCGCCGCCGGCCGGACCGGCGGACGGGGAGGCGGTCGTGGACCGGGACCGGGTGGCGCTGCGCTGGCGGCGCTGGCACGCGCAGGCCCGCGGGGTGGACGTCGACGCCCTGCTGGCGGCCTCGGCCGCGGCCGGGGTCAGGTTCGTGGCGCCGGGGGACCCCGAGTGGCCCGGCAGGCTGGAGGCGCTGGACGCCCCCGGCGGCCGCCGCTCGCACGGACTGTGGGTGCGCGGCCGCGGCGACCTGCGCAACCTGTGCCTGCGCTCGGTGGCGATCGTCGGCTCCCGGGCGTCCACCCCCTACGGCGGGCACGTCGCCGCCGAACTCGCCTACGACCTGGCCGAGCGCTCCGTCGTGGTGGTGTCCGGCGGGGCCTACGGCATCGACGGCGCCGCGCACCGGGCCGCCCACGCGGCGGGCGCCACCGTGGTCGTGCTCGCCTGCGGGCCGGACGTGGACTACCCGCGCGGCCACGCCGGGATGTTCACCGACATCGCCCGCACCGGGGTCCTGGTGAGCGAGCGCCCCGTCGGCCTGCGCCCGCGGGCCAAGGACTTCCTGGTCCGCAACCGGCTCATCGCCGCGCTCACCCCCGGCACCGTGGTGGTCGAGGCCGGGCTGCGCAGCGGGGCGCTCAACACCGCCGCGCACGCCGCCGAGCTGCACCGGGTGCTCATGGCCGTCCCCGGACCGGTCACCTCGGCGATGTCCGCGGGCTGCCACCTGCTACTGCGCGACCGGCAGGCGGCCTGCGTCACGAGCGCCGAGGACGTGCTCGACCAGATCGGGCCCCTGGGCGGGGTCCCGCCCGGCCCGGTGCGGGTCACCGCAGAGCTGGCGCCCGAGAGCGCCCGGGTGCTGGCCGCCGTCCCCCGCGGCGGGGGCGGGCCCGCCGTCATCGCCCGGGCCTGCGGCCGGGACCTGGAGTCCACCATGCGGGCGCTGGGACTGCTGGCCGCCGCCGGGCTCGTGGAGCGCTGCCCCGCCGGGTGGCGGCCCGTCCGGTGAGGTCACTCGGCGGCGAGCAGCCAGGTCCGGCACAGCCACCAGGCGTCCACCGCGCCCAGCGGTGTGTACGGGTCCGTCCCGGTGGCCTCCGCGAAGCGCTGGAGCCGGTTGCGCACGGTGTTCGGGTGCACGAACAGGGCCTCGGCGGCCCTCGCCACGTCGCGGTCGCACTCGAACCAGGTGCGCACGGCCCGGGCCACGGGCAGCGCGTTCGCCCCGAGCGCCCGGCGGGCCGGAGCGTGGTGCCGCGCCAGCACCCCGGCCAGGTCGTCGCGCTCCACCACGGCGGCCAGCGCGGCCAGGCCGGCGATGTGCACCACCCCCGTGCGGCCCGCGGCCTCGGCCGCCGCCAGCGCCGACGCGGCCAGACGCCGCAGCTTGGACACGTGCTCCGGCTGCCCGGGCCCGGCCAGCCCCGCCGGCCCCGGCAGGGCGTCCGGGGCGGGGGAGCGGGCCAGCACCGCCACGAAGAGCCCGTCCACCTCGGCCGCCAGGACCGGCGCCGGGCCGCGCAGGTCCCGCTCCCAGCGGGCGGCGCTGTCCACCGGCTCCCCGGATCGGGCCGTCACCACCCACAGCTCCGCGGGCAGGCCCGCCTCGGCGGCGGCCAGCGACGCCGCCGAACCGCCCTCCAGCAGGCGCAGCAGCAGAGCGGTGTCCCGGGCGGTGGCGGACCGCTCCCGGTCGGCCAGGGTCTCGCGGTGGGCGGTGATCAGGCGGCCGCGCACCGCCTCGGCCCAGTCCTCGTACAGCTCGCGCATGTCGAGCAGCCGCTCGGCGCCCACCCCGTGGGCCCGGGCGATCTCCCGGACGTGCGCCCAGATCCCGCGTTCGGCGACGTGGATCGCGGACAGCACCGCCTCCACCGGGACGCCCTGGAGGGCCCGGGTCACCCCGAGCTCCTGGACGAAGCCCAGCTCGGCCTCGGTGGGCCCGCGCCGGGCGGCCACCGCCCGGGTCGCGGCCAGCAGCAGAGCCCGGGTGTGCGCGCTCATGTCGCCCGGGGTGAGCGCGGCCACCTCGCGCACCGAGCCGCGGACACCGGCCACGGTCGCCGCCAGCAGCCGGTCGTCGGCCACCACCTGTTCGATGACGGCGACCACGCCGTCCCAGTCCCCCCGCGGATCCATCAGCGCCTCCTCATGCGTTCCGCCGGATTGTGGCGGAGCACAACCCGGCCGGGCAAGGGTGTATCCGTGACCATGTCCTTCGGGCGAGGGGACGCTTACGATTGGTCCCGCGCACAAGCCCGGCGTCCGGGCGGCCGGTGTGCGGCGGCGGCCCCCTCTCCCCGAACAGGGCCGCGTCCCGGAAGCCGCGCCCTCCCCGAGCACACCGGCCCACGGCCGCCCCGCCGGCGCCGGCCCCGCCCCGGGCCCGGCGCCGACGGGGCGGGAACACCCCCGAGTACCGCGGCGCCCGCCGAACCGGGAAGGGCCCGGCGGGCGCCGCCCCCCACGAAAGGCCACCCATGAGCCGCCCACGCGTCGCCGTCATCGGAGCCGGGGCGGCGGGTCTGGCCGCCGCCAAGGCCCTGCTGGACCGCGGCCTGGAACCGGTGGTCCACGAACGCGGCGACCGCCCCGGCGGGCTGTGGGTGCGCACGGCCCCCGGCTCCCCGGCCTACGCCTCCCTGCACCTCAACACCAGCCGGGGACGCACCGGGTTCGCCGCCCGCCCCATGCCGCGGACGTGGCCCGACTACCCGTCGGCGGACCTCGTGGCCGGATACCTCGCCGACTACGCCGACGCCTTCGGGGTGACCGGGCACATCCGGTTCGGCACCGACGTCACCTCGGTGGAGCGCACGGAGGACGGCCGCTGGGAGGTGGCCGCCGGCCGGGACACCGCCCGCTACGACGCCGTCGTCGTCGCCAACGGGCACAACCGCGAACCCCGCATGCCCGCCGCGGCCTATCCGGGCGACTTCTCCGGCGTCCACATGCACGCCCGCGACTACAGCGACCCCGAACCGTTCCGGGGCCGCCGGGTCCTGGTCGTCGGCACCGGCAACTCCGCCATGGACATCGCCGTCGACGCCTCCCATGTCGCCCGCGGACCCGTCCTGCTGTCGGCCCGCCGCGGCGTCCACATCGTGCCCAAGTACCTGTTCGGGCGGCCCTCCGACGCGACCGGCGGGGCCCTGGCCGTGCTGCCCTGGCGCATCCGCCAGGCCGTCGCCCAGACCCTGCTGCGGCTGGCCGTGGGCCGCCCCCAGGACTACGGGCTGCCCGCCCCCTCCGGCGGACTGCTCCAGAACCACCCCACGGTCAGCGACACCGTCCTGAGCCGCCTCACCCACGGCGAGATCGTCGTCCGGCCGGGGATCGCGCGCTTCGAGGGCGACCGGGCGGTGTTCGCCGACGGGAGCGGGGACGCCGTCGACACTGTCGTCTGGGCCACCGGCTACCGCGTCGCCCTCCCCTTCCTCGACGAGCGCTGGACCGGCCCCGACCCCGAGCGCCTGCCCCTGTACAAGCGGGTGTTCCACCTGGACGACCCGAGCCTGGCGTTCGTCGGCCTCATGCAGTCCACCGGCGCCGCCCTGCCCGTCGTGGAGGCCCAGGGCGAACTCGTGGCCGCCCACCTGGCGGGGGAGTACGCCCTGCCCGACCCGGCCGCGCAGCGCCGGGCCGTCGCCCGCGACCTGCGCGCCGCCACCGCCCGCTGGGGCGACAGGCGCCCCATGATGCGGGTGGACTTCGACCACTACGTCGCCGACCTGCCCCGCGAGCGCGCCGCCGGGGCCAGGCGCCTGGCCGCCCGCCCCGAACGCGCCTTCGCGCCCGCCCGCCCCCAGGAGAGCCCCCGATGAGCCGACCCCTGCGCGACCTGCTGTCCGGCGGCCGCCGCGACCCCCGCGGCCTGCGCGTCCTGGTCACCGGGGCCTCGGGCACCTTCGGCCGGGCCCTGTGCACGAGGCTGAGCGACGCGGGCGCGCGGGTCGTCGGGCTGGACGCCCGCCCCCGCGGGGACGACCCCGTCGAGGTCCTCGCCTGCGACCTCACCGACGACGCCGCGGTGCCCGCGGCCGTCGCCGGGGCGCTGTCCCGGCTGGGCGGGCTCGACCTGCTGGTCAACAACGCCGGGATCGGCGGGCCCGCACCGGCCGAGCTGCCCCCGAGCGCCGAGGTCCGCCGCCAGCTGGACGTCAACCTGCTCGGCGCCTGGCGGGTCGGCGCCGCCTGCGTGGACGCCCTCGTCGACTCCCGGGGCCGGGTGGTCATGGTGTCCTCGCGCATGGCCGTCATGCAGCTGCCCCTGGCCGCCGCCTACGGGGCCTCCAAACGCGCGCTCGTCGCCTACGCCGACGCCCTGCGCCTGGAGCTGGCCCCGCACGTGACCGTCACCTGCGTCTACCCGTCGATGGTGCGCAGCCCCATCCACGACTCGACCGCCCGGGCGGGGCTGTCCCTGGAGGGGATGAGCACCTACGAGAGCCTGGACGGGGTCGTGGACACCGTGCTGCTGGCGGGGCTGTCGCGCCGTCCCCGCCGCGACCTGCCGACCACCCGCCGGGGCGCGGTCGAGTTCTTCCTGGCCCGGCACCTCCCGGCGGTCACCGACCGGATCGTCGCCCGCGCCCTGGCCGCCCGGGTCCGCTCCGGGGCCCTCGACGGGGCCGAACCCGCCCGCGGCGTGGTCCGGCGCACCGCTCCGCCGGAGGCGCGCTGATACCGTGCGTCCATGGCCAAGCCCTACAGTGACGCCCTGACCGCCGACGGCCCGCTGCTGTTCATCTCGGGCCAGGTCCCGGTGGGTCCCGCCGGAGAGGTCGCCGGGGACATCGGCGGCCAGACCCGGCAGGTCCTGAGCAACATCGAGGCGATCCTCGCCCGCCACGGCGCGGACCTGAGCCATGTGGTGCGACTCACCTACTACCTGCGGCACATCAGCGACCTGGAGGAGTTCCGCTCCGCGCTCCTGTCCCGCCTGCCCGAGGGGCACCGGCCCACCTCGACCCTGGTGGAGGTGAGCGCCCTCATCGACCCCACCTACATGGTGGAGATCGACGGCATCGCCTGCCTGCCCCGCCGGTGAGCCCGCTCGACGGCTTCGCCGCCCACCTGGCGGGCGAGCTGGGCCGCTCCCCGCACACCGTGCGCGGCTACCTCGCGGACCTGCGGTCCCTGCTGGAGGACCTGGAAGAGCAGGGGCTGGAGGTCGGCGACCTCGACGTGCCCGCGGTGCGCGCCTGGCTGTCCCGCGCCCGCGACCGGGGGGCGGGCCGCTCCACCGTCGCCCGCCGGGTGGCCGCCGTCCGCGCCTTCACCCGCTACCTGCACCGCGAGGGCGTGCTCGCCGCCGACCCGGGGCCGCGCCTGTCCGCCCCGTCCCAGCGGCGCGCGCTGCCCGCCGTCCTGGACGAGGCCCAGGCCGAGGCCGCGCTGTCGCGCCCGGTGGACGACACCCCGGTGGGCACCCGCCGCCGCGCCGTGGTGGAGCTGCTCTACGCCACGGGCGTGCGCGTCGCCGAGCTGTGCTCCCTGGACGTGGACGACGTCGACCGCGCCCGCACCACCGTGCGCGTCGTCGGCAAGGGCGACAAGGAGCGCACCGTTCCGGTGGGCGCCCCGGCCCTGGACGCCCTGGACGACTGGCTCGCCGCCGGCCGTCCGGCCCTGGTCGGCCCGTCCAGCGGCCCGGCCCTGTTCCTGGGCGTGCGTGGCGGGCGCCTGGACGTGCGCCGCGCCCGCGAGGACGTCCACGCCCACCTGGGCGCCGCGGGCCTGGACGCCGCCCCGCACGACCTGCGCCACAGCGCCGCCACCCACCTCCTCAACGGCGGCGCCGACCTGCGCAGCGTCCAGGAGTTCCTCGGCCACGCCAGCCCCCGCAGCACGCAGATCTACACCCACGTCTCCGTCGACCGCCTCCGCGACGTCTACCGCCGCTCCCACCCCCGCGCCTGACCCCCGCCCGCGCTCACCGGCTCGGCCGTGGGTCAGGGGGTGCGGGGGAGGAGGCGGACGGGGACGGGGCCCAGCAGGGAGAGCGGGTCGAGGTAGTCCCGGCCCCGGAGCAGGCCCCAGTGGAGGCAGGTGCGCTGCGGGCAGTGCCGCGGCGCGGCGGCGACGGTGCCGATGACCTGCCCGGCGGCCACCGGGTCGCCGCGGGCCAGGCCGGTCTCCACCGGCAGGTAGGTGGTGCGCAGGCCGCCGTGGGAGACCGACACCACGGGCGTGCCCGCGACCGTCCCGGCGAAGTGGACGCGGCCGGGGCCGGCCGCGAGGACCTCCTGGCCGGGCTCGGCGGCCAGGTCGGCGCCGCGGTGGCCGGGCAGCCAGGGGCGCTCGGGCGGGTCGAAGGGCCGCAGCACCCGCGGCGCCGGGTCCAGCGGCCACCGCCAGTCGGCGCCGGCGGCCGCCGGGGGAGCGGGCAGGAGGCAGGCCAGCAGGAGGAGGACGGGAAGGAGGAGGGGCACGAGGTTCCGCATACATCCAGGTTCGCCGCCGCGGGCCCGGAGGGCGGGCTTTTCCGCCGACCTGTGGACGACGGCGGGGGCCGCCCCCCGCGCAGGTCCGGCCCGTTCCCCGCGGAGGATAGAATCATCTGTGGCCCACCGGGCCGAACACACTACGCACGTCCACCAGCCTCCCTCCGGAGGGGTCGTACCCACGGTCCACACCGCCTCGGCGGAGTGGCGGTACGGCCGGGGCGTCAGGAACAACCGAAGGCGGGGAGCCCTATCCCCGCCACCACTAGGAGGACCTGTCATGGCCACAGTCGTGACGACCCGCCAGCTCCTGGAGAGCGGCGTCCACTTCGGGCACCAGACCCGTCGCTGGAACCCGAAGATGAAGCGCTTCATCCTCACGGAGCGCAACGGCATCTACATCATCGACCTCCAGAAGTCGCTGGCGCACATCGACCGCGCCTACGAGTTCGTCAAGCAGACGGTCGCCCACGGCGGCACCGTCCTGTTCGTCGGCACCAAGAAGCAGGCGCAGGAGGCCATCGACGAGCAGGCCCGCCGCGTCGGCATGCCGTTCGTCAACCAGCGCTGGCTGGGCGGCATGCTCACCAACTTCTCCACCGTCCACAAGCGGCTGCAGCGCCTGAAGGAGCTGGAGGAGATCGACTTCGACGACGTCGCCGGCTCCTCGCTCACCAAGAAGGAGCTCCTCAACCTCCGCCGCGAGAAGGAGAAGCTCGAGCGCACCCTCGGCGGTATCCGCGACATGTCCCGCGTGCCCAGCGCCGTGTGGATCGTGGACACCAAGAAGGAGCACATCGCGATCAGCGAGGCCCGGAAGCTCAACATCCCGGTCGTCGCGATCCTCGACACCAACTGCGACCCGGACGAGGTCGACTACCCGATCCCGGGTAACGACGACGCCATCCGCAGTGTCAGCCTGCTGACCCGCGTGATCGCCGACGCCGTGGCCGACGGTCTGCTGACCCGCTCCGGCGCCGGTGAGCAGAAGGCCGCCGAGGAGCCCCTGGCCGAGTGGGAGCGCGAGATCCTCGAGGGCAAGGGCGAGACCGCCGACTCCGTCGGGGCCGGCCAGGACACCTCCGAGATCCCGGTCCAGACCCCCGAGCCCGCCGCCGAGGCCGTCGCCGAGTCCGAGGGCGCCACCGTCGACGAGGCTCCGGCCGAGGAGACCCCGGCCCAGGACACCCCGGCCGCCGAGTAGCAGTCGGTCCCCCGGGACCCACGACACCCCGGTGCCGCTCCGCCTTCGAGCGGGGCGGCACGCGGGGTGTACGGACCGCTCACCTTCCGTACAGACTTCACTTCCAAGGGAATCCAACAGTCATGGCGAACTTCACCGCCGCGGACGTCAAGAAGCTGCGCGACATGACCGGCGCGGGCATGATGGACTGCAAGAAGGCCCTGACCGAGGCCGACGGCGACTTCGACAAGGCCGTCGAGGCCCTGCGCATCAAGGGCGCCAAGTCCGTCGACAAGCGCGCGGGCCGCACCGCCGCCCAGGGCACGGTCGTCCTCCGCCAGCAGGGCGAGGGCAAGGCCACCCTCATCGAGCTCAACTGCGAGACCGACTTCGTCGCCAAGAACGCCCAGTTCATCGAGCTGGCCGACCAGGTCGCCGACTTCGTCGCCGCCCAGGACAGCGACGACCTCGCCACCGTCGCCGCCGCCGAGATCGAGCCCGGGAAGACCCTCCAGGGCTACATCGAGGAGAAGAGCGCGATCATCGGCGAGAAGCTGGAGTTCCGCCGCTTCGCCAAGTTCGACGGCGCCTACGTCTCCGCCTACCTGCACAAGTCCGACCCGGACCTGCCCCCGACCATGGGCGTCCTGGTCGAGCTGGACAAGGCGGACGAGGAGGTCGGCAAGGACCTCGCGCAGCAGATCGCTGCGATGGCCCCGCAGTACGTCTCCAAGGACGAGGTGCCCGCCGAGGTCGTCGAGAACGAGCGCCGCATCGCCGAGCAGACCACCCGCGAGGAGGGCAAGCCCGAGCAGGCGATCCCCAAGATCGTCGAGGGCCGCCTCAACGGCTTCTTCAAGGACGTGACGCTGCTCGGCCAGCCGTTCGTCAAGGAGAACAAGAAGTCGGTCCAGCAGGTCGTCGACGCCGCCGGCGTCACGGTCAAGCGCTTCGCCCGCTTCAAGGTCGGCCAGGCCTAGGTTTTGACATGATGGAGGTGCCGGGGAGAACGATCTCCCCGGCACCTTCGGTGGATATGGGCGGTTTCGGGGGGCATGAAGACCCGCACCGCCCGCAGCAGGAGCACTCGGGGGACCCTGTGCCGCTCGGGGACGACAAGGGAGGCCACAGGCCGTGAACGCAGCGACGAACACCGAACCCGCCATGCACGACGCAGGCTGGAAGCGCGTGATGCTCAAGCTCTCCGGCGAGGCCTTCGCCGGCGGGGGCGGCCTGGGCATCGACCCGGAGGTCGTCCAGTACGTCGCCGAGTCCATCGCCGAGGCCGTGTCCGAGGGCATCCAGGTCGCGGTCGTGGTGGGCGGCGGCAACATGTTCCGCGGAGCCCAGCTCACCGAGGGCGGCATCGAGCGCGGCCGCGCCGACTACATGGGCATGCTCGGCACCGTCATCAACTGCCTCGCCCTCCAGGACTTCCTGGAGCGCCTGGGCGTGGACACCCGCGTCCAGACCGCCATCCACATGAGCCAGGTCGCCGAGGCGTACATCCCCCGCCGCGCCGTGCGCCACCTGGAGAAGGGCCGTGTGGTCATCTTCGGCGCCGGCCTGGGCGCCCCGTTCTTCTCCACCGACACGACCGCGGCCCAGCGCGCCCTGGAGATCGGCGCCCAGGCCGTCCTCAAGGGCACCCAGGTCGACGGGGTCTACGACTCCGACCCCCGGAGCAACCCGGACGCGGTCAAGTTCGACAAGCTCAACTACAACGAGGTCCTCACCCGCGGCCTCAAGGTCATGGACGCCACCGCCGTCAGCCTGTGCATGGACAATGGGCTGCCCATCGTCGTCTTCGACCTGATGAGCCAGGGCAACATCCTGCGCGCCGTCCGCGGTGAGAAGATCGGCACCATCGTCGGGCCGACCCCCGCCTGAGGCGGCCGCGGCGACACCCTCAAGCCACGCACACCACAGCCGAGAACCGGGAGCGCCCCATGATCGAAGAGACCCTCCTCGAAGCCGAGGAGAAGATGGAGAAGGCCGTCATCGTCGCCAAGGAGGACTTCGCGGCGATCCGCACCGGGCGTCCCACGCCGGCGACGTTCAACAAGATCACCGTGGACTACTACGGCGCGCCGACGCCGATCAACCAGCTCGCGTCCTTCTCGGTCCCCGAGCCGCGCATGGTGGTCATCTCACCGTTCGACGTCAACTCCCGGACCTCGATCATCAACGCCATCCGCAACAGCGACCTCGGCGTCAACCCGTCCGACGACGGCCAGGTCATCCGGGTCGTCTTCCCGGACCTGTCCGAGGAGCGCCGCAAGGAGTACGTGAAGGTCGCGCGCACCAAGGGCGAGGACGCCAAGATCTCGATCCGCAACGTCCGCCGCCGCGCCAAGGACGCCTTCGAGAAGGCCGTCAAGGCGGGCGAGGTCGGCGAGGACGAGGCCCACCGTGCGCAGGCGGAGCTGGACGAGCTGTCCCACAAGTACGTCGCCTCCGTCGACGAGCTCCTCAAGCACAAGGAATCGGAACTCCTTGAGGTCTAGCCGGTGACGACTCCTTCCAGCGGCTCCGGAGGCGATGACCACTCGCCGGAGCACAGACCCGACGACGATCAGCAGGTCGGCCCCGGCGACGCCGGGGCCGACAGGGCCGCCGGTCAGCGCTTCGTGCTGCACAAGCCGGGAGGTGAGCCGGTCAAGACGGGCCGCAACCTCCCGGTGGCCATCGCCAGCGGCTGCCTCCTGGGCGCACTGGTCTTCTTCTCGATCTTCCCCTGGCCCGCGCTGTTCACGATCATCACCTCCGCGGGGGTGCTGATCGGCATGCGCGAGCTCAACCGGGCGTTCGCCAGCAAGGGGATGGACGTCGCGGTGGTCCCCCTGGCCGCCGGCGGCGTCGCCATGCAGGTGGCCGCCTACTTCGGCGGCCCCGAGTGGCTGCTGGGCGCCACCGCCCTGACCGCGATCGCCGCCCTGGTGTGGCGGTTGCGGGGCGGGGCGGACGGGTTCGTCGCCGACACGTCGGCGAGCATGTTCACCCTGGTCTACCTCCCCTTCCTGCTGGGGACGTGGCTGCTGCTGATCGCCCACCCCGAGGACGGCCAGCAGCGCCTGGTGACGTTCATCGTGGTGACGATCTCCAGCGACATCGGCGGTTACTTCGCCGGGATCCTGCTGGGCCGGCACAAGATGGCGCCGGTGATCAGCCCGAACAAGACCTGGGAGGGCTTCGGCGGCTCCGTGCTCGGCTGCGCCCTGGCCGGGGCCCTGTGCGTGGTGCTGATGCTCGACGGCCCCTGGTGGGTCGGCGTGGTCCTGGGGCTGGCCGTCGTCCTGGCCGCGACGGTCGGCGACCTCATCGAGTCGCTGTTCAAACGCGACCTGGGGATCAAGGACATGGGCCGGTTCATGCCGGGCCACGGCGGCCTGATGGACCGGCTGGACTCCCTGCTCATCGCGGGGCCGGTGGTGTGGATCGTGCTCAGCCTGCTCCTGTGAGGGACCGAGGCGCACGCGTGGGGCGGGACCCGAGGGGTCCCGCCCCACGCGTGCGCCCGGATGGGCGCGGCCGCGGTCCGGGGGATACGCTCGGGACGTGGACAATCCGCTGATCGAACGAATGCGCGTGTACGGCGAGACGATCTTCGCCGAGATGACGCGACTGGCCACGGAGACCGGGTCGGTCAACCTGGGCCAGGGATTCCCCGACACCGACGGGCCCCGCCCCCTGCTGGAGGCCGCCTCCCGCAACATCCTGGAGGGCGTCAACCAGTACCCGCCGGGCCCGGGGCGGCCGGAGCTGCGTCGGGCGGTCAGCCGCTACCGGTCGCGCCACTACGGGATCGACCTGGACCCGGACACCGAGGTGTACATCACGGTGGGGGCGACGGCGGGCATCGCCGCGGCCCTGCTGGCCCTGGTCGAGCAGGGCGACGAGGTCATTGTGTTCGAGCCGATGTACGACTCCTACGCCGCGATGGTCACGCTGGCCGGCGGCGTCCGCCGCCCGGTCACCCTGCGCCCGGACCCGGCGACCGGCCGGTTCGTCTTCGACCCGGACGAGCTGCGCGCCGCGGTGGGTCCCCGGACGCGGATGGTGCTGGTCAACAGCCCGCACAACCCGACGGGGACGGTGTTCACCGCGCAGGAGCTGGAGGAGATCGCGGCGGTGTGCCGTGAGCACGACCTCATCGCGTTCACCGACGAGGTGTACGAGTTCCTGACCTTCGACGGCAGACCGCACGTGCCGCTGGCGACGCTGCCGGGGATGCGCGAGCGCACCGTGTCGGTGTCCTCTGTGGGCAAGATGTTCGCGGTCACCGGATGGAAGACCGGCTGGGTCATGGGCCCCGAGCCGCTGGTGACGGCGGTGCGCACGGTCAACCAGTTCCTGACGTTCAGCGCCAACGGGGCGCTCCAGCTCGCGATCGCCGACGCCATCGACAACGAGGGCGAGTGGGTCGCCGCCCAGCGCGCCGCGCTCCAGGGCAAGCGGGACCGGCTGGCGGCGGGGCTGGCGGAGACCGGGTTCGAGGTGGGCGTGTCCGAGGGCACCTACTTCGTGATGGCCGACATCCGCCCGCTGGGGTACACGAGCGGGGTGGACATCGCCCGCGCCCTGCCCCGGGAGGCCGGGGTGGCGGCGGTCCCCGCGCAGGTGTTCTACGACCGCGAGAAGGAGGGCGAGCACCTGCTGCGCTTCGCCTTCTGCAAGCGCGACGAGGTCCTGGACGAGGCGGTCGCCCGCCTCACCGCCTGGCACCACCGCGCGTCCTGAAGGCGGGGCCCGCCGCGCGGCGCGCCGCCGAACGCGGCCCCGGCGGGGGCCCACCGCCTCCTCCTCGCGCCCGGGCGTCCGCCGCCGGGCCTTCCGGCGGGGACCGCACCGCCCGGGCGGGCCGGTGGCCCCGCGGGGCCGCCGGCCCCGTTCAGCGGCGGGCGTCCATGAGGGCGATGAGGCGCCGCTCGGCGTCCGGCCCCGGGGGGACGCGGGGGAGCCGCCACAGCAGCAGCGCCCCGGCGGCCCACCAGGCCAGCACCATCGGCCACTCCTGGGGCCAGCCCAGGGCGGCGGGCATGCCCGGCAGGTACAGCGAGAACAGGCCGAGCGACAGCACCAGGGCGGTCCACCCCACCACCGGGCCGGCCGGGGTGCGGAACGGCCGTTCCATGGCGGGTTCGCGGCGGCGCAGCACCAGGAAGCTCACCACCACCGCCAGGTACGCGAGCACGATGTTGATCCCGCCCGCGTTGGTCAGCCACACCAGCATGGGGCGGCCGAAGAACGGCGCCGCGGCCGACAGCGCGCCGATGAACAGGACGGCGTTGGCCGGGGTGCGGTACCGCGGGTGCAGGCGGCCGAACCACGCCGGGAGCATCCGCGACGCCGCCATCGCGTAGACCAGGCGGCTGCCGCCGATGAGGAAGGCGTTCCAGCTGGTCAGCAGACCGGCGATGCCGCCCAGGACCAGCACGTCGCCCATCACCGGGCTGTTCCACAGGGCGGCCACCGCGTCCGCCGAGGCCAGCTCCGAGGCCGCCAGGTCCGCCGCGGGCAGGCCCGCCCCCGCGGTGAGCATGACCATCACGTACCAGGCGGTCGCGCACAGGACCGAGACCACCAGCAGCGCCCCCACCAGCCGGTGGGGGATCCTGACCTCGGACGCCGACTGCGGGATCACGTCGAACCCGACGAACAGGAACGGCACCGCCACCAGGACCACGAAGACCCCTGGCACGCCGCCGGTGAACAGGGGCTCCATGTTCGCCGCCGAGCCGCCCGCGAACGAGCCGGTGAGCATGACGGCGCCGACGCACACCAGGAACAGCACGGCGACGGTCTGGAACACGGCGGCGGGCTTGATCCCGACGTAGTTGACGAAGGTCATCACCGCCGCGGCCACCACGCCGGCCGCGACCAGGCTCGCGTACACGTCGTACCCGGCGACGGTCCACAGGTGCCCGGCCGCCATGTCGGGGAAGAGGTAGACGAGCGTCTGGGGGACGGCGACCGCCTCGAACGCGACCACCGACACGTAGCCGAGCACCATCGCCCAGGAGGCGACGAACGCCCCGTGGGGGCCGACGGCCCGCATGGCGTAGTGGTGCTCACCCCCGGCGTGCGGCATCGCCGAGACGAGTTCGGCGTAGGTGAGGCCGACGAAGGCCATGATCACCCCGCCGATGACGAAGGCGGCGGCGGCACCGCCGGGGCCGGCCGCGCCGATGAAGTCGCCGACCAGCACGATCCAGCCGAAGCCGATCATGGCGCCGAAGCCGAGGGCGAGGACGTCGCCCCGCCCGAGGACTTTCGCGAAACTCTGGGAGGTGTCGGACATAGGGGGTGTCCCATCGTTCGTGACTGTGATGGGGGACACCCCAGCACGCGGACCCGCGGAGGTAAAGGGCCGTTCCGGACGAATTCCGGACGGGTTTCATCCCCCGTGGCGCCCCCGATCCTCACGGAGGGCCATGAAGTTCGTGTGACCTGCGGTGTCATCGGCGTGACACCGGATGACGCCGCGATGACGTTTCCACGGGAACGGCCCCGGTCCGACCGGACCGGGGCCGCTCCCGCGCTCGTCGGGCTCAGGGCCGGTGCTCGAACCAGACCGCGCCCAGCGGCGGCAGGGTCACCGGCGCCGAGTACGGCTGGCCGTGCCACTCCTGGACCTGGGCCTCCACGTGTGCGGGGGCCGGGTACTCCGAGCCCCCGAACCGGGCCTCGTCGGTGTTGAGCACCGCGTCCCAGCGGCCCTCCCAGGGCAGGCCGATCCGCCAGTCGGGGCGCGGCACCGGCGAGAAGTTCACCGCGCACACCAGGGCCGAGCCGTCCTCGCCCCGCCGCAGGTACGACAGCGTGTTGCCGTCGCGGTCGCCGCCGTCCAGCCACTGGAACCCGGCCGGGTCGGTGTCCAGCGACCACAGCGCCGGACGCGGCCGGTACAGGTCGTTGAGCGCCTTGACCAGCCGCTGCGCCCCCGCGTGGTGGTCGTACTGCAGCAGCCACCAGGGCACCCCGTCCAGGTGCGACCACTCGTCGCCCTGGGCGATCTCCCCGCCCATGAACAGCAGCTGCTTGCCCGGGTGCGACCACATGAACGCCAGCAGCGCCCGCAGGTTCGCCGCCCGCTGCCACTCGTCGCCCGGCGGCCTGTTGAACAGCGACCCCTTGCCGTGCACCACCTCGTCGTGCGACAGCGGAAGCACGTAGTTCTCGCTGTAGGCGTACACCATCGCGAAGGTGACCTCGTCGTGGTGGTACTTGCGGTGGACCGGCTCCTTGGAGAGGTACTGGAGGGTGTCGTGCATCCACCCCATGTTCCACTTGAGCCCGAACCCGAGCCCCCCGTGGTCCACCGGCAGGGTCACCCCCGGGTAGGCGGTGGACTCCTCGGCGATCATCACCGCGTGCGGGTTGCGCCGGTAGACGACCGTGTTGAGCTCCTTGAGGAAGTCGATCGCCTCCAGGTTCTCCCGGCCGCCGAAGGCGTTGGGCTCCCACCCGCCGTCCTCGCGCGAGTAGTCCAGGTACAGCATGGACGCCACCGCGTCCACCCGCAGCCCGTCGATGTGGAACTCCTCCAGCCAGTACAGGGCGTTGGCCACGAGGAAGTTGCGCACCTCGGTGCGCCCGTAGTTGAAGATGAGCGTCCCCCAGTCGGGGTGCTCGCCCCGGCGCGGGTCGGGGTGCTCGTACAGCGCGGTGCCGTCGAACCGGGCCAGCGCCCACTCGTCCCTGGGGAAGTGCGCGGGCACCCAGTCCAGCAGGACGCCGATCCCGGCCCGGTGCAGCGAGTCCACCAGGTGCCGGAACTCGTCGGGCGTGCCGAACCGGGGCGTGGGCGCGTAGTACGACGTGACCTGGTAGCCCCAGGATCCGTCATAGGGGTGCCCGGCCACCGGCAGGAGCTCCACATGGGTGAAGCCCATCTCGGTGACGTACCCGACGAGCTGGTCGGCCAGCTCGGTGTACGACAGGCCGGGCCGCCACGACCCCAGGTGCACCTCGTACACGCTCATCGGCGCCCGGTGCGGCTCAACGCCCTTGCGCTCGGCCATCCACTCCTGGTCGGTCCACACGTGGCCCGACGTCGTCACCACCGACGCGGTCTGCGGCGGCATCTGGGTGGCCCGCGCCATCGGGTCGGCCTTGTCCCGCCAGTGCCCGTCGGCGCCCAGCACCTGGAACTTGTACAGCGCCCCGTCGCCCACGCCGGGCACGAACAGCTCCCACACGCCGGTGCCGCCCAGGCTGCGCATGGGGTGGCCGACGCCGTTCCACAGGTTGAAGTCGCCGATCAGGCGCACCCCGCGGGCGTTGGGCGCCCACACGGTGAAGGAGGTGCCGGACACCTCGCCCGCGTCGGTCTCCAGGGTGCGGGTGTGCGCCCCCAGCGCCCGCCACAGCTCCTCGTGCCTGCCCTCGCCGATGAGGTGCAGGTCCAGGTCGCCCAGGACGGGAGTGAACCGGTAGGGGTCGGCGGCCGTGTGCTCGGCGCCGTCCTCGTAGCGGGCGGTGACCCGGTAGTCGGCGGGGTCGCCGAGCCTCGTGCCGGACACCTTGGCGGTGAACACGCCCCGGTGCAGGTGCTCGGCCCGCACCCGCTCGCCGTCGCGCAGCTCCAGGTGGACCTCGGTGGCGTGGGGCCGCAGCACCCGTACCACGGTGGACCGCCCCTGGGGGTGTACGCCCAGGACGGAGTGCGGGTCGTGGTGGTGGCCGTCGACCAGGCGGTCGACGGCGGCGAGCAGCTCCTGCTCGGGCCCGGAGGCCGCGCGGGCCGGGGCGGTGCGCGCGGGCGCCCTCCCCGCCGGGGCGGCCTTGGCGCGGCCCTTGGTGGCGGGCGCCGTCCTCTTCGCGGAGGCGGCCCTGGTCGCGGGCTCCTTCGCGGCGGTGGCCCGGCCCGCGGGCTTCTTCGCCGCGGCCTTCTTGCCCGCGGCCGTCCCGGCGGCGGCCGCCTTGCCAGCCGTCGCCTTGCCCGCGGCCGTTCGCGCGGCGGCGGGCTTCTTCGCCGCCGCCGACCCGGCGGCGGTCCTGCCCGCGGCGGCCTTGGCTGCGGTGCTCTTGGCGGCGGCCGTCTTGCCCGCCGCGGTCTTGCCCGCGGTGGTTTTCGCGGTGGCGGCCTCGGCCGCCGCCGGCTTGCCCGCGGTCTTCTTCTTCGCGCCGGCGGCCTTGCTCCCGGTCTTCTTCGCGGTCTCCTCATCGGTGGTCGCGCGCTGACGCTGTTCGCTGCGTGGCGAGGACAATGCTGCTCCGTGGTGCTCGTGGACAGGAACGGTGGACAGGAAACGGGGAGGGGCGGGGGAGCGGAGACGGCCCGCCCGGGGGCGGGCCGCCGTTCAGCGGGGCACCGGCGGGGCCGCCGCGGCGGCGATGGACTCCAGCGGTACCCGCAGCCAGTGCGGCCGGTTGCGGGCCTCGTACAGCACCTCGTACACGGCCTTGTCGAACTCGAAGGCCCGCAGCACGACCAGGTGCTTCTCCGGGTCGGCGCCGCCGCCGTCGGCGTAGCCGCGGCAGAACGCCTCGCGGTTGGCCCGCGCCCAGGACCGCGCCGACCACTCCAGCCCCTCGTCGCCGGGGTGGTCGACCAGCAGGTACCCGGCGGCGTAGTCGAAGGAGCGCAGCATCCCGGCCACGTCCCGCAGCGGGCTGGCGAGCTGCCGGCGCTCGGCGACGGAGACGGTGGGCTCGCCCTCGAAGTCGAGCAGCACCCACCCCCCGGACCCGGTGCGGATGACCTGGCCCAGGTGGTAGTCGCCGTGGATGCGCTGGATCGGCAGCGGCTCGTCCACCTGGGCGAACTCGGCGTAGGCCTCCATCACCAGGGGTGCGTGCTCGGCCAGTTCCGGCACCTCGGCGCTGGCCATGGCCAGCCGCTCCACCATGGCGTCGGCCAGCTCCGCCACGGCCGTCACCGACAGCACGTCCGTGGGCAGGGTGCGGGCCAGGGCGCGGTGCACCTCCGCCGTGGTGCGCCCGAGCAGGGCGGCGTCCCCGGTGAACGAGGTCCGCGCCGCGCGGTCGGCGCCCCGGGTCAGCGCCTCGGCGTCGGCGGTGGCCAGCACCCAGCCGTCCGAGGCCCCGGGGATGTAGTCCTGGAGCATCGCCAGGGTGGTGGGCTCGGCGTACCCGGGCAGGTCCGCCTCGATCCACCCGCACGGCCGGGCCACGTACGGCGAGCCGTACAGCGCCCGGTTGAGCTCCAGGTCCGGGTTGGGCCCGGGCCACACCCGCCGGAACGTCTTGAGGACGTAGTCCTCGCCGAACACCAGCGACGTGTTGGACTGCTCCCCGGTGAGCACCCGCCCCGAGGAACCGGTGCGGATGCGCTCGCCGGGCAGGGTGCGGAACCGGACGTGCCCGGCGGCCGAGGGGGCCGCGAAGCGTTCCAGCAGCATGGCGGTCAGCTGGGCGTCGTTGGCCGCGTCGTAGACGACCCGCGACCTCCCGCCCGGGGCCTGGTGGACGCCGATGGCGGCGCCCGCCAGCTCCGCGGGCAGGGAGCGCGACGACCGGGAGCCGAGCAGCACCTGGTAGCGGGAGCTGCGGCCGCGCTGCCCGGCGCGGACGACGAGCAGGTTGAGGTCGGGGCCCTCGGGGCCGGCGGACACCAGGGTGTGCCGGCTTTCGACCCGGATGTTGCGGATGGGGATCCCCTTGCCGGAGAACCAGCGCTGACGGGGCATCCAGACGGCCAGGAGCTCTTCGAGTTGGGACATGATCAGTCGGGCCTGTTCCCCTTCTCGTCGGAGGACGGCGTGGTGACCGTGGTGCGGTGGCCGCCGCGGGTGCGGGGGGAGCGCCCGCCCAGCGCGGCCCGGGCACTGACCCCGGCCGCGGGCAGGCCGTAGGTCGGTGCGGTGTCCTCCTCGCCGACGACGGGGCCGGGGCCGGTGTCCGCGGCGGGGGGCAGCTGGAACCAGTAGAAGCCGTGTCCGGGCAGGGTGAGCAGGTACGGCAGCTCGCCGATCCGCGGGAAGCGCGTCCCGCCCACGCACTCCACCGGGTTCACCCCGAGGTAGCCGGACAGGTCCAGCTCCACCGGCTGCGGGTGCTTGGACAGGTTGTTGACGCACAGCATGCGGTCGTCGCCGTGCTCGCGGATGAACGCGAACACGCTGGGGTTGCTGGCGTCGAGCTCGGTGAACGCCCCGGTGCCGAACACGGGGTGCCGCTTGCGGATCTGGATCATCTGCCGCGTCCAGTTGAGCAGCGAGCCGGGGTTGGCGCGCTGGGACTCGACGTTGACCGCCTGGTAGCCGTACACCGGGTCGAGGATGAGCGGCAGGTACAGGCGCCCGGGGTCCCCGGTGGAGAACCCGGCGTTGCGGTCGGAGCTCCACTGCATGGGGGTGCGCACGGCGTCGCGGTCGCCCAGCCAGATGTTGTCGCCCATGCCGATCTCGTCGCCGTAGTACAGCACCGGGGAGCCGGGCAGGGACAGCAGCAGGGCGGTGAACAGCTCGATCTGGTTGCGGTCGTTGTCCAACAGGGGGGCGAGCCGCCGCCGGATCCCCACGTTGGCGCGCATGCGGGGTTCCTTGGCGTACTCGGCGTACATGTAGTCGCGCTCCTCGTCGGTGACCATCTCCAGGGTCAGCTCGTCGTGGTTGCGCAGGAAGATCGCCCACTGGCAGTTGGCCGGGATCTCCGGGGTCTGGGCGAGGATCTCCGAGATCGGGTACCTCTGCTCCCGCCGCACCGCCATGAACATGCGCGGCATCAGCGGGAAGTGGAAGTTCATGTGGCACTCGTCGCCGCCGGCGGCGTGGTCGCCGAAGTAGTCCACGACCTCGGAGGGCCACTGGTTGGCCTCGCTCAGCAGGACCCGGCCGGGGTAGAGCCGGTCCACCTCCGCGCGCACGCGCTTGAGGAACTCGTGCGTCTCCTTGAGGTTCTCGCAGTTGGTGCCCTCGCGCTCGTACAGGTAGGGCACGGCGTCCAGCCGGAAGCCGTCGATGCCCAGGTCCAGCCAGTAGCGCAGGACCTCCAGGATGGCCTCCTGGACGGCCGGGTTCTCGAAGTTGAGGTCGGGCTGGTGGGAGAAGAAGCGGTGCCAGTAGTACTGGCCGCGGACCTCGTCGTAGGTCCAGTTGGACGTCTCGGTGTCGACGAAGATGATCCGGGCGTCCTCGTAGCGGTCCTTGGTGTCGGACCACACGTAGAAGTCGCCGTAGGGGCCCTCGGGGTCCTCCCGGGAGGCCTTGAACCAGGGGTGCTGGTCGCTGGTGTGGTTCATGACCAGGTCGGTGATGACGCGGATGCCGCGCCGGTGCGCCTCGTCGAGCAGCTCCACGAAGTCGGCGGTGGTGCCGAACTCGGGGAGGATCTTGAAGTAGTCCGAGATGTCGTAGCCGCCGTCGCGCAGGGGGGACTCGTACATCGGCAGCAGCCAGATGCAGTCGATGCCGAGCCACTGGAGGTAGTCCAGTTTCCGCACCAGGCCGGCGAGGTCGCCGGTGCCGTCGCCGTTGGAGTCGTGGAAACCCCGGGCGAGTACTTCGTAGAAGACGGCGTGCTTGTACCAGTAGGGGTCACCGGTACCGCCGGAGGACATGAGCGGGCCGGTGGCGGCCCCGGTGGCCGGCGCGAGCGGACCGTGCGCGGGGTGTTCGGGGCGGCCCGGTCCGGACTCGTCGTTGCTCATCTACTGCTCCCCACCAATGAATGTTCGACATCGGATCAACGGCTGCTCGGGCATGGGAGGGGTGCCGGCGGACACCGTCCGCCGCGCCCCTCCGGATGCTCCGCGGGCCGCTATCTGCCGTTGACGGTGAACACGTGCGCGGTACCCCGCTCGGGGTCGAGCCGGACGTAGTTCGCCGCCCCCCACGTGTAGGCGGCGCCGGTCAACTCGTCGGTCACCTTGAGTTCCTCCTCCCACGCGCGGCCGATGGACGGCAGATCCAGGTGCACCGTCGCCTCGCGGACGTGGTGCGGGTCGAGGTTGACGACGGCGACGACCAGGTCGTCGGGGTCGCCGGGGCGCTCGCCGGGGCGGCGCTTGGAGAAGCAGATGATCTCCGGCCGGTCCACCGGGTGGAACCGCAGATTGCGCAGCTCGCGCAGGGCGGGGTGGGCGCGGCGCAGCCGGTTGAGCCGGGTGATGAGGCCGGAGATGCTCCGCCCCTCGGCCTCGGCCCCGGCCCAGTCGCGCGGCCGGTACTGGTACTTCTCCGAGTCCAGGTACTCCTCGCTGCCGGGCCGCACGGGGGTGTTCTCGCACAGCTCGTAGCCGGAGTAGACGCCCCAGGTGGGTGAGAGCAGCGAGGCCAGGACCGCGCGGATCTCGAAGGCGGGGCGGCCGCCCTCCTGGAGGTAGGCGTTGAGGATGTCCGGGGTGTTGGCGAAGAAGTTGGGCCGCAGGTAGTGGGCGGTCTCCCGGCTCAGCTCGGTGAGGTAGTCGGTGAGCTCGTCCTTGCCGTTGCGCCAGGTGAAGTAGGTGTACGACTGGTGGAACCCGACCTTGGCCAGGGTCCGCATCATGGCGGGGCGGGTGAACGCCTCGGCCAGGAACAGGACGTCCGGGTGCTTCTTCGCCACGTCGGCCAGCAGCTTCTCCCAGAACGCCACCGGCTTGGTGTGCGGGTTGTCGACCCGGAAGATGCGCACCCCGTGGTCGATCCAGTGCTGGACGACGCGGCGGATCTCCCGGTACAGCCCCGGGAAGTCGTTGTCGAAGTTCAGGGGGTAGATGTCCTGGTACTTCTTGGGCGGGTTCTCGGCGTAGGCGATGGACCCATCGGCCCGGGTGGTGAACCACTCGGGGTGCTCGGCGACCCACGGGTGGTCGGGGGAGCACTGCAGGGCCAGGTCCAGGGCGATCTCCAGGCCGTGTCCGCGCGCCTCGGCGACGAAGGCGTCGAAGTCGGCGAGGGTGCCCAGGTCGGGGTGGACGGCGTCGTGCCCGCCGTCGGCCGAGCCGATGGCCCACACCGACCCGGGCTCGCCCGGACCGGCGGTCAGGGCGTTGTTGGCGCCCTTGCGGTGGGCGTGCCCCACGGGGTGGATCGGCGGCAGGTACACCACGTCGAAGCCCATGTCGGCGATGGCCGGCAGCCGCTTGGCCGCGGTGGCGAAGGTGCCGGAGACCTCCTGGCCGGGGGCGGTGTCCACCTGGGCGCCCTCGGACCGGGGGAAGAACTCGTACCAGGAGCCGAAGAGGGCGCGCTCGCGGTGCACGACCACGCTGGTGCGCTGCGAGCGGGTGACGAGCTCGCGCAGCGAGTGGTCGTGCATGAGGGCGAGCACCTCGGGGGTGACCGCGGCGTAGCGTTCGGCCGGGGTCAGCGAGGTGTCGCGCAGGGTGGCGGCGGCCCGGGCGAGCAGGGGCCTGCGGGGAACGCGGCGGGCGGCCCGGGACAGCAGCCGGGCCCCCTCCTCCAGCACCAGGTCGGTGTCCTGGTCCAGGGGGAGCTTGACCTCGGCGGCGTGGTGCCAGGTGGCGAAGGGGTCGCTCCAGGCCTCGATGGCGAAGGACCACTTCCCCTCGGCGGGGAGGGAGATCTCCGCCTCGTGGCGGTCGGTCCCGGGGGCGCGCTCGCTCATGCGCACGAGGCGTTCCCGGCGGCCCTTGGGCGAATAGACGACCACACCCGCGGAGAGGGAGTCGTGCCCTTCGCGGATGACCGTCGCGCCGACGGTGAAGCGTTCACCGGGAACCGCTTTCACCGGGCCGAGATCGTTGTCCGGAGAGATGTCGAGGATGGGCAGGCGTCCGATCACTGGCTACACCGTAATTGTCGTGGTTCGGGCGTTTCGGGGAGGCGCTTCGGGCGACGTCGGGCAGAAATAACCCAGAGTTAATCCGAGGCAAGACGGAGTTAATGAAGGGCCCGGATCGGATTCTGTCCGGATTGCGGCTTCGGTGCCCTCCGCTCTCTATCGTGTGCCCTCTCGTGTGGTTTGGCGGAGTGCCAGGGCCGGATAATTTATGTGATCCTCGTCACACTGGCCGTAGGGGCTTTCTGCTGGTATTTGACTGGTTTCACCTGCGTAAACTACGCAAATCGGTCAGAAAGAGACACGTGTTTCGGGGGCCTCTCTGGTTGTTCTGCCATTCTCTGTGGTGAAAAGTCGGAAAACTCATCGGTCATGTTGCAGGGGTGTGGCGGATGGGTAGGGATGACCAAATGCCCGGAGGAGGGGTCCGACCTTATTGCGGACATGCCCGTGTGTCGGAATGATCCACGGAAGTCGGCTAGTCCAGGATCCGGTGCATCGGTGCGGCGGGCCGTGCCGTGCGGCTTCGTTTCGTCTCGATGTCGAGAAATTGAAATGCCCGTTTCGTTGAGTAGTGCACCTGGCGTGAGCGATGTCCGATCTGTTGGCTTTGCCATGGATTGATGAAGAGTTTCAGTGACACGCCCGATCCCGCGCCGTCCGTGGCGGCCCGTCCCTGCGAGGGTGGTCGACGCAGCAGTGCCCCGCCCGTGCCGAGCGCGGGCGGGGGCCACACGGCGTTGGGGGGACGACGTGACGGAGCCGAACCGGAAGGGCCGGCCGGAGGAGAGACGCAGGACGATCCTGGGGCTGGCGGGCACGGGCGCGCTGGCGGGGCTGCTGACCGCGGCGCTGATCCTGCCCTGGGCGGGCGGCCTGGGGCTGGCCGCCCGCGACGCCGCGGCCGGGTTCATGGCGCTGCCCGCCGACCTGGAGATCCACCGCCTGACCGAGCGGGTCCTCATCACCGACGTCGACCACGAGCCCATCGCCGAGGTGGCCCGGCGCGAACGCGAGGTCGTCGGCCTGGCGGACATCAGCCCCTGGGTCCCGGCCGCGCTGATGGCGATCGAGGACGAGCGGTTCTACGAACACGCCGGGCTCGACCTGCGCGGCCTGCTGCGCGCCGCCACGCGCACCGCGCAGGGCGACACCCAGGGCGGCTCGACCATCACCCAGCAGTACGTCAAGAACCTGCTCATCGAGCAGGCCACCGACGAGGAGGGGGTGCGGCGCGCCAGCGAGCGGACCCTGGTCCGCAAGCTCGTCGAGCTGCGCTACGCCATCGACGTCGAGGACCGCCTGAGCAAGGACGAGATCATGGAGGGCTACCTCAACCTCGCCTACTTCGGCTCCGGCGCCCACGGCATCGAGATCGCGGCCCGCCGCTACTTCTCGACCACCGCGGACCGGCTGGACCCCGGCCAGGCGGCGACCCTCGTGGGCCTGGTGCGCGCCCCCTCCTACTACGACCCGCTGGCCAACCCCGAGGCCGCCGCCGAACGGCGCGACCTGGTGCTCGACCGCATGGTCGCCACCGGCCACCTGTCCGAGGGGGAGGCCGACCGGTACCGCGGGGCCGACCTGCGGCTGGACCCCACGCCGCGCGGCGGCAGCTGCTACCACAGCGATCAGCCGTTCTTCTGCGACTACGTGATGCGCTGGCTCCAGGACTCCGAGGAGCTGGCCGAGGACCCCGCGGAGCGCGAGTTCCTGCTCGGGCGCGGCGGCATCACCGTGCGCACCACCCTGGACTCGGGGATGCAGGCGGCCGCGCAGGAGGCCATCGACTCCCGGGTGCCCCCGGGGGACACCACCAAGTTCGCCGCGCAGGTACTGGTGGAGCCCGGGACCGGCAAGGTCCGGGCGATGGCCCAGAACATGCGGTACGGGTTCGACGAGGAGGAGGTCGGGACGACCTCCATCAACCTGGCCGTCGACCATGAGGACGGCGGCTCGCACGGGTACCAGGCGGGGTCCACGTTCAAGGCGTTCACCCTGGCCGCGGCGCTCGACAAGGGGCTGAAGTACGGGACCAGCTTCGACTCGCCCAAGAGCGTCTCCGTGAGCGGGATGGCCAACTGCGAGGGCGGGACGATGTCCACGTGGAAGGTGAACAACGCGGGCGAGAGCGACGCGGGCTCGCACAACATGATCAGCGGGACCAAGGGGTCGGTGAACACCTACTTCGCCCAGCTCCAGCGGCGGGTGGGGCTGTGCGAGACCGCCGAGATGGCCGAGCGGACCGGCATCCACCGCGCCGACGGCGAGCCGCTGGGCGTGTGGAGCTCCTTCACCCTGGGCGACCAGGAGGTCTCCCCGCTCACCGTCGCCAACGCCTACGCCACCTTCGCCGCGCGGGGCGAGTACTGCGAGCCGCGCCCGGTGTCCTCCGTGACCGTCGGCCGCGAGGGCGACGAGGACTTCCGCGAGATCCGGATGCGCTCGCACTGCGAGGAGGGGGCGGTGCCGACCCACGTGGCCGACGGCGTCAACCACCTGCTCCAGCAGACCTTCAAGGGCGGCACCGCGAACGGCCTGGGCATCGGCCGCCCGGCCGCGGGCAAGACCGGCACCACCGACAGCGCGGCCTACGCCTGGTTCGCCGGGTACACGCCCAACCTGGCCTCGGCCGTGGTGGTCGGCGACATCCGGGGCGGTGAGCAGAACCCGCTCCAGGGGGTGTGGATCGGCGGCCGGTACTACGGGATCGTCTACGGCGGCACGCTGCCGGGGCCGATCTGGCAGGCCACGATGAACCGCGCCGCGGCCGACCTGCCCGCGGAGTCCTTCGCCCCGTCGCCGCCCCGCTTCGGCGACCCGTCGGCGGCCCCGCCCAAGAAGAAGGAGGAGGGCGACGAGGACGCCTGACCGCAAGGCGCGGAGGGGCCCGGGAGGGCCCTCCGGAGCAGTCCCCGGGGAGGGGACGGGGGCCGGTCCCGGTTCGGGGCCGGCCCCCGCGGCGTCCCGGGAGGTGAGACGGGACGGCGCAGGACTGGCCTTCTCCGGCATATGGCGCATAATGGTGGCGAACCGACAGGGGAGCGCGTGAGCGCTGAGAGTGCGGAGAGTCCGCAGACCCTTACACACCTGATCCGGGTAATGCCGGCGAAGGAAGTCGTGGGAACCGCCACCGGTGGCGCGTCTCGCGCGCCGGAGGTCCGCTTCCGGCGCCGCAGTGCCCCGGTGCCGCTCTTGGCCGTATCCGCCCCTCGTCACACCGACGAAGGGACACATCGAATGGGCACCGACACCACCCCCGGTGGCACCTGGGCCGACATCAGGTCGCGGGCACGCGGCTGGCGCACCGTCGACATCGTCGTCGCCGCCGTGCTGGGCGTCGCCGTCGGCGTCGTGTTCTGGCTCTGGAACATCGTCTGGTCCATCACCACCCCGCTGTTCGCGGCGTTCCCGCCCGGGCAGGCGGCCGTCTACGGCATGTGGCTGATCTCCGGCGTCCTGGGCGGGCTCATCATCCGCAGGCCCGGCGCCGCCCTGCTGACCTCGATCGCCGCCGCCTCGGTGTCGGCGGTCCTGGGAACCCAGTGGGGGGTCATGGTCCTCCTCGACGGCACCCTCCAGGGCATCCTGCCCGAGCTGGTCTTCCTGGCCTTCGGCTACCGCCGCTGGGGCATGGGCGTCGCCGTCCTGGCCGCCGCCGTCGCCGGGATCTCCCCGGCGATCCGCGACAACATCGCCTACAACGTCACCTGGCCGCTGCACTACCAGGTGATCTACGGGGTCATCGTGGTGATCAGCGCCGCGGTCATCGCCGGGGTCGGCGCGCGCCTGCTCACCACCGCCCTGGCCCGCTCCGGCGCGCTGGCCCCCTTCGCCTCGGCCAAGGGCTGACCGTGGCCGACCGAGGACGCCCGGGCGCCCGCGTCGAGCTCTCCGGCTGGGGATGGCGGCACGCGGGCCGCGACGCGTACACCCTGCGGGGCGTCGACCTGGCCGTCGGGCCCGGTGAACGGGTGCTGCTGCTCGGCGCCTCCGGCACCGGCAAGTCCACCCTGCTGCACGCCCTGGCCGGGCTCACCGGCGACGACGGCGCCATCGGCGGAGAGGAGGAGGGCCTGCTCCTGGTGGACGGGGAGCGGGCCCGCCGCGGCCGGGCCGAGGTCGGGCTGGTCGCCCAGGACCCCGAGTCGCAGATCGTCATGGCCCGGGCCGGGGACGACGTCGCCTTCGGCCCGGAGAACCTGGGCGTGCCGCCGGAGGAGATCCGCGAGCGGGTGGGCGAGGCGCTGGAGGCCGTCGGTTTCCCCTACGGTCCGCGCCACCCCACCGGTGCGCTGTCGGGCGGCGAGAAGCAGCGCCTGGTCATCGCCGGGGCGATGGCGATGCGCCCGCGCCTGCTGCTGCTCGACGAGCCCACCGCCAACCTCGACCCGGACGGGGCCGCCCTCGTGCGCGGGGTGCTCGCCCGCCTGCTGGAGCGGACCTCCGCGACGATGGTGCTGGTGGAGCACCGGGTCGCCGAGGTCGTGGACCTGGTGGACCGGGTGGTCGTGCTGGAGGCCGGGGGCGGCGTGGCCGCCGACGGCCCGCCGCGCGAGGTGTTCGCCGCCCACGGCGCCGCGCTGGCCGCGCAGGGCGTGTGGGTGCCCGGGCACGAGCCCGACCCCTCCCTGGCAGCCGCCCCCGGCGGCCCGGTGCTGCTGCGGGCCGCCGGGGTGGACGCCCGCACCCCGCCCGGGCTGGGCGTGCGCGTCCCGCCCCGGCGCACGGTCCTGGAGGACGTGGACGTCGCGGTGCGGGCCGGGACCGCCACCGCGCTGACCGGGCCCAACGGCGCCGGCAAGTCCACGCTGCTCACCCTGCTGGCCGGGCTGTCCCGGCCCCACCGCGGCGCCGTCCTCCCGCACGGCCCGCTGGCCGACGCCGACCGGCGGCCGCTGGCGCGCTGGCCGGCACGCAGGCTGGCCCGGCACGTGGGCACCGTGTTCCAGCACGCCGAGGACCAGTTCGTCACCGGCACCGTCCGGGACGAGCTGAGGTTCGCCCCGCTGCGCGCCGGGAGGGGCGAGGCGGAGACCGAGGCGTGGGTCGGCGAGCTGCTGGAGCGCCTGCGGCTGACCGCGCTGGCCGACGTGCACCCGTACACGCTGTCCGGGGGAGAGAAACGGCGGCTTTCGGTCGCCACCGCGCTGAGTTCCGGCCCTTCGCACGCCCCCGACGTGCTGGTCCTGGACGAGCCCACCTTCGGCCAGGACACCCGGACCTGGACCGAGCTGGTGGAACTGCTCGGCGGACTGCGGGCCGAGGGCCGCGCCGTCGTCATGGCCACCCACGACGAGCTGCTGCTGCGCCGCCTGGCCGACGTGCGGATCCGGGTCGCCGGCGGCCGGGCCGAGGAGACGGGCCGCGCCGACGCGGCGGAGGGGGGCACCCGTGGCCGACCGTGAGACCGCCGCGCCGGTCGCGGACGCGCTGACCTTCGACGCGCCCGGGGACGGCGGCGCCCGCACCTGGCTGACCCGGTTCAACCCCGCGGCCAAGCTGCTGGCCGCGCTGGTCCTGGGCCTGGGCCTGGTCCCGGCGGTGGACGCCGTCACCGGCGGCGTGGTGCTGCTGGGCGTGCTGGCCCTGGTGCCGTTCAGCGGCCTGGACCGGCGCACCCTGCTGGTCCTGGGCGGGCCGTTCGTCCTCATGGGCCTGTCCAGCGGCCTGGTCAACTACCTGTACGGCGAGGAGGGCCTGGAGGGGGCGGTGGGGGCGGCGGTGCGCCTGCTGGCCATCGCCCTGCCCGGGCTGCTCGCCGCCGCCGGGAGCGACCCCACCGACATGGCCGACGGCCTGGTGCAGAGGCTGAGGGTGCCCGAGCGCCCGGCCATGGGCGTGCTGGCCGCGCTGCGGCTGGTCCCGCTGCTGGCCGACCAGTGGCGCACCATCACCCTGGCCCGGCGGGCCCGCGGGCTGGAGGCGGGCCGCAACCCGGCGCGGATGGTCGCGCTGTTCTTCGGGCGGATGTTCGCGTTGCTGGTGCGGGCCATCCGCACCGGGACGCTCATGGCCACCGCCATGGACGCCCGCGCGTTCGGCACCGGACGGCGCAGCCACGCCCGGCACAGCCGCTGGCGCACCGCCGACACGCTGCTGCCGGTCGGGGCGTTGCTGCTGCTGGCGGCGGCCTACACGCTGTCCGCCCGGCTGGGCACCCTGGTACTGCTGTTCTCGTGACCCGGGTGATAGGAATCCCTGGGACCCAGACACTGACGTCGACAAGCGAAGAGGTGGAGCACGTGGCCGAGTTCGTGCGCGTGGAGACCGACCCCGAGCACCCGGCGGTCGCCGTGATCCGGCTGGACCGCCCCAAGGTGAACGCGCTCAACGCGGTACTGACCGCCGAGATCGCCGAGGCCGCCGCGCAGGTCGCCGCCGACCCGGCGGCCCGCGCGGTCGTGGTCTACGGCGGCGAGCGGTTCTTCGTGGCGGGGGCCGACATCAAGGAGATGGCCGAGCGCACCCACGCGCAGATGCTGGAGTACGCCCGCGACCTCCAGAAGGCGCTGACCGCCGTGGCGCGCATCCCCAAGCCCGTGGTCGCGGCCGTCACCGGCTACGCCCTGGGCGGCGGCCTGGAGCTGGCGCTGGCCGCCGACTTCCGGGTGGTGGGGAGCAAGGCCAAGCTGGGCGTCCCCGAGATCCAGCTCGGCGTGATCCCCGGCGCAGGCGGCACCCAGCGGCTGCCCCGGCTCATCGGCCCGGCCCGCGCCAAGGAGATGATCTTCAGCGGCCGCCACGTGGACGCCGCCGAGGCGAAGGAGATCGGCCTGGCGGACGCCGTCGTCGCCGACGAGGACGTCTACGCCGAGGCGGTGGCCTTCGTCGCCCGCTTCGCCGAGGGCCCCGCGGTGGCGCTGGCCGCCGCCAAGGAGGCCGTGGACCGCGGCATGGAGACCGACCTGGACACCGGGCTGGAGATCGAGCGCCTGCACTTCGCCGGGCTGTTCGCCACCGAGGACCAGAAGACCGGCATGCGCAGCTTCATCGAGCAGGGGCCCGGCAAGGCGGTCTTCAACGGCCGCTGACCCGCCGGGGCGCGGGGTGAGAAGGGGCACGGCGGGACCCGGCACGGGCCGCCGGTCCGCGGGGCCGGTACGGAGGACGGGGCGGGTGGGACGGGCACACACGGACCGAAACACCCTTCCCGGAGACCGAAACCGGCCAGTTCGGACAGGTGGAGGGGAACCGCACGCCCGGATTTTCCGTCATACTCGGTGGTGGTCGTCCGACGAGGGACCGACCGCCGGAGCCCCCAGACTTCCCGGCGGAGCCGAACAGACCACAACGGCCCCATCGGGGCCCGTACAAGCCAATGGTGACCCATTCCCCCGGCCGATAAGCTGGACGTGGCGGTTATGCGGTCTTTTGAGGGGATGAGTACTCGATGGCAATGTCGGCAGGTTTCCCCATGGGTGAGGAGCTGCCGGAGCGCATCGGCCACTACGTGATCCGCCGCCGCATCGGATCGGGCGGCATGGGCGTGGTGTACCAGGCCGAAGATCCCCGGACCCAGCAGTTCGTCGCGGTGAAGGTCCTCAAGCCCGAGGTCGCCGGAGACCGCATCGCCCGCGCCCGGCTCGCCCGCGAGGTCGAGACGATGCGCCGGGTGCAGAGCCCCAACGTCGCCGAGGTCATCGACGCCAACATCGACGCCGAGCTGCCCTGGGTGGTCACCGAGTACATCCCCGGTCCCACCCTGGACGCCACCGTCACCGACCACGGGCCGCTGCGCGGGCGCGCGCTCACCCGCTTCATCACCGGCCTGGCCCGGGCGATCAAGGACATCCACGCGGTCGACGTCATCCACCGCGACCTCAAGCCCGGCAACGTCATCATCTCCAACGGCGAGCCGATCGTCATCGACTTCGGCATCGCGCACGCCGTCGACGGCGCCAAGCTCACCCAGACCGGCACCTTCGTCGGCACGCCCAGCTACCTCTCCCCGGAGGTCATCGAGGGCACCGCGCTGGGGCCGGCCACCGACATCCACGCCTGGGGCGGCACCGTCGCCTTCGCCTCCACCGGCCGCCCGCCCTACGGCGCGGGCGCCTTCGAGGTGATCTTCTTCCGCATCCTCAACGGCGAGATCGACATGGACGGGATGCACGAGGCGCTGCGGCCGCTGGTCACGCGCGCCGTCTCCCGCGACATGCGGCGCCGTCCCACCGCCGCCGAGCTGGTGGAGGAGGCCGGGCGGCTCAACCTCGACCTGCCCTGGACCGAGGACCCCGGGGCCAAGTCCGCGGGGCTGACGGGCGGGCACACCGTCTACCACTCGCCGGTGCCCGGGAGCGACACCGGCGGCACGGCCGCCGCGGACCCGGGCGGCTCCGGGTCGGGCGCGGGCGGCGCCGCGGGCGCGGCCCTGGGCGGTGCGGCGCTGGGCGGCGCGGCCGGGTACCTGGCCAGCCGGATGACGCAGGGCGGGGGCGAGGGCTGGACCAGCGGTCCCAACCCCGCGGCCAGCGCCTGGTCCGCTCCGGGCGACCAGCGCCGGGAGGCGCGCTCGGAGTCGGGCGGACTGCCCGGCGACGAGGCCACCGACGACCTCTCGGGCGGCCGCGGCCGCGGCTGGGAGGACGAGGCCACGGACGACCTGTCCGGCGGCTGGGGCGCCGGTGAGGAGGCCACCGACGACCTGGGCGGGGCCGGCACCGAGCGCATCGGCCCCGGCCGCTTCGACGACCCGGGCGACCGGGGCACGGAGCGGATCGCCCCCGCGGGGGCGGACGACCTGGACGACCCGCAGGGCACCATGCGGATCGACCCGCTCGCCGACGACGCGGGAACGCAGCGCTTCACCCCGGTGTCCGCCGGCGACGACCAGGGCACCGTGCGGATCGACCCGGCGGAGGGCGGCTCCAACGACCCGCAGGGCACGATGATGCTCGACCCGGTGAACGGCGGCTCCGACGACCCGCAGGGCACCATGATGCTCGACCCGCGCGAGACGGCGCGGGGCAAGCGCTCCTCACTCGACTACGAGGAGCCGTACGAGCAGCAGTACGAGTCGCCGCAGACCCAGTTCTTCAACACGCCGCTGCACAAGGGCGACTTCTCGGACATCCTCACCCCCGTCGACGAGGACGGCGGGCGCAGCCGGCACACGCAGGAGTTCGACGAGGACGACGAGGAGCAGGGCGGCTGGCTGAACCGCTTCCGTCGCGGCGGCAACGACCGGATGGGCGGCTACTTCCGGGGCGACAACAACACCGGCGAGTACGACGAGTACGACTCCCTCTACGAGGACGGGGACGGCGAGGAGTACGAGGAGCGGGTGTACCAGATGCACCCGCTGATCCTCATCCCGGTGGTGCTGGCGCTGGCCGGCCTGGGCCTGGTGTTCCCGTGGATCGGCATCCTGCTGGGCATCCTGGTCATCGCCGGGCTGAGCGCGCTGGACGTGGTCAAGGCCGAGCACGCCAAGCGGCTCCAGACGCGCGGCCCGCGCAACTCCGACAGCGTGGTGGTGGCGCTCAGCTTCCCCTGGGCGTTCGGGCGGATGCTGCTGCGCACCGTCGGGTTCGGCCTGGTGTACCTGGTGGCGGGCATCCTCGTGGGCCTGGTCTACGCCCAGATCGTGGAGACCGGCGACTCCGGGGCCAACTACATCGGCGGGTTCGCGGTGTTCGTGACGATGCTGCTCAGCTACCTGATGCCCAGCGGCCGCCAGGCCCGGCACCAGGCGGTGTGGCTGGTGGAGCGGGTCCGGTTCCGCAACCTGTACCTGTACATCGGCGTGATCGTCGCGGTGGTGCTGCTGACGATGCTCATCCTGTCGTTCGGCTTCGGCTCCGCGCCGGACTGGCGCCTGGGGCCGCTCCGGGGCCCCTCGGACTGGTTCGGCGGCTGACGCCCGCCGCGCGTCCCGGACGCCCCCGCTCCTCCTCGGAGAGCGGGGGCGCCCCCGTTTCCGGGGGAGTGCGGGGGCCGTGGGGGCGGCGGGGCCGCCGGGCCGGGGGAGCCGTGGGGGCCGCCGATCGCCCCGGTGCGGGGGCGGTGCGGCTGCGGGGCCGCGGCACGCGGTGGTTAAGGTGTGAGAAGGGCCTCCGACCCCGCGCGCGCACGGCCCGCAGAACCGGTGGAACGCCTGATGGCGCCGCTCGTTCGGTTCGCGCTATCCGTAGGGGTTAGGGTTTCCTAAGTAAAAGCGGGGGCCGCGGGTTGGCCTTCATGCTACTAGCCAGTAACATCTGGACTATGAGCACACCGCGGGGCCGATCGACCGGAAAGACCGGACCCGCCGTCGGATGACCGAACGTCGTTCGACATTGTTGGGCAGTACGGGGCGCGCCAGCGTCCGGCCGCCGCACGGCGGATCATGGAGTGCAGGGAGGTCGGCCACCGGCCATGAATATTGTCGTTTTGGTCAAGCAGGTCCCGGACACGGCGACCGAACGGAAGCTCAACGCCGCCGACAACACGCTGGACCGCGCAGCGTCCGACGGCGTCGTCAACGAGCTCGACGAGTACGCGATCGAGGAAGCCCTCCTGCTCAAGGAGAAGCACGGCGGCGAGGTCACCATCCTGACGATGGGGCCGGACCAGGCCACGGACTCGATCCGCAAGGCGCTGTCCATGGGCGCCGACAAGGCCGTCTTCGTCAACGACGACGCCCTCCACGGCTCGGACTCCCTCCAGACCGCCTACGCGCTCGCGCAGGCCCTGGGCACCCTGGAGTTCGACCTCGTCGTCCTGGGCTCGGAGTCCACCGACGCCCGCACCGGCGTCGTCGGCGCCGCGCTCGCCGAGTACCTCGGCCTGCCCCAGCTCACGCTGGCCGGCAAGGTCGACGTGGACGGCGGCGCCATCAGGATCCAGCGGCAGACCGACTACGGCTACGACGTCGTCGAGGCGCAGCTGCCCGCCGTCGTCTCCGTCGTGGAGAAGATCAACGAGCCGCGCTACCCGTCCTTCAAGCTGATCATGCAGGCGAAGAAGAAGCCGGTGGACAAGAAGTCCGCGGCCGACGCCGGCATCGACACCGCCAAGGTCGGACTGGCCAACGCCACCACCGAGACCGTCGACTTCGCCGCCGCGCCGCCGCGCGCCGCGGGCACGATCGTCAAGGACGAGGGCGACGGCGGCGTGAAGATCGCCGACTTCCTCGCCGAGAAGAAGTTCGTGTAGGTCAGGCGAGAGACTCAGGAAGGTTCAAGGATTATGGCTGAGGTCCTCGTCCTCGTCGACCACGTCGACGGACAGGTCAAGAAGGTCACCACCGAGCTGCTGACCGCCGCGCGCCGCATCGGCGAGCCCGCCGCGGTCTGGGTCGGCGAAGGTGCGGAGTCGGGCAAGGCCGCGCTGGCCGAGTTCGGCGCCGAGAAGGTCTACGTCGCTCCGGCCGAGCTCAACGACTACGTCGTCGCGCCCAAGGCCGAGCTGCTCGCCAAGCTCGCCCAGGACAAGGGCGCCGCCGCCGTCCTCGTCTCGGCCACCGCCGAGAACAAGGAGATCGCCGGCCGCACCGCCGTCAAGCTGGGCTCGGGCGTGCTCACCGACGTGGTCGACGTCAACGCCGACCTGGTCACCGAGCACAGCATCTTCGGCGGCGCCACCGTCACCCACGGCCGCGTCCGGACCGGCGTCCCGGTCATCGCGGTCCGCCCGAACTCCATCCCGGCCGAGGCCGCCGCCGGCGCCGCCGCCGAGGAGGCCGTCACCGTCGAGCTGTCGGACGCCGCCAAGACCGCCAAGGTCGTCGAGCGCGTCGTCCAGGAGCAGGGCGAGCGCCCCGAGCTGACCGAGGCCGCCGTCGTGGTCTCCGGCGGCCGCGGCGTGGGCTCCGACGACTTCACCGTCGTCGAGAACCTCGCCGACTCGCTCGGTGCCGCCGTCGGCGCGTCCCGCGCCGCCGTCGACTCCGGCTGGTACCCGAACCAGTTCCAGGTCGGCCAGACGGGCAAGACGGTCAGCCCGAACCTGTACATCGCCCTGGGCATCTCCGGCGCGATCCAGCACCGGGCCGGCATGCAGACCTCGAAGAACATCGTCGCGGTCAACAAGGACCCCGAGGCGCCGATCTTCGAGCTGGTGGACTTCGGTGTCGTGGGCGACCTGCACACCGTCGCCCCGCAGCTGACCGAGGAGATCAAGAAGCGCAAGTAGCCGCACCCACCCGTGACCGGCCGCCGCCGGTCGCGGGCGGCGCGGGCGCCGCGCTCGCGACCCCCGAACGCCCGGCCAGGACCCTGGCCGGGCGTTCGCGCGTCCCGGGCCGGGGGAGCGGGGACGGGGTGACCCACCTCTCCCGGGAACGGCGATCCCCTGCCCGCAGCCGGTTCCGGAGCGGGTTGCGGGGTTCGTGGGCCGGAGGCGCGCGGGGATAAGTAGGCTTAGCGGAATACCCGGTCCGCAGCGCGATGGGAAGGGGTCCATATGGGTGCTCCCGATGTGGATGTGACGGCCTCCACCGAGTGGTGGCGCGGGCTCAACCAGGCCAAGGCCACCACCCGCCCCGCTTCCGAGGCCGAACCGCTCATCGCCGAGCACCTGCGCTGGTACCCCAAGGCCGACACCGCCCTGCTGGCGCGCGCCTACGCCGTCGCCGACCACCTGCACCGGGAGCAGAAGCGCAAGAGCGGCGAGCCCTTCATCATCCACCCCCTGGCCGTCGCCACGATCCTCGCCGAGCTCGGCCTCGACACCGCCACCCTCGTCGCCGCGCTCCTGCACGACACCGTGGAGGACACCCCGTTCAGCCTCGCCCACCTCGCCGCGGAGTTCGGCACCGAGGTGGGCGTCATGGTCGACGGGGTCACCAAGGTCGACCGGTCCATGTACGGCAGCGCCGCCGCCGGCGAGACCTTCCGCAAGATGGTCGTGGCCGCCCGCGACGACCTGCGGGTCCTGCTGATCAAGCTCGCCGACCGGGTGCACAACCTGCGCACCCTCCAGTTCCAGCCGCCGCACAAGCGGGTGAAGATCGCCAGGGGCACCCGGGAGCTGCTCATCCCGCTGGCCGAGCGGCTGGGCGTGTACAAGCTCAAACGGGAACTCGAGGACCTGTGTTTCGAGTACCTGGAGACCGAGGAGTTCGAGCGCACCCGCGAGTGCGCCGCCCTGGTCCGGGGGCGCGCGCGGCCGGAGACCGAGGCCCTGACGGTGGCCCTGCGCGACAGCCTGGCGGCGTTCCGGGTCAAGGCGGACGTGGAGGTGCGCCCGCGCCACCTGGCGTCGGTCTTCCACTCCGGCGCCCCGCTGGCCGCCCTGGACCCGCAGGCGACCGTGCGGTACCTGGTGGTGGTCCGCGGCGAGGAGCGCAACGCCTACCTGGCGCTCGGGGCGGTCCACGGCCGGTGGCAGCCGGTCCCCGCGAAGTTCCGCGACTTCATCGCCTCGCCCAAGTACAACCTGTACCGGGCGCTGCACACGACCGTGCTCACCGACACCGGGCACCGGGTGCAGATCATCATCTGCGACAACCGCGCCCAGCAGGTGTCGGAGTACGGGATCATCGCCGAGATCCACGAGCGCACCGGCCGCGACGGGCGGCTGGCCGCCGGGGGCACCACCGACCCGGAGTGGCTGACCCGGCTGCTGCGCTGGCAGGAGGGCGCCTCGGCGGAGGAGCTGCTGGAGGGGGTGCGTACCGACCTGGCGGACAGCATCACGGTGCTCACCGCGGACGGTGTGGTCCTCATGCTGCCCGAGGGGTCGACCCCGGTGGACGTGGCCTACGCCCTGGACAACGAGATCGGCGACCGGTTCTCGGCGGCGACGGTCAACGGGCGGCTGGCGCTGCCCAGCGCCCAGGTGCGGGAGGGCGACACCGTCCAGATCATCACCAAGGCCGAACCGGGCCCGGACCGGGCGTGGCTGGAGTCGGTGCGCACCGGCAAGGCGCGGGTGGCGATCGGGGCGTGGCACCGCACCCGGGACCGCGAGCGCGCCGAGGTCGCGGGACGGCGCAGGATGGCGGATTCCATGGGCGGCGACCGGAGCCTGATCGAGGCGGAGTCGTCGGGGGACATGATCAGCGTGGCCCGGCGGGCCGGGTACGCCACGCTGGAGGAGTACTACGTGGCCATGGGGTACGGCCAGATCGACCCCGCGGACGCGCCGGCCCGCCCGGCCCCCGCCCCGCCGCGCGAGGGCACCGACACCGAGCAGGCCTGACGCCGGCGCCCCGGTGGGTGGGGACCCGGCGGGAGGGGCGCCGGCGGGCGCAGCGGCCGGGCGCGGGGCTCAGGTGACGTGGCGGGCGCGGGCGCGGATGCGCGCGGCCGAGACCGGCTCGTACACCGAGATCGCGTCCGTGAGCAGCTTGGGCATGCGCGGACTCCGGCCCTCCTCGGGGATGAGGAGCAGCGGGAGCGAACCGGCCTCCTGTGGCGGAGGGGTGTTGTCGATCCCCGCGGAGAGGAGCTCCCGGTGGCCCTCGGGGGTCCGGGGCCAGGTGAGGACCGACTCCCCGGCCTCGATGGGGCGGGGGAGGGAGTCCACGACCTCCCACATCGGTTCGGTGTTCGTCTCCTCGACGAACACCACCCCCAGGGCGGTGGGCAGGTAGAGGGTGCCGCCGTCGCAGCCGACCAGGACCGAGGACCAGAACCTGTTCGGGCAGAAGACGTAGACGCGCTCGTTCCTCATGTCGTCGGCGAGGCGCTCGGCGGCGTCGGCGGCGGGGAGCGGTATCGGTTTCTGCATGGTCCGATCCTCACACCTGCGGGCGGGGCCGGTGGGGGTTTCCCGGTTTTCCGCGGCGACGGGAGGGGTCTTCGCGACCGGCCCGGGGCACGGGACCGGGCGGTTCGGACGCCGACGGGCCGCCGCTCGCCCGGGTCGACGGGAGCCCGCCGGCCGCCCAGGCGGCGAGTACGAGCCAGGGGAACGCCAGGTCGGGCACGGATGTGGCGGGAGGGGCCGCGTTCCCCCTGAGTACGGGTACTCACGACAGGGGAGCGGCCGCGCCCCACCATGGAGGGCATTCCACCTCTTCACCAAGGGAGACGATGAACGCTCATCCCCTCGTCCGGCTGACCTTCGCCAACCCGGCCTCGGCGATCTACCTCGGGCTCGTCGGAAGCTCCATCGTGATGGCCGCGGCCGTCACCGCGTTCAGCGCCGACCCCGGATTCGTCTGGGTGTGGCCCGCCCTGTTCACCTTCCCCGCCTTCGCGGCCGTGACGACCATCGCCGACGCGGTCTGGGGGCTGGACGCGCCCCTGTGGTTCCTCGGCGTCGGGCTCGTCGTCTGCGCCCTGGTCCAGTCCTTCATCCTGGGATCGCTCCTGGCCGGTGTGCGGCGCCTCTTCCGCGGGACCCTCGGCCCGGCCCGCGACTGACCCGCGCGGTTCCGGCCGGTCCCCGGGGCGGGCGCACGCGGGTGTGCGCCCGCCATCCGAAAGCGCGGCTCCCCGGGGGCGGGGCACGCGCCGCATTCTCACGGTGGTGCGCGATCTGGAGATCCCGGGCTGCCGGGGCGCTCTCCGGCAGGAGGCCGTCCTCCGCTCCGGCCGGGCACGAGCCGGTCGGCCCGGCAGGTGTTCACCGCCCGAGCGGCGGCCTCGGCCGGTGCGAGGCGGCCAGGGCGGCCAGATGTTCGTCCAGGAGTTCGATATGCCGCCGGGGTGGGAACGCCGCCGGATCGAACAGGGCCTGGACCACCAGGCCGAGGACGAAGGCCTGGGCCCGGGCCGCGATGTCGGCGGGCTCGCCGGAGGGGAGTTCGCCCGATTCCTGGGCTGCGATGACGCGCTCGGTCAGCCGCTGCCGGCTCTGCGCGTACTTGCGGGCGTAGGCGCCGCTCAGAGCGGGCTCGGAGAGCGCGGTGTCCCAGGAGGAGACCCAGATGCGGTTGGTGTCGGCGGCCTCGGGGGTCAGCGGCAGGATGTCCAGAAGCGCGTCCCTGAGAGCGGCCAGGCCTTCGCCCGTTCGGCGGCGGGGACGGTCGACGGTGCGCTGCTCCAGCAGGTCGAGCGCGTACTCCACCAGGGCGCGCTTGGTGGGGAAGTAGTGCGTGAGCAGGCCGGTGGTCGCGCCGAGCTCGGCGGCGACGGCGCGCAGGGTCAGGCCGGCGAAGCCGCGGGTGGCCATCACCTGCCAGACGGCCGCGGAGACATCGCGTCGGCGGGCCTCATGGTCTCCCTTGGTTCGTGGCATACGACTACGGTACTTTTCCATAACGCTTGTTATGTGAATGGGGAGGTTCCATGTTCTCACTGTCGCTGCGCGACGGTGCCCGCCTCGCTCCGCTCGAGATCTGGCACGCCGAGGAATTCGCCGACCACCTGGACCGGGCCCGCGAACACATCCGCCCCTGGGTCGGACCCACCTTCGTCACGGACGACGTGGAGGGGGCGAGGGCCACGCTCAGACGGTATGCCGAACACCAGGCCCAGGACGGTGCCCGCCTGTACGGCATCCGGATGGACGGGGTGCTCGTCGGCGGCGTGATGTTCACGGCCTTCGACCCCGTCGGCGGCACGTGCGAGATCGGCTGCTGGCTCGAGCCGTCCGCCGAGGGGCACGGGCTGGTCACGCAGGCGTGCGGGGTGCTGCTGGACTGGGCGCTGACGTTCCGGGGGCTGCACCGGGCCGAATGGCACTGCCGTGCCGACAACGACCGCAGTTCGGCGGTGGCCGAGCGGCTCGGCATGACGTTGGAGGGCGTACGCCGCGAGGCATGGCAGTACCGGGGTGTGCGCTACGACAAGCAGATCTGGGCGATCCTCGCCCCCGAATGGCGGGGTTCGGGACGGTGAGCGGATCCGGGGGAGGGGAGCCGAAGCGGAACGGTCCCCGTGGTCTTGCGGGCAGGTGGAGACCCGGGCGATACTGCCCGCATGTGCACCCGCCCCACCCACCTCGGACGCCATCACGTGTGCCTGGAATGCCGGATCGGGTTCAAGCACCGTGTCGATGAACCGCGCGCCCGGGTGTGCCCGAACTGTGCGGGCGAGCTGATCGACGCCGGGAGCGATCTGGAGGTGCCCCGGCGCGGAGATGACGCCGGATGGCGGGTGCTGGGGACGCTGCTCCGTGCCGGGGTCACCTTCCACTCCACCTGCTGCGACGGCCCGGGATGGCGGCCACGCACCATGGCGCAGGTCAGGGAACGACTGGCCGCCGCCGAGCGCACGGGTGTTCCCGTGGCCGAAGCGCTGACCACTGTCGACGTGGACGAGATCGGTCGCGGGTCCGGTCCCAGGGCGGCGCTGAGCGGGGGGTGAACGGGGGCTTCGCCGCGGGGGTTCCCACTCGACTGGGAGCCTCAGCCTCAGCCACAGCCGGAAGGTGAACCGCCGTAGGGGGTGTCCACCTGGCAGGGCCCTTGGCCACAGCCAGGGGGCATCGCTGGACCCCCGGCCCAGGGGGCCGCAGGTGGCTTCCCGTCCCGGCCCGAGAGGCACCCCCATGCTCTTCCAACGCTGTGGTGGGTGGCGGGTCGGTCTGTTGGGGGCCGAGCCACTACCGGAGGGCGGATCATCTCCTTCGACCCCAGGGGCGGGGGTGGGCGTTCCCGCTGCCCCGCGCACATGGGGGTGGGGCCGCGCGTATCTGCGGGATCTGGCCGCAGGGGGTTTCCCGCCTGACCGGAACCTCAGCCACCGCCGGGAGGTAGACCGCTACCTCCGCCCCAGGGGGTTTCCCACCCGACCGGGTTCCTCAGCCACAGCCGGAAGGTGAACCGCTTCCTGCGCCGCAGGGGGTTTCCCACCCGACCGGGGCCTCCGCCACAGCCGGAAGGTGAACCGCTTCCTGTGCCGCAGGGGGTTTCTCACCCGATTGGAAACCTCCGCCCCAGCCGTGCCAGGCCAGTGGGGTGCCCGGCCCCAGGGGGTCTTCGCCGAGGTAGTTGTAGGTTTCCAAGAGCTCGGCCGCTTGGGGTGGGCGGTCCGCGCCGGGTGGGCCCGGCCCCGGCCGCAGTCGGTGTGCGGCAGACCGCCGGGGGGAATCGTTGGGCGCGCGTGGCGGGTGGTGGGGGTGTGTATGCCGGAGCCGGGTGCACGCGGAGCGCGCACACCCGCACCGGCTGGAAAGGTTGGGGGCGCCGGCGGCGGTGCGGGGGCTCCACGCTGTTGCCTACTCCCGCACGTGACCGCGGTACGGACGGGAGCGGGGGTGAAAGCCGCACGTACCCGCGACCCCGGCCCCAGACCGGGCACAGGACCGCGCACCTCAGCCTCAGGGGGTGCAGGCCGCGCGCACGCGCGGTACCAACCCGAGGGGGTGAGGGAGGGGGGACCGCGCCCCTCGCCCGAGGGGGTTTCGCCGCACGTTCCCGCGACCCCGGCCCCAGACCGGGCACAGGACCTCGCACCTCAGCCTCAGGGGGTGAAAGCCGCGCGTGCCCACAGCCCCGAGCCACAGGGGGTGAACGTGCACGTGCTCGCGAGCCCCGCCCAGGCCCGGAGGAGAGACCGCGTACCTTCACCCCGCCGTGGCCGGGGTCGCGGTCCTGTATCCGGGCTGTGGCCGAGGCTGTGGGTATGCACCGCTTTCATTCCCTGGGGCAGGGGTCGCGGGCCTTCCTTCTCACACCCCCTGGGGTGGAGGTCGCGGTCCGGTGTCCGGGCTGTGGCCGAGGTCGCGGGAACGTGCGGCAACACCCTCTGGGGCGGGGGTTGCGGTTCCTCCTCCCCAACCCCCCTCTGGCTGATGCCGCGGGTGCGTGCGGCCTTCACCCCCGCTCCCGTCCGTACCGCGGTCATCCGCGGGAGTAGGCGACAGCGTGGAGCGCCCTCACCGCCGCCGGCGCCCACAACCTTTCCAACCGGTGCGGGTGTGCGCACCTCGCGCGGACCCGTCCCCGGAAAGCGCACCCCCACCACCCACCACGTGCGCCCAACGAAACCGCCCGGCGCTCTGCCGGAGGCTGACTGCGCGGGGACGGATCCACGCTCCGCGGCTGTACCTTCACAAGCGATCGGGCTTTTGGAAACCAGTCACCTGTGGCTGCGACCACAGACCGCCGTTCCCACATGGCGGACGTCTTGGAAACCTCACAGTCCGTTTCACCCCCTGGGGCCGAGGCCCCGGTCGGGTGCACCAACCCCCCTGGGGCCGGGGCGGGAAGCCGCCTGCGGCCCTCACCCCCTGGGGCGGGGGCCCAGCGATGCCCTCCGGCTGTGGCTCGGGGCCCCGGTCGGGTGGGAAACCCCCTGGGGCGGGGGCCCAGCGACGCCCTCCGGCTGTGGCTGAGGGCCCCGGTCGGGTGAGAAACCCCCTGGGGCCGGGGCCGGCAGGTACGTGCGGCCCTCACCCCCGTGTGTCCGGGGCGGTGGGAACGCCCATCCCCACCCCCTGGGGTCGAAGGAGATGATCCGCCCTCCGGTCGCGGCTCGGCCCCCGACAGACACACCCGCCACCCATCACAGCGTTGAAAGAGCATGGGACACCCCTCGGGCCGCAGCGGGAAGCCACCCGCGGCCTTCACCCCCTGTGGCGGGGGCGCTGCGATGCCCTCCGGCAGTGGCTCAGGTTCCCGGTCGGGTGGGAAACCCCTCTGGGCGGGGGAGCAGCGATGCCTCCGGCTGTGGTTGAGGGCCCCGGTCGGGTGGGCCGACCCCCTCTGGGGCCGGGCCGGGAGTGGTGTGCTCGCACGTCACGGCCCTGCCGGGCTCCGGGTGAACGGTTTTCCTCCGTGTGGGTAGGGGACCTCCGGGAGGTGGTCGCCGTGGGGGACGGTGTGAGGATCCGGGCGGGGCGCCGGGTGGTCGAGGTGAAGCGCCCGGACAAGGAGCTCTTCGGGGCGGGCGGCCCCACCAAGGAGGACCTGGCCCGCTACCACCTGCGGATCGCGCCGCTGATGCTGCCGCACCTCAAGGGCCGCCCGGTGGCGCTGGAGCGCTATCCCGGCGGCGTCGGCAAAACCGGGTTCTTCGTCAAGCACCCCTCGGTGCCCGACTGGGTGCGCACCCTGGAGATCGAGGGCGAGCCGATGATGGAGGCCCGCGACGCCGCCACCCTGGTGTGGTGCGCCGACCAGGCCGCGATCACCCTGCACGCCTGGCAGTCCCGCGAACCCCGCCTGGGCCGGCCCGACCTCCTGATCCTCGACCTGGACCCGCCCGACACCGACCCCGGCGCGTTCGCCGCCTGCAAGGCGGCCGCCCGGGACGCTCGCGAGGTCCTGGAGGAGGCGGGCCTGGCCGCCTACGTCATGACCACCGGCTCCAAGGGCCTGCACGTCCGTTCGCCGCTGCGCCCCGAGCTGGACGACCAGGAGGTCCGGGACCTGGCGAAGCTCCTCGCGGAACGGGTGGCCGAGCGCGCACCCGGGGAGCGCACCACGGAGGTGCGCAAGAACAAGCGTGAGGGCCGCCTGTTCGTCGACTACCTCCGCAACGGCCGCGAGCAGCTGGCGGTCGCCCCCTACTCGGTCCGGGTCCGCGAGGGCGCCCCGGTGGCCGCGCCGCTGTTCTGGGAGGAGCTGGACGGCCTGGAGTCGCCCCGCGCCTTCGGCCTGGACCTGGAGCGGGAGGAGTGTCCCTTCCGGGGCATGCACCGCCGCGCCCGCTCCCCGAAGAGGGCGCGCGACCGGCTCGGCCGACCGCGCGCCGCCTGACCGCGCGCCGCCCGGTCCCGGGCGGCGCGCGGACGGGCCGGGGGCTAGTACCCGTAGATCATCCTGTACGCGACCTCCGGCAGGAAGTCCCCGGCCCGGGACCCCTGTCCGACACCGCAGTCACCGTCGGACTCGCCCGGGGTCTTGATCCACAGGAGCATCTCAGCCCCGCCGCCCAGCCGCGTGGGCGTTCCCAGCCTGCGCCCCGCCGGGTTGCACCACTCCCCGTTGGACCCGTTGCCGTTGCGGCTGGTGTCCACCACGAACGGCTTCGTGTACCCGTACCGGGAGGAGAGCACCTGGTTGATCCTCTGGGCGTAGGCGGTGTTCTCCCCGGTGGTGAAGTAGTTCGACACGTTCAGCGAGAACCCCCGGGCCCCGCTGAGCCCGGCCTGGTGCAGGCGCTCGGCCACGGTCGCGGCGTCGAGCCACCCCGGGTTGCCCGCGTCCATGTACACCCACGTGTTGGGGGCCTGGTTCCGGAACTGCGTGAGGGCGTTGGACAGCATGCCCCGGCGCTCGGCGATCTCGTCCGGGCTCATGCAGTCGTAGTCGCCGAGGGAGTCCGGTTCCAGGATGACGACGGCCGGGCGGTGGCCGACGCCCCCGGCGAAGGCGCCGATCCACGTCGCGTACTCGGCGGGCGAGGCCGCGCCGCCCGAGGAGTGCCCGCCGCAGGCGTCGCGCCCGTACATGTTGTAGGCGACGAGGACGGGCAGCTTGTCCTGCTGGTCCGCCCGGCCGACGTAGGAGCCGGTGGCCGGGCCGATGCTGCCGCTCCAGGACCCGAACCAGCGGGCCATGGGAACGGAGGCGATCGAGGAGGTGATCGCCGCGGCCCGCCCGTCGTGCGGGTTGGCGGCGGCCCAGGCGCCCGGTGTGGAGGCGGGGTCGACGTAGAAGCCGCTGGTCATGGAGACCGGGTCTCCGGCGCGGGCGGCGTTGGCGGGTGGGGCGACGGCGAGGGCCAATGGCAGGGCGAGGATCGCGGCCGCGATCGAGCGGGTGAGGCGACGCATGGGTGGTACCCCTGTCTCTGCGCTGTTCGTGGCACGCCGCGCGGTGTGCGCGGCGCTGCCCCGGGCTTTCGTGGAAGCGCTCCCATTGGAAGCGCTTCCAGTCCGATCCCGGGTAGTGGTGAGGCGCCTCACATCATGAGTTTCCCTGGAACCACCGTCAAGGGGGTGAAGGGAAATCTCCTCCGGAGCCGTTCGGGGCTGACTCCGGAGTTAAACTGGAACCGCTTCCAGTCGAGCCCACGACCGCCCTGCCGGGAAGAACGGACCGCGATGACCGAGCAGCGCCCTCCCGCCCCCACCCTCGACGCCGTGGCCGCCCGCGCCGGGGTGTCCCGCTCCGTCGCCTCCCGGGCGCTCAACGGCGCCCCGCACGTCAGCCGGGACAAGCGCGAGGCGGTCCGGCGCGCGGTCCGGGAGCTGGGCTACGTGCCCGACACCAGGGCCCGCGCCCTGGCCACCCGGCGCAGCGGCACGGCCGCCCTGGTCGTCTCCGGCGAGGACCCGTCGATCTTCGCCGACCCCTTCTTCGCCCAGGTCATCGTCGGCCTGTCCGCCGCCCTGGAGGAGGGCGACCTGCACCTCATGCTGTGCCTGGCCGCCTCCGAGCGCGGCCGCCGCCGGGTGGAGGAGCTGCTGCGCTCCCGGGGCACCGACGGCGTGATGCCGATGGCGATGCGCGAGGGCGACCCCCTGCTGCCGGTGTTCGCCGCCTCCGAGGTGCCGGTGGTCTTCGGGGGACTGCCCCCCGGCCCCGCCCCCCGCTGGTACGTCGACGTCGACAACGCCGGCGGCGCACGGCTGGCCACCGAGCACCTGATCGCCCGCGGCTGCCGCCGGGTGGCCATGATCTCCGGCCCCGCCGACACCGAGGTCTCCCGTGCCCGCGAGCGCGGCCACCGGGAGGCCCTCGCCCTGGCCGGACGGGAATTCCTCGCACCCGAGCGCGGGGACTTCACCGAGGCCGGCGGCGCCGCCGCCATGTCCCGCCTGCTGGAACGCCTTCCGGACGTGGACGGGGTGTTCGCCGCCAACGACAACATGGCCGCGGGCGCCCTGCGCGTCCTGCGCGCGGCGGGCCGGGACGTCCCCGGCGACGTCTCCCTGGTGGGGTTCGACGACTTGGACACCGCACGCACCCGCGAGCCCGCGCTGACCACCGTGCACCAGCCCGTCCGGGCCCTGGGCCGCGAGACGGCCCGGATGCTCCTCACCGTCCTGGGCGGAGGCGAGGCCACCCCGCTGATCCTGCCCACCGAGCTGGTCGTCCGCTCCACGTCCTGAGCGGCGCCGCCCCCTGTCCGGGCGGGGCCCGGCCGGGACGTGTGTGGAGGGCGGGGAATCGGGGAAGACCCCCATCCCAGCACAGCACAGCGCAACCGACCCACGGGAGCACCACATGGAGGGCTACGGGGCCCAGATCGGCCTCGTGCTGGTCTTGGTCGTGGTGAACGCCCTGTTCGCCGGCAGCGAGATCGCGCTGGTCACCCTGCGCGAGGGCCAGATCCGCCGCCTGGAGGCGGGCGGCCGGGCGGGCCGGGCCGTCGCCAGGCTCGCCCGGGACCCCAACCGCTTCCTGGCCACCATCCAGATCTTCATCACGCTCGCCGGCTTCCTCGCCTCCGCGACCGCCGCCGTCACGCTGGCCGGGCCGCTGGTCGAGCCGCTGGGCTTCCTCGGCCCCTACGCCGCCCCGACGTCCGTCGTCCTGGTCACCCTGCTGCTGACCTTCCTCACCCTGGTCCTGGGCGAGCTCGCGCCCAAGCGCATCGCCATGCAGCGCGCCGAGGCGTGGTCGCTGCTGGCGGCCCGCCCCCTCGACCTGCTCGCCGCCCTTTCGCGCCCGGTGGTGTGGCTGCTCGGGGTCTCCACCGACCTGGTGGTGCGGGTCTTCGGCGGCGACCCGGGGGCGGAGCGGGAGGACGTCACCGAGGAGGAGCTGCGGGACATGATCGTCTCGCGCGGCGACATCACCCCCGAGCAGCGGCACATCCTGGCCGGGGCGTTCGACATCCGCGAGCGCAAGGTCCGCCAGGTGCTGGTCCCGCGCCCCGAGGTCGACGTGGTCCCCGCGGGGACCACGGCCCGGGAGGCGCTGCGCATGCTCGCCGACCACGGCCACTCGCGGGCCCCCGTGGTGGCGGCCGGGGACGTGGACGACGTGCTCGGGGTGGTCCACTGGTCGGACCTGATCGGCCGGGACGACAGCGACGTCGCCGTCCTGATCCGCGAACCCCTCCTGCTCCCCGACTCGCTGTCGGTGTCGGAGGCCCTGCGGCGGATGACCGCCGACCGCCGCCAGCTGGCCGTGGTCATCGGCGAGGCCGGGGACGTCAGCGGGATCGTCTCGCTGGAGGACCTGCTGGAGGAGATCGTCGGCGACATCGCCGACGAGACCGACGAGCGGGACCCCGGGGTCGCCCGGCTGGACGGGGGCGCGCTGCGCGTCCCGGGCGCCTACCCGGTGCACGACCTGCCCCTGCTGGGGGTGGAGGTCGCCGACCCGCCCGAGGGCTCCTACGTCACGGTCGCCGGGATGGTGCTGGTCCTGCTCGGCCACATCCCCGGCGGGCCGGGGGAGCGGGTCGAGCTGGGCGGATGGAGCGCGACGGTGGACGCGGCCGACGGCCGGGTGATCAGCAGCCTGGTGCTGGCGCCCTCAACGCTTGCGCAGCACCAGCAGTAGGTTCCAGGTGACGACCTCGCGCAGCCCCGGCACGCGCACGACCGGCTTGACCCAGGTCGGCAGGTAGCGGGGCCGCAGGTCCACGGGCTCGACGTCGGCGCGGCGGCGCGCCCACCGCAGCATCTCGCCCGCGTGGGCCGCGTACATGGTGCGGCCGAAGTCGTTCTTGGGCCTGCGCCCGTTGCGGCGGGCGAACCGCTCGGCGGCGTACCGGCCGCCCAGGTAGTGCCAGGGCGAGGTCTCGTGCCCGCCCCAGGGCGAGAACCACAGCGTGTACGACAGGTACACCAGCCCGCCGGGCCGGGTCACCCGCACCATCTCGTCGGCCATGCGCACCCGGTCCGGGACGTGCTCCAGCACGTTGGAGGAGAAGCACACGTCCACCGACCCGGTGCGCAGCGGCAGGTCCAGCGCGCTGCCCTGGAGGGCGAACGCGTCCGCGGAGCGCCCGTGCAGGGTCATCTCGTGGGCGTCGGAGTCGATGCACAGGCAGCGGGCGCCCGCCTCGCGCAGGGCGTCGGCGAAGTACCCGGGCCCGCCGCCCACGTCCACCACCAGCCGGCCGTCCAGCGGCGTGTACGAGCGCAGCTGGGCGACGGTGTCGCGGGCGAGGGTGCCGTAGAAGAACGCGGGGTCGGTCTGCTCCCTGCGGAACGCCGAGAACAGCGCGACCGACCGGCCCAGGGTGGCGCGGAACGGCACCGTGCCGTCGGGGCGGGCGACGGTGGTCATCCCCCCACCGCCACGTAGTGGCGCAAGTGCCGCCAGTGGTCGCCGCCCCAGTACTCGTCGGAGGCGGCGATGCGCGCCTGGGGGAGCAGCTCGGCCAGGCGCTCGGTGCGCAGGGTGTGCATGCGCATTGGGGCGGGGTAGCGCAGCAGCGTCCGCTGGGCCCAGGCCACCAGGGGCCAGGGCGCGTACCGGAACACCAGCCCCTTGAAGGTGCGGCGCTCGCCCTCGGGGACGCCCAGCACCATGGCCCCGCCCGGGCGCACGACCCGGGCGAACTCGCGCACGTACCCCTCGGCCAGCTCCGGGGGCAGGTGCTGGAGCACCAGGTCGGTGTAGACGAGGTCGAAGGAGCCGTCCTCGAACATCGACAGGTCGGGCCGCTCGTTGAGGACGAACTCGATGCGCCCGCCGGAGCGGTCCAGCCGCCGCGCCTCCTCCAGCATGGGCGCCGAGATGTCGACGCCCACGACCCGGTCGAAGTGCGCGGCCAGCGCGTTGGACAGCCGTCCCGCGCCGCAGCCGAAGTCGAGCACCCGGCCGCCCTCGGGGCGCAGCCCCAGCTCGTCCAGGCGGGCCACCGCGGGGTCGACGGCGGCGCGGCCGGAGGCGAGGAACTCGTCGTCGTCCCAGCCGCCGTCGCGCTTGGCGGGGTCGACGCACACCGCCCACAGGGGTTCGGTGGCCCCCAGCCGGGTCCAGTCGCGGCGGACCTGTTCGAGTCCCACCACATCACCTCCAGGGGCGTTCTGAATCAAGTTCCCGTTCGGAGCATCCCGAGTGGAAAGACCAGTGTCAACAGCGATGCCGAAACTGGAACCTGTTGTATTCTGGCATCCGTTTTCCGGCTTGGCCAACCAGCGGCGGGGAGAGTACCGATGCCGTCCACCACCCCCACGACCGGTCCGGATCGGGAACCGGAGGTCGAGGTCAGGGTACGCCGCCCGGCCGAGGAGCCCGAGGACGAGGGCCCCGGCATCGGCGCGATGGCGGCCGAGTCCCTGCGCGCGCTGCGGGAGGCCTCCCGGGACAACGTGTTCCGCGCGGCGATGGCCGTCCTGGTGGTGGCGCTGGCCGCCAAGGTCTTCGTCCTGAACGCGTCCTACTTCGTCGAGGACGACTTTTTGTTCTTCGGCGCCGCCTACGCCACCGACCTCACCCCGGACTACCTGTTCTCCCTGCACAAGGGCCACTTCATGCCCGGGGCGATGTTCCTGGTCTACCTCCAGACGGCCTTCTGGCCGTACAACTGGTGGGTGAGCGCCGGGGTGATGCTGGGGCTCCAGGCCCTGGCGCTGCTGGTGTTCCTGCGGCTGCTGTGGGAGCTGTTCGGCCGCCGCTGGGCGCTGCTGATCCCGTTCACGGTCTACGCGCTGGCCCCGCTGACCATCCCGGTGCTGGGCTGGTGGGCGGCGGCGCTGAACGCGGTGCCGTTCCAGCTGGCCATCCTGCTGGCCCTGCTGTGGACGGTCCGCTACGTGCGCACCGGCGACCCCCGGTACGGCTGGTGGACGACGGCCGCGGTGGTCTTCGGCATGTTCTTCTCGGTGAAGGCGCTGTTCCTGCCCTCGCTGCTGTTCGTGTTCGCCGTCGCGTTCCTGTACCCCGGGAGCCTCTTCGCGGGGGCGGTGCGGGCGTTCCGCGCGCACCGCGCGTTCTGGGCCGCGATGGTCGCCATGACCCTGGGCTACCTGGTCCTGTACCTGGTCAGCCAGAACACCGGCAGCGGCACCGAGGGCGCCGGGGTGCCCGAGGCCGAGGCGGCCGCCGAGCTGCTGCGGCGCATGCTGGGGCAGGTGTTCCCGGTGGGCGCGCTGGGCGGCCCCTTCGAGTGGGCGATCATCACCCCGGCGGGCGGCCTGATCGAACCGCGCGGGTTCGTGGTGCTGGGCGCGGGCGTCATGTGGCTCGTCGTCGTCCTGAGCAGCCTGTGGCTGCGCGGACGCGCCTGGCGGGCGTGGGCGCTGCTGCTGGGCTACCTGGTCTTCGTGGACGCGATCCCGACCGTGATCGCGCGCGGCCGCGGGCACGGCCTGGCCGGGGCCGACCCCCGGTACGTGGCCGACGCGGCGCTGGTCTTCGCCCTGTGCCTGGCGCTGGCCTTCCTCGTGGTGCGCGAGCAGCGCGCCCGGGAGTCGGTCTCCACGGCCGGGGTCCCGCTCACCACGCGCGCGGCACCGGGCCGCCGGGCCCGGCGCAACCGGGCGGTCGCGGCCGCGGTGCTGACGGCCGGCTACGCCGCGGGCGCCCTGTACTCCACCTACACCTACGCCGGGACGCTCAACGGCGACCGGCTGCGCGAGTACATGGACAACGTGCGCGCCTCCATGGCGGACCTGCCGGAGGAGGGCGCGTTCTACCCGCGGCCGGTCCCGGAGGACGTGGTCCTGGACTGGAACGGCGACCGGCGGCTCACCTCCTACGTGCTGCCGCCGATGGCCCCGGAGCGGGACGGGGACCGGTTCGCGCACCCGGAGCAGGGCGCCGCCGCGTACGTGTTCGACGACGAGGGGACCCTGGTCCCGGGCGAGCACACCCTGTTCAGCAGCACGTTCCTGCCCGGGCCCGAGGACGAGTGCCTGGGGACGCTGGAGGGCGCGGTGTCCTGGCCCGCGCTGGCGCAGGGAGGCCCCCAACAGGTGGCGACGGTCGCCTACACCGCGGACGCGGACACGCAGCTGGTGGTGTCGGTGGGCGGCGGCTGGATCGAGGCGGTCCTGCCGGCGGCCCCCGACGGCGGCTTCTGGCACCTGCCGGTGCCCCAGCAGGGGGACCGCCTCTCCCTGCTCACCGAGGGCGACGAGCTGTGCATGACGGCGGTGGCCATCGGCGGGCTGGCCCCGGACGCGGAGGGCGGCCACCCGATCCCGCTCTCCCAGGAGGAGCCCGCCGAGCCCGGGGAGGGGACCGGGGACGGCGCCGAGGACGGGGACGCCGGGGAGGCCGCGGAGGGGGAGTGAGCCCTCAGGCCCGGCGCCGCTCCCGGAAGAACCGGCGCGACCAGCGCCGGGACGGCTCCTCCACCCAGCGGTAGGTGGCGGCGGCCAGCAGCACCGTCGCGAGCGTCACCGGCACCATGTCCAGCCAGAACGCGCCGGTGAAGATCTCCTGCCCGGTGAAGTCGCGCCACAGGTACAGCGCCAGGAACTGCCACAGGAACACCCCGTAGGACACCTTGGCCAGGTACTGGCAGACCCGGTGCCGCAGCAGCGCCTCCATCCACCGGCCCCCGCGCCAGGCCTCGGCCGAGCGCAGCGGGGCCGGCGGGCCCGCCGGCCGGGGCGCGAGCGCGGCGGGGGCGATGATCAGGAACGCGAAGCCGATGTCGGCCGCGGAGGAGAACGCCGAGCTCCACAGGTCGCCCGCGCCGATGAACCGGCCGCCGGTGGCGTCGGTGGCGGCCAGGGCGAAGAACCCGCCCGCCGCCGCCCAGCAGACCCCCGGGGCGGAGGCGACGGTGCGGCAGAAGCGCCGCACCGGGCCGTCGGGGCCGGACTCGCGCCAGGCCCACTCCGACAGCACGGCCAGCGCCATGCCGGCGGCGAACATGCCCAGCGTGCGCGGCAGCCAGGCGTGCATGTAGTGGCGCGGCTCGGGCAGGAACTGCGGCAGCAGCGCCGCGAACCCCAGCACCGCCATGACCCCCAGGCCCCACAGCAGGCGGCGGCCCCGGGCGTCGGGGGTCCGGCCGCGCCGGGCCCACAGCGACAGCAGCAGGGCGAACACCGGCAGCAGCAGGTAGAAGCTCACCTCGACGGACAGGCTCCACATCTGCCCCAGGCCGTAGGGGCCGGTACCCACCCACGAGGGGTCGGTGTTGAAGGGGAAGGTGAGGGTCATGGCCTCCAGCCAGTACCGCGGCGAGTCCAGGTGCTCGCGCGAGTACAGCAGCAGCGCGGCCAGGGCCACCACCCAGTAGGCGGGGAACACGCGCACGACCCGCCGCCACAGGTAGGTGCGGGAGGAGGGGGAGGGCGTCCCGTCCAGGACGGCCCGCGCCCAGGGCCGGTACAGCAGCACCCCGGACAGCGTGAAGAACAGCGGCACCGCGAGGTCGAACGCCGACAGCACACCGCCCAGGACGCCGGGGGCCAGCGAGTCGCCGGTCTCGGTGGCGACGTGGAAGACCAGGACCATGAGGGCGGCCACGGCGCGGATGCCGTCGAGAGTCTCGTGGCGGCCGTCGACCTGCGGCAGGAGCCGGGCGGGGTCGGGGACCGCGGAGGAGGTGCGCGCGCCGCCGGAGGGGGTGCCGGTGGGGTCCTCGGGCGCGGAGGGAATGGGCGCCATGGGGCCTTCCAGGACGGGGAGGAGTCGGAACACGGTCCACTAGAACGTGTTATAAAAATTCAGACACGCCCTGGTGACGTCGTTCACTACTGGGCAGTACTCTACCCGGAACTGAAGCTAGTTCCACTGAAGCCCGTTACAGATCCAGACTCACATCGCCCAGGAGGGCAAATGCGCCGTGCCATAGCGGTCGTTCTCATCGGGTTTGGAGTCTTCTTCCTCGCCGTTGCACCCCTCATGCGCACGTGGGTGTCCAGCTCCCTGATGAAGACCCCCCTGACCTACTACGTCGAGTACACCAACGTCGCCGAGGGGGCGACCTACTTCAACATCGAGGAGGTCGAGCTCGTCGAGAACGCCACGCTGGAGGCCAGCGTCACCATCCGGGCCGACGTGGCCTCCAGCACCGACGAGATCGTGGTCTGGGACCAGTTCACCTGGCTGCGGGACGCCGACACCGACTTCGGCATCACCTCCACCAGCCGCCGCGCCGGCCACGACCGGGTCACCGGCGAGGCCGTCGACTGCTGCGACGCGATGGTCAACGAGGAGACCACCGTCCAGAGCGGCCAGGCGTGGAAGTTCCCCTTCTTCACCGAGCAGCGCGACTACGACTTCTTCGAGACCACCGTCAAGGAGCCGGTCCCGATGGAGTTCCAGGCCGTCGAGGAGATCGAGGGCGTCGAGGTCTACCGCTTCGAGCAGGTCGTCGACGGCGAGGTCATCGGCGAGCGCACCCTGCCGCGCTCGGTCGCCGGGCTGGAGGGCGAGGGCGACGTGACCGGCGACGAGGTCTTCTCCATCACCCGCACCTACTGGATCGACCCGGTCACCGGCTCCCCGATCAAGGTCAGCGAGCACCAGAACCGCGTCGTCGTCGTGGACGGCGAGGAGGTCCTGACCCTGCTCGACGCCGAGCTGGTCTTCGACGACGCCTCCGTCCGCACCGCCCTGGAGAACTCCGAGCAGGGCCGCACCATGCTGCCGCTGATCCACACCACGATCCCGCTCGCCGCCCTCATCGTCGGCGTCGGCTTCATCGGGATCGGAGTCGTCCTGCACCTCACCGGCCGATCCCGTGCCCACCACAACTGAAGGACCCGTCGGACCCCGTCCCCGCCGCGACCGGCGGGGCGGGTCCGTCCGAGCGGCCGGGAGGGTGAGCGGATGACGTCGGTGGTGCCGGGGACCGGGACCGGGGGGACCCCGTCCGGTGACCGCCGTCTGCGCGACACCCTGCCCTTCGCCCTGCTGCGGGCCTGCCGCCCGCGCCAGTGGCTGAAGAACCTGCTGGTCCTGGCCGCCCCGGCGGCGGCCGGGGCGCTCTCCGAACCGCGCGCCCTGCTGCTGTGCGCGGCGGTCTTCGCGCTGTTCTCCGCGGCGGCGAGCGGCACCTACCTGCTCAACGACGTCCGCGACGTCGAGCGCGACCGCGCCCACGCGCGCAAGCGCCACCGCCCCATCGCCGCCGGGCTGGTCCCGGTGCCTCTGGCGGTGGCCGCGGGGATCGCCCTGTGCGCCCTGGCCCCGGCGGCCTCCCTCGCCCTGGGCGAGCCGCTGCTCACCGGCGTCCTCGCCGGGTACGTCCTGCTCACCCTCGCCTACACGCGCTACCTCAAGGACATCGCGATCTGCGACCTGGTCGCGGTCGCCGCCTGCCACGTGCTGCGCGCCGTCGCCGGGGGCGTCGCCGTCGGCGTCCCGCTGACCTCCTGGTTCGTCATCGTGGTGTCGCTGGCGGCACTGCTGGTCGTGGTCGGCAAGCGCGAGGCCGAGCTGCGCGCCCTGCACAAGGGGGACGCGGGCGGACCGGTCCGGGCCACCCTGCGCGCCTACACCCCCACGTACCTGTCCCAGACCCGCACCATGGCGTCGGCGGCGATGATCGTCACCTACTGCCTGTGGGCGCTGGAGCAGGACGGCGGCGCGCAGAACCTGTTCCACGTGGGCAGTATCGTTCCCTTCATCATGTTCGTCCTGCGCTACAACCTGCTGGTGGACCGGGGCGTGGGCGAGGAGCCGGAGGAGATCGCCCTGCGCGACCGCCCCCTCCAGGTCGTCCTCGTCTCCCTCGCCCTCCTGGTGGGGCTGGGCATCTACCTCTAAGGGGGACCCTCCGTGGCCTCGCAGCCGGAACGCCCCGTGCTCCTCACCGGGTGGGGCCGCACCGCGCCGACCGCCGCCCGCGTCGTGCGCCCCCGCTCCGCCGCGCAGGTCGCGCGGGCCCTGGCCGAGGCGGGGCCGCGCGGAGTGCTCGCCCGCGGCCTGGGGCGCTCCTACGGCGACGCCGCCCAGGCGGCCGGCGGCACCGTCCTGGACTGCACCGAACTGACCGGCCCCATCCGGCTGGACGCCGACCGCGGCGAGGTCACCGTCCCGGCCGGGGTGTCCTTCGAACGGCTCATCGCCCACCTGCTCGAACGCGGGTACTTCGTGCCGGTCACCCCCGGGACGCGGCAGGTCACCGTGGGCGGGGCGATCGCCGCCGACGTGCACGGCAAGAACCACCACGCCGACTCCTCCCTGGGCGCGCACGTGCGCTCCCTGACCCTGGCCGCGCCCACCGGGGAGACGCTGACCCTCACCCCCGACGGCGGGGACGCCGAGCTGTTCCGGGCGACGCTGGGCGGGATGGGGCTGACCGGGGTCGTCACCGAGGCGACCCTGGCCGTGCTGCCGGTGGAGACCTCCTACATGCGGGTGGACACCGACCGCACCGACTCCCTGGACGCCACCCTGGACCTGATGTCGCGCACCGACGCCGACTACCGGTACACGGTGTGCTGGGTGGACCTGCTCGCCAAGGGGAGCGCGATGGGGCGCGGGGTGCTGACCCGCGCCGACCACGCCGGCCCGCGCGACCTGCCGCCCGCCCTGCGCCGCGACCCGCTGCGCCACCGCGCGGGCAGCCCGCTGGCCGCCCCGCCGTGGGCGCCGCCGGGGCTGCTCAACTCCTGGACGGTGGGCGCGTTCAACGCCGTGTACCGGGGCGCTGCGCCCCGGCGCAGGCGCGGGGAGGCCCAGCCGATCGCCGGGTTCTTCCACCCGCTGGACGCCGTCCGCGGCTGGAACCGGCTGTACGGGCCGCACGGGCTGGTGCAGTACCAGTTCGTGGTGCCGTTCGGGGCCGAGGACACCCTGGTCCGGATCATGGAGGGGCTGTCCCGGGCGGGGGCGCCGTCGTTCCTCACCGTGCTCAAGAGGCTGGGCGAGGGCACCGGCGGCCACCTGTCGTTCCCCCGGCCCGGGTGGACGCTGGCCGTGGACCTGCCCGCCGGGCTGCCGGGCCTGGGCCGCATGCTGCGCCGCTTCGACGAGCTCCTGCTGGCCGCGGACGGCCGCCTCTACCTGGCCAAGGACGGCCGGGCCGACGCGGAGACGGTCCACGCCATGTACCCCGACCTGCCCGCCTGGCGCAAGGTCCGGGAGCGGGTCGACCCCGACGGGGTGCTCGTCTCCGACCTGGCCCGCCGCCTGCGGCTGCTCTGAAACATCCGCGTTCGTCACCCGGAAGGACATCCAAGGCACATGCGCGACTCGGTGGGAACGGTGCGGACCGTACTGCTGCTCGGCGGCCGCAGCGAGATCGGCCTGGCCATCGTCGAACGTCTGGTGCGCGAGGGCGCCCGCGAGGTGGTGCTGGCCGCCCGCGGCGGCGTCGCCGAGCCCCCGGCCGCCCTGGCCGCCCTGGGCGCGAAGGTCCACTCGCTGGAGTTCGACGCGACCGCCCCCGACACCCACACCGCCACGGTCGACGGGGCGGTGGCCCTGGTGGGCGACCTCGACGTGGTCGTGGACGCGTTCGGCGTGCTCGGCACCCAGGCCGACTACGAGGCCGACCCGGCGGCCGCGGCGCGCGCGGCGGCGGTCAACTACACCGGGCACGTCTCCGCCGGGCTGGCGGTCGCCGCCCGCCTGCGCGAGCAGGGCCACGGGGCGCTGGTGGTGCTGTCGTCGGTGGCCGGGGTGCGGGTGCGCAGGTTCAACTTCGTGTACGGGTCGGCCAAGGCGGGCCTGGACGGGTTCGCCCAGGGGCTGGCCGACTCCCTGCACGGCAGCGGGGCGCGGGTGCTGGTGGTGCGCCCCGGCTACGTGCCCACCCGGATGTCGGCGCACGTGGACCCGGCGCCGTTCCCGGCCACCCCCGCCCAGGTCGCCGAGGCCGTGTCGGCGGGGCTGCGCTCGGGGGCGACCACGGTGTGGGCGCCGCGCGTGCTCGCCCCGGTCTTCGCGGGCATGCGGCTGATGCCGCGCCCGATCTGGCGCCGCCTGGGCCGCTAGGACCGGCCGGGGCCGTAGATGCGCAGGAACGCGGTGACGCCGGAGCGGACCAGGGCCCGGCGCTCGGCCTCCTCCAGGGGGGCCGCGTTGAAGAACGACCGGTTGGTCGCCGGGGTCTGCACCAGCGCCACGTAGTGCTCGGCGGCCGTCTCCTCCCCTCCGCCGGGGATGTCGAGCAGGCCCCGGTCGGCCATCGTGCGCAGCCGCGCGGCCAGGCCCCGGCGGACCGGCCCGGGGCCGGTGTCCAGCCACACCCGGACGGCGTCGGGGAAGTGCAGCGCCTCGGCGATGAGCAGCCGCACCAGCGCCCCGTGGTCGGGGCGGTGCAGCCCGGGGGAGGCCCACGCGTCGCCGAAGGCGACCAGGGCCTCCTCGGCGTCCGCGGGGTCGGCCAGGTGGCGGGCGGCCGTCGCGGCGAAGTCCTCGGCGACCGCGGCGCTGCTCTGCTCGACGATCGCGGAGAACAGGCCCTCCTTGTCGCCGAAGTGGTTGTAGACGGTGCGCTTGGAGACTGCGGCGCCGGCCGCGATCGCGTCCATGCTCGCGCGGGTGTAGCCCTCGCGCAGGAACACCCGCCGGGCCGCGTCGAGGATGGCCGCGTGCTTGGCGGGACGGCCGCAGGTCGGCGGGGGAGCGGGGCGCTGGGCGGTCATCGGGTGGGTCCGTTCGGGTCGGGTCGCGGCGGGCTCTCCAGCAGCGTATTCCCCGATCCGGCGGTCGGATACGGCACGGCGACAAATCTACACTGCACGGTGTAGTTTACTTTTCATGTCCGAGAAAGCCCCCCGCACGCGGGGCCGGGAACGCCTCGACGCACCCCTGGTCCGGCTCACCGCCGTCCTCCTGGCCGGAGCCTTCGCCGCCCTGGCCGACAGCACCGTCGTCACCGTCGCGGTCGACGACCTCTCCGACGCCTTCGACGCACCCGTGTCCCGGGTGCAGTGGGTCGTCACCGCCAACCTCCTGGCCATGACCGCCGCGATCCCCGTCGTCGGCTGGGCCCTGGACCGGTTCGGCCCCCGCACGGCCTGGATCGGCGCGCTCACCCTGTTCGGGGCCGGTGCCGCCCTGTCCTGCGCGGCCTGGTCCCTGGAGTCCCTCATCGTGACGCGGGCCCTCACCGGGTTCGGCGGCGGCATGGTCCTGCCGCTCACCATGGCGATCCTCGCCCGGGCCGCCGGACCCGGGCGCGTGGGCCGGGCCATGGCCCTGATCAGCGTGCCCGGCCAGCTCGCCCCCGTGCTCGGCCCGGTCGCCGGGGGAGCGGTCCTGGAGTCCCTGGGCCACCGCTGGGTGTTCGCCCTGGTCCTGCCCCTGGTCGCGGTCGCCGTCCTGTTCGCCGTGCGCGGGATCCCCCGGGGTGGATCCGACCGCTCCGAACGCCTCGACCCCCCGGGCCTGGCCCTGCTCTCCCTCGGCCTGGTCGCCCTGCTGCACGGGCTGTCCTCCCTGACGTCCTGGGCCGGCCCCCTGTGGGCCGGGCTCGGCGCCCTGCTGCTCTCCGGCTTCGCGCTGCGCGCCCTGCGGCCCCGCGAGGGAGCGCCGCCGCCCGCCCTGGACCTGCGGCTGTTCGCCCACGCGCCGTTCCGGAACGGGGCCGCGCTCATGTTCGTCTTCGGGCTGTGCATCTGGGGCGGCATGTTCCTGCTGCCGCTCTTCCACCAGCGCGTCTCCGGGGCCGACCCCCTGGACGCCGGACTGCTGCTGGCCCCCATGGGCGCCGGGGTGGCCCTGGCCGTCCTCTGCGTCGGCGGCCCCGCCGACCGGCTCGCCCCCCGCCACCTCGTGGTCGCGGGGCTGGCCGTGGCGGCCCTGGCCACGGTCCCCTTCGCGCTCGCCACCGCCGACACCCCGCAGTGGTGGCTCGGCGCCGCCCTCTTCGTCCGCGGCGCAGGCCTGGGCACCGCCTCGGTGCCCCTGCTCGCCGCCGCCTACCGGGGGCTGGAAGCCGACCGGATCCCGCACGCCACCGTCGCCCTCAACGTGCTGCAACGGGTCGGCGCGGCGGCCGGGACCGCCGGGCTCGCCCTGGTCCTGACGGGCGGCGCGGCCTCCGCCGACCCGGTCCCCGCCTTCCAGGCGGCCTTCTGGTGGATGGCCGCCCTGACCGCCGCCGCCCTGCTCCCCGCACTCCTGCTGCCCGCCACCCGTCCCGACCGGGACGCCTGAACCCACGGAGGCACCGTGCACGCCGTCGCCATCACCCGCTTCGGGGACCCCGAGGTCCTGACCCCCGTCGACCTGCCCCTGCCCGAGCCCGGCCCCGGACAGGTCCGCGTCCGCGTGGCCGCCGTCGGCACGCTGCCCCTCGACGCGCGGATCCGCCGGGGCGAGCTCCCCTGGCGCGACCGGATCGACCTGCCGCTGGTCCCCGGGAACCAGTTCGCCGGAACCGTGGACGCCCTCGGCGAGGGGACCGCGGGACCAGCAGCCGGGACCCCGGTCCTGGGCTTCTCCACCTTCGGCGCCTACGCCGAACACATCGTCGTCGGCGCCGACCAGGTCGTCCCCCGGCCGGACGCCCTGCCGGAGGCCGAGGCGGCGGCCCTGCCCGCCCGGGGGCAGGGGGCGGTCATGGTCCTGGAAGCGCTCGGGGTGGGCCCCGGCGACACCCTGTTCGTCAACTCCGCCGCCGGCGGCCTGGGCTCGGCGATCGTGCGGCTGGCCCTGCTCCGGGGCGCGGACCGGGTGATCGGCGCGGCCTCCGAGCGCCACCACGGCCACCTGCGCGCACTGGGCGCGGTCCCGGTCACCTACGGGGACACCATGGTCGAGCAGGTCCGGGCCGTCGCGCCGGACGGGGTCGACGCCGGGTACGACGCCCGCGACGACGCCTCGCTGCGGCAGGTCCTGGAGATCGTCGGCGCGCCGGAGAGGGTGCTGAGCATGGTCTCCCCGGACGCCCCGGCCCGGTTCGGCACGGCGGCCGTCGACGGGGTCCGCTCGGCCGAGCGGCTGGCCTCGGTGGTCGGCCTGTACGAGCGCGGCGAGTACGCGGTGGAGCTGCGCGAGGTCCTGCCTCTGGCCGAGGCCGCCCGCGCGCACCGGATCCTCGACTCCGGTCACGGGCGCGGGGCGGTCGTCCTCACGCCCTGAGGGGGACACGGGCGGGGCCCGCGCTCCGGCGGGCCCCGCGGATCATTCCGGCGCTCCGGCGGCCGGGGCGGTGTCGGCCTCGGTGAGGCGGTAGAACGCCAGCGGCACCAGGCACAGCAGCATCACCGCGGCCGGGACCAGGGTGCTGCCGATCAGCATGCCCCGCAGCGCCTCGTCGCTCTGCCGGACGACCTCGCCCGCGCCCGACTCCACGTAGCCGCTCAGGGCCAGCGACAGCGACAGCAGGCCGGTGCCCACCGACTGGGCCAGCGCCTCGCCCGCCGTCCACACGCCCGACAGCACGCCGCCCTGGCGGCGGCCGTCGTCGGTGGCGGCCAGGCAGTCGGCCAGCATCGACCACGGCAGCAGCATCGTCCCCGACAGGCCGATGCCCACCAGCACCGAGGAGGCGACCGCGACCGGCACGCCCCCCAGCGGGATGCACAGCAGCCCCAGAGCGCCCGCGGAGAACACCGCGGCCGCGTAGGCGGCGGCCCGGCGCTTGTCCACCCGCACGGAGACCCGCCGCCACAGCGGAGCGGCGGCCATCAGCGGGACCAGCACGCACACCATGAGGATGCTCGTGTAGGCGGGCTCGCCCATGACGTTCGCGGTCACGTACGGCACGCCCGCCACCATCGTGCCGCTGGCCACGGACATCAGCAGCTGGGCGGGGAACAGCACCCGGAAGTGCCGGTGCGTCAGCGCCGTCCGCAGCTGGGCGGCCATGCCCTCGGTGCGGTGCGGGAACACGGTGCGCGGCGCCCGGCGGGTGCCGACCACCGTGCCCAGCATGGACACCAGCAGCACGACGCCCATCAGCGCGCCCATGAGCCGGTACCCGGCCACCTCGTCGGCGGGCGCGTTCTGGACGACGGGGGCCAGCGCCCCGCCGAGCATCAGGGCCAGGCCCACGAACACGGTCCGCCACGCGGTGAACGTCGACCGCTCGTGGTAGTCCGAGGTGATCTCCCCGGGCATCGCCGCGTGCGGCACCTGGAAGGCCGACGACGCCAGCGCCGCGGCGACGAACACCGCCGCCACGTACACCGCCGCTCCGTTCCCCTGGAGCGGCGGGCCGGCGAACATCGCGGCGAACAGCAGCGGCAGGGTCAGCGCGCCGGCCAGCATCCACGGCCGCCGCGGTCCCCAGGAGGAGCGGGTCCGGTCCGACCAGACCCCGATGTAGGGGCTGACCGCCAGGTCCACCAGCTTGGGCAGCAGCACCACCAGGCCGGCCACCGCCGGGCTCACCGCGAGCGTGTCGGTGAGGTAGATGAGCAGCAGCAGGCCGGGCACCGTGTTGAAGACGCCGGTGGCCACCGCGCCGCTGCCGTACCAGGCGTGCACCGAGCGGGGCAGGGGGCCCGCCGCCGGGGGCGCGGCGGTCCCGGCGGCCGTGGGCTCGGAGGTGGCGGTCACGCGCGCCCGTCCGCTGCGGCCTCGGCGGTCACGGGGGCCTCGGCGGCCTCGGCGGAGGCGCCGTCCTTCTTCCCGTACAGCTCCTCGTGCGCGACCGGGTCCACGTCGTGGGCGACCGGGCAGCCCGCCGGGAACGTGCCGATCCTGTTGACGTCGTAGCCGCCGGGGTAGCTGCGGATGTTCGGGTTCTGGTCGGCCCAGAACGGCTCCTCGCGCGGCTTCATCCGGCGCACGACCTTGGCGCGGATCTTCAGCGCGATGTCCGCCGACCTGCGCCAGGCCTTGGACGGCGGCTCGTAGCGGAACGTCTCGATCAGCGACTCGTCCAGGATCGCCATGGAGAACCGGCGGGCCAGCCCGGCCACCCGCGGCGGGTAGAAGGTCACCATGAGGTCGAGGGTGGCGTCGGAGACCCTGCGACCGCCCTCGGTGTAGGCGAAGTGCTCCTTCTCGTAGGCGTCGAGCAGGTCCCGGAACCCCTCGTAGGTCTCCGGGATCTCCTTGATGCCCATGTACCTGCCGAGCCTGCGGTAGTAGTGGACGATCGCCGAGACCTCGTGGTCGGACAGCCGGCGCCAGCCGTACCCGTACTCGTTGAGCCAGCGCACCGGCATGACGACGAACGTGCTGAGCACGTAGCGGTAGTCGTCGTTGGAGATGTCGTAGGACCGGTGCATCTGGTTCATCCGCCGCAGGGCGTCGCGGCCCTGGCCGGGCTCGAACCCGTACCGCATCATGCTGTTGAGGATGAGCGCGGTGTCGTCGTAGCGCTTCTGGGTCTTGCCGGTGAACTCGTCCGTCCCGCCCAGCAGCTCCCCGATGCTCGGCACCGCGTAGGTCCGGTACAGGGCGATGCCCAGGGCCCGGCCCATGTCCCACGGGAACTCGTGGGCGTTGAGGATCTGCATGATCCGCACGCAGTCGGCCTCGGCGTCCAGGCGGTGGATCTCGTCGCGGAAATCGAAACGCTTCATCAGCGGCTCCTTCGGGGTTAGGGGAGAGGCGGGGGGCGCGTGCGGGATCGGCGGGATCAGTCGGTACCGGTGGCCTCGGGGGTCTCGGCGGGCGTCGCCCCCTCGGGGGCCAGGGCCTGGCCGTCCGCGGGGACCCGTGCGCCGGTGGCGGGCACCTCCACGGTGGCCATGCCGTGGGGCACGGGGCAGCCCTGGGGGAAGGTGCCGATGCGCGAGGGGTCGTAGCCGCCGGGGTAGCCGCGGACGTTCGGGCTCTGCCGGGCCCAGCGCGGCTCGGTGCGCGGCGGCATGAACCGGACCGCCCTCGCTCGCAGGCGCAGCGCGCCCGCGGCCAGGGAGCGCCAGGCGGCGGACGGCTCGGGGTAGCGGAACGCGGTGATGAGGCGGTCGTCCAGCAGCGCCTTGGTGAAGGGGCGCACCAGCGGGCGCTGCCAGGCCGGGTAGAAGTCCACCATCAGCCCGAGGGTGGCGTCGGAGACGGCCCGGCCGCCCTCGGTGTAGGCGAAGTGCTCCTTCTCGTAGGAGTCGAACAGCTCGTGGAACTCCGCGTAGGTCCCGGGGATGTCCTTGATCCCCATGTGCCTGCCGAGCCTGCGGTAGTAGTTGGTGCTCGCGGCGATCTCGTGGTCGGACAGCCGGCGCCAGCCGTACCCGTAGTCGTTGAGCCAGCGCACCGGCATGACGACGAAGGTGCTCAGGACGTAGCGGTAGTCGTCGTTGGAGATGTCGTAGGACCGGTGCATCTGGTTCATCCGCCGCAGGGCGTCGCGTCCCCGCCCCGGGCCGAACCCGTGCTCCATGATGTCGTTGAGGATGAGCGCGGTGTCGTCGTAGCGGTGCTGGGTGCGCTCGGTGAACTCCTGTGTGTGCGCCAGCAGCTCCCCGACGCTCGGCACCGCGTAGGTCCGGTACAGGGCCAGGCCGAGCGCCTGCTCGATGTCCCACGGGAACTCGTGCGTCGCCAGGATGCGCACGATCTCCTCGCAGTCTGCCTCGGCGTCCAGGGCGTGGATCCGGTCGCGCCACTCGAACCGCTTCATGGGGGAGTCAACTCCAGTCACCTCTGCGGGCCCGCCCGTGACGGGTCCATGGTCGGCGGGGCGGGGCACATCCGTGACGTGCCACGGAGCGCACTTTACCCGGAATGTCCTTTTGTACAAGGACTCCGGGCCCAGTGGCCACTCCGCCGAACCCTAACCGTGTCCGGTTCGTAACCCCCCGTACGGGCCCGCGCAACACGCGGGGCGGGCGGGTCCGCGACCCGCCCGCCCCGAGAAGAGCGGTGCGCCCCGGCTCAGGCGGCCATGCGCTCGGCGACCCGGGTGACCAGGGTGAGCAGGACCTGCTTGGCCGAGGAGCGCACGCGCGCGTCGCACAGGACCACCGGGATCGCCGGGTCCAGGGTCAGCGCCGCCCGCACCTCCTCCGCCTCGTACTGGTGCGCGCCGTCGAAGCAGTTCACCGCGACGACGAACGGCACCCCCCGCCGCTCGAAGAAGTCCACCGCGGCGAAGCAGGTCTCCAGGCGGCGCGTGTCGGCGATGACGATGGCGCCCAGGGCGCCCTCCGACAGCTCCTCCCACATGAACCAGAAGCGCTCCTGGCCGGGCGTGCCGAACAGGTACAGCACCAGGCTGGGGCTGATGGTGATGCGGCCGAAGTCCAGCGCCACCGTCGTGGTCGTCTTGGACTCCACGCCCGACAGGTCGTCCACGCCGTAGCTGGCCTCGGTCATCACCTCCTCGGTGCTGAGCGGGGCGATCTCGCTCACCGAGCCCACCAGGGTGGTCTTGCCGGCCCCGAAGCCGCCCGCGACCAGGATCTTCAGTGCGGACGGAACGATGTCCCGGGAGAGGTCAGAGTCGCTGGATGCCATCGAGAACCGCCTGGAGTACGTCCCGGCTGACCGGGCTCTTCGCTGTGTAGGGGGCGCGGGCCAGGGCGAGCCCGCGGTTGAGGAGGTCGCTGAGCAGGACCTTCACGACGGCCACCGGGATGTCCAGGTGGGCCGACAGCTCGGCGACCGACAGGGGGCGGCGGCACAGCTCCAGGATCCGGATCTGCTCGGGCTCCAGGGCCATCTCGTCGACCTCGGCCCGCTTGGCCGCGATGACCACGCTGATCATGTCCAGCTTGACCGTGTCGGCGTGGTCGCGCCCCTGGGCGATCACGTACGGACGGACCAGCGGCCCGGCCTCCGGGCCGTCCGGTCCGCCCGGCTCCGCGTCCCCGTACCCGCCGACCGCGTCGCGGTGCGGCGGGCCGTGGGGATCCGTGCCCGGATCGAATGCGTCGTGCGCTTGCATGGCCGCCCCCTATCGCGTGGCTTCTCCGGTCGCTCCCTCATGGCGGGGTGCCGCGTCGAGGTAGCGGCCCACCTGCTCGACCAGGACGTTCATCTCGTAGGCGATGAGGCCCACGTCGGCGCTCTCCTCGGCCAGGACCGCCAGGCAGGCGCCCCGGCCCGCGCCGGTGACGAAGAGGTAGGCGCGCTCCATCTCGACCACGGTCTGGAGCACATCGCCGCCGTCGAAGTGCCGGCCCGTGCCCCGGGCCAGGCTCTGGAAGGCGGAGGCGACCGCCGACAGGTGCTCGGCGTCCTCCTTGGCCAGCTCGCGCGAGCGGCCGATCAGCAGGCCGTCCGCGGAGAGGACGATGGCGTGCCGGGAGCCCACCGCGCGCTCGAGCAACTCGTCCAGCAGCCAGTCGATGTCCTTCTTGCCCGAGCCTTCGCGCTCGATGCGTTCGGGAGTACTCGTCACTGTCAGTCGTCCTTGTCGGTCTCGTGGGTCTGCTGCTTGCCTTCGCGCCGACCGCGATCGGTCCCCTTCTGGAACGCGGTCATGTTCCGGCGCAGGCGCGCCAGCCGCTCGGCGCCGTCGACGCCGCCCGCGCCGGGGGCCGGGGCCCCCGCCGCGTCACCGTTCCGAGCAGAGGGCTCGGGGTCGGCGGCCAGTTGCGGGGCCAGGTTCTCCTGGGGACGGCGTTTGGGGAGGGAGGGCCGTCCGCCGCCCGCCTCGACCCGCTCCGGCGCGGCTGGCCCGGGACCGGGGACCGCGCTGATGGCGGGCCGGCGGGTGGGCAGGGGCGGCCGGGGGCCGGGGTCCCCGGCGAGGACGTCGACACCGTCGAGGACGTCGGTGCCGGCGGTGGCGGGGGGCGCCTCGGCGCCGGCGGTCGCGCCGTCCCCGGACTCCGCGCCGGCGGACGGGGCGTCACCGGCCCGCGAGTCCTCCGCCGCGTCGGCGGCCGGGGTCCCCGCGTCCGCGGGCACCGGGGCCAGGACCGGGGTGGGACCGGACTCCAGGGCGCGGCCGGGGGCGTGGTCGATGATCTCGCGCACCTCCCAGATGTCGCCGTCCTGCTCCTCGGAGGCGGGCAGCGAGGAGCGCTCGCCGGTGATGATCTCGTGCGGCAGCAGGACGATCGCCTGCACGCCGCCGTACGGCGACGGGCGCAGGTGCACCTTGATGCCGTGCCGGTGCGCCAGGCGGGACACCACGAACAGGCCCAGGCGCATCTTCTCGTTGAGGCGCATGACGTCGAACTCGGGCGGGTCGGCCAGCAGCCGGTTGGCGGAGGCCAGCTCCTCCTCGGTCATGCCCAGGCCGCGGTCCTCGATCTCGATCGTCACACCGTTGGGCACGTCGTCGCTGCTCAGGCGCACCTGGGTGTGCGGGGGCGAGAACATGGCGGCGTTGTCGACCAGCTCGGCGACCAGGTGGATGACGTCGGCGACGGCCGGGCCGTTGAGGTGCACGCGGGCGATCCGCTCGCGCTTGACCCGGGTGTAGTCACCGGACTCGGAGATGGCGCCGCGCAGCACATCGATGAGCGGCATCGGCCGGTGCCAGGTCCGCCCGGGGGCCTCGCCGCCGAGGATCAGCAGGTTCTCGGCGTTGCGGCGGGAGCGGGTGGCCAGGTGGTCGAGCTTGAACAGCTGGGCGAGCTGCTCGGGGTCCTCCTGCTCGCGCTCCATCTTGTCCAGGAGGCGCAGCTGGCGGTGGACCAGGGTCTGGCTGCGGTGGGCGATGTTGAGGAACACCCGGTTGATGCCCTGGCGCAGCTCCGTCTGCTGGACGGCCTCGTCGACCGCGGCCCGCTGGGCGGTGTTGAACGCGCGGGCCACGTCGCCGATCTCGTCGTCGCTGGTCGCCATGAGCGGCAGCATCGCGTCGGTGTCCACCCGCTCGCCTCGGTGCAGCCGGTCCATGAGCTCGGGCAGGCGCTGCTCGGCCAGGTCGTTGGCGTCGTTGCGCAGGCGCAGCAGGCGGCCGGTGAGCGACCGGGAGGAGCGGCGGGCCAGCAGGAAGGCGACGCTGAAGACGGCGGCGACGCCCAGGCTGCCGCCGACGGCGACGAACACGGCCCGGTGGGCCTGCTCCCGGGTGACGTCGGCGGCGTAGAACGCCTCGTCCGCGCCGATCTCGGTGAGCTCGCCCAGCACGTACGCGTGGTCGGCGGCCCACTCGTCGCGGTTCACCGGCATGGACAGGTCCTCGACGTCGGTGACGGCGAGGGTGACCGGGTCGGTGACGGACTCGGTCTCGATCCGCCGCTCGATGATCCGCGCCTCCATCTCGGTGAGCCGCGCGAACTCGGGGCTGTCCAGCACCGCTTCGAGCCGCTCGGCCTGTCCGGGGCCCGAGATGTAGGGGCCGTTGGCATCCAGCAGGTGGCGGTAGGAGCTGACGAGCTCGGCGAAGGCGAGCTGGTCCTCCCAGGTGAGCTCGTCGTCGGCGAAGCCCTGCGCGAGCTGGGCGTCGGCGCGGGCGAACAGGTCGACGGTGCGGAACATGTAGACCGCGCTGAAACCGGGGTTGACGGACTCCAGCTCGTTGCCGGTGCGGCCCTGGCTGTCGAACGTGTCGGCACCGTGCAGGACCAACTCGTTGTAGTACTCCAGGACCTCGTCGCGGGAGAGGGAGCCGTCGTCCACGCCCGCCCGGATCTCGTCGATCCGCCCGTACTCCTCGTGGAGCATGGTGATGTGGTGTCCGGCCTCGCCGGGGGCCAGGTCGACGAACCCGATGAGGTCGCCGATGACCACACCGAGCGAGGCGTCCGTGCTCTCCCGGGCCTCGGCCAGCTCGGCGGCCAGCTCCGGGTCGTCGGAGTGCTCGATGTAGGCGATGCTGCGCGCGCGCTCGCGCATGGCGTCGACCAGGCCCACGGCGGCCGGGGTGACCATGTCGTCGGTCGCCGAGGCCCGGATCAGCTTCAGCCCGGCGTCGAAGGCCAACACCAGGGTGAGGATCAGCCACAGGGCGAGCAGGGCCGCCGTGGGGATCGTGACCATTGCGCGGATGCGGGACGCGATCGTCCGCCCGCGTCTCGGGGGTACTGCCTGCACGGTTCTCCTGTCGATCCGCGTCGAAAGTCTTCTCGGGGTGCGGTATCAGGGGCGCCGTCCCGACCGGTGCCCGGTCCTCGACACCGCGGGCCCTTGAGGGGGTCGCCCGCCCTGCGGGCCGCGTGCGCTCGGGGGTGTCGCGACACGGGACCTACCGCAGGGTAACCACAAACGCGGCATTTCGGCGTCGGGGATCGTATCTCGGCAGAGAAACGACGAAATATCCGGGTGGTGGAGGCAGTCTGCCATGACGAGGCGGAACGTCCGCCTGGAGGGTCGGGACTATTGGGGTGGGCGGCCCCTGGGGGCCTATAGGGCGAATGTCACATATTGCGGAGCGAAGTGCAAGAAGTGCTCCGTGTGACGACGTTCGAAAGCGACCATATCGGTTCAAAGCGGCGTTCGACACCCGGAGAGTCGCCCGGCGTACTACCGTTGCGCCCTGGACAGGGAGCAGGGAGGGCAGTGCGCGTGATCCGACCGTTCGGCACCGGGCAGGGGGCCGTGGACGTGGCCGTCGTCGCCGTTCCCCTGCTCGTCCTCCTCGCCGCCGCCCTCTACCTGCGCGGACAGCACCGGCGCTACGGCCGGCTGTACGGCCGCCCCGGCCGCGCCAGCCTCGCCGCGCTGGCGGCCGGCCTGGCCCTGGCCGCCTACGCCGTCTGGCCGCTGCCCGCCGCCGTCGACGGGCTGTGCTCGCCCGGGGCGGGACAGGGGGCCGCCGAGCGGTACGGACCGGTCCTGGCCTTCGCGCTCTTCCTGCCCGTCGGCTGGCTGGCCCGCGACCGCTTCCGCCGCGGCCCGGTCGTCACCCTGCTGCTGGGGACGGGCCTGGCCCTGGCCGCCGACGCCGTCCGCGGCACCGGCCTGCTGGGCGTGTACCCCTGCGCCTACGCCGAGGCGTCCCCGCTGTTCGTCGCGCTCGGCGCCGCGGGGACCGCCGCCGGCTGGCTGCTCGCCCGGTTCCTGCTGCCGCTGTGGCCCTGGGGCGACACCCGCGGCTGGCCGGGCGCGGTGCCCGACCGGGTCGCGCCCGACCTCACCCGCCGCACCCTGGGCACCCTGCTCGACCTGGGCCTGTGGTGGTACGGGGCGGGCACCCTGACCGCCGCCATGACCGCCGTGGGCGTGATCGGCTCCGACCCCGACGGGCACGTCCGCACCGCCGTGCTGCTGGGCACCGCCGCCGTCTTCGGGGTGTTCGTGCCGCAGGTGCGCCGGGACCGCTGCACCCCCGGCCGCGCCGCCGTCCGGCTGGCGCTCACCGAGCCCGCCCGCCCGGCCCCCGCCTCCCGCCCGCGGGTGCTGGCGCGCACCGCGCTGCTCACCGCCCCGGTGGCGCTGCTCACCGCGTTCGGCCACCCGTGGATCGCGCTCGCCGTCGTGGTGGTGCACGCCAGTTCGGCGCTGGTCCGCCCGGACCGGGTCGGCCTGGCCGACCTGCTGTGCGGCACCCGCGTGCGCACCCGGGCGATCACCGACGGCTCGCTGCCGTCCCGCCTGGTCCGCTACTCCGAGCCCCGCGAACCCGCCGCGGCCCGGGCCGTGTCCTTGTGAACCTCCGCTGCGCTTCGGCCCGCCCGTCGCCCGCCACCACCCTCAACGGACGGCCTGCGGCCGCAGCCCGGCCACCTTGTTCGGCGCCCCCTGAGGGCGGGAACCTTCGGCCCCTCCGTCGCGGTCCTCGTTCCTCGGACCGCTCCTCCGGGGCCTCCAGAACCCCGCCGGGCGCCTCACGAACCCCCCGGTAGCACAGGAGAACACCCGAAGAACAGGCCCTAGCTTCCCGGGTCCCAGTCGAGGTCCCAGGCGAGGTAGCCCAGCAGCACCCCGGCGGCGACCAGGATCGCGCCCAGGGCGGCGAACATGCCGCGCACCCAGTGCGACAGCCAGGGCGCCGACACGATGCGGGCCAGCTCCGGGGTCTCGGGGTCGTAGGAGACGGTGACGATCTCACCCGCCCGCGAGGCCGTCCACCCCGTGTTCTCGTGCTCGGCGTGCACCTCCCGGCCGTCCTCGGTGCGGAACTGCACGACCATCCGCGAGGCCGTCGAGGTCTCGCGGTAGCCGATGACCCGCCCCTTGGCGCGCACCCCGTGGCGGATCAGGCGCAGCTCCAGCCGGGTGTCGCGGGTGACCACCGCCAGGATGACCAGCCCGGACAGCAAGGGCAGCAGCGGGTACAGCGAGGCCATGTCAGGCGTCCTCTCAGGGGTCTGCGGGGGAGTCGGACGTCCCCAGGAGGCCGTGGACCATCCGGGTCAGGGTGGCGTGGACCTCCTCCGCCGGCCGGTCCGGCTGGAGGGTCCGCCAGTCGAGGGCCACCGTCACCACCATGCCGAACAGTGCGGATCCCGCAAGCCCGGTGTCCAGGTCCGGCCGGAGCCGTCCGATGGCGGCCAGCGCGTCCAGGCGCGCGGTGACGACGCCGATCGCCTCCGTGCGGATCTGGCGGACCGTGGTGTACCAGGTCCGGTTGGTCCGCCAGGCCTCGGCCATGAGCAGCCGGGCCAGGGCCTCGTGCGCTCCGATGAACTCCACCCCGGCCCGCAGGACCGCCGTCAGCGCCTCGGCCGGGTCGGCGTCCGGGTCGGGCGCCGCCTCCTTGAGGGTGTCGGCCAGCCGGGTGATGCCCCATTCCATCAGCGCCGTGTAGAGCTCGCTCTTGCCGCCGAAGTTGTAGTAGACGGTGCCCTTGGCCACGCCCGCGCGCTCGGCGATCTCGTCGACGGTGGTGGCGCCGTACCCCTGCTCGGAGATCAGGGTCACGGCGGCCTCGAACAGCCGCCTGCGGGTGGCTTCGCGGCGGTTGCTCACGGGTCGGTCGGGGGTGCTCACACTCATCCGGTCCATTCTGCCCCCGAACGGCACCGGAACTCCTCCGGCGCCGCCGCGGGCATCGCTCCCACGGCCCTGTTCAGAGCTTCAGGGAGGGGTACAGGGCGCTCATCGTCCACACCCTCTTGCGGTCCACGGTCATCCAGGTCAGCAGCAGGGGCACGACGAGCCACAGGGCCATGACCCCGAACGCGGGCCAGACCAGGTCCAGGTCGCCGCCGCCCGTCAGGTTGCGCAGGGCGGTCACCCCCCAGTGCAGCGGCAGGTAGGGGCCGATCGCCTGGAAGAACGACGGGCTGGTCTCGATCGGGTAGGTGCCGCCGGCCGAGGTCAGCTGGAGCACCAGCAGCGCCAGCGCCACCACCCGCCCGGCCGCGCCGAACCGCACGTTCAGGTACTGGACCGTGGCGGCGAACGCCGCGGCGGTCAGCAGCAGGAACGCGATGAGCACCGGCCAGTTCCAGGACTGCAGCCCCAGCAGCAGGTGCAGCGCCGCCATCATGACGGCCACCTGCCCGAACCCCAGCAGCATCGGGGCGATCCGCCCGGCCAGCGCCACCCGCCAGGAGGGGGCGGAGGAGGCCAGGGCGCGCGTGGACAGCGCCGGCAGCACCATGAACACCACCATCGCGCCCACCCACAGGGACAGCGGGACGAAGAACGGCGCGAACCCGGTGCCGTAGTCGGGGGCCTCGTTGTCGATCTCGCTGCTCAGCCGGACCGGGGCGCTCATCATGTCGCCCGCGTTCTCCCGGCCCGCGTCGCTGTAGGTGGGGATCTCCCCGACCCCGTCCTCCAGCCCGCCGGCCAGCTCGTCGGAGCCTTCGGACAGCTCGCCCAGCCCCTCGTGGAGTTCGCCGGAGCCCTCGCTGAGCAGCCCCAGGCCCTCGTCGAGCTCGCCGGAGGCGGTGGACGCCTCCTTCAGGCCGTCGCGCAGCTCCCCGGCGCCCTCGGCCAGCTCCTCCAGGCCCTCGTCCAGCTCGTCGAGCTTCTCGCGGGCGTCCTCGGCGTCCTCGATGTACCCGGGCAGGTCCTCGGCCAGCTCGGCGGCCTTCTCGCTCAGGTCGGCCGCCTCGTCGGCGGCGGAGACGATGTCCTCGCGGTTGTCCTCGACGAACGTCGCCGTGGACAGCGCGATGCCCATCCCCTCCTGGAGGTCGCACAGCAGCAGGTAGAGGTCGGGCTGCTCGGTCTCCAGCTCCGGGTGCTCCCGCAGGTAGGCGTCCAGCCGCCCGTCCAGCTCCTCCAGCCCCGCGGTGTCGATCTCCTCGGGGAGCTCGTGCAGGAGGTCGGCCAGGCCGCCGGAGAGGTCGGCGACCAGCTCGGCCCGCTCCTGGATGTCGGGGGCGTCCTCCTCCAACCGGGGCAGCCACTCGTCGGCGAGCTCGTCGATCTTCTCGACCTGCGCGGACACCTCGGTCGAGGCGGTCGAGGCGCCGGTGGCCAGGCTCCGCGAGCCCGCGTACAGCTCGCCCAGCCCGGTGTCCAGTTCGCCCATGCCCTCGTGGGCGGTGCCCAGGTTGGTCGACAGCTCGCCGGACCCCTCGTAGGCGTCGCCCGCGCCCTCCGACAGCATCCCGGCGCCCTCGGCGGCCTCCTCGGTCTTGCCGTGGATCTCGTTGAAGCCCAGGAAGATCTGGTCGAGGTAGCCCTTGATCGCGGTCTGCTCGGCGGCGTCGCGGACCTCCTTGAAGGCCGAGCCCGCCAGCTGGCGCACGACGAAGCTGTTGGCGTCGTTGTAGTGGGCGATCAGCATCGCCTGCACCGGTCGCTCGCGGTCGCGGGAGGGCGAGGTCAGGTCGGCGCTGAAGGTCTCGGGGATGGTCAGGGACACGTAGTAGTCGCCCTCGGTGACCCCGCGGGCGGCCTCCTGGGCGTCCACGAGGTGCCAGTCGAGGTCGCCGCGCTCGACGAGGGTGTCGGCCAGCTCCTCGCCCGCGTTCACCTCCTCGCCGTCCACCACGACGGGGCGATCCTCGTCGACGAGGGCGACGGGCAGGTGCTCCATCCGGCCGAAGGGGTCCCAGAAGGACCACAGGTACATGCCGGAGTAGAGCAGGGGGATGAGCAGCAGGGCGGCCAGCGCAGCGGTGGGCAGCGGGGAGCGGAGGAAGGACCGCACGGTGAGCAGTCCCAGGCGGGGGACCGCGAAGGGGCGGTACCGGGGGCGGGTGGTCTCATCGGTCACGGCGGTCGTCCCCGTCCTCTCCCTCGGCGCCGGCGGCGGTCCCGCGGTCGGCGAACAGCTCGGACAGGCGCATCTCCCCGCCCTCCCCGGAGTCCTCGGAGTCCCCGGCGTCCCCGTCCGGGGGGTCGCCCTGGTCGATGGGCAGCGGCCCCTGGGTGTCGGTGTCGGCGACCTCGGCCAGGGCGTCGGCGTCGGCGCAGGTGGCGATCACGGTCAGCCCGGCGTCGGTCAGCCGCTTGAGGCTGCGCCACATCAGCGCCTGGTGCTCGTCGGACAGCCCGCCGTCCACGTCGTCCACGGCCAGCAGCCGGGGCTCGGCCATCAGGGCCAACGCCACGCCCAGGCGGCGGCGCTGGAGCGCGTCCAGCTCCTTGACCAGGGTGCGCCGGTCCAGGTCCTCCAGGTCGGCGGCCTCCAGGGCGAAGTCGGCCAGCCCCCGCGCGGCGGGACGGAACCGCAGCAGCGCCGCCTCGGACAGGTGCTCGCCCACCCGCAGCCGCTCGTCCAGGGAGTTGACCTCGGTCATCAGACCCAGCGCACTGATCCGGCGCACCCGGCGCGCCCGCCGGGGCAGCTCGTGGCCGTCCACGTACACGGTCCCCGAGGTGGGCCGCATACGGCCGGTGAGGGTCAGCAGCAGGGCGCTGCGCCCGCCGCCGGAGTCGGCCTGGAACACGGTGAGGGTCCCCGGCCGCGCGGTGAAGTCCACACCCGTGTACACGGGACCCTCGCGGGTGACCAGCGCGACGTCCTCCGCCACGACCCGGGCCCCGGTGGCCAGACGCATTCTCCGCCTCCTTTTTGAACTGACTGGTCAGTGCAAAACCAGCGGGTTCACCGTACCGCCCCGGCCCGCCGCTCCGAGCATCCGACGCCGTGACTCCGCGCACAACGCGACGCACGCTGCGGCGGCGGGAACACATGAGGATTTGACGGACGGCCCGCCCTGTGCCGGATCCCGGCCCGGGTGCGGTTGTATGGGGGAGGGGCCCGCCTCCGGCGGGCCGCGTCGAAGCGAGGGGAGGCGTCGGGTGTCGGACATCGCCGAACGGGTCGGCCGGATCCTGGACGACCCGGAGAACTGGCCGAGCGATCCCAAGGAGGCCGTGGCGCTCCAGCGCCGCATGGCCGGCCGGGTGCGCGCGGAACCGCTGGACGCGTCGGCGGTCCGCACGGTCGCCGGGCTCGACGTCAGCTACGCCAAGGACGACTCGGCGCTCTCGGCGGCCGCCGTGGTCCTGGACGCCGCCACCCTGGAGGTCGTGGAGTCGGTCGCCATCGCCTCCGAGGTGTCCTTCCCCTACATCTCCGGGCTCTTCTCCTTCCGGGAGCTGCCGCCCGTGCTGGAGGCCCTCGGGCGGCTGGAGACCACACCCGACGTGTACCTGTGCGACGGGTTCGGCCTGGCCCACCCGCGCCGCTTCGGGGTCGCCTCCCACCTGGGGGTCCTGCTCGACCTGCCGGTCGTCGGCTCGGCCAAGTCGGTGCTCTACGGCAGGCACTCGGAGCCGGGGCGGGAGCGTGGGTCGTGGACGCCCATGGTCGCCGGGCGCTCGGAGGTCGTCCCCGACTCCGCCGCCCTGGCCGCCGGCGGAGCCGAGGTGATCGGCCGGGTCCTGCGCACCCGCGCCGGGGTCAAGCCCGTCTACGTCTCCGTCGGCCACCGGGTGGACCTGGACGGCGCCGCCGACCTGGTGCTGCGCCTGTCGCCCAAGTACCGGGTGCCCGAGCCGGTCCGCCACGCCGACCGGCTGTGCGGCGAGCACCGCAAGGAGGTCCTGGCCGCCCGCACCGCGTCGGAGGAGTAGGGCCGGCCCCGGGACGCGAAGGGGGAGGCGCCGCGGCGCCTCCCCGGGGTCCGTCGGTTCACCCGCGGCGGCGGGTCACCAGCTGGTGGGCACCGGGCGCCCCTCGGCGTAGCCCGCCGAGCTCTGCACGCCGACCACGGCGTGCTCGTGGAACTCCTCCAGCGAGCTCGCGCCCGCGTAGGTCATGGAGCTGCGCACACCCGCGATGATCTGGTCGATCAGGTCCTCCACACCCGGGCGCTCGGGGTCCAGGTACATGCGGCCGGTGGAGATGCCCTCCTCGAACAGCGCCTTGCGGGCCCGCTCGAACGGCGAGTCGTCGGCGGTGCGCAGCCGGACCGCGCGCGCCGACGCCATGCCGAAGCTCTCCTTGTACTGGCGGCCCTCGGCGTCGCGCATGACGTCGCCCGGCGACTCGTAGGTGCCCGCGAACCAGGAGCCGATCATCACGTTGGACGCACCGGCGGCCAGCGCCAGGGCCACGTCGCGCGGGTGGCGCACACCGCCGTCCGCCCACACGTGCCCGCCCAGCTCGCGCGCGGCCGCCGCGCACTCCAGCACCGCGGAGAACTGGGGGCGCCCCACCGCGGTCATCATGCGGGTGGTGCACATCGCGCCCGGGCCCACACCGACCTTGACGATGTCGGCCCCGGCCTCGATGAGGTCGCGGGTGCCCTGCGCGGTGACGATGTTGCCCGCCACGATCGGCACCGACGGCGACAGCGACCGCACCTTGGCGATCGCGGACAGCATCTTCTCCTGGTGGCCGTGCGCGGTGTCGATCACCAGGGTGTCCACCCCGGCGGCCAGCAGGTCGGCGGCCTTGCCCGCCACGTCGCCGTTGATGCCGACGGCCGCGGCCACCCGCAGGCGGCCCCGGTCGTCCACGGCCGGCTTGTACAGGGTGGAGCGCAGCGCCCCCGTGCGGGTCAGCACGCCCACCAGGGCGCCGTCGCCGTCCACCACCGGCGCCAGCCGGTGCCGGGAGTCGTGCAGGATCGCGAACGCCGCCTCGGGCTCGGTGTCGACCGGGATGGTCACCAGCTCCGTGGACATGACGTCGCGCAGCTGGGAGAAGCGGTCGACGCCCGCGCAGTCCGCGTCGGTGACCACGCCGACGGGGCGGCGGGCCTCGTCGACGACGATGACCGCGTTGTGCGCCCGCTTGGGCAGCAGGTTGAGGGCCTCGCCCACGGTGCTGCCCGGGTTCAGGGTGATCGCGGTGTCGTGGACCAGGTGCCGCTGCTTGGTCCAGGCGATGACGTCGGAGACCACCTCGATGGGGATGTCCTGCGGGATGACCGCGACACCGCCGCGCCGGGCGATGGTCTCGGCCATCCGGCGGCCCGCGACCGCCGTCATGTTCGCCACCACCAGCGGGATGGTGGTGCCGGTGCCGTCCGGCGAGGACAGGTCCACGCTGAGCCGGGAGCCCACGGCGCTCCGGTTCGGGACCATGAACACGTCGCTGTAGGTCAGGTCCTGCTGGGGCGCCTGGTCGTTGAGAAAACGCAATGCCTCTACCTCGGTCGAGACCGAAGGGGGTGGACCATCCGGTGCCAGCGCACACGGCCGCCTGTTGATCCCCCTCTTACCAGTCAAGTATGCCGTCACCGATTGGCTCGGACGACCCCCCATCTGGCATGATGACTCGATTCCCGCTGACACGGCCCCTCCCCCGGCCCCTGGCAGACCGCTGTCGCAGGGTGCGGGTGCGGGGCGTCGCTTCCCTGGAGACACACGCATGCCGCGTTTCACGTTCGCGCAGGTGAAGGAAGAGACCTACAAGGCGAAGGACGCCTGGTGGACGGTCTTCCTGGTCGACCCGCTCGCAGGTCGACTGGTGGTGTGGACCGCCAACCGCACCGACATCACCCCCAACCAGCTGACCCTGGGGGCGGGGGTCCTGGGCCTGCTGTCCGCGGTGAGCTTCGTCATGCCGGTGTCGGGGATCGGCGCCGACTGGGCCTGGATGGTGCTGGGCGCCCTGCTGTTCCACCTCAGCTTCGTGCTGGACTGCATGGACGGCAAGATCGCCCGCCTGAAGGGCACCGGCACGGTCTTCGGCAGCTGGGTCGACTTCGTGTTCGACCGCATCCGGTTCTTCGGCTGCGTCATGGCGCTGCTCATCGGCCAGTGGCTGGTGACGGACCAGGTCGCCTACCTGATCGCGGCCCCGGTCATCGTGTTCTTCGACCTGCTGCGCTACCTCAACGGCTCCCAGGTCGCCAAGACCCGCCGCGGGATGAACCAGACCCTGGCCGAGCTGGCCGGCGACACCGACACGCTGCGCGCCGACGCCGCCTCGGTCCTGGGCGGCGGGGGCCCCGAGGACGACGAGGGCGACTCCGTGCCCGGCGCGGCCGTCCCGGCGCAGGCCCCGGCGCCGAGCGGGCTCTACGGCCGGGTGCGCCACTTCCTGCTGAGCCACCGCGTGCGCCCGCACCTGTTCAGCGGCATCGAGTACGAGATGTTCCTGTGCGTGGTCGCCCCGGTCACGGTGCTGGTCTCCCTGTTCACCCCGCTGAACAGCCTCATCATCCCGATCGCCGTGTTCTCCGTGCTGGCGCTGGGCTTCTTCGAGGTCGTGCTGGTCGCCCGCCTGTGGAAGGACACCCGCCGCTTCGAGGTGCGCCGCCGCGAGCTGATCGCCGCCGGCGCGGTCCCGCAGCAGGACCGGGTCGGCGGCAGCTGACCCGATCCTGCCGGGTCCGGGGACGGGGAAGGGGCGGTGCGCCGGTGCGCACCGCCCCTTCCCCGTCGTGTCCGCCGTACCGGGGAGCGGGGGTCAGACCCCCGCGACCGGCTTCTCCCGGTGGCCGTCGCCCTGCCCGCCGCCGTCCGCGGCGGGGGCCGAGGAGGCCGCCGGGGCCGGTGCCGGGGCGGGCTCCTCGCGCTTGAGGAACCAGGACATCTGCGGCTCGACCGCCCAGCGCATGGCCGCGCGCACCCACGGGGTGCACAGCAGCAGCGCCAACGCCAGGCCCACGCCGACGGTGATCGCCGCGCCGGTGAGGTTGTCCATGACGTCGTACCAGGGCGACGCCTTGAGGAGGATGAGCACCACCGAGTGGCCCAGGAAGACGTACAGGGTGTAGGCGCCCAGGTCCGTGAACCAGGTCCGCCTCTTGGGGGTCAGCGCCAGGAACGCGACGGTCATCGCCAGGGCCAGGCCCATGAAGGCCAGCCGGATGCCCAGGCTCGGCATCAGCGGGTCGATGTCGCGGTCGGTCAGGCTGTCCCGCCAGAACAGCCAGTCGCTGCTGAGCCGGTCGGAGATGGGCACGGCCAGCACGGCGGTGGTGCCCAGCACGACGAGCGAGGCCAGGCGCAGCCACAGCCTGTCGAGCCACAGGAAGTGCTCGCGGCGCAGGCTCAGGCCCAGCACGAAGAACGGCAGGAAGCTCACCACGCGGCCCAGGGACAGGGTGTCGCTGAGGCTGGTGGTGGCGGCGAACAGCGAGATCGCGAACGCGATGAGGACCGGCGCCCGCAGCCGCTTCCACACCGGCACGCTCAGCCGCCACAGGAACAGGGCGACGAGGAACCACAGGGTCCAGGTCGGCTTGAGCAGCGACAGGGAGTCGCCCAGGCCGCCCCGCTCGACGGTGTAGATGGACTGGTGGATCGTCCAGAAGATCAGGTAGGGGACGGCGACGGTCAGGACCAGCTTCTCCACGCGGTTGGAGGAGCCGTCGAAGGACCTCGACAGGTACCCGCTGATCACGATGAACGCGGGCATGTGGAAGAAGTAGATCCAGTAGTACAGGGCGCTGACGGCCGGGATGTCGCGCAGCGGCTCGATCGCGTGGCCGACGACGACCAGCACGATCAGGAGGAACTTGGCGTTGTCCAGGCGGGCGTCGCGGTACGGGGCCGTGCCTGGCGCCCCGGCCGCCGAGCCTGCGCCGGCCGGGGCGGCGGCGCCGGGCCCGGGCTTCGTGCGGTCGGTTTCCGGTCTGGTCATGGATGAGGCCACGAGTGGACTCCGGGGTCGGTGGACTTCACAGGGGCGTGTGCGTCGACGGGTTCCGCTCCGGGACTCGGGCGGGGGTTCCACGCCGTTCGGGCGTTGCGGTGCCGCGTGGCGCGCGAGGGGGGCACCGGAACATCGGATGAATCGGATCGTGCTGCGTTACCCTACTGTGATGTAAGAAGGTGCGCCAGCGGTTCTCCGGATTTCGGCGGAATCTTCTCCCGGTCTCTGCCCGCTCCTTGGTGCGAACGGGGAGCGGAATGACCCGTGTGACACGTGAGCATGTTTCGGGTGCGAAGACGCCGTTCCGTGTGCAGACCTTAACCCATCCGAGTCGCCTGGCCGCACTTCGGGACCCCGGCGGTGGTGCGGACCGGGACGAACATGTCAGTGTGGGTGCGTGACGGTCGCGCCGATAAGCTGTGCCGTCAGGTGGCGCCCGCCGGGCGCGACAGGCCCGGTCGAGTATTGAAGAAGGCGGTGGAATACCGTGCCGCACGCGGTGGACCCCAACCGTGCAGCCCAGCACGGGGGAGTGGTCATGCGACTCCTCGACGAGCTCTTCCCCCTCGTGGAGGGGTTCTATGTCGATCTCCACAAGAACCCGGAACTCTCCCACGCGGAGCACCGCACCGCCAGCGGCGTCGCCGAATGGCTGACCCGCACCGGCTACGAGGTCCACAAGGGCGTCGGGGGCACCGGCGTCGTCGGCATCCTCCGCAACGGGCCCGGCCCCACGGTGATGCTCCGCGCCGACATGGACGCGCTCCCCGTCGAGGAGAAGACCGGGCTGCCCTACGCGAGCACCCTGCGCGCCGAGGACGAGACCGGGACCGAGGTCCCCGTCATGCACGCCTGCGGCCACGACGCCCACACCGCCTGCCTGGTCGGAGCCGCCGACCTCCTCTCGGAGACCCGCGAGGAATGGTCCGGCACCGTGATGATCGTCGCCCAGCCCGGTGAGGAGACCCTCGACGGCGCCCAGAGGATGCTGGCCGACGGCCTCTTCGAGCGCTTCGGCCGCCCCGACGTCGTCCTGGGCCAGCACCTGGGCCCCCAGCCCGCCGGGCTCATCTCCCACCGCGCGGGGGTCATCCTCGGCTCCTCGGCCTCCTACCGGATCCGGGTGCACGGCGAGGGCGGGCACGCCTCCCAGCCGCACACCGCCGTCGACCCGGTGCTGATCGCCGCCAACATCGTCACCCGCCTCCAGGGCGTGGTGTCCCGCGAGGTCAGCCCCAGCGAGATGGCCGTCCTCACCGTCGGCCGCATCCAGGCCGGGACCAAGGCCAACATCATCCCCGACGAGGCCTACCTGGAGATCAACACCCGGGCCCTCAACGACGCGGTCGCCGCCCGGCTGGAGGAGTCCATCGAGCGCATCGTGCGCGCCGAGGCCGCCGCCTCCGGCGCCGCTCGCGAGCCCGAGATCGAGCGCTTCCAGGGCGCCGGGGTCACCCGCAACGACCCCGAGACCGTGTCCGCGGTCGCCGCCGCCCACCGCGCCTACTTCGGCGACCAGTACGTCATCCACCTGCCCGACCCGTCCCCGGCCACCGAGGACTTCGGGTACTTCGGGCTGCCCGACGACCCGCAGCCCATCCCGTACGTGTTCTGGTTCGTCGGCGCCACCCCGCACGACGTGTGGGACGCCGCCCCCGGCGACACGCCCTACGAGAAGCTCGGCAACGTGCCCAGCAACCACTCGCCGTTCTTCGCCCCCGCGCGCGAGCCCGCCCTGCGGGCCGGGCTGGCCGCCCTCACCGTCGCCGCCCTGTCCTACCTGGGCAGCGACCGCGAGGGCGCCCCCGCCCCCGCGCCCGCCGGCTCGGTGTTCCCCGGCCCCGCGCCCGACGACGCCCCGGTGCCGGTGCCCGTGCCCGCCGCTGACATGCTCCCGCCGCCCGAGGAGCCCGCGATCGACCCGGCCGGGCCGCCCTCCGGGCCGCAGGAGGCCGGCGACTACGGCAACGACGCCTACGACAGCGCCTTCCTGGCCTCCTCCTGGGACGCGCCGCCCAAGGCGGTCGACTCCACCCACGACGCCGACATGGGCGCCGTGTTCCAGGCCCAGGACGAGGAGCTGCGCGAGGAGTGGCGCAACGAGAAGGTCGAGGAGTCGACCCTCTCCGCGGACATGGCCGCGTTCCTCGACGAGGACGAGGAGCCGCGCCGGCCCCCGGCGGGCCCGGCGTTCGGCGGACCGCCGCCCCAGGGCAGCGCCCACCACGCGCCGCCCCCCGGGCCGGACGAGGAGCGGCCCGGTCCCGACCACCGCTACTGACCCGGGGTGGGGGTCCTCCCCCGCAGCTGGGGAGACCCCGGGAGCGTCCGCCCCCTGCGGCACCCGCGGGAGATCCCGCTGCTGGTGATGTGCGTCGGAGTGACCCTGTTCACCGTGGCGGGGGCGGTCAGCCGCGCCTACTCCGGCGACCCCAACGAGCCGCTGCTGCTGCTCAGCATCCCCGCGCTGGTGTACTTCGTGCGCGGCCAGCTGTACGCGCGCCAGCGGGTCAACGGGGTGCGGATCACCGAGGAGCAGTTCCCCGAGGCACACCGGATGGTGGTCGAGGCCGCGCGGGCGTTCGGGATGCGGGAGGTGCCCGAGGCGTACGTGGTGCCCGGCAACGGGGTGCTGAACGCCTTCGCCTCCGGGCACGGGTCGCGGCGCTACGTCGCCGTCAACAGCGACCTGTTCGAGGTGGGCGTGCGGCTGGGCGACCCGGACGCGCTGCGGTTCTTCATCGGGCACGAGGTCGGGCACATCGCCGCCGGGCACACGTCGTTCTGGCGGCAGTTCGGGATCTCCGTCGCCAACGTCATCCCCGGGGTGGGCAGCAGCCTGGGCCGGGCGCAGGAGTACACGGCGGACAACCACGCCTACGCGTTCTGCCCCGAGGGCGTGCAGGGCTTCCGGGTGATGGCCGCGGGCAAGTACCTGTACCGCTCCGTCGACTTCCAGGACATCGCCGACCGTGCCCACACCGACGCCGGATTCTTCGTGCTCCTGGTCAACCTCCTGTCCGGCCACCCCGTGAACACGTTCAGGTTCGCCGCCCTGGCCGACCGCGGCCGACCCGGGCGGGTGTTCTGACGCTCAGGCGTCGTCGCGCCGCCGGGGCAGTTTGGCCGCCACCTGCGGCGGCAGCGGCTCGTGGCGCAGGTAGCGGCGGGTGAACACGCCCGTCCCGTGCGACAGCGAGCGCAGCTCCACCGCGTAGCGGGTGATCTCCAGCTCGGGGACCTCGGCCCGGATGACCGCCCGGCCGCCCGGGGCCGGCTCGGAGCCCACCACCCGGCCGCGGCGCGCCGACAGGTCGCTCATCACGGTCCCCAGCAGCTCGTCGTCGACCTCGACCTCCACCGAGTCCACCGGCTCCAGCATCGCCAGCTCCGCGGCGGCCGCCGCGTCCTTGAGCGCCAGCCGGGCCGCCTTCTGGAACGCCATGTCGGAGGAGTCCACCGAGTGGGCCTTGCCGTCGTAGAGGGTCACCCGGATGTCCACCAGCGGGTAGCCGGCGTCCACGCCGTCGGCCATCTGGGCCCGCACGCCCTTCTCCACGGACGGGATGTACTGGCGCGGGACCACGCCGCCCACGATCCTGTCGACGAACTCCAGGCCCGCCCCCGACTCCAGCGGCTCCACCTTGATCCGGCAGATGCCGAACTCGCCGTGGCCGCCGCTCTGCTTGACGTTGCGGCCCATGCCCTCGGCCGGGCAGGAGAACGTGGTGCGCAGCGGCACCCGCACCTCACCGGTCTCCACCCGCACCCCGTACCGGTGCTCCAGCCGGTCCAGCGCCGCGTCCAGGTGCGCCTCGCCCAGGGTCCACAGCACCATCTGGTGGGTCTCCGGGTTCACCTCCACCCGCAGCGACGGGTCCTCGGCCACCAGCCGCGCCACCGAGTGCGACAGCCTGTCCTCGTCGGCGGAGGACGCCGCGGAGATCGCCACCGGCAGCAGCGGCTCCGGGAAGCGCCACGGCGCCACCCGCAGCGGGCGCTCCGGCGAGGAGAGCGTGTCACCGGTGCGGGCGTCGGGCAGCTTGGCCACCAGGCACACGTCGCCCGCGCCCACCGCCCCCACCGGGTGGACGTCCCGGCCCACCGGCACCGACAGGCCGCCCGCCCGCTCGTCGCGGCCCGAGGTGTCCAGCTCGTCCGAGCCGGTCAGCCCCGACGGGACGCCGTGGCCGTGCAGGTGGACCACCGAGTCCGGGGACAGGGTCCCCGAGAACACCCGGACCAGGCTGGTCCGGCCCACGTACGGGTCGCTGGCGGTCGCCAGCACCTCCGCCACCAGCGGTCCGTCCGGGTCGCAGGACAGGCCGGGCACCGGCCGGGTCTGCGGGTCCACCACCTCAGGGAAGGGGCGGCGGGTCGGGTCCGGGCAGGAGACCGGCAGCTCGCGCAGGAGCTCGCGCACGCCCACGCCCGTGGTGGTGCCGATCGCCAGCACGGGGTGGAAGCCGCCCGCGGCCACGGCCTTCTGGAGGTCGGCGATGAGCAGGTCCGGGTCGAGCGCGCCGCCCTCCATGTAGCGCTCCATGAGGACCTCGTCCTCGCTCTCGGTGATGACCTCCTCCACGAGGGTCTCCCGCAGCGCCGCGGCCCGGTCGCTCAGGTTCTCCGGCGGGGTGCCGCCCCCGGCGGAGTCGTAGTCGTGGTAGCGCTCGGAGACCAGGCCCCACAGGCCGACCAGCCGCCGGTCCTCGCCGGAGCCCTCGAAGGCCGGGAGGTAGGCGGCGTGGACGCCGCCGCCGAAGGCCTCGCGGCACTGGGCGACCACGTCCTCGAAGTCGGCGCGGGGGTGGTCCACCTTGGTGACCGCGACCGCGCGCGGCATGCCCACCGCGGCGCACTCCTCCCACAGCACCCGGGTGCGGCCGTCGACGCCCTCCAGGGCGGAGACGACGAACAGGGCGGCGTCGGCGCCGCGCAGCCCGGCGCGCATGGCGCCGATGAAGTCGGCGTAGCCGGGGGTGTCCAGGAGGTTCACCTTGACGTCGCCGACCATGACCGGGTTGACGGTCAGGTGCACCGAGCGCTTCTGGCGGATCTCGACCTCGTCACGATCGCTGACGGTCGTGCCCTCCTCCACGCTGCCGGGCCGGTGGATCGTCCCGGCGGCGGAGAGGAGGGCCTCGACCAGGCTCGTCTTCCCAGCGCCGGCCGGTCCGACCAGAGCGATGTTGCGGATCTGTGCGGGCCCTGCGGCCCTCGGTACGTCTACGGCTCGATCGACCATCCCCACTGCCCTGCCCTTCGGGATCCGTCCGGGGCCGGCCGGTCACCGACCCCGATGTGACCTGTGACACTCTCCCTACGGTCGCCCCTGGCCGGGATAACCACAAGGGGACGATGACCGGGATGTGCTCTATGACTCGTTTCGGACCCCTACTATTGCCCCGTGCCATGGTCCGAGACACTTCCTCAGTTCAGCCTCGCGGGGACCCTGCTGACGGTCCTGCTGCTCTTCTTCGCGGCGTTCGGCGAGCCCTATCTCGGCAGGCGGGCCTTCGCCTGGCTGTCGCGCCGCCGTGACACGGACGCGAACGCGCTGGTCAGGGTGCACGCCGTGACCATGGGCGTGCACGCGCTGTGGGGCGTGCTGGTGGTGGCCGTGCTGTTCACCTCCCCGGGGCTGGCCGCGGCCGACCTCGGGTTCCGGCTGCCCCACGCGCTGGGGCCGGTGGTGGGCGGAGCCCTGGGCGGACTGCTCGCCCTGGGCGCCCTGTGGGTTCTGGTCAACGGCCTGCCGTCGTGGCTGCGCGGCCGGCTGCCCCAGGGCGGGGCGAAGGGGCGCAAGCGCGGCGGCCGCCGCGCGGCCGCGGACCGGCCGGCGTCCCTGCCCGAACCCGAGCGGGACCGGTGGCTGCTGATCCCCTACACGCGCAACGAGCGCCTGGCCGCGGTCGGCGCCGCGGTGACCGGCGGCCTGTGCGCGGAGCTGCTCTACCGGGGGCTGTTCATCGTCCTGCTGGCGAGCATGGGCGTGCCCCTGTGGTTCGGCGCGGTGCTGTCGGTGCTGCTCTTCGCGGTGGCCTACCTGTACCAGGGCTGGTGGGGGCTGGTCAGCGCGGGGGCGTCGGGGACCCTCTTCGTGGTGCTGTACCTGGGCACGGGCAGCCTCTGGGTGCCGGTCCTGGTCCACGTGGCGCTGAACCTGCGCTCCCTGGCCTTCCCCCCGGCCGCGCTCCGCGAGGAGTCGTACGCCTACGACGACTACGAGGACGAGGACGGGGGAGGGGAGGACGACTCCGCCCCCGCGACCCCTCCGCACGGGACCCCGGCCCTCGAAGCCCCCCTCGCCCCGCCGCCCCCGGGCACCGGCCCCCACCCGCCTGCCCCCGCCTGGGGTGCGCCCGTCGAGGCCTCGCCGTCGTCCGGCGGGACGGAGTTCCGGCCGAACGCCCCCGGAACCCCGGCGTTGGGCCCCGGCACCGGTGCGCACAGTGGCCCGCAGCCGGGTGCCCCCGCCTGGGATGCCCCCACCGGCGGCTCGCCGTCGTTCGGCGGTCCGGGCACCGGTCCCCGCCCTGCGGCTCCGGAGTGGGGTGCGCCTGCCGAGGCTTCGCCGTCGTTCGGTGGCCCGCAGCCGGGCGCTCCTGCCTGGGGCACGCCTGCCGAGGGTTCGCCCGCCCTTGGTGGGACGCAGTTCCAGTCGGGTGTTCCTGGGGTTCCTGTGCCGGGTTCGGGTGCCGGTGCGCCCAGTGGCCCGCAGCCGGGTGTCCCCGCATGGGACGCCCCCACGGGGGGCTCGCCGTCATTCGGTGGTCCGCAGTCCCAGCCGGGCGCTCCTGTCGCTGATGTCTCGACGCCGGACACCGGTCCCCGCCCGCCTGCTCCCACCTGGGGCACGCCCGCTGGGGGTTCGCCGTCTCTTGGTGGGACGGAGTTTCAGACAGGTGCTCCTGGGACTCCTGTGTCGGGCCCCGGCGCTGGTGCGCACAGTGGCCCGCAGCCGGGCGCCCCCGCCTGGGATGCCCCCACCGGCGGCGCGCCGTCGTTCGGCGGTCCGGGCACCGGTCCCCGCCCTGCGGCTCCGGAGTGGGGTGCGCCTGCTGAGGCTTCGCCGTCGTTCGGTGGCCCGCAGCCGGGTGCCCCCGCCTGGGACGCCCCCACCGGCGGCGCGCCGTCGCCGGACGGCCCCCGCCCCGCTGCTCCGGCATGGGGCACCCCTGCGGAGGGTTCGCCCTCCTTCGGTGGTCCGCAGCCGGGTGCCCCCGCGTGGGGCACGCCCGCTGGGGGTTCGCCCGCCCTCGGTGGGGCGGAGTTCCAGACGGGTGCTCCTGGGGCTCCTGTGTCAGGCCCGGGTGCCGGTGCGCATAGTGGTCCGCAGCCGGGTGCCCCGGCCTGGGACGCGCCCACCGGCGGCGCGCCGTCGTTCGGCGGTCCGCAGCCGGGTGCTCCTGCGTGGGACGCCTCCACCGGGGGCTTCTCGTCGCCGGACGGTCCGCAGTTCCGTCCTACCGCCCCCGGGGCGGGTGCCCCGATAGCGGGCACCGGTCCTCACCCCGCGGCTCCGGCGTGGGGTACTCCTGCCGAGGGTTCGCCGTCTCTCGGTGGGGCGGAGTTCCAGTCGGGTGCTCCTGGGGCTCCTGTGTCGGGCCCGGGTGCCGGTGCGCACAGTGGCCCGCAGCAGGGTGCCCCCGCATGGGACGCGCCCACCGGGGGCGCGCCGTCGTTCGGCGGGACGGAGTTCCGTCCTGGGGTCCATGGTGCGCCGGGGGGACCGCCCCCGTACGCTCCCGGGCCGGGCGCGCCCGCGTGGGGCGGCGACGCCCTCGGCGGGTACGACGGCGACTTCCTCGGCGGCGACCCCGCCGACGGGGACGGGGACCGCCCGCTCTACCCCGACGAGCGCATCGACCGGCGCTTCGGCGACCACTGACCGCGCCGCCCGGCGCGTCCGTTCCGGACGGGCGTTCCGGGCCCGGGCGTCGTGTCCGACACACCCGGCACGGGTTTTCCGAACGGGACGGATCGGGCACGATGGGAGTGTGTCCGACGCCATCGACCACCCGCAGCCGACCTCCCACCGCTACTGGCTCACCACCGCCGACGGTGTCGGCATCGACTCCGTGCTGCTGCGCGGCGCCCCCGGCCGCACCGCCGCCGTCGTGCTCGCCAACGGCTTCACCGGCAGCTACCGCAGCCCCCACACCCGGGCGATCGCCGAATCGCTCGGCTCCATCGCGGACGTCATGACCTTCGACTTCCGCGGCCACCACGGCTCCGGGGGGCACAGCACCGTCGGCAACGCCGAGATCCACGACCTGGAGGCCGTCGTCTCCCACCTGCGGGGGCTGGGCTACACCTCCATCGCCACGGTCGGCTTCTCCATGGGCGCCGCCGTCGTGGTGCGCCACGCCGCGGTCTACAAGGGCGTCGTCGCCGCCGTCTCCATCAGCGCTCCGAGCCGCTGGTACTACCGCGGCACCCGCAGGATGCGGCTGATCCACCTGGGCGTCGGCCGCACCGCGGGCCGCTTCTTCCTGCGCAGCTTCCGCAAGGTCCGCGTCGACGACCGCGGCTGGCAGACCCGGCCCGCCGAACCCCGCGAGATCGCCGGGGACATCGCCCCCACCCCGCTGCTGGTCGTGCACGGCGAGGCCGACACCTACTTCCCCACCTCCCACGCCACCGCCATCTACGAGGCCGCCGCCGAGCCCAAGGAGCTGTGGCTCGTCCCCGGCATGGGCCACGCCGAGCCCGCCGTGTCCCCGGAACTGGCGCTCCGGCTGCGCTCCTGGCTGCGGGAGCACCTCCCCGAGACGGAGTACATGGGCTAGAAAGGGAGGATGATCCCCTCATCTCCCGTCGGCGCGGCCCCGGGCCTCAGAGGCCGCGGCTTCGCCCTGCTCATCGCCGCCACCGCCATCGGACTGTGCGGCTTCGCCGCCGTCCTGCCCCTGGTGCCGCTGTGGGCGGTCCGGGGCGGGGCGGGGGAGTTCGGCGCCGGGAGCACCACGGCGGCGTTCATGCTCACCACCGTCCTCACCCAGCTGGCCATGCCCCGGATGCTCGACCGCGGCGGCTACCGCTGGGCCTTCCCCGTCGGCTCGCTCATCATGGGCCTGCCCGCCCCGCTGTTCGCCCTCAGCACCGACCTGGCCCCCCTCATCGCGATCTCCGCGGTCCGCGGGGTGGGCTTCGGTATGGCCAGCGTCGCCGGGACGGCGCTGGCCGCCCGGCTGGTCCCGCCCGAGCAGATGGGCCGGGCCACCGGCTACTACGGGCTGGCGGTGGGCCTGCCGCAGGTCCTCATCCTGCCGGGCGGCGTCGCCCTGGCGCTCGACCTGGGCTTCGACACCGCTTTCTGGCTCACCGGCCTGTGCTCCCTGATCGGGGCCGCCCTGTCGGCGGGCATCTGGTTCGCCGACGGCGGCCGCAACCGCCCGCTGCTGAGCGCCGCGCCGCGCTCGGCGGCGGCCGCCGGCCGCGGCGCCTCCCTGGTCGCTCCGCTGGTGCTCATGCTGCTGACCGCCTCGTCGGCCGGGGCCGTCGTCACCTTCGTCGCGGTGCCCCTGGCCGGCACCCCCTGGCTCGTGGGCGCGACCCTGGCCGCCTACGCGGCGATGGTGGTGGTCGGCCGGTGGAGCGCCGGGGCCTCCTACGACCGCTACGGCCGCACCCTGCTGCTGCTCCCCGGGATGGCGGCCGCCGTCTGCGGCACCGCCCTGATCGCGGTGGGCCTGTGGGGCCAGGCCGGCTGGGTCCTGGCCGGGGCCGCCCTGTTCGGCCTGGGGTTCGGCGCGGTCCAGAACGAGACCGTCACCCTCATGCTGAACCGCGCCGGCCCGACCGGTCAGGGACGGGCCAGCGCGGTGTGGAACATCGGCTACGACGCGGGGGCGGGGGCCGGGGCGATGGCCCTGGGCCTGTTCATCCAGACGCTGGGCTACGGCCCCGCCTTCGCGGTGCTGGCCGTGGCGCTGGCGGCCGTCCTGCCCCTGGCACGGGTCAGTAGGCGGTGATGTGCACGTGGTCGTAGTGGTTCTGGGTGATGCTGCCCCGGTCGTTCATGAACCGCCACGAGCGGTTGCCCGAGTGCCAGATCTGCTGCTCCCAGATCACGTACTCCACGCCGAGCCGGTCGGCGTTGTTGATCGCGTAGTCGGCGATCCGCTGCCCCCAGGCCTGGTTGTCCGCCGAGGGGTGGGTGCCGTAGCTGACCATGAAGTCGCAGGCCCGGCCCTCGCCGTGGTCGTCGGCGCTGCCGCGCCAGCAGCCCACCGGCAGCGGGACGCCGACGTTGCGGATGATCTCGTCGCGGATCGCGGCCATACGGGGGGTGGTCTGCTCCCACCCGCTGCCGACGGCGCTCTGCGGGATGTCGCCGGTGCCGCCGCCCGCGGGCGGGTCGGGCACCTGTGACTCCTCGTACTCCTCGATCTTCTCCGCGACCTCCTCCTTGTTCTCCTCCAGCTCCTCGATGAGCTCCTCGGCGTCCTCGAGCTCGGTCTCGAGCTCGTCGCGGACCTCCTGGGCCTCGTCGCGGGTCTCGATCAGGCCGGAGATCTGCTCGGCCTGGTTCTCGCCGAGGTAGGTGAGGGTGGCGGCGTCCCCGTACACGTCCTGGGGGTCGCTGGAGAAGATCACGGAGAGCGCGGGGTCGAAGCCGTTGCTGCTCGTCTTGTACTGGGTGGAGACGATGGCCGAGACCCCCGACCGGGAGCCCTCGAGCCGCTCCTCGATTTCCTGGAGGTCCTCCTCGGCCTTCTCGACGCGCTCCTTGATCTCGGTGAACTGCAGCAGTTCGCCCTGGTAGGTCTCTTCGAGCTCTTCGGCTCGCCGCTCCAGCTCCTCGATGTCCACCTCGTCGTCGTCGGGCTCCGCGAGGGCCGTTCCGGGCAGGGCGACGGCGAGGGCGGCGACGGCGGCCGCCAGCGACAGCGCGGCGCGCCTACCGCGCCGTGAACGGGGCGTGGGTGTCATGTCTGCTCCGAGAGAGGTCAGGGGGCATCCGGGCGGGGGGCACCGTGGCGGAGGATGCTCAGCCGACCCTATGAGATCGTGGCGTTACATGCCTAGTGCGTTGACTCACGGGACTGTGGGGGAGTGTGCGGGGATGCGTCCGAAGATACCCGTACCGGAGGACCGGAGTGACCCCTTCGCCCCGGGTTCAGCCGATTCCGCCGAAGGCACTGGGCAGCGGGCCCGCGGGCCGGGGCTCCTCCTGCGGCATGAACCAGTCCGAGCGCCGGATGTCGCGCAGCGCCTGCTTGCGCAGCTCGGGGGTGAGCCGCTCGATGTACAGCACCCCGTCCAGGTGCTGGGTCTCGTGCTGGAGGGCGCGCGCCATGAGGCCCTCCCCGGACACGGTGACCGGCTCGTTGCGCAGGTCCACGCCGGTGACGACCGCGCGCATGGCCCGCCGGGTGGGGTACCAGAGCCGGGGGATGGACAGGCAGCCCTCCTCGCCGTCCTGGGTCTCCTCGGAGAGCTCGGTCAGCTCGGGGTTGATGACGTAGCCGATGCGCCCCTCGACGTTGTAGCTGAACACCCGCAGGCCCACCCCGATCTGGGTGGCGGCCACCCCGGCGCGGCCGGGGGCGTCGACGGTGTCCAGCAGGTCCTTGACCAGGGCTTCGGTGTGCCGGTCGAACTTGGTGACGGGCGTGGTCGGGGTGACGAGGACGGGATCGCCGAAGCGGACGATGGGGCGCAGGGTCATGCCCACAGGGTAGTCGCTGCGCCACGCGGGCGTTCCGGCCGCCCGTGGCGGTGCTTCAGGCGGCGGCCAGGCCGGGGCGCAGGGCGTCGTCCAGGACCATCTCGATGTAGTCCAGGGCGGCCCGGCGTCGGGCCAGGGCGCTCTCGTACAGGGAGGGCGCGCCGCTGCCCCGGCGGACGCGCAGGCACTCGTTGACGATGCGCTGCCATCTCTCGGGGAAGGCGTGCAGGGCGTAGGCGCCGGCGCTGGACTTGGAGGTGATCTCGCCGGTCTTGAGGGTGAAGTGCAGGCGGCTGACGCTGAGCACGCTCCAGGAGGGGGCCAGGGACCCCAGGACGGCGAGGCCGCGCGGGGTGACCAGGCGTCCGGCCTTCTCCCGCCACCGGCGCCACTGCTCGTCGAGGGAGCCCAGCGACCAGGTGCGCAGGCTCTCGCGCTCGTCCCACACGTCGAGTTCGAGCGGGTGGGGGCCGCGCAGGGTGACGCCGTGGCAGGCCAGGATGTGCCAGGTGACCGGGTTGACGTCGGCGGCGGCCCGGTCGCGGAACCGGCCTCCGATGACGGAGGGGACGGAGCCGCACCGCGCGGGGTCGTGGGTGAGGTCGTCCCAGGTCACGTGGATGCCGTTGAACTGGGGGCGGGGGATGTCGGCGCGGGTGCGCGCGTGTGCCTGGCGGAGCAGGTCGCTCTCACGCGCGCCGGGGCGCCGGGAGGTGACGACGACGAAGTCGACGTCGCTGGTGTGCGGGCGGAAGTCGCCCAGGGCCACCGAACCGGTCAGGTAGAGGCCCTCCACCAGGCCGGGGGAGACCCGGTCGGCGTGTTCGAGGAAGGTCTGCGCGAGTGTCCGTACCCGAGGGTGGACGGCCATGCTCACTCCAGTCTGGACGATGCGGTGCTCCGGCGGAGCACGGGACCCGGAGTCGGGGGAACCTCCGGGGCCGATGTGCCGGGCGGGGCCGTTGTGGCTCCCGGGCCTGCGGTGACATCAGTGCTCCGCTTCTCAAGTGTGGGTCCCCTTTCGGGGCGATGGCAAGTGATGGCGCCGCACTCGCACCCTGCCCCCACGGGGTGAGTGGTGCGCGGTCCAGGGTGGAAGAGGGGTCCGCGCACCCTTGACGTACCGGCGAGAGGCGTGCTATAGGATGCGCGGGCAGAGGCCCCTCCGGCCGCTTTTCGGGCGCCGACCCGCGAATCGGTACCGGGTGTCATTCAGGGTGTTATGTCGGGAGATGTGGTGCGCACATTCTGCGGCACGTGCATCGGCACGAGGCGAATGCATGGGAATTGCTTTGCCGCGAATTTCTCCAGAGAACTTCCCGGTAAATTCCGGCGTCCCCCCGGGCGGTCCGTCCGGGGCGGTGCCCCCCGTGCTCCGCCGGTCGGCCTCACCCCGCGGCGCGGGCTTTCGGGAAGTCCTGCCAGGTAGGCGATGGAGTGTACGCGGTGCGCCGGGAGTCGCCGGGGCGACGGGGCTCCGGATGAGGTGTAGACCACTGTCCCGAGAAGTGGACACGCCCGAATTTTTCGGCGATTGTTATGGTTCACCAAGAGATGCTCTGGTGATAACCATCACAGCCATTGTCCGCTGTTTTCCTGTGCGTAACACGGGGCCACCCCCATGAAACCGTGCCCCTTTAGCCTCGCAGAACAGCAGCGATCCGGAAAGACGACGAAGGAGCCGCGCATGGTCCCCACGATGGTCCTCGTAGCCGACGACTCGCGTGACGCCCAACGACGTGAGGCCCTGTGCGGACTGGCCGAGGCGGTGGCCGGCCGGGGGGAGGCGCCCGTCGCGGCCGCCTTCGGCAGCCCCGACGAGGTGGCCGCCGCACTCCGCTCCGTCCGCGGGCCCAAGGTGGTCGTGCCGGCGTTCGTCGCCGGAGGCGACGTCGCCAGCGCCCACCTGCTCTCCCGCCTCGGCCTCGGCGGGATGCCCGACGCCTGCCGCACCCCGCCCCTGGGCGCGGTGCCCTCGATCGTGGCCGACCTGGCCGCCCGCCTCTCCGACTCCGGGTGGGGGAGGGGGGACGGTGTCGTCCTGGCCGCCGACGGCACGACCGGCACCGAGGAGCGCCAGGTCGTGATGGACGTGGCCCGCATGCTCAGCCGCCGGCTGGGCTCCCCGGTGCAGGTCGGCTACCTGCGCACCTGGGCGCCGTCGGTGTTCGACGCGGTCGACCGGCTGCGCCGCGACGGCCACGAGAACGTGGCGGTCGCCGCCTGGAGGCTCGTCGACGGACCCGACTTCGACCTGCTGCGGGGGCTGGACGTCACCGCCATCACCACGCCGCTGTGGCCGTCCGAACTGGTCGTGGACACCCTGCTGGCCCAGCACCGGGCCGCGAAGGGGCGGCTCGTGTGAGATGTCCGGAACGACCGCGCGGACCTCACCCGAGGTGACATGATGACCCCCGAGGGCGACGGCACCGGCGGAACGGGAGAACGCCCCGGCGAGGGGACGGCCGCGGCCCGTTACCCCTCCGACCGGTCTGGGTATGGGCCTCTAGGGCGGGAACTCCCCGCACCCGCGGCACGGCCCGGACCGCGCCCACGGAGCGCGCGACCGCCCGTAACGCGTCCCCTCCCCGACCCCGCGGCCGGGACGCGGGGCGCGTACGACCCGGTGAACGGCCCGGAGCCCCGGACACGCCCGCGCGTCGGAGGCTCGACCCCGGCAGACAGCGACGTGAGCGGACCGAAGGTGGATGTATGAACGACGTCACTACGCAGTTCGTCGACGACCGGCAGCGCCGTCGTCTGGAACGGCGCTTCGGCGTGCACGTGGGCGAATGGCTGGCCGGACTGCCCGCCGTCGTCGACGAGCTCGCCGCCGAGTGGCGGCTCACCGTCGAGGGCGCGGCGCCCCACGGCCGCACCTCCGTGGTCCTGCACGTCCTGGGCGCCGACGGGCGCAGGGGTGTGGTCAAGCTCTCCCCGGACAGCGGCCTGGCGGTCGCCGAGGCCGGGCTGCTGCGCCTGTGGGAGCCGACCGGGAGGGTGCCGCAGGTCTGGGGGCTGGACCCGCGCCACGGCGCGGTGTTCATGGAGCGCGTGGAGGGCGACACCGTCGCCGCCCGGGGAGAGGTCCCGGAGATGGAGACGGTCGGGGCGCTCATCGCCGACCTGCACGCGGCCGAGGTGTCCCGCGAACGGCGCCAGGAGCTGCCGCCGCTCACCTCCCGGGTGCAGTTCGTCTTCGACCTGTGGGAGCGCGAACGCTGCGAGGGCCCGGCCGGCGAGGTCGTCCCGGCGTCGGTCATGCACCGCGCCCGCGCCCTGGCCCGCGACCTCGCCAACGGCCGCGAGGGGGGCGTCCCCCTGCACGGCGACCTCCACCCCGGCAACGTCATCGACGGGGGAGAGCGCGGCCTGGTCGCGCTGGACCCGCGCGGCTGCCTGGGCGACGGCGCCGTCGACGCGGTGGACTGGGCGATGTGGAAGGCCGGCGACAGCGGGGAGGTGGAGCGCCGGGTGTCCGTCCTGTCCCGCGTGATGGACGTCGACGCCGAGCGCATGATGCTCTGGGTGCGCGCCTTCGCCCCCTGCCTGGCCGTCTCCAAGATCAACCGGGGGCACCTCGGCGCCGACGAGTTCGACCTGCTCATGGGGCTGGCCGCGGGGGACCCCGCCCCCGCCCGCTGACCGGGGCCGGGGCGGGCCCCGGCCGGCCCGGGGTCAGGTCGTGTTCTCGAACCGGTACCCCCGGCCCGCCTCCGTGATGAGGTACCGGGGCCGGCCCGGGTCGGGCTCCAGCTTGCGCCGCAGCTGCGCCATGTACACCCGCAGGTAGTTCGTCTCGCTCTGGTAGGCGGGCCCCCACACGTCGTGCAGCAGGCGGCGCTGGCTCACCAGCTGCCCGGCGTTGCGGGCCAGGATCTCCAGGATGTGCCACTCGGTGGGGGTGAGCCGCACCTCCTCGCCGCCGCGCACCACCCGCTTGGCGCCCAGGTCCACGATGAAGGAGTCGGTGCGCACCACCGGGGCCTCCTCCGCGCGCACCGACCGCCGCTCGGCCGCCCGCATCCGGGCCAGCAGCTCGTCCATCCCGAACGGCTTGGTCACGTAGTCGTCGGCGCCCGAGTCCAGGCAGCGCACCTTCTCCCCGGCCGAGTGCCGCGCCGACAGCACGATGATCGGGACCTGCGACCAGCCGCGCAGCCGTCGGATGACCTCCAGCCCCTCCATGTCGGGCAGCCCCAGGTCGAGCAGGACCACGTCGGGGTTGTGGTCGGCGGCCAGCCGCAGCGCGGCGGCCCCGTCGGCGGCGGTGTCCACGTCGTGCCCGCGCGCCCGCAGGTTGATCGTCATGGCCCGGATGATCTGGATGTCGTCGTCAACGACCAGGACCCGCATCGGCCCCCCTCGTGCTCTCGTCGTCCGTGCCGCCGGTACCGGTCGCGGCCCCGTCCCCGTCCGGGTCCACCGCTCTCAGGGTGAACACCATCGTCAGCCCGCCGCCGGGGGTGTCCTCGGGGGTGAGGGTGCCGTGCATCGCCTCAACGAAACCACGGGCCACCGCCAGTCCCAGCCCCACCCCCGTGCCCTGCGGCGCGTCGCCCAGGCGCTGGAACGCCTCGAACATCCGCTGCTTGCCCTCGTCCGACACCCCGGGGCCGCGGTCCACCACCCGCAGCTGCACCTCGTCGCCGTGGGTGCTGGCCGCCACCAGGACCGGGGTGCGCGGGTCGGGGTTGTGGCGCACCGCGTTGGAGACCACGTTGGCGACCGCCCGCTCCAGCAGCCCGGCGTCGGCCACCACCCGGGGCAGGCAGTCGGGGACGTCCACGGTGACGGCGTCGTGCGGCAGCCCCAGCAGCGTGATCGGGACGACCTCCTCCAGGCCCACCGGGCCCAGCTTGGGGCGCACGCTGTCGGTGTGCACCCGGCTCATGTCGAGCAGGTTGTCGATGAGCCGGTTGAGCCGGTCGGTGGACTCCTCCACGGTCTCCAGCAGCGCCTCCCGGTCCTCCTCGGTCAGCGTGATGTCGGTGGCGCGCAGGCTCGACAGGCTCGCCTTGATCGAGGTCAGCGGAGTGCGCAGGTCGTGGGAGACCGCCGCCAGCAGGGCGGTGCGTATCCGGTTGCCCGCCGCCTGGCGCCGGGCCTCGGCCGCGTCCCACTCCAGCCGCTGGTGCTCCAGGGCGATCCCGATGTGCGCCGCGAACGCCCGCAGCACCCCCCGGTCGGCCGCCGGCAGCACCCGGCCGCGCAGCGCCAGCGCCAGGGTGTCGGAGATCGACACCAGCACGTCCGCCTCCTCGGGGGAGTCGGCCGCCGGGGTCCCGACCCTGTGCACCGGCCGCCACCGTTCGCCGTCCAGAGGGCCGCCCTCGTCGTCGCCGCCCTCCCCGGCGGAGGCGTCGACCCGTTCCAGCAGGGTCGCCGACCGCTGCCCGAAGGTCTCCCGGATGCGCCGCAGCAGCGCGTGCAGGGGCTCGTTGCCGGACAGGACGCTGCCGGCCAGCAGCGTCACCGCGTCGGCCTCGGCCCGGGCCCGCGCCGCCTGCGCCGACCGGCGGGCCGCCATCTCCACCACGATCGCCACCAGGGTGCCGACCAGGGTGAAAGCCACCAGCGCCAGCATGTTGTCCACCGACACCGAGGGGCGCCCGTGCAGCGGCGACAGCAGCGCGGTGAGCAGGATGGCGCTCCACAGCGCCGAGACCAGCGCCGGGCGCAGGCCGCCGACGGCCGCCGTGGACACGGTGATCAGGAGCAGCAGCATCGCGTCGGAGGCCGGGCCGCTGTCGGTGAACGGCGGCAGCGCCAGCACCAGGGACATCAGGGTGGGCGCCAGCAGGGCCAGCGACCAGCCCGCCAGCCTGCGGTGCTCGCCCAGCCCCCGCCCCGGCGGCGGCAGCGGCCAGCGCCCGCTGCCCACCTCCTCGTGCGTGACGATGTGCACGTCGATGTCGCCGGACTCGCGGGCGACGATCGCGCCCACGCCCGGCCCGAACATGTACTGCCAGGCGCGCCGCCGCGACGAGCCCAGCACGATCTGGGTGGCGTGCACCCCCCGGGCGAACTCCAGCAGCCCTGTGGGCACGTCGTTGGCGACCACCTGGTGGTAGGTGCCGCCCAGCTCCGCGAGCAGCCGCCGCTGCCGCAGCAGGTCGTCGCCGGGCGCCCGGGAGATCCCCTGCGGGGGGACCACGTGCACGGCCAGCAGGTGGCTGGGCTGGGGGTGGCCGCCCCGGGAGCGGGCCGCCACCCGGGCGGCGCGGCGGATCAGGGTCTCGCCCTCGGGCCCGCCGGTCAGCGCGACGACGACCCGCTCGCGCGCCTCCCAGGTGCGGCGGATCTCGTGCTCGCCCCGGTAGCGGGCCAGCCCCGCCTCCACCTGGTCGGCGGTCCACAGCAGCGCCAGCTCGCGCAGCGCGGCCAGGTTGCCCTCGCGGTAGTAGTCGGCCAGCGCGGCGTCCACCCGCTCGGCCGGGTGGATGTCGCCGTGCGCCATCCGGCGGCGCAGCTCCTGGGGGGTGACGTCGACCAGTTCGACCTCGGCGGCCCGGCGCACCACGTGGTCGGGGACGGTGCGGTCGGGACGGACGCCGGTGATCTGGTGGACGACGTCGTTGAGCGACTCCAGGTGGTGGATGCCCACGGTGGACAGCACGTCGATGCCCGCCTCCAGCAGCTCCTCGACGTCCTGCCAGCGGGTCGGGTTGGGGGAGCCGGGCGGGTTGGGCCCGGCCAGGTCGTCCACCACCGCCAGCCGGGGCGCCCGGGAGATCACCGCCGCGGTGTCGACCGACCCCGAGGGGTGGAGCGGGACCGACTCCAGCCGGGAGAGCAGCTCCGCCGTGCGCTCCCGCCGGTGCGTGTCGACCGCCGTGACCACCACGTGGACGCCGTCGGCGGCCCGGCGGCAGGCCTCGGCCAGCGCGCCGTGCGTGGTGCCGACCCCGGGCGCCGAGCCCAGATAGATACGGAGTTTTCCTCGTCCCACGGCATCCATTGTCGTGCCGCGGGAACGCTCCGTGGCCGGTATCGGTCGGAAAACCGGGCCCTGTGGGGCGGGGGAGGCGCACGATCCGTGAAAACCTGTGACAGCGCTTCGTGCACCGCGCGGAACGCCGTGTCATGGGCGCGCCCCCGCGCCCGGGACCGCCCGGACCCGCCGCCCCGGCGGGATGCGTTCCCGACGGGGGCGGGTATCCCCCTGGGAGGCGGCCCCCGCCGCCCCGCCAACGACGAGACCCCCGGTGAGGAGGTGCGGCGCCGGTCCGCCCGGAACGGCGCCGTGGAACCGATGACGTATCCCCCCGACGACCGCTCCTTCCCCGGTCCGCCCGGCGGTCCGGCCTTCCCGGGCCCGCTCGGGGTCCCCGGTGTACCCGGCCACGGCCCGCCGCCCGGTGCCGGCGGCGGCCTCCCGCCCGGCCTCCCGCCCGGAGGACCGCCCCCGGGCCCACCTGGCGGACCGCCGCTCGGACCGCCCCCGGGTCCGCCCGGCGGACCGCCCCCCGGACCGCCGCCGCGCCGCTCCCGCAAGGGATTGGTGATCGCCGCCGGCGCCGTCGCGGCGGTGCTGGTGGCCGGACTCCTGGGCTTCGCGGTGTGGGAGTCGGCGGGCGGCCGCCCCTACGCCGAGCTGGCCTCCTGCCGCGACGTGCTGCCCGCGCAGGTGGTCGACACCGTCCCCGGCGCCGACGGCGCCCGGGCCGAGGGCGAGTTCGTCACCATGGACGAGCAGGAGTGGTACTCCGACGACGCCGAGCTGGAGGAGGCCGGCTACATCGGCCAGCTGAGCTGTTACGTCTCCGACGACGGCGAGGAGTGGGGGCTGGTCGTCAACGCCGCCCTGTTCGACCACGAGCGCTCCCGGGAGTACTTCGAGGACACCGTCCAGGAGATGGAGGACCGGATCGGCGACCTGGACCGCGGCCGCGACGACGAGGACGTCCTGGAGTGGGCGCGCACCCCGGCGGGCGACGGCGGGCTCGTGACCCTCCACGACTACGACGGCGACCGGTCGGCGGTCGCCGCCTTCCAGGACGTCAACGTGCAGGTGTACGTCCACTACACCGTCCCCGGGGACGTCGACGACGCCGAGGCGATGGAGTTCCTGGAGGACTTCTCCGGGCAGCTCCGCCGCCAGCTCTCGCGCACCTCGGAGAGGGCGTGACGGAACGCCGCCGGGGCGCGGGCGTGCGGGCGGTCCCCGCGCACCCGCGCCCGGTCAGTCCCGCGCGTCCGGGATGAGCTTGCCCGGGTTGAGCACGCCCTCCGGGTCCAGCGCCGCCTTGACCGCCCGCAGCACCTCCGCGCCCAGCGGGCCGATCTCCGCGGCCATCCACGGCCGGTGGTCGGTGCCCACCGCGTGGTGGTGGGTGATGGTCCCCCCGTTCGCGACGATCGCGTCGGAGGCGGCGCGCTTGGCTCCCTCCCAGCGCGCCAGGGGGTCCCCGCCCGCCGCCGTCGCCACCGTGAAGTACAGGGACGCCCCGGTCGGGTAGGTGTGCGACACGTGGCACATCACCACGACCCCGCCCTCGTCCCCCTCCAGCGCCGCGGTCAGGGCACCGGTGACGGCGGAGTACAGCGGCAGCAGGTCGGTCCAGCTCGCCGCCGTCTCCAGGGTCTCGGCGAGCACGCCCGCCGACAGCAGGGTGTCGCGCAGGTAGGGGGAGGAGAAGCGGTTCTCCCGCCAGTGCGCCACCGGACCCGCGCCCAGCGGGGTGCCGCCCGCCCGTGCCAGCACCTCGCGCACCGCCGCGGAGCGGGCGGCCACCTCGGCTGCGGTGCCCTCGAACCCGAGCACGGCCTGGCAGCCCGGCCGCGTCTCGTGCCCGCCCAGGGCGGCGCCCACGAACGTCTCGGACTCGTCCAGGATCCGCGCCATGGTGGGCCGGGTGTCGGACTGGGCCAGGGCGCGCAGGGCGTCCACCCCCGTGGCGAAGTCGGGGAACGACCACGCCTCGTCCAGGACCGTTTCGGGCAGGGGACGCACCCGTACACCGACCTCCGTGATCACGCCCAGCGTGCCCTCCGAGCCGAGCAGCAGCCGGCGCAGGTCGGGCCCGGCCGCCGACGCCGGGGCGCCGCCCGCCTCCAGGGTCCCGCGCGGGGTCGCCGCGCGCAGCGACACCACCATGTCCTCGAACCGGCCGTACCCGGAGGACGCCTGGCCGCTGGAGCGGGTGGCGGCGTACCCGCCGATGGTCGCGTACTCGTGGCTCTGCGGCAGGTGGCCGAGCATCAGCCCGTGCCGGGCCAGCAGCTCCTCGGCCGCCGGTCCGCGCACGCCCGCCTCCAGGACGGCGGTCATCGAGGTGGCGTCCAGGGAGACCAGCCGGTCCAGGCGGCGCAGGTCCAGGGCGACGACGGAGCCGAAGCGGCCGCGCAGCGGGGTCAGCCCGCCGACGACGCTGGTGCCGCCGCCGAAGGGCACCACGGCGATCCGCTCGGCGGAGCAGACCTCCAGCAGCCTCTGCACCTCGTCGTGGCCGGCGGGGTAGAGCACGGCGTCGGGCGCGGGGTCGGCCGCCCCCGACCGGCGCAGCAGCAGGTCGGGGGTGCTCTTGCCGCCCGCGTGGCGCAGCCGGGCCGCGTCGTCGGTGCGGACGTGCTCCCCGCCCACGACCGCGGCCAGCGCGGCGCGGGCCCGTTCGGTGAGGGCGGAGGGCGCCAGCTCCACCGCCTCCTCGGGGACGGGGGGACGCTCGTCGAGCCGGGCGCGCAGCACCTGGGCGATGAGGTCGCGCAGTCCGGGGTCCAGCTCCCGGGCCCTGGCGGGGTCCCCCCAGGCGAACCAGCTCATCTCGGGGGCGGTGCGGGGTGTGGTGTCGTCAGCCATGCTCTACAGTTTTACACATGGCGTCAAAACGTAACGTTGAAGACAGCATTCTCGACGCGGCCCGTGCCTGTGTCGTGGACTTCGGGGTGCGCCGCACCACGCTGACCGACGTCGCCCGCCGCGCCGGGGTCAGCCGGCCGACCGTCTACCGTCGCTGGCCCGACGTCACCGCGCTGGTGGCGGACCTGCTCACCCGGGAGCTGCGGCGGATCCTCCTGGAGGAGGAGATGGCCGCCGAGCACGACCTCGCCGAGGAGAGCGTCCGGGTCCGGCTGGTGCTGCACGCGGCCGGGGTGGCCCGGGCGATGCTGCGCCACCCGCTGTTCACCCGCATCGTCGACACCGAGCCCGAGCTCATGACCACCTACACGTTTCAGCGCCTGGGCACGAGCCACCGGGCCGCCCTGGAGATCCTCGAACCCGTGATCGCCCAGGGGCAGGCCGAGGGGTCGGTCCGCGCCGGGGACCCGGCGGTGCTGGCCCGCCTGGTCATGGTCACCGCGCAGAACACCGTGACCTCGCGCCACCTGTTCGCCGACCTCCTCGACGAGGAGGCGCTCGTCGACGAGCTGGCCACCCTCGTCGACGGCTACCTGGCGCCCTGACCCCCCGCGCACGCCGTTCCACATCCCCCGGAAAGGACCGCTCTCCCATGAGCAGCAGCACCTCCCTGAACGCCGCCCGCCGGTCCGCCGACCTCGCCGCCCTGGAGGCCGGGGCGGGGATCGACGTCCTCGTCGTCGGCGGCGGGGTGACCGGCGCGGGCGCCGCCCTGGACGCCGCCTCCCGGGGGCTGTCCACCGTGCTCGTCGAACGCCGGGACCTGGCCTTCGGCACCAGCCGGTGGAGCTCCAAGCTGGTCCACGGCGGCCTGCGCTACCTCGCCAAGGGGCGGGTCGGCATCGCCTACGAGAGCGCCCGCGAACGCGACCTCCTCATGCGGACCACCGCCCCCCACCTGGTGCGCCCGCTGCCCATGGTCGTCCCCGTCCACCGGGACCTGGGCGGGCTGCCCGGCGGGCTGCTGGCCCGGGCCGGGATGGGCATGGGCGACGTGCTGCGCCGCCTGGCCGGGACCCCCGCGTCGGTGCTGCCCCGCCCCCGCCTGCTGGACGCCGCCCGCACCCGCAGGCTCCTGCCCGGGGTGGAGGCCGAGGGATTGCTCGGCGGAGTCCTGACCTTCGACGGCCAGCTCGTCGACGACGCCCGCCTGGTGCTGGCCCTGGCCCGCACCGCCGCCGGGCTGGGCGCGCGGATCATCACGCGCTGCTCGGCCGAGACCGTCACGGCCGACGGCGCGGTACTGCGCGACGAGGAGACCGGCCGCCCGCTGCCGGTGCGCCCGCGCGCCGTCATCAACGCCACCGGGGTCCACGCCGACCTGCTCGACCCGGGCATCCGGCTCAGCCCCAGCCGGGGCAGCCACCTGGTGCTGGACGGCGCCGTCCTGGGGCACCCCAGGGTGGCGCTCACCGTCCCGGTGGAGGGGGCCCCGGGCCGGTTCGTCTTCGCCCTGCCCCAGCCCGACGGGCGGATCTTCCTGGGCCTGACCGACGAGGCCGTCGACGGTCCCGCCCCGCACGTGCCCGAGGTCCCCGAGGAGGACGTGGACTTCCTGCTGCGCCAGGCCAACCGTGCGCTGCGGACGCCGATCCGCCGGTCGGACGTCCTGGGGGCGTTCGCCGGGCTGCGCCCGCTGCTGCACGGCGACGCCGACAGCGCCGACCTGTCCCGCGAGCACTCGGTGACGGTCGCCCCCAACGGCGCGGTCACGGTGGTCGGCGGCAAGCTCACCACCTACCGGGCGATGGCGCAGGAGGCCGTGGACGCCGCGGTGTCCCGGCACCGGCTGCCCGCCGGCCCCTGCCGGACCCGGGCCCTGCCGCTGGTCGGCGCCGCCCCCCGGGAGGAGCTGGACGCCGTGGATGCGCCGCGCCGCCTGGTCGCCCGCTACGGGACCGAGGCGCCCGCGGTGCTGGCCGAGGCCGGGGGCGACCCCGCCCTGCTGGAGCCGGTCGCCGCCGGGATCACCGGGGCCGAACTGCGGTTCGGGGTGCGCCACGAGGGCGCGCTGGACGCGGACGACCTGCTGGAGCGGCGCACCCGGATCGCGCTGGTCGACGCCGACCGCGCGGCCGCGCGGCCGACGGCCGAGGAGGCGCTGGCGGCCGGGGTCTGAGGCCGGGGGAGCGGCCGGTCCGGCGGCGAGGGCGCCGGGCCGGCCGTGGCACCCTCCCGCGGGGCGGCGCGGGAGGGCGGCAGAGGAACGCGCCACACCGGCATCCCCTGTCCCACAGGGGCCGGATCGCGTATGGTCATACCGGTCCCGCGCCGCCCGTCCCCCGCGGTGCCGCCGGACGCTCCCGCAGCCGCCCCCTCTCACGGTTCGCCTGCCCACTGAGCCGCCCGCCCAAGGAGTCAGCCATGCCCTCACTCGTTTCCGTGCCCGCCCTGGCCGAGGCCGAGGACACCGTCCTGGCGGGGGTCCCGGACGAGTACCGGCACTACTTCAACGGCCGTCCGGTGCCCTTCGTCAAACGGCACTGGGAGTTCCCCGGCCGCGCCGCGAACATCCCGCTGGCGCGCGCCTTCCTGGACACCTGCGCGGCCGCCCGCGACAGCGACTTCCGCTACCTGTTCGCGCTCCTGGGCACGGAGCTGGCGACCAACGCGATCAAGCACAGCAGGTCGGGGGAGGAGGGCCAGACCTTCGTGCTGCGGGTGACGCGGACCCCCACCGGGCTGACCCTGGTCTGCCGCGACAACGGCACCCCGCACGACGGGCCGCTGGCCCCGGTGGCCCCCACCGCCGACCGGCTCACCGCCGAGAACGGCCGCGGCCTGGCACTGGTCGACAGCTTCGCCACCACCTGGGGCGACAACGGCCATCCCAGCATCCGCAAGGTCTGGTTCCACCTCGCCTACGACATGACCGGCAGCTCCTGGCCCGCCGCCTGACCCCGCCCGCGCACCCGGCCCCGGCCCCGACCGGGGTCTTGTCATGTCCGAGGGCGGCGTGGGAGCATACCGGCCAGTAGGTCGGATGTGACGCATCTCACCGGAAGGCGCGAATCCGGGTGTCCGTCCGGTGCTGCTCCGCACCGTCACCGAACGCGGTCCGCGACCCCCCGTCCACCGAGCCGCACCCCCGGCGGCCCGACCACGAGGAGCCGGCCCCCTTGGACTCCACCATCGCCACGATCGCGCTCCCCGCCGCGCTCGCCATCATCATGCTGGGCCTGGGACTGAGCCTGACCGTCCCCGACTTCACCCGGCTGGCCCGCGTCCCCGGCACCGTCGCCCTCATCCTGGGCTGCCAGATCGTCCTGCTGCCGCTGGTCTGCTTCGGCCTCGTGCTGCTCTTCAGCCCGCCGCCCGCCCTCGCGGTCGGCATGATGCTGCTGGCCGCCTCGCCCGGCGGCACCACCGCGAGCCTGTTCAGCCACCTGTTCCGCGGCAACGTCGCGCTCAACATCTCGCTGACCGCGCTCAACTCCCTCACCGCGCTGTTCACGCTGCCCCTCATCACCAACCTGTCGCTGGCCTACTTCATGAGCGGCGGCGACACCCTGGGCCTCCAGTTCGACAAGATCCTCCAGGTCTTCGCGATCATCCTCGTCCCCGTCGGCATCGGCATGCTCGTCCGTGCCAAGGCGGAGCCGGTCGCGCGGAGCCTGGAGAAGCCGGTCAAGATCGCCTCGGTGTTCGTGCTGCTGGGCGTCGTGGCGGTGGCCATCTACCAGGAGCGGGAGAACATCGCCGACTACATCGTCGCGGTGGGCCTGCTGGTGCTGCTGTTCAACATCGCCAGCCTCACCATCGGATACTGGGCCCCGCGCCTGGTCGGCACCGGCCGCCCCGAGTCCATCGCCTCCTGCATGGAGATCGGCCTGCACAACACCACGCTGTCCCTGGCCATCGCGCTCAGCCCGGCGCTGCTCGACAGCAGCGAGATCGCCGTCCCCTCAGCGGTCTACGGCGTGCTGATGTTCTTCACCGCCGCCGCCACCGGGGCCCTGCTCGCCCGGCGCGCCGCCCGCGAGGACGCCGCGGCGGAACAGGCGTCCGCCTGACCCGGACCGGGGGCGGCCCGGCCGCCCCCGGAAGGACCCTCAGTACCCGGTCGAGCCGTCGATGCGCTCGCGCAGCAGGTCGGCGTGCCCGTTGTGGCGGGCGTACTCCGCGATCAGCTTGACCAGGCCCACCCGCAGCTGGGTGGGGCCGCCCCGGTCGGCGTCGGCCCCCAGCGCGTCCAGCGGGGAGCCCGCCGTGATCCGCCGGGCGTGCGCGACCTCCTCCCGCCACCGGGCCAGCGCCTGTGCCGGGTCGCCCGCCAGGTCGTCGAAGTCCTGGTCGGGGTCGTCGTCGGAGTAGTACAGCAGCGGCAGGTCCTCGCCCGCGAAGCGGATCCGGAACCACCACCGCTCCACCCCCGCCAGATGGCGGAGCAGCCCGTGCAGGGACAGTGTGGAGGGCGGGACCGCCCGCAGCGACAGCTGCTCGGCGGTGAGCCCCGCGCACTTGGCCTCGAAGGTGGCGCGGTGCCAGTCCAGGTGGGCGGTGAGCACCTCCCTCTCGTCGCCGGCCGAGGGCAGGGGAGGGCGGTCGGCGGACATGGGCTGTGACAGGTTCTCCGGCGGGATGTGCTCCATGCCGCCAGCATCCCGCGGGACGGGGACACTCCGGCCCGCCGACGGCCGTTTCCGGGTGCACGCTGTAGTGTCCGGTGCGCTCCGCATGCCCCAGACTGTCGGGTGAACGACGGTGCGGGCGAAGGAGGACGGCGGATGGGCGCGACGTGGGCGGCGGTCGGGAGGGCGGCCGGATACCTGGTCGTGACACTGGGTGCGGCCCTGGTGTCACTGGTCATGCTGCCGCTGACCGCGGTCGCGGCGCTGACCGCCCCGATCGGGCGGCTGGGCCTGCTGCCCCTGTGGGTGCGGACGGTGGACGGGTGGGCCCGGTGGCACCGGACGCGCGCCGCCCTGCTGCTGGGCGCCCCCGTGCCGGAGGCGCCCGCACCGGAGACGCGCCCGCGCAGGCTCCTGCGGGCCCCCTCCACCCTGAGACTGGGCCGCTGGCTGCCGGTCGCCCCCCTGCTCGGGCTGCCCTTCGGCCTGCTGGGCCTGACCGCCGTACTGATGCCGCCCGCCTCGCTGCAGTTCCCGTTCTGGTGGGCCCTGCCCGGCGAGACGACGTTCCTGTGGCTGACGGTGAACGACCCGGTCACGGCCGCGTGCGCCACCGCGGGGCAGCTCGTCGGCGGGCTCGTCCTGCTGCGCTGGGCCCTGGTCCCCGCCGCCCGGGTCCACGCCCGGCTCACCCTGGCCCGGCTGACCCCGTCCCGCGCCGAGCTGCTCGCCGCTCGGGTCGACGAGCTGAGCCGCACCCGCGCCGACGTGGTCGACTCCCACGGGGCCGAGCTGCGCCGCATCGAGCGCGACCTGCACGACGGCACCCAGGCCCGCCTGGTGGCCATCGCCATGCAGCTGGGCGTGGCCAAGGAGGCGCTGGCCGGGCACCCCGAGGCCGTCGCGATCATCGAACGGGCCCACGAGGGCACCGAGGAGGCGATGACCGAGCTGCGCGAGCTGATCCGCGGCATCCACCCGCCGGTGCTGGCCGACCGCGGCCTGGTCGGGGCCCTGGACTCCCTGGCCGGGCGCACCTCCGTCCCGGTGCGCCTGGACACCGCCGACCCGGGACGCCTGCCGGCGGCCGTGGAGACCGCCGCCTACTTCGTGGTCACCGAGGCGGTGACCAACGCCGTCCGCCACGGCTCGCCGACCGCGGTCGACGTCTCCCTGTCCCGGGAGGGGGACGTGCTGCGCCTGCGGGTGGCCGACGACGGCCCCGGCGGGGTGGACGAGGAGCGCGGGACGGGCGTGCGGGGCATCCGCCACCGGGTGGCGGCCCTGGACGGGACCGTGCGGGTGTCGAGCCCGGCGGGCGGCCCGACGGTGGTCCGTGTGGAGCTGCCGTGCGGATCGTGATCGCCGAGGACAACGTGCTGCTGTCGGCCGGGCTGGAGGCCCTGCTGACCGCCAAGGGCTTCGAGGTGGCCGAGGTGGCGGGCGACGCCGGGGCCCTGACGGCCGCCGTGGACCGGCACCGGCCCGGGCTGGCCCTGGTGGACGTGCGCCTGCCGCCGGACTTCCGCGACGAGGGGCTGCGGGCGGCGATCGCCCTGCGGGAGCGCCACCGGGACCTGGCGGTGCTCGTGCTGTCGCAGTACGTGGAGCGCCGGTACGCGGGCGAACTGCTGGCCGACGGCCGCGGCGGGGTGGGGTACCTGCTCAAGGACCGGGTGGGCCGGGTCGGGGAGTTCGTGGACGCCCTGCACCGGGTGGCGGGCGGCGGCACCGTGATGGACCCGGAGGTGGTGGCCCAGCTGCTGGTCCGCCGCGACGGCGATCCGCTGGGGTCGCTCACCCGGCGCGAGCGCGAGGTGCTGGCGCTGATGGCCGAGGGCGCGGACAACCGGGAGATCGCCGAGCGGCTCGTGGTCGGGGACAACGCCGTGCACAAGCACATCGGCAATATCTTCGCCAAGCTCGGGCTGGCCCCCGCCGACCCCGGGCACCGGCGGGTCCGCGCCGTGCTCGCCTACCTCGACGGAGGGCGGCGGTGACCGCTTCCGGACTCCGTTGACCGGCTCCGGCCCGCGAGGGCGAAAGGAGGGGGAAGGCGGGGTATCTTCGGTCCTTTCAGTGGGAATCAGGACTGCATCCGAGTCGTCCCACGCGCCGGAAGGAGGGGTCGAGTGCCCTCCCGGAACCGCATACCCCTGACGCGCACCGTCGCCGGCGTCTACGTGCGCAGCATCCGATACACCTGCGGGGGCGGCCACTTCGCCGCGGCCTGGGCGGAGGCCGAGCCGCTGCCCGCCGGGGCCCCCGACGGCTTCGTGTTCGACGCCGCGGTGCCGCCGCGCGGCCCGCGCGGCGAGCGGATGCCCCCGGAGCTGGCCCGCGCCTTCGCCGAGGGCGCGCGGCAGGCCTGGACGCCCCTGGCCGCCGAGGAGGCCGAGGAGTACGGCCCCGACGAGGGACCGCCCCCGCTGGCCGCCCTGGTCCGGCTGGTCGACGCCCGCTGGCACGCGGAGGACTCCACCCCGAGGGCCTTCCGGGTGGCCGGCGCCATGGCCGCGCGCGAGATCTCCCGCTGCGCCGTGGAGGGCGGCCTCCCGCGCCCGGTGCTGCGCAGCCGCCGGGAGCCCTACCTCCCCTGGGAGCGCGGCCTGGTCGTGCCCGTCGGGGACTGACCGCCGGGCACACCGGGGGCGGGGGTGTGCGCCGGGGGCCGGGGCGTCACTCGGCCGGGGCGTCCTGCCCGTCGTCGTCCTCGTCGGCGGTGAGGGCGTCCACCGCCACCGCGACGCTGAGCGCCATCACCGGGTCGCCGCCGAGGTCGGAGCGGTGGGTGTTGACGTCCACCGCGTAGGTGTCGCGGATGCGCAGCAGCTTGCGGGAGATGTGCGCGATGGTGCCGTGCTCGTCGGAGACCACGTACTCCTTGCCCAGGAAGTCGCCGGTCACCTCCCACTCCGGGCCGCCCTCGATCTCCACCACGAGCTTCTCCTTGAGCGGGTCGAAGAGGCGCTCGCGCACGGTGGCCACGGTCTCGCCGTCGCGCTCGATGCGCATCTGGTCGCGCACCTTGAAGAGCTTGCGGCGGATGGTGGTGAGGACGTTGCCGTCGGTGTCCTCCAGGTGGAACGTGGTGCGGATGCGCAGGGCCTTGCCGTCGATGTGGTAGGCCTTCTCGCCGTCCTCCGTGGTCACCCAGAAGTCGTCGCCGATGTCGAAGAAACGTTCGCGTACCAGGAATTTCATGCCCCCAACCTAGAGGGCCGCGACGCGGCGCACCAGGGGCGGGGGCGGCCCTGTGGACGGCGGTCCCGGCGGGCCGCGGGTCAGCGGGCCGGGCGGGGCTCCAGCTCGCGCAGCGCGGCCACCAGGGGGGCCAGCTCGGGGGTGGCCCCGGCCTCGGCGAGCGCCTCGCGCAGCACCCGGTCGTGGGTGGGCCGGGCGTGCTCCAGCAGTCGCTTCCCGGCCGGGGTGAGCTCGGTGTAGATGCCCCGGCGGTCGTCCGCGCACAGCACGCGCGTGAGCAGCCCGCGGTCCTCCAGCCGGGTGACCAGCCGGGTGGTGGCGCTGTTGGAGAGGGCGGCGGCGCGGGCCAGCTGGCGCATCCGCATGTGCCAGCCGTCCTGCCGGTCGAGGGCGTCCAGGACGGTGTACTCGACCACGGAGAGCCCGTGCTCCCCCTGGAGGGCGCGCTCCAGGGCGTTCTCGATGAGGGAGTGCACGGCGGCGAGGGTCCGCCAGCCGTGGGCCCGGATCTCGACGGCGTCGTCGGCGATGCCCATGTGCAGCCTCCCGGTGTCAGAGGCCACAGGATACCAGCTTGCGCAGGTAGAGAGCGCGTGCAACTATTTTCGTTGCGCCTGCAACTAGTGCATGCGCAACGTTCCTTGTCTCCGAGTACCTCCGGGGAGCACTCCTCATGCCGCTCGCGCTCTACGCCCTCGCCCTCGGGGGCTTCGGCATCGGCCTCACCGAATTCGTCATCATGGGCCTGCTGCCCGAGGTCGGCGCCGACTTCGGCGTCACCCCCGCGGTCGCCGGGTACCTCATCTCCGGCTACGCCCTGGCCGTCGCGGTCGGCGGCGTCGGCCTGACGGCGCTGCTCCACCGGGTCGACCGCAAACGCGCCCTGCTGCTGCTCATGGTCCTGTTCATCGCGGGCAACGCCGTCTCCGCCCTGGCCGCCGACTACGGCGTCATGATGCTCGGCCGCGTCATCGCCGCCCTGTGCCACGGCGCGTTCTTCGGCATCGGCGCGGTGCTCGCCTCCCGCATCGTCCCGCCCGGCCGCGGGGCCGCCGCGATCTCGGTCATGTTCGCCGGGCTGACCACCGCGAACGTCCTGGGCGTCCCCTTCGGCACCTTCCTCGGCCAGGCCGCCGGGTGGCGCGCCACCTTCTGGGCCATCACCGCCATCGGCGTCGTCGCCTTCGTCGGCATCCTCGCCCTGGTGCCCGCCGTGCGCGAGGAGTCCGGCCCCGGCGGGCTGCGCTCGGAGTTCTCCGCCTTCCGCAGCCTCCAGGTGTGGCTGTCCCTCGCGGTCACCGTGCTCGGCTTCGGCGGCATGTTCGGCGGCTTCACCTACATCGCGTTCACGCTCACCGAGGTCAGCGGGTTCTCCTCCGGGGCGGTGCCCTGGCTGCTCGTGCTGTTCGGCGCCGGGCTGTTCGCCGGCAACCTGCTGGGCGGCCGGGCCGCCGACCGCGACCCGGGCCGCACCCTGGTCGGGCTGCTCGCCGCACTCACCGCGGTCCTCGCCGTGTTCGCGCTGGTCGCGCACGTCCCCTGGGCGGCCGTGGCCGCGCTGCTGCTCATGGGAGCCCTCGGGTTCGCCACCGTCCCCGGGCTCCAGTCGCGCGTCATGGGGTTCGCCTCGGCCGCGCCCACGCTCGCCTCGGGCGCCAACATCGCCGCGTTCAACGTCGGCAACGCGCTGGGCGCGTGGGCCGGAGGCCTGGGCCTGGCCGCCGGGTTCGGGTACACCTCCCCGCTGTGGACCGGAGCGCTCATCACCCTGGCCGGCCTCGCCGCCATGGTCGCCGCCACCCGGCTGCCCGGCGGAGAACACGCCCGCCCGTCGGCGGAGTCGGACACCGAACGTCACCGCGAGGGGGCACGATAGGACTGCACCCCGAACGGAAGGGCCCACATGAGCTGGCACACCCGCCCCATGGCCGCGCTGGACTTCGAGTCGACCGGACTCGACCTCGCCACCGACCGGATCGTCACCGCCGCCCTGTGGCGCATCGACCCGGCCGCAGGCACCAAGGAGAAGCTGTCCTGGCTGGCCGACCCGGGTGTGGAGATCCCCGAGGAGGCGACCGCCATCCACGGCATCACCACGGAGCACGCCCGCCAGAACGGGCGGCCCGCGGTGGAGGCGGTCACCGAGATCGCCGCCGCCCTGGAGAAGGTCGCCGCCGACGGGCTGCCGGTGGTCGTCTACAACGCGCCCTACGACCTCGGGCTGCTGTCCGCGGAGCTGGAGCGCCACGGCCTGTCCTCGGGGTTCCTCCGGGAGCTGCGGGTGATCGACCCCCTGGTGCTCGACAAGCACACCGACCCCTACCGGCGGGGCGGCCGCAAGCTCACCGACGTGTGCGCCCACCACGGGGTGCCCCTGGACGAGAGCCAGGCGCACGGGGCCGCCGCCGACGCGCTGGCCGCGGCGCGGCTGGCCTGGCGGCTGGGCGCGACCCACGAGGAGCTCGCGTCCCTGGACCTGGACGCCCTGCACGCCGCCCAGGCGGCCTGGAAGGCCGAGCAGGCCGCGTCCTTCCAGGCCTACCTGAGGCGCGGACGCGACCCGGAGGCGGTCATCGACGGGAGCTGGCCCCTGGCGGCGGGCTGACCGGCCGCGGGCCGGCCGGGGGACAGGCCGGGCGCGGGCCGGGGGCCGCCCCGCGGGCCACCGCCCCTACCGGTCGCCGCCGGACCGGAACCCCGGAAGGTGCGCGAACGCGTAGCGGATGTGCTCCTCCACCAGGTCCGCCGCCAGCTCGCCCCGACGCGCCTCGACGGCCTCCATGACCCCCCGGTGGTGGCCGCGCAGCACCTCCGACGTGGCCGGCCAGTCGGCGGCGCCCCGGAAGCCCTCCAGCACCCGCTGCTTCATCGACTCGCGGATGGCGATGGTCATGTCCGCGACCAGCCGGTTCCCGGCCGCCTCGGCGATCGCCACGTGGAAGCGGGTGTCGAACTCGTTGAACTCCTCACGGCCGAGCGCCGGGTCGTCCATGGCGTCCACCAGGGAGCGCATCAGCGCGAGGTCCTCGGCGGAGGCCTCCCGCGCGGCCAGCGCGGCACTGGTGCGTTCGAGCATCACCCGCGCCTCGATGACGTCGACCATCGGGAAGCTCGTCAGCGCCACGTGCAGCCGCAGCATCCGGGTGAGCGCGCCGCTGGTCATCGCGGTGACCACGGTGCCCGCCCCCTTGCCGGAGCCGACCGAGGAGCTGACCACCCCGTGCGCCTCCAGGGTCCGGATCGCCTCGCGCACGGCGGCACGGCTGACCTCCAGCCAGGAGGCGAGCTCGCGCTCGGGGGGCAGGTGGTCGCCGACCCGGAGAGCGCCGCTGACGATCTGCTCCTCGATGCGGTCGACCACGAGCTCGTAGGCCCGGCTGCGGGGGACCGGCCGCCAGGCCGGCTCCGCCCGGGGCGCATCGCCCGTACTCGCCTCGTTCACCCCGGCGGCCCTCCGCTTTCCCCTCGTCGCGTCGCGGTGCCGTCATCCTATGGGCCGGGCCCCCGCCGCGGCCCGCCGGGAGACCCCGCACCCGCGGTGCGGAGCACCCGGTACCCCGCCGTGCGACGCGCGGCGGGCCTCAGCCGGCGGCCCGCTCGACGACGCTCCGCACGGTCTCGACGGCGACCCCGGGCTGGTCGACGTGGATGTAGTGGCCGCTCTCGGACGCGGTGGTCAGCCGGCTCTGCTCGGAGAGCTCCAGCCACTTCTCCTGCCCCTCGGCCCACACGCGCTCCAGCTCGTCGCCGTACTCGGCGATCTCGCCGAGGTAGGGGACCCCGTGCCGGACCACCTCCACCGGGACGTCCCCGGCCGGGCGGACCAGCGGATCGGACTCGATCACGAGGTTCTCCGGGTTCTCCCCCTCGAACACCGCGATGTTCTGGGCGCGCACCTCGGCGCCCTCGCCGGTGGCGGACTCGGGGATCACGCCGGTGATGTCGTCGAGCATCGTCGGCGACGTGGCGTCCAACAGCACCAGGCCCCCGACCCGCTCCGGGTGGTCGGGGGCGTAGCGGGCGGCGATCAGCCCGCCCAGGGAGTGGCCGACCAGGACGGCCGGGGCGTCGGGGGAGACGTCGTCGAGGACGGCGGTCAGGGTCTCCCCGCTGTCGGCGATGGTCTGGGGGCCGCTCGGCGGGTCGCTCTCGCCCTCGCCGAAGCGGTCGTAGGAGCAGACCCGGTCGTCCTCGGCCAGGGTCCGTTGCAGGTCGGCCATGGTGTCCAGCCCGTCGCCCATCCCGGCCATCAGGACGATGACCGGCCGGCCGTCCGCCGGGGCGCCCGAGCAGGAGACGTGCACGGAGCCCCCGTCGACGGTGAGCGTCTTCGAGCCGGTGAACAGCTCCCCGTCGGTCATCACCTCGTCCGCGGCGGACTCCAGGTCCTCCCGCACCTCGCCCAGCCCCTCCTCCACGTCGGACGCCACCCCGCAGCCGGTGAGGCCGAGGCAGCACAGTGCGGTCAGGGCGGTGGCGCGGACGATACGGGACACGGTGGCCTCCGGGGAAGGGAACGGTACGGCGGACGGACAGCCGACACGCTACGGACCCGGCGGCCCGCCGGTCATCACCGCTCAGAGGGCACCTGCGCGTAGCTCGCACGGGGGACGCGGCCCGGGGCGTTGCGTCACAGCGCCACTACACTGCACCGGTGACCAGACTCCGGCACCCCCTCCTCCTGTGGCGGCGACTCGACGTCACCCTCCGGGACCTCCCCCTGGGCCTGCTGCTCCTGGCCGCCTCCCTCCTCCCGGCACTGCACCACCACGGAACCCAGGTCGGCGGCGTCCCGGACCGCCCCCTCGACGCCCTGGGCCTGGCCGTGGCCGCCCTCCAGTGCCTGCCCCTGGCCGGGCGGCGGCGGTGGCCCGCCCCGGCCCTGGCCCTGGTGGCGTGCGGTTTCGCCCTCGACCAGCTGGCCGGCTACCACCTGGTGGCGGGCACCGCGCTGCCCCTCGCGCTGATCAGCGCCGGCGCCCACCTCGACCGGTACCGGCGCACCACCCTGCTGGCGGGCACGGCGGCCTTCGCGGTGCTGGCGGTCGCCCTGACGCGGGTCGGGACGGGCGAGCCCCTCGCCGAGTGGGTGATGTTCTACGCGGCGCTGGCCCTCTCCTGGGGGATCGGGGCGTGGCTGCGCTCCACCCGCGCCGCCGAGGCCGAGCGCCGCCGCCGGGTCGCCGAGGACACCCGTGCCGCCGAGCGCGCCCGCATCGCCCGCGAACTCCACGACGTCGTGACCCACCACGTGACCGCGATGGTCGTGCAGACCGAGGCGGCCCGCCACCTGACCGCGGCGCCCGAAAGGCTCGACGGGGCCCTGGCCGCGGTCGCCGGCACCGGCCGGCAGGCCATCGGCGACCTGCGCCGCCTGCTCGACGTGATCGACCCCGGGCACACGGGACCCCCTTCCGGCGAGGGGCTGCTCCCCCTGGTGGAGCGGACCCGCCGGGCCGGGCAGCCGGTGGAGTTCACCGAGGAGGACGCGCCGGACGCCCCGCGCGGCGGCGCCGGCCTCGTCGCGCACCGCGTCGTCCAGGAGGCCCTGACCAACGCCCTCAAGCACGCGCACGGCAGCCGCACCACCGTCCGCGTCCGCCACCGCCCCGAGGAGATCACCGTGGACGTCGGCACCGACCGCGCCCGGTCCGCCCCCGCCGCACCCGGCGGCGGGCGCGGCCTGGCCGGTCTGCGCGAACGCGTGGAGGACCTGGGCGGCGACTTCGCCGCCGGGCCCCGCCGGGACGGGGGCTTCGCCGTCCACGCGCGCATCCCCGCGCCCGCACCGGCGGGCGGCCGGGAATGAGCGCGCCGATCCGGGTCCTGGTCTGCGACGACCAGGTGCTGATCCGCACCGGGCTGGCCACGATCGTCGACGCCCAGCCCGACCTGGAGGTCGTCGGCGAGTGCGCGGACGGCGCGACCGCGGTCGACCTCGCCGGACGGCTGCGCCCCGACGTCGTGGTGATGGACGTGCGCATGCCCGTGCTCGACGGCATCGAGGCCACCCGCCGACTGGCCGGCGCCGGGGTGGAGCACCCCGTCAGGGTCCTCGTGGTCACGACGTTCAACCTCGACGAGTACGTCTACGAGGCGCTGCGCGCGGGCGCCAGCGGCTTCCTGCTCAAGGACGCGCCGCCGGAGCGGCTGCTGCACGGGATCCGGACGGTGGCCTCCGGTGCGGCCCTGCTGGACCCCGACGTCACCCGCCGCCTGGTGGGCGAGTACGCCGAGCGCATCAGGCCCTCCCGCACCGACCCGGCCGACTCCCCGCTGACGCCCCGCGAGCTGGAGGTCCTGCACCTGCTCGCGGAGGGCCTGTCCAACGGCGAGATCGCCGCCGCGCTGTTCATCAGCCAGGAGACCGTGAAGACGTTCGTCTCGCGCATCCTGGCCAAACTCGGCCTGCGCGACCGCGTCCAGGCCGTGGTCTACGCCTACCGCCACGGCCTGGTGTCGTGAGACCCGGCACCGTGGAAGGACCCGGTGCCGTGGAACACGAAAGGCGTCCCGAAGGACGCCTTCTCGCCTGGTCAGCGGGGTGAACCCGCTGGTCCGTCTTGTGTGCCCCCTGCAGGATTCGAACCTGCGCACACGGCTCCGGAGGCCGTTGCTCTATCCCCTGAGCTAAGGGGGCTGGCTTGCGTGAACAACTGTAGCAGGGGCTCCGCGCGCTTCGTCCACCCGTTTGCCGCGCGCGGCGGATCCCCCCGTTCCGGTGGTGCGGCCCGCCCCCGCGGCGGTAGTGTCGCGCCGTGAACGCCTTGCCCGCACGGGTTCTCGTCGTCGAGGACGACGACGTGATCCGGGAACTGATCCGCCTCAACCTCGAACTGGAGGGGTTCGAGGTGTTCACCGCCGTGGACGGGCAGGACTGCCTCGACCGGATCGGGTACATCGACCCGCACGTGGTCACCCTCGACGTGATGATGCCCCGGCTGGACGGCTGGACGACCGCGGAGCGGTTGCGCGCCGGTGAACGGACACGGACGCTGCCCATCGTGCTGGTCACCGCGCGCACCCAGGAGGAGGACGTGCGGCGGGGCGAGCGGATCGGCGTGGACGCCTACGTCACCAAGCCGTTCGACCCCGACGCGCTGATCGACGTCGTACGCGGCCTGCTCGGGGGGCGCGGGTGACCCCGGCCGACCTGGAGGCGGTCGTGAGGTCCGCCGCCGCCGACGCCTTCGACCTGCCCGCCGAGCGGATCCCGTTCGTGTGGCCGCGCGGCGACCAGGCCGCCGACGGCGCCGACGCCGCGACCGCCCTGGCACCGCGCCTGGTGGGCCTGGTGGGCGACCGCCTGCCCCCCGGGGCCGGGCGGCCGCACCTGCGGGTGGCCGGGCGCATCGCCGCCCGGATGGCCGACCTGCGCGACCGGGGCCGCCTGTCCTACGCCCGGCTGCACGCCGACGACCGGGGCTTCCTGAACGTCACCCTGGGCGCGCGCCAGCGCGACGACCTGCTGGGCGCGGCCGCGGACGGCCCCCGCTTCCTCACCGGCCGCGGGTGGGACGGGGCGGGGGAGTGGCCCCGCACCGCCCTGCACGGTGCCGGGCCGGTGGCCCAGGCCCGCCGGTGGGCGCGGGCGGACGCGCGCTCCCGCATCGCCCTGGCCACGGGCGACGCTCCCCCCGCGGTGCCGGAGGCGGGGGAGGTGTCCTGGCGGGACCCCTACCTGGACGGCGACCGGGCCGGGCTGTTCACCCCCGCGGCCCGGGCGCTGGGCGCGGTCGGCGAGGACAGCGCCCGCATCGCGTTCTGCCGGTCCATCCCCGAGCGCCCGCGCGAGACGGAGACGACCGGCCGCGACCTCCCGGTGCTGCCGTCGGCGGAGTACCCGGGCGCGTGGGCCCGCCTGACCGACGCCAACCCGGCCTTCCGGCTGCGCTACGCCCACGCGCACGCGGTCTCCCGGAAACGGTGGGTGGCCGAGGGGGCGCCCCGGCACGCGGCCTGCGAGCGGCACACCGCCCCGGTGCGCCGCGCCCTGGTGGACGGCCCCAGCGCGCTGGCCGGGGCGGCCCGCCGAGAGGAACCCCATATCCTGGTCCGATACCTGGAAACCCTGGCCGGTGCCTACGATGAATGGCGGACCTGTCCCTCCGCCGCGACCGCGCAGGCGGGGTACACCACCGCCGACCCGGCGCTGCCGTCCGCCGTCGCCGGGATTCTCCGCACCGGGCTGTTCCTGCTCGGGGTGTCCGCGCCCACAAGGCTGTGACCCCGCCGCGCCCGGTGGGCCGCACCCGACGCCCGCGTTCCGATCGGAGAAGTGGACAATGGGGGAGGGGTGCCGTCCCTCCCGTCACGCCGTTCCAGCCGAAAGCCCGTTATGAGCCGCTACGCCCACCCCGCCGGATCCCGTCACGCGGAGATCCTCCCCGAGGACAACCCGCCGCTGCCGCCCGAGGACCTCAACGCCCTCGACCCCCGGGTGTGGCCCGCCACCGCACGCCGTGAGGACGGCGCCCTGGTCGTGGGCGGCGTCGATGTCCGCGAGCTGGCGGACACCTACCAGACGCCCCTCTTCGTCATGGACGAGGAGGACTTCCGGGCGCGCGCCCGCGACTACGCCACGGCGTTCGCCGGGTCCGACGTCTACTACGCGGGCAAGGCCCTGCTGACCAAGGCGGTCGCCCGCTGGGTGATCGAGGAGGGCCTCAAGCTCGACGTCTGCTCGGGCGGCGAGCTGGCGGTCGCCCTGGCCGCCGGGGTGCCCGCCGACCGCATCGGCATGCACGGCAACAACAAGTCGGAGCGCGAGCTGCACCGGGCGGTCGAGGCCGGCGTCGGCCGGATCATCATCGACTCGCTGGACGAGATCGAGCGCCTGGAGCGCGTCGCCGCCGGGCTGGACCGCACCCCGAAGGTCCTGATCCGCGTCACCACCGGTGTCGAGGCCCACACCCACGAGTTCGTGGCCACCGCCCACGACGACCAGAAGTTCGGCTTCGCGCTGAGCACGGGCGCGGCCGCCGAGGCGGTCCGCCGGGTGCTGGACGCGCCGCACCTGGACCTGGTGGGCCTGCACTCGCACATCGGCTCCCAGATCTTCGACACCTCCGGCTTCGAGGTGGCCGCCCGCCGCGTCACCCGTTTCCTCGCCGGGATCCACACCGACCTGGGCGTCACCCTGGCCGAGCTGGACCTGGGCGGCGGCCTGGGCATCGCCTACACCTCCGACGACACCCCGCTGGACCCCAAGACCATCGCCGACGGCCTGACGTCGATCGTGCGCCGCGAGTGCGAGGAGGCCGGGCTGCCGGTGCCGCGCCTGGCCGTGGAGCCGGGCCGCGCCATCGCGGGCCCGCCCGGGGTCACCGTCTACGAGGTCGGCACGGTCAAGGACGTCGAGGGCATCCGCACCTACGTCAGCGTCGACGGCGGCATGAGCGACAACATCCGCACCGCCCTGTACGGCGCCGAGTACACCGGCCGCCTCGTCTCGCGCGAGAGCGCCGCCGGGCCGATGCTGTCCCGCCTGGTGGGCAAGCACTGCGAGAGCGGCGACATCATCGTGCACGACCTGTACCTGCCGGCCGACCTGCGCCCGGGCGACCTCGTCGCGGTCGCGGCCACCGGCGCGTACTGCCTCTCCATGGCGAGCAACTACAACCACCTGCCGCGGCCCGCGATGGTCGCGGTCCGGGACGGTGCCGCCCGCGTGATCGTGCGCAGGGAGACCGAGGAGGACCTCCTCCGCCTGGACGTCGGCTGACCGGTCCGCGCGGCGACGGTCAGAGGATCACGAGAGAACTGGGAGTCACGCCCAAATGGCGATGAAGGTGGCGCTGCTCGGATGCGGCGTTGTGGGTTCGCAAGTCGTTCGCCTGATCGAGGAGCAGTCCGAGGAGCTGGCCGCACGGATCGGCACGCCCATCGAGGTCGGCGGGATCGCGGTGCGGCGCATCGACCGCGCCCGCGGCGTCTCCCCCGAGCTGCTGACCACCGACGCCGTGGCCCTGGCCACCCGGCCCGACATCGACGTCGTGGTGGAGGTCATCGGCGGGATCGAGCCGGCGCGCTCGCTGATCCTGGCGGCGATCGGGGCGGGCAAGTCCGTGGTCACCGCCAACAAGGCGCTGCTGGCCGAGGACGGCCAGACCCTGCACGCGGCAGCCCGCGAGGCCGGGGTGGACCTGTACTACGAGGCGTCGGTGGCGGGCGCCATCCCGCTGCTGCGCCCGCTGCGCGACTCGCTGGCCGGCGACCGCGTCAACCGGGTGCTGGGCATCGTCAACGGCACCACCAACTACATCCTGGACCGGATGGACTCCCTGGGCGCCGGGTTCACCGAGTCCCTGGAGGAGGCCCAGGCCCTGGGGTACGCCGAGGCCGACCCGACGGCCGACGTGGAGGGCTTCGACGCCGCCGCCAAGGCCGCGATCCTGGCGCGGCTGGCCTTCCACACCCAGCGGGTGACCGCCGCCGACGTGCACCGCGAGGGCATCACGGGGGTGACGGCCGCCGACATCGCCAGCGCCAGGGCGATGGGCTGCGTGGTCAAACTCCTGGCGATCTGCCAGCGCTCGGAGGACGACAAGTCGGTGGGCGTGCGCGTCCACCCGGTGATGCTGCCGGTCGACCACCCGCTGGCCGGCGTCAAGGAGGCCTACAACGCGGTGTTCGTGGAGGCCGAGTCGGCGGGCCGGCTGATGTTCTACGGCGCCGGCGCGGGCGGCACCCCCACGGCCAGCGCGGTGCTGGGCGACGTGGTGGCGGTGGCGCGCAACCGCCGGGCGGGGACCTCGGTCGCCGAGGGCGGCCACGACACCGGCCTGGGCGTCCACGACATGGGCGACACCATCACCAGCTACCACGTGGCACTGGACGTGGCCGACCGCCCGGGCGTGCTGTCCAAGGTCGCCGAGATCTTCGCCCGCCACCAGGTGTCGATCAAGAACGTGCGCCAGGAGGGCCGCGGCGACGACGCCCAGCTGGTGCTGGTCAGCCACCCCGCGCCGGACGCCGCGCTCAGCCGCACGGTCGAGGACCTGCGCGTCCACGACATGGTCCGCGAGGTCGCCAGCGTGATGCGCGTGGAGACCTTCGCGGACTGACCGCCGCCGGGGCGGGCGCGGCACCCGCGCCGCCCCCGGCCCCGGCCCGCCGACGGCCGTCTCGGAATGCGGACAAGGGCGACCGCGATTCGAGATGATCCCGGCCTGGCCGTAGACTCGTACCAGGTGGGGGCAGCGTCCCGGGTCCGCTACGGGGCCACAGCGCCCCGCCGCTTCTCCATCTTCTCCATGCGTATCGAGCGGGATCCGCATCCACCCGAAAGGGACACTGTCGTGAGCAAGGCACGGGCGTGGCGAGGCATCGTCGAGGAGTACCGCGACCGCCTCCCCGTCAACGAGAGCACCCCCGTCGTCACCCTCCAGGAGGGCGGCACGCCCCTGCTGCCCGCCACGCGCGTATCCCAGCTCACCGGATGCGAGGTCTTCCTCAAGGTGGAGGGCCTCAACCCCACCGGCTCCTTCAAGGACCGGGGCATGACGATGGCCATCACCAAGGCCGCCGAGGACGGCGCCAAGGCCGTCATCTGCGCCTCCACGGGCAACACCAGCGCCAGCGCCGCCGCCTACGCGATCCGCGCCGGGATGACCTGCGCCGTCCTGGTGCCCCAGGGCAAGATCGCCATGGGCAAGCTCGCCCAGGCCCTTGTGCACGGCGCCCGCCTGCTCCAGGTCGACGGCAACTTCGACGACTGCCTGGAGCTCGCCCGCAAGCTCAGCGTCGACTACCCGGTCGCCCTGGTGAACTCGGTCAACCCCTACCGCCTCCAGGGCCAGAAGACCGCCGCCTTCGAGATCGTCGACGCCCTGGGCGACGCCCCGGACGTCCACTGCATCCCCGTCGGCAACGCCGGGAACATCTCCGCCTACTGGATGGGCTACACCGAGTACAGCCGGGACGGGATCTCCACCCGCAACCCGCGCATGTTCGGCTTCCAGGCCAGCGGCGCCGCCCCGATCGTCAACGGCGCCCCGGTCACCAGCCCGAGCACCATCGCCACCGCGATCCGCATCGGCAACCCGGCCTCCTGGAGCCTGGCCGAGCAGGCGCGCGACGACTCCGGCGGGATCATCGACAAGGTCACCGACCGCCAGATCATGGCCGCGTACCGGCTGCTGGCCGCCGAGGAGGGCGTGTTCGTCGAACTCGCCTCCGCGGCCTCCGTCGCCGGCCTGCTCCAGGCCGTCGAGGCCGGGCTGGTCGAGCGCGGCAGCCGGATCGTCTGCACCGTCACCGGCAACGGCCTCAAGGACCCCGACTGGGCCCTGGCCGGGGCCTCCTCGGCCACCACCGTGCCGGTCGACGCCCTGGCCGCGGCCCGGGCCCTGGACCTGGCCTGAGCGCCCTCCGGCGGGGGCGTCCGCACGCCCCCGCCGGAGCGGGACCGCCGTGAACACGCACGACCGGAAGACCCCACCGAAAGACCCCGCCATGACCCCACCGCGCCCCGACCGGGTGTCCGTCCGCGCCCCGGCCACCAGCGCCAACCTGGGGCCGGGCTTCGACGCCCTGGGCCTCGCGCTGTCCCTGTTCAACGACTTCGAGGTCGTGCTGCGCGACGACGGCGAACTCCGGGTGGAGGTGAGCGGCGAGGGCGCCGGAGAGGTCCCCGCGGACCACCGCCACCTCGTCGTCCGCTCCATGGCCGAGGCCTTCGACCGCGCCGGGGAGAAGCTGCCCGGCCTCACGCTGACCTGCGTCAACCGCATCCCGCACGCGCGCGGCCTGGGGTCGTCGTCCTCCGCGATCGTCGGCGGCGTCGCCGCGGCCGCGGCCCTGCTGGGGCGCACCGGCCCCGACGGCGGCCCGGACCGCGACTGGATCTACCAGATCGCCGCCGACCTGGAGGGCCACCCCGACAACGTCGCCCCGTGCGTCTTCGGCGGCTACACCGTCGCCTACCGCGAGGCCGACCGCTGGGGCGCCGTCTCCCTGGCCCCGGACCCGCGCCTGCTCCCGGTGCTGTGCGTCCCGGAGTGGCGGCTGTCCACCGAACGCGCCCGCGGGCTCCTGCCCGAGAGCGTCCCGCACGCCGACGCGGCCTTCAACGCGGGCCGTGCCGCGCTGATGACCGCGGCCGTTTGTGGCCATCCCGAAACCCTGTACGCGGCCACCCGGGATCGGCTACACGAGGAGTACCGGGCGCCCGCCATGCCGCGCACCCTCGACCTCGTACGCGCCCTGCGTGACCAGTGGGAACTCCCCGCGGTGGTCTCCGGGGCGGGACCCACGGTCCTGGTGCTGTGCTCCGTGGCGGAGGGGGAGGCGGAGGCCGGTTCGCCGGAAATCGCCGAGGCGCTTGATTCAATCCGTCGTAGTGCGGGTAATGATTGGGACATACGCCCCCTGCCGGTCGAGCAGGCGGGGGTGCGGTCCCCATCTCCCCATCCGTAGCACCATGTGTCGAGGAATAGCCGTGGCCTCTGGTGATGTTAGGCTAGGTGAAGCACCAGATGCCCCGTTGCGGGGCGAGTGCTCATCCGCCACAGCGGCCTCCGCATCCCATACTCCGGTGGTCCGGTCCCACGACCGTCCGGAAGCGGTGGTCGGTGTGTCGATTCCGCGGATTCTCCGCGAACGTGTCGACATCCCCGCTGCAAGCTCCTCCTCCCCGGATGAGCGTTCCGCCGCGGTCGATCGGCAGTACCACCGAGCCACCCGCCCCGACGTCTGGCTGTACCCAGAGCCCGCCGCGATCGGGTAGGGGACCGTCTTCTCGCCGGTTTCCGACATCCACGTGGGGCACGCCCTACCCGGCCCAGCCGGTTCGCACCACCGGGCCGGCCGCTCCAGCACCCGCTGACGGCCGAAGCCCGCTCCTTGGGAAGGACCCTTAGTGAGCGACACCACCGAACTCCGAACGGACGCGGCGGTCGACAGCAAGAACGGCACCGGCGCCTCCGGAGCGGAGGCCGGCGACGCTTCGGCCACGACGTCGCCGAGCAGGTCCCGCGCCGCGGCGCGCGGCACCGGTCTCGCCGCCCTGAAGCTCCCCGAGCTGCAGAAGCTCGCGTCGAGCCTGGGCATCACCGGTACGGGGCGCATGCGCAAGAGCGACGTCATCGCCGCCATCGAGGCCAAGCAGGGCGGTCCCGTGGGAGCACCGACCAAGGCCAAATCGCCGAAGAAGACCGAGACCGAGCCCGAGGCCGGTAAGGTCGAGGCAACCGACAGCCGGTCCCAGGAGCCGTCGGGCTCGGACGAGGCGCGCACGCGCGCCGACCGGTCGTCGGACCAGGCCGTGACCGACCCCCAGGGGCGGGGCGAGAAGGCGCCCCGGAGCCGCCGCTCCACCCGCAGGCGCGGGGACGAGGCCGGCGACCAGCCCCGATCGGTGGACGGCACCGACTCCTCTACCTCCGCGAGCAGCGTGACCAAGACATCCAGCACCCCCCAGAAGACCGGCTCCGACAGCTCCGAGGACCGCGAAGGCCGGTCCGGGCAGGGCCGTGAGCGCCAGCGCAACCGCCGCAACCGCAACCGCGGCGGCGACGACCAGAGCGCCGGAGGTTCCCAGCAGGGCGGCCAGGGCGGCGGCCAGCAGGGACGCGGCGGCGCGGGCGCAGCCGACGACGACGAGTTCGGCGGACGCCGCCGGGGCCGCCGCCGGGACCGCAGGGACCGGCGCGGCGGACGGGGCGGCCAGGAGCCGGAGCCGGTGATCGGCGAGGACGACGTCCTGCTGCCGGTCGCGGGCATCCTCGACATCCTGGACAACTACGCGTTCGTCCGCACCACGGGCTACCTGCCCGGGTCCAGCGACGTCTACGTCTCCCTGGCCCAGGTGCGCAAGCACGGCCTGCGCAAGGGCGACCACATCATCGGCGCGGTCCGCCAGCCCCGCGACGGCGAGCGCAAGGAGAAGTTCAACGCCCTGGTGCGCCTGGACTCGGTCAACGGCATGTCGCCCGACCAGGCCAAGAACCGCCAGGAGTTCTCCAAGCTCGTCCCGCTGTACCCGCAGGAGCGGCTGCGGCTGGAGACCGAGCCGGGCGTGCTGACCACGCGCATCATCGACCTGGTCGCACCCATCGGCAAGGGCCAGCGCGGGCTGATCGTCTCCCCGCCCAAGGCGGGCAAGACGATGGTGATGCAGGCGATCGCCAACGCCATCACCGAGAACAACCCGGAGTGCTACCTCATGGTGATCCTCGTGGACGAGCGTCCCGAGGAGGTCACCGACATGCAGCGCACGGTCAAGGGCGAGGTCATCCACTCGACCTTCGACCGCCCGGCCGAGGACCACACGGTCGTCGCCGACCTGGCCATCGAGCGGGCCAAGCGCCTGGTCGAGATGGGCATGGACGTCGTCGTCCTGCTGGACTCCATCACCCGCCTGGGCCGCGCCTACAACCTGGCCGCCCCGGCCAGCGGGCGCATCATGTCCGGCGGTGTGGACTCCACGGCGCTGTACCCGCCCAAGCGCTTCTTCGGCGCCGCCCGCAACATCGAGGGCGGCGGCTCGCTCACCATCCTGGCGACCGCGCTGGTGGAGACCGGCTCGCGCGCCGACGAGGTGATCTTCGAGGAGTTCAAGGGCACCGGCAACATGGAGCTCAAGCTCAGCCGCTCCCTGGCCGACAAGCGCATCTTCCCCGCGGTCGACGTGGACGCCTCCAGCACCCGCAAGGAGGAGATCCTCATGTCGCAGGAGGAGCTCAACGTCGTCTGGAAGCTGCGCCGGGTCCTGCACGCGCTCGACACCCAGCAGGCCATCGAGCTGCTCCTGGACAAGATGAAGGAGTCCAAGAGCAACGCGGAGTTCCTGCTCCAGGTGCAGAAGACCACCTGAGCGCCCACCGCGTGACGCGCACGGCGGCCCTCCCCACCCGGGGAGGGCCGCCGTCCGTCGTCACGGGCCGGCGGGGTCCCGCCCGTCATCGCGCCCGCCGCGAAGACCGGGGACGGCCCCGAGCGCGCGACCGAACCGGCCCCGCCCCCGTGGGGGAGAGCGGGGGAACCGGACGGCCCTCTCCGGAAGGAGAGGGCCGTTCTTTCGTCATCCGGAAAACGGGCACTGGCAGACGAAAAAGATCACTGATGTGTTGCAGGTCACCCTCGGGGGATGTCCCCGCTTCATAAAACGATTTAGGGTCGGCCCGGTCGAGTACCCCCAGCAACACCAGGGAGCCGTCCACATGGACAACCTCGCCCTGCTCAGCCTGCTCGCGCTCACCCCGATCCTCGTCGTCGGCGTCCTGCTCGTCGGGTTCCGGACCCCCGCCAAGTACGCCATGCCCGTCGGCTACGCGGTCGTCGTCCTCATCGCCGTCACCGCCTGGAACACCGAATGGGTGGCGGTCGCCGCCTCCACCGTCCAGGGCCTGATCCTCGCGATCGGCCTCCTCTACATCATCTTCGGCGCCCTGCTCCTGCTGGCGACCCTCACCAAGAGCGGCGCCATCGCCACCATCCGCGCCACCTTCACCGACATCAGCCCGGACCGCCGGATCCAGGCCATCATCATCGGATGGCTCTTCGGGAGCTTCATCGAGGGCGCCTCCGGGTTCGGCACGCCCGCCGCCGTGGTCGCCCCCCTGATGTTCGCCCTGGGCTTCCCCGCCATGGCGGCCGTCATGGTCGGCCTGGTCATCCAGAGCACCCCCGTCAGCTTCGGCGCGGTGGGCACCCCCATCCTGGTCGGGGTCTCGGGCGGACTGGAGGGATCGCCCGACGTCGCCGAGCGGGCCTCGGTCCTGGGGCTGGCGTTCCCCGAGTTCGTCTCCCACATCGGGTTCCAGACCGTCCTGCTGCACGCGGCGGTCGGCACCCTCGTCCCGCTGTTCATCAGCTGCATGCTCTGCGGTTTCTACGGGGGCCGCAGGCGCTTCTCCGACGGCTTCGGGGTGTGGAGGTTCGCCCTCTTCGCGGCCTTCGCCATGACCGTCCCCTCCGTCCTGTACAACCACTTCCTCGGCGTCGAGTTCACCAGCCTCTTGGGCGGGCTGACCGGACTGGTCATCGTCGTCCTGGCCGCCCGCAAGGGCTTCCTCATGCCCAAGGAGACCTGGGACTTCCCGCCCCGGGAGGACTGGCTCGCCCGGTGGAGCGGGAGCCTCGCCCAGCCGGAGAACGGGACCGGGACCGCCGAGCGGCGCATGGGGCTGCTGCGCGCCTGGGCCCCCTACCTCCTGGTGGCGGGCATCCTCGTCGCCACCCGCACCATCGACCCCGTCAAGGCCTGGCTGACCGGCATCACCGTCGGGGCCTCCGACATCTTCGGCACGCCCGTGGCCCAGGCCGTCGAACCCCTCTACTCCCCGGGCGCGACCTTCATCCTGGTCTGCCTCCTCACCTACGGGCTGCATCGGATGAAGGGCCGCGAGATCCTCGCCTCCTGGGGGATGGCGGGCTCCCAGCTCGCCGGCGCGGCCGTCGCCCTGCTCTTCGCCGTCCCCCTGGTGCGGGTCTTCATCAACACCGGCGCCGACTTCGGCGAGACCGACCTGGCGAGCATGCCCCTGACCCTCGCCTCCGGCGCGGCCGAGCTCGGCGGCGCCGCCTGGCCGCTCTACGCCCCCTGGATCGGCGCCCTCGGGGCCTTCGTCGCCGGGTCCAACACCGTCTCCAACCTGATGTTCTCCCTCTTCCAGTTCTCCACCGCCGAACGCATCGGCGTGCCCCCCGAGACGGTGGTCGCCGCCCAGGCCGCCGGAGGCGCCGCGGGCAACATGATCACCGTGCACAACGTGGTCGCCGCCTCCGCCGTGGTGGGCCTCGCCGGACGCGAGGGGGACCTGATCCGCCAGACGGTGATCCCGATGGTCTACTACGTCGTCGCGGCCGGGTCCCTGGCCCACATCCTCATCCACGGGGTCGGGTTCAACGCCGGGACCCTCGTCCTGGCGGCGCTCCTGCTGCTGCTCGCCGGGCTCGCCGTGTACCTGCGGCGGTCCGACGCGCGCCGCGCCGCCGCCGGCACCGCGGAGGGGAGGGGAGGGAGGGCGGAATAGATACCGGTCACGGCACGGTTGTGGTTCTGGCAAACTGGTAGTCGGGGATACGGCCCGTCCTCCTCCATGAGGACCCGCCGCCCCTTACCTGGATCGCCGCGGCACCGGTTCGCGCATGACCTTCACGACGCCCCACCGCAGCGGTGGTGCGTCAGGCGTGCGCCCGGCGGCCGCGCATAACAAGGAGACACACGATGAAGGCCGACCTCCACCCCGAGTACGTCACCACCGAGGTGACCTGCACCTGCGGTGCCCAGTTCGTGACCCGCAGCACGGTGACCGACGGCAAGATCCGCGCCGAGGTGTGCTCCGAGTGCCACCCGTTCTACACCGGCAAGCAGAAGATCCTCGACACCGGTGGCCGGGTCGCCCGCTTCGAGAAGCGCTTCGGCAAGCGCACCAAGTAGCGGCGCCCGCTCCGCCCGTGGCGCCGGCGCACCCGGCGCCACGGGACCCACGGCCCCCGCGGGGGCGACACGGCAGGCGAGGCACGCGAATCAAGACGGGGTGGCACAAGTGAAGCTGGACGACCTCCTGGGGGAGTACTACGAGCTGGAGCAGCAGCTCGCCGACCCGGAGGTGCACGCCGACCAGGGCCGGGCGCGCACACTGGGCAAGCGCTACGCGCAGCTCACCCCCATCATCGAGACGTACCGCGCGCTCAAGGAGACCGAGAGCGACATCGAGGCCGCCCGCGAGCTCGCCGCCGAGGACTCCTCCTTCGCCGAGGAGGCCGACCGCCTGACCGCCGAGGCCGAGCGCCTCACCGACCGGCTGCGCTTCCTGCTCATCCCGCGCGACCCCGCCGACGACAAGAACCTCATCATGGAGGTCAAGGCCGGCGAGGGCGGCGAGGAGTCCGCCCTGTTCGCCGCCGACCTGGTCCGCATGTACCTGCGCTACGCCGAGCGCCAGGGGTGGAAGACCGAGGTCATCGACACCACCCACTCCGACCTGGGCGGCTACAAGGACATCACCATCGCCTTCAAGAACAAGGGCACCCCCGAGCCGGGGACCGGCGTCTGGCCGATGCTCAAGTTCGAGGGCGGCGTCCACCGCGTCCAGCGCGTCCCCGTCACCGAGTCCCAGGGCCGCATCCACACCTCCGCGGCCGGTGTCCTGGTGGTCCCCGAGGCCGAGGACATCGAGGTCGAGATCCACGACAAGGACCTGCGCATCGACGTGTACCGCTCCTCCGGCCCCGGCGGCCAGAGCGTCAACACCACCGACTCCGCGGTGCGCATCACCCACTTGCCCACCGGCATCGTGGCCTCCTGCCAGAACGAGAAGAGCCAGCTCCAGAACAAGGAGCAGGCCATGCGCATCCTGCGCGCCCGCATCTACGCCGAGGCCCAGGCCAGCGCGGACGCCGAGGCCGCCGCCGAGCGCAAGAGCCAGGTCCGCACGGTGGACCGCTCCGAGCGCGTGCGCACCTACAATTTCCCGGAGAACCGCATCTCCGACCACCGTGTCGGCTACAAGGCCTACAACCTCGACCAGGTCCTCGACGGGGAGCTGGACGGCGTCGTCAAGGCCCTCGTGGACGCGGACACCAAGGAAAGGCTCGAAGCGGCCCAGGGATCATGAACCTTCTTCTCGACGAGGTCGCCCGCGCGACACTGAGACTCGCGGACGCGGGCATCGCATCGCCTCGCACGGACGCCGAGGAGCTCGCGGCGTTCGTGCACGGTGTCCGTCGAGGGGAACTGCACACGGTCGCCGACACCGACTTCGACGCCCGGTACTGGGAGTGCGTCGCCCGCCGCGAGGCCCGCGAGCCGCTCCAGCACATCACCGGCCGCGCCTACTTCCGCTACCTCGAACTGAGGGTCGGCCCGGGCGTGTTCGTCCCCCGGCCGGAGACCGAGATCATGGTCGACTGGGCCATCGAGACGCTGCGCGCCATGGACGTCGCCGACCCGCTGGTCGTCGACCTGGGCGCCGGCTCGGGCGCCATCGCCATCTCGATCGCCCAGGAGGTGCCCCGCTCCCGGGTGCACACCGTGGAGATCGACCCGACGGCCCTGGAGTGGGCCCGGCGCAACATCGACGCCAGCGGGCACGCCGACCGGGTCACCCTGCACCACGGCGACATGCGCACCGCGCTGCCCGAGCTCAACGGCGGCGTCGACCTGCTCATCAGCAACCCGCCGTACGTGCCCACCCGGGAGGCCGACGCCATCCCCCCGGAGGTGCGCAACTTCGACCCCGCCCCCGCGCTGTGGTCGGGCGAGGACGGCCTGGACATGATCCGCGACCTGGAGGCGGTCGGCCGCAGGCTGCTGCGCCCCGGCGGGGCCATGGCCGTGGAGCACCACGACGGCCAGGGCATCGACATCCCCTGGCTCTTCCCCGAGGACAAGGGCTGGCGCGACGTCCTCAATCGCAAGGACCTGGCCAGGCGCGACCGCTTCGTGGTCATGCGCCGGGCCGACCACGAGGACTGACCGGCCGGTCGTCACGATCCCGCCCCCCGGGCCGGCCCCGACCGGCCCACCCGCTCGAGAACGAGGTGAACGCAGGTGAGCCGCATCTACGACTGCGCGGACGAGACCGCCCGCAAGGACGGTATCGCCGACGCCGCGTCCGCGGTCCGCCGAGGCGAGCTGGTGGTGCTGCCCACGGACACCGTGTACGGCATCGGCGCCGACGCCTTCAGCCCCAAGGCCGTCGCGGACCTGCTGGCGGCCAAGGGCCGGGGCCGCGACGTGCCCCCGTCGGTGCTGGTCGGCTCGACCCGCGCGGCGATGGCGCTGGTCGACGACCTGGGCCGGTTCGGCCGCGACCTCATGGACGAGTTCTGGCCCGGCCCGCTCACCCTGGTGTGCGCCGCCACCCCCAGCCTGTCCTGGGACCTGGGCGACACCAAGGGCACCGTCGCGGTGCGCATGCCGATGGACCCGGTCGCCCTGGACCTGCTCAAGGAGACGGGCCCGATGGCGGTCAGCAGCGCCAACCTCTCCGGCGGCCCGGCCGCGACCACGGCCGAGGAGGCCATCGCGCAGCTGGGGGAGGAGACCGTCGCCGTCTACCTCGACGGCGGGGCGGCGGAGTCGCCGGTGCCCTCCACCATCGTCGACCTCACCTACGCGGTCCCGCGGGTGCTGCGCAGCGGCGCCATCCCCATCGAGAAGCTGCGCGAGGTGTGCGGCACCGTCATCGGCGAGCTGCGCAAGGGCCCCGACCGCCCCAAGGCCCGGGAGGCCGGTGAGGACGCGCCGGCCGGGGACGCCCCCGAGGCCGCCGACGCCGACGCCCCCGCGACGGGCACCGGGCCCGCCGCCGGGGAGACCGCGCCCGAGGCCACCGACCGCGACTGACCGCCCCGTCCCGGGACACAGAGACAGAAGGGCCAAGGCCGTGCGGGAGTACGCGCTCACCTTCGTCATCGCCGCCGCGGTGACCTACCTGCTCGTGCCGCTGGTGCGCAAGTTCGCGATCGCCTTCGGCGCCACGCCGCCGGTGCGCGACCGCGACGTGCACACCGAGCCCATCCCCCGGCTGGGCGGGCTGGCCATCTACGGCGGCTTCGCCGTGGCCCTGCTGCTCTCCGCGCAACTGCCGCACCTGCAGAACGTGTTCGTCGCCGACACCTGGATCGGCCTGCTGCTGGCCGGCGGCCTCATCACGGTCATCGGCGTCATCGACGACCGGTGGGGGATGGACCCGGTGAGCAAGCTCGCCGGGCAGGTGGCGGCCGCGGGCATCCTCGTCGCCGCGGGCGTGCAGCTGCTGTGGCTGCCGCTGCCCGGCACCCAGCTCTCGCTCGGCCCCTGGCTGGGGGCGCTGGTGTCGGTGCTGCTCATCGTGGTGACCATCAACGCGGTCAACTTCGCCGACGGCCTGGACGGCCTGGCCGCGGGCATCGTCGGCATCTCGGCCCTGGCCTTCTTCGCCTACTACTACGTGGTGGCGGTGGAGCAGGGGTTCGTCCGCCAGTCCTACCCGGCGATGATCGCGATCATCCTCGCGGGCACCTGTGTCGGATTCCTCTGCCACAACTTCCACCCGGCCAGGGTGTTCATGGGCGACACCGGATCCATGCTGCTGGGCCTGCTGCTCACCTCCATCACCATCACGGTGACCGGGCAGTTCGACGCCAACACCGCCCGCGAGGAGTTCAACTCCGGCCTGGTCGTGTTCCTGCCGATCGCGCTGCCGCTGCTGGTCATCGCGCTGCCTCTGGCCGACCTGGTGCTGGCCGTGCTGCGCCGCACCCTGGCGGGCAAGTCGCCGTTCGCCCCGGACCGCGGGCACCTGCACCACCGCCTGCTCGACATGGGGCACAGCCACGTGCGCGCGGTGCTGCTCATGTACCTGTGGGCGGGGATCGTGGCGTTCGCCGCGGTGGCGCTGTCGGTGTTCGACTCCGCGGTGGTCGTGCTGACGGTGACCGCCCTGGTCGCGGTCTGCGCGGTCGGCCTCATCGCCCTGCCCCGGCTGCGCCGCCGCGGCCTGCTGCCCTGGGACCGGGCGCGCGGCCCCCGTTCCGGGGACGGTGTGAAACGGTGAGAGGACTGTGACCTCGGAAAGGGGTCGCAGGTCCCTTTCGGCACCCGGTACGGGGTGCCTCCGAGGTGGTCGTGACGGGTGTGGCCAAGGTGACACAAGGCCCGAAACGCGGGCGGAGCGGGCGTTTCCCGAGGCGTTAAGGTCGCGTTAAGGAACCCCCGGATTCAGCACCGAAAACCTTGTGATAGCTTTCACGAGCAGGCAACCACTGAACCTCACGGAGCTTTTCTGATGCAGGAACACGACGCCCGGACCCTCCGCGGCGCCGCGATTCCGACGGCACTGGTCGGCGTGGTCGCGATGATCGCCGGCTTCGCCCTCAGCAACGTCCAGGGACTCCTCGGCGCCCTCTTCGCGGTCGCCCTGGTGATCGGTGCGTTCGCCAGTTCGGCGTTCGTCATCTCCTGGACCGGCGGTCGGCGTCCGGAGCTCCTCCTCCCGGTGGCCTTCCTCGTCTACACGACCAAGTTCGGCATCCTCCTGGCCGTCCTGCTGACCTTCAAGGGCACGCAGGCACTGGACACGCAGGTGTTCGGCTGGTCGGCGCTGGCGTGTGTCATCGCGTGGCTGACGGCCCAGGCCGTGGCGGTCAAGCGCAGCAAGCAGCCGACCATCGTCCCCGCGGGCGAGGACGAGTCCGAGTCCGAGGACAGTGAGGCGCGCCGGTGACCCCGTTCGGGCGGGGGGGTGCGCCGAGCCTGATCACCTACTGCTATCTTCCGGAGCGAGAGCATGAGTCGGTCGAGTGCGAAGAAGGACGAGGAATCGTCCGGCGCCAACGCCACCACTCTCATCTCGTACCTGCTGGGAGGGCTCGCCTTCTGGGGCGGCGTGGGCTGGGTCGTGGACTGGGCCCTGGGCTTCTCGGGTCTCTTCCTGCCCATCGGGCTGGGAGTGGGCCTGGTCGGCTCGATCTACCTCATCTATGCCCAGTACGTCCGGTCCTGACCGAACACCCGGGTGCGTCCGCCCCCGCTGTGGGCGGGACCGTCCCGACGAGAACACCAAGGATTGAGTTGCGTCACGACGAAAGGGATCGCCGTGGGTGCTGACGTGAGCGTCGTCGCGGCGTCCGAATCAGGCTGCCACCTCTTCGGAGACGGGTGCGGGTTCGAGGCTCCGGGAGTGAGCCTCTTCAACCCGACCCCGTGGGTGGACTTCGGTCTTCCCCTCACCTCCGGGCTGAACAAGTACTACCTGGTCGCGGTGGTCGCACTGATCGTCGCCGCCGCCTTCTGGTACTTCACCACCCGCAAGGCCAAGGTCGTCCCCGGCCGCGGTCAGAGCATGGCCGAGATGCTGGTCATGTTCATCCGCGACCAGGTCACCCGGACCACCATGGGCAAGAAGGGGGACAAGTACCTCCCCCTGATGGTGACCCTGTTCCTGTTCATCTTCTGCATGAACATCATGGGTCTCATCCCCGGCCTCCAGCTGCCGGTGACCTCCAACCTGGCCTTCCCCGCGGTCCTGGCCCTGTTCATCTTCGTCCTGTGGAACGTGGTCGGCATCCGTGAGCACGGTGCCGCCGCCCACTTCAAGGCCCGCCTGGTCCCCAGCGGCGTCCCCGGGTGGATCCTGCCGGTCGTGGTGCCCATCGAGGCGCTGTCGAACTTCATCATCCGGCCGGCCACGCACATGATCCGTCTGTTCGCGACCATGTTCGCCGGGCACCTGCTGCTCGCACTGTTCGCGGCCGCCGGGTTCTACATGTTCAACCCGATGTCCCAGATGGGGCCGCTGTTCGGCGCCATCTCGGTCGGCTACTCCGGCATCGCCCTGGTCGGCTTCCTGGTCTTCACGGCCTTCGAGCTGTTCATCATGGCGGTCCAGGCCTACGTCTTCATCCTCCTCTCCTCCATCTACCTCGGTGAGGCCATGGAGGGCGCGCACTAGGAGAGGCCCCCGTGGTCCCTCCCAGTGCGCACCGCTGGACCTGTTTTCCGTTTTGTCACGTTCGCCCGACGACGTCCATGATCGTCGGCCTGTAGTAAAGGGAATATCAATGGATCTCGCCGCCATCGAAGGTAACCTCAACAGCATCGGTTACGGCCTCGCCGCCATCGGCCCCGGCATCGGCGTGGGTCTCGTCTTCGGTCTCGGTGTCCAGGCCATCGCCCGCCAGCCCGAGGCCCGCGGTGTCCTGCAGGGTCAGATGATCTTCGGCTTCGCCGTCATCGAGGCCCTGGCCATCCTCGGCTTCGTTCTCGCGTTCGCCGTCTAGTAACACCTGGTCATACAGAACGCGAAGGGGATGCCAACCGTGTATTTGGCAGCTGAACAAGAAAACGTCCTGCGCATCCACTGGGACGAGTTCACCTTCGGCCTCATCGCCTTCCTCATCATCCTCGGCGTCGTCTACAAGATGTGGCCGCGGCTGACGAAGGCGCTGGACGAGCGTGCCGACCAGATCGAGGGTGGCATCGCTCGCGCTCAGAAGGCCGAGGCCGAGGCGGACGAGATCCGCCAGCAGTACCGCGAGAAGCTCGAAGAGGCCCACCGCGAGTACGCGCAGGAGCTGGAGAAGGCCAAGGAGCAGCGGGCGGCGATCATCGCCGAGGCGCGCGAGGAGGCCCAGGCCGAGGCTCGCCGCATCGTCGACGCCGCCCACGCTCAGATCGAGGCCGACCGCCAGCAGGCGTTCGCCCAGCTGAAGGGTGAGATCGGCGCGCTCTCCACCGAGCTCGCCAGCCGCATCGTCGGTGAGAGCCTCAGCGACAGCGCCGCCCAGAGCCGCGTCATCGACCGGTTCCTGGACGAGCTGGAGCAGAGCGAGGGCAAGCAGCAAGCCGAGGTGCGCTGATGCGTGGTATCAGCCGTACGTCGCTGACCGAGGTGACCCGGCGCCTGGACGAGAACGTCCTGGCGTCGGCCGGCGCCACCGGCGGTGTGGCCCTGGGCGGCGAGCTGTTCCAGGTCGTCGCCCTGCTCACCGAGGAGCACTCGCTGCGCCGCTGGCTCGCCGACCAGGCGAACCCGGCGGAGGCCAAGTCCGCCCTCATCGGGCAGCTGCTGGAGTCCAAGGTCTCGCCGTCCGCGGTCCTCGTGGCCGGCGACGCCGTCTCGGCCAAGTGGTCGAGCGCGCGCGACCTCGTGGACGCCGTGGAGCGGATGGCGGTCTACGCCACCATCTCCTCGCTCCGCAGCGCCGCGGCCCTGGACGGCCTGGAGGACGAGCTGTTCCGCTTCGAGCGGATCGTCGCCTCCCAGCCGCAGCTGCGCGAGGCCCTGACCCGTGACGGTGTCGGCTCCGAGCACAAGCTCTCCCTGGTGGAGAGCCTGCTCTCGGGCAAGGTGGACCCCGCGACGCTGACCCTGGTCGGCGAAGCGGTCACCCGGCCCCGGGGCCGTACCCTGGAACAGGCGCTGGAGAACTACGGGCACATCGTCGCCGAGCGCGCCAAGCGCTACGTCGCGGTCGTCCGCAGCGCCGTCGCCCTGAGCGAGGACCAGCAGTCCCGGCTGGGGGCCGCGCTCACGCGCGCCTACGGCCGCGACATCCACCTGAACATCGAGGTCGCCCCCGAGATCGTGGGTGGGCTTTCCATCCAGGTGGGTGACGAGGTCATCGACGGGACCATCGCCGGGCGTATCGCCGAGGCCCAGCGCCGTCTGGCCGGCTGAAGAAACGCAAGGCAAGTACGCACGGCGCCGGTCAGGCGCCACTTGAGAGCAAGGACAACGTAGAGATGGCGGAGCTGACGATCCGGCCGGACGAGATCCGGGACGCGCTGCAGCGCTTCGTCCAGTCGTACGAGCCTGAGGCCACCCGCGCGGAAGAGGTCGGTACCGTCACCTACTCCGGTGACGGCATCGCCCGCGTCAGTGGCCTCCCCTCGGCGATGGCGAACGAGCTGCTGGAATTCGAGGACGGAACCCTGGGCCTGGCCCAGAACCTCGAGATCGGCGAGATCGGTGCCGTTGTGCTGGGCGACTTCACCGGCATCGAGGAGGGCCAGAAGGTGCGCCGCACCGGACGCCTCCTCTCCGTGCCGGTGGGTGACGACTTCCTCGGCCGCGTGGTGGACCCCCTGGGCAACCCCATCGACGGCAAGGGCGAGATCGAGTCCACCGAGACCCGCGAGCTGGAGCTCCAGGCCGCGACCGTGATGGAGCGCAAGCCCGTCCACGAGCCGCTCCAGACCGGTATCAAGGCCATCGACTCGATGACCCCGATCGGCCGCGGCCAGCGCCAGCTGGTCATCGGCGACCGGCAGACCGGCAAGACCGCGGTCTGCATCGACGCGATCATCAACCAGAAGGCGAACTGGGAGTCCGGCGACCCCGACAAGCAGGTGCGCTGCATCTACGTCGCGGTCGGCCAGAAGGGCTCGACCATCGCCGGCGTGCGCGGTGCCCTGGAGGAGGCCGGCGCGATGGAGTACACCACCATCGTCGCCGCCCCCGCCTCCGACGCCGCGGGCTTCAAGTACCTCGCCCCCTACACCGGTTCGGCCCTGGGCCAGCACTGGATGTACCAGGGCAAGCACGTCCTCATCGTCTTCGACGACCTGACCAAGCAGGCCGAGGCCTACCGCGCCGTCTCCCTGCTGCTGCGCCGCCCGCCGGGCCGCGAGGCCTACCCGGGTGACGTCTTCTACCTGCACTCCCGGCTCCTGGAGCGCTGCGCCAAGCTCTCCGACGAGCTGGGCAAGGGCTCGCTGACGGCGCTGCCGATCATCGAGACCAAGGCGGGCGACGTCTCGGCCTACATCCCGACCAACGTCATCTCCATCACCGACGGCCAGGTCTTCCTGGACTCCGACCTGTTCAACCAGGGTCAGCGTCCGGCCATCGACGTCGGTATCTCGGTCTCCCGTGTCGGTGGCGCGGCCCAGACCAAGGCGATGAAGAACGTCTCCGGCACCCTCCGGCTGGGCCTGGCCCAGTACCGCGAGCTCGAGGCCTTCTCGGCCTTCAGCTCCGACCTGGACGCGGTCTCCAAGCAGCAGCTGGCGCGCGGCGCCCGCCTGATGGAGCTGCTCAAGCAGGGCCAGTACTCCCCGTTCGCGATGGAGAAGCAGGTCGTCTCCATCTGGATGGGCACCACCGGCCGCATCGACGACGTCCCGGTCGAGGACGTGCGCCGCTTCGAGGACGACTTCCTGGACTTCCTCGACCGCGAGCACACCGCGATCCTGGACGGCATCCGCGAGAGCGGGAAGTTCGGCGAGGAGACCGAGCAGGCCCTGGAGGGCGCGCTCGACAAGTTCAAGCAGGGCTTCCAGACCTCCGCGGGCACCCTCCTGGGCACCGAGGCCGAGGCCGAGGCGCTCGAAGAGGAGAACGTCGGCCAGGAGACCATCAAGGTCGCCAAGGGCGGGAAGTAACCCATGGGTGCACAGCTTCGCGTCTATCGCCGGAGGATCCGCTCGACGAAGTCGATGGCGAAGATCACCCGTGCGATGGAGCTCATCGCCACGACGCGCATCACCAAGGCGCAGCGTGCGGCTGAGGCTGCCGGACCCTACGCGCGGGAGATCACCAGGGCGGTCTCGGCCCTGGCGAGCCGGGTGTCCGACCACCCGCTGCTGACCGAGGCCGAGAACCCCACCCGGGCCGCCGTCCTGGTCATCACCAGCGACAAGGGTCTGGCCGGCGCCTTCTCGTCCAACGTCCTCAAGGAGGCGGACTCCCTCGCCAGGCTCCTCCAGGAGCAGGGCAAGGAGGTCGTCACCTACATGGTGGGACGCAAGGGGACGGGCTTCTACAAGTTCCGCGGCCGCAAGGTCGAGGACCAGTGGGAGGGCATCACCGAGCGTCCGACCTACGCGCACGCCCAGGAGATCGGCACCGCGCTCATGGAGAGGTTCGCCAAGGACACCTCCGAGGGCGGCGTCGACGAGATCCACGTGGTCTCGACCGAGTTCGTGTCGATGCTGACCCAGCGCGCGTCCGCCACGCGGGCGCTGCCGCTGGAGGTGGAAGAGGTCGACGAGGCGGAGCTCGAGGCCTCGCACGGCGGGCAGGCCCTGCCGCTGTACGAGTTCGAGCCCTCCGCGGAGGAGGCGCTGGACCGGCTGCTCCCGCAGTACGTGACCAACCGCATCTACTTCGCCCTCCTCGAATCCGCCGCCTCCCAGCAGGCGTCGCGCCGTGCCGCCATGAAGGCCGCCACGGACAACGCCGAGGAACTCGCCAAGACCCTGACCCGACTGGCCAACCAGGCGCGTCAGGCCGAGATCACCAACGAGATCAGTGAGATTGTCGGCGGTGCCGACGCGCTCTCTGCTGCAAGCGCGGGAAGTGAGTAAGAAAAGTGACTGCGACTGTTGAAGAGACGACCGGGGCTGGCACCGCCACCGGTCGGATCGCCCGGGTCACCGGCCCGGTCGTCGACGTGGAGTTCCCCGTCGGCTCGATCCCTGCCATCTACAACGCCCTGCACACCGACGTGACCGTCGGCGGCGAGACCAAGACCATCACCCTGGAGGTCGCCCAGCACCTGGGTGACAACCTGGTGCGGGCCATCTCGCTCGCCCCGCAGGACGGCCTCGTCCGCGGCGCCGAGGTGCGCGACACCGGCGAGCCCATCAGCGTGCCGGTCGGCGACATCGTCAAGGGCCACGTGTTCAACACCCTGGGCGAGTCCCTGGACGTGCCGACCTCGGAGCTGAAGGTCACCGAGCGCTGGCCGATCCACCGCAAGCCGCCGTCGTTCGACCAGCTCGAGTCCAAGACCGAGATGATGGTCACGGGCATCAAGGTCATCGACCTCCTCACCCCGTACGTGCGCGGTGGCAAGATCGGCCTGTTCGGTGGCGCCGGTGTCGGCAAGACCGTGCTGATCCAGGAGATGATCACCCGTATCGCCCGCAACTTCGGCGGTGTGTCCGTGTTCGCCGGTGTCGGCGAGCGCACCCGTGAGGGTACGGACCTCTTCCTGGAGATGGACGAGATGGAGGTCCTCCAGGACACCGCCCTCGTCTTCGGCCAGATGGACGAGCCCCCGGGCACCCGTCTGCGCGTGGCGCTGTCGGCTCTGACGATGGCGGAGTACTTCCGCGACGTCCAGAACCAGGACGTGCTCCTGTTCATCGACAACATCTTCCGTTTCACCCAGGCGGGTTCGGAGGTCTCCACGCTGCTGGGCCGCATGCCCTCCGCCGTGGGCTACCAGCCCAACCTGGCCGACGAGATGGGTCAGCTCCAGGAGCGGATCACCTCGACCCGGGGCCACTCGATCACCTCCATGCAGGCGATCTACGTCCCCGCGGACGACTACACCGACCCGGCCCCGGCGACCACGTTCGCCCACCTGGACGCGACGACCGAGCTCTCCCGCCCGATCTCGCAGAAGGGCATCTACCCGGCGGTGGACCCGCTGGCGTCGACCTCCCGCATCCTCGACCCGCAGTACGTGGGCCAGGAGCACTACCAGGTCGCCCAGCGCGTCAAGGAGATCCTGCAGCGCAACAAGGACCTCCAGGACCAGATCGCCATCCTCGGTATGGACGAGCTGTCCGAAGAGGACAAGATCATCGTCAACCGCGCGCGCCGCATCGAGCGCTTCCTGTCGCAGAACATGTTCGTGGCGGAGAAGTTCACCGGTACGCCGGGCGTGTTCGTGCCCCTGGAGGAGACCATCGCCTCCTTCAAGGGCCTGTGCGACGGCGAGTACGACCACCTGCCCGAGCAGGCGTTCCTCGACGTGGGCAACATCGACATGGTCGTCGAGAAGGCCAAGAAGCTCCAGGGCTAGACCCTGTAGCCGCTGGGGCCGCCCGCCACGGCGGGCGGCCCCCGCCCAATCCAACCCTGGCCGAGGAGTTCAGGCAGTGTCGAAGAAGCTTTTCGTCGAGATCGTCTCGCCCGAGCACGAGGTGTGGGCGGGCGAGGGCGACATGGTCATCGCGAAGACCGTCGAGGGTGAGATCGGTATCCAGCCGAACCACATCCCCGTCCTCTCGCTGCTCGCCGAGGACGCGGTCGTCCGCGTGCTGGGCGCGCGGGAGAACGGAGAGGTCCGCGCCGCCGCCCACGGCGGGTTCATCTCGGTGTCGGGCGAGGGCCGGGTCTCGATCCTCGCCGAGACCGCCGAGCTCGCCGAGGACATCGATGTGGAACGCGCCCGCACGGCGCTGAAGAACGCGACCGAGGGTGACGACACCGCCGCCCTGGGACGCGCCCGCAGCCGCCTGCGGGCCGCCGGCGAGGACGCCTCCTAGCCTTCGGAACGGGGCCCATGGAACAGCCGCTGGACCTGCTTCGGTGGGTGTTCCCCGCCCTCCTCCTGTGCGCGGCGGCCCTCGTGGCCGCCGCCGTCCTGCGCCGCCGGGTCCTGCTGCGGCACGGCGGAGCGGTGGAGTGCCATCTGCGCTTCCCGGGCGCGGGCGGACGCCGGGGCGCCTGGCGGATCGGACTGTGCAGGTACGGTTCGCTGGACCTGGGCTGGTTCCCCGCGTTCTCGATCAGACCGCGGCCGACGGCAGAGCTGTCGCGCCGCGGTCTCGTCGTATCCGGGCGCCGTCCCCCCGAGCCCGGCGAGCAGCTGCCCGCCGACACCACCGTCGTGCGCCTGACCTGGCCCGGCGGCGGGGACCGGCCCGCGGTGGAGATCGCGATGAACGACGCCACCCTCACCGGGTTCCTGTCCTGGGTGGAGTCGCTGCCCCCGGGGACCGAGTGGGACACCTGACCCCGCCGGGCACCCGCCCGGTGCGCCGCCGCCCGGTGCGCCGCCCGGGATGGCAGGATGCGTTCCCATGGTGGTATCGCGGTTGCGGGGCCTGACCGCCCTCGCCCTTCTCAGCCCGTTCCTCGTCTCCTGCCAGCCGACCGGCGGCCACGTCGCCGCGGTCGCCACCGGCCACTTCACGGCCGGGCACAAGTTCCCCGTCGTCATGGTCACCTGGTGCGGCGAGGAGCCGCCCCGGCAGATCGACCTGCTCGGTGAGACCCAGCGAAGACACCTGGTGGCCACCCGAGAATTCGAGGGCCGGTCCCTGGAGGTGGACCTGTCCGCCCCCGGCGAGGACTGGAGCATCGTCGGCGACGACGGCCGCCCGGTCTACCGGATGGGGCCGGACTCCCCGGAGGAGGAGTACGTGCTGGGGGTGGGCACCGCGGAGGCCGAGCCCGGCGAGGCGACCGAGCACGACATCGCGGTGCTGCGCTTCACCACCGGGGCCCTGGCCTCCGAGCAGGGCCTGTACGCGAGCGTGTCCGGCGAGGGGGAGGCGGAGTACGCCGACCCCGAGGAGTTCCCGCCTGCCTGCTAGGGCGTGCTCGGCGGGCCGTTCCGGGTCGCGGCCGCGGGGCCGCCTCTCGTTGCGCCGCCCGCGCTCGGACGGCCGGCCCCGGGCCGACCCGTGCCGGCCGTCCTGCGAGAGGTCGCCTTGCGGCCGCTCCCGGCGTTCGGCGCGAGCGCCGGAACGCCCGAAGGCATCCGCCGAACACGCCCCGGCCGCCGCCTCCGAGGGTCCGCACGGCCCGCGGTGCGCGGAGGGTCCGCGGCGCCCTCCGCCGCCGGGGCCCTCTAGTGCAGGGACCCGGGGGTCAGCGCTCGCCGCCGGGCTTCCACAGGACCTCGTCGCCCTCCCGCGCCATGTACCGGCCCAGGATGAACAGCAGGTCCGAGAGGCGGTTGAGGTACTGCGCGGTGAGCGGGTTGACGGAGTCGCCGTGCTCCTCGACCGCCGCCCACACGCTGCGCTCGGCCCGCCGGGTCACCACCCGGGCGGTGTGCGTCAGCGCGACCGTGGGGGAGCCGCCGGGGAGGATGAAGCTGCGCAGGGTCGGCAGGTCGGCGTTGTAGGCGTCACAGGCCTCCTCCAGCCGGGTGACGTACTCCGGCAGGACGCGCAGCGGCGGGTACTCGGGGTCCGGGACGATCGGGGTCGACAGGTCGGCCCCCAGGTCGAACAGCTCGTTCTGGACCCGGGAGAGCAGCGCCCGCACGTCGTCGGGGACCTCGCCCAGGGCGAGCAGGGTCCCGATGGCGGCGTTGGCCTCCTCGGTGTCCGCGTAGCCGACGATCCGGGTGTCGTTCTTGCGGGTCCGGCTCATGTCGCCGAGCGCGGTGGTGCCGGTGTCCCCGGTCCGCGTGTAGATCTTGGACAGCACGACCGGCTTGTCCGTGTCCCGTTGAGTCATGCCCCCACCCTAGAGGGGGGACCGCCCGCCGCCGCGGGGCGGAGGGGGCTAGTGTCGGGCGGCATGAGCGAGATGGAGAAGACGGTCGGGGACGCCTACGGGGCGGTGGCCCGGGAGTACGCGGCCCTCGTGGACCGGTGGGGGGAGGACCGGCCGCTGGACCGGGCGCTGTTCCCGGTCTTCGCGGAGCTGGTCCGCGGCCGGGGCCCGGTGCTCGACGCCGGGTGCGGGCCCGGGCACCTGACGGCGCGGCTGCGGGAGCTGGGGGTGGAGGCGTTCGGGGTGGACCTGTCGCCGGGGATGGTCGACCTGGCCCGCGAGACGTACCCGGGGCTGCGGTTCGAGGTGGGGGACCTGGCCGGCCCGGTGGCGGAGGCCGGCTCCCTGGCCGGGGTCCTGGCCCACTACTCGGTGATCCACGACCCGCCCGGGCGGCTGCCCGTGACGCTGGCCGGGTTCCACCGGATGCTCCGGGAGGGCGGGTACCTGCTGCTGGCCTTCCAGGCCCTCGACGGCCCCGGGGTGCTCTGCGAGCCCTTCGACCACCGGGTGGCGCCCGCCCACCGCTACTCGCCGGAGGGCGTGTCGGTGCTGGCGGGGGAGGCCGGGCTCGCGGAAGTGGCCCGCCTCGTCATCGCCGGGAGCGAGGACGAGCGCCGCGGGTTCCCCCAGGCCCACCTGCTGTTCCGCAAACAGGAGTGACGGAGGATAACTGTTCGGCATCAGGGGGTGAGAAGTGATCTGGCTCACTGATACCTTATGGAGTGAGGGCGCTACTCATCGTAGTCCCGTGGCGGTGTTCACCGCGCCGACCCGAACGGAGTCATGAGGGGGGCCGCTCGGGCGGGCACGGAGGGGGAGACACCGCGAGGGGGCGGCGGGCGTGAAACCGGGGGGTTCACGCCCACCGCCCCCTCCCTGCTCCAGGGCGTGTTCGGCGGATGCCTTCGAGTGTTCCGGCGCTCGCGCCGAATGCCGGGAGCGGCCGCGACCCGGAATGATCCACTGAACACGCTCTACGGGCGGCCCGCGGTCACGGGCGCTCCCGCGGGGCCCTGGCCCGGATCACAGGACCCAGTCGTGGCCCAGGCGCGGGAACTGCGCGGCTGCACGGGTGCTCAGCACGCCGTTGACCGGCAGCGTGCTCTCGGCGAGGAACTCCACGCCGTGCGCGCCCGCCGCGGCCAGGTCGGCCACCGAGTCCCAGTTGACGTTCTCCAGGGTGTCGTCGGCCGTGTGGTAGTACGGGTCGAACTGCTCGCCCGCGGTACCGCCGTACCACTCCACCTGCTCCTCGGTCTTGATCCCGTCCGCGCCGCTGAACAGGCCGCCCGAGGGGATGCCCGCCGCCATGAACGGGGCGTAGTCGCTGCGGCCGCTCAGTACGCCGGGCCCGCTGACCTGGTCCTGGGAGGCGAAGTAGTCCTCGAACACCTTCGCGATCGCACCCGAGCCCGAGGGCGCGCCCGTCGAGTCCGGCAGCTCCATCCGGCCGTCCAGGACGAACCGGGCGTAGTTGTGCGAGCCGATCATGTCGAAGTTCAGGTACAGGGCGATGTCGTCGACCTCGCCGTCGGTCAGGCTCCCCACGTACTCCGTGGAACCGACCAGGCCCTCCTCCTCGGTGCCCCAGAAGGCGAACCGGACCTTGTTCTTCGGAGCCTCCTGGGAGGCCAGCCGGATCGCCGTCTCCAGCACGAACGCCGTGCCCGAGGCGTTGTCGTTGATGGCCGGCCCGTCCTCGACGCCGTCCAGGTGCGCGCCGACGACCACGACGTTGTCCTCGCGGCCGCCCGGGGTCTCCGCCAGCACGCTGAAGGAGGACTCCTGCACCACGGTCGAGTCGACCTTGACCCGCAGCTCCAGGCCCTCGGCCTCCAGCAGCGCGGCGCCCGCGGCGCCGGAGACGCCCACGGCCGGGATCGCGGACGTCTCGCCGACGGTCCCGGAGAAGACCTCGTCGGCGTTGTTGACCACCAGCGCGGCCGCCGCGCCCGCCGCGGCGGCGTTGGCGACCTTGTCCGAGAACGGGCAGGAGCCGCGCACCGTCACCGCGATCGCGCCCTCGGGGAAGCCTGCGAAGTCGTCCGCGGTGCAGCCGCTGTCCGCGCCGCCCGCGTCGACGGCGACCGCGGGCGCGGTCACGTCACCGGAGACCGAGTACGACATGGTCAGGAAGTCGGTGCCGCCCTCGTAGACGACCTCCTGCGGGGCGGTCTGCGCCAGCACCGGGTCGGACTGCTCGCGCCACAGCTCGTAGTCGTACTCGTGGCGGTAGGTCTCGTAGCCCGCCCTCTCGAGCTGGTCCTCGACGTAGAGGGCGGAGACGTCGTAGCCGGGGGAGTTCGTGGCCCGGTGGCCGCCGTTGTACTCGGCGATCGTGTCCAGGTTCTCCATGTGCGCCCTGATGGCGTCGGCGGTCACCAGCTCCGACAGGGGAGGCGCCGCGGGCTCCTGCGGCATGTTGGGGCGGGACGGCTTCTCGGGGCGGACCGGGCGGCGCAGCCACTCCGGCGGCTCGGCCTCCTCACCGCCGCGCGCCTGCGACTCGGGCTCGGCGTGCGCGGGGGAGGCCGCGACGACGCCCGCGGCCATGACGAGGGCGGTGAAACCGGCGACCGCGGCCCGTCGTCTGTGGGGTGTGCTCAACGATGTTCCTCCGGTGTACGGGGGAGTCCACCGCCGTGTCGGGGGATGGACACCCGGGGTGGGCGAGTCGTCGCTGCACACTGTCACTGTTCGCCCGCCCAGGGCAAGCGTCCCCCGGGAGGTTGCCACAATCAGCCACAGGACTTACGTTTCCGTGATCACTGTGGTTGGATTGTCTGCTTTGTGAGGCTCGAACGTCCAACCGGGCGCGGTCCCCGCGCCCGGCCTCACTCCTCGATCTCGTCCTGCCTCTTCTGGTGCTTGCGCTTGCGGTACTCGATGCCCACCCCGCCCATGACGGCCAGGCCGCGGATGTGCACGACCGGCGTTCCGGGGTCCAGCACGCTCGGGGTCCCCTCCTCCACGCCGAAACCGCCCATGATGGGCAGGCCGTGCACGCGGACCTGGATGTCGTCGGGCACGATGATGCCGATCCCGCCCATGACCGCGGTGGTCCAGATGGTGGTCTCCCGTGCCGTGAACCGGGCCTCGCGCAGGTCCAGCTCGATGCCGCCCATCAGCGCGAAGGAGAAGAAGTTCTCCGGGAGGACCCAGTTGCCGGAGCGGTCGGCGCCGCCCATGACGGCGATCGCGCTGTGGCTGGTCGGCGCCTGGTCGACGACCCGGTCCGCGCCGTAGACCGGCCGCGGGGAGCGGAAGCCGCCGGGCGCGGCGGGGGCGGCCGCCGGCCCGGGGGCGGCGGGCAGGTCCTCGGTGAGGGGGACGAGCTCGCCGAGGGTCTTGGCGCGGTAGACCGCGTCCAGGCGCTCGCTGTGCTCGTCGGGGTCCAGGCGGCCCTCGGCGAAGGCCTCCTGGAGTCGGTGCGCCACCGCGTCGCGGTCGGCGTCGGAGGCGCGCATCCGACCTGGGTCGGGGGGTGTGATCTCGCTCATCGTCTCCACCATATTCCGATTCTTCCGGCGCGACACCCTCCCGCACATCAGGGAGGAACCCCGAGCCGACCCCGGTTCCCGGGACCTCAGGACCCGGGCAGCAGCCCCTGGCGGATCGCCCGGCTGACGGCCGCCGTACGGTCCCCTACTCCCAGTTTCTCGTACACGCGCATCAGGTGCGTCTTGACCGTGGTCGGGCTGATGTGCAGGGCGCGGCCGATCGCCGCGTTGGTCGCGCCCTCGGCGGCCAGGCGCAGCACCTCGACCTCGCGCGGGGACAGCGCCGGGCCGGCGGGGGCGGAGCGGTTGCGCATCCCGGTGACGAGCTTGCCCGCCAGCCGCCCGGTCAGCACCGTCTCGCCGCGCGCGGCCGCGCGCACCGCCTCCGCCAGCTCCGCGCGCGGGGTGTCCTTGAGCAGGTAGCCGGTGGCCCCGGCCTCCACCGCGCGCAGGATGTCGGTGTCGGTGTCGTAGGTGGTCAGGACCAGGACGTTCGTCCCGGGGTGGTCCGCGGTGATGCGCTCGGTGGCCGCGACCCCGTCCCCGCCCGGCATGCGCAGGTCCATCAGGACCACGTCGGGGGACAGCTCGGCGACCCGGGCCAGGGCCTCGGGGCCGGAGGCGGCGTCACCGACGATGTCGAGGTCGGCCTCGGCGGAGAGCATGCCCCGGATGCCCTCGCGGACCACCGGGTGGTCGTCGACCAGCAGGACGCGGATCACGGGGTCTCCTCCTCCGGTTCGGGCAGGGTCAGGCGGACGGTGGTGCCCCGGCCGGGCGCGCTGTCGACGTCCAGTGTGCCGCCGACGGCGCGCGCCCGGTGGAGCATGCCCGGCAGGCCGTTGCCCGCGGACGGGGACGCGGGGTCGAAGCCGCGCCCGTCGTCGGTGACGGTGAGCCGGGTGCCCACGTCGGTGTGGGCCAGGGTGAGCGCCACCCGGTCGGCCGCCGCGTGCTTGCGCACGTTGGCCAGCGCCTCCTGGGCCGTGCGCAGCAGGCACACCTGGAGGTCGCCGGGCAGCTCCCGCGGGGTGCCCTCGACCACCACGGAGACGGGTACGCCCAGCTCGGTGCCCAGCCGCGCCCCGATGCGCTCCAGCGCCGCCTCCAGGGTGTCCTCGCCCAGGGGGACGGGGCGGCGGGCGGCGACCATGGCGCGCGCCTCGGCGAGGTTCTCCGCCGCGGTCTCCCGCATCAGCGCCAGGTGGCGGCGGGCCAGGGCGGGGTCGGTGTCCAGTTCCGACTCCACGGCCTGGGCGAGGGTGACGATGCTGGTGAACCCCTGGGCGAGGGTGTCGTGCACCTCCCGGGCCAGGCGCTCGCGCTCGGCCAGGGCCCCGGTCTCCTCCGACAGCCGGGCGGCCTCGGCCCTGCTCTCCCGCAGTTGGCGGATGAGCAGGGAGCGCTCGTAGCTCTCCTCGATCACCCTCTCGAACCAGCGGCCGAACCACAGGGCGAAGCCCAGGATGACCAGGTTGACGCCGACGCCCACCAGTGCCGGGACCGGTTCCGTCCCGTCCAGGAGGAGGCGGACGCCGGTGGGGACGAACATGATGACCCCGACCGCCGCCGTCCCGAACACCGACCCGCCCGACATGAAGCACACGGGGGCCACGGCGAACAGGCAGAAGGTCGCCGCCGGGGCCAGGGTCACCGCGACGGTCACCATGGCCGCCACCGCCGCCGTGAAGGCGAGGGCCGGGGCGGTGGCGTGCTCGTCGGCGTCGTACAGGCGCCGGCCCACGGCCAGGTACAGCACGGCGGTGGCCGCCAGCAGCGCGGCGGCGGTCCAGGTGGGCGGCCCGGGTTCGGAGACCACCGCCGTCGCCGCGGAGATCGCGAGCGCCACCGTCACGTACGCGTACCAGGCGCCGCTGAGCTCCCAGGCGTGGCGCTCGGCGACCACGGGCTCCGCCGCCGCGTCCTGCTCCGGAGCACGAGCCGCCACGGCGCTCACCCGTCCTTCCGCGTCTTCCACCGGAACGTCAGCAGTACCAGCACCAAGCCCACCACACACCAGGCGCCCAGGGCCAGCGCCACCAGGTGCAGGTCCCATGCCCCGGAGGGTTCGAACGCGGCCATCGCGTCCGGGTACAGGGCGGCCCGCATGCCCTGCGCCATCCACAGCAGCGGGAACAGCGAGGCGACCGCCAGCACGCCGTCGGGCAGCACCGTCACCGGTACGAACACCCCCGAGGTGAACTGCAGGGCCAGGAACGGCACCACCACGATGGTGGACGCCGCCTGGGCGGTGCGGGCCAGCGAGCTGACCGCGATGCCCAGCAGGGAGCAGGCGACCGTGCCCAGGACGAGCACCCAGGCCACGGTGAACCAGTCGGAGGCGTTGTCGGGCAGGGAGGCGCCGAAGACCAGCGCGGATACGCCGAGCAGCAGGACGGCCTGGCCCAGGGCGAGGAAGAACACCAGCAGGGTCTTGCCCAGGAAGTAGGCGGCGGGCGGCATCGGGGTGCCGCGCAGCCTCCGCAGCCCGCCCTGGTCGCGTTCGGTGGCGATCCCCGCGCCCAGGGTCTGGAAGCTGACCGACATCAGGCCCATGGCGAACAGGCCGGGCAGGTAGTAGTCGACGGCGGGCATGCCGAGGTCGAACAGCCCGTCGAAGATCAGCGCGAACATCGACAGGATCAGCGCGGGCAGGGCGAACGTGAAGATCACGCTCTCCCACTCCCGGCTGAAGGACCGGATCTCCAGCCACCCCCGGGACAGCCCCACGCGGAGCGTGCCGGGCAGCCGGACGTCGTCCATGGTGGTGCCGTTCATGCCAGGGCCTCCGTCCGCTCGCCGCCGTCGCCGGCGTCCTCGGTCTCCACCGTGTCCTCGATCAGCCCCAGGTAGACCTCCTCCAGGGTGGGGCGGTGCACGCGCAGCCCGGGGATCTCCCCGGTGAAGCCCGCGGCCAGGTCGGCGACGACACGGGTGGGCTCGTCGGTGAGGACCTCGCGCCGCACCCCGTCCTGCGACCAGCTCACGGTGGCCTGCGCGGTGGCCCGCCCGCCCAGGGTGTCGGGGGAGCCCAGGGCGCGGACCCGCCCCCGGGCCATGACGCAGACCCGGTCGGCGAGGGCCTCGGCCTCCTCCAGGTAGTGCGTGGTGAGGAGGATGGTGGTGCCCTGCTCGGCCAGGTTCCCGATCAGGGCCCAGAAGTCGCGTCGCGCCCGGGGGTCGAAACCGGTGGTGGGCTCGTCGAGGAAGAGGAGCTCGGGCCCGCCGATGATGCCCAGGGCCACGTCCAGGCGGCGCCGCTGGCCGCCGGACAGCGACTCGGGCAGCGCGCGGGCCTTCTCCGCCAGGCCGACCAGCTCCAGGGTCGCGTCGACGTTGTGCGGGGCGGGGTAGTGGCCGGCGAAGTGCCGCAGGACCTCGCGCACCGGGATCTTGGGCAGCAGGGTCTCCTGCTGCCACACGATGCCGATCCGCGCCCGCCAGGCCCTGCCCGCGCTCTGGGGGTCGGCGCCGAGCACCCGGACGGTGCCGCCGTCGCGGCGGCGGAAGCCCTCCAGGATCTCGACGGTGGTGGACTTGCCCGCGCCGTTGGGGCCCAGGACGGAGAAGACCTCGCCGCGGGGGACCGACAGGTCCACCCCCGCGACGGCGGCGTGGTCGCCGTACTTCTTGAGGAGGCCCGAGGCCTCGATCACCGCTGTGCTCATACCACCGAGCCTCGCGCGCGGCGGGCCCCGGCGGTATCGGGCGACCGGGCGGTCCGGTGTCCTCCGGTCGGAGGACACCCGTCAGAACAGGCGCAGGACGTCCGGCTCGATGCCGCGCAGCTCGTCGTAGTCCAGGACCACGCAGGCGATGCCGCGGTCCTCGGCCAGCACCCGCGCCTGCGGCTTGATCTCCTGGGCGGCGAAGACGCCCTTCACCGGGGCCAGCACGGGGTCGCGGTTGAGCAGCTCCAGGTAGCGGGTGAGCTGCTCGACGCCGTCGATGTCGCCGCGCCGCTTCAGCTCCACGGCCACCGTGTGGTTCTCCCCGTCCCGGCACAGGATGTCGACCGGGCCGATCGCGGTCGGGTACTCGCGGCGGATGAGGGTGTAGCCCTCGCCGAGGGTGGTGATGTGCTCGGCCAGCAGCTCCTGGAGGTGGGCCTCCACACCGTCCTTCTGGAGGCCGGGGTCCTTGCCGAGCTCGTGGGAGGAGTCGTGCAGGACCTCCTCCACGGTCAGGACCAGCTTCTCCCCGGACTTGCCGTGGGTGACGGTCCAGACGTCGGGGCCGTCCTCGACGGTCTCCTCGCGCAGCTTGCACGGGGGGTTCATCCAGTTGAGGGGTTTGAAGGCCCGGTCGTCGGCATGGATGGACACGCTCCCGTCGGCCTTGATGAGGACGAGCCGCGGGGCCATGGGCAGGTGGGCGGTGAGCCGGCCGACGTAGTCGACGCTGCACCGGGCGATGACGAGACGCACGAAACGTCACGTTACCGCCTCCGCGGCGTGCCCGGTGCGCGAACGCCGGAACGGGGGACGACCCGCCGGGACAGGTGGGGGCACCGCCCGGGCAAGGACTTTGTGGCCCTCACGCCCCGTGACCGCGGCGGGGCCGGGAGCCTAACCTCTCCAGAGAGCGCGCGGTGCGGGCCGGGGGACGGCCCGCCAGGACGGGCCGCGCGGGGCCCCGGCCCGGCCGGGAGGGATGGGAAGGGTCGCCGCCGAGGAGAGGGCGGCGGCCCCGCCGGGCATTTCCCGACATCGCGCCACTCGTGTTACCCGCGAGTACGGGCAGGGGGGTCCCGGGGGCCGCCGGGGTCCGCGAGCCGTCTAGGCTTGGCCTCATGGTGCAGGAATTCAAGAAGGTCGGTGTCGTCGGACTCGGCACGATGGGCGCGGGCATCGCCGAGGTGTTCGCCCGGGCCGGTTTCAACGTCATCGGGGTCGAGATCGACCAGGCCGCCCTCGACCGCGGCCGCGGCCACCTGGACAGGTCCCTCGGGCGCGCCGTCGCCAAGGGCAAGCTCACCGAGGAGGAGCGCTCCGCGATCGAGCAGCGGCTGACGTTCACCACGTCCCGCGAGGACCTGGCGGACGCGGACCTGGTCGTGGAGGCCGTCCCCGAGCGGATGGACCTCAAGCGCGACGTCTTCGGCGACCTGGACCGGATCTGCAGGAGCGAGACGATCCTGGCGACCAACACCTCCTCGCTGTCGGTCACGGAGATCGCGGCCCTGACCGGGCGCCCGGAGAAGGTCGTCGGGCTGCACTTCTTCAACCCGGCCCCCGTCATGAAGCTGGCCGAGGTCATCACCACGGTCGCCACCTCCGCCGAGACCGTCGACGTCGTCACCGAGGTCGCCAAGCGCATCGGCAAGACCCCCATCACGGTCGGGGACCGCGCCGGGTTCGTCGCCAACGCGCTGCTGGTGCCCTACATCAACGACGCGGTCCGCCTCTACGAGCGCAAGGTCGCCACCCGCGAGGAGATCGACGAGTCGGTCAAGAAGGCCGCCGGGCTGCCCATGGGCCCGCTGGCCCTGGCCGACCTGGTCGGCATCGACGTCTGCCTGGCCGTCATGGACGTGCTGTGGGACGAGTACCGCGACCCCCGCTACGCCGCCGCCCCGCTGCTGCGCCGCATGGTCGCCGCCGGCCACTACGGCCGCAAGGCCGGCCGGGGCTTCTACGCGGGCCGCGACGAGGCCCCCGAGCCGCTGCCCACCGGCCGCTACGCCGAGATGATCCGCGAGGAGGAGACCCTCGACCTGGGCGAGCTGCTCATCGCCCCGCAGATCGACGACGCCCTGCGGATGATCGGCGACGGCTACGCCACCGCCGAGGACGTCGACACCGCGATGCGCTTCGGCTGCGGCTACCCCAAGGGCCCGACCGAGCTGCTCGCCGAGCGCGGCGCCGAGGCCGTGGTCACCACCCTGGTCGCCATGGGCGAGTACGGGCTGACCACCATCGCCGTGCCCGCGTCGCTGCTCATGGACCAGCTGCCCGACACCCCGGAGGAGGAGGGCCACGGCGGCTGCGCCTGCCACGCCTGACACCCCCGAGGACCCCGGTGGCCGTCGCCGCAGCACCCCTGTGGCGGCGGCCACTGTCCTTCCTCTCCTACCCTGGATGGGTGAGCCCGCGTCGCAACTCCTCCCGCCGTCAGTCCTCGCGCGGCGGCCGCGCCCCCGGCGGCCCCCCGGACGAGGACGCCCTCATGCTGCGGATCACCGGCGGCCAGCGCCGGGAGACCGGCCCCGACGGCGAGTGGGTGACGCGCCGCATCCCCGGGTCCGCCGCGGTGAAGGCCTACCGCTGCCCCGGCTGCGCCCAGGAGATCCCCGCCGGCATGCCGCACGTCGTCGCCTGGCGCCCCTACGGCGACGGCGAGGACCGGCGGCACTGGCACTCCTCCTGCTGGGAGCGGCGCTCCCAGCGGGCCCCCCGCGCCCCCCGCTACTGAGCCCCGCCCCGCCGAGAACCCGGACAGAGGAGCCATGGAGATCCGAGCCACCACGGTGCTGCCCGCCGTGCGCCGCCCCATCACCCTGCACACCGCCGACGGCCTGGAGCTGGTCGGCGAGCTGGCCCTGCCCGAGGGCGGCGACCCGGTCGCGACCCTGGTGTGCCTGCACCCGCTGCCCACCGCCGAGGGAATGATGGACAGCCACGTCCTGCGCAAGGCGTCGTTCCGGCTGCCCGCGCTGGCGAACGTCGCGGTGCTGCGCTTCAACACGCGCGGCACCACCTCCCGCCACGGCACCAGCCAGGGCGAGTTCGGGGAGGGCGAGACCGAGCGGCACGACGTGCTGGCCGCCATCGAGTTCACCGAGTTCGAGGGGCTGCCGAACCCGTGGCTGCTGGGCTGGTCGTTCGGCACCGAGCTGGCCCTGAAGTGGGGCGCCGACCCGCAGGTCGCGGGCGCGCTGCTGCTCTCCCCGCCGCTGCACCGGGCCACCGAGGCGGACCTGGAGAACTGGGCCGCCACCGGCAAGCCCGTGGTCGTCCTCGTCCCCGAGCACGACGACTACCTGCGCCCGGAGCAGGCGCGGGAGCGGTTCGGGCCGCTCACCCAGGCCGAGGTGATCGGTGTCGACGGCGCCAAGCACCTGTGGGTGGGCGAACCGTACGTGCGCCGGGTCCTGGACGAGATCGTCCTGCGGGTCAACCCCGCCGCGTACCCGCTGCCCACCGAATGGGACGGCCCCTACGAGAAGGACGTCCAGACACCGCGCTGAGCCCCGCGCGAACGAGGGCCCGCCTCCTGGAAGGAGGCGGGCCCTCGGCCTGTCAGACGCGGTCCCGGGACCGCGGGGCGGCTACTCCTGCCACCAGTCCTCGTCGTCGGCGCCCTTGCCGGAACGGGCCGGCTGCTTGGGCTCCTCGGCGGCCGGGGCGGCCTCGGCGATGGCGGGAGCGGGGGCCGGGGCCGCGACGGGCGCGGGCGCCGGGGCCGCGGGGGCGACCGGAGCGGCACCGCCGCCGAGCAGCTGGCGCAGCTGCTGCAGGTGCGACTGGATGCTGTCGCGCTGGCGGTTGAGCTCGTCGACCTCCTTCTTGGCGGCCGTCGTGACGCGGTCGGCCTCGGCCTTGGCGTCGCTGACCATGTGCTCGGCCTTGGACTTGGCCTCCGCCTCGATCTGCGCGGCGTTCTTCTTGGCGTTGCCGACCAGCTGCTTGGCGTGGTTCTCCGCGTCGCGGCGGGTCTGCTCGGCCTGCTGGCTGGCCTGCTTGGCGTGGTGGTCGGCGCTGGCGGCGCGCTCCTCGGCCTCGGCGACCATCTTCTGGGTGGCGGCCTGCGCGGCGGCCAGGCGCTCGGCGTCCTGGCGCTCGGCCTCGGCGCGCCGGTCGGCCAGCTGCAGCTCGAACTGGTCCTCCAGCTCGGTGCGGCGGGCCTCGGACTCGGCGTAGGCGCGCTCGGCGTTCTTGCGCAGCTCCTCGGCCTGGCTCTTGGCGGCCTGGATCGTCTCGTCCCGCTCGCGCTTGGCGGCGGCGCGGGCCTGGGCGCACTCGCGCTCGGTGGTGGTGCGCAGCTTGGCGATCTCGCCCTCGAAGGTCGCCCGCTTCTCGGCGATCTCGTGGTCGACCGCGGCCCGCTTCTTCTGGACCTCGCGCTCGGTGGTGGAGGACAGCTCGTCGGCCCGGCGGCGGGCGCTGGTGGAGATCTCCTCGGCCTCGGCCTCGGCGCTCTGGCGCATCTCGTCGGCCTCGCGCTGGGCGAGGGTGCGCACCTCGGTGGCCTCGGACTCGGCGGCGGCCCGCATCTCGGCGGCCTCGATCTTGGCGGCCGAACGGATGTCGTTGGCGTCGATCTGGGCGCTCTGGACCAGCTCCCCGGCCTGCTCCTCGGCCAGGCGCAGCAGCTGCTCGATCCGCGAGCCCAGGCCGGCGTAGGTGGGGCGCTCGCGCTCCTGGAGCTGGCGGTTCTTCGAGTTGAGCTCGGCCTTGAACTTCTCGACCTGCTTGTTGGCCGCCTTGACCTCGTTGCGCAGACCGTCCAGGTAGTCCGTCACCTGGGTACGGTCGTAGCCGCGCAACACCACGTCGAACTCGGGCGGGGTGTTGTCCTCGTCGAAGATGTTGTTGAGTTGGGTGTCGATGTTGTTTGACGGCATGTGGCGGAATCCTGAACGGGTGCGAGACGGCTATTTGTGAGCGGCCGGGGACCGCGTTGGCGGGCGGTGGTCGGGGCCCCGGGGACGGGCGTGCTCTCCGGTCCGATCCGCGGACGCGGGTGTGACCGACGCGGCGGGTCGCGACCGGTTCTCGACCATCGCCGACGCCGTCGGTGCGTTCCGTGCGTACCGGCCCGCCGCGGCGCGAGGGTTGCGGTGGCGCGCGGCCGACCCGGTCCACCGGACGCAGGACGTGGACCGGACGAGCCGGAGATTCACGTCCGGTGGCCAACCGACTTTATCAAGCGGGGAACCCCTGGGAAGAGGGTTTCGGGTAACTTCCGGTGGGGTTTGCGGTGGCTTCCGCGACCGACGCACAAGATGTGATGTGTCCGGAACGCCCCTGTGACGTCAGAGGTCCGAGAGGTCCCGGGAACGGCCGTGTCAGCGGGTGCTCTGGACCAGTTCCGTGAGCACGCCCCCGCAGTCCTTCGGGTGCAGGAACACGATCTGCGAACCGGCGGTGCCCCGCCGGGGCGCGGCGTCCAGGACCCGCACGCCCCTCCCGCCGACCTCCGCCGCGGAGGCGGCCACGTCCCCGGTCCCGAACGCGATGTGGTGCACGCCCTCCCCGTTGCGTTCGAGGAACTTCCCCACCGGGGAGTCGGGACGGGTCGGTTCCAGCAGTTGCAGATACGTGGCGCCGCCGTCGTCCGTGCCGTTGATCCGGAGCATCGCCTCGCGCACCCCCTGCTCCTCGTTGACCTCCTCGTGCTCCACCTCGAAACCGTAGGTCGACCGGTAGAACTCGACCGCGGCGTCCAGGTCGCGGCAGGCGATGCCGACGTGGTCCAGACGGGTGAGACCGGAGAAGGGGACGGCGCGATCAGGGGCGTTGCTCATCAGGTTGTCGGGTGCGGAGGCCCGGTCCTCCGGGACCGGGAGGGAACACCCTTCTCCTTCCGGTCGGGTATCCACGAACAAGCTGTTAAAAAGTGAAGCATGGCGAGGAAGACTGTGAAGCGGGCGTTCAAGTACCGCTTCTACCCCACCGGTGCGCAGGCGGCGGAGCTGTCGCGCACGTTCGGGTGTGTCCGCCTGGTCTACAACAAGGCCCTCGCAGCCCGCACCCGGGCCTGGTACCAGAACCGGGAACGGATCGGCTACAACGCTACCTCGGCGATGCTCACCGGCTGGAAGAAGACCGAGAACCTCGCCTTCCTGGCCGAGGTGTCCAGCGTTCCGCTCCAGCAGGCGCTGCGCCACCTCCAGCAGGGGTTCTCGCACTTCTTCGCCGGACGGGCCTGCTACCCGCGCTTCAAGTCGCGGAAGAAGTCCCGCGCCTCCGCGGAGTACACCTCCAGCGCGTTCCGCTATCGCGACGGGAAGCTCACTCTGGCGAAGATGTCCGAGCCGTTGGCCATCGTCTGGTCGCGTCCGCTCCCGGCGGGCGCGGCCCCGTCCACGGTGACGGTGTCGCGTGATGCGGTGGGCCGCTGGTTCGTGTCACTGCTGTGCGAGGACACCGTCGAATCCTCCCCGGCGCCACATGATGCGGTCGGTGTCGACGCCGGGATCACCTCGCTGGTCACCCTGTCCACGGGCGAGAAGGTCACCAACCCCCGGCACGAGCGGGCCGACCGGGCCCGGCTCGCCAGGGCCCAGCGGGCGCTGTCGCGCAAGCAGACGGGGTCGGCCAACCAGGCCAGGGCCCGCACCAGGGTGGCGCGGGTGCACGCCCGGATCGCCGACCGCCGGAAGGATTTCCTGCACAAGCTCACCACTCGTCTCGTCCGCGAAAACCAAGTGGTCGTGATCGAGGACCTGACCGTGCGCACCATGGTCAGGAACCGCGGCCTGGCCCGCGCCATCTCCGATGCCGCCTGGTCGGACATGCGGTCGATGCTGGAGTACAAAGCCGCCTGGTACGGGCGGGAGCTGGTGGTGGTGGACCGGTTCTTCCCCTCCACCCGGCTGTGCTCGGTGCCCGGGTGCGGGCACGTGCACGAGCGGCTGCCGCTGGACGTACGCGTGTGGACCTGTCCCCGGTGCGGGGCGGTGCACGACCGCGATGTGAACGCGGCGAACAACCTCAGGGCCGCCGGGCTGGCGGTGTCCGCCTGTGGAGCCGGTGTGAGACCCCGACGGGAGCCTTCCCGGACGGGGCTGTCGGCGTCGAAGCAGGAAGGCCGCGGGGCGACCCGCGACGGGGCGAACGCCCCGGACCACCGGTAGGTGGTTCCGTGATCCCGGCCGCTCACGACCGGGAAGAAGCCAACGTGTGAACCTCTCGGCTGCGGCCAACGGCTGTGTGGGTATCGTTGCAGACCAGGTGCGTCACCGATCACTTGGAGGCCAGTTACCATGCCCGGTTCCGTCATCGTCGGTGGGGCTCGCACCCCCACCGGACGACTCCTCGGCTCCCTCGCCGGGTTCTCCGCCGTCGACCTGGGCGGCTTCGCGATCAAGGGCGCGCTCGACAGCGCCGGGATCAACGGCGACCAGGTCGAGTACGTGGTCATGGGCCAGGTGCTCCAGGCCGGCGCCGGCCAGATCCCCTCCCGCCAGGCGGCCGTCAAGGCCGGGATCCCCATGAACGTCCCCTCGCTCACCGTCAACAAGGTGTGCCTGTCGGGCCTGGACGCCATCGCCCTGGCCGACCAGCTCATCGCCGCGGGCGAGTTCGACGTCGTGGTAGCGGGCGGCATGGAGTCCATGACCAACGCCCCGCACCTGCTGCCCAAGTCCCGCCACGGGTACAAGTACGGCTCCATCGAGGTCCTGGACGCCACCGCGCACGACGGCCTCACCGACGCCTTCGAGGGCGACTCCATGGGCGCCTCCACCGAGCGGCACAACGGCAAGCTCGGCATCACCCGCGAGGAGCAGGACGAGTTCGCCGCCCGGTCGCACCAGCGCGCCGCCGCGGCCGCCGAGAAGGGCCTCTTCGACGCGGAGATCGTCCCGGTGGAGATCCCGCAGCGCAAGGGCGACCCGGTCGTCTTCTCCCACGACGAGGGCGTCCGCCCCGACACCACCGCCGAGAGCCTGGGCCGGCTGCGCCCGGCCTTCGACCGCGACGGCACCATCACCGCCGGGTCCTCCTCGCAGATCTCCGACGGCGCCGCCGCCGTCGTGGTGATGAGCCGGGCCAAGGCCGAGGAGCTGGGCCTGACGGTCCTCGCCGAGATCGGCGCGCACGGCAACGTCGCCGGTCCCGACAACTCCCTGCACTCCCAGCCCTCCAACGCGATCGCGCACGCGCTGCGCAAGGCGGGCCGGGAGGTCGCCGACCTCGACCTCATCGAGATCAACGAGGCCTTCGCCGCGGTCGGCATCCAGTCCATGAAGGACCTGGGCGTGTCCGCCGACATCGTCAACGTCAACGGCGGCGCCATCGCCCTGGGCCACCCGATCGGCGCCTCCGGCGCCCGGATCGCCCTGCACCTGGTCCACGAGCTGCGCCGCCGCGGCGGCGGGCTGGGCGCGGCCGCGCTGTGCGGCGGCGGCGGCCAGGGCGACGCGCTGCTGTTCTCGGTGCCCGCCGAGTAGCACGCGGTCCGCCGCCGGAACGGCGCCGCACGCCGGGAGAACCCCGTGCCGTGCGCGCGCGTCGGTCCCGGCCTGCGGGGGTTCCTCGCAGAAACTAGTCATTCCCCACCGTGTCCCCGGGGCCGACCGGGCCCCGCACGGAGTCACGACGCACCTGGAGCGGCGGGGCGGCGGTCACGAGCCGCCGCCCCGCCGCCGCGCGGACGGCTGCGTATGGAAGGAGCCGCATGGACACCCCCCGACTGGTCGAGAAGCTGCTGCGGGGCGACCGCCGGGCCCTGGCCCGCGCGATCACCCTGGTGGAGAACGGCTCCCCGGAACTGCGCGAGATCATGGCGGGGCTGGCCCCGCACACCGGCCGCGCCCGGATCATCGGGTTCACCGGGTCGCCCGGCGTGGGCAAGTCCACGACCACCAACGCGGTGGTGCGCGCCGCCCGGGCCCGCGGCCTGAGCGTGGCCGTGCTGGCGGTGGACCCCTCGTCCCCGTTCACCGGCGGGGCTCTGCTGGGGGACCGGGTCCGCATGCAGGAGCACGCCACCGACCCGGGCGTGTACATCCGGTCCATGGCCAACCGGGGCCACCTGGGCGGCCTGTCCTGGGCCGCCCCGCACGCCCTGCGGGTGCTGGACGCCGCCGGGTTCGACGTGGTGCTGGTGGAGACCGTCGGCGTCGGCCAGGCCGAGGTGGAGATCGCCGGGCAGGCCGACACCACCGTGGTGCTGTGCGCTCCCGGCATGGGCGACTCCGTGCAGGCCGCCAAGGCGGGCGTGCTGGAGGTCGCCGACGTGTTCGCGGTCAACAAGGCCGACCGGGAGGGCGCCAAGTCCACCCTGCGCGAGCTGCGCCAGATGGTCGCGATGAAGGACCGCGCCGACGACGAGTGGAAGCCGCCGATCGTCATGATGGTCGCCGTGCACGACGAGGGTGTGGACGAGCTGTGGGAGCGGCTGGACGCGCACTTCGCGCACCTGGAGTCCGGCGGGGGGCTCGCCGAGCGCCGCCGCCGCCGGGCTCGCGAGGAGGTGCAGGCCATCGTGCTGGACCTGCTGCGCTCCCGGATCGGCGTGGGCGACGGCGGCGCCCTGGAGTCCGCGGCCCGCGACGTCGCCGAGGGGCGCCGCGACCCCTACGCCGCCGCCGACCTGGTCCTCAAGGAACTGGACGCCTAGGCGAGTGTCCGCAGCAGGACGGCGGCGAAGCCCGCGGGGTCGTCGGCGAACCCGCCGTGGCCGCCGGGGAACACCACCGGGTCCTCGCCCAGGCGCTTCGCCAGCTCCCGGGAGGTCCGGTCGGTGAGCAGGGTCCCGGACTCGGCGCCGAGCCCGACCACGACCCGCACCGGGCCGGCGCGCAGGGCGTCGGTGTCGGGCACGTGACGGGTGGTGCCCCGCAGTTCGTGGACGAAGAAGCGGTGAGCGTCCGCGACGTCCTGCTCGCCGGGCTCCCGCTCCGGGCCGCCCTGCCCCTCCCCGTCCTCCTCGGGCACCGGGAACCCGGCGTTGGCCATGAACGCCGCGAACGCGGCCCCCATCCCGTCCCGGTGGTAGGTCCCGATGATCGCCTCGGTGGCCTCGCGCTGCGCGGTGGCGTCGGGCAGCAGTTCCAGGAGCGGCGGCTCGTGCGCGACGACGGTGCCGAACCGGTCCGGGTGGTGCTCTGCCGCGGCGAGCACGGTCACCGCCCCGCCGCTGGAGCCCAGGGCGTCGGCCTTCTCCGCGTCCAGCGCGTCCAGTAGGGCGACCAGGTCGTCGGCGCGCAGCCGGGGCGTGGAGTCCTGCCGGGGGTCGTCCAGGGGGCTGCGGCCGATGCCGCGCGGGTCGTGGGTCACCACGGTCCGCTCGGCGGCCAGGAGGTCGGCGACCGGGGCGAACTCGCGCGCCGACATGGGCGCCCCGCTCAGGACGAGCACGGGGCCGCTGCCGCGGACCTCGTAGTACAGGGTGCCGTCGGCGGTCTTCACGGTGTGCTGCTCGGGCATCGCGGTTCCTCTCGTTCGGGTCTCACCGGTACCGACCCGGCGGCCCCGCGGAAATCATCGCCCGGGCCGGAACGTTCCCGGGGCACCGCGCCCGGGCGACGGGAACGGCGGCGCCCCCGGCACGGGGCGCCGCCGTCGGGCCCCCGCGGGGGCCGGTGGAGGGGCGGGTGGATCAGCCCAGCGTCGCGTCGACCGCGTTCATGAGGCTGGCGTTGGCGTCGTCACCGTCGATGGACCAGATCATCACGCCGCCGAGGCCGCGGTCCACCGCCCACTGCGTCTTCTGGGCGATGGCGATCTCGTCGTCGTAGGTCCAGAACGTGCTCCCGTTGTACAGCCACGCGGTCCCGGAGGCGTCGTCCCGGTAGAGGTCGTACCCGGTCAGGTTCTTGATGACCTTCCAGTCGTCGATCCCCTGCTCGTAGGTGCCGGGGGCGGGGCCGGTGGCCGCCTGGAAGAGGCCGTCGCCGTTCGGGCCGGGGGAGACCCCGGTCCAGCCGCGGCTGTAGAAGGGCACGCCCAGGACCATGTCGCCGGGGGCCACGCCCAGCTCCAGGTAGCGGTCGATGGCCACCTCGCCCGCGAAGATCCGCGGGCCGGGGTCGCCGGGGGTGACCAGCAGGTTGGACTGGTGGTTGGTGCTGTTCTCCCAGGCGCCGTGGTAGTCGTAGCCCTGCACCGTGATGTAGTCGAAGTTCGGCATGAGGGCGTTCATCTCGAAGCCCAGGTCGATCTTGTCCGGGTCGGCGGGCAGGAACGCGGACAGCTCGAACTGCCGGCCGGTCTCGGTCTCCAGGGCGTCGAGCTGGTCGCGGAACTCCTGGACCAGGGCGGTGAAGTTCTCCCGGTCCTCGGGCCGGATCGTGTTGTGCTCGTGGCCCTCGGAGGCGGGCCACTCCCAGTCGAGGTCGATGCCGTCGAACACGCCGTAGGCGGAGCCGACGCCGCCGGCGCCGTCGAAGAGCGGCAGGTTGCCCCGCAGGTACTGGTCGATGCAGGACGACACCATGCGCTCGCGCGACTCGGGGGTCAGGGCCGCGTCGGAGAAGTGCTCCGACCAGGTCCAGCCGCCGAGGGAGATGTTGACCTTCAGGTGCGGGTACTTCGCCTTGAGCTCCAGCAGCTGGTTGAAGTTGCCGCGCAGGTCCTGGCTCCACACGTCGCCGACGCCGTCGACGCTCTGGTCGGCGGTGAAGGAGCGGCCGTAGTCGGCCCAGGCGTCGCCCTGGCCGAGCTGGTTGGCCATGAAGCACTCGCCGTTGGCGTTGATGTTGCCGAACGAGTAGTTGATGTGCGTGAGCTTCTCGGCGGTGCCCGAGGTGTCCAGGTTCCGCACCAGGTAGCCGCGGTCGTAGATGCCCCACTGGGTGAAGTAGGCGACCCGGCGGTTCTGCGGGGCGGGTACGGTGCCCTCCTCGTCGGTGGTGGCCGTCACCGCGGCGCTCTCGGGGCCGCGGTTGTTGGAGGTGTCGTAGGCCCGCACGGTGAAGTCGTACGCGGTCTGCGGCGTCAGCCCGGTCACGGTGGCGCTGGTCCCGGTGACCGCGCGGACGACCGCTCCGCCGGAGAGCACCTCGTAGCCGGCGACCTGCACGTTGTCGGTGGCGGCGGTCCAGCTCAGGTCCACCGTGTTGGGGCCGGTCCCGGTGACGGTGAGCCCGGTGGGGGCGGTGGGGGCCTCGGTGTCGGGCTCGCCGGGCTCACCGGAGCAGGGGGCGCCGTTGACGGTGCAGTTCAGGGGGGTGGTGTCGGCTCCGGCGGTGCTGGTGCCGTTGAACCCGATCGAGTAGGCGCCGCCCGCGGGGACGGGGCCGCCCCAGGAGGGCGGGGTCAGGGTGTAGGAGTTCCCGGACCGGCTCATGGTGGCGTTCCACAGGCTGGTGACGGCCGTGCCCGAGGGCAGGTCGAACTTGATCGTCCAGTCGTTCAGCGCCGTGTTCCCGGCGTTGGCGACGGTGATCTGGCCGCCGTAGCCGGTGCCCCAGTTGCCGGTCTCGACGTAGGTGACGGTGACGTCGGAGGCGGCCGCCGCGGCCGGGGCGGGGGAGAGGGACAGGGGGATGAGGAGTACGGCTGCGACCAGTGCCGCGAGCCGGGATCGTCGTGCTCTCACTTCGGTGCTCCTGGTGCGTGAGCGGGAGGTGGGGGAGGTCGCCGTCCGGCGGCCCCGTCGCGGGGCGGGCCGGGGGACGACGGCGGGTGTGCGCCCGAGGAGTCGCGTGTCGTGGAGTCGGTGAGGGGGAGGGGGAGCGCGGGGCATGGCGGGCCTCCGGCGGGGGGAGACGGGGGTGTGCGAGAAGTGGAGAGGCCGGTGCGAACCGTCGCACATCGGTCCGCACCGGCCGTGGCGGCGGTGCTCCCCGGATCAGAGCACCGACGCCGCCTGGTTCCCGGTCGGCGGGGGAGGGGCCGAGGGCTCCGCCGACCGGGACGTTCTAGGGGCGGCCCGCCCGCAGGGCCGCGTCGATGGAGGCCATGAGGCTGCCGTCGGCGTCGTCGCCGTCGATGGCCCAGACCATGACGCCGGAGTAGCCGCTGCCCAGGGCCCATTCGGTCTTCTGCGAGACCGCGGTCTCGTCGTCGTAGGTCCAGAAGGTCTCGCCGTCGTAGATCCAGGCGGTGCCCGCCTCGTCGTTGCGGAAGAGCTCGAACTCGCCGGAGTCGACCTTCTCGCGGAGGAAGCGCCACTCCTCGGTGCCCGTGGAGTAGGTGCCCTGGGCCGGGCCGGAGGCGGACTGGAAGAGGCCGTCGCCCTCGGGGCCGGGCTCGACCCCGGTCCAGCCCTGGCCGTAGAACGGGATGCCCAGGACGAGCTTGGCCGGGTCCACGCCGCGGGAGAGGTAGGCGTCCCGGATGAGCTCGGCGGAGATGACGGGCTCGGGGTCGCGGGCGTCGGTCACCAGGTTCGACTGGTGGTTGGTGACCGTCTCCCAGGTGCCGTGGTAGTCGTAGCCCTGCACCGTGATGAAGTCGAAGTTCGGCATGACCTCGTCCAGCTCGTAGCCGGCGTCCAGGCGCCAGCCCCCGGCGGGCATGAAGGCGGTCAGCTCGTAGTGGCGGTCGGTCTCGGCGCCGTACTCGTCCAGCTGGTCGCGGAACTCCTGGACCAGGGCGGTGAAGTTCTCCCGGTCCTCGGGGCGGACCACGTTGTGCGGGTTGCCGTCGGTGCCCGGCCACTCCCAGTCGAGGTCGATGCCGTCGAAGACGCCGTAGGCGGCGCCCTCACCGCCCGCGCCGTTGAGCTCGGGCAGGTCGCCGCGCAGGTACAGGTCGATGCAGGACTCGACGAAGCGCTCGCGCGACTCCTCGGTCAGGGCCGCGTCGGAGAAGTACCGGGACCATTCCCAGCCGCCCAGCGAGATGTTGACGGTGAGGTCGGGGTAGAGCTCCTTGAGCTCGCGCAGCTGGTTGAAGTTGCCGCGCAGGGCCTGGTCCGGGTCGTCGGCCACGCCGTCGACGCTCTCGTCGGCCGGGACCGTGTGCCCGTAGTCGGCCAGGGCGTCGCCCTGGCCCTCCTCGTCGCTCATGAAGCACTCGCCGTCGGCGTTGACGTTGCCGAACGCGTACTGGATGTGCGTGAGCTTGTCGGCGCTGCCCGTCTCGACCAGGTCGGCCACGTGGTAGTCGCGCTTCTCGGCGCTCCACTGGGTGTAGTACGCGACGCTGGTGAAGTCGTGCCCGGGGCCGGTGGCGCCGCCGTCGCAGGGCGCCCCGTTGACGGTGCAGGCGAGCGGGTCGGTGGCGCCGTCCCGGTGCAGGCCGTTGAACCCGAAGGTGTAGGTGCCCCCGGCGGGGACGGTGGCGCCCCAGCGCGGCGGGGTGATCGTGTACCCGGACGGGTCGCCCGCCAGGGTGGCGTTCCACAGCTCGTGGATCCGGCTGCCCTCGGGCAGGGCGAACTCGATCTCCCAGTCGCTCACCGGGGCTCCGGAGGCGTTGTGGACGACGATCTCGCCGGTGTACCCGGTGTTCCACCGGGCGGACTCCACGTAGGTGACGGTCAGGCCCGAGGCGGGCGCCTCCTCGGCGGCGGCCGGGAGCGCGGCGGCCATGAGCGGCGCCGCCAGCACGGTCGCGGCGCAGACCGCCGTGATCCGGTTCCTGAAGGGTCGTGCTCTCACGTCGTGGATCTCCTGCTGTCGGGGGGTTGCAGGGCCCGGGGGCCTGACCAGGGAAGATAAATTTTTAGGAAACTTAACTAATAATTACGGGGGCCGTCAACGGTCCGCGTGGAAGTTTCCGGCGCCCGGTGACTCTCCGGGGTCGGTCCGGTGCGGGTTTTCCGAGATGGCGGGCCGTACCAGTGGCGGCCGGGGTCGGTTGTCCCCTTGTGGCCACGCGGAGGTATTGACCCGTACGGACTGTGCTGCTAGGCGCACAAACGGTGGGGCGCGGGGCTCCGGCCGGGCCCATAGAGTGGCGGCGTGGGAAACCCTTTGAACCTTCCGTTCGACCCGATCGAACGCGCGCACGACAACTGGACGCGGAGATGGGGGCCCTCGCCCGCCATGGCCGCCGTCACCTCGGTCATGCGCGCGCAGCAGATCCTCATCGGTGAGCTGGACGGCGCCCTCAAGCCGTTCGGCCTCACCTTCGCCCGCTACGAGGCGCTGGTCCTGCTTACCTTCAGCACCTCCGGCTCGCTGCCGCTGGGCAAGATCGGCGAGCGCCTCATGGTCCACCCGACCAGCGTCACCAACACCATCGACCGGCTGGAGGGGCAGGGCTTCGTGCTGCGCCGGCCCAACCCCAGCGACGGCCGCGGCGTGCTGGCCGAGATCACCGACGCCGGCCGCGAGGTCACCGAGCGGGCCACCCGGGTCCTGCTCGACCTGGACTTCGGCCTGGGCTGCTACTCCGACGAGGAGCTGTGGGACATGCACCGCATGTTCACCCGGCTGCGCGTCGACTTCGGGGACTTCCCCGAGCCGGCCGCCGAGCCGGTGGCCGGGGCCGCGGACGGGCGCTGAGCACGGGCCGGGATCCGCGCAGGGCCGCGGGTCCCCCTCCTGTACATATTTAGTTGGACGTCCTACTATCCAGGTATGGCGAACACCACGAACGGCACCACCGACGGCGGCGGCGCCGCGGACATCGAGGCCGGGCGCGAGCGCTGGCAGCGCCGCTACGACGCCGCGCGCAAGCGCGACGCCGACTTCACCTCCCTGTCCGGACGCACGCTGCAGCCCGTGTACGGGCCGCCCCCCGGCGCGGAGGTCCCCGGGTTCGAGCGCATCGGCTGGCCCGGCGAGTTCCCCTTCACCCGCGGGCTGTACCCCACCGGCTACCGCGGCCGGGCCTGGACCATCCGCCAGTTCGCCGGGTTCGGCAACGCGCGCCAGACCAACGAGCGCTACAAGATGATCCTCGCCTCCGGCGGCGGCGGCCTCTCGGTCGCCTTCGACATGCCCACCCTCATGGGCCACGACTCCGACTCCCCGCACGCGCTGGGCGAGGTCGGCCACTGCGGTGTGGCCGTCGACTCGGTGGCCGACATGGACCTGCTCTTCGACGGCATCCCGCTGGGCGAGACCACCACGTCCATGACCATCAGCGGTCCGGCGGTCCCCGCCTTCTGCATGTACCTGGTGGCCGCCGAGCGCCAGGGCGTGGACATCGGCACCCTCAACGGCACGCTCCAGACCGACATCTTCAAGGAGTACATCGCCCAGAAGGAGTGGCTGTACCCGCCCGAGCCGCAGCTGCGCCTCATCGGCGACCTCATGGAGTACTGCGCCGAGAACATCCCCGCCTACAAGCCGCTGTCGGTGTCGGGCTACCACATCCGCGAGGCCGGGGCCACGGCCGCGCAGGAGCTGGCCTACACCCTCGCCGACGGGTTCGGCTACGTGGAGCTGGGGCTGTCCCGGGGCCTGGATATCGACTCGTTCGCGCCCGGCCTGTCGTTCTTCTTCGACGCCCACATCGACTTCTTCGAGGAGATCGCCAAGTTCCGCGCCGCCCGCCGGATCTGGGCCCGCTGGATGCGCGACGTGTACGGCGCCAAGAGCGAGAAGTCCCAGTGGCTGCGGTTCCACACCCAGACCGCCGGGGTCTCCCTCACCGCCCAGCAGCCCTACAACAACGTGGTGCGCACCGCGGTCGAGGCGCTCGCCGCCGTCCTGGGCGGCACCAACTCGCTGCACACCAACGCCCTGGACGAGACCCTGGCCCTGCCGACCGAGCAGGCCGCCGAGATCGCCCTGCGCACGCAGGCGGTGCTCATGGAGGAGACCGGGGTGGTCAACGTCGCCGACCCGCTGGGCGGCTCCTGGTACCTGGAGGCGCTCACCGACGAGATCGAGGCCGAGGCCGAGCAGATCTTCGCGCACATCCGGCGGATGGGCGGCGGGGAGGGCGCCGAACACGCCATCGGCCCGATGACCTCGGGCATCCTGGCCGGGATCGAGAACGGCTACTTCTCCTCCGAGATCGCCGAGTCCGCCTTCCAGTACCAGCAGGCGCTGGAGAAGGGGGAGAAGCGCATCGTGGGCGTCAACTCCCACACCCCCACGGTCTCCGGGGAGCTGGACATCCTGCGCATCGGCCACGAGGTGGAGCACGAGCAGCGCCGGGTGCTCGCCGAGCGGCGCGCGGCCCGCGACGGCGCCGCGGTGGACCGGGCCCTGGCCGCCCTGCTCGAGGGCGTGAGGTCGGAGGCCAACGTGGTGCCGCTGATCATGGACGCCGCCCGCGCCGAGGCCACGCTCGGCGAGATCTGCGCGACCATGGGCGAGGAGTTCGGTACCTACACCGAGGCCCCCCGCTTCTGACGCGGCACGGGACGGGACGCGGGCCGGTTCTCGGTCCGCGTCCTTTCCGCGCATACGGCAGGATGGACACATGCAGCCTTCGGACTTTTCCCCGAACAGTGCCGTCGACCTCGGTGCGCGCAAGGCGGCCATGGAACGCGAGGCCAAGCAGCGCGCCGCGGAGTCGGCGGGTCGATCCAATCCCTATGCCGTGAACGTGGACGAGGCCAACTTCCAGGCCCAGGTCCTGGAGCGGTCCATGGCCGCCCCGGTGGTCCTGGCGGTCCTGGCCGGCTGGTCCGAGCAGTCCAAGCAGGTCGAGGACACGCTGGACAAGCTCTCCGCGGCCTCCGGCGGCAACTGGTTCCTCGCCAAGGTCGACGGCGAGGCCAGCCCCCAGCTCGTGCAGGCGCTGCGGGTGCCGACCGCCCCGATGATCATCGTCGTCGTGCAGGGCCAGCTCCTGCCCGGCCCGGCGGGCCCGGTCCCCGAGGACCAGCTCACCGCCTGGCTGACCGAGGCCTTCGCCGCGCTCAAGGAACAGGGCGCGCTGCCGCCCGGGCACCCCGGCACCCTGTTCGGCGAGGGCGGCCCGGAGCAGGCCGAGGCCGGCGTCCCGGAGGCGGACCTGCGCCCCGTCGACGCCGAGGCGCAGCAGGCCCTGGACCGGGAGGACTTCGAGGCGGCCGAGGCGGTCTACGTCAAGGCGGTCGAGGCCGACCCCAAGGACACCGAGTCCAAGAGCAAGCTCGCCCAGGTCCGGCTGGTCCGGCGGCTGCGCGCGGTGGACATGAACGCCGTGCGCAAGGCCGCCGCCGACGACCCGCAGGACGTGCAGGCCCAGCTGGCCGTCGCCGACCTGGACATGTACGGCGGCAAGTTCGAGGACGCCTTCGACCGGCTCATCGCGACGGTCAAGCGGACCTCGGACGGGGACCGCGACGCCGTCCGGGCCCGCCTGCTGGAGCTGTTCGACCTGCTGCCCCCGGGCGACAAGGCGGTGGCCTCCGCGCGGCGGCGGCTCACCTCCGCCCTGTTCTAGGCCGTGTCCGGCCCGTCCCGCACCGCCGCGCGAGGGGGCGGCGGTGCGGGACACAGGACCGGAATCGGCCGTGGTGGAGATACCACTGTGCGGAAATCAGAATTATTACTCACTGGTAGCCGGACAAAGCGGTAAAACCATCCTTTCTTTCCCGGTTTTCGGTCTCCGGGGATAGGGGCCGCCGGCGGCGGGTACAACCGCTGCCACCAGGTCCGCCTCTCTCCGGCAGGTGCCCATGAGCCCGCCTCCCCCCGACCGTCCCCGACGGGCACCCGAGGCGCAGTCCCCGCCCCGTCCCGTCGTCACCATCTCGGCGACCTACGGCGCGGGCGGCGCCGTCGTCGGCCCGGCGGTCGCCGCCGCCCTGGAGGTGGCCTTCCTGGACCGGGCGGTGCCCAGCGCCGTCGCCGGGCGGATCGGCTGCTCCCTCGACGAGGCCCTCCAGCACGACGACCGCTCGCCGAGCGGCCTGGAGCGCCTCCTCGCCGGGGCCGCGCGGCTGCCCACCGTCACCCTGGGCAGCGTCGACACCGCCTTCATCGGCACCGTCAACGAGGAGGGGCGGCTGCTCTACGACCACGAGTTCGTCGAGCACACCGAGCAGGTGATCGGCGGGGTCGCGCACACCGGCGGGGTCGTCCTGGGCCGGGCCGGGGCCATCGTCCTGGCCGGCCACCCCACCGCCCTGCACGTCCGGCTCGACGGCGACCCCGAGGCGCGGCTGCGCCGGGCGCGCGAGCTGTGGGAGTCCGGGGCCACCGACGGGCGCGGGGCCGCGGAGGGGCCGCCCACCGCCCGGGTCCGCGACGACAACGACCGCGCCCGGGCCGCCTACGTCCGCCGCTTCTACCGGACCGACGCCGCCCGGCCCGGGCACTACCACATGGTGCTCGACGGCGCCGTCCTCTCCGTGCGGGCGTGCACCGACGTCATCGTCCGCGCGGCCCGCGACCGGGCGGCCGGGAAGACCCCCTGAATCCGCGGTGTTGAGGTGGTGCGGCCCCGCGCCGGCACCCCGGCGCTCGTGCGAAATTCATCGGTTTTTCACGGAAGCGATAATTGTCGGCTTGTGCTGACTCAGGTCGCTTGACTCGGGTAGGGTGAGGCGACTCCGTCGCGAGACCCCCGAACGCGAACAGGGGTCCGACGCGATGCCGCCCCAGGGGGGCACCGCGCACATCCGATGCCCCGCAGCGCATCAACGCCGCCGCGCCAGGGGACGTCCGCACGTCCGGACACAGAAGCACCGGCACCACCCGAGGAGCATTACGTGGCCACCCTTCCCAGCGTTTCGTATTCCATCACCGTCCGCCTCGAACTGGACGCGGGGAGCACGGCCGTGGGTGGGCTCACCAACGCGGTCGAGCGCGTGGGGGGCATGATCACGGCGCTGGACGTGGCCGCCGCCGGGCACGAGCGCATCCGCATCGACGTCACCTGCGCCGCCCGCGACACCGAGCACGCCCAGGCCATCGTCGACGCCCTGGGCGCCGTCGAGGGCGTCACCGTGCACAAGGTCAGCGACCGGACCTTCCTCATGCACCTGGGCGGCAAGATCGAGATGAAGTCCAAGGTGCCGCTGCGCAACCGCGACGAGCTCTCGATGGCCTACACCCCCGGTGTCGCCCGCGTCTCCCAGGCCATCGCCGCCAACAAGGACGACGCCCGCCGCCTCACCATCAAGCGCAACAGCGTCGCCGTCGTCACCGACGGCTCCGCCGTCCTCGGGCTGGGCAACATCGGCCCCGAGGCCGCCATGCCCGTCATGGAGGGCAAGGCGGCCCTCTTCAAACGCTTCGCCGACATCGACGCCTGGCCCATCGCGCTGGACACCCAGGACGTCGACGAGATCGTCCGCACCGTCCAGCTGATCGCCCCGGGCTTCGGCGGCATCAACCTGGAGGACATCTCCGCCCCCCGCTGCTTCGAGGTCGAGGCCCGCCTGCGCGAGCTGCTGGACATCCCCGTCTTCCACGACGACCAGCACGGCACCGCCATCGTCGTGCTCGCCGCCCTGCGCAACGCCCTACGCGTCGTCGGCAAGAAGCTCGACGAGGTCCGCATCGCCATGTCCGGCGCGGGCGCGGCCGGGACCGCCATCCTCAAGCTGCTCATGCACGCCGGCGCCCGCGACGTGATCGTCAGCGACATCCACGGCGCCGTGCACACCGGGCGCGGCGAGGACATGGACTCCAACCTGCGCTGGATCGCGGAGAACACCAACCGGGCCGGCTACTCCGGCGACCTCAAGGGCGCCGTGGCCGGGGCCGACGTGTTCATCGGCGTCTCCGCCCCCAACCTGCTGACCGGCGACGACATCGCCGAGATGAACGACGACGCGATCATCTTCGCGCTGGCCAACCCCGACCCCGAGGTCGACCCGGACGTGGCCCGCCTGCACGCCGCCGTCGTCGCCACCGGCCGCAGCGACCACCCCAACCAGATCAACAACGTGCTGGTCTTCCCCGGGTTCTTCCGCGGCCTGCTCGACGCCCAGAGCAACCACGTCACCTCCGACATGATGGTCGCCGCCGCCGAGGCCCTGGCCGACGTGGTCACCGAGGACGAGCTCGGCCCCAACTACATCATCCCGAGCGTGTTCCACTCGGACCTGTCGACGCACGTGGCCACGGCCGTCCGCGAGGTCGCCCAGCGCGGCCACAAGGCCGACCGGGCCTGACGTACCGTTCCGGAACGGGTGCCGGCACGGGTTCCGGCCCCGTTCCGGGGTATGGGGTGTGGCATGGACCAGCCGACGATGACCGGGCGGCTCCTGGTGGCCGCCCCGGTGCTCCAAGAGGACTCCTTCCGCCGCTCGGTGGTGTTCGTCGTGGACGACACCCCCGAGGGCACCCTCGGCGTGATCCTCAACCGGCCGCTCGGGCTGCCCGTGGCCGACGTGGTCGTCGACTGGGGCGAGCTGGCCAGTGAGCCCGCCGTCATGTTCTCCGGAGGTCCCGTCGGCACCGGCTCGGGCATCGCCCTGGGCGTCCGGGGGCCGGACGGGCCGCCGCCCGGCTGGTCCCCTCTGGAAGGATTGGACCCCGCCTCGGGTTTGACGGGTATCGGCGTGGTCGACCTGGACAACCCCGCGCCGGTGCCGGGCACCGCCCTGGGCGGCTTCCGCGTCTTCGCCGGGTACGCCGGGTGGGGCGCCGGGCAGCTGGCCGGGGAGGTCGAGGAGGGCGCGTGGTACGTCCTGGACGCGGTCGCGGCCGACGTGTTCACCACCGACCCGGAGGGGTTGTGGTCGCGGGTGCTGCGCCGCCAGGGCGGCGACCTGGCGCTGCTGTCGACCTACCCGGACGATCCCACCCTGAACTGAGGGCGGCCCGGGACGCGGCACCCTATACCGTGGAACGCAGACTTCGAAAGGTGAGAACGATGTCGATGGACGTCCTCAACAAGGTCCTGCCGGACAGTGAGACCAGGCCGGACACCTCGCACGACGGCGGGGACCGCGAGCGGTTCTCCCACTACGTCCAGAAGGACAAGATCACGGAGAGCGCCGTCACCGGCAACCCCGTGATCGCTCTGTGCGGCAAGGTCTGGGTGCCCAACCGGGACCCGAAGAAGTTCCCGGTCTGCCCCGAGTGCAAGAAGATCTACGAGGAGATGATGGCCTGATCCGGCCCGTCCCCGCGACGCGAAGGGCCCCGGTGCGGTGCACCGGGGCCCTCGTCGTGCGCCACCGGGAGGGTCAGGCCCCGGAGCCGCCGTCCTCGTCGGCACCGTCCCCGTCGGCACCGGCCGGGCGCCTGCGGGACGCGGCCACGGCCACGCCGCCGGCGCCGACGGCCACCGCGGCGGCCGCGATCAGGCCGGCCAGGGCGACACCGGTGTTCGGCAGGCCGCCGTTGCCGCCGTCGCCGTCACCCCCGCCCGGGTTCCCGCCGCCGTCGCCGCCACCGTCGCCGCCGCCGGGGACGTCGACGTCCTCGTCGACGCTGACGGTCAGCGTGATCGGGTCGAGCCGCTCGCCCTCGCCGTAGAAGTCCGCGAAGGCGGGCACGCCCTCGGCGGTCAGGGTCGCCGGGATCGGCTCCCAGGCGAGCACGCCGTCGGTCAGGTCGTACTGCACACCGGACAGGTCGAGGTCGGCGAACGCGACGTCGTCGTAGGTGACCAGCTCGGCGTCGTCCAGCGACTTGCTGACGATGTCGGCGTACAGGGTGCCCTCGCCGCCGTCGATGACCACACGCGGGTCCCGGACGGTCATGTGCAGCAGCGGGTCGTCGTCGCCGTAGACGTGGCCCTGGAACAGGACGGTGCCCTCGAACCCGATCTCGGCGGTGGACGCCTCCAGGTCGACCTCGCCCGAGCCGTTGGTGAAGGCGAAGGTGCCGTCCTCGTTGCGGCTCGCGCCGTCGCGGGTCTCGATCGTGCCCTTGGCGATGTTGCCCACGATGTAGGTGCGGAACGACTCCCGCACGCCCCAGTCGGCGCGGCCGTTGTGGACGGTCAGCGGCCCCTCGGGGTCGGTCGGCCCCTCGGTCGGCTCCTCGGTGGGTTCCGTCGGCTCCTCGGTCGGCTCCCCGTCGCCGGCGAAGGAGACCGGCGTCCACACGTCCTGGTCGCGGTTGGCCAGGTCGTTGCGGTCGTTGAAGACGGCGACGTAGCACTGCGTCTCCAGGCAGTCGTACTCGCCGCCGCCCTTGCTGAAGGCGCCCACCACGTCGAGCGGGGTGCTGAAGGAGCCCTGCGCGTCCGGCGCGGTGTCGCCGCGCAGCCACACGCCCGAGCCGTACCAGTGGGCCGGGTAGGAGTCCGCGGCCTGCGGGATCGCGGTGAGCGCCACGTAGACGCCCGCGCCCGGCCGGAAGCCGGTGCCCGAGACGGTGACGACGTCGCCCTCCGGGTCCAGGCCGGAGGCCGGGGTGACGGTGACCGCGGGGTCGTGCACCGGGCCGGGGTTCCCCCCGGCGTCGTCGATGCCCGCCGTGAAGGACAGGGGGTCCATCGGGGTGCCCGCCGGGTAGAAGCCCGCGAACGCCTCGACGGCCTCCTCGCGCAGGGAGCCCGCGGCGGAGGTGAAGACCAGGTCCTCGCCCTCGGCGTCGACCTCGACGCCGGTCAGGTCGGCCACGGGGACCTCGCCGTACCCGGTGAGGTCGCCCGGCGGGTTGTTCGGGTTCGCCCCCAGGAACTCGCGGCTGGTGACGTCGGCGTACACCGTGGCGGTGCCGTCCGCGAACACCACGCGCGGGTCGGAGACCCGGACCTCCAGGACGGGGCCCTGGCCGTAGTCGTGGCCGGTGAAGACCACGGTCCCGGAGAAGCTCACATCGCCGGAGGCGTCCTCCTTGGAGACCGCGCCGCCCGCCGTCGGGAAGTCGATCAGGCCGTCGCCCGTGGCGGTCGCGCCGTCGGAGGCCTCGAAGCCGCCTCCGGCGATGGGGCCGGAGACGTAGTTGCGGAAGGACTCCTTGACCCCCCAGACGGCGGAGCCGCCGGAGAGCTGGAGCACCTCGTCGGCGGTGGCGGCGGGGGCGCTCGCCACCGCGAGCGCACCGCCCACCGCCGCCACACCCGCGTACGCGGTGAGGGAGCGCAGGGCGCGGCGGAGCCTTCCGCTCGTGCCGCTGCCGGTCGTACTGGTCATGGGGTTCTTCGGTTCCAATCGTGAGGGGGATGGCAGGGGCCCCGGTGACGGCGGGGCCGGTGGGGCGGGGGACGGGCGGGCCCGCGCGGAGCGGGAGCCACGGGCCCGCCCGTCCCACGGTCGCGGCGCCTAGGAGACGTCGGTGGTGAAGGAGATCGGGTCCATCGCGGCGCCCGCGGGGTAGAAGCCCGCGAACGCGTCGACGGCGCCGGCGTGCAGGGTGCCGCCCGTGGAGGTGAACTCGATCGCGGTCCCGGTGACGTCGACGTTCACCCCGGTCAGCTCGGTGACGGGGACCTCGCCGTACGAGACCGGGGCACCGGGGGGCAGGGCCGGGTTCGCGCCGTGGAACTCGCGGCTGGTGACGTCGGCGTACACCGTGCCGGTGCTCCCGTCGAACTCCACGCGCGGGTCGGAGAGCCGGACCTCCAGGACGGGGCCCTGGCCGTAGTCGTGGCCGGTGAAGACCACGGTGCCCGTGAACGACACCTCGCCGGAGATGAAGAAGGCGTCGTCGACGTCCCCGCCGGAGGTGGGGAAGTCGATCAGGCCGTCGCCCAGTTCGGTGGCGCCGCCCGAGGCCGTGTAGCCGCCTCCGGCGATGGGGCCGGAGACGTAGTTGCGGAAGGACTCCTTGACGCCCCAGGCGGCGGAGCCGCCGGAGACGGGGGCCGCGGAGGCGGCGGGGGCCGCGACCGCGATCAGGGCCGCCGCCAGGGCGGAGGCGGCGGAGACGGAGGTGAGGGTGCGGAGGGCGCGGCGGCCCGTGGTCGTGCCGCGGGTGGTCGTCAGGGCCATGGTTCGTCGATTCCCATCGTCGAGTGGAGACGGTGACCGGTCCCGGGGGTCCGGGGGGCGGGGCGGCGGATGTGGTGCCCGCGGGCCCGTGCCGGGGCACGGGCCCGCCATGGAGAGCGGGGGGTCGGTCAGGCCGCGGCCCCGTCGGGGGCGTCGTCCCCGGCGCCGCGGCGCCGGCGGGTCGCGAAGAGGGCGACGGCACCGGTCGCGGTCGCCACGGCGGCGGCCAGGAGCAGGACGGTCAGGTCGGTGCCGGTGCGCGGCAGGTCGCCGCTCGGGCGCGGACCGCTGCCGCCGCCGGAGCCCCCGGAACCGGAGCCCCCGGAGCCGGAACCGCCGGAACCCGAGCCGCCGGAACCGGAGCCGGTGTTCCCGGAGCCGTCACCCGATCCGCCCGATCCGAACGCCACCGGGACGAACACGTCCTGGCCGCGGTCGCTGGACCGGGTGTGGTCGTTGCGGGTGACCACGGCGCACTCCACGCCCGCGGAGTCGCAGTCGGTGGTGCCGTCGTCCGCCTTCACCGTGATCTGCACGCTGAAGCCGCCGTCGGTGCCCGAGCCGTCGTAGGGGACCGCCAGGCCCTCGCCGTAGGGCGGCGGGTTGCTGGAGACCCAGGCGGAGGCGCCGCCGGAGCCGTCCATGTCCACACCGCCGATGCACGGCGTCGGGGCCTGCGTGGAGCTCGCGCCGGAGATGTCGCACAGCGCGACGTAGATGCCCTTGGAGGTGTCGTAGCCGGTGCCGGTGACCGTGACGGTCTCCCCGTCGGGGTCCAGGCCCTCGGTCTTGGAGACCGAGATCCTCGGGTTCCCCGGCTCCCGCGGCAGGGGCGCCTGCGGCGCGCCGGCCTGGGTCTGCGGAGAGGTCCGCGGGCGCGCCTCCGGAGCCGGGGCGGCCTCGGGCGCCGCGAACGTGACGGGGACGCGGCCCACGACGGCCGCGGCGGGGGCGGCCGGGGCCATGACGGGGGCGCTCATCCCGGGGCCGGGCGCCTCCACGACCTCCTCGGCCGGGGCGTCGCCGCCCCAGGTGCCGGTGACCGGCCCGGAGTCCTCGGGGGTCTCCACCTCGACCAGGCGGATCTCGAAGGCGTCCGCGGCCGCGTCGAGTCCGGCCTCGGCGGCGAACCCGGCTCCGGTGACGAGGGTCGCGCTGAACGCGCCGCGCCCGCCGACCTCGACCGTCACCGCGTTCGCGGTGTCGGTGACGGCCTCCTCACGGACCTCTCCGGTGTCGGCCGCGCCGTCGGGCCCGGCCGGAACGGCGAGGGTCGCGATCTCGATGACGGATCCGGGGGTGTGGCCGAGCCCGGAGACGGTGACGGTGTCACCCTCGGGGTCCAGCCCCTCGGTCCTGTCGACGGTGGTGATCCGGGGGTGTCCGGTCTCCTCCTGCTGGGGAGCCGGCTCTGCGTACGCCGCCGCGGGCAGTGCGGTGGAGATCAGTACTGCGGCCGCGGCGGCGGCCAGGGGAGGGAGGGGCCCGCCCCGGCGCCGCCCGGTGACCGGGCGGGGGGAAACCGCTGCTTGCATCAGGGGCCTTCGGGGTTCGTGCGGGTCCGGTTCGTGTAGGGGTGACCCGCGTGATGTGCGAAACCGGTTTAGGTTACGCTTACCTTGGTCAAGTGAGCCTTACCTAACCCGGAGTTCGCGACCGGAACAGTTGAACATCGAACCATCGGGCTTGTCAAGATGGTGACAAGGTGTCATATAAAGGTCGGTGTCGTCCCCCCGGCGACCCCGATCCCCGGTCCGACCCGAAAGCGATCCCCAATGGCCCCAGCCGCCTTCCGGCCCTCCGCACACGCACGCCCCGGACGCGGGGCCCGGGCGCTCGCCGCCGCCTGCGCCCTCGCACTCGCCCTCACCGGCTGCTCGGGCGGTGCCGGAGCCCCCGACGACACCGCCTCCGGCGGCACCGGGGACATCCCCGACCTGGCCGAGAACCGCCTCCAGCCCCTGGAGGAGGACTTCGTCCAGCAACTGCCGGTGACCGTCGACTCCGTCGTGCTCGACCCCTACCGGACCAGCGAAGACCCCCTGGAGTACGAGCAGGTCGAGGTCACCGACACCTCGCGGATCCTGCCCCTCACCGGCGGCCTGGCCGAGATCGTCTTCACCCTCGGCCTGGGCGACCGGGTCGTGGGCCGCGACGTGGCCGCCACCTTCGACGAGGCCGCCGACCTGCCCGTCGTCACCAGCGGGCACGAGGTCTCGGCCGAGAGCGTCCTGGCCCTGGAGCCCACCGTGATCCTCGCCGACACCCAGACCGGGCCGCCCGAGGCCATCGAGCAGATCCAGCGCTCGGGCATCCCCGTGGTGATCATCGAGGAGGCCTGGTCCTTCGACGAGATGTACCCGCGCTTCGAACGCGTCGCCCGGGCCCTGGGCGTCCCCGACGCGGGCACCGCCCTGGCCGAGCGCACACGGGCCCAGATGGCCGAGGTCCGCGAGGGCTCCGCGGAGGCCGTCGGCTCCCCCCTCGTCGCCTTCCTCTACCTGCGCGGCACCGCCGGGGTCTACCTCATCGGCGGACCCGGCTCCGGGGCCGACGCCATGCTCGCCGAGGTCGGGGCCCGCGACGCCGGGGTCGAGATGGGCCTGACCGCCCCCTTCACCCCCATTACCAGCGAAGCGCTCATCGCAGCTCAGCCCGAGGTGATCCTGGTCATGACCAAGGGGCTGGAATCGGTCGGCGGCGTCGACGGCCTCGTCGAGATCCCCGGCGTCGCCCAGACCCCCGCCGGGCGCGACCGCGCCGTCATCGACTTCGAGGACGGGGTGCTGCTCAACTTCGGGCCCCGCACCCCGCAGGTCATCGCCGCCCTGGCCGAGGAGCTGACCGCGGTCGCGGCGGGGGAGGGCCCGTGACCGCCGTCGGAACCCCGACGTCCGCGGAGCGGACGGGCCGGGCCGCCCCGGTCACGGCCGGCCGGGCCCGGCGCCGCCTGCGCGCCGGCCTGCTGCTCGTCGGCCTGGCCGCCGGCCTGGTCGTCGTCTCGGTCGTCGCGGCGGGGATCGGCGCCTACCCGATCCCCGCCGGGCAGGTCACCGCCTCGGTCCTGGACGCCCTCGGCCTCCCGGTCGCCGGCCCCCTGCCCGACCAGGTCGCCCGCACCGTCCTGTGGGACGTGCGGTTCCCCCGCGTGGTGCTCGCCGTCACGGTGGGTGCGGCCCTGGGCGTGGCCGGGGCCATGATGCAGGGCATCTTCGGCAACCCCCTGGCCGAACCCGGTGTCATCGGAGTCTCCTCGGGGGCCGCCGTCGGCGCCATCGTCGTCATCTTCACCGGGATCACCGTCCTGGGCCACTGGACGATCATCGCGTCGTCCTTCGTGTTCGGCCTGGCCACGACCCTGTTCGTGTACGTGTTCGCGCGCTCGCGCGGGCGCACCGAGGTCGTCACCCTGCTGCTCACCGGCATCGCCGTCAACGCCATCGCCGGTGCCGCCATCGGCCTGATGACCAACTTCTCCCAGGACGCCGAGATCCAGACCATCACCTTCTGGCAGCTGGGCAGCGTGGCCACCGCCACCTGGTCCAAGGTCGCGGCGATCGTGCCCTGCCTGGTCGCCGGGATGGTCGTCATCCCGCTCTACGCGCGCCGCCTGGACCTGCTCTCCCTGGGCGAGGGGCCGGCCCGCCACCTGGGCGTGGACGTGGAGCGCATGCGCCTGGTCCTCATCATCGCCCTGGCACTGCTCACCTCGGCCGCCGTGGCCTTCGCCGGGATCGTGGCCTTCATCGGCCTGGTCGTCCCGCACATCGTCCGGATGGTCACCGGGCCCGGGCACCGCGTGCTGCTGCCGGCCAGCGCCCTGGGCGGCGGGCTGCTGCTGCTCGCCGCCGACCTGCTGGCCCGCACCGCCGCCGCCCCCGCCGAGATCCCCCTGGGCGTGGTCACCTCGGCGCTCGGCGGACCGTTCTTCTTCTACCTCCTCTACCGCACCCGCGCCAAGCAGGGAGGCTGGTCGTGATCCCCACCCTCCGACGGCGGACCCGGGCCGCCCTCGCCCCCCTGTCCCGCCCGCCCGCGCGCCCCGGCCCCGTCGCCGTCGGCGACCCCGTGCTGCGCGCCGAGGGCGTCACCGTCCGCCGCGGCGGACGCGCCCTCCTGGACGGGGTGGACCTCACCGTCCGCGCCGGGGAGCTGGTGGCACTGGTCGGGCCCAACGGCGCGGGCAAGTCCACACTGCTGGCCGCCGCGTCCGGCGACCTCGCCGCGGCCGCGGAAAGGGGCGGCGCCGACGGCGGCCGCATCGACCTCTTCGGCCGCGAGCTCGGCGCCTGGACCCCGCCCGAGCTCGCCCTGCGCCGCGCCGTCCTGCCCCAGGAGGCCTCGGTCGGCTTCCCGTTCTCCGTCGCCGAACTGGTCGCCATGGGCCGCGCCCCCTGGGCGGGGCTGGCCGACCCCGCCGAGGACGACGGGATCGTCGCCGCCGCGATGGAGGGCACCGGCGTCTCCCACCTGGCCGACCGCGGCTTCCCGACCCTGTCCGGCGGCGAACGGGCCCGCGTCATGCTCGCCCGGGTCCTGGCCCAGGACACCCCGCTGCTCATGCTCGACGAGCCCACCGCCGCCCTGGACATCCACCACCAGGAACTCGTGCTGGGCATCGCGCGTTCACTCGCCGAACGCGGCGGTGCGGTTATCGTGGTCCTGCACGATTTGGGGCTTGCGGCGGCCTACGCCCATCGTGTGGCGATACTCTCCCAGGGACGGATCGCCGCGCAGGGTCCCCCCGCCGAGGTGTTCACCGCGTCCCTGCTCAGCACCGTCTACCGGCACGAGGTCGAGGTCCTGCCGCACCCGAGGACCGGGATCCCGCTGGTCGTGCCCCTCCGGTAGGTCCACGGAGCACACGCGAGACGTCCACAGGAGTAGGTCGTATTGGTGTCCACAACGGAACGACAGCCACAGGATGACCCCGGATCCGGGGAGGGCCGACGCCGTTCCTCCGGCGGCCGCCGCCGCAAACCCCCGCCCCGCCGCCGGGCCACCCCCGGCGACGTGGTGCGCGGCATCGTCCGCTTCGTCGGCGAGATCCTGCTGACCGCGGGCCTCCTCATGCTGTTCTACGCGGCGTACGAGGTGTACGGCTCCCGGTGGGAGACCGACCGCGAGCAGGAGGGGCTGGCCCAGGGGCTGGAGGACGCCTGGGCGGAGGCCGAGGAGCGCGGTCCCGACTCCGAGCCCCTGCCCGGCAGCGCCGACAGCCGGCTGTACATCCCGTCCCTGGACCTGGACTGGGTCGTCGTCAACGGCACCACGCAGGACGACATCCGCTACAGCCCCGGGCACTACACCGAGTACCCCAGCAGCCCCGGGCAGGCGGGCAACTACGCGATCGCCGCGCACCGCACCCCCGGCCTTTTCTGGGACATCGACCTGCTGGAGAACGGCGACGTCCTGGTGCTGGAGGACGGCGAGAACTTCTACACCTACGAGGTGTTCCGCGAGGAGACGGTCGTGCCCACCGACGTGTGGGTGATCGAACCCGACCCGTTCGACGACGTCGAGGGCGCGGGCGAGGCCGAGCCGGGGCGGTCGATCATCACGCTCACCACCTGCGCCCCCAAGCTGAACAACACGCACCGGCTCATCGTGTGGGGCGAACTCGTCGAGACCACGCCCAAGTCGGAGGGCATGCCCGACTCGATCGCGCACATGGCCCCCGACGCCGCCGAGAGCGAGTGAGGAGACCCGCATGTACGGCCTGATCTGGCGCATCCTGCCCGGACCCTGGATCTCCAAGTTCATCATGGCGCTCGGCCTGCTGGCCGGGGCCGCCGCCCTGCTGTGGTTCTTCGCGTTCCCGGCGATCTCCCCCTACATGCCGTTCAACGACGGCGCCGTCGACATCGAGGGCGCGGGCGGGGCCGGCGGGGGAGCGGGGGCCGAGGAGGCCGACGAGTCGGGTGTGGTGCCGGCGGACTCCGGTGCCCCCGCGGAGGAGTCGCCCGCCGAGTGACACGGGTCCGGGCCCGGTGGACGCCCCGCCCGGCCCGGCGCCCGTGCCGGGCGGCCCGGACGGCTCCTGTGCGGAGCCCCGGGCGCGTCCCGCCGCGACACGCGCGCCCCGCGGGTCCGTCCGGAGAACCTCCGGACCCGCGGGGCTCGTGCGTGTTCGCGTCCGTATGTGCCCGTGCGCGGGCGTTCGCGGGCCTTCGCGGCGGCCGAACCGGGCCCGCGGATGTGCGCGGCACCACGGGAAGCCGACCCTGTGCGGTCGGACCGGGCCGCTAATCTCGAGCAGGTGAGTATCGGGGGACGAAACGCATGACGGTGACGCAGACCACGACCGAGGACCGCCTCAGCGGGCTCCGGGCCTGGCAGCGGGAGGCGTTCGAGGAGTACTTCCGCCGACAGCCGCGGGACTTCCTGGCGGTCGCCACGCCCGGCGCGGGCAAGACCACGTTCGCCCTCACCCTGGCGAGCGAGCTCCTCCAGCGGAACACCGTCCGCGCCATCACCATCGTCTGCCCCACCGAGCACCTCAAGAAGCAGTGGGCCGAGGCCGCCGCGCGGTTCAACATCCCCATCGACCCCGACTTCCGCAACGGACAGGGGGCCCTGGGACGGCAGTACCTCGGCGCCGCCGTCACCTACGCCCAGGTCGCCGCCCACCCGGCACTGCACCGCAACCGCACCGAGGCCCGCAAGACCCTGGTGATCTTCGACGAGGTCCACCACGCGGGCGACGCCCTGTCCTGGGGCGACGCCGCCCGCGAGGCGTTCGACCCGGCGGCCCGGCGGCTCTCCCTGACCGGCACGCCCTTCCGGTCCGACATCAACCCCATCCCGTTCGTGGACTACGTCCAGGACTCCGCCGGGGTGCGCCGCTGCTCCTGGGACTACAGCTACGGGTACGGCCCGGCGCTGGCCGACGGCGTCGTGCGCCCCGTCATCTTCATGGCGTACTCCGGCGAGATGCGCTGGCGCACCCGCGCCGGGGACGAGCTGGCCGCCCGCCTGGGCGAGCCGCTCACCCAGGACGCGCTCTCCCAGGCGTGGCGGGCCGCGCTGGACCCCAAGGGCGACTGGATCAAGCGCGTGCTCCAGGCCGCGGACCGGCGGCTCACCGAGGTCCGCAAGACCCACGCCGACGCCGGCGGCCTGGTCATCGCCAGCGACCACGAGAACGCCCGCGCCTACTCGCGCATCATCCGCCAGATCACCGGCAAGAGCGCCACCGTGGTGCTCTCCGACGACCCCACCGCCTCCAAGAAGATCACCCGGTTCGCCAAGGGCGACGACCGGTGGATGGTCGCGGTGCGCATGGTGTCCGAGGGCGTGGACGTGCCCCGCCTGATGGTCGGGGTGTACGCCACCTCCACCAGCACCGCCCTGTTCTTCGCCCAGGCCATCGGCCGGTTCGTGCGCGTGCGCAAGCGCGGCGAGGTCGCCTCGGTGTTCCTGCCCTCGGTGCCCACCCTGCTGGAGTTCGCCGGGGACATGGAGCGCGAGCGCGACCACGTCCTGGACCGCACCCCCGCCGAGGACGACGAGTACCCGGAGGAGGACCTCCTCAAGGAGGCCAACAGGAAGCGCGACACCCCCGACGCGGGGGAGGAGCTGCCGTTCGAGACGATGGAGGCGTCGGCCGAGTTCGACCGCGCCCTCTACGACGGCAACGAGTACGGCGGCGTGCCCGGCTCCACCGAGGAGGAGGACTTCCTGGGCCTGCCCGGCCTGCTGGAGCCCCAGCAGGTGGCCCAGCTGCTGCGCAAGCGCAAGGACGACATCAAGGCCGGGGAGATCAAGGCCCGCAAGAAGGACGAGCCGGTCCGGGACGAGGGCCCCACCCACGAGGTCCTGGCGAACCTGCGCCGTGAGCTGAGCGGGCTGGTCGGCGCCTGGCACCACCGCACCGGCAAGCCGCACGGGGTGATCCACAACGAGCTGCGCCGCGCCTGCGGCGGGCCGCCGGTCGCCCAGGCCACCCCGGACCAGATCCGCGAGCGCATCGCGAAGCTCCGCGTCTGGGCGGTCGGCGGCAAGTAGTAGGGGGTATTCCGGGCCATCCGGGCAAACACTTCGCAAGCTCGCGCCCGGGCTCGCGTGCTATACGTGTTCATTTCACTACAGTCCGTGAAGTGATTGGACGAAACGCACGCGGCGCGACCGCCGCACTCTGGACCGGACTGGCGATGTGCGGACTCGCCCTGAGCGGAATGGTCGCGGGCACCGCGCTGCCCGACCCCGCCGGGGCCGGAACCGAACGGGCGGCGGCGGTCCGCGGGCCCGACTGCCCGCCGGGCACCACCGCCCGCCTCGCCGAACCCGGATCGGACACCGTCACCGACAGCGGGGAGCTCACCCCCGAGCAGGCCGCCCGCTACAACGACCGGCTGCGCGAGGCGCTGCGCTCCCTGCGGTCCCACGAGATCGCCCCGCCGGGCACCGTCCCCGTCGTGGTCCACGTCATCTCCGCCACCGACGGCCGGGGCCACGTGAGCGACGCCCGCATCCGCGACCAGATCGACGTCCTCAACACCGCCTACTCCGGCGGCTACGACGCCGCCGGGGCCGACACCGGCTTCCGGTTCACCCTCTCCGAGGTCACCCGCAGCGAGAACGACGCCTGGTTCTCCGACTTCAACGGCCACCGCGACCGCATCCGCTCCGAGCTGCACCGCGGCGGCGCCGACACGCTCAACATCTACACCGCCGACCTGGGCACCGGGCTGCTCGGCTACTCCAGCTTCCCGCAGGACCACGCCGCCGCGCCCGACCAGGACGGCGTCGTCCTGGCCCACGACACCCTGCCCGGCGGCGGCCGCGAGCGCTTCGGCCTGGGCCACACCGGCACCCACGAGGTCGGCCACTGGCTGGGCCTGTTCCACACCTTCCAGAACGGCTGCACCACCCCGGGCGACTACGTCGGCGACACCCCCTACGAGCGCGAGGCCGCGGCCGGCTGCCCGCAGGGCCGCGACTCCTGCCCGCACCGCGGCGGCCGCGACCCGGTCACCAACTTCATGGACTACAGCGACGACGACTGCATGACCCACTTCACCGAGGGCCAGGCCCGCCGCATGGCCGAACACTGGGCCGCCTTCCGCTCCCCTCACCGCCCCTGACGGGGTCAGAGCCCGAGCAGCCTGCGCAGGATCAGCTCCACCCGGAACAGGACCGTGTCCTGGACCATCCCGAAGTTCCGCTCCAGCCGCAGCGGCGAGATGGCACGCAGGTCCTCGCACTTGGCATAGCTGGTCTCCTTCAACCCGGAAGAGCCCGGCTCGATCTCCACATGGGTCGGGCTCTCCCGGCGCGTGCGGGTGAGGGGCACGGCCATGACCACCGGAGGGTTCGAGTCCAGCCAGGGCTGGGCGCTGACGATGAGCACCGGCCTCCGCAGCGCCTGCTCGTGCCCGATCGGGTCGCCCAGGTCGGCCATGTGGATCTCGCCACGCCTCACCACGCGTCCTCCGCGGTCAACGCGTCGTCCCCGGAATCGGCGAGATCGTCGCCGAGGGTCCGGTCCGACGTGTACGCCTCCCGCTCGCCGGCGGACAGTTCCGCGTTGTGCCGGCGCACCTCCCGCCAGAACTCCAACTCGTCGGACTCGTCCAGGGCGCGCTCGATCGCCGCGGCCAGGGTGGTGTGCTCGCGCTTCGCACGGCGGCTGATGCGGTCGCGGAGGGCTCTGGGGACCTTGATCGTGGTATCCGTGGAAGTCATACCTCAAGTATGCATATCCACGCCCCCGAAAGTAGGCTCCCGGGGCGCGGAAACCGGGGCGCGGGGGTGTGGTTTCCTTGGGGCATGGCAGCGAACACCTACCTGACCGGGATCAAGCCCACCGGTGACTTCCACCTGGGCAACTACGTCGGCGCGATCCAGCCGGCCCTGGCGGCCGCGGACGTCTACGAGACCTACTACTTCGTCGCGGACTACCACGCGCTCAACACCGTCAAGGACGCGGACGAGCTCCGCCACAGCATCCGGTCCGGGGCTGCCACCTGGCTGGCGTGCGGGCTGGACCCGGCCAGGACGGTCATCTACCAGCAGTCCAAGGTCCCCGAGACCTTCGAGCTGACCACCATCCTCAGCGCCCTCACCCCCAAGGGCCTGATGAACCGCGCCCACGCCTACAAGGCCGCCCGCGACCGCAACAACGAGGCCGGGATCACCGACCTGGACGCCGGGGTCAACATGGGGCTGTTCAACTACCCCATCCTCATGGCCGCGGACATCCTCATCATGCAGGCCACCCACGTCCCCGTGGGCCGCGACCAGTCCCAGCACATCGAGTACACCGCCGACATCGCCGGGTACTTCAACAACCGCTACGGCGAGGGCGCGCACGGGTACTCCTTCCCCCTGCCCAAGGGCGTCATCGACGACAGCGAGGCGAGCATCCTCCCCGGCGTCGACGGCCGCAAGATGAGCAAGTCCTACGACAACCACATCCCGCTCTTCCTGCCGGAGAACAAGCTCAAGAAGGCGATCCGCCGCATCCCCACCGACTCCACCCCCGTCGAGGACCCCAAGGACCCCGACACCTCGGTGCCCTTCCAGCTCCTCACCCACTTCGCCGACGCCGACAGGACGGCCGACGTGCGCAAGCGCCTGGAGCAGGGCGGCATGGGCTGGGGCGAGCTCAAGAACGAGCTCTTCGAGGCGGTCAACGCCGAGCTGGGCCCCAAGCGCGAGCGCTACGAGGAGCTCATGGCGAACCCGAAGGAGATCGAGGACATCCTCGAAGCCGGGTCGGCCCGCGCCCGCGAGCGCGCCCGCGACGTCCTGGACCGCGTCCGCGCCGCCATCGGCGTCGCCTGAGCCGCGACACGGCAGGGGGCGGCGGGAACCCTCCCGCCGCCCCCTCGCGTGTCCGGGAAAACCACTGGTCGGGGCGGCGTGGGCACCCCTAGGCTCCCCGGCATGGAACTCGGAGTCGACGCCCCCGAGCGCACCGGCGCGCTCACCCTGTCCGACGGCCGCGCCCTGGCCTGGAGCTCGTGGGGCGACCCCGGCGGCACCCCCGTCCTGCTCTGCCCCGGCGCCGCCACCGGCCGCTCCCTGGGCTTCGGCACCCACCTGCTCGCCGGACTCGGCGTGCACCTGGTCTCGGCGGACCGCCCCGGCCTGGGCGGTTCGGACCCGGCCCCGGGCCGCACCGCCGCGGACTTCGCCGCCGACGCCCGCGCCCTCGCGGACCACCTGGGCCTGGGCCGCCCCGCCGTCGTGGGCAACTCCCAGGGGGCTCCCTTCGCCCTCGCCTGCGCCGCGGCCGGCACGGCGCGCGCCCTGGCGCTGGTCTCGCCCGCCGACGAGATCGCCCACCCCGGCCTGGCCGACCTCCTCGACCCCGGCGCGCGGGCCCTGCGCGACGCCGTGGCCGCCGACCCGGACCGCGCCGGGCGCGACCTCGCGCAACTGGGCCCCGACGGCATGTGGGACCTGGTCACCGCCCACGCCCCCGAACGCGACGCGGCCGTGTACCGCGCCCCCGCCTTCGCGGCCGCCTACCGCCGCGCCCTGGCCGAGGGCTTCGCCGGCGACGGCGCCGGGTACGCCCGCGACACCGTCCTGGCCTCCGGCCGCTGGGACCCGGCGCCGGAGCAGGCCGCCGTCCCCACCGACGTCTGGTACGGCGAACTGGACGCCTTCCACTCCCCGGACCGGGCGGCCCTGCTCACCCGCCGCATCCCCGGCGCCCGCCGCCACCTGCTGCCGGGGGAGGGCGGCTCCCTGCTGTGGACGCGCGCGGGCGACGTCCTGCGCGCCCTGCTCTCCCACCCCTGACACGGAGGAGGGCGGGACCGCACGGCCCCGCCCTCCCACCCGTCGGGGTCAGCCGACCCGCGGCTCGCCCTCCAGGGCCACGCCCGCCTCGTCCAGCTGCGCCAGCGCGGCGTCCACGGTCGGCCGCGCCACACCCGCGGTCAGGCCGAGCAGCACCCGCGTGCGCAGCCCCTCCCGCACGGCGTCCAGCGCGGTGGCCCGGACACAGTGGTCGGTGGCGATGCCCACCACGTCCACCTCGTCCACCCCGCGCTCGCGCAGCCACTCCGCCAGCGTCGTCGAGCCGTCCTCGGCGGTCCCCTCGAACCCGCTGTAGGCCGCCGTGTACCGGCCCTTGCTGAAGACCTCCTCGGCCAGCGAGGCGTCGAAGTCCGGGTGGAACTCCACCCCCGGCGTGCCCGCCTCGCAGTGCCGCGGCCAGCTGTCCACGAAGTCGGGCTCGTCCGAGAAGTGCGCCCCCGGATCGATGTGGTAGTCGCGGGTGGCGACCACGTGGTCGTACCCGCCCGAGCGCGCGTGCCCGGTCACGGCCTCCGCGGTGGCGGCGCCCCCGGCCACCGCCAGACTGCCGCCCTCGCAGAAGTCGTTCTGCACGTCCACCACAATGAGCGCTCTGGTCATGCCGGCACCCCTTCCTCTCGCAACCCGGTCCACCGGAACACGGCCGGTCAGTGGAACACCGTCGGCAGGGCGGCCTCGCCCCGCGACATCCGCAGCGCCTGCTCGGGCAGCTCGGCCACCGCGGCGCGGTGGCGCTCGCGCGCGTCGTGCACGCTCTCGCCGCCGACCACCTCGCCGTCCGACACCAGCGGCCGCAGCAGCGGGCGGGTCCCCACCGCCTCCGGCGGCTCGTAGGGGAACACCTCCTCGGCGATCGCGGTGCCCGTGTCGTCGAGCCGGCGCACCGACCACTTGCGGCCGCCCCGGCTCGGCTTGCCCACCGAGCGCTTGGCCACCGGCTCCAGCGGCAGGTCCGCGGACGTCCCGTGCGCCCGCGCCACCAGCTTGTACACCAGCGACACCGTCGGCGCGCCCGAACCGGTCACCAGGGATGTACCCACCCCGTAGCCGTCCACGGGCGCCACGGCCAGCGCCTGGATGGAGTGCTCGTCCAGGTCGCCGGTCACCACGATCCGGGTCCCGGTGGCGCCGAGCGAGTCCAGCTGCTCGCGCACCCGCCCCGCGGTCTTGCCGAGGTCGCCGGAGTCGATGCGCACCGCGCCCAGTTCCGGCCCGGCCAGCTCGACGGCGGTGCGCACGGCCCGCTCCACGTCGTAGGTGTCCACCAGCAGGGTCGTCTGCGCGCCCAGCGAGTCCAGCTGCGTGGAGAAGGCGTGCCGCTCGCTGTCGTGCAGCAGCGTGAACGCGTGCGCGGCGGTGCCGCCGGTGGGCACCCCGTAGGAGCGCCCCGCCTCCAGGTTGGAGGAGGTCGCGAACCCGGCCACGTACGCGGCGCGCGCGGAGGCGACGGCCGCCGCCTCGTGGGTGCGGCGCGAGCCCATCTCGATCAACGGCCGTTCGCCGGCCGCCACGACCATCCGGCTGGCCGCCGACGCGATGGCGCTGTCGTGGTTGAACACCGACAGGGCGAGGGTCTCCAGGATCACACCCTCGGCGAAGGTGCCCTCCACGACCAGGATCGGCGACCCCGGGAAGTAGGCCTCGCCCTCGCCGTAGCCCCACACGTTCCCGGAGAACCGGTACTCCGAGAGCCAGCGCAGGGTCGTGTCGTCCACCACACCGTTGTCGGACAGGAAGTCCAGTTCCTCGGTGCGGAACCGGAAGCCCTCCAGCTGCTCCAGGAACCGCCCGGTCCCCGCGACGACGCCGTAGCGGCGCCCCTCGGGCAGGCGCCGGGCGAACATCTCGAACACCGACGGCCGGGCCGCCGCCCCGCTGTGCAGGGCCGCCTGGATCATCGTCAGCTCGTAGTGGTCGGTCAGCAGCGCGCTGCTGCCATGGTCGTTCATGGGCATGAGCCTAATCCGTGGAGTTGTGCGACCTCACGCCGACCTGCCCTGATTCGACCGGATCGCGAACGGGGTGACCTCGGCCGACGCTAACAATACCCATTCGGTTGGTAGGGAAATTTGTTCCGATACCCTGGGAGGCATGCTGAGGATTGATCGCTCGATCTACGACCAGATCGTCGCCCACGCCCGTCGCGACCACCCGGACGAGGCCTGCGGCATCGTGGCCGGCCCCGCGGGGACCGACCGTCCCGAACGGTTCATCGAGATGGTCAACGCCGAGCGGTCCCCGACCTTCTACCGGTTCGACTCCCTCGAGCAGCTGAAGGTCTGGCGGGAGATGGACGACCGCGACGAGGAACCCGTCGTGATCTACCACTCCCACACGGCCACCGAGGCCTACCCCTCGCGCACCGACATCTCCTACGCGTCCGAGCCCAACGCGCACTACGTGCTCGTGTCCACCAGGGACCCCGAGACCGCGGAGCTGCGCTCCTACCGGATCCTGGACGGCGAGGTCACCGAGGAGCCGGTGGAGATCACCGGGTAGCACCCCGCCCCGCCCGACGGGGCCCGCGGAATGGCCGTGGGAGGCGCCTCGTTGGGACTGTACGCACACCAACCACGTTCACGGGAAGACACACCTATGGCCATCGAGGTCCGCATCCCCACCATCCTGCGCAACCTGACCGGCGACGCCAAGGCCGTCGAGGGCAGCGGCGACACCCTGGGCGAGCTGTTCAGCGACCTGGACAGCCGCTACCCGGGCATCGGCGCGCGCCTGGTGGACGACGGCAAGCTGCGCCGCTTCATCAACGTGTACCTCAACGACGAGGACGTGCGCTTCGTCGGCGGCCTGGAGGCGAAGCTCTCCGACGGCGACAACGTCACGATCCTGCCCGCCGTGGCCGGCGGAAGCCGCTAGGCGCGCCCATGCGCTACGAATCCCTGCTCGACTCCCTCGGCGGCACGCCGCTCGTCGGCCTGCCCCGGCTCTCGCCCTCCCCGGAGGTCCGGCTGTGGGCGAAGCTGGAGGACCGCAACCCGACCGGGTCCATCAAGGACCGCGCCGCGTTCTTCATGATCGAACAGGCGGAGAAGGACGGGCTGCTCTCCCCCGGCTGCACCATCCTGGAGCCGACGTCGGGGAACACCGGCATCTCCCTGGCGATGGTCGCCAAACTCCGCGGCTACCGCATGGTCTGCGTCATGCCGGAGAACACCTCCCAGGAGCGCAGGCAGCTCCTCGCCATGTGGGGCGCCGAGGTCCACTTCTCCGACGCGGCCGGCGGTTCCAACGAGGCGGTCCGCGTCGCCAAGGAGATGGCCGCCGCACACCCCGACTGGGTGATGCTCTACCAGTACGGCAACCAGGCCAACGCCCGCGCCCACTACGAGACGACCGGCCCCGAGCTCCTCGCGGACCTGCCGGAGATCACCCACTTCGTGGCGGGTCTGGGTACCACCGGAACGCTCATGGGTGTGGGCCGCTACCTGCGCGAGCACCGGCCGGACGTGCGGATCGTCGCAGCCGAGCCGCGCTACGGCGAGCTCGTGTACGGCCTGCGCAACCTCGACGAGGGGTTCGTCCCGGAGCTGTACGACGAGTCGGTGCTCACCACGCGGTTCTCCGTGCCCGCCGACGCCGCCCTCAGGCGGACCCGGGAACTCCTGGACAAGGAGGGCATCTTCGCCGGGATCTCCACCGGCGGGGCGCTGCACGCCGCGCTGGGCATGGCCCGCAAGGCGGAGCGGGCGGGGGAGCGCGCCGACATCGCGTTCGTCATCGCCGACGCCGGGTGGAAGTACCTGTCGACGGGGGCCTACGAGGGGACGCTGGAAGAGGCGGAGGAGCGCCTCGACGGCCAGCTCTGGGCCTGACCCGCACGCGCCCCCAGGGGGCGGCATCCCGGACCCGGGGTGCCGCCCCCGCCGTGTTCCCACGGCCGGTGTCCGGATGCGGACGCGGCACCCCCGCGCACGTCGGCGGGCCGGAAACGGACCGTAATACGGCGGGAACGAACCACACGGAACGTGTCATATGGTGTGAAAAATTCACACGTGATCGAGGTCGCGTGAGATGCAGGACACATTTTGTACCACCCGGGCGGCCATTGGGGTAGACCCGTAACAACGGGACAACCGCTGAACCAGCCGCCATCCGTACTCCGCGCACACGGTCGGGGGTGCCACGGAGCCGCGCGGCCCTTCGAGAAGGCGACGACGACGTGCGACTCACGATTATCGGGTCCTCCGGGAGCTTCCCGGGGCCGGACAGCCCCGCCTCCTGTTACCTGGTCGAGGCCGACGGCTTCCGCCTGCTCCTCGACATGGGCAACGGCGCACTCGGCGCGCTCCAGCGGCACGTCGACATCTACTCCGTCGACGCCGTCTACCTCAGCCACCTGCACGCCGACCACTGCTTCGACCTGTGCTCGTACTGGGTCGCCCGGATGTTCCACCCCGACGGCGCCAAACCCCGGATCCCCGTCTACGGCCCCAGCGGGGTCTCCGAGCGCGTCGCCGAGGCCTACGGCCTGGACCCCGACCCCGGCATGACCGAGGTCTTCGACTTCCACGAGCTCACCCCCGGGACCCTCGGCATCGGCCCCTTCACCGTCCGCGTGGACCGCGTCAACCACCCGGTGGAGGCCTTCGGCATCCGCCTGGAGCACAACGGCGCCAGCATGGCCTACTCCGGGGACACCGGCGCCTGCGACTCCCTCGTCGACCTGGCCTCCGACACGGACCTGTTCCTGTGCGAGGCCGCCTTCCAGGACCACGTCGAGCACCCCAAGGACATGCACCTCACCGGCAGCGAGGCCGGCGAGCACGCCAGCCGCGCCCGGACCCGCAGTCTGCTGCTCACCCACCTGGTGCCGTGGAACGACGACGACGTCACCCTGGCGGAGGCCCGATCCACCTACGACGGGCCCATCGACCTGGCCCGCAGCGGACGGACGCACACCATCGGCGGCTGAGCGTGGCGTGGGTCCCACCGCGCGCACGCCTTCGCGACACCCGCCCCCGGGGCGAGCGCGCACGTATACGCTCTTGACCATGGCCCGACCTGACGGACGAGTTCCGACCCAACTCCGCCCCGTGACGATCACCCGCAACTGGCTGCGCCAGGCGGAAGGCTCCGCGCTCATCGAGTTCGGGGACACCCGAGTGCTGTGCGCCGCCACCGTCGAGGACGGTGTCCCGCGCTGGCGCCGCGGCACCGGCGAGGGGTGGGTCACCGCCGAGTACGCGATGCTGCCCCGCGCCACCGACACCCGCGGCGCCCGCGAGTCCGTACGCGGCAAGATCGGCGGCCGCACCCACGAGATCTCCCGCCTCATCGGCCGCTCCCTGCGCGCGGTCGTCGACTTCAAGGCGATGGGGGAGCACACCATCACCCTGGACTGCGACGTCCTCCAGGCCGACGGCGGCACCCGCACCGCCGCCATCACCGGCGCGTACGTGGCCCTCGCCGACGCCGTGAAGTGGCTGCGCAAGCGCCGCAACCTCAAGAACAACCCGCTCACCGGCTCCCTGGCCGCGGTCAGCGTCGGCGTCGTCCAGGGCCAGCCCCGGCTGGACCTCAACTACCTCGAGGACTCCGTCGCCGACATCGACATGAACGTCGTCCTCACCGGCGACGGGAAGTTCATCGAGGTGCAGGGCACCGCCGAGGGCGCGGCGTTCGACCGCGAACTGCTCGACAAGCTGCTCGACCTGGCCGTCGGCGGCTGCGAGGAACTGACCGGCCTCCAGAAGAAGGCCCTGGCGGAGTGACCGTACTCAACGGCACCCGGATCGGCGGCGTCGCCGGAGAAGGGGGAATCGTGAAGATCGTGCTGGCCACCCGCAACGCCAAGAAGGTGCCCGAGCTGCGCGCCATCCTCGCGGACGCCGGGGTGAGCGCCGAGGTGCTGTCCCTCGACGCGTTCCCGGACGCACCGGAGGTCCCCGAGACCGAGCCGTCGTTCGTCGGCAACGCCCTGCTCAAGGCGCGCGCGATCGCCGCCCACACGGGGCTGCCCGCGGTGGCCGACGACTCGGGGCTCAGCGTCGAGGAGCTGCGGGGCATGCCGGGCGTGCTCTCGGCCCGCTGGGCCGGCCGCTTCGGCGCGGACGACCAGGACCGGGCCAACCTGGAGCTGGTCCTGGACCAGCTGGCGGACACCCCGCCGGAACGCCGCGCCGGCGCGTTCGTGTGCGCCGCGGCCCTGGTCCTGCCCGACGGCACCGAGGTCGTGACGGAGGGCGAGATGCGCGGCCGGGTGATCCGCGAGCCCCGGGGGGAGAACGGGTTCGGCTACGACCCGGTCTTCGTCCCGGAGGGCGAGAGCCGCACCACGGCCGAGCTGTCCCCCCAGGAGAAGAACGCCATCAGCCACCGGGGGATCGCCTTCCGCAAGCTGGCGGCGGAGATCGCGGCGATGGTCTGACGCGGTCCCGCGCGCGTCGAGGGGCGGCCCGTCCGGGCCGCCCCTCAAGCTTTCGACCTGGGATGACGGGAAAAGTTCCCCGATACCGGTTTGAGGCCGGGGCCGCAGGGGCAGGACCACCCTCGTCCGACGAAACGGCCGCGGCCGCACACGATCCCCGGTGTGGGGGGTCCACAACCCGCGGAGATCGCCTGAGGGCAGGGGTTCCCGCCCCGCCGACCAGGCGATTTGACGTCGCATCAGCTGTTACCTACACTCGAACGAGTCGCTGCGGGACGGCGAGCGCCCAGAGGGCGTGTTCGGCCCCGGACCGCGTCGAAGCGGCACCTCCTATTCACTCCGACCAGAGCGTCACGGGCATGCGCCCGCAGGCGGTAGGCTTCGGAGGCGGCCCTGAAAAGGGCGGCGAAGGGAAACAGGAATTCTTCACTCCTGGTCGGTCCATTCCGGACCACGCCGATTTGGCGGGGAACGGGAACACTGATAAAGTGAAGACACAACAAAGCGGAAACGCAGACGCCTTCCACGGAAGAGCACACGGGACCCAAGGGTTCCGGGCTTGTACGGGAAGGGCGGTTGCTTCTTGAGAACTCAACAGCGCGTGTTCGATTTTTACAGCCAAGTTTGTTTTGGCCCCGTCACACGAGAATCGGTGAGATTCGAGTGTGCGAGGTTCCTTTGATTGAGCCAGACATGGTTCGGTCAGGATTTCTTCTAGGTTTCCGGCCCCCTTGTGGGGTTCGGTGCAAGACCTTTATGGAGAGTTTGATCCTGGCTCAGGACGAACGCTGGCGGCGTGCTTAACACATGCAAGTCGAGCGGTAAGGCCCTTCGGGGTACACGAGCGGCGAACGGGTGAGTAACACGTGAGCAACCTGCCCCTGACTCCGGGATAAGCGGTGGAAACGCCGTCTAATACCGGATACGACCCTCCTCCGCATGGTGGGGGGTGGAAAGTTTTTCGGTCGGGGATGGGCTCGCGGCCTATCAGCTTGTTGGTGGGGTAACGGCCTACCAAGGCGATTACGGGTAGCCGGCCTGAGAGGGCGACCGGCCACACTGGGACTGAGACACGGCCCAGACTCCTGCGGGAGGCAGCAGTGGGGAATATTGCGCAATGGGCGAAAGCCTGACGCAGCGACGCCGCGTGGGGGATGACGGCCTTCGGGTTGTAAACCTCTTTTACCACTCACGCAGGCCCCGGGTTCTCCCGGGGTTGACGGTAGGTGGGGAATAAGGACCGGCTAACTACGTGCCAGCAGCCGCGGTAATACGTAGGGTCCGAGCGTTGTCCGGAATTATTGGGCGTAAAGAGCTCGTAGGCGGCGTGTCGCGTCTGCTGTGAAAGACCGGGGCTTAACCCCGGTTCTGCAGTGGATACGGGCATGCTAGAGGTAGGTAGGGGAGACTGGAATTCCTGGTGTAGCGGTGAAATGCGCAGATATCAGGAGGAACACCGGTGGCGAAGGCGGGTCTCTGGGCCTTACCTGACGCTGAGGAGCGAAAGCATGGGGAGCGAACAGGATTAGATACCCTGGTAGTCCATGCCGTAAACGTTGGGCGCTAGGTGTGGGGACTTTCCACGGTTTCCGCGCCGTAGCTAACGCATTAAGCGCCCCGCCTGGGGAGTACGGCCGCAAGGCTAAAACTCAAAGGAATTGACGGGGGCCCGCACAAGCGGCGGAGCATGTTGCTTAATTCGACGCAACGCGAAGAACCTTACCAAGGTTTGACATCACCCGTGGACCTGTAGAGATACAGGGTCATTTGGTTGGCGGGTGACAGGTGGTGCATGGCTGTCGTCAGCTCGTGTCGTGAGATGTTGGGTTAAGTCCCGCAACGAGCGCAACCCTTGTTCCATGTTGCCAGCACGTAATGGTGGGGACTCATGGGAGACTGCCGGGGTCAACTCGGAGGAAGGTGGGGACGACGTCAAGTCATCATGCCCCTTATGTCTTGGGCTGCAAACATGCTACAATGGCCGGTACAATGGGCGTGCGATACCGTGAGGTGGAGCGAATCCCTAAAAGCCGGTCTCAGTTCGGATTGGGGTCTGCAACTCGACCCCATGAAGGTGGAGTCGCTAGTAATCGCGGATCAGCAACGCCGCGGTGAATACGTTCCCGGGCCTTGTACACACCGCCCGTCACGTCATGAAAGTCGGCAACACCCGAAACTTGTGGCCTAACCCTTCGGGGAGGGAGTGAGTGAAGGTGGGGCTGGCGATTGGGACGAAGTCGTAACAAGGTAGCCGTACCGGAAGGTGCGGCTGGATCACCTCCTTTCTAAGGAGTCTTTCAAGGCCAACACTTTTCCGATGGTTGGCCGGACTCGAAAGTGGACCCGATGCTCCTGGCCCTGGTGGCCGGTGAGAGGTCGGGATGGCTGTAGAAATTCATATCGAACTTCACCTCCGGGGGTCCTAGAAGCCTCGGGGGCGCGCTGTTGGGTGTCTGAGGAAGCAACCCTCGTCTTGGTCCGGTTTCGGGCTGGCGGGTCGGTTGGTTCCCGCGGACCGCCTCTGAGAACTCTCAGAATCTCCTGTGTGTCCTGCTCTCCTGAGGGAGGCGGGGCGGGGGTTTGTCTGAGTGGTAGCGGAGAACGCGGTTGGTGTTTTGATTTGTGAATAGTGTGCGCGAGCATCTTGTTATCTGTAGTGGCCAAGTGATAGTGGCATACGGTGGATGCCTTGGCACCAGGCGCCGATGAAGGACGTGGGAGGCCGCGATAGGCCACGGGGAGCTGTCAACCGAGCTGTGATCCGTGGGTGTCCGAATGGGGGAACCCAGCCCGAGTTGTGTCGGGTTGCCGCCGCCTGAATGTATAGGGCGGTTGGTGGTGACGCGGGGAAGTGAAACATCTCAGTACCCGTAGGAAGAGTAAACAACAGTGATTCTCCTAGTAGTGGTGAGCGAACGGGGAAGAGGCTAAACCGTGCGCGTGTGATAGACGGCAGTCGTTGCGTGTGCGGGGTTGTGGGGCGTGTCTTTTCGGGTCTGCCGGCCCGGAGCACTTGAGATCAGAGCTAGCTGAAACCGTTGGGAAGCGGTACCGGAGTGGGTGAGAGTCCCGTAGGTGAAGGTTCTGGTCGGGTGTTGACGCTGTCCCCGAGTAGCGCGGAGCCCGAGGAATTCCGTGTGAATCTGGCAGGACCACCTGCTAAGCCAAAATACGTCCTGGTGACCGATAGTGCACTAGTACCGTGAGGGAAAGGTGAAAAGTGCCCCGGTGAGGGGTCGTGAAATAGTACCTGAAACCGTGTGCTGTCAAGCCGTCAGAGCTGGGTCTTGTATCTGGTGATGGCGTGCCTTTTGAAGAATGAGCCTGCGAGTCATGGTGTGTGGCGAGGTTAACCCGGGTGGGGTAGCCGTAGGGAAACCGAGTCTGAATAGGGCGATTTGAGTCGCATGCTGTGGACCCGAAGCGGAGTGATCTACCCATGTCCAGGGTGAAGCGGGGGTAAGACCTCGTGGAGGCCCGAACCCACCAGGGTTGAAAACCTGGGGGATGAGGTGTGGGTAGGGGTGAAAGGCCAATCAAACTCCGTGATAGCTGGTTCTCCCCGAAATGCATTTAGGTGCAGCGTTGCGTGTTTCTTGCCGGAGGTAGAGCTACTGTTTGGCTGATGGGCCCGACAAGGTTACTGACGTCAGACAAACTCCGAATGCCGGTGAAGTGAAGCGTGGCAGTGAGACTGCGGGGGATAAGCTTCGTAGTCGAGAGGGAAACAGCCCAGATCATCAGCTAAGGCCCCTAAGCGTGTGCTAAGTGGGAAAGGTTGTGGAGTTGCTGAGACAACCAGGAGGTTGGCTTAGAAGCAGCCATCCTTTAAAGAGTGCGTAATAGCTCACTGGTCAAGTGGTTCTGCGCCGATAATGTAGCGGGGCTTAAGCACACCGCCGAAGCTGTGAAGCTCCACCTTTGGGGTGGGGTTGGTAGGGGAGCGTCGTGCGTTCGGTGAAGCCGCCGAGTGATCGTGTGGTGGAGGGCGTGCGAGTGAGAATGCAGGCATGAGTAGCGAAAGCAACGTGAGAAACGTTGCCGCCGATTGACTAAGGGTTCCTGGGGCAGGTTAATCCGCCCAGGGTGAGTCTGGACCTAAGGCGAGGCCGACAGGCGTAGTCGATGGATAACGGGTTGATATTCCCGTACCCGTGCACGAGCGCCCAGTATCGAATCAGGTGATGCTAACCACGCTGGCTTAGCTTTCTGTCCTTCGGGACGGGTTGCTGTGCTGGTCTGGGATCCGAGCTTGTAGTAGGTAAGTGATGGGGTGACGCAGGAGGGTAGCTCTACCCGGCGGTGGTTGTCCGGGGGTAAGCGTGTAGGCCGGGGGGTTGGCAAATCCGCCCCCCATGAAGGTTGAGACGTGATGCGGAGCCGTTTTTGGCGAAGTGAGTGATCCCATGCTGTCGAGAAAAGCCTCTAGCGAGTTCGTGAGCGGCCAGTACCCTAAACCGACGCAGGTGGTCAGGTAGAGAATACCGAGGCGTTCGGGTGAACCATGGTTAAGGAACTCGGCAAATTGTCCCCGTAACTTTGGGAGAAGGGGAGCCCTGTCTGGTGAGAGCCCTTGCGGCTGGAGCTGGGTGGGGTCGCAGATAGCGGGGGGAAGCGACTGTTTATTAAAAACACAGGTCCGTGCGAAGTCGTAAGACGCTGTATACGGACTGACGCCTGCCCGGTGCTGGAACGTTAAGAGGACCGGTTAACGGGGTTCGCCCTGTGAAGCTGGGAATCCAAGCGCCAGTAAACGGCGGTGGTAACTATAACCATCCTAAGGTAGCGAAATTCCTTGTCGGGTAAGTTCCGACCTGCACGAATGGCGTAACGACTTCCCCACTGTCTCAACCATGGGCCCGGTGAAATTGCACTACGAGTAAAGATGCTCGTTTCGCGCAGCAGGACGGAAAGACCCCGGGACCTTCACTATAGCTTGACATTGGTGTTTGGGATGGTTTGTGTAGGATAGGTGGGAGCCGGTGAAACTGCCACGCTAGTGGTGGTGGAGGCGTTGGTGAAATACCACTCTGACTGTTTCGGGCATCTAACCTTGGGCCGTGATCCGGTTCGGGGACAGTGTCTGGTGGGTAGTTTAACTGGGGCGGTTGCCTCCCAAAGAGTAACGGAGGCGCCCAAAGGTTCCCTCAGCCTGGTTGGTAATCAGGTGTTGAGTGTAAGTGCACAAGGGAGCTTGACTGTGAGACGGACGTGTCGAGCAGGAGCGAAAGCTGGGACTAGTGATCCGGCACCGGCGTGTGGAAGCGGTGTCGCTCAACGGCTAAAAGGTACCCCGGGGATAACAGGCTGATCTTCCCCAAGAGTCCATATCGACGGGATGGTTTGGCACCTCGATGTCGGCTCGTCGCATCCTGGGGCTGGAGTTGGTCCCAAGGGTTGGGCTGTTCGCCCATTAAAGCGGCACGCGAGCTGGGTTTAGAACGTCGTGAGACAGTTCGGTCCCTATCCGCTGTGCGCGTTGGAGACTTGAGAAGGGCTGTCCCTAGTACGAGAGGACCGGGACGGACGAACCTCTGGTGTGCCAGTTGTCCTGCCAAGGGCATGGCTGGTTGGCTACGTTCGGGAGGGATAACCGCTGAAAGCATCTAAGCGGGAAGCTTGCTTCGAGATGAGGTCTCCTGCCTCCTTTGAGAGGGTAAGGCTCCCTAGAGACGATGGGGTTGATAGGCCGGGTGTGGAAGCCCTGTGAGGGGTGGAGCTGACCGGTACTAATAGGCCGAGGGCTTGTCCGCTGCAGATAATTGGGTGCTCGCGCATACATGTTCACATAACTGTGGAAGCTTCCGTTTCCCTGTCCTGGTTGGGGTGGGGTTGCGGTGTGGGTTTCCGTGGTGGTTATGGTGGGAGGGTCACACCCGGTTACTTTCCGAACCCGGTCGTTAAGTCTCCTTGCGCTGATGGTACTGCCCTGTGGTGGGGTGGGAGAGTAGGTTGCCGCCACGGTTTTCTTCGGGTTGAGAGCCCCTGCCTTCGGGTGGGGGCTTTCCCTGTTTTCGGGGTGCGGGTTTTGTGTGTGGGGGGTCGTCCTTGGGGCGGCCCCCTTTTTTTTTGTGTTCTGGGGGCCTTGGTCGCAGGGGGCGGCCGCAGCGGTCTTTCTGCTTGTTCCCTTTTCAATGCTGTGTGGGGTGGGGGTGGGTCTGTCCGGGGTCTCGGGGGTTGCCGGAGGGAGCATCGTCTCCTTCGGCTGCAAGAGGTCGGGGCGGGTGTTTCCTCTGCCCCGGACACCGAGGGGTTTCTGCCTGTCCTGGAGGCCTTGGCCACAGCCGGAAGGTGAACCGCCTTCTGCGCCACAGGGGGTTTCTCACCCGACCGGGATCTCCGCCATAGCCGTGTCAGGCCAGTGGGGTGCCCGGCCATAGGGGGTGTTCGCCGAGGTAGTTGTAGGTTTCCAAGAGGCCGGCCGCTTGGGGTGGGCGGTCCGCGCCGGGTGGGCCCGGCCCCGGCCGCAGTCGGTGTCCGGCAGACCACCAGGCGGGTGCGTTGGGCGCGCGTGGCGGGTGGTGGGGGTGTGACTGCCGGAGCCGGGTGCACCCGGAGCGCGCACACCCGCACCGCCTGGAAAGGTTGTGGGCGCCGGCGGCGGTGAAGGGGCTCCACGCTGTCGCCTACTCCCGCGCGTGACCGCGGTACCGGTCAGTGCCGGGGGTGAAAGCCGCACGTTTCCGCGACCCCGGCCCCAGACCGGGCACAGGACCGCGGCCCTGGCCGCAGGGGGTGAGAGCCGTGGGGGCTCGCGGCATCAGCCAGAGCGGGGTTAGGGAGAAAGAACCGCGGCCTCCACCGCAGGGGGTTCAGGGAGGCATGACCGGGACCCAGGACCCAGGGGGTTTCGCCGCACGTACCCGGAACCCCGACCCCAGACCGGGCACAGGACTGCGGCCCCGGCCCCAGGGGGTTGGGGAGGAGGCACCGCGGCCTCCGCCGCAGGGGGTTCAGGGAGGCATGACCGGGACCCCGGCCCCAGGGGGTTTCGCCGCACGTACCCGGAACCCCGACCCCAGACCGGGCACAGGACTGCGGCCCCGGCCCCAGGGGGTTGGGGAGGAGGTACCGCGGCCTCCGCCGCAGGGGGTTCAGGGAGGCATGACCGGGACCCCGGCCCCAGGGGGTGTGGGAAGGAGCAACCGGAAGCCTTCGTCAGGGGGTGAGACCCGCTCCCGACAGCCGGCCTTGACCCACGGCATGGGTAGGCATTTAAGGCGTTTGCGGCGTTCACCGGGTGGGGTCAAGGCCGCGGTTCTGTTTCCGGCCTGGGACTGAGGCCGCGGGTTCCTGCGGCGAAACCCCCTGGAGTCGGGGTCGCGGTTCTTCCTCCCCAACCCTCTGGGGTGGAGGTCGCGGTTCGGGGTCAAGGTCGCGGGTACGTGCGGCCACACCCCCTGGGACGGGGGTTGCGATCACGCCTTCCCGCACCCCCTGTGGCTTGGGGCTGTGGGTACGTGCGACAGCACCCCCTGGGGCACAGGCTGGCGAACACGTCCAGCAGCACCCCCTGGGGCGGAGGTTTCCAGTTTCTCCTCCGGGTTGTGGCCGGGGTCGCGGGTACGTGCGGCCACACCCCCTGGGACGGGGGTTGCGATCACGCCTTCCCACACCCCCTGGGGTAGAGGTCGCGGACCTGTGCCCGGTCTGGGGCTGAAGTCGCGGGTACGTGCGGCGAAACCCCCTGGGGGCTGAGGTGCGCGGTTCTTCTTCCCCACACCCCCTGGGGCTTGGGGCTGTGGGTGTGTGTGGCCTTCACCCCCTGCGGCCAGGGCCGCGGTCCTGTGCCCGGTCTGGGGCCGGGGTCGCGGAAACGTGCGGCTTTCACCCCCGGCACTGACCGGTACCGCGGTCACGCGCGGGAGTAGGCGACAGCGTGGAGCCCCCGCACCGCCGCCGGCGCCCACAACCTTTCCAGGCGGTGCGGGTGTGCGCGCTCCGCGTGCACCCGGCTCCGGCATACACACCCCCACCACCCGCCACGCGCGCCCAACGCACCCGCCTGGCGGTCTGCCGGACACCGACTGCGGCCGGGGCCGGGCCCACCCGGCGCGGACCGCCCACCCCAAGCGGCCGGCCTCTTGGAAACCTACAACTACCTCGGCGAACACCCCCTAGGGCCAGGGGCTCCACTGGCCTGACACGGCTGGGGCGGGCCACACCGGTCGGGTGGGAAACCCCCTGGAGCGCAGGAAGCGGTCCACCCTCCGGCTGTGGCCGAGGGCCCGGTCGGGTGGGAAACCCCCTGGGGACGGGCGGGAAGTCGCCCGCGGCCTTCACCCCCTGCGGCGGGGGCCCAGCGATGCCCTCCGGCTGTGGCCGAGGCCCCGGCCGGGTGGGAAACCCCCTGGGGACGGGCCCGCAGGTACGCGCGGCCTTCACCCCCGTGTGTCCGGGCGGCGGGAACGCCCACCCCGACCCCTCGGCGCCGAAGGAGACGATCCGCCCTCCGGTAGTGCCTCGGCCCCCAACAGACACACCCGCCACCCACCACAACGTTGAAAGGGCAAAGAGGCACCCCTGGGGTCGGGGCGGGAAGCCACCTGCGGCCTTCACCCCCTGTGGCGGAGGCCCCGCGACGCCCTCCGGCGGGGGGTGGGGGTTCCAAGTGGGTGGGCAGCCCCCGGGGCTGGGCGTGTGGCCATGGTCCTCTTGGAGCGGAGGTCCCACGACGGTCCCCGGCTGTGGCTGAGGGTCCCAGTCGGGCGGACGACCCCCTGGGGGCCGGGCCGAGTGCCGCCCTACCGAAGTCCCTGCCGCCGATGGGGCCTCTGGGGCGGTGGGCACACCCACCCCCACCCCCTGGGGACGAAGGAGATGATCCGCCCTCCGGTTGTGGCTCGGCCCCGGACAGACCAGCCCGTCACCCACCACAGTGTTGAAGGGGCATGAGAGTGTCCTTGGGGCTGGGGCTGGGGCTGGGTGTGTGGCCATGGTCCTCCTGGAGCGGAGGTCCCACGACGCTCCTCGGCGGTGGCCCCTGGAGTCGAAGGAGATGATCCGCCCTCAGACCACAGCTGGGCCCCGTACAGCCCCACCCGTCACCCACCACGGCGTTGGAAGAGCACAAACAGACGCATCAGCGGAGCCGAACGGAGGACCCGCCCCCCACCGGTGGGACAATTCACCCATGACGATTCCCATCCCCGCCGACCTGCTCGCCGCCGCCGAGGCCGCCAAGGGCTTCATGCCCACGGACGAGGGCACCGCCCTGTACGAGACCGCTCTCCGTTACGCCCCTGTCGGGCCGGTCGTGGAGATCGGCACCTACTGCGGTAAGTCCACCGTCTTCCTCGGCGCTGCGGCCCGGGCCACCGGCGTGAAGGTGGTCACCGTGGACCACCACCGCGGGTCGGAGGAGCACCAAGAGGGCTGGGAGTACCACGACGCGACGCTCGTGGACCGGGAGACCGGGAAGTTCGACACGCTCCCGCACCTGCGCCGGACCCTCACCCGGGCCGGGCTGGACGACGAGGTCATCGTCGTGGTCGGCCGCTCCGCCGAGGTGGCCTCGGTGTGGGGCACCCCGCTGGGGATGCTGTTCATCGACGGCGGCCACAGCGAGGAGGCCGCGCAGGCCGACTACGCCGGCTGGAGCGGGCACGTCGCCCCCGGCGGCGCGCTGGTGATCCACGACGTCTTCCCCGACCCGGCGGACGGCGGGCGCCCCCCGTACAACATCTACCTCCGGGCCCTGGACTCCGGTCTGTTCAAGGAGGTCTCGGCGGTCGGTTCGATGCGGGTCCTGGAACGGGTCGCCTGAGCCCTCCCACCTCCCCGAACCGGTCGGACAACGACCGTCCTGGGACACGCCTCCGCCGGGTAAGCCTTCGGTAAGAAGTCACCACCCGGTTATGGATTCGGCCTTGACATGGTTACGGCCCGGTATCGTGTCGAGAAGGGGCGGAGCGATGGTGGCGTTATCCCCCGAAAGACCACTTCGGTCCAAATCTTGACTGAACCGATCCGGGGCGGTTGCGCGTCAAATACCAGGACGGCACCGTGCCGGACGTGATTTGCCATGGGGGCGGGGAGCTGAGCGAGAGCACAAACGGCGCGAACGGGGCGGATGGGCAGCGCCCCGTGCACGATGAGGACGTCGCGCCGGAGACCAACGACACCTCTGCGGAGGAGCTGCCCGACGCCGGAGAGGACACGGCCGACCGCGCCCCGACCACCGGTGGTGGCGAGGACGCCGACTCGGCGGCCGACTCCGGGCCCATCACTTTCAAGACCAGCGGCACCTTCTTCCGCGAGCGGGTCGCACAGGTCCTCGCGGAGCAGGGCTTCGACGAGTCCTCCGAGGGGGAGGACGGGCGGGAGCCGGGGAGGACCACCGCGGAGACCGCGGAGGAGCCCGCCGCCGAGGCGGCTCCGGAGGTGACCGGAAACTCGGCGGCCGACGAGCCCGAAACGGCGTCCGCGCAGGCGGAGAGGGAGACCGCCGACGGATCCGGGGAGCGTTCCTCCGCGGAGGAGGCCGACGGCGCGGCCGCGGTGGCCGCTGCCACCGCGGCGCAGGCTCCCGAGCCGGCCGACGGCCCCCGGGCCGCGCCCGACGGGCCCGGTGCGTCCGAGCCGAGCGCCGCCGCGCCCGGCTCCGAACCCGTGCCCGCTGCCGACGACACCACCGCCGCGGCCGGGAAGGCCGACGACGCCGCCGAGCCCGCCGGAGCCGCGCAGGGCGGTGCGTCCGAGGCCCCGTCCTGGACTCCCGCCGCCCCGCCGGTCCCGCCCGCCGGGTCCGTGGCCGAGCCCTCGACGCCTCCCGTGTCCGCCGCGCCTCCCGCCACGCCCCCCGGCGCACCCGAGGCTCCGCAGTCCGTCGCCGGGCCCGTTCCGGACCCCCAGGTCACGGAGGAGTCCGCGGCCGAGGCCGGGGCGATGTGGCCGCAGCCGCAGCGGCTGTCCAACTACGTCGGAGCCGCCGGCGCGGGCCGCCCGCCCCAGGGCCCCGGAGGCCCGAGCGGCCCCGGGGGTCCCGGTGGCCCCACCGGTCCCAGCGGTTCGTCCAGCCCGTCGGGTCCCGCCGGCACCGGTCCCGGGAAGAAGGCCAAGGCCAAGAAGGGCAAGCGCAAGAAGCCGCTCTGGTGGCGGATCCTGCGCACCTTCCTGGTGGCCTCCGCGCTGATGGTCATCATCGCCTGCGGCGCCTTCGCGTACTTCTACGCCACCGTCGAGGTCCCCGACGCCGCGAAGGCCGACGCCGTGGAGCAGGGGTCGACCTTCTACTTCGGCGACGGGGAGACCGAGTTCGCCTACCGCGGCACCGACCGCGACCCCATCACCTACGAGGAGATGACCGAGAACGGCGACCAGGTCGTCGAGGCCGTCATCTCCGCCGAGGACCGGGGCTTCTGGACCGAGCCCGGCGTCTCCGTGCGCGGCACCACCCGCGCCGTCTGGTCCACGGTCACCGGCCAGCAGGTCCAGGGCGGCTCCACCATCACCCAGCAGATGGTCCGCAACTACTACGAGGGCGTGTCCTTCGAGCAGACCGTCTCCCGGAAGATCCAGGAGATCATCATCTCCATCAAGGTCGACCAGAGCGAGACCAAAGAATGGGTGATGGAGCAGTACCTCAACACCATCTACTTCGGCCGCCAGGCCTACGGGATCCAGGCCGCGGCCCAGGCCTACTACGACAAGAACGCCAATGAGCTGACTCCGGAGGAGGCCGCCTTCCTGGCCGCCGCCATCCAGCAGCCGACGCCGTTCGGTGAGGCGGACGTCAACACCACGCCGGAGATGGAGCAGCGCTGGCGCTACGTCGTCGACGGCATGGTGACCACGGGCGCCATCACCCAGTCCGAGGCCGACGGGATGGAGTTCCCCGCGCCGATCGAGTACGAGCCCGGGGCCGACAACGACCTGAGCGGCTACCGCGGCTACATGTACGAGGCCGCGATGCGCGAGCTGGAGGAGCTGGGCTACACCGAGGACCAGATCAACCGGCAGGGCTTCACCGTCGTCACCACCTTCGACCAGGACATGATGGACGCCGCCTACGAGGTGGTGGAGGCCGCCATCCCGCAGGAGGTCATCCCCGAGGGCGTCAACGTCGGCATGGCGACCGTGGACAACGCCACCGGTGAGGTGCTGGCGTTCTACGGCGGCCACGACTACCTGGAGAACCAGTACGACAGCGCGCTGCTGGGCGGCGCCCAGTCGGGTTCGGCGTTCAAGCCCTACGTGCTGGCCACCGCGCTGGAGGAGGGCTACAGCCTCAACAGCTTCGTGGACGGCAGCGGCCCGCGCCAGATCCAGGGCTCGCGGATCCAGAACGCGGGCAACGCCCCGGGCGGTCCGATGGACCTGGTCCAGGCCACCCGCGTCTCCAACAACCTCGGCTTCGTCGAGCTGAACATGGAGGTCGGCTACGAGAACGTGCGCGACACCGCGTACGACATCGGCCTGCGCGAGGGCAGCATCGAGGACCACCAGCTGGTGCCCACCCTGGCGCTGGGCGTCTCCACGGTGACGCCGCTGGACCAGGCGGGCGCGTACGCGACCTTCGCCAACGGCGGCCGCCACGTGGACACGCACGTGATCAAGTCGATCCTCAACGCCGACGGCGAGGAGGTGCGCCCCGAGGTGGAGTCCCGGCAGGCGATCAAGGAGTCGACCGCCGCGGACGTCACCTACGCGCTGGAGCAGGTGGTCCAGGGCGGTACCGGTACCTCGGCGAACTTCTGGACGCACCCGGTGGCGGGCAAGACCGGTACCACCTCGGACAGTGTCGCCGCCTGGTTCGTCGGGTACACCCCGCAGCTGTCCACGGCCGTGGGCGTCTACAACGAGAACAACCAGTCGTTCGGCATCCCCGGCTACGACATCTCCGGTGGCGGTGTGGCGGCGCCGATCTGGCGCGACTACATGCAGCGGGCGATGGAGGGGTACGAGCGCAAGGAGTTCCCGCCGCCCGCGTTCGCCGGGTCCACCCAGTACTGGGCGCCGGACCCGTCCACCCAGGCTCCGGAGGAGCCGGTGGAGGAGCTGCCGGAGGAGACGCCGCAGGACCCGGGCACGCCGGAGGTCCCCGAGGTCCCGGAGACCCCGGAGAACCCGGGCACGCCGGAGGTCCCGGAGGTTCCGGAGTTCCCCGGGCCGGGTGACGGCGAGGGCGGCGGCGGGGAGACCCCGCCGGCCCGCGAGGAGGTCAGGGAGTTCCCGGCCGGCTGACCCCGCCGGGCGGGGCGAGTGCGAAGGGGCCGCGGACGGCGACGTCCGCGGCCCCTTCGCCGTGTGCGCCCGGGCTCACCCGTCCCAGGTGTGCAGGAACACCTGCGACCCCGGTGTGGTCCGGGTGAGGGCGTCCACGGCGAGGATCACGGCGGCGGTGGTCCAGGTGCTGCGCTCCACCGGCCAGCGCACCTGCTCGGCGAACTGGTAGCCGGTCCAGTAGACGCCGTCGTCGCCGTCGCGCAGGTGCTGCACCTCGCGCAGGATGCGCACGCCGTCCCCGGTCCGGCCCACGGCGGCCAGGGCCAGGACCAGTTCGGAGGTCTCGGCGGCGGTGACCCAGGGCTGGTCGTCGACGCAGCGCACGCCCAGGCCCGGGACCACGAACCGGTCCCAGCGCTCGGCCAGGCGCGCGTGGGCGGCCTCGCCGCGGACGGCGCCGCCCAGGATCGGGTAGAACCAGTCCATCGAGAACCGGCCGCGGTCGGCGAACAGGTCCTCGTCGTCGTTGATGAGGTCGGACAGCCGGTCGGCGGCCTTGGTCCACTCCGGGCGGGGGCGGCCCAGCCGCTCGCCCAGGGCGGCGCCGCAGCGCAGCGCGTGGTGCACGCTGGCGCAGACGGTGAGCAGGGCGTGGTCGCCGGGGGACCCGTCCTCCCCGCGCGCCCACAGGATCTCCCCGCGTTCGCCGCGCAGGGCCAGCACGAACTCCAGGCCGTCCTCGACGACGGGCCACAGCTCCTCGGCGAAGGCCGTGTCCCCGGTGACGAGCAGGTGGTGGAACGCCCCCACGGCCGGGTAGGCGGCGTGGTTGGCCTCGCGGAGCTCGGTCGCGGGGACGCCCTGGCGGAACTTGGCGGGCCAGCCGCCGCCGGGGTGGCGGGCGCCGGCCAGCCACCGGTAGGCGCGGCGGGCGGCCGCGGCGTGCGCGGGCTCCCACAGGCCGGTGACGGTCAGCGCCATGGCGCACTCGACGTGGTCCCACACGTCGGTGTGGCCGCCGGGGAACCAGGGCAGGGCGCCGGTGGCCTCCTGGCTGCGTGCCAGGTAGTCGGCGGAGCGCAGCAGCTGCCCGGCGTCCAGCACGCCGGGCAGGCGCAGGGTCAGGTCGTCCGGTGCGGTGACGACGGACATCAGGCGGCGTCGAGCGGCTTGCGCACGTACACGACCACGCTCTTGCCGATGACCGGGTTGAGCAGGCGCTCGGCCACCCGGGTCACCTTGGGGGCCTGGAACATGTCCCAGACGAGCAGCTCGTGGTAGGCCTTGGCGAGCGGGTGGTCGTTGTTGTCGGTGCCCACCGCGCACTTGATCCACCAGTAGGGCGCGTGCAGGGCGTGCGCGTGGTGGTGCGGGCCGATCAGGAACCCGGTGGCCTTGAGCTTGGCCTCCAGCTCGGCGCGGGTGTAGATGCGGATGTGGCCGCCCTCGTTGGTGTGGTACTCCTCCGAGAGGGCCCAGCAGATGCGCTCGGGCAGGAAGCTGGGCACGGTCACCGCGGCGATGCCGCCGGGCCTGAGGACCCGGTACAGCTCCTTCATGGCGGCGGTGTCGTGCGGGATGTGCTCGAAGATCTCCGCGGCGATGACGCGGTCGAAGGAGCCCTCGTCGAAGGGCATGTCGAGGGCGTCGCCCTTGACGGTCTCCGCGGTGGCGGAGGCGGGGGCCTCGCCCTCCTCCTTCATGGCGGCGAACATGGTCTCGACGGAGGCCAGGTCCTCGACGTTCTGGTCGAAGGCGACGATGTCGGCGCCGCGGCGGTAGACCTCGAAGGCGTGGCGGCCGCCGCCGCAGCCCAGGTCGAGCACGCGGTCGCCCGGACCGACGGGGAACAGGGTGAAGTCGACGGTGATCAGTGGAGGCTCCCTCGTGTTCTGCGAAAAAGGTGCTCAGGCGCCGTTGGCCCGGGCGGGGGCGGGGCGGCTGTCCCCGTCGGCGGGGCGTCGGCCGGTGGCGGACGCGATCGTGGACGCGTAGCGGCGGGCGGTCAGCTCGGCCACCGCCCGCCAGGTGAAGCGTTCCTGGACGCGGCGCCAGGCGGCGGCGCCCATGCGTTCGCGCTCGGCGTCGTCGTCGAGGAGGCGGGCGAGCTCGGCGGCCAGCAGGCCGGGGTCGCCGGGGGCGATGAGGCGGCCGGCGTCGCCGTCGGTGCCCACGACCTCGGGCAGCGCCCCGGCGCGGCTGGCGATGAGCGGGGTGGCGCAGGCCATGGCCTCGACGGCGGGCAGGGAGAAGCCCTCGTAGAAGGACGGGACGACGGCGACCTGCGCGGTGGCGATGAGTTCGGCCAGCGCGGTGTCGTCGATGCCGCTGACGAACTCGACGCGGTCGCGCAGGCCGAGTTCGTCGACCAGCCGGTCGGTGGGCCCGCCGGGGCGGGGTCTGCTGACGACGGTCAGGGTGACGTCGCGCTCGGCGGCGAGTTCGGCGGTGGCGCGCAGCAGGGTGGCGACGCCCTTGAGGGGGCTGTCGGCGCTGGCGGTGCACACGATGCGGCCGGGGACGCGCCGGACCTCCGGGCGCGGGTGGAAGTAGCGGGTGTCGACGCCCAGGGGGGTGACCTCCATGGCCTCGGGGGCCACGCCGAACTCGCGGGTGATGTCGTCGGCGGAGGACCGGGAGGGCACCAGGATGGGGTCGAGGCGGCGGGCCACCCTGGCCTGCATCCTGACGAACCCGTACCAGCGGCGCTTGGAGAGCTTCTGCCACCCCTGCGCCTCGTCGATCTCGATGCGGCGGTCGACGCTGATGGGGTGGTGGATGGTGGTGACCAGGGGGATCCCGGCGGACTTGATGCCGAGCAGGCCCCAGCCCAGGGTCTGGTTGTCGTGGACGACGTCGAACTCGCCCAGGCGGCGGCGGAGCTCGCGGTTGGCGCGCAGGGAGAAGGTGAGCGGCTCGGGGAACCCGGCGGTCCACATGGTGGCGACCTCCAGGGCGTCGATCCAGTCGCGCCACTCGCGCAGCGGCGGGGCGACGAAGGGGTCGGCGTCGTTGTAGAGGTCGAGGGAGGGGATCTTCTCCAGGGTGACGCCCTCGTCCAGGACGGGGTAGGGCTGGCCGGAGAAGACGGTGACCTCGTGGCCCAGTGCGGCGAGCTCGCGGGACAGGTGGCGGACGTACACGCCCTGGCCGCCCACGTGCTGCTTGCTCCGGTAGGAGAGCAGGGCCACGCGCAGGGGGCGGTCGGGGTGCGGTCCCGTGCTTTTGCCCGACTGGGTCAAGAGTCCACCTCTTCGTTGGGTCGCGGGGCCCGGCCGCCTCGGTGGGCGGGGTGGTCGCCGCCGGGCGTCGCGCGCGGGCCGGGCCGGTGGCGGGTACGGGCGTCCCATATGTTACTCGTCAGTTGTGTTCGGGTCGGCCCCCGGGCCGGTTGGTAGGGATCCTATGCCGGTGCATCGGGCCCGGTGACGGCGACCCAGCGGGGCAGGGCGGGTGTTCCGGTGAGGGCGGCCAGCCCGCGCTCCTCGGCCAGGCGCAGGTGCGCCGCGGTCTCGGCGGCGGCCATGTGGCGGGAGCGGACGCTCATGTCGGCCCAGGGCCGGCGCCAGGTGAGGCCGGCGGCGGCCTCCCACAGGGTGGCGGGGCCCGCGGCCCGGAGCAGGGCCAGGATCTCGGCGACGCGGTCCTCGTGGTGCTCGACGATCTCGGCGGTCCGGGCGCCCAGCCCGGTGAAACGGCGCTCGTGTGAGGGAAGGCACACCAGCGTGTCGGCGCCGGGCAGGCCCCCGACGGCCCGCTGGGAGGCGAGGAAGTCGCCGAGCGGGTCGCCCTCGCCGGTGGTCAGCGGGAACCGCCCCACGTGCGGGGTGATGCGCGGCAGGACGTGGTCGCCGGTGAACAGGAGTCCGCCGTCGGCCAGGTGCAGGCACAGGTGGCCGGGGGTGTGGCCGGGGGTCCACACGGCGCGCAGGTCGCGGCCGGGCAGGTCCACGCGGGCGCCGTCGGCCAGGGGGAGGTCGGGGACGACCGGGGGAGGGGAGTAGCGGGGGCCGGCCAGGAGTTCGTCGACGTCGTCCTCGGGGAATCCGGCGGCGCGCATCTGGTCGGCCAGCGAGCGCAGGCGGGCGTCGCCGTCGAGGGCGAGCATGCGCTCGGTGACGGTGATGTCGGCGGGGTGCATGGCCAGCCAGGCGTCGGAGGACTCGCGCAGCCGCCCGGTGAGCCCGGTGTGGTCGGGGTGGAAGTGGGTGAGGACGGCGCCGCGCACCTCCCCGACAGTGTGGCCGATCCGGGCCAGGCCCTTGACCAGGGCGTCCCAGGAGTCGTCGTGGTCCCAGCCGGTGTCGATGAGGACGGGGCCGTCGGAGCCGGTCAGGACGTAGACGTAGGTGAAGCCGAGGGGGTTGCCGGGGATGGGCACCGGCAGGCTCCACACGCCGTCTCCGAGGTCCTCGACGGGGGGTGTCTCGGGCATGGGCGGCCTCTCACTGGAAACAGAATCGGATTCGATTCTAGAGTGGGGGGCGTGCGCCGATCGCGGCCGGGCGGAGGTCCGGCGGCGGGGGTTCACCCAGCGTGACCGCCGGGGGTGGACGACCCGTCCCGGAGCGAAATAGAACATATTCTATAAATCCTGTACCAGCGTTCCCAAAAACCCTGGATCGGTTCCGTAAGGCCGCTGCCCTGCCGGTCAATGAGGCGTGAATCATGGGAGGGAACCGCTGCGCGAACGGGAAGCGGTTGGATAACGTGTTCTCATAAGGTCGGTGCTCCGGACGGGCTTCGGCCACACCTGGTAGCCCTCTCGGTGCTGCGGCGAGCAGTCGGCGCGACCGACGACGAAGGGGAGAGATCCTGTGGCGGTACAGGCGCCGATCGGAACCATGTCGCGAAGCCAGACCCAGCGACGCAAGCGCATCGTGCAGACCGCGGCGGCCCTGGCCGTGCGCGGCGGCGTCGAGGCCATGCAGATGCGCTCGGTCGCCGAGCGGGCGGGGGTCGCCCTGGGCACCCTCTACCGCTACTTCCCCTCCAAGATGGACCTCGTCGTGGCCGTGGTCACCGAGGAGCTCGACCTGCTGGAGGGCGGCATCGTCCGCCGTCCGCCCACCGCCGACACCCCCGCGGGCCGCGCCGTGGACGTGCTGCTGCGCGCCACCCGGGGGCTGATGCGCGAGCCGGAGCTGGCCGACGCGCTGGTGCGCTCGCTCATCATGGCCGAGGTCAAGATCGAGCTGGACGTCCGCATCACCGACCTGGTCTGGCGAGTGGCCACCGGCTCGCTGGCGGTCGAGGACGCCGGCGAGGACGCCCCCGACATCGACCGCGAGGGCGTGGACTACGTGCTGGCCGGGTCGCTCACCAGCGTGTGGATCTTCGAGCTGGTGGAGGTCCTCAAGGGCCGCCGCGACGTCGACGAGGTCGAGCGGCGGCTGCACGTCGCCGCCGAGCGCCTCCTCGCCTCCTTCTAGACCGGACCTCCGCCCCGCAGGGACCCGGGCGTCAGCCACCGCCCAGGAGCAGGCCCAGCAGGCCGCTGATCAGACCGCCTCCGCGCTCGGACCCGTCATCGCCGGGTTCCCCGCCGGAGGCGTCGTCGTCTCCGGGGCCGGGCGAGGGCGACTGCGACGGGGCCTCCCCCGCGGGGGGCTCCTCCCGGGGCGGGTCGCCGGGGTCGGCCGGGGCGGCCGGCGGGGCCTGCGGCTCTTCGGGGGCGGTCTCCTCCCGCGGCTCCTCCTGCCCGGTCTCCGGCGCGTCGGGCGCGCCCGACGCCGGTGCCCCCGGAGTGGTGGGGCCGGCCTCGGGCCGGGTGTCGGCGGCGCTGGAGGCGGTCTCCGCCCCGGTGAGCACCGGGCCGGCGGGCCGGGGGGCGTCCGGGCCCGTGCCGATGACGGTGGCGGGCTCCTCCGAGGCGCCCGCCCAGCCCCACAGCGCCATGGCCAGGGCGGCGGTGGCCAGTCCGGCGACCACAGGCAGCGCCCGGCGCGAGCGCCGGGGCGCGGTCTCCTCGGGGTCCTCGTCCGCGCCCCCGGGGCCGGGCAGCGGGGCCCGGTGCTCCTCCCGGACCGGGTGGTCGGCGGTGCTCAGCCGGTCGCCCGGCAGGACGCGGGCGGGGCGCGGCGCCCGCGCCTCGGCGGTCCCGTCCCCTTCGTCCTCGCCGCCGAGGCCGGCGGCGTCCTCGGCGGCCCGGGAGCGGTGCAGCGGGTAGCCCTCGGAGGTGAGCGGGTGCATCTCCCGGGCGATGCGGCGGCGCTCCCCCTCCAGGCCGGGGTCGGTGCAGGTCTCCAGGACCCGGTCGCGCAGGCCCGGGGGCGGACCCGGCGGGCGGAGCAGGGCCAGGGCGGTGGAGACCTCCTCCATCCGGGCGCGCCAGCCGGCCGGCGAGGGCGGCCCCTCGTCGGCGGGCACGCGCTCGCGGGCGCGTGCGGCGCGCCGGGGGTCGCGGGCCTCGGCCAGACCGTCGGCGGCGCGGCGCACCGCCGAGCGGGACAGCTCGGCGCACAGGTCGTGGTCCAGGCCCAGGACGCGGGCGATCGCCGAGGCGGGCAGCGCGTGGCGCAGGTGGAGCTCGACCAGTTCGCGGTGGCTGGCCGGGAGGCGGGAGAACATGCGCGCGACCGGCTCCTCGGCGGGCACGGTGGCCAGCCGGGCGTAGGGGCACACGTGGACGAACCCGCGGCGGCGGGCGGCCGCCCGGACCAGGGCGTACAGCCAGGGGGTGCGCTCGGCCGGGTCGGCCGGCCGCTCGGTGAGCGTGCACGCGGCGACCAGTCCGTCGTGCACGGCGTCGGCGGTGCCGGGGCCCTCGCCCAGCAGGGACCAGGCGTACCGGTACAGGACCGGCGCGAAGGCGTCGTAGAGCGCCTCGACCGGCTCCGGACCCGGTTCGTCTCTTTCGTTGCCTCTGGTCACGATTCTCCCCCCACACCGCAGACGGTAGTGGGGGGAGTCGGACCGCGCGGGGGAATCCGGGGACTGTGGCGTGAAGGTGAGGTTTCTGTTACCTCACGCCGGGTCTCCGGGGCCTCGCGCGGGGTGAGGGGCCCGGTTCACTCGCCTCCGCGCGAGGGCGAGCCGATGGCGATCATGCGCTCGACGGAGCGGCGGGCCCGCTCCGCGGTGCCGGCGTCCACGGTGATCTCCGTGGTGCCGAAGCGCAGCGAGTTCAGCAGCTTGTCGGCGTCGATCATCTTCATGTAGTGGCACTCGGCGCGCGAGTTGACCGCCTCGAACTCGGTCCTGGGGTTGGCGTTGCGCAGCTGGTGCAGCATGCCGGTCTCGGTCGCGATGAGGACCTTCTTGGCGGTGGTGTTCTCGGCCGCGGTGAGCATGCCGCCGGTCGACAGGACCTTGACGCGCTCCTGCGGGACGGCGCCGCTGCCGACCAGGTACAGGGCGGAGGTGGCGCAGCCGCACTCGGGGTGCACGTAGACCTCGGCGTCGGGCTCGGACTCCACGCGCTGCCGCAGGGTGTGCCCGTCGATGCCGGCGTGGACGTGGCACTCGCCCATCCAGATGTGGATGTTGTCGCGGCCGGTGACGCGCTTGACGTGGGCGCCCAGGAACTGGTCCGGGAGGAACAGGATCTCCCGGTCCTCGGGGATCGACCGGATGACGTCGGCGGCGTTGGAGGAGGTGCAGCAGATGTCGGTCTCGGCCTTGACCGCGGCGGTGGTGTTGACGTACGCGACGACGACCGCGCCCGGGTGCTGCGCCTTCCACTCGCGCACCTGCTCGGCGGTGATGGTGTCGGCCAGGGAGCAGCCGGCCGCCGGGTCGGGCAGCAGGACCGTCTTCTCCGGGGCCAGGATCTTGGCGGTCTCGGCCATGAAGTGCACGCCGCAGAAGACGATGGTGCCCGCGTCGACGGTGGCGGCCAGGCGGGACAGGGCCAGGGAGTCGCCGGTATGGTGCGCGACGTCCTGGATTTCCGGGCGCTGGTAGTTGTGCGCGAGGATGACCGCGTCGCGCTCCTGCGCCAGGCGGCGGACCTCCGCGGCCCATTCCTGCCTGGTCATGGTGTCCGCCGAGGCGGTGACCGGTGCCATGTCCGTACTACTTCCTTGAGGCTGTGGGCGGGCGTGGACGCCGCGCCGTGGCTGGTCGGTGCGGGAGACAGGGTTTTTGTCTGTCAGGCACAAACCTGTCGCAGCTTAACATGTCGGGGAACGGAAGGGACAGGGTGAACAGCCCGGAAGCAAACGGACAGGTGGTGGGCGCCGTGGTCGAGGACACGGGCCTCTCGGCGCACGAGGCGCTCGCCGTCGTCCTCCAGATCCGCGCCGGAGAGCTGTGCGTCCTGCTGTGGCGCCGCGCGCTGCCGCCCTGCGAGGGGGAGTGGGCGCTGCCCGGCGGCAGGCTGCGGGCCGACGAGAGCCTGGGCGCCTCCATCAGCCGCCAGCTCGCCCAGAAGGTCGACGTGCGCGACCTGGCGCACCTGGAGCAGCTGGAGACGCGCAGCGACCCCGAGCGCCACCCCGAGCGCCGCACCCTGGCCACCGCCTACCTGGGCCTGGTCCCGGCCGGCATCGACCCCGTGGTGCCCGCCGACACCCGCTGGCACCCCGCCGGCGACCTGCCGCCGATGGCCTTCGACCACGCCTCCATCGTCCGCTCCGGGCGCCAGAGGCTGCGAGCCAAGCTCAGCTACACCAACGTGGGGTTCGCCCTGGCCCCGCCGGAGTTCACCATGTCGGAGCTGTCGGGCTACTACCGGGCCGCGCTGGGGCACGACGTGGCCGCCACCAACCTGCGCCGGGTGCTGCTGCGCCGGGGGCAGATCGAGGAGACCGGGCGCTCGGTGCCCTCGGGCCGCTCGGGCGGCCGGCCCGCGGCGCTGTTCCGGTTCCGGTCGCGGAGCCTGCAGATCACCGACGCCTTCGCGGTGCTGCGGCCCCCCGGACAGGGTGCGGGGGACAAGTAGACTTCCCCGACGTGGCTATTCGTACTGTGGTGTTCGACGTCGGGGAAACACTGGTCGACGAGACGCGGATCTTCGAGCGCTGGGCGGACCGGTTCGGGATCCCGCACATGGCGTTCTTCGGCACCATCGGCGGTGTCCTGGCCGACGGCGGCACCCTCACCGACGGGTTCCGCCTGCTGGTGCCCGGATTCGACCTGGCGGCCGAGAGCGAGCGCTGGCGGGCCGAGGACCCGGACGGCGAGCGCGAGCACTTCGGGGAGAAGGACCTGTACCCGGACGTGCGGCCCGCGTTCGAGACCATGCGCCGGGGCGGCCTGTCGCTGGTCATCGCCGGGAACCAGCCGCCCGAGGCCGGGCCCGCCCTGGAGGCGATGGGGCTGGGCGTGGACGGGATCGGCATCTCCGACACCTGGGGCGTGAAGAAGCCGGAGCCGGAGTTCTTCGACCGGGTCCTGGACCTGGCCGCCCTGGTCCGGCCCGGGATCTCGGCCGAGGAGATCCTCTACGTGGGCGACCGGGTCGACAACGACGTGCTGCCCGCGCTGCGGGCGGGCATGAGGACGGCCCTGCTGCGCCGGGGGATCTACGGGTACCGGCACTCCGCCTCGCCCCACGCGGCACGGGCCGACCTGGTCGCCGACGACCTGCACCGGATCGCGGAGTGGGCCCTGGAAAGGGCCTGACGGCCCGCCGCGGCCCCCGCCGCCGCGGCGCTCCTCCCCAATCCCCCTCTCGCCGACGGGAAAAGTGTGTAATAGGGCGATTCGGTCACGGTGTGCGTCCTTCCCGTTTGGCGGACTCGAACACGGGTACCGTCGAACGGTCCGCCCCCGGGGTCCCCCCTCCCGCAGGGCCCGCACCCGTACCATCCGCCCCGCCCCGGACTGGAGACCCCGATGATCACCTTCGAGGGCGCCGCCAAGCACTACCCCGACGGCACCGTCGCCGTCGCCGACCTCGACCTCACCGTCGAGACCGGCCGGACGACGGTCTTCGTCGGCCCCTCCGGCAGCGGCAAGACCACGTCCCTGCGGATGATCAACCGCATGGTCGAGCCCACCCGGGGGACCGTGCGCATCGACGGCGTCGACATCCGCGAACGCGACCCCGCCCTGCTGCGCCGCGGCATCGGGTACGTCATCCAGCAGGCCGGGCTGTTCCCGCACCGCACCGTCCTGGACAACATCGCGACCGTGCCGCTGCTGGTGGGCACGCCCAGGAGGGCCGCCCGCGCCCGCGCCGCCGAGCTCATGGAGCTGGTCGGCCTCGACCCCGCCATGGGCCGCCGCTGGCCCCACCAGCTCTCCGGCGGGCAGCAGCAGCGCGTCGGCGTCGCCCGCGCCCTGGCCGCCGACCCGCCCGTCCTGCTCATGGACGAGCCCTTCAGCGCCGTCGACCCCGTGGTGCGCACCGGGCTCCAGGACGAGCTGCTGCGGCTCCAGCAGGAGCTGCACAAGACCATCGTGTTCGTCACCCACGACATCGACGAGGCCGTGCGCCTGGGCGACCGCATCGCGGTGTTCCGCCCCGGCGGCGAACTCGCCCAGTACGACACCCCCGAGCGGCTGCTCACCACCCCCGCCGACGACTTCGTCGAATCCTTCGTCGGCCACGACCGGGGCGTGCGCCGGCTGTCGTTCTTCCCCGCCCGGACCCTGTCGCTGCGCGACGACGTCGTCTTCGAGGACGACCTCAAGGTCGAGGACGTACGCCACATCGCCGCCGAACACCCCTGGCTGCTGGTCGTCGACACCGACCGGGCGCCCCTGGGGTGGATCTCCGAGCGCTCCCTGGCCGACGTCCCCTCCGGCATCCGCCTGGGCGAACTGGACACCGTCCCCTACGGGCACACGTTCACGGTGGAGACCGACTCCCTGCGCGCCGCGCTGGACGCCGCCGTGCTCTCGCCCGCCGGGCGCGCCGTCGGAGTGGACGGCGACGGCCGGGTGCTGGGAGTGGTCAGCCAGGACGAGCTCGGCGCCGCCCTGTGGTCGGTGACCGAATGAGCGCCGGGGTCTGGGACTGGGCCCAGGGCGTGTGGGACTGGGCGGCGGCCAACTGGTACTTCCCCGAGGAGCCGGGGCGGGGCATCCGGCCCCGGCTGGTGGAGCACGTCCGCCTGGCGTACTCCTCCATCGCCATCGGGCTGGTGCTGGCGGTCCCGCTGGGCCTGGCCTGCGTGCGCTGGAAGGTGCTGTACCCGCCGCTGCTGACCGGCGTGAACGTGCTCTACGCCGTGCCCTCCATCGCCCTGTTCTTCCTGCTGCTGCCCTACACCGGGTTCAGCGACTGGACGGCGATCGTGCCGCTGGCGCTGTACACGCTGGTCATCCTGCTGCCCAACGTGGTCGACGGGCTGAACCAGGTGCCCGACCACGTCCGCCAGGCGGCCGTGGCGATGGGCTTCGGCCCGCTGCGCCGCCTGGTCCGGGTGGAGACGCCGGTGGCGGTGCCGGTCATCATCGCCGGGCTGCGGGTGGCGTCGGTGGCCACCATCAGCATGGTCAGCGTCGCCTCCCTGGTGGGCCTGGGCGGCCTGGGGCGGCTCATCCTCAGCGACGGGTTCCGCCGCCAGTTCGACGCGCCCATCGTGGTGGGCGTCGTGCTCGTGGTGCTGCTGGCCTTCGCCACCGACGCCCTGCTCGTCCTGGCCCAGCGCCTGCTCACCCCGTGGACCCGGCGCGACCGGCCGCGCGCCGGGTTCCGGCGCCGCCGCCGGGCCGCGGCGGCCCCCGCGGGAGCCGAGGCCCTCGAATCGACGGCGGTCGCACTGCCGGGGAAGGGGTGACCGTGGAGATCCTCGACGGCCTCATCGCCTGGTTCGGCGATCCCGCCCAGTGGAGCGGGTCCGCCGGCATCCCCGCCCGGCTCGGCGAGCACGTGTACTACTCGCTGCTGGCCCTGGTGCTGTCGGCGCTCATCGCGGTACCCGTCGGCCTGCTCACCGGGCACACCGGTGTGGGCGGGTTCCTCACCGCGAGCCTGGCCAACTTCGCCCGGGCGCTGCCCACCATCGGCGTGCTGTTCCTCGTCGTCATGGCGGCCGGGATCGGCCTGGTCCCGGTCACCGCCGCCCTGGTGGCGCTGGCGGTGCCGCCGATCCTGGTCAACACCCACGAGGGAGTGCGCTCGGTCGACCCCGGGCTGCGCGACGCCGCCCAGGGCATGGGCATGCGCGGCCGCGAGGTCCTGCTGCGCCTGGAGCTGCCGGTGGCGCTGCCGCTCATCCTGATCGGACTGCGCACCGCCGCCGTCCAGGTCGTGGCGACCGCCACCATCGCCGCCTACGTGGGCGTCGGCGGCCTGGGCCGCTACATCTTCGACGGCCAGGCCCAGCAGAACCTGTCCATGATCCTGGGCGGTTCCGTCCTCGTGGTGGCGCTGGCCGTCGTCACCACACTTTTGTTCGCCGGGGCGCGCCGCCTGCTGGTCGCCCCCGGACTGCGCGCGCAGGCCGCGACCGCGCGGTGAGGGGTCCGCCGACACGGCGGGCCGACGAGAGAGAAGGTTTCCCGAAGATGAAGACACGGATCGCCCTCGCCGGGCTCCCCCTGGTCCTGTTGCTGAGCGCCTGCGGCGCCAGCGACCCCTTCCAGGAGGAGAACGGGGGAGGGGGCCAGGAGGGCTCCGGCTCCGGCGCCATCGTCGTCGGCTCGGCCGACTTCCCCGAGAGCGCGCTGCTCGCCGAGATCTACGGCCGCGCCCTGGCCGCCGAGGGCTTCGAGGTGGAGTACCAGCTCAACATCGGCAGCCGGGAGGTGTACTACTCGCAGGTGGAGTCCGGGCGGCTGTCGGTGTTCCCGGAGTACAACGGCGGCATCCTCGCCTACCTCGACGACCAGGCCCCGGTGGGCACCGCGGAGGAGACCAACGCGGCCATCACCGAGGCGCTGCCGGAGGGGCTGGAGATCCTGGAGTCGTCCGCGGCGGAGAACAAGGACTCCGTCACGGTGACCCCGCAGACCGCCGAGGAGCACGGGCTGACCAGCATCGCCGACCTGGCCGAGGTGGCGGGTGACATGGCCCTGGGCGCCCCGCCGGAGTTCGAGACCCGGCCCCAGGGCGTGCCGGGCCTGGCCGACACCTACGGTGTGGAGTTCGGCGAGTTCCGGGCACTGGACCCGGCGCTGATCCCGCAGGCGCTCACGGACGGGGACGTGCAGGCCGCCAACCTGTTCACCACCGACCCGCAGATCGCGGCGCAGGGCTTCGTGGTCCTGGAGGACCCGGAGAACCTGTTCGGCGCCCAGAACGTCACCCCGCTCATCAACTCCGAGCAGGTGGACGAGGACGCCCGCGCCGTGCTGAACGCGGTGTCGGCGGCGCTCACCACCGAGGAGCTGACCGCGCTCAACGAGCGGATCATCATCGACAACGAGGAGGCGGCCGACGTCGCCCAGGAGTGGCTGGGCGCCCAGGACCTGGCCTAGGAGGTACTCCTCCGGGCCTTCGCTCCGCCGCGGCCCGACGGTCGCCCGGCGCGCCGGGCCGGGCGGGGACCCGCGGCGGTGCGGGAGAGGGCGCGCAGGGCGGGTCGCGGAGGCGCCCCGCGCGGCCGGGACCGGACGGTCCGGGCCGCGCGGGGCCGCCGGGCTCCGGCGCGGTCAGTCGACCGGGCGGTAGCGGCCGGCGCGGCGCACCAGCGCCGGGCCCGTGCCGCGCACGGCGGGCAGGGCGGTCACGGCGGCGAAGAACACGGTGTGGTCGCCCACCTCGACGTGGTCCAGCACCCGGCACTCGAACGCCGCCAGGGCGTCGTCCAGCACGATCGCCCGGGTGTGCTCCCCGCGGTGGTGGTCCAGGCCGGACACCAGCCGCCGGGCGCTGGGCCTGCCCTCGGCGGAGAACCGGCCCGCCAGCGCCGTCTGGCCGCCGCCGAGCACGCTCACCGCGAACGCGCCGACCTCTTCGATCACCTCGGCCACGTACCCGTCGGAGTCCACGCTCACCGAGACCACCGGGGGGTCGGCCGAGACGGACCCGAAGGAGCTCACCGTCGCCCCGATGTCGTCCCGGCCGTCGGCGACGGTCACCACCGCGACCCCGACCGGCAGCAGCCCCATCGCGTCCAGGTAAGGACCGGTCGCCACCGGGTCGCCCACCCCGTCACCCCCTGCTCGTGCGTGTACGTCCATCGCCCCGATCATCCCGCACCGGATTGCCCTCTCGTGCCCCGTCCGCCGTGCGGGTCCGCCCGCTGCACCGGGTGCTCTCCCGTGCTCCGCCCGCCGTACGGGGCCGCCTCCCGCACCGGGCGCCCCCCGTGCCCCGTCCGCCGTACGGGTCCGCTCGCCGCCCGGCGGCCCCGCCCACCGGCCCCGCCCACCGGCCCCGCCCGCCGGGCCCGGCCGGCGAGGGGCCGCCGCGGGCCGCCGCGCTCCGGCGGCTACCGCAGACGTCCGGGGTCGGGCATGGTGAGGGGCCCGGCCTCGGGCAGGCCCAGGGCGGCGGCGACGTGGCGCAGCGGGCCCCAGGCGCTCAGGGAGCTCTGCGGCTGGGCGGCGGCCGGGTCCTCGCTGGACTCGTGCGGGCGCAGCCGGTCCAGCGGGTTCTGGCGCGGGAAGGGGCGCAGCGGCAGCGCGCGGCCGCCCGCCTTCTCCCGGGCGATGCGCACCGCCGTCTCCAGCCCGCCCAGCGTGTCCACCAGGCCGCGCTCGGCGGCGTCCCGGCCGGTCCACACCCGGCCCCGGGCCACCTCGTGCACCTCGTCCCGGCTCATGCCCCGCGCCGCGGCGACCTTGCCGGTGAAGTCCTCGTACACCCGGTCCAGCAGGTTGTCGACCCGCTCCCACTCCGACTCGCTGAACGGCCGGTCGGAGTCGAACATCCCGGCGTGCTCGCCGACGGCCACCGTGTCGCTGGTGATCCCGTACCGCTCCAGCAGCGGCCCCACCACCGGCTTGCCGACGATGACGCCGATGGACCCGGTCAGCGTGCCCGGCTGGGCCACGATCGCGTCCGAGGCCAGCGTCACGTAGTAGCCGCCCGACCCGGCGATGTCGCCCATCGTCACCACCACCGGGATGCCCGCCTCGCGGGTCAGCTCCGCCTCGCGGCGGATGGCGTCGGAGGCCGTGGGCGACCCGCCCCGGCTGTCCACCCGGAACACCACCGCCTTGACGTGCGGGTCCCGGCGGGCGGCCCGGAACGCCGCGCACACCGTGTCCGAGCCCATCACCGTGCCGCCGCCCAGCGGCGAGCGGCGGGTGCGCCCCAGGCTGATCGTCCCGGTGGCGGTGATCAGGGCGATGTGGTCGGCGTCCCCGCCCACCCGCGGGAGCGGCCCCGGGGTGCTGCGGCGGTGGTAGCGGGTGACGAAGGCGAGCCGCGGCTCGGGGCCGTCCTGGCCGCGCACCCGGGACAGCAGGTCGGCGTAGATCTCGTCGCGGTAGGCCAGGCGGTCCACCAGGCCGTGCCCGACCGCCTCGTCGCCCATGAACGGCCCCTGGGAGAGCAGGGCGCGCACCTCGTCGGCGGAGAGCGGGCGGGCCGCGGCCACGCCCTCGACCAGCTGGTCGCCCAGCGAGGTGACGATCCGCTCGGTCGCCTCCCGGTGGGCGTCGGTGAACCCGGTCTCGGTGACCCCGTTGAGCGCGTTCTTGTACTCGTACCGCTTGCCGACCTCGTAGTCCAGGCCCACCTTGTCCAGGGCGCCCTTGACGAAGGTGCTCTTGAGCCGCAGGCCGGTCAGCCCCAGCACGCCGGTGGGCGCCATGACGATCTCGGAGAAGGCGCAGGCCAGGTAGTAGGGCAGGTTGCCGTCGCCCGCCTCGCCGAAGGAGTCGGCCCAGGCCAGGGCGGGCTTGCCGGACGCGCGGAAGTCGGCGACGCACGCGCGCAGCTCCTGCACCTTGGCGAACCCCAGGGAGCGGGCGTCCACCCGCACCAGCAGCGCGGCCACCCCCGGGTCGCGGGCGCCGCGGCGGATCCCCTCCACCACGTCCAGGTAGTGCTGGCGCCGGCGGTTGACGAGCTGGCCGATCGGGTCCCCGGGGGCCTCGTCGGCGACCCCCTCGGTCAGGTCCAGCTCCAGCACCAGGGGTCCGTCCCTGCGGGGGCCGAACCGGTCGAGGGACAAGGGTTGCGTGATCTTCGCGAGGTCCACCATGGCCCCAGGGTAGTCGGCGGGGCCCCGCCGGGAGGGGCGCCCGCGGCCGCCTGTGGACGACGGGGCCGGGGCGGTCCGCGCGGCGCGGGGAGAGGTCCCCGGGCGTCCCGCGACGGGTGAGTATTACCGGAACATGCCCTAAGGTCGACTGTGTTCTGACCGGCGGAACGCACGGCTTGAGAGGGACGAGGCGATGGCGGGCATCCACGGGCGAGGGGATCGGACGCGCGGCGCGCGCGCCGCGGGAGCGGCGGCCGCGGCGGCCTCCCTGCTGCTGCTCACGGCCTGCTCCGGGGGTTCCGACGAGGGCGGCGGCGAGGAGTCCGGCCTGGAGATGGGCGCCAGCGGCGTCGTTCCGGCCGTCGAACCGCCCGGTCCCGAGGGGTTCGCCTCCCAGACCATCGACGGCATCACGATCGACATGCCCGAGGGCTGGGAGATCCAGAACGAGGGCGGCACCCTGTGCGCCAGCCCGCCCGGGCAGGCCGCCTGTGCCTACGGGTCCATCCGGCTCACCCCGCGGGCCGCGGAGAACAACCCGCGGGAATGGCCCAAGAAGGGCGACGCCCACGCCAAGGACGACGGCTGGGCGGACGACACGAGCAGCTGCCGCAGCCTCAACACCGCGGCCTCCGGCGGTATCGGCGTCTCCGGTGCGGAGCTGACGGTCTCCGACTTCACCACGCACGCCAACGACCTCAAGTCCCACCACTCCGTGTGGCGGGTGACCTGCGCCAACGACGACACCTTCGAAGTGCGCATGTGGTTCCTGCCGATCAGCGACGTGCTGCTCTACGTGTGGTCGGCCGACTCCCAGTACAGCGCCGTCTACGACCAGGTGGCGGCCTCGATGAACACCGACGGCTACAGCAACTGATCCCGGGCCGGTGCGCCTGTTCGGGTGTCCACCGGGTGTCCGGAGGCCGTAGGGTCGTAGTCGTCACCGCTTCGGCGCGGTGACCGGCTACAGGCGACGGCGTGAATCGGGGTGCATGCACTGGTGACCGGCATCGGAGCGGCGGGACGGTTGGTTCAGTACAGGCTGGAGAACGGGATGCGCCTGGTGACCGCGCCCGCCTCCACCGGCCAGGTGGCGGCCGTGAACCTGTGGTACGGGGTCGGGTCCCGCCACGAGGTGCCCGGCCGGACCGGGTTCGCCCACCTCTTCGAGCACCTGATGTTCCAGGGCAGCGGCAACGTCGCCAAGGGCGAGCACTTCGAGGAGATCGAGCGCCTGGGCGGCGACATCAACGCCTCCACCTCGAGCGACCGCACCAACTACTACGAGACGGTCCCCGCCCACGCCCTGGACCGGATCCTGTGGTTGGAGGCCGACCGCCTGGCGACCCTGCGCGACGGGATGACCCAGGAGGTGCTGGACAACCAGCGCGACGTGGTCAAGAACGAGCGCCGCCAGCGCTACGACAACCAGCCCTACGGGACCGCCCTGGAGCGCATCCTGCGCCTGGCCTACCCCGAGGGCCACCCCTACCACCACCCGACCATCGGCTCCATGGCCGACCTGGACGCGGCGGACCTGGACTACGTCAAGTCCTTCCACAAGGCCCACTACGGCCCGGACAACTGCGTCATCACCGTGGTCAGCGAGCTGGACCCGGAGGACGTGCGGGCCCGGGTGGAGAAGTACTTCGGGGACATCCCGGCCCGCGAGGTGGTCCCGCAGGCCCCCGACGCGGTCCTGCGCGCCCCGCTGGGCGGTCCGCTGCGCGACCTGGTCGTGGAGACCGTCCCGGCCGCCGGGGTGTTCCTGTGCTACCGCGCCCCCGCCTACGGCGAGCGCGGGTTCGACGTCGCCCACCTGCTCTCGGCCGTGCTCGGCCAGGGCCAGGGCAGCCGCCTGTACCGGTCCCTGGTCGTGGACCGCCCCATCGCCGCCGACGACGGCGGCGCCGCCGCCGACGTCCTGCCGTTCCGCTACACCGACAGCCTGCTGCTGGTGAACATGCTCGCCCGCGAGAACGTGGACGGCGACACCCTGGAGGCCGAGATCCTCGCCGAGGTCGCCAAGGTCGCGCAGGGCGTCACCGAGGAGGAGCTCGACCGGGCGCGCGCGGTCCTGGAGCGGGACCACCTGCAGTCCATCTCCGGCCCCGCCGGGCTGGCCGACGCGATCAGCTCCTGCACGCAGCTGTTCGACGACCCCGAGCTGGCCCTGACCTGGCCGGCCCGGTGGCAGGACATCACGGCCGAGGAGGTGCGGGCCGCCGCCGAGCGGCTGCTCGTCGACGAGAACAGGCTCGTCGTCCGGTTCGACCCCGAGCCCGCGGCCGCCGCCGAGGCGCTGGAGGCCGAGGCGCAGGCCTCCGCCGCGGCCGCCGACGCCGCCGACGCCTGAGTCCCGCCGAGCCACCACAGAAAGAGTCTCTGAGCATGTCGCAGAACCGCCCGGACCTCGGTACCCCGGCTTCCTACACCTTTCCCCGGCCTGAGCGGATCACCGTCGGCGGCGGCACGGTCGTCGCGATCGACGTCCCCGGCCAGTACCTCGCCTCCGTGCGGCTGGTGCACCCCTACGGCGGCGCGGTCGAGCCGCTCGACGCCATGGGCGTGGGCGCCCTGACCAGCGAGGTGCTGGAGGACGGCCCCGACGGCAACAGCTCCCTGGCCCCGGCCCTGGAGCGGCACGGCGCCGAGTGGGTGTCCCGCATCAACTGGGACGGGTTCATCACCGGCGTGGACGTCCCGGTGGGCCGCCTGGGCGAGGCCGTCCGGCTCTTCGCCGACGCGGTGCGCCGCCCCGCGCTGGTGCCCGACGACATCGTCCGGCGCCGCGAGCAGCTGCTGGAGCGCTTCTGGCTGGAGGCCGCCACCGCCAGCACCCTGGCCATGCGCAGCCTCGGCGGGCAGCTGTTCACCGGCCGCTACGCCACTCCGCTGGCCGGCGGCCCGGTCAAGCTGGCCGACATCACCCCCGAGGCCGTCGCCGCCTACCACGCCGACACCCTGGCCTCCGTCGCGGGCACCCTGGTGGTGGTCGGCGACCTGAGCGGCGTCGACCTGGTGGAGCTGGGCAAGACCGTGTTCGGGGACACCGCGCCGGCGCCCGCGCGGACCATCACCGAGCCCGCGCCGCCGCCCGGGGAGCTGCCCCGCGTACTGGTCGTCGACCGCCCCGGATCGGTGCAGTCGGCCCTGGTCATCGCGCACCGGGCGCCCTCGCGCTCGCAGGTGGACCTGCCCCGCGCCGAGGGGATCGGCGAGGTGCTGGGCGGCATGTTCACCTCCCGGCTCAACCTGGAGCTGCGCGAGCGCCTGGGCTACACCTACGGCGCCGGGGCGCGGTTCGACCTGCGCCGCGACAGCGGGGTGTTCTTCATGTCCGCGCAGGTGGAGGCGGACACCACCGCGCACTCCATCACCTCCTCCCTGGAGCAGGTGGCGAAGCTGCGCGAGGGCGGGGTCACTGAGGAGGAGCTGACCGCGGTGCGCGACGCCAACACGGTCGGCCTGCCGGTGACCTACTCCACCGCCCGCTCGATGGCCGGGGCCCTGGTGGACATGGTCGTCCACGACCTGCCCGACGACCACGTGGACACCGTCCGGGCCGGGTACGAGCGGCTCACCAAGAAGGACCTGGACTCGGCCGCGGTCGAGTACCTGCGCCCCGAGGAGGCCGTGGTGATCGTCGTCGGCGACGCCGAGCGGCTGCGCTCCCCGCTCGCCGGGACCGGCGTCGGCCCGATCGAGGTGCGCACCCCCGACGAGCTCTGGGTGTGAAACCCGGGACGCGGGTGAACCGATGCGCCTCCGGGCGCGTCCCATCCGGACGTGGGCCCCTCCTGACCCGGGACGGGTGAAGGAGGGGCCGGCGATGCATGGGTTCGCTCTCCCCGGACATAACGAAAGCGAACCTATGTGCCGGTGTTATGGCAACGTCCGGCAGGGCCCCGACGTCCTGCTGGTATAACGAGTGATCCGTGCACCTACGTGGTGACAGCGACCGCAATGCTCCGCAGGAGGCCACCATGGCCGGTGAATGGACCCGTGGATAACAGTGTCCTCCCTAGACAACCCCCACACACAGCGCCCGGGGCCGGCGCCCGATTCCGGGCGCCCGCAGGATCCGCAGGAGGCCCCGGTGGCCGCGCCTGAGGGGCGCCTGCTGAAGGGGCGCTACCAGCTGGTCTCGGAGATCGCCCGGGGCGGCGTGGGGACCGTGTGGCGCGCCGTCGACCTGGTGATCGACCGCGAGGTCGCGGTCAAGGAGCTGCGCCTCCCCGAATCCCTGAGCCGGTCCGACCGCGAGTCCCTGCTCCAGCGCACCACCCGCGAGGCCCGCGTGGCCGGGCGGCTGAGCCACCCCAGCCTCATCACGGTCCTCGACGTGGTCGACGAGGACGGCCGGCCGTGGATCGTCATGGAGCTGCTGGAGGCCTCCACGCTGGAGGAGATCATCGACGTCGGCGGCCCGCTGCCCTACCAGCGGGTGGCCGAGATCGGGCTGCAGCTCATCGACGCCCTGAAGGTCGCGCACAACGAGGGCATCGTGCACCGCGACGTCAAGCCCGGCAACGTGATGATCACCAGCGGCGGCCGCGTGGTGCTCACCGACTTCGGCCTGGCGGCGTGGAACGGCGAGTCCGCGCTCAGCGAGTCCGGCCGCATCGTGGGCTCCCCGGCGTACCTGTCGCCGGAGCGGGCCAAGGCGGGCCCGGTCGGCCCGGCCTCGGACCTGTGGTCGCTGGGCGCCACCCTGTACGCGGCGGTGGAGGGGCACACGCCCTACGACCGCAAGGGCTACATCAAGATCCTGCGGCAGGAGCCGCTGGAGGAGCCCGCCCCGGCGTCCAAGGCGGGCCCGCTGGCGCCGGCGCTGGCCGGCCTGCTCAAGGTGGAGGCCGCCGAGCGGCTGACCGCGGACAACGCCGCCAAGATGCTGCGCATCGCCGCGCTGGCCCCGTGGAGCACCGAGGAGGGCGAGCGCGCGGACGCGCCCGAGGCCGCGATGGCCGCCGGGCCTGCGGAGCCGGCGGCGTCCGGGGAGGCCACCGCGGAGAAGGCCGGCGAGGGCGCCGGGGAGGCGGGGGCCGCGGTCCCCGAGCAGCGCGAGTCGGCCCGGGAGCACTTCAAGGCGGGCGGCCGGGTGCTGGCCGAGAACATCAGCGACCGGCTGCGCAACAGCCCGGAGGCGATGAGCGCGTTCGTGGCCTCGCTGCGCGAGTCCACCGACACCCTGGGGCTCACCAACCCCGGGCGGCACGCCGGCAGGACCGGTGCGGGCGCCCCGGCCCGGGTCGCCGCGGTGGCGGTGGGCGTGCTGGTGCTGCTGGCGATCGTCCTGTGGGCCCTGCTGGGCCGCTGACGCGGAGCGGGCGCCCCCGAGCGGGGGCGTCCCGAGTGGGTGGGGCCGGCGGGACTCGAACCCGCACTGTACAGCACCTAAAGCTGGCGTCTCCTGCCAATTGGACTACGGCCCCCGGGCGTGCCCGTGGGCACAACTGTACCGGGATCGGCGGGGGACCCGGCCGCCGGGCCGCGGGACTCCGCGACCCCGCGGCTGGGCGGGCCGGAGGGGCCGGTCAGACGCCCAGCTCCTTCTTGACGCGGTCGACGTGGCCGGTGGCCTTCACGTTGTAGAAGGCCTTGGCGACCTTGCCGTCGGGGCCGACGATCACCGTGGAGCGGATGACGCCCTGGACGAGGCGGCCGTAGTTCTTCTTCTCCCCGAAGGCGCCGTAGGCCCGCAGGGTCTCCTTGCCGGGGTCGCCGACGAGGGTGAAGGTCAGGCCCTCCTTGTCGCGGAACTTCGCCAGCTTGTCCGTGGTGTCGGGGGACACCCCGATGACGGTGAAGCCGGCGGCGTCGAAGTCGCGGAGGTTGTCGCGGAAGTCGCAGGCCTCGGTGGTGCAGCCGGGTGTCATGGCGGCGGGGTAGAAGTAGAGCACGACGCTCTTGCCGGTCCGGGCCAGGACCTCGCTGAGCGTCACGGACTCACCGTCGGCGTCCTCCAGGGTGAAGTCGGGGGCCTGGTCGCCGGGCTCCAGCCGGATGGGGTCGCTCACGTGGGATTCCTCTCTGTCGCCGGGCGCCGGTGCGGCCCCGGTCTGCCTCGCCGACAACACTAACGACCCTGTGGTGTCGGGGCCGGAGGAGTCCCGTGCTTCGGTTGCGATTCCGGTTCGGTTCATACGCTTTGGGATCGGGCGGCGGTTCGATCACCTATTGTTGACGCACTTCACGATTGGTCGGTTGGGAGTCTCGGCACCGATGCCTGCATTCACGCTCGACGAGGTCAGGGACCGCACGCTCAAGGAGCGCGATTCCTGGTGGACGGTGTACCTCGTGGACCCGATCGCGGTCCGCCTGGTGCGGCCGATCGCCAACCGTACCTCCGTCACCCCCAACCAGCTGACGGTGCTGGCGCTCTTCCTGGGCCTGGGCGCGGCGGTGTGCTTCGCCCTGGGCTACCGGGAGTTCCTGCTGCTGGGCGCGGTCCTGTACTACCTGTCGTTCCTGGTGGACTGCATGGACGGCAAGCTGGCCCGGCTGACCGGCACCGAGTCGGTGTTCGGCGCCTGGGTGGACTACGTGACCGACCGGTTCCGGGTGCTGGTGTGCGTGGTGGCCCTGATGGGCGGCCAGTACGTGGTGGCCGAGGAGGCCGACCCGGGCGCGGACCCGGTGTGGTTCGTGTGGCTGGCCCTGGCCGTGGTGTTCCTGGACATGCTGCGCTACCTCAACGCGCTCCAGGTGTACAAGGTGCGCCGCGAGATGCGCTCGCACCTGGCGGCGGCGCTGGAGCGGGCGCGGGCGACCCTGTCGATGCTGGGCCCGGACGAGGACGACACCTCCGCGGCGACCGGCGCGGGCGGGCGCACCATGAGCGACGGCGGCGAGCAGGCGGTGCTGCGGCACGGCATCTCGGTGCTGGAGGACATCCTGCGCACCCAGACCGAGCGGGAGAACCGCAACCGGCGCACGGCGGGCAAGCAGCCGGACCTGACCCTGCCCAAGGTGGACCTGCACCAGGAGTTCCGTACGCGCTTCCCCTGGTACCAGCGGTTCTGGTCGGCGCTCAACGCGCGCCGGGTGCGCACCCACCTGGTCGGCGGCATCGAGTTCCAGATGGCGGTGTTCGTGGTCGCCCCGGTGGTGGCCGCGCTGGCGGGCGCCCCGTCCGCTATCGGCTGGATCACCGCGGTGGCGGGTGTTTTGCTCCTCGCGTTCGAGATCGCCATCATCTATAAACTGTGGTTGTCCACGCGGGACTTCTTCCGCGTGGTCGACGGAATCGACGGCGCGCTGAGATTCTCCGGTCCGTCCGACGGCGCGGAGGACGAGGGCCGGGACACCGGCTCGGACACGGGATCTCACACGACTCTGCGCTAATGAGAGAGGCGGCCCAGATGGCGGCAGGCGATACCGAACCGCGCCGGACCCCGGCCGAGATCGAGGCCGAGATCAACCGCGAGCAGCGGCGACTCGCCGAGACCATCGACGAGTTGGTGGTCACGGCCAAGCCCGCGAACATCGCGCGGCGCCAGGTCGCGAAGGCCAAGGAGACGGGCGGCCGGATCCTGGACGAGGCACGGGCCCTGGTCGTCGGCGGCGGCGCGGTGCGGGTGGAGAGCCACCTGGTCGAGCCCGAGGAGGGCAGCATCCTCCTCAGGGGCGACGAGGAGGTCGTGACCACCTACCAGTCGCGCAGGCGGCTGCCCCCCGAGGCCGTGATCCTCGCGGTGGGCGTCGGCGCGGTGATCGCGGTCGGTGTGGTGGCCCTGATCGCGCGGCGCAGGCGCGCGTAGGTCCGGCGGACGCACGGACGAACGGAAAGGAGGGGCCCGCGCCCGTGGCGCGGGCCCCTCCGGCGTTTTCGCGGGCCCCTCTCACAGGAAGGTCCGGCCCTCGCCCCGGTAGGTGGGGACGGCGCGCACGTAGGCGCCGGTGTCGGAGTCGATGAGGTGCAGGGTGTCGAATCGCTCGCACAGCTCGCCGGCCTTGGTGTGGCGCATCCACACCCGGTCGCCGATCTCCAGCGTGTCGGCCGCGGCGCCCAGCAGCGGGGTCTGCACCTCGCCGGCCCCCTCGTTGGCGCTGTAGGACAGCCCGGCCGGCAGGTGGGGGACGGGCAGGCGCAGGGGGTCCGCGGGCCCGGAGGCGAGGTAGCCGCCGCCCAGCGCGGTCACCGCGCCGCGGGCGGGGCGGCGCACGACGGGCAGCGCGAACAGGGCGGCCGGTCGGCCCCGGAAGGCGCTGTAGTAGTCGAAGAGGTGCGGGTGGTACAGGCCGGACCCGGCGCCGAGCTCGGTGACGGCCTTCTCCCGGCCGGTGGTGTGCAGGCTGCCGGTGCCGCCGCCGTTGACGAAGCGGAGCGGGGCGACCTCGCGGACCGCGCGGACGATGGCGGCGCGGCGCTTGGCCAGTTCGACGGCGGAGCGGTGCTGGACGGCGCGCAGGACGCGGCCGAAGAGGGGGCGCCCGGGCGGGGCGTCGCCGACCCCGGCGATCTGCGCCTCGTAGGCCATGATCCCGTCCAGGTGCAGCTCGGGACGGCGCACCACGGCGCGGGCCAGGGCCGCGGCCTGCGCGGGGGTGCGCACGGGCGAGCGCAGGCTGCCGATGCGCACCCGCGGGCCGAGCGGCTGCCAGCTGGTGTCGATGTCCAGGCAGACCCGGACGGGGGGCGCGTCGGAGGGCCGGGTGCCGTCGCGCTCGGCGGCGGCCACGGCCCGGGAGACGAGGTCCAGGTGGGCGGTGTCGTCGACCATGAGGGTGACGGAGCCCAAGGCCGCGGGGTCGGCGGCCAGGCGGGCCAGGGCCCCGGTGTCGGCGGTGGGGTAGGCGACCAGGATGTCGCGGCCGAGGGGGCCGCCGGGGTCCCCCTGGGCGAGCCAGAGCGCCTCGGGCAGGGTGAAGGCCATGACACCCTCGTAGCCGGGCGTCTCCAGCACGGTGCGCATCAGCTCGCGGCAGCGCACCGACTTGCTGGCGACCCGGATGGGCCTGCCGTGCGCGCGGCCGGTGAGGGCGGCCGCGTTGGCGCGGAAGGCGGCCAGGTCGACCACGGCGAAGGGGGCCTGGAGTTCGCGCGTCGCGGCCTCGTACTTCTCACGCAGGCTTGTCATGCCTCCGAGAATGCCAGAACATGAATACTTTTCATATTCCCTGGGCGGAAATCGTGTGGTCCGCCGGAATCGCCCCGCCGTGCCCGGGGGCGCGTCCGAGCCGGCCGTGCCGGTCGCCACCGCTTCCGGACCGGGCCCCCGCGACGCCCCGTGGCGGATATCCTGGGACGTCACGGCCGTACGGCCGGTCCGACCCCAGAAACGGTTTTCTCTCCATGAGCGAGCGCGAGTACATCCTGACCCTGGCGTGCCCCGACAGCCGCGGCATCGTCGCGGCGGTGGCCAACCTGCTCTCCGACCACGGCTGCAACATCACCGAGAGCCAGCAGTACGGCGACCACTACACCGGCCGCTTCTTCCTGCGCATGCAGTTCGTGGCCGAGGCGGGCGGGCGGGGGGTCGTCGGCGAGGACGACCTGCGCGGCGCCTTCGCGGCGCTGGCCGGGGACTTCGGCGGCGCCGGCGGGACCTCCGTGGAGTGGACGCTCAGCCCGCGCGACGTGCGCCCCCGCATGATCGTGATGGTCTCCAAGTTCGGGCACTGCCTCAACGACCTGCTCTACCGCCACCGCAGCGGCCTGCTGGACATCGACATCGCCGCGGTGGTCTCCAACCACCCGGACCTGGAGTTCCTGGCCGACTCCTACGGGGTGGACTTCCACCACCTGCCGGTGACCCCGCAGACCAAGGGCGAGCAGGAGGCCCGGCTGCTGGAGCTGGTCGGCTCCTACGACGTCGACCTGGTGGTGCTGGCCCGGTACATGCAGGTGCTGTCCGAGAAGCTGTGCACCAAGATGTCGGGGCGGATCATCAACATCCACCACTCGTTCCTGCCGAGCTTCAAGGGCGCCCGGCCCTACCACCAGGCGCACGCGCGCGGTGTGAAGCTCATCGGCGCCACCGCCCACTACGTCACCGCCGACCTCGACGAGGGGCCGATCATCGAGCAGGAGGTGGCCCGGGTGGACCACACCGACAGCCCCGAGAAGCTCACCGAGATCGGCCGCGACCTGGAGTCGGTGGCGCTGGCCCGCGCCGTCAACTGGCACGCCCAGCGGCGGGTCCTCCTCAACGGGGACAAGACCGTCGTCTTCGGGTGAGACGGTCCGCGGCCGGTTTCGGACGTTCCAGGGGCGCCTTCGGGCGCCCCTTCGTTTTCTGCCCGTGACAGGGTTCCCGGGTGGTCTTTGGGGCAGGGATGGGGATGACGTTACCTGTTCTGTCGCACAAAACCTTACTCCGAGTGCCTTGTTGGCTACCCAGAGTGTGTATATGGTGTGATCTAGTTCGAAACCCGTTCGGTCCCCGGGGAAGACGGGGCGCGGGTTTCGGTCCGAAACCCCGGGACGGAACTCCCGGGCGAAGGGGCGTGAACACACATGGGCAAGCACTTCGACGACCTGGGCGGCAAGGCCAAGGAGGCCTACGGCAAGGCGGCCGGCGACCGGTCCAAGGAGGCCGAGGGCAAGGCCGACCAGGCCAAGGCGCGCGCCAAGGACACCGCCGACAAGGCCAAGGCCAAGGCGGAGGAGGCGGTCGAGAACGCCGGCGAGAAGATCAAGAACGTCTTCAAGCGCTGACGCCGCCCATACGACCGGAGCCCGAACGGGCTCGTCTGCACACTGCGTAGGGGGACCAGTGTCGGATACCAGGACCGAGGCCAGGGTGCCGGGCGCCCGCGAGGCGGACCGGCGGGGAGGGGCCGCGGAGGGCGGCCACACCCACATCGCGGACGGCGTGGTCGCCAAGATCGCGGGCATGGCCGCCCGTGAGATCGGCGGCGTGTACGCCATGGGCGGCGGCGCCGCCCGCGCCATGGGGGCCGTCAGGGACGCCGTCACCGGCGGCGGGGACAAGGGGTCGGTGGCCCGCGGCGTGTCCGTCGAGGTCGGGGAGCGGCAGACCGCCGTCGACATCGACGTCGTCGTCGAGTACGGCACCGCCATCCAGGAACTCGCCGCGGCCGTGCGCCGCAACGTCACCAACGCCATCGAGAAGATGACCGGTCTCGAGGTCACCGAGATCAACATCAGGGTGGACGACATCCACCTGCCCGATGACGACGACGGCGAGTCCGCGCGCGGCGACGGCGGCGGCGCGGACTCCTCACCCAGGGTCCAGTAGTGATGGGCGGCGTCGACGAGCCGGGGGAGATCGCCCGGCGGGTGGCCCGGGCGGCCCTGGGGTCCCCGGACGTGGTCGAACTGTCCGCGGGGTCGTTCGGGACGCTGTCCACACCCGTTCCGGGCGGCCGCGTCCGGGGGGTGGCGGTGCGTCCGGACACCGTCGAGGTCGGCGTCGTGGTCCACTTCGGGCGGCCGCTGCCCGAGATCGCGGGCGAGCTCCGCAGGGCGCTCGCCCCGGTCGCCGGCGGCCGCGCCGTCCACGTCAGCGTGGAGGACGTGGTCGCCGGGGCGGCGGGCACCCGGACCCGACCGCAAACGAGATGAGCGCTGGACATGAAGGGGGATGCCATGTGGCCCATAGTCGGACTGTCCTACGGGACGGTGCTGGGGTTGGCGGGCGCGTTCGGCGGGTTCGTGGCCTTCGCGCTCGTGCTGGTCCTGGGCCTGGCCGGATTCGTCGCGGGCCGGGCCATGGAGGGCGACGTCGACCTGAGCGAGATGTTCTCGCGGCGTTCGGCCTGACGGGCGCGGCCATGGTGGGAACACGCACACAGGACGTCCCCCGGCAGCGGGAGCACACCGCCGTCCGGGGGCGGCACGTCCGCGACGGGGAGCTGCGCGACCCCGGCGGGCGCACGGACATCGCGAACGGGGTCGTCGAGAAGACGGCCGCCCGCGCCGTGGACGAGGTGGCCGGGGCGGGGGCGGCGAGCCGGGGCCGGGCGGTGCGCGCCCGGGTGAGCGGGGACGTCGTCCTGCTGCGCCTGAGGATCCGCGTGGACTATCCCGAACCCGTGCGCCGGATCGCCGCGCTCGTCCGCTCCCGGGTCCGGGAGCGGGTGGAGCACGTCACCGGCAAGCAGGTCCACCACATCGACATCGAGATCGCCGAAACGGTGCGCTGACCGCGCCGTTCCACCGCTCCGCGACGGCGGGCCGGGAGGGGCACGCCCTTCCGGCCCGGTCGGGGACCGCCGTACTAGGAGTTGTGATGACCACCGTGGAAGAGGTGCTCGGCCGTCCCGACCAGGGGGTCGACCGGAAGGCCAGGAGAGTGGCCGTCCACACGTTCCGCCCCCGCCGGTCATGGCCCGCGGTGATCACCGGGTTCGTGATCCTCGTCGTCGCGGTCCTCGCCGCGGCCGAGGTGATCGCGGCGCTGGCGGGCAGCCCGCTGGGACTGTTCCCCGTCGGGACCGCGACGGAGTACGCGCAGGCCACCACGTGGTCGCAGCCGTCGGTGCAGATCGCGTCCGCGCTGCTGGCCCTGATCGGGCTCGTGCTGATCGTGGCCGCGCTCGCGCCGGGGCGCGGGCACTGGACGGCGCTGCGCACCGACGACCCGGCGCTGGTCGTCGGCATGACCCGCAGTGCCCTGCGCCGGGCGGTGGCCGCCGCCGCCCAGGACGTCAGCGGCGTCGACCAGGTGGGGGTGCACGTGCGCGGCAGCCGTATCCGGGTGCAGGTGCGCACCGGGATGCGCGAGGCGCCGGAGCTGCCGGCGGAGGTCACCGCCGCCGTGGAGCGGCGGCTGGAGGAGCTGGCGCCGCTGCGCAGCCTGCGGATCGCCACCCACGTCCGTTACGCGGAGGGGTGACCATGGCACGGAACAGGGCACGCAGGTCGGCCCGGGGCAACCGGCAGGGACTGCTGCTGGTGGGGATCGTGCTGCTGGCGGCCGGCGCCGCGGCGTTCGCGGCCGGACGCGGGGTGTTCGGCGCGGACGTGGCCGGGGGCGCCCTGCTCAACGACACGGTCCGGGGCCTCCTGGCCGCCGGCTGGATGCCGTACGCGGTGGTGGCGGTGGCGTTCGTCGCCGCGTTCCTGGCGCTGCGGTGGCTGCTGGTGCAGGGGTTCGACGACACCGTCGGCCGCCTGGTGCTGGAACGCGGCGCCGAGGGCCGGGTGGAGCTGCCCGAGAGCGTCGCGCGCAGCGCGCTGGAGCAGGAGGTCGCCGACTACCCGGGCGTGCGCCGGGCGCGGGCCCGCCTCACCGAGTCGGCCGAGGCGCCCCACCTGCGGCTGGCGCTGACCCTGGACGACGACGCCGACGTCGCCGGCGTGTGGCGGCGGGTGCGCTCCGAGGCGCTGGCCGACCTGCGCCGCTCCCTGGAGCTGGAGAGCATCCCGGCGGTGGTCCGCATGTCCATGACCGCCCCGGCCAAGAACCCCCGACGCAGCCTCGCCTGACCGCGGTGGGCCGGCCCCGCCCCCGCCGGGGGCGGGGCCGGCCCGTGCCGTGGCGGGACCGCGTCGGCCCGCGGTGTCAGAGGGAGTCGGCGCGCCGGTGGCGGACCAGGCCGTCCCGCAGGACGGTGCGGATGGTGCGCGCGGGGTCGGCGAGCACCGAGATGTCGGCCAGCGGATCGCCGTCGACCACGATGAGGTCGGCGCGGGCGCCCTCGCGCAGTGTGCCGACCTCTCCCTCCAGGCCGAGCAGGCGGGCGGCGTTCACGGTGGCCGCGCGCAGGACGTCCGCGGCGGGCTGCACCGTGCCGCGGATGGCGAACTCCTCGCTCTGCCGGTCCTGCATGCCCCCGAGCAGGTCGCTGCCGAAGACCAGGTTCACCCCCGCCTCGTGGGCCGCGCGCAGGGCGTCCAGCCCCCGGGCCAGCACCGTGTCGACCTTCGCCCGGCTCTCGGGGGGCAGCCCCTCCTGCTCGCCCCGCCGGGCGAGCTCCCGGTAGGTGACGAGGGTGGGCACCAGGAAGGCGTCGTGCTCCAGGAACAGCTCGATGCTGCTCTCGTCGATGAGGTTGCCGTGCTCGATGCAGCGCACGCCCAGGCGCAGGCCGCGGTTGACCGCGCGGGCGGTGTAGGCGTGGCCCGTGACGTAGCGGTTGGCCGCCTCGGCCTCCTCCACCACGGCGCGGATCTCGTCCTCGGAGGACTGGGTGGAGTCGATGCGGTCGGTGGGCGAGGCGACGCCGCCGGAGAGCATGATCTTGAGGTGGTGGGCCCCGGTGCGCAGCTGCTCGCGGGCCGCGCGGCGGAACTCGGTGGGGCCGTCGCAGACGAGGCCCGCCCCGGGGCAGCAGGCGTGGGTGCCGTTGCCCTGGCGGCCGGGGCCCCGGAAGTCGCCGTGGCCGCCGGTCTGGGACAGCGCCTTGCCGCCGAACATCAGCCGGGGGCCGTCGACGAGCCCCTCGTCGACGGCCCGGGCCAGCCCCCAGTCGCCCCCGGCGACGTCGCGGACGGTCGTGAAGCCGCGGCGGAGCATGTCGTTGAGGGAGCGGGCCGCGTAGGCGGCGACGTAGGAGGGCGAGTGGTCCATGGCCGCGCCCAGGTCGGCGCTGAAGGCGGTCGGGTGGACGTGGGCGTCGATGAGCCCGGGCATGAGGGTGGCCCCTCCCAGGTCGACGACCTCGACCGCGTCGCCGACCTCGGGGGCCGGGTCGCCGCCGCTGCGCGCGATGCGGCCGTCCTCGACCAGGAGCCAGCCGGGGGTGCGGGTCCCGGCCCCGGGGTCGAGCAGGCCTGCGCCGGTGAAGAGGGTCGTCGGGCGGGACGGGCGTGTCATGGATACCTCCGGTGGAGCGGTCCGGCGTGTGACCCACGCCTTATATGCAATATATGTTGCATCCTTTGCGGTCCGGTGCCCGGGTGGTGGTATCGCTTGGGGGAGCGGCACGCCCGCCGGGGGGTCCGGCGGGCGGCCCGGACGGAGGTGCGATGGCGGACTGGATCGAGGCCGCGCTGGGGGGCGGCCGGCTCGGCCGGGCCGCCGAGCGCGTGGTCCGGGTGCTCCGGGACGAGCAGAAGTTCGCCTCCTACGCCAGTACGGCGGAGGTGGCCGAACGGGCCGGCGTGAACGTCGCGACCGTGGTGAGGGCCGCGCAGACGCTCGGGTTCTCCGGCTGGCCGGCGCTCCGGCTGGAGCTGCGCTCCCGCTACCTGGCCTCGCTCAGCGCGGGCGAGGTCCTGGCCGAGCACGCCGGGTCCGACGCGGACCCCGTGCAGGCCGCGTTCCGGGCGGACCGGGAGGGGCTGCGGGGCCTGGAGGCGACGATCGAGCCGGACCGGGTGCGCGCCCTGGCCGCGGCCATCCACGGCGCCCGCCGGACCGGGGTGGTGGGCTCGGGCACGTTCGCGGCCCCGGGACTGCAGCTCGCGCACGCCGCGGGGATCATGGGGTACGACGTGGTGCGCTTCGAGGTGGGCGGGACCGCGCTGGTCAGCGCACTGGCGCGGATGGGCCCGGAGGACCTGTTCCTGGCCTGCGACCTGTGGCGGCTGCCGACCGCGCTGCGCTCGGCGGCCCGGGTGGCGGCGGGGCGGTCCGTGCCGGTGGCGGTGATCACCGACCGCCGCGACTCCCCGCTGGCGCAGGGGGCCGCCCACGTGCTGCTGGTCCCCAGTGAGGGCGTGGGGATGTTCCCCTCGCTGACCCCGGCGATGTCGGTGATCCACGCGGTCCTGGCCGAGCTGGCCCGGATCGGGGGCGAGCGGGTGCTGCGCGCGGTGCGCGACACCGAGCGCCTGTGGGAGGAGACGGAGCTCTTCTGAGCGGCCGCGGGGCGGGCCACCTGCGGCGATGGGACACGGAACCACGTGATGTGATCAGGGTCACCTCGAATGCAATAAGTGTTGCATTTCATGGTCGGGGCTGTTTTCATGGCCCCTACCGCCGACCCCCCGCGGTCCCCCTCCCCACCCCGAACCCCGCAAGGTGATCCATGCAAACGACCCATCTCGTGATCCTCGCCGTGTACATCGCGGCCATGCTGGGGGTCGCCCTGTACTTCCTGCGTTCGGGCAGGCTCCGCGGCGGCGACGACTTCCTGTTCGCGGGGCGCAGCCTGCCGCGCCCGGTCATGATCGCCACCATGCTCGTCACCTGGGTCGGTTCCGGGACCATCATCGGCGGCGCCAACTTCGCCTACACCTACGGCCCGACCGCGGGGATGGTCTTCTTCGCCGGGACCCCGCTGGGGATCCTGGTCCTGCTCCTGGCCGCCCGCCGGATCCGCAGGGCCTCGCGGCACACCATTCCCGAACTGCTGGAGGCGCGCTTCGGCATCGGCGTCCGCACCGTCGCCGCGGCCGTCACCACCATCGCCTACCTGGGCCTGACCGCCTCCCAGTTCGTCGGCGGCGGCTACGTGGTCAGCCTGGTCACCCCGCTGAGCGCGTTCCAGGGGACGCTGCTCGTCGCGGTGGTCGTGACCGTGCTGACCATCACCGGCGGGCTCTTCTCCGTCGCCTACACCGACTTCTTCTCGGCCATCCTCATCGTGCTCGGCCTGATCGTGTCGGTGCCGCTGGTGCTCACCGCCGTCGGCGGGCCGGGCGCCTACTGGGACGGCCTCCCCGAGCAGGCCACCACCTTCAGCGGCGGGCTCACCGCCCTCCAGCTGCTCGGCTACTTCCTCCCGCTCTTCCTGCTGCTGCTCGCCGACCAGAACATGTACCAGCGGCTCGCCGCCGCCAAGGACGAGAAGGAGGCCCGCTCCTCGACGCTCGGCATGCTGGTGGGCAGCTTCTTCGTCTTCGTCCCGGTCGTGCTGCTCGCCACGGCGGCCGCGGTCCTGATGCCCGGCATCGACGGGGACATGGCGATCCTCAGCCTGGCCTCCGAGGGCTACCTGCCCGCCGTCCTGGGCGGCCTCATCCTGGCGGGCGCGGTCGCGTTCGTCATCACCACCGGCTCCTCGTACATGCTGTCGGGGGCCTCCAACGTGGCCTACGACCTGTACGCCCGGTTCGCGGGCGAGCGGGCGGGCGAGCGCCGCAAGCTCCTGGTCCAGCGCCTGTCGGTCCTGGGCGTCGCGGTCCTGGGCGTCGCCCTCGGCCTGTTCTTCCCGACCGTGCTGGAGCTGCAGATGTACTCCTACACGATCTACGGGGCGGCGATCACCCCGGTCGTCCTGTCGGTGCTGTTCTGGAAGCGGGCGACCACCGCCGGCGCCGTCGCCGCCCTGGTGGCGGGCACGGCCACCACCATCGGCTGGCAGGTCGCCGGGTCCCCGGGCGGGCTCAACGCCGTCATCGTGGCGCTGCCCGCGGCCCTGGTCGCGCTGGTCGCGGTCAGCCTCTGCACCCGGGCGGCCGAGCCCGCCGAACCGGCCCCGGCCGACGCCCCGGCCTGACGGCCCCGGCCGCGGCGGCCCGCGTCAGCACTCGATGACGTTGACGGCGAGGCCGCCGCGGCTGGTCTCCTTGTACTTGTCGTGCATGTCGCGGCCGGTGTCGCGCATGGTCTTGATGACCTTGTCCAGGGACACGAAGTGGCTGCCGTCGCCGCGCAGCGCGATGCGGGCCGCGCTGATGGCCTTGACCGACGCCAGCGCGTTGCGTTCGATGCAGGGGACCTGGACCAGGCCGCCGATCGGGTCGCAGGTCAGGCCCAGATTGTGCTCCATGGCGATCTCCGCGGCGTTCTCCACCTGGGCCGGGGTGCCGCCGAGGACCTCGGCCAGCCCCGCGGCGGCCATGGAGGAGGCCGAGCCGACCTCGCCCTGGCAGCCCACCTCGGCGCCGGAGATCGACGCGTTCTGCTTGAACAGGATGCCGATCGCGCCGGCCGTCAGCAGGAACCGGACCACGCCCTCCTCACCCGCGCCCGGGCTGAAGTGCGTGTAGTAGTGCAGCACCGCCGGGACGATCCCCGCCGCGCCGTTGGTCGGCGCGGTGACCACCCGGCCGCCCGCGGCGTTCTCCTCGTTGACCGCCAGCGCGTACAGGGTGATCCAGTCGCTGCCGCGCATCGGGTCGGGGTCGTCGGCGGTGGGGGCGAGCAGCCCCGCGTCGTCGCAGTTGCCGCCGAGCTGGCGGTACAGCCGGTGCGCCCGGCGCGGCACCCGCAGGCCGCCGGGCAGGGTGCCCTCGGTGGTCACCCCGCGGCGCACGCACTGGCGCATCACCGTCCAGACCTCCAGGAGCCCGGCGGTGATCTCGGCGTCGGTGCGGCCGAAGGCGCGTTCGTTGGCGCGCATGACCGCGCTGATCGACATGCCCGTCTCCGCGCACAGCGCCAGCAGCTCCTCGGCGCTGTCGAACGGGTGGGGCAGCACGGTGTCGTCGGCCTTGATGCGGTCGGCCCCCGCCGCCCGCTCGTCCACGACGAACCCGCCGCCCACGGAGTAGTACACCTTGGCGGCCAGCTCGGCGCCGGCGGAGTCCCGGGCGACGAACCGCATCCCGTTGGGGTGGTCGGGCAGGCTCTCCTTGCGGCGGAAGTCCACGTCCACGGCCGGGTCGAAGTCCACCGTCGGCCCGGCCGGGCCGCCCAGGGCCATCGAGCGCTCGGCGCGCACCCGCTCCACCAGGGCGGGCACGGAGTCCACGTCCACCCCCTCGGGGGTGTGGCCCAGCAGGCCGAGCACGACGGCCGTGTCGCTGCCGTGCCCCCTGCCGGTGAGGGCGAGCGACCCGTACAGCTCCGCGCGCACGTGCGCCACCTCGTCCAGCAGCCCGTTCTCCCGCAGCCGGGAGACGAACGTGCGAGCGGCCTTCATCGGCCCGACGGTGTGCGAACTAGACGGTCCGATACCGATCTTGAACAGGTCGAACACGCTGATGGCCAAAGGTCTGTCCTCCTCGTTGAGCACAGGGCCGTGCCTGCCGGACGAACGCCGTGCGGGGCCCGGCGGCCCCGCACGGCGGGGCCCTACAGGTTGGGGTAGAGCGGGTACTTCTCGGTCAGGGCCCGGACCCGGGCGCGCAGCGACTCGGCGTCGAACTCCGGCTTGAGGGCCTCGGCGATGACGTCGGCGACCTCGGTGAAGTCCTCGTCGCCGAACCCGCGCGTGGCCAGCGCGGGGGTGCCGATCCGCAGACCCGAGGTGACCATCGGCGGCCGCGGGTCGTTGGGCACCGCGTTGCGGTTGACCGTGATCCCGATGGCGTGCAGCCGGTCCTCGGCCTCCTGGCCGTTGAGCTCGGAGTCCACCAGGTCGACCAGCACCAGGTGCACGTCCGTCCCCCCGGAGGCCACCTTGACGCCGGCCTCGGCGGCGTCCGGCCGGGTCAGCCGCTCGGCGAGCAGTTTGGCCCCGGACACGGTGCGGCGCTGGCGGTCGGCGAACTCCTCGCCCGCCGCGACCTTGAGCGCCACGGCCTTGGCCGCGATCACGTGCTCCAGCGGACCGCCCTGCATGCCGGGGAACACCGCGGAGTTGATCTTCTTGGCCAGGTCGGCCTTGGTGAGGATCAGCCCGCCGCGCGGGCCGCCCAGGGTCTTGTGCGTGGTGGTGGTGACCACGTCGGCGAACGGCACCGGGTTGGGGTGCAGGCCCGCCGCGACCAGGCCGGCGAAGTGCGCCATGTCGACCATGAGCAGGGCGCCCACGGAGTCGGCGATCTCCCGGAACCGGGCGAAGTCCAGCTGCCGCGGGTAGGCGGACCAGCCCGCGACGATCATCTTGGGCTGGTGCTCCTTGGCCAGTGCGGCGACCTCGTCGTAGTCGACGGTGCCGTCCTCGTCGCGCACGTGGTACGCCACGGCGTTGAGGACCTTGCCGGAGTAGTTGATGCGCATCCCGTGGGTCAGGTGGCCGCCGTGGGCCAGGTCCAGACCGAGGATGGTGTCGCCCGGCTTGAGCAGGGCGAAGTACACGGCCGTGTTGGCCTGGGCGCCCGAGTGCGGCTGCACGTTGGCGTGCTCGGCGCCGAACAGGGCCTTGGCCCGGTCGATGGCGAGCTGCTCGACGACGTCGACGTGCTCGCACCCGCCGTAGTAGCGGCGGCCGGGGTAGCCCTCCGCGTACTTGTTGGTCAGGACGGTGCCCTGCGCCTCGATGACGGCCTGCGGGGCGAAGTTCTCCGAGGCGATCATTTCAAGGGTGTCGCGCTGGCGGCCCAGTTCGGCGTCGACGGCGGCCGCGACTTCCGGGTCGAGTTCGCTCAGGCTCTGGTTGAGCGTGTTGTCGGTGGCCATCGGGGGTCAGTCCTCGCCTTCGGTCAGCTTGGTGTACTCCTCCGCGGAGAGCAGCTCGCCCGGTTCCCCGGACAGGCGCACCTTGAACAGCCAGGCGCCGTAGGGGTCGGAGTTGATGGACTCCGGCTCGCCCTCGAGGTCGGGGTTGACCTCGACGACCTCGCCGTCGACGGGGGAGTAGATGTCGCTGACGGACTTGGTGGACTCCACCTCGCCGCAGGTCTCGCCCGCGCTCACGGCGGTCCCGGCCGCGGGGGGGTCGACGAAGACGATGTCGCCGAGGGACTCGGCGGCGAACGCCGTGATGCCGACCGTGGCGACCCCGTCCTCGATCGAGACCCACTCGTGTTCGGCGGTGTAACCCAGCTCCGTGGGAACGCTCACTTCAACTCTCCTTGGAGGTTCTCTTCATTCCTGCCGCGCCGCCGGGTGACGGCCGCCCGGCCCGGCCTACGTCCGGTCGCGCCCGCCCGTGCCGATCCCGGTCAGGGGTTCAGCCGCGCGGGGCGCGCGGGGTCCCTTTGGTGGGGGACCCACGTTCTCAGGCCTGCCGCTTGTAGAACGGCAGCTCGACCACGTCGACGTCCTCGCCGCGGCCGCGCACGTCCACGGTGAACGCGCCGGTCGCGGTGTCGAGTTCGCCGTCCACGTAGGCCATGGCGATGGGGCTGCCCAGGGTGGGGGAGGGGGCGCCGCTGGTGATGGTGCCGACGACCTCGCCGTCGCGCAGGACGTCCTGGCCGCGGCGCAGCGGACGGCGTCCGCGCGCGACGAGGCCGATGAGGCGGCGGGGGCGGGCGGTGCGGGCGGCCTCTTCCAGGGCGGCCCGGCCGACGAAGTCGCCCTCCTTGTCGAACTTGACCACGCGCCCCAGCCCGGCGTCGAAGGGGGTGAGGTCGGTACTCAGCTCCTGGCCGTACAGCGGCATGCCCGCCTCCAGGCGCAGGGTGTCGCGGGCCGACAGCCCGGCGGGGACCAGGCCCTTGTCGGCGCCGGCGGCCATGAGGGCCTCCCACACCCCGACGGCGCGGTCGGCGGGCCTGACGAAGATCTCGAAGCCGTCCTCGCCGGTGTAGCCGGTGCGCGCCAGCAGGACGGGCACCCCGGCGACGGTGTGCTCGTAGCCCGCGTAGTAGCGGATGGAGTCGAGGTCGGCGTCGGTGAGCGGGGCCAGGATCTCCACGGCCCGGGGGCCCTGGATCGCGATGAGCGAGTACTCGGCGGACTCGTCGGCCACCTCGACGTCGAATCCGGCGGCGCGCTCGGCCAGGGCGGCGGAGACGGCGTCGGCGTTGGCGGCGTTGGCCACCACGAGGTACTCCTCCTCGCCGAGCCGGTAGACGATGAGGTCGTCCAGGACGCCGCCGTCGGCGTCGGTGATCATCGTGTAGCGGGCCCTGCCCGGCTTGACCTGCGACAGGTGCCCGACCAGGGCGTGGTCGAGGGCGCGGCCGGCGTCCGGCCCGGTGAGGCGGATCTCGCCCATGTGGGAGAGGTCGAAGAGGCCCGCGGCCTCGCGTACGGCCCTGTGCTCGGCGGTCTCGCTGCCGTAGCGCAGAGGCATGAGCCACCCGGCGAAGTCGACGAGGGAGGCGCCGGCCTTCTCGTGGATCGCGCGCAGGGCGGTGGGCCGCGACGCGGACGCGGGCTCTGACATGGGTACTCCCGAGAGGATGGGCGTCGTATCGTGCATAGGCGTTGCCATCCTCCCCCTCTGTCATCGGTGCCTGAGAGCTTCGCCCCGCGCTCGGCGTGGCTTGCACCTTCGGCGAGGGACTCCCGGTCCCTGCTTTCCAGAGTGGTCTCGCCCGTACGGTCCACTGTGCCTGAGAGGTTGTTTCGGGGAGGGATTGCTCCTTCGGCGGCCCGCGCCGGCTGCGCGGGCACTCTCCCGTACGGGGTCAGCAACACGTTCAGCCTAGCAGCGGCCGTGGCCGCCCCCAAGGGCGGCACCGCCCGCGCGACCGGCGCGGGCGAAACCCGGGCGGCGGGGGCGGGCACGGGTTACCGTGTCCCCTGAACGGGTCGTGGCGGTTCGTGCACCGAGGGGGACCGAGTGCTGGTGGACACGCGGAGGATGAGACGGATCGGCTACGCGTCGGTGGCCGGTGCGGCGCTGGCGGCGCTGCTGGGCTGTGCCGCCCCGCGGGAGGAGGGCGAGGAGTCGGGCCCCGTCCCGGGGGCGGGCAACGCCGCCGCGGTGGGCGGCGACGTGGCCGCGGTGGAGCGGGCGGACCTGGCCGGGGTGTTCGAGCGGGCCGGGGCGGCGGGCACGTTCGTGCTCTACGACACACAGGACCGCACCTCGGTGCTGGTGGACCCGGGGCGGGCGCGCGAGCGCGCGGTGCCGGGGGAGACGTTCGAGCTGGTGACGGCGCTGGTGGCGCTCCAGACGGGCGCGGTGTCCGACGCGGGGGCCGTGGTGGGCGCCGGCGGGGCGGCGCACCGGGACGCGGTGGAGCGGGTGGGCCGGGACCGGCTGGCCACGTGGGTGGACCGGTTCGAGTACGGCGACCGCGACATCGGCGCGCCGGAGGACGGCTCCGGCGACTTCTGGGCGCGGGGCCCGCTGGGGGTCTCGGCGGTGGAGCAGACGGAGTTCCTGGCCGGGCTGGCCCGCCGGGAGCTGCCGGTGGACGCCGCCCACCAGGAGGCGCTGCACGCGGCCACCCTCGTGGAGGAGGGCGCCGGGCACACGCTGCACGGCCGCGCGGCCTGCGACGGGGGCGGGGCGCCGGGCTGGTGGGTCGGCTGGGTGGCCGCCGGGGAGCGGACGCACTCCTTCGCCCTGCGCCTGGAGCCGGGGGAGCGCGCGGCCGGTGACTGCGAGGCGCTGGGGCGCGAGCTGCTGGCGGCCCTGGACGTCCTGCCCCGGGAGTCCGGCACCCGGTAGGGGACGGCTCGGGGGGAGACGGCGGAGCCCCGCCCCGTGGCGGACGGGGCGGGGCCCGGCGGGTCCGGGAGGGGCGCCGGCTAGGCGGTCTTGCGGCGGGCGCGGACGGCCTCGGCCAGGGTGGTCAGCACCTCGGTGGTGGTGTCCCAGCCCATGCACTTGTCGGTGATGGACTGGCCGTACACCAGGTCCGCCGGGTCGCCCAGCTTCTGGGCGCCGGGGACGAGGAAGCTCTCCAGCATGACGCCGATGATGCCGTGCTGGCCCTCGGCCACCTGGGCGGCGATCTCGGCGGCCACGCCCGGCTGGCGCTCGTGGTCCTTGCCGCTGTTGGCGTGGCTGGCGTCGATCATCAGGCGGCGCGGCAGCCCCGCCCGGGCGATGACGTCCAGGGCGGCGTCCACCGAGGCGGCGTCGTGGTTGGGGCCGGTGCGGCCGCCGCGCAGGATGACGTGGCAGTCGGGGTTGCCCTCGGTGACGACCACCGAGCCCGCGCCGGTCGGGTCCACACCGAAGAACGTGTGCGAGGCCGCGGCCGCGCCCACCGCGTCCACGGCCACCTGCACGTCGCCGTCGGTGCCGTTCTTGAAGCCCACCGGGGTGCTCAGGCCGCTGCTCAGCTGGCGGTGCACCTGGCTCTCGGTGGTGCGGGCGCCGATCGCGCCCCAGGACACGGCGTCGGCGATGTACTGCGGGGTGATGGGGTCGAGGAACTCGGTGCCCGCGGGCAGCCCCAGCGAGTTGATGTCCAGCAGGATCTCGCGGGCCAGGCGCAGGCCGCGCTGGACGTCGTAGGTGTCGTCGAGGCCGGGGTCGTTGATGAGGCCCTTCCACCCGACGGTGGTGCGCGGCTTCTCGAAGTACACGCGCATGACCACGCACAGCTCCTCGCTCAGCGAGGGGACCAGCTCGATCAGCCGGTGGGCGTAGTCCATGGCCGACTCGCGGTCGTGCACGGAGCAGGGGCCGACGACGACCAGCAGGCGGTCGTCCTCACCGTCCAGGACCCGCTTGACCTCGGCGCGGGAGCGCTCGACCAGGGCGGTGCGCTCCGCTCCCAGGGGAAGCTCCGAGAGCAGGTCCCGGGGGGCGATGAGCGGCTTGTAGTCGACCACCCTTGTGTCGTTGGTGCTGGGCATGCTGCTGCTCCCCTGTGTCCTCGCTCGTGCGGTGCCGCCACCCTGCACACTAGCGCGGCCGCGGCTCCGGAACGCGATCACGCCGGTATTTCGGACGAGGGTCACACGGCGGGGGCCGGTAACGGCGACAATGGTGAAATGTTCGTCTCGCCCACTGAGACGCATTTCTCCGGGGGCGCCCGCGCGTGTTCACGGCTCCGGGTCGGCGAAGTCCTCCTCCCAGAATTCGGCGGGGCGGCGCGAGCCGTCCTGGACGGGGCCGCGCTCGGCCTCCTCCCGGCGCAGCTGCACCCGGCGGATCTTGCCCGACACGGTCTTGGGCAGCTCGGCGAACTCCAGGCGGCGGACCCTCTTGTACGGGGAGAGGCGGCCGCGGACGTGCTCCAGGATCGCCCGTGCCGTCTCCGCCGTGGGCGGCACCCCGGGGGCCGGGGTCACGAACGCCTTGGCGACCGCCAGCCTCAGCGGATCGGGGGAGGGGACCACCGCGGCCTCGGCCACGTATTCGTGTTCGACGAGCACGCTTTCGAGTTCGAATGGTGAGATGCGGTAATCCGAGGCCTTGAACACATCGTCGCCGCGACCGATATAGGTAATGTGCCCGTCGGGCTCCCGGGAGGCCAGATCCCCGGTGTGGAACAGGCCCCGGCGGGTCGCCGTCCGGGTCAGGTCGGGGCTGTCCGCGTACCCCTTCATGATCCCCACCGGCGCGTCGGACAGGTCCACGCAGATCTCGCCGGTGTCGCCCGGCTCCTCGGTGACCGGGTCCACCAGGACGATCCGGTACCCGGGCATCTCGCGGCCCATCGACCCGGGGACCACGTGCTGGCCGGGGGAGTTGCCGACCAGCAGGGTGGTCTCCGTCTGGCCGAACCCGTCGCGCACCGTCAGGCCCCACGCCCTGCGCACGTGCTCGACCACCTCCGCGTTCAGCGGCTCCCCGGCGGCCAGGGCCTCGCGCAGGGGGACCTTCCACGACGCCAGGTCGGTCTGCACCAGCATCCGCCACACCGTCGGCGGCGCGCAGAAGGTGTGGACGCCGCAGCGCACGATCTCGTCCAGCAGGCGCTCGGGGGAGAAGCGGTCCTGGCGCACCACCAGCACCGTCGCCTCGGCGTTCCAGGGCCCGAAGACGCTGCTGTAGGCGTGCTTGCCCCAGCCGGGGACGGACACGTTCAGGTGCACGTCCCCCGGCCGCACGCCCAGCCAGTACATGGTGGACAGGTGCCCGACCGGGTAGGAGCGCTGGGTGTGCACGACGAGCTTGGGCGTGGCGGTGGTGCCCGAGGTGAAGTAGACGAGCAGGGGGTCGTCGGGGCCGACGCGGTGCGGCGGGTGGAACTCCAGGCCGGCGTGCTCGGAGTCGGGGTAGCCGAGCCAGCCGTCCATGTACCCCACGCAGATGCGGGTCCAGTGGCCGCTCAGGCCCTCGAACTTCGCCGTGTCCACCGGGGAGCACACCACGTGCCCGATCTCGCCGCGCTCCAGCCGGTCCAGCAGGTCGCCCTCGGTCAGGTTGGTGGCGGTCGGTACCACGACGGCGCCGAGCTTGACGGCCGCCAGGGTGATCTCCCACAGCTCCACCTGGGGTCCGAGCATCACCAGGATGCGGTCGCCCGCGTGCACGCCCTGGGCGTGCAGCCAGTTGGCGACCTGGGAGGAGCGCTCCGACATGCGCCGGTAGGTGTGCTTCTCCTCCGAGCCGTCCTCGTCGACGATCCACAGTGCGGTGCGGTCCGGCCGCCGCTCCGCCACCTCGTCGAAATGGTCCAGCGCCCAGTTGAACACCTCGGGCCGGGGCCAGGTGAACTCCCGGTGCGCGCCCTCGCGGTCCTCCCGCAGCCGCAGGAGCAGATCGCGCGCCGCACGGAACTCCGCGGCACCCTCGGCCGCCGCCTCTTTGGACATCGCTTCGACCTTTCGGATCTCCGCCCGCCTCGCTCCGGGGCCGGTGTGCTGCGGTTTCTACCCCCGATGCGCCCCGGCGACCCATCGCCCCGCGCCGTGCGCCCGGCGGCGGCCGGGAGAAGCGGGGGCCCGGCGGGCACGCCCTAGGATGGTGAGCCATGGAGGAACTGCGCGGGCACCACGCCCTCTGGAGGATCGACGACGAGACGGTACGGATCCGCTTCGATTCCGGACGCAAGGTGCCGACGCTGTTCAAGGCACTGGGCGGCGCCGAGGTCCCGCTGGCCGCGGTGCGCGAGGCGGACTTCTACCGGGGCGACCGCAAGCACGGGTGGCGGCTGCGGCTGGACCTGCTCCCCGGGCTCGACCCCTACACCAGGCCGGCCGCGACCGCCCGCGACGCGCTCACCCCCCTGGTCCTGAGCGGCCCCCACGACACCGAGCTGGTCGCCGAGTACGTCGCCGACAAGATCCGGGACCTGGCCCGCTACGCCCGCGAGACCCTCGCCGGCGACCTGGACCGCACCGAGGTCGCCCGGGCCCTGGTGGCCCGGCCCCCCGTGCAGGCCCGCACCGCCGAGGGGTCGGCCTCCTTCGACGGCGAGAAGGTGCGCCTGCAGTGGGACGGGTGGCTGGCCAGCACCGCCAAGGAGAAGGAGAAGTCCCGCGAGTACCGGCTGGCCGAGATCGAGTCGGTGGACTGGCACCCGCAGGTCGACGTCACGGAGGGGTACATGCGCGTCGTGCTGCGCGGGGTCACCCTGCCCGAGGCGACCTCCCTGGAGAACGACTTCTTCACGCTCGCCTCGCACGGCTCCAAGGGCGCCGAGGAGACCTTCCTGATGGCGGCCACCGTCAACGCGTACATCGGTGACGCGCCCGCCGCGCCCGCCCTGGAGGGCGGTGAGCCGGGCGGCGCCGAGGAGGTCTTCGCCAAGATCCGCGAGCTGGGCCGCCTGCACGCCGAGGGCCTGCTCACCGACCAGGAGTTCGCCGACAAGAAGGCCGAACTCCTGGGCCGCCTCTAGCCTTCCCGTTCCCCCGCCGGAGGGACCCCGGCCGCCCCCCGCCCGGCCCGTCCCGGAAGACCCTTTCCGGGGCACACGACGAACACCCAGGAAAGGCCACGCTGTGCGCACCCTGTACCCGCCCATCGAACCGTACGACTCGGGCATGCTCGACGTCGGCGACGGACACCGCGTCTACTGGGAGCTGTGCGGCAACCCCGCGGGCAAGCCCGTGGTGTTCCTGCACGGCGGGCCCGGCGGCGGCTGCGTGCCCGACCACCGGCGGCTGTTCGACCCGGAGCGGTACCGGATCCTGCTGTTCGACCAGCGCAACTGCGGCCGCTCCACCCCGCACGCCGGGAGGATGGACACCGACCTGTCCACCAACACCACCTGGACGCTGGTGGAGGACATGGAGCGGCTGCGCGAGATGATCGGCGTGCAGGCCTGGCAGGTCTTCGGCGGGTCGTGGGGCAGCTGCCTGGCCCTGGCCTACGCCCAGGCCCACCCCGACCGGGTCACCGAGCTGATCCTCCGCGGCATCTTCACGCTGCGCGACGAGGAGCTGCGCTGGTTCTACCAGGAGGGGGCGTCCATGATGTTCCCCGACCTGTGGGAGTCCTACCTGGCGCCCATCCCCGAGGAGGAGCGCGGCGACCTCATGGCCGCCTACGCCCGGCGGCTGGAGTCGCCCGACCGCGAGACCCGGGTCGAGGCGGCGCGGGCGTGGAGCGTGTGGGAGGGCTCCACGGTGACCCTGCTGCCGAACAAGGAGCTGCGGGAGCACCACGCCGAGGACGAGTACGCGATGGCGTTCGCCCGGATCGAGAACCACTTCTTCGTCAACAGGGGGTTCTTCACGCCGGAGCAGCTGATCGAGGGCGCCGAGCGGATCCGGCACATCCCCGGGGTGATCGTGCAGGGCCGCTACGACGTGTGCACCCCGGTGCACACCGCCTACGACCTGCACCGGGCCTGGCCGGAGGCGGAGTTCCACATCGTCGACGACGCCGGGCACGCGTTCAGCGAACCCGGCATCCTCGACCGCCTCATCGAGGCGACCGACCGCTTCGCGCGGTGACGGGCCCCGGGCGCGCCCCGGCGCGCCCGGGAGGGGTCACCAGTCGTAGCGGTCGACGCAGGAGTACGGGTCGACGGGCGGGGGCAGCAGCTCCTCCGCCCGCTCCCGGGACAGGTTCCAGGACGCGGGGCCGTCGTCCCCGAGGCGGTGGTACTGCCGCTGGAGCACGCAGGCGCGGTCCTCGCCCTCCAGCTCGACCAGGGCCGGGACGGCGTCGGCGGACAGGTCCCGCAGGTACCAGACGTCCGACATGTTCAGCTCGGTGCCCAGGTGGCTCTCGGCGATGCGCAGGTCCGGGTCCGCGTAGGCGAACACGGCCAGCGACACCCCGGCCGTGGCGGCCACGACCCGGGGCAGCCACACCGCGGGCCGACCCAGGGTGTTGAGCACCCCGGCGGCGATGACCAGCGCGAACACCAGGGCGCTCCACACGATCCACGCCTCCGCGACGGCCCGGAGCCGGGTGAGTCCGAACACGTCGATGTACAGCTGCAGGCGGTACATCGCCGAGGCGAGGATGACCAGGGTGAGCACGCACAGCGCCCCCAGCAGGGCGTTGCGCAGCAGGCGGACGCCGCGCGGGCGCGCGGGGACGATCCGGGCGGACAGGCCGATGACGCCCAGGACCAGGACGCTGACGACCACCAGCTGGAAGAACCCCTGCCGGGCGTACTCGGCGTAGGTGACCCCGGCGACCCGCTGCACGTGGTCGTCGCCGCCGAACAGGGTGACGGCCTGCACCGCCAGGAACGCGGCGAACAGCGCGGTCAGCGCGCCCAGGGGGATGGTCCACGCCCACACCGGCATCCGGGCCTCCCGCTCGGGGCGCGCGGTGGGGGCGGGGCGGCGGCGCCGTGCGGTGAGCACCGCGGACCCGGTGAACAGGGCGGTGAACACCAGGAGGAGCAGGCGGCCGATCCCCTCGGAGAACGAGGTGCCCTCGGTCAGCGGGGTGAAGAGGTCGGCCACGTAGTGGGCGAACACGGTGTCGGCGAACGAGAACAGCAGACCGAAGACCACCAGCAGCGCAGTGGTGACCAGGGCGGTCAGCACGGCGGGGCCCAGCAGCAGCCGGGTCGGGCTGTTCTGGAGGGGGCTCAGCAGGAAGCGCGGCGTGGCGAAGAGGTTGCGCACCAGCGCGAACGCGCCCGCGGCGACGCCCACCGTGCCGCTGCGCGAGAGGGGGCCGCGGACGGCGAAGGCCAGCGAGGCGGTCAGGAACGCGCCGGTGAGCGTCCAGAACAGCAGCCATCCGGCGTCGCGGAACAGGGCGGTGAAGAGCAGGGCGGTCGCGATCACCCCGAAGATCGCCGCCCAGGCGTGGGAGTAGCGGTCGGGCTCGCCGACCTCCTCCACCGGGCCGCCCGCGGGGCGCCAGCCGCCGCCGGGCGCGGGCTCCCAGCCGTTCCAGGCGGCGGGGGCCGAGGCGTCGGTGTCGGCCGGGGAGCTCCGGGCGGGCTCCCGCCCGTCCGTGTCCGGGGCCCCGTCGGCGTCCCCGCCCTCGGGGGCCTCGGTGTCCTCGGTGTCCTCGGTGGCTTCGGCGTTTTCGGTGTCCTCGGCGGCGGGTGTGCCGGGGGCCTCACGGTCCCCGTCCGCGGCGTCGTGGCGGTCGTCGGGACCGGGATCCGGGTCGGCGTCCGCCCTTCCCCCGTCCGCCTCCGCTTCCCGCCGGTCCTCCTCCGGGCCGTCCCCGTCCTCGTCCCCGGCCGCCGCGGGGGCCTCCGGGATGGCCGGACGGACCAGGAGCGCGACCAGGGCGGTCAGCCCCGCCAGGAGCCCGGTGAGCACCAGCCCCAGGCCCGGGCGGGCCAGGGAGGCGAACAGCGAGGAGAACGTTCCCACCGCCAGGACCGCGATGAGCAGCCAGCCCGGCGCCCTGGGCAGCACCGGCCTGGGCCGGTAGGCCGGCGGGAGGTACGGCGGGTGCGGGGGGTGGTGGGTGTGCGGGGTTTCGGGAACTGCCATGGTGTCCCTCGGCTCGGACGCTGGACGGGGGGATCCCCGTACAGCGTGGGACTCCCGGCCTCGCCCGCCGGTTCACGGAGGCACCGGCGTAGTGTGCGGTAGGACACTTCCATCCGCGCGAGGAGTCACACCATGCGAGTCGAGGTCGACTACGACCTGTGCGAGAGCAACGCCCTGTGCATGGGCGTCGCCCCCGAGGTCTTCGAGGTCAGGGACGACGACTTCCTGTACCTGCTCACCGAGGAGCCGCCCGCCGCGCTCCACGACCGGGTCCGCCAGGCCGAGAAGCTGTGCCCCAAGCGGGCCATCACGGTCGCGGACTGACCGCCGCCAGGGCGTCCTCCCAGGTGGTCGGCCGCTCCAGCAGCCCCCGGTACCGCATGGTGCGCGGGGTGGACCGCAGCCCCAGGACGCCCGTCAGTATGCCGCCCCGGCCGAGGAACGCCACGAACTTACGGTCCTGCACGGACCCGTGGACGACGGCGACCTCATCGGCCGGGGCGCCCTGTCCCAGCAGCTGGATCTTCATTTTGTATTGGTCCGACCAGAAGTAGGGCACCGGAGTGAAGGGCCTGCGCTCCCGCGGGGCGGCGAGCAGGTTGTGCGCGGCCGCCGCGGCCTGCTCCCCGGCGTTGGTCCAGTGCTCCAGGCGGATGCGCCCGCCGTAGCGGGGGTGCGGCCAGTTCGCGAGGTCGCCGACCGCGTACACGCCGGGGGCGGACGCCGCCGAGTACTCGTCGCAGCGCACCGACCCGTCGGGCATGAGGTCGAGCGCCCCCTGGAGCCACTCGGTGTTGAGGTCCACGCCGATGCCGGCCACCACCAGGGGCGCCTCGACGGCCTCCCCGTCGGCGAGCCGCACGCGCTCGACCCGCCCGGAGCCCTCGTAGGCGTCGACCCCGACGCCCAGGCGCACGTCCACGCCGTTCTCCCGGTGCAGGTCGGTCAGCACCGTTCCCAGCCGCGGGTCGACCACCCTGGTCAGCGGTGTGGGGGCCGCCTCCACCAGGGTGACCTCGGCGCCCAGGGCGCGGGCGCTCGCCGCCACCTCGGCGCCGACGAACCCGGCGCCCACGACCACCAGGCGCCCGTGCTCGGCGATCCCCGCGCGCACCGCCTCGGCGTCCTCCAGGGTGCGCAGCACGTGCACCCCCGCCAGGCCGGTGTCCGGGCGGCGCGCCCGGGCGCCCGTCGCGACCACCAGGCCGTCGTAGGGGACGTCGCCGTCGTCGAGCTTCACCGTGCGGGAGGCGGTGTCCAGGCCGAGCGCCCGGGTGCCCGGGCGGAAGTCCAGGTCCAGGGCGTCGACCTCGGCGTCCTCCAGCAGCCGCAGCGCCCGGTGGCCCGCCAGGGGACCCGGGTCCAGGCCCACCCCGGTCAGCGCCTCCTTGGAGAGCGGCGGCCGGGAGTAGGGCCGGTGGGGCTCCTCGCCGATGAGGGTGACACGGCCCTCGAAACCGCGTTCGCGCAGGGCCGCCGCGGTGTGCAGCCCCGCCATCCCGGCGCCGACGATGACGATGTTTCGCACTGTGCCTCCGATCAGAGCGGACGGACCTCGCCGACGGGCGCGCCGCCGCCGTAGACGTCCACCCGCAGCCGGTCCCGGACGGGGGAGACGTCCACGCCCAGGGAGCGCAGGGCGTCGAGTGCGACCAGCGTACGCGCCCGCTCCGCGGCGTCCCCGTCGCTGATCTTGACGGCGACGGCCTCCCCGGAGGGCGCGGACAGGACCAGCACCCCGTCGGCGCCGATCTTGGACACCAGGCCGGGCATGCGGGTCATCAGGTCGGTGTCCACCCGGCCGGTGCCGGACACGTACTCGGGGTGGGCGCTCATGGCCGCGAGGACCGCGCGCTCGGGCGACCCCTCGGGCGCGGTGCGCATCCGCCACAGCCCCCGGGCCAGGCCCGCCAGGGAGACGGCCAGCTGGGGCGCCCCGCAGCCGTCGACGGCGGTGTGGGCGACCTCCTCGTCGCACAGGTCCTCGGTGGTCTCGCGGACGAGCACCTGGAGGGGGTGCCCCGGGTCGAGGTAGTCCCCGGTGGTCCACCCCCGCGCGACGCAGGCGGCGAGCATGCCCGCGTGCTTGCCCGAGCAGTTCATCAGGAGGCGCTCGGGCTCGCGGCCGGAGCGGACGAACTCGCGGCGGGCCTCGGAGCCGCCGGGGATGTCGGGCGGACAGCGCAGCGCGTCGGGGGTGAGCCCCGCCTCGGCGAGGATCAGCCGGGCGCGCTCCTCGTGCAGGGGCTCGCCGCCGTGGCTGCCCGCCGCGATCGCCAGGGAGGGCCCGGACAGCGGGGCGCCGGCGCGCAGCATCGCCACGGCCTGGAACGGCTTGGCGGAGGAGCGGGGGAACATCGGCTGGTGCACCGGTCCGCGCGCGTGGGCGATGCGCCCGTCGGCGGACAGACCGACGACCGCCCCGTAGTGCACGCTCTCGCGCATCCCGGAACGGGTCACCTCGGCGAGGGGCACGTACTCGGGCAGCGGGGTTCTGGTCATACGGGTCTCCTCATCGTCGAGGGGTGCGTGGAGTGTCCGGGGGTGTACGGACATGCGTCAGAACGTTACCCCGGGCCTCTTTCTTCCGTTTCCACCGGGAGCGCGGAAGCACCGCGGGCCGGGCCGTCGGCGCCGGGGAGTAGGGTCATGGCCGTGGAGCCGGTGGTTTTCAACGGAGGGACGGGCATGGGAACGCTGCGGATGGGGACGCTGACCCGGCGCAGGGGCGGCATCCGGGCGGCGGACCTGGAGTACGCGGTGCTCGACACCGAGACCACCGGCCTGGACCCGCGCACGGGCGCCCGCATCGTCGAGATCGCCGTGGTGCGGGTACGCGGCGACGGCACCCTGCTGCGGGAGTCCACCACCCTGGTGGACCCGCGCGCGGACGTGGCCGGCCGTGAGTTCCACGGCATCGGCGACGGCGACGTCATCGGCGCCCCGTCCGTCGACGAGGTGGTGCCGGAACTGGTCCGGCTGCTCTCGGGCGCGGTGGTGGTGGGCCACAACCTCGACTTCGAGCAGCGCTTCCTGGCCTCGGAGCTGGTCCCCGTCGGCCTGCCCGAGGGGCTGCCGGGGCTGTGCACGCTGCGGGCCCTGCGCGCGCAGGTCAGGCTGGAGCGCTACTCGCTGCCCAAGGCCTCGCACGCGCTCAGCGGCGTGTGGCCGACCGGGCAGCACACCGCCCTGGGCGACGCCCGCGCCTGCGCCCGCCTGCTGGTGGAGATGATCGCCAACGCCCCGGGTGAGCTGCGCTACCACGGTGCCGAGCCCGAGCCGGTCGCGGTCCCGCTGCGCCGCAGGGTCCCGGTGCCCTCGGGCGCGCCCGCGGAGGCCGTGCGCTGGAAGCCGCGCACCTCCACCCCGCCGGACCTGTTCGTCCCGCGCCCGTGGCCGGGCGCGCGCTGGCGCCCCCTGGAGCTGGACCCCTTCCTGTGCGGCGGGGCGTTCGGCCCCTCGGACCGGGCGATCGCGGAGATGGCGGCGCACCGGGACGCGCGGGCGCGCCGCCGCCTCGCGGCGGCCGCCGCGGTGGCCGGCGGCCTGGCGGCCGGCGGACTGCTGGCCGGCCTGGGCCGCCGCCTGCGCCGCCGCTAGGGGCGGGCCCGGCCGAGCGCCCCCGCGGCGCGGCCCGGGGTGTGTTCGGTGGGTGCTCTCGTGCGGTTCGGCGCACGCGCCGAACGGGCACGGGCGGCCGCGAGGCGGTCCCTCGCGAGACGACCGGCGCGGGTCGGCCCCGAGGGGCGGCCGTCCGAGCGCAGGCGGCGCGGCGAGGGGCGACCCGGGGCGCGCCTAGTAGCCGGAGAGGGCGAGGAAGAACGCGACGATCATCGCGCTGCCGCCCAGGGCGGTGAGCAGGGCGCGGCCCTGTTCGGTGAGGCGGGCCGGGACCAGCCGCAGCCGGGGGCCGGCGGACCGCGCCGGGGCCCGTGTGGCGGTGCGCGTGGCGGACCCGCCGCGGGCGGGGGCGCGCACGGGGCGGGGCGGGACGTAGCGGGGCAGCCTGTTGGACATCGCGACCAGCACCAGCACGGCGCCGATCGCCAGCAGCACGAGAGACACGGCGGGGGTGAACCTTCACGACTCGGGTCCGGGGTCATGATTCCTACCGGATCCGGGCCGCGGTTCTCGACTCGGTATCACCCGATCGCCACCGGAGCGCCCGTTACGGGCGGTCCGTTATCACCCGCCGCTCATGCGTCGTCGCCGACGGTCTCCGTCGCGGTCCGGTTGGGGACGATGGTGTCCACGGTTTCGGTCTCCACACCCAGGGCGCGCAGCACGAACCGGGTGACCAGGGCGTGCGTCTCCTCCGGATCGATCTCGCCGCTCACCAGGGGGATCCGCTGGGAGCCGACCATCGACAGGGTCAGCCGGGCGACCGCCTCGGGGGGCATCGCGTCGAACTCGCCGTCCGCGATCCCCTCCTCCAGGATCTCGGTGAGCAGGCTCTGCATCGGGGCGACGTGGGCGGCCAGCGCCTGGTAGGCCTGCGGGCCCAGGCTGGCGCCGAGTTCGGCCGCGGGCGGGTGCGGGTGCGCCATGATGCCCTGGAGCTGGAGGCGGACGAACGCCGACAGCCGCCGGGCCGCGGAGACCCCCGAGGGCAGCTCGCGCCGGTAGTCCTCCACGAAGCGGTTGTTCACCTCCTCGGTGAACGCCAGCAGCAGGGTGGGCTTGTCCGGGAAGTAGTTGTAGAGCGCGGTGCGGGTGATGCCCGCGGCGTTGGCGACGTCGGTCATGGAGACGCGGTCGATCCCCTGCGAGCGGATGAGCTCGTCGACAGCCTCCATGATGCGCTCCCGTGTGCGGGCACGGTGGGCGGCGATGGTGGGCGCCGTGATCTTGGGCATTCCTCTATGGTGGCACGCCGAAGGGGCCGGACCGCACGGTCCGGCCTCTTCCGCGGTGTCCTCCCGGGGGCGCGCGCCCGGGGCGCCGTGGCTGTCAGCGGGCGGTGTGCAGCCGGCCCAGGTCGGCGAACACCTCCGTGTTGAGCTGGTAGGCCAGGCGGGTCTCGGCGATGAGCCGGTCGGCGGTGGCGGCGTCCATCTCCAGGGAGTCCAGCCGCTCGCGGTAGCCCGCGCGGAACCGGGGCAGGCTGCCCAGGCGGTCGAACACGTAGAAGGCGACCCCGGCCCCGTCGGTGAGCCCGTAGGCCCCGGCGGCGGTGCGGCGGATGAACTGGCCGCCGGAGACGTCGCCCATGTACCGGGTGTAGTGGTGGGCGATGAAGCCCTCGGGGTGGTCGGTCATCTGCTCGATGCGCGCCACGTAGGTGCGGGTGGCGGGGGTCGGCTCGATCCGCGCGCGCCAGTCGGGGCCGAGCAGGTGCTCCAGGTCGGTCACGAGCGCGGGCACGCGCTCCAGTTCGGGGTAGTGGAACCGGCCGGCCAGGGGGTCGCCGGCCAGGGCGCGGCCGACCTCCTCCAGCGCGACGTAGGCGAAGTAGTGCTGGGCGACCATCGCGGTGTACCCGGCCACGGGGAGGGTGCCGGACATCAGGGCCTGGGTGAACCCGTGGTCCTCGGCGGCCTGGTGGGCGCTCCAGGTGGCCGCCTTGAGCCGCTCGGAGAACAGCTCCGAGTCGGGGGCCGTGGAGGGGGCTTCGGCCGTGACGCTCATCCGCGTTCTCCGTACTTCCTCGATCGGTGCCTTTGATGACATGATGTCATTTAGGTGAGCCTTCCTTCAAGGAGGATACGACAGGCTGTCATAAAAAACACGGGCGGTGTCGCTTAGCCTGTGTGCGGCCTCACAAGCGCCGCCCCCGTGCACATGCCCCTGCACGCGCCCGCGGACCGCCCCCGGCGGCCCCGCGCAAAACCCCGGCCCCCAGCCGGTTCCGGCCCGCCGACCCCCTCCGACGACGGGGTTCCCCGCGAATCCGTCGGATGTGTCTCCCCCACGCCTGCTGGTCAACAGGTCCCCGGGGCGTTTATCTTTTGGGGAGCCATGCGGTCCGAACCGCCCCGGGGTGTCCGTCTCGGGCCCACGCGGCGCGACGGCGAGCGCCCGCGGACCGTCAGACCGAAGGCGATGAGTGGATACCAGGAGAACAGGGCACGATCCCACGACGGTGATCGGCACGGGGACGGCGCACACCGCCCCCGCTGACGGCGTGGCCGCCGACGGCCGCGCCGCCCTGGGCGACGCCGTCCTGAACGAACGGGTGGAGGCTGCCGTCGAATCGGTTGACGTCCTGCTGATCGAGGACGATGCGGGCGACGCCTTCCTGGCCGAGGAACTGCTCGCCGAGACAGCGCTCACCACCCGGATCACGTGGGTCGCCACCCTCGAGGAGGCCCGGGACCACCTCAAGGGCTTCCGCGGCTGCGTCCTGCTCGACCTCAACCTGCCCGACGCGCACGGCCTGGACCTGCTCCGCGAGGTCCTCCAGAGCGCGCCCTCGGCGGCCGTCGTGGTCCTCACCGGCCTGGACGACGAGCACGAGGGCGTCGCCGCCGTCTCCGCCGGAGCCCAGGACTACCTCGTCAAGGGCCAGGTCGACGGCTCCCTGCTGGGCCGCAGCCTGCGCTACTCCCTGGAGCGCCGCCGCGCCGACGAGAACGCCCACCAGCTCCGCGAGGCCCGCCTGCGCGCCCGCGAGAACATGCGCCTGGAACGCGGCCTGCTGCCCCAGGTGCTGCTCCAGCGCTCGCCGCTCAGCCACCGCACCTACTACCGGCCCGGCCGCAAGCGCGCCATCGTCGGCGGCGACTTCTACGACGCGGTCGAGAAGGACGGCACCACCCACGTCATCATCGGCGACGTCAGCGGCCACGGCCCCGACGAGGCCGCGCTGGGCGTCAGCCTGCGCATCGCCTGGCGGACGCTCATCATGGCCGGGGTCGCCGAGTCCACGGTGCTGCCCAACCTGGAGGCCATCCTCGTCAGCGAGCGGGCCCAGGAGGAGATGTACGCGACCCTGTGCATGGCGAGCATGGACACCGGCGACGACCGGGTCCGGCTGCGCGTGCTGGGCCACCCGCCGCCCATGATCGTCCGGGACACCTCCGTGGCGGAGACCCCGGTCACCCCCCAGCCCCCGCTCGGCGTCTTCCCGGTGGAGGACGCCGACGTCGACGAGGTCCGCCTGCCGCGCGGCTCCAGCCTGCTGATGTACACGGACGGCCTGGTCGACGCCTACGACGGGGAACCGCCCGCGCGCCTGGAGGTCGCGGGCCTGCGCCGGCTGGTCACCGGCATCCTGGAACAGGGCGTCTCCCTGGCCCGCCTGCCCGAGCACGTGGTGGACGAGGCCGAACGCAGCAACGGGGGACCGCTCCAGGACGACGTGGCGATGCTCCTCATCACCCACGACGACCACGGGGAGAACAACGGAGACCGGGAGTGACACCTCCCGGGGAGGGGACGGCCATGGCGACCGACACCGACGGAGCCGAGGCCCGCCCGGACACCGGCGCGCCCCCGACCCCCTCCGTCGGCGGCGTCCACTTCGTCAACGGAGACCGGGGCCGGCCGGCCGTGCCCCACGAGTCGTGGAGCCTGCGCCGCCGGGTGACCAGCCTGCTGACCGTGGTGGCGGTCGTCCTGGTGGTCGCCGTCTCGATCATCACCCTGGCCGCCTTCAGCGCCCGCGACTCCCTGGCCCTCCAGGTCGACGAGCTCACCCCGGCCGTCGGCTCGGTCGAGCAGCTCCGCTCCGCCTACCTGACCCAGGACCACGCCCTGCGGGGCTACATCCTCACCGAGGAGCGCGAGTTCCTCCAGCCCTACATCGACGCCCGCCTCAAGATCACCGAGGAGCGGGCGCTGCTGCGCGAGCTGGCCGACAGCCGCCGCGAGGAGGACCCGGTCCTGGCGTCGAACATCGACGCCCTGCTGCGCGCCGGGGAGATCTGGACCGACGAGTTCGCCGAGCCCACCCTGGAGCAGGTCGGCAACGGGCAGGAGCCCAGCCCGGACGACCTGCGCCGCGGCCGCGTCCTCTACCTGGAGCTCACCCGCTCCAGCGAGGCCGCCCTGCGCAACCTCCAGAACGAGATCGAGGAGGCCCGCAGCGGCCTGACCCTGGCCACCCAGCAGGTCGTCGCCCTGCTGGTGCTGGTCGGCCTGGTCGTGGTGTTCCTGTCGGTGTTCCTGTGGGTGATGCTCCAGCAGTGGGTGCTGCGCCCCCTGGAGGAGCTGGCCGGGCACATGCGCCAGGTGTCGGAGGGCTACTACGCCCACCGCATCTCCCTGCACGGCCCACCCGAGATCGTCCGCCTGGGCCGGGACGTGGACGCCATGCGCGAGCGCATCGTCCAGGACCTGGACGAGGTCGCCTCCGCCCGGCGCAAGCTCCAGGAGCAGTCGGCCCTGCTGGAGCACCAGGCCGAGGAGCTGCGCCGCTCCAACCTCGAACTGGAGCAGTTCGCCTACGTCGCCTCGCACGACCTCCAGGAGCCCCTGCGCAAGGTCGCCAGCTTCTGCCAGCTGCTCCAGCGCCGCTACCACGGGCAGCTCGACGAACGCGCCGACTCCTACATCGACTTCGCGGTCGAGGGCGCCAAGCGCATGCAGACCCTCATCAACGACCTGCTCGCCTTCTCCCGGGTCGGCCGCACCAAGAACTTCGCCGCGGTCGACCTCGACGCCGCCCTCGACGACGCCCTCAGCAGCCTGTCCACCCGCCTGGAGGAGACCGGCGCCGAGGTGGTCTGGGACGGCCTGCCCACCGTCCAGGGCGACCGCACCCTGCTCACCCAGGTGTTCTTCAACCTGGTGGGCAACGCCGTCAAGTTCCGCGGCGAGGAGGACCCGCGCGTCCGCATCGGCGTCGAGCGCCGGGGCGACGAGTGGATCTTCTGCTGCCAGGACAACGGAATCGGGATCGAACCGCAGTACGCCGAGCGCATCTTCGTGATCTTCCAGCGGTTGCATACCAGGGAGAAGTACACGGGAACCGGGATCGGCCTGGCGATGTGCAAGAAGATCGTCGAGTTCCACGGCGGCCGGATCTGGCTGGACACCTCGCACGGATCGGAAACCTCCGGTGAGGGGGAGGCCCCCCGTACCGGAACGCGCATATGCTGGTCTCTGCCCGTCGACCCCGGGCAGGAGGAGACCGCGGAAGCGGACGGCGCACCCGCCGCCCGGGAGGCGCTCGCCGACGACGGGGTTCAGGAGGCCGAGACCGCCCCGGCGGCCCCGGCACCGACGGCCGCACGGTGGTCCACGGGTCGGGGCGGACCGGAGGCGGACGCGTCCGGGGGTGATTCCCCCGGGGCGACCTCCACCGCGCCGGTGTCCGATGGCGGTACGGTTCCCCCCGACGACGGGGCGGACCCTGACAGGGGTTCTGAGGCTTGAGCGAGGTCATGTTGGTGCATCCCATCGAGGTGCTGCTGGTCGAGGACGACCCGGGCGACGTCCTCATGACCAAGGAGGCGTTCGAGGAACACAAGCTGGGCAACCGCCTGCACGTGGTCTCCGACGGCGTCGAGGCCCTGCGCTTCCTGCGCCGGGAGGGCGAGTACGCCCAGGCCCCGCGGCCGCACCTGATCCTGCTCGACCTCAACCTGCCCCGCAAGGACGGGCGGGAGGTCCTCCAGGAGGTCAAGAACGACGAGGAGCTCGCGCACATCCCCGTCGTCGTGCTCACCACCTCCGAGGCGGAGGAGGACGTGCTGCGCAGCTACCGCCTGCACGCCAACGCCTACGTGCCCAAGCCGGTGGACTTCGACCAGTTCATCAAGGTCGTGCGCCAGATCGACGACTTCTTCGTCACCGTGGTGCGCCTGCCCAAGGGGTAGACGGCGTTACCGGACCGCGGCGAACGCGCCCGCCGCAGAGCGGGTGGCCGCGCCGGTTTTTCGTTACGGTAAGAGGTATGAGCCTGCCGGAACCCCGCCACCCCGACGGTCCCTACCGTGTCGGCGTGGTCTGCCTGGGCAACATCTGCCGCTCGCCGATGGCCGCCAAGGTGCTGGCCGCCGACCTGGAACGGGCCGGGCTGAGCGGCCTCGTCGAGGTGGACAGCACCGGTACCGGCGACTGGCACGTGGGCGGGGCCATGGACCCCCGGGCCGCCTCCACCCTGCGCGTGCACGGGTACCTCACCGACCACACCGCCCGGCAGTTCGACCCGGCCGACCTGGCCGGGCTCGACCTGCTGCTGGCCATGGACCTGGACAACCTCGGCGACCTGCGCCGCATCGTCGACCGGTACGGGGCCGAGTACGGCTTCGACCCGTCCCGGCTGCGCCTGTTCCGCTCCTTCGCCCCGGGGACGGGCCCCAACCCCGAGGTGCCCGACCCCTACTACGGCGGCGACGACGGGTTCACCGCCGTCCTCAACATGGTGGAGGCCGCGGCCAAGGGCCTGACCGGCGAACTCACCGCGCTGCTCAAGCAGCGGTAGCGGAGGCCGGGTGGAGGAGGGACCGGTGTGCGCCGCGGGGGGCGGTGAGGGCCGGCGCCGGGATCCGGTCAAGGGGACCATGGCGGAGCGGCTCACCGTCCTGCTGGGCCGTCCGGTGCGCCGGGCCGCGCGGGCCCAGCGCAGCCATGACTGGGACATCTCCTACGCGGAGCTGGAGGACGGCACCCGCCTGTTCGTGAAGTCGCTGCCGCGCAACGCCGCGCCCAGCGCGGTGCTCACCTCCGAGGCCCGCGGCCTGGAGTGGCTGGGCCGCGCCTTCGGGTCGCCGGTGCTGCAGCCGGTCGCCTGGGACGAGCGCATCCTGGTCCTGCCCTGGGTGGCGGAGGACGACCCCACGCCGGGCGCCGCCGAGCGCCTGGGCCGCCGGCTGGCCGGGCTGCACCTGACCGGGGCGGACCACTTCGGCGCCGACTGGCCCGGCTACGTCGGGCCCCTGCCGGCGGACAACACGCCGTCCCGGCACTGGCCGACCTTCTACGCCGAGCAGCGGCTGCGCCCCTGCCTGCGCCGGGCCGTCGACCAGGGCGGGCTCACCCCGTCCGACGGGCGCACCGTGGAGAAGGTGGTGGACCGGGTCGCCGACCTGGCGGGGGAGCCCGAGCCGCCCGCGCGCGTCCACGGCGACCTGTGGAACGGCAACGTGCTGTGGCGCGCCCGGGACGCCGTGCTCATCGACCCGGCCGCCCACGGCGGGCACCGGGAGGCGGACCTGGCCATGCTCACCCTGTTCGGCCTGCCCCACCTGGAGCGGGTGCGCGACGCCTACAACGAGGTGGCGCCGCTGGCGGCGGGCTGGCGCTCCCGGGTGGCCCTGCACCAGCTGTACCCGCTGCTGGTCCACGTGTGCCTGTTCGGCGCCGCCTACCGCACCACCGCCCTGGAAGCGGCCCGCGCCGCCCTCCGGGGATAGCGAGGGCGGCGCGGGACGCGGAGCGGGTCGCCCTATCCCTTGACGCTGCCCGCCAGGAGGCCGCGGACGAAGTGGCGCTGGAGGAGGAAGAACACCAGCAGCGGCACGACCATCGACACGAACGCGCCCGCGGTCAGCCGGTGCCAGGCCTCGCCGCGGGTGCCCGCCAGCTCGGCCAGGCGCACGGTGAGCGGGGCGGTGGCGGTGTCGCCGCCGGTGAAGATCAGCGCCACCAGCAGGTCGTTCCACACCCACAGGAACTGGAAGATGCCCAGCGACACCAGGGCCGGGGTGATGAGCGGCAGCACGATCCGCAGGAAGATGCGGCCGTGCCCGGCGCCGTCCACCCGGGCCGCCTCGAACAGGGTCCTGGGCAGCTGCGAGATGAAGTTGTGCAGCAGGAACACGCCCAGCGGCAGGCCGAAGACCGTATGCGCCACCCACACGTTGGTGAACGCCATCGCCCCGGTCAGCTCCCAGGCGGGCAGCACCTGGACGCCGCCGACGGTGACGCCCTGCGAGAAGAAGCGCAGCAGCGGCACCAGCGCCATCTGCAGGGGCACGATCTGGAGCGCGAAGATCCCGAGGAACACCCAGTCGCGTCCGCGGAAGTCGATCCAGGCCAGCGCGTACGCAGCCAGCGCCGCCAGGCCCAGCACGAACACCGTCGAGGGCAGCGTGATCACCAGAGAGTTGACGAAGTGGCTGGCCAGCCGGCCGTCGCTGGCGGAGCCGAACAGCACGTCCCGGTAGTTGTCCAGGGTCACCTGGGGCGAGGAGAAGAACGTCCACCAGCCGGTGGTGCGGATCTGGTCGGCGGGGCGGAACGAGGAGATGAACAGCCCCGCGGTGGGCACCGTCCACAGCACGGCGATGACCAGGGCCGCCAGGCTCGCCGCCGACCCGCTGAGCCTGCGCCGCACCCGGGCGGCCGGGCCCGCGTCGCGGACGTCGGGGATGGTGGGGGTGGAGGTCATGACAGCTCCCTCGCCTTGCGGGTGCGCCGGATCTGCAGGGCCACCAGCGGGATGACCAGGACGAACAGGAACACCGCCAGGGCCGACCCCTGGCCGGTCTGGCCCTGGGAGAACGCCTGGCTGTACATCTCGTTGGCGATCACGCTGGTGCCGTAGTTGCCGCCGGTCATGGTGCGGACGATGTCGAACACCTTCAGGGTCTGCACGGTGATGGTGATGAGCACGACCAGGAGGGTCGGCCACACCGACGGCAGGGTGATGCTCCGGAACAGCTGGAAGGGGCCGGCGCCGTCGATGCGCGCGGCCTCGACGATCTCGGCGGGGATGGCCTTGATCGCCGCCGACAGCACGACCATCGCGAACCCGGCCTGCACCCAGATGAGCACCAGGATCAGCAGGAACGTGTTCAGCGGCTGCTCCAGCAGCCACAGCCGCGGCTCGCCGCCGAACCACACGACGATCTGGTTGAACAGGCCGTACTGCTCCTGGTCGGCGGGCCGGTAGGCGTACACGAACCGCCAGATGATGCTCGCGCCGACGAACGAGATCGCCATCGGCATGAACACCAGGGACTTGGCGACCGGCTCGAACCGGGACCGGTCGACCAGCACCGCGTAGACCAGGCCGATCGCGGTGGCGAGCAGCGGTGCGAACGCCACCCACAGCAGGGTGTTCCACAGCACCTGGAGGATCTCCGGGCGCTGGAACATCCAGATGTAGTTGGCCAACCCCACGAACTCGTCGCCGGAGCGGTCGTGGAAGGACAGGTAGGTGGTGCGCAGGACGGGGTAGACGAGCCCGCCCGCCAGCAGGAGCAGTGCCGGGGAGAGGAAGAGGACCGCCTGCCACCGGTCGCGCCGGGTGCGGGGCACGTCGACGAGGAGCAGCAGCAGGCCGATGACGCCGAGGAAGGCGGCGATCCCGATGAGCATCCACACGATCTTGGGAAGCTCGTCCAGGAACGAGAACTCCATGGGTGGGGCCCCTTGTGATCTCGGGGAGAGGGAGGGAGGGGTGGGAAGGGCGGAGGGGACGGCGGCGGGGCCGCCGTCCCCCGGGTCCGTTACGGCCAGGCGGACTCGATGGTCTCCAGGACGTCCCCGGTGGAGGTGCCGGTGACCCAGTCGACCATGCCGTTCCAGAACACGTTGGTGCCCACGGAGGAGGGCATCGCGTCACTGCCGTCGAAGTGGAAGACGGTGTCGGGGGACAGCAGCACCTCGGCGGCGAACTGCGAGGCCGGGTCCTCGATCACGGTCGGGTCCATGTTCCGGTTGGCCGACACCCAGGCGCCCTGGGAGGCGCGGCTGTTGGCGTACTCGGGGGTGGACAGGTACTCGTGGACCGCGGCGACCTCGGGGCGGTCGGCGAAGGGCACGGCGAACTCGCCGCCGCCCATGACCGGGACCTCGGCGCCCGCCTCCATCGGCGGCATGACGAAGCCGTACACGTCGCCGTCCTCGGCGACGGTCACGCCCTCCTCGAACTGCGCGGAGTAGAACGACCCCATCAGGTACATGGCGCAGCCGCCGTCGAGCAGCGGCAGCCCGGCCTCCTGGAAGGAGGTGACGGCGATGCTCTCCACCTCGCCGAAGGTGCCGTTGACGTAGTCGGGGTTGCGGACGATGTCGCCGGCCAGCTCGAACGCCTCGGCGACCTGCGGGTCGTCGAAGGGGATCTCGTGGGAGACCCACTGGTTGTAGACGTCGGTCCCGGCGCTGCGCAGCAGCGCGTTCTCGATCCAGTCGGTGCCGGGCCAGCCGGTGGCGTCGCCGGACTCGAAGCCCACGCACCAGGGCTTGGTGCCGGACTCGGCGATCGTGTCGCTGAGCTCGATCATCTCGTCCCAGGTCTGGGGGACCTCGTAGTCGTTGTCGGCGAAGTAGGTCGGCGAGTACCAGACCATCGACTTCATGTTGGCGCCGTAGGGGGTGCCGTACAGCTCGCCGTCGAAGGTGGCGTAGCCGAGCCAGTCCTCGCCCCAGCCCTCCTCGGCGTTGGCGCGGACCCCGTCGGCGACGGGCACCGCGTAGCCGTCGTCGACGACCCGCTGGAGCAGGCCGGGCTGGGGGATGAGGGCGAGGTCGGGGGCGTTGCCGCCCTCCAGGCGGATGGGCAGCTGGGCCTCGAACTCGCCGCTGCCCTCGTGCTGGATGTCGATGCCGGTGCACGCTTCGAAGTCGGCCCAGGAGCGGTCCATCCGCTCGGCCTCCTCGTCGCGGATGGAGGAGTAGATGCTGACGGTCCCCTCCACGTCCGACCACGCCTCGAAGGGGGCGCAGTCGACGTCGGCGGCGTCCGTACCGCCCCCGCCGCCTTCACCGCTCAGGTAGGAGCAGCCCGTGGCGAGGAGGACGGCGCTCCCCGCCGCGGCGACCAGCGCCAGGTGACGGCGGTTCCCGGATTCTGTTCTCGGCATGGTTCTCCCTTGTGCGAGGGGACATGTGACTCGGGGCACGTTGAAACATGATGCAATCCGCATTGCATGAAAATGTCTACAAAATCCGCAAATACTTTCGTAACGATGCCGAAACGCCCTGGTCACCGCCCATGACCCGACGTTCCGCCGGGTGCGCGGCACACCGGGCCCGCGCGCTCCCGCGCCCGGGCCACCGCGCCGTAAATTGGGGACATGTCCAACGCACCGCAGGTCCCCGAGCATGACGGCCCCGAGCTGCACGTCGCCCTCATCGGCTACGGCAAGGGGGGTGAGGTCTTCCACGCCCCGGTCATCGAGGCGGTCCCCGGACTGCGCCTGTCCGCCGTGGTGACCGGGAACCCCGAGCGCGCCCGCACGGTCCGCGAACGCCACCCGGACGCCACCGTGTACCCGACCGTCGCCGACCTGTGGGCCGACGCCGGGCGCTACGAGATCGCCGTCGTCACCACCCCCAACGACACCCACGCCCCGCTGGCCCGGGCGGCGCTGGAGGCGGGCATGTCCGTGGTGGTGGACAAGCCGTTCGCGCTCACCGCGGGACAGGCCCGCGAGCTCACCGACCTGGCCGAGAAGCTGGGCCGGGTGCTCACGGTGTACCAGAACCGCCGGTGGGACGCGGACTTCCTGACCCTGTGGAACCTGGTGGAGGAGGGCGTGCTGGGCCGGGTGCACCGGTTCGAGTCCCGGTTCGAGCGCTGGCGGCCGCGGGCCAAGGGCACCTGGCGCGAGAGCGGCGCGGTGGAGAACGGCGCGGGGCTGCTCTACGACCTGGGCCCGCACCTGATCGACCAGGCGGTGAACCTGTTCGGGCCGGTCTCGTCGGTCTACGCCGAGGTGGACACCCTGCGCGAGGGTGTGCAGGCCGACGACGACGTCTTCCTGTCGCTGCACCACGCCCGGGGCACCCGCTCCCAGCTGTGGATGGGCGCGCTCACCGCCCAGGCCGGCCCGCGCTTCCGGGTGCTGGGCGACGCGGGGGCGTTCACCAGCCACGGCATGGACGGGCAGGAGGCGCGCCTGCTCGCGGGGGAGAGCCCGACCGCCGAGGACTGGGGGGTGCTGCCCGAGTCGGCCTGGGGGCTGCTGGGCGTGGACGGGTCCACCCGGCGGGTGCCCTCGGCCCGGGGCGCCTACCCCGAGTTCTACGCGGGCGTGCGCGACGCGGTGGGGGAGGGCGAGCCGCTGCCGGTGGACCCGCACGAGGTGATCCACGGCCTGGAGGTCATCGAGGCCGCCCGGCGCAGCGCCCGCACGGGCACGGTCGCCGCGCTCCCGGGGCGCTAGGGGGCGTCCGGCGGGTCGTTCCGGGGTGCGGAGACCGCGTCGCGGGTGAACCGCACCAGGTGGTCCCGCAGCCGCTCCGGGTCGGGCCCGGAGCCGCCCCCGCCGAGCACCAGGCGGGCCAGCTGCGGGGTGATCTGCGGCCACGCGGCCATGCCGATGAGGGTCAGCAGGATCAGCCGCACCTCGGCCTCGGGCACCCCGCCGCCCAGGGCCTCGGAGAGGGAGGCGGTCTTGGCGTCGTAGAGGCGGGCGCGCTCCTCCTCGCCGGGCAGGGGCGAGTCCCCGTAGTGCAGGGCCTCCCAGAGGAAGAGGCGCAGCAGTTCGGGGCGGGCTCGGTGGTAGTCGAAGACGCGCGCGACGTACTCGCCGGGGTCGGCGTCGTCGGTGAGGGTCACGGCCCGGGAGAGCTCGTCCAGGGCGTCCGCGACCACGTGGCGGAAGAGCTGCTCCTTGTCGCCGAAGTGGGCGTAGATGCGCTGCTTGTTGACCCCGGCGCGCTCGGCGATCCGGTCCACCCGGGCCCCGGCGATGCCGTGTGCGGCGAATTCCTCGCGCGCCGCCCGGAGGAGGAGGGCGCGGGTGTTCTCGGTGCGGTCGGCGTTGCGCATCCCCCGATCGTAGGCCACCACCAACCGGTTGGTTTCTCGACTGTTGACAACCAACCAGTTGGTTTTTAATGATGGTGCCATGCCCTCACCACAGACCACCGACAGGACCGCCCGGGGCCCGGGAGCGTCCGCGCACCCCCTCGCCGTCCCGGCCCTGGCCGTCACCGGCGTCCTGGTCGTCGGCCAGCTCTACGCGGTCCTCCCCGTCCTGGGACCCGTCGCCGCCGACTGGGACACGGACCGCTCCACCGCGGCCTGGGCGGTGACCGCGTTCGCCGTCGCCTACGCCGCCGGCTTCCTCGCCTGGGGGCCGGCCGCCGACCGCTACGGACCGCGCCGGGTGATCCTCCTGGGAGCCCCCGCCACGGCCCTGCTGACGGCCGCGCTCCCGCTGGCCCCCGACGCCGTCTCCGGCCTGGCCCTGCGGGCGCTCCAGGGGCTCGCGGCGGCCTCCTTCGCCCCCGCCGCCTTCGGGTACGTCGCGGCCCGCGTCCCGGCGCACCGCCGGGTCACCGCCATCACCTGGCTCACCAGCTCCTTCCTCGCCTCCGCCGTCATCGGACAGCTCGCCGCCCAGGCGGTCGGCCAGGCCGCGGGCTGGCGCTGGGTGTTCTTCGCCGGAGCGCTCTGCCTGGCCGCGGCGGCGCTGCTCCTGCGGTTCGCGCTGGCCCCCGACGAGGCGCCCGCCGACACCGCCGCCGGAGCCCCCGGCGGCATCCCCGCCCTGCTGCGCACCCCGGGGCTGCCCGTCCTCTACGGCGCCACCGCCACGGTGCTGCTCGGCCTCGTCGCCGTGTACGGCGGGCTGGAACTCGCCGGTCCGGACGGCCCCGCCCCGGACCCGGGCGCGCTCCTGGCCCTGCGCGCGGGCGCGCTGCCCGCCATGTTCGCGGTCCCCCTGCTCTCCGGTGTCCTGGCCCGCTCCGCCCCCGAGGCCAGGATCTGCGCCTCCCTGGCCGGGGCGGCGCTCACCGCCGCCCTGCTCGCCCCGTTCGCCGACGCGGGCCCCCTCGCCGTGGGCGTTCTCCTGGCGGTCCTCGCCGGGTGCGTCGCCGTCGCCGCCCCCGCCCTGGTCCAGGCCGTCGGGGCGCGGGCCGGACGGGCCCGGGCCACCGCCACCGCCCTGTACACCTTCGCGCTGTTCGTCGGGGCGGGCGCGGGACCGCAGCTCGCCGCGGCCCTGTCCGGGCGGGGCTTCGCCGCCGTCGCGCTGGGCGCGGCCGCGGCCCTCGCCCTGGGCTGCGCCCTCTCCCTGGCGCTCCTGCGCCGCCCGCGGCGGGGGGAGTGAGCCCTTCCGCCGGTGCCGTTCGGCCCCGCGCACGCCCGTACGGGCCTATGTTGGAGGGAGGTTACCCGAGCGTTTCGCCGAAGGAGACTCCCGTGGCCCAGGTCCTCGTGGTCGCAGACGACCTCACCGGTGCCAATGCGACCGGGGCCCGGTTCGCGCGCACCGGGATGCGGGTGGCCACCGTGACCCCCGAGCACGTCAGCCGGGTCGCGGGGGACTACGACGTGGTGGTCGCCAACCTCGACAGCCGGCACGTCCCCGCCGAGCAGGCGGTCGACCTGATCGCCGACGTGGTGGAGGCGGTCTGGCCGGTGGGCCTGGTGGTCAAGCGGACCGACTCGACCCTGCGCGGCAACGTCGGCGCGGAGCTGGAGGCCGCCTACCGGGAGGTGCGCGAGCGGGTGCCCGCGGGGACCCGGGTGCGGGTGCTGCTCGCCCCGGCCTTCCCGGGGAGCGGGCGCACCACCGAGAACGGCGTCCAGCTCCTCAACGGGGTCCCCCTCCAGGACACCGAGCTCGCCCACGACCCGCTGCACCCGATGACCACCGGCGCGGTCGCCGACATCGTGGCCGCCCAGTCCGGCCTGGCCGTCCGGCACGTCCCGGTCCGCCAGGTCACCCAGAGCATGCTCACCGCCGAACTGCTGGCGGGGGACGAGCCGGTGGTGTTGTGCGACGCCACCAGCGAGCAGCACCTCACCGACATCGCCGAGGCCGCCGCGGCCGCCCACCACGACGACGGCACCGTATGGGTCTCGGTCGACCCGGGGCCCACGGGGGCGCTGCTCGCCTACGCCCTGCGGCTGCGCGGCCAGGCGGGCACCCGCGGGCCCCTGCTGGGGGTGGTGGCCAGCACCACCGACCTGACCCGGCGGCAGCTGGCGACGGTGGCGCGCACCGGCGCGGTCCGCTTCGTGGACCTGGACGCGGTGGCCTTCGCCGACCCCGACGGGGACCACGCCGACGAGGTCGCGGCGGAGCTGACGGAGAAGCTGCTGGCGTCGGGGTTCCCGGACGTGTGCGTGCTGCGGGTGGTCACCACCTCCGAGCGGGTGCGCGCGCTGCCGGGGCGGGTCAGGGCCGAGCTGCCGGTCCGCATCGCCCGGCTGGTCGCGGACACCGTCCAGGAGATCGCCGACAGCACGGGCGCGCACGCCCTGCCCAGCGGGCTGTACCTGACGGGCGGGGACCTGGTCTCGGGGCTGTTCGACGAGCTGGGCGTGCACGCCTTCGACGTGGGCGGAGAGGTGGTCCCCCTGGCGGTCCACGGCCACATCACGGGCGGCCCGCTCGACGGGACGCCGGTGGTGGCCAAGGGCGGCCTGGTGGGCGACGACATCACCCTGGTCGAGTGCCTGGCCAAGCTGCGGCGCGCCGTCCAGGCGCGGCTGCACCAGGTCCACTCGGAGGTCTCCGAGCACGTGGTCCCCACCCTCGTCCACGACCCGGCCTGACCGCCCGGCCGCGGCCGGGCGGTCAGGCCGGGCGGCGGCCCCGGAGGGGTCCGGGAGCGCCGCCCGCCGGCGCGGTCAGCGGGCCGGGGAGGCGCCCAGGTGGTTCGCGGCCAGCTTCCCGACGCGGTCGGCCAGGACGTCCGGGAACTCCAACGGCCCCATGTGCCCCGCGCCCGGCACCTCCACGACCTCCGCGCAGTCCTGCACCAGGGAGGCGATGTGGTGCGCGTGCCAGGGCGGGGTCATGCGGTCCTCGGCGCCCGCCACGACCACGGTCGGCGCGGAGATCGCGCGGACCGTCGCGTCCAGGTCCAGCCGGTTCATCATGTCGCCCCAGCGGCCGCGCGCGACCGGGTTGCAGGCGTGCACCATGCGCGCGCACAGCCGCACCATGCGCGGGTCGGCGCCCGGGCTCATCGCGATGAACTTCAGCGCGGCCGTGGTCGCCGGGTTGCGCGGGCCCAGCGGCAACGGGGCCCGCAGCGTGAACGCGGCCGCCGCCGACCGCCCCAGGACCTTGGGCAGCGGGATCGCGGTGGTCCTCCCGGTCAGCTGCGTGCACCCGGTGTTGGTGAGCAGCACCGCCGCGGCCTTCTCCCGGAAGACCTCGCGGTCCCCCGCGGCCATGACCGTCATCCCGCCCATGCTGTGCCCCGCCACCACGGCGCGCTCGCCGTCCGGGACGGTCGCCGCCAGCACCGCGCACAGGTCGTCGGCCAGCTTCTCCTCCCCGTACCCGGCCGGGGTCAGCGGCACCGGGGTGCGGCCGTGCCCGCGCTGGTCGTACAGCACCACCCGCAGGTCCTCGTCGAGCAGCCGGACCACGGGCCCCCAGGAGGCCAGCGACGTCGCCCAGCAGTGGGAGAACACCACGGTCGGGCCGCTCGCCGGGCCGCGCACCTCCACGTGCAGTTCCGTGCCGTCGTCGGAGACCACCCGCGTCTCGCGGGCCGGACCCAGGTGTCGGATCGCCATCGGGATACCTCTCGTTCGGGGGTTCAGTCGAGCAGGTCGCTCAGGTCGATCTGCGGGACCGGGTAGGGCGGGGTGCCCGAGCCGCTCACCGGGTGCCCGCCCCACAGGTTGGGCTCGGCCAGGGCCGCGACCCCCTCGTGCCCGTCCGGGGTGCGGATCAGGACGGTGCGCACCCCGTTCTCGTAGGCCGCCGTGACCTCCGGGGAGGGCGACAGCCGCCCCGACCACCGGTAGTCGCCGGTGAGGGGGGAGAAGTGCCCGGCCACGTGGCACCGCGCGGTGATCGGCTCGGCCGAGGGCGCGCCGTCGCCGCCGAGGGGGACGAGGCTCACCTCGCCCCGGTACTCCTCTTCGTCGTCGTCGAAACCGCTCATCGCATCCTCCTTCGCTCAGGCGGCCGCGCGGGCGCCGCGGTCGACCCTCAGGTCGTAGTTGTGCGGGTCGAACCAGCGGGTGCGCAGCGCGAAGTCCCAGGTGAAGGTGGGCCACAGGGTGGTGTTGCGCCCCTCCTCGTTGAGGTACCAGCTGTCGCAGCCGCCGGTCACCCAGACGGTGCCCTCCATGCTCCTGGCGACCATCTCGTTGTAGGAGCGCTGCGCCTCCGGCCGCACCTCCAGCCGGTCCAGCCCCTGGCGGCACAGGTACTTGAGCGCCTGGAGGGTGTACCGGATCTGGGCCTCGATCATGAAGACCTGCGAGGTGTGGCCCAGCCCCGTGTTGGGGCCGGCCAGGATGAACGCGTTCGGGAACCCCGCGATCGTGGTGCCGCGGAACGCCTGCACGTTGCTCCCCCAGTGGTCGGCCAGGGACCGGCCCTCGGAGTTGAAGATCCGGTGGGCGACCGGCGGGTCGGTCACGTGGAAGCCGGTGCCCAGGATGATCGTGTCCACCCTGTGCTCGGTCTCCCGCCCCGCGGCGTCCCTGGTGACGACCGAGTCCGGGCGGATCTCGGCGATCCCGTCGGTGACCACGTCCACGTTGGGCTGCGCCAGCGCGGGGTAGTAGTCGTTGGACATCAGGATGCGCTTGCACCCGGCGCGGAAGTCCGGGGTGACCTTGGCTCGCAGCGCGGGGTCCTTGATGCTGCGGGCGATGTTGGCCCGGCCCAGCCGCTCCACGACCGACAGCAGCCGGGGGTTCTTGGCGAAGCCGAGGATGTAGGTCTCCCGCCCCCAGTAGATGCTCTTGCGGGCGATCTGCTGGGTGAGGGGCAGGTTCCGGTACAGCCAGCCCTCGGCCCTGGTGATGTCGCGGTCGTGCCGGAACATCACCCAGGGCGCGGTGCGCTGGAACAGCGACAGCCGCCCGACCTCGGGCTGGATCCGCGGCACGAACTGGATGGCGGAGGCGCCGGTGCCGATCACGGCCACCCTGCGGCCGGTGAGGTCGTGGCCGTGGTCCCAGTCGGCCGAGTGGAACATCCGGCCCTCGAACGTGTCGATCCCCTTGATGTCCGGCAGGGCCGGGTCGGCGAGGGGGCCGGCGCCGCTGACCAGGAACTGGGCGGTGAACGGCCCCCGGGAGGTCTCGATCCGCCAGCGGTTGCCCGCGGGGTCCCAGTGGGCGGAGAGCACCTCGTGGCCGTAGCGCACGTGCCTGTGGATCCCGTACTCCCCGGCGACCCGCTTGATGTAGGCGAAGATCTCGGGCTGGGGGGAGAAGGTCCGGCTCCAGGTGGGGTTGGGCGCGAAGGAGAAGGAGTACAGGTGCGAGGGGACGTCGCAGGCCGCACCCGGGTAGGAGTTGTCGCGCCAGGTGCCGCCGACGTCGTCGGCCCGCTCCAGGACCACGAAGTCCCTCGGGTCCCGCAGCCCTGCCTGCTTGAGCCGGACGGCCATGCCGAGCCCGGCGAACCCGGACCCGATGATGGCCACCCGGAAGTGCGGTGGTGCGTCGGTCACTGTCGATCCCTTCGTGCGACCGGCCCGCGCGAGGGGTCCGCTGCGGGCCGGGGGGTGTGGTCCCCCGGGGGCGTGGCGCGTTACGCCCCCGGGGGAGTGCCGCCCCGGAGGGAGGTGGCGCGTTCCGCCCTCCGGGGAGCCGACTCCCGGGAGCGTGGCGCGTACGCCCCCGGGAGGCCGGGTCCGCCGTCGGAAGGCGTGGCGCGTTCGCCTTCCGACGGCGGGGTCTGGGGTGGGCGCCGGGGCGCCCGGGGAGGTCAGCGGCCCAGCAGGCCGGCCTTCCTCCAGAAGTAGCGGCCCAGGCCGGTGATGGCCCCGGCGGTGTCGAGCGTGCCGACGACCTTGCGGGCCGCCCAGGTCTTGGTGTCGGTCCAGTGCGGGTTGGCGTGCGCGGCCCTGTAGGCCTCGCGGGGGTCCAGCCCGACCTGCTCGTAGACCTTGGGGTTGATCAGGCGGGTCGCCGAGTAGTAGGTGACCAGGCCCAGCACGACCTTGCTGTAGGCCTTGTTGAGGGCGCCGCGCCGGACCCAGTCGCGCTGGAACTCCTCGCGGGCGTAGCGCATGTGCCGCGCCTCCTCGGTCACGTGGATGCGCGCGACCGAGCGGACCAGGGGCAGGATCTGCTCGTCCGGGATCGCCTCCCGCTGGAGCTGGTCCAGGACCTCCTCGACGAACAGGGCGCCGGCGAAGATCAGCGGGCCGTGGGCGATCGCCTTGAAGAGGCGGCCCAGGTGGTAGGCGACCGGGTCGAGCCGGTGGGTGTGCCAGCCGAGCTTCTCCACCATCTTCGCGAACATGACCGTGTGGCGGCACTCGTCGGCGATCTCGGTGTAGGCGTACTGGACGTGCAGCGTGGTGGGGTCGTTGCGGTACGCGTGCCGCACCAGCATCTGCATGAGGATGGTCTCGAACCAGATGCCGATGGTCGCGACGCTGGCGACCTCCAGGCGGCTGAGCTCCTTGCGCTTCTCCTCGCTCAGGGAGTCCCACAGCGGGGTCCCGTAGATGGAGATCCGCTCGGGGCGGATGGCCCACATGTCGGGGTCGACCGGGGCGTCCCAGTCGATCTCGACCAGCGGGTCGAAGGAGGCCTTGGCCGATCCGCGCAGGAGGCGCTTGGCGATGTCCTCCCGGTCGGTGATCTTGGGCTTGGCGGTGATCTCTGCGGTCATTCTCGTCCTCCTCAGGACGCCGTCGGCTGGGGTACGGGGCTGCCGTGACGTGCGTGGAGTCCCCGGGCGATCTCCGCGTCGGCGAAGGCGCCGCCGGCGAGGAGCAGACCGATCCGCAAGTCGACGATCTGCTCCGTGGTGCCGGGGAAGTACCGGAACAGGTGCAGTCCGGCGGTTCCGAGCGCGGTGGAGGCCACGTCGCGCGGTGCGTGCCTGGCCCCGGCGGCCCGGACCACGGCCATGACGGTGTCGCGTTCGGTCTCGGCGGGGACGAGGCCGTCGAGCGCGACGCCGGTGGCACGGGAGCTGTTGTGGATCGGGGTGTCCACGTAGCCGGGGTAGACGGTGGTGACCCCGATGTGGGAGCCGTACTCGGCGCGCAGGCAGTCCGCGTAGGCGGTGACGGCGCGCTTGGACACCGTGTAGGCGCCGGCGAACGGCAGCTGGAGGTTGGCGAGCAGGGACGCGGTGATGACGACGCGGCCGTGGCTGCGGAGGAGGGCGGGCACGGCGGCCGCGGTGACCCGCCAGGTGCCCAGCAGGTTGACCTCCAGGGCCTGGTGGACGTGGACGTCCGGGGCCTGGCCGACGTCGACGGCCGGGCCGACGCCCGCGTAGTGGATGAGCAGGTCCAGCCGGCCGTCGAGGCGTTCGAGGGCCTCGGCGATGCCCTGGCGCACCTGCTCGTCGTCGGTGATGTCGCAGCCGATGACGCCGGGGGCGGGCTTGCGGTCGATGCCGATGACGTTCACTCCGAGGTGCCGCAGGACGGCCACCGTGGCGCTGCCGAAGGCCCCGGAGGCGCCGGTGACGATGGCGTTCAGGCCTGGCAGCCTGCGCAGATGGCGCGGCAAGGGGGTCGTCATGTGATCTCCTCCACAGTCATTGCCGGAACGTTACAACGAGCATTGTCACAATGCAATGGGGTGAAGCCGGAAATTTACTCGCGAGTAGGTTCACCGTCCGTCGCCCCCGGTGTGCGGGGCGTGCCGGAGGCCGGGGTGTGGCGGTGGAGGGTTTCGGGTGGCCGAGAAGAGGGATTGGGGAAGTCCTCGCGCGGTCGAAGGGACGCGGTGTGTCACGGAACCGCGATCCGATCCGGCGGAGGGATGTTCCCCCTCGGGGCGGATGTGCGGGTTCTTGCACTCGTGTCGCAAACCTGACAGCGTCTGTTGTCATGGTCGTTAGCGTCCGCACCGGGAAGATACTGACAAGTAGCGTTCGCGGGTGTCTCTAGGCTGGAGCCATGGCCGAATACCGTATAGACGAACTCGCCCGGCTGGCCGATACGACGGTGCGCAACGTCCGGGTGTACCAGGACCGGGGGCTGCTCGCCCCGCCCCGCCGTGAGGGCCGCGTGGGCATCTACTCCGAGGCGCACCTGGCACGTCTGCGGCTGATCGGCCAGCTGCTGCGGCGCGGGTACACCTTCGCCAACATCGGCGAGATGTTCCAGGTCTGGGAGCGCGGCGGCGACCTCTCCGACATCCTCGGCTTCGAGTCGGCGATCGGCGACGCCTGGAGCGACGAGATCGCCGACTACCTCACCCTGGGCGACCTGCGCGAACTGTTCGGCAAGGGGGTGAACCCCAAGACCATAAAGCGCGCACTGGACCTGGGGGTGATCGAGCGCGACGGCCTGCGCTTCCGGGTGCCCAGCCCCCGCCTGCTGCACGCCGGCGTCGAGCTGGTGCGCATGGGCATGACCGTGGGCTCCGTGCTCGACATCGCCGAGAACCTGCGCGACAAGATCGGCCACGTCGCCGAGCACATGACACGCCTGGTCGCCGACCACATCATCGCCGAGTACGCCCCCGGCACGGTGCTGCGCACCGAGGACCCGGCCGAGGTCGCCGAGGTCATCCGCAAGGTCCGCCCCCTGGCCCAGCAGGCCGTGGACGCGGTGCTGGCCCAGGAGATGGCCGTCCAGCTCACCAACGTCATGGGCGAGCACTTCGCCGACGCCATGGAGCTGCTCAACAACGAGCGCGAGCGCCTCCCCGTGCCCGCCCCCGCCCCCGACGCGCAGGGCTGACCCCCGCCCCGCGCCGACCCCCTCCGCGCAGACCCCGCCGGCCCGGCCGCGGACGCTCCCCGTCCGCGGCCGGGCCCGCACCTCCTCAGGCCGAGACCGGGATCCAGGGGTGCCGCTGGGCCAGGTACGCCCCCCGGACCATCGCCTCCTTGTAGACGGCGGCCGCACGCCCGGTCAGGATCCGTTCGACCGGCGAGTCGTCCGCGCGCACGAACTGGATGAGCCCCCGCCGCCGCCCCAGGCTGAGGCACTGGTTGAAGTAGCGGAACCGCATCGGCCGCACCGGCCGCCCCGCCAGGTGCGCGGCCATCGACTGCACGGCGTGCTGCGCCCCCGGGATGCCCGTGGCGCAGGCCATGCGCAGCTCCCGGCCGTCGGACCGGCGGGCGGCGGGCGGCGGCCGCGTCCCCGACCCCGTAGACCTCGGGGTGGGAGACCGAGCGGAGCCCCTCGTCCACCACCATCCGCCCGGCCCCGGTGACCTCCAGTCCGGCCGCGCCGGCCGGTTCCGGCACCCGGAACCCGGCCGTCCACACCGTGGTGTCGGCGGGCACGAGCCGCCCGTCGGCGCGCACCGGCCCCTCGGGTGGGACCTCCGCCGCCGGGGAGCCCTCGTGGACGCGCACCCCCAGGTCGGCGAGGACGCTCCGCAGGTAGCGGGCGCCCCGGGCGGACAGGTCCGCGCCCGCGGCGCGCCCCGTGACCAGGTGGACCTCCAGCTCCGGGCGGGTCTCGGCGAGTTCGGTGACGGCCTCCAGCCCGGTCAGCCCGCCGCCGACGACGGCCACCGACCGGGCGCCCGCCAGCCGGGCGCGCAACCGGTCCCCGTGGTCGGCCTCGTTGACGGAGTGCAGGTGGTCGGGGAGCGGGCCGGGGCCCACCCCCGGCGGCCGCCCGGACCGGCTGCCCAGGGCGTTGACCAGGAGGTCGTAGCCGAGCGGGCCCCCGCCGCGCAGGGACACGGTGCGCCGCTCCGGGTCCAGGGACTCCACCCGGTCCACGACCAGGTCGACCCCGGTGCCCGCGAGCAGGGCGGACAGCGGGCGGGGCGGCAGGGCCTGCCCGCTCGCCCACTGGTGCAGGCGGACGCGCTCCACGAACCGGTCGCGCTCGTTGACCAGGGTCACCCGCACCCCGGGCAGGCGGCCGGCCAGCTTGGCGGCGACCAGGCCGGTGTACCCGGCGCCCAGGACGACGACGTGGGTGCTCATCGGCCGCTCCCCGCCGGGAACGCCACCAGGGGAGCGGGGTGCCCGGCCGCGACCAGGTGTTCCTTCCACACGGTGCTCACCGTGAAGTGGTTGTCGAACCTCTCCCGGGTGTCCAGGATCCGCTGCGGATCCTCCAGTCCGCGCCGCACCCGGTCGGCGATGCGGAAGTAGTCGAACCGGTCGGTGGCCGGGCTCTTGGCGATGAGGACGTCCGCGGGGGCGTCGGCCGGGGTGGCCCAGGCGTGCACCGCCCCCGCCGGGACCAGGAGCACGTCGCCCGCGGCCAGGGCGACGACCTCCTCGTCGACCAGGACGTCCAGCGCCCCGTCCAGCAGGAAGAAGGTCTCGGGGGCGCGGCGGTGGTAGTGCGGGGGCGGCCCGGCGGTCCCGGGGGACAGGCGGGTGCGCACGGCGTTCAGGGCCGAGCCCGTATGGTGCGCGTCCAGCAGCAGGGTGGTCGTGTCGGCTCCGGCTCCGAGGGTCTCGGCCTCGGCGCCCCGCACCAGCAGGGGGCGGGTGGGAAGGGGCATGGCGCACTCCTTTTGGTTCGCCGCCTTATAGTAAGTGGAGTGATAGTAAGGCAGCTAACTATCAGGGGTCAATAAGATCCCCCCATGAACGACCGCCCCGCAGCCGACGGCCCCGCCGACCCCATGGACACCATCGCCGCGCAGTGGCGGCGTGAGCGCCCCGACCTGGACCTCTCCGCGCTTGGGGTGCTGGGGCGGCTGTCGCGGGCCGCAGCCCTCGTCTCCGCGCGGGTCGACGCCGTCCTGGCCGAGCACGGCCTCCGCGGAGGCGAGTTCGACGTCCTGGCGGCCCTGCGCCGGGCGGGGGAGCCCTACACGCTCATCCCCTCGGAGCTGGCGGACACCCTGATGATGACCCGGGCGGGCATGACCGGGCGGATCGACCGCCTGGAGCGGGCCGGGCTGGTGGAGCGGCGGATCGACCCCGCCGACCGGCGCAGCTTCCTGGTGGCGCTCACCGCCGAGGGCCTGCGGGCGATCGACGGGGTGCTGGCCGACCACGCCGACAACCTGGCGCGGATCACCGGTGTACTGGACCCGGAGACCGCGGACGGGCTCGACCGGGCCCTGCGCCTGATGCTGCGCGGGCTGGAGGGCTCCCCCGGGGCCGGGTGACCCCGGGGGAGGCGCTCAGGAGCCGGCGGCCCGGGCGTCCCCGGCCGGCTTCTCCACGGGGGCGGGCTCGACGACGGTCAGCGGCAGCGGGGCGGTGTACCGCAGCTCCGCGAAGGCACCCGCGGGCACCGCGGGGGAGTGCGGGAACACCGGCTTCACCCGGCGGTACTCCTCCCCCTGGGCCGGGCGGGTGTCCTCCTCGCCCTTGTTGGGCCACATCGACAGCGCGCGCTCGGCCTGCGCGGTGATCGTCAGCGACGGGTTCACGCCCAGGTTCGCGGTGACCGCCGCCCCGTCCACCACGTGCAGGTCCGGGTACCCGAACAGGCGGTGGTACGGGTCGATGACACCGTTCTCGGCGCTGTCGCCGATCGGGCAGCCGCCCAGGAAGTGCGCGGTCATCGGGATGTTGAAGACGTCGCCGACGGTGCCGCCCGGGTAGCCGTCGATCCGCTCGGCCAGCCGGGTGGCCACGTCCTGACCCGCCGGGATCCAGGTGGGGTTGGGCTCGCCGTGCCCCTGCCGGGAGGTGAGCTTCCTTCCCCCGCCGAAGAGCCCCTTCTTGACCGACGTGGTGAGCGAGTTGTCCAGCGACTGCATCACCAGGCCGATGATGATCCGCTCCGACCAGCGCCGGTTGGAGAAGCTGCGGGCGAACACCACCGGGTGGCGGACCGCCCGGCCCAGGAACCGCGCCCAGCGGGGGACGCGGCCGCCGCCCGGCACCTGGATGGCGGTGAGCAGGCCCATCGCGTTGGAGCCCTTGCCGTAGCGGACCGGTTCGATGTGGGTGTTCTCGTCGGGGTGGATGGAGGAGGTGATGGCCACGCCGTGGGTCAGGTCCTCCCGCCACGGCACGTGGCGGCTCATCGCCCCCACCAGGGCCTCGGAGTTGGTGCGGGTGAGCGTGCCCAGCCGGTCCGACAGCCGGGGCAGCAGCCCGGCGTCCTTCATCCGGTGCAGGAGGGTCTGGGTGTTGTAGGTCCCGGCCGCGACGACGACCTGGCGGGCGGTGAACGTGCGGGCGTTCTCCCGGCGCCGGGGGGCGTCGGTGCGCAGGGCGTCGACGGCGTACCCGCCGTCGGCCAGGGGGCGGACGCGCTCCACCGTGGTCAGGGGGTGCACCTCGGCGCCCCCGCGCTCCGCGAAGTACAGGTAGTTCTCGGTCAGCGTGTTCTTGGCACCGTGCCGGCAGCCGGTCATGCACTCGCCGCACTCCAGGCAGGCCCTGCGCTCCGGCCCGGCCCCGCCGAAGTACGGGTCGCCCACGGACTCGCCCGGGGCGGCCTCGGCCCCCGAACCGTCCTCGCCGTCGCCGAAGCAGACGCCGACCGGGGTCAGCCGGAAGGTGTGGCCCACGCCGATCTCGTCGGCGACCGCCTTGAGATGGCGGTCGGAGGCGGTGACGGTGGGGTTGGTGCGCACGCCCAGCATGCGCCGGGCCTGGTCGTAGAAGGGCGCCAGCTCCGACTTCCAGTCGGTGATGTGGCGCCACTGCGGGTCCTCGAAGAACGGGTCCAGCGGGTGGTACAGCGTGTTGGCGTAGTTGAGGGAACCGCCGCCGACCCCGGCGCCGGCCAGGATCATCACGTCGCGCAGCAGGTGGATCCGCTGGATGCCGTAGAGCCCGGCCCGCGGCGCCCAGAGGAAGTTCTTCACGTCCCAGGACGAGGACGGCAGGGTCTCGGGGGTGAAACGGCGCCCTGCTTCCAGGACGCCGACACGGTAGCCCTTCTCGGTGAGGCGGAGGGCACTGACCGATCCGCCGAAGCCGGATCCGATCACCACGACGTCGTAGTCGAAGCGGTCGTCCCCGGTCGGTCCGGTGGCCTTGTCGGGGGTGGCGGGGGAGTCCGCGTTGCGCTCTCGGGGCACGTGCTGGTCTCGCTATCAGGTCGGTTGCGGTCGGCCCGAGGTGCGCCGGCCACGGGTCCGCAACATTCTTTGCGCCATCTAGAATTGTGACAATAACTATTGTAATGTTCGTCACTACCGCCGAGTAAGGTGTGTTCCATGTAACACGCGAGGCGTGCATCGGCGCAAGTTCCTCTCCCCCACGCCGCCTCCCGGGGCGGCGGACCACTGGAGGTTTCCATGCCCAAGGCTTCCGAGGAGACGCCTGAGGTGTCCCAGGACGCGCCTGAGCAGCACGAAGGTCCGCGTGGCACCCGCTGGCGCCGTTTCGCCCTCGTGGCGGTGCCCGGCTTCGCCGCCGCGGCCGTGCTCGGCGGGATGACCACGCAGGGCCTGCTCGCCGCCTCGTTCGCCGTCTCCGGCGACAGCTTCAAGCTCTCCGCCGACAGCCTGGTCGGCAACGGCTTCACCCAGTACGGCGACGTCGCCACGTCCGTGGACGGCGCCGGGCGCCCGGTGGGCCTGTCGGCGATCAACACCGCCGAGATCGACAACCTCTGCCTGTCCTCGCTCTGGGACCTGCCGATCGGCGAGGCCACCCTGGTCATCACCGCGGGGGAGGCCACCCCGGTCGAGGGCACCAACCTGGTCATCGACATCGAGCAGCTCCAGGGCAACGCCGAGTTCGGCGAGATCGAGATCGGCCGGGACGCCAGCACCCTCGACAGGGCCGAGGGCGGCCAGGGCCCGGCGGGCGGCTTCGGCCTCCAGTCCGAGAGCATCACGATCTCCGAGATGGAACTGACCACCTGGGCCGTCACCTCCGGCTCCCTGCGCCTGTCCGGGCTGGGGCTGGCGGTCAAGCCCGGAAACCACGAGTGCTTCTGATCCCATGACCCGTGCACTGACCCTCCTGCGCTCGGGATGGGGACGGTTCCGCGAGTGGCGGCACGGCCGCCCGTTCTGGGGCGGCGTCATCCTCATCGCGGCCGGAGTCGAGCTGCTGGTCGCCCCGGCCGCCCAGACCCTCGTCCTCCCGATCGACCTGATCATCTACGCCGGCATCGCCGGCGTCTCCGGCACCCTCATCGCGGCGCTCTTGATCGTGCTCGGCGTGCTGAGCTGGCTCCAGCCGGCCCAGAACACGTTCTTCGGAGTGGTCGGGGTCCTGCTCGCCCTGGTGACCTTCGTGACCTCCAACTTCGGCGGGTTCGTCATCGGCATGCTGCTCGGCATCGTCGGCGGGTCGCTCGTGTTCGCGTGGGGTCCCAGGACCCGTCGGCGCCCGCGCGGGCGCCGACGGGCCGGGGCCCCGGCGGACGGCGCCGCGGACGGGGACGCGGCCGCCCCCGACGACGAACTGCCCGCGGCCGGGGGGCCCGAGGCCGGGACCCGGCCGCTGGCCGCCCTCGCCCTGCCCCTGGCCGCCGCCGTCGTCCTGGCCTCGGCCCCCGCCCCCACCCTGGGCTGGCCCTGGGACTGGCTCTTCCCGGGCGGCGGGGGCGAGGAGCAGCCCGCCGACGACCCCTCCGCCTCGCCCTCCCCCTCCCCGTCACCGACCCCCTCGCCCGGCGACCCGGGCGGCGACCCCGCCCCGGAGGAGCCCGGCACCGAGGACCCGGGGGAGGAGCCCGGCGAGGAGGGGGGAGAAGAAGGGGAAGAGGAGGCCGGTGAGGAGACCGAGGCCGACCCGGCCGAGTGCGAGTTCCGCACCGGCGAGGGGGCGCTGGCCCGGAGCGAGGACGAGTTCGTCGAAGCGGTCCTGGCCTGCCAGGCCGCCCAGGAGGCCGACGAGCTCCCCGAGGTCCCCGCAGACGCGGACTACGACTGCTCCCGCGGCTCGGTCCGCACCTCCGGGCTGACCGCCGACGTGCTGACCATGAGCGGCGCCCGCTACGACGGCGTCGTGGAGTGCCCGACCGCGAACGGCCCCCAGCGCTACATCCGGCTCACCATGGACCGGGCCGAGGTCACCGGCGGGGACCTGTGGTTCGAGGAGCACGGCACCCGGATGAGCCTGGGCCTGCCGTCCATGACCCTGGACGGCGACGTCGTCATGCACGTCACCCGGATGAAGGTCAACATCTTCGGGATCCCCCTCCCGATCACCTTCACCCCGGACTTCCCGCCGCCGCTGCTGCTGCCGTACATGTTCGTGACCGAGGTCGACGTCTCCAGCCCGATGGCGGGCACCGACCGGATGAACATCACCGGCCTGAACGGCCGGTTCGCGGGCTGACGCCCGCAGGACACGGCGGGGGCGCCGCGCGGTCCGCGCGGCGCCCCCTGTCGTGTTCCGGGCCCGGGTCAGCGGCCCTCGGCGATCAGCCGGCTCGGCCGCCCCACGTGCGAGACGTACAGGGCGTCGCGCGCCCGCGTGCAGGCGGTGAACAGCAGCGTCCGCTCCTGCTGGAAGGCGTGCTCCAGGGCGACCTGGTCGCCGTCGGCGGCCTCGATCGCGGCCTTGGGCGGCAGCAGGTGGTCGGCGACCCCCACCAGGGCCACGCAGCGGAACTCCTGGCCCTTGAGCCGGTGCAGCGTGCCCACGCGCACCGCCCCCGAGCCGCCGGACTCCTCCAGCGGTGCGGTCGGGATGCCCCGGGCCGTCAGCTCCTTGTCGATCCCGCGCACCACCCAGTGGTTGCGCCCGGCCACCGCGATCTCGGTCGGGTCGACCCCCGCCTCCAGCCACACCCGCACCCAGTCGCCCAGGGCGGCGAGCTCCTCGGCGCGGTCGGCGCAGCCGCGCACCACCGGCGCCGGGCCGCGCAGCAGCGAGCGGTAGCCGGCCAGGGTGTCGGCGTCGTCGTCCATGCCCAGCGCCGCCCTGCGGCCCAGGATGGGCATGCTCCAGTCGAGGATCTCCTGGGTGACCCGGTAGCCCACCCGGAGCCGGTGGCCGCGCCCGCGCACGTTGATGCCGAGCGAGGCCAGGGAGACCCGGTTGTCGGACACCCGCTGGTGCGGGTCGCCCACGATGAACAGGTCGTCGGGGCCCTCGGGGACGGCGGCGCGCAGCATCCGCCACTGGGCCGGGTGCAGGTCCTGCGCCTCGTCGACCACCGCGTGCCGGAACAGCGGCGCCCCGCGGCCCAGGACACGGGCGGCCTCCGCGGCCAGCTGCGGGTAGGACCACAGCCCCTCCACCCGCATGGCGCCGACGTAGCGCCGGATCGTCTCCCACACCTGGCGCCGGTGCTCGGGCGCCAGGTGCTGGACACGCCCGCTGCGCTCGCAGCGGATGTACTCGGGCAGCAGCTCCATCCCCTTGGCGAGGATGACCTGCTCCCACTCGTCGACCAGGAAGCGGCCGGAGAAGGGCAGCCCGTCGGCCAGCGCCAGCGCGCGCCAGCGGCGGGCCAGGTCGTCCTTGCCGATGAGGCGCGGCGGGACGCCGTGGGCCTGCACCACGGAACGGGCGAGGCTGTCGATGGTCGCCACCCGGACCCGGGCGCGCACCCCGGGGTCGGGCAGCAGCTGGTCGAGGCGGTCGGACAGGGACTGGGCCAGGGCCCGGTTGTAGGTGGTCAGCAGGACCGACTCGCGGTGGTCCTCGGGGTGGGCGGCGGCGTCGCGCTCGGCCAGGTGGGCGGCCCGGTGCAGGGCGATGACGGTCTTGCCGGTGCCGGGGCCGCCGGTGATCTGCACGGCGCCGTTGTAGTGGGCCTCGGTGATCCGGTGCTGGTCGGGGTGGAGCGTGACCTGCCACTGCCGGAAGGGCGCGCGCAGGGCGCCGGCCAGCTCGGGCGGGCCGCTGGGGCGGGGGTCGGCCGGGGCGCCGCCGCCGAGCGGGACGATCTCCGGGGACGCCGGGACCAGGCGGCGGGCGAAGCGCAGCGCCTCCTCGCGCGGCAGCACGGTGAGCAGGCGGTAGCGGGTCCGCGGGTGCTCGGCGGGGTCGTCCCCGGTCCCGTCGTCGGGCTCGTCGTCGGCGGGTGCCGGGACGACGACGCCGGACCAGTCGGGGTCGATGCCGACGATCCGGACCCGCGGGTCGGCGGCGTCCGCGACGGGCTCCAGGGCGGGCCGTTCGCCGGCCTGGTAGGCGCGCATCACGGCCAGGGTGTTGAGCTGGACGTCGGGCGTGAGGCGGGTGAAGTCGCTGAGGAAGGTCGGGGCGATCGCAAGGGCGGACACGTCGTGGGTCTCCTCCGGTCTTCGACCAGGTGATGGCTCGGGGTCTGAGGCGTTCGGAGCGGGCGGTGTCGGGGCGGAGGGGCCGGGCCGGCGAACCCTCTCACCTGTGAACATGCTCTCTGCGGAATTCCGGCAAACGCCGCTCGCGGGCCGATTCCCGTCAGGTTTCCGGGGCTTTTCGGGAGGGGTGTCGTCCCAGGTGGGAGGGGGTTCTGCGGACGCCTGTTCGAGTGCCGTCCCGAGCATTTCCGGGGCGCGCGGAGGCGCGTCCGCTGACCTGCGGTTCCGTGGCGGTCCACAGTGTCCTCAAAGGTGTTTAAGTGCTGTCCGAAACCCGGCAACGCAGGGCGACAATGCCTGATCCGGGCGGGGGTCGTGGGAAGGCCGGTGCGGGATGGGCCGGTGAGAACCGGCGGACCGAAAATCGAACGGAAGAACGGTCATCCGGTAACGCATGTGTACAGACGTGTCTTCTGGTGGCATTTCACGCAGTGGCCGGTTTCGGACACGCTCTGTGCAGAGCCGTCCGGGCACGAGATCGTGTAACGCACAGGGGAGACGGCCGCGTGCCATCCGTGCGGTCCAGGACTCTGCCGGGGTCCGTCCTACCCCGGCAGAGTCCTGACCACCCGCGGGCGTGCGCCGCGGGTGCCCACTCTGCGGCGCGGCGCTCCGGAGCGCCCCGCCACCACCCTCACCGGTACCCCGGCCCCGCCCGCCCCAAAGCACGCAGGGCGGGGCATTCCCATTCCCTTCGCGAGGCGGCCGTGCTCTACGGTGGTGGTCACCAGGACGACGAAGGGAACGGTGCGGTCGTGGTCTCCGACGAAAGCGCCCGTATGCGGGTCTCCGACGCCGAACGCCAGCAGGTGGCGGAGGTGCTCAGGGACGCCGCGGCCGAGGGGCGCATCACCCTCGACGAACTCGACGAGCGGCTCGAGGCCGCCTTCAACGCCAAGACCTACGCCGACTTCGAGCCCATCACCGCCGACCTGCCCGGCGCGCCCGGGGCGGCCGCCGCCGAGCCCGTCCCCGCCGTGGGGGCCGACCGCTCGGCCGACCGCCTCCGCCCCCAGGACGTCATGGTCATCCGGTCCGACGGCGACACCTTCTCCCGCAAGGGCCGCTGGCAGGTGCCCCGCCGCATCGAGGTCCGCAACAGGTACGGGGGCACCCGGCTCGACTTCCGCGAGGCCGACATCCCCCACGACCGCGTCGAGGTCCACCTGGAGGTGTCCTGGGGAGGCGCCGAGGTGATCCTCCCCGAGCAGGCCACCGCCGAGGTCGACGTGGACACCTCCTGGCTGGGCAGCCTGAAGGTGGACGCCGACGCCATCCCCCGCCCGCCCGCTCCGCACTTCGTCATCACCGGCACCTGCCACGGCGGCACCCTCCAGGTCGGCCACCGCCGCCCCTTCTCCTGGTCCTCCCTCTTCGGCGTGTGACCGCCCCGGCCCCACGGGCCGCGGGCCGCGGGGGCCCGCGGGCTGCCATCATGGGGTGCGCCCCGCGCGGGGGCGCGGGAACGGACGGAGGGCCGACGGTGTCGGTGTGGATCGTGGCGGCCGGAGTGTGCGCGGCCGCGTTGAGCCCCTACATCTGGCTGACGGCCGCCTCCGTCGGCCGCCTCCGGACGGTGGAGACCGTCCCGGACCGGCCGGTGGCGGTCGTCCTGGGCGCGGCCGCCTGGGCAGACGGCCCCTCGCCTCTGCTGGCCCGCCGCCTGGACCTGGCCGTGCGCCTGTACCTCGGCGGCAGGGTGGAGCGCGTCATCGTCTCGGGCGACAACCGCGAGGTGTCGCGCCGCGAGACCGACACCATGGCCGCCTACCTCGTCGCCCACGGGGTCCCCGCGGACCGGATCGACGCCGACCCCCACGGCTACCGCACCTGGGACACCTGCGTGCGGGTCCGCGACCTGTTCGGGGTCCGCTCCGCGACCATGGTCACCCAGTCGTTCCACCTGCCCCGCACCGTCGCACTGGCCCGGGCCGCGGGTATCGACGCCGTGGGCGTGGGCGATCCCAGCATGGGGGCCCGCCGCCGCTCCACCGTCATCGGGTACGCCCGCGAGGCCGGGGCCGCGGTCAAGGCCCTGCGCGACGCCGTGCTGCGGCCCGCCCCCGCCCGGACCGGCCCCTGAACCCGGCGATACTGGGGGCATGAACGCGACCCCGAACGACGCGCACACCGGTCCCGAGAGCGTGGACTGGACGGCCCTGGCCCCGGAGGGCGGCGAGCGCATCGCCTCCCTGCTGGCCGAGGTCACCGGCAGCGACACGGCCCTGTCCGAACTGCACGACATCATCGAGTTCCCCGCCCCCGGCCACCGGGCGGCCCCCCGGGCGGTGGACTTCCTCGTCGACGCGGCCTGCTCCGAGCAGACCCCCGCCACCGACCGGTGGCGCCCCCTGAGCCTGCTGCTGGAGCTGGTCTCCGTGCACGCCGAGGACCATTTCCCCGAGCCCCGCGACCTGGCGCAGTGGCGCGACGAGGTGGCCTGGATCACCTCCACCGACACCGGGAAGGCCGTCGAGCAGTACCGGACCTGGGTGGAGGAGGCCCCGGACGAGCAGCAGCGGCGCAGGATGCGCAACCGGCTCGAGGTCCTGGAGCTGCCCGACGGCCCCGCCCTGCTCCAGGCCGAGCTGGACACCTTCGAGGCGATCCGCGCCCGCGTCCCCGACCTGCTGGAGCTGCTCAAGGGCGCGGCGAACCGCGGCGGCATGGACCGGGCCGGGGAGTGGGTCTCCTACCTGCTGGCCTTCCTCACCCCCGACGCCGACCGGATCGTCGCCGGCATCACCGGCGCCTCCCAGATCCTGCTCGCCAAGGACCTGCGCCCCACCCGCCAGGCGCCCTCCAGCCTGCGCGACATGATGGACCAGGCCTTGGCCGGGGGGTCCGAGCCGCTGCCCGCGGAACTGTTCGCGCTGGGCGCGCTGGCCGGGCCGGACGACATCGACCTCACCGTCGCCCTCACCCACCAGATGGCCGGCGGCAACCTGTACAACTCCTTCGCCGCGTCGGTGGCGCTGGTGATGATCCACGGCGGCAACACCCCGCGCGAGGCGCTGCGCCGGATCGGCCGCGGCGGCGGCACCACCAGCGGCTACGAGGGCCTGTTCAACGAGTCGTGGCCGCACTGCGGCGAGCGCTCGCCGCAGGTGCTGGGCTTCCTGGCCCTGGGACGGGCGGGGGGCCGCGCCCGCCGCCTGCGCCTGGACATCCTGCCCGGCCTGATCAAGGGCGAGGAGGACTCGCGCGCCCTGGTCACCGCCGCGGGGCTGGAGCTGGTCCTGGGGCCGCGCACCCAGGGGTTCACCCTCGAGGACCACCTCAACGCCGAGTACGACGAGGAGACCCTCAAGGTGATGTGGGCGATCGCCGAGCTGCCCGCCCAGGCCTGGGAGGACGCGGAGTTCCGGGAGGTCCTGGCCGCCTGGGGGCTGCCGGAGGACCCCGAGGAGTTCCGCACCTCGGTGGGCGTGGAGCTGGAGCCCGAGGTGGTGGAGCCGCAGGCCCCCGCCGCCCCCGAGCCGCCGCAGCAGCAGGGCGGGCTCTTCGGCCGCCTGTTCGGCGGCCGCTGACCTCCGCCGGACCCCGCGGGAACCGCGTCGCGGCGGCCCCCGTCGAAACCGGCACGGCCGGAGCGGGGACGCCCCGGCCGTCCGGCGGCCCCCGCCGTCCGCCGCCGCCCCTCGGGGCCGCGGCCGACGGGCCCTCGCGGGGCCGCGGGACCCCTCCGGACCGGAGCCGCGTCCGGCCCCGGGGGCGGCTGCCACCGCCCCCGGGATGGGGAGTCCCGCCCCGGGCTCTCAGCCCCGTTCGAGGGCGGTGCCGATCAGCCCCAGCGGCGGGGAGCCCAGGTCCAGCAGGGCCCGGTGGAAGCGGCCCAGGGAGAACTCCGACCCCCACCGCTCGCGGGCCCGCTCGCGCAGCCGCAGGATCTCCAGCTTGCCCCACGTGTACCGGCCGTAGGTGGGGTCGAACGTGGCCCGCCGCGCCTCCGATAGCGCCGCCGGGCCCTGGAGCGGGGTGTCCTCGGAGAACAGCGCCGCCGCCTCCTCCACCGTCATGGTCCCGGTGTGCATGCCGATGGCCACCGACAGCCGGGTCACCCGGATGAGGGCCTCCACCCACACGCCCGCCTCGTAGTGGTCGGCGGTCCACCCCCCGACGCCGCAGCGCTCGGCGGCGTAGTCCCCGAAGCCCTCCTCCAGCATCATCTCCTCGGCGTAGTGCGCCCAGCCCTCGGCGAACGCCATCGAGTGCAGCGCCCGCCGCACCGGGCCGGGGGCGCGCCGCAGCGCCCGCCCGTGCGAGAAGTGGCCGGGGGCCACCTCGTGCACGCTCACCGCCGGCAGCGTGGTGTCGCTGAACATCTCCAGCCACTCGGCGGTCTCCGCCGCGTCCCAGGCGGGGTCGGGCGGGGTGATGTAGTAGAACGACGGGGTGTCGGCCTCCCACGGCCCGGACCAGGCCATCATCGCGGTGGCCCAGCGGTGGGCGGGCGGGGACAGGTCCACCCGGCACTCGCCGTCGCCGTAGGGGGCCAGGCCGCGCTCGGCGGTGAACTCCAGCGCCAGCTCCGTCCAGCGGCGGGCGGCGTCGAGCACCCCGTCGCCGTCCGGGCCCTGCGCGGTCAGCTTCCGGACCGCGGTCATGACGTCCTCGCCGGGGGCGATCCGGCCGACCGCCTCGGCCAGCCGCGCCCGCAGCCGGTCGCGTTCGGCCCGCGCCCGCTCCGCCAGCTCCACCGGGTCGACCTCCAGGGCCTCCCCGGTGCCCATGAGCCGGGCCAGCCCCTCGGCGCCCAGCGAGGCGTCCTCGGGCCCCTCCTCGGCGGCCCGCTCCACATGGGCGACCAGGCGGGCGTGCGCGGCCAGCGCGGTCTCGCGCAGCGGGGCGGGCACGTCCTCGGGCAGCCCCTCGGCCAGCCCGCGGACGGCGCCGACCAGGGAGCGCGCCACCGGGGCGGGCATCCGGTCCAGGGCGGCGATCGCGTTGTCCACGCCGCGCGGCCACTGCGCCAGGTGGGCGTCCCGGGCCCTGCGGCGCTCGGCCTCGGGGGCGTAGTCCCGGTCGTAGCCGGAGACGTCGAGCTCGCCCAGGTGGTACAGGGGGTTGGCGCGGTACTGCAGCGCCTCGCCCAGCGCGTACCGGGCCTCGGCCTCGAACGCGGCCAGGTGTGCTTCGTCGTGGGGATCGTCCAGCGGCGCGCCGCCCAGCGCCGCCAGGGCGGCCTCGACGCCGGCGGGGGAGAGGTCGGCGACGCGGCCGTCGTACTCGTGCATGCCCGCTCCGTCGCGCATGGCGCCGGGCATGAGGTCGGCCAGGGCCCGCAGCCGGGCCGGGATTTCATGGTTCTCGGGGTGTGGCATGCCCCGACCTTAGAGCGCGGGCCGCGAAAGCACACCCCGCTGTGCGGGGGGCGGAACCCCGGGCCCCTCCCAGTCGTCTCCCCGGGTGTGACGACCTCCGAAGAAGCCTCCGCCGAGTCCTCCGACGCCACGGCCGGGAAACGGCCGCGCCGCCGCCGGCTCCTCCTGCTTCCGCTGTTCGCGCTCGCCCTGGTGGCGGCGTTCGCCCCCTTCGTGTGGGTGGTCGCCGGGACCTCCGGGTACCGCCACGCCACCGTCGCCGACGTGCCCGAGCGGCCGGTGGCGCTGGTCCTGGGCGCCGGGGTGCGCGAGGACGGGCTCCCCACCCGGGTGCTGGCCCGGAGGCTGGAGCTGGCCGCCGACCTGTACTTCGCCGGCAAGGCCGAGGTGCTGCTGGTGAGCGGCGACAACAGCGTGGAGCACTACAACGAGACCGACACCATGCGCGACCACCTGGTGGCCGCCGGGGTCCCGGCCGAGCACATCGCGGCCGACTACGCCGGGTTCTCCACCTGGGAGTCGTGCGTGCGCGCCCGCGAGGTGTTCGGGGTGACCGAGGCGACCGTGGTCACCCAGGACTTCCACCTGCCCCGGGCGGTGCGCCTATGCCGGGCGGCCGGCATCGACGCGGTCGGCGTCGCCGACGCCGCCGCCCAGGAGCGGGTCTGGGCCACCCGCTACGGCTGGGCGCGGGAGGTCCCCGCGGCGGTGGCGGCCCTGGGCACCGTGGTGTTCCGCCCCGACCCCACCTTCCTGGGCCCCTACGAGACCGCCGTCGACGACGCGCTCGCCGCCGCCCGGAAGGACGAGGGGTAGCCGGGGCCGCGACCCGGGGTACGCCCGGCGGATCGTTCCGGGCCGCGGCCGCCGCGCCGCCCATGCCCGGCCGGCCCCGGGCCGGCCCCGCCGGGCGTCCTGCGAGAGATCGCCCGAGGGCCGCTCCCGGCGCCCGGCGCGAGCGCCGGGCCGCACGGGAGCGCCCGCCGAACCCCGCCTAGGACAGCCCGGCCAGGGCGTCGCGGACCCGGCCCCGGGCCCCGGCCAGCGCCTCCCGGGCCTCGGCGGCCGGCACCCCGGCCAGCAGCGACACCAGGGCCGTGCGGGTGTCGCCCCCGGCCTCGGTGAGCGCCCGCGCGCAGTCCTCCTCGCCGGCGCCGGAGGCCTGGGCCAGGATGGTCACCACCCGGCCGCGCAGCTTCCCGTTGCTGGCGTCCACGCCCACCATGAGGTTGGAGTAGGTGCGCCCCATCCGGACCATCACGGCGGTGGAGAACGCGTTCAGCGCCAGTTTCTGGGCGGTGCCCGCCTTCATCCGGGTCGATCCGGCGATGACCTCGGCACCGGTGTCCACGCCCACGTGCACGTCGACGTGCTCCGCCAGCGGGGCGTCCGGGTTGGCGCTGATGAGCACGGTCGCGGCGGACCGCTCCCGGGCCGCCTCCAGAGCGCCGCCCACGTACGGGGTGCGGCCGCTGGCCGCCAGCCCGACCGCCAGCGAGCCGGGGGCCAGCCCCGAGGCGTCCGCGCGCCCGGACCCCCAGTCGTCCTCGATGCCCTCCACCGCGCGGACCAGGGCCGCCCCGCCGCCCGCGTGGTGGGACACCACCCACTCGGGGGGCACCCCGTAGGTGGGGGGCAGCTCGGCGGCGTCCTGGGCGGCGATGCGCCCGGAGGTCCCCGCGCCGAAGTAGTGGATGGCCGCCCCGCTCTCCAGGGCGGCCACCCCCAGCTCCACGGCCCGCGCGAGCTCCGGCAGCACCGCCTCCACCGCGGCGGGCACGGTGGCGTCCTCCGCGTTGATCCGCCGCAGGACGTCCAGGACCGACAACCGGTCGATGTCCAGGGTGCGGGGGTTGCGGGCCTCGGTGGGGGCGCGCACGATCACCGTCTCGCCCGGGGGCGCCCCGGGGTCCGACGGGCCGTCCGGGGTCCGTTCCCCGCCGTAGTGTTCCACAGCGCTCTCCTGTTCGGTCCGCACCCGCTGTCGTTCCTTTCCGGTCGGTCCCCGGTCCGCCGCCGCGGCCCCGCCCGTCATCCGCCGCCCCCGGACGTGTGCTCCGGGCCCGGGGAATCCCGCCCGCGCCTCACGGCCGGTCGTCGGCGGCCCTGTCGTCGGGCCGGCCCCGGCGACGCTTGCGGTCGTCGCTGATGCGCAGCCCCCGCACCGCCTCGGCGGTGGTCTCCAGGGCCGCCCTGCTGTCGGCGTACCGGCTCTGGGCCAGCCCCACGAACAGGCAGTCCACCACGGTCAGCTGGGCCAGCCGGCTGGCGGTCGCCCCGGACCGGAAGGTGGTCTCCCGGGCCGCCGTGGTCAGCACGTGGTCGGCGAACCCGATGGCGGAGCGCGGGAAGTTGGTGATGGCCACGGTGCGCGCGCCCCGGCGCCCGGCCTCGGTCAGGGCCTGCACGGTGTCGATGGTGGCGCCGCTGTGCGAGATGCCGATGGCCACGTCGCGCTCGTCCAGCAGGGCCGCGCTGGTGAGCATCACGTGCGCGTCCGACCAGGCGAACGACGTGAGCCCGATCCGGTGCAGCTTCTGCTGGAGGTCGGCGCCCACGAACGCGCTGGCCCCCACCCCGTAGACGTCGATCCGCCGTGCGGACGACATCGTGTCGATGACGGTGCGCAGCACGTCGACGTCCAGGGCCGCGCCGGTCTCCTCGACCGCCCGGGCGTCGGTGTAGGCGATCTTCTGGACCACCGTCACCAGGGTGTCGTCGGGGTTGATGTCCCCGTCGGGCTCGGGGGCCCCGGTGGTGCGGGCCCCGCGCGCCTGGCCGGCCTCGGTGGCCAGCGCCAGGCGCAGCTCCCGGTACCCGCTGAAGTCGATGGTCCGGCAGAAGCGGATGACCGTGGCTTCAGAGGTCGCGCAGTCCTTCGCCAGTTGTGTGATGGAGGAGGCCGCCGCCCGCTCCGGGTCGTCGATGATGCGCTGGGCGACCCGCCGCTCGGCCGGTGCCAGCGAGGGCAGCAGCGAACGGATGCGGAGCACGGTGGTGGGGACCTGTGGGATCCCCGGTTCCACCCGGCCTTCCGTGGGCTTCGGAATGTGCGCCATGGAGGAAAGTTTCTTTCGGTCTCGGGGCAGAGTCAACGCGCGGAAGGGAAAAAGCGGGAGAATCCAGGATTCCAAGCGGTCGGCCCCGCGGCAAGTACCGAAGTCCCCGGACCTCGGGTTTCCCGGCTGAAGTGGGAGAAGGCGCCGGAAGGCGGCCGGCGCGGCCGGGGGCGGCGCGGGCGGACCCGGCACACGGCCCGTGCGCGGTGTCCACCGCGCACTCGCGCGCCGGGCCCGGGAGGGCCATCGCGGCCGCGGGGAAGTACCGGTCGTTCCGGCCCGCCGGTGACGAGTCTGGCGGCGGGCTCTTACGTTCGCCTTTCACCGAAGTGAACGGACGCGGGGTCTTGTGATATCGCCCGAATTCGTTTGCAGCGGTGCTCATGGGTCACACGAGTCGCTAGTGTCGACCCCATGACACAGAACAACGATCCGAATCAGGACCCCGCCGGGGCCACACAGCACTTCCAGCGTTTCGTCGACGAGAACCCCGAACCGGAGGCGCCCGAGCGCCGCCCCGTCCTGCCGATCGTCCTCGCGGGCGTCGGCGTGATCGCGGCCGTCGCGGTCGTCGTCGCGCTGGTCCTGGCCTTCTCCTGACCCGCGCGGGCGACCGGACAAACGGTTCGCGACCACTCCGCGAGTCCTGCTAGAGTTAACGACGTCGCCGGGGAGCACGGCCCACAGGGCCCGGATCCCCGGGAACGACCGGCGTCATTAGCTCAATTGGCAGAGCAGCTGACTCTTAATCAGCGGGTTCGGGGTTCGAGTCCCTGATGACGCACGGCGAACGGCCCCGGCAGAAGGCTCGGCCTTCCACCGGGGTCGATCACGTGGCGGTCCTCCGACCGTTCCGCAGTGGTCCGTATCACGGGCCGGGCGGTGCGGCGGCCCCCTGGGGGTCGGGTAGGATCGACCGGGTCGCGGTGCGGACGCAGGTCCGCGCGACGACGGGCGTCATTAGCTCAATTGGCAGAGCAGCTGACTCTTAATCAGCGGGTTCGGGGTTCGAGTCCCTGATGACGCACATTGCGGGAAGGCCCCCGGTCAGGTACCGGGGGCCTTCCGCATCCCCGGGGTCCCGGACCCCGCTCCGGGGGCACGGGAAATGTCGTGGCCCCGTGCTGTGCTGTACCGCATCCCCCACGAGCCCGAAGGAAGCAGGCCGGCCGGACCCCTCGGCCCCCACCGCTTTCCGGGCATATCCCACAAACGGATTGACACCGGCCCCGACCTGGTGAAATGTTGTCTCGCCGCCGTTTCGGGCCGGCCCTTCCCCTGAACCACTTCCGGAGTATCCCCATGTCCCTGTCCCCCTTCCGCGCGCTGGCCCTGTCCGCTCTGGCCTGCGGCGCCGCCCTCTCCCTCACCGGCTGCGGCGCCATCGTGAACAACCTCCTGGGCGGCGCCCCCGCCGAGACCGCCCCGGACGGCGCCACCGGCGGCTCCGAGGAGACCTCCCTCCTGCCGGAGAGCGACGACGTCTTCACCCTGGCCGTCGGCGACTGCTTCACCGAGGCCGAGTTCAACACCTCCTTCACCGGCGACGAGGTCAGCGAGGTCCCGACGCTCGACTGCGCCGAGGAGCACGACGCGGAGGTCTACCACATCGAGACGCTGCCCGAGGGCGCGTTCCCGGGTGAGACGGCCATCGAGTCCTCCGCCACGGAGGCCTGCGAGACCAACTTCGAGACGTTCATCGGCGTTCCCTACCTGGAGTCGGAGCTGTACTACAGCTACCTGACCCCGACCGAGGACGGCTGGAACACCGTCGACGACCGCGAGATCGTCTGCTACATCGTCACCAGCGGCGAGATGGTCACCGGCACCCTCGCCGGCGCCGCCCGCTAGGTTCCCGACCGGTCCGCCCCTATCGGGCGGACCGGTATTTTTCCGTCCGGACCGGGAACCACGGCCGTTCTCCGCGCATCTGGATAAGTGTCGCCGGGTCCGTCGGCGACAGGTAACGAAGAACCCCTGTTGGAGTCGCCATGTTGTCGGAATTGCGCCGTTCGCCCTATGGGCGCCTCGTGCTCGGCCCCCTGGTCGTCGGCGCGGCACTGTCGCTGACGGCGTGCAGCCCCGAAATGCTGCTGCCTCCGGCGCTGCGTCCGGGAGCGGAGGTGGCGCCGTCCCCCGAAGCGACCGAGACCCCTGCGGAGACTCCGGTGGAGACCCCCGCGGAGACCCCGGTGGAAACCCCCATGGACCCCGAGGACACCGATGTCTTCGACATCTACCTCGGCGACTGCCTGACCGAGTTCGGCTCGGACGAGGACTCGATCTCCTCGGTGCCCAAGATCGACTGCGCGGAGCCGCACGTCTACGAGGTCTACCACGTCGAGAACATCAACGAGTCCGGCGACTACCCCGGTGAGACCTCCGTCTCCGACTCGGCCAACGAGCTGTGCGAGGCGGCGTTCGAGCCCTTCGTCGGCACCGGGTACTACGACTCGGCCCTCTACTACACGCCGCTCTTCCCGACGGCGGACGGCTGGGCCGCGGGCGACCGCGAGGTCCTGTGCCTGATCTACGACCCCGCGGGCGACACCACCGGCACCCTGGCGGGCGCCAACCGGTAGGACACCCGTTCCGGCGTACGGCCCGCACCGCCCACCGGCGGTGCGGGCCGTTCCCGTGCGGGGGTCAGCCGATCCAGGACGGCCGGGCCGCGAGCGGGTGCCCGCGCTCGGACATGATCTCGGCGACGACCGCGCCGGCCGCCTCCGCCTCCCGCGCCCTCAGGGCCGACGGCGCGTCCTGCGGCCGGGGCAGCCCGGCGCAGGTCGCGTCCCGCGGAGCCGCGCCGTCCACCAGGTAGGCGTCCACGGCCGCGGTCACGCAGTCGTGGCCGGGCATCCCGTAGAACCCGTGCCCGCCCTCGTCGGTGACGGTGACCAGGGCGTTGCCGAGCCTGTCGGCCATCCGCGGCCCGCCCTCGTAGACGGTGTTGGCGTCGAACTCCGCCGCGATCACCAGGCCGGGGGCGTAGCCCTCGCGCTCCAGCTCCACCAGCGGCTCGGCCGGCGCCCGCGAGGCGAACGCGCAGGGCTGCGGCGAGTCCCAGATCGCCCCGATGCCGTACGGGTTGTACTCGCGCGCCTCGCGCATGTCCCGGTAGTAGCCCGACAGGCGCGATGGCCACTCGGCCTCGCAGCTCACCGCCATGAGCAGGGAGTCGTTGGAGAGCTCCACCTCCGGGTCGGGGTACTCGGGGAGCTCGTACCCGGGGAAGGGCACGTCGTTCACGAAGAACCCGAGCTCGACCGAGATCAGGTCCCAGTACATCTGGTTCCGCGACGCCGAGCCGATGTAGAAGTCGAAGTCGTCGGCGGTGAAGGGCGTCCCCTCGGGCATGCCGGGGACGTCGTCGCGGGGCTCCTCCTCCAACCGGGCGCGGGTCTCCTCGACGGTGGCCAGCACCTCCTCGGGGGTGGACCCGAACCCGTACTCGTCGTGGCGCTCGGCGACCCACGCGGTGTACCGGTCCACGTTGGCCTTGTAGCCCCGGTTCTGGGTGCGGAAGAGCTCCCGCCACATGCCGTCGGGCAGGACCGAGGAGTCCAGCACGCTGAGGTCCAGCCTCTCGGGGAACAGGCTCCCGTACACCGCTCCCAGGTAGGTGCCGTAGGACACCCCGTAGTAGGAGGTCCGCTCCTCGCCCAGGGCGGCGCGGATCACGTCCATGTCCCGCGCGGTGTTCGCCGTGGTCATGAGCGGGATGAGGTCGCCGTGGGCGCTCTCACAGGACCGCTGGACGGAGACGGCCGCCCGGGTGACGGCCGAGAACTCGTCGTCGTCGGGGCGCGAGGGCGGGAGGGGGAGGTCCGCGCCGCAGTCGAGGTAGGGGGTGGAGGCTCCGCTGCCGCGCGGGTCCATCCCGATGATGTCGTACACCTCGGCGATGCGCTGGGTGCCCAGCCCGTAGCCGAACCCGAGGTCGGGCCGGGGCTCGATGGGCATGTAGCGGCCCGCGCCCCCGGGCCCGCCGGGGTTGGTCAGCAGGATGCCGCGCCGCTGACCGGGGTCGGTGGCGCGGTGGCGGCTGATCGCGATGGACGCCCGCTCGCCGCCGGGGTCGGCGTAGTCGAGGGGCACCTCGATCCAGGCGCAGTCCAGCCCCTCCAGGAGCCGTTCCTCGCAGGGGGCCCACTCGACCTCCTGCTCGTGGAACACGGCCAGGGGGTCGGCGGGCTCGGCGGCGGCCGGGGCGGCCGCGGCGAGCGACAGGGTCAGAGCGGACACCAGGGTGCCCACGGCGATCGATGGGTGTGCTCTGCGCACGGGGGTTCCCTTGCTGTTCCGGCCCGGGCCGCGGGGGCGGCGCCGAGGGAGCGTGCATCGGCCCGGTAACCGTATGTATTTCCGGTTCGCGTAGAACACCGACGAAAGTCATGTATCGCGGAGCGTGGCCTGATCCGGCCATGAAGTGAACGGGGGTTCATCCCTATATGTACGTTTCGTGACTTTTGCGATGCCGATCACATCGCACAAAGGACGCCATTTGGTCACGGGGGTGGTGTCCGCCACACTCCGCGGGCTACCTTGTCGTTCTATTAGGAAACTTTCCTAATAGAACAGGCCGGGCGCATTCCGCGCACCCCGGCCCTTCCCCCGTCCTTCCGCCCCCCGTTACCGACGAGCCCCCGCTCCCCTCCGACAGCCCCACCTCCCGCTCGAAGGAGACTCGTGGCCACCGAAATCGCGGCATCGCCACCGCCGCCGGAAGCCGGGACCACGGCGCCGCCCGGCGGCGCCCCCCTCTCCCTGCCCCTCCGGATCTGGCGCCACTACGCCCTGGTCAAGGTCCGCAAAGCGGTCGTCGTCGTCTTCGTCGTCGCCAACGTGACCTTCTTCCTCGGCCGCGCCATGCCCGGAGACCCCATCGACGTCATGGCCGGCCGCCTCACCCAGGGCGGGATGAGCCTGGAGGAGGCGCGGATCATCGCCGCCAACTCCCTGGCCTACGACCCCGACGCGCCCCTGTGGTCGCAGTGGTGGGACTTCATCGTCGGCCTGGCCACCTTCGACATGGGCATGACCATCAACCGGCCCGGGTTCACCGTCGCCGAGTCGATCGGCGCCTACCTGCCCTGGACCCTGTTCAGCATCGGCGTGGGCACCCTCGTCTCCATCACCCTGGGCCTGGCGCTGGGCATGGTGATGGCCTACCGCCGCAACCGCCTGCTGGACCACGTCCTCAGCGTCGTCGCCTCCGTGCTGGGCGCCATCCCCAACTACCTCATCGCGATGCTGCTGGTCGTCGGCGGCGGCATGTACCTGAGCTGGTTCAACCCCATCGCGCTGCGCGGCACCCTCAGCCCCGGCGTCGAGCCCGGGTTCAGCGCGGAGTTCGTCGGCGACGCCCTGTACCACGCCGGACTGCCGATCTTCACCTACGTGCTGGCCATCATCGGCACCTGGATGCTCGTCATGAAGGCCTCCACCACCGAGGTCCTCAGCGAGGACTACGTGACCGTCGCCCGGGCCCGGGGCCTGCGCGACCGCCGCATCGCGACGTCCTACGTCGGGCGCAACGCCATCCTGCCGCTGGTCGCGCAGATCGCCATCTCCTTCGGAACCCTCGTCGGCGGCGCGATCTTCGTCGAGCAGGTCCTGGTCTACAAGGGGGTCGGCGGCCTGCTGCTGGACGCGGTCAACTACCGCGACTACCCGCTCCTCCAGGGCCTCCTGGTCGTCCTCACCACCTGCGTGGTGGCCGCCAACCTCATCGCCGACCTGCTCTACAGCAGGCTCGACCCGCGCATCCGGAAGTAGGAGACCATGGCAGTCAGTACCGCCGCCCCCGGCGGAGCCGGGGTCTGGGGCGCCATCTGGCACGGCGTCACCCGCAGCACCAGCGGATTCGTCGGGCTGTGCATCGTCGTCGGCGTCCTCCTGTTCGCCTTCGTCGGCCCCTTCTTCGTCGACACCGACAACCCGACCGACGTCACCAAGATCTGGGGCCCGATCACCGCCGAGCACTGGCTCGGCACCAACCACGAGGGCAAGGACACCTTCGTCCAGCTGGTCCTGGGCGGCCGCGAACCCATCTGGGTGGGCATCGTCGCCGCGCTGATCACCGTCGCCATCGCCGTCGTCCTGGGCGGGATCGCCGGCTACGTGCGCGGCCGGATCGACCACTTCCTGCTCCAGCTCACCGACATCACGATGACCATCCCGTTCATCGTCCTGATGCTGGTCGTGGCGTCCTTCTACCGCACCGCCTCGCCGATGGTCGTCGCCTTCATCATCGGCCTGGTCACCTGGCCCTACCTCATGCGCTCCATCCGCGCCCAGGTGCTCACCCTGCGCGAACGCGAGTTCGTCGAGGCGGCCCGGCTCCAGGACCTGGGCACCGCGCGCATCCTCTTCGCCGAGGTGCTGCCCAACATGGCCGGCTACATCTTCGTCAACTTCATCATCGCGATCACCAACGCGATCTACGCCGTCGTCGGCATGTACCTGCTGGGACTGCTGCCCAGCACCGCCGCCAACTGGGGGCTGATGATCCAGCAGGCCTGGGACAACAACGCCTTCCTGGTCCCCTCGGCCGCGCCGTTCCTGGTCGCCCCGATGGTGATGATCATGCTCTTCCAGATCGGCCTGGTCACCATGACCCGGTCCCTGGAGCAGGCCCTCAACCCACGACTCCGGGACAGGTGAGCCACGTGACCGCTTCCCACGCAGCGCCGGCCCCGGCCGAGGGGCCGCTGCTCTCCGTCCGCGGCGTCGACGTCGGCTACCGCACCGGTCGGCGTACACAGGTGACCGCCGTCCACGGCGTCTCCTTCGACCTCTACCCCGGCCAGTCCATGGCCCTGGTGGGGGAGTCCGGCTGCGGCAAGACCACCCTGGGCCTGGGGCTGCTGCGCCTGCTGCCGCGCACCGGCGTCGTCTCGGCCGGGGAGATCCTCTTCCGCCGCAAGGACGGGCGCACCGTCGACGTCCGCTCCCTGGCCAGGGAGGACCTGCGCCGGTTCCGCTGGAGCGAGGCCGCCATGGTCTTCCAGGGCGCGATGAACGCCTTCAACCCGGTGCTCAAGATCGAGGACCACTTCGTCGACACCTTCCGCGCACACGAGACCGGCCGCGCCCGCCGCCGCTCCGCGATCCGGGAGGAGTCGGCCGCCCTGCTGGAGATGGTCCGGCTGGACCCGGCCCGGGTCCTGGACGCCTTCCCGCACGAGCTGTCCGGCGGCATGCGCCAGCGCGCCCTCATCGCCCTGGCCCTGGCGCTGAAACCGCAGCTGCTCATCCTGGACGAGCCCACCACGGCCCTGGACCTGCTCACCCAGCGGGCCATCGTCGAGCGCCTGTCCGAGCTGCGCGAGGAGCTGCGCTTCTCGATGGTCTTCATCACCCACGACCTGGGACTGGCCGCCGAACTCGCCGACCGCGTCGGGACGATGTACGCGGGCCGCCTCATCGAGACCGGCACCACTCGCGACATCTTCTACCGGCCGCGCCACCCCTACACCTCGGCTCTGATCAACTCCGTGCCCCCGGTCAGCGGCGACCTGGTCGTCCCCGAGTCCCTGCCCGGCGGCCCGCCCGGCCTCTCCTCCCTGCCTCCGGGCTGCTCCTTCGCCCCCCGCTGCAGGCACGCCGCCGAGCGGTGCCGCGAGACCCGCCCGGAGCTGGAGGTCCTGCACACCCGCGGCGACGGCCTCAGCCACGCCGCCGCCTGCCTGCGTACCCGCGAACTCGCCGCCGAGGGGGTCACCCGTGATTGACCGTTCCGTGCCCGCGCCCGCCCCGGCCGCCGGGGCGGCCGCCCCCGGCCCCGACCCCGCCCCGGTGCTGAGCCTGCGCGGCGTGCACCAGGTCTTCCCCAGCGCGCGCGGCGACGTGCCCGCCGTCGCGGGGGTCGACCTGGAGGTCCGCCCGGGCAAGGCCCTGTGCCTGGTGGGGGAGTCCGGCTGCGGCAAGACCACCACCGCCCGGATGGCCGCCGGGCTGGCCGACCCCACCGCCGGGTCGGTGCTGTTCCGCGGCCGCGACATCACCGCCATGGACAAGAAGGAGCGCTCGGGGTTCCGGCGCGCGGTCCAGTACATCCACCAGGACCCCTACGCCTCCCTCAACCCGGTGCGCACCGTCTACTCCACGGTCTCCGCCGGGCTGCGCCGCCACCGCATGGTCGCCGACCACAGGGAGGCCCGCAGGGTCACCGCCGAACTCCTGGAACGGGTCGACCTCACCCCGGCCGCGGACTTCATCGACAAGTACCCGCACCAGATGTCCGGCGGCCAGCGCCAGCGCGTCGCCATCGCCCGGGCCCTGGCGATGAACCCCGAGGTGATCATCGCCGACGAGTCCACCTCCATGCTCGACGTCTCCATCCGGGTCAGCCTGCTCAACACCCTGGGCCGGCTGCGCGACGACCTGGGCGTCGGCTTCCTGTTCATCACCCACGACCTGGCGGTGGCCAAGTACTTCGCCTGGGAGGGCGAGATCGCCGTCATGTACCTGGGCAAGGTCGTCGAACACGGCCCCACGCCCCGGGTGGTCAACGACCCGCGGCACCCCTACACCCGGGCGCTGATCTCGGCGGTCTGCGAACCCGACCCCGACCTGGCCCGGACCAAGGAGCGGATCCGGCTGCGCAGCGCGGACATCCCCGACCTGACGGCCCTGCCCCCCGGCTGCGACTTCCACCCGCGCTGCCCCCTCTACGCCCCGGGGGAGTGCGACACCCTCCGGCCGCCACTGGTGCGCGGCCATGACCGACTTCTCGCCTGCCACGTGGCCGGCCAGGGGTGAGCGGATGCTCCTCATCGGCCGTTTCGGCCTTCTCGTCGGAGCCTTCCTCGCCCTGGCCGCCGGCCTCACGGCCCTGCTGAATCCCCCCGGCACAGCCGAGTTCGTGATCAGCGTCGTCACCGTCGTGATCGGCCTGACCGTGCTCTCCCTCGGACTGCTCGCCGTCCTCATCGAAAGGAAGCGCCAGGAATGACCCTCACCCCCGACCGCAACACCCTCCTGCAGGACCTCAGCCGCAGGAGACTCCTCAAGGCCGTCGGCTTCGGCGCGGTCGGCGTCGCCGGAGCCAACGTCCTGGCGGCCTGCGCCGGCGGCGACAACGCGTCCAACGCCGTCGCGGGCCAGTTCACCGGCGTCTACGACTACGACATCGACGCACAGACCCGCAACGTCGCCGTTGAGGACGGCGCGCTGCTCATGAACTCGGTCTACGCCGACCTGTTCCTGCCCGCGGGCGGGTTCTACAACTGGAAGACCCACGAGTGGGACTACCTGCTCATGGAGAACGCGGTCTGGGAGGGCGACGACCTCATCGTCAGCCTGCGCCCCGGCCTGAAGTGGAGCGACGGCACCGACCTGAACGCCGACGACCTGCACCAGAACTTCGCCATCCGCGTCCTGGAGGCCCCGGCCTGGTCCATCGGCTTCCCGCAGATCACCGAGCTGGAGAAGCTGGACGACCTCAGCGTCCGGGCCCGCTTCGACAACCCGTTCCCCGGCATCGAGCTCCAGGTCATCGACCACCGCCTCTTCTCCAAGTCCACCTACGGCGACTTCGGCGAGCGCGCCATCGCGATGGTCGCCGACGGGGTCCGCCAGGGCGACGACGAGCACAACGAGTTCAACGCCGAGTTCATCGCGTTCAACCCCACCGACGTCATCTGCAGCGGCCCGTACAAGTTCGACCCGGCCCAGACCGCCGACGCGCGCATCACCCTGGTGCGCAACGAGGACGGGTACCAGGGCACCGAGGTCGCCTTCGACGAGGTCGTCATCCACAAGGGGGACAACCGGCAGGCCTCCCTGCTCATCCAGCAGGGCGAGGTGGACTACTCCACCCTGGCGACCTCCGCCGCGGACCAGCAGGCGTTCCAGAGCGTGGAGGGCCTGCGCTGGATCGAGCACCCCGGCTACGACGGCTGCGGCCTGATGTTCAACTACCAGAAGAAGCCGGAGCTGAAGGACGTGCGCGTCCGCAAGGCGCTGGCACACCTGTTGGACAGCGACCAGATCGGCCAGGTCGCGCGCGGCGAGGCCTACACCCGCGTCAACTACTACGCCGGCCTGGTGGACATGCAGGCCGAGCAGGTCTTCAGCCAGGAGGAGCTGGCCGGGTTCGCGACCTACGACCTGGACCACGACAAGGCCACCGAGCTGCTGGAGGAGGCGGGCTGGACCAAGCAGGACGGGATCTGGCACCTGCCGGACGGCGAGCCGGCCTCCTTCGAGGTCGTCGGCGTGGTCGGCTGGGGCGACTTCGAGCTCACCGCCACCCAGGTCGAGGAGGCGTGGAACGACTTCGGCATCCAGACCACGGCGTCCAACGTCCCCGCCGACAACCCCTGGGGCATCTGGGCCGCCGGCGACTTCGAGGTGGCCGTGCGCCACTGGGGCAACCCGGAGATCCCGTCCTACTGGGGCGCCTTCCAGATGAACTTCCTGGTGGAGAACGCGCGCACCGGGGACACCCCGGGCCAGGACTTCGACCTCAAGGTGGACAGCCCCAGCCAGGGCGAGGTGGACCTGGAGGCCCTGGTGGAGGTCGCCAAGACCGCGCCCACCGAGGAGGAGCAGATCGAGGCGGTGAGGACGATGGCGATCGTCTTCAACGAGCTGCTGCCGCGCATCCCCGTCTGGACCTACAAGTACCTGGCCCCCGCCCTGGAGGGGGTCCGTGTGGCGAAGTTCGACGACGACCACCCGGCGTCGCAGAACCAGATCTACATGGACAACCACGTCATCCTGTCGCTCATCCAGGGCGACCTGAAGCCGGTCGAGTAGCCGCCCGCCGGAGGTGGGAGTGACCTCCGGGGCACCCGGGGCGGGCCCTGCACGGGCCCGCCCCGTTTTCGGTCCCGAGGTCAGGACGCTTTTATGTCGGCTACCGGCTCTCCGTAAGCGATCTTGCTCCCAAAAGCCGCTACAGTGCTTTTCCGAGGCGTTCGCGGCGATCCTCGCAAAGTGTCGTGGCCCCTGCCCCGTGTGCGCCGTACGTCCGGCCGCCCCCACCCACTCCCGGATATGGAAGGACTGCTCTCCTCCCATGACCAAAGAGCTGTACGACCTCGGTGAGATGCCTCCACTGGGACACGTGCCCGAACGCATGCACGCGATGACGATCAGAGCGGAGCGCTACGGCCCTCCCGAAGAGGCGTTCGCGCACGAGATCGTCCCCGTTCCGAAGGTCGGACCGGGCCGCGTCCTCGTCTACACCATGACGGCCGGCATCAACTACAACAACGTCTGGGCCGCCCTGGGCCGCCCCGCCGACGTGATCGCGGCCCGTCGCAAGCTGGGGGAGCCCGAGGACTACCACGTCGGGGGTTCCGACGGCGCGGGCATCGTCTGGGCGGTGGGCGAGGGCGTCACCGGCCTGGAGGTCGGCGACCACGTGATCCTGTCCCCGGGGGACTGGGACGAGCGTTCCGACGACATCCGCCAGGGCCGCGACCCGGCGGCCTCGCGCAGCATGCGGGCATGGGGCTACGAGTCCAACCACGGCTCCTTCGGCCAGTTCTGCCTCGTACGCGACGTGCAGTGCCACCCCAAACCCGAGCACCTGACCTGGGAGGTGGCCGGAGGGTTCCTGGCCGCGGCGGCCACCGCCCACCGCCAGCTGTTCGGCTGGCAGCCCCACACCGTCCGACCCGGCGATCCCGTGCTGGTGTGGGGCGGGGCGGGCAGCCTGGGGGCCTTCGCGACGCAACTGGTCCGCAACGCGGGCGGACGCGCGGTCGCGGTGGTGTCCACCGAGGAGAAGGCCCGGGTGTGCCGGGACCTGGGGGCCGTCGGGACGATCCTGCGGACGGAGTTCGACCACTGGGGCCGTGTGCCCGAGGACGACGATCCCGCTTACCGGCACTGGGCCGACGGAGTGCGCGCCTTCGGCCGCCGGTTCTGGGAGGAGCTGGGGGAGCGGCGCTCGCCCAGGATCGTGTTCGAGCACAGCGGTGCCGACACCCTGCCGACCTCTCTCTACCTCTGCGACAACGAGGGCATGGTGGTGACCTGCGGGGCCACCTCCGGGTACCGCTCCGACATCGACCTGCGCTTTCTCTGGATGCGCCTCAAACGGCTCCAGGGATCGCACTTCGCCACGACGGCGGACTGCCGCATCGTGACCGACCTGGTGGCGCGGGGCCTGCTGGACCCCTGTGTGTCCTCGGTCGTGGGTTTCGACGAGATCGGCACCGCGCACCAGGAGATGCACGACAACGTTCACCCGTGGGGCAACCGGGTGGCGCGGGTCAACGCTCTCGGATAGTCCGGCCCAGGTGTGAAAAACCAGACAGATGACTTAAAAGTGACTATAGTCTGAAAGCGGAAATATGTAACAAATCAGGTGCCCACCCGCCTCCCGGGACGCCTTCCGATCCTTGTTCTGCCAGGTCGGAGGCGTTGTCCGGTCCGGTTTTCCGTGGCTTCTCCGAATCGTCTGCCAAGCCGGTCCACCTTTGTTAGTCTGACGAACCGAACGACGATTACCGGCGGAAGTGCAGGAATTCGTGCGGGCCGTGGGTGCTCGTCCCCCGACGGGGCAACCGTCCCGTACCCGAGCTGGGACGGTGCGTCCACCTGAACCGAGGAGACGAGACAGTGGCACAGGCGCCACCGCCGGCAGACGGCTCCGCACCCCGGTCCCCCGCGGACGGGTCGAAGGCGTCGGCGGGGGAGGAGCCCGAAGTCAGGCGAGAGGGGCGTTTCCGCCGAGCCATCTACCGTATGGTCAGGATCCAGGAAAACCGCTCCATGGAGACCGAGCAAGGAAGTCCCGTGCATCAGCCCGTGCATCCGCACTCGCAGGAACCCGGCCGCCACTCGGACCGGGACAGCGGTCGGTATGCCGCCGGGTCCTCGCCCGCCGCCGGAGAGGCGAAGGCGGGCGGCGACAGCGCCGCCCCCAAGGAAGTCCCTCCCGCGGAGCGACCCGTCGGCCCCTTCTCCGGCTCCGCGGAGAACGGCTACCGGCCGACCTCCCGCGTCGGCGGCCCCAACCCCTACACCACCGCTCGCCGCGTCGAGGTCGACGACGTCGCACCTGACGCCATGCCCGTCGGCCAATGGCGCGGTGCCGGACTCGACGAGCCCGAACCGCGCACGCCCGAAGTCACCGCTCCGACGGAGCGCGACCGGTCCGAGCAGGAGGCCCCGGTGCGGACCCCGTCCGCACCCGCGGACCAGGCCCCGCCCGCGACCGGAGCAGCGTCGGAGCACCCCCACACGGAGCAATTCGAGGCCCCTGTGTCATTCACCCCTGCATCCTCCTCGTCGGAGGCACCGCTGCCCGAGCCCGCCCGCCACGAACCGCCCCGTGAGGACCGGCGCAGCCGCTCCCCGGAGAGAGAGGGCGGGGCCGAACCCCGCCCGACGGCCGATCCGGCTCCCGCCTTCGACCGGCGGTACCGCCAGGACACCTGGTCCGGGTACCGTTCCCCGGCGGACGACGACCGTCGGCTCCCGCCCGACGGCACCGGCCACACGGGCCCCTACGATCGCGGACGCTCCGAGCGCGCCGCCGTGCCCGGCGATCGCGTCCCCCCGCCCGAGGGCCAGCGCTACGAGCGTGCGTCCTGGGACGACCGCTACCGGGACCCCTACGCGCCGCAGGAGCCCCGCGCGGACCGCTACGACGCCTACGCCGACCGCGGCCGGCGCGGCCATGACGGCTACGGTCCCGGCGGCCACGGTCCGCAGGGCTACGGTCCGGACCCGAGGGCGCCGCGTCCGGAGGACTACCGGACCCCGCCGCCCCAGCGGCCCGACTACCCCTATCCGCCGCAGGCCCCGATGGCCTATCCGTACCCCGTGTACCCGGCCCCCCTGGCACAGCCGATGCCCTACCCCAACGTCTACCCGGCGCCCTTCCAGCCGCCCGGTTACGTGGTCCAGGGCCAGCCGGTGTTCTACCCGGGACAGGCCAACCCCTACGGCCAGCCGGTCCAGCACGTCATCGTGTTCACGGCGGGGCAGCCCCCGCAGGTGATCACCGCCGACACCGCCGCCACCCTGTTCGCCGAGCAGGCGTCGGCCACCGAGGTCGGTGAGGACAAGGCCCTCACCCGCGCCGAACCCGAGGAGGAGGCGGCCACCGCTCCCGAGGAGGAGGCCGGGGCCGAGCCGGAGGCGATCACGCCCTCCGAACCCGTCGCGGAGCAGGAGGAGTCCGAGGCCCCGACCGCTCCCGGATCCGAGGCGCTCGACGCGGTCCGCGCGGCGGCCCTGGTGACCGAGAGCGGCGACGGTCTGCTCAACGAGGCCCTGGCCGGTCTGGCCATGCGCGACCTCTCCCTCGTCGACGCCCTTCTGGAGATGGTCGAGGAACTGGAGTCCGACGCACAGGACCCGGACCTGCTCGAAAAGCTCTTCCAGATCGACAACTTCGCGACCCGGATGCGGCGCAACGGGGAGAACTTCCTGGTGCTCACCGGACATGACGGCGGCGAATCGGACGCCCACGACGAGATCGTCCCGCTTCTCGACGTATCCCGCGCAGCGGTGTCCGAGATCAAGGACTACCCCCGCGTCATGCTCGGCAAGCTTCCGCAGACCTCCATCACCGGTATGGCGGCCGACGACATCAGCCACCTCCTGGCCGAGCTGCTCGACAACGCCACCGCCAACTCGCCGGAGCACTCCCAGGTCGTCATCAGCGGCCAGGAGATGGATGACGGCCGCCTCATGGTCATCGTCGAGGACGAGGGAGTGGGCATCCCCGACAGGCAGCTCGCCGAACTCAACGAGCGCCTGTCCGGGGAACCCGTGCTCGACGAGGAGGTCCCCCGCCACATGGGCCTCTATGTCGCCAGCCGGATCGCCCAGAAGCACGGGTTGGAGGCCAAACTCGAATCCCGGGCCTTCCGCGGGGTGAGCGCCTACGTGATCATCCCCAAGGAGCTGTTGCGCGTGGCCACGCCGCGGACCCCGGGGCAGCAGCGCACCTCGGCGGTTCCGTCGGGCCCCGTCGCTCCGCGCGCCGCCGCCCCCGCCGCTCCGCCGTCCACCACCGCCAACGGCAGCGCCCCGAAGGCCAAGGACACCGGCACGGCGGGCGGCCAGGGCACCTCCACCATCACCGCGGCCGGCCTGCCCCGGCGCAGCGCCACCCCGCACGGCTCCCCGCTGCGCATGATGCCGCGCCCCGAACCGGGCGGTACCCCGCGCAAGCGCGAGGACACGCCACCCAAACTCACCGGTGAGGCCCGGGCCGAACAGATCCGGGACGAACTGGGCGACTTCCTCGAGGGCGAGCGCGCGGCCCTGGAGGGTGAGGACCTCGACGGCAGCACGGACGATCCGGGCGGAAAGGCCGAGAAGTGAACGGTCTCCTCCCGCCGCGCCCGTCCGCGGGCGCGGACTCCTCCCACACCCCTTTGATACTCGGCCCAGGCAGGTAGAGCATGACTGAATCCGTGAACGACAGTGTTGAGAACTTCTCGTGGCTCATCGACCGGTTCGTCCGCGACGTGCGCGGTGTCGAGCACGCCGTCGTGGTCTCCTCCGACGGCCTGGTCCTCACCCACTCCAGCGACTTCCCCGAGGAGCACGCCGAGCAGCTCGCCGCCATCGCCAGCGGGCTCCACAGCCTGGCCGTGGGCGGGGCGAGCCTGTTCCAGCGCGGGGAGTGCGAGCAGCTGCTCGTGCGCTTCAACCACGGGCACCTGTTCATCATGGCGATCAGCGACGGCTCCTGCATGGCGGTGCTCACCGCCCCCGGGACCGAGCTGAAGATCGTGGGCTTCCAGATGGCCAAGCTCGTCGAGAACGTCGCCCACGTCCTCACGCCGCAGCTGCGCTCGCAGCTGCGCGAAGTCATCCAGAACTGACGACGGTGACCCGTTACGGTTCAGCAGGAATGAGGTTGCCACGTCAATGAGCTTCCGCAGGCGAAGGAGTAACCGCGTTCGCCCGTTCACCTTCACCGGTGGGCGGACGCGGTCGCGGCATCCGCTGATGGTGCAGACCCTGGTCTCGACCTCCGAGCCCGGGCAGGAGCCTCCTGGCACCCTCATGCCGGAGTCGATCAGTATTTACAAGCTGTGCCGGGAGACCCGGTCGCTGGCCGAGATCTCGGCCGAGTTGGGCATTCCCCTGGGCGTCACCCAGGTTCTGGTCAGTGACCTGGCCGAGCAGGACCTGGTGTACATCCACCCGACCATCACCGGCAGCAGTCCATCGGAAAACCAGGTTCTGGAGAGGGCTCTTCGTGGTCTCGAACGACTTTTCCAGTGACAAGCGGTCCAATCGCAAGAAGATGTCGAGCAAGATCGTCATCGCCGGCGGCTTCGGCGCCGGCAAGACGACTCTGGTGCGCTCGGTGTCGGAGATCCCGCCCGTCACAACCGAGGCGATCATGACCGAGGCGAGCATCGGTCACGACGACACCTCGATCACCCCCGACAAGACGACCACCACCGTCGCGATGGACTTCGGCCGCATCACCATCGACGACGAACTCGTCATGTACATGTTCGGCACACCGGGCCAGGCGCGGTTCTGGTTCATGTGGGACGATCTCGTCAGGGGCGCGGTGGGCGCCGTCGTCGTGGTCGACTGCCGTCGGCTGGCGGACTCCTTCGACGCCGTCGACTAATTCGAGACGAACAAGCGCATCCCCTACATCGTGGCGCTGAACCGGTTCGAGGGGCAGCTGGACTACACGGCCGAACAGGTCCGCGAGGCCCTGGAGGTCAGTCCGGAGGTTCCCATCATCGACTTCGACGCCCGCCAGCGGCTGTCCGGGGGAGAGGTCCTCAAGGCCCTCCTGCGGTACGCCCTGGAACACAACCGCGCCAGCGAGCCCGTCGCCTGACGGGCGGGAGGTCGCCCCGGCGTGCTCCCCCCGGTCGTCCCGAAGATTCCCCAGGAAAGTTAGCGACACATGCGCAAGATCCTCATCGTCGGCGCGGGCCACGCCGGCCTGCACTTGGCCCATGGGCTCCTCACCCACGGCTACGACGTCACGGTGATCACGGGGCAGTCCTCACTGGAGATCCGGACCGGCCGCCCCTCCATCTCCCAGTTCACCTTCCCCACCGCTCTGGAGTACGAGCGCAAGTTCAACCTGGACTTCTGGAGCGCGCTGTCCCCGCAGATCCGCGAGCAGAAGCTGTTCATGTACATGGGCGGTGCGCCGGTGGCCACGCTCAGCGGCAGCTCGCACCCGGGGAACGGGTACACGGTCTCGGTCGACCGGCGGGTGAAGATGGCCGACTGGCTGGAGTTCTTCGAGGACCGCGGTGGCAAGGTCGTCATCCACGGTGTCACCGTCACCGACCTCGACTACTTCTCCCGGATGTTCGACCTGATCGTCGTGGCCGTCGGCCACGGGGAGCTGGGCCAGCTCTTCGCCAACGACACCAGCCGCTTCAGCGGGACCCGGCCCAGGTCCATTGCCCAGGCCTACATCTACGATGTCTGGCCCGATCCCAACGAATCCGAGAACATCGGTTGGGCGGCCGTCACGCAGGAGGCCGGCAACATCATCTTCATCCCGGCTCTGAGCCAGGAGGGCCCCTGCCACAGCCTGCTCATGGTCGACAAGAAGGGCAGTCCGATGGACGCCTGGCCCGACAGGCCCGGCCCGGAGGAGCAACTGCGGCGCATGAAGGACCTGACCCGCAAGTACGCCCCGGAGTTCTTCGACCGGGTGCGCGATGCGGAGCTGGTCGACGGCCGCAGCACACTGGTCGAGGACCTGACCCCGCAGGTGCGCAACCCCGTGGGCACCCTCCCCTCCGGGGGCAAGGTCCTGGGCATGGCCGACGTGGTCGTGACCATGGACCCGTTCGTCGGGCAGACGTGGAACAACTCCACCCGCTGTGCCGAGGCGTACCTGGAGGGCATCCTGGCGCACGAGGACCGGCCCTTCGACGAGGACTTCATGGTCTCGGCGTTCGAGAGCTTCTGGAGGTTCGGCCAGGACAACCAGATGTGGGCGGAGTTCGCCTCCACCATGTGGGAGGCGGACCTGCCCGACTACCTCCAGAACGTCATGGGAGCCGCCTCCCAGTACCGCGAGATCGCCGACCGCTGGATCCAGGGGTGGGATTGCCCCTCCGATTACAAGAGCTGGTTGTTCGATCCGGAGGAGGCGCAGAAGTACATCGCCGAGGTCGTGGCCAGGCACGGAGGCTGAGGCGCGAGTCCCGTAGCGTTCCGGGGCGACCACGAATTCCGGCCCGGTGCCCCCTGGGGGCACCGGGCCTTTTGTGTTGCGCGATACGGATGTGATAGAGGGCGCCGGCATCCGTTCGGTGAAGTCCGAATTGCGTGTCCGAAAAACATCTTTCGTTGTCAGGGGTTGTGAGCGGGGGATACGCTTATTCAGGTTGGTGCCTGTTAGTCCCAAATGGTCACTCGTGAGCCTTGCCTCTCCTCGGCGCAGAACCCGGCGTACCCCCGTTTCGTCGGACGCCTTCACCTGGGAAAAGAGCGCATGGCGTGCAAGTGCACGGGCGGATGCGAGCTCATTCGGCACGGGCGCTTCGGCAACCCCGGGCCGGACGAGCAGACGAGAGTGAGAGGCAGCGATCGTGAGCGGCGGATCGGCCGGGGCTCCCACCCCGGTTCCCTGGGAACCCATCGCCATCGTCGGGATCTCCTGCAGGTTGCCCGGTGCACCGGACCCGGACTCCTTCTGGCGCCTGCTCTCGGAGGGACGTGAGGCCATCGTCCCCCCGCCGGACCGCCTGGGACCGGCACCGGCCGAACGGGGCCCGGGCTGGGGCGGCTACCTGGACGACGTCTTCGGTTTCGACGCGGAGTTCTTCGGGATCTCCCCGCGGGAGGCGGAGGCCATGGACCCCCAACAGCGTCTGATGCTGGAACTGAGCCGTGAGGCCGTCGAGCACGCGCGCATCGCTCCGGGTTCTCTGAGAGGAACCCGGGTGGGGGTTTTCGTCGGCGCCATCGCCGCCGACCACGCCCTGCTGTACGACCGGGCCGGGCGCGACGCCCTCACCCGGCACAGCCTCACCGGTACCCACCGGAGCCTGATCGCCCACCGGGTCTCGCACACCCTGGGGCTGCGCGGTCCCAGCATGACCCTCGACGCCGGACAGGCATCCTCCCTGGTGAGTGTGCACTCGGCGGTGCAGAGCCTGCGCAGTGGCGAGTCCGACGCGGCGCTCGCCGGGGGTGTCAGCCTCATCCTGGTCCCGGAGGGCACCGAGGCCGTGTCGCGGTTCGGCGGCCTCTCCCCCCAGGCCCGCTGCCACACCTTCGACGCCCGGGCCGACGGTTACGTGCGGGGCGAGGGGGGCGCCGTCGTGATGCTCAAGCCCCTCGCCCGGGCCCTGGCCGATGGCGACCGCATCCACGCGCTCGTCCACGGCGGAGCGGTCAACCACTCCGGGGGCGGCGGCTTCCTCACCCGTCCCACCCCCGAAGGGCAGGCCGAGGTCATCCGGGCCGCGCTGGAGGACGCCGGGCAGCGGCCGGACCGGGTCGGCCATGTCGAACTGCACGGCACGGGCACCCCCGTGGGCGACCCGGTGGAGGCCCGGGCCCTGGGCGAGGTGTTCGCCCCGGGCCGCACCGACCCGCTCCGTGTGGGATCGGCCAAGACCAACGTCGGCCACCTGGAGGGGGCCGCCGGCATCGTCGGCTTCGTCAAGACGGTACTCGCCCTGGAGCACCGGACCCTGCCGCCCTCCCTCAACTTCTCCGAGCCCCATCCCGACATCGACCTCGAAGCCCTGCACCTGTCCGTGCAGACCGCCGATGAGCCCTGGCCGGCGCACGCGCCCCTGGCCGGGGTCTCCGCGTTCGCGATGGGCGGGGCCAACTGCCATCTGGTGCTGGGGCCCGCCCCCCTGCCCGAGCCCGGGGCCGCCGAGCACAGGTCCACGGCCGGACCAAGGGTGCTGGACCCCGTTCCTTGGGTGCTGTCGGCCCGCTCGCAGGCCGCGCTGCGGGAGCAGGCGTCCGCCCTGCACGCGCATGTCTCCTCACGGACCGGGACACGGCCGCAGGACGTGGGGTTCTCGCTGGCCACGACCCGGGACGTCTTCGAGCACCGGGCCGTGGTCTTCGCCTCCGACGAAGGCGGCGCCGGAGAGTTGGAGACCGTGCTGCACGACGGCAGGTCCGGCTTCGAGGCGGACACCGCCGGACCCGTCCTGGTCTTCCCGGGCCAGGGCGGCCAGTGGGCGGGCATGGGGCGCGGCCTGCTCTCCGGCGACGGAGTGCTCGCCCGGGCCTTCGCGCGCCGGATCCGCCAGTGCGAACGCGCCCTGGCACCCCACGTGGACTGGTCCCTGACGGCGGTGCTGCGCGGCGACCCCGAGGCCCCCGGCCTCGTCGGCCCGGGCGCCGGAGCCGAGGTCGTGCAGCCGGCACTGTGGGCGGTCATGGTGTCCCTGGCCCGGGCGTGGGAGGTGCTGGGGGTCCGACCGGCGGCCGTCGTCGGCCACTCCCAAGGGGAGCTGGCGGCGGCGTGCGTCGCCGGGGCGCTGTCCCTGGAGGAGGCGGCACGCGTCGTGGCCCTGCGCAGCAGAGCGCTCAGGGAACTGGCGGGCAGCGGGGCGATGGCCTCCCTGGGTGTGGCCGAGGCGGAGGCACGGGTCCTCACGGAGGACCTCCCGGACCTGTACGTCGCCGCGGTCAACGGGCCGCACGCGGTGGTGGTGTCGGGTGACCCGGAGTCGGTACGCGAGGCGGTGCGCCGGTGTACGGACAAGGGCTTGCACGGGGCCCTGGTGGACGTGGACTACGCCTCGCACTCGGTGCACGTGGAGCGCGTGCGCGCGACCCTGTTCTCCCAGCTGGGCACCGTGCGCTGGCGTCGGCCCCGCGTGCCCTTCTACTCCACGCTCACCGGAGGCGCTCCGGGGGCGGACCCGCTGCCCCTGGACGCCGCCTACTGGTACACGGGGCTCCGGGAACCGGTGCGGTTCGCCGCGGCCGTAGCTGCGCTCGCCGACGCGGGACACCGCACCTTCCTCGAGGTGGGGCCGCACCCGGTGCTCTCCCACGGGATCCGCAGCACTCTCGTGGACCGGAACGTGCAGGGCAGGGTCCTCGAAACGCTGCGCCGCGGTGAGGACGACGAGGCCCGGCTGCTCACGGCCGCGGCACGGGCGTTCACCGCGGGCATCGACATCGACTGGGCGGTGCTGTTCGAAGGGACGGACGCCCGACGCACGGATCTTCCCACGTACCCGTTCCAGCGGGAGCGGTTCGGTCCGCCGCCGGCGCCCGCGCCCTCACCCGCGGTCGAAGACACCGCGGAGAACGGCACCGGGGCGTGGCTCGATCCGGGCGTGGAGTTGGTGGACGGCCGCACGGTCTTCACCGCGCGGCTGGACCCCGCCGGCCTGCCCTGGCTCCGTGACCACCGGCTGTTCGGCCGGGCCGTGCTGCCCGCCGCGGCCCTGGCCGCACTGGTGCAGGATGCCGGTGCCACCGTGGGCGCCGGGGTCGTTTCCGACCTCCTCCTCGAAGAGCCCCTGGTCCTGCCGGGCGGTGACCGGGAGGTCGAGGCCCAGGTGACCGTCGGGGCCGCGGACGACCGAGGAGACCGGGAGGTCACCGTGCACACACGCGGCTCCCGGGCCTGGATCCGCCATGCCCGAGGGCACCTGGCGGCCGACGGGCCCGAAGGCGCCCGGGCCGCCGTGGCCACGACCGAGGCGACGTCCGCGGACACGGATCCGGACGAGGCCTACACGCGCCTGGCCGAGCAGGGCCGGGTGTACGGTCCACGCCTGCGCGGGCTGCGCCAGGTGTTCCATCGGAAGGACACCTTGCTGGCGCGAGTGGCCGTGCCTCGCGAAGCCGGTCCCTCTCCGGCCGGACTCCACCCGGTGCTCCTCGAATCGGCCCTGCACACGGCGCTGCTGTACGGGCCGGGTACGGACGGCCCGCTCCTCACCCCCGTCTCCTGGCGCGGACTGCGCGTCCGGGAGGACGCCGACCCGGTCGAGGTCTCGGTGGAACTGGAACGGCTGGGGCCGGACCGGTACCGGGTCATCGCCCAGGACACCGGCGGCGTACCGGTCCTCTCCGTGGACGAGGTCACCCTGGCCCCGATCCAGGCGCAGCCGCTTCCGCCCGCACCCGGCGACGAGCCGGAGCTCTACCGCCTGAGCTGGCAGCCCGTCCCGGCCCCCGGCCCCCTGGGCGCGGTCCCCCTCGACCTGCCGTCCCTCGACACCCTGGACCGGGACGGACCGGTGCCGGAGGTGGTCTATGCCGAACTCCCCGCACGCGCGGTGTACGCCGACCACGGAGCCGTGCCCGAAGCGGTCCGCGAAGGACTGGCCACAGCCCTCGCATCCGTGCGCCGGTGGCTGGGGGACGCGCGGTTCGCGCACGCCCGCCTGGCCCTGGTGACCTGGCGGGCCGTCGTGACCGGCCCCGACGACCGCGTCAGCGGGCTGGCGGCCGCCCCCGTGTGGGGCCTGCTGCGTTCGGTGCAGCGCGAATTCCCCGGTCGCCTGGTCCTCGTGGACTCCGACGGGTCGGAGAACTCCCACCGCGTCCTGCCCGGCGCGGTCCGCTCCGGGCACCCTCAGTCGGCGCTGCGCGCGGGGCAGGTCCTGGTCCCCCGGCTGGTCCGCGCGGTCGACGGACGCCACCCGGTCCCGCCTGCGGCCTCCTGGCGGCTGGGCACCCGCGAACCCGGGGCTCTGCACGACCTGGCGTTCCTGGAGGTCCCCGTCGTCCGACCGGGTACGGGCCAGGTGCGCGTCGCCGTGCGGGCGGCCGGGACGACCCACCGCGACGTTGCGGTCGGCCTGGGCCTGCGGGACGACCGGACCGGAGCGGGTATGGGCATCGAGGGCGCGGGCGTGGTCGTGGAGGTCGGTCCCGGCGTCGAGGGCCTGTCCGTAGGGGACCGGGTCGCCGGTGTGTTCACCGGGGCCTTCGGTCCGATGGCCCTGGCCGACCACCGCTGCCTGGTGCCGATTCCCGACACATGGGACTTCGCCGAGGCGGCCGCCGTCCCGGTGGCCTTCCTGACGGCCTACCACGCGCTGGTGAACGTGGCCGCAGTACGGCCGGGAGAGAGTGTCCTGGTGCACTCGGCCGCGGGCGGCGTCGGCATGGCCGCGGTCCAGCTGGCCCACCACATGGGGGCCAAGGTGTTCGGCACGGCCAGTCCGCACAAGTGGCCGGCGCTGCGCGAGATCGGACTGCCGGAGGAGCGGCTGGCCTCCTCGCGGGACCCGGGTTTCGAGCACACGCTGCGCAGGGCCAACGGCGGCCGCGGGCTGGACGTGGTGCTCAACTCGCTGACCGGGGAACTCGCCGACGCGTCTCTGCGCCTGCTGCGTTCCCCCGCGGACGGGGCCGGCCCGGGCGGGCGGTTCGTCGAACTCGGAGCCGAGGACGCGCGTTCGGAGTCCGACGTCTCCGCCGACCATCCCGGTCGCACCTACCTCACCTTCGACCTGCTCGAGGTCGAGCCGGAGCGCATCGGGCAGATGCTGGCCAGGGTCATGGAACTGCTCGCCACCGGTGTGGTGCGGCCCATCCCGGTGAACGTCCGCGACATCCGGGACGCCGGAGAGGCCTTCACCGCTCTGCGGCGGGGCGACACGGTCGGCCGGACGGTGCTGTCCCTGCCCGACCCGTTCCCCGCGGGGACGACCGTCCTGATCACCGGCGGCACCGGAGCCCTGGGACACCGGTTGGCCCGCCATCTCGTCGGGGCGTACGGGGTCGGCCACCTCACCCTCGTCGGGCGCCGCGGCGCGGCCGCCCCGGGACAGGATTCGCGTACCGCGGAATTGCGGTCTCTGGGCGCCGAGGTCCAGGTCAAGGCCTGCGACGCCGCGGACCGGGCCTCGCTCGAGCGCCTGCTCGCCGGACTGGACCGGCCGTTGGGCGCCGTGGTGCACACCGCGGACGTGGTCGACGGCGCAGGGATCCTGGAGGGCGACCCACAGCGGCTGGAGGAGGTCCTGCGGGCGAAGGTGGACGCGGCCTGGAACCTGCACGAACTGACCGCCGACCGCGACCTGGGGTCTTTCCTGCTGTTCACCTCGGCGGGCGGAGTCCTGGGCGCCCCCGGACGCTCCCATCACGCGGCCGCGGCGGTGTACTCCGATGCCCTGGCCCATTACCGGCGCGAGCGCGGACTGCCCGCCGTTTCGCTCGCCTGGGGCCTGTGGGGTGATCCGGAGGAGGGCGGGCCCGCGAGTGACGAGGCCACGGCAGGCGGAGTGCTGCGGCCCATGCCGCCGGACCGGGCACTGGCCAAGTTCGACGCCGCCCTGTACCTGGACCGGGACGCACTGGTCCCGGCGCTGCTCGACGCACACGGCCCCGACCTGCCGCTGCTGCACGGGCTGATCCCGTCCGCGCGCGGACGGCGCCGGGCCGTTCGGGACCCGCGGCCGCCGATGGTGCCCGTGGAGAGGACCGCCCCGTCGCGGGCTCCCGGTTCTCATGCCCTGGGCCCCCTCATCCCCGGCACTCTCGCCTCCCTGGCAGCGCACGAGCGGGAGAAGGTCCTGCTGGCCGAGGTCCGTGCCCGTACCGCAGAGGTCCTGGGGCACTCCGGCACGGGAGGGGTCCCCGACGACCGGGCCTTCCGCGACCTCGGACTGGACTCCATGGGCGGGGTGGAACTGCGCAACCGCCTGGCCCGGGCAACCGGGCTGGATCTGCCTCCCACGGCCGTGTTCGACCACCCCACCCCGCGGGCCCTGGCCCGCTTCCTGGCGCAGATCGCGGCACCCCTGCCGGCCGAGGCGCCCCCGTCCGACCCCGCTCGCGGGGAGACGGGCGACCCCGCGTACGACGACATCGACGACATGGGCGTGGACGAGCTACTGAACCTGGCCATGGGCTCCATGCACGATTCCCGACCCGACGGCGAACAGGAGACCGCCGATGGCTACCGATAACGATCAGAGCGCCAAACTCGTCGCCGCCCTGCGGTCGGCTCTGAAGGAGAACGCCCGGCTGCGGGAGCGCAACCGTGCTCTGGAGGCCGGACCCGAGCCCATCGCGATCATCGGCATGGCCTGCCGACTGCCCGGGGGCGTCGACTCCCCCGAAGACCTGTGGGACCTGGTCTCCCAGGGCCGGGAAGCGCTGGGCCCCCTGCCCCGCGACCGCGGCTGGGACCTGGACGCCCTGTCGGGCGCCGATGGGTCGCCACCGCTCTCCGCCACGGACCAGGGGGGCTTTCTGGAGGGGGTCGCCGACTTCGACGCGGACTTCTTCGGGATCTCGCCCAAGGAGGCCGCGGCGATGGACCCCCAGCAGCGGCACCTGCTGGAGGTCTCCTGGGAGGCCCTGGAGCGGGCGGGGATCGACCCCGCGTCCCTGGCCGACTCCGAGACCGGTGTCTACATGGGTGTCTCGGCCGCCGAATACGGTCCGCGCATGACCGAGGGGCCGCCGGAAGGGCACCTGCTCACGGGGACGTACCCCAGTGTCGCCTCGGGCCGGGTGGCGTACCAGTTGGGGCTGAGGGGGCCGGCGCTGACCGTGGACACGGCCTGCTCGTCGTCCCTGGTCGCCGTGCACCTGGCGGTCAGGGCACTGCGGGAGGGCACCTGCACGATGGCCCTGGCCGGAGGCGCCACGGTGATGAGCACCCCCGGCCTGCTCGCCGAGTTCACCCGCAAGCAGGGACTCGCCCCCGACGGCCGCTGCAAGGCGTTCGGCGCGGGCGCCGACGGTACCGGCTTCTCCGAGGGCGCCGGTGTGGTGGTCCTCGAACGGCTCTCGGACGCCCGCCGTAACGGGCACCCCGTGCTGGCCCTGCTCCGCGGCAGCGCGATCAACCAGGACGGCGCATCGAACGGGCTCACGGCCCCCAACGGCCCGGCCCAGGTGCGTGTGGTGCGCTCCGCACTGGACGACGCCGGCCTGGGCCCCACCGAGGTCGACGCCGTGGAAGCCCACGGGACCGGGACCACCCTCGGCGATCCGATCGAGGCCCGGGCCCTCATCGAGGCGTACGGCCCCGGCCGGGAGCGGCCGCTGGTGATCGGCTCGCTCAAGTCCAACATCGGCCACACCCAGGCGGCGGCCGGGGTGAGCGGTCTGATCAAGGCCGTGTGCGCCCTGCGCCACGGTTCGGTCCCGCCCACCCTGCACGCGGACGAGCCCACTCCGCACGTGGATTGGTCCGGCGGAACGGTCGTCGCGGCCACGACCACGCGACCTCTGGAGGGTTCGGGCCGGCCGGCGAGGATGGGCGTGTCCTCGTTCGGGATCAGCGGGACCAACGCCCACGTCATCATCGAGTCGGCGGCCGTGGAGGAACCGCCGACCGCCGACACCGCCGACCCGGCGGCGGACCTGCCGTTCGTGATGTCCGCGCGCACCGGTGCGGCCCTGCGCGCCATGGCCCTTCGCCTTGCCGACCACGTGCGCGGAGCCGACGGGCGGGTCGCTCCGGCGGCCACGGCGCGAGCCCTGGCGACCACACGCGCAGGCATGGAGCACCGCGCGGTGGTCCTGGCCCGGGACAACGGCTCCCTGGCGGCCGGCGCGGCGGCTCTGGCCGCCGGCACCCCTGACCCGCGTGTGGTGACCGGCCGTGTCCGCTCCGGCGCGGGGACCGCCTTCGTCTATCCCGGGCAGGGTGTCCAGCGCCCGGGCATGGGCCGGGACCTGTACCGGGCCCACCCCGCCTTCGCCCGGTCCCTGGACGAGCTGGCGGACGCCTTCGACCAGTACCTGGACCGGCCGCTGCGTTCGGTCATGTGGGCCGAGCCGGGAACGGCCGACGCCGCCCTGCTCGACGAGACCCTTTACACACAGGCGGGGGTGTTCACGATCGGGGTGGCGCTCACACGCCTGCTGGAGACCCTGGGGCTGGTCCCGGACTTCGTGTTCGGCCATTCCGGCGGCGAACTGGCCGCCGCCCACGTCGCCGGCGTGCTCTCCCTGGAGGACGCCGTGGCACTGATGGCCTCCCGCGGCCGGACCATGCAGGACCTGCCGCAGGGCGGTGCCATGGTCGCCGTCCAGGCCGCCGAGGACGAGGTTCGTCCGCTGCTGGCCGGTACAGGGGGAGCGGTGTCCATCGCAGCGGTCAACTCGCCGCGGGACGTGGTGCTCTCCGGCGAGGAGGCCGCAGTCACGGCCCTGGCGGAGCGCTTGGCGCATGCGGGCCGCAGGACCAGGCGGCTGAGGATCCCGCTCGCGTCCCACTGCGCGCTCGTCGATCCCGCCCTCGAGCCGTACGGGAAGGTCGCCGACTCGCTCACCTACCATCCGCCGCGCCTGCCGATCGTGTCCAATCTGAGCGGGGTCCGGGCCGGGGAGGAGATGCTCACCGGCCACTACTGGGTGCGGAACATGCGTGAGGCGGTCCGCTTCTCCGACGGGGTCGCCCACCTGTACGAGGCGGGCGTCGGCGAGTTCGTCGAGGTGGGACCCGAGAGCGCCCTGGCGTCCATGATCACCGCCTCCCTGCCCGAGGGCGCCCCGGCCCAGGCCACCGCTCTGCTCGGCGGAAGGCTGCCCGAGACACGCCTGCTCACCGAAGGGCTCGCGGCGTTGTACACCCGCGGCGCACCGGTCGACTGGACAGGGCTGCTGCCCGGCGCCGCCCGGACCGCCGACCTGCCCACATACCCCTTCCAGAGGCGCCGTTACTGGATGAGTCCGCCTTCCGAGGGCCGGGTCGTCGTCGAGACGGGTGCTGCCGCGGCACCGGACCGGGGCCGTTCCTACCAGGACGCCTGGGTCCCCGTCTCCACCGGATCCTCTGCCACCGTGCCAGGGACATGGTTGCTGTTCGAACGCGGGGACCGTGACCCCGCCGTGTCCGCCTGTGTGGCCTCATTGGAGCGCAGGGGACACACGGTCACCCCCGTGTCCCTCGCGGGACCGGCCGACCGGGCCACCGTCGTACCGGCCGTGAGCGGCCGGCTCGCCGGAGCCCTGCTCGCCACCGCCCTCGCTCCGGCCCTCGAAGGGCCGTCCCTCCCCTCGGAGACGACGGCGCACCGCGACGCCGTCGCCGTCCTCCAGGCGCTCGGGGACGCCGGCACCGCCGCTCCGCTGTGGTGCCTCACCCGGGGGGCGGTCACCGCGGGGAGAGAGGTCACCGACCCGGCCGGGGCACTGCTCTGGGGACTGGGCACCGTGGCCGCCAGGGAGCACCCGGACCGCTGGGGAGGCCTGGTCGACCTGCCGGCGGCGGACGGCCACGGCGCGGGAGAGGTCCTGGCCGAGATCCTCGACGGCGGTGTCGAACGCGGCGAGGACCGGTTGGCCGTCCGCGACGGCCGCGTGTTCGCCCGTCGGCTCGCCGCCGCGCCCCTGGACACGACCGCGCCCGTCCGGGACTGGAAGCCCCGCGGAACGGTGCTCGTCACCGGTGGGACCGGCGGGCTGGGAGCCCGGACGGCCCAGTGGCTGGCCGAACAGGGGGCGGAACACCTCCTGCTCGTGAGCAGGCGCGGCCCCGACGCCCCGGGCGGCACCGCGCTGGCCGACCGTCTGCGCGCCGCAGGAGCCCGGGTGAGCCTGGTCGCCTGTGACGTGGCCGACCGGGACGCACTCGCCCGGGTCCTGGCCGACATCCCGGAGGACGCCCCCCTCGACGCGGTCTTCCACACCGCGGCGGAACTCGACGACGCGGCACTGGACAACCTGCGGCCCGAGCAGATCGGGAACGCACTCCGGGTCAAGGCGGACGGTGCCGTGCACCTGCACTCGCTGACCCGGCACCTGGACCTGTCGGCCTTCGTCCTGTACTCCTCGGTGACGTCCCTGCTCGGCATGGAGGGACAGGGCAACTACGCACCCGGCAACGCCTTCTGCGAAGCCCTGGCCCACCACCGCCGGGCACAGGGCCTGCCGGCCACCTCGGTCTCCTGGGGGACCTGGGCCGACTCCGGGATGGCCGAACGGGAGGGGGTGACGGCGCTCCTGCGCGGTCACGGCCTGCCCGCCATGGCCCCCGAAAAGGCGCTCCGCACCCTACGACAGGGGCTGGACCGGGACGTCACCGCGCTCGCCATCGCCGAGGTCGACGGGTCCGCCCTGCGCTCGTTCCGCGTCGGCGAACGGCGCAACCCGCTGGTCGAGGGCCTGTACCCCCCGGCCGGAGGGGAGGCACGCGAACCCGCCGACGCCCCCGGAAGCCTCACCGAACGGCTGGCCGGACGTGACCGCGCCGGTCGGGTCCTGAGCCTCACGGAACTCGTGTGCGACCAGGTCGCCGCGGTGCTCGGACACACCTCCGGAGCGGAGGTCGAGGCCGACCGGAACCTGAAGGACCTGGGCCTGGACTCCGCCTCCGCGGTCGTCCTGCGCAACCGGCTCAGCGGTCTGACCGGGCTGCGCCTGCCCGCCGCGATCGCCTTCGACCGACCCTCGTGCGCGGCCCTGGCCCGCGACATCGAGGAACGGATGTTCGGCGATCCCGAACAGGCCGTCATGACCGGACTGGACGGGTTGGAGGCGGCCCTGCGGGAGTTCGACGGGGCCGACGGGCGCCGGGAGGCGGTGGCCGACCGCCTCCGGCGGCTCCTGGACCGGCTGTCCCCGCCACCCCTGGAGCAGGCGGACGTCGACCGGGATCTGGAATCGGTGTCCCGGGAGGAGCTCTTCGCCTTCATCGACGACACCCTGCGCGACTGACCGGGGCCCTTCCGGGCCCCGGTCCCGGACCAGTGCGAGCAGTGCGCTTCCTTCGGAGCGCCTGGAACCGAAGTGATGAGGCAGAACCGATGACCGACGACGCCCGACTCCTGGACTACCTCAAACGGGTCACCGCCGACCTGCGCCGCACCCGGGCCGAACTCGACGCGCTCAAGGAACGCGACAACGAACCGATCGCGATCGTGGGCACCGCGTGCCGCCTGCCCGGGGGGACGGACACCCCCGAGGCCCTGTGGGACCTGGTCGACGGCGCCCGCGAGGCCATCGGAGACCTGCCCGCCGACCGGGGCTGGGACGTGGACGGCATGCTCGCGCGCCCGGGTATGGCGAGGTCCGGCGGGTTCCTCGACGACGTCGCCGGGTTCGATGCGGCGTTCTTCGGTATCTCCGCGCGCGAGGCCGAGGCGATGGACCCGCAGCAGCGTTTGATGCTCGAGGTCAGCTGGGAGTCCCTCGAACGCGCCGGGATCGACCCCACGGCTCTGGACGGCACCCCGACCGCCGTGTTCACGGGCATCAGCACGGTCGACTACGCAGAGGGGCTGCGTTCGGGGATCCTGCCGGCCCCCCCGGAGAACGAGGGCTACCTGATGGCCGGGACCGCCGCCAGCGTGGCTTCCGGGAGGATCGCCTACACCCTGGGACTGCGCGGCCCCGCGCTCACCGTCGACACGGCGTGCTCCTCCTCGCTTGTGGCGATCCTGCTGGCCGTCCGCTCCCTGCGCCGCGGGGAGTGCTCCCTGGCACTGGCGGGCGGCGCGACCGTGCTGTCCGGCCCCGGACTGTTCACCGAGTCGGCGAAACAAGGCGCACTGTCGCCCGACGGCCGGTGCAAGGCATTCGGAGCCGGCGCCGACGGAACAGGCTTCGGGGAGGGCGCCGGATCGATCGTCCTGGAACGGCTGTCGGACGCCGTCCGCAACGGCCGTCGCATCCTGGCGGTGCTCCGCGGAGGGGCCGTCAACCAGGATGGGGCCTCCAACGGTCTGACCGCTCCCAACGGGCCCGCGCAGACCCGGGTGCTACGGGACGCGCTGGCCGACGCGGGCCTGGAGCCGCAGGACATCGACGCGGTCGAGGCGCACGGCACCGGCACCCGTCTGGGCGACCCGATCGAGGCCGAGGCCCTGCTCCAGGTGTTCGGCCCCGGAACGGGCCGGGAGCCGCTCTGGCTCGGATCGGTCAAGTCCAACCTCGGCCACACCCAGGCGGCGGCCGGGGTCACGTCCGTGATCAAGATGGTCCTGGCCCTGGAACACGAGCGGCTGCCGTCGACCCTGCACGCCCGGGAACCCTCCCCGCTGGTGGACTGGGAGTCGGGCCGTGTACGCCCGTTGTCCGAGCCGGTGCCCTGGCCCCGCCGCGAGCGCCCGCGCCGGGCGGGGGTGTCCTCGTTCGGGATCAGCGGCACCAATGTCCACCTCATCCTCGAAGAGGCCCCCGAACCGGCGGCGGCCGAGCCCCCTCGGAACCCGGCGCCCCCCTTGGTGAGCGGCGGCCGGATCTGGACCCTCTCCGCCCGCGACGAACAGGCCCTGACCGACCGCGCCGACCGCCTGCACGACCACCTCAGCGGACCCCGGCGGCCCGCGCCCGCCGACACCGCCCGTGCCCTGGCCACCCGCGCCCCCCTCCTGCCCCGCCGCGCCGCCGTGATCGGCACCGGCGAGGACCGCCTGATGGAACGGTTGCGCGCCCTGGCCGACGGCCGCGAGGACAGCGGCATCGTCACCGGCGTGGCCCCCCGGGCCGGCCGTGAGCGCAGACCCGTCTTCGTGTTCCCCGGGCATGGGGGCCAGTGGGAGGGCATGGCCCGGGAACTCCTCGACACCTCACCGGTCTTCGCCGCCGCCATCCGGGAGTGCGCGCTCGCCCTGGCCCCCCTCACGGACTGGTCCCTCGAAGCCGTGCTGCGCGGCGAGCCGGGAGCACCGCCCCTGACGGGCCCGGACGCCCGGGTCGAGGTGCTCCAACCCGCGTCGTGGGCGGTGTCGGTGTCCCTCGCCGCGCTTTGGCGGGCGGCGGGCGTGGAACCCGTCGCCGTGGTCGGCCACTCCCAGGGCGAGGTCGCAGCCGCATGCACGGCCGGCATCCTCACCCTGGAGGACGGGGCCCGCGTCGTCACCCGGCGCAGCCGCGTGCTCCGTGAACTCGCCGGCCAGGGCGGGGCCGCCGTCGTCTCGCTCGGCGCACACCGCACCGCGGAGCTCCTCGCCCCGTGGAAGGACCGGATCGGGGTGGCCGGGGCCAACGGCCCGGAGTCGACCGTCGTCACCGGTGACGGCGCGGCGATCGCCGAGTTCGTCGCCGAGTGCGAGAGGCGGGGCGAACACGTCCGCGACTTCGCGGTGGACTACACCTCCCACTGCTTCCTCGTCGACAAGGTCGAGGACCTGATGCTCTCCGGGCTGGCCGGGCTCGCGCCCCGGGCGGGAGAGCTCCCCTTCCACTCCACCGTGGCCCCCCGCCCCGTACTGGAACCCGGGGACGAACCCTTCCCCGGGCCGGCCGACGGGTCCTCCCTCGACGCGGACTACTGGTACCGCAACCTCCGCCACGGCGTGCTCCTGGAGCCCGTCGTCCGGCGGCTGGCCGCCGACACCGACGCCTTCATCGAGATCGGACCGCACCCCGTCCTGTCCGTTCCCATGGGCCAGACCCTGCGGGCCCACGGACACCCCGACACCCCGGTCCTGCACACCCTGCGCCGCAACGAGGACTCCGCGGAGGGGTTCCTGCGGGCCCTCGCCCGGGCGCACTGCCACGGGGTCGGCATGGACTGGGACAGGGTCCTGGGGGAGGAGGGCCGCACACCGCCCGCCGTGCCGCTGCCCACCTACCCCTTCCGGCGCGAACACCTCTGGCTGAACCGCCCCCGGGCCGCCGGGGACCCCTCCTCGCTCGGCCTCGACCCCGCCGGGCACGCCCTCCTCGGTGCCCGGGTCCCGATCGCGGGCACCGACCGGTTCCTGCTGACCGGGGTCCTGGACCCCGAACGAACCCCCTGGCTCGCGGACCACGGCCTGGCCGGGCGGCTGCTGCTCGCCGGGTGCGCGACCGTCGACATGCTCCTGTACGCCGGCCGGACCTGCGGCACTCCCGAGATCACCGACCTCACACTCCACACACCCCTGGAACTCGCCCCCCAGGGCGGGACCGCCGTCCAGATCGCCGTCGACGCCCCCGACGTCCGGGGCCGCCGCGCCGTGCGGCTGCTGTCGGGGTCCGCCGACGGCCGGACCTGGACGGTGCACGCCGAAGGGCGGCTCGCCCCGGACTCCGGTACCGCACCCGTCGATGTGTCCGCCCCCGGACCCGAAGCCTCCCCCCTGCCGGTGGAGAAGGCCCACGCCCTCTTCGAGGCGTACCGGATCCACTACGGTCCGGCCTTCCGCGGCCTGCGCGCGGCCCGCGCCGACTCCACCCGGGTGTGGGCCGAGGTCGCCCTGGACCCACTGCCCGGGGACGCCCACACCATGGCCGGCCCCCATCCGGCCCTGGTGGACGCGGGACTCCAGACCTTGTTCCTGCGTCGGCTGACCCGCGAGGGGGGCGGCCGGCCGCTGATGCCGTTCGCCTGGAGCGGTGTCCGCCTCCACGGCGCGCCGGTCCCCGCGAAGGCGGTCGTCCGGCTCGCGGAGACCGGGCCGCAGACGTACTCGATGCTCGTCACGGACCCGTCGGGGACCCCCGTGCTGTCGGTCGACTCCCTGGTCGTCCGGGACGCTCCCGCCGACCGGGACGGCGACGGAGGGGCCCTCTTCCACCAGGAGTGGGAGGAACTGGACACCGCTGTGGACGAGGGGGCACCGGTCCCCCCCGGGACGACCGTCCTGGACGTCCGCGGCCCGGAGGGCCCGGCCCGGGCCGAACCCGAGCAGGTGAGCCGCGAACTGCACCGGGTCCTGGCGGTCCTCCAGGAGTGGCTGGACGACGAACACCGGTCCGGCTCCCGTTTCCTCGTCCTCACCCGCGGGGCCGTCCGGCTCCCTGACGAAGGCGCCGGCTCCGGGGCGGCGGATCTGGCCGGGGCCGCGGTGTGGGGCCTGGTGTCCTCGGCGGAGACCGAGCACCCCGGGCGCTTCGTCCTGCTGGACACCGACCACGCCACGGACGGGGCGGTCGCCGCGGCCGCCGCCTCCGGGGAACCCCGCCTCGCCCTGCGGGGCGGCCGCCTGTACGCGCCGCGCCTGGCTCAGACCCGGACCGGCGGCGGGGAAGGACTGCTCGCCCCACCGGCCCGGACGTCCTCCTGGCGGCTGAGCACCACGGGCGGCGGGGTCGTCGACGGGCTCGACGTCCTGCACGATCCCGACCAGCAACGGCCCCTGGGGCCCGGCGAGGTCAGGGTGGCGGTCCGCGCCGCCGGCCTGAACTTCCGCGACGTGCTCATGAGCGTGGACATGTACCCCGACCCGGGCGACATCGGCAACGAGGGCGCGGGTGTGGTCCTGGAGGCGGGGCCCGACGCCGGGGGCCTCGCCCCCGGAGACCGGGTCATGGGCATCTTCCCCGGAGCGTTCGGCCCGGTGGCCGTCGCCGACCACCGCTTCCTCACCCGTGTCCCCGACCGCTGGGACCTCTCCTACGCGGCCTCCGTACCCGTCCCCTACCTGACCGCCTACCTCGCTCTTGTGGAGGAGGCCGGTCTCCGGTCCGGTGAGACCGTCCTCGTGCACTCCGCCGCCGGCGGGGTGGGGATGGCCGCCCTGGACATCGCCCGGCACCTGGGCGCCCGCGTCCTGGCGACCGCGAGCCCCGAGAAATGGGACCTCCTCGCCTCCCGCGGACTCCGGGAGGAGGAGATCGCCCACTCCCGCACCCTCGAATTCGAGGAGAGGTTCCGCGCGGCCGCGGGCCGGGTCGACGTGGTCCTCAACTCCCTCACAGGGGAGGCGATCGACGCGTCTCTACGGCTGCTCCAGCCCGGAGGGCGCTTCTCCGAACTGGGCCGTAACGAACTCCGCGACCCGGGACGGATCGCCGTGGACCACCCCGGAGTCCGCTATCTCGTCTTCAACGTGCTCGAACTCGGGCCCGAACGCATCGGGCGCGCCTTCGCCGCGCTGGTGCCCCTGCTGGAGAGCGGCGCGCTGCCTCCGCTCCCGGTCACCCGCTACCCGATCGAGAACGCCGCCGAGGCGTTCCGGGTCATGCAGCAGGGCCGCAACGTCGGCCGGACCGTTCTGGACCTGGCCTCGCGCCTGCGGACCGACGGCACGGTACTGATCACCGGCGGCACCGGACGGCTCGGCGCGGTCTTCGCCCGCCACCTGGTGGTCCGGCACGGTATCCGGGACCTGCTCATGGTGGGGCGGCGGGGCCCGGACGCCCCCGGAGCCGCGGAACTGGCCGAAGAGCTGGGCCGCCTCGGCGCCCGGGTGCGCTTCGAGGCGTGCGACATCGCCGACCAGGAGGAGCTCGGCGCGGTGCTGCGGGGCATCCCCCCGCACCGTCCGCTCACGGCGGTGGTGCACGCCGCCGCCGACATCGACGACGCCACCGTCACCGGGCTGACCGCCAAGAGCCTGGACCGCGTGCTGCGTCCCAAGGTCCACGGGGCGTGGAACCTCCACCGACTCACCGGCCACCTGGACCTGGACGCCTTCGTGCTCTTCTCGTCCGCGGCCGGCGTGCTCGGAAACCCGGGGCAGTCCGCCTACGCCGCCGCCAACCTCTACCTGGACGCCCTGGCCCGGCACCGCCGCGAACAGGGCCTGCCCGCCCACTCGCTGGCCTGGGGCAACTGGGGCGACGGGAGCCGGACCTGGGAGGAACTGGACGACGTCACCACCTCCCGCCTGACCCGGCTCTGGGGCCTCACGGCCATCGGCGAGGACGAGGGGTGCGCCCTCATGGACGCGGCCCTGGCCACCGACCACGCCCACCTGGTCCCTGCTCCGCTGGACCTGCCCGGCCTCAGGGCGAGGGCGGCCTCCGGGGAACGGCTGCCCGCGATCCTGCGGGGCCTGGTCCGGGCCCCGGCCGGAGAGCAGGGGGCCGAGGCCGTGGCCGACCGGGTCCGGAAGGCGCGGCCGGGACCGGAACGCACCGCCCTGCTGGTCCGGCTGATCGGCGAACGCGCCGCCGAGATCCTCGGATACCGGACGGCGGCCGGGCTGGGTCCGGACCAGGACTTCCTGGAGAACGGGTTCGATTCGCTCACCGCCGTCGAACTGCGCAACCACCTACAGGCGGTCAGCGGTCTGCACCTGCGCTCCACCCTCGTGTTCCAGCACCGCACCCCCCGGGCACTGGCCGTCCACCTGGACCGGGAGATGAGCGCGGATACGGTGCACCCCGGCCGGGAGGACGCCGAACGACCGGCCGCCGGCCTGGTCGGCCGCTTCCTGGATGCCTGCCGGGCGGGACGCCACCAGGATGCCGTGAGCCTGGCGATGAGGGCCTCCCGCGAGAGGGAGACCCACACCGAAGAGAACGCCCCGGCGCCCAGGCTGGTCAGACTGGCCTCGGGAGAGCGGGAGCCGGTCCTCATCTGCCATCCGTCGCTGGTGATGACCTCCGGCCCCCAGGAGTACTCCCGGTTCGCCGCCGCCTGGCGCGGCGATCGGGACCTGCACGTCCTGTCCGCCATCGGCTACCTGCCCGCCGAACCCCTCCCCGCCGATCTGGGCACCTTCGTCCGGACCCAGACGAACGTCGTCCTGGAGGCGGCGGCGGGCCGCCCGTTCGTCCTGGTCGGCCGTTCCTCCGGGGGGTGGGCGGCGTACGCGGTGGCCGAGGAGCTGGTGGCCCGGGGGACACCGGCCGACGGAGTGATCCTGCTCGACACGGCGGTCCCCGGAGACGACGACCTCCTGCCCCTGGTCACCGAGTTCGCCACGGAGCGCGCCACCGAGTTCGACCTCATGGACACCGTGCGCCTCACCGCGATGGGGGCCTACCTCGACCTCTTCGCGGATTGGCGGCCGGCCACGACGGTGCCCGGCACCGTCCAGCTCCGGCCGACCAGCCCGGTCGTCACCTCCGGCGGGGTCGAACTGGCGGCGGACTGGACCTGGCCCGGTGACCACACGAGCGTCGACGTCCCCGGCGACCACTTCACCATGATGGAAGAGCATGCCGCGGCGTCCGCGGCGGCCGTGGCGGCCGCCGTCGAGGCGCTCACCGCCGGGCTCAGGAGGAGGTGACGTGGTAGACCTTGCGCAGGGTCTCGTGGACCGTCCAGCGGGTCCGGTCGCCCGCGCGCAGCAGGCACACGTCGCCCGGGCCGACCTCCAGGACCGGGCCGCCCTCCACCTCCACGGTCGCGCGCCCGCTCAGCACCACGAACACCTCGTCGGCCTCGGTGTCGGTGACCGTGCCCGGGGTGATCTGCCAGACGCCGCGGCTCTGGGAGCCGTCGGCCGACTCCCACAGGGTGCGGGAGGAGACGCGCGGGTCGCCCGCCTCGACCTGCCCGGGGTCCAGGGGTTCGGGTTCCAGCTCCACGTCGGCGACGCGGGCGGCGAAGGGGGCGGTGCCTGAGAAGGGGTCCATACCCCGATGATGGACGCGAGGGCCCCCGGCGGGAACGTTCACGGTGTTCCCGGCGGGGGCCGGATCCTGACAGGGTGACCGGTCCGGCTGCGCTCCCTAGCGGGTGGAGCGCAGCAGGTCCAGCAGGTCGTCGACGATGGCGTCCGGTTCGGTCCCGGAGGTGAGGTGTCCGGCCAGCTGCAGCTGGACGGCGCCGTGCACCGCGGCCAGCAGCAGGCAGGTGCACCGCTGGGGGTCCCGGTCGGGCATCTCGCCGCTGTTCTGGCACCGGCGCACCACGTCCGACATCAGCTCGGCCGTGCGCTCGGCCGCCTTCTCCAGTTCGGGCCGGGGGCAGGTCCACGGCCCCCCGTAGATCAGCCGGAACCGCACCGGGTGCTCCAGGGCCCAGGAGACGTAGGCGTGCAGGACGGACCGGAGCGTCCCGCCGGGGTCGTAGGGGGCGTCGGCGGCGCGGTCGATCATGTCCGCCAGCCGGTCGAGCTCCCGGGTGGCGATCACCGCCAGCAGGGACTCCTTGTCCTGGAAGTGCTTGTAGGGGGCCATGTGGGACACTCCGCTCAGGCGACCGACCTCCCGGAGTGTCACCGCCTCGACGCCGCCGCCGTCCAGGAGGGCGGTGGCCGAGGCCAACAGCACGGTACGTGTGTCGTGGGGCATCCCTCCATGCTAGGCCGTGAGGCGGTACAGACCACGGCCGTTACCCGACGGAGACCGGAACAACGGGGGCCGCCCGGGTGTTGAGCCGAGGGGCCGCGAGGACCCCGTCCGCGCCCGTTTCCGTGCGGCCCCCGGGAAAACCGGTTGCCGCCCCTCCTACCCTTGACTATTGATGAGCACCACCACGCCCGCGCCCACCGCGGACCATCTCCGTTCCCGGCTCCGCGACCTCATGCCCGTGGACCGGCACCGGCTGCGCCGCCGTATCGACGGCCTCGCCAAGATGCGCGACGAGCGCCGCCGCGCCTCGGTCCTGGCCCAGATCGCCAGGGACGTCGACGAGGCGCGCCTGCGCGTGGACCTGCGCCGCGAGGCCGTCCCCGAGCTGACCTACCCGGAGTCGCTGCCGGTCAGCGCCCGGCGCGACGACATCGCCGAGGCCATCCGCGACAACCAGGTCGTCATCGTCGCGGGCGAGACCGGTTCGGGCAAGACCACCCAGCTGCCCAAGATCTGCCTGGAGCTGGGCCGCGGCGTCATGGGCACCATCGGCCACACCCAGCCCCGCCGGCTGGCCGCCCGCACCGTCGCCGAGCGCATCGCCGAGGAGGTCGGCACCCCGCTGGGCGCCACCGTCGGCTACAAGGTGCGCTTCACCGACACCTCCGGCGAGGACACCCTCGTCAAGCTGATGACCGACGGCATCCTGCTGGCCGAGATCCAGCACGACCGGATGCTGCGCGCCTACGACACGCTCATCATCGACGAGGCCCACGAGCGCAGCCTCAACGTCGACTTCCTGCTGGGCTACCTCAAGCAGCTGCTGCCCAAGCGCCCCGACCTGAAGGTCGTCATCACCTCGGCGACCATCGACCCCGAGCGGTTCTCGCGCCACTTCGACGACGCCCCCATCGTCGAGGTCTCCGGCCGCACCTACCCGGTCGAGGTCCGCTACCGGCCCATCTCCGAGGACATCCTCGACCCCGAGGAGAAGAACCCGGGGGGCGGGACCGACCGCGACCAGACCCAGGCCATCCTCGACGCCGTCGACGAGCTCTCCCGAGAGGAGCCCGGCGACGTCCTGGTCTTCCTCAGCGGCGAGCGCGAGATCCGCGACACCGCCGAGGCGCTGGAGAAGCAGAAGCTCCGCAACACCGAGATCCTGCCGCTGTACGCGCGGCTCTCGGTCGCCGAGCAGAAGCGGGTGTGGTCCTCTCATTCCGGCCGCCGCATCGTCCTGGCCACCAACGTCGCCGAGACCTCCCTGACGGTCCCCGGCATCAAGTACGTCATCGACCCGGGCACCGCGCGCATCTCCCGCTACTCGCACCGCACCAAGGTGCAGCGCCTGCCCATCGAGGCGATCTCCCAGGCCTCCGCCAACCAGCGCAAGGGCCGCTCCGGCCGCGTCTCCGAGGGCATCTGCATCCGGCTGTACTCCGAAGAGGACTTCCTGTCCCGCCCCGAGTACACCGACCCCGAGATCCTGCGCACCAACCTCGCCTCGGTCATCCTCCAGATGGCCGCCCTGGGCTTGGGCGACGTCGCCGCCTTCCCGTTCGTGGACGGCCCCGACCACCGCCAGATCAAGGACGGCGTCAACCTCCTCACCGAGCTGGGCGCCCTGCACCCGGACCCCTCCGGTGCCAAGCGCCGCCTCACCCCGCTGGGCCGCAGGCTGGCCCAGCTGCCGGTCGACCCGCGCCTGGGCCGCATGGTCCTGGAGGCCGAGAAGCGCGACTGCCTGGCCGAGGTCCTGGTCATCACCTCCGCGCTGTCCATCCAGGACCCGCGCGAGCGCCCCACGGACAAGCAGCAGCAGGCCCAGCAGATGCACGCCCGGTTCACCGACAAGGAGTCGGACTTCCTGGCGTACCTGAACCTGTGGAACCACCTGCGCGACAGACAGAAGGAGCTGTCGGGCAACCAGTTCCGCCGCATGTGCCGCGAGGAGTTCCTCAACTACCTGCGCGTGCGCGAGTGGCAGGACATCCACGGGCAGCTCAAGCAGGTGCTGCGGCAGATGGACGTGGAGGTCCCGCCGCTGCGCCCCGAGGCCGCCGACCCGCGCGCCGTCCACATGTCCCTGCTGTCCGGGCTGCTGTCCCACGTCGGCCTCAAGGACCCCGAGAAGCACGAGTATCTCGGCGGCCGCGGCGCCCGGTTCGCGATCTTCCCCGGTTCGGCGCTGTTCAAGAAGCAGCCCCGGTTCGTCATGGCCGGCGAGCTGGTCGAGACCTCCAAGCTGTGGGGGCGCATGGTCGCCCGCATCGAGCCGGAGTGGGCCGAGGAGCTGGCCGGGGACATCGTCAAGCGCACCTACAGCGAGCCCCACTGGGAGCGCAAGCGCGGCGCCGTCATGGCCTACGAGCGGGTCACCCTCTACGGGGTGCCCATCGTCGTGCAGCGCAAGGTGTCCTACGGGAGGATCGACCCGGAGATGTCCCGGGACCTGTTCATCCGCCGTGCCCTGGTGGAGGGCGACTGGGACACCCGCCACCACTTCTTCCGCGACAACCGCGCCCTGCTGGACGAGGTCGAGGACCTGGAGCACCGGGCCCGCCGCCGCGACATCGTGGTGGACGACGAGACCCTGTTCCGGTTCTACGACGCGCGGGTCCCCGCGGACGTCGTCTCGGCCGCCCACTTCGACGCCTGGTGGAAGAAGGCCCGGCACGAGCAGCCGGAGCTCCTCGACTTCACCCGCGAGGACCTCATCAACGACGGGGTCGCCGCCGTCAGCGAGGACGACTACCCCGACACGTGGCGGCAGGGGGCCCTGGTCTTCCCGCTCACCTACCAGTTCGAGCCGGGCAGCGACTCCGACGGCGTCACCGCGCACATCCCGCTCAAGGTCCTCAACCAGGTGGAGGCCGACGGCTTCGACTGGCAGATCCCGGGCCTGCGCGCCGAGCTGGTCACCGCGCTCATCCGGTCGCTGCCCAAGCCGCTGCGCCGCAACTTCGTCCCCGTGCCCGACAACGCCGACCGCGCCCTGGGCGGGCTCACCCCCTACGAGGGGGCGCTCACCGCGGCGCTGGCCGCCGAGCTGACCCGCATGTCGGGGGAGCGGATCCCGGCCGACGCCTTCGACCTGACCCGGGTGCCCGACCACCTGCGCATCACCTTCCGCGCGGTGGACGACCGGCAGCGCGCCCTGGCCGAGGACAAGGACCTGGAGCGGCTCCGGGCCAAGCTCAAGCCGCGCCTGCGCGAGGCCATCTCCGCCGAGGCCAAGGGCGTGGAGAAGAAGGGGCTGACCGCCTGGGACTTCGGGCCGCTGGAGCGCACCCTGGAGCGCAAGGCGCTGGGCCCCAAGGTCAAGGGGTACCCGGCGCTGGTCGACGAGGGCGACAGCGTCGCCGTGCGCATCTTCGACACCGAGGCCGAACAGCGGGCCGCCATGCGGCTCGGCACCCGCAGGCTCCTGCTGCTCAACCTGCCCTCCCCGGCGGCCGCGGTCAGCAAGGGGCTCAACAACCCCGACAAGCTGGCCCTGGCCGACAGCCCGTACGGGTCCGTCAAGAAGCTCCTCGCCGACGCCGAGGCGGCCGCCGTCGACCACCTGCTCGTCCGCGAGGGCGGGCCGGTGTGGAACGGCGACGACTTCGCGGCCCTGGCCGAGCGAGTCCGCGCCGACCTGGGGGACACCGTCGCGGAGATCCTGCCCAGGGCGGCCCGGGTCCTGGCGCTGTGGCGCAAGGTCACCAAGAAGGTCAAGGGCACCACGTCGCTGGCGGTGCTGCCCTCGCTCAACGACGTCCAGGGGCAGCTGGGCTCGCTGGTCGGCGACGGGTTCATCACCGCCGCCGGGGTCGGGCGCCTCGACGACCTGCACCGCTACCTGCGCGGGGTCGAGTACCGGCTGGAGAAGCTGCCGGAGAACCCGCGCCGCGACCAGGTCGGCATGTCCAAGGTCGAGCAGATGCGCCAGGCCGTCGCCCGGGCCACCGGGGCGCTCAAGCCCGGCCGCGCCGCCGACCCGGATGTGGCCGAGCTGCGCTGGATGCTGGAGGAGTACCGGGTGAGCCTGTTCGCGCAGGGGGCGATCCGCACCGCCTACCCGGTGTCCGACAAGCGGATCATGAAGGCCGTCGAGGCGGTCAAGGCCGCCTAGGTGTACTGATCACGGAGGCCGGTGGCACCGGCCCCGCCCGACACGGATCAAGAGGGCCTCCGGCATCGGTGTGGATCGCGACGTCCCACCGGCCGCCAGGAGGCCCTCGACGCCCCTGCACCACCCGCGCCGGCGCCCGCCTCACGGCGCCCGGGCCGCCTCCCGCGGCGCCGCCTCCGCTCGGCCGGCCGGCCCCGGGGCGGCCCTCGCTCATCGTCCAGCGGGAGGCCGCCCGGAGGCCGCCCGTGCTCCTTCGGCGCGGGCGCCGAGCCGCACGGGAGCGTCCGCCGGACACGCCCCGGGAGGGGCCGTCCGGGTGGGGGCCGCGATACGGCCCCCGCCCGGACGGCCCGGCGCCCGGCTCAGATCCCGAGGACGTCCCCGCCGCGCCGCGCGTCGTTCTCCTGCTTGGCGCGGAAGAAGTCCCCGCCCTTGCGCAGGGTGTCGTCGGTGCCCCAGTCCTCCTCCGGGCCGACCTTGCGCAGGTGGGGGATGTGCTTGCGGCAGTGGATATAGGCCTCCTCGACCTGCACCAGCAGCCACATCTGCGCCCGCTGGCCCGGGACCTGCGGCAGGGGCAGGTCCCGCACGTGCGCGCGCAGGCGGTCGTCCTCCATGATCTTCACGCGGCCGTTCACGTGCAGGCCGATCCGGTCGCGCTGGAAGTCGAGGAACATCAGCCCGATGTGCGGGTTCTGGGCGATGTTGCCCGCGCTGGCGAACACGCCGTTGCCGCGGTACTCGGGGAAGGCCAGGGTGCGCTCGTCGATGACGTGCACGAACCCGGGGGGCCCGGCCCGGAAGCTGGAGTCGCACTCGCCCCGGTCGTCGGCCGTGGCGATGAAGAGCATCTCCTGGCGGGCGATGAAGGCCCGCATGTCGCTGTTGAGGTGGTTCAGCATCTGGTCGCGGTAGAAGCGCGCCGCGCGATCGGACGTCCCCATGACCTGCTGGACGTACCGTTCGCCCTCGGTGCCGGTCGCGGTGTTGTGGCTGGTCTGAGTCATGAAACCGGGCTTTCGACGGTGGACGTGCGTGCGTTCGGGGAGGGGCCGGGCGGGCGCCCCGTCAGCGTGAGTGCCGGCCCGGGGCCCCGGCCGGCGCCCGCCCCGGCACCTGGTACTGAGGTCCGTTCGGGATCCGGTCCTCGCCCAGGCCCCGGGCGCGGGGCGGCGCGGGCGGCGTGTCGTCGCCCTCGGCCCCGGCGATCATCTGGGCGGTGATCCACTGGTAGACCAGCACCCAGGCGGAGCTCATGGAGGAGGTCCAGGTGGGCGAGACCTCGCTGACGGCGCGGACCAGGGCGCGCCCGACGTACGGGTAGTGCTCGGGCAGCACGCCCAGCTCCCGGTGGTGCTGGCGGCCCAGCCTCCTGAGGTGGTGGGCCACCTCGTCGGGGTCGTCGAGGTGGCGGACCACGGACAGGAGCGCGTCGGCCATCCGCTGCTGCTGCGGCCTGATGTCGTCGGCGAACATGCTCCGCACGGAGGGCACCATCTCGAACAGGTTGTCGTAGAAACTCCTGGCCAGGCGGGCCGAGCCCTCGGGGATGTCCACGGACGAGAGGCGGACCAGTTCGATGGTCCCCTGGTCGGGAAGCGGCACTTCGGATACACGGCGAAGGGTCAAGGACGGTCCAAGGTTCGAATGAGCGGGGAACCACGGCTGGTGAGCGCACGAGGCGGCGCGCACTCACGGTCACCGGGGTCGGAGGGGCCGGCGCCGGCGTCTCTCGGCGGGTGCGGCGCGGTCTCGCGCGGGCCCGGGGCCGTGAGTCCGTCCGCGGGCCCAGAGGTCGTTCCACCTGGGCTCCGAGGGAAGCGAACGGACGCGTGGGGTGTCAGTGTTCCTTGTTGCTTTTGTGGCCTTTTGGGGAGGACTGTAACAGATCCGCTACGTGGAGGAACCCCCCGCGAGGTCCCGCGCCGGTTCTCCGGCCCGGAGCGCGGGACGGTAGCATGCGGCGGTGGCGCAGGCCACGGTTCGTGCAGACGCGTGAGGAAACGAGGTCCCCGGTGGGCGACTGGGCAAGCGGACGACGGCTCCTGCTCGTGGGCACCTACACCCCGGACTCCGACCCCCCGGGCGCGGGCCGGGGCATCCACCGGGTCGGCTTCGACCCGGTGACGGGGGAGCTGTTCGACCAGGGCGTCGCGGCCGAGACCCCCGGACCCTCGTTCCTGGCCTACCGGCCCGAGCCGCCGACCGTCTACGCGGTCAACGAGCGGGCCGAGGGCACCCTGGCGGCCTTCCGCGTCGACGGCGACGCCGGCCTCACCGGGCTCGGCGAGGTCCCCACCGGCGGCGGATCGCCCTGCCACGTCCGCTACCTGGGCCCCGAGCAGGTGGCCGTCGCCAACTACGCCGACGGCGTGGTGAGCTTCGTGCCCACCGACGCCGAGGGCCGCCCGCACCCGTCCGGCCGCGAACTCGGACACCGCGGGCACGGCCCGGTCTCCGACCGCCAGGAGGGCCCGCACGCGCACAGCACCGCCGTGGTCATGAACTCCCACGAGCGCCGCCTGCGCTACCTGCTCGCCGCCGACCTGGGCGCCGACGAGCTGCGCGTGTACCAGTACGCCGTGCCGGTCGAGGACGAGGAGCCCGCGCGCCCGGAGGAGGGCCTGGTCGGCACGGTGAAGCTGCCCGCCGGCACCGGCCCCCGCCACATGGCCGTCAACGGCGACCACGTCTACGTCGCCGGGGAGCTCGACTCCCGGGTCCACGTCGTCCGCTGGAACCCGCGCCGCGGCACCGGCGAGCACCTGGGCTCGGTCCCCTCCCTGGGGGGCCTGCACGAGGCCAACTTCCCGGCGGAGATCGCCCTGCACCGCCTCAAGGTCGACGGCCGCGACATCGCCGACGGCGACGCCCTGCCGATGACCACCACCTACGAGGGCCGGGTGTACGTGTCCAACCGGGGCGCGAACGCCGTCTCGACCTTCGCCGTCCGCGACGAGGGCGCCCGGCTGGAGCACCTGGCCGACACCCCGGTGGGGGACTGGCCCCGCCACTTCGCGGTCATCCGCGGCCACCGCGACGAGCCCGACCACCTGGTCGTCGCCGCCCAGAATGGCGACGAGCTCCGCTCGCTGCGCATCGACCCCGACACCGGCGTCCCCGCCGACACCGGCCACCGCCTGGAGATCCCGGTCCCGGTCTGCGTCCTGCCGGTCCCCATCAACCGCATCCGACGCACCTGCGACCGCCCCTGAACCCGGGCGAGGCCCGGGTCCGGGGGCGCGGCCCGGCGGTCACCCCCCGGCGACCGCCGTGCCCCTGAACCCGATGGGCCCCTCACCGGCGCGCTGGTAGTAGCCGAGGAACCCCGCGGCCCTCTCCCCGAACGCCACGGAGCCGGTGTTCTCCCGCTGGTCGCGCCAGGTCACCCGTTCCAGCGGGGCGCCGCCGTCGTCCACGGCCAACCGCAGCTCCCCGGAGGAGTGCCAGCCCCCGCCCCAGCCCTCCTCGGTCCGGAAGCGGTGCACCGTCGCCCCCTCCGTGCCCCCGGGGTGGGCCCGGCGGTCCCGCAGGCGGCCGCGGTACTCGGCCACGCCGCCGTCCGCGTCCCGGTGGAAGCCGTGGAACTCCTCCAGCGCCGACTGGAAGGACACCGAGGCCTCGGACCCGTCCGCGCGGCGCCAGGAGAGCTGGGCGATCGGGGCCCGCTCGCCCCGGTCCACGTGGACCACCAGCGTCCCGGCGTCCTCCCAGCGGTGCGGTCCGCCCTCCGGGTCGTGGACCAGCGTGCGGGTGGCGTAGCGCAGCACCGACCGCTCGTCGGCGGCCGCGAGCATCGCCCGCGCCGAGAGGCCCCGCTCGTGAACCGAGTCGAACGTGATCCGGTACAGCCACAGCAGGGTGCGGGCGTCGGCGCCGCTGCGCACGGTCACCCGGTTGCGGCCCGGCCGCAGCAGCGCGCCCGGGACGGAGAACACGCAGTCCTGCGGCAGGTCGCCGCCGCCGGGGACGGTCATCCGCGACGCCACGGGCTCGCCGTTGACCAGAACGGTCAGGGGGGCGTACCCGGCGGAGCGGCCGCTCTTGGAGACGAGCGCCGTCACCGTCAGGATCCCCTCGGCGATCCTCTCGGCGGCGTCCAGATCGAAGTCGGCCCTGACGGAGCCCCCGGCGTTCAGCGCGAGGTGGTTACCGCCGAACGAGCAGTGCTCGTACTCCACGGCGGTGTTGGCCAGGCGCGCCGGCTCGACGGACAGGTCGGCGTAGACGGGTTCCATGGGGAGGTCTTTCCAGTGGGCGCCGGGCCCGGGGACCGCGGCGGCGGGACGGGGAGACCCGGAGCGTACCGCCCGTCCGCGACACTCACGCCCGCCCCGGTGCCCGCGGCACGGGCCGGGGCCCGTGGAGGCCAGGGGTGTGAGGTGCGTCTCAGGGGGAGGTCGACAATTCCCGCCGGGGCGGTTCTGTGCATCCCCGCCATCCCGCCGGCGGACCCCGATAACGGACAATGGGTGCTGTTCCACTCCTGTTCAGCCTCCCGAGGGGAAGCCCATGCCCACGACCCGGACCGCCGGCATCCGCTACCGCGGCCTCACCGCGCGCGACCTGGCGCTCATCGCCGTGTTCGCCGCGTTCATCGCCGTGCTCAGCATCTCCGGCCAGATCACCGTGCCGCTGTCCCCGGTGCCGATCACGCTCCAGACCCTGGGCATCATGCTGGCCCCCGCCCTGCTGGGGTGGAAGCGCGGCACCCTCGCCGTCGCGGTCTTCCTCGTCCTGGGCCTGGCGGGCCTGCCCCTGTTCGCGGGCGGCGCCGGCGGCCTGGGCGTCCTGGCCGGGCCCTCCGCCGGGTTCATCGTCAGCTGGATCCCGGCCGCCCTGGTCATCGGGTTCCTCACCGACCTCATGGTCCGCGGCGGCCGGTACCGGTTCTGGGCGGGCCTGGCCGTCAACGTCCTCGGCGGCGTCCTCGTCGTCTACGCCGTCGGCGTCCCCTGGCTGGGCGTCGCCATGGGCAACGACCACCTGGCCGCGCTGGTGGCCATGGTCGCCTACCTGCCCGGCGACCTGGCCAAGGCCGTTATCGCCTCCCTCATCGCCGCCGCCGTCTACCGCGCCTACCCGATCCCGCCCGCCGGGCGCCCGGTGATCGAGGAGGCCGGGACCGGGGACAAGGGGGACGGTGCGGCCAGGGGCGAGGGCGCCTGATGCTCCGCCTGGAGGGTGTCTCCCACTCCTACGAGGCGCGGCCGGTGCTGCGCGACATCACCCTGGACCTCGCCGAGCACCGCATCGGCGTGATCGGGGCGAACGGATCGGGCAAGTCCACGCTCGCCCGCACCCTCAACGGCCTCGTCGTCCCCGACGCAGGCCGGGTGACGCTGGGGGAGTGGGACACCCGGCGCCACGCCAGGCACATCCGCCGCAGGGTCGGGTTCGTCTTCTCCGACGCCGCCAACCAGATCATCATGCCCACGGTCGCCGAGGACGTGGAGATCGGGCTGCGCTCCCGCAGGCTGGGGCGCGAGGAGACGGCCCGGCGGGTCGACGCCCTGCTGGAGCGCTACGGCCTGGCCGGGCACCGCGACCACCCCGGCCACCTGCTCTCCGGCGGCCAGAAGCAGCTGCTGGCCCTGGCCTCGGTCCTGGCCACCGAACCCGAGATCCTCGTCTGCGACGAGCCCACCACCCTGCTCGACCTGCGCAACACCCGCATGGTCCACCGGGTGCTCGACACCCTGGAGCAGCAGGTCGTCCTGTTCACCCATGACCTCGACCTGCTCGGCTCCTTCGACCGGGTCCTGGTGGTCGACGAGGGCCGGATCGTCTTCGACGGCCCGCCCGCCGACGCCGTCGACCACTACGTGAAGCTCATGGACGACCGCCTCCTGGACGACCGGTGAACACGCTCGGCCTCTACATCCCCGGCGACGGCCTGCTGTACCGGTTGAGCGCGGGCACCAAGCTCGCCGGGCTGCTCGCCGTCTGCGTCGCGGTCATCGCCCTGGCGCACCCGTGGGTGTCGGTGGGGCTCCTGGCGGGCGCGGTCCTGCTGTACCCCGCGGTGGGGCTGCCCTTTCGGCGGGTCCTCGGGGTGCTGCGCGGACTGTGGCCGTTCCTGCTGGCGATCGGGCTGTTCCAGGCGGTCTTCGGCGACCCCCTGACCGCGGTCCGGCTGTGCTCCCAGCTGCTGGGGCTGGTGGTGCTGGCCAACGCGGTCACCCTCACCACCCGGGTCCGCGAGATGCTCGACCTGTTCGAGCGCCTGGCCCAGCCGCTGGCCCGGTTCGGCGTCGCCCCCGAACGCGTGGCCCTGGTGCTGGCGCTGACGATCCGCTCCATCCCCATGGTCGCCGCCGCCTGGCGCGCCGCCGTCGAGGGCTACCGCGCCCGGGGCCTGTCGGGGCGCCCGTACCTGCTGGTCACCCCGCTGATCGTCCAGCTGTTCCGGATGGCCGAGGCCACGGGCGAGGCCCTGGTGGCCCGCGGCATCGACGAGGACGCCGGTGCCTGAGCCCGCGTTCCCGCCGAGGAAACGCCGTCTCACGGCCGTGTTACGTCCGTACCGATTCCGTATCGGCCCTCGGGACAGAGGGATTCGAGCGGGATAATGGGTGCACCAAGTCACTGAGCGACGTTCGATGAACCGGTGATCGTGTGCCCCGGCGCCTCCCCGCCGACCTCCCCCCGTTCCCCCGCGGCCTGAGCACCCTCCTGGTGGCCGCCCTCGCCCTCCTCCTGGCCGTGTCCCCGTCCGCTCCCTCCGGGGTCCTGCCCGAGGCGGCCCCGGCGCTCGCGCGCGCGGTGCCGGCCGGGGGCGTGCGGCCGCAGGCCCTCCTCCCGCTCGTGACCGCGCCCGCCACCGGCGGGGCCGTGCTCACCCCGGAGCGGTACGAGGAGCTGGACGCCCGCGTGGCGCGGACCATCGCCGACAGCGGGGCCCGCGCCGGGATCGCCGTCCAGGACCTGCGCACCGGCGCGACGTTCAGCCACGGCGCCCAGGAGGGCTTCGCCACCGCGAGCGTGGCCAAGCTGATGATCACCGCCATGCTGGTGCTGCACGCCCGGGACGAGGGGCGCGAGCTCACCGCGGTCGAGCGGTCCCAGGTCGAGGCCATGATCCGCTACAGCGACAACGACGTCGCCAACGGGCTCTACGAGAGGATCGGCTACAACCCGGGCTTCGCCGAGGGGGCCGAGCGGCTCGGGTTCACCGGGACCGAGCCCCACCCGAACGGCGTGTGGGGCGGTACCCTGACCACGCCCGCCGACCAGATCCGGCTGCTGCGCGCCCTGTACACCGAGGAGGGGCCGCTCACCGCCGACGAGTGCGCCCACATCCGCGGCCTGATGGAGACGGTCGCCCCGGAACAGGCCTGGGGCGTGTCCGCCGCGGCCGGACCCGGGGACGTCGTGGGCCTGAAGAACGGCTGGACGCCCCGCGAGTCCGACGGCGGCCGCTGGCTGGTCAACAGCGTCGGCTACGTGGCCGGGCCCGACCGCCAGTACCTCATCGCGGTCATGTCCGAGGGCAGCCGCGACTACACCTCGGGCGTCGCCCTGACCGAGGAGCTGGTCACCGCGGTCACCTCGGCCCTGGAGGACCCGCCGGGCGGACACCCGGCGGGCCGACCGGGTCGCTAGTCGAGGGGGCCGCCGGCCACGTAGAGGACCTGGCCGGAGACGAACCCGGAGTCCTCGGAGGCGAAGAAGGCCACCGCGTTGGCGATGTCCTCGGGCAGGCCCACCCGCCGGACCGGGATCTCCGCCTCCTTGAACTTCTTCATGTCGTCGTAGGAGATGCCGATCCGCTCGGCGGTGGCGCGGGTCATCGCGGTCTCCACGAAGCCCGGGGCGACCGCGTTGACGGTGACACCGAACTTGCCCAGCTCGATCGCCAGGGTCTTGGTGAAGCCCTGCAGGCCCGCCTTGGCGGCGGAGTAGTTGGCCTGGCCGCGGTTGCCCAGCGCCGAGGAGCTGGACAGGTTGACGATCCGGCCCCAGTTCTGCGCGGTCATGTGCGCCTGGGCGGCGCGGCTCATCAGGAAGGAGCCGCGCAGGTGCACGTTCATGACGGTGTCCCAGTCCGAGGCGGACATCTTGAACAGCAGGTTGTCGCGCAGCACACCGGCGTTGTTCACCAGGATCGACGGTGCGCCCAGGCGCTCGGCGACGGTGTCGACGGCCGCGGTGACCTGGTCCTCGTCGGCGACGTCGCAGCCGACGGCCAGGGCGGTGCCCCCGGCGGCGGTGATGCGGTCGACGACCTCCTGGGCGTCGGACTCCTTCAGATCCAGCACGGCGACGGCCCGGCCGTCGGCCGCCAGGCGCTCGGCGGTGGCGGCGCCGATACCACGGGCCGCTCCGGTCACAATGGCCACACGAGGCGTTGCGGACATGGGTTACCTCCAGAATTCACGTGGTGGGCGCGGGGGAATCCTATCGACATTCCTACCGGTCGGTAAGCGGCCGGGGGGCCTTATCCGGCCCCTTCCCGGCCGGGCCCGTACGCCGCCACCTGGGCGTCCCCGCACCGCGGAAAGAAGTGCGCCATCGGGTCCCCCCGTTTTCCTGCACACCGCCCCCGCTTGGCCTACGATGTCTGCAAGGCCAGGATGCACGTGCATTCGATCCGTGCAGCAGCACGCGCCCGACCTGCTCGGGGAGGAGTGGAAGGCATGGAGTGTGCGGAGGCGGTCATGGAGCCCGCCGGAGGTTGGTGGCTCAGGGTCCTCACCCACGGCTCCCGGCGCTGGAACACACCCCTGTGCGGGGACCGGCACGACGCCGTCACGTGGACCTTCGCGCCGCGCCCCCACTCCGTGTCGGCCGCACGCGAGATTTCCGACGCCCTGCTCCGGGAATGGGGTATGGGGCACTTGTCCCCCGATGTCTCCGTGGTCGTTTCGGAATTGGTCACCAATGCGGTACGCCATGGCGGGCCGCTGGTCTCGACCGGTCCGGGCGGCGGGGGTATTCAACTCTCCCTGATGAGAAGCGGCCGTGAATTCATCTGCGCGGTTCGCGACGGCGGAGATCGGCTGCCGCGCAGAAGGAGGTCCGACCCGACCATGGAGGGTGGTCGGGGACTTGCCTTGGTGAGCGCCTTCGCGCGAGAGTGGGGTGTGATTCCCACTCCCCCCGGGGGAAAGTTCGTTTGGGCGCAATTCGTGTGAACCGCCGGTGCCGGGCCGGCGTCCTTCGCACCGCCCCCGAGCGGACCGGATCCGCGGAGTGGCGGGGACCGGAGGAGCCGACCCCGGTACCGCGATCACATCGGCTATATCGTGTACCCGGGTGTCCCGCGCAGCGGACGCCCGTTGCGGGAATGACAGGGAGGCGGCGAACGTGGATATCGCTCGATTGCGCAAGGGGAGCGGCCCCACCGTGCGTCGCATGCTGCTCGGCCAGGAACTGCGCAGCCGACGCGAACAGCGTGGTATCAGCCGGGAGGACGCCGGGGCGCGGATTCGGGCTTCGGCGTCGAAGATCAGTCGCATGGAACTCGGCCGGGTCGGTTTCAAGCTGCGCGATATCGAGGACCTCCTGAAGTTGTACGGCACCGACCGCCGCACGATCAAGGAAATGCTCGAAGTCGCGAAGGAATCCAACAAGCCCGGATGGTGGAAGGACTACGGCGACTCCCTCCACAAGTGGCTGACCCAGTACATCGGGTTCGAGGAGGCCGCCGACCAGATCCGCATCTACGAGTCGCAATTCGTCCCGGGCCTGTTGCAGACGGAGGAGTACGCCCGCGAGATCATCTTCGGCGGCGTCGACGCCCCCGACACGGTCGCCGAGCAGCGGCTGGCGGCGCGGCTCAAGAGACAGAAGCGGGTCGAGACGGACGAGGGCATGCGCATGTGGGTGGTCCTCGACGAGGCGGCGGTCCGCCGCCCCATCGGCGTGGGCATCCGGGGCTTGGGCGTGATGCGCCGCCAGATCGAGCACCTGATCCGGCTCAGCACGGAGAAGGACAACATCACCATCCAGATCATCCCCTTCTCGGTGGGCGCGCACGCCGCCGAGGCGGGCTCGTTCACGCTGCTGCGCTACTCCGACTACGAGCTCGCCGACATGGTGTACCTGGAGCAGCTGCACGACGGCGAGCTCAACGACCGCCCGAACGTGGTCGAGGCCTACACCAAGGCGATGACCAGGCTGAGCGTCTCGGCGGCGACCCCCGACGAGAGCCTGGAGATGCTCCGGTCCATCCTCGCCGACTTCACCGAGGCCGACGACGACCCCGACGGTGAGGCGGCCGGCCTGGGCTGACCCCATCGGACCCCGCAGCGGTACCCCCGAGCCGGCCCGCCGAAGCGGCCGGAACGGCACACGGCCGAAGGACCCCGTCCCCCGACGGGGTCCTTCGGCGTTCCGCGCGGTCTCTTTCGCGGTGTGCCTGGGGTGTCCGCCGCTCTCCGGGCGGTGCCGGTCCACGCCTGCGCGGGGGGTCCCACCCCTGGGGTGCGACCCCCCGCCCGTGGCCTGGAGGGAGAGCGGTGCGGCCTCAGCCCAACAGGTTGTCGAAGTCCCCGTCCTTGGCGCCCAGGATGAGGCAGTCGATCTCCTCCTGGGTGTAGACCAGGGCCGGGCCGGCCGGGAAACGGGAATTGCGGACGGCGATGGAGCCGTCGGCCAGGCGGGCCATCTCGACGCAGGCGCCCTGGGAGTTGCTGCGCTTGGCCTTCTGCCAGGCGGCCTCGGTCAGCTCGGTCGCGTTGATGCCGTTGTACGGGGTCATGCCCACTTCTCCTTCGGAGTCACTCGAGGGGATGTGCCGTGCGCCTGCACTGCCAAATGCACGTGCAAGAGCATTGGCACGTTCATAAGCATAGCGTGACCCTCGCCACTTGTCCGAGAGTTAGCCATCCTGAGTCCCACGTGATACACAGGGCGCCCGACCAGGGGTGTTCTCCATGACGAACCGTGCTAACCCGGACACGGCCTCCCGGTGCGCAGCACGACGCGGCCCCGCCGGACGCCTCGGGGGCGTGTCCGGCGGGGCCGCGCGGAGTGCAGGGGTCAGGAGCAGGCCAGGGCGGTCCGGAGCGTCTCCAGGTTCCCGCGCATGATCGACGGGTAGTCGTCGCCGGGGGAGGCGTCGGTGACCCCCTCCAGCGGGTCGAGCACCTCGACCGCCGCGCCGGTCTCGCCGGCGATGGTCTGGGCGGTCTCCTCGGGCATGAGCGGCTCGGTGAAGATCGTGGTGACCCCGTGCTCCTCGACGAAGTCGGCGATCTCCGCGATCTGGCTGGGGGAGGGCTCGCTGTCGGGGTCGACCCCGGAGATGCCCACCTGCTCCAGGCCGTAGTGCTCGGTCAGGTACGAGAAGGCGGTGTGGCCCACCACGACCTCGTTGTGCTCGCAGGAGGCCAGGCCGTCCTCGTACTCCTGGCCGATCGCCTCCAGTTCGGCGGTCACCGCCTCCGCGTTGGCGGTGTACTCGGCGGCGGCCTCGGGGTTCAGCTCTCCCAGCCGCTCGCCCAGGGCGCCGGCGACCTGGGACATGAGGTCCACGTCGAGCCAGAAGTGCGGGTCGAGGTCGCCGTGGTCGTGGCCGTCGCCCCCGGCCCCCTCCTCGGCGTGGGCGTCCTCCTCGGAGTGCTCCTCCTCGGCGTGGGCGTCCTCCTCGTGCCCGTGCGCGTCCTCCTCGTGCCCGTGGGCCTCCTCGTCCCCGTGCTCGTGCCCGCCCTCCCCGGCCGGGTGCAGCTCGACCACGTCGGCCACGTCCAGGGCGCGGTCGGACGCCTCCTGCTCGACGGCCTCGTCCACCGCGGGCTGCAGGCCGGCCACGTAGAACGCGAGGTCGGCCTCGGTGAGCTCGCCGATCTGGCGGCCGGTCAGCTCCAGGTCGTGGGGCTCCATGCCGGGTTCGGTCAGCTGGACCACCGCCACGCCTTCCCCGCCGACCTCGCGGGCCAGCCACTCCAGGGGATAGACCCCGGTGACCACGGTCAGGTCGGCGTCGGCGGGGTCGGGGCCCTCTCCGCCGGCGGGGGAACCCTGGCCACCGCAGGCGGTGGCCGTCATCAGTGCCACCGCGGACAGGGCGGCGGTTCGCAGGATCGTACGCATGGGACCATCATCGGGAAAATGAAAATGATTGTCAATTTGACCCATATGCCCGGCCCCGGCCCCCGGCTCAGGTGACCTCGGCGAAGCGCTCCACGTCGTCGGTCCGCCCGGCCACCACGATCACGTCGCCCTTCTGCAGCACGGTCTCCTCGGTGGCGTAGGTGAAGGCCGAGTGGAGGCGCTTCACGGACACCACCGTGATCCCGTACTTCTGGCGCACCTTCGTCTCGCGCAGCGGCTTGCCCAGCAGCTCCTTGGGCGCCTTCGTCTTGCCCAGGGAGAACCCCTCCTCGAGCTCCACGTAGTCCAGCATGCGGCCCGACACCAGGTGGGCGACGCGCTCGCCCATGTCGTGCTCGGGCAGGACCACGTGGTGGGCCCCCACCTGTTCGAGGATGCGGCCGTGCCGCCTGCTGATCGCCTTGGCCCAGATGTCGGGCACGCCCATGTCGACGAGCTGCGACGTGGCCAGGATGCTCTCCTCCAGGTGGGTGCCGATGGCCACCACCGCGCGCTGGAACTGGGGCGCGCCGACCTGCCGCAGCGCCTCGTCGTCGGTGGCGTCGGCGATCACGGTGTGGGTCAGGGCGTCGGCGTAGGCCTGGACGAGGCGGGGGTTGGAGTCGACGCCCAGCACCTCCCAGCCGTGGTTGACCAGTTCCAGTGCGAGGGAGCTGCCGAAGCGGCCCAGCCCGATGACCAGAATGCGCTTGTCCCTGAGTTTCGTCTGTTGGGGCATGTGGGTGCTCCTAGAGGATTCGTGGTCAGCCGATGATCGGGCGGGCCTCGGCGAGATCGTAGCGGCGCTTGCGTTCGCGGAAGGCGATCGCCGTGGCGAAGGTGACCGGGCCGATGCGGCCCGCGGCCATGAGGAGGGTGACGAAGGTCTGGGCCCAGGGGTCCAGCTGCGGCGTGATCCCCGTGGAGAGCCCGACCACCCCGACGGCCGACACGACCTCGAAGAGGGTGTCCATGAAGCCGAAGGGTGTGGTGTGCAGGAGGATCACCGTGCTCACCGCGACCACGGTCATCGACAGGAACGTCAGGCTCAGCGCCTGCCGGATGACTTCAGGCGCCAGCCGGCGGCCGAACACGTGGACCCGGTCGTGCGCCCGGATCTCGGACCACACCACCAGGAAGAGGACGGCCAGGGTGGCGACCTTGATCCCGCCGGCGGTCCCGGCGCTGCCGTTGCCCACGAACATCATCATGGCGGTGAGCAGCAGGGTCGAGTCGTACATCGAACCGGTGTCCGTGACGTTGAACCCGCCGCTGCGCGGCATCACCCCGTGGAAGACCCCGTCGGTGATCTTGGCCCACCAGTCCAAACGCCCCAGGGTGAGCGGGTTGTTCCACTCCATGGCGGTCACCAGCACGATGGTGATGAGGAAGAGGGCCGCGCTGGTGGTGATGGTGATCTTGGTGTGCAGGCTCCAGGCCTGCGGGGTCCGGTAGCGGCGGCGCAGCTCGATCAGCACGGGGAACCCGACGCCGCCGAGGATGACCGCGAAGGCGAGGGGGAACAGGATGAACGCGTCCCCGGAGAAGCGGATCAGGCTGTCCCCGTACAGGGACAGCCCGGCGTTGTTGAAGGCCGAGACCGAGTGGAAGACGCCCGAGTAGAGGGCCTCCCAGAAGGTCATGTCGTAGCCGAGCCACATCCTCGGGAGGACGAGCGCCAGGACGGCGCCTTCCAGGATCAGGCTCACCTTCAGCACCCGGGTCGCGATGCCCCGGACGTCCCCGACCGCCAGGGCCCGGTTCTCCGCCTGCACGTTCAGCTCCATGCGCAGGCTGAACCGGTGGATGATGGCCACGCCCATCAGCGAGGCCAGGGTCATGATCCCCAGCCCGCCGGTCTGGATCATCACGAGGATGACGAGGTGGCCGAAGAACGAGAGCTGGTCGCCGATGTCGATGACGCTCAGGCCGCACACGGCCAGGGCGGACGTCGCGGTGAACAGGGCCTCGGTGAAGGTGAGGGGCTCGCCCGTGGCCGCGAGCGGGGTCATGAGCAGGAGCGTCCCGAGCAGGTCCACGACGAAGAAGATCAGGACGAAGGCCCGGGCGGGCTTGCCCCAGGCGGTCTTGCGGTGGTGGACGGGCCCGCTGTCGAAGCCGGTGTGGCGCCGGCGCGGAGTCAGCCGCACGCGGATGTCCCGGAGCGCGGCGGCGCTCCGGGACATCCGGGTCGTGAAGGCTCTCAGGGCTTGCCTCATGTCCTCGTCATTCCACCGCTTCGTGCAGGTCACCGTCGTTCGACCCGAACGATTGTGCCAGCAGGGGGCGACCGGTCCGTCCCAGGGTGGGACGGGCGAGGATGTGTCGCCGTTCCCCGTCAGTCGTGGCGTGCGCCCTCGTGGTCGGCGTGCCCGGGCGGCTCCAGTTGGAGGGTGGAGTGTTCGACGTCGAAGTGCCCGGCCAGGCAGGCGTGCAGTTCGTCCAGGGTGCGCCCGCAGTCGCGCAGCCGTTCCTCGGGGACCACCACGTGCGCCGACATGACCGGTACCCCGGAGGTGATGGTCCACACGTGCAGGTCGTGCACGTCGACCACGGCCGGGTGGTCGAGCAGGTGGCCCCGCACCTCGTCCAGGTCCATGCCGCGCGGCGCGGACTCCAGCAGGATGTGCACGGCCTCGCGCAGCAGCGACCAGGCGCGGGGCACGATGATCGCGGCGATGAGCAGGGAGACGACGGTGTCGGCCTGCGTCCAGCCGGTGAGCCAGACGACGAGGCCGCCGACGATGACGCCGACCGAGGCCAGGGCGTCGCTGACGACCTCCAGGTAGGCGCCCTTGACGTTGAGGCTCTCCTTGGCGCCCGAGCGCAGGACCAGCGCGCCCGCGATGTTGGCGACCAGGCCGATGGCGGCGACCACGACCATGCCGGGACCGGACACCTCGGCGGGGGAGCGCAGCCGCTCGACGGCCTCCACGACGATGAACGCGCACAGGACGAACAGCACCAGGGCGTTGACGGCGGCGGCGAGGATCTCGGCCCGCTGGTGGCCGAAGGTGCTGCGCCCCCGGGCGGGGCGGGCGGCGATCCACACGGCGACCAGGGCCAGCGCCACCCCGAAGGAGTCGGTGACGGTGTGCCCGGCGTCGGCGAGCAGGGCGAGGCTGCCGCTGAACGCGGCGCCCGCGACCTGGACGACGGCGACGCCGAGCATGAGCGCGAGGACGAGCGCGAGCCGTCCCCGGTTGGCCGCCCCCGCGGTGTGTCCGTGGCCATGGCCGTGGCCGTGTCCGGCGCCCATGGGTCCCCCTTCTCGTGTGCGTGCTCCCGTGTGCGTGCGCACGTCGGTTCAGTCACCACTGTTTATACAGCCTGGGCTGTCTATACAGCAAGCTATGTACAATGGTTTTCATGTTGACCTCCGAGCAGCGCCTCTCCGCCATCCACCGGCTCGGCCGCGCCCTGTCCGACCCGACCCGCTGCCGCCTCCTGCTGGCCCTGCTCGAGGGTCCCGGCTACCCCGCCGACCTGGCCGAGCACCTGGGGCTGACCCGCCAGAACGTCTCCAACCACCTGGCCTGCCTGCGCGACTGCGGACTGGTGCGCACCCACGCCCACGGGCGCCGGGTCGCCTACGAACTGGTCGACGCCTCCCTCGCCCACGCCCTGGAGGACCTGCTGCGCGTCGTCTGGGGCACCGGGCGCCCGCACGAGGCCCCCGGGGGCGAGGCCGGGAGGGACGCCGGGGCCGAGCGCCGCGCGGGCTGACCCGTCCGGCGCACCCGCCCCCCGTGTCGCCCGGCTCCCCCATAGCGCGTTCCCGCCGCCGTTGTTGCGGATGACCGGAACCTGCCACTGTGATGCCCGTTACAGGGTGCGGAGGGTGGGGGAGTGTGACGAAGTCCCATGTCCCGCCGGGGAATCTCCGACTTCTGTCGGATGTCCCTAACTTTGGTCAGGGGCCGACCCTGACAGAAGACTGACGCGTCCCTGAAAGCCCCCCGATCCGCGTCCGAGGACGAGAAGTCCCGATATAACGCGACGTATCGTGGGGAGGCGCCCGGCGGATGCAGTGCCCGGCGGAGCACCCGGGGGACGGGACGGTCCCGCGGGCGGGCCCCGCCCGGACGAGGGCGGCACGCCTTCGACGGCATCCCCACCACACGACTTCGAGGACCGACCGCCGCCCGACGGCGACGACCCGGCGCGCACCGCGCCGACCGGTCCAACGTCCGCAGCGAGTAGGAGCGAGAACCTCTCATGTCCAGATCGGCTTTCAGGACCCCGCACGCGGGCTCCCCCCGCACGGAAGGGACGACCGGATGAACCGCCTCGCGGTCATGTCGCTCAAGAACCGGGCGCTGGTACTGCTCGTCACCCTGGCCGTGCTCTTCTTCGGCGTGCTCGCCGCCGGAGCCGCCAAGCGGGAGCTCTTCCCGCAGATGTCCCTGCCGATGGTGATGGTCACCGGCACCTACCAGGGCGCCTCCCCGCAGGTCGTGGAGAACCAGGTCACCGTGCCCCTGGAGCAGGCCGTCCAGAGCGTCGCGGGGGCCACCACCGTCACCTCGACCTCCAGCAGCGGGACCGCCCAGGTCACCGTCGAGTTCGACTACGGCGCCGACCAGGACGACCTGGTCCGCCAGACCCAGATCGCGGTCGACCAGGTCGCGGGCATGCTGCCCGAGGACGTCGAGACCAGCGTCATGTCCTTCAGCCTCGACATGATGCCCGTCGTCATGCTCGCCGCGGGCGCCGAGGACGGCGACGACCAGGGCATGGTCGAGCCGCTGGAGACCCACCTCATCCCCGAGCTGGAGTCCGTCGAGGGCGTCCGCTCGGCCACGGTCACCGGTGCGATCTCCTCCGACCTGGTCATCACCCCGGACGAGGACGAGATGGCCGAGGCGGGCCTCACCGCTCAGGACATCACCCAGGCCCTCCAGGGCAGCGGGCAGCTGGTGCCCGGCGGCGACGTCGACTCCGACGGCCGCACGCTCAACGTCACCACCGGCGCCCAGTTCACCTCGGTCGAGCAGGTCGAGGACATCTGGATCCGGCCGGCCGCCCCGGAGGCCGGCGCCACCTCGGCCATGCCCGGCGCGCCCCCGGCCGCCCAGCCCGAGCCCGTCCGCCTCTCCGAGGTCGCCGCCGTCGAGCTGGTCCGCGACGAGGCCACCACCCTGGCCCGCGTCAACGGCGACCCGAGCATCGGCGTCATGATCATGAAGACCCCCGACGGCAACACCGTCGAGGTCTCCGAGGGCGTCCAGCGCGTCCTCGACGAGCAGGCCGACGTCCTCGGCGACGACATCGAGATCAGCGTGGTCTTCGACCAGGCCCCCTACATCAACGAGTCCATCCTCGCGATGCTCGAAGAGGGCGGCATGGGCCTGGCGGCCGCCGTGATCGTCATCCTCGTCTTCCTGCTGTCGATCCGCTCCACCCTGGTCACCGCGGTGTCCATCCCGGTGTCGGTGCTGATCGCCTTCCTGGGCATGCAGGCGTTCGGCTTCACCCTGAACATGCTCACCCTCGCGGCCATCACGATCTCCATCGGCCGCGTCGTCGACGACTCCATCGTGGTCCTGGAGAACATCCGCAGGCACCTGGACTACGGCAAGGAGAAGATGGAGGCGGTCAAGACCGGTGTCCGCGAGGTCGCGGGCGCGGTGGTCTCCTCCACCCTCGCCACCGTCGCGGTGTTCCTGCCGCTGGCCTTCGTCGGCGGCATGGTCGGCGAGCTCTTCATGCCGTTCGCGGTCACCGCCAGCCTCGCCCTGCTCGCCTCGCTGATCGTGTCGATCACCATCATCCCGGTGCTCTGCTACTGGTTCCTCAAGCCGCGCGACATCGGCGACGCCACCCAGGAGGAGATCGAGCGCGAGGAGACCGAGCGCGAGCTGCGCAGCCCGCTGCAGCGCGCCTACATGCCGGTCATCCGGTGGATCACCACCAAGCGCAGGCAGGCCACGATCGTCACCCTGGCAGCCTCCGCGGTCATCTTCGGCGGCACCGTCTACATGGCCGGCCAGCTGGAGACCGACTGGATGGGCCAGTCGGAGGAGAACACCTACGCCCTCAGCCAGGAGCTGCCCCCGGGCACCTCCCTGGAGGAGGCCGACGCCGAGGCCGTCAAGGTCGAGGAGATGCTCGCCGGGTTCGCGTGGGTGGAGTCGTACCAGACCAACGTGGGCGGCAACGCGATGGCCGGCCCGTTCGGCGGTGGCGGCGCCTCGCAGATCGACTACACGATCACCGCGGACCCCGACACCGACCAGGAGCGCAACCGCGAGGTCCTGCGCGACTCCCTGGAGGACCTGGACACCGACTACGAGCCGACCATGAGCGCCATGGGCGCGATGGGCGCCGGCTCCGGCATCGAGGTCCGGGTGACCGCCGACGACCAGGAGGTCCTGGCCGAGGCCGCGGGCCTGGTGGAGGAGGAGCTGAAGGGGATCGACGGCGCCGCCGACGTCGTCAACGGCATCTCCGCCACCCAGCCCGCCATGGAGGTCCGCGTCGACGGTGAGAAGGCCGCCGAACTGGGCCTGACCGAGGCCGCCGTGGGCGGCCAGGTGAGCGCCGCGTTCAACGGGCAGAACACCGGGACCGTCACCGTCGACGACAGCCGCCGCGACATCGTGGTCCGCGCCGTCGAGGCCCCGACCACCGTCGAGGAGCTCGAGGAGCTGGTGGTCGTCTCCCCGACCGCCGGGCCGGTGGAGCTGTCCGAGGTCGCCGACGTGGTCGAGGTGGAGCAGCCGCCGCAGCTCACCCGCATCGACGGCATCACCAGCACCACCGTCGAGGCCAGTGTCACCGCCTCCGACCTGGGCGCGGTCAGCGCCGAGATCACCCAGGCGCTCGACACGATCGACCTGCCCCAGGGCGCCACCGCCACGCTGGGCGGTGTCAGCCAGGAGCAGAGCGAGGGCTTCATGCAGATGGCCCTGGCCATGCTGGCCGCCGTGGTCATCTGCTACCTCATCATGGTCGCGACCTTCAAGAGCCTGCTCCAGCCGTTCATGCTGCTGATCTCGATCCCGTTCGCGATCACCGGCTCGCTGGCGCTGCTGCTCGTCACCGACACGGCGCTGGGCATCGCCGGCCTGGTCGGCATGCTGATGCTCATCGGTGTGGTCATCACCAACGCCATCGTCCTGATGGACCTCATCAACCAGAACCAGAACCGGGGGATGCCGCTCACGGAGGCGATCGTGGAGGGTGCCCGGCACCGTCTGCGCCCGATCCTCATGACGGCCCTGGCCACCGTTGCGGCCCTGACCCCGATGGCGCTGGGCATCACCGGCGGCGGCGCCTTCATCTCGGCCCCGCTGGCGCTCGTGGTGATCGGCGGTCTGGTGACCTCGACCCTGCTGACGCTGATCCTGGTCCCCGTCCTCTACCAGCTGGTGGAGTGGGGCAAGCAGCGCCGGGCGGCCCGCAGGGCCTCCCGCGAGGAGCTGCGCCGCTCCAAGCGCGCGGCCGCCTCCGCGTCGGCGCGCGAGAAGGAGACCGTCGGCTGACGCCGGGGATCTCCAGGTGAGAGGGCGTCCCGTGCTCCGGCACGGGGCGCCCGTCGCCGTTCCGGCCCCGGGAACGGGGCAGTGGTGGCATGCTGTGACCGGAGCGTTGGTTTGTGTCATCGGCGCAGGAACGGCAGGCTGCGATACATGACGGAAACGCAGAAGAAGTCACTCGACGATCTCGTTCGGGAGGAACTGGGCGCCGAGCCCTCCCAGGAGGCGAAGGACTACGCCCGCCTCCTCTACGAGCGCTACCGGTTGCCGGAGGCGCCCGCGACCGCGGGGGAGGGGACGGCCCCGGAGGAGGACACCGCGACGGGCGGGTGACCCCGGGTCACCCGTCCTCGGCGGTCTCGTCCCACACCAGCTCGAACCAGACCTGGCGGCCCATGCCGTCGCCGCGGGGCTCGCTGCCCCACTTGCTGGAGAGCGCCTCGACCAGGTCCAGGCCCCGGCCGTGCTCGGCCGTGTCGTAGGGGTCCCGGTGCTGGGGTCGGGGCGTCTCGTTCAGGTTCCCCAGGTCGCGCACCTCCACCCGGGCCCAGCCCGGGGCGCGGTGGACGCTGACCTCGAACTTGCCGGTGGAGCGCCCCGAGGCGCTGTGCGTGATGGCGTTGGTCGCCAGTTCGCTGGTCAACAGCGTGGCGGTGGTGGGATCGGGGCAGTCGGCCAGCTGCCGGGCGACGAACCTGCGCGCGTACGCGATCTGGCTCGGCAGACCGGGGAAGCGGCGTCTGGCGGGTCTGTTGTGCTCTTCCATTGCCGGACCACATACGGGAGGAGAGGAGTCGACGCTCGCGGCCCGCTCCGGGACGGACGCACCGCGCACACCGAGGTGGACGAGGGGGTCGTGGGGTGCTGCTGCGGTCATGTGCTGTTCACTCCACGGTGTGTTCTCGGAGGACAGGGCGGAGCAGCGCCTGCCCCTCGGTGTCGCGTCCATGCCCGGAACGGGTCACGGCGCGGGGCGGACACACGGGTCGAGGCCCCCGGGTACAGGGAGGGGTGCGGTGCCGCACGACCGGGCGCGCGGCGGGAGGGCGGCGGACGGGGTGCGGGGGAGGTCCGGGGCGAATGGTCGTGTCTGGTATCGGATGTGCCCCACGACACTGAAGGGCGTATTCGCGCATAGCATACGCTCCGTGCTCTTCCGGGGACCCGGCCGACCTGGCCGTGTCGGAACGACCCCTCTTGACCTGGTTAAAGAGGGTGTTCGGCCAGGGTATGCGACCGGTCAAGGCGAGGGTTCCGTGACTGGTGTGACTCAGGGGAATGAGTAACGATGCGGTAACGCAATTGGGCTTTTCATCCCATACCGGGGTCTTGCGCACTTCGGGGACGACCCGTCAAGGTAAGGGGCATGGCCTCCCGCTCCCCCCTGCCGACCGGCCTCGGCGTCGAACTCGACCGCGCCGTGCGCCTCGCCGACGAAGGGCACCTCCTCGTCGGCGGCGACCCCACCCGCGCCGTCCGCCTGACGTCGCGACAGGTCAGCGGACTCATCAGGTGGATCAGCGGGGCCCCGGTGCGCGACGCCGAAGAGGGCGCGACCGCCGCCGACCTCATCGCGGCCGGGCTCGCCCACCCGTCGCCCTCCACCACCCTCAACGGAGAGCCTCCGGCTCACCCCTTTTCCCACCCGTCGCCCTCCACCACCCTCAACGGACGCCTTCGGCGCAGCCCCTCCCACTCGTCGCCCTCCACCGCCCTCGACGGAGAGCCTCCGGCTCACCCCTCGTCTCCCGCCATCGCCCCCGACGGACGCCTTCGGAGCGGTACCTCCCACCCGTCCTCGCGTCCGGTGGGGGAGCAGGGCGGTCCCACGGTGGACATCGTCGTGATCGACCGGGGCGCGGCGGGCGGACTGACCGCGACCCTGGACCGGCTCGCCCGGCTCCACCCCGGAGCGGAGCCGATCGTCGTGGGCGCCACCGGGCCCGCCGCCCGGGCCGCCCGGGAGCGCGGTGCCCGGGTGCTGCCCATCCCCGTGGGCGGCGCCGCGGCCCGCGCGCTCGCCCTCACCGTCTCCGACGCCGACCTCGTCGCCCTGGTCGACGCCGGCCACCTGCCGCGGCCGGGCTGGCTGGAGGCGTGCGCCGGGCACTTCGCCGACCCCGCCGTCGCCGCCGTCCTGCCGCGCACGCTCGTCGACCTCCCGGCCTCCGGCGGGGAGGGCTCCGCGGCCGTCGCCGCCGTCGCCGCGGCCCGGGTGGGACCCGACCGCGGACCCGACCCGGCCCCCGTGCTGCCCTGGGGGCACACCGCCCCCGGCCTCGCCCGCCCGGCCGGAGCCGACACCGGCGACCCGCTGGGCCCGGTCACCGCCCTGGTCCTGCGCCGCTCCGCGGTGGACCCCTCCCTCCTCGACCCGGCCCTGGGCACGGCCGCCGAGCCCGCGCTGCTGTGGTCCCTGGCCGACCGGGGACTCACCGTGCGCCACGAGCCCCGGTCCCGGGTACGGGTCCCGCCGCTCGCCGACCTCGGCGGGTACCTGCGGGCCTGCGCCGGGACCGGCGCGGCCGCGGCCCGGCTGGCCCGCCTGCGCGGCACCCGCGCGGCCGGCCCCGAACTCTCCCCGACCGGCGTCGCGGCCCTGGCCGCGCTGCTGGTCGGCCGCCCGCTGTCGGCCGCGGCCCTGGCCGTCGCCGGGGGCGGGGTGCGGGTGGCGGCCCTGGCCGCCGCCGGCGCGCCCGCGGACCGGACCGCCCCGGCGGTCGCGGCCGGGCTGGTGCGCCAGGCCCGCGCCGCGTCCCGGGCCCTGAGGGGCGCCTGGTGGCCCCCGGCCGCCGCGGCTCTGACCCTGGGCGCCGTGCGGATCACCCGGGACCTGCGGCGCGGCCGCAGGCCCGCGGCGGCGACGGTGCTGGCCACGGCGGCCACCGCCGCGGCCCTGGTGGCGCCGCATCCGGCGGCCTGGCGGACCGCGCGGGGCGCCGCCCCGGTCGACCCGCTCACCTGGACCGCGCTGGGGATCGCCGGCGACGCGGCCCGGGGCCTGGGGGCCTGGTGGGGGATGGCGCGGTCGCGCAGCGCGGCCCCGCTGCTGCCCCGGATGCACCGTCCGGACTTCGCCGTGGCGCAGGCGGCCCGCGCACGGGACCCCGCACGGGCTGAGGAGGACTCACGCACCCTCGTTAGGTCCGGTTAAGACCACTCACACCGGGTGATGTCCGCCGGTCCGGGGGCATGAAACCCCTTTCGCGGGTCCGGCCGCTCCCGGAGATGAGCAGGGGAGCGGTGGTCCGGCGGGGCGGAAGCGTGTTTCCCGGTGGTGACAACTTGCTGTCTTTTGGTCGTATGATTGCCGGGTTTGTCGGGTTTCATGTAAACAGTGATGACGTATCGCCCGGTTCGGCGGGTGCGTCTTCGCAGCTCAGCGCGCTTTTCTGGCTGCGAGTGACGCTCCCGTGGCTTTCTGTGCAAAAATTGACAAATCGCCACGAGTTCACCGGCCAAAAGGGCTCCGTTGTCTTTTCTTGATGCACTGGTTACCGTCGAGTGTCTAGCGATGCCCCAGACTCTTGACATTCCGGTCACTGATCGTGAATCGGACGCAATTGTGTTTCGGCAGTCACCGGGAGTGACCCCCGCCGGTGGTAGTGGGATCACGGATGCTTAACAGGCCAACAGCCTTGCGGATCCGTGCCTCCTCCACCGGTGCTCTTGGCTACGACCGCCCTGTCAGCAGACCGCCGCGCCGGGCTCGGCTGTGAGGTTCGGAGAGAGTTTTGGGCAAGTTCCTGGTCAGACGACTGTTGAACTACGTCGTACTGATCTTCCTCGCGACGAGCTTCGCGTACCTGCTCGCCGCCGCCAATCTGTACCCGCGCGGCTACTTCGAGCAGATGCAGCCGCCGCCGACGCCCGAGGCGATCAACGCCCAGCTCGACACCCTCAACCTGAACGACCAGACCCCCCTGGTGCAGCGGTACGCCACCTGGCTGAGCGGTGTCGCCCAGGGCGACTTCGGGCAGACCATCCAGGGCAGGGACGTCACACCGCAGATCTGGCTCAAGGCCGGTGTCACCCTGCGGCTGATCACGGTGGCCACCCTCCTGGGCAGTGCCATGGGCATCGCCATCGGCGCCTACGCGGCGGTGCGCCAGTACCGGATGTTCGACAAGGCCACGACGGTCGCCACGTTCTTCGTGCTGGCCATCCCCACCGTCGTCATCGCGCTCAGCGTGCAGGTGTTCGCCGCCGAGATCAACGGGGTCCTCGGCTTCCAGCTCTTCCTGTTCTCCGGCGAGTACTCGGCGGGCTTCAGGGGCAACGCCCTGGAACTCCTGCTCAACCGGATCCACCACGCGATCCTGCCGACCTTCGTGCTCGCCGTGGCGCTCTTCGCCGCCTTCGCCCGCTACCAGCGCAACATGATGCTGGACGTGCTCGGTGCGGACTTCGTGCGCACCGCGATGGCCAAGGGTCTCACCCGGCGCAAGGCGCTGATCAAGCACGCCCTGCGCACCGCGCTGATCCCCACCATCACGTACTTCACCTTCACCTTCGGCGTGATGGTCTCCGGCGCGACCTTCACCGAGAAGATCTTCGGCTGGCACGGGATGGGGGCCTGGCTGATCGACGCGATCTTCCAGCAGGACGTCCACGTCGTGGCCGCGGCCTCCTGCTTCATGGCCGTGACGATCATGGTGGCGTCGTTCCTCTCGGACATCCTCTATGCCTGGCTCGACCCGAGGGTGCGGGTGTGACCGTGACAAGGAACCGCGCGTCCGCGCACACCCCGTCCCGCCAGTACGCCCCCGCTGCCATCGAGCTGGAGATCCGGTCATGAGCACCACCGAAACGAGCACGGAGCTCGGAAAGGCCCCGACCGTACCGCCGGCGCCCAACCGGGCCAAGGCCATCGTCGGCCAGCTCCTGGGCACCCCCCGGGTGATCATCGGACTGGTCCTGCTGGCCCTGCTCGCGATCCTCGCCTTCGTCGGCCCGGCCGTCAGCGGCTGGGAGGTCGGCGAACGCGACTACACCGCCTTCCTGGACGGGCCCTCGGCCGAGCACTGGATGGGCACCAACAAGACCGGCCAGGACGTCTGGACGCAGTCCACCGCCGGCCTGCAGAAGTCGCTGCTCATCGGTCTGCTGGTGGCGCTGCTGTCCACCGGCATCGCGGCCCTGGTCGGCGCGTTCGCCGGCTACTTCGGCGGTATCACCGACCGCGCCCTGATGTGGATCGCCGACCTGGCCCTGGTGCTGCCCAGCTTCGTCATCCTGGCCATCCTCGCCGAGCAGTTCGGCGGCAACGGGGGCTGGATCATGCTGGTGGTCCTGCTGGCCGCGTTCAGCTGGATGGTCACCTCCAAGATGATCCGCGGCATGACCATCTCCCTGCGGGAGCGGGAGTACATCCACGCGGCCCGGTTCATGGGCGTTCCCCCGCACAAGATCATCCTCCGGCACATCCTGCCCAACATGTCGTCGCTCCTCATCGCGGACGCCACCATCGCGGTCAGCACCGCGATCATCGGCGAGACCTCGCTGAGCTACTTCGGCTTCGGTGTTCAGATGCCGGACATCAGCCTCGGCGTGGTGATCGCCGACGGGTCCAGTTACGCCAACACCAGCTGGTGGATCTTCGCGTTCCCCACGGTGCTCCTGGTGATCCTGGTACTCGCGGTGAACATGATCGGGGACGGGCTGCGTGACGCCCTGGACCCGCAGTCCAAGTCGCGCCGGTCCTAGGGGGGAAGCACACATGAGCGCACAGACCATCGAGAACACCGAGGCCGCCTCGGAACGCCGGGGCGACGAGACCCCGGTCCTGGAGGTCAGGGACCTCCACGTCACCTTCCGGGGGTTCAACGGCAACCCGGACGTGAACGCCGTGCGCGGCGTCAGCTACGCGGTCCGCCGCGGCGAGGTGCTCGGCATCGTCGGCGAGTCCGGCTCGGGCAAGTCCGTGTCGTCCATGGCGGCCATGGGCCTGCTGCCCGACCACGCCGTCATCACCGGCTCGGTCAAGCTGCACGGCGAGGAGATCCTGGGCCTGGACGACCGCGAGATGGCCACCCGCCGCGGCAAGGTCATCTCCATGGTGTTCCAGGACCCGCTGTCGGGCCTGACCCCCGTCTACACCGTGGGCGACCAGCTGTCCGAGGCCGTCCTGGTCCACAACCCCAAGGCGTCCAAGGAGGAGGCCCGCAAGCGGGCCGTCCACCTGCTGGACCTGGTCGGCATCCCCAACCCCGAGGGCCGCTACCGCTCGTTCCCGCACGAGTTCTCCGGCGGTATGCGCCAGCGCGTCATGATCGCCATGGCGATGGCCAACGACCCCGACGTCATCATCTGCGACGAGCCCACCACCGCCCTGGACGTCACCATCCAGGCGCAGATCCTGGACCTGCTGCGCACCGCCCGAGAGGAGACCGGCGCGGCGATCGTCATGATCACCCACGACCTCGGCGTCGTCGCCGGGTTCGTCGACCGGGTGCTCGTCATGTACGCGGGCCGCCCCGTCGAGATGGGCACCGTCGACGAGATCTACTACGGCAGCCGCATGCCCTACACCATGGGCCTGCTCGGCGCCGTGCCCCGCATGGACCTGGAGCGCCAGGGCGCCCTCGTCCCCATCAAGGGGACCCCGCCCTCGCTGACCGCGCTGCCGCCCGGCTGCCCCTTCGCGCCGCGCTGCCCCATCGCCGAGCCCGAGTGCTCGCTGGCCGAACCCGACCTGCTCCCGGTGGGCGAGCAGCCCTCCGAGGCGCAGATCCGGGCCGCCCAGGAGGCGGGCGCCCCCGCCGAGGCCGCCGCCGTCGGCGACACGGGCGTCCAGCGGGTGGCCTGCATCCGCTCCGGCGAGATCGCCGAGAACGGCTGGACCGCCCAGGACATCTACCCCATCCCGGAGATCCCCGAGGTCCCCGCCGCCGCGGTGCGCCGCGAGGACCGGACCGAGATGCTGCGGGTCGAGTCGCTGATCAAGCACCACCCGCTCACCAAGGGCGCTGTGTTCAAGCGCCGGGTCGGCACCGTCTACGCGGTCGACGGCATCGACTTCGACATCCGCGAGGGCGAGACCCTGGCCCTGGTCGGCGAATCCGGATGCGGCAAGTCCACCACCCTTCTGGAGATCATGGGGCTGGAGAAGCCGCAGGGCGGCTCCGTCACCGTGATGGGGCGTGAGACCTCCAAGATCAGCGGCGCCGACCGGTTCGCCCTCCGCCGCGACATGCAGATCGTGTTCCAGGACCCGATGAGCTCGCTGGACCCGCGCATGCCGGTCTTCGACATCATCGCCGAGCCGCTGCGTACCCACCGGTACAGCGAGGCCGACACCACCGCCCGCGTCTACGAGCTGCTGGATCTGGTCGGCCTCAACGTCGAGCACGCCACCCGGTACCCCTCGGAGTTCTCCGGAGGCCAGCGCCAGCGCATCGGCATCGCCCGCGCCCTGGCCCTGGAGCCCAAGCTCCTGGTGCTCGACGAGCCGGTGTCCGCCCTGGACGTGTCCATCCAGGCGGGTGTGGTCAACCTCCTGGAGGAGCTCCAGGCCCGGCTGGGCCTGTCGTACCTCTTCGTCGCGCACGACCTGTCCGTGGTCCGGCACATCGCCGACCGCGTGGCCGTCATGTACCTGGGCCGGATCGTCGAGATCGGCGACACCGAATCGGTGTACACCCGGCCCGCCCACCCCTACACCCAGGCGCTGCTGTCCGCGATCCCCATCCCCGACCCGGAGAAGGAGCGCGCGCGCACGCACATCGTCTTGGACGGCGACCTGCCCAGCCCCGCCAACCCGCCATCGGGTTGCAGGTTCCGGACCAGGTGCCAGAAGTTCATCACCCTCTCCGAACCCGAACAGGAGCGGTGCATGAGCGTCGAACCGGCCCTGGAGGCCACCAACGGTGGCGACCAGGCGACCGCCTGCCACTTCGCGGAGCGGCAGACGGTCCTGTAGATCCCGGACGGTTCGACACGGCACGGAACCGACGCCGCCCCGCGCGTCGGTCTCTCATCCCCATAGGAGGAATCCCCATGCGAATCGGGAAGGCGCGTTATCTCGCCCCCGTCGCGGCCCTGGTCGTTGCGGCCAGCGCCTGCAGCAGCGGCGACGAGCAGTCGCCCGAGGAGGCCCAGCAGGAGAACGCCTCCCTCGAGGCCGTCGACCTGAACCCGGCGGCCCGCGAGGACCTGCAGGAGGGCGGCCAGTTCGTCTGGGCCCTCAGCGAGTACGAGGACCAGTACAACATGGTCCACATCCAGGGCAACAAGGGCGACGTCCGCCGCGTCATGGGCGCCCTGATGCCCTCGATCACGCGCTTCCAGCCCGACGGCTCCTACGAGCCGCGCAAGGAGTACGTGCTCGAGTACGGGGTCAGCGAGGACGGCCTGACGGTCGACTTCACCCTCAACCCCGAGGCCACCTGGTCCACCGGCGAGCCGGTGACCTGGGAGGACTACGCCGCCACGGTCGCCGCCTACAAGGGCGAGCCCGAGGGCGACTTCGAGGTCGGCGGCGGCGAGAGCTACCAGTACATCGAGGAGGTCGTCGAGGGCGAGGACGAGTTCTCCTTCAGCCTGGAGTTCTCCCAGCCCTACTCCGACTGGCCCGCCCTCTTCGACATCGTGTACCCCAAGGAGTACATGGAGGACGAGGAGCTGTTCGCCGAGGGCTACACCGCGGGCGAGGAGTTCGTCACCGCGGGCCCGTTCGCGAACCCCGAGTTCGACGAGGTCACCCAGCGCATCACCGTCAGCCGCAACGAGGACTGGTGGGGCGACCCCGCCCTGCTCGACGAGATCGTCTTCGTGAACGTGGCGATCGACGGCCAGGCCACCGCGTTCAACAACGGTGAGATCGACGGCTTCTACCTCGGCTACGACTCCGCGGGCTACCAGCTCCTCGAGGGCAAGGAGGGCGCGTACTTCACCCGCGCCGTCAACAACGGCCACCGCTTCGTCTCGGTGAACGCCGGCAGCGAGATCCTGGCCGACAAGAACGTCCGCCACGCCCTCGCCATGGGCATCAACCGCGACACCCTCGCCGAGGTCGCCCTGAGCCCGGTCGACTGGCCCATCACCGGTGAGGTCAACCGCCTCCTGCGCTCCAGCCAGCACGGCTACCAGGACAACAGCGGCGAGCTGGGCGAGTACAACCCGGAGCGGGCCGGCGAGCTGCTCGACGAGGCGGGCTGGACCCTGGAGGAGGGTGCGGAGTTCCGCACCAACGCCGACGGCGAGACCCTGACCCTCAGCTACGTCGCCTCCGACGACATGCAGCTGGCCAAGGACGAGGCCGACATCACCCGCGAGATGCTCGCGGAGATCGGCATCGAGGTCGACGTCCAGCACGTGCCGGGCAACGCCCTGTTCTCGGACTACATCATCCCGGGCAACTACGAGCTGGCCGCGTTCGTGCTCACCGGCACCAACCCGTACCCGACCGACAGCGCCGGCAACTACGGCGGCCCGTACGAGGAGGGTCCGGAGTGGGGTAACAACACCAGCTTCCACTCCACCCCGGAGATCAACGACCTCTTCGAGGAGCTGGCCCAGGAGACCGACCCCGACCGGTACGCCGAGATCGCCAACCAGATCGACGCCGCCATCTGGGACGAGGTGCTGACCATCCCGATGTTCGAGCGCCCCGGCCAGTACGTCCTCAAGGACAACCTCCACAACTGGGGTGAGTACGGCCTGACCGGCGACTACGTCTACGAGAACATCGGCTGGGCCGCGGAGTAGCCCTCCCTCTGTGAGAAACGAGCACGGGCGGCCCTGACCCGCCGCCGGTGAACGTCCTCCGGGCGCCGACCCCCTCGCGGGGCCGGCGCCCTCCTGTGTTCCGGGGCCCGTGCGGGCCGGGTTGGGACCGCGGCCCGTGCTGTGGCAAGGTGTGGATCGGATCCCCCCTCCACCCCCCGCCCCGCTCGCTGGAAAGCTCCCCATGACCGCACGTTCGCTCCTCGCCGTCGCGACGGCCCTGGCGCTCGGCGCCGCCCTGGCCGCCTGTTCCGGCGGGGAGGACCCCGCTCCCGCACCCGCCTCCGAGCCCGCCCAGGCCGGGGCGGCCTCCCCGGCGCCCGACACGGGCGACGAGAGCGCGGGTCCCTCGGCCCCGGCCTCCGACGACGGGGCGGCCGCCCCCGTCGGCTGGGCCGCCCAGCCGCTGGAACGGGACGGCGAGGAGTTCCCCGCGGTCACCGGCGGCGCCGCCGGCGAGACCGTCACCGCCACCGGCGCCGACGAGCTCGCCCGGCACCTGAGCGCCGAGGAGCCGCTCGTGATCGAGGTCTCGGGCGGTATCGACCTGGACGGGACCGTCGAGATCGGCTCCGACAAGACCCTCGTCGCCGCCGCGGGCGAGGGTGCCGAGCTGACCGGGGGGCGCCTGGCCGTGGACGGGGCCGCCAACGTCATCGTCAGCGGCCTGACCCTGGACACCGACGGCACCGCGGTGTCGGTGAGCGGCGGAGCCCACCACGTGTGGATCGACGGCAACACCCTGCGGGACGGCGGCGGCGACCCGCTCGTGTCCGTCACCGGCGGCGCCGACCACGTGACCGTCTCCCGCAACCACTTCCGCGACGCCGACGCGGCGCTGAGCATCGGCGGCCGCGAGGAGGAGCCGGGGGCGCTGCGGGTCAGCGTCCACCACAACCTCTTCGACGGCACCGAGACCCGCAGCCCCCGGGTCCGCGGCGGCGAGGTGCACGTGTTCAACAACCTGTACCGGGGCGACGCCGAGTACGGCGTGGAGTCGGGGTACGGCGCCGCCGTCCTGGTCGAGGGCAACTACTTCGACGGCTTCGGGATCTCCGTCCGGATCGACCCGGAGGAGCCCGGCGCCACCCTCACCCGCGACAACCTCCTGGTGGACACCGCCCAGCCCGAGCTCTTCGGCTCGGTCGACGACCCTCCCTACGCCTACGAGCTCGACGACACCGCCGACGTCCCCGACATCGTCTCCGCCACCGCCGGCGCCCCCCACTGACCCGCGCCGCCCACGTGAGCGCGCCCCGGCCCTGAGCAACGGCCCCGCCGCCGTATCCGTCTCCACCACCCGCCGTCGGCGCCCGGGACCGGCGCGGCGCCCGCCAGGAGGCGCCCGGGGACCGGCCTCTAACGGTCGGTCCGCTCTCGTGCGCATCGGGTGGACCCGTCCACCCCGGGGTGCGGCCCCGGCATGCCGTCTCGGCCGCACCGCCGCTGGGCGGCGGCCGGCCCGCCCTCGTCCACATCAGGTGGCCCCACCCGGTCCGGCCACGGCGCCCCGGGGCGCGGATCCGGCATGCCGTCTCGGCCGCACCGCCGGTGGGCGCCCCCCGGCCCGCCCTCGTCCACATCAGGTGGGCCCACCCGGTCCGGCCACGGCGCCCCGGCTCGTCGCCTGCGGGCGATGGCCGGCCCGCCGTCGGCGTGAACGGGGCCCGCCCGGGTCCCCCCCCGTGGCCCTGGCATGGAACCCCGGGGCCGCCGTCGTCGCTGACCGGCAGAGGAAGGGCCCGGGGCCCGGCCCCTAGCGGTCGGTCCGCTCTCGTGCGCATCGGGTGGGCCCATCCGGTCCGGCCACGGCGCCCCCGGCCCGCCGTCGGCGTGGACGGGGCCCGCCCGGGTCCCCCCGTGGCCCTGGCACGGCGCTCCGAGACCGCCGTCCCTCGGCGGTGCCCGGACGGGCGGGGCCCGGCGGGCCCGCGGGCGGGCCGGGCCGGGCTCCGGCGAGGCCTCAGGCGGGCGGGGGGCCGTACTCGTAGAGCTCCTCCAGGCCGGTCGAGGTGCCGTAGGCCAGGCGCAGGGGGTCCCCCTCGGGCGTGAGCCACAGGGTGAACGGCACCCCCTCCAGCGACTCCAGGGTGTTGGTCCCGGTCCCGGAGTCGTAGCCGCCGACCCACGCGGTGAACGTCCCCTCGTAGCGCAGGGCGGTGACGTCGCCCGCACCGGTGTCGAGCTCCTCCCGGGACGCGAGTTCCAGGTCCTCGGAGGACTCGGCGATCTCGCGCAGCTTGGCCGAGCCGAACATCGCCGAGCACAGGTACCGGTCCGCCTCGGAGGGTTCCTCCGGGATCTGCAGCCCGTGCCCCGCCGTGGTGATCGGCACCCCGTCCCCCAGGTCGTAGTGGTACACCTCCGGGCCGTCCGCGTAGGCGAAGGACAGCTCGAACCGCGGGTTCCCGGACAGGTCGTAGGACGCGGTGCCCTCGCCCACCGGCCGCCCCTCCCGGAGCCGGGTGAAGGTCAGCGCGTAGGAGTCGGCCGCCTCCATCCGCTCGGCGGCGTCCAGCACGAACGCCGCGGCGTCCTCGGGGGAGGGCCGTTCGGGTTCGGGCTCCTTGAGGACCACCCGGGCCACCCACCAGCCGCTGGCGACCACGGCCAGGCACACGGCGAGGATCGCCAGGGTCATCGGCCACCCGGGCCGCCCGACCGGGGCGGCCGACTCGTCCTCGGGCGCGGTGTCGGGCAACGACGACATCGACGACACGGCCTCGACCTCGATTCTGCGGTTCACGCGACCACGCGCGGATCGCGGGGGGTACGGGGGGTCGCCGCCCGGGGTGTCCGGACGACATCGCGGTGTTGTGCGTGCCCAAGGTACGACGCGGTGACGCAGCGTTCTGTTCGAGGATCGCGTACACGCGATCACCACCCGTGCCCACGAACCTCAGGACCCAGTCCCCGGCGGGGGAGTCCAGGGCCTGTTCCAGGAACCCGAACGTCTCGGTCCGCGCCAGCCGGCGCAGCACCTCCTCCGCGGCGTGCTCCCACAGCAGCCGGACGGCGATCCGTGCGGCCGGCACCTCCGAGAAGGAGCGGCTGGAGAAGAGCTCGTACAGCTCCTCCGCCTCCAGCCGCAGCACGGTCGCCTCCAGCACCTCCGAGTCCAGCAGCGCCAGCACGGCCAGGGCGCAGTCCACCCTGCCCACCGGGTCTGGGCGCGGCAGTCCGCGCCCGCAGCGCAGCAGCACGTCCGCCGCGGCCACCGGGTCCAGGGTCCAGGCCGGGGCCGGGTCGGGGCCCTGCACCACCCGGTCCAGCGACCGCTCCACCCCCTCCCAGGCCGGTCGGGCGGGGAGCACCGCGACGACCAGTACCGCCACCAGTGCCAGCACGGCCGCGTACTCCGCCAGTGCGTGTCCGCGGTCCACGGCGCCCCCTCACCGCAGCCGGGGCGGCCGGCGCTCGAAGCCCCGGATGCGCCGCCGGATCCGCTCCCGCTCCCCGTGCGGGCACTCCCAGCCCCGGGCGGACAGCTCGTCGCGGATCCGGGTCAGCAGCTTCGGGGCGTGGCACTGGAGCATGTGGATCGTCACCGGCACGACCTGCCAGTCCGCCGTGCGCATCAGCGTGTACCGGGCCCGGTCGCGGCGCTCCATCCGCGGGCCGGTGTGGTGCAGCAGGCTGTCGTACTCCACCGCCAGCCGGTACCGGGGCCACCCCAGGTCGGCGTGGAGCGTCCGGTGGTGCACCCGGACCGGGCACTGCGCCTGCGGCGGGGGCAGGCCCGCCTGCAGGATCACCGCGCGCAGCCACGACTCGGCGGGGGACTGGCTCAGGGGCGACGCGTAGCCCACCGCCGTGCGCAGCCGCCGGAAGTGCGCCTCGGTGAACAGGTGCCGGTACCCCAGGACCCGTTCCGGATCGGCCAGCCCCCGGGAGAGGAAGGCGTCGATGCGCGCGGTCGCCATCGGCACCGACGGGGCCCGGGCGGTGATCTCGGCGGCGGTGCGCGCCGCGGAGGTGACGGGGATCCCCTCCACCACCACCCGGTCGGCGGCCGGCACCACCTCCCGGCGCACCGCCACCGGCAGGCCCCGCAGTGGTGTGCCCGGCGGCAGCGCCACCCGGGGCGGTGACCGGGTGACGTGCTCCTCGGGGCCGGTCAGGTCGACGCCCCACAGGTAGGCGGCGGTCAGGTCGCGCACCACCGCGTCCGGAGACAGCACGGGCACGATCGGCCGCAGTGTCCGCAGCAGCAGCTCCCGGTCCGGCAGGGGCTCGTGCGTCGACGCGGGGGGACTCTCGGTGTCCAGGGGGTCACGGGTCATGGATCCAGGTTCGGTGCGGGCCCGGGCCCGGACAAGCCCTTCTCCGAACCTGTGGACAACCCTCGCGCGCCGCTACCGCATGTTCCCCGGCCCCGCCGCCAGGTGGATGTGGTCCACGTGGTCCTGGGTGAGGTTCCCGGTGTCCTGGTGGAAGCGCCGCACCTCCATCCAGGGGCCCACCGGGTCCCCCCTGGTCGCGTTCCAGATGTGGTGGTCGTAGATCAGGCCCTTGACGCCCAGCCGGTGGGCGTTCTGGATGATCCAGTCGATCACGCCCACCGCGCTGTCGTGCATCTGCGGTGTGGGGACGGTCCCGATGGGCGCCATCATGTAGTCCACCGCCATGCCGTAGCCGTGGTCGCTGGTGGGCTCGCTGCGGTAGCCGCCCGCGGTCAGGTAGAACCCGCCGAACTCCGCCTGGAGGGTCTCGTGCACCTGGCACATGGTCGGGTGCAGCTGCCCCAGCGAGGCGCAGTCGACGATCGCCCCGGCGCCGAACACCACCCGGCTCGGGTCGAACTCGTAGCGCCCCTCCTGGTCGACCAGGTGCACGCTCACCACCCGGCGGGCCTGGTCCAGGCTGGTGACCTCGGCGCCCGAGCAGTAGATCCCGCCGTCGTCGCGCCCGCACTCGGGGAACTCCGCGATCGCGATCGCCGCGGCCGTCCCCACCCGCGTGCTCCCGTCCTCCTCGCCGTCGCACGTCACGTCGCCCCAGTGCCGTGAGCCGTCCTCCTCCAGCTCCTTCTGGCAGATGGCCCCGCGCACCTCGACCCGCACGATGTTGCCGTTGCGGCCCATGACGTTGTCGCTGGCCCGGAGATCGGTGACCACCGCGTCGTTGGCGCGGGCGTACTCCTCGGCGCGCTCCCGGGCGACCTCCTCGTCGAACAGGGGCATGGGGAAGCGCCCCTCCACCAGGTCCTCGGCCGCCGACTCCTGCAGGGCGCTCACCGCGGCCAGCGCGGCGGCGTCCGCGGCCGTCTGCACCCGCGAACGCTGGTCCCCGGCCGCCCCCACGCGCACGAACAGCAGCGTCAGCGCGAGCAGGGCCAGGGTCAGCCCGAACAGGAGCAGGATGTTGGCCTGCCCGTCGTCGCGGTGACCGAGCAGGTGGCGTCGTCGGGGGGCGGGGGTCGGCGATCCCATGCTGTCGTCCGAGGGGTGAAGGGGGCGGGCGGGGAAGGCCGCGAATGGCACGGGGTGAGCACCCGACCACGTTGGGGCCACCGGGCGCAGCCTACCCCGAGGCCCCGGCGATCGGTAGGGGGCCGGGGTTCCCTGTGGAAGGGCGGCCCGTGGCCGGGTGCGGTCGCCGGGGTGCGTCCGCCCGGGAACACGGGAAGGGTGTGTTCGGCATCGTTTCCGTGACACACCCGGCTTTCCAGCGCGTGTGTCCGACAAAAACCGACTCCAGCGGAGAGGATGGACGCTGTCCGACACATTCCGTATCAGCAGATCCACCGCCCGGCCGGCGGTGGCCCGGTGACCAGAAGGCGAGAGTATGAATCCCCGTACTCCGATGACAGCGGTAGAGCAGGACCGGTCCCTGCGCCGGATCGGGTCGGCGCTCCTGGAGGCCGCCCCGCAGGACTGGATCAAACTCCGCCTGGTGTACGCGGGCCTGGTCGACTGCGAGTCCATCCACCTGGAGGCCCTGCTCCCCGACGGCGGCCGTGTCGGCCGGGTCCCGCCCCTGGCGCTGCTCGACGAACTCCGGGAGCTGCGGGCGGGGATGGCCCGCCCCCGCACCGGGACCTGGTACACGGTCTACTACGACCTGGAGCGCCCGGCCCGCTACCGGGTCCGCTACGACCACGACAACGAACCCCACTTCGACGAGCCCCGCGACAACGACAGCTACCTGCTGGACCTGGAGCACTTCCCCCGGGACCGCGCCCACATGCCGGACTGGCTCCTGGAGCGCCTGGAGGGCGACCTGGTCCCGGAGACCGTGTCGCCGTGGATGGCGCTGGCCGCCCCCGGGGCCTCGCGCGAGGGCCGCATCGACCCGGGCGACATGACCCCGGAGGAGATGATGGACACCGTCCAGGAGATCGCCGACCGCACCGTCGCGGCGGTCTGGGGCGAGTGGAGGCAGATCGTCATCGACCACAAGGCGCTGGTCGGCGTGGCCTCCACCCGGGTGGAGGTCGCCCGCGAGGACGGCCGCGAGTGGGACCTGCTGCCGCCGGAGGCGGCCCGGCTGCTGGACCGGCTGCGCACCGGCATGTACCAGCCGGGCAAGGGCACCTGGTTCACCGCCAGGCTCACCGTCAAGGAGTCCCGCGAGATCGGCGTCCACTTCGACCACGGCAACCCGCCGGAGTTCGACGCCGAACCCGACCCCCGCGACTTCTACCGGGACGCGGTGCGCTTCCCCCGCAGCGCCGACCACATGCCCGACTGGCTGCTGGAACGGCTCGGCCGCGCCCAGCGCATGATCCGCACCGCGGACAACGGGGGCGACCCGTTCACCGGAGCCGCCGGTTGATCGCCGACCACAGGTGCACGTCGGCCACGGTGACCTTCAGGTCGCCGTTGGCCAGCGGCGACGCGGTCACCGAGCGCACGTAGGGGCCGTGGTTCCAGCGCCGGGCGGTGTGCCCGAGCACGCTCCCGGCGCCGATCCGGCTCAGCGCCCCGGCCGGGCCGACCAGCAGCCGCACCTGCCAGGTCGCCCGCAGGCCGTCGGTGCCGGTGTACTCGGGGCGGGCCAGCAGGGGCGGCGTCCCGGTCAGCAGGCGGCCCTCCACGTCCAACGGGTACCGCTGCCCGGCGTCGGAGCCCCGCACCACCTCCACCGCCGCCGCGACCCCCTCGGGCAGGGCGTCAGTGAGCCGGACCGCGAACCGGAGCCGGTCGCCCCGGGCGGTGGCGCGCACCCGCACGTCCTCGACCTCCACGGTGGGCGCCAGCGGCGAGGTCCGCAGCCCCAGCCGGTCGTTGACCGTGTAGTAGGGGCGCACCCGCGACCCCGGCCCGCGGGCGGGGCGCACGTCCTGGGCCGGGTACTCGATGATCTTCTTGTACCCGACGACCCCGGGCAGGTGGCGCCCCACACTGCACTCGGTGCCGTTGGACAGCACCAGCCGCATCTCCCAGGTCTCGGAGTCGCCGTGGCGGCCGCGCACCACCGCCGCCGGGTCGATGACGGCGGTGAACAGGCCGCCGATCGCCACCGGGGACGAGAACTCCCGCAGGGTCCGGGGCGAGTTGCGCAGCCGCACCACCATGCGGGCGCGGGCGTCGGCCTCGTCGTGCCCCAGCACCCGGCCCTGGACGGTGATGAGCCCCTCGGCGACCTCCACGTGCTCGACCTCCGCGTGGTGGGCCGACCGGCGCACATGCAGCAGCAGGCCGCCCTTGGCCGAGCGGGTCGGGATCACCAGGGACAGCTCCGGCGTCCGCTTGGGCGCCAACGGGTAGCCCTGCTGGTGGATCTCCAGGTCCCGCACCGGGGTGATGGCGTCGCCGTCGACCCGGGTCACCTCCCAGGTGACGGCGGCCAGCCGCTCCCTGGCCGGGTCCACCACCACCTGCCCCCGCCAGTCCGGGGCCAGGGTGACGCGCTGCCCGGGGCGCACCAGCTCGACCAGGTCGGGCGGGTCGGTGAACGACAGCGTCACCAGCCCGTCGCCGCCGGCGCGCACCCGGCAGGAGACGGGGGGCTCGGTGCGCGGCGCCGGGACCGGGACCGGGGGAGCGACGTCGGAGGCGGTCAGCGGCGTCCCGGCCAGGTCGGAGAACAGGCCCTCGTGCAGGCGCACCACGTTCGCCGGGTCGAACCGCTCGGAGTCGGCCAGCGCCGCCGCCGACATGCGCTGCCGCAGCCGGTCGTCGGCCATGAGCCGGGACATGCCCTCGGCGATGCCCTGCACGGACTTGTTGGGCACCAGGAAGCCGTCCTCCTGGTCGCGGATGATGGAGGCTGGCCCGTGCGGGCAGTCGGTGCTCACCACCGGCAGGCCCGAGCGCATCGCCTCCACGATGGTCATCCCGAACGGCTCCTCGCTGGAGGTCACCGCGGCGAACGCCCCCTGCGCCCACGCCTCCTCCACGTGCGTGTGCGGGCCCATGAGCCACACCCGGTCGTGCAGCCCCAGGGAGCCGACCAGCCGGGCCAGCGTCTTGCGCCGGTCGCCGCGGCCGTAGATGCGCAGCGTCCAGTCGGGGTACTCCTCGGCCAGCGACGCGAACGCCTTCACCAGCAGGTCGTGCCGCTTGCTGGGTGCCAGCCGCCCGGCGGAGACGATGGTGCGGCTGTTGTGCCCGTTGGTGGTGAACGGCGGGGCCGGGACCGAGTTGGGGATGGACAGCACCCGCACGCCCGGCAGCGGCATGTTCCGGGCGTAGGTGCGGGCGTCGGCCTCGGTGACGGTCACGAAGGCGTCCAGGCCCGGATACTCCTCGGCCATGACGCGTCGCAGCGATCCGGAGTGCTGCTCGTAGGTGAGGTGCTCCTGCCCGACCTTGACCACGCGGTCGGGGGCGCACCGGGCGATGACGACGTTGAGCCCGGGCCGGGTGCCGACGACGACGTCGGCGTCGGTGGTGGACAGGTACTGCTCGAGCCGGTCGTCGGTGAGCCTGCTGTGGGTCGAGCCCCGGGAGTCCTCGGGCGGGAAGAGGACGGGGGGAAGGCCGGCCCGTTCCGACCCCTCGTACAGCGGCCGGCCGCCCACCCCGGTGGAACCGTCGTGGTCGCGCACGTCGACGAGCGGGCGCAGGGCCACCCCCGGGGGCACGGGCAGGGCGGGCTCGTCGCGGTGGCGGAACACCGAGACGATCTCCACCTCGTGCCGGGCGGCCAGGGCCGCCGCCTGGTTGGCGACGGTACGGATGGTGCCACCGATGCCGTACATGTCGTTGATCAGATAAGCGATCTTCACCTGGCCCCCGTGTTCTCGGGGCCGGTCCGCGCCCCCGCACGGACCGGTCCCGGTCGTCGCCCACCCGTACCGGACGCCCCGCCGCCGAGGCGGGCGGAGCGGTGCGGGAATGAACAGGCTAAGAGCGGCGGCCACCCCCGACGTGCGGTCCTGTGAACTCCTGCCGGAAGGTTTGCCACGGTATGTCGGTGTTTTGCACGCTGTTCACAGGGCCGCCGGCGCGGGTCCGCAGGACACGGAGGGCGGCCCCGGGGCCGCTCCGGGCCCGTGCCGCCGCTCCGGCCCGCGCTCGTCCGCCGCGGACCCGTATCCGTCGGGACTGCCCCCGGAGCACGGTGACCTAACCTGGTCCGCGCACCCCCGTCGTACGAAGGACCGGCCCATGCCCGAACGCCCCTCGCCCGTCGCCACCGTCCGCCTGGCCCACAGCAGGCGCCGGAACCACACCGGTCAGTCGGTGACCGTCAAGGTGCGGCGCCCGGCCACGGGGGCGGTGATCCACCCGGTGGTCTGCCCGACCTGCGAGGAGGAGTTCACCGTCGAGGTCCACAGCCTGGAGTCGATCAGGGACCGCGTGCGCCCCAGGCGCCTGGTGCGGGGCGGCGCGCTGCTCGCCCTGGCGGTCGCGCTCCTGGCCGCCGCCGTGGCGGCCTACCCGAACATCTCGCTGACCTACTCCTGGGCGGGGGTCGCCGTCTTCCTCGCGGTCGTGGCGGTGGTCCACCTGGCGGGCACCCGCCATGACCAGGGCCTGGGCACCCTGCGCAGGGCCGCGGACGACCGCGCCCTGCCCCTGGCCGGCTTCGCCGGGCACTTCCTCTTCTGACCCGAGCGCCGGCCCGGGCCGGCCGATGGCGGGCGGCCGGGACCCGGGGCGCGTGCGCGGTGCCGCCCGTGCCTCCGGGGTCCGTACCGGGCCCCGCGGGCCCCTCGTCGGCCCACCGGGGCCGTTCGCCGCGCAGGCGCCCTCGGGGAGGACGGACCCCGCGGCGAGGGCCCGCCGTGCGCGCTCAGCCCGCCGCGGCGCCGGTCCGCGCCTCCGGGCGCAGCGCCGCGACGGCCCTCCGGTGCCGGGCGAGCCGCGCCAGCTCGTCGTCCATGCGCTCCAGCTCCCGTGCCAGCAGCGGGTCCAGGCAGGGCTCCACGTCGCCCCCGCCGCCGCACGCGCACTCCAGAACAGTGCGGATGACCTTGGTGCCCAGCCCCGCCTCCAACAGGCGGCGGATCCGGTGCACCGTCTCCACGTCACCGGGCTCGTACACCCGCTGGCCCGCCGCCGTGCGCCGCGGCGCCAGCAGCCCCTGCTCCTCGTAGTACCGGAGCAGCCGCACGCCGACACCCGTCCGCGCGGCCAGGTCCCCGATCCGCATTCCGGTGATCCGTGCCACGTCCCCTTGCCCCTCTCACCGATGTCAGCTCTTAACGTCCTCGCATGACAGAGAACACCACGGGCACCATCGAGCGGAACACCGCCCCCGCGCACTCCCTCTCCACCTCCCGGATCGGCCTGGGGACCATGCGCTTCGCCGACGCCCCGCACCGGCGGTCCGGGGCCACGGCCCCCGTCTGGAGCGCCCCCACCGACCGGGACGACCTCATCGCCCTGCTGCGCCGGGCCCTGGAGCTGGGCATCGACCACTTCGACACCGCCGACGCCTACGCCCTGGGCGAGGGCGAGCGGCTGCTCGGGGAGGCGCTGCGCGGCACGGGCGCCACCATCGCCACCAAGGTCGGCGTCACCCGGCCGGGCCCCGGGGAATGGGTGCCGCTGGGCCACCCCGCCTACCTGCGCCAGCAGGTCGAGGCGAGCCTGCGCCGCCTGGGCACCGACACGATCGACCTGCTCTACCTGCACCGCGTCGACCCGGCCGTCCCGGTCGAGGACCAGGTGGGAGCCCTGGCACAGGCGCAGCGGGAGGGGAAGGCGCGGGCGATCGGGCTGTCGGAGGTGGACGTCGCCACCCTGGAGCGCGCGCACGCGGTCGCCCCGATCTCGGCCGTCCAGAACCTGTACAACCACGCGGCCCGCGACCACGACCCGGTGGTGGACCGCACCGCCGAGCTGGGCATCGCGTTCGTGCCGTTCTTCCCGGTGGCGATGGGGGAGGCGGTGGCCGCCTCGCCGGTGGCGCAGGTCGCCGCCGAGACGGGGGCGAGCCCCGTCCAGGTGCAGCTGGCCTGGCTGCTGCGCCGGGGCGCCCACATCCTGCCGATCCCGGGGACGACCTCGGTCGGCCACCTGGAGGAGAACGCCGTGGCCGCGCGGCTGGAGCTGACCGACGACCAGGTCCGCCGCCTCGACGCCCCGCCGGCGGAGGCGGGCTGACCGCCCGCCACCGCCCGTGCCCCGTGGCCGCTCCCGGCCACGGGGCCGGAGCCCCGGCACCGTCCGTGTCCCCCCTGGCGTCCTAGAGGTGTTGCCGAGGAGAACACGACGGAGGTCGCACATGTCGGAGTCGTCCGGGAGACGCAGGGGGCTCGAGGGTATGCCCGCGCAGTGGCGCGATGACGTCACGGGCTGGAGGCAGGGCTCGTACGAGACCCTGCCCGACGGCACGCCCCCGACCGTCGGTCAGTGGGGCGACCCGACGAATTGGGGGGTGCGCCGCCCCGTCGTCACCACCGACGGAACGGCGGTGGTCCCGCCCTACGTCCCCCGCGACTTCGACGGCCGGCTCCGGGCGGCCGTGGACGCGGGCGGGCTCGTCCTCCTGACGGGTGAGAGGACCGCGGGCCGGTCCCGCAGCGCCTACGAGGCCGTGTCGCACCTGACCGACCACACCCTGCTCATCCCCCGTCCCGGGGCCGGGCTCGCACACCTGTGGCGGGAGGCGGACCGGCACTCCCGGTGCGTGCTGTGGCTGGACGGCGGCATCCAGTGGCTGTGGCTCGGCATGGATCCGGCGAACCCCGCGGAGGAGCTCGCCCGCTTCCTCGACACCCCGCTGGGCGGCCACCGCCTGCTGGTAAGGACCCTCTCCCAGGACGAGCGGTCCCTGCTGGCCAGGGCGGGGAGCATGACATTGCCCTCGTACGCGGTTCAGACCGCCACGCGGCCGGCCGGGCTGGAGGAGGGTGAGGAGGAGGACCTGAAGGAGTACATGGACACCCTCATGCGTTCCTCTCCCGGTCGGGCCGTGGAAGCGGAACCGGACCGGGCGGTCGAGGTGATGGTGCCCCGGGCCCTGTCGGAGGCCGAGTGCGACCGCGTGCGGGAGGTGCGATCCTGGTCGGGGGACGACCGGTTCGACCGGGTCCTCAAGAACAGCGGCCGCTACGGCTTCGCCTCCTGCATCGAGAACACCGACCTGCTGGCCGACCGCTGGGACCGGGCCCGGTCCGCCGACCCGGCCGTCGGCGGGACACCCCGCCCCCGGGGCGTCGCCCTGGTCACCGCCACGGCTCTGGTGTACAGCCGCGGCTTCCAGGGGACCGTTCCCCGGGAACTGGTGGAGCACCTGCACACGAGGTTCCTGGAGGAACGGCCGAGCGGGTCGGGTCCGGTCCCCGAAACGCTGGAGGAGGCGTGGGCCTGGGCGACCGAGGCCGTGGCCGAGTCCTCGCCCATGGCCCGGCTCTCGTTCTCGTCCGGGCCGATGGCGATGTTCGAGGCCCTGTTGGTCCCCTTCGAAGGTGACGGCGTCGGCATATCCCCACGGGTGCTGAACGAGGTCTGGAGCCTGTACCCGGACGACATCCCGATCACGGACGAGGAGTTCGACCGCATCCTGGGATACGCGTCCACCATCGGCTCGGCCTCCGGCCTGGGGCGCGACGCCTCGGGGCGTTCGCGTTACGACTTGGCGGAACGCGCCTACCGTAAGGCGGTCGGACTGCGCGCGGCCACCGTGGGCCCGGACGACCCGGTGCTCCTGGAACTCCGGGACTCCCTGGGAACGGTGCTGACCTTCGGGGGGCGTCTCACCGAGGCCTCGGCCGAGCTGGAGGGGGTCGCCCGCGCACGGCTCCGCATCCTGGGAGAAGCCCACGAGGACACGGTGTCGACCCGGTATTTCCTGGCGCTGGCGCTGCACCGGGCAGGCCGCCTCGAAGAGGCCCTTCCCGAGGCCGAAGCGGTTCGGGAGGCGCGTCTGCGCCTCTTGGGCGAGGACCACCCGGACACGGTGGCGGCCAGGAACCAGCTGGGCATGACCCTGGCCCTGCTCGGGGAGCACAGACGGGCCCGGGCCGAGTTCGAGGCCACCGTGGAAGTGCTGAGCCGGAGCGCGGGCGAGGACGCTGAGAACACCCTGTGGACCCGGTTCCGCCTCGCGCAGTCCCACGTGGGCCTGAAGCGGCTGTCCACCGCACGTGCTCAACTGCGGGAGATCCTCGACACGGCGGTGCGCGCCCTGGGCGAAGAACACCCGCTCATCCCGGCGGCCATGTGGGAGCTGGCGGTGGTCTCCTCGCGCGAAGGTCTGCACCGGGAGGCCGAGGCCGGGTTCCGGGCCCTGTGGGAACTGCGGTGTCGCACGATGGGCGAGGAGCACCCGGAAAGCCAGAGGGCCCGGTTCGAAACGTTGATGGACGGCTACGAGGCCGAACGAGCCGAAGGCGGTGACGTCGACCGGATCGGCCTGGAGGCGGAACTGCGGGACATCGCGGCCGTCCTGGACCGCCGACCCGATGCCGCCGATCCCCTCAAAGTGAGGGCCCGGAACACCCTGGTGACGGTACTGGTCAACGCGGGACGCTGGTCGGAGGCCGAGCCCGAGGCGCACTCGCTGTACGAGATCCGCTCACGGATGTCGGGCCCCGACGACCCCCTCGTGTTGGCGGACCGCCACCGGCTCGGCCGGGTGCTGTCGTCCCTGGGGCGGAAGGAGGAGGCCCTCACCGAATGGCGTGCGGTGTACCAGGACCGCGCCCGAGTGCTGGGCGCCGACCACCCGGACACCCTGGCCTCCCGGTACGCCATGACCACGGCGTTGCGGGACGCCGGGTGCTATGAGGAGCACTACACCGAGGCCGCCGCGGCTCGGGACGACCTCATCCGCGACCTCGGGGAGGACCACCCGGACCTGGTGGCCTACCACCAGGACCTCGCGATGACGTCCTGGCGGCTGGGGCGGATGGACGAGGCGGAGTGCGGGTTGCGGAAAGCCCTCGAAGTGTGGCGTCGTGACGCCGGGGAGGAGCACGAGACCACGCTCGAGCTCCGCAGCCGGCTGGCCGAACTGCACCGGGTGCAGGAGCGCTACGAGGAGGCGGCGGCCGAGTACCGGGGGCTTCTGGAGGTCCGGGCTCGGGCGGCGGGCCCCGAGAACGAGGAGGCGCTGGCCGACTGGAGCGGACTGGCCCTGGCGCTGGAGGATCTGGGCCGGTACGAGGAGGCGCTGACCGAGTACCGGGCGATGTGGGAGGCCTCGGCGCGGGTCCTGGGCGCGGAACACGAGGAGACCCTCTGGGCTTGGGAGAGGCAGGTACTGGTGCTGCACGAGGCGGGCCGGTTCGCGGAGGCCGAAGCCGGACTCCGCGAGATGCTGGAGGTCCGGACCCGTGTGTCGGGTCCCGAGCACGCCGACACCCTCTGGGCCCGGAGCAGGCTGGCCCTGGCCTGGAAGCGGTTGGAGCGGTACGAGGAGGCGGCCGCCGAGAACCGGGCGGTGTGGGAGATCAGGGTCCGGGTGCTGGGGCCCGACCATGAGGACACCCTGCGCAGCGAGCAGCGCATGAACGAGGCGCTCCGGGCGGCCGCGACCGAACCCGCCGCCGGTGCCGCCGACGCCCTGGATCGGGACGCCCAGGACCAGGAGGGGACATCGTGACGCGGGGGCGCCGGCGCGGGCACCCCGCCCTGTGGGGGATCGCGGGGGTCTCGGCCGCGGGCGCCCTGACGGCGGCCCTGGTGGTGCTGCTCGACGGGGACGGGACCGGCCCCGCCGTGGACCGGCGGCGGACCCTGGCGGAGGAGATCGCCTGCGCCGACGTGATCGTGGAGGGCGAGGTCAGCGCGGTGGAGGCGGTGACGGAACCGCGCGGGGAAGGTCCGAGGGCGGCGGAGGAGCCCCTGGTGGAGGTGACCATCGCCGTGCGGGAGTGGGTCAAGCCCGCCTCCGGAGGGGAGACGGCGCGGGTGACCGTCCCGGACCCCGCCTACGCGGACCCGCTGGAGGCGCTCGCGGTGGGGACGGACGTGTTCGTCACGGTGCCCCGGTCGGCCGGGGCACCGGCGGGCATCCACCAGGGCGCCGACGTCCCGGCCGCGCGGGAGGAGGTCGAGGGGGAACTCGCCCGCGCTGGGGAGGCGGCCTGCCCGCCGGAGTGGGGCGGGCCGTGACCGCATCCGGCCCTCCCGGGCGAACGTCCACCGCGGCCGGAGGCCGGGCGGTAGCCTCGTCCTGCGTCCCGGGCGTCCGCGGCGCGGGGGCGGCGACGGTGCGCGGGCCGGAACGGCCGGAGGCGGCCGCGGGGCCCCCTCCGGGGAGACCGGAGCGGGTCCCCGACCGGGGCGGCCCGCGGAGAGGACGGTGGGGATCGTGATGCCGCTGCGGGCCGCCGCGCTGCTGGGAGCGGTCATGGGCATGCGCCGCTGCGGCTACCCGTGGCCGCTGCGCCGCTCGGCCGTGGAGGAGCTGCACACCCGCTACCTGCCCGAGGACGCGGACCCCGGAGCCGGGGACGACGCCCTGACCAGAGAGCTCGAGTCCCTCGCCGAGGCGTGGGAGTGGCTGACCGCCCCCCGGGCGCGGATGCCGCGGCTGTTCCTCACCGCCGACACGGTGACCGGCATGGACCCGGAGCCGCCCCGCGGGTACACAGACCAGGTCCCGGACGCGGAGTTCCAGATGCTCCTGGGATGCTCCTCGCGGGAGGAGGCCCTGCACATCGCCCGCACGCAGCTCGCCGACGGCGCCCTGCGGCAGGCGGAGTCCGCCTACCGGCGGGTGCGCAGGCTCCGGGGCCGCGCCCGCCGCGACGAGCGCAGGGCCGGCTTCGCCCCGCAGCGGGAGCGGTTGCAGGACCGGGCCCGGCAACGGGCACGAACGCTGGGACCGGAGGCCCCCGAGACCCTGGCGGCCCGGGAGGAACTGGCCGCACTGCTGTGGGAGCACCGGCGCGAATCCGCCGTCCCGGAGTACCGGGCGGTGTGGCAGGGGCGGCTGCGCACCCTCGGCCCCGACCATCCGGACACCCTGGCCGCCCGCCAGAGCCTGGCCCTGACGCTGCGCGCGCTCGCCCGTCCGGAGGAGGCCGGGGCCGAGATCGGCGAGGTCCTGCGGGACCGGCGTCGGGTCCAGGGGGCGGACCACCCGGACACCCTCAAGGCCTGGGAGCTGGCCTGCCGGGTCGACGAGGACCTGATGCGGCGGGGCGCGCGGGACCGCGGCACCGGGCCGGGAACGATGCCCGACCGGGAGCCGGACCGGCTCCCGGACCTGGAATCGGGACTGCTCTCCCTGGTGGTGGCCTCCTGCCGGGTGCTGGGCCCGGACCATCCGGACACCCTGGCCCGCCGCTGGGACCTGGGCCGGATGCCCCGGTGGCGCGGGGCCGAGGCGGAGTCGGCGTTCGAGCTCGCCCCGGTGGTCGAGACCGCCGAACGCGTCCTGGGGGCGGGCCACCGGCAGGTGCGGCGCTACCACCGGGAGTGGACGGCCGGCCTGCGCGACGTGGCAGCGCGGCACCCGGAGCACCGGGCCGCGGTCGCCGACCTCGTCCAGGCCCTGGTGCGGAGGCTCGACGGGGCGCTGGGCGAGGACCATCCGCACACCCTGGCGATGCGGACCGAGCTGCTGCGCGCGCTGCGGTGGGACCCGGCACGGCAGGAGGCCGGGCTCACCGGCGCGATGGAGTCGCACCGGCGCGCCCTGGAGGCCGCCGACCCGCCGGGAGTGACGCCGGACGCGGGCCCGGAGGCGGCGCCGGACACGGACGAGGCGGAGACGATGGTGCGGCGCCTGGAGGCCTACCGGGCCGCCGCGTCGGAGACCGTGCGAGCGCTGACCGAGGCCGGCCGGCTGCCGGGGCGGGAACCCGGCGACCAGGAACGCCTGGACCTGCTGTTCGTCGCCGCCTGGACGCTGAGCGACATGGGGATCCACGACGAAGCGGTGCTGGGGCTGCGGGCGATCGTGCGGGGCTACCTGCTGCGGCACGGCGAGCGGGACCCGGACACCTGGCGGGTCTGGCAGGCGCTGGTGGTGACGCTGGTCCGGGCGGGCGGCCGGGAGAACCTGGAGGGCGCGGCTGCGGAACTCGGCGACCTGGTGTCGGCCCAGACCCGGGCGCTGGGCGCCGACCACTCGGAGACCCTGCGGGTCCGCAGCCGCATGGCGGCGACGTGGGCGAGCCTGGGCCTCCTGGAGGAGGCGGAGGCCGAGTACCGGGAGGTGCTGGCGGCGCTGCGCCGCGTCGCCGGACCGGAGGCCCAGGAGACCCTGGACGTGGAGCAGCACCTGGCCGAGGTGATCGGCTTCATCGAGGAGGAGGCCGAGCGGGAGGAGACCCAGCCCTGACCGGTGTCCCCGGCCGGGCGGGTGCACGCGTCGCGCGTGGGGCAGGGGGAGGGGCACGGGGGCGGGGGCGGGGCGGGCGGCTCCGTCGATGGGAGCGGCCACGGCACCCACGGTGGTGAGTGCGCGGAGGGGGCGGGAGACCCGGGGTTCTGCTGCGCGACTCCCTGAACCGAGGGGTATTCGGCCTGCCCGGGGGACGGGGTGGGCCGGGCCCGGCTTCGAGCCGTGCCGGAAGCGCATGGGCTCCCACCACCGCCGAGAGCGGATGGATCCGGCAGGGGCCACGGCGCTGGTCGGATCCCGGTCAGTAGGAGCCGCTGCCCTGCCAGTAGGACCAGGCCACACACGGGGTTCCGTGGGTGTCCCTGATGTGCCCGAGCCCCCACTCGATCTGGGCCTGGGCGCTGTCCCGGAACCCGGATGGCAGGTTGCCGTGCACCCCCGGGACGAACCCGGAAATGCCGACCGCCCCCGTATCCGGGTCGGTGACCGTGTGGTCCCAGTGCGACATAGCCCCCCAGAGGTTGCTCAGGCACTGCCACTCGGCGTCCTGCCAGCCGTAGCCCTCGGCGAGGGATCGGGCGATGTTCTGGTTGTCGACCCGGTTCGGGTTGCCCTGGCCCCACTCGTACGACTCCGGCGCCTCCGGCCGATCGGCCTCGGTCCAGGTCTCCCCACAGGAGGGGCCGCGCACCAGGCACACCATCTGCCGCACGCCTTCGTTGAAGGTCCTGCTCAGCTCCAGCTGGTACACCGCGACCATGACGGCGGCGACGAGGATGAGCACGGCCGCCGTCTCGGTCAGTGCCGCGCCCCGGTCGCCGCCATGGGGGTTCGCGGGCCACAGCCAACGCCAGAGGCGCGGGGGTCCACTGCGTTCCCCCGCACGCCCCGCAGGCCGCGAAGGCGACGGCCTCCGCGGTTCCCCGAAGTTCGTGTGCCGGGAGCCAGACAAATCATTCTCCAGAAGGTTTTGGTCGGGGGCGGTCAGGAAATGGGAATGTTCTCGATCGGCTCGAACCCGGGAATCTCCAAGGTGATGCTCTCGACATCGGAGGGGACGGAGAACATCGACCAGTATGAGACCTTCTCTCCGGGACTCACCCACTCTTTGAAGGCCGACGAGCTGTCTCCTGAGCACAGGCAGGAACCGGATTCGTCCATGATGGGATGGAATCTTGACGATCCGTCTGCGGCCATGGCGGTCACTCCGGCGTAGTTGGCGCCTGAGTAAAGATATGACCTCCCGGCGAGCCAGGTCAGAGTGACTCGATCGCTTCCTGTGTTCTCAATGCTCCACGTGATGGACAGTATATTCCCGGCCTCGTTCCTCTCTGCGATGTTGGCTTCTGCGACGAGGTTGCTCGACTGGGTTTCATTCCCAGTGGCAGACCCAAGGGAATCGAGATCTCTCGGCTTCGATGCGGGGGCCGCCGAGCTGATTCCCGCTGACATGGTGGCGGCTACGAGAACGGCCATGCAGAGAGTGCTTGCTGCTTTTCTTCTTTTTCGCTTCATGGTCGCCTACTTTTCGAACGTCACGCTGACACGGCGATTTCTCTCTCGTCCTTCTTCCGTGCTGTTGTCGGCGATCGGGTCGCTCGATCCATGGCCGGCGACTTCGAAATCGACTCCAGATCGTGTCAGGAGATCCGCCAGTGCCTCCTTGACCGACTCGGCTCGTTCCTCGGAGAGCGGGACGTTCGTCGCATCGCTTCCCGTGTTGTCGGCGTGGCCGTCGATTTTCACGGTCGTGGCCGACGAGTCGTCGATCTCCAGGGCGACCTGCTCCAGTATCTCTTCTGCTTCAGAGTTCAGTTCGGAGCTGTTGGTCTCGAAAAGCACGTCGGAGGACAGGATGATGCTCACTTCCTCGCCGCTCTCGGTGCGACCGGTTTGATCCTCCAGGTTGTCCGATATCATCGTCAGGTTGAGTATCTGGGCGTCCGCCAGGCTTATATTCTCCATTCTTTCCGTGGAGTCGCTGATGGGTACGTCCATGATCGGTGGAGCCAGCGGTACCACGACCGTCATCTGTTCTAGGTCGACCGGGGGTTCTGGGTATATAACCCAGATCTCCTCGCTTTCCCCTGCCGGTATGGGGCCTTCCAGGGGTGGGGAGCAGAAACATTGTCCATTGCTCTGGTCGTAGCTGAGGTATCTTTTTTGATTGCTTGCATCGACCAGGGATACCAGGCTTGCCGTGTTCGGGTCGTTCGGCTCGGATAGGCCGTCGAAAAGCGATATGCTTTCCGTGGATTTATTGGACACCTGTAGGCGAAGTCTCAGTGCGTCGCTTTCCAGTCGCTCTAGGGCCACAACGCCGATCTCGAGGTCTTGGCCCAGGGGTGTGGTGGTCGTCGCCGCGTGGGCGATCGGGTTCCCCTCGGTGTCCCCTCCCTGCGCATCGGGTGGATTGCTTTCTAGGGTTCCGGCGTCCTCCGGTCGGGGGGTGCTTCCGTCTTCTGGGGACACCACACATGCGGTCAGCGTCAGGAGAAGTGTTGCTGTTACCCCGGAAGAGAATGCCTGTCTTCTTTTGTTCGGGGTGGAGGGTTTGGAAAGCAAGCGGTTCTCGTTTGTTCGATGCTTCGCCCGGACTATGGGGCCTTCGTTCTTTGTTCTTCTGTCCGGGTCAGGGGCCGCTGAGGATCTCGGAGACGGCCGTACCGATCGACCCACTGATGTTCTCGGGAATGCCGAGGCCCCAGATGAGGGTGGCGGCGGCGGCGATGAGAAGAAGGATGGCCGCGTACTCGATGATGGTGGCGCCGGTGTCGTTCTTCTTGGACGGGGGGACGATCAGGGCGCTCAGGGTCGCCCACAGCTTGCTCATTGGCGTCTTCACAAGGGGTCAGCTCCTTGGGGGAGGAGATCCGGGGCGACGGGCCACGTCCTCGTGGCCCGCGGCCGGGCATCTCTTCGGCCTGGTGGCCTTCATCAAGGTGAACCAAGGGTAAGGATTCACCGGTGTCAACGACTCGGCTACGGGGCGAGGCTCCTGCTCGCGCAGCCGCCTCGGGGTTCTCACTATCCTGCACATGTCCCGGGCATACGCCCTGTACCTGTCCAGAAGAGGTCATCCTCCTTCACGATGCCCGTCGATCCCGGCCACCACACCTTGTCCACAGGCCCTCTCGGCTCCGTTGAAAACGCAGGTGGGGACGCCTCTCGCGGTTCCGATCGCCCTTCCGGGTGCGGAACCGCATTCGGGTGGAGCGCCCATGAACACGTATAACGGTCGGTGCCCGACGGGTCACCATCTTCTCAGCCGACACGTGAGGCGTCACTACTTGTCCGGTGATCGGTGGGCGATCGTGCCTATGACCGGTGCGAATGCGGTCGTCCGCGAGCGCGGAGGGGATTCGGGGGCGCTTTCTTCACCCGGCTCGGGGCCGGGGGACGGCGAGAGTTCACGTCCTGGAAGGATTCCCTGCTCCGGCGGGGATGCTCACGGTCGGCACCGGGGGGACACCCGGCTCTGCCGTGAGAGGCGTCGCCGAACGGACCCGGGGCCGGTCCGGGCACACCGAAGGGCCGGGCACCCACCCGCGGGGTGCCCGGCCCTTCGTCTTCCCCACCCGGGGGAGGCGGCCGGCGCCGCCTGCCAACAGCGCCCAACGGCCGCCACCCTTGCCCGGTGCCCCCCGGGGCGGGGACGGGACTCAGCCCAGACCGGCGACCTCCGCCAGCAGCTCGAAAGAGCGCAGGCGAGCCTCCTTGTCGTAGATCATCGACGACACCATCAGCTCGTCCACACCGGTGTCGGTGACGAACAGCTCGAGCTTGCGGCGCACCGTTTCCGGGGAACCCACGAACGAGTAACGAAGCATGTGGTCCAGGCGTTCCCGCTCCCCGGGACGCCACATGGTGTCGAGCGAGTCCACCGGCGGGCGCAGCAGCCCGCGCGCCCCGCGCAGCGTTCCCAGGAAGGCCTGCTGCATGGTGCTGAACAGGCGCCGGGCCTCCTCGTCGGTGTCGGCGACGAACGCGTTCACCCCCGCCATCGCGTACGGCGTCTCCTGCTGGCGCGAGGGGGTGAAGTTCTCCCGGTACGCCTTGAGCGCCTCGTACAGGGCGTCGGGCGCGAAGTGGGAGGCGAAGGCGTACGGCAGCCCCAGCTGCGCGGCCAGCTGGGCGCCGAACAGGCTCGACCCCAGGATCCACAGCGGCACCCGCAGGCCCTCGCCGGGGATGGCTCGCACCGGCTGGCCGGGGTCGGCGGGCTCGAAGTAGGACTGGAGCTCCTGCACGTCGTGCGGGAACGCGGAGGCGGCGGAGTGGTCGCGGCGCAGCGCCATCATGGTGCGCGGGTCGGTGCCCGGGGCCCGGCCCAGGCCCAGGTCCACGCGGCTCGGGTAGAGGGACTCCAGGGTGCCGAACTGTTCGGCGATGACCAGCGGCGAGTGGTTGGGCAGCATGACGCCGCCGGCGCCGATGCGGATGGTCGAGGTGCCCTCGGCGATGAAGCCGAGGGAGACGGAGGTGGCGGCGCTGGCGATCGCCCGCATGTTGTGGTGCTCGGACAGCCAGAAGCGCCGGTAGCCGAGCGATTCCACGTGTCGGGCCAGGTCGCGGGCGTCGCGCAGGGCCTGCCCGGGTGTGGACCCCTCGGAGATGCCGGCATGGTCGAGCACGGACAGGGTGATGGGCATGCTTGTCCCTCGGTGTTCGATGATCGTCGAATATCGAAGATACACCCGTCCCACTATGCTGGTGCGAAACGCCGGTGTGAGGAGGTTCGCGTGGCGGCGAGGGAGCAACACCATCCACCGCTCGACGGGGTCGAGCTGGTGACGGTGCTGGCCGCGCTGGCCGAACCCACCCGGCTGAAGATCGTGCGCATGCTCGCGGCCAGGGACGGCGAGCGCGCCTGGAAGGACATCGACCTGCCGATCGCGCAGTCCACGCTGAGCCACCACCTGAAGATCCTGCGCAACGCGGGTCTGGTGCAGAGCCGCACGGAGGGCACCCGGTGCTTCATCTCGCTGCGGGACGGGGACGTGTCCGAGCGGTTCCCTGGGCTGCTGGAGACGGTGCTCTCGTGTGAGCGGGGCGCGCTCGCCTGCGGGGACACGGTGTCCTCGGACACAGGCGCGGACGCGGCCGCGGAGGCGGCGGTCCGGCCGGTCTAGTCGGCCCGGGGCGGCAGGGATCCTTTTAGGTCTCGCCCGGGTCTCCCGTTCCCGTCCGCGCTCCGGTGCGCCGGGGCGACGAGGCGAGCGGAACCCCGCGCCCCCGGGAGTAGGAGTGAACGGGAGCGCGGGGCGCCGCCCGCCCCAGGGGCCGGGTGGCGGCCCCGGCCCCCCACTTTAGGGGAAAGGGCGAAGGCCCGGACGTATTCAAGAAAACATGCTGTTTCTCGCGAATAAGTGGCAGGTAGGTCCGTTTTATCCCCCGGGGCGGGTCGGATCTCCATCCCCTGGGTGTTATGGCATGTGGGGTCGGGTGTGGAAAACGGAGTTTTCCCACGGGCCCGGCCGCGTTGTGCCGCTTCACGTGAACCCCGCGCGAAGGAAGTGTCCGACCGTGGCCGCTGACCGTCCCCGGCATGCGCACACGAGTGTGCGCCCCTCTCTTCGGATGCGTCGTGCCCGTTCGCTGCCCCTGCCCGGAGCCGTTGCTCTACGCATGCGCGGGAACGCGCGTGTGCGATGCCGTTTCGGAGAACGTGCTCCCAGCCGTTCCGCTGGGTGGATCGGTGGAACGGTCTCGGGATTTCCACCCTGTGGAGATGTGGAAGGCGGTGATCGTGCGTCCGGTGGATGTTCTCCGGGGATGAACCGGCACGGAACGCCCGGGGATGTCGTCACGCCTCACACGCGCTCTTGCTGTTCTTCTTCGCCATTTCCGGAATTCCGGTATTCCCTCGGTGCGGGTTTTCCTTTTTGTCGTCCCGACTGCGGTCCGTTCCGTGGGACGGACACTCGGTGGGGTGGGTTCCGGGGGTGATCCGCCGCCGGGTGCGGTGGGGCCGTGTTCCGTCCCGGCACCTGGCGCTCGCTTTCCCTGGATGGACGCTTGGTGAGGCGCGTTCCAGGAGCCGTCCGCTGCCGGGCGTGGTGGAGCCGTGCTCCGTCCCCGGCCGACCGCCCTCCCGGGGCGTTCCGCCGCCGGGTTCCGCCCCGGCGCCCCGCCCGACCGCCAGCGGGGCGTCGTGGCCACATGCGGTCAGCGTCCTCGGAACCCCCGCCCCTGCGGAGAAGGATGGGCGCGGCACCCCGCGTGTCCCGTTCACCCCGCGGTGCTACGGTGCGTTCCCGGTGCGCGGTGGGGAGCGGCGCCCGAGCAGAGAGCGACAAGGAGTCCCCCGTGGTCGACATCGGTTCCGAGGTCGGCGGATACCGCCTGCGCCGCCTCCTGGGCGCGGGCGGTTTCGGCACCGTGTACCTGGGAGAGCACCGGGACGGCCACCGCGCCGCCGTCAAGGTGCTGCACGTCCGCCACCGGGGGGACGCCGACTTCCGGGAGCGGTTCGACCGGGAGATCGGGCTGATCAAGTCGGTGCTGCCGTTCTGCACCGCCCGGGTACTGGACGCCGACCCCGGCGGGGACCCGCCGTGGATCGCCACCGAGTACGTGGAGGGCACGCCCCTGGAGGGCTACATCCGGGGGAGGGGGCCGGGCTCGGACGGGGACCTGTACCGGCTCGCGGTGTCCACCGCCACTGCGCTGGTGGCCATCCACCGGGCGGGGGTGGTGCACCGGGACTTCAAACCCGACAACATCCTGCTGGGGCGGGACGGGGTCAGGGTCATCGACTTCGGCATCTCCCGCGCGCTGGAGGGGACCGGGACGAGCGCGAGCGCCATCCTGGGCACGCCGAAGTACATGGCCCCCGAGCAGTTCGGGGGCGGGGAGGTCACCACCGCGATCGACATGTTCGCCTGGGGCCTGGTCATGGTGTTCGCGGCCACCGGGCGGGGCGCCTTCGAGGCGCCGAACATGCCGGCGCTGCTGATGCGGGTGACCACCGGGGAGCCCGACCTGGACGGGGTGCCGGAAACACTGCTGCCGCTGGTGCGGCGCTGCCTGGACAGGGAACCGGGCAACCGTCCGACCGCCCGGGAGGTGCTGATGGCGCTGCTGGGGCACCGGGACGACCCCGGTGCGGGGGAGGAGGGCCCCGGCACCGGGCCCGACCCCGACCGGCCCGCCACCCGGCTGATGTCCGCCGAGGAGATCGCCGCCGTCCTGGGCGCGGAGAGGGAGGCGGAACGGGGGACGGCGGGCGCCGACGGCGGGGACACCACCACGATCAGGGTGCCCGTGGAAGAGATCGCCGCGGCCGCGGCCGAGATCCGCAAGGAGCCCCCCTTCCGGTTCGACGGTGTCGACCACACCTCGCCGGTGTCCCTGGCGTACGCCTTCCAGGAGCGGTGGGACACCGCCGTCGGGTTCCTGCGCTCGCCGGAGCAGCGCCGCAGGCTGGCGCAGTGGCCGCCGCTGGACGCCGCGGCCCGGGACCTGCTCGCCGACGCCCCCGCCTCCTCCGGGGACGGGGCGGGGGACGAACTCCTCCTCGCCCGGGTCGTGGCCCGGATGGCGCCCGCCCTGCGGCCCTCCTACCGGGGCGAGGACCTGTCCTGGCACCTGCTGGTGGACGGGGCCGGGGACCCGGTGCCGTTCCTGGCGGGCATCGCCGGGGCGATCCGCGCCGGGCTGCTGCGCACCCTGAGCAGGCACCACTGCCGCACCCCCGAGGCGCACGGGTGCGGCCGGGGCACCCCCTGCGCCCGGTACGCGCGCACGGCGGAGAACCTGCACCTGCTCATGGAGGCCGTCGACGCCCAGCGTGAGTGGAACTCCCCGTTCGCCGACGCCTTCCCCGACGGCGGGCTGCTCTTCTCCCCGCCGCTCCCGCGCCTGGTCGCCCTGGCGCACGGGGCCGCCGCGGCCCCGGTCACCGACCGCGGCGAACTGGCCGCCCTGGCGGCGCGGGACCTGGACCCGGAGAACGCGGAACTGCGCGTCGCGGTGCGGGAGGCCGTCCTGATGGCCGCCCCCGAGGCGCAGTGGGCGCTGGCCGTCACCCTGCGCGAGGCGTCCCCGCAGCTGAACCTGGCGGCGCGGACCGTGCGCAGGATGCGTGCCCCCGCCGCCCCGGAGGAGGGCGCCGGCGCCGCCCCGGGGGAGGGGGGACCCGCCCGGAGCGACCCCGGCTCCCCGGGCTCCCCGGCCGACCGGGACGCCCGGGACGACAACGTGTTCTTCTACGCGGGCATGTCCGTGCTGCTGTTCGTCTTCGCCGGGGTCGCGCTGCTGCTGGACCGGTCCGGGGTGGCGGCCGTGCTGGGAGCGGTCGCCGCGGTCGCCGCCGGGGCGGGGGCGGCGACCGCGGCGGCGAGGTCGCTCAGGAGCCGGAATGTCCGTCGGGACCGGCAGGACGACCGTGCGCGGGACACCCCGCCGGGGGTGCCGCCGGCCGCCGGGGGACCCGGGCCGGTGGAGGGCGACGCCTCCACGGCACTGCCGGTGCTGGAACAGGCCCTGCGGCGCGTGGGCGGCCGGGCCGGGGAAGAAGGCCCGTCCTCGACCTTTTCCGGTACGTTCGGGTGATCATCGGGAAAACGTTACGGAACATCCGAGAACCCGCTTTTCCGGCGGTGTCCTTATTCGCCGACCGTGGCCGTGAGCGGACATGGGGCGGGTCCGGGCCGGTGCTGGGAGGGCCGTTGCGCATATCCTTTTTCGTGCGAAGTTCGGTGAAGAATCGGTCATGAAGTGAACCGCGGGCGCCCGCCCGAGGTTCTCACCCGGTGCACGGCCCGCGACCCGTGCGCACCATTGGCCCCGGAGCATCGGGGAATGTACGTTCGGTATCCACCGAATGCGAGCGCCGTGTCCTGATATTCCCGAACCCCTGGTCCCAGGAGAGTGGAAGCGAACCCCCCATGGCACCGACAGTCGTCTTACCACCGAACGTCCGGCCCCTCGTGCCCGACGACCCGCCCTGGGTGGGCGCGCACCGGCTGATCGGCCGGCTCGGCGACTCCGCCCTGGGCGCCGTCTACGCCGCGCTCACACCCGAGGGGCATCCGCTGGCGCTCAAGGTCATGGGCGAGGAGTGGGTGTCCGCGGCCGATCCCGACGACAAGGTCGTGCACCTGCGCCGGGTGCCCGGCTCGTGCGCGCTCGGGGTGCTCGACAGCGGCGTCCACCGCAACCGCCCGTGGTCCGCCGTGGAGTACCTGCCCGCCCTCGACCTGGGGCGCCACACCGGGGTGCGCGGTCCGATGGGCGGCGCCGCGCTGCTGGTGCTGGCCGCCGGGGTCGCCGAGGCGCTGATGGACGTGCACGACGGCCGGGTCCCGCACGGCGACGTCAAACCCGGGAACGTGCTGGTCACGGCCACCGGGCCGCGCCTGGTCGACTTCGGGCTGGCCCGCCAGGTGGACGACGGCGACTCGCACACCACCGTCGGCAGCCCCGGCTGGATGGCGCCCGAACGCTATGCGGGCAGCCGCCCCGACGAGGCGTCCGACGTGTTCGCGTGGGCGTGCACGGTGGTCTTCGCGGGCACCGGCCTGCCGCCGTTCGGCACCGTGGTCTCGCAGGCCGACGCCGCCGTCCGGGCACGCGGGTACGTGGACCTGTCCGCGCTCCGGCCCGAGCTGGCGCGCGTCCTGGAACGGGCCCTGGAGCGGGACCCGGCCCGGCGGCCCTCCGCCGAGGACGTCTACCTGGAGTGCCTGGCACTGCTGGGGGTCCCCGAGGACACGGTCCGCGAGGAGTGGAGCGACCGGCTCCACGGGGCGGCGCGCACGCACTGGCCGTACGTGGACGTGTCCTGGCACCGGCCCGAGCTGTGGACGCAGGCGGCCCGCGGACTGGACGAGGAGGCGGCCGCCTCGGGGCGGCGCACCTGGACGCCCGGGACCAGGGTGCGGAACGCGCGGCGGCTGGTCAGCACCCGCGACCCCATCACGGGGGAGCTGATCATGGTGCCCGCCCCCGACGACGGGCCGGGGGAGGCGCACGGCGGGCCCGGGCCCGAGCGCGACGGTGGCGGGCGGGGCGTCCAGGAGGCCGCGGCCGGCGGCCGGGGCGGGCGCTCCCGCCGGCGGCGCCGCGAGCGCCGCGAACGGCGCGGCGGTGCCGGGCGGATCCTGGCCGTCGGCGCCGCCTGCTGCTTCGCGCTGGCGGTGGCCGGGGGCGGCGGGTACGCGCTGTTCGACGCCCTGGCCCAGGACGCCGAGCCCGTCTCCGAGAACCCCGGCGGCCCGGACGGCCCGGGGGAGAGCGCCGCGCCCACGGGCATCGACCTGGTGTCCGCCTCGCTCGACCGGCTGACGCGGGCGCGCACCCTGGAGCTGACCATCCTCACCCACGCCGGGAACGGCGAGGGGTACGGGCAGCCGCTGCCCGCGGACACCGCGGCCGAGCCCACCCTGTTCGACCGGGTGCTGTACCAGGCCGACCCCGAGGCGGTGCGCTGGACCAGCACCGTCAGCGGGGCGCGCGCCAGCGACCTGATGCTGGTGGACGGAGAACTGCTGTACAGCGACACCACCGCCTGGAACGGGCCCGCCGTGTGGCGGCCGGCCGTCCCCGAGGAGCTGGGCGCGTCGGAGGCGGTGTTCGACCCCGAGCGGATCCTGGAGCCGATGGCCCGGGTGGTGGAGACCGGCACCGTCACCTCGGAGGAGGAGACGGTGTTCGACGCGCCCGGGCCGACGGAGGACGCCTACGGCCACCTGGCGGGGGAGGACCCGCCCGACGGGGTCCCGGCGGTGCTGGTGGAGGGGACGTTCCGGCCCTCGGAGGAGTCGCCGCAGGAGTCGGCGTTCACGCTGGTGGCGACCGAGGACGGGGAGCCCCTGGCGTTCTCCACCGAGGGGCCGCCGCAGGGCGGGTCCGTGCTCAACGGGCGGCCGGTGGCGCAGGCGGCCCCGGCGGCCTTCGCGGAGCCGGTCCCGGCGCCGGAGTACTGGTACACGCGGTACACGTTCGCGGGGCTGGACGGAGACCTGGAGGTGGGGGTCCCGGCACCGGAGGAGGTCCAGAGGTGACGGCGGGCGGGGCCGCCCCGGACGGGGTGGCCCCGCCGTGCGCGGGATCAGGCGCGCTCCGGGACGCGGTCCGGCACCGGCGCGGCGGGGGCGGCCGGGACGCGGAAGGCGGCGACGCACATCCAGACCAGGTCCGCGGCGATGACGGCGCGCTCGGTCACACCGAGCAGCGCCGGGAGCTCCCGGAACGCCATGGCGTCCACCAGGGTGACCACGAACAGGGCCATGGAGACGGTCAGGACGGTGGTGACCGGGGCGAGCGCCCGCGGGGTGCCGGGCAGGCCGCGCCACCGGCGGGCGAGCACGACCGCGGCGGCGGTGAAGGAGCCCAGGGCCGCCCAGGCGGCCAGACCGTGGACGGTCTCGGAGACGGAGGGGGCCGCCCAGTTGCCGGGCGGGTCGGCCGGGAAGACCGCGGAGACCGCGATCCCCGCGGCCCAGATCCAGAGCAGGACCCGGCCGGGCCGGTCGGCCACCCGCACGGCCGAGGCGGCCCCGGCCAGGGCGAGGCCGACCAGGCCCACGGTGACCAGCCAGCCGTGGCCGGTGTTGACGAACCGGCTGACGGTCTCGGCGACCGGGCTCATCTCGCGGTTGACGAGGTCGGAGAGGACGAAGGCGGCGGCGCACAGGCCGCTCCCGGCGAGGATCGCGGTCCGCGTGTTCAAGGGGGAGGAGGTCATGGTGGAAAGGTACGGAGCGGGTACCGGCCGCCGCGTCCCCCGCCGAGAGGCTCTTCGGGGCGGTCCGGCACCGCCCGGGGAGCACGGCGCCTGCTCCCCGGGGAGCAGGCGCCCTACTCCGCGCGGGGCAGCGGGGGCGCGACCAGGGGTTCGCGGCGCCGGGTGAGGCGGCGCACCAGCACCTCGGCGGGACCGCGGCGGCCCGCCCTGCGCAGGGCCTCGGCGGCCGCGACGGACGCCAGCCAGGTCGCGACCCCCACGGCGGCCGCGCCCGCCGCGCCCAGGGAGGCCCCCAGGCCCAGGCCGTAGGGGGCGAACACCGCCGTGAACACCAGCGATTGCAGGAGGTAGCAGCTCAGGGAGCGCTCGCCCACGGCGGCGACGGCCGCCACCGCCGGCCCGGGGGCGGGCACGGGTGCCCGGGTAGCGTCGGGCGGGGACGTGCGCGCGGGGCGGGATTCCCAGCGGGCCGCGAGGAGGGCGATCAGCGCGGCCCAGCCGATGCCGCCCGCCCAGCCGCCGAGCTCGTGCAGGACCGCCAGCGCGCCGTCCAGGCGCGGCCCCGCGGGCACCCATCCGGCCGCCACCAGGGCGCTGGGCAGTCCCGTCAGCACACCGGCGCCCAGCCCCCAGGCGGCGGCGGACCGCAGCAGCGGGCGGTGCGCCCCGGGCTCCTCCAGGAGGCGCCGGTGCCCCGCCCAGAAGCCCAGGACGATCGTGGGCATCGCCACCAGCAGCATCGTGATCGGCGTGTAGAGGGTCCACTCGTTGAACCGTTCGACGGACGCCGCGACGAAGGACGGCTCCACCAGGGACGGCACGGCCACCGAGGAGTCCCCGCCGTCCCCGCCGTCGACCGGGAGCGACAGCGCCCACGCCGTGTGGACGGCCGCCGACGCGGCGGCGAGCACCCCGGCGGTCCACCACAGCGTCACGTCGCGCGCCCGCACCAGGCCGACGAACAGCAGCAGCGCCAGCCCGTACGCGCCCAGGATGTCCACCGGCAGCAGCAGGACGCCGTGCGCGGCCCCCAGCGCCAGCAGCACCCACCCGCGCCGCCGCAGCAGGATGCGCGCCTGCACCCAGCCCCCGCCGGAGGCCCGCACCCGGCGCGCGATCATCACCGCGCCGTAGCCGAACAGCAGGGCGAACAGCGGGATCGCGCGCCCCGACACCAGGGTGAGCTGGACGAACGTCACCACCTGGTCGGCCAGGGTGCGCACCGTCTCCGGGCCGGTGAGGAAGAAGCCGGCGTTCACCAGTGCGATGAACAGCAGCATGAACCCGCGGGCGAGGTCCGGGGCCAGAGAGCGCCGTGCCGGTCCGGGGCCGTCCGCCCGTGCGGACCCCGTCCGGTCCCGGGGGGTGTGCGAAGCCATCGGTGTCTCCTGTTCCGTGATGTCGGCCGTTTCCGCCGACGCGCCAAGGCTTTTGAAACTACGGAGGGCGGGGTGCCCCGGTCGCTGGGGCGGTCCCGTCGATGGGGGGTGGGGCGGGCCCTACCGGACCGGGCCCCGCGGCCGGACGCCCCTCGGAGAGCGGGGGGACGCGCCCCCGCCGTGTCCCGGCCCCGGCGGTTGACGCGCCCCGGGGCATGGCATACCGTGTCGCGCGTGCCACGTGTCCCCGACCACGAGCAGTGGGCCGGTCGGGTCGACGGGCGAGCACACGATCCGAGGGAGAGCCGACCATGAGCACCCAGCACGCCTGATACGCGTTCCGGTGCGGCGTACAGCCGCGCCCTCCGGCGGCCTCCCCGTTCCCGCATCCCGACCCCGTCCGCGTTCCCCCGTGTCCGCGGACGCCGGCGTCGGCGTGCCCCCCTTCCCTGAAACCGTGTCCGCGGCGCCCGCGCGCACGGACCTCTCGGGGCGGCCGCCCACCCGCATTCCCCGTACCGAGAGGAGACCTTTTGCAGAACACACAGGACACCGACACCTCGCAGGCCGCCCGCGGCGACGGCCCGGCCGCGACCGGCGGCCCCGGACCGCTCGCCCGGCCCGAGCCGTACGTGAGCGACTTCAACCGGCCCGTGGTCGCGGAGTTCCGCGCCAACGGCGGCCGCGTCGGCGGCATGTTCGAGGGCGGCGACCTGCTGCTGCTCACCACCGTCGGCGCGCGCAGCGGCCGCGAGACCACCAGCCCGCTCGGCTACGTCCGGGCGGACGGGCGGCTGTTCGTCATCGCCTCCGCCGGGGGCTCGGACCGGCACCCCGCCTGGTACCACAACCTGCTCGCCCACCCGATGGTCCGGGTCGAGCTGGGCACCGAGGAGTTCTCCGCGGTCGCCGTCCCCGCCGAGGGCGAGGAGCGCGACCGCCTGTTCGCCGAGGCCGTTCGGGCGGCCCCCGGGTACGGCGACTACCAGGCAGGGACCGACCGGGTCCTGCCCGTGGTGGTGCTGGAACCGGCGGTCGCCGGGGACAGCCCGGAGGCGGAGGAGGCCGCGGCGAACCTCGCGGAGAAGCTGGTGCAGGTCCACCGCTGGCTGCGCGGGCACCTGCACCGGATCCGCGAGGAGACCGACGCCTACCTCGCCGACCGCGACGGGCGCGCGGCCCGGGAGGGGGAGGTCCCCGCCCCCGGGCTCAGCCTCCAGCTGCGCCAGCACTGCCTGGCGTTCTGCGAGTCGCTGCGGTTCCACCACGACGGGGAGGAGCAGATGCTGTTCCCCTCCCTGGCGGAGCGGTACCCGCACCTGGCCGGCACCCTGGAGCGGCTGTCGGAGCAGCACCGCGAGGTCGACCGCATCCGCGAGGGCATCCAGGCGCTGCTGGCGGAGGTCGCCACCGCCGACCCGGCCGCGTTCCGCGCTGATCTGGAGAGGATGAGCCGGGAGCTGGAGGCCCATCTCGACGAGGAGGAGGCGGGGCTGCTGCCCCTGCTCGCGGAGGTCCCCCTGCCGGGCTGACGCCGGCGCGGTCGGCCGGAGCCCGGTCCGGGACCGCGCCGACCTGCTCGGACACCGCCGACCCCGAAGGCCGCGACCGGCTCACGGGGTCGGCGGGCGCCGGGTAGGTAGTGGCCGCCGGGGCACTACGTAGCACCCCCCGACGTGTACGAAGTTACGTAGTGAACACGTATGGTCAGGGTCGCCCTCCGTGACGGATTCTTGATCCCGGGTGGCCACCCTTCCACATCCCCCGTCCCCCACCATCCCCCCGAAGGGTTCTCCGCATCATGCGCAAGAGCAAGATAGGCGCGGCCCTCGCGGCCGTCGCCCTGCTGCCTGTCATGTTCGCAGCACCGGCCCTCGCGGAGGAGGTCCCCGACTTCCTCGACACCTCCGACACCACCGAGCGGACCTACATCGTCGTCCTGGACGACTCCGCCATCCCGCAGGACGTCGCCGAACGCCACGGCGACGACCCGATCGGCGTCTACGAGCACGCGCTCACCGGCTACGCGGCCGAGATGACCGCGGCCGAGGCCGCCGAACTCCTCCGGGACTCGGACGTGGCCTACGTCCAGGAGGACCAGCCGGTCCACACCTTCGAGCAGGACGTGCCCGACGGCATCGCCCGCACCTTCGCCCCCGACAACCCCGGCCTCGCGATCAACGGGCAGGACGACTACGTCCCGGACGTGGCCGTCGCCGTCCTGGACACCGGTGTCGACGGAGCCCACCCCGACCTCAACGTGGTGAACTCCGTCAACTGCACCAGCGGCACCTGCGTCTCCAACACCGCCTCCGACGGCAACGGGCACGGCACCCACGTCGCGGGCAGCATCGCGGCCATCGACAACGGCGAGGGCGTCGTCGGCATGGCGCCGGGCGCGGACATCTGGAACGTCCAGGTCCTCAACTCCAGCGGCAGCGGGAGCCTGGCCGGCATCACCGCGGGCGTGGACTACGTGGCGGCCAACGCGGGGGACATCGCCGTCGCCAACATGAGCCTGGGCTGCGAGGGCTGCACCGACCAGGCGCTCGGCCAGGCGATCACCTCGGCCGTGGACTCCGGGGTGGCGTTCGCGGTGGCCGCGGGCAACAGCTCGCGCGACGCGGCGAACTTCTTCCCCGCCAACCACCCCGACGTGCTCACCGTGTCCTCGATGGCGGACTCCGACGGCGCCCCCGGCGGCAACGGCGGAGCACTCGGGTGCACCGGGGACGACGACGACACCCTGTCCTACTTCTCCAACTACGGCCAGGTCGTCGAGATCGCGGCCCCCGGGTCCTGCATCATCTCGACCGTTCCGGGCGGCGGGTACGGCAGCTCCAGCGGCACCTCCATGGCCTCCCCGCACGCCGCGGGCGGCCTGGCGCTGCTGGCCGTCGGCAACGCCAAGCCCACCGACCGCAACGGGGTCATGGCGATCTACGACACCCTGGTCTCGGCCGGCAACCAGGACTGGGACGACACCTCCGGCGACGGGTACCACGAGCCGCTGCTGGACGTGGGCGACCCCGCCACCTTCCCGGCCGACGGCGGCACCACCCCGCCCGACGGCCCGGTCGCGTCGATCACCCACGCCTGCGACGACACCACCCTGACCTGCTCCTTCGACGGCTCCGGCTCCACCTCCGGCGGTGAGGTCACCGCCTGGGAGTGGGAGTTCGGCGATGGCGCGGGCGACAGCGGCACCACCGTGGAGCACACCTACGGCGCCGAGGGCGACTACACCGTGACCCTCACGGTCACCGACGACTCCGGGGCGACCGACAGCGCCACCGCGACCGTGTCGGTGGGGTCCCCCGGCGGAGGCGACGGGCCCACGGCCGACTTCGACGGCGGGTGCTACTCGTTCTGGTACCTCTGCGAGTTCGACGCCGCCTCCTCCACCGCGGGCGACGCCCCGATCGTGTCCTACACGTGGGACTTCGGCGACGGGACCACCGGCAGCGGTGACTACACCTGGCACTTCTACCCCGGTCCCGGGACCTACACCGTCACCCTGACCGTCACGGACGCCGACGGGGCGACCTCGACGGCGACCAGGACGGTCCGCCTGTAACACCCGCCCCACGAACCCATCCCCTGCGCGGCCCCTCCCCGATCCCCCGGGGAGGGGCCGCGCGCACGGGACGGGTCCGCGGGCGCGCGGCCACCAGTGGCCAACGGGTTTGCCGGTGGGCGCGCCAGGCGCGACGATGTCCGGTACCGGAACAGGACAACGGAGGCACACCCCTCATGACGCCGCACCCCTCGCAGAGCCTCTGCGCGCGCACCGAACCCCTCACCTCCGAAGACCCGAGCGAGGTCGGCGGGTACCGGATCGAGGGAAGGGTGTCCGACGGCGGAGGCGGCGTGCTGTACGCGGCGCGCCGCGACGGCGGGGAGCCCGTGCTGCTCGGCCTGGCGCGCGGGCGGGAGGCCGGGGAGCCGCTCCCCGAGCCGGAGTCCGGGGGCGTGTGCGCGGTCGGGGCGGTCGAGACCGGCGAGCACGACGGACGGCCGTGGTCGGTGCTGCCCGACCAGCCGGGGCCGGACCTGCGCGGACGCGTGGCGGCGCATGGGGCGCTGCCGGAGTGGGGCGCGGTGGTGCTGGCGGCCGCGGTGGCCGAGGCGCTGGCGGTGCTGCACGGGGAGGGAACCGCGCACGGGCAGGTGGGGCCGGACGCGGTGGTGCTGACCGGTGCGGGACCGCGCCTGCTCGACACGGGGCTGGGGCGCAGGGCCGAGGCGCCGGAGGCGCCCGGGCTGCGGGGCGTCCCGGGCTGGGTGGCCCCGGAGGTGTACGAGGACGGGCGGTCGACGGCCGCCGCGGACGTGTTCGGGTGGGCGGCCCTGGTGGTGCTGGCGGCGACGGGACGGGAGCCGTTCGGCGAGTCGCCCGCCTCCCGGCTGGGCCGCCGGGCGGCGCTGGTGGAGATGGAGCGGCGCGCCCGGCAGGACGGCGTGGACCTGGAGGGGGTGCCGGCGGGCCTGCGGGAGGTGGTCGCGCGGGCCCTGTCGCCGGAACCGGGCGAACGGCCCTCGGCGGAGGACGTGCTGGCGGTGGCGCTGCGGCACCTGGACGGACGCGACGGGGGCCAGGCGGCGGAGAGGCTGCGCGCCGCGCTCCCGGGCGGGGCGGTCGGCGCGGCCGCCGCAGGCGTCCCGGGTGGCCCCACCGCCTCCGAGGACACGGGCGACCCGGCCGCTTCTGAGGACATAGGTGATCCGGCCGCCTCTGAGGCCGCGGCCGCCGCGGCCGTCGCGAGCGGCCCGGATGCCTCCGGTGGCTCGGAGACCAGGGCCGTTCCAGGCGACGCGTCCGCCCCGGGTGCCACAGCCGAGGCGGGGGCACCGACCCCGGCGGTCCCCGGGGGCCCGGGGGCCGCAGCCGTCGCGGACGCCTCCGGCGGCTCGTCGGACTCCGCCGCCACGAGCGCCCCGGAGACCTCCACGGCCCCGGACGCCGCGGACGACCCCGACGTCACGGTCGTCACGGGTGACTCGATGGCATCGGCCGCGGCCGGCGCCGTGGCGGCGGCGGGCGCCTCCACCGGCGGTGGAGCGTCCTCCCCGCCGGACGCGGACGTCCCCGCCGCCTCCGACGGCGCGCGTGCCGCGGAATCCGCTGCCGACGCCGGGCCGGTGAAGCCGACGGGGACGCTGGGTTTCGGGATCTACACGGAACCGGTCACCCTGGAGGGCTCGGCCGTCGCGCCTCCCGAGCCCGCCGGACCCGAGACGGGCTCCGGGATTCACACGGAATCGGTGACGCCGGAAGGGTCGGCCGTGGCGTCTTCGGCCTCCGCCGGGTCCGGGGCGGGTTTCGGGATCTACGCGGAGCCGGTGACGCCGGAGGGCTCGGCCATGTCCCCCGCCGGAACCGGGACCTCTACCGCCCCGGCCGACACGGCCCCGGCGTGGGGCGCGCCGCAGGAGGCGGCCGGGACGACCGCCACGATGGTGCGCGAGCCGGCCCCGGGCGGACGCGCGGGGCTGCTGGTCAACGCGGCCGTGGTGGGCGCGGTGCTGCTGGGGGTGCTGGTGGTGATGCTGTTCCGGACCGGCGTGCTCTGACCCCGGCCCGGCGCGGGGCCTCCGCCGAGCGTCCGAGAGAGGTAGAGCCGCCGCGGTTCGCGGCGGCGTCCCGCCCCGCTCCGCGCCCGCTCCCGAGGAGGCCCCCATGAGCGGGGAACCCCCCGCCGAACGGCGGCGTCCACCGGCCGCCGGGGCGCTTCGGACCGCGGCGGGGGTCCTCGGGTTCTGCGGCCGCGTCGTCCTGGCCGCGGCGGCCGCCACCCTGGCGCTGGCGTGCGTCCACTGGCTCGACGGGGGTCCCATGCCCGGCGCCCGGCTGGCCGCCCCCCTCGTCCCCGTGCTCCTGGTGGTCCTCGCCTGCCTGGGCCTGTCCGCCGCGAAGGTCCTCCTGGCCGCCGGCGCCACCCTGCTGATCTGCGTCGGCCTGATGATCACCCTCACCGTCGCCGAGCTGTACCCGCTGCTGCCCGTCATCGGCCGGATCGACACCGCCTGGCTGGCGCAGTGGGCGCTCGGCGACCGCCTGATCCTCTACGGGCTCCCCGTCCTGCTCACCGCGCTGCTGTTCGTCGCCGTCGAGACGAACCTCTCCGGGCTGATCCCCGTGGCCGGAGCCCCCGTCGCCCTGGTGGCGACCGGCGCCGCCGTGTTCGGCTCCGGAGCGGAGCCGGCGCCCGCCCTGTGGGACGAGATCGCCCGGGGCGGCGGGATGTACACCGGGTACGCCCTCTGGTCGGCGGCCCTGGTGGCGGTCACCCGGATCGCGATCCTCGTGGAACGCCGCAGGGGCTAGCCGCCGAGGATGGTGCCGAGGTCGACCTCGGTGCCCAGGAACATCGAGCCGACGATGAGCAGCAGCAGCCCCGGCAGCAGGGTCACCGCGGTGATCATGGTGACGCGCGGGTTCAGCCGCTGCGCCTTGCGGCGCATGTACTGGGCGTCGGCGCGGCGCATGTCCTGGCTGATGTTCACCAGGGTGTCGCTGAGCGGGGCGCCCAGCTCCTCCGCCTGCTGGATGGCGGTCACGAACTTGCTCAGCGAGTCGTTGCGGTTGCGGCGGCGCAGCATCTCGAACGCCTCCCGGCGGGAGGTGCCCAGCTCCATCTGGCGCAGCGCCAGGGTGAACTCGTCGGCCAGCACCCCCGGCATCGACTCCGCCACCCGGCCCACCGCGGCGCGGAACGACAGCCCCGCGCTGACGGTCACCGCGAGCACGTCCAGGAAGTCCGGCAGCTGGGACTGCACCCGGTCGGCGCGCTCCTGCGCCTGCACGTACAGGTTCAGGTCGGTGAGCCCCGCGAACGCCAGCACGATGACCCCCAGCAGGGGGTTCCCCACGAAGAACATCAGCGTCCCCAGCGACCCGTACAGGGCGATCTCGCCGATCTTGCGCCGCAGGTACCGGTCCGGGGTCAGCCCGTCGGGCCTCCCCGCCGCCTCGATGCGCCGGGCGATGGACCGCCGCCGCGTCTCGCCCAGCGACTCCAGCACCATCGCCGAGAACGGCCGCCCCAGCGCCTCGGTGATCCGGTGCAGGACGAACGTGCGCTCCTCCCGGGTGCGCGGCGGCGGCCCCGCCGGCTCGTCCACCCGGACCCGGGTCTGCGACATCATCAGGAACACCCCGTACGCGGCGGTCAGGACGACCAGTGCGGCGGCCGCCGACAGCGCGGCGGGGACGACCCAGGCCAGGTTCATCGGACGGACTCCTACAGGTCGAACTTGGTGATACGGGTGACCAGCGCGAAACCGGTGACGAACAGCGCCGCCACCACCAGCAGCACCCCGATGCCCGCCGGGGAGGTGGTCATGGTGCGCAGGATGCCCGGCTCGATGGCGTTGATCAGGAACAGCGCCCCCACCGACATGAACCCCAGCGCCCACACGGTGCTGGTGGTCTCGCTGAGGATGGTCTGCACCTCGCGCCGGGTCTCCTTGCGGTTCTCCAGGGTGGTGGAGATGTTCCGCAGCGCCGTCACCAGCGAACCGCCGGAGCGGGAGGCCACCAGCAGCGTCGACAGCAGCACCCCCAGCTCCCGGGACGGCATGCGTTCGCGCAGCTCGGCGACGGCCTCCTCGAAGGACGCCCCGAGCTTCATGGACTCGGTCATCCGCCGCAGCTCCTCGCCGGCCGGTCCGTCCAGCTCGTCGGCGGCGATCGCCACCGCCGTCGGCAGCGCCAGCCCCGCGGAGGTGGCGTTGCTCAGCACCCGCGCCAGGTCGGGGAGTTGGCCGGTGAACTCCTCACGGCGCTTGGCCTCGGCCCGGTTCAGGTAGGAGAAGAACAGGAACGCCACCCCCGCGGCGGCCAGCAGGCCGAAGAACGGCGCCAGCACCTGCCACACCACGAGCACCGCCAGCAGGGAGCCGCCGACCAGGGCGACCACGAACGTGGACACCCGCATGTCGGTCCCGGAGCGGGCGATCCGGCGGGCCAGCCGGGAACCCCACTGGGTCCGGTGCAGGGCGCGTTCCAGCCGGGCCATGGGGGTGGACGCCGCGTACTCGGCCTGGTCCAGGGCGCTGCGGGCGGCGATGAGCCGCCGCTGTTCGGCGCTGGCGATGAACTGCCACAGGGCCGCCAGCACGAGGCCCAGCACCAGGGCCAGACCGGCGAGGATCGCCGCCATCTGCCAGTTCACCGCGGCTCCTTTCGCGGGGTGGGGGCCACCCGGGGCGCGGGTGCCCTCACCACTCGTTCCGTTCCTCGGCGGGCACCACGCCGAACACGGCGGGCACGGTCTCGCCCATGTGGTAGATCCGCTCGGCGATGTGCCGGGGCAGCGGGGAGTGCCGGAACCGCCCCTCCACCGACCGGTTGGCCCCCAGCGGCAGCGCCTCGAACCTCAGGACCGTCTCCAGCCGGAACTCCTCGCGGCGCTTGGACGACACCACGCTGATCTCGTTGACCCGCCGCGACCCGTCCGGCCAGCGGCCCAGGTGCACGATGGCGTCCACGGCGTTGTTGATCTGGTCGCGGATCGCCTCGTAGGGGATGCGGCCGTCGCCGATCGTCGCCAGGGTCTGGATGCGGTGGATGGCGTCGTCGGCCGAGTTGGCGTGCACGGTCACCAGGGACCCGTCGTGGCCGGTGTTCATCGCCTGGAGCATGTCGATGGTCTCCTCGCCGCGGACCTCGCCGACGATGATCCGGTCCGGCCGCATCCGCAGCGCGTTGCGCACCAGGTCGCGGATGGCGACGGCGCCCCGGCCCTCGATGTTGGGCGGCCGCGACTCCAGCCGCACCACGTGCTCCTGCATGAGCTGGAGCTCGGCGGAGTCCTCGATGGTGACGATGCGCTCGGTGGGCGGCACGAACGCCGACAGGGCGTTGAGGAACGTGGTCTTGCCGGTGCCGGTACCGCCGGACACCACCAGGTTGAACCGGGAGCGCACCATCGCCGACAGCAGCACTCCGGTGGCCTGGTCCAGGCTGCCCATCCGCACGAGCTCGTCGATCGGGTACGGCTTGGGGAACCGCCGGATGGTGAGCACCGGCCCCGACAGCGACAGTGGCGGGATGATGACGTTGACCCGCTCGCCGGTGGGCAGGCGGGCGTCCACCATGGGCGACGACTCGTCCACCCGCCGGTTGACCAGGGAGACGATGCGGTCGATGGTCTGGTAGAGCTGCTCCTCGCCGTTGAACGCGGCGTCGACGCGCTGCATCCGCCCGCCGCGTTCGATGAACACGTTGTCCGGCCCGTTGACCATGATCTCGGTGATGCTCTCGTCGGCGAGCAGGGGCTCGAGGACGCCCAGCCCCAATGCCTCGTCGACCACCCTGCGGATGAGGACCGAGCGCTCCCGGTCCGACAGCACCGGTCCCTCGCGGGTGAGGATGTGCCCGACGACCTTCTCCAGCCGCACCCGGCGCTGGGCCAGGGTGAGCCGGGTCAGGTCCTCCAGGTTGATCTCCTCCAGCAGGCGCCGCCGCCAGTGCGTGACGCTGCCGCGGTCGGTGCGCGCCTCCGTTGCGCGGTCCTCCTCCAGCCGGTCCTTCAGGCCCATCGCCGACTCCTTCCCCCGGTTCCCCCGGATCCCCCCGCCGCCGCGGTGCGCGTCCGCGCCCCCGCGGTCCGGTACGCCCCCGCGTGCGGGTCCTGCGTCTCACACATTCGGCATGTCCACCCGTCGTGTCACGGTGATCCCGAACCCGGCGGACGAGAACACCACCGGCAGCGGGTGGGACACCTCCACGTAGAAGCCCTCGTGGTCGTTGGCGCCGCCGGTGACGGTCGCGTCGTCGAGCCAGGACGGCAGGGACTCGCGCGCCGTGGCCTCGGCGCCCTCCAGGCCCTGGAGCCCGGCGACCCGGGCCCCGGCCCGGGCGGCCGACTCCAGCCGCTCGGCGGCCACGAACGCCAGGAACGCCTCGATGGCGATGACCGCGGTGAGCAGCAGCACCGGGAACGCCATGGCGAACTCCAGCATCGGCCCGCCCCGGTCGTCGCGGCGCCCCCGGCCGCGGTGCCGGGCACCCCGGCGGAGCCGGTCGCGGAGGCCGGGGCGGTCGGGGCGGCGGGCGCGGCGGGTGCTCAACTCGACCCCGCCCCCCGCGGGTCGGCCGGGTCGCCCACGCTCCCGCGCGGGGCGACCTCGGTGACGATCCGCGACTCGGCGCTGATGTCCCAGGGGCCGGACGCCCCCGGCAGGAAGATCGGCATGGCCAGGGTGACGCGCGCGTGGCGGACACCGTCGCGTTCGACGATCTCCACGGTCATCACGTCCTCTCCGTCCCAGGGGGCGCGGACCCGCTTGCGGGCCTCCTCGTCGATGCGGGCCATGTCGTCGGGGGTGACCGCCGCCTGCCGGGCCGCCTCGGCGGCCCCGTGCGAGGCGTACATGGAGGTGATGCCGAGCAGCAGCACCTGCCACACCAGGGCCAGCGCCAGCATGAGGAAGGGCACCACCGCGGCGAACTCCACGATCACCCCGCCCCGGTCCGACGTCCGGCCCCCGCGGTCAGCCACCGAGACCACCGTGCCCGCCCGGGTCGCGCGACGGGCCGCCCGGGACGCCGGACCGGCGCGGGTCGGCCGAGGCGTGCACGAACCCCGACACGTCCCGGGTGGACTGGCCGCCCTCCATCACCGTGCGCGCGGAGACCAGGCCGCCCGGCGGGGTGGGCGCCCCGCCCTTGCCGTTGCCCGGTTGGGCGGGCGGGCTCAGCAGGTCGAGTTCGGCGGCCAGCCGGGAGAACGCCTTGCGCAGACCCTCGTCCGTGACCCGGGTGGGGTCGCCGTTGTTCTCGCCCGGCTCCAGCCCCCGGTAGGAGGCCGGGACGGGTGTGCGCAGCACCCGGGTGCCCAGCAGGTGGCGCAGGAAGTCCGGCTGGATCTCGTTCTTGCGGCTGTGTCGGTTGACCAGCGCGTACACGTCCTGCTGGGAGCGGACCTGGAGGCGTTCCCACATGCCCATCAGCCGCTGGGCGCCGCGCAGGGAGGGCACGTCGGGGGTGACGGCGACGACGGCGCGGTCGGCGAGCTCCACGGCCATGGCGGTGGCCTCGTTCATGATCGTGCCGCAGTCCACCACCACCAGCTCGTAGCGGGAGCGCAGCGCGGTCAGCACCCGGCGGGCGACCCGGGCGGTGACGTCCTCGCCGCGTTCGCCGTGCTCGGGGGCGAGCAGGACGTGCGGGCCGCGCGGGTCCACGTACAGGGTCTCCGCCAGCATGCCCGGGGTGATCTCGTCGCCGGCCCCCACCAGGTCGCCGATGGAGCGGCGGTGGCGCAGGTTGAGGAACGCGGGCAGGTCGCCGGTCTGCAGGTCCAGGTCGACCAGGCACACCACCCGGCCGGCGGCGGCCGCCGTGAAGGCCAGGTGCACGGCGCAGGTGGTGGTGCCCACCCCTCCCTTGGCGCCGCTGACCGCCAGCACCCGCCCGCGCACACCCGAGGCGGGCAGGTCGAGGGAGGCGGACTCCAGGTGGCGGCGCAGGGTGCGCGACCAGTCGGCGGCCCGGGCGATCCGGTTCTCCAGCTCGGCGATGCCGGAGTCGGCGGCCAGCACGCCGCGGGCGCCCGCCTCCATGGCCCCGGTGAAGGTGTCGGCGTCCATGGCGGAGGACACCAGCAGGATCGCCAGCTGCGGGTGCCGGTGGGACAGGTCGCGGATGGCGTCGAACACCGGGGCCGGGCCCAGGTCCTGGTGGATGAGCACGACGTCGAGGTCGGGGAACTCGCCGGCGGCGTCGATCAGCGCCGCGCTGGTGGAGCGGACGGCGACCAGGTCGGCGGAGGTGAGCTCGTCGAAGCGCGCGGCCAGCACCATCTCCGTCTCGGAGGTGGGCATGCCCGCCAGGACGCGGAAGTTCATCGGTCGCCTCCGGGGGTGCGGCGGGTGTCCCCGCCGGTCTCGTTGCCCTCGTCGGGGGAACCCTGGCCGACGAGGTCGTCCATGTCCTGGCTGCAGAACTCGGACTCGCCGGGGGAGCCGCCCCCGGCCGCGCTGACCAGGGCCAGCCGCATCTTGGTGGAGAAGTCCTCGGCGTAGGCCAGGCGCAGGGCGGCCTGCGGGTCCAGCCGGAACGTGACCGGTACGACCCCGGCGACGCCGCCGGCCTCGGTCTCCTGGGTGCGCAGCTCGCCGATGTCGAGGACCTCGACCTCGGTGAGGATCCGGACGGCGCAGGCCTCGCCGTGGTCGCGGGGCTGGAAGGTGGCGTAGATGTCGACGAACGAGCCGCGCTGCACCTTGCCCGCCACCCCGGTCTCGGCGTCGACCATGATCGCGATCTCGCGCTCGCCGGTGGTGAGGGTGGGCTGCGGCTGCACCATGCCCCGTTGCAGGTAGACGCCCGCCTCCAGGTGGGAGGCGGCGACGAGCTCCTGGTCGGCGGGCGTCTCGATCTCGGAGAGGTCGGAGAGGAACACCTCGGGGTCGAAGTACATGGCCGGCACCTGCACGGTCTCCACGGAGTCCGGGCCCAGGGGCTGGTAGGCGTCCACGTCCTCGGTCAGGCGCAGCACCGTCTCGAAGTCGCCGAGCTGCGACTCCCTGGAGTCGAGGTAGGCGAACACGGAGAAGAACACGGCGACGGCTCCGAGGGCGGCCACGACCATGAGGAGGACGCCGCGTCGCTGACGGGGGTTCATGGGAGGTCTGTTTCCGTTTCCAGGCTCGTTGCGGGCGACCCGTCCGGGGCCGGGGTCCTAGCGGGAGTAGGTCCGGGGGATTTCGGGGCGCGGCGCGCGTCCCGCGAGCGGAGGGTTCTCGGGTCGGTCGGGGGCGGGTGGTCGGGGGTCGGGGCCGCCGGCGGCCCGCGGGTCGGCGGCGGGGGCTCCGCCGCGGTCCCCGGGGTCGGGGTCGGCGGGTGGTCGGGGCGCGGTGGGGCGCGGGGCGCCGTGGGGGAGGCCGTCGACGGTGGAGTGCCAGGCGTCCTCGTCCACGGTGACCGGCGGCAGGGCCTCGGCCTCCAGGGACAGGTGCTGGTCGCCGTACGGGGGCCGGTCGTGCTCGTCGCTCCGTCCGGTCGCGGCGGCGCCCTCGCGGGCGCCCCGCGGGGATCCGGCGGCCCGGGCCGCCCACGCCGCCGCGGTGTCGCCGGGCACGGGCTCGCCCCGCACCCACACCCCGTCGTCGGCGGGCCGGTGCTCCCGGACGGGCCGGCGGCCGTCCGCCGGCGGGGTCTGCGGCCCCGGGGCGGGGCCGGGGGCCGTGGCGCGGGAGGGGGCGGGGCCCATGGCGCGGGCGGGGTCGGGGGCCGCGGCGGCGGTGCGGTGGCCGTCGCCGGTCCGCGCGGCCCACGCGGCGGCGGTGTCGGCGGGCGGACGCCCGGAGGGGGCCGCCGGGGCACCCGGTGCCGCCGACGGGCCCGGTGCGGCCGGTGCGCCCGTGGGCCGGTCGCCGAAGGCGGCGGCCGGCGGGCGCGGGCGCGCGGCGGCCGGGGGAGGCCGCCGTCCGGGAGGGGCGCGGCCGCGGCCGCGCCGCGGGTGTCCGGTGCCGGGTCGGCGGTGCGGTGGCCGCCGGTGCCGGGAGCGGCCCAGGGGGAGACCGCGTCCGGGGGCGGGGCCTGCCGGCCGCCGTTCGGGCGGGGTTCGGGGCGGGTCCAGGTGCCGGTGTCGGTCACCGGGGGGTGCGCGTCGGCGGGCCCGGACATCCGGGTCCGCAGGGGGCTGCGGGCCGAGCCGGAGGCGCAGAACGGGCAGGGGGCCGCCGTCATGGGCTCGCCGCACCAGGAGCAGGCCGAGGCCCGCACCGCCCCGGCCGCGTAGGCGAGCGCCTGCGGGTGCGCGCTCAGGGCCACGAACTCCACGTACTTGGAGGTCCCCCAGTACACGGGCCCCAGCGGCTGCGCGGGCAGGGAGCGGGTCGCGACCGGCTGGATCGCCTGCGGGAGGTTGTCGTCGAACACGGCCGTGATGGCCGGGTCGGGGGTCGAGCACAGCAGCTGTACCGGCTGCACCGGCCGGAACGGCAGCCGCCGGGCCACCTCCGCGGGCCGCAGCCGCTCCACCCGCAGGATGGGCGCGCAGTACGCCAGGAACGACACGGTCGGCGCGTACGAGCCCATGTGCTGGCGGACCGAGGTGGGGATGGTCTCCAGCCCCGACACGGTCTTGAGCCAGGCGCCCGCGAGCAGGTGGCGGGGCAGCTCGGCGGACAGCGCGGCCACCATGCCCGGCGGCAGGTACGGCGCCAGGTAGGCCAGCTGGTCGGCGACCAGGGACAGGGCCAGGGGCGCCAGGTCCAGCGGGACGCCGGCGATGTGGTCGGTGCGCAGGGCTCCGCGGGCGAAGTTCACGGCGCGCCGGGCGTCGTCCTCCCGCCAGGACGGGTACAGCGCGACGACCTTGCGGTCCTCGGCGATCTGCTGCCGGGCGAAGGCGACGAACGCGGCGCTGCGTTCGCCGATGCCGTCGCCGTGCATCGTGAAGCGCTGCGCCCGGACCTCGCCCACGTGGCCCGTGCTGGGGATGTCCGCCAACAGGGCGACGGCCGTCGCCGACCGAGGTAGGGCTGTGGACACTGGGCAAGCTCCATCGGTTCTGCGCCTGGGGTGGGATGTGCCGGATGGCGTTCCGTGTGGAATGCCCCACTCGGTCGCATCGTAACGAATGTGTGCCAGGGCGCGGGAGCCCTCGCGTTTTTCCGCGATCGACGGGGGAAGGGCGCTGATCTCGGTCTCGAGGGAGGGCGGGGTCGGACCCCGGGGCACGTGGGGGCGGGCCGCGGGGCGGCCGTCGTTCTCCGGCGGCCCTGGTACGCGGGGGTTCCGGGGGTCCCGGCGACCGCGTGCGGCCACGGGGGGCGCCGGGTCACCGTGCTGGTCGTCGACTCTTGGGCCTTTTGTCTGTTATGTCCTCTTTTTTGGCTGGTGTCCGTTGTTCTGGTACTGCGTTCGCGTGTGTGCGGCGTTCTGGCGACCCCCCTAGAATGCCCTCCTTTTTCTTTCGTCACCAGGGACCAGGGTCCGGTTGTGGACAACCGCACTCCCGTTTTTCCCGCACCCTGGGGCGGACGTGGAGGGTGGTGGCGCAGGGATGGGTGTTGCCCCAGGTGCACGGTCGGGTGTCGTATTCGTCTCTTCGCGGTTGGCGGCCGTCCCACCGGGAACGATCAGAGCGGGTTTCGCGTCATATCGTGAGAAGCCACGCGCCCCCCAGAGGAGACGAACGATGCGCAAGGAAAACCGCGCCGCCGCGGGCGCCGCCGCCTGGCAGGTCATCCAGAACACGGACGGCAACATCTCCGTGTGGCAGCGGGCCGGAGCCGTTCCGCGCATGATGTGGGCCAAGGTCCGGGGCCGCTACCCCGAGATGAGCGCGGCCAAGATGCTCGGCATGATCGCCCTGACGCTCTACATCGTCTCGCCGATCGACTTCGTCCCCGAGCTGTTCGTGCCGCTGCTCGGCCTCACCGACGACGTCGGCGCCGCCGTGTGGCTGACCACCATGCTGCTGGGCGAGAGCGAGCGCTTCCTCCGCAAGGAGCGGGACGAGCGGGCGCAGCAGGCCTTCTCCCAGGCCAACGCGGGCTGGCAGGGGGCCCGGGGGCAGGCGGGCCCGGGGGCGGGCGCCCAGGGTTCGGGCGTGCCCCCGCAGGGATCCGAGGCCGGCCGCGCGGCTCCCCGACGGGAGCCCGGCAAGGCCCCGCGCTAGACACCCGGGACGACACCGAAGGCGGGCCGCGGCCCGCCTTCGGCGCGTCCGGACCCGGTCAGCCCGGGGGGACGATGGTGTCGATCATCCGGTCCACCAGCGCCCCGGTGTCCTCGTCGCCGAGCACGTCGGGCAGGGTCAGGGACTCCAGGAACAGGCCGGTCATCGCCAGGTAGAGCGTGATCACGGTGGAGCGGTCCCCGGGGAAGCCGCCCTCCAGGTGGAGGCGCACGTTGTCCTCCAGGGTGTCGCGGATGGTGCGGGTGAGCTCCGCGCGGATGCCCGGGTGGCGGTTGGCCTCCAGGCGCAGTTCCAGCAGGGCCAGGTAGCCGTTGCGGTCGCCCCGGATCCGGCGCAGCAGGTCGTGCATGCCGGCGCGGGTCTGTTCGCGGCTGGGCGCGGCGTCGGCGAACGACGCCATGAACTCCTCGGTGGGGGTCAGCCGCACGTGGACGTGGGCGCCCGCCTGCAGCAGCAGCTGGGCGCGGTCGCTGAAGTAGTTGGACGCGGTGCCGGTGGGGACGCCCGCGCGGGCGTCCACGGCGCGGAAGGTCAGCCCGCGCGCGCCCTCCTCGGCGAGCACGTCGATGGCGGCGTCCAGCAGGGCGCGGCGGCGCTCGGGGTTCCTGCGGACCATCGTCCGCCTCCTCTCTCTGCGTTCCCCCGGCCAGGGGAAGCGTGTTGCACGAATAACTTCACGTGTAGTACTTTAAGTGCAGTGGTCAACAGCCTACCCCAGGGAGACACCATGCATGTGAACCTCATCGGCACCGCCTACCTGTGCGACGAGCCCCGCGCGGCCGCCGACTGGTTCGTCGAGCACTTCGGGTTCGAGCTCGGCATCGACATCGGCTGGTACATCAACACCCAGCACCCGCAGCACAAGAACTTCTCGCTGGACTTCGTCGCCCGCGACCACGACTCCTCCCCGGAGGGGTTGCGCGGCCGGGCCGTCTCCGGAGCCCTCGTGGCCTTCCTCGTCCCCGACGTGGAGGCGGAGGAGAAGCGCCTGCGCGAGGCCGGGCTGGAGGTCACGCTGCCGCTGAGCCGCGAGGCCTGGGGGCAGTACCGCTTCCAGGTCGCCGGGCCGCAGGGGCTGTTCGTGGAGATCCTCCAGATGGTCGAGCCCGACCCGCAGTGGCTGAAGGACAACGGGTTCCTCCCGGAGTGAGCCGGGGCGCTCCGCCGTGAACTCCGTCCGCGCCCCGGTCCCAGGCCGGGGTGCGGACGGAGTTCACGGCGGGTACGGCGTTCGTTCGGCGAACAGCGAATCGGAAAGGCGTACAATCCCGCCCTACAACAGAAGAACCAGTCCTTGAAAGGACATAGGTGAACACATCCCCTGATGGGGCACAACAGTCCCGTCGTTCACTCAAATGGCCCCTGGCCGCCGGTGCCGCACTGGTGGCCGTGGGCCTGGGCGCGGGCCTGGTGTACCTGGACCCGTTCTCACCGGACCCCGCGGCCGAACGGGCCGCGTCGGAGGAACCGGAGGCGCCCGCCTACGCGGGCGACCACGTGCTCGGCTACGCCTGGTCCGAAGCCTGGTACAACGGCGACGCACAGGGGGTCGCCGACGACCTCGCCGAGCTCTGGAGCGAGCAGATCCCGCAGGTCGCCTTCGAGACCGACACCGCGCGCGACCCGGCGCACGACTTCGCCGGCCTGCTCGGCGGGGTGGAGGGCGTCCGGCAGGACGGGCCGTACCGCACCGACGTGCTCATGTCCTCGAACGTGTTCCACCACGGAGTCCTGCACGGCACCGACGCGCCGGGCGGAGAACCGGTCGAGGGCGTCGAGGAGGTGCGGGTGCTGGGCAACGTCCGCCCCTCGGGGGCGCTCCATTTCGTGGTCCCCGCCGACTCCGGCATCCGGACCCTCGACGACCTCGCCGGGCGCACCGTCGCCATCGGGGAGGGAGCGCACCCCGAGGACCTCGAGTCGGCCGCGGGGCTCGTCCTGGAGACCGCCGGCCTGGCGGACCGGGTCGCCTTCGTCGACGACCGGGACACACCCCTGGGCCGGGGCCTGTTCGAGGAGGACGTGGCCGACGCGTACGCGATCATGGACGCGCTCCCCGCCGGGGAGGTCGACACCATCGACTCCCTCGGATATGAGGTGCGCGTCCTGGACATCGGCGCAGGGACGGCGGAGGAGGTCGCCGGGGAGGTCTCCTTCTACTCCCCGGTCGCCGTCGACGCGCGGACCTACCTCGGCCAGGAGGAGGAGATCACCCTGGTGAGCACCTGGGACACGCTCTACGCCCCGCCCGGGCTCGACGGGGAACTCGCCCGCCTGCTGGTGGAGACCATGTACGCGGGGCTGGCCGAGGCCACGCACGGGGAGTGGGTCCGGGTGGAGAACGCGCTGGTCGGGATCGACCCCGACACCCTGCACCCCGGGGTGCGGGGCTACTACGAGGAGCAGGGCCTGCTCTGACACGCCCCGGCGGTCCCGCGTCCTACGGCCGGAGGTGCTCCGCCAGCGGGCCCAGCACCGCGATCCACTCGCGGACCACGGTCTCCGCGACCACGCCCTCCAGGACGAAGGGGTCCTTCTCCAGCAGGGCGCGCACCTCCTCGGCCGAGTCGGCGCGGAACAGCAGCAGCGCGCCCGGGTCGTCCTGGGCGCCGAACGGGCCCGAGACCAGGTTGACGCCCTGCTCGGAGAGCCCGTTCAGGTACTCGCGGTGCGCGGGGCGGTGCTCGTTGCGGGCGGCGGTGCTGTTCTCGGCGTAGATGTAGGTGACGGCGTAGACGGCCATGGGGCGTCCCTCCTGGTGGCTGGGTTGTACCGCCCCATGATCCCGGACCGCCCGCGCCCGCGCCCGCGCGCGGCCGGGGCGCCGGGTCGCCCCGTTGCGCGCCGCGGACCGCCCGGGGACCGGGGCCGGCCCGGGTCAGCGGGCGCGGTGGGCGGCGTACTCCCAGGTGCGCACGACCATGTCGGTGCCCGCGTGGACGAGCGCGGCGGCCAGGACCAGGGTGAGGGCGACGGCCAGCACGTACACGGCGGCGGCGATGGCCCGGCGCGCCGCACGGTGGCCGCGCGGGACCGGCGGCGGGGTCACCGGGCGCCGCCCGCCGCGGCGGGCGCCGGGCCGCAGGCCAGCTCGGCGAACGCCCGACCCTCGGGGAGCAGCAGCCAGGCCGCCAGCCCGTGCAGGCTGGGGTCGGCCCGCCCGTCGGGGCCGGCCACCGCCGAGGTCAGGAACACCCGCACCGTCCCGAAGTCCGCCTCCGCCCGGGCCAGCAGGTTGCCCAGCCCCAGGCGGTGCTCGGCCCACTCGCGCACCGGGGCCGCGCCCGGGTCCACGGAGGTGCCGCGTACCAGGTCGCCGCGGGTGACCACCACCGCGAGCCGGCCGCTCGGGCCGCGTTCGGGAGACCGCCGGCCGCGCTCGACCTCGTCGCGCACCGTGCCGTAGGCCAGCTCCGGGTCGCGGGTGTGCGAGCGCTCCCCGGCCAGCCGGTCGCGTTCGGCGGCGGTCAGGCAGCGCCACACCGCCGGGATCCCCAGCGGGTCCACCACCAGCACGAACGTGGACGCCTCGCCCAGGTAGGCGAGCTCCTCGGTGGTGGCGGAGCGGTTGAACCGCTCCCCGGCGGCGTCGAACACCTGCAGGACCAGGGCCCGGCGCCCCGCCCCCAGCCGCGCCGTCGCCGCGCGCACCTTGCGGCCCGGCGGGGTGGGGCGGGTGCGGTGGTCGGGGGCCGACACGCGCGCGCCCTCGCGGGAGAGCCGCGCCGCCTCCTCGCCGAGTGGTTCGAGGTAGGAGTCCGACCCGTGCCGGGCCGCCTGCTCCAGGGCCAGGTGCAGTCCCGCCGCCAGCCGGGTCTTGCCCGCCCCCGTGCCGCCGAACAGCGGCAGCAGGAACTCGCGCGCCTCCCCGGGCCGGTGCTCCAGCGGCCGGTCGCAGTGCGGGCACAGCGTCTCCAGGTCGGCCGCGCCCAGCAGGATGAGGGTGGGCAGGGTGCGGTCGCAGCGGCAGCGCCTGCGCAGCAGGCCGCGCGCGCCCGGGCGGACCCGGTCGTGCCGACGCCCGCAGCGGCCGCACAGGTAGGCCGGGTAGGGCAGCCGCCGGTAGCACTCCGGGCACACCATCCGGATCCGGCGCACCGTCCGCAGCCCCGTGTCCACCAGACGCAGCGCCCCGGCCAGGGACCAGGCGGCGGCCAGGTAGGCGCCCACCACCAGGGCGTGGGCGGTGACGTGGGGGAGCAGCAGCACGCCCCACAGCGCGGACGCCCGCCAGGTGCGCCGCACCGCCGCGCACAGGTCCCACCAGGCCGGGCCGCCGTGGTACCCGCGGTGGGCCGGCTCCTCTCGGCCGTCGGGCACGGGCTCGGCGGGGTGGTCGCCGCCGAGCATGACCCGGTGCACCTCCCGCAGGTACAGCCACGTCAGCACGACCAGGCCCGCCACCGCGGCCAGCACCCCCGTGCCGACCAGCAGGCTCACCACCGCCGCCAGGATCCACCAGCGCAGCAGCACCACGACCGCGCCCACCGAGACCAGCAGGAGAACGCCCAGGAGGGCGGCCTCGGGCCGGGCCGCACCGCCGTCGTGTCCGCGGACGCCGCTCACACCCGGTCACCTCCCCGGACCCCGAACAGGCCGCGCCGGGACCGGTGCCCGCGCACCCACAGGTCGAACCCGGCGGCCTCCCCGCGCGGCAGCCGCCGCCGCACCCGCCCGGTGTTCCGCCGCCCCCAGCCCGCCAGGGCCGGGAGCAGCACCTCCTGTTCCACGACCGCCGCCCGCCCGGGGCCCAGCCCCGACCGCAGCGCCGCCAGGTACACGCGGGCGGCGGCGCCGGTGTCCGGCGGGTCGTCGCACAGGCGGTGGGCGGCCGCCTCCCGGTAGGCGACGAACACCTCCTCCGGGCAGTCCCGCAGCACCCGCGCCGCGGTCGGCGGCCCCCACCGGTCCAGCAGCAGCGCGGCCACGGCCCGCAGCGACACGTCGACGGGGGTGGGGTGCGACCGGGCCAGCAGGGGCCACGGTCCGGGGGCGTCGGCCGCGCCGGACTCCACCGTCCGCGACCAGGCGGTCAGGGCCGCCTCCAGGGCCGCCCGGTCGCCGAGCACCCGTTCTGCCTCCGCCGGGATCCCCCCGCGCAGCGCGTGGCCCGCCACCTCCTCGGCCAGGGCGTGCCAGGCGGGTTCGGCGCCCACCGGGGGAGCGGCCAGCAGCGGAGCGCACACCCACCCCGCCACGTCCGGGGCCGTCCGCACCCCCGTCCCCAGGACCCGCAGCGTGCGCAGCGCGGCCCGGGGGCCGTGCCCGCGCCCCCACACCTCGTCCAACAGTGCCGCGTCCACGTCGTGCGCCGGTACCCCGGGGGAGCCCGCCGCCCGGCCCCCGACGCGGATCACGGCCACCTCCTCCAGCAGCCGGGCCGGGTCCTCCCGCCCGTCCAGGCCCAACCGCCGCAGCTCCCGCAGCAGCGCCCCGCCGTCGCGGTCCCCGGTGAACAGCGCGCCCACCGGGCCGCACGCCAGCTCGCCCAGCCGGTCCCGGGGCAGGTCGGCCAGCCGGGCCGCGGCCCCGCGCCGCACCTCCGGGTGGGCGGAGAGCAGGGCCTCGACCGCCGGTCCGGGGGCGTCCCCCGGCGGGGCGGCCGCCAGCAGCGGGCCCACCACCCCGTGCCCGTACCGCTCCAGCGCCAGGGCCGACGGGACCAGGCCGCAGGCACGGGACCAGCGCAGCAGCTCCACCGCCCGCTCCGGCGGCGTCCACTCCGGAACGCCGTCCCGGCCGGGCGCGGCGGAGCCGGGGAACGGCGCCGAGAGCAGGTCGGCGATCCGCTCCCGCGCCGCCTCCCGCACCGGTTCGGAACGCGTCGGCAGCGCGGCCGGGGCCGCCGCCCCCGCCACGATCCCGTCCAGGCAGCGGTGGACCACCAGCCGGTCCAGCCGGCCGATCAGCGCGGGCGAACCCGTCCGGTGCGCCACCCTCTGCAGGTCGGCCAGCACGCGGGCGTCGGCCGCCCCGTCGTCGACCACCCGGTCGGCCAGCGCCGCGGCGTCCCGGGCGGGCAGCCACTCCACGGCAGCCGGGAGCCAGGCGCGCACCGCGCGCAGCTCCGCCGCCGTCACACCTGTAGAGGGGGCGCCGGGCGGGGCGGCGGACGGGGCGGCGAGCAGCTCGGTGGCGACCAGCACCGGGTGCCAGTCCGCCAGGGAGGCCTCCCGGCCGCCCGCGCGGCGCCCCGCCGCCCGCCACAGCCGCTCGGCCCCCGCGGTCCCCGCCGTCACCGCCCGGGCGGCCGCCTCCCCGCTCGCGGGCGGCGGGGCGGGCAGCGCGTCCAGCGCGCCCACCACCGGGTCCACCACCGTGAACCGGCCCCGCAGCGGTTCCAGGTCGACGCCCGGCGGCACCCCCACCACGTGGGCGAACGTCTCCTGGGGGCTGGCGCAGTAGGTCGAGAACGCCATGGCCCGGGCCCGGTCCGGCGGCAGCAGGTGCGCCAGCGCCGCCACCCAGTGCGCCACCGTCGCGCTGTCGGCGACCAGCACCACCGGCCGCCCCCCGGCGATCGCGGCGTCCACCGCCGCCAGCAGCCGCACCACCAGCTCCGGCGGGCGGCGGCGCACCCAGGAGTCGGTGCGCGCCCGGCCCAGCGGTCCGCCGGGCACCTCCAGCACCGGCAGGTCGCGGTCGGACACCGGGGCCGACACCCAGAAGTCGGCGTCCCACAGCTCGGCCGCCAGCGGTCCGCCCGCCCCCACCAGGCTGTGCGCGAAGTAGTTGCCCGGCCGCCCCGACGGGTCCGGGCCGCACGACACGATCCGGCTCACCACCGGGTACCCGCCCAGGTCGGGGGAGTAGCACAGGTTCACCGGGTGCTCCTCCACCCGGCCGCCGGGCGGCTCGTACACGGTGAACCGCTCCACCTCCTGCAGCACCCGCTGGTCCACCCCCGGCGTGGCCGCGTTGAACTGGTAGCCCGCGTACCCCGACAGCCCGTGCTCGCACGAGGTGTAGTAGAGCTGCGCGAAACCCATCAGGACCGCCCTTCGCGGGACGGGACCACACCGAAGCCGCCGAGCATCCACAGGAACGGGTCGGCGACCCGGTAGGGGCGCACCCCGCCCCGCAGGCGCTGCTCGGCGTCGGGGGCGTGCCCGAGCGCCGACACCCCGAAGTACCGGGCGTCGGCGTAGTGGTTGGTGATGTGCGCGTCGATGCGGCCGCCGTCCCACCGGTGCAGCAGCCGCCGGATCTGGACATGCACGTCGCGGCTGTCGGACTCGTCGAAGTAGGGGGCGTCGGGCTGGGGGCGGCGCAGCGGCGAGCCCGGGTCGAGCGCGTCGTGGAACACGTCGAGCTTGGTCAGGCACACCGCCATCGGAACGGGGATGAGCCGCGAGGGCGAGCCCGCCCGGTGCAGCAGCAGGTCGGTGACCCGGCTGAGCATGTCCAGCGGCGGGTGCTCGGAGCGTTCGGGCGGCGGCAGGGGGGTGCCGGGGGCGGCCTCGGCACGGGCGCCCCGCATCCGCAGCGGGTCCAGCAGCAGGATGACCCCGTCGGCGTTGTCGAGGTAGCGCAGGTTGGTCTCCACGCTCTCCTGTGTGGTGAGGTCCTCGCCCGCGGTGTCGAAGAACGACAGCAGCGTGTGCCGGGGGCGGCGCGACCACGGGCCGCGCGGGCGGGTGGTGAACCGGAACACCAGGGGCTCGCGGGCCGCCCCGGTGCGGCGGGTGGCGGCCAGCAGGCGGGCGTCGTCGTACAGCGGGGACTCGTAGTCGGTGTGGAAGCGGTGCCGGGTGTGGTCGTCGGACCCGCCGACCGACGCCTGGAACCGGGCGCCGACCCGGTGCATCAGCTCGTGGATGAGCACGGTCATGAACACGGTCTTGCCGGACTCGCGGGCGCCGACCAGGGCGATGAGGCGGCCGGGGATGCGGCCGAAGTTCACCGGCAGCCGCGCGTGGCAGGTGACGCACACCCGGGTCGCGGTGGAGGCGCCGCAGTCGGGGCACACCGCGCGGGGGCGGCGGCCGTCGGCGGCGAACACCGGCGGCAGGCGCTCGCGGCGGCCCAGGTGGGCGCGGACCGCCGCGTCGTCGACGGGGGCGCACCGGGAGCCGTCGGGGCCGGGGCGGCCGGTGCAGCGGAACAGGATGAGGCGTTCGGTGAGCCGGGTGTAGCAGTAGGGGCACACGAGGCGGTCGGCGCGCGCCGGGCGCAGCAGGTCGAGAGCGGTCAAAGGCGGAGCTCCTTCACCGAGGGCTGGCACAGCCGGGTGCCGTCCGGGTCGTCCCCCACGGGGAGGCACACCAGCCAGGCGGGGCCGGAGGGCCGGGGCGGGCGGACCCGCAGGGACAGCCGCCGGCCCGCCGTGAGCCGCTGGGACGGGAACACGGCCAGCACCCGGCCCTGGTCGGCGCGGTCCGGCGGGAACCCGCCCTCGGCGTAGACGACGGCGACGCGCGGGGAGGTGCAGTCGGTCCGGGCGGCCAGGGTGACCCGCCGGTCGCGGCGCAGCAGCCCGGCGGGGACGACGTGGTAGTCGAGCACGGGGCCGCCGGGGACGGTGAGGGCGGCGGGCGGGCCCGGGACGCCGCCGACGACGGCGCGCACGGCCACCCGCACCGGGCCGGGGCCCATGGGGGCCTCGAACCCGCCCCCGGCCTCGTACCGGGGGCGCTCGCACAGGCGCTCTCCGCCCTGCGGGGAGCCGAAGGAGCGCCAGGACACCCGGGCGGCGGCCGCCTCGTCGGGCCAGGTCCAGCCCAGCCGCACCAGGTCGCCGAACCGCCGTGCGTGCAGCCCCGCCACGGCGGGCACGGCCACCACCCGCACGGAACCGCCGACCACGGCCTGGTCGCCGCACGAGGTCACCGCCACCACGTGGTGCGTCCCCGCCCCCAGCGCCACCCCCACCCGCACCCGCTCCGACCGCGCAGTGCCCGTTCCCTCGGAGGCACCGGCCGTGCCGGATCCCTCGGCCGCCGCCCGGTGCCCGGGCGTCTCGGCGTGCCGGGCCGTTCCAGGGGCACCGGCGGTACCGAGTCCTTCGGCCGCCGCCCGGTGCCCGGTCGTCTCGGATGTCCCGATCGCCTCGTGGGCATCGGCCGTCCCGGGGGCACCAGTGCTCTCGGGCATCACCCGGTGCCCGATCGTCTCGGATATCTCAATCGCCTTGTGGGCATCGAGCGTCCCAGAGGCACCGGCCGTCCCGCGGCTTCCAGCCGTCCCGGGGGCACCGGCGGTCCAGGAGGGCTCGGGCATCGCCGGTGGGGGCGTCACCCGTACCCCGCGGGCATCAGGGGTCTGCGGGGGCGCAGGCGTCACCGTTGCGGTCACCGGCGGGCGGCCGGTGCGCCGTCCGCTACGGACCACTCCGGACTCGGCGGCACCACCGGCGCCGCCGGGCCCGGGGGGCGCGGGCGGGTCGGTGAAGGGCACGGGGGCGCCGTGCGCGGCGAGGTCGGCCGGGGGCACGCGGGCGCCCGGGGGCCAGGGCGGCGGGGCGGGCGCGGTACGCAGGGACACGCGCCCGCGGGCCGGCGGGGTCCAGGAGGCGGTGAACCCGCCCTCGTCGTCCGGCACCACCAGCAGGTCCTCCACCGGTGGCGGGGGCGGGCCCGGCACCACCCGGCGCACCAGCCCCTCCGAGCCGCAGGCCGAACCTCCCGAGGTCAGGTACACCGCCCGCACGCGGTAGTAGTACTCCACGTCCGGCCGCACGTCCGGATCCCGGAACCCCATCCCGTCGGTCGCCACACGGACCCCGTCGCCGCCCCGCGGCGGGGCGCCCTCGCCGCGCACCACCTCCACCCGGACCGCCTCCGGCGGCACCCGCCACGACCCCGACACGTCCCGTTCGCCCGCGTGCACGGACAGGTCCGCGACCTCCGGGGCGAGCAGCACCGGGTCGGTCCCGACCGGCTCGGAGACGCCCCGCCCCTCACGCACCGCCGCCACCGTGTACCGCACCTCCGCGCCCACCGGCAGCCCCGGGTCGATGAGCTCCGTTCCGTTCACCTCTCCGACCGGCACCTCCCGGCCGCCGCGGCCCACCCGGCGCAGCACCCGGTAGCCGATCCGCCCCACCAGGCTCGGGCTGGGCCGCCACACCACCACGGCGCCGCGCCCCTCCACCCGGGCGCGCACCTCGCGCGGCGGCAGCGGCGGCACCTCGCCCAGGCGCGCCACCAGGGCCTCGTCGTCGGCGGCCAGCGCGCAGGCGTCGGCCAGCGCCCGCGCCGCCTCCTCGTCTCGGCCCCCGCGCAGCGCCGCCTCCGCCCGGGCCGACAGCTCGTCCACCCGGGCCGCGCGCTCCCGGACCTGGGCGGCCAGCCCGTGGTCGGCGGGCAGGTCCGCCGCCGCGGCCTGGGCCTGGCGCAGCTGGTCGTCGGCGAGCAGGTCGCGCACCTCGCGTTCGGCGCGGGCGATCCGGTCCGACCCCGCCGGGCGGCGGCGCACCGCCGCCGCCAGCAGGGCCGCCTCCGGCTCCAGCAGCCCCCGGCGGACCCAGGGGCGGGCCAGCGCCGCCTCGCCCACCTCGGCCGGCCGCGCCCGCAGGTCCTCGGCGACCTCCCACAGCACCACGGCGTCGCGCTCGACCTGGGAGCCACAGGAACGCAGCACGCCCAGCACGCTCTCCGCCGCCGCCTTGCCCTCGGTCAGCGGCTCCACCTGCACCCGCGCCACCGCCTCGTCCAGCGCCGCGTCGTCCAGGACGCCGCCGTCCGCCAGCCGGAACCCGTCCACCACCGTGAATCCGCCCGCCAGCCGCCCCGCCCCGAACACCACCTCGGGGGAGAACACCGCGCCCCGGGTGCGCAGGTTGTCGCGCAGGCTGCGGAAGGTCCGCACCGGCGGCTGCACCGGCAGCTCCGGCAGGCGCTCCACCACCCGCACGCCCCGCTCCCGCAGCAGGTGCTCGGCCTCGGCCTCGGGCAGGCCCACCGACCCGGCCATCGCCCGCAGCGACCAGCGGTCCACCAGGGAGGTGGCGAGCCCGTCGACGATGTCGGACCACTCCGCCAGCGCCCGCCGCGCGGTCTCGTCCCGCACCCGGGAGAAGTGCGCGTGGGTGAGCGCGCCCTCCCGGTCCAGCCGCTCGTGCGCCGCCACCAGGTCCACCAGGACTCGGCGCAGGGTGCGGCGCCGCGCCTGGAGCCCCCGCCAGTAGGTGCACACCGCCGCGACGTGCGCGGCGAACGCCCCCGGGTCGGCGGCCAGCCGCCGCTCCAGCTCCGGGCCCACCCCGTAGCGCACGAACAGGTCGGCGGGCGGCCCGCCGGTGCGCGCCGCCGCCAGCACCTCGTCCTCGTACCGCCGCCGTTCCCGTACGTCCCAGGGCACCGCCGTCCGCTCCCTCGCCGCAGTCCGCTCCGCACCGTCCCCGCGCCCGCGTCCGGCGGGCCCCGGGGTCACCCCGAGGTGCGGATCGACGCGATGGCGTCCCGGGCCCGGCGCACCTCCTCCTCGCCCATCCCGCCGATCCGGATGTCGAACCGGATCTCGCTGCCGCCGGCCGGATCCCAGCCGCGCACCGCGAGCATCCCGGTGGCGCCCAGGCTGAACTCGATCCGGAACGGCGTCCCCGCCGGGCCCTTGGGCAGCCCGGTGAGCAGGGCGTCCCCGATCCGGAGGTTGTGCTCCAGCTCCTCGGAGGCCACCGAGCCGGCCTGCTCCCACACGTCGATCTCGACCTGCTCCTGGTCCGGCCACACCGTCGCGAACCCGTCCTCCACCGTCACCGGCAGCGGCGTGTTGGCCCGGATGAGGTGGCTGATGTACTGGCGGGCCCGGCCCGGGTCGGTCGCGAACACCGGGTCGGAGCCGTCGGTGGCCTTGACCCCGAAGGCGCGCGGCGACACGCCCGTGACGGTCTTGTTCGCCAGCCGCTCCACCTCCTCCCGGGTGATGCCCAGGGCGGCGCCCACCTCCTCGGCCCGGCGGGCGCGCTCGGCGGGGTCGCGGTCCGGCGCCTCCATGACGTTCTTGACCTGCCGGACCAGGGCGAACAGGGCGGCGCCCTTGGCCACCGCCAGGTCGGGCTCGTGCAGGTGCGGCTCGAACCCGAAGCGCTCGCGCAGCGACCGCGCCACCACCGGCATGCGGGTCATCCCGCCCACCAGCAGGACGTCGTCCAGCCGCTCCACTCCGCGCTCGCGGGCCGCCTCCAGGGTGCGCTCGGTGATGGTGAGGGTGCGCTCCAGCAGGTCGGAGGTGAGGGCCTCCAGGTCGCCGCGGGTGAACTCCACGCGCACCGTCGACCCGGCGAAGCGCAGGTTGTGCCGAGCGCGCTCGCGGGTGCTGAGCGAGCGCTTGATCTGCTCGGCCGCCGACGCCACGTCCTGGAGGAACTGCTCGTCCCCGGCCGGGTCGGGGTCCGGGTGGTGCTCGGTGAACAGCTCCAGCAGCAGGTCGGCGAGCTTGTGGTCCCAGTCCGCCCCGCCCAGCCGGTGGTCGCCGTCGGTGCACACCACGCGCACGTCCTCGTCCTCGACCCGGATGACCGTGGTGTCGAAGGTGCCGCCGCCCAGGTCGAAGACCAGCAGGTGGCGCACGCCCGAGCCGGAGTCCAGGCTCTGGTAGTGCAGGGCGGCGGCCACCGGCTCGGGCACCACGTCCAGCACGTTCAGGCCGGCGATGAGCCCGGCGCGGCGGGTGGCCTCCTTCTCGTGCACGCCGAAGTAGGCGGGCACGGTGATGACCACGTCCTCGACCTTGTCCCGGGTGTGCTCGCCGGCGGCCCGGGCCAGCTCGCGCAGGATCAGTGCCGAGACCGACTCCGGGTCGTGGGCCCGGCCGTGGAACTCGTAGCGGGCGTCGGTGCCCATCTGCCGTTTGACCAGGGAGACGACCATGTCGGGGAAGAGGAGGGCGGTGTTCTTGGCCTCCTCGCCGACCACGACGTTGTGGGCGGACTCGAAGTACACGACGGAGGGGGTGGTGTCGTTGCCCATGGCGTTCTTGGTGACGGTGGCCCGGCCGGTGCCGTCCACGAACGCCGTGCAGGAGTAGGTGGTGCCCAGGTCGATTCCGTAGGTGGTCATGAGCCTTTCCCAGGTGTGGCGGCCCCCTCGGGGGACGCCGGGCCGACGTGGCGGAAGAAGCGGGCGTGGACCCGGCGCCGGATCCGCCCGGTGACGGTGTCCCGGAAGCCGGGGGCGGTGATCTCGGCGACGGTGCCGTCGCGCGCCGGGTCGGGGTGGTCGACGGTGGCCAGCGGACGGTGCAGGTCGGCGCGGAAGGGGTCGCCGACGTCGGCGTGGACGGGCTCGACGCCCAGCCGCTCCAGGGAGAGCAGGGTGTCGTCGGCGAACCCGGCCAGCAGGTCGGCCAGCCGCTCCTCGCCGCGCTCGCGCAGGCCGCGGGCCTCGCGGGCGAGCTGGTCGTGCAGGTGGACGAGGTCGGTGACGACGGGGTCGAAGAGGGTGCGGTCCTGGCCGGCGCGCAGCTCACGGTTCTCGGCGTGCAGGCGGTCGATGACCGACTCCCGGTGCCGGGCGCGCTCGTCGAGGGCGGACAGCCGGTCGTCGAGGGAGGCGAGGACCTGTTCCAGGGGGCGGGGGGAGTCGGGGGTTGCCGTGTCGTCGGACGCCGTCATCGGGCCGCCTTTCACCGCCGATTTCCACAAGTGGCGTTACCGGTCTCCTTTTGCCGAGGATACTCCGGCGGAGGTGGCGGAAAAAGGGAAACACGTCAACCCGTGGAGGGTGTGGCGTCCCAGGTCACATTCGTCTCCTTTTGTTCTCTGGAGAACTTTTCCGGAATGCGACCGAAATGCGGCCGGGAGTGACTTATCGGTTTCCCGATGGCCGTCCGTATACCCCCGGGGCCGCCGGTGGCCCTGTGCGGCCCGGGGCCCGCGCGGCGCGCCGCACAGCGCGCCGCGCGGGACCCGGGGATCAGGAGAGGGCCTCGTCGAGGCGTTCGCCGAGGTGGTCGGTGAGCAGCGAGACGTAGGTGTTGGTGATGTGCCCCGAGTCGCGGTAGACCATCACGTTGCCGATCACGGCCGGGCACTCGCCGCCCGCGCAGAACAGGTCGCTCATGTCCACGAGGGCGGTCTCGCCGGGCAGGGAGTCGACGGCCCGCTCCTGGGGGTCGTCGCGCTTGAACGCCTCCGAGAGGGGGATGGTGCACTCCCCGGGGTCCTCGGGGTTGCGGGCCACGCACTCCACCACGTCGCGGCGCTGGCGCGGGGTGTCGCGCAGCGCCACGATCGGCCCCGACACCTCGCCGAGCTCGCCCCACAGCCGGGTCATGCCCTCGGCCAGCATCGGCACCCGGTCCTCCTCGCCGCCCTGCGCCGGGACCGCCGAGGTGGAGGAACTGGTCACCACCAGGTCGGGCCGCAGCTCGGTCAGCTCCTCGACCACGGCCCGGTTCCACTCCTGGCACGACTCGTACGGGCCGCCCTCGGGGCCCTTGGTCATGGTGTCGGTGAACGCGCACGACGACTTGGTGTACAGCACCAGCCGCCAGCCCCGCTCCTCGCCCAGGCCCATCAGCGCGGGCACCCACTGGGCGCTGTGCGAGTCCCCGACCACCGCCACCGTCCGGTCGGCGTCCTCGGGGCCGTACACGCACGGGTCCTCGGGCGCCGCCGCCGTCTGGGACGCCTGGCAGTCGTCGTCGTACAGCACCGGGGCGTCGTCCTCGGCCCGCACCGGCGGCGGGTAGACCGGGTCGCCCGTGGGCGCCTGGCCCAGCGCCTGCGGCCCCACGTGCACGCTCGGGTCGAACTCCACCGACTCGACGCGGTCCACCCGCACGTACAGGGTCGCGCCGACCGCGGCCACCACCAGCACCCCCGAGACCGCGGCGGCCAGGGCGCCCCGGCCGCCGCGGACCAGGCGGTGGTCCCGGACCGGGTCCTCCACCCACACCTTGGTCGCCCAGGCCAGCAGCAGCGAGGCCGTGCCCACGGCGGCGGCCAGTGCCCAGCCGAGCTCGTCGCGGCCGGTCACCGCCAGGGCCAGCACGATCAGCGGCCAGTGCCACAGGTACAGCGAGTACGACACGTCGCCCACCCAGCGCGCCGGGGCGGTGCTCAGCGGAGCCGACGCCGACAGGGGGCCCTGCACGTGCTCGGCAGCGATCACCGCCGCGGCCCCCAGCACCGGCAGCAGCGCGGCCCACCCCGGGAACGGGGTCGCCTCGTCGTAGAACACGGCCGCCGCGACGATGGCGGCCAGCCCCGCCCAGCCCAGCGGCAGGCGCACCCGCTCCGACAGGCGGCCGTGGGCCAGGCCGACGGCCAGCAGGCCGCCCACCGCCAGCTCCCAGGCGCGGGTCGTGGGCAGGAAGTACGCCGACGGCTCCCCGCCCGTCGTGGCCACCGACCACAGCAGCGACGCCGCCAGCAGCGAACCCAGCAGCGCCACCAGCGTCCCGGTGCCCGCGCCCCGGCGGCGCAGCGCCGCCCACAGGATGAACAGCAGCGGCCACACCAGGTAGAACTGCTCCTCCACCGACAACGACCAGAAGTGCTGCACCGGGGAGGGCGCCACCTCCGACGCCAGGTAGTCCACCGACTGCCGCGCCAGGTAGAGGTTCTCCACGTACGCGGCCGAGGCGACCAGCTGCCACATCGTGTCGGTCAGCCGGGTCACCGGCAGCAGGAAGTACGACGCGGCCCCCGTTACCACCAGCACCACCGTCGCCGCCGGCAGCAGGCGCCGGACGCGGCGCGCGTAGAACCGGGCCACGGAGACCCGGCCCTGCCCCGACGCCTCGCGGTAGAGCAGCGATGTGATGAGGAAGCCGGAGATCACGAAGAACACGTCGACGCCGACGTAGCCGCCCGGCAGCAGCGACGGATCCAGGTGGTAGACGAGGACGAGCAGGACGGCGACGGCGCGCAGTCCCTGCACCTCCGGACGGAAACGGCGTTCCGTGGCGGCGGAAGCGGGAGCGGAGGACATCGCGGGACTCCCCGGGAGCGGGAACAGGGTCGGTGCGGGGGAACGGTCGTTGGGGGAAGGTGTGTCCGCATTCTGTTATGTCATGCGAGGGGCCGGATCACAGAAGGCCGACACGCGCCCTCTTGTTCCCCCGATGTCGGTCGCGGCGACATCCTCCCGTGGCCGGATGTTCGCCACACCCGCGCCGGAACCCCGGAGGGCGGCGCACGCGCTCCGGATCTCGGGCAGACTGGTCCGATACGGAGAACGTCCCCGGTCGGCGGCGCGCACGGCCCGGGGCCCGCGTTCCGTGACCCTACCCCCGGGCCCGCGTCCCTTCCCAGCGGCCGTGTGCGAGAGGAGGCCCACCGTAGCCCCCGTCATCCGCGTCCGTCCCGTCGTGCTCGCGATCGCCGCGGTGCTCGTCCCGGCGGCGCTCTACCCCCTGACCGGCCTGTGGGGCCTGCTGTGGATCCCCGTGTCCCTGGCGGTCGCGGTCGCCCTCGAACCGCGCGCCCTCCGTTCTCTCCGCGCCCTCCTCCCGGCCCGGGGCGCGCGGTCCGGCCGCCGCTCCGGCGAGGAGCCCGGGATCGACCCGGGCGCCGACGCCGACGGGGACGACGGCCGGACCCGGTCCGCCGCGGCGCCGCCCGCCCGCCCCCGGGACGGCCGGCGGATCCGCCCGGTCGCCCTGCCCAGCGCCGCCGACGACTACGACCTGCACTTCTCCGCGGTGGTCCACTGGCGCTGGTCCAGCACCGTCGACCTGCGGCTGCGCAACCCCATGGGCCCGGCGGTGCTGGCGGTCGTCACCCGCGCCGCCGAGCTGGTGCGCGAGAGCGACCCCGCCGACGAGGGCATGGCCGAGTGCGAGCTGGCCGCCCGGCTGGCGGTGGAGCACGCGGTCCTGGGCAGCGGGATCGTGGTGTGGGCCGACGAGGTGGAGCTACGGCTGTCGGAGGGCGACGCCGGCCGGCTGCGCCGGATGGCCGACCTGCGCAAGGACCGTGCGGTGCGCGAGGCCGCCCGGGTCGCCGAGGACGACCTGGCGCCCCTGCCTGCGGTCCGCCCCGCCCGCGCCGCCGACGCGCCCCTGCCCCCGCCCGCGGACCTGGAGGACGACGGCGACGAGGACCTGGACGCCCCGGGCGCCGGACCGGGCAGCGACGTGGACGGCGAGGGGTACGAGAGCTACTGGTGGCCGGCCGAGGAGGACGGCGACCACGGCGGTGCCGAGCGGGACGTCCAGGTGGCCATCCTGCGCGGGATGATCGACTCCCTCGCCCCGGGGCCCGAACGCGACGCCTTCGTCCGCGACCAGGTGGCGGTCCTGGAGCGGAGCGGGTTCGACGAGGTGGCCCGCCGCATCCGGGCCGGGCACCCGGAGTCCCTGGAGGCCGACGGCCCCTGAGGCCGCCCGCGTTCGTCACCCGTTGTCCGCCGTCCGCCCCGCGGCCCTCGTCCGCTCCGCGTCCTGTGACCCCGACCGCGCCCCCGGCTCCCGCCCCCGGACACGGAGGGGCCCCGGCGCGTAGGACGGTCCGCGCCGGGGCCCGGCTCTCCGCTCCGGTTCCTCAGTGGATGATCCGCTGGAAGAACACGTACGCGGCCGCGACGGTGCCCAGGCCCACGAGAGCGGCGTTCGCGACGTTGCCGTGGGCGAGCCAGGTCAGGGACCCGGCCACGGCCCCGGACAGGACGCCCAGCGTCGCGATGACGGCGACGCGGAGGCTGATCCGGTCCTCGGAGTCGGGCCGCTCGGGTGGCGGGACGGGCGGCGATTCGGTCATGGTCGCCCCTTTCGGACTGCTCGTGCTGGACAGGGGTGCGCTCCGTGTTCGGTTCGGGACTGATAACGGTCCTCGATCCCGACGGGAGCCGTGGGGCCGGTGGGGCTGGGGCTGTCTCTGGAGGCACGGCAATGCACGGGGGTGTCCTCGACGGTCGGCCGACGCGCTCGCGCGGAACGGTCCTCACCCTTGTCAGACGGTCCGTGACCGGGGAACCTGTGAGAACCCGGACCCTCACCGGTCCGGCGGGGCCGCTTCGCTGCGGGTCACCGCGACACCCTTCGCTGGGCAGGCAGAGGTTCGCGGGGTCCGCCGGGGCGGCCCTCCTGCGTCTGCGGGCCGCGGTCGGGCGGCCCACTGCCCACCTCCTTTCCGATTTTCGCTTCCGGTGATGTTTGCTGACAAATTGATACCCCGCAGACTGAGTGCAATCACTCCATGTGATGCCGATATGCCGGGAAGTGTTATTCGAGGTGGTGGATGGCGGGGTGGCATGGGTGAATGTCGTCCGGTAATGTCTCTGGAGAAGGCGACTTGCGCAGAATCAGACATCAGTCACTTTTGTTGTTCGGTTAACAATGTCGACGGGATGGGGACCCCGTTCCGGTGAGGGTGTCGGTCTTTTCTCGGGAGTGGGTTCCACCGGGTGGCGGAGGAGGCGGCGCGCGCCGCGGGCGCGGACCAGGGGCCGGTCGTGCAGCGGGCCCTGCTGGTCGGCGAGCTCGTGCGCCTGCGCCGGGAGAGCGGGCGCACGCAGCGGCAGGTGGCCGAGCGGCTGGACTGGTCGCAGGCCAAGGTCATCCGGATCGAGGGCGGTAAGCAGTCCATCAGCCGCACCGACCTGGAGGCGATGCTCCGGCTGTACGGGCTCGGCGAGGGGGAGCGGGTCCGGCGGCTCGTGGCGCTCAACCGGTGCGCCGGCCGGGAGGGCTGGTGGGGCCGGTACCGCGCTGCCGGGGTGCCCGCCGACCACCTGCGCATGGTCGGCTTCGAGGCGGGCGCCGCGCTCATCCGGCAGGCGCACAACGCGTTCGTCCCCGACCTCCTGCGGACCCCCGCCTACGCCCGGGCCGTCGCCCCGCTGCTGTACCCGGGAGGCGACGACGCCGGCCCCGGGGCGGACCCCGCGGACGGCGGCAGGGACGGCGCGGACGGCGCCGCCGCGCTCGCCGACCTGTGCCGCGAACGCCGGGAGCGGCTGGACGATAGCGGCCGGGCGCCCCGCCGGGTCCACGTGCTGGACGAGGCGGTGATCCGCCGCCGGGTCGGCGCCGGCACCGACCCCGGCCTGATGCCCGCGCAGCTGCGCCGCCTGGCCGCGGAGGCCGCCCTGGACGGGGTCGACGTCCGGGTCGTCCCCTTCGGGAGGGGCGTGCACCCGGGGATGCGCGGGCCGATGACCCTGCTGTCGTTCGACGGGCCCCTCGACGACGTCCTCTACCTGGAGGGCGCGGGCGGGGCCGGCCTCGTGGAGGGGGGAGCGCCGGTGGCGGAGTACGCCTCGGCCTTCGACGACCTCGTCGCCGGGCACGCCCTGGGCCCGGCGGAGTCGCTGGCCCTCATCGAGGAGGCCGCGGCCGGGATGGGCGGCTGAGCACGGCGCGCTCCCCGGCTGGTGCCCGCTCTTGCGGCGGTGCCCCGGTGCGCCCTCCCGGGCGGTGCTGTGGGGCCCGTGCCTGTTCTTGCGGCGGTGCCCCGGTGCGCCCTCCCGGGCGGTGCTGTGGGGCCCGTGCCTGTTCTTGCGGCGGTGCCCCGGTGCGCCCTCCCGGGCGGTGCTGTGGGGCCCGTGCCTGTTCTTGCGGCGGTGTGCCGGTGCGCCCTCCCTGTCGGTGCCGCGGGGTTCGGGCCCGCCCTTGCGGCGGCGCCCCGGTGCGCCTTCCCTGTCGGTCCGCGAACCTCCCCTCCGGACCGGGTCCCCCGCCGGGGGTGGCATCCTGGGAGCCCGGACGTCGAGTTGAGGGGAACGGCATGAGCGTCGATCTGCCCGAGGGCCGCGGGAATCCGGTCCTGGGCTCGCTCGCCGCGCGTCCGAGCCTGCGCTCGCGGGTGGTCGACGTGCTGCGCGAGGCGATGGTGGCCGGAGAGCTGGAGCCGGGCCGGATCTACTCCGCGCCCGCGCTGGCCGAGCGGCTCGGGGTGTCGGCGACGCCGGTGCGCGAGGCGATGATGGAGCTCACCCAGGAGGGCCTGGTGGAGACCCTGCGCCACCGCGGGTACCGGGTGGTGGAACTGGACGACGTCGACCTGGACGAGATCCTCCAGGTGCGCTCCCTCCTCGAAGTGCCGACGGTCGGCCGGGTCGCCGAGACCGCCGCCCCCGAGCAGGTCGCCGCGCTGCGGCCGGTCGCCGACCGGCTGGACGAGACCGCCCGGACCGGGGAGCTGCGGGAGTTCATCGCCGCCGACATGACCTTCCACCTGGAGCTGCTGTCCATCGCCGGGAACCGGCGGCTGGTGGAGGAGGTGCGGCGGCTGCGCGGCCTGTCCCGGCTGTCGGCGCTGCACCGGCTGTACGAGGAGGGGCGCCTGGAGGCCACGGCCCGGGAGCACCACCTGCTGCTGGACCTGGTCGAGGCGCGGGACCGCACGGGCGCCGAGGACCTGATGCGCCGCCACCTCGGGCACGTGCGCGGGATCTGGGCCGGGCGCGACGAGGGCTGAGGGCGGTACGCCCCGGGCGGACGGGGCCGGGCCGTCATACGACCGTCACAGGACTGTCATCATGTCGGGAATGCCCAGGTCTTGCGTTTGTGCAACGTACAATTGTACGTTGCACAGGTTGATCGGCCCACGCGATGTCGGGCCCCGACCCGAGGAGTGACCGCGTGTCCTCACAACAGAGCGTGGTGGGCGGAGCCGCCACCAACCGCCGTGTGCTCATCGGCAGCCTCAGCGGCAGCGCGATCGAGTGGTTCGACTTCTTCCTGTACGCCACCGCCGCGGCCCTGATCTTCGACAAGCAGTTCTTCCCCAGCGACGACCCCGTCATCTCGCTGCTGCTGTCGTACCTGTCGCTGTCCCTGACCTTCTTCATCCGCCCCTTCGGCGGCGTGGTCTTCTCCCACATCGGCGACCGCATCGGCCGCAAGAAGACCCTGGTCATCACCCTGTCCCTGATGGGCGCCTCGACCGTCGCCATCGGCCTGCTGCCCACCTACGCGCAGGTCGGCGTGCTGGCCCCGGTGCTCCTCATCGCCTGCCGCGTCATCCAGGGGCTGGCCATCGGGGGCGAGTGGGGCGGCGCCCTGCTGCTCGCCTACGAGTACGCCCCGAAGAACCGCCGCGGCTTCTTCGGCTCCGTGCCCCAGACCGGCGTCACCATCGGCATGCTCCTGTCCACCATCGCGTTCGCGCTGGTCAGCATGCTGCCCGCCGACGCCTTCGAATCCTGGGGGTGGCGCCTGCCGTTCATCGCCAGCCTCATCCTGGTGTTCGTCGGCCTGTGGATCCGCAAGGGCCTGGACGAGACCCCCGCGTTCCGCGAGGCCAAGGAGACCGGCAACGTCGCCAAGCTGCCCATCAAGGACACCCTGCGCGACCACTGGCGCTCCGTCCTGGTCGCCGTCGGCGCCAAGGTCGTCGAGACCGCCCCGTTCTACATCTTCGCGACGTTCGTCGTCAGCTACGCCACCGGCACCCTGCAGATGGAGCAGGCCACGGTCCTGAACGCGGTGAGCGTCGGCGCCTTCGTCAGCACCCTGTCGATCCTGCTCATGGGCTCGCTCTCGGACCGGTTCGGCCGCCCCGGCGTCTTCCTCGTCGGCTCGCTGCTGATCGCCCTGTTCGCCGCGCCGTTCTTCATGCTGCTCGACCTGCGCGTCGACTGGGCCGTGTACGCCGCCGTCGTCATCAGCCTCGGCGTCGTGTGGCCCCCGGTCACCGCCACGCTGGGCACCCTGATGTCGGAGATCTTCTCCACCAGGGTCCGCTACACCGGCGTCACCCTCGGCTACCAGATCGGCGCCGCCCTGGCCGGCGGCACCGCGCCGCTGCTGGCCACCTGGCTGCTCTCCCGGTTCGACGGCGCCTGGGGGCCCATTGCCTCCTACCTGGTGGTGCTGGCCGTCATCTCCATCGCCGCCGTGTCCGTGTCCGGTCGCGTGGTGCGCGGCGAGACCGCGGCGATCGCCGCCCGCGAGGCGCGGGAGGCCCGCGAGGGAGAGGGGGCCGCGGCATGACCGCCGGACTGCCCTTCGTCGACGCCGCCGAGGTCGCCCGCCGCATCGGCCCCGACCGCGCCCGGGAACTGGTGGAGCGGGCCCTGCTGGACGGGTTCGACCCCGCCGGGGACCCCGCCCGCTCCAACACCGCCGCGGGCTCCGGACACCTGCTGCTGATGCCCTCCACGCTGGGGGAGTGGGTCGGGGTGAAGGTGGCCTCCGTGGCCCCCGGCAACCCGGACCTGGGACTGCCGCGCATCCAGGCCGTCTACGTGCTGATGGACGCCCGCACCCTGACCCCGCGGGCGCTCGTCGACGGCGTCGCCCTGACCTCGCTGCGCACCCCCGCCACCTCCGCTGTGGCGGCCGACCGGCTGGCCGCCCCCGGGGCGTCCCGGCTGGTGGTGTTCGGCAACGGGCCCCAGGCGGTCGAGCACGCCGTGGCCATGGCGGGCATCCGCGACCTGGCGGACGTGCGCCTGGTGGGCCGCGACCCCGGCCGGGTCGCGGCGGCCGCCGCCGAACTGGCCGGACGGGGGCTCCCGGCGGCGCCGGGGACCGCGGCCGACGTGGCCGACGCCGACATCGTCGTGTGCGCGACCTCCGCGGCCGAGCCCCTGTTCGACGGCGCTTTGGTGCGCGACGGTGCGTGCGTCGTCGCCATCGGCTCCCACGAGCCGGACCGGCGCGAACTCGACGGCGCCCTGATGGGCCGCTCGCTGGTGGCGGTCGAGGACCACGGGACCGCGATGCGTGAGTGCGGCGACGTGGTGATGGCCGTGGCGGAGGGCGCGCTCTCCAAGGACGCGCTGGTCGGCCTGGCCCCGCTGGTGCGGGGCGAGGTACGGCGCGCGACCGACCGCCCGAACGTGTTCAAGGGCGCCGGGATGTCCTGGCAGGACCTCGCGGTCGCGGTGGGGGTCGCCCCCGCGCTCTGACCCCCGATGCCGCCGCCCGCCGCCGCCCGGTGTACGGTCCCGGTGCCGTCCCCGGGCGGGGCGGCCCGGGGCCGCGGCGTCCCGGAGGGGCCACACTGGAGGCGGGGAGGTCCTGTGCGCGGTGGCGGAGGAGAACGGGGAGAACGGGGTGCGGCGGCCGGGGTGCCGGAGCTGCCGCCGGACTCCCCGCCGGTGCGTTCCGGAGCGGTCCTGCTGCGCCAGCGCTGGAGCGACGTCGTCTTCCTGCACTGGCCGGTGGACCCCGCGCGGGTCGCCCCGCTGCTGCCCGCCGGCACCCGGCCCGACCTGTTCCGCGGGACCGCCCACGCCGGCCTGGTCGCCTTCCGGATGCCCGTCAACTCGGTGGCGGGGGCGGTGCCCGTCGGCGGGTTCGACGAGGTGAACGTGCGCGTGTACTCGGTGGACCGGCACGGCCGTCGCGGAGTGGTGTTCCTGAGCATGGACGCCGACGCCGCCCACGCGGTCGCGGCGGCACGGGTGCTCACCGGGCTCCCGTACATGTGGTCCGACATCTCCCTGGTGCGGGGGCGGGACGGCCTGCGGGCCGGTGCGGTGCGCAGGCGCGCCCCCGGCCGGGCCCGCGGCCGCTGGGCGGTCCGGGCGGGGGGACCGCTGGAGCGGCCCGATCCGCTGGAGCACTTCCTCACCGCGCGCTGGGGACTGCACACCCGCCACCTGGGACGCACCTGGTGGCTGCGCGCCGACCACCGCCCCTGGCCGCTGCACCGGGCGGAGTTCCTGCACTACGAGGGCGACCTGCTGGGCGCGGCGGGCCTGGAGCCGCTCACCGAGCGGCCGGTCTCGGCCCTGTGGTCGCCGGGCACGGACACGGGGTTCACGGTGTTGCTGGTGTGACCGGTGCGGCGGGAGCCGCCGGCGCGGAGGGCGCGACCGCCGCGGGCGGTGCCGCCGGCGCCGGCCGGGGAGCGGGACCGCGGCGGGTCAGGCGGCCCGGTCGGGCGGCGCGCTGCCCAGCGCGGGGCCGGAGCCGTGCTCCAGGGCGTCCAGCATGTCCCGGATCTCCCTGACCAGGCCCTCGGGCACCGCGTGGCCGAGCCGCGCCCCCTCCTCCGCGATCAGCTCGGCCCTCCTCAGGGTCCGCCACGCCGCCAGCGGATCGCGGCCCACGAGGGACTGGGCCAGGACCTTCATGGCCCGCAGCCGCCCCGATCGGTGCCGCAGCCCCCGGTAGCCCTCGACCGCCACCCGCGCCGACTCCTCGGCCTCGGCCGTCCGGCGGACCCGGAGCAGCGCCTGGGCCGCCATACGGTGCGCCCGGGCGTGCCACCACCGGTCGCCCAGCTCCCGGAAGCCCTCGGCCGCCTCCAGCATCTCCTCCTTCCCCTCGTTGCGGTCCCTCTCCATCAGGACCTGCCCCCGGACCAGCCGGGTGCGCATGACGCCCCAGGTGTCGCCGAGCTCCCCGAACACCCGCTCGGCGCTCTCCAACCGGAGGACCTGGTCGGACACCTGCCAGGAGTCCCGCAGCCGTTCGCCGCGGCGGAACAGGGAGAGCCACCGGACCGGGCCGGACCGGTCCCCGGGCCCGGACCGGTCGAAGCCGAACCACCCCTCCAGCACCGTCCGCAGGGGCTCCCCGCCCTCCTGCGCGGACCCGTCCGCGGCGGGCGGCACCCCGCCGGAGAACAGCGCGGACACCCGCTTCTCCTGCTCCCGCGGCCGGCGCCCGTCCCTCGCGGCCATCCGGCGCCGCTCGCGTTCACGGCGGGGGTCGAGCCACAGCTCGCACACCCCGGCCTGGCTGTTGAGGGAGTGCGACGGCAGCTGCCCCAGGGCCCGCAGGTAGCGGGCGTGGTACCAGTCCCCGTTGGGGGAGTCGGCGATCCGGCGGCGCCCGTGCTCCAGCACGAACCAGGCGTGCAGCTCGAAGCCGCGCAGCCGCAGCACCTCCCCCTGCTGGAGCCGGACCCGGGTCCACTGCTCCGGGTCCTCCGGGCGCCCTCGCAGCTCCCGCTCCGCGAGGGCGAGCCGCCCGTGCGCCTCCTCCAGGTGCCCCTGGAAGCGGTACAGCTCCGCCAGGTTGCACAGCGACCGCACCAGCCACCAGGTGTCCCGGTGCTCGGTGAAGACCCGGATGGCCGCGTCGATCGCCGCCCGGCCGTCGTCCGGGTCGCCGCGCCGGTACAGGTTCACGCCGACGGCGCGGTGGGCCCGGCCCCGCCAGCGCGGGTCCACCCCCGGACCGTCCAGGGAGTCCAGGATCATCGAGGCCGTCAGTGCGAGCTCGTACCCGGTGTGGTGGTCGCCGTGCCCGCCGGTCACCTCGGCGCGGTCGATCAGGGCGATCGCGCAGGCCAGCGGGTCGCCCGTCTCCAGGGCCAGGGCGACCGCCCCGGCGGTGGAATCCCGCATCGACTCCCAGTGGATCCGGCCGGTGCGGCAGAGCAGGGAGAAGGCGCGGCGCAGCCGCCATCCGTACGCCGCGATCCCGCGGCGGTCGGCGACGTCCGAGGAGAACCGCCCCTGTCCGGTCCACCAGAAGCAGAGCTCGAAGCCGCGCTGCTCGCTCTCCAGCCAGGCCACCGGTTCGGGGGAGGCCGGGGGCGGGGGCGGATCCGGGATCCAGGACAGGAGCGGGTGCGCCGGAGCGGGCTCGGGCGCCTCCCGGCCGGGCGGCGGGCCGAACGACCACTCGTGCGGGCAGGCCCGCCGCGCGGCCTCCTCGGCCCTCTCCGTGTAGGCGTGCAGCAGCCGCAGCACCGCCCCCTCCAGTTCGCGGCGCCGGGCGCGGGACCAGGCCGTCCGGTCCGCGTCCGCCACCCCGAACAGCCGGGGCCCCTGCCGCACGAGGAAGTCGCGCATGTACTCGTGCAGCCGGAAGTGCTCGTGCCCGCCCGCCGAGTACAGGTACGTCACCAGGTACCGGCGCCGCAGCTCGTCCAGCACGCCGACCGCCCTGCCCGGCCCCACGTCGAGCAGCGCCGCGGCCACCCACGGCGTGAACGTCGCGGCCCCGGTCCCGGCCAGCAGCCACAGCAGCCGCCGCTGCTCCTCGGTGCACTCGCGCAGGCCGAACGCCAGCGACCGGACGATCGACTCCGGCCCCGCCACGGTCAGGGTCTGCTCCGGGTCGTTCATCCGGCGGAGCAGGGCGGCGGCGCCGGGCCCCGTGGCCTCGGTGGCCTGCGCGCCCACCAGGCACAGGGCGAACGGGAACCCGTGGCACCTGGCCGCCAGCTCCGGCAGCGCCGCGCGGTCCTCGTCCGACAGCGGCCGGGACCGCGCGGACACCAGCCGTTCGAGCAGCAGTAGCCCCTCCTCGTCGGAGAGCTTGCCCATCGGGTGCTCCCGGATGTCCACGGGAGGGGACGACGGGAAGGCGCGGCGGCTCGTGATGAGCACCGCGCACCCAGGGCCGGTGGGCAGGAGCGGTTCCACCTGCGCGAAGTCCTTGGCGTTGTCGAGGACCAGGAGCACACGGCGATGCCCGCAGGCGTCCTTCCACAGCTCCGACAGCCTCTCCGGGGAGGCCCCGTCGGGTACCCGCTCCCCGACCTTGCGGAGCATCTCGGCGAGGATCTCCGCCGGTCGGCGGACCACCGGGCCGCTGCCGGGGCCGCTGCCCGGGTCCGGGTGCTCGGTCGCGGGGCCGTAGAGCTCGAACTCCAGGGTCCCGTCGGGGAAGCGGTCGCCCACCCGGGAGACGACCTGGGACACGAACTGGCTCTTGCCGGTGCCGCCCTCCCCGGTGATCGCAATGATCAGCGGCCCGCCCCGGCGCCGGCGCAGGCGGCCGCGGCGCCGGGGGAAGCGGGAGAACGCGTCCAGGACCTTCCCCATGAGGCCGGCGTGCCCGGTGAAGTGGTCGACGGGCGCGGGCAGACGGGGCCGCACCGGGGGTTCTCGGGGCGGTTCGAGCGCGGCGGGCCGCCGGTCGAGGAGGGCCTGGGCGGAGGCCGCCACGCCGCTGCCGGCCATGGCGAGCGCCACCACCCACCACCCGCCGTCCGGGAGCAGGTTGGGGAACCCCTGCAGCGCGGTGCCCAGGCCCAGGGCCAGCAGGGCGCCGACGCCCAGGCCGGTCCCGACCGGCCGCCAGCGGCGGGGGCCGGGCGCGCCGACCGTGCCCGCGGGGTCCTCGCCGTCCACGTCCGCCCTCCCGAAGACACCGGATTCCTCTGTGGGCCGGGGATCGCGGGGTCCGGGCGGCCGCCGGGGAACCGATCCTGCTGCGGTCGGCGGGCCGGTGTCCAGAGCGGGGAAGGGCGCGCGGGCGGTGTTCACCGACCCGTCCCCGTGCGGTAACCGTGCGGTCGCGCCGGACCGCCTGGAGCGGGCACGGGGGCGGCCACGGGTCGGGGCCGGCGGGTCAGGCGGCGGCCGCCGGGTCCTCCTCGATCGCGGGCGGGACGCTTCCCGGCCGGGACGGGTGTCCGACCGGGTGCGGGTCCTGGGCCGGGCGGTAGGCGGCCGGCACCGGGGCGTAGTCCTCCAGCGGGACGCCGGGCTCGGGCACCGCGGGTCGGCGCGGCGCGTCCTCCAGCGGAGGGCGGGGGCGCGGCGGCGCGGGCGGCACCTCCATGAGCCGCAGGCGCCGCAGCTCGTGCTCCACCCGGGCGATCCGCTCGGCCAGGACCCGGGCCGGGGGAAGGCCGCGGGTCGCCTCCAGCGCGCGGTCGCGCTCCCGGACGCGGAACGCCACCGCCCCGGACGCCTCGGCGAGGCGCTCCACGGCGGTCTCGCGCTCGCGCAGGGCGGTGACCAGCGTCGAACGCAGTTCCCGGGCCCGGGCCGCCGTCCGGTCGATCCGGGCGGCCCGGCGCGCCGCGAACGGACCGGAGGGCGCGCGCACCGAGCGCAGCCCCCTCTCCACCCGTTCCAGCGCCCGGCGGGCCCGGCGGGCCTCCGCCTCCCGCAGGGCCACCTCCGCCGAGGCCCGTTCCTGCCGGGAGCGGACCCGGTCGACGGCGACCTGTTTCCTGGCCAGGCGGTCGCGGGCGGCGGCCTGGTCCCGGGCCGCGGCCAGCAGCGAGTCCAGCTCCTCGATGCGGGAGCGCACCCCCTCGTGCAGGCGCTCGGCGAGCGCCTCGGGCGGGACCAGCGCCCCGAAGCGCCGGTGCAGGGCGGCCGCCTCGATCCGCTCGGCCGACGGCTCGGCGGGTACCTCGGGGGAGGGGACGGCGGCGTCGCGCAGCAGCAGGTCACCGGGCTGCGGGCCCAGGTCCGCGGTGGTCGTGACGTGCACCCTCCCGCCCAGCGCGGGGACGGCCTCGGCCGGGTGCCAGGGCCCCGTGGAGCCCGGGGCCCGGACGAGGAAACCGGCGGAGTCGGGGGAGACCCGCCAGTGGTGGCAGGTGAACACGTACTCGTGGGGGCCGTCGCCGCCGCGGATACGCCGTCCGTCCTGGAGCCGCAACTCCTCCCCGTTCGTCGCGCGGGCGGCGAGAGCCCTCCGGATCTCGCGGTCGAGGAAGGCGAGGGACTCGGCGGACACGGCGGATGTGGGGAGGGCGCTCGCGGAAGTCACATGACCCTTTCAGAGGGAGAGAGTCTCGTTCATACGGGGGACCCGACGGTAAGGAGTATGCCCGAGGGCTACGACATTCTGTAAGGGTACGGGTACGCAAAGTTCGAATCCGCCGGTCAGGGGCCCTGTCCGGAACCGGTCGCCCGTTCCCGGTAATCCGGAGCCCCGTGCGCGGCGGGTGTATCGCCGCAGGTCAGGGTCGTGTGTGGGTGGTGGAGTCGGATGGTGCCCGGGTGGCGGGCGTGCCTTGGGCGCACTCGGAAGATTCTCGATTTTCTCGTTCGCCGATCCCCGAAGCGGGCCACCCGGTTCCGTCATGCGCGGGAACCTCCCGGATATGAGGTTCCTTCATGTTCGTTCCGTCCCGGGCGACCTCGACGCGGGGTTCCGCGCTTGGTAGAGTCCCTTTTGTTAAGGGGCTTCACTAATGGCCTGCGCCAGGAGGGCGGAACTCGTGAGCGGTAGCGGTCCCCTCGCCCGCAACGGCGGGCGCCCCGCCACCATCGACGTCGACGACATCGTCGCGGCCGGCCGGGAACTGGGCATGCGGGACCTGAGCCTGAGCGCCGTTGCCGCCCGGCTGGGCGTGACGCCCGCGGCGCTGTACCGGCACGTCGACGGCCGCTGGGGCCTGGAGCAGCTGGTCGGCGAGAGCCTGCTCGCCGACCTCGAACTGGACGACGACCCGCAGGAGGGCGTCGAGGCGCACCTGGTCGGGTTCTCCGCGCAGCTGCGCCGCTTCACCCTCGAGCACCCCGGGCTGGCCGACTACCTCCAGAGCGTCTTCCCGCGCGGGGCCTCCGGGGCCGCCCTGATGATGTCCGAGGTGGCGGCGCTGGAGCGGCGCGGCTACGACACCTCCGCGGCGCTGGTCCTGACCAACGCCGCCGCGGCCCTGACCATCGGTCTGGCCGCCGCCGAGGACCACCGTTCCGCCGAGGACCACCCCGAGGGCCGAAGGCGCCGGGAGGAGGCCGCGGAGCGGATCGTCGCCGAACACCCCGCCCTGGGCGCCGCCTACACACGGATGCCCTACGTCACCGGCGAGGTCTTCACCCACCTCCTGCTCACCGCGGCCATCGGCGGCCTGGTCGCCGTCGCCCCCGTGGGCCGCCCGGTCGACGAGATCATCGCCGAGCTGGGCCGCCGCGGCGGTCTGGTGCCCTCCCCCGGCCGGGACACCGGGCCGGGGGCCGTGGCGGCGGAGGCGCGGTGACGGCGCCACCCGGGGACAGAGCCCCCCGTCCCGCCCGGGAGTGGACGGCCGGGCGGGGCGGGGCCCTCGGCGGGGCACGGGACCGGGGCCTGCGGGCCGCGCCGCGGGTGGGGAGCGCCCGGACCGCGGCGACGCCCGCCCCGCTCGCGCCGTCCGCGGTCGTCAGCCGGTGGGCATCCCGGGCCGGAAATAGTCCGCGACCGCGGTGCCGCCCCGCACCGCGGCGAAGACGCGGGAGGTGTCGTCCGGGCTCCGCGCGTCGAACAGGACCCGCACGGGGGCGCCGGCCACGGGCGCCGCGTTCCTGGGGAACAGCTCCGACCGCTCCACCCACCGGCGCTGCCCCCGGTCGTCGGTGAAGGCGAAGGTCCAGCGCACCAGGACGCGTTCGGCGTTCGAGGAGGCCGGGCCGCGGACCTCGGTGACCTCGCCCGCCACGGGCTCCCGTTCCGCCAGCAACCGGACCAGGGTCCTGCGGCGGCCGCGCTCGCGCATCCGCGCCCGGACGCCGGCCGCGGCCGACGACAGGAACAGCAGCGTCACGGTCCCCGGGAGCCACCACCGCATGGTGTACCAGACCCAGGCTCCGACGCCCCACTCCTCGTGCCGTCCGAACACCGGGTCGTAGGCGGTGCCCACCACGTCGGCCGGCGCCCATGCCGCCGTGGTCGCCCACCACAGGGCCGCGGCCGCGCCCAGCAGCCACAGCGGTGCGGGGCCGACGCCGACGAAACCGGCCGTCGACCCCGAGTAGCGGTGGTTCCAGCGCGTGTACAGGGCGAACGCGATGAGGGAGCCGACGACGGCGAAGGGGGTGGTCCACACGGCCATCGTCGACTCGGTGTCGGAGAAGACGCTGTTGACCATCATCACGCGGAACCGGTCGCAGAACGCCGCGGCGGCGTACCCGGCCACCGCTCCGGAGGCGGTGAGGAACGCACCGGCGGCCACCGTGCCCGCCAGGGAGCCCGCGCTCCCGGCCTGACGGCGCCGCCGGTCCTCGCGCGCGGCCGAGGGGTCGATGGTGCTCACCGGTACCTCCGCAGTGGGCGGACGCGGTGTGCCGCGCCCGTGACAAAGTGGGACCGAAACATCCTATGTATGCCTTTGGTCCGGCCTGACCTGGGGTTTCGTTTTCCGTCGAAGGCTGTGGGTAGAGGGCGCCCACGGCCCACGGGGGCCGAACGGAACAGACGGGATGCCGTTCGGGCGAGGGCGGCCGCGGGAACGTGCCGGGCCGTCCGGGAGGTGCGGGAGCGATGAACCGGAGTACGCAGGGGAGCGGGAAGAGCGGCGGTCGGAGCACCGGGAAGGGGACGGCCTCCGCACGCGACGCGGCGGAGGACGCCGACCGCACGGAGGACGCCGTGGCCGCCCGCGACCCCGAGGACACCGACGTGCTCCTCGACGTCCCGGTGGTGAAGGTCGACGAGATCGACCTCGAGGTGGAGAACCTCGTGGCCTCGGTGTCCCTCCACGCGGAGGTGCTGGACCTGCTCAAGCTCAAGGTCGGCGCGGACGTCGGGCTCGGCCGCGTCCACCTCACCATCAAGGGCGTCGAGGCCCAGGCTCTGCTCAAGGTCCGGCTCGACAACGTCCGCGACATCATCACGCGCGTGCTGGAGACCATCGACGCCAACCCGCAGATCCTGGAACAGGTGACACGGGGCGTGGGGTCCTCGCTCGAACAGGTCGCGGGCGGCGCGGGCGAGGCCGTGGGCGCCGTGGGCAGGGGCGCCGGGAGCGCGGTCGAGGACGTCGGGCAGGGCGCCGGCAACGCGGTGGAGGACGTCGGCCGAGGGGCCGGCGGCGCCGTCCGGGACGTGGGCGGCGGGGCCGGGAAGGCCGTGGAAGGCGTGGGCGACGACGCGGGGGACACCCTGAAGGAGGCGGGCCGGGCCGCCGGGAACGCGGTCGGCGGCGACGGAAGGGACGACAAGGACGGAAAGAACGGCGGGGAGGGCGGCCGCAAGGGCGGCAGGGGCGGCTCCCGTGGGAAGTCCTCCGGCTCCGGAGGTCGGAAGTGAGCGGCACGGACGGAGGCGCCGTCCCCGACCCCGACGTGGAGATCACCGCCGGCGTCCGCGCCGACGAGCTGACCTTCCACGAGGTGCCCGAGGTCGTGTCGCGCACCCGCACTGAACCGGACGGCGAGGGCACCGCGGGCAGCGACCGCTCGGGCGTCCCGTACGGCGTCCGCACCGGCACGGTCTACCGCGACGTCCGCGTGGACTACCGCCTCGCCGCCCGCCTCACCGACCCCGCCGGAACACCGGAGGCCCCGGCCCGGGAGCCGGAGCCTCCGCCCGCGGAGTGAGCGATCGGGTCGTGAACCGCGGCCTCTAAGGAACCGATTCGGGTTCGACCCTTCTCAGGACCAGCGGGCTGTCAGAAGACAGGTCACCCGGTCGCGTTATGTCACCCCCACCCATCGGTGCCCCCTCATGGGTGTGCCAAGGCCGACAACTCCCGGGCCGCTCGAACCGGAAGCGGGTGAGGTGACTGCTCGGTCCGTACCGTGTCGTTCGGCGGGGGCGGGGAGTCCTCCACATCCTGTTGTAGGCCGCTCTGGTGGCTGTCGGAGACGTACGTGGGAGGGGGATCCGTCGCACGTTCGAACCAGGGCCTCCCTTCGGCGGCCATACCTTCGAGGATGCGGAGTGTGTGGGAGAACCCGGCGGCATCGAGGTTGATATCCGATGCCTCGGTCTGCGGTTCCTCGTCCCCGGAGTCGAGGACGGGAGTGTCGGATACCGGGATGCTCTTGGTCGGCCCATTCGTCAGTGTGATGTTCAGGGTGTAGCGCCGTGCGCTCTTGATCTCCACTTGGACAGAGGAGAGCGCATCGAAGCGGTAGTTGTCCCGTTCATTGCGATGCCACCGTGCCCGCTCGAAGTCGAGTCCGGCCGTGACCTCTCGTACTCCGTCATTGGTGACCAGGAAGACTCTGATCTCGTACTTCGAATGGCGCCAGGGACCGTTCTTCACACTGGAAGATTTGCAGGGACGGTCCGGAGTCGGAAGGAGGGCATGGGTCGTGACCTCATGCCAGGCCAGACGGTGATGTTTCAAGGCCTCGTCGAGAATCAGGGTCTTGTCCGCATTCAGCCAGTTCTCCATCTCTGTGTCTGTGGGCATCAGTTTTTTGAGCTTGGCCGACCACCGCTCGTACTCGGCTTCCCGGGCCGCGAGGATTCCTTCCCGTTCCCGGTCCTCCTCGCTGTAACGTCGGCGTTCGCTGTGGACCTTGAGCCAGAGGGGAATCGCGAACCTGCCGGTGACCACGGCAAGGAGGACACAACCCACTGTCGTGATCGGAGCCTGTTGCAGAGCGGTGGTGAGCACCATCCCGGTCGCCACTGCCGAGAACAGGCACAGGACCGTACACCGTGCTTTGAAGGGCGTTCCGACCGCGTGGATCTCCTCCGGTTCCAGTGGAAGGCCCTTGATCCAGTGCTGTCGAACATCGCGCACCATGAACCGGATCAGCCAGTTCACTGCTCCCTCGCGGACGCTGCTCTCCCGATAGATGCGGGCGACCTCATTGCGCAGGGACCGGCGTATCCCGGCGGTTTCGCTGAGCCATTCGTCCCTTGTCTCGGGATCCGGGGTGTACTTGAAGAAGTAATAGTCGAATGTCCGCTCTACATGATCAGCGAATCCGCGCTTGGGAGGCCGTACATGTGAGCGCCGATATCCGTACTCCCCCTCTTTGGCCAGCCTGCGTCGGCGCTTGTGATCCCACAACGCGATGTGCCAGGCCGCGGCGGATCCGAAGGTGAGCATCGACAAACAGGAGATCATGGATACCAGGCTTCCCTGAGCCAAGACGGCCTTCACCATCACCCCGACGGGGAACAGGAACAGGCTTGCCAGGAACAGGCCTCCGCAGACCTCCGAGATGGTGGTGGACTTCGGTCTGGGCTTGAGGGCCCTGGCCTTTGCAGGAACGGGCTCGAAGTAGACCCAAGCCCGGTCGACCCGTTCGCGGGAACACTGCTCCAGTTCGGCGTTCGCCCGGATCCGGTGCCACACTTCTTGCTTCATGCTCCCAGTGAGCACGAGGCCCAGATGGCGCAGGATCAGGTCGCGCTGCACAGCGGGCAGACGATCCAGGCGGACCATCGCTTCGACCGGGTCTCCTCCCGTGCCGTCCACGCAGGACAGGAGGGCGAAGACGAGGTCCAGACCCCGCCACCAATCGTTATCGCTTGCCGCTGTCCGTCGGGTCGACAGTTCTTCCAGGATCGCGCGGTCCTCCTTCGTGAGATCTCGGTAGGAGCGCTTGCTGAGGATGGCCAGAGCCCGGTGGAAGTGGATCTCCGGGGCATCGAGTCCACGCGCGTAGGCTTGCTCGAGATGCTCCCTCGCCTTGACCGGGACTCCGTCCGCGAGATAACGGCATCCGACCTGGTAGTGGCGTTCGGGTGGGTCCTCGGGGTTCACCACGTAGATGTTGGACTCGTGCACATTGCCGAACTGCGCTCCGACAGAGGAGCCGGGGCCAGCGGTATTGAAGGTGTCGGATCCGTTCACGAGAGCCCCCGAGCCTCGGTGATCAGCACTCCGACCTTCACTGCCAGGGACGCCAGCTCGCCGATGAGGCCGCGCAGCCGCTTCAGGGCCAGGACGGAGGTCTTCCGGCTCTCGACGGTCCCCTCCTCGATCCCCTTGTCGGCGATGTCGAGCTCGGCCGCCGCCGCCTTGTGGGTGTCCTCGTCGAGGTTCCCGGCCGCGTGCTCCCGGGCCAGTTCCTCCCTCAGCGCGGCGAGCCGGTCCGCCAGGCCGCCCGACTCCTGCCCCGAGGAGGGCAGGGACACGTGGAACGTGCTGCCGCTCACGTGGCCGGCCTGGACACCGACGTTCCCGTAAGCGGTGTTCGTGACGCTGCCGCCGTCACGGCCGCGGTCGTCTTCCTGCATGGTGGGGGAGTCCTCCTGTCCGATGAGTTCTTCCGCGAGTGCCAGGGCGAAGGCCGCGGCGTTGGCGGCGGCGATCGGCTGCCAGGCACGGTCCGAGCCGGTCGCCTTGGTGCCGTCCGCCCGGTCGCTGATGCCGCGCACGATCGCCACCGGTGAACCGCTCAGGTGCCCGGCCTGCGCGACGCCCGCACCCTCCATCTCGATGGCGAGCGCGTCGTTGTAGGTCTGCCGGATCCACTCGGCCTCGCGCGACAGGGAGGAGTTCTGCACGATCTCCCCGGCGGCGATGGGCCCCTGGTGCACCTCGGGGCGGGGCCGGTCCGGCGGGGTGCGGCGGTTCCACGCACCGGTCCTGGCCACGTGCGCCGCCGTCTGCCCGATCCCGTGCGGGGACTCCCACACCCGGGGCCGGGCCTTGAGCCCGTCGTCCTCGCTGGTCCCGCCGTGGTAGGCGTACACATGCGTCGCCACCACCACGTCGCCCAGCGGGGTGTCCCACAGGGCCCCGGCCACGCCCACGAAAAGCAGGGCTGCCGGGGAGAACTCGTGGATCGCCCGCTCGGCCAGCACCGCGGACGACTGGTTGCCCTTGCCGGTGAGTCCGAGGGCGACGCGGCCGCCGCCCGGCAGGGTGCCCACCTCGAAGAGGGTGCCCCTGGGGTGCCGGTACGGCTCGGGGGAGAGGAGCCGTTCCCGTACGGCCTCGTACTCGAGGTTCAGCGCGGTCAACACGACCACGGTGTCGTCACTCATCGCCTGTTCTCGCTCCTGATCAGGGGAAGGGGGCGCATCATCGGAGGGCGCAGCACCCGCAGGGGTCCCGCCCGGAAGAGCCGTGCGGGGCGCCCCTTCGTGGGGCGGCGGTCCAGGCCGACGGCGGTGAGGAAGCCGGGCACGGCCTGGACCTTGCGGTAGAAGTTGCGCGGATCGAGCTCGAAGCCCCAGACGGCCTCGTAGACCCGCTGCAATTCGGTGAGTGTGAAGGTCTCGCCGCAGAAGGCCGTGGCCAGCGCGGTGTGCTCGAGCTTGGAGCGGGCGCGTTCCAGGCCGTCTCTCAGGATCCGGTGGTGGTCGAAGGCGAGGGGGGAGCGGCCCGAGGCGAACTCCTCGACGGGGTGCCATGCTGCCGCCGAGGCGTCGGTCCCGGCCTCGGGTTCGGGCAGACGGGGGGCGATGGCGAGATAGGCGACGGAGACGATGCGCCCGCGGGGGTCGCGGTCGGGGTGCGCATAGGCGCCCAGCTGTTCCAGATGGAGGTCGCCCGCGTCGAGGCCCGCCTCTTCCTGGAGTTCGCGGCAGGCGGCGTCGAAAACGTCCTCACCAGCATCGGCGATGAACCCGCCGGGGAGTGCCCATTGCCCTTGGAAGGGGTCGATTCCCCTTCGGATGAGGAGGATGTGCAGGGCCGAGGAGCGCAGCGTCAGGATGACGAGGTCCACGGTCAGGAGTACGGGGGGCGGCTGCCAGGTTTCGTTCGGCATGCGGCGAGCCTAGCTTCTTGTCAGTTAAACAAAAAGGCTTTCCCGGAAATTGGTGCCTGTGGGTACTCGATTTCATGCTGTGCCGATTGGGGGTTATGGTTTTCCTGTTGCCAAAGTTTCTCTTGTGAATTTTGCGGTCGGCGCTCTGTGGGCATTCCGGTCTATTCACATATCGCTGATGGATCTGTTCTTCGTGTTCTCGGGAGCCGTCCGCCGAAGGCGGTGGCCGGGTCATCGGGGCGCGTGGCAATCTGGACCGCGACAGCGGAGTGAAGGGCGGGGTGCGGCGGATGGACCCGATCGTGATCGGCGGCCTGGCGGGGGCGGTCGGCAGCGTGGTGACAGCGCTCACCACCCAGGTCTTCGCACACCGGACCAAGGCCCGGGAACTCGAACACGCGGAACGGGTAAGCCTGCAACAGGCCAGGTCCGACGAGGAGAAGCTGAGGGACGAGCAGCGCCGCTCCGGCTATGTGGCCCTCAACTCCGAGGCCCGCGAATTCCTCGCGGCCCTCACCGATCTCTTGAAGGCGGTCGAGTCGGACGATCCGCGGGACGAGGAGAGGGCCGCCCTGGACCGGGCCCGCGCCTCCTACCGGCACTGCTACGCCGAGGCGCAGCTCGCCCTGAACGACGAGATCCTCGAGGTCGCCTCTGGCGTCAACAGGAGCCTGCTCGACCTCTTCGGCCTGATCAAGCGGATCGATAAGGGCAGGGGTCGGCCGGGGGAGACCTGTGAGTCCGCCGAGGCGAAGCGCCAGGAGGTGTGGGGTCGCATCGGGAGACTGCGTTCGGTCATGCGCAGTGATCTCGGTATCAGCACCTCCCAGCGCTAGGGAAGGCCTTCCGCCCGGTCTCCTGTGGAGCGCAGCACGCCTCTGTGCGGTACGGGCGGCCGACCGCCTCTACGCGGTCTCCCGTTCCGGGGCGGAGAGGGCGCACAGCACGGGCCGGGCCGCCGGAGGCCGTGTGCGCGCCCTCTGCGCGTCACTCGCCGACCTGGAATTCGTAGGCCTGCCGCACCAGGCCCATGACGTGGCCGAGGTCCGTTGCGGAATCCAGGGCGACCTGGACGTTGCCGTTGCCCGCCGTCCCCTTGCCGGTCACGTCCCAGGCCAGGCCGCGTTCGTCGTGGAGCACCTCGAAGGGCATGTTCAGAGTGAGCTTCAGGCGCTCGCTCTGTACCACCACGTCGACGAAGTTGGTCTCGGCCTTGTAAGCGATGTAGCGCTTCAGGAACGTTTCCGTGACGGCCTCGTCCAGGGCGAGCACCCGGCCGCGGAACTCCTCGAACAGGGCCAGCAGGGACTGGTTCGTGAGATTCGGATGGTCGGCGATGGAGTACCCCGACTCCGTGTTCGAGAGGTCGGTGTCCGGGAAGCCCTCGGGACGGGCCGGGCGGGGCCAGATCTCCAACGCCTGGTCGGCCAACCGCTCCGCGCGCTCCACGATGGCCTGCTCGTTCCAGGTCTCGAGAGAGCCGAGCCCCCTGTTCAGCCGGAGCGGGCTCTCCCTGAAACCGCCTTCCATGTCCCGTTTCCGAGCGAACGGGCGATCGCTGTACTCGGAGTTGTAGCCGGTCAGCGTCAGGTTGCCGAGGGTGTGCAGGTAGTGCTCCTGCACCTGGGCCCAGTCCGGCCCCAGGTCTGCGCGCCACTGCTCCGAAAGGTTCTCGTTCTGCGGCAGGATGTGCTCGATCGTGTAGTCCTCGATCGACACGTGCTCCTTCCTGCCGAAGTTCTCCAGCCGGCGCAGCAGGTACGACCGGCGCTTGAAGTTGTACATGTCGGCCTTGGTCAGATCGACCCTGAACTGCTGGTCCGAGGGGAAGGCGCGGTAGCTTTTCAAGCCCAGCAGGTGCGCCTGGACGCTCTCGACGTACCGCTCCTTGTCGATCGTCTTGGTGAAGGTGCTGAACGTCCTGTTGAGCGAGTTCGTCGGGATCCGGCAGACGGCGCGGCGGAAGATGTAGGACGTGACCATGTCGACGATCGACACCAGGTCGTCGTTCCGGAGGACGCCGAGTTCGTAGTCGGTGTAGAGCTCCAGCAGCAGCGGATAGACGACGTCCGCCTTGATCTCCCGCAGGTCCCGGAACGCCGCGGCGAGCCGCTTGTCGGCCTCCTGGCCCAGGGCGACGGCGCAGTACCGCCGCGCATACTCGTAGAGCTCGCGGACCAGGGCCCCGATCTCCGCGCCGCCGGAGGTGAAGGCCCGCGCGTACTTCTTGTAGGCCCCGTAGACGTCGTCGAAACGCGGGATCTCACCGGTCACGACCGTGAGGTAGTGCCGTACGAAGTCGTCGAACTGCTTCTCATAGGCGGCCTGCCCGAAATCCGTCTCCATCGGCCGCCAGTAGGTGGTGTACAGCTTCTCCTGGAGGGCCGGATCCAGGCCCATCAGTACGAAGTTGCGGATGAGGTCGGCCTGCGACAACTGCAGCCCCGTCGAGTTCATGGACTCGAAGATCAGCTGCGGATTGTCGGAGGTGCGGTCCAGGCGGATGTCGACGACGACCAGTTTCGCCAGGCCGCGGCACACGGCGCCGAGGTCGGTGCCCGGCTTTTCGAGGTGGTCCAGGAAGCGCCGGTGGTTGTTGCTCACGCTCTCCGAGGGGTTCGATGGTAGAGGGGTGCCCCCGATGATCGCCTTGAGCGTTTCCCGATCCTTCTCGGAGAGCAGGAGCTTGAAGTAGTCCTCCCCCTCCTCGTCGCTGTTCACCAGGTACCGGTTGCGCAGCTTCTTGGGGGCGAAATCCGGGAGCGGAGCGGGCGTACCCTCCGGGAGGCCCTCCAGGACGCGGGCCAGGGCCGCGATCAGCAGCATCACCGTGGTCATCCGCTGCTGGCCGTCGATGACGAGATGGGGCTCCTGCGTCGTCAGGTTCGACAACCCCTTCTCCACGTACACGATCGAGCCGGTGAAGTGCGACGTCAGGTGGTCGTCGCCGCCCGCCCGCTCGATATCGGCCATCAGCTGATCGCATTCCGCCGCGGTCCAGGAGTACGCACGCTGGTAGATCGGGATGACGAACTGGTGGCCTTGCTGGATCAGCTTCAGCAGGGGGGTCTCGGAAGCCTTCACAGTGCTGGGGGACCTTTCTCATCAGGGGCTCTGGGCGGGTCCCGGTCGGGCGGGCGGGCCGGGACCGGTGGTCGGCCGAGGGGCGCAGGGGCGGATTCCGGTACCGCCATGACCGGTCGGACCGGGAACACCCTGCCGACGGTGCTGAGGAATGTGCCGGATACGCGTGTACGCCGACATTAGTGCGCGCAGGGGGCGACCGGTGTGGAAGTGCTTTCTCCGGCTGGGGAGGAGGGGAGGGCCGCCGCGGCGTGCCGGTGCGGCGGCGGTGTCTAGGGGGTGTTCTCGGCGGCGCGTTTGAGGTCTTCGGCCTGCTGGGCCAGGTGGTTCCGGGTGGACTTGCGGAAGAACACGCCGACGATCGACACCATCAGCCCGCGCATCTCCAGGTCCAGGGTCAGGCGGGAGCGGTCCCCGTCGAGGGCGTCGACGCGGTGGCGGGCGACGGTCGTGACGCCGCCGGCCCGCTGCGTCAGCTCGAAGGAGACGGGGGCGTTCCAGGAGGTGACGTCCCACAGGCCCTCGGGCAGCCGGTGCTCCCGGAGGCGCACGGTGCCGCCCCTGGCCAGCGGCGGTGGCGACACGACCTCGGCCACCTCCACCAGCCGCACGACGCGCGGCCACGCCTCGATGTCGCTCAGCACGTCCCAGACGCGCTGCCGGGGCGCCTGGATCTCGACGGACTTCTCGAACCGCATGTCGGAGCCTCCTCGGCCTGGGGCACTCGTCCTCCGGACCCGGTGTACACCGACCCTACGCCGGTCCGGGTGACGGCACCGGGATCTCCGGCCCGAGGCGGGGCGGGTCCCGGGCCCGCCCTCGGCTACCGGGTGAGCGGCTCCACGCCCGGGTAGTCGGCGAGCGGCGCGCGACCGGCGACCTCGTATTCGAGGATCACGAGTCCCGAGGGTGTGGTCCGCTGTCCGATCAGCCGGAGGCCGAGGTCCGCGTCCCCGGTGATGAGTCGCCGCCCCTGGCCGATGACCACCGGGGCGACGGCGAGGCGGAGTGTGTCGACGAGTCCGGCGTCGAGGAGGGAGGCCGCCAGGCGGGCGCTGCCGTGCACCTGTACCTCGCGGCCGGGGCCGGCTTTCAGCGCGCCGACCGTCTCGGTGATGTCGCCGCGCAGGACGGTGGTCGGATTCCACCCCGCCTCGCCGAGGGTGTCGCTGACGACGTACTTGGGCAGGGCGTTCATCCGCCCGGTGAACGGGTCGGGTTCGGCGATCTCGGGCCAGTCGCGGGCGAACGCCTCGTAGGTGCGGCGGCCGAGCAGCAGCCCGTCGGCGAGGTCGAGCCAGTCCGAGGCCTGTCGGACGAAGGCCTCGTCCAGGTAGGGAACGAACCAGCCGCCGCGGACGAACCCGCCGCTGGGGTCCTCATCGGCCGACCCCGGCCCCTGGGAAACGCCGTCGAGGGTGACGAACTGGGTGATGGCGATCCTCATTCCGCCGCCTCCTTCTCCGTGAGTACCGCGAGTCCGTCCGTGACCGACCCCCAGCCGTCGAAGAAGCCGAGTTCCTCGTGGCGGTCGCGGTCGGCCGGGTCGCCGTGCCGCACGACCACTCTGTAGTCGGTGCCCTCGGGATGGTCGGTGAACGTGATCTCGGCGGTCATCGCCACGGGCGCGGGCGCGGCGGGACGCCAGGCGCCGGTGACCGCGTTGGTGAAGACGAGCCGCTCCCGCGGTTCGACGACCAGGAAGACCGAGTCCGTGTGCGGCAGGAAGTCCCGGCCGTCATCGCTCATGCTGGTCACGAACGCGCCGCCGGGACGGACGTCGAGGCGGTCGACGCGGGCGACGGCGGGCGCGGGCACCCACCACCGCTCCAGCCGTGCCGGTTCGGTCCAGGCTCGCCAGAGGTCGGCGCGCGGGGCGCGGATCAGCCGGTCGAGTTCGAGGTCGAGCCGGGCGTCGATCGGGGGCATCGGTCCTCCTGGTGGTCGGTGACGAACTGTTCGAGGCGGTCGGTGCGCCGCTCCCACAGGGCTCGCTGTTCGGTGAGCCAGTCCTCCACGAGTGACAGGCGGTCGCGGTCGAGTGTGCACGTGCGCACCCTGCCGGACTTGTGCGTGCGGATCAGCCCGCTGCTCTCCAGCATGCGTACGTGCTTCGTGAACGACGGCAGCGACATCGGGAACGGCTCCGCCAGTTCCCCCACGCTGGCAGGACCCCGGCCCAGGCGCCGGATCACGGCACGCCTGGTCGGATCGGAGAGTGCCGCGAAGACCTCGTCCAGAGCACCATACTTAGCCATAAGGCTAAGTATTGCAAGGAGGAGGACCCGGCTCAAGGGGAGACCTTTCGTGGGGACCGGCCCTCGGTTCCGTCCCGGAGGCCGACCCGGGGAGGATGGTGGGCGGTGCCCCGGCGCCTTCCCGGCGGGGAGGCGCGTGCACCCGCCGGTGCACCCCCGGACACGCGAAAGCCCCTGACCGGCGCGAAAGCGCAACGGTCAGAGGCTTTCGCTCGTGGGGGTGAGTGGCGGGACTTGAACGAGGATCGGGGAGTGGCCTGACTTGCGCTGATCCGAGAGCCCGCAGGCAGTGGCGGTTTCGCTCATCCCGTTGTGCCGCGTTGCCCCGCCTTCCCCGGGTGCCGTCCACCTTCGGGGTGCACGGCTGTGACCTGTTCAGCGCATCCCAGGAAATTTCGCTACGTGGGCATGGCTGAACGCTGTTCCATCACCGCGACGGCCCTTTCGATGCCGAGTACGACCGCGTACTCAAGGTCATCGGCGCCAACGCCGTCCTCAACGGAACCGAAGTGGAGGCGCGCGGAGGCGATCCCGCCCTGTTCCACCGGACGGAGCAGGGCTGGTCATAGCCCTGGCCAGGCAGGAGTCCGCGTTCGCCGGGTCCCTTCTGTGGTCGCAGAGATGTCCGCTGGTAGTGCTGTTCCCATTCCACGCCCAGTGGAGTGAGGACAAAAGTGAGGACGAAACCGTCCGTGACCGGCCCTGGTCAGCGCTCGGTCCCCGATCCCGGGCGGCCGCTTCCCGGACGTTCCCAGGGCCGGTACCCGGGCCGACCGCTTCCGGGAGTCGATCCGGTACCCGCTCCTGCTCCCCGGTCCGGTGTCGACCTCGCCCCGGGACCCGGCGCCCCCCGCGAGGACACCTGGATCAGCGCGGCGGCCGAACCCGGCGCGGCGGTCGTCCGACCCGCCTCCGGCCGCGCGGTCTCGACGGCGGGCGAGGACGCCATCGTGGACCGCGAGCGTGCGTCCCGGTCCCATTCCCGCCGCATCGCCTCGGCCAACCCGGTTCCCAGGATTTCGGGACCAGGTACGCCCGCACTGGCTTCGCGGTGTCGGGCATGCCGCTCGCCCGCTTCCAAGGCCGCCGTCATCACCTTGGCGTGGACCGGTTCGGGCCGGTGGCCGGGGAGCGCGTTGGAGACCCGGCGCTCAGGATCGCCCAGGTAGGAGATCCTGGCGTTGACGTGGGCCGTCTCCGCCTCCGTCGGCTGCCTGTTCCGCTCGGTGTCGATCGTCTCCCGTGCCCCGAGCGGTTCGCGCATGCGTCCGTCGGGACCGCGGTGGTTCTCGTACAGCAGGTCGCCGTTGCGGTTGACCACGTACATGGAGTCCACGAGCCCCTGGGACTCCAGATAGTGGGCGACGTCGGGGATGTCCCGGTAGAAGGGGTCGTGGTACTTCGTGGGATCGATCCATCGTCCGGTCCCGGCCTTGTCCCGCCCCTTCTGGTAACGGTCGGCGATACCGAGCAGGCTGTTGGACTCGTGTGTGGCCAAATAGACCACGCTGACGTGGTAGCCCTGGTCGGAGAACCCCTTGACCCAGGACTCGGCCCATTCCCGCTTTCCCAGGGGGTGACTGGCGATGACGTCGTATTTCGGGTCGCCGCCTCGGATCCGGTCCATGCACTTCTGGTGGAGGTCGTCCGGCAGGCCCTTGTTGACGAGGTCGTTGCCCTCCAGTCCGTGTTCGCGCATGACCTGCTCGTACCGCGGATGCACCTCGGCGTTGTCGTCACCGTCATAGAGAACGGTGCGATCATCGCCCATCTCGGCGTACACGGCCTCCTGGGTGGTCGTCTTCCCAGCACCGGGCTGGCCTCCGAGAATAACGGCCCTCGGCCGTTCTCCCCCGCCGCGTTCCGGACCCAGAGGCGGTGTCAGCTCTCTCAGGCGCTGTTCGACGGCCTCCTTCCGCTCGGCCTCGGACATTTCCCATGGATCGCTCACAGTCCGTGCTCCCGCTTGAGCCGGGCGACCTCCTGCGGAAGCTCACGGAGAATACGGTCACCCTCTTCCCTGGACATGGAGAACCTACGCTTTTTCCGGTCGGTCCAGTAGTCGATCAGGCGTTTGTACTCTTCCCGCTCGGGCGAGCCCTCGGGAGCCTTCGAGTGGAGGTTGATGTAGATCCTCACCATTGACCCTAGGTGTAGCTTGATGTCCTCGCGGCGTTCGATCTCCGTGTACCGCTCGTGTGCTGCCTCGACCTCGGCCCGCTGCTCAGAGGTCCACTCGTCGCTCACGTGTTCTCCTCTTCTCCTCGCCTCAACCCCTGGTGGGGGACGACTTGAGCTTTGTTTACCATTGCGTCTGGGAATCCATCCAATTCCTGGAGGCCGAAACCCTCTACAAATGTAGGGCCGTCATGCGAAATCCCAGGTTGGTGGCGGCATGAGTACGTGTGACCGCATCAGGCCACGAACGAGAGGGCCGGACCTCCGACGCACGTCCAGGTGGCCGTGCAGCGGTCGGGGCGGGCCCGGGAACGGCGAAGGCCCCGACCCGGGGGTCGGGGCCTTCGGCCTGTGGGGTGAGTGACGGGATATGAACTGGGCTCGGGGGTGCACTGACCAGCGCGGATCCGAGAACCCGCAGGCGGCGATGGTGTCGCTCACCCGGTTGTCCCGACCGAGGGAGCGAACCCTTCGAGCAGGTCGGGCGGCCATGTGCGGGCGAGTGGTGTGAGAACGGTCGTCCTCGGAGCGAATTTCTGGCCAGGGCATCGTCGCCCCCGGGGATTCGGGGTCGAACGAAGGGACACCGCTCGGTGGACGCCATCCCGACAGGCTGTCACGGTGGACCGCCGACGATGCCGCCGCATGTCATACGGTGGGTGGCGGAGGGTCGAGACAAGGGAGAGGATGGAGGAGTGACACGCGATGCGGTCCGTCGGCGCCGGCGGACCGCCTGGCAGGCGAGACAGCGAGTCCGGAGCGAATGACCATGGAGAGGGCCGGACTGCGGGTGCGACTGCTGGGAGGTGTGGACCTCCGGATCGGTGACGACCCGCTCCCACCACTGGGCTCCGCACGCGCGGAGTCCCTACTCGCCCGCCTGCTGCTGCACCGTCATGCCCCGCTGTCCCGTCGGCAGCTCGCGTTCCTCTTGTGGCCGGAGTCGGAGGAGGCCCAGGCACGCACCAACCTGCGCAAGGTATTGCTGATCCTGCGCCGCGAACTCCCCGGGGCCGACCGTTTGATCGACGTGGGTCCCCGGACGCTGCGGTGGCGTGAGGACACGCCGCTCTGGCTGGACACGGAGGAGTTCGAGCGGGCCGTGGCCGACGGGCGGCTCGAAGAAGCAGTGGACCTCTACGGCGGGGACCTGCTGGAGGGCAGCTATGACGAGTGGCCGACCCGGAAACGAACGCGGTTGGCCTCCCTGTACCTGGAGGCGCTGGAGCAGCTCGCTCACCGGTACGAGCGGCGGCAGCGGTGGCCGGAGGCGATCCGGTGCGCAGAGAGGCTGGTCGAACGGGACCGGCTCCGGGAAGAGAGCCACCGCCTTCTGGTCCGGCTGTGCCGGGAGAGCGGGGACCTGGCTCGTGCACTGCGTCACTACCACGAATGCGCGGCCGTCCTGAGACGGGAGTTGGGAATCGACCCCTCACCGCGAACGCAGGCGGAATGGGCGGCGCTCATCCAGGTGGCACCAACGACCGGGAATGAACCGGACCCCGCGCTCGGCGGCCGGGTACCGGCGGCAGAGACCGTGCCGTTCACCGGGCGCAGGGCCGAGCTCGCCGGTCTCCTCTCCGCATGGCGGGAGTCTGCCGGCGGGCGGTCCCAGCTCGTGCTGGTCAGCGGAGAGGCGGGAGTCGGCAAGACCCGGCTGGTGGACGAGCTGCGCGGCGGCCCCGGTGGCGGCGGAGGCCCGTGCTCACCCTGGAGTGGGGCCGCTCGCCTACGGGGTGGTCACGGCATGGCTGCGGGCACCACCGATCGCCGTGCGACTGCATCGGCTCGACCGGTTCCACCTCACGGAGCTGGCGCGCCTGCTGCCCGAACTCGCCGAACGGGCCGATCCCCCGGGCCCGCTTTCGGAGGGGGAGCTGCGGCGGCGCCTGTTCGGGGCGGTCGGCCGGGCCCTGACCGCGATCGGCGCCCCGGTGCTGCTGATCATCGACGACGCGCAATGGTCCGACGCCCAGTCACTGGGCGTGGTGCACCATCTGCTGCGTACCGCCCCATCGGCGCGGCTGCTGGTGGCCGCGACAGCGCGGCGCGAGGAGCTCACCGACGGCCACCCGCTCCTCGGTCTGATCACGGACCTGCGGGCACTGGGCCGCTTCAACGAGATCGGCCTCGAACGGCTCGGACAGGAGGAGACGGCGCTCCTGGCCGAACACGTCGCGGGCCGCAGACTCGAACCCGATGAGCTGGACCGCCTGTACGGCTCCAGTGAAGGCAGCCCCCTGTTCGTCATCGAGGCGCTGAAGCCGGACGCTCCGGCCTCAGCGCGGAGGGTCCAGGCGGTGATCACCGGTCGCCTGGCGCGGCTGTCGCCGCCCGCCGCCCGGCTCGCCGGGGCCGCCGCCGCGATCGGGCGCGCCTTCACGGCCGATGTGCTGGCCGCCGCTACGGACCTCAGCGAGCCGGAGTTCGTATCGGCCCTGGACGAACTCTGGAGGCGGGGCATCATTCGGGCGCGCGGCGTCAACTCCTACGACTTCAGCCACGGCCGGATCCGCGACGCGGCCTACGCCGCGCTCGGCCCGCCCCGCCGCCGACAGGCGCATCTCGCGGTCGCGTACGCCCTGGAACAGCGCGACGAGCAGGCCGCTGCCGCGGTTCTCGCCTCGCACCATGAGAAGGCCGGCGCCACGGAGGCGGCGGTCCGGTGGTATACGCGGGCGGCCGAGGACGCCCAGTGGCTGCACGCGCACGCCGACGCCGTGCATGCGCTGGAGCGCGCACTGGACCTCACCGGGCGGCTCACGGCCGGGCCGGAGACCAGCGCACTCCAGTTGCGGCTGCTCACCGCACTCCCAGCGCCGCTGGTGGCCTGCGAGGGGTACGGCTCCGAGCGGATGGACCGGATCCACAGGCGTGCCCTGCGGATAGCCGGGCGGCTCGGCCGGGAGCCGGAGCCACCGCTGGTCTGGTCACTGGCGATGACCGCACTCGTCCGCGGGGACTGGGCACGGGCCGAGCACCTCGCCCAGCGGCTGGGGTCGGCGATGCGGGCGGGCCGCCTCCGTCGGATGCGGGGGGACCCGTGCGGCGGCCCGGGAGTGGGTGGCCCGGGAACGGCGAAGGCCCCGACCCGGGGGTCGGGGCCTTCGGCCTCTGGGGTGAGTGACGGGACTTGAACCCGCGACTTCTTGGACCACAACCAAGTGCTCTGCCAGCTGAGCTACACCCACCACGTGCGCCGGGCCTCGCGGCCCTGCGTACGTATGAGATCTTAGCGGATTCCCGGGAGTGCTTCGATCAGTTTTCCGGAGCGTCCTCGCGCGGCTCCACGCGGCCGGTGCCGCCGGCGACCACGTCGGCGGCGATGGCGCGGGCCGTGGCGGAGTTCGGGCCCGGCTCGGGGACGAACGCGGCGGCGCGATAGTAACGCAGCTCACGGATGCTCTCGGTGATGTCGGCGAGGGCGCGGTGGCCGCCGTTCTTGTCCGGGCTCGCGTAGTAGACGCGCGGGTACCAGCGGCGCAGCAGCTCCTTGATGGAGGAGACGTCGACCATCCGGTAGTGGAGGTGCTCGTCGATCCGCTTCATGTCGCGGGCGAGGAAGGTGCGGTCCGTGGCGATGGAGTTGCCGCACAGCGGGGCCTTGCCCGGCTCGGGGACGTAGCGGCGGATGTGCTCCAGGACGGCGTCCTCGGCCTCCTGGAGGGTCACGCCCTTGTCGAGCTCGGCGAGCAGCCCGGAGGTGGTGTGCATGTCGCGTACGAAGTCGCCCATGGCGTCCAGTGCGGCCTGCGGGGGTTTGATCACGACGTCGATGCCCTCGTCGAGGATGTTGAGCTCCCCGTCGGTGATCAGACAGGCCACCTCGATCAGCGCGTCGTTCTCGAAGTCGAGGCCCGTCATCTCGCAGTCGATCCACACCAAACTGTCGTTCATACGGCCAGCTTAGGGCTTCGGGGGCGGGGGCCCGGACACGCCGCGGGGCGGCCTCCGGCGGAGGCCGCCCCGCGGCGGGACGCGGTCAGTCCCAGATGAAGGGGTCGGAGACGCCCGGGGGCTCACCGACGCCGATGAGGTACAGCCAGTCCCAGATGCCCCAGAACTGGACGACGACCAGGCCCAGGACCACCAGCAGGATCAGCAGGAAGGTGAAGCAGCCGCATCCGCAGCCGCCCTTCTTCTTCTTGGGCGGCTGGGGCTGGGGCGGCGGGGCCGGGTAGGGCTGGTGGCCGGGGGCGCCCGGGTGCGGGCCCCAGGGGGGCTGGGGGCCGCCGTGGGGCGCGGGCGGGCCGCCCGGGACCCCGGCGCGCGGACCCGCGGGCGGGTAGCCGGGGGGCGGGCCGGGCCGGTTCATCGGGGGCGGGCCCTGCGGCGGGCGCCCCGGAGGGCGGTTCATCTGCTGGGGCGGCGGGAACGGCGGCGGGTAGCCGCCGCCCGGCGGCGGCTGCGGCGGGCGGTGGTACGCCTGCTGGGGTCCCGACTGGCGCGGGTAGCCCGGCTGGGGGCCCGAGGGCGGGTAGCCCGGGCGGCCGCCGGTCGGCGGGTACCCCGGCTGGGGGCCCGAAGGCGGTGCGGCGTGCGGCGGGGGAGCCTGGCGGGAGGCGTCCGGGCGGCCCGGGGTCCACGGGGTGCCCTCGGCCGGAGCCGGCGGGGAGGCCGGGGGAGCGGGGTGCCCGGGGGGTCCCGGAACGGGAGCCCCGGGGGCCGGGGTGCCCGGGAGCGGGGCGCCCGGGGTCCCCGCGGCGGGGGCGGCCGGCGCGGCCCCCGGGGGGCGGTTGCGCTCCTCCTCCGCGCGGCGCTCGGCCTCTTCCTCGGCGCGCTTGCGGTTCTCCTCCGCGCGCTTGGCGGCCTCCTCGGCCTGCCGCTTCGCCTCTTCCTCGCGGCGCTTGGCGGCCTCCTCCTCGGCCACGCGGCGCTGCTCGCGGCGCTCCTCGGAGAGGTCGCTCCAGCCCTCCTTGAGGCTGCCCAGCAGCTTGTTGAAGCGGCCGCCCTTCCTGTCGCCCTCGTCCTCGTCGCCCTCGGGGGCGCCGCCGGAGAACATCGGGTCGTTGGGGTCGAACACGGCGGTGCCGCCGGGCTCGCCGCCGCCACCGGGGGTGAACACCCTGGTGCCGGAGGTCCCGCCAGCATCGGACGGGTCGAAGACGCGGGTGCCCGGGGCGTCGCCGATCTCCCCGGGGTCGAAGACGCGGGTCCCGCCCGGGGAGCCGGTGCCGGGGGCCGCGCCGGAACCGGTGAGGTCGGCGGTGGGCAGGTCGTCGCTCAGGTCGGCGGTGGGGGGCTCCTCACCGCGGCCGGGCAGGTCGCCGGGGGACACGCGGATGGTGGCGCCGTCGTTGACGCCCCCCTGGGGGCGGGGGGAGGCGGTGCCGGGGGTGACGCGCATGGTCGCGCCGTCGCTGAGGTCCGCGGTGGGCTCCTCGTCGGCGGTGGAGGGCCGGCCGGGGTTGATGCGGACGGTGCCGGGCTCGTCGTCCACGGGGGCGCTCGGCGGGGGGCCGACGGGGGTGGAGGGGCCCAGGCGCACGGTGCCGGGCTCGTCGTCGGCCGGGGGGTGCGCCGCGTCCCGGCCCCAGGAGGGGTCGATGCGCATGGTGCCGAGATCGTCGTCGACGGCCCCGGGGGAGGGGCCCAGACGCACGGTTCCGGGCTCGTCCTCGGACGGGGGGCCGCCGGGCCCGCCGAGGTAGGCGGTGGCGGCCTCTTCGTCGTCGTCGGCCCCGCCACCTTGGAGTTCATCCAGGGAGCGGGTGTGCCGCGTCCACTCTTCGCCGTTCCACCATCTGAGCGTTCGCGCGTCGCCCTGCGGGTCCGCGTACCAACCCGGCTCGATAGATCCACCCATGGGGGTCAGACTAAGGGGTTTCGGAACTCTGCTCGACCAGTGGATCCCGTTTCCCGGGTCCGCCGGGGCGTCCCGCCGCAGGCCATCGCCCCGGGTGCTCAGTCGGTGACCGGGTGTTCCTGCTCCGGTCGCGGGGAGGGGACCCGGCCGTCCCCGGCGAGGAGCCGGGCGGTGTCCAGGCGGCCCGGCCCCGGGTCGGTCGAGCCCGGTACCTGGTCGTGGCCGAAGTGGCCGCCCCGGGCCCAGACCCGTTCCCGCTCCGGTGGCGGGGCGGTCCCGGTGCCGGGCGTCCCCGCGGGCCAGGTCCGCGGAACACCCCAGGAGCCGAGCCAGGACAGCAGCGCGTCCCGGCCGCGCATCGGGCCGCGGGTGAAGGGCGCGGACCGGTGGGCGACCACGGCGACGACCAGGCACACCCGCCCCTCGTCGCCGTGGTCCACGCGCAGCCCGTGGTGGCGGGTGGAGCCGGGGGAGGGGGAGGCCCGCCGGGTGGCGGGCAGGATCTGGACGGTGTCGCCCGTCAGCGGGTTCCACACCAGGTGCACGGTCCGCCCCGCGGACACCAGCCGCCCGGCCTCCTCCCGTGCCGACCGCACGGCCGGATCCGTCCCGGTCACGGTCCACACGGCGCGCGGGGCGCCGGTCCCGGGCGGGGAGTGCGCCCGGCCGCCGTCGATCCGCTCGGCCTCGGGCATCCACGCCTCGGACATCGCACTCCCCCCAAGGGGTCCGTCGTTCCCGGCCCTCTCTGTGTACGCCGGACGGTCGGAGAAGTCCATGGAGGCCGGGACCCGTGGAAGCCCGGAGGGGGCGGCGGCCGCATCGGCCACCGCCCCCTCCGGCGCGCTCCCGCACGCCCGGACCCCCGCGCTCCCGGGCCCGAGTCCCCGGGCCCGGTCCCCGTCAGTCCTCGGGCTCGGAGATGCGCAGCGAGAACGCCCTGATGAAGATGTCGCCGATCTCCGTCGGGTCCTCGGTCATGTACGAGGCGCCGCCGGTCGCCGCGGCGATCTCCTGGAGCGGCTCCAGGTTCTGCACGTCGGGGCCGAACGCGATGGTGATGATGGGGATCGGCCGGGACGGGCTGGCGATCGCCTCGATCTGCGTCAGCAGCCCGTCCAGGTCCAGGCCGCCGGGGTTGTCGTTGTCCCCGTCCGTCAGCATCAGGATGACGTTGTTGCGGTCGGGCCGGTAGGTCCGCGACATCTCCTGGTACGCGGCCAGGTAGGTGTCGTACAGGGCCGTGTCGCCCTGGGGCAGCGGCTGGAGGGACCCCAGCGCCTGGGACAGGACGGCGCGGTGCTCGCTGCCGTCGTCCGCCGTGGCCTGGAGCTCGCGGATCGGCGCGATCTCCTGGTAGTGCAGGTTGTTGTTGACGTTGGTGGAGAACTGCCACAGGCCCAGCTCGGAGCTGGGGGTGAACATCTCCAGGCCCTGGGTGGCGGCGGCGCCGGTCACCTGCATGCGGGTCATCCCGGTGCCGGGCACCTCGGCCAGCATCGACCCGGAGATGTCGACGATCGCGAGCACGCGCGAGTCCATCTTCATCTGGTTCCAGGTGCGGGTCAGGTCGGTGATCGAACCCTCGGAGGGCGTCGCCAGCTCCTCGGGGGCGGCCTCCAGGAAACCGTGGTCGCCGCTGAGCACGGAGGTGTCCACCTCGCCCTCGGGCCCGCGGAAGCCCTCGGCGAGGATGTGCCCGCGCGCCGAGTCCGAGCGGATCGCGGTGCGGAACTCCTCGGCCGCGCGGGTCAGGACGCTGTCCTCGGTGCGGACGAGGTAGGGGTAGTCGAGGTAGTAGGTGCCGCCCTCGAGGTAGTCGACCCGGACGGCGTTCTCCTCGTAGGCGGAGTTGTAGCGCCAGGCGGCCTGCTCCGACATCACCATGAGCGGCGGGGCCTCCTCGCCGCCGCCGCTGAGCGCAAGGAAGGCGGCCTCCTCGTCGGCGGAGGCGCCGCGGTGCAGCGACTGGAGGGCGGCCGTCATGGCCGCGTTGAAGGTCTCGGCGTCGGGGCTGGCCTCCTCCAGCGCGCCGTTCAGCAGGTAGAGGGTGCCCAGGCCGGTGGAGCTGCGGGCCGGGTCGACGACCCGGACGGTGCGCTCGGCCTGCTCGCCGGGCGCGGCGGTGGGCACGACGTCCATCCACGTGGTGGGCGCTTCGGCCTCCTCGGCGTACGCGGCGAGCTCGGTCACCACCAGCGGGCTGCGGGCCACGGAGGTCCCGGTGTCGGTGAGGACGGCGTCGCCGGACTGGCTCTGGACGATGCGCGGCCACACCGAGGAGTCCGGGATCCACACGTCGGAGTCGGTGTCGCCCATGGTGGCGCCGGAGCCGGTGATGCCGAAGGCGACGTTGGCCGAGTCGACCTGGCGGACCTCGACGTGCACGCACCGGCCGTCGACGGCGGTGTCGGTGAGGTTGAAGTCGCGGGCGACCGCGTCGACGGCGGGCGCCAGCTCGGGGCTGACGGCCACGTCCAGCCGGATGTCGGAGCCGCCGCACCCGCCGGAGTTGCCGAACATGTACACGCCCACCCCCGCCAGGCCGACGACGATCACGAGGGCCGCGGCCAGGGCGGCGAAGGCCCCGCCGCGTCCGCGGCGGCGCCTGGACCGACCGGGGGCTTCTTCTGCGTATCTTCCGCGGTGACGTCCCACAGCTTTCCTCACGGGGTGGTGTGTTCGGACGAGGAGTCGTCCTGGGGGATGGTGCCGTTACTGGAGTGGCCCGCCGGCGCCGGTACGGGTGCCGGAGCGGGGCGGACCGGTGGGCCGGGACCGGGAGGGCGTCGGTCCGACCGCAAGGGTGTTACTGGTGGGAAAGGTACTCAACCTTCCGGAGCGGGTGGAGACGGTATGTACAGGTCCATTGCGGTCACATGGTGCCGTGACCCGCACCGCGCCCCCGTGCAGCCCCCGTCACCCTGGGGGATCCGCCCCCGGCGGCGACGACCCCTCCCGGCGGGGCGGTCCGGCCGGAAACCGATTCCGATACGGAATCGAGACCGTCCCCGGTCGGCCCGCGTCCCGGGGGCGCCCCCGGGGCACGGCCGGTCCGTACCCGAGGGGGCGCACGTCAGTTGTCGCAATCGGGCACGCAGAGCCGCCGCGAGATCGAACTGAGGAAGATGTCGCCGATCTCCTCGGGGTCGTCGGTGACGAACAGCGAGCCGCTGGTCGCCGCCGCGACCGCGCGCAGCTCCTCCCGGTCGGCCTGGTCGCCGAAGGCGATGATGAACAGGCTCACCGGCCGCTGCGGGTCGAAGCGGTCCTGTAGGGCCGCCACGAGCTCGCCGTGCGACAGGTCGCTCGACCCCGCGTCCCGGCCCGCGGTCAGCAGGATGACGCTGTTGATCTTGTCCTCGTCGTAGACGGACTGGACCTCGTCGTAGGCGGCCAGGATGTTGTCGTAGAGCCGGGAGCCGCCGCCCCGCACGTCGATGGTCTGCGCGATCTCCATCAGCTCCTGGCGCCGGGTGACCTCGCGGCCGTCCTCGGCGTCGCCCAGGCCCTGCATGTCGGCGGACTCCTCGCGGCCGGACTCCCCGTACTCCTCCGACATCAGCCACAGGCCCATGTCGGTGGCGTCGGGGAACAGGCCCAGGCCCATCAGCGCGGCCTGCCGGGCGGCCTCCATCCGGGTCGCGCCGTCCGCGCCGTCGAGGTCTCCGGCCATGTCGGCCGAGACGTCGGCCAGCACCAGGGTGCGGGTGGGCATGGACAGCCGGTTCCAGTCGGTGACCGAGGCCAGCAGGGCGTCGCCGGTGAGGTCGCCGTGGACCCGGGGCGCGGCGGCGGTGATCCCGGGCAGGTCGGCCAGGGCGCCGGACGCCTCCCCGCCGGGGTCGCGGAAGCCCAGCTCCCGCAGGCGGTCGCGGTAGGCGTCGCCGCGCAGCACCTCGTACAGGTCGGCAGCGGCCGAACGCAGCGAGGGGGTGTCGGTGGTGGTGACGTAGGGGTAGTCCAGGGAAACGGTCCCCTCCCGGGGGTAGTGCGCCCGCAGCCGCGGCGCGTCCCCGGCGCGGTTCGCGTTGTAGGCCGCCACGGCCTGCTCGGGGACCACGATCACCGGGGCGGGGCGCGTCCCGTCCCGGGCGCCCCCGGTGAAGAAGGCGGACAGGTCGATCTCGCCGAACGCGCTGTCGGTCTGCACGTCGCGCACGAAGTCGGTCATCGCGGTGTCGGCCTCGTCCCCGGTGCCCAGGTGGCGCCGGACCGCGTGCATCACCGCCATGCCGTCGACGCCGCGGTTGGGGTCCACCATGACCAGCGGCCGGTAGGGGTCGCGTTCGCCGGGCAGCACGACGGTCCAGTCGGTCTCGTCGGGGTCGGGCATGCCCTCGGTGCCCTCGGGGGCGGCCAGGACCACCGGGGAGGAGGCCAGCGAGGGCGGGTCGGTCTCGATGCCGCGGGTGCCCCCGGCGGACATGCGGGCTAGCTCCACCCAGGCGGAGGACTCGGGCACCCACACGTGCGGGGTGATGGTGGAGTCCGCGCCGGGGCCGCCGGCCAGGGCGGTCATGATCCGGTGCGGGGCGATCTCGTCCACCTGGGCGTACACGCAGTCCCCGTTGTACGACGGGCGCCCGGCGTTGAACTCGGTCGCCGCCTCCCGCAGCATCGGGGCCAGGCTCTGCGTGGCCGACACCCGCAGGTAGCGGGTGTCACCGCAGCCGAGCGCGCCGATCCCGAGGGGGACGGCGACCGCGGCCGCCACGACGAGGGCGACGACGAGGGCGCTGATCCCCAGCGGCGAACGCACCAGCCGGCGGGTCGTCGCGAAGGTCGGTGAGCTGAGTCGGTGACGTCCACTGGGCACGGGCACTCCGGGGCGTTGCCGCGGCCGTTCCCCGCGGGGCGCGGCGGGGTGTGCGGGGGAGCCGGCGCGGACAGGGGACAGGGACACGGGGTGCGGCGCCGGGCACCCCGGACGGCGGGAGAGTGAACCATCGCGCGCCCGGCGGCGTCACACGGGGTGGAAAGGGTTCATAACACCCTACGGCCTCTATGACCTGAGCCACTCTCCGTCATCGTCATCAGGACCTTACTCGTTGGTAACGCGGGAACGGAAGAGGCGGTGGGACCGGACGGAAGGGCACCCGGACCGGCTCCGCCCCCGCGGCCGACGGGGCCTCCCCCGACCCGAGTGGGGTGATCTCTTTGTTACCGTGCTCACCGGGGAGCACACCCGTGTTCCCGTTAGGCTTAGGCCCCGCTGCAGGAGTCCGCCCCGGCACATGCCCCCCATGGCCGCCGGCGCACACCGCGGAACCTCCCGTGACCGACGACCCCCGAGGGTTTTCGCATGTCCCTTGATCGTGATCACCGGCGCCGAGGAACACTCGGCACCGCTCTGCTCGCCGGCGCCTGCTGTGCCGGCGCGGTCGCCTACGGGGTGATCGTCGGCCCGTCGATGCTGCCGCCGCAGCAGGACGTGCAGGCCGCCACCGCGCTCAGCCCCGACCTGGCCGGGCTCGACCCCGAGCCGGACGGCGAGGAGGCGAGCGCGCCGCGCGGGCCGATCGGCACGCTGGAGATCCACGTCAGCGACCGCGACCGCGCCTGGGTGCAGACCCTGGAGTGCACCGGCGACGCCGAGGAGGACGCGCAGGCCTGCGCCGACCTGGCCGCCGTCGCGGCCGAGTTCCACGGCGAGCCCGCGGGCAGCGCCGAGCACCCCAGCTCTGGCGAGGAGGAGGCCGAGCCGACCGAGGAGGCGGCCGACTCCGAGGTGATCGACGGGGTGCCCGTCGAGCCCACCACCGCCGCGCTGCCCGGCAGCGAGTCGCTGTTCACCGAGGTCAGCGAGGGCACCGTGTGCACCGACAAGCTGTACGGCCCGCAGGAGGCCACCATCGTGGGCGTCTGGGAGGGCCACGAGGTCGAGACCACGCTCACCCGCAAGGGCTCCTGCGAGGAGGCCCGCTGGCAGCGGCTGCGCCCCCTCACCGACCAGATCATGTGACGCCGCGCCGCACCACGCGGTGCGGTGCGGTACCGCCCCCGGCGGCGCCGCGGGCACCGCGCCGCGGCGTCCCCGGCGACCGGGGATAATCGTCGTCCATGCACGTCATCGAGATCGACGACCCCGCCGACCCCCGGCTCGCCGACTACACCCGGCTGCGGGACGTCAACCTGCGCCGCCACCTGGAGGCCGAGCACGGCCTGTTCATGGCCGAGGGGGAGAAGGTCATCCGCCGGGCCGCGGCCGCCGGCTACGGCCCGCGCAGCTTCCTGCTCACCCGGCGCCGCGCCCACGCCCTGGCCGACCTGGTCGCCGACGCCCCGCTGTACCTGGTGTCGGAGGAGACCGCCGAGCGCCTGGTCGGGTTCGACCTGCACCGCGGCGCCCTGGCCGCCTTCCACCGCAGGCCGCTGCCCTCCCTGAAGGAGGTCCTGGCCGGCGCGCGCGGCATCGTCGTGCTGGAGGACTTGGTGGACCACACCAACGTCGGCGCGATCTTCCGCAGCGCGGCGGGCCTGGGGGTGGACGCCGTCGTGCTGGCCCCCCGCTGCGCCGACCCGCTGTACCGGCGGGCGGTCAAGGTGTCGATGGGCGCCGTCTTCACCCTGCCCTACACCCGGCTCGACGACTGGTACGGCGGCCTCGACGAGCTGCGCGCCGCCGGGTTCCACCTGATGGCCCTCACCCCCGGCGAGGGCTCCCGGCCGCTGCGCGAGGCACTGGCCGGGGTCGGGCCCGAACACGGCGTGGGCCTGCTGCTGGGCACCGAGGGCGACGGCCTGTCCGCCCGCTGGCTGGAGCGCGCCGACGCCCGCGTCCACATCCCCATGTCCGGCCGCGACGTCGACTCCCTCAACGTCACCGCCGCGGCCGCGATCGCCTGCTACGAGCTGGCCCAGCGCGGCGGCGGCATCGAGCACCGCGGTGGGACCCGGGCCTGACCGGCCCGGATAGGGTGGCGGCGGACACACGCGGAAGGGGAGGGCCACTCATGGCAGGCCGGGCACTCGTGCAGTGGGAGGAGAACCGCCGCAACGCGCCGGAGGCGCTCACGGTGGACGTCTACGCCGGGGGGCCGGCGCCGGACGGGCTCGACGGGGTCGGCTTCTACCAGGTGCCCTACGCCCCCTCCACCCAGGGCGTCGACGAGCGCCTGGACATCATCGGCCGGATGCCCCGGCTGGAGGTGCTCCAGCTGACCTCGGCCGGGTACGAGCACGTCCTGGACCTGGTCCCCGACCACGTCACCCTGTGCAACGGGCGCGGCCTGCACGACGCCAGCACCGCCGAGCACGCGCTGGCGCTCATCCTCGCCGCCCAGCGGGACCTGCCCCGGTGGGCGGTCGACCAGCGCGATCACCGGTGGGGCTCGGCGCCGCTGCGCTCCCTCGCCGACCAGCGGGTGCTCATCGTCGGCTACGGCAGCATCGGGCAGGCCGTCGAGCGCCGCCTGCTGCCCTTCGAGGCCGAGGTCGTGCGGGTGGCGAGCCGGGCCCGGCCCGAGGAGGACGTGCACGGCGTGGACGAGCTGCCCGGGCTGCTGCCCCACGCCGACATCGTCGTGCTGGTCACCCCGCTGACCGAGCGCACCCGGGGGCTGTTCGGCCCCGCGGAGTTCGCGCTGCTGCGCGACGACGCGCTCGTGGTCAACGTCGGTCGCGGCCCGGTCCTGGACACCGGCGCGCTGCTGGCGCAGAACGGGCGGGTGCGCGCGGCGCTCGACGTCACCGACCCCGAGCCGCTGCCGGCGGACCACCCCCTGTGGGACGCCCCCGGCGTGTTCGTCACCCCGCACGTGGCGGGCGGGTCCGCGGCGTTCTACCCGCGCGCCCGCGCGTTCATGGACGCCCAGCTCGCCCGCTGGGCGGCCGGGGAGCCGCTGGAGAACGTGGTCCGGCCCGGCCGCCGGTAGGGGCCGCGCCCCCTGCCCGGCGGGTCGGGCCCGGGCGGCCGCGGACCGTCGGTACCGCGGACCAGAATGGGCGCATGAGGATCGCGGTGGTCGCCGACGGCGAGGGCGGCGGACGGTTGCGGCCGCTGGACGGGGACGGCCCCGAACGGCGGGTCGACGACCTGGCCGCGGCCGTCCGCGCCGCCGAGGCCGACCGGCCCCGCTGGGTGTGGGCCGACACCCGCGACGTCTACCCCGACCTGGTGCGCGCCGGGGTGCGGGTGGAGCGCTGCCACGACGCGGCGCTCGTCGAGGCGCTGCTGCTCGGATACGAGGGGCGCCACGGCGAGCCCCGGTCCCTGGGCGCCGCCTGGTCCCGGCTGCACGGGCGCCCGGTGCCCGCGGACCCCCACGAGCCGGCGGGGGAGGGCACGGCCGCCCAGCCCGCGCTCTTCGAGGCCGACCGCTCCACCCTGCCGCCGGGCACGGACCGGCTCGACGCCCTGGCCGAGGTCCACGCCGACCAGCGGCGCCGCCTGGCCGCCCTGCCGCCCGGCATGGACCTGCTGGCCGCGCTGGAGTCGGCCGGGGCCCTGGCCGCCGCCGAGATGTCCCACGAGGGCCTGCCCTGGCGGCCCGACCTGCACGACCGGATCCTCACCGGCCTGCTGGGAACGCGGCCCCCGGCGGGGCGCCGCCCCCCGGTGCTGGCCGACCTGGCCGCCCGCATCGGCGAGGCCGTCGGCCGCGAGGTCAACCCCGACTCCCCGGCACAGGTCCTCAAGGCCATGGCGTGGATCGGCCACCCCGTCACCTCGACCCGGGCCCGGGAGCTGGAGCGGATCGAACACCCGGTGGTGCCGCTGCTGCTGCGCTACAAGGAGCTGTCGCGGCTGCACTCGGCCAACGGCTGGGCCTGGCGGGACGCCTGGGTGGACGAGCGGGAGGGCCCCGACGGGGTGCGCCTGGGCCGCTTCCGCCCCGACTACGTGGTGGGCGGGGTCGTCTCCGGGCGGTGGGCCACCCGGGGCGGCGGCGCCCTCCAGATCCCCAAGGCGGTGCGCGGCGCCGTGCGGGCCGACCCCGGGTGGGTGCTGCTGCGCGCCGACGCCGGGCAGCTGGAGCCGCGCGTCCTGGCCGCGGTCTCGGGGGACACCGCCCTGGCCGAGGCGGCCGCCGAGGACGACCTGTACGCCCGCCTGGCCGTGCACACCGGCGACGACCGGGCCCGCGCCAAACTCGGCCTGATCTCCGCCATGTACGGCCAGACCGGCGGGGACGCCGCCCCGCTGCTGGCGCTGCTGCGCCGCCACTACCCGCGGGCCCTGGAGTACGTGGACGCCGCCGCCCGCACCGGCGAGCGGGGCGGGGTGGTGCGGTCCTGGCTGGGCCGCACCTCGCCCCGGCCCGCCGGGTGGGAGCGGCGCACGTCCGGCCCCGACGGCGAGCGCCACCGGCGGGCGCACGGCCGGTTCACCCGGAACTTCGTGGTGCAGGCCGGGGCGGCCGAGTGGGCGCTGGTGCTGCTCGCGTCGCTGCGGCTGTCGATGCCCGGGGCGGTGGTGTTCTTCGTGCACGACGAGGTGCTGCTGCACGTGCCCCGCGAGCGGGCCCGGGAGGCCGTTCACGCGATCGATGCCGCCAGGGAGCGGGCGCGCACTGTCCTGTTCGGGGACACTCCGGTACGATTCCCCCTGGCTGTGACCGTTGCAGAGGAGTACGAAGACACCCCCCGACCCCCCATGACCCCCTGACCGGCCCGTACCGGGACGTTCGATATCGGACGGCGTGGGCTTCTTGCAAAGGCGTTCAGGTACACCCATTCTTGGACTCGGAACGTCATCGGAAAGGCGCGCGCCGTAGGGGTCCCCCACACCCCGGGTCGTTCAGAGAAAGGGCGAGACATCCCCGTGCGGAGCCGTAGATCTGCTTGCACCACGGCGGTCCTGGTGGCCGCCTTCACCGCGTTCGGGGCGGCTCCGGCCTGGGCCGACCCCGTCGTCGAGGACCGACCCCCCATCAGCGAACAGGCCGACCCCCTCGCGTCCGGGGGATCCGACCCCCTCCGGGACCCGCAGGCCTCCGCCTCCCCCGAGGTCGCCGACCCCGACGACCTCAGCCACAGCGCCTACGTGGCCCCCTTCCGCGAGGCGCGCAGTATCGAATACTTCGTGGTCGCCCAGGAGACCCTGCCCGCCGAGGCCGTGGACGCGGTCCGCGGGATCGACGGCGTCGAGCACGTGCTCACCGTGGACGCCGCCCGGGTCCTGGTCGACGAGGAGGCCATGTCCGTGCTGGGCGTGGACCCCTCCACCTTCCGCAACCACGCCCCCGAGCCCTCCGCCGAGTCCGACGACATCTGGCAGGGCGTCGCCGAGGGGCGCATCGCGCTGTCCAAGGACGCCGGCACCGAGCGCGGGCTGGAGGTCGGCGGCGACGTCACCGTGACCGGCGGCCGCGGCGACGTGCCCCTGGAGGTGTGGACGCACGCCACCTCCGGCATCGCCGGGATCGACGCCCTGGTCTCCCGGGAGACCGCCGCCGAACTCGGCATGCCCGAGGGCAACGCGCTGGTGGTCTCGGCCCCCGGGGCCGACCCGTGGGACCTGTACGAGGACCTCGGCGGGGCGCTGGGCGAGGACGTGTCCGTCCAGCTGGTGGGCGACGCCCCCGAGCCGGCGGGCGACGGCGAGGCCGTGCCGCCGACGGTCATCGAGCGCGTCATCGCCAACGCCGAGTCCCAGCTGGGCGTCCCCTACGTCTGGGGCGGCACCACCCCGGGCGTCGGGTTCGACTGCTCGGGCCTGCTCCAGTGGGCCTTCCGCGAGGCGGGCGTGGAGATCCCGCGCGTCACCCACGACCAGTGGAACGCGGGCGAGCGCATCGCCTTCGAGGACATGGAGCGCGGCGACCTCATCTTCTGGCGGTCGGACCCCACCGCGCCCGACTACATCTCGCACGTGGCGATCTACCTGGGCGACGGGATGATGCTGGAGGCGCCGCGGACCGGCCTGGACGTGCGCGTCACGCCGGTGCGCACCGCCAACTACGCGGGCTCGGTCCGCGTCCACACCTGACCGCGCGGCGGAACGCGCGGGCCCCGGCCGTTCGGCCGGGGCCCGCGTGCGTTCCGGAGGGGACGGGCCTGTCCCGCCACGACCGTGGCCTCCTCGACGAAGCCGCCGAGGAACCCGACACCCGGCCCCGCAAGACGTCGGGGTGGGACTCCCCGTCCCGGCGTCCTGCGGGACTCGTCTCGGCAGGCAACCGATCACCGTGTGGCAACGAGCGCTCGAATTCGCCGGCCCCGGGCGGAGGCCCTCGGACGGCGGGGCGGTGTGTCCGGGAAAGGCGGTGGGCCGTGGCGCCGCCGGTTCGGCGGCGCCACGGCCCACGGTCTCCTTGTCCGAAGGACCCGGCCGGGAGGGGAAGGCAGGCCTCGGTTCAGGAGGGGGTTGACAGGGAGCCGCTGAGGGAGGGGGAGACAGCGTGCCGACCCTGTCGGGATGGTCCTGGGGTGTGACGACGGCGTTCCGTCGCACAAGGACTACATAAGCAGCGAGCGGGCGATTTGGCAAGAGGCACGATCAAGGCAGGCAAGTGGTCCCAAACCAGTCTTAACGTGCAAAACGATGATTCGGATGTCCGTTTCGTTTCCGTTCGTCTCAGCGCCCGGCGGCGTATCCCTGGGAGCCCCGCGCGTCGGCCGCCGCACGCAGCTCGCCGGTCTCCGGATCGCGGGCCACGGCCGCCAGCCGCCCCAGCGACCACGGCTCGGACACCTGCACCCGGTGCCCGCGCCGGCGCAGCTCGGCGATGACGTCCTCGCCCAGGCCCGGCTCCACGACCAGGTCGCCCGGGACGGTCTCCCGGGGGTGGAACGAGCTGGGGAAGGCGTTGGTGTGGAACATCGGGGCGTCCAGGGCCTCCTGGAGGTCCTCCACCCCGTTGAGGATGCGCAGCAGCGCGGTGAAGGTCCACTGGTCCTGCTGGTCGCCGCCCGGGGTGCCGATCGCCAGCACCGCCTGGCCGTCCTCCCGGGTGACCAGGGTCGGGGACAGCGTGGTGCGCGGCCGACGGCCCGGTGCCAGGGCGTTGGGGGACTCCGGGTCGAGCCAGAACATCTGGGTCCGGGTGCCCAGCGGGAACCCGAGCGCCGGGATCACCGGGGAGCTGGTGAGCCAGCCGCCGCTGGGGGTCGCCGACACCATGTTGCCGCGGGAGTCCACCACGTCCACGTGGCAGGTGTCGCCGCGCTGCACGGTGGGCTCGCCGAGGGTGCGGTCCGCCGGGGCCTCCTGCGCCAGGTACACCGGCGGGGTGAAGGGCGTGCGCCCGGCCACGCTCCCGGGGCGCTGGTCCAGGGACGCGCGGCCGTCGTCCACCAGCGCCGCGCGCGCCGCGGCGTACTCGGCGGACAGCAGCTCCTTGAGCGGGACGTCGGTGAAGTCGGGGTCGCCGTACCAGGCCTCGCGGTCGGCGAAGGCGAGCTTGGCCGCCTCGGTCACCCGGTGCACGAAGTCGGCGCCCTCGCCGCGGGTGCCCAGCGCCTCGGCCAGCCGCAGCTGCTGGAGCATGGTGGGCCCCTGGCCCCAGGGGCCGGTCTTGTGGACGGTGTGGGCGCCGTAGGTGACACTCGCCGGCTCCTCGTACGTGGCGCTCCAGTCGGCCATGTCCTGGGAGGTGAGCAGCCCCCGCTGCGGCTCCCCGGTGGAGGAGGGCACCGGCACGGCCAGGAACGCGGCCACGGCCTCGGCCACGAAACCCTGCGACCAGCTGCGGCGGGCCGCCTCGATCTGCGCCTCGCGGTCGCTCCCGGCGGCCTCGGCCTCGGCGATGATCCGCCGGTAGGCGGCGGCCAGGGCGGGGTTGCGCAGCCGGGTCCCGGCGGCGGGCACCCGGCCGTGCGGCAGGTAGACCTCGGCGGAGCCGGTCCAGTGCCGGGCGAAGACGGGCTCCAGGGCGGCGACCGCCGCGGAGATCCGGTCCAGCACGGGGTACCCGCGCTCGGCCAGGCCGACGGCGTGGTCCAGGACGTCGCGCACGGTCAGGGTGCCGTGGTCGCGCAGCAGCAGCATCCACGCGTCGAAGGCGCCCGGTACGGAGGCGGCCAGCACCCCGCTGCCGGGGATGCGGTCCATCCCGGCGAACGCCTCGATCGTGGCGGCGGCGGGCGCCACCCCCTGGCCGCACAGGACGCGCACCGGCCCGCCCGCGGCCTGGAAGACCACGGGGACCTCGCCGCCGGGGCCGTTGAGGTGGGGTTCGACCACCTGGAGCGTGAAGCCCGCGGCGACCACGGCGTCGAAGGCGTTGCCCCCGCGTTCGAGGACGGACATGCCGGTCGCGCTGGCCAGCCAGTGCGTGGACGCGACCATGCCGAAGTCGCCTCTGAGCTGGGGACGGGTGGTGAAACGGGCCATCGGAGGGGCCTCCAGGGGTAGCAGAGGTGGGGGGAGCACACCGTACGCGGAACGGGATACCGGTCCGCGCAGGGTGACGCTACAGCACGCCCCGAGGGCGGGGGGAGGGGTCATGGGATGGGAGGAGGGGTGGACACGCGAACGCCGGGGGCCCGAGGGCCCCCGGCGCCGGTCGGCGTTCGATCACTGCTGGGCCGGGACGCTCCAGGGCAGGGAGTCCCACAGCTCGCGCCACTCGTCGTCACCGATGGTGTCGAGCTCGGCCGCGGCGGCCTCGGTGCCGTCGTCGGCCTTCTCGGTCCCGGTCTCGGACCCGGCGGCCTCGGTGCCCTCGGCGGCCTCGGCGGCGGCCTCGGCCTCGGCGGCCAGCTCGGCGATCAGGTCGGAGATCTCCGCGATGACCTGCTCGACCTGGGCGCGCTCCAGGTCGTTCTCCTGGGCGCAGGTGTCGACGGCGGCGTTCTTGTCACCCTCATCGCCGTAGTACCAGACGGTGGCGAGCAGGCGGTCGCGCTCGGCGTCGTCCAGGTCCTCCTTGCCCAGGGCCTGCTCGACGAACTCGCCGCTGTCCTGGGCCAGCTGGGACTCGTCCAGCCCGGTCTCACCGGCCTCGAAGTCCACGAACCGGTCCAGCAGGCACTCCTTGACCTCGCGGGAGCCCGTGCCGGGCAGGGTCACGGCGTCGTCGACCGGGGTCTCGGGGGTCTCCACCGGGACCTCGGGGGTCTCGACGGGAGCCTCCGGGACCTCGGGCAGCTCGGGCGCCTCGCCGACGACCTCGCCGACCGGGGCCCCGGGGACCTCCGGGGTGCCCGGGCCCACCGGGGCCTCGGGGGTCTCCACCGGGGTCTCGGCGGGCAGCTCGGGCGTCTCGACCGGGACCTCGGGGGTCTCGACGGGCGCCTCCGGGGTCTCGACCGGAGCCTCCGGGACCTCGGGGGTCTCGGGGACCTCCGGGGTCTCAGGGGTCTCGACGGGCGTCTCGACCGGGACCTCGGGGGTGTCGACGGGCGCCTCCGGGGTCTCGGGGGCCTCCTCCACGACCTCCTCGGCCGCGTCCTCCGGGCCCGGGCTCGCCCCGGCCTGCTCCTCGGTCCCCTCGGCGGGTTCCTGAGCCGGCTCCTGGGCCGGCTCCTGGACGGCCTGCCCGGCGGCCCCGGCCTCCTCGGTGACCTCCTCGGCCATCCGGCGCAGCTCCTTGACCTCCCAGCGGTCCGGCTGCAGGTGGGCGGCCACGGCGACGCCGGGTCTCTCCAGCCAGAAGAGGTCGCCGGTCTCCTCGGACAGGTAGGCCCCGTCCTCGAAGGCGGCGTCGCCCTCCACGAGCTCCAGCTCCCGGTCGGGGATGTGGCTGTACCGGCTCTTGCGCAGGTCGTCGAGGTCCTGGAGGGCCTCGGACCGGATCACGGACACCCGGCCGAAGAGCTGGTCGGGGCCCTGGACCCAGGAGAGCTGGGACTGGCGCCCGCCCTGGCGGTCGGTGACGGAGGAGGCGTTGATGCCGTACCTCTCCAGACCGGGGGGCAGGTACCCGATCTCGTACCCGTCGAGGCTGTAGGAGGACTGGCCCTGGCGGACGACCGGCCAGCTCAGCTCCCGCGCGTCCTCCTCGTCCGCGAGGGCGGACCCGGCGAGTCCGACCGGACCCGCGGCGGCCAGGGCGACGACGCCGAGAGTCGCGACCCACCTCGTGCGGTGCTTACGCATAGTGTTCCTTCCCATCGACTACTAATAGTGATAATTGCAGGGCTCTGCGTAATTATCGAGGGTCTCAAGAGCCAAAAATGTAACATGAAGTCATCAAGTGAATGCATACTGTGATAATCGGTGGGAGGCGGACAACATGACCGCGGGTCGTTCCCGCGTGCTCCGCACCCCGTAACCGGGGGGTCACCGAAAGCACTCAGGCTTCGGTGTCGAGGAACCCACCGATACGTCCGTCCACGCGTACCTGGGAGGCCCGGTGCACCGCATCGGCATCGTCTTCGGAGTCGTCTCACTCGTTCTCGCGGTCAGCGCCCCCATCGCCGCGTCCGCGGTCCACGCCCCCGGGCTCGACCCGCTGGGCACCACCACGGAGCCCGTCATCGTCCAGCACGCCGACCCCCAGCGCCCGATCATCGCCGTCTCCCACCGGGGGGCCGCCGGCCACGCCCCGGAGAACACGCTCGCCGGACTCGACGCGGCGCGGCGCTTCGGCGCGCTGACCGTCGAGATCGACGTCCAGCGGACCAAGGACGGCGAGCTCGTCCTCCTGCACGACGCCACTCTCACCCGCACCACCGACGTCGAGGAGGTCTTCCCGGACCGCGAGTCCCGCCTGGTCGCCGACTACACCCTGGCGGAGGTGCGCCGGCTCGACGCCGGGTCGTGGTTCTCCCCCGAGTTCGAGGGCGAGCCCGTGCCCACCCTGGGCGAGGCGCTGGACCGCATGCGGGATCTGGACCTCAACCTCTTCCTGGAGATCAAGGAGCCGGCCCGCTACCCGAGGATCGAGAGGGAGATCGCGGTCGAGCTGCTCAGACGCCCGGCCTGGCTGGAGCACAACCCCGCGTGGGAGCCGCGCCGCCTGGTCGTGCAGAGCTTCGACTGGGAGGTCACGCGCTCGTCCAAGCGCCTCCTGCCCTCGGTCCCGCACGCCCTGCTCGGGCGGGTCCCCGAGGACCGGCTGTCGGAGTTCACCTGGGCGCACATGGTCAACCCCAACCACACCACCATCGACGAGGACTACGTGGAGCTGCTCCACGAGCACGGGTACGAGACCATGCCCTACACGGTCAACAGCCGGGCCGCCATGGACGCCGTCCTGCGCATGGGGGTGGACGGGTTCATCACCGACTACCCCGACGCCGGACAGCGCGCCATCCGCGACTTCCTCGACGACGAGGGCCGTGAGGGCGAGGACCGCGACGACACCCCGGAGCAGGTCGCGACGCCGCTGCTACCCGCGCCCCTGGTGCCCGTTCTGCACTAACCGCTAGATTGCGTGGAGACCCACGAGCAGGAGGCGGAGCCACGTGAGCGACCGGTCGGACATCGGAGAAGTCGTCGACTGGCGGACGAAGGGGGTGTGGTGGCCGGGGGACCCGGTCGCCGCCGCCGACTTCGCCGCCCGGCGGGACCGGTTGTTCGACGGGCCGTTCACGTGGCCGCTGCTCGTGCTGCGCGAGTCCGCGCTCGCCCGCAACACCGCGGCCCTGGCCGACTTCACCCACCGCCACGGGCTGCTGTTCGCCCCGCACGGCAAGACCTCGATGGCGCCCGCCCTGCTGGACCGCCAGCTGGCCGCGGGCGCCTGGGGCATCACCGTCGCCACCGCCAACCAGGCGCTGGCGGTGCGCCGGTTCGGGGTGCGGCGGATCCTGCTCGCCAACGAGCTGCTCGAACCCGGGGTGATCCGCTGGGCGGCGGACGAGGGCGCGGCCGACCCCGGCTTCGAGTTCCTGTTCTACGTCGACTCCCCCGAGGGGGTCGCGGCCCTGGCCGAGGGCCTGAAGGGCGCCGAGGGCGGCCGTCCGCCCGGCGTGCTGCTGGAGCGCGGCGTCCCGGGCGGCCGCACCGGGGTGCGCACCCGCGAGGAGGTCCTGGAGCTGGCCCGCGCCGTGGCCGCCGTCCCCGGGGCGGGCGTGTCCGGGGTGGCCGGGTACGAGGGACCGCTCTCCGACGCCGACGGGGTCCGCGGGTTCCTGCGGGACCTGCGCGGCGACGCCGAGGCCCTGTCGGCGGCCGGGTTCTTCCCGGGGCGGGCGCAGCCGATCGTGACGGTGGGCGGGAGCGCGTGGTTCGACCTGGTGGCCGAGGAGCTCGGCGGCATGGTCGAGGCGGTCCCGATCCTGCGCAGCGGCGCCTACATCAGCCACGACGACGGGCTGTACCGCCGCCTCACCCCCTTCAACCGGCTGCCCGAGGGCGGCGACGCACTCACCGGCGCCCTGGAGCTGTGGGCCCGTGTCCTGTCCGCCCCCGAGGAGGGGCTGGCGGTCGCCGGGATGGGGCGCCGCGACGCCGGGTACGACCAGGACCTGCCGATCCCGCGCGTCCTGCGCCGGGCCGACGGCACCACCGTCCCCGCCGAGGGGGTGACGGTGCGCAAGTTCGACGACCAGCACGCCTACCTCGACGTCCCGCCGGGGCTGGGGGTGCGTCCGGGCGACCTGATGTCGTTCGGGATCTCCCACCCCTGCACGACCTTCGACCGGTGGCGGAGCATCCCGGTGGTCGACGACGCCGACACGGTCGTCGACGTCGTCGCCACCTACTTCTGAGCCCTCCGGCGCGCCCGCGGCCCGCGCCGCGGGCGGCCGGGAGCCCCCGCCGTGGAGGGGGCGCCGAAGTTCCTCGCCGCGGCCCGCGCCGCGGGCGGCCGGGAGGCCCCGTCCCGCCCACCCGGGCCGGGACGGGGCGGGGGATCAGCCCCAGCCGTGGACGCCGGGACGGGTGTGCCAGGGGCGCGGGCCGTCGAGCGGGCGGTACTCCACGCCCGCCGCGTCCAGGCGGGTCAGGTGGTGGACCAGGCGCGGCTCGAACTCGGCGTAGTCGCGCGCGTCGGCGGACCACACCTTCTCGGCGAACGCCGACAGCCGCGGGAAGACCATGTAGTCCAGCCGCCGCGGCGTGTCGATGTGCTCGGTCCACACGTTGACCTGGGCGCCCAGGACGTGCCGGGCCTCCTCCTCGGTCAGCGAGGCCGGGACCGGCTCGGCCAGGTACACGTCCTCCGTGCGCAGCAGGGTGCCCACCCGGATCGGCTCGTCGTCGGACTCCGACTGCTTGTAGTCCAGGTACGAGGTGGCGGTGGGGGACATGACCACGTCGTGCCCCGCCCGGGCGGCCGCGATGCCGCCCTCCTCGCCGCGCCAGGACATCACCGTCGCGCCCGGCGCCAGCCCGCCCTCCAGGATCTCGTCCCAGCCCACCAGGCGGCGCCCGCGCGCGGTGAGGTGGTCGTCGAGCTGCCGGATGAACCAGCTCTGCAGCTCGTCCTCGTCGGCCAGGCCCTCCTCGCGGATGCGCCGCTGCGCGCTCTCGCTGCCCTTCCACTGGGTCTTGGGGCACTCGTCCCCGCCCACGTGGAAGTACGTGCTCGGGAACAGCTCCAGCAGCTCGTCGATGACGTTCTTGTAGAACTCGATGACGTCGTCGGTGACCGCCAGCACCTCCTCGAAGACGCCCCAGCGCTGCCCCACCGGGATCTCGCCGGCCTCGCCCAGCTCGGGGTAGGCGTGGATGGCGGCCTGGGAGTGCCCGGGCACGTCGATCTCCGGGACGACGCTGATGTGCCGGGCGTCGGCGTAGGCGACGATCTCGCGGATGTCGTCCTTGGTGTAGAAGCCCCCGTGCGGGCGCTCCTCGAACTCCGCCTCCTGCCCCGGCCGGGGGGTCCCCAGCTGGCTGCGGGTGCGCCAGGACCCCTTCTCGGTGAGCTTCGGATAGCGGTCGATCTCCACCCGCCAGCCCTGGTCGTCGCTGAGGTGCAGGTGCAGCACGTTGAGCTTGTGCATGGCCAGGAGGTCGATGTAGCGCAGCACCTCCCGCTTGGGGACGAAGTGCCGGGCGGTGTCCAGCATCAGCCCGCGCCAGGCGAACCGGGGGGCGTCGGTGATCCGCACGGCGGGCAGCGTCCACTCGGTGCCGCCCAGGGGGGCGTCCCGGTGGGCCTCGGCGGGCAGCAGCTGGCGCAGGGTCTGGGCCCCGTAGAAGACCCCGGCGGGGTCGTTGCCGACGATGATCGCGCCCTCGTCGTCGACGATCAGCCGGTAGCCCTCGCGGCCCAGGCCGGCCCCCGGGTCCACGCTGAGGCGGATCTGGCTGTCCTCGGAGCCCGTGGCGAGCGGCAACCCCGTGGCCGCGCCGAGTTCACGCTGGAGCCACACGAGGGTGCCCCGGGCTTCGGGGTCGGCGGACACCCTGGTCGCGGCGGTCAGTGTCAGCCCACCCTCGTCGCCGGGCACCAGCTGGGCGGGGCGCGGGATGACGGGTCGGGAGTCGAGGAGGGAGGGGGAGGTATCAGGCACGGGTGGGCGCTCCTATCCGGTCTAGACCAATAGGGGACATGGTGCCATGGAGGCCGCCTCCGGCGCAGCACCGTTCTTCGAGCGGTCGGGTCCGGACCGCGCATTCCGGCCGCCCCTTACCCGGTTTTGACCGCTCCCGGCCCTTACCGCACCGCCTTTCGCGGAAGGGCTCCGGACAACGGCCCGGCGTGTCCGATCCGCCGAAAAGCGTGCGGGGACCGGCTTCGGTGGATGCTGGGGGAGGAGAACCCCCCAAGGGGGTGGGGTGCGTACCACACCCCGAGAGGGGCGCTGGCGTCATGGCCGGAGCGGAGCCCCGCCCGTAGCGTTGTTGGACGCGCCCGGAGCCGCCCGGGCGCCGGGAGGAGACGACGAGTGGCGCAGGCGACGACGGGACCGCGGCGGTCCGCCCCCCGGGGGTGGTGACGGTGGTCTGGTCCGTCCTCATCGCCGTGACGGGGGCCTTCGCGCTCGCCCTGGGCTCGGCCCTCCAGGAGCGCGACGCCGTGCGCGCCCCGGGGGGCCAGGTGGCCCGCGCCGGGTTCCTGCTGCACCTGCTGCGCCAGCCGCGCTGGCTGCTGGGCACCCTGGCCGCGGGGGTGGGCGTGTGCCTGCACCTGCTGGCCCTGAGCGGCGCTCCGCTCACCATCATCCAGCCGATCGGCGTCACCGGGCTGCTGTTCGCCATCGTCCTGTCGGCGCTGTTCAACCACCAGCGGGTGCGGACCTCGCAGATCATCGCCGGGGTCGCCGTCATGGCCGGCCTCATCGGCGTGCTGTGGATGTTCCCGCACGGCGCCGACCTGCCGGTCATGTCCACCCGGGCCGCCCTGGTCCTCACCGGGACCACCCTCTTCGTCGGCCTGGCCGTGTTCTTCACCGCGCACTGGATGCGCAGCGGCGCCCGGGCGATCGTGCTCGCGCTGGCGGGGGGCACGGCCCTGGGCGCCACCTCCGGCCTGGCCCGGGTGATCACCGCCAACGCGGTCGTCGACTGGACGACCGTCTTCGGCTGGCTGACCGTGCTCGCCCTGGTGCTGGCGGTCTTCGGCGGGCTGCTCATGCAGAACGCCTACCGCACCGGCCACTTCGCGGCGGCCTACGCGACCCTCCTCATCACCGACCCCGTGGTCAGCGTGGGGATCGGCGCGATCCTCCTGGGGGAGGGCGCTCCCGAGACGCTCGCGGCCCAGGTCGGAGCGCTCGGCTTCACGGCCCTGGCGATGGCCGGGACCATCGCCCTGGCCCGCACCCGGCACCGCAACCCCGAGGCGAAGGGGGCGCACACGCACACGAGCACGGCCCGCACCCGCGACCGCTGAACGAAGGAGTTCCACACATGGCCCAGTCCAGAGCGCTGCGCGTCCTCATCGCCACCGACACCTACCCGCCCGACGTCAACGGGGCCGGATACTTCACCCACCGGTTGGCCGAGGGGCTCGCGGACCGCGGGCACCGGGTGCACGTGGTGTGCCCCTCCGACGAGGGGGACCCGTACGTGCGCCGCAACGGGCGGGTGATGGAGCACCGGCTCCGGTCGGCGCCGATCCCCCTCCAGACCGATATGCGCGCCGCCGTGCCGCTGGGCATGGGCGGCCACATCGCCCGCCTGGTGCAGCGCCTGGACCCGGACGTGCTCCACTCGCAGAGCCACTTCACGCTGAGCCGCACGGCGATGCGCAGGGGGCGCACGGCGGGCATCCCGGTGGTGCTGACCAACCACTTCATGCCGGACAACCTGTACGCTCACGCGCGGATCCCCGAGGCGATGCGGACGGCGGTGGGCGACCTGGCCTGGCGGGACATGGTGCGGGTGGCGGGGGAGGCCGACCACGTGACCACGCCGACCCCGCGCGCCGCGGCGCTGCTGAGGGAGAAGGGGTTCGCCGGGGAGGTCGAGCCGATCTCGTGCGGGATCGACCTGGAGCGCTTCCACCCGCGTCCGGCGGAGCGGTCCGCGCTGCGGGAGGGGTTCGGCCTGCCGGACCGGGAGACCGTGGTGTTCGTGGGGCGGCTGGACGAGGAGAAGCGGATCGACGACACGATCCGGGCGCTGGCCCTGGTGTCCCGGGAGCGGGACGTCCAGCTGGCCCTGGCCGGCCTGGGCCGCTGCGAGGCGCGGCTGCGGGCGCTGGCGGCCGCCGAGGGGGTCGCCGACCGGGTGTTCTTCCTGGGCTTCGTGCCGGACGACGAGCTGCCGCTGGTGTACGCGGCGGCGGACGTGTTCGCCATCGCGAGCGTGGCGGAGCTCCAGAGCATCGCGACCCTGGAGGCGATGTCCACGGGGCTGCCGGTGGTGGTCGCGGACGCCATGGCGCTGCCGCACCTGGTGGAGGAGGGGCGCAACGGCTTCCTGTTCCCGCCCGGCGAACCGCGCCTCCTGGCCGACCGGCTGCTCACCGTGCTGGGCTCGGAGCGGTCCCGGGCGGCGATGGGCGAGGCCAGCCGGGAGCTGGCGGCGCGGCACGACCACCACCGCTCGCTGGAGCGGTTCGAGGAGGTCTACCGGGGGCTGCTGCCCGCGGCGCCCCGGCCCGCGTACCTGGAGCGGCTGGCCGCCTGAGGGCGGTCAAGCGGCGGCCGGGGGATCGTAGGGGTATTTGTCGTCTTTGTCTGAATTGCGAATAATCTGAGGTTTGCCACTTTCCGCATTCTTTGCGTGGCTGACGGTGATATCCATGCGGCTCGGGAAACACATGGGGTGTGTGGTTCGAAGGGATCAATGGACGGAGCGGCCTCGGCAGGATCACCCGCGGCGGTGACGGGAACCAGGCCCTCAACGACCGACTGCTCGACGCCGAACGCGAAGCCGGGTTCCACGAGCGCGACATGTCGGCGTTCGAACGGGAACGCATCGACCTGGAGCACCGGGTGACCCGCATGGAGGCCGAACTGGAGGCACTGCGACAACGCCGGCTGGAGGCCTACGCCCGGTGGTGGAACGCCCGGGACGACCGGGACCGCGCGCTGCACGTCTGCCGCAAACTGCGCCGCCGCGTCGACCGGGCGCGGCGCCGGAGCGGCGATGAGGACGATTGAAGGACACCGGAGCGGGGAGGCCCGCGGTGGCCCGGCCGAACGGCCGGGCCACCGTCATGTCCGGGACCGGCCGCGGCCCCGGGACCGGTCGCCGTCGCCGTCCCCCGGGCTCGCCGCGGCCCTGGGGCCGGAGGGCCGACGGCCGTCCCCGCGCGGCTCCGGCGGCCTCCGCGGGCGCGGGCCTCAGGAGGGGCGGTCGGTGAGCGCGTCCAGCTCCTCGGCCACGGTCCGAGCCGCGGTCCGCAGCGCCTGGAGGGTGACCTGGACCGCAGGGCGGCGCAGCGAGGCCGGGCGCACCACCGCGTACACGTGCCGGGCCGGGACCCGCCCGGGCAGCGTCCGGTGGACCAGCCCCGCCGGGGCGCCCACCATCGCCAGCGACGGCACCGCCGCGATCCCGATACCGCGCGAGACCAGGCTCAGCACCGTGCCCAGCCCCTCGAACTCCCAGGCCGCCCCCGGCAGCCCGCCCACCTCCGCCAGCAGCAGGTCGGTCCCGTAGCGCGAGCGCTCGCCCTCGGGCGCCACGATCCACGACTCGCCCAGCAGCCGCTCCAGCACCACCGGCTCCTCCGGGTCGGCCAGCCGGTGTCCCTGCGGGACGGCCAGCACCATCGGGTCGCGCAGCAGGTGCACGTGGCGCAGCCCGCTGTCCGCCCCCCGCCCCGGGTGCTGTCCGCTCCAGTCGTCGACCAGGGCGATGTCCACCTCCCGCGAGCGGACCTTCTCCGTCCCCGTCGACAGCAGCGTCTGGCGCAGCACCAGCTGCATCCCCTCGTGCACCCGCAGCGACGGCGCCAGCAGCGGGGCGAACGCCACGGCGGCGGTCGGGAACGCCGTCACCGTCACCACGCCCAGCGCCATGTCGGCCTGCTCGGCCAGGACCGACTCGGTGGCCTCCACCAGGGCCAGGATCTCCTCGGCCTGGGCGACCAGGAGCCGGCCGGCGTCGGTCAGCTCCGCCCCGCGCGGGGTGCGGTCCAGCAGCGCCACCCCCGTCTCCTTCTCCAGCGCGGACAGCTGCTGGGAGATGGCCGAGGGCGTGTACCCCAGGGCCGCGGCCGTGGCCGCGATCGTGCCCCGGGCGGAGAACTCGCGCAGGATCTGGAGGCGTCGGAGATCGAGCATAAGAACAGCTTACGCTCACCATCGAAAAGACTCGCTTGTACTGAAGGGTGTTCCTGGGCAGGGTGAGGGATGAGAGGCCGTCACCTGGAACGACGGCCGCACGCCGACCCTGAGCCGGAGATGAGTCATCACATGGCCGTCACTGTTTCCGCGACCCTCGCCGTCAACGAAGCCCTCGCCGAGAAGCGCCGCCAGGGGGTGCGCGTGCTGCCCCTGGGGTTCGGTGAGGCCGGTCTGCCGGTCCACCCGGTCATGCGCGACCGCCTCACGGCGGGCAACGGCGCCAACTCCTACGGCCCCGTCGCCGGGGTCGCCGCCCTGCGCGAGGCCGCCGCGGGCTACTGGGAGCGCCGCGGGCTGCCCACCGACCCCGGCATGGTGATCGCCGGGCCCGGCAGCAAGCCGCTGCTGTACAGCCTCCTGCTGGAACTGGGCGGGGACACCGCCATCGCCGCGCCCAGCTGGGTCAGCTACGCCGCGCAGAGCCGGCTGGTGGGCGCCCGCCCCCTGCTCGTCCCGACCGCGGGCGGCGGCGAGGGCGGCGTTCCCCAGCCCGACCTGCTGCACGCGGCCGTCACCGCGGCGCGCGCGCAGGGCCGCACCGTCAACGCGGTCATCGCGACCCTGCCCGACAACCCGACCGGCACCCTGGCGAGCCGCGAGACCGTGCGCCGCCTGGCCGAGGTCGCCCGCGAGCTGGACCTGGTGATCATCTCCGACGAGATCTACCGCGACCTCGTCCACCCGGTCGGCCCCGGCGGGGAGCCCGTCCACGTGCACAGCCCCGCCGAGTTCGCCCCCGAGCGCACCGTCATCTCCACCGGGCTGAGCAAGAACCTCGCCCTGGGCGGCTGGCGGATCGGGGTCCTGCGCCTGCCCGACTCCGAGCTGGGGCACCGGCTGCGCGGCGGCCTGCTCGGTGTGGCCAGCGAGATCTGGTCCAGCCCGGCCGCCCCCGTCCAGGAGGCCGCCGCCCACGCCTTCACCGAGCCCGCCGAACTCGTCGACCACATCGACCGCAGCCGCCGCCTGCACGGGATCGTCGCCCGCGCCGTCGCGGACGTGTTCACCGGGGCCGGGGCGACCCTCGCCCCGCCGCGGGCCGGGTTCTACCTCTACCCGGACTTCGAGCCGATGCGCGAGCGGCTGGCCGGACTGCACGGCGTCACCACCGGGCCCGGGCTCACCGGGCTGCTGCTGGAGCGGTTCGGCATGGGCGTGCTGCCCGCCGCCGAGTTCGGGGAGGGGCCGCAGGCCCTGCGCATGCGGGTCGCCACCAGCCTGCTCTACGGGGACACCGAGGAGCGCCGCTACGCCGCGCTGGCCGCCACCGACCCGCTGGCGCTGCCCTGGATCCACGCCCACCTGGACCGGCTCGCCGAGGTGCTGGACGCTCTGACGGCCACCCCGGTGTCCGCGGTGGTGGCGCCGACGCTCGTGCGGGCGGCTGCCGAACCCGTCCACTGACCAGGGGAGAGAGGGGCGGACGGTGCCCTTCCCCGGGGGTCGGGTCAAGGGAGGGGCACCGTCGTCCGTGATGGTCGCGGGAGTGGGGAGGGGGAGGGCCGGGACCCCTCAGCGGGCGGGCAGCGCCGGGGACTCCCCGGCGGCCAGCTCGCGGCTGGGGGCCAGCACCGACCGGTAGTGGGCCAGCAGCTCGTCGCCCACCGCCTCCCAGGTGCGGTGCTCCACCGACGCCCGCGCCCGGCCCGCGAGGTCGGCGCGCAGGGCGCGGTTGTGGGCCAGCCGCCCCACCGCCACCCGCAGCTCGCGCACCGAGTCCGGGGCGTACAGCAGCCCGTTGACGCCGTCCTCCACCAGGTCCAGCGGGCCGCCCGCGGCCGGGGCGACCACCGGGACCCCCGAGGCCAGCGCCTCCTGGACCGTCTGGCAGAACGTCTCGTCGGCCCCGGTGTGCACGAACACGTCCAGGGAGGCGTACAGCCGGGACAGGTCGCCGCCGGTGCGCTGGCCGGTGAAGACCGCGCCGCGCAGGCGCCGCCGCAGCCGGGGCAGCTCCGGGCCGTCCCCGACCACGACCACCTTCACACCGCGCAGCTTCAGCACGTGTTCCAGCAGGTCGACGCGCTTGTCCTTGGCCAGCCGACCGACGTAGCCGATGATCGCCTCCCCGCCGGGGGCCAGCGCCCGGCGCAGCGCCCCGTCGCGGTGCTCCGGGCGGAAGCGGTCGGTGTCCACCCCCCGCCGCCACAGGGCCAGCCGGGGGAACCCGCGCGCGGACAGGGCCTCCATCGTCGCGGAGGAGGGCACCAGCGTGCGGTCCGCGGCGGCGTGGACGCGCCGCAGTCCCGACCACAGGTGCTCGTGCCCGGGCAGCCCGTACCTCCGGGCGAAGCCCGGCAGGTCGGTCTGGAACACCGCCACCGTCGGCAGCGCCCAGCGCCGGGCCGCCTCCACCGTGGCCAGGCCCATCAGGGCCGGCGAGGCCAGGTGCACCAGGTCCGGGGAGAACGAGCGGATGGCGGTGGTCAGGGTGCGGCGGGCGGGCAGGCCCAGGGCGAAGTCGCGGTACACGGGCAGCGGCACCGAGGGCGTGCGCACCACCGGGAAGCCCGCGTAACGGGTGGGGCCGTCGTGCCCCGGGGCCAGGACCAGCGCCTGGTGGCCCCGGGCGGCCAACAGGTCGGCGACCCGGCACACGGAGTTGGTCACCCCGTTCACCTGGGGCAGGAAGGACTCGGTCACGATGGCGACGCGCAGCGGGCGCTGCTTGTCGGCGGAGGCGGGGGTCGGGTCGCGGAAGGTGTCGAGGGGGGACATGCGGGCGGCTCCCAACGCCGGGGGGACGTGTCCTCGACGCTAGAAGGCGCGGGTGAACCCGGATGGGGCGCGGAGGGAACCGGACGCGTCGCGCGGGCGTGGGCTCACCGAGCGCGCGGTGACGGACCACGGACGGTGCCCCCGCACCCGGGTTGACCGCAGATGACCCGTCGGTGGCTAAGATCGCATCACGTGATCGAATCATTGCTCTGAGGAGTGGAACGGTGACTCTCGTGGAATGGGCCGATGAGGTCCGCGTCGCACTCGGGCTTCCGGAGACCGAGGCCATGGACCGCAAGGACGTGGACCGCGTCCTCGACCTCGCCAAGGACGCCGCGCACTCCGTCGCCCGCCCGGCGGCGCCGCTCACGGCCTACCTGCTCGGCATCGCCGTGGGCCACGGGGCCGACCCCGAGGCCGCGGCGCGGATGCTGGGCGAACTCGCCCGGAGCCGGGCCGGGGACGACGGGAGCGGCACGTGACACCGCCGAGGGGCGGAGAACGAGAGGGAGCCCGCCCCGGTTCCCGGTGAGACCGGCATGTCGAAGGTGTGTGACGTGTTCGTTACGCACCACTGCGATTCTTTGCCGATGACGCGAGGCCACCACCAGTGCCGACACGTCCACGAGGGCACCCGCCCCCCGCGCGCCGACACCCGCGGTGCCCTCGGCCCCATCCACTGACCGACAGGGAGATCCCCCGTGGACCAGCTCCTTGAAATGGCCGGCCTCATCAGCGGCATCATCTGGGGACCGTTCGTCCTCATCCCGCTGCTGTTCGCCGTCGGCCTTTTCCTCACCATCCGCCTGAACCTCCTCCAGCTCCTCAAGCTCCCGCACGCCCTGTGGCTGGCGCTCGTCCGGCGCAAGGAGGACGACTCCGTAGAGGGGGACATCTCCCACTACCAGGCGCTCAGCACGGCCCTCGCGGCCACCGTCGGCGTCGGCAACATCGCCGGCGCGGCGCTCGCCATCGGCATCGGCGGCCCCGGCGCCCTCTTCTGGATGTGGGTCGTCGGGTTCCTCGGCATGGCGACCAAGTACAGCGAGGCCCTGCTGGGTGTGAAGTTCCGCCGCGCCGACGCCAAGGGCGAGCAGAGCGGCGGCCCGATGTACTACCTCAAGTACGGCATCGGCGGGGGCTTCGGCACCGTCCTGGGCGTGCTCTTCGCCGTCTTCGGCGCGATCGCCGCCTTCGGCATCGGCAACGGCAGCCAGGCCAACACCGTCGCCCAGCAGATCAACAGCGTGACCGGGGTCGACACCTGGATCATCGGCCTCGTCCTCATGGTGCTGACCGCCGCGGTCATCCTCGGCGGCATCAAGAGCATCGGCCGGGTCGCCTCCGCGCTCGTGCCGATCATGATCATCGGCTACGTCGGCATCTGCCTGGCCGTGCTCGCCGCCAACTGGGCGCAGCTCCTGCCCGCGCTCCAGCTCGTGGTCACCGACGCCTTCACCGGCACCGCGGCCGCCGGCGGCTTCGCCGGCTCCACCGTGCTGATCGCCATCCAGATGGGCTTCGCGCGCGGCATCTTCTCCAACGAGTCGGGCCTGGGCACCGGCGGCATCGCCGCCGCCGCGGCCAAGACCCGGCAGCCGGTCCGCCAGGCCATGGTCTCCATGACCCAGACCTTCATCGACACCATCATCGTGGTCACCATGACCTGCATGGTCATCATCACCACCGGTGTCTGGCAGGGCGAGAACGCCGAGGACGGCTCCCTGCTCACCAGCCAGGCGATGACGCAGGGCCTGGAGGCCATCAGCCCGTCCCTGGCCCCCGCGGGCGCGGTGGTCGTGGCGATCTCCGTCGCGGTGTTCGCCTTCACGACCCTGCTCGGCTGGTCCTACTACGGCGACCGGTGCATCGAGTTCCTGGTGGGCCGGCGCTTCGTGCTGCCCTACCGGCTCCTGTTCATCGTCGTCGTGTTCGTCGGCTCCGTGGCCAGCCTGGACTCGGTGTGGCTGTTCAGCGACATCGCCAACGGCCTGATGGCGCTGCCCAACCTGGTGGGCCTGCTGGTGCTGTCGCCGCTCGTGGTGGCGGAGACCAGGAAGTTCTTCGCCCACCCGGACTGGAAGAACCCCGACGCCCTGATGGACGACGTCGTCAAGGGCTAGCCGCCACGGCACGCCGTGGAACGGGAAAAGGGGGACCGGCCGCTCGGGCCGGTCCCCCTCTCGCGTTCCCGTGCCCGGGTCACCACCAGGCGTGGAAGTGGTGGACGGGGCCCTGGCCGCCGCCCGCGTCGATCTCGTCGGCGCGGCGCAGGGCCTCGGTCAGGTAGGCCTTGGCGTCGGCCACGGCGGAGGCCGCGTCCGGGCGCTGCGGCAGCAGCGCCGCGATGGACGACGACAGGGTGCAGCCGGTGCCGTGGGTGTTGCGGGTGTCCACGCGGGGCGCGGAGAACTCCCGGTGCTCTCCGTCCCGGGACACCAGGACGTCCACGCTCTCCCCGCCCTCCAGGTGGCCGCCCTTGAGCAGCACCCGGCGCGGGCCCAGCTCCAGCAGGCGGCGGGCCTGGGCGCGCATCCCCTCCAGGTCCGTCGCCTCGTCCTCCTCCAGCAGGTCGGCGGCCTCGGGCAGGTTGGGGGTGATCAGGTCGGCGCGGGGCAGCAGCGCGGTGCGCAGCGCCTTGGTGGCCGAGGCCTCCAGCAGCCGGTCGCCGCTCTTGGCCACCATCACCGGGTCGACCACGACGTTGGGCAGCCCGTGCCGCCCGATCGCCTCGGCGACGGCCTCGGTGATCTCGGCGGTGCCGAGCATCCCGACCTTGACCGCGTGCACGGTCGCGTCGGAGAAGAGGGTGTCCATCTGGCGGACCACGAAGTCGGCGGGGACGGGGTGGACCCCGGTGACGCCCCGGGTGGACTGCGCGGTGAGCGCGGCGATCACGCTCATCCCGAACGTCCCGTGGGCGGAGAAGGCCTTGAGGTCGGCCTGGATCCCGGCGCCCCCGCTGGGGTCGCTGCCGGCGATGGACACGATGTTGTACGCGCTCATGGGCGTTCCTTCGCTAGTGCTAACTAGGGCAGGTTCGACGGGTGTGCTCTCAGCCGGGGCGCGGCCGGTCGGCCGCGCCCCGGCACCCCGCGCCGTGCGGACCCGGGAGGGTCCTTCGGTTGAGGATGCCGCCGGTGGGGCGGTCAGGCGGTGGGCGTGTTCTGCGCCCCGCGCGCCCGGACGATCTTGAGGACCCGGACCACCACGAACCACAGCAGCAGCAGGGCGATGACGACCAGCACGATGTTGCTGATCAGGCCGCTCCACTGGACCAGGATGGGCTTGATGGCCGGGCCGAAGACGAAGCCCAGGCCGATCCAGATGGTGTTCCACACGGCCGAGCCGATGACGGTGTAGAGGGAGAACTTCAGCAGCGGCATCCGCTCGATGCCGGCCGGGACGGAGATGAAGCTGCGGACCAGGGGCACGCACCGGCCCAGCAGGACGGCCATGCCGCCGAAGCGCTCGAAGAACTTCTCGGCCTTGTGGAAGTCGCCGATCTCCAGCAGCGGGGTCTTCTCGACCAGCCACATGGTGCGTTCGCGGCCCAGCAGCGCGCCGATCGCGTAGAAGCCCCAGGCGCCGACGAGGCAGCCGATGGTGGCCCACAGGATGGCGAGCCAGACGTTCATCTGGCCGTCGTAGGCGAGGAAGCCCGCGCCGGGCAGGACGGCCTCACTGGGCATCGGGGGGAAGAAGGTCTCGATGAACAGGGCCACGCCCACACCGGGCTCGCCCAGGGTCACCATGAGGTTCAGGACCCACCCGATGAACCCCTCGTACTCGTGGACGATCTCCTCCTCGACCGACGTGTTCATGGCCAGGGCCGACATCGTCCACAGATTCGCTGGCATCCGGGTTCCTCTTCTTCTTCGTGCTTTGCGGGCGGGTCTGGGGGAGGGGAAGGACTCCGCCGGTTCTGGGGAGGGGTGCGGACCGCTCTCACGCGGCCGGCAGGGGTGCCCGGTCCGTCACGGGTCCTTCGTCTGCTCGTGCGGGCGGGGTGGGACGGTCTCCCCGCTCAGGGGCGTCCTCGGCCTGCCTTCTCCTAAGGTACAAGCGGAAACGGTCGCTGTGGGCGGCCGCGGGGACGGGGTGCGGATTCCCCCACCCCGTGCCATCGGGGGCACCGGGGGAGGGAAGGGGCGGGGCGAACAGGCGTTTTGTCATCCACTGTTCGATTTTTCGGTCGTGCAGGGACGCCGCCGCTCAGAAGCCGAAAAAGAAGGAGTCCCACAGCACAGTGCTGCGGGACCCCGCATGGCCGGTTCCGGCCCCCTCAGACGCCTCCCCGGACCACCGACGACGCCCACCGGTAGTCCTGCTTGCCGACCGCGGTGCGCCGCACCCGGTCCACGAAGTGCACGGTCCGGGGCACCTTGAACCCGGCCAGCCGCACCCGGCAGAACGCCAGCAGGCCCGGCTCGTCCGGCGCCGCGCCCGCGGCCAGCGACACCAGCGCGGTGACGCGCTGCCCCAGCAGCTCGTCCGGGGCGGGCACCACGATGGCGTCCTCCACCGACGGGTGGGCCTTGAGCGCCGCCTCGACCTCCTCGGGGTACACCTTCTCGCCCGCCGTGTTGATGACGACGCTGCCGCGTCCCAGCAGCACGATCGACCCGTCGGCGGCCCGGGTGCCGAAGTCGCCCGACAGCGCCCAGCGGCGCCCCTCCGCATCGGTGGGGAACGTGCGCGCCGTGGCGATCGGGTCGTTGTAGTACCCCAGCGGGATCCGGCCGGTCCGCGCGATGCGGCCGACCGCCGCCGACCCCGGCGGCACCGGGCGCAGGTGCTCGTCCAGCACGGCGATGCTGCCGCCCATGGTGAAGCTGCGGCCGTCCCGGGAGCCGGTCAGCGGCTCCGCGCCGCCCTCGGCGTCCTGTCCGCCGGTCGCCGAACCGCACACCCCGGTCTCCGAGCCCCCGTAGGAGTCGGCCAGGGCGATGTCCTCGCGCCAGGCGCGCCACAGGCCGCGCACCGGCGGGGTCAGCGGTGTCCCGCCCGAGCGCACCGCGGACAGGTCCGGGCACAGGCCGGGCTCGGTGAGCAGGTGCCGGGCCAGCGGGCGGGCCATCGCGTCGCCCACCACCTGGAGCGTGTGCACGCCCTCCCGGTGGGCCAGCGCCACCACCCTCTCGGCGCGGAAGCTGCGGTCGGTGGACAGCACCACGCGCTTGCCGCACAGCAGCATGCTCAGCGCGTTCCACTGCCCGGCGGCGTGCATCAGCGGCCCCAGCACCAGCATGCGCTGGGGGAAGCAGGCGCGGGCGCGTTCGGCCACGTCGCGGGGGGAGCGGGCGCGCGGGGCGCCGGGGGAGCGGCGCTCGATCGCCGCCCGGAAGATGTCGGCCTGCCGCCACAGGACGCCCTTGGGGTAGCCGGTGGTGCCGCCGGTGTACAGCAGGTAGTGGTCCGAGCCCGAGGTGGGCGGCAGCGCCCGGTCCAGCGGGGCCCCGGCCAGCGCGTCCTCGTAGCCCACGGCCCCGGGGAAGGCGGCGCGCACGGCCTCGCGGGCCGCGGGACCCGCGCCGTCCTCCAGCAGCACCGCGTGGCGCAGCCGGGGCAGGTCGGGGCGGACCCGGGCCACCGTCGCGGCCAGGGACTCCTCGGCGATCAGCGCCACCGCGTGGGAGTCGGCCAGGACGTGGCGCAGCTCGCCCGCCACGTAGCGGTAGTTGACGTTCACCGGCACCGCGCCCGCGCGCAGCACCCCCAGGAACGACTCCGTCCACTCGGCCCGGTTGAAGGCCAGGATCGCCACGTGCTCGCCGCGGCGCACGCCCGCGTCCGCCAGGTGGCGGGCCAGCCGGTCCGCGCGCCCGCGCAACCCGGCGTAGGAGACGACGCGACCCCCGGCGACCAGGGCGGTCCGCTCGGGCACCGCGTCGGCGACGGCGTCGAACAGCCGGGTCAGCGAGAACGCGGCGTCGGGGTCGGCCGTCGCGGGCGACGCGGCGGTCTGCGGCGCGGCGGGTCCGGGCGATGAACGCACGGGCGGCCTCCCTTGGCGGCGGATGCGGCGCTGCCGTCCACGGCACGGGGGCTCGCGGCGGGACGCCGGCGCCGACCGGCTTCCGGCCGACGCGTCGATGACTTGTGTGCCGACCGTACCCGTCGGGAGGGGAGCCGATCGCCACCGGGGGTGTGGACCGCATCACCCCACTTCACGGGCCCGGTCACAGGGCCCGGACGGCCCTGTTCCACGGCCTTTCCGGGGCGTCGGCGGGGCCCGGATTTCGGGCCCGGTCGTGCGTTTGTGACACACCTCACCCCTTGTGGGGTCACCGGGTCATCTGCTCAACTCTTGGGGACTCTCCGGCGGGGGCTCTACCGGGCCCCGCGGTGGGTATCTAGTGTCTGACATCGGTCAATGGTGATCGGAGCGGTTGGATGAGCAACACCCAGAACCTGGGGCAGGCGAACGACGCCGGGAACCCCGGCGCGACACTTCCCGAACACGACACACCCGCACTCTCCAGCGCGGACCACATCGCACTCGCGCAGGAGCACTCCGCGCACAACTACGCCCCCCTGCCCGTCGTCATCGCCGAGGGCCGCGGGGCCTGGGTGACGGACGTGGAGGGCGAGCGCTACCTGGACTGCCTGGCCGGCTACTCGGCCATGAACTTCGGACACCACAACCCCGACCTGCTGGCCGCGGCCCACCGCCAGCTCGACCGGGTGACCCTCACCAGCCGCGCCTTCTACAACGACCAGTTCGGCCCCTGGGTGGACGCCCTGGCCCGGATGGTCGACAAGGAGAAGGTCCTGCCGATGAACACCGGCGCCGAGGCGGTGGAGACCGGCATCAAGGTCGCCCGCAAGTGGGGCTACGAGGTCAAGGGGGTCCCCGAGAACCAGGCCACCATCGTCGTGGCCGGGGCCAACTTCCACGGCCGCACCACCACGATCATCTCCTTCTCCTCCGACCCCGAGGCCCGCACCGGCTTCGGCCCGTACACGCCGGGCTTCCGCTCGGTGCCCTACGGCGACGCCGCGGCCATCGAGGCGGCCATCGACGACACCACGGTCGCCGTGCTCATCGAGCCCGTGCAGGGCGAGGCCGGGGTCATCGTCCCGCCGCTCGACTACCTGCCGCGGGTGCGGGAGATCTGCGACGACAACCGCGTCCTGTTCATCGCCGACGAGGTCCAGTCGGGCCTGGGCCGCACCGGCACGATCCGGGCCTGCGAGCACAGCGGGGTCGTCCCCGACGCCTACCTCTTCGGCAAGGCGCTGGGCGGCGGCATCCTGCCGGTGTCGGCGATGGTCGCGAACGAGGACGTGCTCGGCGTCATCAAGCCGGGCCAGCACGGCAGCACCTTCGGCGGGAACCCGCTCGCCGGGGCGGTGGGGAGCACGGTCGTCCGGATGCTGACCGAGGGCCCCTACCTGGAGAACGCGCGCAAGCTGGGCGAGGTGTTCAGCCGCCGCCTGGAGGAGTTCGTCGGCAAGGGCGTGCTCTCCGTGCGCAGCATCGGCCTGTGGGCCGGTGTGGACGTCGACCCGGCGCTCGCCTCCGGCAAGGAGATGTGCGAGCGGCTGGCCCGCAACGGTGTGCTGGTCAAGGACACCCACGGCTCCACCGTGCGCATGTCCCCGCCGCTGGTGATCAGCGAGGAGGACCTCAACTGGGGCCTGGACCGGTTCGCCGAGGTGCTGGAGGACCTGCGGGCCGGGCGCTGACCGCCCCGCGGACCCGTGCGGAGCCCGTCCCCGGACCGGGGGCGGGCTCCGCCGCGTCCGGCCGGGGACCGGTCAGCCGCCCGCCTCGTTGACGGGGGACTCCGACGGCGACGCGGAGGCCGCGTCGGAGGGGCCGCCCGAGGGCGCGTGCACCGGGTCCAGCGGCCCGCCCAGCTCGGTGTTGAGCAGCGACTCATCCACCCGCTCCAGGGTCTCCCGCGACACGTACAGCACGCGCTCGGGGCCCTCGACGATCTGCAGGCGCACCCGCTCGGCGATCGACATCTGCCCCTGCGCGGTGGGGTGGAACGTCGCCCGGTCCACCTTGAGCCCCTCGCCGAACCGGCCCAGCACGATCCCGTTCAGCCAGGCGTCCTCGGCGCTGACCTCGTGGCCGGCGAGCGCGGAGAAGGTGTTGACGTACTCCACGCTGCCGGTGCCCCGGGACCCGTAGACGTCGCCGTCGGCCCGGTACACCGCGTTCCGGATGCGCTCGTTGAACCGCTCGGCGATCCCGTTGAGCCACAGCTGGTCGTTGACGGTCAGCGTGTAGTACATCGCCGGCGGCTCCTCGGGGAACAGCCGGGGGTAGCCCAGCACCAGCAGGCGGGCGTCGGGGGCGCGTTCGCGGATCTCCGCGATGACGGTGTCCAGGGTCTCCTCGAACTGCCGCATGCGCTTCTCGATGTCCTCCTCCTGCTCGGTGCAGACGCCGCTCTCCAGCAGCGGCATCCGCACGATGCAGGTGCGCAGCACCGGGATGAACCCCAGGTCGTTGCCGCCGATCCCGAGCGTCACCAGGGAGGTGTGCTCGGTGACCCGCTCGATCTGGGACTCGGGGGTGCCCAGCTCGTCGAGCATCTCGCGGCCCTTGTGGCTGCTGCACGCGTAGAAGGCCAGGGACCCGGCGAAGTCGAACTCGTCCTCGATGAGGTGGGCGTAGGCGTTGGACGAGCGCCAGCAGCCGCCGGGCACGGCGGTCTCGGGGGCGTAGTCGCCCGCGCCGTCGCCGGAGGAGTAGGAGTCGCCCAGCGCCACGTAGTTGCCCCACAGGGCGCCGTCCTGGGGGCTCACCCGCTCTCGCCAGTCGGCCTGCTCCTCCTCGGTGATGGGGGGCAGGTCCTCGGCCGGGCACACGCCGCCGGTGATCTCGCACCACAGGGAGCGCAGGGAGTCGCGGCCGGCGGGCACGGTGAGCATGACGATGAGGGAGAGGACCAGCACCAGGGACACGCCGACGCCGATCCGGGTGCGCAGCCGGGTGCGGCGCCGCGGCGGCCGCGCCGTGGCCCCGGTGCCCTCGGTGTCCGTTGGGACCTCTGGATCTCCTGCGTCCCCGGCGTTTCCTGGGGCCGCTGTGTTCGCGGTGGCGCCGACGGTCTCCGTGCCCGCCGCGGCCCTAGAGCTCTCGGCGCTCCCTGCGCCCTCTGGGTCCTCTGGGTTCGCGGTGCTGTCGGAGGGTTCCGGGCGGGCCGTGGCTCCGGTGTCCGGGGCCTTGCCGGCGGCCTTGCCGGCGGCCTTGCCGGTCCCGTTCCCGGAGTCCTCGGGAGGGGTCGGGTCCGGGGTCTCCCCGGGGGTTCCGGACACCTCGTCACCGGTGGGCACCGCCGCCACCGCCTCCCCTGTCTCCGACGGTCTGTCTCGGCCTCGAGACTACCCGGGGCGACCCGCGGCGATGACGTCCACGGCCCTGTGCATCTCGGCTTCGGTGAGGTCGGCCCGGGCGGTCAGCCGCAGGCGCGAGCGGCCGTCGGGCACCGACGGCGGGCGGAAGCAGCCCACCCGCACCCCGGCCGCCAGGCACCGGGCCCGCCAGCGCACCGCGGCGTCCGGGGACGGGGCGGTCACCGACACCACCGCCGCGTCGGGGGAGGTCGCCTCCAGCCCGTGTCCGCGCAGGCCGTCGCAGAGCAGCCGGGCGTTCTCGCGCACCGCCCGCGCGCGCTCGGGCTCGGCGCGCAGCAGGCGCAGCGCGGCCAGCGCCGCGGCCGCCGAGGCCGGGGCCAGCCCGGTGTCGAAGATGAACGTGCGGGCGGTCTCCACCAGGTGCCGGATCACCCGTTCCGGGCCCAGCACGGCGCCGCCCTGGGCGGCCAGCGCCTTGGACAGGGTGACCGAGACCACCACGTCGTCGGGGGCCGGGGACAGCCCGGCGGCGGCCAGGGCGCCCCGGCCGCCCGGGCCGACCACGCCGAACCCGTGCGCGTCGTCCAGCAGCAGGGCGCCGCCCGCCGCCCGGGCCGCCCGGTGCAGCGCCGCCGTGTCGACGAGGTCGCCGTCCACGGAGAAGACGGTGTCGCTGACCAGCAGGGACCGGGCCCCGGGGGCGGACCCGCGGGACCCCAGGGCGCGCGCCGCCGCGGCCGGGTCGGCGTGGTCGAACAGTTCCACCCGGGCGCCGCCCGCCCGGGCCAGCCGGGCCGCGTCGATCAGCGAGGCGTGGTTGTGGCGGTCGCACACCAGCAGCGGGGCCGGGGCGTCGGCGCCCGCCCCGGGCACCCGGGCGGTCAGCGCGGTGAGCATCGCCAGGTTGGCGGTGTAGCCGGAGGAGAACACCAGGGCCGACTCGGTCCCGGCGAAGTCGGCCAGCTCCCGCTCCAGCTCGTGGTGGAGCTCGGTGTCGCCGGTGACCAGGCGCGAGCCGCCTGCACCGGTGCCCCAGCGCCGCAGCGCCGCCTCGGCGGCGGCGGTCACCCGCGGGTGGCGCAGCAGCCCCAGGTAGTCGTTGCCGGCCAGGTCCAGCACGTCCTCGGCGGCCGGCCGCGGGACGATCCGGCGCGACAGCCCCGACCGGGCCCGCGCCCGGGCGGCCTGCGACAGCCAGGAGAAGGGGTGCGGCGCCGCACCGGAGGGGCCCGGGCCCGCGCTCCGGGAGCGGAGCGTCCACGGGCGGCGGGGCGGTGACAGGGCGGTGCCGTCCATGGGCGGGTGCTCCTTCGGTGCGGGGAACGGGGCGTCGGGCGACTCCGAGGGGGTGGGGTGACGGGGGAGCCGGTGCACGAAGGGACCGACCCAGCGGCGGCCAATCCCGCTGGGGCGGCCCGGTCCTCGTGCCAGGGAGGCGGTACCGACTCTGCCGGGTCCGCGCCCCCCGCGTCACCGGTGGAAGCCCACAAAGTTCGGACACCGAACCTGGTAGGTCTGCACGGATCCGGTCCGCGGACCGGATCGGAAGAATGGGACCACATGACGCCCGAGTGGATACGTTCCGTCGACCGCGCCCACCTGTGGCACCCCTACACGACCCTGCCCCCCGCCGAGCCGCCCCTGGTGGTGACCGGCGCGGACGGGGCGCGGCTGCGGCTGTGGGACGGGGAGCGCGAGCACGAGGCCGTCGACGGCATGTCCTCCTGGTGGTCGGCGGTCCACGGCTACCGCCACCCGGTCCTGGACGCGGCGCTGCGCGCGCAGGCCGACGACTTCAGCCACGTGATGTTCGGCGGGCTCACCCACGGCCCGGCGGCCGAGCTGGCCGAGCTGCTGGTGGAGATCACCCCCGAACCGCTGCGCCACGTCTTCCTCGCCGACTCCGGCTCGGTCGCCGTCGAGGTGGCCATGAAGATGTGCCTGCAGTACCACCGCTCCCGCGGGGAGGCGGGCCGCAGCCGGTTCCTCACCTGGCGGGGCGGCTACCACGGGGACACCTTCCACGCCATGAGCGTGTGCGACCCCGAGGGCGGCATGCACGCCCTGTGGGGCGACGTGCTGCCCGGGCAGGTGTTCGCGCCCGCGCCGCCGCGGGAGTACGACCCCGGGCATACCGCCCGGGTGGCGGCCCTGGCCGAGCGGCACTCCCGCGAGCTCGCCGGGATCATCGTGGAGCCCCTGGTGCAGGGCGCCGGGGGCATGCGCTTCCACGACCCGCGGCACCTGAAGGACCTGCGGGCCCTGGCCGACGAGCACGGCGTGCCGCTGGTCTTCGACGAGATCGCCACCGGGTTCGGGCGCACCGGGGACCTGTTCGCCGCCGACACCGCCGGGGTGGCGCCCGACATCATGTGCCTGGGCAAGGCGCTCACCGGCGGCTACCTCACCCTGGCCGCGGTGCTGTGCACGGAACAGGTGTCGGGCACGATCGCCCGGGGCCGGGTGCCGGTGCTGGCGCACGGGCCCACGTTCATGGCCAACCCGCTGGCCTGCGCCGTCGCGGTCGCCTCGGTCCGGCTGCTGCTGGAGTCGGGGTGGCGGGAGTCCGTCGCCCGCGTCGAGCGCGGGCTGCGGGCCGGGCTGGCCGGGGTCCCCGGCGCCCGGGTGCGCGGCGCGATCGGGGTGATCGAGCTCGGGGAACCGGTGAGGATGCGCGAGGCGTCCCGTGCCGCGCTGGAGGCCGGGGTGTGGCTGCGCCCGTTCCGGAACCTGGTCTACGCCATGCCCCCGTACGTGTGCACCGACGAGGAGGTCGCCGCGGTGGCGGCGGGCATGGTCGCGGCCGCGGAGGCGTCCCGATGATCCTCGTGGTGACCGGCACCGGGACCGGTGTGGGGAAGACCGTCGTGACCGCGGCGCTGGCCGCCGTGGCCGGCGGCGGGGTCGCGGTGCTCAAGCCCGCCCAGACCGGGGTGGGGCCGGGGGAGCCCGGCGACGTGCACACCGTCGCGGCCCTGGTCCCGTCGGTGACCCCGGTCGAACTCGCCCGCTACCCCGAGCCGCTGGCCCCCGCCACGGCGGCCGCCCGCGCGGGGCTGCCCCAGGTGCGCGCCGAGGACGTCGCCGACGCCGCCCGCGCCCTGGAGGGCGACCACGGACTGGTCCTCGTCGAGGGCGCCGGCGGCCTGCTGGTGCGGCTGAACACCGAGGGCCAGACCCTGGCCGACGTCGCCGTGCTGCTGGACGCCCCCGTCCTCGTCGTGGCGCGGGCAGGGCTGGGCACGCTCAACGAGGTGGCCCTCACCGCCGAGGCGCTGCGCGCGCGGGGGCTGCGCCCGGCCGGGGTGGTCATCGGCTCGTGGCCGACAGAGCCCGATCTGGCGATGCGGTGCAATCTGGACGACCTGCCGACGATGGGTGCGGGGCCGGTCGTCGGGGCGCTGCCGCAGGGGTGCGCCGACCAGGACCCGCGCTCCTTCGCGGAGACGGCGCGGCGGGCCCTGCCCCACTGGAGGCCGGGACCGGCGACGCGAGGGTGAACGCCCGCGGGCCGGGTCCGTGGGCGCGCAGGTGCTCCTCGCGCTCGCGGACCTCCTCCGGACCGGGCCCGTCCGCCGACCACCACAGGGTGCGCTCCACCGAGGGGAAGGCGCCGTGCCGCTCGCGGTGCTCCACGAGCAGGCGGTGCGTCCGCTCCACGAAGGCCCGCAGGGCCACCGGGTCCCGCCACAGGGACACGACGCGGACCTCGTCCCCCGTGCCGGAGGAGTCCACTTCGACGATGTGGCCCTCGGTGGACCGCGCCCGCAGCCGGAGCGCCTCCGCCAGCGGGCCGACGTGGTCGCCCCGGATCACCCTGGATTCGGCCAGGGCCAAGGATTGGTCTGCCATCACGACTCCTCTTCGAGGTCCATTTCTGTCAGTATGGATATGAAGAGAAGCGGCGCACAGGGCCAATGGAGGCGGTAATGGACTCTTCCCGGACGGTGGACGACCTCGTCGGCCTCCTCGGCGCGTGGTCCGCCGGGGACGGCGCGCTCTACCGCAGGCTCGCCGACTCCCTTCGGACGCTCATCGACGAGGGCAGCCTCGCCCCCGGCGAGCGGCTGCCGTCCGAGCGCGTCCTGGCGTCGGCGCTGCGGGTCAGCCGGACCACCGTCGTCTCCGCCTACGACCTGCTGCGCTCCGAGGGCGTCTTCGACAGCCGGCAGGGCAGCGGCACCCGGGTCAGCGAGAGGGTCGCGCCGGTGCGCTCCGACGGCTGGGCGGCCAACGGCGTCGGCCAGTACATGTACCGCAACCTCATCCAGAAGGACGCCGGGCTCATCTCGGCCACCTGCATGAACACCCCCGCGATGCCGGGGTTCGCCGAGGTCGTCCGCGAGAGCCTGGACGACCTGGGGCCGCTGCTGGACGAGGGCACCTACTACCCGCAGGGGCTGCCCGCGCTGCGCCGGGCCATCGCCGACTTCTACTCGGACCGGGGGCTGCCCACCGTCGCCGACCAGATCGTCGTCACCACCGGCGCCCACCAGGCCATCGCCCTGGTGACCCAGCTCTACCTGCGCAAGGGGTCGCCGGTGGTGGTGGAGGACCCCGGGTTCGCCGGCTGCCTGGACCTGATGAGCGACCGGGGCGCCCGGTTCGTGCCCGTGCCGCTGGACGACCAGGGCATCGACATCAACGGGGTGCGCCGCGCCGTCGACGAGCACGCCCCCCACCTGCTCTACACGATGCCCTCGTACCACAACCCGACCGGCACGATGATGTCCGTGGCCCGCCGCCGCGAACTGGGGGAGCTGTCGGCCCGGACCGGGACGCCGATCCTGGAGGACGCCGCCTACACCGGCGTCCGCCACCCACAGGAGCCGCCGCCGCTGGCCGCCTACGCGCCCCGCGGCGCGGAGGTCATCAGCGTCGACTCGCTGTCCAAGGTGGCCTGGGCGGGACTGCGCGTGGGCTGGCTGCGCGCCCCGGTGGAGATGGCGGTACGGCTCAGCCGCCGCAAGCTCCTGGCCGACCTGGCCGGACCGCAGCTGGACCAGATCGTCGCCGTGCGGCTGCTGGCCGACTACGACCGGATCGCCCGTGAGCGCTCGGAGCGGCTGGCCGCCGCCATGGACCACATGGAGGGGCTGCTCCGCCGCGACCTGCCCGACTGGCGGTGGAGGCGCCCCGACGGCGGCGCCGCCCTGTGGGTCGAGCTGCCCGGCATCGACTCGCGGGCCTTCACCCAGGTCGCGCTCTGCCACGGGCTCGAACTGGTGCCCGGCAGCCTGATGTCCGCGTCCCCCATCGGCCCGTTCGACCGGCACTTCCGGCTGCCCGTGGCCTTCGACGCCGTCGAGCGCGAGGAGGTCGTCTGGCGGCTGTCCCGCGCCTGGCGCGAACTCGACCGCCACGGCCCGGTCGGGGCCCCGATCCCCCTGGTGGTCTGACGGCGAAGCCCCCCACGGGGTTCTGGAGGCCCGGAGCGGACGTCTTCGAGGTGGAGAACCGTCGGCCGCAGGCCGCCCTTTGAGGGTGGTGGCGGGCGACGGGTGGGCGAGGATGGTCCGTGTAGGGGCGAAGGTTCCCGTTCTCCGGGGGAGAGAACGGAGCCGCCCGCGGGACGGGTCCCGCGGGCGGCTCGGCTGTGGCAGGGCCGGTCGGCTAGCCGATCCGGACCTTGCGGGCGGCCTCGAAGCGCTCCTGGACGTCGGCCCAGTTGACCACGTTCCAGAACGCCTTGACGTAGTCGGCCTTCACGTTCTTGTACTGCAGGTAGAACGCGTGCTCCCACATGTCCAGCATGAGCAGCGGCACGGAGCTCAGCGCGGCGTTGCCCTGCTGGTCGTAGAGCTGCTCGATGATGAGGCGCTGGCCCAGCGCGTCCCAGGCCAGGAACGCCCAGCCGGAGCCCTGGAGGCTCGCCGCGGCCGCGTTGAAGTGGGCGCGGAAGGCGTCGAAGGAGCCGAACTGGTCGTCGATGGCGGCACCGAGCTCGCCCTCGGGCTTGTCGCCGCCGTCGGCGGACAGGTTCTTCCAGAAGACGCTGTGGTTGACGTGGCCGCCGAGGTGGAACGCGAGGTTCTTCTCGAGCATGGTCACGGCACCGAAGTCGCCCTTGTCGCGGGCCTCGGCCAGCTGCTCCAGCGCCCCGTTGGCACCGGCGACGTAGGCGGCGTGGTGCTTGTCGTGGTGCAGCTCCATGATCTGACCGGAGATCCACGGCTCCAGGGCCGCGTAGTCGTAGGGCAGCTCGGGGAGCGTGTATGGCGCAGACATCTCAGGCGCACCTTTCCGATGAAGCGGTTCGTCGTCACTTACCAGCGAAGGATCGCTAGGCAGCAAGCTATCAGCCGTGCGGCCGGGGCCCCGGTGTCGGACGGGCGACACCCGGGGCCGGGAATAAACCGCCGTACACCCTCCGTAGCGGTGTACTTTCTGTGGGGAACCGTGTTCGTACGGTGGGGATCTCCGGGGGTGGGGGAGGTCGGGTCGTTTCGGAGGTTCGGTCAAGGTCGCCGGGCGCAGGTCGCCGGGCGTTGGAGGGGCGTTCACCGGTCGTTCCGCCCTGTGGGCGATGATCCGACGCCACTTCCCCGTCATCTCGCACATTCTCGAGGCATGTCCATGTCCACTCCCGAACGCGGTGCCGCCGAACGCCCCGCTTCCCAGCGCGGCGGCTTCCGCCCGGAGATCGAGGGGCTGCGCGCCGTCGCCGTCCTGCTGGTCGCCGTCTACCACATCTGGTTCGGCCGGGTCTCCGGCGGAGTGGACGTCTTCCTGTTCCTCACCGGGTTCCTCATCACCGGGTCCCTGGTGCGCTCGGTGGAGCGCGAGGGGCGCATCGCCCCGTTCGCGTTCTGGTCCCGGCTGCTGCGGCGGCTCACCCCCGCCGTCGGCGTGGTGCTGGCGGCGGTGCTGGCCATGGCGTACCTGTGGCTGCCGCGGTCGCGCTGGCCGGACGTCATCGCCCAGGTGTACGCGTCCGCGCTCTACCACGAGAACTGGGCGCTGGCCGCCGCGGCCGTCGACTACCTGGCCCGGGAGGGCGCGCCCAGCCCGGTGCAGCATTTCTGGTCGCTGTCCATCCAGGGCCAGTTCTACCTGCTGTGGCCGCTGCTGCTGGGCGCGGTGCTGCTGGTGGCGGGGCGGGACCGGATGCGCCGGGCCTCCCTGGCCGCGATCGGCGCGGTGCTGGCGGCCTCCCTGGCGTACTCGGTGTGGATCACCGCCGTCGACCAGCCCTGGGCCTACTTCGACACCGGCGCCCGCCTGTGGGAGCTGGCCCTGGGCGGGGTGCTGGCCCTGGTCGTCCACCGGATCAACCCGCCCGTGCCGGTGCGGTGGGCGCTGGGCTGGGGCGGCCTGGCCGCACTGGTCCTGTGCGGGGTGCTGCTGCCGGTGTCCACGGTGTTCCCCGGGTACGCGGCCCTGCTGCCGACCCTCGCCGCGGCCGCCGTCATCGTCGCCGGCGGCGGGGGCGGCCGGGCCGGGGTCCACCGGGTGCTCGCCTGGCGCCCGCTGACGGCCCTGGGCGGCCTGTCGTACGCCCTCTACCTGTGGCACTGGCCGGTCCTGGTGGTGTACCTCCAGCTCACCGGCCGCTCCCTGGCCACCCCGCTGGGCGGGGCGGCCGTGCTGGCCCTGTCCCTGGGCCTGGCCTGGATCACGGCCAAGGCCGTCGAGGGCGGGGCCGAGAGCCTGAGCCGCAGGGTCTCCCGGCCGTGGCTGCCGGTCTGGTCGGCGGCGATGGCGGTCCTGGTCATCGCCCCCTCCCTGGTCGTCGGCTCCCAGTGGTCGGACCGGCTGGCCGAGGAGAGGCGGGAGCGCGCCGAGCGCGTCATCGAGCCCGTCGACTACCCCGGGGCCGCCCTGGTCACCCACCCCGAACTGGCCTCCGTGCTGCCCGACCTGCCGGTGGTCCCCGACCCCCTCGACGCCCGGGACGACCTGTCCGACCACCACCTCCAGGGCTGCCACGTGGACCTGAAGGCCACCGAACCGAAGGTGTGCTGGGCCGGACCCGAGGACGCCGAGTACACGATCGCCATGGTCGGCGCCTCGCGCACCGCCCACTGGTACCCGGCGCTGGAGGAGGTCGCCCTGAAGTACGGGTGGCGCCTGGTGTCGTTCACCAAGAGCGGGTGCCAGTTCAGCGCCGAGGTCCCCTACACCCAGGGGCGTGTGTTCACCGAATGCCAGGAGTGGGACGCCCGGGCCATGGAGGAGCTGGAGCGGCTGCGCCCCGACGCCGTGTTCACCTCCTCCACCCGGGCCAGCGCCGCCGGGGAGGTCGTGCTGCCCGGGTTCCCGGTGCGCTGGCGGGAGCTGGACGCCATGGGCATCGACGTCATCGGGGTCCGCGACCTGCCCCGGCACTCCTACGCCGGGGCCGAGTGCGTGGCCGACAACCCGGACGACCCGGCCGGGGCGTGCAGCGACCCGGTCGGCTACTCGCACGCCGAACGCCACCCGGCCGCCGTGCTCGCCGAGCGGGGCAGGCTGCCCGCCAACGTCTCCCTGGTGGACCTCACCGGGCACGTGTGCCCCGGCGGCCGCTGCGACGCGGTCGTCGGCAACATCCTCGTGTACTGGGACCACTCCCACATGACCGCCACCTACGCCCGCACGCTCGTCCCGGCCCTGGAGGAGGCGCTGGTGGAGGCCACCGGACAGGGGAACGCGACAGCGAACTCTTGAGGGCGCGGCGGTCGGCCGGGGGTGATCTTCCGGTGAACAACAGTGGAATTGCCCCGCACGCGGGTTTCGCCGCCCTCCACGAGGTGGTGTCTTAGTCGGGTGGGCCCTTCGTGTCACCGAGCCGTGGCGCCGGCCCCGCCCCTTACCGTCCGGCCCCGTGCGCCCGGGACCCCTCCCCGCGCCCGCCGGTCCTGCCATCCCCCCTGGAGATGCCCGTGCGTTCGCTGCGCCGCCTGTCGCGCCCCCTCCTGGCCGTCGCCGCCGTCGGCGGCCTCCTCGCCACGGCCGCCCTGGTCACCCTGGCCGCCCTGGGCCTGGTCGGCTGGGTGGAGGCGGGCACCCTGGTCGCCCTGGCCCTGCTCGGCGCGCTGATCTGCGGCCTGGGCCTGGGCCTGGTCCTGGTGCGCCGCTCGGTGCGCGCCCTGGAGGAGTCGGTGCGCGAGCACGCCCGCACGGTCTCCCAGGCCCTGGGCGAGGACCGGCTGGAGACGCGGCGCTCCCTGAAGGACCTGCGCGAGCGCGTCACCCGGGTCACCGACCACGCGCTGCCCAAGGCCTCCCGCGAGCTGCGCCGCGCCGTCGAACTCCAGGGCCGCGCCGACTACGAGCAGCAGGTCGCCTGGACCGAGCTGCGCGACCACCTGGACACCGCTCCGTTCATGCCGCCGCTGCGCGGCTGGGCCGCCTCGCCGGACGTGCTGCGCGTCCTGGTCCGCCACATCGAGCGGCTGTGCCCCGCGACCGTCGTGGAGTGCGGCAGCGGCGCCTCCAGTGTCTGGCTCGGCTACGCGCTGCGCCGGGCCGGCGGCGGCCGCCTCGTCGCCCTGGAGCACGACGCCCGCTACGCCGAGCTGAGCCGCGCCCTGGTCGCCTCCCACGGGCTCGACGACATCGTCGAGGTCCGCCACGCCCCCCTCACCCCGATCGAGCCGGACACCGTCACCGTCGACGGCGAGGAGCGCACCACCGCCGACCTCTGGTACGACACCGCCGCCCTGGCCGACCTGGCCGGGGTGGGCCTGGTGTTCGTCGACGGCCCGCCCCAGGCCACCGGCCTCCAGGTCCGCTTCCCCGCGCTGCCGCGGCTGCTGGCGCACTGCACCGAGGACGTCGTGTTCGTCCTGGACGACGCCGACCGCGAGGAGGAGCGCGCGGTCGGCGACCGCTGGCTCGCCGCCCACCCGGAGTTCCAGCGCACCGAGGAGCAGGCGGAGAAGGGGGCGCACGTGTTCGGCCGCAAGGGGATCTGACCCGCCCCGCACCACCCGGCACCACCGCACCGACACCCACGAGGTCTGGATGATCACCACCGCCCTGCGGGACGCCCTGCGCGCCCGCGGCACCGAGACCGCCCTGCTCTGCCACACCGGCGCCGGGGCCCGCGCCCACCTGGAAGGACTGCCGCTCGCCCCGGCGGACGCGGTCGTGGACCTGGACGCCCGCGTCCTGGGCGAGCCCCTGGAGCTGCGCAACCTCTGGGAGCGCGACAGCGGCCCCGAGGCCGGGCTGGTCGCGGTCGTCGCCGCGACCCCCGCCGACCTGCACCGCTCCCTGGCCGCCGCGGCCGACCTGCCGCGCGCGGTCCAGGTGGTGGTCGCGATCGTGGACACCCCCGGCCACCAGGAGCCGCCGCTGCCCGCGTCCCCCGGCATGGGCCAGTGGCGCGAACTCCAGGAGGTGCGGGTGCGCCGGGCCGGCCGCCGCGGATGGCTGTGCGAGCTGTTCTTCCCCAACGGGGTGGAGACCCCGCAGGTGCTGGACGCGGTCTGGTCGGGCACCCGGGGGCGGCGCCGGGGGCCGGCGATCTCGCCGCTGGCCGCGCTGTCGGGCCCCGAGGCCGCGCTGTGGCGGCCCGGCGACACTGGCGCCCGCGGCGTGGAGGCGGCCGGGCCGGTGCCGCTGCGCCGGGTCACCCCGGTCGGCGACCTGGCCCTGCGGGTGGGGGAGGGCGCCCCGCCGGAATGGACGGACGAGGCGGTCCCGGTGCTGGACCGGCGCACCACCGGCGCCGACGCCTGGGAGCGGATCGCGGCGCCGGGCGGCGCCCGGGTGCACGAGAACGCGGGGCCGTCGGACATCGCCCCCATCGACGAGCTCTCCGTCAACCCGGTCGGGTTCTCCAAGGACGCCTCCGGACCGATGGGCGACCTCACCGTCCATGGAGACCGCGCCGTCGTCCGCCAGGGCAAGAAGGATCTGGCCGTCGTCGCCCCGGACGGCACCGTCACCGACGTGGACCTGTCCCGGATCCGGCACCTGCGCGGCGTCCGCGTGGACTGGTCCGGGCACACCGGCCCCACCGCCGCCGTGCGCGCCGTCGCCTCGCTGGCGGCCGGCGGGGTCCCGCTCGTCTCCGGTCCGCCGCCCGCCTGGGCGGCCGCGCTCGGCGCGCCGCTGGCCGACCTGGTCACCGCCGCCGACGCCGAGGAGCTGGCCGACCCGCTGCGGCGGGAGGAGTACAGCGTCCGCCTGCGCCGCACCGCCCTGCGCCTGCACGGGTCGCGCTCCCGGTGGCGGGACCTGGGCGCGCAGGCCGGGGTGCCCGTGCCCCCCGCGCCCACGGTGTCCGTGATCCTGTGCACCCGCCGCCCGGAGATGGTCGGGTTCGCCCTCGCCCAGATCGCCCGCCAGCGCGGGGTGGACGTCGAACTCGTCCTCACCCTGCACGGCTTCCCCGCCTCCCTGCCCGAGGTGGCCGCCGCCATCGCCGAGTACGAGGCCACGGGGCGGCCCCTGGTCCTGTGCGAGGCCCCCGCCGACAAGATCTTCGGCTCGGTGCTCAACGACGCGGTCGCCCGCACCTCCGGGACCCTCGTGTCCAAGTGGGACGACGACGACTGGTACGGCCCCGACCACCTCGCCGACCTCGTCCTGGCCCGCACCTACTCCGGTGCCGAGCTCCTCGGCGTCGGGCAGGACTTCGTCTACCTCCAGGAGGTCGACCTGACCCTCTGGCGGGAGGGCCGGTCCGAATCCTCCAGCCGGTTCATCGCCGGGGGCACCATTCTCACGGACCGGGCGGTCCTGGAGGAGGCCGGCGGCTTCCGGCCGGTGCCCCGCTCCATCGACACCCAACTCCTCATCGCCGTCATGCGCGGCGGCGGCCGCATCTACCGCGGCCACGGGCTGGGGTACGTGCTCCGCCGCACCGGCGGCGGCCACACCTGGTCCGAGGACATGGCCTTCTTCCTGCGCAACCGCATCCAACAGTGGTTCGGCTGGCGTCCGAGCGCCCTCCTGGAGGGGGAGCCCGAGCCCTTCGGCCGACCCGTCACCGAGTACACGGGGGGACTCCGTTGACCACTCTGGAAACCGGCCGGGAGCCGGCCGCCGAAACCGCACCGAGAACCCTGCCGCGGGGGGAGGCGGACTTCTCCGGCCAGCCGCGCCTGGTGCGCAACGACTACGCGCCGCTCACCCCGGCCCCGCTGGGCGCGTGGACGCCGACCCTGTCGGTCAGCGTCGTGATCCCCTCCCACGGGCACCCCGAGAAGCTGGCGTTCGTGCTGGCCGCCCTGGCGGGCCAGAGCTACCCGGCGCACCTCATGGAGGTGGTCGTGGTGGACGACGGCTCCCCGGAGCCGCTGGTGCTGCCGCCGGTGCGCCCGGAGAACACCCGGCTGATCACCTCCGCCCCCGGCGGCTGGGGGTCGGCCCACGCCTTCCACACCGGCGTGGCGGCCTCCTCCGGGCAGGTGATCCTGCGGCTGGACGCCGACATGCTGGTGTACCGCGAGCACGTGGAGTCGCAGATGCGCTGGCACCACCTCGTGGACTACGGGGTGGCCATGGGGCACAAGCTGTTCGTGGACTTCGACCCCGGCGCGATGACCCCCGAGCACGTGCGCGACGAGGTCGCCGCGGGGCGGGCGGAGAAGCTGTTCGACCGCGAGGGCGCCGACACGCACTGGGTCGAGAAGATCATCGACGGCAGCAACGTGCTGCGGACCGCGGCCCACCAGGCCTACCGGGTGTTCACGGGGGCGACCGGCTCGCTGCACCGGACCCTGTTCGACGCCGCGGGCGGCATGGACGCGGAGATGGTGCTGGGCGGCGACACCGAGTTCGCCTACCGGGTGTCCCAGCAGGGCGCGGTGTTCATCCCCGACCTGGAGACCAGCAGCTGGCACCTGGGGCGCTCCCAGATGCAGACCCGCCGGGACGCGGGGATGCGCTACCGCACCCCGTACGTGTCCAACCGGGTCCCCGACTTCCGGCTGCGCCGCAAGAACCCGGACCGGTCCTGGGAGGTGCCCTACGTCGACGCGGTCATCGACGTCCGCGGCCGCACCCTGGAGGACGCGGAGGCGACCGCCGCCGCCCTGCTCAACGGGACCACGCCCGACCTGCGCCTGTGGCTGGTGGGGCCGTGGGGGGAGCTGACCGACGGGCGGCGCTCCCCGCTGGACGAGGAGCTGCTGGACCTGCGGCTGATCGGCGAGTCGTTCCGGGGCGACCCCCGGGTGCGGCTGGTCGAGGAGGCCCCGGAGCCCGACCCGCGGGTCACGTTCGTGCTGCACGCCCCGGCGGGGACGAAGCTGACGGACACGGCCGTGGCCGACATGGCGGAGCTGGCCGACAAGGAGCGCGCGGGCCTGCTGTGCGCCCCGCCGCCCGGAGCCACGCGCGCCGAGGACGGGGTGCTGCGCCTGGAGCGCCGGGCGGCCTTCGCCCGGGTCCGGCACCTGTCCCCGGACGCGGACGGCGCGGCGGTGGACCGGGCGGTGGAGGAGCTCTACGGCGCCCACTGGCTGTCGGGGGAGGCCTTCACGGTCCCCGAGCCCGAGCCGGGTGCCCCGGCGCGCAGGAACGAGAGCCCGGAGGCGCTGCGCCGCAAGCTGGAGCAGGCGCAGGCGGAGGTCGAGAAGCTGCGGGCCCGCGCCCGCCGCGCGGAGCGCAAGCTGCGCTGGTTCACGCCGGGCGTGGGCCGCAGGGTCCTCCGCAAGATCGTCCGCTGAGCAGGGGGCCGCCCTCCGGGGCGGCCCCTCTCCGCTCGGCGGAATCCCCTCCGTCCGTCACGCCGTCGATCCGGCGTCGGTCAGCGGTTTCCAGGGGTAGGCGCGGAGTACGAGGGACGTGGTGACGGGGCCGTAACGGGCGAGCGCGTCGACGACCTCCTCCAGCCGCCCCGCCTGAGGGCAGTAGACGTCGAAGATGAGGCAGTCCTCCCCGGTGACCCTGAGGGTGGAGGCGATCTCGGGGGTCCGGGAGGCGAAGTCCAGGGCGTGTGAGAGCCGGGCGTGCGTGGCGCGCAGCCGGATGACCGCGTGGATGTTCAGGCCGAGGGCCGCCGGGTCGACCACCGCCCGGTAGCCGGTGATGACGCCTCTCCTCTCCAGCCTCTGGATGCGCGCACTGGCCGCGGGCTGGGAGAGCCCGACCCGGCGCCCCACCTCCGCGCCGCTCAGCCGGCCGTCGGTCTGGAGCAGGGCGAGGATGTCCTGGTCCAGCCGGTCGAGTGATTCCATCGTCGTCCGCACCGTTTCCTTTGAGATCGCTCGGGTCGCCACCACCGCCCTGATACATCCAGCAGAATCTGCTCCGGGCACTCCCCGGATCGCGGGGAGCGGCGAGTGAAAGGGCGGGCAGTGGTCGCGTACGTCATCATCCCGGGTATCGGCGGCTCGGACGGGCGGCACTGGCAGACCCTGTGGGAACGGGACTGGGGCGCCTCGGCGGTGAGGATCTCCCCGGACTCGTGGTCCGCCCCCGATCTGGACGACTGGGTCGGCGCCGTCCAGGAGGCCTACGAGGAGGCCTCCGGCCGGGACGGCCGCGTCGTGCTGGTGGCCCACAGCCTGGGCTGCTGGGCCGCGTCCGCCTGGCTGGACGGGAACCCCTCGAGTCCGACGGCCGGTGCGTTCCTGGTCGCACCGCCCGACCCGCGCGGTCCGGCGTTCCCGCGCCGGGCGGCCGCGTCCTTCGTCGAGGTGTCGGCCCGGCCGCTGCCGTGCCCGGCCCTGGTGGTGGGCGGCACCGACGACCCGTACTGCTCCCTCGAGGCGGCCGCCGGGTTCGCGGAGCGGTGGGAGGCGCGGTGGCACCCGGCGGGCGCGCGCGGGCACATCAACTCCGACAGCGGCCTGGGCCCGTGGCTGCACGGCCGTGAGCTCCTGGACTCGCTGACCCGGCGGTGATCGGGCACCGCATGGAGCGTAGGGCCACCGGGTACGCCCCCGCGGTCCCCTTCCGGACAGGGAGGTCCGTCCGCCGGCGCGCGCCGGCGCGCCGAGGACGGAACCGGTGGGCGCGGGCGGAGCCCTCCGGCCGGCGCGCGCCGACGTGCCTGGGGGTCGCCTTTCGGGGTGGCTTTTTTGGGGGTTTCGGGTGGCTCCTGAGCAGTGGTTATGACAACACGCGCACGGTAGGGCACTAAAAGTTACAAGCGTGTCTAGTATGAGGCCTCGTGGTCGGTTAGTGCCGGCTCTTTGTCGCCGAGACGATCGAGGTCGCCCGATGATCACCTCCGCCGTCCGCCAGGCCCTGCGCACACGCGGGGACGAGCCCGCCGTGCTGTGCCTCATCGGGGACCTGGGCCCCGACCGGGCCGAGCTCGCCTCGCTGCGCCTGAGAGCGAACGATCTGCGGATCGACCTCGACGCGTACGGCATGGGCCGCCCGGTGGAGGTGCCGGGCGTGGGCGGCGAGGGGGAGTCCGCCTCGACCGGCCTCACCGTCGTCGTGGCGGGCGGCCTCACGGACCTGCGGCGGGCCGTCACCGTGGCCACGCAGCTGCCGCCGACCGCCCACCTGCTCGTGGTCGTGCGGCACGTCCCCGCCCACCTGGGGCCGCTGGTGCCCGCGCCGCCCACCATCGACGAGTGGAACGACCTCCACGAGCTGCGCGTCCGCCGCTTCGACCACCGCGGCTGGGCCTGTGAGCTGTGCTTCCCCAGCGGCGTCTCCGTCGCCGAGGCCCTGGCCGCGGTGGTGCACGGTGCGCGCGGACGCAGGCGCGGGCCCGGCATCGGGGTCCTGGGCGGGCTGCACGGCACCGACGCCGCGCTGTGGCGCCCCGGCGACGTGGCCGCCCGGGGTGTGAGCGCCACCGGGCCGGTGGCGATCGACCGGGTCACGCCGGTCTCCGACGTGGTGCTGCGCCTGGACGACGGGGAGGGCCTGCCGTTCTGGGAGGACGTGGAGGTCCCCGTCGTGGACCGCCCCGCCCCCGTCGCCGCGGTTCCCGAGGCTCGGGTGTACGCGGGCGACCCCGTCACCCGGGTCGCCCCCATCGACGACCGGTTCGTCAACCCGATGGGGTTCACCAAGAAGACCAAGGGCCCGCTGGGCGAGTTCGCCGAGGCCGACGGCCGCCTGGTGATCCGCGACGAGACCGGTGTCCTGGTGCGCCCCGCCCTGGACGGGACCGTCACCGAGAACGACCTGGAGCGCATCCGCCACCTGCGCGGCGTGCGCGTCTCCTGGCCCGCCCGCGGCGACGCCTCGGCGGTGCGCGCCATCGCCTCGCTGGCCGCCGGCGGTGTCCCGATCGCCGGCGATCCCGCCCCCGCCTGGGCCGCCGGGCTGGGCGCGGACCTGATCGACCTGATCCCCTCGGTCGGCGAGGACGTGTTCACCGACGCCCTGCGGAGGGAGGAGCACAGCATCCGCCTCCGGCGCGCCGCCCTGCGCACCCACGGGGTGCGCACCCGGTGGCGGTCCCTGGCCGCCGAGGCCGGGCTGCCGGTCCCGCCGGACACCCGGGTGTCGGTGGTGCTGTGCACCCGCCGCCCCGACCTGGTCGGGTTCGCCCTGGCCCAGATCGCCCGCCAGCGCCACGTCCGCTTCGAGACCGTGCTGGCCCTGCACGGCTTCCCCGCCGGGCTGGTGACCGCCGAGATCGCGCGGTTCTGGGCGACCGGGATCCCGCTGGTGGTCCACGAGGCCGACGGGGGCACGGTGTTCGGCGCCGTCATGAACGAGGCCGTCGACCGCGCCTCCGGGACGGTCATCGCCAAGTGGGACGACGACGACTGGTACGGCCCCGAGCACCTGTCGGACCTCATGCTGGCCCGCACCTACTCGGGTGCCGACGTGGTCGGCATCAGCCAGAACTTCACCTACCTGGAGGAGCTGGACCTGACCGTGTGGCGCGGCTACCGGTCGGAGGTGCCCAGCCCCGCGATCGTCGGCAGCACCATCCTCGCCGACCGGGTCGTCATCGAGGACGTGGGCGGCTTCCGCCCCCGCCCCCGCGCCATCGATAGCCAGTTCCTGCTCGCCGTCACCCGGTCCGGCGGCCGCGTCTACCGCACGCACGGGTTCGGCTACCTCCTGCGCCGGGCGGGCGGCGGCCACACCTGGAACGTGGACCTGGGCTACTTCCTGCGCAACCACACCGAGCAGTGGATCGGTCGGCGCCCCAGCGCCCTGCTGGAGGGGGAGCCCGCCTCCTTCGGCGACCGCGCCCACACCGAGCAGCACACGGGGGGACACGTTGAGCACTTCTGAGAGCATCCCGCGCCAGCACGGACCGCGGCCCGTGGTGGACTTCGCCGACCAGCCGCGCGTGCGCAGAAACGAGTACGGACTCCTCGACCCGCCGGAGCTGGGCGGGTGGGAGCCGAGCCTGACGGTCTCGGTGGTCGTCCCGGCGCACGGCCACCCCGAGAAGCTGGCCCTGGTGCTGGCGTCGCTGGCCGGGCAGAGCTACCCCGCGCACCTGACGGAGGTGGTCGTGGTGGACGACGGCTCCCCGGAGCCGCTGGAGCTGCCGCCGGTGCGCCCGGAGAACACCCGGCTGATCACCTCCGCCGCCGGGGCGTGGGGCTCCGGGCACGCGGTCAACACCGGTGTCGCGGCCTCCTCCGGGCAGGTGGTCCTGCGGCTGGACGCCGACATGCTGGTGTACCGCGAGCACATCGAGGCGCAGATGCGCTGGCACCACCTGGTCGACTACGCCGTGGTGCTGGGCCACAAGCTGTTCGTGGACTTCGACCCGTCGATGACGGCGGGCGCCCTGGCCCCGGAGCGGGTGCGCGAGGAGGTGAGCGCCGGGCGGGCCGGGACGCTGTTCGACCGGGAGGCCGCCGAACCGCACTGGGTCGCGGAGTTCATCGGGCACTCCGAGGGGCTGCGCACCGCCGGGTACGGCGCCTTCAAGGTGTACGTCGGGGCCACCGGCTCGCTGCACCGCGGCCTGTTCGAGGAGGCCGGGGGCATGGACCCGGACCTGGTCCTGGGCGGCGACAGCGAGTTCGGCCACCGGCTGGCCGAGCGGGGGGCCCTGTTCGTCCCCGACGACGAGGCGGACTCCTGGCACCTGGGCCGGTCCCAGATGCAGGACAGGCGCAGCGCGGGTATGCGCTTCCGCGCACCCTACGTCGCCAACCGGGTGCCCGACTTCCACCTGCGCAACAAGGGCCCCGCCCGGGTGTGGGAGGTGCCCCGGGCCGAGGTGGTCGTGGACGCGGCGGGCCGCACCCTGGAGGAGGTCGACGCCACCGTCGCCCCGCTGCTGGCCGGCACCGCGCCCGACGTGCGGGTGTGGCTGACCGGGCCGTGGGAGGAGCTGTCGGAGGGGCGCCGTTCGCCGCTGGCGGAGGAGCTGCTGGACCTGCGGCTGATCCGCGAGACCTACCGGGCCGACCTGCGCGTGCGGTGCGTGGAGGAGGTGCCCGCCCCCGACGGCCGGGTGCCGTTCCGCCTCCACGTGCCCACCGGGGTGCGCCCGCTGCCGGGCATGGTCGCCGACCTGGTCCGGCTGGCCGACCGCAAGTCGGCCGGGCTGGTGTGCGCCCCCGTGCCCGGCGCGCTGCGGGCCGGCGACGGGGTGCTGCGCCTGGAGCGCTCCGCGGCCTTCGCCCGGGCCCGCCACCTGTCGCCCAAGGCGGAGGGCACGGGCCTGGACCGGGTGGTGGAGGAGACGGGCGGCCTGCAGTGGACGTCCGCGAACCGGTACGTGGAGGTCCCCGAGGACGCCGAGGCCACCTGGGGCACCGTGCGCGCGGAGCCGGCCGCGGAGCCCGAGCCGACCCCGGTCGAGCTGCGTGCGGAGCTGCGCCGGGCCCACCGGGAGATCGACCGGCTGCGCCGCCGGGCCGAGCGGACCGAGCGCAAGCTGCGCTGGTTCACCCCGGGGCTGGGCCGCCGACTGCTGCGCCGCATCGCCCGCTGAGCGGGGGAGCGGAAGAGGGGCGCCGGGGGCATCCCCGGCGCCCTTCGCGCGTGCGGGGGCGGCGCCAGGGCGCCTGGAGCGTCGGGCCCCTCGGGCGTCAGGGCATCTGGAGCGTCAGGGCACCCAGAGGCCGAGGGACTCGGCGACCAGGGCCGGGCCCTCCTGGCTTTCGATCTCCACCGTGTGCCTGGTGGTGACCAGGTACCCCTTGGCGTTCTCCTGCACCGAGAGGACCTCCACCCCGTCGCGCAGCCGCGAGCCGACGGTGACGGGCTGGAGGAAGCGCACCTTGTTCAGGCCGTAGTTGATGGACATCGACGGCTTCTTCTCGATCCGGATGACCGACTGCGAGAAGTGCGCGAGCAGGGACAGGGTGAGGAACCCGTGCGCGATCGTCCGCCCGAAGGGGCCCGCGGCGGCCTTCTCCTCGTCGACGTGGATCCACTGGTGGTCCTCGGTCGCGTCCGCGAACCGGGTGATCCGTTCCTGGTCGACGGTGATCCAGTCGGTGTACCCCAGGTGCTCGCCCTGGGCGGCGATCACCTCGTCGATATCGGCGAAAACGCGCACCACGCCTCCACAGTCCTCGGTCGGATGGTGCGGCAACTCTACCTAACAGTGTTCGGTTATGGGAGGGGTCAACGTCCCCGGACCGCCGTGCGGGTCCCCGACGCGTCCACCAGCAGCGCCTCGGCGGTCCGCTCGGCCACCGCCGGCCGGTCCACGCCGTGGCCCAGCCCGCTCTCGGCCAGGGGGACCGCCACGACGCCCTCGTGCGCGCGCACCGGCGGCGCCACCAGGCCGTCGCGCCCCCGGTGCCCCGCCCCGGGCATCTCCACGGGCAGCGAGGCGCCCGCCAGCGAGGCCAGCGCCACCGTCGCGGCCCGGCCCACGCCGGTCGCCGCCGACGACCCGCACCAGACCTTCCACCCGGCGTCGACGGCCAGGTCGACCGCCCGCCGGGCCGGGGTCAGCCCGCCCAGCCGGGACACGTCCACGTTCACGGCGCTCCCCGCCTCGGCGCCCACCGCCCGCTCCAGGTCCGCCAGGGAGCGCAGCGGCCGGCCCAGCGCCACCGGGGTGCGCAGCTCGGCCGCCGCCCGGGCGTACGCGCCCAGGTCGTCGGCGGGGAAGGGGTCCTCGATCGCCAGCAGCTCCAGCGAGTCCAGCGCCCGCAGCGCCTCCAGGTGCCCCTCCTCCTCGGAGTAGCGGCCGCCCGCGTCGACCTGGAGCACGAGGAACGGGAACCGGGACCGCACCGCATGCACCACCTCGGTGTCCCAGCCCGGCGCGACCTCCAGCCGGACACGCCGGAAACCCGCGCCCACCTGGCGGTTGACCTCGGTGAACAGCGTCTCCACGCTCACCGTCCGGGGCACCGTCACCCCCGCCGTGAGCGCCGTGCGCTCCCCGCCCAGGGCGTGCGCCAGGGGGGTGCCGCGCTGGCGGCTCCACAGGTCCCAGCAGGCCGTGTCCAGAGCGCCGGCCAGCGCCGGGTCCCAGGGCAGGTCCGCCCAGGCCTTGCCCGCCTGGGTGGGGCGCGCCCACCCGTGGTCCAGCAGCGCCGGGGCGTACGCCGAACGCAGCGCCGCCCACTGGTCGGGGGTCGCCCAGGGCACCTCGCCCCAGCCGCTGACGCCTTCGCCGTCGGCGACGCGCACCAGCACGGGACCGTCCCCGTCGTCGCGCCGCCCCCGGCCCCGGGGCCGCAGCCGGATCAGTTCGAGTTCGACGATCCGGGTCGCGGTCGTCGAGCCGGTGTGTCCCACGCTGTCCCACCTCGGTCCTCGTGGGCCCGTCTCGGTCCTTCCGGCCCGCGGCCGGACACGGGCTCCGTCCTTCCTCGACGGTACCCGCGCCCGCCCCGGCCGACCACCCCGAGCCGCACGGACCTGCCCGAACGTCCCCGCGCCGTGGGCCCTTCCGGGCCCGCGGGCCCGGACCCGCGGCCGGGGAGGCGGGGCCCTAGACCAGCACCTCGCCCAGGGGGCGGTGCTTGAGGCCGTGGGCCTCGGCCACCGGCGCGGAGACGACCTCGCCCGCGTAGGTGTTCAGGCCGCCCGCCAGCGCGGCGTCCTCGGCCAGCGCCCGCCGCCAGCCCTTGTCGGCCAGCGCCGCCGCGTACCGCAGCGTGTCCTTGGTCAGCGCGTGCGTGGAGGTGTTGGGCACCGCGCCCGGCATGTTCGCCACGCAGTAGAAGACCGTGTCGTGCACCCGGAAGGTCGGGTCGTCGTGGGTGGTGGGACGGGAGTCCTCGAAGCAGCCGCCCTGGTCGATGGCGATGTCCACCAGCACCGCGCCCGGGCGCATCCGGGACACCAGCTCGTTGGAGACCAGCTTGGGCGCCCTGGCGCCCGGCACCAGCACCGCGCCGATGACCATGTCCGACTCCAGGACCGACAGCTCCAGCTCGAAGGCGTTGGACACCACCGTCTTGACCCGGCCCCGGTACAGGGCGTCGACGTGGCGCAGCTTGTCGACGTTGAGGTCCAGCACCGTGACGTCGGCGCCCATGCCCACCGCGATCTGGGTGGCGTTGAGGCCGGACACGCCGGCGCCGATCACCGTCACGCGGGCCGGGCGCACACCCGGGACGCCGCCCATGAGGACGCCGCGGCCGCCGTTGGGCCGCTGGAGGGTGACCGAGCCGACCTGCGGGGCCAGCCGGCCGGCGACCTCCGACATCGGGGCCAGCAGCGGCAGGGAGCCGTCCGGCAGCTGCACGGTCTCGTACGCGATGCCGGTCACGCCGCGGTCCAGCAGGGCGTCGGTGCACTCGCGGGAGGCCGCCAGGTGCAGGTAGGTGAAGAGGGTCTGGCCCTCGCGCATCCGGTGGTACTCGGCGGCGACGGGCTCCTTGACCTTCAGGATCAGGTCGCCCTCGGCCCACACCTCGTCCGCGGTGTCGAGGATGCGGGCGCCCGCCGCCTCGAACTCCTCGTTCGTGATGGAGGAGCCCAGGCCCGCGTCGCGTTCGACGGACACCTCGTGTCCGCGGCGGGTCAGTTCGTGAACTCCGGCCGGGGTGATGGCCACACGGTACTCGTGGTTCTTGATCTCACGGGGCACGCCGACGCGCACGGTTCCTCCTGGATATCTCCGTTGATACCCCCACTGTCACCGGTGAAGGCACAGCCACACCATCGCCAACCTGACAGCGTGTCGGCGATCTTGTTGACAGGGTGTCAAGCCCAGGTGTGGGGCGGGCCACTGTCGCCCGAGGGCGCGCGCATCCCCGCGACCCAGACCGGGCCGACCTCTCCGACCAGACCCCTACCCGCGTAGGGGCTCCGATCCACGCCCGGGACCGATACCGGCCGTTCCGGGGCGAACGCCACCAGGTCCGCGTCGCAGCCCGGGGCGATGCGCCCCTTGCCCGCCAGCCCCAGCAGCTCCGCGGGCGCCGCCGCCGTCCACCGGGACAGCAGGTCCAGGCCCGCGCCGCGGCGCCGCGCCGCCGTCCACAGCGCGGACAGGCTCCACCGGAGCGTGTACAGCCCGTGCGCGGGCAGGTGCCCGGAGGACACCGTCGTGATCGCCGAGCCCGGTTCCAGCAGGGCGCTCCACAGCGCCTTGCGGTTGGCGTCCGAGCGCAGCGGCGGGCGGCAGGCGTGCGCGGGCGACTCCGGGTCCAGCACCTCCGCGGGCAGGCAGAGGTAGTGCGGACAGGTCTGCGCGCTCAGCCCCACCCCGATCGACCCGGCCGCCGACAGCAGCGCCGCGCACTCCGCGGCGGTGAACGGCACCACGTGCGTGCGGGTCCCCACCGACCGCGCCGCCGAGATCACCCGCTCCAGCCCCCGGCGCTCGGCCCGCGGCGGGCGCTGCTCCGCCGTCAGCGGCGGGGTGCCCAGCTCGCGGGCGTCCTCGGCGTGCACCAGCAGGACCGCGTCCAGCGCCGCCAGCTCCGCCATGGCCTTGCGGAGCCAGGCGTCGTCCAGCGCGGCCATGTCCGGGGCGCCCCCGTCCGACAGCGAGCACTGGAACGCCACCGCGCCCGCCGCCCGCAGGTCCGCCAGGTCCAGGGAGCCGCTGCCCGAGGTGACCCCGCCCAGGAAGTACAGCCCCACCGGCGACCCGGCCGCCGCCCGGCGCTGCGCCTGGAGGTCGTCGGCGCAGATCACCGCGGGGCGCGCCGGGGCGGGGGAGACCACCAGCGTCGTGACCCCGCCGCGCAGCGCCGCGGCGCCCGCCTCCCGGTAGCAGTCCGCCGCCTCCAGACCCGGGTCGTACACCCCCGTGCCCAGGTCCACCGCTCCCGGCAGCAGGGCGGTGTCGCCCAGGTCGACCTCCTCGCGGGCCGACCAGCGGGCCCCCGGGCCGGCCACCGCCTCGATCCGGCCGTCCCGGACGCCGACCGCGGCCGGGGCGACCCCCTCGGGCGTGACCACCCGCCTGGACCGGATCACGGTCTCGAAATCGGTCATCGCTTCTTCCCCTTCAGATGTGTGCGACGGCAGGGACGCGAGAGGCGGTGCGGAGAGGGACCGCACACGGACGACGAGGAAGACGAGGAAGCGGAGGACCTGCGTCTCGACCGGGAGCACCGAGAGTATCGCGAAGAACACGCAAGGGAGGGGCGAACACCACTTCCCGCCGCGGCCCCGGCACAGCCGGAATCCTCGCCCCACCCCCGACCGGCACCCCGTAGCGGACGGTTTACCCTGGAGTGCGCCGAGCCGCCCCCGACGGCATCCCCCCTGTGAACGACCTCGACGACGGAAGTGGCACGTGGCTCCTCCCGCAAAGATCACCCAGTCCCCGGACCGCACCGGGGCGCCCCGCACGTCCACGACGGCGGTCCTGGCGGCGGTGGCCGCCCTGCTGTGCCTGGCCGGGCTGAGCATCACCCTGGTCCTGGGCGGCGCCGCGTTCCCCGAGATCATCCCCGGCCTGCCCGACGCGGGCGACGCCGTGCGCTGGGGCCTGCCCCTGTCCAAGGCGGTCATGGACGCCGCGGCCGTCCTCACCGTCGGGACGCTGCTGCTGGCCGTCGTCCTGCTGCCCTCGGACAAGGGACGGCTGTCCCGCCAGGCCACCGGCTACGTGCAGGCCGCCACCTGGAGCGCCCTGGCCTGGGCCGCGGGCGCCGTGGCCACCCTGTACTTCCAGGCGTCGGAGTTCCTGGCCCGGCCGCTGGGACAGGTCAGCGTCGACGAGGTCACCGCCTACGCCGGATCGGTCTCCGGCGGCATCGCGCTGATGTTCGTCATCCTGCTCACCACGGGCATCCTGCTGTTCGGCCGCACCGTCACCGGCGCGACCGGGGCCCTGTGGCTGCTGATCCTCTCCCTGGTCGCCCTCACACCGCCCGCGCTGACCGGCCACTCCGCCTCCTCCGGGTCGCACGAGCTGGCCGTCACCGGCCTGGCCATGCACGTCGTCACGATCAGCGTGTGGACCGGCGGCCTGGCCCTGCTCACCTACCACGCGATGCGCGCGAACGGCGATGCCGTCGAGATCGCGGCCGCCCGGTTCAGCCGCCTGGCCCTGTGGGCCTACATCGGCGTGGCGATCAGCGGCCTGGCCAGCGCCCTGGCCCGGATCGAGTCGTTCGACGCCCTGGTGCGCACCGAGTACGGGCTGATCATCGTCGTCAAGGCCGTGCTGTTCGCCGTCCTGGGGGCGTTCGGGTACCTGCACCGCGAGTTCGCCCTCAAGGGGGCGGGCGGCGCCGCCGGGGAGCCGGCCCGGCCCGCCTACCGGCGCCTGCTGTTCCTGCGCATCGCCGCGGTCGAGGTCCTCGTCATGGCGCTCGTCATCGGCGTCTCCGTCGGCCTGGGCCGCACCGCGCCGCCCCCGCCGCTGGACAGCCGGGTGGACCCGGCCGCGCTCATCCTCGGCTTCCCCGTCCCCCCGCCCATGGACCTGGTCAACCTGCTCACCCTGTGGCGGCCGGACCTGTTCTTCATCATGCTCGTGGTCGTCGCCGGGGGCCTGTACGCCGCCGGGGTCACCCGCCTGCTGCGCCGCGGCGACTCCTGGCCGGTCGGGCGGACCGTCGCCTTCGCGGCGGGCCTGCTCACCATCGTGGTCGCGCACCTCAGCGGGTACGCCACCTACGCGATGGTGCTGTTCTCCGCGCACATGATCCAGCACATGGTGCTGTCGATGCTCACGCCGATCCTGCTGGTGCTGGGCGCGCCGGTCACCCTGGCGCTGCGGGCGCTGCGCCCGGCGAAGCGGCGCGGCGACCGGGGTCCGCGCGAATGGCTCAACCTGTTCCTGAACAGCCGGTTCTCCAAGGTGGTCACGCACCCGGCGGTGGCCACGCCGCTGTTCGTGTTCAGCCCCTACGCGCTGTACTTCACCCCGCTGTTCCCGACGCTGATGAACGACCACCTCGGCCACCTGTTCATGGGCGTGCACTTCCTGCTCACGGGGTTCCTCTTCTACTGGGTGATCGTCGGGGTCGACCCGGCGCCCCGCAAGATGCCCTACCTGCTGCGCATCCTGCTCCTGCTGCTGGCCATGGGCTTCCACGCGTTCTTCGGCATCTCGATCATGATGCAGACGGCGCCCATCGCCATGGACTTCTACGGCCAGTTCGACGTCCCGTGGGTCGACGACCTGGCCGAGGACCAGTACGCGGGCGGCGGCGTGGCCTGGGCGCTGGGCGAGATCCCGACGCTGCTGGTCATGCTGGCGCTGGTGGTGCAGTGGTCCCGCGACGACGAGAAGCAGGAGCGCCGCCGGGAGCGGCACGCCCGCCGCGACGGCTCCGAGGACGCCGACCTGGACGCCTACAACGCCTACCTGGCCGAACTCGACCGCCGGAACAAGGCGATGTCGGGCGCCGAGGCTCCGACCGAGGCCCCGGCCGAGGCGCCCGCCGGGGAGCCGGCGGAGAAGAGGGCCGACGAGGCCTGAGGCCGCACGCGAGGGCCCGCGGACCGTCCGGTCCGCGGGCCCCTCTGCGCAGAACCCTGGCGCCGGGGGCGGCGATGGTGTCTGATCGGGGCATGCGAAGGATGCGCTTCGGCGTCAACATCATCGACGCGGACACCGCCCGGACCTGGACCGACACCTGCCGCACCGTCGAGGAGCGAGGCTACGACCTGCTGCTGGCCCCCGACCACCTGGACACCGGCGGGCCGTTCACCCTGCTGGGCGCCGCCGCCGCGGCCACCGAACGGCTGCGCCTGGGGACCTACGTGCTCAACAACGAGTTCTGGAACACCGCCCTGCTGGCCCGGGAGGCCGTCACCCTGGACCGGCTCTCCGGCGGCCGCTTCGAGCTCGGCCTGGGCGCCGGCCACATGAAGTGGGAGTTCGAGGACGCCGGGATCCCCTGGCGCGCGCACGCGGAGCGACTGGCGGACCTGGCCGCCGCCGTGGACGGGCTGGACGCCCGGCTGGGGGAGGACCGCCCGCCGCTGCTCATCGGCGGGCACGGCGCGGCCACCCTGGCCCTGGCCGCCGAACGCGCCGACATCGTCGGCGTCGCCGGCCTCACCCAGCGCAAGGGGGCCCGCATGGGCGTCTTCCGGGTCGGGGGCGCCGAGGAGACCGACGAGCGGGTCGCGCTGGTGCGCGAGCGCGCCGCGGGGCGCGACATCGAGCTCAGCGTCCTCCTCCAGCACGTCGAGGTGACCGACGACGTCGAGAAGAGCGCCGCCGCCCTGGTGAAGCTGGTGTGGCCGGGCGTCGTCCCCGACCACGAACCGCTCTGGGAGAACCCCTACCTGCTCATGGGCACCCCGCAGGAGATGGCGGACGCCCTGGTCCGGCGCCGGGACCGCTACGGCTTCACACATGTGGTGGCGCTGGGCGGGCGGGGCGACGACGCCCTCGCCGAGGTCATCCCGCTGGTCCGCGCCCGCGAGGCCGCCGAGGGCCGCTGAAACGGACGGGGCCCGCGGACCGGACGGTCCGCGGGCCCCGGGGTCGCAGGGGTTCAGGCGAACAGGGCGGCCAGGCCGGCGGTGACCAGGCCCAGGGCCAGGCACAGCACCAGGCCGATGGCGAACACCGGCAGCGAGGGCCGCAGCACCGTCCCGGCGCTGCCCTGGCGCCTGGCGACCAGCGGCGACAGGCCGATGTTGACCGCGGCGGCGATCGCCGCCACACAGGCGGCCACCGCGAACGCCCGCCAGAAGCCCGCCCCCGACGCCAGCACGTTGATCGCGGCCAGCGTCGGCACCGCCACCAGCAGCGCCAGGGCGGCGGCCGCGAAGCCCCGTTGGACCCCGGGCGAGACCCCGCCCGCGCGGCCCGAGGCCACCAGGAGCAGACCGACCAGGGCCGCCATCATGATGGCGCCCACGATTCCGAACACAGCGATGTCCACCAGCGAATTCACGCTGGTCATTCTCCCACCGGTCGGCCGGACCCCGTCCCCGGGATGCTCCTACCGGAGTCAGCCGGCGTGCCGGATGTGGGACCCGGCGGCGGTCTTGACCACCTGGAGCCGCCCGGTGATGCGGTGGCGCAGGTCGGCGACGTGGCTGACCACGCCGACGGCGCGGCCGCCGTCGCGCAGCCGGTCCAGCACGTCCATGACCTCCTCCAGGGTGTCCTCGTCCAGGGTGCCGAACCCCTCGTCCACGAACAGGGTGTCGATGTCGGCCCCGCCGGCCTCCGCGCTCGCCACGTCGCCCAGCCCCAGGGCCAGCGCCAGCGAGCTGAAGAACGTCTCGCCGCCCGACAGGGTGGCCGGGTCGCGTTCGGCGCCGGTCCAGGCGTCCACCACCCGGATGCCCAGCCCGCCGGCCTTCTGGGCCCGGCCGTCGCTGACGGTCTTGTCCACGGTGTAGCGCAGCTCGTAGCGCCCGTCGGACATGGTGTACAGCCGGTCGTTGGCGGCCGCCACCACCTGCTCCAGCCGTGCCGCCAGCACGTACGCGGACAGGCGTACCCCGTCGGTGTTGTCCTTGGCCGTCCCGGCGGTCAGCGCCCGCATCCCCTCGGCGATCCGGTACCGGCGCAGCACCGGGCCGCAGTCGTCCAGCCGCGAACGCAGCTCCGCGCGCAGGGCCGCCAGCCGGTCCGCGCGCTGGCGCCACAGCCCGCGCAGGGTCACCGCCCGCTCGGCGGCCAGGGCGGCCTCGTCGGCGGCGGCCTTGAGCGCGGACAGGTCCGGGGGCGGCAGGTCGGCGACGGCGGCCAGCTCGGGGTCCTCCAGCGCCGCACGGACCGCCGCCAGGGCGTCGTCGTGCAGGCGGGCCTGGGACCGCAGCTCCCGGCGCTCGCGCTCGTCCAGGGCGGCCGAGCGGGCCGCGGCCCCGTCGGCGAACCCGGCCCCGGCCAGCGCCTCGGCCAGGGCCGCCTCGGCCGTGTCCAGCTCGCCCGCGGCCCGCCCGTGCTCCTCCACGGCCGCGGCGGCCTCCGCCAGCAGCTCGGCCTCGGCGTGCAGGTCCTGCACCCGGGCGTCGAGGTCGACGTCCTCCCCGCCCAGCGCCTCGTGCAGGGCGGCCGCCAGGCGGTCGCACTCCTCGACCGCGCCGTCGCGGTGGGCGGCGGTCTCCGACCGCTGCCGGGCCTGCTCGGCCTCGTGGGCCCGGGTCCGCTCCAGGCGGTCGGCGAGCCCCTCCAGCTCCTCCTCCGTCCGCCGCGCCTCGTCGACGGCGGCGCGGGCCTCGTCACGCTGCCGGGTCAGCTCGGCCACCTCGGCGGCGGCCGTGCCGGGGTCGCGCCCCTCGGCGCGCTCCAGCGCGGTGGCGGCCCGCTCGCGCAGCGCGGCCACTCGCTCCTGGGCGGCGGACCGGCGCTGGGCGGCCTCGTCCGCCGCGGCCTGGGCCGCGCGCTCCTCCCCGGCGGTGACCAGGGAGCCGGTGGCGGCCAGGGCCGGGGCCGGGTGCTCGGCGGAACCGCACACGGCGCACGGCTCCCCCTCCGCCAGCCCCAGGGCCAGCTCGGCGGCCATGTGGGTGATCCGCCGTTCGCGCAGGGACAGCACGTGCTCGCGGGCGGCCTGGGCGGCGTCCACGGCCTCGCGGTGCGCGGCCTCGGCCCGGTCCAGCTCGGCGGACAGCCGGCCGTGCTCGGCGACGGCGTCGCGGCGCTGCGCGGCGGCGGCCAGCGCCGCCTCGGCCGCCTCCACCCGCCCCGCCCGGCCCTGCGCCTCGCCCAGGCGCCCGCGCAGGTCCGCGATGGCGGCGGGCAGGTCGGCCAGGTGCGTGCGCGCCCGCTCCAGGGTCTCGTCGATCCTGGCCAGGTGCCGGTCGAACCGGGCGATCGCCTCACGCCGCTCCCGCAGCCGCCGCGCGTCCGCGCGCAGGCGCTCGGCCCGGGCCAGGGAGTCCCGGCACCCGCGTTCGGCGGCGCGCAGCTCCGGCGCGCCCGCCGCGGACGCGAACGCCGCGGGCAGCAGGGACCGGGCCTGGTCCCGGACCAGAGCGGCTTTGGCCAGGGCGGTGCGCCGGGCGTCGCGTTCGCCGAGCAGCGGGAGCACGGCGGCGGCCCGCTCGGCGGCGGCCAGCCCGGCCTCGACCCGGGCGCGCCACTCCGCCTGCTCCAGCAGCTCGTCCAGCCCGGCCCGGGCACGGGCCAGCCGGGTGCGCCGCCGGTCCAGGGCCTGCGCCTCGGCCAGGGCGCGGGCGGCCTCCTCCCGGGCCCCGGCCACGGAGTCCACCACCGGGGCGACCTCGTCGGCCACGGCCGCGGTCAGCGCCGCCAGCTCGCTCGCCCAGGCCCACAGCTCCTCGGTGTCCTCCGGGGCGGTGGAGCGGCCGGTCTCGGCGATGCGCCCGGCGCTCTCGCGGACCCTCAGGTCGGCGGCCTCCACCTTCCGGCGCAGCCGGGTCGCGTGTTCGGCGAACCAGTCCTCCAGCTCCCGGAACACGCCGGTGTTGAAGATCCGCTCCAGCGAGGCGCGCCGGTCCTTGGCGGAGGCGCGCAGGAAGCGGGAGAACTCCCCCTGGGGGAGCAGGACGATCTGGCAGAACTGGTCCAGGGTGAGCCCCACCAGGTCGCCGATGAACTGCCCGGCCTCGTCCGGGCGGGTGGTCACGCCCTCCCAGCGCTCGCCGGCGAGCTCCTCGACGACGACCTTCTGGTTCTCCACCAGGGTGCCCGAGCCCCGCTTCTTGGGCCGCTCCCAGCGCGGGAACCGGGTGACGCGGACGCGGCGGCCGCGCACCGTGCACTCCAGGCGCACCTCGGGGCGGCGGTCCAGGGGCGCGTGGTGGCTCTTGTAGGAGTCGTCCTTGCCGCGGGCCCCGGGCAGGGAGCCGTACAGGGCGAAGCAGACGGCGTCCAGCACCGAGGTCTTGCCCGCCCCGGTGGGCCCGTGGATCAGGAACAGCCCGTTGGCGCCGAGCCGGTCGAAGTCCACGGTCTCGGTGCCCGCGAACGGCCCGAAGGCCCGGACGGTCAGGGTGTGCAGGCGCATCAGCGCAGTCCTTCCCGGAGTCGGACCTCTTCGACGGCGGCCTCGACCAGGGCCGTCTCCTCGGGGGTGGCGGGGACGCCGCGCGCCCACTCCACGAAGTCGCCGATCACCGCGCGCTCGGCCCGTCCCGCCACCGGTGCGGCCACCGGCCGGGTGGCGGGCGCGCCGCCCTCGGGGGCGAACTCCAGCACCAGCGTGTGCGGGAACCGCTCGCGCAGCCGGTCCATCGGCTGGGCGGGGCGGCGGGGGTCGGTGAGGGTGATCTGGAGCCAGTGGCCGGTGTACCGCTCCCAGCGGGGGTCGCCGAGCAGGTCGTCGATGCGGCCGCGGATCCGCGCCAGCGGCCGGGGCACGGGGGCGTCGACGAACTCGACCCCGCCCAGGCCGTCGGCGTCCAGGTCCACCAGCCAGTACCCCTTGCGGTGGTGCTCCTCGGAGAAGGAGTAGGCCAGCGGGGTACCGGAGTAGCGGACCGCGGGGGTGAGGGTCTGGCGCCCGTGCAGGTGGCCCAGGGCGGTGTAGTCGACGCCGGCGTACACGGAGGCGGGCACGTGCGAGGCACCGCCCACGGAGATGTCGCGTTCGCTGTCGGAGGGCTCGCCGCCCGCGACGAAGGCGTGCGAGAGCACCACGGAGCGGGTGCCGGGCCGCCGGGCCAGGTCGGCGCGGACCAGGTCCATGGCGTGCCCCAGGACCGCCGGGTGCCCGCGCTCGTCCAGCCCCCAGTGGTGGCGGGCGATCTCCGGCTCCAGGTAGGGGATGCCGTAGAACGCGACGGGCCCGTGCCGGTCCTCGATGAGCACCGGTTCGCCGATGCCGTCCAGCGTGCCGCGCAGGTGGATCCCGGAGGCGTCGATGAGCCCGGAGGCGAACGACAGCCGGGCCGTGGAGTCGTGGTTGCCCGCGATGAGGACGGCCCGCGCGCCGGTGTCCCGGATGCCCCCCAGCGCCCGGTCGAAGAGGCGCACGGCGTCCACCGGCGGCAGGGCCCGGTCGTAGAGGTCGCCCGCCACGAGCACGACGTCGACCGCCCGCTCCCGGACGGTGTCGACGAGGTGGTCGAGGAAGGCGGCCTGGGCGTCGAGGAGGTTCTCCCGGTGGAAGGAGCGGCCCAGGTGCCAGTCGGAGGTGTGCAGCAACCGCATGGAACCGGACACTATCGAAGGGGCGACGGTTCCGGGTGGGGAAACCGTCGCCCGGGGAGGCGATACCGCGCACAGCCGTACGGATGGTACGGACGGCGCCGCGCCGCCCGGTGCCTTCTTTCCGAACGCTCCCCTGTGCCGCCGCGGGTTCGCGAGGTCCCCGCCCTCCAGGGGCGCCGGGCACGAACCGGAGCGGAGGCTCAGAAGAACACGGCTCAGTTCTTGCGGGCCAGGGTCAGGCCGTCGCCGATGGGCAGCAGGACCTGGGTGACCCGGTCGTCGGCGACCAGGCGGGCGTTGAAGTCGCGGATGCCCTGGACGCGCGCCGTCGTGTCGGCGCCGTCGACCACACGGCCGTGGGAGAGCGTGTTGTCGGCCAGCAGGATCCCGCCGGCGCGCATGCGCGGGACGAGCTCCTCCCAGTAGTCGACGTAGCCCTCCTTGTCCGCGTCGATGAAGGCCAGGTCGAACCGGGCCTCGGCGGGCAGGGAGCGCAGGGTCTCCAGCGCCGGGCCCAGCCGGAGGGTGATCCGGTCGGCGACCCCGGCCCGCTCCCAGTAGCGGCGGGCGACGGAGGTCCACTCGTCGCTGACGTCCAGGGCCAGCAGCGTGCCGTCCTCGGGCAGGCCGCGGGCCAGGCAGATCGACGAGTAGCCGGTGAAGGTGCCGATCTCCACGGCGTCACGGGCGCCGGAGATCCGGGTGAGCAGGGTGGTGAACGTGCCCTGCTCGGGCCCGATCTGCATCCCCTTGCTCTCGGGGAACAGGCGGGCGGTCTCCTCGACCAGGTCGGCCAGCACGCCGTCGACCGGAGTGCCCTGTGCGACGAGGTATTCGTACAGTTCCGGGGTGAGGCTCTCTGTGGTTCGTGTCACGGCGCCCACCCTAGCCCGGGCCCGGGTCCGGACAGCGAAAGGCCCCGCCGACACGGGCGGGGCGGTGAACGGGGGAGCCGGGCGGGGTCAGCGCCCTTCGGGGAGCAGGGCCGGCCAGTCGAAGAGGTAGATGGAGCCGACGATCACGCCGACCGTGAGCAGGGGGGTGACCACCTTCTGCTCGACCGGCCCGTCGGTCTTGAAGCCCAGGTTCTGGCCGATGCGCTTCTTCCAGAACGGCCAGAAGATCGGCACGCCCATCTTGGTGATCATGTCGCCGAGGAAGTGCAGGACCACACCGAAGGCGACCGCCAGCCCCAGCCAGGTGTAGTTGGTCCCGGCGGAGAACAGGGCCAGGGTGATCGCCGCCGTGGCCAGCGCGTTGATGACCCCCGACGCGGTCCGGTTCTTGTCCAGTCCGAAACCCAGGCCCTGGAGCGCGATGCCGATCAGCAGGAACACGAAGATCTGCACCGCCAGCTCCGACCACAGGGCCAGGAGCTGCACGAGCACGCCCATGAGGACCGCGAAGAAGAAGGAGTGGGTGCCCATCCGGTGGCCGCCGAAGAGGAACGACAGCATGTCGCTCAGCACCTCGGTGACCTTGCCGTAGGTCTTGGTGACCGTCGCGCTCTTGTGGTCCACGTCCGGGAGCAGGGCCGCTCCCGCGCACACCAGGGAGCCGGCGATGATCTCGCTCGGGCCGAGGTTGAAGTCCAGACCCAGGAATTGCGTCCCCTGGACGAGCGGTACGACCGCCATCCAGCCGACCACGCCGCTCAGTGCGTGAGAGTGCCCCATCATGGCGGGAACCGTAGCGGAGTACGAACAACAGTGCCAAGGCGGGGTCATTACGGTCTGCCCATTTGACACTTAACGCCCGGGAAACCCCTCTGTGACTGTGCTCGGCCGCGAATGTATTGCGATGTCACGGCGCACCTTGTAGGTCATTGACGCTTCTCTCGGTCCGTTGGTAGACAACCAACTACCCCCTGGTGGCCCAGGCCACCACCCCACGATCCTGACAGGGGCCCAGATGCACTCCCATCACCCTCCGACCGTGTCGCCGCTCTGTAGGGCGGCGGCCACGGGAACCGCTCTGCTGCTGGTCGTCGGGACCGCGGCCGCCCCCGCCTCCGCCGCCCCCGCCCCCGCGGACGGGAGCACGCTCACGGTGGCGATCGCCCAGCAGGTGGACTCCTTCAACCCGTTCACCGCGCAGCTCGCCGTCACCACCAACATCCTGTCCCACGTCTACGACTCGCTGGTCACCAACGACCAGGAGACGAGCAACCCCGCCCCGGCCCTGGCGGAGAGCTGGGAGACCAGCGAGGACGGCCTGACCTGGACCTTCCACCTGCGCGACGACGTCACCTTCTCCGACGGCGAACCGCTCACCTCCGACGACGTGGTGTGGACGCTCACCACGATCATGGAGAACGAGTCCGCGGCCATCGCCAACGGCAACTACGTCGCCGGGTTCGAGGAGGTCACCGCGCCCGACGAGCACACCGTGGTCGTGGAGCTCTCCGAGCCCCAGGCCACCATGGAGTCGCTGACGGTGCCCATCGTGCCCCGCCACGTGTGGGAGCCCATCGTCGAGAGCGAGGGCGACGCCTTCGCCGAGTACCCGGCCGACGGCGACGCCCTGCCCAGCGTGGGCAGCGGCCCCTTCGTCCTCACCTCGCACGAGCGCGGCCAGAGCATCACGCTGGAGGCCAACCCCGACCACTGGAACGGCGCCCCCGGCTTCGACAACCTCGTCTTCCGGTACTACCCCGAGAAGGACGCCGCCGTCGAGGCCCTGCGCAGCGGCGAGGTCTCCTTCGTCTACGAGCTGACCGCCGCCCAGGCCGACGCCCTGGAGGAGACCTCCGACATCGCCGTCAACTTCGCCGACGGCAAGCGGTTCCAGGCGTTCACCATCAACCCCGGCGCCGTCACCCAGGACGGCGAGGAGTTCGGCGACGGCCACCCGGCGCTCGCGGACCGCACCCTGCGCCAGGCCATCGTGATGGCGATCGACAACCAGGAGATCGTGGACAAGGCCCACGGCGGCCGCGCCACGGCTGCCGGGGGCTACATCCCGGCCCGCTACACCGACTTCCACTGGTCGCCGGAGGGCGACGAGGCGATCCTGGACTTCGACCCGGACGCCGCCAACGCCATGCTCGACGAGGCGGGCTACGAGATGGGCGACGACGGCGTGCGCGTCTCGCCCGACGGCGACCGCCTCGAACTGCGCATGCACGTCCACCAGGACCGCCCCGACAACGTCAGCGCGGGCAGGGTCATCGTGGAGCGCCTGGCCGACATCGGCATCGAGGTCGAGAACCTCACCGTCGACCCCGGTGTGCTCAGCGACGCCCTGTACGCCGCCGAGTACGACCTCATCTTCACCGGGTGGACGGTCAACCCCGACCCCGACTACGTGTTCAGCATCCACACCTGCGACGCGCTGCCCACCGAACCGGGCACCATGCAGGGCGACGCGTACTTCTGCGACGAGGAGTACGACGAGCTGTACGCGGACCAGCTGCAGGAGTACGACCGGGCCGCGCGCGCCGAGATCATCCACGACCTCCAGCGCATCCTCTACGAGGAGGCCGTCGTCAACGTCCTGACCTACCCGGACATCCGGGAGGCCTACCGGACCGACCAGATCCAGGAGGGGACCCTGCTGCCCCAGCCCGCCGAGGGCGGCAACATCTGGGGCCAGGACGGCTACTGGGCGTTCTGGGCGGCCCAGCCCGCGGAGGGCGGCGCCGAGCAGGCGGGCGCGGGCGGCGTCTCCACCGGGATGTGGATCGGCATCGGCGCGGTCGCCCTGGTGCTCGTGGCCGGCGGCGCGTTCCTCCTGTTCCGCCGCCGGGCCACCGCGGAGGACCGCGAGTGACCGGCGCCCCTCTCACCGCCGGGGCGGAGGAGGTCCCCTCCGCCGCCCCGGCCGGGCCCGCGCGGCCCGCCGGCCGCGGCCGCGCAGGGCGCGTGCTCCGCTACGTCGGCGGCCGGCTGCTCACCGCCGTGCTCTCCCTGGCCGGGGTGGTCGTCGCCGGGTTCTTCCTGTTCCGCATCCTGCCCGGCGACCCGGTCCGCGCCATGACCGAGGGCCGCGAGGTCTCCGCCGAACAGCGCGCCGAGCTGCGCCGCCAGTTCGGCCTGGACCAGCCGCTGTGGCAGCAGTTCCTCGACTACGCCCTGGGCCTGTTCCGGCTGGACCTGGGCACCTCGTTCCAGTACCGCAGGCCGGTCGCCGAGCTCATCCTGGACGCGCTGGGGCCCACGGTCCTGCTCGCCGGGACCGGCACCGTCATCGCCGCCCTGCTGGGCCTGCTCCTGGGCGTGCGCTCGGGCTGGCGGCCCGGGAGCGCGGGCGACCGGGTCAACACCACGGTGGCCCTGTTCTTCTGGTCGGTGCCCACGTTCTGGCTGGGCCTGCTGCTCATCGTCCTGTTCGCGTCCGGCCGCGACCCGCTGCCCGGGCTGTTCCCGACCGGAGGCATGACCGCGCCCGGCGTCACCGGGTTCTGGAACGTCGCCCTGGACACGGCCTGGCACATGGTCCTGCCGGTCGCCACCATGGTCGCGGTCATCTACGCGCAGTACCTGATGATCATGCGCTCGTCCCTCATGGACGAGAAGGACGCCGACTACCTCACCACCGCGCGGGCCAAGGGCCTGACCGACGCTCTGGTGCGCCGCAGGCACGCCGTGCCCAACGCCCTGCTGCCCACCGTCACCCTCGTCTTCCTCAACCTGGGCCAGGTGGTCTCCGGGGTCATCCTCGTCGAGACCGTGTTCTCCTGGCCGGGGCTGGGGCGCCTCTTCTACTCCGGCCTGAGCGTGCCCGACCTGGGCCTGGTCCAGGGCCTGTTCGTGGTGTTCGCGGCCTCGGTGATCGTCATGAACCTCGTCGCCGACCTGGTCTACCCGCTGCTCGACCCCAGGGTGCGCCCATGAACACAGCCGCGGCCCCGCCGTCCGCCGCACCCCCGTCCCCGCGGGCCCTGGCCCGCCGCAGGCGCCGCGAGGCGCTGCGCTCGTTCGCCCGCGAGTACTCCCGCCGCCGCGCGGGGATGGTCGGCCTGGTCGGCCTGCTCCTCCTGGTCGTCCTCGCCCTGTGCGCGCCGCTGCTGGTGGACCCGGCCGACCTCACCGTCACCCGGGCGCCCGGCGCCGCCTTCGAGCCGCCCAGCGCCCGCTTCCCGCTGGGCACCGACGACTACGGCCGGTCCATCCTCGACCTGATCATCTGGGGGTCCCGGGTCTCGCTGACGGTCGGCTTCCTGGCCACCGCGGTCTCGGTGGCCCTGGGGACCCTGGTCGGCATGACCGCCGGGCACTTCGGGGCGTCCGGCGGCACCGCGGGGCGGCTCCTGTCGTCGGTCCTGATGCGCCTCACCGACTGGTTCCTGGTGCTGCCCACCCTGGTGCTGGCCGTGGCGCTGGCCGCGGTCCTGCCCCGCGGCACCGGCACGATCATCCTCGCCATCGGCCTGACGGTCTGGCCCGCCACCGCGCGCCTGGTGCGCGCCCAGACCCTGGCGGTGGAGGCCCGGCCCTACGTGGAGCGGGCCCGCGCCCTGGGCGGCGGCCACCTGCACGTCATGGCCTGGCACGTGCTGCCCAACGTGATGCCAGTGGTGCTGGCCCAGACCACCCTGCTGGTGGCGACCTCCATCATCGCCGAGTCCACCCTGGCCTTCCTGGGCGTGGGCGACCCCACCACCATCTCCTGGGGCGGGATCCTGGAGAGCGCCCGCAACGCGGGCGCGATCAGCTCCGGGATCTGGTGGTACATGGTGCCTCCGGGGCTGGCGATCGCCCTGGTCGCCCTGGCGTTCACCCTGTGCGGCCGCGCCCTGGAGGCCGTCCTCGACCCCCGACTCCGGGAGCGGCGATGACCTCCCTTCTCGACGTGCGGGACCTGCACGTGACCTACGGCTCCGGCGGCGGCGAGGTCCCCGCCGTGCGCGGCGTCGACATCTCCCTGGAGCCGGGCGGCACGCTCGGCCTGGCCGGGGAGTCCGGCAGCGGCAAGTCCACCGTGGCCATGGCCCTGCTGCGGCTGCTGCCCGCCACGGCCCGCGTCACCGGGGCCGTGGAGCTGGCCGGCGAGGACGTGCTCACCATGCGGTGGGGGCGGCTGCGCGCGGTCCGCTGGTCGGAGGCCGCCATCGTGTTCCAGGGCGCCATGCACTCGCTCAACCCGGTGCGGCGCGTCGGCGAGCAGATCGCCGAGCCCCTGCTGATCCACCGGACGGTGCCGAGGGAGAGGGTCGCCGACCGGGTGGCCGAGCTCCTGGGCCAGGTGGGGCTGCCCGCCTCCCGGGCCGCGGACCACCCCCACCAGCTGTCCGGCGGCCAGCGCCAGCGGGTCATGATCGCGATGGCCCTGGCCTGCGAGCCGCGGCTGATCGTGGCCGACGAGGCCACCACCGCCCTGGACGTGATGATCCAGGCGCAGATCCTGGCCCTGCTCAAGCGCCTGGTCGCCGACCACGGCATCGGGATGCTGATGATCAGCCACGACCTGTCGGTGCTCGCCGACACCTGCGACCGGGTCGCGGTGATGTACGCGGGGCGGATCGTGGAGCAGGGGCCGGCGCGCGAGGTGATGGGCGCCCCCGCCCACCCCTACGCCGCGGCGCTGGGGGCGGCCTTCCCCAGGATCGGGGACCCGGCCTCCCGGCGGGCCCCGCGCGGCCTGCCGGGCGACCCGCCCGATCCCGCCGACCCGCCCGCGGGGTGCGTGTTCCGGCCGCGGTGCCCGGTGTCGGAGGAGGTGTGCGCGACGGTCGACCCGCCGCTGTGGCCGGTCGCGCCCGACGCCCGCGGGGAGTCCGAGAGGCAGGCCGCCTGCGTGCACGTGGGCCCGGTCGGGGAGGGGGTCCGTTGAGCACCACGGAGACCGACGCGTCGGCGTCCGCGCCCGAGGGCGGGGAGGGGACCGGCACGCCGGTCCTGAGCGCCCGCGGCGTGCGGGTCGTCTTCACGTCCGGGTTCGGCGGCGGCCGCGCCGCCGCCCGGGCCGTGGACGGCGTCGACCTGGACGTGGCGGCCGGGGAGATCGTCGCCCTGGTGGGGGAGTCCGGCTGCGGCAAGACCACCCTGGGCCGGGTGCTGCTGGGCCTGGAGCGCCCCACGGCGGGCACGGTGTCCTTCGAGGGGAGCCCGCTGCGGTACTCCTCCCGCGACCTGCGCGCCTACCGGCACCGGGTGCAGCTGGTCCAGCAGGACCCGACGGGTTCGCTCAACCCCCGGCGCACGGTCTACGAGTCGGTCGCCGAGGGCCTGCGCATCCACGGGGGGACCACGGCCGACGAGGCCGAGCGGGTGACCCGCGCGCTGTCCCGGGCGGGCCTGCGGCCGCCGGAGAGGTTCCTGTCCCGGTACCCGTACGAGCTGTCGGGCGGCCAGCGGCAGCGCGTGGTGATCGCCGGGGCGCTGGTGCTGGAGCCGGAGGTGCTGGTGGCCGACGAGCCGGTGGCGTCCCTGGACGCGTCGGTGCGCGGCGAGATCCTGCGCCTGCTGCTGGACCTGCGCGACGAGCTGGGGCTGTCCGCCCTCATCGCCACCCACGACCTGGGGCTGGCGTGGAACATCGCCGACCGGGTCGCCGTGATGTACCTGGGCCGGGTGGTGGAGCTGGGGACGGTGGAGGAGGTCCTCTCCGGGCCCCGGCACCCGTACACCCGGGCGCTGCTGTCGGTGCTGCCCGAGGCCGGCGGCGAGCCGGTGGTGCTGGCGGGGGAGCCGCCGGACCCCAAGAAGGTGCCGGGGGGCTGCCGGTTCCACCCGCGCTGCCCGGTGCTGGCCTCGGGGGAGGCGGAGCGGGCGGGCGTCGCCGACCGGTGCCGCACCGAGGACCCGGGGGTCCTGCCCGGTGACGGGGGTGCGCACGCCACGGCCTGCCACTGGGCGCGCGCCCTGGAGGGGACGCCTCCCGGCGGGCGGTGACGGGTCCCGGCGGCCCCCCGGGGCCGCCCGCACACGGCGGGGCGCCGCGGCACGCGCCGCGGCGCCCCGCCGTGCACGGAGCGGGTGCGCGGCCGGATCGGACCGGGGCCGTCCGTAAACGGAAGGTCCCGGCCCGCATCCGCACGGTGAGATTCGGCCGCCTCCCGGGGCGATCGGGTTCCCTGAAATGTGATGTGAGTCACTTCCATGGTGCGGGGGAGGGGCCCGGCCGCCCGGGAAGGGCGAAGTCACCGGGGATGTCGCGAACCGGAGACAGGTCGCACATGCGGCACCTGTCCGCATCCGTTCACGTTTCCGGACGGTCGGCACGTTCGCCGCGCGGGAGACCGGGGGAAGACAGGGGAGGCGCCGCTCCGCACGGGGCGGCGACGTCCTGAGGGAGAGCACCCCATGGCGCACATGACCACGGACGACGTCCACGAGTACATCAACGGGGTCTGCTTCAAGACAGGCCCTCCCGGCAAGGTCGGAGCCGAGACCGAGTGGCTCGTCACCGACACCGCGGCACCCGGCGCCACCGTCGCCATCGAACGCCTCGCGGCGCTGCTGGAGGGCTCCGGCCCCCCGCCCGCGGGAAGTCGCGTCACCTTCGAACCCGGCGGACAGATCGAGCTCAGCTCGCCCGCCCTGCCCGGCCCGGCCCGAGCGCACGAAGCGCTCGCCGAGGACCTGGAGCACCTCGGAAAGACCCTCGCCCAGGACGGCCTGGGCCTGGTCGAGTCCGCACTGGACCCCGTGCGCACCCCCCACCGGCAGCTCCGGCTGCCCCGGTACGAGGCCATGGACCGGTTCTTCGCCAAGCGCCGCACCTACGGCGGACACACCATGATGTGCGCGACCGCCTCGCTCCAGGTGTGCCTGGACTCCGGGGCCGACCCCGCCGACCTGGGCGAACGCTGGGGCTTCGCGCACCGGCTCGGCCCCGTCCTGGTCGCCGCCTTCGCCAACTCCGCGCTCTGGCGCGGCCGCCCCACCGGCTGGAAGTCCACCCGCTGGGCCATCTGGGCGGGCATGGACGCCGACCGCACCGCCCCCGTCCTGGAACCCGGGAGCCCCGCCGACCCGGCCGACGCCTGGACCGCCTACGCCCTGCGGGCCTCCGTCATGGCGGTCTCCGAGACCCCCGGGGGCGGCGGCTCCTGGCTGGCCGACCCCGGCATCACCCTCGCCGAGTGGATCGCCGGGCACGGCCCGCGCCCCGCCACCCCGGCCGACCTCGAACTGCACCTGAGCACCCTCTTCCCGCCCGTGCGCCCCCGCGGCTGGTGGGAGCTGCGCATGATCGACGCCCTGCCGCTGCGCTGGTGGCCGGTCCCCGTCGCGGTCGCCGCCGCCCTCTTCGACGACCCGGGCGCCCGCGCCGCCGCGGAGGAGGCCGTGGAACGGCTCTGCGGCGGCCCCGCCCCCGACCGGAGGCTGTGGCTGCGCGCGGCCCGCGACGGCATGGCCGACCCCGCCCTGGCCGCCTGCGCCCGCCGCTGCCTCGACGCCGCCGTCGACGCCCTGCCCCGCATGGGCGCGACGCGCCTGGCCCGCCTCGTCGACGACTACGCCGACCGCCACACCCGGCGCGGGCTCAGCCCCGCCGACACGCGGCCGAGCGTGCCCGAGCCGCGCCCCGCCCACGCGGGGCCGGCGGAACGCCACTCCCGACACGGTGGAGGAGTTCGGTGAACAACGGACAGGACATCTCCAAGGAGCGCATCGCCGCCGAGCTCGACCGCGGCAGGCGGCGCAGCCTCGGCCTCACCCTGGACGCCCTCGACGACGAGGAGCTGCTCACCCAGCACTCGCCGCTGATGTCGCCGCTGGTCTGGGACCTGGCGCACATCGGCAACTACGAGGAGCAGTGGCTGCTGCGGGCCGCCGCCGGGCGCGAGGCCCTGCGCCCCGACATCGACCACCTCTACGACGCCTTCGAGAACCCCCGCGCCGAGCGCGTTGACCTGCCGCTGCTGCGCCCGCAGGAGGCCCGCGACTACAACGAGCGGGTCCGCCGGGAGGTCCTGGACGCCCTGGACGGCGTCGACCTCACCGTGCCCGCCCCGCGCGGGCCCGACGACCCGCCCGGCCTGCTGGACGCCGGGTTCGTCTACCACATGGTCATCCAGCACGAGCACCAGCACGACGAGACCATGCTCGCCACCCACCAGCTGCGCCGGGGCGCCCCCGTGCTGCTGGAGGAGGCGCCCGCCGTCGCGCCCCTGCGCCCGCCCGCGGAGGCCGAGGCCCTGGTCCCCGCCGGGCCCTTCACGATGGGCACCGACGACGACCCCTGGGCCTACGACAACGAGAAGCCCGCCGTCACCGTCGACCTGCCCGCCTACTTCATCGACACCGCGCCCGTCACCAACGCCGCCTACCGGGAGTTCATGGAGGACGGCGGCTACCAGACCCGCCACTGGTGGAGCCGGGAGGGCTGGGAGTGGAAGGAGAAGCGCGGGGCCGTGGCCCCCGCCTTCTGGGAGCGCGAGGGCGAGGAGTGGGCCAGGCGCCGCTTCGGCCGCCGTGAGCTGGTGCCGCCCGACGAGCCGGTCCAGCACGTCAACTACCACGAGGCCCGGGCCTACGCGGAGTGGGCGGGCAAACGGCTGCCCACCGAGGCCGAGTGGGAGAAGGCCGCCCGCTTCGACCCGGCGACCGGGGAGTCCCGCCGCCACCCCTGGGGCGACGGGGAGCCCGCCGCCCGCCACGCCAACCTGGGCCAGCGCAGGCTCGGCCCCGCGACCGTGGGCCGCCACCCCGACGGGGCGTCCCCGCTGGGCGTGCACCAGCTCATCGGCGACGTGTGGGAGTGGACCTCCACCACCTTCCACGGCTACCCGGGGTTCCGCGCCTTCCCGTACCGCGAGTACTCGGAGGTGTTCTTCGACTCCGGGTACAAGGTGCTGCGCGGCGGCTCGTGGGCCACCCACCCCACGGCGGTCCGCTCCACGTTCCGCAACTGGGACCTGCCCATCCGGCGGCAGATCTTCAGCGGGTTCCGCTGCGCCCGCGACGCGGAGCCCGCCTGATGTGCCGCCACCTGGCCTACCTGGGGCCGCCGCGTACGCTGTACGACCTGCTGTACGCGGCGCCCCACTCGCTCCACGTCCAGTCCTGGGCGCCCCAGCTCCAGAAGTACGGCACGGTCAACGCCGACGGGTTCGGCGTGGGCTGGTACCCCGACGACACCCCCGAACCGCTGCGCTACCGGCGCGCCCTGCCGATGTGGGGCGACACCTCCTTCGCCGAGGCGGCCCGCGGCCTGGCCTCCGGCTGCGTGCTGGCGGCGGTGCGCGACGCCACCGTCGGGTTCGGCACCGACGAGGCGAGCGCCCAGCCCTTCCGCGCCGGGCGGCTGCTGTTCAGCCACAACGGCGCGGTCAAGGACGACGACGCCCTGGTGGCGGCGCTGCCGCCCCCGGCCGGGGTGCTCGACGCCCGCGCCCCGGTGGACTCCGCGCCCCTGTTCGGGCACGTGGTGCGCCTGTGGCGGGCCTCCGGCGACCTGCCCGGAGCGCTGGCCGCAGTGGTCCGCCACGCCCGCGAGCACTCCGAGGGGCGCTACAACCTGCTGGCGACCGACGGCGAGACCCTCGTGGGCACCGCCGCCGGGGACACCCTGTTCACCCTGCGGGAACCGGGGGGAGGCGTCGTCCTGGCCTCGGAACCCTACGACGACTCCCCGGGCTGGCGGGAGGTGCCCGAAGGCTCCGTGGCCGTGGCCGCGGCGGAGCGGACCGAGATCCACCCCATCGTCTGACCGAGGAGTCGCCGTGTTCCGCATCGACCGCAACCTGACCGCCGACGACCTGGACAAGGCCCTGCGCAGGGACGTCGCCGAAGGGCTCTCGTCCAACCCCAAGCAGCTGCCGCCCAAGTGGTTCTACGACGAACGCGGCAGCGCCCTGTTCGAGGACATCACCGAACTCCCCGAGTACTACCCCACCCGGGCCGAGCGGGCCATCCTGGAGGAGCGCTCCGACGAGATCGCCGGCGCCGCCGGCGCCGAGGCGCTCATCGAGCTCGGCTCGGGGTCGGGCGTCAAGACCCGGCTGCTGCTGGACGCCATGGGCCGCCACGGCGCCCTGGCCCGGTTCGTCCCCGTCGACGTCAGCGGCGACTTCCTGGCCGCCTCCGCGCGCAGGGTCGCCGACGATTACCCGGACCTGGACGTGCACGCCGTGGTCGGCGACTTCGAGCACCACCTGGGCCTGCTGCCGGTGCGCGAGGACGGCGGGCGGCAGACCATCGCCGTGCTGGGCTCGACCATCGGCAACCAGGAGCCCGGGCCCCGGGCCGGGTTCCTCCGCGACATCCGGGCGGTGCTGCGCCCGGGGGACACCTTCCTGCTCGGCGCCGACCTGGTCAAGGACGCCGACCGCCTGGTCGCGGCCTACGACGACGCGCAGGGGGTGACCGCCGAGTTCGACCGCAACGTCCTCAACGTGATCAACCGCGAGCTGGGGGCCGACTTCGACCCGTCGGAGTTCGAGCACGTCGCCCGCTGGAACGAGAAGGAGGAGTGGATCGAGATGCGGCTGCGCTCGCGGGTGGACCAGCACGTGCGCGTCGCCGCCCTGGACCTGGACGTCGACTTCGCGGCGGGCGAGGAGATGCGCACCGAGATCTCCGCCAAGTTCCGCCGGGAGGGCCTGGAGGAGGAGCTGGAGGAGGCCGGGTTCGAGCCGACGCACTGGTGGACCGACCCGGCCGGGGACTTCGCGCTGAGCCTGTCCACCGCCCGCGCGTAGCCGCCCGCCGCCTCCGGGGCCCGGCCCCGCGCCCTCAGAGGGAGGTGAACGCCCCCACCAGTGTGCCCACCAGGTAGGTGATCAGCATCGCGAAGGACCCGCCCGCGCGTAGCCGCCCGCCGCCTCCGGGGCCCGGCCCCGCGCCCTCAGAGGGAGGTGAACGCCCCTACCAGCGTGCCCACCAGGTAGGTGATCAGCATCGCGAAGGACCCGCCGACCACGCACCGCAGCGCCGCCCGCAGGGGCAGGGCCCCGCCCAGGCGGGCGCTCACCGCGCCCAGCGCGCCGGTGGCCGCCAGGACCGCCGCCACCGTCACCGGCAGCCTCCAGGCATCGGAGCTGAGCAGCATCGCGGCCAGCGGCACCAGGGCGCCCAGCACGAAGGAGAACAGGCTGGCGAACGCCGCCTGCCACGGGTCCACCCGGTAGCGGTCGAGCCCCAGCTCCACCTCGGCGTGGGCGCGCAGCGCGTCGTGCTCGGTCAGCTCCCGGGCCACCCGGTGCGACAGCTCCTCGCTCAGCCCCCGGTCGCGGTACATCCCGGCGAGCTCCTCCAGCTCGCCGGCCGGGTCGGCGGCCAGCTCGCGCCGCTCCCGGGCCAGCGCGGCCCGCTCGGTGTCGCGCTGGGTGCTCACCGACACGTACTCGCCCGCCGCCATCGACAGCGCCCCGGCCAGGGTGCCCGCGATCCCCGCCACCAGCAGGGCGCCGCGGTGCGGGGTGGCGCCCGCCACGCCCACCACCAGTCCGGCGGTGGAGACGATGCCGTCGTTGGCGCCCAGCACCGTCGCGCGCAGCCCGTTCAGCAGGGAGCCCAGGCGGTGCCGGGCGTCCGGCGGGCCGTCCGCGCGGTCCTCGTCCGTCATGGGCCGATCGTCGCACGCGACCGGTCCCGCCCCAGGTCGCACCACGCGGGGCCGCGGCGATCCGATACGCTCGTGCCGTGTTCAAGGTAGGAGTTTTCGGCGCCGAAGGGCGCATGGGGTCAGAGGTCGTCAACGCGGTCCAGGCGGCCGACGACATGGAGTTCGTCGGCGGCGCCGACGCCGGCCAGGACCGGGAGCGGGTGCTGGGGGCCGACTACGTCGTCGACTTCACCCACCCCGACGTCGTCATGGACAACCTGGAGTGGCTGATCGGCCGCGGCGTCCACGCCGTCGTCGGCACCAGCGGGTTCGACGAGGAGAAGCTGAACCGGGTGCGCGAGATGCTGGCGGCCCGGCCCGGCGCCAAGGTGCTCATCGCGCCCAACTTCGGCATCGCCGCGGTGCTGATGATGCACTTCGCGGCCAAGGCCGCCCCCTACTTCGAGTCGACCGAGATCATCGAGCTGCACCACCCCAACAAGGCGGACGCCCCCAGCGGGACCGCGTACCACACCGCCGAGCTGGTCGCCGGGGCCCGCCGGGCGGCCGGGCTGGGCCCGATGCCCGACGCCACCACCGCCGAGATCCCCGGCGCCCGCGGCGCCGACGTGGACGGGGTGCGGGTGCACGCGCTGCGCATCCAGGGCCTGATCGCCCACCAGGAGGTCGTGTTCGGCACCGATGGTGAGACCCTGAAGATCCGCCACGACTCCATGAACCGGGCCTCGTTCATGCCCGGCGTGCTGCTGGGCGTGCGCAGGGTCGCCGACCTGCCCGACCCGCTGACCGTGGGCCTGGAGCCGCTGCTCGACCTGAGCTGAGCCGCCGACCTCCCGCCCCGGGCCGCGCCGCGGCCCGGGGCGGCCGCGCGTCCGGGGTCAGGGGGCGTCCACGACGGGCGCCTCGATGCCGTCCACCGGCGCCTCGACCTCCTCGACCGGCGCCGTGACGTCCACCACCGGCGCGGTGGCCACCGGGCTCCGGTTCACCTCGGGCACATAGCCCCGCGGCTCCCTGGCGGACTCTCCCCAGTCGAGCAGTCCCAGGACGGCCAGGGTGAGAACGAGCGTCACAACGATGACGGGGCCGATCAGCAGCACCATGCAGCAGTTGAGGCGGACCGTGGAGTAGGTCCTCTCCCTGTCGGTCCCCTCAGGCAACGGGGACCCCGGTGAACGTCGGCATGCCGGGGACGCGCACGTCCATCTCGTGCACGTCCTTCGGCGGAGCGGCGAAGGTCGCGCTGAGGGTCAGGGAGTCCTCGGGCCACAGTTCCAGCGACGGTTCGAGCCGGGAACACACGCACCGCCCCTCGGAATCGGTGGCGACCCGGTGCACCCGGCCGTTCTCCGCGTCGACGAGCTCGAACGCCGCCATGTCGGTGACCTCCTGCTCCGAGGTCTCCGGGGACGCGAGGTCGCGGGCGAGGAGGCCGCCCCCGATGACGTGGATCGTCAGGGTCAGTTCGACGAGGTCCTCGCCGACCCGCTCCAGCGTGTGGACGTCCACCTCCACGTCCGCCTGCCGGATCCGTCCGGCGGCACGTGTATGGACCTGCCCACCGGTGGTCGCGGGCGCGGAGGAGGACTCCAGGGGCGCGCCGCCACGGTCGAGGGAGGTCTCGCCGGAGCCGGGGCCCTCGGCCGGGTTGTCGGCGGCCGAGCACGCGGCCAGGGTCAGCGTCAGCGCCGCGGCGGCCAGTGCCGCGGCGGTCCTGCGGGGGATCGCCATGCCCCGAACCTAGGCGGGGAAGGGTCTCCGCCCGGTCACGGGCCGCCTACAAGTCGCCGGTGGCCGCACCCGGCCACCGGCGCGGGCCGGTCAGCCCAGCAGCAGCGCCACCGAGAGCAGCGCGCCGAACGCCATCTGGAGCCGCCCGGTCTCGCCCAGGCCCGCCACCAGGTCACGGCCGACCTGACCGCCCAGCACGCGGCGCAGCGGCGGCACCGCCAGGGGGGCCGCCAGCAGCACCAGCGGCACCCACCAGGACACCGCCACCAGCGGCAGGGCCACCGCGAACGCCGCCACGACCATCCCCGCGTACAGCCGCCGCGTCCCGGTGTCGCCCAGCCGCACCGCCAGGGTGATCTTGCCGGTCTCCCGGTCGGTGGGGATGTCCCGCAGGTTGTTGATCACCAGCACCGCGCAGGACAGCAGCCCCACCGGCACCGACGCCGTCCACGCCTCCCAGGGCGCGGCCTCCAGCTGCACGAACACGGTGCCCACCACGGCCACCACGCCGAAGAACACGAACACCGACACCTCGCCCAGGCCCCGGTACCCGTACGGGGTGCGCCCGCCGGTGTAGTACCAGGCGGCGGCGATCGCCACCGCGCCCACCAGCAGTAGCCACCACGACGTGGTGGCCACCAGCACCAGGCCCACCAGCCCGGCGAACGCGAAGCTGCCCAGCGCGGCGGCCAGCACCTGCTTCGGCGCGGCCAGGCCGGTCGCCGTCAGCCGGGTCGGCCCCGTCCGCTCCGCGGTGTCGGTGCCCTTGACGCCGTCGCTGTAGTCGTTGGCGAAGTTCACCCCCACCTGGAGGGCCATCGACACCACCAGCGCCAGCAGTGCCTTCCACCACACGAACCCGCCCAGGGCGAACGCCAGCGCGGTACCGACCGCCACCGGGACGACCGAGTTCGGAAGCGTCCGGGGACGCATCCCCGAGATCCATTCGCTGACCGTGGCCACTGCCGGGTCCCTCCACCGCTCGACGGCCGGCGCGCGCGGCGCCGCTACGACCTCCCCACGGTAGTGCCTGCTCCCGGGCCCCGGGGCCGCGCCCTATCCGATGCCCGCGTGCAGGCGCACCATCGGCAGCTCCGAGCCCAGGTCGATCACCCGGCGGGCGCCGTCGGGCGCCCAGCCGGAGGACTCGAAGAACGCCCGCAGCGCGTTGTCGGCCTCGGGCACCCACACGTACGCGATGACGAACCCGTCCTCCACCAGGTGGTCCACGGTCGCGTTGAGCAGGCGGCCGCCGTGCCCCCGCCGGGTCAGGGCCGGGTCCACGTGCAGGGCGAAGATCTCCGCGGCGGTGGCGGGCCACAGGTCGGGGTCGCCCGCCGGGCCGAACGCGGCGAAGCCCACCACCGTGCGCACCCCGTCGTTCTCGTCGGTGGCGACCACCAGCCGGTGCCTGGAGGTGGGCGGCGACTCCAGGGCGGCCGACCACTGCGCGTGGAAGCCCCTGCGGGCCTCCTCGCCGCCGATCTCGGCGACCACCTCCCCGGGCAGCAGCCCTCCGTACACCTCCCGCCAGGAGGCCACCTGGACGTCCACGACGGTGTCGACGTCGGAGGGACGGGCGGGACGGACGAACTGGGCACCGGACACGATCAGGCCTCCTGGGGGAGTCATCGACACGAGTGCACCCACGCCGGAGTTTCGGGACCTTGCCACGGCGTGGGAACATCTACGTTGTGAGCTTCATTATCAGAGTCATCGTGAACGCGCTCGCCCTGTGGCTGGCGGCCTACCTGGTCAGCGGTATCGAGGTCACGACCTCGGACACGACGGAGACCATCCTCGTCTTCCTGGGACTCGGCCTGATCTTCGGCGTCGTCAACGCCGTCATCAAACCGATCGTCAAGACGGTCGGCTGCCTGTTCTACGCGCTGACCCTCGGGCTCATCGGCCTCGTCGTGAACGCACTGCTGTTCCTGCTCACCGAGTGGATCGCGGGGCTCTTCGGCCTGCCCATCGACATCGACGGCTTCTGGCCCGCCTTCTGGGGCGCGATCGTCGTCGGCATCGTCAGCTGGCTGGCCAGCCTCTTCCTGCCGGACGGCAAGGACGACTGACCGCCGCGGCACCTCCGCTCCGACCCGCCCGCCCCGAATCCGCGGGTTCCCGCCCGTGTCCCGGTCCGACGGCCGGGACGCGGTGCGGGTAGGTTCACATGCGGGCCCCTCCCTCGACCCACGAGGACGGGGCCGACCCCGGTCCCGGCACCGGCGTCCGAACGGACGCGGTCCGGACAGGACCGGCACAGGCTTCTCCGCGACCGCCCCCGTCGGACCCCGCAGTGGTCCGACCCGGCCCCGGTCGCGGAAGCGGACACACGGTTCCGCACCATCCGTACGCCACACCACCGGTCCCGCCCCGCGCGGCGGGGCCGCACACACCGAGAGGAGGAGGGGCGACACAGGATCCCGCCGCCACGCGGCGGCGGTCCGCGCGCCTTTCACACACCATGGTGAACACCAAGTACCGCCCGTTCGGCAAGATGCTGACCGCGATGGTCACACCCATGCTCGACGACGGCGAGCTCGACTACGACGGTGCCGCCCGGCTCGCCACCTACCTGGTGGACGAGCAGCACAACGACGGCCTCGTCATCAGCGGGACCACGGGCGAGTCGCCCACGACCAGCGACGAGGAGAAGGACCGGCTGCTGCGCGCCGTCATCGAGGCGGTCGGCGACCGGGCCCAGATCATCGCGGGCGTCGGCACCAACGACACCCGGCACAGCGTCAAGCTGGCCAAGGCCGCCGAGAAGGCGGGCGCCCACGGCCTCCTGGCGGTGACCCCGTATTACAACAAGCCGCCGCAGGAGGGGCTGATCCGGCACTTCACCGAGATCGCCGACACCACCGGCCTGCCGGTCATGCTGTACGACATCCCGCACCGCACGGGGACGCCCATCGCCTCCGAGACCCTGGTCCGGCTCGCCGAGCACCCCCGGATCGTGGCCAACAAGGACGCCAAGGACAACGTCGGCGCCAGCTCCTGGGTCATGGAGCGCACCGACCTGGCCTACTACTGCGGCACCGACATCCTGAACCTGCCCCTGCTGTCGGTGGGCGCCGCCGGCTTCGTGAGCGTCGTCGGCCACATCGTCGGCGGCGACCTCAAGGACATGATCGACGCCTACGAGGCGGGCGAGGTCGGCCAGGCGCTGGCGATCCACCGCCGGCTCACCCCGGTCTACACCGGGATGTTCCGCACCCAGGGCGTGATCACGACCAAGGCGGTCCTCAACCTGTTCGGCCTGCCCGCCGGCCCGGTGCGCACGCCGCTCGCCGACGCCTCCGCCGAGCTCCAGGCCCTGCTGCGCGAGGACCTGGCCGCCGCCGGTGTGAAGGGCCCCATCGGCCTGGCCCCGCACCAGGCCGTCCCGGCCAGCGCCGTCCGCGTCGAGCGCCTCACGGAGGGTTCCGTATGAGCCACCCGCACCCCGAGCTGAGCTCGCCCCCGCCCCAGGGCGACGGTGTCCTGCGCGTCGTCGCGCTGGGCGGCCTGGGCGAGATCGGCCGCAACATGACGGTCTTCGAGTTCGGCGGCCGGATCCTCATCGTCGACTGCGGCGTGCTGTTCCCCGAGGAGGAGCAGCCCGGCGTCGACCTGATCCTGCCGGACTTCGACTACATCCGGGACCGCCTGGACGACATCGAGGCGGTCGTCCTCACCCACGGCCACGAGGACCACATCGGCGGCGTCCCGTTCCTGCTGCGCGAGCGCCCCGACATCCCGATCGTCGGCTCCCGGCTCACGCTCGCGCTCATCTCCGCCAAGCTCGGCGAGCACCGCATCAAGCCGGTCGTGGTCCAGGTGGAGGAGGGCGAGCGGCGCGACTTCGGCCCGTTCGACCTGGAGTTCTTCGCGGTCAACCACTCCATCCCCGACGCGCTGGCCGTCGGCATCCGCACCCCCGGCGGGTCGGTGCTGCACACCGGCGACTTCAAGATGGACCAGCTGCCGCTGGACGGCCGCCTCACCGACCTGGCCGGGTTCGCCCGGTTCGGCGACGAGGGCGTGGACCTGCTGCTGTCGGACTCCACCAACGCCGAGCAGCCCGGGTTCATCATCAACGAGCGCAACCTGACCGAGGCCATCGACAAGGTGTTCCGGCAGGCCGACAAGCGCATCGTGGTGGCCTGCTTCGCCTCCCACGTGCACCGGGTCCAGCAGGTCATCGACTCCGCCACCAAGCACGGCCGCAAGGTCGCGTTCGTGGGCCGGTCGATGGTCCGCAACATGAACATCGCCCGCGACCTGGGCTACCTGAGCATCCCCGGCGACACCATCATCGACGTGCGCCAGCTCGACGACCTGCCGCCGGACAAGGCCGTGCTGATCTGCACCGGCTCCCAGGGCGAGCCGATGTCGGCGCTGAGCCGGATGGCCAACCGGGACCACCAGATCCGCATCGAGGAGGGCGACACCGTCCTGCTGGCGTCCTCGCTCATCCCGGGCAACGAGAACTCGGTCAACCGGGTCATCAACGGCCTGACCCGCTGGGGCGCCAAGGTCGTGCACAAGGGCAACGCCCTGGTGCACGTGTCCGGGCACGCCCCCGCCGGCGAGCTGCTGTACGTGCTCAACATGGTGCGCCCGCGCAACTTCATGCCGGTGCACGGCGAGTGGCGGCACATGCGCGCCCACGCCGACCTGGCCAAGATGACCGGGGTCCCCGCGGACCGGATCGTCATCGCCGAGGACGGCGTGGTCGTCGACCTGTACAAGAACCGCGCCAAGATCGTCGGCGCCGTGCAGGCCGGGTACGTGTACGTGGACGGCTCCTCCGTGGGCGACGTCACCGACGCCGCGCTGAAGGACCGCCGCATCCTCGGCGAGGAGGGCTTCATCTCCGTCGTCGTGGCCGTGGACTCCGGCACGGGCAAGATCCTCGGCGAGCCAGAGATCCACACCCGGGGCGCGGGCATCGGCGCCGACGCCTACGACGACGTCATCGATAAGATCCAGCACGCCCTGGACAAGGCGGCCGAGGACGGGGTCAACGACCCCCACCAGCTGCGCCAGCTCATCCGGCGCAGCACGGGCCGGTGGGTCAACGACACCTACCGCCGCCGCCCGATGATCATCCCGGTCCTGGTCGAGGTCTGACCCGGAGCGGTACCCGCACGAAGCGCCGAACGGTCCCGGACCGTTCGGCGCTTCGCGCGACACGCCGTGCCCGAGACGGGATCCGGGGGTGGACGACTCGATAGGCTGCCCGCCGTGGCGGGGAATGCGCCCGCCGGTCGTGAACCGCTCCCCCTGTACGGAGGTGACCCCGATGGCCCCGCGCGCCTCCTCAGGCGGTTCCGGGCGCAAGAAGCCCGCGGCCCGCAGACCCGCGGCCAACCGGATGCCCGACGGGCCCATCGCTTTCGCGGTCACCATGTTCGGCCAGTTCCTGCTGGTGCTGTGGAAGCTCGTCGCGCACACCGTGGGCGGGGCCGCCCGCGCCGTGGGCCGCAGCGCCCGCGACCTGGACCCGGACCTGCGCCGGGACGGGGCGGGCCTGCTGCTGCTGGCGGCCGGGGTGCTGGTCGCCGCGGCCGTGTGGTGGGAGAGCGCCGGCCCGCTGCCGGAGTACACCCGCCTAGTGGTGGTCGGCGCGTTCGGGACGTTCTCGCCGATCCTGCCGCTGCTGTTCCTGCCGCTGGCGATCCGCCTGATGCGCACCCCGGGCGCGTCCCGGGAGGGCGACGCCGGGCGGCTGTTCATCGGCACCAGTGCCATCCTGCTGGGCCTGCTGGGCCTCATCCACATCGCGAACGGCATCCCGCAGCCCTCCGAGGGGCTGGAGGCGCTCCAGGACGCCGGCGGCCTCATCGGGTTCGTCGCCTCCGGTCCGCTCAGCGCCGTCATCACCCCCTGGCTGACCGGGGTGCTGCTGGCCCTGGTGCTGGTGTTCGGCATCCTCGTGGTCACCTCCACCCCCATCCGGCGCATCCCCGAGCGGCTGCACACGCTGTTCGGCGCCCTCATGGAGCGCGACGCCGGGCCGGACTCCGGCATCGGCATCCTGGGCGCCGAGCCGGAGCGCAAGCCCGCCCGCAAGCGCCGCTCCCGCAAGAAGGAGGCGGAGGCCGCGGCCGAGACCGTGGCGGGCGACCACGAGCGCCCCTACGACAGCCCGGTGCTGCCCGAGGAGCCCATCGCCCCGGCGCTCACCGACGAGGAAGAGGAGGCGGCGCGGGCCGAGGCGGGCAGGTCCGGCAAGGGTGGGAAGAAGGGCCGCGCCAAGCTCCCCGTCCCCGACCCCACCCCGGCGCCGGCCGTCACCGAGCAGCTCACCCTCCCCTCCCGGGTGGTGGAGGGGGACTACGAGCTGCCCCCGCCCGTCATGCTCAAGCCCGGCAGCCCGGTGAAGCCGCGCACCAAGGCCAACGACGACGTGGTGGACGCCCTCACCGGCGTGCTCACCCAGTTCGGCATCGACGCCGAGGTCACCGGGTTCACCCGGGGGCCGACGGTCACCCGCTACGAGATCGAGCTGGGGCCGGCCGTCAAGGTCGAGAAGGTCACCGCGCTCACCAAGAACATCTCCCTGGCGGTCAAGAGCGCCGACGTGCGCATCCAGTCGCCGATCCCCGGCAAGTCCGCGATCGGCGTGGAGATCCCCAACACCGACAAGGACATCGTCAGCCTGGGCGACGTGCTCGGCTCCCCGGTGGCCACCTCCGACGACCACCCCATGCTGGTGGGGCTGGGCAAGGACGTGGAGGGCACCAACGTCGTCGCCAACCTGGCGAAGATGCCCCACGTGCTGGTCGCGGGCGCCACCGGAGCGGGCAAGTCCACCTGCATCAACGGGCTCATCACCTCGCTGATGATGCGCGCGACCCCCGACGAGGTGCGGATGATCCTGGTCGACCCCAAGCGGGTCGAGCTGACCATGTACGAGGGCATCCCGCACCTGATCACGCCCATCATCACCAACCCCAAGCGGGCCGCCGAGGCGCTCCAGTGGGTGGTGGGGGAGATGGACCGCCGCTACGACGACCTGGCCGCCTCCGGGTACCGGCACATCGACGACTTCAACGCCGCCGTGCGCACCGGGGAGCTCACCGCCCCCCCGGGCAGCGAGCGGGTGTACGAGCCCTACCCGTACCTGCTGGTGATCGTGGACGAGCTGGCCGACCTGATGATGGTCGCCCCGCGCGACGTCGAGGACTCCGTCGTGCGCATCACCCAGCTGGCCCGGGCCGCCGGGATCCACCTGGTGCTGGCCACCCAGCGGCCCAGCGTCGACGTCGTCACCGGCCTGATCAAGGCGAACGTGCCCTCCCGGCTGGCGTTCGCCACCTCCAGCCTCGCCGACAGCCGCGTCATCCTGGACCAGCCCGGGGCGGAGAAGCTGGTGGGCAAGGGCGACGCCCTGTTCCTGCCGATGGGGGCGGGCAAGCCGATCCGCCTGCAGAACGCCTGGGTCTCGGAGAAGGAGATCCGGGGGATCGTCGAGCACTGCAAGAAGCAGGCCGAGCCCAGCTACCGCGAGGACGTCGCGGCCGCCGACACCAAGAAGAAGGAGATCGACGAGGAGATCGGCGACGACCTGGACCTGCTGCTGCAGGCCGTCGAACTGGTGGTCACCACCCAGTTCGGGTCGACCTCGATGCTCCAGCGCAAACTGCGTGTCGGCTTCGCCAAGGCGGGCCGCCTGATGGACCTCATGGAGAGCCGCGACGTCGTCGGCCCCAGCGAGGGCTCCAAGGCCCGCGACGTGCTCGTCACCCCCGACGACCTCCCCGCCGTCCTCACCGACATCCGCGGGGGCTGAGGGCCCGGCGCCCTCACACCCTGCGGGTGGCGAAGTGGTCCAGGGCGGCGCGCAGGAGGGCGGTGTCCAGGGCCAGGCCGTCCAGCGCGGCCTCGGCCCGGTCGCGGTGCCAGGCGAGCAGCCGCGCGGCGGTGGCGCGGCCGTGCGCGGAGGCCAGGGTGGGCCGGTCGGCGCCGGACCCGGCGAGCAGGTCCCGGCGGATCCGCAGCACGATCCCGGCGTGGTGGGCATAGGCGGTCAGCAGGTCCACCTCGTGCCCGGGCAGGCCGAGCAGGATCGCGGTCGGGGCCAGGGCGATCTCGATCTCCGTCGAGGCGGTCAGCGTGTACACCTCCAGGAACCCCGCGACGCCGGCGGGCTCCCCGCCGCGGGCCAGGGCCCTGTCCAGGTAGCGGCCCCGGCACAGGCGCTCGGGTCCCAGCAGCGCGCCCATCCGGGCCATCGCCCCCACCACTCGCTCGGGCGGGTGGGTCGCGGCCAGCCGCGCCATGAGCCCGTACCCGCCGGAGACCAGCGCGATCCCGGCCAGGTGGGAGGCGCGTTCGTCCAGGGCCAGGCTCCCGGTGTGGAACAGCTCCACCGCGGCCACCAGCGGCGCCAGCGGCTCGGGGTCGGCCGCGGCGCCCTCGACCAGCATCAGCGCCAGCGCCGGGCGCAGCGGCCCGCCGGGGCCCTCGGGGGAGTGCGACAGCACCCCGCGCGGGCCGCGGGCGCCGTTGCCCGAGGCGTGCCGGGCCAGGGCGGCGTCGACGAACACGGACCGGTCGGCGGCGAAGGCGCGCGGGTCCGTCGCCGCGGCCGGCCTGGCCCGCCCGCGCGCCGCCCGGACGGCTCCGGACGGCGCGCCGCGCCGGGCCGGCCGGGCGGCCGAGCGCAGCAGCGCCTCGATCTCCGGCGTCACCCGGTGCGCCTCCAGCAGCTCCTCCACCAGTCCGGCCCGCCGGGACAGGTGGCCGGCCAGCCGGCCGGCGCCGTGCCGGGCCAGGGCGTCGGCCACCCCGGCGTCCCCGTCGAACACCGTCGCGACCAGGTGGGCCTCGGCGGCGAAGAGGTCGTGCAGCGGGTCGCCGTCCAGGTCCCGCGGGGCCAGCGTGAACGTGGTGAGGCGGCCGGTCACAGCGTCGCGCTCCCGGTCGAGCAGGTCGTGCCGGAACCGGGTGGCCAGCGCCGCGGCCAGGTGCGGCCGGAGCAGGCCCGCCGGGGGGTTGCGGCGACCCAGCAGGGTGGCGGCGATCGCGCCCGCCCCGGTCTCCAGCACCGCGTCGGCGAGCAGGGCGTCCCCGCCGTCGCGGACCGCGTCCTCGCGGGTACGCCGCTCGGCCCGGGAACGGGCCAGGTACATCACCTCGGTGGCCCGGTACAGGGCCCGGTGGCCGGCGAAGGGGAAGCCGTCCAGCAGCAGCACGTGGGCGGCGTGCAGCTCCTCGGCCAGCGGGTCGTCGGGCACCCCCTCGGCCGGCTCGGCCTCGGTCAGCAGGTGCGGCAGCAGCCGGTGGTGGGCGTCGTGCCGGGCGTGCGCGGGCAGGTCCACGACGGCCTGGGCGACGGCGAGGGCGTAGGCGCCGGGCACGACCCGCCGCAGGTGCGCCGCCGCGGTGTCGCCGTCCTCGCCGAGGGTGTCGTGGGAGGCGACGGCCAGCACCCCGCCGATGGTCCGGGCGGCCCGGTCCATGGCCCCGGAGGCGACCGCCTCCCCGGGCAGCGCGGCGTACAGCCGGGACATCCGTTCGCGCAGCGTTCCCAGGCCGGGGACCCGGTCCAGGGAGGCGCTGGACCGGACCCGCTCCAGGGCGGTGCCGACGCCGTCGACCGGGACGGGGACGGCGGGCCGGGGCAGCCGCCGCGGGTCGGCGGTGAGCCGGTCCAGGACCTCGGGGGAGGGGACCTCGCCCAGGGCGAGCGCGTGGCGGCGCAGGGCGCGCCGGCGCAGCCGCGCCTGCTCCGCGGCCCGCGCGGCCCGTGCCGCACCGGGGTCCAGGCTCCGGCGCAGCCGGTTCAGCAGCCGGTGCCGTTCGAGGACCTCGGGCAGGTGGGAGGACCACCGGTACACGTGCGCGGCGATGTCGTCGGAGTGGGCGCCGCTCCAGGAGCGGAAGGCGTCGAGGGCGTCGCGGGCCGCGGCGACCGGTGCGTCGCCCGCGAGCTCGGCGGCGGAGAAGTGCTGGGTCATCGTCCGGTCTCGGGGGAGGTGGCGGGGAGGGTGGTCCAAGATCATCGCAGTCACGGGCCCGGGGACAAGGGGATGACCGTATCCGGACGAAAATTCTGGCCGTAATTCTGTCCGATTTGGCGGGATCTTGGGGGCTTCATGGGGCGTGGTGGCCTGCGTGTCGCGCGCCGGGAGCGGCAGAGTGGTTCCCGTCAGATACATACAGTCGCGAGGGGAGTGCGTATGGCGACGATCGGACACACCTTGTCCGCCGCCCGCGTCGCGGCGGGACTCACGGTCGCCGACCTCAGCGTCCGTACACGCATCAGGGAACCGGTACTCCGGGCGATCGAGGAGGAGGACTTCGTCCCGTGCGGCGGGGACTTCTACGCCCGCGGCCACATCCGGGGCCTGTGCCGGGCCCTGCGCCTGGACCCGGCGCCGCTGCTGGAGGAGTTCGACCGCGAGCACGCCGGCCGCCGCGGCTCGGTGTTCGTGCCCCCGCCCCGCCACCCGGCCGCCGTGCCCGCGGCGGCCCGCGCCGCCGCGGCGGCACGGACCGGGGGCGCGACGGGGGAGGAGCCCGCGGAGGCCGAGGACCCGCCGATGGCCGGTCCGCGCGTCATCGGGGAGGACACCGAGCCCGGCGCCGGGCCCGAACGCTGGAACCACTTCGAGCGGGGCGACCGGCTGCGCCGCGGGGTACGGGGCACCGGGCCGCGGCGCAGGCGGCCCGCTCCCGAGGCGGCCGCGCCGGCCGCCGCGGGCGGCGGGCGCCGGGAGAGGGGCGCTGCGGTGCCCGCGCCCCGGGACGGGCGGGACCGGCCCGCGGGCAGGCGGCGCAGGCCCGCACCCGCGGACTGCCCCGCGCCCCGGCCGCCGGTCACCCGCACCGCGAGCGGCCGGGCCGAGGCCGTCCGCAGGCACTGGCCCTGGGCCCTGGTCGCCCTCCTGGTCGTCCTGAGCATCGTCATCGGTGTGCGGACCTGGCAGGACTGGGACGGCGAGCCGCTGCGCACCGCCTTCGAGGGGACCGGGACCGACACCGTCGACTCCGCGGTCCTGCCCGAGGCCCCGGGCACGGGGGAGGGCGCCGGCAAGCAGCAGGGCGGGGACGACCCCGCCCGGGCCGGGAAGGCCGACGAGGTCACCGTCGGACTCACCGCGTCCTCCCGGACCTGGGTCAAGGTGACCGACGCCGGGGGCGAGAACCTGTTCACCGGGTTCCTCGCCGCCGGAGAGGCCCGGGACTACGTGACGGACGACACCCTGACCCTCTGGCTGGGCAACGCCGGGGGCGTCGAGGTCACCGTCGACGGCGAGGACCTCGGCACCGCCGGAAGCAGCGGAGAGGTCAAGGAGGTGGTCGTCGGGGCCGACGGCTTCGACGGCTGACCCCGTGCCCGGAACCCGCACCCGCCCCGGCCAGGGATGATCCCGGCCGGGGTTCGGGCGGGTGGGCCGGAACGGGTAATGTGGAGGGTCGCGGGCGACGTCCGTCGCGCCGCGCCGCGGGGCCCGGGACCACCCGGCACGCCTCCGCGATCACTCGAAACGCTCTCCCACACGCTTGGAAGCCATGTCACCGCGCCGTACTGTCTCGCTGGTCACCCTGGGGTGTGCGCGTAACGAGGTCGACTCCGAAGAGCTGGCCGGCCGCCTGTCCGCGGGCGGCTGGGAGCTGGTCGACGAAGGCACCGAGGCCGACGTCACCCTCGTCAACACCTGCGGGTTCATCGACGCCGCCAAACAGGACTCCATCAACACCCTGCTGGAGGCCGCCGAGAACGGCGGCCGGGTCGTCGCCGCCGGCTGCATGGCCGAGCGCTACGGCTCCGAGCTGGCCGAGGCGCTCCCCGAGGCGCAGGTCATCGGGTTCGACGACTACGCGGCCATCACCGACCGCCTCGACGACGTGCTCGAGGGCCGCACCCTGGTCCCGCACGACCCGCGCGACCGGCGCACCCTGCTGCCGATCAGCCCGGCCGAGCGCGGCTCCGCGCAGCTCCACATCCCCGGCCACGGCGGGTTCGCCGACGCCGCCGGGGCCGACGGGACGGAGCTGCCCTACCGCGCCGCGATCCCGCGCCGCCGCCTGACCGGCGGCCCGGTGGCCAACCTCAAGATCGCCTCCGGCTGCGACCGCCGCTGCACCTTCTGCGCCATCCCGGCCTTCCGCGGCGCCTACATCTCCCGGCACCCGGACGAGATCGTGCGCGAGGCCGAGTGGCTGGCCTCCGAGGGCGTGCGCGAGGTGTTCCTGGTCAGCGAGAACTCCACCTCCTACGGCAAGGACCTGGGCGACGTGCGCGCGCTGGAGAAGCTGCTGCCGCGCCTGGCCGGGGTCGAGGGGCTGGACCGGGTCCGGGTCAGCTACCTCCAGCCCGCCGAGGTCCGCCCCGGGCTGGTGGACGTGCTCACCGGGACCCCCGGCGTGGTGCCCTACTTCGACCTGTCGTTCCAGCACGCCAGCGGGACCCTGCTGCGCCGCATGCGCCGCTTCGGCGACCGCGAGCGCTTCCTGGAGCTGCTGGACACCGTGCGCTCCCGGGTGCCCGAGGCGGGTGCCCGCTCCAACTTCATCGTCGGGTTCCCCGGCGAGACCGAGGCCGAGTTCGAGGACCTGGTCGCCTTCCTGGAGGCGGCCCGCCTGGACGCCATCGGCGTCTTCGGCTACTCCGACGAGGACGGCACCGAGGCCAGGGAGCACCCGAACAAGGTGCCCGAGGAGGTCGTCGCCGAGCGCGTGGACCGCCTCAACCGCCTCTCGGAGGAGCTGATGGCCCAGCGCGCCGAGGAGCGCGTGGGCGAGGAGGTCACCGTCCTGGTCGAGACCGTCCTGGAGGACGGGGCCTACGAGGGACGCTCCGAACACCAGGCCCCCGAGGTCGACGGGAGCACCATCCTCTACGGTGAGGGACTGGCCGCGGGCGATCTGGTCCGGGCCACCGTGGTCCAGGCCGTCGGCGCGGACCTGGTCGCCGAGCAGGACGAGGAAGCCGGGGAAGCCGGAGACAGATGAGCAGCCACGACGCGGCGACGCCCGCCCCCCACGTTCCGCTGTGGAACATCGCGAACATCCTGACCATGAGCCGGCTGGTCATGGTCCCGGTCTTCGTGTGGTTCATGTTCCTGGACGGCACCTGGTGGCGTCTGGCCGCCTTCGCCGTCTTCGTGCTCGCCGCCGTCACCGACCGCATCGACGGCGAGCTGGCCCGCCGCCGCGGGCTGGTCACCGACTTCGGCAAGATCGTCGACCCCATCGCGGACAAGGCCCTCACCGGGGCCGCGCTGGTGGTGCTGTCCATCCAGGGCGACCTGTGGTGGTGGGTGACCATCGCGATCCTGGCCCGCGAGTGGGGCGTCACCCTGCTGCGCTTCGCCGTGCTGCGCTACGTGGTCATGCCGGCGAGCAAGGGCGGCAAGCTCAAGACGGTCCTGCAGATCGTCGCCATCAGCATCTACCTGTTCCCGCTGTCCGTCCTGCCCTTCAGCGACGTGTTCACCTGGGTCGCCCACGCGGTCATGGCCGCCGCCCTGGCGGTCACCCTGTGGACCGGCGTCACCTACGTCCTGGACGCCGTCCGCGCGGTCCGCGCCGGCAAGCGCGAGACCGCGGGATGACGGAGCCCGCCGCGGCGGCCCTGGCGGCCCGGGTCCACCGCTCCCTGCTGGAGCGCGGGATGACCTGCGCCACGGCCGAGTCGCTCACCGGCGGGCTCATCGGCGCCCACCTGACCTCCGTCCCCGGGGCCTCGGCCACCTACCGGGGCGGGGTGGTCGTCTACGCCACCGACACCAAGGCGTCCCTGCTGGGCGTCCCCGAGGACCTGCTGGCCGCCGAGGGCGCCGTCCACCCCGGTGTGGCCGAGGCCATGGCGGCGGGGGTCCGGCGCCTGCTGGGAGCGGACTTCGGGCTCGCGGTGACCGGTGTGGCCGGGCCCGAACCCCAGGACGGCAGGCCCGTGGGGACCGTGTACGCGGGCCTGGCCGGGCCCGACGGGAATGCGCGGGCCCTGCTTTTCCGTTTCACCGGTGACCGTTCGGGTATCCGATACCGAACGGTCGAAGGTGCACTGGAGCTCCTGGACTCCGCCGTCCACGGCGACGTGGCGGGGAACACCCGGCCCTGATCCTCCGGTCCGGTTCCTTCTCCTCGTACGGGGGAACGAAACCCTGTCAAGAGGCGGTTCCCCCTCCAGCGAACAGGCCGACAAGAGGTGCCCGAATCGGGCGTGGGGCAGGTACGGTGTTGTATATGAAGGTCGCTACCGGTGGGAGGGAGCGCGAATGATGGTCCTGCTTCGTCACCTACTTGGTGACGTGCTCAGGCGGCTGCGACAGCGCCAGGGCCGCACCCTCCGCGAGGTGTCGGCCGATGCACGCGTGTCCCTCGGCTACCTGTCGGAGGTCGAGCGGGGGCAGAAGGAAGCGTCTTCCGAGCTGCTCTCGTCGATCTGCGGGGCCCTGGGGGTCCCGCTCTCGCAGGTGCTGAGAGAGGTGTCCGACCAGCTCGCGCTGGTCGAGCTGCAGGAGGCGGCGCTGCTGGAGGACGCGGTCACGACCGACCCCGTCCCCGCGCAGGACCTCGGCATCGGACCGGTTCCGGATCGCGTTCCCCAGGTTCCCGACATGGTGGGGGTCTGAGCGGCCCGCCACCCCACGTCCGGTCCACGGACAACCACACCGTCCTCCTCCGCGGGGGACAACGGATTCACGAGAGGAGCCGACCGACGGTCGGCTCCTTTCGCGTATGCATGGTTCTCACTATAAGTGATCGTACGGTGGCTACCGGTGGGTATGGTTCACCCAGGCCTCCGGGTCCTCCGCGAGGGTGCGGACCTGCTCCGGCAGCTCGTTGGTGGCCAGGTGCTGGAGGTTGACCCCCTCCAGGATGGCGCGCTCGCTGGCGCGCAGGGCGATCCACACCTGCTGGAGGCTGCGGGCCGCACCGTCGTAGTCGACGTGCTCGGGGCGTTCCCCGCGCACGTTGGCCAACGGCCCGTCGACCGCGCGGATGATGTCGGCGAGCGAGATCTCGGCCGCCGGACGGGCCAGCCAGTAGCCGCCCACCGGGCCGCGTTGGCTGCGCACCAGCCCGGCCCGGCGTAGCTGGGTGAGGATGTTCTCGAGGAATTTTCCGGGGATGGCCTGCGCTCGCGCGAGCTGCTCGGCCGTCACCGGTCCTTCGCTGGCGACGGCGAGTTCCGCTGCGGCGCGCAGCGCGTAGTCGACCCGGGCTGAAAGGCGCATGCTGTGATTATGCCGTGGTTAGAAGGGCGAATGGGGCACCGGGCGTCCGCGAGTGTGCCGACGGGCCGGGATGCTGCGTGATCAAGGGTACTTCTCCTACCGGGTCGCGGGGACATCGGTGACGATCCGCCCGGAGGGAGTGTTCCGGGCCGCCCGTGCGGCAGGGCCGGACACACGGCGGCCCGGGCCGGTCCTGGAGGTCCCCGGCCCGGGCCGCCGGACCCGTCACGCTCCCGCCCGCCTGCGCCCCCAGGGGACACCCGCGGCGCGGACTGCTCGTCCTCCACAGGCCGCCCTCGACGGGCTCCTGCGGTGCGGTCCTGCTCGCCTGTCGTCCGCCGCCGCCCTCGAGGGACACCCGCGGCGTGGTTCCACAGGTCTGTCGTCCGTCGGCGCCCCAGGGGACGCCTGCGGTGCGGCACGGCCTGTCCGCGGCCGCCCTCGGCGGGCGGGCGCGGACACGGGGAGGCGGCGCCCGGTCAGGCGTGGTGGACGGCCGGGGCGACGCCGCCGAGCAGCTCGGCGGCGCTGCGGCCGTTGACGTGGGCGGCGCCGTAGGTGCTCACGTGGGCGCCGCAGGAGGGCCGCCAGACGGGCAGGCCCATCTCGACCACCACGGCCCCTGGGAAGGCTCCCAAAAGGCGCTCGACGAGCTCGCGGGCCTCGGGGTAGCGGTGCGCGTCGCGGACCACCACGACCAGGTCCCGCCCCTGAGCGGCGGCGATGAGCCGGTCGGCGTGGGACACGTCGGGGGAGACCCGCTCGGTGTCGGGGAACCACGAGGACAGGCCCCAGTGCACGTCGCCCACGGCCATGCCGGCGGGCGCGTCGACCTCGACCACGTACGGGGACTCCAGCGCGGGCAGCTCGCCCGTCACCCGGAGCGCCCGGCGGGCGCCGGACAGGCCCACCTCCGCGGACTCGGCGGCCGCGGTGCGGCGCGCGGCGGCGTCGCGGATCCAGGAGCGCAGGCGCAGGTTGCGGTCGGCGGCCTCCTCCAGCCGCTCGCCCGGCAGCCGCCCGTCGCGCACCGCCTCCACGAGCGCGGCGCGGATCGCCGCCACCTGGTCGGCGTAGACGAACCGGCCCAGGCACAGCAGGTCGCAGCCGGCGGCCACCGCCAGTACGCTCGCCTCGGGGATGCCGATCCGGCCGCTGACGCCGTGCATGTCCATGGCGTCGCTGACGATGACGCCGTCGAAGCCCAGTTCGCCGCGGAGCAGGTCGTTGAGCACCTTCGGGGCCAGCGTGGCCGGACCCGTCACGCCCAGCCCGGCCATCTCGATGTGCGCGGTCAGGACGGACTGCACCCCGGCCTCGACGGCGGCCCGGAACGGCGCCAGCTCGCGCCGGTGCAGCACCTCCGGGTCCGCCTCCACCTGCGGCAGCGTGTGGTGGGAGTCCTGGGAGGTGGCGCCGTGCCCGGGGAAGTGCTTGGCGCAGGCGGCGACCCCGGCCTCCTGGAGCCCCAGTACGGCCGCGGCCCCGTGCCGGGCCACCAGCGCGGCGTCGGAGCCGAAGGAGCGGGTGCCGATGACCGGGTTGTCGTCGGCGACGTTGACGTCCACCGACGGCGCGAGGTTCATGTTGAAGCCCAGCTGGGCGAGCCTGCCGCCCAGCGACCGCAGGGTGGCGCGGGTCAGCTCCGGGTCGTCCACGGCGCCCAGGGCGGCGTTGCCCGGGTAGTCGCTGCCGTGCTCCTGCCCGATCCGGGTGACGTCCCCGCCCTCCTCGTCGAGGCTGATCAGGGGGTTGTCCGCGGCCTGCGCCAGCTCCGCGTTCAGCGCCGTGATCTGTTCGGGGGTGTCGAGGTTGTTGTGGAAGAGGCAGACGCCGGAGATGCCGTCCGCCAGGCCTTCCAGAATCCAGCGCGGGGCGTGGTGGGACTCGAAGGGCACCAGAAGAGTGGCGTTGGCCAAGCGCGTCAGGGTCGGATCGAGCGACATGACGGACTCCGTTCGGTGAACACGGGTGCCCATGGATGAGGGCAGACGAAGGACGTGAAGGGGTGGTGGTGGGGCGCGGGCGCGCCCGAGGCGGGTCCACTGCGCCCTCGTGGACCCGCCTCGTGGGATCGGGCCGTCAGCCCTTGACCGCGCCCATGGTGAGGCCGGAGACCATCCGCCGCTGGACGAACAGGAAGAAGATCATCACAGGGATGGTCAGCAGGGTGGAGGCCGCCATGATGGGGCCCCACTCGGTGCCGAAGCGGCCGAAGTAGTAGGACAGGGTGAGCGGCAGCGTGTAGTTGTCCGTGCTGCGGCCCAGGAACGTGAGCGCGACGATGAACTCGTTCCACGCGGTGATGAACGCGAAGATGCTCGCCGCGACCAGGCCGGGCGCCACCAGCGGCATGAGGATGCGCCAGAAGATCGTCCACCCGCTCGCGCCGTCGATCGCCGCGGCCTCCTCCAGCTCCTTGGGCACCGCGACGACGAAGCCGCGCAGCATCAGGATCGTGATCGGCAGGGACACCGCCGTGTACACGATGAGCAGGCCGGACAGGTTGCCGAGCAGCTGGGCGCCGGTGGCGTCCGACAGCTGGCGGAAGTTGATGAAGATCGAGATGATCATCGCTTCCATCGGCACCATCTGGATGATGAGCAGCAGGATGATGAACGCGGTCCGCAGCTTGAAGCGGAACCGGGCCACCGCCATCGCGGCCAGCAGCGACAGGAACGCGCCCATCCCCACGGCTCCGAGGGTGACGACGAGGCTGTTGCCCAGGAACTGCCAGAAGTTGACGCCCGGGATCAGCTGCCCGTTGAGGACCCGGTCGAAGTGCTCCAGGGTCGGGGCCTGCGGGAAGAACGTCTGGTTCCGCGTGAAGATCTCCCCGACCGGCTTGAAGGCCGTGGCGACCATCCAGTAGACGGGGAAGACGGAGAACAGGAAGACGGCGGCGCCGGCCAGGTACAGCGGGAGGGAGCGCAGCCGGCGCAGCGGGCTGCGGCGGTAGCCCCCGCGGTTCGGGGCGGCGGTGCTGGTCGCGCTCATCGGGTCTCCCCCTGGCGGATCATGATGCGCAGGTAGTACGCGGTGACGGCGAGGATCATGAGGGTCATCACGACCGCGATCGCCGAGCCCATGCCGTAGTTGGCCGGGCTCGCGCTGAAGCCCTGCTGGTAGATGTAGTACGAGAGCAGGTAGACGTCCTTGTTCTGGAAGCTGTTCGCCAGGATGTACAGCTGGGTGAACACCCGCAGGTCCCAGATGATCTGCAGGACCAGCAGCAGGGCGAACAGCGGGCGCAGCATCGGGAACGTCACGTTCCAGAACGACTTCCACGCGGAGGCGCCGTCCATCTTCGCGGCCTCGTACAGCTCGTTCGGGATGCTCTTGAGCCCGGCGAGGACGGAGACGGCCACGAACGGGAACGACTGCCAGACGATGACGGTGATGAGGATCGTGAACAGCGATCCCGGCTGGAGGAACCAGTTGTACTCCAGCCACCCGCTGCCGACCAGCCAGTCGGGGAGCCGGTCCAACGTGACGTTGACCAGGCCCCGCTCGGGCAGGAACAGCCAGCGGAAGACCAGGGAGGCGCTCAGCGCCGGGGTGGCCCAGGCCAGCATCATGCCGACGGACACGATCGTGGAGAACCACTTGGGCAGCTTGTGCAGCAGGATGCCGATCAGGGTTCCCAGCACCATCGTGATGCCGACCATCAGCACGCAGACGACCACGGTGTTGCGCAGGATCGTCCAGAACTCGGGGTCGGTCAGCAGCCGCTGGTAGTGCGCGAAGTTGTTCCACTCCGGCCCGGGCTGGTTGGGCAGGAGGTTGCGCGTGGTGAAGCTGGTGAGCGAGTACCACACCATCTGCACGATCGGCCAGAGCAGCACGACTGCGAGCAGGATCAGTGCCGGGGCGATGAGCAGGTACGGGGTGGGCGGCTTGCGGCGGCGCTTGGGCGCGGAATCGGCGGTCACCCGGACGGTGCCCTCTTTCCCTCGGTCGGCCGCTCGTTCGACGGTGTGTGCCATGGTCTTCTCAATCGAGGCGTGGTTGCGCCGGGTGGCGGGCGGGGCCCCGGGGCCCCGCCCGCGTCCGGCTCTGCGCTGTGAGGAGGAGCTGGCTACTCGACCGGCTCGTTGAGGATGGTGGTCAGCTGCTCGTTCGCGGCGGCGAGGACCTCTTCGGGGTCACCGCCGTTGACGATCTCCAGGACGGCGCCCGGCAGGATCTTGCTGTCCTGGTCGGCCGCGGTCCAGCGCGGGGTGCTCGGGAAGAACTGCGTGTGCTGCATCTGGGTGGCGGAGGCGACGCGGGCCGGGTCCTTCTGGTACTCGTCGCCGGCCAGCAGCTCCGGGTAGGCCGGGAAGAAGCCCGCGGCGTCGGCGTAGCCCTGGCCGCCCTCCTGGTCGCCCAGGACGGTCAGCAGCTCGAAGGCGAGCTCCGGGTACTGGGTGGTGGAGAAGACGGAGAGCGCGGAGCCGCCGGCGAAGGCCGGGGCGATGCCGTCGGCGCCCGGGATCGGGGCGGCGACGATGTTCTCCAGGACGGCCGGGTCCTCGGCCTGCTCCTCCATGGAGGTCAGCGCCCAGCTGCCGTCGATGTACATGCCGACCTGGCTGTTGGCCATGTCGGCGAGCGGCACGAGCTCGTTCTCGCCCACGTAGCTCTGCGGGGAGATGCCGTCGTTGGTCAGGTCGGCGTAGAACTCGACGGCCTCGACGGTGGCGGGGTCGGTGAGGTGGCCCTCCCACTCGCCCTCGGCGTTCTGGGTGGCGATCTCGCCGCCGTTGCTCCAGATGAAGGAGGCGATGCCGTTGGTGAAGTCGGTCGGCGCGGCGAAGCCGGGCACGTCGTACTCCGCCTCGATGTCCTCGGCGACGGTCAGCAGCTCGTCCCAGGTGGTGGGGGGCTCGTGGCCGAGATCCTGCAGCCAGTCGGCGCGGTAGTACAGGGTGCGGACGCCGGAGAACCACGGAACGCCGTACTGGACGCCGTCGTAGGTGCCGTACTCCAGGGCGTTCTGGTCCATCTCCGCCGCGGCGTCCCAGCCGCCGACCTGCTCGGTGATGTCGAGCAGGGCGCCCTGCGAGGCCCAGCCGGACACCTGGTCGTTGCCGATCTCGATGACGTCGGGAGCGTCGCCGCCGGCGAGGGCGTTGGTGATCGACTCCTGGGCGTCCGGCCAGGGGATGAACTCGACGTTGACCTCGACGTCCGGGTTGTTCTCCTGGAACCGGGCCTCGGCGCCCTCGAAGTACTCGACGAGGGGCGGCTGCGAGGTGCCCATGACCCACACGGTCAGGCTGTCGGCGGAACCACCGCCATCGGAGTCGGAACCGCCACCGCCGCAGGCGGCGGCGAGCAGGACCACGGACGTAGCCGCGGCGATCTTGGGGAACCTCATGTTGAACCTATCTCCCTTCGCACGACGCGCCGGGGTTCGACGCCTGTGCTCGAACCGGCCTGGGATGATGGAACGTCATCCCACGGTTCGACGTCTCTGTGGGGGTGTGCTGGGATAGCACGTTGCCGCCCCGCCGGCGCGGGTACCGGAGGGTCCGGATGAACTCGGACCTGCCAGGACGTGACCTCCTGTGAGGTTGTGAGCTAAATTAACAGGAAACTTTCCTAATAAAAACAGGGTGAGGTGTCACGGTTATGTCTCAACGTCCGGGGACTCCCCGGCTGCTACGCCAGCTCAACGACCGTGCGGCGCTGGAACTGCTGCTGTCCGCCGGTCCGCTGACGCGCACGCAGCTGGGTACGAGGACCGGTCTTTCCAAGGTAACCGCGTCCCAGCTCCTCGCCCGGCTGGAGGAGCGTGACCTGGTACGCGTCGTGGGGAGCCAGGCCGGCGGGCGGGGCCCCAACGCCGCGCTCTACGCCGTTGTCCCGGAGAGCGCCTACGTCGCGGCCCTGGACGTCAGCGCCCGCCGGGTGACCGCCACGATCGCCGACATCACCGGCCGGATCGTCGGCGACGTCACCGTGGACCCCAGCACCTCCGACGACCCCGTCGCCCTGGTCCACACGGCCGTGATGCGCCTGGTCGAAACGGCGGAGGTGCCGCTGGACAGGCTCCGCGCCTGCGTCATCGGCACCCCCGGCGTGGTCGACCCGCGGACCGGCGACATCCGCTTCTCCTTCGACCTCATCTCCTGGCACGAGGGCATCCTGGAGGCGCTGCGCACCGACCTGAAGCGGTCGGTGATGATCGAGAACGACGTGAACCTGGCCGCCCTGGCCGAGCACGCCGAGGGCGCCGCCGCCGGGGTCCCGGAGTTCGTGCTCATCTGGCTCAGCGCCGCGGGCGGCGTCGGCATGTCCACCATGATCGACGGCCGCATCCACCGGGGCCGCTCCGGCGGCGCGGGCGAGATCGGCTACCTGCCCGTGCCCGGCGCCCCCATGCCCGGCGACCTGGGCCTGTCCGGGGGCTACGAGTCCCTGCGCGACGACGTGAACCGGGAGCTGCCGCACGGCTTCCAGGCGCTGGTCAAGGCGGGCCGGGTCGTCGGCCTGGCCGCCGAGCACGGCGTGCCGGGCGACAACGTCGTCGACGTGGTGCGCAGCGCCGCCGCCTCGGGCACCCCCGAGGGCGACGCGTTCCTGGACGCCTTCGCCGAGCGGCTCGCCCGCGGGGTGGCCGCCGTCAGCGTCATCATCGACCCCGGCCTGGTCGTGCTGGGCGGCGACGTCGCCCAGGCGGGCGGCGTCAAGCTCGCCGAGCGGGTGCAGGCGGCCACGGCCCGCATCGCCCCCAACGCCACCGAGATCGCGCTGGGCGCGGTCGAGGGCGGCCCCGTCGTGCGCGGCGCCCTGCTGCACGCGCTGGAGCACGCCCGCGACGAGGTGTTCTCCTCCACGGTCTGAGCGGTCCGGCCCCCGGCCGGTCACGGCCGCGCCCTCCCCCGCACGGTGGGGGAGGGGCGGGCGGACCGGCCGGGCCGCGACCGCGCCCCCGGCGGGTCACCCCGCGGGGCGGGCCATGGCCACCCGCGGCCGCACCCGGATCGGCTCCTCCTGTTCCCACAGGCCGCGCAGCCCCGGCCCCCACTCCCGCGGCGGCAGCACCGCGAAGCCGCGGGCCGCGTACCAGGGGCCGTTCCAGGGCAGGTCGCGGAAGGTCGTCAGGGTCACCCGGGGTGACCCGGCGGCGGACGCCCCGGAGCACACCGCCTCCAGCAGGGCCGCCCCGACCCCGCGCCGCCCGTGGTCGGGGTGCACCGCGAGCTGCTCCAGGTGCACGCCCCCGTCCAGCCGCAGGGTGGCGGCCAGCCCCAGCACCGCGCCGTCCGCCACCGCCACCAGGACCCGCTCGGCGTGCTCGAACACCTCGCGCGGATCGTCCGGCGGCAGCACCACCCCGGCCTGCGCGAACAGCGTGTCCGCGGCCAGCGACGCCGCCACCGCGCCCGCCTCGTCCCCGGGCCCCATCGGCCTGATCTCCATCGTGCTCCCCCCTGTGTGAACGCCCGCCATCATGCCCGGGCCCGAACACCGCCACCAGGGGTTTTTCACGGGCGCAGCCGCAGCCCCCTGGGGGTGGCGTGGAACCCGGCGGACACCAGAGCGGCGTCCAGCGGCGTCCCGAACACCTCGGCCCCGTCGGCCCGCTCCACCGTCACCGTGCCCAGCGCGCCGGTGCGCACCACCTCGGCCAGGGCGGCCGCGGCCCTGGCCAGCTCGTGCGGGGAGGCCCCCAGGGTGAGCGCGGAGCGCCCGCCCCGGCCCGTGTAGAGGGTGGGCCGCCCGTCGTCGACCACCACCACGGCACCCGCCGTCCGCGCCGGGCGGCCGCCCTCGCCCGCCTCCGGCCAGGGCAGTTCGCGGCCGAACGGGTTGGCCGGGTCGTCGGCGGCCAGCACCACCGGCGCCACCGCCCCGCCCCGGTTCTCCCCGGCCAGCGCCCGCAGGCGGTCCACCGCGCCGGGCAGGGCGAACTGGGCGCCGCCCAGCCCCGCCACGAAGTAGCCGCGGCGCACCCGCCCGGCCTCCTCCATCGACCGCAGCACCCAGTACTCGTCCGGGGAGATGCCGCCGCCCTGCCAGCCCTTGACCAGCAGGCCCTGCCGCTCCAGCCGGGCCTGCACCGACGCCAGGACCCGCCGGGTGGGGTCGGGCTCCCGCTCGGGCAGCACCGACCAGCGGCCCGCCGCCGTCGGCGGCCCCGACCGGGTCGGCAGCACCGCCCGCGGGGCCCGGCCCGGCCGCGGCCTCCGCGGGGGCCGCACCGGGTCGCCGGCGCCCAGGAGGGCGCGCACCGGGGCCAGGGTGTCGTTGGCGACCACGCCGTTCCAGACCAGCGACCACAGCGCCGCCACCAGGTCGGCGTCCGAGGGGGCGCCGATCCCGCCGTCGCGGGTCACCCGGTCGGCGAGGTCGCGGAAGAACAGCGCGCCGCCCTCGCGCAGCGCGGACAGCACCGCGTGCTCCGGCGAATCCGGCTCGGGGAGCACCGGGGCGGGTGCCAGCTCCGCCGCCTCGTCCGCGGGGAGCAGGACGATCCGGCCGTCCCCGCCGGGCAGCGGACCGGCGCCCGCCCATACCACGTCCCCGGCCTGGGTGAGCTCGTCCAGCATCCGCGGCTCGTAGCCCTCCACCCGGGAGGGCAGCACCAGCGACTCCAGCGCCGAGGCCGGGACGGGCGCTCCGCGCAGCGACTCCACCGCCTCGAACACCGCGTCCGGCCCGCGCCACCGCTCGCCGGGCACCGCCCGCTGCCAGGCCGGGGCGAACCGGGCCAGCGCCGCCGGGTCGACCGGCTCCACCTCCGCCCGCAGCCGGGCGATCGACCCCCGCCGCAGGCGGCGCAGCACGTCGGCGTCGCACCACTCCGTCCCGGTGCCCCCGGGGCGGAACCCGCCCCGCGAGACCCGCCCCTCCCGGGCCAGCACCCGCAGCATCCCGGCGACGGCCTCCTCGCCCAGGCCCAGCCGGGCGGCGGCCGCGGCGGTGGTGAACGGCCCGTGCGTGCGCGCGTACCTGGAGACCAGGTCGCGCACCGGATCGGCCGCGGGCTCCAGCAGCGCCCGCGGGACCCCCGGGGCCGCCGGCACCCCCAGCGCGTCCCGCAGCCGCGCGACGTCCTCCACCGCGCACCACCGCTCCACCGGCCCGCCCCCGTCCGGGGCGGGCGCCGCCGGGCCGGGCCCGGCCGCGTCGCCCCCGGCGGGCGCGGGCGGCTCCACGGCGCCGGGCAGCGGCATCCGCACCGCGCGGCCCTCCTCCTCCAGGGCGGCCAGCCACTCCGCGCGCACGCCCCGGGCGGCGGCCTCCGCCGTCGTCAGCGGCCCCAGCTCCCGCAGCAGGTCGGCCGCGGCCTCCCCGTCGCGCACCGGGGCGGCGGTGCGCTGGAGCAGGCCGTCCACCTCCGCCACCACCCCCGGGTCCAGCAGGTCCCGCAGGTCGGTGCGGCCCAGCAGGTCCGACAGCAGCGACGGGTCCAGGGCCAGAGCCCCGGCGCGCGCCTCGGCGGCCGGGGCGTCCCCCTCGTACAGGAACGCCGCCGTGTACTCCATCAGCAGCGACCGGGCGAACGGCGAGGCCCGGTCGGTCTCCACCTCCACCACGCGCACGTCGCGCGAGCGCACCCCGCGCAGCACCTCCACCAGCGCGGGCACGTCGAACAGGTCCTGCAGGCACTCGCGCGCCGTCTCCAGCACGATCGGGAACGACCCGTAGCGGCCCGCCACCGACAGCAGGTGCGAGGCGCGCAGCCGCTGCTGCCACAGCGGCATCCGCCGGTCCGGCCGCTGCCGCGGCAGCAGCAGCGCCCGGGCCGCGCACTCGCGGAACCGGGACGCGAACAGCGCCGACCCGGTCAGCTCGTCGGTGACCACCGCCTCCACGGTCTCGGGGTCCACCGCCACCAGCTCGGCCAGCACCCCCGGTTCGTCCAGGCCGCCCACGGTGTCGGGCAGGTTCAGCACGATCCCGTCGTCCCCGTGCAGCACCCGGCTCTCCACCCCGTACCGCTCCCGGATCCGCGCGGCGACGGCCAGCGCCCAGGGGGCGTGCACGCGGTCGCCCAGCGGCGAGTGGACCACCACCCGCCGGTCGCCCACCTGGTCGCGGAACCGCTCGATGACCACCGTGCGGTCGTCGGGGACGTGACCGGTCGCGTCCCGCTGCTCGCCGACGTAGGCCGCCAGGTTGCGGGCCGCCCACGGGTCCAGCCCCGCGAACTCCGCCGCCGCCTCCCGCGGCGCCTCGCCCAGCCTGCGCACCGCCGCGCCGATGGCCCGGCCCAGTTCCACCGGGCGGCCCTGGGCATCGGCCTTCCAGAACGGCATCCGGCCCGGCCGGCCCGGGGCCGGGGAGACCAGCACCCGGTCGGCGGTGATCCCCTCGATCCTCCAGGTGGTGGAGCCCAGGACGAACACGTCGCCCACCCGGGACTCGTACACCATCTCCTCGTCCAGCTCCCCGACCCGGGTCGGGCCCACCCGTCGCCCTCCACCACCCTCAACGGACGCCTTCGGCGCGGTCCCTCCTTCTCGTCGCCCTCCACCACCCTCAACGGACGCCTTCGGCGCGGTCCCTCCTTCTCGTCGCCCTCCACCACCCTCAACGGACGCCTTCGGCGCGGTCCCGTCCTGTTCCGCGCCCTCCGCGCCGGCCAGGTGCACCGTGTACATGCCCCGGTCGGGGATGGTGCCCCCGGCGACCACCGCCAGCCGCTGGGCGTCGGGCCGGGCCCGCAGGACGCCCTCCCGGCGGTCCCACACCAGGCGGGGCCGCAGCTCGGCGAACTCGTCGGAGGGGTAGCGGCCCGACAGCATGTCCAGGACCGACTCCAGCACGCTGTCGGCCAGGTCGGAGAACGGGGCGGCCCGCCGCACCACCGCGGCCAGCTCCGCCACCGGCCACTCGTCCATCGCGACCATCGCGACGATCTGCTGGGCCAGCACGTCCAGCGGCGACCGGGGCATGCGCAGCGGTTCGATGTCGCCCGCGCGCATCCGCTCCACCGCCACCGCCGTCGTGAGCAGGTCGCCCCGGAACGCCGGGAGGAACACCCCGCGCGAGGTACCGCCCACCTGGTGCCCGGCCCGCCCCACCCGCTGGAGCCCGGACGCCACCGACGGGGGCGCGGCCACCTGCACCACCAGGTCCACCGCGCCCATGTCCACACCCAGCTCCAGGCTGGAGGTGGCCACCACGCAGCGCAGCCGCCCCGCCTTGAGGTCGTCCTCGACCACCGCCCGTTCGGCCTTGGACATCGACCCGTGGTGGGTGCGGGCGATGACCGGCGCGGCGCCCCGGCTGCTCCCGGACTGGGCGATGACGAGCGCGGGCACCTCCGCGGGCGGCAGGTCGGCGCCGTGGCGCTCGGCGTACAGGTCGTTGAGGCGGGCGCACAGCCGCTCCGCGGTCCGCCGGCCGTTGGTGAACACGATGGTGGACCGGTGCTCCTCCACCAGGTCCAGCACCCGGCGCTCCAGGTGCGGCCACAGCGAGCCGGCGCCGGCCGGGGGACCCGCGGCCGGAGGGGCGCCCGCGGGGGAGGCGTCCGCCGGGACCGGGGGACCGGGGGCCTTCGGCGGCTCCACCTCCGCGCCGGTCTCCTCCGGGTCCCCGGGACCCAGGGCCCGGGGCGGCGGGGGCAGGTGGGGCTCCTCCATGTCGAACACCGGCACCGCCACGCTCAGGTCCAGGTGCGGCGCGTCCGGCGGCGCCACGATCGCGGCGCCGCCCAGGAACTCCGCGACCGTCTCCGCCGGGCGCACCGTCGCCGACAGGCCGATCCGCAGGGTGCGCCGGTCCACCAGCTCCTCCAGCCGCTCCAGGCTCAGGGCCAGGTGGGCGCCGCGCTTGGTGCCCGCCAGGGCGTGCACCTCGTCCACGATCACCGTCTCCACCCCGGCCAGCCCCTCGCGGGCCCGCGAGGTCAGCACCAGGAACAGCGACTCGGGGGTGGTGATGAGGATGTCCGGCGGCCGGGTGGCCATCCGCCGCCGCTCGTCCGCCGGGGTGTCGCCGGTGCGCACGCCCACCGACACCGGGGACACCGGGGCGCCCGACTCCGCGGCGGCCGCCGAGATGCCCGCCAGCGGGACGCGCAGGTTGCGCTCCACGTCCACGGCCAGCGCCTTGAGGGGAGAGACGTACAGCACCCGGCACCGGCGGGCCGGGTCCTCGGGGACCGGGGAGGAGAGCAGGCGGTCCAGCGACCACAGGAACGCCGCCAGCGTCTTGCCCGACCCGGTCGGGGCCACCACGAGGGTGTCCTCCCCGCCCGCGACCGACGCCCAGGCGCCCTCCTGGGCCGGGGTCGGTCCGCCGGGGAAGGCGCGTTCGAACCAGGCCCGGGTGGCGGGCCCGAAGAAGGACGGTGTCATCCGTTCAGTCTGCACCCCGGGGGCGACGATTCCGGGGAGGCGGCCTGTGGACGACGGCCGACACCGGAGCGGGGGATCGACGATACTGGGGCCGATGAGACTGACTGTTTTCTGGCACAACATGTACGAGCAGTTCGGCGAGGCGTACGCGCAGAGCCTGGCCAAGGACTACGTGATCGAGGGGCTGGGCTCGCGCACCGTCGAGGGGGCGCTCGCCGACGGGGTCGCGGCCAAGGAGGTCTGGCGGGCCGTCTGCGACGCGTTCGACCTCCCGGCCGCGGCGCGCTGACCACAGGGGAGAAGAGGGGGGACGCGTTCGCGCGTTCGAACGGAAATCGAACAGGGGTTCGGGTAGGCTGGGTTTTCCACAGGCCGACGCCGGACATCGCGATTGTCGGACCGACCGCGTAGCGTCGTGCGCATCATGAAGAAGAAGGCATCGACCCAACAGGGGTATCCCGTGGCATCTGGAGACCGAGAGAAGGCTCTCGAAACCGCCCTCGCGCAGATCGAGCGGCAGTTCGGCAAGGGCTCCGTCATGCGCCTGGGCGACGACGACCGTCCGCCCATCGAGGCCATCCCCACCGGGGCGATCGCCCTCGACGTGGCGCTGGGCATCGGCGGCATCCCGCGCGGCCGGATCATCGAGGTGTACGGCCCCGAGTCCAGCGGTAAGACCACCGTCGCGCTGCACGCGGTGGCCAACGCGCAGCGGCTGGGCGGCATCGCCGCGTTCGTCGACGCCGAGCACGCGCTGGACCCCGAGTACGCCAAGAAGATCGGCGTCGACACCGACAACCTGCTGCTGTCCCAGCCGGACACCGGCGAGCAGGCGCTGGAGATCGTCGACATGCTGATCCGCTCCGGCGCCGTCTCCATCATCGTCATCGACTCCGTGGCGGCCCTGGTGCCCCGCGCCGAGATCGAGGGCGAGATGGGCGACAGCCACGTCGGCCTGCAGGCCCGGCTCATGTCGCAGGCGCTGCGCAAGATCGCCGGCGCGCTCAACCAGACCGGCACCACCGCGATCTTCATCAACCAGCTCCGCGAGAAGGTCGGCGTGATGTTCGGCTCCCCGGAGACCACCAGCGGTGGCCGGGCGCTGAAGTTCTACTCGTCGGTGCGCCTGGACGTGCGCCGCATCGAGACCCTCAAGGACGGCACCGACGCGGTCGGCAACCGCACCCGCGTCAAGGTCGTCAAGAACAAGGTCGCGCCGCCCTTCAAGCAGGCCGAGTTCGACATCCTGTACGGGGTGGGCGTCTCCCGCGAGGGCAGCCTCATCGACCTGGGCGTGGAGCACGGCATCGTGCGCAAGTCGGGCGCCTGGTACACCTACGACGGCACCCAGCTCGGCCAGGGCAAGGAGAACGCGCGCAACTTCCTGCGCGACAACTCCGACATCGCCAACGAGGTCGAGAAGAAGATCAAGGAGAAGCTGGGCGTCTCCACCGGCGACGACAGCGCCTCGGGTCCGGAGGACCCCAAGGCCGCGGCCGCCGACAAGGCCCCTGCCGACAAGACGGTCCCCGCCGCGGCTCCGGCGGCCGCCGACAAGGCCCCCGCCAAGAAGGCCCCGGCCAAGACCACCACCGTCAAGGCGCCCGCGACGGATGCGTGAGGCCGACACCCCGCCGGACGGCGACGGCCCCGACGCCGCGCCGTCGTCCGGCGGGGAGAAGGCACTGAACAGGGCCCGCACCCTGGCCCTGCGGATGCTCGCGCACAAACCGCGCACCGCCGCGCAGCTGGAGGCCGGCCTGCTCCGCCGCGGCCACGAGGAAGAGGTCGTGGCCGTGGTCATGGAGGAGTGCACGCGGGCCGGACTGGTGGATGACGCCGTCTTCTCCCGCGCCTGGGTGAGCTCGCGCCACCACGGCCGGGGCCTGTCCCGTGCCGCGCTCACCCGTGAGCTGCGCACCCGCGGTGTGGCCGAGGAGACCGTGCGCGACGCGGTCGCCGAACTCGGCGACGAGGAGGAGGCGGCCGCCGCCCGGGCCCTGGCCCGGCGCAGCCTCTCCGGCAGCCGCGGCCGCGAGCGCGAGACCCGCGTCCGCCGCGCCCTGGGCGTCCTGGCCCGCAAGGGCTACGGCGGCGGCCTGTCCTACCGGATCGTCCGCGAGGAACTGGAGGCTGAGGGCCTCGACCTCGACCCGGACTTCCCGGAGTGAGTCTCACCCCGGTGTACGAGACGCACGCCACCACGACCGACAAAGAGGCGGGCACCGCCACGGGGCGGGGACCCGGAGAGCCCTCCCCGCCGGGCCGGGGACAGGCGCGCGAGCTGGGCGCGCGCCGGGGGAATGAGCACTTCGACGCGGTCTTCGCCTCAGACCCGGCCCGTGCGGTCGAGACCGCGCGCCTGGCCTTCCCCGGCCGCCGTCTCCACCGCGACCGGCGGTCGCGGGAGTGCGACCACGGTCGGTTTCGTGACGGAGGAGGCGACATGACCGAGGAGGTCGTCCCGATCCTGCGGGTGGCCGACGCGGAGGCGGCGGCGCGGTGGTACACGCGGCTGGGGTTCGCGTTCGGCTGGGAGCACCGGTTCGAGCCGGGGTTCCCGGCGTTCGTCGAGGTGCGCCGGGGGCGGGTCCGGCTGTTCCTGTCGGAGCACGAAGGAGACGCGCGACCGGACACCCTGGTCTATCTGCGGCTGAACGACATCGACGCCGTGGCCGCCGAGTTCGGCGTCCCGGTGGAGGAGGCGCCGTGGGGCCGCGAGCTGGAGCTGCGCGACCCCGACGGCAACCGGCTGCGCATCGGCGTCCCGACCGACTGAGCGGTCAGGCCTCGGGGGTCCGGGCGGCCGGCCCGGCGACCGGCGCCGCGGCGTCCGGCTCCGGGGCGGGCTCCCCGCCGGGGGCCTCCGCGCCGTCCGGCGGGGCCTGGACTGGCTCGGGTTCGGGCTCCGGTTCGGGTCGCGGGGCGGGCGGCTCGGTGGCGAGCTCCAGCGGCGGCGCGTCCGACGTGAACCCGAACACCCGCGCGTACAGCGCCAGCTCGGCCTCCAGCGACTCCCTGCGCGCCTTCTCCCCGGTGAACCCGTGCGCCTCGCCCTCGAACTCCACCAGCGCGTACGGCACCTTCCGCCCGCCCAGCGCCGTCGCCATGGCGAACGCCTGGTCCGGGGTCACCACCGGGTCGTCCAGGCCCTGGAGCAGCAGCACCGGCACGTCGATCTCCGAGGCCAGGTTGATCGGCGAACGCTCCCGGTAGCGCTCCACGAACCCCGGCAGCAGGCCCACCAGCGTGTCCAGGAACCGCGACTCGAAGTCGTGGGTGGTGCGCACCAGCCCCAGCAGGTCGGTCACCCCGAAGTAGGACACCCCGCAGGCGAACACGTCCCCGGTGACCGCCACCAGCGCCGTGTACCCGCCCGCGCTCGGCCCGCGCACCGCCAGCCGCTCCGGGTCGGCCTCGCCCCGCTCCACCAGGGCCCGGGCCACCGCGGTGACGTCCTCGACGTCCACCACGCCCCACTCCTTGTGCAGGCGCTTGCGGTAGGAGCGCCCGTACCCGGTGGACCCGCCGTAGTTGACGTCCACCACGCCGATGCCCCGGCTGGTGAAGTACGCCTTGAGGGGGTCGAACGCGGTCGTGGCGTGCGACACCGGGCCGCCGTGCACCCACACCGCGTACGGCGCGGGTCCCGCCTCCGTGTGCTCCGGGTGGGTGGGCGGGTAGACGTTGGCGTGCACCGGCGCCCCGTAGCGGCCCGGGAACGTGGCCTTGCGGGGCACCGGCAGGTAGGCGGTGTCGGGGACCGACTCCATCGACCCGCGCAGCACCTCCACCCGCCCGGTGGCCGGGTCCAGCCGGACCAGCGACTGCGGGACGGTCGGCGAGGCCGCCACGCCCACGACGGTGCGCCCGTCGGTGTCGAGCATCGACCACGACGTCAGGTCGGTGTCCACCGGGGCCAGGTCCAGGGTGTCGGGGTCGTACACGCCCGGCGCCATGTCGGCGTCGCCGTGCAGCGCCACCACCTTCCCCGAGTCCAGCACGCAGAACGACCGGTCGCCCAGCCGCCCCGGCGGGGAGTGGAACTCCTCCTCGGCCGGGTACAGCGCGATCGCCGGGCCGGTGAGCCCCACCTGGTACAGGTTCCAGAAGCCCGGCCAGTCCGAGGCCGCGTACAGGGAGGTGTCGTCGATCCACACCGGGGAGACCACCGACTCCTCCGAGGAGCCCTTGAGCGTGTACTCGCCGGTCAGCCCGTCCCCGTCGAACAGGCCCATCCGCAGCTCGGTGCCGTCCCAGGGCATCTTGGGGTGGTTCCACCGCACGTACGCCAGCCTGGTCCCGTCCGGAGAGGGGGTGGGGGAGGCGTAGAAGTCGGCGCCCGAGACGATCTCGCGCACGGCGGACGGGTCGGAGGCGCCCCGGCCCGACAGCGGCACCGACACGATCGACCGCCGCACCGTGCCCTGGGAGTGCTGCTCGCGCACGCACAGGACGCTGCGGCCGTCGGGCCCCAGCGTCGGCTCCGCGTAGCGCAACGCCGCGGGCCCGTCCGGTTCGGGGGTGAGCGGGACCGGCGCGGCGGCGCCGTGCTCCAGCAGGTACAGGCGCTGGTCGGGGGAGTTGACGAAGACGACGCCCATGCGCACCAGCGCCTTGTCGTCGCGCCGGGGCACGGGGCGGAAGGCCCGGCCCCCGTACTCGTGCACGCGGCTGCCCACGCTCCACGGGGCGGCCAGCAGCTCGGTCAGGGTGCCGTCGGCGCCGCGCCGCATGATGGTCCGGCGGCCTTCCTCGGGCCGGCTCTCCTCCCACCACACCTCGTCGCCCACCACGGAGGGGAAGGCGAGGGCGCGCACCCCACGGGCGACGTCGGCGGCGCTGATGGGCGATGGCCAGGAGCCGTGGCTCGACAGTTCAGACATATCCCGCTCAGGATGGGTCGTGGGGTGTATCCGATGACATGTCGACCTTAGTCCTCGCGGGGCCGCGTGTGCAGTCCCGCCGGATCCCGTATCCGTCTTGTGAGGGTCCGCCCGACCCGCCGGGGCGGGAACGCCGACGGCCCCGTCCACGGGGTGGACGGGGCCGTCGAACGGGTGCCGGGGACTAGGGCTTCTCGGGCCCAGCCGTGCCGTCGGGCCCCTCGGCGGGGCCCTCCGCGGCGGCCGCACCGGCGGCCGTCCCGGTGGCGTCGACCGCGGTCGGGGCGCCGCCGGCCGCGGTGGGCCGGGCCGAGGCCCGGCCGCGCCGGGCGTTGCGGCGCTCCAGCCAGATCGCCAGCCGGCTCAGGGCGATGTTGATGATGATGTAGATGATCGCGCAGATGATCGCCGCCGGGATCACGTTGCTCTCCCGGGTCGCCAGCAGCGTGAAGCTGCGCAGCAGCTCCGGGAAGGCGACGATGTAGCCGAGCGCGGAGTCCTTGAGCAGGACCACCAGCTGGGCGACGATCGCCGGCATCATCGACGTGATCGCCTGCGGGATCAGGATCTGCCACATCGTCTGCGTCCGGGTCATGCCGATGGCCTGGGCGGCCTCGGACTGGCCCTTGGGCACCGCCAGGATGCCCGCCCGGAACACCTCCGCCAGCACCGACCCGTTGTACAGGGTCAGGCCGGTGACGACCGCGGCCAGCGCGGTCACCTGGAAGGTGCCGGTCGGGATGTTGAACACCTGCCAGGCGACGATCGGCAGCGCCATGGTGAAGAAGATCAGCATCAGCAGCGGGATGCCGCGGAAGAACTCCACGACGGCCCCGGCGGGGATGCGGATCCAGGCGTGCTCGGACATCCGGCCGATACCGAAGACCAGGCCGAACACGACGGCCAGCACCGACGCGGTCAGTGCCGCGGTCAGGGTGTTCTGCAGACCGGGGATGACGTAGCCGGTCCACGTGTCGGGCCGCAGGAACGGCTCCCACATGTCGGCCGCCCACTGGCCGTCCGGGTTGACCGCCCAGGTGGCCGCCGAGAACAGCGGCCCCTCCCGGTCGGTCAGGGTCCGGTTGAACCCCAGGTACAGGACGGCCAGGCCGACCAGGGCCAGGAGCACGGTCAGGACCGTGTAGAGGACGTTGCGCCGCCGTGCGCGGGGGCCGGGGGCGTCGAAGAGGACCGAGGTCTGGGCGCTCATCGGACCACCGCCACGCGCTTGGACAGCCAGCCGAAGAAGTAACCCGTCGGCAGGGTCAGGATCAGGAAGCCGATCGCGAACCCGACGAAGGTCGGCAGGACCGGCGCGATGCCCTGGTCGAACATGAGCTTCATCTGCCGGGACGCCTCCTGGACGCCCAGCCCCGCGACGGAGGCGACGGTCGTGTTCTTGGTGAGCGCGATGAGCACACTGCCCAGCGGGCCCACGACGGTGCGCAGTGCCTGGGGGATGACGATCAGGCGGAGGTTCTGGGTGAAGGTCAGACCCAGGGAACGGGCTGCTTCGACCTGTCCGAGCGGGATGGTGTTGATACCCGACCGCAGGGATTCGGAGACGAAGCAGGAGGTGTAGGCGGACAGTCCGATGACCGCCCACCAGAACACGTCAAGGGCGACGGTGTCGCTGAAGCTCAGCCCCAGGGCGCTGTTGAGGCCCAGGCCGCAGAAGAGCAGCACCAGGGTCAACGGTGTGTTCCGGACACCCTCCACGTAGGCGGTGGACAGGCCGCGCAGCAGCGGGACGGGGGAGACCCGCATCGCGGTGAGCAGGATGCCCAGGATGAACGAGAACAGGGCGCTGAGGAGGGTGAGCCGGACGGTCCATGAGAAACCGTCGACAACCCTGTCGATATTGCTGAGAAAGGCTTCCATGGGTCCCAGCCGGTCAAGGGCCGGGAGGTGGCGCCGGGACGTCCCGGCCCCACCTCCCGGACGGGGTCAGATGGCGGACTTACTCGCAGGTGTCGAGCGCGGGCTGGGTCTCCTCGAAGGCGAAGTCGGTCTCACCGAAGGCCGTCTCCAGGTACTCGGTGGCCGCGCCCTCCTCCCACATCTTGGTGATGGCCGCGTTGACCTGCTCGCAGAGGTCGGTGGAGCCCTCGGGCATTCCGACGCCGTACTTCTCCTCGCCGAACGGGTTGTTGACCATCCGGTACTCGCCCGGGTTCTGGGCGGCGAAGCCCGCGAGGATGGTGTTGTCGGTGGTCACCGCGTCGACGGTGCCGTTGCCGAGCAGCTCCAGGCACTCGGAGTAGTTGCCGGCCTCGCGCAGCTGGGCGTCGACGCCCAGGCCGCCGTCCTCCTCGGAGTCGACGATGTTGTTGGCCGAGCGGGAGCCGGAGGCCGAGCACAGGGTCTTGCCCTCGAGGTCCTCGGGGCCGTTGATGTCGGTGTTGTCGGCCTGGGTCAGGATGTCCTGCTGGGCGATGTAGTACGGGCCGCCGAAGTCCACGACCTGGCGGCGCTCGTCGGTGATCGAGTAGGTGGCGAAGATCAGGTCGACGGTGCCCTGCTGGAGGAAGGACTCGCGGTTGGCGGAGGCGGCCTCGGTCCACTCGATCTGGTCCGGGGTGTAGCCGAGCTCGCCGGCGACGTAGGTGGCGACGTCCACGTCGAAGCCGACGGGGGTGCCGCCCTCGTCCAGGCCCAGGCCCGGCTGGTCGTACTTGACGCCGATGGTGATGGTGTCGCCACCGCCGTTGCCCTCGCCGCCGCCTTCGCCGCCCTCGCCGCCGACCTCGGCGGTGCCACAGGCGGTGAGGGCGAGCGCCAGGGCCGCGGCGCTGCCCAGAGCGGTGCTGATGCGACGGACTCGCATTGGGGATACCTCTTCCTTGAGATGCGTGCGAAGCTCATGGCCCGGTGGGCCGGGGGGACTGCTAGTGGGTCAGGATCTTCGAGAGGAAGTCCTGGGCCCGCTCCGACTGCGGGTTGGTGAAGAACTCGTCGGGCGTGTTCTCCTCGACGATCTCGCCGTCGGCCATGAACACGACCCGGTTGGCGGCGCGGCGGGCGAATCCCATCTCGTGGGTGACCACGACCATGGTCATGCCCTCGCTCGCGAGGTCGGTCATGACGTCGAGGACCTCCTGGACCATCTCCGGGTCCAGGGCGGAGGTCGGCTCGTCGAAGAGGATGACCTTCGGATTCATCGCCAGGGCACGGGCGATGGCCACGCGCTGCTGCTGTCCGCCGGACAGCTGCGCCGGGTACTTGTGGGCCTGGTTGCCGATACGGACCCGCTCCAGCAGTTCCATGCCGCGGGCCTCGGCCTCGCCCTTGGGCTTGCGCAGCACCTTCATGGGTCCCAGCGTCACGTTCTGCAACACGGTCTTGTGCGCGAACAGGTTGAAGGACTGGAACACCATGCCCACGTCGCTGCGCAGGCGCGCGAGCGCGCGGCCCTCGGCCGGGAGCGGCTGTTCGTCGAGGGTGATCACGCCGGAGTCGATCGTCTCCAGGCGGTTGATCGTGCGGCACAGTGTCGACTTGCCGGAACCGGACGGCCCGATGACGACTACCACCTCGCCGGAGTTAACCGTCAGATTGATGTCGCGGAGCACGTGCAGGTCGCCGAAGTGCTTGTTGACGTTCTCCAGCACGACGAGAGGAGTTGAGGTCATGGTCGGAACCTAGTGGGTCGATGTTGCGGTGTCATCACTAAAAACGTGGGCCGCAAACGGAGTGGCTGAGTTGTTACGGCGTGATCGATGAAACCGTTATGCGGACGGAGCGTAGGTACGCGTTTCGTCACTCACTGTACTGGAATCGTTTCCAGCCGTTCTGGAGGCCGCATTGTTCGGTCACCAGAAGACAGCACCTTTCTCGCAGTTCATGTGTCCGATATCCGTTCGACAGGTCACTAAACCGGTTCCGGGGTGCGGGGTGCGGAGAGTGACCCCCTCCGCGGCGGCCTTGGGCGGTCCGCGACACCGGATAGCCTGAGGACGTGAGCCAGAGTCGTACCTACCAAGTGCGGACCTACGGCTGCCAGATGAACGTCCACGACTCCGAGCGCCTCTCCGGTCTGCTGGAGGACGCTGGGTACGCGCGCGCAGCCGAGGACACCACCGCGGACATCGTCGTCTTCAACACCTGTGCGGTCCGGGAGAACGCGGACAACCGCCTGTACGGCAACCTCGGGCACCTGCGCCCGGTCAAGGACGCCAACCCCGGCATGCAGATCGCCGTGGGCGGCTGCCTGGCGCAGAAGGACCGCGGTGAGATCGTCCGGCGCGCCCCCTGGGTCGACGTCGTGTTCGGCACCCACAACATCGGTTCCCTGCCGGCCCTGCTGGAGCGCGCCCGCGTCCAGAAGGAGGCGCAGGTCGAGATCGCGGAGTCGCTGGAGCACTTCCCCTCCACGCTGCCCAGCCGCCGCGAGTCGGCGTACGCGGCGTGGGTGTCGATCTCGGTCGGGTGCAACAACACCTGCACCTTCTGCATCGTCCCGGCGCTGCGCGGCAAGGAGCAGGACCGCCGCCCCGGCGACATCCTCGCCGAGGTGCGGGCCCTGGTCGCCGAGGGCGTCAGCGAGATCACCCTGCTCGGCCAGAACGTCAACGCCTACGGCAGCGGCTTCGGCGACCGGCAGGCGTTCTCCAAGCTGCTGCGCGCCTGCGGTGAGATCGAGGGGCTGGAGCGGGTCCGCTTCACCTCCCCGCACCCGCGCGACTTCACCGACGACGTCATCGAGGCGATGGCGCAGACCCCCAACGTGATGCCGCAGCTGCACATGCCGCTGCAGTCGGGGTCCAGCCGCGTCCTCAAGGCGATGCGCCGCTCCTACCGCCAGGAGCGCTTCCTGGGCATCGTGGAGAAGGTGCGCGAGGCCATGCCGCAGGCAGCCATCACCACCGACATCATCGTGGGCTTCCCCGGCGAGACCGAGGAGGACTTCGAGGAGACGCTGCACGTGGTCCGCGAGGCCCGCTTCGCGGCCGCGTTCACGTTCCAGTACTCCAAGCGCCCCGGCACCCCCGCCGCCACCATGGACGGCCAGGTGCCGCCGGAGGTCGTCAAGGAGCGCTACCAGAGGCTGGTCGACCTCCAGGAGCAGATCTCCTGGGAGGAGAACAAGAAGCTGGTCGGCACCGAGGTCGAGCTGCTGGTCGCCGAGGGCGAGGGCCGCAAGGACGGCGAGCGCCGCCGCCTGTCCGGCCGCGCCCCCGACAACCGCCTCGTGCACTTCGCCGTGGGCGACGCCGAGGAGCCCCGGCCCGGCGACGTGGTGACCGTCGAGGTCACCTACGCCGCGCCGCACCACCTGGTGTCCGACTCCGGGGTGCGCGACCTGCGCCGCACCCGCGCCGGGGACGCCTGGGCCGCCCGCAACGGCGAGCCCGTCGCGGACCGCAGGCCCGAGGTCCTGCTGGGCATGCCGCGCGTCGGCAGGCCCGCCGAGCAGCCCGCCCCCGTCGGCGGCTGCGACCTCGTCTGACCCGAGGAGTGGAACGGCCCCGGTGCGCGAGCACCGGGGCCGTCGCCGTCCCCGGACCGGTCGGCCCCGGGGCTCGGCCTCCAGGTCTGCGAAGTCCATCGGCAGGCCGGGCGCCCCGTAGGTCGTTGGGCCGGGGGTGCGGGCCGGGGCGTGGCGCCGCCCCGGCCCGCACGTCCTAGAGCAGCACGTACAGGTCCTCGAACCGCACGAACGCCAGGTTGGGCTGGCGCACCGGCGGGCGCGCGGGGTCCAGCGCCAGCCCGGGGAAGGCGGCCAGCAGCGCGGCGAGCGCCTCCTGCCCCTCCGCCCGGGCCAGCGCCGCGCCCAGGCAGTAGTGGAGCCCGTGCCCGAAGGCCAGGTGCGCCTCGCCGGGCTCGCCCCGGTGCCGGGTGATGTCGAACCGCTCCGGCTCGGGGTGCACCCGGGGGTCGCGGTTGGCCCCCGCGGCCATGGCGATCACGGCGGTGCCCGCCGGGATGGTCGTGGTGGACAGCTCGACGTCCTCGGTGGCGAACCGCGGCCGGGTCTGGAACACCGGGCCGCACCAGCGCAGCATCTCGTGGACCGCCGACGGCATCAGGCCGGGGTCCTCCCGCAGCGCGGCCAGCTGGTCGGGGTGGGTGAGCAGGGCGTGGGTCCCGTTGGCGATGAGGTTGGCGGTGGTCTCGTGACCGGCGACGACCAGGGTGATGATCATCGTGATCAGCTCCTCCTCCGAGAGCCGGTCGCCGTCCTCGTCGCGGACCCGGACCAGGTCGCCGAGCAGGTCGTCGTACTCGTGCTCGCGGTGCAGCGCGATGAGGCGCCGGGAGGCGTCCACCAGGGAGCCGACCGTCCCGTTCATCTCCTCCAGGTCGGAGAACTTGAACGAGGTGAGGGTGTGCCCCCACTCCCGCCAGGGCGCCCGCTCCTCCTCGGGCACCCCGAGCAGGTCGCAGATGACGGCGATCGGCAGCGGGTAGGTGAAGTGGTCGACCAGGTCCACGGACGCGCCCTCGGCGCGGTCGGGCAGGCCGGCGATGAGCTTCTCGGCGATGGCGCGGATGCGCGGGCGCATCGCCTCGATCCGGCGCACGGTGAAGGTGCGCGAGACCAGCTTGCGCAGCCGGACGTGGTCGACCCCGTCCTTGTCCAGCAGGCCCTCGCTGATGTGGGTGATCAGTTCGGGCCGCATGCCCATGGCCAGCAGCAGTTCCGGCCGGGACGGCACCGTCCGCTCGCCGGGCAGGTTCTCGGCGTTGACCACGAACCGGCGGTCGCTCAGGATGGTGCGGGCGTCGGCGTCGTCCACGACCAGCCGCATCTCCATGCCGCCCATGGTGGCGCGGGCCCGCGGTCCGGCGGCGCGGACGCGCTCCAGCAGTTCGACGTGGTCGAGGTCGGCCGGCGGGGCCGTCAGTTCGAACAGGGTCTGAGTGCTCATGTGCCCTCCCGGGCGTTCACTCGGTGGATGGGAGGTACTCCTCCAGCGCCTTGCGCGCCCACCCCATGAGCCCCTCGAACAGGGCGAGGACCTCGGGGCGGGCGGCGAGCAGCGCGTCGGGGTCGGCGTCCTCCTCCAGGCTCCGCCGCACGGACTCGCCGAGGATGTCGGCGCGCACCCGCGCTTCGGGGACCGGGTAGGACTGCCGGGACAGCAGGGGCGGTGCGACCAGCCCGCCCAGGACGGACGAGACGAACAGGTAGTTCTGCTCCTCGACCGGTCGGTCGGTGCGCAGCAGGCCGTGCCCGCGCAGGACCGTGAAGTACTCCTGCATCACGCGGGCCCGCAGGCCGATCAGCCCGCTCTGGGTGGTGCCGACCGTTTCGACGATGCCGCCCAGGGTCTGCGGGTCGCGGGCGAGGATGGCCTTGACCAGCGGGGTCTCGTGCTGTGTCAGGTAGATCCAGCGGGCGGTGGCCCCCGGCATGATCGCCGCGGGGTCGGTTCTCATGGCCTCGATGAGCCGGGTGCCGACCTCCAGCTGGACCCGGACCACGACCAGCCCGAACAGCACCTCCTTGGTGGGGAAGTGCAGGTAGACCGTGCCCTTGCCGACACCCGCCCGGCGGGCCACGTCCTCCATGGTGATTTTGCCGTAGCCCAGCGAGAGGAGTAGTTCGCCCGCGGCGTCGAGGATGCGCACCGCTCGGCGGGCGCGTTCGGCGTCGCGGGGGGTTCCTGCGGTCGTGACCACTGTCGCTCCTGTGGCTCGGGGAATGTCGGGAGACCTGTCGGCCCATGCCCTCATGTTCCCGCACCCCCGATCCGTGGTCGCGCGATCCGTGACCGCGTGACCAGATTTCAAATCTGGTCACGCAGTCAAAAATAGGCCGTCGCGGTGCCCCTGGCAAGCCCCCGTCCCGGCGGGAGGGGCGCGGGAGGCGAGGGGGGAGGAAGGGGCGGAAAAGAAAGCGGGGGCGTGCCTTCGGGCACGCCCCCAGGTGTTCCGGTCGCGGTTACAGGTTCCGCGGGACCATCGTCGCGATGTCCACCAGCGCCTCGCCGGGCTCGTCGCCGGTCGCCGACAGTGCCGTGTCCACCTGGTGCAGCGCCCGCTCCACCAGGTCGGGCGCGTCGTAGGACAGCCAGCGCACCCGCGGGTCGCGGCGGAACCACGACTCCTGCCGCCGGGCGAACCGGCGGGTGGCCTGGGCGGTCGCCGCCCGCGCCTCCTCCTCCGACAGCTCCCCGTCCAGCTGCGCCAGCGCCTGGGCGTACCCCAGCGCCTTGGACGCGGTGCGGCCCTCGCGCAGCCCCAGACGGTCCAGCTCGCGGACCTCGTCGACCAGGCCCTGCTCCCACATGCGGTCCACCCGCAGGTCGATACGGGGGTCCAGGTCCGGGCGCGGGGAGGTCAGACCGATCTGCGTGCACGGGTAGAACGACGCGTGGTCGGGCATGGTCGCGGTGAACGGCCGCCCGGTCAGCTCGATGACCTCCAGCGCCCGCACGATCCGGCGCCCGTTGCCGGGCAGGATCGCCCGCGCCGCCGCCGGGTCGGCCTCGGCCAGCCGGGCGTGCAGCACCCCCGGCCCCACCTCGGCCAGCTCCGCCTCCAGCCGGCCGCGCACCTGCGGGTCGGTGCCGGGGAACTCCAGGTGGTCCAGGACCGCCCGCACGTACAGCCCGGAGCCGCCCACCAGGATCGGCAGGACGTCCCGGTCGGCGCAGTCCTCCACCAGCTCGCGCGCCAGCGTCTGGTAGCTGGCGACGTCCGCGGGCTCGGTGACGTCCCAGATGTCGAGCAGGTGGTGGGGCACGCCCCGCCGCTCCTCCCATCGGAGCTTGGCGGTGCCGATGTCCATCCCCCGGTACAGCTGCATGGAGTCGGCGTTGATCACCTCGCCGCGGCGCCCCGTGCGCTCCTCCAAGCGCAGGGCCAGCTCCACTGCCAGGTCGGACTTGCCCACGGCGGTCGGACCCACGACCGCGATCACCTTGATCATCCCCCCAGCCTAAGCGGCCCGTGGGCGTCGCCGGGCACGTGCGGGCACTACGCTGGGCGCATGCGATTCGCCAAGGGCCACGGAACCGAGAACGACTTCGTGATCCTCCCCGACCCCGACGGGGAGCTCCGCCTCACGGAGGCGGACGTCCGCCTGCTGTGCGACCGGCGCGCCGGGATCGGCGGCGACGGCATCCTGCGCGTGGTGCGCACCCGGCTCCTGGGCGAGGCGCTCGCCCCGTCCGCCCGGACCGCCGAGCGCACCGAGTGGTTCATGGACTACCGCAACGCCGACGGCAGCATCGCCGAGATGTGCGGCAACGGGGTGCGGGTGTTCGCCCGCTACCTGCGCCACGCCGGGCTCGTGGACGCGGACCGGTTCGAGGTCGGCACCCGCGACGGGGCCAAGGAGGTCACCGTCGAGGCGAACGGCGACATCACCATAGACATGGGCCGCGTGGAGCGGCTGGGCACCTCCGCGGCCCGGCTGGCCGACCGCACGGTGGAGGGCGTCCGCATCTCCGTGGGCAACCCGCACCTGGCCTGCGAGGTGTCCGCGCCGGTCGCCGAGGTGGACCTGCGTACCCTGCCGGCGCTGGACCCCGAGGCGTTCCCCGCCGGGGCCAACGTCGAGGTGTACAACGAGGAGGCCCCGGGCGTGCTGCGGATGCGCGTGTACGAGCGCGGCGCCGGGGAGACCCGCTCCTGCGGCACCGGCATCGTCGCCGCCGCGGCGGCCGCCACCCCGCCCGGGGAGGGCGCCACCTGGCGGGTGCGCGTCCCGGGCGGCGAGTGCACCGTGTTCCTCGACGCCGACGGTGCCCGCCTGCGCGGGCCGGCCGTCATCGTGGCCGAGGGCGAGACCTCCCTGCTCTGACCCGCCTCAGCCGTCTCCCAGCAGGCTCCGCACGGACAGGCCGCGCAGGGAGGCGTCCAGGACCCGGGCGGTGTGCGCCACCGCCATCGGGGTGCCCGCCCTCTCCAGGGCCGAGGCGACCTGCAGCGAGCAGCCGGGGTTGCCCGACACCAGCAGCCGGGCGCCGGTCGAGGCTGCGTCGGCGGCCTTGCGGTCGCCCAGCTCCCGGGCCGGTTCGGGGTTGAAGAGGTTGTAGACGCCCGCCGAGCCGCAGCAGATCTCCCTGTTCGGCAGGTCGGACAGCGTGAGCCCGGGGATGCCCGCCAGCAGCGCGCGCGGCTGGCGGGTCACGCCCTGGCCGTGGGACAGGTGGCAGGCGTCGTGGTAGGCCGCGTGCAGCGGCAGCGGGTGGCGTTCGGCCACCGGCCCCAGGTCCACCAGGAACTCGGTGAGGTCCACGACCTTGGCGGCGAACGCCCGGCCCCGCCGCACCAGGGAGTCGTCGGCCCCGGCCTGGGACAGCACCCGCTCGGCGTGGCGCATCCCCGAGCCGCAGCCCGCCGAGTTCACCACGATCCGCTCCACGCCGGCGCGCTCGAACGCCCCGATCAGCGCTTCCAGGAACCCCGCCGCCTCGGCGCCCCGCCCGGCGTGGCCCGAGAGCGCGCCGCAGCAGCCCTGGTCGCGGGGGACGACCACGTCGCAGCCCTCCAGCGCCAGGATCCGCGCCGTCGCGGTGTTCACGTCGGGGAAGAACGCGTCCTGCACGCAGCCCAGCAGCATCCCCACCCGGGCCCGCGCCCGGCCCACCGCCGGGACCAGTTCGGGGAGGGCGGGCGGCGGGGCCGACAGCGGCGGGGCGACGCGCTCCATGGTGGCCAGCGCGGGGGAGACCCGGTCCAGCAGCCCGGACCGGCGCACCAGCGCGGACGCCCCCGACGCCTGGTAGGCGCGCAGGGGGCCGCGCAGCATGCGCAGCCGCCGCCGGTGGGGGAAGAGCGCGAACACCGCGCCGCGCAGCGCCCGCTCGGGCAGCGGCCTCCGGTGCTCCTCCTCCACCCGGACCCGGGTGCGGTCGATGAGGGCGTCGTAGGCCACCCCCGAGGGGCAGGCGGTCACACAGGCCAGGCAGCCCAGGCAGTTGTCGAAGTGGCCGACGGCGGCCTCGGTGAGCACGTCGTCGTGGGTCTGCGCCATGAGGTGGATGCGCCCGCGCGGGGAGTCCATCTCCTGCCCCCACAGCACGTGGGTGGGGCAGGTGGGCAGGCAGAAGCCGCAGTGCACACAGTCGCCCAGCAGCTCCTCGAAGGGGCGGTCGGCGGCGGGGTCGGGCAGGTCGGTCACGGTCATTCCTCCCTGGGGGTGTGCGGGGCGCCGGTTACGAAGCGCCCGGGTGCCATGCGGTGGCCGGGGTCCATGGCGTCCTTGACCGCGCGCATCACCGCGAGTCCGGGCACCTCGCCCCACAGGTCGATGCCCGCCGCGTGCAGGTGCTCCTCCGCCCGGACGACGGTCGCGGTCCAGCCGGAGTGGGAGCGGAGCCCCTCCAGGAGCACGGTGACGGCGGCCACGGAAGCGCCCGGCGGGACGGCGGTGACCAGCGTCCCGGCCCGCGCCGACCCGGTGGTGCGCACGTCGGTGTCCACGGCCCCGCCCAGCTCGGCGGCGCGGGCCGCGGCCGCGGCGGCCTCCGCCGGGGGCACGGACAGGCGGATCAGGGTGCCCTCGGCCGGCAGCAGGCCCCAGTCGTCGGGGAGCCGGTCGGCCACCCGCACCTCCTCGGCGGGCAGCCCGGGGGCCAGGGACTCCAGCAGCCCGGCGGCACGGGAGTCGACGCCCTCGGGGGTGCCCTCCAGCACGACGCGCAGGCGCGACCGCCCCTCCACGGGCCAGTCGAGTTCCACCGCGGCGGGCACGGCGTGGCTCGCCCGCAGCACGGTGAGGCGGCGTTCGGCGTGGGCGAGGGAGGGCAGCGGCAGCTCCAGCAGCCGCAGCGCCGGGGGCAGGGGGTGCAGGCGGAAGGCGGCGGAGGCGATGACCCCGAGGGTGCCGTACCCGCCGACGTGCAGCTTGGCGAGGTCGTAGCCGGCGACGTTCTTGACCACCCGGCCGCCGCTGCGCGCCATGACCCCGTCCGGGCGCACCACCGTCATGCCGATGACCAGGTCCCGCAGCGCTCCGGTGAGCAGTCGCCGCGGCCCCGACAGGCCGGTGGCCAGCAGCCCGCCCACGGTCCCCCCGGCACGGACCGGGTCGACCGACAGGCGCTGGCCCGCCTTCGCGAGCACCGCCGAGAGCTCGGCCACCGGCGTGCCCGCGCCGACCTCCACCACCAGGTCGCCCGCGTCGTGGTCGATCCGGACCAGCCCTCCGGTGTCCACCAGCAGGTCGGCGGAGGCCGGCCGGCCTCCCCAGTCCAGGGCGGTGCCGCCGCCGCGGACGGCCACCGACCACCCGTTCCGGGCCGCCTCCGCCAGCAGCCCCGCCAGTCCGTCCACGTCCCGCGGGCGCGCCGCGCGCGCCGGGACGACGCCGCACACGGCGTCCTCCGGCCCGCCCGGGCGGACGCCCTCGATCCCCTGCCGCGTCACACCGGTCCCTTCGCTCAGAACTGCTCGGCCCGACCCGACTCCACCAGCGGGTGCACACCCGTGCGCACGCCCGGCCTCTCCCCGCACAGGCGCGGGGTGGGCAGCAGCTTGTACGGGTTGGCGATGCCCTCCGGGTCCAGGGCCCTCCGGAACAGGTCGAAGGTCGCCAGGTCGTCGGGGGAGTACATGCGCGGCATCTTGCACGCCTTGTCCACGCCCACCCCGTGTTCGCCGGTGATGGACCCGCCGTGCTCCACGCACAGGTCGAGGATGGCCCCCGATACCTCCTCGGCGCGTTCGCCCGCCCCGGGTTCGGCGTCGTCGAACAGCACCAGCGGATGCAGGTTGCCGTCCCCGGCGTGGAACACGTTCGCGACCCGGATGCCGCTCTCCTCCGACAGCTCGGTGATGCGGCGCAGCACCTCGGACAGGGCGGTGCGGGGCACCACCCCGTCCTGGACGATGTAGGAGGGGCTGATCCGGCCCACGGCGGCGAACGCCGACTTGCGGCCCTTCCAGATCCGGGCCCGCTCGTCGGCGTCGGCGGCGGTGCGGGTCTCGAACGACCCCGCGGCCGCGCACAGCCGGGTCACCTCGGCGAGCTCGGCCTCCACCTCGGCGGCAGGGCCGTCCAGCTCCACGATGAGCACCGCCGCGGCGCCCGCCGGGTAGTCGCAGGCCACGGCGGCCTCGGCGGCCTCGATCGCCAGGGCGTCCATCATCTCGATCGCCGAGGGCAGCACCCCGGCGGCGATGATGTCGCCGACCGCGCGCCCGCCCGCGTCCATGGAGGTGAACGCCGCCAGCAGGGTGACGGTCCGCTCGGGCAGCCGGGTCAGGCCCACGGTGATCCGGGTGGCGACGCCCAGGGTGCCCTCGGATCCGATGAACGCGCCGATGAGGTCGTGGCCGGGCGCCTCGGAGGCCTTGCCGCCCAGGCGGACCAGGGCGCCGTCGGGGGTGACCACGTCCAGTCCGCGCACGTGGTTGACGGTGAACCCGTACTTGAGGCAGTGCGCGCCCCCGGAGTTCTCGGCGACGTTGCCGCCCACCGAGCACACCTGCTGGCTGGAGGGGTCGGGCGCGTAGTAGTAGCCGTACGGCGCGGCGGCCCGGCTGACGTCGAGGTTGGTCACCCCGGGCTCGACCACGGCGCACTCGTTGTCGGGGTCGACCTCGACGATGCGGCGCATGCGGGAGGTGGTCAGCAGCACGCCCTCGGGGTGGGGGAGCGCGCCACCGGACAGTCCGGTGCCCGCCCCGCGGGGGACGAACGGCACCCCGGTCTCGGCGCACAGCCCCACCACGGCGGCGACCTGCTCGGCGGTGGTGGGCAGCACCACCACACCGGGGACCTCGCGGTGGTGGGTGATGCCGTCGCTGTCGTAGACGCGGCGCCGCGAGGCGTCGGTCAGGACGCCGTCCTCGCCGCAGATCTCCCGCAGGCGGGGGACGAGCGCGGCCACGGCGGCCGGGATCGGGTCGGCGGTGTCGGGCATGGCGCCTCCCGGGCTGTCGGCGCGGGTGCGGTCAGACCTCTGTGTGGACGGCCCCGCGAGGGAAAACTACGGCCGTGTGGCCCGAGACACAAGAGGGGCGTGCGGAATTTCTCTTTCGTTGGGCGGAATGTGCCGTCGGTGAGGTACACGCAGGGGCGGCGGTCCGGAGGGACCGCCGCCCCGTGGGCCGGTGGCCCGGGCCGCCGCGGGGCGGCCTCCCGGTGGGAGGCCGCCGGATGCGGGGCGCGGGGCCCGGTGCGTCCTACGGCATGCGCTCGTAGGCGGGCAGGGTGAGGAAGTCGATGTACTCGTCGGCCAGCGCGACCTCGGAGAACAGCTCCTTGGCCTGCTTGTACAGGCCCTCGTCGAAGGCGGCGCCCTGGGACTCGCGGATGGCCGCCAGCTCCTCGTCGATGATCCGGGTGACCAGCTCGGCGGTGACCTCGGGGCCGTCGTCGAGGGTGATGCCGTTGTGCAGCCACTGCCAGATCTGGGAGCGGGAGATCTCGGCGGTGGCGGCGTCCTCCATGAGGTTGTGGATCGCCACCGCGCCGTTGCCGCCCATCCAGGCCGCCAGGTACTGCAGCGCGACGTTGATGTTGCCCCGCAGGCCCGCCTGCGTGACGCCGCCCGGGGTGCGGTCCACGGCCAGCAGGTCGGCCGCGGTCACCTCGACCTCGGGGCGCTGCCTGTCGATCTGGTTGGGCTTCTCGCCCAGGACGCCGTCGAAGACCTCCATGGCGATCGGCACCAGGTCGGGGTGGGCGACCCAGGAGCCGTCGAAGCCGTCGCCGGACTCGCGGGACTTGTCGTCGCGGACCTTGGCGAAGGCGACCTTGTTGACCTCCTCGTCCCTGCGGGAGGGGATGAACGCGGCCATGCCGCCGATGGCGTGGGCGCCGCGCTTGTGGCAGGTCTTGACCAGCAGCTCGGTGTAGGCGCGCATCATCGGCGCGGTCATGGTGACGGCGTTGCGCTCGGGCAGCACGAAGGCCCGGCCCCGGGTGCGGTGCGTCTTGATGATGCTGAACAGGTAGTCCCAGCGGCCGGCGTTCAGGCCCGCGGAGTGCTCGCGCAGCTCGTAGAGGATCTCCTCCATCTCGAACGCGGCCGGGATGGTCTCGATGAGGCAGGTGGCGCGGATGGTGCCGCGGGGGATGCCGAGGCGCTCCTGGGCCAGGACGAAGATGTCGTTCCAGAGCCGGGCCTCCAGGTGGCTCTGCATCTTGGGCAGGTAGAAGTACGGGCCCTTGCCCTTGTCCAGCTGGCGCTGCGCGCAGTGGAAGAAGTAGAGGGCGAAGTCGACGATGCCGCCGCTGGTGCGCTGGCCGTCGACGAGGATGTGCTTCTCGTCCAGGTGCCAGCCGCGCGGGCGGACCACGATGGTGGCCAGCTCCCCGTCGTCCTTCAGGGCGTAGGTCTTGCCCTGCGGGGAGGTGAAGTCGATGGTGCGGTCCAGGGCGTCGCGCAGGTTGAGCTGCCCCTGGATCATGTTCTCCCACAGCGGGGTGTTGGCGTCCTCGAAGTCGGCGAGCCACACCTTGGCGCCGGAGTTGAGCGCGTTGATGGTCATCTTGCGCTCGGTAGGGCCGGTGATCTCGACGCGGCGGTCGGTGATGCCGGGGGCGGGCGGGGCGACCCGCCAGGAGTCGTCCTCGCGGATGTGCTTCGTCTCGGGGAGGAAGTCGAGGTCGGTACCGGAGGCGACCTGCTCCTCACGGACCCTGCGCGCGGCCAGGAGCTCCTGGCGGCGCTCCTCGAAGGCGCGGTGCAGCTCGGCGACGAGGGCGAGCGCCTCGTCGGTGAGGATCTCGTCGAACCGGTCGTTGAGGGGGCCGGTGATCTCGACCCCGTGGGTGGCGCCCATGGCAAACCTTCCGCAATACGAAACAAGCTTCTGGGATGTGGAAAACGCTACCGTTGTCGATGAGGCGGGGTCAACGCAGCCCCCACCCTGCATGACTACGAAGTTTCGCACAGCGTGAAGCTTGTTGAAAATTCTCTGATAACTTCCGCGGTTCTTGTGTCCAGGCCGATAGAAGGCATTTGAGGACCCCGCGACGGCAGAGTGTCTTCCGCCACGTGGCCTGCGATAATTCAGGTGCCCCGCCGGGAAGCGCGTGTCACCATCGACGGGGTGGTCCGCGCGGCGCGGACCGGGAAGAATCACCCCGGTGATCGCGTTGACCCACCTGGAGGGATATGAGTACTGCTGAAACCCGTGGAAGCACCCGCGCGGCCTTCGAGGCCGCCGACGAGGAGAGGCTCCACGACACGTTCGCCGACGGGAACGGGACCGACAGCGGTGAGGGGTCCCGTCGCGACACCGGCGGCGACCGTCACCCGTACGGGGACGTCCCCGACCAGGGCGAGATGGAACTCGCCGACCGGCACGCGCTGCGCCGCGTCCAGGGGCTGTCCACCGAACTCACCGACATCACCGAGGTCGAGTACCGGTCGCTGCGGCTGGAGCGCGTCGTCCTGATCGGCGTGTGGACCAGCGGCACCCAGGCCGACGCCGACAACTCGCTGGTCGAGCTGGCCGCGCTGTCCGAGACCGCCGGGGCCATGGTCCTGGAGGGCCTCACCCAGCGCCGCTCCAAGCCCGACCCCGCCACCTACGTCGGCAAGGGCAAGGCCGCCGAGCTGCGCGACATCGTCGAGTCCACCGGGGCCGACACCGTCATCTGCGACGGTGAGCTCACCCCCGGCCAGCTGCGCCAGCTGGAGGACGTCGTCAAGGTCAAGGTCGTCGACCGCACCGCGCTCATCCTGGACATCTTCGCCCAGCACGCGCGCAGCAGCGAGGGCAAGGCCCAGGTCGAACTGGCCCAGCTCAACTACCTGCTCCCGCGCCTGCGCGGCTGGGGCGACAGCCTGTCCCGCCAGGCCGGCGGGTCCGGTGGCGGCGGCGCCGGCGGCGGCGTGGGCCTGCGCGGTCCCGGTGAGACCAAGATCGAGACCGACCGGCGGCGCATCAACGACAAGATGGCCAAGCTGCGCAGGCAGCTCGCCCACATGCGCATCGCCCGCGACGTCAAGCGCGACGTCCGCCGCACCCGCCAGGTGCCCTCGGTGGCCATCGCCGGGTACACCAACGCCGGCAAGTCCAGCCTGCTCAACCGGCTGACCGGCGCCGGAGTCCTGGTGGAGAACGCCCTGTTCGCCACCCTGGACCCCACGGTCCGCCAGGCGCGCACGCCCGACGGCCGGGCGTTCACGCTCAGCGACACCGTCGGGTTCGTCCGGCACCTGCCGCACCAGCTGGTGGAGGCGTTCCGGTCCACCCTGGAGGAGGTCGCCGACGCCGACCTCATCCTGCACGTGGTCGACGGGTCGCACCCCGACCCCGAGAGCCAGATCGCCGCGGTGCGCGAGGTGTTCGCCGACATCGACGCCACCGACGTGCCCGAGCTGATCGTGGTCAACAAGGTCGACGCGGCCGACCCGGACGTGCTCAAGGCGCTGCGCACCCGCTACCCCGACATGGTCGAGGTCTCCGCCCGGACCGGGGAGGGCGTGGCCGCGCTGGTCACCGCCCTGGCCGAGTCGCTGCCCGAGCTCGCGCACGAGGTGCGCGTCCGTGTGCCCTACTCGCGCGGCGACCTGGTCGCCAAGGTGCACGAGGAGGGGCGCGTCCTCGCGGAGGAGCACACCGAGGAGGGCACCGAGCTGCACGCCTTCGTCTCGCAGGTCCTGGCGGGCAGGCTGGAGGAGTTCGCCCTCAGCACCGCCTGACCGGCCCTCGAACGGGCCCGGCCGCACGGCCGGGCCCGTTCCGTGCGTCCGGAGCCGGATGCGCCGCGGCCGGAGGGGTCTCACGTTCGCGAACGGGGGTCCGCGTGCCCGCCGGACATCGGATGTCCGCAGGTCGCCGCGGGCGGACATGGGGTTCGTCACGTCGGCCTCTCGCGAGGTATACGGCGGAACGCTCGCATTCGTCCCTGTGGAGAGGTGTACACGGAGTCCGGGAATGGACTACGGTTTTGGAGCACCTGCCGCAGCCCCAGAGCCCGGCGGACACGGCGCGCCCGGCGCGCCGCGATCCCCGACCCGCGCGGCGGTGCCCCCGGCCGCCCCCGTCGGCCCTGTCGGATCGTTCCAGATACGAGGTCGCCATGTCCGCCCGTTCCCTGCACGACCCCTCCCTTCCCTCCACGCGGCGGAACTGACCGGCGGCTGACCATGGCGGTCGTACTCCTCAGCAACATCGGTCGGTTGTGGACCGGCGACGAGATGCTGACCAAGGCGGCGCTCCTGATCGACGACGAGCGGGTGGCCTGGGTCGGCCCCGCCGCCGAACTGCCCCAGCACCTGCCCGGGGTCTACGACGACCTCACCGACGTCGACGACATCATCAACATCGGCGGCGGGCTCATCACGCCCGGACTCATCGACGCCCACTGCCACCCCGTCTACGCGGGCGACCGCTACGCCGAGGTCAGCATGTGGGCCAAGGGCGCCTCCCAGGGGGACATCTTCGCGGCCGGGGGCGGGGTGTCCACCACCGTCACCATCACGCGCGGAACCGACCCCTGGACGCTGTGCAACGCCGTGCGGGAGCGGCTGCGGCACTGGGTCATCACCGGGACCACCACCGTCGAGGCCAAGACCGGCTACCACCTGACCCGCGACGGCGAACTGGCCGACGTGCGCCTGCTGCGCTCCCTGGAGGAGGAGCCCGGCATGCCGCGCCTGCACATCACGTTCTTCCCCGCCCACGGGGTGCCGCCGGAGTTCTTCGGCCGCCCCGCCGAGTACGTCGCCACCGCCGCCTCCTGGCTGGCCGACGCCGCCCAGGTGGGCGCCGACGGGGTGGACGTCTACTGCGACAACCGGCAGTTCACCACCGACGACGCGCGGATGCTGCTGTCCGTGGGCCAGTCCGTCGGGCTGCGCACCACGCTGCACGCCTGCTCGCGCCCCCGCCACGGGGCGGTGCGCATGGCCGCCGAGCTCGGCTGCACCTCGGTGGACCTGCTGCACGAGACCGACGACGAGGACATCCTGGCGCTGGCCGCCACCCGCACCCCCGTGGTGGCCTGCCCCACCACCTCGCTGCACGAGCGCCGCCGCCCGCCGGTGCGGTCCCTGCTCGACCACGGGGTGCCCGTCGGGCTGGGCACCGACCACAACCCCGGGCAGAGCGGCGCCACGTCCATGCCGCTCATCATCTCCCTGGCCGTGGCCATGTTCCAGATGACCGTCCAGGAGGCGCTGCACGCCGCCACCGTCGGCGGCGCCCGCGCCCTGGGGATCGCCGACCGCGGCATGCTCACCCCCGGCAGCCTCGCCGACCTGGTCCAGTGGGACGCCGACCACGAGGGCGCGTTCGCGTGGTCGATGGGCCTCAAGGCCCTGCACGTGTGGCAGGGCGGCCGCACCATCCACTAGCTGAGGTGCGCCGGCGGGCGGCCCCGGCCGGGGGCCTGCCGCGAGCGCTGCGCCGCGGAGCGGGCGCCGGCCTGTCCGGACGGGACCCGGGGCCGCGACCGTCCGGGACGAGGGGGCGGCCGGGGCCTGCCGCAAGTGCTGCGCCGCGGAGCGGGCGCTGGCCTGTTCGGGCGGGACCTGGGACCGCGGCCGACAGGTACGAAGGCGAGGCCGGGCCGCCTGCCGCGAGCGCTGCGCTGTGGAGCGGGCGGTGGGCCTGTCCGGGCGGAACCCGGAACCGAGGCCGACAGGTACGAGGGCAAGGCCGGGTCGCCTGCCGTGGAGCGGGTGACCGGCCTGTCCGGACGGAACCCGGGGCGTGACCGCCGGGACGGGCGGGCCGGGGGCCCCGACGCGGCCGTGCCGGAGCCTCGGTCCGGCTCCGCGCCTCGACCCGCCCGGAGAAGCAGGGCCTAGCGGCGGCCGCGGGCCCGGGCGATCTCGATGACGGCGCGCTCCAGGGCGTACTCCGGGTCGCGGCCCGCGCCCTTGATCAGCGCGTCGGTCTCGGCCACCACCGCCATCGCCCGACCGATGCCCGCCGGGGACCAGCCGCGCGCCTGCTGGCGCAGGGTGCGCAGCTTCCACGGCGGCACCTTGGCGCTCTTGGCCAGGTCGGCGTCCGAGCCCCCGCGCGAGGGGCCCGCCACCACGGCGATGCCGCGCACCGCGCCCGCCAGCGCGCTGTTGATCAGCACCGGGGCGGTGCCCACCGCCAGCGACCAGCGCAGCTGCTCCAGCGCCTCGGGCAGGCGGCCCTCGACCGCGCGGTCCGCGACGGTGAACCCCGACGCCTCCGCCCGGCCCGAGTGGTAGCGGGCCACCGCGGCGGCGTCCACCCGCCCCTCGGTGTCGGCGATCAGCTGGGTGCAGGCCGCCGCGATCTCGCGCAGTTCGCTGCCGACCGCGTCCAGCAGCGCCTGGGCGGCGTCCGGGGTGATCTGCCGGCCCGCCGCCGAGAACTCGGCCTTGACGAACGCCACGCGCTCGGGGCCCTTGGTCGGGCCCTTGCAGTCGATCCGGGCCGCCCCCGCCTTCTGCGCCGCCTGCAGCAGGGCCTTGCCCTTGTTGCCGCCCGCGTGGGTCAGGACCAGGGTGACGTCGTCGGCCGGGTCCTTGAGATAGGCCGTCACCGTCTCGGCCAGGTCCTTGACCAGGTCCTGGGAGGAGCGCAGCACGACCACCCGGCGGTCGCCGAACAGCGACGGCGAGGTGACCTCCACCAGGGTGTGCGGGCCCACCTGGGCGGGGACCAGATCGTGGACGTCCACCTCCGGGTCCTCGGCGCGGACGGCGGCCACGATGGCGGCGACGGCCCGGTCGACGAGGAGTTCCTCGTCGCCGACGATGAGCGTGATCGGGGCGGGTGCAGGCATACCACGAGCATGCCACGCCCCACCGACCTCCCGCGCGCCGAAGCGACCGGTCGGGGCCCCGGACCAGCGCCACGGGGCCCTCGCCGGTGCCGACCACCGCGATGTCCCCCGACAGGTCGGTGCGCAGGTCCAGCGCGCCCATCCGGCGCAGCACGCTCTGCGTGAACGGCGCCGGGTGGCCGTAGGGGTTGTCGGCGCCCACTGAGGTCAGCGCGATCCGCGCCCCCGTGGCCTCCAGGAACTCCGGGACCTGCGCGGCCGACCCGTGGTGGGGGACCGCCAGCACCGCCACGGCCAGCGGCTCCCCGAGCAGCCGGCGCTGCGCCTCCTCCTCGACGTCGCCGGGCAGCAGCACCGAAAGGTGAGGGGCATCGGCGCGCACCACCACCGAGCCGTCGTTGACGGAGCCGCGGAAGCCGGGCGGCGGCCACAGGACGCGCAGCGTCCAGGCGCCCACGCGCAGCCGGTCCCCGCGTTCGGCGGCCGCCTGCTCCACCCCGGCCCCCGCGAGCAGCCCGCCCACCGGGGAGCCGCCGAACCCCGGCGGGACCAGGGCCCGGTCCACCCGGCGGTGCCTCAGCACCCCGGAGGTGCCGTCCACGTGGTCGGCGTGGTCGTGGCTCAGCACCAGCAGGGGGACCTCGCGCACGCCCAGGCGCTCCAGGCAGGCGTCGACCGCCTCGGGGTCGCGGCCCGTGTCCGCCACCACCGCGGCACCGGGAGCCACCGACAGCACGAAGGCGCTGCCCTGGCCCACGTCGCAGGCCGCCACCGCCCAGTCCCGCGGCGGCCACCCGCCGGGCAGGCAGCGCGCCGCGGCGGCCAGCAGCAGCACCGCCGCCGTCCCGGCGGCGAGCACCCGCCGCACCCGGCCCCGGGACACCACCAGCGCCACCACCAGGACGGCCAGCAGCAGCGCCCCCGCGAGGTCGGTCCGCCAGGGCAGCGCCCCGTACGGGACGCGGGCGCCCGCCTGCGCCACCGCCGCGATCCAGGCCACGCCCCAGCCGGGCACCACCGCCACCGCGGCCGCCGCCGTCGGCGCGACCACCGCCAGGGCGGCGACCAGGGAGCCCAGCACCGTCACCACCGCCACCACCGGGGCGGCCAGCACGTTGGCGGGGACCGCCACCCACGACACCTCACCGGACAGGGTCACCACCACCGGGGCGACCGCCAGGTGCGCGGCCACCGCCACGGCCAGGGCCTCGGCCACCACCCGGGGGACCGACGCCGACCACTCCCGGGTCCAGCGCGGCACCAGCAGCACGATGCCCGCGGTGGCCAGCACCGACAGCGCGAAGCCGTAGGAGGACGCCAGGGCGGGGGCGGCGAACAGCACCCCCACCACGGTCACGCCCAGCGCGCCCAGCGCCATGTGGGTGCGGCCGGTCGCCAGCGCCAGCAGGGCGAGGGAGCCCATGAAGGCGGCCCGCACCACGCTGGGTTCGGGGCGGCAGACCAGGACGAACAGCCAGATCATCACGGCCCCGCCCGCCACCGTCCACCACGGCGGCGCGCGCACCAGGCGGCCCAGCGCCACGACCACCCCGGTCAGGATGGCGAGGTTGGCGCCGCTGACGGTGAGGAGGTGCGTCATCCCGGTCGCCCGGAAGTCCTCCGCCACCTGTTCGTCCACCCCGGAGGTGTCGCCGACGATCAGGGCGGGCAACAGCCCGCGCTCGGGCTCGGGCAGGCCGGCGGCGGCGCCGCGCAGCCCGGCCCGCACGTCGCCGGCGAACCGCTGCCACCGGTCGGGCGGGGCCACCTCCAGGGGCGGGCCGCGCACCAGGACCAGGGCGCCGAGGAAGGGGTCGTCCTCGGCGGGGACGAACACGCCGCGGGCGGTGAGGGACTGGCCGGGCAGCAGCCGGGGCCACTCCCGGCCGGAGGCGAGCAGGACCACGGGTTCGGCGTTCCCCGGGCGCCCGTCCGCTGCGCTCACCCGCGCGTGGACGAGCCACTCCGGCCGGCCCGGCCGCGGTGTCCCGGCGCGCGCCCGCGGGTCGCCGGTGACCCGGGCGGTGAACTCCACCTCGCCGCCCGCCTCCACGGCGGCCCGGGCCGCGCCGACCGCCACCCGGTGCACCTGGACCCCGGCGACCACCGCGACGGTCCCGGCGCAGGCCAGCGCGGCGGCGGTGGTCAGCGCCAGCGCCTCGGCCGGCGCCCGCGCCAGCAGGAACACCAGCACCGCCGCGCACCAGGCCGCACCGCCCAGCGCCCACGCCGCCCAGGGCGGTGCCGCGGGGGCGGCCAGCGCGGCCGCCCACGCGGCCGCGGCGGGCACCACCGACCGCAGGTCCACCGGCCGCCCCACCCCGTACCCGTCCGTCCCCAGCCACACCACCACCTCCACCACCTCCTTCCGGGGCGCTCCGGGCCCCGGTCCTCAGCCGACGGTCACGTGCGGGCGGATCTCCTCCAGGGTCTTGGCGCCGATGCGGTCGACGTTGAGGAGGTCGTCCACGCTGGTGAACGGCCCGTTGGCCTCGCGGTAGGAGACGATGTTGACCGCGGTGACCTCGCCCACGCGGGGCAGCGTCTCCAGCTCCGTCTCGTCGGCTTGGTTGATGTTCACCAGCGGGCCACCGGCGGTGCCCGCGGACGGGGCCGCCGCCTCCGGCTGCGGCAGGCCCACCAGGATCTGCTCGCCGTCCACCAGGGAGCGGGCCAGGTTGAGCAGGTCCATGTCGGCGTCGGGGAGTGCGCCCCCGGCGGCCTCCACCGCGTCCGCCACCCGCGAACCGGGTGGCAGCGTGTACAGCCCGGGGTCCTCGACCTCGCCGCCCACGTGCACGACCACGTCCGCCTCGGGGGAGGCCGCCGCGGCGCTGGGCGTGGCCGCCTCGGCGGGGAGCGTGTGCGCGACGGTCTCGGGCGCGACGACCTCTGTGGGGCGCTCGCGCAGGAGCAGCACGGCGGCGACCGCGGCCACCGCCACGACGAGCAGGGCCGCCACGGCCCGCCGGGACATGGTCGCCTCGGGCGGCCACCGCCGCGCCAGCCGCTCCACGAGCCCGCCCCGCGGGGGGAGGAACTCGGTGTACCCGCTCGGCACCCGAGGGATCCGCTCCTCCCCGTCCCGCCGGGCAGGGGCAGCGCCGTCCGCGCCCCCGCGCACCCCGGAGCCGGGGTCCCCGTCGGCCCGCCGCCGCGCCCCGGCGCCCGCGCGCCGCCACGCCGACACCGTGCCGAGCCCCTCGTGCCCCGGCTCGCCCCTGTCACCCGCCGACGTCCCGCCCGCGTGCGTGGAGCCGCCGTTCGGATCGGGGCCGCGCCCGTTCCGAGAGCGCCCCGCCGTGGGCCGTGCGTCTCGGCCAGGAGGCGTCCCGCCCGCACGCAGAGGGCCATCGCCCGAGGTGGGTTCGTCCCCGTCACGCGCCAGCGCCCGGCCCGGGCGCGGGGGGCTGCCGTCAGGGCCGGGGTCGCGCCCGTCCCGGGGGTGCCCGGCCATGGAGCGTGTGTCGTGGTCCGGGGTGGTCGTGTAGGAGAGGCTGTAGGCCGCGGCGGGGACGCTCCCGCTCCGGGGGCGCTGCGGGATAGGGCGTGTGTCCCAGGGCGGGGGCGCCTCGGCCGGGTGGGTGGAGCCGTCGTCCGGGGGCGGTCCGTTCCCGTTCCGGGGGTGCCCGGCCATGGAGTGTGTGTCGTGGTCCGGGAGTGCCCTGCCCGCACGCGGGGGGCCACCGTCCGGGGTGGGGTCGCTCCCGCTGCGGGTGCGCTCCGGGGTGGGGTGTGTGTCCCAGGGCGGGGCGGTGGTCGGGGGCGCCCCGGACGGGCGGGGGCGGGCCGGGTGGAGGCGCTCGGTGGTGCCGTCGGTGAGGGGCGGGTGGGGGAGCCGGGCGCCGGTCCACGGGGGCGGGTCGCGCGGCGGCGGGGTGCGCACGGTGCGGGCGGCGTCCGGCTCCGGGTCCGGGGGCGCCGGGGCGCGGTCGTGCGGGTCGCGCTCGGGCCAGGCGTCCACCGAGTACGGGGCGCTCGGGATGCCCTCGGCGGGTTCGGGGGCGGGGCGCGGGATGCGGGCGCGCAGCCGGCGCGCGGCCGGTGAGGCGTCCAGGCCCAGGGCCCGGAGTCGTTCCTGCTGGTCGTTTCGAGGGGTCATGAGCCCAAGGTAGGGAGCCCGGTCACCGTGTGCCAGCGGGTGTGCGCGGCCTGTGGATAACCCGAAGGCCCGGCCCCCGCACGGGGCCGGGCCTTCGGGGAAGGGCTCTAGGCGCTCTGCAGGTCGTGCAGGCGCTTGGCGATCGCGCTCTTGCGGTTCGCGGCCTGGTTCTTGTGGATGACGCCCTTGCTCACGGCCTTGTCCAGGGCGCGGGCGGCGGAGCGCTGGGCCACGGTGGCCTGCTCGACGTTCCCGGTCTCGGCAGCCTCACGGAACCGGCGGACGGCCGTCTTCAGCGAAGAGCGCACCGCCTGGTTGCGGACACGGGCCTTCTCGTTCTGCCGAATGCGCTTCTTCTGCGACTTGATGTTCGCCATGCGAAAACGTGCTCCAGTTGATCTGTGCTTGTGCGCCGGTCGATCCGCGGGCTCTGCTCACGGGCAGCCGTTCCGTGAGCGGCCGACACGGGCGTCGACGCCGGGTGTGTGGTTCCACAGGGCTTGAAAGAACGTGGAAGTCCGAGACACGGACTTCCAGTATGCCGCATGGCGCCCACTGCTCAGCCCAGCCACCCTGCCGTGTAGAGCCGCAGGTCCGCCGGATCGGACAGGCTCACCCCCAGGCGCACCCGCTCGGGAGCCTGCGCCCGCGTCGTGCCGATGCGGATCGCCGCCAGCGCCGTCTCCGCCTGCTCGCCGGGGGGCACCCCGAAGCGGACCGTCACCTCCTCGCGGGTGCTCAGCGCCGACACCGCCTCGGTCACCTGCCGCACCGTGAACCCGCCGTCCATGGCGTCCGCGGGCATCCCCGGGTCCGTCCCCGGCAGCACCACCTCGTCGGCGTGCTCGGTCACCCGCGCCAGGTACCCCTTGGACCAGTACTTCTCCTCGCCGTTCATGAGGAAGGACGGGATGCGCCCGCCCGGGGCCAGCTCCACGTGGTGCGCCAGCACCGACAGCACCGCGTCCCCGCCCAGCTCCCCGCGCACCATCTCCACGAGCGCCGGCATCGACGGGTCGTTGACGGTCACCGGCCGGATCTCCAGGTGCACCCCCGCGTACCCCTCGGCGGTCTGCGCCGCGGCCGGGGCGAGCCTCTCCCGGGCCTGCCGGTCGAACCGGTCGCTCAGCAGCGACGACCCCTCGGTGGCGTGCCGCAGCCAGGCCAGCGCCCGCACGTCCGGGTACCCCTCCACCAGGGGGCGCAGGTCGTCGGTGGCGGTCACGTCCCCGTCGGCGCCGATCTCCCCGGCGAGCAGGTACACGGTGTCCACCGCGCCGGTGTCCAGCAGCGCGCGCAGGTCCCCGGCGTCGTCGGCGGAGTCCACCCACACGGCGTCGGTCCCCTGGGAGACCGCCCACGCCGCCGGGGTCCCCGAATACTGGGCGGCCAGCAGCACCCCCACTCCGGCCAGGACGACGGCGACCGCCGCCGCACCCGCCAGCAGCCGGGTCAGAAACCACTTCACCGCCGCCACCCCCACGGTTCGCGCGCCCCGAGTGGCTCGGAGGTCGCATAATCTGGACACCGGACAGTCCCGCGTGCGCGACCATACTGTCGCACCGTCCGCCGCCCGCCCAAGGGGAGGGCGCGCACTCCTCCGTGGGAGGATGGACGACGGCCCCGCGGGCCGCACACCCCGAACCCTTAGTCGAACGGAGCACGGTGGCACAGCCGAACCGGACCGATCCCGCGCTGATCCGCAACTTCTGCATCATCGCGCACATCGACCATGGCAAGTCGACGCTGGCCGACCGGATGCTCCAGATCACCGGCGTCGTCGAGGACCGTCAGATGCGGGCCCAGTACCTGGACCGCATGGACATCGAGCGCGAGCGCGGCATCACCATCAAGTCGCAGGCCGTGCGCATCCCGTTCACGGCGCTGGACGACAAGACCTACACCCTGGACCTCATCGACACGCCCGGGCACGTCGACTTCACCTACGAGGTCTCCCGCTCGCTGGCCGCCTGCGAGGGCGCGGTCCTGCTGGTGGACGCCGCCCAGGGCATCGAGGCCCAGACCCTGGCCAACCTGTACATGGCGCTGGAGAACGATCTGACGATCATCCCGGTGCTCAACAAGATCGACCTGCCGGCCGCCCAGCCGGAGAAGTACGCCGAGGAGCTGGCCGGCATCATCGGCTGCGAGCCCTCCGACGTGCTCAAGGTCAGCGCCAAGACCGGCGAGGGCGTCGAGGAGCTGCTCAACGAGATCGTCCGGCAGATCCCGCCGCCGATCGGCGACGCCGACGCCCCGGCCCGCGCGATGATCTTCGACTCGGTCTACGACACCTACCGCGGCGTGGTCACCTACGTCCGCGTGGTGGACGGCCGCCTCAGCCCGCGCGAGCGCATCCAGATGATGTCGACCCGGGCCTCCCACGAGATCCTGGAGATCGGCGTCAGCTCGCCCGAGCCCACCAAGTGCGACGGCCTGGGCGTGGGCGAGGTCGGCTACATCATCACCGGTGTGAAGGACGTGCGCCAGTCCAAGGTCGGTGACACCATCACCGCCCTGAACCGGCCCGCCACCGAGATGCTGTCGGGCTACCAGGACCCCAAGCCCATGGTGTTCTCGGGCCTGTACCCGATCGAGGGCACCGACTACCCGGTGCTGCGCGACGCCCTGGAGAAGCTCCAGCTCAACGACGCCGCCCTGGTGTTCGAGCCGGAGACCTCGGCGGCGCTGGGCTTCGGCTTCCGCTGCGGCTTCCTGGGCCTGCTGCACCTGGAGATCACCCGCGCCCGGCTGGAGCGCGAGTTCAACCTCGACCTCATCTCCACCGCGCCCAACGTGGTCTACCGGGTGGAGATGGAGGACGGCACCGAGCACGTGGTGACCAACCCGAGCGAGTTCCCGGCGGGCAAGATCGCCGCGATCTACGAGCCGATGGTCAAGGCCACGGTGCTCAGCCCCTCGGACTACATCGGCCAGATCATGGAGCTGTGCCAGGAGCGGCGCGGCGACATGCAGGGCATGGACTACCTGTCCGAGGACCGCGTCGAGATGCGCTACACCCTGCCGATGGCGGAGATCGTCTTCGATTTCTTCGACCACCTCAAGTCCCGCACCAAGGGCTACGCCTCCCTGGACTACGAGCCCACCGGCGAGCAGCGCGCCGACCTGGTCAAGGTCGACATCCTGCTCCAGGGCGAGGCCGTGGACGCCTTCTCGGCGATCGTCCACAAGGACAAGGCGTACACCTACGGCGTCGAGATGACCAAGAAGCTGCGCGAGCTCATCCCCCGGCAGCAGTTCGAGGTGCCGATCCAGGCGGCCGTCGGCGCCCGGGTGATCGCCCGCGAGAACATCCGCGCCATCCGCAAGGACGTGCTCGCCAAGTGCTACGGCGGCGACATCAGCCGTAAGCGCAAGCTGCTGGAGAAGCAGAAGGAGGGCAAGAAGCGCATGAAGATGGTGGGCCGGGTCGAGGTCCCCCAGGAGGCCTTCATCTCCGCGCTGTCCACGGACACCAGCGGCGAGGACAAGAAGAAGAAGTAGTCCTCCCGCCGAGAACGCCGCGCAGGGGTGCCCCGCCACGGGGCGCCCCTGCGTTGTTGTGCCGGTCAGGCAGCGGCGGGCACGGACGAGGGGCGCCCCCCTCGGGAGGCGCCCCTCGTCGCGTGTACGGCGGGCCGAGGCCCCTGTCAGCCCTTGACCGCTCCGGCGGTCAGCCCCTCGGTGATGTACCTCTGGAGGAACCAGAACACGATCAGCGTCGGCAGGGACAGCATGACCGCCCCCACCGAGAACATCCCGAAGTTCGCGTTGCGCTGCGACTCCACCAGCTGGTACAGGCCCAGCCCCAGGGTCTTGGCGTCGGTGTCGCGCAGGAACACGCTCGCCATCAGGAACTCGTTGATGGTGGAGATGAACACCAGCAGGCCCACGATCGCCAGCACCGGCGTGACCAGCGGCAGCATGATCCGGAAGAACACCTGCGCGTGGGTGGCCCCGTCGATCTGGGCGGACTCGTCCAGCTCCGTGGGCACCGTGTCGAAGAAGCCCTTCATCAGCCACGTGTTGATGCTCAGCGCCCCGCCCAGGTACACCAGCAGCAGCCCCCACCGGGTGTCGAACCCGATCTCGGGCCGGTACTCGCCGACGGTGCTGAACATCAGGTAGATCGCGACGATCGCCAGGAACTGCGGGAACATCTGGATGATCAGCAGGCCGATCATCCCCACCCGGCGGCCCCGGAACCGCATCCGGCTGAACGCGTACGCGGCCAGCGCCGACAGGAACACCGTCGCCGCGGCGTTGGCCACCGCGAAGAACAGCGAGTTGGCGTACCAGGTCGTGAACGGCGTGTTCCGGAACAGGTCCACGGCGTTGTCGAGCCCGGCCCCGGTCGGCCAGAGCCGGGCGCTGCTGAGCGTGCCGACGGGGTTGACCGCCGCCGACACCACGAACAGCACGGGGAACAGCGCGAACGCCGCGACGGCGATCATCACGACGTGCCGCCAGCCGAACCGCGCCGCCCACAGCGCGAACGCGGAGCCGGTACTGCGCCGGTACCCCCGGGTCGTCGCGGTCATCGGTCCACCTCCTGCAGGGCCTTGCTGCGGCTGAGGCTGATCACCGACATCACCGAGACGATCACGAAGATCATCACCGACAGCGCCGCCGCGTACCCGTACTCGGCGGTGGCCTGGCTGAACGCCATCCGGTACGTGTAGGTGATGAGCAGGTCGGTGGCCCCCGCGGACGGGTCGTCCGGCGGGAACGGCCCGCCCTTGGTGATCAGCCACACCGCGTTGAAGTTGTTGAAGTTGAACGCGAACGTCGCGATGAGGATCGGCGTCATCGCGACCATGAGCATCGGCAGGGTCACGTGCCGGAACGCCTGCCAGGCCCCGGCCCCGTCGATCCGCGCCGCCTGGGTCAGCTCCCGCGGGATGGCCTGGAGGGCGCCGGTGGCGACCAGGAACATGTACGGGTAGCCGAGCCACACGTTGGCGAGGATCACCGCGAACCGGGCCGTCCAGGCGTCGCCCAACCAGTCGACGTTCGTGCCGAGCAGCTGGTTGAACAGGCCGAAGTCGGTGTTGAACATGTCCCGCCACAGCAGGTACATGGCCAGCGAGCTCATCGCGTACGGCAGGACCACCAGGATCCGGTACGCCTGCTTCCCCCGCAGTTTCGGTACGTGCAGGGTGAGGGCGACCGCCAGGCCCACCACGAACACCAGGCCGGTGACGGCCACGGCGAAGCCGATGTTCCACACCAGGATGGAGAAGAACGAGGAGGCGAAGGTGGGGTTGAACAGGAACCGGGCGAAGTTGTCGAAGCCGACGTTCACGCGCCAGCCCTGGGCGAGCCGCTCGCCGTCCTCGCTGTAGAACGCGCCGCGCTCGTCGTCCGCGGTGTAGACGACCCCGGTCGAGGCGTCGGTGATGCAGTCGCACCCGGCGTCGTAGACCCGGGTGGCCCGACCCTCGTAGGCGGTGGAGAGGCCGCTGGCCCGGATGCCGGCGCCGTCGCCGACGGGGACGGCGAACTCCTCCAGCTCCTGGCTGCGCGCGTTGACCTGCGCGGGGGACAGGACGGTGTAGCCGAACGCCTCGGTGACCCGGCCGGAGGCGGGGTCGACGGTGGCCTCGTCCAGGGGCCGCAGCCCCTCGATGTCGCCGGCGTAGGCGGCGCCCTCGGGGTCGGTGAGGAGGAAGACCAGCTCGCCGCTCTCGGGGTCGCCGGTGGTCGCGACGGTGAGGCCGAACTCGCGGCCCTGCTCGGCGCGGGTCACCGAGTACGCCTCGATGGCGGCGATCGCCTGTTCCTTGTCGCCGCGGTGGCCGTCGCTGAAGTTCGTGACCGAGGTGCTCATGGTGTAGAGCACCGGCAGGATCTGGAACGTGATCAGGAGGAGGACACCGGGGAGCAGGTACTTGAGCGGCACCGTCCTCTTGGACAGGTACACCCAGTAGACGAGGACGAGCACGGCCGCGACGACGGCGATGCCCGCCCAGTTGCCGCCGACGTACAGCGGCAGGGCGGCCCAGACCCCCAGGGCCGTGAACAGGCCGAGCAGGGCGATCTTGACGACCTGGCCCCAGAGGGAGCCGGAGCCGGCGAAGGCGCCGCCGGGCAGTGACGTGCGGGCGGGCGCCCCCGGGGCGGGGGCGCCCGCGCTGCTGCGGGAGGACACTCCTAGCCGCCGATCTTCTCGGCGATCGTTTCGTGGGTGCTCTCCATGGTCTCGCGCACGTCGGCACCGCCGATGATCGCGGCCTCGGCCTTGCCCAGGGGCTCCCAGGTCTCGCCCATCTCGGGGATGGACGGCATGGGCATGCCCTCGGCGCCGGCCTCGGCGATGGCGGCGATGTTGGCGTCGTCGGCGGAGACCTCCTCCAGCGCTTCGAGCTGGACCGGCGTGCGCGGGTCGGACTCGTAGAGGCTGAGGATGAACGCCGGGTCGGTCACGTGGTTGGCCAGGAACTCCTGGGCCAGGGCGCTGTTGGCGCTGCCCTCGGTGACGAAGAAGGCCTGGTAGCCGATGTAGGGGCGGGCCGGGCCCTCGCCCTCGAAGCCCGGGATGGGGCTGATGGCGTACTCCAGGTCGGCGGCGTCGGCGTCGCCGATGTTCCACGGGCCCGCGATGAAGAACGGGGCCTCGCCGTCGAAGAAGAGGGCGGCGTCGTTCTGGGTGTCGATGGAGCGGCGCAGCACACCCTGGCCGGCCTCGCCGTACTCGGCGATCTTCTCCATGGCGGCGATGGACTCGTCGCTGTTCAGGCCCAGGTCGGTCGGGTCCCAGTTGCCCTCGTCGTCCTGGCCGAAGAGGTAGCCGCCGGCGGAGGTGAACAGGGCGTTCATCCGGTAGGGGTCGCCCTCCTGGCCCACGGCCATGGACAGGACCTCGCTGGTCTCGCCGCTCTCCTTGAGGGAGGTGCCGACCTCGACGAGCTCCTCGAAGGTCTCCGGGGCGTCCGGGGCCAGCGCGGTGTTGCGCATGAGGAAGATGTTCTCCTGCGAGTACGGCACGCCGAAGAGCTGGCCGTCGTAGGTGAGCGCCTGCACCGAGGTCTCGTCCAGCGTCTCGGCGCGGTGCTCGGGCAGCTCGACGGGCTGCACGGCGCCGTTGCGGACCAGGTTGCCGGTCCAGTCGTGGGCGCCGATGAAGATGTCGGGGGCGTTGCCCGCCTGGTGGGCGTTGAGCAGGTCGCCCTGGATGTCGCCGAAGGCCAGCTGCTGCACGTCGACCTTGATGCCGTTGGTGTCGGCGAAGCTCTGCGCGGCGGCCTCGATGGCGGCGGCCCGCTCGGGGTCGGACCAGATGACGAGGGTGGTGTCGGTGCCCTCCTGGGCGTCCTCGCCGCCGCCTCCGCAGGCGGTCGCCATCAGGGCGGTCGCGGCGAGGGCCGCGAACGCCGGTGCGCTGCGCAATCTCATGGTGTCTTCCTTCCGGGAGGACGGACTGAGGAGGTCGTGCGTGCGGTCCGCCGGGGGTTCCGGTGCCTGCCTCCGCCGTGCGTGGTGATGTGACGTTAGCAATAACTTGCAAGCATTGAAAGACTTTGCAGGCGCCAGGGATAAAGATGTGGAAACACCATGGAAACGACGGTGTGATCCGATCCGGTGCGTCGTTGCGGGGTCACTCTGGGATGATCATATCTGTGACTTCGCACCATTTGGTCACACCATTCCCCTGGCGCCTGTAAGAACCCGACGCAACCCGGCCGTTCTTTCGGCAACCGGTCCGTACCGGCCGCCCGCCGTCGGTCCCGCCCGCCGTCGGTCCCGCCCGCCGTCGGTCCCGCCCGTCCCGGCGACGGGGCCGGACGCGGCGGCGGCCGGGCGCCGCGAGGACGCCCGGCCGCCGGTTCGCTGCTCGAACGGGTCAGACGCGCAGCCAGACGGCGGTCTCGCCCGGCAGGGACAGCACGCCCCCGGCCGGCGCGGGGACCGGGCCGCTGGCCAGCAGCACCTCGCCGTCCGCGGCCACCTCCGCCGGCTCGGCGCCGAGGTTGACCGCGACCCGGACGCCCGGCTCGCGCTCGAAGAAGAGCACACCCTCGGGGGCGTCCAGCCAGCCCATCGCCCCGTCGCCGAGCGCGTCCAGCTCCCGGCGCAGCCCCAGCGCCCGGGTGTACAGCTCCAGGGTGGAGCCCTCCACCCCGCGCTGGGTGTCGCGCGCCAGTCCGCCCCAGCCCTCCGGCATCGGCAGCCACGGCGTGGAGCCGGCGGGGCCGAACCCGAACGGCGCCTCGCCGGACTCCCACGGCAGCGGCACCCGGCAGCCGTCGCGGCCGCGCTCGGTACGGCCCGAGCGCTCCCAGGTCGGGTCCTGGAGCGCGTCCTCCGGCAGGTCGGTGACCTCCGGCAGGCCCAGCTCCTCGCCCTGGTACAGGTACACCGAGCCGGGCAGCGCCAGCATCAGCAGCGTGGCCGCGCGCGCCCGGCGCAGCCCCTGCTCCCCGCCGCCGAACCGGGTGACGTGGCGGGTCACGTCGTGGTTGGACAGCACCCACGTGGTGGTCGCGCCCACGGCGCCGTTGGCCGCCAGGGAGCCGTCGATCACCTCGCGCAGCCGCGCCGCGTCCCACGGGGCGGTCAGGTACTCGAAGTTGAACGCCTGGTGCAGCTCGTCGGGGCGCAGGTAGCGGGCCACCCGCGCGGCGTCCTCCACCCACGCCTCGGCGACCATCGTGCGCTCGCCCGGGTAGGAGGCGGCGATCGCCGACCAGCGCCGGTAGATGTCGTGCACGCCGTCCTGGTCGAAGTACGGCAGCGAGGTGCTGCCGTCGAGCAGGTCCGCCTTGGCGTCCTCGGCGATGTCGGGCAGTGCCGGGTCCTTGACCATGCCGTGCGCGACGTCGATGCGGAAGCCGTCCACACCCCGGTCCAGCCAGAAGCGCAGCACGTCGTCGAACTCGTCGTGCACCTCCTGGGAGGTCCAGTCCAGGTCGGGCTGCTCGGCGTCGAACAGGTGCAGGTACCACTGCTCGGGGGTGCCGTCCGGGCGCTTGAGCCGGGTCCAGGCCGCCCCGCCGAAGATCGACTTCCAGTTGTTGGGCGGCTGCTCGCCGTCGGGGCCCTTGCCGTCCCGGAAGATGTACCGGGAGCGGGCGGGGTCGCCGGGCTCGGCCGCCACGGCCTCGCGGAACCACCGGTGCGCGGAGGAGGTGTGGTTGGGGACCACGTCGATGATCACGCGGATTCCCAGGCCGTGCGCGGCCTCCAGCAGCGCGTCGAAGTCCCCGAGGGTGCCGAAGCGGGGGTCGACGTCGCGGTAGTCCGCCACGTCGTAGCCGCCGTCGGCCAGCGGGGACACGTAGAAGGGGGTCAACCAGATCGCGTCCACGCCGAGCTCCGCGAGGTGCGGCAGGCGCTCGCGGATGCCCGCGAGGTCGCCCTCGCCGTCCCCGTTCGCGTCGGCGAAGCTGCGCACGTAGATCTGGTAGATGGCCGCGTCGCGCCACCAGTGCGACTCGTGGGTCATCGTGGGGGTCCTTCCCGATCGGTGGCTGCAAGTTCTTGCGCAAGGTTACCGCCAACTTTCAACCATGTGACGACCATCTCGACTACAGTTGCGCCCATGGGTCCACGACTTGCCGACATCGCGCGGCACGCAGGTGTCAGCGAGGCGACGGTCTCACGGGTGCTCAACGACAAACCGGGCGTTGGCAGCGAAACCCGCAAAGCCGTCCTGACCGCGCTGGACGTCCTCGGATACGAACGCCCCGCCCGGCTGCGCCAGCGTTCCGCGGGCCTCGTGGGGATGGTCATCCCCGAACTGGACAACCCCGTCTTCCCGATGTTCGCCCAGGCGGCCGAGGGGGCGCTGGCCCAGCGCGGCTACACCCCCGTCCTGTGCACGCAGACCCCCGGCGGGATAACGGAGGACGAGTACGTCGAGCTGCTCCTGGAGCGCAACGTCTCGGGCATCCTCTTCGTCTCCGGCAAGCACGCCGACACCACCGCCTCCCACGAGCGCTACCGCTCCCTGGTCTCCCGGCGGCTGCCCATCGTCCTGGTCAACGGGTTCGCCCAGGAGATCCCCGCGGCGTTCATCTCCTGCGACGACCGCGAGGCCGGGCGCCTGGCCGTCGACCACCTGGTCGCCCTGGGGCACACCCGCATCGGGTTCACCAGCGGCCCCGAGCGCTACGTCCCGGTGCGCCGCAAGCTGGAGGGCTACCACGCGGCGCTGCGCGACCACGGCCTGGACGGGGCCGACCTGGTGGAGCTGTCGCTGTTCGGCGTGGAGGGCGGCCACGCCGCCGCCACCCGGCTCATCGACCGCGGCGTCACCGCGATGGTGTGCGGCTCCGACATGATGGCGCTGGGCGCCATCCGCGCGGCCCGCCAGCGCGGCCTGCGCGTCCCCCGCGACTTCTCCGTGGTGGGCTACGACGACTCCCAGCTCATCGCGTTCACCGACCCGCCGCTGACCACCGTGCGCCAGCCGGTCCACGCCATGGCGCTGGCCGCTGCCCGGGCGCTGTGCGACGAGATCGCCGGGCACCCCGTCTCCCACACCGAGTTCGTGTTCGGCCCCGAGCTGGTCGTGCGCGGCTCCACCGGCATCGCCCCCGGCGCCGGGCCGGGCGCCCCCCGCACCCCCGACGGCGCCGCCGTCCAGGGCTCCGCGCTCTGACCCCCGGCCGGGCCGGGGCGCGACCCGCCGGGACCGGGCACACACGCGGGTCGGTGACACTGGGTACATGCCTTCCGTTGCCCTCGACGGCGAACCCGTACCGCGCACCGGCGACCTGCCGGAGGCCTCCCTCGCCGAACTCGGCGACCGGCCGCTCGGGTTCTACGTCCACGTGCCCTTCTGCGTCACCCGCTGCGGCTACTGCGACTTCAACACCTACACCGCCGAGGAGCTGGTCTCCCGCGACGGAACGGCGGTCGCCTCCCGCGACACCTACGCCGACCAGGCCATCGCCGAGATCGCCCTGGCCGACCGGGTCCTGGCGGGCCCCCGGCCCCGGGTGAGCACCGTGTTCGTGGGCGGGGGGACCCCCACCCTGCTGGCCGCCGACGACCTGGGCCGCATCCTCGCCGCCATCGCCGACCGGTTCGGCCTGGAACCGGGCGCGGAGGTCACCACCGAGGCCAACCCCGAGACCGTCACCCCCGAGTACCTGGCCCGCCTGCGCGAGGCCGGGTTCACCCGGGTGTCGTTCGGCATGCAGAGCGCCCGGGCGCACGTCCTGCGCGTCCTGGAGCGCGGCCACACCCCCGGCCGCCCCGAGCAGTGCGTCGCCTGGGCCCGCGAGGCCGGGTTCGAGCACGTCAACCTCGACCTCATCTACGGCACCCCGGGGGAGGGCGACGACGACTGGCGGGCCTCCCTGGACGCCGCCGTGGCCGCCGGCCCCGACCACGTCTCCGCCTACTCCCTCATCGTGGAGGAGGGCACCCGCCTGGCCGCCCGGGTGCGCCGCGGCGAGCTCGCCGAGCCCGACGACGACACCATGGCCGACCGCTACCTCATGGCCGACACGGTGCTCGCCGAGGCCGGGTTCACCCCCTACGAGGTGTCCAACTGGGCGCGCACGCCCGAGGGCCGCAGCAGGCACAACATGCTCTACTGGACCGGCGCCCACTGGTGGGGCGTGGGCCCCGGCGCGCACGGCCACGTGGGCGGCACGCGCTGGTGGAACGTCAAGCACCCGGCCGCCTACGCCGCCCGCCTGGCCCAGGGCTCCAGCCCGGCCCAGGCCCGCGAGGTGCTCACCGAGCAGGAGCGCCGCTTCGAGCGGGTGCTGCTGGAGCTGCGGATCGAGCAGGGGTGCCCGCTGGACCTGCTCGAACCCCCGGGCCGGGAGGCCGCCGCCCGCGCCGTCGCCGAGGGGCTGCTGGACGCCGACGCGCACCGCGCCGGCCGCGCCGTGCTCACCCGCCGGGGACGGCTGCTCGCCGACGCCGTGGTCCGCGACCTCACCTGAGCGGCGCCCGCCGCGAGCGCGGCGGGGGACACACGACGAGGGGCCCGGTCCGAGGACCGGGCCCCTCGCGGCGTCCGCGGAGCAGTGGGCCTACTTGATCCAGGAGACGTTGAACGGGTAGCGGTACCACTCGCCCTTGTTGGCGGCGACGCCGCCCAGGATGCCGAAGACGACGGCGGCGACCCAGCACAGGAACCAGGTGATCATCCCGATGAAGACGAACATCAGGATGCTGGACACCACGTAGCCGATGAGGACCAGCAGCTGGAAGTTGAGGGCCTGGGCCGCCTGGTCGCGGACGAACGGCGACTCCTCGCGCTTGATCAGGTAGATGATCAGCGGGACGATGAAGCCGAGCAGGCCGCCGCCCAGGTGGGCGAACAGGCCGAACTGCCGCTCGTCCTGGCTGGGCGGGGCGCCCGTGGCCGAGCCCGGCTGGGCGCCGTAGCCGCCGTGCGGGTAGCCGGCCGCCTGGTAGCCGCCGGTCTGGTCCTGGTACCCGCCCGGGGGCGGGTAGCCCCCGGGGGCCCCGGGCGGCGGCGGGTAGCCGCCGGGCTGCTGGGCGCCGGGGGGCGGGTAGCCGCCGGACGGGTCGTGGTAGCCGGGTGCCGCGTGGCCGCCGGAGGGGTCCTGCTGACCGGGCGCCGGGTAGCCGCCGGACTGGCCCTGGTAGCCGGGCGCGGGGTAGCCGCCGGACGGGTTCTGCTGACCGGGCGCGGGGTAGCCGCCGGACGGGTTCTGCTGACCGGGCGCGGGGTAGCCGCCGGACTGGTCCTGGCCGCCCTGCTGCGGGTGCTGGCCGTAGGGGTCTTCCGGCGGTGGCGTGTTGGGGTAGGACATCTCGGGTTCCTTAGGGACGGGTGCGTTCGCGGGTGCGGTCGGTCACTTGAGCAGACGGATGCTGAACGGGTAGCGGTACCACGCCCCCTTGTTGGCTCCGTTGGCTCCTAGGACGCCGAACACGATCGAAACGATCCAGATCAGGGCGATCAGCAGGGAACCGATCCACGACAGGTTCGGGAAGAAGATACCCAGACCGATGAAGACCACCCCGGCGAAGATGTACGGGATGAGCAGCGTGATCTGGAAGTTCGCCGCCTCGGAGGCGTGGTGGCGCACGTACGGCGAGGTGTTCCGCCTGGCGAAGTAGATCGCCAGCGGGGGGATCCAGCCCAGGCAGGCGATGATGAAGCCGGACAGGTGGGCGAGCATCGCCATCAGGACGTCGTTGTCGCCGTTCTGGACCGGGGCGCCGGAGGCACCGGCCCCGGGTTGCGGCTGCCCGTACTGCGGCTGCCCCTGGGGTACACCGTACTGCGGCTGACCCTGCGGCTGCGGCTGCTGCGGGGCCCCGCCGTACGGGCCCTGGTCCCCGTAGGGCGGCTGGGCCTGCGGCTGAGGCGGGCCGTAGGGCGGGGCGCCGGGCGCCGGGGCGAAGCCGGGCTGGCCCTGTCCGTACTGCGGCTGCTGTGCCTGCGGGGGCTGCGCCTGGGGCTGCTCGTACTGCGGCTGCCCGCCGTACTGTCCGTACCCCGGCTGTCCGCCCGAGGGCTGGCCGTACTGCCCGTATCCGGGCTGGGAGCCGGAGGGCTGCGCGTGGCCCGGCTGCTCGCCGGAGGGCTGCCCGCCGTACTGCCCGTGGCCGGGCTGTCCGCCGGAGGGCTGGCCGTACTGGCCGTACCCGGGCTGGGAGCCGGAGGGCTGCGCGTACCCCGGCTGCTCTCCCGAGGGGCCGTGGGCGGGGTACCCGCCGGACGGCTGCGCGCCGTACTGCTCCTGCCCCCGCTGCTCACCGTACTCCGGGGAGTAGGGGGACGGCGCCTGCGGCTGCTCGCCGGAGGGCGGGCCCTGGTTCGGGTCCTCCGGGGACGGGGGATTCGTCGGGGTCTCGCTCATGCTCTTCCTCGGCTCCGCTGGTGAGGGGCGCTATCTCGTGTCTACCGGGCCGTACCGACGACCGGAGGCAGAAACCGGCCTCGTGTCCGGTCTGAATCCTAGGCGCAAGGGGGGTCACGGTCCGTGCGGGCCGGTGACGAAATCGATGAGTTCCTCCACCCGACCCGACAGGGCCGGTTCCAGGTCAGCATAGGTTCGCACCGAACCCAGGATCCGGCGCCACGCCTCACCCGTGCTCATCCGCCAGCCCAGCGCCTCCAGGACCCCCTCCTTCCAGGGGACCCCCCTGGGCACCTCGGGCCAGGCGCGGATGCCCAGCGCGGCCGGCCGCACCGCCTGCCACACGTCGACGTAGGGGTGGCCCGCCACCAGGACGTCCCCGCCCCGCACCCGCTCGGCGATCCGCGACTCCTTCGACCCCGGCACCAGGTGGTCCACCAGGACCCCCAGGCGCCGCCCCGGGCCGGGGGTGAACTCCGCCACGATCGCGGGCAGGTCGTCGACCCCCTCCAGGAACTCGACGGCCACCCCCTCCACGCGCAGGTCGTGCCCCCACACCTTCTCGACCAGCTCCGCGTCGTGGGCGCCCTCGACGTAGATCCGGCCCTCCCGGGCCGTGCGCGCCCTCAGGCCCTGGACGGCGACCGAGCCGGAGGCGCTGCGCAGCGGCCCCCGCGGCGCGGCGGACGGCCGCACCAGGGTCACCGGCTCGCCGTCCACCAGGAAGGCGGCCGGTTCCAGTGCGAACACCCGGCGCCGCCCGTACCGGTCCTCCAGGGTCACGGTCGCCTTGTCCCAGCCGACCACCGCGCCGCAGAACGCCTCCCCGGCGTCCTCCACCACGAGGTCGCGGTCGAGCGGGACCTCGCGGACCCTCCGCTCGGGTCGGTTGCGCGCCGAGGCCAGCACATCGCGGCCGTACCGGCCGGTTCCCTTGGTAGCCACGGTGGTGCAGTCTACAGACGGCGCCCCCCGCCGGCGGGGAAGGCGCCGCGCCGGCGCCGCACCCGCCCGCGGAGCGGCCGGGGTTTGCGTCCGGGCATAGAATTAGCACTGAGGACCATCGAGTGCCAGGAGGTGGCGAGTTGCTGGATGAGCGCAAGCTCGCGGTCCTGCGTGCCGTCGTCGAGGACTTCGTCAGCACCAACGAACCGGTGGGGTCCAAGGCCCTCGCCGACCGCCATCGGCTCGGGGTCTCCCCGGCCACCATCCGCAACGACATGGTCGCGCTGGAAGAGGACGGGTACATCACCCAGCCCCACACCAGTGCCGGGCGCGTGCCCACGGACAAGGGGTACCGGCTCTTCGTCGACCGCCTGTCCTCGGTCAAGCCCCTCTCGGCCGCGGAGCGCCGCGCCATCGAGTCGTTCCTCAACGGCGCCGTCGACCTCGACGAGATCGTCGCCCGCACGGTCCGGCTGCTCGCGCAGCTCACCCGCCAGGTGGCGATCGTCCAGTACCCGTCGCTGACCCGCTCCTCCGTCCAGCACGTCGAGCTGGTGCCCCTCGCGGGCCAGCGGCTCATGCTGGTGGTCATCACCGACACCGGCCGGGTCGAGCAGCGCGTCATCGACGGCCTGGGCGAGGTCGACGCCGACGCGGTCGCCGACCTGCGCGGCATGCTCATCCGGGCCACCGCCGGCCTGCACCTCGCGGAGGTCCCCGGCGCGGTCGAGGACCTGCCCCAGCAGGTTCCCGAGGAGAACCGCGCCATGGCGGCGTCCGTCCTGTCCGTACTGCTGGAGAGCCTGGTCGAACGCCACGAGGAGAAGCTGGTCCTCGCGGGCACGGCCAACCTCGCGGCCGTCGATTTCGCCGCCAGCCTGAGGGACGTCCTGGAGGCGTTGGAAGAGAACATGGTCCTCATCCGTTTGCTGGGTGAGGCGAAGGACCCGTCGATGCTCACGGTGCGCATCGGCGCGGAGAACTTCCACGAGGGGCTGCGGTCCACCTCGGTCGTGTCGGCCGACTACGGTGTGGGAAACCAGTCGCTCGCCAAGATCGGTGTCGTGGGACCCACCCGGATGGACTACCCCGGGACGATGGGGGCGGTACGCGCCGTTGCTCGGTATGTCGGACAGATTTTGGCAGGACAGTAACTCAGTGGCCAGAGACTATTACCAGGTCCTCGGTGTGCGTCGCGACGCTTCCAAGGACGAGATCAAGAAGGCGTACCGCAGGCTCGCGCGCGAGCTGCACCCGGACATCAACCCGGACCCCGCCACCCAGGAGCGCTTCAAGGAGGTGACCCAGGCCTACGAGGTCCTCTCCGACGAGAACAAGCGCCGGATGTTCGACATGGGCCAGGACCCCTTCGCCCCGGGCGGGGGCGGCGCGGGCGGCTTCGGCGGCGCCGCCGGGTTCCCGTTCGACGACATCATGAACGCCTTCTTCGGCGGCGGCCAGGCGGGCGGGCGCGGTCCCCGCGAGCGCGTCCGGCGCGGGCGCAGCATCAAGATCCGCGTCGAGCTGGACCTGGCCGAGACCGCGTTCGGCGTCACCAAGGAGATCACCTTCCCCACCGCCATCCTGTGCGCCACCTGCCAGGGCGAGGGGACGGCCGCCGGCACCCACCGCACCACCTGTGACATGTGCCACGGTCAGGGCGAGGTCTCCCAGGTCACCCGCTCCTTCCTCGGACAGGTCATGACCTCCCGCCCCTGCCCCCAGTGCGGCGGCCAGGGCTCGGTCATCCCCGACCCCTGCCCCGACTGCGCGGGCGAGGGCCGGGTGCGAGAGAAGGTCACCCGCACCGTCAAGATCCCCGCGGGCGTCGACGACGGCACCCGCATCCAGCTCGCCGGCGAGGGCGAGGTCGGCCCCAACGGCGGCCCGCGCGGCGACATCATCCTGGAGATCGTCCAGCGGCCGCACCCCACCTTCGAGCGGCGCGGCGACGACCTGCACTGCACGGTCACCGTCCCCATGACGGCGGCCGCGCTGGGCGCCTCCTTCGCCTTCGAGACCCTCGACGGCACCGAGAACATCGACCTGCGCCCGGGCACCAACTCCGGCCACGTCATCACCCTGCCCAACAAGGGCGTCACCCACCTCGACGGCGGAGGCCGGGGCGACCTGCGCATCCGCGTCGACGTGGAGACCCCGGGCAAGCTCGACGAGGAGCAGGAGGGGCTGCTGCGCAAGCTCGCCGAGCTGCGCGGCGAGGACCGCGCCCCGGGCCGGTTCAGCCCCGGCCACGGCGGCCTGTTCGCCAAGCTCCGCGACGCCTTCGGCGCCAAGTGACGCCGCCGGTCTTCCTCGCCGACACGGCCGAGCTGGCGGCCGACACCGTCACCCTCACCGGCCCGGAAGGGCACCACGCCGCCGCGGTGCGGCGCCTGCGGGCCGGTGAGGCCGTCGACCTGTCCGACGGGCTGGGACTGCGGCTGCGCTGCACGGTCGTCGACACCGGCAGGGACCACATCGTCTGCCGGGTCCTGGAACGGACCCTGGAACCCGCTCCGCGCCCGCGGCTGACCGTGGTGCAGGCCCTGGCCAAGGGCGACCGCGGCGAGACCGCCGTGGAGACGATGACCGAGGCCGGGGTCGACGCGATCGTCCCCTGGTCGGCCGAGCGCAGCATCACCCGCTGGAAGGGCGACCGGGCGGCCAAGTCACTGGCCAAGTGGCGGGCCACCGCCCGCGAGGCCGCCAAACAGGCCCGCCGGGCCCGGCTGCCCGAGGTGGCCGAGCCCGCCGACCGGACCGCCGTCGCCGAACTGCTGGCCGCCGCCGACCTGGGCGTGGTCCTGCACGAGGACGCCGGCCTGCGGCTGTCGCAGGTGCCGGTCCCCACCGACGGCGACGGGGCGGGCGTGGTCCTGGTGGTGGGCCCCGAGGGCGGCTTCTCCGACGCCGAACTGGACGCCTTCGACGCCGCGGGCGCCGTGCGCGCCCTGCTGGGCCCCACCGTCCTGCGCACCTCCACGGCGGGGGTGGCCGCGCTCTCCGTGCTCCAGACCCGCACCGGGCGCTGGTAGCCGCGGGATCCGGCCGCCGCCGAGACGGCCGCACACAGAAACAGAAGAAGGGGGCCTCCCGGAATCAGACCCGGGAGGCCCCCTTCTCCACGTCCACGCGCTACTCCGTGGCGGACGCGCCCGACGAGGACTGCTGCTCGGTCCCCTCGGTGCCGGTGGAACCGCCGCCGGTACCGCCGGTGCCACCGGTGTCGCCGCCGGAACCACCACCGGTGCCGCTACCGGGCTCCTCACCGCCGGTGCCGCCACCGGGCTCGCCGGTGCCGCCGGAGGAGGGCTCCTCGGAGGGGGCGCACTCCTCGTCCTTCTGCCCGCCCGTGTCCTCCTCCTTCTCCTCGTCGTCGGCCGACGCGGTCGGGGGGACCGACGGGCAGGTCGAGGTCGCGGTGGGGCCGCCGCCGTCCTCCCCGCCCTCGGCGGGCGCGCTCGGCTCGGTCGAGGGCTCGGGGGAGGGCTCCGGCGCGGAGGTCTGCGGCTCCGGCGCGGGGGCCTCCTCCTCCAGGGTGGGCGCGGCCACCCCGCCGCCGTCCTGCTCCGGCGGGGTGCCGAACCTGTCGGCGCCCGCGGGCACCATCTCCAGCACCTGCTCGCGCACCTGGGGCGTGGACATGGCCACCGAGGCGGCGATGAGCACGGCACCGGCCACGGCCAGCGCCGGACGCAGCCACGGGAGCCCGAACCAGGCGCCGCCGCGGCGGGCGGCGGTCCGCTCGCGGATGAGGTTCAGGGCCTCGGGCGAGTGCACGACGGTGTCGGCCTCCGCCTTCAGCGCCTGCCGCAGTAGGGCTTCGAAGTCGTCGTTCGCGGGATCTGTAGGGCTGCTCATGTCGTCTGCTCCAGAACAGAGCGGAGCGCGGAGATGCCACGGGATGTGTGGCTCTTCACCGCACCCCGGCTGATCCCCATGGCGTCCGCGATCTGAGCCTCGGACAGGTCGCCGTAGTACCGGAGCACGATGGCCTCTCGCTGACGGGTGGGAAGTTTGCGCAGGGCACGGATCACGGCCTCGCGCTCCAGCAGGTTCAGTGCGCCGTGTTCGGCGCTGGGGGCGTCGGGCAGGGCCTTGGGAGCGTGCTTCTCCACGACCGCACGGTGACGCAGCACGGACCGGGCCTTGTTCACCACCGCCTGGCGGAGATAGGACAGGGCCTTGTTGGGGTCGCGCAGGCGCCGCCACGCGCCGTGCATGGCCACGAACGAGTCCTGCACGACCTCTTCGGCCGTCGCGTGGTCCCGGACCAGCAGGGCGGCGAGACGGACGAGCGGACGGTAGTGCTCCCGGTAGAGCTCCGTCACGGCATGGTCCGCGTCCCACTCCACGGCCAGGGGCGCCGTGGTGGCTCCGGCCACCATGGTTTCTGTCGTCACATCAGTTCGACGCACACCCTTGTCGCGGGGTTTACGAAAGGGCATACCTCTTCTTTTCCAGGTAGGGGCGCGATTCAACCCGAACACGCCCGAACGGGGCCGAGATGGACGGTGCTCGAGCCGCCGACGCGCACGGGAGGGAAGCCTATCGCGCTTCCGGCGGGCCGCGGCGGGAACCGTCCCTTTCCGGGTGGAACGGACGCGTGCGGCCCCCGGGCCCGGCCTGCGGCATCATGGTGCGGACCCGATGCGACGGAGGTTGCCGATGACCACACAGGACGACTGCCTGTTCTGCAAGATCGTGCGGGGGGAGGTGCCCGCCGAGATCGTCCGGGAGGGGGAGCGGACCATCGCGTTCCGCGACATCAACCCCCAGGCGCCCACCCACGTCCTGGTCATTCCGCGCGAGCACTACGCCGACGCCGGGGCCGCGGCCGAGACCGACACCGGACTGCTGGACGCGATCGTGCGGGAGGCCCGCGCGGTCGCCGAGGACGAGGGCGTCGCCGAGAGCGGCTACCGGCTGGTGTTCAACACCGGCAGCGGCGCGGGGCAGACCGTCTTCCACCTCCACGGGCACCTCCTGGGCGGGCGCGGCCTCAACTGGCCCCCGGGATGACCCGCGAATAACCGATCGAGCGGGTGCGGGGTGCCTTGCTAGACTCGTGGCCGTGGGCCTGAGGAGGCTGAGGGGGTTCGCCGACCCCCGGCCCGGGGCCCCGCCGGCGCCGCAGCGCAAGCGGCCCGGACCGTCACATGAGGCGCCCCACCCGCCGTCGGGACGCCCGACCCCGAAGGGCAGGGACAGCGGCCGCAAGGCCACACCATGGCCGAGACAACGCACACGCATCCGCGACGGGACGCCCAGGTCAAGGTCGTGGTGCCCGACGAGCACACGATGATCAACCTGCTCGGCTCGGGGGACGAACTCCTCAGAGCCTTGGAGCGGGCCTTCGAGAGCGACATCCACGTCCGCGGCAACGAGTTCACCATCAGCGGCTCCCCGGAGGAGACCGCCGTCGTCGTCCGCCTGATCGAAGAGCTCATCGAGCTGGCCAAGAGCGGCACCCACGTCACCCCGGACACCATCGAGCGCATGGTCCACATGCTGCGCTCACCGGGGACCGAGCGCCCGGCGGACGTCCTCACCACCAACATCCTGTCCAACCGCGGCAAGACCATCCGCCCCAAGACGGTCAACCAGAAGCGCTACGTCGACACCATCGACCGGCACACCGTCGTCTTCGGGATCGGCCCGGCGGGTACCGGCAAGACGTACCTGGCGATGGCCAAGGCGGTCAAGGCGCTGCAGGACAAAGAGGTCAACCGGATCATCCTCACCCGCCCGGCGGTCGAGGCCGGCGAGCGCCTGGGCTTCCTGCCCGGCACCCTCTACGACAAGATCGACCCCTACCTGCGGCCGCTCTACGACGCCCTGCACGACATGCTCGACCCGGACTCCATCCCCAAGCTGATGGCCGCCGGCACCATCGAGGTCGCCCCCCTGGCGTACATGCGCGGCAGGGCGCAGCCCGTGGACACGCCCGTGCTCACCCCGGACGGCTACCGGCCGATCGGCGAGCTGGAGGTCGGCGACCTGGTCGTCGGCTCCGACGGCAGGCCCACCCCGGTGCTGGGGGTGTACCCGCAGGGGGAGAAGGCGATCTACCGCTTCTCCGCCCAGGACGGGTCGTCCACCCTGTGCTCCGAGGACCACCTGTGGACGGTCCGCACGCGCGATGACGCCCGCCGCGGCAGGCCGCCGCGGGTGCTCACCGCCAAGGAGATCGCCCAGAGCGGCCTGCGCAGCTCCCACTACCGCAAGTACGAGCTGCCGCTGCTCAGCCGGCCGGTGGAGTTCCCCGAGCGCGAGGTCCCCATGGACCCCTACGCCCTGGGGCTGCTGCTCGGGGACGGCTGCCTGACAGGAAAGACCACGCCGAGCTTCGCCACCCGCGACCCCGAGCTGGTCGAGGCCCTGGGCGCGGCGCTGCCCGGGATCCGGGTGCGCCACAAGTCCGGCGTTGACTACGTCCTCAACCGGGAGAGCGCCCCGGGCGACGTCATCACCATCGCCAACCCGGTGACGGCGGTCATGCGCGAGCTGGGGCTGTGCGGGGCCGACTCCGGGACCAAGTTCGTCCCGGACGACTACCTGTACAACACCGCCGAGGTCCGGCTCTCCCTGCTCCAGGGGCTGCTGGACTCCGACGGCGGGCCGGTCGTGCAGAAGGGCCGCACCTGCCGCGTCCAGTACACCACCGCCTCGCCGCGGCTGGCGGACGCGGTGCGGTTCCTGGTGCGCTCGCTCGGCGGCGTCGTCTACAGCCGGGTCCGCCCGGCCCAGGGCCGGACGCCCGGCCTGGCCCGCGGGCGGGAGGTCTTCCACCGCCAGGACGCGCACATCCTGGACCTGCGGCTGCCGGAGGGCGTGGCCCCGTTCCGGCTGGCCCGCAAGCGGGAGCGCTACGACACCACCGGCGGCGGCCGCCCCATGCGGTTCGTCGACGCCATCGAGCCGGCGGGCACCGCCGAGTGCGTCTGCATCCAGGTGGCGGCGGAGGACTCCCTCTACGTCACCGACGACTTCCTGCTCACGCACAACACGCTGAACGACTCCTTCATCATCCTGGACGAGGCGCAGAACACCTCGCCCGAGCAGATGAAGATGTTCCTGACGCGGCTGGGGTTCGGGTCCAAGATCGTGGTGACCGGCGACGTCACCCAGGTGGACCTGCCCAGCGGGCAGGCCAGCGGGCTGCGCACCATCGAGACGATCCTGCGTGATATCGACGACATCGCGTTCTGCAAGCTGAGCAGCGAGGACGTGGTCCGGCACAAGCTGGTGGGGCAGATCGTCGACGCCTACGGGCGCTACGACGCCGACCGGCAGAACGGCGCCGGGGGCGGTCAGGGCGACCGCCGCGGCGGCCGGGGGCGGGGCCTGTCGCCCCGCCGCGAGGCCCCCGACACCCCGGGCGAGACCGGGACCGGGAGCGCCCACCCACGACAGCGGGCAGACTAAGGGGTGGCAACGGAGCCGGTGGGCGCGCCGCGTGCGCGCTCACCGCTTCCGCTGCCCTAGGGGTGCCCGCCCTGCGGCGCCCGACCGCAACGATCAAGTGAGGCATCCGCAACCGATGAGTATCGACGTCGCCAACGAGTCCGGCGTCACCACCGTGGACGAGGAGCGGCTCTCCCGGCTCGCCCGGTACGTCCTGGACGCCATGCGGGTGCACCCGCTGGCCGAGCTGTCCGTGGTCCTGGTCGACGAGGGCCCGATGGCCGACCTGCACGTGCGCTGGATGGACGAGCCCGGACCGACGGACGTGCTGTCGTTCCCCATGGACGAACTGCGCCCCGGCGGCCCCGGCCGCACCAGCGAGCCCGGCGTCCTCGGTGACGTGATCATCTGCCCGCAGGTGGCCGAGCGCCAGGCCGAGAAGGCCGGGCACAGCACCGAGGCGGAGATCGACCTGCTGTGCACGCACGGCATCCTGCACCTGCTGGGCTACGACCACGCCGAGCCGGACGAGCACAAGGAGATGTTCGGCCTCCAGGGTGAGATCCTCGCCTCCTGGCGGGAGAGCGAGGCCCAGCGGGCCGCGGAGGGGAACGAGACCGCCTGATGAGACCGTCGGTGTGGCCCGATGTCGCCGCCCTGACCACCGGCGACCCCGTCGAATGGATCACGTCGTTCGCCGTCGCCCTGGCGCTCACCGCCGTGGCCGGGTTCCTGGTGGCCGCCGAGGTCGCCGTCACCCGGGTGGCGTCCGTGGGCCTGCCCGAGGGCACCGGCCGGGGCTGGGAGAAGGTGGCCGCCGACCCCACCCGCCACCTGAACGTGCTGCTGTTCCTGCGCGTGGTCTGCGAGGTGTGCGCGGTCATCGCCGCCGCGGTCGGCATGGTCTTCCTGCTGGGACTGGGCTGGCCCGCGCTGGTCCTGACGGCGGTGGCGATGGTCGTGGTGGAGTCGGTGCTGATCGCCGTCACCCCGCGCATCCTGGGCCGCCAGTTCTCCGGGCAGCTGGCCCGCGCCTCCGTGGCGATCGTGTACCCGGTCCAGGTCGTGGTGGGCCCGCTGGCGCAGTTGCTGGTGGGCGCCGGGCGGGCGCTCACCCCGCGCGGCAAGGGCGACCGGGAGGGGCCGTTCAGCACCGAGGTGGAGCTGCGCCAGCTGGTGGACCTGGCCGAGCAGGGGGAGGTCATCGACCCCGAGGAGCGCCAGATGATCCATTCGGTGTTCAAGCTCGACGACACGTCGGTGCGCGAGGTCATGGTGCCCCGCCCCGACATCGTGTTCACCTCGCGGGAGGCCGACGCCGACGCCGTGCTCACCCTGGCGCTGGCCAGCGGGTACTCGCGCATCCCCGTCACCGGGGAGGACGAGGACGACGTGGTCGGCATCGTCTACCTCAAGGACCTGGTGGACCGGCTGCGCGACCGCTGGGCTGCGGCGGCGGGCAACCCCGGCGGGGAGGTGCCGCTGACCGCGGGCGACGTCATGCGCCCGGCCACCTACGTGCCCGACACCAAGCCCATCGACGAGCTGCTGCGCGAGATGCAGAAGCAGCGCAACCACGTCGCGGTGGCCATCGACGAGTACGGCGGCACCGCCGGGCTGGTCACGCTGGAGGACATCGTGGAGGAGATCGTCGGCGAGATCACCGACGAGTACGACCACGAGATCCCCCCGGTGCAGTGGCTGGACGAGGACCGGGTCCGGGTGACGGCGCGGCTGCCGCTGGGCGAGCTGGCCGAGCTGTTCCCGGACGAGGACCTGGACGTCGACGACGTCGAGACGGTCGGCGGCCTGGTGGCGTTCGTGCTGGGGCGGGTCCCGGCGGGCGGGGCCCAGGCGCAATACGCTGGGCTCAGGCTCACCCTGGAGGGGAAGAGCAGCCGCCGCAACCGGATGACGACCGTCCTCGTGGAACGCCTTCCCGGAGAACAGGGTGAGGACGAGCGGGACGGGAACAAGAACACAAGGAGCACGGAACAGTGAGCGACACGACCCTGGGCGCCGAGGACACCAAGCTCGTCACCCTCGCGCGCGCCTCGCGGGCCCGCAACGCCGCGCCCGAGGGCGCCGCGGTGCGCGACGAGACCGGCCGTACCTACGTGGCGACCACGGTGTCGCTGCCCTCGCTGAAGCTCAGCGCGCTCCAGGCGGCCGTGGCCGCGGCGGTCTCCGGTGAGGCGACCGCGCTGGAGGCCGCGGTGGTGGTCACCGCGGAGCCGGAGCTCGACGGGGCCGACCGCGCCGTGCTGGACGACCTCAAGACCGCGACGGTGGTGATCGCCGCCCCCGACGGGGTGCCGGCGGGCATCATCCGCCGCTGAAGAAGGACACATGAACGACCTCGACCTGGAGAAGCTGCGGGTGCCGCTGACGATGCCCTCCTACCCGGAGGGCTTCCGCAGCGGTTTCGCGTGCTTCGTCGGCCGCCCGAACGTGGGCAAGTCCACCCTGATGAACGCCCTGGTCGGCCAGAAGGTGGCGATCACCAGCAACCGGCCGCAGACGACGCGGCGCACGGTGCGCGGGATCGTGCACCGGCCCGACGCGCAGCTGATCATCGTGGACACGCCCGGACTGCACAAGCCGCGCACCCTGCTGGGGGAGCGGTTGGACTCGCTGGTGCGGTCCACGCTGGTCGAGGTGGACGTCATCGCGTTCTGCCTGCCCGCGAACGAGCCGATCGGGCGCGGTGACACCTACATCGCCAAAGAGCTGGCCGAGCAGACGAACACCCCGGTGGTCGCGCTGGTGACCAAGACCGACCTGGCCGACAGGGCGCAGGTGGGCGAGCAGCTGATGGCGGTGGACCGGCTGGGGGAGTGGGCGGACATCGTCCCGGTGTCGGCGCAGGCCTCCTACCAGCTGGAGACCGTCACCGACGTGCTGTGCTCGCACCTGCCGGAGGGGCCGCCGCTGTACCCGGACGGCGACCTCACCGACGAGCCGGACGAGATGCTGGTCGCGGAGCTGATCCGCGAGGCCGCCCTGGAGGGCGTGCGCGACGAGCTGCCGCACTCGATCGCGGTGGTCGTCGACGAGATGGGGGAGCGGGAGAACACCAGGCCCGGCAAGGAGCTGGTGGACATCTACGCCTCGCTGTACGTGGAGCGCCCCAGCCAGAAGGCGATCGTGATCGGCACCAAGGGCTCCCGCCTGCGCGACGTGGGCTCGCGGGCCCGCAAGCAGATCGAGGGCCTGCTCGGGCAGCGGGTGTTCCTGGACCTGCGGGTGCGGGTGGCCAAGGACTGGCAGCGCGACCCCAAGCAGCTGCGCAAGCTGGGCTTCGACCAGCCGACGTAGCAGGGTGTGCGCGAACGGGCCCCGGAGCGACCGCTCCGGGGCCCGTTCGCGTTCCGGGGCCCGCGCCGGGCGCGGGGCCCGGGCGGGCTCAGTCCCGGGGGTTCTGGTTGTTGAGGTCCCCGGCCAGGGTGGCCGCGCACTGCTGGACGATGGGGGCGGCGCGGTTGACGAAGTCCCAGCTCACCCGGGCCTCGGGGCCGGAGATGGACACGGCCATCCCGGAGGGGGCCCCGGTGACGGGGACGGCGACGCACCGCACGCCGATCTCCTGCTCCCCGTCGTCGATGGCGTAGCCGTTGTGGCGGATGGTGTGGAGTTCGGCGATGAACCGTTCGGGGTCGGTGATGGTGCGGTTGGTGGCGGCGGGCATCCCGGTGCGGCGGACGGTGGCCAGTGCCTCCTCGTCGCCGAGCTGGGAGAGCAGTGCCTTGCCGACCCCGGAGGAGTGCGGCAGGACGCGGCGGCCGACCTCGGTGAACATGCGCATGGCGTGCGGCGAGGGCACCTGGGCGACGTAGATGGCCTTGTCGCCGTCGAGCATGGCGAGGTTGGCGGTCTCGCCGAGCTCCTCCACGAGCTGGGCCAGGTGGGGGCGGGCCCAGGTGCCGAGCATCTTGGCGGCCTTGTCGCCCAGGCCGATGAGGCGGGGGCCCAGGGCGTAGCGGCGGGAGGGGAGCTGGCGCACGTACCCGTTGCCGACCAGGGTGCGGATGATCCGGTGGATGGTGGGCAGGGGGAGGCCGGAGGCGTCGGCGAGCTGGCTGAGGGAGGTCTCCCCGCCGGCGTCCGCCATGATCTCCAGCAGCGCGAACGCGCGGTCGAGGGACTGGACCCCGCCGGTGCGCCGGACCGGGTCGTCGGGGCGGGCCAGGTCCGCGCCGGATGTCTGTGAGGCTGCCAAGGCTGGTGCTCCCCTGCTGTGGGCCGCTGCGGTCACCCTCCTTATTTTGCAATACGAAAGAGGGTTTTCGCTCTTGCTTTCCGAGGGAACTCCCGGGACCCGTGGTCCGGGCCGCCCTGAACCCTTGTTCTTCCGGATAGTAGAAGTTAGTATCCGCATATAGGAATTTGCGCGTGCCTCGCAAAGACGCGCCGACCACGGAGGAGGACATCGGACGTGGCCAAGGACACCCCCCGGGACCTTGCTGATCTGGTCGCCGGACTCGACTCCCGGCTCGCCGACGCGGACGCCCGCCTGGGCAGGGAGTACCCGGGTGCGCGCGGCGCCCGGCAGCCGGTGCACAGCGTTTACGTGCCCGCCGACCGTGTCGGCCCGGGCCTGGCCGCCGACTGGGGTGCGCAGGCGCTGGCCTCGCTCGACGAGTACGCCCCCGAACCCGCCGACCTGGCCCGGATCACCGGCCTGGACGAGGCGGCCGTCGCCGACGCCCTGCCCCGCGTGCGCGCCAAGCTCGCCTCCGAGCCCGTCGAGGACCTGCGCGCCGACTTCGAGGACGGCTACGGCGCCCCCGGAGACGAGGCGGAGGACGCCCACACCCGCGCCGTGGCCGAGGCGTTCGCCGCGGACCTGGCCAAGGGGGAGGCCACCCCCTACTTCGGCATCCGGATGAAGGGCATGGAGGCCGCCGGCCGCCACCGCGGTGTGCGCACCCTCGACCTCTTCCTGCGCACCCTCCTGGAGGCGCACGGCTCCCTGCCCGAGGGCCTGGTCCTCACTCTGCCCAAGATCACCTCCGTCGAGCAGGTGGAGGCGATGGCCTGGCTGGCCGGGCGGCTGGAGCGGCGCTACGGCCTGGAGGAGGGGCGGCTGGGCTTCGAGCTGCAGATCGAGACCCCCCAGTCGATCCTGCTCGCCGACGGCACCGTCGCCGTTCCCCGGATGATCGCCGCCGGGGCGGGCCGGGTCACCGCCCTGCACTACGGCACCTACGACTACAGCGCCGCCTGCGGGATCACCGCCGCCCACCAGAGCCTGGCCCACCCGGTGGCCGACCACGCCAAGTCCGTCATGCAGGTGGCCGCCGCCGGGACCGGCGTGTGGCTCTCCGACGGCGGCAGCAACATCCTGCCGGTCGGCACCGCCGAGGAGGTGCACGCCGCCTGGCGGCTGCACGCCGGCCTGGTGTCCCGCTCCCTGGAGCGCGGCTTCTACCAGGGCTGGGACCTGCACCCCCGCCAGCTGCCGATCCGCCACCTGGCCGGATTCGTGTTCTACCGTGAGGCGTTCGCGCCGGCCGCGGCGCGGCTGCGCGCCTACCTGGGATCGGTGGAGGGCGGCAACGTCGCCGACGAGCCCGCCACCGCCCAGGCGCTGGCCTCGGTGCTGGCCCAGGGGCTGCGCTGCGGTGCCCTGGACGGCGGGGAGGTCGCCGAGGCGACCGGCACCGACGCCGACACCCTCCTGGCCCTGGCCACCCGCCGGGTGGGCTGACCGGGTCCGGCGCCCCGGCACGGAACGGGCGCCGGACCGGGCCGCCCCGTGCGGCCGTTGTCGGGACGCCCGGACCCCCGAGGGGGTCCGGGCGTCCCCGTGAAGGAAAGGTAGGAGATGGACCGTCTCGATCTGGTCGTCCGCGCCGAGCGGGCCCTCACCCCGCGGGGGGAGCGCCCGGTGACCCTCGGGGTGCGCGACGGAACGGTGGTCGAGGTCCTGGACGGCGCGGACGCGCCGCTGACCGGGGCGCGCGAGCTGCGCGCCGCCGCCGACGAGGTGCTGCTGCCCGGGCTGGTGGACAGCCACGTGCACGTCAACGAACCCGGCCGCACCGAGTGGGAGGGCTTCGCCTCCGCCACCCGGGCCGCCGCCCTGGGCGGGGTGACCACCCTGGTGGACATGCCCCTCAACAGCGTCCCGCCCACGACCACCGTCGCCGGGCTGGACGCCAAGCGGGCGGCCGCCGACGGCGTCCTGGCGGTGGACGTCGGCTTCTGGGGCGGCGCGGTCCCGGAGAACAGCCGTCCCGGCGGGACCGGGGAGCTGGCCGCGCTGTGGGAGCGCGGGGTCTTCGGGTTCAAGTCGTTCCTGTCGCCCTCGGGGGTCGACGAGTTCGGTCACCTGTCCGCCGCCGAGCTGGCCACCGCCGCCGAGGCGATCGCCGCGTTCGACGGGCTGCTCATCGTGCACGCCGAGGACCCCGACGTGCTGGCCGCGGCCCCGGTCGCCGCCGGGCGCGACTACGCCGCCTTCCTGGCCTCGCGGCCCGACGACGCCGAGACCCGGGCGATCTCCCTGGTGATCGAGACGGCCCGGCGCACCGGCGTGCGGGCGCACATCCTGCACCTGTCCAGCGCCGCGGCGCTGCCGCTCATCGCGCGGGCCCGGGAGGAGGGCGTCCGCCTCACGGTGGAGACCTGCCCGCACTACCTGACCCTGGCCGCCGAGGCCGTCCCGGCCGGCGCCACCGGGTACAAGTGCTGTCCCCCGATCCGCGGGGAGGGCAACCGCGACCTGCTGTGGCGGGCGCTGCGCGAGGGCCTGATCGACTGTGTGGTCAGTGACCACTCGCCGAGCACCCCCGACCTCAAGGACCTGGACACCGGTGACTTCGGCACCGCCTGGGGCGGGATCTCCGGTCTCCAGGTGGGGCTGCCCGCGATGTGGACCGAGGCGAGGCGGCGCGGTGTCCCGCTGGCCGAGGTGGTGGCCTGGATGTCGGCCGCCCCCGCCCGGGTGGCCGGGGTGTCCGGCAAGGGCGCGATCGCCGCCGGGACCGACGCCGACCTGGTGTTCTTCGCCCCGGAGGAAGAGGTGCGGGTGGACGCCCGGGAGCTGGCCCACCGCAACCCGGTCAGCGCCTACGACGGCGCGGTGCTCACCGGCCGGGTCCGGCGCACCCTGCTGCGCGGGGCCGAGGTCACCGGGGACTCCACGGCGGGGCGGATGATCGAGCGCTCCTGAGACGACGGGGGAGGGCGGCGCACCCGTGCGGGTGCGCCGCCCTCCGTCCTCTCCCCGTGCCGGCGGAGGGGAGGGGGCCGGCGGCCGACCGCCGAACACCGGCCCCCGGCTCTCGGTCAGGCGCGGGTCCGTGCCCACCGGCGCTCCAGGCCGGCGGTCCCGGCCTCGGTCAGGGATCCGTACACGTGCAGGCGGGCGAGGCCGCCGTCGGGGAAGACGTCGGTCCGCACGTGCGTGGCGGTCACCGGCGCCGGGAGCACGAACCGGTGGATGCCGTCCGGCTCCAGCCGGGTGCGGCCCAGGATCTCGAACCACGCCTCGGGGTCGTCCCCCTCCGCGTCGCGGCCCAGCACCGTCACCCACCCGGCGGAGTTGCCCTTGAGGTAGGAGGTGTCCAGGACCAGGGCGCGGATCTCGCCCTGGGCGGCCAGCCGGAAGCGCACCCAGTCGTGGCCGTCGTCGCGGCGCCGCCGGTTCTCCCAGCCGTCGTCCATCTTCTGGGAGCGGCCCGGCGCGATGATGTTCTCGGGGGAGGAGTAGAACCGGTCCGAGGCGTCCTCCACCGCGCCGCCGTTGAGCAGCGCGACCAGGTCGAAGGAGCCCAGGGCGGCCAGCCAGGCCGGGTCGGCGACCGGCTCGCCGTACACGCGCAGGCGGGCGATGCCGCCGTCGGGGAACTGCTTGACCCGCAGGTGGGTCCAGCGGTGCCCGTCGGCCACCTCGAACCCGTTGGCGGCGTGCCCGTACACGGGGGTGCGCGCCACCAGTTCGGTCCACTCGGCCTTGAGCAGCTCGTCGGTGGTGGGGGTGCCCTCCACGTGGGCGGCCTCCACGCTCACCTCGGTGGGGTGGTTGCCGCGGAAGTGCGCGGTGTCCACGACCACGCCGCGGACCACGCCGGGCAGGGCCAGGCGGACCAGCGCCCAGTCGTGGTCGTCGGCCGAGGGGTGGGGGCTGTCGGCGGCCGGGCCGCGGCGGCGCCGGGTCTCCCAGCCGTCCATGACCTTGCCCTTGTGCCCGAAGGCGTGGGGGTCGAACTCGGCGGGTTCGGGCCGCAGCATGTTCTCGCGGTGGGCGAAGAACTCGTCGTTGGCGGCGACCACGGCGCCCCCGAGCCTGCGGTCCGCGAGGTCCACCAGGCCGCCGAGGTCGAGGTCGGTGGGCCGGTAGTCGGCGTAGGGGTCGCCGCCGGAGTAGGGGCGTGCGTTGTAGGCGCGCGGATCGAAGTCGGGGGTGGTGCTCATGGTCCTCCTGCCGAGCGAGGGATCTTTCGGACATCCTCAGATTGGCAGGAGGAAACGGTCATTTCCAGCGAAACTTTCCGATCACCGTGTTCAGTCGAACTGAACATTCGCGGTGGCGAGGGCGGCCGCGCGGTCCACCAGGGCCCGCAGCGCCACCGCGATCTGCGGCCGCTCCCGCGACCCGGCGCGCACCGCCCACACCACGTGCCGCCGCGGCCGGTCCTCGTGCAGCACCCGCAGGGCCACCCCGGGGCTGTCCCCGGCCGCCGCCAGCCGCGGCACCAGCGCCACCCCGAGCCCGGCGGCGACCATGTCGAGGATGGCCCGCCAGTCCGAGGCCACGTGCGCCTGCTCCGGGGCGAAGCCGGCCTGGGCGCAGGCCGCCACCGTGATGTCCCGCCACGGGCCGTCGGCGCCGTAGATCCACGGCTCCCCGGCCAGCTCGCGCAGGCGCAGCGCGGGGGCCCCGGCCAGCCGGTGCCGGGCGGGCAGGGCCGCGTCCATGGGGTCGGTGAGCAGGCCGGCGCGCTCGAAGCGGTCGTCGCGCCCGGTCGGGGCCTGCGCGGCCAGCGACAGGCCGATGTCGATCTCCCCCGCGGCCAGCAGGTCGTACACCTCCGACGCCTCGGCCTGGTGCACCCGCACCGCCAGCCCCGGGTGGGCGTCGCGCACCGCGCTCAGCGCGGGCACCACCAGCCCGGGCACGGCCGTGGCGAACGCGCCCACCCGCACCGTCCCGGCCCCGCCGCGGGCGAACCCGTCCAGCTCGGCCTCGGCCCGCTCCAGCTGGGCCAGCACGATGTCGGTGTGGCGCAGCAGCACCCGGGCGGCGTCGGTGAGCCGCACCCGGCGCCCGTGCGGCTCCAGCAGCTCCACCCCCACCTGGCGGGACAGGGCGGACAGCTGCTGGGAGACGGCGGAGGGGGTGGTGGACAGGGCCTCGGCGGTGGCGCGCACCGTCCCGACCCGGTCGAGGGTGCGCAGCACGCGCAGCTTGCGCAGGTCCCAGTCGGTCATGGTCACAGGCATACCATTCGGCTCCGGTGAACGGGAAAGGGAACGGGGGCGGGTGCGCCCCGATGGCACGCACCCGCCCCCGCCGTGGGGGACCGGCTCAGATCCGGTCGGGGTCCTCCTCGCGGTAGGCGGCCCCCGCCTGGTCGGTGTACTTGGCCTCGCCCGGGCCGGCCGAGCCGATCTCCCGGGTGTCGATCGCGGCCGGCTCCGCCCGGTCGCCGCCGCCGATCACGTTGAAGCAGATGTTCAGCAGGATCGCCGACACCGCGGCGCCGATGATCCCGGAGTGGGCGATCATCTCCACGGACGGGGGCAGGAAGGAGTAGAACGTCGGGTAGGCGAGCGGGATGACCGCCACCCCGACCGACGCGGCCACCAGCACCAGGTTGAGGTTGCGGGTGAAGTCCACCTTGGCCAGCGTCTTGACGCCGCTGGCGGCCACGCTGCCGAACAGCACCAGGCCGGCCCCGCCCAGGACCGGGGCGGGCAGGGCGGCCATCACGCCGCCCAGGATCGGGAACATCCCCAGGAGGATGAGGATGCCCGCGCCCACCGCCACCACGTAGCGGCTGCGGATCCCGGTGAGCGCCAGCAGCCCGATGTTCTGGGCGAACGAGCTGGTCGGGGTGGAGTTGAAGATCGGGCCGATGATCGACCCGCTCACGTCGGCGCGCAGGCCAGCCGAGATGCGCCGGGCGTCCACCTTCGTCCCGGTGATCTCGCCGACGGCGATGATGTGCGAGGCGCCCTCGGTGAGGACCACCAGCATGATCACGCACATCGTGGCGATCGCGGCGGGCTGGAACTGCGGGGCGCCGAAGTAGAACACCGAGGTCGGGTTGAACACGATGTCGGCCTCGCCGACCCGGCTGAAGTCGGCCATGCCCAGGGGCAGCGCCACCAGGGTGCCCACCACCATGCCGAGCAGGATGGACAGCCGCCCCCAGATCCCGGGCAGCACCCGGGAGCCCAGGAGGATGACGGCGAGCGTGACCCCGGCCAGGGCCAGGTTGGCCAGGGGCGCGGCCGGGACCGACGCGCCGTCCGCGCCGGTGTGGACGCCGCCGTCCATGATCCACCGGGCGGCCACCGGCATCAGGCTGACCCCGATGACGGTGATGATCGTGCCGGTGACGATCGGCGGGAAGAAGCGGATGAGCTGCCCGAAGAACGGGGTCAGGCACAGGGCGAAGACGCCGGCGGCCAGGGAGGCGCCGAACGCCACCGGCAGGTTCTCGCCGTTCTCGCCCGCGGCCAGGGTGGTGACGGCGCTGACGGGGACGAAGGAGGCGGCGACCACGATCGGCATCTGGGCGCCGATCCGGCGGTGGCCGACGGTCTGGATGAGGGTGGCGATCCCGGCCACCAGCAGCGCGCCGCTGACGAGTATCCCCATGGAGGCGGGGTCGTTCGCGAGTCCGGCGGCGGCGCCGATGACCAGGGCCGGCGCGACCGCGCCGGCGTACATGGTGAGGATGTGCTGGATCCCGTAGACGAGCAGCAGCCGGGGCGGCAGCTTCTCGTCCTCGGGGCGCGGGGCGGGGGCGTTCGTTGTGGCCGAGTCCTTCGCGGACGGACTGTTCGACATGGCCAGTTTCCAGCCTTTGTTCAGGTGACCACGGGGGGTGGTCGGTCTCTCGGGCGCGTGCGCCCGACGAATCGCGCCGCCTGCGGCCCGTGCCGGGGCACGGCGGAGGCGGGCAGCCCGCTGCGCTGCGGGCAGGCGAGGGGTCACCTCGGATCGGGGGGCGGGTCCGGGGCCCGGCCGCACGTCGGGCCCCGGGGGAGGGCGGGGATCAGACGAAGCCCGGCACGGACTTCCACGCATCGCCCGGCTCGGGGGCGTCGTCGCGCTCGACGACGGCCTCGATCTTGCCGTAGGGGCGGTCGGCGGCGAAGAACACCTCGTTGGGGTTGTCCAGGCCGAACGGCGACAGGTCCACCAGGAAGTGGTGCTTGTTGGGCATCGAGAAGCGGATCTCGGCGACCTCGGGGTGCGCCTCCAGGACGGCGGTGCCCATCTGGAAGAGGGTCTGCTGGAGGGCGAGGCTGTGCGTGTTCGCGAAGGCCTCCAGGCACAGCGCGCGGATGGACGCGTAGGCCTTGTCGAAGTCGTGGTCGGTGCCGATGTAGCGCCAGCGGGCGGTGACGTCCGTGGCCAGGATGCGGTCCGTGGTCTCCTGGAGCGTGGTGTAGCGGGTCTTGGGGTACCCGTGGAACTCCGAGCCGGTGGACTTCAGGACGGTCAGGCCGGTGAAGCCGGAGACGACCCACTCGCGTCCGCCGTCCTTGGTGACGACGGTGGTGCGGGTCTCGGCGCCGTTGCGCACGAAGGAATGGTCGTGGGGGCCGTCGGAGGTGACGATGCGCTCCCAGGAGTACTCCTCGATCTCCTGCCGGGCGCCGTGCACGTAGTCGTGCTCGTCGACGAAGTGGCGGGCCAGGCGCAGCGCGAAGTCCTCGACGGCGCCGACGCCGCCCCACTCGCGGGCCTTGGCGTAGACCGTGTTCTTCTGGGTGTCGGTCGGCAGGCACGTGGCGTTGTCGCCGACGGTGTGGACGTCCTCCAGGTCGCCGCGCAGCTGGGAGGTGACGTTGACGTCCTTGATCCGGTGGACGTCGGTCTGGCGGTCGACGTGGACGAGGCGCACCTCGGCCTTGCCGTACTGGTTGTCTCCGAGTCTGATGCCCATCAGGGTGAACTCCATCCGTGTGGATAAGTCTTCGTCGTTCGCGTGTGAACGCTGTGCGTACGAGGGAGGACCGCTGGTCATGCGGAAGGACCTATCACGCACCCTGAGTCTGTGATCCTGCGTGCCGCCGTGTCCTGAGGCGTGTCCTTTCGGTTGCGTTCGGGTGTCCGTCGCCGTGTTCCCCTGAACCTCCGCTGCGCTGCGGGTCCGTGCCCGGCGGCGCAGGGGGGTGTTCGGGAACAGGGCCTAGGAGCCCCGGTAGGTGGAGTAGGCGAACGGGCTGAGCAGGAGCGGCACGTGGTAGTGCGCGTCCTCGTCGGCGAGGTCGAACACGATGGAGACCTCGGGGTAGAACCCCCGCTGCCCCGTCGCCCCGAAGTAGGCGGCGGTGTCGAAGGTGATCCGGTGGTATCCGGCGGCGAGCCGCTCGGGGCCCAGGTCGCCGACCCGGCCGTCGCCGTCGGTCACGCCCTCGGCGACGGTCTTCCAGGAGGAGCGGCCGGGGTCGGCCGCGGCCTCCAGCCGGACGGGGACGCCGGCCGCGGGGCGGCCGAGCGCGGCGTCCAGGACATGCGTGGTGACGTGGCTCATCCTTCGGCCTCCAGGAGTTTGACCAGGCGCAGGGCGGCGATCCGGCGCAGTTCGCCGCCGACGACGGCCAGTTCGGTGTCGCGGTCGTTGCCGAGCCGTCCGACCAGGTCGGACAGCAGGTCGCGGGGACCGCGGCCGCTGGCGCAGACCAGGTAGATCTGCCCGAACCTCTCCTCGTACTCCTGCTGGGCGTACTGGAAGATCCGCTGGACGCGGACGGCGGCGTCGTCGGTCTCGGAGGCGAACGCGGACTGCTCTCCGCGCGACCAGGCGGCCTCGGTGCCCCGGCCCCGGGCCTTCTCCCCGATGCGGGGGTGGCGGGCCAGCGCGGAGGCGACCTCGTCGGCCGTGATCTCGCGGGCGTGGGCGTCGGCCGTGTCGAGGAGGGCGGCGCGGTCGGCGTAGGGGGCGGCGGCCGCGACGGCCAGCACCCAGCGTTCCACGTCCAGGCACTGCGCGAGCTCGGCGCGCAATGCCTCCTCGGAGAGGGCGTTGAGCCGGTCCAGACCCTGGTCGGGCCGGGTGTCCGGCTCCGCCGAGGTGCTTTCGGGCATGGGGTTCTCCCGTGACCCGGCCGAAGCCGGGCTTTCATAGTGCAGACATGCGATTCCGTATTACGGATTGCAGGGACTCTAGTTGATGGCAGTGTGACCTTGTCAACACTCGCAAGGGGCTTTCGGTGAAAAACAAGCGGATTCATGACATGGGCAAAAGATCCGCCGAACGTGCGGAGGCGGTCGCGGTCCGGAGGGTGTCGGGGGCGGTCGGCGCGGTCGGCGGCGGCCGGTCGGCCGCGGGGGTGTTGACAACCGGGGCGACCCGACGCACACTCAAATCATTCCTTAAAGCGAAAATCAAGTTCCACATTGCGGAAGTAACCACGGAGGCCGTGCATGAGCCACACCCTCGGGTACACGGTGAACTGCTCCATGCTCTTCACCGAGCTGCCCCTCAACGAGCGCCCCCGGGCCGTCCGCGAGGCCGGGTTCGACGCCGTCGAGTTCTGGTGGCCCTTCGAGAGCGCCACCCCGCCCCGGGAGGACGTCGACGCGTTCATCGCCGCCATCGAGGCCGCGGGCGTACGGCTGACCGGCCTCAACTTCTTCGCCGGCGCCCTGCCCGGGCCCGACCGGGGCGTGCTCTCCCAGCCCGCGCGCTCCGCCGAGTTCCGCGCCAACCTCGACGTCGTCACCGCGATCGCCGAGCGCACCGGCACCACCGGGTTCAACGCCCTGTACGGCCTGCGCCAGGCCGGGGTGGACCCCGCCGAGCAGGACCGCCTGGCACTGGAGAACACCGTCGCCGCCGCCGAGGCGGTCGCCCGGGTCGGCGGCACCGTCCTCATCGAGCCCCTCAGCGGCGCCGAGGACTACCCGCTCAAGACCGCCCGCGACGGCCTCGACTTCGTCGCGGAGGCCCGGGCCGCCGGGGCCGGCAACGTCGCCCTGCTGGCCGACCTGTACCACCTGGCCGCCAACGGCGACGACGTCGCCGCCGTCGTCCGCGACCACGCCGCCGAGTTCGGGCACGTCCAGATCGCCGACGTCCCCGGCCGCGGCGAGCCCGGCACCGGCGAGCTGCCCATCGACGACCTCCTCACCGCCGCCCAGAAGGGCGGATACCAGGGCCTGGTGGGCCTGGAGTACAAGCCCACCGTCCCCACCGCGCAGAGCTTCGGCCGCCTGCGCTGAACCGCGCGCCCGCACCCACAGCCACGAACAGGAAGGGGCACACCGTGTCCATCCGCAAGGTCGCCTTCATCGGACTCGGCATCATGGGCCTGCCCATGGCCGTCAACCTCGTCCGCGCCGGGTACACCGTCACCGGCCACAACCTCACCCCCGAGCGCGTGGACGCCCTCGTCGCCGAGGGCGGGCTGCGCGGCGGCGGCGTCGCCGGGGCGGTCGCCGACGCCGACGCCGTCATCACGATGGTCCCCGACTCCCCGGACGTCGAGGCGCTGCTGCTCGGGGAGGGCGGCGTGTTCGAGAACGCCAAGCCCGGCACGCTCATCATCGACATGAGCACCATCCGCCCCGACGTGTCGCGCTCCGTGGCCGAGGCCGGCGCCGAGCGCGGGTTCCGGGTCCTGGACGCGCCGGTCAGCGGCGGCGAGGCCGGGGCGATCGAGGCCAAGCTGTCCATCATGGTCGGCGGCTCCCAGGAGGACTTCGAGGCGGCCCGCCCGCTCTTCGACGTCCTGGGCACCACCCCGGTCCTGGTCGGCCCCAACGGCGCCGGACAGACCGTCAAGGCCGCCAACCAGCTCATCGTCGCGGGCAACATCCAGCTGCTGGCCGAGGCCCTGGTCTTCCTGGAGGCCCACGGCGTCGACACCGAGGCCGGCCTGGAGGTCCTGGGCGGCGGGCTCGCGGGCAGCACCGTGCTCCAGCGCAAGGGCAGGGCCATGCGCGAGCGCGACTTCGCCCCCGGCTTCCGGATCGCCCTGCACGACAAGGACATGCGCATCGTCACCGACTCCGCGCACGCCGCCGGAGTGGTGATCCCGCTGGGCTCCCAGGTCGCCCAGTACGTGGCGGCCCTCAAGCAGCAGGGCCACGGCGGCCTCGACCACTCCGCGCTGCTGAAGATCGTCGAACAGCTCTCGGGCCGCGAGCAGTAGGCGACCGCGCGGCGGAGCAGAGCACTCCGCCGCCCCGGGCCGCCCGGCGGCCGCGTGTGTTGGCCGCACCGCGTGACCGTCCGGAGCCGGCCCGTCCCCGGAACTCCCCCCTAGCACTGAAGGAACAGCCATGACACGGATGCCCGTGATGAACGCGGTCGTCGAGGTTTTGAAGGACGAGGGCGTCGACACCGCCTTCGGTTGCCCCGGCGCCGCCATCCTGCCCCTCTACAAGGCGCTGGAGGACGTCGGCGGGATCGAGCACCTGACCGTCCGCCACGAGGAGGGCGCCACCCACATGGCCGACGGCTGGTCGCGCACCACCGGCAAGGTCGGCGTGGCGATCGGCACCTCCGGCCCCGCCGGGACCAACATGATCACCGGCCTGTACACCGCGATCGCCGACTCCATCCCGATCGTCTGCATCACCGGCCAGCAGCGCACCGACCTGCTGGACAAGGAGGGCTTCCAGGCGGTCGACATCGTCGAGATCGCCAAGCCCGTCACCAAGTGGGCGGTGCAGATCAAGGAGGCGGCGACCGCCCCGTGGATCTTCCGCGAGGCGTTCCGGATCGCCCGCGAGGGCCGCCCGGGGCCGGTCCTCGTCGACATCCCCGTCGACATCGCCCAGCAGCTCATCGACTACGACCCCGAGCTGGACGCCCCGCTCAAGGTCAACACCGTCGAGCCCCACCTGCCCCGGGTCGAGCGCGCCCTGGACCTGCTGCTGGAGGCGGAGCGCCCGCTCATCCTGGCGGGCGGCGGCGTCATCCTGGCCGAGGCCTCCGGGGAGCTGCGCGAACTCGCCGAGTACCTGCGCGTCCCGGTCCAGGTCACCCTCATGGGCAAGGGCTCCTTCGACGAGGACTCGCCGCTGTACGCGGGCATGACCGGCGTGCAGACCTCCCAGCGGTACGGCAACGCCTCGTTCCTGGAGTCCGACCTGGTCCTGGCGGTGGGCGCGCGCTTCGCCGACCGGCACACCGGCCAGATCGACGTCTACCGGGGCGAGCGAAAGTTCATCCACGTCGACATCGAGGCCACCCAGATCGGCCGGGTCTTCGAGCCAGACCTGGGCGTGGTCTCCGACGCCCGCCTCTTCCTGCGCGAGCTGCTGGCCGCGGCGAAGCGGCGGGAGGCCCGGGCCGGGGTCGGGGCCTGGATCGACCGGGTCGGCGAGCTCAAGGCCACCCTGACCCGGCGCGAGGACTTCGACAGCGTGCCGGTCAAGGCGCCGCGCGTCTACAAGGAGATCAACGAGGTCTTCGACGAGGACACCTACTTCGTCACCGCGATCGGCCTGTACCAGATCTGGGGCGGCCAGCACCAGAAGGCGTACAAGCCGCGCCGCTACCAGATCTGCGGCCAGGCGGGCCCCCTGGGCTGGGAGATCCCCGCGGCCATCGGCGTCAAGAAGGCGCTGAAGGAGACCGACCCGGACGCCGAGGTCGTCGGCATCGTCGGCGACTACGGGTTCCAGTACATGGTCGAGGAACTGGCCGTCGCCGCCCAGTACAACGTCCCCTACGTCATCATCATGCTCAACAACGAGTACCTGGGCCTGATCCGCCAGGCGTCCATCCCCTACGAGATGAACTACCAGGTGGACATCCACTACGACGAGTACGGCACCGACAACGTCAAGATCATGGAGGCGTACGGCTGCGCGGGCCGCCGCGTCTGGGAGCCGGGGGAGATCCGCGACGCCCTGGAGTGGGCCCGCAAGGAGGCCAGGTCGACCTCCCGCCCGGTGCTCGTCGAGATCATGATCGAGCGCGAGGCCAACACCCCGCACGGTCCGGCGATCGACGCGGTCAAGGAGTTCGAGCCGGTCCCCGGCGCGTAGTCGACGCCGCTCGCTTCGGGCCTTTGCTCCGCTTCGTCCCGTGCGATGGCGCCCGGAGAACGGGAACCCTCGGCCCTGCGCTCACATCCCCGCCCACCCGTCGCCCGCCACCACCCTCAACGGACGGCCTGGCGGCCGGCCGCCCTCGTCCTCGAAGACGTTCGCTCCGGGCCGTGGGCGCCATCGCTCTCACAGGCCGCCGCGGACGGGTTCCTCCTGCACCTGTGTCCGCGGTGCACAGCGGCCCCTCCCCCTACTGGCTCGGGGGGAGGGGCCGTCCGCGCGGGGGTCAGCCGCAGTAGGCCTCCTCCTCGCCGATGATGCGGTACGGGCAGTCGGCGTAGTCGAGCAGCCGCAGCACGGCCTCCCGGTTGCGCTCGGTCTCCCGGTCGATCACCGAGGACGGCGGGTAGAAGCCGCCCTCCCAGGCCGACCGGGGGTACATCTCGTACGTGAAGTTGACGATGCGCTGGTCGCCCCAGAGCCAGTCGTTGATCGAGCCGTCGGTGACGTACAGGTCGCTGGACTGCTGGGGCGTGTACCCGTTGGCGTCGGCCATGTGGGCGCCCAGGGCCGCGTGCGTGTCGTACTCCTCGCGGGTCATCCCGTCGGTGACGTCGGAGTAGGTGTGGCCGAACGGCCACAGGATGAGCTCGCTGTAGGTGTGGAAGTCGATGGCGGCGGTGATCTGCTGCTCGCCGCCCACCACCCGGCTCCGCACGAAGTCGGCGATGACCCGCACCTCGGGGGCGGACTCGGGGGCCGGGCCGCGGTAGGTGATGCTGCTCGGGTTGCCGGAGGAGCCGCCGCAGCAGCCCCACTCGTAGTCCCAGTTGCGGTTGAGGTCGGTGCCGACCGCCGAGGTCCCGGCGTTGGGCTGGCGGTTCTTGCGCCAGTCCCGCCAGGCGCTGCCGGCCATGTCGTACTCGGAGCCGTCGGGGTTGACGTTGGGGACGATCCAGATCTCGCGGCCGTCGACCAGCCCGGTGATGCGCTCGTCGGTGCCGTACCCGTCGGTGAGCAGGTCCATCAGGTAGACGGCCATCTCGACGGTCAGGTGCTCGCGGGCGTGCTGGGCGTGGGTGAACAGCACCTCGGGCTCGTCCTCGTCGGCCGCCGCGTTGTCGCTGATCTTGACCGCGACGATGTCGCGGCCCTCGTGCGAGGTGCCGATGACGCTCGGGGCGGCGAGGTCGGGGTGGTCGGCGACCACCTTGTCGACGAGGTCGAGGAGTTCGGCGTAGTCGGTGTAACCGGGGTCGGGGGCGGCGAACGTCCCGGAGACCTCCAGCACCTCCACGCCGAAGCCGAGCGCGGCGATCTCCGCGGCGTCGTCGGGGGTGGCGGTGACCAGGACCTCCTCGGCGGCCACCTGGTCGATGGCGGCGCCGGTCGAGGCGATGGCGGTGCGGTCCCGCGGGGTGCTCGCGCCGTCCACGATGTACAGGTCGTACTCGGGTTCGGCGGTCGCGCTCCCGGCGGCCAGGGTGCCGAGCATCAGCGCGGCGACGGTCAGGGGGACGAGGGTGCGGCGCACGCCCGAGGGGATGCGGGCGCGCCGGGGGGACGGGAAACGGGTGGTCTCCACGGGATGCCTCCGTGAGCGGGGGTGAGGCGATCGGACACGGTGGCGACATTGCAGAAGAGATCACCACGTTCTGTCAACATTCATGATCTCTGAGTCATATAGGAATGTTTGCCGCTGAAAGCGGCGAAACCCCACGTCACGCCCGCCCGGTCCGCCCCGCCCGCCGCGGGTACCCCGTCCCCGCCTGGCCGCATCCGGCCACCCGTCTACCGCGGCTGGGGGGCGGGGGAGAGGGCCTCGGCGGCCGCGGCCTCCGGGGGGAGGGCGCGGCCCGCGGCCCGGGCGGCCCCGACGGCCTCGGGACCCGCCAGGGCGCGGGCGGCGGCCAGGACGCGGTCCACGTCGAACCGCTCGGCGGCGGGCATCGGCGCCCCGGCGGCCTCGCGCAGCCGCTCGGCGGCGCCGACCAGCCGGGCCGCGGCGACGCCGTCGCCCTCCAGGGCGGCGACCCCCGCCAGCCCCTCCAGGGCCAGGGCCACCGCGCGCGGGTCCCCGGTGAGCCGGGCCTGCTCCAGGCCCTGGCGGTGCAGGTCGCGGGCGGCTCCGGCGTCCCCGCGCTGCTCGGCGGTGAAGCCCAGTTCGGCCAGCGCGAACGCCAGCCCCGGCCGGTACCCGTCCTGCCGGTGCACCGCCAGCACCTCCTCCAGGTGCTCCCGCGCGGTGTCGAGGTCGCCGCGGCGCCGGGCGGTCATCCCCAGCCCGGCGACGGTGAACCTCCGCCCCGCCCGGAACGCCTGCTCGCCGGCGATCCGCAGGGCCCTCAGGTTGTGCGCGTCGGCGGCCTCCAGGTCGCCGTTGAGCAGGTGGACCCGGGCCAGGCGGCCCAGTTCGTCGACCACCGTCGGCCACAGCCCCAGGCCCTCGGCGATCCCCAGGGCGCTGCGGTGCCGGCGGGCGGCCTCGGCGTAGGAGCCCTCGATGCCCGCGACCACGCCCAGCAGGCTGTGCGCCCGGGCCTCGCCCCACGGCTCCCCGGCGCGGGAGAACAGGGCCAGGCTCCGGTCGGCGTCGCGGCGGGCGGGACCCAGTTCGCTGCGGCGCAGCGCCCGCCACCCGCGCAGGTGCAGCGCGAACGCGGTCCACCACGGGTCGGCGGCCGCCTCGAACACCTCCAGCGCCTCCGACAGCCGGTCGTCGGGCCAGTCGTCGCCGGGGCCGACGGCGTCGGAGAAGGCCGTCACGAACACCAGCAGGGTCTGCGCGCGGGCGCGGGTCCGGGGGTCGGACAGGCCCCGGGCGATCCGCTCGGCCTCACGCGCCGGCGCGTGCTCCGCGTGGTCGGTGCACTCGGCCACCCCCAGGACGGTGTGCCAGAGCAGGGCCTCGGCCCGGTCCGCGGGGGAGCCCGTGCCCTGGGCGGCCAGCGCCCGGGACAGCAGGCGGCACCCCTCCCGGTACCGTCCGCGCAGGTACCAGAACCAGCCGTGGTAGGCGGCCACACGCAGCGCGAGGTCGGCGTGCCCGTGGTCGGCCGACCACTCGATGACCGCGCGCACGTCGGTCGCCTGCCGGTCCGCGTCCGCCTGGTGCGGGTCCAGGGTGAAGTCCGCCGCCTCGCCCCGTCCGGAGCGGTCGGCGATGTGCCGTGCGTACCGGTGCCAGACGGCGTCCTCCTCGCCGGCGGCGGCCAGCCGCCGCGCGGCGTAGGCGCGGATCGTCTCCAGCAGCCGGTACCGGGTGCCCTCCTGGCCGACCGCCACCAGCGACCGGTCCACCAGGCCCGCCAGGATCCCCGCGACGTCGGCCGGCTCCACTCCGGGCGGCCCCTGCGGGTCGGCGGCGATCGCCTCCGCGGTCTCCAGCGTGAACACGCAGGTCGGCACGGACAGGCGGCGCAGCACCGCCTGTTCGGGGCCGGTCAGCAGCCGCCAGCTCCAGTCCACGGTCTCCCACAGGGTGCGCCTGCGGTCGTGCCCGCCCGCCCCCAGGACCCGGAAGCGGTCGTCCAGCCGTTCCGCGAGCCGGTGCACCCCCAGGGAGCGCACCCGGGCCGCGGCCAGTTCGAGGGCCAGCGGCAGTCCGTCGAGGTGGCGGCAGATCCCGGCCACCGCCTCGGCGTTCGCCGCGTCCACGGTGAAGCCGGGCACCGACGCGGCCGCCCGCCGGACGAACAGCGCCACGGCGTCGGAGGCGGCCACCTCCTCCGGTGAGGTGCCGTCCGGCAGCCCCAGCGGCCTCACCTGGTGCAGGTGCTCGCCGGGGATGCCCAGCGGCTCCCGGCTGGTGGCCAGGACCCGCAGACCCGGCACGGTTCCGAGCAGGCGGGCGGCCAGGTCCGCCGCCGGCGCGATCAGGTGCTCGCAGTTGTCCAGCACGAGCAGGGCCGGTCCGCCGCCCAGGGACTCGGCGATGCGCGCGGCCACCGGCCGCGCCCGGGCCGACCGCGACCCCTCGTCCTGGAGGCCCAGCACGGCCGCGACCTCCTCGGCGACCCCCTCCCCGTCCTCGCGCCCGGACAGCTCCACGAACCACACCGGGCCGAAGCGGCCGTCGCCGACGGCGACCGCGGCCAGGGCCATGGAGGTCTTGCCGACGCCGCCGGGCCCCAGCAGGGTGGTCAGGCGCGACCGGGCGAGGGTGCGCCGCACCTCGGCGACGCAGTCGTCCCGCCCCACCAGGTCGGTCAGGGGGGCGGGCACCGAGCCCCGGGCAGGGGCGGCGGGGGCCGGATCGGCCGGGGGCGCCATGGCGTGCGGGTGGTGGACGGCCGCAGCCGCAGCCGCAGCCGCAGCCGGGGCCGCCGGGACCTCCGCGACCGCGGGGGCCGGGTCCAGTACGGGGGACTGGGCGAGGATGTCCGAGTGCAGCCGGGTGATCTCCGGGCCCGGGTCCACGCCGAGTTCCTCGGCCAGCAGCTCCCGCAGCCCGCGGTGGCTCTCCAGGGCCTCGCCCTGGCGGCCCGCCCGGTACAGGGCGAGCATGTGCGCCGCCCGCAGCCGCTCCCGGGCCGGGTGCGCGCGCACCAGTCCGCCGAGCTCGGCGACGAGCTCGGGGCCCTCGCCCAGGTCGAGCCTGGCCCGGGCGCGGTCCTCCAGGGCCGCCAGGCGCATCTCCTCCCAGCGGGCCAGGGGCGCCGCGGCGAAGGCGGCGTCCGCGTGGTCGGCCAGTGCCGGGCCGCGCCACTGCTCCAGCGCCTCGTCCAGCAGCCGGACCCGCTCCCGGGGGCCGCCGCCGCGGGCCCGGGACACCAGGGCCTCGAACCGGCCCGCGTCCACGGCGTCGGCGTCCACCCGCAGCCGGTAGCCCGAGGGGCCCGACTCCAGCCGGGTCCGGAACCCGGCCTCGCCGCGCTCCAGGGCACCGCGCAGCCGGGAGACCGCCGTCTGCACGGCGCCGGCAGGATCGGGCGGCGGGGCGTCCCAGAGCTCGTCGACCAGCCGGTCGGCCGAGACCGACTCGCCGCGGTGGACGAGCAGCAGCGCCAACAGGGCGCGCACCTTGGCCCCCGGAACGCGTACGGACGAACCCCCGTCGGTCCACACGGCCAGCGGCCCCAGCACCCCGAATCGCATACCGGAGAGCCTATACGCGCGGTTCCGCGGCGCTCCTCACGGTGAGACCGGGGTCACGACAGCCGACGGACAGCGCGCGGCAAGCGGCCGGACGGCGCCCCGGCCTAGCTTCGGAACGTCCCCGGGGGCGAGCGCCCCCGACACGTGAGACCCGGAGGAGAACCGTGGACGACTCCCTGTTCCAGCCGATCAAGGTCGGCCGCCACGAGGCCGCCAACCGCCTGTTCATGGCCCCGATGACCCGGTCGCGCTGCTACGCCGAAGGCCGTCCCGACGCGCTCGTCGCCGAGTACTACGGCCAGCGCGCCTCCTCGGGCCTCATCATCACCGAGGGCATCCAGCCCAGCGTGCGCGGCCAGGGCTACATCAACACCCCGGGCCTGCACGACGCCGGCCAGGTGGAGGCGTGGAAGCCCGTCACCGACGCCGTCCACGCGCGCGGCTCGCTCGTCTTCGCGCAGCTCATGCACACCGGCCGGATCGGCCACCCGGTGCTGTACCCCGACGGCGGGCTGCCGGTGGCCCCGTCCCCGATCGCCTCGGGCCAGGAGCTGTTCGACGGCTCGGGCATGCTCCCGCACCCGGAGCCCCGGGAGCTGACCGTCGCGGAGATCCAGGAGGTCGTCGACGACTTCGCCAACGCCGCCCGCAACGCGGTCGAGGCCGGGTTCGACGGCGTCGAGGTCCACGGCGCCAACGGCTACCTGGTCCACCAGTTCCTCGCGGACGGCTCCAACCACCGCACCGACGAGTACGGCGGCGACGCCGAGCGCCGTTCCCGGTTCGCGATCGAGGTGGTGGACGCCATCGCCGACACCATCGGCGCGGACCGCACCGCCCTGCGCATCTCGCCGGAGAACAACTACAACGGCATGTCGGACGGCGACCCGGCCGCGCAGTACACGGCCCTCCTGGAGGGGCTGCGCCACCGCTCCGACCTGGCCTTCCTGCACACCACGCAGATCGGCGGCGCCGAGCTGACCCCGCTGGTCCGCCGTCTGTGGGAGGGCACCCTCGTGGTGAACCCGGCGACGGGGCTGGACCTGACCGGCGTCGACGCGGCCCTGGCGAACGGGGCCGACGCCGTCGCCCTGGGCTCGGCCTGGCTCGCGAACCCGGACCTGGACGAGCGCCTGCGCTCGGGGGCGGACCTCAACGCGCCCGACGCCGCCACCTTCTACGGCGGCGACCGCACCGGCTACACCGACTACCCGCACCTCGCCGGCGCCTGACCCCGTCCGGGGCGGCACCGGGGTGCCGGAAAGGAGAAATCCCGCCGGGGGGCCGGCCCGGCCGTCGGTCGCGGCTTACGTGTGAACGGCGCGCAACGACGGCGGCCTCGGGTGTTGGCCGCACCCTGGGTCCCCCGGCGGGACTCGAACGACCCCCCTAGCACTGAAGGGTTCCCCCCAATGGTACAGACCTCTGCCCTGTATCTCGAGATCAAGGTATCGGTTGTCTCGAAATCGAGATGACCCGGACAGAGGGGGATCGATCGCCGACACGCGTCCGCCGGGAAAGGCGCAGGTCACGTGATGCTCGTCCCAAAGTGTGGACAGGAAGTACCAGGATTTCCGGACGCTCTGCTAGCGTGAGCCCATCATGCTGTGCGAGCTGCTCCTTCTTAGCGGCCGCGGCGGGGGTCGTTAGTACGGGTCGGCTCCCTCGCCGCGGGGCTTCGGCTTGTCCACGGTCGACCATTGACCACGCCGCGAATCCGAGGAGCCACCGAGATGGTGCCCCAGCAGCAGACCTCCCCCATGCCGTTCCAGCGCTACACCCCCTTCACCCCGGTCGACCTGCCCGACCGCACCTGGCCGTCCAAGACCATCACCGAGGCGCCGCGCTGGCTGTCCACCGACCTGCGTGACGGCAACCAGGCCCTGATCGAGCCGATGGACCCCGACCGCAAGCGCGAGATGTTCGAGCTGCTGGTCAGGATGGGCTACAAGGAGATCGAGGTGGGCTTCCCGGCCGCCTCCCAGACCGACTTCGACTTCGTGCGCTCCCTGATCGAGGGCGACCTGATCCCCGACGACGTCCAGATCTCGGTCCTGACCCAGGCCCGCGAGGACCTGATCGAGCGCACCGTGCAGAGTCTGGTCGGCGCCAAGCGGTCCACCGTCCACCTGTACAACGCCACCGCGCCGACCTTCCGCCGCGTCGTCTTCAAGGTGGACCGCGAGGCCTGCAAGGCCATCGCCGTCGAGGGCACCCGCCACGTCATGCGCTTCGCCGAGCAGTACCTGGGCGACACCGAGTACTTCGGCTACGAGTACTCGCCCGAGATCTTCATCGACACCGAGATCGACTTCGCCCTGGAGGTCTGCGAGGCGGTCATGGACGTCTGGCGTCCCGGCCCCGGCCGCGAGATCATCCTGAACCTGCCGGCCACCGTCGAGCGCGCCACCCCCAACGTCTACGCCGACCAGATCGAGTGGATGAGCCGCAACCTGTCGCGGCGCGAGCACGTGGTCGTGTCGGTGCACCCGCACAACGACCGCGGCACCGGGGTGGCCTCCGCCGAACTGGCCGTCATGGCCGGCGCCGACCGCGTCGAGGGCTGCCTGTTCGGCCACGGCGAGCGCACCGGCAACGTCTGCCTGGTCACCCTGGGCCTGAACCTGTTCAGCCAGGGCGTCGACCCCCGGATCGACTTCTCCGACATCGACGAGATCCGCCGCACCGTCGAGCACTGCACCCAGCTGCCCGTCGCCCCCCGCCACCCCTACGGCGGCGACCTGGTCTACACCGCCTTCTCCGGCTCCCACCAGGACGCCATCAAGAAGGGCTTCGCCGCGCTGGAGGCCGACGCCGAGGCGGCCGGGGTCCCCGTCGGGGAATACGGCTGGGACGTGCCCTACCTGCCCATCGACCCCAAGGACGTCGGCCGCAACTACGAGGCCGTCATCCGGGTCAACAGCCAGTCCGGCAAGGGCGGCGTCTCCTACATCATGCAGCGCGACCACTCGCTGGACCTGCCGCGCCGCCTGCAGATCGAGTTCTCCCAGGTCATCCAGAAGTTCACCGACGCCGAGGGCGGCGAGTTCTCCGGCGAGCGCATCTGGGAGATCTTCTCCGACACCTACCTGCGCGAGAACGGCCCGGTCGCCGTCCTGGCGCACCGCTCCAGCACCGACGCCGAGGGCACCTACCGGATCGAGGCCGACGCCCGCGTCAACGGCGAGATCCGCGAGCTGGTCGGCACCGGCAACGGCCCGATCTCCGCGTTCTGCGACGCCCTGGCCGACGTCGACGTCAAGGTACGGGTCATGGACTACGTCGAGCACTCCATGGGGGCCGACGGGGACGCCCGCGCCGCCGCCTACGTGGAGGCCGAGATCGACGGCCGCGTGGTGTGGGGCGTGGGCATCCACAGCAGCATCACCACCGCCTCGCTGCGCGCCCTGTGCAGCGCCATCGGCCGCGCCTGACACGCGCGCGCGAGGGGCCCGCGGCACCGGCCGCGGGCCCCTCGCCCGTCACAGCGTCCCGAACGGCCCCGGGTCGGGCTCGCCCACGAGCGCGGCGAACTCCCGGTTGAGCCCCGTCAGCTCGGCCAGCGGCACCGGCCGCCGCCGCACCGCCGCCGGGTCCGCGGCGGCCTCCTCCGTCCACAGGAACGGCACCGAGGACAGCCCCCGGTTCGGGGCCAGCCCCGCGACCGCCTCGCGCCACCCCGGCCAGCGCAGGTCGGCGTAGAAGTTCTCCAGGTTGTGCTCCTGGAGCATCCACAGCAGCCACGACGAGTAGGCGGCCTCCAGCGGCTCCCACCGCAGGGAGTCGGGGGCGAAGTACACCATCTCCCCGGGCCGCCCCGGGTACCGGTCGTCCTCGCAGGCCGGGCCGTTGAGCGCGAACACCCCGCCCAGCACGTCGTGCCCCACGACCAGGTGCGGCGGGGGGCCGTGCACCACCGCGGCGCTCAGGTCGTTGACCTCGCCGAGCCCGGGCAGCCCGGGGCCGCCGCCCCCGTACACGCGCAGCCAGCCGTCGTCCACGAGCAGGCCGCCGCTCTCCAGCGCCATCGCGCCCAGGAACGACCGCGCCGTCACCTGCAGCCGGTGCAGGCAGGTCCGGCCCCGCTCGGGGTCGCCGGGCAGCACCCGCACCGGCACCCTGGCGTCCGCCAGGTGTGCGGCCACCACCGGCCATCCGGGCCGGTCCACCTCGACCAGCTCACTGAGCTCGCGCACCCGTGCCCTCCCACCTGTTCGCTGCGGTGCCGCTCACCCTATTACCGCGTCCGGACACCTCGATCGGGGGCGGGAAAACCCCTGGCGACGGGGGTTCGCGCGATGGGAGCATTCCGGGCATGGTGCACACCGAGATCATCCAGCGGACCCTGCGGGTCCCCCTTCCCGCGGCCGAGCCCGGAGACGGCACCGCCGCGGTGCGGCGGCTGGACGCCGCGCTGCTGTCCCTCGGGTTCGCGCTCACCGCAGACCTGCGCGCCCACCTGGAGGGGCTGGCCCCCGACGCGGTGCTGCGCACCGCCGACCCCCTGCTCGCCGCCGTCCGCGGCCTCGTCGGCGCCGACGCCGAGCACAACGTGTACTTCGCGGACTTCCCCCGGAACGTCCCCGACACCGTGGAGTTCTGGCTGGAGTGCCTGGTCGCCGCGGTCACCGACCCGGCCCACCGCGACGCGGTGGTCCTGGGCCCCGACGGCCTCGACCTGCTCTCCCTGCCCTCCTACGGACGCCTGCGGCACACCTACGCCGAACTGGCGGCCGTCCGCGACGCCTTCGTCGCCGGCGCGAAGGACCGGTGGACCCTGCTGCACCGCGGCGGCACCCCCGAGGAGGAGGCCCGCCTGCTCTACACGGACCTGGCCGGGTCGACGGTGCCGCTCTCCGACGCCGACCGCGACCTGCTGGGCCGCCTGGCCGCGCAGTGCCCCGACCACGAGCCCTCCGCGATCCCCGTCCGGGAGAACCGGGCCGTGGTCAACGCCGCCCGGGTCCTGGCCGGCCGCCCCCCGGTGCTCGACACCGTCACCGACGTGCTGCGCCTGGCCCAGGCCCTGTCCGACGGCGACCCCACCCTGGTGGCGCCCGCGCGCCTGCGCTCCTTCACCCGGCGCGAGCGCCGGCTGCTGCTGACGGCGCTGGACGGCATCGTCGCCGCCGATCCCGGCAAGCTGGCCGACGTGGGCCGCCGGGTGCAGGGCTGGAAGCGCCTGGGGGAGGGGCTGCACCCGCACGAGTACCCGGCGCTGGGCCACGCCCGCGACGTGTTCGCGGTGGCCCGGGGCGACAAGCGCGTGCGCACCCTCGCCGCCCGGGTGGAGGCCGCGTTCGGGTCCGGGGACGTGGCGGCCGCCGTCCACCTCCTGGCGGGGGCGCCCGGAACCCTCGTCCGCTCCCTGGACCGGATCATCGTCGCGGGTGGATCCGCGGTCACCGACCTGTTGGTGGAGCGCCTGAACGCGGTCGGCCACCGGGTGTCGGGCCGCGTGCTGGCCTCGGCCCGCGAGCAGCTCGCCAACCGGAGCCTGCCCGGCTCGGTGCGGCTGTTCGCCAACGAGACCGCCCGCGGGTGGACGGTCCCCGACACCCGGCCGCCGCTGCCCGAGGCCGACACGGCCGCGGTGACCGCCGCCCTGGACGCGCTGATCGCCGACCGCCTGCCCGACGTGGACCTGCTCCTCGTCGACCCGGCGGTGCGGGACGTGGCGGTACCGCGTTCGGGCCGCGGCGCCGGCAAGGGGACGGGCGTGCTGCCGCGGGGCAGCGTGACCGCGGTGGAGGGGGAGCGCCTGCGCTTCTTCGTGCACTGGGTCGAGGGCCCGGACACCACGACCGACCTGGACCTGTCGGTGATGCTGCTCGGCGAGGACTTCGGCCCCCTCGGCCAGGTCTCCTGGACCAACCTCAAGGACACCGGGGCCGTGCACTCCGGCGACCTGGTCGAGGCCCCGGCGCCCGGCGGCGCGACCGAGATGATCGACCTGGAGCTCGCCGCGCTGGACCCGGGGGTGCGGTACGTGGTGCCGCAGGTGCTGGTGTACAGCGGCGACCGGTTCACCTTCCTGCCCGAGGCGTTCTTCGGCTACATGTCTCTGGACACCGCGCAGGAGGGGATGCCGTTCGAGCCGCGGACCGTCCGGGTCCGCTCCGACCTGGAGGGGGAGTCGCGGGTGCTGGTGCCGCTGGCCTTCGCCAAGGGGGAGGACGGCACCTGGTCGGCCCGCTGGATGCACCTGTTCCTGGCGGCGGACGAGCAGTTCAACCGGGTCGAGGAGACCGGGGTCCCGGGCAACCTGCTGGCCCGCGGCGTGCTCTCGCGCCGGTACCTGACCGTCGGCGACCTCGTCGGCATGATGGCCGAACGCGGTGTCCGGGTGCGCGAGGCGGGCCCGCTCACCGAGGAGGAGGCGGAGGGGCTGGCGACGGGGGGCCTGCGGGTCGGCTACCTGGGGACGGAGCTCCCGGAGGGGCTGCCGGACGGGGTGCGGGCGATCACCCTGCCGACGCTGGCCTCGCTGCTCCCCGACACCGGTCCCGAGCCCGGTCCCGCGTCCTGAAAACCCGGTGGCGCCGGGCCGCCCCGCTCGCTAACGTTGTGGGCGGAGCGGCCCCGAACCGGCTTCCTTCTCCTTTTTTCTCTCTTTAAGAAAACCGCAGCCGGTTCACTCCCCGCTCTCCCGGTCGGGCCCATGGCGGGCCCGGCCAGGGCGGCACCGCGAAAAGGTCCGTCGCCGAAGGCGTCCGTTGAGGGCGGTGGTGGGCGACGGGTGGGCTTCCTTCTTATTTTCGCACCCAGCCCTCGCACCCTCCGCCCCCACACCGGGTGAGGCTCCGGCCCGCAAGGCCCACGGGCGGGCTTCCTTCTCTTATCCCTCTCCGGAAAGACACAGCCCGGCCACTCTCCTCACCCGGTGCTCCCGGCACCGGGAGCGCTTCCTTCTCAACCCTCTTCGAGGGCTCCGCTGCTAACGGTTCAGCGCTCCCACTCTCCGGGCCCCGAAAGAGGGCGGGGCGGTCCGCGCGGAGAAACGCGGACCGCCCCGTACAGGAGCCGTGGGCCGGACTCACTCCCAGCCGAACAGCTGGGTCCAGGCGTTGCCGGACTCGCCCACGCCGATCGCGACCAGGCCGCAGTTCAGGATGTTGTCGCGGTGGCCCCGGCTGTTCATCCAGGCGTCCATCACCTGGGCGGCGCTGGTCTGCCCCTTGGCGACGTTCTCGGCGCCCCAGGCGTCGTACCCGTGGCGTCGGGCCCGGTCGCCGGGGCCCTCGCCCTCGGGGCTCTGGTGGCTCATGTAGTCGCGCCGGTCCATGTCCTCGCTGTGCTCCTGGGCCGCGGCGGTGAGCCGCGAGTCCACGCGCAGCGCGTCGCACCCGGCGTCGGCCCGCTCGGCGTTGACCAGGCGCACGACCTCGTCGGTGACCGCGGAGGAGGTCCCCGTGCCGCCACCGCCGCCGCCCCCGCCGGAACCGCCCGAGCCCCCGGACCCGCCGCCTCCGCCGGAGCCGCCCGCCCCGCCGGCGTTCCCACCGCGGTTCCCGTCGGCGTCCGCGTCCTCGGTCCCGGTGTCCTCGGGGGAGGACGAGGCGGTGACGTCGGCGCTCTGCGGCTCGCTGTCCCCCGACGGGGTGCGTTCCTGGGCGGGCGCGTCCGGGGACACGAAGAAGTCCGGGTCCTCGGACGCGTCCGGGACCGGCGGCGCCTCGGTGCCGACCGACGAGGTCGCACCGTCCTCGGGCAGGGCCGAGCCGTCCGCGGTGGTCCGGAACGGGTTCAGCTCCTCGCCGAACCCTGTGACCAGGAGCGTTCCGGCCAGGGTCAGCCCCACCGGCACCGCCGCCAGGGTGACGGCCAGGGGTACCGGCCTTCTGCGCTGGGAGCGCCGGGGGCCTGCCCGCCGTTTTCCTCGACGACCGCGCGCCATAATCGCTCTCCTCCGGTGTGTGCGGGATACGGGCGGGTTCGCCGCCCGAAGCCGGGTTCGTACCCTGGGGCGGCTCTGGGTTCGCCCATCGCCACGTGAGATCTCGGTGGTCCGGCCGCGAGGGGGCCGCGCCTCCGCGTGGCGGCGCCGGGGGCGCCGCGGGGGAAGGGCGGCCGACCCGGCGGGTCACGTCTAGCGCGTGAGAGTAGACCAAATATCTTGAAAAGGGAATCCAAAACGTGATCAACCTGGTCAAGGCGGTGCGCGTCCGTCATATGTGCTCCGGCCCGGCGCGAGGACGGTCACCGGCATCCGCGACAATGGGGGAGTGAGCCTCTACCGTGACGAGGGCGTCGTCCTGCGCAACCAGAAGCTGGGCGAGGCCGACCGCATCATCACCCTGCTGACCAGGCGCCACGGCCTGGTGCGGGCGGTGGGCAAGGGCGTGCGGCGCACCCGGTCGCGGTTCGGTGCCCGGCTGGAGCCCTGCACCCACGTCGACCTGCAACTGCACACCGGACGGACCCTGGACGTCGTCACCCAGGCCGAGACCGTCCGCGCCTACGGCGAGGCGATCGTCGCCGACTACTCCCGGTACACCGCCGCCACCGCGATGCTGGAGACCGCGGAGAAGGTCGTCGCCGTCGAGAAGGACCCGGCCCTGCGCCAGTTCCTCCTGCTCTTGGGCGCACTGCGTACCCTGGGCGAGGGCACGCACGACGCCCGGCTGGTCCTGGACGCCTACCTGCTGCGCTCCCTGGCCGTGGCCGGGTACGCCCCGGCCCTGTCCGAGTGCGCCCGCTGCGGCGACCGCGGCGAGCACCGGTCCTTCGCGATCCACGCGGGCGGAACGGTGTGCTCGGTGTGCCGCCCCCACGGCAGCGTGCACCCCTCGGCCGAGACCGTCCGCCTCATGTCGTCCCTGCTGGGCGGCGACTGGGCGGCGGCGGACGCCAGCGACCCACGGCACCGCACCGAGTGCAGCGGCCTGGTCGCGGCGTACCTACAGTGGCACCTGGAAAACGGAATCCGATCACTGCGCCATGTGGAGCGTTCTTGAGTCTGTTCAGCTTCGACACCGGTAACCGGCGGGGGTACACCGCACCCGTCCCGCACGAGAGCGGGGCGCGTCCTCCCGGCCTGCCCGCCGACCTGGTGCCCCGGCACGTGGCCGTGGTCATGGACGGCAACGGCCGCTGGGCCAAGCAGCGGGGCCTGCCGCGCACCGAGGGCCACAAGGCCGGTGAGGCGTCCCTCTTCGACGTCATCGAGGGCGCCCTGGAGCTGGGCATCCCCAACCTGTCGGCGTACGCCTTCTCGACGGAGAACTGGAAGCGCTCCCCGGAGGAGGTCCGCTTCCTCATGGGCTTCAACCGCGACGTCATCCGCCGCCGCCGCGACGAGCTGCACGCCCGCGGGGTGCGCGTCACCTGGGCCGGCCGCCCGGGCATGCTCTGGAAGAGCGTCATCAAGGAGCTGCGCGACGCCGAGGAGCTGACCCGCGACAACACCGCGCTCACCCTCCAGTTCTGCGTCAACTACGGCGGCCAGGCCGAGATCGTCGACGCCGTGCGCGCGCTGGCCCGCAAGGCCGCGGCCGGGGAGATCTCCCCGGACAAGATCACCGAGGACACCCTCTCCCGGCACCTGTACTCGCCGGAGGTCCCGCCGGTGGACCTGTTCGTCCGCTCCTCGGGCGAGCAGCGGCTGTCCAACTTCCTGCTGTGGCAGTCCGCCTACGCCGAGTTCGTCTTCCTGGACACGCTCTGGCCCGACTTCGACCGCCGCGACCTGTGGCGGGCCTGTGAGATCTACGCGCGCCGGGACCGCCGCTACGGCGGCGCCGAACCGAACCCGGTGGCCGTACCCGAAGAAGAGGGGGAATGAGGGATGGCGGGGCAGGACGCGCCTTTGCTGCGCCCGGGGATGTCGCTGGTCTCGATCGGTGACAGCTTCACCGAGGGGGTCGGCGACCCCTACCCGGACGGCTCGGGCTTCCGCGGCTGGGCGGACCGGACGGCCGAACACCTGGCCGACCACCTGGGGGAGGTCCGGTACGCCAACCTCGCCGTGCGCGGCAAGCTGATGCGCCAGATCGTCACCGACCAGCTGCCGCCGGTCCTGGAGATGGCCCCCGACCTGGTCACCCTGTGCGCGGGCGGCAACGACCTGCTGCGCCCGGCGGGCGACCCGGAGCGGATGGCCAGGATCCTGGACGGCACCGTGGCCCGGCTGCGCGCCAACGGCTCGCAGGTGGTGCTGTTCACCGGCGTGAACATCGCCACCGGCTACATGCGCGGCACCATCGGCCTGTTCGCCCGCTACTACATGAACGTGCGCGCGATCGCCGACCGCCACGGCTGCCTCCTGGTCGACCAGTGGTCCATGGGCGTGCTGACCGACTCCCGCGCCTGGGACGCCGACCGGCTGCACATGTCCCCGGAGGGCCACCGCCGCCTGGCGCTGCGGGTGGCCGAGGTGCTGGGCGTCCCGGTCGCCGAGCGCTGGGACGAGCCCTGGCCCGAGGCGGAGCCGGTGGGCCGGGCGGAGGCGCTCCGGGAGGACCTGACCTGGGTCCGGGAGTCGCTGGGCCCGTGGATCGGCCGCCGCCTGACCGGCCGCTCCTCCGGTGACACCGTCACCGCCAAGCGCCCGGAGCTGACGCTCGTCACCAAGGAGCGCTGACCGGGTCCCGAAGCCGCTCATGGGGGATCCGCGGGTGTGACGTCACGCTCAAAACCCGAAAAAGCGGAAACCTACTGTCGCGTAACCATGGCGCGTGGTTGCATCATCGTCTACCATGAGCGGCTTTGGGACGAACGACCTCACCAAGAAGGACATCCTGTCCTACGTCGCCCTCGGGGACAGCTTCACCGAGGGCATGAGCGACCCCTACCCGGACAGCGACAGCGTGCCCAACGGGCGGTACCGCGGCTGGGCGGACCGGGTGGCCGAGCACCTCGCCGACCACGTCGGCGAGGTCCGCTACGCCAACCTCGCGGTCCGCGGCCGGCTGATCCGGCAGATCGTCGACGAGCAGCTGCCCCGCGCCGTCGAACTCTCCCCCGACCTCATCACCCTCTGCGCCGGCGGCAACGACATCATCCGCCCCGGCTCGGACCCCGACGCGGTGGCCGTGGTCTTCGCGGAGGCCATCGCGGAACTCTCCCGCACCGGCGCGCGCATCGTGGTCTTCACCGGCTTCGACACCAACTGGCAGCCGGTCATGCGCCACATGCGCGGCAAGATCGCCACCTACAACATGCACATGCGCGCCATCGCCGACCGCTACGGCTGCGACGTGGTCGATGTGTGGAGCATGCGGATCCTCGACGACCCCCGGGCCTGGAACTGGGACCGCCTCCACCTCTCCCCGGAGGGCCACCGCCGCCTGGCCCTGCGCGTGTGCGAGGTCCTGGGCGTGCCCGTCGAGGGCGACTGGAAGGAGCCGTGGCCGCCCGCGGAGCCCCGCGACTGGCGGGCCGCCCGCCAGGAGGACCTGCACTGGGCGCGCGAGTTCCTGATGCCGTGGATCCACCGCCGCCTGACCGGCCGCTCCTCCGGCGACAACGTCACCGCCAAGCGCCCGGCCCTGGAGCCGCTGCGCCGGGAGCACTGACCGGGGAGCGGCCCTGGGCGGGATCCCGCACCGGCCCGCCGGCCCTCAGCGCAGGATCGACACGATCCGGCAGCAGGCGGCCGCCAGTTCCCGGTCCCCGGTGAGGACGCCCCGCGCGGCGGCCTCACCGGGGTCGATCATCCTCGTGCACATCCGCCAGGCCGTGTCGGCGTCCAGCCGCACGGTCGCGGCGGCCGGGGCCCCCGGAGACGGGTCGTGCGCCCAGCCCCCGCCGGCGCGCACCACCGTCCACGTCCCGCCCGCGGGGCCCTCCACCACGACCCGGGCCCTGGTGCCGGGTTCGGCCCCGAACCCGCGCAGCGTGTGGGGCAGGGCGCGCAGGAAGGTGTCCAGCACCGGCCCGGCCGCCTCCGGCGCCAGGTCGGCCGTCCGTAGTCGTCGCCCAGCAGGTGGGCGGCCAGGTCCCGCACGCTCCAGCCGGGCACGGCCTCGGCCCTCCACTGACCGGGCTCCAGGGAGCGCAGCAGGGACAGCAGGGCGGCCCGCTCCGCGGGGAACAGGGAGCGGACGTCGATCTCCGGCCCCAGCAGGGGGTGGTCGTCCATGGGGTCGCCTCTCGGACGGGCGCGGGCGCGCGGAGCCCTCAGCTCCGGCGGGAGCAGGACGCGCAGGTCCCGAAGATCTCCACACTGTGGGTGACACCGGTGAACCCGTGGGCCTCGCCCATCTCGGCGGCCCAGCGCTCCACGGCCGGCCCCTCCACCTCCACGGCGGTCGAGCACACCCGGCACACCAGGTGGTGGTGGTGGCTCTCGCTGCCGCAGGCGCGGTAGACGGCCTCGCCGTCGTCGGTGCGCAGCACGTCGATCTCGCCGGAGTCGCTCAGCGCCTGGAGCGCCCGGTAGACGGTGGTCAGGCCGATCTTGGAACCCTCGGCGCGCAGGTCCGCGTACAGGTCCTGGGCGCTGCGGAAACCGCTGGACGCGTTCAACGCCCGACGGACCGCCTCACGTCGTGTCGTCGTACTCAACGGCTCACCCTCCCCGGATCGCTCTCGGGCATCGTACCGGCCTCCGCGGTGACGGCGGGTGGCCGGGTGCTGGCGGCCCTGTGCCCCGAGGCCCGGCGCAGGACCCCGCCCACGCCCACCGCCACGACGAAGACGGCCAGGGCCAGCAGCACGATCGTGGCGCCGGGGGCCAGGTCGGCGTAGAACGCGGTGCTCAGCCCGCCCAGCGAGGACAGCAGGCCGATCACCACGGCCAGTGACATCGTCACCCGGAAACTGCGGGTGAGCTGCTGGGCGGCGACCACCGGGACGATCATCAGGGCGCTCACCATGAGCAGGCCCACCACGCGCATCGCGATCACCACCGTCAACGCGGCGGTAACGGCCAGCAGCACGCTCAGGAAGCGCACCGGGAGCCCGTGGGCCCGGGCCACCTCCTCGTCCTGGCACAGCACGAACAGCTCGCGGCCGAACACCGCGACCACGGCGGCCACGCCCAGCGCCAGCACCGCGACGACCCACAGGTCCTCCTCGCTCACGGTGCTCACCGAGCCGAACAGGAACCCGGTCAGGGTGGCGTTGCTCGCCCCCGGGGTGAGCCCGATGAGGAGCACGCCGCCCGCGATGCCGCCGTAGAACAGCAGCGCCAGGGCCACGTCCCCGCTGGTGCGGGTGCGCGTCCGCACCACCTCGATGAGGACCGCGCCGATCATCGACACGATGGCGGCGGTGAGCAGCGGCGAGGTGCCGGTGAGCAGGCCCAGGGCCACGCCGGTCAGGGCGACGTGCCCGATGCCGTCGCCCAGCAGGGCCAGCCGCCGCTGCACCAGGTAGGTGCCGATGACCGGGGTGATCAGGCCGACCAGCACCGCGGCGATCAGCGCGCGCCGCATGAACTCGTACTGGAGGAGGTCAATCACGGCCGGGCACCTCGAGTCGCATCAGGTCCGCGGGGGAGGACGGCTCGGCCGCCCGCGGGTCGGGGTCGTTGGGGTCGGGGTGGGGGTGCTGGTGCTCGTGGCCGGGCCGGGCGCACTCGCCGGTCGGCGCGGGCGGGGCGCCGTCGTGCACGATCCGGCCCGACTCCAGCACCACGGAGCGTCCGATGACGTCCTCCAGCGGTCCCAGCTCGTGCAGGACCAGGACGACGGTGGAGCCCTGGTCGCGCAGGCGGGTGATGGTGCGGGCGAGCGCGCGCTGGTTCTCGTGGTCCACCCCGGCCATCGGCTCGTCCATGACGAAGGTGTCGGGGCGCCCGGCCAGGGCGCGGGCGATGAGCACGCGCTGCTGCTGGCCCCCCGACAGCTCGCGCACCGAGGCGCGGGCCAGGTCGGTCAGGCCGACGGCGGCCAGGGCCTCGTCGACCGCGGCCCGGTCGGCGCGCGTGGGCAGCGACAGCCGGCGGCGCGCGGCGACCTGCCCGGAGGAGACGATCTCGCGCACCGTGGCGGGCACGGCGCCGCCCGCGGTGAGCCGCTGGGGCACGTACCCGATCCGGCGCCAGTCCCGGAACCGGGACAGCGGTGCGCCGTGGACGCGGATCTCGCCGGAGGAGAGCGGCACGATGCCGAGCATCGCGCGCATGAGGGTGGACTTGCCCGACCCGTTGGGGCCCAGGACGGCCACGGTCTCGCCCGCCCGTATCGCCGTGCTCACCCCGTCCAGGACGGGGACCCCGTCGTAGGAGACGCGGGCGTCGATGGCCTGGAAGGCGGGCGGGACCGACTCGTCCCTGATCTGGGCGTACACGAACCCCATTATCACGAAAACGAAAATGATTGTCAAAATACCCGGACTCGGGGGGATAACACTTCAGAACCCCAGGAACCGGGCCACCGCCAGCACCGCGATCACCACCACGATCAGCACCCGCGGGGCCCGCTGCCGGGAGTCCAGCGAGGGCCAGGTCAGGTACGCGAGCCAGGCCAGGAACAGCGCCACCGGCAGCAGGCACAGCCCGCCCGCCAGCCCCGGGGCCAGCAGCCCCGCCACGAACAGCGCCCCCAGCAGCACCGGCGACAGCCACCGCGGCGCCCGGTGCAGCCACACCAGGGGCACCGCGCTGCGCCGCTCCACCGCCCGGCGCACCGGCCCCGCGCCCGGGGTGTACAGGGAGTCCCCGGAGGGCAGGGGAGCGCCTCCCTCGTCCGTTCGCTTGTCATCACCGTGTTCGGGAGGTGCCATGGGGGTCCGTTCGCTCTCGGGTGGCATCGGGCCGGGTCGTCACACGACCGATACCCGTCCGGAGCGCCCGATTCCCACTCCTGTGATACTTGTACCGAAACCCTAGTGCAGGGCTCCGGCCCGCGGCCGACGTCGAACCCGACCGGCCCCGCGCGGCCTCCCCATCCCCCGGAGAGGACACCCCCGTCGAGGGACCTCTCACTCAGGGTGAAAAGAGAACCACGAAAAGCTCCCAGCACCGTTACCGTCCACGCGCGAGCCGCATCTGCCGGGTCCCGCATGCGCGAACCCTTCGGAGGGTGTCAACTTCCGTGCCCGAACCGACAGTCATCGTGACGTTCGACGTCACCGAGCCCCATCTCCAGCACTGCCTCGACTCCCTGGGCCGCCAGACCGGCCTCCCGGGAGGGGGAGAGCCCGCGTCCGGTGCGGACGCGGGGATCGAGGTCGTCCTCGTCCCCGTCCGCCCGGCGACCGCTGCGCCCCGCACCGGAGCGCCCGACGCCTCCGCGCCCGGCACGGCCGTGTCCGACGCCGCCCCGGACGAGGAGGACGACGAGAACGAACAGGACGGCACCGCCCCCGGCAACGGGGCCCCCGGCGAGGAGGGCGAGCAGGGGGACGAGGCCGTCGACCGGGCCCAGGACGCCCTGGCCGTCGCCGCGGCGTTCGCCGCCGCGCCCCCCGCGGGGGTCACCGCCGTCCTGCTGGCCGACGACCCCGCGCCGGACGCGCCCGCTGCCCGCGCCCGCGGGGCCGCGGCCGCCCGCGGCGGGCACCTGCTCTTCCTGGAGGGCTCCGACGCCCTCACCGGCTACGCGCTCTCCTACCTGCTGGGCAGCGCCCTGGACAGCGGATCCGACCTGGTCGTCGGCAACGTGTACATGTTCGACGAGCTGGGCGCCGCGCCCTCCAAGCGCCACCGCCGCCACTACGCCCGCCCGCGCCTGGCCGAGGACCCCCGGAACATCCCCGGACTGGCCTCCGACGGCGTCCTGGGCAACAAGCTGTGGCGGCGCGACTTCTGGAACTCCCTCACCGACCACGGCCTGCACCCCGACGACGCCGACCTCGGCCTGCGCCGCGCCGCCCTGTCCGCCCGCACCGTGGACGTCCTGCCCGGGCCCGCCCTGCTCAGGCGCCGCAGCGAGCGGGAGGCGCTCCCCCTGGACGAGGACACCCTCACCCGCAGACTGGGCGCCATGACCCGGCTCGCCGAGGGACTGGCCACCCATGACCGCGACCTGTGGGACCGCACGCTCCTGCACGGCGAGCTGCACCGCCTGCTGATGCGGCTCGACGACGCCGACGAGGAGACCCGCGCCACCGCCGTCGCGCTGGTCAACACCTACCTCGACCACGTGCCCGCCCGCCTGCTCGACGGCCTCGGCGTCCTGGACCGCCTGCTGTACCACCTGGTCCGCAAGCACCGGGTCGAGGACGTGCTGGAGGTCGCCACCTTCGCCAAGAGCGTCGAGATCAAGAAGGCCACGCTGGTCCGGCGCGGGTTCGGCTACTACATCCGCTACCCCTTCTTCGAGTCCGAGGACCCGGCCAAGGCCGTCCCCCGAGAGATCTACCGCGTCGACGACGACATCAAGGTCCGCCAGAAGACCGAGGAGATCGCCTGGGAGGACGGGCGGCTGCACATCCGCGGCCGGCTGGGCATCCGCCACCTGCGCGCCCACCGCCGCTGGCACCAGCACGTCACCGCCTACGCGGTGCGCTCCGACGACCGCCGCCGGGTCCGCCTGCCGGTGCGCATCCGCCGCGCCGCCGAGTACCGGCTGCCCGACGTGCTCGACGCCGCCCGGCACGACTACGGCGGCTTCACCGTCATCGTCGACCCGCGCCGACTGCGCGACTCCGGCCGCTGGGACGCCTCCGACTGGAAGATCGAACTGGTCGTCCTCAACCGGGGCATCACCCGGCGCCGGACCGTCTCCAACCCGGTGCCCGGCCCCGCCAAGCGGCCCGCCTACCAGCGGGTCGACGAGGAGGTGTGGGTCCGCCCGCACTGGAGCCGCGACCAGCAGCTGGTCATCAGTGTGGAGCCCTGCCTGGCCAGGATCACCGGGCACCGGTTCGACGAGCGCGCCGGGGTGCTGGAGCTGCGCGGCGAACCCGTCGCCGCACCCGCGGCCGAGGCCGTCGAGCTGAGACTGACCCGGCGGCCCGGCACCGCCACGGTCAGCGTGCCGCTGGAGTCCGAGGGCGGCCGGTTCGAGGCCAGGATCGCCGCTGGCGACCTGTACGACCGCGCCGTCGACGAGTGCGGCGGCGTCATCCGCCAGGAGACCTGGGACGCCCACCTGGTCACCCGCGAGAAGCAGGTGGTGTCCCTGGTCGTGCCGGAGGAGGTCGCGCCGGCCGCCTACGCCGACGGCGACGGCCGCCGCGAACTGTCCGTGCTGCGCTCGGCCGTCGGCCACCTGCGGCTGCGCGCGGGCCACGCCCGGCCCTCGGTGGAGGAGGCCCGCTGGGAGGGGCGGACCCTGGTGCTGTCCGGGGTCTTCCGGGCCGCCGCCGAGCTGAGCCTGGTCGCCAAGGCGCGCGGGCGCGACGAGGAGCACGCGCTGGAGGTGGAGCGCTCCGGGGAGCGGTTCACCGCCCGGTTCTCCCCGGCCGACGTCCCCACGCTGTCCGGGACCCTGTCGCTGCCCGCGGGCGGGTACCAGCTGTGGGGGCGGGTGGACACGCCGGAGTCGGGGGAGCGCCACGCGGACGTGGGCGTGGAGTTCGCCGAGGACCTGCTCGCCTCGCTGCCGCTGGAGATGCAGACCGCGGAGCGCGGCTACACCCTCTCCTACCAGGGCCGGGGCATCCCGGTCCTCCAGGTCGGCGGCGACCTGCGCCCCGCCGAGCAGGGCACCTTCGCCCAGCGCGAGCTGCGCGAGACCTTCTACCCGGCGCAGCGGCTGGAACCGGTCGTGGACGGCGTCCTCTTCGACACCTACACCGGCCGCCAGTACTCCGACAGCCCGCAGAGCATCTACGCCGAGCTGCGCCGCCGCGAGCGCTGGGCCGACCACCCCATGTCGTGGCTGGTCGCCGACGGGCAGGTGAACCTGCCCGAGGACCTCACCCGGGTCCGCCACCGCGGCCGCGAGTACTACGAGGGGCTGGCGCGCAGCCGGTACCTGGTCACCAACTCCCGGCAGCCGGCGTGGTTCCACCGCCACCCGGACCAGACCGTCGTGCAGACCTGGCACGGGTCGATGCTCAAGCGCATCGGCTTCGACGTGGAGAACATCCGCGGCAAGTCCCGGGACTACTTCGACAAGCTGGCCTGGGAGACGCGGCAGTGGGACTACCTGGTGTCCCCGAGCCCGTGGGCGACGCCCATCCTGCGCAGCGCCTTCCGGTTCGAGGGCGAGATCCTGGAGACCGGGTACCCGCGCAACGACGTCTTCTTCTCGCCCGAGCGGGACGCGATCGCGGAGCGCACCCGCGCCCGGCTCGGGCTGCCCGAGGACAAGAAGGTGGTGCTGTACGCGCCGACCTGGCGCGACGACAAGTACTACACCCGCGGCAAGCACAAGCTGGACCTGCACCTGGACCTCCAGCGGCTGTACGACGAGCTGGGCAAGGACCACGTGCTGCTGGTGCGCCGCCACCCGCGCGTGGTGGACAGCGTGCCGATCGTGGGCCGCGACTTCGTCCACGACGTGTCGCTGTACCCCGAGATCATGGAGCTGTTCCTGGTGACGGACGTGCTCATCACCGACTACTCGTCGATGATGTTCGACTTCGCCAACACGGGGCGCCCGATGCTCTTCTTCACCTATGACCTGGAGGGGTACCGGGACAACCTGCGCGGGTTCTACTTCGACTTCGAGGAGACCGCGCCGGGGCCGCTGCTGATGGAGTCCGACCAGGTCATCGAGGCCCTGCGCGGGATCGACGACGTGGCGCGCGACAGCGCCCGGGCCTACCGGGCGTTCGTGGAGCAGTTCTGCCCGCTCGACGACGGCGGTGCGGCCCGCCGCGTGGTCGACCGGGTCTTCGGCGCCGACTGACGCCGGCCGGGGCGGCGGGCCCGTGCCCGCCGCCCCGCCGCCCCCGTCCCCCGTACGGAGACGGGGGCGCGGTGCGCCAGAATGGGGGCGTGATCGTCATCACCCGCTACTCCGTGTCCGAGGCCGATGTCGAGGCCTTCCGCGCCGACGCCGCCCGGGCGGTCGAAGTGCTCTCCCGCCGCCCCGGGTACCGGGGCCACCGGCTGGGACGGGCCGCCGACGAGCCCACGCTGTGGACGGTGGTCACGGAGTGGGACGGGGCGGGCTTCTACCGGCGGGCGCTCTCGGACTTCGACGTCAAGGTCCACGCCGTGCCGCTGCTGTCGCGGGCGCTGGACGAGCCGACCGCCTTCGAGATCATGGACGCGGAAAGCCCGACTCCTCCCGCTTCCTGACCGAACAATCCGTGCGCGCGGGCCCGGCCGGTGCTCTAGCCTGGGTGGACGGGCACTCACCGTGGCCACTCCCGGTACCGGTGGGCGACCCCTTTCCCAGTACACACCGATGTATCGCGCACTGCGATCCACCGACCGCCAGCCGGATGGAGAGTCACCCCATGGCCGCAAAGTCAGAGGCAATGGACGCACTGGTCAACCTCGCCAAGCGACGGGGTCTGGTGTACCCCTCCAGCGAGATCTACGGTGGCCTGCGCGCCGCCTGGGACTACGGCCCGCTGGGTGTGGAGCTGAAGAACAACGTCAAGCGCCAGTGGTGGCGCACGATGGTCCAGGAGCGCGACGACATCGTCGGCCTGGACTCCAGCGTCATCCTCGCCCGTGAGGTCTGGGAGGCCTCCGGCCACGTGCGCGAGTTCGTCGACCCGCTCACCGAGTGCCAGTCCTGCCACAAGCGCTTCCGCGCCGACCACCTCATCGAGGCCTACGAGGAGAAGCACGGCCACGAGCCGGAGGGCGGCCTGTCCGCGCTGTCCTGCCCCAACTGCGGCGCCAAGAACTCCTTCACCGAGCCGCGCATGTTCAACGGCCTGCTGCGCACCTACCTGGGCCCGGTCCAGGACGAGAAGGGCCTGGCCTACCTGCGCCCGGAGACCGCCCAGGGCATCTTCATCAACTACAAGAACGTCGAGCAGAGCGCCCGCCGCAAGGTCCCCTTCGGCATCGGCCAGATCGGCAAGTCGTTCCGCAACGAGATCACCCCCGGCAACTTCATCTTCCGCACCCGCGAGTTCGAGCAGATGGAGATGGAGTTCTTCTGCAAGCCGGGCTCGGACGAGGAATGGCACCAGTACTGGATCGACACCCGCCTGCAGTGGTACGTCGACCTGGGCATCGCCAAGGACAACCTGCGCCTGTACGAGCACCCGCAGGAGAAGCTGTCCCACTACTCCAAGCGCACCGTGGACATCGAGTACCGGTTCAACTTCATCGGCAGCGAGTGGGGTGAGCTGGAGGGCATCGCCAACCGCACCGACTACGACCTCAAGACGCACTCCGAGGCCTCCGGTGTGGACCTGTCGTACTTCGACCAGGAGAACAACGAGCGCTACACCCCGTTCGTCATCGAGCCCGCGGCCGGTGTCGACCGCGCGGTCCTGACGTTCATGCTCGACGCCTACAACGTCGACGAGGCGCCCAACGCCAAGGGCAAGCTGGAGAAGCGCGCCGTCATGCGCCTGGACCCGCGCCTGGCCCCGGTCAAGGCCGCGGTGCTGCCGCTGTCGCGCAACGCCGACCTGTCGCCCAAGGCCCGCGACCTGGCCGCGCGGCTGCGCCGCCGCTGGAACGTGGAGTTCGACGACGCCGGCGCGATCGGCCGCCGCTACCGCCGCCAGGACGAGATCGGCACGCCGTTCTGCGTCACGGTCGACTTCGACACCCTGGAGGACGAGGCGGTGACCGTGCGCGAGCGCGACACCATGTCCCAGGAGCGGGTGTCGCTGGACCGGGTGGAGACCTACCTGTTCGAGCGCCTGCCCGGCTGCTGACCGGCGCCCCGCCGACGCACGGCCCCGTCGCCCGCCACCGCCCGCCGAGGGCGGGGGCGGGCGACCGCCGTTCCCGGCGGTGCCGCTCCGGAACGGCCGGCGCCCCGCGTGCACGCCACAACGCCGCCCGTGCCCCGAGGGGGCACGGGCGGCGCCGTCGTTGTGGGCGAGACGGCCGGACCCGGGGGGATGGTCTCCGGCCGCCTCTGTGGGCCCCGGCCGCACACGGCCGAGGGGACCCTGTGCCCAACCTAGCGGTCGGGCCCGGGCGGCAAAGGGTTGTTTGTCGTGGTTTGCCCTACCGCGTAAGCGAATCGTGACGACGGACCGGTGCGCACCGGATACCTAGTTCTTCTATGCCTAGGTCTGCTAGGGTTACCATCCCTAGCAGAACTAGGTATGAGGAAGGCGCATGCACATCGACAAGGACCTCGTCGCGGCCTCGGCCACGCCGCTCGTCCTGGGCATCCTGGCCGAGGGCGAGTCCTACGGCTACGCGATCGTCAAACGCGTCAACGAGCTCTCCGGCGGGCGCATGCAGTGGACGGACGGGATGCTCTACCCCCTGCTCCACCGGCTGGAGCGCAACGGCCACGTCCGGGCGTCCTGGGGCACGTCCGAGGCGGGGCGCCGCCGCAAGCACTACGCCATCACGGAGGAGGGGCTGGCGGCGCTGGCCGAGAGGCGCGCGCAGTGGAGCGTCGTCGCGGACACGCTCAAGCAGGTCTGGGAGGCCGCCGCACACCACCCGCTCCCGGGCGGCGCGGCACCGGCGGGAGGGATCGCATGACGGGCGGCGTGGAGGAGCAGATCGACCAGTGGCGCGGTTTCGTCCGCCGCCGCAAGGCCATCTCCGCCGCGGACGTGGAGGAGATGGAGGACCACCTGCGCGAGCGGATCGCCGACCTGGAGGCGAACGGCCTGGACGCCGAGGAGGCCTTCCTCGTGGCGGTCAAGCGCATGGGCAACCTGGACGAGGTGTCGCGGGAGTTCGCGCGGGAGCACTCCGAACGCCTCTGGAAGCAGCTCGTCCTGGTCCCCGAGGCCGACGACGGCGCGGGCGGGCCGGCGCGCTGGCGCGAGCTCGCGGTGATGATCGCGTTCGCGCTCGGCGCCGGGCTGGCGGTCAAGCTGCTGGCCACCCTGGTCGACGACGAGTTCGTGCTGGTCCGCAACCTGGCCTTCGTGGTCCTGCCGTTCCTGGCCGGGTGGTTCGCGTGGAAGCGGCGCGTCCCCTGGCGCGTGTGGGCGGTGACGGCGGCCGTCGCGGCGGTGCCGCTGCTGGCGGTCGACCTGTACCCCTTCGAGACCACGGGTGGGCCGTACCCCGCGCCCGGGATGACCGGCGTGCTCGCGTTCACGCACGCCCCGGTCCTGCTGTGGCTGCTCGCGGGCGTCCTGCACACCGGCGGGGACTGGCGCTCCCACGACCGGCGGATGGACTTCGTGCGGTTCACCGGCGAGCTGGCGATGTACCTGGCGCTGATCATGCTGGGGTCCATGGTCCTGCTCGGGCTGACCGCCGGCGTGCTCTCCCTGGCCGGCGTGGACCTCGAACCGTTCATGGAGGACTGGCTGCTGCCGTTCGGCGGGCCCGGCGCGCTGCTGGTGGCCGCCTGGCTGGTGGAGGCCAAGAAGGGCGTGGTGGAGAACATCGCACCGGTCCTGACCCGGGTCTTCACCCCGCTGGCGCTCGTGATGCTGCTGGCGGACCTGGTGGTGCTGCTGGTGAACGGGCCGCTGACCACGGTGGACCGCGAGCTGCTCATCCTGATGGACGCGATCCTGGTGCTGGTCCTGTTCCTGCTGCTGTACTCGGTCTCGGCCCGCGACCCGCTGGCCCCGCCCGGGGTCTTCGACTGGCTCCAGCTGGCGCTGGTCGGGGCGGCGCTCGCCGTCAACGCGGTGGCGCTGACGGCGATGCTGACCCGGATCGCCGAGTTCGGGTTCACCGCCAACAAGACCGCGGCCCTGGGGCTCAACCTGGTGCTGCTGGTCCACCTGGTGTGGTCGGCGTGGCTGCTCGCGGGCTTCGTCCGCGGCCGCCGGCCGTTCGCGGCGGTCGAGCGGTGGCAGACGGCCTACCTGCCGGTCTACGCGGCGTGGGCCGCGGTGGTCGTGCTGGTGTTCCCGCCGGTGTTCGGTTTCGCCTGACCGGGGGCGGCCGGGCCTTCGGGCCCGGCCGCCGCTCAGCCGGCGGTGTAGACCACGAACGAGACCGCGATGTAGTGGCAGACGAACGCGGCGATGGTCAGCGAGTGGAAGATCTCGTGGAAGCCGAACCACCGGGGTGCCGGGTCGGGCCACTTCATGCCGTAGACCACCGCGCCGACGCTGTAGAGCACCCCGCCGACCAGGATGAGGATCCACGTCGCCGGGTGGGTCCCCGCGACCAGCTCGGGGATGAACAGCACCGCCACCCAGCCGATGGCCAGGTACAGCGCGGTGGACAGCCAGCGCGGGGAGTTCAGCCACAGCAGTTTGAACCCGACCCCCGCGATCGCCCCGCCCCAGACCAGGGCGAGCATCGCCGTGCGCAGGGTCCCCTCCAGCACCAGCACGATGAACGGCGTGTAGGTGCCCGCGATGATGAGGTAGATGTTCGAGTGGTCCATGCGGCGCAGGACCTTCTGCGCCCGCGGCGACCAGCGCCCCACGTGGTAGATCGCGGAGGTGCCGAAGAGCAGGACCGAGCTGAGCGCGTAGACCGCGCTGGCCGCGACGGCGGGCGCGGTGGGGGAGAGGGCCACCAGGACGATGCCCGCGGCCAGGGCCAGCGGGGCGGTGCCCAGGTGCAGCCAGCCGCGCAGGCGGGGTTTGACCGCCTCCACGAACCCCTCGGCCGCGGCGGCGGCCCGCTCGGGGAGGCTGCCCTCCTGCTGCCGCGACCGCGCGTATCCGGTTCCCCGCGCCTTGTCCCTGGACACGTTCCACTCCCCGTAATCCCCGGGCCCGGCACGGTGTCGGGCCCTGTTCGAAGCCTAACTTACGGAACCGTAGGTTACTTGAAGGTAGGGGTGTGTCGAGCGGCACAGTGCCGTCTTCGCGGGGGTCGCGGGCGCGGAGTGGTCGATTCGGGTCGGCCGCCGCTGTTCCGATCCCCCCGGACCCGCTAGGGTGCGTTCCGGGCGCCGTGACCAGCGGAGTCCCCGACCCTTGCCCTCTCCCGTGTGTCTTTCGAGGTCAAGGGGTACGTGCACCCTTCATGGACCATTGGTCTAGACCTTTTTAAAGCCCATGAGCTGGGAAAATGCAATAAAAAGGTGGTTCATGAAGGGGTGGCCGTGCAGGGAGTGGATAGAGTCGCGCCCATCCGGGCACCAGGGTCGACCCCGCAGGGGTGTCGCCGAGCGAACGAGGGAGAACCCCCGTGGCCAAGTACGTCTACAAGTTCACCGAGGGCAACAAGGACCTCAAGGACCTCCTCGGCGGCAAGGGCGCCAACCTCGCCGAGATGACCAACCTCGGCCTTCCCGTCCCCCCGGGCTTCACCATCACCACCGAGGCCTGCCGCCACTACCTCTCCAGCGGCGGCTTCCCCGCGGGCCTGGAGGCCGAGGTGGAGGAGAACCTCGAGGAGCTGGAGAAGGCCATGGGCCGCCGCCTCGGCCAGGCCGACGACCCGCTCCTGGTCAGCGTGCGGTCGGGCGCCAGATTCTCCATGCCCGGCATGATGGAGACCGTCCTCAACATCGGCCTCAACGACGAGTCCGTCGTCGGCCTGGCCCGCCAGGGCGGCGACGAGCGCTTCGCCTGGGACTCCTACCGCCGCCTCGTCCAGATGTTCGGCAAGACCGTCCAGGGCATCGACGGCGAGCTGTTCGAGGACGCCATCGACGAGGCCAAGGCCGCCAAGGGCGTCACCGACGACCTCGACCTGGACGCCGCCGACTTCCGCGCCCTCGTGGACCGCTTCAAGGCCATCGTCCACGAGCAGACCGGCAGCCCCTTCCCCACCGACCCCCGCGAGCAGATGATCCTCGCCGTGCGGGCGGTCTTCGACTCCTGGAACGCCCCCCGCGCCGTCCTCTACCGCCGCCAGGAGCGCATCCCCGCCGACCTGGGCACCGCGGTCAACGTCTGCTCCATGGTCTTCGGCAACCTCGGCATGGACTCCGGCACCGGCGTGGCCTTCACCCGCGACCCCGCCTCCGGCCAGCAGGGCGTCTACGGCGACTACCTCCAGAACGCCCAGGGCGAGGACGTCGTCGCCGGCATCCGCAACACCGTGCCCCTCGCCGACCTGGAGGGCATCGACCCCCGCAGCTACGAGCAGCTCATGGGGATCATGGAGACCCTGGAGAACCACTACCGCGACCTGTGCGACATCGAGTTCACGATCGAGCGCGGGAGGCTGTGGATGCTCCAGACCCGTGTGGGCAAGCGCACCGCCGCCGCCGCGTTCCGCATCGCCGACCAGCTCGTGGACCAGGGCATGATCACCCTGGACGAGGCCGTCCAGCGGGTCACCGGCGACCAGCTCGCCCAGCTGATGTTCCCCCGCTTCGACGAGGCCGCCGTCGCCGCGGGCGGCGCCCACCTGCTGGGCCGCGGCATGAACGCCTCCCCGGGCGCGGCCGTCGGCAAGGCCGTGTTCGACTCCTACACCGCGGTCAAGTGGTCCCGCAGCGGCGAGAAGGTCATCCTGTGCCGGCGCGAGACCAACCCCGACGACCTCGAGGGCATGATCGCCGCCGAGGGCATCCTCACCAGCCGGGGCGGCAAGACCTCGCACGCCGCCGTGGTCGCCCGCGGCATGGGCAAGACCTGCGTCTGCGGCGCCGAGGAGATCGACATCGACACCAAGAACCGGCGGCTGACCGCGCCGGGCGGCGAGGTGATCGAGGAGGGCGACGTCATCTCCATCGACGGCACCAGCGGCAAGGTGTTCCTGGGGGAGGTGCCCGTCGTGGACTCCCCGGTGGTCCGCTACTTCGAGGGCGAGATCGACCCCGCCTCCGACGAGGCCGACGACCTGGTGCGCGCCGTGGACCGGCTCATGCACTACGTGGACGCCGCCCGCCGCATGCGGGTGCGCGCCAACGCCGACACCGCCGAGGACGCCGCCCGCGCCCGGCGCATGGGCGCCCAGGGCATCGGCCTGTGCCGCACCGAGCACATGTTCCTGGGCGACCGCCGCCAGCTGGTGGAGCGGCTCATCCTGGCCGACACCGAGGACGAGCAGACCGAGGCCCTGGCGGCCCTGCTGCCGCTCCAGCGCGCCGACTTCAACGGCATCCTGGAGGCCATGGACGGCCTGCCCGTCACCGTGCGCCTGCTCGACCCGCCGCTGCACGAGTTCCTGCCCGACATCACCGAGCTGTCGGTGCGCGTGGCCGTGGCCGAGGCCCGCGGCGAGAGCCACGAGAACGACCTGCGGGTGCTCCAGGCCGTGCACAGGCTGCACGAGCAGAACCCGATGCTGGGCCTGCGCGGCGTGCGCCTGGGCCTGGTCGTCCCCGGCCTGTTCACCATGCAGGTCCGGGCCATCGCCCAGGCCGCCGTCGACCGCGTCCGCGCGGGCGGGCGCCCCCGGCCGGAGATCATGATCCCGCTGGTGGGCACGGTCCAGGAGCTGGAGATCATCCGCGACGACGCGCTGCGGGTGCTGCGCGAGGTCGGCGAGGAGAACGGCCTGGAGCTGGACTTCCCGGTCGGCACCATGATCGAGCTGCCCCGCGCCGCCCTGACCGCCGGGCAGATCGCCGAGCACGCCGAGTTCTTCTCGTTCGGCACCAACGACCTCACCCAGACGGTGTGGGGTTTCTCGCGCGACGACGTGGAGGCGTCGTTCTTCTCCGCCTACCTGGAGAAGGGCGTGTTCGGCGTGTCGCCCTTCGAGTCCCTGGACGTGGACGGGGTGGGCCGCCTGGTCCGCATCGCCGCGGAGGAGGGGCGGGCCGCCCGCCCCGGCATCAAGCTGGGCGTGTGCGGCGAGCACGGCGGCGACCCCGCGTCGGTGCACTTCTTCCACAGGGTCGGCCTGGACTACGTGTCCTGCTCGCCGTTCCGCGTCCCGGTCGCGCGCCTGGAGGCCGGGCGTGCCGCCGGACACCAGGCGGGCTGACCTCCCGTGTCGCCGCCGCCCGCGGGGGCGGGCGGCGGCACCCCCGGCACGCCGCCGGGCTCCGTGCCCCTAAACTCGTGTCCCCGGGGCGGATACGGCCACGAAGAGCTTCCGTGACCCTTTCGTGATACATTCTTGATCGCCGGTGTGATCTCCTCACCCTTCCCTCCACACCCCCGTCCGGGCTGCCCGGGACCCCTCCGCCGAGAACCGGCGGTGCCCGCGAGCCGTCCCAGAAGGGTGATCGACCCCGGCCAGAAGAACGAGTGCGGAGGTACGCCGGTGCGAACGGCGAACGACGGACGCGGTGACGAGACGTGGGAGGAACCCGCCCCGTCCTCCGCCGCGCCCGATGACGATGCGACCCGGGTCATGTCCCGGGCCGACCTGCCCGCCTCCGTGACGGGCCCCTCCGCCCCGGCGGCCGGACCGGCCGCCCCCCTGGACGAGCCCGTCGCCGTGTCCGGCCCCGGCGGCCCGGACGGGCCGGGCGACGCCGACGCCACCGCCGTGTTCTCCCGCGGGACCGGCTCCGACCCCTTCGCCGCCCGCGGATCCGCCCCCGCGGCGGACGTCTCGGACACCCGGGAGTTCTCCCGGGCCCCGCGGTCCTCCACCACCCGCGAGTTCACCCGCGGCGTCCCGGCCGCGGACGACGCCCCGGACCCCGCGGACCCCGCGGACCCCGCCGGGGCCGACGCGCCCGACGGGCCCCGGGGCTTCACCCGGCGCTTCGTCCGCGACCGGCCCGGGGGCCGCGGCGCCCTCCGCCCGGACACCCCGCCGCCCGCCCGCGACGCCGGGCCGCCCGAACCGCCCGGCACGGCACGGCCCCCGCGCCGGGGACGCCGCCCGGGCCCCACCCCGCGCCCCCGGAGGAGGCGCCGCCTGCGCCTGCGCTGGATCGTCACCGCGCTCCTGCTCACCGCCCTGGCCCTGCCCCCCGCCACCTGGGGCTGGGTCTGGTACACCGCCCGCCAGGACGACCGCGCCGCCACCGACGCCATCGTCGTCCTCGGTGCCAGCCAGTACAACGGCGTCCCCTCGCCCGTCTTCGAGGCCCGCCTGCGCCACGCCCAGGTCCTCTACCTCGAGGGCGTGGCCCCCATGATCGTCACCGTCGGCGGCAAACAGCCCGGCGACAACTACACCGAGGCCGCCGCCGGCCGCAACTGGCTCGTCGAGGTCGGCATCCCCGCCGACCGGATCATCGCCGTGGAGGAGGGCAGCGACACCCTCCAGAGCGTCCGGGCCGTCTCCGCCGTCTTCTCCGACAACGGCTGGGACGAGGCCACCCTGGTCTCCGACCCCTGGCACAGCCTGCGCTCCAAGGTGATGGCCTCCGACCACGGCATCGAGTCGGGGACCTCGCCCTCGCGCTCGGGACCCGCCGTCATCGAACGGCGCACCCAGCTCTGGTACATCACCAGGGAGACCGCCTCCCTCTGGTACTACTGGATCTTCAACGACAGCAGCGACATCCGCGTCAACGCGGCCTGAACAGGGCCGATGACGCGTTCCGTCCCTGTCGGGAAGTAGGCTCGCAGACCTATGCACACCACCTCGGGCGCCGAGGGCGCCGTCGCCGGCTACACCGGCCGCGACATCCGGAGACGTACCCCGGAGAACCGCAAGAACCGGGCCCGCGGCCCCTTCGAGCGCGACCGGGCCCGGGTCCTGCACAGCTCCGCGCTGCGCCGCCTGGCCGCCAAGACCCAGGTGGTCCGGCCCGGGGTGAGCGACTTCCCGCGCACCCGCCTCACCCACTCCCTGGAGTGCGCCCAGATCGGCCGCGAACTCGGCAACTCCCTGGGCTGCGACCCCGACCTCGTCGAGGCCGCCTGCCTCTCCCACGACCTGGGCCACCCGCCCTTCGGCCACAACGGGGAGCGCGCCCTGGACGAGGCCGCCGCCGACTGCGGCGGGTTCGAGGGCAACGCCCAGAGCCTGCGCCTGCTCGTGCGCCTGGAGGGCAAGGTCATCGACCCCGACGGCACCAGCGCCGGGCTCAACCTCACCCGAGCCACCCTCGACGCCACCGTCAAGTACCCCTGGCACCGCGGCGGGGGCGGCGACACCCACAAGTTCAACTGCTACCCCGACGACGCCGACGCCTTCGCCTGGCTGCGCGAGGGCGCCCCCGCCGGGCGCACCTGCTTCGAGGCCCAGGTGATGGACTGGTCCGACGACGTCGCCTACTCCGTCCACGACGTCGAGGACGCCCTGCACGCCGGACTGGTCTCCATGGCCGCCCTGCGCAGCCCCGCCGAACGGGCCGAGGTCGTTCGCATCGCCGCCGACCGCTACTGCGACACCGCCGACCCCGCCGAACTCGACGAGGTCTACGCCGACCTGCTCGCCGCCCCCGTCTGGCCCACCGAGTTCACCGGCGACCTCGCCTCCCTGGCCGGGCTCAAGAACCTCACCAGCGAACTCATCGGCCGGTTCTGCCGGGCCGCCGAACAGGCCACCCGCGAGGCGCACGGCCCCGGCCGCCTCACCCGCTACGGCGCCACCCTCATCGTGCCCCGCCGGGCCCTCCTGGAATGCGCCCTGCTCAAGGCCGTGGCCGCCCACTTCGTCATGGCCCGCGAGGAGGCCCTGGCCTACCAGGCCCGCGAACGCCTGCTCATCACCGAACTCGTCGACGCCCTGTGGAAGAACGCGCCCCAGGCCCTGGACCCGCAGTTCCGCGACGCCTTCACCCACGCCCCCGACGACGCCGCCGCCCTGCGCGCCGTCATCGACCAGGTCGCCTCGCTCACCGACACCTCCGCCATCGCCCTGCACGAACGCCTGACCTCCTGACCGGGCCCCCGGGACCCGGCCGCAGGCCCCCTTGACGCGCCCGCCGGGAGCCGCGCACACTGCTCTGCACGAACAGGTCGCGGCCGCCCGCGCCCCGCGCGCCCCCGCGGGCGCACCCGGCGCCGGACGCCCCGACGAAGCGGCGACCGGAGAGGGCGCACCCCCCATTGCCCGCACGGAGCGGCACCCCCGGCATGATCGACGTCGCGCGCCTGGCCGGCGTCTCGCACCAGACCGTCTCACGCGTGGTCAACGGGCACCCCGGCGTACGCCCCGAGACCGCCGAACGGGTCCGCGCCGCCATCGCCCGCCTGGGCTACCGGCCCAACGCCACCGCCCGCGCCCTGGTCACCCGGCGCAGCGGCCTCATCGGCGCCCTCCTCGCCCCCGGCCCCGACACCGACCTGCTGCTCGCCGGGATCGAGGCGGCCGTGCGCGCCGCCGGACGCACCCTCCTCGTCACCGCGGTGCCCCCCGACGACCCCGCCGCCGCGGAACGGCTCCTGGACCGGGTCGTCGACGGGTGCCTGGCCGTCGCCCCGCCCCCGGCCCTGCTCGACCTCCTGGGCGCCCTCGCCGACCCGCCGCCCACCGTCGTCGTCGACGGCCCCGCCACCCCCCTGGGGCCCGCCGTGGCCCCCGACCACCGCGGCGCCGCCCGCGCCCTCACCCGGCACCTGCTCGGCCTGGGCCACCGCACCGTGCACCACGTCGCCGGGATCCCCGGCTCCCACAGCTCCGCCGAACGCGAGGCGGGCTGGCGCGCCGCCCTGGCCGAGGCCGGGGCCGCCGTCCCCGTCCCGGTCCCCGGCGGCACCGGGCCCGCCGCGGGCCGTGCCGCCGGACGCCTCATCACCGCCCGCCGGGCCTCGGGAGAAGACGTCACCGCAGTGCTGGCCGCCGACGACACCCTCGCCCTCGGCGTGCTGCGGGCCTTCGCCGACACCGGCCCGGCGGTCCCCGGCCGCGTCCACGTCGCCGGGATCGGCGACCGCCCCGAGGCGGCCCACCTCGTCCCCTCCCTCACCACCGCCGACACCGCGGCCCGGACGGTCGGGGAGCGGGCCGCCCGCCTTCTGCTGGAACGGCTGGAGGGCCGCGGCGCCCCCGACGTACAGGCACCCGCCGCGACCCTGCGCCCGCGGGCCAGCACCGGTCACTGGTAGCCGCGGATCTCCCGGAACACCTCTTCCAGGCTCTGCTCGCGCGCGTCGAACACCCGGCCCCCGGTCTGCTCGGCCAGGTCCGCCATCTCGTCCTCGCCCGCCTCGCCGAACAGCACCGTGAACACCGGCACCCGCGCCGCCTCCGGCGACAGCTCCTCCAGCCCCCGGGCGAACGGCGTCGGCCCCATGCCCCAGTTGACCTCGCCGTCGGTCATCAGCACGATCGACGTCAGGTGGTCGTCCTCGGGGGCCCGCTCGACGAGCCCGTAGGCCGCCAGCACCGCGTCGTAGGTCGCGGTGTCGCCCAGCGCCTCCAGCCCCCCGATCGCGTCCGCCACCTCGCCCAGCGACTCGTCCAGCCTGCCGGGCTCCACCACGAACGTCCGCGGCTCGTGCGGCTCGGTGGAGTAGGGCAGCAGCGTGATCTCCTCGCGCTCCTGGAACGCCTGCACCCGCTGCTCCAGCGACCCCCCGCCGGTCCCGGTCAGCGAACCCAGCGCCTCCTTCAGCTCCTCCAGCCGGTCGCCCTTCATCGACCCCGACACGTCCAGCACGTACACCGTGCGCGCCGGCCGGCGCAGATCGCTGAAGTAGTCCGCGACCAGCCCGTCCACCACCTCGCGGTGGGCGGGGAACGGCAGCTCCACCAGGGACGGCAGGTCCGCCCCCGAAACACCGGACACCACCGGGCGGCGCAGCGTCCGCTCCGCGATGTCGGCCTGCACCTCCTCCGACAGCAGGTCCTCCACCAGCCGCCCGTACCCCTGCTCGGCCTCCTCGTCGGGACCGGCCAGCAGGGTCAGCGGGTAGTCGGCGGTGATGACCCCGTCGGCCGGGTAGACCAGGCGCAGGTCCGCGCCGTCCCGGTTCAGCGACAGCAGCACCGACTCGTAGTTGATGAGCGCGTCCACCGGCCGCTCGTCGTCGGCCCGCTCGGTGAACGCCTGCGCCAGCCAGCCCGATGAGCCCGCCGTCAGCTCTTGGCCCTTGAAGAACCCGGCCAGGTCCGGGCCCACCCGCTCCACGTCCTCGGCGGTCAGCGCGCTGCCGCTGTCGGCCAGCGCCGACGCCACCCCGATCAGCGCGGAGAAACCCGAGTTCGAGGCGCCCGGGTTGGTCATCCCGTACGTGAACTCCGCGTCGCGCACCGCCCCGTTCACGTCGGACCAGGTCACCTCGGCCCCCTCGGACCACCCCAGGTCGTCGGCGCGCGGCTCCCGCACCCCCAGCACGACGGGGGAGAGCATGACCGGCGTCTCCTCGCGCACCCGGTCGCGGCCGCCGTCGTACAGGTGCAGGTACCGGTTGGAGGCGAACCACACCGCGTCGAACTCCTCGGCCTCGCCCGCGGCGACCCGGGCGAGCCCGTCCAGGGTCCCGGTGTACTCCATCGCCACCGTCACCCCCGTCCGCTCGGCGGTCTCCTCCAGCAGCGGCTCCATGTCGGCCAGCTCGCTGCCCGCCAGAATGCGCAGGGTCGCGTCCTCGCCGCCGGAACCGGACGCGGTGCAGCCGGAGGCCGCCACCGCCACCGCCAGGGCCGCGGCGGACACAGCGCGCCTCATTCGCCCTCCTCCCGGGCCGGACCCGCGGCCGGGCGCCGCTCCTCGGGAGCGGGCGGACCCATGCCGCTGTCCTCGTACGCGTCCTCGATCCCGCTCAGCAGAGCCTCCAGGGCCTCGTAGGTCGGGGTGTTGACCACGTCGTCGACCCGGGTGCGCACCGGCAGGCCGTGCTCGGCCACCAGGTCCGCGAACGCGTCGCCGCCCTCGGCGCGGAACCCGTGCCGGGTCGCCAGCGCCCGCAGCTCGGGGTCCTCGGCCAGCAGCGCGCCCACCTCGTCGCCCGCGTCGGTCAGCGGGACCAGGGCGTGCACCGAGAACACGGTGGGCTCGGGGTACATCAGCACCGCGTCCCCGGGCAGGGCGGGGCCGCTCACCATGGCGTGCACGTACTGCGCCTCGTAGGCCCACAGCAGCGGGGTGTGCCCCGGGCCCAGGTCCCGGAACTGCTCGAAGGGCTGCTGGGACGACTCCGGCGGCTGGCCCTGGGCCAGGAACAGGTCGGACAGGCGGGAGGTGATCCCCGGGTCCGGGCCGCCGGGCGGGACCACCTCCTCGCCGTTGAGCAGGTAGGAGATCACCGCGGCGTACATGCCCGCCGAGTTCGAGGTGCGCGGGTCGGTGGTGCGCACCAGCACCTCGTTGCGGTTCTCCGAGCCCACCGAGTCCCCGGGCAGGTCCCGCCAGCGGGTGCGCTCGCCGGTCAGCTCCAGGTAGGCGGCCACGTCGAACGACCAGGTGCCGTCCTCCTCGGACCTGCGGGCGACCCCGGCCTCGCGCAGCGCCTCCGCGAGCGGCTCGTAGGAGAGCAGCACCATCGGCGTGCTGAACAGCCGGTGCTCGGTGGAGACGCCGTGCAGGCGGCGAATGTGGTCGGCGGCGGTGTCCGAGCCGGGGGAGACGAAGTCGGAGCCCTCGGTGTCCTGGGCCATCAGGCGCGAGCCGCGCGGGCGCACCCGCACCTCGTAGCCCAGCTCGGCCAGCCGGGCCACGACCTCCTCGTCGCGGAAGAAGTCGACCTTCTCGGACCCGACGACGCCCTCGACCACGGTGGTGCCGCCGGCGAACCGGTCGACCAGCACCGCTCCGATGGCGACGACCAGGGCCACCACGACCGCGCTCGCCGCCCCGAGCAGCAGCCGTGCGCGCCGGCCGGAGGGGAGGGGGATGGGGCTCACCGTGCGGTTCCTCCTGGTACGTGGAGAAAAGGGGGTTGCCCATCATGCCCGCCGCAGTCGTCCCCCACCCCACGGTGAGGTGGACGCGGGGTGGCCTCCACGGGAAGCCCCGACCGCGGACCGCCGACCGGACCGTCCCGGGTGAGAACTACCCTGGGAGGCGTGGCAGGCCGGATCAAAGACGAAGACATCGCCCTGGTGCGCGAGCGCACCCCCATCGCGGACGTGATCGGCGAGTACCTCCAGCTCCGCAACGCGGGCGGCGGCTCGCTGAAGGGCCTGTGCCCCTTCCACGACGAGAAGTCCCCCTCCTTCAACGTCACCCCCTCCAAAAATTTGTACTACTGCTTCGGCTGTGGGGAGGGCGGGGACGCGATCTCGTTCGTGCAGAAGATCGAGGGGCTGGCCTTCGCGGAGGCGGTCGAGTCGCTGGCCCGGCAGATCGGCGTGACGCTGCGGTACGAGGAGAGCGGGGGGCGCTCGACGCGGCGGGACGAGGGCAAGCGGCAGCGGCTGCTGGACGCGCACCGGGCCGCGGCGGAGTTCTACGCCGAGCAGCTGCTCTCGCCCGGGGCGGTGGAGGCCCGCCGCTTCCTGAGCGAGCGCGGGTTCAACCGGGCGCACGCCGAGCACTTCGGGCTCGGGTACGCGCCCGCCGGGTGGGAGAACCTCACCTCGCACCTGCGCCGCAAGGGGTTCACCGACGCCGAGCTGATCTCCGGGGGGCTGGCCGCCCAGGGGCGGCGCGGCGCCTACGACCGGTTCCGCAACCGACTGCTGTGGCCGGTGCGGGAGGTGACCGGCGAGGTGGTCGGGTTCGGCGCCCGCAAGCTCGACCCCGCCGAGGACGGGCCCAAGTACCTCAACTCCCCCGAGAGCCCCGTCTTCCACAAGAGCCGCCTGCTGTACGGGCTGGACCTGGCCAAGCGGGACATCTCCGCGCGCAACCAGGCCGTCATCGTCGAGGGCTACACCGACGTCATGGCCTGCCACCTGGCCGGGGTGACCACCGCCGTGGCCACCTGCGGCACCGCGTTCGGCGAGGACCACCTGAAGATCCTGCGCCGGATGCTGTTGGGCCGCAGCAACCAGGGCGGGAAGGTCGTGTTCACCTTCGACGGCGACGCCGCCGGGCAGAAGGCCGCGGTGCGCGCCTTCGCCGAGGAGCACGGGTTCGCCTCCGAGACGTTCGTGGCCGTCCAGCCCGACGGCCTGGACCCCTGCGACCTGCGCCTGCACCACGGCGACCAGGCGGTGGTCGACCTGGTCGACCACCCGCTGCCGCTGTACGAGTTCATGATCCGCAAGGTCATCGAGGAGTACGACCTCTCCGCCCCCGAGGGGCGCATCGCCGCCCTGGACGCCGCCGCCCCCGTGGTGGCGAGCATCCGCGACCACGGGGTGCGCCGGTTCTACGGCAAGAACCTGGACCGCTGGCTGGGCACCCTGGACGAGGCCTTCGTGCTCAACCGGGTCAACCAGCACATCCGCCGGGCCACGGCCCGGGGCGCCCGGTCCGCGCCGGCCCCCGCCGCGGGCCCGGTGCCCACCCCCGACGCCCGGGAGGCGCCCTACGACCTGGGCGACCCGTCCCTGCAGCGGGAGCGCCTGGCGCTGAAGGTGGCCGTGCAGTTCCCCGGCCTGGCCGCCGGGTTCGACTCCTTCACCGCCGAGGACTTCACCGTCCCCCAGCACCGGGCGATGCTGGCGCTCATCGCCGGGCAGGGCGGGGTGGCCGCGGCGGGGGACCCCGCGTCCTGGGCGGCGCGGCTGCGCGAGGCGGCCCCCACGGAGGCGCAGCGCGATTTCGTGACCCGTTTGGCGGTGGAACAACTCGAGTTGTACGGAGAACTCGACGAGCATTCCGCCCGGCAAATTCTGGGCACAGTCAGGACTCATTCCATCAATCGCCGCGAGTCAAACCTCCAGTCGGAGTTGTCGCGTCTGGGCGGCTCCGGGGACGCCGGGGAACAGCAGCGGCTGCTGACCGAGCTCATGGCCCTCCAACAGCACAAACGCGCCCTTCAGGAGGAGCTCGCCGGGGGCATGTAGCACGAAGGTGACAATAATGCTCCTCCCGTCGGCGGCGGGCGGACGTGCACAATGGTGTGGTGGCTCCCACGGTTGTGACCAATGAAATTCCGCCCATTCGTCAGGTGGTGCGGCTGCTCCCCGACGCGGGCCGGGGAACGGTCAGCCGCGGCGAGGTCGCGTCGGTCCTGGAACGCCTGGACGCGCCCCCCGACTCCCTGGACGAGGCGGTCGCCCTGCTGGCCCGGGCCGGGGTGGAGGTGTCCGACGGCGAGGAGACGCCCCTCGTCCCCGACCCGGGACGGCGCTCGGGGTCGGATCTGGTACGGCTCTACCTGCGCGAGATCGGCCGGGTCCCGCTGCTCTCCGCCGAGGAGGAGGTGGAGCTGGCCAAGGCGGTCGAGGCCGGCCTGTACGCGCAACGGTGCGAACCGGTCGAAGGAGTGCGCACGGGGGACGAACTCGACGCGATCATAGAAGCGGGCAAAAAGGCCAAGCGAGCACTCATAGAGGCAAATCTCCGGCTGGTGGTGTCGATCGCCAAACGTTATATGGGGCGGGGTCTGCTTTTCCTCGACCTCATCCAGGAGGGCAACCTCGGACTGATTCGCGCGGTGGAGAAGTTCGATTACACCAAAGGCTTCAAATTCTCCACCTACGCCACCTGGTGGATTCGCCAGGCGATCACCCGCGCGATCGCCGACCAGGCGCGCACGATCCGTATTCCGGTGCACATGGTCGAGACCATCAACAAACTCGTCCGGGTGCAGCACCAGCTGCACCAGCAGTTGGGCCGCGAGCCCAATATCCAGGAGATCTCCCACGCCGCCGGGTTCGGCGGCGAGAGGGTCCTGGAGATCCAGCGGATCGCCCGCGAACCCGTCTCCCTCCAGGCGCCGATCGGCGACGAGGAGGCCGACTTCGGCGACTTCATCGAGGACTCCGACGCCGTCGTCCCGGTGGAGGCCGCCGCCTTCACGCTGCTCCAGCAGCACCTGACCGAGATCCTGGCCGGGCTGTCCGACCGCGAACAGCGCATCCTGCGCCTGCGCTTCGGCATGGCCGACGGCCACCCGCACACGCTGGAGGAGGTCGGCCGCGAGTTCGGGGTGACCCGCGAGCGGATCCGCCAGATCGAGGCCAAGACCCTGGCCAAGCTCCGCCACCCCTCCCGGGCCGGCACCCTGCGGGACTTCCTGTAGCGCGCTCCCCGGGTCCCGCCGGGCGCCCGGGCCTACAACGGCCGGGGGCGGGGAGGGGTTCCCGCGGGCGCCCGCGCGGCCTGATGTGGCCGATGCGGGCCGAACCGGCGGGTTTCGTGACCCGGTGCCCCTACGGTCGGAAGGGTGAAAGCCACACCGCCACGGAGCCACCGGCGCCGGAACGCCCGCCCGGGCCGGCGGCGCCTGCTCGCCCTGGGCGCGGCCCTCGCGGCCGCGCTCCTGATCACGGGGGTCTTCGTCATCGCCAACGGCAACCGGCCCCTGCGCATCGGCTACTTCGCGGACTGGAACGTGGCCAACCGCGACTTCACCGTCGGGAACCTGGCCGACAGCGGGGCCCCCGCCCGCCTGGACCGCCTCATGTGGGCCTTCGGCGACATCTCCGAGGACGGCCTGTGCCACGTCCCCGGCGGCCACGAGCAGTCCTGGGAGCTGTACCAGCGCCGCTACTCCGCGCGCGAGAGCGTGAGCGGCGAGGCCGACGAGTACGAGCAGGAACTGGCCGGGAGCCTGTACCAGCTGCGCCTGCTCCAGGGCGAGTACCCCGACCTGCGGGCCAGCCTGTCCCTGGGCGGCTGGAACTGGTCGCGGCACTTCTCCACCGCCGCCCGCACCGAGGAGTCCCGCCGGGCGTTCGTGTCCTCCTGCGTGGACCTGTGGCTGCGGGGGAACCTGCCGGTGCGCGGGGGCGAGCCCCAGGGCGGGGAGGGGGCGGCCGCGGGGATCTTCGACGGCATCGACCTGGACTGGGAGTGGCCGGGCGGCGCCGGCAACCCGCACAACGTCGAGGACCCCGGCGACGCCGCCAACTTCACGCTGCTGGTCGCCGAGTTCCGCCGCCAGCTCGACGCCCTGTCGGAGGAGACCGGCCGCGAGTACACCCTGTCGGCGTCGCTGTCGGGCGCCCCGGACCAGGCCGGGGCCTACGACCCGGAGATCTTCGACCACCTGGACTTCGCCACCGTGCAGGGCTACGACTTCTCCGGCCCCTGGAGCGAGGTCACCGCCTACCACTCCAACCTCTACCCGCCCGCGGCGGACCCCGACGCCAACAGCGCCGACGCCGCGGTGACCCGGTTCGTCGACCTGGGGGCGCCGCCGGAGAAGCTGGTGCTGGGCATCCCCGCCTTCGGCCGCGGCTGGCAGGGCGTGGAGGGCTCCGGCGACGGGCTGGGCCTCCCGGCCCGGCCGGCCGACGACGCCTACGACGGCCCGACCATGGCGTTCTCCGAGCTGGAGGAGCTGGAGGGGGAGCGGTACCTGGACGAGGAGGCGGGCGCCTTCGCGGTGCGGGCGGGCGACCAGTGGTGGGCCTACGACGACCCGGCCGTCATCGCGATCAAGGGGGACTACGTGCTGGGCCGCGGCCTGGGCGGCCTCATGGTGTGGAACCTGGACATGGACCCGACCGGCGACCTCGTGCGCGCCATGGACGAGGCCCTGCGCTGAGCGCGCGGCGCGGTTGCGCCCCGTGCGGTCGGGGGGCCACCCTGGCGCCATGGCCGACCCGCAGCAGACCCCGCAGCCCGCCCCGTCCGCCGACACCGAGTCCCTGCGCCGGGACCTGGAGGAGGCCGTCCGGGGGACCGTCGCCTTCGACCCCGGCACCCGCGCCCTGTACACCTCCGACGCCTCCAACTACCGGGTGGTCCCGCTGGGGGTGGTGCTGCCCGCCACGGTCGAGGACTGCGCGGCGGCCGTCCGGGTCTGCGCCGCCCACGGCGTGCCCGTCACCCCGCGCGGCGGCGGCACCTCCATCGCGGGCAACGCCATCGGCCCGGGCGTGGTCGTCGACACCTCACGCCACCTCACCGCCATCGAGGACATCGACCCGGTCGCCCGCACGGCCACCGTCCAGCCGGGGGTGGTCCTGGACGAGCTGCGGGCGGCCACCGCCGGGTACGGCCTGACCTTCGCACCCGACCCCGCCACGCACAGCCGCTGCACCGTCGGCGGGATGGTCGGCAACAACTCCTGCGGCTCCCACTCGGTGGCCTGGGGCACCACGGCCGACAACATCGTCTCCCTGGAGGTGCTGCTCCCCGACGGCACCCGGATGACCGTCGGCTCCCGGCACGGCGCCGGGGAGTTCGAGGAGCTGGCCCGCCGTCCCGGCCGGGAGGGCGAGGTGTACCGGGGGCTGGCCCGCCTCGCCGAGGAGCACCGGGCCGAGCTGCGCACCGCCATGCCCGCGTTCCGCCGCCGGGTCTCGGGCTACTCGCTGGACCGGCTGCTGCCGGAGAAGGGGCGCAACGTCGCCGCCGCCCTGGTCGGAACCGAGGGCACCTGTGTCTTCGTGCTGCGCGCCACCGTCCGGCTGGTGGAGGCGCCCCGGGCCCGGGCGCTGGCCGTGCTGGGCTACCCCGACGCCCCGGCCGCCGCCGACGCCGTCCCCGACCTGCTCGGGCACGCCCCGCTCACCGTCGAGGGCATCAACCGCCGGATGGTCGACGTCCTGGACGGGCGGCCCGGCACCACCCGGGTGGCCCTGCCCGAGGGCGGCGCCTGGCTGCTGGTGGAGGTCGCGGGGGCCGACCCCGAGGACGCCGGGCGGGCCGCCCGGGACATGCTCGCCGCGCTGCCCGTCGCCACCCGCCCGGCCGATTCCCTCGTGGTGTCCGACCCGGCCCATCAGCGCGCCCTGTGGCGGATCCGGGAGGAGGGGGCCGGGCTCACCCAGCGCACGCCCGCCGGGGAGGACGCCTGGTCGGGCTGGGAGGACGCGGCCGTGCCCCCGGAGAACCTGGCCGGGTACCTGCGCGACTTCGACGCCCTCATGGAGCGGCACGGCCGGTACGGGGTGGTCTACGGGCACTTCGGCGACGGCTGCCTGCACGTGCGCATCGACTTCGAGCTCACCACGGAGGAGGGCCGCACCGCCTACCGGGGGTTCCTGGAGGAGGCCGCCGACCTGGTCGTGGCGCACGGCGGCTCGCTGTCGGGCGAGCACGGCGACGGCCGGGCCCGCTCGGGCCTGCTCGCCCGCATGTACCCGCCGGGGCTGCTGCGGGCCTTCGCCGACTTCAAGCGGCTCTTCGACCCGGCCGGGGTGATGAACCCCGGGGTGATCGTCGACCCGGCCCCGGTGGACGCCGACGTCCGGCTGGCGGCGCGCCCGCTGCCCCTGCTCGACGAGGCGACGCTGGCCTACCGGGACGACCGCGGCGACCCGGCGCGGGCGCTGCGGCGCTGCTCGGGGGTGGGCAAGTGCCGCAGGCACGACGGCCCGGGGGTCATGTGCCCCAGCTACCAGGTCACCCGGGAGGAGCGGCACTCCACCCGGGGCCGGGCCCACCTGCTGTTCGAGATGGCGGTGGGGGAGGTGGTCACCGACGGCTGGGCCTCCGAGGAGGTGCGCGAGAGCCTGGACCTGTGCCTGTCCTGCAAGGGCTGCCTGAGCGACTGCCCGGTCAACGTGGACATGGCCGCCTACAAGGCGGAGTTCCTGGACCGCCACTACCGGGGGCGGGTGCGCCCGGCGGCGCACTACTCGATGGGGTGGCTGCCGGTCTGGGCCCGGCTGGCGGCGCTGGCCCCGGCCGAGCTGGACCGGGCGCTGCGGCTGTCGGGGGTCTCCCGGCTGGCCAAGCGGCTGGCGGGGGTGGCGGCCGAACGCGACCTGCCGGGGTTCGCGCGCACCACGTTCACCCGGGCGTTCCGGCGCCGCGCCGCCCGCGGGCGGGCGCGCACCGGCGGGCCGCGCGTGGTGCTGTGGCCCGACACCTTCGGTGAGCACATGGACCCGGGGATCCCGGCGGCGGCGGTCCGGGTGCTGGAGGACGCCGGGTTCACCGTGGTCCTGCCGCGGGGGCCGGTGTGCTGCGGGCTGACCTGGGTGTCCACCGGACAGCTCGGCACGGCCCGCGCCGTGATGCGCCGCGCCCTGCGCGCGCTGGGGCCGCTGGTGGAGGAGGGGCTGCCGGTGGTGGGGCTCGAACCCAGCTGCACCGCGGCGCTGCGCCACGACCTGGTGGAGCTGGTGCCCGGCCCGGAGAGCGAGCGGGTGGCCGCGGCGGTGCACACCCTGGCCGGCTTCCTCGCCGAGCACGCCCCGGACTGGCGCCCGCCGCGGATCCCGGCGGCCGCCCTGGCCCAGGTGCACTGCCACCAGCACGCGGTGCTGGGCTTCGACGCCGACCGCGAGCTGATCGCCCGGGCGGGCGTGGACGGGGAGGTGCTGGACGCGGGCTGCTGCGGGCTGGCGGGGGACTTCGGGTTCACCGAGGGCCACTACGAGGTCTCGGCCGCCATCGGCGAGCGCGAGCTGCTGCCCCGCGTGCGCGCGGCCGGCGCCGACACCCTCGTCCTCGCCGACGGCTACAGCTGCCGCACCCAGATCCTCCAGGGCGCCGGGCGCCGCCCGCTGCACCTGGCCGAGCTCCTCGCCCGCGGCCTGGACGCGCGCGGGGACCGGCCCTAGATCGTTGATGGGGAAATGTGTCCTGGTCAGTGGTCGTAGGCGATCAACGACCGCTTGACCGGGGCACCCACCAGCCAGTTGTGCCAGATCGCGGCGTTGAGCGCGCAGATGCGCTGGCACACCCGCGCCCACAGCCCCTCACTGGTGCGAGCCTGGTGGCGCTCCAGGCCGAGCTGGTTCTTCAACGTCCAGATGACGGCCTCGATCCTCTGACGCAACCAGCCCGGGAACCGGCCCTCGACGGATTCGCCCTTGAGCGCCGGACGCACCAGGGCAAACCCCAACCCGGCGGCCGCCGTCTCGATACCGACCCCGGCGAAGCCCTTGTCGCACACGATCACCGCCGGCCCCGGAGCGCACGGTCGGACGTGCAGCAGGTGCAGTGCCTGTTTGCGTTCGTCCAACTCCTTGGGGTGGGCCAGGGAGAACGCGCACACCGACCCCTCCGCGGTGGTGATGAGCACGAGCTTGGCACCCCAGTAGAAGGCGTGGTGGGACACGTCCCGCCCGTACCCGGCCACCTCGCCCGGGCCGGAGCGGTCCACCGTCACGCGAGAGGCCCCGCACCGCACCGGGGTGCCGTCCATCAACCGCAGGTTCTCCCACCAGGTCGGGACGGAGCGGGCCAGCCACATCGCGGCCTTGAGCAGGACCGGGGCCGCATCGCGCAGGTGGCGGTTGTACTCGGACTGGCCGGGCAGGCGGGGGAACAGGTGCCCGATCCGGGCCGGTGCCGCCCGCATCCAGTGGCGTTCGGAGTCACACCTGAGCAGGACCTGGGCCAGGGCGACACAGACGAGTTCGGCGTCGGTGAGCTTTCGGGGGCGGCCCGGGCCGCGGCGCTGGTTCGCCGAAGGGAGCACATGGTCGTCGAGATGGACGTAGAGTGCTGTCAGAAGGGCGTCAAGGTCATTGGTCACACTCTGATCCTCGACGCCCTTCGCCATGCGCGCAGCGGGTTCAGGGATTTCCCATCAACGATCTAGACGGTGTTCTGAGAACCTCCGCTGCCCTGCGGCCCGAGCGTCGCCCGCCACTGCCCCCGACGGACGTCCTGCGGCCGCAGCCCGGCCGCCTTGCCCGGCGGAGCGGGGCGTCCGATGAGCGGGTCCTAGACGCCCATCTGGTCGTGCAGGAGGTCCAGGGCGCGGGAGACCGCGTCCGGCAGGCGGGGGTCCTTCTCGTCCAGGCCCTCGCCCAGGTGGATGCGCCAGGAGGCGTCGCTGCCGCCGGGGCTGCGCCGGGCCACCAGGCGGAAGCCCGTGGTGGAGTCGGGGCGGGGGAAGGGGACGAACCGGTTCACCAGGATGGTGGCGGTGACCCGCTCGGAGACCGCCTCGGCCAGCGACCGGTAGTCCACCGCGTCGCGCAGGGCGACGGTGTGCTCGCCGCTGCCCTCCTCGACGAAGGAGAACTCCTCGCGCGACCAGCGGGCCCGGTCGATGTCCTGCCACGGCACGGTGCGGCCGTCGGGCAGGTGCAGGGCGCGGGTGGTGGCCGCCAGCACCGCGCCGCCCCCGGTGGAGACGGGAGCGTGCGCGAGCACGCGCTCGCCCCGCTCCAGCCGGGAGCGCACGGCGGCCGGGACGCCCCGGCCCAGCAGGCCCATCTAGTGCTCCGCGGAGCCGTTGTGGCCGTTGGCGCCGTTGCGCCTCGGGGGCTCCCCGTTGACGGTCTCCCACTCGATGAGGTCGATCTCCTCCTCGGTGGGCCGGGCGAGGAAGTCGCGTACCGAGGTGATCGGCATCTTGGCGACGGTCTTGTCGTACACGGTGCGGCCCGCACTGCTCACCTGGGCGCCGACCAGTCCGGCGACCTCCTGGACGACGGGGCTGTCGGCCGCCTTGCGGGCGGTGCGGACGATCTGTTCGTAACGGGCCCTGCCGGCCTTGGCGCCCAGGACGTAGCCGATGGCGAGTCCGGCGACGAAAGTGATCCGGTAGCGCATGGGTACCCTCTTCAGGCCTCGGAGACGGTCGTGGTGTTCCGTGTCTCGCACGTTACCCTGTCGTGGTGGCGCCCACACGGGCCGACACCGGTCACGAGTACTCCGGAAGGGCGCTAGTCTATTGGTGTCGCCACGGCCCGCAGGGCCCCTGGTGAACGCGATCCCGCGTAGCTCAATTGGCAGAGCAGCCGGCTGTTAACCGGCAGGTTATTGGTTCGAGTCCAATCGCGGGAGCAGGGGAAAACCGTTGGCGCCTCCCTCGGCGGGGGCGCTAGGCTGTTCCCGACACGCGATCCCGCGTAGCTCAATTGGCAGAGCAGCCGGCTGTTAACCGGCAGGTTATTGGTTCGAGTCCAATCGCGGGAGCCATGACGAAGGGCCCCTCTCGGGTGAGAGGGGCCCTTTCGCGTGTGTCGGACGGCGTGACGGCGCTGTCGTGCGGCGGCCGTCGGAGAGGTGCAGGCCGAGCCGCGGGTGCGGCCCGGCGGCTCAGACGCGGGCGGCGGCGCCGTAGAGCAGGCGGCGGTTGCGCTGGGGCATCTGGTAGCTGCCCGGGACGGGCGGGGCCACCGGCAGGGTCCGCCAGCGCTGCACCTCCAGCAGGCCGGGGCTGAGGATCTCCCAGCCGTCGAGCAGGCCGAGGATCTCCTCGCGCGTGCGCCAGTAGCCGGAGTTGAGGTGGCGGCGGAAGACGTTCTGGAGCTGCTCGGCCCGGTTGGCGTCCTTGGGGAAGACCGCCGCGTCCGGCCGGTGGTAGTGGCTGAACACCAGGTGGCTGCCGGCGGGCAGCAGCCCGCGCAGGGCGGCCATGTGCGCGCCCGGGGTGTCGACGTCGGCCACGTGCGAGAGGGCGCCCGCCATGAGCACGCCCACCGGGCGGTCCAGGTCGATGAGGTCGCGCAGGACGGGGTCGGCGAACAGGTCGGCCGGGCGGGTCGGGCCCCCCTCCACGGCGGCGGCGCGGTCCTCGCGGACCAGCGCCCGGTGGTGGGCCAGCACCATGAGGTCGTCGGTGGCGTACACGACCCGGGCCCGCGGGAGGATCTCGTGCGGGTCCCCGGGGGCGGGCAGTCCGGCGCCGAACTGCACGAACTGGTCGATGCCCGCATCCTCGTGGAGGTGGCGCGCCGCGCGCTGGAGGAACGCCCGCTCGCCCAGGACCAGGTCCTGGAAGCCCGGGGCGGCCTGCTCGGCGGCGACCGCGAGGTCGCGGTCCACCTCGAAGTGGTCCTTGCCCTTGAGGTGGAAGGAGTGCAACCGGGCCAGGCTCGGCCGGGTGAGGTCGACGGCGGGTGGGGGATTGGCGTGCTCCTGACGGGTCCCCGCCTGCCTCAGGAAATCGGGGGAGGTGAATCGCGACATCGCCGTCCTCTTGTCTGAGGTGGGGAAGTGTGGCCGACAGGAGGATTCTATTCATCGTTGGCTCGGTTGTTAACCGAGTCGGGGACACCGGTCGTAAAAAACAGCGGGACGTACGCCCTTGTCGTGGTCTCCGGGGCAGGTTGCGACCACCTTGGGGTTAGTGGCACTTATATGACCGATGTCCAATTATGCGAGGAATCGGGTTCCGTGCTCGCGGAGCGCGAGAAGCCTTGCCACGAAGCATCTTCCGGTTCCGAGTGGAGCCCGGTGGGGCTGAGGTGACGCATGTGGTACCCCCGGGGCGGGCGCCCCCGTGGACCGCCGCGGCCCCTCCGAACACGAATATCGGTCGTTGTCCCATATCCCGGCCGACGCGGAGAGAAATTCGAGAGCGCGCCCACGGCCTGCGACAATCGGTTTCGGCCGCCGAAATGGCACAAGGTCCCGAGCGCCGGCGAATACCGCGCGCCGACCGGGCGCACCCGCCGCGCGGACGCCGCTAGCCTGGGCCCATGGACCGTCCCCACACCATCCTCAGCTGCGCCGTGTCCGTCGACGGGCGCATCGACGACACCGGTCCCGAGCGGCTGCGCCTGTCCAACGAGGCCGACTTCGCCGAGATCGACGAACTGCGCGCGCAGTGCGACGCGATCCTCGTCGGCGCCGGCACCCTGCGCAACGACGACCCCCGGCTGCTGGTCCGCTCCGAGCGGCTGCGCGCCCGCCGCCGGGAGCGGGGGCTGACCGAGAACCTGCTCAAGGCCGTCGTCACCCGCACCGGGGACCTCGACCCCGGCGCGCGGCTCTTCACCACGGGGGACGCCGGAGCGGTCGTCTACACCGGCGGCGACGGGGTCGGGCGCGCCCGGGACCGGTTCGCGGGCCGCCCCGGCGGCCTGCCCCCGGTCGACGTGGTGGACGCCGGGGACCCGCCCACCGTGGAGGCGATCCAGGCCGACCTGGCGGCCCGCGGGGTGCGGCGGCTGCTGGTGGAGGGCGGCGGCCGCATCCACACCCTGTTCCTCACCTCCGGGCTGGTCGACGAGCTGAGGCTGGCCGTCGCCCCGTTCTTCGTGGGCGAGGCCGACGCCCCGTCCTTCGTTCACCCGGGGGCCTTCACGGCCACCCCGGCCGCGCCGATGCGCCTGGTGGAGGCCCGTGCGGTCGGCGACATCGCGGTCCTGCGCTACCGCCTCGACGCGGAGGGTGCCGCGTGAGCGCCGGGCCCGCGCCCGCCGCGGGCGACGCGGACGCCCACTGGCTGCGCCGCACCGTCGACCTGTCCCGGCTGTGCCCGCCCTCGGACACCGCGTTCTCCGTCGGCTGCGTGGTCGTGGCCGCCGACGGCACGGTGCTCGGCGAGGGCTACTCGCGCCGCGACGACCCCCACGACCACGCCGAGGAGGCGGCCCTGCGCGACGTCGGGCCGGACGACCCCCGCCTGGCCGGGGCCACCCTGTACTCGTCGCTGGAGCCGTGCAGCTCCCGCTCCTCACGCCCGCTGCCGTGCGCGTCGCTCATCCTCACCACCCCGGTCCCGCGGGTGGTCTTCGCCTGGCGCGAGCCGTCGGTATTCGTCGACTGCGTGGGCGCCGAGCGCCTGCGCGCCGCCGGCCGCACGGTGCTGGAGCGCCCCGACCTCGCGGACGGGGTCCGCGAGGTCAACGCCCACCTGCTCGGCTGAGCCGGCCCGCGCGGCCCGTCCGGCGCGCGCGGGCCCTGCGGATCAGAGCCGGTTCACGTCCGCGATGTGGACGACGGCGCGCCCCTCGGCGTCGGAGGACGCCAGGTCCACCTCGGCGGAGATGCCCCAGTCGTGGTCCCCGGCCGGGTCGGCGAGGATCTGCCGCACCCGCCACAGCCCGTCCTCCTCCTCGATGAGGAGCATCTTGGGGCCGCGGGCGTCGGGGCCGGTGCCGATGGAGTCGTGCTCGTCGTAGTACTCCTCCAGGGCCTCCTGCCAGGCCTGGGCGTCCCACTCGCCCGCGTCCTCCAGGGAGCCCAGCTCCTGGTAGCGGCGGCGGGCGGCCAGCTCCACCCGGCGGAACAGCTCGTTGCGGACCAGCACCCGGAAGGCGCGCGGGTTGGCGGTGACGGGGCGCACCCGCTCCTCGGGCACCTGCTCCTGCGGCACCTCCTGCTGCGGGTTGGTCAGCTGCTCCCACTCGTCCAGGAGGCTGGAGTCCACCTGCCGCACCAGCTCGCCCAGCCACGCGATGATGTCGTGCAGCTCCTCGGTCTTGGCGTCGTCGGGCACCGTCTGGTCCAGGGCCTTGTAGGCGCCCGCCAGGTACCGCAGCACCAGGCCCTCCGAGCGCGCCAGCTCGTAGTGGCCCACGTACTCCGTGAAGGTCATCGCCCGCTCGTACATGTCGCGGGCCACGCTCTTGGGCCGCAGCGGGTGGTCGCCCACCCACGGGTGGCCGCGCCGGTAGGTGTCGTAGGCGTGGGAGAGCAGCTCCTCCAGCGGCTTGGGGTAGTCGACGTCCTCCAGGAGCTCCATGCGCTCCTCGTACTCGACGCCGTCCTCCTTCATCCGCTGCACGGCCTCGCCGCGCGCCTTGTTGAGCTGGGCGCCCAGGATCTGCCGGGGGTCGTCCAGGGTGGACTCCACCACGCTCAGCACGTCCAGGGCGTAGGACGGCGACTCGCGGTCCAGCAGCTCCAGCGCCGCCAGCGCGAACGTGGACAGCGGCTGGTTGAGCGCGAAGTCGGACTGGAGGTCCACGGTGAGCCGGGCGGTGCGGCCCTGCCCGTCCGGCTCGGGCAGGGTCTCCACGATCCCGCCGTCCAGCAGCGACCGGTAGATGGCGATCGCCTCGTGGATGTGCCTGCGCTGGGCCTTGCGGTCGTCGTGGTTCTCGGTCAGCAGGTGCTTCATGGCGGTGAAGCAGTTGCCGGGGCGGGCGATGACGCTCAGCAGCATCGCGTTGCTCACCCGGAACCGGGAGGTCAGCGGCTCGGGCTCGGCCTCGATGAGCTTCTCGAACGTGGCCTTGTCCCACGACACGAAGCCCTCGGGCGCCTTCTTGCGCACCACCTTGCGCCGCTTCTTGGGGTCCTCCCCGGCCTTGGCCAGGGCCTTCTCGTTCTCGATGACGTGCTCGGGCGCCAGCGCCACCACGTTGCCGACGGTGTCGAACCCGGCGCGGCCCGCCCGCCCGGCGATCTGGTGGAACTCCCGGGCCCGCAGCCGCCGCACCCGCACCCCGTCGTACTTGCTCAGCGCGGTGAACATCACGGTGCGGATGGGCACGTTGACGCCCACCCCCAGGGTGTCGGTGCCGCAGATGACCTTGAGCAGCCCGCGCTGGGCCAGCCGCTCGACCAGCCGCCGGTACTTGGGCAGCATCCCGGCGTGGTGGACGCCGATGCCGTGGCGCACGTACCGGGACAGGTTGCGGCCGAACCGGGTGGTGAAGCGGAAGTCGCCGATCTCCGCGGCGATCTGCGCCTTCTCCTCCTTGGTGCACATGTTGATGCTGGTGAGCGACTGCGCCCGCTCGATCGCCTGCGCCTGGGTGAAGTGGACGATGTAGACGGGGGCGTCGCCGCCCTGGAGCAGCTCCTCCAGGGTCTCGTGCAGCGGGGTGACCCGGTAGTCGTAGTAGAGGGGGACGGGGCGCTCGGCGGACGTGACCACCGCGGTGGACCGCCCGGTGCGCTTCTCCAGGTCCTCCTCGAACCGGGTGACGTCGCCCAGGGTCGCCGACATCAGCAGGAACTGCGCCTGCGGCATCTCCAGCAGCGGCACCTGCCAGGCCCAGCCGCGGTCGGGCTCGGCGTAGAAGTGGAACTCGTCCATGACGACCGTGTTGATGTCGGCGTCCGCGCCCTCGGCCAGGGCGATCTGGGCGAGCACCTCGGCGGTGCAGCACACGATGGGGGCGTCGGAGTTGACGCTGGCGTCGCCGGTCATCATCCCGACGTTCTCGGTGCCGAAGATCTTGCACAGGTCGAAGAACTTCTCCGACACCAGGGCCTTGATGGGCGCGGTGTAGAACGCGCACTCGTCCCGGGCCAGCGCGGCGAACAGGGCGCCGGTCGCGACCATGCTCTTGCCGGAGCCGGTCGGGGTGTTGAGGATGACGTTCGAGCCGGAGACGACCTCGATGAGCGCCTCCTCCTGGTGCGGGTAGAGGGTGAGGCCCCGCTCCTCGGCCCAGGCGGCGAACGCCTCGTAGAGGGAGTCGGGTTCGGGTTCGGCCGGAAGCGCATCAATGAGACTCACGGTCTCTATACTGCCCGCTCCCGTCCACTGCCCGCTCCAGCGCTGGTAGGGGGCCGGACACGGCGACGGCGGGCGCGCCCCGGGGCGCGCCCGCCGTGCGGCGGTCGGGGTCTCATGGGGCCGGCCGGCCCCCGGGACCCGCCGGTCCTCAGACCAGGCCGAGCTTCTTGACGGTGTCGCGCTCCTCGACGAGCTCCTGGACGGAGGCGTCGATGCGGCCGCGGGAGAACTCGTCGATCTCCAGGCCCTGCACGATCTCCCACCGGCCACCGCGCGAGACGACGGGGAAGGAGGAGATGAGGCCCTCGGGCACGCCGTAGGAGCCGTCGGACGGGATGGCGGCGGAGGTCCAGTCGCCCTCGGGGGTGCCGTTGACCCAGTCGTAGACGTGGTCGATGGCGGCGTTGGCGGCCGAGGCGGCCGAGGAGGCGCCCCGGGCGTCGATGATCGCGGCGCCGCGCTTGGCGACGGTCGGGATGAAGTCGTCCTCGAGCCACTTCTGGTCGTTGACGGCCTCGGCGGCGTTGGCGCCGTTCACCTCGGCGCGGAACAGGTCCGGGTACTGGGTCGCGGAGTGGTTGCCCCAGATCGTGAGCTTCTTGATGTCGTTGATCGACACGTCGAGCTTCTTGGCGAGCTGGGTGAGCGCGCGGTTGTGGTCCAGGCGGGTCATCGCGGTGAAGCGCTCGGCCGGGACGTCCGGGGCGTGGCTCTGGGCGATGAGGGCGTTGGTGTTGGCGGGGTTGCCGACCACCAGGACGCGGATGTCGTCGGCGGCGCCGGCGTTGATGGCCTCGCCCTGGGGCTTGAAGATGCCGCCGTTGGCCTCCAGGAGGTCGCCGCGCTCCATGCCCGGGCCGCGGGGGCGGGCGCCCACGAGCAGGGCGATGTTGGCGCCCGCGAAGGCCTGGCGCGGGTCGTCGAAGATGTCGATCCCCTGCAGCAGCGGGAAGGCGCAGTCGTCGAGCTCCATCGCGGTGCCCTCGGCGGCCTTGACGGCCTGGGGGATCTCCAGCAGACGCAGCTTCACCGGGGTGTCGGCGCCGAGCAGCTGGCCGGAGGCGATCCGGAACAGCAGGGCGTAGCCGATCTGACCGGCGGCGCCGGTGACGGTGACGTTGACGGGTGCTTTGGACATGGCGTGAACTCTCCTGACGACGATGTGCGACCCGCGATGTTACCAACGGGTACGAAGCGGCGCCGGTACCGGGCGCCGGGGTCGCCGGGCGCGCGCCGCACCACACCACACTAGACCGCACCGCGCCGCACACCGCGACCCAGGTGCGCCCAACGCGCCCCGGCGGCGGCCCGGGGCCCGCCATCCCTTGCGCGGCAGCGCATTCACGACTCGGAAACGTCGGACACACCCTGTTAGGATGACGTGCGTCGACGACGGCGGGCCGGTAGCTCAGCTGGTTAGAGCAGGGGACTCATAATCCCTGGGTCGCGGGTTCGAGTCCTGCCCGGCCTACCCCGTTCCGCCCGCGGGAGCGCGTGCGGGCCCTTCCCGCCCCTGAACCCGGCGGCGGCCCCCCTCTCCGTCCCGGTGGTGGCCCACGTCTCACCAACCATCCCGAACCCGGCGCCGTCGGACGGATCGTTAGCAGGGGTGTGTCCGGCGGACCGTGAGGGGTGTGGTGTGGACGAGCGGCGACGAGGGCGCGGAGCGCACCGCGGGTCCCGGCAGAGCGGGCCCGGCCCCTGGAACAGGGGCCTGCTGCGCGCGTCCGCCGCCGTCCTGGTGGGCGCCGCCCTAGTGACCGTCCTGCACGCCACCGTCTCCCGGGACGTGGACGCCCGGCCCACCGAGCCCGCCCCGCAGGCGCCGGCCGCGCCCCCGGGCCGCCCGTTCAGCAGCCTCCTCGACCGTGTCGGCGTCTCCCGGGACGGCTCGACGGCCGACGTCGACCTCGACGGCGCGGGCAACAGCCTCTCCGCCCAGGCCCTGGCCCTGGCCGGATGGACGCCCGGGCGTGAGATCACCCTGCTGGGCACCACCCTGGAGGTCCCCGACTACGCGCCCGGGCGCCCGGACCACCTGGTCGCCGACGGTCAGGAGGTACGCCTGCACGGCCGCCACGAGTCGCTGACGTTCCTGGTCACGGCCACCGGCGCGGGCGGCGCCCCCGTCGGCGGCAGCGGCCGGATCGTCTACACCGACGGCACCGAGCAGCCCTTCGCCCTCACCTCCCCGGACTGGGTCAGCGGCCCGGCCGGCGACGCCGCCCTGGTCCTGCCCTACGCCAACACCGACGACGCCGACACGGACGCCGACGACACCGGTGTCACGGACGGCGCGGACACGGTGCTGGGCTCGGTGCGCCTGTACGCGCGCTCGGTGCCCGCCGACCCCGGGCGGGAGGTCTCCCACCTGGTGCTGCCCGAGACCGACCCCGGGGACCTGCACGTCTTCTCCATCGGGACCCGCGCGGCCGACCACGGCTGGACCGGGACCTGGGCCCGGGCCACCTCGGCCTACATGGAGGTGGGGCCCTGGCAGGACCAGACGGTCCGCCTGGCCGTGCGCAGCACCACGGGCGGCCACCGGGTCCGGATCCGCCTGGACAACACGTTCGCCGCCGAGCCGGTCACCATCGGCGCCGCCTCGGTGGCCCTGCGCGGGACCGGCGCCGCCACGCACGGCTCGGCCGTCCCGCTCACCTTCGGCGGCCGCTCCGACGTCTCCATCCCGGCCGGGGGACAGGTCTACAGCGACCCCGTCGACCTGCTGCTGCCGCCGCAGACCGACGCCCTGGTCAGCCTCTACCTGCCCGACCCCGTGTACGCCGCGCCGCTGCACTACGCGGCGGGGGACACGAGCTACCTCGGAGAGCCGGGCGGCGGCGACCACACCCTGGACACCACCGGCGCCCCGTTCACCGGCCGCCTTTACCAGTGGCCCTTCCTCACCGGTATCGAGGTCATGGACGCGCCCGGGGCGATCGTCGCGTTCGGCGACTCCATCACCGACGGCGCCCGCTCCACCCGGGACGCGCACAGGCGCTGGCCGGACGTGCTCAGCGCACGCCTGCACGCCCGCGCCGACCTGCCCCACCCGGGCGTCCTCAACCTGGGCATCACGGGCAACCACGTGGTGAGCGACGCCTACCCGGGCGAGGGGGTCTCGGTGAACGCCTCCGGGGTCTCCGGGCTCCACCGCGCGCCCCGCGACGTGTTCGGCCAGCACGGGGCGCAGGCGCTGGTCCTCTTCGCCGGGATCAACGACCTGCGCTGGGGCACCCCGCCCGAGCAGGTCATCGCGGGGCTGGAGGACCTGGCGGCCTCGGCCCGCGAGCGCGGGATGCGGGTGTTCGTGGCGACCCTGGGCCCGTGCGCGGGCGAGGCGCGCTGCACCGCGCAGGTGGAGGCCGCCCGCCAGACGGTCAACGCGCACCTGCGGTCGCGGGCGCAGGACCCCTCGTCGCCGTTCGACGGGGTGTGGGACTTCGACGCGGTGCTGCGCGACCCGCAGGACCCGACCCGGCTGCTGCCCGCCTACGACTCGGGCGACCACATCCACCCCGGGGACGCGGGCCTGCGCGCCCTGGCGGAGTCGATCGACCTCGACGCGCTGATGGGCCGCCCCCGCGCCGACGGCGGCTCCCCCGACGAGGTCAGCGCGGACAGCCCAGGTGGTGGTGGATGACCAGGTCCACGTAGACGGCCCCCAGGTCGGCCAGGCTGAGCCCGCCCTCGGGGCGGTACCAGTGCAGCAGGGAGTCGAAGGTGTCCAGCACCTCGTCGGCGGCCCGGCCCGGGTCGTCCACGTGGAAGGCGCCGGCCAGGACGCCGTCGACGATGATCCGGCGGATGTGCTCGCGGTAGGTGCGGTGGAGGGCGCCGATCTCCCGGTGGCGCTCCTGGTGGATGGCGCGCAGGGTCGGCAGGATCTCGTGGGCGAGCGCGGTGGCGGTCCGGTGCCGCCAGCCTGTCTCCACGTGCCGGACCACCAGCGCGGACATGCGCTCGACGGCGCCCGCGGCGGGGTCGTCGGCGGCCAGCTGGCGCTCCACCCGGTCCCGGGCCGCGCGCAGGACCACCGCGTAGGCCAGGTCGAAGCGGGTGGGGAAGACACGACGCAGCGAGGCGGGGTCCGTCCCGGTCTCCGCCGAGATGCGGCGGGTCAGGTCGGACATGGGCAGGCCTCGGGAGCCGTGCTCGGCGAACAGCCTGGCGGCACAGTCCAGGACGGGGGCCGTCGCGCGGAGCGCGTGAGGGGAGATGTCGGCCGTCATGTGTCGGTGTCTCATCGCTCGGGGGCGCACCGTCGAGGGGACGGCGGCGCGCGTCAGGGTTCCTTGCGTGAATCGCTTTCGAGGATATCCGCGATCGCACGGCGAAACGGGCGGAACCGCAGAACTCGGTGATTAATGGCGAAGTTCGGTGACACATGTGAACCATGCGAGAAATGTCGCGTGAAATGCCCTCCGTGGCGCCTCCTCCCCAGGGGCGCCACGGTGCGCACGAGGCCGCGGAAGCGGCTCAGAGCTGCCCCGTCGTCTGCACTCCCCCCTGGACGCGGCCGGTCGTGAGGGGGACGAGGTCGTCCACCCGTTCGGTGGCGATGGCGTCCACTCCCATTCCGACCAAACGCGCCATCTCCGTGAAATCGTTCACCGTCCACGCGGCGACCGAATATCCGAATCGGTGCATTTCCCCGATCGAGTCCCGCGTGATCAGGGTGTGGTGCGTCCCCAGGTACGTCGGCCGCAGGCCGCGCAGGGCCGACTCCGACGGCGGGGTCGGCTGGTCCCAGGCGATCATGAGGCGGGCGTCGGGGTTCTGGGCGCGCAGGGCGGCCAGGGTCTCGGTGGAGCCGGTGTGCAGGACCCGGGCGGTGACCCGGTCGCGCAGCAGGGTGTCCGCGGCCAGGGCGGCCTCCGGGGTGGCGGAGTCCACCAGCAGGGGCGGCCCCTCGTCACCCGTGAACTCCGCGGTGACCTCCATCAGTGTCGGGATGCGCCGGTCCACGTCGTCGCGGGCTCCGGCGAGTTCGGCGAGGGTCAGTTCGGCCACCGGCCGCGGCGGGGACCCCGGGGTCGCCACGGTGCGTTCGTCGACCAGGACGGGGTACCCGTCGGAGGTCAGGTGGACGTCGATCTTGACCAGGTCGGCCCCGGCGCGCCAGGCTGAGCGCAGGGCCGGGAGCGTGTTCCCGGGGAAACGTGCGGTGTCTCCGCGCAGTGCGATGGACAACGTCATGCTGTCAAGGGTGGCAAAAACCACCGGCGCACGTGGGGCAAACAGGAAAAACGCCGAAACCGGTTGCGGCGGGCGGCCGCCGGGGCGCGAACGGCGGTGTGTCCGGGGGGTTCCCGCGCGATTGCGAGCGGACTCACGTCGTGGGACAGCCGTCCCCGGTGCCGCGAACTGGGAAACTTTGTTACACGGCGTCGTGACCGCACGGCGCAGCGGCCAGGCCCCCGAGTGTGAGGCGAACGATGATTCCGGACCAGCGACGAGAGCACATCCTCAAGCTCCTCCAGGAGCGGCATGTGCTGAGTATCAACGAGCTCACCTCGATGCTGTCCGTGTCCCACATGACCGTCCGTCGCGACATCCAGGCACTGGAGAACGACGGCAAGGTCCTGTCGGTCACCGGAGGGGTGCGGCTCGCCGCGCGGCTCAAGAGCGAGCCGTCCTACCTGGCCAAGGCCCAGCTGGAGGTGCCCGCCAAGCGGGCCATCGCGCGGGCCGCGGCCGACCTGGTGCGCGAGAACTTCACCATCTACCTCGACGCGGGCACGACCACGCTCCAGATGGTCCCGATGCTCACCGACAAGGTCGGGCTCACCGTCATCACCAGCGACTTCAACGTCGTGGGCCACCTGATGGAGTACCCGGGCATCGAGCTCATCCACACCGGCGGCGTGGTGTCCCACTCCGACCACTCGTCGGTGGGCCGCTTCACCGCCGAGTTCCTCAAGCAGGTCAACGTGGACCTGGCGTTCATCGCCAGCAGCTCCTGGGACGCCGAGCGCGGGTCGACCACCCCGTCCGAGGCCAAGGTGGTGGCCAAGCAGCAGCTGCTGCGCATCGCCTCCAAGAGCGTGCTCACCGTGGACAGCACCAAGTACGGGAAGTTCGGCACCTTCCGGGTGGCGAGCCTGGAGCAGTTCGACCTCATCATCACCGACGACCGGCTCCCGCGCTCGGCCGTCGACGAACTCGCCGAGCGCGACGTGCGCCTGAAGCTGGTGGAGTGCGAGCGCTGAGGGACGGGCCCTGTCAGCCCGCGTCCTCCTCCAGGTCGGCGCGGGTGAACAGGGCCAGCTCCGTGCCGTCGGGGTCGTAGAAGAGCAGCGTGGAGCCCTCCTCGCCGTGCACGATCGGCAGGTGGTCCACGTCCTTGTCGGCGAACCGCTCCTCCCACGCCTCCAGCTCGCCGAGGTTGGCGACGCCGAGGGTGAGCCGGTCCAGGCCGCAGTGCCTGCGGTCGAACCGGTTCTTGAAGTTGTTCCGGTGCTGGATCAGTGCCAGGAGCAGCCCCGAGGCGGGGTGCAGGCACTCGGTCCGCAGGGTGCCGTCGTGGTCGCGGCGGCACTTGACCTTGAAGCCGAGCACGTCGCGGTAGAAGTCCACGCTTTCGTCGCGGTCGCGCACCGAGAGGGTGATGCGGGCCAGTCCGGTGAGCTGTGGCACGTCGTCCTCTTTCGAACGGCGGGAGTCGAGGATGGTCATGAGTCCGAGCACAAGGTCCGAGCCTAAGGGTCGTCAGGATCTGCAGGTCGTCTTTTAACGCTCGTTTAACGCCTGATGTTCCCGGTATCACTCCCGTGGGGCGGTATGTCCGCGGCGCCCCCGGATCCGGGGGCCTCCCCGGCCTCGGGGGAGCGCCCGTACCAGCGGGTCCGCATGACCGCCACGGTCACCAGCAGGGAGACCAGCCCGCCCAGCGTGGCCAGGGCGAACGCCCCCTGGTAGCCGTGCGCGTCGGCCAGCGTCCCGGCCACCGCCGAGCCCAGCGCCTGGCCCAGGATGAGGCTGCTCAGCACGATCGCCATCGACTGCGACAGGCGGCTGGCCGGGGCGGCCCTCTCCACCAGCGCGAACAGGGTCACCAGGTGCGGGCCGATCGCGGCGCCCAGGACGAACACGGCCAGGGCCAGGGTGGCCGCCCCGTGCGGCAGGTACAGCGGCAGGGAGAGCAGGAACAGCGCCCCGGCCGCGACCCGCGCGCGGGAGGTGAGGGTGAAGCCCGCCGGCAGGGAGGCCATCAGCAGGCCCGCCACGGCGCTGCTGGCGCCCATCACCGCGTACATCAGCCCTGACAGGTCGCCGTACCCCGACTCGGCGGCGAACGCGGTGACCCCCGTGGACATGCCGCCGAAGAACAGGCCCTGGCAGAACATGGGCACGGTCAGCACCAGCAGGGCGGGCACGGCGATCCGGCCGCCCCGGCCGCGGACCGGCGCGGACCCGGGCGGCGCCGTGGGGTGCAGCGCGAACACCGTTCCGAACACGCCGATGAGCACGGCGGCGCCCAGCACGCTGGCGGTGGGCGAGACCAGCACGGTCAGGACCCCGACCAGGGCCGGGCCCAGGACGAAGGCGGCCTCGTCGAGCACGCCCTCCACCGACATGGCGGCGGCCAGCGAGCGCTCCCGCTCCACGCCCCGGTCGCCGCGCCGGCGGATGAGCACCACCCACCGGGTCCGCGCCATGGGGGCGACCTGGGGCAGGCACAGGCCGGCCAGGGCGGCGAGCCCGGCCAGGACGGGCAGGCCGTACCCCGCCAGGACGGCGGCCACGAGCAGCGCGATGAGGACGGCGTCGACCAGCGACATCACCAGCAGGGGGCGGCGCTGGCCGTGGCGGTCGGCGAACCGGGCGATGACGGGCCCGCCGACGGTCTCGCCCAGGGCGAAGGCCCCGGTCACCGCCCCGCCCGCGGCCACGCTGCCGGTCGCCCCGGTGACGAGGGTGAGCAGGCCGATGAGGGACATCGAGATCGGCAGGCGGGCCATGAAGCTCGCCGTGAGGAGTGGCCATCCGGCCAGGTGGTGCATCCGGCGCAGCGTCTCCAGCGGCGACATGCGTCCGCCCCTTTCGTGGTTCCCGTCCCGCGCGCTCGTCCTGGGCGCTTTCCGGGTACCAGCACGACGCGACGAGGGGGACCACGGAAGGGGACCGCAATTCATCCCATGATAGGCAACGCCGGTCGTACCGGAACTGACTTTCGTGGGTACCGGGGGCGGCGTGCCGGTCGGTAGCTTCGGTGGCATGGAAGAACCCGCCCCGACCCGAGCGACCCGTGCCCGCCGCGCCCTGCGGCGCGCGGTGCGGCCGCTGCCGGGGCCGCCCACCCGGGCCGCCGCGCTGGGCGATGCGGCCCTGGGGGCGGTCGCGGCCCTGCTGTTCGCGGGCGAGGCGGTGGTGGTCTTCGCAGTGGGCGCGACCGGTGCGGGCGAGGCCGCCGCCCGGGGCGCGACCGGAGTGGCGGTGGCGGCGGCCGCCGCCCTGCTCGCCCGCCGCCACCCCCCGGCCGCCCTGGTCGTGTCCGCGGCCGCCTCGTTCTGGTTCTTCTGCGGCGGGCTGCTGCTGGCCTGTGTCTCCTACCTCGCGGGCCGCCGCTCGCCCGACACGCGCCCCGCCCTGGCCCTGGCCGCCGCGGCCCTGGTGCTGGGGACCCTGCCGCTGCTGTGGGGCGCCTACCCGCTGAGCACGTGGGCGGTGGCGGTCGTCACCCTGCTGGTCAACACCGGACCCGCCTGGCTGCTCGGGGCCCACCGCCGCCAGCACACCGAGCTGGCCGCCGCGGGGTGGGAGCACGCCCGCCAGCTCCGCCGCGAGCACCGGCTCGTCGCCGAGCAGGCCCGCAGCCGGGAGCGCTCGCGGATCGCCCAGGACATGCACGACTCCCTGGGGCACGAGCTCAGCCTGATCGCCCTGCGCGCCGGGGCCCTGGAGGTCGACCCCGGGCTGGGGGAGCGCCACCGCGAGGCCGTCGCCGAACTGCGCGCCACCGCGGTCACCGCCACCGAGCACCTGCGGGAGATCATCGGGGTGCTGCGCACCGAGGCCGAGCCCGACCCCGTCACCCCGACCGGGGAGGGGGTCGCCGACCTCGTCGAGCGGGCCCGCGACTCCGGCATGCGGATCGCCCTGGTCCGCGACATCGACACCGCGGCCCTGGCGCCGATGGTGGGCCGGGCGGTGCACCGGGTCGTCCAGGAGTCCCTGACCAACGCCACCCGGCACGCCCCGGGAGCGGAGGTGGCGGTCTCCATCGCCGGCGACGGGGAGCGCCTGGAGGTGCGGGTGGTCAACCCCGTCCCCGAGGAGGCGGCGGCGGGGCGGCACGGGGTCGGCGGCGGGCGCGGCCTCATCGGGCTGCGCGAACGCGTCCGGCTGGCCGGCGGGGCCTTCGCCGCGGGCCCCACCGGGGACGGGGCCTGGGAGGTGTGCGCGGTCATCCCCCGGCGGGGCGGGGCCGCGCCGCCCGGCGAGGCGGCCGAGGAGGACGAGGACACCGCCATCGACCGGCTCCAGCGGGCCGCGCGGCGCCGCATCCGCGGCTGGTCGATGGCCCTGGTGGCGGTGCCCCTGGCGGCCGTCGCGGGGCTGGCGGCGCTGGTCTTCTGGGTGATGGCCGCGAGCATGGAGGAGACCACCCTCACACCGGAGGAGTTCGGGGCACTGCGCCCGGGGACACCGCAGAGCGAGGTCGAGGAGGCGCTGCCGCCCTTCTCGGTGCCGTTCGACGCCCGGGAGCTGGCCGAGGGCGCGGTGCCCGAGGGGGCCGTGTGCAGCTACTACCGCAGCAGCGCCGACCTGTTCGACGAGGACCAGGTGTTCTACCAGCTGTGCTTCACCGACGGCCGGCTGTCCGCCAAGGGCGAGGCACCGATACGGTGAGCGCGCCCGCCGGGCCCGCGACGACGACCATGAGGAGAGCACACGTGATCAGGGTGCTGATCGCCGACGACGAGGCGATGATCCGCGCGGGGGTGCGGGCCATCGTGCAGAGCGACCCGGATATCGAGGTGGTGGCCGAGGCCGCCGACGGCCGGGAGGCGGTGGACCTGGCGGTCTCCCACCGCCCGGACGTGGCCCTGGTCGACATCCGCATGCCCCGCCTGGACGGGCTCGCCGCGGCGGCCGAGATGCGCCGGCTGGCCCCGTCCACCGCGGTGGTCGTCCTCACCACCTTCGGAGAGGACGCCTACATCTCCCGCGCCCTGGGCGACGGGGCCTCGGGGTTCCTGCTCAAGGCGGGCGACCCGCGCGAGCTGATCACCGGCGTGCACGCGGTCGCCGACGGCGGCGCCTACCTGTCCCCGCAGGTGGCCCGGCAGGTGATCGACCGCTTCGGCGGCGGTCGCCCGGCCCGCGAGGCCGCGGCCAGGACCCGCGTCGAGCAGCTGACCCAGCGGGAGCGGGAGGTCCTGGCCCTGGTGGGCGCGGGCCTGTCCAACGCCGACATCGCCGACCGCCTGTTCCTGGTGGAGGGCACCGTCAAGAGCTACGTCAGCGCGATCCTCAACCGGCTGGGGCTGCGCAACCGCGTGCAGGCGGCGATCCTCGCCTACGAGGCGGGGCTCACCGCCGACGGCTGAGGCGCGTCGGCCGGGAACGGGGTACGGGACTCGAACCGCGGTACCCGGGTAGGGGAGACTGTGGCGGACGCGACGGGAGACGGAGGCCGCGGCGGCGGCCGAGGAGGAGGGCACGGATGCTCAACGAGGAGGAGGGGATCCTGCTCGAAGCCTCCTGGGAACGGCTGGCCGGGGACTCCCCGCAGGCCCGGGCCGTGGGGCGCGAGCTCCTGACGCGCTGGAGCGAGCCCCACCGGCGCTACCACACCCTCACCCACCTGTGGGCGACGCTGCGGGCCGTGGACATCCTGGCCGAAGAGGCGGTCTCGCCCGACCTGGTCCGCTACGCGGTCTGGTTCCACGACGCCGTGTACGAGACCGAGCCCGGACTGGACGAGGACCGCAGCGCCGGGCTGGCCCGCGAGCTGCTCCCCATGCTGGGCCTGGCCCCCGAGCGGGTCGGTGAGGTGGCCCGGCTGGTCCTGATGACCAGGGAGCACGCCCCCGGGCCGGACGACTCCGACGGGCAGGTGCTCTCCGACGCCGACCTGTCCGTCCTGGCCGGGGCCCCGGACGAGTACCTGGCCTACACGGCGGCGGTCCGCGCCGAGTACCGCCGGGTGCCCGAGGAGGCGTTCCGGGAGGGCCGCTCCCGGGTGCTGCGCGGCATGCTGGACGCCCCGCAGATATTCCACACCGAGTTCGGCCGCATCCACTGGGAGGCCAGGGCCCGGTCCAACATGCTCGCCGAACTGGACCGGCTGGCCGCCGAGGCGGCGTCCCCGGACGGCCCGCGGAGCGCGTGAGGCGCCCGTCGAGGACCTTCCGCCACTCGACGGGCGGGCCGGAGCGGAGCGGGGGTCCACAAGGGCGCGGCCTAGGCCCGGAGCCTGGGGCGGCGCAGGCCGGCGGCCCGCAGCCGGGTCACCAGCTCCTTCCCGGTCACGTGCTCGGCGCCCAGGGCCAGGGCCCGGGCGTGCAGGTGCTCGGGGATGTCGTAGTGGTCGCGGTCGAAGGCCCGCTCGGGCACGCCCAGCTCACGGGCGAAGTCGTGCAGTTCGGCGTAGGAGCTGTCGCTCACCAGGTGCGCGAACAGCCAGCCGCGGGGGCCGGGCCAGACGGGGGTGTCGATGAGCACGCTCATGGGGTCCTCGGGGCTGAGACCGGGCGCCAGGGCACCGGGCTGGACAGGATCATCGTGCTGGAGGGGCGGCCGTGCGCGGCGAGGCCGTCGATGACCTCCTCGAAGTGCTCCATGGTGCGCACCGCGATGAGCAGGACGCAGCAGTCGTCGCCGGTGACCCGGTGGGCCTGGAGGATCTCGGGCCGTTCCAGCGACCCCGGCTCGCGCAGCAGGCAGTGCGCGCCGAAGCACTGCATGCGTACCAGAGCGGTCACCGGCAGGCCGGCGGCGGCCGGGTCCACGTGCGCATGGTAGCCGGTGATCACCCCGCGGTCGGTGAGGCGCCGCACCCGGTCGGCCACGGCGGGGGCCGAGAGGTTGACGCGGCGGGACAGCTCGTTGAAGGACAGGCGGCCGTCCCGCTGGAGCTCGGCGAGGATCCGCTGGTCGACGCCGTCCAGCGCCGTGGGCGCTCGTGAGGCCATGCTTTGCAATCCAAAAGTAGATTTTCCGGACATGTTATGGATACCAGGTTGATGTCCTGCTTTGGAGTGCAACGTCCATTCCTTTCCCCCCTCTTCTGCTCGATCATGTGTGCTGACGTACACAGCGCCGTGACGGGGGTTCCACGGGCGGCGCCGTGTGCACCCAGCACGTTCCGCGCAGTACACGAGGGGTCCTCCCGATGCTCACCACGACGTCCGCACAGCAGTGCCCGTACATCCCCGCCGATGTCGAGGGCACCGATGCCGAGGCCCGGGCCCGGCGGGCGCAGGAGAACGCGGGGCAGCCCACCCTGTCCTTCGACCGCAACACCCCCTACGTCGCCTACGCCGGGATCGACACGCTGCTGCGCCTGCAGAACCCGCGCACCGACGAGCCCGCCGAGACGGCGTTCATCATCGGCACCCAGATCATGGAGCTGCTGTTCGTCCTGGTCCAGGAGCGCTGGGAGCGGGCCCGCGACGCCCTGGAGAACGACGACGTCCCCGGCGCGCTGGCCTGGCTGCGCCGCGCCACCGCCGCCCAGGACGTCCTCAACGACTCCTGGAAGCTGCTCGGGGACATGAGCCCCACCGAGTTCAACCGGTTCCGCGACTCCTTCGGCGAGGCGTCGGGCTTCCAGTCCTTCGGCTACCGCAAGCTGGAGTTCGTGCTCGGCAACAAGTCCGCCCCCATGATCCGCCCGCACAAGGGCATGGCCGGCGTCGCCGCCGACCTGCGCGACCTGCTGGAGCGGCCGAGCCTGTACGACGCCGCGCTGCGCCTCCTGCGCCGGCGCGGCCTGCCGGTGCCCGCCGGGGCCGCCGAGCGCGACTGGACGCAGGAGTACGCGCCCGACGCGCGCGTGGAGGAGGCGTGGGCGCGCGTCTACGCCGACGACAACCCCGGCAACGACCTCTACCTGCTGGCCGAGGCCCTGATGGACGTCGCCGAGCGGGTGACGCGGTGGCGCCACCTGCACCTCATGGCGGTCAAGCGCACCATGGGCGGCAAGCCCGGCAGCGGCGGCTCCAACGGCCTCACCTGGCTGGCCCGCAACGTCGAGAAGGACGTCTTCCCCGAGCTGTGGTCCCTGCGCAGCACCATCTGAGCCCGGCCCCGTGACACCGAACCACCATGAGCAGGAAGCAGGACGCCCGATGACGCCCACCACCCGGCAGGAGTGCGCCGCGCTCGACGCCGCCGACCCGCTGGCCCCGCTGCGCGACGAGTTCGTGCTCCCCGCCGGGGTGATCTACCTGGACGGCAACTCGCTGGGCGCGCTGCCGCGCAGCACCCCGGGCCGGGTCGCCGACATGATCGAGCGGGAGTGGGGGCAGGACCTCATCCGCAGCTGGAACGACGCCGGCTGGTGGGACAAGCCCCGCACCCTGGGCGCCAAGGTCGCCCCGCTGGTCGGCGCGGACCCCGACGAGGTGATCGTCGGCGACGGCACCTCGGCCAACCTGTTCAAGTGCGTCATCGCCGCGCTGCGCATGTCGGACCGCTCCGTCGTCCTGGGCGAGGCGGGCAACTTCCCCACGGACCTGTACGTCGCCGAGGGCGCCGTCTCCCTGGCCGGGGCGGTCCAGCGCCGGGTGGACCCCGACGGCCCGGACCTGGAGCGCGAACTGGCCGCCGGGGACGTGGCGGTGCTGCTGCTCAGCCACGTGGACTACCGCACCGGCACCCTGCGCGACATGCCCGGCATCACCCGGCTGGCCCACGAGCACGGCGCCCTGGTGATCTGGGACCTGTGCCACAGCGTCGGGGCGGTGCCGGTGGAGCTGTCCGCCTCCGGGGCCGACTTCGCGGTCGGCTGCACCTACAAGTACCTCAACGCCGGCCCGGGCGCCCCCGCGTTCCTGTACGCCGCCCGCCGCCACCACGCCGCGGCCGACCAGCCGCTCAGCGGCTGGCACGGGCACGCCCGCCCCTTCGACTTCACCGGCGACTACGAGCCCGCCCCGGGGGTGTCGCGCTTCCTCAGCGGCTCGCAGCCCCTGGTGGCCGACGCCGCCCTGGAGGCGAGCCTGGACGTGTGGGCCCGGGCCGACCTCGCCCTGGTGCGCGCCAAGAGCCTGGCGATGACGGACCTGTTCCTGGCCCGGGCGGCGGAGGCCGGCATCTCCTCGGTCACCCCGGCCGAGCACGCCCGGCGCGGCAGCCAGGTCGCCCTGGTGGAGCCGGAGGAGGGCGCCGGGTACCCGATCGTGCAGGCGCTGATCGCCCGCGGTGTGATCGGCGACTTCCGGGCGCCGGACGTGATGCGGTTCGGCTTCACCCCGCTGTACCTGCGGTACACGGACGTGTGGGACGCGACCGAGGCCCTGCACGAGGTGGTCCGCACGGGGGAGTGGCGTGAGGAGCGCTTTGCCCGGCGCGGGCAGGTGACCTGAGTCCGGAGACGGCCCCGGGGGTTGCGGCCCCCGGGGTTCTTTGCGTCGGGAGGGGAACACCCGCCCTCCCGGTGACCCTGCCGGAGAGGGCGGATTGCCCTGGCTTGACGATGCGCGCCCGTGTGCGCGCCCGCGCCGCCCGGGCCGGGACCGCCGTGACCTACCGGCGCGTACACCGGTCCCCGTAAGGGGTCCGGCGGCCTTCGCGGCGTGTCGGAGGGAATCCGTGACGAGGGCCACGGACAGGGCCCGCCCGCCGTCCCCGGGCGGGCCCGAACCCCTGCCACGACGGGGGTTCCGCTGTTCCCGGAGGCCTCGGGGAAACGACCCGGACCGTGCCCGGGTGAACACGGATCGTCATTTTACCCGGAATCCTTGCGCACTTTGCTTAAACCTGGGTTAGTGTCCTCGTGATCGCTTCGTTATGAGTCTTCTACGAAGTGGTGCCGAGCCCTTGACCGGCCTGTGAGCCGCAGGGGAATCGAGACCCTTTCCGGGAATCCGGGCCGCCCGCTCCATGAGCCGGCCCCGCGGACCGCCGAAGTCCATCGGCGCTTTCCGATTCCCACCCGCCGATTTCCACGGCGGGAGAGCCCTGTCATGTCGCCCTTTCCGAGGCGTGCCCGAGCATGCCCGGTGAACTGCTGCGACGTGCCCGAAGGTCTTCTCGGCCCTGTTGTCTACCTGGCAGATACTCAATGAGCAACGAAACTCCCATCCAGTACGGCAAAGTCACCGCGACCTACTTCTGGGACGACGGTTCCGGCATCAACGGTGACACGGGCGCGCCCGCAGGCGGCGAGCCCATGCAGAAGGGCCTTTTCTCCAGCCCGAGCTGGCCGCTGGGTACCGAGGGCTACGTCGTTTACGAGGGCAAGAAGGCCGAATTCTTCATCGGTGACCGCGGTCCCGGCGTCCCCTCCAACGACTGCGACGTCCTGCTGGACATGGACGGCAAGACCTTCGCCGAACTGACCGGCGAGACCTGGGACGACACGAACTACACCGTCAGCGGCGGCAACGGCCACCTCTACGGCGTCGAGTACTACATCACCGAGTGGGGCGACGGCAACGGCACCGAGGGTGCCCCGCACCCCTTCCAGCAGCCCGACAACAAGTGCGAGGACGCCGTCTCGCCGATCCCCGAGGAAGTCCTCAACGAGGAGTCCGAGGAGGAGAAGAAGGAAGAGGCGGAGAAGAAGGAGCAGGAGAAGGCCGAGAAGGCCGAGGCCGAGAAGAAGGAGGAGGCGGAGAAGAAGGAGGCCGAGGAGCAGGCCGCGGCCGCGGACTCCGACGACTCCGAGGGCTCCGACGACTCCGGCGTGAGCGCCCAGACGGCCGCCAACGACCTCTCCGGCGTCCAGCTCACCGGTGCCGGCGACGGCGTCCTGGGCGGGACCGGCCTGCTGGCCCTGGCCATCATCCCGGCCATCCTCATCGCCCTGTTCTTCGCCTGGAACCGGCGTCCCGCCGGCGCCCACGCCGGTGCCGAGGACGAGGGCCGCGGCCTGACCGCCCAGAGCAGCGGCCGCCACAGCCTGGGCTCCCTGTTCGACCGCCTGCGAGGCCGCGGGTAGGGGACATCCCCGCCCGGCCTGCCGGGTCCCCGTGATCGCGGGGAGCCCGAGACGCCAGGTGTCCTCACGGACAAAGGACTCTCCGGGGCACGCGACCCGGCGGGCCGACGAAGGGCCGTGGTCTCGACGACCACGGCCCTTCGGCATGTCCGGGGGCGGCGCCGGTCGCCGTCGACCGGCCCGCCCGCCGACCCTGTCACTCCCGGGACCGCGGGTTCCGGCGGCGCCATTGCCGTCGGCGGTCTCCGGAGGCGTTCCCGGATCGGTGTACTCCGTGTCTTGAATATGAGGCGAATCACCCCATATTGTCGATGCCCCCACGCCGATACTGGACGAACTGCTCAGTAGCGCCGCCGCGCGATCCCCCGGGTCTCATGGGAGCGCGGCCTGAGCGGTATGAGGTAAGACACATGGCCGTGCCGTTGGACGACACCGACCGCCGCATCATCTCCCTGCTCCGCGACGACGGCCGCATGTCCATCCGGGCCGTGGCCGAACAGGCCCACATCTCCCGGGCCAACGCCTACTCCCGCCTGGAGCGCCTGCGCGACGAAGGGGTCATCCGCGGGTTCACCGCCGTCATCGACCCCGAGAAGTACGGCATCGGCCTGTCGGCCTACGTCTCGGTGCGCATCGAGCAGCACTCCTGGGAGAGGTTCCGCGAGTACCTGCGCGACATCCCCGAGGTCGACCACGCCGCCCTCGTCTCCGGCGACGTCGACCTGCTGCTGCTGGTCCGGGTCGCCGACGCCGGCGCCCTGCGCACCTTCGTCCTGGAGCGCCTGCAGCGCATCCCCGAGGTCAAGAGCACCCAGACCATGTTCATCCTGGACGAGCCGCCCCTGTGAGGGGAGGGGCCATTGGCCCCGCGAGTGGCCCTTTCCCGCCGGGTCCGGCGTCGGCAGGATGGGCCCATGCCCGACTACCGCGTGATCGACGCCTTCACCGACCGGCCGCTGGCCGGGAACCCCGCCGCCGTCCTCGTCCTGGAGGACGCCTACGACGACGCCTGGGCCCAGGGGGTCGCCGCCGAGTTCAACCTCTCGGAGACCGCCTTCGCCCGCCCGGTCGACGACCCCGGAGCCGACTACGAACTCCGCTGGTTCACCCCCACCGTCGAGATCGACCTGTGCGGACACGCCACCCTGGCCACCGCCCACGCCCTGGTCGAACTCGGCGTCCCGGGGCCGTACCGGTTCACCACCCGCAGCGGCCTGCTCACCGTCGCCGAACGCGACGGGCGCCTGTGGATGGACTTCCCGGCCAAGCCCCCGGTGCCCGTCGCGGCCCCCGACGGGCTGGCCGAGGCGCTGGGGACCGAGCCCCTGTGGGTCGGCCTGGGCGGCGCGGACGACCTCCTCGTCGAGGTCGCCGACGAGGCGACGGTGCGCGGCCTGGAGCCCGACATCGCGGCCCTCGGCCGGCTGCCCTACCACCTGGTCATCCCCACCGCCCGGGCGGAGGAGGGCGTGGACTTCGTGTCCCGCGTGTTCGCCCCCCGGGTCGGCATCGCCGAGGACCCGGTCACCGGCCGCGCCCACACCGTGCTCGCCCCGTTCTGGGCCGAGCGGCTGGGCCGCAAGGAATTGTCCGCCCACCAGGCGTCGGCGCGCGGCGGTGACCTGCTGCTGGAGTGGCGGGGTGACCGGGTGCTCATCGGCGGTCACGCGGTCTCGGTGGCCCGGGGGGAGCTGAACCTCTAACGTGGACGCAGCGGGAGGGGTGCGCGGTGGGCGCGCACCCCTCCCGCTCCCGTACCCCCGCCCCCCGACGCGAGGAGCACCCATGGAGCAGTGGGTCACCGAAGACGACATCCACGCCGCACGGACCCGCCTGGAGGAGGGGCACCCCGGCTGGGAGCGGCCGTCCGCCTTCGCCGTCGGGCGCGAGCGCGACGGCGAGCCGGCCTTCCCCGTGGTCAACGTCCCCGGCGCGATGCACGGCCTGCCCGCCGTCGTCCTGGGCCGGGTCCTGGGGCACACCCGCGGCACCGCCGTGTACGACCTGACCGCCGAGGACCTGCGCGCGGCCGAGCGGGGGCTCGCCCCGGCCCAGGCGTGCACCGTGTTCGACCACCCCAACCTGTTCGCCTGGCGGGACCTGCTGGACGACCTGCGGGACACCGACCGGCTCTTCGCGGTGTTCGTGCAGGACCCGGCCGACCCGCCGGTGGACGGGCGCGACCTCGCCTTCCGCCGCGCCGCCGGAAAGGCGACCGGCGGCCGGTGAGCTGTGTCACCATAGGGGCATGTCGTTCGTACTGGTGTTCGTAGACGTGCAGGACAACTTCCTCGAGGGGGCCGAGGCGGTCCCGGACGCCGGGCCCCTGCGCGCCGAGCTCGCCTCCCTCCTCGACCGCGCCCGCTCCTCGGGCACCCCCGTCGTGCACGTCCTCAACGACGGGGACGAGGGGGATCCCGACGAGCCGTTCGGCGAGGGCTGGCAGCCGACCTTCCCGGCCCGGGAGGACGAACCGGTGTTCCGCAAGACCGGCCCGGACGCCTTCACCTCGCCGGGGCTGGCCGAGGCGCTCGCCGTCACCGGCGCCCGCGGGCTGGTCCTGGCGGGCTTCCAGAGCGAGTACTGCATCTCCGCGACGGGCCGCCGCGCCCGCGGCGAGGGCTACCGCGTGGTCCTCGCCGCGGGCGCCCACGGCACCTTCCCGGCGGACGGGGCGAGCGCGGCCGAGCGCGCCGCCGCCGTCGAACGGGAACTGCGGGCCGACGGAATCGAGGTTTCCCCCGCGCGGGAGATCGAGTTCCGGTAAAAATGAAGGCGTGGCACCTCCCCACCCCTCCCGGGGAGGTGTCCGCACGGCCCCGGTGCACCCCCTTGGCGCCGCGGGCCGTGTCCCACCCCGAAGGGCCGGACCCGGAAGTCGCACCGGGCCCGGCCCTTTCACGTGCGCTCCGCCACCGCTCCGGCCGGCATGCGGGGCGTCGTCCACAGGGGGCGGGCGGGGGCGGGCGGGACGGCCTAACCTGGCGGGGAGCACGGAACCTGAGTTCGGGGGAGCGGGAGATGGCGGAGCGGTACGGGGGCGGCCGGGGCGGGCGCGGGGGCCACGGGGGCCGGGGCGGCGGGCGCCGGCCCGAGCCGGAGCCCCTCCAGGGGGTGCGCGACGACGAGCGGCTCTCGCGGGAGCTGCTGCGGATGGACGGCGACTCCTACGGCCGCTACAAGTCCCTCAGGGGGGACTGGGACTTCGGGGACTTCACGCTGACCGTCCAGCGGGTGCAGGCCGACCCGTTCGCGCCGCCCTCGCGGATCCTGGTCGCGCTGCCCGACGCCGGCATTCCCAAGGACGCCTGGGCCGACCCCGTGCGCCGCCGGGCCACCGCCGACTTCCTGGGCCGCCGGGCCGGGCGGCTGCTGCGGCGCTCGCTGCTGCGCATCGACACCGGCGGGCAGGAGGTCCTGGAGCGCTCCTCCTGCCGGGTCACCGAGGGCGGCGGCCTGGAGCTGCGCATCGGTATCGACCTGCCCGGCCGCGGCCGCCGCATCGACGGCCGGGCCGCCGAGCGCGAGTTCTGCGACACCCTGCCCGGGGTGGTCGACGACCTGTACTGGGAGGCGGTCGACCGGGACGCCGCGCGGGCCTTCGCCGACAGCGTGGCCGACACGGTCGCCCTGCGCTCGGCGCTGGCGGAGCGGGGCCTGGTCGCGTTCGTCGCCGACGGGGCGGTCCTGCCGCGCCGCAGCGGGATCAGCGACGAGCCCATGGCCGAGGGCGCGGTCCCGTTCTCCTCGCCCGACAGCCTGCGCGTGTCGGTGGACCTGCCGCACCGGGGCACGGTCACCGGCATGGGCGTGCCCGAGGGCGTCGTCCTCATCGTGGGCGGCGGCTTCCACGGCAAGTCCACCCTGCTGCACGCCCTGGAGCGGGGCGTCTACGACCACGTGCCGGGCGACGGGCGCGAACTGGTGGTCACCCGCGCCGACGCGGTCAAGATCCGCGCCGAGGAGGGCCGCCGGGTGGAGCGGGTCGACGTGGGCTCCTTCGTGCGCAACCTGCCCACCGGCGCCGACACCGCGGACTTTCGCACCGACAACGCCTCGGGCTCCACCTCGCAGGCCGCCAACATCTGCGAGGCGCTGGAGGCCGGGTCGCGCACCCTGCTGGTGGACGAGGACTCCACCGCCACCAACCTGATGATCCGCGACGAGCGCATGCAGGCCCTGGTGCACGGCGACCGCGAGCCCCTCGTCCCGTTCGTCGACCTGGTGCGGCCGCTGTACCGCGACCACGGCGTCTCCACGGTGCTGGTCATGGGCGGCAGCGGCGACTACTTCGACGTCGCCGACCACGTGGTCATGATGGACGCCTACCACCCGCACGACGTCGGGGAGCGCGCGCGGGAGCTGGCCCGGGAGCGGACGGACGCGGTGTTCACCGCTCCGCGCGCCCGCCTCGTCGACCCGCGCTCGGTCGACCCCTCCGACGCGCGCGGCCGGTCCCGGATCAAGCGCCGCGACATGGACGTGCTGGTCTTCGGCGACGACGACGTCGACGTGCGCTCCGTCGAGCAGTTCGTCGACCCCGGGCAGATCATCGGCGCCGGGCTGGCCCTGCGCGCCCTCGACCTGCGGGACCGCACGCTCGCCGAGGCCCTGGACGCCCTGGAGGCCGAGCTGGCCGAACACGGGGTCACCCGGCTGGGCGCGGACTTCGGCGGCGACTACGCGCTGCCGCGCCGGCAGGAGGTCGCGGCGCTCCTCAACCGGCTGCGCTCCCTGCGGGTCCTCGGGCAGCGGTGGTGAATACGGGTCGGTAATCTGGGATACCGGGGTGAACGGCCCGAGGACGACCGGGAACACGGTGACGCCGGTCGGTGTTGGACTGCCACGCGGCCCCCTGAAACCCCGAGCTTTCTGGAGACGAGACCCCGGTGCGCAACCCAGCAGATCTGTACGAACTCCGACCCGGTTTCGACGACGTCGCCGGCCTGGCGATGCTGGTCGCCCTGGACGGCTTCGTCGACGCAGGCAACGCGGGCAGGCAGATGGTCGAGGAGCTGTTCGAACGCTTCGAGGCCGAGGAGATCGCGGTCTTCGACGTGGACCGCCTCGTCGACTACCGGGCCCGGCGCCCGCCCATGACCTTCGTCGAGAACACCTGGACGGAGTACCGGGCCCCCAAGCTGGCCCTGTACCGCATGCGCGACGCCGAGGGCAGCCCGTTCCTGGTCCTGCACGGCCCGGAGCCGGACCGCGAGTGGGAGGCCTTCACCGCCGCCGTCATCGGCCTGGTGGAGCGCTTCTCGGTGTCGCTGTCCCTGAGCGTCCACGGCATCCCCATGGCCGTGCCGCACACCCGGCCGGCCACGGTCACTCCGCACTCCACCCGCCCCGAGCTGGTCGAGGGCCACACGCCCTGGATCGGCCGGGTCGAGGTGCCCGGCAGTGCGGTGTCGCTGCTGGAGTTCCGGCTGGGCGAGGCCGGGCACGACTTCCTCGGCTACGCCGTCCACGTGCCCAGCTACCTGGCCCAGTCCACCTACCCGCGCGCGGCGCTGGCCGCCCTGCGGTACATCGCCGACGCCACCGGCCTGTCCCTGCCCGCCACGGGCCTGGAGGAGGTCGCCCAGGCCACGGACGTGGAGATCGCCGAACAGGTGAGCGCCTCCGAGGAGGTCCAGCGCATCGTCGTCAACCTGGAGCGCCAGTACGACGACATCATGTCCTCGCGGACCGACCCGGAGGACCGCCGGGTGCTCCCGCTGGCCGACGACGAGGCCGGCCTGCCCACCGCCGAGGAGCTCGGCGCTGAACTCGAACGCTTTCTCGCCGAGCGCGAGAGCGACGGAAACGGTTAAATTACAGTCGTGTTCTACCAGATCCTCTTCAGCTCGGTCCTGCGCCACCTGGACGCCGAGACGATCCACAAGGTGAGCTTCGGCGCCCTGCGCTGCGCCGCCGCCGTGCCCGGCGCGGCCGCGGCGGCCGAGCGGGTGCTGGGCCCGCGCGAGCCCGAGCTGGCCGTGCGGGCGTTCGGCCGCGAGTTCCCCGGCCCGCTGGGCCTGGCCGCCGGGTTCGACAAGAACGCCGAGGGCCCCCGGGCCCTGGGCGCGCTCGGCTTCGGGTTCGTCGAGATCGGCACGGTCACCGCCCAGCCGCAGCCGGGCAACCCGCGCCCGCGCCTGACGCGCCTGGTGAAGGACCGGGCGATCGTCAACCGGATGGGCTTCAACAACGAGGGGTCGGCGCTGGTCGCCGAGCGCCTGCACCACCGGCGGGGCGGGCCCGGCCCGATCCTGGGGATCAACATCGGCAAGACCAAGGTCACGCCGGAGGAGGAGGCCGAGGGCGACTACGCGCTCAGCGCCCGGCGGCTGGCCCCCTACGCCGACTACATGGTGGTCAACGTCAGCTCGCCCAACACCCCGGGCCTGCGCAACCTGCAGAGCGTGGAGCGGCTGCGGCCGATCCTGTCCGCCGTGCGCGGGGCGCTGGCCGAGGCCGGGCGCCCGGAGCTGCCGCTGCTGGTCAAGATCGCCCCGGACCTGGCCGACGAGGACGTCGACGCGGTCGCCGACCTGGCCCTGGAGCTGGGGCTGGACGGCGTCATCGCGACCAACACCACCGTCTCCCGCGAGGGCCTGGCCTCCTCCGCCGAGGAGGTCGAGGCGGCCGGGGGCGGCGGCCTGTCCGGCGCGCCCCTGAAGGACCGCTCCCTGGAGGTGCTGCGCCGCCTGCGCGCCAGGGCCGGCGACCGGCTCACCCTGGTCGCGGTGGGCGGCATCGACACCCCCGAGGACGCCTGGGCCCGCATCCGGGCCGGGGCGACCCTGGTCCAGGGCTACACCGGCATGATCTACGGCGGCCCGCTCTGGCCGCGCCGCGTCCACCGCGGCCTGGCCCGCCTGGTCCGCGCCGCCGGGTACACCTCGATCGCCGACGCCGTCGGCTCCGAGGTCCCGGACACCGCGCCGGCCGCGAGCCCCGCCGCCACCGCCTGACCCGCACCGCACGGACCACCGCCGACGGCCCGGCCCGGGGCATCCCGCCCCGGCCCGGGCCGTCGGCGTGTCACCAGCTGCCGTCCCAGTCCGGGGGGTAGGTGCCGCCGGCCTCGGGGGCGAAGGCCTGTGACGCGGTCACGAAGACATAGCCCTTCTCGCGCAGCCGCTCGATGATCTCCGGCAGGGCCGCGACCGTCGTGGGCTGCGGGTCGTGCAGCAGGACCACCCCGTCGGGCTCCACCAGGTCCACCACCCGGTCCGCGACCGTGTCCCGGTCGGACCCGGTCCAGTCCTCGCTGTCGACCGTCCACATCACCTCGGCGAGCTCCTGCCGGGCCAGCTCCGCCTTGACGCCGTCGTCGGTGGCCCCGAACGGCGGGCGGAACAGCTCCACGGTGTACCCGGTCTGGCGGCGGATCCCCGCGCCGACCATCGCCACCTGCGCGGGCAGCTCCTCCGGCGTGAACTCCTCCGTCATGCTCTCGTGCAGGTCGTTGTGGTTGCCCAGCTCGTGCCCCTCGGCGTAGATCCGCCGCGCCAGCCACGGCCGGGTCAGCAGCGGGTCGCCGTTGAGGAAGAACGACGCCGTCACCTCCTGCTCGGCGAGGATGTCCAGCACGTGCGCGGTCGCCTCCACCGGGCCGTCGTCGAAGGTCAGCGCCACGCACTCGACCCCGGGGTCGGTGCAGTCCACGTCGGGGCCGCGCTCGGTCACCACGCCCGGGGGCACCGGGGCGGACTCCAGGGCGGTGTCGGGCTCGGACACCGACAGCACCGGCTCCTCGGTGAGCGACGCGCTCCGGGCCCGCTCGCCCAGGTCCGACAGCAGCGGTCCGGCCCGCTCGGCGTCGATGACCGCGGCGATCCGCCCCGGGGACGCGTCCGGCGGGTGCCCCTCGACCACGGGCGACAGGTGCCCGTCGTCGAACTCCACGACCAGGTCGCCGGCGGCGTTGAACCCGATCGAGTCGTAGGTGCGCATGACCGGCAGCAGCCCCCGCGGGTCCACGTCGGGGTGGTCCGCGAGCTCCTCGCCCACCAGGTCGTTCAGCTCCGCCAGCGCGGCGTCGTCGGCCAGCAGCTCGGTGGCGTACCCGGTGTGCCCGGTCGACTCGTCGTACCAGTACGTCGCGTACGTCTGGCGCCTCCCGTGCAGGTCCTCCTCGGTGCCGACCAGGCGCACGCCCAGGACGCCCTCGCCGGCGGCCACGACCTCCCAGGCGATCTCCAGGCCCACGGGCTCCCGGCTGGCCCCGCGGAAGTCCATGACCTCCCGGTCGATGTGCCCGTGCAGGGCGGTGGAGAACGCCTCGGCGCCCGGGAACTCCGGGTGGGCGACGGAGATCTCCACGTCCTCGGGGATGTAGGGGTGGTCGGGGAAGTCGTCCCCCTCGCCGCTCCACTCGGTGACCACGTCCCCGGGGCCGTCGACCAGTACGGTGACGGCCTCGCCGTCGGCCTCCTCCGGGGCGGCGGCCGGCGGGTTCTGGCAGGAGGCCAGGGGGAGCACCAGGGCCACGGCGGCCCCCACCGCCCACGGGTGCCGGCGTGCGGCTCCCACCCCGCGGGGGAGGGGCTGCTGCGGACGCGTACGGCTCGACGAGAACACCGGACTCCCTCATCCAGAACATGTGCACCGGGGCTGTTGGGTGCAACATAGGGGAATCCGGCGGCCCGGCCGTGACGCTGACCACATGTGGTCAGCCCCTGCGCTCTCGGTGACCGCCGCCGCCGCGCGCGGTGCCCCGGGCGGACCCCTGCGGGGGTCCGCCCGGGGCCCGGAAGGCGCGGCCTACTCCCCGGAGTCCTCCCCGGCGCCGTCCGAGGGCGCGTCCGAGGGCGGCTCGTCGGGCACGCCGTCCACGTACCGCTCGCCGGGCTCGGCGTCGCCCAGCAGCTGCGACACGGTCACCATCGTGTACCCCTGCGCGTCCAGCTCGCGGATGATTTTGTGCGAGGCCGCGATGGTGGTGGGGTGGATGTCGTGCATGAGGATGATCGCCCCGTCCGAGGCGCCCGCGATCGCCCGGTCCGCGACCACGGAGGGGTCCCGGTCCTTCCAGTCGTTGGTGTCGATGCTCCACAGGACCTGGGCCAGGCCCATGTCCCGGGTCACCGAGGCGACGCCGTCGTTGGTCGACCCGTACGGCGGGCGCATGAGGTCCATCGTGTACCCGGTCTCCCGGTACACCAGGGCCTGCACGCTGTTCAGGTTGTCGTGGACGCCGTCGGCCCCCAGCCCCGCCAGGTCGGGGTGGTTCAGGGTGTGGTTGGCCATCTCGTGCCCCTCGGCGTAGGTGCGCCGCACCGTGTGCGGGTGCTCCATCACCGGCAGGCCGGTGACGAAGAAGGTCGCCTTGGCGTCGTACTCGGCGAGCGTGTCCAGCAGTTCGGGGGTGCCCCCGCCGGGGCCGTCGTCGTAGGTCAGGGCCACGCACTTGACCTCGGGGTCGGCGCAGTCGACGGACTCGTCCACGGGGGAGATGACGCCCGGGACCGGCTCGTCCGCGACGCCGGGGCCCTCCCCGGGCGCGGCGGAGACGGCGAACTCCTCGACCCCGGTGGTGGCGGCGCGCAGCACCCGGCGCCCGAAGTCCGACAGCAGCGGCTCGGACTCGGCGCGCTCGACGACCGCGGTCAGGGGTCCGGCGTCGGCCGGGGCGACCTGCCCGGTGTCGAACTCCACGACCAGGTCGCCGTCGGGGTTGAACCCGACCGAGTCGTACAGCGACGCCACCGGCAGCACCGTCCCCGTCTCGGCGGCGTCGCCGAGGCGGTCGCGCACCAGGGTGTTGAGGGCGGCCAGCTCGTCCTGTCCGGCCAGCAGCGACTGCGAGCCGCGGGTGACGCCGTCGCCGGTGTCGTACCAGTAGGTGGAGTGGAACTCCCGGGTGCCCTCGGAGTCGGTCTCCTCGCCCGTCATGCGCACGCCGACCAGGCCGTCGGAGGCGGCGGTGATGTTCCACCCCGCCGTGTAGGACTCCGCGCCCGGGTTGGCGGCGTCGAACGCCTCCACGTCGGCGCCCAGCCTCCCGCGCAGGAACTCCGTGAGCGGCTCGGCGTTGGGCAGCACCGGGAAGGACACCTCGGTGGCGACCCCGTCGTACTCCAGCTCCTCCGTCTCCACCCCGGTCAGGGCGGCCTCGTCGACCACGGTCAGCGCGTCGGGCTCGCCGGTGGCGGGGATGCGCTGCTCGATGGCGTCGGCCAGGCCGTGCGCCACGCCCCCGGCCGGGCCCGCCCCCAACGACTCCGGTGGTCGCACCGACAACAGCACCATGCCGGCCAGGACCACGAGGGAGACGCCCACCGTGATGACCGGGTGGTCGGGGGTCATGGCGGTTCGGGGCAGCTTGTTCACCAGGGGTTCTCCGCGTCCATTTCGCAGACGAACGTGCACGGGGCCGGCGGGGGCGCCACCGTGCGACGTCTTCATCGGGTGTGACGCCGCCCACGGGCGGAGGGTTCGGACTCCGGGGCGGCGAGGGGCACAGGGGGCATGCCGGGGGGCAGGGGCGAGGGGATGTCTCCCTATACTCGCAGGCGTGGAAGGTTCGTGCGCCATCCTTCCGCCCGGGGCGATCCCGGGCCGGTGGCGCGCGTCGCAAGAGGGAACCCGGTGCGAATCCGGGACTGCCCCGCAGCGGTGTACGGGAACGACCCCCGCCATGGAGCACTGGTGGACCGACCGGAGAGGTCGGGGACCGGGAAGCGGCGGGCATTAGGGGACCGGTGGCCCACCGGTCGCGCCCGTGAGTCCGAAGACCTGCCTCCACCCGGCGGCGCACCCGTGCCGCCGGTGGTCCCGTGCCCCGAGGGAGGGCCGAGGTCGGCACCCGTGGGCGCCCGTCGAGCGGCGCCCCACCGGCGTGCCCCCTCGCCGACCCCGGGCACGGTGCCCGGCTTTCGACGAGGGAGAAGAAGCTTCATGAACACCCCCGGACCCGCCGTGCGGTCCACGGTGCACGGCTACCCGCGCATCGGCCCCGACCGCGAGCTCAAGCGCGCCGAGGAGTCCTACTGGAAGGGCGCCTCCACCGCCGCCGACCTGGAGGAGGCCGCCGCCGGCCTGCGCCTGGACACCTACGCCCGGCTGCGCGCCGCCGGGATCGACGACATCCCCTCCAACACGTTCTCCTACTACGACCAGGTGCTGGACACCGCCGTCCTGTTCGGCCTGGTCCCGGAGCGGTTCGAGGACCCGTGCGCGGCCGCCGACGCCGACGGGCGGCTGCGCCGCTACTTCGCGCTGGCCCGCGGGGTCCAGGGCGCCCCGCCCCTGGAGATGACCAAGTGGTTCGACACCAACTACCACTACCTGGTCCCGGAGCTCTCCCCGGCCGTGCGGCCGCGCGTCGCCGGCGACAAGCCCGTCGCCGAGTTCCGCGAGGCCCTGGAGGCCGGGTACCCCACCCGCCCGGTGCTGGTCGGCCCGCTGACCTTCCTGCTGCTGTCCAAGGCCGCCGACGACGCCCCGCGGGGCTGGTCGCCCATCGCGCTGCTCGACGACCTGCTGGACGCCTACGGCCGCGTGCTGGCGGACCTGCGCGCCGCCGGCGCCGAGCAGGTGCAGCTGGACGAGCCGGTGCTGGCCACCGACGAGGGCCGCGCCGCCCTGGGCCACCTGGAGCGCGCCTACGGCGTCCTGGGCGGGCTCGCCGACCGCCCGGAGATCCTGGTCTCCACCTACTTCGGCTCCATCGGCGCCGACGCCCTGCGCGTCCTCAAGGAGTCCCCGGTCGAGGCCGTGGGCCTGGACCTCGTCACCGACGCCGAGGGCATCGCCGACCTGACCGCGGTCTCCGGGCTGGGCTCCACCCGCCTGGTCGCGGGCGTGGTCGACGGCCGCAACGTCTGGCGCACCGACGTCCCGGCCGCCGTCGCCACCCTGGGCACCCTGCTGGGCCTGGCCGACGGGATCTCCGTGAGCACCTCCTGCTCGCTGCTGCACGTGCCCATCGACCTGGACGCCGAGACCTCGCTGCCCCCGGAGTTGCGCGCGGCGCTGGCCTTCGCGGAGCAGAAGACCCGTGAGGTCGCGCTGCTGGGCAGGGTGCTGTCCGAGGGCACCGGGGACGGCTACGCCGCCGCCCCGGCCCCGGCCGGCGCGTCGTTCGTGGACGCGCGCGTGCGCGCCCGCCTGGAGGCCCTGGGCGCGGACGCCCACGAGCGGCCGCGGGAGCGCGGCGCCCCCGGCGTCCCGGCACTGACCACGACCACCATCGGGTCGTTCCCGCAGACCGGCGGGCTGCGCCGGGCCCGCGCCGCGCACCGCCGCGGCGAGCTGGGCGAGGAGGAGTACAAGGCGATCCTGCGCGCCGAGATCGACCGGGTCATCGCGCTCCAGGAGGACATCGGCCTGGACGTGCTCGTCCACGGCGAGCCCGAGCGCAACGACATGGTCCAGTACTTCGCCGAGCAGCTCCGGGGCTACGCCACCACCGAGAACGGCTGGGTGCAGTCCTACGGCTCCCGGTGCGTGCGCCCGCCGATCCTCTTCGGCGACGTCTCGCGCCCGGAGCCGATGACGGTGGAGTGGACCACCTACGCCCAGTCGCGCACCGCGAAGCCGGTCAAGGGCATGCTCACCGGACCGGTGACCATGCTCGCCTGGTCGTTCGTGCGCACCGACCAGCCGCTGGGCGACACCGCCCGCCAGGTGGCACTGGCCCTGCGCGACGAGGTCGCCGACCTGGAGCGGGCGGGGATCCGCCACATCCAGGTCGACGAGGCCGCGCTGCGCGAGCTGCTGCCGCTGCGGGCGGAGAAGCGGCGGGAGTACCTGGACTGGGCCGTGGGCTCCTTCCGGCTGGCCACCTCCGGCGTCTCGCCGTCGACGACCGTCCACACGCACATGTGCTACTCCGAGTTCGGCCTGATCGTCGACGGCATCGAGGAGCTGGACGCCGACGTGACCAGCGTCGAGGCGGCCCGCTCTCGCATGGAGCTGGTGGAGGACCTGGGCCGCCGCGGCTACCGGCGGGGCATAGGCCCGGGCGTGTACGACATCCACTCCCCGCGGGTGCCGTCGGTGGAGGAGATCGAGGCGTCCCTGCGCCTGGCGGTGGAGCACATCGACGCCGGGAAGCTGTGGGTCAACCCGGACTGCGGTCTGAAGACCCGCGGCTACGAGGAGGTCGAACAGGCCCTGCGCAACATGGTCGAGGCCGCCCGCCGGGTCCGCTCGACCCTGTAGGACCCTGTAGGCGCCGCACCGGGGGGACCGGTCCCGGAACGAAAGGGGGAGGGGCCGCGGCGGTCGCCGCGGCCCCTCCCTTCATGCTCTTCCGTGCGCCCGGTGGCCTCCGGGTCAGGCGGACTCGAGCAGGGCGAGGGCGTCCTCGCCGGCCATGGTCATGGTCGCCTCGATGTCGTCGGGGAGCGTGAACTTCTCGACGTCGTCGTCGGAGGCGCTGAACGAGGGGCTCATCGTGTACGTGACCTCGATGGTGATGTTGCCCGAACGGATCAGCACGGCGGCGCGGGGGACGAACTGGCCGAGGAAGTCGTACTTCGTGGTGATGAAGACGGCCTCGTCGCCCAGGGGGAGCTCCTTGTCCTGGTCCAGGTGCTCGGAGTCGTACAGGGAGTACGAGCCCTCGCCGCGGATGTTGGAGACGGCGTCCTGGTAGTCGGTCTTGGCGCCCTCGATGGAGTCCGACCCGGCGTAGGGGGTCTGGTACGTCACGTCGTAGGTCCCGAACATGGTGTCCGGGTTGCCCTCCGGCGGGGTGCCGCTGATGTCGGAGCAGGTGGAGCGGTTGTCGCTGGTGCTCTTGGAGCCGTCCTGGCCCATGAGCAGGCCCTCGGCCACGCGGTCGGTCAGGGCCTCGCAGGGCTCGATGGGCAGCGAGTACGGGGGCTCGCCCGCCGGGCCGCCGCCGCCCGCGGGCTCCTCGACCGGCTCCTCGCCGGCCGGGTCGGTGACGGGGTCGCTGGCCTCGGTGCTCCCCTCCGGCGGGGAGGCGACGGTGCCGCCCTCGTCACCGCGGTTGGTGGCGAGCATGACGATGAGCGCGACCACGAGGACCACGATCACCGCGCCGCCGCCGATGACCACCCACAGGGCGGCCTTGCCGCCGCTCTTGGGCTGCTGCGGCGGCGGGTAGCCCCCGGGGGGACCGTAGGCCGGCTGGCCGCCCGTGTACGCGCCCTGCTGGGCGTAGCCCGGCTGACCGCCCGTGTGGGGGTCGCCGTAGGGGCCGCCCGGCGGGCCGTAGGGAGGCTGCCCTCCCGGGCCGTCACCGCCGTAGGGGTTCTGCGGTGGCTGGTTGTAAGGTCCGTTTTCGCTCATGGCTCCCCTCGCCCGGATGATGTGTTGACGTGTTGTCTGGGACGCGTGTCGGCGCCTGTGGGTTCGTGTGACTTTCCGAAGTCGGGTCGAAAGGGACGCCGGTGACGTTCACACGGGCAGGGCGCGCCTTCCGTGGCCACCGAACCGCGGGCGAGGACGGGGGAGCGGGGGAGGAGCGGGCCCTGTGTGTCTCCAGGTGGCCCCGGTGTGGTGCTCCGGGGCGGCCGACGTGCATGCCGCCGGCCGGGGACGTGAGCATCCTATTCGGCGCACCCCGGGGTGCGGCAGGCCGGGGCCGGGGAGCGAGAGCGAATCGTCACTGTTTCGTGTCGATCACGTGCACCGCTCGTTTCCGTCCGTCCATTCCCCGGGACGGCCGGGCGCGGCGGAGCGCCCGGCCGTCCCGGAGCGGGTCAGAACATCGAGATGTGCACGTGGTCGAAGTGGTTCTCGGTGATGCTGCCGCGGTCGGCCATCGCGCGCCAGCCGGTGTCGCCGCGCCGGACGTCCCAGATCTGCTGGCGGTAGATCACGTACATGATCCCCAGGCGGTCGGCGTTCTCGCGGGCCCACTCGGCGATGGCCCAGCCGCGGTCGACCTGCTCCTGGGAGGGCATCGACCCGTTGCCGTCCACCATGAAGTCGCAGGCCCGGCCCTTGGGGTGCTCGCCGACGACCCAGCCGCCGACCGCCCGGTAGCAGCCGACCCCGCCGACCTCCGTGCCCTCGCCGAACTCCTCGATGACCAGCTCGCGCATCTGCTCGGTCCGGGGGGTGATGTTGTACTGGCCGCCCATCGGCTGGTTCGGGTGGTCCGCGATCATCGCCTGGACCTCCTCGCGCCGCTCCTCCAGCGCCTCCAGGTCGGCCTCGGCCTCCTCCAGGGTCTCCTGGGCCGCCTCCTGGGCCTCCTCGTCGCGCTCCAGCGCCTGTTCCAGCTCGGCGATCTTGTCCTGGTTGCTCGACGCCAGGAAGTCGATGACCACGGCGCGGTCGATGACCTGGTCGGGGTCGGCGTCGACGAAGAGCGACATGGACGGGTCGATGCCGTTGCCGGTGTAGGAGGCGTACGCCAGGGTGCGGACCTGCTCCTTGGAGGCCTGGGCCTCCTCGGCGGTCTCCTCGGCCCGCTCGGTGGCGCGCTCGGCCTCCTGGATGACGCCCTCCATGTCGCGCAGCTCGCCGTTGTACTCCTCGCCCAGGGTCTCCGCGCGCTCGCGCAGGGACTCCATGCTCTCCGGCTCCATGGGCAGGGCCAGCGCCGGAGTCTGGGGCAGGGCGACGAGCGCCGCCCCCAGGGAGAGGGTGACGGCGATGACACGCGCCCGGCCGGCGCGGCGGCGCCGGGAGGGGGACAGGGCGGAGGCGGCGTCGGCCAGGGTCTCGCGCCAGGTCGCGGCCGGCGGATCGGGAGCCCAGAAGTCGGCGAACTCGTCCACTCGGCTCTGGTCATCGGGGTGCACGGTGTGGTCGCTCCTCGGGCCCGCGCACCCCCGGGCTCGGGGCGGGGCGGGCGCTGCATCTCGTCGATTTCCCGGCCGGGACCGCTCCCCGAGCACGGGGAGGAGGGGCGACGGTGCGTCGCCGGGGACCGGGAGGCCCGTGCCATCGTGAGCGGCGATCGGCGCTGGGCGATGGTAACGGGACGGTCATGAGTGTAAGCACTCCCGGGGTCATACGGGAGGGAACGGATGGTTTCCGAACCGACAAAAGGTGCGATGTGGCACAGATAACCCGGTTCTCGGGTGTGATTTCGGTGAACCGACCCGCCGTCCCATGGTTGAGTGGTGAGCGTGAAGGCTTCTGGACGACTCCCGGTGAAACCCACCGCCACCTGGGCGAACACCCCCATGTGGTGTGATGGGCGCTGTTGTCGCGCGTCCGCCTGACCCCCGCCTCCTCGACGCCCGCGGCCGACCGGTATCGGCCGAGCGGTAATTTTCGAGGATTTCCGCGCCCCGACCGCCGCACCGCCCGCCCCGGCGCGTCGCCTCCACCCGGTCCGGGACCGCTCCGTACGCTCTGACGTGGGCGTCGTCCCACGTCGAGCAGCTCCGCGCCCGTACGGCCCGTACGCCGACCCCGGGCGCCCTGACCAACGTCGATGGGAAGACCGTGATTGACGCAGTGGGCCTGCACAAGGTCTACAGGTTGAAGAAACACCGGGTGACCGCCCTGAACGGGGTCGACCTGCACGTGGAGCCCGGCGAGATCTACGGTGTCGTGGGCCAGAGCGGCGCGGGCAAGAGCACCCTGCTCCGCTCCGTCAACCTCCTGGAGCGCCCCGACGCCGGGACCGTCACCGTCGACGGCGAGGAGCTGACCTCCCTGCGCGGGGCGCGGCTGCGCACCGCCCGCCGCGGCATCGGCATGGTCCACCAGCACTTCGCGCTGCTCTCCTCGCGCACCGTCGCGGGCAACGTCGGCTTCCCCCTGGAGGTCTCCGGGGTCGGCCGCGCCGAGCGCCGCGAACGCGTGGGCGAGCTCCTGGAGCTGGTCGGCCTGGGCGACAAGGCGCGTGCCTACCCGTCCCAGCTGTCCGGCGGCCAGAAGCAGCGCGTGGGCATCGCCCGCGCCCTGGCCTCCCGCCCCAAGGTGCTGCTGAGCGACGAGGCCACCTCGGCCCTGGACCCGGCCACCACCGACTCGATCCTGGCCCTGCTGCGCCGCCTGCGCGACGAACTGGGGCTGACGATCCTGCTGATCACCCACGAGATGGACGTGATCAAGAAGATCTGCGACTCCGCCGCGATCATGGAGAACGGCGAGTTCCGCGAGGCGGGCCGCGTGCTCGACCTCATCGGCACCCCCGGGTCGCTGCTGGCCCGCTCCCTCTTCCCGCTGCCGGACCTGGCGGGCCCCGACACGGTCGTCGTGACCTACCCCCGCTCGTTCGACGAGCCCCTCATGTCCGAGCTCACCCGCCGCTTCGACGTGGACGTCAACATCCTCGGCGGCGGCGTGGAGCAGGTCGCGGGCCAGTCCGTGGGCCGCCTGGGCGTGGACGTCCGCGGCGCCCGCCGCTCCGAGGCCCTGACCTACCTGTCCGAACACGGCCTGCTGGTCGAGGAGGCCGGAAAGTGACCACCCACACCGCCGACATCCTCTTCCTGGCCGCGGACACCGGGGCCGCGGGCCCGTGGGAGGCCGTCGTCGCCTTCCTCCGGGACTGGCCGAACATGTGGCCAAGCCTGTGGCTGGCCACCCAGGACACCGTCTACATGGTGCTGTGGGCGACGATCTTCAGCGTCCTGGTGGGCCTGCCGCTGGGCGTGCTGCTGGTCACCACCGACCGCGGCGGCCTCACCCCCGCGCCCGCGGTGCGCGCCGTCCTCAGCGCCATCGTCAACATCGGCCGCTCGCTGCCGTTCATCGTCCTGATGGTGGCGGTGCTGTCCCTGACCCGCTTCCTGGTCGGCACCACCCTGGGCCCGACGGCGGCGATCGTCCCCCTGAGCATCGGCGCGATCCCGTTCTTCGCCCGGCTGGTGGAGACCTCCCTGCGCGAGGTCGACCGCGAGGTCGTCGAGGCCGCGCACGCCATGGGCACCCGCAGGCTCACGATCGTCGGCAAGGTGATGCTGCCCGAGGCGCTGCCCGGCCTCATCGCGGGCCTGGTGATGACCGTGGTCGCCCTCATCTCCTACTCGGCGATGGCCGGCGCGATCGGCGGCGGCGGCCTGGGCGACCTGGCCATCCGCGAGGGCTACCAGCGCTTCAACGACCACTACCTGTGGGCCACCGTCATCCTGCTCATCGTCATCGTGCAGGCGGCGCAGAGCCTGGGCGACCTGCTGGTGCGCAGGCTCACCCGGCGCTGACCCGCACCGCGCCCCCCGGCCCCCCGCCCCCCGACATTCGTCCGACCCGTCTGGATTCCTGGATAGGAGATGCGATGACCGGAGACAGGGCAGGGGCGCCGTGGGGGCGCGTGCTGCGCGGGGCCGGGGCGGCGGCGCTCGCCGCCGCCGTGCTGGCGGCCTGCGGCAGTCCCAGCGAGCGCGCGGAGGAGGGGACCGACGCGGAGGGGCTCACCGTCCTGCGCGTCGGCGCGACCCCCACCCCGCACGCGGAGATCCTGCAGTTCATCGACGAGAACCTGGCCGCGGACGCCGGGCTGCGCCTGGAGATCGTCGAGTACACCGACTACAACCAGCCCAACGCCGCCCTGGCCGAGGGCGAGCTGGACGCCAACTACTACCAGACGGTGCCGTTCCTCGAGGAGTACCTGGCGGGGAACCCCGACGCCGACCTGAGCTACGTCTCCGACGTGCACCTGGAGGCGTTCGGCATCTACTCCCAGGACGCCGCCGACCTGGAGGACCTGCCCGAGGGCGCCGAGATCGGGGTGCCCAACGACACCTCGAACATGGGCCGGGCCCTGCACCTGCTGGCCGACGCCGGCGTGATCACCCTGGCCGAGGACGCCGGGGACTCGCCCGGGGTGGACGACATCGAGGACGACCCGCTGAACGTCACCGTCACCCCGGTGGAGGCGGCGCAGCTGCCGCGTTCGCTCCAGGACCTGGACGCGGCCGTGGTCAACGGCAACTACGCCCTGGAGGCGGACCTGCCGACGACGGCCAACGCGCTGGCCTGGGAGGGCACCGAGAACAACCCGTACGCCAACGGGCTGGTCGTGCGGTCGGAGGACGCGGGCGCCGAGGACATCGTGCGGCTGGACGAGCTGCTGCACGGCCCGGAGGTCCGCGACTTCATGGAGGAGCGCTGGCAGGGGATCGTCATCCCGGTCGGCGGCGGGCAGGCCGAGCCGACCGCCTCGGAGTCCCCGGAGTAACGTGTGCGCGGGGCGCCGTCCGGACGCCGCGCCCCGCGCCGACCACTCGTAACGGTTGGGTTTCGGGGTGACTTTCGTCGATTGACACAAGGTGTCCGGTCTGCTTGTTTTATGGGAGCGCTCCCATACGCGATGTCCCCTCGTCATGGAAGGTGCGTACCGAACAAGTGAGCAACCGCAGCGATTTCCCTGAGGACTTCCTCTGGGGGGCGGCCACCGCCTCGTTCCAGATCGAAGGCGCCACCACGGCCGACGGCCGCGGCCGCAGCATCTGGGACACCTTCGCCGAGACCCCCGGCAAGGTCCTGGGCGGCGACACCGGCGACCCCGCCGACGACCACTACCACCGGTACCCGGAGGACGTCGCGCTCATGAGCCGGCTGAACCTGGGCGCCTACCGGTTCTCCATCGCCTGGCCGCGCATCCTCCCCGAGGGGAGCGGCAAGGTCAACCAGGCCGGGCTCGACTTCTACAACCGCCTGGTCGACACCCTGCTGGAGGCCGGGATCCAGCCCTGGGCCACCCTCTACCACTGGGACCTGCCCCAGACCCTGGAGGACGCCGGCGGCTGGCCCGCGCGCGACACCGCCTACCGGTTCCGCGACTACGTGCAGATCGTGGCCGACTCGCTCGGCGACCGCGTCTCCGACTGGATGACCATCAACGAGCCCTGGTGCTCGGCCTTCCTCGGCTACGAGAACGGCCACCACGCGCCCGGGCACCGCGACCCCGCGGCGGCCCTGGCCGCCTCCCACCACTTGCTGCTCGGGCACGGCCTGGCCGCCCAGGCCATCCGCTCCACCGGCCACCCCTCCCGGGTCGGCCTCGCCCACAACCAGGCGGTCATCCGGCCCCACGGCCCCAGCGCGGCCGACGCCCGCTCCGCCCGCAGGGCCGACGGGGTGCGCAACCGCATCTTCACCGACCCGCTGCTCAAGGGCACCTACCCCGCCGACGTGCTGGAGGACCTGGCGTCCGTCAGCGACTTCTCCTTCATCCACGACGGCGACCTGAAGATCACCTCGGCCCCGCTGGACTTCCTCGGGATCAACTACTACTCGCCCGAGTTCGTCGCCGCCTCCGCCAAGGGCCTGGACCCGGCGCTGGTCAGCGGCGAGGGCGGCGCCTGGCTCGGCGCCGAGCCCGAGGAGGTGCACGTCTCCCAGGGCCTGCCCGTCACCCACATGGGCTGGGAGATCGACCCGACCGGCCTGTACGACGTGCTGCTCCGCCTGGCCGGCGAGAGCGGCGGCATCGACCTGTACGTCACCGAGAACGGCTGCGCCTTCGAGGACACCGTCACCGAGGACGGCAGGGTCCACGACACCGACCGGCTCGACTACTACGAGGGCCACCTGAGGGCCGCGAAGGAGGCGATCCACGCCGGGGTGCCCTTGCGCGGATACTTCGCCTGGTCGCTTCTGGATAATTTCGAGTGGGCGTGGGGATACTCCCGCCGCTTCGGGATCGTGCACGTCGACTACGAAACGCAGGTGCGCACGGTCAAGGACAGCGGCGAGTGGTACTCCCGCCTGGCGGCCACGGGACGGTTCCCGGAACGCTAGAACAGGCAGGCCGCCCCGGAGGGGGCGGACGACCAAGGCCGCCGCGGCCGGTGACCCCGGCCGCGGCGGCGTACGATTTTTCCCAGAGGGAGCACGCGAAGTGGCCAAGAGCGGTGACGGTGGCGGTCGGCGGCGTCCGACCCTGGAGATGGTGGCCGAGCGGGCCGGGGTCGGCCGCGGGACCGTCTCCCGGGTGATCAACGGGTCGGCGCAGGTGAGCCCGCGCACCCGGGAGGCGGTCCACAACGCGATCGCCGAACTGGGCTACAGCCCCAACCAGGCCGCGCGCACCCTGGTCACCCGGCGCACGGACACGATCGCCCTGGTGGTCTCCGAGCTGCGCGACCGGCTCTTCTCCGACCCGTTCTTCGCCGACATCGTCCGCGGCGTCAGCTCGGTCCTGCACGAGCGCGACCTCCAGCTGATGCTCACCACCGCCCGCAGCGAGGCCGAGCACAAGCGGGTCGGCGAGTACCTCAGCGGCTTCCACGTGGACGGCGCCCTCCTGGTGTCCCTGCACCGCGACGACCCCCTGCCCCGGCGCCTGGCGGCGGCGGGCGTGCCGGTCGTGCACGGCGGCCGGCCGCTGGCCGAGGTGCCCTCCCCGTTCTGGGTCGACATCGACAACGTCGGCAGCGCCGAGAAGGCGGTCCGCTACCTCCTGGAGAAGGGCCACCGCCGGGTCGCCACCGTCACCGGCCCCCTGGACATGTACGCCGGCGTGGAGCGCCTGCGCGGGTACCAGCGGGTCATGGCCGAGGCGGGCATCGAGATCGAGGACCGGCTCGTGGTCCAGGGCGACTTCAGCGTCGAGGGCGGTGCCGAGGCCATGGAGCGGCTGCTCGACGGCGGGCCCGCGCCCGACGCGGTCTTCATCGCCTCCGACATGATGGCGATCGGCGGGCTGCGGGTCCTGCGCGCCCGCGGGCTGCGGGTGCCCGAGGACGTCGCGGTGGTCGGCCACGACGACACCCTCATGGCCCACTACAGCGACCCCGCGCTCACCACGGTCCACCAGCCCTCGGTCCAGATGGGCCAGGAGATGGCGCGCCTGCTGGTGGACGTCGCGATCCCGCGCGCGGCCGAGTCCGAGACCGTCATGCTCGACACCCGCCTGGTGGTCCGCGAGTCCGCCTGACCGGCCCGGACGTCCCTTCCGGGCGGTCCGGCACGGCCCGGGCGGGCACCGGGGCGCCCCGGCGGGTGGACGTGTGCAGATGCATGTGCAAGGCTGGTCGCGACTTCGCGGGAGACGGTGGGGGCGCATGAACCCGATGCGGGAACCGACGCACACGCGGTGTGCCATCTCCTCGTGCGAATGGTGCGACCGGGACGGCCTCGACTGCCGGTTCTGCTCGGGTACCGGATGGTGGCGGCCCGAGCGCCCGCACCGGGACACGAGTGGGATCATCGTGTGGCTCCGGGTCGACGAGCCGTGCCGGGGATGCGCCGGCACCGGCAAGGAGCACAGCCCGACCGTGGCGATCTGAGATCCCGCCGCCGTGGTCCGGACGAGGCGGGGGACCGAGGAGGATGCGGTGCGCTGGGTGACCTACCTGTCCCCGAGTGGCGGCGGCGAGCGAGTGGGGGCGCTGGACGACGGCGACGTGCTGGGCGTGCCCGACCCCCGGAGCCTGGACGAACTGCTGGCTGACGGGGTGCCCGCCCTGGCCGGGGTGCTGGCCAGCACCCGCCGGGCGCCCATCGAGATCATCGTCGAGTGGGAGGCGCGCATGTGCGCCCCGCTCTCCCCGTCCTCCCCGGTGGCCGTCCTGTCCGGCGGCGACGTCTGGGAGGTCCCCCCGCGCCTGGTCGGCGCCGTGGACGACCCCGTCCCGGCCACCGCCCACAGCGCCCGTGTGGGCCTCGCGGCGGTCGCCGGTGCTCCGGGGCGGGTCGACGCCCGCACGCCCGCCTGCCTGTGGCTGGACGCCGCGGGGGAGCCCGTCCTGCTCGGCCTGGGCCCGGTCCTGGTCACCTCCGACGAGCCGATCGCGGACTGGGAGGCGGCCGTGGAGGTCGAGGGCACCGAGCGCGGGCGCGCCGTGCTGGACCCCGGGGACCCCTGGCTGTCCCGGGAGGCGGGCCGGGTGAACGCCCTGCTGCCGGTGGACTCCGGTCCGCTGGCCGAGGGCGACGAGGTGTTCGTGGACCTGGGCGAGCTGGGCTCCTACGAGGTCAGGGTCGGCTCCCGGGTCTGACCCGGGGCACACCCGCCGCGGGCCCCGCGGGTCCCTAGGGCGTGTACTCCCAGTGCCAGGGCTCGAAGCCGCCGCGCGCCCAGGGCGGGTTGTCCCAGCCGAACCCCGGGGCCCGGTCGAGCATCCATTCGTGCTCGGGGCTGCCCGGGACGTTCACGCCCCCGCACAGGTCGACGGCCAGCCCCATCCCGTGCGTGCTGGTCCCCGGCCGGGCCGCCATGCCGGGCAGCATCTGCTCGAACAGCGACACCTGCTCGTGGTACGGGCGGTAGGAGTCGGTCACGCACATCGCGCGCCCGAACCTCTCGCGGTAGGCGGCGTCCAGGTCGATGAAGGCCGCGGCGGCGTCGGCGCGCAGCCGCTCCCCGGGCTGGGGGAGCGGGCACAGCAGCGAGTCGGGGATGCGCCCGTTGGAGTGCGCCGACACGTCGCCCCCGGCGCAGGCGGGGGCGTCCGCCGCAGGACCGGTCCCGGCGCCCGGCTCGGGGCCGGGCAGGGCCCCGGACGCCGGGGCGTCCCTGGCCTCGCGCGGCGCGCCTTCCCCGGCCTCCCGGCGGGCCTCCAGCCGGGTCTGCTCGGCGATCAGCCCGGCGAGGGCCTTCTCCTGGACCCGGATCGCCTCCTCGGCCTCCTCGCGCGCCTCGTCGGCCCGCTCGGTCGCCTCCTCCTGTTCGCGCTCGGCCTCCCGCGCCGTCTCGGAGTGCGTGTCCGCGGCGACCCCGGCCGCGCGGGCCCGGCCCAGCTCAGCGGAGCGGTGGTCGCCGATCAGCGACAGGTCGGCGGCCAGGTCCAGCATCCCCGCCGGCCCCTGTGCCCCGAACAGGACGCGGGCGGGCGACAGGTCGGCGCCCTTGTAGACGGCGGCGGCCTGGCGGGCGACGGCCAGCCGGGAGGCCTCCCCGCGCGCCCGGGCCTCGGCGACGCGCTCCCGGGCGGACTCCCCCTCCTCGGCGAGCTCCTCCAGGAGCTCGCGTTCGGCGATGTACTCCTCGATCCGCTCCCCGGCCTCGGCGCGCAATCCCTCCAGTTCGGCGCGCAGAGTCGCCAGTTCGACCACGGGGTCTTCGGCGGCGGCGGGGGAGGGGCAGGAGAACGCCGCGAGCACGGCGAGGCCCACGGGAAATGCGAACCTGACCGAAAATGCGGGCCCGGCGGAGCGGACCCGCGTTGGGCTGCCCGAACGTTCCGCTTTTCGGTCATTACCCAGTGTGTTCGACGATGGACGCAATACCGCGCACATGCCCGCTTCCTCCCCCGGACCTGCGTGTACGTATTGTCACGATGTCATGTCGAGGTGGTCTTGATGGGGAAGCCGATGGTGTGTCCAAAAAGTTACCCGAACGCCCGGTCGGGTTTCGGTCCCCATGGCTGACCAGGGAGATTGGTAATAATGCCGACAATGACGGCATTATGGGGCTCGGTGAGCGAAGTGATCTTGCTCTGTGGGGCCCGAACGCCCGCAGCGATCCCTTCGCCCCCATTGGTACGCTATCCACCGCACGCGCACCCGCTGGAACTCTTTGGTCGGGTGGGCGGCTCCTCTCCTCCCAGGCGAGTCCGGCGGACAGTCTTCACATCTCCCCACATTCCCCACCGCTTACCGGTTCGGTGGCCACCAGTGGTCCATGCCGATGTGCCCGAGTGCTGCTCGGGTCGGAGCGGTCGGCCCTGGGTACCGACAGCCGTTCACGGCGGTGACACGAAAGGTTGCGAGGGTCCGTGTCGACACGAGCGACGAAAAACGGGACCGGCGCGCAGAGCGAGGCGGCGCAGGCCGAACAAGCCGATGCCGCGTCCCAGCGCAGTCCCGACTGGTGGAGGCCACGTAACTGGCGGGTGCGTTCCCGTCTGGTGGCCCTCATCGTCATCCCCACCGCCGTGGCTCTCGCCCTCGGCGGTCTGCGGGTCTACGAGGCCGCGGTCTCCACGGTCACCCACGCGCACATCGAGGACCGCGCCGAGGTCGGCGTCCTGATCGTGCAGCTGGCCAACCAGCTCGGTCGCGAACGCAGCGCCAGCGCGGTCTACATCTCCGACGACCCGGACCCGGCGCGCCGCTCCGACGACAAGCGCCAGGCCCTGGAGGAGGAGCGCGCCGCCACCCTCGACCTCCAGCAGACGCTCAACGCGCGGCTGGAGGACATCGGCGAGGTCGACGGCAGCCTCGCCAACACGCGCCTCAACAACATGCGCACCCAGCTCACCACGCTGGACTCGCTGCGCGACGAGGTCGACGACACCCGCATCACGGTGCTGCCGGTCGTCACCAAGTACCGCACCATCACGCGCTCGCTCACCGAGTTCAACCAGACGATCGCCGACGAGACCGGCGACACCGAACTGCGTGAGAGCGTCCGCACGCTGACGGCCCTGTCGAACGCCCGCGACCAGCTGTCGTACGAGACCGCCCTGATGGGCCACTCGCTCTACCGCAACTCGATGACCGGCGGTATCGCCGAGGCGATCGACTCCAGCCGCGCGCGCTACGACAACGAGATCTCCAACTTCGTCCAGGCGGCCTCGCCCACCCAGCGCGACATCTTCGACGAGAACTTCACCGGCCTCCAGGTCAGCCAGGTCTCGACGATGCGCATGCGCGTCATGTACCGCGCCGAGCGCAACGCACCGCTGAGCGGCGTCACCTCCAACGACGGACCCGACGACTACATCGAGATCGCCGGCGTCGCCCTGGGCAAGCTCCAGGACGTCGAGGAGCAGGTCGCCGAGGGCATCCAGAACGACGCCGCCCAGCTGCGCGCCACCGCGCTCACCCGCGCCCTGATCGACCTCGTCGTCGTCGCGGGCGTGCTCCTGGCCGTGTTCATCCTCACCTCCCTGGTGGTCCGTTCCCTGGTGCGCCCGCTGCGCACCCTGGAGGACGGCGCCCGCCGGGTCGCCGAGCGCGACCTGCCGGACGCGATCAACCGGATGCAGGAGGCCGGGGCGGTCCCCGAGAACGTCAAGGTCACCCCGATCGAGGTCGACACGCACGACGAGATCGGCGAGGTGGCCCGGGCCTTCGACGACGTCCACCGCGTGGCCCTGACACTGGCCTCCGACGAGGCCGCCCTGCGCAGCAACGTCAACGCGATGTTCGTCAACCTGTCCCGCCGCAGCCAGACCCTGGTGGAACGGCAGCTGCGACTGATCGACGGCCTGGAGCAGTCCGAGCAGGACTCCGACCGCCTGTCCGACCTGTTCCAGCTCGACCACCTCGCGACGCGCATGCGCCGCAACAACGAGAACCTCCTGGTCCTCTCCGGGCAGGACAACACGCGCAAGTGGGCCCAGCCGGTCCCGCTGGTCGACGTGCTGCGCGGCGCGGTCTCCGAGGTCGAGCAGTACGAGCGCGTCAACGTGCGCGCCCCCTCCCACATCTCGGTGCTGGGCCGCCCGGTCAACGACGTCATCCACCTCGTCGCCGAGCTGGTGGAGAACGCGACCTCGTTCTCCCCGCACGACACCGAGGTCCTGGTCAGCGCCAAGACCCTCGACAACGGCGGCGTCCAGGTCGACGTCACCGACAGCGGTATCGGCATGGCCGCCGAGGACCTGGCGGCGATCAACGCCCGCCTGGCCTCCCCGCCGGTCATCGACGTCGCGGTCTCGCGCCGCATGGGCCTCTTCGTGGTCTCGCGCCTGGCCCACCGCCACGGCATCCGCATGAACCTCAAGGAGGCGCACGGCGGCGGTACCACCGCGGTCGTCATCCTCCCGCCGGACCTGCTCATCACCCCGGTCGAGGGCCAGCACGCCCTGGGCGGCGCCGACAGCCGCCTGGAGCTCTCCGCGGCGGCCCCCGACACCTACGCCGACGCCGAGGCGGCCTTCGCCTCCGGCCCGGCCGCGCCCGAGCCGACCGACACCTGGCAGACCCAGGGCGCCGGCACCGACCTGGGCGCCGGACTGCCCAAGCGCCAGCCCGGCACGTCCTCGCGCGCCGACGAGCACCCGCCCAGCGGCCAGGACCTGTGGAACTCGGGTTCCTCCGCCGGGACCGAGAGCACCGGCTCCGACGTCTGGGGCACCACCGGCGGCTCCGGCGCGATCTCCGGCGAGACCGGTTCCCAGCGCCGTGTCGTGGACCCCTACGACACCCCCGAGGAGACCGCGCCGGCGCCCGAGAGCACCGGACACAGCCTCTTCGACCCGGCGCCGCGCGAGGAGACCGGCGGATCGCTCTTCGAGCGCCCCGTGGACCGCTCCACCGACACCGGCTCGTTCAGCCGGCCCGCCGACACCGGGGCCTTCAACCGCCCCTCCGAGACCGGCGCGTTCGACCGCCCCGCGGACACCGGCGCCTTCCGCCGCCCGTCCGACACCGGTGCGTTCCGCCGCCCCGAGCCCGAGAGCTACGACGCCTTCGGCGGCGGACGCTCCGAGCGCCCCTCGTCCGACGCCCTCTCGGGCAACGGCTCCCCGGCCGACGCCGGCCGACGCCGGGACGAGTCCGACACCGAGACCTTCCCGGCCGTCTCCGCCTCGTCCGCCCCGGCGGCCCCGTCCTCCACGGACTGGACCACCGGCGGGCAGCGGCCCCCGGCCGCGAACGAGACCGGTTCCTGGCGCTCGGGCAACGGCGCGGGGGAGAACCGCGAGGGCTACGGCTCCACGGCCTACCTGTCCCGCCGCTACGGCGCGGCCCAGGGCCCGGCCGGCAACACGGTCGTCCCGCCCACTCCGGGCGGCGAGGAGAACGACTCCCTGCCGATCTTCGACGCCATCGAGTCCAACTGGTTCCGCCGCCGCACCGGCGGAGGGCCCACGGTGGACGCGACGGAGACCGGCCCCATCCGCCAGGTCCCGGCGGCGCCCGCCGCCCCGGCGGCCCCCTCCGCGACCGCGGCACCGCAGTCCGCCCGGACCGCGGAACCGGAGACCCGCTCCGAGCAGGAGTGGAACTCCGCGGCCGACCGCGGCTGGAAGGCCGCGCGGTCGGCGGCCGAGCCCATCGCGGGCGGCCTGACCACCTCGGGGTTGCCAAAACGGGTTCCCAAGGCAAACCTTGTCCCTGGGACCGCCCCCAAGCCGGAGAACTTCAAGCAGATGCCGACCCGCAGCGCCGATCGCGTCCGCAACCGGTTCTCGGGCTTCCAGAAGGGCGTCCGCGATGGCCGCAGCCGCCTGGGCGACGGGCAGTCGGAGGGGTGACCGGAGTGGACAACGGCGGGGCAGGGTCCCTCTTATTCAGGGAAGCCGGATGCAATAGCATCTACCGAGCTTCTCGGACGCGTCACACCCGTCGCTCGAAGAGAATCGAACACCAGGCTCCCGACCACCCCCACGGGAGGGTCCGGGCAGTTGCAGAGGCAGTGCTGTCACATGCCGTGCCGGCGGTAGCAGTGCCGAAGAGACCAGCCGGCGAACTTGGACAGGAGATCAGATGAGTCGACAGGTGAATGAACTCAACTGGTTGATCACTGACTTTGCCGACCGGGTACCCGATGTCGCCCACGCGATCGTCGTCTCGTCCGACGGTCTGCCGCTGGCGTCGTCCGCGGGCTTCCCGGCCGACCGCGCGGACCAGCTGGCGGCGATCGCCTCCGGCCTGTCCAGCCTGACCCAGGGCGCGGCCAGGGTGTTCGAGGGTGGTGCGGTCGCCCAGACCGTCGTGGAGATGGAGCGGGGGCTGATGCTCATCATGGCCATCAGCGACGGCTCCTGCCTGGCGGTACTGGCCTCCGCGGAGAGCGACCTCGGTCTGGTCGCGTACGAGATGACCCTGCTCGTCGAGCGGGCGGGGCGGGCGCTGACACCAGCGGCGCGCACCTCGGGAATCCACTGATCCACCACCGACAGGAGGAAGTGGTGGCACCTCACAGTAGAGATGCCGGGAGCGCCTCGTGGTTCGGACAACAGCCGAGCGGTCCCCCCACAGGGGGGATCCCGGCGGTTCCGGGCGGCGGAGATGTTCCTCGACCTATCCAACAACCGTACGATCAACGATCCGCTGCGGGAAGCGCGCCCAGTTCTCTGGTCCGCCCCTACGCGGTGACCAAGGGCCGTACCAAGCCGAAGTCGCAGCTTCCCCTCGAAGCTCTGATCTCGACGACGACGACGGCCCTCAACGAGTCGGGCACGCTGACGCCCGAATGGCAGGCGATCAGCGACCTGTGCCGGGAGTGGCGCTCCGTGGCGGAGATCTCCGCGCTGTTGCGGATGCCGCTCGGCGTGGCGCGGGTGCTTGTGGCGGACATGTCCGAGCAGGGACTGGTCCAGATCAGGTCTTCGCTCAACAACGACGCCCGCCCGAACACCAACCTGCTTGAAAGGGTGCTCAGTGGACTTCGCAAGCTCTAGCCCGGCCGAGGAAGGCGGTGCTGGGGGGAACGCGATGACGTCGGTCAAGATCGTCGTCGCCGGGGGCTTCGGTGTCGGGAAGACGACATTCGTGGGCTCCGTCTCCGAAATCGTGCCGCTGACCACCGAAGCGGTCATGACCAGCGCCAGCGTCGGGGTCGACGACCTCGCCAAGACGCCGGACAAGCAGACCACGACCGTCGCCATGGACTTCGGCCGTGTGTCTCTCGATTCGGACCTGATCCTGTACCTGTTCGGCACGCCCGGACAGCACCGGTTCTGGTTCATGTGGGACGACCTGGTCAAGGGCGCCATCGGCGCCGTGGTCCTGGTGGACACCCGCCGCCTCGCGGACTGCTTCCCCGCGATCGACTACTTCGAAGAGGCGCGCCTGCCCTTCATCGTGGCGATCAACGGGTTCGACGGGTACTACCCCCATGCCGCGGACGAGGTCCGGGACGCGCTCACGCTCAGCCCGGAGATCCCGATCGTCCAGGTGGACGCCCGCGACCGGGCCTCCACCAAGTCGACGCTCATCACCCTCGTCGAGCACGCCATCACGGTGGGGGACCCCGAGGGCGCCGCAGGACAGCCCACCTCCACCGGCGGCCAGAACTCCTGGCGCTAGCGGAGGCCGATTCGGGCCGGGGTCCCGCACAGTGCACGGCCCGGTTCCCGCCAGACGGGAACCGGGCGTCCGTGCTGCCTGGCATCATGTCCGGATGAGCTCTTCCTCCCATCCCGAGCCGGGGATGACCGGCCGCTTCCGCGAGGTCGCCGAGCGCGTGCTCGACGCCCTCCTCGACGAGGACCCGGAGTGGGCCCTGGACCTGGGCGACCCGCGCGGCGCGGACCGCCTCACCGACCGCTCCGAGGAGGCCGACACACGGCGGGCGCGCCTCTTCACCGACGCCCTGGGCTCCCTCGACGACATCGACGACGACCTGCTCTCCCCGGGCGACCGGGTCGACCTGGAGGTCCTGCGCGCCCGGATCGGCTCCGAACTGTGGCACACCGCCGAGCTGCGCCCGCTCTCCCACGACCCCCTGGAGCACTCCCCGGGCGACGCCGTGTACGCGCTGGTGGAGCGCGAGCAGCTCCCCGTGGCCGACCGGCTGGCGGCGCTGGCCGCGCGCTGCTCCGCCCTGCCCGGCCACCTGGCCGTGGCCCGCGAGCGCCTGGGGTCCGGCCCCGGCATGTCCCGGGTGCACGTGGAGACCGCCCTGGCACAGCTGGAGGGCACCCGCACGCTCCTCTCCGACGGCGTGTCCGCCCTGGCGGCCCGGGAGCCCGACGCCGCCCCCGCCGACCTGGAGAACGCCCTGGAGGCCGCCCTCGGGGCGGTGGAGGAGTACGGGGAGTGGCTGAGCGGACGGCTGGAGTCCGCCACCGCAGACCCGCGCCTGGGCGAGCGGGTCTACGCCGCCCGGCTCTGGTACACCCTCGACTCCGAGCTGTCCCCCGAGGCGCTGCTGGTCCGCGCCCAGAGCGACCTCATCGCCACCGAGGAGGCCCTGGCCGAGGCCTCGTCCGCCTACCTCGGACGCCCGCCCGCCGCCGGACTGGCCGCCGAGGCGCTGGCCCGGGTCGCCGCGGAGAACGCCACCGGCCCGGACACCGTGCGGCCCCTGTGCGAGGACGCCCTGGCGCACCTGGACCGACGGGTGCGCGAACTGGACCTGGTCACCGTGTACGACGACCCCGTCCGCGTCATCCCCATGCCGGAGTCGCGGCGCGGGATCGCCGTCGCCTACTGCGACCCGCCCGGCCCGCTGGACCCCCGGGCCGCGCAGAGCCCCACGCTCGTCGCGGTCTCCCCGCCCCCGCGGGACTGGCCCGCCGCCCGCCGGGAGTCGTTCTTCCGCGAGTACAACGCCGGGCTGCTGCGCAACCTCATGGTCCACGAGGCGGTGCCCGGCCACGCCCTCCAGCTCGCCCACGCCTCCCGCCACCGCGGCGGCACGCGGGTGGGCCGGGTGCTGTGGAGCGGCCCCTTCGTCGAGGGCTGGGCGGTCTACGCCGAGGAGCTGCTGGCCCGCCACGGCTGGTCCGACGACCCCGCCGACAACGCGGTGCTGCGGCTGGTGCAGCTCAAGATGCGGCTGCGGATGATCCTCAACGCCATCCTGGACGTGCGCCTGCACACCGGCGACCTCACCGAGGCCGAGGCGATGTCGCTGCTCGTCGGGCGGGGGCACCAGGAGGAGGGCGAGGCCGCCGGGAAGTGGCGCCGGGCCCTGCTCACCAGCGCCCAGCTGTCCACCTACTACGTGGGCCAGGCCGAGGTCGCGGACATCGCCCGCGACCTGGCCGCCGTCCACCCCGGCCGGTCCGACCGCGAGCGGCACGACATGATGCTGGCGCACGGCTCCCCGCCGCCCCGGCACCTGCGCACCCTGCTCGGCCTCTGAACGCCCCGCCCGGGGCCTGGCCGGAACCGGACCGTCCGGAGCCGGTCAGGCCCCGGGGACGGCCGACGCGTGCGTGGCAGGGTGACGGCATGAGCATCCCGCGGCGACCCACCGCACGCCTGCGCCCCCCGTCCCCCTTCCCCGCGGCCGCCGACCGCGCCCTGAAGGCCCTGCGGGCGGCCGACCCCTCCTGGGCCCGCTCCCTCGGCGACCCGGCGGCCCCCGGGTGGTTCTTCGACGACCGGAGTCCGGAAGGGGACGGGCGGCGCACCGCCCTGTACCGGCGCGCCCTGCACGAGGCGGAAGGGGCCGCCCCGGCCCGTGCGACGCCCGACGAGCTGATCGACCGGGACGTCCTGCGCGCCCGCGCCGCCGCCCTGCTGTGGCGCACCGCGGACCTGCGCCCCCAGACCTGGAACCCGGTCGCCCACGACCCCGCCGCGGCCCTGGCCGGACTCCTGGACGACGTCCGGCTGCCGGAGGCGGAGTACCGCGACGCCGTCCTCGCCGCGGCCCTGGAGATCCCCGGGCACACCGGCGTCCTCCTGGCCCGGCTGGAGAAGGGCCCCGGAGTCCCGCCCGCGCACCTCACCGCCGCGATGCGCGTCGGAGAGCACCTGGAGACCGAGCTCGAATCCCGGGTCCGCGTGGTGCTCTCACCCGCCTCGGCGGCCCCCGGCGAGCGGACCACGGCCCTGATGGCCTGCCACCGGGTCGCCTCCGCCGCACGCGGCCACATCCTGTTCGCCGCCCACGGCCTGGCACAGCGCCGGGCCGCGGGCCCCCGCGTCCCCGAACACCGCCTGGACCACCGCGCCCGCCACCACCGCCACGACCTGCGGCTGCGCGTCACCCGCCTGGTGGCGCGGGCCCAGGCGCTGACCTGCGGGCCCGCCCCCGGCGACGGGGCGCCGCCGGTGCGCGCCCTGCTGCCCGCTCCGCTGTTCGTCCTGGGCTGGGAGGCGTACGCGGCCGACGAGCTGGCCCGCCGGGGCTGGTCCGGCGGCGACCCGGGCGACGCCGAGGGGGTCCGCGCCGACCGGGCCCTGCGCCTGCTGGCCGCCCTGGACCGGCTGCGCGACGCCCTGGCCGCCGTCGTCGAGATCCGCCTGCACACCGGCGACCTCACCGAGCCCGAGGCGATCGGCATGCTCACCGTGCGCGGCCACCACGACGTCGAGGAGGCCGACCGGATCTGGCAGGGGGTGCGCACCGCCGTGTTCCCCGCGGCCGCCCGGTACATCGCCCGCCGGGAGACCGCCGCGCTGCTCGCGGACCTGTCCGGGGCCCGACCCGGGGCGGGGCCCCGGGCCCTGCTCGCCCACGGCCCGCTCGCCCCCCGGCACCTGCGCACCCTGCTCGGCCTCTGAACGCCCCGCCGGGGAGGTCCGCGGCCCGTGGCCGCGGCCACCTCCCCGGCGCTTCTATGCTGGGTCCGCGACAGGGCACGACGGCGCGGAGGGGTCGGCGATGACGGACGGCAGCGGCTACGAGGAGCGGGGCGGCGCCCCCGGCGCGGGCACGGGGGAGCCCGACGGCTGGGAACGGCTGTGGACCCCGCACCGGATGGCCTACATCAAGGGCGAGAACAAGCCCTCCGGCCCGCGCCCCGAGGACGGCTGCCCCTTCTGCCGGGCCCCCGGCCTGAGCGACCCCGAGGGCCTGGTGGTGCACCGCGGCAAGAGCGCCTACGTCGTCCTCAACCTGTACCCCTACAACAGCGGCCACCTGCTGGTGTGCCCCTACCGCCACGTGTCGGAGTACACCGCCCTCAACGAGCAGGAGACCGCCGAGGTCGCCACCCTCACCCAGGAGGGCATCCGGGCCCTCACCGCCGCCTACCGCCCCCAGGCGTTCAACGTGGGCATGAACCTGGGGTCGGCGGCCGGGGCCGGCATCGCCGCCCACCTGCACCAGCACATCGTCCCCCGGTGGGGCGGCGACACCAACTTCATGCCGGTCATCGGCCACACCAAGGTGCTCCCCGAGCTCCTGGAGCAGACCCGGGAACGGCTCGCCGGACACTGGCCCTCGGACTGATCCCGGCGGAGCGGGGTAGGGGCCGTGGAACCCGGCGGACACGAGATTCGTTCGTCCGGTGCGGGGACGCGCCGTTCGCGGCGTATCGCCGCGGCCGACTGTTAGGATCATCGCCGTGCGCGCCCCGTGCGCGCACGCGCGGTACCTCCCAGAACCCCAGACATCCGGGCCGGTGCCGTCCCGGCTGGCGTCGATCGCGCACGGACCGCAGGCCCGTCGGCCGGCGGGGCGTCGCGTGCGCCAGGAAATCCCCGGCACATGCCGGTGGAGGTGCACTAGACGACATGCTGAGAATCCTTCGCCCCTTGGTCTCCAGGGTCACCGCTCCGCTCGGCCGGAGCCTGGCCCGGATCGGCCTGACCCCCAACATCGTCACGATCATCGGTGCCGCCGGCGTCGTGGCCGGTGCCCTCTACTTCTATCCGCGCGGCGAGCTGTACGCGGGCTCGGTGGTCATCACCGTGTTCGTGCTCTTCGACATGCTCGACGGCGCCGTCGCCCGGGCCAAGGACTCCGAGAGCGCCTTCGGCGCGTTCCTCGACTCCAGCCTCGACCGCATCGCGGACGCGGCCATCCTGGCGGGCCTGCTGTGGTGGTTCATCGCCGGCGGGGACGACCCCCTGCTCGCCGGACTCACCCTGTTCTGCCTGATCAGCGGGTTCATGGTGTCCTACATCAAGGCCCGCGCCGAAGGCCTGGGCGTCAACTGCGACGTCGGCGTGGCCGAGCGCACCGAACGCCTCATCGTCATCCTGGTGTCGGTGGCCCTCAGCGAGTTCGGCGTCCCCTACGTCCTGGCGGGCGGCCTGTGGGTGCTGGCCGGCATGAGCCTGCTGACCATCCTCCAGCGCCTGCTGGAGACCCGGGCGCGGCTCAACGAGATCGACGCCCGGGACAGGGAGCGGGAGCAGGAGGACGCCGTCGGCGCGGAGCCCGCGGAGGGGGCCGCCCCGGACCTCCTCGACGACACCGACGAGGGCGCCGAACCGGCACCCGGCAACCAGCGCTAGACACCGGAAGGGGCACGACGTGGACGAACGGGTGGCCGCAGCCGCCTACGCGGCGGCATGGGCGGCCGTGGGCCGCGCTCCCGAGAGCGCGGGGCGGGCGGTGTTCCGCCACCTGGCCGACCGCTCCTGGCGGACCCACGACGAGGGCACCCGCGGCCTGGAGCGCAACCTGCGCCGCCTGGTCGGCCCCGGTGCCACCGACGCCCAGCTGCGCGCCCTGTCCCGGGCCGGGATGCGCTCCTACATGCGCTACTTCTACGAGATGTTCCGGCTGTCGGCGATGACGCCCGAGCGCATCCTCGGCGACACGCGCGCCACCGGCGTCGAGACCCTGGAGAAGGCCATCGCCGACGGCCGCGGAGCCGTCGTCGCCCTGCCCCACATGGGCAACTGGGACCACGCCGGGGCCTGGATCACGCTGCGCGGCATCCCCCTCACCACCGTCGCCCAGCGGGTGCGGCCGGAGAGCCTGTACCGGCGCTTCACCGCCCACCGCGAGTCCCTGGGCATGGAGGTGCTGCCGCTGACCGGCGGGGCCGTCGGCACCGTGGGCACCCTCACCCGCCGGCTGCGCGACGGCGGCCTGGTGTGCCTGCTCGCCGACCGCGACATCAACGGCACCGGCGTGGAGGTCGAGCTGTTCGGGGAGGCCGCCCGCGTCCCCACCGGCCCGGCCGCCCTGGCGATGAACACCGGGGCCGCCCTGCTGCCCGTCTCCCTGTGGTACGACGGCCCCCACTGGTGCATCCGCATCCACGACGAGGTCCCCGTCGCGGAGGGCGCCACCCGCTCCGAGCGGATCCGGCGCACCAGCCAGGACCTGGTCCGGGTGTTCGAGGGCGCCATCGCCGAGCACCCCGAGGACTGGCACATGCTCCAGCCGGTCTTCGTGAGCGACCTGGACGCGGACCGCGCCCTCCGGGCCCGCCGGGAGGCGGGGGCCGCGCCGGAGGCCCCGACGCGTGCGGGCGGGCGGGCCGGGTAGGCCATGGGCATGCGGATCGGCCTGGTCTGCCCCTACTCCTGGGACGTCCCCGGCGGGGTGCAGCAGCACGTCGGCGACCTCGCCGACGCGCTCATCGCCCGCGGCCACGAGGTCTCGATCCTGGCCCCGGTCGGCGACGGCGCCGCCGACCTGCCCGACCACCTCGTCCCGGCCGGGCGCCCCGTGCCCGTGCCCTACAACGGGTCCGTGGCCCGGCTGAGCTTCGGGCCGCGCACGGCGGCCCGGGTCCACCGGTGGATCGCCCGGGGCGGGTTCGACGTCCTGCACATCCACGAGCCCGCCGCCCCCAGCGTCTCCCTGCTGGCCTGCTGGGCCGCCGAGGGCCCCCTGGTGGGGACCTTCCACACCGCCAACCCGCGCTCGCGGGCGATGTCCGCCGGCTCCCACGCGCTGCGTTCGGCCCTGGAGAAGGTCCACGCCCGCATCGCGGTCTCCGAGGCCGCCCGCCGCACCCTGGTCGAACACCTCGGCGGCGACGCCGTGCTCATCCCCAACGGGGTGGCCGTCCGCCGGTTCGCCGACGCCCGGCCGCTGCCCGGGTTCCCGGGGGAGGGCGGGTCCATCGGCTTCCTGGGCCGCCTGGACGAACCCCGCAAGGGGCTGGCCGTGCTGCTGGAGGCGTTCACCCGGCTCGCCCCGCACCGGCCCGGGCTGCGCCTGCTGGTCGCCGGCCCCGGCGACCCCGGCCCGGCGCTGGCCGCCGTGCCCGACCGGCTGCGCGAGCGGATCGTCCTCACCGGCCGCCTCGACGACGGGGACAAGGTCCGCGCCTACCACTCCGCCGACCTGTTCTGCGCCCCCAACCTGGGCGGGGAGAGCTTCGGCATCGTCCTGACCGAGGCCATGGCCGCCGGGGCCGCGCTCCTGGCCAGCGACATCCCCGCCTTCTCCGCCGTCCTGGGCGGCGGCAGGGCCGGCGAGCTGTTCGCCGTCGGCGACGCCGCGGACCTGGCGCGCCGGGCCGACGCCCTGCTCGACGACCCCGACCGCCGGGCCGTCCTGTCCCGGGCCGCCCGGGAGGCCGTCCGGGCCTACGACTGGGACACCGTCGCCGCCGACATCGTGTCCGTCTACGAGACCGTTCTGGCGGGGGAGCGTGTCCGCACCCACTGACGCCGCCCCGGTCCGTAACCTGGGAACGAGGGGGTGCGCACCGTGAGCGAGCAGGCCCTGGCGGTTCTCGTGGTCGTCGGCGCCCTCGTCGCCGTGATCGCCTGCGCCCTCTACCTGTCCTGGCGCGCCACCCGGCTGCACCGGCTCCACCAGCGCGTGGACCTGTCCCGGGCCGGGCTGCGCACCGCCCTGGACCGGCGCCGGGAGACCGCCCTCCGCCTGGCCCGCGTGCTGGGTCCCGTCCACGCCGCCGCCCTGCTCCCGGCCGCCGACGCCGCCGACGGCGGCGAACCCGCCGAGAGCGCCCTGTCCCACTCCCTGCGCCGGACCCTGGCCGACCCCGCCGCGCTGCGCGCCGCCGACGCCGCCGGGCTGCTGCCCGCCACGGCCTCCGCCGCCAGGGGTGTCCACCTGGCCCGGGTGTTCTACAACGCCGCCGTCGCCGACACCCGCCGGGCGCGCCGCTCCCGGGTCGTCCGGTTGTTCCGCCTGGCCGGCGGGGCACCGCTGCCGGACTTCTTCGAGATCGACGACCGGCCGCCGGAGCTCCCGGCCCCGGTGGCCGCACCCGACACCCTGTAAGGCCGGGGCCCCGGAAAACGCCTATCTGGCCAAAGCCCCCCGGAAGGGGAGGAACTACCATGGTGGTCCGGGAGACCCGGGGTGCGCGGCGCCGAGGCGTCCGCGCGCCCCCGACGCGCGAACGCCGGCCGCCGTCCGGGCGCGCCCATTCCCCTGGAAACACCTGATGGGACGGGAGTCCACCACCGTGGCTGACAACGCAGCGACCACCCCCGACGGCGCAGTCGGTACCCAGCGCGTCAAGCGGGGCATGGCCGAGCAGCTCAAGAACGGCGTCATCATGGACGTCGTCACGCCGGACCAGGCCAAGATCGCCGAGGACGCCGGTGCCGTCGCGGTCATGGCCCTGGAGCGCGTCCCCGCCGACATCCGCAAGGACGGCGGGGTGGCCCGCATGTCCGACCCCGACATGATCGACGGGATCATCGAGGCCGTCTCGATCCCGGTCATGGCCAAGGTCCGCATCGGCCACTTCGTCGAGGCGCAGGTCCTCCAGAGCCTGGGCGTCGACTTCATCGACGAGTCCGAGGTCCTGACCCCCGCCGACGAGGCCCACCACATCGACAAGTGGGCGTTCACCGTGCCGTTCGTCTGCGGCGCCACCGAGCTGGGCGAGGCCCTGCGCCGCATCGCCGAGGGCGCGGCCATGATCCGCTCCAAGGGCGAGGCCGGCACCGGCAACGTCGTCGAGGCCACCCGCCACATGCGGTCCATCCGCGCGGCGATCAAGCGCCTGGGCACCCTGGACGAGGCCGAGCTGTTCGGCGCCGCCAAGGAGCTGCGCGCCCCCTACGACATCGTCAAGGAGGTGGCCGAGCTGGGCAAGCTCCCGGTCCCGCTGTTCTCCGCGGGCGGCGTGGCCACCCCCGCCGACGCCGCGCTCATGCGCCAGCTCGGCGCCGAGAGCGTGTTCGTCGGCTCGGGCATCTTCAAGTCCGGCGACCCGGCCAAGCGCGCCGACGCCATCGTGCAGGCCACCCTCCACTACGAGGACCCCGCCGTCATCGCGCGCGTCTCGCGCGGCCTGGGCGAGGCCATGGTCGGCATCAACCTGGACGAGCTGTCCGACTCCCAGCGGTACGCCGGGCGCGGCTGGTAGCGGCCCCGGGCCCGGGCGGACGCCCGGGCCCGTCCCCCCGTTCAGGCAGTACAGAGTGAGGACGTACGTGACCCACAGACCCACCATCGGCGTCCTGGCCCTCCAGGGGGACGTCGCCGAGCACCAGCGCGTTCTCGACACCCTCGACGTGCACACCGTCAAGGTCCTCTCGCCCGAGCACCTCGACACCGTCGACGGGCTGGTGATCCCCGGCGGCGAGTCCACCACGATGTCCAAGCTGGCCGTGCGGTACGGGCTGCTCGAACCGCTGCGCAAGCGCGTCCGCGCCGGGATGCCCGCCTACGGGACGTGCGCCGGGATGATCATGCTCGCCGACCGTATCCTGGGGGGCACCGCGGACCAGGAGACGGTCGGCGGCATCGACATGACGGTGCGCCGCAACGCGTTCGGCCGCCAGACCGAGTCCTTCGAGACCGGTGTCCGCATCGGCGCGCTGGACGGCGGGCCGTTCGACGCGGTGTTCATCCGGGCGCCCTGGGTGGAGGAGGTCGGACCGGACGTCACCGTGCTCGGCGCCGTCCCCGGCCCCGACGAGGCCGGTAGGATCGTCGCCGTACGACAGGGCGGCCTGATGGCCACGTCCTTCCATCCCGAACTGACCGGCGACGCGCGTATCCACCGCCTCTTCGTCGACATCGTGAAAGGACTCGCATGAGCGGCCACTCCAAGTGGGCCACCACCAAGCACAAGAAAGCCGTCATCGATGCCAAGCGGGGCAAGCTCTTCGCCAAGCTGATCAAGAACATCGAGGTGGCCGCGCGCACCGGTGGCGGTGACCCCGACGGGAACCCGACGCTCTACGACGCGATCCAGAAGGCCCGCAAGAACTCGGTCCCCCTCGACAACATCGAGCGCGCCCGCAAGCGCGGCTCCGGTGAAGAGGCCGGCGGCGCCGAGTGGCAGACCATCATGTACGAGGGCTACGCCCCCGGCGGCGTCGCCCTGCTCGTGGAGTGCCTCACCGACAACCGCAACCGCGCCGCCTCCGAGGTGCGCGTGGCGGTCACCCGCAACGGCGGCAACATGGCCGACGCCGGATCGGTGTCGTACCTGTTCAACCGCAAGGGCGTCGTGATCGTGCCCAAGGAGGGCACCACCGAGGACGACGTCACCCTCGCGGTGCTGGACGCCGGCGCGGAGGAGGTCGAGGACATCGGCGAGGCCTTCGAGATCGTCTGCGAGGCCACCGACCTGGTCCAGGTGCGCACGGCGCTCCAGGAGGCGGGCATCGACTACGAGTCGGCGGAGTCCAGCTTCCTGCCGACCATGGAGGTCCCGGTGGACGCCGAGACCGCCAAGAAGGTCCTGCGCGTGGTGGACGTCCTGGAGGACTCCGACGACGTGCAGAACGTCTTCACCAACGCCGACATCCCCGACGAGGTCATGGCCGAGCTCGGCTGACCGACCCGTCACGACGCCGGTGGCCGCACCCCCGCCCGGGAGTGCGGCCACCGGCGTCCGGGGGGCGGGGGCCGTCACGGCGCGAGGACGGGGCCGTGCCGCGGGCGGTGCGGATCGCTCTCGCGCAGCAGGTCGCGGACCGCCTCCGGGGCGTCGTGGAGCGCGAGGTGCCCGGCGCCGGGCAGGACGCTCACCCCCGTCCCGAGCAGGCGGCGCGCGGGACCGCTCAGCAGTGACGGCGTGAGCACCCGGTCGTGCTCCCCGGTCGCGACGGCCACGGGTGTGCCGGACCAGTCCCGGAACTCCTCGCCGCGCAGCAGGCCGGGCACGGGCTCGGCCCGGCAGTGGCGCCCCACCAGCGCCGTCCACACCGTCAGCGGGTGTCCCTCCCGCTCCGGCGGGGCGCCCAGCGCGTCGAGCAGTCCGGCCGCGGTCCGGGCGTTCGGGGACAGCCGCCACGCCCAGGCGGCGCGGGTCCTGCCGAGGTCGGGAACGGGGGCGGCCAGGCCGTCCGGGCCGACCAGGACCAGGGCCGCGACCAGCGGCGAGGGTGCCGCGGTCAGGGCCGCGACCGCGCCGATCCCGTGGCCGAGCACGATCACGGGGGCGTCGGTGATCCGGGGTAACAGGTCGTCCAGCCAGGCCCCCAGGGCGCCCGCGCGGTGCAGCGCGGAGCGGGAGGCGTCGCCGGTCCCGGGCAGACCGGGCAGGTCGGCGGAGAGGACCGGCCGGTCCTCGGCCAGGAGGCGCAGGGCGGGGACCAGGTTCGCCGTCCCCAGGAGCTCGCCGGACAGCAGCAGGACCGGGGTCGCCGGGCCGCCGGACAGCCTGTGGACCCCCGTGTCCCGGCCGGCCGCCGGCACCCGGCGCGTCCGCAGCCTCGGCTCCCGGGCCAGGGCCGCCTCGCACCACGCGCGGACGGCGACCTCGCCGGCCGCCGACCGGTACACCGAACGGGCCGGGCCCAGCGGCGGTACGGGCAGGGGACTCATCACTCTTCCTCGGATTCCTCGGGTTTGCGCGGGAGCCGCGCACACGGCCGGGGACCGGGCCGCCGTCCGTCGGCGGTCCGGTCCCGGTCCGGGGTCTCTCAGCGCAGGGGGTCGAACGCGGCCAGGGCCTCCGGGGCCTTCCCCGTGGCGATCCGCTCGGCCAGGAGGCGGCCGGTGACGGGGCCGTGGGTGAGGCCCCACATGCCGTGGCCGCCGGCGGTGTACACGCCCGGGAGGCGGGTGGCGCCGACCAGGGGCATGCCGTCCGGGGAGACCGGGCGCGGGCCCACCCACACGTCGGTCCGCTCCTCCCAGCGCACCCCCCTCAGGAAGGGGCGGGCCGAGCGCACGATGGCCTCGACCCGGCGGGGCCGCAGGGCGTCGTCCGGCTCCCGGAACTCCATGGTCCCGGCCACCCGCAGCCCGCCCCGGTAGGGCGTGCACGCCACCCGGGCCTCGGGCAGGTAGACCGGTCCCGGGACGAGGTCCTCGACGGGCACGGTGAAGGAGTAGCCGCGGCCGGCCCGCACCGGGACCCGCACCCCCAGGGGGCGGAGCAGCCGGTCGGACCAGGCGCCGGCGCACACCACCGCGGCGTCGGCGCGCAGCGGTTCACCGGTCCCGGAGACCACCGTGATCGTCGAACCCGAGCGGTGCACGGAGGCCGCCTCGAACCCGCCGCGGACCGTGCCGCCGCGTTCGCGCACCGAGGCGGCGAGGTTGCGGACCAGGCCGCCCGGATCGACGTAGCGCTGCCCGGACAGCCGCACCGCGGCACTGATCGACGCGGCCGCCTGCGGTGCGGCGGAGCGCGCGTCGTCCCCCGCCAGGGCGGTGTACTCCACTTCCAGCCCGGAGGAGCCGATCCGGTCGAGTTCGCGCACCAGGGCGGCCGCCGCGCGCGTGGAGCGGAACAGCGCGGTGATGGGGGAGGAGACGGCGGTGGTGTCCACGCCCGCCTTCTCCAGTTCGTCGAACGCCTCCAGGCAGGCGGTGTTCAGCGGCAGGTTCGCGCGGACCGCGCGCTCCCACGAGGGCCACCGGCAGTGTGCCGCGAAGCGGAGCAGGAACGACCACAGGGCGGGGGAGGCGGTCGGCGGGATCGACAGCGGGGCGTCGGGGTCGACCAGGGAGCGCGGCCCCTGGAGCAGGACGCCGGGCTCGTTGAGCGGGATCGCCAGGCCGGGGGAGAGCCATCCGGCGTTGCCCCAGGAGGCGCCGGTGCCGATCCCGTCCCGGTCCACGACGGTGACCTCTGCGCCGCGCTCCTGGAGGAACCACGCGGTGGACAGCCCGACGACCCCGGCCCCCACCACCAGCACGTGCCGGACCGCACGCCCCGTGTCCGTCATCTCCGCCCTCTTCTTCCGTACGACCGTCGGACCCACCATCTCCCCTGTTCGGGACAGGGGGCTTGTCGGAAGGAGACAAGGCAGAGGGGTGTTTCTGTCCTGGAAGGACAATCAGGCCGGGGCGGTGATCCGGGCGTCGTCGCGGGTGGGGCCGGAGAAGACCGCCTCCAGCGGGGTTCCCAGGGCGTCGGCGATCTCCTCCGGCGGTGTGGGGCCGTCGGCCAGGACGGGCCGGGCCGCGGCCAGGGCGTCCGCCAGGGCCGCCTGGCGGCGCAGGTGGGCGTCGGCGCGGGCGTCCAGGGGTCCGGGCGCCGGGTGCAGCGGGTGGCTGGGGGCCGGGGCGTCGCCCGGGACGGGCACGAGCGGCCGCCCCGCCCGGTCGGTGTAGCCGGTGCAGCGCCGCAGCCGGCCGCCGGCCGCGGCGGCGCTGTCGGCGTGCGTCACCACCAGGGAGTCCACCCCGCCGGTGGCGGCCAGGGCGTACCGGTGGGCCGCCAGGTCCAGGTGGCCCACCCGGAACGCCCCCTGCCAGGGGTGCGTCCCGTTGTGCGGCTCGGGCAGCAGGCCGGCCAGCGACGGGTCCTCGGTGGGGAAGGGCCCCGCCCCGTGCCGCGTGGTGTAGGCGCGCACCACCCCGATCCGGCGGGCGTCGCCGGGGCGGCCCGCCTCGGCCAGCAGCGCCAGCGGGTTCGCGGTGGTGGTCGTGGACCAGGTGGTGTGCGGGTGGAACCCGTGCCACTCGTCCAGCAGCACCCCCTGGGCGCCCTCGAACACGACCGGGGCGCGGGCCAGCAGGCCCGGCAGGTACGACTCGTCCACGATGCGCACCCTCCGGGCGAACCCCCCGTACGCCGCGACGCAGTCCTCGACGTCCGGGGACGTCCGGGACCCGTCGCCGAGCTCGCGGCGGAGCGCGTCGAGGTGGTCGGCCAGCCGGTGCAGTTTGCGGCGCAGCACCGCGGGCGTGCGGCAGTCGCCGGCCGTGGGCGCGTCCCCGGGCCGGGCCAGGGCGTAGGCCATCGCCTCGCCCACGCCCATCCCGCACGACCCGTGGCGGCCGCCGCCCCGGGCCCGCTCGCGGATCCGGTTGGCCTCCTGGTGCCAGGGGGTGGCGATCAGGGCCCGCTCGTCCACCGTGACCAGTCCGAACGGGTCCGGGACGCTGAGGGACGCCAGGTGGGCGCCCTCGGCGGCCAGGGCGAGGGGGTCCACCACCATCAGCCGGGACAGGTGCGTGGGCACCGGCCCGTCCGGGGCGAGGGTCCCCGCCCCGAACTGGGAGAACGTGTGGTGGCGTCCGTCCGGGGCCACCACGTTGTGGGCGGCCTGGGCGCCCCCGTTGGCGCGCACGACGGCGCCGTAGCGCCGCCGTGCGCACAGCAGGTCGACCGTCACACCCTTGCCCGCGTCGCCGAATCCCAGGTCGACGACGACGGCCGAGGTGTCGGCCCACGCGGGGGCGCTCACAGCCGGTCCGTCCCCGGGGCCGAGGCGTCGCCGCCGGGCAGCCCGGTCGAGCGCACGACCGATCCGCGCGGACCGGCCAGCGGCGCCAGCGCCCTGCCCACGACGCCGCCGGCGTCGGACCCGGCGTCGGCGAGGTCGGCCAGCCCCTCCTCCAGGTCGATGGCCTCCTCGGACAGGCCGATGGTCACCGCGATGGTCTCCGACACCGCGCCCAGGTCCTCCAGGTGGATGACGTTCTGGCCCAGCTGCTCGTCCCAGAAGGACCGGACGGCGTCGTTGGTGAAGTGGCTGCTGCCGCTCGGCATGATGAAGTACACCTCGAACCTGCGCCGCAGCTCGGCGAGGATCTGCGGGAACGGGATGTCCTCGGCCAGGTCGTCGCCGATCACCTCGCGCACCTCGCGGGCCTTGACCTTGCCGTAGGCCTTCTCGTCGCCGATGAGGAACAGGTAGCCCTTGCGGCCGCGCTTGTCCAGGCAGTCCATGGCGGTGTGCCGGGCCATGAAGTACATGGCCAGCTCGTAGGACTCGGTGACCTGTCCGCCGCCGCCGCCCTCCAGCAGGATGTTGTTCAGGTCCTCCTCCAGCTCGTTGCCGGACTCGAACTGCCCGATCTGGAGCGGGGCCCGGTCGCAGGTGGCGTCGCCGATCCCGCCGAACAGGATCTGCGGGTGCTCCACGTAGCCCTTGCGCAGCAGCAGGCCGAACAGCGCGGGCAGCTTGGTCTGGAGCACGCGGGGGACGCGGCCCATCGAGCCGGTGACGTCGAACAGCACCGAGATGGCCAGGGACTCGGGGTGCTCGTCGGAGTCGCGGCTCTCGCGGAAGGCGACGCCCTTGGGGTCGAGCTTCTCGTGGACCTTCCACTTGGTGCGGGGGACGGACGACAGCACGTCGTCGGTGTAGCCGAAGTCGCTGCGTCCGGCGGAGGCGTTGTAGGCCTTGCGGGCGTGGTAGGCGTCGGTGGACCAGTGGCTGCTTCCCATGGTGGTTCTCCTCTGGGGTGAAGGGGTTTCGGGGTCGGTGGGCCGGGGTCCGCGGGATGTCGCGATCCGCGGGGTCAGTCCGGCATGGTGAAGGGGCGGAACCGGCGCGGCCCGTAGAGCCGCTCCAGGACCTCGTCGAGTTCGATCAGCAGGGCGAACCCGTCGGAGGGGCGCTGCCGCGCCGCCGGCAGGGCACAGCCCCTGGCGAACGAGCGCAGCTCCCGGGGCAGGCGCCCGGCGGTGATGTACTCGATGCACCGGGTCGCCATGTAGATGTCGGTCCGCACCGAGGCGGGGCCGCGCTCGGCCACCTCGGGCGGGTAGAGGTCCTTGCGGTGGGGGACCATCGCGGGGATGTGCGGGGCGGTGCGCGCGGCGTGCGCGGTGACCGAGTAGCACCAGTCGACCAGGACCAGGCCGTGCTCCCCGGGGTGGATCAGCACGTGTTCGGGCACCACCGCCCCGTGCACCACCCCGGCCCGGGAGGCCGCGTCGACCGCCACCAGCAGGCGGCGCCACATCCACGCGGCGTCGCGCGGGTCGACGCCGTCGGGGTAGGCGCGGCGCACGTCGGCCAGGCTGTGGAAGCCGTCCAGCCGGTCCAGCACGTTGGCCCTGCGCTCGACCCCGGTCGCGGCGTCGCGGTGGCGGATCGACTCCAGCAGCCGGGGGAAGAACGCCCGCGCCTCCTCCGGCCCGCGCTCGCGGATCCGTTCCAGGGCGGTGGCCTCGGCCTCCATGAGGTCGTTGTCGCGCGGGGACCGGGGCACCTTGATCACGGCGTCGCGCCAGCCGCCGTCCTGGTAGCGGACGGGGTACAGGTCGGCGACGTCGCCCGACGCCAGGGGGGAGGACCCCACGTGGTAGCCGCGGGATGCGGTCACCACCACGTGGTCGTCGAACCCGATCCGGCCCCGGACGGCCTCCTGGTAGCGCGTCCACATCCCGGTCAGCCGGGTGAACAGCGCGGCGTCGCCCCCGGGGGTGTCGGGGTGCAGCAGGCGGGCGAGCCGCCGGTGGGCGGACGAGGCCGCAGCGGGCACGGTGTCGTCGGCGGGCAGCGGCCCGAACAGGTCGGACGGGTCGCGGGCGGTGAGGACGGCGCGGGTCGCCTCCTCGACGGTCATCGAAACCTCCACGGGGGTCATGGGGCGCTCCTGAGCAGCGGCGGGTGCAGGGCGGCGGTGCCGCCCGCCCGGTACAGGCGGGGGCGGCGGCCACCGCCGGAGCCGCCTCGGTCGGCGAGCTCCCCGGTGTCCCGGACGAAGCCGGGGGCGGCGAGGATCTTGCGGTGGAAGTTGGCGGCGTGCAGGGACCGGTCCCACACCGCCTCGTACACCTCGCGCAGGTCGGTGATGGTGAACACCGGCGGCAGGAACGCGGTGGCCAGGGAGGTGTACTCCAGCTTGGCGCGGGCCCGCTCGACGGCGTCGGCGATGATCCGCGCGTGGTCGAAGGCGGGCTCGTACCGCGCGGTTCCGCCGTGCCCGAGGTCGCGCCAGGGGACCCAGGCGGCCTCGGCGGTGTCGCGGCCCTGCTCGGGGTCGGGCAGGTCGGGGGCGAGCAGCATGTACGCCACCGAGAAGACCCGCATGCGGGGGTCGCGGCCGCGGGCGCCGTAGGTGCCCAGCTGCTCCAGGTGCAGGGTGGTGGGCAGGGCGGTCTTCTCGGCCAGGACGCGCAGCGCGGCGTCGGGCAGGTCGGGGTCGGCGGGCCCCCGGGGGCCGTCCTCGGCCCGGACGAAGCCGCCGGGCAGCGCCCACCGGCCCTTCTGCGGGCTGGCGCCCCGGCGGACCAGCAGCACCAGCGGCTCCCGGGCGCGGATGGTCATCGCCACGACGTCGACGGTCACCGCGACGGGGGCGTAGGCGTGCGGGTCGTAGGCGGCCAGGAACTCCCGTTCGTCCGCGTCCCGCCGCATCCCGTCGTCCACCATGGTCGGTCCAGTTCTTCTCAGAGTGAGTTTTTCTCGCTTCGAGAAGAACTTAGCACGGCCCCCGCCGCGGAGTCCACCCCTTTTCCCGGCCGAACCGCCCGGTCCGGTACGGTCGGTCCGGCGGAAGGGGAGAACGTGGAGAGCCTGACGGACCTGGTGGGACCGGGCGCGACCGTCGCCCTGGGCGACGGGTTCGGCGCCCCGCGGAGCGTCACCGCCGACCTGTGCGCGGCCGCCGCGCGCGCCGGCGGCGTCCGCCTCGTCCTGGGCTGGGTCCCCGAGGCCGACCCCGGGCTCGACCCCGCCGCGTTCGCCGACGCCCGCACCGTCATGCCCGGCTGGGGCCTGCGCGACCACGTCGACCGCGGCCTCATCGCCCACCCGCCGGTGCGCATGTCCGCCGTCCCCGCCCTGCTGCACGGCCTGTGGCGCCCCGACCTGCTCGTCGCCTCGGTGGTCCCGGTGCCCGGCGGGTACGCCTTCGGCAGCGAGGCCGGCTGGCTGCGCACCGCCGTCGAGGCGGGCGCCCTGGTCGCCGCGGTGGTCTCGCCGAACCTGCCCCGCGCCGACGCCGGGCCGCCGCTGCCCGCCGACCGTGTCGTCGTCATCGGGGGGAGCGACCGCACCGCCGGGACCCTGCGCCCCTCGCCCACCGGCCCCGACCAGGCCGCCATCGCCCGCCACCTGGCGCCCCTCATCCCCGCCGGCGCCCGCCTCCAACTGGGCTTCGGCCCCGTGCCCGCCGCCCTGGCCGCCGAGCTGCGGGTCCCCGTGCGCATCGACTCCGGGCCGCTGCCCGAGGCCGCCGTCGACCTCGACGAGCGCGGCCTGCTGCTGGGCGACCCCGTGGGCATGTACCTCGTCGGCGGCCCGCGCCTGCACGCCTGGGCCGACGGCCGCCCCCTGCTGCACTCCGTGGAACACGTCCTGGACCCCGGCCGCCTGTCCGCCGACCCCTTCGTCGCCGTCAACACCGCGGTGGAGATCGACCACGACGGCCAGGTCAACGTCGAGGGCACCGCCCGGGGCGTGCTCGGCGGCATCGGCGGCCACTCCGACTACGCCGCGGCCGCCACCCGCTCCGTCGGCGGGCTCAGCGTCATCGCCGTCCCCACCCGCCACCGCGGCCGTTCCACCCTGGTCGAACGCCTCTCCCGGCCGGTCACCACCCCCTCCCAGGACGTGGAGGTCGTGGTCACCGAGCGCGGCGTCGCCGACCTGCGCGGCCTCTCCCGGGCCGAGCGCCGCGCCGCCCTGGCCGACCTGTGGGGGACCGGCCGCGCCTGAACGCCCCCGCCCCGTCCCCGGGCCCCGGTACGCTCGACCGGCACGGCCCCCGAGACACGCCGGGCCGGGCGCGGGACTCCTGTCGTCCCGCGGCATTAGCATGGTGCGAACGAACGTTCGAGAAAGGTGTGGGGCGCGTGCGCGTGCTGGGAATCGACCCGGGGCTCACCCGGTGCGGCGTCGGCGCCGTCGAGGGCGCCATCGGCCGCCCCCTGAGCCTCATCGGCGCCGACGCCATCCGCACCTCCCCCGACGAGGACCTGCCCCAGCGCCTGCTGGGCGTCGAGCGCGGCATCGAGCGCTGGCTCGACGAGGTCCGCCCCGACGCCGTCGCCGTCGAGCGGGTCTTCGCCCAGCACAACCTCAGCACCGTCATGGGCACCGCCCAGGCCAGCGGCATCGCCCTGGTCTGCGCCGCCCGCCGCGGCCTGCCCGTCGCCCTGCACACCCCCAGCGAGGCCAAGGCCGCCATCACCGGCAGCGGCCGCGCGGACAAGGCGCAGGTCGGCACCATGGTCGCGCGTATCCTCGGACTCGACGGCCCGCCCCGCCCCGCCGACGCGGCCGACGCGGTCGCCCTGGCCATCTGCCACATCTGGCGCGGCGGCGCCCAGGCCCGGGTGGCCCAGGCACAGCAGGACTTCGCCCGCAAGGTCGAACTGGCCCGCCGCGCCCGCGGCGCCCGCCCCTAGGGAAGGAGAAGGGCACCCGGTGCCCCCATGACATGATCGCGTTCCTCACCGGCCGGGTGGCCGCACGCGGCGCAGGCAGCGCCGTCATCGACGTCGGCGGGGTCGGCATGTCCGTGCAGTGCACCCCGAGCACCCTGTCCCGCCTGCACGTGGGGGAGACCGGCACCGTCGCCACCAGCCTCGTCGTGCGCGAGGACTCCCTCACCCTCTTCGGATTCGCCGACGACGACGAGAAGCACCTGTTCGAGCAGCTCCAGACCGCCTCCGGGGTCGGTCCCCGGCTGGCCCTGGCCATGCTCTCGGTGCACAGCCCCGACTCCCTGCGCCACGCCGTGGCCACCGAGGACACCAACGCCCTGACCCGGGTCCCGGGCATCGGCAAGAAGGGCGCCCAGCGCATCGTCCTGGAGCTGCGCGGGAAGATCGACCCGCCCGTCTTCACCGACGGCACCCTGCCGCCGGTCCCGGACGGCGCCGGGGCCGGGCCCAACGGCGCCTGGCGCACCCAGGTGGTCTCCGGCCTGGTCAACCTGGGCTGGTCCGCCAAGGACGCCGAGGCCGCGGCCGCCGCCGTCGCGCCCCAGGCCGAGGAGACCGCCGACGTCGCCGTCCTGCTGCGCAGCGCCCTGCGCACCCTCAGCCGCGCCTAGGAGGGCCCACCGTGTACGACGACCACGACCGACCGACGGGACCGGCGGACCGGGACCTCCCCGGGCCGTACGCCCGGGAGGCCGTCTCCTCCGAGGCCGGAGCCGACGAGCGCCGGCTGGAGGGCGCCCTGCGGCCGCGCGCGCTCGACGAGTTCGTCGGCCAGGAACGGGTGCGCGAGCAGCTCTCCCTGGTCCTGGACAGCGCCCGCAAACGCAACCGCGCCCCCGACCACATCCTCATGTCCGGCGGCCCGGGCCTGGGCAAGACCACCCTGGCCATGATCATCGCCGCCGAGCTTGGCTCCCCCCTGCGCATCACCTCCGGCCCCGCCATCGAGCGCTCCGGCGACCTGGCCGCGGTGCTGTCCACCCTCCAGGAGGGCGAGGTGCTGTTCCTGGACGAGATCCACCGGATGGCCCGTCCCGCCGAGGAGATGCTCTACGTCGCCATGGAGGACTTCCGGGTCGACGTGGTCGTGGGCAAGGGCCCCGGCGCCACCGCCATCCCCCTGGAGATCGCCCCCTTCACCCTGGTCGGCGCCACCACCCGGGCCGGGATGCTGCCCGCCCCGCTGCGCGACCGGTTCGGGTTCACCGCCCACATGGACTTCTACTCGGCCGAGGAGCTGGAGCGCATCCTGCACCGCTCGGCCGGGCTGCTCGGCGTCCCGCTGGCCGAGGACGCCGCCCGCGAGATCGCCGGGCGCTCGCGCGGCACGCCCCGCATCGCCAACCGGCTGCTGCGCCGGGTCCGCGACTACGCCGAGGTGCGCGGCGACGGGATCATGTCCCTGGACACCGCCCGCGCCACCCTGGAGCTGTACGAGGTGGACGCCCTGGGCCTGGACCGCCTCGACCGCGCCATCCTCGACGTGCTGCTCCGCCGCTTCCGCGGCGGCCCGGTGGGCCTGTCCACCCTGGCCGTGTCGGTGGGGGAGGAGGCCGAGACCGTGGAGGTGGTCGCCGAGCCGTTCCTGGTCCGCTCCGGGTTCCTGGCCCGCACCCCGCGCGGCCGGGTCGCCACCCCGCTCGCCTGGGCCCACCTGGGGCTCACGCCCCCGCCGGACGCCGCCTTCGGCGCGGCCGCCGCGGCCCAGGGCGGCGGCACCACGGGTTCCGGCGGCACCAACGGCAACGGGTCCTCGGGCACCCCCTGAACCGCACCGGCGCGGGCCGCGGCCGCCCCCGGAGGCGGGGGCGACCGTTAACACTCCGATCCGCGCCGGTTGGGGAACGGTGACCGGCGACACGTAAGCTGTGACGGACCGACGGAGATACGGGGTGACACCCCGGTCCGGAGAGTGCGTTCCGACACCGAAGGAACGCATCGGCCGCCCGGAACGTTGTAGCCACCGGGTGCCGTGCGGGCCGAACACGTCCGACCGGCACGAACAGGGTGGCCGCCGCGTCGACCGCGCCGCCGGCCACAGACGAAGACTTCAGGAAGGACGCCCCGTGCAGGGCCTTTACCAACTCGCCGACGGAGCCGCGCCCGCGGGCGGAGGAATCCTCTCCTCGCTCCCCATGATCGCCCTCATCCTCCTGGTGTTCTGGCTGCTCATCTGGCGGCCCAACCAGAAGCGGCGCCAGCAGGAGGCGCAGATGCAGAGCGCCCTCGTCCCCGGGGTCGAGGTCATGACCAAGGCGGGTATCTACGGCACCGTCGTCGAGGTCCAGGACAACGACGTGATCCTCGAGATCTCGCCGGGCACCCGGATCCGCATGCTCAAGCCGGGCATCGGCGAGATCCTCACCCCGCAGGCCGACGACACGCCGGTCGAGGACCGTCCCGACTTCGGCGACGACGACCCCAAGCCCAACAACTGACGGCCGCCGCACGTGCCCCGTGGCGACACCGCCCCGGGGCCGGCGGTCCGGCGCGCCGACGCGCGGACCCTCCGGTACCGGCCCCCACCGGGGCCGGTACCGCCGTGTGCGGCCGCCCCCGCGGGCGCGCCCGCGCCGCACGGCACGGACGTGCCGCAACGACAGTCACCCCGGAACACCAGTAAGGTCCACACCGCACCATGGCCCACGACCACACCCCCGCGGACACCGCCGCCGCCCCGGACCTGCTCCTGGGCCGCATCCGCGACATCCCGGACTTCCCCAAGCCCGGCATCCTGTTCAAGGACATCACGCCGCTGCTCAACGACCCCGCGGCGCTGGCCGCCACCGTCGCCGGCCTCGCCGAGCCCTTCCGGGACGCCGGCGTGGACCACGTGGTCGGGCTGGAGGCCCGCGGGTTCATCTTCGGCGCCCCGGTGGCCCTGGCGCTCGGCGCCGGGTTCGTCCCCGCGCGCAAAGCCGGGAAACTGCCCGCGGCCGTGATCGAGCAGCCCTATGATCTGGAGTACGGGACCGCGACCGTGGAGATCCACGCCGACGCGGTCACCGAGGGCTCCCGGGTGCTCATCGTCGACGACGTGCTGGCCACCGGCGGCACCGGGCGGGCCGCGGTGGACCTGGTCCGCAAGGCGGGTGGTACGGTCGTGGGATTCTCCGTCCTGATGGAGCTCACGGCTCTCGGGGGGCGCGAGAGGCTGTCCGACGTGGAGCCGCACGCCCTCCTCTCGGTCTGAGAGACCCGCCCGCACCCGCCGACCCGACGTCCGGCGTACCGGGACCCGGCGTACCGGCGGTTCCCTGAGCCCGCGGCCGCCGACCGCGTCGCCGCGCGTCAGCCCCGGTGGGAGGCGGGCGGGGGACACTAGACTGGACGGGGAGCGGCACCGCGGCCGTGATCGGCGACCGGACCTGAAGATACGCACGTGCACCGGAGCAGCCGGGCGACGCCGACCGCCCGTACGATCCGGGCGGAACCGCGGGAGGTAGGCATGCCAGGCGAAGTGGTCCCGACCGGGGCGGTATCCGGGAACGGGACGCGACAGGACGCCGCCCGCCCCGGGACCGACGGGAACGCCCCCACGACCGACGACCGCCAGGAGGGCGCCGCCACGGCGGCGCCCTCCACCGCATCCACGCCCTCCACCGTGCGGGTCCGCAGGAGACTCGCCCGACTCGGCGCCCAGCGGGGAGTGACGATGAACCCGGTGCTGGAACCACTGATCAAGACCGTGCGCGCCACCCACCCCAAGGTGGACGTGCGGCTCATCGAGCGCGCCTACGAAGTGGCCGCCCACCACCACCGGGACCAGAAACGCAAGAGCGGCGACCCCTACATCACCCACCCGCTCGCCGTCGCCACCATCCTCGCCGAGCTCGGCATGCAGGAGGCCACCCTGGCCGCCGCCCTGCTGCACGACACCGTCGAGGACACCGGGTACACGCTCGGCGAGCTGCGGGCGGACTTCGGCGACGAGATCGCCGAGCTGGTCGACGGCGTCACCAAGCTCGACAAGGTCAAGTACGGCGAGGCCACCCAGGCCGAGACCGTCCGCAAGATGGTCGTGGCCATGGCCCGCGACATCCGCGTGCTGGTCATCAAGCTCTGCGACCGGCTGCACAACATGCGCACCCTGCGCTACCTGCCCTCGGTCGCCAAACGGGAGAAGAAGGCCCGCGAGACCCTGGAGATCTTCGCCCCCCTCGCCCACCGCCTGGGCATGAACACCATCAAGTGGGAGCTGGAGGACCTGGCGTTCGCCACCCTCTACCCCAAGCGGTTCGACGAGATCGCCCGCCTGGTGTCCGAGCGCGCCCCCCGCCGCGACGTGTACCTCCAGGAGGTCATCGAGGCGGTCTCCGGCGACCTGCGCGAGTCCAAGATCAAGGCCACCGTCAAGGGGCGGCCCAAGCACTACTACTCGATCTACCAGAAGATGATCGCCCGCAACGTCGGCTTCGACGAGATCTACGACCTCATCGCCGTGCGGGTCCTGGTGGACAGCGTCCGCGACTGCTACGCGGCCCTGGGGACCATCCACGCCAGGTGGAACCCCGTGCCCGGGCGGTTCAAGGACTACATCGCCATGCCCAAGTTCAACATGTACCAGTCGCTGCACACGACGGTCATCGGGCCCTCGGGCAACCCGGTGGAGCTGCAGATCCGCACCCGCGCCATGCACCGGCGCGCCGAGTACGGCATCGCCGCCCACTGGAAGTACAAGGAGGACCGCAACAGCGGCGGGGCCGCGGCCACGCCCAAGGGCGGCTCCGACATGGCGTGGCTGCGCCAGCTCATCGACTGGCAGCAGGAGACCAAGGACCCCGGCGAGTTCCTGGAGTCGCTGCGCTTCGACCTGTCGGTGCAGGAGGTGTTCGTCTTCACCCCGCAGGGCGACGTCATCTCGCTGCCGCAGGGCGCCACCGCGGTCGACTTCGCCTACGCCGTGCACACCGAGGTCGGCCACCGCACGGTGGGCGCCCGGGTCAACGGCCGCCTGGTGTCGCTGGAGACCGAGCTGCACAACGGCGAGACCGTCGAGATCATCACCTCCAAGGACCCCGACGCCGGGCCGAACCGCGACTGGCTCGACTTCGTCAAGAGCGCCCGCGCCCGCAACAAGATCCGCCACTGGTTCACCAAGGAGCGCCGCGAGGCCGCGATCGAGCAGGGCAAGGAGGAGATCGCGAAGGTCATGCGCAAGCAGGAGCTCCCGGTCAAGCGCCTGTTCAGCGGGGAGTCCATCGTCGCCCTGGCCGACGAGCTGCGCTATCCCGACGTGGACGCCCTGTACGCGGCGGTGGGGGAGCGGCAGGTCAGCGCCCAGAACGTGGTCGCCAAGCTGGTCGACTCCATGGGCCTGGCCGACGACCACCCCGAGGACATCGCCGAGCCGGCGCTGCCCGCCAAGGCGCCCCGCCAGCGCCAGCCCGGCAACCCGGGCGTGGTCGTGGAGGGCGACGCCGACGTGTGGGCGCGCCTGTCCAAGTGCTGCACGCCGGTGCCCGGGGACGACATCGTCGGCTTCGTGACCCGCGGCAACGGGGTGTCGGTGCACCGCGCCGACTGCGTGAACATCGCGACCCTGGACCCCGAGCGCAAGGTGCGGGTGGACTGGTCGCCGACGGAGGACTCGCTGTTCCTGGTGGCCCTCCAGGTGGAGGCGCTGGACCGGGCCCGGCTGCTGTCGGACATCACCCGGGTGCTCTCGGACCAGCACGTCAACATCCTGTCGGCGACGGTGCAGACCAGCCGGGACCGGGTCGCCCAGAGCCGGTTCACGTTCGAGATGGCCGACCCCGCCCACCTGGGCAGCGTGCTGCGCGCGGTGCGCAACGTGGACGGCGTCTACGACGTGTACCGCGTCCGCAACTGACCGCCGGGGCGGGCGCCGCGGGCGTCCGCCCTCACCCGTCGGCGCGCCGCCCGTGGACGGTCATGCCGCTCGTCAGGGTCAGGGCCCAGGGCTCGTCGACCCCGTCCAGGTCCAGGGCGGTGATCAGGTGGCACATCAGGCCCATGGCCATGAAGTACCGGACCTGCTCCCGGGTGCCGCCGGACAGCTCGTGCACCAGGGTGACCGCCGAGGCGTACCCGCGCCGCATGCACTCCCGGACCTCGGGGACGTCGGCCGCGCTCTGGGCGTGCACCTGGAGCATGAGCAGGTCGCGGTCGGCGATCAGCTCCGCGTAGGAGTCGCCCATCGCGGCCAGGACCTGGGACGCGGGGGCGCCGGGCGCCTTCTCCGCGCCCTCGCGCAGGGCCTGTTCGATGAGCCCGAAGCAGCGGTCCAGCGTGGCCGTGAACAGGCCCAGCTTGCTGCCGAACAGCCGGAAGACGTAGGCCTGGGAGATCCCGGCCGCGTCGGCGATCTCCGTCACCGGGGTGGCGTGGTAGCCGCTCCGGGCGAAGACGGGCACCGCGTGCCGCAGGATCGCCGCCCTGCGCGCCTCGGCCGTGGAACGGCCCGCTTCGGTAACGCTCATGTAAGTGAGTACACACTCATGAGCGTCCGGTGTCAATCCGAACGGCGGCCCCGGCCCGCGGGGGGCCGGGGCCGCGCGCTCAGATGCGGATCGTCGTGGACCGCACGATCTGGAACACCGGGTGCCGGTGCGCCTCCGCCTCGAAGGCCTCGGCCGGCGCGTCCGGCGGGGCCTCGAAGTACGGTGCCACCACCAGGGCGCGGGGGTGGTCCACGTACTCGCGCAGCACCGGGGCCGCCTCCGCGGCGTCCAGTTCGCGCACGCTGACCAGCTCGATCCAGCCGCCCTTGCGCAGCGTCGCGAACCCGTCCGCGCGGATGTTGCGCACCCAGTCGACCTCCCCGTAGGGGGCGACCAGGAACCGGCCCTCGTTGTTGTCCACGAGGTTGATCGGGACGGTGCGCAGGAAGCCCGTCCTGCGCCCCCGCGTCGTGAGCAGGTACGTGTCGGGCGGGCACACCCCGTACTTGACGAAGCCGCCGAGCGCCGCGTTGAGCACCCGTCGGCCGCGCGTCATCTCGAACCGCTTCGCCGGTTCGTCCACCATCTGGCTACTCCCTCGATCGCTTGCCCCCCATTGTGGTGGTTGCCCGGGGGGAACGGCAGGCCGGAGGTCACCGGAAGGCCGAGATGCCGGTCACCGCCTGTCCGATGCTCAGCGCGTGGATCTCCTCGGTGCCCTCGTAGGTGGCCACCGTCTCCAGGTTCACCATGTGCCGCATCACCGGGTACTCCAGCGTGATCCCGTTGGCCCCGTGCACCGACCGGGCCGCCGCGGCCACCCGCTGGGCCGCGGCGACGTTGGCGAACTTGCCGAAGCTGACGTGGTTGTGGTGGGCCAGCCCCCGGTCCTTGAGCCGCCCGATCTGGAGGGCGGTCAGGCCGGCGTGGCCGACGTCCACGACCATGTCGGCGAGCTTGCGCTGCGTCAGCTGGAAGCCGGCGATCGGCCTGCCGAACTGCTCGCGGGTGCCCGCGTACTCCAGCGCCGCCTCGTAGCAGGCGCGGGCCGCGCCCGCCGCGCCCCACACGATCCCGTAGCGGGCCTCGTTGAGGCAGGACAGCGGGGAGCCCAGCCCGCGCGAGCCCGGCAGGACCGCGTCGGCGGGCAGCCGGACCCCCTCCAGCACCAGCTCGGAGGTGATGGAGGCGCGCAGCGACAGCTTCCTGTGGACGACGTTGGCGGTGAACCCGGGGGTGTCGGTGGGCACCGCGAACCCGCGGATGCCCTCGTCGGTGGCGGCCCACACCACGGCGACGTCGGCGACGGACCCGTTGGTGATCCACATCTTGGTGCCGTCGAGCACCCAGTCGGAGCCGTCGCGGCGGGCGCGCGTGCGCATCGAGCCCGGGTCGGAGCCGGAGTCGGGCTCGGTCAGGCCGAAGCAGCCGATGGCCTCGCCCGCGGCCATGCGGGGCAGCCAGTGCTCCTTCTGCTCCTCGGAGCCGTACTTGTGGATCGCGGCCATGGCGAGGGAGCCCTGCACGGACACGAAGCTGCGCAGCCCCGAGTCCACCGCCTCCAGCTCGCGGCAGGCCACGCCGTAGGCGACGGCGCTGGAGCCGCCGCAGCCGTACCCCTCCAGGTGCATGCCGAGCACGCCCAGGTCGCCGAACGCCTTGGCCAGGCCGCGCGGGTCGGGCAGGGTGCCGGCCTCGAACCAGTCCGCCACGTGGGGCAGCAGCTCGCGGGCGGCGAACGCCCGGACCGCGTCGCGCACGTCGCGCTCGGTGTCGTCCAGTCCGGCGTCCACGGCCAGGAAGTCGCGGGGGTCCGGGGCGGGTGCCTTGCGGTCGCTCATGGGTTTCCTTTCGGGTGCTGTTGGACGGCGCCGCGTTCGACCATCGCGTCGATCAGGTCCGCGGCCAGGCCCAGTTCGGTGAGGATCTCCCGGGAGTGCTGCCCCAGCAGGGGCGGCGCGGTCAGCGGGGGAGGCGTGTTCTCCAGCCGGAACCCGGCGCGGACCTGCTCCAGGAGGCCGGCGGTGGGGTGGTCGACGGCGCGCAGCACGTCGTCGCCGCGGGCGTCGGCGGTGCGCAGCGCGTCCAGCACCCCGCGGACCCGGCCCACGGGCACGCCCGCCGCCAGCAGGCGCTCGGCCCAGTGGTCGGCGGACCGGGAGCGCAGGGTCGCGCTGATCTCCCCGACCAGCTCCCCGCGGTGCTCCACCCGGCCCGGGTTGGTGGCGTAACGGGGGTCCGCGGCCAGGTCGGGCCGCTCCAGCGCCTCGCACATGCGCAGGTAGAGCGCGTCGTTGCCGGCGGCGATGACGAGGTCGGCGTCGGCGGTGGGGAACGCCTGGTAGGGCACGATCGTGGTGTGCGCGTTGCCGACCCGGGCGGGCTCGGCCCCGGTCACCAGCGCCTGCTGGGTGAGGTTGACCAGACCGGACAGGGTGGAGTTGATCAGGGACGCGCTGATCTCCTCGCCCCGGCCGGTGGTGCGGGCCCGCATCAGGGCGCCCAGGATGCCCACCGCGGCGTTGAGCCCGGTGAGCACGTCGGTGAGGGCCACCCCGACCTTGCTGGCCGGGCCCTCGGCGGGGCCCGTGGTGCCCATCAGGCCGCTCTCGGCCTGCACCACGATGTCGAACCCGGGACGGCCCGCCGGCTCGTGCTCGGGCCCGAACCCGCTCACCGAGCAGTACACGACGGCCGGGTTGCGGGCGCTGACGTCGGCGTAGCCCAGGCCCAGGCGGTCGATGACGCCGGGGCGGAAGTTCTGCACCACCACGTCGGCTCCCGCGCACAGCTCCTGGACGGCGGCCCGCCCGTCGGGGTCCTTCAGGTCGACGGCCAGGCTGCGCTTGTTGCGGTTCACCGACAGGAAGTAGGCGGCCTCCCCGCCCGCCCAGGGCGGGCCCCAGGCGCGGGTGTCGTCGCCCCGGCCGGGCTGCTCCACCTTGATCACCTCGGCCCCCATGTCGGCCAGGAGCATGGTGGCGTAGGGGCCGGCCAGGACCCGGGACAGGTCGGCGACGCGCACCCCGGTCAGGGGCAGGGGTTGAGGCACGGACAACGGGTTCACTCCTCGCCGCTCGGCAACTGGTGGTCGTCCCTGAGCTGGTAGTAGCTCTCCAGGCAGCGGCGCAGCGCGGTGGTGAGGGCGGCCCCGGACTGGCCCGCGTAGCGGGTCTGCACCCGGCGCACCAGTTCGGCGATGTCCTCGGTGACCGACTCGCCCTCGACCAGGGCCCGGAAGAAGTCCTTGGCCAGGTCGGTCAGGAGCGTGGTGTCGGCGGCGACGATCCGGCCGTCGGCGGTGTCCACCGCCAGGACGACGCCCAGGCGCTGGTACTGCGAATGGCTGGCCACGGAGTCGGGCAGGCGGGCGTAGCCGGAGATCAGGACGACCCGGGGATTGCGGAAGACCTGCTGCATACGGTCGTGCACGTACGTCACCTCTTTGATCGCGGGCATGCGAAAACTCCGATGCTCTGGAGTCTCGCGCCTGGGAGGCGTCCGGGGGGAACCGGACACCCGCGACGTGAGGGCAGATGCGGACCAGTATGGCGCGCCCGTTCCCCGGCTGTCGAGCGGAAAGGCGCGAAAGGGTGTCCCGGGCCACAGCCGGACCGCCCTGTTGCGTTCCGCGAGCGCTGTGTTAACCTGCGTCGCAGGTCACGAGTACCAGCGCGAAGCCCCGGCTCGCTGGTCGGCAACCCTCCTTCCGCGGTGGGGTGCCCCGGGTGAGGACCAGGTCCCGACACGACCGTGTCGGACAAGCGCGGACCCTTGGCGCTGCCCCACCGGCACCCGTGGGTCCCACGACCCACAGAAGAGGTGTGCCATGACCGTCGTCACTCCCATCGGCTCCGCCCGCTCCGCCCAGCCCGACCTGGGCCGGTGCACGATCGTCACCGCCGATGAGGGTGTCCCCCTGGTCTCCGGCGAGCGCGTCGAGTACGCCAACCTGGACTACGCGGCCAGCGCCCCCTGTCTGACCCCGGTCGCCGAGGCCCTGGCGGCGGCCCTGCCCTACTACGCCAGCGTTCACCGCGGCGCCGGCCACCACTCCCGGGTCAGCACCGAGGCCTACGAGCGGGCCCGCCGCTCGGTGGCCCGCTTCCTGGGGGTGCGCTCCGAGCCCGCCGACGCGGTGGTCTTCGTGCGCGGCACCACCGACGCCCTCAACCTGCTGGCCCGCGCGGTGCCGCAGGACTGCACGGTGGTCGTGTTCGAGTCCGAGCACCACGCGAGCCTGCTGCCCTGGGAGCACCCGGCCTCCCGCGCCGGGTCGGTCGTGCGCCTGCCGCTGCCGGAGTCCCCCGGGGCGGCGGTCGACACCGCCCGCGCCGCGCTGGCCGCCGCCCCGCGGGGGCCGCGCCTGCTCTGCGTCACCGCCGCCTCCAACGTCACCGGCGAGATCTGGCCGGTCGAGGAGCTGGTGGCGGCCGCCCACGCCGAGGGCGCCCGTGTGGTGGTGGACGCCGCGCAGTACGCCCCGCACCTGCCGTTCAGCCTGTCGGCCACCGGCGCCGACTACGTTGCCCTGTCCGCCCACAAGCTCTACGCCCCGTTCGGGTCGGGCGTGCTGGCCGGGCGCGCCGACTGGCTGCGCGAGGCCGCGCCCTACCTGTCCGGCGGCGGCGCCACACGGCTGGTCACCGAGGACGACGTGGTGTGGAACGACCTGCCGGCCCGGCACGAGGCGGGCAGCCCCAACGTGCTGGGCGCGGTCGCCCTGGCCGCGGCCTGCGACACCCTCACCCCCCGCGTGCAGGAACTGCTGCACATCCGCGAGACCTCGCTGGTGGAGCGGCTGCGCGCGGGACTGGCCGGGATCGGCGGCGTGCACGAGCTGTCCCTGTGGGACGAGGACCACCCGCGGGTGGGCATCGTGTCGTTCGTCGTGGACGGGATCCCCGCCGACCTGCTGGCGGCGGCGCTGTCGGCCGAGTACGGCATCGGCGTCCGCGACGGCCTCTTCTGCGCCCACCCGCTGACCCGCCACCTGCTGCCCGCGGGCCACGGCCAGGCGGTCCGGGCCAGCCTGGGCGTCGGCACCACGCGGGAGCACGTGGACCGGCTCGTCGGCGCGGTCGCCGACCTGGTCGAGCACGGCCCGCGCTGGGAGTACGCGGACGCGGACGGACGCCTGGTCCCGGTGCCCGACCCCCGCTGACGCCCCACCCCGCCGGGCCCCCTGCGGCGGGGCGGCCCTCCCGCCGCCCCCGGGGCGGGAGGTCCCCGGTCGGGGGCGCCGCCCGCGGGCGGCGCCCCCGATGTGCTTTTCAGGACTTACGCCTCGGAATCCCTGAGGGCACAAGGCGCAACAAACGACGAAATAGGGCACATAACACACAGGGGTGTGCCGGGAATCACTTTCCCAAGGGGTAGCATCAGGCCCTGATGGCATGGCGCGGTGCCGCGGACCCGACCGGTCCTGCCGACGGCGCGCCGGCCTCCCACGAGCGGACCGGCTGGGGGAGCGTGATCGTGACGGACGTCCGAGGCAACGAGGCGGGACCGCTCAGGGGCGCCCACCGCGAGCCGGTGCGCCGACCCGCACGCGGATCCGGCGTCGTCGACCTGCGCGGCCGGCCCCCGCGCCCGAGCCCGGAGCCCGACGAGGCCGCCCGCCGCCACACCGCGTTCCTGGACCGGGTGACCGCCTACCTGTGCGCGGACGCCGGGACCGGCCAGTTCGTCGACTGGGGCTGCCCGGTGCCCGGCCTGGCCGCCATGGTCCGCGCCCACCGGCCCGGCGCCCGCGTCGTCCACGTCGCCCCGCCCGGGGTCGCCGGCACCCTCGCCTCCTCCGACGGGGCCGTCGTCTCCTCCGAGGGCGGCCCCTCCGCCGCCCTGCACCGCCTCGCCACCTCCGGGCTCGTCGACCTCGACGAGCCCGTCGCCGTTCTCATGACCCGGCCCTTCCCCGCCGACGCCCCGCCCGGGGGCATCGCCGACCTGTACGGCCTGCTGCGCGGCGGCGGCCACCTCGCCCTGGCCTCCACCGCGCCCCACCAGGTGCTGCTGCGCGCCCTGGCCCCCTTCCACCCCGTCGAACCCGGGGCCGCCGACCTGGTGTGGTGGCCCTATCCGGACGAGGACGTGGCGGCCCGCGGCAGCGGGATCCTGGGCGCGCTCGGCCGCGCGCCCGCACGGGGCGGGGGCGGGAACCGATGGCGACGCTGAACTGGACGGGCGAGATCCTGGCGCAGCTCCAGTTCTACTGGGACTTCTCGCTGTGGCCCCGGCTGGAGGGGCTCACCGACGCGGAGTTCCACTGGGAGCCCGCCCCCGGCGCCTGGGGCGTGCGCCCCGGCCCCGACGGCCGCTTCCGCCCCGACCGGGCGAGTCCCGAGCCCGACCCGCCGCCGGTCACCACCATCGCCTGGCGGCTGGGCCACATCGTCGTCGAGGTCCTGGAGCTGCGCGACGACCGCCACTTCGGCCACGGCGCCCTGCACGGCGTCGAATGGCCCGGCACCGCCGACGGCGCCCGCGAGCGCCTGCGCCTGGCGTACCTCTCCTGGTCCGACCACGTCCGCTCCCTGGACGAGGAGGGCCTGGCCGCCCCGGTCGGCGGCGCCGAGTCCCCCGAGTGGTCCGACTTCCCCATGGTCGCCCTCGTCCTGCACGTCCAGCGCGAGGTCATCCACCACAGCGCCGAGATCTCCCTGCTCCGCGACCTCTACCGCGCGGGACTCCGGTGACCCCGCCCGATCCGGGACGCCGCGACCGCCTCCTCTCCGACCTGATGGAGCGCGCCCGCGCCGACCCGGCCGTGATCGGGGCCGCGCTGACCGGCTCGCTCGCCGCCGGCACGGCCGACCCCTGGTCCGACATCGACCTCGTCCTGGGCACCGCCGGACCGCACGAGGCGGTCCTGGCGGACTGGACGGACCTGCTCACCGGCCGGTACGCGGCGGTCCACCACTGGGACCTGCCACTGTCCCGGCCCGGTGCGGTCCGGGTGTTCCTGCTCCCTGGCGGTCCCGAGGTCGACCTCACCGTTGTCCCGGGGGAGGAGTTCGGCGCCCGGGGCCCGCAGTGGCGGACCTTGTTCGGCCGGGACCACGCCCTGGAACCCTTCGCCGAGCCCGACCCCGACACCCTCATCGGCCTGGCCTGGCACCACGCCCTGCACGCCCGTACCTGCGTCGAACGCGGCCGCATCTGGCAGGCCGTCCACTGGATCGGAGCCCTGCGCACCCAGGCCATCGCCCTGGCCTGCCGCAACCGGGGGCTGCCCGCCGCCCACGCCAAGGGCGCCCACCTGCTGCCGCCGGAGGTCCTGGGCCCGCTGGCCGCGTCCTTGCCCGCCGACACCTCCCGAGAGGGCCTGCTCCAGCCGCTGGCGGCCCTGGCCGACCTGCTCATCGCCGAGATCGCGGCGGCCGACCCCGGGCTCGCCCGCCGCCTGGCCTCCGAACTCGCCCGCGCAGCGAAGCCCTAGACCACGTGGAGGGGGTCGACGCGGATCTGGGCCAGGCGCTCCTCGCGGCGGGCGCTGCGGGCGGCCGCGGCGGCCTTGAGGGAGCGGGCCAGGGGGCCCACCCCCGCGCGGGACACCCGGAGCAGGGCGCGCTCGGTGGTGCCGGCCCCGCCCGGCCCGGCGGGGCCCTCGCGGTCGGGCCCGACGGGCACCGGGCCCAGCAGCTCCACGCCCTCGGGCAGCTCCACCTGGTCCAGGAGCTCGCGCACGTGGTCGGGGCCGCCGGTCACCGACGCCATCGACACCGCCGGGGGGAACCCCAGCTCGCGGCGGTCGGCCAGCTCGCGTTCGGCGAACCCCGCCGGGTCCCAGCGCACCAGCGACTGCACCACCGGCGACGACGCCTCGGCGCACACCACCACCGTGCCGCCCGGGCGCACCAGCGCCGCGGCGCTCAGCCACCGCCGCAGCGTCTCCTCGGCCGCCCGCAGGTCCAGCCGGTTGAGCAGTGCCCAGCCGTCCAGCAGCACCGCCGCCGCGTACCCGCCCTCGGCCACCGGTTCGGCCCCCGGGGTGGCCACCACCAGCGACGGCGTCCCCGGCACCGCGGGCAGCACCTCGTCGCGGCCGGAGGTGCGCACCGCCACCGACGGGAACGCCCGCCCCAGCTCCTCGGCGGTGCGCCGGTCGCCCACCACCACCGCGCGCATCCGGTTCACCCCGCACTCGGGGCACGCCCACGCGCCCGCCACCCGGCCGCACCACCCGCAGGAGGGCAGGGCGTGCGAGCCGCGCACCGCCAGCGGCCCGTGGCAGGCGTCGCAGCGCGCGGGCTCCCGGCAGCCCGCGCAGGCCAGCGTCGCCAGGTAGCCGCGCCGCGGCACCTGGAACAGCACCGCGCCCTCCCGGGACGCCTGCCGCGCCACCCGCAGCGCCAGCCCCGGCAGCCGCGCCGAGCGCGCCGCCCCGTCCCGTTCCAGCTCGCGGTCGTCCCCCGCGGCCCGCACCACCGGGGCGCGCCTGCGCAGCACCGCCCGGTCGGCGACCAGCTGCCCGGCCCAGCCCGAGTCCACCAGCATCTGGGCGTCGGTGGTCCGGGTGTGCCCGCCGATCAGCGCCCCCGCCCCCGCCCGGTGGGCGCGCATCGACAGCACCGTGCGCGCGTGCGGGTAGGGGGCGTGCGGGTCGGCGTGCACGTCGTCGCCGTCGTCCCACAGCACCACCAGGCCCACGTCGCGCACGGGGGCGAACGCCGCCGCCCGTGTGCCCACCACCACCCGCACCCGGTCGCGCAGCACCGCCAGCCACCGCCGGTACCGCTCGGCGGGGCCCAGTCCGGCGGTCAGCGCCACGTGCCGGTCCGGGCCCAGCACCGCGGTCAGTGCCGCGTCCACCCGCTCCACGTCGCGCCCGTCGGGCACCACGACCACGGTGCCCCGCCCGGCGGCCAGCGCGGTGCCCGCGGCCACGGCGATCGCCTCGGGCCAGTCCGGCCCCGGCAGCGCGTTCCACACGGCCCGGGGCGCCCTCCCCGCGGCCAGCTCCGCCAGGAACGCCGGGCCGTCGGGGTAGTCCTCCCACGGTCCCGCCCCCGGTGCGGCGAACCCCCCCTCGGCGCCCCCGGCGGGCTCCTCCTTCTCGGCCCGGGCGTGCCGGGGCGGCACCGCCAGCCGCAGCACGTCGCTCAGGGTGCCCGCGTACCGGTCCGCGACCGCGCGGGACAGCCCCAGGACCTCGGGGGTGAGCACCGGCTCGGGGGAGACCACCGAGTCCAGGTAGGCCAGCCGGCCGGTGAACTCCGACGCCTCCACCCGCTCGGCCAGGAACCCGGTCAGCTTCCGGTTGTTGAACCTCACCCGCACCCGGCAGCCCGGCACCGCGGCCTCGTCCATGTCGGCGGGCACCCGGTAGTCGAAGTACCGGTCCAGGTGCGGCAGCGGGGTGTCCACGACCACGCGCGCGACCGGCAGCCGCTCGGCGGGCGTGCGCGGGGCCGGGCGGCCGGACCGCTTCTTCTCCTGCTCCTTCTCCGCCGGGGGCGCGGCGGGAAGCTCGAAGAGGACCCCCTCGGGTCCGGTGGGCTGGGATGTCATCACCCTCTGGTGTACCAGAACCCGGCGACACCGGCCGTGGGGCGCCCGGTACGGCTGGTAGAACTGGGAACCGCGGCGGTGGGCCGCGGACCGCACAGCCAGGGGGGACCCGCATGAAACTCGTCTTCGCCGGAACACCGCAGGTCGCGGTTCCGTCCCTACAGGCGCTGATCGACTCCGACCACGAGGTCGCCGCCGTCGTCACCCGCCCCGACGCCCGCTCCGGGCGCGGGCGCAAGGTGTCCCCCAGCCCGGTCGCCGAGCTCGCCGAGAAGGCGGGCATCGAGGTCCTCAAGCCCGCCAAGGCGGGCGACCCCGACTTCCTGGCCCGCCTGGCCGAGATCGCCCCCGACTGCTGCCCGGTGGTCGCCTACGGGGCGCTGCTGCCCCAGGCCGCCCTGGACATCCCCCGCCACGGCTGGGTCAACCTGCACTTCTCCCTGCTGCCGGCGTGGCGCGGCGCCGCCCCGGTCCAGCACGCCGTCCTGCACGGCGACGACGTCACCGGGGCCTCCACGTTCCGGATCGTCAAGGAGCTGGACGCCGGCCCCGTCTACGGCACCCTCACCGAGGCCGTGCGCCCCACCGACACCAGCGGCGAACTCCTGGACCGGCTGGCCGACGCGGGCGCGGGGCTGCTGGTCCGCACCGTCGACGGCATCGCCTCGGGCGAGCTGTCCCCGGTCCCGCAGCCCGACGCCGAGGTCTCCTACGCCTCCAAGCTGGAGCCGGCGGACGCCGAGGTCGACTTCACCGCCCCGGCCCAGCGCGTTGACCGGCTGGTGCGCGCCTGCACGCCCGCCCCCGGCGCCTGGACGACCTTCCGCGGCGCGCGGCTCAAGCTCGGCCCCCTCGTCCCCGTCACCGACGCCGACACCCCGGCCCTGGACCCGGGCCGCCTGCACGCCGACAAGAAGCGGGTCCTGGTCGGCACCGCCACCCACCCGGTGCGGCTGGGCGAGGTGCAGCCCCAGGGCAAGCGCGCGATGAACGCCGTGGACTGGGCCCGTGGCGTGCGTCCCACCGCGGATGACCGCCTGGGCGACTGAGCTGCCGTAGGCTCGACCGGGTGGGGCCGCGCCCCACCCGGTCACGTCCTTCAGGCCCAGGAGCAGCACACCTTGAGCGAGCAGTCCCGATCCCCGTACCGCCGTCCGCGCCGCGGGCCCCGCCCAGGCGGGGCACGGTCCGGCGGGGCCCAGGGCGCTGCCGCGAAGCCCGGCGCGCCCCGCGACCCGGCCCGCCGGGTCGCCTACGACGTCCTGCGCGCGGTCCAGGACCGCGACGCCTACGCCAACCTGCTGCTGCCCTCCCTGCTCAACGAACGCGGCATCGCCGGCCGCGACGCGGCCCTGGCCACCGAGCTGACCTACGGCACGCTGCGCCTCCAGGGGACCTACGACGCGATCATGGAGACGTGCGTGGACCGCACCCTGGCCTCCGTGGACGCCGAGGTGCTGCCGCTGCTGCGGCTGGGCGCCCACCAGCTGCTGTCCACCAAGATCCCGCCGCACGCCGCCGTCAGCGCCACCGTGGACCTGGCCCGCCGGGTGGTCGGCCAGCACCGGGCCAGGTTCGCCAACGCCGTCCTGCGCAAGGTGTCCGCCCGCGACCTGGACGAGTGGACCGGGGTCGTGGCCCCGGACCGCGCCGTGGACCCCAGCGGGTACCTGTCGGTGGTGCACAGCCACCCGCGCTGGATCGTCAAGGAGCTGGCCCGCGCCCTGGGGGAGCGGTCCAAGACGGGCCTGGTGGAGACCGAGCGCTTGCTCGCCGCCCACAACGAGCGGCCCAGGGTGACCCTGGTGGCCAAGCCGGGCCGCGCCACCGTCGAGGACCTGGTCGCGGCCGGGGCCGAGCCCACCCCGTACTCGCCGTTCGGCGCGCGGCTGACCGAGGGCGACCCGGCGGCGATCCGCGAGGTCCGCCAGGGCCGCGCCGCGGTCCAGGACGAGGCCAGCCAGCTGGTGGCGCTCGCCCTGACCCGGGTCGACGTCCAGGGCCGCGACGAACTGTGGCTGGACATGTGCGCGGGCCCCGGCGGCAAGGCCGGGCTGCTCGCCTCTCTGGCCGGGCGGCGCGAGGCCCGCCTGGTGGCCTCGGAGGTCCAGCCGGCCCGCGCCGGGCTGGTCGCGGGCGCGGTGCGCCGCGCCCCGCGCGACGCCGGCCGGGCGATCGCCGCCGACGGCACCCGGCCGGCCTGGCGCCCCGGGACGTTCGACCGGGTCCTGGCCGACGTGCCCTGCACGGGTCTGGGCGCGCTGCGCCGCCGCCCCGAGGCGCGCTGGCGGCGCACCGAGGACTCCGCGGCCGAGCTCGCCCCGCTCCAGCACGACCTGCTGGTCAGCGCCGTGGAGTCGGTGCGGCCGGGCGGGGTGGTGGCGTACGTGACGTGCTCCCCGCACCTGGACGAGACCGACGCGATCGTGCGCCGCGTCCTGGCCGAGCGCGACGACCTCACCCTGCTGCGCGCCCCCGACCTGCTGGACGAGGTGCCCGGCCTGGCGGCCGGGGAGGACGGGAACTACGCGCAGTTCTGGCCGCACCGGCACGGTACCGACGCCATGTTCCTGGCCCTGCTGCGCCGGAACTGACGCGGCGCCCGGCGGCGCTCCCGCCCGGAGCGCCGCCGGGCTTTCCCGGCAGAACCGGACAAGCGTGATCTACATCGTCAAGTTGGTGCTTTTCGCAAAAGCACCCAGGTCCGACCGGGCGCCCCGGCACCGCGGCCGCCACCGCCCTGGCTACACTGCCAGGCGTGGCAATCCAGATCTCACCCAGCATCCTCAGCGCCGACTTCGCGCGCCTGGCCGACGAGGCCGCCGCCGTCCCCAACGCCGACTGGCTGCACGTCGACGTGATGGACGGGCACTTCGTCCCCAACCTCACGCTCGGCCTGCCCATCGTCGAGTCCCTGCTCAAGGCGACCGACACCCCCCTGGACTGCCACCTCATGATCGAGGACCCCGACCGCTGGGCGCCCGCCTACGCCGAGGCCGGGGCCGGCAGCGTCACCATCCACGCCAAGGCCGCGAGCGCCCCCGTGCGCACCCTGCGCGAGATCCGCCGCCTGGGCGCCCGCGCCGGGCTGGCCCTCAACCCCGCCGAGCCGGTCGAGCCCTACGCCGACCTCGTGGGCGAGATGGACATGCTCCTGCTCATGACCGTCGAGCCCGGCTTCGGCGGCCAGAAGTTCCTCGACCTGGTCCTGCCCAAGATCCGCCGGGCCCGCGAGATCCTCGACGGCCGCGAGGCCTCCGTCTGGCTCCAGGTCGACGGCGGCGTCAGTGACGAGACCATCGAACGCGCCGCCGAGGCCGGGGCCGACGTCTTCGTCGCCGGGTCCGCCGTCTACGGCGCCCAGGACCCCGCCAAGGCGATCGACTCCCTGCGCGCCCAGGCCGTCGAGGCCGCCGCCCGGGGATAACGATCCCGGTGCGGCCGGGGCCCCGACTGGCCACCGCCCCGCCGCACCCCCTAGGCTGGCGCACCGTAGTCGTCGATTCAGCTTGGTCGCGGCTCCGTCTTCCCCCCGCGCCGGCGGTCTGGGGGAGCGGCGCGGCGTGAGCACGTAGCCAAGCGCGGACACCTGGGGTGCGCGCTGTGATCATGGACGTGCTGTGGGACGCGGAGACCGCGCCCATCGAGTGGCTCCAGGGCCTGGCCGACTGGCCGGTCCTGCCGTTGACCGCCGTCACCGGCCTCGGTGCCCAGGCGGTCGTCATCCCCCTGCTGGCGCTGGTCTTCTGGTGCGTCAGCCCCGGCCTGGGCGGCCGGCTGCTGGTCCTGGCCATCTCCTCGTCGGTGGTCAACCACCTGCTCAAGCTCTTCGTCCACGGGTCGCGCCCCTCCTGGTACAGCGCGCAGATCGCCCAGCACACGAGCGAGTCGAGCTTCGGCATGCCCTCGGGGCACGCTCAGGGCGCCACGGTGGTCCTGGGGTACGCGGGGATCAGGTCCGGCCGCCGCGGGCTGCTGTGGGCCGCGCTCGCGCTGGCCGCCCTCATCTGCTTCTCCCGCGTCTACCTGGGCGCGCACTTCATCAGCGACGTCGTCGTCGGCGTCCTGCTGGGGGCGCTGATCCTGTGGGCGTTCCTGCGCTGGGAGGACCGCGTCCTGGCCTGGTGGCGCGGGCTGCCGACGGCGCGCTGGGCGTCCCTCGCGGTCGCGGCGGCGCTGGTGCCCTGCGTCCTGGCCGCACTGTGGCGCTACACCGCCCGCGGCGACTGGACCGTCCCCGCCGGGTGGATCGGGGCCGTCCCGCCCGACCCGGCCGGGTACACCCTCTCCGGCGTCTACTCCACGTCGGGCGCGCTGCTGGCCGTCCTCGTCGGGCTCACACTGCTGGACCGCCGCGGCTGGTATTCGGCCCGGGGGCGGATCGGCGCGCGCGCCGCCCGGTTCGTCCTGGGCCTGTCCGTGGTCCTGTGCATCGAGGTCCTCTCCCGGCTGCTGTCCGGGCCGCTCACCGGGATGGCCGACGCCGTCGCCTCCTTCGCCGCCTCCGGCGCGATCCTGTTCTGGATCACCTTCGGCGCGCCGGAGCTGTTCGTGCGCAGCGGGCTGGCGGAGCGCCCCGGCACGCCCCCCGGCCAGGGCGGACACGCGCGGGACCGGCTGGACGACCTGCCCGGGGCATGATCCCCATCACACGAACTATGCGCTGTTGCTACTGCGGCGTTAAGATCGTTGGCGTCTCAGACATCAGTTGAGAATGCGTGCTCCGGGGTCGGTGAAAGTCCGAACCGGCGGTGACAGTCCGCGACCCGGCCGAGTCCATCGGCCGGTTGAACCGGTGGAATTCCGGTACCGACGGTGAAAGTCCGGATGGGAGGCAGCACGCGTCGGGACGGTCTGTGTGCCGTGGTGCCCCCGTGCCCGCGGCCCTTCGCCGACCCGCCGTGGACGCATGTTCCGCACACGCCCCGGAGCCGTACCAGGCGATTGGGAAGGCAAGGGCGTGTTCACAGGAATCGTGGAAGAGCTCGGCGAGGTCGTCTCCCTCACCCCCGCGGGCACCGCGGGCGAGGCCGTTCGGCTCACCGTGCGCGGCCCCCTGGTCTCCTCCGACGCCGGCCACGGCGACTCCATCTCCGTCAACGGCGTGTGCCTGACCGTCGTCGACCGCGGCGAGGGCACCTTCACCGCCGACGTCATGAAGGAGTCCCTGGACCGCTCCTCCCTGGGCTCCCTGGCCGCCGGCTCCCCGGTCAACCTCGAACGCGCCGCGCGCGTCGACTCGCGCCTGGGCGGGCACATCGTGCAGGGCCACGTGGACGGCACCGCCCGCCTGGTCTCCCGGAATCCGGGCGACAACTGGGATGTTCTACGGTTCGAGCTGCCCGCCGGGCTGTCCCGGTACGTGGTCGAGAAGGGGTCGATCACGGTCGACGGCACCAGCCTGACCGTGTCGGCCGTCAGCGACCCGGGCGCGGCCCGGGGGTTCTTCGAGGTCAGCCTCATCCCGGAGACCCTGCGCGCCACCACTCTGGGCTCCCTGGCCGTCGGCGCCGCCGTGAACATCGAGGTCGACGTGGTCGCCAAGTACGTGGAGCGCATCACCGCCGTGGCCGCCGCCGAGGGCCGCGCGCACACCTGACCCCCGCCGGAGCGGACCCCGACGGGCCGCCACCGATCCCACACCACACCCACCGACACCTGGAGCGGGAATGACCGTCACCGACACCACCCCGGCCGCGGCCGACGCCGAGCGGCCCGTGGTCCTCGACCCGATCGAGGACGCCATCGCCGATTTCGCCGCCGGACGCGCCATCGTGGTGGTGGACGACGAGGACCGCGAGAACGAGGGCGACATCATCTTCGCGGCCGAGCTCGCCACCCCCGAGCTGCTGGCGTTCATGATCCGCTACACCTCCGGCGTGGTCTGCGTGCCCATGGAGGGCCCGGACCTGGACCGGCTCGACCTGCCGCTGATGACGGCGCGCAACGAGGAGAGCCTGCGCACCGCCTACACCGTGACGGTGGACGCCCGCGAGGGCGTCAGCACCGGCATCTCCGCCGCCGACCGGGCGCACACGATCCGCCTGCTGGCCTCCGCCGGGAGCCGCCCCACCGACTTCGTGCGCCCCGGGCACATCCTGCCGCTGCGCGCCCGTCCGGGCGGCGTGCTGGCCCGGCGCGGCCACACCGAGGCGTCGGTGGACTTCGCCAGGCTGGCCGGCCTGCGCCCCGCCGGCGTGCTGGCCGAGGTGGTCGAGGACGACGGCACCATGGCGCGGCTGCCGCGCCTGCGCGAGTTCGCGGACGAGCACGGCCTGAAGCTGGTGTCGGTGGAGCAGCTGGCCGCGTACCGCCTGGCGCTGGGCGAGTCGCTCACCGAGGAGGAGGCCCACCCGCCGCTGGTGACCCGCCTGGTGGAGACCCGCATGCCCAACCGGTACGGGCAGTGGCGCGCCGTCGGGTTCAAGGGGACGGCCGACGGCGCCGAGCACGTCGCCCTGGTCATGGGCGACCTGGGGGACGGCACCGACGTCCTGGTGCGGCTGCACTCGGAGTGCCTGACCGGCGACGCGTTCGGGTCGCACCGCTGCGACTGCGGCCCGCAGCTGGACGCGGCCATGGCCGACATCGCCCGCGAGGGCCGCGGGGTGCTCGTCTACCTGGGCGGGCACGAGGGGCGCGGCATCGGGCTGCTGCACAAGCTGCGCGCCTACGCCCTCCAGGACGAGGGGATGGACACCGTCGACGCGAACCTGCGGCTGGGGCTGCCGGCGGACGCCCGGGAGTTCGGCGCCGGGGCGCAGATCCTCGCCGACCTGGGCGTCTCCTCAGTGCGGCTGCTGTCCAACAACCCGGAGAAGGCCCAGGGCCTGGAGCGGCACGGGGTGCGGGTCAAGGAGCGGGTGCTGATGCCCGCGTTCCTCACCGCCGACAACGCCGCCTACCTGCGGACCAAGCGCGACCGGATGGGGCACGACCTGTCCGGCGTCACCGACTGACCCACGAGAACGAGACGACTGGAGCGAAGAAGCGATGAGCGGTGAAGGACGCCCGCAGGGGCAGGACGTCGACGCCTCCGGCATGTCGGTGGGCATCGTGGTGACCCGGTGGAACGCGCCGATCGTGGAGCCGATGCTGGCCAACGCGCTGGCGGTGGTCAAGGGGTCGGGTGCCGCCGAGCCGGTGGTGGTCCGGGTGGCCGGGGCGGTCGAGATCCCGGTGGTGGCCCAGGAGCTGGCCCGCCGCCACGACGCGGTGATCGCGCTGGGCGCGGTCATCCGCGGCGGGACCCCGCACTTCGAGTACGTGTGCCAGTCGGTGACGCAGGGGCTCACCGAGGTGGCGCTGCGCCAGTCCACCCCCGTGGGCAACGGCGTGCTGACCTGTGACACCCTGGAGCAGGCGCGGGACCGCGCCGGTCTGCCGGGCAGCGCGGAGGACAAGGGCGCCGAGGCGGCCCTGGCCGCGCTGGAGGCGGCCGTGGTCCTGCGCGGACTGCGGAGCTAGGCCGTTCGGGGAGTGGGAGTCACGAGTGCGGACGAGGGAACAGACCGTGGACGAGGCGGCGCGGCGGCCTGAGGGGCCCAGGGTCTGGCGTCCCCGGGCGGTGCGGATGGTCGCCTACGGGCTGGGGCTGCTGATCGTGGCCACGATGGCCGTCCTGGCGTCGGTGCTGCCGGGCGACTGGCGGTTCATGGACCGGCTGCTGCTCGTGGGCGTGGGCCTGGCGATCGCCGCGACCCTGCACCTGCTGGCCCGGCCCAGGCTGGAGGCGTCGCGGGACGGGGTGACGGTGGTCAACAGCATCCGCACGCACGTGCTGTCGTGGGCGGAGATCGTGGACGTGCGGATGCCCGAGGGCGAGCCGTGGCCGTCGGTGGACCTGTCCGACGGGACCACGCTGGCGGTGATGGGCATCCAGAGCGCCGACGGCGACCGGGCCCGCGCCGCCCTGGAGGAGTTCCGGGAGCTGCTGCGCGAGCGCGGCGAGGCCGCGGAGCCGGACCGGGACTGACCCCGGGACCCGCGGTCCCGCCCGCCTTGTGCGAACGTCCAACGGGAGCCTTCGTTTCTTGACGGAACGGAGGCTCCCGTCATGCCGGGCGGAGCACATAGTTTGGTGGTGAAGGCCACAGGACGTGGCAGCCGACGGGGAGCGGGGGACCGCGTGCGCGATATCCGAGAGGCCGTGGCGGAGATGTACGCCTCGGGGGAGAGGTTCGCCGTCGCGACGGTGATCGACACCTTCAAGAGCGCGCCGCGCCCGGCCGGGGCGGCGATGGCGGTGAGCGCCTCGGGGGAGGTCGTCGGGAGCCTGTCGGGGGGCTGCGTGGAGGGCGCGGTCTACGAGGAGGCGATGGAGGCGATCCGCACCGGGGTGCCGGTGCGCCGGACCTACGGCGTCGCCGACGAGGACGCCTTCAGCGTGGGTCTGACCTGTGGCGGGACCCTGCACGTGTTCGTGGAGCCGGTGGACCGCGGGCTCCACCCCTCGCTGGGCTCGGTGCTGGGCGCCCTCGACGAGCATCAGCCGGTGGCGGTGGCCACCGTCGTGTCGGACCCCTCCGGCGGGGACCGGGTGGGGCGGCGCCGGGTCGTGTGGCCCGGGCACGCCGAGGGCGACATGGGCGGCGACCGGCTGAACGACGCCCTGGACGACGACGTGCGCGGCATGCTGGCCCAGGGCACCACGGGCCTGATGCGCTACGGCGCGGACGGGCAGCGGCGCGGGGACGAGCTGGAGGTGTTCGTGCAGGCGTTCGCGCCGCCGCCGCTGATGCTGGTCTTCGGCGCGATCGACTTCGCGGCGGCGGTGGCCGGGATGGGCGCCTTCCTCGGCTACCGGGTGACGGTGTGCGACGCCCGCCCGGTGTTCGCCACCGCCAAGCGGTTCCCCGCCGCGGAGGAGGTGGTGGTCAAGTGGCCGCACGTGTACCTGGACGAGGTGGCCGACCGCGTCGACGAGCGCACGGCGATCTGCGTGCTCACCCACGACCCCAAGTTCGACGTGCCGGTGCTGACGGCGGCGCTGCGCACCCGCGCCGGGTACATCGGGGCGATGGGGTCGCGGCGCACCCACGAGGACCGGATGGCGCGGCTGCGCGAGGCGGGCCTGTCCGAGGGTGAGCTGGCGCGGCTGCACTCGCCGATCGGCCTGGACCTGGGGGCGCGGACCCCGGAGGAGACGGCGGTGTCGATCGCCGCCGAGCTGGTGCGCTCCCGCTGGGGCGGCAGCGGCCGGGCGCTGAGCGAGACCACGGGCCGGATCCACCGGGACGTCACCGTGGCGCCCTTCCTTCCGGCCGGATTCGGTCACGTCGACAGGTGAACCGGAACACGGGGACGGGCGGAACCGCAGGTCGTCCCCGGCGCCCGGACCGGGACGGGGAAGACTTTCGGACGGGGTCGCCCGGGCGGCCGGTGCGCGGTGCCCGCGCGTGGCATCATCGCGTCATGGGAAGCGGCACGGGGGAACACGGCCGGGTGGCGGGGCTGCTGCTGGCCGCCGGTTCCGGAAGCAGGCTGGGCAGGCCCAAGGCACTGGTCGAGGTCGGCGGCGAGCGCCTGGTCGACCGGGGGGTGCGCACCCTGCGCGCCGGCGGCTGCGCGCCCGTCGTGGTGGTGCTGGGCGCCGCGGACACGGCGGTCCCCGACGCCTGGACGGTGCTCAACCCGGAGTGGGCCTCGGGGATGGGCTCGTCGCTGCGGGCCGGGATCGACGCCCTGCCCGACGGGGTCGACGCGGTCCTGATCTCGCTGGCCGACCAGCCGCTGGTCACGCCCGAGGCGGTGGCCCGGCTGGTGGCGGCGCACGCCGACGGCGCCCGCGCCGCGGTGGCCACCTACCGGGGCAACCAGCGCAACCCGGTGCTCATCGGCCGCGAGCACTGGTCCACGGTGCACGCCATGGCCGTCGCCGACGTGGGGGCGCGCCCGTTCCTGCGCGCCTACTCCCACGTGGTCACCCCGGTGGCCTGCGACGGCGTCGCCAGCCCCGAGGACATCGACACCCAGGAGGACCTGCTGCGCCTGCGCGACCTGATCGGCCGCTAGAGCGGCGTTCTTTCGAGCCTCCGCCGCGCTGCGGCCCGCCCGCCGCCCCCGGACGTCTCCTCCGGGCCTTCAGGACCCCGCCGGGCGCCTCACGGAGCGGAGGCGGTGATGCCGAAGGCGTGCCGGGTGGTCGCGCCGGGTTCCAGGACGATGAGCCCGGTGCCGGTGTTGAACGCGTCCGGCGGGCAGGTCATGGGCTCCACGGCCAGGTGGGCGCGGCGGTCGGCGCCGGCGAGGGTGTCGGAGCTGAACAGCTGCAGGTACCCGAAGCCCGCGTCGCACCACACCGAGACCCGGTGGCGGGGCCCGTCCACGTGGGTCCAGGCCCGGCCGTCGGCGTCGCGCTCCCCGATGACGAAGGCGGTGTCCAGGACGGTGTCGCCGAGCCCGCGGCCGGGCGGGCGGAAGTCCATGCCGGTGCCCTGTACCGGGACCGGCTCCCCGACCGGCAGCAGCCGGTCGTCGACGGGCTGGCGGGCGGCCACCGGGGCGCTCAGCGTGAGCTCCCCGCGGTCGGCCAGGTCCCGCACGGGCTCGCCCAGGTCCAGGTAGGGGTGGAAGCCCAGCCCGAACGGCGCGGGGGAGTCCCCGGTGGCGCGCGCGGTGGTGGTGACGGTGAGGCCGTCCCCGTCGAGCCGGTAGGCCAGGTCCAGTGCCAGCGGGAAGGGGTAGCCGGCGGTGGCGGGCAGGTCCAGGTGCAGCACGGCCTCCGCGTCGGAGGTCCGCACCGGGGTCCACACCCGGTCGTGGACCAGGCCGTGGATGGCGGACCCGGTGGCGGGGTCGTTGACCTCCAGCGTGTGCTCGCTCCCGCCGAACCGGTAGCGGCCCCGGCCGATCCGGTTGGGCCAGGGGGCGAGCACCTGTCCCTGGAACGCGGTGGGCGCTCCGGTGTAGGGCCACACCAGGTCCCGTCCCCGCCAGGTCAGCGCCTGGAGCGCGGCGCCTTCGACGGCGACGCGCGCGCCGAAGTCCCCCGAGCGCAGTTCGATGGTCTCTCCCACGTGCGGCCTCTTCCTCGTGCCCGGTTCCCCACCGTGGTCCGGCCCCTTGCCGAACCGGGAGATCTTAACCGAGCAGGCCGTCGAGCGGGATGAGCACACCCGAGCCCAGCGCCAGCAGTCCGGTGGACAGCAGCACCACGAGCATGAACACCGACCCGGCCACGGCCATCCGGTACGCGGCCAGGCGGCGGCGCGCCCGCGAAGAGTCCTTCTTGCTCGCCGCGGTGCGGCCCATCGCGATGAGCGCGACGGACAGCAGCACCGGGAGCGGCCAGGAGGCGCCCAGCTCCCCGGGCAGCAGCCCGGTGACCGCGCCGGCGGCGTCGGCCAGCGTCCCCAGGAGCGGCCCGTGGGCGGCGTCGAGCAGCCCGGTGTAGGCGTCGGTGACGAACGGGCTCTGCGGGTAGAAGCCGTCCTCCGGGCGCAGCGCCCGGCCCAGCCCGTCGACTAGGCCCAGCAGGGCGGCCGGGTAGGCGAAGCGGCGGCACCTGCCGGCGGACATGGCCTTCTGGATCTGGGTCATGGTGCGCTGGACCCGTTTGGCGGCGCGCTCCTGCTGCCTGCGGGCGGCGCCGGGGTCCTGCGGTCCCGTGTTCCGGTCGTCGGGCCGCTGCGCGGCGCCCCACCGGTTCCAGCGGGGGCGGGCGGCGTCCTGCGGCGCGGTGCCGCCGACCACGGGGGTGTCGCCGGTGGCGGCCTCGGCCCGGCGGCGGCGCGCGTCGGAGACCCGGCCGCGGGTCTCGTCCCAGCGGGCCCGGGCCGAGCCGGTCAGCGCGGCCCACCGGTCCTGGCGGCGGGCCCGGCCGTCGGCGCGTTCGCGGTCGGCGATGGAGCCGCCGATGCGGACGGCCTCGGGGAGGAGCAGCACGGCGGTGAGCAGGGCGGCGCGCGGGGCGATCGGGTCGCCGCCGCCGTCGCGCAGGCCGGTGCGGCGCTGCTCGTTCCACCAGGGGGCGTGCGGGGCGGGGCTGCGCTGGGCCGGGTGCCAGGACTGGCGGCGCAGCAGGGCGCGGTGCCGGGAGGCGGTGTCGGGTTCCAGGACCAGTTCGACGGCGCGCGCCCAGGTGGTGTCGATCTCGTGGGCGGCGGGCCGGTCCGGCCGGTCGGCCCCGGGGCCGGTGACGCGGTCCAGGGTCTCGGTGACCCGGCGCATCAGCAGGGGGACCTCGTGCTGGGCGCGTTCGAGCAGGACGCAGCGGCCCGAGCCGTCGCTGCGGCAGCCCGGGTGGGGGCACCAGTGCTGGGAGGCCAGGCCCACCGCGCCCGACTCCAGGGCCTCGCGCACCACGGCGTGCCGGCTGGCCTCGCCGGTGGCCAGCTCCAGCAGGCCGTCGGCGCTGATCTCGTGGCCGCGGTAGCGCGGCGGCATGCCCGGCACGTAGCGGGCGGCCAGGGCGCTGATGGCGATGTGCGCGCGCTCGGGGTGGCCGTCCAGGCCGGTGAGGTAGGCGCGGTCGAAGGTGTGGTCCTTGACCTCGCGGTCGAGCCAGGTGCGCAGCTCCGACCAGTGGGTGCGCAGCCACAGGGCGCCGGTCTCGGAGCGGTCCAGCAGGTCGAAGGCCAGGCTCGGCGGGTCCTCGTGGGAGGCCCCGGCGAACACGATGGGGCGCAGCCGGCGCGCGGTGCGCAGGGCGGGCCGCTCCCCGGCCAGCCATTGGGCGACCTCGGCGTACCCCCAGCGGGCGGCGGGGGAGGGGGCGAGCAGTCCGCGCACCAGCAGCCGCCAGTGCTCGTCGGTGACGGCGGAGATGTCCACCTCGGAGTTGCGGGCGGTGAGCCAGTTGCCGCCGCGGTCGGGGCGGCGGCCGGCGACCAGCTCGTGCGCCATCACGCCCAGGGACCACCAGGCGGCCGGGGCCTCGCGGCGGCCCTCGACGACCTCGGGGGCGGCGTAGTCCTCGGTGATGGCCAGGCCGCCGTAGACGCGGCTCATGGTGGCGCGGACGGCGCCGCCGAAGTCGGTGAGCGCCAGTACCGGCGGGTCCAGGGAGCGGACCAGCAGGTTCTCGGGCTTGACGTCGGTGTGGTTGTGCTGGAGGTCGTCCTGCCAGTGGCGCAGGCACTCGGCGACGGCGGAGACGACGGCGCGGGCGCGGGCGTCGTCCAGCGGGGCTTGGTCGATGACGGCGCGCAGGGAGCCGTGCTCGAAGTACTCCTGGGCCTCCCAGGCCAGGTCCTCCTCCCAGGAGCTCTTGGCGTGGCCGTAGCCCTGGACGGCCGGGGTGTGCGGGGAGGCGGTGCCGCGGGCGCGCAGCCGGTCCAGCAGTTCGCGGTTGATGTCGTGGCCGGGCCGGTACACCTTCAGCGCCAGGCGGCGGCCGGGGGAGTCGGTGGGTTCGACGAGGTAGACGACGGCCTCGCCGCCCGCGCCGATGCGGTCCAGGACCTGGTAGCGGCGGCGCAGCTCGGCGGGGACGGCGTAGTCCAGGTCGCTGGCCGGGCCGACGACGACCCGGGAGACGAGGCGGGCCAGCCAGTCCAGGAAGGGGCCGAACAGGGTGCGCCACCAGGGGGTGCGGGCGTCGCCGCCGGGGCGCGGGGCGCCGGGGCCGGCGGTGGCCGCGGCGGGCCGGTCCACCCGGGTGGGCGGGGCCGCCGGGCCGGGGCCCTGGACGCGGGTGGGAGGGGTCGCGTCGCGGCCGGAGCCCGGCCGCAGGACACGGGTGACCCACCGCGTGGCCCGCGGGGCGGGGTCCGCCTTGGCGGTGGGCGCGGTGGGTTCGATCCGTTGCGTCGGCGCGTTGTCGTCACCGGTGTGGGGCGTGACCATGGAGGTCGGTGCCGTCCTTCGGTTGCGTGGGTGTCGTGGCCGGGATCGGCGGGCCGTCTCCAGGTTAGATGCCCGGCGACGGCCGGTGTCGACCGTGCGCCCGCGGACCCCCGTCGACGATGCGCGCCTCTCCCCGTCTTTCACCCTCTAGGACTCCGGTCACGCCCTCCGGGTTCCCGCTGTACGGGTCCGTTCGCTCACAGGCCGTCAGTGGCCGCGCGGGGTGACGCCGAGCTTCTCGCAGGCCTCCTGGTACATCCGCACGACCTCCTGCCGGATCTGGGGGCGCTCGGTGAGCGGGTGGGCCCAGGGGATCCGCACGGTGTGCTCGGTGCCGCCGACGGTGACGGCGTACTCCCCGGCCTCCCCGTCCAGGCCGGTCATGCGGGCCCCGGTGGCGTCGGGGTGCCCGCCCAGGGCGCGGCAGATCAGCAGGGTGTCCTCGGGGTGGTCGCCGTTCATGTGGGCGGTGACGGCGGTGACGACCTCGGGGGAGAAGGGGCCGGACATGGCGGGCCTTCCTGTCGGGCGCGGGTGCGCGGGGCGAGGGGCGGGGACCGTCCCGCCCCGGTCGACGATAGCCGAGCCCTCCCGAAGATGGCGACACGGTGTCGTCAAAGTCCGGTGCCGTCAGAACCCGGTGTCGGCCCCGGCGGCCGGGCGCGCGGACCCCGGGAAAGGCGAAGGCGCCCGCGGGACGGACGTCCGCGGGCGCCTTCGGAGGGCGGCCTCCCGCCCCGCCCCCGAGGGGCGGGTGGCCGCACGGCGCGTCCGCTCCGGCCGGCGCCGGCCGGAGCGGACGCCGGTCCCCGGGGTCAGGGGGGACAGGGCGCCGGGCCGGTCAGGCCTGGCGGGTGAACTCGGCGTCGATCGTGATGGTGATCTTGTCGCCGACGACCACGCCGCCGCCGTCCATCGGCATCTCGATGTCGACGCCGAACTCCTTGCGGCTGATCTGGGTGGTGGCGGAGAAGCCGGAGCGGTCCAGGCCGTAGGGGTCGAGGGTGGAGCCGTTGAACTCCAGCTTCAGCTCGACGGGCTTGGTGTTGCCCTTGATGGTCAGGTCGCCCTTGAGGACGAAGTCCTCGCCGTCGGCGGCCAGGCCGGTGGAGCGGAAGGAGAACTCGGGGTGGTCCTCCACGTGGAAGAAGTCCGCCGAACGGATGTGGTTGTCGCGGTCGGCGTTGTCCGTGTTGATCGAGGTGGCGTCGATCGTGGCCTCGACCGAGGACTGCGCGGGGTCCTCGGGCACGGTCAGGGTGGCGTCGAACTTCTCGAACCGCCCGTGGACCTTGCTCACCATCATGTGGCGGACGGAGAACCCGACGGTGCTGTGAGCGGCGTCGATCTTCCAGGTGCCGGCCTTGAGTTCCTGCGCTGCCATCTGACTGTCTCCCTGTCGCGGGTCGGGGACCCGGTTCTCGGGCCCTTCTGTTGCCTAGGAACAAGGTACCTTAGAAATATCTTCCTGGGAAGAATCTAATGTGGTCGACACCCCACACGCAACCTCCACCACTAGAATCGCCCCCATGGAGAACCCGGCATGGCTCGACGACGGCGAACAACGGGTCTGGCGGAGCTTCCTGCGCGTCAACGCCTGGATCTACGACGAGCTCGAGCGCGACCTGCGCGGGCGCGGCGGCCTCGGCCTCATCGAGTACGGGATCCTCGTGCACCTGTCCGAGGCCCCCGGGCGGCGCATGCGCATGCGGGCCCTGGCCGACAGCGTCATCGTCTCCAAGAGCCGCCTCTCCCACCAGATCGCCCGCCTCGAACGCGACGGCCTGGTCGGCAAGGAGGAGTGCACCGACGACCGGCGCGGCCTGTGGGCCGTCCTCACCGACGAGGGGGCGCGCCTGCTGGCCGAGGTCGCCCCCGGCCACGCCGCCCGGGTCCGCGCCCTGATGTTCGACCGCCTCGGACCGCTGCGCACCGCCGAACTGGAGGGCCTCCTCGCCGCCCTGGAGCCGGCCGGTGACACCCCGGCGGCCGCCGGGCGGCGCCCCGGTGTCCAGCGGGCCACCGTCGGTGACGGGTGAGCGCGACGCCGCCCCGCCCGGACCCCCGCCCGGGTAGAGTCGGGGGTCGTGAGCAGACCAACGATCATCGGCGCCCAGAACTTCCGTGACGACGACGGGAGCGCCGACCCCGAGGTCGAATCCCGCCTGCGCGCCCACGCCGCCGGCGAGATCGGCGACCGCCAGGTGCTGGCCGCCCTGAGCGGCTCCCGCGTCCTCATCCCCGTGGTCGCCGTGGCCACCGAGACCGAGGAGGGCGTCGGCGGGCTCACCAAGGACAAGAACAGCGAGGTCGCCGTGCCGGTCATGACCGGCAGGGACGGCCGCCGCGGCGTGCTGGCCTTCACCTCGGTCGACGCCGTCCGCCGCTGGCGCTCCGACGCCCGCCCCGTCCCCTTCACCACCAAGGACGCCTGCCAGGCCGCCGTGGAGGAGGGCGCCGACGCCCTGGTCATCGACGTGTCCGGCCCCGTGCCCTACACCGTCCAGGGCCGCTTCCTGACCATGCTCGCCGAGCAGGGCACCGTCCCCGAGCCCAAGGACGACCCCCAGGTCCTGGCCCTGGTCTACCGGGTCACCCACACCGAGTTCGGCATCGAGCGCGTGCGCATCCACCCCTCCCAGCGGGCCGACATCGGCATCCGCCTGGAGCTGGAGGAGCGCGACGACGAATCCCTGCGCCGCGTCGCCGAGCGCCTGGCCGCCGAGCTCCGCCACGTCCTGCCCGGCGGGATCGAGCTCAGCGCGGTCGTGCGCGCCAGGCGCGAGACCGACTGAGGGCCCCGGAGTTCTCCACAGGCGGCGCCCGGGCCTGTCGGCGCGGCGCGCCGACGGGTAGCTTCGCATCATGCCCACCCCCTCGGCGCTCGCGCCCCTCGCCGACCACTGGGCGGTCGCCGTCATCGCGGTCACGGCCCTGGCCGGCCTGCTCGCCGGACACGTCGGCGGCCGCCTGGTACCCCTGTTCGGACCGGCCGGCCCGGCCGACCCGCACACCCGCGCCCCCCTCGACGCGGCCGCCACCAGGGACGGCGCCGCACAGGCCCGCGCCGGGCACGCGGGCGCGCCGGAACCGGAGCCCGCCCCGGGCGAGGACGGACCGCCGCCGCCGCGCTGCCCGCACTGCCTGGCCGAGCTCCGGTTCTGGCGGTGGTTCCCCCTGGTGGCCGACCGCGCCTTCCGCGGCCGCGGCAGCTGCCCGCACTGCGAGCAGACCGTGCGCTCCCACCCCGGGGCCGTCCTGCTGGCCGTTCCCGCCGCAGCCCTCGCCGGGGCCGCCGCCGTCCTGCACCCGGACTGGACGCCCCTGTGGCTGCCCGCGGTGCTCTGGCTCGTCGCGGTGGGCTCCGCCCTGTCCGTCGTCGACCTGCGGGTCCAGCGCCTGCCCGACGCCCTGGTCCGGCCCGCCTACCCGGTGGCCGCCGCCCTCATCGCCCTGGCCGCGCTGACACCGCCGGACGGACCGGCCCCGGGACGGCTCCTGGACGCCCTGCTGGGCATGGTCCTCGTCACGGTCCTGTACTGGCTGCTGTGGCGGATCCACCCGCGGGGGATGGGCCTGGGCGACGTCCGCCTGTCCGGGCTGACCGGCCTGTACGCCGGGTGGGCGGCCGGGCCGCTGGGCGCGCTGACCGCCGTCTTCTGGGCGTTCGCGGCCTTCTCCGCGGTGGGCCTGGTCCTGATCGCGCTGCGCCGCGCCTCCCCGGGCTCGACCTTCCCGCTGGGGCCCTTCATGCTCGCCGCGACCCTCGCCACCGTCCTGGCCGCCGGACCCCTGCTGCCCGAACTCTGAGACCGGATGCCACCCCTCGGACCGATCCGTGAAAAGATCGGTCCATGTTGCGTTGGCTGACCGCAGGGGAATCCCACGGGCCGGCACTCGTCGCGATTCTGGAGGGCCTCCCGGCCGGTGTGTCCGTCACCTCTGACGACATCGCCGCCGCGCTGCTCCGCCGCCGCGCCGGGTACGGTCGTGGCGCCCGGATGAAGTTCGAGCAGGACCAGGTCTCCGTCATCGGGGGCATCCGACACGGCCGCACCCTCGGGGGCCCGGTCGCGATCGAGGTCGGGAACACCGAGTGGCCCAAGTGGGAGCAGGTGATGTCCCCCGACCCGGTGCCCGCCGAGGTGCTGGACGGCATCGCCCGCAACGCCCCGCTCACCCGCCCCCGGCCCGGCCACGCCGACCTCGTCGGCATGCAGAAGTACGGGCACACCGAGGCGAGGCCCATCCTGGAGCGCGCCAGCGCCCGGGAGACCGCCGCCCGCGTCGCCATCGGCGAGGTCGCCCGGCGGTTCTGCCGACAGGCGCTGGGCGTGGAGATCCTCAGCCACGTGGTGTCCATGGGGCCGGTCTCCGTCCCCGACGACGCGCCCGAGCCGGGCCCGCAGGACCTGGCCGCGGTCGACGCCGACCCGCTGCGCTGCTTCGACCCGCAGACCAGCGCCCGCATGGTCGAGGAGGTCGACGACACCAAGAAGTCCGGGGACACCCTCGGCGGCGTCGTCGAGGTCCTCGCCTACGGGCTGCCCCCGGGCCTGGGCACCCACGTCCACTGGGACCGCCGCCTGGACGCCCGGCTGGCCGCCGCCCTGATGGGCATCCAGGCCATCAAGGGCGTCGAGGTCGGCGACGGGTTCCGCACCGCGGCCCGCCGCGGCTCGCAGGCCCACGACGAGATCGAGCCCGGACCCGACGGGGTCCGCCGCCGCACCAACCGCGCCGGGGGCGTCGAGGGCGGCATGAGCACCGGCGACCCGCTGCGGGTGCGCGCCGCCATGAAGCCCATCGCCACCGTGCCGCGGGCGCTGGACACCATCGACACCGAGACCGGTGAGCCCGCCCGGGCCCACCACCAGCGCAGCGACGTCACCGCGGTCCCGGCCGCCGGCGTGGTCGCCGAGTCGATGGTCGCCCTCGTCATCGCCGAGGCCGCCATCGAGAAGTTCGGCGGCGACTCGGTCGAGGAGACCGCCCGCAACCTCCGGGGCTACCTGGACTCCCTGGAGATCCGCTGACCCGCCCGGGGCCCGCCGCCGGCGGGCCCCGGGACCGAGACGAAGGTGGGAAGTAGCGTGTCACGAGCGATCGCGGTCCTGATCGGGTCGCCCGGCTCGGGCAAGTCCACGGTCGGGGAGGCCCTGGCCCGCCGCCTGGGCGCCGACCTGCTGTGCACCGACACCGAGATCGAGAAGCGGGCGGGCAAGCCCGTCGGCGACATCTTCCTGGAGGACGGCGAGGAGCACTTCCGGGCGCTGGAGCGCGAGGTCGTCGCCGAGGGGCTGCGCTCCTGGGAGGGCGTCATCGCGGTCGGCGGCGGCGCCGTCCTGGACGAGGACACCCGCCGCGACCTGGCCGACCACCACGTGGTCTACCTCCAGGTGGAGTTCGCCGAGGCCGCCAAGCGCGTCGGCATGGACGCCGCCCGGCCCCTGCTGGTCGGCAACCCCCGGGCCCGGCTGCGCAAGCTCCTGGACGAGCGGCTGCCGGTCTACGAGTCCCTCGCCACGGTGACGGTGCCCACCACCGGATTCCACCCCGAGGAGATCGTCGACGCCATCGTGCCCACCCTCGACACCGGGAAGGCCGCCCCGTGACCACCACCCGCATCCGCGTCGGCGACGACGCGGGACGCTACGACGTCGTCGTCGGCAGCGGCGTGCTCGCCGAGCTGCCCTCCCTGGTCGGGGAGGCCTCCCGCGTCGCGGTGATCCACCCCGAGGGCCTGGACGCCGTCGCCCGCCCGGTCGCCGGCGCCCTGCGCGCCGCCGGGTACACCGTCCACCCCATGCCCGTCCCCGACGGCGAGGCCGCCAAGACCGCGGCCGTCGCCGCCGACCTGTGGACCCGGCTGGGGCTGAACGGCTTCACCCGCAGCGACGCCGTCGTGGGCGTGGGCGGGGGCGCCACCACCGACCTGGCCGGGTTCGTCGCCGCCACCTGGCTGCGCGGCGTGCGGGCCGTCCTGGTCCCCACCACCCTGCTCGGCATGGTGGACGCCGCCGTCGGCGGCAAGACCGGCATCAACACGCCCGAGGGCAAGAACCTCGTCGGCGCCTTCCACCCCCCGGCCGGGGTGCTGTGCGACCTGGCCACCCTGCCCACCCTGCCCAGGGCCGACTACATCGGCGGGCTCGCCGAGATCATCAAGGCCGGGTTCATCGCCGACCCCGTCATCTGCGACCTGGTCGGGGACGACCCCGAGGGGGCGGCCCTGCCCGAGGGCCGCCATACCCGCGAGCTCATCGAACGGGCCATCCGGGTCAAGGCGGAGGTGGTCTCCGGCGACCTCCGGGAGAGCGGCCTGCGCGAGATCCTCAACTACGGCCACACCCTGGGGCACGCCATCGAGCGCGCCGAGAACTACACGTTCCGCCACGGGTACGCCGTCTCCATCGGCATGGTCTTCGCCGCGGAGCTCGCCCGGCTCGACGGGCGCATCGACGCGGACCTGGTGGCCCGCCACCGCGAGCTGCTCACCTCCGTGGGCCTGCCCGTCTCCTACGGGGCCGCCGCCTGGCCGGGGCTGCGCGCCTCCATGAGCGTCGACAAGAAGGCCCGCGGCGCCACCCTGCGGTTCGTGGTCCTGGACGGCCTCGCGAAGCCGGCCATCCTGGCCGGGCCCGCGCCGGAGCTGCTCGACGCGGCCTACGCCGCCGTCGCGGGCGACGCCCCGGTTCCGGGGAGCCACTAGACTGGCAGCCAGGCGGCCTGTGCACAGGCGCGCCCGGGACGGCTCCCGGGGCGCCCTCGGCCCGCCCCACCGAACCGCCGACCGGGCCCTGCGAGGTTCCGGTCCCCGACGTGTCAGACCCCTGGGAGAGACGACCGAAGTGGCCACGACGAACGACATCAAGAACGGCACGACCCTGCGGATCGACAACGTTCTGTGGAACGTCCTCGAGTTCCAGCACGTCAAGCCGGGCAAGGGCGGCGCGTTCGTCCGTACCAAGCTGAAGAACGTCCTCACCGGCAAGATCGTGGACCGGACCTTCAACGCCGGCGCCAAGGTCGAGTTCGCCAACGTCGACCGCCGCGACATGGAGTACCTGTACCACGACGGCGAGTCCTACATCTTCATGGACACCCAGACCTACGACCAGCTCCCGGTCCCCGAGGCCGTCGTCGGCGACGACAGCAACTTCCTGCTGGAGAACACCAAGGTCACGGTGGCCACCAACGAGGGCAACCCGCTCTACATCGAGCTGCCCGCCGCGGTCGAGCTGGAGATCACCCACACCGACCCCGGCGTCCAGGGCGACCGCTCCACCGGCGGCACCAAGCCCGCCACCGTCCAGACCGGCGCCACCATCCAGGTGCCCCTGTTCATCTCCACCGGCGAGCGCGTCAAGGTCGACACCCGCACGGGCGACTACCTCGGGCGAGTCAACTGATGAGCGGAGCACGGCGCAAGGCGCGGCGGCGCGCGGTCGAGGTCCTCTACGAGGCCGAGGTGCGCGGCATCTCGGTGGAAGAGGTCATCCGCCGCCGCCGGGCCCAGCCCGAGCCGCCGATCAACGAGTTCACCGAGCAGCTGGCCCGCGCCGTCGACGGCCACCGGGACCGCATCGACGAACTCCTCGACACCTACGCGATCGGCTGGACCCTGGAGCGGATGCCGGTCGTGGACCGCAACATCCTGCGGATGGGCGCCTACGAGCTGCTGTGGGCCGAGGACATCCCCGACGCGGTGGCGATCGCCGAGGCCGTGGGGGTCGCCAAGGAACTGTCCACCGACGAGTCTCCCAACTTCGTCAACGGGCTGCTGTCCAGGCTGATGGAGAACAAGGCGACGCTCGCCCTGTAGGCGGGCGCGGACCGGCGCGCGCACGGGGTGCGGGCGCCGGGTGGGACGAGCACGGTGGGGGACCGGTGGGCGACAGGAGCGAGGCGGCAGTGAGCGGTCTGGGAGAGGGCGGGGCCACCGGCCCGGGCCGGGCGGCCAACACCGCGCGGACCGCCGTCGTGTGGGAGGCCCTGGCCGGACTGCTGGACCGCCTCGGCGGCGACTCCCCCCTGGACATCGTCGACGCCGGGGGCGGGACCGGAGGGGCCGCCGTCCCGCTCGCCGAGCTCGGCCACCGGGTCACCGTCGTCGAGCCCAGCCCCGACTCGCTGGCAGCCCTGGAGCGCCGCGCCGCCGAGCGCGGGGTGCGGGTGCGCGGCGTGCAGGGCGACACCGGCGACCTGGCCACGCTGTTCCCCGAGGGGAGCACCGACCTCGTCCTGGTCCACAACGTGCTGGAGTACGTCGACGACCCCGTCGCCGCCCTGCGCGACGTGGTCGGCATCACCCGGCCCGGCGGCGCGGTCAGCCTGCTGGTCACCAACGCCGTCGCCGGGGCCCTGCACCGCGCCCTGGCCGGACACCTCACCGACGCCCGCGCCCTCCTGGAGGACGCCGAGGGCCGCTGGGGCCCGGGCGACCCGATCCCGCGGCGGTTCACCCGCCGCGGCGTCCTGGAGCTGGTCGGCGCCGCCGGGCTCACCGGCGAGCGGGTCCGCGGCGTCCGGGTGTTCGCCGACCTGGTCCCCGGCCACGCCTGGGAGGGCGACGTGCACGCCGGCCGCCACCTGGTGGAACTGGAGAAGGCCGCGGCCGACCACCCCGAGCTGCTGGGCATCGCCACCCAGCTGCACGTCACCGCCCACCGGCCCTGAGAACCGTCCCGCCCGGCGCGTAGCCTGACCGTATGAGCCGACGTCAACTGGAGCGCGGGGCCGCGCTGCGGGGCATGGTCACCCCGCAGGGCATCGTCCCCCTGGGCGCGGACTTCCCGCGCGACGGGTCGGGCCCGGACTCCGACTGCAACGTCCTGCACCTGGACATGGACGCGTTCTTCGCGAGCGTGGAGCGGCTGCGCAACCCCGGCCTGGCGGACACGCCGATCATCGTCGGCGGCACCGGCCCGCGCAGCGTCGTCTCCTCCGCCGACTACCGCGCCCGCGCCCGCGGCGTCCACTCCGCGATGCCGATGGCGCAGGCCCTGCGCCTGTGCCCCGGCGCCGCCGTGTTCCCGCCCGACGGGCGCGCCTACCGGGAGGTCTCCCGGGCGGTCATGGAGATCCTGCGGGCGGTCACCCCGCTGGTGCAGCCGCTGTCCCTGGACGAGGCGTTCCTGGACGTCTCCGGGGCGCGCAGGCGCCTGGGCGGGCCGGTGCGGATCGCCGCGATGATCCGCGAGAGGGTCCGCGCGGAGCAGGGGCTGACCTGCTCGGTGGGGGTGGCCGCCACCCGGTTCACCGCCAAGCTCGGCTCCACCCACTGCAAACCCGACGGCCTGCTCCTGGTGCCGAGCGCGGCGGTCCGCTCCTTCCTGGACCCGCTGCCGGTCGGCGCGCTGCCCGGGGTGGGGGACAAGACCGAGCGGACCCTGGCCCGGATGGGCGTGCGCACCGTCGGCGCCCTGGCCCGGTACGACCGCGACCTGCTGCGCATGGAACTGGGCGACAAGCACGGAGCCCGGCTGGCCGACCTCGCCCACGGCGTCGACGACAGCCCGGTGGAGCCCGAGAGCGAGGACAAGAGCATCGGCGCCGAGGAGACCTTCGCCGTCGACGTCGCCGACCCCGAAGAGGTCCACCGCGAGCTGCTGCGGCTCTCCGAGAAGGTGGCGAGGAGGCTGAGGGCCTCGGGGCAGATGGGGCGCACGGTGAGCGTCAAGCTCCGCAAGGGTGATTTCTCGACCATCACCCGGGCCCGCACCCTGCCCGACGCCACCGACGTCGGCCGGGAGATCAACGCCGTCGCCCGGGCCCTTTACGCCGAATCCGGGCTGAGGGGAACCCCGATGCGCCTGGTCGGCGTTCGCATGGAGGGGATCGTTCCCGCCTCCGGGGTGCACCGCCAGCTGGCCCTGGACGAACAGGACACGGGGTGGCGCGACGTCGAGCGCGTCATGGACCGGGTGGCGGAACGATTCGGACCGGGCGCGCTACAGTCGGCGGTATTGGCCAAGCGTGACGAAAACGACGTATGATGCCGCAACTTCCGGGCCGTCCTCAGCGTTACATGGGGTAGGACCGGAGTCAGGGTAGACAGAGAGGCATGGAAGCCGGTGTTTCCGATACAGCGCGGGGGTATCGTGGCCTTGGTCGGTCAGGTCCGCACGCAGCTTTTCCTTCCACGGTGCGCTAGCGCACCGTATTCTGGGCATACCACTGACCAAGAGATCATTGATCAGTACCCGTCACCCCAACCGGGGACTGTTGTAGGGAGGCGCCGTGCCGCTCTCTGAACACGAGCAGCGCATGCTCGACCAGATCGAGCAGGCGCTGTATGCCGAGGACCCGAAGTTCGCGAACACCGTTCGGCAGACGAACCCCGTGGTCCATCACAAGCGCCGGATCATCAAGGCAGGGCTCGGGTTCGTCCTCGGCCTCGTGCTGATGTTGACGGGCCTGCTGCTCGGCAGCAGCGTCGGCCTCGCGGTCGGTGTCACCGTCAGCGTGGGCGGCTTCCTCGTGATGCTGGCCTGTCTGCTGTGGGGGCTCAACGCCTGGCGCCGGGCCGCCGTCGGCGGGCCGGCCGAGGCCCCGCCGGACGAGCCCAAGCGCCGCAAGGGCGACCGCCCGGGCATGATGAATCGCTTCGAGGAGCGCTGGCGCCGCCGCCAGCAGGGCGACGAGTGATCTCGCCACCCTGACCGACCGGATCACGAACGGGGCCCCGCACACCGTGCGGGGCCCCTTCGTCGTCCCCACCGCCGTTCCGCCGACCGAAGAGCGTTGATCCCTGCCCGGACGGGTACTCCGGGGCCGGGGAGGGTCCGTGCCGGGAGCGGTGTCTCTCGCCGGAGCGGGCGTCCGTGCCTTGACCAGGGCGGGTGCTCCGAAAGGGGGCCCGCATCGGGAAGGTGGCGTGCCCGGCCGGGGAGCGGTGACCCCTGTCTGGGTGGGCTCCCGCGTTCCGCCCGGGGATGGCACTCCGGGGCAGGGTGTGTCCGTGGCGGGAGCGGGGCCTCTCGCCGGGGTGGGTGTTCGTGTTCTTTCTGGGGCGGGTGTTCCGGGAGGGGACCCGCCCCCGGAGGGCGGCGGGTCCGGGCCGGGGGCGTGCCCGGGCCGGGGGCGTGCCCGGCCCGGGGCGGTCAGGCGTTCTGCGGGGTGGGGTCCGCGACCGGGCGGCGGGGGCGGTCCCACAGGGAGCGGGGGAGCAGCGCCGCGCGCAGGCGCACGCCCCGCGGCACCACCGCGGGCAGGCCGCGCACGATGACGCGCAGGTCCGCGCCGACCTCCTCGCTCCAGGAGGCCGCCGGGGCGTACCGGTCGCGCTCCTCGGCCAGCGCCAGGCGGTGCAGGGCCGCGCGCGTCTCCTCCGGGAGCGGTACCCGGTCCGCGTCGCGCAGGGCCGCCAGGCGGGCCGCCGTGCCGCGCGGGCTCTCCGCCAGGTCCCAGCCCAGGCCCAGGTCCACGCAGGTGTCGCGCAGCTCCCGCCAGGCCGCGCCCGGGCGGCCCAGGCGGGACCGGCGCACGGACGCGCGCACCGCGGCGGGCAGGAACGGCAGCAGGAGGAGGGCCGCCACGGCCGCCGCGGCGGGCAGCCACGACAGGTCCGGGGCGTCCCGGCCGTCCCCGGCGGGCGCGGCCGCGGCCTCCTGCTCCTCCTCGGCGGAGGGGGACGGGGAGGGGGAGTCCTCCGGGGTCGGCTCCGGCTCCTCCTGCTCCGGGGTCGGCTCCTCCGTCGAGCCGGGCGTGGGCTCGGGGTCGGGGCGCTCGGCGGTGAGCCCGCCCCCGTCGGTGTACTCGGGCTCGGTCGCCGAGCCCTGGCCGCCCACCCCGCCCGGCGTCGGCTCGAAGCGCACCCACCCGGCGCCCTCGAAGTACAGCTCCGGCCAGGCGTGGGCGTCGCCGCTGGTCACGGTCCAGCGGCCGTCGCCGGTGCGCTCGCCCGCGGTGTAGCCGACCGCGACCCGGGCGGGGATGCCCGCCTGGCGGGCCATCACGGCCATCGCCCCGGCGAACTGCTGGCAGTACCCGGTCCGGTCCACGGTCAGGAAGTGCACCAGCGGGTCGGCGTCGGCGGGCACCTCCGGCGGGCGCAGGCTGTAGGTGAAGTCCCCCGAGGTGAAGAACTCCTGGAGGGCGACCGCCTTGAGGTAGGGCGAGTCGGTGTGGCCGGTCACCTCCTCGGTGAGCTCCCGGACCTCCCGCCCCACGGAGGAGGGCACCGAGCGGAAGTCGCCCGGCAGCGACAGCGGGGACCCCGCGGCCCCGGCCAGGTCCTCGGCGGTGACCTCCCGCTCGGTGGTCTCCACCGTGAAGCTCAGGCCCGTGGGCGGCTGCTCGGTGGTGAACACCATGAGGCTGTCGGGGTGCACGTACCAGTCGCCGGAGACGTCGACGGACCGCGCCCAGTACGGCAGCGGCAGGAAGTCCATGCCCTCGACGTCGGAGTCCAGGGACACCCGTGTCATCACGGTGTCCTCCTCCGGCGCGGACGGCCACCCGGTGGGCAGCGGGAGCTCGTCCTGGACCCGGGTGTCCCCGGAGGCGTCGACCGGGTTCATCGTCCAGTTGACGCCGTCGAACTCGTCCAGCACGTACCGGCGCAGGTAGCCGGGCTCCTCGGCGTCGGTGCGGTAGGTCAATACGGTCCGGTCGGAGCTGGACAGCAGGTCCCGGCGCATCGACACCAGCGGGTGCGTGGTGGTGATGACGTCGTTCTGGCGGCCGACGTAGGTTCCCTGGGCCAGGGTGTGGAAGGCGTCGGTGCGCAGGCCCGGCAGCGCGGCGGGCAGGGCCAGCGCCGGCACGACGGCGACGGTCGCGGCCAGGGCCGCGGCGGCCCCGTGCCGGAGGGCGCCCAGCGGCGGCGTGGGCACCGCCACCCCCCACTCGCGGCCGCGCACCCACATGTCCACGGCCAGCAGCTGGACGAACCCGAACACGCACACGACGACCGCGCCGGTGCCGATCCCGGACCCCTCCACCACCAGCGGCACCACGGCCAGGGCCAGCAGCAGCCCGCCGACCATGCCGGGGCAGCGGGCGGTGGCGGCCAGGAAGTCGGCGGCGACGAGGAACAGCGCGAACGCCAGCGCGATGATCAGCATCACCCCGGCGGTCGCGGTCACCGGCGGTTCGTTGGTGTCGATGACCTCCAGCCCCTGGGAGAAGGCGGTGAGCACGTGCCCGACCGCCGCCCCGGAGGGCAGCACGCCCAGGGGGGCCAGGTGCCCGGCGAACAGCGGGACGACGAGCAGCGCCACCACGGCCAGCTGGAGGACGGGCACGAGCAGGCCCAGCCACCCGGTCAGCACCCGGTAGAGCACCGACACGGCGGTGGCCGCGCCCATGAGCAGGACCGCGGGGAGCCACCAGTCGTCACCGCGCACCAGCGGCGCGATGAGGGGGAGGGCGCACAGCAGGGAGACCAGTGCGGCCAGGGGCATCAGGGCTTTCAACGCGGGACCTTCCCGAGGGGTGCGGCGTCGCGCCACAGCGAAGGCAGTTCGGAGAGGGCCGGCAGGTGCACGACCCGCCAGCCGGAGGCGGCCAGGATCTCGCCGGCGCCGGCGCGCGCCTGCTCGGAGGGCCAGGCGGCCCCCGCGCACAGCACGGCCACCCGGTGCCCGCCCCCGCTCCTGGCCAGGGCCGCGGCCTCCTCCGCGGTGAGCGCGCCCGTCACCGCGACGGTCAGGGAGGCGCCGGACGTGGGGAGGGCGGGGAGGGCGGCGGCGTCGGAGGCCTCCAGGACGGCGAGTCCGTCCAGCAGGGCGCCGGGCACGGCGGCGGGCATCCGCCCGCGCTCGGTGTGCAGCCGCACCTCGTGGTTCCGGTCGAGCAGGTGCAGGGCGACGGAGGCGGCGGCGCCCACGGCGGTCTCCAGGGAGTCGGCGGGCCCGCCGCCCGCGTGCGCGCCGCGCCGGGTGTCGAGCAGGACGACGCCGTACTCGCGCCGGTGCTGCTCGTCGCGGCGCACCATCAGCTCGCCGTGCTTGGCGGTGGAGCGCCAGTGGACCCTGCGCAGCTCGTCGCCGTACTGGTACCCGCGGGGGACCGGGTCCTGCTCGCCGATCCCGCTCTGCGTGCGGCGCGGCGAGTCGTCCCCCTGGGTGCCGCCCGAGCTGCCGCTCCGGTCCAGGGGCACGGTGGCGGGGGTGACGAGCAGGTGCTCGGGGGCTCCGGGGCGCTGCTCCACCCGCACCAGGCCCAGCGGGTCGGTGAGCGCGATCCACAGCGGGCCCAGCGGGTAGTTGCCGCGCACGGCGGGGCGGACCAGGTAGGCGAGGTCGCGGACGCCGCGCGGGCCTAGGAAGCCGATGGAGTAGCGGGGCTCGTGGCCCAGCCGGGTGGGCAGGGTGTCGCCGACCGACACCGCCGCCACCGGCCAGGTGTGCGAGGAGTTGCCGATCCGGATCATGATCCGGGCGTCGTGCCCCGCCGGGACCCGGGAGGGTACGACGCTGCGGCTGTGCACCACCCGGTCGGCGGCCCCGATCAGGGAGAGCGCCGCCGCCGGCGGCAGCGCCGTGGCCAGCACGCCCAGGACCACCAGCTCCCGCTGTCCGACGACGAACCCGGCGACCAGCGCGGCCAGGCCCAGGAGCAGCATGCACACGCCTCGGGCGGTGAGGGTTCGTCGCGGGCGCATGGACCCTCTTCTCGTAGGGGACCGGTCGGCGGACCGGTGCGGGGGATCAGCGGGGGGCGGGGACGGGCAGCCGGGCGACCAGGTCGGCGACGATCCGCTCGGGGGCCGTGCGCTCCATCTGCGCCTGCGGGCCGACCAGCAGGCGGTGCGCCAGGACGGGCACGGCCAGGTTCTGGACGTCGTCGGGGACGACGTAGTGGCGGCCCTCCAGGGCGGCGTGCGCGCGGGCGGCCCGCACCAGGTGCAGGGTGGCCCGCGGGGAGGCGCCCAGGTCCAGGTCGGGGCTGGTCCGGGTGGAGTTGACCAGGTCCACGATGTAGCGGCGCATGCCGGGGGCCACGTGCACCCCGCGCACCAGGTCGGCCAGGCGGCGGACGGTGCCCGCGTCGGTGACCGCGGCCAGGCCCTCCAGCGGCGATCCGGTGCCGTGCGAGTCGATCATGTCGAGCTCGGCCTGGGGGGAGGGGTAGCCCACGGAGACACGGGCCATGAACCGGTCCCGCTGGGCCTCGGGCAGGGCGTAGGTGCCCTCCATGTCCGCCGGGTTCTGGGTGGCCACGACCATGAACGGCCGCTCCAGGGGGCGGGTGCGCCCGTCGACGCTGACCTGCCGCTCCTCCATGCACTCCAGCAGGGCGGCCTGGGTCTTGGGCGAGGCGCGGTTGATCTCGTCGCCCAGCACGATGTTGGCGAAGACCGGCCCGGGGTTGAACTCGAACTCGCGCCGCTCCTGGTGGTAGACGCTGACCCCGGTGATGTCGCCGGGCAGCAGGTCCGGGGTGAACTGGACGCGCTGCACGGAGCAGTCCACCGCCCGGCCCAGGGCCTTGGCCAGCATGGTCTTGCCGACACCGGGGACGTCCTCGATGAGCAGGTGGCCCTCGGACAGCAGGACGGTCAGCGCGATGCGCAGGACCTCCGGCTTGCCCTCGATGACCGTCTCGATGGCGCCGCGGATGCGGTCCGCCACGGCGACGACCTCTTCCACGTCCGCCTGGACGCCGCCCCCGCCGTGGTGTGTGCCGAGTGACACGAGACCCCTCCCGCTGCGTGTGTCGGTGTTCGGAACCGAGGCTAGGGCCAATCAGAGCGATTGCAAACCAAAGTGCCGGAATCGGTCGTCGAATGCGGTCCGGTGCTACGAAAGTGGACTAAAGCGTGAGAATTGCTCATCTGATCATTCGTGGAGCCCGGGGTGCGACGAACGGCGCGTTGGTGAATAAGGGGGCGAAGCGGCCGCCGGGACTTTCCCGGGGACGCCCCGGACCCCGCCCGGAGCCCCGGTGGCGCGGCACGCCCGGGGCCTCGACCTCCCCCACTCGCACCCCACCGCTGTGACCTGCGAATTCATCGTCCAATCGGCCATTGTGCCCGCATCGGAGCTGTTGACGGTGGGGAAGAGTGGAGTAAGGTGGAGCAGCGTGGAGAGGGCGAATTCTCCACATCGGGGGGAGGTCGGGAGTGTGTTCCTCGGTACCCACACGCCCCGCCTCGACCAGAAGGGGCGCCTGTTCCTCCCCGCGAAGTACCGCGACGAGCTGTCGGGGGGTGTGGTGATCACCAAGGGCCAGGAACGCTGCCTCTACGTCTTCCCGGTCAAGGAGTTCGTGCGCATCACCGACTCCCTCGCCCGGGCCCCCGTCACCGACCGCGCGGTCCGCGACTACGGTCGCATCTTCTTCGCCGGCGCCTCCGACCAGACCTGCGACGGCCAGGGCCGGGTCACCGTTCCGGCCCCCCTGCGCGCCTACGCGGGGCTCACCCGCGACTGCGCCGTCATCGGGGCCAACACCCGGCTGGAGATCTGGGACGCCGTGGCCTGGTCGGAATACGAGGCCGCACGCGAACGCGAGTTCGCGGACCTGGCGGAGGAGGTGCTGCCCGGGGTGCTGTGAGTCCGGACACCCCCGGACCCACGGCACCGGCGAGTCCACACCCTCGCAGCCGGGGTCCGGCGACGGCCTCCGAACGCGGTGACACGAGCTGGCGCGACTTCCCCGGTGCCAGACCGTCAACGCCGGTCCGCCGAAAGGTGGACAATAGCGGCCGTGTTCGGAGGCCCGCCGGAACCCGGTGAGGCCACGCCACACCGCGGAGCCCGGCCTGGGCCGGACGCGACCGCGGCGGAACGAGGGGGAGCGCGACAGCGTGGAGGAACGGCAGCGCATGGGGGACGACACCCGGGAGCGCGGGAACGAGGGCGCGGGAGCCGGGGGGACCGGCGACGACCGCGTCGCGGCCGCCCGCACGGGGGCCGACCCCCTGCACGTCCCGGTCATGCTCGACCGCATCGTGGACCTGCTGGCACCGGCACTGGACCAACCCGGCGCCGTGTTCGTCGACGGCACCCTGGGCCTGGGCGGCCACTCCGAGGCGATCCTCGCGGCCTGCCCGAACGCCCGCCTGGTCGGCGTCGACCGCGACACCACCGCCCTGGAGCGCAGCGCCGCCCGCCTGGCCCCCTATGCCGACCGCGTCCACCTGGTCCACGCGGTCTACTCCGAGATCCCCCGCGCCCTCGACGAGGCCGGGGCGGCGGAGGCCGACGCCGTCCTGCTCGACCTGGGCGTGTCCTCGCCCCAGCTCGACGAGACCGACCGCGGCTTCGCCTACGCCCACGACGCGCCGCTGGACATGCGCATGGACCGCACCCAGCCGCTCACCGCCGCCGAGGTCGTCAACACCTACCCGGTGTCCGAGCTCACCCGCGTCCTGCGCGCCTACGGCGAGGAGCGGTTCGCCTCCCGCGTGGCCCGCGCCATCGAGCGCCGCCGCGCCCAGGGCCCCATCGAGTCCACCCGCGAACTCGCCGAACTGGTCCGCGACGCCATCCCCGCGGCCACCCGCCGAACCGGCGGGCACCCGGCCAAGCGCACCTTCCAGGGGCTGCGCATCGAGGTCAACGCCGAGCTGTCCATCCTCGAGCGCACCCTGCCCGCCGCCCTCTCCCGACTGGCCGTCGGGGGGCGCATCGCCGTGCTGTCGTACCACTCGCTGGAGGACCGCCTCACCAAGAAGGCGTTCGCGGCCCTGGCCACCGACACCACGCCCGCCGACCTGCCCGTCCCCCTCCCGGACCGGCAGCCCGAGCTCCGGCTCCTCACCCGGGGGGCCGAACTCCCCACGGACGAAGAGAACGAACGCAACCCCCGCGCCCAGTCGGCACGCCTGCGCGCGGCCGAACGCGTGCGGCCCGCGCGGTAGTAGGGAGAGCACATGACGACGACCAGGACGGACACCCGCCGCTCCGGCAAGCGCAAGGCGCCCGCGCCGCGGCGCGCCGCCGCACGCCCGGCGGCACCCCCGGCCGAACGCGCGCCCGCACGGGGATCGGCCGCCGCGGCACGCGCGCGCGCACCCAGGATCCCGTTCGTCCTGCTCATCCTGTGCCTGCTCGGCGGCGCCCTGGTCAGCCTCCTGCTGCTGCGCGGCGTCATCGCCCAGGAGGCGTTCGCCATCTCCAGCCTCCAGACCCAGAACCGCGAGCTGTCCTACGAGGAGCAGAGCCTGCGGGGCACCGTCGCCCACCTGGAGACCTCCGAGCGCATCGCGGAGGAGGCCGAGGGCATGGGCATGGAGCAGGGAGACGCGCCCCGGTTCCTGGACCCCGGCAGCGGTGAGGTCACCGGGGACGCCGCCACCGACGGCGGGAGCACCGGTTGAGCACTCCCCGACGCCCCCGCGACCCCCGCAGGCCCGGCGGTACCGGGAAGTCCGGATCCCGCCCGGCCCGCAGCACCTCGCAGAACGGCTCCCCGCGCGGCGGCGCGCGGGGCTCCAAGGCCGAGGGCGGGCCCCCGCGCGAGGCGCGCACCGCGCCCACCGAGCGCAGGCGCCGCCGCCCGGCACCGCCCGCGCCCCCGCCGCTGCTGCGCCGCACCTTCCGGCGGGGCGCCCCGGGCAAGCGCATCCGGATCGGCGGCGCCCTGGTCCTGGCCGTCCTGGTGCTGTTCGCCGGGCGCCTGGTCCAGATCCAGGGCTTCGAGGCGGAGCAGTACGCCGAGGCCGCCTCCGAGCTGCGCCTGCAGACCATCGACATCCCGACCCTGCGGGGCGCGATCACCGACGCCGACGGCGACCCGTTCGCGCTGTCCATGGAGGTGCGCACCGTCTTCGTCGACCCGGAGGAGGTCCGCGAGGACGAGCGCGACCGGCTCGTCGACGAACTCGTGACGCGCTTCGACCTCGACGAGGAGGAGGTCGCCGCCAAGGTCGACGCCAAGCCCAGCCGCTACCAGGTGGTCGCCCGCAAGGTGCCGCCCGGCGACTGGCAGGAGCTGCGCGACCTGGAGCTGCGCGGCGTGGGCGCCGAGGTCGACTACGAGCGCGTCTACCCGGAGGAGACCGGCGCCGCCGACCTGGTCGGCTTCGTCGGCAGCGAGGGCCACGGCCTGGAGGGCCTGGAGGCCTACATGGACGGGGTGCTCGCCGGCGAGGCGGGCGAGCGCCAGGTCGAGGTGGGCGTGGACGGCACCCAGATCCCCATGGCGGGCGGTGTGGCCAGGGACCCCGTGCCGGGCCAGGACGTGCGCCTGACCCTGGACCGGGACGTGCAGTGGTACGTCGCCCAGACGCTGGCGGCCCGGGTGGAGGAGCTCGACGCCGACGGCGGCAGCGCCATCGTCATGGTCCCCGACACCGGCGAGATCATCGCGATGGCCGACTACCCGACCTACTCGCCCACGGACATCGCCGCCAGCGGGCCCGAGCAGTGGTCCAACGGCGCGGTCGCCGAGACCTTCGAGCCCGGCAGCACCAACAAGGTCATCACCATCGGCGCCGCGCTGGAGGAGGGGCTGACCACCCCGGAGACGGTCTACACCGTCCCCTACGCCCTGCGGTACTACGACCAGACCTTCCGCAACTCCAGCAACCACGGCACCCAGCGCCTCACGGTCAACGGCATCATGGCCCAGTCCAGCAACGTCGGCACCATCAAGGTCGCCGACCAGGTGGGCGCCGGGGTGCTGCACCGCTACATGACCGAGTTCGGGCTCGGCCAGCCCACCGGCCTGGCCCTGCCCGGCGAGGAGACCGGGATCCTCACCGACCCCGAGGACTGGTGGGGCACCCAGCTCCCGTCGGTGTCCATCGGCCACAGCGTCACCGTGAACGCCGCCCAGATGGCGTCGGTGTACGCCACCGTCGCCAACGGCGGCGTCCGGGTGGAGCCGAGCGTGGTCGCCGGGACCGTCGACACCGAGGGCAACTTCACCCCCGCCGACGAGCCCGAGCGCACCCGCGTCATCAGCGAGGAGACCGCCGAGCGCCTGGCGCTCATGCTGGAGGCGGTCACCAGCGACGAGGGCACCGCGCCCCAGGCCCGCATCGACGGCTACCGGGTGGCGGGCAAGACCGGGACCGCCAACCGGGTCAACCCCGAGACCGGGAGCTACGAGGGCGGCGGGTACACCTCGACGTTCGCCGGGTTCGCGCCCGCCGACGCGCCCGAGGTCGTCGTCCAGGTGGTCCTGCACAACCCGCAGGGGACCTACTACGGCGGCGAGGCGGCCGGCCCGGCGTTCAACGACATCATGTCGTTCGCGCTCAAGACCCTGAAGGTCCCGCCGACCGACACCGACCCGCCCGCCATCCGCCTCTTCGAGGAAGAGGAGGGCGGCGGCTAGGGCCGTCCTCTCCGGCCTCCGCTGCGCCGCGGCCCGCCCGTCGAGAAGGTCCCCGACGGGCGGGCCGCGGCTCCACCGCCGTGCCCGGCGCCCCCCGGGGACGCCCGACGCCTCCTACGGGCCTTCGGAACCCCGCGGGGCGCCCCCGCCGTGCAGATGCCGCCGCACCGACCGGATGTGCTCCGGTCCGGTGCGGCAGCACCCGCCCACCAGTACCGCGCCCGCCCGGTGCCACCGCACCGCCTCGGCGCCGAACTCCTCCGGCTCCGACACGCCGGTCCAGCGCCGCGCCCGGGCGTCCCACACCTCGCCGGAGTTGGGGTAGGCCACCGCGGGGAACCCGGCCGCCGCCACCGCCCGGACCAGGTCCGGCACGAACCGCGGAGCCGTGCAGTTCACCCCCACCGCCACCAGCCGCCCCGCCGCACCGGAGGCCGCCAGTTCCGCGGCCAGCCCCCGCACCGGGGTCCCGTCGCCCAGCCGCTCCCCGTCCCGGCAGGACAGGCTCAGCCACGCCCGCACCCCCGGCGTCTCCCCGACCAGCCGCGCCAGCGCCCGCGCCTCCGCCGCCGACGGCACCGTCTCGCAGGCCAGCAGGTCCGCACCGGCGTCGGCCAGCACCCGCCACCGCTCCCGGTGCCAGGCGTACAGGCCGTCCTCGTCCAGGTCGTAGGCGCCGGTGTACTCCGAGCCGTCCGCCAGGGCCGCGCCGTAGGGCCCCACCCCGGCCGCCACCAGCCCCGAACCGAACGCGTCGCGCTCGGCCCGGGCCAGCTCCACCGAACGGCGCACCAGCCCCAGCGCCTCCGGCCGCGACCACCCCCGGGCCACCAGCGCCGGAACGCCCGCCTGGTAGCCCGCGGCCGTCGCCACCTCCGCGCCCGCCTCGAAGTAGGCGCGGTGCACCCGCCGGATCGCGTCGGGGTCCTCGGCCAGCAGCCGCGCCGACCACAGCCCGCCCGACAGGTCGTACCCGTACTCCTCCAACAGCGTCGCCAGCCCGCCGTCCAGCACCACCGGTGGCCCCCCGGCCACCGCCTGCGCCACCCGGTCCATCCGCCCCACCCCCGCCCACCACGGTATTCGGGTGCGACGGGATCCGTCCCGCACCAGCGTGGAAATTACCGGCCGGTCCGCTCGAACGGTTACCCTCCACACGTGCCACCGGTAATGCGACCTGAACATACGCCCCTGCGTCCCCTGTCCGACCTCGTGCCGCTGCTCGGCCCGGACGCCGTCCTGCTGCGCCCGGACCTGGCCCCGGACCACCCGGTCCCGGCCCGCGAGGTCCAGGTGCGCGGCATCACCCACGACTCGCGCCAGGCGGGCCCGGGAGACCTGTACGCGGCCCTGCCCGGGACCCGGGTCCACGGCGCCGAGTTCGCCGAGCAGGTCGCCCTGGCGGGGGCCGCCGCCGTCCTCACCGACCCCGAGGGCGCCGACCGGGCCGCCGCCACGGGACTGCCGACCCTGGTCGTCCCCGACGTGCGCGCCGCCCTGGGCACCGTCGCCTCCTGGGTCTTCAAGAACCCCTCCGAAGACCTGCTGCTCATCGGCACCACCGGCACCAGCGGCAAGACCACCGTCTCCTACCTGGTGGAGTCGGGCCTGCGCCGCGCGGGGATGGGCACCGGCCTCATCGGCACCGTCGAGATGCGGGTGGGCGACGAGCGCGTCGCCTCCTCCCTCACCACCCCCGAGGCCACCGACCTGCACGGCCTGTTCGCCCTCATGCGCGAACAGGGCGTCACCGGCGCCGCCATGGAGGTCTCCAGCCACGCCCTGGCCCTGGGCCGGGTCGGCGGCGCCCGCTTCGACGTCGCGGTCTTCACCAACCTGTCCCAGGACCACCTGGACTTCCACAGCGACCTGCGCGAGTACTTCGAGACCAAGGCCCGCCTGTTCACGCCGGAGTACTGCGACATCGCCGTCGTCAACGCCGACGACCGCTTCGGCCGCGCCCTCGTGGACATGGTGCAGGGCGAGGGCAAGGTGCCCGTCACCACCTTCGGCGTCGAGGGGTACTCCGACGCCGACCCCGAGACCGCCCTGGAGGCGGACTGGAACGCCGTGGACGTGCGCCTGGGCGCCGCCGGCAGCACCTTCCGCATCGTCGGCCCCGGCGGGATGGAGGCGCAGGCCTCCGTCGGCCTGCCCGGGCCCTTCAACGTCTCCAACGCCATGGCCGCCGTCGTCGGCCTGGTCGAGGCCGGGCTGCCCCTGGAGACCGCCATCGAGGGCGTCGCCGCCGCCCCCGGCGTTCCCGGCCGCATGGAGAAGGTCGTCGCGCGCGAGGTCCCCGCGTCCTTCCAGGACTTCACCGCCCTGGTCGACTACTCCCACAAACCCGGCGCCGTCGAGGCCGTCCTGACCTCGGTCCGCTCCATCGCCGAGGGCGGCGTCACCGTCGTCCTGGGCTGCGGCGGCGACCGCGACCGCGCCAAGCGCCCCCTCATGGGGGAGGCCGCGGCCCGCCTCGCCGACCAGGTCGTCATCACCAACGACAACCCGCGCTCGGAGGACCCCGTCGCCATCGCCGCCGCGATGCTGGAGGGCGTCACCCGCGTCCCCGAGGACGAGCGCGCGCGCGTCACCGTCGAACTCGACCGCGCCGACGCCATCCGCCTGGCCGTCGCCCGCGCCCGGGCCGGCGACGTCATCGTCGTCGCGGGCAAGGGCCACGAGACCGGCCAGTACGTCAAGGGCGAGGTCCTGCCCTTCGACGACCGCGAGGTGCTGCGCGCCGCCATCGAGGAGCACCTGTCCGTGGACGTCCGCGAACGCCTGGGCGTCGCCCTGCTGGACGTCCACAAACCCACCGGCGGCGGCTGAGGACACGCCGGCGGACCCGCCCCGTGCGCTCCGCGCACGGGGCGCGCCCCAGGGTCACGAAGTGGCGGATATTGCCGTGCACAGGCCCTGCCGGGACCCCGGACACCCCAACATGTTCTAAGGTGGGTGCGGCAATCGCAGCCCGAACACCCGCCGCCCACCGGTGGCGCCATGGACGTGGTCGCCCCCGTCACCACCGCTGTGGGACCCGGCGCGGCACCGCGTGCGCGCCCGCCCGCGGTGCCATCCCCCGACCCGAGTCCTTTGGCCGGGTGGCCTCACGTCATCCCGTGGTCGCCGCGGGTCGGGCCTGACCTGAGGAGTGGATTTGATCGCGCTCACGCTCGATCGGATCGCCGATATCACCGGAACCGCCCTCGGCGGAGCAGCCGGCCCGGACACCACCGTCGACGGACCCGTCGTGGTCGACTCGCGGCTGGTGGAACCCGGCTCCCTGTTCGTCGCCCTGAGCGGCGAGCGGGTCGACGGACACGACTACGCGCGGGCCGCGGTCGAGGCGGGGGCGGCCGCCGCCCTGGTCTCCCGCCCCGTCGACGCGCCCCACCTGCTGGTGGAGGGCGGCGACGACGAGGTCGTCGAGGCGCTGGCCCGGCTCGCCCGGTACGCCGCCGACACCCTCGCCGCCCCCTCCCGCGGCGCCGACGCGGCGGAGATCATCGGGGTCACCGGCTCTTCCGGCAAGACCACCACCAAGGACCTCATCGCCCAGGTCGTCGGGCGCCTGGGCGCCACCGTCGCGCCCGCCGGCTCGTTCAACAACGAGATCGGCCACCCCCTCACCGTGCTGCGCGCCGACACCGGCACCCGCCACCTGGTGCTGGAGGTCGCCGCCCGCGGCATCGGGCACATCGCCCACCTGTGCCGCGTGGCCCCGCCCCGCATCGGCGTCGTCCTCAACGTCGGCAGCGCCCACATGGGGGAGTTCGGCGACCGCGAGGCCATCGCCAAGGCCAAGGGCGAGCTCGTCGAGTCGCTGCCCGCGGCCGGCGGCCCCCGCGGCGGTGTGGCGATCCTCAACTCCGACGACCCCCGGGTGAAGGCCATGGCCGCGCGCACGACCGCGCGCACCGTGTTCTACGGCACCGGCGAGGACGCCGAGGTGCGCGCCACCGACATCGTCATCGGCGAGACCGGCGCCGCCTCCTTCACCCTGAACGCGGACGGCGCGACGGCCCCGGTGGAGCTCGCCCTCGTCGGCGCCCACCAGGTGCACAACGCCCTGGCGACCGCCGCCGTCGCCCGCGAGCTCGGCATGGACCTCCCCGGCATCGCCGCCGCCCTGGGCGCGGCCACCCCGGTCAGCCGCTGGCGGATGGAGGTCACCGAGCACGACGGTGTCACCCTCGTCAACGACGCCTACAACGCCAACCCCGAGTCCATGCGGGCCGCACTGACCACCCTGGGCGCACTCGCCCGGGGCCGCCGACCCATCGCCGTCCTGGGCCACATGGCCGAACTCGGCGACGGGGGACGCATCGAACACGAGAAGATCGGCGAACTCGCCGCCGCTACCGGCGTCTCCCACCTGATCGTGGTCGGAGATCAGGCCGAAGGGATCGCGGCCGGGGCCGAGCGCACCGGCCGAGAGGGACTGTGGGCGGGCGAGACCGTCCGGGTCGCGGACGCCTCGGCGGCCGCCACGGCCCTGCGCGCACGGATGCGCGCGGGAGACGTCGTCATTGTGAAGGGATCACGGGTGGCAGCACTCGAAAAGGTTATCGACCTCATCACCGAAGGTGATGCCCGGTGATCGGCATCTCCATAGCGGCCGCGCTGTCGCTGATCGTCTCCATGGCGCTGATGCCGCCGCTGATCAAACTCCTGTACCGCTTCAAGTTCGGCCAGGAGGTCCGCGACGACGGCCCCGAGGGCCACAAGACCAAGCAGGGCACGCCCACCATGGGCGGCATCGTCATCATCCTCGGCGCGGTGATCGGCTACTTCGGCTCCCACCTGGTGCTGGCGCTGGTGCAGCCCTCCGCCACCGGGCCCACGGCCTCCGGCCTGCTGGTGATGTTCCTGTTCGTCGGGATGGGCTGCGTCGGCTTCCTGGACGACTTCATCAAGATCTACAAGCGCCGCAGCCTGGGACTGCGCAGCGGCGCCAAGATGGTCGGCCAGGCCGTGGTCGGCGTCGGCTTCGCCTACGGCGTCACCATGTTCCCCAACGGCTACGGCTACACCCCCGCCGCCCCCAGCCTGTCCTTCCTCCGGGACTTCGGCCCCCCGCTGATGATCGGCCTGTTCGTCATCTGGGCGCTGTTCCTCATCGTCGGGTTCTCCAACGCCGTCAACCTCACCGACGGCCTCGACGGCCTGGCCACCGGCGCCACCATCCTGTCGCTGGTCGCCTACGTGATCATCGGCAACTGGCAGCTGCGCCAGTCCTGCGTGTCCTACCTGTCGAGCAACTGCTACACGGTCCGCGACCCCCTGGACCTGGCCGTCGTGGCCTCGGCCGTGCTCGGCTCCTGCATCGCCTTCCTCTGGTTCAACGCCCCGCCCGCCAAGGTCTTCATGGGCGACACCGGCTCCCTGGCCCTGGGCGGCCTCATCGTGGGCCTGGCCATCACCACCCGCACCCAGCTCCTGCTGCTGCTCATCGGCGGCCTGTTCGTCATCATCACCATGTCCGTGATGATCCAGATCACGTCGTTCCGCCTCACCGGCAAGCGCGTGTTCCGCATGGCGCCGCTGCAGCACCACTTCGAGCTCAAGGGCTGGGCCGAACCGACCATCGTCATCCGCTTCTGGATCATCCAGGGGCTGTTCGTGGCGGTCGCCATCGGCCTGTTCTACCTCGAATGGATGCCGAGGTAACCCCGGATGTCCCACCACTCCACCACTTCCACCCCCTTCACCGGCCTGCGGGTCTGCGTCGCCGGCCTGGGCGTCTCCGGACCGCCCGCGGTCCGGCTCCTGCTGGAGCACGGCGCCCGCGTCACCGTGGTCGACGGGCGTGACGACGACACCGTCCGCCCGGTCGCGGCCGAGCTCTCCGCCGCCGGGGCCGAGGTCGTCCTGGGCGCCACCCCGCTGCCCGAGGAGTGCGACCTCGTCGTCACCTCGCCCGGCTGGCGCCCCGACTCCCCTCTCCTGGCCGCCGCGGCCGAGGCCGGCATCGAGGTCATCGGCGACGTCGAACTGGCGTGGCGGATCAAGCCCGCCGACCAGCTGTGGCTGGCGGTCACCGGCACCAACGGCAAGACCACCACGGTGCGCATGCTGGAGGCGATGCTGCGGGCCGACGGCCGCGACGCGCTCGCCGTCGGCAACGTCGGCACCCCCGTGATCGACGCGGTCCGCCCCGACGCGGACGGCCATTACCCCCGGGTGCTGGCCGTGGAGCTGTCCAGCTTCCAGCTGCACTGGTCCTCCAGCCTGCGCCCGCACGCCGCGGCGGTCCTCAACGTCGCCCCCGACCACCTGGACTGGCACGGCGGCCTGGAGCCCTACGCCCGGGCCAAGGGCATGGTGTTCGCCCCCGGCACCCTCCGGGTCGTCAACCTCGCCGACCCCTGGTCGGTGCGCCTGGCCGAGGAGGACGGCGACCCGCACACCCCGCTGGTCGGCTTCGGCCTGGGGACCCCGCGCCCGGGCGAGCTCGGCGTCGTCGAGGACCTGCTGGTGGACCGGGCCTTCGTCGACGACCCGGTGACCAGCGCCGAGGAGCTGGCCGCCCTGGCCGACGTACGCCCGCCCGCCCCGCACAACGTCGCCAACGCCCTGGCCGCGGCGGCGCTGGCCCGCTCCATCGGGGTCGCCCCGGCCTCCGTCAGGGCCGGACTGGCGGCGTTCGCCCCCGAGCCGCACCGGATCGCCCACGTGGCCACGGTGTCCGGGGTCGACTACGTCGACGACTCCAAGGCCACCAACCCGCACGCCGCCGCCGCCTCCCTGGGCGCCTACGACACGGTGGTGTGGATCGCCGGCGGCCTGCTCAAGGGCGCCGACGTGGACGAGCTGGTGGCCGCGGCCGCCGGCCGGCTGCGCGGCGCGGTGCTCATCGGCGCCGACCGCGCCCGGCTGCGCGAGGCCCTGGACGCGCACGCCCCCGACCTCCCGGTCGTGGAGATCGAGGGCCCGGCCCCCGGTGCCCCCGAGGGCCACACCGTCATGGACGCGGTCGTCGCCGCGGCCGCGGACATGGCCAGGGAGGGCGACACCGTCCTGCTGGCCCCGGCCGCGGCGTCCATGGACATGTTCGCCAACTACCCCGAGCGCGGACGCCTGTTCGCCGAAGCGGTCCGCCGCCTGGGCTGACCACCCCGATCGCCGCCCCTGCGTGACCGAGCGCGCACGGGCGGTGATCGGTGTGCGCGGTGCCACCCCCTTCCGCGCCGAAGATGGCCAACACGCGGGAAATGTCCACGGTTCCCGCCCCGCCGTTCGCCACTATTGAGGCGCGCAGGTGCGGAGGGTGGGTGCGGATGGCGACGACGACGATCCCCGGGGTGGCCCGGACCCGGGGGACGACGGTGACCGAGGGGCGCGAGCGTGCCCTGTGGCGGGAGTGGATCGGGGCGCTGGACCGGCCCCTGACCTCCTACTACCTGATCCTGGGAACGGCGGTGCTGCTCATCGCCCTGGGACTGGTGATGGTGCTCTCCTCCACGATGGTCAAGTCCATCAGCGAGACGGGGTCGTCCTTCTCCCTCTTCCAGAAGCAGCTGGTGTCGGCCGCGATCGGCCTGCCGCTGATGATCCTCGCCTCCCACCTGCCCCAGCAGGTGTTCCGGCTGGTCGGCTACCCCGCCATGATCGTCTCGGCCGCGCTGCTGCTCCTCACCGTCTTCCAGGGCGTGGAGGTCAACGGCGCCACCCGCTGGCTCGACATCGGCGGCCTGATCGTGCAGCCCTCCGAGCCCGCCAAGCTCGCCTTCGTCCTGTGGGGCGCCGGCATCCTGGCCCGCAAGGACGAGCTCAACGAACTCACCGAGTGGCGGCACCTGCTCTTCCCGCTGCTGCCCGGCTGCGGGCTGCTCGTCCTGCTCGTGCTGCTCGGCTCCAACCTGTCCACCGCCCTGGTGTTCCTGGTCACCTTCCTCGGGCTGCTGTGGGTGATCGGCGCGCCCGGCAAGCTCTTCGTCGCCATGTTCGGCCTCGTCCTGGGCCTGGCCGTCATCGCCATCGCCATCGAGCCCTACCGGATGGCCCGCGTCACCGCGCTGTTCGACCCCACCGCCGACCCGCTGGGCGACAACATGCAGTCGCTCCACGGGCTCTACGCCCTGGGCACCGGCGGCATCCTGGGCGTCGGCATCGGCGCCAGCCGCGAGAAGTGGGGCTTCCTGCCCTTCGCCGAGTCCGACTTCGTGTTCGCCATCATCGGCGAGGAGTTCGGCCTCATCGGCACCCTGCTCCTCCTGGCGCTCTTCGGCGTCCTGGGCTACGCCGGGCTGCGCGTGGCCTCCCGGGTCAAGGAGCCCTTCCCCCGCCTGGCCGCCTTCGCCATCGTGACCTGGATCATGGGCCAGACCATGATCAACATCGGCGCCGTCATCGGGCTGCTCCCCGTGACCGGCGTCCCGCTGCCCCTGGTGTCGTACGGGGGTTCGTCGCTGATCACCACCATGGTCGCCCTGGGCGTCCTGCTGTCCCTGGCCAAGACCGAGCCCCAGGCGCAGCGGGCCCTGGCGGCCCGGGGTCCCGGTTGGGTGGAAAGGGCTCTAAGCTGGCTGGGCCTGGAGAACACCACCGCCACGGCCGCCGGCCGCGGGGGCGGCCTGCCCTCCGGGCGCGCCGCCACGGCGCGGAGCCCGCGCACGAAGGCTCCGCGGGGCGGCAGGACCAAGCCCACGTACGACAGCGGACCGATCCCGTCCGGGGACCGGTCGAGGAGGAATCGGCGACGATGAGGGTAGCCCTCGCCGGAGGCGGCACGGCCGGGCATATCGAGCCCGCGCTCTCCCTTGCGGACGCGCTGCGGCGCATCGACCCCAACACGGAGATCCTCTGCCTGGGCACCGAGCGGGGACTGGAGACCCGCCTCGTGCCCATGCGCGGATACGAGCTGGGCCTGATCCCGGCCGTCCCCCTGCCCCGCAAGCTCACCCCGCAGCTGCTCAGCGTCCCCGGCAAGCTCGCCGGGGCCCTCAGCGCCGCGGGCGACCACCTGGACCGGCTCCAGGCCGACGTCATCGTCGGCTTCGGCGGCTACGTCGCCACCCCCGGCTACCTGGCGGCCCGGCGGCGGCGCGTGCCCATCGTCGTCCACGAGGCCAACCCCCTGCCCGGGCTGGCCAACCGCCTGGGCGCCCGGCTGACCCCCCACGTCTTCACCGGGCACCCCCACACCCAGATCCGCAACGGCCGGTTCGTCGGCATCCCGCTCCGCCAACAGATCACCACCCTGGACCGGCTGGCCATGGGCGACAAGGCCCGCACCTACTTCGGCCTGCGCCCGGACCTGCCCACCCTGCTGATCTTCGGCGGCTCCCAGGGCGCCCAGCGCATCAACGAGACCGCCTTCGCCGCCCGTAACGCCTTCCGCGACCACGGCGTCCAGGTCCTGCACGTCGTCGGCCCCAAGAACGCCGACGAGCCCCAGGACCTCACCCAGGACGGCATCCCCTACGTCGCCGTCCCCTACGTCGACCGCATGGACATGGCCTACGCCGCCGCGGACGTGGCCATGTGCCGCTCCGGTGCGCTGACCTGCGCCGAGCTCACCGCCGTCGGCCTGCCCGGCGCGTTCGTGCCGCTGGCCATCGGCAACGGCGAGCAGGCCCTCAACGCCGAGCCCGTCGTCCAGGCGGGCGGCGGCCTCATGGTGAACAACGCCGACGTCTCCGTCGAGTGGATCACCGGCACGCTCATCCCGCTGCTCACCGACACCGACCGGGTCGTCGCCATGTCCGAGGCCGCCGCCCGCATGGGCCGCCGCGACGCCGACATGGAACTGGCCCGCGAGGTCATGGCCGTCGCCCGCGGCGACCGCCCCGCGCCGGAGGTGCCCGTCGCCGAGGACGACGGCGACGACGCCTACTACGACGACGGGAAGGACGCCCGATGAGCCTGGTGCGACCGACCGACCCCGTCCCCGTCGACAAGCTGGGACGCACCCACTTCATCGGCCTGGGCGGCGCCGGTATGTCCGGCATCGCCCGGGTGCTGCTCCAGTCCGGCGTCGAGGTCTCGGGCAGCGACGCCCGCGACAGCGACACCCTGCGCGAGCTGGAGGAGATGGGCGCCCGCGTCCACGTCGGCCACGCCGCCGAGCACCTCGGCGACGCCGAGACCGTCGTCGTCTCCTCCGCCGTCCGGGAGACCAACCCCGAGCTCGCCGAGGCCCACCGCCGCGGCCTGCGCATCCTGCCCCGGGCCGCCGCCCTGGGCGCCCTGCTGCTGGGCCGCGAGGGCGTCGCCATCGCCGGGACCCACGGCAAGACCACCACCACCTCGATGGTCACCGTCGTCCTACAGCACCTGGGCGTCGACCCCGGCTACGTCATCGGCGGCAAGCTGGTCACCACCGGCCTGGGCGCCGACGCCGGCATCGGCGGCCCCATCGCCGTGGAGGCCGACGAGAGCGACGGCTCCTTCCTCATGCTCTCCCCGAAGGTCGCCGTGGTCACCAACGTCGAGGCCGACCACCTGGACAACTACAGCGGCATCGAGGAGATCCACGCCAACTTCGACGCCTTCGTCGACCGCGTGGAGCGCACCCTCATCGTCGGCATCGACGACGAGGGCGCCCGCCGGGTCGCCCGGACCGCGCGCGAGCGCGGCAAGAAGGTCCTCACCTACGGCGAGGCCCCCGAGGCCGACTACCGGATCACCCGGATCCGCCCCCGCGGGTTCACCACCGAGTTCACCCTCGCGACCGCCGAAGGCGAGATCGAGGGCACCGTCGCGGTCCCCGGCCGCCACAACGTGCTCAACGCCGCCGCCGCGGTCGCCGTCGCCGACGAGCTCGGCCACGACCTGGAGGTCGCGGTCGAGGGCATCGCCGACTTCGGCGGCGCCGCCCGCCGCTTCGAGCCCAAGGGCGCGGCCGGGGGAGTGGGCGTCTACGACAGCTACGCCCACCACCCCACCGAGCTCGACGCCGACCTGCGCGCCACCCGCGCCGCCCTGGAGTCGTTCGCCGAAGAGGCGCGCGAGGCCGGGGAGGAGCAGGCGCCGGGCCGCATCATCGCCGTCTTCCAGCCCCACCTGTTCAGCCGCACCCGGATCTTCGCCGAGGAGTTCGGGGCCGCCCTCACCCTGGCCGACGAGGTCGTGGTGCTGGAGATCTACGCCGCCCGAGAGGACCCCGAACCCGGGGTCACCGCCGAACTGATCACCTCCGAGGTGGGCCACGACCGGGTGCACTACGTCCCCGGGCGCGCCGACGCCGTCCGCCTGGCCGCCGAGCTGGCGCGTCCGGGCGACATCGTCCTGACGATGGGCGCCGGCGACGTCACCGAGCTGGGCCCGCTCATCGTGGACCGGCTCGCCGAGGCCGCCGACGTGGAGGAGGTGGCCGAGTCCCTCGGCCACGGCGGCGGACGGGACCGGGACTGACGTCGGAGGACACGGGTGAGGGCAGACCACGACGGAGCGGACGGCGGCACCGGGACCGGGACCGCGCGGCCACCCGCCGCCGCGGCGGCGCGTGAGCGGTCCGACCCCTGGAAGGTCGCCTTCGTGGCCCTCCTGGTGGTCGCCCTGGTCTGCGTCGTCACCTGGATACTCCTGGGCTCGCGCCTGCTCGTGGTGCGCGACGTGGCCGTGACCGGGCTGGACCGGGTCGGACGCGAGGAGGTCGTCGCCGCCGTCGACGTCCCCACCGGGACCCCCCTCATCCGGGTGGACCTGGAGGCGGGCGCCGACCGGGTCGGCGACCTCGCCCTCGTGGAGTCGGCCACGGTCACCCGGGGCTGGCCCGCCACCCTGCGGGTCGAGGTCGTCGAACGCCGGCCCCTGCTCGCGGTGCGGGTGGGGGAGGAGTACCGGCTCGTCGACCGCGACGGCGTCCGCATCGAGGACTCGCCGTCCCGGCCCGGCACCCACCCGCTGGTCCGGGTCACCGGCGAGATCGAGGGGAACGACGCCGTCCGGGCCGCCGCGGCCATCGTCGAGTCCGCCCCCGACTCGCTGCTGGCCCGCATCCGGCTCATCGACGCCACCGACCCCGACGCCATCCGGATCGAGATCAGCGAGGGCGCCGTCATCGAATGGGGGACCGCCGAGGGCACCGGCGACAAGAGCGAGATCCTGCGCGTGCTGATGCGCGAGCACCCTCCGGGGGACGGCGTCGTGTACGACCTCTCCACCCCCGACCTGGCCATCGTCCGGTGAAGCGGCGGTCAGGCCCCGGGAAAGGACGGCAAAGCCGGACGAAGCCGGACCGGTGGCCGCCTCCGGAGGGCCGGCGGCCCCCTCGGGAGGGGGTGCGGACACGACGCGGGGACATTCCAGACGCGACGCGCCGAGTCAGCACATCGCTTCCTCGTGTTATACGACGTTAGGCTGAAGCAGTCATCGGTTGCCGGTGGTGGGCGGTCGGCTTACTGTCGAGAGTCACGACCACCGTCAACAAAGTACAGAACACGCTTTTCGGGGTACGCGGGAACCGTATTTCTCCCGCCGGACCCGGGGGAGGCACAGAGCCTCCCCGGTTCGGCACCCCACGGTTCACGCGGTCCCGGGTCCCCCGCGCCGGCGTCCTGGGACGCCCCGTCGGAGAACCCGAAACGCACACTGTAGAACCGGAGCCGAACCCACCGGCCCGGCGGACACCACCGCCGGACACGGGAGGGAACGGCGTATGCGAGCGGAAAGGCCCCTCGTCGTGGCAGCACCGCAGAACTACCTCGCGGTCATCAAAGTCGTCGGTATCGGCGGCGGCGGTGTCAACGCCGTCAACCGAATGATCGAAGAGGGGCTCAAGGGCGTCGAGTTCATCGCGATCAATACCGATGCCCAGGCGCTGCTGATGAGTGACGCCGACGTCAAGCTGGACGTCGGCCGTGAACTCACCCGCGGCCTGGGAGCCGGAGCCAACCCCGACGTCGGCCGCAAGGCCGCCGAGGACCACCGGGAGGAGATCGAGGAGGTCCTCAAGGGGGCCGACATGGTCTTCGTCACCGCGGGTGAGGGCGGCGGCACCGGTACGGGCGGCGCGCCCGTGGTCGCCAACATCGCCCGATCCCTGGGGGCCCTCACCATCGGTGTGGTCACCCGCCCCTTCGGCTTCGAGGGCAAGCGGCGTGCCACCCAGGCCGAGTCGGGGATAGCGATGCTCCGTGAGGAGGTCGACACACTCATCGTGATTCCCAACGACCGGCTGCTCTCCATCTCCGACCGGCAGGTCAGCGTCCTGGACGCCTTCAAGGCGGCCGACCAGGTGCTGCTCTCCGGTGTCCAGGGCATCACCGACCTGATCACCACGCCCGGCCTCATCAACCTGGACTTCGCCGACGTCAAGTCGGTCATGTCCGGGGCCGGCTCCGCGCTCATGGGCATCGGCTCGGCGCGCGGCGACGACCGTGCGGTGGCCGCCGCGGAAATGGCCATCTCGTCCCCGCTGCTGGAGGCCAGCATCGACGGCGCCCACGGCGTCCTGCTGTCCATCCAGGGCGGCTCCGACCTGGGGCTGTTCGAGATCAACGAGGCGGCACAGCTCGTCTCCAACTCCGCGGCCCCCGAGGCCAACATCATCTTCGGCGCCGTCATCGACGACGCCCTGGGCGACGAGGTCCGGGTGACCGTCATCGCGGCGGGCTTCGACGAACCCGAGGTCACCGGGCCCGCGCTGCACCGGCGCGAGCCGGTGGACCCTCCTAAGGCCGTCGCCCCCACGGCGGGCGCCGCGACCGGCGGACAGGGGGCGTCCACGCCCCCCGCCGCGGACGCGGCCGGGGCGTCGGCCGAGAAACTGCCGTGGCTCGGCGGCCGGCACAGCGCCGAGCCGGCCCGTGCGCAGCAGACCCCGCCGCCGGCCTGGGAACCGGCCCCGGCGGCCCCGGTCGAGCCCGAGCCGGTCGCGGTGACCGAGCCCGAGCCGCAGCCCGAGCCGGAACCGCAGGCCCCGGCCCACGACCGGTTCGCCGAGGCCGCGCCGGCCGAGCCCGAGCCGGCCCCGGCCCGGGAGGAGCACGCCGACGAGCCCCGGCCCGTCCACGTGGTCTCGGAGTCGGTCGCCGAACGGCGCGCCGACGTCCCCACGCCCCGGCGCCGGGTCGTGTTCGAGGAGCCGGACGACCTGGACATCCCCGACTTCCTGAAGTAGCGCGGACCGACACCCCGGTACCATCGACGTGTCAGCGGCCCCGACCCGGGTGGGCGGGGCCGTCGCCGCTCCGGGGGCCGGCGTCCACCGCGCCGTCCCGACCGGGCCGAGGGAAGGACAGCGGTCACAGGGATGGGCACCATCGTCGACCTCGGGCACGGGGTCCGTGCCGCCGTCACCGAGCGCCACGGCGGGATCAGCCCCCCGCCCTACGACTCGCTCAACATGGGCCTGGGGACGGGGGACGACCGGGAGACGGTGCTGGCCAACCGGCGCACCGCCGCGCGGAACCTCGGTTTCGACGCCGACCGCGTCGTCTGGATGGACCAGGTGCACAGCGCCGACGTCCTGGTCGCCGACGCCCCCGGCGCAGTCGGGACCTGCGACGGCGTCGTCACCACCACCCCCGGCCTGGTCCTGGCCTCCCTGGCCGCCGACTGCCTGCCCGTCCTGGCGGCCGACGGCGAACGCGGCGTCCTGGGCGCCGCCCACTCCGGCCGCCTGGGCACCGCCCGCGGTGTGGCCGCCAACCTCATCGCCGCCATGGCCGACCACGGTGCCCGCCCCGGGAGCACCACCGTCCTCCTCGGCCCCTCCATCTGCGGCAAGTGCTACGAGGTCCCGGCCGGGCTGCGGGACGAGACCGCCCGCGACACCCCCGAGGCCGCCTCCACCACCCGCCGGGGCACCCCCGGGGTCGACATGGTCGCCGCCGTCACCGCGCAGCTGCGCCGCGCCGGGGTCACCGACATCCGGGCCGACGGCCGCTGCACCCTGGAGACGCCCGAGCTGTTCTCGCACCGGGGCGGTGCCCCCACCGGGCGGTTCGCGTCGTTCGTCTGGCAGGAACAGGACTGAACCGGACCGGACCGCACGGACCGGCGAGACCGAGAGATGGATGAGGACGACGTGTCACACGACCCGGCCCGCGTCGAGCGGATCAAGGAGAACCTCGCGGCGGCCCGCGCCCGCGTCGAGGCGGCCTGCCACAAGGCCGACCGGGACCCCGCGGAGGTGTCGCTGATCGCGGTCACCAAGACCCGCCCCGCCGAGGACGTGCGCATCCTCGCCTCGCTCGGCCTGGCCGACATGGGGGAGAACCGCGACCAGGAGGCCGCCCCCAAGGCCGCCGCCACCGCCGACCTCGACCTGACCTGGCACTTCATCGGCCAGTTGCAGACCAACAAGGCCAGGTCGGTGGCCTCCTACGCCGACGTCGTCCACTCGGTGGACCGGGCGAAGCTCGCCCGCGCGCTGGGCGACCGGGCCGCGGCCGCCGAGCGCCGCCTCACCTGCCTGGTCCAGGTCAACCTCGACGACGACTCGCAGGCGGGCGTGCTGGGCCCGCGCGGCGGGGTCGACCCCGCCGACGCGGCGGAGCTGGCCGCCCGGATCGACGAGCACGAGGCGCTCGAACTCGGCGGTGTGATGGCCGTGGCGCCCCGCGAGGGCGACCCTTATGAGGCTTTCGGTCGTCTTTATGAGGTCGCGTGTCTCATTCGTGATCGTTATCCTCGGGCCACGATGGTGTCCGCGGGTATGAGCGGGGACCTGGAGGCCGCGATCGAGCGTGGCGCGACACACCTTCGGCTCGGTGCGGCGTTGCTCGGCGATCGCGGGCCGATCGTGGGGTAATGTCCCCACATAGACCTTGGAACCCGTCTGTGGAGTTCGCCCGAAAGGGCGTCACACCCCGTTGCACCAGGGAAGACGGGGCGGTACGGAGGAGTCGGCTGCGGTGCAGGCCGCGGGGACGACGGAGGACATGAGATGGCCGGCGCGATGCGCAAGATGGCGGTCTACCTCGGCCTCGTGGAGGACGACCGTTACGATCACCGCTATGCGGACGAATATGATGAGTTCGATGATTTCGACGAGGGCGTGGAGGAGCACCGCGAACGCGGAGCCGACTCCCCGCACGGCGAGGGAACACGGGGCGAGGACGTGAACGACACCGGCGACCACTCGGGCACGGGTGAACGGCGCGGTGGCACGACCACGACCTCTGCCTCCACCGCCGACCTCGCGAGGATCACCACGCTCCATCCGCGCACGTACAACGAGGCGCGTACGATCGGAGAGCACTTCCGGGAGGGTACGCCGGTGATCATGAACCTGACCGAGATGGTCGACAGCGACGCCAAGCGTCTGGTCGACTTCGCGGCTGGTCTGATCTTCGGTCTGCATGGCAGTATCGAACGCGTGACCAACAAGGTGTTCCTACTGTCCCCGGCCAACGTCGAGGTGACCGCGGAAGACAAGGCGCGGATCGCTGAGCGAGGGTTCTTCAATCAGAGCTAGACCATCGGATTTGTCCAGAGATTGGGTCGAATAGACCGTGAGTATCGTCCTGTCCGTGCTGGTCATCGCGCTGCGACTGTACGTCTTCGTACTGCTCGCGCGCGTCGTGCTGGAGATGGTGCAGTCCTTCTCCAGGGACTGGCGCCCCTCGGGGTTCCTGCTCGTGATCGCCGAGATCGTGTACACGCTCACCGACCCGCCGCTGCGTTTCCTGCGCAGGTTCATCAAGCCCGTCCGGCTCGGCAGCATCGCGCTCGACCTGAGCGTCCTGGTGCTGTTCCTGGGCCTGTCGATCGCCGCGAGCCTGCTGGGAAGCCTGGCACTCTCGGTCGCCTAGAGCAGGCGTCGGGGGCGAAAAAAGTCGCCCCCGATTCCGTTATGTGGTCTTGGTCATGATCCGGATTGCCGTAAGGTCACGATCAGGTAGCGTCCCTACGGATGGACTCCAAGCGCGCCAAGGAGACGAACATGCCGCTGACACCCGCTGATGTGCGGAACAAGCAGTTCAGCACGACCCGGCTCCGGCCGGGCTACGACGAAGAAGAGGTCGATGCCTTTCTCGACGAGGTCGAGTCCGAGCTGGACCGGCTGATCCAGGAGAACGAGGAACTGCGCGGCAAGCTCGCCGAGTGCCTGCGCGGCAAGGTGCCCAACGCCGGGATGCAGGACTTCCAGCAGCCCCAGGAGCAGCCCGAGCCGCCCCGCCCCGAGCCCGTCCAGCCGCCTCAGGCCGTCGTCGAGCCCCAGCCCCAGGCGCCCGCCCCCATGCACATGGGCATGGGCGGCGAGGAGAACATGGACACGGCCGCCCGCGTCCTGGCCCTGGCCCAGCAGACCGCCGACCAGGCCATCTCCGACGCCCGCCGCGAGGCCGACGAGACCCTGGGCCGCGCCCGCCACGAGTCCGAGGACATCCTCGGCAAGGCCCGCCGCCAGGCGGAGCAGATCATCGGCGAGGCCCGCGTCCGCTCGGAGAACCTCGACCGGGACGCCCAGGAGCGCCACCGCCAGGTCATGGGCAGCCTCGTCCAGCAGCGCGAGGAGCTGGAGCACAAGGTCAACGTGCTCAAGGACTTCGAGCGCGAGTACCGCAGCCGCCTGAAGGACTACTTCGAGCGCCAGCTGCGCGAGCTGGAGGAGGGCGCGGGCATCGAGCAGCCGAACCCGAACACCACGGGCGGCTTCCAGACGATGGCCCCGCCGACCGGTCCCACCCCGGCGCTGCAGCACGGCGGCCCCGGCGGCAACCCCTTCGGCCAGCCCGAGCCCGTCCAGCACGGCGGTTTCCACCCGGGCGAGGCCCCGCACGAGCGTCGCTGACCCCGGTCGGCGGTAGGCTCCACAACTGAAGACTCCGGCAACGTGTAAAGGTCCTGGTCGACCCGTGATCCTCAGCGTCCTCGCATCCGTCGCGGTGCTGGCGGCCATCGCCGTCATCGTGGCAGCCCTGGTGTTCGCCGAGACCACCCTGGTGTTCATCGCCCTGGGGTTGGCCGGTGTGAGCGTGCTGCTCCTGGTGGGCGCCCTCATCCAGGGGAGGACCCGAGCGGATCGAACGGACGGTTTGGGGAAGTCGTCCGTTCCCGCGGCCGTGCACGTGGCGCCGGAGCACTCCGGGCGCGTACCCGCACCGGCTCCCGAGCCGGTGCGGGAACCCCGCGCCTGGACGGAGGACTCCGGACCGGGGGAGCCGGAGTACGATCTGCCGCGCTGGCAGACACCCACGGCCCGTGAGTGGCCGGAACCGGACACGGTGGCGCCTGCCCCCGCCCCGTCCGCCTCCACCGCGGTCGAGCACGGCTCCCGCGAAGAGCAGGCACCCGCCCCCGCCGACCCCCGGCCCGCCCACCACCCCGGTGAGGACACGCGGGACCCGGCCCCCGAGCCCGCGGCCGCGCGGGCCGAGGCCCCCGAGGATTCCCACGACGACACCGGGCTCTCCTGGTTCGACCGGCGTGAGACCGCCGACGACGACGCGGAGGAGCAGGTCGCCCAGACCGCCGTCTCTGAGACCGGCGATGACACCGGGGCCGAACTCTCCTGGTTCAACAGGCGTGAGACCGCCGACGACGACGCGGAGGAGCAGGTCGTCCAGGCCGCGGTCTCCGGGACCGGCGATGACACCGGGGCGGAGCCCTCCTGGTTCGACCGGCACGAGTCCGCGACGGCCGATGACGACGCCGAGGCGCCCGGGGAGCAGGAGGCCACCGCCCCCGAAGCCGAGGACACCCGGCCCGTACGGCACACGGCCGACGACGCGGACGAGCGGGCCGCAGCCTCCGGAACGGACGAGGACACTGGCGCCGAGCGCGAGCGGGCCTCGGACGAGGAGGACGACGAGGCCGACTCCGAGCCCTCGTGGTCCGACCGGCGTGAGGACGCCGACGACGCGGACGACGTGCGCGGGGCGGAGGAGCCCGGCGCGCCCGGCGCGGACTCGGTCGAGGCCGGTGAGACCGACGAGGCCGCCGCCGTCTCCGGGACCCGTGGCGAGGACGAGGCCACCGCCGAGCCGGACACCGACACCGGTGTCCGTGACACCGAGGACTCCGACGCGGCCGAACCGGCGCGCGACGAGGCGGCGGAGGACGCCGCCGACGGCTCTCCGCGGGGCGACGGGGACGCCGGTGACGGGGAGTCCGCGGAGCGCGGGGACGAGGCGGAGGAGTCCGAGCCCTTCTCCTACAGCATTCCGCAGCGCGACGGGGACGACGGGGACGCGCGGGACTCCGAGGCACAGGAGGCCGCCGCGGCGGACGCCGAGGACTCCGACGACGCCGACCGGTCGGGTGAGGACGCGGCGGAGGACGCCGCCGACGGCTCTCCGCGGGGCGACGGGGACGCCGGTGACGGGGAGTCCGCGGAGCGCGGGGACGCGCCCGAGGAGCCCGAGTCCTTCTCCTACAGCATCCCGCAGCGCGGCGACGACACCGAGACCACGGCCGTGTTCACCTACCGCAGGCCCCAGGACAACGAGGACCCCGACGCCACGGCGGCCTTCACCCGCGACTGACACCCGGCGACAACGACGACGGGCGCCGTCCCCCGGTGGGGGCGGCGCCCGTCGCGTTCGGTCAGGCCCTGCGGAAGCCGAAGGCCACCCCGAACTCCTCCGACTCGGTGCGGTGCAGGTCCGCGCCGATCTCGCCCGCGGTGAACGCGTCCGCCAGCACCTCGCCGGCGATGGCCGCGGCGTGCTCGTCCAGCGCCTGCGCGGTGGACTCGTCGGTGGCCGCCCACCACACGTGGATGCGGTCCGACACGTCCAGGCCGCTCTGCTTGCGGGCCTCCTGGAGCATGCGCACCATCTCGCGGGCCAGGCCCGCGCGGCGCAGCTCCGGTGTCAGCTCCAGGTCCAGGGCCACGGTCTCGCCCGCACCGGAGGCGACCGCCCAGCCCTCGCGCGGCTGCTCGGTGACCAGCACCTCGTCGGCGCTGACCTCCACCGGCTCGTCCTCGACCCGGACCTGCGCCCACCCGGTGTCGCGCACCTGGCGCACCAGCTCCGCCGGGTCCGCCGCGCCGATCGCCCGGGCGACCAGCGGGGTCCGCTTGGCGAACCGCTTGCCCAGCGCCCGGAAGTTCGGCTTGACCAGGTAGTCCACCAGGTCGCCGCCGACCGTCGACAGCGACTCCAGCGACGCCACGTTCAGCTCGTCGGCGATCTGCTCCCGCAGCTGCGCGGGCAGGTCCGCGAACCCGGCGGCGCCCACCAGGGCCCGCGCCAGCGGCTGGCGGGTGCGCACCGCCGAGTCCACCCGGGCCGAGCGGCCCAGCTCCACCAGGCGGCGGGTCAGCGCCATGTGCGCCGACAGCTCCGGGTCGACCAGGTCCTCGCGGACCTCGGGCCACGAGGCCAGGTGCACCGACTCCGGGGCGTCGGGCCGGCGCAGCGCCGTCCACACGTGGTCGGTCAGGAACGGCACCACCGGCGCCATCAGCAGCGTCACGGTCTCCAGGGCCTCGAACAGCGTCGCGAACGCCGCCGCGCCCTCGGGGGTGTCCGCGCCGCCCCAGAACCGGCGGCGCGACCGGCGCACGTACCAGTTCGAGATGTCGTCGACGAACGCCGTCAGGCGCCGGCCCGCCGTCGTCGTGTCGAAGGCCTCCAGGGCCTCGGTGACGTCCCGCACGACCTCGTTGAGCTCGGACAGCAGCCACCGGTCCAGCAGCGGCCGGTCCTGCGGGGCCGGGGCGTCGGCCAGCCGGGAGTGGTCCCAGCCCCCGCCGGCGTTGGCGTACAGGGTGAAGAACGACACGGTGCTGTAGTACGTCAGCAGCACCTTGCGGACGATCTCCTCCAGCGCGGCGTGCCCCACCCGGCGGGCGGTCCACGGCGAACCGCTGGCCAGCATGAACCACCGCAGCGCGTCGGCGCCGTGCCGGTCCATCACCGGGATGGGCTCCATGACGTTGCCCAGGTGCTTGCTCATCTTGCGGCCGTCCTCGGCGAGGATGTGGCCGAGCACCACCACGTTCTCGAACGCGTTGCGGTCGTGCACCAGCGTGTTGACCGCCAGCAGCGAGTAGAACCAGCCGCGGGTCTGGTCGATCGCCTCGGAGATGTACTGCGCCGGGAAGTTCTCCCGGAACACCTCCGCGTTGACGTGCGGCGCGCCCCACTGGGCGAACGGCATCGACCCCGAGTCGAACCAGGCGTCGATCACCTCGGGCACCCGCCGGGCCACCCGCTGCTCCTCGGGCAGGGACGGGTCGGCGTCCGGGTCGGGGATGACGATGTCGTCCACGAACGGCCGGTGCGGGTCGAGGTTCGACAGGTCCTTGCCGCTGAGCTCGCTCAGCTCCGCCAGCGAGCCCACGCAGATCTGCCGCCCGTCGGGGAACTCCCAGACCGGCAGCGGGGTGCCCCAGTAGCGGTTGCGCGACAGCGCCCAGTCGACGTTGTTGCGCAGCCACTCGCCGAAGCGGCCCTCCTTGACATTCTCCGGCACCCAGTTGGTGGCCTGGTTCTGTGCCAGCAGCTCGTCCTTGACCGCGGTGGTGCGGATGTACCAGGACGGCACCGCGTAGTACAGCAGCGCCGTGTGGCAGCGCCAGCAGTGCGGGTAGGAGTGCTCGTAGGCCAGGTGCCGGAACAGCAGGCCCCGGTCCTTGAGGTCGCGCACCAGCGTCTTGTCGGCGTCCTTGAAGAACACCCCGCCGACCAGGTCCAGGTCGGCCTCGAAGGTGCCGTCCGGGCGGACGGGGTTCACCATCGGCAGCCCGTAGGCGCGGCACACCGCCATGTCGTCGGCGCCGAACGCGGGCGACTGGTGCACCAGGCCGGTGCCGTCCTCGACGGTCACGTAGTCGGCGAGCACCACGTAGTGGGCGGGCTCGTCGAAGGCCACCAGGTCGAAGGGGCGCTGGTAGGTCCAGCGCTCCATCTCGTCGCCCTCGAAGGACTCTCCGGTCAGCTCCCAGCCCTCGCCCAGGACCTTCTCGAACAGCGGCCGGGCCAGCAGCAGGCGCTCGTTCCCGTCGGTGGCCACCACGTACTCCACGTCGGGGTGGACCGCCACCGCCGTGTTGGACACCAGGGTCCACGGGGTGGTCGTCCACACCAGCAGCGAGGTGGGGTGCTCGGGCGAGGCCAGCGGCCCGGACGTCACCGGGAAGCGCACGTACACCGACGGGTCGGTGACGGTCTCGTAGCCCTGGGCCAGCTCGTGGTCGGACAGGGTGGTGCCGCAGCGCGGGCAGTAGGGGCTGATCCGGAAGTCGCGGACCAGCAGGCCCTTGTCCCAGATCTGCTTGAGCGCCCACCACACCGACTCCACGTACTGGGGGTCCATGGTGCGGTAGGCGTCGTCCATGTTCACCCAGTAGCCCATGCGCTCGGTCATCGCGGTGAACGCGTCGACGTTGCGCAGCACGGACTCGCGGCAGCGGGCGTTGAACTCGGCGATGCCGAAGGACTCGATGTCCTTCTTGCCGGACAGGCCCAGCTCCTTCTCCACGGCCACCTCGACGGGCAGGCCGTGGCAGTCCCACCCGGCCTTGCGGTCGACGTGGTAGCCGCGCATGGTGCGGAAGCGCGGGAAGACGTCCTTGAACGCGCGGGCCTCGACGTGGTGCACGCCGGGCTGGCCGTTGGCGGTGGGGGGACCCTCGTAGAAGACCCAGTTGGGGCCGCCTCGGGTCTGGTCGAGGGAGCGCTGGAAGACGTTCTCCTTCGACCAGCGGTCGAGGATCTCGCGCTCCATCGCGGGCAGGTCGATCTGCGCGGGCAGCTGGGGGAGTGCGCGGGACGCGCTCGGCCGGGACTCGTTGGCCACCGTCGTACCTTTCCATCAGGGTCGTTCCTGACGGAGGGACGAGGCCGGGGCCCCGCGGTACCACCCTCCTTGGACGCCGCCGGTCCGGTCCGCGCGAGGGCGGCCGGGACGGGTCCCACTTCGTTCACGTCTGCCGGTTCTACTGGGGGCGTCGGCCCTGTTCTTCCGGCGGTTCCGGGGTGATCTTCGTGCCGGTCGTACCCCCGGGCTCCCACCGCCCCCGGGTCGCTCGGACACGTCGACCGCTTCTAAGCTGTGTCCGTCCGGTCGGGGCCGGCACTACTCGTCCCCATCGACACCTGGGCACAGGATAACGCAGCGCGGGGGCGGCGCCCCGCGCTTTTTCGACGGGGAGGGCGGAGGCGGGTGGCGGAGAACGTGCGCGGAACCGTCCTGGTGACGCTTGCGGACCGGGACGACGCCGAGGAGCTGGCCGAACAGCTCCTGGAGCAGGGCTACGAACCGTGCCTGGTGCACCGGGACATGCTGGCGGGGGAGGACGACGCCGAGGACGCCGACTGGGTGATCGAGGTGCGCACCGGCCCGCACGGCGGCCCGGCGGTGTTCGACGAACCCCACCTGGCGGCGCTGGCCGAGGACTACGGCGGCTTCGCCGCCGCCGAGTGACCGCCGCCCATCGCGGCCTCATCGCCCGGGAGCACCCGGAGAGCCCGGACGCCGACCGCCCGGCGGGGATCCGGGCGGGGCGGCCGGTGGCCGAGAGGGCCGGAGGCATCGTCGCCGCCGCCGAGTGACCGCCGCCAGGGGCCCCGCGCGCGTCCGCCGGGTGACCCCGACCGACGCCGGGGTCCGGGTCGTTGCCAAGGGGGCGGGGCTCGCCTAGGCTTCCCGGCACCACTCGCGGCTCCGCCCACGGGGGTGATCCCGCAGGTCGGCGGGGTACGGGCGGGGGCGCACGGTCGGGAGGTAAGTGCGATGAAGGCCACCGAGGCGGCGGATCTGCCGGTACTGCCCGGCGAGGAGCCGTGGACCCGGCAGGAGCTCGCGGGGGTCCGCGAACGCCTGGAAGACGACATCGCCGCCGCGCGCAGGGAGATCCGCCAGGTCGAGGAGCAGGTCGCCGAGCGGCTGGAGGACCCCGTGGACGGGGCCGGGGACGACCCCGCCGATACCGGGGCCAAGGCCTTCCAACGCGAACACGAGTTGGCGTTGGCCTACAATACTCGTGACCTGCTCGCCGCGAGCGAGCGGGCGATCGAACGGATGGACGCGGGAACCTACGGGGTCTGCGACTCATGCGGACGGCCCATCGGCAAGGAGCGCCTCCAGGCGTTCCCGCGGGCCACCCTGTGCGTCTCCTGCAAACAGCGCGAGGAGCGTCGCTGACTGAGGTAGAGCCCTCCGGGGACAGCAACATGACCACCGCCCGCACACCGGGGGGCCGCCGGCGGCGCTACCTGCTGCTGGTGCTCGTCGCGCTCGCCGCCATCGGCGTGGACCTCCTCACGAAGGAATGGGTCCTGGCCACCTTCCAGGAGGGCGAGCGGCTCGACGTCATCGGCGAGGTCGTGCAGTTCACGCTGGTGTACAACACCGGCGCCGCGTTCTCCATGGGCACCGACCACACCTGGGTGTTCACGACCATCGCCAGCATCGTCGTCCTCGTCATCGCCTACATCGGGCTGCGGGTGCGCAGCGTCTGGTGGGCCGTGACCTTGGGCCTGATGATGGGCGGGGCCGCCGGGAACCTCGTGGACCGGATCTTCCGCGAACCCGAGCCGTTCCACGGCGCCGTCGTGGACTTCGTCAAGGTGATGGACTTCCCGGTGTTCAACGTCGCCGACTCCTGCGTGGTGGTCGGCGCCTGCCTGGTCGTCCTGCTGACCTTCAAGGGCGTGGAGCTGGACGGCAGCATCGTCTCCGACGACAAGGACGGCGACAGGGCCGGCGGCGGGGCGCGGGACACCGCGACCGCGGCCGAGGGCTCCGCCGAGGGCCGGACCGGGGACGACACCGCTCCCGGCGACGACACCACCACCGAAGGGAAGGGCCAGTGAGCGACACCCGCAGCCTGCCCGTGCCCGACGGGCTGGAGGGCGACCGGCTCGACTCGGCGATCGCCCGCATGTTCGGGCTGTCCCGCACCCGTGCGGCCGAGCTCATCGTGGACGGCAGCGTCCTGGTCGACGGGTCCGAGGCGGGCAAGTCCGACCGCGTCCGCGCCGGCGCCTGGCTGGAGATCACCCTGCCGCCGCCGCCCACCGCCCCCGTGCCGCGCCCCGAGCCCGTCCCGGGCATGCGGATCGTGCACGAGGACGCCGACATCATCGTGGTCGACAAGCCCGTCGGGGTCGTCGCCCACCCCACCGTCGGCTGGACCGGCCCCAGTGTCCTGGAGGGCCTGCTGGCCGCCGGGATCCAGGTGGCCACCAGCGGCGCCGCCGAGCGCCAGGGCATCGTGCACCGCCTGGACGCCAACACCACCGGGCTCATGGTGGTCGCCAAGAGCGAGACCGCCTACAGCGTCCTCAAGCGAGCCTTCAAGGAGCGCACGGTGGACAAGCGCTACCACACCCTCGTCCAGGGCCACCCCGACCCGCTGCGCGGCACCGTCGACGCGCCCATCGACCGCCACCCGGCGGGCGACGGCCGCTGGGCCGTGGTCGCGGGCGGGCGCCCCTCGGTGACCCACTACGACACCCAGGAGGCGTTCCGGGCCGCCAGCCTGCTGGAGATCAAGCTGGAGACCGGGCGCACCCACCAGATCCGGGTGCACATGTCGGCGCTGCGCCACCCGTGCGTGGGCGACATGCTCTACGGGGCCGACCCCACGCTCGCCGAGCGCCTGGGGGTGCGCCGCCAGTGGCTGCACGCGGTGCGGCTCGGGTTCGACCACCCCACCGAGCACCGGCCGGTGGAGTTCTCCAGCCCCTACCCGGAGGACCTGGAGCGGGCCGTGGAGATGCTGCGCGAGGACTGAGCCGCCCCCGGCTCCCCGGCCGGTGCGGACACCGGGCCGGGCGGGGCCGGGCACGGCACGCGAACGCACGAGGGGCCGCCGGACATCCGTCCGGCGGCCCTCTCCCGTCGTCCCGGTCAGCCCCGGGGCGGCGGGGCGACGGGCCGGGTGCGCACCAGCCCCTGGCACAGGGCCGCGCCGACGATGATCACCAGCGCCCCCAGCGGCTGGTTCCACGACAGGGTCTCGCCCATGAGGACGATCCCCGCGGCGATCGACACCACCGGCGCCACGTAGGTGACGGTGGTCGCGACGGTCGCCCCCGCCTCCCGCAGCACCGCGTACTGGAGCACGTAGGCCACCCCCGTGCCCATCACCCCCAGGACCAGGACCGAGGCCACCACCTGCCAGGTCACGTCGGTCGGGGCGTCGGTGGCCACCGGCACCAGCACCGCCAGCGGCACGGCGGCCAGCAGCAGCTGCAGCGCCGACAGCTCCAGGGCGCCGTGGGAGCTGCCCGCCACGAACCGGCGCAGGTACGGGGTGCCGATGCCGTAGCAGGCGGTCGCCGCGACCACGAACCCCATGCCGACCATGGCGTCCCGGTCGCTCACGCTCACCTCGCCCAGGGAGTTCCACACGCCGAACACCACGAGCACGCCCAGGAAGCCGATCCCCAGCCCGAGCACCCGGTCGCGGTCGGGGCGGCGCTCGTCGGGCAGCAGCAGCATCGAGAACACCACGCCGAACAGCGGCGTCGCGGCGTTGACGATGCCCATCACCGCCGAGGGGATGAGCTGACCGGCGTACCCGAACAGCGTGAACGGGATCGTGTTGAGCAGCAGCGCGGCCACGAACATGTGGGCCAGCAGCCGCGGCGAGGTCGGCAGCCGGCCGCCGCGCAGCAGCACCACCGCCAGCAGCGGCAGGGCCCCGGCGACGATCCGGCCCAGGGACAGCTGCATCGGCTCCAGGGACTGGGCGGCGACCCTGATGAAGACGAAGCTCATGCCCCAGATCAGGGCCAGGAGCGCGAACTTGACCCGCCAGTCGGCGGTGAGGCGGCGGACCCCGGCGGACGCGGCCGGGGAGGGAGAGAGCACGGGCATGGAATGTTTGTACCGCGCACCGATGTGTTAGGTCTACTTCGTATTTCTAAACGAGTGAGTTAGTGTTCCTTACATGCTCAGTGTCGACCGCCTCCGTGTCCTCCACGCCATCGCGGCGCACGGCTCCCTCAGCGCCGCCGCCGAGGCCCTGCACGTCACCAACTCCGCCGTCTCCCAGCAGCTCTCCAAGCTCGAACGCGAGGTCGGCCAGCCCCTGGTCGAGCGCAACGGGCGCGGGGTGCGCCTCACCGACGCCGCCGAACTCCTCGTCGAGCACGCCTCCCGGATCCTCTCTCTGGTGCAGCGGGCCGAGGCCGACCTGGAGGCCCACCGCGACCACGTCACCGGGCACCTGCGCCTGTCCGGCACCCCCACCGCGGTGCGCGGCATCCTGCCCCAGGCCCTCAACACCCTGCGCGAGGCCCACCCCCGGCTGCGGGTCGAGCTCTTCGAGGAGGAGCCCCACGAGAGCCTGCAGTCGATGGCCCGCGGCGAGGTGGACCTGTGCATGGTCATCGACTGGATGGGCTCCCCGCTCGCCCTGCCCGAGGGCATGAGCCGCGCGCCCCTGATGGAGGACGTCGGCGACATCGCCCTGCCCGCCGACCACCCCCTCGCCCACCGGGAGATCCTCGCCATCGACGAGATCCTCGACCTGCCCTGGATCAGCTGGTCGCGCGGGTCCATCTGCAACGACTGGCTCTACGACATGATCCGCTCGCGCGGCGGCGAGCCCAACGTCATCCACAACGTCGAGGAGCACCAGACCAAGCTGGCCCTCATCGCCGCCGGGATCGGTGCCGCCGTCATGCCCCGGCTGGGCCGCGGCCCGCTCCCCGACGGGGTGCGGGTGGTGCCGGTGCAGCCCGCCCTGGTCCGCCAGGTGTACGTGTTCTGGCGCACCGACGCCTCCCGCCGCCCGGCCATCCGCGCCACCGTCCGCGCCCTGCGCGAGTCGGCCGCCGCCTACGACACCCGCCCCGTCCCGGCCTGACGCCGACGCCCGGTCCGGGGCCCGGGCGGAGCCGCCGCGAGCGCAGGCGGGCGCCGGCCCTGTCGGCGTCCCTGCCCGGGACACCTGCCCCGGGTAGCCGGGAGAGCCGTGCCTCGCGCGGGCGTGCGGACAGGCGGCCGCATCGGCGTCCCTGCCCGGGACACCTGCCCCGGATGCCCCTGGGAGGAGACGGGTCGCGCGGGCGGGCGCCTCCCGCCGCTCCGTCCGGGGGCCGGCCTCAGGGGCCGGACCCCGGACGGGACGGTCAGCGTGGGGCCTGGAGGAGTTCCGTCAGGGTCGCCGAGGGGCTGATCACCTCGGGGTCGGTGCGTACGTCCACCAGGGTCGGCAGGTCCGCCGCCACCGCCTCGCCCAGCACCTTGACCAGCTCCTCCCGGGTGTGCACGGTCTCCCCGCGCGCGCCCAGCGAACGGGCGTACCCCGCGAGGTCCAGCGGCCCGCCGATCCGCGTCCCCGCCAGCCGGCCCAGCTCGCGGGCCTGGTGCATGGCGATCGTGCCGTACAGCCCGTTCTGGAACACCACCACCGTCACCGCGGCGCCCTCGCGCACCGCCGTCTCCAGCTCCTGCCCGGTCATCAGCGCGCCGCCGTCGCCCGCCACCGCCACCACCGTGCGCTCCGGCTCGGCCAGCTTGGCGGCGACCGCGGCCGGGACCGCGTACCCCATCGCCCCGCTGGTGGGCGCCAGCTGGGTGCGCGGGTGCCGGAACCACCAGCCCCGGTGCAGGAACGACGCGAAGTTCCCGGCGTCGTTGGTGACCACCGCGTCCTCGGGCAGCGCCTCGCGCATCCCCGCGATCACCTGCCAGGGGTGCAGCCCCGGCCCCTCGTGCGCCTGCGTCTCCACCGGCACGGCCGACGACTCCACCCAGGCGCGCCGGGCCGCGCTCCAGTCCCGGTAGGGGGCCTGGAAGGGGGCCTCGGCCAGCTCGCTCAGGGCCTCGCCCGCGTCGGCCACCACCGACGCCCACAGGTCCAGGTGCGACCCCGGCCGCCCCGGGTCGATGTCGATCCGCGCCACCTTGGCCCGGGCCGTGTCCGGCAGCCGGTACCCCTGGGTGGTGGTCTCGCTCAGCCGGCACCCCACCACCAGCACCGCGTCGGCCTCCGACAGCGCGGCCAGCGTCGCGGGCGGGGCGCCCAGCCCCAGGTGGCCCAGGTAGAGCGCGTGGTCGTTGGGGAACACGTCCTGCCTGCGCCAGGCGGAGTACACCCCGGCGCCGAACCGCTCGGCCACGCGCACCAGGTCGGCGCGGGCGCCCCGGGCGCCCCCGCCCGCCACGATCACCGGCCGCACCGCCCGGGTCAGCCACGCCGCCAGCCGGTCGCGCTCGGCCCCGCCCAGCGGGGGCCGGGGCGGCTCCGGCGGCCGCGGGACCGCCGCCGGTCCCACCACCTGTCCGAACAGGTCGCCCGGCACCGCGATGGACACCGGACCCGGGCGGCCCGAGCGGGCCACCCGCAGCGCCTCGGCGGTCACCTCGGCCAGCCGGTCGGCCCGGTGCACGGTGGTGGACCACTTGGTGATGGGCGCGTAGAACGCGGTGAGGTCCACCTCCTGGAACGCCTCCCGCCCCAGCCGCTCCGTCTCGGCCTGGCCCAGGAACACGACCATCGGGGTGGAGTCCTGGTGCGCGGTGTGCACCGCGACCGCCAGGTTGGCCGCCCCCGGGCCGCGGGTGGCCGCCGCCACCGCCGGGACCCCGGTGAGCTTGGCGTCGGCCTCGGCCATGAACCCGGCGCCGCCCTCGTGCCGGGTGGACACCAGGCGCATGCCGGGGTGGCGGTCGATCGCGTCGGCGAGCTCCAGGAAGCTCTCGCCCGGGACGGTGTAGCAGCGGCGGACGCCCGCGGCGGCCAGGACGTCGACCACCGCCTGCGCGGCGGTGCGGTCGGGGGGCGTGGGTCGGTGGTCGGCTGTGGCCATGGGGGTGGGTCCCTTCCATCGTCGCAAGGTCCGCTCGGCGCGTCCGGGATCCGCCGGACGCCCTTCAACGACCTTTCCAGGCACCGTGAAGCCGGGTCAAGGAGCACCCCGGGCGCCTGTGGACAACCACCCCCGAACCGCCCCCTGTGATCCGTGTCATAGAGATTCGGGCACGGAAGGGTCACGGAGGGCATTGTCACCTTTGCAAGTGGTGTGTCCGCTTCTAAAGTGCTGCGAGTCCGCGGTGGAACCGGTCCGCCATGGGACACAACGGAAGGACACAGGTGGCCGCCACCGAACAACGCAAGGCGACGTGGAAGCAGATCGGTCCGGGCATCGTCGTCGCGGCCACCGGCGTGGGCGCCGGAGACCTGGTCGCCACCCTCATCGCGGGCAACCTCTTCGGTTACGCCCTGTTGTGGGCCACCATCGTGGGCTGCATCGTCAAGATCTCCCTGGCCGAGGCGACCGGCCGCTGGCACCTCGCCACCGGGCGCACCATCTTCGACGGCTGGACCAGCCTGGGCCGCTGGACCTGGGCGTACTTCGGCGTCTACGTGGTCCTCTGGGGCTTCGTCTACGGCGCCAGCGCCATGTCCGCCACGGCACTGCCGCTCTCGGCCCTCTTCCCGCAGGTGCCCTTCAACGCCTGGGCGATCCTCGCGGGCGTCTCCGGCCTGGCCATCGTCTGGTTCAACCGGTACGCGATCTTCGAGAAGATCATGATGATCTTCATCGGCGTCATGTTCGTGATCGTCGTCGGCCTCGCGATCTACGTCGGCCCCAACATCGGCGAGGCCGTCACCGGCCTGGTCCCGCTGCTGCCCGAGGGCTCCCTCTTCTACACCCTGGGACTCATCGGCGGCGTCGGCGGCACCATCACGATGGCCGCCTACGGCTACTGGGTCAACGCCAAGGGCTGGCGCGACTCCGGCTGGATGCGCATGATGCGCATCGACAACCGGGTCGCCTACATCACCACCGGCGTCTTCGTCATCGCGATGCTCGTCGTCGGCGCCGAGCTCCTCTACGCCAGCGGCATCGCCCTGTCCTCGGGCGACCAGGGCCTGCTCGACCTGGGCGAGGTCCTGCGCGACCGCTTCGGCGGGTTCGTCGCCACGCTGTTCCTCGTCGGCTTCTTCAGCGCCGCCTACTCCTCGATCATCGGCGTCTGGCACGGCGTCAGCCTGCTCTTCGCCGACTTCGTCAACCACGTGCGCGGCCAGAGCGACATGGACCCGGGGGCCACCGAGAAGAGCCTGCCCTTCCGTGCCTACATGCTGTGGCTGACCTTCCCGCCCATGCTGCTCCTGCTGCTGGGCCGCCCGGTCCAGCTCATCATCGCCTACGGCGTCCTCGGCTCGTTCTTCATGCCGTTCCTCGCCTTCACGCTGATGTGGCTGCTCAACTCCTCCCGCACCCCCGCCGAATGGCGCAACGGGTGGATCTCCAACACCGGCCTGGCCATCGCGGGCGGCCTGTTCCTGGTGCTGTGCGGATACGAGCTCTACGGCGTCATCACCGGGGAGTGACCCCGGCGCGGGGGCGGTCCCTCCAGGGCCGCCCCCGCACCGCGTTCACAGCCCCAGGGCCCGCAGCCCGGCGGTGACCGCGGCCGCGGCCAGCACCACCACCAGGAACGGGGCGCGCAGCGCCAACGCGGCCACCGCCGCGCCCACCCCGCCCATCCGGGCGGTGTCCCAGGCCAGCGCCTGGCCCTCGCCGCGCAGTGCCTCCACCGCGATCAGCGCGGCCAGCAGCGCCAGCGGCACCGCCGTCGCGAACCGGCGCAGCCAGGCGTTGTCCAGCAGGCGCCGCGGCGCCGCCAGCCCGGCGAACTTCAGCAGGTAGCACCCGGCCGCCGTCGCGACCAGCACGATCCACAGCGTCACGACCGCACCCCCTCGCCGTCGTTGTCGGACTCCTTCGCGTCCGCGGCCCCGGGGGCCGCCGCGGGGCCGGCCACCCGCATCTCCGGCCCGACCAGGGCGATCAACGCGGCCGACGCGGCCAGTAGCACCGGCACCCCCGGCGGCAGCAGCGGTGTGGCCGCCAGGGCCAGCCCCGCCCCCAGCCCGGCGATCAGCCAGGTGCGGGCGCCGCCCTCGCGCAGCCGCGGCCACAGCAGTGCCAGGAAGATCGCCGGGCCGACCGCGTCCAGGCCCAGCGCGCCGATGTCGCTCACGCGCTCCGTGGCCAGAGCGCCCACCAGCGTCGTGACCACCCACGACGTCCCCAGCACCACATAGGTCGTGGTGAACGCCAGTCGGGCCGAGGCCCGGTCCGGCTGGGCCAGGGCCACCGCCGTCGTCTCGTCGATGACCCCGTGCGCGGCCAGCGCCCGCCGGAGCCCGCCCCGCAGGTCGAGGACGTCGGCCAGCCGCAGGCCGTACAGGGTGTTGCGGGCGCCCAGCAGCAGGGCGCCCAGCGCCCCGGCGACCAGGTTGCCGCCGCCGGCGACCACGCCGATCAGCGCGAACTGGGAGGCTCCGGTGAACATGAACATGCTGGTGAACACGGCCTGGGCCGGGGACAGCCCGGCGGTCGCGGCGGCGGTGCCGAACGCCAGGCCGGCGGCGCCCACGGCGACGCCGACCCCGAGGCTGTCGCGCACCGCGGGAGAACGGAGAAGGGAGATGGCTTTCACGCCGCCCCACGCTAGGAGCCGGGGCCGCCCGCCGTCTTGTACGTTCTTGCACCCGCCCGGCACCGCGTCCGGTCGGCGCCGCGCCCGCCCGACCCCGGGCCACCCGGCACCGCGCCCGGCCGGCACCGCGCCCGGCCGGCACCGCGCCCGGCCGGCGCCGCGTTCGGTCGGCACCGCGTCCGATCCCGGGCCGCCCGGCCGGCACCGCGTCCGACCCCGGACCGCCCGGCCGGACCGGCTCAGCGCCCGGCCAGCGCCCGCCGGTACGCGCCCGGGGGCACCCCCAGGTGGCGGCGGAAGTGCCTGCTCAGATGCGCCTGGTCGGTGAACCCCACCTCCACCGCCACCTCCGAGGGGGCCCGCCCGGCCGCCAGCAGCGTCCGGGCGCGGTCCACCCGCAGCTGGTTGAGGTAGGCGTGCGGGGGTAGCCCGTAGGCCCTCGAGAACGCCCGGGACAGCGCGAACGGACCCAGGCCCACCGCGGCGGCCAGCTCCTCCAGGGTCGGCGGGTCGGTGAGCCGGGACGCCAGCACCTCCCGCGCCAGGGCCGTCTCGGGCCGGGCCTCGCGGGTCCGGACCCGGGGCGGGCGCTCGCGGCCGTGGGAGCGCAGCAGCGCCGCGATCCCGCGCCGCGCCAGGGAGGAGGCCCCCAGCCGGTCGCCGCGTTCGGCCGCCAGGTGCGCCGCGTGCAGCAGCCGGGACGCCTCGGGCGCGTCGATCCCCGACTCGCTGAACGCCGGGGTGCCCCGCAGCCCCAGCTCCCGGGCGATGCCGACCACCACCTCCGGCCGGGGGTAGAACACCCGGTACGTCCACCCCTCGGGAACGCCCGCGTGCCCGGTGTGCACCTCGTCCGGGCCGACCACCGCCAGGCCGCCCGGCCCCACCCGCGAGGTGCCGCCCGGGTGGGCGTACTCCTCGACGCCGCCGGTGATGACGCCGAACGTGTAGGTGGGGTGGGTGTGCCGGGTGAAGTTGGTGGTGACGAACCGGGCGGTGAGCATCTCCGTGTCCGGCAGTCCGGAGAAACGCCAGTAGCGCGCGCGTTCGGCGCGGGGGTCGTCGACGACGGGGTGGACCGTACTGGGCATGCCCATACGCCCAGGTTAACGTCGGTTCCTCCGCGGTGCCGCGCCGGTATTACGCTGCGCTCATGACCACGACCGAGATCAGGCAGGCGCGCGACGACCGCGACCGCGCCGCAGTGTTCGTCATCCGGGGCGCCGTCTTCGTCGCCGAGCAGAAGGTGCCCGTCGCCGAGGAGTGGGACGACCGCGACCCCGCCGCCCTCCACCTCCTCGCCCTCGTCGACGGGGTGCCCGCGGGCACCGTCCGCGTGGTGGAGCAGGACGGGGGAGCGGGCCTGCTCGGGCGCATGGCCGTGCTGCCCGAACGGCGCGGCACCGGCCTGGGCGCCGCCCTGGTGCGGGCCGCGGAGGACCTGGCCCGCGAACGCGGGCTCGCCGCCATGGAGCTGCACGCCCAGACCCACGCCCTGGGCTTCTACGAGCGGCTGGGCTACACCGCGCACGGGGAGGAGTTCCTCGACGCCGGGATCCCGCACCGGCACATGGTCCGCGACCTGGGCTGACGCCCCCGGAGTGCCCCCCGTCTCCCCTCGGTGTGACGGGGGGCGCACCCCCGGCCGCGGGGCGATCGGAATACCACCGAGTAGGATTCGGTTTCGGGTGGTGGCCCCCACCACCAGTGCACACGCCGACCCGACGAGGAACACATGACGGTCAACACGCAGCCGGCCACCGAACGCCCCGACCCCCGCGCCTTCGGCCTCCCCGTGGTCGAACAGGCCGACATCCCCGCCGAACTGCGCACCCTCGTCGGCCGCGTGCACGCCCTCATCGACACCGTCGCCAACACCACCGAGACCGACCCCGCCGTCCTCGCCGAGGCCGCCGCCGCCGTCGAGGAGGTCACCGACCGCCTCGCCGCCGCGCCCCGCCGCCAGATCGGCACCATGGTCCGCCGCGACCTCCCCGACGGCGACAGCGAGTACGGCACCATCACCAACATCGTCGCCGGGGACACCAACCCCGCCGCGCCGCCCCTGTCCCTGGTCCCGGCCGCCGGCGGCGGGGTGCACGGCGAGGTCACCCTCGACACCGTCTACCAGGGCCCTCCCGGGCTGGTCCACGGCGGCTGGATCGCCGCCCTCCTCGACCAGGCCGTCGGGACCGCCTCCTCCCTGGCCACCTCGCCCGGCCTCACCGCGCGGCTCGAGGTGAACTACCGCAGGCCCACCCCGCTGTTCAACCCGCTGGAGATCACCGCCGAGGTCGAGCGCACGGAGCGGCGCAAGGTCTACGTCAACGGCCGCATCCGCGTCAACGGCGAGGTCACCGCTGAGGCCACGGCCATCATGGTCCGCGTCGAGGTCCCCGAATAGGGGACCGGCCGGGGGCGCGCGTGCGCGCCCCCCGCGGACACGCTAGGATCACGCACATGACCCACCGCTATCACGTGTTTAGCGAGCCGACGCTCCCGTCGGCCGCCGACGACACGTAGGCGGAGACGGGAACGTCGGCAACAGAGCACTCGGGCCCCCGGCCCCGGTGCTCTTTCGCTTTCCAGGCGGCCGACACCCTCCCGCACGGGACCCCGTACGGCCGCACCCACCGCGACCGGAGGCCACCGTGCACGACCAGACGTCCACCACCAGCGAGATCGCCCGCCTGCGCGAACACATCGACGCCATGGACGCGCGCCTCGCCGAGCTCCTGGAGCAGCGCGCCCTCGTCGCCGCCCGGGTCCAGCGGCTCAAGCCCGTCGGGTACTTCGCCGGACGCGACATGGACCGCGAGCGCCGCCTCGTCGAGCGCATGGCCGAACACGCGCCCCGCCTGGGCGCCGACCGGCTCGCCGCCATCATGGACAGCGTCATCACCGCGGGCCTGGCCGCCGCCGAGGAGGAGGCCGCCCGCGACCGCTGACCGCGCGGGGGCCGTCAGCGGGACACGTCCACCCACACCAGGCGGTGGTCGGAGACGGGGAACGGGGGGCCCGCGCCGGCCAGGCGCGCCAGCGGGTCGTCCGGCGCCGGCCAGAACACGCCCCGGTCGCCCACCGCCAGGTCCCGCGAGGGCAGCACGTAGTCCACCCGCAGGTGCCCCGGCGGGGTGTCCTCGGTGAAGGCGTCCCCGTGTCCGGGGGCGCCCGCCGCGCTCCCGGCCCGGCCCCGGCCGCCCTGGGAGTGGGGGAGCGGGTCCGCCACCCGGGGGTGGGCCAGCAGGCGGTCGATCGCCCCGGGCAGGGAGGAGCCGTTACGGGGGTCGGCGTTGAGGTCCCCCGCCAGCACGAACGGGGCGTCCGGCGCCAGCCCCCCGGCGGTTCCGGCGTCGTCGCGGACGTAGCCGTCCGCCCCGGGCGTCAGGTAGTCCGCCCAGAACCGGATCTCGTCGTGGTTGCGCAGCACGTTGCGGCGCTCGGGGCCGTCGAACGCGGGCGGCGTCGGATGCGAGGCCAGCAGGTGCACCGGGCGGCCCCACCCGGTGTCCACCGGCAGGTCCCAGTGGCTCTTGGACGACAGCCGCGCCGCCGCCCACGCCCGCGGCGACAGGAACGGCTCCCCGCTCGCCGGGTCCACCGGGACCAGCGCCCCGGGCATCGCCGCCCGCGGCAGCAGCCGGAACGTGCGCGCCCGCTCCGCGTCCAGGGGGTACCGGGAGAGCACCGCCATCCCGTACTGGCCGGGGAACCGGCCGAACCCGAACGCGTCCCCGGCGTAGGCGTCGCTCCCCGGCTCGACCACCACCCGCCCGTCGCCGTCGAGATCCTGCCCGGACGCCACCCCGGTGTTCACCGGCGCGGTGAAGACGTGGGGGAACTCCACACCCTCGGAGCCGTTCCACCCGCGCTCCAGGTACTCGCGGACGAACAGCTCCAGGGCCCGGCCCGTCGGGTCGTGGTCGAACTCGTTCACCAGCAGCACGTCGGGGCGCACCCGCTGCACGGTCTCGGCGACCGCCCGCGCCAGCCTCCACCCCCCGGAGGCCAGCGCCGACGCCATCGCCCCGGGCCGCTGCCGCGACAGGGCCGTGTTGAAGGTCGCGAACCGCACCGACCCGGCGGGAACGGGCGGCGGCACCGACGGGGACACCGCCACGGCGGGCGCGGCGGCCGGCACGTCCTCGGAGGCCAGGACCATGGTGGCGGTGGACGCGGGAAGGAGAGGTCTCACCCGCCCATTCTCCCAACCGGAAAAGCCCTTGCGCGGATCCGGCCGCCCCCGCTTTCCTCGAGGGCATGCCCGAACCCAACCTGCCCTTCCGCTGGGACGTGGAACACGACCGCCTCGGCTCCCTCGTCGAGCCCGCGGACCCCGAGCGGTCCTATGTCGAGGCCCTCACCGAGTGCGCCGCCAAGGTGCTGGCCCGCGGCGGCGACCGCGACCTGTACTTCGTCGGGCGCTCCCCGGACAGCGTGTACGACCTGCTGCGGGGCGTCCTGGCCGACACCGGGCACCGCGACCGCGTGCACCGGCTGCCGCTGTCCCTGTACGGGTACGACGGCCAGGGCCTGAGCCGGGCCGAACAGGCCCAGCTGCGCGCCAACCTCACCGCCCAGGGCGTCACCCCGGGGCGGCTGGCGGGCGGCGGGCGCGCGGTCGTGTTCTGCGACCTGGTCTCCCACGGGAGCACCTTCGAGAACCTGCACCGCGAGCTGCGCTCGTGGATCGGCGACGACGGCGCCGACTGGAACCGCATCCGTGGACGCATCGGCTACCTGGGCATCGTCATGCGCGGCAAGACCAGCCCCAACACCTGGCGCTGGCAGCAGCACGCGCCGTGGGTGGGGGAGCTGCCGCCGCGCGCGGTGCGCAACGTGTCGGTGCCCGGATGGCTGTGGGGCTACCTGGGCAACTTCCAGCCCAAGACGGAGCCGTCGTTCCGCCGCGCCCGCTGGGCCGACCCGGAGGTCGCCCGCCCGCGCCACGACGAGAGGACCCGGGCCGCCCTGTCGGGGGCGGTGGCGCTGTTCGAGCGCGCCCGCACGCCGGAGGTCCGCGCCGCGTTCCGCGCGGTCCTGACGGCGGAGCCCACTTTTCGGGAGCCGTGGCTGCGGACCCTCGCGCACGACATCCGTTCTTGAAGGGGGGCGGTGGGCGGCCACAGCCGGAGGAGGGCGCAGCACCTGCGCCGCCGGGGGTCTCCCACCCCGCAGGGAGCCTCGGCCACAGCCGGAGGGGGACGGCCTCCTCCGGCGCAGGTGCTCGTGTCCCGGCCGAGGGGTGCCCTTATGCCCTTTCAACGCTGTGGTCGGTGGCGGGTGTGTCTGTCAGGGGCCGAGGCACTACCGGAGGGCGCATCATCTCCTTCGACCCCAGGGGGTGGGGGTGGACACACCCTCCGCCCCGGACACACGGGGGTGAGGGCCGCGCATGCCTGCGGGGTCCGGCCTCAGGGGGTCGTCCGCCCGACTGGGAACCTCGGCCACAGCCGGAGGGCGTCGCTGGGCCCTCACCGCAGGGGGTGAAGGCCGCGGGTGGCTTCCCGCCCCGAACACAGGGGGTGAGGGCCGCGCGTACCTGCGAGTCCCGGACACAGGGGGTTGTCCGCCCGACTGGGAACCTCGGCCACAGCCGGAGGGCATCGCTGGGCCTCCGCCGTAGGGGGTGAGGGCCGCGCGTACCTGCGGGCCCGGCCGCAGGGGGTGTCCGCCCGCCTGGAAACCTCGGCCATAGCCGGAGGGCGTCGCAGGGCCTCTGCCGCAGGGGGTTTCTCACCCGACCGGGATCTCCGCCACAGCCGTGTCAGGCCAGTGGGGCCCCTGACCCCAGGGGGTCTTTGCCGAGGTAGTTGTAGGTTTCCAAAAGGCTGGCCGCTTGGGGTGGGCGGTCCGCGCCGGGTGGGCCCGGCCCCGGCCGCAGTCGGTGTCCGGCAGACCGGCAGGCGGGTGCGTTGGGCGCGCGTGGTGGGTGGTGGGGGTGTGTATGCCGGAGCCGGGTGCACGCGGAGCGCGCACACCCGCACCGCTTGGAAAGGTTGTGGGCGCCGGCGGTGGTGCGGGGGCTCCACGCTGTTGCCTACTCCCGCGGATGACCGCGGTACGGATGGGAGCGGGGGTGAAAGCCGCACGCACCCGCGGCCTCAGCCTCAGACCGGGCACAGGATCGCGCACCTCAGCTCTGGGGGGTGAAAGCCGCACGCACCCGGAACCTCAGCCTCAGACCGGGCACAGGACCGCGCACCTCAGCTCTGGGGGGTGAAAGCCGCGCGTGCCCACAGCCCCGAGCCCCGGGGGGTGTGGGGAGGAAGGACCGCAACCCCCGCCTCAGGGGGTTTTGCCGCGCGTGCCCACAGCCCCGAGCCCCGGGGGGTGTGGGGAGGAAGGACCGCAACCCCCGCCTCAGGGGGTTTTGCCGCGCGCACCCGCAGCCCCGAGCCCCAGGGGGTGTGGGGAGGCATGACCGCGACCCCCGCCTCAGGGGGTTTTGCCGCACGTACCCACAACCCCGGTCACAGCCCGGGCACCGGATCGCAACCTCTACCCCAGGGGGTGTGAGTAGGAGGAACCGCGACCCCCCGCCTCAGGGGGTGAAAGCTGTACGTACCCGCAACCTCGGACCCAGGCCGGAGGAAGAACCGCGACCCCGGCCACGGCGGGGTGAAGGTGCGTGGTCTCTCCTTCGGACCTGGGTGGGGGTCGCGGACACGTGCACGTTCCACCCCCTGCGGCGGGGGCGCAATCCTTCCTCCCCAGCCCCCCTCTGGCTGATGCCGCGGGTACCCGCGGCCTTCACCCCCAGGGCTGAGGCGCGCGGTTCTTCTTCCCCCTACCCCCTGGGGCTCGGGGCTGTGGGTATGCGCGGCCTTCGCCCCCCGGGCTGAGGTACGCGGTCCTGTTTCCGATCTGGGGCTGGGGTTGCGGGTACGTGCGGCAACACCCCCTGGGGCGGGGGTTACGGTCCTTCCTTCCCACACCCCCTGTGCCTTGGGAGCAGCGGGTGCGCGCGGCTTTCACCCCCGGCACTGACCGGTACCGCGGTCACGCGCGGGAGTAGGCAACAGCGTGGAGCGCCCTCACCGCCGCCGGCGCCCACAACCTTTCCAAGCGGTGCGGGTGTGCGCGCTCCGCGTGCACCCGGCTCCGGCATACACACCCCCACCACCCCGGACGGGAGCCCAACGCACCCGCCTGGCGGTCTGCCGGACACCGACTGCGGCCGGGGCCGGGCCCACCCGGCGCGGACCGCCCAACCCAAGCGGCCGGCCTCTTGGAAACCTACAACTACCTCGGCGAAGACCCCCTGGGGCCGGGCACCCCACTGGCCTGACACGGCTATGGCGGAGGTTCCGGTCGGGTGAGAAACCCCCTGGGGCAGAGGTGCTGCGACGCCTTCCGGCTGTGGCGGAGGTCCCGGTCGGGTGGGGAACCCCCTGCGGCGGAGGCCCTGCGACGCCCCCGGCTATGGCCGACCCCGGGCGGGGAACCCCCGGGGCGGAGGAGGTGCGATGCCCTCCGGCTGTGGCTGAGGGGCCCAGTCGGGTGGGGAACCCCCTGCGGCGGAGGTGGCGGTTCGCTTCCCGGCTGTGGCCGAGGTTCCCAGTCGGGCGAACAACCCCCTCGGGTCGGGCCCCGCAGGCATGCGCGGCCCTCGCCCCCATGTGTCCTGGGCGGAGGGTGTGTCCACCCCCACCTCGGGGTCGAAGGAGATGATGCGCCCTCCGGTGGTGCCTCGGCCCCCGACAGACACACCCGCCACCCACCACAGCGTTGAAAGGGCATGGGTGGTCGAAAGGGCACGGGTCCCCCTCAGGCCGATGTCAGAGGGCCGGGAGGGCGGGGCGGTTCGCCAGGGGAGAGGGGTGTTCTCCCCCACCCCCGCCGCCGAGCGGGCCCGTGGTTCGGGCCGGGCGGGCACCGAACGTCATGGGGAAGTCGTAGGCTCAGGAGACACCACCCGTCCGTCCACCCACTGGGGAGCACTCCACCCATGGCAGACTCCTTCGTCCACCTGCATGTCCACACCGAGTACTCCATGCTCGACGGTGCGGCCAAGCTCAAGCCCCTCTTCAAGGAGGCGGGGAGACTGGGCATGCCGGCGGTCGCGATGACCGACCACGGCAACATGTTCGGGGCGTACGAGTTCTACCAGCAGTCCAAGGGCTCGGGGGTCAAGCCGATCATCGGCATCGAGGCCTACGTGGCGCCCGAGTCGCGCTTCCACAAGAAGCGGGTGTTCTGGGGGCGGGCGAGCGGTTCGGACGACACCGCGACGGAAGGCGCCAAGGACATCTCCGGAGGCGGTCGCTTCCTCCACATGACGATGCTGGCCCGTAACGCCGCCGGGCTGCGGAACCTCTTCAAGATGTCCTCTCTCGCGTCCTTCGAGGGGTACTACACCAAGCCCCGCATGGACCTGGACCTGATGTCGGAGAACAGCGAGGGGATCATCGTCTCCACCGGCTGCCCCTCCGGCGGTGTGCAGACCCGGCTCCGGCTGGGCCAGGAGAAGGAGGCGATCGAGTACGCCGCCAAGCTCCAGGACATCTTCGGCAGGGAGAACGTCTTCCTGGAGCTGATGGACCACGGCGTGCCCATCGAGAAGGAGGTCCGCGACGGCCTCCTCAAGGTCGGCCGGGAGCTCAAGATCCCGCCCCTGGTCACCAACGACTCCCACTACGTGTACGAGTCCCAGGCCGACGCCCACGACGCGCTGCTGGCGGTGGGCGTGGGCAAGAACCTGGACGACCCCACCCGGTTCCGGTTCAACGGCTCGGGCTACTACCTCAAGACCGCCGACGAGATGCGCGGCCTGCTCACCTTCGACGAGTGGCAGGAGGGGTGCAGGAACACCCTGCTGATCGCCGAGCGCGTCGACCCCGACGCCTACGACGAGGTCTTCGCCCACCGCGACCTGATGCCGGTCTTCCCCGTCCCCGAGGGGGAGACCCAGTCCTCCTGGCTGGCCAAGGAGGTCGAGCGGCTGCTGCCGACCCGCTACCCGGACGGCGCCGGCGCCGAGGTCCGCCAGCGGGTGGAGTTCGAGCTGGGCATCATCAACGAGATGGGCTTCCCCGCCTACTTCCTGGTGGTCGCCGACATCTGCCAGTACGCCCGCAAGGAGGGCATCGCGCTGGGCCCCGGCCGCGGCTCGGCGGCGGGTTCGATGATCGCCTACATCCTGGGCATCACCGACCTGGACCCCCTGGAGCACGGGCTGCTGTTCGAGCGGTTCCTCAACCCCGAGCGCGTGTCCATGCCCGATGTCGACCTCGACTTCGACGAGCGCCGACGCGGCGAGATGATCGAGTACGTCACCCGCCTGTACGGCGCCGAGCGGGTCGCCCAGATCCTCACCTTCGGCACCATCAAGGCCAAGGCCGCCGTGAAGGACTCCACCCGCATCCTGGGCATGCCCTACTCGGTCGGGGACCAGATCACGAAGGCGTTCCCCGCGGCCGTGGGCGGCAAGGAGATCCCGCTCGACGCCGTGTTCAACCCCGAGCACGAGCGGTACCCCGAGACCACCGAGCTGCGCAACCTGGTGGACAACGACCCCCAGGTCGCCAAGGTCATGGAGACCGCGCGCGGTATCGAGGGCCTGACCCGCGGCACCGGTGTGCACGCGGCGGGCGTCATCCTGTCCAAGGAGCCCCTGCTCGACGTCATCCCGCTGCACATGCGCGACGCCGACGGGGCCATCATCACCGGCTTCCCCTACCCTCAGTGCGAGGAGATGGGGCTGCTCAAGATGGACTTCCTGGGCCTGCGCAACCTCACGATCATGGACGACGCGGTCAAGTCCATCAAGGAGGCCGAGGGGATCGACATCGACCTCTCCAAGCTCCCCCTGGACGACAAGAAGACCTACCAGCTGCTCGCGCGCGGCGACACCCTGGGCGTGTTCCAGCTGGACGGCGGCGCCATGCGCAACCTCCTCAAGCGGATGCAGCCGAAGAAGTTCGGCGACATCGCCGCCGTCAACGCCCTGTACCGGCCCGGTCCGATGGCGGCCAACGCCCACAACGACTACGCCGACCGATCGAACGGCCGCCAGGAGATCACCCCGATCCACCCGGAGCTCAAGGACGCCCTGGAGCCGATCCTCGCCGAGACCTTCCACCTGATCGTGTATCAGGAGCAGATCATGGCCATCGCCCAGCAGCTGGCCGGGTACACGCTGGGCGGAGCCGACCTGATGCGCCGCGCGATGGGCAAGAAGAAGAAGGAGGCCCTTGAGGAGGAGGAGGCCAAGTTCTTCCCCGGCGCCATGGAGCGCGGCTTCTCCAAGGAGGCCATCCAGACGCTCTGGGACGTCATGCTCCCGTTCTCGGGCTACGCGTTCAACAAGTCGCACGCCGCCGGCTACGCCCTGGTCTCCTACTGGACCGCCTACCTCAAGGCCAACCACCCCGCCGCGTACATGGCCGCGCTGCTGACCTCGGTCAGCGACGACAAGGACAAGATGGCGGTCTACCTCGCCGAGTGCCGCGCCCAGGGCATCAAGGTGCTCCCGCCGGACGTCAACGAGTCCGGTCTGCGCTTCACCCCCGTGGGCAAGGACATCCGCTTCGGCATGGGCGCGGTCCGCAACGTGGGCGCCAACGTCGTCAACTCGATCATCAAGAGCCGCACGGAGAAGGGCAAGTACACGTCCTTCACCGATTTCCTGTCCAAGATCGAGCTGGCCGCCTGCAACAAGCGCGTCATCGAGTCCCTGATCAAGGCGGGCGCCTTCGACTCCCTGGGCCAGCCCCGCCGTGAGCTGTACCGCCACCACGAGGTCGCGGTCGACGGCATGATCAGCTCCAAGAAGCAGGAGGCCCACGGCCAGTTCGACCTGTTCGGCGGCGCTGAGGAGGGCGGCGACTCCACCCCGATCGGGCTGAACATCCAGTGGGGCGACGAGGAGTGGGACCGCAAGACCAAGCTCGCCTTCGAGCGCGAGATGCTGGGCCTGTACGTGTCCAGCCACCCGCTGGCCGGGGCCGAGCGGGTGCTGGCCCGCTCCCGGGACACCTCCATCGCCCAGATCGTCGCCGGGGAGATGAGCCGCGAGCGCAACGAGCTGCGCATCGCCGGGCTGATCTCCAAGGTGGAGAAGCGGGTGAACAAGGCGGGCAACCAGTGGGCGATCGCCACCGTGGAGGACCTGGACGCCTCCATGGAGGTGCTGTTCTTCCCCAAGACCTTCCCGCTGTACGTGGACGCCCTCATCGAGGACACCGCGGTGACGGTCAAGGGCCGCCTCAACGACCGGGACGGCACCTGGTCGATGTTCGCCTCGGAGCTGTCCATCCTGGACATCTCGCACATCACCGAGGGCGAGCCGCCGGTGCTGCTGACGGTGGACGAGAAGCGGCTGACCCCTGAGCTGGTCGACGAGCTGCGCCAGGTGCTGAGCACGCACAAGGGGGACACCCCGGTGCGCATCCGGGTGGACAACCCGGTCCGTTCCAAGGTCTTCGCGGTGGACCGCTACTCGGTGCGGATCTCCCCGGAGTTCAACGGTGAGATGAAGAGCCTGCTGGGGGCGTACGCGGTCGACTACTAGCCGCCGCCCGACCCGTGTCCCCGTGCGCCGCCGACCGGCGCACGGGGATTTTTCGTGTCCGGGACTTGCCGAAGCGAAGTTAGCGATATATCTTTGAGCTATCAGAACAGAGTATGACAGTCGCTCTGTATCGACACTGAGGAGAACACCATGACCGCCATGGCACTTCCCGGTCCCTGGGACTGGAACGACGACAGCGCCGACGGCCCGCACGGCCCCCGGTCCCGCCGCTTCGCCGAGGGGCGGCGCGGCGGGCGCCGCCGGGACCACCACCACGGAGGCGGACCCCACGCCGGGTTCGGCCCGGTGGTGCCACCCGGGCCCCCCGCACCGCCCGTACCGCCGGGAGGCCCCGGCGGCTGGGGGGCCGGGCCGTTCGGGCCGGGGGGACCGTTCGGTCCCGGCGGGCCCTTCGGCGGGTTCGGGCCGCACGGCCCCGGCGGGGGGCACCGGCGGGGCGGCCCCCGCGCCCGGAGGGGCGACGTGCGCACCGGCATCCTGATGCTGCTGGCCGAGGAGCCGCGCAGCGGCTACGAGATCATCCGGGAGGGCCGCGAGCGCAGCGGCGGGGCCTGGCGCCCCAGCCCCGGCTCCATCTACCCGATGCTCCAGCAGCTGGAGGACGAGGGGCTCATCGTCCAGGAGGAGGGCGAGGGCCGCCGCCGCCCCTACCGGCTCACCGAGGAGGGCATCGACCACCTCGAGGAGCACGGCGCCGACCTGACCCCGCCGTGGGAGGCCGCCGCCGACGCCTACGCCGACGACCGCTCCCGCTACGAGGAGATCGGCGCCCTGGCCGCCCAGCTCGGCGCCGCCGCCTTCCAGGTCGCCCAGGCCGGCACCCCCGAGCAGGTGGACCGCGCCAAGCGGCTGCTGGCCGAGAGCAAGCGCGGCCTGTACCGCATCCTCGCCGAGGACGAGCCGGAGTCCGACGACGGGTACGACCCCGGACAGGACTGACCCCGGACACGGCGACGGGGCCCGCCGCGGATCGGCGGGCCCCGTCGGTCGTCGCTGCTACTCCCCGGTGGTGCCGTCGGCGAGTTCGCGCAGGATGTCCAGGTGCCCGTTGTGCCGGGCGGTCTCCTCGATCATGTGCACCAGCACCCAGCGCAGCGTCGTGGCGTCCTCGCCCTCGCGGCGGCGCACGGCCACGGTGTCCAGATCCAGCTCCGCGGTGATCTCCCGGGAGCGCTCGCACTGCGCCTCGTACTCTTCGAGCAGCGTCCCCAGCGGCACCTCGTTGCCGCGCCGCCACTCGCCGTCCGGGTCCTCGGGGGTCGCGTACCCGCGCTCGGGCAGCCCCAGCAGGATCCACTCGAACCAGGCGTGCTCCACCCAGCGCAGGTGGGACACGATCGCGCCCACGCTCATCAGCGGAGAGGTGGGCAGCGGGGTGGCCGTCGCGTGTTCGGCGGCGATCCCCGCGCACTTGGCGTGGACCGTGGCGCGGTGCCGGTCCAGCCAGGTGGTGAGCATGGTGCGCTCGTCGGCGTCCGTCGGCGGGTCGACGCGTTCGGGCGCGGCCGGGAGGGTGATGTGTTCCGTCATCTCCCCATCATGGCGGTCACCGCCGACGGTCTTCACGTCCTTTTCCGCTCCCGCGCGCGCCGTCCTCACTCCCCGGTGGTGCCGTCGGCGAGTTCGCGCAGGACGTCCAGGTGCCCGTTGTGCCGGGCGGTCTCCTCGATCATGTGCACCAGCACCCAGCGCAGGGTGGTCCGCCCCCGGGATTTCAGGACCTTGCGGGAGGACGTCCCGAGTTCGAGTTTGGCGGTGATCTCCCGCGACCGGGCGCACTGGGCCTCGTACTCCTCCAGCAGCACCCCGAGGGGGAGCCCGGCCCCCAGGCGCCACTCGGCGTCGGGGTCCTGTGCGCTGTAGGGGGCCAGGTCCGGCTGGTCCAACATCACGGTCTCGAACCAGAACGCCTCCACCCATCGCAGATGGGACACCACACCGCCCACGGTCATCAGCGGCGAGGTCGGCAGCGGCGCGGCCGAGGACAGGGACGGGTCCAGCCCCGCGCACTTGGCGTGGACGGTGGCGCGGTGCCAGTCCAGCCAGGAGGTGAGCATGGTGCGCTCGTCGGCCGCCATCGGGGGGTCGACACGGGCGGTCAGGGGCAGGTGAAGAGTGCTGTTCTTGTCGCTCATGCCGGTATTCTCCGTTCCGGTCATGCCGCCGAGCCACTGGTTTTCCGTGGTGAGGGCACGAGGGCGAGGAGAAGACCGCAGATGGACGACCGGAACGGCGCGGACGCGCCGCGCGGGCCGCGACCGCTGATCGTGGGCGCATGGGTGTTCGGCGCGCTGGCCGCCGCCGGCGCGCTGCTCGGTCCCGTCTGGTGGCTCCTGGCCCCGGACCGGGCCGAGGGCACGGCCCTGGGAGAGGGGGAGGTCTTCACCGGCACCAGTGAGGCCCTGTTCGCGGGGGAGGGGACCTTCGTCCTGGTCACCGCGCTGGCGGGGCTGCTCAGCGGCTACGCCGTCTACATGGTGCAGTTCCCCCTGGCCCGCAGGCGCCCCCGCGACCTGCGCCTGTGGTGCCTGCTGGCGGGTTTCCTCGGCTCCGCGGCGGGGACCCTGCTGACCTGGCGGATCGGCATGCTGCTGGACACGCCCCTGCACACGGCGCTGGCGCGGGCGCAGGCCGGGGACGAGGTCACCGTGGGCCTGCACCTGGACGCCACGGCGTTCCTGGTCGCCTGGCCCTTCGTCTTCGTGCTCCAGTACGCCCTGCTCGACCTGATCAGCATGGTCCGCCGGGACCTGCCGGGCGTGCCCCGGCGCGCCCGGGCCGCCGCGGCCTCCCCCGACACGCCGTGGTCCGGCCCCTCCCCGGTGGGCGAGGGGCCGGACCCGCTGGCGCGCTGACCGTCAGACGGCCCGGGCGCCGTCCTCGTACATACCGTCCAGGATGTCCTGGTACTTGGTCTCCACCGCACGGCGCCGCATCTTCAGGCTCGGCGTGATCTCGCCGCCCTCCACGGTCAGGTCGTTGGGCAGGATCGAGAACTTCTTGACGGTCTCGTGCCGGGGCAGGTCCCGGTTGAGCTCGTCGACGGCCTCCTGGACCATCGCGCGCACCTTCGGCTCCCGGGTGAGGGCGGTGTAGTCGAGGCCGCCCAGGCCGTTCTCCCGGGCCCAGGCCGTGACGGCCTCGGGGTCCAGCGCGACCAGCGCCACGCAGTAGGGCCGGCGGTCGCCGTGCACCACCAGGTTGCTGACGTAGGGGCACAGCGCCTTGAACCGGCTCTCCAGGTGCTGCGGCGCCACGTACTTGCCGTTGGAGGTCTTGATGAGCTCCTTCTTGCGATCGGTGATGCGGAGCCTGCCGTCCTCCAGGACGCCGATGTCGCCGGTGGCGAACCAGCCGTCCCGGTCGATGGCCTCCTCGGTGGCGCCCGACAGGTTGTGGTAGCCGCGCATGACGCCGCCGCCGCGCAGCAGGATCTCGCCGTCCTCGGCGATCTTCACCTCGGTCCCGGGCATCGGCATGCCCACCGTCCCGAACCTGATGCCGCCGGGCCGGTTGAGGAAGGATCCCGCGCTGGTCTCGGTGAGCCCGTAGCCCTCCAGGATGACGATCCCGGCGCCGTAGAAGAACCGGCCGATCTCGGGGGCCAGCGGGGCGCTGCCGGAGATGAAGAACTTCAGCCGGTCGCCGAAGCGGGCGCGCAGCTTGGAGAAGACGAGCCGGTCGGCCACCCTGTGCTGCAGGGCCAGGGCCCCGGCGGGCTCCCTGCCCTCCTCCCTGAGCCGGGCCACCCGGTCGCCCACGCCCACGGCCCACTTGAAGATGCGGTACTTGGCGGCGCCGCCCTCCTTGGCCTGCATGACGACACGGTTGTACACCTTCTCGAAGATGCGGGGGGCGGCGGCCATGAAGGTCGGCCGGACGACGGAGAGGTTGTCGACGATCTTGTCGACCCGCCCGTCCACGGCGGTGGCGAACCCCACCTGCAACTGGTTGACCTGCATCAGCTTGCCGAACACGTGGGACAGCGGCAGCCACAGGTACTGCACGTCGTCGGGGCCGAGCAGCTCCCAGCCCTGGCCGCGCAGCTCCGTGTCCAGGTCCTGGAGCGCCTTGGCCTCGTACAGCCAGTTGGCGTGGTCCAGCCGCACGCCCTTGGGGCGGCCGGTGCTGCCGGAGGTGTAGATGAGGGTGGCGATGTGGTCGGGTGCCACCGCCTTGACGAGCTCGTCGAACAGCTCGGGCCGCTCCCCGTGCAGCGCGGCGCCCAGGGCGGCCAGCTCGTCCAGGGTGATGACCCAGCCGTCGTGGCCGCCCTCGCCGTCGAAGACGACGACCTTGGACACGCCGGGGATCTGCGCCCGCTGGTCCACCAGCTTGGCGACCTGGTCGGCGTTCTCGGCGAAGACCAGCATGCTGCCGGAGTCGGAGATGATGTACGCCGAGTCGGCGGCGGTGGAGGAGGGGTAGACGGTGGTGGAGGCGCCGCCCGCGCACAGGATCGCCAGGTCGGCCAGGATCCACTCGATCCTGGTGGAGGAGGCGATGGCGCAGCGCGCCTGCGGGGTGACCCCGAGGGAGTGCAGGCCCAGGGCGAGGTCGCGGACCCGGTCGCGGGTCCGCGACCAGGTCAGGGCCTCCCAGGTCTCGGGAGCACCGGTGCTGTTGGGAACGGGGTAGGTGAACGCCGTCGCGTCGCCGCTCTCGGCCACACGGGAGACGAACATGTCCGGAACCGACGAGAAGGGGGATGAAGTGTTACCCATGTCACAAAGCTACCCTCGGGTAGTAGGGGCGGCAACAGCCGATGTCCCCTTGTGGCAGGGTATGCGCGGTTTCATTCCCGATCGCCCCGATCGGTTCACCGCCCCGTTCCCGGCCGCCGTTGCGCCGCTCAGTCGGCGCCGATGGGGGCGACGACCGCCTCGGTGAGCGTGATGAGGTCGGCGGGCGCCAGTTCCATCTGGAGTCCGCGCCGCCCCGCCGACACGTAGACCGTCCGCTGCCCGCGCGCCGACGCGTCGACGACGGTGCGCAGCCGCTTGCGCTGCCCCAGCGGGCTGATCCCGCCGCGCACGTACCCGGTGGCCTTCTCCGCCTTGGCCGGGTCGGCCATCACGGCCTTCTTGCCGCCCACGGCGGCCGCCAGCGCCTTGAGGTCCAGTGAGGTGCTCACCGGCACCACCCCCACCGTCAGGACCCCGTCCACCTCGGCCACCAGCGTCTTGAACACCTGCTCGTGGGGGATCCCGAGCGCGTCCGCGGCGTCCGTGCCGTAGGAGTGGCCGTCCCCGCCGGCCGCCTCGTACGGGTGCAGTGTGTAGGTGGTCTTGGTTCGTCCGGCCGCCACGGTGGCGGGTGTGGCCTTTCCGCTCATCGGTTCCCCGGTCCCTCGTCGAAGCGCGCCCGACCCCCGGGCGCCTGGTCTGTAGGGCAGGCTAACGAACCCGGAGCCCGCGGCGCCCGGACCGGGGGCGCGGGTCCGGTCCGCGTCCGCCGCCGTCAGTTGAAGGAGACCCCGTTGTTGAGGAACGGGCCGGCGGGCAGCGTGTTGAGGGTCGGCGTGTGCACGATGCGGTTCTCCCGGCGCAGGAACCGGGCCAGCACGGCCAGCCGGGTCGCCGCGTCCTCGGCCTCCAGCAGCCGCTGCTTCTCGGCCTGGTCGAGCACGACCGCCTCGGACAGCGCGTACGACAGCGGGACGGGGTCCTTGGGCGGGTCCACGAACGTCCCCGGGGTCAGCCCGGCCGCGGACAGCCGCTCCCGGTAGACCTCGAACAGCGCCCGCACCCGCTCGGCGTGCTCCTCGGCGTCGGGGCCGGCCGCCTCGGGCAGGAACGACACCGACGCGGTGGGGTAGACGTCGGCGGAGGAGGCGTCGACCTCCGACAGGTCGTCGACCGTGAACCGGGTGCCGCCCTCCACCACCAGGTCGTAGCGGCCGTCGTCGTAGGTGCGCACGTTGCGGACCAGCGCGGTGCAGCCGGTGGCGCTCACCCGGGGGAGCCGGACGTCGCCGCCCAGGGTGGGCGCCCCGACGGGGTTCTCGGCGGTCTGCGCGGAGGAGGTGGCCGCCACCTCGTGCCCCAGCTCGATCCACACCACCCCGAACCGCCGCGGCGAGCGGTCGCGCCCGGCGAGTTCACCGCGGGTGAGGGTGGGGCCGAGCAGTTCGGAGACCAGCCGCCGGTAACGCGGCTCGAAGACGTGCAGGGGGACGTTCACACCGGGGAACAGAACGGTGTTCAAGGGAAAGATCGGCAGAGCCTGGGCCATGGCCCCAGTATGCCTTTCGTCACGGCCGTTCGGGCTCGGACACCCGGCGGGGGCGCCCGGTCGGAACCGGGCGCCCCCGCGGCTGCCTGGGCTGTGCTTTTCGAAACCCGGCCGTACTCCGGCCCGCCCGACGAAGGGCCGAAGGTCCTCAACGGACGGCCTGCGGCCGCACGCTTCCCCCGAGGACCGCTCCTCTGGGCCTGGAGAACCCCGCCGGGCGCCTCACGAACCCCTGACGGCACAGGGGAACACCTGGAGAACAGGCCCTAGGAAACGGCGGGGCCGGCGGTGGCCGGAGCGCTCTGGCTGCCGTTGTCCTCGCTGGGCATGTCGCGGGCGACGAAGGTCTCCACGTCGAACAGATTCCCGTTGGAACGGTCCACCACGTTCAGGAGGGTGGACATCTTGGCGATCTCCTCCACCTGCTCCTGGATGAACCACTGCAGGAACTGCTCGCCGGTGTAGTCGTCCTCGTCGCGGGCGACCTTGGCCAGGCGCTGGAACTGGTCGGAGACCTCGCGCTCCTGGCGCAGGGCCAGGGCGACCAGGTCGCGCGGCGCGGCGAACTCGGTCTCGATCCCGTCCACGCCCTGGAGGGCGAAGTCGACGTCCCGGTCGATGAGGTAGCGCACCAGCATCATGGCGTGGTCGCGCTCCTCCAGGGACTGCTCGTAGAACACCCGGGCCAGCTGGGGCAGGTCGTGCGTGTCGAACCAGGCGGCGAGGGCCACGTACTGGTGGGAGGCCGTGAACTCGTGCCGCACCTGGTCGACGAGGAGACGGTGGAACTTGGAAAGGCCACTATCGCTGCTCTTGCTCGAAGTCATGCCCCTACAATAACCCATGCAAAGCCATTATTGGAAATCAGCGAAACGCCGAAGAATTCGTTAGGCAAGCCTTTCCAAGCCTTTCTTGGGTTCATTTAGGTAAGGTATGCCAAAGTAAGGCGGAACTTATTTCGCGTTTTCGTTCCCGCTGGTGGCGAATGCCCCGAAGGCGGAGACCCGCCCCATCGGTGCCGGTGTGGTGTCCACCATCCGGACGCCCGAGCCCACCCGTCGGGCATCGCCCCCTAGACTGGGGGCGTGATCAGTCGAATCGACCTCCGAGGCAGCCAGGACGACCCCCGCGACGCCCTTCCGCGCGCGGCCATGGACGTGGCGGACGCCGCCGAGCGCGTGCGCCCCCTGTGCGAGGACGTCCGCCATCGCGGTGTCGAGGCGCTGATCGAGCTCACCGAGCGCTTCGACGGGGTCCGGCTCACCGACATCCGCGTCCCCAAGGACGCGATCGACGCCGCCCTGGCCGGCCTCGACCCGGCCGTGCGCGCCGCGCTGGAGGAGTCCATCCGCCGCGCCCGCAAGGTCCACCGCGACCAGCGCCGCACCGACCACACCACCGAGGTCGTCCCCGGCGGCACCGTCACCGAGCGCTGGATCCCCGTCGACCGGGTCGGCCTCTACGTGCCGGGCGGCCGCGCCGTCTACCCGTCCAGCGTCGTCATGAACGTCGTCCCCGCCCAGGAGGCGGGCGTGCGCTCCCTGGCGGTCACCTCGCCGCCGCAGAAGGAGTTCGGCGGCCTGCCGCACCCCACCATCCTCGCCGCCTGCGCCCTGCTCGGCGTCGACGAGGTCTACGCCGTGGGCGGCGCCCAGGCCGTCGCCATGTTCGCCTACGGCGCCGGCGGGTGCGCCCGCACCGACATGGTCACCGGCCCCGGCAACATCTGGGTCGCCGCCGCCAAGCGCCTCCTCAAGGGGGTCATCGGCATCGACGCCGAGGCGGGCCCGACCGAGATCGCCGTCCTGGCCGACGCCACCGCCGATCCCGACCACGTCGCCGCCGACCTCGTCAGCCAGGCCGAGCACGACGTGGTGGCCGCCTCCGTCCTGGTGACCCCGGACGAGGCCCTGGCCGACGCCGTCGTCGACCGCCTGCGCGTCCGCGCCGCCGCCACCCGGCACGCCGACCGCGTCCGCGAGGCCCTGTCCGGGCCCCAGTCCGGCATCGTCCTGGTCGACGACCTCGACCACGGGCTCGACGTCGTCAACGCCTACGCCGCAGAACACCTGGAGGTCATGACCACCGACGCCGCCGCCGTCGCGGCCCGCGTGCGCAACGCCGGGGCGATCTTCGTCGGCGCCTACGCCCCGGTCTCCCTCGGCGACTACGCCGCGGGGTCCAACCACGTGCTGCCCACCGGCGGGTGCGCCTGCCACAGCGGCGGCCTGAGCGTGCAGACCTTCCTGCGCGGGGTGCACGTGGTCGAGTACGACCGCGACGCGCTGGCCGACGTCGCCCATCACGTCATCACCCTCGCCGAGGCCGAGGACCTGCCCGCCCACGGCGAGGCCGTCGCCGCGCGGTTCCCCACGGCCTAGCCGGAGCCGCGACCGACCGGACGGTGCGGCGCTCCGGACCCCGCCCGGGGCCGGCCCGCCTCCGCGGGCGCCGCGCGCCGCACCGACCACGACCGACCATGAGCGTGACACCCGTGAGCTTCACTCTGAACGACCTGCCCCTGCGCGACGACCTGCGCGGCCGCTCGCCCTACGGGGCCCCGCAGATCGACGTGCCGGTGGTCCTCAACACCAACGAGAACCCGCACCCGCCGTCGGAGCGGCTGGCCCGCGCCCTGGCCGACGCCGTCGCCGAGACCGCGGCGGGCCTGAACCGCTACCCCGACCGCGACGCCGTCCGGCTGCGCCACGGCCTGGCCGAGTACCTCGGCCACGGGCTGACCACCGCCAACGTGTGGGCGGCCAACGGCTCCAACGAGATCCTCCAGCAGATCCTCCAGGCCTTCGGCGGGCCCGGCCGCACCGCGATGGGCTTCGAGCCGTCCTACTCGATGCACCCCATCATCTCCCGCGGCACCGGCACCGCCTGGGCGGCGGTGCCCCGCACCGCCGACTTCCGGATCGACGTGGACGCCGCCCTGGCCGCCGTCGCCGAGCACGAGCCCAGCGTCATCTTCCTGACCTCGCCCAACAACCCCACCGGAACGGCCCTGCCGATCGCCGACATCGAGCGCATCGCCGCCGCCGCGCCGGGCGTGGTCGTCGTGGACGAGGCCTACGCCGAGTTCCGCCGGGAGGGCACCCCCAGCGCCCTGAGCCTGCTGGCCGACCACCCGCGCCTGATCGTCTCGCGCACCATGTCCAAGGCGTTCGCGCTGGCCGGGGCCCGCCTGGGCTACCTGGCCGCGCACCCCGCCGTGGTGGACGCCCTGCAGCTGGTCCGCCTGCCGTACCACCTGTCGGCCGTCACCCAGACCGTCGCCCTGGTCGCCCTGGACCACGCCGACGAGCTCCTGGGCGCCGTCGCCGACCTGCGCGCCGAACGCGACTCCCTGGTGGAGTGGCTGCGCGCCCACGGGTTCACCGTCGCCGACTCCGACGCCAACTTCGTCCTGTTCGGCGAGTTCGAGGACCGCACCGAGGTGTGGAAGGCCCTGCTCGACCACCAGGTCCTCATCCGCGAGGTCGGCCCGCCCGGCTGGCTGCGCGTCACCGTCGGCACCCCGCAGGAGATGACCGCCTTCCGCGACTCCCTGCTGCGCGTCACCGGACGCTGACCCGCCCCTTTCCCAACAGGAGGACCCACCATGAACCGCATCGGACGCGTGGAGCGCGCCACCAAGGAGACCAAGGTCCTGGTCGAGATCGACCTGGACGGCAGCGGCGTCGCCGACGTCTCCACGGGCGTCGGCTTCTTCGACCACATGCTGGACCAGCTCGCCAAGCACGGCCTGTTCGACCTGACCGTGCGCACCGAGGGCGACCTGCACATCGACTCCCACCACACCATGGAGGACACCGCGCTGGCCCTGGGCGCCGCCTTCCGCGAGGCCCTGGGCGACAAGGCCGGCATCCGCCGCTTCGCCGACGCCAAGGTGCCCCTGGACGAGGCCCTGGCCGAGGTGACCGTCGACGTGTCCGGCCGCCCCTACCTGGTGCACAGCGAGCCGGAGGGCATGGCGCCGACCATCGGCCGCGACTACGACACCACCATGACCCGGCACATCCTGGAGTCGTTCGTCGCCCAGGCCCGGGTCGCCCTGCACGTCCGGGTCCCCTACGGCCGCAACGCCCACCACATCGTCGAGTGCCAGTTCAAGGCGCTGGCGCGGGCGCTGCGCTTCGCCACGGAGAAGGACACCCGGGTCACCGGGATCCCCTCCACCAAGGGCGCCCTGTAGACATGGACGACCTGTGGGGCCTCGCCCTCATCGTGCTGGGCGGCTTCCTCGGCGGAGGCGCCTACGCCATGTGGAAGGCCAACAAACCCATCGCCGTCGCCCTGGCCGGGTGCACGGTGCTCGCCGTGGCCTCGGGCGTCCTGCGCCTGGGCTACTTCTAAGGGGAGGAACACCATGCCGCCACGCGTGGTCGTGTTCGACTACGGGTCGGGCAACCTGCGTTCGGCCCAACGCGCCATGGAGCGCACCGGGGCCGATGTCACCGTCACCTCCGACCCGAACGCCGCGCTGGACGCCGACGGCCTGGTCGTCCCGGGCGTGGGCGCCTTCAGCGCCTGCATGGCCGGGTTGAAGCAGGCGCACGGCGACCGCATCATCGGCCGCCGCCTGGCCGGGGGCCGCCCGGTCCTGGGCATCTGCGTGGGCATGCAGGTGCTGTTCGACAAGGGCGTGGAGCGCGCCGACCCGCAGGCCGAGGACCAGGTGACCCCGGGGTGCGGGGAGTGGCCCGGCACGGTGGAGCGCCTGGACGCGCCGATCCTGCCGCACATGGGCTGGAACACCGTCCGCGCCCCGCAGGACTCGCAGCTGTTCGCGGGCATCACGCCGCAGGACCGCTTCTACTTCGTGCACTCCTACGCGGTGCGCAAGTGGGAGCTCGCCTTCGACAACCCGCGCATGGCCCCGCCCCGGGTGACCTGGGCCGAGCACGGGGAGCCCTTCGTGGCGGCGGTCGAGAACGGGCCGCTGTGGGCCACCCAGTTCCACCCCGAGAAGTCCGGCGACACCGGTGCCCGCATCCTGGCCAACTGGGTCGCCATCCTCCCGCAGACGTAGTTTTCCGGACCGACGAGCACGAGAAGGCCCCATGACCGGCGAGACCAACCCGCCCGCACTCGAACTCCTGCCCGCCGTGGACGTGTCCGGCGGCCAGGCCGTCCAGCTCGTCCAGGGCAGGGCCGGGTCGGGCGGACAGTACGGCGACCCCTTCGCGGCCGCGCAGGCCTGGCAGGAGGCGGGCGCCGAATGGATCCACCTGGTGGACCTGGACGCCGCCTTCGGCCGCGGCCACAACCGCGACCTGCTGCGCGACATCGTGGACCGCCTCGACGTCAAGGTGGAGATGTCCGGTGGCATCCGCGACGACGCGTCGCTGGCCGCCGCACTGTCCACCGGCTGCACCCGCGTGAACATCGGCACCGCCGCCCTGGAGAACCCCGAGTGGTGCGCGAAGATCATCGCCGAGCACGGGGACAGGATCGCGATCGGCCTGGACGTGCGCGGCACCACCCTGGCCGCCCGCGGCTGGACCCGCGACGGCGGCGACCTCTTCGAGACCCTGGAGCGCCTGGAGTCGGAGGGGTGCGCCCGGTACGTCGTCACCGACGTCAACAAGGACGGCACCCTCAAGGGCCCCAACCTGGACCTGCTGCGCGCCGTGTGCGAGCGCACCGACAAGCCGGTGGTGGCCAGCGGCGGGGTGTCCAGCCTGGACGACCTGCGGGCCATCGCGGGCCTGGTGCCCCTGGGCGTGGAGGGCGCCATCATGGGCACCGCCCTGTACGAGGGCGCGTTCACCCTCCAGGACGCCCTGGCGACCGTGGCGGCGGAGCGATGAGCCTCGCGGTCCGTGTCATCCCCTGCCTGGACGTGGACGCCGGGCGGGTGGTCAAGGGCGTCAACTTCGAGAACCTGCGCGACGCGGGCGACCCGGTGGAACTGGCCGGGACCTACGACGCCGGGGGCGCCGACGAGCTGACCTTCCTGGACGTCACCGCCTCCAGCGGCGACCGGGAGACCACCTACGACGTGGTGCGCCGCACCGCCGACCAGGTGTTCATCCCGCTGACCGTGGGCGGCGGCGTGCGCACCACCGACGACGTGGACCGGCTGCTGCGGGCCGGCGCGGACAAGGTGGGCGTGAACACCGCCGCGATCGCCCGGCCGGAGCTGATCGGCGAGATCGCCGAGCGGTTCGGCCGCCAGGTGCTGGTGCTGTCCGCGGACGTGCGCCGAGTCCGCGGGGACGACGCGCCCACCCCGAGCGGGTTCGAGGTGACCACGCACGGGGGCCGCCGGGGGACCGGCATCGACGCCCTCCAGTGGTGCGAGCGCGCCGCCGAGCTGGGGGCGGGGGAGATCCTGCTCAACTCGATGGACGCCGACGGTACCAGGCAGGGCTTCGACCTGGAGCTGATCCGGGCGGTGCGGGCCCGGGTGGACGTCCCGCTGATCGCCTCGGGCGGCGCGGGCGCGGTGGAGCACTTCGCGCCCGCGGTCGAGGCGGGCGCCGACGCGGTGCTGGCCGCCACGGTCTTCCACTTCGGCGAGTTCACCATCGCCGACGTCAAGGAGAGCCTGCGCGCGGCGGGCCACTCCGTCCGCTGACCCGGCCCTCCCGAGGACCCGGCGCCGAGCGCCGGGTCCTTTCCCTTTCCACGGGCCGGGGGAGCACGCGCGAGACCCCCGCCGGGTTCACACGACTTGGACAAAATGTCCCATGGGGATAAGGAAGTCTGTCTTTTTGGAGGTATTGGCGGCGGATTTGTGAACGCGGTGCGCACCCCGCACATCCCACCATGTGACGGGGACGACACACGGGGAAAGGACCGGCCTCCATGTCAGGCACCATCACCACACGCATCACCGCCCTTCTGGCGGCGGCTCTGCTCGCGACCGCCGCGGCGCTCACGGGCGCCTCCGCGGCCTCGGCGGACGACCTCGCCGCCACGTCCGACGACACCCTCGCCGAGATCGAGGCCACGCCCTGGCCCGAGTACTCGATGGGCGACGTCAACGCCGACATCCTCGCCGCCAAGCTCCTCATCACCGAGCAGGGCTTCGACCCCGGCGCCGAGGACGCCGAGTTCGACGGCGAGTTCCGGGCCGCGGTCCTCAACTACCAGGCCGCCAACGACCTGGAGGACAGCGGGACCCTGAACGCCGAGACCTGGCTGCTGCTGCGCGAGCAGACCTTCGGCGAGTACGGGCCCGGCTCCCGCGGCAACGTCGTCCGCGCCGTCCAGCACCTGATCAACGCCAAGTTCGAGGCGCACCTGGGCGTCGACGGGATCTACGGCCCGGACACCGAGGACGCCGTCCGCTGGGTCCAGGACTTCTTCGGGATCGGCGTCGACGGCATCACCGGCGCGTACACGTTCCGCGCGCTGGTCACCTACCAGGACTACGACAAGTGAGGATCCCCTAGGATCCCGCCCCACCAGGAGTCCGGCCCCTCCCCTCGGGGGGCCGGACCCGTGTCCGCTTCGTCATCGGCTGGACGGAATAGCACCGATCGGTCGGGCGCTGAAACAATCCGGTGGAACCTGTCGGTGCCGCTGGATAAGTTGGCACCGCACGTGCCCCGTGCCCTTCGGCATGCCCGGAGGCCGGGGCACCGTGGACGGTCCGCGCCGGGAACCCTCCCAGAGGGCCCGCCCGCGCGCGCAAGGAGAACGGGGGGCGCATGGCGCAGGGCACGGCAACCGCGGGAGAACGCACCGAGGAGGACGCCGACGGCTCGGCCGCCGCCCACCGGGGGGTGTTCGGCCGGGGCATGAAGGTCCTGTGGGTCGCCGCCCGCACCGAGCCGTGGATCTTCGGCGTCGCCGTCGTCGGCGCCATGCTGCACGCCGCGGTCACCGTCGGCTCCGCCTCCGTGCTGGGGTACCTCACCGACAACACGATCATCCCGGCCTTCGACCAGGGGGCCACCACCACCGCCGCCCTGGTCGGGGCGGGCGCCCTGCTCATGGCCGTCGGCCTGGGCAAGGCCGTCGGCATCGCCATGCGCCGCATGCTCGCCGCCCTCATGCAGTTCCGGCTCCAGGCCCGCTACCGCCGGGCCGTCGCCCGCAAGTACCTCGAACTCCCGCTGGCCTGGCACCACCGCCACCCCACCGGCCAGCTGCTGTCCAACGCCAACGCCGACGTCGAGGCCGCCTGGCAGCCGCTCGCCCCGCTCCCGATGGCCGTGGGCAGCGTCTTCATGCTCGTCATCGCCGCCGTCGCGATGCTCGTCACCGACCCCCTGCTGGCCCTGGTCGCCTTCGTCGTCTTCCCCTTCCTGGTCCTGGTCAACGTCGTCTTCCAGCGCCGCGTCTCGCCCATGGCCTCCCGCGCCCAGGCACTGCGCGCCGAGGTCAGCGGGGTCGCCCACGAGTCCTTCGACGGCGCCCTGGTCGTCAAGACCCTGGGCCGGGAGGACACCGAGACCGAGCGCTTCACCGAGTCCGCCCACCGCCTGCGCGACGCCCTCATCCAGGTCGGCCGCATGCGCTCGATGTTCGACCCCGTCATCGAGACCCTGCCCAACCTCGGCGTCCTGGCCGTCCTGCTGCTGGGCATGTGGCGGCTGTCCACCGGCTCCATCGACCCCGGCGACCTCGTCCAGATCGCCTTCCTGTTCACCCTGCTGTCCCTGCCCGTCCGCTCCTTCGGGTGGATCCTGGGCGACCTGCCCCGCAGCGTCGTGGGCTGGGACCGCGTCCAGTCGGTGCTGCGCTCGGAGGGCTCCATGGAGCACGGCGACCGCACCCTGGACGAGAGCGCCGGCGGCATCGCCCTGAGCGCCCGCGGCGTCGTCTTCTCCTACGCCGACTCCTACGACAGCGACGGCCGCGACCTCATGTCCGAGGACGCGCAGGGCCCGCGCACCACCGTCCTGGACGGCGTCGACCTGGACATCGCCCCCGGCCGCACCGTCGCCCTGGTCGGCCCCACCGGCTCGGGCAAGTCCACGCTCACCACCGTCCTGATGCGCCTGGTCGACCCCGACGAGGGCACCGTCTCCTACGACGGCGTCGACGTCCGCGAACTGGCCCGCGACCAGATCCCCCGGCACGCCGCCCTGGTCCCGCAGAGCACCTTCGTGTTCGAGGACACCGTCCGCGGCAACATCACCCTGGGCGAGGACATCGACGACGAACGCGTGTGGGCGGCGCTGCGCCTGGCCCGCGCCGACGGGTTCATCGCCGAGCTCGACGGCGGCCTGGACGCCCCCCTGGGGGAGAAGGGCACCACCCTGTCCGGCGGCCAGCGCCAGCGCCTGGCCCTGGCCCGCGCCGTGGTCCGCGACCCGCGGCTGCTCATCCTGGACGACGCCACCTCCGCCGTCGACCCGCAGATCGAGGCGCAGATCCTCGGCGGCCTGCGCGAACGCGACGCCTCCGCCACCGTGGTCGTCGTCGCCTACCGCCGCGCCACCATCGAGCTCGCCGACGAGGTCGTCTACCTCGAACGCGGCCGCGTCCTGGCCCGCGGCACCCACACCGAACTCCTGGAGACCTCACCCGGCTACAACCGGCTCGTGACCGCCTACGAGCGCGCCTCCGCCGAGAACGACGCCGCGCGCGCACCCGTCCCGGAGGGCCCGGCCCCCGTCGACCCCACCCGCCGAGCCGCCGTCCGCGGCGACGACCTCACCGAGGAGACGAGCCGATGAGCGCACCCGCACCCACCCGAGAGGAAGACGAGCGCGAACCCGCGGGGTCCCGGGACGCGGCCCCCGGACGCGCCGACTCCTCGGTGTCCCTGCACCGCTCCACCGACTCCGCGATGGACACCCTCAAGCGCGGCCTGCGCCTGTCCCCGGAGTTCGCCAAGGGCCTGTGGCTCACCCTCGCCTTCGCGGTGATCGCCACCGTCGGCAAGGTCGTCGTGCCCATCGCCGTCCAGCAGATCATCGACAACGGCATCTCCGCCTCCGGCGGCCCCGACCTGGGCTTCGTCGTCCGCATGGTCGCGGTCTGCGCGGGCCTGCTGGTCGTCACCATGGTCTGCTCCTACCTGATGAACGTGCGCCTGTACAAGGCCACCGAGTCGGGGCTGGCGACCCTGCGCCGCAAGGCGTTCCGGCACGTCCACGACCTGTCCGTGCTCACCCAGAACAGCGAGCGCAAGGGCGCCCTGGTCTCCCGCGTCACCAGCGACGTGGACCAGATCAGCACGTTCATGCAGTGGGGCGGCATCCTCCTCATCGTCAGCGCCGGGCAGCTGCTCATCGCCACCGTCCTCATGGCGGTCTACTCCTGGCAGCTCACCATCGTGGTGTGGGTGTGCTTCCTGCCCCTGCTGTTCGGGGTGCGCTGGCTCCAGAAGCTGCTGTCCAAGGCCTACCTGAAGGTCCGCGAGAACACCGGCGACATGCTCGGCGTCATCGGCGAGACCGTCATGGGCGCCGCCGTCATCCGCGCCCACGGCACCGAGGAGCGCACCGCCCGCCGCATCGACACCACCGTCGTCGCCACCCGCCGCGCCCAGGTGCGCGCCCAGAGGCTGTCGGTGGCGGTGTCCCCGTTCGCCGAGATCGTCTCGGCGGTCGGCAACACCGCCGTGGTCCTGCTGGGGGTCTGGCTGGGCCTGGACGGCGACCTCACCGCGGGCCGCCTCATCGCGTTCCTGTTCCTGATGACCCTGTTCATCCAGCCGATGATGATGGCCACCGAGATCTTCAACGAGGCGCAGAACGCCATCGCCGGCTGGCGCCGCGTCCTGGGCGTGCTGGACACCGTCCCCGACATCTCCGACCCGGGCGAGGCCGGGACGGTGCTGCCGCGCGGACCGGTGCGGGTCGACTTCGACCGCGTCACCTACTCCTACCCGGACGGCCCCGTCGTCCTGGACGACGTGACGGTGACCATCGAGTCGGGCACCCGGCTCGCCGTGGTGGGGGAGACCGGGTCCGGCAAGACCACGTTCGTCAAGCTCCTCACCCGGCTGATGGACCCCGACCGGGGCACCGTCCTGCTCGACGGGACCGACCTGCGCGAGATCGCGTTCTCGTCGCTGCGCGGCCGGGTCGTCATGGTCCCCCAGGAGGGATTCCTGTTCGACAGCTCCCTGGGCGACAACATCCGCTTCGCCCGCCCGGAGAGCACCGACGCCGAACTGCGCACCGCCATCACCGACCTGGGACTGGACGAGTGGCTGGACAGCCTCGCCCACGGCCTGGACACCCCCGTGGGCCAGCGCGGGGAGTCGCTGTCGGCGGGCGAGCGCCAGCTCGTCGCGCTCATCCGCGCCTACGTCGCCGACCCCGACCTGCTGGTCCTGGACGAGGCGACCTCCGCCGTCGACCCGCACACCGAGATGCGCATCCAGCGCGCCCTGGACCGGCTCACCCGGGGCCGCACCTCGGTGGCGATCGCCCACCGCCTGTCCACGGCCGAGGCCGCCGACCGGGTCCTGGTGTTCGACGACGGCCGCATCGTGCAGAGCGGCTCCCACGCGGAACTGGTGTCCCGGCCCGGCGTCTACGCCGACCTGTACGCCTCCTGGGTGCGCTCCTCGGCGTGACCGGGGCCGCCGGTCACCGGCCCGACTCCCGCCACAGGTGGGCGGCGACCAGGCCGGGGACCACCGTCTCGACCAGGAGGGCGACGTCGGGGTCGGTGTCGCCCGGGTAGCGCACGGTCAGCTCCGCCCCCGGCACGCTCTCGCGCCCGGGGGTGGGGCCCACCGCCACGAACCGGCCCCGCAGCTGCCCCAGGTGCTCGGAGAACCGCTCGTCGTAGGCCGACCCGGCGAACAGCAGCGCCCGGTAGTCGGTGACCGCCGCCAGGTACCGGTCGGTGTGCGACCACTCGCCGGTCTCACAGGTGTGCGCCACCGCCACCGGGCCCTTGCGCAGCAGCTGGGCGCCCTGCACCGCCGACGCGGTGCGCTCGGCCGGCGCCACCAGGTGCACCCCGTGCGGCGACTCCAGCGCCCGCGCGGCCTCGGGCACCCAGGTGTGCGCCGACGCCAGCAGCGCCTGCACCGCGTTGGCCGACCGGCGCAGCAGGCTCGGCAGGTTGCGGCTGCCGCCCAGCACCGGGGCGCCCAGCCGGTGGCCCAGCAGCAGGGCCAGCCCCAGCGCGTGCTGGTAGGCCCGGCAGCCCAGCCCCGCCCGCTCGTCCCCGGCGTGCAGCGGCACCAGCAGGTCCGCGTACCGCGCCACCACGGCCTCGGAGCCCGCGGCGGCCAGCACCACCACGGGGGAGCGGCCCACGTACCGGTCCAGGACCGTGCACAGCTCCCGCTGGCCGCCGCCCAGGCTCACCCCCACCACCAGGGTCTCCGGACCCGCGGGCGGCTCCTGGGCGGACGCGGAGGAGTCCGCGACCGCGCCGATGCCGGCCAGCCTCAGCCGCGCCGCCGCCACCTCGCACACGCCCCGGGCCGCGCCGATCCCCAGGAACCGCACCGCCGCGGGCTCGTCGTCCAGCAGCGCGGGCAGCGCCGCGTACGGGTCCCAGCGCGGGAACCGCTCCGCCAGCGCGTTCAGGGAGGCGGGCATCTCCGCCAGGTCGGCTGACAGGGCCTGGGCCGTCACGGGAACCCCCACATCCGTTCGTCTGCTCGCGTCCGCCGTGCACGGCGGCTCCGGGCGCACTCTAGGACACCCGCCGCCCCGGAACGCCCGCGGCCCGCACTGGACACGCCCCGGTGACACCCGGCCGACGGGCGGCCATAACCTGGAGGACATGAGCGTCACCAGCCTCGACCCGGCCATCGCCGCCCGCCTCAAACGCACCGAGGACGGACTCGTCCCCGCCGTCGTGCAGCAGCACGACACGGGCGAGGTCCTCATGCTCGCCTGGATGGACGACGAGGCCCTGCACCGCACCCTCACCACCGGTGCGGCCACCTACTGGTCGCGCAGCCGCGGCGAGTACTGGGTCAAGGGCGCCACCTCCGGCAACACCCAGCGTGTGGTGTCCGTCGCACTCGACTGCGACGGCGACACCCTGCTGCTCAAGGTCGACCAGACCGGGGCGGCCTGCCACACCGGCGACCGCACCTGCTTCGACGCCGGGCGCCTGCTGTGACCCCGCCCGCACCCGAGGAGACCACCGCCGCCGCGCCGCCCGCCGACCCGGCGGCGCGGCGCGCCCGCCGCGAGTTCGGCGCGGCCGTCCTCGGCCTGGCCGCCGGGGCCGGGCTGCTGCTCGCCTCCGCCGGACGCGCCTGGGCCACCGGAGACCTCATCACCGCCGGACCGGTCGTGCCGGCCCCGGTGCAGATCACCGGCGGCGACCTCACCGGGGTCCCGGCCGGGATCGGCTGGGCCGCGCTGGCGGGCATCGCCGGGATCTACGCCGCCCGCGGGTGGGCGCGCCGCCTCATCGGCGCCCTGCTCGCCCTGGGCGGCGGCTACGCCCTGAGCGCCGTCGTCGCGGCGGCGCGCCCCGCGGCGCTGGCCGAGGCCGTCGACGCGGCCGCCGCCGCGGGCACCGCCCGCGCGGCCGGGACCCCCGAGCTCCTGGCGGCCGGCCCGGCCATGGCCGCCGCGGGCGCCGCGCTGATCGCGGCCGCCGGCGTGCTCGCCCTCCTCCGCGCCCCCGCCTGGCCGGGCATGGGGACCCGGTACGATCGGGACGCCGCACCGCGCGCGAACGCCACGGGCACACCCGCCGACCTGTGGAAATCGCTCGACGCGGGTGACGACCCCACACTCGACGCCCCCGACGGCGACACCGCTCCCGCGCGCCCCGCGGGCGGTGCCGCCACCGGGGACGGCACCGAACCCGCACCGCCGACCCCGAGGTCGGCCGACTCGAAGGAGAAGCCCTGATGGCCGCTGACGAACACCACGACGACCACGGCAACACCGTCTCCGCCTGGTTCCTCACTGTTTCCTGGATCGTCGCCTGGACGGTGGCGGCCGCCGCCATCATCCTGGGCGGGGACCTCATCACCTGGACCGTGATCGGCCTGGGCGCCAGTGTGGTCCTGGCGGTCATCGCCGGTGTAATGAAGAAGGTCGGCCTGGGCCGCAAGGAGCCGCGCCCGGTGCCGCCGACCCGCGAAGAGTGGGAAGCGTCTCGCAAGAAGGTCGCCGCCTAGCCGGCTCGCGCCCCGAACACGCCCGCCCCAGGGGATTCCACGGCCACTTCCGGACAGAACCGGAGAATCCGCAGCTCACAACGACTGAGTAACGGAAAATGGACGAAGGTCCCATGGGGCGGGTAGATTTTCTCCACCGGCCGTGACCGCGTGTACCGGCCGACTGGTGGATCGTCCCCCCGGTCTGGCAACATGCGTAGTCGCCCGCGGCGTGATCGCACCGGTGATCCGACCCTGCCCCTTCGTCGGTCCCGTCTGCCCTGCCGCACGTCGCGAGCCGAAAATCCCTTGTCCGCAGTCTGGAAAGTTGTTCCCATGAGCTATGGTCCCCCGCCCCCCGCAGGTCCCCCCGGACCCGGCGGCTACGGCCCGCCCCCCGGTGGCGGCGGCTACGGCCCGCCCCCCGGCGCCACCCCTCCCGACAACGGGCTCGTCTGGGCCATCGTCGCGATCTTCTGCTGCTGGCCGTTCGCCATCCCGGCCCTCATCAACGCGACCAAGGTCAACGACCTGTGGAACCGCGGCGACCAGGCCGGTGCCATGCAGGCCCAGGCCCAGGCGAAGAAGTGGACCAAGTGGGCCTTCATCTCCGCCGGTATCATGTGGGCCCTGATCATCCTCTGGTACATCCTGATGTTCGTGGTCTTCGGAGCCATGGCGGCCTCCACCAGCAGCTACAGCTACTAGGTGGATAGCCACTAGGCGGATACCGAGAAGTCCCCTTCTGCCCCCGAACGCCGTCCGGCGTCCGGGGGCAGAACCCGTTCGTAACCCGACGATGCCTAAGCTGGTTCACGTGCAGCCTGAACAGAGTGACCCTCGGACCGGGACCGGCGGGCCCGACGAACACGCGCCTCTGCCCCTCGGGCAGCGGATCCTGCGCAGGTTGCACAGGGTCCCGCCGCCCGTGTGGCCGCTGAGCGCCGGAGCGCTCGTGCTGGCCGGGGCGACTCTGCTCCACTTCGTGGATCCCAATGAACCGGGCAACTACCCCACCTGCCCCTGGCTACTGATGACCGGCACCTTCTGTCCGGGCTGCGGCACCATGCGCGCCATCGCGCTGACCACCCATGGGGACATCCTCGGCGCCATCAGCATGAACCCGCTGCTGGTCCTGCTCGCCCCGTACATCCTGTGGGCGTACGCGCAGTGGATCGTCTCCACGGTCCGCCCGCCCAAAGCACCCCCCAGACCCACACCGAGTTGGTTCCTGTGGACCCTCACCATCGTCATCACGGGTTTCTGGGTGCTGAGGAACCTGCCCTGGTTCTCCTTCCTGGCGCCGGGGACACCACTGTTCCCCGGCTGGTGACCGACGTCCCGTCCGCCCCGAAAGTCGAAAGGCCCACGACATGAGCTACCAACCGCCCACCGGAGGCTACGGTCCCCCGACCGGCGGCTACGGCCCTCCCCCCGGCGGCTTCGGCGGCCAGCCCCAGCAACCGCCCGGCGATCGTCCCAAGACCTACCTGGTGCACAACATTCTGGGGATCCTCAGTTGTATCCCGGTGCTCGGGATCATCGGCCTGGTCTTCTCGCTTCAGGTGAACAGCAAATGGGACTCGGGCGACTTCGCGGGCGCACAGGACGCGGCCAAGACCGCGAAGACCCTCGGCATCATCAGTCTTGTGCTGTTCATCCTCGGTGCAGTGATCGCCGTCATCTACATCGTGCTCATGTTCATTGGAATCGTGCTGGTCGGTTCGGCGAGCACCACTACCACCTACTACTAGGGGTGTGGACCGAGTCGGTCCGGGACGAATCCCCTCGGATCGCGCGTGCCGACCGCACACACCGGCCTCCCAGGGCATACCCGTCGCCCCCGTCACACGCCGTGTGCGCGGGGGCGGCGGCGTTCCGGGCCCCGGGGGTCGATACGATGAGCGCACACGGCGCGAAGCAGGCCCAGCGGGCCGAGCCGCGCCCCGCGGCCCGCCCAGCTGTGCGAGCGCCGCGCCCGGCCACGACGATAGGGAGCGGTAACCACGTGAGCGTGCTCGACGAGATCCTCGACGGAGTACGCGCCGACCTGGCCGAGCGCCAGGAGGCCCTGCCCCTGGACGCGCTCAAGGAGCAGGCCGCGTCGGCGCCCACCCCGAAGGACGCCGAAGCCGCCCTGCGCCGCCCCGGTGTCCACGTCATCGCCGAGGTCAAGCGCGCCAGCCCCTCCAAGGGCCCGCTGGCGACCATCGCCGACCCGGCCGCCCTGGCCCGCGACTACGAGGCCGGCGGGGCCGCGCTCATCAGCGTCCTCACCGAGCAGCGCCGCTTCAACGGCAGCCTCGACGACCTGCGCGCCGTCGCCCGCGCCGTCGACACCCCGCTGCTGCGCAAGGACTTCGTCGTCAGCTCCTACCAGCTGTGGGAGGCCCGCGTCCACGGCGCCTCCGCCGTCCTGCTCATCGTCGCCGCCCTGCCCCAGGAGGCCCTGGTGTCCCTGGTGGAGCGGGCCCGCTCCCTGGGCCTGATGCCCCTGGTGGAGGTCCACGACGAGGAGGAGGTCGACCGCGCCCTCGACGCCGGGGCCACCGTCATCGGCGTCAACGCGCGCAACCTCAAGACCCTGGAGGTCGACCGGGACACCTTCGCCCGCGTCGCCCCCCGCATCCCCTCCGACATCGTCAAGATCGCCGAGTCCGGCATCCGCGGGCCGCACGACCTGCTGGCCTACGCCGGTGCCGGCGCCGGAGCCGTCCTCGTCGGCGAGAGCCTCGTGCGCGGCCGCAACCCGCGCGAGGCCGTCGCCGACCTGGTCACCGCCGGGGCCCACCCCGCCCTGCGCGACCGGAACTAGGGGACGGACGGCTCCATGGGAGGAACGACGGCGCACACCGCCATCACGGCCCGCACCGGCCGCCGATGGCGATGGCTCTAGGGAACCCGCCGCGCAGCGTGCGCGTTCGCGGGTTCCCGTCGCCGCGTTGACCCGAAGTCAGAACGCGCCGCGGGCCCAGGACACGCCGCGGCGCACGGAACGGTCGGCGCGCGCACCCCGCCCGTGCGCCCGCGCGAGGGGGGTGGGCCGTCGGCCCCGCACCCGAAGGACAGTCCCATGAGCCACGATCCGCAGCTGCCCGACGCGCGCGGGCACTACGGCCGCTTCGGCGGCCGCTTCGCCCCCGAGGCGCTCATCGCCGCCCTCGACGAGGTCGAGACCGAGTGGGAGAAGGCCCGCCACGACCCGGCCTTCCAGGCCGAGCTGGCCGAGCTCCTCAAGGACTACACCGGCCGCCCCAGCGCCCTGAGCGAGGCCCGCAACTTCTCCGAGCACTGCGGCGGCGCCCGCATCCTGCTCAAGCGCGAGGACCTCAACCACACCGGATCGCACAAGATCAACAACGTGCTGGGCCAGGCCCTGCTCACCAAGCGCATGGGCAAGACCCGCGTCATCGCCGAGACCGGCGCCGGCCAGCACGGGGTGGCCACCGCCACCGCCTGCGCCCTGATGGGCCTGGAGTGCGTCATCTACATGGGCGAGGAGGACACCCGCCGCCAGGCGCTCAACGTCGCCCGGATGCGCATGCTCGGCGCCGAGGTCGTCCCCGTCACCATCGGCAGCCGCACCCTGAAGGACGCCATCAACGAGGCGTTCCGCGACTGGGTCGCCAACGTCGACCGCACCCACTACCTGTTCGGCACGGTCGCCGGCCCCCACCCCTTCCCGAAGCTGGTCCGCGACCTGCACTTCGTGGTCGGCGCCGAGGCCCGCGAGCAGGTCCTGGAGCGGGTCGGCCGGCTGCCCGACGCGGTCGCGGCCTGCGTGGGCGGCGGGTCCAACGCCATGGCGGTCTTCGCCGCGTTCATCCCCGACGCCTTGGTGGCCCTGTACGGGTTCGAGGCCGGGGGCGACGGCGCCGACACCCCCCGCACCGCGGCCTCCATCAGCTCCGGCAGCCCCGGCGTGTTCCACGGCGCCCGCACCTTCGTCCTCCAGGACGAGTACGGGCAGACGCTGCCCAGCCACTCCATCTCCGCGGGGCTGGACTACCCGGCGGTGGGCCCCGAGCACGCCTACCTCGCCGACACCGGCCGGGCGAACTACGAGGCGATCACCGACGCCGAGGCCATGGAGGCCTTCCGGCTGCTGTGCCGCACCGAAGGCATCATCCCGGCCATCGAGAGCGCCCACGCCCTGGCCGGGGCCCGCAAGCTGGGGGAGCGGCTGGGCCCCGACGCGGTGATCCTGGTGAACCTCTCCGGGCGCGGCGACAAGGACGTGGACACCGCGGCCGCCTACTTCGGCCTGATCGACGGTAAGGACGAGGCGTGATGACGACCCTCCAGAACAAGCTCGCCCAGGCCCGGGCCCAGGGCCGGGCCGCCCTCATCGGCTACCTCCCGGCCGGGTTCCCCGACGTCGAGTCCTCGATCAAGGTCGTCCGGGCCATGGTCGAGGGCGGCTGCGACGTCATCGAGGTGGGCCTGCCCTACTCCGACCCGATGATGGACGGCCCCACCATCCAGCGGGCGGCCGACGCCGCGCTGGCGGCGGGGACCACCACCGACGACGTGTTCCGGGTGGTGGAGGCGACCGCCGAGACCGGCGCGGCCGCCGTGGTCATGTCGTACTGGAACCCGATCGAGCGCTACGGAGTGGAGCGCTTCGCGGGGAACCTCGCCAAGGCGGGCGGGGCCGGGGTCATCACCCCCGACCTCATCCCCGAGGAGGCGCAGGAGTGGATCGCGGCCTCCGACACCGCGGGCCTGGACCGGATCTTCCTGGTGGCGCCCTCCTCCACCGACCGGCGGCTGGAGCTGACCACCCGGGCGTGCAGCGGGTTCGTGTACGCGGCCTCGCTGATGGGGGTCACCGGGACCCGCACCCAGGTGGCCGGCACCGCCGCCGAGCTGGTGCGGCGCACCCGGGAGGCCACCCGCGAGTCGGGGCTGCCGATCTGCGTGGGCCTGGGCATCTCCTCGGGGGCGCAGGCCGCCGAGGTCGCCGCCTACGCCGACGGCGTCATCGTCGGCGCCGGGTTCTGCCAGCGGGTGCTGGACGCCCCGGACCTGGAGACCGGGCTCATCGCGGTGACGTCGTTCGCCGAGGAACTGGCGGCGGGCGTCCGGTCCCGCTGACCGGGACGCCGAAGGCAGGACGCAGGCGGGCCGCCCCCACACCCGGGGGCGGCCCGTTCCCTGTGTCCGGGCCGGTCAAGGGCGGGGTTAAGAAGGTTAAGCCGGTGAGAATCGGGTGAGAAGGGACCTTCGGGCTCGGGGAAACGCCGCGCGCGGGGGCCCCGCGGTGGTGTGATTGGGGGGCGGCGGACGCCGGGTCCGCCTCTTCACGCGCCCCGGTTCCAGCGCCCGGAGTCAGCGGGCGATCACAGCCGGTAGGATCTGCATGGTCACCGAGAGCGATTGAATGGGTGCAGAGTGCAACTTATCGGCCCCCGAACCCCGAAGGCCCCCGACATGGACACACCCGACGAAACCCCCGCCCCCGCCCCCGGGTCGCGCTGGGCCGCCGTCCAGCCCTGGCTCACCCTCGCCTGCCGCATCGCCCTCGCCGGGATCCTCATCTACGCGGCCGTCTCCAAGTACCCGCCCGCGCTCTCCGTCCAGGCCGTCGAGGCCTACGACCTCTTCCCCCACGAGATCGCCCGCCTCATCGGCTACACCCTCCCCCTCTTCGAGCTCGCCCTGGCCGTCCTGCTCCTGGTCGGCCTGGCCACCCGCTTCACCGGAGCCGTCACCGCCCTGCTCATGGTCGTCTTCATCGCCGGGATCCTCTCGGCCATGGCCCGCGGGCTGAGCATCGACTGCGGCTGCTTCGGCGGCGGCGGCGCCGTCGACCCCGGCGAGACCACCTACGGCCTCTCCATCGCCCGCGACATCGGCTTCGCCGCACTGGGGGCCTTCATCGCCCTGTGGCCCCGCTCACCCCTCGCCCTGGACCGCCCGCTCGGCCTCTTCCGCTGACCCGCGGCCCACGACCACACCCCGACTCAGGAACAGAAGGAACACCACATGGGGAGCGAAGCGCGCAAGCGCGCCCGTGAACGGCTCAAGGAACAGCGGGCCAAGGAGAAGAAGGCCGCCGCGCGGCGCAAGAACCTCATCGTCATCGGCGTCGCCGCCGCCGTCATCGTCCTCATCGTCGGGATCGGCTACGCCGTGCTCAACTCCGACCGCGACGAGGGCTACACGGGCCCCCTGGCGACCCAGACCCTCCAGGAGGACGGCAGCGTCGTCATGGCGAACGAGGGCGTCGAGGCCCCCGTCGTCGAGATCTACGCCGACTACCAGTGCCCCGCCTGCCGCCAGTTCGAGCTCACCAACGGCAGCCTGCTCAAGGAGCGCGCCGCCCAGGGCGAGGCCATCGTCCACTTCCGCCCGGTGAGCATCTTCGCCCAGCAGCAGGTGCCCATCAGCAGCAACTCGCTGCGCGGCGGCGCCGCCGCCCGCATCGCCGCCGACCACGGCGTCTTCGTCGAGTACAACGACCTGCTCTTCGAGAACCAGCCCACCGAGGGCCGCGAGGGCTTCTCCACCGACCAGCTCGAGCAGTGGTTCGCCGAACTGGAGACCTCGCCCGAACAGCAGCAGGAGTTCGGCGCCCGCCTGGAGGAGGAGGCCGCCGTCGTCACCGAGTTCACCGAGGAGTTCCTCCCCGCACTCACCGAGGACGCCGTCCGGGAGATCGGCCAGGAGACCCTGGGCACCATGGTCCTCAGCGACCTGCTGGCCTGGGGCGCCGACAACGGCCACGACCCCGCGTTCCTCGACGGCACCTACACCGGCGAGCTCATCGACGCCACGGGCAGCGCCTACACTCGCTACAGCGGAGACAACGCGTTCCGCGGCACCCCCTCCGTCTACCTCAACGGCGTCCTGCTCGACAACAACACCGCCATGACGGTCCGGGGACTCTCCGAAGCCATCGCCTCCGCCGACCCCGGTAAGGTCGAGACCCAGCCGTTGGACAACGGGGGTGACGCGCAGTAACACCCCTGAAGACACCCCCCGCACGCGGGGCGAACCCGAGAGCAGAGCAGTGACATTGTCGTCGACAGTCAGCGAGGGCGCGGCCGCCACCGGCCGCGCCCTCGCGGCCATCCCCAGCCCGCAGGTGAACTCGATCCCGATCGGGCCCCTGGAGATCCACTTCTACGCGCTGTGCATCCTCGCCGGCGTGATCGTCGCCGTCCTGTGGAGCGAACAGCGCTGGAAGGCGATGGGCGGCGAGCAGGGCACCATCCTCGACATGGCGGTGTGGGCGGTCATCCTCGGCCTCATCGGCGGCCGCCTCTACCACGTCATCAGCGACGCCCAGCTGTACTTCGCCGAGGGGCGCGAGCCCATCCGCGCCCTCTACATCTGGGAGGGCGGCCTCGGCATCTGGGGCGCCATCCCCCTGGGCGCCGTCGGCGTGTGGATCGTCGCCCGCAAGCGCGGCCTGTCGATGACCAAGCTCTCCTTCGCCATCGCCCCCACCATCCCCCTCGCCCAGGCCCTGGGCCGCTGGGGCAACTACTTCAACCAGGAGCTGTTCGGCCGCCCCACCGACCTCCCCTGGGCCGTGGAGATCCTCCCCTACCCCGAGGGCCACCTGCGCCCCGGCATGGAGTTCGGCGTCACCACCTACCACCCCACCTTCCTCTACGAGTCCCTGTGGTGCCTGGGCCTGGCGGTCCTGCTCGCCTGGGCCGGGCGCCGCTTCGAGTCCTCCCTCCAGGGCGGGCGCCTGTTCGCCCTCTACGTCATGGGCTACTGCGTCGGCCGCTTCTGGATCGAGTACCTGCGGGTCGACCCCGCCAACGACTTCTTCGGCCTGCGCCTGAACAACTGGACCTCCATCCTGGTCTTCGCCGGCGCCCTGGCCTACTTCGTCTGGGCCGGCCGCCGCCTCGACTCCTTCTCCACCGCGGTCGTGCCCCACGGCGCCGACGCCGGGACCCAGGTGTTCGGGCCCACCGCCGACGGTGAGATGGGTAACGACGACACCGTCTACAGCACCACCGACACAGGGGATTCCGACCTCGGGACCCGGGGGAGCGACGCCGGGACGGAATACCACCCGAGCCCCGAGCGATCTAGTAGCGAGGGCTCGACCTCGAACGACGAGGGAACCGGTTCCGGGACGAAGCCCGAGTAGACACGGGAAGGACGCCGACGCCCGTCTCCACGGGCGCGGCGGCCGCGCACGACACCACATCCACACCCACGAGGGTGACGACGTGCCCGCACGTGCCCCCGTACCTTTCGAGCAGACCACGGGTTGACGATTGAGAAAGACCGTGAGCAGAGCCGAGTCCGGTCCCGGCCGTAGAGGACGCCGCGGCGGGAGCCGCCGCGCCGACACCGGCCCGATCCGCGACCGCGCCGACGACTACGGCCACGACGAGGAATACGACTACGACCCGGAGGAGGACTTCTCCGCCGAGTACGGTCACACCGCCGCCGGGGACGAAGGCGCCGGCGAGAACCCCGACACCGCACAGGACGGTGACGACGAGCGCGCCGGGTCCGGCCGCGGCCGCGGCCGCCGCCGGGGCTCCCGCCGGGCCGCCCCGGCCAAGGACGCCAGGCAGGGCGGGGTCAAGCGCGTCTCCGCGTTCTCCGCCTCCGCGATCAAGAAGGTGTCGGTCCTGGGCGACCGGCCCAACCAGATCGTGTACACACTCGCCGAGCAGAGCAAGCGCAAGCGCGGCACCGCGGTGCTGGGCGTCCTCATCGGGGCCTTCGCCCTCTCCCTGGTCGCGCTGCTGGGACTGCTGTCCTACCAGCTCTTCACCGGGGCGGGCGGCACCACCTCCGGCGGCGACACCTCCGTGGTCGCCCCGCCCGAGGGCCACAGCACCATCACACCGCAGCTCTACCTGTCCAACGCCAACCGCGACGACGTCTTCGGCCCCATCAACGAGCGCCCCGAGGGCCTGGAGCCGATGACTCAGGAGGCGGTGTTCGACCCCGTCCAGGAGGTCGAGCTGGACGGCATGAAGCTGGAGCTGCGCGACGGCGCGGTCACCGACTCCTGCACCTCCCTGGTGTGGGGCGACGACCTGGGCCAGAGCCTCATCGACGCCGGCTGCGTCAACGCCGCCTCGGGCGTCTACACCGACGCCGACGAGGAGTACGTCGCCCAGGTCACCCTGTTCGACCTGTCCGACGCCGAGGCCGCCACCGAGGTCGAGGCCGCGCTGGACCCGAACAACGTCGAGTCCGGCGCCGGGTTCCTGCTCAGCCGCACCAACGACGAGATCCCCGGTCTCCAGGACGGCTACAGCGAGGCGACCGCGCAGGTCATGGGCCACTACCTGGCGGTGTTCTGGGTGGCCCGCACCGACGGCAGCCCGCCCGGGGACGACACCGACCTGGCCAAGGTCACCGTGGCGTCCATGAACGCGTTCCCCTACGTCTACAACGAGGTGATCGCCGCCCAGGCGGAGCAGGAGTAGCAGGGGGTCGGACGACCCCGACGCGCATCCGCGGACGAACGGCCGTGCTCTGAGCACGGCCGTTCGTGTTCCCCGGACGTCCCGATAGGATCTCGGACAGATCGACCGGCCCTGCCACGGCCGGGTCGAGCGGGGCGCGCGCACCGCTCCCGGGGCGCTCCCCGGCCCCCCGCCGCGCCCCCGCCGAGCGCAATCGGGTCCACCGCGCACACGCGGGCCCGTCATCCGAGGAAAGGTCCACTGGGTGTCCCCTTCTGAAGCGTCGGCGTCCGGAACAGCGGGACGCCGGAGGAAGAACAGCGAACCCGACGACGCCGAGCGCGCCTCCCGCGCGGGCGGCCGGCGCCGCGCCGGAGGGCGCCGCAAGCAGGAGCCCAAGCGGTACGGCCGGCTCATCGGCGTCGTCGTGGGCGTCCTCGTCGTCGCCCTCATCGGCCTGGGCGCCGTCCTGTACCTGAACCGGGGCGACGGCGGCGGCACGGACGGGCCCGCGCCGCACACCCGGCCGGTCGCCTACAGCGTCGAGGGCGTCGGCGACAACGAGATGAACACGGTCCTGGGCACCCGCGAGGCCGACAGCCGCCCCCTCAACGAGGGCGAGCTGTTCGGCGACCGCAGCGCCGAGATCTCCAGCCGGGGCATGGAGTTCACCCTGCGGGACTCGGAGCTGTCGGAGGACTGCGCCGCCGCCGTGTGGGGGGACGAGGTCGTCCAGGCCCTGGCCGACGCCGACTGCACCCAGGCCGGGCGGGCCACCTACGTGGGCGGCGACTACTTCGGCGTGACGGCGATCTTCAACCTCGCCGACGCCGAGGGCAGCCGCGCGGTGGCCGACGCCATGGCCGAGCCCGAGCTGCCGGAGGGCGAGGAGCCGCCCGCCGACGCCCCCGAGCCCGGCTTCGTGGTCGCGCCCTCGGGCGCCGAGCCCTTCGACCGCCTCGGCTCGGGCTACAGCGCCGCCGAGGCCACAGTCAGCGGCCACTACCTGGTGGTGGTGTGGGTGCAGCCCACCGACTCCGAGTCGGTCGAGGACCGGGTGAGCCTGGCCAGCCCCATCGTGACGCTGAGCAACTTCCGCGACCCGCTGTACCGCCGCCTGGTCAACCTCCGCGAGGAGGAGCCCTCCACCGAGCCCGGCGCCGGGACCGGCACCGAGACGGTGCCCGGGACCGAGACCGTGCCCGGCACCGAGACGGTCCCCGGGACCGAGACGGCGCCCGGTACCGGGGGCTGACCTCCGGCGGGGCCGCGCGACGCGCGGCCCCGCCCCCGTTTCAGGGCCGTTCCACGGCCTCCCACACCGCCGCGACGGCCTCCCGCAGCCGGGCGAACCGGTGCCCGGGCAGGTCCAGCAGGGTGCGCCCGGCCACCCACGGCGGGGCGGCGGCCACCGCCAGCCGGGCCGTGCGCTTGTTCACCGGCGCGCCCCCCTCCTGCGCGACCCGCACCACCCCGGCGCGCAGCACCGACGTCAGCGTCCCGCGGGCGTGCTCCTGGACGTGCGCCAGCAGCCGGTCCACCGGGTCCTGCGCCTCCGGCGCCCGGACCAGCCGGACCGCGGTCAGCGACGGGTCGCCGAAACCGCGCAGGAACCGCACCCGGAACCGGGGCTCCACCACGGCCCGCAGCTCCGACTGGCCCCGCTCGTCGCGCACGCACGCCGCGGACGAGGGCACCAGCAGGTACCCGCCCGCCTCGGGGCAGGCCAGCGCCGCCCGCGCCGCGATCCGCTCCCAGCCGCCGGTCAGGTCCACCACCGGCGGCCCCGACAGCGGCACCTGCGCCTCCATCCACGTGGACAGGCGCACCCGCCCCGCGTCGGGCAGCACCGCCGCGGGCCAGGCGCCCACCGGCACCGGCCGCCCCCCGGAGTCGGCGGCGGCCCGCTCCAGCGCGGCGGCCGCCCGCTCCTCGGTCAGCGAACCCCGGGCCTCCTTGGCGTTGACCCCCTGGCTGTACACGCGGGCACCGCTCTCCGCCGGCGGGGGAGCGGTGCGCGACAGCGGCCGCAGCACGTACAGGTCCGAGGCGGCCCCGATGGACTCGGCACCCTCGTAGCGGTGGAAGTCCGGCCACATCGCCTCCAGCACCAGGTCCAGCCGGAGCAGCCGGGCCTGCGTGGCGGCGGCCAGCCGCGGCGTGGTCTCGCTGACCCCGTAGGCGACCAGAACCCGGCCCCTGCGCGGGTCGGTCATCCCCTCCAGGCCGCGGCGCACGAACAGCTCCACCCCGTCGGCGGTGTAGGGCGGGTCGGTGAACACCACGTCGGCCTGCCCGCGCAGCCCCGCGGGCAGGCCCAGCCGCAGGTCGGCGAAGTGGGTGCGCACGTCCAGCCCCAGCCGCCCGGCGACCGCGTCGATGTGGGCGAGCACCCGCTCGTCGATGTCGGCCACCAGGACCCGCGCCCGGGGCTCGACCAGGGCCAGCGCGACCGAGGTGAGGTCGTGGTCGCCCACGCACAGGACGGTGCGGTCGGCGAGGTCGAACCGGGTGGCCAGGAACAGCGCCCGGCGCAGCGCGGTGTCGGCGGTCGCGGTGACGTGGTCCAGGTCCAGGTCGGACGAGGGCCCCTCGGCGACGGCCCGGGCGATCTCGGCGGCCGCCCCGGCCCGCGCGGGCACCAGGTGCCGCACCGGGTCCGCCAGGGCGTCCCCGGCCGCGCCGGCGTAGTGGTCGGGCCGCACCAGCCGCACCCGGTCGCCGCCGGGCGCGCGCTCGGCCTCCCCGGCCTCCACCAGCTGCTCCAGCAGCGCCACCACCAGGACGCGGGCGACCCCGGTGGCCCGCACCAGGTCGTCGGCGCTCCGGCCGCGGCCGTCCGACAGCGCGGCGAGCACGGCGCGCAGCCGGGGCGCGTCCACCCCGTGGGCGCGCAGCGCGTTCAGCGCGGCCCCGGGCAGGGGCGGAGGGGACGGGAGGGGCGTCCGCGGAGGGCCGGGAACGCCGGGGTCGTTGGGGTCTGCTGCCATGCACCGATCGTCCCACGCCCCGGAGGGAGCGGGTCCGGCCGCAGGTCAGGGCCGCTTCCGGCGCGAGAGTGACATATCACTCGGCCGGCCGGGGGAGTCCCCCTTGGGCGGAGTGTTAACGCCGGGGTAATGTGGGGGCGCGGCGCACGGCGTTCGCGTGCCCGAAGCGACGAACACGACCAACCGTCGGGTTTTATCCGCTTTGGGAGGTTTAGCGGGATTCCCTCGTGGAAAAACCGGCTAGGCACACCTCCGACGGGGAACCCTCCGTACGAGGAACCGCGGTCCCACCCGCAGGGGGCCGCGACACGCGACCCGGGGCGCACCGCGGCACCCCATGGTCTAGACCTGCGACCCACGTCGCGGCCGGACCCGCGGGAACAGGCAGGACCGCTCGCAAGAGGGCGACCGGCCGCCATTCGCACCACGAGGACGTGGCCGCGGTACGGTGGCGGACCACACGGCGTCCACAGGCCGAGCACCCACAACTTCACGCACGCAGCAGGGCCAATGTCGTCCCGGATGCGCTTTTCACGAAGCCGACGAAAGACGACAGGAGGGTAGATGCCCGCTGGTCAGGTGCGGCGTTCGTCCGTCCGAGCGAACGCGATCTCCACTTCTCAGGGCCTGTACGACCCCGCCTTCGAGCACGACGCCTGCGGTGTGGGCTTCGTCGCCGACCTCACCGGCCGCCGCGGCCACGACATCGTGCAGAAGGCGCTCACAGTACTGCGCAACCTCGACCACCGCGGCGCCTCCGGCGCCGACCCCGACGACGGCGACGGTGCGGGCATCCTCACCCAGATCCCGCACGAGCTGTTCACCGAGGTCTGCGGCTTCGCCCTGCCCGAGGCCGGCTCCTACGCCGCCGGCATCGCCTTCCTGCCCGCCGACGCCGCCGCCCGCGCCGAGGCCATCGCCGTGGTCGACCGCATCGTCGCCGAAGAGGGCCTCACCCTCCTGGGCTGGCGCGACCTGCCCTTCGAGCCCCAGTACAGCGGCCCGGCCGCCCGCGACGCCATGCCCTACTTCGGGCAGCTCTTCATCACGGGCACCCCCGGCACCGCCACCGAGGGCCTTACCGGCATCGACCTGGAGCGCTACGCCTACTGCGTCCGCAAGCGCGCCGAACACGAGGCCGACGTCTACTTCCCGAGCCTGTCCCCGCGCACCATCGTGTACAAGGGCATGCTCACCACCCCCCAGCTCGAACCGTTCTTCCCCGACCTGTCCGACCGGCGCTACGCCTCCGGCCTGGCCCTGGTCCACTCCCGGTTCTCCACCAACACCTTTCCGTCCTGGCCGCTGGCCCACCCCTTCCGCTACGTCGCCCACAACGGTGAGATCAACACCGTCAAGGGCAACCGGAACATGATGCGCGCCCGCGAGGCCAAGCTCGCCACCGACCTCATCCCCGGCGACCTGGACCGCATCTTCCCCATCGTCGACCCCGACGACTCCGACACCGCGTCCTTCGACGACGCCCTGGAGCTCCTCCACCTGGGCGGCCGCTCCCTGCCGCACGCGGTGCTCATGATGATCCCCGAGCCCTGGGAGAACCACACCGAGATGGACCCGGCCGTCCGGGCCTTCTACGAGTACCACTCCACCCTCATGGAGCCCTGGGACGGCCCCGCGTCCGTCTCCTTCAGCGACGGCACCCTGGTCGGCGCCGTCCTGGACCGCAACGGCCTGCGCCCCGGACGCTACTGGGTCACCCAGGACGGCCTCGTCGTCCTGGCCTCCGAGGCCGGCGTCCTGGACATCGACCCCGCCGACGTCGTCCGCAAGGGCCGGCTCCAGCCCGGCCGCATCTTCGTCGTCGACACCGCCCAGGGGCGGATCATCGAGGACGAGGAGATCAAGGCCGAACTCGCCGCCCAGCACCCCTATCAGGAGTGGATCGACTCCGGCGTCATGCGCCTGGCCGACCTGCCCGCCGCCGAGCCCGTCCCCGTGACCGAGCTCAACCTCGCCCAGCAGGTCTTCGGCTACACCGAGGAAGAACTCCGCGTCATCCTCACCCCCATGGCCCGCACCGGCGCCGAGCCCATCGGCTCCATGGGCACGGACACCCCGGTCGCCGCGCTCTCCGAGCGCTCCCGGCAGCTCTTCGACTACTTCTCGCAGAACTTCGCCCAGGTCACCAACCCGCCCCTGGACGCCATCCGCGAGGAGATGGTCACCAGCCTGTCCACGCTCCTGGGCGCCGAACACAACATCCTCACCGCGGCACCGGGCGACACCCGCCGCCTCGTCCTGCCCACCCCGGTCGTCGACCAGGCCGAACTCGCCGCCATCGTCGAGGCCGGGCGCACCGAGCCCGCCCTGAAGACCTTCACCGTCGACGGCACCTACCCCGTCGACGGCGGCGGCGACGCCCTGGCCGCCCGCCTCGCCGAGCTCAACACCCAGATCGACGCCGCCATCGCCGACGGCGCCCACATCCTGGTCCTCAGCGACCGGCGCGCCGACGCCCGCCTGGCGCCCATCCCGTCCCTGCTGCTCACCGGCTCGGTCCACCACCACCTCGTCCGCGAGAAGACCCGCACCGAGGTCGGCCTCATCGTCGAGGCCGCCGACGTCCGCGAGTGCCACCACGTCGCACTGCTCATCGGGTACGGCGCCTCCGCCGTCAACCCCTACCTCGCCCTGGCCACCGTCCGGGACCTGGTCCAGCGCGGCACCATCGGCGGCGTCGACGCCGACACGGCCGTCCGCAACACCGTCAAGGCGTACGGCAAGGGCGTCCTGAAGATCATGTCCAAGATCGGGGTCTCCACGGTCAGCTCCTACACCGGGGCCCAGATCTTCGAGGCCCTGGGCCTGGGCCAGGAGGTCATCGACCGCTGCTTCACCGGCACCACCTCCCGCCTGGGCGGCGTCGGCTTCGACGTCCTCGCCGAAGAGGTCGCCATCCGCCACCGCCGCGCCCACACCGACAACCCGGCCTCCGGCGCCCACCGGCGCCTGGAGATCGGCGGCGAGTACCAGTGGCGCCGCGAGGGCGAACCGCACCTGTTCAACCCCGACACCGTCTTCAAGCTCCAGCACTCCACCCGTACCCGCAAGTACGAGATCTTCAAGGAGTACACCGACCTCATCGACGACCAGTCGGCGAGGCTCATGACGCTGCGCGGCCTCTTCCGCCTCAAGGAGGGCGTCCGCGAACCCGTCCCCGTCGACGAGGTCGAACCCGTCTCGGAGATCGTCAAGCGCTTCTCCACCGGCGCCATGTCCTACGGCTCCATCTCCGCCGAGGCCCACGAGACCCTCGCCATCGCGATGAACCGCCTCGGCGGCAAGTCCAACACCGGCGAGGGCGGCGAGGACCCCGCCCGCTTCACCCCCGACGCCAACGGGGACCTGCGGCGCAGCGCCATCAAGCAGGTCGCCTCCGGCCGCTTCGGCGTCACCTCCCACTACCTCACCAACGCCGACGACATCCAGATCAAGATGGCCCAGGGCGCCAAGCCCGGCGAGGGCGGCCAGCTGCCCGGCCACAAGGTCTACCCGTGGGTGGCCGACACCCGCCACTCCACCCCCGGCGTCGGGCTCATCTCCCCGCCGCCCCACCACGACATCTACTCCATCGAGGACCTCGCCCAGCTCATCCACGACCTCAAGAACGCCAACCCGTCCGCCCGGGTCCACGTCAAGCTGGTCTCCGAAGCGGGCGTCGGCACCGTCGCCGCCGGCGTCTCCAAGGCCCACGCCGACGTCGTCCTCATCTCCGGCCACGACGGGGGCACCGGCGCCTCGCCGCTTACCTCCCTCAAGCACGCGGGCACCCCCTGGGAGCTCGGCCTCGCCGAGACCCAGCAGACCCTGCTGCTCAACGGCCTGCGCGACCGCATCGTCGTCCAGGCCGACGGCCAGATGAAGACCGGCCGCGACGTCATCATCGCCGCCCTGCTCGGCGCCGAGGAGTACGGTTTCGCCACCGCGCCCCTGGTCGTCTCCGGCTGCGTCATGATGCGCGTCTGCCACCTCGACACCTGCCCCGTCGGCGTCGCCACCCAGAACCCCGTCCTGCGCGAGCGGTTCTCCGGCAAGGCCGAGTACGTGGTCAACTTCTTCGAGTTCATCGCCCAGGAGGTCCGCGAGTACCTCGCCGCCCTCGGCTTCCGCAGCCTCGACGAGGCCATCGGCGCCGTCGACCTGCTCGACACCACCGAGGCCGTCGAGCACTGGAAGGCCAGGGGACTGGACCTGTCCCCGATCCTCCACGAGGTCGAGCCCTGGGCCGGCGACCACCGCGTCCGCACCCGCAGCCAGGACCACGGCCTGGAGAAGGCCCTGGACAACACCCTCATCCAGCTCGCCGAAGGCGCACTCGACTTCGGGCAGCCCGTCAAGCTCGAACTGCCCGTCCGCAACGTCAACCGCACCGTCGGCACCATGCTCGGACACGAGGTCACCAAGCGCTACGGCGCCGACGGCCTGCCCGCCGACACCATCGACGTCACCTTCACCGGCTCCGCCGGACAGTCCTTCGGCGCCTTCGTGCCCAAGGGCGTCACGCTCCGCCTCAAGGGCGACGCCAACGACTACGTCGGCAAGGGCCTGTCCGGCGGCCGCGTCGTCGTCCGCCCCGCCGACACCTCCACCCTCACCGCCGAGGAACACATCATCGCCGGCAACGTCATCGGCTACGGCGCCACCTCCGGGGAGATCTTCCTCCGCGGCATCGTCGGCGAACGCTTCTGCGTCCGCAACTCCGGCGCCCTCGCCGTCGTCGAGGGCATCGGCGACCACGGCTGCGAGTACATGACCGGCGGCCGCGCCGTCGTCCTCGGACGCACCGGACGCAACTTCGCGGCCGGCATGTCCGGCGGCATCGCCTACGTCCTCGACCTCGACCCCCACCGGGTCAACACCGAGATGGTCGAGGTCGAAGCACCCACCGACGAGGACCGCGCGTTCCTCACCGACGTGCTCACCCGCCACCACGCCGAGACCGGCTCCACCGTCGCCGAACGCCTCCTGGCCGCCGGCGACGCCGGACTCGACCGGATCTCCAAGGTCATGCCGCGCGACTACAAGCGCGTCCTGCTCGCCCAGGCCGAAGCAGAACGGGACGGCCGCGACGTCAACGAGGCCGTCATGGCCTCCGCGCAGTCCTGAGCGTCAGCACACACGAAAGGAGGAACAATCATGGCTGACCCCAAGGGTTTCCTGAAGATCACCGAACGCGAGCTCCCCGCTCACCGCCCGGTGGACGTCCGCATCCAGGACTGGCGCGAGGTCTACGAGGACTTCGACCGGGGCACCGTCACCAAGCAGGCGTCCCGCTGCATGGACTGCGGCATCCCCTTCTGCCACAACGGCTGCCCCCTGGGCAACCTCATCCCCGAGTGGAACACCCTCGTCCACACCCACGACTGGGCCGAGGCGATCGAACGGCTCCACGCCACCAACAACTTCCCCGAGTTCACCGGTCGGCTGTGCCCCGCACCCTGCGAATCCGCCTGCGTGCTCGGCATCAACCAGCCCGCCGTCACCATCAAGAACATCGAGGTCTCCATCATCGACCGCGCCTGGGAGGAGGGCTGGGTCAAGCCCCTGCCCCCCGCCACGCGCACCGGCAAGAAGGTCGCCGTCGTCGGCTCCGGCCCCGCCGGGCTCGCCGCCGCACAGCAGCTCACCCGCGCCGGGCACGACGTCACCGTCTACGAGCGCGCCGACCGCATCGGCGGCCTGCTCCGCTACGGCATCCCCGAGTTCAAGATGGAGAAGCGGCACATCGACCGCCGCATCGCCCAGATGACCGCCGAGGGCACCGTCTTCCGCACCGGCGTGGACGTCGGCGCCGACATCACCGTCGAACGGCTGCGCGCCGACCACGACGCCGTGGTCCTCACCGGCGGCGCCACCGCCTGGCGCGACCTGCCCGTCCCCGGCCGCGAGCTCGCCGGCGTCCACCAGGCCATGGAGTACCTGCCCCAGGCCAACCGCGTCCAGTTCGGCGACTACGACCGCGCCCCCATCAACGCCGAGGGCAAGCACGTCGTCGTCATCGGCGGCGGCGACACCGGCGCCGACTGCGTCGGCACCGCCCACCGCCAGGGCGCCGCCAGCGTCACCCAGCTCGAGATCATGCCCAAGCCGCCCGCCGAGCGCCCCGACTCCCAGCCCTGGCCCACCATGCCGATGCTGTACAAGGTCACCAGCGCCCACGAGGAGGGCGGCAAGCGCATCTACTCCGTCAACACCCTGGAGTTCCTCGGCGACGACCAGGGCCGCGTCCGCGCCCTCAAGCTCGTCGAGGTCCAGCGCACCGCCAACGGCTTCGAGCCCGTCCAGGGCACCGAGCGCGAGATCCCCGCCGACCTCGTCACCCTCGCCATGGGCTTCGTCGGCCCCCAGAAGGAGGGCATGATCGAACAGCTCGGCGTCGAACTCGACGGACGCGGCAACGTCGTCCGCGACGCCGACTACCGCACCAGCGTCGAAGGCGTCTTCTGCGCCGGCGACATGGGCCGCGGCCAGTCCCTCATCGTCTGGGCCATCGCCGAGGGCCGCTCCGCCGCCGCCGCGGTCGACCGCCACCTCACCGGCGACGACAGCGACCTGCCCGTCGCCATCCCGCCCACCGCACGACCGCTCGTCTGACCCGCACACCACGCCACGGGGGCGCGCAGGGACCACCCTGCGCGCCCCCGCGCGCGTCCGGCGCCGCACACCGGTGACCCCGCCGTGACCCGCCCCCCGCACACACCCGCGACACTGGGAACCCCGCCCCCGCCCCGGCGCCGGGGGCCGGCCCCGAGCACACCCGCGACCACGCCCCGGATTCGCACCCGCGGTACCGAAAGCCCCGCCCCCGCCCCGACACCCCCACCCCCCGACGGGAGCAACGACCATGGCCTACCGGATCATCGGCGACGCCGCCATGCTCCTCCACTTCGCGTTCATCCTCTACATCGCCCTCGGCGGCTTCCTCGCCTGGAAGTGGCCCCGCACCCTCTGGGCCCACCTCGCCGTCGCCGCCTACGGCCTCGCCATCAGCGTCTTCGCCTGGACCTGCCCCCTCACCCTGGTGGAGAACTGGGGGAGGGAGAACGCCGGACAGGCCGGACTCGCCGAAGAGGGCTTCATCGACCACTACCTCACCGGCGTCATCTACCCCGCCGAAGCCCTCCGTGAGGCCCAGGCCGCCGTCGGCGCCCTCGTCGTCCTCTCCTGGGCCGGCCACGCCGTCCTCACGGCCCGGCGCCGCCGCGCCCGCGCGGGTACGGGCGCGGGCGGGGGAGCGGGCGTCGAGGCCGAGGTCCGCACCGACACCTGACGACACCCCCGCCTACCATGGAACATGGCCTACCGGATCCTCGCGGACACGGCCATGGTCCTCCACATGGCCTTCCTCGCCTACGTGCTCCTCGGCGGCCTCCCCGCCTGGAAGTGGCCCCGCGCCCTGTGGCCCCACCTCGCCGCCACGGCCTACGCCCTCGGCATCACCCTCATCGGCTGGGAGTGCCCCCTCACCCACGTCGAACGCCGGGCACGCCACCACGCCGGACAGGAGGGCCTGCCCCCCACCGGCTTCATCGACCACTACCTCACCGGCGTCGTCTACCCCGAGGAACACCTCGCCACCGTCCGCCTCGCCGCGGCCGCCCTCATCCTCCTCACCTGGACCGTCCCCCTCGCCCGCGCGCTCCGCCACCACCGGAACGCCGGGCACCGCCACCGGAGACCCGCGCGCCGCGACCCCACGTAAAGAACACGAATGGATTGGCCGCGACCGCGCACCCCCGCCCGAGCCACGGGTACCGTTCCCACATGAGCGTTGTGACCTGGGAATCCTTCCGCGCCGCAGAACACTTCACCATGCGCACCGCCCGGCTCATCGACAGGTACCGCTTCGCCTACCACTTCCAGGCCGGCCCCACCGCACCCATCCGTTCCGCCCTCGCCGCCTACCGCAACATCGACGGCGGCTACGGCAACGCCCTCGACCCCGACCTGCGCGGACACGCCAGCCAACCCCTCGCCGTCGACACCGCCCTGCGCTACCTCGACGAACTCGGCCCCATCCCCGCCGAACTCGGCCAGAGCATCTGCCGCTACCTCACCACCGTCTCCTCACCCGACGGCGGCCTGCCCCCCGTCACCCCCGCCGTCCGCCACACCGAAGCCGCACCCTGGTGGCGCGAACACAGCGGCCGCACCCCCGACCTCGCCCTCACCGCCTCCATCACCGGCCGCCTCCACAAGCACAACATCACCCACCCCTGGCGCGACCGCGCCACCGCCTACTGCTGGAAGCACATCGACGCCCTCCACTGGACCGACCCCCACGAGGCCATCGGCATCTGCGCCTTCCTCCAGCACGTCCCCGACCGCCCCCGCGCCGTCGCCACCGTCAACCACCTCGCCACCATGATCCGCGCCGTCGTCCGCATCCGCCCCGAGTACACCCCCGACATCCCCGGGCCCCGCAGCGGCGCCGCCCCCCGGCACCACATCCACACACCCCTGGACCTGGCGCCCGACCCCGCCTGCATCGCCCGGCCGATCTTCACCGACGCCGAACTCGCCGCCAACCTCGACCACCTGCAGAAGACCCAGCGCCACGACGGCGGCTGGAACGCCGACTGGGACCACTGGGACACCACCGCCACCCTCGAACTCGAAGGCATCCGCACCGTCCAGCGGCTGCGCATCCTGCGCGCCTACGGACGCCTCGAACACGGCGTCCCCACCCCCCGGCGCGACCGCTGACCGGACACGGGCCCGACCGGGGCACGGGCACCGCTCCGGAGACGGACCCGAGCGGCTCCGGGGAGGCCCCGGCACGGTTCCGGGGAGGGGTCCGACACGGCTCCGTGAGGACGCCGGGGACGAGCCCGCCACGGTCCGGGAGAGGGGCCCGCACGGCCCCGGGAAGGCCCCGCGCACGGTCTCGGAGAAGACCCCGGACACCCCGCCGACACCCCCGGCGACACACTCGTGCACAGCCCCCATTCGCCTTCGCGCAGCCTGAGATACGTCCATTCGCAACCTGGTTTAGACCACTGCATCCCCCGGACGCTCTAAAGTGTTACGCGTGACACGTCGAGCAAAGATCGTCGCGACCCTCGGTCCCGCCACCTCGAGCCCGGAGATCCTCCGCAGGCTCGTCCGCGCCGGACTGGACGTCGCCCGACTCAACCTCAGCCACGGAACCCACGACGACCACAGCGCCAACCTCGCCAACGTGCGAGCCGCCGCTGACGAGGTCGGACGAGCGGTCGGCATCCTCGCCGACCTCCAGGGACCCAAGATCCGCGTCGGCACCTTCGCCGACGGACCCGTCGACCTCAACCCCGGTGACGAGTTCACCATCACCACCGAGGACGTCCCCGGCGACATCCACCGGGTCTCCACCACCTACAAGGGACTCCCCGGCGACGTCCGCCCCGGCGACCGCGTCCTCATCGACGACGGCCGCATCGTGCTGGAATGCACCAAGACCACCGGCACGGACGTCCACACCCGCGTCATCTACGGCGGGACCGTCTCCAACCACAAGGGACTCAACCTCCCCGGCGTCGCCGTCAGCGTCCCCGCCCTCACCGACAAGGACGAGGAAGACCTGCGCTGGGCCCTGCGCAACGGCGTCGACATGGTCGCGCTCTCCTTCGTGCGCAGCCCCGCCGACGCCGAGGAGTGCCACCGCATCATGGACGAGGAGGGCGTCACCGTCCCCCTCATCGCCAAGATCGAGAAGCCCCAGGCCGTCGAGCGCCTCCAGGACATCATCGAGGTCTTCGACGCCGTCATGGTCGCCCGCGGCGACCTCGGCGTCGAACTCCCCCTCGAGAACGTCCCCATGGTCCAAAAGCGCGCCATCGAACGCTGCCGCGACAAGGCCAAACCCGTCATCGTCGCCACGCAGATGCTCGAATCCATGATCGGAGCGCCCCGGCCCACCCGCGCCGAGGCCTCCGACGTCGCCAACGCCGTCCTCGACGGCGCCGACGCCGTCATGCTCTCCGGAGAGACCAGCGTCGGCCAGTACCCCGTCGAGACCGTCGAGACCATGGCGCGCATCATCAGCGCCGCCGAACAGGAATCCCTGCGCGCCTCGCACATCCTCAACCGGGTGCCCGAGACCACCGGCGGGGCCATCGCCCGCGCCGCCGCGGAGATCGGCGCCACCATCGGCGCCAAGGCACTGGTCGCCTTCACCATGTCCGGCGAGACCGCCCGCCGCCTGGCGCGCTACCGCTCGCCCATCCCGCTGCTGGCGTTCACCACCGAGACCGCCACCCGCGGACGCCTGTCCCTCACCTGGGGCGTGGAGACCAACCTCGTCCCCTGGGTCGACAACACCGACGACATGGTCCGCCAGGTCGAGAGCGAACTGCTCCAGCTCGGCGACTACACCAAGGGCGACAAGGTCGTCATCGTGGCGGGCAGCCCGCCCGGAACCACCGGTTCCACCAACTCCCTGCGCGTCCACCGCCTCGGCGACACCGTCGCCCTGGACGGAAGCTGACGCCGTTCACCGTCCGGTTGCCGGTCCGGGGCGTATGAGCCGCGCCCGCGGACCGGGGCCGGACCCGGGGCGGAGCCGGACCTGGACCGGGGCCGGAGAGCCGCCGGAAAACCAGGGCCCGGCAGGGGACCGGGAGACCGGGAGCCGGGGACGAGGGGAACGGGAACCGGGGACGAGGCGGGACGGGGCGCGGCCGTAGGGGAACGGCGCCGGTCGGACGACCGGCGGGTCAGCGGTGCGACTCCTGCTCCTGGCCGCCGGGCTCCGGGATCACCCGCTCCAACGGCATGTCCCACGGCAGCAGGTTCCACGGACTGCGCGGATCCTCCGTCAGCATCCCCAGCGCCGCCCACACCCGGTCGGTGCCGCCGTGGTCGCCCTCCACACCCTTCTCGGGCCACAGCAGATAACCCGCGTGGAACGCCATTGACAGCTGCTGCCACGAGGAATAGCGCCGCTGGAGGTCCGACGCCACCCGGCGCAGCGTCGTCTGCGACTCCACCGGGCTCAGCCAGTCCAGGGTCGCGCCCCCGCACACCAGCCGGATCACGTGCACCGACTTCCACCACTGGTAGGCGCCGATGATCACCGTCTCGTCGCCCTCGGCGACCCCGGTCACCATCCGCAGCCGGCCCACCTGCTCCGGCGTCAACCGCACCTGCTCGCCGGTGGAGTGGCCGCCCTGCTCACGCGGCAGCCGCGAACGCGCCACCCCCGCCGCCAGGTCGACCACCAGGTCCAGGCTCGGGCCCTGGTGCAGCTCGTCCATCTGCCGCTCGACCGCCGCCAGCAGCGACTCGCGGTCCGTCACGTCCCACTGCCGCTCCAGCAGCCGCCGGTACTGGCGGCGCAGCGTCGGCCGCGCCACCACGTCCCACGGCTCGGCCAGCGCCACCCGGAACGGCGCGGCCACCGCAGCGGCCCAGCGCTCGGTGCTCAGCGGGGCGTCGGCGTCGCGGGTGCGCAGCGCGGGGGACTCGCGCGACCCCAGCACCAGCTCGACGAAGGAGCCGGCCGCCACCGCCACCGCGGGCAGGAACGCCCACCCGGGCGCCACCGCCACCAGGACGACGACGAGCAGCGCGAGCGGTGCCAGCAGCCACGGGCGGCGCCGACCGGACCCCCAGGCCACCACGACCCAGGCGCCGATCACCAGTGCGCCGAACACCCCGGCCGCCACGGTCAGCACCGGCTGCTCCTCTCCTGAGAACCCGTCTCCGATTCTCAAGGATCATCGAATCCGGGCAGCGGCGGGGACCGAACCCACGGGTTGTACTCAGGTTGTGGCCGTGATGTGACCGGTTAGACCCGCCTTGCCCGGGCATGAAGTGACAAAAGGCCCTTTTTGTGCTGAACCGGCCGGGTAGTTACACCCGTTCCGCCCCGACCGAACCGCCCACCCGGCGCACCGGGGGCCAAACCGCTAACCGGTTCTTGCTAGCCCTTGGGCCCCACGAACCGATCGAGCCGTGCCACGGCGTCCTTCCGCGCGATCGACACGGTGATCTTGTCCTGGTGCGGCGGCCGTCGCTGTGCCCGGCTTTTCCAGGGGATGTCCAGGAGGTCGAGAGCCGCGGTCAGCAGATCCACGATGTCCTCAGAGGTATTGATGAACTCGTAGCGGGGGTACTCGTAGTACTTCCAGCCCTGGGGCGTCCGGCGGCGTACCCGGTTGACGCCTCGCCAGCCGTCCGAGTGGATGAGGCCCCGGACGAACTCCTCCGGGTGGGCGTTCACGATCTCTTGTTGCCAGGGTTCCAGGGCGATGGCGCGTTCGTGCTTCTTGCCCGGGCCGTGCTGGGGGAACAGGCACGGCCAGTGCTTCCCATCGGCGTACACCTCGGTGCAGCCCGTTCGCGTGATCCGTCCGACGGAGCGGCCGGGGAGCACCGTGCCCATGGAGGCCGCGCACTCCTCGACGAGTCGGGGCCAGGTCTCGGTGCAGAAGACGCGCAGGCGCCACACCCCCCGGCTGCGGTCACCGGTGCCGCTGATGGTGCCATCGCCGAGATAGAGGCCCAGGAGATGGCTGTAGGCCCGTGCCTCGGTGGGCGGTCGGGGGATCGGCTCGCAGCGGGGACACTCGCCGTTGCCGCGGTACTTGTCGATGAGGGAGCGGTCCTGCGACCAGACCCGGAGAGTGGCGGGGGTGACGCCCAGGCGTCGGGAGACCTCGGTCCGGGAGAGACCCGAGTCCAGCATGGAGACCGCCGACCGGCGGACGTGGGATGAGTGCATGCTGTGCAGGCTTGCTCACGCCTACGACAAACCGGCGGCGTCTTCCCAGGCCAGGGGTGTTATGTCAGGAACGACGAAAGCCGCCCGGTGGGCGGCTTTCGTCTGTTGTGTGCCCCGAGTGGGATTCGAACCCACACTGTGCAGGTTTTGAATCTGCTGCCTCTACCGTTGGGCTATCAGGGCCTTTGGGGCTTATGTCCGGTTCGATCTCGGAGTGACCCCTATGAGTTGGCCCGGCGACGGTCGGCCAACGGTGATGTCACGATTGGCCAGCATTGCCGGGCCCGACGATCAGCATCCTAGCGGATCTCGGTAACCTCATGTACGTGACGAGGACGCAGAGCCGCGTGGTGATCGCGGAAGACGAGGCCCTGATCCGCCTGGACCTCAAGGAGATGCTCGAGGAGGACGGCTACGCCGTCGTCGGCGAGGCCGGGGACGGGGAGACCGCCATCCGGCTCGCTCGCGAGCTCAAACCGGACCTGGTGATCACCGACATCAAGATGCCCGTGCTCGACGGCCTCTCCGCCGCCGAGAGGATCGCCGGGGAGCGGATCGCCCCCGTGGTGATCCTGACGGCGTTCTCCCAGCGCGAGCTGGTGGAGCGGGCGCGCGACGCCGGTGCCATGGCGTACCTGGTCAAGCCGTTCAGCAAGGCCGACCTGGTGCCCGCCATCGAGATGGCGACCTCCCGGTACGCCGAGCTGGCGGCGCTGGAGGCGGAGGTCGGCGGCCTCCAGGAGCGGCTGGAGACCCGCAAGCTGGTGGAGCAGGCCAAGGGCCTGCTCCAGAGCCGCCACGGGATGAGCGAGCCGGAGGCGTTCCGCTGGATCCAGAAGAACTCGATGGACCGCCGTCTGACCATGCGCAAGGTGGCGGAGACGGTCGTGGAGA